>CAWIWL010000013.1:0-1031997 GCA_963839705.1 uncultured Acidobacteriota bacterium
TCCCGGCGAGGAGGCCGCGTCGACGAACGCAAGGCCACCGGCCGCCGCGCCCGGGCATTTGCTGCCGACGTGACGTCCGCCGCCGACGTCGAACGCCTGGCCGCGCCTGTCGAGTCGGCGCTTGGCCCAATCGACATCCTCATCAACAACGCGGGCGTGAACATCCGCGGCACCGTGAATCAATTGTCCGAAGCCGACTGGGACAGCGTGATCGACACCAACCTCAAGGGCCCGTTTCTCTGCGCTCGGGCCATTGGACCAGGCATGGTCAAACGCGGATGGGGCCGCGTCGTCGACCTGGGATCATCCTCGGCGCCGTGGCGCTCGGCGGACGGGCGCCTTACGCGTCCTCGAAGGCCGGCGTGATCAACCTGACCAGGGTCCTGGCGCTCGAGTGGGCGGGCACCGGCGTGACGGCGAATGCCATTTGCCCCGGGCCGTTCGCGACGGGATGAACCTGCCGCTCCTGAACGATTCGGTGAAGTACAGAATTCGTGAAGAAGATCCCGATGGGCCGATGGGGCGAGCTCGACGGGCTCGCGGGCGCGGTCGTCTTCCTCGCCTCGCCTTCATCGTCATTCATCACGGGGGCGTCGCTGTTCGTGGATGGAGGATGGACGGCGCAGTGAGAAAGTTTGAAGTCTGACGTTGGAAGTTTGAAGTGGGGAAGTTGGAAATTGGAAGTGCGAAGTGGAAGTGGGAAGTAAGCAGGGTGCGAAGTAAGAAGCGCTTCCTACTTCCCACTTCTTACTTACTTCCCCCTTCTACTTAACACTTCGAGCTTCAGACTTCCGAACTTCAAACTTCGAACGTCAGACTTCAAACTTTCTGCGCGCGTATCTCGTCCGCCCGCGCGTCACGCCGGCGGTCGCGGAATGGCCAGATCTGGCCGCAGGCCGAGCATCCGGGTACACGAAGCTGCCTGATGGCGCGATGGCCACGCTGGTCGGCCGCCAGCAGTTCTCGCATGGCGTCTTTGGGCGGATGTCAGGCACGTCCATGGGCAGGAGATCGGCCATCTCGCTACCAGATCAGCAGTACCCGTACCACCGCGACGCCCATGTCGGCACGCAGCGGCTTCAAGTCCCGGTCGCGCTAGAGATACCTTTTGTCTTCGGAACGCCGCGTCGCGTTAACGGAGCTCCCTCCGGCGACGACAACCGTGATCGCGGCGGGGGCGTTATAGTGCGGTGTATCCCCACAAAAGCTCGGATCTACCTAACCCCGCCAGTCAGCCGCCCGGACAATCCAGCCGTGGGCACCGCGCGCACAATGAACCGCTGCGGGGCCGCGCCCACGTGGTAGAACGGGTAACAGCCGACGAGCGTCACCGCGCGGCCGGGCGTCGGGTCAATCACGCTGACGTCTTCGGGGGTGGTCATCTTGATCCACTCGACCCGGTATTGCTCCGTCGCGACTGGCGTATCCAGCACCAGCGCGTCGCCTTCCTTGATGTCCTTCAGCACCCGAAAGAAGCCGTCTCGGTGGGCCGCGATGCCGACGTTGCCCACCGTCCCTGGTAAGGCTGTCTCCTCGATCCGACCGGCCGCGAGGTCGAGCACCGCGTCCGCGGTGCCGTCGTAGACCGGCACCTCGAGCTCGAGCCGCGGGATGCGCAGGATGGCGAGCGTGGCCGGCGTTTTCTGCTGCAGCGCGGCCTTGTAGGCCTTCACGCGGACTGCCGACCAGAGCTTCATGTCGACCTTCCCGCTCCAGCTGAGCTCACGAGGCGGCGGGGGCGGTAGAGACGCCGGCACGGGTGCGGGGGCCGATTCCGCGGCTGCCCGACTGCTGGTCGGGGGTGTATCCGCGCCGCGGCCGCACGAGGCCAGCATCGCTGCGAGGACGAGCGTGAGGGTCACGACAGGAAGGGTACGGTCGAGCGAGACCGATGTGGGACCATCACGGACACTCCATTCCGAGGCGCGCGGTCAGTCGAGCTCGGCGCCGAGGCGCCCGCGGCCGCGTCGGCCCCCGCGGGCGAGCATAGCCCCGCCACCTCACCGGGAATCGATCCTTCGTAGCCGAGTTTCATTTTTCACACTCGGCAGTACGCCATCTCTTGTGCAGACGCCTCAGTGTAACGCGGTCCACGCGAAACCGGTCAGTACCAGGCCGCTGAAGGTCAACAGTGCCCCCATGATGAACTCGACTTGTGCCCTGCCTTTTTACGAAGTGGTAATGAAAGCGTCGGGCAACCGTCATGGAATCTGCCCTGGTCGGCTCGTTACAACTTATATGGACCGGCACGGCGACCGCCACTTCCGGCGGCGCGGGTGTCTGGCGCCGATTACCGGCGTCACAGCGGGTCTAGGAGTGAAGACCATGACGATCTCTGTTCAACGACTAGTGGTGACCGCGGCCCTCTTGCTGGTTGGGGTGGCCGCGTCGGGACGCGCCCAGGGAATCGAGACGGTGACGAACGTCCCGTTTGGATTCACCGCGGGCGACACGAACCTGCCGCGGACCATACCGCGTCTCACCGATGCCCGGTCAGAACGGTGTGTTCATGATCCGCGGCGAGCGACATGGCGTGGTGCTCATCAGCGTGACCGATCGCCGGAACGATCGCGATCCCGCGCCGAGACTGACCTTTCATCGTTACAACGATCAGTACTTCCTCCGTGAAGTGCAGCTCGGGGATGGAAGGACCTCCTCCTCTCAGAGACGCGTGCGGAGAGGGAGGCTGCCGAATCCGTCGCAGCCAACGCCGCAGCGAAATCGAAAGTGATCGTCGCCTCGAGTTTGCCGAAGTGAATGGACGCGCTGACGAGCTCCAAGTCAAGGTCCAACACCCGTCAAAAGGGCGACTTGTGAACTGAGAACCGGCGCGTGCGCGCGCCGGTTCTTGCGTCTCACTTCCAAACCCCGAGCGTTTCGCGGATCAGCGTATCTTCGTAGTCCGGCGCAGGAATACGTGCACCTGGCATAGTGGACATCGAGGACGAGTCCTGAACGGCGCGAGAAGAGTCTCGTCGGCGGGGTACAGCGGACGACGCGTTATTCTGCGCAGTGAGAACTGCGGCATCGTGTTCCAGCCGTAGCGTCTCTCGAGAACGAGAGGGCTGCCGAAATGTCGTTCAGGATCCTGAGCTTGCTAATGGCCGCGGCCTTACTGGGAAAGGCAGCGATCGCGTTATCCATGCCGGCGCGCTTCTACGCTGAGCGTCAGCGCCAGTACGCATCGGTATCCCCACCGACCAAGGTTATGGTCCCTCCGGTTGTCATCCTCGGCCTGACCCTGGTGGCGTGGTACGCCACGATTTTCCATTACAAGCCCTGGGGCTGGATTGTCACGGCTTCTCTGACAGCACTCGCATGCGCATCGGGCTATCAGTTGTCCCGGTGGCCGACACACCGTCACAGGATGAGAAAGGTGGTGGCCAAGCCGAACGTCTCGCGCGTCGATTGGCTGTTGATAGCGATCGGCGCGCTATTCGTTGCGTTGGCGGTGTACGTCTACTAATGTTGCCTATCGTGCGAGCGCGGTGACAGCTCGCAGCCGGACTAAAGCCCCTTCACCGCTGTGTCCAGCATCTCGCGATCGAGATCGTAATTGACGTGATCCTCCGAGATACGCGTTCCGTTCAAGTTTTCGGCGTCCTTTGCGCATGTACCAGGTAGAGCAAACATCGCTCGCCTGATACGTCGACGCGTAAACCCAACTCGCAGGAGCTGCCATGAGATCCGCCATTCTCTCGATTGCGCTCGTTTTGTTCGCGGAGCTTGACTCTGGTTGTGTACCAGATGTCCCGTTGCCCATAACCGAGGGCACGCGTTGAGAAGAAATACAGCGTCGTCCCGTCCCGTGAAAGCCAGGGAGAGCCATCGTCGGAGGCGCTGTTGACGGGACTGGAAAGATCAACGGGCGTCGACCACATGTCGGAGAGCGTGTCCCGCGTCGACGTCCAGCTCCCGGCGAGGAGGCCGCGTCGGCGATTGCCAAGGCCACCGGCCGCCGCGCCCGGGCATTTGCTGCCGACGTGACGTCCGCCGCCGACGTCGAACGCCTGGCCGCGTCGGTCGAGTCGGCGCTTGGCCCGATCGACATCCTCATCAACAACGCGGGCGTGAACATCCGCGGCACCGTCGATCAGTTGTCCGAAGCCGACTGGGACAGCGTGATCGACACCAACCTCAAGGGCCCGTTTCTCTGCGCACGGGCCATTGGACCAGGCATGGTCAAACGCGGATGGGGCCGCGTCGTCAATCTGGGATCCATCCTCGGCGCCGTGGCGCTCGGCGGACGGGCGCCTTACGCGTCCTCGAAGGCCGGCGTGATCAACCTGACCAGGGTCCTGGCGCTCGAGTGGGCGGGCACCGGCGTGACGGCCAATGCCATTTGCCCCGGGCCGTTCGCGACGGAGATGAACCTGCCGCTCCTGAACGATCCGGTGAAGTACCAGGAATTCGTGAAGAAGATCCCGATGGGCCGATGGGGCGAGCTCGACGAGCTCGCGGGCGCGGTCGTCTTCCTTGCCTCGCCTTCATCGTCATTCATCACGGGGGCGTCGCTGTTCGTGGATGGAGGATGGACGGCGCAGTGAGAAAGTTTGAAGTCTGACGTTGGAAGTTTGAAGTGGGGAAGTTGGAAATTGGAAGTGCGAAGTGGAAGTGGGAAGTAAGCAGGAAGTGCGAAGTAAGAAGCGCTTCCTACTTCCCACTTCTTACTTACTTCCCCCTTCTACTTAACACTTCGAGCTTCAGACTTCCGAACTTCAAACTTCGAACGTCAGACTTCAAACTTTCTGCGCGCGTATCTCGTCCGCCCGCGCGTCACGCCGGCGGTCGCGGATCGGCCAGATCTGGCCGCAGGCCGAGCATCCGAGGTACACGAAGCTGCCTGATGGCGCGATGGCCACGCTGGTCGGCCGCCAGCAGTTCTCGCATGGCGTCTTTGGGCGGATGTCAGGCACGTCCATGGGCAGGAGATCGGCCATCTCGCTACCAGATCAGCAGTACGCGTACCACCGCGACGCCCGTGTCGGCACGCAGCGGCTTCGAGTCCCGGTCGCGCTAGAGATACCTTTTGTCTTCGGAAGGCCGCGTCGCGTTAACGGAGCTCGCTCCGGCGACGACAACCGTGATCGCGGCGGGGGCGGTATAGTGCGGTCGTATCCCCACAAAAGCTCGGATCTACCTAGCCCCGCCAGTCAGCCGCCCGCGGACGATCCAGCCGTGGGCACCGCGCGCACAATGAACCGCTGCGGGGCCGCGCCCACGTGGTAGAACGGGTAACAGCCGACGAGCGTCACCGCGCGGCCGGGCGTCGGGTCGATCACGCTGACGTCTTCGGGGGTGGTGATCTTGATCCACTCGACCCGGTATTGCTCCGTCGCGACTGGCGTATCCAGCACCAGCGCGTCGCCTTCCTTGATGTCCTTCAGCACCCGAAAGAAGCCGTCTCGGTGGGCCGCGATGCCGACGTTGCCCACCGTCCCTGGTAAGGCTGTCTCCTCAATCCGACCGGCCGCGAGGTCGAGCACCGCGTCCGCGGTGCCGTCGTAGACCGGCACCTCGAGCTCGAGCCGCGGGATGCGCAGGATGGCGAGCGTGGCCGGCGTTTTCTGCTGCAGCGCGGCCTTGTAGGCCTTCACGCGGACTGCCGACCAGAGCTTCATGTCGACCTTCCCGCTCCAGCTGAGCTCACGAGGCGGCGGGGGCGGTAGAGACGCCGGCACGGGTGCGGGGGCCGATTCCGCGGCTGCCCGACTGCTGGTCGGGGGTGTATCCGCGCCGCGGCCGCACGAGGCCAGCATCGCTGCGAGGACGAGCGTGAGGGTCACGACAGGAAGGGTACGGTTCGAGCGAGACCGATGTGGGACCATCACGGACACTCCATTCCGAGGCGCGCGGTCAGTCGAGCTCCCCGGCGAGCATAGCCCCGCCGCCTCACCGGGAATCGATCCTTCGTAGCCGAGTTTCACGGTTCACACTCAGCAGTACGCCATCTCTTGTGCAGACGCCTCAGTGTAACGCGGTCCACGCGAGACCGGTCAGTACCAGGCCGAAGAAATCCACAGCGCCCCCATGATGAACACGACTTGTGCCCTGCCTTTTTAGGAAGTGGTAATGAAAGCGTCGGGCAACCGTCATGGAATCTGCCCTGGTCGGCTCGTTACAACTGATATGGACTGGCACGGCGACCGCCACTTCCGGCGGCGCGGGTGTCTGGCGCCGATTACCGGCGTCACAGCGGGTCTAGGAGTGAAGACCATGACGATCTCTGTTCAACGACTAGTGGTGACCGCGGCCCTCTTGCTGGTTGGGGTGGCCGCGTCCGGACGCGCCCAGGGAATCGAGACGGTGACGAACGTCCCGTTTGGATTCACCGCGGGCGACACGAACCTGCCGCGGGACCGATACCGCGTCTCACCGATGCCCGGTCAGAACGGTGTGTTCATGATCCGCGGCGAGCGACATGGCGTGGTGCTCATGAGCGTGACCGATCGCCGGAACGATCGCGATCCCGCGCCGAGACTGACCTTTCATCGTTACAACGATCAGTACTTCCTCCGTGAAGTGCAGCTCGGGGATGGAAGGATCCTGCTCCTCTCAGAGACGCGTGCGGAGAGGGAGGCTGCCGAATCCGTCGCAGCCAACGCCGCAGCGAAATCGAAAGTGATCGTCGCCTCGAGTTTGCCGAAGTGAATGGACGCGCTGACGAGCTCCAAGTCAAGGTCCAACACCCGTCAAAAGGGCGACGTGTGAACTGAGAACCGGCGCGTGCGCGCGCCGGTTCTTGCGTTCTCACTTCCAAACCCCGAGCGTTACGCGGGTCAGCGTGTCTTCGTAGTCCGGCGCGAGGAGTACGTGCACCTGTTGGACATCGAGAACGGGGCGAAAGAATTGAAGGGCTGACCCGCGCGAGCGGATTCTCGTCGTCGGGATGCCAGTGAGGCATTATCCTGCGCAGTGAGACCGGCGCGGCACCGTTTTCCCGCCGTTCGCGTCTGCGGAAACGAGAGGGCTGCCGCAGTGTGGTTTAGGATGCTGAGCCTGGTGATCGCCGCGGCATTACTGGGAAAGGCGGCGATCGCGCTCTCCATGCCGGGGCGCTTCTATGCCGAGCGCCAGCGCCAGTACGCACAGGTGTCACCGCCGGCCAAGATCTTGGTCCCCCCGTTTGTCATCGTCGGCCTGGCCCTGGTGGCGTGGTACGCCACCATTTTCCATTACAAGCCGTGGGGCTGGGTCGTCACGGCTTCTCTCACGGCGCTCGCGTGCGTGTCGGTCTATCAGCTGTCCCGCTGGGAGACACACCGTCACAGGATGCGAAAGGTGGTCGCCAACCCGAACGTCTGGCGTGTGGACTGCCTGTTAGTGGCGGTGGGCGCGCTGTTCGCAGCGTTGGCCGTGTTCGTCTACTAATGTTGCCTATCGTGCGAGCGCGGTGACAGCACGCAGCCGGACTAAAGCCCCTTCACCGCTGTGTCCAGCATCTCGCGATCGAGATCGTAATTGACGTGATCCTCCGAGATACGCGTTCCGTTCAAGTTTTCGGCGTCCTTTGCGCATGTACCAGGTAGAGCAAACATCGCTCGCCTGATACGTCGACGCGTAAACCCAACTCGCAGGAGCTGCCATGAGATCCGCCATTCTCTCGATTGCGCTCGTTTTGTTCGCGGAGCTTGACTCTGGTTGTGTACCAGATGTCCCGTTGCCCATAACCGAGGGCACGCGTTGAGAAGAAATACAGCGTCGTCCCGTCCCGTGAAAGCCAGGGAGAGCCATCGTCGGAGGCGCTGTTGACGGGACTGGAAAGATCAACGGGCGTCGACCACATGTCGGAGAGCGTGTCCCGCGTCGACGTCCAGATGTCGATAAGCCCCTGTCCGCCCGTCCGGTCCGATGTGATGAACGCCTCGAGGCCGTCTCTTCTTATGAAAATCCGGGTGTCGCGCCCGGCGCTGCTGAATTCCGGCACCAGCACTCCCGGCCCGAAGTACCGGTCTTCACCGAGAGGGCTCGCGTAGACGTCGAAGCCCTGCGAGCCGGGACGATTGCTGCCATAAAACAGGGTGACTTGTCCGGTTTCAGGATTCTTGAAGAATGCCGGCGCGATTTCGGTCGCCGCGGTGTTGACCACACATCCGAGATTTACTTGCGGGCCCCATCGCTGCGAACGCTTGTTGCGGCGCCAGGTCATCCAGATGTCACCAGCCCCGCAGCCGCCCGGACGCGTGCTGTGGAAGAACATCACGTGTTCGTCTGAGGACAGCACCGCGAGGGAGTCCGCAGCACTGGTGTTGAGCGCGGACATGTTCTCGGGGTCTCCCCAGGGATCTTCGAGCGAAGCGCGTGTCGTAAACCACAGGTCATCTCCTCCAACGCCTCCGGGACGATCCGAGGTGAAGTACATCGTCAATTCGTCCCGCGACAGGATCGCGTAGTTGTCGTTGTATTCGGTGTTCACGGGTGGTCCGACATTAATGGGCGAGGACCACTCCCCAAATGTCTCTGCGCTCCGCCGCGCAGTATCGGGAGTGGCGGTATAGCACGCGAGCACGCAAAGGAGAGCCAAAGATCGTCTCATGATCGCCTCCTGTGAAGCAGCAACGCCGTCAACATTCAACCGATGCACGGCATCCGGCAAGCGGCAACAGGCCGCAACGCTTCGTTGCGGTCTAATGCGGCCATTTGCGCCCCCCTGATATCGGGACTAGAATCCGGCTGGCGCGGATCGGACGAGTACCCATGAGCCAGCCGGCCCTGCCCAGCACCGAAGATCGCCTGGACTCCTGGAAAGACATCGCTGTCTACTTGAAACGGGACATCAGCACCGTTCAGCGGTGGGAGCAGCGCGAGAAAATGCCAGTGCATCGCCACCTGCACGATAGGCGCGGGTCGGCGTACGCGTTCCGCTCCGAGCTCGACGTGTGGCTGGAAACCCGGCGGACCCGCCTGAAGCAGGACGCGGAGAGGCGCGCGCTCGACGGCGTCGGGACATTCGCTCCCGCCTCTGCGATGAGGAGTCTGGCGAGGCTGCACTGGCGTGCGGCGGTCACGACTGCACTGGTTCTCGCGTCAATCGCTTACCTCTTCGTTTCGAGCCGCATCGCGACCACCCCGCGAATGATTCGATCCGTCGCGGTGTTGCCACTACAGAACCTGTCAGGTGACTCTGGCCAGGACTTCTTCGTCGACGGGATGACCGAAGCGCTGATCGAACGCCTGTCGAGCATGCAGGGCGTCCGTGTGATCTCGCGAACGTCGGTCATGCAGTTCAAGCATTCCAGCCAATCGCTTCCCGAAATCGCGAAAGCGCTGCGCGTCGATGCGGTCGTCGAGGGCTCCGTGACGCGCTCCGGGCGCCGGGTCCACATCAGCGCGAAGTTGATCAGGGGAGATAGCGAGGATCATCTCTGGTCCGGCAGCTACGATCGTGAAGTCGGGGACGTGCTCGCCCTCCAGTCCGAGGTGGCACAGGCGATTGCGCGCCAGATTCAGATCTCGGTTGCCGGTCGAGAGTCCGGCTCCAGGAATACGCCCAATATGCCCGCTGTGTCCCCCGACGTCTACGAAGACTATCTGAAGGGCCGCTTCGCGCTAAACAGAACGACACCGGATGTCGAGGCGAGTGTGCGCTATTTCGAGGCGGCGATCGCAAAGGATGCGTCCTTCGCACCCGCGTACTCCGGCCTTGGAGCCTCCCACGCAGTGTTGAGCTCAGTTTTCGGCGGAGGCCTGCCCGTTGACGGGCTGGCGAAAGCGGCACAGGCCGCGGGAAGAGCCCTGGAGCTGGACGCCACAATTGCCGAAGCGCACCTTGTGCTTGGCGACGTCGCGCTTCGCCGATGGCAGTGGACCGACGCCGAAGCACATAATCGCCGCGCCCTTGATCTCGATCCGAACAATGCCGCTGCGCACGCCGGGCGGGCTCGCTGGCTATTCTCTCAGGGCCGGACGGACGAAGCGCTCGAGTGGGCGCAACGTGCCCGCGAGCTGGACCCACTCGCGTTGTACGGAAGGAACGTCGGCTGGATACTTTTCCTATCGCGCCGCTATGCGGACGCCATTCGCGAGCTCCACACGGGTACTCGCCGTACGGCCAGACGAACCGGGAACCTTGTGGTTCCTCGGCTTTGCGATGATTGAGCACGGCGAAGCCGCGGAGGCTGTGCGCGTACTCGAAAGGAGCGCCGCCCTTTCGGGGCGCAACCCGGCGGTGCTCGGCGTGCTGGTGAGGGCGTACGCGCGCGCAGGACGGTCGACAGAGGCCTTGCGTGTCCTCGACGAACTGACGCGACGCCGCGAGGCGGGGTACATCCCTGCCGCTGCCTTCGTGAACGCCTACCTGGGGCTCGGAGACTACGAACGCGCGCTGGAATGGCTCGATCGTGCATTCGACGAGCGGTCGAACATTCTGCTGAATCTGAAAGCGCATCCCTTTTTCGATCCCTTGCGAAACGACCCGCGTTATGCAGCCCTGCACCGGCGCATGAATTTCGCGGAGTGATCGCGGGGTCAGCGATGAGTGTGCGCGTTCGTCGCCCGTAGGCGGCACCCGAGCAGGTCTCCGCACTCGCGGGCCTGCAGCTGACTTCCATCGTTTCGAGCGTTTCCGTGTAAGTGTCTTTGTCTCGTATACTTGCAGGTGCCGCGGTGAGGTGGACGAGAGGCCGAAAGCGGCGGTTTGCTAAGGTCGCCCGCGATTACAGAACGGGCCTGAAATCAGCGATTTCAGGCCAGGTTTTCATATGTTGCCTGGTTGGCATTGGCTGCCGAGTTATGGTCCCCGGGCCCCGTTCGGGCACACTCACGGGCACACTGCAGGCGATGCCAATGTATGCCTTCGAGGCACACGCGCCTGATGTCCTCAAAAGAGGTGCGGACTCGCCATGGTACTAAGGCGCTCACTCCTCGGGGCGTTCCCGACGCCCTCTCGGAGTTAGATGTCGCCGCCGTTCACACGCTGGCTCGTCGAACCCGATCTGGCGTTCGAGTGGCTGGATATGCCTACCTACCGGCTTGAGGCGCGTTGACCCGCTGAGCCCGGCGTAGAAGCCCTATGACGTCGGAGTCAGAGGCCGATAATAGTGTCGAGTCAGTGGTCGTCGCCGCTCTCACATATCATCTCTTCGTGCGCGCGACGGCCATCGGCGAGTTGCTCAACGGCCGGAGATATCCGCGCTCGCTCCAGAGGTTTGAGCCACCACCCACGGTTCGCGTGAGGGCGCGCTACGCCGCCATCAGTCGTGCTGCCACACAAACTTGGAGCGCCTGCGTGCGACGAGCCAGAAAGCGCAGTCCGGGACCTGACGTGCCGGCTGGCGCTGTGGCTGCCGTTCCTCCTGCTGATGCCATCGGTCGCTGCTGACGCCGAGCGACTGCCCATCAAGACCTACACGACCGCAGATGGATTGGGCGACAGCCGGGTGAACCGGATCGTGAAAGATTCAAGGGGCTTTCTCTGGTTCTGCACGTCCGCGGGCCTGTCGCGCTTCGACGGCTACGCGTTCACCAACTTCGGCAACGAGCACGGACTCCCTCATGCGCCCGTCCGTGATCAATCGGCCGTGGATCTTTCGGAACGGTGTACCGCGCCTGGGATACACGGCTGGACCGCGAAGTCGCGCTCAAGCTTCTGCCGGCAGCCTTCAGCGTCGAGGAAGCGACCCACATCGGGATTGAGCTGTGCAAGGCAGTCGCAGCCGTGCATGGCGTGGAACTGCCTTCGTCCATAGGTTTTGGGCCGAATTATCAACCATGGCGAGAGGTGATACCAGTTACAAAAAATTGTTTGTCCGGATCGCCCGAGCCCGGCGTTTTAAGGAATGTCGAGGATGTGCCCCGCCAGTGAGAGCGGCGGATTGCTGACAACGAGGGGCCTACGAGGAGACCGGTCATGTTGAGAACAAGGAGAGCGATCACGGTTGTGAACGTCGCCGCAGCTTGCATGGTACTGATCGCGCCTGCGGCAAGCGCGCAGACTCCCAACGTCGTCATCCAGTGGAATCAGATCCTGCAGACGCTCTTCGGATCAGGCCCGTCGAGCTCGCAGCGTTCGTTCTCGATGATGCACATTGCCATGTTCGACGCGATCAACTCGATTGAGGAGGTCTACACGCCGTATCGCGTCCGGGTGCGGGCCTCGCACGGCGCGTCGCCGGACGTGGCCGCAGCGCAGGCGGCGAGAGACGTGCTCGCGGCGCTCTTTCCCGCACAGCAGGCCGTTTTCGACAACGCAGTAGCCTCGCAGCTCGCTGGCGTGCCGCCCGGATTGGCCGATCAGGGTCGGCAGGTTGGGCGTGCCGCGGCACAGGCGGTGCTGAAATGGCGGCAGAACGACGGGTGGCCAGCGGTGATCGCACCCGACCCCACTTACGTGCTGCCGCTCATTGCCGGGTTATGGCAACCGACGCCGCCTGCGAATAGTTTTGCGACCTTTGGGTTTTACGCCAACGTGGTGCCGTTTGCCATGCTGACCAGCACGCAGTTCCTGCCCGAGCCGCCGCCGACGCTGACGAGTGCGCGATACACGCGGGATTTCAACGAGACCAAGCTGCTCGGATCGGCGACGAGCGCCGCGCGGACGGCTGAGCAAACGCTCATGGCGCAGACCTTTGCCGGCGTGAACACCACGCTCAGTTTCCTGCACGTGTGGAACATCGTGGCGGGTGACATCGCGCAACGCGAAGGTCTTTCGCTGCTGGACACCGCGCGCATGTTCGTCCTCCTCAACGTCGGACTGCACGACGGTCTGCAGACCTCGTTCACCAGCAAGTTCGTCTACGGACTGTGGCGGCCGGTCACGGCGATCCGGCGAGCCAGCGAGGATCTCAACCCCGATACCGATCCGGATCCCACATGGAGTCCGCTCCTAACGACGCCGCCCTATCCGACCTACGCGGGCAACGCGGCGTGTCTCTCGGCTGCGGCCGCCCGGGCGTTGCAACTGGCGTTCGGTCGCGACGACGTGCCGTTCTCGATCACCTGGCCCCGGACCATGGGCCTTGGCGACGTGACGCGAGATTTCACCGGCTTCTGGCAGTTGGCCGATCAGCAGGCGCGAAGTCGCATCCACGGAGGCATCCACTTCCAGTTCGATTCCGATGCCAGCCAGGCCGCCTGCGTGAAGGTGCCCGAATTCACGGAGGCGAATTATATGGTGCGTCGCGAGCGATAGAGTTCCAGAGGCGCAGCGACTCGTCAGCTCGATTTGAGGGAGACGTCGCGATCGACGATGGGTGCGAGAATTCTGTTCGAGCATGTGTCGGGTGGAACTGCGCCGACTGCAGGATCCCGTACAGACGATCAAGCGGAGTGGGCGCGGCGCGCCCGAACGCATCGAAATAGCCGGGCAGGACAAACAGCGGCAGGTGCCACGTCCAACACACCAGCCCGAGGACGAGACTTGCCGTAAGCGCGTTCCACCGCTCCTGCAATCGATCGAGCAGATACCCGCGCCAGCCGATCTCTTCCGGCAACGGCCGATGATCATGCCAGTGAGGCAATGACGCTCGTCATCCAAGAAGGCCTGACCGCCAACACCCGACGTTTCTCGCGTCGCTTCGCTCCGATCACGGTGACCCGGAACCGGTGATCACGATGCTCTGAACCCGTGATCACGATGGCGTCAACTGAGCGGTCAACGATGCATGCAATGCGCACTTCGTCGGCCGGTACGGCCGGCGATTGTGCCAGTAGTGGCGCCCCGAAAATCCAGTGGAACTACTGCACAATTTGCTGCACGATCCCGGCCCTCTGGCGGCTGGCTCGCGGGATCATTAGCAATTCCCTCGTCTTAATGCGATGACGTGAGCGCGGATCGGCAATGGGAAAGTTTGAGGATTTGGGCCTAATTCGCGCGGGTCTCGGTCCGAAAAACCGTCGCCGCTCGAATCGAGCCGTTTACGCAAGTGCTGATTTCACGTACACTTAGCGTCTGCGGTGAGGTGGCCGAGAGGCTGAAGGCGGCGGTTTGCTAAACCGTCGCCGTGCGCTCGACCGGTGAGTGCGAATCGAGGAAAAGCCAGCAGACCGCACCGACGAGGTAGATGCTCGACGAGATGTAGAACGTCAGCGTCCAGTTGCCTGACGTCCACGCCAGGAGATACCCCACGACGGTCACCGACAGTGCCCCGGCAACGCTGCCCATCATGTTCATGGCGCCCGACACGGTTCCCGCGTAGCGGCCGCCGATATCCATAGTGCTCGCCCACGCCGCGGGCATTACGAAGTCGTTGAAGAACCCGGCCATGCCCAGAACGAACATCGCCTGCACCGGGTCCGCGATGCGCGTGAAGATGACGATCGACGTGGAGGCGCCGACAAACCCCGTGACGGCGATGATGCGCCGCGCCATGGAGACGCTGCCATAGCGTTTCGTCAGGCGTGGAACCAGGAAGGCCGATACGAGGCAGCCGGCGCCGCCGAGTAGCAGCGGGAGACCGGCGAGCAGCGCGCCCATCTTGAAGCTGGCGCCGCGGGCGTCGCGCAAGTATGTAGGCAGCCAGTTGATGTAGAACCACCAGCCGTACGCCAGGCACATGTACTGGATCGAAAGCAGCCAGACATGCCGGTTGGAGAAGATGACTCCCCACGGCACGCCCGTATGCGCGATGGCGGTGTCCTTCGCCGGCGGTAGCATCGCCAGTTCGGCCGCGTTCACGCTGGGGTGCTCGCTCGGAACGTCGCGGTACCAGCGGTAGAAGAGGATCGCCCAGATGACGCCAATCACGCCGAAGACCTCGAACGTCCGCCGCCACCCGATTCCGCCGATCAACAGCGCGACGAGCAGCGGCGTGAACGCGCCGCTGACACGCGTGGCCAGCCAGACAAGCGCCTGCGCGCGCTCGCGCTCCTTGACCGGCAGCCAGGTCGTCAGCACTCGCGTGAGGTTGGGGAACGCGCCAGCCTCGCCGGCGCCGAACAGCGCCCGCGTGACGATGAGCGACGAGGGGTTCCAGACCCAGCCGGTCGCGGCGGTGAAGAACGACCACCAGATGACGATGCGCATCAGTACGCGGCGCGGGCCGATGCGGTCGCCCATCCACCCGCCCGGAATCTCGAAGAGCGCATACGCCCACGCGAACGCGGCCAGGGTCCATCCCATCTGAATCGACGAGAGCTTGAGCTCGTCGCGAATCAGCGGCAGGGCCACGGAGATCCCCACGCGATCGATGTAAGTAATGACGGCGAGCGTCACCGCAAACGCGGTGACGATGTATCGCGCTTTCGAGGCTGTGGAATCCATTGGTTAGAAACTGTCACGTCACTGCTCACTCACGAAGCCCGCGAGGCCGCGAAAGGTCGCGAAGCATCGGCTTCGTGGTCTTCGAGTTCTTCGAGATCTTCGTGATGATCCGTCTACCGTTGTCGACGAAGCCCTATTGCGCCGGCAGCTCTTTGACCGCGATGGCCCGCCAGCGCCAGAATCCGCCGTCGACCCACCGGGGCGTCTTCTCGTTGCTGAAGTGCATCTGGATGGCGATCATTCCGTCGGTCGCTCCGCCGGCCGCGTGGTTCTCCGTATCGGTGAACTCAGTGATGAGCTGATCATTGATCCAGACGGTGATCTGCGGCACGTCGCCGACGATGCGCGCGCGCACCGAGTTCCACGCTTCGCGCTTCCACGCCTTCTGCCATGTTCCGGCCCGCGCCTTCGCCTGCGCAGCACGCTCCTCGTCGGAGAGTTTGGCAGTCAGGGCGTTCTGGACGCCCTTGAGGCGCTCGCCGTAGATCCCGCCCATGCCTCCATTCGGCAGGTAGTCGAGCGTGACCTGGTAGGCCTCGCCAGCTTCGCTCGAGCGCAGAAACAGCCCGCTGTCGCAGCCCCAGTCGGGCTTGACCTCCA
The DNA here is from genome assembly GCA_963839705.1 of uncultured Acidobacteriota bacterium. Taxonomy (GTDB): domain Bacteria; phylum Acidobacteriota; class Vicinamibacteria; order Vicinamibacterales; family 2-12-FULL-66-21; genus DATBJJ01. Next base: position 15,800 of record CAWIWL010000013.1, read on the forward strand.
TGTAAACCTCGACGTTCTTGTACTTCTTGTCGGTGAGGAGGATGCCGCCTTGACCCTTCGGGTTCTGAGTCCCCACGATAAGGTCATGGAGGACGCGATACTCGGGCGTCGTCCCGTGATGGTTGGTCTTACTGACATGCCAGCCGGTCAGATCCTTGCCGTTGAAGATTGGCGTGAACCCGTCCGGGACCCGCGGCCCGGGATCGGCAGCTTCTGTCTGAGCTGCGGGCGGGGGAGTAGCGCCCCGCTGTCCGGCCTGTGCCGACGCGCGCGGGAGCGCGATGCTCAGCGCTCCGACGCCGAGGAAGATCGCACCGGCGAAGACGAGGAATCGCGCTTTCTGCATACAGTTCTCCGGCCTTGATGGAGCGCGTGCCGACACGTGCGTCCTGATGCCCGTAAAGTTTGGAGACGCGACACTAGCATGACTTTGGTCTGCATGCAAAACGCCATGTATAGTAAAGACCATGAAACTGCTTCGCGTGGGAACACCAGGAAAAGAACGGCCGGCGATGCTTGATGCGGCGGGCGTCATCAGGGACCTGTCGTCGGTCGTGACCGATATCGCGGGAGACGCGTTGCTGCCGGATTCGCTCGCGAGGATTCGCAAGATCGATGCGGCCGGGTTGCCGGCCGTCGCCGGCTCGCCGCGGATTGGTCCATGCGTGGGCAGCGTGGGGAAGTTCGTCTGCGTCGGGCTGAATTACTCCGATCACGCGGCCGAGTCGAACATGGCCGTGCCCGTCGAGCCGATCGTCTTCATGAAGGCGACCTCGAGCATCTCGGGGCCCTACGATGACGTGGAGCTGCCACGGGGATCGCTCAAGAGCGACTGGGAAGTCGAGTTGGGGGTCGTCATCGGCAAGCCCGCGAAGTATGTGAGCGAGGCCGACGCGATGTCGCACGTCGCCGGCTTCTGCGTCGTCAACGATTTGTCCGAGCGTGCGTTTCAGCTCGAGGGGACGGGTCAGTGGGTGAAGGGCAAGAGCGCCGACACCTTCGGGCCGATCGGGCCGTGGCTCGTGACCGCCGACGAAGTCGCCGACTGCCAGAACCTCAAGTTGTGGCTGGAAGTCGACGGCCATCGTTACCAGAATGGCTCGACGAAGACGATGGTGTTCGGCGTGCAGTACCTGGTCAGCTACCTGAGCCGCTTCATGAGCCTGCAGCCTGGCGACATCATTACGACTGGAACGCCGCCCGGCGTCGGCGCCGGCCAGAAGCCACCCGTCTTCCTGCGCGCCGGCAACGTGATGCAGCTCGGCGTCGACGGGTTGGGCGAGCAGCGTCAGCGGGTGGTCGCCTAGAGAATCATTTGCGTCCAGAAGCTATCTCGTAAACGGAGACCCTTCACGAAGGCCTCGAAGATCACGAGGCTCGCGAAGAATTCACAGGTGAAAGGAATCCTTCGTGAGCTTTGCGGACTTCGCGCTCATCGTGAATGAGCCGTCGGCACGTTTTTGTCGATTCAGCTGACGACCGGGATTGGCGCGCTCAGGGCGAAAGGACCGATTCATGCCTCCGCCGCACTCCACCATTGACGGCCTCACGTCCATCGTCGGCGCCGACGCGGGTACTGACGCGCGCGGAAGATCTCATTCCCTACAGCTTCGACGGAACGGCCGCGATGAAGGTGCGGCCGTCCGCGGTCGTCTTTCCGCGGACGACGGCGCAGGTGTCCGAGTGCGTCCGTCTGGCGGCCTCGAGCGGCACGCCGATCGTCACGCGCGGGTCGGGAACAGGACTGAGCGGCGGCAGCGTGCCGAGCCCAGGGTGCCTGGTGCTCTGCCTCACGCAGATGGACGCGATTCTCGACGTCGATCCGCGCAACCTCACGCTGCGCGCGCAGCCGGGCGTGACGAACCAGCGGATCGACGAGGCCGCGGCGCTGCACGGTCTGTTTTACCCGCCCGATCCCGGCTCGCAGCGCATCAGCACGATCGGCGGTAATGTCGCCGAAAACTCCGGCGGTCTGCGTGGGCTGAAGTACGGCGTGACGCGCGACTACGTCATGGCGCTGGAAGTCGTGCTCGCTGACGGCCGGGTGGCGCGGCTCGGCACCGCGTGCGTGAAGGACGTCGCCGGCTACTCGCTCAAGGATCTCTTCGTGGGATCGGAGGGCACGCTCGGCATCATCACCGAGGTGCTGCTCAAGCTGCTGCCACGGCCGGCCGCCCGGCGGACGATGCTCGCGCTCTACGACAGCATCGATGACGCCGCCGCCACCGTCTCCGCCATCGTCGCTGCGCGCATCATTCCCTGCACGCTGGAGTTTCTCGACCGGATGACGGCCGGCTGCGTCGAGGACTACGCGCACGTGGGGTTGCCTACTGATTGCGAGGCAGTGCTCCTGATGGAGACCGACGGCCACCCGGCCGCGGTCGCTGACGAAGCCGCCCGGATGGAGGCGATCGCGCGCGAGCATCGTGCCCGCGACGTGCGTACTGCGCGCGACGAGGCTGAAGGTCTGCAGCTCGCGGCCGCGCGCCGCAACGCCTTCGCCGCGCTCGCGCGGCGACGGCCGACGACGATCCTCGAGGATGTCACCGTGCCGCGGAGCGAGTTGGCGACGATGGTGAGGTTCATCGCCGATACGGCGGCTGCCTTCAAGCTGCAGATCGGCACGTTCGGCCACATGGGCGATGGCAACCTGCACCCGACGTTCCTGACCGACGAGCGCGACAGCGACGAAATGGGCCGCGTGCATCGGGCGTTCGACGCGATCATGACCCGCACCCTCGAGCTCGGCGGCACGATCACCGGCGAGCACGGCATCGGCCTCGCGAAGAAGCCCTGGCTGCGACAACAAATGGGCGACGCCAGCTTCGAGCTGCTGCGTCAAGTCAAGAGCGCGATCGATCCGAAGGGGCTGTTGAATCCCGGGAAGATCTTTGATTAGGTGGATCTGGGCTCGGGGATCAGGGATCAGGCAAGACCCTCGACTCACATGTTCGAAGCGTCTTCCTGATCCCTGAGCCCTGATCCCTGAGCAGACCGTCCATGGCCACCCTCCACACCCTCGACTACTCGGTCCTTCAGCAGTGCATGCATTGCGGCATGTGTCTGCCGACATGCCCGACCTACGACGCGACCAAGCGCGAACGGAACAGTCCTCGCGGACGCATTGCACTCATGAGGGCGATCGCGGACGACGAGCTGGAGGTCACGCGGGCGTTTGCCGACGAGATGAGCTATTGCCTTGGGTGCCTCGCCTGCCAGACGGCATGCCCAGCGGGCGTGAACTATACGGAGCTCTTCGAAACGGCGCGAAGCGACATCGAGCAGTCGGGTATCAACGACGCACCGGCGCGGAACCTCTGGCGCGCCCTGACACTCGGCTTTCTCTTCAGAAATCCGCGCGCGATGCGCGCAGCCGGGTTGCTGACGCGCCTCTACCAGCGGAGCGGACTCGAGTACGCGGTGCGTACGTTCGGCCTGACGATGTTTCTGCCCGCGACGCTTCGCCGGTTGGAGCCGCAAACGCCGCGGATGGCGGCGGCATTTTCGAATCGTTTGATTGCGCCGAGCGAATCACCGCGCGGTGAAGCCCGGTACCGTGTTGCCCTCCTGACCGGCTGCATCCAGGATCTCGTTTTCTCGGACGTGAACCGCGATACCGCGGACGTGCTCCTCGCCAACGGCTGCGCCGTCGACACGCCGTCGCCGCAGCCGTGCTGCGGATCGCTGCACGCCCACAACGGTGAGCTGGAGCTCGCCAGGGCTCAGGCCCGACGGACGATCGATCTCTTTCCGCCGGACCACTACGATGCCATCATCACCAATGCCGGCGGCTGCGGGTCGCACCTGCGGCACTACGGCCACCTGCTCGAGGCCGATACCCGGTACCGCGATCGGGCGCGAACGTGGGATACCAAGCTGAAAGATGTGCATGAGTGGCTGGTCCAGATCGGCTGTCGCGCGCCATCCGCCGCGCCGTTCGACGAGGCCGTGACCGTGACCTACCACGACTCCTGTCATCTCGCTCACGGGCAGAAGGTGTCCGTACAACCGCGCGCGCTTCTTCGCCTGCTGCCGGGCCTGTCTATGGTCGAACTGACGGAATCGACGTGGTGCTGCGGGAGCGCGGGCGTCTACGCGCTGACCCAGCCGGCGCAGGCCGAAGCGCTCCTGCAGAGAAAAGTCGGTCACTTGAAGACAACACGGGCGAGTCTGGTGGCGACCGCCAATCCCGGTTGTCATCTCCAGATTGCCCGAGGCCTGCGCGACGCCGGTCAATCGATGGACGTCGCGCATCCGGTATCACTTCTGGCGCGCGCGTACAGGCGCGAGAGTGTGGGAGTACAGGCCATGAAGAAACTCATTGTTGAAACGGCCGGCGGTCCCGAGCAGATGCTGCTCGTCGACGCGCCGAAACCGACGCCAGGTCCGAAGGAAGCCCTGGTCGCCGTCGCGTTTACTGGAGTCAACTTCCTCGACGTGTACTTTCGCACCGGACTCTACAAGTCGGATACGCCGATCGTTCTCGGGAGCGAGGCGTCGGGCACGGTCGAGAGCGTGGGGAGCGAGGTCACCGAGGTTGCCCCAGGCGACCGCGTCGCCTACGCGATGGTGCGCGGCTCGTACACGGAGTACGCGCTCGTGCCGGCAGCTCAACTCGTCAAGATTCCTGCCGAAGTCGACTTTGCGACGGCTGCGGCGGTCATGCTTCAGGGGACGACGGCGCACTACTTGACGCACTCGACGTTTCCGCTCAAGGCCGGCAACACCTGCCTGGTGCACGCGGCCGCCGGCGGGACCGGCGGGCTCATCGTGCAGATGGCCAGGCACCTCGGCGCGCGCGTGTTCGGAACGGTCTCGACAGAAGAGAAGGCACAGCAGGTGCGAGCGCTCGGCGCCGACGAAACCATCAACTACACAACCCAGGACTTCGAGTCCGAGGTGAAGCGGCTCACCGGTGGCCGCGGCGTGGATGTCGTCTACGATTCAGTCGGCAAGACGACGTTCGACAAGAGCCTGAACGTGTTGCGTCCGCGCGGCACGATGGCGCTCTTCGGCCAGTCGAGCGGCTCGGTGCCGCCCTTCAATCCGGCCATCCTCAACGCCCGCGGCTCGCTGTTCCTCACCCGCCCCACGCTCGCGCACCACCTGCTCGACCGGAAGGAACTCCTCTGGCGCGTCGACGACGTCCTCCGCTACGTCGCCTCCGGCGCCGTGAAGGTACGCATTTCGGGAACGTATCCGCTGTCTGAAGCCGCGAATGCGCACCGCGATCTGGAAGCCAGGAGAACGACTGGGAAGTTGTTGCTGAAAGTGGGTTAGGAAGCCACGTGCCCCAAGCAGGCTGTCGCGTCTAACCGGCGGCGCGAGCGAAGCGAGCGCTGGCAGGTCGTGGGGGTGGGGCCCCACGACAAACTGAAAAAATGCAGACAGAAATGCAGGATTGGACCGGCCAGCTCGTTACACCAATTCCACTTGTAAAGAGCCAAACACCCCGAAGTCCACGCGGAACGTGTCCCCGCGCGCGAGCGGAACCGGTGTGATGCACGTACCCGTCGTCACGAGATCACCGGCGGTCAGGCCACGGTCGTAAGTTCTGAGCTCGTTGGCGAGCCAGGTCAGCGCCAGGCGTGGGTCGCGCAGGACGTTGGCGCCGAGGCCACGTTCTGCGGGTTGGTTGTTGAGGAAGGTCTCGACGACGTGGGCCGCGAGATCCTGGTCCCGCCAGTCGGCCGTCGTCGCCTCGCCGACGTAGAGCCACCAGGCGCAGGCGGTGTCGGCAATGAGCTGCGGGGCGCCGACGCGCGCGAAGTCGTTGTACCGCGAGTCAGGAATCTCGATCGCGGGGTGCATGGACTCGACGGCGTCGAGCACTTCCTGAACGCCGTAGACGCTCTCGCGGGCCGGCAGCGAACCACGCAGGCGGAAGGCGAATTCCGCTTCGCCGACGCGCATCGCGTTGCCGGCGAGCGGCGTCGGCCCGGGCGCGGGCCGGTCCTTCGTGATCGTCGTCACGCGGTTGCTCAAGAGCCGGCCCGCAAGCGGGCCGTCGACGCCGATATGCGTCTGTCCGACGATGCTCGTAGCTGCGATCTTCCAGCCAACGACACGCTGACCTGAGAGTGCTGCCACGGCAGCCTGGATGGCGTAGCCGTCCGAACGGTCGGAAGGGCGGCAGTGCGCGGGGAGCTCGGGGATGTGGGTGGAGGCCGTCCAGTGCCGCCACAGGAGATTGGCGGCCGCGCTGATGGCGTTGTGGTCGAGTCCGGCCATCAGCGCGTCCGCTCTTCTTTGTGTGGGTGAAATGCCTTACTTCTGGCTCGGGCTGTCGTCGGCCTGCAGGTCACCGAGAACGTACTGCATACCGGCAAGGACGTGCTCGAGCATCGGCGTGATCGCGTAGATCTTCTCGTCGTGGCCGTGCGCCTCGTAGAAGACACGGCCCTTGCCGTCGCGGCGGATCCAGCTCAAGGCGTAGTCGCCGTCCGCCCTGGGATTCTGCTCCTTGGCCTTGTCTTCGGCGGTCATCTTCGCATAGTCGATGCTGGTGAGCACCCGCAGGTTCTTGCGCGAGTATGTCTCCCGGCCCATCGTGTAGGTCTCGTCGACGATCACGAGTTGCGGCTTGCCTTTGAACATGGCCGTCAGCGGGCTGTTCGGATCGTCGACCTTGACCGTGATGTCCTGGCCGTTGTTCCAATGGAACTTGAAGAAGCCGCCGATCATCGTGTTGAACTCCGGCCAGGTGCCAACCTGATTGTCCGGTCCAAGCTGGGTCGCGGGCGCCTGGCCGTTTCCGCGAGCCGGGGTCGCCGGCGTCGGCGGCGCAGGCGGTGCCGGCATCAGAGCGGCGAAGCGCTGCGGGAAGTCCGCCTGGCTGACGCGGCCGGAGTTGTCGGTATCGAGCTTGGTGTACCACGCGTCGGCCAGACCGCCGAACTCTTCGCGGCTGATCTTCTGATCGGCGTTCTTGTCACCCTGCGCGAGGAACTGCGCCACGACGGCGCCACCCTGTCCACCGCGTCCGCCAAACCCGCGGCCGCCCGCCGCGCGTCCGCCGCCCGCCTGCGCGTCAGTTGAGGGCCGGTTCTGATGATACGAGTCAGTCGCCGCGTGGATGCCGGCGAGGCCTTTCCCGTTGCGCACGAAGTCGAGGAAAGCCTTCCGGCGTGCCGCCGTCACCGCGGGATCGTTCGGATCGTCGAGGAACGCGCCGGTCGTGCTCGCCAGGAAGATCGCGTCGTACTGCTTGAGGTTCGCCTCGTTGATGTCGGCCGGATCGTAGGTGATCGTCGTGCTCCACGCGCCGGTCTTCTTGCCCATCTCCTCGATCGTCCGGCCTGCGAGTGGAATGGACGAATGCACGAAGCCTGCGGCCTTGCCGAGCACGAGCACCTTGCGCGGCTGCTTGGGCTTGGCGGGGGCCGTCGCCGGGAGCGCGGCCATCATGGCCTGCACGTGCTCGGGGTTGGGCGTCTGATTCTGTCCGCCGCGACCGCCTCCCTGGAATCCGGCGGGTGGCGCCGGCGCCGGCAGCGCCGCGTTCAAGCCCGCCAGGAGCTGTTCCTGCGTCAGAAAGCCGGTCTTCGCGTTATCCCATTCCGTGAACCACTTGTCGAACGTCGACTTCATCTCGTCGCGCGTGACGGCGCCGTCCTTGTTGGCGTCGACCACGGTAAAGATGGCCGGGCCGGCGTTGCCACGGCCCCTGCCCCCGCCACGCCCCTGTTGGGCCTGCCCTGCGGGCGTCTGGGGCGGCTGCTGCGCCGTCACCCAACTCATGCCGCCCGCCATCAACGCCGCCGTGCATCCAGCCACGGTCAGCAGATAGCGGGAGGCGGTAGAAAGCCTCGACTCCATACGTCCTCCTAGAGCGTCGCCAGAACGGCGCGCCTGTTCACTCCGCCCGCTTACTTCACTATTGGAACGAAGATTGCGCCCGGGGACACTCAAGAGTGACTGTCCCCGGGGACACTCAACCTTGAGTGTCCCCGCCTACTGCCCGCCGCGCCCGCGCCCGCGTCCGCCGCCCTCCCGGTCATCCGCGAGCGTCATGTTGTCCCGCGACCTACTGGGGCAGCATTCGCACGATGACACCGGCCGTCGTATCGGACAGTCGCTGTCCCGGCAGGCTCAACGCGACATACAGATATCCGTCGGGCCCGATGACGATGTCGCGCACGCGGCCGTATTCGTTGAAGATGACTTCCTGGCGCGTCACCACGTCCTTGGTGATCTCGATGCGACGCAGCTGCTGACCGCCGAGCCCCGCTACGAAGAGACTGTTCTGCCAGCCCGGGTAACGGGAGCCCTTGTAGAAGACGATGCCCGCGGGGGCCAGCGTCGGCGTCCAATACGCCTTGGGGGAGACCATTCCCTCCTGCTCGGACTTGGTGATGCCGGGCTGCATGCCATACGACACGACCGCCCAACCGTAGTTCTGGCCCGGCTCGATGAGGTTCAGCTCGTCGCCGCCTGTCGGGCCGTGCTCGGTCTCCCACAGCTTGTTCGTGACCGGGTCGAACGCGAAGCCCTGCGGGTTGCGATGGCCGTAGCTCCAGATTGAGCCGACTGCGCCCGGCGTCTTTACGAACGGGTTGTCCTTGGGCACCGATCCATCGTCGTTCACGCGGTGCACCTTGCCGATCGGCAGCGAGAGATCCTGTGCGCTCTCGGGCCGGCCCTTGTCGCCGAGCGAGTAGAAGAGATGACCCTCGCGATCGAACGTGAACCTGGATCCGTAGTGGAAGTTCGCAGGCGAGTAGAGCTCCGGGGCGCCTCTGAAGATCACTTGCTGGTCGACCCACGCGTTGTTGCGGATCTTCCCGCGAACGATCACCGTCATTGACGGCGGGCTTGGCGGTCCGCCACGGCCCTGAGGCGCTGGCGGTGCCGCGGGGTCCGGCGCGGGCGCCTTGTAGCCGGGCAGCGTCTCCGAGAATGCCAGATAGATCCAGCCGTTGCTTGCGTAGTTCGGATGAACCTCGACGTCGAAGAGCCCGCCATCCTGACGCACCCATACCTCCGGCGTGCCGGTCACGGGGGGCAGTAGCGTGCCCTTTTCGACGATGCGGAGCCGGCCTGGCCGCTCGGTGACGAGGAGTTTGCCGTCGGGAAGGAACGCGATGCCCCAGGGGGTTTCGAGGTCCTTGGCCACGACCTCGAGCTTGACCGTCTGCTTCTCGGTTTTGAGGATCGCGCCTTGCGGATCGACCTTCGTTTCGGGCTTACCCTTGAGCTGGCCGGCCTGATCGCGAATGTAGAACACGAGCTGCCGGATCTGCTCCTCGGTGATGAGGTCCTTGAATGGGACCATCGGCGTTCCAGGCCGTCCGTCGCGGATGCTCGCCGTGATGCTCGCATCGTCACCGCCGAACTTCCAGTCCTCGTCCATGAGGCTCGTGGCGGAGCCACCCTGGAGCGTCGGCCCGTGACACGAGGCGCAGAACTGCGCGACGAGCCCGGCCGCCGGATTGCCTCGTCCGCCGCGGCCCGGACCTGGCTGGGCGGATCCCCCGGCGGGTTGGCCCGGTGGGGTGGCCGGCGGAGGCGTCGCAGGCGGATTTTGTGCCGGCGGCGGGTTCTGCGTTGCCTGCAGTCCTGAGATGCCGACGAGGAGTAGGAGGCCCGCAAGACCGACTCTGATCGACGAAGACATATGACCTCAATACGGCTGGCGCCCGGTGCGCGTTGACGTCGAAGGGCGGGGACACTCAACCGGGACAGTCACGGTTGAGTGTCCCCGCCCGTGTTTCTGCGCGCAACCGGAGGCCGATCCTCGCAACGCGGCGTCCCGTCAGACCTGTTCAGCCCCCTGAAGGCGCAACGGTACGCATTTTCTGCTAATGCTGGGTGCGTCAGAAGGCGGGGACATTCAACCTTGAATGTCCCCCGTGACTGTCCCGGTTGAGTGTCCCGGTTGAGTGTCCCCGGTCAGGCTAGTGCGGCACGCCCTTGACGTGGTCGCGCAGCAGGTCGCGGCCGAAGTCGCCCGTGAAGTCGCGCCACACCGAGTGCACGTGGTTGCCGTCGTTCTGCGTGTTGTCGTACTCGACGAGGAACGTCGGACCCTGAATCCGGTAGTAGTGCTTCTTGCCGACCTCGGTCTCGCCCGCCCACGCGAACGTGACTTTCTCCACGCCCGCCTGCTTGATCTTGGCGAGCCGATCGGCGGCGACGTCGTCAGCCATCTGCACCGTGTAACTTTCGATCAGCTTCATCAGCAGATCGCGCTGTGCCGGTTTGAGGCTCGCGGCCGGGACACCACCCGGCGACAGTGGCTCGAACGTCGGACTGTTCTTCGTAAGGATGTCTCCCGGCGCGACCTTGTCGTAGATCGCCGTGGCGCGCTGTGCCTCGTCGAGCGTCGCCAGCAGCGCCCGCGCTGCGTCCTCCATCGAACCGAGAAGGCGCAAGCCCTTCTTCGGCCCCTCGACGCGCACTTCGGCGGGATTGGTACCGAAGAACGCCGGAGTGTTCGCGACCGCGGTGTTGTTGGAGATCGTGAAGTGCAGCGAGACGTGATGGCCTTCGACGCGCCAGCCCCACACGCTCTTGGCCGCCGGCGCACCGAAGATGGTGAAGAAGTAGAGCTCGGGGTCGCGGACGTTCGCGCCCTTCCTGCCATCAGAGTTCTCGATGGCGTGCAGGATGGTCTCGAGCTCCATGATCGACGTGGTGGTCAGGTAGCCCTTCTGGCTGAGGCCCGCCTTGAGCAGCTCGTGCGCGAGCGTGCGCTGCGGTTCGCTCATTTCCTTCCAGGGCACGCCCTTGCGCGGAAACATGTTGGTCGGGATGAAGTTCCAGCGCACCTTCTCGTCGACGTCGTTCGCGAACGTCGCCTGCTGGCGCTGTTCGGGCGTCAGCGCCTCGAGCCATTTCGTGGCGGCGGTCGTCATCGCGGTCGCGGCGCGGCTCGAAGTTGACCGCTGCGAGCCGAGCGTAACGCCCGCCCCCCAGACCGCCAGCAGCGCCACGGCCACGGCAAGGCGGGGATGTGTTAAGCGAGTCATGTCAGATAGCCTCCGGAAACTTGATCAACGATGCACCGGGGATGCGAGTCAGCGTTCGTTCCTTGAGTGCTGTCTCGAGGTTCGTGCGGGCCAGCCGTGAATGCTCCCGCGCGAGCGCCTCGGCCCTGGCGCCCTCTCCGTCGGCTATCGCGTTGGCGATCGCTCGGTGGTGGGCCTGGGACAGCACGATGGTCTCGCGGCCTTCCTGCGTTTCCGTCTCGGTGAGGAAGAACGCATTGGGGGAGGCGAAGGGGAGGGTCAGCACGTGCTCCATGGAACGACTGAGCATAGCGCTGTTCGCCATGTCCAGCACAAGCGCGTGGAACTGCCCGTTGAGGTCGATGTAGCGGGCAAAGAACTCGATGTCGGTGGGGGTCTCGCGGACGAGCGCGTCGAGCGCCACGATGCACTCGCGCAGCCGCGCCACGGCGGCAGGGTCCTTGGGCCGTTCGGCGGCCAGCCGGGCCGCCGCCCCCTCGAGGACGCCCCGGATTTCGATGGCATCCCGAATGTCTTCCACCGTGAACTCGCTCGCGACGAACCCACCCGTCGGGCGCGCTTTGAGCAGGCCTTCCTGGGCCAGCCGGTCGAGCACCAGCCGCAGCGGCGTCCGCGAGACGTTCAGCCGCGCGGCGAGAGGCACTTCGCGCAGACGTTCGCCCGGCCGGAACGTGCCCCGGAGGACGAGTTCGCGCATCTCGAGAAGGGCGCGAAGAGTCTGGGATTCGAGGGTGACGCCGCGATGATTCAAGAAGGCCTTCTCTTCGTCTCATCCGGGGGACTTTGTCCCCCGGACCCCCTCACACGCTCGCTCGCGGGGACCCCGACGCCCCGCTCCGCTCGCGTGGCTCACTCGCTTCCGCTCGTTCGCGCTGTTTATGAGACAGCTTGTAGTGTCAGGAACCGTAGCACGCCGTCACTCTGCATGCAAGAACGGAAATGGTGACACAGTTGCGCCTCAGTTGTGATTGAATCTGAGGCCGGGCCCATTCCACACAGACGTTTCTGCATGCATACTTTTCCCCCATTCCGAGCCGACCATGTCGGCAGCCTACTGCGCACGCCCGACGTGCTGCGGGCCCGAGACGATTACGCGCAGGGCCGCATTTCCGACGTGGAGAAGCGCCGAATCGAGGACGCCGCCGTCCGCGCCGTCGTCCGCATGCAGGAGGACATCGGCCTGCAGGGTGTGACCGACGGCGAATACCGGCGGGCGTCCTGGCACATGGACTTCATCTACCAGATCGGTGGGATCACCAAGGCGCAGGACAACCTGAAGGTCCAGTTCCACAACGAAAAGGGAGACATCGAGTTCACGCCGGCGGCCATGCGGGTGACCGGCAAGCTGAAGCTCGACACGTGCATTTTCGCTGACGACTTCGCATTCCTCCGCTCGGTTGCGAAGGGAATGCCCAAGCTGACGATCCCGTCGCCGAGCATGGTCCATTACCGGGGGGGCCGCGCGGCAATCGACCAGGCGGTCTATCCCGACATCGAGGAGTTCTGGCGCGATCTGGAGCAGGTCTACGCCAACCAGATCGAGGCGCTCGGAGCGCTTGGCTGCACGTATCTCCAGCTCGACGACACCAGCCTGGCGTACCTCAACGATCCGTCGCAGCGCGAGTACGTCAAGGGGCTCGGGGGCGACGGTGACGTTCAGCACGTCACCTACATCCGGCATATCAATGCGGCTCTTGCGAAGAAGCCCGCGGCGATGCGAGTGTGCACGCATATGTGCCGCGGCAACTTCAAGTCGTCCTGGGTGGCCACGGGAAGCTACGAGCACGTGGCCGACGCCCTGTTCAATCAGTTGAACGTCGACGGGTTCTTCCTCGAGTACGACGACGCGAGGTCAGGCGGGTTCGAGCCGCTGCGGTTCGTGCCGCCTGGCAAGTTCGTCGTCCTCGGGCTGGTGACGACCAAGAAAGGCGTGCTCGAGCAAAAGGACAACCTCAAGCGCCGGATCGACGAGGCGTCGAAGTTTGTGCCGCTCGATCAGCTGTGCCTCAGCCCGCAGTGCGGCTTCTCGTCGACCGTCGAGGGGAATGCGTTGACCATCGAGGAAGAGATCGCGAAGTTGTCGCTGATTGTGGAAACGGCGCGGGAGGTCTGGGGGTGACTCGAGCTCGGCAGCCATGGCCCCACGACGAATCGCGAAGGTCACGAGCGCGTGAAAACCTTCGTCGAGCTCGCGCTCCATCGTGATGCTGTCCGTGACGGCGAAGACCAGGGTCAGTGTTCACGCCTCGGAACGTGCCGGCCGACAAGTGACAGGCAGATGAAGACGACGGCCATGGAGCCGGCCATGAGCGTGAAGAACGCGCTGCTGCCGCCGGCGCCGAGCGCCCACTCGCCGGTGTAGGAGCTCATGACGCCGCCGATGCGACCGAAGGCAACGGCCGTCCCCACGCCGGTCGCGCGGACAGTAGTCGGGTAGACGTGCGCCGCGAGGGCGTAGAGCGTCGTCTGAATGGCGTTGATTGCCGCGCCGGTGAGGCCGAGCATCACGACGATCGGGATCGCGTTCGACGTGGCGGTGATGGGCATGAGCGCCAGCACCGCGGCGCCGGCGACGGCTCCCGCGGCAATCGACAGCATCGTCGGCCGCGACCCGATGCGCGCGATCACGATGCCGCCGCAGATCGCGCCGGCGACGCCACCGAGATTGAAAGCGCCGATGCCGTTGCTGGCGACGGTCAGGCCGAGGCCGGCGCCGGCGAGCATCGACGGCACCCAGTTGAAGGCGGTGTAGACGGCGAGCATGCACGCGAACATCGCTCCCCAGAGGGCGACGGTGTCGCGGCGGAAATCGGCTGTGAAGAGCGCGCCGATCGACGCGCGGGCGACGGCTTTCTCGCCGAGATCGACGAACCGGCTGCCGGCCGGGACGGCGTGGCCAATCTGGCCGAGGATGCGCTCGAGCTCGGGCCAACGTTCGGTGTGGCGCGCCAGATACCTGGGCGATTCCGGCAGAAAGCGCAGGAGCACGACGGCGACGACGAGCGGCATCGCGCCGCCAAGGACAAAGAGGGTGCGCCAGCCGAACACCGGCATGACGTATCCGGCGATAAACGCGGCGAGCGTGCCGCCGAGCGGGACGCAGACGATGGTCAAGGTGATGGCGAACGGCCGGTGCCGCCGGGGCACGTACTCGGAGGCGAGTGCGGCCGCGTTGGGCATCGCCCCGCCCAGCCCCAGTCCGGCCAGGAAGCGTAGGACGCCGAGGGCCCAGAGGCTGTCGACGAGCGAGGCGGCGGCGGTGAGGACGCCGAAGATGAAGACGCTGCCGATGAGCGCGAAGCGGCGGCCCATCCGATCGCCGACGAGGCCGGCGAGCGCGCCGCCGATCATCATGCCGACCATGCCGCTGGCGACAACCGCCCTGAACGCGCCGCGCGGCACCGCCCAGTCGCGCATCATGGCCGGAACGGCGATGCCGAGCAGCTGGTTGTCGATGCCGTCAAAGACGATCGTGACCGCCGTCATCAGCACGAACAGCTTCTGCCGGCTGCCCCAGTGCCCGTCGTCGAGCAGGTGGCCGACATCGATCGTCTCGGAAGTTGCCATGGTGCGTTCAGTCTATGTCACGTTGCGATAGTCCCTGGAGGCGTGCCCGGCTCGGCGACCTGACGCCGGCCGTCGACGAGCGTCCGGATGGGACCGTCATCCTCAGCGCCGTGCAGGCGCTCGGAGACTACCCGACGGTCCTGACGGATCGTCTCGAGTACTGGGCGCGCCACGCGCCCGATCGCACGTTGCTGGCGTGGAACCACGGACTAGACGGGCCACGGACAACACGGACAACACGGATCGAATCGGGCACGGTTTTGCGCTCGTTCGAGCGCCTCACCTACGCCGACGCGCTCGAGAAGGTGCGTCGTCTTGGCCAGGCGCTGCTCGATTGCCACTTGACCGCCGATCGCCCGCTCGCGATTCTTTCGGGCAACAGCGCCGAGCACTTGCTTCTGGCGCTCGCGGCGCAGCACGTGGGCGTGCCCTACGCGCCCATCTCGCCGGCCTATTCGCTGGTGTCGACCGATTTCACCGCGCTCAAACATGTCATCGGGCTCTTGTCGCCAGGCCTCGTGTTCGTGTCGGATCGCGCTCGCTTCGCGCGAGCCTTGGACGCGGCGGTCGGGCCCGATGTCGAGGTTGTGCACGGCGAACCCGCCTCCGAGGATAGAGAGTCTGTCTCGTCACGCCGAAAGACACGGTCGTTCGAGTCGATGGTCTCGACGGTCCCAACGATCGACGTCGGTCGCTCGCACATGCTGGTCGCGCCGGACCATGTCGCGAAGATCCTGTTCACGTCGGGCTCGACGGGCACGCCGAAGGGCGTGATCAATACGCACCGCATGCTCTGCAGCAACCAGCAGGCGATCCTGCAGACGCTGCCGTTCCTCGGCGACGAGCCGCCGGTGCTCGTCGATTGGCTGCCCTGGCATCACACCTTCGGCGGCAACCACAACGTGGGGATCGTGGTCTACAACGGCGGGTCGCTGTATCTGGACGAAGGGCGCCCGATGCCTGGCGCCTTCGACGAAAGCGTGCGTAACCTGCACGAAGTGGCGCCGACGTTCTACCTCAACGTCCCGAAGGGATACGAGGAGCTGGTGCGGGCGTTTCGCGCCGACCCGCCGCTCGCGTCGAAGTTCTTCGACCGTGTCCAGGTCCTCTTTTACGCCGCCGCCGGGCTCTCGCAGCACGTCGCCGACGAGCTGCAGGAGATTGCCCACGCGACCTGCGGCGAGCGCCTCGTGCTCGTCACCGGGCTCGGCGCGACCGAGACGGCGCCGATGGCGATCTGCCGGCCGTGGGCGAGCGAGTTGTCGTCGGCCATCGGCCTTCCCGTTCCGGGAGTCGAGGCGAAGCTCGTTCCGTCGGGCGAAAAGCTGGAGATCCGCGTGCGCGGGCCCAATGTGACACCGGGCTACTGGCGGCAGGACGACCTGACCCGCGAGGCGTTCGATGACGAGGGCTTCTACTGCATGGGTGACGCCGCGCGTCCCGTCGATCCGCGCGATCTGTCGAAGGGCCTCGTCTTCGACGGGCGGATCAAAGAGGATTTCAAGCTGTCCACGGGCACCTGGGTCAGTGTCGGTCCGCTGCGCGCAAGAATCCTCACGCACTTTGCGCCCTACGTGCGCGATGCCGTGATTGCGGGGCACGACCGCGACGAGGTCTGTATGCTCGTCGTGCCGGATCTGGAGGCCTGCCGGAAGCTTTGTCCCGATCTCGCGCCATCAGCTTCGGCGTCTGCGGTCATCGGCCATTCCGGAGTTCGGAGCTGCCTTCGGGCGCTGCTGGCGAGCTTTGCCACAGGCGCCACGGGTAGCGCGACGCGGCTCGGTCGGG
Source organism: uncultured Acidobacteriota bacterium (assembly GCA_963839705.1). Classification (GTDB taxonomy): domain Bacteria; phylum Acidobacteriota; class Vicinamibacteria; order Vicinamibacterales; family 2-12-FULL-66-21; genus DATBJJ01. The sequence goes on from CAWIWL010000013.1 coordinate 32,125, forward strand.
CCATCGTGCTCGAAGAGCCGCCGTCGCTCGACGCCGGGGAAGTCACCGACAAGGGGTCGCTCAATCAGCGCGCGATCCTCGACCGGCGCCGGCCGCTCGTGGACGACCTCTACGCCGACCAACCGTCGCCCCACGTGATCAGATTGGATGGGCCTGCGCATGAATGTTGACGAACTCGTCGCGATCGACGTCCACGTGCATCTCGAGCACGAGGACAAGCCCACCGAGACCGACGCGGCGGCGCAGAAGTACTTCGGCTCGAACGTGGCTGCCCAGGGCGCGCAGGCGCTGGCCGACTACTATCGGTCGCGCAAGATGGCGTGCGTGGTCTTCACCGTCGACGAGCACCTGACCGGCCGTCCCCACTTGACCAACGAAGAGATCCTGGCCTTCGCCGCGGCGAACGCCGACATTGCGATTCCCTTCGTGAGCGTCGATCCCACGCGCGGCGCATCGGCAGTGGCCGAGGCGAGGCGGCTCGTCGCGACCGGCGCTGTCCGCGGGCTCAAGCTCCATCCGCCGCTCCAGCAGTTCTTTCCCAACGACCGCCTGGCCTATCCGGTGTATGAGGTGTTCGCCGAGGCGAAGCTGCCGGTGCTGTTTCACACCGGCCACAGCGGCATCGGCACCGGCATGCGCGGCGGTGGCGGCATTCGCTTGAAGTACGGGAACCCGATGCACATCGATGACGTCGCGGTCGACTTTCCCGACATGCCCATCATCCTCGCGCACCCCTCGTTCCCGTGGCAGGACGAAGCGATTTCGGTCTGTCTGCACAAGCGGCAGGTCTACATCGATCTGTCCGGCTGGTCGCCCAAGTATTTTTCCCCGACGCTCGTGCAATACGCGAACACGCTGCTCAAGCACAAGGTTCTGTTCGGATCCGACTATCCATGGATCACTCCGGATCGATGGCTGGCCGACTTCGGCAAGATCGATATTCGTGACGACGTACGGCCGCTCGTGCTGAAAGCGAACGCGGCGCGGCTGTTCGGGCTTTAGGCGGACTTGTAGAAATGCTGAATGCTGAGTGCTGAATGCTGAATGGAATGAAGAATGCCGAATCCGGAATGCCGAAACGTCAGACGCACGTCGACGTTCGCCATCCCGAACATCTTTCAGCATTCAGTTCAGCATTCAGCCTTCAGCATTCAGAATTACATCGAACGCAGTGAGGAACCCATGAAGGACGACAAGAAGCGCACGTTCCGATCCGCCGGATGGTTCGCGCGCACGGACAAGGACGGATTCATCCATCGCAGCTGGATGCGCGGCTATCCTCAGGACGTCTTCGACGGCCGGCCGGTCATCGGCATCTGCAACACGTGGTCGGAGCTGACGCCGTGCAACGCGCACTTTCGGCAGCTCGCCGATCACGTCAAGCGCGGCGTCTGGGAGATGGGCGGGTTCCCCGTCGAATTCCCGGTGATGTCGAGCGGCGAGACCAACCTGCGGCCGACGGCCATGCTCTTCCGCAACCTGATCAGCATGGACGTCGAAGAGTCCATCCGCGCGAACCCCATCGACGGGGTCGTCCTGCTCTGCGGCTGCGACAAGACGACGCCCGCGCTCCTCATGGGCGCGGCCAGCGTCGACTTGCCGTCGATCGTGCTCTCGGGCGGCGCCATGCTCAACGGCAAGTTCTGCGGCCAGGACATCGGGTCTGGCACCGACGTCTGGCGCTTCAGCGAGGAAATGCGCGCCGGACGGATGACCCTCGAGAGCTTCATGGACGCGCAAACCGGCATGAGCCGGTCGACCGGCGTCTGCAGCGTCATGGGCACGGCCTCAACGATGGCGACACAGGTCGAGGCGCTCGGGATGAGCCTGCCGCAGAACGCCGCGATTCCGGCGCCGGATTCGCGGCGGCTGATCATGGCTCAGCTCACCGGTCGCCGCATCGTCGAGATGGTGCATCAGGATCTCAAGGTCTCTGATGTTCTCAAGCGACAAGCATTCGAGAACGCGATCAGGATCAACGGCGCGGTGGGCGGGTCGACCAACGCGGTCATTCACCTGCTGGCGCTGGCCGGTCGCGTCGGCGTCAAGGTCACGCTCGAGGACTGGGACCGGCTCGGGCGCGACGTGCCGACGCTGCTCGACCTCATGCCGTCGGGGAAGTACCTCATGGAGGACTTCTATTACGCCGGCGGGCTGCCGGCGGTCGTGCGCTCGCTCGGCGAGAAGAACCTGCTGCACAAGGAGGCGCTGACAGTCAACGGCAAGAGCATCTGGGAGAACTGCCAGGACGCGCCGACTTACAACGCCGACGTGATCAGGCCCTTCGACAAGCCGCTCGTCGAGAGCGGCGGGATCGCCGTCCTCACCGGCAACCTGGCCCCCGACGGCGGCGTTCTGAAGCCGTCGGCCGCCTCGGCGCATCTGCTGAAGCACCGCGGGCGCGCGGTGGTGTTCGAGACGATCGAGGACTACCACGCGCGCATCGCCGATCCGAATCTCGACGTCGACGAGACGTGCGTGCTCGTGCTCAAGAACTGCGGACCGAAGGGCTATCCGGGGATGGCCGAAGTCGGCAACATGGGTCTGCCGCCGAAGGTGCTCGAGAAGGGCGTCACCGACATGGTGCGCATCTCGGATGCCCGCATGAGCGGCACGGCCTACGGCACCGTCGTCCTGCACGTCTGCCCCGAGGCCGCCGTCGGCGGCCCGCTCGCGCTCGTGCAGAACGGTGACATGATCGAGCTCGACGTGCCCGCGCGCCGGCTGATGCTCGACGTGTCCGACGCCGAGCTCGCGAAGCGTCGCGCCGCGTGGAAAGCGCCGGAGCCGTCGATGAAGGGCGGGTATCAGGGCCTCTACGTCAAGCACGTGCAGCAGGCGAACACCGGCGCCGACCTCGACTTCCTGGTCGGGTGCCGCGGGTCAACCGTGCTGAGGGAGTCGCACTGAGCGACCGAGCACCATCTCAGGCGAGGTCGGCGCCGTGTTCCTGAAGCAGTGCCTTGAGCACCGTTCGGTGGCAGCGGGCTTCACTTTCGCAATAGCAGCCGACTGAGAAGTTGGCCGTGTACGAAAGGGAGGCAAGAAGTGTCAGGAGCCGCGCTGCCTCTGGCCGCTTCATCTCGGCGCGATAGCGGCGCACGAAAGCGGCCCATGCCCGCTCATCAGATGCGACGAGCGCCTGCTTGACCAGGCTCTCCGAGGGCGCAAGGTCGGGGAGCCAGACGTCGTAGAAGTCCCGGGACGAGTGCTCGGCCTTCGGCACGCCCCTGGGCGGCCGTCTCACCGTGCCCAGCCGCACTCCTTCGCCAGGTGCTCGAGGGCTTCCCAATCTGACGACACGGATGGCCATTCGAGTCTCCTGAGACCGGCGTTGCGACCTGAGCTTCACGGGAGCATACACCGGTCCCGCTCTGACCCCGGGTCGGGGACACTCAAGCGGGACAGTCACCTTTGAGTGTCCCCGGCACCGTTGACGTGTCGTCTGGCGTTCCAATGCTGAACATCAGCCGCGCCCTGCCGGTCGCCAGGTCGCAGTTTTTGCGAGCCTGTACGCGATTCCGGCTCATCTGGCATGGAGTTCGCGGCTCTGAGTGTCCCGCGTGACTGTCACGGTTGAGTGTCCCGGTTGAGTGTCCCCGCCTTGACAGGAGCGGGGCGGATTGCCAACGATCGCTTACTCAGGAGGCATGCAATGAGCAAGGCATGGGCGTTTCGATTTGCGATACCGATGGCGATGGTGGGCGTGTGCGTGGTCGACGCGCAGCAGACGCCCGGCGGGTTGAGTTTCTTCATCACGAGCAGCGGCTCGGGCAAGGGCGCGGACTTTGGCGGCGCGGAAGGAGCGGACAAGCACTGCCAGCAGCTTGCGCAGGCGGCCGGCGCGGGGAACCGTACCTGGCGCGCCTACTTGAGTGTCGGCGGCGCCAAGCCCGTCAACGCGAAGGACCGTATCGGCGCCGGACCGTGGCAGAACGCCAAGGGGGTCGTCGTAGCCACGAACGTGGCCGACTTGCACAGCGACAACAATAAGCTGAGCAAGGAGAACTCGCTGACGGAGAAGGGTGCCGTCGTCAACGGCCGTGGCGACACACCGAACACGCACGACATCCTGACCGGTTCAAACCTGGACGGGACGCTTGCCGGCGATGCATTGACGTGCAACAACTGGACGAGCAGCGGGGAAGGTGCCGCGCAGGTGGGACATCACGACCGGCAGGGCGGAGGGACCAACCCCAACTCGTGGAACTCGGCCCACGCGAGCAAGGGCTGCAGCCAGGAGAACCTGGTCGGAACTGGAGGGGCGGGGCTGATCTACTGCTTCGCGGCTAAGTAGGCTCTCGGCTCTGGGCTTTGGGCTCTAGCAAATCTCGAATGTGTTCTCGAGAGGGTTTGCTAAAGCCCAGAGCCTAAAGCCTAAAGCCCAGAGCCATCTTCCTACGTGCGGTACGCCTGCCGCCCAACCCCCTGGACGGGAATCCCCTGCGCGGCCAGCACGTCGTGCAGCGCGAACATGGCGCCGGCGGCCTCGTCGATGTGGCGGACAAACGCAATCGATCCCTGCAGGATCGGCTTGACGCGGGCCTTGTCCTGGATGCGCGCCTTGGGATACTCGTGCTCGACGACGAGGTGCGTGTTGGCGACGTCGAGTTGCAGGAGCTCGCGCGCGGCGAGCTGGTGATCGAGCCAGTCGACGGTCCGGTTCTGCAGGTAGGCCAGCGGATCGTGCCGCGCGGTGCCGGGCAGCTCGTGCTCGGCGAGCACCACCTGCTTCTTCCACGCGTTCAGCTGATCGACCGGGTTCGCTGACGGCTTGCCGCCAATCCAGTCACCGCGCTCGAGCGTCTGGCCTCCGTAACCCCAGGCCGAGACCCCCTTCGAATCGGTGACCTGGCCCTTCACGTGGAATCCGCCGATCAGGAAGTTGTAGCCGGTGTCCTTCAGGTACTGAAAGATCGACCGCGTGTCCTGACCCATCAGGATGGCGTGCGACGGGTCGTAGTGGATGCGGAACTGATCGCCGACGCCGTGCTTCTCGCAAATCTTGTGCAGCGCGATCCAGGCACCTGGCGTGTAGGCAATGTTGTTGTGCCAGTTGTCGCCCGTCGTCCAGCCGGGCATCGGGCACTGCTCGACGCGGTAGGTGAGACCGCGATCCTTCGCCGCCTTGAGCAGCGGGATGAACCACTGCTCGAAGTCGATCAGGTTCTCGTCCATGCTGCGCTGCTGGTTGCGCCCGACGAATCCGCAAACCGCGTTCACGCCCAGGAGCACGGCCGCGTCGAAGGCGCGCAGCATGAAATCGTGCTTCTTCTTGCGGACGGCCGGGTCGTGGTGCAGCAGGTTGTCGAAGTAGCCGACGTCGGAGATGCCAACGGCGCTTTTCTTGAGCGCCGCTTCGACTCGCCGGGCACGCTCCTTGTCGAACGGCTTGCGCAGATCCAGGGTGTTGGCGACCGGATCCAGCATGGCCTCGGGCGGCACGTCGGATTCGGTCGGGTGGAGTGCCGACGACAGCTGGATGTAGCTCGCGCCCAGCTCGCCGGCAAATGCCACCCACTCCTCAATCGCGCGATCGGGATCGGGATCGCGGACCTCGCGCGGCGTCAACTCCTGCAGGGCGGCCGTGAGGACGCCCACCTTCATGAACTTCGGTTCGAACGGTTTGATCGGCATGTGCTCTCGTGGGTCTAGGCAATTCTGAATGCTGAATGCTGAATGCTGAATGGAATTCTGAAGTGTGTGTGAGTGACGAGTCCTTCGCAATTCACTTCAGCATTCAGCACTCAGCATTCAGCATTGCTCTAGTAATTCACCCTGGTCCAGACGCTGCCCTTCTTCGCGCTGTCGAGAATCGCTTCGACGATGCAATTCGCGCGGTAGCCGTCTTCGAAGGTGGCGAATGCAGGCGGGTGCGCGTCGCCCGGCTTCTTGCCGGCGGCGATGAACTCGTAGATGTCGCGCATGACGTTGCAGAAGGCATCGGCCCACGATTCCTGATGTCCCCCCGGCAAGTGCGCGTAGCCGCGAATGTCGGCGTCGATGAGGCCCGGATCCTTCTGCAGGATCTCGTTGGCGGAGTCGCGCCGGCCGATCCAGAGCTCGTTCTGGTGCTCCTGCCGCCAGCGGACCGATGACTTCGAGCCGCAGATCTCGAGGATCAGATCGTTTTTGTGTCCGGCGCACACCTGGCCGACCGAGAAGCTGCCCCGGGCGCCGTTATCGAAGCGCAGCATCACCGACGCCAGGTCCTCGACCTTGATGTCGACGAGATCGAACGTCTCGTTCGCGCCGGCGGCCGCGAACGCTTCCCGCGATCCCTTCGGCTTCTTTCGCTTCGGAATCACCGTCGTGATGTCGCCGAGCACCTCAGTGATGCGCAGGCCGCTGATGTGCTGCGCGAGGTCGCACCAGTGCGAACCGATGTCGCCGAGGGCGGACGAGGCGCCGCCCTTGTCCGGCTCGAGCCGCCACGAGTAGTCCGTGTCCTTGAGCAGCCAGTCCTGCAGGTAGTGGCCGACGAGGAAATGCGGCTTGCCGATGTCGCCCCGCGCGATCGCGTGCCGCGCCTGCTGCACGAGCGGGTTGCCGCGGTAGTTGAACGTGACCGCGTGCACGATGCCGGCCTTCGTCGCCTGATCCAGCAGCGTCTTCGCCTCGGCGGCGGTCATCGCCAGCGGCTTGTCGGACACGACGTGCTTGCCTTTGGCAATCGCGGCGGCATTGACCGGGTAGTGCAGGTAGTTGGGTGTGGCGTTGTGCACGACCTGGACGGCGGGGTCGTTCAGCAGCGATTCGTAGCTGCCATACCCCTTAGGCACTCCCAGCGCCTCCGCCTTCGCTTTCGCGGTGGCGTCGCTGCTGCCGGCAATCGCCACGACGTCGACAAACCCCAGCCGTCTGACCGCGTCAATGTGATGAGGGCCGACGAAGCCGGCGCCCACAATCCCCATCCCGATCCGTTTCACCAGGAGCCTCCAGAAGCAGTAATGCGAACGGTCATCATATATCAGGGAGGGGCCCGGAATCCGGGCCTCCGCGGGTCTTCTGAGGCGTTTCGCAGGGGACTCCGAAGGGCCTGCCGGAGTCCTTCCGGCCCTGTCAAAAACCCCCAGAGGAGCCTATACTCAGGCCGGGAGGTGGAGCATGGCCCGGTTACTGGCAGCGGCGTCGTTGGTGGCCTGCGCGGCGCTAACGAGTGCGGCGCAGTCTCAGCCTTCCGCCAGCCCCGCCAGTCCTCAAGGACGCACCAATACCGTTTTCGTCACGGCGACCGAGGAGAACGGCGCGCCGGTCGTCGATCTCGTCGCCGACGATTTCACGATCAAGGAGGACGGCAAGGATCGGGACATCCTGAAGGTGGAGCTGGCGCGCGTCCCGATGCAGATCGCCGTCATCGTCGACGACAACGGCTCAGGCATCTTCCGCTCGGGACTCGTCAACTTCGTGCAGCAGCTCCAGGGCCGCGCCGAGATGTCGTTGAGCAGCGTCATGGGTCAGACCCACAAGCTCGTCGACTACACCACGAGCGCGCAGAAGCTCGTGGATGCCGTCGTTCAGCTCAGCGCGCGACCGGCAATACCCGACGGTGGCCAGCTGCTCGAAGGCATCTTCCAGGCGGCCAGGGATCAGGAAAAGCGTGAGGCGTCGCGTCCGGTGATCGTCGCGGTCACGGTCGGCGGCGAGGAGCACAGCACGCTTCCTGCGCACCACGTTCTCGACCAGCTCGCGAAAAGCCGCAGCTCGCTCTACGTGATCTCGGTGGCGAATTCCGCCATCCGTCAGACGCGTGCGATCGACAAGCCCTCGTTGCTGCTCGAAGAGAACCTCAACCTGAGCGAAGTGCTCGGCGAAGGTCCCAAGCAGAGCGGCGGCTGGCGGGAAGTCATCGTCGCCGCCCCGGGGATAACCCATGGGCTCCAGCGGATCGCGTCGGAGCTGAAGAATCAGTATTCCGTCGCCTACAGCCGCCCTCCCAAGGGCCGATCGACCGAGAAGCTCACCGTGTCGGTCAAACGTCGCGGCGTGTTGCTCCGGGCGCCGACCAAGGTCTCGGGGCGGTAGAGCCTCAGGGATCAGGAATCGGGGACCAGGGACCAGGGATTCAGGGCAAAGCGCCGGTTTTTCTATCGAACACAGCCTTCTGATCCGGCGTCATCAGGCGCAGGCTTTCCACCTTGGCGACGAGCACCAGCCGGCCGTTCTCGTCGACCTCCCACGTCTGTATCAGCTTGCTCTGGGCGGTCGAGAATTCCTGCTTGAGGACGGCCTTGTCCCACTTCGACTTCGTGTTGACCTCGGCGGTGCCAACCATAATCTTGACCGTCTTTCCATCCAGCCCGTAGCTGCGCTGGCCGCGCGGATCTTCGAATACGACCTGCTCCGGCGTGGCCTTGATGGTGATGACCTCTGCCAGCTGCTGCAGCTCGCGCATGGCCTCCCTCGCGGCGACCTCCGCTGGACTGAGGTCGCTCGCGTCCGACGCCGTCGATTGGCGCCCCTGAGCGAATGCTGGCGCCATGGCCAGGCGCAGGCCGCCGCGACCGCCGCCGCGTCGCCCCGCCGGCGCTTTGAATCCTGACGTGAGCTCCTTGTTGAGCACCCACGTTCCCGACAGCCTGGTGGCCGCCTCCGCGGGCGACAATTTCTGCGCCCTCGCCAAGGCCGTGACACCGGCCAGTGCGAGCGCGGCGCCAACCAGGGCTGCTACGGCTCGTGTTTGTCTCTCTCGCCTCACGGTCATCCTCCATTTTGAACTCGGCTCAGGGCTCAGGGCTCAAGGCTCAGGCAAGGCCTTCGAGCACGCACTCGATCTTGGTTGAGTCCTGAGAGCTTGTGAACTAACCCCCAATCGTGGCTTCCGCCTTCAGGCGGAAGCTCGGCATAGCGCTGACTCCGGCTGAAGCCGGAGCCACGACGTTTGACTGCACAGACTCTGAGCCCTAGAGCGGTGCTTCAATTCTTACAAGGTAATCTCCGCCGAGGAACTGCGCAAGAGATGGTTGGCACAAAGCAAAAGGGCGGGTGGGGTTTCTGGCCCCACCCGCCCTTCGTGTCTATCCGCGAGATCCGCGTCCCGTGAGACGTGATCCGCGGGTGTGTCTGATCCGCTCTAGAACTGGAAGCGAATCATTGCCTGGAAGTTTCGCAGGTTGTCCGCGCCGGTCGCCGCGCCGAAGCCGGCGTTCCGAGGCGTCAGACGGTCCGGATTGATCTGGCCATTCGCGAGGTATTGCGGATTGCGGATGGTCAGGTTGGTCGGGGTCTCGTACTGCACCGTGGTGCTCCGACCGTTGTAGATCACCGTGTTGAACGCGTTGAACGCGTCCACACGGAACTGGAGCTGCCGGCTGCCGCCCAGGCGGATCGTGCGCGCCAGGGAGAGGTCGACCGTCTTGTTCGGGCACCCGATCAGGATGTTGCGACCCGATTCGAGGCCGACGCTGCCAGTGGTTGGCGCCGTCACCGAGGCGACGTTGAACTGCCCGTACTGGTTGTCCGTGCAGCCCGCCCCCGGATCGCCGACGTAGACAATCCGGGCGCCGTAATCCGGCGAGCCGGTCAGATTCCGGTTGGCCCCGTTGGACTGGAAGCTGTAGCCGAGGTCGTACCGGTTGCCGGAGTTGCCGGTGAAGATGCCGGACAACTGCCAGTCGTTGACCAGGTATCCGACAATCCGCTTGGCGCCGCCGTCGGCGAGCGAAAGGTCCGGCATATCCCACACGGCATTCACCTTCGCGACGTGCCGCTGGAGGTTCAGCATCTCGAACTGCTTCTGGTACTCGGCCTGGTCGGCGCGCAGCGAGATCGAGCCGTCGGCATCGTGAACGAGACGCTGCTGCAGGCCGGTGTTCCCCTTGAGCGAGAGACCCAGCGTGTAGTTCACACCCGCTGAGAAGCCGCCCTGGAACCGCCGCTGGAACGCCGTCTGGATCGAGTGGTACGTGTCCCAGAACTCGGTGGTGTTCTGGTTGATGTTGCCGAACCCTCGGAAGCCCCGCAGCAGGTTGTCGCTATAGGCCGCGCCACCGGGCACAGCGCTCGTGCCCAAGGTCGGGTCCTGGTTCTGCGGCAGGAACGCGGCGCCGATGTCGACGGCGTTCAGGTTGACGACGTTGCCGCCCTGCAGCCCGCCGAGACGGTCGTAGCCGTGGTTGCCGACGTAGGAGACGTCGAGCGACGACGCCCAGGGGAGCGCCATCTGGACGCCGAGCTGCCACTGCCACGAGGCCGGCACCTTCGCGTCGTACTGGAAGGTGACGAGCTGCGGCACTGGGCCTGGCCTGATGCCGCTCGTGAGCGACGTGAGACTGCTGTTGCGAAGGTCGCCCGGAGCTCGCGATCGGCGGGTTGCCCGGAATCGAGAAGACGGTGTTGCCGTCCGGACGATCGTAGAAGAGTCCCACGCCGCCACGGATGATCAGGCTCTGCGTCTCCGGAGACGTCGTAGGCCGCGCCGAAGCGCGGACCGAAGACGAGCGTCGGCCAGGTGTAGCCGTACTCGGAGATGCCGTCACCGGCCTGGTGGATGCCGTTGAGCGCGTTCCCGGAATTGGGAACTGGCGTGCCGATCAGGATCTGCGTGTTCAGGGCGCCGCCGAACGGCTGCGACAATCTGATTGTTCCGCGGATCCATCGCGTTGCGGACGTTCCCCGAGCACACCGTGGCGCCGTTGCTGCAGCCCGCGATGTAGAGGGTCGGCGCCGAATTGCGCGACCACTCGTCGGGGAAGAAGTTCGACATCTGCTGGAACTGATCGTGCTGCGGCTGCTGGCGCGTGAACCGCATGCCGTAGTCGAGGGTCAACCGGTTGTTCACCTTCCAGTTGTCCTGGATGTAGAACTCGGTGTTGTTGTAGATCATGCTGCCTTCGACGAACTTCTCGGCCTGCGTGTACTGCCGGAAGATGCCGGTCGCCGCGTTGGCATAGCCGAACCCAGCGTCGAGGGGGTTGTTGGTGTCCTGGCCGAAGTCCACGTTAGGCTGGAATCTCAAACCACCGCCAGCGTCGACGTTCTGCGCCTTGTAGCTGTGGTTGTTGTAGAAGCCGCCCTTGAGCGTGTGCCGGCCCGCGATCTTCGTCAAGCTGATCGCGATGTCCTGCGTGCGGTTGATGTTGAGCCAGCCGGGATAGCGCTGGTTCGGCGGCGCCGCGCCAATGCGGTTGCCCCAGGCGAACACGGGCGGCAAGTTGATCGAGCTGCCGTCCCACCACGGGGGATTCACGTCGTTGAGCACTTCGTTCGCGTAGTACTTCGGATCGACCCTGCCAGCGTCCGGGAAGAGCATCGGGAAGTCCGGCAGCGAGGTCAGGCGATTGGACGAGTCGTTGACGAGGACGCCGCCCTCGTTGCCGCCGACCAGCTCGTTGCGGATGAACCCATACGTGCCTTCCATGAAGGTCGTCGGGGTGATCGCATAGTTGACCGTCACCGCGTAGTTGGTGATGAACGGGTTGGGATTGAACACGTCCGTGAAGCCCTGGATGAGCCCAGGCGTCGTCAGCCGGCGCGCACGCTCGCCCGAGTACTTGCCCGTGACGCGCAGCTTCTGGGACAGCTGGTAGTCGAGCCTGATGGCCGGCTGCTGGCTCGAGGTTCTCCACCGCCGGTGGATTCACCTGGTGGTTATAGGTCGTGCCAGCCGCCTGCTGGATGTTCGGGAGCGGATAGCGATTGAGGATTGCGATGCCCGTGTTATACAGACGGTTCGCCGGAATCCGCCCGAGGACGCCACCATCCTGGAAGCAGCCTGCCGTACTGGTCGCCGAGCAGGCCAGGCCGGTCTGATGATCGCGGATGGTGTTGAAGAGCGCGCCGTTGTTGTCGAGCGTCTGCGAGAAGTCCCCGGCGCGCTCGAGCGCGGTCGGGACGCGCAGTCGGATCGGGTTTCCGCCGTTGATCGCCGCGTTGGTCGGGCGATACTCGTGCGAATAGTAGAAGAACAGTTTGTTGTTGCCACCGGGCTTGCCGATCGGGCCGCCCACCGAGTAGCCGTAGATGTCGCGCTTGTTGATCGGTTTGGGGTCGCCGTTCTTCTCGTTCACCCAGCTGTTCTCGTTCCAGTTGGAGTTGATCTTGTAGTCGTAGGCCGATCCGCGGAAGCGATTCGTGCCGGACTTCGTGACGGCCGTGATCTGAATACCGCTCGACCGTCCGTACTCCGCCTGGTAGCCCTGCGTCAGCACCTTGACCTCGGCGATCGACTCGACGTTCATGTTGAGCATCGTGCCGTTGTTGCCCGTGTCCATGGCCGAGATGCCGTCCATCATGATGTTGTTCTGTCCGACGCCGCCGAGACGTGTGCCGCCAGCCGACGCGCCGCCGGCGATGACGCCGGGCGTCAGGGAGGTAAACGCGGTAAAGCCGCTGAGGTGAGCCACCGGCAGGTTCTCGATCTGCGTCGTGGAGACCGCGAACGACCGTTCGCCGCTCGACGCCTGGATGAGGGGCGCCTCGGAGGTGACGTTGACCGTTTCTTCAGCGCCGCCCGGTTCGAGGGTGAGCGCCTGAACGGTGACGCGGTCGCCGCCGCTGGCCCTGATGCCCGCGCGCTTCACGGTGCGGAAGCCGTCCATCGTGACTTCCACGGTGTAGATGTCAGGGGTGACGTTCGGGAAGACGTAGTCACCGGTGGCATTGGTAACCGCCGGCACCGACTTCGTGCCGCGCGATTCGCTGACGAGCACGACAGTCGCGCCGGGGACGACCCCGCCCGTGCTGTCTTTAACGTTACCGAGAATGGTCCCGGTCGTGATCTGAGCCGTGGCTGCGGTCGCGCTGAACAACAAGGCGACCAGGCACGCGCAGACCACACTGCGAGTCGATCTGACGATCATGGAACTCCTCCCCCCTCAGGGTGCAGTGCAGATTACCGCTCGACTTGCAAAGTCCGACATGTAATGGGTTACAAGAGTCTGATTGGTGTAACACGTCCCGCCGGAAGGGTCAATCGTCACTTCGCACTGCGCAACACGAGTTTGCAATGCGAAACAACCCCTTCTTTTCCAGCCAAAACTGCGCATTTCCGCGCGCGCCACCTCCTTCACTTCCACGCAACTCGAGCCGTACTTCCAACTCAACGAGAGCCTACTTTCCGGCAACCAGAGCCCTTCCTGGCTGGTATATCCGGAGCCGCTGCATCGACCACGGCGACGCATTCTCAGCCGTAGCCGTTTGAGTGATGCGAACGAACTTCGCCTGTATCGGCGTGAACGTGATGGTCGTCGAGCCGGGCGTTCCCTGTCCTTCGGCGACCGCCGTCCACGTCGAGCCGTTCGTCGACACTTCCACCTTGTATTCACGCGGGAAGGGCCCGGTCGGCACCAACGGTGCGGGTGGCGTCGTGCCGGGCGCGGGCGTCACGTTGCCCCGTCCGCGCCCGCCGCCGCCGAACCCGCCGCCGGCCGAGTTGAATTGCAACTCGGTGATGGTCGTCGCCTGGGGCAGCTCGACCTGGAACCACATACCCGCCTTCTGCGGTTCACCCGTGTTCCACGAGGCGAAGTTCAGCGCGCCAAGCGCGGTGCCGGGGTTGTGGCTCGCCGATGCCTTCCACGTGGGCAGGACCTCGAGCGGCGTCGGGAGCGACGCCAGGAGCTCGTCGACCTTCCAGAACGACTTGCGCTCCGCGGTCGCCGCCCGGACCCGCGCCACGTCGGCGGGCGAGACGAACGAGCTGACGTTGCCGAAGGAATTCCGCACGTAGGACGCAATCGCGGCGACCCACTCGTCCTTGTTCGTTCCCATCGGCGCCATGACGCCGGCCGCGTAGGAGCGCCCGTCGATCGGCCCATCCATGCCCTGTAGCAGCGTCTTGGTGATGTAGTCGCGGTGGCCCTGCACCCGGATCGAGTTGGCGAGCGACGGGGCCATCGTGGTGCCAGGCGCTGCGCCCGGCTGCGCGGTTCCCCGTCCATCGTCGCCGTGGCAGGAGAAGCAGACTTCCTTATAGATACCCTCGCCTCGCTCCATGACTGCCAGCTCGGCGGGCGAGAAGGGAGGCGGCCCACCGCGGCCGCCGCGGCCGAACGCGCTTGCCGCCGGCTTGAGAATCTGATTGCCGATCTCCTGCACGCCGCGGGCGGTGCTGGCCGCCTGTGCGGCGCGCACGGTTTCCGCGACGTTCGGCGCCTTGAGGTAATTGAGCGTCAGCAGGGCCTGGATCGAGACGTTGGTGTCCTTATCGACAGCCAGGGCGCGATAGTCGGCGTCGAAGGTGCGATCCCCAGCCTTGTAGAGCGTTTCGCTGGCGCGGATTGCCTGAATCCGCATCCGGGGGCTGGGGTCTTTCATCTGCGCACGCACCGTGGCGGCGTCGAGCGCGCCGAGGCCCTCGAGCGTCCAGAGCGCGTGGAACCGAGCGAGCATGTTGGTCGAGGTCTTCAGCATCTGCTGGAGCGCGGGAGCGACCGACTTGTCCTGCTTCAACACCAGCAGCTGCTGCGCCGTGTCGCGCCACCATCCGTTCGGGTGGCTCAGGTGCGTCACGAGTTGCGCGGCCGTCTCGTTGAGCATGCGCGGCTGCGTCCGATCACGCTCCATGCCTTCATAACTGAGCCGCCAGATCCGCCCGCGGGCGAAGACCTTGTCGAGCGCGTACTGATCGATACGAGCGCGCAGGTAGGTCCCAGGTCCCGACCACGTCGCCTGCTGGATGATGCCGCGATACATGTCGGTGACGTAGAGCGTGCCGTCGGGCGCGGTCGCCATATCGACCGGACGAAATAGCGGGTCGGTCGACCGGATGAACTCGTTCCAGAGATACGCGTTCCGCAGCTGGGTCAGCCCTTCGGTCACGACCGGCTTCACGCGCCGGACGATCCGGCCGACCGGCTCACCGTAGATGTAGTCGCCGACGAGATCCGCAGGCAGACGGTCGCCGCGAAAAATGTCGTTGCCGGCCGAGCCCGTGACCTGGTTGAGCGATCCGTCCGGCATCCTCACGGCGCGCATGCCCGGCTGCATGTCGGCGACGCGAACCGGCGCGCCCCAGGGGATGTTGAAATCCTTTTCGAACTGGTCCGCGACGCTGAAGCTCCCGTAATGAACCGGGAACTGGAAGTACGACGGCAGGCCGCTTGCGCCGCCCTGGAACCACATCTTGCCGTCGTTGTCCTGCGTCGCTCCCCACTGCGCGCCGTTCGGTCCGGTCGGTTCGCGGACGATGCCGTTCGGCGTCCAGCGCACGCGGAACGCGTTCACCGTGCTGTACAGCCAGTTGTCCATTCCCCAATAGAGGAAGGCCTGCTGGTGCTCGACGTTGCCGGACCGTCCGAAGTTAGAAGTGAAGAGCTCCTTCTTGTCGCTCACGCCGTCGTTGTTCGTGTCGGTGAACTGCCACACCTCGTCGGCGTTCGACTCCATGGTCAGGACGCTGTTGGCACCGAACGGCATGACGAAGCGCGGGAAAACGAGCTTGTCGACAAAAACGGTGTGCTTCTCGTAAACGCCGTCGCTGTCGGCGTCTTCGTGGCGAGAGATGCGGCCCACCGGATCGAGCTCGCCCGTGGCGTCGGCGTCCTGCATGTAGCCGCGCAACTGGAGGACGAACATGCGACCGTTGCCGTCGAACGTGACGGCGCCTGGCTCTTTGATATCAGGGTCAGCCAGCACGGGCGACATGCGGTAACCGGGCTGGAGAAGGAAGTGTTTCTGTTGTTCAGCGGGTGGGAGAGGGAGAACCGGCGCTTGCTTCGTGAAGTCGGCGTTGGCGTTGGCGGGGTCCGTGGCGCCAGGTCCTCCCTGGCCACCGCGCCCTCCGCGTCCACCGCGTCCTGCTTCCTGAATCTGCTGGCCCGCCTGTCCGGGCTGCCCTGTGGGCGCCTGTGCGGGCTGCTGGGTCTGCGGCTGTGCGGGTTGTTGTGTTTGCGATTGTGTCGTTTCGACGACAACCGGGAATTCGCTGACGCAGATCAGCAACCCGATCGCGAGCGCCCAGAAGGTGCTCCGAGCGCCAGTACTCGTCCCCATTGCGCAATCCTCGCTTCCAAGACTCGTTCCGCAGAGCGGGCCGAGTACTGGTGTTCGCCGCGTGACCGTCGTGTAACGGATTACAGGGAGTGGAATTGTGGATCAGGAGGTCGGGGGCGTCAAGAGCCGTTTCGCCAGACGAAACGGCTCTTACGCAGGGGGAAGGAAGTCATTCAGAATTCAGGATTCAGTATTCAAAACTTGCTACGAAGGAACCGCAGTCCGTCCTGTGCGAGCCCATCCTGCGTCTCGGCGAGCGGGCGCCAGATCGCGGCGGCGCGAGCGATCGACTTCACCGCGGAGGTGAACGACTCGATCACCGCCGGGCCCTGGTAGTTGATCGACCGGCAGGCCTGCACCACTTCATCCCACGGCACATGACCGGTTCCCGCTGCGCCGCGATCGTTCTCGCACGCGTGCAGGTGCTTCAGTCTCGGCCCGGCGGATCGAATCGCGTCGCCGATCGATCGCTCCTCGATGTTCATGTGGAAGGTATCGAGAAGAAGACCGCACGCGGGATGGCCGACGCGATCGACGACCTCGATCGCCTGCGAAGCGAGATTGAGGAAGCTCGTCTCGAAGCGGTTGAGCGGCTCGACGCAGATGACGACGCCGCGCTCGCCGGCGAAGCCCGCGAGGTCCTTGAGCTCGCCGACCAGCAGATCGATATCCTTCTTGCGCTCGTCGGCGGTGGCCTGCCAGGTGCGCCCGACCGCGCTATAGAGAGGACCGACCACGTTGGTCGCGCCGAGCGTCTGCGCGGCCTCGATGCAGTGCTTCACGTACGCCATGCCGGTTGCACGCACGCTCGCGTCCGCATGCAGCAGGTCGCGGTCCGGGCTCATCGCGGCGCACACGCTCGTGCTCAGCCCGAGATCCTTGACGACGCCGGCGGCCTTTTTGTAGTCGAGATCGCCCGTCCCCTCGATCGGAACCTCGAGCAGGTCGAACCCGAGCCGCGCGACGTGCTGCGCGATCTCAGGGAACCGGTCGGTGGTGAGCGGTGACGTCCAGATCCAGCTGGTGATGCCGATGGGGTTCATGGGGGGATATTACGCCGAAAATGGGCTCAGGGCTCAAGGCTGAACGCCCGAAGCGCGAAGCTTCAGATCTACGTCACCGTCGCTGATGCAGCAAGTCAAAGTTGCGCGCTACGGGCAGTCAGCCTTGAGCCAATCTCAGAATCTCGGAATCACAATCTTCTCCCCGTTCTTGAGCGCCGACTGGTGCGCGCAGATGCCGACCATCGTCCAGTTGACCGACGTCTCGGCGTCCGGCATCGCGGCCTTCTGCCCCGTGCAGGCCAGCAGGAAGTTGTGGACCATGTGCGGATGCGATCCGCCGTGGCCTCCTCCCTGGAGGAAGGACAGGTGCTCGGCGTCCTGGATCGCCGCCGGCAGCGTGAACTTCTGGATGGGTTCGGGGAGGAGGTGCGCGTAGTCCGGCACCTTCACGCGTTCTGGAATCTGTGCCTCGGTGAGCGGCTTTTCCTTGGTGCTCTTCGTGTGGATCACCGGTTCTTCGTTCTCGACCTGCTGCCACTCGAACGACTTCTTCGAGCCGTAGACGTCGAAGCTCTCGCGATACTGCCGTGCCGTCGCGAACAGGCTCCGCGTGACTTCGGCGGAGACGTCTGAATCGCGCAGCTTGAAGGTCGCCGTCTCGATCGCGAACGGGCTGCCGTACTTGCCGATCAGGTGGTCGTCGATCCGGCCCGAGCCGTGACAGACGACGTGCTCGGCGTGCTTGCCGAGGATCGCGAGGCACGGGCTGACGCAGTGCGTCGCGTAGTGCATCGGAGGGAACCCCTCCCAGTAACCCGGCCAGCCGTCCATGTCCTGCTGATGGCTGCCGCGCATGAACTGGATCCGCCCGAGCTCGCCCTTCTCGTACAGCTCTTTCGCGAACAGGTACTCGCGGCTGTAGACGACGGTCTCCATCATCATGTAGACCTTGCCGCTCTTGCGCTGCGATTCGACGATCTGCCGGCATTCGTCGACCGTCGTTGCCGCGGGCACGGTGCTGGCCACGTGTTTGCCGGCCTCGAGCGCCGCGATCGACTGCGGCGCGTGGTCGGCGATCGGTGAGTTGATGTGGACGGCGTCGACGTTGGGATCCTTCAGCAGCTCCTCGTAGCTCGCATACCGCGTCTTGATCCCGAAGCGGTCGCCGACCGCATCCAGGTCTTTCTTGTCACGCCGGCAGATCGCGTACATCTCGGCGTTCGGGTGGCGCTGGTAGATGGGAATGAACTCGGCGCCGAATCCGAGCCCGATGATGGCGACGCGAACTTTCTTGTCGGACATTGATCGACTATGCCTCGATGCTTTTCTCGAGAGATCTGGTCTGCATTTCTCAATGCTCGCGGGGCCCTCCGCCTCCGCGCGGGTCACGAAGGTGCGCGCTATGGCGAGACCTCGCCGTAGCGCGTCGCCCGCAATCTCGGCGACGCGCGTAGGCGGGCACCCCCGCTCGCTCTCGCGCGGCGACTTCGCGCCGCGCTCGGGCCGCAGGCGCTGCTGATACGACGCTCCCGCCTATTCCGCATTCCTTCCAGCACGAACAAGCGTCAGGCCGTGTGAGAACACGGCCGGTCGATTGCGTTCTCACAGTAATCCAAGAGCCGAGAGCCCAGAGCCTAAAGCCCGACTCCCTCTAATGCGCCCCCCGCCCTCCGCGCCCCTGCGGTTGCACGACGTGCAGCACGCCGTTCATCACGCGCCAGTGCGCCGGGAACGTGCAGAGGTACGGGTAGTCGCCGGTTGTGGCTGGCGCCTTGAACTGGAACCGCATAGTTTCGTTCGGCTCGACGAGCTTCGTCGAGAAGAGGACCTGCGGCATGTCGGGCACGTAGCCCTGCGCGAGACCCGCCGGCGACGTCGCGAGCTTGTCCGACGCCGTACCAATCGCGTCGAGCGAACCCGATGCGCCGAGCACGAAGTTGTGCTGCATCGCGTCCGGGTTGGCGAACACGATCTCGACGATCTGGTTCGGCGCGACCGTCAGCTCGGCGAGATCGAACTTGAGCTGGCCGGGCACCGCGGCGATGCGCAGCGTGACGTCCGGCGCCGGCGGCGCAACCGGCTTGAGGCTCGCGCCCGCCGCGCCCGTTGAACCGCCGCCGACGGTGAACGCCACGTGTGCGGCCAGTTCGCCCGGCTTCGAATACAGCGTGCCGGCGTTGGTCTGCCGCTCGACGCGATACTTCCACGGCCCGGCAACCGCGGTCTTGTTCTCGCCGACCTGCACGAACAGCTGCTCGGGCGTGCCGATGAAGCCGCCGTCGTTGCGCGGATTCTGGATGCGCACCGTGATCTGGTTCGGTCCCGGCTTGAGCGTGCCTGTCGGGAGCGTGTGCGGGGGCGGCGCCTGGCCGCGGCCGCCACCGCCGCCGCGGCCGCCGCCCGGCTGCGTGACCTGGATGCCGTTCACCCACACCTCCGACGAGGTGCGAATCGCGCCGAGCGACAGGCTCGCGTCGCCCGTGCCGGCGGGCACGTCAATGGTCCGCGTGAACCACACGACGCCGTCGAAATCCGGCAGCCCGCGCGACTCCCAGTTGCCCGGGACCTGCATGTCCTTCCAGTCGGCGGCGACGTCCTTGGCGTTCGGCGCGCGCCAGTCAGGCTTGAGCGTGCCGAGCCGGATCGCGATCGGCAGCGCGTCGAACGGCACCGCGTTCTTATCCGCCTTGTACGCCGTCGTGAACGACGTCTTGTGCCGCGTCGCCGCGATGTAGAACGCGCGACTCAGCCATTTGTCGCTGAAGTTCTCCGGCTTCTGGCTCTCGCGATAGAGTTCGGTGCCGATTTCCACAAATTCGGGCATCTCCGCGATCGCGAGCACGACCGCGAGGCGCGTGTGGAGATCGGGATCCTGAAGCAGCTTTGCGCCCATGACCACGCCGGCGCCGTACGACGACTTCGGCAGCACCATTACTGCCGCCTTCCGCACGCCCGCGGACGGATGCTTGAGCGCCGACACCGCCGCCTTGGTCGCCTCCGAGCTCGGCTCCTCGATCGCGCCGAGGCCCTTCAGCGTCCACAGCGCGTGCATCGCGCCGCCGTTGATCCCGATGGCATCGACAGACGTGTTCTGCACCAGCTTGACGAGCTGCGGCACGACGTCCTTCTGTCCGCGCTCGACCAGCAGCCGCTGCGCGTGCGACCGCCACAGCATGTTGTCCGACGCCAGCGCGCTCAACAGGCCGGCCGTGTCGCTGGTCGAGAGCGATCGCTTCGGCGGCGCGGTCGCGCCCTTGTACGCGATGCGATAGATGCGGCCGCGGCGGTGATCGCGAAGAGACGACTCGTAGGCGTTGCCGGATCCGTTGCTGAAGTTCGGCGGCGTCGGATTGTGCTGGATGATGAAGTTGTACCAGTCGGAGAACCACACCCCGCCATCAGGCCCGACCTGCGTGTGCACCGGCGCGAACCATTCTTCGGCGCCGGCCGCGAGGTTCCAGCCGTCGCGCGTCACGTACCCGGCGCCCTGCGGCTCGACCACACCCTGTCCGATCAAGTGCGCGGTCGGCTCGTTGATGAACGCGATGCGATTCCGGTACTCCTTCGGGAATTGTCGCGCTGTGTAGAAGTAGTGTCCCGCGGCGGCGGTGTAGCCGTTGAACACGTCCACCTGCCGGATGTACGGCGTCAACGGGTGCACGTTGTAGAACGCCGCCGCGCTCTGATAGCCGGAACCGACGCCGCGCTGTCCCGGCTGCGGCAGACCCTCGACGCTCTCGAACAGGCGGTTCGGAATCGCCATGTACCAGCTCGGATCGTTGTTCGCGGTCGAGCCGAAGACGTCGAACGTCTCGGTGAAGCCGAGGCCCCACGTGTTGTTCGTCGATCCCGTCATCACCTCGAAGTCGCTGCCGTCAGGCCTGAACCTGAACGCCGCCTGCCCGAACTGATACTTCTTGCCGTTGATCTCGCCGTTGAAGCCTGAGTAGCCGACGACGCCCCAGATGTAATTGTCGAGACCGTACTGCAGCTGCGACAGCACCGCGTGCGTGTCGCCCTGGCCCCAGCCGGTGCTGAGAATCTTCCGCTCGTCGGCCTTGTCGTCGCCGTTGGTGTCCTTGAGGAAAAGGATGTGCGGCGCCTGCGCGACGATCAGGCCGCCGTTCGCGAAGACCAGGCTGGTCGGGATGTTCAGGTGCTCGGCGAAGAGCGTGAACTTGTCCGCCTTGCCGTCGCCGTTGGTGTCCTCGAGGATGCGGATGCGATCGTCGCCGGGCGCGCCCTTCAGCGCCTCGTTCGGGTAGTCCACCGTCTCGGCGATCCACATCCGTCCGCGCTCGTCGAACGCGAACGCGATCGGCTTGACGATGTCGGGCTCGGCCGCGAAGAGATCGAGCGAGAACTCCGCCGGCACGTGGATGAACTTGCGCGCGTCTTCCTCGACGAACGGCAGTTGATACTTCGGCGGTGGCTGCCGGTTCTCGTAGTTCGGCACCATCATGCCGTCCACGTAGTTGACCTCCGGCATCTTGAGCTGCGAAAACGCCTGGCGCGCTGCATCCGCCACCGACCACACGATGGCCTTCTCGATCAGCGTCTGGAATCCGGGATTGTTCCAGGTGCGCTGGTCGTGGCCGTAGGCGGTGTAGAACACGCGGCCCTTGCCCTGCGTCCGCGCCCACGCGTACGGCGTGCGCGCGCCGCCGTCGGCCCGCTCCATCAGCACCGTGCGATCGGCGGCGTTCTGATTCGTGTAGGTGACGGACTCGTCCCACGATTGGAACGGCTTGACGCCCTGCATCGCCGGATGCGTCGGGGCGACGATGTCCGCAGTGAAGTCGCCGCCGCCCTGCGTCTTGCCCTGCCCGCCGAGGAGCGAGGCGTACCTCGCGGATCCGGCGAACATCTCGATCGCGGAATGAATGCCGACGACGCCCTTGCCGCTCTCGACGAAATCAATCAACGCCTTTTCCTGATCGGGCGCCAGCGTCGCTTGATTGCCGTAGAGGATCAGGCCGTCGTAATACGAGAGCCTGTCCGTCAACGCCGCGGTCGTGAGCACGGGCGTCAACTGGATGCCGCGCCGTGCGAGCGGCGCGGCGAGCGACTGGAACACCGCGGCGGCCGGGTGCGGCGGTTGATCCTGGCCGAGAAAGAGGACCTTCAAGGGACGTCCCGCTGCGGCCGCACCCTGGGCGCTCGTCTGCGCCAGGGCCGCGGCATCGGCAATCGGCAGCCCGGGGATGCGCGGGGACAGCGTCGCGATCCACACGGCGATCGCGCCACCGATCAACAGGGAGAGGGATCGCGGTGCACGGGTCACGAATCGCATCAGCAGTGCCTTCCTCAAGTCGGGTGAGTAACTGGAACCGGTTCCACGGCAGGCGATCTTAACGCATGCCAGAGAGTCACGGTCATTCAGGGATCTTATAAGCCCAACACCTTGCCTCATCCAAGGCGGTGTGCTCTCATTTCGCTGGTTCGCAGGGTCTTAGGGTTCAGTAAGGTTCACTACAAGCTGTCTCATAACCAGCGCGAACGAGCGAAAGCGAGTGAGCCACGCGAGCGGAGCGGGGCGTCGGGGTCCCAGCGAGCGAGCGTGTAAGGGGGTCCGGGGACAAAGTCCCCCGGATAAGACCAGGTTCATCAGGTTCAGGGGGATTCATGAGGTTGGCGTGCGTTCTTCTCGCAACGGCCGTGACGATGACTACGACCTTCGGCGCGGGAGTGCTGCACGCGCAGACGCCGGCGCCGGCTCAGGCCAGGCCCAACCCCAACGCCGAGCCCGAGACCGTGCTGCTGTGGCCCGACGGCGCTCCGGGGGCGCTCGGTAAAGAGGATGCCGATCGACCCACCCTCACCATCTACCGCGCGCGCCAGCCATCGGGCGCATCCATCATCGTCGCGCCGGGCGGCGGTTATGGGGCGCTCGCGTCGAATCATGAGGGGCGCCAGGTCGCCAACCTGCTGAACGCGGCCGGGGTGACGGCGTTCGTCCTCAAGTACCGTCTCGGCCCGAAGTATCACCATCCGATCGAGCTCGGCGACGCGCAGCGGGCGATCCGCCTCGTGCGCGCCCGGGCGCCAGAGCTTGGGCTGGCGCCCGACCGCATCGGCATCATGGGCTTCTCGGCGGGTGGACACCTTGCGGCGACCGCCGGGACCCATTTCGACGGGGGAGAGCCGGATGCGACCGATCCCATCGATCGCGCCGGCTGCCGGCCGGATTTTCTGATTCTCGCCTATCCGGTCATCTCGTTCGATCCAGCCATCGCGCACAGTGGATCGGTCAGGAATCTCCTCGGGGAGAATCCCGATCCGAAGCTCATTGAAGATCTCTCGAACGATCTGCGGGTGACCGCCGCCACGCCCCCGACCTTCCTCTTTCACACCAACGCGGACACCGGCGTCGTCGCCGAGAACAGCGTCCGTTTCTACCTGGCGCTGCGCCGCGCGAAGGTGCCGGCCGAGCTCCATATCTTCGAAAACGGTCCCCATGGGGTCGGCCTCGCCCTGGGCGATCCGTCGCTTTCTGCCTGGCCCGTCCTGCTCACGAACTGGCTCCGGGGGCGGGGGTTCACCAAGTAGGTCCTACCGCCTCTCCGGGGTGTTGCGGATCTGGTCCGACCACTTTTGCGCCAGCTGATTCGGCGCCGCTGCCGCTGTTTTACAGGTCGAAATAGGGCCAGACCCCGGACGCCGGTCCCAACAGGCTCCCGCCCCAGTCTTTTCAGCGGTTCGCGGCCTCGACAGCCCGATAAACACGGCCAAGGCCACCCCCGCCCGCCCCTCCGGCCGCCGGGCGCCCGTTCCGGTTTGCGAAACAGGGCGGCAGCCGCCGAAACAGGCTTTATGCGGGTCTGCGGACAGCGTATTCTGTGCTCCGCCTTCGCAAGGGGAGGTCAGCCTTGCTTCGGCGAGACAGGTCCGCTTCGCAAGGCGGGGGTCACCCTTGCTTCGGCGAGACAGGTCCGCCTTCGCAACGAGGAAGTCGACTGCTGCCTCGGCGCGACAGGTGCGCCTTCGCAACGCGCCTTCGTAACGAGGGGATTGGCGGGACCCCCTTCGCAACGCGGGGCCGCGTTGCTTCGGCGAGGCAAGCAGGTAGGAACCGGTAACCGGCAAGGCCCAGCGTAGAAGCCACGATGTCTGCAGGCGCTCATTTTCTGGCGTTCGATCTCGGAGCCGAGAGCGGCCGTGCCATGCTCGGACGGCTGCGCGCCGGAGTGCTCGACGTCAGCGAAATCCATCGGTTCGTCAACGAGCCCGTCCGCCAGAACGGATCCCTCCACTGGGACGTGTTGCGGATCTGGCTCGAGCTCAAGCAGGGGATGGAGCGCGTCGCCGGAACACCTGTCGACAGCATCGGCGTCGACGCGTGGGGATGCGACTATGCGCTCGTCGGCGAGCAGGGCGTCCTCCTGCAGAACCCGTATCACTATCGCGACAAGCGCACCGACGGCATCATGGAGGCCGTGTTCGAGCGCGTCACCGCTGACGAGATTTACGCCGTCACGGGCATCCAGTTCCTTCCGTTCAACACGCTCTATCAGCTGTACGCCGCGTGCCGGGCGACGCCCCGGCTCATCGACGCCGCCATTTCCTTCGGCACGATCCCGGATCTCGTCAACTACTGGCTCACGGGCGAGATGACCGCGGAGTTCACCAACGCAACCACGACGCAGTTCATCGATGCGCGGACGAGGTCGTGGGCGATCGATCTGCTGCAGGTGCTCGACGTGCCGACGCGAATCCTGCCGCGCGTCGTCGAGGCCGGCACGCTGATCGGCTACGTCGGCGCCGACGCGCATCCGTCGCTGCGCGGCACGCGCGTCATTGCGCCCGCGTGCCACGACACGGGGTCCGCCGTCGCCGCCGTGCGCGCGGACGGTCACCGCGCGTTTATCAGCTCCGGCACGTGGTCGCTCCTCGGCACCGAGCTCGACGCGCCGGTGATCACGCCGCGCGCGCGCGAGTTGAATTTCACCAACGAGGGCGGCGTCTGCGGCACGACGCGGCTGCTGAAGAACATCGCCGGGCTCTGGCTGCTGCAGGCGTGCCGGCGCAACTGGGCCGAGCAGGGGCATCACTTCGCGTACGACGAGCTGCTGTCGCTCGCCGCCGAATCGCGGCCGGCCTTTCGATCGCTTTTCGACCCCGACCATCCGACCTTCCTCCACCCGCGGAGCATGGTGGCGGCGATCGCCGACTACTGCCGGGAAACGGGCCAGCCCGAGCCTGAGGGTCCGCCCGGATACGCGCGCGCGATCGTCGAGAGCCTCGCGTTCAAGTACCGGGTAGTGCTCGAATCGATGGAAGAGCTGACCGGGACTGCGATCACCGAGATTCGCATCGTCGGGGGCGGCTCGCGGAACCGTCTGCTGAATCAGTTCACGGCCGACGCGACCGGCCGGACCGTCGTGGCGGGACCGGTCGAGGCGAGTGCGCTCGGCAACATCGCCATGCAGATGGTGGCGACCAAAGCTGTGTCCTCGCTCGCCGAGGCACGGCGGATTATCGAACATTCGTTCCCGGTCGAGCGCTTCGAGCCCGTTGCGCCTGAGGCCTGGAACGCGCACTACCGACGTTTTTCGGAATACCTGGAGCCGACCTGTGTCTGAGACCCCTACGCTCGAAACGACCTTCCTCAAGAACCTGTGGGACGCCCGCGAAGCGGCGGCGCTCGAGGCGAAACCGCTTGAATTGCTTCGCTACCGTTCGAACCTGCTCGGCGCGGATCTCCGCATCACGAACTTCGGCGGCGGGAACACGAGCTCGAAGTTCGACCTGCCCGATCCGCTGACCGGCGAGCCGCGGCGCGTCATGGCGGTCAAGGGCAGCGGCGGCGACCTCGCGTCGATAGGCTCGTCGGGCTTCGCCGTGCTCTACATGGAAAAGCTGAACGATCTCGTCGGGCGCTATCGTGGCGAGGCGCACGAAGACGAGATGGTCGGCTACTACCCGCTCTGCGCGTTTGGCGAGAACCGCGTCGCGGCGTCGATCGATACGGCGCTGCATGCCTTCCTGCCGTTCCCGCACGTCGACCACCTGCACCCCGATTGGGCGATCGCGCTTGCGGCGAGCGCCAATGGCAAGCAGAAGCTGGACGAGTTCAACAAGAAGTACGGCCGGCGCATCACGTGGGTGCCGTGGCAGCGGCCCGGGTTCGAGCTGGCGCTGATGCTGCGGAAGGCCGTCGAGGCGACTCCGGGCTGCGACGGGATCGTGCTCGGCGGGCACGGGTTGTTCACGTGGGGCGACACGCAGCAGGACGCGTACGTCAACAGCATCAAGACCATCGATCAGATGGGCGAGTTCGTGCAGGACCACGCCAAGCGCGCCGGACGGCCGCTCTTCGGTGGGGCCTCGGCGGCGACCGCGGCGGGGCGCGAGGCGCTCGTCAACGGGATCCTGCCGTATCTGCGCGGCGCGGTGTCGTCGAACCGGCGCGTCATCGCGCACTACGACGGCGGAGAGGACGCGAGCGCGTTCGCGAACGCGACGTGGGCGGAGTCGCTTTGCCAGATGGGCACGAGCTGTCCCGATCACTTCCTGCGCACGCGCATCTCGCCGCTCTATGTGCCATTCGACGGCGCGGCCGATGGGCTGCCGGCGCTCAAGACGCGCATCGCCGAGCGGCTCGTACAGTACCGCCAGGATTACGCCGCCTACTACAAGGCGCATGCGCTTCCCGATTCGCCGGCGCTGCGTGATTCGAACCCGTCGGTCGTCGTGATTCCTGGGCTCGGGCTGTTCGGCTTCGGCAAGGACAAGCGCGAAGCGCGCATCACCTCGGAGTTCTTCGTCAATGCCATTCACGTGATGTCTGGCGCGAACGCGCTCGGCGCCGCGCGAAGCGGCGCGCCCGAAGGCGGGCCACCGCAGGCCAGGCACGCCGCGCAAGCGGCCGATTTCAAGAGCTTCGAGAACTACGTCGCGCTGCCGCGATCGGAAGCGTTCAAGATCGAGTACTGGGCGCTCGAGGAGGCAAAGCTCCAGCGGATGCCGCCCGAGCGCGAGTTCAGCCGGAAGATCGTCGTCGTTATCGGCGGAGCGAGCGGCATCGGCCGGGAAGTGGCGCTGCAGATTGCGAAGCGCGGCGGACACGTCGTTGTGGCCGACATGAACGCTGCGAGTGCCGAAGAGGCCGCGAAAGAGGCGGCGGCACTTTCGTCGAAGGAGATGGTCCTGGCGACGGCGCTCGACCTGACGTCGCGCGAGAGCATCGCGGCCGCGTTCCGCGCGACGGTCAACCGCTTCGGCGGTATCGACGCCGTCGTCAACACCGCGGCGATCTATCCGACGCCGGCGCCCGGCACGCCGCCCGAAGAGACCTGGGCGAAGGCGATGCACGTCAACGTCACCAGCAACTACGTGCTCGCTGACGAGGCCGCGAAGATCCTCAAGGATCAGGGGCTGGCCGCCTCGATTGTCCTGACGAGCTCGGCCAACGCGGTCGTGCCCAAGTTCGGCAGCGAGCCGTACGATGTCAGCAAGGCGGCCATCAATCACCTGATCCGCGAACTGGCGATGGGCCTCGGGCCGGTCGTCCGCGTCAACGGCATCGCGCCGGCGACCGTCGTCGCCGGCTCGGCGATGTTCCCGAAGGATCGCGTGATGGTGTCGTTGAAGAAGTACGAGATTGCCTTCGACGAATCAGAATCGGTCGAGAGCCTCAGGTCGAAGCTCGCCGACTTCTACGCGCGCCGCACGATCACGCGGCGGCCGATCCTGCCCGTAGATTGCGCCAACGCGATCTGCTGGCTGGCCGGCGACGAGAGCGCCAAGACCACGGGGCATGTGATTCCGGTGGACGGCGGGTTGCCGGAGGCGTTCCTGCGCTGAGCCTGGTGAGGTCAGGTCACGACCGGACTGACCACGATCATGTCACGATGGGCACGATGAAACGATGGACACGATGATTCCTTCAGAAAGTCTCATCGTGCCCATCGTACCATCGTGTTCATCGTGAGGTGAGGCCGTCGGCCCGTTCGCATGTGAAACTTCCTTCGCGCTCTTCGGATCTTCGCGAACTTCGTGAAGGTTTGCCGTGAAATCCTGACCGGCTCGGCTACCGCGTCGCGACCTGCATCAGGCGATCGTTGGGATAGATGTGATCGACGGTCTCGGGCGTGACCAGCTGGTGCTTGACGAAGACGGCTGGCGGCACAGGCCGTCGGTGCAGGATGTCGAGCGCGACGGCGACGATTTCGGTGCCGTACTTCTCGGGAAAATACGCGACCGAACCGATGAGGCGCGTGCCCACCTCGCGCAGCTCAGCGCGTCCTTCCGGTGATGCGTTCTGCCCCATGACGGCGCAGCTCTCCGCGCGCCCGGCTTCCTGAAACGCACGCAGCGCGCCGAGCGCGCTGGGATCGTTGATCGCTCCGACCAGGAGCCGGCGGGATTTCGACGTCCGCAGGTGCTTGCGCATGGCTTCGAAGCTCGGGCCGAGATTGCCGTCGCCATCGAGGTAGGTCACGCGGCAGTTCTCGAGCTGCGGATAGACTTCTTTCATTCCGACGAGCATGCCCGTCAGACGCATCTTGGGCAGGCTGCCGGCGCGCTGGAGCGCGATCATCGCGATCTCGTCCACCTCGCCCGGCCAGTGCTGCTTCGCCCAGCGGCCCAGGTAACGGCCGCCGATGAGCCCCGCCTCGTAGTTGTTGGCGCCAAAGTAGGTCGCGCCCGGATGCGGGATCTCGATCGCGATGAGCGGGATGTTCGCTTCGCGGTACTTCGCCGCGACGATCGGCGCGACGTGCTCGTCGGTCTGGAACTCGATCACCAGGTCGACTTTCTCGCGCACGAGCACGTCGGCGTTGCGCTGCGCAATCTTCGGGCTGTAGCGGTTGTCGACAGAGATGAGCTCGATGCCCTGCGCGGCCGCCGCGCGCTGCAAACCGTCGGAGATTTCTTTGGAGAACTGGTAGTCGGTGCCCTGCGCCGCGTAACCGAGGCGATATGGCTTTTGGCGGAACGGCCGTACAGTACGATCGATAGAGATTCTCGCCGACCTTTTCGATCATGCCGCAGCGTTCGAGAGTGTACAAGAGCCGGAAGGCCATGCTCTTGGGAAGGCTGCTGCGGGCCACGACTTCACGAAGCGGGAGCGCTTCACCCGATGAGCGAAACGCCGCCAGCACCTCGGATGAGTGCATCACCGACTTCACGAGATAGGGATCGCGCGACGGTGGCTTCGGCTTCATGCATTACCTCGGGCACGTTCTTCATAGCGAAACGCTGCGAAGCATACCATGCCCGGATGCCGGGTTGCAAAAGCGACGAATCAGGCAAGTTTGTGCGTAATCTTCAGCCGTTACCCTCCCGTTACCCGTTCGCAAGACGTTTTACCGTGCGGGACGCGTAGCAAGGCATGCAGGATCCGGGTCTCGGGGTTCGGGGCTCGAGGTTCGGAAGAGCATTCCGATCACAATCGCGCGGCTGGGATCAGAATGCTTTCCCGAGCCCCGAGCCCCGAGCCCCGAGCCCCGAGCCCCGAGCCCCGAGCCCCGAGCCCCGAGCCCCGAGCTCACAGCCTGGGCACCGCCAACCCGCCGTCGATGTGAATCACGCTCCCGGTCGCGTACGGCAAGTCACCCCGGACGAGCGCGGCGACGGCGCGGCCGACGTCCTCGGGGCGGCCCCACCGCTGTTCAGGTACCAGGCCCTCGGCGATGCGCTGGTCGTACATCTGACGAACACCGGCGGTCATGTCAGTGCTGATGATCCCCGGGCGCACCTCGTAGACGGGGATGCCACCCGGCGCGAGCCGCGCGGCGAACAGCCTGGCGGCCATCGCGAGGCCGGCCTTGCTGACGCAGTACTCGCCGCGGTTCGGCGACGCCATCTCGGCCGACACCGACGTCACGAAGACGATCGCTGCGCGGAACGCCGGGTCCCCCTTTCGGCGCGCCAGCATGTCGCGCGACAGTTCCTGGGTGAGGAAGTACGGCCCCTGCAGGTTCGTTCGCATCAGCTCCTCGAAGCTCTCCTCGGTCGCCTCGAGCAGATCGGCACGCACGCGCGGGGCGCGGCCGGCATTGTTGATAAGGGCGTTGAGCGCGCCGTGGCGCGTCCGCACCGCGACGGCGAGCGCCGTGCGCGCGTCGCGACTCGACACGTCGGCGGCGACATAGGTCACGCTGCCGCCGAGTGCCTGCAGCTCGGCGACGACGGGCGCGATCTCGGCTGCGGGCCTGAGCCCGCTGAGAACCAGATCCCATCCTTCGTGCGCGAGCGCGCGCGCGATCCCTAACCCGATCCCGCGCGTGCCGCCGGTGACGAGAGCGACGGGGCGCACCGCGGCGTGCGTCGATGAGATGTCAGTCATGGCTGCTCGTTACTGGCTGCTCGTTACTCGCTGCTCGCTGTTCGCTGCTGGCTGTTGTATCTAGCAACAACTAGCCGCGAGCCGCCGGGCTGCTCGCTGTTGGTTGTCGCAGCTGGCCGTTGTATTTAGCAGCAGCTAGCCGCGAGCCGCGAGTCGCCGGCTGTGCGCTGTTCGCAGCTGGCCGTTGTATCTAGCAACAGCCAGCCGCGAGCCGCAAGCCGCGAGTCTCCGTCAGCGCCCCGGTCCAAAAAACGCCAGGTACGGCCCACCCTCGGCAAGGCGCTTCACGTACAACGCGGCCTCGCGCGCGTGGTAGTCGCCCCACTGGCTCGATTCGCCGCGCGGCGTCCGTGCCCCGTGCGGAACGTGATCCCATCCGTTCGGCCAGTGATAGACCGAATGCAGCAGCAGGCCCTGATGCCCGGAATCCCTGCTCACGTACGGTCCAGCACCATCGAACAGCGTGTCGAGCACGCGCAGCCCCGCCTGGATGTACCTGGTGCCATCGTCGCCACGCTGCTGCAGGAACCGGCCGAAGCGCAGCAGCCCCTGGGCGCCGATGGCGGCGGCCGAGCTGTCAACGGGCTCATGATCGTTGAACGGATCGGATGCACGGCCGCCCCAGTCGCCGAGCGCCGAGAGGCCCGGTGCGCCGGTGTCCCAGTAGGGAACGCCATCCGCGCACGCAGCCGAATCGATGTAGAAATCGCACGTGGCGCGGGCGGCGTCGACGAGCGCCGACTCCGCGCCGGCGGCGCCCGAATCCTGGCGGGCGTCGGCGGTCAGCGTCGACAGGAATTCGAGCTGCTCGGCGAATCCGAGCATCGCCCAGGCGAGTCCCCGCGTCCACGTGCTGAACGGCGAGTAGCCCTGCTGTGTGCTCGGACCTCGATACGTCCCGTTCACGACGTTGAAGAGGCTTTCGTGCGCCACTCGTCCTCGCACGTCGAACGGTCCGCCCGACATGGCATAGAAGACGTTGTAGGTCGCGGTCGCACGCGCGTGCTGCACGAGCCGGGTCAGCAGGCTCACCTGTTCATCCTGCTCTTCGACGAGTCGATGACCGAGCAGGTGGGAGAGGGCGAGCGCGCGCAGCGAGCGGATGGTATCGACGAAGAGCGAGTGGGCACCGTTGAACGAGTAGATGTAGCCGCCGTCTGGCAGGGGCGTCCATCGCCGGGCCTGGACCGCGCCGCTGACTTTGAGCGCGAGGGCGTAGAACCGGCGCTCCCACTCGGTCGCTTCGATGCGGCCCTCGAGCGCCATCCGCCACAACGCACCGTAGGTACTGACGTTGTTGAACCCATGATCGTGGACGCCCACGTGGGTGAGGTGCGGCGCCATGCGCGTCAGCGTGCGCTCGCGGCCGAGCTCAAGGAACTCCCGTTCACCAGTGGCGTCGAACTGCAGGAGCGACGCGCCGTACTGAAATCCTTCGGTCCACTCCGTCCACCCGCGCGCGGTGTAGCGCCCGTTGACGGTGAAGACGGGCGCACCGGACCCGGGTTCCCAGGTGGTCTCGAGGTCCCGGATCTTGTGCGCCGACAACGTGAAGAGCGTGTCGATCCGCCTGACGAGATCCTGGGGAGTGCGCAGTCGATCGATGTGAATCATGGCGTGCCGGATGCGGACGGGGCAGTGGAATCAGACGGCGGTGTCGTCCTGCGCATGGCAGCGATGGCTATCATATATGACCGGGATCGGCGTCAGTGCTGGTTTGCGTAGCGAAACGCCAGTTTGACAGGCGCGCGGCTCAGGCGTACCGTCCCTCTCAAGGCGCCAACGGCGCTTCCTTCGTTCAGCGTGGGTTCGTTCCAAAGGAGTCGACATGCCGAGACGCAGCCGGCTGATTCTGGGGACCTTGCTCCTGTTGAGTGGCGAGGTAATGAAGCCAGCGCGTTCACGGAGCACTAAACAACTACAACAAAAAGGAAAAACAAAAACAGGAAGAAAGGAAAGAAAGAGATGAAGTAAAGGTAAAAAGTAGCAGCGAAAGGAAGAGAAAGAGAGAGAGAGGAAGTAAGGCAGCAAAGAGAAGTTAGGCTACAGCAACGCTAAGAAGGAAGGGCTACGGCACAGACGGGCACGCTGATGAATGAGAAGGGGAAAGACTAAGAGAGCTAACTGCTGGGTGATCTGAAAGAGACGAAAGTGGGTAGAGGATAAAGAAGTAGAGAAGAGAGGCAGCTACTACACGTACGCGTTCTGGGAGCAGGAAGATACAAGCTGAGCGAGAAACTGACGCTAAATCTAGGATGCGCTAAGACAACAAGAAGCGTAACAGAGGTATAAGACGGCTGGTAGTAAGAACGCAGATCTGCGGAACGCGCGTGGGAGGGTAACGAGGGGCCGTGCAGTGCGGGAGACGGGAACTCCGCGGCGTCGAACCGATAGAACACACGGCGCGATCGGACCGCGGCGGCGACGCACAGCCCACGAGAGAGTCAAGTGCGACGACGGACACAGCGCGGCGCGGCGCGACGGTGGGCGCGCCGGTGCGCGCACGGGACGGGAACCAGGGCGGAACGCCGTCAGAGCGCCAACACCCGATCCGGCGACAACGGAACATGGCGGCCGCGCCCGCGTCCGACCGACGCCAACGCGGCCGACGAGGGCGTGGAGCGGTGGCGGCGAGACAGGGGACGGAATCGGCGGGCGGCCTCCGCGCTATCAGAACTGGAATGCCGGGTCCAGCGCGCGGTAGACGAGATGATCACGGTCGGCGCGACCACGCCGGTAGTCGCGGCGATCCTCGGCGGCGCCGGCCGCGGGTCTACCGAACCAGCTCGATCCGCAGTATCTCGTCCTGGGCAACCTGCTCACGCAGCAGGCCACGCCGGCCAACTGGCGCGGCCAGGCGATCGTGCCCGGCACAGTCTGCCGCCCAACCTCGGGTACGATCCGCAGATGTTGCGGCCCTTGCCGCCAGTGCGGCGTCACCGACGTCTACGGAAACGTGGGCGTGGTCGAACTAGCGACTCCCTCCAGCTCACCGTCGAGAAACGGCGATCGAGGAGGGGCTGACGGTGAGCTTCAACTACACCTATAGCAGGACCGAAGACAACCTCGCCGCGCGCGACCGGATACAACTTCGATCAGGACTGGGCGGTCGGTGTGAACGATCAGCCGCATGTGTGGAATGCCATGGTGGTGTACGCGTGCCGTTCGGTGCGCCGGGCAAACCGGGCAGCGGAAACTCCGTCGTCAGCGCGCATCGTCAGGGACTGGCAGATGTCGGGCATCACGCAGTTCCGGTCCGGGCGTCCGCTGGGGGTAGGATCAAGGTGAGGTTCGACTTCTGAGCCAAAGGATCGGCACGTGCACACGGCCTCGACGTTGAAGGGGGCAATGGCGGCCCTGGCGGTCGCCATCGCCGTCGCACATCAACAAGCACCACCACAACCTCCGCCCATCTCCTCGACGCGGCCGCCGGAGAACAACGAACAGGGCCTGCGACCGCTCACGCCGGAGGAGATCCCGCCGAATCTGAACTTCTACGCGATGGACCCGCTGTACAAGGCCGGCACGCCGCTCGGATGGGCGGCCAACCGCATTCGCGAGACGCTCGATCGCGGCGTCGTGGCGATGGCTGCGGAGGGTGGAGGGGTCCACTTGAGCTGGAGGCTCCTCGACACCGATCCGGCGAACGTGCGCTTCAACGTCTATCGGAGGTCGAGCGTCGGCGAGGCCAGGCTGAACGCCACGCCGATCGCTGCCACTACCGACTTTGTCGACCGTGGCGCCACGGATCCGGACAGCAGCTGGCGCGTCGCGGCCGTCGTGAGCGGGCGCGAGCGTGGTGCCTCGGCAGGCGACGTCTGGACGGGTGCTCCGCTCGACCGATACAAGGCCATCACGCTGCGCGACGACGTGCGGAGCGTCGACCGCGTAGGCGTCGGCGATCTCAACGGCGACGGCGCGTATGACTTCGTCGTCAAGCACCCCGCCGGATCCGTCGATCCTGGGCGTCAGGTCCCGAGCAAGGAGAGCTACAAGATCGACGGCTACGACGGGAAAACCGGCGCATTCTTGTGGCGCATCGATCTTGGCTGGAACGTCAACCACGGAATCTGGTTCTCGCCGATGGTCGTGCGCGATCTCGATGGCGACGGCAAAGCCGAGGTCTGTCTGCGGACCGCGCCCTATGCTGCCACCCGCGAGCAGGCGCTCGACGGCGGCAGAGGCTTCGTGCTTCAGGGCCCCGAGTACCTTTCGGTGTATGCGGGAGACACCGGCAGGGAAATCGCGAAGGTCGACTGGATCGAGCGTGGCCAGCCCGAGGACTGGGCCGATCGCACCGGCAATCGATCGAGCCGTCACATGCTGGGCGTGGCGTATCTCGATGGGAAGACGCCGAGCCTTCTCGTCGTGCGCGGCACGTACGGCTTGATGAAAGTGGACGCGTGGACGCTGCACAACGGCGCCCTGCAGAAGATCTGGCGTTGGACCAACGAGCGCCAGCCGTTCAAATACCAGGGTCAGGGCCAGCACAGCATCAAGGTCGGCGACATCGATGGCGACGGTTTCGACGAGATCCTGAACGGATCAGTCGCGATCGACAACGATGGGCGCACGATGTGGGGAACCGGGATGGGACATGGCGATCGGTTCTACCTGTCCGACATCGACCCCACGCACCAGGGCCTCGAGGTCTGGTACACGATCGAGGATCCTCATCCGCAGAACGGCGTGAGCCTGTGGGACGCGAAAACCGGGACGCTCTTGTTTGGCGTCCGGGAGCCGAGTCGCGACAACCAGATCGCTGGCGGGCTCGCCGGCGACATCGATCCCACGTTCCCGGGCATGGAGGTGTGGGGCGATAAGTTCTTCTTCACCTCGAAGGGACAGATC
This sequence comes from uncultured Acidobacteriota bacterium, assembly GCA_963839705.1. Taxonomy (GTDB): domain Bacteria; phylum Acidobacteriota; class Vicinamibacteria; order Vicinamibacterales; family 2-12-FULL-66-21; genus DATBJJ01. The sequence continues at coordinate 67,207 of CAWIWL010000013.1, forward strand.
ATTCCGGGGGCCGTGCCGCCGCAGAACGAGCTCGTCTGGTGGGATGGCGATCTGCTGCGCGAGCTTCACAGCCGTGGCTCGATCGCGAAGTGGAGGGGGGCGGAACTGGGGCGGACCGAAGGCGCCGTGCACCAGGTCGCCGATCTTTTTGGCGATTGGCGCGAGGAGATCGTGACCTTTTGGAACGGACAGCTTCGAGTGTATTCGACCGCGATTCGAGCGTCCGACCGTCGCGTCACCCTGATGCAGGACGCGCTGTACCGCAACGACGTCACGCATCGGTCCATGGGCTACCCGCACGTGCCCATGACGGGGTATTACCTCGGGACACGGGGGACCCGTCCGGCCGGTGCCCGGCCATGAACCTCCGCCGGTTGGATCGGGCGGCATATCATATATGATCCGTTGACATTGGCCGTTTTGCGGCCAATACTCTCTCCCCGGGTCCAATGCCCCAGCCCGACACCCTCGCCCTCGTCGATTTCGCGGAGAGCGCTCCGTACAGGCGGAGCCGGCGCGATTTCCTCACCGGAACGGCCGGGCGCCGGTCGATCGGCGAGGACTACTGGGTCCGCGTCCACCGGCGCGCCATGGCCTGCCGGTTCGAGATCACCCTTGCGAGCCAGGACGTCGCCGATGTGCCCGCCGCCCGCGGGGCACTCAATGAAATCGACTGCCTCGAAGACCAGCTCAGCGTCTTTCGCGAGGAGAGCGCGACAAGTTACGTAAACCGTCGAGCAGCCTCCGAGCCGGTCGCGATCGACGAGACGATGTTCGAATTGCTGGCGCAGTGCGGCCAGGTCCACCGCGACACCGCTGGTGCCTTTGACATCACGTCGACGCCCCTCAGCCGATGCTGGGGATTCCTCCAGCGTGAAGGGCGCTTGCCGTCGCGAGAGGCAATCGACGCCGCCCGAGCGCTGGTCGGATTCGATGCCGTCGACCTTGATCGCGGGCAGCGCACCGTGCGGTTCCGGCGTCCCGGGATGGAGCTCAATTTCGGCGCCATCGGAAAGGGATATGCCCTCGATCGCGTGGCCATCAACCTGCGCGCATCGGGCGGCGGCCATGCGCTGCTTTCGGCCGGGCGCAGCAGCCTGCTCGCAATCGGTGGCCGGGACGCCGGGTGGTACGTCGAAATCGTTGCCGCCCGCGCCGATGATGCCGGAGGGGATCGCCCGCTCGCCCACGTCTGGCTGCGTGACACCGCGATCGGTACGAGCGGCGCCGGCGAGCAGTTCGTCATCGCCGACGGCACGCGGTACGGCCACGTGATTGACCCCCGCACCGGCTGGCCGGCGGCGGGAGTGCTGAGCGCAAGCGTCATCGCACCGAGCGCCGCACTCGCCGATGCGCTGTCGACGGCGTTTCTCATCGGCGGCGCTGCGCTCGCCGAGCGTTATTGCGCCGCGCATCCGAACGTCATGGCGATCGTGACGCCGGACGATGGATCGAACGTGCCTCAGGTGTTCGGAAGAGGCGCGGGCGTGATGATCAAGACAATGGCGCAGCGCCCGCGGCCCGAGCGCGGCGCGAAGTCGCCGCGCGAAAGCGAGCGGGGGTGGGGCCCCGCGAGCGCTGAGTAATGCGGACCGAGTGTTACTAAGCAGCAAGGCGACCCGATGCACAGCTCCCTCACCCTGTCGTCGCTTCAGCAAGCCACGCTCGTCGCCCTCCGCACGCTCGTCGGCTGGCATTTTCTCTACGAGGGATACACCAAGCTGCTGCAGCCCGCGTGGGGCCGTGCCGGGGCGCCGGAGGCCGCGTGGTCATCTGCCGGTTACCTCAAGGCGGCGACAGGCCCTCTGGCCGACGTGTTTCACTCGCTCGGCAACGCGTCGTGGATCGGCACGCTCGACCTCGCGGTTGCGTCGCTCCTCGTCGCGGTCGGACTGAGCTTGATGCTTGGGCTCTTTACGCAGGCCGGCTGCATCGGCGCGCTCGGCCTCCTCGCGCTGTTCTACCTGTCGGCGATTCCGCTGGGCTTACCCGAGGCCAGGGCCGAGGGCACGTATCTCATCGTCAACAAAAACCTCATCGAAGGGGCGGCCGTGCTGGTGCTGTGGTCGTTTCGCACTGGGCTCATCGCGGGGGTGGACCAGGTACCTGGAGCTCTCGAACGCGGCCAGAGAACCGAGACCTAACCCCGACGAGGATCCCCCTATGAACCTGACGCCCGAACAGATCGAGCAGGGCCGCCGCAATTTCCTGAAGGTGCTCGCCGGCACGCCGGCACTGGCGGCGCTCGGTGTGTCGGCGGCGCTCAAGGGCCCGGTGCGAGGCGGACCGGTTCGCGTCGGATTCATCGGCGTTGGAAGTCAGGGCCGATCGCTGCTCGGCAACGTCGACCCGGCGTACGCCGAGGTGCGCGCGCTCTGCGACATCAACCCGAACAGTCTCAAGGCCGCCGACGAGGTGACGGCGAAGAACGCGTGGCCTGCCGCGCGCCATTACGTCGAGTGGCAGGACATGCTCCAGAACGAGGACCTCGAGGCGGTCATCATGGCGCCGCCGCTCTGGGCACACGCCGATCTCGCCGTCGGCTGTCTGGACGCCGGCAAGCACGTGCTCTGCGAGAAGATGATGGCCTGGGACGTCGCGAGCTGCGAGCGCATGCTCGCCGCTGCGCGCAAGAACAACAGAGTGCTCGAGATCGGCTACCAACGCCTGTCGAGCCCGATGTACCAGGCCGCCTACGACGGCATCATCAAGACAGGCACGCTCGGCGATGTCTATCACGTCCGGCTCGCCTGGCACCGCAACGGTTCCTGGCGCCGCAAGGGTGAGCCGCCGGCGCCCGACTACAGCCCCGCGAAGTGGGGTTACCCCGACTGGGATCACCTGCTCAACTGGCGGCTGTACTGGAAATATTCACAGGGCCTGATGGCCGAGCTCTGCAGCCACCAGATCAATGCCGCCAACTGGTTCCTCGGCGCCGCTCCCGAAGCCGTGGTCGCGTCGGGCGGCGTCTACCGTTTTCCTGAGGGCAACCGCGAGGTGTTCGACCACGTCTACGCGACGTTCGACTATCCCGGCGGCCGCACCGCCATGTTCTCCTCGATCGAGTCGAATGCGTTCGACGACTACTACGAGATGTACATGGGAACCAAAGGCACGCTCATCATGAATCGCGAGCAGGACGCACTGCTCTTCGAGGAAGGCAGCGCCGCGAGCCGGGCGACGGCCGTCGAGACGACGCCGCGGACATCCGGACCGGCGGCGCAGTCATCCGAGACCATGAGCGGCAACACGAGGCAGGCGGCGGCGCCCGCGGCGCAGGCGATGGCGGGACAGACCAACGTCCGGGTTCGCGGCTCCCGCATCATGATTCAACGCTTCTGCTCGGCTGTCCGCGTGGGTACGCCGCTCCCGTGCGGTGCCGACAAGGCGTTTGATTCCGCGCGGGCCTGCATCCGCGCCAACGAAGCTGTCAAGCAGAAGGCGCGGCTGACCATATGACCCCCAACGCGATCAAGCTGGCGTCGGCTTCGGTGTCTCCATCGTCTTCGGCGGCTCGGGCCGGACATCTGACCAAGCAGCAGTTCGTCTACACGACACTGCGCGAGTCGATCATCCGGTGCGAGCTCGGCCCGGGCACGCGTCTCGTCATCGACGATCTCGCCCGGCAGTTCAAGGTGAGCATCATTCCCGTGCGCGAAGCGCTTCGTCTGCTGCAGTCGGAAGGGCTGGTGCTGAGCGTCGCGCACGTCGGCGCGACTGTCGCACCCATTTCGCGGGCATCGGTGGTCGAAGTGTTCACGCTGCTCGAGGGCCTCGAGGTCGTCGCCGCGCGCATCGCCGCCGAACGGGCGACCGCCGCTGACTTCGACGTGCTGGGCGGGTTCGTCAGCGAGATGGATCGCGCGCTCGAAGCGGGCTCTCCGCTCCACTGGGCCGAGATCAACACGCGCTTCCACCTCGCGATCAGCCGCCTCGCCGACATGCCCATCCTGCACGACATGATGCAGCGCGCCGTCGACTACTGGGATCGCGTGCGCCGCTTCTACTTCCGTGACGTCCTGATCCACCGGACGCGCCTCGCGCAAGCCGAGCATCGCGCGATGCTCGGCCAGATGCAGGCGCACGAGATACCGGCGCTCGAGGAAACGGTCCGCGCGCACAACCGCGGCGCCCTCGCCGCCTACATGGCGCACCTCGAAGGCGTCGTCGATCACGAGAAGCGGGAGCGTCCCGCGTGAGCGATGCCCGGTATGTTCGCGTCGCGGCGCTCAAGACGGCGGATCTCTTCAGGCGTCACCTCGAGTCGTCGGGCATCGATCTCGGCTTCGACGATGCGCTCCTGCCGCCGGCCGAGTCGCCGTTTCGGCAGCCGTTCGTCGATGGTCCGGTCCGCGTCGGCAATCGGTTCTGCGTCCTGCCCATGGAAGGCTGGGATGGCACAACGTCAGGAGAGCCGAGCGACCTGACGCGCCGGCGCTGGCAGCGCTTCGGTGCGAGCGGCGCCAAGTTAATCTGGGGAGGCGAAGCCGTCGCCGTCCGGCACGACGGCCGGGCCAACCCGAACCAGCTGCTGATGTCCGAGGGCACTGAGCCCGCGCTCGCCTCGCTCAGAGACGAGCTGGTCGCCTCACACCGCGAGCGATTCGGTTCGAACGCCGACGGCGACCTCTATCTCGGTCTCCAGCTCACGCACTCGGGCCGCTTCTCGCGCCCGAACGTCTGGAATCGTCCCGAGCCCCTCGCCGCGCACGCCAATCCCGTTCTCGACAAGCGTTTTCCCGGCGGCGTGAAGCTCATGACGGATGAGGACATCGATGGCCTCATCGACGACTTCATCGACGCAGCGCGCCGCGCGTACGCGATTGGGTTTCAGTTCGTCGACATCAAGCACTGCCACGGGTATTTCGGGCACGAGCTCCTGAGCGCGCGCGATCGCGACGGCCGCTACGGGGGCAGCCTCGAGAATCGCACCCGCTTCCTGTTCGCCGTCGCCGACGGCATCCGCGCGGCGGTCCCGGGCCTCGGCATCGGCGTCCGCCTGTCGGTCATCGACAGCGTGCCCTATCGCAAGACCGCCGACGGACCTGGCGAACCGGAGACCGCTGCCTCCGCCTATCGCCATGGGTTCGGCGTGATGGACGAGTCAGGCGTCGAGCGCCTGCCCGATCGTTCCCTAAATGACGGGCGCGCGTTTCTCAGCCTGCTGCAGTCGCGCGGCGTGCGCTGGGTCTGCCTCACCGCCGGGAGCCCGTACCACTGTCCGCACGTCGTCCGGCCGGCGCTCTTCCCGCCCGCTGACGGCTACGAGCCGCCGGAGGATCCGCTGCACGGCGTTGCGCGGCAGATTCGCGTCACCGCGACGCTCAAGTCGGAGTTTCCCGATATGGTCTTCGTCGGGTCCGCGTACACCTACTTGCAGGAGTGGCTGCCGAACGTCGGCCAGTACACCCTGCGCCACGGGATGGCCGACTTTGTCGGCCTCGGGCGCATGATGCTGTCCTATCCCGACCTGGCGGCTGACGTCCTCGACGGCAAGCCGCTCACGCGGAAACACGTGTGCCGGACGTTCAGCGATTGCACGACCGGGCCGCGCATGGGCCTCGTGTCGGGCTGCTATCCGCTCGATCCGTTCTACGTCGCGCATCCTCACGCGCCGATTCTCAAAGGGGCGAAGGCCCCGGCAATCCAAGGGGCGAAGGCCCCGGCCGTCGGAGGGCCGAACGACCCGCCAATCAAAGAGGCGAAGGCGCCCGCGCGGACATGAACCGGCAACCTGACGAACGTGCCCGCCAGATCGTCGCGGTCCTGACGGCATTCCTTTCCCTCTTCGCCGTCGTCGGCTTCGCGCTGTACGGATTGCCGTTCTTCTACCCTCGTTTTGTGGAGGAGCTTGGCTGGACCCGGCAGCAGGTCACGTCGGGGAACGCCTATAGCAAAATCTTTGTCGCGCTGGCGTTTGGCTTCCTGGCCGGCCGACTCGTGGATCGCTTTGGACCTCGCCGCCTGATGCTGGGCGGGATCGTCATGGCGGGCGGTGCGCTCGTAGGTCTCTGGTACGTGACGAGCCTCGGCGCTTTCTACTTCTTCTATGCGTTCAACGCCATCGGGTACGTGTTCGGCGGGCCGCTGCCGAACCAGGTGCTGCTCTCGCGATGGTTCGACAAGGCTCGCGGCAAGGCGATGGGGATCGCCTACCTCGGCATCGGCGTTGGCGGTGCGCTCGTGCCGCTCCTCGCCTTTGCCCTGACTCAGGCGTACGGCTGGCGCGGCGCGCTGCGCATCCTCGGGCTGCTCATGATCGCCATCGCGCTGCCGATGGCGTACTTCGTCCGGGAGCCGGCGCGTGCCGCAGGCCCCGCGCCGTCGGTTTCGCCACAATCACTGAAGAACATCCTGACGCGGCCCACGTTTTACTTCCTCATGCTCGGCAGCATGGCCTCGATCGGCGCCGTTGGCGGGACGATCCAGAATCTCCCACTCTACCTGAGCCTCGATCGCAAGCTGCCGCAGGCCGAGATCGCGACGACGCTGTCTATCATCCTCGCCGGCAGCGTGATCGGACGTCTGACGATGGGGTGGCTGGCCGATCGGTGGGCGAAAAAGCACGTCATGTTCCTGATCTACTCGATCGTCGCGATCTCGATCCCGATGCTCGTCTACGCACCGACGCCGGCGACGCTCAAGATCTGCGCGTTCCTCTTCGGGATTGGGCTCGGCGGGGACTACATGATCATCCCGCTGATGGCCGCTGAGCTCTACGGCGTGGTGATCCTCGGCCGCGTCATGGGCATCGTGCTGACAGCCGACAGCGTGTCCGAGTCGCTGGTGCCGATGCTCGTCGCGTCGATGCGCGACACGACGGGCAGCTATACCTCGGGCTTCCTCGTGCTCGTCGTCCTCGCCGCCATTGGAGCCGCGGCCGTCGCGCTCCTGCCCCGGTCGGGGCAGCACCAATCCGTCGGCCGCTGATCGCTCTCCTCGCAGGAAGTCACGAACGTCGGGAAGCGCCCCCGTATAGACATCGTGGCTTCCGCCTTTAGGCGGAAGATCCCAGCGGGCGTTCAAACTTCCACCTGAAGGTGGAAGCCACACATTGCATCTTTCACGAGCGCTCAGCTCTCGCGCTTTCCGTGGAGGAGCATGTCGAGCGCGTGTTCCATGGAACCCGCCGGCGTGATCGTGCCGGCGTTGATGAAGAAGATCTCGTCGGCGTCGGCAATCGTGTTGAGCCGGTGCGCGATGATGACCTTCGTCGTCGAGGCCGGCAGCTTGGCAAGGATCTGCTCGAGCAGCTGCTCGGTCACCGTGTCGACGTTCGCCGTGGCCTCGTCGAGGATGAGGATCTCGGGATCGCGCAGCACCGCGCGCATGAACGCGATGAGCTGCTTCTGTCCGAGGCTGACGTCCTCGCCGCTCGACGTGACTCTCGTATCGAGACCCTTCTCGAAGCGGGAGACGAGCTCGGCGACGTTGTGCTCGGTGAGGAGGCGCATGAGCTCGTCGCCCGAGTACCCGGCGTACTGGTTGTGACCGTAGACGATGTTGTCCCTGATGGTGCCGGTGAAGAGGAACGGCTCCTGCAGGATGAAGCCAATCTTCTTCGCGCGCTCGTCGGGCTCGAACGAGCGGATATCGCGCCCGTCGAGCAGCACCCGTCCGCGCGTGGGGTCGTAGAGTCTGGCCATCAGGGCCGCCGTGGTGGTCTTGCCGCCGCCGGTCGGCCCGACAAGGGCGTAGGTCTTTCCACGCTCGAGCGCGAACGTGGCATCGTGCAGGACCTCGTTGCTCGGCGGGCCGCCTGGATACCCGAAGCCGACGTGCTCGAACGCGAGTAGCGCTTTGCCGCGAGGCGCCGTGTCGCCGGCGCTCATCGGCATATTCGATTCGAGCGCGAGCACCGCCGAAACGCGGTCCAGTCCGGCGAGCGCCAGCTGAAAGGACGTCCACACGACCGCCAGCTGTCGCAGCGGCAGGTAGAAGCTGTTGACGTACATCAGGAATCCGATCAGCAGGCCGATCGTCAGGCTGCCCGTGGCAATCAGGTGGATGCCGTAGAGCAGCACGACGGTCTGCGCCAGGTTGTACGCGAACCCGTAGAGCGGCATGAACACGTTGCTGGCCAGGCCTGATGCCACTGACGCGGAGAACGTCCGCGCGTTGGCCTCGTCGAACTTCTGACGGAAATAGTCGCGGCGGTTGAAGGCGACGATGACCTTGAAGTTGGCGAGGCTCTCCTGGATCTCGGCGCTCAGCGCGCCGAGCGACTGCAGGCTCTTGATGTTCCGCCGCCTGACCCACGGGCCGGTCATGCGCGTGACGAGGAACACTCCGATAGCCGGGCCGAGCGCAGACAGACCAAGACGGACGTTGAGGGACACCAGAAAGATCGTGGCGCCGGCCATCATGAACAGGTTGGCCGCGAGCTGCACGAGGCTCTGCGCAAAGAACTGGTTCAGCTTGTCGGTGTCGTTGTTGATCCTCGAGATGAGATCGCCGGCCTTGTTCTGGTTGAAGAAGTCGAGCGGCAGGTGCTGCAGCCTGGTGAAGAGCGTGTTGCGGAGCGCGAACAGCACGCGGCGCCCGACGCTGCCCATCGTCTGGGTCTGGACGTAGGTCGTCACGAACGCCAAGAGAAACACCGCCAGAAGCAGCAACGCGAAGCGAAGGACGCCGGCGAAGTCTCCGGTCCGGACATAGGTGTCGATCGTGTGACTGATGATGAGCGGGACCAGCAGTCCTGCGAACGAGGACACGACGACGGCGGCAAAGGCGAGCGAGACGCTTTGCCGTTCCGTCGCCAGAAGCGGCAGGAGCCTGGCGAGTGACGCCACGACCCCGGGCGGCTTGGCCTCGACCGGCGCGCTACTGAGCGCGTACGGGTTCGTAGTGACTGGTGCTGCGTTGGGAGTCATGGATCTGGGCGTACTCCGGCGAGGTCTGGAGCAGCTCCGCGTGCGTGCCGGAGGCCAGGACCTCGCCTTCCATCATCAGGATGATCTGGTCGTAGTCGGCGACGGGCTCGATCTGCTGCGTCACCGACAGGAGCGTGATGCCGGGGTAATTGCGATGCACGTTCTCGAGAACCTTGTGTGCCGTCGTCGTGTCGACGCGCGCGGTGAAGTCGTCCAGGAGCAGCACCCGCGGGTTCAGCGCCAGCGCGCGGGCGAGCATGACTCGCTGTTTCTGGCCGCCCGAGAGGCTGCTCCCGCGCTCGGACACCACCGTGTCCAAGCCGGCCGGGAGCGTGGCGATGAAGTCGTGCAGCTCCGCGGTCGAGATTGCCCTCGCCAGATCGGCTTCGCTCACCGTGCGGCTGAACGCGATGTTCTCGCGGATGGTCAGGTTGAAGATGATGCTGTCCTGGAACACGAACCCCACCTGCCGGTGCAGCGTCTCCTCGTCGTACTCGGCGATGGGCCGCCCGTCGGTACTCGACCGCCCCGGCCGCCGCCGCGATGAGGCCCGTCAGCAGGTAGAGGAGCTGTGTCTTGCCGGCGGCAGTCGGGCCGATCACCGCCGTCCGCGATCCCGCGGCCGCAACCAGCGAGACGTCCTTGAGGACCCGCCGCCCGCCGAGTTCGACGTCCACGTGCCTCAGCACGACCTCGCCGCGAAGGTCTGCCGTCACGCGGCCGGTGGCGACGCGTTCCGGTGCGTTCAGGATGACCTCGATGCGCGCGTACGACGCGCTCGCCTGCGCCATCATGGTGCTCATGAAGCCAATCATGACGACCGGAAAGATCAGGATGACGAGATAGCTGTTGAACGCCGTGAACTCACCGAGCGTCAGCGACCCGTTGATCACGAACCGTCCGCCCATGGTCAGGATGATCAGCGTCGCCAGGTTGGTGGCGAAGATGATCACCGGGAGCAGCGAGGCGAACAGCCGCAGGATGCTGAGGCTGATGTCCCGGGCCTCGGTGTTGGCGGCCACGAACTTGTCGAACTCCACTTGCTGCGAGTTCACCAGGCGGATGAGCGCCGCCCCGAGGATGCTTTCATTGATGATCTTGTTGAGCCAGTCGATCGCTTCCTGACCGCGCTTGAAGAGCGTGCGCACGCGGCCGAGGACGATGAAGAAGGTGCCGCCGACGAAGGGCAGCACGGCGAGCACCGCCACCGCCAGGCGCCAATCGATGGCGATGAGCAGCACGCTCGCCCCGATAATCAGAAACACCGACGAGGTGAGCGAGGCGACCACCTGCGACACGAACACCTTCACCGCATCGACGTCCGAGGTCAGGTGGGTCAGCAGCGCCGACGGCGTCACCTGCTGGATGTAGGCGTGATCCTGCGACGCGATCCGCGCCATGAGCCGCGTCCGGAGATCCCGCGCCACGCGTTCGGAGGCGTAAGTCTGGACGACGCCCTGAAGGTAGGCGAAGACGAAGATGCCGACGGCGGCGAGCACGAGCTCGGTCGTTACCGTCGGCACGACGAGGGTGTGGCGGCCGTAGTCGTCGATGGCGTTGGCGACCAGCCGGGGAATTAAGAGGTTCAGCGCGTTGCCGGCCACGGTGAACGCGATGAGGCTGGCGATGGTGCCCCGGTGTGGGACGAGCAGCCCGCCAAGGCCGCCTCCCCAGGCGGGGCGGCGCTCGGATGGCTTGGTGGTGTCGGGGGGAGATTTGTCCTTGGTCCCGTGGGCGCGGTCGTCAGCTGAGGTCATGTTGCAAAGTGGCTAAACCAATCATTCCTTCGCGGGGGCCTGTCGGACGTGCGGCGACGATTCTGTGCCGCAGATCCGACCGCGCGACAATTCAGGCGATTGTCCGGCCCCTGTTGACTCTGTGGGAGTCAAAGTGGTAATACCTCTTATCGTCCGCACCCGTTCGTGACGCGAACAAGGTAACGTGGTGACGCCGCGTCGGGCCGGTACCGAGTCTATACTCGGGCCAGCGTCGAGCGTTACTGCCAACACCGGACGCGGACGTGTCCAGCCATGACCACGAACGCCACCATTCGAGCGAGGTCCGCGAACGGAGCGCCAGGCCCACGTGGGCCGGTTTCCGGTCACCGGGCTGAAGGCGGAACCGGTCAGGTCGTGGCGCACGTGCGCGACCTCATCGAGCGCGGCGAGCTCAAGCCGGGCGACCGCCTGCCGGCCGAGCGCGATCTTGCGACCGAGATTGGCGTCAGCCGTCCGACGATCCGTGCCGGGCTGCGAACCCTCGCGGCGATGGGCGTCGTGCGATCGCGCCATGGCTCCGGCACCTACATTCCCGAGGGGCCGCCTGCGCTCAATACCGACGCGCTCAGCTTTCTGGCAGCGCTCCACGGCTTCACCCGCGAAGAGATGTACGAGGCGCGCCGCATCCTCGAAGTCGGCGCGGCGGGGCTCGCCGCCGAACGTGCCACCGCCGAACAGGTCGCGACCCTCGCCGAGGAAGTGGCGAGCCTCTTTGCGGCGATGCAGGAGCCCCGGGTGTTCCTGGTGCACGACATCAATTTCCATCGGGCCGTGGCCGCGGCCTCGGGTAACCCTATCGTGGCCTCGCTCGTCGAGATGGTCTCGGCCCTTTACTACGAGCGCCGGCGCGAGACCGCGGCGGCGGCGAGCGAACGCGATCTGCGCGACGCAGCCGAGATGCACCGCCGGATCTACCAGGCCATTCGCGCGCGTGACGCCGACACGGCGCGGCGCGCCATGCACGATCACCTGCTCCAGGCCAGCCGGCACCAGGCGCAGGAGCCTGCGGCTGACACGGACATGCTCACGCGGCGCCCCTTTCGACAGGCTCAGGGTGAGCCTCTTCGGCAGGCTCAGGGCGAGCCCGCTCGACCGGCTCAGGGCGGGGTCCCGAGTTCGCCGCCTCTTTCCCAGCCCCATGCCCATAGAAGCGCGCGCGTTCGGCGCCGGCCGTCGTCTATCTGACCAGACCTCATGAAGCTGTTTGATCTGTCCGGCCGTACGGCCGTCGTTGTCGGTGGTACGAGCGGGATCGGCCGCACGCTGGCGCTCGGGCTGGCCGAGGCCGGCGCCGACGTAGTGGCGAGCGGCCGCCGCATCGAGCTCGTGAGGGATGTCGCCGCCGAGATTCAGCGGCTCGGCCGCCGCACGCTGCCGATTGCCGCCGACGTGGCCGATATCGCCTCGCTCGAACGCCTGCGCGACGAGTGCATCGAGGCGTTCGGCAAGGTCGACATCCTCCTGGCGGTCGCGGGGATGACGAAGAAGACCCCGACGCTCGAGATGGACGAGGCCGACTGGCATCGCGTCGTCGAAACGAACCTCACCGGGACGCTTCGCGCCTGCCAGGTGTTCGGCCGCGCCATGGTCGATCAGAAGTACAGGCCGCATCATCACGATCGGCTCACTGTCGTCGTTCGTCGGTCTGTTCGAGGTCGCGGCATACGTGGCGAGCAAGGCCGGCGTCGTCGGGCTGACGCGCGCGCTCGCGGTCGAGTGGGCGCCCTACAACGTGACCGTGAACGCGCTTGTCCCCGGGCTCTTCCGGACCGATCTCAACGCGGCGCTGCTCGACTCGCCGCGGGGACAGGAGTTCCTGATGCGGACGCCGATGAAGCGGTTCGGGCGCATCGATGAGCTCGTCGGCGCCGCGGTATTCCTCTCGTCGGAGGCCGCGTCGTTCGTGACCGGACACATGCTGGCCGTCGACGGCGGATTCCTGGCGAGCGGAGTGAACCAGTGAAGCCGGTCCTTGTCATCAGCGAGCGGGACAACGTCGCCACGGCGCTGCAGCCGCTCGAGGCTGGCCGCGACCTCGCGCTCGCGGGCAGCGTGATCGCCGTGCGCGAGGCCGTGCCGTCCGGCCACAAGATTGCGCTGCGCGTGATTCATGCCGGCGAGGCGGTCATCAAGTACGGCAGCCCGATCGGGCTGGCCACGGCCGAGATCGCCGCCGGCGCGCACGTGCACACCCACAACCTCGCGAGCACGCGCGGACGGGGCGATCTCGGGGCGCCACAGCCCGAGCTCCAGCCCCGCCTCGCCGAACCGCCCGATGAACGAAATGGCGTCGAGAGAAACGGTATCGAGAAGCGATGAGCGGGCGACCAGGGTTCCAGGGATATCGGCGACCTGACGGCCGCATCGGCACGCGAAACCACGTGCTGGTGGTGCCGACGGTGATCTGCTCGTCTGTCGTCGCCGAGCGCGTCGCGGCAGCCACGCAGCCGATCGGCACGGCCGTGCCTCATCTGGCCGGGTGCGGGCAGCTCGGGCCGGACATGCGCGTCACCCACGACACGCTGGCTGCCTACTGCGGCCATCCCAATGTCGGCGCGGTGCTCGTCATCGCGCTCGGCTGCGAGCAGGTCGTCGCGCAGAGTCTGGCGGAGGCCGCGAGACGGCACGGAAAGCCCGTCGAGATCGTCGCGATTCAGTCCGAAGGCGGCACCGTGCGCACGACGGAGAAGGCAACCGCCATCGCGCGAAGATTTGCCGACCTGCTCGCGGCGCAGCCCCGCGAGTGGTGCGACGCGTCGGAGCTCGTGCTGTCGCTCAAGTGCGGCGGCTCGGACTATACCTCCGGCCTCGCGTCGAATCCGACGCTCGGCCGTGTGACCGACCGGCTCGTCGCCCTCGGCGGGACGGCCGTGCTCGGCGAGATTGCCGAGATCATGGGCGCCGAACACCTGCTCGCATCGCGCGCGACCCGTCCGGCGACGGCCACCAAGCTCATTCAGATCATCACCCGCGTCGAGACGGAGGCGCGCGCGCTTGGCCTCGATATCCGCGGCACGCAGCCGTCGCCTGGAAATATCCGTGGCGGGCTGACGACCATCGAAGAGAAGTCGCTCGGCGCGACGCACAAGGGCGGCGAAGTCGCGCCGCTCGAAGACGTCGTCGGCTACTCGGCGCCGATCACCCAGAAGGGCCTGACGGTCATGGACACGCCGGGCCTCGACGTCGAATCGGTGACCGGCATGGTCGGCGGCGGCGCGCAGGTCGTTGTCTTTACCACCGGTCTCGGTACGCCGACGGGCAATCCCATCGCACCAGTCATCAAGGTGACGGGCAACGCGCGCACCGCCCGTCAGATGGCCGACAACATCGACCTCGACGTCAGCGGCATCATGGACGACTCTGAGACGCTCGACGCGGCGGCCGATCGACTCTTTGCCGAGGTGCTCGCCGTCGCCTCGGGGCAGCAGACGTCCGCCGAAAGACTCGGGCACCGCGAGTTCGCCATTCATCGGCGCAACCCCACCATCTGAGGGTCCTGAAGCGCATGCATACCAGCTCCCAGCCCGCCGTTCAGTCGTCGATCGCCGGGCCAATCGGACGCTATCGCTGGGTCATCTGCGCCTTGCTCTTCTTCGCGGCGACGATCAACTACATCGACCGCCAGGTCATCGGCATTCTCAAGCCGACGCTCCAGGGCGAGTTCGGCTGGAGCGAGATCGACTACGCTGACATCGTCTTCGCATTCCAGCTCGCCTACGCGATCGGGTTCCTGCTCGCCGGCCGGATGATCGACTGGCTCGGCACGAAGCGGGGATTCAGCGTCGCGCTCATCGTGTGGAGCCTGGCCGCGGTGGCTCACGCCGAAGCGACCGTCTTCGGCCCGGCTGCCGCTATCGTTCTGGCGTTCTTCGGACTGAGCTACACGGCCTCTGTCGCCGGTTTCATCTTCGCCCGGCTCGCACTCGGGTTCGGCGAGGCGGGTAATTTCCCGGCTGCGATCAAGGTGACGGCGGAGTGGTTTCCCAAGAAGGAGCGAGCGCTCGCCACGGGCCTCTTCAACTCGGGCACCAACGTCGGCGCGCTGCTGACACCGCTCGCGGTGCCGTGGATCACGCTGCATTGGGGCTGGTACTGGGCGTTTGTCATCACGGGGGCGCTCGGCTTCATCTGGCTGTTCTTCTGGATTCCGCTGTACGGTTCGCCGGAACATCATCCCAGCGTCGGCGCCGCCGAGCTTGCGCACATCCGCAGCGACCCGCCCGACCCGCCGGCGCACATCCCCTGGATCCAGCTCTTGAAGTACCGCCAGACCTGGGCGTTCGCGCTCGGCAAGTTCCTCACCGATCCGGTCTGGTGGTTGTATCTCTTCTGGATCCCGGACTTTCTCAACCGAAACCACGGGATCGATCTCCGCACGATCGGGCCGCCGCTTGTTGCGATCTATCTCATTGCCGACATCGGCAGTATCGGCGGCGGCTGGTTATCGTCGGCGCTGCTCAAGCGTGGCTGGAGCGTCAATGCGGGTCGCAAGACGGCCATGCTGGTCTGCGCACTGGCGGTCGTGCCGATGATTTTCGCGTCGGAAGCCAAGAGTCTGTGGATGGCGGTCGGGCTCGTGAGCCTCGCGGCATCCGCCCACCAGGGCTGGTCCGCGAATCTCTTCACGCTCACCTCGGACATGTTCCCAAGGAAGGCGGTCGGCTCGGTCGTCGGCCTCGGCGGCTTCGCCGGGGCTGTCGGAGGGATGCTGATCGCCAAAGTCACGGGCTACATCCTCGAGACGACCGGAAGCTACGTGCTCATCTTCTTCATCGCCGCGTTCGCCTATCTCGTGGCCCTTGCCATCATCCATGTCCTCGTGCCACGGATGGAGCCGGTGAAGCTGGATTGAAGCAGGGAGCCGGGATCAGGGATCAGGAAAACCCTCCTGAGCCCCGATCCCTGGATCCCTGACCCCTGATCCCTGATAAAGCCTGAGCCGGCTTGTCCTCGTGGCTATACAGGATTGTGGCCGCCCGAGGACGGCCTGCGGGGTATGCGATGGCACTCTCACAGCATTTCCAAGCGCTTTGCGTGCGGTCGTGCTGGCATCGGCATTGCTCGGGCGCTATACACCTGCTTCCCCGGAGGCCCTCGTGACTCGGCACATTCGCTTCGTCGTCCTGGCCGCGTTCGTTACCGCGGTTCTCTTGCCCACTGGCCTGTCCGCTGGTCAGCGGTCGCGGTCGAATCCCCGCCCATCCGGGGGTCAGGGCTCGGGCACAGCACCTCGGCCGTCCGGTGGCCAGGGTCCGGGGACAGCACCACGTCCGTCCGGGGCGACGGCGGTGCCTCGTCCGCCATACAGCTACCGGCCCTATTACAACAACCGCTACTACTACCCTCGCTATTACCATCCGAGCTACTACGGCTATCGGCCCTACTACGGCTATCGGCCCTACTACGGTTATTACGGCTATCCCGGGTTCTACACGGGGTTTTACAACCCGTACTTCTGGGGCAGCTACGGCTTTGGCTTTGGCGTGGGTTACGGCGCGGGCTACGGCTACCCCTACGGTTACGGCTATGGATATGGCCAGTATCCGTACCCGCCGGACTACTACGGCCCGTACTACGACAATTCGGGCTCGGCGCGGCTGCAGGTCGTGCCGCGCAACACCCAGGTTTACGTCGACGGGTATTTCGTGGGCGTCGTGGACAGCTTCGACGGCAACCTGCAGCGGTTGAACGTCGAGGCCGGCGAACACGAGCTGCAGCTGTATCTCGAGGGATACCGACCGTTTACTCAGAAGGTCCTGTTCCCGCGGGGCGGGACGTTGAGGGTGACCCACGCGATGCAGCCGCTCGGTCCTGGCGAGTCAGCCGGACCACCACCCAAACCTGACGAGTCGCAGCGCGCGCGGCCGTATCGCGACCCGGCGCAGGCGCCTGAAGGATCGGGTTCTGTCCGTCCCTCGCCTATGCCGCGAGGGGGACAGCCGTCCGAGTTCGGGTCGCTGCTACTCCGCGTGCGTCCGGCGGACGCCGACATCCTCGTCGACGGCGAACCGTGGAGGGCACCGCAGGGCGAGGATCAATTCGTGATCGAGCTCGGCGAGGGACCGCACCGAATCGAGGTTCGCAAGGACGGCTTTCAGACGTACGCGACGATGGTGCGCGTGCGTCGCGGCGAAACGATCCGGCTGAACGTCAGTCTGACGTCGGGCGGTCTGAACGGGGGATTCTGATTTCGAAGCAGGCGCCGCCGTCGGGCGAATTCGACGCCGTCACGGTTCCGCCGTGCCGTTCGACGATGGCCTGGACAATCGAGAGTCCCAGGCCGCTGCCTGACATCTTGGTGGCGCTTCGCGCCGCGTCCGCCTTGTAGAAGCGCTCGAAAATGTGCGGCAGGTGCTCGGCCGGAATCCCCGGGCCAGAGTCGCGCACGCTGATGCGCGCGCCCTCTGCCACCGCCTCGGCCGCGAGCGTCACCCGTCCACCCTCGGGCGTATGACGCAGGGCGTTGGCTGCAAGGTTCTGCAACGCCTGCTCGAGGCGATGCCCATCGGCGCGGACCGCCAGTTCCGGCGGCTGCACGATGACCTCGAGCGTGATCCCCCGCTCGCGGATTGCCGGCCCGTGCCGGTCCGCGATTCGGCCGAACAGCTCCTTCACCGGAACATCCTCGATCGTGAGCGTGCCGCCGCCTCCTTCGAGTCGCGCGAGATCCAGCAGATCCCCAATCAGTGACTCGAGCTTC
The DNA here is from genome assembly GCA_963839705.1 of uncultured Acidobacteriota bacterium. Classification (GTDB taxonomy): domain Bacteria; phylum Acidobacteriota; class Vicinamibacteria; order Vicinamibacterales; family 2-12-FULL-66-21; genus DATBJJ01. Next base: position 84,558 of record CAWIWL010000013.1, read on the forward strand.
TGGGTCTCATCCCCGATGATTCCGAGGTAGCGGCTCCGCGTCGGCTGATCGAGGCTGAGCTCCGGCATCGCCAGCGTCTCGGTGTAGCCGCGCACGGCCGCGAGCGGCGTCATGAGCTCGTGCGACACGTCGGCGAGCAGCTGTCGTCGCGCGCGATCCGAGGCGGCGAGGGCGCCCGCGCGTGCGCCGAGATCGTCGGCCATCCGGTTAAAGGTTTTCGCGAGCGCACTGACCTCGTCGCCCCCCGCTTCGACTGCGCGCACATCGGTCCGGCCCTCGCCGAGCGCGCGCGCCGCCTGTTCGAGCGTCCGCAGTCGCCGGTGCGCCGGGCTGAAGATCAGCAGCGCGGCGCTCGCCGCGCCAATCGCGAGTAGCACCAGACCCACCCACGTCAGCGTCGGTCCCAGCTCTCGAATGGCCACGAAGACCGGCGGCGGGTTGATGGGAATGACGACGAATCCGATCGAAGTGCTGGCGGCCCCGGCCGTGGCGCTGATTATGATGGGCGCGCTCGCAGAGCCGCGTGGGCCGCCCGGTCCATCGCCGGGTCCGCCATCAAAAGGTCTGCCGGGTTCGCCGCCCGGTTCGCCGTCACGCGACGGCCTTCCGCGCCCGTCCCGAGCGGAGTCGAGGGGCCCCCCCCGAGCTGGGTCGAGGGGCCCGCTGTCCCTGCCGCCCCGACCTGATTCGAGGCCGCCAGGCTCTCGCCACCTGTCGGGCCCTCGATCGCGCCCGCCTCGTCCACCTCGTCCACCATCCCTCGGATCGACGGAGTTGAGTGGCTCGCCGCGTCGAAGGCGCTGTTGAAGCACGCGGACGTACCCGGGCGGCAGGCCGTTCGGGCGGTTCGACGCCGCACGTCCGTCGACCATCACCACGGCAAATGGCCGGTAGATGTGGCTGAACTGATCCTTGACGTAGGTGTCGAGCGGGAGGTTCGGATTCCTGGTCAGCGCCGTCGACAGATCCGCGGCGACCGATGACACGAGCTCTTCCGGCGACTGTGCCGACCAGCCAACGACGCGATCGGTCAGCCAGACGATGACCAGGCTCTGCGCGAGCAGCAGCGCGGCCAGCATCGCGACAAACCCGAAGGCGATGCGCCAGTAGAGGCTCTTGTACCAAACAGGATCAAGCATCGGAGAACTTGTAGCCCGTGCCCCACACGGTCAGGATCAGCTGTGGATCGTTGGCTTCCGTTTCGATCTTCCGCCGCAGGCGCTTGATGAGCGTGTCGACGCTTCGCTCGGTCACGTAGGTGTCGTCGCCCCAGACGCGCTTCACGAGCGCGTCGCGACTGAAGACGATGCCCGGGTGGCTCGCGAGCAGATAGAGCATGTCGAACTCGTGGCTCGTCAGCTCGATCTCCTTGCCGTCCATCCGCGCGTGCCGCCGCGCGGGATCGACGGTGAGTCCCTTGACCGCCACCGGCCTCGCGTCGTTGCCAATCCCGGGGCCCACGCCAGGCCCGAGACGCGAGGGACGCGGGCGGCGCAGCAGCGCCCGGACGCGGGCGATGAATTCGCGGACGCCGAACGGCTTGGTCAGGTAGTCGTCGGCGCCGCTCTCGAGGCCGAGGACCTTGTCGGATTCCTCGCGGCGCGCGGTGAGCATGAGGATCGGCACGTCGCTGTTGGTGGTGTCGCGCCGGATGGCGCGGCACACGGTGACGCCGTCGAGTCCCGGGAGCATCAGATCCAGCACTACGAGATCGAACGGTTCGGCGCGCGCCAGGCGCAGTCCTTCGTCGCCGTCGCCGACCGCGACGGGCTTCAATCCCTCGAGCGTGAGGTGCAGCGCGATGAGGTCGCGGATGTGAGGCTCGTCCTCGACCACCAGCACCCGCGCGCCCGACGCTTCGGGCCCGCGCTCGTCCAATTCCATGTCAACAGTTTAGCCCCGCGGGCCAGTCCCGGCAGGCGATCCGGGGGGTGCCATCAATTCTTCACAGCGCGGTCACAGGCCGGCCACGGGATCGCCGTCTTAAGCAGCAGAGGAGAAGCTATCTCATAGACGTGACGCTCGTTCCAAGTCGCGAGCGAGCGTGGCGAGCGAGCCACGCGAACGGAGCGCGCCGGCGAAGCGGCGCGCGAGAGCGCGTGTAGGGGAGTCCGAGGGGCGAAGCCCCTCGGAAAGAGAAGAAGAGCAGAACATGAAACGCAAGCTGTTCATCGCCATCGCCTTTGTGACGATCACCGGACTCAGCGCCGCAGCGATGTACGTACGCCGCGGAAGCGAGGCGCCGGTCGTGGCGACCGACGTCGTGTCGCGCGGGTCTATTTTGACGGTGATTACCGCGAACGGGACCATCGAAGCGGTTGACACGGTTCAGGTCGGCACGCAGGTGTCCGGTTCGATTCAGTCGCTCGGCGCCGATTTCAACTCCATCATCAAGAAGGGCCAGGTCCTCGCGCGGCTCGATCCCTCGATCATCCAGGCGGACATCGAACGGGCGAAGGCCAACCTGCTCGGTGCGGAAGCGGATCTCGAGCGGTTCAACGTGCAACGGGCGGATGCCGTTACCAAACTGAACCGCGCGAAGGAGCTGGCCGCGCGCGAGCTAATCCCCACGAGTGACCTCGACGCTGCTGAGATGACGTGGCGTACGAGTGACGCCCAGATCAAGGCGGCTGCGGCGCAGGTGACGCAGGCCCGCGCCACGCTGTCGCAGTCGCAGGTGAATCTGCAGAAGACCGTCATCACGTCGCCGATTGACGGCATCGTGATCTCACGCTCCGTGGACGTGGGGCAAACCGTCGCGGCGAGCCTCCAGGCGCCCACACTCTTTACGATTGCCGCGGACTTGAGGCAGATGCAGCTGCAGGCGAGCATCGACGAATCCGATGTCGGGAACGTCAAGGAGGGTCAGGCCGTGACGTTCCACGTCGACGCGTATCCGAACGATGTGTTCCGCGGCAAGGTGCAGCAAGTGCGGCTCAACCCGGTGATCGAGTCAAACGTCGTCACCTACGCCGCGATCGTGTCGGCGCCGAACGCCGAGCTGAAGCTCAAGCCCGGCATGACGGCCACGCTGACCGTCGAAGTCACGCGCAGAGAAAACGTCCTGCGCGTGCCGAGCGCCGCGCTGCGGTTCAAGCCGTCACGGACCGTGCTGGCCGCGCTAGGTCAGCCGGTCGCCGACTCCGGCAGTCAGGCGACTGGGGTTCGACCGGCTGCCACCGCGGGCAACGCGCCGACGCCATCGAATCGCGGGTCGGTCTGGATCTACGAGTCCGAGCGCATCGAACAGGTTCCGGTCACGATCGGCGCGACCGACGGCGTGTTCACCGAGATCGTCGACGGCGACGTCCGCGAAGGCACGACCCTTGCGATGCGGGTGACGATACCCGGCGCCACGACGACGGGAGCGCCGCCGGCGTCCACGAGCAATCCGCTCATGGGGCAGACGCCGAGGCGGTTCTAGGAGTAGCCGTCAGCGCTCGAGAATTCAGCCGGTCTTCCTCCTCCCGGCCGGCTGAACGTGGCCCGCTGCGGGTGGTCCTCCTCCCACCCGCGGCGGGCTTTTTTGTCCCGATTCCGGTCAGGTTCGTCCCGCTCACGGAACGCTTGGTCCATTCCCGTGTCCGCGGAGCTCAAAAACCCTCGTCCCTGGATTACTGTTGCGGGCACGCGTTTGGCACCGGGTGACCGCGGTCTGAACCGTTCGTCTGTCCTGCTCGGGTCGGCTCGGGGGGGTAACCTGCGTCTGACCCCGTCTGACCCCGCTGAAGCGGCTGGAGGATTTTCATGCACGCGTTCCTGTCCGACCTGGGCTATGCCGCCCGGATGTTCCGGAAGAAGCCGGCGTTTGCTGTCACCGCCATCGCGACGCTTGCCCTTGGAATTGGTTCCACGGCCGCCATCTTCAGCGTCGTCAACGCGGTGCTGCTCCAGCCGTTGCCGTACACCGAGCCGGCCCGGCTCGTCCACGTCTGGCACGATCTCCGCAATCGCAACGTGACCCGGTTCCCGTGGGCTCCGGCGGACTTTCACGACCTGCGGACGCAGGCGACCATGTTCAAAGAGGTGGCCGCGCTCACGACCGGGCGGCAGGTAATCGTGGCGGAGGGCGGCACAGGGGATGCCGAACAGATCCGGACGGGCAGTGCCACACCCAACCTCTTTCGACTGCTCGGGGCGCGCGTAGTGCAGGGCAGCGACTTCACCGACGCCGACGGCACGCCGCCGCCACCGCAAGTCGCGCCAGGTGCCGCTCCGCCGCCGAACGTCCCGCCGCCACCGCAGCGGGCGATTCTCAGCTACGAGTTCTGGCAGCATCGGTTCGGAGGGAATTCGTCAACGGTCGGCACTGTCGTCGCACTCGGCCAGCGCCGGATCGAGGTGGTCGGTGTACTCGAACCTGGGTTCGAAGTGTTGTTTCCACCCGGGGTCAACATCGAGCGGGCGCCTGACGTATGGACGCCGATGCGCGTCGACTTCGCCGCCGGGTCGCGCGTGAACGTCGCGCAGCGCGTCATCGGGCGGCTGCGTGACGGCGTGACGATCGCGCAGGCCCAGGAAGAAGTGGATGCCATCGCCGCGAACCTGCGCGAGCAGTTTCCCATCAAGAAGACGGCCGGCTTCCACCTTCGGCTCGAGCCGATGCACGAGGACCTCGTCGCCGACGTCCAGCCGGTCATTCTGACGCTGATGGGGGCCGTCTGCTTCGTGATGCTGATCGCGTGCGCGAACGTGGCCAACCTGCTGCTCGTGCGTGCTGCCGCGCGCGAGCGCGAGCTCGCCGTGCGCGCCGCGCTCGGTGGGAGCCGGTCTCGACTCATTCGCCAGCTGCTGGTTGAGAGCCTGCTGCTCGCAGCGCTTGCCGCCACGGCCGGCGTCGTCCTGGCGCGGTTGGGCATAAGCCTGTTGATCGCGCTCGGTCCGGGGAACCTGCCGCGGATAGACCACGTGGCGATCGATCCGGCCGTCGTCGCCTTCACCGCCGTTGCCGCCGTGGTGTCGGCCGTGATCTTCGGGCTCGTGCCGGCGCTTCGTGCGTCGCGGCCCGACGTCATGGATCTGCTGCGCCGCGCGGGCCGGACGAGCAACCTGGCGTCCGGACACTGGCTGCGCAGCGGTGTCGTGGTCCTCGAGGTCGCGCTCGCCTTCGTGCTGCTGGTCGGATCTGGATTGATGGTGCGAAGCTTTATCGCCTTGCAGCGCGCGCAGCCCGGCTACGATCCAAACGGAGTGCTGACGTTCCTCGTTCCCAACCTGCCCATTCCCGACGACCAGGCGCGCCAGGCGTTCGTACGCGATCTGGGCACGAAGCTCGCGGCGCTGCCCGGCGTTGTCGGTGTGACGGCGGCTGCGCCCCTGCCGCTCGATCCACGCGAGAGCCTCGTCCGCTACGGCGCCGAAGAGGCGCTCGCCGATCCGACGAAGTTCGGCCAGGCCACAGTGCACTTCGTGCAGCCCGGGTACTTCGATGTGATGCGTACGCGTGTGATCGATGGGCGAACCTTCGGCGTCGAAGACAATCGTGCGGAGGTTCGAAACGTCGTCATCGACCGAGTGCTCGCCGCGAAGCTGTTTGCTGGTCAGTCGGCCATCGGCCAGACGCTGCTGGTGCGTGTCACGACGGCTGAGCCCGAGCGGTTCAAGGTGATTGGCGTGGTCGAGCACCAGCGCCATGGCTCGCTGGCGCGCGATGGCCGCGAGGCGCTCTTCATGTCTGAAGGGGCTGTTGGCTTCGGTGCTGCCAACAGGTGGGCGGTGCGGACGAGCGGTGATCCGTCGGCGCTGTCGGCAGCGGTCCGCGCGGCCGTCGCCGCGGTGAACCCGCGCGTGGCCGCGATCGAAGTCCAGCCGATGCTGTCGTTCGTAGGTCGCGCGCAGGCGCAGACCAGGTTCGCACTCGTGCTGATCGGCCTCTTCGCCGGCATCGCGCTCGTCCTGGCGGCCGTGGGACTCTACAGCGTCCTGTCGACGAGCGTCCGACAGAGGCAGGCCGAGATCGGCGTGCGAATGGCCTTCGGCGCCGAGCACGGCCGAATCTTCCGGATGATGGTGGCACAGGGCCTGAAGCTGAGTGCCGCAGGGCTCGCGTGTGGTGTCGCCGCCGCGTTGATACTGACGAGCGTCATCCGCTCGCAGCTCGTCGGCGTCGAGCCAACCGACCCCGCCACGTTCGCAGCCATGACCGGCGGATTCCTCCTGATTGCCGCAATCGCCTGCGGCGTCCCCGCCCTCCGGGCCGCCCGTCTGGACCCGATGGTTGCCCTGCGGGATGAGTAGGCCAGGGCGGGGACACTCAACCGGGACACTCAACCTTGAGTGTCCCCGGCTCCTCTTTCGACCCGCGAGGGGCTTGGAAAACTTCTCGGCTGGGACGTTCCACGAAACTCCGCAAGAACTGCGCGCGGGTTGACGGATGTTTTGACGCTGGATGGACAAGAACTGCGTACGAACGCGGGTTGACTGTCCCGGTTGACTGTCCCCCGTGACTGTCCCGGTTGAGTGTCCCGGTTGAGTGTCCCCGCCCTTAACGCGTTACCCGAAGCTTGGCGCGGTAGTCGTTGGGCTCGATAGGCCTGGTCGAGAAGGGGTAGGGGGATAGCTCCACCAGGGCAATGGTCAAATCGTCGTGTGTGACGGGGCGCAGGTCGCCCGTGTGCAGGGCGTAGTCTTGCGTGCCGCCCCGGCTCGGAATGACGGCAATCCGTACGAGCGCGTCGCCACCCTGGATACATATGGCGTCGATGGGGCACCGGGAGTCGCCCGAGACGCCGTCAAAGCGAATGGTGATCCCGGCCTCGGTCACTCCGGCGGACTGTCCCGGCGCCAGCACGACCTCTCGGGAAACCGGCGAGGGCGACGCTGGACTCTTGTCAGAACAGGCTGTACTTGCCAGAAGACAAAAAACTACTGAGCAAAACCGCATGCTCCTTAATTATCGCAAACCCTGCAGCAGCCCTCCGATTTTTTCGTGTTCGGTTTGACAGAGTCTGTCGTTTCTATGTGTGTCAGCCTCTCCTCCCAAAGCCGAGCCGGGACGGTTCCCAACTCGCCGTTCCCGGCCGGCTTCTTTTTTGCCTACCACCCGAGCCCGGGGCTCCGAAACCGAGCTCCGGCTCCACTCCCGCTTCGGCCGTCTAAACCGCAGGTGTAGACTGGGTTTATGACCGATCTCAACGAGCTCAAGCTCGACAAGTGGCAGGGATCGTTCGAGCCGGAACCCCGTCGGAAGGGGCGGATCCTTGCGATCGTTGCCGTCGTCCTCCTGGCGATCGGTGCCGGCATCTACTTCCTGGTCTGGCGGAAAACACCACCTGCGCCAGCTGATGTGCGGACCGCGACGGAGCAGGCTGTCGCTCCGGCAGCGCCGTCGAGGCCCCTCCCCGAGGCTGGCGAGGTAATCGACCTCCCGCCGATCGACCAGACCGACGCCATCGTGCGCGAGCTGGTGGCGCGGCTCTCGACCCATCCAACCGTGGCCGCCTGGCTCACGACAGACAAGCTGATTCGCAACTTCACGGTGGTCGTCGAGAACATCTCGACCGGCCGCACGCCGTCGGGACAGCTGGGCAAGGTGCGGCCGACCGGTGGTTTCCAGGTGCACGAGGACCGCGGCGGCCTGCGGATAGACCCGCGCAGCTACCGTCGCTACGACAAGTACGCGGACGCCGTGGCGGGCCTCGATGCTCGCGGGGCGGCGCGCCTGTACGCCACGCTCAAGCCTCGCATCGAGGACGGCTACCGCGACCTCGGACACCCGGACGGCAACATCGACCAGGCGCTCGAGCGCGCGTTCGTCGAGCTGCTCAAGACGCCGGTCGTCGAGGGAGATGTGGCGCTATCGTCGAAGACCGTCGCCTACGAGTTCGCCGACCCCAAGCTCCAGTCCCTATCGTCCGCCCAGCGACAGTTCCTTCGCATGGGACCGCGCAATGTACGCCTGATCCAGGCCAAGCTACGAGAGATTGCCCCGTTTCTGGGGATCCCGGCGGAGTCGCTTCCGAGATAGTCGTGGAATCCACGGGTCCGGCTGAAGCCGGACCTGGGTAGAACGCGCTGTCGCCGGGATGTACACTACGTACGATCCGGAGGTTATCTGGCCAGGACCGCGTCTGCTGTCTTCGTCGCCATTCTGAGCATCGTGTGCATGCCCGGAGGTCACGAGGGACTTGGGGCGCAACAGGCGCCGGCTCCAGTCCAGGCGTCGGCGGCAACGGCCACTCCCGATCCCGCGCCCCGCACAGTCCGCATCGAGGCCATCGTCGCCGACCAGCACGGTAGGCCCATCGCGGATCTCCTCCCGAAAGATTTCGCCCTCAGCGACAACGGCGTGGCGCAGAAGCTCGATCGGGTCGAGTTGCGCTCGAATGCACCGGCGCCAGTCGGTCCGCTCGCACCGATAACTGATGTCAAGAACGATCGGGACGCAGAGCGTGCGGCGCAAGAGCCTGGGACTCGCGTCATCGGCCTGTATCTCGACGAGTACCACGTCAGCGCCGGCGAGAATAGCGATCGCGTTCGCCGCGCCGTGTCCCGCTTCATCGACGAGCAGGTGCGCCCGAACGATCTGCTGGTCGTGCTGAAGCCGCTCGACCACTTGACCGAGATCCGATTCACGCGCGACCGCGACGAAGCGCGGAGGGCCGTCGGGAACTTCAATGGACGCCGTGGCGACTACACGCCGCGCACGCAGTTCGAGGAGCAGCACCTCGGTCGATCGCCAGGTGCGGTCCGTGCCGCGCGCGCGCAGATCGTCTTGTCCGGACTGCGCGCGCTGGCGACGCGGATAGGGGATCTCAACGGGGGCCTCGGCGGCATCGTGCTGGTGAGTGAGGGCTTCACGAGCGACGTGCCGCGGGCGCGCGAGCGGCGGCTCCCCGATCTTCAGGGCCTGGTGCGGGCGGCGAGCCGGTTCCAGGTGCTGCTGTACGCCTTCGATCCGGGCGCCGCTGCACTGGCGCAAGCCGACCCCGCGGCGGCCGATGCGGATCCCGCAGCCGAATCGTCAGCGGTCCTCCAGAGCCTGGCCCGCCAGACGGGCGGAGATGCGCTGGCAGCCGGTCAGGATCTGACGCCAGCCTTTCAGCGCGTGTCGAGCGACCTCGACTGGTACTACGTGTTGACGTTCACCTCGAACGTGCCGAACGACGGCCGGTTCCACAGCGTTCAGGTCACCTCGAGCCGTCGAGGCGCCCAGGTGCGGGCGCGTTCCGGCTACTGGGCGCCGCTCCCGAGCGAGTTGCGATCGATACGCGCCAACCTGCCGGCGATGCTAGCGACGCGCGCGCTCCGCCGCAGCCCGCTCATCGACTCCTGGTTCGGCCTGACCGTCGAGCCAAACGGGCAGCGCCGCATCATCTTCACGTGGACTCCGTCAACCGCGCCTGCGGCGACCCGTACCAAGCCGGCCCGCCGGCCCGACGTCGTGGCGCTCAAAGTCACGACGCCAACGGGAACGGTACTCTTCGATGGCGAGGTCGGACCCGCGCATCTTGCGAACGCCTCAGTGCTGCGGCCCGACAGCGCGGTGTTTCAGGCGCTGCCCGGACGGCTGCAGTTCGATCTGACCATCCTGCAGGCAGACGGCACCAAGCTCGACGCGGGCGCGCAGGACTATGAGGTGCCGAACGTCCGGGGCGCGAATCCGGTCATCCTGCCGCCGCAGCTGTTGAGCGCCGCATCGGCCCGCGAATTTCGGGACATCAGCGCCAACGCCAACGCCGCGCCTCTTCCCGGACGCGAGTTCCGGCGCACCGCGCGCCTGCTGCTGCGGGTTCCGACGTTCGAACCAGGAGGGAATGAGGTCCAGGTCTCGGCGAAGCTCGTGAACCGCGTCGGTATAGTGGTCGCCGAACTCGCGCTGATACCAGACGAGGTCGGCCGCACGCTGACGCAGTTCGACCTGCCGCTGTCGAGATTCGCGCCCGGCGAGTATTCGATCGAGGTCTCGGCGAAGAGCGACGCCGGAATCGCCCGCGAGCTGATCCGCTTCCGTATCACGGGGTAAATGCCTACATTGCCCTGGTTAGACACCGTCACGAAACCATCACGAAGATTCCGAAGGTCACGAAGTTCGCGAAGCGCGCGCTTGACGCGTCTTCTTCGTGGCCATCGTGATCTTCGCGTTCATCGTGTGAGCCGTGGGCCGTGTTCAGGAGATAGGTCCTAGTCTCATCCGGGGGCTTCGCCCCCGGAACCCCCTACTGGCTCGCTCGCGGGGGCCCGACGCCCCACTCCGCTCGCCAGGCTCACTCGCTGCCGCTCGTTCGCGCTGTTTTTGAGACAGCTTCTAGTGTCCCCCGCCCTCGTCTGAGACCGCCTTGACGACGTCGCTCAGCACCTGCTTGGCGTCGCCGAACGCCATCAGCGTGTGATCGAGGTAGTAGAGCTCGTTGTCGATGCCGGCAAACCCGGGGTTCATCGAACGCTTGATGGCGATGACGCTCTTCGCCTTGTCGACGTCGATGATCGGCATGCCGAAGATCGGGCTGTTCTTGTCGTGGCGTGCGGCGGGATTCACGACGTCGTTGGCGCCGACGACGAGCGCGACGTCGGTCTGCGCGAGATCGGGGTTGATGTCATCCATCTCGATGAGGGCGTCGTAGGGGATCTCGGACTCGGCCAGGAGCACGTTCATGTGGCCCGGCATGCGGCCGGCGACCGGGTGAATGGCGAATTTCACGTCGACGCCCTTCTTGGTGAGCAGGTCGTAGAGCTCGCGCACCTTGTGCTGCGCCTGCGCGACGGCCATGCCGTAGCCGGGAACCACGACAACGCGATCGGCGTTGGTCAGGAGCTCGGCGACATCCTGCGGCGTCGCGCTCTTGGCGGTCTTGGCCTCGCCTGCGGCGGTGACGGCTTGCACCTGCCCGAACGCCCCGAAGAGGACGTTCGTGAACGACCGGTTCATCGCGCGGCACATGATGATCGACAAGATCAACCCAGACGATCCGTCGAGCGCGCCCGCCGTGATGAGCAGCTTGTTCTCGAGCACGAAGCCCATCGCGACGGCCGACAGTCCCGCGTACGAGTTCAGGAGCGAGATGACCGTCGGCATGTCGGCGCCGCCGATCGGCAGGATCAGCAGCACGCCGAATGCGAGCGAGAGCAGGATGATCAGCGCGAACGCCCACGGGAGATACGGGTCGATGGTGAGGTACACGCCGGCGCCGATCGCGATCGCCAGCAGCCCCAGATTGATGAAGTTCTGGTTCGGATAGGTGATCGGCCGCGTCGGCACGATTTCCTGGAGCTTGCCGGCCGCCATCAGGCTGCCGGTGAACGTCAGGTAGCCGAGGATGATCTCGAGGACGATCGCGCCGGTGCGGAACCGCGTCAGCTCGCCATGCTGGAACCAGATCATGTACTTCGCCGTACCCACGAGGCCGGCCGCGAGGCCGCCGAAGGCGTGCGACAGCGCCGTCCGCTGCGGGACCGCGGTCAAGGGTACCCACGACAGCGGGACGCCAATCACGATCCCGACGAGCGCGGCCAGCGCAATCCACGAGAAGTTGACGATCTCTGGCGCGAGGAGCGTCCCGAGAATGGCGAGCGACATGCCGCCCACGCCGGCCGCTACGCCCCGCCGCGCCGTTTTCGGATGGCTCAGCCACCGGAGCGAGAGGATGAAGAGGGCCGCCGCGGCGAGATAGGTGAGCTGGGTCAGGCCGTGAATCACGGCTTGCGCTCCCGCTCGCGGAACATCTTGAGCATGCGGTCGGTGATCAGAAATCCGCTGACGATGTTGGTCATCGAGGCGGCGACGGCGACCGCCCCAAGGATCGTCGTCGCGGTGGATTCCTCTTCACCGGCCACCAGGATGGCGCCCACGATCGCGATCGCCGAGATCGCGTTGGTCAGCGACATCAACGGCGTGTGCAGCAGGCGGGAAACGTTCTGAATGACCTGGAATCCGACAAACGTCGCCAGCATGAACACGAACAGCATCGACCACAGGTCGAGTTCGGCCATATGGCCGGGGAGTTTAGCATGCGGCGGGGGTCAGACCGAGGTCAGACCCCCTTCAGCCGGCTGGCTGCACGCTCGAGCGTCTCGTCCCGCTTCGCAAAGCAGAACCTCAAGACACTTGGTGCCTTCTGTCCGGCGTGCAGGAAGGGCGAGGTGGGGATCGACGCGACGCCGTGCTCCTTCGTCAGCCGGATCGCGAAATCCGCATCGGCCTCGCCGGTGATGGCGGAGTAATCCATGAGCTGGAAGTAGCTGCCGCGGCAGGCGAGCGGCCGGAAGCGCGAGCCCTCCATCAGCCGAAGGAAGAGATCCCGCTTCTTCTGGAAGAACGGACCGAGCTCGGCGAGTCCGCGGCGTGTCTCCAGGAAATCGGCGATGGCGTGCTGAACGGGCGTGTTCGTCGAGAACGTGACGAACTGGTGCACCTTGCGGAGTTCGGCCGTCAGCGAACTCGGCGCGACGGTGTAGCCGACCTTCCAGCCCGTCGTGTGATACGTCTTGCCGAACGACCCGATGATGAACGCGCGAGAAGCCAGCGCGTCGTGGCGCGCGCAGCTCTCGTGCCGCAGCCCGTCGAAGATGATGTGCTCGTAGACCTCATCGCTGAGGATCAGGATCCGCGTGCCGTCCACAAGATCGATGAGCGACTGGATGTCCTCCGGCGTCAGCACGGTGCCGGTCGGATTGTGTGGCGAGTTGAGCATGATCATGCGCGTCCGCGGAGTGATCGCGCGGCGCACGGCGTCCCAGTCGATCGAATAGTCGGGAAGCTGCAACGGCACGAAGACGGGCGTCCCGCCGCTCAGCTCGATCGCCGGCACGTACGAGTCGTAGCACGGCTCGAGCACGACGACTTCGTCGCCCGCACCGACTGAAGCCGCCACGGCGTCGAAGATTCCCTCGGTCCCGCCAGACGTGACGGTGACTTCCGTCTCGGCGTCGTACCGCCGGCCGCAGAACCACTCGTACTTCGCGGCGATGGCCTCGCGCAGTCGCGCGACGCCGTGCATCGGCGCGTACTGATTCTTCCCGCTCCGCATGTGCGCCGCGACGGCGTCCACGAGCGCCGGATCGCAGTCGAAATCCGGAAAGCCCTGCGACAGATTGATCGCGTCGAGATCCGCCGCCAGCCGCGACATCACCGTGAAGATCGTCGTGCCGACCGACGGCAGCTTGGAATCCAGCTGGATCATGGCGTGGCCTCGAAGATGCCGGTCTCACGGTTCTTGCGCACCCGGTCCCAGGCGAAGTACTGCCCGTTCATCGCGACATACACGCCGGGCGGCAGCACCTGCGCGAACGACAGCGCGCTGCCGAGGTTGAACAGGCCATCCGAGCTGCCGAACGCGTACGGCACCATCGCGCCGGTGAGTACGACGGTCCGGTCCCGCAGATCGGCCGCCGCGATGGCCCTCGCTGTCTCGACCATGGTGTCCGTGCCGTGCGTGACGACCAGCGCCCGCTCCGCGGCGGCGCGGCACCGCTCGACGATCGCCGCGCGGCCTCTGCCGTCGAGGTCGAGGCTGTCCACCATCATGACGGTGTCCACCGTCACGTCGAGCCGGCATCGACCGCGTCCGAGCATCTCGGGCAGGTGCGTCTCACGAAAGAACAGCCGGCCCGTCAGCTCGTCATATTGCTTGTCGAACGTGCCGCCGGTCACCAGGACTCGAATGCGCATGGCTTTCCACTTCTGCACGAGCGTTCCACGGGCCTCTCCAACCTGGCAAGACGACGAATCTGAAATGGCCCTGCCCATTCTGTTCGACCATTCCCGGTCTTTCGACCCGGTCGGGATGGGTGCGGGGCTTCACCCCGGGTCGCTAAAATACCCTAATCCAATAACTTGCAGTCTCCTGCCGTTGCCGCGACGCGCCTACGGCACCCCGCTTGCCTCCCCAGACGCCTTGGAGGTCACAACCATGTTCGCAATGTCCGCAGTTCTGATCGGCGTCCTCGGCATCTTCTACGTTCGTCGTCGCAGCGCGCGCAAGAAGAGCGCCTAAGCGTCAGCTGCTCACTACTCGACGCCCTACCGCAGCCTGACGTCGCTCGCGCGGAACACGTCGTCCGACGACGACAGGATGACGCGGCGCAGGCGATCGGGATAGTCCTGAGGCAGCTCCGCGAGGAAGCGCGCGACCATCCGTGCCGCAGTCGCGGAGCTGTGTCCACCAAGGGTCGCATCCATCCAACGCGTCGGGAAGAAGATGTCGCCTGTACGCTGAATCTCGCGGAGCAGCGCGAGGCTTTGGGGGATGTACTTCTCGGAGGCGGCCGCGCGCAGCGGATGGTGCAGGTAGCTCAGCCCTTCGAGCACCCACGCCTCACGCTGTCGGAAGGCGATCTCGTGCAGGCGCTCGAAAAAGGTGTCTCGCACGCCCTGGTCGGCTGACAGCGCCGGACGCACGTACGCGAACCGGGCCTTGCGGTCCGGGTTCTCGATGCGCGCGAACTGCTCGTCGAGAATCTGCCTCCATGCTGCTGGCTCGCGCACCGCGAGCTGCATCGCCAGCGTGATGTAGTCCGGCTCGGCCAGCGTCAGGCCGGGCACGCTCTCGGTCTTTCTCCACACCCTCTCCAGCCAGGCGACCGTCGTCTCGGTGCGTGCGATGTCACGAAGCGCCGAGAACCAGGCCGACTTCAGGCTCGGGGTTGGCGCCGCCGCGAGGCCCGTCTTCAGCACCGTCTCGAGGCGCGGCGCGATACGGTCGCGGTCCGGTGCTGGAAGGAAGGTCCAATACGCCTGTCTCGCGTAGCCGAGGATCCGCTGCACGTTCTGTTCGTCCGTCTCGCGGGGCAGCGCGACGAGCGCGAGATCGACGACGCTCGATGCGGGCGTGCGGCGCTCGAGCATCTGTTCCCAGAGCGTGATCCAGGCCGCGCCGCGCGCGAGAGGATCGTCGATCTCTGGCAGGTGGGCGACCAGGTAACTCAGGCTGGCCGCGTCGAGCTCGAATCCTCCGTAACCGATGCCGCCACCCGAGGGCAGAACGAAACGTGGCACCGGGAGTCCGCGCGCGTCGGGCACCTCCGCCCGTCCTTCCGCGATCCGCACGGGCAGCGTGCGCAGCCCGTCGGGCAGCCCGAGCGTGACCTGCAGCCGCTGATTCCAGACGAGGCCCCGCCGCGCGACGGGATCGCGCTGGACGAACGCCAGGCTCGTGATGCGGCCGTTGTCGACCGCGAGCTCCGTCGCGACGATCGGCCGTCCCGCCTCTTCGACCCACGCGCGGCTCCACGCCGCGAGGTCTTCCGGCGTGCGCGCGTCGAGCAGGGTGATGAGGTCGGGCCAGGTGGCATTGGCGAAGCGATGTCCGCGCAGATACTCCTGCAGCCCCTCTCGAAAGGCGTCCTCCCCGAGAATGCCCTCGAGCTGCCGCATGACGATCGGCGCCTTCTGATAGATGATCGCGCCGTAGAGCGAGCCGGCCTCGTTGAGGTTGTCGAGCGTCTGTCGGATCGCATTGGTGCCTGGCGTGCGATCGATCTCGTACGCGGACGGATAGTGCGCGAGCAGGAAGCGCAGGTCGTGATTGATCTCGGGGAACGACGGGTTGACGATCTTCGCCGCCATGAAGTTCGCGAAGACCTCCTTCATCCACACGTCATTGAACCACCTCATCGTCACCAGATCGCCGAACCACATGTGGGCGGTCTCGTGCGCGATGAGGCTGGCTCGGCCGAGTTTCTGATTCTGCGTCGCGGACGGATCGAGGAGCAGGCTCGACGAGTTGTAGAAGATGGCGCCAGCGTGCTCCATGCCCCCGAACTGAAACGACGGCACGAGGAGGAAGTCGAACTTGCCCCAGGGATACGGGATGCCGGTGTAACGTTCGAGCCAGGCGAGGGCCGACGCGTGCAGGTCAAAGACCGCGTCGCGATTCCGAGCGACCTTGGCTGCATCGGTCTCTCGATGCAGCATTCGGAACGTGCGGCCGCCGCGTTCTGCCGTTTCGAGCGAGAAGCGGCCGGCAGCAAAGGCGAAGAGGTAGGTCGATAGCGGCTCGGTTTCTGCGAAGGTGACGTGGACTCGTCCGTCGGCCTCGTGCCGCGCGGTCTCGGCGCCGTTGGCAACGGCCTGCCAGTCGGCGGGCACCTCGAGGCCGAGCGTCCAGCGCGCCTTCAGGTCGGGTTGATCGAAGCAGGGGAACGTCAGGTGCGCCCGCGCCGGCACGAAGAGCGAGTAGAGGAACTCGGGGTTGCGATTGAGCGCCTCGGCGCCCGCGACGAAGTCGATGAGGATCTCGTTGCGGCCTTCCTGCAGGGCCTCCGCCGGCAGGATGATGTGATCGGGAACGATCGTGTACGGGATCGGCCGGGCCGGCGTTCGAACGCCGCGCACGCCTTTGGGCGGCGTGAAATCGAGAGCGAGCGGCCGGCCGGCATCCTTTAGCGCGAACGTGATCGCGACGCGCGCGGTGATCGTCGATGCTGGTTCGGCCGCGATCGAGAGATGCAGGTCGTACCGCAGATCGCTGACGCGGCGCGCGCGATCCTCGGCGAGCGTCAGGGGGATGCCAGGTCCGGGTGGCGTATCGGCGCGTTGGAGCGGCTGCAGCTGCATGGTGGAAGCCGTCAGCGCGGCCGTCGAGAGCGTTGCGACCGCCGTCAGCAGGCCGAGGCCACGGATCATGCCCGCATCATATCAGGCGATCTTTCGCAGCCGCAGCGTCGCGAGCGCGGCGATGACGACGAAGAAACACAGGCTGATGAACGAGAGCCGCATGAATTCGTAGTACGCCTTCCGGCCCAACAGATCGAACACGACGAAGGCGACCGTCGCCACGGCGACAATAGTGATGACCCGCATCGGGCGCGGCAGGAGATCGAGGTAGTTCGCCAGATACACGATCGCCGGCGTCGCAATCAGGAAAACGTAGTCCCAACCCTGCGGCGACAGCAGCGGCATGAGCGTCAGGAGCAGGGCGCCCTCGACACCCTCGGGAAACCTCACCCCTCGGCGCGAGAAGAAGACGAGCGCGGCAACCCCGAGAAGGATCACACCACTGCCGTACGCCAGACGCGCCGACAACTCGCCCGGTCCCACCCACCGGAAGAACATTGCAGCGAGCGATACGTTGTCGGAGTTCGACAGATTGGGCGCAGTGGTCTCTGTCACCGTTCGCCACCACTCGCGATGAAGCGAGACGTTGCCGTCCCACCCATAGAGCACCGCCGGCAGGACGAGGACGAGGGCGAGGCCCGCGCACGCCGAGGCAATCGACGGCAGCTGCCGCCTGGCGATCAACCAGGGCACGAAGAGCACGGCGTAGGGTTTGATGACGGTCGCGAGGACGATGAGCACTCCTGCCAGGACCTCACGCTTCGCTTTCATCGCCAGGAGGGCGCCCGTGGCGACGACAGCGAACAGGATGTTGACCTGACCGAGCACGAGCTCGTGCGCGTAGAACTTCAGAAAGGTGACGACGGTGACGATGACCAGCCAGCGAAGCGTCCTTCGACGCTCGACAGGGAGCCTGACGGCCATCGACACGAGCGCGACTAGAAGGGCGAGAGAAGCAAAAAACCATACGCCCTTGCCAATGACGAGCGGCAGGAGCCCAATCGGAATAGCCAGGACGGCAAACGCCGGCAGGTACTTGAATACGAAGTGCCCGTCGCTCGCGCGATAGAGCGGCTCCGCCTGAGCGGCTCTCGTCGCCGATTTCCGCCACACCTCGAAGTCCGACATCTCGGGCGCCGCTTTATAGACGAACACCCAGACCGCGAGCGCAACGAACAGGCCCGCCAGCGCGAGCCTCCCGGGAGTCAACGTGCCTGCACGCAAGATCCTCTCAAGTCCGTTCCAAGCCGACGATATCGCAGGCGGGCTCCAGTGTCCAAAGGGCGATCGCGGCTCGCGGCTCGCTGCTCGCTGTTGCCAACCAGACTAGAGCGATTTTCATTACCTCGTAGCGCGTAGTGTCCGGCTTTAGCCGGACTTCAGCGTGTCCGCCTAAAGGCGGACACTACGGACAAATAAAAAACGCTCTAGCTGCAAACGGCCAGCCGCGAGCCCGCTAATCCGTCCTGAGCGCTGTCAGCGGCAGGACGCGGGTGGCACGCCGCGCCGGGAAGTACGAGGCGGCCATGGCGGACGCGGCGAGGATCGCCGGCGCCACCGCAAAGACGAGCGGATCGAGCGCGCTGACCTCGTAGAGCAATCCACTCACCGCACGCGCGACGCCCCATGCGAGGATCAGCCCCACGCCGACGCCGGCGATCGTGAGCGTGAGCCCTTCTCGCAGCACAAGCCACAGCACGTCTGACGGCGTTGCACCAAGCGCCATGCGGATCCCGATTTCGCGCGTCCGTCTCGACACGACGTAGGACTTCACGCCGTAGACGCCGATGATGGCGAGCAGCAGCGCCACGCTGCCGAAGACCGAGAAGAGCCGCGCGCCGGTGTTCACGCCCCACAGCATCAGGTTACTGTCACGCTGTTGCCGCAGTGTCCGCATCTGCAGGACAGGCACGCGCTCGTCAGTCGAACGGATCACCTGCCGCAAGGTGCCGAGCATCGCAGTCTCACCCGTGCCGGCCAGGCGCGCGTGCAGGTAAACGTTCCCGCGGTAGTGCTGTCCCATCGGCAGGTACACGTGTGCCACTGGGCTGCGATCGGTCAGGTCATGGCGCACGCCCCTCACGACGCCGACGATGGCATACCTGCGCTTCACGCGCTCCTTGTCGTTAGCGAACTGAACGGGTTGGCCCAGAGGGTCCGCGTCCCCGAATAACTGACGCGCAGCCGGTTCGTCGATCACGGCCACCGCCGGACCGTTCGGGGACTCCTCTTCGGAGGAGGTGAACCCGCGGCCGCGCAGGATCGGCAGCCGCAGGGCGTCGAAGTAGTCGGCGCCTGTGATGGTCAGGATGGCCTCGGTTCCTTCGTCGCGCTGACCCACGGCAGCGGGCGGCGTGCCGGCCTTCTGCATCAGGCGCGATTCGTTGAACTCACCGAACGGCACGAGCGACGCAAAGCTGGCAGACTGCACGCCCGGAGTTTCGCGCACGCGCTGCAGGATGGTGCGCAACACGCCGCGGCCGCTCGCCTCGTCGTAGCCCGCCATGCCCGCGTCGACGTTGACAATCACGCCCCCGTCGAGCGGAAAACCCGGATCGGCTACCGCGGCTTTGACCGCGCCGCGCATGAAGAGTCCCGCCGTCGTGAGCAGCGCGAGCGACAGCGCAATCTGCCCCACCACGAGCGCATTCCGCATCGTCAGACGCCGCCCGCCCTTGTCCGGCGCGGGTTGCTCTTTGAGGTCGGGCAGGACGTCCGGCCGCGTCACGCGCCAGGCGGGTCCGAGGCCGGAGAGTATCGTGCTGAGCACGCAGAACCCGATTGTCGCGGCAAGCACGCGGAGGTCGGGCGTGGTATCGAGCATGACGACGAACGGCAGAGCGGACGACAGCGACGTGACGAGCAGACTTGCTCCCCACGTGGCGAGGAGCAGCCCGGCGAGGCTGCCGACGCCGGCCAGCAGCAGGCTCTCCGTCAGCAGTTGACGGATGACGCGCGCGCGGCCGCTGCCAAGCGCGAGGCGCAGCGCGATTTCCTTGCGCCGCGCCGTTCCGCGCGCGAGCAGCATGTTGGTGAGGTTGAGGCACGCGGTGAGCAGGACGAGCGACGCCATGCCCATCAGCAAGGCCGAGAGCACCATCACCTCCGAATCAGTCTGAGGCCTGTTGCTGATTCCGACCCGGGAGAGACGATCGACGACAAGCTCGTGATCCTTGTTTTCTACGGGGTCGACACCGACATAGGTCGTCGAGAGACTGGCAATCATCGGTCCCGCCCGGTCGACGTCGATCGCCGCGGGGAGCCGCCCGACAAGCATCAGGCCGTAGTTCTTCGGATCGCTCAACCGGCTGGAGCCGCCGTCGCGGAGCATCTCGTCGGTCACCTTCGCATAGACGCCGAGCGGCAACCAGAACTCCGGCGCCACCAGCGCCATCGTTCCGGAAAAGCCTTCCGGAGCTACGCCGACGATCGTGTAGTCGCGACCGTTGAGGCGCTGGGTGCGCCCGATCACGTCCTGCGCAGAGACGCCCGCCTTCCTGGCGAACTGGTGTCCTACTATCACAACACGCTCGTCGCTTTCGGGCCGCTCCTCGTCAGACGTGAACTCGCGTCCCGCCGCGAGTCGTACACCGAGCGTCGAAAAGTACCCCGCGGATGCGATGGCCGAGAACGAGCGACGCGTCGTGTCTCCATCCTGTGCGCCGATCATCGTCACCGTGTAGACCATGACCGCATCGAACGGCGCACGGTTCGCCCGGATCTGCTCGTACTCCCGCCAGGAAAAGCCGCGATACCGGTCCGGCCGCGTCGTCTCGCGGCTGTAGATCCCGACGATGCCGGGGCCTTCGGCGGCCATCGGCTGGAGCACGAGGGCGTTGACCAGGCTGAAGACCGCGGTATTGGCACCGATGCCGAGGGCCAGTACCCCCACGGCGACGGCCGAGAACCCCGGGTTTTTCAGCAGGAGGCGGATGGCATGCCGTATGTCTTGAAGCACAGGGCTCATGGACGGGTTTGGAGGGGGGGAGGTTCCCTACTAGCTCTCAGCTTTCAGCTTTCAGCTCTCAGCCAAGAGCTCTGAGAGCCCCGCCGGCCGATTAGGATCTGAAGGCTCTAGTGTGGCGTCTTAGAAGTTCGTTGACGAATTCCCGGGCATCCCGGCTGGCGGCGTAGCGCCTCCTTACATAGGGTGACTAAGCGCGGTCGGCGCGCCTTGCCATCCGGGCGCCGCGCTCCGCGACTTCGCCGACGAGCTTCGGAGACGCCACACTAGCCGTCGTGCAGCACGCGCGCGGGATCCATGCGCGAGGCGCGTCGCGCCGGCAGCCAACCTGCTACCGCGCCGATCACGGTAAGGATGACGATGGTGGCCGCGAGCGTGACGGGATCGCGAGGCTGCAGGCCGTACAACAGGGTCGACACGAACTGCGTCGCCCACAGGCTCGCAGCCACGCCCGCGATGATGCCCAAGCCGACCAGGATGGCCACTCGCCCGAGCACGAGCGCGACAACCCGTTCAGGCGCAGCGCCGAGGGCCATCCGAATGCCGATCTCGGTCCGGCGACGGCTCACGCCGTACGAGGTGATGCCGTAGAGGCCGAGCCCCGCGAGCAGCAGCGCGAGGGCGCCGAAGAATCCGGAGAGCCATGCCACGATCCGTTCCTGGATGAGCGATGCGTTCACCTGATCGGCGAGTGGCCTGAACGTCAACGTGACGTCGCCATGGATGGGCGTCAGCGCAGCCGCGAGCGGTCTGATCAGGAGGATCGGCGACGCGCTCGCCGTGCGCACGCTCAGGGACATGATCGACGGTGCCGCTTGCTGCACGTACGGGATGTAGATCGTCGGCGGAATGGGTTCGCGCAGGTCGCGGTACGTCGCGTCCTTGACGTAGCCCACGATCTCGCGTTCGACGAACGGACGGCCGGACTGCGCCTGGCGGACGCGTGCGCCAATTGGATTCCTGCCGCCTAGCAGTCTGCGCGCGAAGGTTTCGTTGACGATGGCGACGGGCGGCGAGTCGGCGGTGTCGGCGCTCATGAAGTCGCGGCCGGCCAGCATCGGCGTGCCATACGTGCGGAACCAGCCGGCGCTGACCCGGTGGAAGGAGGCGATGCGGTCTCCCTCGGGCAGCGGCGGACCATCCGGCAGCTCGATGCGCGTGCTGGCGGCGCTCCCGCTGACCGGCGTCACCGCCGACAGCGCGGCACTCTCCACGCCCGGCACCGCGGCGGCGGTGTCGAGCGCGCTCCGGAACAGCTCGAAGCGCGCGGCCGACTCCAGACGCGCTGGCAGCGGGTTGATACTGGCGATGAGCACCGGGTTGCGCTCGAAGCCGAGATCGCGCGTCGCGAGCGAGGCGAACGTCCGCACGAACAAGCCGGCGGCGACGACGAGCACCAGTGAGAGCGCGACTTGACCGACAACGAGCAGGTTACCCAGACCGAAGCGGGGCTCGCCAGCAATGCCTCGTCCTCGCGCTTTGAGCGCGTCGTTCGGCTGGACGCGCGTGCCGCGCAGAGTAGGGGCCATCCCGAACACCACCGCGGTGGCGATCGCGACGGCCGCCGTGAACCCGAGGATCCGCCAGTCGATCGTCAGCGCGAGGAAGACGTTGTTGACGGAGGTCGAGAGCTGACGCACCAGCAGGCGGCTGCCCCACTGCGCGAACGCCAGGCCGAGGATCGCGCCGGTCGCCGAGAGGAGGAGGCTCTCAGCGAGGAGCTGTCGCGCGATTCGCAACCGTGACGCGCCGAGAGCCACGCGGATGCTCAGCTCCTGCCGTCGCGCGGTGGCGCGGGCGAGCAGCAGGTTGGCGATGTTCGCGCAGGCGATCAGCAACACCAGCGCCACCACCACCATGATCGCCGCCAACGGCTGCCGATAGCGCTCGCGAAGTCCGGAGCCGCCGGTGGCCGCCGGCACGAGGGCGAACCCTTCTCCGAGGAAGCTGTCTCGCTCTCGCTGGCTCAGCTCCTGCGGCGTCGTCGCTTCACGAATCTGCGGGAGCACGCCTCGCAGCGCCGCTTCGCCCGCCTGCGCGGTCTGGGACGGCTTCAAGCGGACCATCATGTTGAGCCATCCGCTCGAGCGGCCATCCAGCTTGGATTCGCCGCCGTACAACAACTGCTCGGTGCCGATCGGAATGGCCACGTCGAACGTGCGGCCGACCTCGACGCCGAAGAACTGCGGCGGCGTGACGCCAATGATCGTGAACGGCACGCGTTCCACGGTCAGCGTGCGGCCGATCGCGTCGGCGGCGCCGTCGAAGCGGCGCTGCCAGAAGACGTAGCTGATGACCGCGACCGGCCCGTCCGGCCCGCCACCGCGGCGGTCATCAGCTTCGGTGATCGTGCGGCCGAGGACGGCGGGCATGCCGAGCAGGTCGAACATCCGTCCGCTGACCCACAGGCCGTCGACGATCTCGGTCTGTCCGCTGCGCGCCAGATTGAAGCGCGCGCCCGCCCATGCGAACGCGCCGTCGAAGAGGCGCTCGCGCTCGCGGATCTCTTCCCACATTGGATTGGACCAGAACGTCCGGCGCCCCGCGGCATCGCGGAGCATGACGAGCTGGTGCGGGTCCCTGACCGGCAGCGTGCGCAGGAACAGGCTGTCGAGAATCGAGAAGATGGCCGTGTTCGCCCCGATCCCGAGCGCCAGCGACAGGATCGCCATGAGCGACACGACGGGCGTGGATCTCAGCGAGCGAACCGCATCGCGCAGGTCGTGCATGCACCCTCCGAGCCGGTTGCGTCAGCCGTTGGACGGCGGAGGCGTGCGGATGGTTAGGCGCCCGTCGAGGCGGTGCGTGGACGTGTCGCCTCTTCCGGACATAAGTGCCCAGCGAGCCAGCCGTCGCCCTGCATGGCCGACGGCCCTCCGCGTCGACAACGGACCGAAACCGTTGACCCAAACGTCCGCCGACTCGATCCTCGCTAGTGTCGCACGCTTTTGTCAGCGAATCTCTGACTCAGGACACTAGCTGAGAGCTGACAGCTGAAAGCTGATAGCTGTCGGTTTTTACTCCACCCTCAACGCCGCCAGCGGGTCCATGCGTGTCGCGCGGCGCGCCGGGATGAGGCAGGCCGTCAGCATCACGATGGTCAGCAGCAGCGTGATGCCGATGAAGGTGATCGGATCGACGGCCGGGATCTGCGCCACGAGCGACTTGAGGAGCTGGCTGACACCGAAGGCGGCCGCCAGACCAAGCGTCAGGCCGATCCCCAGTTGCCACAGGCCCGTGCGGAGGATCAGCCACGAGATCTGTGACGCCTGCGCGCCGAGCGCGAGGCGCAGGCCGAGCTCCTGCGTGCGCTGGCTGACCGAGTAGGACGTGATTGCGTAGATGCCGACCGAGGAAAGGACCAGCGCGAGGACGGCGAGGATGACGAAGATCGACCCGAAGACCGCGTAGGGCCACCGCGACCGCGTCAACGCCTCGTCGAGCGTGCGAACGTCGAAGAGCGGCTGATCCTGATCGAGTGCCTTCGCGGCTTCGCGGACGGCCGCGATCATCGATGCCGGGTTGGCAGTGGTCCGCACGATCATGGCCGAGCCGAGCGACCCGGCCATGCGCGAGGGTTTGTAGAGCACGGCCGCGGGCTCGAGCGCCTGCACTTCTCCCTGGCGGATGGTGGGGCTCACGCCCACGACGGTCAGCCAGGGTCCGGGCTGATCTTCCTTTGGGCCCTGCATGAGGCGGATTCGCCTGCCCAGCGGCTCCACCGTCGCGAAGTACTCGGTTGCGAGTCGGCGGTTGATGACGATGACTTCGGATCCGGGGGCGCCGTCCGCCTCAGCGAACGCACGTCCGCGCTGGAGCGTCACGCCGAGCGTCTCGAAGTAGCCGGGGCCCGCGTCGATGACCGACACGCGCGGACGGGAGGCCGGATCGCCGGCTGCCGGCTGTCCTTCGATTTCGAACTTGAACTGTCCGGCTCCGCCGAGCGGCAGCGTCGAGGCCAGCGCGGCGTGAGTGACGCCCGGCAGCGCGCGGATGCGCCGCTGCAGCGCGTCGAAAAAGATCTGCCGCTGTTCGGGTTTCGGATACTTGCTCTCGACGAGCTGCGTTCGCAGCGTGAGCAGGTGGGCCGTCTCGAACCCGAGATCCAGCGAGTACAGCTTCAGGAAGCTGCGCGCCATGAGCCCCGCTCCCGTGAGTAGCGCCAGCGTCAACGCCAGCTCGCCGACGACGAGGGAGGAGGTCAGCCACCGTGCCCGCGCGCCGCCCGACTGGCCGCGACCTCCCTCTTTCATCAGATCGTTGAGATTCGTCTTCGAGACCTGCAGCGCCGGTGCGAGGCCGAAGACGATGCCCGTCGCGACACAAATCAGGGCGAAGTAGCCGAACACCGTCGGATCGAGATCGAAGACGATCCAGTACGGCTTCCCGACGTCGGCGACCGCGGCATCGAACAACCTGATACCGACCGAGGTCAGGGCCAGCCCGAGCAGTCCGCCGACCGACGCCAACATCACGCTCTCGATGAGGAGCTGACGGACGATCCGTCCGCGGCTCGCGCCGAGCGCAGTACGCACGGCCATTTCCCGCGCCCGGTACACCGAGCGCGCGAGCAGCAGGTTGGCGACGTTCGCACACGCGATCAGCAGCACGAATCCGACCGCGCCGAGCAGCGACAGAAAGATCAGCCGGATGGGGCCGCCGTTGAAGCGCTCGTTGAACGTCATCAGCCAGGCTTCGATGTTCTTGTTCTGCTCGGGATAGGCCGTTTGCAGCTCGCGCGAGATGGTCGCCATCGCCGATGATGCCTGCGACCAGCTGACACCGGGCGCGAGGCGGCCAAAGACGCTGGTGTTGCGGTTGTGGCGGGTCTCGGTCGCGGGCGGCAGCAGCGGCCGCCACATGTCGGCGTTGGTCGGGAACCGCATCCCCTCGGGCATCACGCCGATGATCGAGTAGGCCACCTCATTAATCTTGAGCGTGCGGCCGATGACGCCCGGGTCGCTGTTGTAGCGGTTCTTCCAGACGCTGTAGCCGAGCAGGACGACCGGCGAGGCGCCGGCGGCGTCCTCGCCTGCCGCGAAGTCACGCCCGAGAAACGGCTGCTGACCGAGGATGCCGAAGGTATTGGCCGTGACCGACGCCCCCGATACCCGCTCGGCAGGGTGGTCGGGGTCGCTGACGTTCATCTGCAGGGACCGGAACGCGGCCAGCCCCGAGAACGACCGTGCCTTGGCGCGCCAGTCCTCGAACTCCTGCCACGACGCCGGCGAGCCGTTTTCACTGTCGCGCCCGGTCGTGTCTCGCGTGGCGAGAAAGACGATTTCATCCGGTCGATCGAACGGCAGTCCGCGGATGAGCACCGCGTTCACGAAGGTGAACACCGTCGTGTTGACCCCGATGCCAAGCCCCAGCGCCACGGCCGCGACCGTAGTGAACCACGGGTCTTTGAGGAGCATGCGGAGGGCGTAGCGGAGGTCCTGGTAGAGATTCATGGGGATCGCAGGGCTATACGTGGAAGCGGGGAACCCAGTTCGCGGCTCGCTGCTGGCGGCTCGCTGTTCGGGGCCTGGCCCTCCGACTGAGGCGGAACCGCCAGCAGCCAGCCGCGAGCCGCGAGCCTAGAGCCAAAAGCCGAGAGCCTGAAGCCTGTGGTACAGTCAAACCCTTGTCCTGGCCGTTACTTCCCCCTTCCTACGAGCGACAGCACGGTCACGCCGAGCGAATCGAGCTGGCCGGCGATCGGCGCATCCGGGAACGGAACAAGACCAGCTACCGGTTGGCGCACTGGCCGATCTGGATCTGGGTGTTCTTCATCGCGCCCGGCCCGCTGACCTTTGACCTCTTCGAGAGCGGATTCGACGCGCGGATGGCGCTGTGGCTGTCGGCGGTGCTCATCGCGACCGGGATCGCCGGGCTCCGGGGCAGCCTGCCCGGCGTCGAGCCGAGGCCCTACATCATCCGGTTCACCGAGGATCGTCCCAACCCGCTCTACCGGCGCGTGTGCTACACCGTCGCCTGGAGCGGGGTGATTGCCTTCGCGGTGCTGAACATCACCGGGCTCGCCACGGCCATCGTGACCGGAGCGTGGCGCCTGCGGCAGCTCTACGACGTCGCGTATTTCCCGATTGTCCTGGTCGTCTGGGTGCTCGGCGCGCTCGGCCTCCTCCCACGGGTCAAGCCCTCGACCCAGGGCGAGGGCCATGAGCGCCGCTACTTCTACGGATCGGTGTGGGCCGTAGCGATCGCGCAGCCGATCCTCGGTGTGTTGTGGAAGGTCCTGCCCCAGACGCGCGCGGCCGACGCGGTCAAGCTCATCGTGTTCGTGGCCATACTCGCATACGTCGGCAACCTCGCGCGCCGCGGTCTGCTGCCGCGCACGAGACCGATCGTTCCGGGGGAGCTCGCGGTCTCGGACTGACGCTTCAGGACGGATCAGGGATCAGGGCGGATTCAGGGATCAGGGATCAGGGATCAGGAAGTTCTTTCCGATCCCAATCGCACGACCGGGAACTCTAGAAGGTATCTCATAAACGGTAAGCCTTCACGAAGGCCGCGAAGCCCGCGAAGCTCGCGAAGGATTCACTGATGAAAGTCTTCCTTCGTGAGCTTTGTGGTCTTCGCGCTCATCGTGATGGGTCGTCGATCGTGTTTATGAGATGGCTTGTAGGCTCTTCCTGATCCCTGATCCCTGATCCCTGAGGCCTGAGGCCTTGAGGCCTGAGCCCTGAGAGCCTGTGAAAAAATCGTACGTAGCGTCCGCCTTTAGGCGGACTTGTCTTGGTCCGGCTGAAGCCGGACACTACAGTTTTTCACAGGCCCTGAGCCCCTGAGCCCTGAGCCTGTCCGTACAGGTAGGATCGGGCAATGGTCCAAATCGACGACCGCGGCATCATCGTCAGCTGTCCGTCCTGCGAGCAGCGCAATCGCGTGCCTTTCGGTCACGAGGCGGCGCAGGCAACAAAGTGCAAGAAGTGCGGCGCCCTCCTGCCCGCGACTGCCGAGCCCGTCGAAGTGCCAAGTGCGGAGATCTTCGACGCGCTCGTCAATGCTTCGACGCTTCCCGTGGTGGTGGATTTCTGGGCGCCATGGTGCGGGCCCTGCCGCATGGTTGCGCCTGAGCTCGCCCGGGTCGCCGCGGCCAACGCCGGGCGGTACCTCATCGTCAAGGTGAACACCGACGCCGTGCCCGAGCTCGGCGATCGATTCGGCATTCAATCGATCCCGACCATGGCCGTGTTCGACGGCGGCCGCGAACGGTCGCGGACCTCGGGCGCGCGGCCAGCCGCCGATATCGAGGCGTTCATCGCCCAGGCCGTCGGCCGCCAGGAGCGCTGAAGGCTCTGGGCTTTAGGCTCCGGGGAAGTCCTTCGACCCAACGAAGGTTTTGCTAAAGCCTAGAGCCCAAAGCCTAAAGCCGAGAGCCGCGCGCCAGTGTTAGCATTTCTACATGCCTTGGGCTTCCTCGGTTCACCCCGCCATCGATCTCGCCCGGCGTCTTGAAGCGTTTGTCACCGAGCGTTTTCCCTTCGCCGTGGCTCCCGTTCGCGCCGCGTTCGACGCCTGCAAGTCGTCGTTCAAGGCCGAGGAGACGTCGCTCGACCCGCTGCGCGCTGCCTTCGAAGCGGCCCTCAGGACACGCCTGCAGAACCTGGCACCGACCGAGCGCGTGGAGACGACGCCCGGCGTCGAGGCGCCAGAGCGCTTCCAGCTCGCAATTGACGAGCTCGTGGACGCCTGCGACGGGTTTCTCCATCGCGCGGCGATCCGCGCCTCGCTGACGCCGGACGAGCGTCGCGAAATCCTGCGCGGCATGGTGCTCACGCGCGCCACCGACACGCGGTTGAAGTCGCTCTTCACCGGCGGGGAGGTGCGCTACGGCGACGCGGCGTTCCAGGGCAAGGGATTCCGCTCGCTCGGCCAGGAGGCGATCTACGCCGCGGGCATCCGGCTCCGCCGTGGCGACACGTTCCGGGACGACGGCGCGTGGCGCGGCGACGTGATTGCGCCAATCATCCGCGATCTCGGTGCGACGTTGGCCATGCGGCCCACGGCCGAGACCGTGCGGATGGTGATGTCTGCGCAGATGGGCAAGGCCGGCCCCCCGATGAACGGCAAGGACCTGCACATGGGCGACATGGCGTGCGGCGTGCTGCCGGCGGCAGCGCCGCTCGCGATTGGCGCCCTCACGCTCGCCGGCATGGCATTCGCCTTCGCGCGCGATGGCAGCGGCCGCGTCGTCGTGACATTCATGGGTGAGGGCGGGACGTCGCTCGGCGAGTGGCACGAGGCGATCAATCTGTGCGCCGTGCGCAAGCTTCCGGCGGTGTTCGTCGTCGAGAACAATCAGACGGCACTCTCGACACCCGTCCGCGAGCAGTCGGCGGCGCGTGTCTTTGCCGATAAGGCATCCGGGTACGGCATTCCCGGTATCACGATCGATGGCACCGACCCCGACGAGATCGCCGCCGCCTTCGCGTGGGCCGTCGAACGCGCGCGCGCGGGACGCGGCCCGACGCTCATCGAGCTCGTCTCGATGCGCATGTGCGGGCACGCGCATCACGACGACATGCTCTACCTCGGCAAGGACCCGCAGCCGGGCTGGGAGTATCCGCCGCTGCAACCATCGGGCTACGCCAATCCCGATCTCTATGCGTTCTGGTCGGCCCGCGACCCGATTCCGGCCTACGCCTCGCGATTGCTCGCCGAGGAGCTCATAGACGACACGACGGTCGATGGCCTGAAGGCGGAATGCGAGGCCATCGTCGAGTTCGAGGCGCAGGAAGTGATTGCCGCTGAGTGGCCGCCGGCCGGACTGGTCGGCCAGGGTGTGGTCGCGGGAGAAACCCCACGCCAGCGCGTGGAGGTGCTCGATCCACAAGTGCGCCTGCATCTCGAGACCGACCCCTCTTTGCCGCCGCTCGACGCGTATGCGGCGTTCGACCGTTCAGGAAGCACGCTGCTCGAAGCGGTGATGCTCGGCGTGGGCGATGCGCTGCGTGCGAACCCGTCGGTGTTCGTGTTCGGCGAGGACGTCGGCGGATCGTACGGCAACGCTTTTCTGCTGCTCCGGCCTCTTCTCGAGGAATTCCGCGATCGCATCATCAACTCGCCGCTGGCCGAAGGAGCCGTGCTCGGCACGTGTGTCGGCGCCGCGCTCGCGGGCCTCCGACCGATCGGCGAGATGCAGTTCAACGACTTTGTCGCCGCCGGGTTCAACCAGCTCGTGAACAACGCCGCCAAGATTCGGTACCGGTGGGGCGGGTCGGTGCCGATTGTCGTGCGCATGCCGTGGGGCGGCTTGCGGCACGCCGGTCCGTATCACAGCCAGAACACCGAGGCATGGTTCTACCGCACGCCCGGGTTGAAGATCGTCGTCCCCTCGACGCCCGGGGACGCGCGTGCACTGATGGCGAGCGCCGTGGCCGATCCCGATCCGGTCCTCTACTACGAGCACATCGCGCTCTATCGCGATCCGCGGATCAAGCAGGTCCTCGCCACAGAGCCGCCGCCGCCCATTCCGATCGGCCGCGCCGCGCTGCGGCGTGAAGGCGACGATCTCGTCATCATCTCGTACGGCGCCTACGTGCATGCCGCCCTGCGCGTCGCCGAGCGGCTGGCGGCCGACCGCATCCAGGCAAGCGTGCTCGACCTGCGGTCGCTCGCGCCGCTCGATCGCGAGGCGGTGCTCGCCTGCGCGCGCCACTGCAGCCGCGTCCTCATCGTGCACGAGGACTCGCGCACCGGCGGGATCGGCGAGAGCCTGGCGGCGATCATCCAGGAAGAGGCGTTCGAGTCGCTCGACGCCCCGGTCCGCATTCTCGGGGCGCTCGACACCCCGGTTCCGTACTCCCCGACGCTCGAGGCCGTGTTCCTTCCATCGGACGAAGAGATCGAGCGGGCGGCGCGGTTGCTTGTTGCTTATTGACCTGTCACGGCAAGCCATCGCGAAGGATGCGAAGATCGCGAGGATCGCGAAGAAGAAAAGGGCGCGTTCAGCCAGGTCTTGGCTCATGAGATAGGTTCTGGACCGCACTTGATCTCCCAAAAGATCGCCATCGTCCTGCAGACCCCCAGGGATCAGCAGTCTTCGGTCCTGCTGACCTATCAGGACCTGGCCGCCGAGCTCGCCCGCCGCGGGCACCTGGTGACGATCCTCACGCCGGAAGACTTTCCCGCGTCGCGCCGCGCGGCCGGGCGCTTCACGCCGCTCGTCTATCCATTCGTGGTTCGCAGCTGGATGAAGCAACACGGCGTCGGCTGCGACGTGGTGGTGTTCCACAGCTACTCGGGCTGGCGCGCCGTCTCCGCGTCAAACGGAGTGCCGACGGTCATTGCGTTCCACGGCCTCGAGCCGCTCTATCACGAAGCGCTGCTCGAAGCGTCGGAGCAGTCGGGCGGGTTGAGCTGGCGGTACCGGGTGTTGCAGGAGCGCGTCATGCCGTTCATGCTGCGAACCGCCTGCCGTCACGCGACCCGTGTCATGTGCCTGAACACCATCGAGCGGGACTATCTGGTGCGTCGCGGCTGGGTTACCGCCGATCGCGTGGAGGTCGTCTTTCACGGCGTGCCGGCCGGCTTCTTCCTGCCGGAACGCCCACATCGCCAGGCGCGCACCCTGCTGTTCGTGGGACAGTGGCTGCCGATGAAGGGCGTCGAGTACTTGCGCGAGGCGTTCACGGAGCTCGCCCATCGACACGCCGACTTAAGGCTGGTCTGCGCCGGAACGCTCGTGCCCGCCGACAAGGTGCTCGCCGGCTTCGCGCCCGTCGTCCGTCCACGCGTCACCGTCATCCCGCGCCTCGAGCGGCTCGCGCTCGTCGATCTCTATCGAGAGGCCGACATCATGATCGCGCCGAGTCTGTACGAAGGGTTCGGTGTGGCGCTCGTCGAAGCGATGGCGGCGAGATTGCCGATCGTCACCACGCGCGTGGGGGTCGCGGCCGACGCGTTGACCGATGGCGAGAGCGCCCTCATCATCCCGACCCACCACCCGGAGGCGATCGTCGGCGAAGTCGAGCGGCTGCTCGCCGACGCCGGCCTGCGGGAGCGGCTGGGCGAGGCCGCGGGCGACGTCGCGCTCCACTATCGCGAGTCGGCCGCGGTGACCGACCTGGCCGATCGTCTGATTCGCGTCGCCCGCCGCCGCGACTCGTGACGGTCCGCCCGATTGTCTCGTGGGCGCCTGCGGCTCTGCACATTCACATAGGTCTTGCCGGCGCGGATGTAAGCGACGACTTCCTCGAGCTCGCCGGTGAGTTCGCCGGGTGTCGTTAGGGTTGCGCTGACGAAGCCGTTCCCCGGAAGGCTCTGGACATCACGTCGTCAATGCACGGTCCAAACCTGCACGCCGTCGAGCTCGCTGTGGAGGCGCAGCCCCGCCGTGGCGGACGCACGCTCTCGGACGGCGGGCCAGTCGGGAATCTCCGAGGGTGTGAACAGCAGGAAGTCGACACCCCACGCGCGCAGCGCCGCGACACTCGCCTCTGACGGAAAGTCCGAGAGCGCCGCTCGTCGGCGCTTGAGAATCGGCGGCATGAAGCCATCGCCTATCGGACCGAAGATGGTGCGCTGGCCATGGACGGTCTTGTAGTAATCCTGAAGCGGACGAAACGTCTGCTCGAGCGGCAGTTCGACCACCGTCACCGGCGGCTGCCCCGCCAGCCAGATGTCGACGGCCCGCGGCCGTAGGGGCATGACGACGATCTGGCTGTAGCTCTCGATGAGCACCAGCGCGGCGAGCGTGGCTACTGCCGTGGCCGGCAGCCATCGGCCGCGCCCGCGAAATCGATCCAGGAGCATCGACACGCCCCATCCTGCCAGAATCGCCGTCATCAGTCCCGTCCAGAAACCGAAGCGCGCCATGACGCGCATGCCGTCCGTGATTGGAACGAAAACGAAGAGGAACATCGACGGCATCGGGATCGGCAGCGCTTGTTGCTCGTAAATCTGGTCACGCACTGGCTCGAGTGACGGAAACCACGACAGGGCTTTCGCGGCCAGTCTAGCCACTAGCAAAGGCGCCGGGAGCAGGACCTGCCGATCGCCCGAGTGTAGTGTCGGCCCCAAGGCAATCGCGAACGAGACCGCCGCCACCACGAACACGGCCGGCATCGCACGGTGGCGCCGGCCGAGGGCCACCGCCACGAGCGACAGCGTCAGGGCCGTGTACCCGAGCGACACTCCGCGCTCTACCCACTCCGCCGCTTCGACCGGGAACCACCGCTCCACGAAACCGCCCCACTGCGGGTTGAGTAGGTTGGGCAGCAGGAAGTCGTAGAAGTTGATCGACCAGTACTCCATCTCGCTGATGCCGCGCGTCAACCCGCCCCGCGAGCGCAGCTTCAGATAGGGGATCAGAAATGGCAACACGAGGACGCCGGCCGTTATGGTGGCACTGTACACGCCGCGCCACCACTCACCCGTCCAGTGCTCGCGCCAGGGCCGGCTGCGGACGAGTGCGTAAAGAGGCAGCATCAGCCCGGCGGCGTACGCGTAGTACCACGAGCTCAGCACGACCATCGCGACGCACCCGCCTAACGTCATAGCCCGGGACGCGGTCTTGCGGTCAAGGAACCTATCGAACGCCAGGAAGGCAAACGGCACCCAGTGCGTGCTCACCATGTGCAGGTGCCCGTGCACCTGCGCGAACCGGCAAGGGAGGAACGCGGCGATGATGCCGGCCACAATGGCGCCGCCTGTGCTGCCCGTCAGCCGGGCCGTCCACAGGTACGTGCCGAACCCGGTCAGGACGAACGTGAGGAGCAGTGTGATGTTGTACGCGACGACCGGACCCCACAGCATGGTGATTGGAATCGCCGGGAAAGTCGTCGCGGGGAAGAGCTCGCCGTTGGTGACGTCGTGGCCTACGGGATAGTAAGTCGTCGGATCGCGAAACGGCGAGATGCCAAGGTCCACGATCGCGTGTTTCACCCACCAGAACTGGCGGATGCAGAACGTGTTGTCTCCCTCCCCCCCAGCGGTCGACGTGACCGGGTCGCGGACGAGCGGGAAGACCATGATGGCCGTCAGCAGCGTGAAAAGCATGAGCGCGGCGAGGTGCCGGGCCCATCCCCGGCGCGACGAGTCGTCGGAGGATGCACCCATCATCGGCGGCGGGACCAGGGCCAGTAGCGACGTGATGACGACAGACAGCTTCATGGAGTGCGGGCGCGTCGGGACGTTGTAGCGCCATCCACTCGTCGCCGGCATTCAACGGCGGGCAGGGATATTAGCACACACTCGGGACCCGACTTCGGCGATGCGATCCCACTACGCTCATCTCTCCGCACGACGCTGAACTCGCGCGAGCGATTACAGATCAGACGGAATTCGGCGTCGAATCGAACGCCACCCGCACTATAGCCCCAGTGGGGCTAGGTCAGCCGCCGCATCATCGCTCTGACTGTGCCTCCAGGATCGCGCGAGGCGCCACGGCCGACGGCTCCTAGAAGCTTGGCGGCCCGGGCCGCGTTGCCGCCGGTCAGCGACAGCGCTTCCTGGAGCGCTACCCGCTCGAGTGCCGCCACCTCGTCGCGGAGGTTCATCCGTCCTGAGGCGATTCGGTTGGCGATGACGCCGCGATCCACCGCTGGAATCTCAACTAGTTTCCTGCTTCAACACGCGACGCGGCAGGTCGGACAGGAGGATCTCCGCGCCGGCGCGCTTGTACACGAGCGTCTCGTAGATGACGTTGCGCAACTCTCGGATGTTGCCCGGCCAGGGATACGCGGCCAGCGCGGACATCGCCGGCGACGTCAGGCCGCTCAGGGCCGGGCGCCCTTGCTCCTTCGCGAAGCGCGCCATGAAGTAGTTCGCGAGCTCAGGGAGATCCTCGAGTCGTTCCCGTAGCGGCGCCAGGTGAATCGAGACGATCGCGAGCCGCTCGTACAGGTCGGCGCCGAAAAGGCCTGCGTCGACGAGCGGCCGCAGATCGCGATTGGTGGCGGCTACGAGACGGAAATCGACCTCGTGCCACACGTTCTCGCCGAGCCGGCTCACCACACGGTCTTCGAGCACGCGCAGCAGCTTCACTTGCGTTTCGAGCGGCGTGTCGTCGATCTCGTCGAGAAACACCGTGCCGCCAGCCGCGGCCATCAGTTGCCCGTCATAGCGCTGCACGGCGCCTGAGAAGGCGCCGCGCGCATAGCCAAAGAGCTCCGCCTCCATCAGTTCGTTCGGGATCGCGGCGCAGTTGATGGGGATGAGTGGTTTCGCGGCGCGTGCCGACCACGCGTGGATCTGCCGCGCGACGACTTCCTTTCCCGTGCCGGTCTCTCCCGTGATGAGCACTGGCATCGACGTGCGCGCGACCTGGGCCGCCTTCGCGATCGCGCGCCGCGAGGCCACGCTCGTCGCCACCAGCGTCTCGGCGACGGGAATCTCCGGCTCCGGCGAAAGCAACTCGACGATGCGCGCAGCCAACCTCTCGGCACTGCCGGCGTCGCCGGCGGCGACGACGTCGTAAGCGCCGCGCAAGACGGCCTCGACACGCCGGCGATCCGGGACAGCCGCGTCGCTCCACCAGATCCAGCGGGAGTCGGGCGGAGCTGTTGGTGTCCTGCCGCTCGTGCGGGTGCGCACGACGCGGACCGCGCCGGCTTCCGGCGTTCGGGTGATAGCGATGCCCTGCGCCCGGAGCGAGGCCCGCAAGGCCTGCGAGGGCGGGGGGCCGCTCCAGGCGACTGCAGCTATCATCATTTGATTACGATCATAACATCAATCAGATAACGTTACTGCGCAGCGCTGGCGTCCGACTCTCATGATTCCCGAACGAATGCGCGAGGCATCGGTTGGCCTGGCGGCTGCACCTCTGTCCCGTTGCGGCCGACAAGGGCCGCTTCCTCGAAAGGACACCGACACCATGTCGATTCTGACCTCGTCTTACACGCTGGCGATCGTCGCTGGCGCGATGGGACTCTTCGGCGCGCTCCTGATCGTGCTCTCGGGCACCTGGGTGATCGCCGAGAACCAGTCCGGCCTCGTGATCAAGCGCTTCGGTCCCCCGCTCGCGTCGGGCAAGATCATCGCGCTTGACGGCGAAGCGGGATACCAGGCCCGCATGCTGCCGCCCGGATGGCACTTCTGGTTCTGGCGGTGGAGGTACAAGGTCGTGAAGGTGCCGGTGGTCGTAGTGCAGCCCGGCGAGATCGCGCTCGTCGTCGCTGCCGACGGCCGCGCAATTCCGCCCGAGCGCGTGCTCGGACGCCAGGTGGCTAGCGATAACTTCCAGGACGCGGAGGCGTTTCTACGCGGCGAAGGCGAACGCGGCCGTCAGATCGCGTTCCTGACGGCCGGCACTTACCGTATCAACCCGTCCCTCTTCGACGTCGTCACGCCGTCGAGCGGCCGGAAGTACGACATGACCGCGGCCGATCTGCACGTCTATCAGATGCCCCCCGACCGCGTCGGCATCGTAACGGTGCTCGATGGCAAGCCGATCCCTGCCGGAGATCTGGCGGGCCCATCCGTGGCCGGGCACGACAGCTTCCAACGCTGCCAGGCGTTCGTGAACGCCGGTGGCTGTAGAGGCCTGCAGGAGGAGGTGCTGCTCTCGGGTTCGTGGAACCTCAACCCGTGGTTCGTGAAGATCGAGCAGGTGCCGCTGACCGAGATCCCGATCGGCTACGTCGGCGTCGTCGTCAGCTACGTCGGCGGCGAGCACCTCGACGTCTCGGGCGACGAGTTCACGCACGGCGACCTCGTCGAACGCGGCCGCAAGGGCGTGTGGAACGACGCGCTCCTGCCCGGCAAGCACCCGATCAACACGCGGGTGATGAAGGTCGAGCTCGTGCCGACGACGAACATCGTGCTCAACTGGGCGCAGCGAAGCGAAGCGCACCAGTACGACCAGCGACTGTCGTCGATCCTCGTGCGATCGAAGGACGGCTTCTCGTTCAGCCTCGACGTCGCGCAGATCATCCACATCGGCATGAAGCACGCGCCGCGTGTGATCTCGCGCGTCGGCTCGATGCAGAACCTCGTCGATCACGTACTGCAGCCGACCGTCGGCAACTACTTCCGTAACTCGGCGCAGCAGGTCACGGTCCTGGAGTTCTTGTCTGCCCGATCGGATCGCCAAAAGGAGGCGTTCGAGAACATCCGTCGGGCAATCGAAGCCTACGACGTCGAGTGCATCGACACGCTCATCGGCGACATCGTGCCGCCGGCCGAGCTGATGAAGACGCAGACCGACCGAAAGATCGCGGCGGAGCTCGAGCGGACCTACGACGCGCAGCGTGAGGCGCAGGTCAAGCGTCAGGCGCTCGAGCGCGAGACCGCCGTCGCCAACCTGCAGAACGAAGTCGTCAGGTCGGAACAGATGGTGCGGATCGCGCAGCAGAACGCGCTCGGCGCGGCGGAGTCGGCGCGCGGCGAAGCCAACGCCATCCGGTTGCGTGCCGAAGGGCAGGCGGCGTCGGTGCGGGTCAACGGCGATGCCGAAGCGTCGGCGATCCGCGCTGTCGGCGCAGCTAAGGCGGAAGCCTATAAGCAGGGCATCGAGGCGGTCGGCACGGGAGGGTATACAGCTATGCAGCTGGCGTCGATTCTGGGCGAGAACAAGGTCAAGCTCGTGCCTGACATCGCCGTCAGCTCGGACGGCGCTGGCAACGGTCTCGTCACGGCCGTCCTGGCGCGGATGCTCGGTCAGAACGCTCGTGAATGAGGCTCGCTCATTAGACAACCGGTCCGGGAGCCTTGCTCCCGGGCCGGCTGTTGTTCGCGGAGTGACCGAGCGCGCCTTGAAGGGTAACGACGAGCGCGTCTTGGTCAAACCAGGTTCAGGTGTGGTGAACTTGCCACGGGAGCCTCGCTAATCTTCCTATCGTCGACCGTGTCGTCGGTGACGCTAGTCCGCCCGCAGCGCCGACAGCACATCGATGCGCGTCGCCTGGCGCGCCGGCACGATGCACGCGAGCAACGCCGCCGCGATGAGCAGCGCGGCGACACCGATGTAGGTGAGCGGATCGCGCGCGGTCACGCCGAACAGCAGATTCGCGATGAAGCGTGAGAGGAGCACCGCGGCCACGCCGCCGACGGCGATGCCCGCGATAACGGGCTTCATGCCCTGGACGATGATGAACCGGAACACGTGATCCCGGCTGGCCCCGAGCGCTAAGACGTACGCCGATCTCCGCGGTCTGCCGCGACACCGCATATGAGGTCACGCCGTAGATCCCCACGAGCGCCAGCGTGAGCGCGAGCGCGGCAAACACGCTCAGCAGGATGACGATGATCCGCCTCGAAGCAGTCGAGGTCGATACGATGTCCTCGATCGTCCGGACGCTCGCGAGCGGCAGCTCCGGATCGATGCTGGCCAGCGCCGTCCGCAGCATCGGCACGAGTGTCTCAGTGGGGGCGGTCGTGTGAATCGCAAAGAACATGTGATCCTGGCCCGCGCCGTAGGCCGGCAGATACACCGCGAGGGTGGGCGGCTGCGACAGGCCGCGCTCGCGCATGTTCCCGACCACGCCGATTACCTCGGCTTTCTGATTCCCTTGACCTCTCCAGAGGATCGCTTCACGGCCGACCGGATCCTGCCCAGGCCAGAGCTGATCCGCGAGCCGCTGGCTGACGATGATCCGCCACGGCTTGGCGATGATGTCCTGCTCCGTGAAGGTCCGCCCTTTCAGGAGAGGAACACCCATCGTTCGGAAGTAGTCAGCGGTGATGATCCGCCAGCTCGCCCAGGGAATGTCGCGCGACTCGTCCGGCCGCTCACCGGCCACGATCCCCATGCCCGTGCTGCCGGGGCTCATCGGGCGCCCGCTGACTGAGGCAACGGACACGATGTGGGGCAGCCCTTTCACGCGAGCCTCGAAGTCGAGGAGGAACTGCACCGCAGGCTTGCCCTCGTTGGCGTTATAGCGCTCCGGAAGATTCAGCTCGACGAGCACACGCTGCTCCGTATGAAACCCGCGATCGACGGCGAGGAGCGCCGAGAAACTTCTCAGCAGGAGACCCGCGGCCACCAGGAGGGCCAGGGTGAGCGCGACTTCCGCTCCGACCAGCACTGCGCGCAAGCGCCGCTGGCGCGGCGCGCCCGACACGCCACGCTCGCCTTCGCGAAGCGCTGGCACCAGCTCGACTCGCGACATCTGCAGGGCCGGCACGAGACCCACCAGCACTCCGGTGGCGATGGCCACGACCGTCGTCAACGCGAGGACCCACGTGTTCATCTCGAGCTCGTTGAGCCGCGCGATGCCCCAGGCATCGCTCGCGCGCAGCAGGTCGATCGTCCAGACCGCCAGCAGTAGGCCGAGCGCTCCACCCGCCAGCGAGAGCAGCAGCGATTCCGCGACGAGGAGACCGAGCACGCGCGATCGGGTCGCGCCGAGCGCGGTGCGAAGCGCGATCTCGCGCGTGCGTCCGGCGGCCTTGGCCAGCAGCAGGTTCGTCAGGTTCACGCAGGCTATGAGCAGCAGGAAGCCGACCGCGCCCAGGAGCACCCACAAGGCGCGGCGCGTCGTCTCTCCAGCCACGAGCTGGTCGAATGGCCCGAGCGCGGCGCTCATGCCGCGGTTTGTTTTGGGGTGGCGCTCGGCGAGCACGCGCGCAACGCGTTGCAGATCCGCGCGCGCCGCTTCCAGCGTCACGCCACCCTTCAGTCGACCGATGCCAAGGAGCTCCCAACTGCCTCGTTGAGCGTTGGCGGTGCGGACCAGCGGCCGAAAAACATCCGCCCAATCGAGGATCGGCGTGCCCGCTGGCAGAATGCCGATGACCTGGTGGGGCTCGCCGCTCAGCATGAGCGTGCGCCCGACGACGGCGGGATCGCTGGCGAACCGCCTCGTCCAGAATCGATGCGACAGAATCACGACGTTCGCGTCATCTCCCTCGCTGAGCAGCCGTCCCGCGACAGGAGCGACGCCCAACACTCGAAAGAACCCGGTGTTGACACGGACGGCATCGAGCTTCGTCGGATCGCCGTTGCCGGTGAGGTTGACGTCGCCGAACCGAATGCCGCCCAGCGCATCGAACGTCTGAGCCATGTCGAGGGCGTCCCAGAAGTTGCCGTCCGACCACGACGTCTGGTTGATGCCGCGTTCCGGGAACGCCATCCACACTTGGACCATCCGGTCGGATTGCGGGAAGGCCAGGGGCTTGAGGAGGACCGAATAGATGACGCTGAAGATCGCCGTGTTGGCCCCGATACCCAGCGCCAGCGTGATGACGGCGACCGCGACGAGACCTGGGACGCGGCGCAGCGTGCGAAACCCGTGACGGAGGTCCTGTGTGAACATGACGCCTCCCGTTCTCGCGGCGGGCTGCAAATGGCCGGCCAGCGGAGAACGGGCCCGAATCGGCAAAACGGGATGTCGGGTTGTGCGCCGCCGTGCAGGCGCGTCCCACGAGCGGACACGTTCCACGGCTCTGCGATGGGTCGCCTGGACGGGGTGACGGTGTGGTAGCCAGGTCGATGCGCGTCACCGTCCCGTCGCCCCCGCGACGACACGCACGAGGAGAGAGGCGTTTGCTCATTCGCGGGCAGCAGGCTGATACTACTGGCCACCAGTGAAGGCTTGGCTCCAGCAGCTCGCCGAACTCCGCAAAATTCTCAGGTTCCTCCGTCCGTATCTCGTCAGGCAGCCGTTCCTGCTCGCGGCCGTGCTGGTGAGCGCCCTCTTCGTCATGCTCTTCGAGGGGTTCGGCGTCGGGCTCCTCGTGCCGCTCCTGAACCTGCTCCTCGGCGGCGAGCGGGCGACGCCGATGCGGCCCCTGCAGTGGCTCGAGCGGACGCTGCCCGGACATTCGCCCGCTTTCTACATCGGCTCGATTGCGGTCGCCATCGTGTTATCGGTGGCGCTCAAGAACGCCGCGTTCTACACCTCGCTGGTGCTGGCGGCGCGCCTCAAACGGCGCATCGCCGTGCGCCTCCGCGACGACCTGTTCCGGCGGCTCCACCGCGCCGATCTCGATCTCTTCGATCGCCTGCCCGGCGGCGATCTCGCCAACGTCTTTCTCGTCGAGACCTACAGGACGACGGTCGCCATCGACGCGATGCTGGCGCTCATCCAGCGGACGAGCATCGCGTTCTTCTACGTTGCCGCGCTCTTCTTCCTCTCGTGGCCGCTCACAACGCTCGTCGTCTTTCTGGCGCTCGCGCTTGCCGGCTCGCTGTCGTTCGTTTACGGCCGCCTCAAGGCCGTCGGCCTCGAGCTGACCGATGTCAATCACCGCATGGCGGGCATGCTCGGGCAGTCGTTCTCGGGCGTTCGCATCGTCCGCGCGACTCACTCCCAGGAGCGCGAGATCGAGCAGTTCCACGCGCTGAACGAGGCCCAGGCCGGCGCCGAGGAGCGCAGCGCCGAGGCGCTCTCGCTCCTCTTTCCCATCACCGAAACGCTGGCCGTTGCAGGTGCGATGGTGATCGTCACCTCGGCTTACATCTTCCTCGTCCGTCCTGGCTACATGCTGAGCAGTTACCTGCTCGCCTACGGCTTCGTGCTGCTGCGGCTGCTCCCGCTGCTCAATCAGCTATATGGACTGCACGGCCACCTCGCGTATCTGGCCGGCGGGATCCACGAAGTCAAGGCCTGGCTCGAGACGCCGCATTTTCCGGAACGTCCGTTCGGCACCGCGGCTTTCACCGGCCTCGAGCGCTCGCTCGCGTTCGAGCACGTCACCTACAGGTATCCGAACGGCAAGACGGCGCTCGACGACGTCGACTTCGTCGTGCCCGTGGGTCAAACGATTGCGATTGTCGGACCGTCGGGCGCCGGCAAGTCGACGCTCGCCAACATCCTGCTCCGCCTTCGCGCCCCGTCGGGCGGCCGCATTACGGTCGACGGCCGGGACTGCTGGGAGTTCACGCCCGAGAGCTGGCACCGCGCGACCGCGCTCGTCGAGCAGGACGCGTTCCTCTTTCACGGCACGCTCAGGGAGAACATCCTCTATGGATGTGACGATGTGGGAGAGGAAGCGCTCGCCCGCGCGCTCGCCGCCGCGCACCTGACCGACGTCGTCACGTCACTCCCCGATGGGCTCGACACCCTCGTAGGAGAGCGAGGCGCCATGGTGTCGGGCGGTCAGCGTCAGCGGATCGCCATCGCCCGCGCCGTCATCCGCAACCCCAGCATCCTCATCCTGGACGAAGCGACATCGCACCTCGATGCCGTGTCCGAGCAGCTC
Source organism: uncultured Acidobacteriota bacterium (assembly GCA_963839705.1). Lineage (GTDB taxonomy): Bacteria > Acidobacteriota > Vicinamibacteria > Vicinamibacterales > 2-12-FULL-66-21 > DATBJJ01. The sequence continues at coordinate 126,104 of CAWIWL010000013.1, forward strand.
GTCCAGCAGGCGCTGCACAACGCTTCACGCAACCGCACGACCATCGTCATTGCCCACCGACTCTCCACCATCCGAGACGCCGATCGCCTGATCGTGCTCGAGAACGGCCGCATCGCCGAGCAGGGCACCTGGGACACCCTCGCCACCGCTGGTGGAGTCTTCGAGCGCCTCATCCGCGGGTTGGCTTGATTCAGGCAAGGATCGGCTCTGGGCTCTAGGCTCTAGGCTTTGGCTCAGGGACCAAGGATCAGCGATTAGGCAACCTCTTGGAGTACGGGCTGACGGTTTACCTGAAGCCTAGCGCCTAAAGCCTAGAGCCCTCTGTCTCGTTATCGCCGGCCTTCGCAAACGCCGAAACTACAGGAATTGGGGTCCCTCCGATTGAATAAGGATGGGACTCAGAGGGCGGAGCTGCAATTGCGTGCACTGGCGTGCATCTCGGTACTGACGATTTTGTGCATCGGTACGACAGAATCGTATGCGCAGACGATTAGTACCACCGATCCGCTCGACACGATGCCGATGCGGCTCGGCTTGCTCGGGCTCAGCCCGACGCTCGCGGTTACCAACCTCGGTATCGACGACAACATCTTCAACGACGCGGCGGACCCCAAACGTGATTTCACGATGACGGTCACCCCCCGTCTGCAGACACGCCTGCGGAGCGGTAAGGTGCTCCTGTCAGGCACTGTCGCGACCGGTCTCGTCTATTACCAGAAGTACGACGACGAGCGCTCGATCGACTACGGCGCCGACGGGCGCGTCGATGTCGACTTCGGGTGGTTCCAGCCTTATGCCCTCGCATCCCTGCTCGACACGCGGGAGCGTATGAACGCCGAGCTGGACGCGCGCGCCCCCCGCACGCAGACGACCTGGGCGGCCGGCACGAAGGTGGTGCTCTCGTCCAAGACCGGACTCGTGTTCGACTACCGGCAGGCCGGGCTGGACTTCGAAGAGGGGACGACGTTCGATGGTGTGCCGTTGAGCGAGTCCCTCAACTCGACCACAAAAACTCTCGAGGGAGGCCTCGAGCTGTACCTCACGCCCCTCACCACCTTCTCCGTCGTCGCGTCGCGGCAAACCGATCGGTTCGAGCAGTCTCCGGAGAAAGACGCGGACACGTTCCAGATTCTGCCGTCGATTCGTATGGAGGCGCCTGCGATTATTCGTGGCTCGCTCGCGATCGGCTACCGAAGCTTCTCGACGATCGATCCCGAGACGCCCGACTACAGTGGGCTGGTCGTAAAAGGATCGCTGACGCACACCTTCGCGGAGCGGACGAACGTCGACCTCCTGCTCTCGCACGACGTGCAATACTCCTTCGAGGAGACCGAGCCCTACTATTTGACGACGGGCTTCCGGGTCGTGGTGACGCAGCAGATTGGCGAGTCGTTCGACGTGCGGGCTATAGTGGGACGGGATCGTCTGGACTACCGCGAGGAAGCCACGTCAGGCGTTCCGGATGACTCGCGCATCGATCGCGCGAGCGTGCTCGGCGCCGGCGTCGGCTACCGCTTCCAGGCGAACCTGCGCACTGGGCTCGACGTAGAATTTGCCGAGCGCACGAGCGAAGTCCCCAGTCGCCAGTACGAACGCACGCGCGTGTTTGCGTCGATGACCTACGGATTCTGATCCATGGCGTTTCTGATTTGCCTCCTGTCGTTCGTTGTCCAGGCCCCTCGCGCCACCGCCGAGTACACGGTCGGGCCGCAGGACCGCCTCTCGATAGCCGTCGTCGACGAGCCGACGCTGACCAGGGTCGTGACCGTCGGCAGCGACGGCACGTTCGACTACCCATACATCGGTCTGGTCAAGGCCGGCGGCGTGTCGCTGCGCGCGATCCAGCAGGACATCACCGCGCGACTGAAGGAGAAGTACCTTCGCAACCCGCAGGTGTCGGTCGAGGTAGAGAGCTATCGCAGCCAGGTCGTCTACGTCTGGGGGCAGGTGCGATCGCCTGGCGCGGTGACGCTGATGGGCACCATCAACCTCACCGAGGCTCTCGCGAAGGCCGGGTCGCCGACGCCCGATGCGGGCTCGTACATCGAGATCAACCGGCGCCCCGCCGGTGTTCCGGCCGGCACCGATCCGGCGACGGCTGCCAAGTCCGCACCCGAGCGCGTCAGCATGGCCGAGCTGCAGAGCGGCCGCGCGCAGAGCATCATCCTCTCCGATGGCGACACCGTTTTCGTTCCCAAGGCCGAGACCTTCTTCGTCACCGGTTACGTCAAGAACGGCGGGCCGTTCCTGCACGACGGTGCGATGACCGTCTCGAAGGCCATCTCGATGGCCGGCGGGGTCACGGAAAAGGGTTCGAGGAATCGCATCCGCATCACGCGTCTCGTCGATGGCAAGCAGGTCGTGCTCAAAGACGTGAAGCCGGATGACCCCGTGCTGCCCGGCGATTCCATCGAAGTCATGTCGCGCCTCTGGTAGCTCGCCGACAGATTGGACCCGTCTCGCAAGCGCTGTCACGAGACCACGCTCCAACACGATGAGCACGATGACACGATGTTCACGATGATCCCGAGAGGCTTTCCATCGTGTTCATCCGGTCATCGTTTCATCGTGTTCATCGTGAACCACAGCCGTGGGCACGTTCAGCGTCTTGGTTCCTCAGATAGGGTGTAACGTCACGAATGCACGTCGTGCACGTCGCGAGCGGCCGGCTCTTCGGCGGCATCGAGCAGATGCTGCTGACGATCGCGCGGGAGCGGGCGCTGACGCCGACCGTCTCCGTAAGGTTTGCGGTGGCGGCGCCGGGACGGCTCGAAGAAGAGCTGCGGAGCAGCGGCGCCGATGTGACGGCGCTCGGTGACGTGCGGCTCAGCCGGCCGGCCTCGGTCGTCACAGCCAGGCGGCGCCTCCGCGCCCGGCTCGCGCGCGAGCGGGCCGACGCGGTGATCTGTCATGCGCCGTGGGCATACGCGATCTTTGCCGGGGTTGCGCGGCGCGAGGGTGTGCCGCCGGTCTTGTGGCAGCACGACCGCGCGGAAGGCTCAGCTATCGAGCGCTGGGCAGCGCGCACCACTGCCGCGCTGGTGATCTGCAACAGCAACTGGACATCGCGGACGGCCGGCGCGTTGCAGCACGGCGTGCCGGTGACCGTCATCCACCCGCCAGTCCGAGTCCCCGAGTGTCCGGGCCGTGCGCCTGGGGATCTCCGCGTCGAACTGGACACGGATCCCACAGATGTGGTGATCCTGAGCGCGAGCCGTCTGGAGCCTTGGAAGGGACATCTCAACCTGGTACGCGCGCTGGCTCGCGTGCGCACGACGCGGCCCTGGAAACTGTGGCTCGCCGGCGGTGCGCAGCGTCCGCACGAGCATCAGTACCTGGAGGAGGTGCGTCGCGAGGTTACGCGGCTCGACCTCGAGCCGCGCGTGCGATTCCTCGGTGAGCGGCGCGACGTGCCGCTGGTGATGCGCGCGGCGGACGTTTTCTGCCAGGCCAACGAAGGGCCCGAGCCGTTCGGCATCGTGTTTGCCGAAGCGCTCCTGAGCGGCGTGCCGGTGGTGACGACAGATATGGGCGGCGCGCCAGAAATCGTGTCGGAGGAGTGCGGGCGGCTGGTGCCGGCCGGTGACATCGACGCCTTGGCGCGCGTGCTTGGCGAGCTCGTCGACGATTCGGGCCTCCGTTCGCGTCTGGGCCTTCGAGGACCGGCGCACGCGGCGGCGCGCTCGGCGCCAGCGGTGGTGTTGCCTCAAATCGAGGCCGCGATCGCGAGGCTCCGCCTGACACAACCAGCATGACAACCCAGGCAAAGCGTTCGACAAGCGATGCAGCCGTCGAGCGTGCACTGAAGAGTCACGGCGAGAGCGATGCCCCCATCTATCGCACCGCCGCGTCGCTACTCCGCGCCCGACATGCGCGCGGCGTGATGGTCGACGTCGGCTGCGGCATCGGTCGGTTCCTGGAGTATGCCGGCGACCTTGCGGCCGAGTACATCGGCGTCGACGTCGTGCGCCACCCCGGCTTGTCCGAGGACGCCGCGTTTCATCGCGCCGATCTGGACCGCGAGGCCATTCCATTGCCGGCGGCGTCGGCCGACGTCGTGTCGGCGCTCGAAACGATCGAGCATCTCGAGAGCCCGCGAGCGTTCTGCCGCGAGCTCACGCGGATTCTCAAGCCGGGCGGCTGGCTGGTCCTGAGCACGCCGAATCAGCTCAGCCTCCTCAGCATCCTGTGCCTGATCGTCAAGGGCCGATTCGTGGCGTTTCAGGACGCGGAGTATCCGATCCACCGCACGTCGCTGCTGCCGGTCGATCTCGTGCGCATCGCCGGCGAGTGCGGGCTGTCGGAGATCGAACTCGGCTTTTCGTGCGCCGGCCGGATTCCGTTGACTGGCGCGCACTATCCCGAGACGCTCTCGCAGATGTTTCCGCAGGCCCTGTCCGACAACGTCGTGCTGGTTGCGCGCAAGAATGCGTGATCAGCCCAGGTGGGTATCGCTCTCGGCGTTCGTGATCGGGCGGTTACCGTCCGGCCGCTACCAGCTCGCGAATGCGCTCGGCCGGTTCGCGGGCGCGCCCTTCCTCGCCTCGCTGCCGGGCGACCTCGGCGGCTTCCGCTTCATCTGCGATCTCCACGACACGATCTCGCGCGAGGTGTGCTTCACGGGCCGATACGAGCCGCAGGAAACGCAGCTCGTCCAGCGGCTCCTCGGTCAAGGCATGGTCGTTGTCGACGTCGGCGCCAACTGGGGCTACTTCACGCTCGTGTGCGCGCACCTGGTCGGCTCGACGGGGCGTGTCATCGCACTCGAGCCTCACCCGCGTCTCGCCTCCATGCTTTCGGCGAACATCGCCGCCGACCCGGCCTTGTCGAAGGCCGTCGAGGTCTGCTGCGTGGCGGCCGGAGCTGCATCGGAGTCGAAAGCGTTTGTCGGCTTCGACGAGCGCGACGGCAACTGGGGCGTGTCGCGCGCCGCCCTGGGGGCGGAGGTGCCGGACTTCGAGTCGCGGACCGTCGCCCTTGATCCATTTCTCGATGCGCTTTTTCTCAGTGACCGTCAGAAGCAGCGCATCGATCTCGTGAAGATCGACATCGAAGGGGCCGAGGCCGACGCGATCCGCGGGATGGCCGCGGGCATCGAACACCATCGCTACCGTTACGTCCTCCTCGAATGTCATCCGGCCGAGCTCGCCCGGCTGGGCGCCTCGGTCGAGCAGTGCCTGGCTCCGTTCCGCCGCGCCGGCTATCGCGGCTGGCACATCGATCACTCGGCCGAGATGCACCGCCGCGCGGCGCGCCGCCCGGTGCCGACGGCCGAACTGCTCGCACCGATCGACGACCAGGTGCTCGCGGCGGATCAGTGGCCGCACCTGTTGTGGGCGGCTCCGGGCGAAGCACTGCCGGCGTGAATGCGTATCGCCTACTTCAGCGTGTCGGACGAGCTCGGCGGCTCCGAGATCGTCCTGCTCGAGATGATCAAGGGCGTCCGGCGGCTGCGCCCTGACTGGCCGGTGCAGGTGATACTTCCCGGCCGCGGGCCCTTGCTCGATCGAGCTGAGGTGGCCGGCGCCGACTGCATCGTCGTTCCCATGCCTCGGTCGCTCGCTCGCCTGGGTGAGTCCGGCGCCGGTACCGCCGCGCTCGCCGCCCGCCTCGTTCCCGTGGCACTGGCTCTGCCCGGCTACATTCATCGCCTGCGCACGTCCATCACCGCCGGGCGTCCCGCGATCCTGCACACCAACGGTTTCAAGGCGCACATCGTGGGAGCGCGTGCGCGAGGGGGTGCGAAGGTCGTCTGGCACATGCACGAATACATCAGTGGCCGGCGTGTCACGCGCTCGCTGCTCGCCAGCCATCAGCGCAGCGTTGCGGCAATTGTCGCGAACTCCGCCAGCGTTGCCGCCGACGTGACCAGCGCCCTTCGCCCACCGATCCCGGTGCAGGTTGTGTACAACGCGGTGGATTTGCGCACGTTCGCCCCCGATGGGCCAGTCGAGGATCTCGATCGACGCGCCGGGCTGACGCCGCCAGCGATCCCGGTCGTGCGTGTCGGCCTGATGTCGACCTTCGCCCGCTGGAAAGGACACGACGTGTTCCTGCAGGCGATGGCGGCGATCCCAGCCGACGTACCGGTCCGAGGCTACGTCATCGGCGACGGTGTGTACGGCACCACCGGAAGCCAGCACACCATGGAGGAGCTGCAGCGGTTGTCGGATAGCCTTGGCCTTGCCGGCCGAGTCGGCTTCACCGGGTTTCTCCCTCCAGCGCCGGCGATGCGCGCGCTCGACGTTGTCGTGCACGCGAGCACCCGTCCCGAGCCTTTCGGGCTCGTCATCGCGGAGGCCATGTCGTGCGGCCGCGCGGTGATCACAAGCGCATCCGGCGGCGCGGCGGAGCTCGTGACGCCCGGGGAGAACGCATTGACCCACGTGCCAGGAGACGCCGCAAGCCTTGCGGCGTCCATCATGCGTCTGGTGCGCGATCCCGTGTTGAGGCGCGACCTCGGCGCGCGCGCACGCGAGTCCGCGTGCCGGCGCTTCGACTCCGATCGGCTCGCGCGAGAAATCGTGGCGGTCTATGAAGCCACCCACGATTAACCTCCCATCGACGGCGCCGGAGCGGTGGGGCATCGCGGAGTACTTCATCGTCAGCCAGACGGCGATCCCTGCGCTGCTCTTTCTGCCCGGGGCGCAAGGGATCCGCTTCTACGTGCGCGTGGCCTCCTTCGCGGTCTCGATCGGCCTGCTGGCGTGGTGGGGATTCGGAACGGCCAAGCACAGCAAGGTGCATCCGGCGCAGACCTGGCTGCTCGTGTCGATCGTGTACCTCGCCGCGATGGTGTTCCACCCGTTTACGAGCTCGACCCTCGCCGGCATCGCCCAGCTCGTGCTCTACGTCTCGGTGATGGCGCCGGTGTTCTGGGCACCGGCGGTCGTGCGCGGCCCGGATCACTTCTCGCGCTTGATGACGCTGCTGCTCGTGTGCAACGGCATCAACGCGTTCGTGGGCGTGATGCAGGTGTACGACCCGGGCCACTGGATGCCGCAGGAGATGTCGCGCCTCGTCACCGAGTCCGAGTACGGTCTCGGCGCGGTGACCTATCAGGGGCCGAACGGCCTCATCATTCGACCGCCCGGCCTGTTCGACAATCCCGGCGCCGTGGCGGGTCCTGGGATGTACGCCGCGCTTCTCGGGCTCGTCTTCGTCACCAGCGCGTCAGCGCTCTGGAAGCGTGCGTTGGCGCTCCTGGGGTCCTTTGCCGGCGTGGCCGCCATCTATCTCAGCCAGGTCCGCGTGTCGCTCGTGATCCTGGTGCTCATGCTCGCGACTTACGTCGGGCTGCTGATGTTTCAGCAGCGAAAACAGCGCGCGGTCCTCTTCGGCGCCGTGGCAGGCGGCATTGTCGTCGCCACCTTTACGTTTGCCATTGGCCTCGGAGGAGAGAGCATCGCCGAACGCACGCTCACGCTGTTCGCCCAGGACCCCGTCAGCTTGTACGCCTCCTCGCGCGGCGGACAGCTCGTCTATACGTTCGACGACCTGATCAACATCTATCCGCTCGGCGCCGGTCTTGGCCGGTGGGGCATGATCAACGGGTACTTCGGCAGCGGCGCCGAACGGCCGCTCTGGGCGGAGATTCAGGTCGCGGGTTGGGCCATCGACGGCGGCATTCCGCTCGTGCTCGTCAGCGTCGCGGCGCTCGTCGTCGCGCTGCTGTCCGAGCGCCGGCTCGCCCTGTCGGATCCCGATGCGAAGGTGCGCGCATGCGCTGCGGTCGTCCTCGCCGCGAACCTCGGCACTGCGGCGCTCATCTTCAGCTTCACGCCTTTCGTGACGCAGATCGGTCTGCAGTTCTGGTTTCTCGCCGGGGCTGTGCAGGCCATCGCCACACGCCCCGCGGTTCGATGAGCACCTGGCTGCTCGTGTCGGGTGATTTCACGCCGTACGGCGGGATGGACATGGCCAACTTCGCGCTGGCGAGCTACCTGGCACGCGCCGGCCGTGGACGCACGTATGTGCACCTGGTCGCCCACCACGTGTCACCGGATCTCGCGGCGGTGCCGGGGATTCAGGTGCACCACGTTCCACGGCCGCTCGGGATCCATCGCCTGGGCGAGCCTCTGCTCCGTTCGACCGCACGGCGCGTGCAGAAGCGACTCGCATCGCATGGCCTGTGCTCGCTCGCCAACGGCGGCAACGCCGACTTAGGCGATCTCAATTGGGTGCACTACGTGCATGCGGCGTTCGATCCGCCGGCCGCAGGACTGAGCAACCGCGTGCGCGTCGCGCGGAATCACCGACGGCACGTCGCTGAAGAAAAGCAGGCGCTCGACCGTGCCCGGCTCGTGATCTGCAACAGCAACCGCACCGCGGACGATGTGGTGAGGTTGGCCGGCGTGGCCAGAGATCGGACGAGGGTCATCTACTACGGGATTGACGCCGCGAAGTTCCGCGGCGTCGACGCCGCGGAGCGCGACGCCGCGAGGCTCGCGCTCGACCTTCCGCCCGCTCGTCGTCTCGCCCTGTTCGTCGGCGCGCTCGGCGATCGGCGCAAGGGTTTCGACACCGTCTTCGACTCGTGGCGGACGCTGTGCGGCCGCGCCGAGTGGGACGTCGACCTCGTCGTCGCGGGCACGGGCGCGGAGCTCGAGACCTGGAAGGCGCGGGCGGTGCGCGAGCTGCCGGAGGGGCGCGTCCGCTTCCTGGGGTTCAGGCGCGACATGCCGAGGGTGTTCGCGGCCTGCGACTTGCTGATTCACCCCGCGCGCTACGAGGCATACGGCCTCGCGGTGCACGAAGCGCTGTGCCGCGGTCTGCCCGCACTCGTGAGCGCGTCTGCCGGCGTCGCCGAGCGGTACCCTGCGGCTCTCGGCCAACTCCTGCTGCAGGATCCCGCGAGCGCAACCGAGCTGACCGCGCGACTTTCCGCCTGGCGCGCGGACGAGGGCATCACCGAGCGCGTCGCCGAATTCGCGGCGAGGCTGCGTGTCCGCACCTGGGATCACATGGCGCGGGAAATTGCGGACTTGGGAGAGGCGTGATTCGTTGTCGAAGGACGACGGAGGTAACGGATTCAACACGAAGCAACGAAGACGAACGGAGGCGCACGGAGACGCAGGCAGAGAGCGTGCTCACTTGGATAGTGACTCCGACGGTCGCGCCGCGCTTTGCGCGGGGACTCGCCGGCCGATGGCTGCCGATGGCCGGCGACGCGACCGGCGTCAGAGCAGTTGCTGGTTCGTTACGCCTGACTTCTTCGTGCGTCTTCGTTGACTTCGTTTCTTCGTGGTGAACCCGTTGCCTTCGTCTCCTCCCGACAAGCAACATTGACCGCGCAGCAGCTCAACTTCCACTCGACGGGACCGTGCTGGGTCTGCGGCGGACGCATGCGCAGCAGGTTCCACCAGGCCGTGCTCGATTTCTCGGCGTGGCGGGAGCAGGATCCCGAGCTGGCCGCCTATACCGGGGAGAAGATCTGGCTGTGGCGCTGCGAGGTCTGTGGGTTCGCGCAGCCCGATCGCATCCCGGCGCTGCCGCGGTTCTTCGAGCGGATGTACGACCAGCGCTGGTCGCCAGACTGGGTCGCGCAAGAGTTCGATTCGACCTACAAGGACTTGATCTTCCAGCGCATTCTCGAGACGCTCGGTGACCGTGTGCGTTCGGCGAACCGCACGCTCATCGACGTCGGCTGCCATGCGGGCCGATTTCTCCAGCTTGCGGGTGAGGCCGGGTGGCGCGCCGAGGGCACCGAGATCAACGCGCGCACGGCGGCTCACGCCGCGGCCCGCACGGGCGTGCCGGTTCATCGATTGAGCGCCGAGCGGCTGCCGGAGCTTGGCCGCCAGTTCAACGCGGTCACGCTCACCGACGTGCTCGAGCACATTCCCGAACCAGTGACGCTGCTGTCGACCGTCCGTCGCGTCGTAGCCGACGGCGGGTGGGTGGCCGTCAAGGTCCCCTGCGGCCCCGCGCAGTTGCTGAAGGAAACGTGGCGGTCGCGTCTCAGCGCGGGCTATCGGGCAACGCTCGCCGACAACCTGGTGCACATCAACCACTTTTCACCGCGCGCCCTCCGCGCGGCGCTCGAGCGGGCGGGCTTCGGCGAGATCACCGTGGAGATTGCCGCGCCCGAATGCCCGCCGGGCGCCCGTGCATCGGCGCTCGTCCGGCTCGCGTTGTACAACGTCGGCCGGCGGGTGCCCGGTGGAGTCCACACGCCGATCGCGCTGCACCTCCAGGCCTTCGCCCGCGCCGCAGGGCCTGTGGCAGCCGCGTCCACGACATGAACGACTTCGTCCCGCACCTGTCGGTCGTGATCCCGACCTACAACAACGAGGCGGTGCTACGCCGCTGCCTCACCAGCTGGCAACTGAGCGCCGCAGCGTGTCATGTCGAGATCATCGTCATCGAGGACGGATGTCGCGACGGCACGCGCGCGTTTCTCGAGTCCGAGAGCCGGTCGGCGTGGGGCCAGCGGCACCTGCGCTGGATTCACCTCGACGATGCTCATGAGCTGCGCTGCACGAACGCGGGACTGACGGCCGCGCGCGCGCCGCTGATGATGGCCTGGCAGGACGACATGTTCGTCACCGCGGAATGGCTCGTCGCTGAACTGCTGGCGACCTTCAGAGTCCATCAGGACATCGGGCTGATGAGCCTCAGCCGCGGGCTCGATCACCATCCGCTCGACGAGCCCATCGCCCGCTGGGAGGACCTGGTTGACTGGCGGCGTCTCCGCAGCACCATCGGCCCGGCGCCTGGCAACTGGTTTCGCGTGCAGGAAGTCGACGCGGTCATCCGGCCATGGATCATCCGCCGCGCGTGCATCGAGCGCGTCGGCATGCTCGACGAGGCCTTCGTGCCGACCGAATGGGACGAGGCCGATCTCGCGTGCCGCATCCGCGAGGCCGGATGGAAGGTGGCGACGTGCGGCTACGAGCGTCTTGGAGGGTATGAGCATCTCGGCAGCAGCACGCTCGGCGAGCTGAGCGAGGCATACAAGGCGCGCGTCCTCAAGAATGGCCAGCTGTTCCACGAGCGATGGGCGCATCTCATCGCTCGCGATCATGCGAGGGCCAGGCGCACGTGGCTACGGCAGATTTCGCCCGTGGGCTGGCTCCACACGCTGACGAAGGCGGCAGGCCGCGCGGTGACGAAGCGCTCATCGTGAGGGTCATCAAGGCCGTTCGCAACGCCGCCGCATCGGCCGCGGCCTGGACGCTCTACCACGCGCCCGTACTCGAGGGACCGTACGCCTCCGCCGCCCACGCCGCGCTCGGCGTTCCTGGCGTCCACACGCTCTTTCGCGAAACGACGGATCGGCTGGTTGCGCGTCTGACACGCGAGAACCGCGCCGCACGCCGCATGCGCATCGGGCCCGTGTCTGCCGTTTTCGATGTCAGCAGCTTCACCGTCAAGGGCCGCTACTTCGCCCATGTCACCTACGAGCCCGGCGCGACCGGCACCGTGTTGAACGCGCTCGGCGACGGAGACGTCTTCGTGGACATCGGCGCGAACAGCGGATACTTCACCGTGCTCGCGGCGCTACGAGTAGGCGACCGTGGACGGGTACTTGCGTTCGAGCCGAACCCCTCGGTGCGGCGGCGGCTCCAACGTAACCTCGAGCTCAACAGCATCGCGGACAGCGTCACGGTCTCCGATCTGGCCTTGGCCGCCGAGGACAGAGACGATGTCCCGCTGTTCGTGTCATGCTGGCCGGAGAATGACGGCATCGCGTCGCTCACGCCCGCGGCCGAGACGATCGCTCGCGGCGGCCTCCGCGCCGACGCGTCGATCCCCGTCCGGGTCCGGACGTTCGACTCGTGGATGCAGTCGGCCCGGCTGCCGCGCATCGACTTGATGAAGATTGACGTCGAGGGGGCAGAGGCGCAGGTGCTCTCGGGCATGTCCGCCACGTTTGCGAACGTCCGGCCGAAGCGGATCATCTGCGAGACCCCGCAGTCTGGCGATGCCGTGAGGTTACTGCGCGATCGAGGCTACCGCGTGTCGACGCTGGACGAGGTTGCCGGCGGGATTCCGAACCTGCTGTTCGAATAAACAAGCCGTGCCGCAATCCGCTCTGCGAGCCCTCGCCGTTTCGTCGTACGGCCGGATCCTGCGCGCGCTCTACTCCAGCGAGGGCATGCCCTGGACTGTGCACGACGAAGTCGTCCGCATCGACCCGCGAGTGCGGCATCTGGTGCCGCACGAACCGGAGCCGGCCCTCTTCGAGTTTCTCAAGCGCACGATTCGCCCCGGCGACATCGTCCTCGACGTGGGCGCGTTCGTGGGCATCTACGCCGTGCTCGCGGCGCGCTGGAGCACGCCAGGCGGGCGCGTGATCGCGTTCGAGCCGACACCGTCGAGCGCGGCGCTGGCGCGCGCACATCTTGCGTTCAACGGCTTTGGACCCGATCGGGTGCGGCTCGTCGAGGCGGCAGCCTCGGATCGCGCGACGCGCGCGACGCTCCATCAGTACGACGCGAGCGCGATGCCGTACGTGAACAGCCTCGTCTCGGCGGTTGACACCGATGCGCCTGCGGTGACGCGGGACGTCGACGTCGTGACCATCGACGCGGTATGCCGCGAGCTCGGCATCGTGCCGTCGGTCATTCGCATGGACGTGCAGGGCGCCGAGATACACGCGCTGCGCGGCGCGCGCGAGACGATTCGCGCCGCTTCCAGGCTGTCGCTCGTCGTCGAGATGCACCCGCAGTGCTGGCCGGCGTTCGGCATCACCACCGAGGACGCTCGTGACGCGATCCGCGACCTCGGGCTCGTCGCGCGGCCGCTCGTCGAGGGCGAGGCGCTTTTCGCGCGCGATACGCACGCGGTTCTCAGTCTCGGTGCGACACCGTCGGGAGGGTCAGCGGTATGACCGGTTCCCCCGGCGACAGCTACCGGACGAAGTCGCTCTCGGAGCGGATTGCCGCTGCGCTGCCATCGGGCGGCGGATTCGGCGTCGTGCGGCGCCGGCTCAAGCCGTTCTTCGCGAGGTGGCTGGCGCCTGATGGCGGCGGCTTGCGCTCTGAGCTCCCCGGGGGCGAAATCGTGCTCGTGGCCGCCGCGTTCCGGCACATCACCTGGAACCCGGAGGAGTACGCCGCTTTCCGCGCGGCCGTCCGGCCAGGCGACGTCGTGCTCGAGGCTGGCGCCAACGTCGGTGCTTACACGGTGCTGTTCGCTCAGTGGGTCGGCGCGGCAGGACGCGTGTTCGCGTTCGAGCCGGATCCGACCGCGGCCGCCGGACTGCGGCAGCACATCGCGCTCAACGCGGTGGCCGACCGCGTGACGCCCGTGACCGCCGCGGTCGCCGACGGCCGCGACCCGGTCCTGCGGCTGGCCTTGGGCGAATCGTCTGGCACCAGCCGGCTGCTGCAACCGAACGAAGCGCCCGTAGCGAACTCGAGCGAGGTCAGGGCCACCTCCATCGATCAGTTCTGCGCCGAGCATCGCCTCGCGCCGCGCGTGATCAAGATCGACGTCGAGGGCGCCGAGCTCGCGGCGCTCCGTGGCGCCAGGGCGACGATTGCCGCCGCCGGACGCGATCTGCAGCTCTTCGTCGAGATGCACCCACACTTGTGGACCGAGCTGGGCATTGCCTCTGACGATGTGCAGCGTGAGTGCGAGCGACAGGGTCTTGCCGCCGAAAGGCTGGACGGCCGCCGCGAGGACCTCTGGCGGACCGAAGGCGTCTGCCTGCGGCTGCGTCCAGGCGGAGCCTGCCTCGCCGTAGCCTCAGCGAAGGCGGGCGCATGAGGATTGTCGTCGCGCACGAGTCGGTCGGCACCGAGGGTGGAGTGGAAACCTACCTTCTGTCGGTGATCCGCGCGCTCGGCGATCGCGGCCACCAGGTCGCGTTGCTGTATCACCGGCGCAGCGGAGCCGCGAGTCCTTTGCGCTCGAGCGCGCACCTGGCCGTCGGTGTCGAGGAACGAGGCATGGACGCCGCTCTCGACGAGCTGCGTCAGTGGGGACCGGACGCGGCCTTCTCGCACAACATGGGGCCGCTCGACGTCGATCGTCAGCTGCTCGCGCGCTGGCCCGTCGTCAAGATGCTGCACGGATACTTCGGGACGTGCGTGAGCGGGCTGAAGATGCACGCGTTTCCGGCCGCTCAGGCGTGCGGACGGACGTTCGGACCGGCGTGCCTCGCGCTTTACGTCCCTCGGCGTTGCGGGCAGCTCGCGCCGGGCGCCATGGTTCAGGGTTACCGGTGGGCTGTTCGGCAACGTGAGCTCTTCCCGCGCTACAGGGCGGTCGTCGTTGCGAGTCATCACATGCGCGACGAGATGGCTCGCCACGGCGTAGCTGACGATCGGCTGAAGGTGCTGCCGCTCTTTTCTACTCTCTTCTCCACGCTCTCGTCCACGACGAGCGATGCCGTGGCGAATGGCGGCGAGCCGGACACGCTGCTCTTTGCCGGGCGTATGACAACGCTCAAGGGCGGTCACGTCCTTATCGCGGCCGCGGCACGCGCAGCGCGCCAGCTCGGGCGGCCAGTTCGCATCATCATGGCCGGCGACGGACCGCAGAAGGAGGCCTGGCGCAATCTGGCCACGTCGCTCGGCGTGCCGCTCGAGCTGATGGGGTGGGTTGGCCTCGAGGACCGCGCCCGAGTGTATGGACGAGGTCAGCTGGTAGCCGTTCCCAGCCTCTGGCCCGAGCCCTTCGGCCTGGTCGGACTCGATGCCGCGTCGCTCGGCCGGCCCGCCGTGGCGTTCGACGTCGGCGGGATTCGCGAATGGCTGGCCGATGGCGTCAACGGACGGTTGGTGGATCCTGGAGACGGTGAAAATGGCCTTGCGCACGCGATCGTCGCGATGCTCCGGGAGCCCCTCGAACGCGAACGCATGGGGCAGCGCGCGCTCGAAGTAGCGCGCCGCATGTCAGTCACCGCGCACATCGAACGGCTCGAATCCGTTCTGAGGGACGCGGCGCGAGCGTGAACCGCGAAGTGCGCGCCGCGGGCGAGCCGCGGGCGCGAATTCTGCAATGCACTGGACCATCCTCACCTGCGAATATCCGCCCGACTGCGGCGGCGTGGGCGACTACACGGCGCAGGTTGCCGACGCGCTCGTGGCCGCAGGGGATGACGTGACGGTCGTCTGCCCGCCGAGGTCCTCGGTACGCTGCTCGTGCGGCCCGTCACACGCGCGTCGACGCGGCCGGCGTCGACGTGGTTGTCCTCGATGACGTCTACGGCCGCCTGGCGCGGCGGGCCATCGACGAGCGGTTGGCCCGGCGTCCGTCGTCGTCTCCGACAACAATTCTGGTCCAATATGTGCCGACCGGATTCGGCCTTCGAGGGGCGAACATTCCCTTGTGCCGCTGGCTCCTCAAGCGCTCGCGGCGACTGGGAAACGACGTGCGACTGGTGTTTCACGAGCCCTACTTCGAGTTCACGTGGCGTCCCATCCGGCAGAACGCCCTCGCCCTCGTCGAGCGTGTGATGGCGAGGATGCTCCTTCGCGCGGCATCGCGAGTGTATTTGTCGACCGACGCGTGGCGCCGATACCTCACGCCTTACATGCCGGCTGCCCGGTCGAAGGACCTTATCACGATACCGATTCCGTCTGCGATACCGCGGTGCGATCCAGCGGCCGATGTCTCGGCCCGACGCGCGCAGCTCCTGGGGACGTCGACCAACCGGCTCGTCGGCCATTTCGGCACCTTCGGTTCGCAGATGACGCCGATGCTCGAGGCCGTTCTCACGCAGATCTTGAGCGGAGACCCGACGGTGTCGGCCGTCTGCCTCGGGTCCGGCAGCGACGCGTTCGTGCGGTCGGTTGTCGCCGCAGTGCCAAGCATCCGCGGCCGCGTCGTCGGCACTGGCCGCATCTCTCGTTCCGACGCGGCACTCACTCTGAGTGCGTGCGATCTGATCGTGCAACCGTATCCCGACGGCGTCACCACACGACGGACGTCGGTCATGGCGAGCCTGGTCAACGCCCGCGCGGTTGTGACCACGACCGGGCACCTGACAGAGCCCGTGTGGGCCGACGCGGGCGCAGTCGCGCTGGTTCCTGCGCTCGACACCGATAGGTTCGTCGCAGCCGCGCGGGCACTCCTCGCCAACGGCGACGACCGGGCGGCACTCGCCGTACGCGGGGTGAGAGTTTATCGTGAGCGCTTTGCGCTCGAGCACACGATTCGCGCACTTCGAGGAGCGGTCGAAGGCACGGCCGCATGAATGAGGTTCGCCTCACGATAGGAATCACGACCCGCGATCGGCCCGAGGCGCTTCAGCGCTGTCTTGGTTCGCTTGCTATCGTCACGCATCTCTCGCCTGAAGTATTGGTTTTCGATGACGCCTCGGCGACGCCGGCAACCGATCGGCTTCGCGGATGTAGCCTGCCGACTGAGGTGCGCGTTCTTCGCGACGATCGCGGCTCCGGCTATATCACCGGCCGCAATCGGCTGGTCCGCGAGGCTGCGGCTCCCATCGTGTTGCTGCTCGACGATGATGCGGCGTTGCTCGGCGGAGAAGCGATCGAGCGCGCGGTCAGGTTGCTCGAGGCCGATCCCAGGCTGGCCGCCGTCGCGTTTGCGCAGTGCGACCGCGCCGGCACCAGGTGGGACGAGGGGCTGCAGCCGGCGCGAAGCGCCGTGGCGTGCCTGGTACCGTCGTTCATCGGCTTTGCGCACCTCGTCCGCCGCGACGCCTTCATCGCGCTCGGCGGGTATCGAGAGTCTTTCGAGTTCTACGGCGAGGAGAAGGACTTCTGTCTGCGGCTGATCGAGGCCGGCTATCGAACCGTGTATTTCCCCGATGCCCTCGTCGTCCATGAGCCGGACCAGACTGGCCGCAGCCGGCTGCGCTACCTGCGCTACGTGACGAGGAACGATTGCCTGACCGCGCTATACAACGAGCCATTTAGCCGGCTCGCCTGGCTGCTTCCCGCGCGCCTGGCGCTCTACTTCCGCATGCGCCGCGCGTGGAAGATCGACGACCCCTGGGGTTGGGTTTGGATCCTGCGCGAGCTGTTTCGATGCGCTGGGTCCGTGTTCAAGGATCGCAAGCGGGTGTCACGTGAGACGGTGGAGACGTGGAAGCGGCTACGCAAACAGCCGGAAACTTATCTTCCGCCTGACCAGCCTCTGCAAGAGCTACGGCGGTCCGCCGAAGCCTTGGCGAAGGCGGAAGGCGGAAGCCACAGGAACTCGAACCCTGCACCGTGAACCGCCTCGTAACCATCTCCCACTCCTACGTCGTCGCCAACAATCGTCGCCTCGCGCACGAAATGGCGGTGCAGGGACGCGGGCGCTGGGAGGTGACGGCGATTGCGCCCGCGCGGCTCGCCGGCGATCTTCGGACGGTTGCCCTTGAGCCGATTGATGGAGAGGCATGCACGACGCACGGGTTGCGGGTCAGGCTGGCCCGAATCCCGCACCTCCGCCGCTACGAGCGTCAGCTGCGCACGCTCCTTGCCGGGCCGTGGGATGTCGTGCACATCTGGGAGGAGCCTTACGTGGCCGCATGTGCGCAGGCCGCATCCGCCGCGCCCAAGGATGCGCGGGTCGTCCCGGCCACGTTTCAGAACATCGTCAAGACGTATCCGCCGCCGCTTGGCTTCTACGAGCGAAGCGTGATGCGCCGGGCGTCTGGTTGGATTGCCTTCGGAGAGACGGTGCACGAGGCGCAAGGGTCGAAGTCCCAGTACGCGGCGCGCCCGTCGCGCATCATTCCGCCAGGCGTCGATGTGGTTCGCTTCCACCCGGACGGCGCCGCGCGGGCGGCCGTTCGCGCCAGGCTCGGATGGGACGACGGCACACCGATCGTCGGGTTTCTGGGACGGTTCGTGGCGGCCAAGGGACTGCGGGTTCTGATGCAGGCGCTCGAGAATGTTCGGCAGCCCTGGCGCGCGCTCTTTGTCGGCGGCGGCCCGATGGCTGACGAGCTGTCAGCGTTTAGCGCCGCGCATCTCGGCCGCGTGCAGGTCCTGACTGATGTCTCCCACGGCGACGTGCCCGCTCATCTCAATGCCATGGATCTGATGTGTGCGCCGAGCCAGACGACGGCGCGATGGCGCGAGCAGTTCGGCCGGATGCTGATCGAGGCCATGGCCTGCGGCGTGCCGCTCGTCGCCAGTCGCAGCGGCGAGATCCCGCACGTCGTCGGCGACGCGGGCGTGGTCGTCGACGAGTCAGACGTCGCATCATGGACGTCCGCGATCGATCGATTGCTGGGCGACCCGGCCGCGCGCCGCGACCTGTCGGCACGCGGCATCGCGCGTGCGCATGACAAGTACGACTGGCCCGTCGTCGCGCGCGCGCACTTGAAGTTTTTCGAGGAGCTGCTGTGATCTGTCAACGAAGAGGACGAAGGCAACGGGTTCAACACGAAGGAACGGAGACGAACGGAGACGCACGAAGAGCTCCGGGTCGTTTGCGGCGTGCCCTTCGTTCGTCTTCGTTGTGCTTCGTTCCTTCGTTTGTGAACCCGTTAACTCCGTCGCCTTCCTGTTACCCCATGACTTCCCTACGTGTCGCCATCATCGCCGACTACCTCGAAGAGGGGTGGCCGAGCATGGATCTTGTCGCCGACATGCTCTTCGATCGCCTCCAGCGCGAGCATTCGGCCACGATCGCGCCTTCACTCGTCCGGCCGGCGATGCACCGGCGCGCCGGGCGATTGCCGGGCGCCGCGAAGGCGCCGTGGGTGAGGGGTGCCGATCGCATCGCGAACCGCCTGTGGGACTATCCGCAGATCGTCGCGGGCCTCGCCGATCGCTTCGATCTCTTCCACATCGTCGATCACAGCTACGCGCAACTCGTCCATCGCCTTCCGCCTGGGCGGACGATCGTCACGTGCCACGATCTGGATACATTTCGCAGCGTGCTCGACCCCGCGGTCGAGCCGCGGTCGGCGCTGTTCCGCGCCATGACCGGGCACATCCTGGGCGGGCTCCGGAAGGCCGGCCATATTGCCTGCGACAGTCACGCCACGCGCGACGCGTTGGTGGCTACAGCCGGGATCGCCGCCGACCGCACGACTGTGGTCCCCAACGGTCCCCATCCGAGCTGTACGCCGGATGCCGAGCCGTCGGCAGACGTCGACGCCGCGCGGCTGCTCGGGCCAAAGGGAGTCTTCGTCGATCTTCTGCACGTGGGCAGCACGATCGCGCGCAAGCGCATCGACGTGCTGCTGCGCGTGTTCGACTCGCTGCGCTCGGCGCATCGACAGCTGCGGCTGTTACGCGTCGGGGGCCCTTTCACCGCCGCCCAACAGGCGCTCGTGCGCGAGCTCGGTGTCGGCGACGCAGTGGTTGTCCTGCCGACGCTGGACCGGTCGACGCTGGCGTCGGTCTATCGCCGGAGCGCGCTTCTGCTGATGCCGTCCGAGCGCGAGGGCTTTGGTCTGCCAGTGCTCGAGGCGCTGGCGTGCGGGACGCCGGTTGTGGCGAGCGACGTGGCGGCGCTTCGCGAGGTAGGCGGTTATGCCGCTGTGTATTGTCCTCTCGACGACCTCGAGGCCTGGCATCGCACGGTGACGCGGCTGCTCGACGAGCGGGCTCAGCTTCCGGCGCAGTGGACGCTGCGGCGTGAGGCGGGCATCCGTCGCGCGGCGGCATTCAGCTGGTCGCGCTACGCGAGCGATGTCGCCGCGATCTACGAGCGAGTCGCCGACGTGCGCGGGCCCGCGTGAGAGTGCCGACACCTTGCCTGACAACCTAATCAGGGTCACGCACATCGGCAAGTTCTACCCGCCGGTCGCCGGAGGCATGGAGCGCGTCGTGCAGTCGCTCTGCGCGGTCACAGCAGGACGTCTCGACAGTCGCGTGCTGGCGTTGAACACCGCGAGCCGGACGGTGACCGATGAAGTGGACGGCGTGCCGGTCACACGGGTTGGCACATGGGGCGCAGTGGGATCGGTCGCCGTGGCGCCGGCGCTTCCCATGCACCTCTCCAGGATCGATGCCGACGTCCTGATCCTGCACGAGCCGAATCCCTGGGCGCTGCTCGCGTATGCGGCTGTGAGGCCCCGGATTCCGTTGGCCATCTGGTTCCACAGCGACGTCGTCCGTCCCGCACTCCAGTACCAGCTCTTCTACGCGCCGGTCGCGCGTCCGGCCTATCGCGCCGCCCGCCGCTTCCTCGTTTCGTCGCCCGCGCTGGCCGAGCACGCCACGGCGCTGCAGCCGTTTCGCGATCGCGTGACGGTCATCCCCTTCGGCATCGACGTGGACGCGTGGCGTCCCAGCGAAGGCGTACAGCGGCGCGCCGAAGCGATCCGACGCGCGGCCGGCCGGCCGATCGCGCTCTTCGCAGGTCGCCACGTGCCCTACAAGGGTGTGCCGGTGCTGATCGAGGCCGCCGCGCCTCTCGGTGTCGAGGTGGTGATTGCGGGCGATGGTCCGATGCGAGAAAGCTGGAGCGCTCTCGCCAGGCGCCAGCCTGGCCCGGCACGTTTCAGCTTTCCCGGCGAGGTCGATGATTCCGAGCTGCGCGCGCTTCTCGTGGCGTGCGACATGTTCGCGCTGCCGTCAGTGACCCGCGCCGAGACCTTCGGCTACGTGCAGCTCGAGGCGATGGCGTGCGGGAAGCCTGTGATCAGCACGGCACTTCCGACCGGTGTGCCGTGGGTCAACCAGTCCGGTCTCGTCGTGCCCGCAAGCGACGCCGACGCGCTACGGGCGGCCATGGCGAGCCTTCTCGCCGACCCGGCGCTCGCCACCCGCCTGGGTGCGCAAGGCCAGGCGCGCGCCCGTGCCCAGTTCTCGATGTCAGCGATGGGCGATCGTCTCGTGACCGTCTGCCACGAACTGGCGTGTTGACGATTCGCACAAGCGGTCTCAGTAACCAGCGCGAACGAGCGGAAGCGAGTGAGCCACGCGAGCGGAGCGGGGCGTCGGGGTCCCCGCGAGCGAGCGTGTAAGAAGGTCCGGGGGACAAAGTCCCCCGGATGAGAGTGTCCGGCTTTAGCCGGACCTCCAGAACGACGCAGAATCAGAAGCAATGAAACGCGCCTTCGACATGGCCCTCTCCGGCATCGGGCTGCTGATCTCGTCGCCGATATGGCTGATCTTCGGCGCGGCGATCAAGCTCGAAGACGGCGGTCCGATCTTCTACGCCCAAGAACGCGTCGGCTTCGGCGGGCGTCCATTCGAAGCGTTGAAGTTCAGGTCCATGCGGACCGACGCCGAATCGGGCGTGGGCGCAGTGCAGGCCGTTGAAGACGACCCCCGTGTGACGCGCATCGGCCGCTTCATGCGCAAGACGGCCATGGACGAACTTCCCCAGCTTTGGAACATCTTCCGCGGCGACATGAGCTTTGTCGGGCCGCGTGCGCTGCGGCCCGGCGAAGTCGAAGCCTCGGACGGCGGGTTCGTGGCCATCGATCGGATTCCTGGCTACCGAGCTCGCACGGCCGTGCGTCCAGGCCTCACCGGCATCGCGCAGATCTATGCACCGCGCGACGTTCCGCGCCGTCAGAAGTTTCGCTACGACCGTCTCTACGTGCGACGGCAGTCGATGTGGCTCGATCTTCGTTTGATTCTGCTGTCGTTTTGGATTAGCTTCCTTGGCACATGGGAGTCCCGGGGCCGCAAGTACTGACGACCGATCGCGGCAATCGCAAACACGCTGTCGATTGTGACGTGGTGATCGTCGGCGGCGGTCCATCAGGACTCATCGCTGCGCGCGAGCTCGCTGCCGCCGGCTACGCCGTCCGAGTCCTCGAGGAGCACGACGTCATCGGCGCACCCGTGCACTGCACGGGCGTCCTCGGTCTCGATGCCTTCGACGAACTCAGCCTTTCGCGTCGCGCCATCGTCGGCGCCGCCGATGCGGCGCGCTTCGTCTCACCAAACGGCACCACCGTCGTCATCGGCGCCGAGCGCGTGCGCGCGGCGGTTGTCGACCGCGGGATTTTCGATCGGGATCTCGCCGGCTCGGCCGTCGACGCCGGCGCAACGATTCACACCGGCGTCCGCGTCGCGAGCGTCACGTGTGGACCGCGGTCGGTCGCCATCCGCACCGCCGATGCCGCGTTCGGCACGATCGAGGCGCGTGCCGCCATCCTCGCTTGCGGCGCGAGCTACCGCTTCAACCGTGCGCTCGGCCTGGGCGTGCCGAGCGTGCTCGTCCACAGCGCCCAGCTCGAAGTCCCGTTTCCGTCGCTCGACCAGGTGCAAGTGCATTTCGGGCGGAAGATTGCCCCCGGAGGCTTCGCGTGGGTCGTCCCGTTCGCACGCGAGGGGACGACGTTTGCCAGGGTGGGCCTATTGTGTGAGCGCGACGCGGGCGCCCGGTTCAGGGTTTTCGCCGACTCGATTCGCGTGGCGTACGGTCTGCGCGAGCCGTGGCCTGCCCCGCGCCTCCGCGTGCTGCCGCTCGGCCCAGCCCCTCGGACGTGGACGGATCGCGTTCTCGCCGTCGGCGATGCGGCCGGCCTCGTCAAGCCCACGACCGGCGGCGGGATCTACTACGGGCTGCTGACGGGCCATCTCGCGGCTGGTGTCCTGACCGACGCGCTCGCCGATGATAGCCTTGGCGCGCGCCGCCTCAAGGAGTACGAGCGACGCTGGCGCGCCCGCCTCGGCCCGGAAATCCGCGCCGGCCTCGCGTTTCGCGCTGTCGCCGCGAAGCTCAACGACGTCGCCGTCGACCGCCTGGTCGAGCTCGCGCGCGTCGACGGCATCGTCCCGCTCTTGCAGCAGACCGCCGACTTCAACTGGCACCACACCGCCGCGCGAGCGCTCCTGCGCCACGCCGAATTCCGCCGCATCGTGTTCAGGTCGATGTGGACGTAGCTATTCGCCGCTCGCTACTCGCGGCTCGCGGTTGTGCGGTTGGAGCGGCCTGGCGCGCTACTCAGGTAAAGTGAATCGCTGAACCTCAATCGGCAAGCAGAACCGCGCGACCAGTGCACGGCCAGCCGCGAACGGCCAACCGCGAGCCCCTGACAATGAACCTCATCCCCCCCGGCCACTACGCGCAGAAGCAGCTGCTCAGTCCGAGCGGCATTGTGCGATGGAGCCATGGCAGCCGGTTCCGTCTGGCGCGTGAGCTGGTGGCGCCGTTTGCCGGCCGGCCGCTGCTCGACTATGGGAGTGGGGACGGCACGTTTCTCGCGCTCGTGCGGGATTTGTTTCCAGAGGCTCTCGGCGCCGACGTCGCCGCGGATCAAATCGCCGATTGCGCACGACGGTTTGCCAGCGTTCCCGGCATCTCGTTTCTCGTCACCGACGTGCTGAACGGTCCGCGGCATCACAATCGGTATGAGATCGTCGTCTGCATGGAAACGCTCGAGCATTGCCCGGACGACATTCAGCTGACGGTGCTCGATCAGATTCACCGCGTGACGTCGCCGGGCGGGACGGTTGTCATCAGCGTGCCGATCGAGATTGGGCCGCCGCTTCTCGCCAAGCAAGGCGCGCGCGCGCTCGTCGCGCTCGGCGGGCTGTCCGAGTACGCCACGCGCGAGCGGTACCGGCCTGGCGAGCTCGCGCGGATGGTCTTTGCCGGGGCGGATACGGCGATCCCGCGCGAAGAGTACGAAGGCGACCGCGGGTCGCGATTCACGGGGCACAAGGGTTTCAACTGGCGCCGGCTGCAGCGAACGATCGAGCGGCGCTTTGCCGTCGAGCGCCGGCTCTTCTCGCCGTTGCCGCTGCTCGGGGCCTGGCTCAACAGCCAGGTGTGGTTCGTATGCCGGAAGCCGCTGACAGCCTGACCGATACGCTGCTGGCGGCCGCGCTGCGCGGCGGAGCGCTGCCAACGCCGCCGCGCGCGGAGTGGCCGGCGCTCCTCGCGTCGGCGGGAGCGCACGGCGTGCTTCCTCTGCTGGCCGATGCCGCGACGGCGGCGCGATGGGACAGCGACATCCTCGCCGCGATGCGGCCGTCGGTTGCGGCCGAGACGGCGCTGGCGATGCTGCGCGAGGGTGAGCTGCGGCGCGTGCTTGCTGCGCTCGGCGCAGCCGGCGTCACACCCCTTCTCCTCAAGGGCGCCCACCTCGCCTTCACGCTTTATCCGTCGCCGGACCGCCGTCCCAGGCTCGACACGGATCTGCTGATCAAGGAAACCGATCGGGACGCGCTCAGGCGGTGTCTGGAATCGAAGGGCTATCGTCCCGAGCCGCACGTGACGGGCGAAGTGGCGTTCACCCAGTTCCAGTACCGGCACGTGGACGAGAGCGGCGCAAGCCACACACTCGACATCCACTGGCGGGTCGCCGTTCCGAAAGCATTTGCCGACCGGCTGACTTACGCGGATCTGATGGGCGATGCGGTCGCCGTGCCGAAGCTCGGGCCTTTCGCGCTGGCCCCGTCGCCCCCGCTCGCACTCGTCCTCGCGTGCCTGCACCGCACCGCGCACCACGGCACCACGACGCGGCTGCTCTGGCTCTATGACATCCACCTGCTCGCGGCACAGCTGAGCGCCGGAGATTGGGATCTCGTCGTGGAGCGTTCGGAGTCGTGCGGACTCCCCTCCGTCGTGGCCGCTGGACTGGAAGACGCAGCCGCACGTCTCGGTACGCCGGTGCCGCCCTCAGTTCTCGACCGGCTGCGCGCCGGTACCGAAGCGACCGACCCGGATGTGCTGGCGTTCCTCGACGGCGTGCCGCCTCAGATGCAGGTGGCCATCTCCGACTGGCGCCGCATCCACGGTGTTCGCGCTCGCATCCGGTTCCTCCAGGAACATCTCTTCCCGCCAGCCAGCTACATTCGCCACCGCTACGGCATCTCGTCCCGTCTTGCGCTGCCGTTTCTGTATGCTCACCGTGCTGTGACGGGCGCGGTGAAGTGGTTGAAGTAGGTTCAAAGGGTTCACGAGGTTCACAGGGTTCAGAAGGTTCGAGGTTCACAAGGTTCACGGGGTTCGTGCACGCAGCTAGCGAACCCTGAACCTTGAAACTATGAACCCCTGAACCCCCTGAACCCCTTGAACCCTCTTGAACCTCCCTCATTCCGGCAGCGGTCTCTCGGCCCGAGGATTGAGCGGCAGCTGCTCGTCGGGCTTCTTGAAGAACCAGTCCATCAGCCGGATCGGCTTCCCGACGCGGGTTGGGAGCACCTCCTGCAGCCGCACGACGGCCGGCAGTGTCTCCGCGAGGGACGTCACGACGCCGATGCCGCGATCGGTGGCGTGTCCAGCGAGCTTCGGATCCGGATCGCGAACCATCAGCAACGTCCTGGTCGGTCCCGCCGTGACGATCTCGGCGCAGTTGACGATCTGATCGTCGACGACAAGATCGAGTCGGAGGGCGTTGGCGAGCTCACCGCGTGATCCCGGGACGGTGAGCACTGCCGGCAGATAGTAGCCGTGCAGCTCGAGCCACCACTGCGTCTGGAACTGAACGGGATCCCCGGCACTCGCCGGCCGTTTGGTCAGAAAGAACACTTCCCACCGCGCGGCGCGGGCCATGGCGTACAGGCGGGCAATCTCGGCTGGCTCGTGCGGCGGCACCCGCATCCACCAGTTGGGCGTTCGTGCGATGTGGGCCCACACTTTGGCCACATCCTGCTGTGTGAGGGGCGGCCCCTTGTCGCCATCGTGACCATCGGCGCCGCCGTTCCGCCCGAGACACTCGCGCGCGGTGGCCCGGAAGGCGCTCCGGAAATCGGCCAGCACGCCGTCGACGTCGAAACCCAACCGCAGCGACATCAGGGAGACAATACAGTAACTCCGCAGCAGATCGCTGGTTTTGGGTTCGGGTTCTGGATTCGTAGTGGCCGGCTTGAGCCGGATCAAACGGAGGTCCGCCTGAAGGCGGACACTACGACAATGGCGAAGCGCGTAGTGCGGGCTGGAAATGCCCTTCGTAGTGTCCGGCTTTAGCCGGACCAAACCGAGGTCCGCCTGAAGGCGGACACTACGACAACGGCGAAGCGCGTAGTGCGGGCTGGAAATGCCATTCGTAGTGTCCGGCTTTAGCGGATCAAACGGAGGTCCGCCTGAAGGCGGACACTACGACAATGGCGAAGCGCGTAGTGCGGGCTGGAATGCCATTCGTAGTGTCCGGCTTTAGCGGATCAAACGGAGGTCCGCCTGAAGGCGGACACTACGACAATGGCGAAGCGCGTAGTGCGGGCTGGAAATGCCATTCGTAGTGTCCGGCTTGAGCCGGACCAAACCGAGGTCCGCCTGAAGGCGGACGCTACGACGATGGCGAAGCGCGTAGTGCGGGCTGGAAATGCCATTCGTAGTGTCCGGCTTGAGCCGGACCAAACCGAGGTCCGCCTGAAGGCGGACACTACGACTATGGCGAAGCGCGTAGTGCGGGCTGGAATGCCATTCGTAGTGTCCGGCTTTAGCCGGACCAAACCGAGGCCACCTGAAGCCAAACCCTACGACGGTCTGATCGATTGCTCCGATCGCTCATGAACCACCAGAGCGGCGAGCAGCGCCGCGAGCGCGGCGTTGGCCGGCATCACGAGGCCGGTTTCCCAGACGCTCTGCAGCGCGACGGCGCCCAGTCCGCAGGCCGCGCCGGCCCGGATCCAGAACACGCCTGACGTCTCGCTCGTCAACCGCTCGCGCGCCGCGCGCACGAAGGCGGCCAGCGCGACGAAGAGCGTTCCCACCAGCAGCAGCCCACCCTCGGCGGCCACTTGCAGATAGTGGTTGTGCGCCTGATTGAAGTACACCGCCCTCGTTGATTGCTGGTAGACGAACATCGCCCGTTGGTACGTGCCCGCCCCAGTGCCGGTCAGCCAGAAGTCGCGGACGATGGGCAGCGTTTCGCGCCAGATCGTGAAGCGGTTGGCCATGCCCGTCTGCGCGCCGACGACGCGCTCGCGGAGCGCCGGGATGTCGGCCCACGCCAGTCCGAACAGCACCACGATGGCGGCGATGGCGAGCACGCGGCGGCGACGGCGCGGATCGAGACGCTGCCGGCAGAGGACGACCGTCACCACGGTCGAGACGCCGAGCGCGAGCGCGCCGGACCGCGACAGCGACAGCAGCAGCGCGATGAGCATCGTGACCGCCGCGGCCGTCAGCCAGCCCATGCGCGGATCGATCGCGTGCGCCAGGCGGCGACGTGCGTTGACATGCTCGGGCTCGCCCATGACGGCGCCGGCGCGGGCGGCGATGTACCCGAGACACAGCGGCAGCGCCATGATCGCCCACGTGGCGAAATGATTCCGGTTGACGAACGGACCAAAGGGCAGGGGACCCTCGAACTCGGTCCTGAACCGCCAGTAGATATCCCTCCCCGCGGTTGCCGCCTGGGCGATCGCCAGCAGCGACACGGCAAACCCCGCCGCCGATACCATCCGGGCCGTGCGGCGGACGCCGCCCCGGTGTAACAGCACGCGCGCCGCTGCGAACAAGGCGACGGCGCCTGCCAACACGATCCACGCCCAGCGCGTATCCGATGAATGGATGGTCAGCGCCTGAAAGACGCCAGGGGTGCGTCCCTCGATCGAGAGCGCGCTCCTCAGAGGCGCTGCGTGCGGAGAGACGAACGCGACCAGCGTGGCCGGAAGCGGCACGATCTGAAGTGCGACGACAGCCAACAGCGCGACGAGCCCGCGTCTCAGCCGGTCGCCGAGGTTCAACCCGAGAAAGGCGGCAAACGCGAGGCATGTGACACCGAACGCGACCGCCGTTGTCGCCGAGCGGCCACCGAAGGCGACGAGCGGCCAGACGAGGAGGGCGAAGAGGAAGAAGAGCGGCAGCCTGCTCGAGCGTCGGCCGCCCACGTCAGGCGGATTTCTTGCCGCTGGTGCCGTAGTAGTTCTGGTAGTGATAGCCGTAGTAGCGCGAGTAGTAGTACTTGTTGCGGTCGAAGTCGACCCGGTTCAGCACCGCGCCTATTGAGGTCGTCTTGCTGCCCGAGAGCGTCTCGATCGCGCGGTCGGCGTGCACGCGCCGGGTCATCTCCGAACCAATAACGAAGACCACACCGGCAACCGCGCGCGCCACGATTACCGCGTCGGTGACCGCCAGCACGGGCGGCGTGTCGATGATCACCCAGTCGAAGGGGCCCGATCGCAGGTTGGCCAGGAGCGCGCTCATGCGCTCTGAAGAGAGCAGCTCCGAAGGGTTGGGAGGGATGCGCCCGGCGGCGATGACAAACAAGTTCGGCTCGCTCGTCTTCTGCACGGCGTCCCGGACGCGCGCCTGCCCGACGAGCAGGTGCGACAGGCCGATCTCGTTCTGCGCGCCGATCACGGTGTGCAGGCCGGGCCGGCGCATGTCGGCATCGATGAGGAGCACGCGCGACCCGCCGAGCGCCAGCACCATCCCGAGGTTGCACGCAGTCGTGGTCTTGCCTTCGAGCGGCTGGCTGCTCGTCACGGCGACGACCCGGGGACCTTCGGCGCCGCTCGTGAAGACGAGCGACGTCCGGAGCGATCGGAACGCCTCGCCGAAGTCGTGCGGCACGGGCTCCGAGAGGAGTGGGGCGCGCCTGTCGCGCACCGAGGGGACCAGGCCCAGCAGCGGCAGCCGCAGCCGCTCCGTCACATCGTCGGGCGTCTTCACCGTGTCGTCGAGATACTCGATGCCGAACGCGAGGCCGAGCGCGACCAGCATGCCCGCCATGATGGCCGTGAACCAGTCGCGGCGCGCATTCGGCGAGAATGGCGCGCCCGGAGGCTCAGCGCGATCGATGACCTGCACGTTGTTCGTGCGGCTGTTGCTCACGACCCGCAGTTCCTTCTGCTGCTGGAGGAGCGACTGGTACACCACGCGATTCGTTTCGGCCTGGCGCTGCAGCACGAGGTAGCCACCGGCCTTGCGATCGAGGTCCATGGCCGTGCTCTTCTGCGACTCGAGCTGGCCGGCGTAGCTGCGCTCCTCGATCACCGAGGCTTCGTACTCGTTGCGGGCGGACGCAATCACACGGGTGCGCTGCGCGACGAGCGCGGCCCGCGCGCTCTCGATCTGACCCTCGACCTTGATGAGGTCGGGGTGCCCCGGCAGGTACCGCGACGACAACCGCGCCTTTTCGGCCGTCAGGTCGTTCAGCCGCGTCTTGGCCTCCATCACCCCTGGGTTGGTCGAGATGATCGGGAAGGCGTCGGCCGCGTCGCTCTTCGGGTCGACCGACTTCACCTGGTTGTAGCTGGCTTCCTTCTGCAGGCGCGTCGTTCGCGCGCGCGTCGCCGTATCGTTGAGCGTGTTCAGCCGCGAGCCGACGATGTTCTGGCGATCGTCGAGCGAGAGCGCGTTCTGCTGCTCCCGATAGCTCGCCATCGCCGTCTCCGCTTCGGTGACCTTCTTTTCCTGCTTGGCCACCTCGTCGCCCAGCCAGAGGAGGTTCTTGTTGATCGTGTCGAGCCGCAGGTCGATGTTCTGCTGCGTGTATTCCTCCGCGAGGGTGGTCGCGGCGAGCGCGGCGAACTCAGGACTGGACGAGGTGTAGACGATCTCGACGAGCCGCGTCGACTTCTCCGGGACGATGTCCACGCCGCCGAGAAACTGGCTGATGAGCGAGCTCTCGATCGCGCTCTCGTTGGCGGCGGGCTTCTCGGCCGGGGCCGCCGTCTTTCCGCCCGGTAAGAGTCCGCGAATAGATGTGCCCAGGGTCTTGCGCGCTTCGCGCACGGCGCTGAGGGGCCCGCGGCTCTGCGGCGCCGAGCCGTTGAAGAGCGGGTGGTCGTGCAGCTTCAGCCGATCGACAACGCGCTTGGCCAGGCCGCGGCTGCGGAGAATGCTGTACTGCGTGTTGTAGTACCTGATCCGAGTCCTGCCAGAACATCGGATCGTTCTGGTTCAGGTTGCCGACGGCGGCAGTGCGCTCGTCCTTGATCTCGACCCGCGCGCTGGCGCGATAGAGCGGGATCTTCGAGTAGGTCTGGAGCATCATCAGACCCACGACGATTACGAACGCGGTACCGGCGACGTTGCGATGACGGAAGACGGCGGAGAGACGATCCAGCAGGTGAACCTGCTGTCCACTCGATGACTGCCGGCGGCTGGATGGCTCGCTCGAGCCGACGGTCTGCTGAAGATCCTGGACGTCGAACATGGCCCGTCAGCGTCTACTGACCACTCGCTGGGCTCCCGTTCGATCCCACGGCGGTGACCCCGATCGCAGAGGCGGCGGAGATTGCCGCTGCGGCTGCATTCCCGAAGAAGCCTTCGAACCACGGCGCCTTCGAGCTCAACCGCACGAGCGTTGTCGCCTGACCGCCGGCCATGACGCCGAAAAGATCACCGATCGCGAGCACCTTGTCCTCGTCTGAGAGCAGTTCGACGACGTAGGTGCCGGGTTCGGCGCGCTCGAACCGGAAGCGGCCATCGCCATCACTGACCGTTCGCGCGACGCCCCTGCCCGTCTCAACGTTGCGCAAGCGGATGCGTGCCCGCGGATACGGCAGCGTGTCGCCCCTCCACGCGGTGCCGATGACGATGCCGGTGGTCGCGGCAGCGCCTATCGCGGCATCGGCGCTCGCGGGGGGCACGGCGGGCTTTTGAGGTGATACGACCTGCGCGCGGCCGCGCGAGGTCACCGCCAGCGACAGCACGGCCACGACGACCATCGCGCGAGACGTTCTGCGGCGGGCGCGGTGCATGGATACTCCACGAACGGCAAGGGTTCGGCCGGCCCCCTTTTGCCGAGCGACCAGTTGTGAACAGTGTCAACTTCGTAATGTAGACCAGGAAGCCGGCCGGGACAACCCTGGAAACGGTCTATACACAGCAAAGACCTCGCCGTGCGGGCGCCGGCGTCATGGGCACCGGGCCGCGTGCGGAATCGGCACGGGATCTGTACCGGGATGGAGCAGTCGATCACGTTTCGCGTGGTAGAATCCTTCGCTCCCGGACGCCCGCCACGGCCTGTGTCCGACCAAATACGAAGAATTCTCTAATGAGTCGTGACCTCGACGCGCTGACATCTTCGACCCTGAAGCACCTCCGCGAGCACTGGTGGGACGATGCCTTCACAGCGTTTCTCGAAGAGACACTGAGGCCGCGGCCCGGCAAACGTATCCTGGACGTCGGCTGCGGCTCGGGGACCGCCGAGATCAGCCTCGCGCGCCTCCGGCTGTCCCAGATGCACCTCTTCGGCGTCGATCTCGTGACCGAGCGGGTGCGCGATGCGCACGCCGCGACGCGAGGCATCAATGTCCGGGTCGGCTATGCCGCGGCCGACGCCTGCCGCCTGCCGTTTGCCGCCGACTCGTTCGACTCGACCTACTGCGTGGCCGTGCTGCAGCACATCCGCGACCTCTCGGGCGCGCTCGGCGAGATCGCTCGCGTCACCCGTCCGGGTGGCCGCGTGCTCGTCGTCGAACCCGACAACGCCGCCCGCTACTGGTTCAGCTCGGTGCAAAGCGGAATGGAAGCCTTCGAGCTCAGCCGCCGTTTCTTTGGCGGACTCCTCTCCGTGCGCGGCGAGTCGCCGGCGGCCGCCGTTGGTCCGCTCGTCCCAGGCCTGCTCGTCGCGACCGGCATCGAGCCCGTGTCGGTTCGGCTCTTCCCCGTGTCGGTATCCCACCTCGGCGCCCCGCCGCCCGCGTTTTGGGAGTCTCGCCGCACGGCCGTGCGCGGCGTGATCGCCAAGGCGCCTGACGAAGCGCTGCGCCGGCTCGGCGCGGACTTCCTCAAGGCCATCGATCATTACGCCCGCGACGCGTCGGCCGCCGGCTCGGCGTTCGTCGAGATTCAGAACACGATGCTGTTTGCGACTGTCGGACAGCGCGGGGAGTGAACCTCCTGTCGCCAGGTAGGCATTGAAGAAGATTGAGAGCGGTTCCGAAGGCTGGGACGCCTACGCGCCGTTCTACGACTGGGAGAACGCGCAGACCGTCGCCCGCCGCGACATCGCCTTCTGGCAGCGACTGGCGGTCGCCAATGCCGGCAACGCCGGCAACGATGGGCCGGTCCTCGAGCTGGGCTGCGGGACCGGGCGCGTCGCCATTCCGGTCGTCAAGGCCGGCGCGCAGCTGGTCGGGATTGACTTGTCCGCCCCCATGCTCGCGCGCGCGCGCAAGCGGCTGGTTCGTGCCCGCCTGACCAGCCGCGCGCTGCTCGTGCGCGGCGACATCCGCCAGTTGCCGTTCCGATCGCGCCGGGGCTTTGGTCTCGTCATGGCGCCGTACGGCATCCTGCAGTCGCTGACGCGCGAGCGTGATCTCGAGGCTACGCTGCAGTCGGTAGCACGCGTGCTGCGGCCGGGCGGGCTCTTCGGGCTCGATCTCGTTCCCGACCTTCCGCGGTGGAGCGAGTATCGGCGCCGCGCGAGCCTGCAGGGACGCCGGGACGCGAAGACGACCGTGACGCTCATCGAATCGGTCCGCCAGGATCGGCGGCGCAAGCTGACCATCTTCGACCAGGAGTACGTCGAGCAGCGCGGCCGTGCGCGCACGGTCCATCGCTTCGCGCTCACGTTTCGGACGCTGTCGATCCCGCAGATGGTCCGGCGTCTCGAGAAAGCGGGCTTCGCGATCCAGGCCATCCTCGGCGACTATCAGGGTGGCCCGTGGGACGAACGCGCAGACGTCTGGGTCATCCTCGCCAGGAAGAAGAGCTCGTGACTCGGCGGTTGCGAAATGTGACAGGGATCAGGAATCAGGGATCAGGGATCAGGGAGATCCTAGTCCACCGTCGAGGAGCTCAAGGCTCTTGCCTGAGCCTTGAGCCTAACTTAGAGGCACGAAGACATGTGGAAGCACAGCCCTGACGTCGTCTTTCGCGATCTCGAGGGCGAGGCCGTCATCCTCGACCTCGCGTCGGGGACCTACTTCGGGCTGAACGAGGTGGGAACACGCGTGTGGCGTCTCGTCGACGAGGGCCGCGACGCGTCGCAGATCGTCGAGATCGTGGCGTCGGAATATCAGGCCGATCGCGCGACGATTGCCCGGGACGTGGAGCGTCTTCTCGACGACCTGCGTTCCCGCCGCCTCATCGTGACGGTCGCCGGGATCCACCCGGTGTGAGCGCCGTCGCGGGCTGTTGCTGGTTGGACGACCGGTCTGCTTGCGCCGACGACCTTCGTGCGTCCACGGCCGCGCAGCATCGAGCGCGCCAGCCGTTTCGCATCCGCTGCGCCGGTACCGTGGCGCTCGCCTACGCAGCCGACGTTTCCGGCGACCGCCAGCCGTTCCACGACGCCTCCACGCGCACCACGCTCATCGTCGACGGCCGCATCGACAATTTCGACGAGCTGGCGGACGCGCTCGGCACGGTGGACCGCTCGGCGCCGTCTGTCGTCCTGGCGGCCTGGCGCCGCTGGGGCCTCGAAGCCGGCTCGCATCTTCTCGGCGATTTCATCGTGGTCGTGAGCGACGAGGCGGATCGGCGCGTCGTCTGCATTCGCGATCCGATGGGGCAGCGGCCGCTGTTTTACAGCGCCGCGGCTCATGCGGTCGTCTTCGGTTCCGAGGGGCAGCAGGTCGTTCGGCATCTGGGGATGGCGTCCGGCCTGGACCAGGCGCTCAATCTCGGGATGATCGGCGAGTACCTCACCGGCGAGCCCGAGACGACTTCCGAAACGCTGTGGCGCGGCGTTCATCGACTGCCGCCCGCACACACGCTCGAGATCACCGAGCGCGGGGCGACTGTGCGCCGCTATTGGGACTTCGATCCCGCCGCGCGTATCTCCTTCGCGCGCCCCGAAGAGTACGCCGATCACTTTCGCGAAGTCTTCACGCGCGCCGTGGCGTGTCGCGTGCGCGACGCCAATCGTGCAGGTGTGTTCCTCAGCGGCGGCATCGATTCGTCCTCGGTCGCGGGCGTCGCGCAGGCGATCGGGGCGGCATCCGGGCGCGCGCCGATCCACGCGTTCACGCTCGCGTTCCCCGGACGCCCGTGCGACGAGACCGTATACAGCCAGGCCGTCGCCGGAATGTGGCGGCTGCCGGCGACGTGTATCGACGCCGTGCCGCCGGCGCGTGAGGAGCTCGCGCGCCTGGCTGCGCGGTATCTCGACGTCCCCGCTCATCCCAACAGCCTCGCCTCCGATCCCCTGCGCGCGCTCGCCCGGTCGGCCGGCGTGCCCGTCGTGCTCACCGGCGCGGGCGGCGACGACTTTTTCACCGGCGATCCCTCCTCGCCGTCTAACCTGCTGCACGAGGGCCGCGTGGTCGCGTGGGGTCGGGCGATGGTGAGCCCGATGTTGTCGCCTCGGGCCCGAACGCTGCTGCGGCCCGTGTTCGGCGCACGGCCGCCGCGCCGGCCCTGGATCCAGCCGGCGTTTGCCGCGCGGATTTCGCTCGACGATCGGCTGCGCCGGCGCGAGGCGCTCTCGTTCCCCACGCGCGAGCAGCAGGAGAGCCACAGTGCGGCCATCAGCCTGACCCATATCCTCGCCGACGAGATGGAGGACCGCGCCGCGCACGCCGCCGGCATCGCGCAACGGCATCCCTTCTACGATCGCCGCGTTGCCGAGCTCGGCCTCGCGCTCCCACCGTCGCAGCGATCCGAGGGCGGCGCGATCAAGGTGGTGGTCAGGCGAGCGCTCGGCGAGTATTTGCCGCCACTGGTCGCTTCGAGAGTGACGCTTGCCGACAAGGCCGAGTTCTCGCTGACCTACGTCGAGGCGCTCGAAGCGCTGGGGCCGCACGCCTTCGCCAGGTTGCGTTCGGAGGATGCAGGCTGGGTCGATGGCCGAGCCCTCCGGCACATGTACCAGGACATGATTCAGCTTTACAGTCGTGGCGACGACGCGTACATTGCTTTCACCGGGCCCCTGTGGGCCGTGGCGGCGCTTGAGATATGGCTCGAGGCCGCGAGTGCGGAGAGCACGACACCCGATCGCGCAAGCTCGTGCACCGGAGAGGGTCCCTTGACCGACGATCGCAAAGAAATCGAGCGGCACGAGCGACACACGTCGGGAACTACGCCAGGAGACGCAGGCAACACGCGACGTCCCTATGCTGCGCCCGAACTGGTCGAGTACGGCACGGTGGCCAAGCTGACGCAGGGCAACAGCGGCTCGGTCTCCGACTTCGGCGGCACGATGAGAATGATGGTATGCCTGTGAGACGCGTCCGGCCAGGCGCGCTCGCCGCCGCCGCTTTTGCACTGCGTGGCCGCGCGTGTCTGGCTCGCTGTCTCTCCTGGGCGCGCCGTGCGAATCGCGGCGCATGGCTCGACGAGACACGGATCGCGCGGATTCTTTAGGGGACGGGGATTACGCGGATTTCCTACGGGACGCGGATCACGCGGATCCGGCAGGGAAGAACTCAAGAGTATCCACAGAGGTCCGAGCGATCTGCCCGTGGAGAACGCCCTCACAGATCCGTGCGATCTGCGTCTCGTGGAGAATCAGCGTGATCCGCGTCCCGTGGATCCCAGGATCAGCGATCTCAGCAGAGCCGTCTCGGCGTTGGGCGCCCGCGCTCCCTTTTCCGCGACCTGTCTCGAGCAAAGCCTCGCGCTCGTGATGCTGCTCTCAATCGCGCGAATTCCTGCGCACCTCGTCGTCGGCGTCGGCCGCGCCGAATCCGTTTTCCGCGCGCACGCCTGGGTCGAATGCGGAGGGGTCGTGGTGCTCGGTGGTGCTCAGGAGCGAGGCTTGACGCCGATCCTGCGGACGTCCGCGCCGGAATCGCCCTCCACGGTTGTTTCCTCGTGTCCCGGGTAATCGACGAGCACCGCCACTATCTTCGCGATCGCCATCGCGTCTCGGCTTACGACCGCGCCATTCGCGAGGTCGTCCGTCCTGGCGACGTTGTGGTCGATGTTGCGTCGGGTACCGGTATCCTGGGCATGCTGGCGTGCCGGGCGGGCGCGTCGCGCGTGTATGCGATAGAGCAAGGCAGCATTGCCGGCCTCGCGCGGCAGATCGCGAAGGCCAACGGGTTCGAGCACATCATCACGAGCGTCCGCGGCTACTCCCGCGGGGTGACGATTCCCGAGCGCGCCGACGTCGTCGTCTGCGACCAGATCGGCGGATTCGGCCTCGAGGCCGGGATCTTCGAGCTCGCGAAGGACGTGCGGCAGCGGTTCCTGCGTCCGGGCGGGACGCTCGTCCCGCGCGCGGTCGAGCTCGTCATCGCGGCGGTCGATCACTCGGGCTTGCACGGACGGCTGCGCTTCTGGAAGGGTCGGCCGGCGGATTTCGATTGCACGCCGGCAGTCGAGATTGCGGCCAACACCGGCTATCCGGTACGGCTGCGGCCCGAGCACCTGCTTTCGGCGCCGGTCTCCGCTGCGACGCTCGACCTGACGATCGACCATGCGCTTCCTTTGCACGCGTCGGGCGCGCTTCGCGCGTCGCGCGACGGCGTGCTGCACGGCGTCGCGGGCTGGTTCGTGGCGAGGTTGTCGCCGCAGGTGACGATGACCAACTCGCCGCTGTCGCCCGAACGCATCTACCGGCGTCAGGTGTTCTTTCCGATTCATGAGCCCGTGAGCGTCGAGGCGGGCGCGATCATCGACGTGGCGATGCGGATCCTGCCGACCGACACGATGTACGCATGGGACGTGCGGGTCAGCCCGCTGGCCGGTCCCCCGGTGACGTTCCGTCACACGACGCTGCGCGGCATGCTCCTGGCGCGCGAGGATCTGGCGCTGACCAATCCGGCACACCAGCCCGTGCTGACTCCCGCGGGTGTCGCGCGCCTCACCGTGCTGCGCCTCTGCGACGGTGGCCACACCCTCGCCGACATCGAGCGCGCGGTGTACGAGGCGCACGCGGACCTCTTCTCGTCACGCGAAGAAGCCGCGGTCTTCGTCGCCGAAGTGGTCACGCGGTATGGTCGCTAAGGGCGGGGACACTCAATCGGGACACTCAACCGTGACAGTCACGCGGGACAGTCACCGTTGCCAAGGGTCATGCCGTCGTGGCAGAAAATGCGATCTCATAGAGGCCAAGGCGAGGCGAATACGTCATCCAGCCCAAGGTGTGCAGTGAGCGCATACACGGAAGCCGTCGAGCCGGCCCTGAGAGACGTTCGGGGACACTCAAAGGTGACTGTCCCGTTTGAGTGTCCCCGCAGGTGAAGTTCAAACTTCACGGCGTGACCGTCGCAAGCGAGATTGTGCTGCCTGGGGTTCGACGGTCGGCGGCCCCCGGCGGTGCCTCGATCGAGATCTCGCGCGACTGCTCGGACGCGCAGGCCGACAATCACCTCGGCTTCTTTCACCACTGGCGCATCAAAGGCA
The DNA here is from genome assembly GCA_963839705.1 of uncultured Acidobacteriota bacterium. Classification (GTDB taxonomy): domain Bacteria; phylum Acidobacteriota; class Vicinamibacteria; order Vicinamibacterales; family 2-12-FULL-66-21; genus DATBJJ01. The sequence continues at coordinate 163,073 of CAWIWL010000013.1, forward strand.
CACGCGGGCGCCCGTGGCTCTCGATCGGGCGGCGCGCTGGCGGCTACCTCCTGCGCTTTCCCGACCTCGCGGAGTTCGACGTTTCCGCCGCCGGCGACCGGATCGTGTGCCGGCCGGCCGCGCCGTTGGCCGGCTCGACACTACAACACCTCTTACTCGATCAGGTGCTGCCGCTCGCGCTGAGCCGCTCGGGGCACCTCGTGCTCCATGCCAGTGCAGTTCATGTTCCGCGGCTGGGCAGCGTGGCGTTTGTCGGATCCACCGGCTCCGGTAAATCTACGCTTGCCGCGGCGCTCGGCCTGCGAGGGTGCCCGGTAGTCACGGATGATTGCCTCGTCGTTCAGAGCCTCTCCGGCGAAAGCATGGCCGTCCCGGGTTATCCGGGGCTGCGGCTCTGGCGCGATGCCGCCCGCGGCCTCGGGCTCGAACGCGACGCCGCGACGAGCGTCGCGCACTACACCGCGAAACGAAGGCTCGCCGCGAGCGCCGTACGCTTTCGATCGACGCCGAGCCGCCTCGCCGTCGTCTTCGTGCTCGGTCGGCGGCGCCGCTCCGGCGCCCCGACGCGGTCGCAGACCCTTGGTTCGCGCGATCGCCTCATGGCACTCGCACCCTACACGCATGTGATGGATGTCGAAGACCGGCCCCAGCTGCTCCACATGTTCCGCAGCCTCTCGACGCTCGCGGCTGCGGTTCCGGTCGTCCGGCTCAACGTGCGGGACGGTCGCTGGCGGGTTTTGGAGACGGCCGACGGAGTGGTGTCGGCCGCGAGGATGCACGCGCGTCCCTTGACCCAAACATAGCCGAATCAACCAGTTACCGGTTGTTCGATCTCTTTCGATTCATGGTAGGATCGTCCGTCTTTTTCTCGTCAGTTTCTGGAGTTTCCGACCATGTCTGGCCATTCCAAGTGGCACACAATCAAGCACAAGAAGGGCGCCGCTGACGCAAAGCGGGGCAAGGTGTTCACGCGGATCATCAAGGAATTGAGCGTCGCCGCCCGCGGCGGCGGCGGCGATCCGGACATGAACCCGCGGCTCCGCACGATCATCGCCGAGGCCAAGGCGGTGAACATGCCAGCCGACAACATCAAGCGCGCCATCCAGCGCGGCACCGGTGAACTGCCAGGCGTCTCGTACGAGGAAGTCACGTACGAAGCGTACGGTCCCGGCGGCGCGGCGCTCATCATCGAGGTCCTCACCGACAACCGGAACCGAACCGTCGGCGAGCTGCGCCACACGCTCACGAAGTACGGCGGCAACCTCGGCGAAACAAACAGCGTCGCCTGGATGTTCCACAAGAAGGGCTACATCGTCATCGAGAAGGCCAAGGCGAGCGAAGACGCGCTGCTGGCGGCCGCCCTCGACGCTGGCGCCGACGATTTGCGCGACGACGGGGATAGCTGGGAAGTGGTGTCGCCGCCCGACGTCTTCCAGCCGGTGCTCGATGCGATCAAGGCGCTCGGCATCGAGCCGGTCGCCGCCGAGATCGCGATGCTGCCGCAGAACTACGTGAAGCTCGAAGGGAAGCCCGCGCAGCAGATGGTCAAGCTGATGGACATCCTCGAAGACCACGAAGATTCCAAGAAGGTCTGGTCGAACGCCGACATCGAGGAAAAGGAGATCGAGGCCTCGTTGGCGTGAGGATCTTCGGGATCGATCCAGGCTCGCACCGCACCGGCTACGGCTGCGTCGAGCGGATCGGCAGCCGCCACGTACTCGTGATCTGTGGCTCGCTCTCGGGTCCTCCTCGCGCCACATTCCCGGACAAGCTGAACGCGATTCACGACGGGCTGAAGGCGCTCATCATGGAGCATCGGCCCGACTGCGTCGCGGTCGAGGACATCTTTCATCAGCGGCACGCCCGCAACGTGCGCAGCGCGCTGACTCTGGCGCAAGCCCGCGGCGTCGCGCTGCTCGCCGCCTCGGAAGCCGGCGTGCCAGTCGTGTCCTACGCGCCCGCAGCGATCAAGCGCGCAGTCGTCGGCTACGGCCGTGCAGAGAAGCACCAGGTGCAGCAGATGGTCAAGCTGCTCCTCAACCTCGAGCAGCCGCCGGCCCCGCACGACGTCGCAGACGCACTGGCCGTCGCGCTCTGCCATCTGCAGTCGTCCACGGGTGCCATTCCCGAGCGAATGCGAGCGAACGACGTAAAGCCTCATTCCACGCTCCGGTCCTGGCGCCAGTATCGGCCGTGATCGCTCAGCTGCGTGGCACACTACTCGAGAAGCACCCGAGCCGCGTCGTCGTCGACGTCGGCGGCGTCGGCTACGACGTGCAGGTGCCGCTCTCGACGTTCTACGGACTGGGAGAGCCAGGCACGACGGTGGCGCTGCGGATCCACACGCACGTGCGCGAGGATCTGATTGCGCTTTACGGCTTCAGCACGCCGCTCGAGCAGGATCTTTTCGAACGGCTGATCGCGATCAGCGGCATCGGTCCCAAGCTGGGGCTGGCGGTGCTCTCGGGTATCGAGCCGGCGGATCTCATCCGCGCGATCCGCACGCAGGACGTCGCGCGCCTGACGAGAATTCCGGGCGTGGGCAAGAAGACCGCCGAGCGGATCGGGCTCGAGCTGAAGGACCGCCTGCCGCAGATCGCCGTGCAGGCCGCCGAACCCGCGCCGGGCAGCGGGCGGCCCGAGGATCAGCTGCGCGACGACCTGCTGTCGGCGCTCGTGAACCTCGGCTATCAGCCAGCCGCCGCCGAGAAGGCCATCGACCGGGGTCTCAAGGCGTCGCCGGACGCCGGTTTCGAGCGCGTGTTGCGCGAGGTGCTCAGATCGATGATGAAGGGTGCATGACCGATAGCCGTCTGGTGACTGCGTCGCGGGCGGATGACGACGTCCAGTACGAGGCCGGGCTGCGCCCGCGCACGCTCGACGACTACATCGGCCAGGATCGCGTGCGCGAGAACCTGCAGGTCTCGATCGCCGCGGCGAAGCAGCGCGGCGAGGCGCTCGATCACGTCCTTCTCTACGGCCCGCCGGGCCTCGGCAAGACGACGCTCGCCTACGTCATCGCGACCGAGCTCGGCGTGGCGATCCGCTCGACGGCCGGACCGGTGATCGAGAAGGCCGGCGACCTCGCCGCCATCCTCACCAACCTGCAGGAGCGCGACGTCCTCTTCATCGACGAAGTGCACCGCATGCAGCCGGCGATCGAAGAGACGCTCTATCCGGCGATGGAAGACTACGTGCTCGACATCATGATCGGGCAGGGGCCCGGCGCGCGGTCGGTGAAGATGCCGCTCCAGCCGTACACGCTCATCGGCGCGACCACGCGCACGGGATTGCTGACGTCGCCGCTCCGCGCGCGATTCGGGATCGTGCACCGCCTCGACTACTACAGCGAGCACGACATCGAAGAGATCGTGCGCCGCTCTGCCCGCATCCTCGGCGTCCCGATAGACGACGACGCGGCGGTGGAGATCGCGCGACGATCGCGGGGCACGCCGCGCGTGGCCAACCGGCTGTTGCGGCGCGTCCGCGACTTCGCGCAGGTCCGCGCGCAGGGTCACATCACCGGTCCCGTCGCCGGCGACGCGCTGCTTCTGCTCGAGGTCGACGCGCGCGGCTTCGACGAGATCGACCGTCGCCTGCTGCGCACGATCATCGACAAGTTCGGCGGCGGCCCGGTCGGCGTCGGCACGCTGGCGGCGGCGATGAGCGAAGAGAAAGACACGATCGAAGAGATTTACGAACCCTTCCTGATTCAGATTGGCTTCCTCGACCGGACGCCTCGCGGCCGCGTGGCCACTGCCCGCGCCTACGAGTACTTCGGCCTGAACGCTCCAGCAAAGGATCGCTTGTGGTAGAGACTCCCCGACAGACACCCGTCGCGCCCGCCGGCGGCGCGCTCAGGCCGGTCAAGATTTCCGGCCTGTCGACCTACGTGCCTCCGCACGTGCTCACCAACCAGGATCTCGAGAAGCTCGTCGAAACATCGAACGAGTGGATTCTTCAGCGCACCGGCATCCGCGAGCGCCACATCGTCGATCCTGGCGTCGCCACCTCGGACCTCGCCAAGGAAGCCGCGATCGGCGCCATGCGTCAGGCCGGCGTCGAGCCGGCCGACATCGGCTTCATCGTCGTCGGCACGACGACGCCCGATACGATTTTTCCGAGCACGGCGTGCTTGCTGCAGCACAAGATTGGGGCGACGAAAGCCTGGGGCTTCGACCTCGGCGCGGCGTGCTCGGGCTTCACCTACGCGCTGACGACCGGCATGCAGATGGTCGCGAGCGGCGCGCACGACCACGCGCTCGTCGTCGGGGCGGACGTCATGTCGAGCATCATCGACTACACCGACCGCGCGACGTGCGTGCTCTTCGGCGATGGCGCGGGGGCGGTGGTGCTGTCGGCGGCACAGCCGGGGGAGCCGGCGATCGTCGGCTTCTCGCACGAGATCGACGGGAGCGGCGGCCCGGCGCTGTGCATGCCCGCCGGAGGCAGCCGTCTGCCCGCGTCGCACGAGACCGTCGACAAGCGCCTCCACTACGTCAAGCAGGATGGGCAGGCGGTTTTCAAGTTCGCGGTGCGGAAGACCGAAGAGATCTGCCAACGCGTGCTGGGCAAGTACCGGGTGGATCCATCGGAAGTCGATCTGTTTGTCTCCCATCAGGCCAACCGCCGCATCATCCAGGCCGCCGCCGATCGGCTTGGTCTGCCTGAATGCAAGGTCGTGATCAACCTCGAGCGCTTCGGCAACACGACCGCGGCCACGATCCCTCTCGCCCTCGCCGACGCCGTCGCCGACAAGCGCATCAAGAAGGGCAGCCTCGTGCTGCTCACCTCCGTCGGCGCCGGGTTCACCGTCGGCGCGGTGCTGCTGCGCTGGGGGTTGTAGCCCGAAACTGGCTCCGTTACGAACGGCCTCCGACGCTTCAGATTCCTAGCAACACCTCTCGGGCCAAGAGCTTTTCACCGCGGAGCGCGCAGAGGGCGCAGAGTCAATCAAGTGTTTTTGGTCCTCTGCGAACTCTGCGTTCTCGGCGGTGAAAGGCTCTTGGACAGCAGAACGCATACGAATGTTTGTACAAAAGCGTCGCGTCCTCGTTTAGTGCGAGTGGTTGGGTAGTAGTCCATCGTCGCAGGAGGTAGGGATGGCTCAGTTTCTTCGAGGACTCGGTGCTGCCGGCGCGATCGTGGCGATCTGGACGGTAATTGGCCCGCCGCTCGGCGGGCAGGCGCCCGAGGTGGTGGAGGCATCCGGCGGCAATCCGGCTCACGCGGAGGCGCTGTCGAAGGCCGTGGCCGAGGGGCTGCCCTACGTTCCTGGCGAGCTGCTGGTGCGCTTCAAGGATGGCGTCGGCGCGCGTGAAAGCGGCTCGGCCTTGCGAGTGCTGCGCGCCCCGATCGCGGCCGACAACACCGAGTGGATCGGCGAAGTGCTCCATCTCCGAGGCCTCGACATCGAGGATCCGGTACACGCCGCCGAGAACCTGGCGCGTCAGCCCGAGGTGCTCTACGCGCAGCCGAACTACATCAACAAGGTCGACGCCGTGCCGAACGATCCCGGCTACACCCAACAGTGGAACCTGCCGCTCATCAACATGCCGCAGGCTTGGGACATCAACCAGAGTGCCGGCAGCGGCGTCATTGTCGCGGTCGTCGACTCCGGGCTGACCACGCGCGACGGAACGTTTGGGTTTCCGCTCTGGAATGGCAACGCGTTTGCGACGATGGCCATACCCTTTGCCAAAGCGGCCGATTTCGACCATTCCCGGGTGCAGGTCGGGGTGGACCTGCAGACGTTCGGGCAGTGGCGCACGAGCGACGGCCAGCCGGTGATCTTCGATGCGGGCGGGCATGGGACGCACGTCGCCGGCACGATCGCCCAGCATACGAACAACAGCAGCGGGTATGCGGGTGTCGCCAACGGGGTGACGATCATGCCGGTCAAGGTCTGCTTCAACCCATGGGATGTACAGATGTATTTCAACGCCAGGGGCGTGGCAGGGTTTGCCACCGCTAACAATGAAGGCTGCGAGGTCGCCGCGATCATGGCCGGGATCCGGCACGCCGCCGACAACGGCGCCAAAGTGATCAACGTCAGCATCGGCGGCTCGTCGCCGTTGCCAGCGGTTCTGGACGCCCTGACCTACGCGGTTTCGCGTGGCGCATTCGTCGCCATTTCCGGTGGCAATGAGGCTCGCAACGGCAACCCGACGCGTTACCCGGCGTCTTACGCCGACCAGATCGACGGCGTGATGGCCGTCGCCGCCGTCACACCGTCGCGCGAGCGCGCCGGGTATCGAACACCGGCTTCTACATCGAGATTTCGGCACCCGGCGGCGCGGGTTCGTCCGCGTCATCGTCAGAGCAGGTGTGGCAGACCACGCCGAATCAGAGCGACCTGGCGCTGGCGTCGCCGTCACGTTTGTCGCCGGCATTCAACCGCTCCCAGAATCTGGGGGCCTCCGGAACATCTATGGCCGCCCCCCACGTGACGGCGCTCGCGGCGCTGTTGTACTCGCAGGGCATCACCAGACCGGCAGCGATTGAAGCCGCGATCAAGCGCTTCGCGCAGGATCTCGGTGCCCCCGGCAGGGACGATGAGTATGGAGCGGGCCTCATCGATGCGCGGGCGACCCTGCGCGGTCTGGGAGCGGCGCGATGAATCGCGGTTGCCTGGCCCTCGTCGCCGCCATTCTGACGATACTCGGCGCTGCACCGGCGATGGCACAACAGCAGCCTCTCTCGCTGCGCGGTTACGTGACGTATGGGAGCACGGTGTTCTCCTCGACCGAGACGTTTGAGGCGATTACCGGGGAGAGCAGCAGGAGCGGCATCGGTGGCGGCGCGACCGTCGTCGGAATCTGGCGCGGGCTGTTCGCGGACGTGGGGATTTCGCAGCAGGAGCTCGACGGCCAACGGGTATTCGTGGACGCCGGAACGATCTATCCGCTTGGCATACCCGTGACGATCCGGATGCGACCGGTGGATGTTGCCGGCGGTTGGCGCTTCCTCTTCGGGCGGCTGTCGCCCTATGCCGGCGCAGGTGTGAGCTTCATCGATTACGAGGAGAAGGGCGACTTCGCTGGACCGAGCGACGACGTAAGCGAGTCCAAGTCGGGCGCCCTCTTTCTGGCCGGCCTCGACGTCGCCGTGATCCGTTGGATCCACGCCGGCGCCGAGTTCAGATACCGCAACGTGAAAGGCGTGCTCGGTGACGGCGGCGTCTCGGACATCTACGGAGAGGATCAATTGGGCGGCTATGCGTTTGCGCTGCGGATCTCAGTCGGCCGGTAACGCCTGCTCTCACTCCTTGTCGCGACGTCCGCGCTGATGCTCCTTCGCGTCCTCGCGGAGGTCGGCGTCCGGGTGCCGCTCCAACACGCTGCGAAGAACAGTCAGCGCGCGGTCTCGTGGCAGTCCGTCGAGCGCGTCGAGCGCGTCCTTCCGCACGCTTCGGTCGGGGTCGTCGAAGATGGCGCGCTCGATCGTCTGCTGCACCTTGTCGAGTGTCGCCGCCTCGGTCGTGCTCGAGGCGGCATGGGCGATGGCGTCGAGGGCCTCCCGGCGGATGCGCGGGCTCTTGCCGGACAGGGCAAGCTCGAGGATCACGGGGTCCAGCCAGTGGTCAGGCACGTCGGCCAGTGTCTCGATCGCCTCTACTTGTACCTCTTCCACCGGATGGTCGCGGATGATGCGCTCCAGCTCCGTCACGACGGCTGCTTCGTGGCGATCCCCAAGAGTCTCGACGGCTTCTCGTTGGACTTTCAGATCGGCGTGCTCCCACGCGATACGCACCAACGCGGGGACGGCTTCCGGAGCCTGGATCTCGCCCAACGTTTCAACGGCCTCGACCACCACTTCGTCATCGACGCTCGTTGCAATCAACCGCTCGACTGCCGGCAGTGCGAGCGCTGGCGGCTGATCCGCGAACGCTTCAGCAGCTTCGCGTCGTACTGCCGAATCGGGCGAGTTGGTGGCCAGATCGGTGAGGGCGGGAATCGACTGTGGTGTCTGCACTTCGCCGATGGTTTCGGCAGCCTCGGTCCGAACATCCGAGACGGTGTCGGTGCGCGCCACGCGCAGCAGGATCTCGACCGAGCGCGGATCGTGGTGGTGATCGAAGCCCTCCGCGGCTTCGCGACGGATCGCGACCGGGTTTGACGGATCGACGAGGCGAGTCAGGAACGGCAGCACGAGATCGGTTGTCGGATGGAGCGAGGCCAACTCGATCAGCAGCACCTGGATCTGCTCGCTCCGTGCCTGCCCGAACAGCTCCTGCACGTGTGCGAAGCTCTCGGTCTCTGGTGCGAGGCCGAGCCAATAGACCGGGGTCCGTCCGAAGTCGAAACCGAGCCGCGTGCTGCGATAGCCACCACGGTCGATTGCACCGGTTCTCGCGGCGTTGTAGTGGAGCAGTACCCGTGACGTTGCCGGCGCCTCCGGCTGGAGCGGTCTCGTCCAGCAGCTCGTTGAGCGGTGGCCCCTGCGAGGTCAGGTTGTTGCCCGTCGCACTCACGAACGAGTCCCCGCGTGTATCGCTCATCATGAGGTCCTGCGCGTGCGTGGGTGTGTCAAACCTGTAGACGACCCAGAAATCGCTGATCCCCTGGCGCGCAGCGTCGGCCAGTGCCCACCGCCAGCGCTCCGCCAACGGATCGGCAGGGCGGGGCGACCTGTGGACCCGGAGACGCGCGCGGGCCTGGGCGACCTCGGCCGCGGTCCAGACCCGTGGTGATGACGCCTCCTGCTTCTGCTCGGCAGCGTCAGGCGGAATCGCCGCCTCGACCAGGGCCGCGGAGATGGGAGCCGCGTCCACAGCCTCAGACAGCCGTGCGGCCGTAACGAGCGGGGCGGTCACCGTGACGACAGCGAGTGACAGCGCAAGCCAGACGACCGACGGGCGGTGCGCGGCACGCGGAGGCTCGTTCAGAATTCGGGTCACGCGGCGAATCAACGGTGAGTCGCTACGGGCCATCGTGCTGGCCCCAGCCGCCAACGCGTCGCTTGCCGTCGAGGTCCACGCCGCCACCGTCGAGAGGCAGCGGGCCAGCGCAAGGGGCGAGCGCGTGTAGTGCACGGCCCATTGGTCGCACAGAAACTCCGCTGACTCGCAGAGCTTCACGCGCGCCAGGCGGTTGAGCGGCTGGAAGAAGAATGCCCGCTCGAGCACACCGACCAGGATGCGCCACGCGGGATCGCGCCGGATCACATGCGCTATCTCGTGTGCCAGGGCAGCCCGCTGCTGGTCGGCGTCGAGCTCCAGAAACCGCTCCGGCAGCACAATCTGTCTGCCTGCCAGGGCAAGCGGGACCACACACGTCTGGCTCGTGGTGAGCCGTATCGGAGATCGCTCGCTGGCGGCGTGGCACAGCGACTCGACCGTCTGGCGCAGATGAGAGGCGCCAGCGGGCGACCCCGAACCGAGAGCGCGATGGAGGCGGAGGAGGCGCACGCCGAACCGGACCAGGCCGATCGCTGCGATCGCTAGCCACGACAAGACGGCAATCGCTGGCCACGCACGAATCACCGCGCGCGGAGCCCTGGCGGTGCTCCCAGCCGGAGACGCCGGCTGCACGCGCAGCTCACCGCGGTTGGTGTCAGGCGACGAGGGGAGGCTGACCATCTGCGACGGCTCTCGTGGCGTCTCAATCCGCTGCGCGGGCGGCATGGCGCGCGCGCCAGCCACCGGCGTCGCGATTCCAATGGGCCATCGTCCTCCGAGTGGGATAGCGTCGGAGCCGACCTGCAGGCTTGCCGTCACGAGTGGGCCGAGCAGGGCGGTCTTCCAGATCCGGTCCAGCCACGTGTGCTCATCGGCAAACCGGGCGGCGATTGCCATCGCTGCGCCCAGGAGGATCGTGCTGTGAATGAGGTAGGTCAGCAACCACGAGAGAATCGCGGCGCTGATGGCGTCCGAATCGACCGGGGTCATGAGCGCCTCCTCTTTTTTATCTCTTGTTCCTTCGCCTCGACGAGCGCCTTGACGCGAGCTAGATCACCGGGCCGAAGCTCGTGAGACGACAGCAACTGGCCCACCATCGTGGCGATGTCGCCCTCGAACAGTCCCTGCGTCACTTCGACGAGCGCGTGCTGTTGCGCGTCGCTTTCGTTGAGAACCGCGCGGTACACGTACTGCCGGCCCTCGGTCCGGTAGGCGACGATCCCTCGCTTTTCCAGCCTCGACAGAAGCGTGGCGATGGTCGTGGCAGCCAACGGCCGTTCGGCATGAAGCGCTCGTTGCATCTCGGCCACTGTGGCCTCCGACCGCTCCCATAAGACTCGCAGCAAAGCCAGTTGCGGCGCGGTGAGCCGCGACGTGCGTTCCGCGCTGCGTGTCGTGGGCTGAACCATGGGCAAGGCTCCTGTTCGCGCGTGCCGGCGGACGGGCGCGGCATCTTCGACAGGTGTAATACTACACATGTAGTATTAACGCGTCAACTTCGTTCTCGATCGCCCATTAGACGCCGGCAGCCTGCGTCGGTTTACTCAGAGGGGGATGACGCCCAGTCGCAGCGCTCGCCGCGCGGCGTCGGTGCGATTGGCTGCGCCCAACTTCCCGCAGATAGACGCGACGTGGAACTTGACGGTCTGATCGCTGATGCCTAGACGTGCGGCGATGGATTTGTTGGGTAGACCTTGCGCGAGTAGTTCCAGCACGTCGAGCTCGCGCGTGGTCAGCGGCTCGCTGGCGATGGGATCGCTCTCGTCTTCTTGCGCCATGGCGACGAGCCAGGCGTCCGCCGCGAGCGGCAGACTGCGCGCGTCGGCGAGCGTCCGAGCTTCGCCCACGACGTCGAGTCCGTCGGGGAGGTTGGCCGACAGGCGCGCGCGAGCGGAGGGCGGACCGATGATGACGACGCGCATAGGTAATTCTGAATTCTGAATGCTGAGTGCTGAAGGGAATGCTGAAGTAGGAATGTTCGAACGAACTGTCGAAGGTGGCAAGGCCTTCAGCATTCCCTTCAGCATTCAGCACTCAGCATTCAGCATTGCCTACCGCTCCCCAACGGTCACCGTCAGATCTGTGACGGCCCCGCCGCGCAGAACGCGGACCGCCACCTGCCGGCCGACGCGATCCGTCGTGAGCAGGGCCAGCAGGTCATCCGTCGATCCAATGGGGTGCTGATCGACGTCGAGAATCAGGTCGCCGACGAGCACGCCGCTCGAATCTGCCGGGCCGCCGGTCGTGACGTCAATCACGAGCAGGGCCCGGTCGCGTCCGCCAGTGCCACGCTGTCGCTCCGTCAGCCGCACGGGCTGTCCGGACACGCCGAGGAATCCCGTCCGGGGCCGCCCGTGCTCGAGCACGTGAGCGACACTCTTCCACGCAATCGCCGCGGGGATGACGACGGCAAGACCGCGGATCTGCGCGGCGGTTCCAATGCCGATCACGCGTCCTGTCGCATCGACCACGGCGCCACCGGCGAACCCTTCATGAAGAGGTGCGGTGATGCGGATGACCTGTTCGAGCTGGCGGCCGCGTCCGGTTCGGAGCGGTCCGCCGATGACGGCGACGATCCCGGCGCTGGCGGTGAGGGCATTGCTCCACGATCGCGCGGTCGCCAGCGCGATGTGACCCACGCGGGCCGGCGACTCCGCCAGCGCCGCTGGCGTCAGCGTGAGCCCTTCTGCCTTGAGGACCGCCAGGCCGCTCGCCGGATCCCATCCGGCCAGCTCGGCCGTCGTCGTCTTCCCATCTGCAGCCGTGATCGCCACGCCATCCTCGCGTCCCAACGCGCGGGCATTGGTCACGACGATGTCGCTGGCGTAGGCGACGCCGCTTACGGGCCGGCGCCGTCCCTGTACCTGAACGACCGACGGCGCGATCGCGTCGACGGCGTCAGCCATCTGATTCGAGAGTGTGGTCAACGTGTTGGTATCCATGCCTCCGATTCTGCCGCGCGCCCGCGACGCCGCGCATCACCCGGATGGGGAGGATCGACTCGGGATTCGGGGCTCGGGGATCGGGACTCGGGATTCGGGGCTCGGGATTCGAGGCTCGAGACGGCCGCGGGCTTTGAGGCGCGGGACTCGAGGCTCGAAGTGATCAGACGCTCTTCCTGATCCCCGATCCCTGATCCCCGAGTCCCGAGTCCCGAGTCCCGAGCCCCGATCCCCGAACCCCGATCCCCGATCTAAAATCCCACCGTGACCTACGAGAACCTCCGCACGCTCGTCGACTTCCACTACTGGGCTCGCGACCGCATGCTGGACGCCGTCGAGCCTCTGACCCCTGAACAGTTCACGCGCGATCTCGGCAGCAGCTTCCGATCGGTTCGCGACACGGTCGCGCATATCTATGCTGCCGAATGGATATGGTGCATGCGGTGGCGCGGGAACTCGCCGACGGCGTTCCTCCCCGCCGACGACTTTCCCGATGTTGCGACGATTCGACGGACATGGGCTGAGCACGAACAGAATGTCCGGTCACTACTCGACGAGCTCGGTGAGGCTGGCGTCGCGCGCGTCATGCAGTACACGCTCCTGAGCGGCCTGTCCTCCGCCTCGCCCTTCTGGCAGATGCTCCAGCACGTCGTCAACCACGCGAGCTACCATCGCGGGCAGGTGGCGACGATGCTGCGGCAGCTGGGGGCGGCGCCGGCGAAGAGCTGCGACATGATTACGTTCTATCGCGAGCGGGTCGAGTACCGAAAAAGAAGTGTAGCTTCCGCCTTTAGGCGGAAGGCACATGTATCAATCGAGGCCCGAGTTACCATACCCACCATGAACCGTCCAGCACGATTCCTTGCGATTGGCGCCATGGTCGCGCTCGCGTCGGGGAACTTCGCGCGCCCGGCGATGTCGCAGGGCCAGCCCCGGCCCAACATCATCCTGATCCAAGCCGATGACCTCGGCTATGGCGATCTGAGCGCCTACGGCCAGGCCAAGTTCCAGACGCCGGGCCTCGATCGCCTGGCGCGCGAAGGGATCCGCTTCACCAGCTACTACTCGGGGAGCACGGTATGCGCACCGTCACGGGCGGCGCTCATGACCGGCATGCACACCGGGCACGCGTGGATTCGAGGCAACGGCGACATTCCGCTGCGGCCCGAGGACACGACCGTCGCGATGCTTCTGCGAGATGCCGGCTATCGCACGGCAGTCATCGGCAAATGGGGCCTGGGCATGGCGGGCACGACGGGACAGCCCGACAAGAAGGGGTTCGAGTACTCCTTCGGGTTCCTCGACCACCGGCATGCGCACCGGCAGTACACCGATCATCTCTACCGCAACGCCGAGCGCGTGGCGGTCGATCCCAACAAGGACTACGTGAACGACCTGTTCACGCGTGAAGCCGAGTCGTTTATCTCGCGCGACGATCCCAAGCCGTTCTTTCTCTATCTCAACTACACCGTGCCGCACGCCGAGCTGCGGGCCCCGGAAGATTCGATGGCACCGCTCAAGGACCGCTTCCTGCCCGAGACGCCGTTCGTCAACGCCGCGGCCGACGCCCGGCAGGCCGCCGCGACACCCGACGGCGCATCGCTCGGCTACCGGTCGCAGCCGACGCCGCACGCGGCGTTCGTGGCGATGATCGCGCGGATGGATCGCGACATCGCGCGGCTGACCGACCTCCTCGGAGAGCGCAAGATCGATCAGCGGACGCTCATCATGTTCGTCAGCGACAACGGGCCGCACCGCGAAGGAGGCGCCGACCCGGACTTCTTCAAGAGCGCGGGCGCCCAGCGCGGCATCAAGCGCGACCTCTACGAGGGTGGCATCCGCGTGCCGATGGTGGCGCGCTGGGTCGGGACCATCCCCGCCGGCCGTGTCAGCAACCACGAATGGGCGCATTGGGACATGCTGCCGACGCTGACTGAGCTCGCCGGCGCGAAGACGCCCACCGGTATCGACGGCATGTCGATGGCGCGCGCCCTCCGCGGCCAGCAGCAGCCGACGCACGAGTTCATGTACTGGGAATTCCACGAGCGCGGCTTCCAGCAGGCTGTCCGGATGGGCTCCTGGAAGGCGGTCCGCCTCAAGAAGGACGCGCCGCTCGAGCTCTACGATCTTCCCAACGATCCCCACGAGAAGACCAACGTCGCTTCCGAGAATACGGAGGTCGTGGCGAAGATCGAACAGTACCTGAAGACGGCGCGAACGGAGTCGGCGCGCTGGCCGGTTAAATGAGCCCCTTGAAACCCCTTGAACCTTTCATGACTCCCAAAGACGCCGTCGAGGACTGCGCCCATCGGATCGCGGCCGCGATCGGCGCGCGCGATACCGGAACGCTCGCCACCCTGCTCGCCGATGGGTTTGTTCACCGCGCCCCCGGCGGGGCCTCGACAGACGCGACGGCGTTTCTCAAAGCCATTGCCGAGATTCCGGGCGAGATCGTGTCGGTCGCGCTCGAGCAACTCGTGGTCGACGTCGTCGGAGACGCTGCGCTCGCAACCGGAATTCAGAACGCCGAAGTGCGCGTCGATGGTCAGCTCATCAACGACCGCCGCGGTTTCGTCGACTGGTTCATCAAGATCGGGGACACCTGGCGAATTCGCGTGGCGGTGGACTTGCCTGCGCCGCCAGAAGCGGGATAGCGTCGACCATCGTGCTGCCACCTCAGATTTTCCTCCTCTCGCCGGCCAACTGCGGCGGCCGGCGCGCGGCGATGGTCATGTCGGAGCGCGCGACGTTCAACCTCGCGGCCCAGCTGCGCACGGATGAGGGCGCGCCCATCGGCGACGTGTTCGCCTTTCTGAGCGGCCTCTATTTTCGCGGCAAGCTGGCGTACGCGCGCGCGTTCGCGCGCCCGCCCGATCCGGAGTCGCCGATTTCGGGCACGGGATCCTACGTCATCACGCCGAACGCCGGCCTTCGCTCGATTGACACGCCGGTGACGCTCCGCGCGCTCCGCGCCTTCGCCGGCGTCGACATCGACTCCGCCAACCCGAAGTACCGCCGGCCGCTCGAGCAGAGCGCCCGCGCGATTGCCGAGGACATCGGGCCGGAGTGTACGGTCGTCCTCCTCGGCAGCATCGCGTCGCCCAAGTATGTCGACGTGCTGCAGAGCATCTTCGGCGCCCGCCTGGTGTTTCCCGCCGACTTCGTCGGCCGCGGCGACATGAGCCGCGGCGGCCTCATGCTCCGGTCGGTCACGGCGGTCGAGGAGCTCGCGTACATTCCTGTCGCTGGTGCCATCCGCCACGGCGTCAGGCCCCCGAAGTTGATTCCCCTCAAATAGGCTGACTGCTGGCGTTTTGTCGGACGCGAGCGTGGCCGACGGCTCACCACGATGACCTCGAAGATCACGAGGATCACGAAGGATTCGCTTGAAGACATTCTTCGCGTTCTTCGTGATCTTCCGCCTTCGCCAATGGCTCCGGCGGACCGCCGTAGCTTTAGCGGAGGCTGGTCGCGCCCATCGCGAAAGATCCGTGGGCGTTGTCGGCGCTAGGAAGGCGGTGCTAGGGGCGGCGTAAGGGGTAAAATGCCACCTACCGGAAAGCTCTGCAGGAGGAGTCTATGTTGCCAGCCGCCGCCATGCGCGCCTTGCGTCTCGTTGGATGTGTCTGCACGTTCGCGCTCGTCTTCGTCTCGGTGCCCGCGCTCCGGGCGCAGAACGGTCAGGCGCCCCAGACAACGTCGGCCGGGGTCATTCCCAACTACGACCTCGCGGCGCAGTGGACCACGCAAAAGGTCAACCGGCTCGTGTTCGACACCAGCGTGACGCCGCGCTGGCTCGACACCGGCGACCGCTTCTGGTACGCGTACCAGACTCGCGAAGGCCGCCGCTTCTACCTGGTCGACCCTGCCAAGAAGGCGAAGACTCCGCTCTTCGATCACGCGAAGATGGCGGCCGCGCTGACCACGATTACGCGCATACCCTACGATGCGCAGAACCTGCCGTTCAGCACCGTGCGGTTCGTCAAGAAGGACACGGCGTTCGAGTTCAACTTCCAGGTGCCGGCCACCGCGGTCATCCCCTCGACCAAGCCGCGCGAGATCACGACCGAGCAGTCGCAGCAGGGCGCGACCAAGGGCGGTGGCGACGAATATGACGAGAGCGTCGACCCGCCGCAGCAGGGCGTCCAGACGCAGACCGGCCGGCAAGGCGGGCGTGGCGGACGCGGTGCGACTGCCCCGCCGCCGCCGCGCAACAAGACGCTCTACTTCGAGTACGACATGGCCACCGCGAGGGTGACGCTGCTCGAGGACTTCAAACCTGAGCCGCGGCCGCTTCGCTGGGCGTCGCTCTCGCCCGACAACAAGATTGTGCTCTTCGCGCGCAACCACAACCTCTACATGATGGACGCCGAGAATTACGCCAAGGCCCTCAAGGACCCCAACGACAAGACCATCGTCGAGGTCCAGCTCACGACCGACGGCGAGGATTTCTACGGCTACTCGAGCCGCAGCGGCGGGCGCGGGAATCAAGAAGATCAGCAGCAGCAGCAACAACAACAGCAACAACAGCAACAACAGCAGGAAGACGAGCAGCAGCAGGAGCAGCGGGAGGACGTCGACGCGAAGAACGCGCGCGTGGCGGCGGTGGCAGTGCAGTGGTCGCGCGACTCGAGCAAGTTCTCGCTCGTCCGCCGCGACGTGCGCAAGGTCAAGGACCTCTGGGTCATCAACCCGCTCGCCAATCCTCGTCCCACGCTCGAGACCTACCGCTACGCCATGCCGGGTGAGGAGAACACGCCGCAGTCGGAGATCTTCGTCTTCGACGTGAAGGCCCGCAAATCCGTCAAGGTCAAAGCCGAGCGCTTTCAGGATCAGACCGTCAGCATTGCCACCAAGCCGCAGCGCCCGGTGGCAGGCGCGGGGCGCGGGGGCGGCGGTGGAGCCGGCGGACCGCAGACGCCGCCTCGCCCGCAGGAGTGGCTGCACGACGGGTCGGACAAGCTGTACTTCACGCGCCTCAGCCGCGACATGCATCGCCTCGACGTCTGCGTCGCCGACACCGCCACCGGCGAGGTCAAGCCGATCGTCGAGGAGCGGCTGAACACCTACATCGAGTCGAAGCCCCTCCGCCTTGCCGGCAACGGGTCGGAGCTCATCTTCTGGTCGGAGCGCGACGGCTGGGGTCATTTCTATCTGTATGACGCCGCGACCGGCGCGCTCAAGAACCGGCTCACTGAAGGCGAGTTCGTCACGACGTCGCTCGAGAGTGTCGACGACAAGGCGCGCGTCGCATACATCACGGCGGCGGGCCGCGAAAAGGGCGAAGACCCGTACTACACGCACCTCTACCGCGTCGGGCTCGACGGCACGGGCCTGAAGCTGCTCGCGCCGGGGGATGCGTCGCAGTCGGCGATCGTCTCGGAGTCGAATCGCTATTTCGTCACCAACTCGTCGCGCGTCGACACGGCGCCGGAATCCATCCTCTACGACACGCTCGGCAACCTCGTGACGAAGCTCGAGACGCCGGACCTGAGCGCCCTCAAAGAGATGGGCTTCAAGTTCCCCGAACCGTTCACCGTAAAGGCCGACGATGGGGTGACGGACTTGTACGGGGTGATGTACAAGCCGTTCGACTTCGATCCCAACCGGAAGTATCCGATCATCGCCTACGTCTACCCCGGACCGCAGACCGAGAGCGTCACCAAGACGTTCAACCCGCGCAGCAACAACATCTCGCTCGCGCAGTTCGGTTTCGTCGTGATCGAGGTGGGCAACCGCGGCGGGCACCCGACGCGATCGAAGTGGTACCACAACTACGGCTACGGCAACCTGCGCGACTACGGCCTCGCCGACAAGAAGGCCGCGATCGAGCAGCTCGCGCGGCGCTACTCCTATATCGACATCAATCGGGTCGGCATCTGGGGCCACTCGGGCGGCGGCTTCATGTCGGCCGCGGCGATGCTCGTCTATCCCGACTTCTTCAAGGTGGCGTTCTCGGAGTCGGGCAACCACGAGAACAACATCTACAACAACACCTGGAGCGAGAAGAACCACGGCATCAAGGAGGTCGAGAAGGACGGCAAGGTGACGTTCGAGTTCGACATCGAGAAGAACTCCGAGCTCGCCAAGAACCTGAAGGGCCACCTGATGCTCGTGCACGGCGAGATCGACAACAACGTCCACCCCGCGAACACCTACCGGCTCGCCGACGCGCTCATCAAGGCCAACAAGCGCTTCGACATGTTCATCGTCCCCGGCGCGCGCCACGCGTTCGGCGACGCCTCGGGCTACGTGAACTGGCTGCGCGGCGACTACTTCTCGCGCTACCTGCTCGGGACGTCGTCGGAGAGCGTCGATATCATCGAGCTCAACCGGGAAGAGCAGAAGACGGGGAAGACGAACAGGTGAAAGGACGGGGAGACGAGCGGGTGAAAGTTTGAAGTCTGACGTTTGAAATCTGAAGTGGGGAAGGTTGAAGGCTGAAGTGTCAAGTAGAAGTGTGAAGTAAGTGTGAAGTAGGAAGTCTGGAAGTCTGGAAGCTGGAAGCTGGAAGCTGGAAGCTAAAGTCGAACATGTATCTAGGCCGTCGAGAGTTCCGCGCCGGCCGGGCGATGGTTATCGTGTCGATGTTCGTGGCGCTGCTCTTCGCGACTGGTGCGGTGATGACGTACCGCCTGCGCGGATGGAACTGGGTGTCGATCGGGCTGGCGTGCGCGAACGTTGCCGGCGTTGGCGGCATCGTCGAGAGTCTGGTCTCGTTCGGTTGCCCTGGTGCTCTGTCTGTGGGCCAGCAGCCTAGGGCCCTGTCTGAGGTCGGATAACGGAAGTCACACGATTGCAGAGGAGATGATATTGGCTACTGTTCTCATCACGGGCACCAGCACTGGCATCGGCTTTGCGACCGCGCTCGCGTTCGGCCGGGCGGGCCACACCGTCGCTGCGACGATGCGGAATCCGCAGCGCGCACCGGAGCTCGCGGATGCCGCCGCGCGCGACAAGCTGCCGATTACGGTATCGACGATGGATGTCGATGTCGACAAATCGGTCAGCGAGGCGATTGGCCGCATCGTCAGGGACATTGGCCCCATCGACGTCCTCGTCAACAACGCCGGGATCGACCGGAGCGGTTCGGTGGAGGAACTCCCTCTTGCGGAATTTCGTGCCGTGATGGAGACGAACTATTTCGGCGTCATCCGCTGCGTCCAGGCGGTTCTCCCAGCTATGCGGCAGCGCCGAAGCGGCTGCATCATCAATGTGGCATCCGTCGCCGGTCATATTTCCGCCGCGCCCCTGGCCCCTTACTCGGCATCGAAGTATGCACTGGAGGCCCTGAGCGAGAGCCTGGCTCAGGAGCTCAAGCCGTTCAACGTGCGGGTCGCGATTGTCGAGCCTGGCATCATCGACACGCCGATGTCGCGGCACATCAGCGTCGCTCAAGCCGCGTCGTCCTATCCACAGCAGCAGCGATTCGCCGCGCTGTTCAGGACCGCACTGAAGAACCCCGTGCCCCCGGCTCTCGTAGCGGACAAGATGCTCGAGATCGCCACGAGCGGGACGTGGCAACTTCGGCATCCGGTGGGACCCGACGCCGAACCGTTTCTCGGCTGGCGAAAGGCGATGACCGACGAGGAGTGGGTTTCCTGGGGTGCGCTAGACGACGATGCCTGGTACGCCCGAGTTCAAGCGGACTTCGGGATGGATGCACGTCAAAGCTAGCGGAGGCGGCGCGGTGAAATGCACTCAACGAGAGAGTCATGCTCTACATGATCGTGGAACACTTCAAGGGCGATCCGGTTCCCGTGTATCGGCGATTCCGCGATCACGGGCGGCTCGCGCCCGAGCGACTCCGCTACGTCAGCAGCTGGGTCACGCAGGACCTGCAGCGCTGCTTCCAGGTCATGGAGTGTGACGAGCCCCGGCTGTTGCAGGAATGGATCGACCGGTGGAAGGACCTCACCGACTTCGAGGTCACACCGGTCGTGACGTCGGCGGAAGCTGCGGCTGCCATTGCGCCCAGGCTGTAACGCTTAGAAGCCGTCTCACAAATGCTGTCACGAGACCACGCTACAACACGATGACACGATGGTCACGATGATCCCATAGGTTTTCCTTCGTGTTCATCGAGTCATCGTGTTCATCGTGACCCAGTAGCCGTCGGCGCGTTCAGCCTGAGCTTGGTTTATGAGATTCCGACGAGGTCGCGGAGTCTGCGTCGGCGTCGCCTCCGGCAGAACGCGAAGCCGTCATCAAGGCCGCGCTCGACCGGAAGTGAACATCGCGCTGCCACAGTGCCTCAGGTGAGGTTTCATGGTTCACGTGCGTTCCGCGACGCCCGCCGACGCGCCAGCCTGGCTCAGGATGAGAGAAGCGTTGTGGCCGGAAGACGGAACGGGCTCGCACGCCGCCGAGATCGAACAATTCTTCGCCGGCTCGCTACGGATGCCGCTCGAAGTGCTCGTCGCGGTCGACGAGACGAGGGGAGTGGTGGGATTTGCCGAGTTGTCGATCCGCAACTACGCCGAGGACTGCGTTACAGACCGCGTCGCCTATCTGGAGGGCTGGTACGTCGCGCCGGAATGGCGCCGGCGCGGTGTCGGTAAGGCGCTTGTCGAAGCCGCGGAAGCCTGGGCAAGATCGCAGGGCTGCACCGAGTTTGGCTCGGACGCGCTGCTCGAGAACGAAACAAGCGCCGCGGCGCACCTGGCGTTGGGATTCGAGGAAACCGTGCAGATTCGATGTTTCAGGAAGGAGCTGTTTTAGCTTTCAGCTGTCAGCTCTCAGTTTACCGCTTCTCACTTCCGCTTCCCACTTCCTACTTCCCACTTCCTACTTCACACTTCCACTTCGCACTTCCACTTCGCACTTCCACTTCGCACTTCCACTTCACACTTCCACTTCGCACTTCCACTTCGAACTTCAGCCTTCGAACTTCCGCACTTCAGACTTCAAACGTCAGACTTCAAACTTTCTTCAGTAGACCCCCATCGGCCCCCACTCCGAGTCGCGCTTGCTGCCTTCGAGTCTGAGGACCGCCATCGACCGAGACTGCAACTGATAGCGCTCGGCTCCGCGCAGCGTGCGGGGTGGCTGCCAGGGGTCTGCCGTATCGAGGAGCGTCATCCAGCGTTCGGTCGCGGCCGTGGCCGGCAGCACGAACGGGATCGCCTTGTCGCCGGCGTTGAGCAGCATGACCAGCGTGGCGCCGACGATGCGCTCGCCGCGCTCGTCGATTTCGTCGATCGCGTCGCCGTTCAGGCGCACGCCGAGGCAGCGCACGCCGGGCGAGTTCCACGTGTCGTCGGCCATCTCGCGCCCTGAGGGGTCGAGCCACGTGATGTCGAGGACGTCCTTGCCGCGGATGCGCCGGCCCTGAAAGAACTTGCGGCGCCGCAGCACCGCGTGGTCCTTCCGGATCTTGATGAGGCGCCGCACGAAAACCAGGAAGTCGCGCTGCGACGCGGGCAGCTCCCAGTCGGTCCAGCTGATCTCGTTGTCCTGGCAGTACGCGTTGTTGTTGCCCTTCTGCGTCCGCCCGACCTCGTCGCCGCCGCTGATCATCGGGACCCCGACCGAGAGCATCAACGTCGCCATGAGGTTGCGGCGCTGCCGATCGCGCAGGTCCTGGATGCGCCGGTCGTCGGTCGGTCCCTCGACGCCGGAGTTCCAGCTCAGGTTGTGATTCTCGCCGTCCTGGTTGTTCTCGCCGTTGGCGTCGTTGTGCTTGACGTTGTAGCTGACCAGATCCGCCATCGTGAAGCCGTCGTGCGCGGTCACGAAGTTGATGCTGGCGTACGGGCGACGTCCGCTCTGCTCGTAGAGATCGCTGCTGCCCGACAGGCGGGTCGCGAGTTCCGAGACGACGCCGTCATCCCCGCGCCAGAAGCGGCGCACGGCGTCGCGATACTTGCCGTTCCACTCCGTCCACTTGGTGGGGAAGTTGCCGACCTGATATCCGCCTTCCCCGAGATCCCACGGTTCGGCGATGAGCTTGACCTGCGACAGCACCGGGTCCTGGTGAATGATGTCGAAGAACGCGCCGAGCTTGTCGACGGCGTGCAGTTCCCGGGCGAGCGCGCTTGCCAGGTCGAAGCGGAACCCGTCGACGTGCATCTCGAGGACCCAGTAGCGCAGGCTGTCCATGATGAGCTGCAGGACGCGCGGGCTGCGCATGTTGAGCGTGTTGCCGGTGCCGGTGAAGTCCTGGTAGTAGCGCGGATTGTTCGGCAGCAGCCGGTAGTAGGAACTGTTGTCGATGCCGCGCAGCGACAGCGTCGGCCCGAGGTGGTTGCCCTCGGCCGTGTGGTTGTAGACGACGTCGAGGATGACCTCGAGGTTGGCGGCGTGGAGCGCGCGAACCATGACCTTGAACTCGCGCACGGCCTCGAGCGGGAGCGGCGAGAGCGCGAAGCGCACGTCGGGCGCGAAGTACGAGAGCGTGTTGTAGCCCCAGTAGTTGTTCAGGCCGCGCTGGACGAGGTGCCCCTCGTCGTTATGGTGGTGCACCGGCATCAGCTCGACGGCGGTCACGCCGAGCGAGGTGAGGTGGCGGATCGCCGCCTCGGAGGCAAGGCCGAGATACGTCCCGCGCAGCGCCTCGGGCACGTGGGAGTGCAGCTGCGTGTAGCCCTTGACGTGCAGCTCGTAGATCACCGTCTCGTGCCACGGTGTTCGCGGCGCGCTGTCATTCCCCCACGTAAACGCATCGTCGACGACCGCGGCCAGCGGGGCGTACGGGGCGCTGTCGCGATCGTCGGGCGTCGGGTCGTCGGGATGCCCCATGCGAAAGCCGAAGAGCGAGTCGTGCCACCGCGTGGCGCGGCCGATCACCTTCGCGTACGGATCCATGACCAGCTTGCGCGGGTTGAAGCGCTGGCCGTGCTGCGGCGTGTACGGACCGTGGACGCGGAAGCCGTAGAGCTGACCCGGATGGACGTCGGGCAGGTAGCCGTGCCACACCATGTCGGTGTGTTCGGGGAGAGAAATCGTGAGCGACTCCATCTCCGCATCGACTGAGTCGAAGAGGCAGAGCTCGACGCGGGTCGCGTGCTCGGAAAAGATCGCGAAGTTGACGCCGACGCCGTCCCACGTCGCCCCTAGCGGGTGCGGCGCGCCCGGCCAGACACGGAGGCTGCTCTTGGGCACAAGTCACGATTGATACCACGTCCGCGGCCGTCGTGGCTACGGTGCTTGTCGGGTTTCGGGCTCGGGTTTCGAGCTCGGGATTCGGGGTTCGGGATTCGGGGTTCGGAAGATCATTTCGATCTAAGTCGCGCGAATGAGATCTGTATGCTTTTCCGAGCCCCGAGCCCCGAGCCCCGAGCCCCGAGCCCCGAGCCCCGAGCCCCGAGCCCCGAGCCCCGAACCAGACTAGAAGCTATCTCACAAACCGCGCGAACGAGCGGCAGCGAGTGAGCCTGGCGAGCGGCGCGGGGCGCCGGGGTCCCCGCGAGCGAGCCAGTAGGGGAGTCCGAGGGGCGAAGCCCCTCGGAAAAGACTAGGATCTCTTCGTGCGCCCGAGTTCCGCCGCCACCATGGACGCGCTCCGCCGCTGGGCGGTGCTGCTCGACAGCGCCTTCAAGGTGCCGGGCACCAATATTCGCTTCGGGCTCGACGCGATCATCGGGATCGTGCCGGGGCTTGGCGATCTCGTCGCGCCGGTCTTTACGGTGATCCTGCTCGGGACGGCGCTCAAGATGCGGGTGCCGGCCGTTGTCGTGGCGCGCATGGTGCTGATTGCCGGCATCGACATGCTGCTCGGCCTGGTGCCGATTGCCGGCGACATCGGCGACGTCTTCTGGAAGGCTGACCTGCGCAACATGGCGCTGCTCGAGCGCCACGCGCGGCCAGGCGTGCCGCCGACTCGCGGCGACTACTGGTTCGTGCTCGGGTCCATCGGCGCGGTCGTGGTCATCGCTCTGGTGCCGGTCCTGATTCTTGTCTGGCTGCTGTCGCGCTTTTCATTCGTCTGAAACGTTGTCCTGAGCCTTGAGCCCTGAGCCCTGAGAGCCTGTGAAGAAATCGTACGTAGTGTCCGCCTTTAGGCGGACTTGTCTTGGTCCGGCTGAAGCCGGACACTACATTTCTTCACAGGCCCTGAACTCCTGAACCCCTGAACCCGCCGATATTACTTAGATATGATATAGTGCCTCTATGACCAAACGGGCTGTGTCCATCACCCTTGACGAGGCCAACCTCCTCTGGCTGAAAGGTCAGGGGTACGCCCACGGAAATCTCAGTGCGGCGGTGGACGAACTGATTACGGCCGCTCGGGCAGGCCGGTTCGGCGTGCCGGCGGTCGTTCGGAGCGTCGTTGGCTCCATCGATCTCGCTGCCGACGACCCGGCGCTCGAGCGAGCCGATAGTGTCGTGCGCGATCTCTTCGCGGCGTCCCTGGCGCGCCCGCTTCACGTTTCTGAATCGCGGGCGCGGTACGAGCCCGCCCGCCGCGCCCCCCGCTCCCGCCGTCGTGGCTGATTTACCCGCCGCCGTCGCCGATACCCACGCGCTGCTCTTCCACGCGTCCGCCAGTCGCGCGTTGGGACGCCGGGCCGGGGCGCACTTCGAGGCCTGTGAGCGTCAACAGGCGCTCGTGTTCGTACCGGTTGCCGTGATCTGGGAGGTGAGTCTTCTGGCGCGTGCCAGCCGGATCAACCTGCGGCGGCCGGTTCGAGACTTTTTCGGCGATCTCTTCAGCAACCCGGCGTATCACACCGTCGACCTGACGTCCGAACAGGTCTATCAAGCTGACGATCTGCGATTCACGCGCGATCCGTTCGATGCCCTCATCGTCGCGGCCGCCCGCACGCTCGCGTTGCCACTGCTAACGCGAGATGCCGACATCCGCGCGTCCGGCGCCGTGCGCGTCATCTGGTAGCAGTCGGGCTACTCGCCCAGCAACTCCCCAATCGGCTGCAGATCTTCGATGTGATCGCAGATCGATTTGATCATCATCAGCATCGGCACCGCGAGCACAGTGCCCCAGAGGCCCCAGACCCACGACCAGAAGAGGAGGCCGACGAAGACCGCGACGGGATTCATCTGCGCTGCGCGCCCCATCATCATCGGCGTCAGGAGAAACCCCTCGAGGCTGGTGATCGCGAACGCCGCGCCGCTCACATAGAGGCTCTTCGCGACGTCGTTGAACTGCATGAACGCCACGAGTGCCAGCCCGCCGGTGACGACGATCGGTCCAAGATACGGAATCGAATTGAAGAGTCCCGCCAGCAGGCCCCACATCGCGAAGTTCTCGACGCCGAACGCCCACAGGACCGCGCCCGTCGCGAGGGCCACGACCAGGCTGGTGGCGAGCTGCACCTTGATGAAGCTCTCGATCTGCTGGTTGATCTCGTCGAGGATCTGCACCGTCACGCGCTTCTTCGAGAGCGTCGGTCCGGCGATCTTCACGAGCTTGCGCTTGTAGAGATCGCCGGTGACGAGCAGGAAATAGACGAGGAAGAGGATCACGGCGAACTGCCCGAGGAATCCGAAGAGGCCCACGCCGCCGATCCAGATGTAATCAGAGGCTCGGAACGCGGGCTCGACAACCTCCACGCGCTGGAGCTGGTCGCGTCCCGTTCGTGAGGCTCGTGTGTCCTCCTCGGGTTTCGTCGCGGCGTCGGCTGTTTTTTCGATCTCCTTGGCCGCGTCCTGCACCTGCTGGAGGATTGCCGTGCCGCGCTGGCTCCGCTGGGCCGAGACGCGCTGGCGGATGCGCTGGGCCGCTTCGGGCACCTTGGCGATGATCGCGACGGCTTCGTCGCTGAGCGTGTAGACGCCGACACCAACGCTGCCGACGAGCACCGCGACCGCGACCGCCGCGCCGATCGCGCGCGGGACGCGCAGCCGCGCGAGCGACGTCACGATCGGGCTGAGGGCATAGCTCAGAAGAATCCCGAGGACGACCGGGATGAGCACCGACTGTGCGTACTGCAACGCCAGGATGACGGCGAGTCCAGCGAGGATCGAGAGCGACAGGCTCCGGACGTCCACCGGCATTCGGATGACGAGCGGTTCGCTCGAGTCGGCCCCGTTGCCGTCGGGCTGGCCCGTCGCTTTCTTTTCGTCGTCGGGCGTGACACGCTTTTCCATCTCGGCCGTAGAGGAGCACGAATCGTGCCCGCGGCGGGGCTCCCAATGCTGGTCTCAGATTTCGACTTTTCGCTCCCCGAGGACTTGATTGCCCAGACCGCGGCGCCGCGCGGTCAATCCCGCCTGCTCGCGCTCGACAGGACGACCGGCGCCGTGAGCGACCGCTCGATTGGCGACTTGCCGGGACTTCTGCGGCCAGGCGACGTTCTCGCCGTCAACGACACTCGTGTCTTCGCCGCGCGACTGATGGGTCATCGGGTGCCTAGTGGTGGGGCAGTGGAGTGCCTACTGCTGACACAGCTTTCAGCTACCAGCTCTCAGCTGTCAGCTCAGTCCTCAGTCGCGAGTACGCACCCGCCTGACGATGGGGTACCCGCCGGAGCGATGGAGTGGGAGGCCCTCATGCATCCCGGCCAGAAGCTCAAGCCGGGCGCCGTGGTCAGGTTCGAGGGCGAGGGCGGCGTGCTGATGGGCGAAGTGCTCGAGCGCCATTTCCAGGGACGCCGCACGATCCGTCTGTGGCCCGAGTCGGGCGGCGACGTGACGACGTTGATCGATGCGCTGGGCCACGTGCCGCTGCCGCCGTACATCCGGCGCGAGGACACGGCTGCGGATCGCGAGCGGTATCAGACAGTGTTCGCACGCGCGCGTGGTTCTGTTGCCGCCCCGACCGCCGGGCTGCACTTCACGACCGAACTCCTCGGGGCGCTGGCCGCCCGCGGCGTCGAGCGCGCGGAGATCACGCTCCACGTGGGCTACGGCACGTTCAAGCCGATCAAAGTCGATCGCGTCGAGGATCACGTCGTCGATCCAGAGCCGTATTCGATCGGCGACGACGCGGCCACGACGATCAATCGCGCGCGCGCGGAGGGCCGTCGCGTGATTGCCGTCGGCACGACGACGACGCGTGCGCTCGAGGACGCGGCCCGGCGCGGGAATGGCGTGGTGCGGCCGGGCACGGCGCCGGCCGAGATCTTCATCTACCCTGGATTCGAGTTTCAGGTAATCGACGGCCTGCTCACGAACTTCCACCTGCCGAAGTCGTCCTTACTGATGCTGGTGTGCGCCTTCGCCGGCCGCGAGCGAGTCCTGCACGCCTACGAGGAGGCGGTGAGGCGGCGCTACCGGTTTTACAGCTACGGGGATGCGATGGTGGTGACGTAGGCTCTAGGCTCTTGGCTTTAGGCTCTAGCAGGCTCTTAGGCTTCAGGAGGCTCAGACTCAGGAGGCTCAGGGCTCAGGCAAAACCTAGGAGTGAGTGGTCGAAGGGTTTGGCGAGAGCCTAAAGCCTAGAGCCTGAAGCCTGCGCTATAATCAATAGTTCCTGCCGGTGTAGCTCAGTTGGTTAGAGCACGCGGCTCATATCCGCGTTGTCCGGGGTTCAAGTCCCTGCACCGGCACCATTTTTCCTAAACGTTCAGAGCGCACGGGCGTGAAGCGCGAGGAGAGGCGTCCTTTCCTCGCCCTGCGTCGCCCTTGTCCGGGGCAGTCATGGCACTGGCGCGGCGCGTCCTCGATACGATTCGTCGCCACGCGTTGCTGCGGCGGGGCGATCGTGTGCTCGTCGCGCTGTCGGGCGGGCCGGATTCGGTCGCGCTCCTGCGCCTGCTCCGCGAGCTCGAGGCCGCCGGGGAGCTCTCGGTCGCGGGCGTTGCGCACCTCAATCACGGCCTGCGCGACGCGGCTAATGGTGACGAGGAGTTCTGCCGGACGCTTGCCGCGGAGCTGGGGCTGGCGTTCCGCTGCGATCTGATCGATGTGCGCGCGCGGGCCGCGCGGCTGCGGACGTCGCTCGAGGATGCCGGCCGTCAGTCGCGATACGAGCTCTTCGAGCGCGTCGCGACCGAGCTCGGCGCCGACGTCATCGCCACCGGTCATACGCGTGACGATCAGGCCGAGACGTTCCTGTTGCGGCTCCTGCGTGGCGCCGGCCCGCGCGGCCTCGCCGGGATTCATCCGAAAACGCGCCTGCCCACCGAAGCGCCGGAGGCGCGGACTGTGGGTCTGCCCGCCGAAGCGCCGGAAGCGCGAAGGTGGATCGAAGCGCCGGAGGCGCGAAGGTGGACCGAAGCGCCGGAGGCGCGAAGGTGGATGGTCCGGCCGCTGCTCGATGTCGGCCGCGACGAGCTCCGGGCGTACCTGGCTGCGCTCGGTCAGCCGTTTCGAGACGATGAGAGCAACCGCGACCTGACGATTCCGCGGAACCGCATCCGGCACGAGCTATTGCCGGTCCTGACGCGTGATTTTTCGCCAGGAATCACGGATGTGCTCGCCCGCGAAGCCGAGATTGCGAGGCAGGACGAGGACCGTCTGCAACATGAAGCAATCGATCTGCTCGGTTTGATCGTCTTAAGAAATGAGAAGGGGAATAGAGGAGAGGTCGAAGCAGTAGAGGTCGACGCAAGGGCCTTGCGCGCCGTGCATCCGGCGCTCGCCGTCCGCGTCGTGCGGATGGTGCTGGAGCAGGTGGCGCCCGGCCGGTTCGTGGGATTCGATCACGTGGAGCGCCTGCTCGAGCTCGCGCGGGACCCGCGCGGCCAGGGGGCGCTGAGCTTGCCAGGGCAGCACGCCGAACGCCGGGGCGAGACAATCGTGCTCGGCCGCCGGCCGGACCCGCCTGAACCGTTTTCGAACTCTTTCCGCGTTTCGCTGTCTATACCAGGAGAGGTCGTCCTGGCGGCCCAGGGGTGGGCAATTTCTGCCACCGGGGACACTCAACCGGGACACTCAACCGGGACACTCAACCTTGAGTGTCCCCGGGGACAGTCAACCGGGACACTCAAGGTTGAGTGTCCCCGCCTGGAGCAGACGGTGGCGGCGGACGGGCTGACGCTGCCGCTGGCGGTCAGGTCGCGGCGGCCGGGCGACCGTTTCAGGCCGCTCGGGATGGACGGGCGGGAAAAAAAGCTCCAGGACGTCCTGGTCGATCGAAAAGTGGCTCGGGAGGAGCGGGATTCCCTGCCCCTCGTTGTAGATAGCGCCGATAAAATCGTGTGGGTTGTGGGCGAGTCAGTGGCCGAGGATTTTCGGGTTACTGAGGCTTCACAAGCCGTGATATTCTTGAAAGCAAGGCGGTTAGGAGGCCAAGGTTGAATTCGACCCTCAAGAGCTTGCTCTTCTGGATGGTCCTCGTCGTTGTCGCGGTACTGATCTGGAATTTCTCCGCGAACTTCAACCGGGGTCCCCAGCAGATCCCGTTCACAACCTTCCTGAAGGAAGTCACTGATGGAAAGGTTGCCGAAGTCACGATCACCGGCAACGACATCAGCGGCAAATACCAGACCGGGACGCCCGACGGTATCGCCTTCCGGACCTACGCCGTCTCGCAGTACGAAGGCCTCGGCAATCTCCTGACCGAAAAGGGCGTCGTTATCAACGGCCGCGACGCCTCCGCCAGCCCCTGGGCGAACGTCCTGTACTACTGGGCCCCCATCCTGCTGATGATCGGCTTCTGGATCTTCATCATGCGGCAGATGCAGAGCGGGGGGAACAAGGCGCTTTCCTTCGGCAAGAGCCGCGCGAAGCTCTCCTCCAGCTCGCAGAAAAAGGTCACGTTCAAGGACGTCTCGGGCGTCGACGAAGCCAAGGAAGAACTTCAGGAAATCATCGAGTTCCTCAAGGAACCGCAGAAGTTCCAGAAGCTGGGCGGACGCATCCCGAAGGGCGTGCTCCTCATGGGCCCCCCGGGAACCGGCAAGACGCTCCTCGCCCGCGCGGTCGCCGGCGAAGCCAACGTCCCCTTCTTCTCGATCAGCGGCTCTGACTTCGTCGAGATGTTCGTCGGCGTCGGCGCCTCGCGCGTCCGCGACCTCTTCGAGCAGGGCAAGAAGAACGCCCCCTGCATCGTCTTCATCGACGAAATCGACGCCGTCGGCCGCCACCGCGGCGCCGGTCTCGGCGGCGGGCACGACGAACGCGAGCAGACCCTCAACCAGCTCCTCGTGGAGATGGACGGCTTCGAGTCGAACGAGGGCGTCATCCTCGTCGCGGCGACCAACCGGCCCGACGTCCTCGACCCGGCGCTCCTTCGTCCGGGACGTTTCGACCGCCGAATCGTCGTCAACCGTCCGGACGTCAAGGGCCGCGAGGGCATCCTCGCCGTCCACACGAAGAAGATTCCGCTCTCCGACGACGTGAACATCAACGTCCTGGCGCGCGGCACCTCGGGCTTCTCGGGCGCCGACCTGGCCAACCTGGTGAACGAGGCGGCGCTCAACGCCGCGCGCTACAACCAGAAGGTCGTCCGCATGGTGGACTTCGAGTTCGCCAAGGACAAGGTCATGATGGGCTCGGAGCGCCGCTCCATGATCATCAACGACGAGGAGAAGAAGGTGACGGCCGTGCACGAGGCCGGCCACGCGCTCCTCGCCGTGCTCCTGCCCAACGCCGACCCGGTCCACAAGGTCACGATCATCCCCCGCGGGATGGCGCTCGGCGTGACGATGCAGCTGCCGATCGAGGACAAGCACAACTACACGCGCGAGTACCTGAACGACTGGATCGCGATCCTCCTCGGCGGCCGCCTGGCTGAAGAGCTCACCTTCAACAGCATGACGACCGGCGCCGGCAACGACCTCGAGCGCTCGACCGAGATGGCGCGCAAGATGGTCTGCGAGTACGGCATGAGCGAGGCGATGGGCCCGCTGACCTTCGGCAAGAAGGAAGAGCAGATCTTCCTCGGCCGCGAGATCGCGCAGCACCAGGACTACAGCGAAGAGACCGCGATCAACATCGACAAGGAAATCAAGCGGATCATCACCGACAACTACTTCCGCGCCAAGACGGTCATCGAAGAACACAAGGTAGCGCTCGGCCGGATCGCCGACGCCCTCCTCGTGCGCGAAGTGCTCGACGCCGAGCAGGTCCGCCGGATGGTAGCGGGCGAGCCGCTCGAGGAATTGAAGGTAGCGGCTTCGTCGTCCACGCCGTCTCCGGAGGACTCGAAGCGTCCCAAGGAACGGCCGTCGATCGTCCAGCAGATACCGCCGCTCAACAAGCCGCTGGGGCAGGAATAGGACGGTCGACAGTCTTCAGTCGGCAGTCTTCAGTCACAATCATCGAAGGCCACGACTCGGGTCGTGGCCTTCTCTCTTTAGATGACTTCCCGCAAACACTTCTCCATCGCTCTGCCCGGCCGTGCTCCACTCGCACTGGGAGGGCACACGCTGATCATGGGGATTGTCAACGTCACGCCCGACTCGTTCGCCGACGGCGGGCAGCGGTTGGACGTGGCGCGGGCGGTGGCCGACGGCCTCCAGATGCTCGACGACGGGGCCCACATCCTCGACGTCGGCGGTGAATCGACCCGTCCGGGCGCCGACCCGGTCCCGGCCGAAGACGAGCTGCGCCGCGTTCTGCCGGTCGTCGAAGCGCTGGCGCGGGACGGCCGCGTGCCGGTGTCCATCGACACCTACAAGGCCGTGGTGGCGCGCGAGGCGTGCGCCAGGGGCGCAACGATCGTCAACGACGTCAGCGGACTGCAGTACGACGACGAGTTGGCGGCAGTCGTAGCCGCCGCGGGCGCGGCCATCGTGCTGATGCACAATCGCGGGCGTTCGCGCCAGATGTATCGCGAGGCCTCGTACGACGACGTGGTGGGCGAGATCGGCCGGGAGCTCGAGGCTGCCATCGGCCGGGCGATGGCGGCGGGCATCCCGCGCGAGCTCGTCATCATCGACCCGGGCTTCGGCTTCGCCAAGCGCGCCGAGCACACCTGGGAGTCGCTCGCGGGGCTCGGTCGGCTGGCGACGCTCGATCGGCCCATCCTCGTCGGCCCGTCGCGGAAGTCGTTCCTCACAGCTGCCACTGGCGATCGCCCGCCTTTCGAACGCGACTGGGCCACCGCTGCGGCCGTGACCGCGAGCGTGATCGGCGGCGCGCACATCGTCCGGGTTCACGCCGTCCGCGAGATGGCCGACGTCGTCCGCGTCTCGGATCGGCTGCGGGCAGCGGCCATTCGGCATTAAGCTAGCTCTGGCTCTAGGCTCTGGGCCCTAGGCTCTAGGAAAAGCATTCAGATCCTAATCGCACGCATAGATCTCGAGGCTCTTCCGAAAGCCCAGAGCCTAAAGCCTAGAGCCAATCCCGACCACCGGAACCGATTTGTAAGATAGCCTTATCTCCCGATGAACGAGTATCTGTCCACGCTTCTCCGCTACCGGCCCGCCGCGGGCTGGTGGGATCTGCTGGACATCGCGATCGTCTCGATCCTGATCTACGAGTTCCTCAAGCTGATCAGGGGCACGCGCGCCGTGCAGATGGCGGTCGGCTCGCTCCTCATCGTCGGGCTGTTCTACGTGTCCCGACTGGCGCCGCTCCAGACACTCAACTGGATGATCCGCAACGCCCTCCTCTATTTGGGGTTCGCCGCCATCGTCATCTTCCAGTCCGACATCCGGCGGGCGCTCGCGCACTTCGGCCGCGCGCCGTTCTTCCGCTACCTCTACCGTCAGGAAGCGACCAACGAGACGATTGAAGAAGTGGTCGTCGCGGCGACGATGCTGGCGGCGCACCAGACGGGGGCGATCATCGCCATCGAGCGCGAGATCGGGTTGAGGAACTACATCGAGAGTGGGATTCCGCTCGATGCGGAGATGACCTACGACCTGCTCGTGACGATCTTCCAGCCCACCTCGCCGCTGCACGACGGCGCCGTGGTGCTGCAGGAGAACCGCGTCGCCGCGGCGGCGTGCTTCCTGCCGCTGACCGTCAACCCGATCGTGAGCCGCGATCTCGGGACGCGTCACCGCGCGGCGCTCGGCCTGACCGAGGAGAACGACGCCGTCGCGGTCGTCGTCTCCGAGGAGCGCGGGCAGATTGCGCTGGCGATCGAAGGCCGGCT
Organism: uncultured Acidobacteriota bacterium; assembly: GCA_963839705.1. Lineage (GTDB taxonomy): Bacteria > Acidobacteriota > Vicinamibacteria > Vicinamibacterales > 2-12-FULL-66-21 > DATBJJ01. The sequence continues at coordinate 195,804 of CAWIWL010000013.1, forward strand.
CGAGCGCGACCTGACCGCCGACCAGCTGCGCGAGCGCCTGCAGACGCTCATCTCGCCTCGCAGGCCTGGCACGCGTCGGCCCACGACACCGGTCTTCGAGCACTGATGGCGTACCATCCGTTCCGCCATCTCGGCCTCAAAGTGCTCGCGATCATTCTCGCGAGCGTCCTCTGGTTCACCGTGGCGGGCGAGCACGTCGTCGAACGCAGCTTGCGCGTGCCGCTGGCGGCGCGCAACCTCCCGAAGACCCTGGAGATTGTCGGCGACCTGCCTGAGACGGTGGACGTCCGCGTGCGCGGCTCGTCGGCCCAACTGAGCCGCCTCGACACCGGCGACGTGGTGGCGATGCTCGATCTGACGACGGCGCGCACCGGGTCCCGGCTGTTCCACCTCCGCGCCGACGAAGTCAGCGTGCCGTACGGCATCGAAGTCGCCCAAGTGATGCCGCCGACGATCAGCCTGTCGCTCGAGAAGTCGATCCGGCGCATCGTTCCGATTGTGCCGGTGACCGACGGCGATCCGGCGCCTGGATTTGTCGTCGGACGGATCTCAGCCGAACCGTCGACCGTGCTGGTCGTGGGTCCCGAGAGCCACGTGCGTGACGTGTCGTCGGCGACAACCGAGCCCGTCGAGATCGACGGCAAGAACGAACGTGTGCGCGACGTCGTGACCGTCGGCGTCATGGACTCGTCGGTCCGGCTCGTCGATCAGCCGCTGAGCGCGACCGTCATCATCGAGATCCTGCCGGCGCCGATCGAGCGGCAAGTGCCGGGCGTGCCCGTGCGAGCGCGCAATCTCGCCAAGGGGTTCAGGCAGAAAGTCGTGCCGGAGGTCGTGCGCGTGAACGTCCGGGGACAGCGGGACGTGCTTGGACGCATCCGGCCGGATACCATTGATGCGTTCGTCGACCTGGCCGGGCTCGGTCCGGGCGAATACAGCCTGCGTGTCCAGGTCGATCCAACCGAAGAGATCAGCGTCGGGGCGGTGAGCCCGAGCGTCGTGACAGTCATCATCAAATGAGCGTGAAAAAGCTGTTTGGGACAGATGGGGTGCGCGGGAAGGCGGGCGAGTTTCCGCTGGATCATCCCACCGTGGCGCGGCTCGGGGCGGCGCTCGTGCACGCCATGCGGCCGTCGATCGTCGCGAAAGAGGGTGAGCGTCCGCTACGGTTCGTCGTCGGGAGGGACACGCGCGAGTCGGGCGCATGGATCGAGGAGGAGCTGGCTCGCGGCGCTGGGTCGGAAGGCGCGAGCGTGACGAGCGCCGGCGTCATTCCCACTCCCGCGATCGCCTACGTGACGCCGGCGATGGCGTTCGACGCCGGCATCGTGATTTCGGCTTCCCACAACCCGTTCGAGGACAACGGCATCAAGGTGTTCTCGGGGAAGGGCGAGAAGTTCACCGAAACGCTCGAGCAGGAAGTCGAAACGATCATGGCGCGGAGCGATTGGGCGGTGCCGGCGTCTGCCGCGGCGCGCTTCGATCACACGAACGTCATCGACGAGTACATGGCGCATACGCGGCTCGCGCTTCCGGATCCGCGCGGCCTGCGCGGCGCGAAGATCGCGATCGATACCGCGAACGGGGCAACGACGACCGTGGCGCCGAGGCTGTTCAAGGAGCTGGGTTTCGAGCTGGTCGCGTTGAGCGGATCGCCCGACGGGCGCAACATCAACCTCGACTGCGGCTCGACCCATCCCGAGGGCCTGTCACGCGCCGTGCGCGAGCAGAAGTGCCGCATGGGCGTGGCGTTCGACGGCGACGGGGATCGTGCCATCTTTGCCGACGCCGACGGCCGCATCGTCGACGGCGACGCGGTGCTGCTGATGTGCGCGCGGCACCTCAAGGCGAACGGCCGCCTGAAGGGCAACGCCGTCGTCGCGACCGTGATGAGCAACATCGGCCTCGAGATCGCGTTCCGCGACAGCGGTATCGAGATGGTGCGCTGCCCGGTCGGCGACAAGTACGTGATGGAAGAGATGGTCCGTCGCGACCTGTCCATCGGCGGCGAGCAGTCGGGCCACATCATTTTCGCCGAGCACCTGTTTACCGGCGACGGCATCGCGACCGCGCTCAACGTGCTGCGCGTGATGGCCGAGACCAACCGGGAATTGGCCGATCTGGCGGGCGAGCTGGTGACGTACCCTCAGGTCCTGGTCAACGTGCGGGTGCGTGAGAAGAAGGATCTGCACACGGTCCCGGAGATTTCGGACGCGATGACCCGCGTCGAGGCGCGCCTCGCCGGTCAGGGCCGGCTGCTGGTGCGCTATTCCGGCACCGAGCCGCTGCTGCGGGTCATGCTCGAGGGCCGCGACCAGCAGGAGATTCAGGCTTGGGCGACGGAGATTGCGGGGAAAGGTGAAGGAGCACCTGGGGTAGCACGTCTCCCGAGTGCCGCGTAGCATGCGAACCCAGGCTTATAGCGAGTACCGCCACAAAGCTTTTCACCGCAGAGGGCGCAGGGCACGCAGAGCAATTCAGTAGAAGCTATCTCATAAACGTGACGCTCGTTCCAAGTCGCGAGCGAGCTTGGCGAGCGAGCCACGCGAACGGAGCGCGCCGGCGAAGCGGCGCGCGAGAGCGCGTGTAGGGGAGTCCGAGGGGCGAAGCCCCTCGGGAAAGACCAGTGCCTCACACCAAACTCAGCGTCAACGTCAACAAGGTGGCGACGCTTCGGAATTCGCGGGGAGGCCACCTGCCGAGCGTCACCGAGGCGGTCCGGGTGTGCGTTGCGGCGGGCGCTCCAGGCATCACCGTGCACCCGAGGGCCGACGCGCGGCACATCACGTTTGCCGACGTGCGCGAGGTGTCGGCGCAGTTGAGGTCAGCCCACAAAGGGATCGAATTCAACATCGAGGGCGATCCGCGGTCTGATCTACTGGCGCTCGTGCACGAGGTCAAGCCCGACCAGTGCACCCTCGTACCCGTCCGCGCCGGCGAGATCACCAGTCAGGCCGGGTGGCCGTCGAGCACGCCCGTGTCTCAGCTACAGACGATCGTTCGCGACCTGCAGAAAGCCCGCATCCGCGTCAGCGTGTTCATCGATCCGGATCTGGAGGCCGTGCGCTGGGCTGCGTCGCTCGACGCGGACCGGATCGAGCTCTACACCGAGCCCTACGCGCGCGCGTACGAAAAGGGCGGACGGAAACGCCAGGAGAGCTTCGAGCAATACGCCGCCGCCGCGACCCTCGCGCACAGCCTCGGCGTCGGCGTCAACGGCGGCCACGACCTCGACCTCGATAACCTGACGCTCTTCAGGACGCTTCCGCACTTGGACGAAGTGTCGATCGGGCACGCGCTCATCAGCCACGCGCTGTATGTGGGGCTGGACAGGGCCGTGCGGGATTATCTGGCCGCGCTCATGGTGTAAAAGCGGGGTCTTCCAGCTTGGCAGCCCAGGCGCTCGCCGCGAAGATGTCGCAGCGAGGCTGGCTGTCCAGGTCCGACTCCGCTCGCCGGGAACGCGACCTCAGCTCCAATCCTGCCGCTGGCGCGGCGTCTAGTTGCTGGCTTGTGGAGCCGTGATCAGGCGCCCTCGGACCGCCGGCGCTGTCCGTCAGCATGGAGGATCACAGGGACGGAAGACGCCGCGAGGAATCGCTTCGGCCGCATTCCGGCTCCGCAGCGCGTCGGCTCGCTCCACGGACCTGGCCAGCCAGCCTCGCTGCGACATCGGCGGGCGAGGTGATCGTCAGGGAAGACCATCGTGCGCGATCTACACCCGCCAGAGCGGATCAGTCGGATTGGGCTGACCTCAGCGCGACACCCGTCAGACCCTAAAACGAGCCGAGCGGTCCGATGGCGGCGGCGCCGATTCGTCCCTTGAAGTCGAGTGACCTCGTTATCCATTGATTGTTCACTGGCGCGGTGACCGCCCCAGCCGACGCCGCCATCGTGAGCCCACCGTGGAGGCTCGTTTTCCGCGTCGCGAAGCGGGAAGCCCGAGCCGACTGATCTGCTCTGGCGTTCCACAATCGGCGCGCTTAGTGGCTTCACTGCAAACTGTACGAGAGCCGGTCGCTCTGGCATGTGCGGGCGAGATGAAGTCCTACTTTTCGATCTCCCTGCACACCGCATCCGTAAACTCCGTCGTCGACGCCTGACCGCCCAGGTCGCGCGTCAGGACGCGGGCGGCTGAGAGGACGCGGCCGAGGGCGGCGCGGATGCGGGCGCTCATCTCGCGCTCGCCGATGTGGTCGAGCATCATCAGGCCCGAGAGGAGCAGCGCCGTCGGGTTGGCGAGGTTCTTGTCGGCGATGTCCGGCGCGCTGCCGTGGACGGCTTCGAACACCGCGCACGTCTCGCCCATGTTCGCGCCGGGCACGACACCGAGCCCGCCGACGAGGCCGGCGCCGAGGTCCGACACGATGTCGCCATAGAGGTTCGGCAGCACGAGCACGTCGAACTTCTCCGGCGCCATGACCAGCGACATGCACGCCGCGTCGATGATCTTTTCGTCGTAGCCGATGTCGGTGTACTCGCGCGCGACGTCCCTGATGCTGCGCAGGAACAGGCCGTCGCCGAGCTTGAGGATGTTGGCCTTGTGGATCGCCGTCACGCGCTTGCGGCCGTTCGCGCGCGCGTGCTCGAAGGCGAACTTCGCGATCCGCGTCGACGCCTTCTCGGTGATGATCTTCAGGCTCTCGACCACGCCCGGAATCACTTCGTGCTCGAGCCCCGAGTAGAGGTCCTCGGTGTTCTCGCGCACGATCACGAGATCCACGCCCTGAAAGCGGCTCGCCACGCCGTCGATGTTCTTCACCGGCCGCAGGTTGGCGTAGAGGTCCAGCGCCTTGCGCAGGCCGACGTTGACGCTGGTGAACCCTTCGCCGATAGGTGTGGTGACCGGGCCCTTGAGCGCGACCTTGTTCTTGCGGACCGAATCCAGGAGCTCGACCGGCAGCGACTGGTTGAATCGCTTGAACGCGGTCACGCCCGCGTCGTGCCGCTCCCACTGCACGTCGAGCCCGGCGACCTTGAGAATCCGCACAACGGCCTCGGAGACTTCCGGGCCGATCCCGTCTCCGGGAATCAAGGTGATGACATGTGACATCAGTGGACCTACTTCTGGCGCGACTTGCGCACGCGCGGGGCAAGGAGCGCCGCGACTTTTTCGAGCAGCACGCGATCGGCATCGCCGAACGCCGCGGGCCGATCGCTGTCGATGTCGATCTCGCCGAGGACCTCGCCCCGGAGCAGGATCGGCACGACAATCTCCGACTTCGTCTCGAGGCTGCACGCCAGATACCGCGGGTCCGCATTCACGTCGTCGACGATGATGGTGGCCTTTTGGGTGGCGGCGGCGCCGCAGATGCCGCGGCCGAGCGGGATGCGCGTGTGCGGCGACGGCTTGCCGACAAACGGCCCGAGCACGAGCTCGTCGCCCTCGAGCAGGTAGATGCCCACCCACGAGTAGCCGGGCATCTCGGCCGCGAGCATACGCACGGTCTCTTCCATCGCGCGAGCCGGGTCGCGCTCGATGGCGGTTTCGATCTTGATTAGTAGTCCTTCGTACTTCAGCGTCTGGTTCCTGAATGAAGTCATTGAGTTCGCCCTGAACGTGCCCACGAGCACTTTCACGAAGACGAAAGAAGATCGCGATGCTCACGAAGAAAACCTTAGAGAAGATTTCTTCGCGGTCATCGTGAGCTTCGCGATCCTCGTGATGATTCCGTGGCACGTGTTCCATCTAATCCCTGAGCTCGAACAACATCAGCACCAACCCCCCAAGGATCGGCACCAGCTGGATGAGCGTCGACTGTCCGTGCAGCCGCCCGAACTCGACGCGCCGCGGATCGCCGGCGGGGAGGCTCGACGGGGCGATGCCGGCGCCGATCTCCTGCTGGACGCTCTCGACGCGGCGCGACAGGACCATGCCGGCATACATCGACGCGCCGATCATCAGCACGGCGATCCCGAGCCGGATCGAGAAACGGCGCGGGCGCGGACCGAGCACGGCGCGGGCGGCGAGCGCGACGAAGACGACTGCGCCGCAGCCGTAGGTCACCAGGTGAAACCGCCTCAGCACTTCGCCGAAGATCGCGCCCGACAGCAGCCGGCCGTCGGGCACCTGGCGGAGCGACACGACCTCGAAGATGGCCGGCGCGGCGATCGCGCCAAGAGCGAGCAGTCCGCCAATCCAGATGGCAATCGCCAGGACTGTGGCGAACCGAAGCACAAGCATTCCCATCATTATAATTGACCGTGATCGTGGACACCGTCCGCTGGCTTCCCTGGGGCGCCGAGGCCTTCGCGCGCGCGCGCGCCGAGGACCGGCCCGTGCTCTTGTCGATTGCCGCGCCGTGGTGCGAGTCGTGCCTCGACATGGACCGCACAACCTACGCCGACCCGGGCGTCGCTGGCATAGTCAACGAGCAGTTCGTCCCCATCCGAGTCAACGCCGACCGCCGTCCCGACATCAGCGATCGCTACAGCCTGGGCGGGTGGCCGACAACGGCGTTTTTGACCGCGGAGGGAGCGGTCATCGGCGGCGGCACCTACGTGACGCTCGAGCGCATGCCGGCGGTGCTCGAGCGCGTCGCCGAGGCGTTCCGGACGCGGCGCGAGGAGCTGGCGGCCGCCCAGCAGCAGTCCCGAAGTGCCCCGCTCCCGATGGCGGCACGAGCCCGGACATCGCCGCACACATCTTCGACACGTTCGACGAGGACCACGGCGGATTCGGGACCGAGGCCAAAGTTTCCGCTGGTCGCGCCTCTCGAGCTCGCGCTCGATCTCTATCGCGAGTCGCAGGATCCGGCGATGGCGCATATCGTCGAGGCCACGCTCGACGCGATGGGATGGGGCGGCCTCTACGACGAGGTTGACGGCGGGTTCTTCCGCTACGCCGCGGAGCGGGACTGGACGCGGCCGCACCAGGAGAAGCTGCTCGACGTCAACGCCAGCCTGCTGCGGATGTACGTCGAGGCGTCCGAAACGCTGCGCATCGCGCGCTATCGCGAGCGCGCGGCAGACGTGCTGCGCTACGTGCAGACGTGGCTCGCCGATCAGGTCGACGGCGGCTGGTCGGGATCGCAGCAGGCCGACCGCGACTACTACGCAGGCACGCTCGAGGAGCGGCAGGCCCGCACGCCGCCAAACGTCGACGGCGTGCTCTACGCCGCGTGGAATGCGCAGATGGTGTCGGCGACGCTCCGCGCGGCGGAGCTCCTCGACGACACCGCGCTCGGCGAGTTCGCGCTGAAGTCGCTCGAGCGGATCAACGTCGCGTGCTACAGCCCAGGCGCCGGCGTCGCCCACTGCCTCGACGGCCGTCCGTCGGTGCGCGGACTGCTCGACGATCAGATCTCGATGGCCGCCGCCCACCTCGACGCCCACGCCGCCACCGGCAACATCGTCTACGAGATGATGGCGCAGGAGCTCGATGCACTACGCCGTCCGCACGATGTGGGACGAGGAGGGCGGCGGCTTCTTCGACCGTTCGGTCCCCGAGGCCGCCGAGCGCGTCGGCCTGATGCGCGACCGCCTCAAGCCCTTCGTCGCCAACTGCGACGCCGCCCGCGTGCTCAAGCGCCTGGCCGCCGTCAAAGGCGATCACAATTTCGGCGGGCAGGCCGAAGCGACGCTCACAGCCATGGCCCCGCTGGCCGCGCAACAGGGCCCCGTGGCGGCGCACTACGTGCTGGCGCTGCGCCAGCCCATCGGCTGACGCGGCGGGGCTGGCGGTTGCTCGCCGCTCGCGGCTCGCTTCTCGCGGTTGCTCAGCCGTGCCTTGGGATGGTTAGCAGGGGTCTGGCTGCTCTGCGGTCATTCGCTGTTGAGCTGGTTGCCAACTGCGAACGGAGGTGCTAGCAACCGCGCAGCCAGCGAACCGCCAGCAGCGAGCCGCGAGCCGCGAGCAACGATCCTGAGATAAACTTTCCTGAACAAATGACTACGTCCGAGATCCGTTTCCGCCCTGAAGAACATCGCCACCGAACTCCGCATCGACTCGATTGAATCGACGACCGAGGCTGGATCCGGTCACCCGACGACGTGCATGTCCGCGGCCGAGATTGTCGCGACGCTCTTTTTCGGCGAGATGCGCTTCGATCCCAAGAATCCGCAGAATCCCGACAACGACCGCTTCGTGCTGTCAAAGGGCCATGCGGCGCCGATCCTCTACGCCGCCTGGGCGCACACCGGGCTCTTCCCGCGCAAGGACCTGCTGAAGCTGCGCCGGTTCGACTCCGACCTCGAGGGGCATCCGACGCCGCGCCTGCCGTTTGTCGACGTCGCGACGGGATCGCTCGGCCAGGGCATCTGCGCGGCGGTGGGCACGGCGCTCAACGCGCGCCGCATCGGGTCCGACTACCGGACCTACGTGCTGCTCGGCGACGGCGAGATGGCCGAAGGCTCGGTGTGGGAAGCGGCAGACGTCGCGCTCTATCACAAGCTCGACAACCTGTGCGGCATCGTCGACGTCAACGCGCTCGGCCAGAGCCGGCACACGCAGTTCGATCATCGGATGGACGAGATCGCCGCGCGCTGGAACGCGTTCGGCTGGCACACGCTCATCGTGGACGGCCACGACGTCGAGGCGCTGCTCCACGCGTTTGCCGCCGCGCGGGCCGCGAAGAACAACCCGACGATGATTCTGGCGAAGACGATCAAGGGCAAGGGCGTGGCGTCGGTCGAGGGCAAGGACGGCTGGCACGGCAAGGCGTTCAAGAAGGGCGAGGAAGCCGACAAGGCGATCGCCGAGTTGAGGACGCAGCTGTCCGGCAGCACCTCGACTCCCACGATTCCTCCGCCGGCGGCGAAGCCGCGCGAAGCGGTCAAGCCGGACTATTCTCGAAAGATGCCCGCGCCGTCGTACAAGCCGGGCGAGCAGGTCGCGACGCGCGAGGCGTGGGGAACCGCCCTCGCCGCACTCGGCGCCATCGACCGCCGCGTCGTCGCGCTCGACGCCGACGTCAAGAACTCGACGTTCAGCGACCGGTTCGAAAAGGCGTTTCCCGATCGGTTCTATCAGAACTTCATCGCCGAGCAGGTGATGGTCGGGGCCGCCATGGGCCTCGCCGCCCGCGGCGCGATCGCGTTCGCGACGACCTTCGCGTGCTTCCTCTCGCGCGCCTCCGACTTCATCCGCATGTCCGGCCTGTCGAACGCGCGACACCAGCTCAACGTGAAGCTGACCGGATCGCACGCCGGCATCTCGATCGGCGAGGACGGTCCGTCGCAGATGGCGCTCGAGGATCTGTCGATGATGCGCGCCGTGCCCGACTGCGCGGTGATCTACCCGTGCGATGCCGTCAGCACCGAGCGCCTCGTCGTCGAGATGGCCAACTATCCACGGCCTCGCGTACATGCGCACGTCCCGGCCCAAGACCGACATCATCTACGGCCTCGACGAGAAGTTCCCGATCGGCGGGTCGAAGGTGATCCGTCAGAGCGCGAACGACGTCGCCACCGTCGTCGGCGTCGGCGTGACCGTCTTCGAGGCGCTCAAGGCGCACGACCAGCTGAAGGCCGAGGGCATCAACATCCGCGTCATCGACGCCTATTCGGTGCAGCCGATCGACGCGGCGACACTCGTCGCCTCCGGCAAGGCCACCAAGGGCGTCATCATCACCGTCGAAGATCACTACGCCGTCGGAGGCCTCGGGGACGCCGTCAGCGAAGCTGTCGCACCGGCGGGGTTGGCCGTCCGCCGCCTCGCCGTCCGCGAGCTGCCGCGAAGCGGTCAGCCGGCGGAGCTCCTCGACCGCTACGGCATTTCGGCCAGGCACATCGTCGACGCCGTGCGAAAGCCGGCCTGAGGTCTCGGGTGCTCAGGAGCGCGATCGCGCCGCCGCGTTCGCCACGCTTGCCTTGACGCTCGTCGTCCAGACCGCGCCTCAGCCGCGGGCGCCGCGCGGCGCGCGCGAGCCGGCGTGGTCGCCTGACGGCAAGCGCCTCGCGTTCTCCTACCTCGATCGCATCTGGCTCTCGGCGCCGGACGGCAAGAGCGGCAAGCCGCTGCGGCCCGAGACGACCGACATCGAGCGCGATCCCGCGTGGTCGACCGACGGGCGCTCGATCGTCTTCGCTGCCGAAACCGGACAAGGCTTCGACCTCGTCGTCTCGCCGAGCGCCGGCGGTGACGTGCGTCGCCTGACGACGCTCGCCGGCGACGAGCGCTGGCCGTCGTGGTCCTCGGATGGGCGCGTGGTGTTCTCGCACCGCGCCGCCGGCCGATGGCGGCTGCAAGTCGTCGGAGGCGGCGGGCGGCCAGCCCAAGCCTCTTTTCCCCGACACCGCCGCAGACGACGAGCAGCAGGGCCGCGTATCGCCGGACGGGAAGCGCGTCGCCTACGTGTCCGATCGTGAGAGCGACGACGGCGACAGCGATCTCTGGGTCGCCGAGCTCGCGCTCGGCCCGCGCGATCGTGTGACGCGTTCGAGGCTGGCGCGCGTCCGCGGCGTCGAGGGGTTTCCCTCGTGGTCGCCCGACGGTTCTCGTCTCGCGTTCTTCGCCGTTCGCGAGGGCACGGGAGGCGTTTGGGTCGTCGGTGTGCCCGACGTGCTCGGACCCGCGGCAGCGCCGCCTGGCGCTCAAGGTGAGGGTGGTCAAGGTCTGACGCCGCGTCCGCCTTCTGCTGCGCCCGCCATGCTCGTGTCGCGCCACGGCGGGGCGCCGTCGTGGTCGCCCGACGGCAAGCGCCTCGCGATCGCCAACCTGCCGCCGCCTGACCTCTCGTACAACGGCAACCCGGAGCGGAACACCGACGAGCCGCCGCCGCTTTTTGCCGGGGCCGACGCCTTTCGCTTGTGGCTCGTCGACGCTCCTTTGCCCGTCGATTCCGGCGAGCGCGAGATCGTAACCGCCGCACCGCGCGACAACCAGCTGCTCCTGGCCTTCGATCGCGTGTGGGAAACGCTGCGGCGCCTCTACTACTCGGCCGGTCCGTCAGCCGCGCGCTGGCAGGAGCTCAGGACTCAATATCGTCCCCAGGCGCAGGCGGCGCAGGATGAAGGCGCGCTCGAATCCGCGATCGACGCGATGGTCGCCGAGCAGCCGCTCATCAAGCCGCTCGTCGTGTCGGACCGCGCCGTGGTCGTCTCCGGCAACCTGCTGGCGTCGCGCGCCGGCGCGCTCGCCCTCGAAAAGGGCGGCAACATCGTCGACGCCGCAATCGCCGTGTCGTTCGCCCTCGGCGTCGTCGAGCCGGACGCGTCGGGCATCGGCGGCGACGGGATGGCGATCCTCTACCTCAAGGGGATGGCCGAGCCGATCGCCATCGACTACAAGGATCAGGTGCCGATCCGCGCGACGCGCGACAACCCGCTGCTCACCGCCGGCACGGGGGACGGGCCGTCCGCGGCGAACATTCCCGGTGTCGTCGCCGGCCTCGATCTTCTCTATCGGAGCTACGCGAGCAAGAAGATCCCGTGGAGCGATCTCGTCGCGCCGGCCATCGACTACGCTGACAACGGCTACGAGCTCGATGCGGCGCTGCCGACGACGATTGCCGAGGGCCGGAAGTTCTTCGAGAAGTACCGCTCGTCCGCCCGCATCTACCTGCCGGACGGCAAGATGCCGAAGGCCGGCGACCGCTTCGTTAACAAGGACTACGCATCGACTTTGAGGATCATCGCGAAGGACGGCGCCGACGCCTTCTATCGCGGAGCGATCGCCCGCCGCATCGCCGACGACATGGCGAAAAACGGCGGCCTCATCACCGTCGACGACCTCGCGCAATACCGCGCCATCGAGCGCCGCCCGCTCGCCGGCCGCTATCGCGATCACCAGCTCTACTCGGCGCCGCCGCCGGTATCGACCGGCGCCTCGCTCATCGAGACGCTGCAGATCCTCGAGAACTACCAGCCGAAGCCCGGCACGACCTACTCGAGTGACGCCGACTATCTTCACTACGCCATCGAGTCCTGGCGCGTCCGCGATCAAGGGCCGCGGATCGCCGATCCCGCGCTGTGGGACGTCAACCTCGGGCCTCACCTCGACCCGTCGCACGCCGCGAACCTCTTCAAGAGGATCGATCCCAAGAAGATCTTCCGCGATCGCACCGGGCCGGCAGCCGACACGCCGCCCGAGCGGATCGGCCGCGGGACGACGGCGTTCGCGGTGGTGGATGCGGAGGGCAACATGATTGCCGTCACGCAGACGTTGAGCACGTGGGGCGGGACGTTCTACGTATCCGACGGCCTTGGCTTCCTCTACAACAACCACCTGCGCTTCGGCGGCGGCGCCCCCGGCCGCTTCCTGCCGCTCGCGCGCTCGTCGTCCACGAGCGTCCCGACGCTCGTGTTCAAGGCCGGCGGATCGTCTCCTGCGCTCGGCACGCCGCGGCTGGCCGTTGGCGCCGCGGGCAACAACTGGATTCCCGCGTCGGTCTACGACATCATCCTCAACGTCATCGACGGCGGCATGGACGCGCAGCGCGCGATCGAGGCGCCGCGCTTCTTAGTTGCCCGCGATCCCGCCGATCCCACGGGCAGCCGTCTCCAGATCGAGGATCGCATCCCTCGATCTGTGCTGCAGGACTTGACCGACCGCGGCCACCGCTTCCAGAAGATAGGCCGCAAGGGCGAGGTCCGATACGGCTACGCTGCCGCCGCCGTCGTCGACGTCGGCCGCCGCCAGGTCCAGGGCGGCGCCGAACCGCGACGATCGCATGCTGCTGTGGCGGTCAAGGCCGCTGCGACCACGCCAGCAGGAGCGCCTGCGGCCTCGCCTGCGCCAAGGCTACGGCGAGCTTCGCCGAGCGAGCGACAGCCTTGAGCCGCCGTGAGCGCGAAGCGCGAGCGGCAGCGCTTGGGGGTGGGGCCCCAAGCGCATTGAGAGAAGTGGGGCCCCGCGAGCGCTGAGAAATGCGAACAGGAGACACTACAACCTATCTCATAAACCAAGCTCAGGCTGAACGCGCCGACGGCTACTGGGTCACGATGAACACGATGACTCGATGAACACGAAGTAAACCTATGGGATCATCGTGACCATCGTGTCATCGTGCTCATCGTGTTGTAGCGTGGTCTCGTGACAGCATTTGTGAGACGACTTCTAGACAGGCCGAGTATGCGTAGATTGATTGTTGGCATAGTCGTCTCTGTCGTGGCGCTGATCGCCGCGCTGGTCGTTTTCAGCCAGCGCGACCGCTTCACGACAGCAGGCCGCAACGCGCGGTTCCTCAGGACGCTGGAGCGATCCGACCTGGTCGTCCGGCGCAGCTGCTACTCGATGGAGACGTTCGTGCTCGCGCCTCGCTGGAGCGGCCTGTCACAAAGCGATCAACAGCGCGCGGCCCAGGCCCTCGCCGTCTACTGCGTCGAGCAGGGAAGCACAGGGCAGATGACCATTCTCGATTCCGACAGTCGGCGCAAGCTTGGCCACTGGGACGGGCGGGGTTTCAGGGGTTTTAATGAGCTTCTCAGCTCCAGCTCCAGCCTCCGGCTTCCGAGTTTCCAGCAAACGAACCTCGAGATCCCAGTCCGATGGGCTAGGCTCTGATGCCTTGAGCTGGAAGCGGGAAGCTGCGAGCGGCGAAGCCGCGAGCCTCGAGATCTACTTCCTCCCCACCTCCGCCACCAGCGCCACCAGCGCCCGCGGCGAGAACGGCTTCCCCAAGTGTGCCGTGAATCCGAGCGTCAGCGCCTGCGCGCGATCCTCGGCGCGGGCGTACGCGGTGAGCGCGATGATCGGGATCTCGCACCACTTCGGCGACGCCCGGAATTGCCGCACGAGATCGAATCCCGTCGCGTGCGGCATCGCGATGTCGGTGATCACGACGTCCGGCACGCGTGATTCGATCGCGGCCAGCGCCTCACGGACCGACGCCGCGACGGTCGCCTGCGCGCCGGCCTGATGGAGCACCGTCATCACGAGCTCGCGCGCGTCCGCGTCGTCGTCCACGGCGAGCACATAGACGTTCTGCAGGATGTCAGGCAGCGCCTCCGGCGGTTCCGACGTGTCGACGCCATCACCCGCGAACTGGCGGCCCACCTGGACGCCGATGAGCGGCAGCCGGACCGTGAACGTCGAACCCTGCGCCTTGCCGCCGCTCTCGGCCGTCACCGTGCCGCCGTGCAGCTCGGCGAGATGGCGGACGAGGGACAGCCCGAGGCCGAGTCCCGCGTGCTCGCGCGTGACGTCCGACATCTCCTGCCGGAAGCGCTCGAAGACGTGCGGCAGGAACGCCGGCTCGATGCCCGCGCCCGTGTCCGTGATCCGCAGCACGGCCTCGTCGCCCTCCTGAGCGACGGTTACGTCCACCTTGTCGCCGGCGTTCGAGAACTTGATGGAGTTCGAGAGCAGGTTCCAGGCGATCTGCTGCAGCCGGCTCGAGTCGCCAGAGACGAACGCGACGCGTCGCTGGGCGCTCACGCGCAGCGTCACGCGCCGCGCGTCGGCTGCCGGCTTGACTGCGTCCACCGCCGCTTCGACAGCGACCGCGAGGTCGACCGGCAGCATCTCGAGACGTACCGTGCCCCGGATGACGCGGGCCATGTCGAGAAGGTCCTCGATGAGCTGTGCCTGCACGCGCGTGTTGCGGTCGATGACGTCGAGGGCCTTGGCCTGTCCGGCCTCGTCGAGCGCACCCAGCTTGAGCATGGCGACCCAGCCGAAGATCGCGTTGAGTGGCGTGCGCAGCTCGTGCGACACCGTGGCCACGAACTCGTCCTTGGCCCGGCTCAGCGATTCGGCCGTGCGCCGGGCCGCCTGTTCGCGCTCGAACGCGGCCGCGCGCTGGCGTTCCGCGTCCCGTTCCGCCGTCGTGTCGCGGAACACCACGACGATGCCGAGGAGCGTGCCGTTGGCCGTCTGGATGGGGGAGGCGCTGTCGCCGATCGGGATCTCTCGTCCGTCCCGCCTGACGAGCACCGCCTGCGATGGCAGCGTCACGCCGCCTGTGGTTGCCGCGATGCGCGCGAGCGGGCTCGGGTTGGGCTGACGCGTCCGCTCGTCGAGCGTGACGAACACCGTATGGATCGGCGTGCCGATCGCGTCGGCCTCCGACCATCCCGTCAGCGTCTGCGCGACCGGATTGAGGATCGTCACCCGTCCATCGGCGTCGGTCGCGATGACGGCGTCGCCGATGCTGCGGAGCGTGACGAGCAGCCGCGCCTCATTGCGTTCGCCGGCCACTCGCGCCGCGTGCTCGCGCACGAGCGCGCTCTCGAGTTCGCCCGCCGCCCTCGCCCGCGCCTGCTCCGCCTCGTCTTTCTCCTTCAAGCGCCGCTCGAGGATCGCGCCCGCGTCGCGAAGGCCCTCGGCGAGGTCGTGGAACTCGGTCACCCGGGAATTCCAGAATCGGCGTCGGCTCGCCTCGTGCGACCGCGCGAGCGGCGGTCACCGCGGCGACCTGGGCGCGGACGATGCGCCAGCGGACGACGAACGTCATCAGGAGGCCGCCGCCGAGGATGGCGACACCGACCGTGATGAGGAGAAAGAGCGACTTGAGAATCGGCCTGTCGACCGCGGCCGCCGGAAGCCCGATGCCGACCGTCCACCCCGTGTCAGGCGATCGGCTCCAGGCCGAGAACGACGGCGTTCCTTCGAGCAGTTGCGATCGCAGCGCGCCTTCGGGCGCCGTTCGAATGGCCTTGGCAAAGTCCGTGCTCGGCTTGGCGCCGAGGTAGAGGGCCTCGGCCCGCGTCCGCGCCATGACCGTTTGTTCCGCGTCCATCAGCGCGATGACGCCTTCGTTCGGCAGCTGCTGTCGATGCAGGACGCCGCTGAAGACCGCCGCGAGGATACGGGCGCCGAGGATGTACTGCACCTCACCGCTTCGCATCACGGGGACGCCGATCGACACGAATAACTGGTCGGTCGACGGGTCGCGCTTCAGCGTCGACACCGCCGGCCGCTTCGTCTCGCGCACCGCGCGGACCCAGTCGTCGCTGATGAGCGCGGACGACTGCCCGAACGGCACCGCGGTGTTGACGACCACTCGCGACCCCGGCTCGACGAGCCGCACCGCCTGCCAGCCTTCCTGCAGGGTCAACATCTCAGTGGCGGCGACGTAGAAGGGCTGGAGGTCGTTCGGGTCGATGTGGCCGAGCTTGGCGAGCGAGTAGAGGGCGGTGATGGTGCTCTGGACTTCCTGGCTCACCGCAACCGAGATTGCCCGTGCCCGCTCGACGTTCTGGCCGTTGACGAGGACCTGCTGCTGTTGCCAGGACTGCCAGACGAGCTGGCCCGAAAAGAGACCAAGCGGGACAATAGTGACAAAGAGGAGTAGCGCGAGAATCGTTCCGAGGCGGATCTGTCGAGCTGGCTCACGTGCGCTCACGTCAGCCGATTCTATCGCGCTACCAGTTCGAGCCAGCGTTCGACGTCAACGCGAAAGTCGGTGCCATCCGCGGTCACAGCGAGGAGGTCTCCTGGGTCCGCGTCCGCTCGCCGCGCATCGAGGTCAGCCCGAATCGTTCCTTCCATGGCCCGGACCTCGAACAGGTTCACGAACACGTCGACCAGGAACGTGCGATCCGCGATTGAGGAGCGCACGCGCGCCGGGGCGCCGCCGGCCATCTCGATGCCGAAGATCTCGCCCGCCGACTCCGAGAGGAGCGTGAGGAACTGCCGATCGGTCTCGTCGCCGGCGTTGCGCCCGCCCGACGCGAGCACGCGTGTCTCGTCTGCGCCCGAGTCGCAGAAGAGCCGCAACTGGGATGGCAGCATGATCACCCACGCGTCCCACACGCTCCCGTCGTCCCACTCGAGATGCAGAATCGTGCGCGCGCGGATCGATGACGGATTGAACCGCGCGCTGTCGTCGCCGAGCGTTCGCTCGATCACCCCGTCGAGGCGAATCGGCTCACGAGGGATGCGGATCGGAAACAACTCCTCGCGCGTCCTGAATTGTTTCGCCTCGAGCTCGAGCGCCTCGAGCACGCGGAGCCGCAGTTGACGTTCGAAGTGCACGCCTCAGACAAACACAGAACGTGGGGTGAGCACAACCGCTGCTCGGGGCCGGCTGCTCGCGGCTCGGCTGGCGATTGCTAAGCCGAGCGCCGGGGTTGGCAACAGCTAGCCGCGAGCCGCGAGCAGCCAGCCGCGAGCGGCCAGCCTCGCCCGCCTTCTCTCCGCCACCGACACCGTGTAATCTCAGACATCTCATGAAAGCACTCGTCATCACCCGTCCGGCGACAATCGAGCTCAAAGACGTACCGCGGCCCGAGCGCGCGGACCAGTGCCTGATCCGCGTGCGGCGGGCGGGTATCTGTGGCACCGACCTCCAGATCCTCGAAGGCTACGCCGAGTTCACCGGCATCCCCGGCCACGAGTTCGTCGGCGTCGTCGAGCAGGCGCCGGCGGCCGACGCAGCGTGGGTGGGCAAGCGCGTCGTTGGCGAGATCAACATCGGCTGCCGCCGCTGCGACTGGTGCGCACGGGGGATCAAGGAGCATTGCGACAACCGCAACGTGGTCGGCATCCGTCAGCACGACGGCGCCTTTGCCGAGTACCTCTCGCTGCCGGCGGTCAACCTCCACGCGGTTCCCGACACCATGGACGACGAGACGGCCGCATTTGCCGAGCCGGTGGCCGCCGCGTGCCGGATCTTCGAGCAGATGCGCGTCGACTCCGGTGCGCGCGTGGCGATCGTGGGCGACGGCCGGATGGGCCTGCTCGTAGCGCAGGTGCTGAGGACCGCCGCGCCCGACGTGACCGTGTTCGGCCGGCACGACCACAAGCTCGCCGTTGCCCGCTCGCTCGGCCTGACCGCCGCGCGTTCCGACGAGCGCGTGCCGCCGGCAGCCCGCTTCGACGTTGTCGTCGACGTGACCGGCCGCCCCGAAGGCCTGCGCCGCGCGCTCGAGATCGTCAAGCCCCGCGGCACCGTGGTCATGAAGTCCACGTTCCACGGCGAAGCCCCCGTCAGCACATGGCCCATCGTCGTCGACGAGGTGACGCTCGTCGGCTCCCGCTGCGGCCCGTTCCGCCCCGCGCTCGACCTCCTGGCATCGGGCGCCGTGCAAGTGAAGCCCCTGATCGCCCGCGTGGCCAGGCTGGACGACTACGAGTCCGCGTTCGCCGAATCCAAGCGCGCACTGAAAGTCCTGTTCGAGATGTGAGCAGCGAGCCGCGAGCCGCGAGCCGCCAGCCTGAACCTTGAACCCTGAACCGTGAACCCTGAACCGTGAACCCTGAACCTCCTGAACCTTCTGAACCCCTGAACCCCTGAACCCCCGAACCATGAAGGCTGAACCATGAACCGCGCCGTCCCCTTCCTCTTCGTCTTTCTCTCTTTCCCTGGCGCACAGGCCCCCGCCCCCGAATTCGATCTCGTCGTCTACGGCGGCACCTCCGCCGGCGTGATCGCGGCGGTTCAGGCCAAGCGACTGGGCAAGACGGTCGTGATCGTCGGCCCGGACACGCACCTCGGCGGGCTCTCGAGCGGCGGGCTCGGGTTTACCGACACGGGCAACAAGGCGGTGATCGGCGGCCTCTCGCGCGACTTCTATCGCCGCATCTGGCAGCACTACGACCAGGCGAGTGCGTGGACCTGGCAGAAGCGCGAGGAGTACGGCAACAAAGGGCAGGGGACGCCGGCCATCGATGGCGCGCAGCGGACGATGTGGATCTTCGAGCCGCATGCGGCGGAGAAGGTGTTCGAGGATCTCGTCAAGGAGTATCAGATCCGCGTCGACCGCAACGAGTGGCTCGACCGCGCCAGGGGCGTGTCAAAGACCGGCGGGCGCATCAGCGCGATCACGATGCTCAGCGGGAAGCGGTACAGCGGCAGGATGTTCATCGACGCCACGTACGAGGGCGACCTCATGGCGGCCGCAGGTGTCGACTATCACGTCGGGCGCGAGTCGCAGGCGACTTACGGCGAGAAGTGGAACGGCGTGCAGACCGGCGTCCTGCACCATCGCCATCACTTCGGCGTGCTGAAAGAGCCGATCAGCCCGTACGTCGTGCCCGGCGATCCGAAGAGCGGCGTCCTGCCGCGGATCAGCACCGCGCCTCCTGGTGAGTACGGCAGCGGCGACAAGAAGGTGCAGGCCTACTGCTATCGCTACTGCGTCACCGATCATCCCGAGAACCGCATCCCGTTCCCGAAGCCCGACGGCTACGATCCGGCGCAGTACGAACTGCTGCTCCGCATCTACGCCACCGGCTGGCGCGAGACGTTCGACAAGTTCGATCCCATTCCCAACCGCAAGACCGACACCAACAACCACGGTCCGTTCAGCACCGACAACATCGGCCTCAGCTACGACTACCCGGAGGCCTCGTACGAGCGCCGCCGCCAGATCCTGAAGGAGCACGAGACCTATCAGAAGGGCTGGCTCTATTTCGTCGCCAACGATCCTCGCGTGCCGAAGGACGTGCAGGAGCGCATGCGCCAGTGGGGGCTCGCGAAAGACGAGTTCGCTGACAACGGCGGCTGGCCGCACCAGATCTACGTGCGCGAAGCGCGGCGGATGGTGGGGGAGTTCGTGATGACCGAGAACGAGCTGATGAAGCGGCGGCCGACGCCGTCATCGGTCGGCATGGGGTCGTACACCATCGACTCGCACAACGTGCAGCGCTACATCACGCCCGAGGGTTACGTGCAGAACGAGGGAGACATCGGCGTCCCGCTCCCCGGCCCTTACGAGATCGCCTACGGCGCGCTCGTCCCGAAACGCGGCCAGGCCGACAACCTCATCGTGCCCGTCTGCGTCTCGAGCTCGCACATCGCCTTCGGCTCGATCCGCATGGAGCCCGTCTTCATGGTGTTGGCCCAATCCGCTGCGACCGCGGCCGCGATTGCGATTGACCGTGGCGTCGCCGTGCAGGACGTCCCGTATCCGGAGCTGCGAGCGCGGTTACTGAAGGATGGGCAAGTGCTGGAATACAGCGCGCTGGCGAAGTAAAGCCCTCACGCTGCTGGCTGCTCGCGGTTGGCTGTTGCTGGGTCGAGGATCGGGGTTCGAATTAGCAACAGCTAGAAGCGAGCAGCGAGAAGCGAGCAGCGAGCAGCCGCCGTCACCCCTCCTGCGCGATGACCGCGACCGTGTCCCTGCTCGCCCCAATCACTGCCTTGATCGGAATCGTCCGATCGAACGTCGCAAGCCTGCCTTTCATCTTCCTCGCTAAACCGAGTAGATAGACGTCCGTCAGCTGACGATGGCCGGAGATGTGCGAGAGATTGAAGAGCGTCGCATCCCGCAGCGAGACGGTGTCCGACCAGAAGTGGTGATGCCGGCTGGCGCAGAACGTCGCCAGCCGATCGACCAGCGCGGCGGTCCGCTCGAATTCGCTCCAGTACTTCGGGTTAGCGAGGATGCGGATGACGCCCTGCTCGGTGATCGGACACGTCGCCCATCCATCAGCATGGTTCTCGGCGAACCAGTCGTGCGCGGTGTCGTGATGGATGTGATCGGGGTTGAAGAGGGCGACGAGAACGTTGACGTCGAGCAGCGCCGGGCCGCTCACGACTCGTCTCTGAGCTCGTTGACGAGGGCCATCGTCATCTTCGGCGTTCCAGCGGCCTGCCGCGGCATCACGGGGACCCCGTTCCGGATCGCCGGCCGTTCCGCTGGCTCGAGCGCCTTCCGCACGAGGTCCGACACGACCTTGCCGGCGGTCAGCCCCTTGGCCGCCGCAATTTCCTTCGCCGCCTGGAGCACGTCATCGTCCAGATCCAAGGTGGTCCGCATAACGCGATCATCACGCATCACGCATCAGATGTCAATGGGCGAGGGAAGAGACTCGCGGCTGGCGGCTGGCTTCTGGCTGTTGCTGGTCGACGATCGGGGTTCGAATTAGCAACAGCAAACCGCTAGCAGCGAGCAGCCAGCCGCAACTACGGCCCCCGAGCCGCTCGACGATTTCGTAGTGCGCGATTCTTTCGCCGATCATGGAGGTCGAACTGAACTATGTTGGCTCAGGGCTGAGCCAAATCCACTTCACCCATTCTGTCGCAGCGTGATCGTAGCCCCATGGGTCCACTTCGAGTAGCACCCGCCGCACAAGAGCGCGCCGAAGGGCGCTTCCTCCGGCGCTTTGATCGACAAAACGCGCGAGCCCGTGTCTTCTGCCGGAACGAACCCCGCCAGGCACGCCGCGCACGGCTGGCTCTTCGACGATGCGACGTGCTTGACCGAGATGGTCAGACTCTTCATCAGCGGAGTCTAGCATTCTGCGACTCCCGGCTCTTGGCTCTAGGCTTTAGGCTCTAGCCCAGACAAGACCTTCGAATACTTACTCGAAGATCTGCTAGAGCCTAGAGCCAAGAGCCGAGAGCCCACTCCCGCCACGCCCTGTGCCGCATCAGCACAGCAGCCGTCAACGGTTGCAGTTTCTGCGCAAATACCGCGATCGCGTATTGACAACATTGAGACAGCCGGGCACTATGTCGCTGCTCCTGCAACAGTTTCTCGTTGTTCCCCAAGGTCCCCGAGGCTGGAATTGGAAGTCCCCGTGTGCCCCAGCGGCGGTACGCGAGTAAAGATGTCCGTGCCTATGAAGAGAGCATTCGTAGCTGTCCGACTTTCAGGCGGACCGTTACGGCTCAGATCGTTCGTAGTGTCCGCCTTTAGGCGGACCCATCCTGGTGCGACCGGTTCAACCGCAAGGTTCTTGACTTGCGCCCTGGTCCTGCTCGCAACCTGGTCCGCCCCCACCGTCCTCGCCGCCGACCAGTGGATCGAGGTCAAGAGCGCCCACTTCACCGTCGTCTCGAACGCGAGCGAGCGGACGACGCGGCGGCTGGTGTGGCAGCTCGAGCAGGTGCGGAGCGCGATGACGGGGCTGTTTTCATGGGCGAAGCCGGAGCTCAATAAGCCCTTCCGCGTGATCGTGGCTAAGGACGAGACGACCATGCGCGCGCTCGCCCCGCAGTATTGGGAGGAGCGGCGCTCCGTCCGTCCTGCGAGCGTGTGGATGAGCGGCCCGGACCAGCATTACCTCGTGCTTCGCGCCGACGTCGAGGTCGATGAACGGGGGACGATCAACCCGTACATCACTTCTTACTTCTCGTATATCGGCCTGGTGATGGACCAGAGCCTCGACCGCGACTTGCCGCTCTGGTTCACGCGCGGGTTCACGGGCGTCCTCAGCAACACCATCGTCCGGGACGATCACGTCCTGCTTGGCGCGCCGATTGTGTGGAAGCTGGAGATTCTGCGCGAGCGGCCGCTGTTCCCGCTGGCGAAGCTCCTGACGCTGACGCGCAAGTCGCGCGAGACCACCGAGGCCGAGCCGCGGCGGACCTTCGACGCCGAGACGTGGGCGTTCGTGCACTACCTGATGTTCGGCGAGAACGCCTCGCGCGCGGACAAGCTCAACGCCTACGCCAAGCTGGTGAGCGCTGGCAAGGAGCCCACCGCCGCCTTTGCCGAAACGCTCGGCCCCATCGAGCCGCTCGAGGCCGGGTTCCGGCTCTACTTCCAGCGGAGCATCTTCACGTACCGCCGGGTCAACATCGACGTGAGCGTCGAGCGCGAGCGGTTCCCGGTGCGGCCGCTGCCGGCTGGGGAGTCGGCGTCGGCTCTGGCGCAGTTCCAGGCCGTCATGGGCCGTCCGATCGAGGCGCGCGCCGCGATTGCCGAGGCGCGGAAGGCCGATCCGAATGCCGCCGGCAGCTACGTCGCGGAGGGGCTGCTCGCGGATCGCGATAAGAAGGCGGAGGAGGCGAAGGCCGCGTATACGAAGGCTGCCGAGCTCGGCTCGACGAGCGCGTATGCGTACTACCGTCTCGCGTCGCTGACGTGGCAGCCCAACGCGTCACGCGAGGTCTATGCCGAGATCGAGAAGCACCTGACCAAGGCCGTCGAATTCAACAGCCGCTACGCTGCCGCGTACGCCTGGCTTGGCGAGACGAAGGCGTTTCTCGGCACCGGCGAGTCCGTCGGCCTCATCCGCCGGGCGATCTCGATCGAGCCGACGGAGGCGAGTCATCGCCTGCGCCTCGCCGGCGTGCTCCTGCGTCAGGGCAAGCCCGCCGAGGCGGGCATCGAGGCGCAGGCGGCGCTGACGCTGGCGGATACCGACGAGGAGCGGCGCAGCGCTGAGCGGTTGCTCGGGGCCGCATCGAAGGCCGCCGCCCATAAGTGAGCCTCGTCGGCGACGCCGAGACGTCAGTCGCCGAACACGTCCGATAGCGGGATCTCGAGGCCGGGCAAGACGGAGCTGTCGTCAGCACGTCGCCGGCCTCGCGCGACAGCTCGACGGGTCGAGCGAAGCGGTCGCCATCGCGCCTATAGACGCGGATCACGTCGATGTCTGGATCGACGACCCAGTATTCAACGACGGTCGAGTTCTCGTACAGCCGACGCTTGATCGTTTCGTCGCGTTGTCGAGTGCTCGGAGAGCCAATCTCTGCGATGAGGTCCGGCGAGCCGCAGACGTGTTGGCCCGCGAGAAGGTCGGCCGCGCGCTCGTTCGAGACGTACAGCAGGTCGGGCTCGACGATGTCGAACATGGAGAAGCGCACGTCGAGAGGCGCGTAGAAGATTCTGCCGAGCGGATGCGCCTTCAGCCACGTGCCGATCAGCAGATACAGGCGGCCGGAAATCTCCTGGTGCCTGATGTTGGGCGACGCCGTCACGTAGTGCTCCCCGTCGATCAGCTCGTGCCGTTGCCCATCGTCAGGGAACTGCAGGAAGTCGTCGTAGGTGAGCTTCATCGCCCTGGCCGCCGTCGCCTTCTGCCGAAGGCCTGGCGCGGTGGGTTTCAGTCGTCGCTCCCGGGCATGCGCTCATTGTAGATCCGGGCGGAGCAAGGCGAGAGCCAGGAGGGTGATCACCGGATTCTCGTGCAAATCGCCGTCATGACGCCGCGGCGCGCGCAGTTTCTGCTTCGCGCCTGCCAAGCTGATGTCGCAGTTACTGCGGGCTATGAGAGGGCGTGTATCAGCTCCGCCTACCGCCCAACGAACTCGGCGTGCCAGTTCTGGACGAGCGACAGGCTGCTCAGATCGTCGGCTTCCCCGACCGGCACCGCCGCGATCCCCCGTGTGCCGTCGGGTGCCAGCTCGTAGAAGAGCATCCAGCTCGAGCCCCACTCGAAGAGCTTCCGTGGCCGGCCGATCGTCACCTCGGCGCCGAGCGTCACCGGTACCGACATCAGGTCCCCGCCAAGCGTGCGGTACACGACCGCGTCGCCCTTGGGCGTGAAGCGGCACCAGCCGCCGCCCTCGGTCGATAGCTGCCACTTGCCCTCGCCGGACGGAAATCGCGTGAGGAAGACCTCGTCGTTGCCGATCTCTCCCGAGACGTAGGCGACGAGGCGGCCGTCGGGCGAGACCCCTGGAAAACGCGCGCCGCCGTGCGCCGGGCCGAGGGCGTGCACCTCGGTCGGCCGATCGACGTCGAGCCAGGCGACCTCCCACGCCCGATCGCCGGGGGGTCTCCGGTTGAACACGATGCGCCGGCCGTCAGCGGTCACGGTCGGGAACCTGGCGTTTTCGACGAGGACGTGCTCCTCGCCAACGGCGTCGGTTCGCTTGAGGAACAACGTGGGCGTGCCGTTCACCGTGCGGACGAAGGTCAGGCCGGTCTTCCCGACCCATTGCGGCATCATGTCCGAGCGCCCGTTCGTCACCCGGCTGCGCGCGCCGCCCGCGAGGTTGTACAACCACAGGCCATCGTCGGCCGACGCCACCAGGTGCTTGCCGCCTGGCGCGAGGGCGGCACCTTCGATCCAGTTCTGTGGCGGCGCGATCGTGTCGCCGACGCGCCCATCCATCGTGAACCAGGCCAGCCGGCGTTCCATCACGTGCTCGGCGCCGAGGAAGACGAGCGTGCCGTCGCGCGCGAGCGACGGTTCGGTGCCGCGTCCGATGAGGAACGGCTCGCCGGTCACTGTCCGGCCTGACGCGTTGAACGGCATCGCCCAGAGCCCCGCGTTCGGCGCCGCGCGGGCGAACACGAGATGGCCCGACGGCGAGTACTGCGGGTGGCCGACGTTGCTGGCTTCGAGCACGATCGTCAGGTTGCCGTCGGCGAGGACCGCGAGCGCGCCGACGCCGTCCGCGCGATGGATGGCCACGACGATCGCGCCGCCGGGCAGAGGCGCGAGGTCGTGCACATCGAAGCCCATCGCGTCCGGGAGCTTGTAGTGCTCCTGGAGCTCGCCTCCGCTTCCACGCACACGGTAGATCTGCGGGCCCGCCGCCTGGCTGATGAAAATGGTGCCGTCGTCGTTCCACACCGCGGAGCTGCTGAAGAGCGGCGCTTGAACCGCCGGGAGCGACGCGATGCTGACGACCGGCCCGCCAGCCGCCGGAACCTTGAGCAGCTGCTCGTTGCGGAAGAAGCCGATCCAGTCGCTGGCCGGCGACCAGAACGGCTTGACCCCGCCCTCGGTCCCAGCGAGCTCGCGCGGATCCCATTCGTCGAGCGCCTGCACCCACAGCCGCGAGCGCGCCGCGTAGACGATCTTCCGGCCGTCGGGCGAGAGCGCCGGGAAGCGAATACTGCTGCCGTCCGGCCGCAGCGCGACGTAGGTCTTGTGGACCTGAGGCACTCCCGCGGGACGTTGGAGGTAGGCGACAAACGCTGCGAGGCCGACGACGGCAGCGGTGAGTAGCGCAACGGCGGCCCAGATGAGTGACCGCCGACGCGGTGGTGGCGCCGCGGGAGCCAGAACCACTGCGGCCGCAGCCGGCACCGCGCTGCCACTCGAGAGCGCGGCGCGCGCCTCGCCCGAGAGCGTGACGCGCGCTTCCCCAATGTCGCGCAGGCGCTGTTTCGGGTCTTTGTCCAGGCAGCGGGCGAGAAGCGATCGCACCGCGGCGGGCGTCTCCGCCGGCAGGGCGTTCCAGTCCGGCGGGTCGCGCAGCACCGCCGTCAGCGTATCCGTCACGTCGTCGGACGCGAAGGTGCGTCGGCCCGCGATCATCTCGTAGAGCACGCAGCCGAAGGCCCAGACGTCAGCGCGCCGGTCGACCACTTTGCCGCGCGCCTGCTCCGGCGCCATGTAAGCCGCCGTCCCGAGAATCATCCCAATCCCCGTCGCGTGCGCCGTGAGCGTCGGCGACTGCATCGGGTCGGGCGCGGACGATGCGTCGGGGTTGACCGCCTTGGCGAGGCCGAAGTCGAGGACTTTGATGGTGCCGTCCGGGCGCAGCTTGATGTTGGCCGGCTTCAGGTCACGGTGGATGACGCCGATCTCGTGCGCCGCCTCGAGCGCCTCGGCGATCTGGCGCGCGAGCGGCAATGCCTCGTCGACCGGAATCGGTCCCTTGGCGATGCGCTCGGCGAGGTCTTCGCCCTCGACGAGCTCCATGACAATCGCGCGAGTGCCGCGAGATTCTTCAACCCCGTAGATCTGCGCGATGTGCGGATGGTTGAGGGAAGCGAGCACCTGAGCCTCGCGCTCGAACCGGGCCATGCGGTCGCTGCCCGGCCGCGCCGTTCCTAAGCCTGGAGAAACGCTGGCATCACTCGCGAGGTGGGCCGGCAGGATCTTGATGGCGACGTCGCGATTCAGCTTGGTGTCGCGCGCGCGATAGACCTCGCCCATCGCGCCAGCACCGAGGGCGCCGATGATCTCGTAGACGCCAAGACGCGCGCCGGGCTCGAGCGGCATTGGGTCGCGAGTATAGCAGGCGGGGAGTTGAAGAGGATTTCGGGTGGCCAAGAAGGACGCCCTTCGGGTACACCCGAGGCCACAGCGCTCGGCCGGGCGCTCAGCAGCCACGTTCGCGCGGTCACGGGCAAGACACCACGGTTCGAAATGTGTCCTGGCTTGCTCGAGATCAGGTTCTACGCTGAGCAGCGCATGCCGGCCTACGCGTATGGCCCGGGACTCCTGACGATCTCGCACGGACCGAAGGAGTTCGTGGACACCAATCGTATCGTCGAATGCGCCATGATCTACGCCCGGGTGGCAGCCACCTTGCTCAGGGCGTCGTGAGTTCCGAACAACACGCGGAGGCTCAACTAAGGCCGGACGCGCCCTCGTCATCGCGGTGACGCACGACGACGAGTGTTGTGTCGTCGGTCAACGCGTTCGGAGCGGCGAAATCCTGAACTGCCGCCAGGACGGAGAAGAGCACACGATCAGCGGAACCGGTTCGTGCGAGCCGCAATTCCGCTTCGAGGCGCTCGTCCCCGAATTCCTGATCGGCGTTGTTGCGCGACTCGATGACGCCGTCCGAGCAGGCCAGCAGGATGTCGCCGACGCCCAGTTGGACACGTCCTGTCCTGTAGGACGCGTCGACCGCCATGCCGAGCAGCATGCCCCCTTCCGAAAGCGACTCCAGCCGGCCGCACGCCCGCAGGAGCAGGGCGGGAGGATGTCCGGCACTGCAATAATCCAGCATCCCGCTCGCTGGGTCGAGGCGTGCCATAAAGACGCTGGTCAGCGGCGCCTGCATCCGGCAGAACTCGCGATTGACGCCGGCCACGATGGCGTGCGGTTCCGACGTCGCGGCTGCGTGCACACGGACCAGTCCCACCAGGCACGGGGTCCACATGCCCGCCGCCAGCCCTTTGCCGCAGACGTCGCCGAGCGCCAGAATCAGCCCGCCGCTCGCCTCCTCGACGGTAAAGAAATCACCAGGCAGGTACCGGACGGCAAAGACCTCGCTCGCAATCTCGAAGTCGCCGCACCGCACCAGGCGGGGGGCGCAGAGGCGTCGGTGCACCTGCGCAGCCTCGAAGAGTGCGGTGTGAAGATCGCCGTACTCTTTCTCGAGTGTCGCGAACTTCGACCGCAGCTCTTCCTGGCGCGTCTGGCGGGATGCATTGCCCGGTAGCGGAGAGCGTGGCGGAGAGATCGGAGTACCTCCCGGACGCCACGCGAAAGCCTTTGGCTGACCCATCGGACCTGACCTCATTCGATGAACTTGTAGCCGGCGCCGTGCACCGTCACGATGAAGCGCGGTTCCTCGGCATGTGGTTCCAGCTTCTGCCTGAGGTGAACGATGTGCGTGTCGACGGTTCGCGTGTTCGGGTAGTTCTGGTAGCCCCAGACCGCATCGAGCAGGCGATCGCGGCTGAGTGTCTCTCCGGGATGGGCGATGAAGTACGCCAGCAACGCGAACTCCTTCGTCGAGAGCTCAACGATGGCACCGGCGCGTCGTACTTCATTGCCGCGAATGTTGACTTCGACATCACCGAAGCGAAAGACGTCGGGAATTGGGGCGTGCGGAGGCACCCGCCGGAGCACGGCTTTGATGCGTGCCATCAGCTCACGGATCGAGAACGGCTTGGTCACGTAATCGTCGGCGCCCAACTCCAGTCCGACCACCTTGTCGATCTCCTGCCCGCGGGCCGTGAGCATGATGATGGGAATTGACGGCCGCTTGGCTTTGACCTGCTTGCAGACTTCGAGGCCGCTCATGCGCGGCATCATGACGTCCAGCACCACGAGATCAGGATCATCAGCGAGGGCGCGCTCGAGACCCGACACGCCATCATCCGCGCTGATGACCTCAAACCCTTCGTATTCGAAGTTGTCACGCAGGCCGGCCACCATCGCGGGTTCGTCCTCGACGATCAGAATGCGCGTCCTTCTGACCGCCCGGCCTCCGGCATCGCTCTTCGGGACCGGTCCGGCCGCCCTCGATCGCGTACCGTTCGCACGCCCGTTGCTGGGTCCGATGAAATCGATTCGTGTCGTCTTCATCCCGCCATCCTCACTGCATCATTGGCCGGCTGCTGGACGGTACGCTCGAGGGGGAGCGTCAGCGTGAACGTGCTGCCCTTCCCCGGTGTGCTGTCCACCTCCACCTCGCCACCGTGCGCCTGCGCGATGTGGCGGACGAGCGACAGGCCAAGGCCGCTTCCCTTCGTGTTGTGCACCAGCAGGTTGCCAGCGCGGTAAAACTTTTCGAAGACTTTCGCCTGCTCATTCCGCGCGATGCCGATGCCATGATCCACGACTTCGAGCTTCAGCACGCTATCCGCGCGATACAGCTTCACTCCGAGGAACTTCTCGGTATCCGAGTATTTCAGAGCGTTGTTCACGAGGTTGACGAGCGAGCGCGCAATAGCCTCCCGGTCCACCTGCACGGGCGGGATGCTCGAGTCGATACTCTGTTCGAAGGCGAAGCCGTGCTCGTCGATTTGCGCGCGATACGTATCCAACGTGTTACGGACGAGCTCCGCAAGGTCGGTTTGTCTGAAGTCGTACTCCTTCTTCCCGGCCTCGATGCGCGAGAAGTCGAGGATGTTGTTGATCAACGCGGTGAGCCGCTCACTCTCCGTGCGGATGATGCGGTAGTACTCCTCCACCTTGGTCTGCCCCTTGATGCGACCCAGTTCGAGCGTTTCCGCGTAGAGGCGGATGAGCGCCAGCGGCGTACGTAACTCGTGTGACACGTTGGAGACGAAATCGGACTTCAACCGGGCGAGGGCGACTTCCTTGCTGACGCTGCGGTACGTCAGCACGAGGCCGCCGACCAGCAGGAGCGAGAGCACGCCAAGGGTGAGAAACCCACGCTCCACCCAACTGCGCCCGAGAGCAGCCACACTCGTACCCTGAAATTTGATGCCGAGCGTCAGCCCGGTGAAGACGTCGGCGAAGTTACGCGACACCTCGGGCTTTCCTTCGGTCCACCGGGCCGAGGCGGCGAGCGGCCTGCTCGCGTGGCCAGCATCGCCGTCGGGATCGCCCGCATAGACCGCCATCGCGAGTGGATTTCCACCGTCCTCGCCGAGCTTGTACGCGATGAGGGCGTCGAGCATCCCCGGAAGAAACGTCTCCTTCAAGTAGTCGGCGTCGAAGGTCGCTCCGCCAATCACCAGGCGATCTTTTGAAACCCGCGACAACGGAAAGAACGCCGTCGTGATGTACACGTAGCCGTCGGCCCGCTTTCCTTGCTCGGCGAACCAGGAGATGCGCCTGGTCCTCTTGTGTAGCATTTCCAGCATCGTCTTGGCCTCAAAGGTGAACCACCCGCGGATCTGCTTCTCGAGGCGATGATGCTCTTCGAAGAAGTACGGATCGTTCATTCGCTGCGGCTGCGAACGGATGACGAATCCTCGGTCGGCCTCGTAGAGGAACACATGCCCCAGCTCGGGATGCTCTGACAGGATCCAATCGAGCTGGTGTACTTTGTCTCCCTTTTCGGCATCCGGTGAGGGGAACTGATCGCGGATACCTTCGGTCAGCGTGTAAGCCTTCTGATTGATCTGCTTCTCGGCGATGGCGAGCATCTGGTGAAAGTCACTGTGGATCGCGGCTTCCAGCACTTTGTCGCGTTTCAACGATTTCAGCTGGTCGAAGTTGAGGTAGATGAGCGCAGCCGCGGGCAGCATGACCGCCAGCTCGAGCGTTAGCATGAGCCGGAGTCGGTTGTTGCCGGTCCAGAGCTTTCTCAGCCTATCGCTCCTGCCGGTACGCTTGCCGCTGCTCGGCTCCATCTCTTACCTCCCCAGATCCCGAATGCACTCAGCCTATCCCAGGGCGGTGTCGGGTGTTGTTACGGGCTCGTTAAGGGATGTCAAGGATTCGTAAGATTTCGGTCCCTGCAGCGTCTGCAGGCTCCGAACGACAATGCGCGCCATTCGTGTGCTCGTCACCGCTTCGGCTCCAGCACCCAGATCTCGTCCAGATCGTGGATCGCGTTGCCCACGACGATCCGGTTGCCGTCGGGAAAGACGGCAAATGGACGGTTGGAGCCTTGGAGACGAATGCTGTCGAGCGTGCGCGTCGTGCCGTCCTTCACCGTGGTCACGCGAATTCGCGCGTTGCCGTCCCGCCGGAGCGCCAGGTAGCCGCACCTGTTTGGTTCGTGAGTGAGGAGTGCCGGTTCGGATCGATACTGTGACGGATCAATCGAAGCGCCGGACCGCTGATACGTCAGCCAGAACGGCCGGGAGGAATCCTCGTAGTGTCTGCCTTTAGGCGGACTGTCTATGCGTGAGGGCCGTCAGCCAGCGTCGCCGAGCACTAGACACTGCTCACTCATCGACATCGCAGTTCTTGCCGTCAGATGAACTTCGGACAGTAATGGCCGGATCCATCCTCGCTCGAGGTCGAATACATGAGGCCGATGTTGGCTGCCGCCGATGTGACCAGTGCGGTGCATTCGGGAATCGCCGCAAAATCGATCGTGTCCAGTAGTCGCGGACACCATCGTGCCCGTGGACATGTCCCCCCTCCAGCCCATTGGCCCATGTGATGTCCGGGTGCATGGTCGCCAGCGCCGCTTCCATGTCACGGGCATTGAAACGGTCGTACAAACGCTCGAGAAGTTCTCTGTCGCTGGGCATAGCGCGCTCCTGTTAGGTGCCGTCCTCCAGGATGGCATCAATCGCCGCGAACGCTGCCCGGCAGATAGCTTGCTGCGAGTCGTATTCGGGTGCGTAGGAGGTCACAGCAGCGGCCCCCAAGGGAATTCTGGTCCGGATGGCGGCGATGGCGGTTGTGAGCTGCTCGAGCAAGAGGCCACCGGGGACCGGGAATGAGTTGGCCTGGCCCACCTGAGGGTCCAGTACGTCGAGGTCGAGATGCACATACCCAAGTGCGTCATCGAGCGGAGCCCGGGCGATGAGTTGGGGGAGGTCGGTCGGAATCCGCTCGACCGGGACGGTGGTGACGAGAAGATCCGGCCAAGAGCGCGATCTCCCCAGGGTCAAGATCCCGGGCACCCAAGAGGAAGGTTGCCTCAGGGGCGACCGGCTGAAAGCCAGGCACGGACGCCGCAAGTTGGCGCCAGCACAGGCCGAGGGCGACCGCAAGGCCAGTCCCGTCCAGGAAGCCACTGGCCGTCGTCTCCGGAGTATTACAGTCGCCATGCGCATCGAACCAGAAGATGGCACGCGGCGCGGGCACCAGACCACTGAGGGTCCCGATAGCCGAATTGCAATTGCCACTGAGAACTAGCGGAAACCGGCCGGCCGCCCGGGCGAAACGGACGCCCACGGCGAGGCGCCGGGCAAGCTCAAAAGCCGTGCGAATCTCGGCGGGGGATTGGGCTGAGTCGTCCTCGATAACTTGGACGTCGGCCACGAAGTGACCGTTTCTCTGAAGGTGGGTCGTGAGCCCGGCCTGCAGCAGATGCTCGGGGCCTGCGCCGCTGCGCCAGCCGCGCCGGGCCGTGTCGTAGGGGACGAGAAGGAGATGAATGTTCATCGAAAATGCCCTCGGGAACTCCCCGGAACAACCGGCGTGCGCGGCCCGTGAGTGCTCGCGGATCCATGGCCGTGTGTTATCGATGATAAACCGGTGTCAACTCAGATAAGCTGCGGAGGCGACTGAGTCCTCCACTGAGGTGGATCAACACCCGGGGCGACGTCCATGAACAGGATCGCGCTCTTTGGGGCCGCCGGGGCGATCGGCCAAAGCATCGCGAAGGCGGTCAGCGGCCAAGGTGGGCCATACCGAGTGGTCGGCCGATCGCGAGATGCGCTGGCTGCAGCCTTCGGCGGCGATCCGCTCGCCGAAATCGTCACGTGGAATCCCGACGATCCGGCGTCCGTGCAAACAGCGGCGGCCGGCGTCGACGCGATTGTCTACCTCGTTGGCGTGAACTACTGGCAATTCGAGCTGCATCCGCGCCTGATGAAACAGGCACTCGATGGCGCGATCGCGGCGGGCGTCAAGCGGATCGTTCTCATCGGCACCGTCTATCCGTATGGGCGGCCTCGAACGAGGCCGGTTCGCGAGGACCATCCGCGCGAGCCGCATACCTTCAAAGGCCGGATGCGCAAAGCCCAGGAGGATCTGCTCCTGGCCGCGCATGCTGAGGGGAAGATTCAGGCGACTGTCCTGCGCTTGCCAGACTTTTACGGTCCCGGCGTCGACAAGAGCTTCCTGCATGCCGCATTTACCGCGGCCGTGAACGGCGGCGTTGCGAACATGATTGGCCCTCTCGATGCGCCCCACGAGTTTGTCTTCGTGCCGGATGTAGGTCCTGTCGTCGCGCGCTTGACGTTTACGCCCGACGCGTACGGCCGCGTGTGGCATTTTGCCGGAGCCGGTGTGACGACGCAGAGGGCGATTGTCGAGGAGATCGAGCGCCAGATTGGGCATCGGCTGCGTGTGCGCGTCGCCGGCAAGACGATGCTGCGCCTGATTGGACTATTCAACCCGCTCATGCGGGAGATGGTCGAAATGCACTATCTCAACACCGATCCCGTAGTGATGGACGACAGCGCATTGCAAGAGCTCATCGGCCCGATACGCAAGACGTCGTATCCGGATGGTGTAAAGCAGTGTTTGTCGGCTGTTCGCGGCAGCGCTCACCCCGGGGGGCCGCGAAAGACGCTATAGCGCTTTTCATTTGTCCGTAGTGTCCGCCTTCCGCCTTCGCCAAGGCTTCGGCGGACCGCCGTAGCTTTAGCGGAGGCTGGTTAGGCGGACCCGTTGAAGTCCGGCTAAAGCCGGACACTACTGTACAAAGACATGGCGATCGCTCTAGTGTCCCGGCCGCGTGATACGTGGCGTAAATGCCGGAGCGCGGCGCCCCGATGGCAAGGCGCGACGAGTGAGAATATTGCGCATATTTGAACGAGTCGCAACGCCGCCAGCGGGGATGCCCCGCCCGGCAGTTATGCCGCGAATCACGCGGCCGGGACACTAGCTCAGGGCAACCTCAATAACCTCACCCCGACGAACCATGCAGATAGCCGGCTTGACGCTCGCTCCGACGATACCAGCCAGCGCGGCTGAGTAACCCGCGAGCTGTGCGGCGTGCTCTCGAAGCGAATCGGCGTCATCGAGCCGATCGGTCTTGAACTCCACGACGCGCCACCCTCCGCTACGCTCGAATAGCAGATCGGCTTTTCCATTGACCCGGCCAGCCGCTGCATTGCCAGCTACCGGAACCTCGCGGAACACCCTGGTCGCAGAACGCGCGTCGTCCATGAGCGGCAAGCGTAGAACCCGCTCGACCAGTTGGATCGCGTGAGTCACGCTCGCGTCGGTCACGCCATGCCTGCGCGCCAACGTGCGCGCCACGGACTCCAGGTCGGCGCCGGACAAATCAACCGTCCCGAGAATCTCGTGCACGTAGCTTCCGAACGCGGCCGGCTCATCGTTCGTTGCCGCAACCGCGCCGCCCGCATCGGAAAGCTCGGCCAGTGTTCCCTCGGACTCAACTCCATACAACCGCTGCGCGCCGGTCAGTGGGCTGTCGCTCGTCGCCAGCGCAACCTCTGGAAGCGCGGCGGCCGGTTCGGCCTCCGCGCGCGCCTGCTTCCGAACCGCGCGTCGAGCCGACAGCCAGGCTTTCTCCGCGGCGAGCGCATCCGCGGCATCCGCTTTCGAGCCATCGACTGCCGCCGAGACTCGCACCCTGGCAGCGCCCTGCACGCCGAAGTCGAGGCGCCGCGAGTCGAACCACGTCACGTTCGACTCACGTTTGCTGAACGGGATGTCGTCGATCGGCCGGACGAGCATGTTGGCGACCGAGCCCAGCCAGCTCTCGACCGGCTCGCCCGGGAGGCACGGAATGACGAGGTGATCCCGCGCTCGCGTCATGGCGACGTAGAGCAGGCGTCGCCCCTCCGCCTCCTGCTGTCGCGCCTCGACCTCGGACTGCTCCTCCCAGCCCTCGGGCCGGAACGGACCGATCTTGAGCCAGCCGCGCGTGGCCGCGTGGTCGATGATGCAGTCGCTCGTGGGAAGCTTGCTCGTGAAGAGGTCGGCGATGATGACGATCGGATACTCGAGGCCCTTGGCCTTGTGGACCGTCACGATCTCGACGCTCGCGCCAATGGGCTCGCCCACCGGAGAGTCTCCTTCAGCGCGGCTGCTGCCCTCCTCGTCCTGCAGGAACCGCACGAACGCGCGAAGCGTGGCCGGCGCCGCCGCTTCGTAGGCGCGCGCGGTCTCGAGCACCTTCCACAGGTTGGCCACCATCTGCGCTCCGGACGGCTTCATCAGGAATGCTGTCAGCGCGCGACTTCGTGCGAACAGCTCTTCGACGATCACCGACGGCGACTCGATGCGGCGCAGCCGGTGCAGCCGGGCGAGCAGCGAGAAAATCGGGTCGAACACCTCGCGCTTCGCGACCTCGTCTCCCTGCGGCGCATTGATGTTCAGGATCCCCTTGGTCGACACGAAATGCAGCAGGTCCGCGTCGCTGACGGCAAAGAATGGCGACCGCAGCGCCTGCACGAGCGACAAGCGGTCGGCTGGATTGTCGATGGTCCGCAGGACCGCGGCGAGCGCCTGCACTTCGTCGCGCGCGAAGTACTCCTTGCCGCCGACGACGCGGTAGCTGACCTGGCGCGCTCGAAGACCGTCTTCAAACGGCGCGACGAAATCCGGCGTCATCTTCCGCACCAGGATGGCGATGTCACCAGGCCGCGCGGGCCTCGTTCGCTTGAGGTCAGGATCGTAGACGGGCCACGGCTTCTCCCGCGTGATGTCGTCGATGAACGCCGCGATCGTCTGGGCGACGGCTGCGCGCTTGGGATCGATCCGCTTGTCCTCGGGCACCTGATCAGGCGGCACGGTGAGCGCGACGGTGCGCGCCGCTTTCGGATCCACCTCGCCGCGGTACGGCTGCAGCGCGATCGGTTCTGGATCGCCTGGCTGGACGAAGACCTCGCGGAACCGATCGTTCACGAACTCAATCACGGACGGCACGGTCCGGAAGTTGGCCGTCAGCGGCAGGACATCGCCGCCGCACCGGCGAACCAGCGTCTTGACGGCCTCGTACATCTGGAGGTCAGCGCGGCGGAACCGGTAAATGGACTGCTTCGGGTCGCCGACGATGAAGAGTTTCCCGGGGAGGAGCTCCACCTGTCGCCAGTCCGCGGCCGGAGGCGTCGCCGGGTTCTCCGCGAGGAGCGCGACAATCTCCGCCTGCAAGGGATCGGTATCCTGGAACTCGTCGACGAGGATGCGGTCGAACTTTGCCTGGAAGTAGCGCCGAACAGTTAAAGAGCCGACCAGCACATCCCGGGCGCGGAGCAGCAGATCCTGAAAGTCCGCCACGGCGCCTTCGGCCTTCCTGGCCTCATACGTCGCAAGGAAATCCAAGAGGCGTTCGCGCAGCGCCTGGTTGACGTCTGCGTCGGACCGCTTCACCCAGGCTTCGGCGATCTCTTTCAGGCGTTTGAGCTCGGCCTTCACCTCGGCACAGACGGTCTTCGGATCCCAGTTGCCCTGGCTGCCTTTGTGAGCGGCAATCTTCGTCCGTCGCATGAACACTTCGAGCGCGGTGCCCGAGAGCCGCTTCGCCGCCTGGACGCGTTCTTCGAGCTCCTCGATCGCCTGATACGCGCCGTCCGACTCATTGACGCAGCACTTTTTCTGCTTCTTCAAAGGCCCGAGCGCCTTCTCCAGTTCGTCGAGGAAACCCGTGGAGTCGAACGGCTGCCGGGCGACGGGCAGGCCGAGCACATCGCGCTCGGCCACGACACTGCGTGCGGCCCTCTGAAGATCGCCAATCGGCAGCCCGAGATGCACGGCCCGCATCAGCACCTCATCGCCGTTCGTCACCGTCTCCTCAACCCACGCGTTCCACGCATCGTCGAACGTCCGCTCGCCGGCGACTTCGGCGACGACGGAAAACGACGGATCGATACCCGATTCAAAGGGACGCTCGCGAAGGAGGGCCGCGGCAAACGCGTGGATCGTGGAGACGTTGGCCCGCTCGAGATCGATGAGCGCGCGCGACAGGAGCGCCGCTTCGGTGTTCGACGCGCTCCCGAGACGCCGTTCGAGCGCGTCCCGGAGGCGCATCTTGAGCTCGCCCGCGGCTGCTTCCGTGAAGGTGATGGCGACGATGCGATCGAGCGTCGCCGTGCCAGAGACGACGAGGTTGACCAGGCGATCGACGAGCACCGTCGTCTTGCCCGTGCCGGCGCCCGCTTCGAGGACCAGCGTGGTGGCGAAGTCGGTGCGAACGCGCGCGCGGATCGCTTCGTCGGGCGGCGGCTTCACTTGATCTCCCTCATGCGGTAGAAGGCGGCCAGCCGCGCGTCGCGCTTCTTGCGGGCGGCACGAGGCTCCCGGTGCGGACCGCAAATCGCTTGATAGTCACAGAATCCGCAATCGTCGGCGACCGGCGCGAACGCGCCCTTCGCAACCGTGTCGTCGAGTGCCGTCAGCACTTTCTTCAGCGTGGCTCGCGCAGCCTCGTTGCCGTCGACGTGCTTCGTTTTGAATCGGCCATGCGCCGTGGCGTAGTAGTAGCGCGACTCGGTCACCTCGTGTTTGGGATACGCGGCAGCCGCCGCGAGCACGTAGATGGCCAGCTGGACGTTGCGGCCTCCTTTGAACTCGTCCTCGTCCTGCCACATATACCGGCCGCCTTTGTAGTCGGTCACGCGCACGCGCTTGGGTTGCGGCGCCACATCCACGCGGTCCATGTAGCCCGTGAACATCAGGGACCTTCCGGGAGCGAAGTCGAACCGCAGCTTCTCGAACGGCAGCTCGAACTGGTCGGGAACGAAATCGCCCCCTTGCTCGACTTCCCGTTCGAGCAAATCCTCGAGATCCGCGCGCATCTGGTCGCGTACGGCATTGGTCAAACCAGGATGGACGATGCCGCCAGCTTCAGTAAACGAGGCGAACTCGCTGTCGAGCAGCTTGACCGCGCGCCGTTTTGCGCCGGCGAGGAGCGCACTCGTCAAGGGCACACTGCCCTTCGTCTTGAGCTCGGAGAAGAGTTGCTCCAGGACCGCGTGCAGGATGGTGCCTTCATCACGCCGGTCGATCGCATACGTGCGCTCCGGTTCTTCCCACGGCCTGAGCTTGAGGCCGAAACGCAAGAAGTGGCGGTAGGGACATGTCCCGAGCGCTTCCACCTCGCTCGCAGATACCTCGCGGCCGTTCAAGCGAAGAGACGCAAGCGCGTCGGCGCAGTCAGTCACGTCGACGAGTCCATCCCACCTGGTGAGCTCCGTCTTCCAGGACGCTCGTTCGGCCTCGACGCCACGGGCAACATTGGGGGCTTCGTTCAGCAGGTGACGCGCCGTGCCCTTTTCGCCCTTTGGAGACAACGGCCAGATCGCGCTCGAGCAGATCGACGGCGCGGTCGGCATTCTTTGGGTACGGGCGGCCGAGCGACGTTTCCCCAGTTGCGGCCAACCGCGCGAGTTCCATCGCTGATACGCGCGCGCCGGCGGCTGCGCGCGCGGCGCGAAGCAGAAACGAGGACGGCACGCGCTCGCGGCCCGATTGACCATCGACACGTGGATACGACAGCACGAGCCGCTCTCGCGCTGCGGCGCACGCCTCGACGAATTCGATCCGTTCCTGCTCCTGGTCGTCCAGGGTCGTCTTGAGCGCCGTTGACAGCGATTGCCGTTCCTCGTCCAGCAGCAGCGGATCGGGCCGCGGGACGGATGGAAAGCGGCGCTCGACCATGCCCGGAACGAACACGATGCGAAACTCAAGCCCGCTCGCCACGCTCGTGGAACCGACGAACACCCGGCTGTCGGTCAGCGATCCCTCGCGATAGACCTGGCTGGCGATCAGGTCGTGCACGCGCTTCAGGAACTGCTGGCGCGAAGGCGTCGGTGCGAAGCGGTCCATCGGGCCAATGACGCGCTCCAAGCGCTCGGCCGTGAGCTGCGCACGCTCGATCCAGCGGCCCAGCAAGGAAACCGTCGCGGACAGGAAGTCGCGCCAGGATCCTTCATACGGAAACGCCGCCAGGTCCGCCGCGAGCCTCTCGATGACCTGGCCCAGCGAATCAATCAGTGCGATCTCGTCCTCGAACTCGCGCTCTTCAGCGCTGTCGCGAGCCGCGGCCAAACCAGTTCGCCACGTATCGAGTCCGCTCACGATGCCGGCTCTCGCGGACAGCCGATCCCAACGAGCCGGGCTGATGCGCGCGTCCTCTCCGAGGAAGGTGCGATACGGGATGCGCGCGGTGGTCAGGAACTCGGCGACTTGCGCGCGATCGAGATCGGCTTCCGTCAAGTCGAGGAGCAATCCGAGGGCGCGCGCGGCTGGATCGATTCTCGGAAAGCCATCGACGAAGAACGCCGGTATCCCTGCGCGATCGAAGGCGGACGCGAGATGCGCCGTATAGGCGGCTGGCTCGTGCAGCAGCACCGCCATCTCCTGGAATCGCACGCCCCGCGCCGCTTCGTCGAGCACGAGACGAGCGATCTCGACGGCCTCGAGCGATTCGCCCGGGGACGAGAGAAAGCGAACCGAGTCGTCGAGTTTGGCCGGCCGTCCCGGCGCGCCTTCGGCAAAGAGCACGCTCTGAACTCGAGCCAACGCGTTGTTCTTTCGATGCTCGGGTTCGACGGGCTCGAGGCGCCTCTTGATATGAGCAGCGAAGGTCGTTCGCGCGGCATCCCGTCGCGGCGCGATGCCTGGCGGTTCGCTCAGTGGAAGCCACGCGAACGGATGCGTCGCTGCCAGACGAGCCACGAGCACTTCGAGTCCACGCGACTCAGGGGGATCACCGACGAGGACGACACCGCGACCATCGGCAGTCGGCAGGAGCGCCGCGGCTCGGTGGTAAAGGGTCTCGCGGTCGAGGAGCTTTGCCGAGGCCAGCGTCGCTTTGTGTCCATTCGCGATACGCGTCAGCACGCGCACCTTGGCGCCGTCCTGCGCGTTCCCGGCGAAGGCGTCGAGCATCGTCGGTGACGACATCCGCACCCGCGATATCGCGCAGGGTGCGGAGCGCGGCCGACGCAAAGCCAGGCATCGGCGCCGCGCGTTTCAGATAGTCCGGTGTGGCCTCGTCAGCTACGGCCGTTGCGGCGGCCTTCAGAACGATGGCGAGATCGACATCCTCTGGCACAGGCAGCAGCCCGGCGCGGAGGCTTTCCGGCGCGGCTACGCTCCACGCAAACTCGTGGGGCAGTTGCACTTCGATCGCGAGGTAGCCCGTGTCAGCAAAAAGCGAACGCCCGAGCAGCGTGCCCAGGACGTGATTGGGGACGATGACCTGAATCGGCAGGAAGGGGTCAGCTGCCCGGAATTTTCGGATTGCCGCTTCGATCCGGGCGACGAGCGCGGGCTGGAGGGGCCACACGGTGGACTCGATCTCGCTCACAGCCTATGCCACACGCGCTCCTGGGACAATACGACACTTCACTCAGCCTCATCAGCGGCTCAGCGAGATGAAGGTGCGTGCCCACAGAACCCCGTTTCCTTCTGAGCTACCCTTTCGTATGACCACAATCGCACTTCGGCCGATTGGCAAGGTTGAATCGCGTTTGACCGACCCCGCCGACGCGCCTCGACAGGCTGACGAAGGCGCGCCTGAAGCATGGCTGGTGATCGACGCGGACTTCGCCGCCGCGCTCGAAGGCCTGAAGGCTGGCGACGACGTGGTCGTGATTACCTGGCTCGATCGCGCGCAGCGCGACATCCTGCGCAATCACCCGCGCGGCGATCCGTCACGGCCCGCGGCCGGCGTCTTCACGACACGGTCGCCGCACCGCCCCAATCCGCTCGGGCTGCACCAGGTCACCGTCGCCGCCATCGACGGCTCGCGGGTGCTCGTCCGCAGCCTCGAAGCCGTGGATGGTACGCCGATTCTCGACATCAAGGGCTTGTTGAACCCGGACATTCAACAGCGCTGAGGTACGTGTCCGCGTCGCGTCGTCTTAGGGGGTGCCTTTACGTTCGCCGATCGCCCAGAGATAGGATGCCGTGCGAATGAACAGCTGGCCGTCCGAAATGGCCACCGTGCTCAGGCAATACGGCGAGCAGTCCTGCAGCAGGGAGTTCGAGGAGAGGATCTCGAACTTCGGCCCCGCCTTGAACACCGTCGTCAAGCCTTCTTCTTCGGTGGTGACGTAGATCTTGCCATCGGCGAGGATGGGGGACGCACTGTAATTACCAGGCGGCAGGCGCTCCGGCCCATACACCGTGTGGCCGGTCTTCACGTCGAGCGCGAACACGACGCCGTTGTCGCGCACGACGTAGAGCAGCTTGCCGTCGCTCACCGGAGTCGGCACATCGGGCCCCTGCGCAAACGTCCACGCCACGTGGCTCGAGGCGACGTCGCCGCTCCCGCCTGGCCGCATCGCGACCAGCGGGTTGTTCCGGGTCGGCGCGATGATGAGGCCATCGACTATCGTGGGCGAGGCGATGATGCGGTAGTTGCGGTCGCGTTTCGGGTTCAGGATGTCGGCGCGCCAGAATTCCTTGCCCGTCGCCGGGTCGTGCGCGGATACGACGTCGCCGCCGGTGATCACGAGCTCGGAGCGGCCGCCGGCTTCGATCCACGCTGGCGTGCCGTACGAGTCGGGCGATTCGCTCACGGCCTCGGTCAACCGCTCGACGCGCCAGATCGTCTTGCCTGTCTTCGCGTCGATCTTCATCACGTAGGACGGGTCGTCCGTCTTCATGCCGTGGAGCACCTGCACGTAGAGCGCGTCGCCGCGCAGCAGCGGCGACGACGCGTAGCCCCAGTTCAGCCCGAACTTGCCGTAGTCGGCCTGGATGTTGCGCGACCACAGTTCCTTGCCGCCGAAGTCGAACGCCTTGAGCACGCCGACCCCCGTCATCACCCACACCGTGCGGCCATCGGTGACCGGCGACGGCGACGACATGTTCTGCTTGCGCTCCATGTGGTTCTCGTCCGCGAGCGGACGTTTCCAGAGCACCGTCTGCTTGGCGCGGTCGACCGCCCACAGTTCGAGCGCGCCGGTGTTCGCGGCCGTCGCCATATTCAAAAAGATGGTATTGCCCCAGATGATCGGCGTCGATCCGCTGTAGGCGGGCAGCGGCAGCTTCCAGGCAACGTTCTGCGTGTCCATCTTCGAGCAGGAGACGTGGACAATCGGCCGCCCCTCGCGGCCGCCGCCTCGGCCCCGCCCTTGCGGCTGAACCGCGGCCAGGTCTGACGCGTCCGCGGCGGCGGGCTGCAGGCCGGTTCCGTCGAGGCACTTGGCGCCCCACGAGCTCGGCAGCCCGGTTTCGCGGCTCACGCCGTCCTGCGATGGCCCGCGCCACTGGGGCCAGTTGCCGGTCGTTGCTGGGGCGGCGCCTTGGAGCGCCAGGACGGTCATCAGGACGAGGACGTAGGGCATCGGGTGATTCTCTCCGTTGGGTACAGAATACTCAACGTCGGCGCG
This sequence comes from uncultured Acidobacteriota bacterium, assembly GCA_963839705.1. Taxonomy (GTDB): domain Bacteria; phylum Acidobacteriota; class Vicinamibacteria; order Vicinamibacterales; family 2-12-FULL-66-21; genus DATBJJ01. The sequence continues at coordinate 237,639 of CAWIWL010000013.1, forward strand.
GAGCGTTTCATTCCCGGCCGAGGTTGGGGTGGGCTTCTCCGGGGAACTGGGCGACCATGGCGGCCCGGACTGCCGGCGTCAGCACGCGCGGATGACGCGAACGGCTTTCTCGATCTCCGCCAGCGCCGCCGGGTCGTCAATCGTGGCCGGAACCTCGTACGGCTTCGCGTCGGCAATCTTCCGCATCGTGCTGCGGAGAATCTTTCCCGATCGCGTCTTCGGCAGCCGCTTGACGACCACCGCGGTCCTGAACCCGGCGACCGGGCCGATGCGGTCGCGAACGCGCTGCACCACTTCGGCCGCGATGGCGCCGTCGCGGCCGTCGGGAACCCCGGCCTTGAGGACGATGAATCCAACAGGAACGTGCCCTTTGAGCGCGTCCGCGACGCCGATCACCGCACATTCGGCGACGTCGGAGTGCGATGCCACGGCTTCCTCTACCGCGCCGGTCGCCAACCGGTGCCCCGCGACGTTGATCACGTCGTCGGTCCTCGTCATCACGTGGACGTACCCGTCCTCGTCGATGAACCCGGCGTCGGCGGTCTTGTAGAAACCGGGAAAGTCCGACAGGTACGTCTGCTCGTAGCGCGCGTCCGCATTCCACAGCGTCGGCAGTGCTCCAGGCGGGAGCGGCAGCCTGCATACCAGCGATCCCATCTCCCCGGTCCGCACGGGCCGGCCCCTATCGTCGAGCGCCGCGACGTCCCATCCCGCCACGGGCCTGCCGACCGATCCAGGCTTGACCGGCAAGAGTTCCATGCCTACGCAGTTGGCGCAGACGGGCCAGCCGGTTTCGGTCTGCCACCAGTGATCGATCACGGGAACCTTCAGCTTGTCCTGTGCCCACACGAGCGTCTCGGGATCGGTCCGCTCACCGGCGAGAAACAGCGTGCGAAACGCCGACAGGTCGTACCGCTGAATCAGCGAGCCGCTCGGATCGTCACGCCTGATGGCCCGGAACGCCGTCGGCGCCGTGAACAGACAGACGACCCTGTGCTGCGATGCGACCCGCCAGTAGACGCCGGCATCGGGGGTGCCGACCGGTTTGCCTTCGAACAGGATCGTCGTGCACCCATGAACGAGAGGGCCGTAGACGATGTAGGAGTGGCCGACCACCCAGCCGATATCCGAGGCCGCCCAGAATACCTCGCCTGGGTGTACACCGTAGATGTTCGTCATCGTCCAGTCGAGCGCGACGAGGTGTCCGCCGTTGTCGCGCTCGATGCCCTTCGGCTGCCCGGTCGTCCCGGACGTATACAAGATGTAGAGCGGATCGGTGGCCGCAACCGGGACGCAATCGTGACGTCCGGCGTTTGCCACGGCGTCGTTCCAGTCGATGTCGCGCCCCGGGATCAGATCGGCCGTCGCCATGGGCCGCTGGCGGACGATGCAGTGGAGCGGGCTGTGCTGCGACATCGAGATCGCCGCGTCCAAAAGCGGTTTGTACGGCACGACCCGCCCCGGCTCGATCCCGCACGACGCCGTGACCACGACCTTCGGCCGCGCATCGTCGATGCGCGTCGCCAGCTCGCGCGACGCAAATCCGCCGAACACGACCGAGTGAATGGCGCCGATGCGCGCGGCGGCCAGCATGGCGACGACTGCCTCGGGGATCATCGGCATGTAGATGATGACGCGGTCACCTTTCGACACACCGAGCCGGGCCAGGGCGTCCGCGAACACGGACACCTGGTCGAGCAGCTCACGAAAGGTGAGGACAGTTACCGTTCCGGTCACAGGGCTGTCGTGGATGAGCGCAGGCTGTTCGGATCGCCCCGCAGCGACGTGGCGGTCGAGCGCGTTGTAGCAGGTGTTCACCTCGGCGCCGGCAAACCATCGATAGAACGGGGCACGTGAGCCGTCGCACACGCGATCCCATTTCTTGTGCCAATCGATGGCGTCGGCGGCGGCGGACCAGAAGCCCTCGCGGTCCTTCAGCGAGCGCTCGTGAACGACGTTGGAGAGGGCCGGCATAGTTCGCTCCCGTTCGGGTGATTTGCGTACGGCAGAAGTATAGGACGGGACCGCCAATTGAGCGGCGAGGGGACAGTGGCATTTCACCGTGCACCGTCCGTCGGGCGACAGTATGCTTCAGGTCGAAACCGATCGATCTCGCGACGCCAGAATGGTGATCGACGTCGTTTCGACCCTCGGCAGCGTGGTAGCGTCGATCTGTATGTCGACTGAGCGGAAGAAGATGCTCGCCGGCGAGCTGTACGATCCCTTCGATCCTGAGCTCGTTGCAGCCCGCATGCGTGCACGTAATCTCTGTCAGGACCTCAATGCCACGCGCGAGTCGGACGAACCAGAACGGCGCCGCATCCTGCAGGACTTGTTCGGCAAGGGCGGCGACACGGTCTGGATGCAGCCGCCGTTCTATTGCGACTACGGGACCAACATCGAACTCGGCGAGCGGGTCTTCTTCAATTTCAACTGCATCGTTCTGGACGTCTGTCCGGTGCGGATCGGTGACTTTACCCTGTTCGGACCAGCGGTGCAGATCTACACGCCCCTGCATCCGTTCAACGCGGAGCAACGGCGCCGACAAGAGTTCGGCAAGCCGATCGATATCGGCTCAGACGTGTGGGTAGGCGGCGGGGCGATCATTCTCGCCGGCGTACGAATCGGCTCGCGAGCCGTGATCGGAGCCGGCAGCGTCGTGACGCGAGATGTCCCAGACGCTGTATTGGCCGCAGGCAATCCGTGCCGGGTCATCCGCGCGATCACTGAGTGAAGTGGGACAGTAGCGAGCTTTGTAAAACGCCGTCGCGGATTTCGGATGGTCGCGGTTGCGGCGGTGCTCATCGCAGTCGCTTGGACGATCTACGCGCTCGGGGGCAGGGCGACGGGTGCCAATGCTCAAGTCGCGGCAAGGTGCGGTGACGGACTGCTTGCGAGGATCCCCCTTGCCCACCGTAGCGCGAAGTGCGAAGGTGGGGCCGGCACTAGGGGACCCAGCTAGGCAGGTCGGCCGCCTGCCCACGTCGCCACGAGCTCGTCGTCGAGCGGCTCGCCCTCGTGGATGTGGAAGTAGCGCCACGTCCCGGCCTGCATCCGGCGCCGCGCCGCTTCGTTCGGATGCGCTTGGGGATATGAACTCCCTTGCCAACGCCTGCCAGTCCGGTGATGTCACACCCTGCGGCCGGCTGCTGCCTGTGGTCGAAGCCGAGTGCGCGCAGAAGATCGCCGCAGGCGTGAGGGTTCGCAGGTTTCCTGTACGAGCGCGGCCGCGGCGTCACCGCCGATGGCGCCCGCGCGGCATCGTTCTATCAGCAGTCGTGCGAAGCCGGCGATCGCATGGGCTGCGTCGGATTCGCGCTGCTGCAGGCGCGCGACAATGGCGTGACGAAGGATTCGGCCAAGGCGCAGGCGACGCTGACATCGCTCTGCGCCGATAGCGTCCTCGAGGCGTGCACGCAGCTGGCGATCCTGGTCGGGCCGAGCGGGACGCCCGCGGATTTAGCGCGCGGGCCGGAGTTTTTGTCGAAGGCGTGTGATGGGAAGCACGCGCGGGCATGCGAGTTGTTGAAGTCGATGCCGAAAGCGCCGACGAAGTGAGGTCAGGAGCCGAACACGCGCGACGGCAGGATGTTCGTGGCCGGGAGCAGCGAATAGAGTGGCCGTCGTCGGTGAGCTCCATCCCGGAAGACTGATTGGAGTGACTGGATTCGCCCAGGCGACCCCCTATGCCAAAACACGTTCAGCGCGTTTTTGTGTGATTGCCTGCGTTTTTCGTTTTCGACCTAACTGACTCTGCGTGCTAGGGTTCTAGATGCAGACGTCGCGCTGGGTGTGGAATTACGATCCCGAATTCCAATGGATCATGAAGATCAGACCGCATCACTTTTCGAGGGACCAGGAGACGGCTCGCGGCACTCGAAGTCTCGAGGCGAGCCGACGAGGTATGCTGACGCCTTGTGAAACCAGGGCTCTACGAGAAGCTGATCACACTTGGCGTGGCCGAGCACCTCAACGCGCTCGGGCTCGAAAGCGAGCGTGACGGCGCCGGTGAAATCGCACCTCAGGTGCTATCGCGACATCTGTTCGACGCAATCATCAAGGCGCTTCGGAACGTTCCTCTGGAAGAACGCGCCGTGCGTCAGCGAGAGCTTGCGAACAAGGTTGTCGCGCTGCTCGGAGCGGAGGTGCCGTCGGCCGGCATCGACCGCGACGATGAAGTCGCGGATCCGATCGAACTGCTGCTCGCGCTGCGCGATCCAAACGAGGCGCGGCTTGGCACCGGTGAAATCGAACGACCGAAGCTGCCCCTCGGGCAAAGCGATCTACTCATTAACGGTCCGCGCGACCTGGCGATCGGACACGAGATTCGCAGTGAGCTAGCGTCCGCGACTGCCGTCGACGTCATCGTGTCGTTTGTGAAGTGGACGGGCGTTCGCGTCATCAAACCCGAGCTCGAGGACTTCGCGCGACGTCATCCTGGCAAGCTGCGACTACTCACCACGACGTATATGGGTGCGACCGAGATCGAAGCGCTCGATGCCCTCGTCGAGCTCGGCGCCCAAGTGAAGGTCTCGTACGATGCTCGCCGCACGCGTCTACACGCCAAAGCGTGGCTCTTCCATCGCGACACCGGCTACTCGACCGGAATCATCGGCTCGTCGAATTTGTCTCAGGCGGCATTGCTTGATGGGTGCGAGTGGAATGTCCGCCTTTCAATGGTCGACAACCGCACTATTCTCGAGAAGTTCATCACGACGTTCGACCAGGTACTGGTCAGACGTGGCCTTCGAACCATACGACCGCGCGAAGTTCGCCGAGGCCGCCGAGTACCGCGACCCGGCCCGCGATCTGCTGGCCCGTGCGGTTCAGATCCGGCCATTCCCTCACCAATCAATAGCGCTCGATCAACTCGCGAACGAACGCGCGCACGGCCACATGCGGAACCTCGTCGTCGCAGCCACGGGCACCGGTAAAACAGTCGTCGCCGCTCTCGACTATGCGCGACTGCGCAAAGAGCTCGGTGGTGACCCCTCGCTGCTGTTCATAGCGCATCGCGAAGAGATCCTTCAGCAAAGCCTCGCAAAATATCGTGCGGCTCTTGGCGACGGTTATTTCGGAGAGCTCCTGGTCGGCGCGCACAAACCACGCCGTGGTCGTCACGTCTTCGCATCCATCCAAGCGCTCCACGAAGACCGTCGCGCGTCGCTGCAACCAGATGCGTACGACGTAATTGTCGTGGACGAGTTCCATCACGCTGCTGCACAGTCGTACACTGACGTTCTCAACTACTTCAACCCGAAGATCCTTCTCGGACTGACTGCGACACCCGAACGTGCCGACGGTAAATCCGTCCTGCCCTGGTTCGATGGTCGCGTAGCCGCCGAGCTGCGGCTGTGGGATGCGCTCGACCAAGGTCTCGTCGTTCCGTTTCAGTACTTCGGCGTTCACGACGGCACCCAGCTCTCCACAGTTGCGTTTAACCGAGGGCGCTACGATGTTGCCAGCCTCGAGTCCCTGTATACGGCAGACCACGTGCGCGCGAACACGGTCCTGCGCGCGATCTATACGACCATCCGCGTCCCCCACCAGATTCGGGCACTCGGCTTCTGCGTCTCGGTGAAGCACGCCGAATTCATGGCCGCCTTCTTCAACGCCAAAGGTTTGCCATCATTGAGTGTCGACCACGAATCTTCTGATGCGAAGCGCGCTGCTGCGCTTCAGGAGCTGCGCTCCGGGAAGGTCAACGTCCTGTTCGTGCGCGACCTCTTCAATGAGGGTCTCGATATCCCGGGTATCGACACAGTGTTGTTCCTCCGCCCGACCGAAAGCGCGACAATCTTCCTACAGCAGCTCGGGCGCGGCCTTCGACACGAAGAAGGCAAGTCGTGCCTTACCGTTCTTGACTTCATCGGTGATGCACATCGCAGCTTCCGATTCATTGATCGCTTCCGCGCGCTCACGCGCGGGACGCGCGCCGAGGTCCACCGTGCGATCGCCGATGGATTCCCCCGTCTCCCCGCTGGCTGCGACATTCGACTCGACCGCGAGAGCCAGCACGCCGTCCTCGGCAATGTTCGCCAGTCTCTCTCGAACAATTGGAACCAACTCGCCGATGATCTTCGGCACGCCGGTGACATCCCGCTCTCCTCGTTTCTGACCGCAGCTGACCTCGAGCCCGAGGAGCTCTACTCCACCGACTCGCGGACGTTCACCGAGCTTCGGCACCGTGCCGGATTCCGCAAGGAACCGCTGCCGCAGAATGAGCTCACCCGTGCGGTCTCACGTCTCACTTATGTTGACGATGAAACCCGCCTCCGCCAGTGGGCGGCCTGGCTTGGGCAAGACCGGCCGCCTGCGCCGGACGTTTCGAATCCACTCATGCTGATGATGTTCTCCGTGCTTGGCTTCGTAAAACGGCCAGTATCCGAAATGCCGCAAGCGTTCGATGAGCTGTGGTCGACAACCGACCTGCGTAACGAAATTGTCGAGCTTCTGCGCCAGCTCGACGACCGAACTAGGAGGCCGACATTCGCGTTTGCCGACCTCCCGTTCCGCCTCCACGCAAACTACAGCCGAGACGAAATCAGCGCCGGGCTTCTCCAGACACGTCGCAAGAAGGAGAAGGGAACCGACAGGCTCGGCCCAGCAAAGCTCCTCCGCACACAGAGTGGCGTCTTTCAATGCGAGGACGCTCGGGCAGACATTCTCTACGTCGAGCTCGACAAAGACCCGAAGCACTACACGCCCACGACGCTCTACGATGATCGTGCGATCACCCCGTCACTGTTCCACTGGGAGTCGCAATCGCGCACCCGCGCGGACTCAGGAACTGGTCGACGCTATCGCGCCAGCGCGGACTCTGACTGGCGCATCTTGCTCTTCGTGCGTCACAAACCCGACGACGACCGCGGGTTCACGTCTCCATATCTGTTCCTCGGCCGTGTGCGTTACGTCTCGCACGAATCCGAGAAGCCGATGCGAATCACGTGGAAGTTGGACGCCGAGATGCCGCTCGACTTTTTCTCTGAAGTGAAGATTGCCGCCGGCTGATCACGCGGGATCGTTCACAGTGAGGGGTTGAAGACTAGCAGTGGGGACGGACGGACCACGTGAAGAGCAGTCGGAGCGCGCGCTGTAGGTCACATTTGGGTCGATTTCGCAGTCCGATTTTGCGCGTGCCCTATACGTGACCTACATGAGGAAAGTGGTCGGGGCGATTGGGTTCGAACCAGCGACCCCCTCCGCCCAAGGCAGGCGCTTCATCTGATCGGCAGTTACCCACTCGAGGCCCCCTGCCTACGGGACCCACCCGGGCAGGGCGGCCGCCTGCCGGATCCACGTCGCCATCCGCTCCTCGTCGAGCTCGTCGTCCTCGTGGATGTGGAAGTAGCGCGTGTACTTATCCTTCGACTCGCCTGGCGGAACAGGACGCAGCGACGCACCCCGGAAGAAAGCCACCTTGATGTACTTCGCGAAGCAATGGATGCCGAGGAACCAGCCCTGGCCCTCGACTCCGTAGAAGGGCGAGTTCCATTTGACCGCCTTGCGCACGCCGGGCACGGTGCGCACGATGAGCGCGTCGAGGCGGCGCCCCACGTCGCGTCTTCCAGCCCGGCATGGCCGCGATGTAGGCCTGCACGGGGGCGTCGCCGTCGCCCTTCGCGATCTGAGGATTGCCGCCCGAGAGAAGCGTCGGCTTCGCGGCGAGCCGCTTGGCGGCGGTCTTCTTGGCGACCTTCGCCGACGTCTTCGCAGTCTTCTTCTTGATTCTCTTCTTCGCCGCGGCCTTCTTCGTCGTCTTGCGAGCCATCGTGTTCACTCCACTCACCGCGCGGTCAGGCCCTCGCCGGCATGGCCTCCAGGCGGCGCCAGAAGAAGTATGACAGCCCCCAGAGCACGCCGGTGGCCGCGGCAAAGCCCCACGCCTCCGGGCCATCTCCCACCGCGAAGTGGGCGATGAGCGCAGAGACGAGGGTGATGGCGAAGCCGGCGTACGCCCACTCCTTGAGCCGCGCCGGCACCGGCGCCAGCAGCAGCACCACGCCGAGGAGCTTGGCCCAGGTGAGCTCCACGCGGAAGTAGTCGGGGAAGCCGAGGTGGGTGAACGCCTCCGCCACCTGCGGCAGGGCCAGTTGCGCCCAGGCGGTGAAGCCTATCTGCAGGCAGAAGAGCGCGGTAACGGTCCAGAAGCCGATGACGATGCCTTTGGAGCGGGGCAGGCTCAGGTCCATGGGTGAGAGTGCGCCGCTGGCTTCCACTGTCGCATTCATGTCGTCCTCCTTGTCACCATGACGGATCCCACAGGCTGAATGTGACCGCCCCCTTCGGCTTGGTCGCATCAGCCTCGTTTCGTCCGTCCGTCACCATGACGGAGCGCACGGGAGGATTGTGACGGGTGCCACTCCTGAGCCAGTTTCCCATCGGTTCAGGGTTCATGGTTCAGGGTTGAACGCTCGGCGGAGCAATTCGAGGCACGCATTCACGGTCGGTTTTGAAGTCCAGATTGCTGACTTCACAGCCTCATGCCCACCGTGGTGCGATGGAACCGTCGGCGGGATGACCCCGGCGGCAGTTGGCCAACTGAGCACAGAGGTCAACTCTTGGAGACACGCACTTTAGCTCGAGGAGGATCTCATGAGACGTCATGCAATCGTTGCGACCACACTCGTTGCCGGCGTTCTCGCGCACGCGCTCGCGAAGGAAGGCTCGGTCGACTGGGCGATGAATACGACGATTATCGACGGCTGCAGCTGCCGCATGCTGTGTCCGTGCATCTTCGGATCGCCCGCCACGGTCGGCTCAGCTGCGACCCACGAGCATAAGGGACACAGGTCCTGTTTCTTCAACGCGGCGTTTCGGGTGAATAAGGGGCACTACGGCAAGGTTGGGCTGGATGGTCTGAAGTTCTGGTTCGCGGGAGACAAGGGCGACGCCAAGATCGTCGAACTGACCTTCGAGCCTTCCGCGACCAAAGAGCAGCGGGAGGGGATCCGCGAGTTCCTGTCCCATTTCCTGCCGCTCGAGTGGGAGTCTTTCACCGAAGGACCCGATGCGACGATCGAGTGGAAAGCCGACGCGGTGCGCGCCGAGGCCAGGCTCGATGGCGGAAAGGCGGCTGAAGTGGTGTTGGCTCGATATTCCGGCGCCACAGGTAAAGGTACGAGTGTCATCAAGAACATGAGCTACTTCGCCGCCCCCCGAAATGACGGGTTCAATATCATGCCGGGCGAAATTGTCGCCTATCGTCGCGGGCCCAAGCCGGCACCCTTCGAGTTTCGTGGGACCTCAGGATGGACCATCACCATCGACATGAACTCCAGGGATGTGACGGCGGCGCGGTAGAGACGTTGTTCAGAGCGAAGACCGGCTTGATGTGAGCGAACATGCTGCGGGCGTTCCAGGTTGGGAAGGCTCTTACCAGCGACGGGAGGCCGTCGAGTTGGATGCGGCCCTCGCGCGTAGCTTGGGCCCAACTGAGCTGGCCGGCGTGCCATTTGACGAAGGCTTCGGCTTCCGCCGTGATGTAGAGGTCCTCGTCGAGACCTGGGTACGTCTTGCAGATCTCGGTGTCGCCGCGCTCGATGAGTAGCCAATAGCGCTCACGGTGCGGGCGGCCCGTAAAGTCAAAGCGAATGACGACGCGCCGATCCGGGAGCAGGTCTCGACGCAGCGCGTTGCACATCGACCACAGGGCCACGAAGGGATCGAGGTTCTCCGGGGCGATCTCGAGCCAGCGTGCCCCCCACTCGCCGAGCGACACGCAGACCTTGAAGAGGTCACGACCGGCGGGCGTGAGCTCGTAGTGGCGCCCGCGCCCGGCCGCTTTTGATGCAGAGCGAACGATGCCGAGCCGTTCCAGCTGCTTGAGGCGCTGCGAGAGCAGGGTGCGGGAGAGCCCCGGCGCACCCTCCAGGATCTCGCTGAAGTTTCCGCAGCCCACGGACAGGTTGCGGACGATGAGTGGTGTCCAGCGCTCGGCAAAGATCTCGGCACCACGGGCGATCGGGCAGTACTGGCCGTAGGTCCGCATGACGCCAGTGTCACGCACTCACGGTCGGCTGTGAAGTCCAGATTCTTGACTTCACAGCCGCACGTCCACCGTGGTGCGATGAGCTGTCGTCCGGGCGCGTCCGAGTGTCTCAGCGCATGCGATGGCGGCCGCGGGCTCGAGCGCTAACGGGCGTGAACGTCGCAGTGCTACAGGTCACTTAACCGGGCCCAGGTAACGGTCGAGCCACTCGAGCGAGTCCTTCATGATCCGTGCGAACGGGAACACGTGGCCGCCGTCGTACAGCGTGTGCCGTTTGTCCGCCTCCGGCGTGCCGAGCAACTTGAACATCGGCACCTGTGACGTCTCGATTGGGAACGTAAAGTCGTCGCGCCCGTTCAGCATGAGCACAGGAGTTCGCACGCGTGGCGCGAAATTGATCTCGTCGATCTCCGGGAGGGTCGGAGTGCTCCTGAATCCGCCCGACCAGAGCACCGCGGTCGCGAAGCGGTGCTCCAGCGCCAGCGCAAAGGCTCCGAGGCGGGCGCCGAGGCTCACGCCGAAGAACGCGAGTCGCTGGCGATCCAGGTCGGATCGAGTTTCGACGTAGTCCACCGATCGCTGGAGGTCCTTCATCCGCTGGATCATGAGGTCTCGCCTGGCGTTTGGGCCATCCGGCGGACGTTCCAGGCGCCGTTCGTAGGTGCCCTTGTACATCGGAAAGAGCAGCGCTCGTCCGCCCTTCACGATAAACCCCAGGTAGTTCATCTCCGATTGATTGAACGACCGAAGGTACTCGCCGCCCGAATGCGGAAAGTAGACAACCGTCTGATACGGCGGCTTCGCATTCTTCGGAAGGAACAGATGGGCAACGATCCGCTCGTTGCCATACGCCGCGGCATACGAGATGCGTTCCTGCTTCCAGAATTCCGAGCTGTCGTCGGTCGACTCGACGACGGCCTTGAGATCGGACCGATCGTAGGCGTAGAGGCCCTGATAAATCCGGAACACGTCGTCGGGAACAGGCTTCTCCCCTGAATAGTCGCGCACCACCTTCGAGATTGGCTGATCGAGTGCCGCGTCGACTGTCGTGCCCGGCGCCAGCGACATACAACGAATGCCGTTTCCCTCCGATCGGTCGAACGGCGCCCGCGCATCCGGCTCGCGGAACCTGTAGTTGGGTTCGTTCCAGGCGCCGCCCAGCACGTAGCGTTTGTCGCCGACCGCGTTCGAAACCCACTCCCTGACGTTGCCGGCCATGTCGAAGGTGCCGAACTCGCCGAGCCCCAGATAAGTCCCGACGGCCGCCGGTCCTTTTGCGCTGAAGTTGCTGTGCTCGAGGATGTCCGAGAAAACACTGCCGACGCTCGCGGCCCGCCGCCAATGGTGCACGCTCGGCAACCTCTTGCCCGCGAACTTCGCGTAGGCGGCGGCTTCGTACCAGCTCACACCGCGCACGGGAAAATCGTCCTGACCCTGCGGGTAGGTGCCCAGCTCCCACGTCGACGGTCCTGGCCGGCCCGTCTGATCGCTCATATCCCGCAAGCCCTCATCCCACGGAATCTCGCGTCCATCCTTTACAACGGACTCGGTCCAGTACTCGCGGTTCCGATAGCCGCCGGCGTCGACGAACCGCTTGTAGTCGCGATTTGTCACCTCGTAGACGTCGACATAGAACGGCGGCAGCGCGATCGTCTTCGCATCCTGCGTCTGGACCGTGCCGCCGGGAACCAGCACCATGGCCGGCGGTAACGTCCCCGTCGGTTGAAGCGTAACGCTGACTTCGGACATGCCCAGCGGTCCAGCGCCGTCGAAGGTCGAGTAACCCTCCTTTTGTATGCGCCAGCGGTAATAACCAAAAGGCGCGCGGACGTTCTCGAGCGGCGAGCGTCCGAGATAGAGCCAATCTTCTTTCGTTTCGCCGTAGCCCTTGACGAACAACTCGGCGCCCGGCGGGGACGTGCGGACCGTGCTGTCGAAGAGCGTGATGTTGCGTATCTTCTCGAGCTCCGGGTCGCCGGCCAGGTCCTTCTCGACGCTTCGCAGCAGCCGGTACGCCGCAGCGAATTCTTCGTCTGCCTGCAGAGCAGCAATTCTCGGGAGCACCTCGGTACGGAGCCGCTGTGCGCGGTTGCTCCGGTAGACGAACCAGCCGGCGGCGGATCCAATGGCGAGGACGATTGCGGCAATCACCGCGAGGCGTCGCCACCCCCAGGCGCGGGTCGTCGGCGGCGCGGGCCGCTCGGCGGCTGCGGCGCCGGAACGGCGCTCGCGCAACGACTCGATGTCTGCAAGTAGCTCGTGCGCGGATTGGTACCGCGTGTCGCGGTTCTTGTCGAGCGCGCGGCGGACGACATGGTCCAATTCTGGAGGGGCATCGGGGCGGGCGGCGCGGAGCGGCGCAGGTGCTGCGTTCGCGATCGCGGCCATCAGCGCGACCTCGTGTTCGCCGGTAAACGGCAGGCTGCCGGCGACCATCTCGTGGAGCACGACGCCGAGCGCCCAGACGTCGGACCGCACATCGCCGCCCTGGCCGATGAGATGCTCCGGCGACATGTAGGCGATGGTCCCGACCGTCGTGCCGGTGCGCGTCAGCACGGTGCGGCCGGCCAGCTTGGCGATGCCGAAGTCGAGGAGCTTCACCTCGCCGCGCCGCGTCAGCATGATGTTCGCCGGCTTGATGTCGCGATGGACGACGTCGGCATCGTGGGCTGCCGCCACCGCGCGCGTCACCTGCATCGCGACGTCGAGCGCCTCGTCGATCGCCATCGGCCCGCGGGCGATCCGCTCCTTCAGCGTCTCCCCTTCGTAGTACGACATCGCCAGGAACATGCGGCCGTCTGGCGTCTCGTCGATCTCGTAGATCGTGCAGATATTCGGATGATCGAGCGCGGAGGCCGTCTGCGCCTCGGCGACGAGCCGGTCGCGGGCGTCGCGATCCTGCGTCGCCTCGATCGGCAGGAACTTCAGCGCAACGGCGCGTCGCAGCCGGACGTCCTCGGCGCGGTAGACAACGCCCATGCCGCCGGCACCGAGGCGCTCGACGATCCGGTAGTGCGAAATGGTCTGGCCGATCATTCAGGAGGGGCGGCGCGTTCCGGGGGAGACGCCGTCGCGCGCCTAGAATACTGCAAAACCTCAGCTGAGGTTTCCGATACTGCGATGAATCGCTACTGAGTCCGGTTCAGGACGTCGTAGCACGTGCTACTCGTAAGTCATGTTGATCCTGACGACGACGGGCTGGCCGGCGCGGTCAGGGCACGTGCAGGGAGTGTAGCCCGCCACCGCAACCTCGATGATTCGGTCTACAGAATCGCTATCGTGCTTTAGCTTCTTCAGATCGCCGTTGTGATGCTTCAGACGCACGTCGGCGTCGACGATCGGTTCGTTGGTCTTCGAGGGGTTGCGCTTCCGTGTCACCTTGATTTTGCGCCGCTGGGAGTCAGCCATGTAGACGATTGTGACGGAGTCGCCCGTCATCCTCTTCCCTATCGAGCAGTCTTGCGAGTTCTCGACTGTGACTTCGAACTCTTTGACCGACTTTCCCAGAGCGTGATCTGGCTTCCACTTGTTGTGTGACGGCGACAACGACACCCACTCTTTATCGGTTTCGATGCTGAGCCGGTCGTTCCTGACGATGATCTCCGGCCGATCTTCGTCGCCACCGAATGGCTTCTTGCGCTTCCACAGGTAGAGCGCCACGCAAGCGGCAACGACGATGAGGACGAGTGTTGTCTGCACTACCGTGCTCCTCCCAGATGCGGAAGATTCTCGAGGCCGTCTTGTCGGCGCAGCTCGAGTATATCGGGTCGAGCGCTGTACATCGAGATATCAGTGGACCAACTAGTCTCGAGGCGCTGCCAAGCCTGCCGCGCGCGCTCCGCGAGGGCACGCGCGACGTCGGGGCGACCGGCTTGGCGTGCTGCTGCCCCGCCCATCGCGCTCACGCGCCACTCCAGTTCGCTCGAGGGGGCACGGGACATTTCCTCGAGCAATGCCGTCGCGTCGGCCAAGGCCTTTGCGGCCTGGCCTGATGCCAGTCGCGTCGCAATCCTCCAGTAGCGGATTTCCCGGGCCGTAGGCAGCGCCACCGACGGTGGCAGGGGTGGCTCGGCGTAGGTTCCTCCCTTGCGCAAACGTGCGCGGGCATGATCGACGAGGGCCGACGCGAGAAGCGCGGTCCCATCGGGCGTCTTGCCCGTGCCGGATCCGACCTCTAGGCCCAGCGTGACCGCCTCCCTGTAGCGTCCGTCAATAGTCGCGCGAAGTGTTCGCAGAACCCTCTGCCTCCGCGCGCGGCCGAGATAGGCATCGATCCCCTTGGCGATCCCCGCGTCCACCTCGCGAAGCAGTGTTTCCGCTTTGTCGCCATGACCGAGTCGAATCAACAGTTCGGCCCTGTTGGTTAGATCGAAGGGCAAAACGTAGGCGTTGCCTTGCCGACGATGTATCTCCTCCGCGCGCTCTCGATAGCGAAGTGCGTCGGGCAGAAACCCCAGCGTCGACGACTGTCCGGCGAGGTTCTCGAGCGCCAGGGCGACCTGCGTGTCGTCCTGAATCTTCTGTGCGATCTCCAGAGCCCGCTGAGCCGTCACGCGCGCGTCCTCGTAGTGACTCAGGTCTTCCTGGCCTCGCGAGATGATGACGAGGGCGGTCAGCTCGAATCGCGGGTACCGTTGGGCCCGGACGAATGCGAACTCGTTCTCGGCGAGCTTGATAGCGTCCGCGGGTTTGCCGCGCGACAAAAGTAGGCTTGCGAGTTGGAGCCTGGCACGTGTCGCCACACGCCGGGCGCCGCGTTCTTCCGCCAGTGCTATCGCGCGATCGAGCTGCGCTTGCGCGGCGTCGAGATCGCGCCTTAACTGAAGTGCGGTGCCGAGCTCGACGAGGCCTTCCGCCGCGACCGTGTCGAGATTTGCGACGCGTGCGGCGTCAACGGCCTGTGTGGCCAGGAGCTCGGCGTCACGAAGCCGTCCTTCCGAGGCCGTGACCGCTGTGAGTTCAAGCTTGGCCCGGATTTCGTGATATCGACTTCCCATGCTCGACGCAAGCGTATGTGCCCGCTCGAGGGCGCTGCGAGCGGCGGCGACGTCGTCGAGGGCGTTCAGAAGCGACCCTCGTCGAAGAAGGGCTTCAGTCTCTCCCTCGGCGCTCGATGCAATCTTGTACAAGCGCTCTGCGTTTTCGATCGCCGCCTCCGCTTGCGCGCGCCGGCCCTCTTGAGCATCGAGCGAGCCGAGTCGAAGGTAGGCTGCTGCGTACTGCGAATCTATCTCGGTCGCGCGTTCGTAGCTGCGACGGGCTTCCGCGCGACCGGCGGCGGCTTCCTGCGCCCGACCGAGATCGAGCCACACGCCAGCCTCGCGGGGTCGACGTTCGGCGAGCTGCCGGTACGCATTCACACCGCGCTCGACATCCCGAAGCACGATGGCCGTGATCGCATCGATCGTCAGGCTTTCGTCCGCGTCGAGGCGCGACCGATCGGGAAGCACTTGGGTGACGCGCAGCAAGGCGTTCTGCGCCTCGCGCTCCTCATCCAGCTCGCTGTGGGCTTCAGCCAGTCGCGCGAAGGCCTGTGGATACGTGGGGAAGAGTCGCACGGCTTCTTCGAGCGCCAGACGTCCACTGTAGTAGGCACCGTTTCGTATCGATTCCGTTCCGCGCTGATACCATTGCCGTGCCTCCGCGGTCGGCTGAGGAACAGGCGCCCCACGCTGCCAGAGCCAAATGCCCATTCCCGCACCCAGAATGGCGAGGATGGCAAGCGTCGCGGCGACCGCAAAGCGGCGAGTCGACGGCGTAGTGGCGGCGAGCACAGTGTGGGTGTCGCTCGGGGCGAGCACGCGCAAGGCGCCGAGCAGCTCCTCCGCGGACTGGAATCTGCTCGACGGGTCCTTCGCGAGAAGTCTCGAAACGATCTCATCGTGCCGCGCGGTCAGCTCCGGCCGCAGGCTGGAGACAACCGGCGCTTCGGACATCAAGACATGACCGCCGATTTCAATCGAGGTGCGTCCGGGAAACGCCGGGCGTCCCGTCAGGCATTCAAACAGCACCGCGCCAAGCGCAAAGAGATCGCTTCGGCCGTCGACAGGCCGCTGTTGCAGTTGCTCTGGCGACATGTATCGGGGTGTTCCGATCACCTGATTCGGGCCAGTCAGGTTTGTGTAGGTTGGCTCGTCCTCACCGATCGCAGGCGTCGTCGTCTGGAGAACATGGGCGATACCGAAGTCGAGCAGCTTTGGCCGGCCCGACGGGGTCATGATGATGTTCTGCGGCTTGAGATCGCGGTGGATGACGCCCTGCGCATGAGCGGCCCGAAGGGCATCCGCGATATCGGCCGTCAGCGTAAGCGCGGCTCGAGGGTCCAGCGGGCCGCGACGCAATCGATCAGCGAGCGTCTCGCCCTCCACGAACTGCATGACGATGTAAGGCTGCCCGTCGGTTTCGGTGGAGACTTCGTGGACGCTGCAGATGAAAGGATGGTCCAGTGCCGCGGCTGCCTGCGCTTCGCGCACGAGTCGTCGGCGAGCAGTCGCGTCGTCGGCCTTGCTCAACGCGATGAACTTGATCGCGACGTCACGGTTGAGCGTGATATCGCGGGCAAGGTACACGGATCCCATGCCGCCCGCGCCAAGCGAGCGCAGAAGCTTGTATTTGGATGAGAGTGCCGCACCTGGCTCGTCCGCAGCCATGCCGGATCACGGACTGTAGTCGAATTCCCGAGGGTCGGCAAGCCTGGACGAGCTACTGGGGCGGACGCGGCGCGCTGATCGGCGCTTCCCCGGCGATCTTCCATCGCGGCTCGCACGCACGACCGTGTGAAGGGAGCCTTTCCCAAAGTACGCCAGGGGCACTCCGCCCGCCCCCCGCCACCTTCCTTCCCAAGCGTACCGATTCGACGCACGGATGGTCGGGGTTCTTGAGGCTTTCCTCGTGCTGTGTGTGGGCGATGGTTTGAAGGAAGGGTGAGAAGCGCAAGCCCCAACCCCGGCGAGACTACTTCTTGGCTGGGACTTTGAGATTATTGACGAGGTCCTTCACGCCTGGAATGGTACGTACTTTCTGTCCGACGCGCGCCTTCACTGCCTCGGACGGCGCATCTCCCGTAATTGTGACGACTCCCGCTTTCGAATCGAACGTCAAGTCCAGTTTGTCCTTGTCCCATTCATCGTCTTCTTTGAAAGCCCGATCGAGCTGCTCTTCGATACGATCATCTGTTCAGCAGTCCGCTGTGACGGCTCTGACACAGCTGTGCGAGCTGATCGCGAATGATAGTGGTGACCTCTGGCGGAGCGACGTTGGCGAGCTCGTCGGCGAGGCGGCCGGCCGAAAAGTTCGACAACACATTCGCTGCTGTTGCAAACCTTCCGCCGTCAAAAGAAGGCACTTCTATTGCTTCCTCTTACGAGAAAGGAGCAATGCGATGAACTGGGACCAGATAGAAGGCAGTTGGAAACAGATTAAGGGCAAGGCGAAGGAACAATGGGGCCGACTGACGGACGACGAGCTGGATCAGGCAGCGGGTCGACGCGACCAACTGATCGGGAAGATCCAGGAGCGTTACGGATACGCTCGAGATCAAGCTGAGCGCGAAGTTGATGAGGCGATCCGCAGTTGGTAGGCGCGTGTCAGTGACCTTCACACGACCGCAATAACCTCGCGCCGCCGCCGGAACCTCGCGGAACTCGAGCGCTGTTGCGCGCGTATCGCTGCAGCCCGGATATCCATCCGGGCTGCAGGACACGGCTCGCCGATCAAACCTCAGCTGACCTATCTTCGGTAGACCACTTTCGCCGGGTGCGCGAGATCGTCGATCCCTTCGGCGGCGGCGCCGATGCCGACATAGACGAGGGCCCCTATGGCGCAGCTGACGTCATTGCAGGTCCCAGCGATGTCGTACATCGCTTTGGCCATGGGGTTCAGCTCGCGGCGCTGGTGAAGCCGCACGGTCTTGACCGTGGTCAGCGGGATGATGACGTGGGTATCGCCCTTCCGCAGCACCATCGCGTCCGGTCTCAGGTCGACGACCACGCCCTGCCGGCGCAGGCCGGATGTGGGCGTCACCGTCACGGTGTCGCCGGGCTGTACGACCTTCGCCAGCCGTTCGTCCGGTCGTTGCGCGACGGCAGCAGCGGGCGCGACGAGCGCAAATGCCACGATCAGCAGAACCCCGGCGGCGGTGTTTCGCGTTGCCATGTCGACCTCCGTCCTGAAAGGCGCAGGAACGGTGCGGAATGGCTCAGCGCAGGGGACTTGACGCCCACAGCGCACAAGGGGAACATCGGCCAGCCATGGACAGTGGGCGGTCGCCGGCGAAGCCAGCTAACAATGACCAAGACGAACAGTGCCGGCCAACAGTTGACGCAAGGAGATGGTCCCATGCGAGCGCTGATGATCACTCTGGGCACGTCGATCTTCGCCGCCGGCTTCGTCGCCGGCGGCCACCTGCAGCCCCCGGTCGAGGCGCAGGGATTCACGATCGCCATGGACTGCGGCGGCTCGTCGGCCACGCAGCTCCGCACGACGCTGTATTTCGGGCTCGCGCGGCCAAAGGGTTCCGTCAGCGAGCTCGAGTGGCAGATGTTCTTGCGCGATGAAGTGACCAAGCGGTTTCCCGACGGACTGACCGTGTGGGAGGCGGAGGGCCAGTGGCGGACACCCGCTGGCAACCTCGATCACGAGCAGTCGAAGGTCCTGCTCCTGGTCCATCCCGAGACGCCGGCGGCGCGGCAATCGGTTCAGGCCGTTATCGAGGCGTATCGCAAAACGTTCGAGCAGGAATCCGTTCTGTGGGAAAGCGCGCGCGTGTGTGTCTCGGCGTAGTATCGCGCTTCGCTATTCGACTCAGGTGCGCGACTGACGAGTCCGCATCCGCGGTCAACTCGCGTTGATGCCCCGCCCGCTGCTGTGCATGAAGTCGTCCGTCGCTCACGAGCCTCCCCACGTCGGCAGCCGCGCAGTCCAGCCGGTGGCGTAGTACGCCCACGCGATCAGCGCGGCATTGTGAACCGCGTGAACGATGACCGTTGGCACCGTTGAACCGGATCGCTCACGCACCCAACCGAAGCCGAGCCCCATGATGAAAGCGAGGGGAAGAATCGCAGGGAAGCCATGGATCGCGGCATGTGCCGCGGCGGAGACGGGGATCGCAGCGCTCGCCGGAAGCCGCTGCCGGAGCCACGTGTACAGCACGCCCCGAAATAACGTCTCCTCTCCCAGCGCGGCGAGCACGCAGGCGCGAATGACAATGATCCCGGCCACGGCCGGCCCCGCCGTCGCGAGGCGACCGTCATCGGACCCCATCGCCGTCAAGATCGCCATCGAGCTCGACCAGGGCCACGGCCCGACAGCCGATTGAATCGCCGCCGCGATGAGGTACGCAGCCCCGCATGCGGCGAATGCAAGGCCGACGTCGGCGCGGCGACAACGGACCAGCCCCAGCGCCTGTGCCGCGCGCGGGCGAAAGACGATCATCAGGGCGACAATGAGCAGCGTGTAGACCTCGCCGACCACGATCGCCGCGACGGCGTCTGCACCGCTGCCGCGAGCGGCGAAGACGGTCGCCGTCCCGATGACGACCGCAGCGAGCAGCCAGAGCCCGAGGGCGAGGAGCACGCGCTTGCCGGTCACGAGCGGGTCCGGCCCTAAGGTTAGACGTGCTGCGCCGGCAGTCTCGTCGCTCATGTTCAGAGTCCTACCAGCGCTTCAGCTGCGTGACCTGAATGAGATTGCCGCAGGTGTCGTTCACCATGGCGATCGTGGAAGCGGTGACGTCCGTAGGCGGCATGGTGAACTCGGCGCCGCGCGCTTTCATCCGCTCGTAATCGGCCTGCACGTCGTCGGTGAAGAACATGGCCGCGGGCTGGCTTTGCTGGAACAGCGCCTGCTGGTAGGCCTTGGCCGCCGGGTTGTTGTCGAGCGCCAGCTGCAGCTCCGTGCCGTCCGGGTCCTCTGGCGAGGCCACCGTGAGCCAGCGATACGGCCCCTGGCTGAAGTCGGCCTTCTTCACGAAGCCCAGGACTTCGGTATAGAAGCGCAGGGCCTTCTCCTGGTCGTCGACGTGCACGGTGGTCAGTTTGATCTTCATCGGTTTCCTCCTTGATGTCACATTCGCGGGCGCTGCCGCGTTGCTACCATGACGAAACGCGACGGGGAAGTGTGACCGACGCGCATTCTAATCCGAGGGGCTTCGCCCCTCGGACTCCCCTACACGCTCTCTCGCTCGCCGCTTCGCCGGCGAGCTCCGGTCGCGTGGCTCGCTCGCAATGCTCGCTCGCGCCTGAGAACGGCCAGTGCCGCAATCGGAAGCAACAGCAGGGTCAGTCCACCGGACAACGCGAGCCCTCCGGTGGTCCCGGCCAGCTCGATGAGTGGTCCACCAACCATCAGGCCAAGCGGGGCGGCGACCATGGAGCCGGTGGTCCAGAGCGTGACGACCTGCTGCTGTTCGTCAGGCTCGAGCCCGGACTGGAGGAAGCTGTACGCGACGGGGGTGAAGGGCGCCCACACCAGGCCGCCGAGAGCAAACACGATCATCGCAAGGGTCAGATTACCGACGAATGCAAGGGCGATCGGGCACATCGCCCACAGACCGATGATCGCGATGAGTAGATGACGCTGCGGAAGGTGTCGGAGCTGATTCACCAAGGCGGCGCCGACGAACGCGCCAACCCCCAGTGCACCCCACATGAGACCCAGGCCAGAGGCGTCGGCGTTCAGTGTTTCGCGTACGTAGAGGGGAAGCGCCACCTCGATCGGCATGTAGAAGAAGTTGAAGAAGAACTCCACGACGAGCAGGCGCGCGGCAACCGGCCGGCGGCGCAGGATCCGCCACCCCGATTGGTGGGAGTGTGGGCGACGAAGCGCGTCGGGGTCTTTGGCGGTTCGGGGAACCGACATCAGGACGGCGGCCAGCAGGATCAAGGCACCGAACGAGTCGAAGAACAGCGCGACGCCTGCGCTGGTGGATGCGACGATGACACCGCCCAGGATCGGCCCGACGATGTAAAGCGCGAAGGTGGCGTTCAACCCGAGCAGCCCGTTGACGGCGAACCGTCCCGTGTCGCCGGCCAGGGAAGTGGCCAGCAGGCGCCGGCTGCTCGATCCGGCCAGCCGGAAGGTGGCACCGAAGAAGAGACCGGCCATCAAGATCGGCAATGTCAGCTGGTCGGTGACGGCCAGGATGCCAAGCGAGGCGAACGTCAGCGACCGCAGCACACAGTCGGCGATCAGGAGGGTTCGAGGCGGCACCCTGATCCGTCCCAGTCCGATCGCCAATGCCAGGATCGTGGAGAGGACGAACGGCGCGGCCTCGACCAGCCCGATGGCGATGGCCTTCGGCACACTTCCGTGGATCGAAAGGGTCTGCACGGGCATCGCCACGATGATCATTCCCGTGCCGGCGTTGGCTAACAGATCACCGAGCAGAAGACCAGCCACCTGCCGGTCCCGCAGCACATCCCGGTAAGACTGATTGGCCTCGTGGGGCACGATTCTTACCCGAGGGGCTTCGCCCCTCGGACTCCCCGACACGCGCTCTCGCGCGCCGCTTTGCCGGCGCGCTCCGCTTGCGTGGCTCGCTTCCGCCTACGCTGAAGCTCCGGCGAGACCTCGCCGTAGCGCCTTCGGCGCGGAGGCGGGCGCCATGCTCGCTCGCACCTTGAAACGAGCGTCAGGTTTATGAGACAGCTTCTATTGTCATCTCTCGCCGTCACATTGCGAGCCGTTCGTCCGTCAGGGTTATGACGGAACGCGACAAGGAAGTGTGACCGATGAACGAACGCGATTATCTGGCCGAGCAATTCGAAGAGCACCGAGCCCATCTGCGCGCCGTGGCCTACCGGATGCTCGGCTCGTTGGGCGAGGTGGACGACGCGGTTCAGGAAGCGTGGCTCCGGCTCAGCCGCGCCGATAGCGCGGAGATCGACAACCTCGGCGGATGGCTGACCACGGTCGTCGCGCGCGTGTGCCTGGACATGCTGCGGTCGCGCCAATCGCGGCGCGAGGAGCCGTTGACCCCGGACGCGCCGGAGCCGGTCGCGACCGGCACGAGCGGAAGCAGCCCCGAGCAGGAAGCGCTCCTCGCGGATTCGGTCGGGCTCGCGCTGCTCGTCGTGCTCGACCGGCTGACGCCGGCGGAACGGCTCGCCTTCGTGCTGCACGACATGTTCGCGGTGCCGTTCGAGGAGATCGCGCCGATCGTCGGCCGTTCCGCAGAGGCGACGCGGCAGCTCGCCAGCCGCGCGCGGCGCCGCGTGCGCGGCGGCGGGGCCCCCGACCCCGATCTCGTTCGGCAGCGCGAGGTCGTCGAGGCCTTCATTTCCGCATTACGCGCTGGCGACTTCGAAGGCCTTCTCGCCGTCCTCGATCCGGATCTCGTGGTTCGCGCGGACATGGCGGCCGGCGCGCCGACCGAGATCCGCGGCGCGGCCGTCTGGGCGAAGGGGGCGGTCGCCTATGGGCACATGGCGCGGCTCACGCAGCCTGCGCTCGTGGATGGGGCCATCGGCGTCGTCGTGGCCCCGCAGGGACGATTGGTGCAGAGCGCTCCGCTTCACGATCGCGAACGGCAAGATCACCGAGATCGAGGTCATCGGCAATCCGGCGCGGCTCGGCGAGCTCGAGGTGTCGACTCGTGGACTGAGATATGCGCATCGACGTGCTCCGTGGCATCGTCGTCGCGACGCTCTCGTATCGCGCGGCGTACTGTGCGCGATACGAGATGAATCGGGCTCTCAGAGATGTGCCGGGATGTCACGGTGCGACAGCGCGTCCGTGGCCGTTGGTAGGGTGCGATTACTTGCCAACCGAGAATCGAACCGCGGCCAGGGTGCTGTTGACGTCCAGGCGTATCTGCGCGGCAGACTGGGGAGAAAAGTGCAGCAGGCCGTTTGCGACCGACCGGAACTGGTCGCGATCACACGCGGGCGGTGTCTTCGAGCTCCCGTGCTCGCGTCTCCGGCAAGAACGTGAAGATCATGATCAGCGCGATGACGAGCATCACCGCAGTCGGTCGGACTGCGTTGCCGAATCCGGCCTCGCGCGCCACGAGGCCGACAAACAGCGGCGAGAAGACGTACGAGATGCGGCCGATCAGGTTGTTCGACCACGCGAAGGCGTCCGCCCGCATATCGGTAGGAAAGAGCTCCGTGCTGTAGGTATTGAGCACGACGAGCACGCCGCTCGCGGAAAAGATCGCGAAGGCGAGCGCCAGTGTGAGTGGCCAGAACCCGTGAAATGTGTACGCGCCCCAGATGCCGAGCGCGCCGCTGCCGAAGATGATGGTGGCGCCC
Organism: uncultured Acidobacteriota bacterium; assembly: GCA_963839705.1. GTDB lineage: Bacteria > Acidobacteriota > Vicinamibacteria > Vicinamibacterales > 2-12-FULL-66-21 > DATBJJ01. The sequence goes on from CAWIWL010000013.1 coordinate 260,880, forward strand.
GCGCGGCGCCCCGCCACATCCAGCAGCTTGCCCGCAAAGAACGCCATCCCGAGCGCGCCGAACGCGGAGACCACGATCGCCAGGCCGACCTGCTGGTCGTCGAATCCGCGCTCGGCGACCGCGAATTCCTTCCAGAAGGTGACCGCGTTCTGCGTACAGATGTAGGTAACGAACCAGATGCCGCCGAGCTTCAGCATGCGCCCGCGGTGAGCCGAGCGCCAGATGCTGAAGAACGATCGGGACGGCGATCCGGTGCGCTCCTGGACTTTGATCTGCTCGGTGAAACGGCGCGTCTCGCGCAGACTGCGACGGCAGAATCCAAGCAGCACGAGCGGCGCGACACCCACCAAGAACAGCGCGCGCCAGCCGTACGCCGTCGCCAGGAGCATCGGCCCGACTCCCGCGCAGACGATTGAGCCGAACGCTGAGAAGGCGCCAATCACCCCGATCGCCATCGCCCGCCGGTCGGCGGGGAATTCTTCCGCGGCGACAACCGAACTGATGACCCACTCCGCAATCAAGAAGATCCGCGCCAGCAACTGCGCGCCTGCGAAGGCATAAACGTTCGGGGAAAGTCCGGACAGAACGGTAAAGACGGTGTACCCGACGATCGTAATCGTGAGCACCGGCTTTCTCCCCCAGCGATCCGCGAGGCGTATGAGCGGATAGGCGAGGACGGTACCCAGGTTGATGAACGCGACCAGGTAGCCTGACCATTCCGGTCCCAGGCCCAGGTCAGCGCGCAAGTTTGGCAGTATCTGGCTGAGCGCGATGAAATCATAGCCTTCGAAAAACGTCGCGACGCAGAGAAACACGAACAGCCGCCGATGGTAGGGCGAGAACGCGTCGGACATCTCTCTATAATCCGAACACCTGGAGCGTGGGTCAGACGAGCCGCGAGAAACGGCGATTCGATCGCGGCAGATCGACGCCGTAAGCGACGTACGTGGCCAGCAGGACACCAAGGAGAGCAGGCACGACGTCCACGGTGAGTCCTGCAGGTGGCGGTGCCGGAGTCGCACCGAGCGTGGTGAGCGCAGCGCCGCAGAGCACGAAGAGAATCGCGAGCCACTGGTACAGCCGCAGGCCACCAACGATCGCCGTCTGCGGCTCGCCTCGGAAATGTTCTTCGGCAAAGCGGCCCGCGCCCGTCAGGATGAAGTACAGGCCGGCAATCAACTGCAGCGGCGCGCCAACGGTCCACAACCGGAGCATCGCGAAGCCGACCAGAACCATCCAGATGAATGAGTAGACCGGGGTTGGGTGCACTGGCGTGCCGGCCAGACCGGCGAGCCGCACAACGCGCGATCGCGGATGGACATATCGAATCCCGATGTCTGCCGGCGCCTCGCGACCGTGACAGCAGCCCTGAACGAGGCACCGGAGCCGGCCGACGGCCTGCGTCACCGTCGCACCCACACCAAATGCCGCAAAGATGACCCAGAGGTCGGCGCCCGCGAGTGCCCCGACGAGCGCAACGAGGGCGACGGCGATAACGGATCCAAAGTATCCGTACGGACGCAGCAGGACCGCCGAGCCTTCGAGCAGCTGAGCCCATAGCGCCGCGCCGAAGACGGCGGCGCCGGTCATGGCGAGGATCCAGCCGGTCGCGTCCGGCCCCGCGAGAGACACCGCTACGGCAACGCCCAGCATCGCGCCGACGGCCGCGAAGCCGCCGTGCATCAGGAGCCTTACCTTACCCAGGGAGACCTCGTGCCACGTGTTCGCGATCTGCTCCGCGCCAGCGCAGACTGCTCGCCAGACGACGCGCCGCTCGCGTAATGAGCACGTAGGCGACGAATCCGCCGACGACGTCGACAATGGCGTGCATACCCGTCGTAAAACAGCTCATCGCACTTGCCGCAACGCATGCCTGAAACAGCATCCTCTGTCGAGGGAACGTTTTCGTCCACAGCTCGGCGGCCAGGCAGGCCCAGACAACGTGGAAGGCGGGAAACGCGGTGACGGGCTGGTCGAACACGCGCTCCCACCGCATCAGCGTCTGCCAGAAGCCATTGCCAGTCACCGGGCGCGCTGGCGCGATCAACGGCACCAGCAGGTAGCATGGAATGATCAGCGCCGTAGCCCACATCCCGCTGCGCGCGAACGAGCGCAAGTCGACGGCACGGCGGGCCGCCAGCGGCGCCGCGAGCACGAAGAGATAGGTCCCGGCATAGAACGCCTCGGTAAACGGCACGACCGGCGCACGCAGTTCCCAGTCGAAGTAGGCGATGGTCGCATCCGGTGGAACGCCAAGCAGCTCGACTGCCTGGTAGAGGACGGCCCATGGCAGAAACACCATTACGTAGCAGACAGCGCGGTCGCGCAACGTCGGCGGTTCCGTGCTCGCCGCCGGCAGACGCAGCCATGGGGTCGCAGCCGTCCCGAAACGGCGGCGGGTTGCATCCCGTTCGAACCCGATCACGAACGCTGCAATCACAAGCGCAAGCGTCGGCGAAACAATCCAGAAGCCGGCGCCGGACCGGGCGAGCAGCGACACGCCGAACGCGGTCGAGGCCGCACCGACGTAGATGGGATGAGCGAAGATCCCGTAAACGCCGTCGGTCACCAGCCGCACCGGAGGAAACGGGCTGGCGGGGAGCCCGCCGCCACGCACCCACAGGGTCCACATCGCCGCGGCCATCAGCGCTATGCCGCCTGCTGCGAGCGCGGAACCTAGCGCAGGCGCTTCGATGACTGGAAGCGGCAGCAAGCTGTCGAGCCGCATCGCCCACGCCGCCAGGAGCCCCGGGAGCGCGAGCATAAACAGTCCCGCATACGCCGCCCGAGCGGCGATGCCGGTCTCTGACGGCAATGACGTGACCTGCGTCATCGGACGACAACCCGCTCGTGAATGACGGACCCGGCGATCGCCGCATCATCTGCCTGGCACAGAGTCCCGCGGCTGGCCCACTTCGTCTCGTGCCACGCGAGGAGCGCGGGTGGAACCACCGCCCACAGGCCGGGAACGCGTGCGATGACCAGATCGAGCGCCCGGCACGTCAGGATACGCGGCGGCTCCAACCCGAGCACGACCGCGCCGTTCGTCACCCGATCGTCACCGACCGCGGCACCCGGCGCCCTCACGCCATCTACGAACGTCCAGCAGTTCGCCCCGGGACCGCGCCAGTCGATCCACACGAGCGACCGGGTCGCGGCATCATCAATCCATCGCCCCCACCGGATCTCGTCGAGCGGCAGCCGCCATGGTGGGATGGTGAGCGTCAGATGCTCGATGTATCCGCAACCGTGGAGACGCGGCTGGCCAGCCACCTCGATCGTTACGTGCGCTACAGGCGCTTCACAATGCCAGTCGACGTAGCGCGAATGTTCCTCGAAGAGACGCACGCCAAACGGTGGTTGCCGCGCCTCGGCCATCACGACGGCGCCAAGCTGCCGACTCAGCCAGCTGATTCGTCCCTGGTCGTTCACCGGCGGTCGGCTGCGGCCGATCGCCGATTGCTCGAAGGGTGGACACCCCGTCTCGTACACCGTCAGGCCCTGCCAGACCAGCGACAGCCGGCGCCAGGACAGCGATGCCCAGTAGCAGATCGCTACCCGTCCATCCTCGGCGACGCAGTCGATGTACCACTTCGTGAGCGCGAACGACGCGTCAGGGGCGGATCGGCAAGGGGCGATCATCGACGGTCTGAACCTGCTCTCGTTGCTGATGTCAATCATAGCCAGCCACTTCGCGATCCGATCTCCGAGGAGCGCTAGCGTATCTTTCTCTTCCTCGCATGGCAAAACGGGTCTGGTGACGCTTTCCGATCTGGCACAATGTCGTGCCGATCCTGGGCTGACTGCATTTGTAATTCACGATCGCGAACGGCAAGATCACCGAGATCGAGGTCATCGGCAATCCGGCGCGGCTCGGCGAGCTCGACGTGTCGACTGTGGACTGAGATATGCAGTCATGCACATCGATGTGCTCGGTCATGCCACGGGCCGTAGCGTGGGGGAAGTGCCGGCTCGGCCAGCGCTGCTGTTCGGATCAGACTCGTCCTTGCCGGATGAGGTGTGCAAGCGATTGACGATCAGCTTGCCCACGATCGTCGATGGATCTAGTCTGCGATCAGGGGTCCGTGAGGGATGAGCGTGGACGAGCCACGCACCTGCGGCAAGGGCCTCGCCGAGCGCTCGGCACTTCCCGCGCGACTGAGCGCGCTGTTTCAAAGGAGGCATCATGAGCACTCTCCAGGCAGAGAGCCTTCTCCTCACACGAATGCCGATCACGGAAACCGGCATGCTCATTCGAAAGCCGGTCGCCGACGTGTTCGAAGCAATCGTGAACCCCGAGATCACCACGCAATTCTGGTTTACCAGTAGCACCGGACGGCTCGTGGCCGGGCGGCCGATTCGATGGGACTGGGAGATGTACGACGTCTCGATCCAGGTCACTGCCAAAGTAATCGAACCCAACCATCGAATCGTCATCGAGTGGCCGGGATACAGCGGACCCACGACGGTTGAGTGGACGTTCGAGCCTCTGGACGACGGCACGACGTTCGTGAGGGTCACCGAGTCCGGCTTCACGGGCAACGGAGATCAGCTCGTGAAGTACGTGGCCGATTCGACACAAGGGTTCACGCTGATGCTGGCCGGACTCAAAGCGCTCCTGGAGCATGGCGTGAGGCTGAATCTCGTGGGAGATCGTTATCCCAAAGGCGTTGACGAGCACGAGCTCACGAAGGAGTGACGAGGCAACCAATGGGAGTCCAACAGACTGCAGAACATCTTGATAGTCGAAGCGCCCTGCTCGCGTCTCCTGGACGCGCGGCTGACATCCCGGAATCGGCCGACATCTACGGATGGCTCGTCGGCAGTTGGGAGCTCGATATCCGCGTGTACTGGGGCATCGACGTGTCCGGCCGGGCCCTGAAGGGAGAAGCGCACTTCGGATGGGCACTGGAGGGGCGCGCGATCCAGGACGTCTGGATCATGCCAAAGGTGGCGGATCGCACCGGATGGTCCGACAAGATGATGAACATGTACGGCACGACGCTACGCGTGTGGGATCCCTCGCTGCAGGCGTGGCAGATCACCTGGACAAATCCCGCGGGCGACCACCACGAGCGCCAGATCGGGCGGCGCATCGGCCCGGACATCGTCCAGATCGGCACCCGGCCCGATGGAACGCCGACACGTTGGACCTTCTCGGAGATCACCGCACACTCGTTCCACTGGACCGGCGAGGCGCTGAACCCTGATGGACGCACGTGGAGACTCGAGGGCGACTTCCGCGTGACGCGGATGCGGTAGATGACACTACAACCTATCTCATAAACCAAGATCAGGCTGAACGCGCCGACGGCTACTGGGTCACGATGAACACGATGACTCGATGAACACGAAGGAAAACCTCTGGGATCATCGTGACCATCGTGTCATCGGGTTGTAGCGTGGTCTCGTGACAGCATTTGCACGCACAAAGGAGAACATTCATGGCTGCTAATCGGAAGGAAATCGTTCAGCGGATCAATGAGGGATTCGCCGAGAACAACCTGGAGAAGGTTTTGTCGTTCTGCACCGACGACCTCACCTGGACGATGGTTGGCGATACGACAGTGAGGGGCAAGGATCCCATCCGAAAATGGTTGGCTTCGATGAATCCTCAGCCGCCGCGGTTCACCATTCACCAGACCATCGCCGAAGGTGATTCCGTCGTCACGCGCGGCGACATGGTGATGCCGGAAAAGAAGAACGGCCCAGCGATCGCCTATACCTTCTGCGACATCTATCGGTTCGCTGGAGACAAGGTCGTCGAGCTCGTCGCGTTTGTGATACCCACCGACAGAGCCCGCACGGGTGATCGGACGTACAACGAGGCCAAACAGATGGCCAGCGTCGTGCAACTCTGAATGCACGCGTAGCACCGGCATCCGGCTGTGGTCCCAGTGGAACCTCGGCCGGATTGCCGGGCCGGTGGAGGCTGTCGCTGGCTTTCGACGGGAGCCCTGGCCCGGTGGCGTCGGCGGTGTGATGTCACCGTGCTCTCGCCGTCGGCGCGTGCGGCTGGATGTGTGGCCGCGGCGCTTGCACCTTCGTACCGTAATCGAGCGACGCGCGCCAATTCCCTCGACCCTGTGGCGTCAGGTCCATGACATTCCAAATCGGGTTGTACTCATCGATGCCGCGCTCCTTGATGTCGTGGGCCAGCCGGGGATGAACGCTGTAAAAATGGCGCAACATGCCGTCACTGTCTCGAGTAAAAACCGAAATCGTCGAATCCTGATGTCCTTCGCGGTCCTCGCTGCCGAGATGGTACTTGAACGCGTTTTCACCGGCGCTTAGCAGACGTAGTTTGTCCCAACCTCTCTTCCGCGCGTGTGCCCGCACGTAGCTGGAAGAGCGCGCGGCGACAATCGCCAGGTCGACGTTTTGCGCCAGGTCATGACAACGCCGTTGAAGCTGTCGATCCAGGCCGTGCACATCGGGCAGGGACTTGTTTGCTTCTTTCCGACATGAGTGGTAGATCAGGAGCGAACGATCGGCGCCGTAAACAGTTCGCTCAAATGCACTCTTCTGACCGGTTCATCACTGCGTCGAGACCGTTGGGCCTTCCAGGAACTCGTAATCCTGAATCGTCGCACCTTTTGGCAGCGCGCGCCGAAGCTCTGCGACTCTTTCGCGATGCTTCATCAATGCAATTCCAGCGTGGCGCAAATCCTCACGTTTGGAAGGATACACCGGCGACTCGTTCGGCGAATTCGTTGCCTGCACGTCGCCGCGCGATCGCGAGGTCAAGGTCACATCGTTCAAAGCGGCCCGGCCGCTGGTGTACCGGGCATACACGGAACCAGCGCTGGTGCACTGGTTCTCCGTCCGCCCGGATGGTCGATGCCGGTCTGCGAGATGGACGTGCGCGTCGGCGGTCGATACCAGTGGCGTTGGCGGAGTGACAGCTCAGCGAGCGCGTGTAAACGGCGGCCGGGATTGAAAGCTGGACCAGTAGGACAACTGAGAGGACAAGACGATGAAACCAAATCACACCGCATCTCTGGTTTGACAAGGAAGCCAAGGAAGCCGCGCAGTTCTACTGCTCGGTCTTCCCGAACTCGAAGATCACCACCGTCACGACACTGCGCGACACGCCATCGGGCGATTGCGACGTCGTCGCCTTCGAGCTGAACGGCCAACCGTTCATGGCGATCAGCGCAGGACGCTCTTCAAGTTCAACGAGTCGGTCTCCTTCATGGTGTCTTGCGATACGCAGGCGGAAATCGACCGCTATTGGGAGAAGCTCTCCGCTGTTCCCGCGGCGGAGCAGTGCGGGTGGGTGCAGGACGGGCTGTCCTGGCAGAACTCGTACCGACCGCCATGAACGAGATGTTGGAGAAGGGAACGCCCGAGCAGATGGCGCGGGTCACACAGGCGTTCCTGAAGATGAAGAAATTCGACATCGCGCAACTGCAAGACGCATTTGGTGGCGGCGCGCGCGTGGGAGTGGCGAGATGAAATTGATCCGAGTGTCAATGCCTTAGCTTGTCGGGATTCCGCACGACGTAGATCCCTTGACGAGGTGGCCTTCGAGCTCGAAGGCGTTGGTCTGAATCAAGCCTGCCTGCCCGCTCATATTCAGCCCGGGCAGGCCGTTGATCGTGTCGTTCTCGTCGATTCGAACGAGCAGAACTGACCAGCTGACGTAGTCGCCCGTCCGCGGCCTACTCGTTACCTGTACGTGGCATCGAAAGGATGAACCCTGCCACCTGTGCAGGTTCATCCATCTGGACGAAGTGTCGAGCACCTGGCACAAGAAACAGCTCAGACCCTGAAAAGAGTTCATGGAAGCGCTGGGCGACGCCTGCATTCAGATACGGATCTGCGTCGCCAAAGATGATCCGGACCGGCCGTCTGAACTCTGGCAGCTTCAGGAGCTTTTTTGTGCGTGATCGGATTGTGGGCAATAAGTCTTCGTTCAAGCGAAAGAAGGCTGGACGAGCACTTGGCGTGGCATCGAACTGTTGATAGAGCAGCGGCAAATACTGATCTCTGACTTCCGCGTCTCTGAAAAACTTCCCAACCTGCCACTGAAACATGCGACGGAAGACCCAATGACCAAACATCTGCGACACCGGCCGTGCGATATTTCTGACCACGGGTGTCGAGAACAGCCAAATTGCCTCGGGGGGCCGGAGCGTCGGCATGTCGCAGTAGTAGGTATTCAACAAGACCAGCCCCGCTAAGCGCTTGGACTCGTCAAGGGCCCAGTCAATAGCCGGTGGACCAGAGGCGTCGTGCGCGACGAGGATGACTTGCTGAAGTCGCAGCTGAGTGATCACGGCATCGAGGTCACCGACTTGATTGGCCGCGGTATACGGATAGCCGGAGGGTTTATCCGAAGCGCCCCATCCAAGAAAATCAAAGGCAATCACCCGGCGCGGGGGCGAGAGATAGGGAATGAGACGGTCGTAGAGGTGCAGGTTGTCCGGAAACCCATGCATCAAAATGATCGTCGGTTCCGCTCCCGAGTATTCTCGGACGTAGATCCGGTGTTGATTCCGCCGCACGAACGTCTCTTGGTAGACCATCATGTGCCTCGGACGGGATGGCACAACAGCAGCCACGACAACCACTCCTTCCTCAGCCCCTGTACTCGTCGTGGCGGCGCCACGCTCGACCCCTCAGTCATGAGCGATCACGTGGCGTCGCCATCGGTCATACCTTCGCCTCTGCGTCGCGCTTTCGGAAGGCGGCTTCTCCAGCATCGGACACCTCGACCCACTTCCGGTCAGGCGAAGCCTCACCGTCGTAGTTGTCGTGCCAGTTCCACCACTTGTACGGCGGGGTCTGGGGGTAACCCTCTGGCGAGTCCTCCCACGTCTCCTGACGGCCGAGCGGCGTGATGTCGAGGTAGCTCCAGGTGCTCCCCATCGCCTCGTCGCCGCGGCTGTTGATGAAGTAGGTGCGGAACACCTGCTCGCCGTCGCGGATGAACACGTTGTGGCCGTGCCATTCATCAACGCCGAAGTCCGCGTCGAAGCTGTCGGTGATTGTGTACCAAGGCAACTCCCAGCCCATCCGCGCCTTCAGGCGCGCGATGTCCGCCTGCGGCGCGCGTGAGGCGTAGGCGAGAGTAGTGCCGCGAGCGTTCAGATGAGCCAAGTGGGCGACCTGATCGGCGCCCAGAGAGCAGCCGCGGCAGGCGTGCTCGGGCCAGCCAAACACCCCTGGCTCGAAGAAGGCGCGGTAAACAATGAGCTGACGGCGGCCGTCGAACAGGTCGAGCAGGCTCGCCTTACCCTTCGGCCCTTCGAACTCGTACGCCTTCTCCACGGCCAGCCACGGCATCCGCCGACGCTCGGCGGCCAGCGCGTCACGGGCGCGCGTCAAGGCCTTCTCCTTGACGAGGAGCTGTTGGCGCGCAGCCTCCCACTCCTGCGCCGACGCGACCGGGGGTGTGTTCTTTGGAAGACGCTCTGTCCGCGCTTCGCTTTCCCTTTCCTTGTTCTTGTTCATGTCTTGCTCCTCGTTCTTGCTGTTCTTACCGCCGAGCCTTGTTCTTGCCGTGCTTGTCCCTCCCTCCCTTCGTCAAGTCTCATCCGGGGGACTTTGTCCCCCGGACCCCCTTACACGCTCGCTCGCGGGGACCCCGACGCCCCGCTCCGCTCGCGTGGCTCACTCGCTTCCGCTCGTTCGCGCTGTTTATGAGACAGCTTGTAGTGTTCGTTCCATCCGACCTCGACCACACGCGGATTAAACATGGCGGATCTCCACACTCTCGGGTCGGAGCAGGACTCGGAACACAATGGCGTGCGTCACGAGGAGAAGGGGTACGAGCACGGTAGGAATGAAGTACGTGGCACCCTGCAAGCCAGGTGCGATCCCCACACCAACGCGATCCGCCTGATAGAACGCGTTGAGCAGATCGACGGTGCCGACGATGTTGAACACCCACACGATGATGGTCCCCAGCTGACTCCCCAGCGTCGCGATCCCGAACAGCGCGAGCAGGGATGTCGCAAGGTCGCCATAGGCCGCAGGACGCGCGAATGCATCAGGCAGGGCCGGCGAGACCACTCCCGGCACCAGAAACGTCAACCCGACGTATCGAAAGGCGTGCAACAGGAGCAGCGGTCGAAGCGCTTCAGGACGAGGTCTAAGCCGGAGCGCGGGCCAGATGTATCGCGCGCCGATCAGCCCCCACACGATGACGCCCATGAGTACGCTGATGCCGAAGATCACTTGCGCTTCCATCGTCGACTCCGTGCAGTGCCCGGCGGTTCAGTCGATCTGGTTCAACCCTTGCCCCCACGTGGCGGCCGAAGTTGTTCAGGATGGCCTCTGTAGTGGATGACGCATTGAATGAACCTGGCGTTCAATGAACACGGCAACGTCGGCCACGAATCTAGCTAAGCCATAGATGATGTATGTCATCTTATAGGCCAAAAAAAGATCACGTCTTCACGGCTGCAAGATAAAACTTCCGTGCGCCGTCGAGAATGGCGCGTCGGTCCTGCTCGTCCGTAAATGCCCGAGCGATCGTCAGCGTGCCGGCCATCCCCGTGAAGAGTGCAATCGTCTTCTGACGGCGCTCCTCGACCGTGCGGCCCGGCACGTATTGCTCCATCCGGCGGATGTGGGCACGCAATGCCTGCAAAAACGGGCCGCGCGATCCCTTCGGCCGGCGTGCAATCTCGGATGCCAACGCGGCGACGGGGCATCCGCCGGCGGTATCCTCACAATGTCCAAGGTCCAGGTACGAGTCGATCAGTGCCTGCATCTCGCCGCCTGGCCGTGCCTTCTCAATCGCGGCGACCGCGCGGTCGCTCCACTCCTTCAGCGCCGTTTCAAACGCTTCGACAAAAAGGCCCTCCTTGCTGCCGAAGTGCCGATAGAAGCCGCCGTGCGTCAGGCGGAGATCGCGCATCAGCTCGGCGATAGCCGCCCCATCAGGGCCGCGGCTGCGAAATCGGCGGGACGCGGCGCGGACGATGCGCTCGCGTGTCTGCTGCTTCTGATCCGTCGGGTAACGCATAACCGTAACTTCAGATGATATACATCATCTCATTCCCCCTTTGCAAGGAGACATGCGCGGTCTACGGCTGAGCAATGAAAGCGTTCCCCGGAACCTGACGCCACACTCGAACGTCTGATCTTCTGCAGTCCAATATAAGGGACTGATGTATATGGAACCTGCGCCGCCAACGGTCGGCGATCCGTGACTGACAACACACTGACGAACGCTGGCGAGGCCGAGTGGAAAAAAGGCAGCGCGGAGTTTCTTGTCCTGTCGCTGCTCGAGGGTCAGCCTCGTCACGGATATGACATCTCGAAGCTGATTGAGCTCCGTTCAGGGGGCGCGTTGCGATTTCACGTGACCTCGCTCTACCCGTTGCTCCACCGGCTCGAGAAGAGCGGATGGATTGTTGGACGGTGGGTGGAAAAGGCGGAGCAGCGCCGAAGACGTTACTACAGCCTGACCCCGGAAGGGCGACGGGCGCTCGGTGCAAAGCGGCAACGCTGGAAAGACTTCGTCGCGCTGATTAACCGCGTGACGGGACTCGAACATGGCTGATTGGAGACAGGTGGTGCGAAGGCGTCTGGCGGAATTGCGCCTGACGCCGGCCGCCGAGGCGGAGCTCACCGAGGAAGTCGCACAGCACTTGGAAGATCTCTATCGCGATCTTCAACGTGGCGGCGCCACTCCCGGAGCGGCGTACGCGAGAGCTATTTCCGAGTTGGACGACATCGGCGAACTCCGCCGTGGAATCGAGAGGAGTCAACAGATGACACGTCACGAACCGGTGCCGGCCGGTGACGCCATATCGAGCACCTGGATGAACGATCTCCAGCGGGATCTCCGGTATACCGGCCGGGCGATGCGCAGCAACCCTGTGTTCGTCCTTTTCGTCGTGGTGACGCTCGGATTGGGCATCGGCGCAAACACTGCGGTGTTCACGGTGATCAACACACTGCTCTTGAATCCGATGCCGGTCACTGCGCCGTCCGGGTTGGTGGCCGTTGCGTCGGTGCCCACCGCGGGTAGTGCGCAGGCGAACACACTCATGCCGCTGTCGCATCCGAACTTCGAGGACTACGAAGCGCAGACGAGCGTTTTCGAGTCGCTGGCCGGTTATGTGCGGATGCGCGGCCTCACCTGGCAGTCGGACGGAGCGACCGAGGGGTTCCTGGGCGACTTCGTGACCGGCACGTACTTCTCCACTCTTGGGGTGGGCCTCGCCGCCGGAAGAACCTTCGGGCCTGAAGCAGACGCGCGTGACGGCGCGAACGCCGTCGCCGTCATGAACTACGGCACGTGGCAGAGCCGCTTTGGCGGGACGCCGGACATTGTCGGACGGCAATTGCGGCTGAACGGTCAGGTTGTCACCGTGATCGGTGTCACACGGGCGGGCTTCATCGGAATCAACGGTCTCGTCGGTCCAGACCTGTGGCTGCCGTTCGCTCTCGCCGAACGGCTCCTGCCGAGCGAGATGCGAACGGCCTTCAGCGATCGCGGCAAGCCGATGCTGCACGGTGTAGGGCGGCTGAAACTGGGTGTCACCGCCGCGCAGGCGCAGGCCAATGTCGAAGCGGTCGCTTCGGCTCTCGCCCGTGAGTACCCAGCGGCGAACGAAGGGCAGACGGTCACCGTACGGCCGATTGGTGACGTTCTGTTTGGCGGTGGCTCGAAGATGGTCAGGCTCGCCGGCCTCGTGCTCGCTACCGTGGCAGGCATCGTCTTGCTGATCGCCTGTTCGAATGTCGCCAACCTGATGCTGGCACGCTCGGGGACTCGCGAGGCTGAGATGGCTGTTCGGATGGCGCTCGGCGCGAGTCGCGCCCGGCTCGTGCGGCAGCTTCTCACCGAGAGCCTGTGTTACGGCCTCGTCGGCGGCGGGGTCGGCGTGCTGCTCGCTTTCTGGAGCATCCAGTTGCTGGCGAAGACTCTCCCTGTGTCGGGCGTATTCGTGGCGTCGAGGCTCGATACCCTTGTCCTGCTCTTCGCGCTGTTCACCTCCCTCGCGACTGGCGTTCTCTTTGGCGCAATCCCAGCGCTGACGACGTCACGTGCGGGTGCCGCCGGAGTCTTCAACGGACTTCGTACCGCCGGACGAAGCGCACGACGCGTATCTGTCGCCAACACGCTGCTCGTGGGCCAGGTCGCCTTGTCATTTCTCCTGCTCGTGACGGCGGCGCTCTTCCTCAGGAGCATTCAGCGAGCGTACGAGATCGACCCGGGTTTTAGTGCAGCTCGCCTCGCGGTGTTCATCACGAACCCCGGACAGGCCGGCTATCGAGAACCGCAGGCGCAGGCCTTCTACGACGCCGTCCGTGACCGCGTGGCGGTGTTACCAGGCGTCGAGTCCGCCTCCTGGGCCTCGAACCTGCCGCTCTTTGCGCGACCCGTGGCCGGACTGCAAATCGAGGGTCGGCCAGAACGATCGCCGATCGACCGCGTGGCGACGATTATCAACACCGTTGACGACAACTATTTCCAGACGGCCGGTGTATCGATACTCGAGGGCCGCGGGATTACGGAACTCGACCGCGCCGCTTCGCAGCCGGTTGCAGTGGTCAATCAAAAGTTCGCACAGGACTTCTGGCCTGATCAGAAGGCAGTGGGCAAGCGTATCCGAGTGCCAGGCGAGGAGCAGACGCGGGAAATTGTCGGTGTCGCGCGCACCGCCAACTACACGTCCTGGGGAGAGCCGCCGCAGGTGTGCGTCTTTATCCCATTGAAGCAGAACCATCTGCCGTCGATGACGCTGTATGTCCGAAGCTACGGGGATCCGGCACAAATTATTGCGCCGGTCAGGCGCGAGATCGGCGCCGTCGACTCACAGGTGCTGGTGAGCGCCATCCGAACCGGACAGCAGATCGCGGACGGCAGCCTCTTCCAGGCTCGAATGGGTGTGATCCTTCTCGGCGTGTTCGGGCTGCTCGCGCTCGGACTCGCCAGTATCGGCTTGTACGGAATTCTGGCGTATGCGGTCCACGAGCGTCGGCGGGAAATCGGCGTGCGGATGGCGTTGGGCGCGAGTCGGTCGACGGTGATGCGGTTGATCGTGAAGCAGGGCATGACGCTCGTGTCGATCGGCATGGCGATCGGACTCCTCGCCGCGCTCCTGGTCGGCCGCATCCTGAGCGGGATGCTGTACGGCGTGGGAGCGGCCGACCCAGTCAGCCTTCTCGCTGCCACCGCTGTCCTGGGCGGCGTCGCGCTCCTGGCGTGTTACCTGCCGGCACGCTGGGCCACTCGCGTGGATCCCCTGGTCGCGCTGCGTCAGACATAGTTGGCGAGGTGTTTCGCGATAGCGCCATCGCTCTCGGCGCTCAACTGGCGAACTGCTCGATATTGGACTTAAACCGCCGGACCGCGCCGGGATTGAATACCCATTTCGATTCGCGTCCGCGCGTAGGCGTGCTCGATTTGCTCCTCTTGGCTCAGCAGGTCGAAGAGTCCTATCAGTTCCAGGATCTGCCGGACCCACGCGCTCGCGTTGGCGATTCGCAGTGCGCCATCGACAGCAGCCGTCATGTTGAACGCCCTGATTAGCTCACCCACGCCCGCGGCGTCGATTCTCGACACCTCAGCCAGGTCCACGACGATCGCGCGCGCGCCGCGCCGAAGCAGCGCGCGGACTTCTCGACGCAGCGCTCGACTGACGGGGACGCGAAGAGGACCTTCGACGCGGACGATGATCGGTCTCCTGGAACACAGTGTCAAAACGGTCATGGCCCCCTCTTCCCCGGGTAAAGCCTGCGCCCGGCCCGGACTGTGACCGCGGCTCCGGATCCGCAAGGGTAAAACGATCGAGGACACCGAAATGTGACAGTCGCGCTCAATTCCTGTTGTAACGACTGTCGACCCCCGCCGGCTCTCTACCTCTACCAACTAGACGAGTCACGGCAGGCCAGATCGACACCGCCGGCGAAAAAACTGCACCCGTCGAGCTCTGCCGTCCGGGCGGTAGAGGCACTCGCCCGGAATCCTTTCGACGACCGTAGATTACCGAACGACAGGTCTGCCACACCGCCACTACGCCGCAACCGCCCGCTCGGCCGCCTGGCGGACTCGCCACGCCTGCCACAGATGACGTCGCTCATGCGCGGCAATGACATGGAGCCCCGTCGCCAGGCTGAACCGCACGCCGCGGATGAAAGGATTCGGGAAGCGCACACCGGCAAGATCGATATCCGCGAACGTGCGTAGAAAGGCACACACCTCGTCCTGCGAGGCGAGGAACGCACGAAGCGCATCATCGAGCGGCGGGGACTGTCGCGGCTGAATTGCCCTCGGCGCTTTGCCTCTCATTCGAGGGTTTACGGGAGGCTCGAGCGTTCGGACGAACCAGCTGCCGACGAGCCCTGGGCGGGCAGGTCCACGCCGACGTCGTCCGTCTTTGACGGCTCGGTCGGCGACGGGCCTCATCGCGTGCAGATAGACGCGATTGGCCGTCGCCACATGATCCAGGCATTCGGCAACGCTCCATGTGTCAGGAGCGGCCCGCCAACTGCCCAGCGCTTCGCCGAGATTCGCGGCGAGCGCCCGTGCATCGCGCTCGACGGCGTCGAACGCCGCGTGGAGCGCGTCGATATCCGGTCGATGGTTGATCTCCATGATTCCATACCCTATGGTATGGAGATGGGGATTGTCAATACCACCGGGTATGGAGACAATTCGACTGGATGGCGCGCAAAGGAACGGGCGTGACACGCCTCGGAGAACCCACGCTGACTGCATCGGACTGGGCGGAGGCTGCGCTGCAGCTCGTCGCGGAGAAGGGCCTCGGCGCGCTGACGGTCAGCGCATTGGCGTCGCGGCTCGGCGTGACGAAGGGCAGCTTCTACTGGCATTTTCAGGGACGATCGGAGCTGCTCGCCGCCGCGCTTGCCCGCTGGGAGGAGCGCGCGACGACTGAAACGATCAAGGGACTGGAGGCGATCTCCGACGCGCGCCGTCGGCTCGAGCTGATGCTCGACGCGGCGTCGCAGGCGCCGCGCGCGCGCTCGCTCTACGCGGCGCTGGCCGAAGCCGCGGAGGATCCGGTCGTCCGTCAGGTCCTGAATCGCGTCGCGTCCGCGCGCATCGCCTACCTCGAACGCTGCTACCGCGATCTGGGAATGACACCGGCCCTTGCCAGTTCCTACGCCGTGCTCGCGTACGCCGCGTATCGCGGCCTGCTTCAGCTGGCACATGAAGCGCCTGCTGTCCTTCCAACGGACTGGTCGTCCTACCCGAACGTGGTCCGGACGACGCTGCTGCCAAAGGGTCGGGTCGCAACGAGGCCGTTGCCGCGCCGCTCGCGCGCACGGCGGCGGACGAAACATTGATCACGCCTCAGCCGTCAGAGTAAAGATATCGCAAGGCATCAGCGCGGATCGAGAACATGTCTTCAGCCGCGCTCGATCCGCGCCTTCAATCTCCTCCTATTTATAGCCATCGCGCTATTCATTGCCATCGCACGCGGCCGGCGGGACGCAGCTGCTCACGCGCCAAATCGCTCCGAGAACCGCTGCAGGAAGAAAGCCATCCTCCCTCGCCGCCAATCGATTCGCGCAGCTGCTCCCAGCCCTCCCCGTGTCGCTCGAGGTGGCGATGCTGGCCGTTACGATTTCATGCGCACCTCCAACCTCATCACCGCGATCAAGGCGCACGCGAGCTCGGAATCCGAAGCCAACAGCGTCGTCGGCAGCTTCCTGCGCCTGGGTGGAGAGAGAAACAGGATCTGCTCAATGTCCTGCGATCGCTGAAGCGCGAGACACGGCACCCATGCGGTTCCCGAAGGGCGCGCGGGGTCCGGTCATGCAAACGCGCTTACCGAGCCTCCAACGTGCGTTTGCGAAGGCGGAGCAGCTGTTTCTGGTGGTGCCGTCCGTGCACCAGATGGAGCGTTCTCCACTCGGTCGACGTCAGCGCACCCAGAATCGGATGGTCGAGCAGCTTGACATGGCGGCCGAAGCGGGCCTCACACCGTCGCGATGATCGCATCCATCGCCGCGAGCTTTGCCCAGATCTCGTCTCGCACCTGCTCCACCGGCAGCCCCCTCGGCTGCACGATTGCGGGGGCCTCTCGTCCGGCAGGTATGTGGCCGAATTTCACGACTGCGAACGTCAGCATGCGTTGCGCCATGGATGGCCTCGTCGCGAGCGGTGCGCCACGGGTCATCACTTTCTCCAATCCTCTGATCGTTCCGGTATAGGTCAGGTACAGGTGTTCCAGGACCTCCGCCGCAGACCACTTCCCCGGAGGATGCCAGCTCAATTGTTCGCTGGACATTCCTTCCATGGCCGACTCCAGCGATTGTTTCAACGTGTCCAGACGGGAATCCATGGCGCTACCGACCATTTGTGCGAGAGGTTCAGAGAGACCCACGGGGCTTTGAGTGCCACGTGCTCAGGCTGAATAGTATGGCGCCCAACAACTCGAGATAGTGCAGCCTCACGCGGACGTCAGGTGTCTGAGCTTGTCCGGATTGCGCACGCTGTAAATCGTGCGGATGCGATTGTCCTCGATCTCGAACGCGACGGTCTGTACCGATCCGTCGGTCGAGTACATGATCAGGCCTGGCAGGCCATTGACGGGTCCGAAGCGCAACGTCGTGCCTTCCGCGAACCCCTTCGTCCTCACGCCGTTGATGAAGCGCGCAATGCGGTCCGATCCTTCGATGACGTTCAAGGCCGCTTGCACCTTGCCGCCGCCGTCAGCAACGAGACGGGCGTCCTCGGCCAGCATGCTCATCAAGGCGTCGAGATCGCCGGAACGCGATGCATCGACGAACGCTACTACGAGCTCGTCGTGTCTCGAAGTCGCGCGGTCGCCGCGATCGCGCGCCACCGATTCGTCACGGGGCCGAGCCTCGCGTACGTGCGTCCGCGCACGCGTCGCCAGTTGACGGCACGCACCTTCGCTGCGGCCCAGAGCGCTCGCCACTTCACTGAACGAGCAGTCGAACACATCGTGCAGGAGAAACGCCGCACGCTCGAGCGGCGAGAGACGATCGAGCGCGAGCAGGAGCGCGATCGACAGGTCTTCGGCCAGCTCTGTCTGCGCATCGGGAGCCAGCGCCTTCGTATCGACCACCGGCTCCGGCAGCCACTGTCCGACGTATTCCTCGCGCCGGGCGCGCGCCGAGCGCAGGACGTCCAGACAGATCCTCGTCGTAGCCGTTGTCAGGAACGCCCGCGGGTCCTTCACTTCGTCCCGATCGGCGCCGTGCCAACGCAGATACGCGTCCTGCACGGCGTCTTCAGCCTCGGCGAGGGAACCGAGCATGCGATAGGCCAGGCCAAGCAGCCGGCGCCGGTGCGGCTCGAAGCTGAGCGCTGCGTCCATCATGAGGCGCGGCTCGCGTGCGACTGACCTGATGTCAGTGGCCGTTGCCTGGACGTCAGGGCGCGATCGATCGCCACCGGTGCGCCGTTGACGACGACCCGCGAGCAGATCTTGCCGTGTCCCATCGCGTACTTGACCGTCGGATACATGCGTGCGGTCGTGATCGCAAACGCGAGCGTCACCACGGCGCGTGGCCCCCAACGCTCGACGATCACGTCTCGGTAGTCGTCTGCCGCTGCATCGTGGGCCAGCGTCGCACGCGTGAACCGCCAGGCGAGTGCCACCTCCTCCGGCATGGCCTCCACATCGTCTTTCAGTATGGCCCGCAGGATCTCGGGACGTACGCCCTGCTGCTCAGCCATCCTGATCGCCAGCTGCGTACACGGGCCACAATCTTCAGACCGCACGGCGGTGATCCCGGCCGCAAACAGGGCTGCGAGCGGCACGTCGCGACGGTAGCTTCCCAGA
This sequence comes from uncultured Acidobacteriota bacterium, assembly GCA_963839705.1. GTDB lineage: Bacteria > Acidobacteriota > Vicinamibacteria > Vicinamibacterales > 2-12-FULL-66-21 > DATBJJ01. The sequence continues at coordinate 279,629 of CAWIWL010000013.1, forward strand.
CTCGTGGCCAGGGAGAATTTCACCGCGGCCAAGGGACTCAGATCGACGATCTCCTTCAGGTAACTCGCGTCGTAGTTCCATTTCCGCTCGAACGATTCGATTGTGCGCCGCAACAGCCGCCTCACCATGGTCGCCTCCTGCCTCGATCGGCTCTCATTAAGAAGACGCGACAGCATGGACCGTTGTGACATCACCGCGGTGACATGCCTGTATTCGGGGTGGTCGGTACCCTGCTGACCGTCAATAATGGCCCAGCTCGAAGCGTTTCCTCGGACCTTCTGGCACAATCGTCAACGTTCAGAATGGCATACCAGACACGCGACTTGCCCCCCTGGCAGCGACATGACGGCCGAGCTGAGCACAGAAGGTGACGTCCATATCCGGACGTGTGACGAGGTGCGCCCGCTTGCGGCCTCGATCGAGGGATGGTTGTCGGACGCGCAGGGCTGCGCACTCTTTCGAGCCGCCGCGGCCACGACGGGCAAGGGGCTCATCGTCGAGATCGGATCGTGGAAAGGTCGATCGACGGCGTGGCTGGCCGCCGGTGCCCGCCTCGCCGCGGCTCGCGTCTATGCCGTCGATCCGCATACCGGTTCACGCGAGGATCCGGAAGCAGCCACCCTTGCGGCGTTCCGTGCCAACCTCACCGATGCCGGCCTCGCCGATGTGGTCGAACCGCTCGTCATGACATCAGCGGAGGCGGCGCGCACGCTCGACGGTCCGGTCGAGCTGCTGTTCATCGATGGAGATCACTCGTACGAGGGCGTGCGGCTCGACGCGGACCTGTGGCTGCCCAAACTGGTCGAGGGCGGGATCGTGATGTTCCACGACGTGAGCACAACCGGCTACAGTGGTCCCCGCCGCGTGTTTCGCCGGTCGATCTGCTGGAGCTCGCAATTCGAGGGCATCCGACGCGTCGGCTCGATGGTGGTCGCCCGGCGCACGCGCCGGCGAGACGTCAGGAGCGCCGCATGGGGACGCTTCGCCGGGCTGCTTTTGTATCTCTACGACGCCAAGCGTGCCCTGCGGCGCACCGCGCACTTGATGCGGATGTACCGAAGGGCAGGAGAATAGGCATCTCATGCCCTTTTCCTGGCGGCGCCTTCCGATCGCGTCGCCGGCATCACGCTTTGCTGCCATTCTCGTCCTTTTCACCGCGCTCACGGTGGTCATGACCTGGCCACAGGCACGTTACGTCGCGACCCACGCCAGCGACCATTGGGATGTGTACTTCAACATGTGGCGGCTCGCCTGGTTTGCACATGCGCTGGCATCCGCTCCATCGACGATCTTCGACGGGAACATCTTCTATCCGGAATCCCACGCGCTGACATTTTCGGATGCGATGGTGGTCGAGGGTCTCGTAGCGGCGCCGCTGCTCTGGGCCGGCCTGCCTCCGGTACTCGTCCACAATTCGCTGCTCCTCGGCGCCGTGATCGTATCCGCGGCGGGAATGTTCGTGCTCGTGGAGCGGCTGACCGGAAATCGCGCGGCTGCGGTGATCGCCGGCATCATCTTCGCGTTCGCGCCGTACCGGTTCGATCACTACATGCACATGGAACTGCAGTGGACCGTTTGGGTGCCGTGGGCGCTCTGGGCGGTCCACCGAACGATGGAGTCCGGCCGCCTGCTGCACGGACTGCAGGCCGGTATCTTCGTCGCGCTGCAGATGCTCTCGAGCGTTTACTACGGCGTCTTCCTGGCGACGCTCCTGCCGCTGGTTGCCGGACTGTTGTTGCTGTCTCTCCCAAGGTCCCAGGGGCTGCGGGCCTTCCGCGCGCTCGCGCTCGGCGGCGTGGCGGCGGCGATCGTCTGCAGCCTTTACGCACTGCCGTACCTGGCGGCGAGTCGGCAGGTGGGACGGCGCCCGACTCACGAGATCAACAAATTCAGCGCGCAGCCGCGCGATTACCTGGTTGCTACACCGGATAACCGGATCTACGGCGACGTGTTCGACAGCCTTCCGGAGCGGCGTCTGTTCCCCGGCATAGTTCCGGTGCTGCTTGCCATCGCCGCCGTCTTCCCAAGGCCGCGCACGAGAGCCGCCGTCGTCTATCTGATTGCGTTTGTCGCCGCATTCGAGATGTCTTTGGGATTTCACGGCTACATGTATGAATTCCTGTATTTGTATGTGCCCGTGTTCGCGGGGCTGCGCGTTCCCGCCCGCCTCGGCATCTTCGTGATCGCCTTCCTGGCAATTCTTGCGGCGCAGGGCTATGCGACGCTGCAGGATGCCGTTCGGCCCTCGTTCCGTCGCGCGTTTGCGGTACTGGTTTCGTGCGTCCTGCTCATCGAGTATTCCGTGTCTCCGCTCCAACTTGTGCCCTACGAAAACACTCGACCACCGGTATACGAGTTCGTGGCGCGGCTCCCGCCAGGAGTCGTGGCAGAGTTTCCGGTTCCCCAGAAGAATACGGTTCCAGGCCCGGACGCGCGTCACATCTACATGTCGACGTTCCATTGGAAGAAGCTCGTCAATGGCTACAGCGGATATTATCCGCCCTCATATCTCCGGCGGCTCGACGGCTTGCAATCGTTTCCGGACGCGTCTTCTCTCGACATCCTTCGACGGACTGGGGTGAGCTACGTGATTGTCCATCTCTCGTCGTACGAATCGGAGAAACAGCTGTTGCTCGATCTTCAAGCCAATCCGTCGCTGGTGGTTTTAGGAAGGCTGAAGGACGGGCAGGGCACGGCGATCGTCTACCGGCTCGAGTGACGTGGAGCGCGATGGAAAAGTTCGGCAATTCGGAACGATCCGGCGTGAGGGGCTTGGCCACGATCGCGCACGTGGCGTCCGTGCTGCTGCTGTTCGCGCTGATCTTCGCAACGCATGGCCGGTGGATCTTCACGCACTTCTCGAGCGACGGGTACCTCGAGGACAGTGGCTGGTTCGCCTACCTGTTCGAATCCGCCGATCCGTTGCTCCACAATCCATCAGGAGTGAACGACCTCAGCTATCACGCACATCATCTTTCCCCGCACACATTCTTGTTCGGCGCTCCGCTTGCCAAACTGCTCGGCTTCACCGGTATCGAGATATTTGCCTTTCACCAAGGGCTGTTCTTTGGATTGTTCTTCCTCTCTTTCTGCTTGATCGTTGCGCGCTCCGACATGCGGCGCCGCGACTGGATGATCGCAACGGCATCGGCGCTCGTGCTTGGCGGGCTGAGCAACGCGCTGTTCCAGGCGGCCTCGTACCCTCACTACGAGATCGCGATGATCGCGATCGCGTCGCTCGCGATCGCTGCATGGCTTGCGCGCTATCGCCGCCTGTTCGTCGTCTGCCTGGCCTGGCTGCCTCTCATCCGGGAAGACGGAGGGCTCTATGCGGCCATTGTCTGCATCGCTTGCATCGCGGTGGAACAGGACCGTGGACGTCGCGTGGACGCATCCACCCGGCTACTGGCCGTGCTGGCGCTCGCCGGCCTCGCTGCCAGCGCGGCGGCTTTTCTGATCAAGGCGTGGGTGTTCCCGGGCTTCAGCGCATTCGCCAGTAACTTTTCTGGAGACGGGTGGAACCATGTGACGGCGGCATTCGTCGCCGACCGCGTGCAGGCGATGCTCCGCAACCTGAATATTCTTCCTGTGTTGCTGGGATGCGCGCTGCTTGCAGCGTTCGATATCAGGTATCTGACAGGCCTCGTGCTGGTATCTCCGATCCTGCTCCTTCACTTGCTCGCGGTCCGTCCGGAGCACGGGTACTTCACGCTGTATTTCGCGTTGCCCTGGCTGCTGCCATGTGCGGTCTGGCTCGCGGTGTTCGTGAGGCGCTCCAGGATGTCACAGGCGGCATTCGCCGAGGGCGTGGTCATCCTGGCTGCGGCGCTGGCACTCTCCGCGCCGGTCCAGGCCGCTGCGGGCGCACGCGGATCGTTTTGGTTCGTCGCCAGTTGGGCGTTTCAACGGCCGGTGGAGGATATTCCGAGCATGCAGGATTTCGTGCGGTGGGCGCGCAAAAGCCTGGCCGGCACGGAGGACGGCCGGTGGCCGAACGGGCGCAAGGGCTGCGTGTCGTTCGGGATCGCGGCACTCATTCCCAACGATATCCGTCCGGACGAGGTGCTGACGACGCGCTCCGATTTACGCGCGTGTGACGTGCTGTTTTTGATGCGCGGTGATGTGCAGTATGCAGAGCTCGGCACACGGGCCAAGGCTGCAGGATTCGAACCTGTAAGCTCGAAACGGAATGCTGAGATGTGGCTGGTCCGCTGAGCCGATCCCATTGTCGACATCAAAGGGCTGTTGAACCCGGACATCGCGCAGCGCTAAGAAGAGAAAGGAGACGACGCTGACGTCGAACGGCGAAGAAGTAGCGTCTGTTGAAAAGCGGCGCCAATCGATCCAAAATCCAGCGGGCGCCATACCGAATGCCGACAGCTGCTTCGAGTGACACGACGGCGAGGCTGGACGCGACCTCCCCGGCGCCCTCTCCGGGCGTGTTTTCCGCGGGAGTTCCCAGTCTCGATTTCGCCAAAATCGCTCGAAATCCGCAGATCCGCGCCGCGCTGCTCGTCGGGCTCGGGTACTACGTGGGCGCGAGAATCGGCTTCGCGCTCACACTCGAGTCCACATCGGTCTCGACCCTGTGGCCTCCTGACGCCATCCTGCTCGCCGGCCTCGTCCTGACTCCGGTTCGCTGTTGGGTCGCCGTTTGTGCGGCCACGTTTGTCGCCCACCTCGCCGTGCAGCTCGAAGGCGGCATCCCGCTGGCGATGATTCTGGGTCGGTACGTGAGTACTTCGACCGGGGCGCTCGTCGGCGCCGTAGCATTCCGCCGCCTGCACACGGGCGAGCCGCGGCTGGACCCGCACCGCGAAACCGTGCTTCTCCTCGTGTGCGCCGGGTTCCTGGCGCCGTTCGTCTCGTTTTTCCTCGACACGGCGCTCGTCGCACTGAACGGCTGGGGACAAGCCGCCTATTGGACGAACTGGCAGACGCGCTTCTTTTCCAGCGTCCTGTCGGCGATCACCATCGTTCCGCTGATCGTGACGACTGTGCGAAGCCTCTCTCGCGTGCGACAGGTCCCCCGCAGAAAGTGGATCGAAGCGCTCCTGATCTTTTCCCTCCTGCTCGTGGCATCGTGGTTCGCGTTCGTTCGAGCCCGCCCCGTCCCGGCCTCGTTTCCGGTACTGGTGTGCGTGCCTTTCCTGGTGCTGGTGGCAGCGGCAGTCAGGCTGGGATCGTGGGGCGCCGGCACATCGTTCATGGCCTGCGCGCTCATCATGACCTGGGGAACGGTCCACGGCCTGGGGCCGTTCGCGGCCGGCTCGCCTGGCGAAAACGCGCTGGCGATTGAGCTCTTCCTCATCATCGCGTGGGTGCCCGTCATGGCGCTCGCTACCCTCACCGAGGATCGAACCCGCGCGCAGTCCAACGCACGGCAGAGCGAAGAGCAGCTCGACATCGTGCTCGACGCGGCGCAGCTCGGGCGGTGGGAGTGGGACATCGCCCAGCAACGGCTCGAGTGGTCCGACATCACGCGACGGATCTACGGCGTCCCGCTCGATGTGCCAGTGAGCATGGAGACTTTGGCGGCACTCATCCATCCCGACGATCGCCACCTGATTGAGGCGGCGACACGCGACGGTCTCGCCAAGCGCCCGATCGAGGTCGAGTTCCGCATCGTCCGGCCGGACGGCCAGGTCCGCTGGATCATGTCGAGGGGCAAGACGCTCTTCGACGCCGACGGTCGAGCCACCCGCATGGTCGGGATCAAGGTGGACATCACGGCGCGCAAGCAGACGGAACTGCAGTTGAAAGAGCAGGGGCGCGAGCTGGCCCATATTGACCGGTTGTCGATGGTTGGAGAGCTGTCGGTGGCGATCGCGCACGAGCTGAACCAGCCGCTGGCGGCAATCCTCACCAACGTCGGCGCGGCCCGGCGGTACCTCTCGCACAACCCACCCGACCTCGTCCAGGTTCGTGAGATCGTCGATGCCATCGCGCAGGATAACCGCCGCGCGGCGGCCGTCATTCAGAAGGTCGGCGCCCTCCTGCGCCGGGACGATCTCCCGCGCGCCCCTCTGCAGCTGAACGACGTCGTCGAGGACGTCATCGACATCGCGCGCGGGGACATCATCGGACGCGGCGTGTCCCTCAGCATCCGCAGCGATCGCGGGCTGGCGCCGATTGCTGGCGATCGCGTGCAGCTGCAGCAGGTCCTGTTGAACCTCGTGTTGAACGCGTGCGATGCGATGGAGTCGGTGCCGGAAACGGCGCGGCGATTGACGGTCGTCACCGGGGGTCTGGACCACCGTGTGCGTGTCACGTGTTAGCGATACCGGGCCAGGAGTCGCAGGGCATCTGCTTGAAAACGTGTTCGAACCCTTCGTGACGTCCAAGCCACAAGGCCTCGGCCTCGGCCTCGCGGTCTGCCGCTCGATCGTCAGCGCCCACGAGGGCACGCTGTGGGCCGAGAACAACCCGGACGGCGGCGCGTCCTTCTGCTTCGAACTGCCGTGCCTGGACACTAAGTCCCTGGCGCCTATCGCCGTCCCGTCGCCCGCGCCTTCAACTCCTCACACCAGCTAGCACGACGGGGCTCAAGGCTCAACCCTTTGAACCTTCGAAGACCTTGAACCGATTGCGACCGAAGGGAGCAACCCTTACGGCTCGATGACGCGGAGCTTCGGAAAGTACGTCTTGTAGCGGCGCCGGTCGCGCGTCAGCAGCGTGTAGCCGGCCAGCGCAGCGTGGGCGCCGATGAAGAAGTCCGGCAGGGGGCTCGGACGACTGCCGCCGCGACGGCGGTACGCGAGAAACGCTCTCGCCGCGAGGAATCCAGCTGGCCACGGCAAGGGCTCGCGAGTGAAGTAGTCTGCCGGGAGCGCGCTGTCGAGATCCTCGACGTTCGTGAACCCGCACGCCACTTCGGCGTAGATGATCGGATTGATGACCAGTCGGCCTTGCTGCGCCGCCTCGGCCAGCATCGACGCCGACCAGTCCATCCAGTCCGCATCCTCGGTCACAACATCCAGGATCACGTTACTGTCGACGAGCGTCGTCATCGCCTCGTCAGCGACATGATCTCGTCGGTGGTCAGCCCTGCGGTCGCAGTGCCGCGCATCCGGGCTACGAGCGCGTCGCCGCGCGCGGTGCTCTTCCGCGCCGGCCGGATTCGTACGGCATCGCCATCCACTTCGAACTCGACCTCGGTACGTGGCAGCAGCCCCAGCCGGTCGCGGATGTGCTGCGGAATCGTGACCTGTCCCTTGGACGTCAAGCGCATGGTATTACTCCTACAAGTAAGAGTAACACCACGACCGCGAACCGGCAACCGTTCGGCGGCTGGCTGGCAGAGCACACTCAGCTTTCCCGCGGACCGGACGGATCGCAGATTCTGCCATCTTGACGACTTGTAGAGACGATGGCATCGTCGTCCCGAGGTCGGAAAGTGAGAGGACAGTATGCTTCGCGGACTGGAGATCAGGATGCCAGCGGAGGAGCTGGCCAGTAGGGTTGCCGAACGCGTTCAAGTGCACGAGAGGGAGAAGACGGAACTGGCAGAAAGAATCGGGCGCCGCGCCGGCGACATGCCCTACGACATCAGGGTAGGTGATGGGTTGGAGACGCTCGGCGAGCTTCAATCCCGCCACGCGTTTCACTCCGACCGTGCAACGCAACTGAGACTGATCCACACGCACCTGATCGGCAGCGAAACCTACACGCTGAACCTGGCGGATCTTCGCGGTGCGGACCTTGCTGCTCCTGACGTCGGCGCAAGCGAAGGGGCGCACGCCGGCGTCACCCTCCCGCACCAAAGGCCGATTCTCGGCTCTTCCTCCGAGGCGCGTACGATCCGGGGGTTGACGCTAACGATGCCAGGGGTTGAGCTGCAGGATCTGCTGAAGCACCGAATCCGCAGCCACGAGGATCGTGCGCGTCGCTGGAAGCGGGAAGAGGCCCGCACACCCGAGGAGGAGACCGAGGACGAGCCCTTGCTTCCCACGCAGATCTGCAAGAACGAAGCAGAACGCCACGAGTGGCGTGCGGAAGTGCTCGGCTTCATCCTTGAGCATATCGAGCCGACCGAGACGTATCGACTCGGAGAGGCCGATCTCGCGTTCGGCGAGCTGCTGCCGGCAAAGCCAGGTTGGCTGGAGCAGGACGAGTACGAAGAGCGGACGGCTGTGGGATTCCAACTCGAGCGGCTGGTAAAGCAGGGAGGTTCACTAGTCTTAGGCTCGCGGTCATGTTCGTCGACCGCCTTCAGCACAACCCGGTCGAGCGCGCCTGCTCGTTGCGCGGCTCCGGTGCTAAACTCGCGCTCATGACTGAGCGATCCGACCAGTCCAGCACCATCCCCATCAAGCCTGTCGACGCGCCCGAGGGTATCCCGCGACGCGAGGCTCTGCAGGCTCTAATCGGCGGCGTCGGCGCAGGTTTTGCGCTCACGTCGGTCGTCGAGGCACAGCACCCGGTGCACCAGCATCTGGCGAGCCCGGCGACGCTCGAGCAGGCACAGCAGAACGCCGCGGTCTCCGCCTACACGCCCGAGTTCCTCGACGCGCACCAGCTGAAAACTCTCGACGCGCTCGCCGAGGCCATCGTCCCGGGATCGACGACTGCGCGTGTTGCGCCGTTTCTCGATCAGCTGCTCGCAGTGGAGTCGCCGAAGAACCAGGCCGCGTTCGTCGGCGCGCTCGGGGCGTTCGACATGGCCGCCATCGCGAAGGGTGGCAAGGCGTGGAGCGCCATCGCGCCTGCGGAGCAGGATGCGATCTTGCGCGACGCGTCGACGGCCGACGCGAAGTCGGCGATGCGAGGCCACTTCCAGAATCTCAAGGACTGGATCGCCGGGGCCTACTACTCCTCGGAGCAGGGCATGCGGGAGCTGGGGTGGACCGGGAACATGTTCTTTGCGGAGCTGCCGGGGTGTACGCATCCGGGAGGGCATGGGTGTAAGAGGTCCGGCTCCAAAGCCGGACACCACGGAACTGGAGCACGTCGAGAGACTAGACGGCTTCGTGGTCATCGTGGTCTTCCTGTTCTTCGTGATGAATTCGTGACAGTCGCTGTCGTTCGATGGAATCCCTGACCGAGGCTTTCAACATGCAGACAACGTTCGATGTGATCGTGGTGGGGTCGGGAGCCTCCGGCGGGTGGGCGGCCAAGCGGTTGTCCGAGGCCGGAATCAAAGTCGCGCTGCTCGAAGCGGGGAAGCCGCAGGGCGACAAAGACTTCACCGAGCACGTCCCGGGCTACGACCTCAAGTACCGCGACATGGCGAGCGACTTCATCCGCCGCACGCGGCCGAAGCAGCGCGACTGCTACGCCTGCCGTGAGTGGAACTACAAGTGGTTCGCCAACGACCTCGAGGAACCCTACACCAACCCCGATGACAAGCCGTTCAGCTGGCAGGGCCGCACGCGCGTCGTCGGCGGGCGCACCAACGTCTGGGGCCGCCAGTGCTACCGGCTGAGCGAGCAGGACCTGCACGGCAAGTCGTTCGACGGCTACGGCGAGGACTGGCCGATCAGCTACAAGGATCTCGTTCCGTACTACGAGCTGGTCGAAGACTACGTCGGCATTTCAGGACAAGCCGAGAACGTTCCCGAACTCCCTGACAGCCACTTTCATCCGCCGATGCCGCTGAGTTGCGCGGAGACGCAGCTGCGGACCCGCGTCAAAAGCAAGTTGGGATGGACGGTGACCATCGGCCGCTCGGCCAACATCACCAAGCCCCTCAACGGCCGAGGTCAGTGCCACTACTGCGGACCGTGCGAGCACGGCTGCGTGACGCACTCGTACTTCAACGCCGCGTTCACCACCGTCGCCGACGCGCTCAAGACCGGCAACACCACGCTCATCACCAACGCCATGGTCTACAAGGTCGTGACCGACCCGAAGACCAACAAGGCCTCGGGCGTGATGTACATCGATCGCGTGACGCGCGAGGTGAAGGAAGTCAGGGCGCGCGCGGTGCTGCTCTGCGCGCAGGCGCTGGAGTCCGCCCGCATCCTGCTCAACTCGTCGCCGGGCGGACTGGCCAACTCGAGCGGCGTGCTCGGCCACTACCTGATGGATCACACCTGGGTCGCCGGCGGCGCGAGCGGCGAGTTTCCGGATACGCCCAACCCGAAGCCGTCGTTGGGCGCAGCGAAGCGCCCCAACGGCATCTACGGCATCCGGATGAAGAACACCATCAAGGGACCGCGCCAGAAGGACTACCTCCGCGGCTTCGGATTCCAGGGCGGCGGCAGCACGAGCTTCCGGATGAATGCGCCCGGCTACGGCCAGGCGTTCAAAAAGGCCGTGCTCGATCCGCTCACCTCGGTGAACCTGGTCGGCTTCGGCGAGGTTCTGCCGCGCTTCGACAACTTCGTCGCGCTCGACCCGAACGTCGTCGACATCTTCGGCATCCCGGTGCTGCGCATTACGATGACCTGGGGCGAGAACGAGAAGAAGATGATCCCCGACATGGCGGTCACCGCGACGCAGATGATGGAGGCCGCGGGCGCGAAGAACATCCAGCCGTTCAGCGTGCTCGACCGCATCCCGGGATACGGCATCCACGAGATGGGCACCGCGAGGATGGGCGCCGATCGCAAGACGTCGGTCCTGAACCAGTTTCTCCAGACGCACGACATCAACAACCTCTACGTCATGGACGCCTCGTCGTTCGTCTCCGGCGGCTGCCAGAACCCGACGCTGACGATCATGGCGCTCGCCGTGCGCGGCTGTGACCATCTGATGGAAGAGATGAAGAAGGGGAATGTGTAGGAGTCGTCTATCATGACGCGGCGATGGGGAAGATTGGTTGTCATACTGGCGCTCGCGGCCGCTGGCTGCTCGTCGACGACGGTCGGTCAGGTCGTGGCCGATCCGAGTAAGTACCGCGACCGCACCATCACCGTGCGCGGCACCGTGGCCGCGGGTGCGTCGATTCTCGGCCGGGGAGCGTATCGCATTACCGACAAAGACCAAGGGCTGTGGGTCGTCACGACGGGCGGTGTGCCGCGCAAGGGCGCGCGCGTCGACGTCACCGGCCGAGTGCAGGACGGCTACGACCTGGCGGGTCTGGGTCGGCTGCTCAAATTGCCCGAGGACCTTCAAAGCGGCGCAGTCCTGATCGAGTCGTCTCACAAAGTGCTCGACTGAGGGCGCGCACCACAACGTCGCCCCTCGCCCTAACCCGCGCCCGCGGCTCGTGCAGGTTCCGGCCACTTTTGTGCGCAAAACCACGAAGCCACGCCAACCAGGCCATAGCCGCCCGCGTTCCCCTCAAGCTGAGCCGTGGTAAGCTCAGCATCTCCCCAATACACCTCAGGTAGTCAACTCGTCAGTCAGTCTAACTGGAAGGCGGCCGTCGCCGTCGCCGAAGGATTGTCACGATGGTTGGAAAGACACTGTCGCTGTCATGCGCCGTCGCGCTCTGCGTGACCGGCGCTCTCGCCGCACGTCAAGATCCGCAGGCGCTTTCCCAGGACGCGTCCGCCCAGGTCCCACGTGGTGCGAAGGTGTTCATCGGTCCCATTGAAGGCGGATACGACATCTATCTTGCGGCGGCCATGCACAAGAAAGAGGTGCCTGTAGTCATGGTCACGGACAAGGCCAAAGCTGATTTCGAACTGTCCGCTGTCACCGAGAGCGAAAGGGCGGGGTGGGCCAAGATTGTGTTCTGGGGGAACACGAGCACGAGCGAACAAGCAAGCGTGAAGCTGGTCAACCTGAAGAGCGGTACGGTTGTGTGGGGCTACAACGTGCACAAGAGTAGTTCTGCGCGAGGCAAGCAGAGTTCTTCGGAGGCGTGCGCCAAACACTTGAAAGAAAAAATTGAAAAGGGGTCCTAATGAGAGCGTTGTGCCTGATGGTCACCTTGGTCGCGACCGCGTCGGTCGCGGGCGCCCAGGTGACGCCACCTGTCGGTACTGAAACCGGGATCGACGGTTTTCGTCCATCCCATGACCGATGAGTTCGACACCTTTTTCAAGGCTGCGCTCGTGGAGAAGAAGGTGCCTCTCGTCGTGGTCGACACAAGAGAACAGGCACAGTTCGAAATCAAGGGCGCTGCTGAAACTCAGAAAGCCGGCGTCGCAAAGAAGGTCTTCCTGGGAAGTTGGCACTCCGACGAACAAGCCTCAATCAGTGTGACGAGCATCGAATCCGGAGAGATCGTGTTCGCCTACTCTACCAACAAGAAGAACTCGGCCCACGGCAAGCGGACGTCCGCCGAGTCGTGTGCCAAACACCTCAAGGACGCTGTCGAGAAACGAAAGTAGGCGGCTGACGCTGGCGTTGCCTATTCGCCGCGGTCACGGCCGAAGCTCGAATGACTCGCGGTGGCGCGGACGGATCGCCGCGAAATGACGACGGTCCGTGGTTGCGATCGACGCCAGGCGCAATCGCTCGGCGACGGCGATCACTGACGCGTCGACGAAGCCGACATCCGGATAGGTCCGCATGAGCTCGGCGCTGCGCGCCCAGTCCGCGTCGGTCAGGCTCTCGACGTGCAGCTCGCGATCGGCAATCGAGCGGATCAGGCGTTGCTCGGCCGCCTTTCCCAGCCGATCCCGTATCAAATACGCCGCTTCAGGGACGGCCGTCACCGTCGTCAACAGCGGCTCGCGGACCGAGCCGACGTAGTCTACGGAGCGCTGATGCCACGCGTCGTCACGATCGGCGAGCGCGTAGAGGACGCCTGTGTCGAGAAGAACCGGCATCAGCGGCGCTTGCGAGGAGCCTTGCCGGCGGGTCCGCGGGGCGGGGCGATCTTTGCGGACACCCGCTCCTTTCGCCACAACAGATCCTCATGCCGTTCGGCGATGTCGGATCGCCCGCTGGCGCCCGCGCCGACGAACGAGAGCGCCGGCGCTGACGTCGGCTCGCGATTGGCGACGTACGCGGCGAGCGCCTCGCGGACGAGGGACGCCACCGGCCGCTTCTCCTGGCGCGCGATGGCCTGCAAATCGCGCTCGAGCGTCTCGTCGAGGAACACGGTCGTGCGCTTCATATTACATATGATAGCATACCGCTCTACCGATCCTGCGCCCCAAGGTGAGATGTTGTGTGCCTGGGGATCGCTCAATGGACAAATCCCTCGACGCTCAGGCCGACGCCTTCGCCCAGCTGCTGGCGCTCTCGCCGAACGATATCGACGCGGCCTTCCGGAGCGCCGCCGGGCTGGCGCAAGGGCTCTTCCCGCATCAGATCGAAGGCGTGGCGTTCCTGCTCGGCCGCAAGCGCGCCATCCTCGCCGACGACATGGGGCTCGGGAAGACGCGCCAGGCGATCGTCGCACTGCGCCACGTCGCGCCGGCCGGGCCGTACCTTGTCGTGTGCCCGGCGTCGGTCAAGCGCAACTGGGCGCGCGAAATCCACATCGCTGCGCCTGACGCATCCACGCACGTCGTCGAACGGGGCGCGGAGGTTCCAGCACAACCCGAGTGGGTGATCGTCAACTACGACCTCCTCTCGAAGCACATGGACACGCTCGTCCGCGTGCCGTGGGCGGGGCTCGTCTTCGACGAGGCGCACTACCTCAAGAACCACACCAGCGCCCGAAGCAAGCTCGCGCGGCAGCTCGCGGACCAGGCGAGAATCCGCGGGGGTCCGGCTCCGGTGGTCTATCTCTTGACCGGCACGCCGCTGACGAACCGGCCGCGCGACCTCTTCGTGCTGCTCCAGCTCGTCGGCCACTCGCTCGGGCGGAGCTTCCTGTCGTTCGCCAAGCGCTACTGCGCGGCCGAGAAGAACCAATACGGCTGGCAGACGCGCGGCGCGTCGAACATCGAAGAGCTGACGGTGCAGCTGCACGGCGTGATGCTGCGGCGCTCGAAGGATCACGTGCTGGCGCTGCCGCCGAAGCTTCGTACGTGGCTGCCGATCCCGGTGCCCAAGGGTACGGGCGTGAGCGACATGCGGAAAGTCGTGGACCTGCTGATTGGCGAGCGAGACCTCGCGCCCGGGTCGACGATCGACGAGCGCCGCCTGCGCGGCCGTCTGCTCCACGCCGTGACGAGGGCGCGGCAGAAGCTGGCCGAGGTCAAGGTTGACGCGACGGTCGACCTGGTGACGGGCGCGGTCGAGCAGGGGGAGAAAGTGATCGTCTTCTCGTGCTTCGAGGAGCCGATGAACAAGCTCGCACGAGCCTTCGGAGAGTCGGCGGTCGTCCTGACGGGAAAGACGCCTGCCGAGAAGCGTCAGGCCCTCGTCGATCGCTTTCAGAACGACGAAACCGTGCGCATCTTTCTGGCCAACATCATCGCCGGCGGCATCGGCACCAACCTGACCGCGGCGACGCAGGTCGTCTTCAACGACCTGGACTGGGTGCCCGCGAACCACTGGCAGGCCGAGGATCGCGCGTATCGCATCGGCCAGACGCGCACGGTCAACGTCACCTACATGGTGGCCGCCGATACGATAGACGACTTCGTGCAGGGCGTGCTCGAAAGGAAAAGCGCGCTCGTCAGCGCGGTCGTCGACGGCAAGGCGCTCGCGCCGGATCTATCGGGCGATGTGCTGGACGAACTGCAGCGCGCGCTGCGCGCGGTGTCGTCAGGAATTGGGGATCAGTCTGCCGTCAAGGACGAGGATCTGGTCGACCGTCTGCTCCGGCAGGCTCGTCTGGATCTCGGGGCGAATCGGTCGTCTGCCGCAGGCGCGGAAACGCGCACGCCCGAGGAAGCCGCGGCCCTGAAGCGCGCGCTCGAGGCGCTCGCCAAGGCGCTCGCGGCTCCGCCGATTGAGCGCTACCGGTTCGCGAGCGCGACGACCCCGGGCGTCGAGTACGAGCTGACGATCGACGGCGCCGACGTACTCTGCAACTGCCGCGGCTTCGAGTACCCGGGGCCAGTGTCGACACGCGCGCGACCTCAAGACGGCCCTGGCGGAAGGTCGGCCGGTGCCAGACGAGTATCGGCCGGCCCCGGCTGACGAGCGGGGAGTGGGGTTTCGAGAGCACTGAGGATTTACCCCGCTCCCGATGCGCTTAAGATTGGGATACAAGGTGACGAGACTATGAGCTTTTGCGTGCACTGTGAGGGGCAGCGCTTCGATCGCGCGCGCGTGCTGCGCGCGCTGCGGCAGGTGCGGACGGATCTGCGCGACGGGAATTGCAGCACGCCCGAAAGCGCACTCGCGCTGGCGCTCGAGGCGGTCAAGGCGCTGGAGATTCCACATCTCGAGTGGGACGATGACCCTGGGCACATCGTGCACTGAGTGGCGCGTCCGGACCGGCACAGCCCAGAGATCGCCTCGGGCGATAATGCGCCACTGAAAATCGGATGCCGCCACTCAGAGCGACGGCATCCGGACCCGTGCCTACCTGAACCGCTCGGCAACCGCAGTCGAGCATCCAGTGCGATAGACGGTGCCATCCGTCTTGTAGAAGGCAGTCGTTCCCTCCGACGTGAGGTGATCGGCGTCGATGAGCTCGGCGGTGTGTGTCACCGTCTGCCAACCAGCAAAGAAGCCCGGTGACACGGGCTTCGCCGGATCGAAGCCGGGCGTGCCGGGGAGATTCGCCGGCGAGTCGAAGAGCATCAGCGCGATGAACTTCTGGCGGTAGGTCCGGCGCCCCTTTTGCGACCAGATGCCATGACCCGCGCTGCGCTGACCGATGGCGAACGCGAGGCCGCCGGCGCTCTCGCTGAGTGTTCCGCCGTCATGGAATGTGACCAGCGAGTTGCTCGGCGGGGCGGCTGGCACGCCGGTCGTGCAGTTGCGCGGTGTCACCTGTACGGACCATGCGCCCGTAAGGCTGTCGTGAGAGTCGTCCGAGCCCGCTGCCAGGGTTCTTCCGGAAGTCGTGACAAGAAGGGCGGTGATGCCGAGCACCGTCATCAGGCTGTGGCCAATTACGGTCGAAGTTCTCGAGTTCATGGGTTTGCTCCTCATAGGTTTGCTCTGCAGCTGGTCGTGGCCGTCGTCACTACGACGTTAGGTTCCCGTTCCAGCACGCGCTATCCTCCTCATGTAGGGCGTCCTCTGGCCATGGAGGACGGCTGCAGAGGGTCTGACTTTTTCCTGTAGCTGTAAGCCGCAAGAGATAAATGCTTTAAGGATGTCCGAGTCCCGCGAAGCTTTCCGCTTCGGTGACTTCGAGCTCGACGTCGCCGCCTACGAGCTGCGCCGCAACGGCCGCGCCGTGCGTCTCGAGCGCCATCCGATGGATCTGCTGCTCCTGCTGGTCGAGCGGCGGAATGACCTCGTCTCACGTGCCGACATCGTCGAGCTGCTCTGGGGCAAGGACGTGTTCGTCGACGTCGAGACAGGCGTGCACACGGCGATGCGGAAGATCCGACAGGCGCTGCGCGACTCGGTGGACGCGCCTCAGTTTGTCGAGACGGTTCCGGGCCGTGGCTATCGCTTCATTGCCGCGGTCGAGGTGGTGAGGAAACCGGTTGAGCTGACCGAGCTCGAACCTGCGATCGCACCCGTCTTCGTGACTGCCGCTGAACCTACTGCCATCGTGACAGTTGCTGAAGGCGAGGCGAGACCACCGAGCGGCGTCCGTCGCCGTGCCGTCACCCTGGCCGCGCTTCTCGTGGTCCTCGTGCTCGGCGCCGCCTTCGTCTTGTGGAGGCGGACCGCTGCCGGCGCATCGAGCCCGCGGATCACGCTGGCAGTGCTGCCGTTCCAGAACATTGGGAACGATCCCGAGCGTCAGTACCTTGCCGATGGCCTGACCGAGGAGACGAGTGCGTCGCTCGCCCAAATCGATCCCGAGCACTTGAGCGTCAGGGGACGCACGCTGCGCTACAAGGGCACGACGAAGTCGGTCGCCGAGATCGGGCAGGAGCTGGCGGTGGACTACCTCCTGGAGAGCACGATTCAGTCGGAAGGCAGCGAGCTGCGCGTCACGGCCAAGCTGATTCGCGTGCGGGATCAGGAGTATGTCTGGACACAGTCCTTCGACCAGGCCCCCACCAATCTCCTGGGACTCCAACGGCAGATGAGCGCGGCGATCGCTGAACAGATCCGGCTTCGCCTTTCGCCGGCACAACTCGAGGCGGTGACGCGCCGGCAACCCCGGAGCGCTGACGCCTACGATCTCTACCTGCGCGGATGGAACTTCCAGAACCAACGGACTCCGGCGACCAGCCGGCGCGCGATCGAGTACTTCGAGCGGGCAACCGCTCTCGACCCAAACTACGCGCTCGCTTGGGCAGGCATCTCTCTCACCCTTGCCTCCAGCCCGATGAACGGCGACGCGCCGCCCGTTGCCGTCACTGCTCGCGCCCGCGAAGCAGCTTTTCGAGCCGTCCGCGCCGATCCCGAGCTCGCCCTGGCGCAATACGCGCTGGCCTACGTCCAGTGGATGCTCGATTGGGACTGGCCTGCGGCCGAACGGGGCATGCGGACCGCGATCGCGCTCGATCCGGATTATGCCAAGGCGCACGTCGGGCTCGCCCACTTGCTCTCGCAGAGCGGCCGGCACGCCGAGGCGCGAGCGATGTGTTTGCGCGCGCAGGCGATAGACCCGCTCGACCCGATGGTGCACGCCATGTCGTCGCAGGTGGCTTACCAGGCCGGCGACTATGCGTCAGCCCTCCACCAGGCCCAGCTCGCGATCGGCATCGATGCGGAGTTCTGGATCGGCCACGTCATGCGAGGCCAGGCACTCCTTCAGCTCGGCCAGCTCGATCAAGCGCTCGAGGCCCTGACGACGGCCGGGCGGTATTCGAACTACAACAGCAAGGCGACATCGTTTCGAGGCTATCTGCTCGCGAGCGCGGGGCGCACGTCCGAGGCGCGCGAGGTGCTGCGGACACTGGAGACCGTTTTTCCACAAAAGTACGTTCCCCCGTACGCGATGGCGTTCGTCACCCTCGGTCTGGGCGATAAGGACGCCACGTTCGCGTGGCTCGAACGAGCCTTCACCGCGCGAGACGTCCACCTGATTTTCCTGACCGCGGATCCGAAGTGGGATCCGCTGCGACAGGATCCGCGCTTCAAGACGATCCTGGCCAAGTGCGGGTTCGTCGTCTCAAACCCGCGGTAACCGCGGGGTCAGACCGGGGTCAGACCTCGCCTCATGCTGCGGGCTTAATGTGACAGTTGACAATGCGACAGTGACTGTCGTATAACTGGCTCGTGCCCGACGAGCCCCGCTACGCAATTGGCGACCTCGCGGATCTTGGTGGCGTCTCCCGGCGCACGGTCCGTTACTACGTCCAGGAAGGACTCCTTCCGACGCCGTTCGGCGTCGGACGCGGCAACCACTACGGACCCGAACATCTCGATCGGCTGCTCCGGGTCAAGGCGTTGCAGGAAGCCGGGCACACGCTCGACGAGATCCGGCTCGCGACCCATGGCCAGGAGATTGCGCATATTGCGGCGCTGCGCTCGGCGCCGCTTTCCGAGCAGGGTCCGCTCGCGCCCGAATCGTGGCGGCGTCTGGCGCTCGCGCCGGGAGTCGAGCTTCACGTCGCCGGCGACGTCCGCCTGCCTTCAGCGGGGAAGCTCGCGGAGCTCGTCAACTGGTGCCGACAGAATCTTCCGGGCGTCAGGGCGGGGTCTGACCCCAACTCCGACCCCGATCTAACCTCAACCTAGAGAGAGGACACGCGATGCCTTGTCAGATCGTCACAACTCAGGCGGGGCTCTTCACCGCCAACGCCGTCCGCGTCGCCCTCGCCGGGGTGTCCGTTGACGCGGAGGTTTCCAGCTTCTGCGCGCGCGTCGTCGTCACGCAGCGCTACGTCAACAGCGAGTCGCATCCCATCGAGGCCGTCTACGCCTTTCCTCTGGACGAGGGCGCGGCGGTCTGCGGCTTCGAGGCCATCATCGACGGCACGCTCGTCGTCGGCGAAGTCAAGGAACGCGAAGACGCGTTCCGGATGTACGACGATGCGATCGAGAAGGGACACGGCGCGTTTCTTCTCGACGAGGAGCGGCCGGACGTGTTTCAGGCGAGCGTGGGCAACCTGCCTCCCGGCAAGGAAGTGCTGATCAAGCTCACCTACGTCACCGAGCTGCCGGCTGCTGGCAACGGACTGCGCTTCTCGATCCCGACGACGGTCTCCCCGCGCTACGCGCCGGCCGAGGACCAGCGCGGCATCGGCCGCCCTGACTCCGAGGCGCTGAATCCGCCGGTCGCGTGGAGCGTTCCCTATGGCCTCAACCTGTCGGTGCGGCTGGCGATGGGGGGCGCGATCACGCGCATCGAGTCGCCGTCGCATCCGGTGAGCGTGGCGATGAATGGAAACTCGGCGGCAGTGACCCTCGCGCAGCGCGACACGGCGCTCGACCGTGATTTCGTACTGTCGGTCGAGTGCGACGGGCTCGACACGCCGCAAGCCTGGATCGAGCGCGACGGCAACGGCAGTCAAGCGATCGCGGTGGCGTTTGTTCCCAAACTCGGACAGGAGACGACGTCGTGCGACGTGACGTTCGTGGTCGATCGGTCGGGCTCGATGGAGGGAAGCTTCGATCGAGGAGGTGCGCAACGCCCTCCAGCTCTGCCTGCGCTCGATGAATCACGGGTGCACGTTCAACATCGTCGGGTTCGGCAGCAAGTATCAAGTCGCTGTTTTCCGAGAGTCGCGCTTACGACGAGGCCAGCCTTGCCGAAGCGAGCGAGCACGTCAGGTCGATCCAAGCCAACTTCGGGGGGACGGAAATCCTTCCGGCCTTGCAGTTCGTGCTGGGCCAGCCGCGGCAGCCGGGCCGTCCACGGCAGGTGGTCGTGCTGACGGACGGAGAAGTCACCAACACCGACGCGGTGATTGCGCTCGCGCAGCAGCACGCCGGCCACTCGCGCATCTTCACGTTCGGCATCGGCGCCGGCTCGAGCCAGCACCTGGTCAAGGGCCTCGCGCGCGCCGGCAACGGGTCCGCCGAGTTCATCTACCCCGGTGAGCGCATCGAGCCGAAGGTGGTGCGAATGTTCGGCCGCCTGATGTCCACGGCGCTCGCCGACGTCCAGGTTTCGTGGGGAGGGCTCGACGCGAAGCAAATGCCGTCAGCCGATCCCGCCCATTTTCGCCGGCGGGCGGCTGCTCCTCTATGCGTTCGTGAAGGAATCTATCGACGGGCCTTGCACCAGCCACGATCAAGCTCACCGCGACGTCGCCGTCGGGTCCCGTCTCGTTCGATGTGCAGCTCGACCCTTCACACGCCGTTGAAGGAAGAACCGTGGCGACGCTTGCGGCGCGCGCCCGGATCCGCGAGCTCGAGGAAAGTGCCGAATGGACGGGTGCGCGCGGCTCGCGTCAGCGAGAGCGCAAGACGTCGAGCGCCAGCCGGGAGGTTATCGAACTGAGCATTCGCTACGGGCTCATGTCGCGCGAGACGTCGTTTGTGGCGGTCGAGGTGCGCGAGACGCCAGTCCTCGGTGACATGCAGCTGCGACGCATTCCAATTGCACTGACGGCGGGATGGGGAGGTCTGGAGGAAGACGACCGGCGCCGGACGGCGCGGTTTTCCTCGGTAATGGATACATCGGTAGCGTTTCTGGCCGCGCCTGGCGCCGGTCGTCGCGGTGACGGGTCGTCGCGGTGGCTACGATGGCGCAGAGCAGGGCATGCCGCGATGATGCACTCGCGGGCGCCGTCAAGCGCAGATATGCCTTCGGCGATGATGCGAGGACTGGATCGGCTCCGCACCTGGCGTCGCGGAGCTCCATTGTCGGGTGCGGGCGCCACGCCAGAACACTTCACGCCGAGCGGGATGGTCACACTCATCGCGCTGCAACGCGCGGACGGATCGTGGGATCTGACACCTGAATTCGCGCGCGCAATCGGTCACGACCTGGGGCAACTGGAATCGGCGCTGGCGGGCTCGACCGGGAACCGCGACGAAACGCGGAAGGCGTGGGCGACGGCGCTCGCGCTCGCCTGGCTCGACGAGCACGCGCTCGCCACGGAAGGCGAGTGGCGGATGCTTGCGGAGAAAGCCCGGAAGTGGTTGAGCGGCGTGACGAGTCGACCAACAGACGGGGGTTCGTGGGCGGATGCCGCCGCGCGCCTGCTGACGACGAAGTCCGGCTAGCCGCGCACGATCATCGCCGTCGCCTCGGGCGCGGGCGACTACCAGTGCGTCAGCGAGCCATCGGGCCGCCTGAAGATGTTCTGACGTCCGGGCTGCGTCACTTCGCCAATCTGCTTCACCTTGGTCATGTCCATCGTGACGCCCAGGCCGGGACGCTGGTTCGCGAAGGCCTTGCCGTCCTTGAACTCGAGGCACTCGGGCAGATAGTCGATCGGGCGGCCGCCGAAGTTGTACTCCATCATCACCGGGCCCGAGAACGTCGAGAGGCAGTTGACGAGCGCCGCGGTCGCGATCGGTCCGGTGAAGTGCGGGACGATGCCGACAGCGTGGGTTTCGCAGATGGCGGCGATCTTCATCATTTCCGTGATGCCGCCGACGTTGGGCAGCGTGGCGCGGATGTAGTCGATGTCGTGGTTCTCCACGAGCTTGTTGAAGTCCCACCGATTGCCCCATTCCTCGCCGTGGGTGAGCGGCACGGTGGTCATCTGCCGCAGCTTCGGCAGATCCATGAGGGCGTGCTCGTCGCGCACGGGGTCCTCGACGAAGTACGGCTGATACTCCTCGATCCCGCGGCAGGCGCGGGCGCCGTCGTTGAGGTCGAACCGCTGGTGGAAGTCGATGCACCAGTCGCCGTTGGGGCCGACGCCCTCGCGCACCTCCTTGCACTGCGCGATGACGCGGTTGACGGCCTCGCGCTGGTTGTAGACGCTCCCGATCGGTTGGTCGGCGGCGCCCATGCGGAACGCGCGATAGCCGGCGTCCATGGCCGCCTTCGCGCGGTCGCGCAGCGTGGCGGGCTTGGCGCCGGGTGCAGCCGGCGGCATGAACGTCGTTCCATAACACTCGCAGTGGTTGCGCACGGTGCCGCCGAGGAGCTCGTGCACGGGCAACTTGAGCGCCTTGCCTTTGATGTCCCAGAGCGCCAGGTCCATCGCGCCCATGGCGTGGGTCTTCTCACGCCCCGGCGGGTAGAACCATGCGATGTACATCTCCTGCCAGATCGCCTCGATCTTGAACGGGTCCTTGCCGATGAGCGTGCCCGCGCATTGCTCGAGCGTGTCCTTCGATCCGCCTTCGCCGATCCCCGTGATCCCCATGTCGGTCTCGACAGTGCAGATCATGTTGCTCTGGTTGAACAGGGGATTGAGGGTCGGGGGCTGGTAGATCCGCACCCGCGTGATCTTGCCGCGCGGGAGCTGAGCCTGAGCGGGCTCGGGGCGCCCGAGCAGGAGGGCAGGCGCCGCAGCCAGGGACTTGAACAGGGTGCGTCGATGCATGCGGGGGAGGATACGACAGTCGACAGTCTGCCGTCGACAGTCTTCAGTCGCAGTCGGCAGTCTCAGTCGACAGTCGCAGTCGGCAGTCTCAGTCGACAGTCAGAGTCGGCAGTCTCGGTCGACAGTCTCAGTCTGCAGTCGGGACTAGCTCCCGGGTCCCAATGCCCCCGTCGCTCCCACCTACTTCTTCAACCCGCACTGCTTGGCGGCGGGTCCGATCAGATCGTTGAGGCCGCTCGTCTGGAATTCGGCGACGGCGCGCGGCGCGTTGTGCGGGGTGTAGCTGAACTTGAGGGTCGAGGCGCCGGCGACGCGGTGCGCGAAGGCGGCGGCGTCGGGCGCGAAGAGCGCGTCGTGTTCGGACGAATCCGCCCACCGCTCTGTCGCTTCGGGCTGGCCGTCGAAGCTGATGCGCACGGTGTGGTTCTCGTCCACGGCCTCCATCTGGATGGCCGACGCGGTGTAGACGAACATCTGCATGCGGCCCGCGTCGCAGCGCACGACGAGCGTCGGCCGCGCGATCCCCTGCCAGAGCGCCACACGGTTCTGCGCCGGCAGCTCGAAGGCGACACCCTTCTTTGCGTTCAGCAGCCACTCGCGGTTCGCGACGTTCCACTTCGACGGCACGGCAGCGGGCGCCGACACGGGCCCTGCCGCCGGAGCTGACCTGGGCGCTGCGGGGTTCGTGGGTCTCGGCGCGGCCGCGGTGGTCAGTGGCACCGCTGGAGCCGACGACCGCCACATGGCAAACGTCAGAGTCCCTCCGCCCACGACGAGGAGAGCGGCGAAGAGCATGCGGCGATTCAATCCGCCCCGAGCGGATGCCGCAGCCGCGGGTGCGGCCACCGGAGCCGCCGGCGCGACGAGCGCAGCCGCGGGCGCGGCGACGGCGGCTACTGGCGCGACAACCGGTCTTGCGGGTGGAGCTACTGGAGCTGCAGCGACAGCCGGTCTTGTGGGTGGAGCTACTGGAGCTGCAGCGACAACCGGTCTTGCGGGTGGAGCTACTGGAGCTGCAGCGACAACTGGTCTTGCGGGTGGAGCTACTGGAGCTGCAGCGACGAGCGGTTTCGCGGCAACCGCTGGAGCCGCGGCGATAACCGGAGCTGCGGGCGTGACGGCTGGCGCGGCGGCAGCAACCGCCCCGACCGCTGGAGCCATCGTCGGCGTCTCCCGCTGCGGGGCGCCTGGCCCGACCGGAGCAGCCGTGTGTTCCTTGTTTAATGCCTGCACTGTCGGGAGCGCATCGCAGTGGCCGCAAGTCGACGAGGACGCCGGAATCTCCTGCTCACATCGTGGGCACTGCTTCATACACACCACTCCTGAAGCACCGGGGTGCGTTCCCAAGGCGGCAAGCCGCGTACCAGCCGCGACCGGCCCGAACTTCCTGAGGAGTACCTGTCTAGCGCTGTTCGCGTGCCTACAGTTGTGGAGTCCGCCTGACAGATTCGTGGTCGACCGGAGGCCGGTTTGCTGAAAACGCCGACTGAGGGCGGCTGGCACCTTTCGTCGGATATCAGTCGGTTGGACGTTCGGGTGGCGGGGCGGACGCGTGGAAATCGACGTAGAAGCGCTCCGTGTACCCACGGAGCAGATCGACGACGCGAGCGCCGTCAGTGGAGGCGACGATGAGGCCGGCGTGGTGGGCTTTGCGGACGCGGATGACGATTTCCGGATCGGTGTATGCGGACATGTCCGGTGCCTCCTGACGGGCGAGCGACAGCACGATCCCGCCGCAGCGATCGCGCCGCGACGGCGTCTCATAGGTGCCGTCCTCGCCTGCGATCTCGATGCGCGCCCACTCGCGCCAGAGGTTGACGTCGGTTGCGGCTTCGACGACGTCGACGATGAACGCGCCGCCGACGCGTGCCGAGGTCTCGAGAAAATTCCAGGAGCCGTCGCGTGCGCGGATGAACTCGGTGTGCGACACGCCCCGCAGCAGTCCGAACGACTTGAGGACGCGCGCGTTCAGCTCGGCCAGCGCCACAGCGTCGGCATCGTTCGCCGAGAGCGTCCGCGTGACGAAGATGCCGGCGTCGTGCGCGACGACGAGCGGCGGCGTCTCGTAGCGGCTCGCGCATGCAAAGCGCACCTCGAGATTGAACACGATCGAGTCGACGTGGAAGACGTCGCCCGGAATGAACTGCTCGAGGAGGTAGTCGGCGCGGTTGTCGCCGAGCACGTCGAGCGCGCTCCACAGGTCGGCCGCAGACTGCAGTCGGCGGATGCCGAGCGCCGCGGCCTGCGATCTCGGCTTGAGCACCCACGGCGGCGGGACCTCGGCGATCCAGCTCGCGATCTCGGCGTCGTTCAACGTGTGGACGAACGTCGGACAGGGGAGGCCGGCGCTGCGCGCGCGGCGGCGCATCGCCAGCTTGTCGCGAAACCGGCGCGCCGTCGTCTCGCCCATGCCTGGTACGAAGAGGTACTCGCGCAGCATCGCCGCGAGCTCGACGTCGAAGTCGTCCAGGGCGACGATGCGGTCGATGCGCTCGGAGCGGGCGAGGTGCGCGGCGCCCTTGCGAATGTGGTCGAGCGGCATGTCGCGCCGGACGTAGTAGAAGGCGTCGATCGCGTCGCGCGGCCAGTCGGCATCGCGGAGCTTCTCCTCGGTCAGGAGCAGGACCCGACACCCCTGCCGCCGGCACTCGCGCAAGAACTCGTCGCCCTTGCGGTAGGTCGCGATGCAGAGCAGGGTCAGGGGCACCGGGACAGTATAGTCGCCGGGGATCAGGGATCAGGGGTCCAGGGGTCAGGTGTTTGGCCGCGCGGTCTGGGAATGTCCTAACGGAGCGAGCGACCGACGAGCCAACAGCGAGTCGCGCGCAGCCAAGGCTCCGGCGGCGAGTCCAGATCCCGCGAATCAGCCCCGATCCCCTGATCCCTGATCCCAGATCCCTGTCTGTGATATACTCTCTGCGTCAGATGGAACAAAGCCCTCTGCTGTAGCCCGCGTACAGAGCCGAATCCGAGCCTTCCAGTCTCGCTTCCCTCCGCATCGTGTTTGCTTAGGCACTCTGCCAGCTCCATCCGCGATCCATTCCGGATCATCGACACATCAATTGCCTACCATCGGCCAGTCGGCCGCAATGGATAAGGCGGAAGTGAGAACAGGTACAAATGGCTCGAAAACTCTACGTCGGCAACCTTCCCTATGAAGCAGCCGAGCAGGACCTCCAGGAGCTCTTCGCGAGCGCAGGGTCGGTCGAAAGCGTCAACGTCATCCGCGACATGGCCACGGGCCGCGCCCGCGGGTTCGCGTTCGTCGAAATGGTCAGCGATGAGGACGCGCAGAACGCGATCAGCACGCTGAACAATCACCAGTACGGCGGCCGCAATCTGACCGTCAACGAAGCGCGCCCGAAGGCCCAGAGCTCCGGCGGCGGTTACGGCGGCGGCAACGGCCGGCGCTCCGAGCCGCGCTGGTAGGCAGCCGCGGACGTCTGAAAGGGGCGGCAGCCACGCGGCTGCCGCCTTTTTCCTTGTACGGCGGGCCGGCGAAGACTTGTCGGACAAGGGGCCCGCAACCTGATAGGCTGTGAGGTATGGAAACAGCAATCGCCCAACTGCAGCGGCGGGCCATCGAGTTTGCGACCAGCGGCGACTTCGGCGCCGACTCGCTCGCGGCCAACCTCGAACTGGCGCGCCTCGCGCCCGAGAACGAAGGCGCGTGGACCCGGCTCTCGCGTTGCTACATGGAGGGCGGTCAGCTCGACGAAGCGACGGGCGCGCTCGACTCCGTGCTCGCGGTCAACCCGCGGAACAGCATCGCCCACTCCCTCAAGATCGAAATCAACAAGCGGCGCACCAGCCTGCTGCCCGTCGAGCCGAAGATCAAGGCTCCGCGTGCGCGCGCCAAGAAAGCGCAGGCCACGGCCGCGGCCCAGCCGTAGACGGATAGCGATCCAGACGCGGGACGCGGATCATAGGGTTCTTGTCGACGGGACGCGGATCTCGTACGGGACGCGGATCACGCGGATCGGTTTGGGAAGGCGACGTGGAGCGCGGGGATTACAACGACTCCGCGTTCCGGTCCCGCTCGATCGCCTCGAGGCGCCGCTCGTGATCGTCGAGTCGGTGTTCCAAGCGTACATGATCGCCGGCGTTCGACGCAGTCAGCCCGGCGAGCTGCTCCGCGGTCGCCATGGACCTGTCCAGCACGAGATTCCGCTCGCTCAGCATTTGTTCGGCCACCACGTCGAAGTGACGTCGCGTCGTTTCACCCTCTGACGTAATGCGCTTGTCCAGCTCGTCGAATCGACGTCGCGTCGTTTCGCCCTCAGACTTGAGGCGTTTGTCCATCTCGTCGAAGCGACGTCGCGTCGCTTCGCCCTCTGACGTAATGCGCTTGTCCAGCTCGTCGAAGTGACGCCGCGTCGCTTCGCCCTCTGACGTAATGCGCTTGTCCAGCTCGTCGAAGTGACGCCGCGTCGTTTCGCCCTCAGACTTGATGCGTTCGTCCGTCTCGTCGAAGCGCTGACTCAGCGTCGTGGTTTCTGACGTGATCTGTTCACGCAGACCTTTCAGCTCCTGGTCGACCGCGGCGAACTTCCCGTCCATCTCCGTCTTGAGCTCGCTCACCTTCATGGCGCCTCCATCCTAGCATCGTCGGATGCCAGAAGCAGGCCGGACGAATTTGTTGGGCAATCGTCCAAGAGACCGGCACGGATCGCAGTTTCTGAGTACTCTACGACGTGCGGCCGGCGCACTTTCTCCAACTTCGCTCGAGAGGACTCGACTCATGACCGCTGACTCGCTGTTCACGTTGAAGGGCAAGACCGCGCTGGTGACAGGCGCATCGTACGGGCTCGGCGTCACGTTCGCCGAGACGCTGGCCGGCGCGGGCGCCAACGTCGTGCTCGCGGCACGCTCCCTCGACAAGCTGCAGGCGCTTGCCGCGCGTCTCAACGCCGCGGGCCACAAGGCGCTCGCGGTCAAATGCGATGTCGGGAATCCCGAAGACGTCGCGGCGATGGTCGGCACAGGCTGGCAGCACTTCGGGCGTATCGACGTCCTCGTGAACAACGCCGGCGTCGTCGCCGAGGCCACGATCGTCCCCGAGAAGATCCCGCACGAGCTCTTCGAGCAGACGATGAGGGTCAACGTGCTGGGGACGTGGTACTGCTGCCGGGAGGTCGCGGCGCGTCAGCTGGCGGACGGCAAAGGCGGGTCGATCATCAACATCGCATCGATCGCGGGGATGTGTGGCGTCGCTGATTTTCCCACCGCGTATCAGACGTCGAAAGCGGCGGTCATCAACCTGACCCGCAACCTGGCCTGCAGTTGGGCCGGCCGCGGGATCCGCGTCAACGCGATCGCCCCGGGGTGGTTCCCGAGCGAGATGACCGGACCGGTCTTTGGCATAGACGCGTTCCATCGATGGGTCCGCGAGGCGGCGCCGCAGGGCCGCATCGGCGACCCGAACGAGCTCGCAGGCCCCTTGCTGCTCCTGGCCTCGAGCGCCGGCAGCTTCATGACCGGGCACACGCTCGTGGTCGATGGGGGGCTCTCGGCGACCGGCGCGGGCGGCACGATGCCCCAAAGCATCAGCGACATCTTCGCCGCCAACGCGCCGAATGATCTCGGCAAGCGGATCGTCGCGGCGCCGTAGAGGTTATCGCCCAGGCGGGAGCAGGCGCTTCAACTCGTCGAAGAAATTGAATACGAATGTCACCGTGTCGTACTTGGCCGTCGCGCTGGTGTCGGGAGTTGCAACGACGACGCGCTTGCCGTCGGGGTGGATCGCGTACTTCCGCGTCGGTCCGGCGGTGGCGTAGCGCACCGGCGCCCAGGCGCGCGGACGCTCGGGCTCGAACGCGTCGCCCTTGACACGGTACTTGACCGTCATGATCTGGTCGTCGATGACGTACAGCAGTTCCTGCGAATTCTTCGACCATGTCGGATGTGCGCCGCCGGCCGTCGACACGCGCCACGGGCCGCCGACGCCCTCGGACTTCCGCACGTAAACGTCAAAGGCTCCCTGCTCGCTCGACATGTACGCGATCCACCTGCCGTCCGGCGAGAAACTCCCGTGTGTTTCAAAGCCCGGCGTGTTTAGGAGCAGGCGTGGCGCGCCCGGCTGTCCATTTGCCTGGCGCGGCAGGATCCACACATCTCCGAGCGTTCCGCCAAGCTCGGTGAACAAGATCGAGCCGCGAGCGTCGATGGACGTGGCCACCTGGTTCTTGGGACTGTCGGTGAGGCGGTCGGCCGGGCCGGAGCCGTTGGCACGTTGCCAATAGATGTTCTGAACACCAGGGTGGCCGGCGTCAGAGCTATAGATGATTCGCTGACCGTCCGGCGTCCAGACCGGAAAACGGTGGTTGGCGGGGTCGAAGGTCAGCTGCGTCAGCCGGTCGTTGGTCCAGTCGTAGAGCGCGATCTGGTCGTGGCTGCCGTAGGTCCTCTGCATCGCCAGCAGCTTGCCATCGGGCGAGAAGCTCGGATTGCCCCAGGCTCCAGGCGCCGCCTTGAGCGCGCTCGTCTTGCCGTCGGTGGTCATCCAGTAGATCGAGCCGTCGGCGCCGCTCGAGTCCCCGCGAATGTAGGCCAGCGTGCCGCTGTTGGCGAAGGAGAACTGCGCGCCACCGGTCCCGGTGCTCGTGACAACCTTGTCGATCACTGGCACCGACTGCCCGACAGTCTCCATTCGATCGAGATCGAATCGTACGCCGTAGAGCGTTCCGCCGTGAGCGTAGAGCAGATGTCCTGTCGGTACGTATCGCCCGTGAAACGCCCCGCGCTGGACGACCTTGCCAGCGACGCCCGGCTGGGTCTGCACGCGCAGCGTGCCGGTGTTCCACTCCGACACGCCGCTGTTGCCGCTGTACAGGATCTTCCCGCCGGGTAGCAACTGCGGCCAGCGATGCGTCATTTCTTCGGGCGCAAGCGTCGTCCCGCGATCAGTGAGGGCGCCGGCTGCGGTGATTCTAGTGAGCGGCGTCTTCGGAAGCATGCTGGCCTGAAAGATGATGTCGCCGTTGTCCGCCCACGCTGCTCCTCGTCCTGTCGCCGCGTCAACCAGCGTCGTCGCCGCGCCGCCGGAGATCGGGATGGTCTTGAGGCCTCCTGATGCGAAGAAGCCAAGCGTGGACCCGTCCGGCGAGAAAAACGGGTTGAGCGCGTTCTCGGTTCCCACGAGCTCGGTGGCGTCCAGCTGATCGAGGTTGCGCACGAAGAGCGTCGAATTGGTGTCCTTACTCACGCGAAAGACGATGGTGCGGCCGTCCGGCGACAACACCGCTGCGGGCCCGGCGTCGACCATGAGGAATCCAGGCGCGCCGATCGTACTGACCAGCCGCGTGACAGGACCGGGCG
The DNA here is from genome assembly GCA_963839705.1 of uncultured Acidobacteriota bacterium. GTDB lineage: Bacteria > Acidobacteriota > Vicinamibacteria > Vicinamibacterales > 2-12-FULL-66-21 > DATBJJ01. The sequence goes on from CAWIWL010000013.1 coordinate 309,160, forward strand.
CTGAAGCGGGCGGGCCGGGCGCGGCCGGCGCCGATCGCGTGAGGGCGATGATGAGCGCGATGGCCGAGACGACGAAGAGGCCCCACGGGAGCATTCGTCGCGCGCGCAGCGCCGCGCCAGGCCGCGCGATTCTGTCACCACCGGCGCCGTCTGCATTGCTGTGCTCGCCGCTGGCATTTCCCGCCACGACGCGCTCCAGCGTGATCCGCGCTTCGCCGATGTCGCGGAGCCGCTGCTTCGGATCGCGATCGAGGCAACGTCCTAGGAGCGCCCGCACTGTGGCTGGCGTCGCCGCGGGGAGTGCGGCAAAGTCGATCGGCTGCCGCAAGACGGCGGCCATCGTATCGGAGATGTCCTCGCCTTTGAAGAGCCGGCTGCCGGTCAGCATCTCGTAGAGAACCACACCGAACGCCCACACGTCCGCGCGCCGGTCGACGGCCTTGCCGCGCGCCTGCTCGGGCGCCATGTACGCGGCGGTTCCGAGGATGGTGCCGAGCTCTGTCGCGCGCGCGGTGAGCGTCGGAGAGTTCAGCGCGTCGGCGCTGGTGCCAGCCGCGGTGTCGAGCGCTTTGGCCAGGCCGAAGTCGAGCACCTTCACCGCATCGTCGGGCGTGACCTTGATATTGGCCGGCTTCAGATCGCGGTGGATGATGCCCAGCTCGTGCGCCGTTTCGAGCGCTTCGCCGACCTGCCGCGCGATGTGAATGGCCTCGGGGACAGGGACCGGGCCCTGGGCGATGCGTTGCTCGAGCGTATCGCCCTCGACGAGCTCCATGACGATCGCGCGCGTGTCGCCGCTTTGTTCGAAGCCGTAGACGTGCGCGATGAGCGAATGATTGAGCGCCGCGAGCACCCGCGCTTCGCGCTCGAACCGCGCCAGGCGCTCCGGATCGTGGACGACCGACTCGGGGAGGACTTTGATCGCGACGTCCCGCTCGAGACGGGTGTCGCGCGCGCGGTAGACGACGCCCATACCGCCCGCGCCGAGTGCGCTGATGATTTGATAAGGGCCGAGGCGCGAACCGACGCTGATCACTTCACCGGTCCGAGGTAGGTGTCGTACCAGTCGAGCACGTTTCGGATCACGCCCAGCCGGTCGTTGGGGACGTGGCCGCCCTCGAGCAAGACGAGCTTCTTCTGGCCTGGCGGCGAGCCGAGCAGTTCCAGCAGGCGTGCGGGCGATGCCGGCGGGTTCTGGAAATCGTTCTTGCCATTGATGATGAGCACCGGAACTTTGACCCGCGGCGCGAAGTTGGCCGGCTGGATCTCCGGTGGGTAGTTATAGCGCATGCCGGCGGAGGCAAACACGGCCACCTTCACACGTGGCTCGAGCGCCACGGGGATCGGGCCAAAGTAGGCGCCCATGCTCAGGCTGTAGTAGCCGAGCCGCGTCATGTCGACGTCCGGCCGCGTTGCCAGATAGTCGACGGCGCGGAAGAAGTCCTTCGCCTGCTGGACCTGCATGTCGCGCCGGACGTTGGGCAGCGCCCGGTCGGGCCGGGCGTTGGGCAGCGCCGGGGCCCACAGGTGCCGCTCGAATGTTCCCTGGTAGACCGGATAAAGCAGCGCGCGCCCGCTGCGCATGATGAAATCGAAGGTCGACAGATCCAACTTGCTGCTCGAGCCTGCGTTGAGCGCATACGCGCTCGGGAACAGAACGATGGTCTGGTAAGGCGGCGACGCATTCCTGGGCAGGAAGAGCCGCGCGGGCACTCGCTCGTCGCCGTAGGCCGCGGCGAAGCTGACGTTCTCGACCCGCCAGTGCGGCGGGCCGTCCTCGACGCCCTCGGTCTTCGCGTTGAGGGGGGTGCGATCGTAGGAGTAGAAGCGACGATAGACGTCGAAGAGCTCCTCCGAGACCGGGACGACGCTCTTCGGGTCACCGTAGACGTGCGCGATCGGCGCAGCGGCGTCACTCGAGGCGGCCCCCGCGCCCGCGCGGTCCTTGACCAACCGCACACCGAAGGTTGGCGATCGATCCCACGGGCTGCGCGCATCGGCCTCGGTGTACCGATAGCTCGGCTCGTTCCACGCGCCGCCGAGGATGTAGCGCAGGCGGTCGTCGTCGCTCTCGTTTGCGCACCACTCCTTGACGTTGCCAGCCATGTCGAGTGTGCCCCACGGACCGAACGAGGGGCGTTCGCCAGTCTTCACCGGCCCCTTGCCATCGAAGTTGCTGAAGCGCAGGATATCGGCGAAGAGGTCCTCGGGGTTCGCGGCGCGATACCAGTGATAGATCGTCGGCAGCCGCTTGCCCGCGAAGTTCGCGTAGGCGGCGGCCTCGAACCAGCTGATGCCGCCGACCGGGAAGTCCGACTGGCCGTCCGGGAAGGTCCCGAGCTGCCAGGTGGCCGGCCCCGCCCGGCCCGTCGTGTCTCGAAAGCGCGTCATCGCCTCGTCGAAGGCGAGCACGCGCCCATCCTCGCTGAACGGGCTGGTCCAGTACTTCGCTGTACGGTAACCGCCGGCGTCGACGAACTGCTTGAACTCGCCGTTGGTGACCTCGAACTTGTCGATCCAGAAGTCCTCGAGCGGCACGGTCCTGGCGATGCCGATGCTGTAGCTGTGCGCGGGGACAGTCACCAGCACCATGCGTGCTGGCGCAGATTCCGCGGGCGTCAGCGTGATGACACGACGGTTGGCAGAGGCCATCGTGATCTCGGCGGGCGCATACCCGGCCTTTACGGCCCGCACGTGATAGAACCCGAAGGGGACGTACTCGCCGCTGAACGGCGTCGTCCCCATCGCCTCCCATCGGCCATCGAGGTCAAGGTAGTTCCGCATCTCGACGCTCGCGCCGACCGGATCGGTCTCGACGTTGAGCGGGTACCACGATTGGCGCACACGCACGAACTCGTCGGGCGCGTACCGTTCCACCTGGCGTGCGAGCCGCAATGCGTCGAGCGAGACGTCGGTCGCCTGCAGCCGCTCGATCTCGGGAAGCGCCACCTGCTGGACCCAGCGGAGACGACGGGCTTGAATCGTCTGCCACGTGCCGAACGCCACGCTGGCGATGAGCACGAGTGCCACCGGAACCAGAACGGCCGGGCGTCGCCAGGCCTGATCCGCCGGCCGCGTGAGCTTCGCATGCCTGGCGTCGAGATCGGCTTTCAGGGCGCGCGCATCCGCGTACCGGGCATCGGGATCCTTGGCGAGACACTTGTCGACGATCGCCTGGACGCCTGGCGGCACGCTCGGACGCACGCTGCGCAGCGGCGGCGGCTGGTCGCGCAGGATCGAGGTAATGAGCCCGAGAGCCGAGTTGGCAGCAAACGGCCGGCGCCCCGCGAGCAGCTCGTAGAGCACGGCGCCGAGCGAGAAGATGTCGGACCGCGCGGTCACAGGCCGCCCTTCGGCCTGCTCCGGAGACATGTAGGCCGCCGTACCCATGATCATTCCCGGCCTGGTGTCGAGCCCGGTCATCGTCTCTTTGGCTTGATCGCGCTCCACCAGCTTCGCAAGACCGAAGTCGAGCACCTTCGCGCGGCCGTCGCGGGTGACGAGGATATTCGCCGGCTTGATGTCTCGATGGACGATGCCGCTCCCGTGCGCGGCGTCGAGCGCCGAGGCGACCTGCGATGCATACTCGAGCGCCTTGGTCACCGGCAGCGGTCCGGCCGCGATCAGCGTGTCGAGGCGGCGTGCCGTCCACCAGCTCCATCGCGATGAACGTCGTCCCATCGTCCTCGTCGATCTCATGGATGGTGACGATGTGCGGGTGGTTGAGGGCGGAGGCGGCGCGAGCTTCCTGAATGAAGCGGCGATGGCGATCGGGATCGGCCGTCGCTTCGGCCGGCAGCATCTTGATCGCGACCGCGCGCCCGAGCCGTGTGTCGTGGGCGGCGTAAACAATGCCCATTCCGCCGCGGCCGATCTCGGCGTCGATGCGATAGTGGGAAACCTTGTCGGGCACTGAGGCTTGGATTATAGCCGGTGCGTGGGGGCTCGGGGATCAGGGATCAGGGATCAGGAAGAGCCTCGAGTAAGCGGTCCAAGGTCTTGCTGATCCCCGACCACCTGATCCCTGTTCCCTGAACGGCTATTCCTGTCTCAGCGCGACGATCGGATCCACGCGCATTGCCCGGCGCGCGGGAACGTAACAGGCCAGCGCGGCCACGGCCAGGAGCACGAGCGCCGTCGCCGAGTAGCTGGCCGGATCGAACGGTGTGACCTCGAAGAGCATCGTCGCCATGGTGGCAACGAGGCGCGCCAGCCCGAGCGCGCAGGCGATGCCGAGCGCGACCCCCGCGACGGCGAGCTTCATGCCGCCGCCGACGACCAGGCGGAGGACGTCGATGCGCTGCGCGCCGATGGCCATGCGCAGCCCGATCTCCTGCGTGCGCTGGCTGACCGTGTAGGCGACCACGCCGTAGAGCCCGACGGCGGCGAGGAACAGCGCGACGAGCGCGAAGAGCCCGAGCAGGAGCATCGAGAATCGCCGTTGCGCAACCGAGTCGCTGACGGCTGTCGCAAGCGGCGTCATCGCGAAGGCCGGGAGTGTGCGGTCGATGCCCTGCACGGTCTGACGCACGATCGACGAGAGGGCCGCGGGATCGCCGGTCGCGCGCGCGACGACCCACATGCTGCTGAACGGATCCTGGTTGTGGGGCACGTACATCGTCGGCGCGGGATTGGTGTCGAGGCTGGCATCGCGCACGTTGCCGACAACGCCGACGATCTCGCAGAAGCCGTCCGTACCGTTGCCGATGTCGATGCCCTGCCCAATCGGGTCCTTGTCCGGGAAGTGACGCTCGACGAACTTCTGATCGACCACCGCGACGAGCGGCGCCTTGTCGACGTCGCGATCGGTGATCGCGCGGCCGCGCACGAGCGGGATGCCCATCGCCTGGAAGTAGTTGGGGCTGACGACGCGATAGTTGGCCGACGGTTCCTCGTTGGGCTTGGGCTCGGGCTGTCCCTGGATCGTGAAGGACAGCATGTAATCGCCGCGCATGGGGAGGCTCTGGGTCATCCCTGCCGCGGTGACCTCTGAGAGCGCATCCAGCCGCTCGAGCAACTGATTGAAGAAGGCGGCGCGCTGATAGCTCTGCGGATAGGCCGCATTGGGCAGCGCTACGCGAAAGGCCAGGACGTGCTCCGGCCGAAAGCCGGGATCGACGCTCGTGAGCTTCGCGAAGCTGCGCAGGAGGAGTGCGGCACCGACAAGCAGCACGATCGACATCGCCACTTCGGCGACCAGCAGGCCGCTTCGCACCCACCGTCCGCTCGACGCCGTCGATGACCGCCCGCCTTCCTTGAGCACCGAGCCGATCGTCGTGCGCGAGGCCTGCCACGCCGGCGCGAGCCCGAAGAGGATGCCCGTCGCAAGGGAGAGGCCGAGGGCGAACAGCAGCACCGGCACGTCGATCGAGATGTCGTTCGCGCGCGGAATGCTACCCGCGCTCAACGTCTGGATCGGACGAATGGCCAGATACGCGAGCAGGAGTCCGACGGCGCCGCCGGCCAGGGCCAGGACGATGCTTTCGGCGAGCATCTGCAGAACAAGCCGGCCGCGTCCGGCGCCGAGTGCGGTGCGGATGGCGATTTCCTTCCCGCGGACCGATGCGCGCACCAGCAGCAGGTTGGCGACATTCGCACACGCGATCAGGATGACAACGCCGACGGCCCCGAACAACGTGAGCAGCGCCGGACGGATCCCGGCGACCACGTTTTCCTGCAGTCCGATGACCTCGGCTGATTCGCCGGCGCTGGCCTCCGGGTACTGAACCGCCAGCCGTTCGGATATCCCCTTCATCTCGGCGCCGGCCTGCTGCACGGTGATGCCCGGCTTGAGGCGGCCGATGACGGCAAGGTAATGCCCGCCCCGCGTCGGGTTGGCCTGTAGAGCCAGCGGACGCCAGAACTCGGCGTTGCCGACGAATGTAAACCCGGCCGGCATCACGCCGACGACCGTGACTGGCACGCCGCTCAGCGTGATGGATTGACCGAGGATCTGACGGTCGCCGCCAAACCGCCTCTGCCACATCCCGTGGCTCAGGATGACAACGGCATCCTTTCCTGGAATGTCTTCCTCGGCTCGAAACGTGCGGCCGAAGGCGGGCGTTACCTGAAGTAGGTCGAACATGTCCCACGAGACGAGTCCACCCTGGACGCGTTCCGCGCCGGTCGAGCCGACGAGCGTCGCGCCCGACTGGTTGAATGCGCCGAGGCGCTCGAAGACGGTGTTCTGCTGCCGCCAGTCGAGGAAAGTCGCCGGTGCCACCGAGAAGCGCCCGAACTTCTGCAGAATCTCGTGCACCCGGACGAGGGCGTCCGGGTTCGGGTACGCCAGCGGCCGCAGAAGCACGCCATTGACGACGCTGAAGATGGCGCTGGTGGCGCCGATGCCGAGCGCCAGCGTGAGGACGGCCACGACCGTGAAGCCCGGCGTCCTGGCGAGTTGACGGAGTGCGTAGCGCGTATCGCGCAGGATGTTGGCAAACACGAGTAGTCCTCCTCGAGCCGGGCTAGGCAGTCCCGGCTGGCCGCTAGTGAGTCGCTCGAACCTCGGTTCGATCGTGCGCTCGTATCTCGGCCTGGCGTGGCGGCGGTCGGCGAGCCAGACGTCCTGCGCCATGCGCTCCCAATCGTGGATCTGCCGACCGGCGTGGGCATCGGCGTCGGCTTCGCTGGCGCCGTTCGCGATGGCCTCGCGATAGAAGTCCTCGAGCTGCGCCGCCAGTTCGCGCACGATGCGCGCCTCCCGCTCCGGCGCGAGACCCGGCAGCCGGAACTTCTCGCGCACGAACGCGTGCCAGTCACGCACCGTTGGTCCCCATGATGTCGTTGACCGCGGCGACGTACGCCTTCCACGTCTCCTGTTGTGCGGCGAGCACGCGACGGCCCTCGTGCGTCAGACGATAAAAGCAGCGCTCCCGTTGACCGGCCTTCTCGACCCAGCGGCCCTTGATCCAGCCACGGTTCTCGAGGCGGAGGAGCGTCGGGTAGAGCGAGGGCAGAGCAAACGTCAGCCGTCCCCCTGAGCGGGACTCGATGAGCTTGCCGATCTCGTAGCCGTGGCGCGCCTGCGATTCGAGCAGCGACAGCACGAGCATCTCGGTGCTGCCCTTCTTGAGCTCGGAACTGAACATGGATGGAGAGGCTCCCTATATGTAGGAAGCCTCACTATACTACGCTTCAGGGATCAGGGATCAGGGATCAGGGCTCGTTCGGGGCTCGCGGCTGGCGGCTCGCTTCTCGGGCTCGGGGCTCGCGGTTCGGGACTCGAGACTCGGCCAGATTCGGACCTCGGGGCTTCGAGCTTCGAACTTCCCCCTTCAAACTTCCCGCTTCAAACTTCCCGCTTCAAACTTCCCGCTTCAAACTTCCCGCTTCAAACTTCCCGCTTCAAGCTTCCCGCTTCAAGCTTCCCGCTTCAAGCTTCCACTTCCAACTTCCACTTCCAACTTCAGACTTCGAACTTCCTCACTTCAGACTTCAAACGTCAGACTTCAAACTTTCATTGGCCGGGCCAAATGCCCTTGAGAAGCCCGGCCAACCTATACCCTGCTTTCGCCAGCTGGATGCGGATGCGCGCCCGCGAGCGTTCGTCGTATCCGGCGGGCTGTTCGATGCGCCATCGGTGGGGCGTGCGGCCCGCTTCGTCCGGGCCGAGGTAGGAGGTGAGCCTGATGTCCTGGTGCGCCTCTTTCGCGTAGAGGAGCGCCTCGGTTGTCCAGCGTTCGGGCCAGGCGTCGGGATCGCCCGTGTCCTTCCACTCCGGTGGCACGGGTAGCTCCGACACCAGCCTCGCGGCATATGTCATCACATCGTCTTTGCCCATCGCCAGGTTGACGATGTGCGTGTCCCAGTACGAGTGAAGGTTGAAACGATCCTGCGGGCCGTACACGAGCGCATTGCCGCCGGTGCTGGTCCGCCATCCCGTCGGGCCATCAGGCAGGACGAAGCGGAGAGGCCCGGACGCACCGATAAAGGAGTTGCCCGCGTGGAGCGGCTGGTGCATGTCGCCGACTGTGTGCGCGAGCATCCGAAGCGCCTCGCGCTGCGTGAACGTTTTCGACGTGCCGCGCAGGACCCGGACGCACTCCCGCGTGATCTGGACGACGTCGGTCGGCCGGGCGCCGGGGAGCGAGAGGTCGTACCTGGCGGACTGGAACGCGATGTTCGTGTAGTGATAGGTGTCCTGAGCCGGGTGCTGAAGCCGGAAGAGCGGTGTGTCGCCGTCCTCGTAAAGCGGGTTCTTGATCGTGTCGGGCCACACGGTGGCATCGGCGAGCGTTTCCTGAGGCCGGAGAATCTTCCTGACTTCGTTCTGCGCGCGCGAGCCTTGCAAATGAAGCTCGGCGACGCGACCGACGATGCGGTGACCGGAGTCCCCGAGGGCGCCAAGCGTGGACCCGAGTGCCGAGACAGCGGCAAGGCCAAGCAGCAGTGGTGGAACGAGCCTGACTCTCATCAGTGGGACGTTACAGCGGACGGGGCTCCGCGCTCAAGGCTCTTGCCCCAAGGCTTTAGGCCCTTGGCTTTAGGCTCTAGGCGGCATGGGTCGAGGCTAACGGCTCATGGCTTGGGCCAAGCCTTCGTGTAAGATCTGGATTCCCTTCCTAGAGGCTGAAGCCTAGAGCCGAGAGCCTGAAACATGCCCCCCGACCTCCTCGTCATCTGCCCCTACTGCGGCGAAGAGGTAGAGATCTTCATCGAGCCCGACGTCCATGGCAGCTTCGTGCAGGACTGCGAAGTCTGCTGCAATCCGTGGCTGGTGCGCGTGGAGCGGGGGGAGGCCGAGGACGGGGATCGGGTACGTTTCTGTCGGCCGTGCTGACGGGTCCGAATGACCTGCCGTCTTTCTGCAAACCTCCGGGCCGGTTTATCCGTCTCATACCTTTGACGGGCGGCGTGTCGACGCCCGGGTCAATTCCGAGCGGTGGTCATGATGTCGTTTCTGTCCAGGCTTTTCTCAAAAAACCAGCCAAAACAGCGGATCCGCGTCTGTGTCGAGTGCGGAATGCCCATCGCCGAGCACAAGCAGTGGTGCAGCATCCTGCGCGGCCAGCAGGAGCTCGACCGCAAGGCTCAGGCCGCCTCGGCGGCGAAGTAGCCCCGCCTATCGCGTCGCCGTCAGGGGACGTTCGCGCTTGAACATGCCCGCGAACATCTGACGCAGCAGGTCCGGCCGCTCCCCGAGGACGTCGAACAGGTCCTCGCGGTCGATCTTGAGGGCGATCCCGTCCGCCACGACTTTTGCCCCCCGGCCCAGGCTCCGGCCGGCCATCGTGTCGGCCGAACCGATTGTGTCGCCGCTGCGGACGGCAGCGGGCGGTTGCCCGCTCGAGCTCTCGAGCGAGACCTCTCCCGTCAGGAGCAACCACAGCGCGGGCGGCGCGGATTCCGGGAAGAGCACGGATCCCGCGGTCATCTTTACCGGCGCAGCGACCATCGCCAGTTGCTGCATCTCGTCGGCGGACACGCGCTGGAAGAGCGGAACGTACTTCAGCGCGAAGACCCGGTCGATCGCCGTCAGCCCGCCGTTGGCCAATTGCGCGAGCTCGCTCACCGCCCCAGTCGAGTGCACGGGTCGGTCGGGCCCCTCCGATCGTTCCGCCAGCGTGGCGAAGAGACCCCTGACGAGATCGGTGTTGTCGGCGAGGAGCGTCCGCAGCTCTTCGACAGTCAGCACGAGCGTGACCGCCGAGCCGGCGGTCCTGATCGTTTCGGGCATCGGCAGGCCCGCCATCGCTTCGACGAAGGCCAGTGCCGCCGGCGCATCGACGGTTGACGCCGCGCTGTCGCGCCCGGCCGTGGTCACGCGGCCGTCGAGCAGGATGTGAATGCTCGAAGGGACCGATCCTTCCTGTGTCAGCACGCTGCCCGGCTCGTGACGGACCTGCCGCGACGCACTCGCCATCCTGAACAGCTCGTCGATCGACACCGATGCAAAGAGCGGCAGCCGCCGCAGGCGCCCCGCGAGCTCGGCCGCCGGCAGCGGCTCGAGCCACAGCTCGCGCCGGCGCTCGGCCGGCATGCGACGCTCGGCGAGCGTCCACGACGCCGCTTCGAACACGTACCAGTCCTTCACGTCCCGATGCGCGAGCACGTGCTCGACGTCGTCGGCGAGGCTCCACATTTTCTGCGTGCGGACGACGTCGATAGCGGCCGCGGCAGTCACCGGGTCGTCGTCGTTGATGAGCTGGAGCAGCGTTTCCTCGACGTCGCGCGGGCGCGTCTTGAGGAGCACGTTGCCCCGCCGAACGCGCTCCTCGCGCGGCATGTCCTCGACGACCGGCAGCACCTGCTTGCGCAGCGGGCTCGAGAGGAGGTTGTCGAGGTACTCGGACGCGCTCGAGCGGCCGCGGGCGTCGCCGTGCTCGAGCGTCCACCGCGCCGCGTCGATATCGGCGGGCGGATAGAGCAGCGTCAGCAGCTTGAAGACGCGGTTGCGCAGCCGCGTCATCTGCTCGAGCAGGCCCTGCGACAGCAGGGAGTCGGGGTTCAGTTTCCCCTTCCCGAACAAGTTGTCGTGCAGCGACAGGAAGTTGAAGTAGCGCCGCGCTTCCTGGACGACCAGCCGCTCGATCGAGTCACCCTTGAGCGTGAGCTCGGGGTGCTCGCGCCGCAGTCGCTCGAGCGCCGACACAACCTTGTAGCGGATGAAGCCGTCGCGCTCGTCGAGCGCCGCGGCGAGGACATCCATGGTCTTCTGCGACGGGATCTGCGCCAGGGTGCCGGGGATGTGGCGGCGAACCCAGATGTCCTCTTCGGCATCGCGCAGAAAGAAGGCGAGCGAGTCGACAACAGGCTCGCCGTAGGAGACGAGCGCGGCGCGGGCGCGACCCTTGAGCCGGCGGTTCCTGAGGAGCGAGACGAGCGTGGGGACGTAGATGAAGTCGTCGGTGGCCGCGGCGTGCACGCTTTCCATGGCCTCGTCGGCGACTTCCGGCGCTGGATCGTACAAGAGCGGAATCAGCAGCCTGCGGAAGCGTGGGTCGGCGATCTGCCGGATCGCGATGGCCACATCGCGGCGAGCGGCCTTGGCGGCCTCGTCGGTGTGGCCGATGAGATCGACCAGCGTGGTTTCGGCCCGCTCGACGTCATCGGTCCTCGAGCTCGCGGCCATGGCGACCGCGGCCGTCGCGCGGATACGCGGATCGGGATCGGCGAGGAGCGGCCGGGCGAACGAGGCCGCGTCTTCCTGGTTGATCGCCGAGAGAGCGCCAATCGCCGCGGCGCGGACGCCGGCGTCGCCATCGCCAAGCATGCGGCGGATGTGCGGTACCCACTGCTCGGCGATGTCGCTGCGCACGGCGCCGAGCGCCGCGAGCGCGCGCCGGCGGACTTTGGGTGACTCGTGATAGAGGAGAAGCGGCGTCACGAGGTTCCGCTTGTCCAGCGACTCGAGCACGTCGATGGCGTAGATCACGCGCACGGGATCGGGGTGCGCGAGCTCCTGCACGAGCGTTTCGACGGTCGAGAGCTCCGATCCGCTCAACCGCAGTTCTTCTGCTTTCACGACCCCAGTCGCGATGCTGCGGCGGAACGCGGTCAAGTACCCGCGCTTGGCGCTAAACGAGATGAAGTACCACACGATGGCCAGGGCGGCGCTGGCGAAACTGAGCTGATACCACGCGAGCGCGAAGCCCCATGGCTGAATCAGCACGAGCATGAGCAAGGCGGCGATGCCGCGCGACAGCCGATCGACCGTGACGTCGACAAACGGTTTCACTTCCTGCCGCAGCTCCGACGGGAGTGGGAGGAACAACACCTCGCGGGTCGTCTTGTCGACGGTGTAACGGATGGACTGGTCCATCACGCGCGCCACCGCCGGTGCCCAGAGGACCTGGTTCATCAGGACGAGGGCGGCGGTGGCGGCGAGATTGGTCGGGAGAATGAGGAGGGCGAACCCGATGCCCAGATACTGGTGGATGCGCGGGGTGATCCAGACCTGGATCACGAACGCGGCGAGCGAGGTGTAGAAGCGGATCTGCGCCAGGAAGCCGCCGATCGAGTCTTCCTTCCCGGCGCCCTTGAAGACCTCGGCGGCCATGTTCACTTGCTGGTCGAGCAGGAGCGCCCCGAGGGAGCCGAAACTGATCACCGCCGCGATGAGCTGAATCTGCCGCGACTCGCGGAGCAGGGCGAAGGCGCGCGCCAGGCTGACGCCGCGCTCCTCGACGCTGGCGGCCCCGACCTCCGCCGCCGATGTTTCCCGGCCGAGGATAATCGAGACAATAACCATGCTCGCGAGCAGGGTGCCCGCGCTCCACAGCAGCAGGGCGTTGGCGCCAACGGTCTCGATGATGGTGGCCGTCAGGAGGGCGCCGGTCATGCCGCCGAGCATCACGCCGCCGCCGATGAACCCGAAGAGTCGCTTGGCCTGGCGAGGATCGTAGATCCCGTTGGCGAGCGTCCAGAATTGGCTGATGAGCAGGATGCCGAGGATGCCGCCCCAGACATAGAACGCCACCGAAACCCAGTCGCCGGCCGAGCGGAAGAGGGCCCAAAACGCGACCATCATCGCCGCCATGGCGGCTTGGGTGATCGGCAGCGCCCAACGTCGCGGCAGCAGGCTCACGACGCGGGTGTAACCGAGCATCAGGACGCCGATGAAGAGGCCCGAGCCGAAGATGACCCACGGGACGTTCACGGCCCCGAGGCTGGCGATCAGCTTCGACCGTGTCAGGGGCTGGATGATGTTGTACGCCGTCATCGCCAGGTAGGCGTAAGCGAACATCAACAGCGCCGTGGACGTTTCGCCCTTGCGAACGTCGACAATGCGAGAGAGGGACCACATATCGGCACAGCCTATGCGATGCAGAAACTGAAGTAAACTGCCGGGAATCCATGCTGCAGCGGTTGCGCCGGTTCCTAGACGTCAGGCCGGGCGAGGGTCTATCGGTCCTTCTTTCATTCCTTTATATCGCTACTGTCGTCGCCTCGTTCCTGCTCGCCAAACCGATCCGCAACGGCCTTTTCCTCAAGCAATACGGGCCCTACTCGCTCGTCTACGTGTACGCCGCGGTGCCGATCGCGCTGACGCTCTTCGTGCCGCTCTACACCCGCGCGGTTGCCCGGATCGGCACGCGTCTGGTCACCGTCGTGACGCTGCTGTTCTTTGCGGCCAACGTGCTGTTCTTCTGGTACGCGTTCCGCTACTACCCGTTCGAACTCCTGCCGGCGATCTTCTTCGTCTGGGTCAACTGCTTCGGGATCATCGCGCCGGTGCAGGCATGGAGCTTCGCGAACTCGCTCTTCGATACGCGGCAGGCGAAGCGCCTGTTCGGGCTGATCGGCGCCGGCGCGTCGTTTGGCGCCATCACCGGCGGGCTGATGGCCCGATACCTTGTCGAGCCGGTCGGGGGCGCGGTGAACATGCTGCTGGTGCTGGCCGCGCTCATCCTGCTGGCCGCCGTCATCGTGTCGATCGCGAACACGCGGATCCGGCGCAAGATCATCACCCGCCTGATGCCCGCGAGCCGCGACCCGGTCCGCGATGCGATACGGCAGATCGCAGGCAGCTCGTACCTGCGGCTCATGGCGGCGCTGGTGTTTCTCGTCGCTATCGCGACACAGTGGACCGCGTTTCAGTTGAGCCTCGTGGCCGACGAGCGGTTTGCCGGCGACGCCGATGCGATCACGCAGTTTTTTGGGACGTTCAACTTCACGCTCGGCGCGATCAGCTTCCTGCTGCAGCTGCTCGTCACCGGCCCAGCGCTGCGCCGATTCGGCATCGCCGTCACGGTGCTCATCCTGCCGCTCTCGCTCGGCTTCGGCACGGCGCTCATCTGGCTCGCGCCTGGGCTCTGGTCGGTGCTCGTCACGAACGCGATCGACCAGGGCTTCCGCTTCTCGGTCGACAAGGCGAGCTACGAGCTGCTCTACCTCCCGATCGCGCCGGCGCAGCGCATCCCGGTCAAGAACGCGATCGACATCGTCGGCAACCGCGTCGCCGACGGTGTCGGCGCGCTGCTCCTGGGCCTGGCGACGCAGGGGTTCTTCGGGTGGATTCCCGGTCTCGGCCTCGGCCTGCGCGGCACGGCAGCGATCAACATGGTGTTTGTCGCGATTTGGGTGGGCCTCGCGTGGCGGCTGCGGACCGAGTACGTCCGCACGATCCACGAGAGCATCCATCGCCATCGCCTCGATACGGAGCGCGCGGCGTCGACCACGATCGAGAAGTCGGCGGCCGAGGCGCTGCGGGCGAAACTGGCGGGCGGGGACGCGTCAGAGGTACGCTACGCGCTCGGGCTGCTCGAGGTGCAGCAGACTCGCAGCTGGCAGCCAGCGCTGCGCACGCTGCTGCAACACCCTGAAGGCGACATCCGGCGGCGTGCGCTGTCGCTGCTCCGCGCGGCCGGCGACCGCGAGATTGGCGCCAAGGCCGTCGAGCTGCTCAGGGATCGCGACCTCGGCGTTCGCACCGAAGCCCTCCTCTATCTGACGCGTGAGATGCACGTCGACCCGCTGTCGCAGATTCAGCAGCTCGGCGACTTCGAGGACTTCTCGATCCGCGCCGGGATGGCGGCGTTCCTGGCCTCGCCGGGGCCGGGGCAGAACCCTGACGCGGCGCGGGCCCTTCTCGAGGCGATGGTGGGGGCAGCGGGCCCGGAAGGCGCGCGCGAACGCGCCGAAGCCGCGCGCCTGATGGCGCTCGTGCCCGACTCGTTCCTCGATCTGCTCGCCACGCTCATTCGCGACGAAGACGAACACGTCGCGCGAGAAGCGATCCGATCGGCGACGGCGAGGACCCGCGACGATCTCGTCGAGCCGCTGATCGCCGCACTCGACCGGTCCGAGCTGGTCGACGAGGCGGCCGGCGCGCTGGCGCGGTACGGCAATCACATCATTCCCGATATCGCGCGCCACCTCAGAGACGACCGCACGTCGCAGGAGATCCGGTACGAGCTGCCGGCCGTGCTCGTGCGCATCGGGACCGCCCAGGCGGAGCAGTCGCTCATCGGGAGCCTGCTGCAGGCCGACGTCACGCTGCGCCATCGCGTCATCGCGTCGCTCAACAAGCTGCGCACGCTGCACCCGGAAGTCAATCTCGATCCGTCGACCATCAATCTGCTGCTCGCCGCCGAGATCGCCGGGCACTACCGGTCGTATCAGGTCCTCGGGCCGCTCAAGGACCGTCTCAAGGACGAGGATCCCGTCCTGCAGGCCATGCGCCACGCGATGGATCAGGAGCTCGACCGCATCTTCCGCCTCATGGCCCTGTTGCTGCCGTTCGTGGGGCTTCACGACGCCTACGTCGGTCTCCGTTCGTCCGATGAGCTCGTCCGCGCGAACTCGCTCGAGCTGCTCGACAACGTGCTCGACCCGGAACTCCGCCAGCTGCTCGTGCCGCTGCTCGACGCGCAGGTGTCGATCGACGAACGGATCGTGATCGCCAACCGCCTCGTCGGTGCACCGCTCGACACCGCCGAGCAGGCCGTCGAGACGCTGCTCTCGAGCGAGGATCCGTGGCTGAGGTCGAGCGCGATCTACGCCGTCGGCGCGCTGCAGCTGCGGTCGCTCGAACGCGAGCTGACCAGGTTCGACAACGACGCGGATCCCGTGCTGAAGCAGAGCGTGCGCGCCGCGCGCCGCCGGCTGAGGGGCGAACCGGTGACCCCGGAGGTCCATGAGCCGACGCCGGCCTCGATGGGGCTTGGCGTCGGGACAGGGTAGCCGAAGCCGGGACTCAACGGTGACTGTCCCCGGGGACACTCAACTTTGAGTGTCCCCGGTTACAATTCTGGCATCGGCGGGAGGCTGCGCTTGTGCTCGGTCGCTCGGATCAGGCGTTCCAGGCGCAGCGCGAGCGCGGGTGAGACGCCTTCGGGGCCGTCCGCCAGATACCGCTCCAGGTCGGCATAGCTGAACCCCATCTCGGCCTCATCGGTCTGGCCGAGCCACAATCCAGCGCTCGGCGGCTTGTCGATGATCGCTTTCGGCACGCCCAGTTCCTGCGCCAGCGTCCGCACGCGGCTCTTGAACAGATGCCCGATCGGCAGGACGTCCACGCCGCCGTCGCCGTGCTTGGTGAAGTAGCCGATCGTCAACTCGCTGCGGTTCCCGGTGCCGGCCACGAGGTAGTTCAGCGAGTTGGCAACGTAGTACAGAGTCGCCATCCGCAGGCGTGCCGGCACGTTTCCAAGCGCCACGCGTCCGGCCGCCTCGTCTGGCGGCGGCCGCATGTCGGCGGGCAGCTCGCCAACCGCTTCACGCGTCGCCGCGACCAGCGCGTCGCAGGCCGGCTCGAGATCGACACGGATCGCCGGAATGCCGAACGCGTCCGCCACCAGGCCTGCGTCCGCCTCGTCGCGCGGATCGCTTCGGCACGGCATGATCACTCCGGCAACCTGTCCTGGCGTCGCGAGCTGGCACAGCCGGGCCACCACCGCCGAGTCCATCCCGCCGCTCAGCCCGACGACGAAGCCGCGTGCCGTCGCCGCCGTCGCCCGCTGCCGCAGCCAATCGACGATATCGTTCACGACAGGTTCCCGATCGACTCGGCGGCCGGCGAGTCGGGCCAGACGACGGGTGGTGCCGCGGTGTAGGCGGCGTGGGCGAGGCTCCCCTGGAAGAACGACACCTGCGACGCGTAGAAGAGCAGCTTCACGTAGTGCCGCAACAGGATGTAGATCTGTCCGAGCGCCAGCGCGATCCAGATTGCCGCGCCGGCCGGCGCGCCCGGCGCGACGAGGGCGTAGAAGAGCGCGAGCAGGACGAAGCAGATGCCATTGAGCAGATACAGCCGCAGCGTTGTCGGGTGGCGGCGCACGAACCGCGCGCCAGCGACGAGCCCGCCGATGGCGCTCCGGCGATCCTCGACCACGATGCGGATGCGGGCATAGTCGAAGACCAGGTTGCAGACGATGAGCAGCGTCCCGAAAGCCAGGTACAAGAGCACGCGTACGGCGAACGCCGATCGCTCCGCCGTCATGTCGTGCGTCACCCACGGGTAGACGTCGTCAAAGAGCCACGAATGGACGAGCTTGAAGAGCGTCCAATACACGAGCCAGGCCAGGAGTCCGAGGCGGAGGAAACGCCAGAAGTGCGTGCCGCACGCGGCGAAGAAGCCCGGCGTGCGCGTCGGCCGCATGCGCGCGTAGCGATCGAGCACGCCCCCGCTCAGGAACGACCAGAGGACGAGCCACGCCGCCGTCGCGCCGGCGATGGTCGTCGCCATCGGCAGGTTGTCGATGAAGGCGCCGAGGTTGTCGAGGACCGCTCCGAATCCGATGATCGAGGGGACAAACGTGGTGCCGAGCCCCGTTGCCTGCGCCGAGAACTCCTGCCACCAGTCGTAGCTCGAGCCCGACGCGACGGTCTCGGCCACGACGCTGTCGCCGAGCTGCCCCGCGATCATGCCGCGGAGCGCGAACGAGAGCGGGAGCGCCACGAAGAGCGTCAGGGCGTAGGTCCCCAGCAGCACCGTCGGTGCGCTATTGACCCGCAGCACGCCGTCACGCCAGGCGGAGGAGGCCGTCATGCGGTTCTCGAAGTCGTCTTCATGGCGCGGTCCGTATTGTCCGCGGCTTCAGATGAAGAAGCCATACGTCAGGAGGTGATCCTGCAGCCAGATGAGCCACACCAGCGACCATTTGCGCGCCGCGCTGTGGGTCTTCGACGCGAGCGATTGCGAGTTGTTCGTGTAGTTCACGTCGAGCAGCAGGACACGCTCCGGATCGACCTCGGCCCTGACGGCGCGGACGGGCCGGTCGACTTCGAACGTGCGCCATCGCTCGCGGCCGTCCCACAGCCAGCGCTGTTCCTGGCCATTCTCGAAAACGATGCGAACGCCGACCGGAAACACACCGTCGCCGTGACGCCGCACGACGAGCGTCGTGTGATAGAGGTCTCCCGAGCGCTCGTCGGCCGAGAATTTCTGGCGGCTCGCGTCGCCGAAGTAGCCGCGATCCGAGATGCGCTCGCTCGTGAAGGTACCGACTCCGTAGTCGAACACGCTCGAGCTGCGATAGACCTGATCGAAGAACCACGTCAGATCGCGGCCGCTGACTTCGCTGGCCACGGCGAAGAAATCCCTGGGCTCGGGATGCTTGAACGAGTAGCGAGCGAAGTAGGTCGACAGGATCTTCTGAAGAGTCTCCCACCCGAGCATTCGCTCGAGCGTGTTGAGCCAGAGCGCGGTCTTGTTGTAGGTGATCGCCCCCGCGGTGCCTGGCCAGTAGCGCCACGACGGCGTCGACGGCGTGTCGACGTTCGCCGCCTGGCGGTAGCCGCTGAGCCGGTTGCCGACCGTAGCGCGGCTGAGGGGCAGATCGTCGAACACCCACGGGACGAACCCGCCAAAGTAGCGCTTGGAGTAATGCTGCGGTCCGAACGACTGCTCGAGGGTGCGAGCGGTCGAGAACGTGTTGACGCCCTCGTCCATCCACGCGTGCTCGAATTCGTTGGTCGCGACGAGTCCGTGCCAGAACTGATGCCCGGCTTCGTGGACCGTCACGCCTTCCGGCTGCGCGACGGTGCGAGGCGCCAGCCATCGCGCGCCCGCGGTAAAGAGCATCGGATACTCCATGCCACCCGCCCCGCTCTGCCAGGCTGGGTCGATCACGGTGATGTTCGCGTAGGGATACGGACCGAACCACTCGCCGTAGTAGCGAAGCGCGGCGCGCGTGGCGTTGAAGTGGCGTTCCGCCTGTCGCACGTGTTCGGGCTGGAGGAGGAGGCGCATTGACACCGCGGGGAGCCCCTCGTGGCCGAACCGCTCGATCCGTTCGACGTAATCCGGGCTCGTCGTCCAGGCGAAATCGTGGACGTCCTCTGCGTGATAGTGATGCGTCGTCGTGCGATCGCCCTCGTCGCGCCGTCCGCGTTCGGTTCCGGTCGCGCCGACGATCCAGCCGCTGGGAACGGTCAGGCGCACGTCGTAAATGCCGAAATCGGAGAAGAACTCCGTTGTGGCGTGGAACTGATGGCAGTTCCAGCCCGTGTCCTGAAAGACCCCGATTTTGGGAAACCACTGTCCGAGGAAATAGTAGTTGCCGATCGCTCCGGTGCGCGCGAAGGTGCGCGGCACGCGCGAGGACCAGGCGATCTGCACGTTGACGGTTTCGCCGGGTGCCACGGGCGCCGCGAGCGGCACCTCAGCCACGGTGCGGTCATCGAGGTTCCCATCATCGGGAGCGATGAAGCGCATGGCAGAGGTGACGTCGACTGGTGCGCCGTTCGTGCCGACGAGCTTGAGGCTCGTAACGTCGATCCAGCCCCAGTCCGCCTCGGGACGGTCGGCCGCGTCCGAGGCGCCCGCGAGCGCGCTCTCGCGCATCCACGTCGATCGGGTGTTGCGCCAGGCGTTGTAATACAGGTGAAACCGGAGGCTCGTCGCCGGAATCGTCGAGGTGTTGCGCCAGGTGAGGAGCTGCTCGCCGGTGAGCGTGCGGCTCGCCGGGTCGAGACGCGCCGTGATCGTGTAGCTCGCGTTGCGCGGCGACGGCGCGGCGGGGCGTGGAGGCGACACCACCGTCGGCCGCGTCGAATCCCGTGGCACTGGCGGCTGCGCTGCCGGCTGCTGGTTGGCGCCGGCGCCCGCCAGCGCCAGAAGAGCCACGCAGCCGGCGACGCCCGCGACGGCGACGATTCGCCCGAACACGACGAAATCCTATCATGGGGCTCAGGGCTCAAGGCTCATGGTTCAGCCAAAAGCCCTGAGCACCTGGTCGGCCGATGACGGACTGCAGCGCTTGCCTGAGCCTTCAGCCCTGAGCCGTGCGCCAAAGGTATAATCACCGGTCGGATTCATCTCTAGCTTCTTCAGGAGCATGCTCATGGCGTCAGGAACGGGGCCCATCAAGGTCCTGCACTTCGGACTCGGGCCAATCGGCGCGGCCGTCGTCAAGCAGGTCGCGTCGCGCAAGGGATTCAAGATCGTCGGTGCGGTCGACATCGATCCCGCCAAAGTGGGAAGGGACCTCGGTGAGGTGGCCGGCGTCGGCACGCTGCGGGTCAAGGTGTCCGGCGATGCGAAGAAGGCCATCAAGTCGACCAAACCCGACGTCGTCGTGATGTGCACGAGCTCGTCGATGAAGAAGGTCCTTCCGCAGATGGAAGCGGTCCTCAAGCTCAAAGTGCCGATCGTGTCGACGACCGAGGAGCTGGCGTATCCAACAAAGGGAAACATGCGCTACGCGCGGGCGATTCATCAGCTCGCGAAGAAGAAGAAGGTGGCCGTGCTCGGCACGGGCGTCAATCCGGGGTTCGTCATGGATGCGCTGCCGATCACGCTGACCGGCGTCTGCGAGCGCGTCGAAGCGCTGCGCATCGACCGCGTGCAGGACGCGCGGATCCGCCGCCTGCCGTTCCAGCAGAAGATCGGCGCCGGCCTGACGCGCGAGCAGTTCCAGCGCAAGGTGGACGAGGGCAGCGTGCGGCACGTCGGCCTGGCCGAATCGGTCTCGATGATCGCGGATGCGCTCGGCTGGAAACTGGACCGGATCACCGACGAGATCCGCCCGCGCGTCGCCACGCAGACCGTCTCGAGCGAGTACCTCGCGGTCGATGCCGGGTATGTCTGCGGCATCGAGCAGGACGGGGTCGGCTACCGCAACGGCACGCCCGTGATCACGCTGCACATGGAGGCGTATCTCGGGGCGCCGGAATCGTTCGATTCGGTCGAGATCACCGGATCGCCCGCGCTGAAGATGAAGATCGCTGGCGGCGTCCACGGCGATATCGCGACGGCATCAATCGTCGTCAACTCGCTGCCGAAGATCCTCGAGGTCGCTCCGGGACTGCACACCATGCGCGACATGCCGATTCCGTCGTTTTTTGGAGGAGTGCGGTAGGCTTTCGGCTCTGGGCTCTGGGCTCTAGGCTCTAGGCTCTACGAAGACCATCGAGATCCCAGTCGCGCGATTGGGATCTGAAGCTCTAGCGAGAGCCTAAAGCCTAGAGCCTGGAGCCAAGAACAACCATGGATCCACACGCCGCCCATCGCGCTCGTGTCGGTCACTTGCGTGAGTCGTTCGCCGAGGCGAACGAGCGCCTGGTCGCACGCCTTCGGGGGGCCGACGACGAGTCGGCGCGGTGCGTGCCCGAAGGCGGCGGCTGGTCCGCGGCGCAGGTCGCGTGGCACGTCGCGCGGGTGACGGTCTCGTTTGCCGGCGTCATGTCTGGGGAGCGTCCGGGGGCGCAGCCCGTGCCCGCCGGTTTCGTGGAGCGGCCGTGGCCCGAGATCGCCGCCACCGTCGCCGATCGCCTCGAGGCACCGGCGGCGTTCCAGCCGCCGGGCGCCGTCACGCGGATGGAGGCCATTGCGGCGCTCGAAGCGTCAGGGATGAAGATGGCGCGGGCGCTCGATGCCGTGACGCCCGATCGCGGTGCCGGCCTCTGCATCACCAGCCCCATCGTCGGCGGCGCGATCAACCTCTATCAGGTAGCCGAGTGGGCTACCGCCCACGTCATCAGGCACAACAATCAGGCCAAGCAGGTGCTGGGGAAGTAGGTGAGAGGTTCTGGCCGTCTAGGATGCCTGCCGCAGTCCCCAGCGGCGCCGTTTCAGGAACAATCCTTTTCTCGAGATGCCGAGGATCCGCGCGGCCTCCTCGACGCGGCCGTTCGAGCGCTCGAGCGCGTGTCGGACGAGGGTCTGCTCGAGCGCGTCGACGGCGGCGGGGAGCGGCTGGTCGAGGCGCAGGCGAATCTCGGGTTCCGCCGGCGCGCCCGCGGCGGGAAGCGTGCGTCGAGAGGCCTGAATCTCCTGTGACAGCAGCGCCGGCGTCACGGTGGCGTCAGGCTCGGCGAGAGCGATTATGCGGCGCACTTCGTTGGCGAGCTGACGGATATTTCCGGGCCACGTGTAGAGCAACAGGTACTCGAGCGTTTCGTCGCTGAGCGTGACGCGGCCCTTGCGCTGCTCGTCTCCGAACTTCTGCAGGTAGTGCTGGAGGAGCGCCGGAATCTCCTCGCGCCGCTCGCGCAGCGGCGGCAGGTGG
Organism: uncultured Acidobacteriota bacterium; assembly: GCA_963839705.1. Classification (GTDB taxonomy): domain Bacteria; phylum Acidobacteriota; class Vicinamibacteria; order Vicinamibacterales; family 2-12-FULL-66-21; genus DATBJJ01. The sequence continues at coordinate 331,056 of CAWIWL010000013.1, forward strand.
AGCGGCAGGATCTTCAGGCGGTAGAGCAGATCCTCGCGGAAGCGGCCCTGCGCGACCAGCTCATCGAGGTTGGCGTTGGTGGCGGCGATAATGCGGACGTCGACCTTGACGGCGTGGGCCTCGCCGAGCGGGTGCACCTCCTGCTGTTCGATGAAGCGCAGCAGCTTGGGCTGGAGGTCGACGCCGATGTCGCCGATCTCGTCGAGAAAGAGCGTGCCGCCGCTGGCGCTGCGGATGACGCCCTGAAAGGCGGCCTCGGCGCCGGTGAAGGCGCCCTTGCGGTAGCCGAACAGCTGGCTCTCGAGCATGTCGCGCGGCACCGCCGTGCAGTTGAAGGGCACGAGCGGCCGATCGGCGCGGTTGGACGCGCGATGGATCACGCGCGCGAGCATCTCCTTGCCGGTGCCGGTCTCGCCGGTGAGCAGGACCGGCATGGGACTCGACGCGATGCGGCGGGCGAGGTGCAGGAGCTCGGTGGACTGCTCGGAAACCCAAAGGCTCTCCGCGTCACCCTCGAGGGCCTCGGCCGGCCAGAGCGCGGCACGCTGTTTCTCGTCCCGGCGGTACTGATCGAGGGCGCAAGCGCTGGCGATGAGCTTGCGGATGGCCGCCAGCGTGCAGCGATGGTCGAGCTCGGGCCTCGGCCGCGCCAGGATTTCCCACGCTTCGTCGCGGTGCTGTCCGAGTGGCATGAGGTCGTCCGGTCCCGCCGCCCGCAACGCCGCAAGCGCGTCGGCGTCGGTCCAGCCGTCCGCGGCAATGACACGGACGCCGCGCGCGCTTCGAGCCCCGAGCGCCAGCGCCTCGGCGCAACCCGTGTCCTGGAGGACCGCAAACGCCTCGCGCCCGAGGATGTGCGGGTGCCCTGAGAGCTCGAGGAGCGCCACCGCGGAGTCAAGGTGGTGGTTGACGCCCCTATTCGTATCTCCTTTCGCGCTCTGAGCCTCTGCAGTAAGTCGCGCTTCCAATTCGGTGAGCTTGTCTCCTGCGTGCTCAAGGATTCTAATGGCTGTACCGAGGCGGGCCTGGCCGCGCTTGTTTGATCCTGCGGCAAGCAGTGCTTTCGCGACAACCAGATGCCGGGCTCCGACAACTGATAGAGGCATGTGAGGTGTCATCCCAACTAAGGCCGCAATCGAGGCACCTTCGTCAGGAGAGCCAAGGCCGATGAGTGCTTCCGCGCGCTGGATTTTGAACGTGGTTGCCAGATTCTCAGACCCCGCTTGTTCAGCTGCCTGAAGCCCTTCCTTTGCGGCCTCAACAACTTCTGTAAAGCGTCGCTGTCGAATAAGAATGCGGTTCCGAGTCACATGGTTCGTGAGCTGGTGCCATTGCGGAACACTGCTGCCGAGTCCTTCAGCCATGACCAGCGCCTGTTCTGCCGATTCATACAGGCCACGACAGAACGCAATCTGAGCTCGTGTGTCGGCTAGTCCGACGTCGTAAGCAACTGACCCTAGTTGCTGCTCTGTGGCGATCCCAATGTGAGAGTCGACTTCTGATAGCCTGCCCAAGGAAACTAGGTACTGCGCCACGTTTAGGTTCGCGACCTGACAGCCCTTGACCCATCCACTTGCCGCCGCCAACTTGGCTGCTCGTTGAGCAGTTTCCAAAGCACCGGGCACATCACCCAACAAGAAGTACACCGAGGATTCGTCTAGATCGATCGACGAGGCAAGCAGTTCGTTTGGGTCTTCAGCAACGAGTTGCCTTGCCACTGCAAAGTGCCGCAAGGCAGTGCGCAAATGGCCGGCGCGGCCCTCGAGTCTCCCAAACGTCAGATGAATACTGGCCCGAACCTGTAAGTCAGTACATCGCATAGCTCGTCGGCGGACCAGGGTAGCCATTGGTACCGACGCATCGAAGCCCGTTCGATCGCAACTCCTTTCGAGCAGTAGCGCAGCTGTCAACACGGCCAGAGCTTGGTCGCCGGACTGGTCGGCAAGCGCCAATGCCTGTTGAAGGGACACTAAAGCGGGTTCAAGACTTCCGCGATCGGCATTTGCAGTAGCTCCGATGCCGAGACAACGGGCTCTGAGATCAGGCGCGAGACCCGGACTAGACAAGAGGTCTTCGGCCAGAGCGGTTGCCTTCGAAGTGTCTCCTAGGAGATACGCGAGCTCGGCGAGCAGGACTTGGTCGGCGGTGGAGGCCGTACGTTGCTCTCGCAGAAGCGCTGACGCCTCTGATAGATGCCCAGCCCGGAATGCACGAGCAGCAGGAGAGAGCATACGTGTTGAGTAGGACTCTCTAGTGGATTCCGGAAGGCCAACTGGGCGCCTGCGCTTGAGGACTCCATCGATGTTGGGCCGCCGCTACAACCAGTTCTGCCAAGGTTCTTCCGTCTGCCGGTGCACTCGCGACGCCGAATATTGGTTGGGCCGTCTCGTTCATACCCGCCTGAACTTCTGCCAGTGTCTCGGCGATTCGGTTCGCGACGGCCGCAGCCGCAGCGGCATCGGTCTGCGTTAACACAACCACGAACTCGTTTTCAGAATACCGGAACAACACATCTGCACCCCGGAGTCCGCGCTTGATGGCCGCGACAACGTGATCGTCGCCGGGGTGCAGTGTGCGCCCACGTCTGCCCTCGAGGTTCGCCGCCGCAGCAACTTGAATTCGGATTATCGAAAGGTGCGCTTGGTGCGAGGTCAGGTCGATCTCAGCAGCGACGAATCGCTCGACGCGTTCTCTGGGCGGTAGGCCCTGTACATTGTCTCTCGGCTGCATACTCGTAGTCTCTGGCTCGGTCACCTGCCTGATTGTCTCCGAGACTTGCCTGGCCACTACCTCAATCAGACGTCGATGGTCGTCTGAGAAGCCGTCGGCGATCGTCGAATAGACAGAAAGGACACCGACCAGTTTGGAGTTACTAAGCAGCGGCGTACTGAGACAGCTCCTGAGCTGAGGTCTGAAATGGCGCGCTGACTCACCGAGGTCGAGAACGGGATCGGAATTGACGATGGTCAGCTTGTTTGCGGCGACCCATCCCGTCAGCCGCTGCCCCCTGGGAATCCTGAGTTCAGCGAAATGCGGCGCATTGTCGCCAGAAGCATGCGCAGAGACGAGCTCGTCGCGTTCGATGTCATACAGGAAAATGACACACGTCGATGCTGGCACAATGCGTCGAAGGTGCTTGGAGATGATATCTGCGGCATCCGCCAGCTCCATACGACCCAGCAGACTCCGCGCGAGGTCATAGAGGACTAGCATTTCCTCGGTGCTAGCAGCGATATCGGTTAGCCCGGCAGGCGGGATTGAAGCAATGGACGGTCCCAACGGCCGCCCGCCCAATGCAAGGAGTTGGACCTGGTTAGTGGGCTCCTTCGTAATAGGTTCTACGCTCAACTGTTCATAGACGCTCAGAAAGGTATCGACAATCAGAGGATCGTACATCGCACCGCGTCTGTCGATCAGAATGCGAGTTGCGTCTGTGTGCGATAGCCTCGGCCTGTATGGACGATCGGAAGTCAGGGCATCGTAACAATCTACAACGGACAGAATCCGAGCGCCCATCGGGATTTGCGTCGCTCTCAGGCCCTGTGGGTACCCCGATCCATCCCAGTTTTCATGATGATGTCGAACGATTGGTACGACAGGGTAGGGGAAGTTGATCGAAGAGAGTATGTCCGCACCAATACTAGAGTGCAGCTTCATTCTTTCAAATTCCGCAGGCGTCAACGGCCCAGGCTTGTTCAGAATGTATTCGGGAACGGCCAACTTGCCCATGTCGTGAAGCAAGGCGGCTGCTTCAATGGCCTGGATCTGGGCGGAGTCCGTAACTCCCAAGTGTTTGGCGAGCCCAACCGCATACTGCTGGACGCGTCGGATATGGCCATGCGTCACCTGGTCTTTTGCGTCGATCGCCATTGCAAGCGTTTCGATCGTTGAGACATAGAGCGTGTTGAGTTCAATCAAATGCCGATTGGCATCTTGGACGCGGTCAACTCGGCGCGAGTATGTTGCGTAAAGAATAAAGAGGACCGGCAGAAGTGTGACAATGAGTAGAAAGAAGGTCGAACTAAGTTCATTTGTATAGTTGACGATCAACGCAGCGACTGAGGCGCCGCCGAAGTAGTTCAATGAGATCCACGCAAAATTGTCGCGCCATATTCGAAGGGCCGACTGGCTGCGCTCGAGTGCTATCGCGAATGTAATGATCCAACTGCTGAGCAAGAAATAGACGAGAGTGCAAAGCAAAAGGGGGCCGAGAAGAGTTTTGAGCTCGATCCCGTCCTGGCTACCGTAGAGTGGGCTGAAGCGCCCAGCGGCAAACAATAGGTGACCTGCCAGCCAGATGGTAAGCGGTAGAGCACAAACGTTGAAGACAATTTTGAAGAGCTTCTGGCCCCTCTTGAAGGACCAAAACGAAATCACCGCTGCGTCGATTACTACAGTAAGAGTTCCGGCGGCTGGTCCGAAAAGTATTACCGACATGAAGACGAATGTCTCGGAGACTGACAGGGCAACCGGAATCGAGTACAGCCGAATAGGAGCAGATCCACTGACGACAGTCAGGACCGCGAGGACCACCCACTCCGTGGGAATTGAGCCGCGGAACAATTCAGAAAGGGAGAGCAGCACACTGCAGGCGCCCGCGACCGTGATGGTCGACAAGTACGCGCGATGCGCTCTGGGCAGCGAAGAGAATCGGTGTGGTGCCATAAGAAATCGAAAGGCCATGGGCTTTGCCCATGGCCTTTCGACGGTGAATGCCGAAGGGTGCTTTAGTCGGTCCAGATAATTATACGCACGGTTCCTCCGATGAGTTTGCGTGAGCGACAATCGGTGGTATCAGTTATTTGGGTCAGAAGTCGTCTCCAGTAGTTGTGTCCGTCCAAACCATGGCGTCGGTCCAGACCATGGCGTCGGTCCAGACCATGGCGTCGGTCCAGACCATGGCGTCGGTCCAGACCATGGCGTCGGTCCAGACCATGGCGTCGGTCCACACCATCGCATCGGTCCAAACCATGGCGTCGGTCCAGACCATGGCGTCGGTCCAGACCATCGCGTCGGTCCAGACCATGACGTCAGTCCAGACTCGGTTGCTCCATACCTTCGGCGAGTCGACGCGATAATCCGGTGGCAGCAGCGCAGTCCAAATCAGGTCCCGCTCAGTTGCCAAGCCCACGAGCCGGGTGCCGCCCGAGAGATGTCGGTATGCGATGCGCGATGGCAGCTGAGCCTCACCAGCGATAGAGGTGCTGTCAGAGATATCGGCGCTTCTCGTCGCCGTCGCCACAGCCCCGACGATATTCAGGCTCCCTGCGCCCGCCTCCAGCAGGCCGCTGCCCGCGACCGGGCCGCTCGTGAACTGCAGCAGGACTTTCGCTTCCTGTGGCGTCACCGGCCGGGCCTCCAGCAGCAAGGCCGCGGCGCCGGCGGCCACGGCGGCCGACATGCTCGTTCCGCTGAGCTCCATGTAGGTGTCGATCCCTTGGCCCGCTACGCGTTCCGGCAGGAGGTTCGCCAGATACGAATCCCGCGGAACCGAGGCCAGGATCCGGTTGCCGGGCGCCACGAGCTCCGGCTTGGCCAGGCCGTCGATCATCGTCGGGCCGCGCGAGCTGAAGGTCGCCATCACGTCATCGGACCGCGCGGGCGTCTGGCGCGTGTTGAGCGCCCCAACGGTCAGCGCCCACGGCGAGTTGCCCGGCGAGGAAATGCCCCCGACGACGGGCGTGCCGTCGGCCAGCTTGCCCACGTTCCCGGCGGACACGGTCACCAGGATCCCGGCGTCGGTCGCGCGCTGCACCGCTTGGCAGAGCGGGTCGTCCTTTTCCGACTCCATCACGGGGTGCCCGAGCGACACGTTGACGATCTTGATGTTCCACGCGTCCCGGTTGTCGATCGCCCAGTCGATGGCTTCGATCACGGTGCTCGTGAGCCCCGAGCCGTCCGCCCCCATCGCCTTCAGGCTGACGATGTGCGCGGCGGGCGCGACGTCGAGGATGATGCCGGCGATGTGCGTTCCGTGGCCGTTCTCGTCACGCAGCCGGCCCGGGGTCGCGTCGGTGAAATCCACGCTGAGCGCCACGCGATTGCGAAGGTAGGGATGCTTCGCCTCCACGCCTGTGTCGATGACTGCCACGCCGATGGCGCGGCCGGTGAAGCCGCGCATCTCGCTCGCCCCGGCCCACACCTGATCGGCACCAATCGTCTCAGCTGTCACGGTGGACATCGTCCGGACGGGCACGTCTCCCGAGACGCTGACAACGTCGGCGTCCTGGCTCAGATCTTGAAGCTGTCCGCCGGTGACCTCGAGCACGGCGGCATTGCGCAGCCGCTTCTTGATCCGCGCCCCGTAGCGCGTCGCGAGCGTTTGCACCTGCTCGTCGCTGCCGGTCACAATGACGTCCGTCGAGGCCGCGACCCCCGTTGCCAGCCAATCGCTCAGGTCCCTCGACAGCCGGGCGCGATGCTGCCCGGCTTCGGCCGGAGCCGTCGAGCCGAGGGCGAGGACGAGCGCGAGCATGAAGCCCACCGAAACCACGTCGCGCATGAGGCTCGGAGAACCAGCTGTCTTGGTCATGGGTGCCGCCGCCAACTCAACATCGCAGGGTGACCGGCCCCAAGGCACCGTCCGTGCCACGCTCAACAATAGAGGTGGGAAAGCACGCGATTCCGCATTTGAAACGACACAAGAGGACTCTTTAGTCCAATATAGAGCGATGTATCGCCTCACCGTCTCGAGCTCACGGCTCTCGCCGACAGCTCCGCCAACCGATACAGCCAATATGTTGGCTAACGGACTCTGCAGGAGTGGGTGGGTAGCGCATACCCGTCAGAAAAGGCCGACTTTCGTGAATTTGGAGACCGGCCAAAAAACTGGCCGGTCGGGGCCTCAAAGGGCCCACACGTGTACATCCATCCTGGTCGCCGTGTTTTCTGTCTGTTTCCTCGCGTCGGCGGGCTGCCGATCCCCGGAGGCCCCACCATCGCCGGCTGCGTCGTCTTCAACGCCTAGCCGCGGCGGGGAGCTCGTCGCATCCATTCGGTCCGAGCCGGCGACCTACAACAGGTACACGGTACCCGGGGCGTCCGCAGCCACCGACGTGGTGACGTTCCTCACGCAGTCGCGGCTGGTTCGAGTCAACCGATCGACGGATGAGCTCGAGGCATGGCTGGCCGAGTCGTGGACTTCCTCGCCAGATGGACTGACGCACACGATCTCGCTCAGGCCCGCGCTGAGATTCTCGGATGGCGAGCCGTTCACCTCGGCCGACGTTCTTTTTTCGTTTCGCGCCGCGTATGACCCCGCAGTTGGCAGCCCACTCGGCTCAGCCCTCTCGGTCCACGGCAAGCCCCTCGAGGTGACCGCTCCTGACGCCCGAACAGTCGTGGTCCGCTTTCCCGAGCCGTTCGCACCAGGGCTGCGGCTGCTCGACAGCCTGCCGATCGTTCCAAAGCACAAGCTCGAGGCGGCCTTGAACGGCAAGCAGTTCCAGAACGCATGGGTGCCGTCGAAGCCCACCACTGACGTCACCGGGCTTGGACCGTTCCAGCTTGTTGAGCACGTCGCGGGACAGCGCCTCGTCTTCGCGCGCAACCCGCACTACTTCAGGCGCGACTCGGCCGGAGTCCAGCTGCCGTACCTCGACCGTCTCACGCTCGTCATAGTTCCCGACCAGAACACCGAGGCGCTCCGGCTCGAAGCACATGAGAGCGACCTCATGAGCAACGGTGACATCCGGCCGCAGGACCACGCCGCGTTCAAGCGTCTCGCCGACCAGGGGCGTCTACGCATGATCGACGGCGGCGTTGCGCTCGATGCGGACTTCCTCTCCTTCAACCTGCGGCCGGCGGTGGCTCGCCGCGCGCAAGGCGCCATGGCTGACGCGAAAGGAATTCAGGCAGGCCATCTCGTGCGGTGTCGATCGCCAGGCGATCGTCAACACTGTGTACTTGGGGGCAGCGGTGCCACTGTACGGTCCGGTGACGCCGGGTAACCGCCGCTGGTATTCCGCCGCTGCGCCATCGTGTCAGATGGATCGCGAGCGCGCCCGCCAGCTCCTCGGGACCGCGGGCCTCAGCGATCGCAATGGCGACGGCATGCTCGAAGATGCGGCCGGCAGTCCGGCGAGGTTTTCGATCCTCACGCAGTCCGGTCATTTGCGCGAGCGCGTGTCGTCTGTGCTCCAGGAACAACTCCGCCAGCTTGGCATCGCCGTCGACATCGTTCCGCTCGATCCGAAGGGACTCCAGACGCGGTGGATAGCCGGCGACTACGACACGATCTACTTCGGGCTCCAGACGAGCAGCACGGACCCGGACCCCGACTTCTGGCTGAGCTCGGGCATCTACCATTTCTGGAATCCTTCACAGGCCAGCCCGGCGACGGCGTGGGAGCGCCGCCTCGACGAGTTGATGCGCGACGAAACCACGTCCACCGACCTCTCCCAACGGCAGCGCGCATTTGCCGCCATGCAGCAGGTCTTCGCCGAGGAGCTGCCGTCGATCTATTTCGTGGTATCCCGAGTGACGCTCGCCACCTCGCCCCGCGTGATCAACCCCACGCCGGCCCCCCTGGCGCCGCATCTGCTTTGGAGCGCGGATACGTTGGCCAGGGCACGATAGCCGCGCCGACCCTTCGCTCGTATCGCGCCGGCGCCTTCGAGCCGAAAACGTCGTCGTGAACCGCGGGCTTCTGACCTACCTGCTTCGGCGCCTGCTGCTCGCGGCGGTTCTCGTCTTCGTCGTGTCGTCGGCGGCCCTGATGCTGGTCGAGGCAGCGCCTGGTGATTCAGTTGGCGGCTTCGATCTCGATCCCACGGTTGCCGCCGCCGAGCGGCACCGGCTCGGGCTCGATCGTCCATTTCTCGTCCGGTATCGCGAGTGGCTCGGCCGTGCTGTCCGTTTAGATCTGGGCCAGTCGGTCAAATACGGACGGCCAGTCAATCAGCTGGTGGCCGAACGCGCGGGGAAGACCGCGCTCCTCGGCGCGACGGCCTTGTTTCTGGCCACGGTGCTCGGCGTGCCGATCGGCATCCTCACCGGGAGCCGCAGCAACGTGGCGACGACGCTCGCGCAAACACTCTCGCTCGTCTTCGTGTCGATTCCACCTCTTGTCACGTCCTTCGTGCTGCTGCTGCTCGCCGCGCGCACGGGATGGTTTCCCGTCGGCGGCTTTCCAGCCATGGAAAGCGCCATCGACACGACCTCCGTGTGGACGACTATCCGCTACCTCGCGCTTCCGTCGATCGCGCTCGCGCTGCCCATCGCCGCCTCGCTCGAGCAGCTACAGTCGCGCGCGATGCAGGAGGCGCTCGCCGAGCCGTCGGTTCTGGCCGCGCGCGCGAGGGGCTGTTCGTTCCAGCGCATTGTGTGGCGTCACGCCTTGCGGCTGTCGCTGACGCCTGTTCTCGCCATCTACGGCGTGATCGTCGGCAGCGTCTTCAGCGGCTCGTTTGCCGTCGAAATCGTGACGTCGTGGCCCGGGTTGGGCGCCCTGATGTATGAGGGCCTGGTCGCGCGCGACTTGTATCTCGTCGCCGGGTGCGCGGCCGCCGGATCGATCTTTCTTGCCGTCGGCATCCTGTTGTCCGACGTCGCGCTGGCGCTCATCGATCCTCGCGTCGAGGAGCTGGCGTGATCGGCGATGCGCCCGGAACAGCGCGCGCGCGCCTCGCCGGCATTGCGCTGGCCGCACTCCTCGCGATCTTCGCCGTCGCCGGTCCGTGGCTGACCCCGACCCGCCCATCCGACCAGTTTGGCGAGTTCGTCTACGCGCCACCGATGCGTCCGCACCTCTTCGACGAGTCAGGAGCCCTGCGGTGGCCTCGGGTCTACCCGCTGACACTCGAGAACAGGCTCGAGCACCGTTACGCCGAGGACCGCAGCCGACCGATGCCGCTGCGTCTGTTTCGTAACGGCGCCTTGCTCTCCGTGGATGCCGTGCCCGGATCACCCTGGTTTCCGCTCGGCGCGGACGCCCTGGGCCGCGACCAGCTCGCGCGCCTCGCGTCGGGAACCCGCCTGTCGCTCGGCGTCGCGCTCGGCGCGGCGCTCGGAGCGCTCATCATCGGGGCGCTCGCGGGTGGGCTGGCAGGCTTCGCCGGAGGACTCCTCGACGATGGGCTGATGCGGGTGGCCGACCTCGTCATGGCGCTGCCGGCCGTGTATGTGGTGCTCGCGCTGCGCGCGTCGATGCCGCTCGTGCTCACGACGACCGAGGTCTTCTGGACGATGGTCTTGGTACTGGCGGCCGTGGGCTGGCCGTTTCCGGCCCGCGGCGTGCGGGCAGTTGTCTCAGCAGAACGAGTCCGGGAGTACGCAGAAGCTGCGCGCGCCATGGGTGCCAGCCGTACGCGGATTCTGCTCCGTCACCTGATGCCGGCCGCCCGGGGGTTTCTGGTGGTGCAGACGACTCTCCTGGTGCCGGCGTTCGTCCTTGCCGAGGCGACGCTGTCGTTTGTCGGCCTCGGCTTCAGCGAGCCGATCCCCAGCTGGGGTGCGATGTTGCGCGAGGCCGGTGGAGGCCGGGCAGCCGTCGAAGCCCCCTGGCTCCTCGCCCCAGCCGTGGCGATCGCCCTGACCGCGCTAGCCGTCAACCTCACCCTCGGCGCAGGATCCGTGCCCCATTTGAGTCTCCGATCCCGTCGAGACCCATAAATTACTGATTCCATTGCACTTGACACATTTGCGCGGAGTGTTCCAGACTTGCACGTCAGTGCCAATTTAGACCACTTTCTCTAAGTGCGCATTTTCATGTGACTTACCTGAATAATCAGAGCTAATTACAGATCTGACTGTCCCGAGACGGCGCAGTCTCTCGCACAGGCCCGCACACCACCGATTCGACTTCATTTACGTAAGTCATTATAAAAAAGCTACTTATTTCATTTAGACGCAAGCCCAACCGCAGTGGCCTCCTCCTTGCTCTGCTGTAGCCCGTCAGCCGTGTCTGTACGTGTTGTTAATAACCGACGATCGGACAAGACTCATGCTCACGAACCTTCTGCAAGAGGCAATAGCCCACGCGCCCCTGGCGCGACTGCGAACCAGAGTCGCGGACGTGTCGCCGTCCCGCATGTCGGACTGGCGTCAGGTTCTCCCGGTGCTTTCGAACGGCGTGCTGACGCTCCGCGAGCTGCGGACGTCGGACGCCGACGCTCTCCTCGAGCTGCTTACGAGCGAGGAGGTCTCTCGCTTCATCTCGCCGCCCCCAACTACGGTTGAAGGGTTCGAGCGCTTCATCGCCTGGGCCCACCGCGAGCGCGCGGCCGGGCGCTATATCTGCTTCGCGGTCGTTCCCGACGGTATGGACACCGCGATCGGTATTTTCCAGGTCCGTCAGCTCGATCCGACGTTCACGACGGCCGAGTGGGGCTTTGCGATCGGCCGGGCCTACTGGGGCTCGGGCGTCTTCGCGGCCGCCGCGCGGTTGACCATCGATTTCTCATTCGAGACGGTTGGCATACACCGGCTCGAGGCGCGGGCGGCGGTGGCGAACGGCCGGGGTAACGGGGCGCTCGCCAAGCTCGGTGCCGTCAGGGAAGCGATTCTGCGCCGGAGCTTCCTGCGCAGCGGGCGGCATCACGATCAGACACTCTGGTCGATCGTGCGGGACGACTGGCGGCGCGCGAAAGCCGTCTGGGGCTCGGCGGTTCATTAATGGCACTCATCCATCGACCCACCGCCTGCGCGCAGGCGGGTAACCATGAAGAAGCGAATGTGACCACTTCCGAGGCTCGGAAGGTACGCAAAGGAAAAGATTCAATGCGTTTTCGTCAGCGTCAATTCACGTGGCAGACCGCAGCCCTGGTGCTGGCGGCCCTGATCGCGTTCGCGGTTCCGGTAGCCGCGAAGCCAGGCCCCAGTAACAAACTGTGGTCGAGCAAGGAGAGCGCGAGCAAACAGCGCTCTGGCCGCCAGCAGCGGTTCGAAAAGCTCGACAAGGAAATGAAGTCGCGCTCGAGCCGGCTGCTTGGCACTTCGAAGGTGATCCTCACGATCAACCCGGGACAGGAGGCCAACGCCGAGAAGGAGATCAAGAAGCTCGGTGGTCGACTGGGCCGTCGTTTGAGGCTCGTCAACGGCATGGCCGTCGAGCTGCCCAACCGTGTGATCAAGCGGATCTCCGAGCGCTCGGAAGTTCTAGGCGTCCACTTCGACCGTCCGATCGCGGGTCACATGAACCGCACGGCGGTGTCGGTCGGCGCCCGCGCCGCGCAGCAGGCGTGGGGGTATGACGGCGCCGGCGTCGGCGTGGCGGTCATCGACTCAGGCATCACCGGCTGGCACGACGACCTGACCTACACGGGCAACAAGGCGAGCGTCCGTGTGGTCGCCGGGCAGCGCGTGACGGCCTTTGTCGACTTCGTCAACAATCAGCTGCAGGCCTACGACGACAACGGGCACGGCACGCACGTCGCGGGAATCATCGCCGGCAACGGCTACGACTCCTATGGCTCGCATGCCGGCATCGCGCCCGCGGCGCACTTGGTCAGCCTGAAGGTGCTCGATCAGCATGGCGGCGGCGTCATCAGCGACGTCATCGCCGCGTTTGAATGGGCCATTGCGAACCGCGTGACGCACAACATTCGCGTCATCAACCTGTCGGTGGGCGCGCGCGTCACCGAGTCCTACGAAACCGATCCCCTGACTCTCGCCGCCAAGGGCGCCGTCGATGCCGGCATCGTTGTCGTCACAGCGGCCGGCAACCTGGGGCAGAAGAAGATTGGGGATTTGAAGGAGACGCAGTACGGCGCCATCACGGCCCCGGGCAACGCGCCCTGGGTGCTGACGGTTGGCGCGTATAGCACGCAGGGCACGCTGAGCCGCTGGGACGACAAGATCGCGCCCTACAGCTCGCGCGGTCCGTCAGCCTACGACTACGGGGCCAAGCCGGATCTCGTCGCGCCTGGCACGGGCATCGTCTCGCTCGCCGATCCGTCGAGCGAGTTCTACGTGACCAAGTCGGCGTATCTGCTCAGGGGCAACCGGGAGACGGTGGACAAGCCGTACCTGAGCCTGAGCGGCACGAGCATGGCGTCGCCGGTCGTTGCCGGCACCGTTGCGCTGATGCTCCAGGCGAATCCGAGCCTCAAGCCGAACCTCGTGAAGGCCATCCTGCAGTACACGGCGCAGACGCGGCACTACGACGCGCTGACGCAGGGTGCAGGATTCCTCAACGCGCAGGGTGCGGTCGAGCTCGCTCGCTACTTCAAGAACCCACAGACTGGACAGCAATACCCACACTCGTGGATGTGGAGCCGTCAGGTGATCTGGGGCAATCACCGCATCAAGGGCGGCGTTTTGAAGCCGGCCGCCAACGCGTGGGCCTCGAACATCGTCTGGGGTACGCTCGCCGACGACGCAGGCGAGAACATCGTGTGGGGCACGGTCTGCGCCAACGACTGCGAAAACATCGTGTGGGGCACTGCGGCTGACGAGCTCGAGAACATCGTCTGGGGCACCGTTGCCGCCGGCGAGAACATCGTGTGGGGCACCGCAGACGATGGCGAGAACATCGTGTGGGGCACCGCCGACCTGGAAAACATCGTCTGGGGCACGGCCTGCGGCGGTGACTGCGAAAACATCGTGTGGGGCACGGCGATGGACCTCGAGAACATCGTGTGGGGCACGATGGACAACGGCGAGAACATCGTGTGGGGCACCAACCTCGATCTCGAGAACATCGTGTGGGGCACCGCGGCCGACCTCGAGAACATCGTCTGGGGCACCACGGCTGACGAAGACGTGACCTGGGGCAGCAGCGGCGAGGAAGCCGAACTGTTCGACGATCCGTTGGCGGAGCCGGTCAACTACGACACGACGCCGCTCGAGGATCTCTTCCTACCCCCGCCACCGCCACCGACGTCACCGCCGGCGCCGGGCACGACGGGCAACTCCACCAGCAGCACGGAAGGAGGCCTCTAATGGAGAAAATGCCTTTCCGTGACGCTGAAGAGGTGATCGACGTGCAGGCTGTGATGGCGAGCGCGCAGAAGGTCACGACGAGCGACTGGCGACAGGCGCTTCCGGTGCTGACCGGATCGATGGCGACGCTGCGGGAGCTGCGGCTCTCGGACGCGCCGGCGCTCCTGGCGATGCTCTCGACCGAAGAAGTGTCGCGGTTCATTTCGCCGCCGCCGACGACGGTCGAAGGGTTCGAGCGGTTCATCGCGTGGACGCATCGCGAGCGGGCCGCCGGCAACTACGCGTGTTTTGCGGTCGTGCCGCACAACATGGACACGGCCATCGGGATCTTCCAGGTCCGGCAGCTCGAGCCCGGGTTCGGCACGGCCGAGTGGGGCTTCGCTCTCGGATCGTCGTTCTGGGGCACGGGGATCTTCCTCGACGCCGCAGCGCTGGTCATCGACTTCTCGTTCGAAGTCGTCGGCACGCGCCGGCTCGAGGCTCGTGCCGCTACCGCGAACGGCCGCGGCAACGGCGCCTTGCGCAAGGTTGGCGCCGTGCAGGAAGGCGTGCTCCGCAAGTCATTCCTGCGCGACGGCGAATACCTGGATCAAATCCTGTGGACGATTCTCGACGACGACTGGCGCCGGAGCCGGTCGCAGTGGAGTCAGACGATTCACTGACATTGAGGTGCCGTGAGGGGACGGAGACGGCGGCGCGCACGGGTATTCCGTGTTCGCCGCCGTTTTCCTTTGCGGCCCTGTGTTCCGCGCCGTCCCGGGTTTGACACCTCCCGCCCTCGCCCGGTACGCTCCCGAGCCATGAGGCCCGGCATCAATCTCGACGCGGTGTTTCCTCCCATGGCCACGGTCTTCGACCGCGACGGCAACGTCGACGGCCGCGCCATCTCCTCGAACGTCTCGAAGTGGATGCAGGCCGGCGTCGGCGGCGTCGTCGCTCTCGGGTCGAACGGCGAGGCGCCGTTGGTCGAGGAGGACGAAGCCGATCGCGTGATCGCGGCGGCGCGCGACTCGGTGCCGCGCGATCGGGTGCTCCTCGTCGGAACCGGCCGCGAATCGACGCGCGCGACTCTTGCCGCATCGGCGCGCGCGGCGGCGCTCGGGGCAGACGCGGTGCTGGTGCGCACGCCCTCGTTCTACAAGGCGCGGATGACGCCCGACGTGTTCGTGCGGCATTACACGGCGGTGGCGGACGTGACGCCGGTGCCGGTGCTCCTCTACAACGTGCCGGCGGTGACGGGCGTCAACCTCACGCCAGACGCGGTCGGTCGCCTGGCGACCCATCCCAACATCATCGGCGTGAAGGAAACCGGGAGCGACACGGCGCAGTTCGCAGCGTTTGTCGCGGCCGCGCCAAGCTCGTTTGCGGTGATCGCGGGGTCGGCGCCGACGTTCTATCCCTCGCTCTGCGTCGGCGCGACGGGCGGCATCCTCGCGGTCTCGTGCGTGCTGCCGGCGCTCTGCGTGCAACTGCACGAGCACTTTCGCGCCGGCCGTCATGCGGAGGCCCGCGACCTGCAGCGGCGGTTGACGCCGCTCGCCAAGCTCGTGACGACCGGCCTTGGTGTTCCGGGCCTGAAGAAAGCGATGGACCTCGCGGGCTTCGCCGGCGGTGAGGCCCGCGCGCCGCTCGGTCCGCTGACTACCGAGGCTCTGTCGCTGGTTCGCGACGCCCTTGCGATGTTAAAACCTGTGGAATCAATGTAATCCACGAACGATAGTTCACCCATGTGCCAGGCACCTTCCCGGCAAGGTGCCAGACCCACCGCCAGGTTCCTTCCGTTGCTGCACGGAGCAGAGATGACACCCGAACGATTGCTGCTTGGTCCGGGCCCGAGCCCCGTGTCGGCCCGCGTGATGCGTGCCCTGTCCGCACCGTGCTCAGCCACCTCGAACAAGCGGCCCTATAATGCAGATATGCGCCGCCGCTTGCGCATGCGCACGGCCGGGCGAATTGTCACGACGCTCCTCGCCGTCGGATTCGCATGTGCCGCGTACCTTTACCTGACGCTTCCCGACGTGCGCGTCCTGCGCACGCAGAATCCCTCGACCACGGCGTTCATCGAGTTGCGCATGCAACAGGCGATCGACAAGGGCGAGCAGCCGCGCCGCGTGCAGCGCTGGGTGAGCTACGCACGGATCTCGCCGAGCCTCAAGCGCGCGGTGATCGTGACCGAGGACGCTGCCTTCTGGGAGCACGGCGGCGTCGACTACCAGCAGCTCAAGGAGTCGATGGAGGTCAACCTCGAGCGCATGGAGTTCGAGCGCGGCGCCAGCACCATCACCCAACAGCTGGCCAAGAATCTCTACCTGTCGCCGTCGAAGAACCCGATTCGCAAAGGTCGCGAGCTGCTCATCGCGCGCCGGCTCGAGGCCGAGCTGTCGAAGCAACGCATCCTCGAGATCTATCTGAACGTCATCGAGTGGGGCAACGGCATCTACGGCGCGGAGGCCGCGGCGCGCACCTACTTCGGCAAGTCTGCGGCTGAACTCGGCCCGCAGGAATCGGCGTTGCTGGCGGGCGCCATCAGCAGCCCCAGGGCGTTCGATCCGGCACGGCCGTCTGCGCGGCTGCGCCGCCGCCAGGAGATGATCCTGCACCGCATGGGCGCGGTGACGCCGCCGCCGGTTCTGGCTGAGCCGTTAGAGCCGGCGGCCCCTCCCGGGATCGACGACGTGCCCCTCGTATCGCCGCCAGTCGGGCCGCCGCTCGTCCTTCCGGGCGAAATCGTGCCGCCTTCAACGCCGCCGGGCCCCCCGGGCGGAAAGCCACCGGGCGGAGGGACTCGACCGTAACACCTTTGTTTGGCTGACCTTGACAGCATCGGCTCTTGTCTCTATAGTTGCCGCACACAGCAATAGGGGGGCTCCGCGACGTGAGGCCGAGAACGGCCTACCCGTGGAAGAGAGGGAACGCGGGACCGGGGAGATCTGTGCCTCCGGACCGCAGCATCGTGTGGCGAGGATGATTAACTACACTGAGCGCATTGCGCTCCTGATGCAAGACATCGTCCGCCGAACGCCGAACCTTTCCTTTATCGATCTTTCCGAAGTACTCGTCTTCGCGCGGTTCGGCCGGTCCGAGGCCGAAGGCGCGTTTGCCACCTGTCACTGCCTCACGCTGCCGGAAAGCGAGCCAGGGTATTTCTTCTGGCGCGATCGCGACACCGGCGAGCTGACGCGCCGGTCCGAGTGGTTCGTCACCAAGTCTCCCGTCGTTCGCCTTGGCGAGAGATCGGTCAAGTATCTGATTTCGTTCGTGCTCCCGCGCTTCTGCGATCAGACGCTCGAGCGGTCCCGCAAGGCGGATCTCTATCCGGGCGCGCCGCGCTGGATTGCCAAGCTCGATACCGTTGTGCACGAGCTCTATCACATCGACCCCGAAGAGTCCGGGATCCGCCGCTTCGTTCGCGCCGACGGCAGCGACTCGATGCGCTCGCACGGACCACTGTTCTACGAGCAGGTGGCCGAGATGGTGAAGGCCTACCTCGCGTCGAATCCCGACCCCGCGATGTACGATTTTCTAGAGGACGATTTCGCCGCGCTGAACGCGCGGCACGGCGGCGTGGTGTCGACGACGTTCCGGAATTTTCCGTCGTTTCCACAGCGCTATATGGAGCGGCTGGAATTGCCGGCCGACTGCAGCGTACGCGTCGAGCCCCTCAAGCCGCTGACCCAGCCCGTGCTCTACACCGAAGACGATCTGCACGTCCGCCAGTTCACCGGCTCGCGCACCAGCCGCCTGTCCCGTAAGGGACAGGGGTGGGCGGCGTAGATCGCGTCCTCGTTTCTATCTGACCCGTCTCGCCCCGACGTAGCGCGCGGACCAGTATGCGGCGCTCAGCCGCTCGACCCGCACTTCACCACGCGTGCTCGGCGCGTGCACGAACTCGTCTCCCCCGATCGCCATCCCAACGTGCGAGACGCCTGTCCCTTGCGTGGAGAAGAAAATCAAATCGCCAGGCTGGACTGCGTCGGAGCTGATCTCGGTGCCCTCGCGGAACTGCTCGCCGACCGTGCGTGCGACGCGGAGCCCGTGCTGTCCGAACACATACCAGATGAAGCCACTGCAGTCGAATCCCGACGGGTCGCTACCGCCGTTGCTGTACGGTGAGCCGCGCAGGGCGAGCGCCGTACCGGCGATTGCGTAGCCGTCTGCGCCGGGGGCCATGCCCGGCGAAACGCCGGCAGGCTCCGGAGGCCGGGCCGAGGCGCCTCCAGGGGTGGGAAACGGCTGCGGCACGGCACCCGTCGATGCGCACCCTGCCGCTCCGACCACCGTCAGGAGCATGAGGGGGAGTAGCAGGAGCAGGGTGGGCTGTGTACCGGGTCTGAACATGTTCTTCACGGTTTATCGGTCCCAAGGGCACGGTTCTGGCACGGAATGCGGCAGGTAACAGCCGCTAAGCCTCTGCAAACAATCCTGTTACGAGCCAATCACACCTTGACAGACCCCTCGGCTTCGGTGACAATAATCATCAGTTATGGAGCAGACGCTCCTCCTTAACGCGACGTACGAGCCCCTCAAGGTCGTCCACTGGCAGAAGGCGGTGACGCTGATGTGCCAGGGGAAGGTTGAGGTTATCTCGGAGTACGACCACCGGGAAGTCCGGTCGGTGAAGTTCAGCTTCAGGCTGCCGTCGGTCATTCGCCTGCTCCGCTACATTCGCATCAAGCGGACGATCGACTACGTGCCCTTCTCCCGCGCGAACATCTACGCTCGAGACGACCACTCGTGCCAGGTACTGCGGCGAGGTGTTCGCCACGTCTGAATTGACCTTCGACCATGTCGTGCCGGTCGCCCAGGGCGGCCGAAAAGACTGGGAGAACATCGTCACCTGCTGCATCACCTGCAACCGGAAGAAGGGCGGGCGGACACCAACCGAAGCCGGGATGCACCTCATCCGGATTCCCAAGCGTCCTGCGCGGGCGCCCGCCATCAGAATAGTCGTTGGCCTCCGCAATGCGCCGGACAGCTGGCGTGACTACTTCTACTGGAACATGGAGCTCGACGAAACATGACGTTCGCGTCTGGCCGGGAGTTGACCCTCCCGCCAGACGCGAGCCATCGGCCCGGGACCTCCGAACTTCCTCCTTATCAGATGAAACCTGCGCCGTCATCCCGGATCACCGCGGTGAGCCCGTTGTGGGCTGTTGAAGGCGGGCGGGTCACCATCAGCGGCAGCGGCTTCGACCTCGAACCCCAGCCGCCGGAGGTTCGTCTCGGCGGGGTCAGAGCGACCGTCTCTCACGCCTCGCGCCAATCGCTGACCATCATCGTTCCCTCGGGTCTCGACGGCGGCCATACGCCAGTCCGTGTGGACGGTGCGCCGGGCGAGACGGCCTACGTCGAGATCGGGGCGCCGATCGCCACCGGCGTGCACCAGGTCGACAACCCGGTGTTCGATCACGAGGGAAACCTCTACGTTACGTTCAGCGGGTCGCGCGGCCAGGAAGCACCGGTCTCGATCTACGTGGTGCGCCGGGACGGCTCGCGCGAGCCGTTCGTCGTGGGGCTGCCGAACCCGACGTCGATGGCGATCGATCCGCGTGGCCGGTTACACGTGTCGAGCCGCTTCGACGGCAGCGTCCATCTCGTCGCGAGCGACGGATCGGTGTCGACCGTTGCCACCGACCTCGGCGTTGCCTGCGGCATCGCGTTCAACCGCGAGGGCGAGCTGTTTGTCGGCGATCGATCCGGATCCGTGCTACGGGTGAGGGACACGCACGTGTCGGTCTTCGCGTCGATTCCGTCGAGCGTCGCCGCATTCCACCTGGCCTTCGGTCCCGACGGCTGGTTGTATGTGACGGCCCCCACCTTGTCGTCGCGCGACGCCGTGTATCGTGTCTCGTCCGAGGGGGCGGTCGAGACTTTCTGCCACGGTCTCGGCCGTCCGCAGGGACTGGCCTTCGACAGCGACGGTCACCTCTACGTCGTCGATGCTGTCGCCGGGTCGAGCGCCGTCTATCGCATCCGGACGGATCGGCCCGACATCAAGGATTGCGTGCTCTCCGGCGGCGCCCTGCTCGGCCTCGCCTTCGACCCGCGCGGAGGCCTCGTCGTTTCGTCGAGCGAGACCGTCTACCGGCTCGACGTGGGGCTGCGAGGCGTACTCCCGATCCAGCCCGCTGTCTCGCCAGTATCGGCTTGATTCTGTTCGGCGGGGCGGATACGCTTCACCGCTCACGACAGCCGCGGAACCATCACGATGATCGCGACGCGTGGTCTTCCGCCTTCGCCGAGGCTCCGGCGGGCCGCCGTAGCTTTAGCGGAGGCTGGTCGCGATCATCGCGCCTGGTTTGTCGTGGCGGACGACCTGATGCTCGACATCTTCAAACGAAAACCCATCAGCGAGCTTCTCCCGGAAGGGGAAGGTGGGCTGCGTCGCGTGCTCGGGGCGGGCGATCTCGTCATGCTCGCGATTGGCGCGGTGATCGGGGCTGGCATCTTCGGTGCGATCGGCACGGCAGCGGCGGGCCAGGTCGACGCGAGCGGCAACGTGGTGCGCTACGCGGCTGGTCCCGCGCTCGTCTTCTCGTTCCTGCTGCTCGGCGGGGCGTGCGCGCTCGCGGCGCTCTGCTACGCGGAGCTCGCGGCGATGATTCCGCAGGCAGGGAGCGCCTACGCCTATACCTACGCGACGCTCGGCGAGATCGTCGCGTGGATCATCGGCTGGGACCTCGTCCTCGAATATGCGGTCGGCAATATCGCCGTCGCCATCTCGTGGAGCGACTACTTCACGACGCTGCTCCGTGGCATCGGCCTCTCGCTGCCCGTGTGGCTGACCACCGGCTATCGCACGGCGCTCCTCAGCTCCAATCCCGAAATCCACGGCCTGCTCGACTCGGCGCCGAACATCGCGGGTATGCCGATCCTGGTAAACCTGCCGGCCTTCGGGATCGTGATGGTCATCACCTGGCTGCTGTTGCGCGGCGCGAAGGAGAGCGTGCGGGCCAACAACATCATGGTGGTCGTCAAACTCGCGGCGCTGGCGCTCTTCGTCGCGGTCGGCGCCACGCACCTCAACGCGGCCAACTACACACCGTTTGCGCCCAACGGATTCACCGGTATCCACCAGGGGGCGGCCATCGTGTTCTTCGCCTACATCGGATTCGACGCCATCTCCACGGCCGCCGAAGAGACCCGCGATCCGAAGCGCAACCTGCCGATCGGAATTCTCGGCGGGCTGGCCATCTGCACGGTGATCTACGTCCTTGTCGGCTTCGTGCTGACGGGCATGGTGCCCTACACGGAACTCGGCGTCGCCGACCCGCTCGCGCACGCGCTGCAGCGTGCCGGCTTTCAGACCGTCGGCTGGATCGTCGCCCTCGGCGCGGCGGTTTCGATGACCGCGGTGCTCCTCGTGTTCCAATACGGCCAGCCGCGGATCTTCTTCGCGATGGCGCGCGATGGGCTGCTGCCCCAGTGGGCAGCCAGGATCCATCCCGTCAGCCGCATTCCGTACACGACGACGCTCATTACGGGAGTCGTGGTGGCGCTGGCGTCCCTCATCGGCGACGCCGCGGAGACCTACGACCTCACCAATATCGGGACGCTTTTCGCCTTCGCGCTGGTGTCGATCGGTGTGCTCGTCCTGCGGGTGACCGAGCCGGACCGTCCCCGGCCGTTCAAGGTGCCCTTTGTCTGGCCCGTCGCGATCCTCAGCACGGCCGCGTGCCTGTTCATCATGGTCGGCCTCCCGCAACAGGCCTGGGAACGGTTCTTCCTCTGGCTGGCCATCGGTGCCCTAATCTACGTGTTCTACGGCTACCGGCACAGCCGGCTCAGGCGCTCTTCCGCCTGAAGAACGACGGGTTTTGGCCCCCCGTGCTCAGCCGGGCCCGAACTGCCGCGTGGCCCCTTCCCCCGTGCTAAAATTGCAGTTTTGGGAGGGCTGCGAAATCTCCCACTGTACGCATCCTCCATAACATGGCGCACGACTGGATTGCGGTGCGCGGCGCGCGCGTCCACAACCTCAAGAATATCGACGTCGACCTTCCCCGTGACCGGCTGGTCGTTATCACGGGCCTGTCCGGGTCGGGCAAGTCATCGCTGGCCTTCGACACGATCTACGCCGAGGGACAGCGGCGCTATGTCGAGTCGCTCTCCTCCTATGCCCGCCAGTTCCTCGAGCAGATGGAGAAGCCGGACGTCGACCTCATCGACGGCCTGTCGCCCGCCATTGCCATCGAGCAGAAAACCACAGGTTCGAACCCACGTTCCACGGTCGGCACCGTCACCGAGATCTACGACTACCTGAGACTGCTCTTCGCCAACATCGGCGTGCCGCATTGTCACCTCTGCGGACGCGAGATCGCCTCGCAGTCGCTCGAGCGGATCATCGACATGGTGATGCTCTCGCCGAACGAGGAGCGCGTGAACGTGCTCGCGCCAATCGTTCGCGGACGGAAGGGCGAGTTCAAGAAAGAGCTCGCCGGCCTGCGCGCGCGCGGCTTCACGAAGGTCCGCGTCGACGGCCAGCAGCGCTCGCTCGACGAAGACCTGAAGCTCGACCGGCGGCGTAACCACACGATCGATGTCGTGATCGATCGCTTGATCCTCAAGCCGGGGATCGAGCGCCGGCTCACCGAGTCGGTCGAAATCGCCCTCGGGCTCGCCGACGACATCGTCGTCATCAACACGCTCGACGGCGGCGATCGCCTCTTCTCGAGGAGGCTGGCCTGCACGTGGTGCGGCGTGAGCATGCCTGAGATGACGCCTCGCGCTTTCTCGTTCAACTCGCCCCACGGCGCCTGCCAGGAGTGCCAGGGGCTGGGAGCGGTGTACGACTTCGACCCGGCACGCGTTGTACCGGACGATTCGCTCTCGCTCGATGACGGCGCGATTGCGCCGTGGGCCAAGGGCGACCGCAAGCTCGTAAAAGAGGCGCTCGGAACGCTCAGCCGCGTGTTCGGCATCGACCTCGCCGTGCCGTTCCGCCGCCTGCCGAAGAAGATGCGCGATGTCCTTTTCTACGGCGCGCAGGCCGGCGCTCGTCGCGCCGATGAGGCGACTGGCGAGAAGGTCAAGCACGAGAAGGCCAAGAAGAAGGCCCGCGGAGAGGATCCGTTTGGCGCCGGGTTCGAGGGGCTGATCCCCAACCTGCGCCGCCGCTACGAGTCCGGCACATGGCTGGAGCAGGAGAATCTCGAACCGTACCGGGCGCTCAGGCCGTGTCCGTCCTGCCGCGGCGAGCGCCTCAAGGCGCAGAGCCGCGCCGTGCGGGTCAAGGGCCTGACGATGTCGGAGTACGTGAACCTGCCGATCGCCGAGGCGGTGCGGGTCCTCGACGCGCTCGAGCT
Source organism: uncultured Acidobacteriota bacterium (assembly GCA_963839705.1). Taxonomy (GTDB): domain Bacteria; phylum Acidobacteriota; class Vicinamibacteria; order Vicinamibacterales; family 2-12-FULL-66-21; genus DATBJJ01. The sequence continues at coordinate 354,239 of CAWIWL010000013.1, forward strand.
GACCGATCGGGAGAACCTGATTGCGAGTCGAATCATGCGCGAGATTCGCGATCGGCTGCACTTCCTCCACGACGTCGGCGTGGGGTATCTGACGCTCGGCCGGAGCGCGGCGACGCTCTCCGGTGGAGAGGGCCAGCGCATCCGCCTGGCGACGCAGATCGGATCGAATCTGACCGGCGTCCTCTACGTCCTCGACGAGCCGTCAATCGGCCTTCACCAGCGCGACAATCGGGCGCTCCTCTCGACGCTTGGCAGGCTCCGCGATCTCGGCAATACGGTTGTAGTGGTCGAGCACGATGAGGAGACCATTCGCACGGCCGACTACGTCATTGACCTCGGGCCCGGCGCGGGCGAGCACGGCGGCCACGTGATCTTCCAGGGAACGCCGGCGGCGCTTCTCGAGGATGGCAACGGGTCGCTGACCGGCGCGTATCTGCGCGGTGAGCGCACCATCGTGACTCCGGTGGCGCGCCGACCCGCGACCCGTGGCGCAATCGTCGTGAAGGGCGCCCGCGCCAACAACCTCAAAGGTATCGACGTGTCGATACCGCTCGGCGTGCTGACCACGGTGACCGGCGTCAGCGGGTCCGGCAAATCGACGCTCGTCAACGAAATCCTCTATCGCGCGCTGGCCCGGCTTCTCTATCGGGCCGGCGACGAACCGGGCATGCATTCGTCCATCGAGGGGATCGAGCTCGTCGACAAGGTCATCCAGATCGATCAGTCGCCGATCGGCCGGACGCCCCGTTCGAATCCCGCGACCTACACCGGGCTCTTCACCTTCATCCGCGAGCTCTTCGCGATGCTCCCGGAGGCGAAGACGCGAGGCTTTCGGCCGGGCCGCTTTTCCTTCAACGTCAAGGGCGGGCGATGCGAAGCCTGCCAGGGCGACGGCGTCATCGCCATCGAGATGCACTTCCTGCCCGACGTTTACGTGCCGTGCGAGCAGTGCAAGGGCCGCCGCTACAATCGCGAGACGCTCGAGATCAAGTACCGCGGGAAGTCGATCGCCGACGTTCTCGACCTCACCGTCGATCAGGCGCTCCCGCTGCTCGAGAACTTCCCGCCGATTGCAACCAAGCTTCGGACGCTGCAGGACGTCGGGCTCGGCTATATCGAGCTCGGCCAGTCGGCGACCACACTAAGCGGAGGCGAAGCTCAGCGGGTGAAGCTCTCGAAGGAACTGTCGAGGCGGGGCACGGGCCGAACTCTTTACATCCTCGATGAGCCGACGACGGGCCTGCATTTCGAGGACACCCACAAGCTTCTCGACGTGCTCAACAAGCTGGTCGACCAGGGCAATACCGTGGTCATCATCGAGCACAACCTGGACGTCATCAAATCAGCCGATTACGTAATCGACCTGGGGCCGGAGGGTGGGGAGGGGGGCGGCGTGATTGTGGCCGAGGGGACTCCTGAAGACGTCGTCCGAAGCCGAGAATCCTCTACGGGACGGTTTCTGGCGGACATTTTGGGCAAGAGGGCCCATCCTGCCGCCGGGCTTGGAGAACAGGCTGTGGTAAAATGACCACACTTCCGACGCTCTCCAGTGTGGCTCGCGAGCCACAATCGTTGTTTTGCCTCCCTGTCTCTCACCCTATTTCGAACGAGAATTCGTATATAAATCAACACTTTAAGTCCACTGAAGGCCTTCCATTCGCCATGGCAGGGCCTTTGCTCCGCAGCCCTCGGCTTCCCTAATACAAGAGGTCATGAGCGCGCAGCGAACCCTTCGTCGATCCGTTTCCTGCACTGGCATCGGTCTCCATTCAGGCAACAAGGTCACTCTGTCTCTCAAACCGGCTCCTGCCGACTATGGCATCCGGTTTCAGCGGTCGGACCTTGGAGGCCTCGAGATTCCGGCGACCGTGACGCATCTGGGCGGGATTCAGTACCAGACCGGGCTGACGCGAGAAGCCGTGTCAGTCGAAACGGTCGAGCACCTGCTGTCGGCGTTGACGGCGCTCGGTATCGACAACGTTATTGTCGAGCTGAACACGTCGGAAGTGCCGATCATGGACGGCAGCGCCGCGCCGTTCGTCTACCTCATCTTGAACGAGGCGGGCGTCAAAAAACTGACGACCCCCCGGCGTTACCTGAAAGTCTTGCGGCCCATCTCGTTGACCCAGGGTGACAAGCGCATCGCGCTTTATCCCTCGGAGCACTTCAAGGTCACCTACAGCATCAGCTTCGATCACCCGCTCCTGCGGCACCAGACGCGGACGATGCGGATCACCGACGAGACGTTCGTCGAGGAGATCGCGCCGGCGCGGACATTCGGCTTCCTGAAGGAAGTCGAGATGCTCCGCCAGCGCGGGCTGGCGCTCGGTGGCTCACTCGACAATGCCATCGTCCTTGGCGAGACGGGCGTCCTCAACAACACGCTCCGGTTCGAGGACGAATTCGTGCGGCACAAGATCCTGGACGTGATCGGCGATCTGTCGCTCGTCGGGCACCCCGTGATCGGGCACCTCGTCGCGCACCGGGGCGGCCACGCGCTGCATACGGCGTTTGCGGCCAAGATCCTCGAGGAAGTCGACGCGTGGCGACTCGTCGAAGCCGACGATCTCGCTGTCGCTGCAATTCCGCGCGCCGTGCCGGCCAAGGCGGGCGCCCGGCTGGCGAACTGATCTTTTCCGGGGGGCTTCGCCCCCCGGAGCCCCCCTACTGGCTCGCTCGCGGGGCCCCAACGCCTCGCTCCGCTCCCCAGGCTCACTCGCTGCCGCTCGTTCGCATCGCCTAATAGACGATTAGGCCTTTGACGGTGGTGGGCGATCCACACGCTTCGAACCAGTCAATCCCCTCGCTCACCAGATCGAACTTCAGCGCGTACCGCCCGGGCTTGGCCGGAGCGGTGATGGTCATGGGCACCTCGACCGACTGTCCCGGCTGCAGCGTCGCCGGCAGCCATGCGCGCTCGAAGTCGCGGTTGATGACGGTGCGTTCCCGGTCGCAGAGCTGCGCTCCCAGTCGCACCAGGCGCCGGCCATAGCTCGCCTGCGCGGGGAAGGGGCGCGTCGAGAGGTTCCTGACGGTGGCGGCGATCTGGACCGCCCGCCCCGGGCGGGCCATCACAGGCAGTTTCGAGATCCCACCGATGGCTGCGACCAGCGGCAAGCTCTGGCGCACCTCGATCTCCGCGCGCGGCGTTGCGCCGGGGATGGCGTTGCCGAGGTTGCTGTCGTCCCAGATCTCCCGCCTGATGGCTGCCAATTCTCGAGACCCGGGCACGAAGCGGCGCGAGAACATGTCTTCGGGATGGTCGGTGAGCTCCCAGCAGAGACGATCGACGCCGATCTCTGCGGCCATCGTCCGCGCCTGCGCCATTTCGGCATCGCTGTCGTTGTGCGTGAACAGGATGTAGCGCCAATTGATAAACGGCAGGTCCGAGCCCGTCGTCCGCTTCTCGTCAGCCGCGGATCGCAGGTTGCGGATGGCTTTCTCGAAATCGCCGCGCTTCCGGTAGGCGGCGTAGCTCTCGGGCGTGGCGCCGTCGATCGAGAACGTGACTTCGTCGATCCCGGACCGCACCAGCCGTCTGACCTGCTCCTCGCTGAAGGCCAGGCCATTCGTGCTCGTGTAGAGATAGATGTGTGGAAAGTTGCGCTTGATGTGCTCGCACATCTCCACCGCGCGCTTGTGCAGGAACGCCTCGCCGTAATTGAAGAAATCGATACGCACGAGCGACGGGCCGGCCTCGTCGACGACGCGGCGGAAGAGGTCGAAGTCCAGCATGCCTGCCTGGCGGGTGCGCGTGATGCCGGTCTCGGGCGCGCAGCACGCCTGGGCGCACGAGATGTTGCAGGCGGCCGTGCACTCGATGTAGAGGCGCGAGGGCAAGGGCGCCACGTCCAGCCCGCGCTGAGGCGAGGGCTCGTCTTTCTTCAGCGGGAGCTTGAGGGCGCAGTCACCGCAGAACTTCGAGCCGCCGTTGTTGAGATCCGTGCGCAGCGACGTGGCGCGGGGCCCGGTCCAGACAGCCGTCACGCTTTCCTGCCTGGTGTCGCCAAGGACGCGCTTGCCGTAAGGATCGGCGCAGCCGCAGACGAGGCGGCCGTCACAGAGCAGCACCATGGTCGACCACGGCCAGGAACAGGTGAAGCGAGTAGCGAGGTAGTTCAGCGACACTGGTCGTTTCCGATGGTCCGCATGTCTGCCGCCATCGTCTGGCGGCTGAGGGTCACTTCGCGCGCTTGCGAACCGGAGCGCGGGAGGGCACGGCCTTCTTCTCTTGCGTCTTCTCTTGCTTCCCGGGGGCTCGTGCTTTCGCGGGCTCGCGCCGGCCTGGCCGAGCTTTTTCAGATAGGCGCCCAGCCGCTCGTTCTCGTACGAGACGAAATTGAGGAACAGGCTTTCGGACAGGTACTGCCGGCGCTCCACGTCGGTCATCTGTTCGATCGCGCTCTGGATTTCGCGCACGGTGTCCTCGAACGTCCGTTCGAGCTCGCGTTTGGCGGTCAGCTCGCGGTAGAGCGTCTCGAGCATCGTCAGCAGATCGCCGTCGAGCGGCACACGCGCGCCCGTCGTCATTTTGATCGTGCGCATGGCGTCAGGCTCCGAAGCTTTTGACGGCGCTCGACTCGTCGGGGTGTACCTCGATGAAGTTCTGGGCCCCCGTCATGGTCAGCATCGTCTCGACCCGCTTCTGGACGCCGGCCAGCTTGAGGGAACCGCCGGCCGCGCTGGCCTGACGGTAGAGATCCATGAGGCAGCCGATGGTGGCGCTGTCGACGTAGCCAACCGATGAGAGGTTGACGACGACGCGGCGCTCGCCGGCGGCGATGAGCTGGGTGATGGCGGACGAGAACTCGGAGAGGAGCGGATACATGAGCCGCGCCTCGCCGATTCGTATGACCGCCACATTGTTCGAGCGATCGGTCGTGATATTCATTCAGGCACTCCGGGGCGTCGGGTTCGGCCGCGCGCGGGGGCACCACGCCTGCGGCGCAGGGCCGGCTGTTTGTCCTGCAGCCGCTTGAGCTGACGGGCCAGCTCGATGCGGCCGCGGTTGATGCGGGACTTCACGGTGCCTTCCGGCAATCCAAGCCGGTCGGCGATCTCCTGATACGAGAGCTCCTGCAGGTCGCGGAGGATGACGGCGGTACGGAGCGTGACGGGCAGCGTCTGCAGGGCCTGGCGCAGGAGCACGCGGAGATCGCCGTGTTCGACGACCTGATAGGGGCCACGATCGGCAGACGCCGGCTGCAAGTCGGTCGTGTCGACCTCGCGCGCGATCGTCTGCCGCTCCTTGCGCACGCTGCGGTAATGATCGATGCACAGGTTGCGGCTGATGCTGATGATCCAGGTCTGGAAATTGGCGCGGCGATCGAAGGTCTTGAGCGCCTTGAAGATCTTCAGGAAGATATCCTGCGTCAGATCTTCGGCCTCGTCGTGCTTGCCGACGAACTTGTAGGCGACGTTGAAGACTTTGCGCCAGTTCTGTCGGACGATGGCTTCCCAGGCCGCCTGGTCGCCGCTCAGACACTGCTCGATGAGACTGTCGGGCGTGACCGGCTGCGCGGCCGCGGAGTCAACGGGCATGCATCATCAGGCGTGGAAAAGGCGGCAGATCGTAGCGAATGATATCAGAGATTAGAGTATACAATTTCTCATACAGTGAGCTTCTCTCGCCAGCATGGGTCCCTCGTCTGCGACGGCGTAGCGCTCTCCGACGTCGCGGCCGCCCACGGCACGCCGCTCTACGTCTACAGCGCGGCGACGATCGCGTCCCGCTACCGCGCCGTGGACGAGGCGTTCGCGTCGTATCCGCACACGATGCACTACGCGCTCAAGGCCAATTCGACCCTGGCGATCGTGCGGCTCCTGCGGAGCCTCGGCAGCAAGGTCGACGCGAACTCCGGCGGTGAAATCGACGTCGCACTGCGCGCCGGCTTCATCCCGCCAGAGATCGTGTTCACCGGCGTTGGCAAGACCCGCGCGGAGCTGACGCAGGCCATCGACCTCGGCGTCAAGACGATCAACGCCGAGTCGGAGGGGGAGCTCGAGCGCATCGACGCGATTGCGCGCCAGCGCCAGACGCGGGTGCGCGTCGCCATCCGCGTCAATCCCGACATCGACGCGCGGAGCCACCCGCATATCTCGACCGGCCTCAAGATCAACAAGTTCGGCGTCTCCATCGCCGAGGCGCGTGACCTGTGCCGGAGGATGCGGGATCGTCCTGGTCTCGACATCGTCGGCCTGCACACGCACGTGGGATCGCAGATCATGGACCTCGAACCGCTGCGACGCGCGGCCACCGCGATCGTCGATCTCGCCCGCGATCTCGCGGCCGACGGGCTGGCCATCGAGCATCTCGATCTCGGCGGCGGGCTCGGCATCTCCTACGACGGAACTGTTGCACCGACCGCCGAGGAGTACGCCGCGGCTGTACTCCCCGTCGTCCTCGACTCGGGGCTGTCGATCATCCTCGAGCCCGGCCGAAGCATTGTCGGCCCGGCGGGCGCGCTCCTCACGTGTGTGGTGGACGTCAAGGAGCAGCCGGGCGGAAAGCTGTTCGTGATCCTCGATGCAGGCATGACCGAGCTGATTCGCCCGATGCTCTATAGCGCCTACCATCGCATCGAGCCTGTCGAGACACGCGAGGGGCCGGCGATGCTCGCCGACGTCGTGGGACCGCTCTGCGAGAGCAGCGACACGCTCGGGAAGGACCGACGGTTTCCGCGGCCAGAGGTCGGCGACCTTTTTGCCGTGCTCGACGCCGGCGCCTACGGATCCGTGATGGCGTCGAACTACAATCGCCGCACGCTGCCGCCCGAAGTGATGGTTCAGGACGGCCGGACGGCCGTGGTCCGCCGCCGCCAGACGATAGACGACCTGCTGGCGCTCGAAGCCTGATCTCCCATTGATGACCGGATCCCTTATCGCCTTCGAAGGCCTCGACCAGAGCGGCAAGCAGACGCAGGCCGAGTTGTTGCGCGACCACCTGACCGCGCAGGGGCGCGTCTGCCAGCTGCTGTCGTTTCCCGATTATGCGACCCCGGTCGGCGGGGAGATTTCCAAGGCGCTTCACGGCGAGCGCGACTACCCGCCCGACGTGCTGCAACTGCTGTATGTCGCGAATCGCGGTGAGAAGCGGGCGCAGATCGAGGCCTGGATTGCCGACGGCGTCGTCGTGATCTGCGATCGCTATGTCGCCTCGAGCATTGCCTACGGCGAAGCGCACGGGCTCGACGCCCCTTGGCTCACCGAGATTCAGCGGTTCCTTCCGGCGCCGCACACTGACCATCCTGCTGGACATTGCCCCCGAGACAGCGGCTGGCCGTAAGGCGACTGCCCGGGATCGGTTCGAGCGCGACCTGGAGCTCCTGGCCCGCGTCCGCGCGAGCTATCGGCGGCAGGCCGGGGCGGACGGCTGGGTGCGCCTCGAGGGGCAACGTGCGAAGGCGGAGGTCGCCGCCGACGTCATTCGCTCGGTCGAGACACGACTCGGGCTGCCGTCACCGCGCTGACGTCCGCGGCGCCCGCCGCGCGCAGCACCCGCGCACACGCCTCAATCGTCGCGCCGGTCGTGCTCACGTCGTCGACGATTACGACGCGAATCCCGTCGAGTACCGGTGCCGTGAGCCAGCGTCTGAGCGCAAAGGCGTTGCGCACGTTGTCCTGGCGAGCCTCAGCCGGAAGATCTGTCTGTGACGGCGTCGCGCGGACGCGCCGCAGGGCATTGACCACGGGCGGACCCAGCCGCGCCGCCAGTTCACGCGCCTGGTTATAGCCGCGTGTCCGACGCCGGCTGCGATGGAGCGGTACCGGAACCACGACGTCGGCGGCGGCGAGAAGATCGGCGGCGCTCTCGCGGAGCCGCGTGCCGAGCCCCACCGACAGGGAGCGGCATCCCTCGTACTTGAACGCGTGCACGATCGCGCGAAGGCTTCCATCGTAAGCGCCGATGGCGCGGCTGGCGGTGAGCGCCGACTCGCGATGTCGGCACCGAGGACATCGTCCGACGGCGTCGTCGAGAACGCGCCAGGAGGTCAGGGGATCGCCGCACCGGCTGCAGAGCGGCGGCGTAAAGCCTGCGACGGTGTTCCAGCAGTTGTCGCAAACTGGCCCCCGAGAGGGATACGAAAGGGGAGCGTCGCACGCCGCGCACGCCGGCGCCACGAGTACTGCCAGAAGGCCATCGGCGAGACGGGCGAGGGAGATGGTTCGATCTACTCTCTTTCGTCAGGCGGTTCGTCGGTCATCTCGATTCGCTCCGCGTCGCCCCACAAGCGTTCGAGCGCGTAGAAGTCCCGCGTGTGCGGCGCGAAGACGTGCACGATGAGCGTGAAGAAATCCATCAGGATCCAGTCGGCGCGGTCGTAGCCCTCGACGTGTGCCGGCCGTGCGCCAGCCTGACGCATGGTGTCTTCCACGCTGTCGGCGATCGCTTTGACCTGGCGGGCGTTCTGCCCTGAGCACAGCACGAAGAAATCGGTGAACGCCGTCGTGTGTCGCAGGTCGAGCACGACGACATTGGTCGCTTTCTTGTCGAAGGCCGCGCGCACCGCGCGCGTCACCTCCGCCGGGAGCCGCTTCCGTCCGCCTGTCTTCCGTGTTCGGGTCGAGGTAATGCTCTTCATGCAAGTGATTTGCCGAGCGTTTGGTTGGCAGTGCCGCGCCGGTAGAGTTCGTGTTGTCCGATGTAGGTTTCAACGGCCGCGGGCACGAGGCCTGCGACAGATACGCCAGTTTCGAGGCACCGCCGAATCTCGGTCGACGAAACGTCCCGCGTAGGCGCATCGAGGAGCAGGATTTCGAGAGCGGGGACGGCGGGCCCGAGGCCGGATGGAGCGCCAACCGTGGTTGACACACGCGCCTCGGCGTTGCGCATCCGAGCCGCCAACGCCGGGAGCTTTGCCGGGAGCGCCGCCGCGTCATGCCCGGGTCGCGACACGACTACGAACTGCGCCATCTCGAGCACTTGCGGATAGCGGCTCCACGTCTCGATTTCCGCGAACGCGTCGGCGCCGGTGATGAAGAAAATCTGCGCCGGACGGAGACCTGTCGCCTGCAGGCGAGCCAGCGTGTCGAACGTGTAGCACGGGTCGGTCGTGCCAATCTCGAGGTCGCTGACCATCAGCCGGGGGATGCCGGTGACGGCGAGCGCCGTCATCGCGAATCGATGAAACCGCGAGGCCGAGGGCTGTATCGATCGATGCGGGGGTGTGCCCGAGGGCATCACGAGCACGCGATCGAGGGCGAGCGCGCGATGCGCCGCCTGGGCCGTGTCGAGGTGACCGACGTGCACGGGATCGAACGTGCCGCCCAAGATACCGATGCGTGTGCCGGATGTCATGCAGTCCAGACGGTCTTCACTGGGCGGAGGGCATCGGACTGCCTTCCTCCCGCGCCCGCGCGACCTCGCGCCAGACGGCCTCGAGGAGCGCGTCGAGCCCCTGCCCGGTGACTGCCGACACAGGGTAGAGCGGAACGGCGGCTGACTGCAAATGCCGCTCGAGGCGGACAAGCCGGTCGGGGTCGTCGAGGGCGTCCATCTTGTTCGCGGCGACGAGCACCGGTTTGTCGGCGAGCCGTTCGCCCGACGCATCGCGCCCCGGGAAGAGCTGGAGCTCGCGCGAGATCACGTCGAAGTCGTCGACCGGGTCGCGGCCACTCATCGACGACAGGTCAACGAGGTGCACGAGCACTTTCGTACGCTCGAGATGGCTCAGGAAGCGGTGTCCCAGACCATGTCCGGCGTGGGCGCCTTCAATCAAGCCGGGTACGTCCGCGACGACGAAGGTGCGGTCACCCGAGAGGCTCACGACGCCGAGATTGGGGACGAGGGTGGTGAACGGATAGTCGGCAATCTTCGGCTTGGCCGCCGAGATGCGCGAGATGAGCGTCGACTTGCCGGCGTTGGGAAACCCGACGAGCCCGACATCGGCGAGCAGCTTCAGGTGCAGGCGCAGATCGCGTTCTTCGCCGGGCAGGCCGGGTTGCGTCCGCCGGGGCGCGCGGTTGGTCGAGCTCACGTATTGCGCGTTGCCCCACCCCCCGTTGCCGCCCTTCGCGATGATCACGCGCTGGCCTGGCGTCGTGAGATCTGCGAGCTGGACAAATCCAGCCGGCTCACCCGACTCGCCTCGCGTGGCCGGGTCGCTCGGCTCGACTCGCCCGGCCGGTTCGTCAGACGCGCGTGGCTCGGTCGGGATACGCGTGTAGACGACCGTGCCGACAGGCACCTTCAGCTCGATGTCGGCGCCGCTGCGCCCGGTGCGCTTCGACCCCTCGCCGTTCGCGCCACGGCCGGCTTCGAAGATTTTCTGAAAGCGGTAGTTGAGGAGGGTGTTCAGATTGGCCGAGGCGACCATGTAGATCGAGCCGCCGTGCCCGCCATCGCCGCCGTCCGGCCCGCCGCGCGGGACGAACTTCTCGCGGCGAAAACTCATCGCGCCGGCGCCGCCGTGGCCAGCGGCCACGTGGATGTCTACTTCGTCGACAAACACGTCAGTCGACAGTCTTCAGTCGATGTCGTCAGTCGGTGACGGGGTGGACGCTGATCACGCGGCCCTTGGCGCCATGGTCCTCGAACTTGACCTTGCCGGCGACCTTTGCAAACAGGGTGTCGTCCTTGCCGCGGCCGACGTTGAGCCCGGGATTGAATCGGCGGCCGCGCTGGCGCACGAGGATCGATCCGCCAGTCACGACGTTGCCGTCGAACCGCTTGACGCCCAGGCGCTGCGAATTGCTGTCGCGGCCGTTACGGGAACTTCCTTGACCCTTTTTTGTTGCCATGATTTTCGAGCTCTCAGCTTTCAGCTCTCAGCTTTCAGCTCTGACGGCTGAGAGCTGACGGCTGACAGCTAAACGATGATGTCCTTGATCTTGATGAGCGTGTAAGTGCTCCGATGCCCCTTGGTCCGGCGCATGCCCTTGCGGCGCTTCTTCTTGAACACGCGGATCTTCGGGCCGCGCGACTCGCCGTCGACGACGCCGACGATCCGGACGCCGGCGACGTAGGGCGCACCGGCGAGCACTTCGCCGCCGTCCTTCTCGAGCACCAGGACCTGATCGATGGTGACTTCGTCACCCGGTTTGGCCTCGAATCGATCGACGGTGATGGTCTCGCCCGGCGACACCTTGACCTGCCGACCCCCGCTTTGAATGATTGCGAACACGGTCTGAACTCCCGCGATTGAGGCGCTTCTGGAGCCGCGGAGAAACATCGCGCCGGACTGCATGGCGGATTCCCCGGAGGCTCTCTAGGGCGCCCATAGCAGCCTCGACAAAGGATTTAGAGTAACACGGACGCGGCGGGCGGGTAAAGAGATCCGGGGTTTTGGGCCTGAAAACTGGCCATACCGAGGAAACGGAGGCGGACTCTTACTTGACGAGCATCCTCGTGCCGCGGATTTTCTGCGTGCTGAGGGTGTTGAGGAAGCTCGGAATGAGCTTGTCCATCAGCTCGAAATAGGAGGAAAGCGCCGGCGTGTTCTGCTGCGCGTTGTAGAGGATCTCTTCGCGGAGCGTTTCCGAGTAGAGCGTCGCGCCGGTGCGGCCGTCGATGTAGATCAGCTTCGGCTGCAGAGTGAATCCCTTGCGCTCCTGATAGATGCGGCGCTGGATGACGCGGCGGCGTCCGAGCTGGTCGAAGTACTCCTGTTCGACCGGAACGTATCCGGCCGTCGAGAGCGGCGAGAACAGCACGGTTCCGGTGATGATGAGCGGGCCCTGGTATTCCTCGCCCAGCTTCTTCCAGAACGCGACGTCGGCGAAGATGCTCTGATATCGTTCGAGGTCTTTTTCGTTGCGGATCCGGGCGGGGTCCACGTCGGCCACCGGCGGCGGTTGCGTCTGCTGACCGTCGGCGGCGCCGCCCGGTGACGGAGGCGGGCTCGAGTCTCCCTTGGCCTGTTCCTTCGCGATGTCCGCGAGCTGCAGCACTTCGGCTTCGATCACGCGCAGCGACGACTTGGTGCGCAGCTGGCTGCGGAGGAGCCGCACCGTCTCGAGATTCGCGTCAACATCGTCGGTGCCCCCGCCGATGAATCCGGCGATCAGCACGCGCTGGAACATCGAGACGTCCATCTTGGGCTGGATGGGCGTTTCGATAGGGATCTCGTAGAAGCTGGTGCAGGCCGACGATCCCGCCAACAGCCCCAGAGCGAGCAGCGGGCTAACGATCGCGGCGGCGCTTCGTGCGGTCATTGATTTCTTTGAAGAGATCGTAGTTCTGCCGGAAGAGCAGGTTCTTCGGCTCGAGCTCGACAGCCTTCTCGTACGCCTCGCGAGCCTTGTCGAAGTTGCCCTGCTGCTCGAAGGCCACCGCCAGGTTGTTCCACGCAGCTGCGTACGTCGGGTCGATCTGGACGGCCTTTTCCCACCGGTAGGCGGCTTCCTTCCACAGGCCGTTTTGCGCGACTTTGATGCCGAACTCGACTTGCTCTCGCGCTTCCGATCGTGCGTCGCGGGCGTGCGCGTGCGGCGCAAAGGCGACGAGCGCGATCGCAACGACGAGAGCTCGGCTCAGCATGGGTAGCTCCGAATCACTATAGCACCGCACCGCCGCGGCGCAAGGTCTTTCGGCACCCACTTTCGAGCAAGCGACGTACCACGGCAGAGCCTTACTGGCGCGGGTTTCCGGGGGGCGGCGCCCGCGATTTTCGTAAGACGCCGACGACCTTCGTAAGGGAGGTTCCGGTGACGGCGCTATAATGATGAGAGGGAGGTCGCGCTGCCGCCGAAAGGCGACACGCATGGACTCTTTCACCGCCGTGGCCCTGTCGATGCTGCCCGCATCGCGCTCGCGGGCCGCCTCCGCGTTCAAGGAAATCCGTCATCAGTCCGGCCTCGACACGAGAGATGCGCTCGACGCGGTCCTGCAGGCGTGTGAGGTCCCGGAACAGGAGCGGGAGCGCGCGGCGAGCGTCGCTCGCACACGGGCGGCAGCGGCGCTGGCCGCCGCCCGAGAGGCCGGGGTCGAGCCGCTCCCCTGGAACGACCCTCGGTTTCCGGCGCTGCTCGGCTGCATTCCCGATCCGCCGCCAGTCCTCTGGACTCGCGGCGACGTCGCCTCGCTGGTCCGGCCCATCGTCGCGATCGTCGGGTCGCGGGCAGCGACGCCCTACGCCTTGGATGTCGCTCATCGGCTCGGTCAGGAGCTGTCGGATAGGGGGCTGGTCGTCGCGAGTGGGCTCGCGCGCGGCGTGGATTCAGCGGCCCATCGCGGGTGCCTGAGCGGGTCGGCGCCGACCGTCGCCGTCCTCGGGTCGGGGGTGGACCGGGTCTATCCGTCGGAGCACGGCCCGCTCGCCGCAGAGATATCGACGAAAGGGTTACTGGTCAGTGAGTTAGGGCCAGGCGCTCCGCCCTTGCAAGAGCACTTTCCGTTGCGAAACCGTATTATCTCCGGGATCTCGCTCGCCGTCGTCGTCGTCGAAGCGTCCGAGAAGAGCGGGTCACTCATCACCGCCAGGTGCGCGCTGGAGCAGGGTCGAGACGTGATGGCTGTGCCCGGCAGCGTTCTGTCGGGCCGCAACCGCGGCTCCCACAGTCTTTTGAAGGACGGGGCAAAGGTCGTCGAGTCTGCAGTCGATATTCTTGAGGGGCTCGGATGGCCGATGGCCGGTACGCCCCGCGCGTTACCATCTAAATTGTTGAATTCAGACAATTTACTGACACGAATGGAGGTCGGCGAAGTGTATCGGCTCGACGAGCTCATGGAATTGACCGGTGTTACAGGTACAAAGCTCCTGCCGCGGTTGATGGAGCTCGAACTAGCCGGGCTGGTCACACAGTCCGGAAGCGGGTTTTCCCGCCGTCTGGTAACGTAGGGGTTCCGCCTTCGCGCGTTGCGCTACGGCGGACAAGCCCGGCCTTCGCGCTTTGCGCTTTGGCCAGGCAGGCGGCCGTCGCGCGCTGCGCCTCGGCCCGACAAGCGGCTTTCGCGCATGGCGCGTCGGCCGGACAGGTCCTCATAGGTATGGCAAAGTCACTCGTCGTGGTGGAATCGCCGGCGAAGGCGAAGACCATCAACAAATATCTCGGCCGCAACTACAAGGTCGTGGCCTCGATGGGACACGTCCGCGATCTACCCAAGAGCAAGCTGGGGGTCGCCATCGACGAGGGGTTCGAGCCTTCGTACGAAGTCATTGCGAGCCGCAAGAAGGTGATGACGGAGCTGAAGGCGGCCGCGAAGGAGGCGACGGAGATCTTCGTCGCGACCGACCCTGATCGCGAGGGCGAAGCGATCGGCTGGCATCTCGCCGAAGAGCTGGGCGCCGGCAACCGCAAGAAGATCCGACGCCTGATGTTCAACGAGATCACCAAGAAAGGTGTGCTCGCGGCGCTCGAGAAGCCCACACAGATCAACAGGCAGATGGTCGACGCGCAGCAGGCGCGCCGTGTGCTCGACCGTCTGGTCGGCTACAAGATCAGCCCCATCCTCTGGGACAAGGTCCGCCGCGGCCTGAGCGCCGGTCGTGTGCAGTCGGTCGCGCTCAAGATCGTCGTCGACCGCGAGCGCGAGATCGGACTGTTCGTCGCCGAGGAGTATTGGAACATCACGGCCCGGCTCGCCGGTCCCGTGCCGCCGGAGTTCGACGCGAAGCTGCTCAAGCGCGACGGCGCGAACGTCAAGATCGGCAACGAGGCCGAGTCGAACGCGGTCCTCGACGATCTGAAGCACGGCGACGTGGACGGTAGCGTCGGTGACGACGAAGGAGCGGAAGAAGGGCGCCGTTCCCCCGTTCATCACCAGCAAGCTGCAGCAGGCGTCGCGCTTCCCGGTCAAAAAGACCATGATGATCGCGCAGCAGCTCTACGAGGGCATCGAGCTGCCGGGTGAAGGCGCCGTCGGCCTCATCACCTACATGCGAACCGACTCGACCCGCGTCGCCGACCAGGCGCTCACCGACGTGCGCGAGTTCATCGGCCAGAAGTTCGGGCCCGACTACCTGCCCGAGAAGCCGATCTATTACAAGGCGAAGGCCGATGCGCAGGACGCGCACGAAGCCATCAGGCCGACGTCGATGCTCTATCACCCCGACGAAGTCCGGGCGCATCTGACGGCCGACCAGTACTATCTCTATCGCCTGATCTGGAATCGCTTCGTCGCCTCGCAGATGCCGCCGGCCACGTTCGACGAGACGACTGTCGACGTCGAAGCCTCGAAGTACCTGTTCCGCGTCAAAGGCTCCGTGCCCAAGTTCGCGGGCTGGATGGCGGTGTACAACCAGGAGCCCGCCGAGGATCGCACCGCTGGACCGGGGCCCGACGCGGCGAGTGCGGAAGACGACGATGGCGCGAACGTGCTGCCGGTGCTGAACGAAGGCGACCGGCTCGAGCTGCGCGCGCTCAAGCCCGAGCAGAAGTTCACGCAGCCGCCGCCACGGTATAGCGAAGCCACGCTCGTGAAGGCGCTCGAGGAAAACGGCATCGGCCGGCCGAGCACCTACGCGTCGATCATCGGCGTCATCCAGACGCGCGAGTACGTCAACAAGATCGAAGCGCGCTTCAAGCCGACGCTCCTCGGCATGATGCTCGTCGAGAAGCTGCTCAGCCCGGCGTTCGACGACATCCTCGACGTCAACTACACGCGCGAGCTCGAGGAAGAGCTCGACAAGATCGAGGACGGGACCAACGACTACGAATCCGCGCTCTCGAGCTTTTACAAGAAGTTCGAGAAGGATCTGAAGCGCGCCGCCAAGGAAATGATCAACCTGAAGGAGGGCGTCGAGCCCGATCCGAAGGTGGCGTGCGACAAGTGCGGTTCGCCGATGGTGATCAAGGCCGGCAAGTTCGGCCTGTTCCTGGCGTGCAGCGCCTACCCCGAGTGCGAGAACACGCGCGAGCTCGAGACACCGGAAGCCAACGCCGAGGGTGGGGAGATCGAAGAGAACTGCGAGAATTGCGGCAAGCCGATGGCGCTCAAGCGGGGACGTTTCGGTCAGTTCCTCGCCTGCACGGGCTACCCGGAGTGCAAGACCACGCGCAAGATCATTGCGACCAAAGCGGGGCTGGCCGCCGCCAAGCCGGATCAGATCCTCGACGAGAAGTGCCCGAAGTGCGAGTCGAACCTCGTCCTCAAGCAGGGCCGGTTCGGCGAGTTCACGGCCTGCAGCAGCTATCCGACCTGCAAGTACGTCAAGCAGAAGTCGACGGGCGTGCTCTGTCCCAAGGACGGCGGCGACATCGTCGAACGGAAGTCCCGGCGCGGGCGCGTGTTTTTCGGCTGCGCCAACTATCCCGCGTGCGACTTCACGCTCTGGAACCGTCCGATGCCTGAAAAGTGTCCCGACTGCGGGGCGGCGTTCCTGGTCGAGAAGATTACCAAGCGGCACGGACGTCAGCTGATCTGCAACAACGAAGAGTGCAGTTACGTCCGCTCAGAGGAGCTGGCGCCTGTCTAACTTGGAATGCTGAATGCTGAGTGCTGAAGTGAAGGATCAATCAGCATTTACGTCAGCATTCAGACTTCAGCATTCAGCATTGCCATGATCACCATCATCGGCGGCGGCCTGGCCGGGTGCGAAGCCGCCTGGCAGGCGGCGTCGCTGGATGTGCCGGTCGTCATCCACGAGATGCGGCCCGTTCGGCCGACGGCCGTGCACAAGACCGGAGGCCTCGCCGAGCTCGTCTGCAGCAATTCTTTCCGCGGCGACAAACTCGACAACGCCGTCGGCCTCCTCAAGGAGGAGATGCGCCGGCTGGGCTCGCTCATCATGCGGGCCGCCGACCTGTCGCGCGTGCCCGCAGGCGCCGCCCTGGCCGTCGATCGCGTCCGCTTTTCCGAGATCGTCACGCGCGAGATCGAGAGCCACCGGCGCATCCGCCTCGTCCGCGGCGAGATCGCGAGCGTTCCCGCGGCCGCGGCAGGACCAGTGATCGTCGCGACCGGCCCATTGACCTCGGACGCCCTCTCACGGAACGTCGCCGCGCTGGTCGGCGGGGACCACCTCTATTTCTACGACGCGATCAGCCCGATCGTCCTTGCCGAGTCCATCGACATGTCGAAAGTCTTCCGCGCGTCCCGCTGGGCCCGGAGCCTGCGGGGACACTCAACGTTGAGTGTCCCCGGGGACACTCAACCGGGACAGTCAACGTTGAGTGTCCCCGAGCTCAGCTGTGGCGTTGACGACGGGGATGGGGACTATTTGAACTGTCCGATGGACAGGGAGCAGTACGCAGAATTTCACGCAGCGGTGATGGCGGCGGAGAAGACGGCGTTGCACGAATTTGACGATGCGAAGTTTTTCGAGGGGTGCCTGCCTATCGAGGTGATGGCGGGCCGCGGAGTCGATACGCTGCGGTTCGGGCCGATGAAGCCGGTGGGTTTGACCGATCCGCGCACCGGGTGCGAGCCGTATGCCTGCGTCCAGCTCCGGCAGGACAACCTTGCCGGCGACCACTTCAGCCTTGTCGGCTTTCAGACGCAGATGAAGTGGGGCGAGCAGGCTCGTGTCCTGCGGCTGATTCCCGGACTCGAGCATGCCGAATTCGTACGTTTCGGGATGATCCACCGCAACACGTACATCAACGGACCAGACGTCCTGCGCGACACGTGGCAGACGAAGACCCGCGACGATCTCTTCTTCGCGGGGCAGATTTCGGGCGTGGAGGGCTACGTCGAGTCGGCAGCCTCCGGGCTGATGGCGGGCCGCAACGCGGCCGCTCTCGTGCTCGGTCAGCCCCTGCGCGTCCTGCCCAGAACGACCGCGCTCGGCGCGCTCGCGCACTACGTGTCGCACGCCAACCCGCGACACTATCAGCCGACCAATATCACGTTCGGGATCATGGAGCCGATCGACGATCGGTCGTTCCCACGCATGCGCGCTGCCGATGGCCGGAAGATGAGCCGCAAGGAAACGCGGAAGTTCGCCTTGTCCGAGCGGGCGCTCGCCGATCTGGAGCGATGGATGGACGCCGGCGAAACCGTATCCAGCCCGGAGGCATTCGACGAGCTCAGGGCAGGGCCCTTCGACAAGCTCGGGGCAGGGGGCCCGGAGTGAAGGCCGCGCTTGCCGACTTCCTGGAGCACATGCGGCTCAACGAGAATGCCTCGACGCACACGGTCCGCGCCTACGACAGCGACCTCTCGCAGTTCCTGACCTTCCTCGCTGGCCACGCCGGACGTACCCGAGCGGAGCTGACGATGGCCGACTTCGATCACTTGAACATCCGCGAGTTCCTGGCGGATCTGCACCGGCGGGGCAACAGCCGGTCGTCGGCCGCGCGGAAGCTGGCCGCGATCCGCACGTTCGGCCGCTACCTGCGCCGCGAGGGCATCCTCGACGGCGATCCTGCGGCGCTCGTCGGCACTCCCAAGCGCGAGCAGCGTCTGCCGGCCCACCTGGGCGAAGCCGAGATGTCGACGCTGCTCGAGATGCCGGACGCCTCGCAGCCGCTCGGCCGCCGCGACCGCGCGATCCTCGAGCTCTTCTATGCGTCCGGTCTTCGTCTGAGCGAGCTCGTCGGGCTCGATCTGGGCGATGTGAACCTGAATGGCCGGATGGTGCGGGTGCTCGGCAAGGGAGGGAAGGAGCGGATCGTCCCGTTCAACCGCTCCACAGAGGCCGCGCTCCGCGCCTGGCTCCGCGACCGCGAGTCATTCGTCGCTGCGGACGCCGAGCCGCGACCCGCGAGCACCGAGAGGCGAGCCGCGAGCCGCAAGCCGCGGATCACCAGGCAGGGCAAGCCGCCGCTCTTCCTCAACTATCAAGGAGGACGCCTGTCGACGCGGAGCGTCGACCGGCTGGTCAGGAAGTATGTCGCGGCGTGCAGTACGCGCTTCGGGATCAGCCCGCACGCGCTGCGGCATTCGTTTGCCACCCATCTGCTCGAGCGCGGCGCCGACCTGCGCGCGATTCAGGAGCTGCTTGGCCACGTGCGGCTGAGCACCACGCAGCGCTACACGCATCTCAATGCCGCTCAGCTCATGGATGTCTATCGCAAGGCGCACCCGAGGGCGGGCCGGTGAAAGTTTGAAGTCTGACGTTGGAAGTCTGAGGTGAGGAAGTTCGAAGGTTGAAGCGTGAAGTAGAAGTCGGAAGTAAGCGAGAAGTGAGAAGTGGAAGTGGGAAGGCGATGGTGAGAAGCCCCAGCTTCAGAGTTCCCACTTCCTTCATACTTCTACTTCACACTTCCGACTTCGCACTTCCCAACTTCAAACTTCACACGTCAGACTTCAAACTTTCAGCGCAGTCCCCCTATGACGCCATCGACTCGACCATCGGGCGTCGTCCCCGCGCATAGTCGATCCCGAGCGTCTTGATCTTGTAGTTCATCACGCGCGGGCTGATCGCGAGCAGCTCCGCTGCGTCCTTCTGCACCCAGTTCGACATCTTCAGCGCCTCGATGAGCGCCTGGCGCTCGATCTCTTCGAGCGCGATGCCGGTGGGCGGGATCTTGACCACCGGGCTGGCGTCGCCCGACGCGTGGGTGGTGGACAGCTCACCGAGGCGCAAGTCGATGCTCGTGAGCAGCGGTCCTTCGGTCAGCAGCACCGCGCGCTCGATGGCGTTCTCGAGCTCGCGGATGTTGCCGGGCCAGTTGTAGCGCATCAGCAGCTTGTGCGCATCGGGCGACAGCCCGTCGAGCCGCTTCTTCAGCTCGCCCGAGAACCGGCGCAGGAAGAACATGGCCAGCTGCTGGATGTCGTCCTTGCGCTCGCGCAGCGGCGGCATGTCGATCGACACGACGTTCAGGCGGTAGTAGAGGTCTTCCCGGAAGAGCCCGTTGGCGACCATCTGCGGCAGGTTGCGGTTGGTGGCCGCGATGACCCGCACGTCGACGCGCAGCGTTCTCGTCCCGCCCAGGCGCTCGAACTCGTGCTCCTGGAGCACGCGCAGGATCTTCGCCTGCGTGTTGGCGCTCATGTCCCCGACCTCGTCGAGGAAGAGCGTGCCGCCGTCGGCCTGCTCGAAGCGGCCGACGCGCTGCTTGTCGGCGCCCGTGAAGGCGCCCTTCTCGTGTCCGAAGAGCTCGGACTCGAGCAGGTTCTCCTGCAGCGCCGCGCAATTGACCTTGACGAAGTTGCGGCCGGCCCTGAGCGAGTTGTGGTGGATGGCGCCCGCGATGAGCTCCTTGCCGGTGCCCGTTTCGCCGCGAATGAGCACGGTCGTGTTGCTCTTCGCCACTTTCTTGACAATCGACAGCACCGATTGCAGCGCGCCGCTCGCGCCGACGATGCGGTCGAAATCGTAGATGTCCTGCTGCGTGTGCCGGAGGTATTCGATCTCGTGCTTCAGCCGCCGGTGCTCGATGGCCTTCTCGACCTTGAGCTCCATCTCCTCGATTTCGAACGGCTTCTGCACGTAGTCGAAGGCGCCGATCTTCATCGCCTCGACCGCCGTGTGCACTGACCCGAACGCGGTCATCAGGATCACCGCCGTCGTCGGATGGAGCGACTTGGCGGTGCGCAGCACGTCGAGACCGTCGCTGCCTCCCATCTTCAAGTCGCTCAGCACGACGTCGTACTGTCCTTCGTGCAGCTTCTCGATCGCGACGTTGCCGTTCGGCGCCTCGTCTACTTCGTGGTGCGCGTCCGACAGCGCGCGGACAATCCCGCGCCGAAGCGAATCGTGATCATCTGCCACCAGAATCCGGCCCATTGCTCAGCCCTCTCTTTTGATCCGGGGGGCTTCGCCCCCGCGGATCCCCCTACGCCCTTGCTCGCGGGGCCCCACGATCCCCGCTCCGCTCCGGCGGCTCACTTCGCTTCGCTCGTTGGCGCGCTGACGAAACCAGCCGCCTCGAACCCACAACCCCGAAACCACGAACCCCAAGACCCCAGAACCAGTACCAAGAACCTGAACCGTGAACCCTGAACCACCTACCGAAACAACTCGTGATCGCTCGACACCGGGAGCGTCACCCGGAACTGCGTTCCGCCCGAGGCCGGCACGTGGACGTCGATGCGGCCGTCGTGGGCGTTGACGATCTTGCGAACGATGGCCAGCCCGAGCCCGGTGCCCTGGGGCTTGGTCGTGAAAAACGGGCTGAAGATGCGGTCCATGACATCGGGCGGCACGCCCGGCCCAGTGTCGGTCACGTCGACCTGCACCATGGCCCCCACGAGCGCGTCGCCGCCGGTCGGCGCTTCTTCCTCCGGGAGCTCGGTGGCGTCGATGCGGACCGCACCGCGCCCGTTCATCGCCTCGAACGCGTTGATCAGCAGGTTCGTGAAGAGCTGCCGGAGCTGGTGCGGGTCACCCTGGATGGTCGCCAGGCCGCCGGGAATGTTGAGGGCCACGCCGACGTTGCCGCGGGGTGCGAGCGTGTCGGCGAGCGCGATGGCGTCCTTGATGACGTCGAGGAGCGACATGTGCTCGACCTGCAGCCGGATCGGCCGCACGAACTCGAGGACTTCGAGCACGATGGCGTTGGCCATCTTGGCTTCCTTGATGATGTCGCCGAGGATCGTCTGTGCGTCCTGGGACTCGGGAAGCTGGCGCTTGAGGATCCCCGCCATGACCTCGATGCCGGCGAGTGGATTCTTGACCTCGTGGGCGATGGCGGCAGCCATCTCGCCGAGCGCCGCCAGCCGATCGCGCAGCCGCTCGCGCTCCTCGAGCTGCTCCACGCGCGTGAGGTCCTTGAAGAACAGCGTCGCCCCCGTCACCCGCCCACGCGCATCCTGCACCTGCGAGATCGTGTAGCCGATTACTTTGTTCGTGCTCTTGAGGCGCAGTTCGGCGCGATTCGGGAGGTGGGCCAGATCGAACGCGCCGGCGATGATCCGCGCCACTTCAGGCTGGCCCTGCAGGACGCCTGTGAACGGACGTCCGATGTCGGACTTGCGCGGCGTGATGCCCAGGATGCGGTACGCGACGTCGTTCATCACCGCGACGGTGCCGTCGACGGTGACGGCCAGGACGCCGTTGCGCAGGCTCCAGACGAGATCGCGGTAGAAGTCGTCCGGCGCGGTACTCCGGACGGTGGCGCTGGCCGTGCCCGTCGTGCGGGTCCGGGCGGCGGTCGCCTTGGCGCTCGTACGGCTGGTCGCCGATGGGCGAGCGCCTTTGGGTTTTCGTGTAGGCAAAGCAGGACCGGCACCGAGGCTGCCCTGACTCGCAGGCGCTCCGGTTGGCAATATTGTAATTGCGCGTTCCTGATCAGCCAAGCTCATTTCCATGTTGGAGTTACGGACGCCCTCTGTCTCGAATCCAGGCCCCGGTCCACCCGTGGCTGGACCTCGGGCGTACTTCTCCTGAGGTCGGTGTGCGTGGGGGCAAACCGTGTGCCCCGGGGACGCGTGGCTGCGTTCGAGGATTCCTTAATGTTTTGAGGAGGTTGGGGGCGAGTGACGCGGTTCAGTGGGTTACAGATTTGACCACCGATTACAGTTCTGTTTGGAGGGCTTCCCACTGATTCATAAGATCGCCGACCTCCCACATGAGCGCCTGGTGCCTGGCGATGATGGGTTGAGCGGCGTCCCGGTCGTCGTAGAACCCGGGGGCCGACATAGACGCCTCGATGGCCTTGATGGCTGTTTCCCGCTCGGCGATGCGCGCCTCGAGCTCCTCGACGCGCTTGCGGAGGCCGTCGGCCGCCTTCTTGACCTTGCGCGCCTCAGAGTCGCGCCGCTTGCGCTCTTCGTAGGACTCTGGGGCGGCCCCCTCGGGCCGAGTGGCCGTCGCCTGCGGCTCCGTGGGTAGAGGCTTGAGGCCTGCGGCGGCCGGCCTGCGGTCGGCGTGCTCCGGCTTCTGGGCTTTGCCGCCGGCCTTCTGCGCGGGCGCAGGGGTCGGGCCCCGGTCCGACCCTGGTTTGACGCCGGCCTGACCCCGGTTTGACCCCGGTCTGACCCCGGTTGACCTTCGAGCGCCTCTTCACGCTGCTTGCGGCTCCACAGCCACTCCTCGTAGTTCCCGGGGTAGAGCAGCGTCTGGCCGTCGCGTATCTCGATGACCTTGCTCGCGAGCTTGTCGACGAAGTAGCGGTCGTGCGAGACGAAGATCAGCGTGCCGCCGAAATCCTCGAGTGCTTCGAGCAGCACGTCCTTCGAGTCGAGATCGAGATGGTTGGTGGGCTCGTCGAGCAGGAGCGTGTTCGACGGCCGGAGCAGCATGCGCGCGACAGCCAGCCGCGTTCGTTCGCCGCCCGACAGCACCCGCACGGGCTTGTCGACATCGTCGCCCGAGAACAGGAACCCGCCGAGGATGTTGCGGATGGCCGGCACCATGTGAATGGGCGCGTCGCCGGCGAGGGTCTGGTAGACGGTGAGGGTCGGGTCGAGGCGCGTGGCCTCGTCCTGCGCGAAGTACTGCATCACCACCTGATGCCCGTCGGTGCGCGTGCCGCTGTCGGGGGCCTCGACGCCCGAGAGCATGCGCATCAGCGTCGACTTGCCGACGCCGTTGGGACCGATGAGCGCGATGCGATCGCCGCGTTCGATGAGCACGTTGATGCCGTCGAAGACGCGCTGCGAGCCGTAGGCCTTTGACACGCCGCGCAGATCGATGACCGTGCGGCCGCTCTTCGCGCACGACGGGAACGTGAAGTGGACGCGCTTGCGTTCCGGCGGGATCTCGATCGGCACGATCTTGTCGAGCATCTTGATCCGGCTCTGCACCTGCGCCGCCTTGGTCGCCTGGTAGCGGAAGCGGTCGATGAACGCCTTCATGCGCGCCACCTCGTCGTCTTGATCGCGCTTCTGCTGGCGCAGCCGTTCCATGCGTTCTTCGCGCTCGTGGAGGTAGCTGCTGTAGTTGCCCGGATAGTCGGTCAGCGTGCGCAGGCCGATGTCGGTGATCCGCGTCACGACCGCATCCAGGAAGAAGCGATCGTGGGAGACGAGGATGACCGCGTGCGGATAGTCGGCGAGATACTCCTCGAGCCAGTTGCGCGCTTCGAGGTCGAGATGGTTCGTCGGCTCGTCGAGCAGCAAGAGACCGGGCCGGCCGAGCAGGAGCTTGGCGAGCGCGATGCGCATCTGCCAGCCGCCCGAGAAGGTCTCGGTCGGTTTCTCCATGTCGTCTCTCGAGAACCCGAGGCCGCGCAGCACCGTGTGAATTTTCAGGTCGACGCTGAAGCCCTCGAGCCGGCGGAAACTCTCCTGGAGTTCGCTGTACCGGGTCAGCATCCCCGCGTGCTCCGATTCGTGCACGCTGTCGTCGCCGAGACGATCCTCGAGCGTCGCGATCTCGGCCCGCATGTCGAGCAGGGATTTGAACGCCTGACCCGCCTCCTCGATGAGCGAGCGTCCCGAGTGGTGGAGTCCGTCCTGCGGTAGATAACCGATCGTGAGCCCGGCCGGCTTCACGACCTGTCCACTGTCCGGCTCGTCGAGTCCGGCGAGCATCTTGAGCAGCGTCGTCTTGCCGGCGCCGTTCGGCCCGCTGAGGCCGACCCGCTCGCGGTTATCGATCTGCCAGCTCACCCCATCGAGGAGGATCCGGTCGCCGAACGACTTGCTCAGGTTGGAGAGCTGGATCATGGCAGGCGCACTGGCGTACGAGATAAACGGACAATTTTAGCACGGGTACGCAGTCTGCCTGCCGCCGGACATGTCCATGGAGTCGTTTCGATGGCGCACGTGCGCGTGCTCGGCGAACACCAAGTGTCGCTCAAAGCATAGCCAGGTTCACTCCAGCCGCGTACGATCCACTGCCTATGGCATGGCGAGGAGCGGGCGTGTTGCTCGTGGTACTGGTGGCCGTTGCGCCCGCAGTTGTCGGTGGCGCGCCTGCCGGTCAGCCGCCCTCTGGCATCTCAACCGCGACGCTGCAGGTGGCGGCTACGTTCGCGCCACGGTCGTCGGTGTATCCGTCAACGCGCGTGCTCACGTTTCACGTGACGGGGGCATCGGCGGAGGCGTCGATGGACTTCACCGCCGGAGCGCGCGTCCCGTCCGGAACGCGCGTCGCCGTGATCGCTGAAGTCGACGCCACACTTCCGGGCGCACTGTCGATTGTTGCGGGACCCGACGGTACGGTCACCGGGCCCATCCCTTCGACCGCACCAACCGTCGTCGGGTCATGGCTGGGCAGCGGCCGCCGCACCGGGCGGCTGACCTTCAGGCTGGATACAGCGCCGGGCGTCTACACAGTCCCGGTCAACCTCAGACTGACGACTGACGACTCGGACTGACGACTGAGACTGCCGACTGAGACTGACGACCCTCGACCGTCGACTATCGACTGTCAGTCACCCACACCTTCACGCCCGCCAGCCGGCCGACAGTCCCCGACGCACGTTCGGCGTCGATACGACTCGCGTACATGCCCACGCGAACCCGATAGGGCGCGTTCGGATCGCTCGGCGGCGGCTCGACCAGAAAAGCCGGCAGCCCCTTGTCGATGAGGTCCGCAACCATCCGGCGGGCGCGGATCGGGTCGTCGAATGCTGCGACTTGCAGAGCGAAGGTTCCCGGCGCCGAAGCCGCTGACGATGGACTCGGTGTGACAACGGACTCGGATCGTGTCCGCGCGGCTTCGGGCTGTGCAGCGCTCGGCACCACCTTGCGATCTCGAGGCGCCAGGGTGCTCGGCTTCTGCCTCGGGCTGGCTGCGGCCCCCGGAAACACTTTCCTGATTTCAGCACGCTTTTCGAGCGATACGACAAACGGTACGTCGACTGCCGTGCGACCACGCTCGAGCGTCGCGACCTGTGTCGCCTCTCCAGCGATGAGCGCGCCGTCTGGCAACGACTCGGCCAGCAGCGTAACAGAATGCTCCCCGCTCTGAACCGCCTCGAATGCGTACTCCCCGCGCTTCGATCGTTCAGAGCGCTTGCCGCCATCGAGCACGACGACGGCGTCGTCGATTACCGGGTCTGTGCTGTCGGCGGTACCGTTGCCATTCAGGTCGCGGACGATGCGGCCGCGAATGGAACCAAGCGGAATCAATCCGAACGCCAGCTGTCGCGTGTCATGTCCTGAGAGCGCCACCTGCAAGCGCGGGATCGCAGGCGCGTCGAAGTCGATCGGCAGCGCACCGAGGTCGAGCCCCACCTCGTGAAGGCCATCCGGGACGTTCCTGAAGAGGAACTCGCCGTTCTTTGATGATTCCGCCGCGCCGAGCCCCTCGATTTGCAGCGGCACCCCGGCAACGGGGTCCTCGCCAGCGTCCTGCAGGCCGTTGCCGTTCCAGTCCGCGTACACCACACCCTTGACGGTTGCCACGGCGCGAACCGTCGCCGAGCGGAAAAGTCCCGAACCGGCGGGTGCGTAGGCCGCGCCGGTCGGCAGCGTGTGAACCAGGCGCACCATCAATCGCGTCGCCCATGGATTTCCCGAGAGCGCCGCGGTCGTTGCCCGGTCGAGATACACGTCGACACCGAGCGAGGTGCGAGACGTGACGTATCCGTTGAGCCCGAGGCTGAGTGATTCACGCGGCACGAACGATTGCGCGACGAGATCTGCGTTGCGGCTCATCGTGCCCTCAGTCCTCAGCCACAGGCCCTCTCGCACGACCTGCAACTGCGCGCCGACCCCGGCCTGCCAGTAGGTGCTGCCACCGCCCGCCTGGTCGGTCGTGTGGGTGGTTGTCAGCTGTCCAAACACTTGTGCGGAGGTCGACATCCGATAGAACAACTGGCCCGAGACGTCCCGCTGCGTGTACGAGCCCTCGCGGCTCGCGCTCGTCACATTGCTGCGCTGCGCGAAGCGCGCGAAGCCGCTCATGTGCGCGAATGACGCTTGCCAGTCCGCGCCCCAGGCGCCAGTGTCGCTTTCGACGTCCTGTCGGCCCGAGATGTACTTCGAAATCCTGTCGCCAGACTCCAGCCGAAACGAGACGGTTGACCGCCCTCCGACCTGGGTCCTGATGCCACCGTACTGGCGAGTGCCGTCACTGCGCGGAATCGGGTATCCGGCGGCCAGCGCCGCGCTCGGATCGAGGTTCTGACGAAAGGCTTCCCACCCGCCGAACACTCGTATCCGCTTGACAAGGTCGAGCTCTCCGGCGGCAAATTGTCCCGATCGATCGGGCAGCGTCGAGACGAGCGTGGGCGACTCGCCCGGCGAGAATCGCGATGCGTTGACCTGAAGCCACCCGCGGCTGTGCAACCAGTGGAGGCCGACAAGCCCGGAGCCGTCGCGCTCCTGGGACGTGGAACCTGCACGACGGTACGCCACCACGCTGCCGTCCGCGATCACCTGGATGGAGGACGTGACGATATAGCGCACGCCCCCTCCAGCCTGGTCGCTCGCGGCAATCGAATAGGTATATTCGTCGAGGTCCTCGGTTCGAATGCGTGAGACACGAGCGTTCAGGTCGAGCCGATCGGTGGCACGATGGGTCGCCCGCCCGCCGAGAATGGTTTGATTGAGCGTGTCGGGGTCGCTTCCGAAGATGTTGCGCCAGATCGTGCCCTGGCCCGTAACTATGCCGATGCTGGTCCGCGCTGAGCGCGCACTGACCGACCCGCCGACAAACGTCACGATCGGGGTCGTGAGGTTCGAGAACTGGTACCCGCCGATCGCCGGCGCGTAGTAGGTGTCGCCGCCTTCGACCGTCCAGAAATAGTTGCCGAACTTCAGATCCCTAAGCGAGCCATAGATCCGGCCGGCGTGGAGCTCGTTCTTGCGCTCGGTGCCGTGAAACTCCAGTTGGACGGTGCCGAAGCGCGTGCGTGGCTGCAGCCAGGTGACGCCCAGGTCGGGCTCGACCTGTCCGAGCGCATTCAGGCGCGCGGTTTCGCCGGTAATCGCCTGCGCGGAGGCGTTGACCTGCAGCGAGCCCTGCTGGGCCGCGGCAGGTGTCGCCAGGAGCAACGCGACGACCAGGATCAGCAGCGCCGGCATGGAGCTACTTCGTGATCGTCACCGGTGCTTCGCCAACGATGATCGCGGCCAGCCCCAGATCAAGCTTGAGCTCGGCGCGGTAACGCCCGGGCGCGAGCGGCGTCGCCGGCGCAATCGCGACGGGGACGGCGACTTCGCGTTCGCTTTCGGGCAAAAGGGGTACGTCTGGCACGGCGGTCTCGCGCGCAACCGCGCCGGCTTCGTCGAACAGCACGAGTGTCCCCTTCGTCCGGACGGTCCTGCGCCCCGAGTTCTTCACCGTTGCGACGACATCGATGCCCTCGTTTGTGGGCCGGACTTTGACATCGAGGAGCTCTGTGATCACCGGCGGCGCTCCGGTGTTGATGTAGATGAGAGTGGCAATGCGGCTCTTGAACGCGAGCGCCCGGCGCGCCGCGATCGGCCCGCTCGACGCGGCCTCGAACTCGAAGAGAATTCCCGTGCGATAGCCGCCGGGCTCGACCGAGTCGGGCACGGTCGCGTTGAAGCGCACCGTGGCCGACGCTCCCGGCTCGAGGACCTGCTCGGGCGGTGCCACGCGCAACCAGGCTGTTGCAGAGTACCGCCCCGCCACTTCCGTACCTTCGAACTGCGGCGTGCCGTCGCGCGTGAGGTCCCAGTCGGTCAGTCTGGCCCGCACCCGGACCGCATCCTTGCCATAGTTGGTGAGCGTGATGGGTTGCGTGGTCGAACTGCCAGGCCCGGCCTGTAGCTCCACCCGGAGCGGCGACACTTCGACCGAAACCTGAGCCGCCACGGGAGAGACGCCAAGGCCGGCGGCGATGGCGAATACAGCGATAGTAAGCGGTCGTACGGGTGCACTGGAGATGATCATGGTGAACTCAACGTAAAAGTCACGGTCTGGGTGTAGTTGCCGACGGTGTAGTTCCACGAGTTGACGAACCGAAACGTGACGTCGCCGCGTGAGATGTTGATCAACCCCGTGCCCGTCGCCAGCGTCTGCGCAACCGTGCTGAGCGTCCCGTTGCGAAACGGTGGGCTGGGCGTCGCCTGCCACGAGACGTTCGAGATCGGAATCGTCGACGCGCCCGAGATCAAGTCGCCCCCCGCACGCACCGTAATCGTCCACGGATTGGGCGAACCTTGCGCGATGTAGCTGACACGTATCGGCGCGGCCGCAATCACGGGTACCGTGTCAGGGTCACTCGAAGGAAACGTGACGATCGCCGGCTCGACCTGCAGGAGCTGCGCCGCTACCGGCGTGGCTGCGCCGCATACAGCGCCAAGGCCGATGATCAGGACGATCACCGCGCGAGCGGAGCCAGGTCTGGTCGTCATGGCGAGCTGAGCGTGTAGGTCATCGTCAACGTGTAGGTTCCGGTGGGTTGCGTCCAGAGATTCGTGAAGAGCAGGCTCTGCGTGCCCGTGCGGACGCCCGAGCCGACCCACGTCCCCACCGATTGGGGCGTCGTCCGGTTCAACGTCCCGGCAACGAAGCCGGCACCCGCTGCCGTCCACGTGATCGTCGACGCCGGAAGCGTGAGAACCCCCGAACGAAGATCGTCACTTGCCAGCACGGACAGCCGAACCGTGGCATTCAGAGTCGTTCGCGCCTTGACCGTGACGACCAGCGGACCTGGTGTTCCGGGCACCTGCGGTACCAGATCGGGGTTGCTGTCCGGGAAGCTCATCCCGGTGCTCGACAGCGACAAGCGCGCGAGACCGTTGATGGACACGTTCAGAGTGGCGGTCCGGGTTTGGGCGAGCGCGCTACGGGCCGATGACACTGCTGTCAGTGCCAGCGCGACGAGGACCACCTGTGTGACGAGTCTGACCGACGCCGGCATGGTGCAAGGGAACCGTCATTACCGCGATGGCCTGAACGACCGCTGCCGGAACGAGCCCATCTGGCTCCGTCCGGCACGGTCGCTTGCGAACGCGAGAGAACAACTAGGGAACGGTCAGCGTGTAGGTCAGCGTCGTCGCATACGAGCCAGGCACGTACGCCCAGCTGTTCACGAGCGAGTAGGTCTGCGCACTGACATGAGCGCCCGGGCCCGTCCACGAGCCGACCGGCGTTGCGGTCGTGGCCGCCGTTCCTGCGACAAATCCTGCCGCCGGAGCCGTCCACGACAGGTTGCCGATGGCGATCGTATCGCCGCCCGACGTGAAGTCGGGCCCCGCGAGTGTCAGAGTCACGACTGACGTCAACGCGGTGCGCGCGCCGACGTTCACGTTGATCGCCGGCGCGGTCAGCGTCGGGTTCGTGGTCGGATCGGCGTCCGCGAACGTTATTGATGCGGTGCTGAGAGTCAGACGCGCGCGCGACGCCACGTTCACGTTGACGGCGAGTGTGGCAGTCGCGGTCGCCTGGGCGTACGCAGCGCTCGACGACAAGAGCACTACGGCCGCCGTTGAGAGTCCGACTTTCCAGAGTGTCTTTCCCATGATCACGTCGCTCCATTCAGATACCTTCCGCGCGGGCGGAAGTGGGTCATGTCCTCTCACTCAATACTTAGAAAGCACTCTAGAGGACTTTAGATGACATTAACACATTCAACTGTAGAGTATGCGGCGGAGGGCGTCAACCCGCACACGGGCGCACACGTGAAAACCCCCCAAGGTTTTGGCGAAAGCCCGTGAAGGACTGCGCAGAAATGTAAGGAAAACGGCCCCGTCTGGCTATTCGCCGAGGGCCTTGGCCGCCGTCGCGAGGACCCGGGGGACTCGGAAGGGCTTGGTGAGATATCCCGAAACACCGAGATTCACCGCCTCAATAGCGCTGGCCTCGGTTGAAAAACCCGTGATGATGACGACCGGGATGTCGGCCTTCAGACGCCGCGCCTCCCGCACGACGGTCAGGCCGTCGACGCCGGGCATCTTGAGGTCGGTAATCAGAAGATCGTACGGGATGAGGCGCAGTCGTTCGATCGCCGCCGCTCCGTCCGGCGCCAGATCGACGTCGTACTCCGCGAGAGCCAGCGTCTTGGACAGGAGTTCGCGAATCGCCGCCTCGTCGTCCACCACGAGAATGCGCGGACGCGCGTTGGCTGTGGGGGAGCGCGCAGAGGCGGGTGCGCCGCGGGTCTGGCGCGGGCGCTGACTCTCGAGCCACGTATCGATGTCGCGCTTCCGGAATCGCCACTGGCGGCCGACCCGCACGGCCGGGATCTTCCCCGCCTTGATGAGCCGGTATACCGTGCGGAGGTTTACCTGGAGGTACTCGAGTACCTCCTCGGTCGTCAGAAACCCTTCTTCTCCTCCGGAACTTCCCGTCGTAGCCATTCGAGAGTACTTTACCAGACTTTGCGGTGCAGCTCATCCACGAGCTCGGCGCGGCTTCGGCGCGAGACACACGGCCCGCCGCAGGGAGATCGATCGTGACCATCGCACCGCCTGCGGGATCGTTCTCAACGTGGATGTGGCCGCCGTGTTCCTGCACGATGCCGTAGGTGATGGCGAGCCCAAGTCCCGTGCCTTGTCCGACCGACTTCGTCGTAAAGAACGGGTCGAAGATCCTGGGCAGAACCTCGGACGGGATACCGGGGCCGGTGTCACGGATCGTCGTGACGACGCGATGGTGAGCCGACTTCGTGGCAATCACGATCGAGCCGGGCCGCCCGGTGCCCGAGATGGCATGCTCGGCGTTGATGACGACGTTGAGGAATGCCTGCTGCAGGAGCAACGCGTCTCCTGTCACGGTGGCTCGCTCGTCTCGCTCGTCGTGCACGAGGTCGATGTGGGTTCTTGCCAGCGCCGTGCGCCGGCTTGTGACCACCCTTTGCAGCACGCGCTCGATGCGCAGCTTGCGGCGTTCGAGTCGTTGCGAGCCGGAGAAGGCGAGCAGATTCTGGACGATCTTGGCCGCGCGGTCCGCTTCGCGGTAGATCAACCGCAGCTCGCGCCGGAGCGCCCGCACGGCAGCCGACCGCGAGTCCAGCGCCGTACGCGCCACCAGCAGCAGCTCGATGTGCCCGAGGACGCTCTGCAGCGGGTTGTTGATTTCGTGTGCGATCCCGGCGACGAATTGACCGAGGGACGCAAGCTTCTCGGATTGGCCGAGCCTCGCGCGAAGCGCCTCCTGTTCCGCTTCGAGCCGGGTCTGCCGCGTGACATCCCTCGCGACGAGCACTTTGCCGATCGATTCGTCATCTTCGTTGATGAGCGGGGTCACGGTTACCACGAATCGGCCGCCTAGCGCCGCGTGGTCGAGCGTCTTGACCCGCTCGGCCGCAGGTTCGCCGTCGGGCGCGCTGGTCCAGTCCGCCAGGTCCGACCCAACGAGCTCGGCGAGCGGCCGTTCCTGCAGGCTGCCGCGGGGCCGTCCGAGACGTCTCGCAACCGCGTCGTTCATCTGGACGACTCGGTTCGCGCCGTCGGTCACGACGACCAGATCGGTGAGCGAGTTGAACGTATCCTCGAGCAGGCGTCGCTGGAGCAGCATCTCCTCGAGGAGCTGGACGTTCTCGATTCCTGTCGAGAGCTGCCGACCGAGGTCTGCCGAAGCATCGAGGCTCGTGCGCGTGTCGTCCGTCCCCGGGTCGGGGCCTTCGACGACGAGCGTCCCGAGGGCGCGACGCCAGCCGCGTAGGGGAACGACAAGGACCGGCCCGGAGGGTGAGGGAAGCCTCGACGCCTCTTCGAGACGCAACCCGCGCGAGGCAGGATGATCCGCATCGCCGACCGAGATCCGTTCTGTCGAGTAGTCCGTGGGTCCGTCAGACGAGGCGACCAGCCGCAGCTCCCGTGCCCGCCTTTCATGGAGCCAGATTGACGCCCGCCGCGAGCCGAGATGTTCGTTGAACTCTGCGAGCAGCTCCGTGAGGTTCGGGCCAAGGCCGTGCGTCGTGGAGATCCCCCGCCAGAATGTCCGCGAGAGCTCACGATACGCGGGCGGTATGAGCGATTCGGGCTGACCGGCACCCGATCGGGGAGGGGGGGGAAGTGTCATACCTGGTGCGGACGGCCTGGCCGAGGCATTCTAAGGTGTTGAACCCAAAAGGTAAAATGGAGATCCGACCGCGGAGGGGGGGCTTGTCGTCTAAACCGATAGCTCGATGGAAGGTGGCTGGCGCCTTCCGACAAAAGGTGCCAGCCACCTTAGCTACGGCTGACAGCGCTGACAGCCATTGAATGATGAGTGACGAAGAGCTGGTCGCCCGCTCGAGAGGCGGCGATCTGGACAGCTTCAACCAGCTGGTGTTGCGCTGGGAACGGCCGATTTATGCCCTGGCGTACCGGGTGATCGGGCGGGAGGAAGAAGCTCGCGATGTCGCTCAGGAAACCTTTCTCCGGGCCTTCCGCGCCCTCAGCGGGTTCAAGGGCCAGGCGAAGTTCTCGTCATGGCTCTATCGCATCACGCTGAATCTCTGCCGCGATTGGATCCGGCGCGAGCGTCGCACGCCCATCGTGCAGGCGCCCGAAGGCGTGGACCTCGTCGAGCTCGCGGGCGAGGCCGTCGGGACTGAGTCAATAGATGACCTCGTGTCGCGCAAGGAGCTCGGCCGCGCGGTGGCCCGGGCGATGGCGCTCCTGCCCGAGGAACAGCGCACCGCGATCATCTTGAAGGAGTACCACGGTCTGACGTTCCAGGAGATTGCCGATCTGCTCGACTGCCCGCTGAGTACCGGTAAAAACACGGCTCTATCAGGGGCTGACGGTTCTCCGCCGGCACCTGGAGCAAGCTGACGTCGACCGTGCGGAGCGTGCCCGGGCGCGCAGTGCAGCGCTCGAGCCGGTGATCGGATCCACGAACACTGTTTGATCGGAACGAACCATTGATTCGCCCGAACTATTGATCGGAACGAACCAGGAAGAGATACAGCAACCATGTGCGACCAGGAACTTCTCCTCAGCTATCTCTACGACGAACTGCCAGCCGCAGATCGTCAGTCTTTCGACCGCCATCTGGCGTCTTGCGCCGACTGCCGCGCCGAAGTGGACGGCTTGCGCGGCACGCGAGCGCACCTGACGTCCTGGACGCCGCCGGAGCCGGACCTGGGCTTTCAAGTCGTGCGAAGCGCGACACCAGCCGCTCCGCGACGCTGGTGGCACGCCTCGCCTGCGTGGGGCCTTGCCGCCGCCGCGGTCCTCGTCGCGGCCGTGTCGGCCGCCATTGCCAACGTCGAGGTCAGGGTCGGAGGAGACGGGATCGTTTTACGCACCGGGTGGAACCGCGACGCGACTGGCGCGGGCCAGGCCCCGGCCGACCTCGCGAGGTCAGCGTCTGATGTCCAGCGAGTCGAGACGCGCTTGAAGGAGCTCGAGAGCCAGCTCGCGGCGCGCCCGGCCGCGGCGGTTGTGCCGGCAGGCATCGCCGGCCGGATGTCGGACGCCGAGATCGTCCGCTTCATCCGACAGCAGGTGAGCGAGAGCGAGCAGCGCCAAAACGGTGAGCTCGCGCGTCGGATCCTTCAGGTGAACCGCGACACCGAGGTCGCCCGCCGTGCCGACATCGATCGTCTGTTGGTGGCCTATCGTGAACTGCAGGGAACCAACTTCCAGACGTCGCGCAGTGTGAAGGCGCTCGAAGATCATTTCCTGCGCGTCGGGTTGCAGCGGTGAGGCGATGGCGGGCGGTTGCCGAGAACGACAGGCGGTCAGGCCGCGCCGATGTCGAAATGAGCGAGGTTGGTGAATCGTGGGCCCCCGCGAGCAGTGATATTTCGAGCAGTGATATTAGAGGTGCGATCGTGAAAAAAGGAATGCTACTGGTCGTGATTGCAGCGCTGGCCGTGCCCGCCGTCGTCCTGGCGCAGGGCCAGGGTCGAACGCGTGAGGAGCAGCGGCGGCGCAACCAGATACGGCTGATGGAAGGCGTGCTCGTCCAGGCCGTCCGGCTCGGCGCCGAAGAAGTCAGCACCGTGATGGAGCGCTTCGAGCCGGCCGGAGTGACGGTCCTTTCCGGCGTGCCGCGCGCGCGCGGGTTCGTGCTCGACGGCTATGGCGTCTTTTTCGACGTCGAGATCCCCGACATGAACCAGAGCGTGATCTGGTCGATGATGAACGTGCAGCGCGATCGACGGGTCGGGAACGCCCTCGATTCGCTCCGGAGCGCGATTCAGTCGATACCCGACGGTCCGAACCGTCAACAGGCTCAGGGCGCGCTCGAGCAGGTCACCAAGACCGTCGGTCCTGCCACTGGTCCGCAGGGCCAGCAGGCCCCGGCGCCCGGCGAGGTCAGCGCGACCGCTACGGCGATGCCCGATCCCAACGTCCTCTATTCCCAGTCCGTGAAGGGCGCGCTCGTCGAAGCGATGCTCGACTACAGCCTCCAGATGAATCTCGGTCCCGAGGAGTGGTTGACCGTGGCGGCGCGGGCGAGCGAAGGTCCCATGCCCGCCGCCGGTCTCTCGGATCTCATCACCATCGTGATGCGGGTCAAGGGAAGCGACCTGTCGGTCTACCACGCGGACCCCACCAAGCGGGACGAGATTCGTCAGCGGGTCAAGGTCGAAGCCCGGGTGTTCTGATCTACAATCCCGGGCATGCCGGAAAAGGTCCGATCCTTGAGAGGGAGGCTCGCGGCGACGGCCATCCTCTCGCTGGCCCTTGCTGCCGCAGCCTCGTGCTCCAAGCCGGTTGATTTCAAGAGTGCCCTCCAGGTGACCGACGTCTCCGGCGGCTGGTTCGACTCTGGAATCGTGGACGGCAAGAACAAGCTCGTCCCGAGCGTGTCCTTTCGCATTCGCAAGCCTGCCGACGTACGCCTCCGATCGCTTTCGCTGAACGTGCATTTCAAGCGGATCGTCGACCCTTCAAAGCCGGGACTGGATGGCGAAGAGGAGGCCGACGAAGTGTTTCTGCAGACAGTCGACTTTGCCGACGGCACGCAAACGGCATTGCTGCCGGTGCGTGCGCCGACGGGGTTCACGGGGGACGCGCCCCAGACGCGGGCCGACATGCTCGAGCACAGCCAGTTCAAGGACTTTCGCGCGCGTGTGTTCGCCAAGCAGAGCTCGACGACGTGGGTTGAGCTGCTGACATTCGATATCCCTCGCACGGGTCCTGACGAAGTAGCGCCAGCTTCATTACCCTGCCGCTCACCAGACGCACATACCCAGTGGCGCATACACAAACTGCAGTCCGCCCCTCGCCGCCGCCTGCCGAGCCCCAGACCCTGGCTCGACGTCTCGGACCGTATGACGCAGCCGCGATCATCGTCTCGAACGTGATCGGCGGCGGCATCTTGTTCACGCCGCCGCAGGTTGCGGCCAGTGTGCAGAATTCGTGGCTGTTCCTCGGGACGTGGGTCACCGGCGGCCTTCTCGCGTTTGCCGGTGCGATGGCGTATGCGGAGCTGGCCGCGCTCCGGCCGAGGGCGGGCGGCGAGTACGTCTATTTGCGCGCCGCGTTCGGGCGGCTGGCGGCGTTCCTGACCGGCTGGACTTCGTTTGTCGCCGGGTTTTCTGGCGCGAGCCGCGGCCAGCGCAGTCGTGCTCGCGTTTTACGTCGGACGATTCGTTCCCGCGGCCAGCGATTCGACGGCGCTGCTCGTCATTCCGATTCCGCTCGTTCCTCTGACCGTCTCCCGTCAGGCGATCGTCGCGCTCGCCGCGATAGGCATCATGGCGTGGATCCACATCCGTGGAGTGGGACCGGGCCGTGTCGTGATGAACCTGCTCGCCGGGTTGAAGGTGTCGGCGCTGCTCGTATTCATCGCGCTCGGCCTGACGCTCGGCGCGGGGTCACCATCGAATCTCGTCCAGGGCGCCGCACCGGTGCCGCCGGGGCGTGGCTGCTGGCGCTGATTCCGGTGATGTTCACCTACTCGGGGTGGAACGCGGCCGCATACGTGGCCGAGGAAATTCGCGAGCCTGGACGAAACGTGCCTCGCGCGCTCGCGCTCGGCACGCTCGCCGTTGTCGCGATTTACTTCCTCCTGAACCTGCTCTTTCTCTACGTGCTCGCCGGTCAACGAGCTCGCCCAGGTCAAGGGCAGCGTGCTCGACGTCATCGCCGACCGGCTGCTTGGTGTCATCGCTGGTGACGTCATGGGGGTCGTGTCCATCATCAGCATCGCTGCGAGCATCAGTGCCATGACGTTCGCGGGGCCGCGGGTGTACTACGCGATGGCTCGCGACGGCCTGTTCTTCCGCGGGGCGGCGCACGTGCATCCGCGGTATCAAACGCCTGCCGCGTCGATCGTTGCGCAGGCCGATGTGGAGTGGGCTCCTCGTGCTCTCCGGCGGCGCGAACGCGCTCACGACCTACACCGGTTTTGCTGTGGTTCTTTTCTCGGGCATCGCGGTCGTCTCGCTGTTCGTGCTGCGCCAGCGCGAGCCCGACGCGCCACGGCCCTTCCGCGCGTGGGGCTATCCAATCGCGCCCGCGATCTTCGCGACTCGCCAGCCTCGCCATCGTCCTCAACGCGCTCTGGGCGGACCTCGTCGTCCCGATGCAGACGGGCGCGCCATGGGGACCGGCGGCCGCGGGCATCGTCATCATCGCCCTGGGCATTCCCCTCTATTTCTTCTTCAGCCGGCGCAAAGCGTAGGGATCTGCGTCAGTTATCGGTCGTAGTGTCCGGCTTTAGCCGGACGAGGGCAAGGTCCGGCTGAAGCCGGACACTACGAGTGAGCGGACCACGACGAGCCGCGCTCTCTCAGCAGCGCCCAGAACGTTAGCAGCGCCAGCGCTCCGTCTGACGCGGCAAACAGCAGGAACGATGCCGGCGATCCGCGGAAGGCGTAGTCCAGCAGGAACGCCAGGGCGCCGCCGCCCTTGAGCAGCGGTCCCATGATCCACAGATAGCCGCGATAGCGCACCGGATCGCGCCAGGGAAGGTAATAGCCTGCGCCCACCGCGATCAGAAAAAGACCGTTGAGGTCGGAGAAGATCCGCGGGCTGGCCGGCGGCACGCCGAACAGGGACGCCAGCGAATCGGGCGTCAACAAGAGAAAGGCCCCTACGATGAGATCGTAGAGGCCTGAGAGTCCTGCGATGAAAGAGAGCATGTCGGTCGCAACAGTTTAGAGGTGCGACCGCGTGAGGCGGCCTTACTGAATCCGCTTCATTTCTCCCTTGTAGGTCGCCGTTTCGCCCGGCGTGACGAGCACTTCGAACTGGAGCGGCTCGTAGCCGTCCGCCTTCAGCTCCACCTTGTGGCTGCCGCCTTCGAGTCCCAGCTTCTGGAACGCGCCGTCGTAGCTGTCCACGACGCCCACATAGAAGCCGTCGATATAGATCTGGGCGTTCCTCGGATTGATCTTCAGGCGCAGCGAACCATTGTCGCGGTGGGACTCGCTGACTGAGTACCCGCCGCTGCCCCCGCCCGTGCCGTAGCCATAGTCACCGGGATAGCCGTACCCGTAACCGCCGCCAAAGAAGGGGTCGTAGTAAAGGTAGCCGAGGCCGAAGCCGTAGCCGGGGCCCCAGAATCCCCATGGGTAGTACGGATAGTACGGGTAGGACGGGTAGATCGGGATACCGCCCCCCTGGGGGCGTCACGGACCCACGCTCAGCAGCTTCCCCAGTCACTGGACGGCCGTCGCGCGGACGACTGTAAGCCGGGACCGCCCTGCGGGACGGGTCGGATGCGTTCGAACCCGAGGCCGCAGCCGTGCGGCCCGAAGAAGTGTTGCCGCCGCTGCGGGTGGACGAACTGGCGCCGCCACGCGGCGCGGCCGTCCCGGTGCTGGCGCCGCCGCTACGCGAGCGCGCCCCCTGCTCGTCCGATCGGCGGGGCGGCTCAAACGACTGAAACGGCGCGGACCCCTGTGACGACCACCCGGAACTCCCGCCGACGTCGCCACCGGAACTGCCGCTGGAGGAGCTTCCCCCGCCCGCGCTCGATCCGCCACCATCGCCTCGGGGTGACGCCGAACCGCCTCCGCCGTCGCCTCGGGGCACGGCCGAGCCGGTCGTATTCCCATTTGACGTCCGATCCTGTGCCCAGGCGATCCCCGAAAGGGGAAGGCCGGCCACCGCGAACGTTACAGCAAAGGTGACGAATCTCTGGCGAGTCATAAACGCCTCCGACACGTGTTTGCGAACGGACCTCTAGCGCTTCGGAACGCAACAGGCCTGCCAGCCGGACGAGCCAGAATCCAGCCTATTCCTCATTCTACGCCTTCGAGAGCCGGGTGGGAGTGTCCTTTTTAGAGTGCGAAGCGTCACTGGAAGGGGTCGGCTCAGAGGGCCCAGGGCGCAAGGCTAAGGCCGGCTGCTCGCTGCTCGCGGCTGGCTGATGCTGACTTCAACGATCAATCTCGAATTTCAGCATCCGCTAGCCGCGAGCCGCAAGCCGCGCGAGCGGCCCAGCCGCCAGCCCCCGTCTGATAGACTCGGAATCAGCCCATGTTCCGCGCCACCACGGTCCTCGCCATCCGCCATCGGGACGAAACGGTGATGGCCAGCGACGGTCAGGTCACGTTTGGCGACACGGTCGTCAAGCAGAACGCCCGCAAGATTCGACGGCTCTACAACGACCGCATCCTGGCCGGCTTTGCCGGCTCGGCGGCCGACTCGTTCGCCTTGTTTTCTCGGTTTGAGGCCAAGCTCGAGCAGTATCGCGGCAACCTCGAGCGGTCGGCCGTCGAATTGGCGAAGGACTGGCGAACCGACCGCCTGCTCCGGCGCCTCGAAGCGATGCTGATCGTGATGGACGCGAAGGCGACGTATCTCTTGTCGGGCACCGGCGATCTCATCGAGCCCGACGATGGGATCATCGCGATAGGATCGGGCGGGGCGTATGCGATGGCGGCCGCGAAGGCGCTGGCACGCCATACCGACATTCCCGCGAGGCGGATCGCCGAAGAGGCGATGCTCATCGCATCGAGCATCTGCATCTACTCGAACGACAAGATTTCCATCGAGTCGCTCTAGAGCGCCTGATGCGCACACTACGGGACACGGATCGCGCGGATTAGTCGGATCGAAGCGGGACGCGGATCGCACGGATCTAATCGGATCGAAACTTCTGAAAGAGCTGCCAATCGGGACATGCCCATTTACCTGCCGGAAACGACCGCCTCGACCGTGGAAGCGTTGACGCCTCGCCAGATTGTCGCCGAGCTCGACAAACACGTCGTGGGGCAGGGGCGAGCCAAGCGCGCGGTGGCGATTGCGTTGCGCAATCGCACCCGGCGTCAGAAGCTGCCGGCGGAGCTGGCCGAGGAAATCGCGCCCAAGAACATCCTGATGATCGGTCCGACCGGCGTTGGCAAGACCGAGATCGCGCGCCGGTTGGCAAAGCTGGCGCAATCACCGTTCATCAAAGTCGAGGCGTCGAAATACACCGAAGTCGGCTACGTCGGCCGCGACGTCGAGTCGATGGTGCGGGATCTCACAGAGCTCGCCGTGGACATGATCCGCGAGGAGCGCGTGGCGGAGGTCCGCGAGAAGGCGCGCCAGTCGGCTGAGGAGCGCGTCCTCGACCTCCTGCTGCCGCCCCTGCCACCGGCGCCCGACTTCGACGAGCAGGCAGCGAGCATTCGCGAGCAGGCCCAGCGGACGCGAGAAAAGCTGCGGGAGCAGCTGCGCGACGGCCGGCTCGACTCGAAGCAGGTCGAGATCGACGTGCGCGAGAAGAGCTTTCCCTCCTTCGAGATCATCGCCGGCTCGTCGGTCGAGGAAGTGGACATCAACGTCAAGGACATGCTGCCGGGGCTCTTCCAGGGCCGCACGCGGAAGCGAAAGCTCGCCGTCCCCGACGCGCTGCAGGCGCTGGCGCAGGAAGAAGAGCAGAAGCTCGTCGACATGGATACCGTGGCGCGCGCGGCGGTCGATCGCGTGCAGCAGTCCGGCATCATCTTCATCGACGAAATCGACAAGGTCGCCGGACGGGAGGGTGGACACGGGCCGGACGTGAGCCGCGAAGGCGTGCAGCGCGATATTCTGCCGATCGTCGAAGGTACGACGGTCAACACGAAGTACGGCATGGTGAAGACGGATCACATCCTGTTTATCGCCGCCGGGGCGTTCCACGTCTCGAAGCCTTCAGACCTCATCCCCGAGCTGCAGGGCCGCTTTCCCATCCGCGTCGAGCTCGAGGCGCTCAGCCGTCAGGACTTCGTGCGCATCCTGACGGAGCCCAAGAGCGCGCTCGTCAAGCAGTACACCGCGCTCCTCTCAACCGAGGAGGTCGCGATCCGGTTCACGGAGGGCGCGATCGGCCGCATTGCGGACTTTGCCGCGCTGGTCAACGATCGTACCGAAAACATCGGCGCCCGGCGGCTGCACACGGTCATGGAGAAGCTGCTCGACGAGGTGTCGTTCGAGGCGCCGGATATGACGGAGAAGGACATCACCATAGACGAGGCCTACGTCGATCGCATGCTCGCCGACATCGTCCGCAACGAGGATCTGTCCCGCTACGTCCTGTGAGAGCTTCGCGTCCAGCGGCATCGGCCGCCATCGTGCTCGGCATCGCCTTCCTGCTCGCAACGCTCGCCGCGTGCGGAAAGAAGGGGCCGCCCCTTGCGCCGCTGCACCTCGTGCCGGTCGCCGTGGGCGAGCTCACTGCCCGGCGCAGCGGCGACGACGTGGAGTTGCGCTTTTCGCTGCCGACAGACAATGCGAATGGGCCGGGGCCCATCGAACTGGCGCGCATCGAGATCTACGCCATCACGATCGGTCAGGGCGCCGACACTCCGGCGAACCGCGATCTTCTGGTCAACACGCGTGTCGTCGGAACGATCGCCGTGCGGCCTCCGCCCGTCGAAGGCGAGAGTCCTGCGCCTGGCGCGCCACCGGACAAGCGTCCCGGTCCTGGCGAGCGCGTGACGTTCGTCGA
The DNA here is from genome assembly GCA_963839705.1 of uncultured Acidobacteriota bacterium. GTDB lineage: Bacteria > Acidobacteriota > Vicinamibacteria > Vicinamibacterales > 2-12-FULL-66-21 > DATBJJ01. The sequence continues at coordinate 395,623 of CAWIWL010000013.1, forward strand.
TCAGTTGACCGCAGAGAAGCTCAAGCCGATTGTTCTGCCGAAGCCGGCGGGTCCGAAGCCGGCGGGACAGAAGCCGGATGTCGAGGGTCAGAAGCCGGCCGCGGTGGGCGTGGCGGGGGGACAGAAGCCGGAGCCCGGAGTGCAGAAGCCGGAGGCCGGGGCAGTCGCGCCCGAGGGGGCAGCGGGGACCGTGCCGGCCGTGCCACCGGCTCCGGCTGGTGCGCCGTATCCCACGCGGATCTATGCCGTTCGCGGACTGACGCGATCGGGCCGTCCTGGCCTGCCGTCGACGCGCGTCGTCGTGCCGCTTGTCGACCCCGTGGCGGCGCCGACGGCGGTTGTCGCGCAGCTGCCGACCGAGAAGGCGGTGGTCGTCGACTGGACACCGCCGGTAGCCGCGCTGGGGGGAACGCCGATCGCGTTCAACGTCTACCGTCGCGAAGACCTGGCCACGCCGCTCAATTCATCGCCGCTGTCCGAGGTCAAGTTCGAGACGGGGAGCTTCGAGTACGGCAAGGAGCAATGCTTCGTCGTGCGCACGGTGCAGACGCTTCCGAGCATTACTCTCGAGAGCGTGCCCTCCGCGCCGGGTTGCCTGACGCCGCTCGACAAGTTCCCGCCCGGGGCGCCGAAAGGGTTGCGGGCCGTGGCCGAGGATGGTGCGGTCAGCCTGGTCTGGGACCGGAATGCCGAGGCGGACCTCGGCGGCTACCTGGTCTTGCGCGCAGAGGCGCCGGGTGACACACTGCTGCCGCTCACGCCGCAGCCGATCGCGGACGCCACGTACCGTGATGCCACCGTCAAGCCGGGAGTACCGATACGCGTACGCGGTGGTCGCGGTGGACAAGGTCACCCCGAGGAACCAGAGCGCGCCGTCCGCTCGAGAAGAAGTGACAGCCCGCTAGTGTCCCGAATCCGACGTTCGTCACCAAATTCCCGAGCGGGGCATCCCGCCTCGCGTCGTTGCTCCTCGCTCACATATACGCCATATGCTCGCTCGTCGCGCCTCGCGATCCGGGCGCCGCGCCCGGGACTTTGGCAACGAACTTCGGATCCGGGACACTAGATTCGGTTACGATCAGGGTCGAGGCGTCGGCGAGCTTACCAACCCGGCAATAGCGAGAAACACCCATGAAACTCTTCATCGACTCGGGCAATCTCAAGGAAATCGAAAGCCTGGTGCCGCTCGGCATCATCGACGGCATTACGACGAACCCATCGCTGCTGGCGAAGGAGCCTGGCGACTATCGCGACATCCTGAAGAAGATCTGTCAGATCGTGAAGGGGCCGACGAGCGCCGAGGTCGTCGCCACCGATTACGAGGGCATGATCCGCGAAGGCCGCGACCTGGCCGGCATCGATCCGCACATCGTCGTGAAGGTACCCTTCACGAAGGAAGGCGTGAAGGCGTGCAAGACGCTGTCGTCGGAAGGCAAGCGCGTCAACGTGACGCTCTGCTTCTCGCCGACACAGGCGCTGATTGCCGCCAAGGTCGGCGCGACCTACATCAGCCCGTTCGTCGGCCGCCTCGACGACATCGCCACCTCCGGCATGAATCTCATCAGCGAGATCGTCGAGATCTACGACAACTACGACTTCAAAACCGAGGTGCTCGTTGCCTCGACCCGTGGCCCGATCCATATCGTGGAGGCCGCGCGCCTGGGCGCCGACATCTGCACCTGTCCGGCAACCGTCATCGAGCAGATGTTCAAGCATCCGCTCACCGACATCGGGCTCGAGAAGTTCCTGAAGGACTGGGAGAAGGCTCAGAGCGTAAAGGTGTAGTGGATCCCTCCCATCTCTCGGACCTCGAGCTCCGCGCCGAACGCGGCGGCGGCGACGATCGCCTGAAACGGCAGCACGACGCTGGCAAGCTCTCGGCGCGCGAGCGCATCGATCTCCTGTTCGACCCCGGGACCTTCGACGAGGTCGACAAGCTCGTCACTCACCGCTGCCTCGACTTCGGGATGGAGGAGCAGATCGTGCCGGGCGACGGCGTCGTCGCCGGCGCCGGCCGCGTCGAGGGACGGACGGTCTACGCCTTCGCGCAGGATTTCACCGTCTTCGGTGGTTCGCTCTCGGAAACCAACGCCGCCAAAATCGTCAAGATCATGGATCTGGCGATGAAGATGGGCGCGCCGGTCGTCGGGCTCAACGACTCGGGCGGTGCGCGCATCCAGGAAGGCGTCCTCTCGCTCGGCGGCTACGCCGACATCTTCCTCAGAAACACGCTGGCGTCGGGTGTCATCCCGCAGATTTCCGCGATCATGGGTCCGTGCGCCGGCGGCGCCGTCTACTCGCCCGCGATCACCGACTTCAACGTCATGGTCGAGGGCACGAGCTACATGTTCGTCACCGGCCCGGACGTCCTGCGCACGGTCACGCACGAGGAAGTGACCAAAGAGGAGCTCGGCGGCGCCAAGACGCACAACGAGACGAGCGGCGTCGCGCATTTCTCTGTTCCCGACGATCGCGAGTGCCTCCAGCTGATTCGCGAGCTGCTCGGGTATCTCCCCAGCAACAACCTCGACGGTCCGCCGCGCCGTGAGACCGCGGACCGTCTCGACCGCGAAGACGAGGCGCTCGATTCTCTCGTGCCCGCCTCGCCCAACCAGCCCTACGACATGCACGATCTCGTGCACGCGGTTGCAGACGATGGGGCGTTTCTCGAAGTGCACCGCGACTACGCGAAGAACATCATCGTGGGATTGGCGCGGCTCGGGGGCAAGAGCGTGGGCATCGTCGCCAACCAGCCCGCTCACCTGGCTGGGACGCTCGACATCGATGCGTCGGTCAAGGCGGCGAGGTTCGTGCGGTTCTGCGATGCGTTCAACATCCCGCTCGTGACGTTCGAGGACGTTCCGGGCTTCCTGCCGGGCACGCGGCAGGAGTACGGCGGCATCATCCGCCACGGCGCGAAGCTGCTGTTTGCGTACGCCGAGGCGACCGTGCCGAAGGTGACGGTCATCACGCGGAAGGCGTATGGCGGCGCCTACTGCGTGATGTCGAGCAAACACATCCGGACCGACGTCAACTTCGCGTGGCCGACGGCAGAGATCGCGGTGATGGGGCCCGAGGGAGCCGTCAACATCCTCTACAAGCGCGAGATCGAGACGGCGGCGGATCCCGCCGCGCAGCGCGCGAAGCGGGTCGAGGAGTTCCGCGAGAAGTTCGCCAACCCGTACGTCGCGGCGTCACGCGGCTTCGTCGACGAGGTCATCCGGCCGCGTCAGACGCGCGCCAAGCTCATCTCCGCGCTGGCGCGGCTCGAAACCAAGCGCGACAAGAATCCGCCGAAGAAGCACGGGAACATTCCGCTTTAGGCCCAATGATTCTGGGGGAGTTGACTAGATCGCGGGTCCTGTCGCCCGGCAGCCCCACCCGTCCTCGGCGCCAAAAGCCCATGTCGACGGGCGTGGCGCCTGCGCGGCGGGCGGGGCGGCCCCGCCGGGCGCCACCCGCTCACCGTGTCAACTCCCGTGAGCTGAGGGCCCAGGTTCCGAGCCGATGATCATCGATCGACTGTCGAATCCGTCGCCGTTCTTCGCGCTGTCGCCACGCCTGACGCGCGCGCTCGAGTACCTGCGTGCCACCGACATGCGGTCGGTCGAACTCGGGCGGCACGATCTCGACGGTGACCATCTGTTTGCCCTCGTGCAGGAATACACGACCCGCACGGCGGACCAGTGCGTGTGGGAAGCGCACCGGCGGTACATCGACGTGCAGTTCGTGGTGACGGGCGCGGAGCGGATGGGGATCGCGAGTCTCGGGCAGATGCGGGAGCGCGAAGCCTACGATTCAGCGCGCGACGTCGCATTCTTCGAGCCAGGCAGCGAGTTCGTCACGATCCGCGAAGGCATGTTCGCGATCTTCGGCCCCGAGGACGTCCACTCGCCGTGCCACGCGGCCGGTCAGCCGGGCGTCGTGCGGAAAGTGGTGGTCAAGGCAATGCTGAATGCTGAATGCTGAAGGGGAAGGACGAATACAGAAGTGGCGAATGTAAGGTTGAAGTTAGCAATTCAGAATTCACTTCAGCACTCAGCATTCAGCATTCAGAATTGCTTGATAAACAGATTGGCGAACTCGATCGAGCGGCCCTCGTGCCTGAGCGCAAACCGCGCACGCGCGGCCGCACCGGCGAGCGCCACGTTTTCGAAGACCGTCTGACGGTCGACGACGAGTGAGAGACGGCCGCCGCGCCTGGTGAGGATCGCGCGCCGCCACCCATCGCCCGAGGGCTTGGTCGAAAGCGCGCGAGCGATTGCGGCAAGCGCCTCGGCGGGCAGAACGGTGCCATCGATGCCTATCGGCAGCGTCCCAGGATCCGTTCCCCCCGTCGAGCGCCAGTCGGCGATGGCCGAGAAGTCGCCGAAGGTCTTCTCGGTCCGGAGATCCTTCTCGTCGGCCTCGCTCTTGCCGTCGTAGGCAATCACCCAATCCTTCGCAACCCAGTGCCCTTCGTGCCCTTTGGGATACTGCCAGCCGCTGAAGTCGACGCCGGTGTACATCGAGACGAAGCCCTCGTCAGCCTGCGCGATCTGCTCCGGCGCGAGCGCGGCCGCCGGGGGCAGCTCCTTCACTCGCAGGTTGCGATAGAGCACGCGGCCGCCCTCGGATTCGAGGTGGATGTAGCCCTTCCTGGGCGTGATGTCGTATCCGCCAGAGACTTCCTTGCCGTTGACGGCGAGCTTGAGCGTGCCGTTCTGTGCGGTGATGCGGTAGTGGTTCCACTCGCCCGCGGGCCGCGCGCGCCGCTCGCTCGGCAGGCTGCGCATCCAGCCGCCCGGATGCGGCCGGTCGGGCGTCATGCGCGCGCCGTGAATGGCGAAGACGTCGCCGTGGCTCGTGTAGTTGTCCGTGTTCCGGCCGTCGAGAACCTGCACTTCGATCGCCCGGACGAAGGGCTGGCCAGGCGCGGTCAGCGCGTCGCCCCAGATGAACACGCCGGCGTTGCCCTGCGGGTCGAGGTGCTGGTACTCGAGCTCGAGGATGAAGTTCTCGAACATGCGCGCCGTGCGCAGCTCGCAGATCGGCTTGCCGGTGCTGTAGATCATGCCGTCGCGCACGCTCCACGTGGTCGGAGCGCAGTTGACGTTCACCCAGCCGGAGAAGTCGAGCGGCACAAATCCGGGCTCGTCCTGTGACGTCGAGGACGCCAAGAGGGACGCGGCCAACGCAACGGCGGTGATGGTTCTCATGATCGAGCGCATTGTAGCCGCAGACGACGGGGCCTGACCCCGGCTCCGACCCCGGTCTGACCTCGGTCTGACCCGGTCCGACCCCGGTCCGACCACCGATCGGGGTAAGCTCACCCGCACGTGAGCACCGTCAGTCCGCGCTACAAATGGTGGGTCGTCCTCATGCTGTGGACGATCTGCGTCTGCAACTACGCCGATCGCCAGGCGATTTTTTCGGTGTTTCCGCTCCTCGAGCGGGAAATGCACCTGACCCCGGTCGAGCTCGGCCTCCTCGGGTCCGCTTTCGCCTGGGTCTACGGACTGATGGCGCCCGTCGCCGGGATGATTGTCGATCGCGTCACGCGCAAGACCGCGATCATCGGCGGCCTGCATGTCTGGAGCGTCATCTGCCTCCTCACAGCCCTCTCGCAGAACTTCCGGCACCTGTTCTTCTTCCGCGCCGCGGAGGGCCTGGGCGAGACGTTCTACTTTCCCGCGTCGATGTCTCTGCTCAGCGATTACCACGGCCGGGCGACCCGCTCACGCGCGATGGGCCTGCATCAGACGAGCGTTTACGTCGGAACGATCGGCGGCGGTTTTTTTGCCGGCCTGATCGGCCAGTACCTACGGCTGGCGGCTTTCATTCATCGTCTTTGGCGGCCTGGGTATCCTGCTCGGCTTTGCGCTGCACTGGCTGCTCGTCGAGCCGCGCCGCGGCGCGGCCGAGGTCGCAGATCTCACCGCCACTCCCACGCCGGAGGTCGTCCCTGTGAGGCTCTCGTTCGTCGAGTTCCTGCGCCTCGTCGGCCGCACGCCGACGCTGCTGTGCCTCATGGGCGCGTTCATGTGCGCGAACTTCGTCGCGGTCGTGCTCCTGTCCTGGATGCCGAAGTTCCTCTTCGACAAGTTCCAGATGAGTCTGGCGATGTCGGGCCTCACCGCCACTCTGTTCGTCCAGCTCGCCAGCATGGTCGGCGCGCCGGTCGGCGGCTGGCTGGCCGATGCGTGGCGCCGCCGGTCACCGCGCGGACGCCTGGCGGTCCAGATGATCGGCGTCCTCGGCGGGGCGCCGTTCGTCGCGCTCTGCGGCCTGACACCGTCGGTCGGCACGGTGATCGCGGCGCTCACTTTCTGGGGCCTGTTCAAGGGGCTCTACGACGCGAACATCTTCGCCTCGGTCTTCGACGTCGTCCGGCCCGAAGCGCGCGGCACGGCCGCCGGTTTCATGAACGCGGTCGGATGGCTCGCGGGCGGAGGCAGTGCGCCGGTCGTGATCGGGATTATCGCCCAGCGCGAGAGTCTCAGCCTGGCCATCGCGCTGGCCTCGACGGTCTACCTCGCCGCGGGCGCGCTCCTGCTGGTCGGGATACTCTTCTTCGTGAAGCGCGACGCGGCCCGCATGCAGGCCGAACTCGTCAGCTAGAATCGGGGATCAGAATCCAGGGTCCAGGGATCAGGGATCAGCGATCAGGGATCAGGGATCAGGATCCGAAAGACCTAATCAGTGGTCGAGTTGTTTGTCAGATCCCGGTTCCCTGATCCCTGATCCCCGATCCCTGAAATGACGTTGAATCTATGAATCACCAATGACAGGGCTCTTTGCGGCGGTCGCTACACCCATTCACGACGATGGGCGGTTTGACGAAGCGGGATTCGACCGGCTGGTGGACTTTCTGGTGAGTGCCGGTGTGGATGGCATCTGCGTCGGCGGCGCAACGGGGGAGTACCCTCATTTCGAGACGGCCGATCGCACGGCGATCATCCGTCGCGCCGCCCAACGTCTGCCGGACGATCGCGCGCTCCTCGTGGGTGTCGGGTCTTCTTCCGTCCGCGGGACGCTCGCGCTCGGCGAGGCCGCGGTCGCCGCCGGCAGCCGTGCCCTGCTGCTGCCCATGCCGATGTTCTTCCGCTACCAGCAGGAAGATCTGCAGGCCTTCGCGGCCCACGTGAGCCGGACGCTTCGTGCCCCGTGCCTCCTGTACGACCTGCCCGATTTCACCAACGGCCTCGCGCCGGCGACGGCGCTCGCGCTTCTGCGCGACGAGGAATTCATCGTTGGAATCAAGGACAGTAGCGGGAAGGAAGAGAATCTGGCAACGTTTGCCGGCGCGCGGCAAGGCCGCGGGTGGACGCTCCTTGTCGGCGACGACCGGCTGCTGCACGCCGGCCTGCGGGCGGGATGGGACGGCAGCATTTCCGGCGTGGCCGGATGCTGTCCCGAACTGCTCGTCGCGATCGTCCGGAGCGTCCGGGACGGCCGGCCGGCCGAAACGTCGCGCCTCCAAGCGCTCCTCGAGGAGCTCATCGCCCACCTGAGCGTCTTTCCGACGCCGTGGGGCATCCAGATCGCGCTCGAGGCCCGCGGGCTTTCGACCGGCCCGCTCCCTCTGCCGCTCAGCCCGACGCGACTACAGCAGATCGCAGAGTTCCAAACGTGGTTTCGCGCGTGGATAATGACGCTTGTGCCAGGGATAGCGGGTTAGCGCCCTCCAACCTTCAACGCCAAACGAACCTTGCACGAGGATCGCGAAGACCACGAGGACCGCGAAGACACACATGGCAGATGTTCTTCGAGTGCTTCGTGAGCTTCGCGGCCATCGTGATTGAGTCGTGACGCGTGACGAACAAGCCCGAAAGGACGAACAGATGCGAATGAGAGCAGCCCTCTTGATGGTCCCGCTGGTTAGCCTGGCGCTCACCGCGCAGCAGGCGCAGGCGCCGCCGCCCGTGCCGAGCTGCCCGGAGCTTGCGACCGCGCTCGTCAACCTGGGCCGCAACGACGCCCGCATGCGAGACTGGCCGGCCCTGGGCCGCTATCGCGACCAGAACCGCGCGCTCGCCGCGCCAGAGGCGAACCAGCCCCGCGTCGTCTTCATGGGCGATTCCATCACCGACGCGTGGCCGCGGCGCGTCGACACTTTCTTTACCGGCAAGGGCTACGTCGGCCGCGGCATCAGCGGACAGACGACACCGCAGATGCTCATCCGATTCCGGGCGGACGTGATCGACCTCAAGCCGAAAGTGGTCGTGATTCTGGCCGGCACGAACGACATCGCCGAGAACACCGGTCCGATGACCGACGAAGAGATCCAGGCCAACGTCATGTCGATGGCCGAAATCGCCAAGGCCAACGGCATCCGCGTCGTCTTTTCGAGCATTCTTCCTGTCAGTGCGTATCACACCGCACCGAACGGCGTGCCCCAGACGATTCTGCGGCCGATGACGCGCATTCGCGCCCTTAACGAATGGACGAAGAAATATGCGGCGGCCGGGAAGCACGTCTATCTCGACTACTTCTCCGCGATGACCGATGCCAATGGACTTCTGCGAGAAGAGCTCAGCGGCGACGACCTGCATCCCAACAACGCCGGCTACGCGATCATGGGCCCGCTGGCAGACGCAGCCGTCAAACAAGCGCTGCGCTGAATCATTGTTTTTCGCGCAGCTGCGCGAGTTCCTCGGCCGTCCAGGGGCGCGTCCTGCCGTTCGACAGGGCCCGCACCGCCCGCACCGTCGAGGCTTCGACGGCCGGTGCGCTGTGACCCCACTCGCGGCGGATGTAGGTGAGCGCCGCGGCGACCTGGTCGTCGCTCAGGGCGGCACCGAGCGGCGGCATGAGCCCTGTCGATCCTTCCTTGCCGCCCAGCACGATGCGGGCCGCGATGCCGGCGGGACCGAGCGCGAGCTCGGAGCCGATGAGTGACGGAGCGAGCTGCTCGCGGCCGCGTCCGTCGGGCTGATGACAGGCGGCGCAGAGCGTTTGATAGACCTCGCGGCCGGCGGCGAAGCGCTGTTGCTCGTCGGGCGTCAACGGCACGACGGCGGGCCCCGTGGCCGGCTTGCCAGGCCACGAGAGCCGCGCGAGCACGGCGGTTGCGCGCTGACCGAGCTCGCCGCCGTCCGACCGCGCGACTTCGGTGAGCGCGGGCTCGCGCGAGAGTGGAATAGTGATCACCGCTCCCTGGTTTCGGGTGCCGGCGGTTCGCGGAAATGCCGGCGCTCCACCAGGCCCGCCCCGTGCGCCCGCTGTTGCAGGCGCTCCCGCGCCGCGACCAGCGCCGCGTGCCCCTCCACGGCCGCCGCCTCCACCGCCAGGCATCGCCGCTCCAAGCAGGGCTGCCTCCGCGCCGCGCAGTACAGCGGAACGCTGCCACGTCGGACGCGCCGCCTGCGCGACAAGAGCGAACAAATCCTGAATCGGACCATCCTGGCCGGCACGGACGATCGTCGCCGTCGTCATGGTAACGGCCGCGCTCACCTGCGGCGTGTCCGCCTTCACCTCGAGCAGCGCGTTGAGCACGGCAGGTTCGCTTCCACGCAATCCACTGAGTGCCGCGTCGACCGTGACCGGGTCGTCGCCGTGGCGCTCGAGCATGCCGGCGAGCGCGGTCTCGCGGACGCCTCGCGGGAGCTCGCCAAGCGTTGCGGCCACCTGCTGTCGGACCGCCCAGTCGGGATCATCTGCGAGCTTGATGACGGAGGCTTGAAGAGGATGCCCGGTTTCGGCGAGCCATCGCTCCGACAGGCGTACCGCTGCCGCGCGCACGTCGCGCGAGGGATCGCCAAGGGCTCGCGTGACGGTGTCCGCGTCGAGGCTATCGAGGCCGTCGAGCGTCCACAACGCGTGAAGTCGCTTGGTTCCGTCGGGTGCGGCAAGCATCTTCTTCAACAACGGAGCAATGGACGCATCTCCCCGTTCGACGAGGAGCCGTTGCGCCGTGTCGCGCCACCAGCCATTCGGGTGAGAGAGGACGTTCGCGAGCCCGGCGGGCGACTGCCGCGACAGCGACGGCCTGGCCGCGCGCCGCGTCGTGTCGTGCACGATTCGATAGATACGCCCGTGGCCGAGCGGGGCCTCAAGTTTGCGCGAGAGGATCTGATCGCGCAGGTACTCAGTGATGTAGTCGCGGTGCTGGATGATGCCGTGATACATGTCGACGAGATACAGCGTGCCGTCCGGCGCGTTCGACAAATATACCGGCCGGAAGCGTTCGTCGGTCGACGTCAGGAACTCAGTGCGCTCGTAGGCCTTCCGTGCCACGAGCTTCGTCCCGTCGTCCTGGATGATGATGCGGCTGACGAGGTTGGCGGCCGGATCGACCACGAAGACGTTGCCGCGGAGGTCAGCGGGAAGGCGATCGCCGCGGTAGACAGTGGGTGAGCTGACGGCGGTGTACGAAGCGAGCCGGCCGTCGGGGCGGAGCACACCGTCCTGGTAGCCGCGGTTGACGCCCGGCGTCGGGTGCACCGGCCATACGACGTTCACTTCGTTGTTGGCGCCGCGCAGGGATTCGTAGCTCCCGCGCGTTCGCAGGAGGCTGGGGTTCCGCGCGAAGTAAGGCGTCGGAACCAGGTCGACGTGCAGGACCGACTCGTTCGAGTTGCGGTAGATGCGTCCGGTGTCGTCCTGCGATGCGCCCCACTGGCCGCGCGAGAGCGTCTTGCGCACCTCGAACGTCCCCTTCTTCAGCCGCAGGTAGACGTCGGTCTCTGACGTGTGCATCCAGTTGTCGAGCGCCCAGAGCAGGCTATTGGCGTTGTGCTCGACGTTGGCGTCGAGCCGGCCGTAGGTGTTGGTGACCAGTTCCTTGGTGTCGGCGCGCAGGTCGCCGTTGGTGTCGCGAGCCAGCCAGAGGTTGGGAGGCTCGCCGACGAGCACGCCGCGATCGAGCACCTTCAGCGCCCGCGGCAGTACCAGCCTGTCGAGGAAGATCGTCTTCTTGTCCATCTTCCCGTCGTCATCGAGATCTTCGAGGACGCTGATGCGTCCGAGCGGCTCGCGCTCGCCGGTCGCGGCGATGTCGCGCATGTAGCCGAGCATCTCGACGACCCACAGCCGGCCGTCGGGATCCATGTCGATGAGTACGGGCTCCTGGATCATCGGCTCGCTCGCCACCAGCTCGACGTGGTAGCCGGGCGGCAGAAAGAATGTCTTCATCGCGTGCTCGGGCGAGAGGACGGGCGAGTCCGTCGGCGCGGTATGCAGGCCCGGCGGCCAGGCGCGCGCCGGCTGGGATGCATGAGGCGCCGCCATCGGAGCCAGCCCCGCGAGCGCGAGCACGCCGAGGGCCACCTGAGTTCTGGTAAGACTGATCGCCACGAAAGCATTGTAAGCTCAGGCACCTTGCCCCCCGCCGATCCCACACCGTTACTGCTCGTCGCGCTCGTCGGCGTCGCTCTCGTCGTGCTCCTCATCACTCGGATAAGGACTCCCGCGTTTATCGCGCTGGCGGTCGGGTCGTTCGTCGTCGGGCTTGGCGCGCGGATGCCGCTCGGCGACATTCCCCGGGCCTTTCAGCAGGGGGTGGGCGACACGCTCGGGTTCATCGCGATGGTGGTCGGCCTCGGCACCGTCATCGGGAAACTTCTCGCCGAGTCCGGCGGCGCCGTCGTCGTCTCGCGCGTGCTCGTCTCGGCGCTCGGCCAGAAGCGCCTCGATTGGGCAATGCTGCTGTCGGGCTTCCTGATCGGGCTGCCGGTGTTTTTTCAGGTCGGGCTCGTCCTGCTGGCGCCGGTCCTTTTCACCGCGATGCGCCAGACGGGCACGCCGATGCTGCGGCTGGCGATCCCGCTCGTCGCCGGGCTATCGGTGTCTCACGGTTTCGTGCCGCCGCATCCCGGACCGCTCGCCGCCATCGCCCAACTCGGAGCGGACACGGGGCGCACCCTTTTCTATTCGCTCGTCGTCGGCCTGCCCGTCGCGTTGGTATCGGGTCCGTTCTTCGGCCGCTTCATCAGCCGGCGGATCGAGGTGGAGGCGGGCGGGATGGCGGATCAATTGAGTGGAACGCAAGCGGCCCCGCGCCCGCCGTCGCTCGGCGTTACGCTGCTGACGATCCTGCTGCCCGTGCTCCTCATGCTCCTCGCGGCGCTGGCGCAAGCCACGCTCGCCGATGGACCTCTCCGTCAGTGGGTTGGCTTGGCCGGCAGCCCGCTTGTCGCGATGCTGCTGGCTGCGCTCCTCGCGCTCTACACGTTCGGGACGGCCTGCGGATTCGACCGCGAGCGCCTGCTGCGCTTCGCCGACGAGTCAATTCCGGCGGTTGCGGGTGTGCTGCTGGTCGTCGGCGCCGGCGGCGGATTCGGCCGCGTGCTCGACGCGGCCGGCGTCGACACGGCGATTGCGCAATCAATGGGCGGGTTGCGCCTGTCGCCGCTCGTGCTCGGCTGGGTCATCGCCGCGCTCCTGCGCCTGTCGGTCGGATCGGCCACCGTCGCCTGCGTCACCGCGGCGAGCATCATGACGCCTATCGTCACATCCATCCCCGGGGCGAACAAGGATCTTCTCGTCGTCGCGATCGGCGCCGGGTCGCTCATCGCGAGCCACGTGAACGACGGCGGATTCTGGCTCGTCAAGGAGTACTTCAACATGAGCGTCCCGCAGACCGTGGCGACCTGGACCGTCCTCGAAACGATCGTCTCTGTGCTCGGCCTGGTGGGAGTGTTACTCCTGGGGCTGGCGGTAGCCTAAGCGAACGCGCGCTCCATACGGGACCATCACGAAGCCCGCGAAGATCGCGAAGCGAGATCGGTAAACTGTTGTTCTTCGCGATCTTCGTGGCCATCGTGATGACCCGTACGACGTGACAGGAGACTCTCGGAAATGCTGATTGTCGACGCCCACCTCGATCTGGCAATGAACGCCATCGAATGGAACCGCGATCTGTCGCGGTCCATCGACGAAATCCGTGCGCGCGAGCACGGGCACACCGACCGGCCGGACCGTGGCAAGGGAACGGTGTCGTTTGCCGAGATGCGACGCGGCGGCGTCGGCCTCTGTGTGGCCACGCAGATTGCGCGCTACTCGACTCGCGAGCATCCGTTTCCAGGGTGGCATTCACCCGAGCAGGCGTGGGCGATGACCCAGGCGCAGCTCGCGTGGTACCGCTCGATGGAAGAGCGTGGAGAACTGGTGCAGGTGCGCGATGCCGAGGGCCTCGATCGCCACCTCTCCGGCGGAGGAGAGGGGCCAATCGGGTACGTCCTCAGCCTCGAAGGCGCCGACTCACTCGTGACGATCGGGCACCTCGAACGCGCGTATGCGTATGGGCTGCGAGCGGTAGGGCCTGGACACTATGGTCCCGGCGTCTACGCCCAGGGCACGAACGCCCAGGGCGACCTCGGCGCGCGCGGGCGCGAGCTCGTTCGCGAGATGGATCGGCTCGGCATGATCCTCGACGCCACGCATCTCTGCGACGAGAGCTTTCGCGACGCGCTCGACCACTTCCGCGGTCCGGTCTGGGCAAGCCATTCGAACTGCCGGTCGCTCGTCAACCACAACCGCCAGTTCAACGACGATCAGATCCGGGAACTCGTCGGGCGCGGCGCCGTCATCGGCGCGGCGTTCGATGCCTGGATGATCGTGCCTGGCTGGGTGCGCGGGGAGTCAACGCCGGAAAGCACGGGCGCCACCCTCGAACGGTTGATCGATCACATCGATCACATCTGTCAGATCGCCGGCAACGCGAACCATTGCGGCATCGGATCCGACCTCGACGGCGGCTTCGGGCGCGAGCAGTGCCCGTCCGACGTCGCGACGATCGCGGACCTGTCGAAAGTCCCCGCCCTGCTCGCCGCGCGCGGTTACGGCGCCGCCGACGTCGAGCTCATCGCGCACGGCAACTTCGTGCGGTTTCTGCGCGGAGCCCTACGCTGAAAGTTTGAAGTCTGACGTTTGAAGTGTGAAGTAGGGAAGTCGGAAGTGTGAAGTGCGAAGTGGAAGTGCGAAGGAAGTGGGAAGCGGGAAGTGGGAAGTGCTACTTCCTTCGCACTTCAACCTTACTTCGAACTTCAGATTTCCTTCGCACTTCAGACTTCATTTGCACTTCAACTTCTCGCTTCACATTTTCCTTCACACTTCCACTTCCGACTTCCCACTTCATACTTTCCTTCACACTTACACTTCCGACTTCCCACTTCAAACTTCCTCACTTCATACTTCAAACGTCAGACTTCAAACTTTCAGTACATCTCCCTCAACTGCTCCCTGACGAATGCCGGCAGAATCGTCTGGGCCTCGACTCGATCCAGGAACTCGCTGTCGTCCGCGACGGTCAGAGGATCGAGCGTCATCGGAGCAACCAGCTGAGACAACGGCACGGCGCGCGCGGAGCCGACTTGCGGGCCGCTCTCGCGACCGTTAGCGCCCGGGAGACGGGGACGGAGCTCGGAACCGGTCGGTTCGATCTCGTCGAGCGCGAGGAACCAGACTGGCGGTCCGGACCGCGTCAGTCGATCGGCCATGGCCCGCGCCGGGCCGGTCCGGCTGTTCTCGAGGTCGCTGGCGAGCGCCGGCAGCCGGCGCAGAGCATCGACGAGCGTTCGTTTCGATTGCGCGAGCGGGATGCCGCCCACGACCTCGTCGGCCGACTCCTGCTTCAGGAAGAGCATGCGTTGCCGGCCGCCGACGATGACGCGTTCACCCTCCGCGCCCAGCCGCCTCATGAGCGCCGTCGTGCCGAAGCGCGGGACGCCGTTGATCATCACGAGCGTGATGCCGGTTTCTGCCGCGTGCACGAGCGCCTTGTAGGGATCGCCTGCCGTGCCGTCGAGGACGGCGAGATCGGCGCGCGCGCCGGGACGAAGCGATCCGAGCACGTTCTGCCAGCCGAGGATCGACGCCGCGTCGCGCGTGGCCATCGCCACCAGATCGCGGTCGGAAAAGCCGGCCCGCATGTCGTCGCTCGCCAGCCTGGCCACCTTCAGCTCGCCGAGCAGGTTCTTGCTTCCCGAGACGGCCCAGTCGGACCCGAGGCCGATCCGGACGCCGTTGTCGCGCGCGGACTTCACGCGCGACGTGGCGCCATAGAGCAGCAGGTTGCTCATCGGCGACCAAACCATTGAGGCGTCGCGGGCGCCGAAGATCCGGAAATCCTCGTTGAGCAGCCCCGCGCAGTGGATACCCGCGAGCGCGGAGGTAATCGCCCATTCGCCGCCCGGCAGTTGCAGGGCGCGAAAATGCTTCCGCGCCGTCTGGTCGACGCCTTCGCTCAGATGGAGCAGGAGACATGTCTGCTTCTTGAGGCGCGCAAGGAACCGCTCGGGGCTCCTCGCGTCCACGTCCGCGATCCGCGTCACCGCTTCGGGCAGATCCGCCTCGTCGGTCTGCTCCACGTTGCGAACGATGCCGCGGTAGTAGCGCCGGGCGCCGGCATTGCTGAAGAGCTCGATGCCCTGGCTGGTCGTCACGCCGGAGACGAGGCACTTGCACTCGACGTACCGGACGAGCGACGGCATGACGCTCTCGGTCAACCCCAGCACCTTCATCGGTCCGGTGACGAGACGCTGGTAGTCGCCCGTGGCCCCCCATTGTCCCCGGTTGGTGAAGAGCCGCGGGACATGCCACAGGCTGAGCGCGTTGTAGGCCAGGTGATTGTGAAGCTCGATGAGGCCGGGGAAGATGGTCCCCCTGACGTCGACGGCGCGAGTGTTCTCGAATCCCGCGGGCGCCGGCTGCGCGGCGTCCTGGACGGCGACGATGCCGCCAAGCTCGATGTAGACCGTGCCGCGGTCGAGCGTCCTGAAGGTGTCGTCCATCGTAACGACCCGACCGGTCAGCGCCTGCTTGGGCCCGGTGAGAGGGTCGACGGGGGGTTTCTTGGCCATGGGTTATCGCAAATCACTCTATCGCTAACGGGTCGCGGATCTCGTGGATCGCCGCGGATACGTCACCACGTTCCGGGACGGATCGCTCGGGGTTTTCGGTCGGAAACCGCACGACGAATTCCGTGGACCGGCCTGGTTCGCTCGTGCAGGCGACAGTTCCGCCGTGGGCCGCGACGATCCAATGCGCCAGCGCAAGGCCCAACCCGGCGCCGGCTGGTTCACGGGCGCGCGCCAGCTCGCCGCGATAGAAACGATCGAACACGCGCGGGAGATCGTCGGGGCCGATCCCGATTCCGGTGTCGCGCACCCTGAGCACCACGCTTGCGCCTTCGCGCCGCACGTCGACGGTGACGACGCCGTTCGGACGGTTGTAGGCCACTCCGTTGTAGAGCAGGTTCGAGAGCAGCTCGCGGAGCCGGTCGGGATCTCCGACCATCGTCTGCTCGCTCGACGAGACCCGCAGCATCACCTGTCGCTGCTGGGCCAGGGGGCGCAGCAGGGTCACCGCCTCGTCGACGAGCGCGTCGAGCCGCACCGTCAACCGCCGGACAGGCAGCTCGCCGCTGTCGGCGCGCGCGAGCGTCAGCAGGCCCTCGATGAGCGATTGCATGCGTGCGCCCGCCCGATGGCAGGTGTCGAGCGACTCCTTGTAATCCCCCGCGGAGCGATCGCGCAGCAGCGCCCACTCGAGCTCGGCCATCATCGTGGTGACCGGCGTCCTGAGCTCGTGCGAGGCATCCGCCGTGAAGCGGCGCTGGCGCTCGATTGAGGCCCGCAACCGATCGAAGGCGAGATTCAACGCCGACGCCACTTGACCGAGCTCGGTGTCGGTTCGCTCGACGGCGATCCGCGCGCTGAGATCGCCTTCCGCCATCCGCCGGGCGGTCTCGTTGATCCGCTGGACTGGAGCCAGCGCACGGCCGGCGAGAAACCAGGCTCCGCCGAGCGACGCCGCCATGCCGGCAAGCGCCACCATCGCGATCGTGCTGGCGAGCGACCAGAGCTCGCGCCGGACGTCGCCGATATCGCGGCCGACGAGCACCGTGAGTCCGCGGCTCGATACGACCATCTCGCGGTTGTTGTCTCGCGCCCGGGGTCCGGGCTCGGGCTGGGCGGTGGCTGTGATGTCGGGGTCGGACCGGTCGATGAGCCGCCCATCACTGCCCCAGACCGCATAGTACGGGCGCGTGTGCGCCTCCTGAAAGTAGGCGGTGGCATCGGCTGGGAGCTCGACATCAAAGGCGCCGCCTACGCCTCGTTCGACCGATTTCGACACCGCATCAGCACGCGCCTGCAGCTCGGCGTCGATGGTGGCCAGCCGGGAACGCCAGGTCACCATGCACACGGCCACGCCGACCATGCCGATGACGAGCATGAGGATCGCCGCGTACCACAGCAGGAGTCTGACGCGAAGCGAGTCAGCCATCGATGATGTACCCGTGGCCACGGCGGGTCCGAATCACGTCGGGGCCAAGCTTCCGGCGCAGCGCGGCGATGAAGACGTCGACGACGTTCGAGAGGGTGTCCTCGCGCTCGTCGTAGACGTGGTCGTAGATGGCCGCGCGGGTCACCACTCTGCCTTTGCGCCTGGCCAGCAACTCGAGGATCGCGTACTCGCGCGCCGTCAGATCGATGGCCGTGCCGTGGTACCGCACGACACGCGCGCACGTGTCCACGACGATGGGACCGGCCACGACCTCGTTCATGGGTTCCAGCGACGCGCGCCGGATGAGTGCGCGCACACGCGCGAGGAGCTCGGTCAGCGCGAACGGCTTCGTCATGTAGTCGTCGGCGCCGGCATTGAGTCCGCGGACCTTGTCGTCGACGGCGTCACGCGCCGTCAGGACCAGGACCGGTGTGCGGACCCCGCGTGAGCGCAGCGCCGACAGCACTGCCAGGCCGCTCTTGCCGGGCAGCATCACGTCCAGCACGATGGTGTCATAAGGAACCGCCGTGGCTTTCTCGAGCGCCGCGTCGCCGTTCGGCGTGCCGTCGACGGCGTAGCCGTCTTCGGTCAGGGCCTTTCGCAGCGTGCGGGCGAGGTCCGCTTCATCTTCTGCGACGAGGATCCGCATCATCATCCTTGTCTTTGTCCGCCGGTGGCGTGGTGAGCCGGAGGTCGTCGAACTGGGCGATGGCATCGCCGGTGCACCAGAGGCCCGCGCCGCCGGGGTTCCCGAAGGTCCGGTCCCGCGCGCGAAGCACCCGAATCCCACCGATATAGACGCGGATGTTGTCGCCTTCCTGCACGATTCTCAGCGTGTGCCACGCCGTCGTGTCCAGCTCGAGGTCGTCTTCGCCTTCGATGCGAGTCCGGTTGCCGCCGACGACGCGATACAGCCCGATGTCCTGGCGATCGAGATCCAGCCGCGCCAGGTAGTAGTTCTCGGCATCCTGCACCCGCCAGACGATGCCCCCCGAACGCTGGCCGCCGGCGAATCGTACGCGGGCCGACAGCGACAGGTTACGCCAGTGGTCGGTGTCGAGCACCGCCATGGCAAACCCCACCTGGCCGCCGGCATCGCCCTCGTGCGCCAGAAACCCGTTGGTGCCGTCCCGGCGGACGAGCCAGCGCGGGGCCGACGAATACCGCACGACATGGAGCCTGAATCCCGCGGGCGCGCGGCCCGCCGGATCCGTCTCGAACGTACGCGTCGTGTCGGGCGCGGCCGCCGCCGCGGCCATCAGCACGAGCGGAGCAAGACACATGACCTTCGTCACACCGTTCGTCATCGGCAGGAGCAGGATTGTAGCGCGACGCACGTCGTCTTCATGGGTTCTTCACGTTCGGTATTGCAGAATAGCCGCGCATGCCTCAATCGTTCCGGACGTGGCCCCTTGCGGGCGCATTGATCGCGTTCTGTCTGATGGCTTCCGATCTCCAAGCCTCCGGCCAGCAACCAACCGCGCAGGTCAAGGTCTTTCTCGACTGCGACAATTGTTACTCCGACTTCCTGCAGTCCGAGATCGAATTTGTGGACTACGTGCGCGATCGCACCGAGGCCGAGGTCCACCTGCTGATCACCCGCGCGCAAACGGGCAGCGGCGGCGGCGAGTACACGCTCGCGTTCATCGGCCTGGGCCGGTTCCAAGGCGTGACCCACACGCTCAAGACCGTCACCGAGAGCTCGGATACCGACGACATCATCCGGCGCCAGCTCGCGACATCGGCGCGGGCGGGGCTGTTGTATTTCCTGACCCGCGATGCCGTGCCGCCGGGCCTCGCCATCGAGGTCAAGATCGGCTCCGAAAAGCAGCGACCGGCCGTCGCCGGCGACCGCTGGAACAACTGGGTGTTCAGCGTCGAGGGTTCGGCCTCGTTCGACGGCGAGGAGTCCAGCCGCGATCGGCAGCTCGGCCTGAGCGCCAGCGCGGACCGGATCACGCCGGACTGGAAAATCACGTTCGGCGCCGAGATCGACCACGAGGTCGAGGAGTTCGACCTCGACGAGGAGGATCCGGTCAAGGCAGTACGCCGCGAGCGGGACTTCAACTGGCTCGTCGTCAAAGCGCTCGGCGAGCACTGGTCGGCCGGCGCGCGCGGCGAGATCGAGTCGTCCACGTTCGACAACATCGAGCTCGGCGTCGCCGCGGCGCCGGCCGTCGAGTTCAACTTCTTTCCCTACTCGATGTACACGCGGCGCCAGCTGCGGGCGCAGTATGCCATCGGCGTCAACTGGTTCCAGTACTATGAGGAGACGCTCTACGGCAAGCTCGAGGAGACGCTGCCGAGCCACGAGCTGTCGCTGACGCTCGAGCAGCGCGAGCGGTGGGGCACGATCGAGGCGAGCATCGAGTGGTCGCAGTACCTCCACGACCTCTCGAAATCGCGATTGGAGGCATCCGGACAGATCTCCCTGCGCGTGGCGCGTGGACTCTCGGTCGCGGCGGAAGTCAACGCCTCGCGCATCCGCGACCAGCTTGCGATTCCGGCCCGCGGCGCCACCGACGAAGAAGTGCTCCTGCGCCTGCGGCGCCTCGAGAGCGGCTACGAATACAGCGTCGGGTTCAGCTTGACGTACACCTTCGGGTCGATCTTCAGCAGCATCGTCAACCCGCGGTTTGGGCAGTAGGGGAAAGGCTAGAGGGGAAAGTTTGAAGTCTGACGTTTGAAGTCTGAAGTGGGGAAGTATGGAAGTTGGAAGTGGCAAGTGCAAGTGGGAAGGAAGTGGGAAGGTTGAAGGAGGAAGTAGCAAGTGAGAAGTAGGACGTGAGACTCCCAACTTCAACTTTCACCACTTCAAACTTCCCACTTCCCGCTACCAGCTTCACACTTCCTACTTCCTTCCCACTTCCACTTCCGACTTCCAACTTCCATACTTCCCCACTTCAAACGTCCAACGTCAGACTTCAAACTTTCATGGGCCTGCCTGATGTAACATGCAGGCCATGCATCGTCGCGATTTCATCAAGCAGAGCGCCGCGTTGTTGGCCGTATCGGGTCTTCCGTCTTATGTCGGCCAGCTCGGCGACATGAAGAAGCGGGTGGGTCTCATCGGCACCGGGTGGTACGGCAAGTCCGACCTCCTGCGCCTCGTGCAGGTGGCCCCGGTTGACGTCGTCTCGCTCTGCGATGTCGACAAGCAGATGGTTTCGGACGCGGCCGATCTGGTGGCGACGCGTCAGCTCTCGAAGAAGCGGCCGCGCATCTACTCCGACTACCGCGCGATGCTCAAGGAGCGCGATCTCGACATCGTGCTCGTCGGCACGCCTGATCACTGGCATGCGCTCCCGATGATCGAGGCGGTCAAGTCTGGCGTCGACGTCTGGGTCCAGAAGCCGATCAGCATCGATGTCGTCGAAGGGCAGGCCATGCTGGCCGCGGCGCGCAAGTACAAGCGCGTCGTGCAGGTGGGCATGCAGCGCCGCAGCACGCCGCACCTCATCCACGCCAGGGACCGCGTCATCAAGGAAGGCAAGCTCGGCACCATCGGGCTCGTCGAGATCTGCTGCTACTACCACATGCGCGCGACCCAGAATCCCCCGGACGGGACACCGCCCGCGAACCTCGACTACGAGATGTGGACCGGGCCGGCGCCGATGCGGCCGTACAACTCGCTCGTGCACCCGCGCAGCTGGCGGGCGTTCATGGAGTACGGCAACGGGATCGTGGGAGACATGTGCGTGCACATGCTCGACACGGTGCGGTGGATGCTGGACCTTGGGATGCCGACGCGCATCAGCTCGACGGGCGGCATCTTCGTCGACAAGAAGAGCAAGGCCAACATCACCGACACGCAGACCGCGACCTTCGAATTTCCCAACCTCCGCGTCGTCTGGAACCACCGGTCTTACGGCAGCTCGCCGGACGCGAACTATCCGTGGGCGGCGACCTTCTACGGCGACAAGGGCACGCTCAAGGCAAGCGTCAATTCCTACGATTTCATCCCGCAAGCCAAGGGCGAGGCGCCGATTCACGAGGACGTGGTCTTCGAGCTCGAGCAGTTC
Organism: uncultured Acidobacteriota bacterium; assembly: GCA_963839705.1. Taxonomy (GTDB): domain Bacteria; phylum Acidobacteriota; class Vicinamibacteria; order Vicinamibacterales; family 2-12-FULL-66-21; genus DATBJJ01. Next base: position 416,853 of record CAWIWL010000013.1, read on the forward strand.
CCCGAGGACAAGACCGAGAAAGAGCTCGAGAAGCACGTCGCGCCGGCTATTCGCGGGCACATGAAGAACTTTCTCGAGAACATCGCGTCGCGTGGCACGCCGGTGGCCGACATCGAGCAAGGCTACATGTCGGCGACGGCCTGCATACTCGCCAACCTGTCGATGGATCTCGGCCGCTCGCTCCAGTGGGATCACGCGAAGGGCGTCGTTGTCGGCGACCCGGAAGCGAACAAGCGGCTGCGCCGGCCGTATCGCGCGCCCTGGGTGCACCCAGAGCCAGGGACGGTCTAAGATTCTTGGATGGGTAGACGATTGGTCTTCAATAGTAGAGGAGTGCGATGAACGTTCGATCGAAGGATGTCTGCAGTCATGTTTGGCGCCGCGCTGACGCTGTCGACGGCGGCTCAGGGCCAGTCAACGGCGAAGCCGGCGACGTCGACGCCGGCCCAGACCAAGCCGGCTCCAGCCAAGCCCGCGACCACCACGCCGGCTACGCAGAAGCCGGCAACGGCCAAGCCGGCTGCCGCGAACGCCGCGTTGAGAACACCGGCGAAGCTCAAGGACGTCGCGCCTGCCACCTTCCGCGCGAACTTCGAGACGTCGGTCGGCGTTTTCGTCGTGGAAGTCACGCGCGCGTGGGCGCCAAGGGGCGCCGATCGGTTCTACAACCTGGTCAAGTACGGCTACTTCGACGGCAACCGATTCTTCAGGGTCGTACCGAACTTCATGGTCCAGTTCGGCATCAACGGCGATCCGAAACTCAACGCCGTGTGGAGCGACGCCGACATCATCGACGATCCGGTCACGCAGAGTAACAAGCGCGGATTCGTTACGTTCGCGAAGACTCAGGCGCCAAACTCCCGCTCGACGCAGATTTTCATCAACTTCAAGGACAACTCGTTTCTCGACCAGACGGCCTTCGCACCGTTTGGCCAGGTTGTGTCCGGCATGGAGGTCGTCGACAAGATCAATGGCGAGTACGGCGAGCAGCCGAGTCAGATGCAGCCGCAGATCCAGTCGGGCGGCAACGCGTTTCTGGTGAAGAGCATTTCCCCGACTCGACTACATCAAGAAGGCGACGATCGAGAAGCCCATGCCGCCGCCCCCCCCGCCGCCACCGGTCAAGAAGTAGAAGCGGTCTCAGAGACAGCGCGAACGAGCGACCGCGAGTGAGCCTGGCGAGCGGAGCGGGGCGCAGGGGCCCCCGCGAGCGCGCCAGTAGGGGAGTCCGAGGGGCGAAAGCCCCTCGGATTAATAGGTCGCCCGGCCGCCGCTGATATCGAAGACGGCGCCGGTCGAGAACGAACACTCTTCGGAAGACAGCCAGCAGATCAGGGCCGCGACCTCGTCGACCTCGAGGAAGCGGCCCATCGGAATCCGCGCCAGCATGTAGTTCACGTGCTCCTGCTTCATCTGGCTGAAGATCTCGGTGCGCGCCGCCGCCGGCGTGATGCAGTTGGCGACGATGTTTCTCGGCGCCAGCTCCTTCGCCAGCGACTTGGTCAGCCCGATCAGGCCCGCTTTCGAGGCGCTGTAATGCGCCGCATTCGGATTTCCTTCCTTGCCCGCAATCGACGCGACGTTGACGATGCGGCCGTAGCCGCGCGCGATCATGTGTGGGACGACGGCACGGCAGGTGAGGAAGGCGCCGGTGAGGTTGACGTCGAGCACGCGGCGCCAGGTGTCGGGATCGAGCTCCCAAGTGGGGGCGTTCCCACCGGTGATTCCCGCGTTGTTGACCAGGATGTCGATCCGGCCATGCCGGCTCAGGACCGCCTCGGTAGCGGACTGAACCGCCGTCGCATCACTCAGCTCGACGGCGTCCGCGCTGATAGTCCCGAGGGCGGCCAAGTCCCGTACCGCGCGATCGGCGCGGTCGACGTCGATGTCCCAGATCACCACCGATGCGCCCGAACCAAGGGCCCTGGCGGCCGCGGCGTGGCCGATCCCGCGGGCTCCTCCGGTGATGATGGCGACGCGATCGCGCAAGTCCAGTTGGTTCATGGCCGTGGCCCGACACTATATCGCGTCGAGGACGCCGGTCCCGGCTCTCAGGCTACCGACCCTCCATGGTTCGGCGGTAGAATTGTCTGGCCACTTCGCCTGTCCTGTTCTTCCGCCCGACCGGCCTTCGCTACAGCTACGGCGGTCCGCCGAAGCCTTGGCGGCGGCGGAAGGCGGCAGCTACAGACGCCCAGTATTCGCTCAGTGAAAATCCTCATCGCCAACCGCGGCGAGATCGCCGTTCGGGTCATTCGCGCATGCCGCGAGCTGGGGCTGCCGACCGTCGCCGTCTATTCCGACTGCGACCGTGCGGCGCGCCACGTGCGCGAGGCGCATCAGGCGTTCTACCTCGGGCCAAACGAGGCCGCGCGCAGCTACCTCAATGTCGAGGCGATCCTCGACGTGGCCCGCCGAGCCGGCGCCGATGCGGTCCATCCGGGCTACGGATTCCTGGCAGAGAACGCGGCATTCGCGCGTGCCTGCCGCGATGCCGGCCTGACGTTCATCGGCCCGTCGCCCGAGGCGATCGCGCTCATGGGCAGCAAGACCGCAGCCCGCGCCGTGGCCATCCGCGCCGGCGTTCCGGTCGTCCCCGGCACCGAGCGGCCGTTCGATCCGGCGGCCAGCGACAAAGAGATCGCCGAAGCGGCCGCGGCCATCGGCTATCCCCTCGTCGTCAAGGCCGTTGCCGGTGGCGGCGGCAAGGGGATGCGCGTCGTCGAGCACCAGCCCGATCTGCTCGGCGCGATTCGCACCGCACGGTCCGAGGCGGGGGCGGCGTTTGGCGACACGAGCGTCTACCTCGAGCGGCGCCTCACGCGGCCGCGCCATGTCGAGATCCAGCTGCTCGGCGATCGCTTCGGAACCGTGGTGCCGTTTGTCGAGCGGGAGTGTTCGATTCAGCGGCGGCACCAGAAGGTCGTCGAGGAGTCTCCGTCCATCTCGGTCAGTGCGGAGCTGCGCCAGAAGATCGCGGCCGCCGCGGCCGCGGTGGCCCGGACCGTCGAGTACACGAACGCCGGGACGATCGAGTTCCTGCTCGACACTGACGGCTCGTTCTACTTCCTCGAGATGAACACCCGGCTGCAGGTCGAGCACCCGGTCACGGAAATGGTGACGGGCCTCGACCTCGTCCACTGGCAGATTCGCATCGCGCGAGGCGAGCGCCTCGACATCGATCCGGTACGCGCGCTGACCCCCGTCGGCCACGCGATCGAATGCCGCATCTACGCCGAGGATCCCGACCAGGGCTTCATGCCCGCGCCGGGGCTCATCCGCGCCCTACGCCCCGCATCGGGCCCGGGCATTCGTGACGACGGCGGCGTGAACGCCGGGTACGAAGTGCCGGTGTACTACGACTCGATGATCGCCAAGCTCGTCGCCTGGGGCGGCTCGCGCGGCGACGCGATCGCGCGCATGTCGCGCGCCCTCGACGAATATCAGGTGCTCGGCATCCGCACGACGATTCCGTTCTTCGTCTGGCTGATGCGCCAGGCGGAATACCGCGACGGGCAGTACGATACGACGTGGCTCGATCGGCTCATGACCGAGCGCCGGGGTGCCAGTTTCAACGAGCTCGACGAGGACGATCTGAAGCTGGTGACGATTGCGGCGGCGATCGACGCGTCCCTTCGCGCGCGCGCAGGGGCGTCGGCAGCTGCCCAGGACGACGGTCCGTCCGGGAGCCTCTGGCAACGGGCGGGGCGCATCGAGGCGCTCCGATCGTGACCTTCGAGATCGACCTCATTGACTTCGGCGGCGCCCCACGGACCGTGACGGTCGAGCCCGGGACGCCCGGCCGATTCGTCGTCGCGGTCGACGGCGAGGCGCACGAGGTCCAGGCCGAGCGGGTGGGTGAGTTCGGCCTGTCGCTCATCGTCGGCGACGCGTCGAACGCGAGCCGCGAGCTGCAGATTGCCCCAGGCGCCGCGCGCGGGGAATTGCTGGTGACGTGGCGCGGCCGTACCGTGCCGGTGGTCGTGAACGGCCGGACGCGCCGTCGCGGCACGACCGCCGATGGCGGTCGCGCGGGGCTGCAGCCGGTCGTTGCGCCCATGCCGGGACGCGTGGTACGCGTGCTCGTCGGTCCAGGCGATGCCGTGGCCGCGCGGCAGGGCGTGATCGTCGTCGAAGCGATGAAGATGGAGAACGAGCTGCGCTCGCCCAAGGCCGGCACGGTCAAGGAAGTGTCCGTGACGCCAGGCACTTCGGTCGAGGCAGGACGCGTGCTCGTGGTGATCGAGTAACCCAGTGGACGAAACGCAAGAGCCACAAGAGCCGGAACCCAAGCCGGACGTCAAGGAGGTACCCGCGCGCACGCGCCGCCTCCGCCGCGTGCTGCTGCGCCTGTTCGCGGTCGTCGTGGCGGTCGTCGCCGCGATCCTGGCCACGGTGTTCACCGTCGACCTTGGACCAAACTTGCGCGAGAGGGCCGAGCGCGAAGGCACGAAGTACATGGAGCGGCCGATGCACATCGGGCGCCTGTCGGCCAAGCTCACGCCCGGGGAGTTCGTCGTCGAGGATCTCCTCATCGAGGGCTTGACGCCTCAGGATCGTCCGTTCCTCAAGGCCAAGAAGATCTTCGTCAAGCTGCCGTGGTGGACGGTCTTCACCCGCAAGCTCGTCGTCGAGTCGGTCACGCTGACCGACTGGGAGATGGTCGTCGAGTCGTGGGCGGGCGGCCGGCACAGCTTTCCGAAGGTCACGCCGAAGACCAAGCGCACCGGGCCGAGCCCGTTTACGACGACGCTGCGATCCGTGTTGGCGACGCGCGGCCAGTTCACCTACGACGACCATGGGACGCCGTGGAGCAGCGTCGCCCGCAACCTCACCGTGCAGCTCTACCGCAGCGACGCGACGAGCGACTATCGCGGCCGCGCGACGATCGTCAACGGCACGGTGCAGATTCAGTCGTATCAGCCGTTCCGAATGGACATGCAGTCGCGCTTCTCGCTGAACGGCGGCAAGGTGCATTTCGACCGCATGGATCTCGTCAGCGACGGCGCTCAAACCGTCGGGACCGGCGACGTCGACCTCGGCCGATGGCCCGAGCAGACATATCAGCTCCGTTCGCGGATCGATTTTCCGACACAGAAGGACATCTTCTTTCACGGTCAGAAGTTCGACGTGTCCGGGACGGGAGACTTCACCGGCACGTTTCACCTCTTCAAGGGCGGACGCGAGCTGAAGGGTTCCTTCGTCAGCGGTCTCGCCGGCGTCAACGACTGGCGGTTTCCGAACCTGCGCGGATCCGTGCTGTGGGTTCCCGACCGGCTCGAAATCACCAACGCGACGAGCGAGCTCTACGGCGGCACCGCGAAGTTCGACTACCGGATGGCGCCGTTCGGCAAGCCGACACCCGCGCGCGCCACATGGGACGTCGAATACAACAACGTCGATCTCGTGAAGCTCTCGGATTTTCTCGAGATCCAGGGACTGCGGATGGCGGGACGCGCGTCGGGCCGGAACCGACTCGAGTGGCCGCTCGGCAAGTGGGCGCTCAAGACCGGCCAGGGAGAAGCGACCGTCGCGCCGCCCCCGGACATGCGGCCGATGACGCGCGAGCTGCCGGCCGATCTGGTCGCGGAGTTGAGCGCGCTTCCTGACGAAGAAGGGCCGTTCAATCCGCAGTTGTCGCTCGGTCACCTGCCCATGGCTGGCCACATAGTCTATTCGCTCGATCCGCAGTGGATTCGACTTCAGAAGAGCTGGGCGGCCACCGATCGGACCTACGTCGAGTTCGAGGGCCAGACCGCGTACGGCGAGCAGTCGCGCATCCCGTTCCACGTCAGCAGCCTGGACTGGCAGGAGAGCGACCGCGTGCTCGCCGGGATCATGACGGCGTTCGGGTCGCCGACCGGCGCGGTGCCGATGGGAGGCTACGGCGAGTTCGATGGCCTCCTGCTCGAGGCGTTCAAGCGCCCGCGCATTCAGGGAACGCTCAAGGGCGAGCGGTTCCGGGCCTGGGACGTCGTCTGGGGGACCGGCCGCGCGGACCTCGCAATCGAGAACAGCTACGTCTTCGTGGCCAACGCGACGCTGACCGCAGGCGACTCGGAGATTCGCGCCGACGGCCAGTTCTCCCTCGGATTCCCGCGGCGCGACGGCGGCGACGAGATCGATGCGCGCGTCCGGGTGACGCGTCGGCCGCTCGTCGACCTGCGCCACGCCTTCAGCCTCGACGACTACGCGATCGAGGGCACGGTCTCGGGCGAGTACCAGCTCTACGGAAAGTATCAGACGCCGTTCGGATTCGGCCGGCTCAATATCGAGAAGGGCACGGCCTACGGCGAGACCTTCGACGTCGCGACCTCGTCGCTGCGATTCGAAGGCGCGGGCGTCCGCCTCGACAACATCGACATCCGGAAGAGCACGGGCGGCATGACAGGTGCCGCGTATGTCGGCTGGGACGGCACCTACTCGTTCGACGCCGACGGCGCCCGGATCCCGGTCGAGTCGCTCGTCAGCGTCGCGTTTCCACGAGCACCGCTGTCCGGACGGTTGCAGTTCACCGCCACCGGCGCCGGCACCTTCGATGAGCCCCGCTACGACGTCAAGCTGGCCGTGGATGACCTCTTCGCCGGCGACGAAGGCATCGGGCAGTTGTCCGGCCGCCTGAACCTCCGCGGCGACCTCCTGACGCTCGATCTCGAAGCGGCGTCGCCCCGCCTGGTCGTGTCGGGCTCGGGACGCATCGCGCTCACCGACGAGATGGACGCCGAGCTGACGGTGCGGTTCCGCGAGACGTCGCTCGATCCGTACGTGCGATTCTTCGAGCCCCGCCTGTCGCCCTTCACGACCGCCATCGCGGGCGGCACGTTGCGTGTCGTCGGTGAGCTGGCAAACACCGACCAGCTCGTCGTCGATGCGACCGTCGAGCAGCTCGACCTCAAGCTGTTCGACTATCGCGTGCGTAACGACGGCCCGATCGAACTGACGCTCGATCAGAACGTGCTCCAGATCGGCAGGTTCCGCCTCGCCGGCGAGGGGACGCAGCTGCAGCTCGACGGCCGGCTGGGCTTGAAGGACCAGACGATCGACGTGCAGGCGACGGGCGACGCCAACCTCGGCATCCTGCAGGGCTTTTTCCGCTCGCTGCGCAGCCGCGGCACCGCCGACCTCAAAGCGCAGCTGGCCGGCACGTTCGCCAAGCCGGTCTTTTCCGGCAGCGCCACGCTCAACGACGGCCGGCTCAGGCACTTCTCGCTGCCGCACTCGCTCGAGGCGATCAACGGACGCGTGTCGTTCGACGCCACCGGCCTCCGCATCGACGAGGTGACCGGGCGTCTGGGCGGCGGCACCGTCACCTTCGGCGGCCGCATCGGCCTCAACGGCTTCGCCCTCGGCGACCTGAGCCTCACCGCCACCGGCGAGCGCATGACGGTTCGCTATCCCGAAGGGTTCCGTTCGATCATCGACGCCGATCTCGGACTGCAGGGGACGATGAACGCGCTCGTGCTCAACGGGACGGTGGTGGTGCAGGATGGTGTCTGGTCCAGACGCATCGAGACGAACCCGGACCTCTTCAACCTCGCGGGCGTCTCGACGGCCACGCTCAGTTCGGGAGCGGCCGCGGCACCGCCGCCGGTGCGGTTCGACGTCGCCATCGTCGCGGCGTCCAGCCTGCGCATCCAGAACAACGTCGCCAACATGGTTGCGAGCGCCGACCTGAGGCTGCAAGGCACCTACGAGCGCCCGCTACTCTTCGGCCGCGCCGAGATCGAGCGCGGCGACATGCTCTTCGAGGGCAATCGCTTCATCATCACGCCGGGCGGGAGCATCGACTTCTTCAACCCGTCGCGGATCGAGCCGTTCTTCGACATCGAGGCAGAGACTCGCGTCCGCCGTCCCGGACAGCCGTACCGTCTGACGATCGGACTGAGCGGCACGACCAGCCGGTTCAGCTACGCGCTCAACTCCGATCCTCCGCTTCCCGAAGTCGACATCATCTCGCTGCTCTTCGGCCAGAACGTCGACCTGGAGGACGCCGAGCTGCGTGCGCTGCGTTCGAACGCGGCGCAGCAGTCTGAAGAGGCGCTCCTGCGCGAGGGCATGGCCAGGCTGCTGGTCAGTCCGATCTCGACGCCTGTAGGACGCGCGCTCGGTCAGGCGTTCGGCGTTGACACCGTGCAGATCACCCCGTCGCTCGGCAACGAGACCGACACCCTGACGCCGTCGGCGCGCGTCGTCATCGGCAAGCGCATCTCGAATCGCGCCTACCTGACGTTCGCACGGGCACTCGGCACGAGCGGCAGCGATCGCGATCAAGTCATCGTCCTCGAGTACGACCAGAACGACCGGCTCGGTTGGGTCTTCACACAGCTTGGCGACAATACCTTCGCGCTCGACTTCCGCGTGCGGCACAGGTTCTGATGTACCTGCGCGACTCCACAACGGTGCGACGGTTCGTCTTCTGCATTCTGTTACTAGCTGTCGGGGTCCTGCCTGTGTGGGCACAAACCGCCGCGAGCCAGTACGCAGGCCGTCCAATCGAGGATGTGCGGGTGCTCCTCGAGAACAACCCGACGACGGAGGCCGCGTTCGTCGATCTGATCGAAGTGCGAATCGGCGAGACACTGTCCCTGGCGGCGGTGCGCGAATCGATCGCCCACCTGTACAGCCTCGGCCGTTTCCAGGACGTCCAGGTCGAGGCCTCCAAGGCGCCCGGCGGAGGCGTTGCGATCACTTTCAACCTCATTCCGCTCCATAGCATTCAACGGATCGAGTTCAAGGGAACGCTGGGGTTATCCGCGGGGCTGCTGCGGGACACCGTCGTCGAGCGCTACGGCGCCTCGCCGGCCATCGCGCGCGTCGACTCCGCGGTGCGGACGCTCGAGCAGTTGTACGCCGACCATGGTTACCTGCGCGCGAAAGTCGAAGCGTCGACCGCGGTCCAGCATGCGCCGGAGCGGGCCCTGCTGACGTTCACGGTCGATGCCGGGCCGCGCGCCGTCATTGGCCAGGTCGCGATCGAACGCGACCCGGTTGTCTCCCGCGAGCAGTTCCTGCGCCAGCTGGGCGCCTCGCCCGGCGAAGTGTTTCTGCGGCCGCGCATCCAGGAGCGGCTCGACGCCTACGTCCGGCGCCTCAAGGATCGGCGGTATTACGAAGCCGACGGCTCGCTGCAGGCCCTTGCCTCTGAAGATGGCCGGAGCGTTGATTTGGTGATCGGCATCACGTCTGGCCTGCCGGTGACCGTGCGCTTCGATTTTCAGGGGGACGTCGCCATACCGGCGGAACGGCTCAAGGAACTGGCCCCGATCGAGCGCGAGGGATCGGTCGACGAAGACCTCCTCGAAGACTCCGAAACGCGAATTGAGACCTTCCTTCGCCAGGAGGGATATTGGAAGGCCGACGTCACCGTCCGCAGGGAGGCCGCGGCCGCGGCGCTCACGATCGTCTTTGCCGTGAATCGGGGGCGGCAGTACCGCGTGGCCGGTCCCACCGAGATCACCGGCGCGCAGGCCCTGTCGCCGGGCGAACTGGCGGCGCTCGTCCCGATCAAGCCGGGCGAGCTCTTCCTCGAGTCCCAGCTCGCCGCGGGTGTGACCGCTATCCTTGGACTCTACCGGCAGCGCGGATTTGCAGCCGTCGACGTCAAGTCGGGGGTCAACGAGACGGATCCGCCGCGGTCCGGCGAGGGGTCAGTCCCTGGACAGGGCCTGGTGCGGGCCGCGATTGTCATCAACGAAGGATCGCGTTCGATCCTCGGGGAAATCCGGATCGCCGGAACATCTGCCGTCCCGGCCGACGAGCTTCGCCCGCTGGTCAAGATCGGTGACGGCGATCCGTACTTCGAGCCGCGGATCGTCGAGACACGTGATGCACTGGTGCTCGAGTACCTCAACCGCGGCTTTGCCTCCACCGTGGTGAACGTCGCCCTCAGCGCGAGCGCCGACCATACCCGCGTCGATCTCACGTTCACCGTCCAGGAGGGGCCGCAGAGCATCGTCGACCACATCCTCATCGTCGGGAACGCGCACACGAAGCCCGACGTCATCCTCCGTGAGCTGCAGTTCAAGCCCGGTGGGCCGCTCGGTCTGCAGGACCAGTTCGAGAGCCGGCGGCGGCTGAGCGCCCTGGGACTCTTCCGCCGCGTGCAGATCACCCAGTTGACGCATGGCGCCGGCAACAAACATGACGTGCTGGTCACCGTCGAGGAGGCGCCGGCGACGTCCATTGGCTATGGCGGCGGTCTGGAGGCGTTCACGACGCTGCGCTCGACCGGGCCGGACGGACAGGCGGAGGAGCAGCTGGAGTTCGCGCCGCGCGGCTTCTTCGACATCGGCCGCCGGAATCTGTTCGGGGCCAACCGTTCGGTGAATCTCTACACGCGAGTCAGTCTCGGTCCCAGGAGCGAGCCCGACAATCCCGAAGTGGACGGCACCGGCATCGCGCTTTCCGAGTATCGCGTCGTCGGGACCTATCGTCAGCCGCGCTGGTTCGGGACCAACGACCTCATCGTCAACGGCGTGGTCGAGCGGGGCGTGCGCACGACGTTCAGTTTCGACCGGAAGGGCGTCAACGTCGACGTGGTGCGCCGGTTGACGCCGGCACTCCGGGTCAGTGGACGTTATTCCCTCAGCTCGACACGAACCTTCGATGAACGGCTGACCGACGAGGACCAGGCGACGATCGACCGGCTCTTCCCAGAGGTCCGCCTGTCGGGGTTTTCGGGCGCCGTGGCCCGCGACACGCGCGACGACCTGCTGGATCCGACGCGAGGCACGTTTCTCAGCGGGGAAGGCAGCCTCGCGGCGCGCGCGCTCGGCGGAGAGGTCGGATTCGTCAAGAGCTACGTGCAGGGCTTCACGTTTTATCGGCTTCCGGGCCGCCGGCCGGTGGTCTTTGCGTCGCGCGCGGCGCTCGGCCTCGCCAATGGATTCCCAAGGGAGGTGCAGCCGACCGATGACGCCGGGAATCCGCTTCCCCTGCCGCCCGTCGTCGTGGACGATCTGCCGGCCAGCGAACGATTCTTCGCCGGTGGCGACACCACGATTCGCGGCTTCGCGCTCGACCGGGTGGGTGCCCCGAACACGATCAGTCCCGACGGGTACCCGGTCGGCGGTAACGCCGTCGTGCTGCTCAACGGCGAGTTGCGGTTCCCGGTCTGGCGCGACGTCGGCGCCGTCGTGTTCGTCGACGGCGGCAACGTGTTCCGGCGCGTGAACGAATTCGATATCGGAGAACTGCGCGGCAGCTATGGCTTCGGCCTGCGCTACAAGTCTCCAGTGGGGCCGATTCGTATCGACCTCGGGTTCAAGCTGGATCGGCGCGTGATCGCCGGCGCGCTGGAGCCGGCGACGGCCATCCATTTCAGCCTGGGGCAGGCTTTCTGAGCCGCGGACGGCACGGGCCACGGACAACACGGACAACACGGATTCGACGGGCCACGGACAACACGGATTCGACCAAACGACATGGGCCACGGACAACACAGACAACACGGAAACGGGCCCAGACTGAGTAGGGCACGCGCCACGGTTCGCCGAGCGATCATTGGTGCCGCGCTGTTGATTGTCATCGCGGCCGCCGGAGCCAGGCCGGCCGCGCAGATCATCGATCGCGTGTTGGCGGTTGTCGTCGGCGAGCCGATCACCCTGTCGGATGTCACCGCGGCCCTTCGGCTCGGACTGGTGCCGGCAGCGGCCGGCACCGCGGATCGCGATCAGGCGGCGCTCAATACGCTCATCGAGCGGCAGCTTCAGCTCATCGAAGTCAACCGCTACGTGCCTCCTGAACCGTCGGACGCGGATATCGACGCGCGGCTCGCGCAGGTTCGTGCGCGATTCGACAGCCAGGCCGCGCTCGAAAGCGCGATGAAGGACACGGGCGTGACCCCTACCCTCCTTCGCGCGCGCCTGCGCGACGATGAGCGCATCGAGACCTATCTCCGCCAGCGCTTCGGCGGCTCCTATCAGCCTGGCGAGGACGAGATCGCCCGCTACTACCGGTCGCACGAATCGGAGTTCATCAGAAACGGTGTGCGGCTCCCGTACGAGGCTGTGCACGACGAGGCGCGAACGCGTCTCGTCGCCGATCGCACGGCCTCGCTCGTCCGCGAATGGGTCGCCGGGCTGCGCCGGCGAGCAGATGTGACAGTCCTGCCGAAGTAGGAAATGGGTCTTCCGCCTGAAGGCGGAAGCCACAAGGCAACATCAGAGAGTCCGCGATTAGAGAGCCCGTGGCTTCCGCCTTCCGCCAAGGCTTCGGCGGACCGCCGTAGCTTTAGCGGAGGCTGGTCAGGCGGAAGGCTACCGCAGTCTGAACACCCTGATCTCCGGCCCCGGATGATCGGCGTCTGGCGTGAACCGCATCACTTCCTGGCTTTGTCCGAAGAGTCGCGAGTAGGCGTCGTAGAGCTCCGGAAAGTCCTTCGGGCGGCTCAGTGCGTCTCCATACTTCTGCGAGGAGGCGACGAAGTAGTCGATGCCGGCTTTGACGTACGCGTCGTGGTCGCCGGGAGCCCTGGAGTCCAAGACGAGCTGCGGGACGTTCTTGGCCTTGTAGGACCTCGGGGAAAGCTGGAGCGCCTGGGTCTCGATGATGATCGACGAGCCTTTGGGGACGTCGGACGTGATCCAGGTGTGCGCCTGTTCGACCGTACTCGTGCGCGCGATCATGCGGATGAAGCCGATGGATTGCCACGCGGGTGGTACGAGGGCGGCGGCAGTGAGCGCGGCAATGACGGCCGTGCGCGGCGCACGCGGGATGTCGAATCGGCGGAGGAGGCTGACGCCGGACACGGTCCCGACGGCTGCGAGCACGCACACGAAGGGCAGCAGCGGCAGCAGGTACCGTCCGAACACGAGCGTCTGTCCCGACAGAAAGTAGTAGTAGAGCAGCGGGAAGGCGATGGTCACCGTCCAGCGCACGCGGCCGGGTCCGCGGATGGCGCGGACGGCGCCAAGTCCGAGCCCGCCGAGGAGGAGCAGAAACGCCGGCCAGTCCATGCTGCGCGAAAGATGCTTGTAGTAGGTGAGCCACGCCGGCTCCGCCACTCGCTTCGGCGTGTAGTAACCGGCCAGGTGCGCATAGCCGTTGAGGAACGCCGGCAGATCCAGGATGGTGTACGGAGCGGCGACAAGAAACGCGGCCGCGGCGCCGCCGAGCACAGCGAGCGAGGCAACGAGCCTCGATGGCTTGGTCCCGAGCGTCATCCACACGGCAATGAGCGGGACGACCAGGACGAGGGCGCCCGGGTACTTCGTCGCCGCGGCGAGGCCCGCGGCGGCGCCCGCCCATGCGAAGCTGGCCGCGCGTTCCCGTTCGTGGGCAGAAAGCGTCAGCAGCAGCGTCAGCGTCACGAAGAAGGTGACCGGCACGTCGGTCAGCACGTAGTGTGACTCGCGGACGTGAAGCGGCATGACCGCCATCAGGCCCGCGGCGAGCGCGGCGTGCCGCGCGCCCCATCGCATCCCGACGCGGTACACCAGCAAGACCGTGAGCGTGCCGAGAATTGCCGTGAGGGCGCGTCCCCAGAGGTAGAAGTCCGCCGTGTCGACCTGGTCGAGCGCGTTCCACTGCCCGAGGGTCGCGCCAGCCAGGAAGCGGAGGACGGCGACACCCAGCTGCAGGTAAAAGTAGAGACCAGGGTAGTCGAAGAAGTGTGGGTTGAAGTCACCGGTCCGCATCATCTGGACGACGCGGTTCATGATCTCCGGCTCGTCGACGCCGACGTTGAACGGGATGCCCGCGCCGAGTGCGATGAAGCGCAGGAGGGCCGCCACCGCCAGGATCAGCGCCAGCGTGAAGACCGACGGGCGCATGTCGCTTGCTTCCCGCCACTCGCGTTCGACCACAGATGCTCTCAGAAGAATGGACGTCGGATAGAATGCCTGCGCGGGAGGAACCCCGCGGTCGTCGGCGTCGCTCAGGCCCCGCCGCCTCGGAAGCAGCCTGAGGAAAACCTTAGCACACTATGGATCGCCTGCTCGAAGCCACGTACCGAGTCGAGCAGCAGCATTTCTGGTGGAAAGGCTTGCGAGGCTTCGTCCGGCCGCTTGTGGCGGACGCGACTGCCGGTCGCCAGGCGGCGCGCATTCTGGACTGCGGCTGCGGGACCGGCGCCAACCTCATCATGCTTGGCGAGTTCGGCCAGGCCTCGGGCTTCGACGCGTCGTTTCGAGGCCTCGAGCTCGCCCACCAGTACGGACAGCGGCGCGTGGCGCAAGCGTCGATTGCCCGAATGCCGTTCGGCGACGCCGCCTTCGATCTGGTGACCGCCTTCGATGTGCTCTACAGCCTGAGCGAAGAGGAAGAGGCCGCGGCGCTGTCGGAAATCCACCGCGTGTTGAAGCCCGGGGGCACGCTCATCGTCAACGTGGCTGCGCTCAGAATCCTCCGCGGCAACCATTCGGTGTTCGGCGCCGAGGTGCGACGGTCGACGCGCCGCCGGCTGCGCCGCCTGATCTCGGATGCCGGGCTGCGCGTGACGCGGCTGACCTACTCGAACGCCATTCTCTTTCCGCTGATGCTCGCGGTGCGCTCTGGCCAGCGCTTGATGGGGCTGGCCACTCCCGAAGAGGCCGGCACCGACGTCGTCCTTCCCCCGGCCCCGGTCAATGGACTGCTGACGTTGCTATTGCAGGTCGAGGCTCGTGCGCTGCGCGTCGTCGACATGCCCATCGGGAGCTCGCTGCTCTGCGTGGCCCGGAAGGACTGAGGCATCCGAGTCCCGCCTGCTTGCGCGCTCATGGGCGCGACGGATCAGCACCCGCGACGCCAGCGCATAGGTGATCGCCGAGAGCGTCAGGGCCCCGGCGCTTGGTCCGAGCAGAAACGGCCAGAAAAACGCGTCGAGCAACGCGCCGGCGTGTCCCCAGAACGCGGCCCGGTAGAACGGGACTGACAGAAGGTGCGCGAGGCGCTCGTTCAGGCCGACTGTCGAGGAAGTGCCGAGGAGCGCGGCTGCCCCGGCGGTCGTGAGGACGTACCACGGCAGCATGATCCACGGCACATTCGCGCAGAGGCCGATCAGCAGGGCCACGCGGCTGAGGCGAAAGGCCACTGCCGCGCCGATGCCGATCAGGATCTGCAAGCCGAGGAGCGGCGAAAAGCTGAGGCCGACGCCAATGGCCAGCGCCGCCGCGGTACGCCGCGGCGCGGCGTCGACGGTGGCGAGATTGTCGAGCGACCGGCGCAGCGCCCTGAGCATCGCATCCACTATACGCGTGCCGCCGAGAACGGCCCGAAATGGGCGCAATATGGGGGACTTGACATCGGCGGTCGCTTGATGTTATTTTTCTCGCAGTGATGTTAGAAAAATAACATTATGGGATCAGAGATCAGGGATCGGAAGAGCATCAGATCTCGGTCGAGGGGCTAGGCTCTGAAAGCTCTTCTGATCCCTGATCCCTGATCCCCGATCCCGGATCCCTGAATCCGAACCAATGACTCACAGATCGCAGACTACGCTGAGCCGCCGCGAGCGGCAGATCATGGACATCCTCTACCGCAGGGGCCGGGCAACCGGCGTCGAGGTCATGGAGGAGCTGCCGGGGACCCCCAGCTATTCCACGGTTCGCACCCAGCTGCGGGTCCTCGAGAAGAAGGGGCACGTGCGTCATGAGGAGCACGGGCCGAAGTTCGTCTATCTGCCGGCGGTGCCTCGGCGCGCGGCGCGCAAGTCGGCGCTGCGTCACCTCGTCGATACCTTCTTCGACGGTTCGGTCGAGAAAGTCGTCGGCGCGCTCCTCGGCGGCGAAGGCGCGCGCGTGTCCGAAGAAGAGCTCGAGCGGATAGCCGAGCAGGTGGCGAAAGCCAGGATCGGCAAGCAGGGAGAATCAAGATGACCTTTCTTCTCGGTAGCACGTTGAAGGTCTCGCTCGTCGTTCTCGCCGGTCTGGGCGTGGCCACCGCGCTCCGCAATCGATCGGCGGCGGCTCGGCACTGGGTCCTCGCCGCGTCGCTGCTGTGCGCGATGGCGATGCCGGCGCTGGAGCTGGTCGTTCCGGCGTGGGGGACGCTCGTTCCTTTTCCTGCGCCTGTCGCTCGGAATGCGGCGCGCGTGGGGTCACCGAGCGCACGACCTCCCGGCACGTCAGACGCGACGCCCATCGAGTTTGCCGAGAGCGTCGTCGTGCCGTCCGGCGGCGGGACGAGGGACGGCCTGTCACGTCTGGTCATTCCAGCTTGGACGATCGGCGCGGGGCTCAGCCTTTTCGTTCTGGCCATCGGCCTGACGCGCCTGATGTGGCTTGCCTCCCGCGCCCGTCAAGTTGAAGCTGGGACATGGACGCGGCTCGCGGACGAGATCGGCCGTGACTTCTCGCTGAGCCGGCCCGTGCAGCTGCTCGAAAGCGACCATCCGTCGCTGCTCGTAACGTGGGGTCTCTTCACCCCGAAGGTGATCCTCCCGCGCACCGCGCGGTCGTGGACCGAAGAGCGCGCCGCGATCGTCCTGCGCCACGAGCTCGCGCACATCCGCCGCGGCGATTGGGTCGTGCAGATCGCGGGCGAGCTCCTGCGGACGGCCTACTGGTTCAATCCGCTCGTCTGGGTCGCGTGCACGCGCCTGCGCCAGGAAAGCGAGCAGGCGTGCGACGACGAAGTCCTCACGAGCGGCGTCGAAGGACCCGACTACGCCACGCATCTCGTGGAGCTGGCGCGGCTGCTCAAGGCCGAGTCCGCGCCTCGTCTCCCCGCGCCAGCCATCGCCCGCTCGTCAAGTCTCGAAAGGAGAATCCGCGCCATGTTGGACGCTCGTCTCACACGCACGCCCGCCACGCGCCTCGGCCGCTTCATGACCGCCGGTGCGCTGCTCACGTTTACGCTTGCTCTTGCCGCTGCACAAACAGGTCCCGTCACGTTCTCGGGCTCGGTCTTCGACTCGACTGGCGCGCCCGTGCCTGGCGCGACGGTCGTGCTGACCAACACCCAGACCAAGGCGAAGTTCGAGGTCACGAGCGGCGATTTCGGGCAGTTCACGTTCGTGCCGCTGCCGGCTGACACTTATGCGCTCGCCGCCTCGCTTCCCGGCTTCAAGAAAGCCGAGGACAGCGTCACGTTGACTGGGAAAACCGTGAAGCGCGATGTAAGACTGAACCTCGGGGAGCTCCAGGAGACGATAACCGTTCGAGCATCCAGCGGCGTCCCAGGTGGCGTCCCAGGTGGCGTTCCAGGTGGCGTTCCAGGTGGCGTCTCAGGCGGTGTCCCAGGCGGCATCCCTGCTCGGCAGTTCGATCGGAGCGGATTTCAAAAAGAACTCGAGAGCTGCCAGGCATCCTCAAGCGGCGGCCGCGTCAGGCCGCCACGGAAGATCAAGGACGTCAAACCGATCTACCCAGCAAATCTGCGTGAGTCGCAGACGTCGGGAAAGGTCGGGCTCAAAGCAACGATCGCCGTGGATGGCACCGTGCGCGACGTGCAGGTCGTCAAGTCGGTTCACCCCGATCTCGACAATGCGGCGATGGAAGCCGTCCGCCAGTGGCTGTTCGACGGCACGCTGCTCAACTGCTCGCCCGTGGAAGTCACTATGAACGTCAGCATCGATTTCGGGGTTCAGTGAAGAAGTCCGGCTAAAGCCGGACGCTACGACCGATCGTGTGATCGTGTGATCGTGTCCTCGTAGTGTCCGGCTTTAGCCGGACCAAGACGGCCCCCGACCGAGCGTCTTGTAGCGTCCGGCTTTAGCCGGACCAAATATGGCTCGTCCCGTAGCTTCCGCCTTTAGCGGAAGCCAGGGCCGCTGCGATCTTCCGCCTGAAGGCGGAAGCCACGCTGTGTGTGGCGACGGGCTACGCCAGAAGCTCTTTGTAGAGCGCCACCGTCGCCCGTCCCGCCGCATCCCACGAGAACTCGGTCTCGACGATCTTTCGTCCAGCCTGGCCGAACGCGGCAAGCGTTTTCGCTTCGCCGACCGCTCCGCTGATCGCGGCGGCCAGCGCTGACGGATCTCCCGGCTCGACGAGCCATCCGTTGATACCTGGCTTGACCTTGTCCGGCAGGCCGCCAGCCCTGCTGGCGACGACGGCGCGGCGGTGGGCCATGGCTTCGAGCGTGACGAGCGAGCTGCCCTCGTAGAGCGTCGGGTGGACGAAGAGCGTCGCCGCCTCGTACCACGCGTGCAGGTCCTTGTCCTCGGCGCGGCCGACGAGCATCGCCGCGCTGCCGAGCTTGGCTTCCCGGATGGCGTCCTCCAGCCGGCCGCGGAACGGTCCCTCGCCGATCACGACCCAACGCCATCGCCCCTCTGGCAGCCGTCCGCCGTGCGCGGAGAGTGCGCCGAGCGCGGCAGCCAAATGGTGAAAACCCTTGTTCTCTTCGAGCCGGCCCACGCTCAAGAGCACGATGTCGTCGCGCCCGATGCCGGCCGCGAGCCGCACTCTCGCGCCGTCGCCGTGCGTGGCGAGCCGGTCGAGCCACCTGAGAATCGAGCGCGTTGGGGATGATGCCAATGCGTTCCGAGGGCACATGGAGGTGCTCGCGGACAATCGGCTCGAGCGCCCGGTCGGTTGCGATGATCCGATCGGCCGCCCTCGCGCAGATGAGGACGGCGCGCCGCAGTGGCAAGTAGCCGGCGCGCTTGAGCCTGGCCCGGCCAGGGCTCGTGGCGCCGAACTCCTCGAGGCCCTGTGGGTTGAGCACGAGCGGCGCCCTGCTCGTCGCACGCCGCCTGGCGTACCCAAGGACGCTCGCGCCGAGCCCATGGACGATGTCGATCTTGCCGTCGCGCACGAGCTCCCACGCAAGCCGTCCCGCGCGCAATCCGAAGAGCGGATACGCGGTGCTCCGGTCGATCACCGTCGTGCCACGCCTGCCGGCGCCGGGAAACGTCCGGTAGGCGACCGTCCTCAGCGTGATCGCCGGATGGATCGCATCCGCGTCGTGATGCGTCTGCGGCGTGCGCGTGATGAGCGTGGTCTCGACGCCGGCGTCGGCGAGGTAGCGCACGAGATCGTAGACGTGGCGCTCGAGCCCGCCCAGGCCGTGCAGCGGGAACACCGATCGGGCGACGACGGCGACGCGGAGCGCGGGTTTCATCTTGGGGGCGCGGATCGGGATCTTACCAACGGATCGTGGATCTCACGGATTTCTCTACGAGCCGCGGATTCTGCGGAGCTCACGGAGTTTTCACGGGACGCCCATCCAGTTTGTCCAATCAGCGAGATCCGCGTTCCCGTTTGCGAAATTCGTGAAGGCCGCGAAATCCGCGTCCCGTGAGAGCTTGTCCCGTTTTGTGAAATCAGGTGAGATCCGCGAGATCCGCGTCCCGTTGGTGTGATCGGGCGTGATCGTTGAGATTCGTGAAATCCGAGCTCCCATCCAGTTTGCACAATCAGCGAGATCCGCGCTTCAGGTCGAGATACACGGCTTCGATCGCCTGCACGACGGCGCGGGTATCGAACGTGCGCTCGGCATGTGTGCGCGCCGCTGTGCCGAGCTGACGCCCCAGCGGTTCGTTCTCGACCAGGCGCCGCACGTCGTCGGCCAGGGCTTCCGGAGACGACGAGAGGAGTCCGGTCTCGCCGTGCTTCACGATGTCAGGAGTGCCGCCGGTGTTCATCGCGGCAATCGGTACGCCGAGGGCGCTCGCTTCGAGGAGCACGCGGCTCAGCGACTCTGGGCCGCGCGAGGGGAAGACGAGCAACGATGCGTGCGCGAGCCAGGCGGTCGTCTGAGACTGATCGACCCATCCCACGAGGCGGATGTCTCGACCCGACTGTATGGCTTGCGCCTCGATCGTCGCGCGATCGGGGCCATCTCCGACGATCACGAGCGGCCATTCGAGGCGCGCGCGTTCAACGATGTCGACCAGGTGCGAGGTGCCCTTGTTGGGCGCCAGCTTGCCCAGATAGAGCGCGTACGGCCCCTGGATGGGTGGCGCAGAGGACGCGGCCTTCGCGCGTAAACCCGCGATGTCGACCGGATTGGGAACGATCTCGAGCCGCGTCGCGGCGATCTCCGGCGCGCGCGCGCGCAGATCGGAGGCGATCGTCGTGCTGACGGCGACGATCGCATCGGCGGCGGCGAGGCCGGATCGCTTGCGCGCCAGGTTGGCGCGCATGTACGGGATCATCGGCAGGGCGATCGGCCAGATTGGCCCGCCGCGCGGTCGTATACAGCGAGTCATCATGCCGGCCGAGCACTCGGGGCAGAGCGACGCGCCGCTGCGGGAGTAGATCAGATCCGACCAGTAGCAGACCGGCCAGTAGTCGCGAACGGTACAGACCGCGGGGAGGTGATGCCGGTGGGCCGCGTCAATCGAAGGGAGGCAGGTCAGCACATGCTGGCCGTGCACGAGATCGACGCGCTCCGTCGTGATGATCTCCGACAGCGCGTCAGCCAGCGCGGGATACAAGCGTTCGTTCTTGAAATAGTTTCTGACATACGGCAGCGACGGCGCGGGGAAGCCGAGCTCGAGGACGCGAATCCCGGCGTACTCGCGCTGACGGCGTCCGTGAGGTGTGCCGGGTTTCGGTTGCGTGATGATGACGTCGTGCCCGCGGGCGAGCAGCCCTCGCGCCAGCTCGTACGTACTCCACCCGCTCCCGCCGCACACGGGCGGAAACGAATCGGTGGCGAGAAGGACGCGCATCGCGGGGGTCAGATCAGCAGATTCCTGATCGCGTGGTCGAGCGCAACGCAGTGGGCCTTCCAACTGTACTCCCGGACGGCGCGCTCGCGCGCGGCGCGGCCGAGGGGCCGCCGGAGCGACGGATCGCCGAGCGTTTCGAGCGCCTTGGCGAGGGCGCCGGGACTTGTCGGGTCGTAGAGGAGTCCCTCGCGGCCGTCGGCGACGAGCGACGGGATCCGGTCGACGGCCGGTGCTACGATGGGAAGGCCGGCGGCCATGTACTCGAAGATTTTCAGCGGAGACCAGTAGAACCCGAGCGACAGCGGGCGATGCGCGCCGATGTCGAACGGGGCGACGCCGATGTCGGCCGCGGCCAGGCACGACGGCATGTTCGCGTGCGGGACGGCGCCCGTGAAGACCACGTTGGCCAGGCCGGCGGCTTCGTCCTGTACTGCCGGCAGTTCCGGCCCGTCGCCGACCAGTACGGCGCCGACGTCGGCGCGGCCTCGCGTGTGGAGTTCGCGGACTGCCCGCACGAGGTTGACGGCGCCGTGCCAGCTCCTGAACGCGCCCGCGAAGATCGCGACGGTCGTCGCCGGCCGCTCGAAGGGCGCCGTGCCAGGAGCGTCCGGCAGGAACCGGTCCGTATCGGCGCCCCATTCGAGCCGCAGGATTTTTCGCGAGGGCGTGTCTCGCGGAAGGATCGCAGCGCTCGGCGTCACGATCAGGTCCGCGCGCGCGCAGATGCGCTCGCGCCACCGGCGCATGGGTTCGACGAGGAGCGCGCGGTCGATGCGTGCCTTGGCCGACCCTTGGTGATCGATGACCGGTGCGTTGACTTCAAGGACGGTCTTCGCGCCGGCCGCGGCCATCACGCCCTCGCCCCCGAAGTTGTAGTAGCGCTCCATCACGACGGCTGGCCCGAGCGCCTTCACGAGGCCTCGAACGTCGCCGGTGCGCATCCACCGCAGCTGCTTCGCGCCAAAGGGCGGCGACATGGGGATCCAGCGAACGGGGTTGGACGCGGGCCGGGAAGGAAAGGGCCCGTCGCCGGGCGTCACGAGCGCGTGGACCTCGTGGCCGAGCGCCGCGAGGCCTTCGGCCACCGCGGTGACGTGCACCGACCCGCCCGTCGTGCCGGGCACGGTCTGGTCGATGGCGGCGTAGAGGATCTTCATCGCAATGCCGAGTGCTGAATGCTGAACGCTGAAGTGAATGCTGAATTCACGCTTGACTTCAGCATTCAGCACTCATCATTCAGCATTGTTTTTTCTCCAGCAACGCAAAGAACGGACCCGACGTGATGCGGCCGAAGAGCAGCAGGTCGAGCTTCATCGCGAGTGACAGCGCCCGGAGCACGCCGTAGGTCGCGGGGCTGCGCGCAATTTGCGCTTTGGCCGACGTTCTCGCTTCCTTGATGGCTCGCGCATCGATATCGGCGGCCGGTGCGCCGGGCGCGAGACGGCGGGCTGCGCGTTTGGCCATGGCGTGCTCGGCCATGCGCATCAGGATGTTCTCGACGAAGCCGCCGACAATCGGCGTGTAGAACGTGATGCGCCCGATGCGGAACCCGCACTCGCGCGCCACGCGTTCGAGGTCGGGCACGTCGGCGAGCGGGTTGAGGTGATCGGACTTGCGTAGCCGTTCCTGGCGCATGTCGAGGAGGCCCAGGCGCTCGAGGCCGCGCGCCAGCTTGTTAATCCAGCGCAGGCCGGCGGCGACCGGCGCGTTCTTGCGGACGTGGCTGTAGACGAAGAGCTCCCCTCCAGGCGCCAGCACCCGACTGGCTTCACCCAGCATGCCGCGCAGCGCGTCCGGCGACAGGTGCTCCAGTACGTCGAGCGACCAGGCTTTGGTGAACGTGCCGTCGGCGAACGGCAAGCGGCGCAAGTCGCCGAGGAGGAGCGGCACGCCGCGGCGCGCGTCCTCAGAAAAGAAGGGACTGATATCGATGCCGATCGTTTCGGCCCCGAGGTCGCGGTTCCAGACGAGCGCGCGCCCGCTGCCGCAGCCCAGATCGACGACGAGATCGCCCGGGCCGGGCTGTAGAAACTTCCGCAGCATGTCGTTGCGGATCTTTGACCCGAGTAGCGGCGGCGAGACGCGCTCGTGCCGCGCGTCGGCGTGGAGCGCTTCGTCCAGGTACTTTGTCTGCTCGGCGAACTGGTCCGCGGGACGCAGATCCAGATACTCGCCCGCTGGAGCTCGATAGGCACGTCCGCACGACTGGCAGATCAGGCCATCGGCGGTCTCTCTGCTGCGAGCGATGGTTCCGCGGCACTCCGGGCAGCGGACGAGCGCAATCAGTCGGTCGGAGATCATCGTCTCGAAGCGAGTACCTCGGTGAAGAGCGCCTCGAGCCGTTCGGCGCGCCGGTCCCAACTGTACTCCGCGACGGCTGCGAGCGCCGCATCGGCGAGGCGGCCGCGGAGGTCCGGGTCGGCGGCAAGCCGCCGCAGGCCCGCGGCGAGCGCCTCTGGATCGCCCGGCGTGACGAGGAGCGCGGTGCGCTCGTCGGTGAGCACTTCGCGGATCGCCGGCAGGCTCGACGCGACGATCGCCCTGCCTGCCGCCATGTACTCGAACAACTTGAGCGGCGAGGTCGCGTGCGTAGAGATGGCCGACGCGGGGTTGGGCAGTGCCAGGACATCGGCCCGCGCCAGTGCACTGGGGACCGCAGACGGCGGCAACAGTCCCTCGAACGTCACACGGCTCTCGATCCCGAGGCGTGAGGTCAGCGTCCGCAGCCGGGCAAGATCGGGCTCTTTCTCCTGGCCGCCGACGATCACACATCGCACGTCCGGCACCCGTGCGACGGCGTCGAGCAGTACGTCGACGCCCTTCCAGGCGTAGAGGTGGCCAGCATAGGCAACAGTAAAAGATGCCGAGGTGTCAGGGGGCCTGGTGCCTGGCGGCACGAGCCGCGCGCCGTCCGGCACAACTGCCACCCGCGGGCGGGCGCCGAATCGCACGTTGTGGGCGGTGGCCAGGCCGTTCGTGATGGTGACGTAGCCGTCCGCGCGCCGCCACACGAATGACTCGCGCCGTGCCAGGCGCGCAAGTTTCGACGCGCTCGGGACATGCGCGGTCGAGACGAGATTCGGCAACGCCGCCGCGACCTCCGGCGCGTAGCCGTGGGATTCGTAGACGAGCGGTGGACGGGCCGGCAATCGCAAGACCAACGACGCTACAGTCAGGTCGCGCGTCATCACGATGTCGGCGCGCCCTGTGCCGGCCGATCGCGCCAGCGCGGACACGAGGTATTTCACGCGCCGCACGAGGTGTGGTCCGCCGACGGGCACCCGCTCGACGACCAGGCGCGCGCTCGTCCGCAGGCCGTAGTACGCGAACGGATCGCGCGCCGGTGTCTGCGTGTCCGGCCTCACCACGAGAGACACCTCGTGGCCTCGCCCGGCCAGGGCGTGACACGTCTCCATCGACTGGATGCCGTTGGCCCGCTCGAGAGGGAACCGGATGTCGGCGAAGTAGAGGATCCTCACGTGATGCGAGTTCCGCTGCAAGCGTGCTGAACGCGTCGACGGCTGCTCGGCTGAGCCGTGGGCTCGTGCATCCGTCAATCCTGTCTCTGACGATAGAAGGAATGCCGATCGAGGAAGTACCGGTACGCGAGGCTCGGTAGCCGCTGCGGCAGCGTCACGAACGCATCGTAGGCATTCTTCCCAAGCTCGAGCCGCTGTCGATTCATCAATCCGGTGCCGAACTCCGCGATGAGCGCCACGTTCCACCACACGCTGACGCCGAGCGTGGCGGCGAGCGCCGGCCGCCAGGCGCCGCGCGGGACGGCGGCAATCAGCCCGGCCAGCCCAATGGTCAGCAGGATCGTCAGCGCAACGAACCGGCGCTGGCCGAAGGCTCCGGCCACTGTCCACGACTCGACGCTCCCGCTCACGTAGATCTGGAGTGCGACCATCAGGAGCGCGCACCAGCCGATGCGCCGGACGTGTGCCGGACCGCGAACCGCGAGCACGACGAGCCCGCCGATCGCTAGCGCGGCGAGCGGTGTCCACAGGAAGAACCCATGCTCGGGCGAGAGCAACACCTCGACCGCGTGCGGCGCCTGCCAGTTCATCTTCCGCGTCACGAGCGTCGAGGGCCCGAATCGGCCGTTGAGCGCCTTGTAGGCAAGAAGTTGCGGAAGCAGCCCAACCGCAAAGGCGAAACAGCCAGTTGCCGCGATCGGAATTGCCTTGGCAAAAGAGGTCGTGCCGGACTGTCGGTCATTGATCCCGATCGTTGTATCGGCAGCGCCTGCGGCCGCAGCCGAGCGCGAAAGCGCGAGGCTGCTGCGAGCGGGGGTGGGGCCCCGCGAGCTCTGATAAATGCTGCCAGAGTCGCTGCGACTCAGGAAGTACGTCGCGACAAAATCCACCGCCGGTCCAAGCGCCAGAAATGCGTCCTGCTCGCGGACCATGGCCATGAGCGCACCGGAGAAGCCGAGCGCAATGGCGCCGCTCACACTCCACCCTTCCCGCACGTGCAGCCAAATCGTGACGAAGAGCGCGACGGCGAACGCCGAGCACGCGTGCGAGTAAGGCGGCGACACGTACATGTAGAAGAGCAGCGGCGTGCCCAGCCAGATGACGATGCCGGCGGGGAGGCCAGGACCCGCGATACGTCGCGCCGCCGCGATCGAGAGGAGGATGGCGGCGAAACCATAGAAGGCCGAGCCGTAGGCGACGGCCGACACATAGGGCCGCGAGAACCCGTCGGCAGGCCCGCCCGCGACTCGAGTCATCAGATCGGCGGCCGCGTAGAACGGGCTCCACAGGAGCGCGCTGCCGATCGTCGCGAAGCTGGGCCGGCGCCCGGCATCGGTGTACTGCTCGAGGAACGTCGCGTGGAAGCCTTCACCGCGGCCGATGTTCAGGGCGTAGAAGTACTGATACTCGTTCTCGAACGAAACGTCGTGGTCGAACCAGAGCGATCGCAGGTAGGAGAAGTACTGAATCTCGTCAGACGCGTAGATCCGCGGCGTGACGGCGGGCAGCGAGAGCACGAACGCACAGGTGAGCAGGAGCAGCTCACGTCTCGACAGCGCCAGCACTCGTGAAATCTTATCGAGCAAATGATCTCGCGCTCTCGGGTGAGGACCTGACGCTGGCTACCGCAGCGCCATGAACTTGACGAGCTGCGCCAGGTTGAAGCCCGCATGGCTGACCATCGGCGCGATGATGCTGCGCCGCGTCAGGTAGATCGTACCCCAGATGGCGCCGAGCGTTCCGACGGCCAGCGTGGCATCCCACCCCTGGTCGACATGCCCCAGCCCGAAGATCGTGCTGTGCACGACGACGCCGACGGCTCCGCCGCCGAGATACTGGCTGAACCGGTGCAGGATGAAGCCGCGCTGAATCTCCTCGCGGACGCCGCCGGCGACCATCACCACAAGCCCGAAGATCGCCGCGTCACGCGGATTCTGCATCAGATCCTGCATCGGGTTGTGCGCCACGTTGTGCAGCTGCGGCGCGATGGTGATGAGTGTCGCCAGCACCACCAGCGCCAGTAAGAAAACGAAGGGCAGGAGCGTCACGCCCAACAGCACTTCAGACCAGACCGGCCGCTGGCCGAGCAGCACGTCGCGTGCGCGCTCGCGGTGCCCCCGCAGGAAGAAGAACACGAGCGCGATCACGAACGCGCTGTCGAGCATCGACAGCGTGACGACAAAGAGCGGCGACCAGCTGCCGCCCGCCGTCTGGAGCCGCATCCCGAAGGCGCCCATGACGGCCAGAATGACGATTTGCGTCGGAAAGCCCGAGCAGAGCACCACCTCGGCCAGCGCTCTGAGGCGCTCCGCAGGCTGAATCCGTGGAGGAGCCTCGAGGGGCACTGAAATCTGCTCGTACATGAAAGTTGACTGTACAGGGGAAGCCTGCGCCTGGAAAGCCGGTCCGCCTTCGCTCCCTCGGAGCTTCGGCGAGGCCTCGCCGTGGCCCGCCAGAAGTCACTGCGGGCGGAGGCGGATGTCCTCGCCATGAGCTTTGCGACGAAAAAGTGACAATGTAATTCTTACCCAAGGATGGTACACTCCTTCCTGTGCCAATGGAAAAAGCAATGACGATAGACGAAGAAATCACGACCACGACCGAAAACCCCGGGGAAAGGGTGCTTATCGTCGAGGACGACCCGGCCACGCGGAGTGGCCTGGCGGAGCTCGTTCAGGCTTGGGGCTTCCAGACCGACGAGGCGTCCGACGGCGAGGAGGGCTTTCGCAAGGTCACCAGCTTCCGTCCGGCCATCATCGTGAGCGACCTCGTCATGCCACGGATGGGCGGGCACGACCTCCTCCGCACGCTGAAGGATCAGCTGTCGGACATCACCTTCATCCTGCTCACCGCGCAGGGCACGATCGAGAGCGCGGTCGACGCGATCAAGGATGGCGCCTACGACTATCTGAGCAAGCCGGTCGATCCGCAGCGCCTCCGGATTCTGCTGAACAAGGCGGTCGAGCGGCAGGAAACCCTGCGGGAGGTCAAACTGCTGCGCCGGCAGCTGCGCGAGCAGGGCAGTTTCGGCCGCATTGTCGGCAACAGCCCCGGGATTCGATCCCTCTATCGGGTGATCGAGCAGGCGGCGCCGACCTCGGCGTCGGTGCTCGTCTGGGGCGAATCGGGGACCGGCAAGGAGCTCGTGGCGCAGACCGTCCACGAACTGAGCCCGCGCGCGTCGTTCCCGTTTGTCGCGATCAACTGCGCGGCGATTCCCGAGACGCTGCTCGAGAGCGAGATCTTCGGACACGAGAAGGGCGCCTTCACCGGGGCCCACGATCGCCGGACCGGCGTCTTCGAGCTGGCGCATCGAGGCACGCTCTTCCTCGACGAGATCGCCGAGATGGTTCCCGGGACCCAGGTCAAGCTGCTCCGCGTGTTGCAGGAACAGAAGTTCCGGCGCCTGGGCGGCCGACAGGAGCAGACGGTCGACGTCCGCGTGATCGCGGCGACGAACCGCGACCCGTCGGAGGCCGTCCGCGACGGCCGGCTGCGCGAGGACCTGTACTACCGCCTGAACGTGTTTACGATCGAGCTGCCGCCGCTGCGGGACCGCCGCGCCGACATCCCCCTGCTCGTGCAGACGTTCCTCAACGAGTTCAACACGCGCAACAACAAGGCCGTGCGCGCGGTTGACCAGGAGGCTATGTACCTGCTCGAGCGGTATCCATGGCCGGGGAACATCCGCGAGCTGAGAAACGTCATCGAGCGGGCGACGATTCTCGCCGAAGGCGACTTTATCGAGGCCAAGCACCTGCCGTCGCCGGTCGTCACCCGAAGCGAGCAGACGCTGCCGACCGTCACGCTCTCGCCCGGCACGACCGTGGACGAGGCCGAGCGGCGGCTGATCGTTTTGACGCTCGAGCACACGCGCAACAACAAGACGCGCGCTGCCGAGATCCTGGGCATCAGCCTGAAGACGCTGCACAACAAGCTGAATCGCATGAAGGCAGAGACGCGGGGATAGCGGAAGAAAGTGTGAAGTCTGACGTTTGAAGTCTGACGTGCGGAAGTTTGAAGTTGGACGTTCGAAGCTGAAGTTCGACGTTTCACTGGAAGCTCAATGCTCAAGGAGACGACAAACACCGTAGCTTCCGCCTTTAGGCGGAAGGACTCTCAGGCGAAAAAACACGTGATCGCAAACGCAGGGCCCAACAGCGAGATCTTCCGCCTGAAGGCGGAAGCGACGCTGGCTGGAAATCATTGAGCATTAAAGCGAAACAGGTCGCCGGCGTCACCACGCTCGTGGTGTTGGTCGTGGCGGGGATGATTGCATTGCAGGTTGCATTACTGACCCGGCTGCGGATCGACGAGACGAAGTCGCGCGCGACGACGCTCAAGGAATCGATACTGCATCGGGCCGCCGGCGTCGTGCGGGATGCGGGCACGAAGAATCCCTACGATGCGATCAAGGACGACGCCGGCATGCGGTCGATTCTCGAATCGGCCGTGACCAACCAGCCGGAAACCAACACCATCCTCTACGCGGCGATCGTCAACACCGAGGGTATTGCGATTGCTCACAGCACGCCGTCGCTCGAAGGGCAGCCGACTCCGTCGCTCGAGCCCTTGGAGAATATCGTCGACGCTTCGGCGATCGACAAGCTGAGGTTCGTGAACCAGGAGCGCCGCTACGAGCTCACCGAGCAGATGTTCACGGGTAATACCGACTTCGGGGCGATTCGCATCGGCGTGTCGACGCTCTTCGTCCGGTCGGAAATCAAGGAGGCGCTCAAGAGCGTCGGGTATACGGCGGTCATCGCGCTCGCCATCTCGACGATGGTCGCGACGCTCCTTGCGCAGTGGATGCTACGGCCGATCCACGTCATCCAGAGCGGGTTGACGCGGCTCGGACGCGGCGAGCTCGATGTCCGGCTCGACCTGCCGGGCCAGGAGTTCGCGGATCTGGGCAACTCCTTCGAGGCGGTCAGCGCGCAGCTGGCCGCGGTGCGCAACACTGCGCTGCCGGCAGCCTCCAGCTCGACCGAATTCGAGTCGGTGATGGAGAATCTCGAGGATGCCGTCGCCCTGTTTTCGCCTGAGGGCGAGCTCATGTTCAGCAACGCCGCCATGCGGGCGCTGCTGCCGGGGCTGACGCCGCAGGCGGGATTGGTCAAGCCGTCTCTTTCGCTGCTCGCCGACAACGATCCCGTCCGGCAGCTGGTCGAGCGCGCCCTCGCCGGACGCAAATCCGCCGGGCCGGTCGCCGTGCCCCTCGGCACATCTACGGAAGCCGACCAAGAGGCGCCCGAACATCTGCTGCTGTGCCACGCCATCGACGATGCGAAGGGACGGTTCATCGGCGCGATGGTCGTGGCCCGGAACCTCGTCTACCTCAACCAGGTCCACACGACGCTGAACTACTCTCGCAAGCTCGCCGCGCTCGGGCGGCTGATGGCCGGCGTCGCCCACGAGGTCAAAAACCCGCTCAACGCCATGACCATTCACCTCGAGCTCCTCAAGCAGAAGCTCGGGGCCATGCGCGAGCCGATTACCGTACCCGCCGGGCCGTCGGGTGGATCGAAAACGCTCGACCTGACCAAGCACGTCAACGTCATCGGCGATGAGATCAAGCGGCTGGACCAGGTGGTCGTCGGCTTCCTCAAGTTCGCGCGGCCGGACGAGCTGAAGCTGCAGCCCGTGCAGCTGTCGTCGCTCGTGAGCGAGGTCCTGTCGATGACGGCCCCGGAAGCCGAGCGGCGGGGGATTGTCCTCAAGACGGAATGCCCGCCGAGCGTGCCCGAGATCAACGGCGACCCCGGCATGCTGCAGCAGGCGCTGCTCAACCTGACGATCAACGCCTGCCACGCCATGCCGGACGGCGGGACGCTCAAGGTCATCTGCCGGGCGGCGCCACGGCACCGGGTCGAAGTCTCGATCGAGGACACCGGCGTAGGCATCCCGCCCGAAAACCTGAGCCGGATCTTCGATCTCTACTTCACAACGAAAGAGAAGGGGAGCGGCATCGGTCTGTCGATGGTGTTCCGCATCGTCCAGTTGCATGACGGGGAGGTCGAGGTCCAGTCGACGCCCGGCCGCGGGACCCGGTTCAGGCTGCTCTTTCAGCAGGCGTAGCGCGGATTTGTCGCGGATGTCTACTTGATGGTGGAATGGTTGTGAGAATGTTTCGGGAAGCGCCTGCGGTCCGCAAGGGAGCGACAGCCCTGAGCCGCCGCTCGCGCGTAGCGCGAGTGGCCGCGCTTGGGGGTGGGGCCCCAAGCGCATTGATAGAAGTGGGGCCCCGCGAGCATTGAGAAAGGAGCATCCAGTGACGCGATCGAACCACAGCTTCGCCGTGCTCCTCGCGATCTCCCTCGGTGCAGCCGGCTGTGCCACGGGCCGGGCGCAGATTCCCGAACAGGAGCCGACGCTCGTCGTCCCGCCGGTGCCGCCACGCACGATCCAACCGCCGGTTGTGGTCGAACCGCCGGTCGAGCCGCCGGCAGTCGAGCCGGCGCCGCCGCCGGCGCCGACCAACAAGACGACCGCGCGACCGCGGACTCAGACTGACACGACCAAGCCGCCTGACCCCAACAAGCCGGAGCCTCCTCCCGACACCGTGGTGACGGCGGTTCCGACGCCCCAGCCAGTGGCGCCGCTCCGTACGGCAACGGCGCCAAGCGGCCAGGAAGCCTTACGGCAGATAAAGGAAATCCTCGAAACTACGCTCAAGATGCTCGACAAGGTCGAGAAGAGCGAGACCCCTCTGAGCGACGACCGGAAGGCGAACCTGGTACAGGCCAGAGCGTTGGTGCAACAGACGGAAGAGGCGATGAAAAAGGAAGAGTTGACTCAGGCTCGATCGTTCGCGGAGCGCGCGCAGAATATTGCGAAGCTCCTCGCCTCAGGACGATAGGGTTCAGTCGCTCAGCCGTTACAGCCCTCAAAATAGGTCATTCAGAAGAAGCCCGCGTCTTTCGGCCCAATTGTCCATATCTTGCGCCACGCGGCAAAAAAGAACACAATATGTAGTAGATCGGCCCTTGACAACGACGTAAACAGGGGCCATTATCGTCCCCGCCTTCGCGCGAATTAATCCTCGCGCATCGGCGAGGCCACGAGATCCGCGGGGCTTCCCAGCCCTCGCACAGCCGGGACAACGGAGTTGGCAAGCGTGAGACTTGGATCGAGAAATGGGCCGCTGCGAGGCCTGTCGAACCGTGTCTTCAGGCGAGCTGCTGTTCGACCGGCGAGTCGCGTGCGCGCTTCCAGCGACAATTTGTAAGTCTTCGGAGTCAGTCGACCATGGGGCTGGTCGGCGGGCTCGGCGTTTTCGGAGGGGTGATATGCAGAGAGGCGCTGCTCCGCAGGTGGAAACCACCAGGGGAGAGACGACCACACGCCCGGCGACATCCGCACCCGCGGCCGGTCTGGACTTTGTCAGGTTCTTCAGCCACGAAGGGATCGATCCGTTCGACGAGGTAGAGTGGGATGTCAGGTCGGCCGTCATCGGCAACGAGAAGGGGCAGGTGGTCTTCGAGCAGCGCGACGTCGAGATTCCTCGCTTCTGGTCGCAGCAGGCAACCAACATCGTCGTCTCGAAGTATTTCCGCGGACAGATAGGCATGCCGGAGCGCGAGCGCAGCGTCAAGCAGCTCATCGGCCGCGTCGTCGACACAATCACAGAGTGGGCGCGCAGGCAGAGCTACTTCGCGAGCGAAGACGACCTGCAGGCGTTCAGCGATGATCTGAAGCACCTCCTCGTGTATCAGAAGGCCGCGTTCAACAGCCCCGTGTGGTTCAACGTCGGGTTCGAGAAAGCCCCCCAGTGCTCGGCGTGCTTCATCAACGCGGTACAGGACACGATGGAGTCGATCCTCGGCCTGGCCAAGACCGAGGGCATGCTGTTCAAGTACGGATCCGGCACCGGTTCGAACCTCTCGAACATCCGCTCGTCGCGCGAGCTGCTCGCCGGCGGCGGGACGGCGTCGGGGCCTGTGTCTTTCATGAAGGGCTTCGATGCGTTCGCGGGCGTCATCAAGTCGGGCGGCAAGACGCGTCGCGCGGCGAAGATGGTCATTCTCAACGCGGATCATCCCGACATCCCGGACTTCATCAACTGCAAGGTCGAGGAAGAAAAGAAGGCCTGGGCCCTTATCGATGCGGGCTACGACGGATCGTTCACCGGTCCGGCCTACTCGTCGGTGTTCTTCCAGAACTCGAACAACAGCGTGCGCGTGACCGACGAGTTCATGCGCGCGGTGATGGACGATGGGGAGTGGCACACGCGGGCGGTAGTGACCGGCGAGGTGATGGACACCTACAAGGCCCGGGACCTGATGCGGCAGATCGCCGAGGCGACCCACATCTGCGGCGATCCGGGCATGCAGTTCGACACGACGGTCAACGACTGGCACACCTGCCCGAACACGGCGCGGATCAACGCGAGCAACCCGTGCTCGGAGTACATGTTCCTGGACGATTCGGCGTGCAACCTCGCATCGATCAACCTGATGAAGTTCGTGATCCCGGAAGGTTCGGAGAATGCCGGCGAGTTCGACCACGCGGCATTCGACGCCGCGTGCCGGACGCTCATCACCGCCCAGGAAATCCTCGTCGACAACTCGAGCTACCCGACGCCGGCGATTGAGAAGAACAGCCACGCGTATCGGCCGCTCGGTCTGGGTTACGCCAACCTGGGCGCGCTCCTGATGTCGCGCGGCCTGCCCTACGACAGCGATGCCGGCCGCGACTATTCGGCGGCGATTACCGCGCTGATGCATGGTGCGGCCTACGCGCAGTCGGCCAAGATTGCGCGCGATCACGGCGGGCCGTTCGCCGGCTACGAGAAGAACCGCGAGCCCTTCCTGCGGGTCATGCGCAAGCACCGTGCCGCGCTCAAGGACATCGATCGCAGCCACCTGCCGAAGCACCTGTTCGAGGCCGCCAAGGCGGTGTGGGACGAGGTCATCGAGCTCGGCGAGCAGTGTGGCTTCCGCAACGCGCAGGCGACCGTGCTCGCGCCGACCGGAACGATCGGCTTCATGATGGACTGCGACACGACCGGCGTCGAGCCGGACATCGCGCTCGTCAAGTACAAGAAGCTCGTCGGCGGCGGGTTGATGAAGATCGTCAACCAGACGGTGCCGATGGCCCTGACCAAGCTGGGCTACAGCGCGCAGCAGGTCAAGGAGATCATCGAGTACATCGACGAGAACGAGACGATCGAGGGCGCGCCGCACCTCAAGGAGCACCACCTCGCGGTCTTCGACTGCGCGTTCAAGCCGGCGCGCGGCGTGCGGTCGATCCACTACATGGGCCACATCAAGATGGTGGGGGCGACGCAGCCGTTCCTGTCGGGCGCGATCTCGAAGACGGTGAACGTGCCGAAGGACGCGACGGTGGAGGAGATCCAGCAGGCCTACATCGACTCCTGGCGGCTGGGCACCAAGGCGGTTTCGATCTATCGTGACGGCAGCAAGCGCACGCAGCCGCTCAACACGTCGCGGGACAAGGAGAAGGCCGCCACGGCCGCCGTCGTGGCGGGTCCCGCCCGTCGCCGGCTCCCCGACGAGCGGATGTCGCTGACCCACAAGTTCGACATCGCCGGGCACGAGGGCTACATCACGGTCGGCCTCTACGAGGACGGCCAGCCGGGCGAGCTCTTCCTGGTGATGGCGAAGGAAGGGTCGACAATCTCCGGGTTCGCGGACGCGTTCGCGCAGGCGATTTCCTACGCCCTGCAGTACGGCGTGCCGCTCCAGGATCTCGTCGACAAGTTCTCGCACGTCCGCTTCGAGCCGTCGGGGATGACCAAGAACCCCGACGTCCGCTTCGCGAAATCGATCGTCGACTACATCTTCCGATGGATGGCGACGAAATTCCTGTCGGCCGACGCGCAGTTCCGCGTCGGGGTCAACAACCGCGAAGAGGTCGTCACCACGCCGGAACAGCTGCCGCTCGACGTGGCCGCTGCCGCCGGGGCCTCGGCCACGGCCGTCATCGCCTCGCCCAAGACGTCGTCTTTTGCGGCGATGCAGAACCAGGAGGACGCGCCGCCGTGCTCGACGTGCGGGTCGATCATGGTGCGCAGCGGCTCGTGCTACAAGTGCTCGAACTGCGGGACGACTAGCGGGTGTGCCTGACCGCGGCTCGCGGCTGGCTGCTCGCAGCTCGTTCGTAGCTTCCTCACACCTCGTTCGTAGCTTCCGCCTTTAGGCGGAAGGCGTAGCGTCCGGCTTTAGCCAGGCTTTAGCCGGACCACCGGGGGCCGGCCGCAAGCCGGCCCTTGGTGTTTGTGCCTCTGCCAAGGAGCTGCCATGAAGCTCGTGACACTCGCCGTGCTCGCTCTTGCGGGCCTATGGCCCGCGCCCGCATCCGCTCAATCCTGGACCGTTCCAACTCAAGCCGAGCGCTGCCCCTCGAAGTGGGGCGCCGGCGACACGCGCGGGTCGGCGAATCACATGAAGCCGGAGTCGGTGCTCAAGGCGGTGAAGCTAATCAAGACCGGTGAGGTCATCGAGATCGGTCAGGTGCTGAGCGCGGCGATGCCCTTCTTCGGCACGCGACGCTTCGACGTGACCACCAAGCGCACGTTCATGAACGACGGGTCCAACCACCGCGGCAGCAACGAGGAGCTGGTGGTCGGCGAGATGGGACAGGTCGGCACGCAGTTCGACGGGTTCGCCCACCAGACGCACGAGGACAGTCTCTACAACTGCCTCAGGCTGGACGACGTTGCGACTCGCAGCGGCTTCACCAAGCTGGGGATCGAGAAGGTCGGTTCGCTCATCACCCGCGGGGTCCTCATCGACGTCGCGGCGTTCAAGGGCGTCGAGATGCTGCCCGACACCTACGAGATCATGCCGGCCGATCTGCAGCAGGCGCTCGAGCGCCAGAAGCTCACCCTCCAGCCTGGCGACGCGGTCCTCATCCACACCGGCTGGAGCCGGCTGTGGGCGAAGGACAATCCGCGCTACGTGAAGACGTGTCCAGGCATCGGCCTTGCCGCCGCGGCCTGGCTCGCCAAGCAGGATCCGATGCTCGTCGGCGCCGACAACTGGCCGGTGGAAGTCGGGCCGAATCCCGATTCGCAGCTGTCCCTGCCCGTCCATCAGTTCATGCTCGTCGTCAGCGGCATCCACCTGCTCGAGAACCTGAAGCTAGACGAGCTCGCCGCCAAGCGTGTCCACGAGTTCGCCTTCGTCGTCCAGCCGCTGAAGATGCAAGGGTTCACGGGGTCGACCGTCGCCCCGATTGCGATCAGGTGAACGGCGGGGACACTCAACCGGGACACTCAGGAGTGACAGTCACGGGGGACACTCAAGGGTGACTGTCCCCAGCCAATTTCTCTGGTTTTCGCGCTTTCTGCACGGCCGGGGCAAGGCTCCTGGCGAAGGAAATGCTATCTTGAGCGTCTCAGTCGTAGGTGTTGTCAGGACTCAAGCTTCTGGATTCGATTGGGGACACTCAAACGTGACTGTCCCGGTTGAGTGTCCCCGCCTGGAAGGAGCGCAGTCGTGAAGACGTTCGCCCTCGCCTTGGTCGTTCTGTTCGCCTCACAAACACCATCCGCGCCGGCCACGCAGGCCCCAGACGTCACCGGCGAGTGGACCGGCATCTGGAGCTCGTACAACCCGGCTCAGCCGGCGGTCCCGCCGAAGGAACAGTGCAAGACCCTGACGGCCAAGGTCGCGAAGAAGGCCGACGGCTACGAGGCGACGTTCGAAGGCGACTGCGGCCGTCCCTACAAGTACGCCATCACCATGGAAGGCCGCGCCGCGGGTAAGACGGTGCTCTTCAAGGGCACTGCTGATCTGGGACCAAAGGACGGCGGCGTCTACGACTGGATCGGCCGCGCCACCGACAAGGAGTTCGTGGGCTTCTACACGAACGCCTACTACACCGGCGTCTTCACCCTCACGCGCACGAAGTAACGGGAACTGCTCAGCGCGGTCGCGGCGCGATACTCGGAGGGTACACGGAGGTAACCGCGCAGCCGCGTTCGGTGTTGCAGGCAGCGTAAAGCGTGACCGCTACCCGCGGCACGGCCGCCGACGGCAGGTAGACGTCTGGCCGCACCTGCCGCAGCGACGCGTCGAGGATGCGAAGTGAGTCGTCGCCCTCGACGAAGCGCAGATCGATGATCCGCCGATCGGCGCCGACGATGGCGGTGAACTGGGCGCGCCCCGACGGGCCTTTATCCGGCAGCGTGATGAGGCTGAGCGCGAGCCCCCGTGCGCTGTCGAGTATGACGGTCAATCGGTCATCGGTCGGCACGAGACGCTTCACCGCGGCCCGCATCTCCAGTGATGGCCGGCTGGAAATCGCGTACGCCGTCAGATAGTAGTTGAGAGCGTCGGACATCCGATCGCGCTTTTCGAATGTTCGCGCGAGGTTGAACGCCATGTCGGCGTGACGGCCGAGCGTCCAGGCCCCGCGCGCATACCGTTCGGCCTCGTCGAGCGCTCCCTTCCGTAGCGCTACCATGCCGAGCGCGTCCCAGGCCCATGCCAGACGTTGCATGAGGTCCCGGCGTGCGGCGTCAACGCTCGCCGCGTCCGCGTTCTGCATCGTTGAGGCCGCTTGTTTCTCCGTCTGGAGCGCAAGTGCCTGCGCCCGATCCAGGTCGACGCCTACGTCGGCGAGAACCCAGCTGATCTTGGACCAGATCATTGGCCTCGCCATGAGCTCGATGGCGCGGTCGA
Organism: uncultured Acidobacteriota bacterium; assembly: GCA_963839705.1. Classification (GTDB taxonomy): domain Bacteria; phylum Acidobacteriota; class Vicinamibacteria; order Vicinamibacterales; family 2-12-FULL-66-21; genus DATBJJ01. The sequence continues at coordinate 453,524 of CAWIWL010000013.1, forward strand.
ACGCCGCTGACGCCTTGGCCTCCTGTTTCGAGCGAACCAGTGCTTCGCCGAGAATCGTGTAGCCCCAGGCGTCAAACTTGCCGAGCACCGACGCTTTCTCGAGCGCGGCCGCCGCGTCCGCGAAGCGCTTGAGGTCGAGATAGGTTTCGCCGAGGTCCCTGAGGGCAGCGCCATCCACGGGGTTGATTTCCAGGTGCTTCAACAGCGACGCCACACCCTCATCGAATCGACCGGCGTGTCTGTAGGTGCGCCCGAGATCGCGATGCGTGCGCTTGTCGTACGGATCGAGCGCGAGCACCCTGAGGTAGGCGCTCACCGCCTTGTCATAGTCCCGTCTTTCGTCGTAGACGAGCCCCAGGGCATTCCACGCGTTGACCATCTTCGGGTCGAGCTCGGTCGCCCTCGTCCAGATCGCGACCGCCGCGTCGAAGTTCTTTGCGCCGTAGGCGTTGAACCCAGCGGCATACAGAGCCGTTGCCGTGGCATCGGCCGGGATGACCGGCACGCCTACCTTGGCGGCACGGATCTTTACGGTTTGCGCCAAGTCGCCGTGGATCGCGTTGACCAGAGCCGAGTACTCGCCGAATCGCGCCGGTTCGAGCGATCGAATGTCGCGGGTGAACTCGCGTTCGATCGTCAGGCGTGTACCGGCGACGACGTACCGCGAGGCGTAGGTTGGCCCGCTGCCCACCGTGACGTTGGTCGGTGCCCGGAGCTCGTAGCCGGCGGGCAGGTCGAGTGATGTGGTGAGGATCATTCGATGGGGCGATCCGAGCTCCAGCGCAACACCGCCGCGACGATCCTCTTCCTTCTCGTAGGGCACACTCAGCGTAGGAAGCGTCCGCATCTCGCTCGTCGCCGCCGCCCAGTTCAAGACGTCGGACTGCCGCATCTTCGCCGTGATCTGGAACGGCTGGCGTGTCGCCGCCGGGTCGCTCGTGGCCTCGTCCGAAAAATCGCCGGTGAGGCCGAAGGTCTTGGCGAGGCCGCTGACGAACTCCTTCAGCGACTCGCGCGGCAGCGCTCTCAGGAGACTCCTCACCAGCAATTCAGCATCGCCCGACAGCGAAAAGGTCACGGTAGCCGTGAGGGCGCCGATCGAGTCGATCGTTCCGCTGACGGTCACGCGATCGATTGACGGCATCGGTGGATCCACGGGCGTAGTCACGAGACGGGTGCCTCGGCCCCCGCTACCGACCAGGAGGACTCGCTTGCCACGAATCGTGGCCGGCAGCATGCCGACGGGCGCGACCTCCGTCGTCGTATCCATCCACGTCCAGGCGGCGCTGTCGTCTCCACTCGGGACGACGTTGATGACATGGTCGAGTTCGAGCGGCGAGGCCAGGCCGGCGTCGAGGGATCGTTCCGAGTGGAGCAGGACCGGCCGGGACTCGATGCCAACGGCGGCCAACATGTACGCCAGCAGCGCCGCCTTGTCCTTGCAGTCACCGTAGCCATTCCTGAGCACGTCGCCAGGCGCGTGCGGCGCGAACCGCCCGATACCGAACGAGAGGCTGAGGTATCGAATCTCCTTCGCGACGAAGTCGTAGATCGCATCAATCTTCTTCGAGCGCTCGGTGATGCCCTCGGTAAGCGCGAGGGCCTTGGCCTTGACGTCCGCACTGGCGGGCACGGCCATCAGCCCATCGAACCACTGCGCAACGGCGTCCCAGGACTGGTAGCTCGTCACCCGCACGTCAGCCGGCGAGCCGTCGCCTGTGTAGGGAGGAGGCTCCTTACCAGGGGACCGGGCGGTGGTGTTCGTTGCGACCCATCGATACAACCGGCGTCCGCCCTCGACGCGCGGCTCGCCTGCTGGCTGGAGTGCCGCTCCTGGACGGTTTCTGACAATGGGAGTGGACGTCGCTGGTACGTCGACCTCGAGGCGTTCGTCTAGAACGGCGCCGGAGTCGGTTGACGAGGTACTCGAACCAGAAATGTCCAGGCGTCACCGGCCTGGTGACCTTCCAGGTCGCTTCAAGTTCGAGCGTATCGCCCGGCCGCAAGGCTGTCACCGCGATCTGCTTCTGCCGCAGATCGACGAGCGCCGCAGGATCTCCAGGGGGTCGAACCGCCAGATCCTGCACGTCGCCGGTCGCGTTCGCCGTCACGGTCCCGTCGGCTTTCCGGACCTGGACGCGATCGATCTGCAACTGCTCCGTGTCCGGGGCATACGGGAACGGCAGTCGGCCCCACTCGCGTACCGCCGATTCGGTGAGGACCTTGACGCGCACCTTCAGCTGCCGCTCGCCGCTGCCGTCGCTCTGGTACTTCGCGCGAAGGTGTTTCAGCTCGATGACGTATTCCTGCGCGGTGCCGGGCGGAGCATTCGGTGTGGGCGCGGGAGGCGCGGGGCCCTGCGTCCGGACCGCCTGACTACTGCCGGTCACGAGTGCAAGCGCCATGAGCCAGGGCAGGGCGGGCCGTGGCCGGGGATCGACGGAAATCGCAGTCGCCAAGGTCGAGCTAGATTAGCACGCCGCTCCCGCGAGGTATCCTGTCACCCGTGGAGACCCTTCAACAGCAATCGCGGCGCCTCGAGGCCGTCCAGGCGCCGGTCATCCCCATCGTCGGCCGCTGGACAACCGAAACGCCCGGCACCATCTCGCTCGGGCAGGGCGTCGTCTCGTACCGAGCCTCCGCGCGAGGCCATCGACGCGGCCCGCAGGTTCGGCGGAACGTTGACCGACCATCGATACGGCCCGGTCGAGGGACTGCCGGCGCTTGTCGAAGCGATCGAGGTCAAGCTCGCGCGCGAGAACGGTATCGCCGTGAGGCCGAAAAGCCGCGCGCTCGTGACGGCCGGCGGCAACCAGGCGTTCATGAACGCCATCCTCGCGATCACGGATCCAGACGACGAGATCGTTCTGCCGGTGCCGTACTACTTCAACCACGAGATGGCGGTGGTGATGGCGGGCGCGAAAGCCGTCGCGGCGCCGACGGCGAGCGACTACCAGCTCGACCTGCGCGCGATCCAGGACGCGATCACGCCGCGAACGCGGGCAGTCGTCACGGTCTCGCCGAACAACCCGACCGGCGCAGTCTATTCCGAGGCCGCGCTGCGGGCGGTGAACGCGCTCTGTCGCGATCGCGGCATCTTCCACATCCACGACGAAGCCTACGAGTACTTCACCTACGGCGGTGTGAAGCACTTCTCGCCGGGGAGCCTTCCGGATGCGGCCGGCCATACGATCTCGCTCTTCTCGCTCTCCAAGGCCTACGGCATGGCGAGCTGGCGGATCGGCTACATGGTGATTCCGGAACTGCTGCACGACGCCGTCAACAAGATCCAGGACACGATCCTCATCTGCCCGCCCGCCGTCTCGCAGCACGCCGCGATCGCCGCGCTCGAGGTCGGGCGCGCCTTCGCGGGCGCGCACATTGCGCGGCTCGACAGCACGCGCCGGGCCATCTTCGATGCCTTGAGCTCTCCGGACGTGCCGTGCGACGTGCCGTCGCCGGATGGCGCTTTCTACTATCTCGTCCGCGTGCACGCGCGCATGGACGCGATGACGCTCTGCGAGCGCCTGATCCGCGAGCACCGCGTGGCCACGATTCCAGGCTCCGCGTTCGCCGACCCGTCGCCGTGTTCAGTGCGCATCTCCTATGGCGCGCTCGATTCCGATTCGGTGATCGAGGGGCTGCGGCGGCTCGTGGGCGGGCTGCAGGCGATCGCGTCGGAGTCCACTGCGACTCGGTCGAGTTGACCCGTTCTCGGGCCGGTTCCCGGCACCCATCGTAGCTCCATGACAACTTCTTTTGACATTCGCCGCGCAACGCCAGAGGATGCCTTCCTCCTCGCCACCCAGCGAGTGGCCATGTTTCGGGACATGGGCCGGACCGGGCCGGAGCTCGAAGAGCATCTCCTGGAGTCCTGTGCGGGCTACTTAGCAAAGGCGTTGGCGAGCGGCGAGTACGTCGGATGGGTGGCCCAACTCACCGCATCCCCCCACTCGGCTATCGGAGGCGCAGGAGTCCAGTTTCGACCGCTTCTTCCCCGGCCCGATCTCACCGGCCAGTTCCTGCTGCATGGCCTGGAGGGCTTGATCCTCAACGTTTATGTCGACCGGGCGCACCGTCGCCAGGGTGTCGCACGCCGCTTGATGGACACGCTCATTAGCTGGGCTCCCGGTGCGGGGATTGTGCGGCTGGTCCTGCACGCGTCGCCCGACGGGCGGCGCCTCTACGAGTCGCTCGGCTTTCTCGCGAGCAATGAAATGTTCTTCCCGCCGTTCCACACCGATGTTGTGTAATGTGACTCGGTCCGGACCGAGTTGCCGATTCGTCGGATCGCGGGTGCGCTCAAACACCGGGAAGAGGAGCATCTGCCATTGGTAGAAATCATCCTCTACATAACCACTCGGGACGCTGACGTGCTCCGATGCTGGTTGAATCGCGAATCGTCCATCGCGTGGATTGTTAAGACCCGTCAGTCTGGTTGCGAGTACCGCTGGCAAGCCGTCGATACGCTTGATGCGCTCGAACCGTGCGGTTACCACCTGTGGCACAAAGGGGCTGGTCCCCTGAACATCCCGTCTGGCTCACTCGAGGTTCAGGATGCGATCGTGCCCGATCCGTACGCCGGCTGGACCCAGCGCCTCGACCGGGAGGATGTCACCACACCCTGGTTCGGCGCCAACTTGCCCGGCCCTTACCTTTTCAGATTTGCGCCGAACGGCCGAGAGCACCCGGAATCGATCGGCCGTTCTGGATTCAGTTGGCTCGGCGACTACTTCCGGCCCGTGGGCTGCTCGGCGCATCCAGAGGCAAAGCGATGGTGGCTGCGACTCGGCAGATTCGTGCGCTCACGAGCGACCGGCATTCCCTGGCCATCACCTGATCACGGCGGCCGCTCGCTTGGGTATGCGTTTCCGGATGCCTACGCAGAAATATTGCGAGGGCGCCGGTTTGACATCAATCCTTGACTTGGTGGCCTTGGATCGCGTCGGACCAATCGACAGTGCAACTCGGTCTGGACCGAGTTGCCGCAACCAGTAAAGTTGCTCGGCGAAGCCAAAACCATGGGGAACACTCGTCCCTGACTTTACTCCTGACGGAGCGCCGTGATCGGGTTGATCCGAATCGCCCGCCGCGCCGGAATCGCGCACGCCACCAGCGCGACGGCGGTCAGCAGGGCGATCGTCCCGGTGAAGGTCGGTAGATCGGTCGAGGAAACCCCCTGCAGCGAGCTGGCGAGGGCTCGCGCTCCGGCAAGGCCTCCAGCCAAGCCGATCAGGATCCCGACCCCGACGAGCAGCATGCCGTCGCGGACCACCAGCAGGAAGACGCGATGGCTGTCCGCACCGAGCGCGAGTCGAATGCCCATTTCGCGGGTACGGCGTGAGACGGAAAACGATAGCACGCCGTAGATGCCCACCACCGCCAGCACGAGCGCCAGGCCTCCGAACACCGCGAGCAGCCAGGCCCCCATTCTTGCTGCATACAGCGATGTCCCAATGGTGTCGGCCATCGTTCTGATGTTGGGCACCGGAAGGTTGGGCTCGAGCGACTGGATTTCCCGGCGCAGGGCGCCGACGAGCGAGGCCGGTGGGACCGACGCGCGGACGTACAGCGTCATGCCGGTTTCATGGTTCTGCGCGAGCGGCAGGTAGGCCACCGGCACCGACTCTTCCCTCAGCGCGCCATACTTGCTGTCGCGAACGACGCCGACGATCTCTCGCCAGGGTCCGTCCGGACCATCGACGCTGACCCGGCTGCCGATCGGATCGGCGTTCGCGAACTGCATCGCCACGGCGGTCGCGTTGAGGATGACCACCGGCGGTCCGGTTTCCACGTCGGTGTCCCGGAAGTCGCGGCCCTTCACAAGCGCAATGCCGAGCGTCTGGAAGAACTCCCGTCCGACTACGTTCGCGTTGATGAGCCTCGCGTCGTTGGCGGCCGCTCGCCCGCCCTCGCTCTGCGCGCGCTCGTGCGTCGAGCCCCGCCCTTCGACGTGGAGGCTGAGCACCCGGGAGCTGCCGCCGAGCACCGCCACCCGGGCGACAGTCGCGGACTCGACGCCCGGGAGTCCTCTCACCCTCTCGACCGCCTGCCGATAGAACTCACGCCCCTGCGCGCGGGTGTAGCGCAGAAGATTGACGCTGAGCGGCGCCGAGACCAGCTTGTCGACGTCGACGCCGGGATCGATCGCGCGCGCCGACTGCAGGCCGCGCACGAACAGGCCAGCGGCAATCAGCAGCAGCAGTGACAGCGCGACCTCGCCGACCACCAGGATCTTCTTGAGATCGAAGCGCGCCCGGCGCTCGCCGAGCGTGGCGTCCGTGCCCTTGAGCGCAGGCACCAGGCCGGGACGTGACGCCTCCAGTGCCGGGGCGATGCCGAAGAGGATGCCGGTCGCGCACGAGAGCAGCAGCGAGAACAGCAGCACCCGCCGATCGAGCGCGAAATCGAAGGTGAGCGGAAGCGCGCCCGCGGGTGGCGGCGCCGCCTGGAACGCGGCGGTGACCGCCCAGGCGATGGCCACGCCGGCGGCACCGCCGAGGAGCGACAACAGCACGCTCTCGGTCAGGAGCTGGCGCACAAGCCGGCTGCGGCTGGCCCCGAGCGCCAGGCGGACCGCCACTTCCCGGCGCCTGGACGAGGCGCGCGACAGCAGCAGGTTCGCGATGTTGGCGCAGGCAATCAGCAGCACTGCACCCACCACGCCACCGAGCAGCAGCGCCGCCGATCGCAGCGGCCGACGCTGATTGTCGGTCCCTTCTTCCAGGCCCACCACCGAGATGGGCTGTAACGGCGCGGAAGGCGTGGCCCTGGCAGGGGCCGCCCCAGCGGGTAGCCGCGTGCGGACGAACTCCGACGCCACGCTCTCCAGCTCGGCGCGCGCCGGCCCAATCTGCGCGCTGGGCTTCAACCGGCCGACCGCGCTGATCCAGCTGTTGGTCAGGTGATTCAGCAGGTCGGGATTCTGATCGCCCGAGTACCTGGCGCGCGGCGGCCGCATGATCGCCTGCATCATCATCGGCACGTAGAGACTGCGCACGCCTCCGAGCACCGGGCCGCCGAACCCCGCCGGCGCCACGCCGACGACGGTGAAGACGTGGCCGTTCAACCGCACCTCCCGCCCGACGGCGTCGGCCTCGCCGGCGAATCGCGTCTGCCAGAAGTCGTGGCTGATCACGGCCACCGGATGCGCGCCCGGCGTCACATCGTCGGCAGGCGACAGCAGCCGTCCGCGCTCGGCGGGGCCGACTTGAAGGACGTCGAAGAAGTTGCCGGTGACGATCAGGCCGTTCACAAGTTCGGCCGAGTCCCCGGCGTTGAGGCTCGCGCTGATGCCGCCCCAGCCGGCCAGTCCCACGAAATGCTGCGTGTGGTCGCGCAGCGTGGCGTACATCGGATACGAGAAGACGCCGCCGTTGCCGCGGGAGACATAGGCGAGGCTGGCGGGATCGCTCACCCCCAGGCGCTGGAACAGCGTCGCGTTGACGAGACTGAAAACTGCGGTGTTGGCGCCGATGCCGAGGGCCAGCGTCAGGACGACGGCGATGGTGAAGCCGGGCTGGCGGCGCAGCATCCGGGCGGCGTAGCGGAGATCCTGGAGCGTGTCGGCGGCCAGGCCGCGACGCGGGGAACCCTCGGCAATCGGCGGCGGCACATGCGCCTGCCGCAGCGCGCGCATGTAGCGGCCGAGCGTGTCGTCGTCGCGCAGTTCCTCCAGGGCGAGCTGGCGGGCGTCGTGGTCGGCGATGCCGTCGGCGCGGAGCGCGTCGTAGCGATCGTCGAGGTGTTGCGACAGTTCGACGATGATTTCCCGCTCGCGGGCGGCGGTCAGCGCCAGCGGCGCGAGGCGCGGGCGCAGGTGTGTCGACCAGTCCCGCGACGCGGGCCGCGGTGGTTTCGAATCCCTCGTTGGATCAGGCATTGTCGACTCCAGTGATGAGGCGCATCGCGGTGACAAACGATCGCCAGGTGTTCCGCTGGCTCGCCAGCACCCGGCGGCCCTCGGCGGTGAGCCGGTAGTACCGCCGCCGCCGCTGGCCAACCTTCTCCACCCACCGCCCCTGCAGCCAGCCGCGCTCTTCGAGCCGGTAGAGCAGGGGGTACAACGATGCGATGTGAAACTTCAGCTGCCCGGCGGACCGTTGCTCGATCTGCTGGCTGATCTCGTAGCCATGGCGGGCGCGAGTCTCGACAATCGACAGGATGATCAGTTCCGCGGATCCCTTCTTCAGCTCCCGGTCGAGCATCCGGCGATCGATAGATGTCATAGCCACATATGCTACAGCCAATACGAGCGAACGCCAGAAAAGATTTGAAGGCGGCTCGGCGGCGACCAGTTTCCGGCGAACCGGCCGAAGCGGACGCGGTACGTCTGGACTTCAACGGCGCAGTTGCTGGAGACTGTCGTCGACGGCGGTGCATACCTGGCCGCCTGGTGGGGGATTCCGTGCGCCGACGCCGCGTGGCCGAAGGTCGACGCCTTTCGGATCACGGGCGAATGGGTTCGTCCTGCGCAGCTGGGATCTCAAGAGCCATTGAGCTAAGTTAGGCCACGATGAGCAGTCGCCCAAGTGTTCGACAATCCTTACCTGCCTGCGCCCTCACGCTGTCTCTCCACGCGGCCTTGCCGCCGTCTCTCGCCGCGCAGACCACGGATCGTGATCTCGAGGCCATCGCGTCGTGGGTCGCGGTCGACGCTGCCACCGGTTACGAGCGGCGGGTCGCGCCGGCACTAGCGTTGGCCCTCGGCGGTTGGAGTGCTGACGCGTACGGCAACGTCGTCACGACCGTCGGCACCGGCTCGCCGCACCGCATCGTCGCATGTGCGCTGGATCGTCCGAGCTATGCCGTGTCGCAGGTCAGGGACGATGGTTACCTGCGGCTGCATCGGATTGGCAGCGGCTCCCGGCACCCGTTGTGGGACCAGCAATTTGAGGCACAGCAGGTGCGCGTGCTGACGACCGCCGGGCCCGTCGCCGGCGTCATCGCCAGGACGAACGGGCACTTCGCACAGCAGCACGCAAACGAGACCTCTGTCGCAACCGCTGACGATCTCTGGCTGGACGTGGGCGCCGAGTCGCGCGCCGACGTCGAGGCGCTCGGCATCGCGTTGCTGGATCCTGTCTCGCGTCAGCTTCCACCGTGGCCGATCGCAGGCGGTGTGGCGGGCCCGGACGTCGGGCGACGAGGTGGGTGCGCGGCGGTCGTCGCGGCCGCTGCGGCCGCACGACGAGACGGCATCCAAGGTCGTACGACATTCGTTCTGAGTGCGCAGGAAGTCACGGGATGGGTCGGTCTCTCCTCGTTCGTGGCTCGAGGCGAGCGCGCCGACCAGATGACGGTGCTGGCGCCCGGAGCAGACTCGCGGGCCGACACCGAACGATCGGCGAAAGAGCTCGGCCGCTTCGGTACTGTGCTCGAAGCCTCCGGCCTGAAGGCTGTGCGATGGCTGGTGCCATCGGTCACGCAAACGGGCTCGCACCTGGAGATCTTGCGCGCGGCTGAGGCGGAGTGGCTGCTCGGTGCCGCCGCGACGTCGGCCGGTCTGGCCAACGCCCCGAGTCAGGGCTGGGTCGCGGCGCCACCTCCGGCCCCGCTGAGGATCAATCGTGCGGACGCCGCGTTCACCGAGGTGGCATCGGTCCTGTCCGATTTCGTCGAGCGCCACGGGGTATCGGGGCACGAGTGGTCCGTCCGCCGTGCTGTGCTGGCGGCGCTGCCGTCCTGGGCGCGGGAGCGCGCGGTCGTAGACGACATCGGTAACATCACCGTGGAGGCGGGACCACAGGGCGACGCGACGGTCTTCATGGCACACATGGACGAGGTCGGCTACGTGATCGAGTCGATCGCTCCCGACGGCACGCTCTCACTCGCGGGGCAGGGGGGCGCCGTGGCATCCGCGTGGGAAGGCCAGACGGCGCTCGTCCATTTCGATCCGCAGGGGGCGCCCAGCACGGTCACAGGATTGGGCGACAACATCGACGCGCGCTGGAAGACCCATTCACTCGCTGCGACGGCGCCGCCGCCGCTCCGTGGCGTCTTCCGGATTCGATCCGCGGCACCGCGCAAGAATCCCGGTCCTCTGCAAGCGTGGTTTGGTCTGGACGCGCAAGGCCTGGCGGCGCGCGGCGTCGTGGTGGGCATGCAGGTGACGAGTCACAAGGCGGGACAGCGGCTCGGGCGGACGCGGTTCGCGGCCCGATCCCTTGACGACCGCGCCGGGACGACGGCGCTCGTGCGCGCGATCAACCAGATCAACCCCGACCGGCTGCCTGGCAGAGTGATCTTCGCCTGGTCGGTTCATGAGGAAGGCGGCCTGCGCGGCGCCACGGCGATGGCCCGCCGCTTCGGCCGGACCACGAGGCGGATCTACTCGCTCGACACGTTTGTCTCCTCCGACACGCCGCTCGAGTCGCCGCATTTCGCGTATGCGCCGCTCGGGAAAGGTCCCGTGTTCCGCGCGATCGAGAGCGCGAACGTGTCGCCCGACGAGGAACGGGAACGCGTGCGCCGGGCGGCCGCCGCCGCGGGCATTCCGCTGCAGATGGGATTGACGCAGGGCGGTACCGACGGCTCTGTCTTCACCTTCTGGGGCGCGCCGAACCAGGGGCTGTCCTGGCCAGGCCGCTACAGTCACTCGCCCGGTGAGGTGCTCGACCTGCGGGATCTCGATATGCTCACGCGACTCGTCGTGGCTGTCGCGTCATCGCGAGAGCGGTAGCGGTTGGCTGGCCGCCATCAACAAGATTGCATTAGAGCGTCGCCGCTGCGATGATGTGTGGCCGCTGGTGAACACTGGCTGTTGGCCAGACAGAGACTCAAACGCGTGCTCCCGACTCCACGTGTGACTCCGCCATGAGACAGCTCGATCGCGTTCTCGTGGGTATCGCCCTTCTCGGGTTTTGCCTGTCCGCTGTAAATTGCGAGCAGCGCGCAGCGCCGGTGCAGCCGGGAATAGAACTACCGGATCAATCCAACATGCCATCCTGGGAGGGAGCGTGGAGCATCATCGGCCGAGGGTCGATCGTTGCGAGATTCACTCAGACGTTCACGCCGCTCAAATCCAGGCTCACCGCTGTCGAAATCGACGTCATGACCGGCAGTCGAGGACGTGGCGGAGACGTCATAACTGTGAGGATCTTGGATGCCAATAGAGAGCTGGCCACCGCATCCCGGCCGGTAGAGGAAGGTTTTGACGGCATGCTTCGGTTTGATTTTCCGTCGCCAGGCGTCAGCGTCACACCAGGCTCCCCGTTGCACTTGCTCGTGGAAGACACCAACAAAGATGTCTTCGGTTGGCGGTACGGCCTGAACACGTATCCGGGCGGAGTTGCGTATTTCAACGGCTCGCCCTGGAACGACGGCGCCTTCGACTTTCGTTTCAGGACCTACGGATCCTGAGCAGTTTCAACCGTGGTGGAGCCATTGCGTCAACGCTCTGTTTGGAGTGATACATGAATCGCCGGCGTCATCATCATCTTCTTCTCCTTGCATCCGTTCTTGTCGCCGCGGTCGCGGTTCACGCGCAGCCCATCGATGAGGTCGTCAAGGGGTGGATGGAGAAACAGCACGTGCCCGCCGTGTCCATTGCCGTGATCAAGGACGGCTCTCTGGTCAAGGCGGAGGCGTATGGGTTTGCGGATGTGGAACATCGAGTTCCTGCCCGGCCCGATACGGTCTTCAAGATTGGATCGGTGAGCAAACAGTTCATTGCTACCGGGATCATGCTGCTCGTTCAGGACGGCCGGATGGCGGTGGGCGACAAGGTCAGCAAGTACCTGCCAGGGACGCCCGCCACGTGGGAGGCCATCACGATTCGGCATCTGCTCACCCACACCTCCGGCATCGTGCGTGAGGCGCCGGGATTCGACCCTTACAAGCTGCAGCCCGAGATCGCCGTCATCGAAACAGCGTATCCGGTTCCGCTACGGTTCACGCCGGGAGAGAGATACGAGTACTGCAACGTCGGCTACTTTGCACTGGCAGAAGTCATCACAAGAGTCAGCGGAAAACCGTGGGCCGACTTCCTCAGCGAGCGGGTGTTCATTCCGCTGGGCATGACCGCCACGCGGGTGACGACGCTCGCGGACATCGTCGCCAACCGCGCCCGGGGCTACGCGTGGAAGGCGGGCACACTGCAGAACGAGGACGACTGGCCGGCGGTGCGCCCGAGCGGCGCCTTCCTCTCGACCGTACTGGACCTCGCAAAGTGGGAGACGGCGCTGCTCGGTGACCAGGTTCTGAAGGCACCAACCAAGAAGGAAATGTGGACGCCGGTGACGCTGAATGACGGGCGAACCTACCCGTATGGATTCGGCTGGCAGCTCGACGACTGGCCCGCCGGTTCTCCGGCTCCGACCGGTGAGCCGATGATTCGGCACGGAGGGTCGATGAATGGATTCCGGGCAGCCTATTCACGCTGGCCGAGCCGGCGTCTTGCCGTGATAATCCTGACGAATCTCTCTGACGCCCCCTACGAAGGTCTGGCAGCAAACATCGCGATCCGGTACGTCCCTGAGCTCAGAACATCGCCGCGCTGAGTTAGTTTAGAGCGTTTTTCATTTGTCCGTAGTGTCCGCCTTTAGGCGGACACGCTGAAGTCCGGCTAAAGCCGGACACTACGCGCTACAAAGTAGTGAGAATCGCTCGAGCCTGCCCGCCGCGAGGTTACACGCCAGTCTTCAGGTATCCTCCCAGCGCGGCCAGCAGCCGATCCACTTCCGTCGGGCTGTTGTAGAAATGCGGGGAGACACGGATGCCGGCGCGATCCTGGCCGCCGCGCGTCGTGATCCCGATCTTGTCCTTCTCGTAAAGCGCCGTTGCGAGCTTGTTGGCGTCGAGCGTGCCGGGAAGGAACGACACGACCGCGGCGCGCAGCTCGGGCGAGGGTGAGGTCCAGACCTTGACGCCGGGCAACTTGCCCAGCCCGGCGACGAGCTGCGTCGCTAGCTGACGTCCTCGCTCCTCGATCGCGGCGCGTCCGACCTTGTCCTGGAACGCCAATGCCGCGCGGAGCGCGATCATCGTGGCCTCGTCGCGCTGTCCGAAGCCCTCGAACGTCCGCGAGAAGCCCACCGCTCCGGGATAGGCGCTGTAGATGCTGGGCCAGAGCCGCGCCTGCGCAGTCCTGTTGACGAAGAGCACCCCGCACTCGCGCGCGCCGCACGGCCACTTGTGGGCGCTCCCCGAGTAGAAGTCCGGCTGCATGTCACCGAGGTTGACGTCGAGCAGCCCGAAGCTCTGCGCTCCGTCGACGAGCGTCAAGACACCGCGCTCGCGCGCGATCCGGCACAGCTCCTTGGCCGGCATCAGATCGCCAACCGTGCTCGAGAGGTGGGTGAAGCAGAGCACCTTCGTCCGCGGAGTGATGGCGCGCGTGAACGCGTCCGCGTAGTAATCGTGGCCGGGATGCGGGTTCTTCTGCTCGACCGTCACGACCGTGAACCCGAAGCGCCTGCCCTTTTCGCGCCAGGCGTTGAGGTTGCTCGGGTGGTTGTCCCCATGAACGATGACTTCGTCGCCGGCCTTGAGGTCCAGACCGTTCGACACGAGGTTGTTCGACTCGCTGGTGTTGCGCGTGATGATGATCTCGTCCGGCGTCACGCGCAGGAACTCCGCGAGCGCCTTGCGCGTGTTCTCCTTCTCCGGGTAGAGCCTGGCGCGATTGTTCGGCGACGGATCCCGATCGACGCTCTGCGTTTCGCGTTGAAGTGTCTCGAGTGCCGTTCTCGAGGCGGGGCACAGGTTGGCGGCGTTCATCACGGCCAGCTCGGGCGGCACGACGAACTGGGCGCGCACGCTCGTCCAGAACGTTTCGCCGGCAGACGTGCCTCCGATTGCGAGCGGGCCGCCCGCTGGGGCCTGCTGCGCCCACGCCGGGTCGCTGAAGAGCGCGGCGGAGCCACCGAGCGCGAAGAGGCGGGCAAAGTTGCGTCGCGAAACCGGCGATGACATGCTGGAGCCTCCGTGACGCGCATTGTAACAGGTGGACTGATACTATCGATTCCCTTGTCGGTCAAAGCCCGGAATCGCCGCGACCATGCGTGGCTTGCATACGCCGCCCTCCTCGTCGCCATCTCGGGAATTGCGTGGTCGGCGATCTTCATCCGCTGGTCCGACGTTCCGGGACCCTCCTCTGCTTTCTACCGCGTCTTCATCGCGGCGCTCGTGCTCGTGCCGTGGAGAGTCCTCTCCGCGCTGGTGTCAGCGCGTGAGCGCGCACGGGTTGCCCGCGTCAGCCGGCGGGCGTTCCTGCTGGCGCTCGTTGGCGGCGTCTTCTTTGGTTTCGACCTCGCCCTCTACAACACCTCCGTGATGCGCACGACGGCGACGACCGCGACGCTATTCGGCAACAACGCGCCGATTTTTGTTGGCATCGGGACGTGGATTTTTTTCCGGCGGCGGCCGACGCGTAAATTCTGGATCGGCCTGGCGCTCGCGATGTCCGGCGCCGCGATTGTGATGATTGCCAACGCCGCGCGGCCTCAGGGCTCGACCGGCGATCTGACTGGTGCGCTCATGTCATTGGGCGCGGCGGCATTCTTCGCCGCCTACCTGCTCGCAACCGAACACGTGCGCGAGGAAATGGACACATTGACCTTCAGTACGATCGCCGTCGCTGGCAGCGTACTGACGCTGCTCGCCGTGTGCGCGATCGTGGGCGCGCCTTTGTCAGGTTTCGGCGCGAAACGTGGTTCGCGCTGATGGGCCTTGGCCTGATCTCGCAGCTCGGCGCCTACCTCGGCCTGGCGTACGCGCTCGGACACCTTCCGGCCACCATCACGTCGGTCGGCCTCCTTGCGCAAGTGCCGTTGACGGCGATACTGGCGGTGCCGCTGCTCGGCGAGCCGCTCACCATACCCTACCTGGCGGGTGGCGCGTTGGTTCTTGCGGGGATATATGTGGTGACTCGGGCTCCGTCGGTTGCCGCTCGACAAGACTCAGGGCGAGCCTGAGCCAAAATCCAAGGGTCAACCGTCGGCGATTGATGCGCCGCCGCGAGGTTGCGATGACGGCCCTCGTTCAGGCAGATCGCGACTCTGTTGTGACCGTACGCGTGAGCTGGTCACGCAAGTGCGCGGTGATTTCGTACGAATGCACTCGCGCCGCATGATCGAAGACTTGCGCGGCGATGATGATCTCGTCGGCTTCGGTTCTGGTCAGAAAGTCGGACAGGCCGCGCCCGACGGTGTCTGGTGAGCCGACGATTGCCGTTCCCAGCACGTGCTGCAACTCCATTCGTTCGAGCGGCGTGAGCGCCGCCTCGAAACGATCCGGATCGACCGGCGGCGGTACCCGACCCAGTGTGCCCCGGCGGAGCGCGAGAAAAATCTGCTGGTGCGAAGTAAAGAGCCGCCGCGCTTCCTCGTCGGTGTCTGCCGCGACGACGTTGACGCCGAGCATCAGGTGCGGGCGCTCGAGCGCGCCCGGGACCGTCTGGGGACTGAACTGGCGGCGGTAGATGTCGATCGCCGACATCATCTGCGCCGGTGCGAAGTGCGACGCGAACGCAAACGGCAGGCCGAGCTCGGCGGCGAGCTGCGCGCCGAACAGACTCGATCCGAGGATCCAGATCGGTACGTGCAAACCCGCACCAGGAACCGCTCTGACGCGTTGCCCCGGCGCAGGCTCGCGGAAGAGCGCGATGAGTTCCTGAACATCCTGTGGGAACGAGTCGACGTTCAGGTGGCGGCGCAGGGCCACCGCCGTCACCTGGTCGCTGCCGGGCGCCCGGCCCAGCCCGAGGTCGATGCGGCCGGGGAAGAGCGACTCGAGGGTGCCGAACTGTTCGGCGATGACGAGCGGCGAATGGTTGGGCAGCATGATGCCGCCCGCGCCGACTCTGATGGTCGACGTCCCGCCCGCCACGTGCGCGATCACGACCGACGTAGCCGCGCTCGCGACGGCCGGCATGTTGTGGTGCTCCGCCAGCCAGTAGCGGTGGTAGCCCCACTGTTCAGCGTGCTGCGCGAGGTCCAGGCTGTTACGGAACGCCTGGGCGGCGCTGCCGCCCTCGACAATAGGGGCGAGATCGAGGATCGAAAATGGGATCATGTCGTTAGTTGAGACGTACGCGGCGGGGCTCAGGTCCCCGGCCGGCTGCGAAATGACAGAATAGCTACTCCCGTACTACGGTCCAAGCACGATGGCGACGATGACATGATGTTCACGATGGATCCGTGGAGTGCTCATCGTGAGCCTCGGCCGTCGGCGCGTTCAAGCTGGCTCTTGGTTCATGAGACAGGTTGTAGTCCTCGGAGGAACGATCGAATGACGTCACGAGTGTACCGGCTACTGGGCTGTCTCGGTCTTCTCGCCGCCGTATCGGTCGCGCTCGTGGCGGCTACTGAATCTTCCCAACCACAGACATCTTCCCGACACGTCGTGCTCATCAGCCTCGACGGTTTCCCGAGCTGGGCGCTGGATGACCCGTACCTCCCCGTGCCGATGCTGCGCCGGCTGGCCGCGCGCGGGGCGGTAGCCAGGGGGATGCGGCCGGTGAACCCGACGGTGACATGGCCGAACCACACGACCCTCATCACCGGCGTCACGCCCGCGAAGCACGGCGTGCTCTTCAACGGCCTGCTCAAGCGCGACCCCGGCGTGCCGCCTCGCGTCGAGCCTTGGCTCCCGCGGGACGAGATGGTGCGCGTCAAGACCCTGTACGACATCGCGCACGCACGCGGGATGACGACGGCGCAGGTCGACTGGGTGGCGATTCAAGCGGCGCCGACGGTGACCTGGGAGTTTCCCGAGCGTCCTGCGCCCGACGGCCAGATCGCGCAGCAGCTCGTCAAGGCCGGTGTTCTCTCGCAGGCGGAGCTCGAGACGTTTGCCACACGCAACATCATCTGGCGCGATCACATCTGGACACAGGCGGCGGCGCACATCATCCGCCAGCACAAGCCGAACCTGATGATGTATCACCTGCTCAACCTCGACTCCACCCAGCATCGATACGGTCCGCGGACGCCCGCGGCGATGACGGCGATGGCGCACCTCGACGCGCAGGTCGCCGAGATCGTGAACGCGGTCGAACAGGCCGGGCTGACCGAGCGCACGACCTTCCTGGTCGTCTCCGATCACGGGTTCAAGCTGGTCAAGCGGCAAATCAGGCTCAACGCAGCATTCCTGAAGGCCGGCCTGCTCAAGGTTCAGGACGGAAAGATCGTCCAGTCCGAGGCGTACGTCGTGCCGGAAGGCGGGTCGGCAATCGTTTACTTGACCGTGCCGGATCCAACGGGCGACATCCTCGCTCGTGCCCGGAAGGCGATGGCCGGCATCGAGGGCATCGACGCCATCATCGAACCTGCCGATTACGGCCGCTTCGGCCTGCCGCTTCCGAGCGTGAACGACCAGATGGGTGTGTTTTTCATCACACCGAGGGAAGGCTACTCGTTCACGGCCGCAGCAGGGGACGATGTCGTGGTTGATGCGCCGGAGGGAAGTCTCGGCGCGCACGGCTACCCGGCGACGGATCCGGACCTGAGCGCCCTCTTCATCGCGGCAGGTGCGGGTATCGCGCCTGGCACGAAGATCGACACGATCGACAATGTCGACGTGGCGCCGACCATGGCTGACTTACTCGGGTTATCGCTTGGAAACGTCGACGGGCGCGTGTTGCGGGAGATTCTGACACCCAAGCGCTGAGACCTTGTGAAGCAAGGCGGAGGAGCGCAGCGAGCGAGCCACGCGAGCGGAGCGGGGCGTCGGGGTCCCCGCGAGGGCCCGCCTACGCCAAGGCTCCGGCGAGGTCTCGCCGTAGCGCTTCGCGCGAAGGCGGAAGCGTGTAAGGGGGTCCGGGGGACGAAGTCCCCCGGTGAGAGCTGACCCCGCTTGTTACTGTCCGGAGCCGGCAGGCGTCGCGACGGGCTCGAGCCGCAGGATCCCGCCGGGGTTGGCGTCGACGACGAGATACAGCAGCCCATCGGGGCCCTGGCGGACGTCGCGGATGCGCTGGCGCAGCGAACCGAGCATCAGTTCGCGTCCGGCGAGGCCTCGCCCGTTCATCCCGACGCGCCAGACACCCGTGCCAGCGAGCGCACCGAGGAAGAACTGACCCTTCCACCCGGCGTACTTGTCGCCGCTGTAGATCACCATCCCTGAAAGGCCCGGCGACGGCGCCCAGAACATGAACGGCTGTTCCATGCCTTCTTGAGCGGGCTGCGGACTGATGACTTCGCCGCTGTACTCGCGGCCGAACGTGATGACGGGCCAGCCGTAGTTCTTGCCCGCCTCGATCAGGTTGAGCTCGTCGCCGCCCTGCGGGCCGTGTTCGGTGGCCCAGACGGCGCCGGTGTCGGGATGGACGGCGAGCCCCTGAATGTTGCGGTGCCCCCACGTGAAGATCTCGGGCTTGTATCCAGCCTTGCCCACGAACGGATTGTCGGGAGGCACGGAGCCGTCGTCTTTGAGCCGCAGGATCTTGCCGCCGTGGATGTTGGTGTTCTGCGCGCGGACGCGGTCGTTGCGCTCGCCGACGCTCATGTAGAGCATGCCGTCCTTGCCGAAGGCGAGCTTCGACCCGAAGTGGACGCCGCCCTGGTTCCAGTTGTCGGTGACGAGCAGGTCCTTCAGGTCGACGAGCGCCTTGCCGTCGAACCGCCCGCGCGCGAGCGCCGTCGTCCCCTCCTTGTCCTTCCCCTTCGAGTAGGTCAGGTAGACGAACTGGTTCTGCGCGAACTGCGGATGGAGGGCGACCTCGAGCAGCCCGCCCTGGCCGACCGCAAACACTTCGGGGATGCCGGCTATCGGCAGAGGGTCGAGCGCGCCGCCGCGGACGATCCTCAGCTTTCCCGCCTTCTCGGTGACGAGCATGTCGCCGTTCGGCAGGAACGCGAGGCTCCACGGCGTCGCGAGGCCCTTGACCAAGGGTACGACGCGCAGCTGACCGCCGAGCGCCTCGACCACCGGGGACCCGTCGGGGAACGGGAGCGAGGGAGGCCGCTGGAACCCGCCTGGGGCCGGTCCCTGTCGTCCGCCACCCTGTCGTCCGCCTGCCGGAGGCTGAGCCGCGCCGGCGGGCGGTTGCTGCACGGGCGGCGAAGCCATCAAGGCAGCCGCAGCCAACCCAATTGCCGCCGCTGTCACGCCGAGAGTTGTCTGTTTCATCGATGTCCGCATCTCGATCTCCTGTTGTTCTCGCGAGCTGCCTCGTGACTCTGCCCGTCTACGTCTGCCTGATGCCTCCGAGGACGCCGCGCATGTAGGCGAACGACTGGAGCATTCCCGGCAGCGGATTGTCCACATCGATCTCGTATTCGAGACCGACATGACCCGTATAGCCGATCTTGACGAGCGCACGGAAGAGGGCGGGGAAGTCGATGGCGCCCTTCCCGACGATCACCTGGCTGTCACGATCCTTCAAGTTGCTCAGGTCCTTGACGTGGAGATCGTAGACCCGCTCGTGCAGCTCGAGGATGGCCTTCGTCGGATCGACGCCGGCGCGCCACGTGTGGCCGATGTCCACGCACAGCCCCATGTGCTTGTCGCGCCCTTTGACGTGCTTGTACACATCGTACGGCGACGGGAAGAACTTGTCCTCGGGGCCGTGATTGTGGATGGCGACCTTGATGTCGAACTCCTTCGCCGTCTTCTCCACCGTGTCCAGCGCCTCGAAGCTCGGCGCCGCAACGATGAGCGGCATCCCGGCAAGCTTCGCGTATTCGAAGTCCTTGCGCACCTGCTCCGCGTCGCTCGGCTGCCAGCTTGGACCCTTCTGCACCCACGTGATGGTGCCGCCGCCCATGATCGTGAAGCCCGCGGCCTCGGTCTTGGCACGAGCCGCCTTGATCGCCTCGGGCGGATCGGTCCGGGGCAGATGCACATCCTTGAAATTGATGTATCTGACGTCGCAGGCCTTGGCCATCTCGAGGGCCTTGTCGAAGGGGAACTTGCGCAGGGAATATGAGGCAACGCCGAGCTTCAGCTGATCGGGGGCCGCAGCCGCTGGCGCCGGCGAGGCAGCCCGACCGGTTACCTGAGGCAGAATGCTTGCGGCCGCCACCGTCGCCAGGAATTCACGTCGTCTCATCGGATTCCCTCCGTGAATGTCATCGAAACCAACGCAGCATCATATCGCCTCTCAGAGCTTCGGGGCGATGGGGGACTGTTACGGGCAGCTGGCAGCTGGCTGTTGGTTATTCGGGGCTCGGGGATCAGGGATCAGGAAGATCCTTCCGATCTCGGCCGCACGACTAGGCGCTCAGGGCTCTTGGCCTGATCCCTGATCCCTGATCCCTGAGCCTTCGTAATGACATAATGATCCGTGCCATTCAACCATCTCGGGCTTCATCCTTCTCTTCTGCAGGGCATCAAGGAGCTGGGCTTCGTTCGGCCCACGACCATTCAAGCTGAGGCGATTCCCCCTGCGATGCAGGGCAGGGACGTCATCGCAACCGCACAAACCGGCAGCGGCAAGACGGCGGCGTTTCTGCTTCCCATCCTGAACCGGCTGATCGACAAGCCTCGCCGGACCACGCGTGCGCTCGTACTTGCGCCGACGCGTGAGCTCGCGGCGCAGATTCTCGAGGACCTCAACGCACTCGCCGTCCACACGCCGATCACCGGCGCGGCGGTCTATGGAGGCGTAGGAATGGGGCCGCAGGAGCACGCGTTCAAGAGCGGCGTCGACATCATCGTTGCGACACCGGGCCGGCTGCTGGACCACATGCGCTCGGGTTACGCGAAGATGAGCCATCTCGAACACCTCGTCCTCGACGAGGCGGACCGCATGCTCGACATGGGGTTCCTGCCCGAGATCCGCAAGATCCTGACGCACTTGCCAACGCGCCGCCAGACGCTCTTCTTCAGCGCGACGATGCCGCCGCCGATTGCGGCGCTGTCCAGCGAAATGCTCCGTAATCCTGTGACGATTCAGATGCAGCGCCAGGCCGCGCCCGCCTCGGGGATCACGCAGGCGGTCTATCCGGTGCCGCAAGAACTGAAGCCGGTGCTGGCCGTGCACTTGCTGACGCGCGGGACGATGACGCAGGCGCTGATCTTCACCCGGACGAAACATCGGGCGAACCGGCTGGCGGACTTCCTGGTTCGGAGCGGCATCAAGACGGAGCGGATCCACGGGAACCGCTCGCAGGCGCAGCGCACGGCGGCGCTCGCGGGCTTCAGGAACGGGACCTATCCCGTGCTCGTCGCGACCGACATTGCGGCCCGCGGCATCGACGTCGAAGCGCTCGGCCACGTGGTGAACTTCGATGTGCCGATGGCGCCCGACGACTACATTCATCGCGTCGGACGCACGGGCCGCGCGGAGATGACCGGCGAAGCCTTCACGTTCGTCTCGCCGCAGGAGG
This sequence comes from uncultured Acidobacteriota bacterium, assembly GCA_963839705.1. Lineage (GTDB taxonomy): Bacteria > Acidobacteriota > Vicinamibacteria > Vicinamibacterales > 2-12-FULL-66-21 > DATBJJ01. The sequence goes on from CAWIWL010000013.1 coordinate 474,796, forward strand.
AGGGCGAGCTGAAGGACATCGAGCGCGTGCTCGGACGGCGGCTGCCGCGCGTCACCGTCCCGGACTTCGACTACGCGGCGCGCCCGCAGGCCAGGCTGGAGATTCCGCTCGCGCAGCGCATCGCGGAGATCAGGGCAAGGAAGCGGGGAGAGCGCGAGCGCGCCGCCGCCAACGCCGCGCGCCGCTCCGCCGCCCAGCGCGGGCGTCCTGTTACGCCGTCACAGCCGCATGGAGATGGTGGTCATCGGCCGCCGCGCCCGTCGGGGCCATCAGGACACGGTCATCGTCCGAGCCGTCCGAGCCGATTCGGCGGCCGCGGCCGGCGGACGCGGTAGTCTAAAAGGCTTCAGCGCGGAGCGCTCGGCTTGGCCGGGTCTACAAGACGCTCGCAGTTGCGCGTCGCGCCCGTAGCGCGCTCGCAACCTCCCGCTGCGCGGGGGCGTCGAGAGCGGTCAGCGTTCGGACGATGCCACCTTCCATAACCGCTCGTCGAGATGGCACACGAAAGTCTGGCCCTGAGCGAGCGGCGCGTGATCCGCATCGAGAGTGGCGATCGTGCGATTGACCCGCTGTACCGATCCTGGACCTGGATGGGAAGCAGCGCCTTCGACATGTCGCCGGACAGCCGGTGGCGGATACTACTCGAGCCGCGGTATCCGCAGTTCGTAAAGGCGCTCAAGACGGTCACGGCCAGTGCCGCAGAGCGGTCCCCCCTGGCGCGTGCGCTGATGCAGGCCGATCTGTGAGGCAGTCTACGACATGCTGCGCACGCTCCCGCTGATGCGGCCAGGGAGCCGCGGATCCACACCCGATACCGTTGTGCGCACACAACGCATCGAGGAACTTATGCCGTTGCTGGCCCGCGCGATCCGAGCGTTGGCGCTGACGCGCGCCGAGATCGAAGCGCTGACGGACAATTATGCGGCCGGAGCGCGAGCTGGCGAGCTGCCCGCTCTCTTCTCACGTGAAAGCGGTTGGAGAACTGCGCTAGCGGAACACCGTCGCGGTAGACCATTCGATTGCGCGCGGTGCTTCGGATGCGATCGCCTGCGGTGACGATTCCGGCGAGGTTCAGCGGATCAGCTGTGCCAATCGCGAGGAGTCGGCCGTTGCTGGGCGTACGCCGCACTTCGCGCAGTCGCTCGATGGCCTCAGGCATCGCGAACTGTTCACCCGACATTCCGGATACGAATCGTCCGCCGCGGATCTCCCCGCGCGCCTCGAGCCGGCGGTAGACGCGGGCGAGATCGCGCCACGGCGCCACGATGCTCTCCCGAGTCAGCAGGCGGTGGAAGACGACGCCGTAGCGGCGGAGCAGTGCCCACGCTTCGGCCTCGATCACCGCGCTATCCTCTGCCGCCAGATGGGGAGTGGGGATCGTGCTCCAGCGCCCGGCGAAGCTCGCCCGGCGATCGCGCACGATCGGGCGGCCGGACGCGCGCACCAGGAGCGCCCTCAGACCCGAGAACCCATCAGAGGCGGCCAGGCCGCTCGCGACGAGCGCGCCGAGCCCTCGGCGTGTGTCTTCGGCGTCGAGGCCGCTCGCGACGCGCACGTCGTTGAAGAATGACGCGCCCCTGCTGCGCAGCACGTCCAGCACGCGCCTGGCCGTGTCGGTGAGTCTGCGCTCGGGATCGTCCGCGACGCGCCGCAGAGCCTGCCAGGCCTCGCTGTGATCGCGTTGAAAAAGCGCGACCGGCGTGGCAGGGGTGAGCTGCGCAGGTTCCGCGAGCGCGACCGACCGCGGCGAGACGCGCGCCCAGCCGACCTCTCCAGCGAAACACAACATATCGAGCATCGACGGCTCGTAGCCCTCGACGCGGGCAGGAAGGACCGAGCGTTCCCACGCCGCCCCGGCAAGCTCGAATCCGTCGAGCTGCGTCAGTGCTTCTCGCAGTCCGTCGAGTCCGGCCAGCCGAGCGACGGGATCGAGGTGCTGCCACCTGAAGAGAAACCGCATGAAGTCGGCCGGGCTGACCGGCTCGATCTCGGCGCGAAGCCGGTTGAGCGTGTAGCGGTGAATGCGCGCGAGGAGCGCTCGATCGCACCACTCGATACCGCCCTGCCTGGGCGGTGAAGCGACCTCGGAGCACCACGCCCTCCGATTCGAGCGCCAGGAGCGCCGCATCTGCCTCCTTCGTGGCAATCGCTAGCGATCGAGCCAGCTGGTCCGCAGTGGTCGGACCCACCAGGCAAAGACGGCCGCGAACGAGCTCGGCGATCGCGGCGGCCCGCTCCCACTCACGCGCGCGGGAGAGCGGCGCCGCGATGGGTGGCTCGAGGACTGCCTCCGGGTGAATCGCGAGGAGCTCGGGAAGCCGCTCTGCCGCAACGCTCAGCAGCTCCGTTCGACCGGTGTCGTCGAGGCGGCAGTGGCAGCTGCGAGAGGCGCCGGCCAGCGCATCGTGAAACGCTCGGGCCCCCTCGCCCATCTCGCTGTCGAGGAGGTAGCCGCACGTCATGAGCGCATCGTGCAGCTCGTCGGCATTGCGCGGATCCGGGCGCGCCTCGTCGCGGACCCGATCGATTGCCGCCTGGTCGAGCATGCCAAGTTCGCCGGCGCCGGCGTCGGTCCCGCGTCGCGTCTGAACGGCACGACTCCGACGCTCTTCGAGGGGCGCATCATCGAGAAACGCGTACGGTTTTGCGCCGAGGATCTCGTGGGCGAACACCGAGGGCTCCGGCGTGTCTCGCGACACGAGCTTCAATTCGCCGCGATGAATCCGTCCCAGCACGGCGTTGAGGCCATCGAGATCCATCGCTTCTTCGAGGCAATCACGAACCGTCTGCGCGACGAGCGGGTGATCGGGAATCTGGCGATCGCCGGGGATGTTCTCGAGGCACGCGGCGGCATCGGGGAAGACAGAGGCCAGCAGATCCGCGGCCAGCATCCGTTGCACCTGGGGCGCGATCTTCCGCCCGCCTCGCGTGCGCGGAACGGCGAGCGAAATCGTCGCGTTCCACCGCCACCGCGTCTCGAAGACCGGTGCGTCGAGAAACGCCTGCACGAGCACGTCGCGGGTCGTTTCGGGGTGCAGGTAGCGGAACACGTCCGAGAGCGGGAACGAGTGCTGAGGGCCGAGAGAGAGCATCAGGCCGTCGTCAGTCGCCGCGGCCTGCAGCTCGAAGTTGAACTGACGGCAGAAGCGCTTTCGCAGCGCAAGGCCCCAGGCCTTCGTGACGCGGCTGCCGAACGGCGCGTGCAGGACGAGCTGCATGCCGCCAGATTCGTCGAAGAACCGTTCGAGAACGAGCGTGTTCTGCGACGGAATCACGCCGAGCACCCGCCGTCCATCAGCCAGGTAGGCGACGGCCTGCTCCGCCGCGTCGCTTCTCAGTCCCGTCTCCTCAACGAGCCACGCCGTCACATCGCGAACCGTCGATTGAGCGGCCGCCGGTGTCTCCTGCGCGAGCCGGCCATCGATCGCCGCGCGCAGATCGCTGACCGCCTTCGACAGCTCGTCGCTTCTGGCCGGCGCCTCGCCGAGCCAGAAGGGGATGGTCGGGGGCGCGCCTTTGGCGTCCGCCACGCGCACGGTCCCCGAGGTCACCTGCAGAATGCGCCACGAGGCGTTGCCAAGTTGAAAGATATCGCCGGCGATCGACTCGATGGCGAAGTCCTCGTTGAGCGTGCCGATGAAGGTCTCTTCAGGGTCCAGGATGACGCGAAAATCCGCGATCTCGGGAATGGCGCCACCGGATGTCTGCGCCAGCAGCCGGCTGCCGCGCCGCCCGCGGAGGATTGCGTTGACCTCGTCGCGGTGGATGAGCGCGGCGCGCCGGCCTTTTCTCGTCGAGAATCCTTCCGACGACATGCTGACGACGGCGTCGAACTGCGCGCGTGTGAGATCGCGGTATGGCCACGCGCCTCGCACGAGCGCAAAGAGGTCGTCCTCGCGGTACTCGGCGCATGCCGTTTCGGCCACCAGTTGCTGCGCCAGGACGTCGAGCGGCGCGTCGTGGGCGACGATCGCATCGAGGTCGCCGCGCCGCACCGATCGCAGCAAGGCCGCGCACTCGATGAGGTCGTCGCGGGAAGTCGGAAAAACCCGTCCCTTGGGGAGTCCCGCGATCGTATGTCCGGATCGGCCCACCCGCTGCAGCAGCGTGGCAATCCGGTGCGGCGATCCAATCTGGCAAACGAGGTCCACGTGCCCGATGTCGATCCCGAGTTCGAGCGATGCTGTCGCGACGAGGGCCCGCAGGACTCCCGCCTTGAGCCGCGTCTCGGCGTCGAGACGCATCTCCTTGGAGAGGCTTCCGTGGTGCGCCGTGACGGCGTCGTCGCCCAACCGGTCGCTCAGGTGACGGGCCAGTCGTTCGGCCATCCGCCGGGTGTTCACGAAGATGAGCGTCGTGCGGTGTGCCGTGACGAGAGCCGCGAGCCGGTCGTGGTACTCATCCCAGACTTCATGGGCCATCACCGCCTCGAGTGGCGCGCCGGGGATTTCGATGCCGAGGTCCATCGTGCGGCGATGACCCGTGTCGACGATCGTGCAGGGATCGCCGGACGTTCCGACCAGGAAGCGTGCGACTTCGTCGATCGGCTTCTGCGTCGCGGAGAGACCAATGCGCAGGAGGGGCCGATCGCACACGTGCTGCAGACGCTCGAGCGACAGGGCGAGATGGGCGCCGCGCCGCGTTCCAATCACGGCGTGGATTTCGTCGACGATGACCGTGCGGACCGTGCGCAACATGTGGCGGCTGCGCTCGGACGTCAGCAGCAGGTAGAGCGACTCCGGTGTCGTCACCAGAATGTGTGGCGGCGTTCGAATCATCGCCGCGCGTTCTCCCTGGGTGGTGTCTCCGGTGCGGACAGCCGCAGTGATCCGCGGCGCTGCCAGCCCTTCCTCTTCGGCGAGCCGCAGAATCTGCCGGCGCGGCTCGGCCAGGTTCTTGTGAATATCTGCGCTCAGTGCCTTGAGCGGCGACACGTACAACACGCGAACCTCGTCGGGCAGCGGCGAGGTCAATCCCTCGCGCGCGAGCTCGTCAAGGGCGGTCAGGAACGCCGCGAGAGTCTTTCCTGATCCGGTGGGAGCAGCGATGAGCGTGTGCCGGCCGGCGAAGATCGATTCCCATCCGCGGGCCTGAGCGGCCGTTGGCTCACCGAGTGTGGTCGTGAACCATTGCCGGACGACGGGATGGAAGCGAGTGAGCGGCATTGCAGCTGGTACTTCTGCGAAGGGGGAAGACCAGAGTATACCCCCTGAACCTTGAACCCTGAACCGCTCTTACTTCCCCAGATACGCGTAGACCGGCAGTCCGGCCATCAGCAGTAGAAACCCCCAAAAGACGACGTCCGGGCCGGCGCCACCAATGGCGAAAAGCGCGTAGATGAACCCCAGGCCGGAAAGGATCGTGGCACCAGTCGACCAGCTCATGCTCGGCTCGCGGCGGTGGAGGATGACGCCCGCCAGCGAACAGAAGGTGTACGGTACGAGCGTGCTCAGCGTGGCGAGCAGGAGGATGAACGTGAAGAGCTCGACGAGGCCGCGCGAGTAGTTCATCGCGACGAGCCCGGTCGAAAGCACCGCGGAGACGATCATCGCGACGGCCGGCGTGCCTCGGCGCGACACTCGTGCGAACGCGCCCGGGAACAGTCCGTCCCGCGCGACAGCGAGTGGCACTTGACCGCCGATGAGGACCCACCCGTTCAACGCTCCAAAGCAGGAGATGGCCGCGCCGATCGCGACGAGGGCGGCTGCGCCATCACCCGCGAGCACGCGGGCCGCGTCCGCGAACGGCGCCGTCGATTGCGTGAGCGTTGCGGGATCCATCAGGCTCATGACGCCGGCCGTGCTCATCAGGTAGAGGGCCGCCGCCAGCAGCGTCCCGATGACCGTCGCCCGCGGAATCGTACCGGCGGGGATCGACTGTGCTTCCTGCCGGGACCGTGGCGCATTCGAGGCCGACAAACGCAAACAGCGTGAGCGTGACGGTTGCCAGCACGCCTTTGCCGATGCCATCCTGCACGCCGGTCAGCGAGAAGTGCGATGGTTCGAACGCCAGCGTGCCGGCGATCCCGATGAGGAGGAGGGGAAGAATCTTGAGAGTCGTCGTGACAAACTGCACGCGTCCCGCGACGAGCGCCCCGCGACAGTTGACCGCCGTCAGGAGCCATATCGTCCCGACAGCCAGCGACGCCGCCGACACCGGGTTCCTGACGACCGATGGGATGAACGGATCGAGGTAACCGACGAAGGCGACTGCCAGCGCCGCATTCGCGGTCCAGATCGAAATCCAGTAGCCCCACGCAACCAGGAAACCCGCGAGGTCTCCGTAGGCCTGGCGCGTGTAGGCGTACGGACCGCCGCTGGCCGGACGAAAGCTGGCAAGTCGCGCAAAGACGAGCGCGAGGCACACCGACCCCGCCGCCGAGATCACCCAGCCCACCAGGCTCAGCCCGCGATAGGCCGCAAGCGACGCCGGCAGCAGGAAGACGCCCGACCCGATCATGTTCCCCATCACCAGTGCGACAGAGATCCACAAGCCGATGACAGGCGGAGCGGAAGTTGATGACGACGCGGGAGAAGCCGGAGGGGACGATGACGACGGAGCTGACGAACTGGAACTTGAAAAGGAAGGTTCCGGCGGTACCGTCATCGGCGGCGATGGTAGCACAGCGTCGCTGAGCGGCCCCGTGGACGTCTCGTGCCCGAACATGGAACGGGGCTGGCGAGTTCGGTCGATCCGAACGCGGCCAGCCCCGATTTGACGTGCTTACGCGACGACGCGCTTGCGCTTGTCTGGTGAAGAGTCGTCCGTCACGCGGAGGAGGTTCTCCACGCCAGCCGCGCCGAGGGCGCGGGCGAGGATGTCCGCGCGACGCCGTTCGACGGGCGAGCGCACGACGCCCTTGAGCGTCACGTGGCCGTCGTTGACCTCCACGTTGATCACGGTCCGGGTCTTCCCCGAGCCGGTCCAGAACGAGGGGTCCTCTTCGATTTGTTCGGTAATAACCAGTTGAAGCTCGTCGTCATCGAGCAGGCCCGACTTGGCCCGACGGATAATCTCTGCGCGCATATCTCTCCTTGAATCCAGCCTAACCCGGCCTTGATCCCCAACCCGGCCGCGACTCGCCTAAGTCTCGGGGCCCCGGGCGGTTGCAGTTTACCTGATCGATCTACTCTCTTGGACGCTTCCGCGTTTCATTTGGCCCCCGCCAGCTCATCCGTAGTGAGATTCGTAGCGTCCGGCTTCCCGCCTTCGCGCAAAGCGCTTCGGCGGGCGCGCCGTAGGCTTGGCGGAGGCGGGCAGCCGGACCACAGCAAGTCCGCCTGAAGGCGGACACTACGGCTCAGGGTGATGCGAAGTAGCCTATTTTGATGACTTTGGCGGGCCGGAAGGCCCGTCCTTCGACCCGGCGTCGGCCGCGGGTTCCGGCTCCGGCGGGTGCGGCAGCGCCGTCCCGCTCCAGGGAGCCAGCACCCCGGCTTTCACGTAGATGAATAGTTTATCCCGAGTGTCCACGATATCGAGATTCCGCATCGTCAGCTGCCCGATACGGTCGAGCGGGGTGAACATCGACTCGCCCTTTTCCATGGTGAGTCGCTCGGGCTTGTAGGTCAGATTGGGCGATGTCGTGTCGAGGATCGAGTAGTCGTTGCCACGGCGCAATTCGACCGTGACCTCTCCGGTGACCGCGCGCGCCACCCAACGCTGCGCGGTTTCGCGGAGCATCATCGCCTGCGGATCGAACCACCGTCCCTGGTAGAGCAGACGGCCGAGCCGGCGCCCGTTGTCGCGATACTGCTCGATCGTGTCCTCGTTGTGGATGCCTGTGACGAGCCGCTCGTAGGCGATGAAGACCAGCGCCATCCCCGGCGCCTCGTAGATGCCCCGGCTTTTGGCCTCGATGATTCTGTTCTCGATCTGGTCGCTCATGCCGAGCCCGTGCCTGCCGCCGATGCGGTTGGCCTCCAGCATGAACTGCACGGCATCCTTGAACGTAATGCCATTGAGTGCCACCGGCTGGCCCTCGTCGAAGCGGATCGACACCGCCTCGCGCTTCACCGGCACCTCGTCGCGCCACGATGCCACGCCCATGATCGGCTCGACGATGGTGATGCCGGTATTGAGACGCTCGAGATCCTTGGCCTCGTGCGTGGCGCCCAGCATGTTCGAGTCGGTCGAGTACGCCTTTTCGGCGCTCATGTGGTACGGGAGGCCGACCTGCCGCATGTACTCCGACATCTCGGCGCGTCCACCCAGCTCGTCGATGAACGTCTGATCGAGCCATGGCTTGTAGATGCGCAGGCTCGGATTGGCGAGCAGTCCGTAGCGATAGAAGCGTTCGATGTCGTTGCCCTTGAACGTGCTCCCGTCGCCCCAGATGTGGACGTCGTCTTCCTTCATCGCGCCGACGAGCATCGTCCCGGTGACGGCCCGGCCAATCGGGGTCGTATTGAAGTACGGAACGCCGGCAGTGGAAATGTGAAACGCCCCGCACTGCAGAACGGCCAGTCCTTCGGCGACGAGCTGGGCACGACAGTCGATAAGTCGGGCCTTTTCGGCGCCGTATTGCACCGCGCGACGGGGAATCTCGTCGTAATCCGGTTCATCCGGCTGACCGAGGTTCGCGGTGTAGGCGTAGGGCACGGCGCCCTTGCTTCGCATCCAGTGGAGCGCCGCGCTCGTGTCGAGACCGCCCGAAAACGCGATGCCGACGCGCTCGCCGGCAGGGAGTTTCTGAAGAATGTTGGCCATGAGACAGACAGTTTATCCCCCTTCGCGCGAAGCGCTCCGGCGGATCCGCCGTAGCCGTGGCGGAGGCGGACCGTGCTACCATCCGCGACAGTATTCGCGGGAGGAAATCGTGATGTCGATTCGACTGATGCTCCGTGCTCTGGTTCTTTTCCTGGCCCTTCCCCTGCACGCAACGGCTCAACAAATCACCACCGGCGTCATCCAGGGATCGGTGGCCGACGCGACCGGCGCGAGCCTGCCTGGCGTGACCGTCGAGGCGCGCAACGTCGATACCAACTTCGGCCGGACGCTGGTGACCGAAGCGGACGGCCGGTTCGTGTTCCTTCAGCTTGCGCCCGGCAACTATCGCATGACGTTCACGCTGCCGGGATTTGCGACGCACATCCAGGAGAACATCGTGCTGACCGTCGGTGGTTTGATCACCCTGCCCGTCGCGATGAAGGTATCGGGTGTGTCGGAAACGGTGACGGTCACGACCGCGACCGCCGTCATCGAAACGTCGCGAACCGCATCGGCGACGACGCTGAATCAGAACACGATCGAGACCATCCCGATCCTGGGCCGGAAGTTCGAGGATCTGCTGACGCTGACGCCGGGCGTGGCGATTGTCCAGGGGGCGGACGGCGACGAGATCAGCTTCGCCGGGCAGCGCGGCATCTTCAACAACATCAGCCTCGACGGCGGCGACTACAACAACGGGTTCTTCGGCGAGCAGGCGGGGGGACAGCGCGCGTCGATCGACATCACGCTCGACGCGATCAAAGAATTCCAGGTCATTGCGACCGGCGCGCCGGCCGAGTTCGGCCGCACCGCCGGGGGCGTCGTCAATGTCGTCACCAAGTCCGGCACCAACGCCGCCAGGGGCAGCGTGTTCTACTTCCAGCGGCTGGAGGAGCTGACGGGTGATCTGTCCGACGGATCGAAGCTCGAGGGTTTCCACCGCGAGCAGTACGGCGGCACGGTCGGCGGTCCCATCAAGAAGGACAAGGCGTTCTTCTTTCTGGCGACAGAGGGGATCAACGCGAACTTCGAACGGCCGAATCTGAGCCGTCAGCTCGGTGACGTCCCGTGTCCCCTGGCGAATCCGACGGTGCCGCAGAACGAGTCGCTCATCAACTCGGTCCCCGACTGCCAGCGGACGGCGCTGCTTTCTTTCTTCCAGTCGCGGCTGAACATAAACGAAGGTACACCCATCGACCATCCGCAGCGGACGACGGCCATCCTCGGCAAGATCGACGTCGTCGCCAATGCCAGCAATAACATCTCGGGCTCGTGGAACTTCAACCACTCGCGGAAGACGAACGAAACGTTCGACGTGGCGACTTTCGGCCCGTCGGCGAACGGGATCGAGGGCGATCCTGCGCGCATCAACGTGATGAACCTCAACTGGTTCACAACCCTGTCCGCGCGGACGGTGAACGAGGCGCACTTCACATACTCGCGTGAGAGCCGGCCCCGCACCGCAGCGGGGTCCGGACTCACCGCCGATACCGGCATGGGCTTCGGCCCCTCGTTCCGATTTGGCGATCCGTTTTTTCTCCAGCCGAACGTCGACGAGCTCATCTGGCGCACGCAGATCAAGGACAGCCTCTCGATCGTCACCGGCAAGCACACCTATAAGGTGGGCGGCGAGTGGATGCACACGCTGAACGATCAGGTGTTCCGCGGCTTCTTCAACGGCCGCTACATCTTCAGCAGCGTGTCCGGCTTCCTGCGCTACGCGTCGCCAGCTGCGACGGGCGGATTCGGTCCGAACACGGTCGGCTGCTCCAACGGCTCCTTTGTCACGTTCCCGGCGGCATGCCCTGCGGGAACGACGACCGACGGAGGGCCGCTCCTCCTCTACCTGCAGGGCGCGGGCCGCACCGGCCTGGCGACCGACGCGACCGGCGCATCGGTTATCTCGAACGACGAGTTCTCGCTCTTCGCGCAGGACTCCTGGCAGGTGCGTTCGAACCTCACCCTGAACTACGGGTTGCGCTGGGACTCGCAGCGGATGCCCGAAACCGTCGATCCGACGACGACCGCGTATGGCGCGTTTCTCGACGATCCGACGTTCCCGTCCGACGGCACGATTCCGAGCCAGTGGAGCATGTGGCAGCCGCGCCTTGGCGTCGCCTGGGATGTGAGCAGCAATGGACAGTCGCTGGTGCGTGCGAGCTGGGGCGTGTACTACGCCCGGCAAAACATGCTGAGCCAGGTCGGATCGGTGACGACCAATGGCCTCCAGCAGCAGACGATCTTCGCGAACACCCAGAACTTATTGGATTTCGGAGCGCCGACGCCCACGTGGCCGGGCGTCGTGACCCCCGCGCCGCTCCCCGACGGCCAGTTCCCAGACTTCAGCGGCGTGCGTGTGTTCGATCGCGACTACAAGAATCCGTACGTCCTCGCCTTCAACGTTGCCTTCGAGCAGCAGCTGGCGCCGGACTGGGCGGGGTATGTCGATTTCATCTGGAACGAGGGCAAAGACCTGACGCGGTTCCTCAACTACAACCGAAGCGGACCTGTGTGCTGCTCGGCCGGTCCAGGAACGGGCAACAGCTACGACTACACCGGCTCGCCCTGGGGCCTTCAGCTCGACGAGGTGATGGTGACAAACAGCCGGGGGTCGTCGAAGTATCGAGGGCTGACCCTGGGGGTGAGAAAGCGGCTCTCGAACGGCTTCCAGCTCGAAGGAAACTACGTGCTGTCCAAGGATGAAGACGACGACTCGAACGAGCGCGATCCGTTTACCGACTACAGCTTCAACTTCTTCGATCTGTCGAAGGATTGGGGTCCATCGAATCGCGACATCCGCCACAAGTTCAACTTCTTCAGCTACTTCATCATCCCGAAGGGGTTCTGGGCGAACACGCGTGTGCAGTATCGTGGTCCTCAGCCGATCACAGCGGATCCGCGCAGCCTCGACGGCACCGATCGCGGTCGCAACGGAGAGCGTAAGGACAACGAGTACTTCTCGTTCGACTGGCGCCTGGGGCGGCCGTTCCGATTCGGCGGGCGCTACGAGATGACGCCGATCCTCGAGATGTTCAACACGTTCAACAACAAGAACCAAATCAACTCGCTGACCACAAACCTGCTCTTCGACTTCTCCGGGTTCCTCCGGACCGGCGTCGGCGATCCAAGGCAGATGCAGCTGGCGGTGAAGTTCACGTTCTGAGGGCTTCAATGATCCGGACGCCCGTAGCGCCGAACTTCAGTTCGGCGTGAGCGACCGTGACGCGCAACTAATCGGCGTGAGCGACCGTGACGCGCAACTAAAGTTGCGCGCTACGGGCGCCTAAAAATCCAAAGCCTACTGTGCCCCGCAGGACGACGCACGCATCCGCAGCGACGACACGTCCATGACGGCCTGATCCGCCGCCTGGCTGGGGATCGACCTGGTGCCGGCGACGGGCGAGCCCCCGCTGAACGTCGCCGGCCCGGCCTTCATGCCCTTGTCGTCGAGCGCGGAACGTTTGACGATGCCCGTCACCTCGACGAGGTGTCCCTGATGCTTCTTCAGCTCGTCGGTGACGGGCTTCTTGGTCGCGAGACGAAACGTGCGTTCCCCGACGTAGGGGCCGCTTTCCACGTCGGTCCGCCGCTGGTCGACCGTCTTGAGCACGCGTCCCGTCAGGCAGCCGACGACGTTCAGCTCGATCGAGTCCTTGGGGACCTTCGGTTTCTCTTGCGGGGTCTCCTGAGGGGCAGCGAGCGCGAGCGCGACGAGTATGGCGGCGAGCGGAGTCATGGAGTCACCTTTCAGGCGCCCCTCGACGATACCACGCCGCGGCCCGAGCCGTGAGGCGAGATCGGCCGCGAGGTGGCGGAGGGGTCATATAATCCTGGGCGCAGGAGGATCCATGTCTCTCACTTCCTCGGTGGCGATTGCCGTTGTTGCTCTGTTCGTGCCGATTTCCGCTCAGCAGTCACACGAGCACGGCGGAGCAGAGAAGCTCGGGACCGTTCGTTTCAGTAATTCGTGCACGGCCGAGGCTCAGCCGGCTTTCGGGCGGGCGATGGCGCTGCTGCATTCCTTCGAGTTTGCGCCGGCCATCGAGAGCTTTACCGCGGCAGGCACGGCCGATCCCGGCTGCGCGATTGCCTCCTGGGGGATCGCGCTCAGCCGGTGGGGGAATCCGTTCGCGGCGGGGATCAAGGCGCCGGCCCAGCTCGAGGCTGGCCGTGCGGCGATTGCCAAGGCCAGGACGATCGGCGCGAAAACGGACCGCGAGCGCGACTACATCGCGGCCGCCGGGCGACTATTTGCTGACTTCGAGAAGGTCGACCAGCGCACGCGTCTTCTGGCCTACCGCGACGCGATGGCGGATCTCGCGGCTCGGTATGCCGACGATCCCGAGGCGTCAGCCTTCTACGCGCTGGCGCTGGCGGCCAGCAACGATCCGACAGACCAGACCTCGGCGAGCCTGATCAAAGCCGGCGCGATCCTCGAGCGGCTCGCACCGCAGCAGCCCGACCATCCGGGCTTCGTGCACTACATCATCCACGCCTACGATGTGCCGCTGCTCGCGCCGAAGGCGGTGAATGCGGCACGCGGCTACGCCAAGATCGCACCGTCGGCCCCGCACGCCCTGCACATGCCGTCGCACACCTTCACCCGTCTCGGCTACTGGCAGGAGTCCGTCGACACCAACATCGCGTCGGCGGCGGCCGCGCGGCGAGAGAAATCCACCGGCGAAGAGCTTCACGCGATGGACTACCAGACCTATGCCTATCTGCAGATGGCGCAGGATCGCGCCGCCAGGGGCCTGGTCGATGCCCTTCCTGAGGTCATCACACGCATCAATCCCGGCGCCGTCTCCTCGAGCCCTCCGATCGCCGGGGTCTTCGCGCTTGCGGCGATCCCCGCTCGCTACGCGCTCGAACGCCGGGCGTGGGACGAGGCGGTTCGACTTGAGCTCCGGCCCAGCCGCTTCCCGCACGCCGACGCGATCACCTGGTTCGCGCGCGGACTCGGCGCGGCGCACACCGGAGATCAGCAGACCGCTCGCGCGGCGATCGATGCCCTGCAACAGCTCGAAGCGCAGCTCGCGACGGCCGGCGAGAGCTACTGGGCCGAGCAGGTCGCGATCCAGCGGCTCGGCGTGTCGGCGTGGATCGCGTTCAAAGACGGCCGGACCGACGAAGGATTGACGACGATGCGAATCGCCGCCGACCGCGAGGACCGGACCGAGAAGAACGCAGTGACGCCTGGACCCATTGCACCGGCACGTGAGCTTCTCGGATACATGCTGATCGCGGCGAAGCGCCCGGCCGATGCCCTCGCGGCGTTCGATATCACGCTGACGAAGGAGCCCAATCGCTACCGCGCGCTCGCCGGCGCACTCGAGGCGGCACGGTTGTCCGGCAGCGAGACCGCCGAGCGGAAGTATGTCCAACCATTGCTCACGCTGACGTCGAAGGCCGATGTCCCCGGCCGTCCCGAGGTCGCGGCGCTGAAGAAGGGTGCCAGACAATGAGCGGTCAGACCTCGGGTGCGCGAGTGCTGGGAGTCGCTCGTCTGTGTGGTGGCCGCGGCCGTGTCCCTCGGCGCGCAGGCTCCTGACTCGCTCGTCCAGCGCATTCGGGCAAGCGCGCAGTACGCTCAGGCGAGCGCCTTCATCGAGACCGACTACGACCGCTTCGTGAACGAGCTCATCGCGCTCAACGAAATCCCCGCCCCGCCGTTCAAGGAGCAGGCGCGGGCCAGGGCCTACGTCGAGATGCTGCGACAGCAGGGCCTCACCGATGTCGAGATCGACGCCGAAGGCAACGCCATGGGCGTCCGCAAGGGCGCCGGCGGAGGACCGATGGTCGCCATCGTCGCTCACCTCGATACCGTGTTCCCCGAAGGGACCGACGTCAAGGTCAAGCGGCAAGGCACGCGGTTGGCCGCACCGGGGATCGGCGACAACACGCGCGGCATCGCGCTGATGCTGGCCGTCATCCGGGCGATGGAGGCTGCGAAGTTCCAGACGACGAGCGACGTGCTCTTTGTCGGCAACGTGGGTGAGGAAGGCGAGGGTGATCTCCGCGGCGCCAAGTTTCTGCTTCGCCAGGGCAAGTACAAGGATCGCATCAAGCAGTTCATCGCCATCGACGGCGGCGAGCAAGGCAACATCACAAGCGGCGGCGTCGGGAGCCTGCGCTATCGCGTAACGTTCAAGGGTCCCGGCGGCCACAGCTACGGGGCGTTCGGGCTCGTCAACCCCGCCTACGCTATGGGCAGCGCGATGGCGATGTTCTCGCGCATCACCGTGCCGGTTCAGCCGAAGACGACCTTCAACATCGGCGCCGTCCGGGGCGGGACGTCGGTCAACTCGATCCCCGCAGAAGTGAGCATGGACGTGGACATGCGGTCGGAATCCTGCGCCGAGCTGAAGAAAGTGAACGAGGCGTTTCTCACGATCGTCAAGCAGGCTGTCGACGAGGAGAACGGCGTGCGGTCGACGCGCGAAGGCAAGATTCAGGCAGACCCGAAGCTGATTGGCGACCGCCCGTGCGGCCAAACGCCTGCCACCTCGCCCATCGTCCAGACGGCGACCGCTGTCGTCAGGGCCTTCGGCCTGACGCCGAACTATGCGATCAGCAGCACCGATTCCAACGTGCCGATGAACATGGGCATCCCGGCCATCACCATCGGCCGCGGCGGTCCCGGGGGCAGAGCGCATGCGCCCGACGAGTGGACCGACGTCGAGCGGAAGGGCAGTGTCGAAGCCGTCAAGGTGGCGATGACAGTCATCCTGGCCGTCGCGGGCGTTCCCTGATCACTTGCCAACGGGGGTCTTCGCGGATGCGGCCGCGTCGACTCGCCGCTGCATCTGTCCCGAGTCGATCGTCCGGCCGTCGTCGGTAATGGCCTGAAAGTGCAGCGTGTTGCCGACGATCTCCATCAGCAGGAAGGCGTAGCCCTGATCGAACCCCTTCGCGGTGAGATCCGAGCCAGTGATGTTGCCGCGCCGGACCTTTGCCGCGCTCCCGGCGATGATGTAGTTGATGCCGTGCTGGGGCTTGATGCGCTCGTAGAAGTGCTCGTGGCCGGTCAGCACCAGATCCACGCCGTGCTTCAGGAAGATCGGCTCCAACAGATCGCGCAGCTTGGTATCGGATCCGTGCGTGTCCCCGG
Source organism: uncultured Acidobacteriota bacterium (assembly GCA_963839705.1). Taxonomy (GTDB): domain Bacteria; phylum Acidobacteriota; class Vicinamibacteria; order Vicinamibacterales; family 2-12-FULL-66-21; genus DATBJJ01. The sequence continues at coordinate 490,616 of CAWIWL010000013.1, forward strand.
ATGAATAGAGGGGATGATGGAAGAAGCAGATCTTCCACTCCGAGCCGCTGGCAGCCAGTTCCTTCTCGAGCCACTCGACCTGGGCCTTGTCCACGTAGTTGCTGTCGAGCGCAAAGAAGCGGACGCTGCCCTGCGACGGCTTGAAGGAGTAGAACCGCTCGCCGTTCATGTTGAAGGGCTTGTAGAACCGCTGGTTCGGGTCGTCGTGATTCCCGAGCGCGCTGTAGAACTTGACGCCCGCGTCGAGCAGCGGCTTGTACGGCCGTTCGAACTTGTCCGCGAAATCGGCCGGCGTTTCGCCGCCGTAGAGATTGTCGCCGAGCATCAGCGTGAACTCGAACGGGAACGTCTCCCGCGCCGCCGCCAACCGCTGCGCGACGCGGAGTTGCGCGCTTCCACCGGTGCCGCTGTCGCCGATGACCGCGAACTTCACCGATTTCGCGTCTCGTGGCAGGGAGATCTCCTGGGCACGTGCCGGAGCGGCCCGTTGACCGCCGACGGCGAGCCCGACGGTGAAACCGACTGCGATAACGACGAGTGAGGCCGACTTAACCAGCCGGAGCATGGAACCCCCTTCAACGCATAACGCGCGGGATGAAATCGACGATCAGGTTCGCGTGGACGTCGCGAAGGATGAGATCGCGTCCAACGATCCGGTATCCAGATCCTCGGGCAGTTGCGGCAGGTTGGCCAGGATGTTGGGTGGAACCGTCGGGAGCGCGTCAGCCGTGTACGGTGCGTTTACCTTCAACGCGATAGCCGGCGGCGCATCCTCCTTGATCACTTCCTTCGTCTTGACGCCCTTCGTGCCGGTCACTTCGGGGTAGATCAGCTGCCGCAACCGCTCGGCGATCTCGGGCGTGAAGATGTCGCCCTGCTTCGCGCCCGCGCGCTCGCTGCGGATGGCCGTTGCGAGTGCCTGCTGTGAGGCCTGTATTTTCGCCGGATCGTCCACCTTCTTCAGCGGCGGCGTCTCCTTCTCGAGCCGCTTGTGGAGCTCCATGTACTTGTCGATGCGCTGTTTGAAGTCCAGCAGCACCAGCGCTTCGGCGTTGACCTTCGGGCCATCGGGCTTGGGTTGCTGGATACCAACATTGGCCGTCGCCATTCCACAGCTCAGCACGAGAACTGCTCCGATTCCTTGCATCAGACACACTCCGCTGCCTGAGTCTTCAGGATGCGTGCCCACTGTTGACGAGCTCTGCTGGTGTGCGACAATGGGGGTGCCTGCCTTGCCTGAGCCTTGGCGCTCCACGCGTGCGCCGGGGCCCGTTCTGGTTTAGAGGTACTTCCGATGAGCTCCCACGTGAGCACTTTCAGAGGCGCCGCCCTCCGCTCGCGCTATGTCGTGCCGGCGGTGACTGTCGTCTGCGCCGCAGCGCTGTGTGTGTCGATCGCCGGCCAACAGCAGACGCCGTTCAAGAGCGGCGCGAGCACGGTTGCGGTGTACACCACCGTGACCGACTCGACCGGCCGGCTGGTGCCCGATCTCACCAAAGACGACTTCGAGGTCTACGACAACGGCAAGCTCCAGCCGATCACGCTCTTCAACACCGAGACGCAGCCCATCTCGGTCATCGTGATGCTCGACCGGAGCGGCAGCATGAAGGAGAACTTCCGGCTCGTCTCGGTCGGCGCCGAGGAGTTCATCAAACGGCTGCTGCCTGCCGACAAGGCCCGCATCGGCAGCTTCGCCACCAAGATAGAGATCAGTCCCGAAGAGTTCACGAGCGACCGGCGGGCGTTGGTCGAGATCCTCCGCTCCGAGCTGCAGCCCGACGGACCGACGCCGCTCTGGAATGCCGCCAACGTCGCCATCAGGGAACTGCTGCCCCAGGACGGGCGCAAGGTCGTCCTGCTCTTTACCGACGGCGTGGACAGCCCGGGCAACTTCAAGACGAACAACCTCAGCGTGATGGACGTGATGGAGCGCGCGACCAAGGAAGACGTGATGCTGTACGCGATCGGTCTCGAGAGCCGCTTGCCGTACGGCCGTACGCAGGCACCACTTGGGGGCGGCGGCTTTACCGGCGGGTTTGGCGGCGGTGGCGGCGGCGGGATGACGCAGCGGCCCGATCCGGGGCTGCCGAAGATTGCCTCGGAAACCGGCGGCGGCTACTTCGAGCTGACCCGAGCCGACGATCTGAAGTCGACCTTCGCCCGCGTCGCCGACGAGCTGCACCAGCAGTACGCGCTCGGGTTTGCGCCGACCAAGCTCGATGGCAAGACACACGACCTCGAGGTCAAGGTCAAGACCAAGGGCATGAAAGCCAGGGCGCGCAAGAGCTACGTCGCGGCGAAGGCGCCGACGTCCTGACGCTCAGTCGTCTCCCGCGACGGAACGGCGGCGCTCCTTGGTGCTCGCGCGGCGCCGTTTGGCATCCAGGCGCTGCAGCTTGGACGCCCCGGACGGCCGCGTCTTGCGGCGCCGCTTCGGCCTGACCGCGGCCTTGCGCAGCAGTTCCACCAGCCGCTCCCGCGCCGCCTCCCGATTCTGCGCCTGCGTCCTGAACGCGCGCGAATCGATCACCACCACACCATCGGCCGTCATGCGCGAGCCGGCAATCGTCTTGAGGCGCCCGCGCAATTCGTCGTCTATCGAGCGCGACCGGCCCGCATCGAAGCGCAGTTGCACCGCCGTCGCCACCTTGTTGACGTTCTGACCGCCCGGTCCGGACGAGCGAACGAACCGTTCCTCGATTTCGGAGTCGTCGATGACGATGGTGGGGGTGATGTGGAGCATTGAGCTTCAGGTTCAGGGTTCAAGGTTCAAGGCTTCAAGGTTCAAAGTTCAAGCCGCGAGCTACGACAGCTCGCTCGACGATCTTACTTGAACCCTGAACCCTGAACCCTGAACTACGCCTCCCACCTGAGCGCCTCGGCCGGATCGATCCGCGAGGCTCGGCGTGCGGGCAGATAGCTGGCGAGAACGGCGGTTCCGCCGAGGGCGAGGGCGACGGCCGCGTAGGTGAGCGGATCGTACGCGCTGACGCCGAAGAGGAGCGTCGACATGGCGCGCGTCAGCAGCGCAGCGGCCGCCAGTCCGCACACGATCCCGATGGCGGCGAGAACGATGCCGTGACGCACGAAGAGTTGGCTCACGTCGCGACTGGCCGCGCCGAGCGCGATGCGGATGCCGATCTCCTTGGTCCGCTGTTGCGCGACGTAGGCGATGACGCCGTAGATGCCGACCACGCCGAGCAGGAGCGCGACGGCGGCAGCAATCCCGAGCATCACAAGCGCGAAGGAGGTCTGTGCCATGGAGCCGGCGCGGATCTGGTCGAGCGTGCGCACGCTGGCGACAGGCAGGTTTCCGTTCACGGACCAGACGGCCTGCTGGATCTCCTTCAGCAGCGTCGGCGAGCCGGTTCGATCCGTCCGCACGGCATAGGCGAGATTGCGTTGCGCGAATGTCTGGCCTCGGTAGTAGTTGTCAATCCAGAGAGGCCAGTAGATGATGGCCGGCGCCGGCCGCACGATGCCGTTGTCGCGCTCGTTGCCCACGACGCCGATGATCGTCCGCCACGGGTTGCTTGGCGTCTGGCGGATCCGCTTGCCAATCGCCGCCGCGGGTTCCTTCCAATACTCTCTGGCAAAGTTCTCGCTGATCAGCACGACAGACGCCTTGCTGTAAACGTCGGCCCACGTCATCTCCCGGCCCGCCACGATGGGATTGCCCATCGTCTGGAAGTAATTCTGCGCCGTCCATTTGAAGCGGCGCAGGGGCGGCAGCTTCTCGTCTGGCGGCGGGAAGTCCTCGACGAAGATGGGGTCGTTGCTGTCGAAGCCGTCCATGGTGATCGAGTTCGACACTCCCACTGACTTGACTCCGGGGATCTGCTCGAGCTTGCGGACGATCTGTTCGTGCGTGCGCAGCGCCCGTTCCTCGTCGGGGATGAGTGTCTCCGGGATCGACACGCGCAGCGTGAGCACTTCTTCCGGGCGGACGAATCCGGGCGCGACCTGGCGCATGGCCTGGAACGTGCGGATCATCAAACCGGAGGCGACGAGCAGAACCACCGCAAGCGCGATCTCGGCGACGACGAGTCCGTTGCGCGCGCGGTGACGCTCGCGTCCGGCGCTCGAGAGGCGTCCTCCCTCTTTGAGCGTCGACGCGAGGTGCGGCGTGGCGAACTTCGCGACGGGAAGCAGCCCGAAGAGGAGTCCTGCCAACAGCGAAATCGACAGCGTGAACAGGAGCACCAGCGGATCGAGCCCGATCTCTCCCGTGCGCGGCAGCCCGTCGGGCGCATTGGCGACCAGCATGCGGATCCCGGCATAGGCCAGGCCGAGTCCGACGACGCCGCCGGCGAGCGCCAGCGTGAGGCTTTCCGAAAGAAGCTCCCAGGCAATCCTGCGTGAACCGGCGCCGAGAGCAGCGTGGATGGCCAGTTCCTGCTGTCGCGCCTCGGCGCGCACCAGGAACAGGTTCGCGACGTTCGCGCATGCGATGAGCAGCACGAGCCCGACCGTGCCCAGAAGGACCCACAGCACGCGTCCGATGTCGCCGACGGCGTCGACCGAGAGCGGCCGAACGTTGGGTCCCATCTTCACGTCATCGAACATCTTTCGTGTGAACCCGCCCGGCATCGGGAACCGATCGGGGATCACGGGGATCAATCGGGCGACGTCCGCGTTGGCCTGCTCGAGCGTCACGCCCGGTTTGAGGCGCGCCACGCCCTGAAAGCTGAAGTTGCCGACATGAAGCTCGGCGCGATTGAAGCGGAAGGGGAGGACGAGCTGCGGGTTGCGATTGAGGAAGCTGAACTTCGCCGGAAGCACGCCGATGATTTCGCGGGGCTTGCCGTCGACGACGATCGACTTGCCGACGACGGAGCGATCGCTGCCGAACTTCCGTTCCCAGTAGGCATGGCTCAGGATGACGCGTTCGGGCGTCTTCGGCGAGTCGTCTTCCGCGGTAAAGCTCCGCCCCAGAATCGGGTTCACGTGCAGCAGGCTCAGCGTGCCGTCAGTTACGAACAGGACCTGGATTCGCTCCGGCTCTCCGCTGCCCGTGACCGACACGGCGCCGTTGTCCCAGAGGCCGATATCCTGGAAGACTCGTCCTTCCTCCCGGTAGACCAGGTAGGTGGCGGGCGACATGTTCAGGTTCGGGATCCCGAGTCCCGGCGCCGCGTGCCACACGCCGACGAGCGCATCGGGCTCGTCGAAGGGCAGCGGCTTGAGCAGCACCCCGCGGACGACGCTGAAGATGGCCGTGTTGGCGCCGATGCCGAGCGCGAGCGTAAAGACCGCGATCAGCGTGAACATGGGTGCCCGAAGCAGGCGCCGGACAACTCGCCGGGGAGTGGCAGTCATGTGGACCTTAGACGTCCGCCGCTCGTCCCGCGTTCGGCCCGGGGACACTCAACCGTGACAGTCCCCGGGGACATTCAACCGTGACAGTCCCCGGGGACATTCAACCGTGACAGTCCCCGACTTACCCGCGGCCGGGGGCGGACGGCGGGTGTTCGGAGTCGACCACTGTGGCTGCGCATTCAACGGGTTTGCGTTCATTTCGTCCGGATTTTCGGGGCACACGGGTTGCACTACACTGACCCCGATGTTTCCTATGCTCTCTGATGCGCTTCAGGACGTTCGCTTCGGGCTTCGGCTGCTGCGGCGAAGTCCGGTGTTCACGACGGTCGCGGTCGCGTCGCTCGCGCTCGGCATTGGCGGGGCGGCGGCGGTGTTCTCGCTGCTCAACGCGATCGTGCTTCGCAGCCTCCCTGTGGCCGAACCCGATCGGCTCTTCGTCGCCGAGCGACATCGCCCCGACGAGATGTCGCCGCGGTTCTCATGGCCCGAGGCCATCCGGCTTCGCGACGAACTGGCCGGACGTTCTGAGCTTGCCGCCGCGAGCTCGATCGCCGCCGTCCAGCTCCGTCCGTCTCGCGCATCCGCGACCTCCGCCGAGCGCGGGTCGGTTCAGCTCGTCTCCGGCGAGTACTTCGACGTGCTCCGCCAGCGAGCCCACTCCGGCCGCCTCCTGACCCTCGACGACAACCGCGTGCTCGACGGTCACCCGGTCGCCGTCGTCAGCTACGGCTACTGGCAACGCAGCCTCGCCGGTGCATCCGATGCGATCGGTCAGACGCTCGCCATCAACGGTGCGCCATTCACCATCGTCGGCGTGACTGCTCCAGAGTTCTTCGGCACGACGGTGTCGATGCGAGGCGCCGACGCCTGGGTGCCGCTGATGATGCAGTCGACAATTCGCTACGGCGGGAACGCCAGCTCGCACGACGACGGCGACACCCGGAAGCCATGGCCGCCGCAGGAAAACATCGAGTGGCTGAACCTGTTCGCGCGCGTACCAACGGCCACCGAGCAGACGTCGATTGCCGCGGCGCTGACCGTTCGCCACCATGCCTACGTTTCCGCGCGGCGCGGCGCTGACGCCAGCTACGCCGCGCAGCTGCGCGCCGAACGCATCGTGCTCGCCCCGGCCGGCCGCGGCTTGTCCTCGCTCCGCAGTCAGGCCTCGACCGTGCTCTACGTCCTGCTCGCGATGATGGTCATCCTGCTCTTGATCGCCAGCGGCAACGTCGCCAGCCTGCTCGTGGCGCGGGCGACTTCGCGCGAGCGCGAAATTGCCGTGCGCCTGTCGCTTGGCGCCGGGCGGGTCCGGCTCATCCGTCAGCTCCTCGTCGAGAGCCTCCTGCTCGGTCTTGGCGGAGGCGCGGTGGGGCTCGGGTTCGCGGTGTGGGGCCGCGACCTCCTGCTCGGACTCTTTGCGAGCGGCCAGGCGTCGCTCATCACGCTCGACACCGGACTCGACTGGCGGGTGCTGGCCTTCTCGGCCGGCATGTCGCTCATGACGGGGCTGGCCTGCGGACTGCTGCCCGCCTTGCGCGGCACACGTGTGCCCGTCTCGGAGTCGCTCAAGCTCCAGACGCGCGCGGTGGGGCTGGTCAGCCGCCGGACGCTCCTCGCCGGCCGCGCGCTCGTCGCGGCGCAGATGGCGTTCTGTCTGCTCCTGCTCATCGTCGCCGGCCTGTTCGTGAGGAGCCTGCGCGTGCTGACGACTTCCGAGATCGGATTCGATCGCCAGCACCTGCTGGGCGCGCGGCTCGACGTGCGAAGCCTCGGGTACTCCGCCGGGCAGCGGCAGGTGCTCTACACGCGCTTGCTCGACCGCGTGCGGGCACTGCCGGGCGTGCAGTCGGCCAGCCTGTCGATGAACGGTCCCGTGATGGGATCCTCGCAGATCAGCGGCTTCAGCATCGAGGGCTACACGCCACGAACGGGCGAGCGGATGTCGACGAACGAGGAGATTGTCACCGAGGACTACTTCTCGACCGTCGGCCTGAAGATCGTCCGTGGCCGGACGTTCGGCTCGGGCGATCGCGGCGAAAGCTCCAAAGCCACGCTGATCAACGAAACGATGGCGCGCCGTTTCTTTCCGGGCCAAGACCCGATTGGCAAGCGCTGGGCCTACGATGCCAACTCGGTCAGCACGCCCGACGCCTTCGTCGTCGTCGGCGTCGTGGAGGACGCGAAGTATAGGGACTTGAAGGCCGCCATTCCAACGATGACCTACCACTTGTCGGGACCGGCAGAGGACGCCGTGCTGAGCGATCTCGAGGTGCGCACGTCGGGCGCGCCCGAAGCGCTCGTGCCGACACTCCGACAGGTGCTCGCCGAAGCCGAGCCAAACCTGCCGGTGTTCGACATTCTGCCGATCGAGCAGCGCGTCGCACGGGCGCTTTCGCAGGACGCGGTCGTCGCGCAGCTGACGACGGTGTTCAGCGGCATTTCGCTCCTGCTCGCCTGCCTCGGCCTCTACGGGACGATTTCCTACGGCGTCAACCAGCGCGTCGCCGAGCTCGGGCTGCGGATTGCCCTGGGAGCGGATCGGCGTCAGGGTCCTCTGGCTCGTGATGCGCGAAGCGCTGGTGCTCGTTGCCGTCGGAAGCGTCGTCGGATTCTCGCTGGCCTACCTGGCGGCTCGCAGCCTGGGTACCGTGCTGTACGGCATCGGTCCGGCCGATCCACTGGCCTACGGAATCGGCACGGCGCTGCTCTTGAGTGTCGGCCTCGTCGCCGCCTATCTCCCCGCGTTCCGCGCGTCTCGCATCGAACCGATGCGCGCGCTCGCGGGCGGCTGATCGTTATTCACAGTCGTCCGGCTAAAGCCGGACACTACGACTGCCACAAAGCCAGCCGCACTGCGACTGACGCAAGTCCCGGCATTCGTAGTGTCCGGCTTTAGCCGGACCGTGCGACTGATCGCGAATCCCGGCATTCGTAGTGTCCGGCTTTAGCCGGACCGTGGGATTACTCTACAGCCCCGCTTCAAAGCCCGTCCGCAGTGCACTGGTACAGTCGATGCACCTCTTGTCATGGTGGGTATCTGATCACCTAGGAGGGTGTACTGATGACTCGAAAGAAACTCGTGGGCTTCTTCGGCGTAATTGCCGTGGCCGCAGCGATGACGGCGGCGTGCGCGCAGTCGGATGCCGGCATCACCACAGCAGTAAAGTCAAAATTTGCCGCGGACGACACGGTCAAGGCCTACCAGATCAATGTCGACACCAAGGACAAAATTGTGACACTCAAGGGCGAAGTTGACTCGGCCGCTGCCAGAGACAAGGCCGTCGAAATTGCCCGCGCCACGGATGGCGTTCGCGACGTCGTCAATGTGCTCGTGGTTACTCCGGCGACGGCGCCGACGAGCGGTGTCGCCGAGCGCGAGAAAGACACTGGCAACTTGACCGGCGATCCTTTGATCACGGCGACTGTGAAAACGAAGATGCTGGCGGATGCGACGGTCAGCGGGTTGAAGATTAACGTCGACACCACGGACGGCGTGGTCAGCCTGACCGGCGACGTCACGTCGACCATCGAGAAGCGTCGCGCGCTCGAAATCGCACGGGAGACCGACGGCGTGAAGTCGGTCAAGGATGAACTGAAGATCATCAAGAAGTAACCGATCGTCACGAAGTAACCGATCGTCAGCAGTAACGCCTCAGGTGCGTGGAGTCTACCGTTCCGTGTTCGCGGTTGCCGGACGGTAGACTCGGCGCAATTTCGAGCCCAGCCAGACGAGCCCCGCGAAAACGACCAGGACCGTCAGCCACCTGACAGCGCTCGCCAGCCCGGCAGTGGTCATCGACGGCCAATCGAATCGCGAGAGATCGCGTCCGCGATCGATCATCCAGTGCCACGCCGTGTGGGCAACGATCGCCGAGATCAGGATCGTGCCCATCCGTTCGGCGACCACGTAGCGGAATATCAACTGCAGCGCCGGCACCAGGACGATGAGAACCAGGAGCTGACCGAGCTCGACCCCGACGTTAAACGCGACGAGCGACGTCAGCACGTGCGAGCCGGCGAACTGCATCGTCTGCCGCAGCGCGAACGAGAACCCGAACCCGTGCACCAGGCCGAACGCCAGCGCGATGATCCAGCGGCTTTGACGGAGATACTCGGATCCTGCGATGTTCTCGAGCGCCATGTAGACGATCGACGCGGCGATTGCCGTCTCGATGAGCGGCGGGAACCACAGCGCGTCGGGTGCGAGGTCGAATGCCGAGGCGATGAGCGTGATCGAGTGGGCGATGGTGAAGGCCGTCACCACGAGCACCAGCGGCCGCAAGCGGCGGAACGGAATGACCAGGCAGAGCAGGAACAGAAGATGATCGGTGCCGTCGAGAATGTGGAAGAAGCCCAGCTCGACGAAGCGCCAGGCGGCCTGATGCCAGCGCGGATCCAGTCTGACCATCCCCGGATCCCCTGCCAGCTCGAACGCCCGCTCGACTCCGTCGGGCGAGCGAAAGCGCAGCGTGGTCACCACGCGGATGCCGAGCCTCGCGAACGCGGGGCGGATCGAGAACTCCGATCGATCCGACAGGATCGTGTACTCGAAGAGGACGTCCATCAGGCCCTGGTTCCAGACGAGCGCCGTATTCGTTGCGAGCGGCGGTCCGGTCGTGTGCGCGAGCGCTGTGTCGTACGACGCAAACGACCGATCGGAGGGCAGTGAGATCTGCGTGGCGACGATGCGCGGCGCATCCAGGCGGGTTCCGCCTTCGTAAAGCGTGATGCTGTCGGCGATCCACAATGTTGCGGCCTGACGGACGGCCGTCTCCGCTCGCGTGAAGTCGATATTATTCTCGTCGCGCGTCGGGAACAGGATGTCCCGCATGGCGGCGATCGGCGCGCGCACGAGCAGGTGCAGCCGCTGCCCCTCGGGCCGCAGGAAGGCGTGGACGGTCACGTCGTTCGGGATTTCGTGCGCGCGCGGCCGGCTCGGCAGAGCTAGCACGACGACCGCCGTGGTGACGATGAAGAGTGCCGCGAGGCCGCGAGCCTCCGGCCGTCGGTCGATCGCCATTCGGCGCAGTGTATACTGGCGGCCAATTGGGGGGAATCCTCAACCGTTCGCATTCGATCACCTTGGCGATGCGTATGAATCGAAGCGCTCTCACCGCGGCCGTGGCCGTTGCCGCGATCGTCTTCACCGTTTCGGGCCACGCCTGGCAAACCTCGTCTCCCCGCCTCCAGGTCGACCCGCTCTGGCCGAAGCCCCTGCCGAATCACTGGCTCTTCGGCTCGATCACAGGGGTTGCGGTCGACTCGCAGGACCATGTCTGGGTCGTCCACCGTGGCGCCGCCTCGCTCAACGCGCGAACGGAGATGAGCGCGGCGACGAACCCGCCGACGGCCGATGAATGCTGTCATCCAGCGCCGCCTGTGCTCGAGTTCGATCAGTCCGGCGCATTGGTCGGCCACTGGGGCGGGCCGGGCGCGGGCTACGAGTGGCCGCGGTCGCCGGGCGGGATTGCGGTCGATGCTCAGGGCAACGTCTGGATCGCGGCGGCTGGCATTACCGAGACTGCCGGCGCTCGCGGCCGTGGCGCCGAGCCTTCCGCTGCTCCGCCCGAGGACGCACACGTCCTGAAGTTCTCGCGGGCGGGGAAGTTCTTGCTACAGATTGGGCAGGCGGGGAAGCCTGGCGGCAACGACAGCAAGACCGGATTGCACCGCCCCATGGCCATCGATGTGGACACCGCCGCGAACGAAGTCTATGTAGCCGACGGTTTCGGCAACCGGCGCATCGTCGTCTTTGACGCGACGACGGGAGCCTACAAGCGTCACTGGGGCGCGTACGGCGCCGCTCCGGCCGAGGCCGAGCCGGGTCCGTACAATCCGAGCGCGCCGCCCTCGAAGCAGTTTCGAACCGTCAGCTGCGTCAAGGTCTCGAGCGACGGGCATGTCTACGTCTGCGACCGCCTCAATAACCGTATTCAGGTGTTCCGCAAGAACGGCACGTTCGTGAAGGAAACGTCCGTATCGAAGACGACGACCGGCGAGGGCTCGGTGTGGGATCTCGCGTTCTCCAGGGATCCACAACAGCGGTTCCTGTTCGTGGCCGACGGCCAGGATCAAAAGGTGTTCGTCCTCGACCGCGACAAGCTCGCGAGCGTGTCGAGCTTCGGCGGCGGGGGACGGTGGCCGGGCGGATTCTACGGCGTCGGCAGCGTCGCTGTCGACTCGAAGGGCAACGTCTACACGGGAGAGAACTTCGAAGGCAAGCGCCTGCAGAAGTTCGTCAATAGATGATCGAGCGACGTGATCTGCTGATCGGGTCGGCGTTTCTGGTATCCATCATCGGGCTTGGCACGGCGTCGCATGTGCTCGAGCGCGTGGCCGATGCGCAGGATCGCAGTGCGCTCCAGGCGCCGCGCTTCGAGGTCGACCCGCTCTGGCCGAAGCCCTTGCCCAACAACTGGCTGCTCGGTCAGGTGATTGGCCTTGGCATCGACTCCCAGGATCACGTGTGGATCGTGCACCGCGTCGACTCGCTCTCCGCAACGGAAGCTGCCGCCGACCAGAACCCGCCGACCGGGTCGTGCTGCTCGAAGGCGCCGCCCGTGCTCGAGTTCGATCCCGCCGGCAATCTCGTCGGACACTGGGGCGGCCCCGCCGAGGGCTACGAGTGGCCGACGTCGAACCACGGCATCTTCATCGACCACAAGAACAACGTGTGGATTGGCGGCAACGGCGACAAAGACGCGCACGTCCTGAAGTTCACGAGGAACGGCAAGCTCCTCATGCAGATCGGGCGGCAGGGCAAGCGCGTCGGCAGCCACGATCTCGAGAACTTCGGCCGCGTCGCGAAGATCTTCGTCGACGCGAAGACCAACGAGGCGTACATCGCCGACGGCTACCAGAACAAGCGCGTAGTCGTCATCGACGCCGACAGCGGGAAGTTCAAGCGCTACTGGGGCGCCTACGGGAACAAGCCGGACGACACCGACCTCGGCCGCTACGATCCGAAGGCGCCGCCCGCGCAGCAGTTCCGGACGCCGGTGCACTGCGCCGATCTGTCGAACGACGGGCTGCTCTACGTCTGCGATCGGCCGAACGATCGCGTTCAGGTGTTCAAGGCCGACGGCACGTTCGTCAAGGAAACCTTCGTCGCGCGCAACACGCTCGGCGACGGGTCGACCTGGGACGTCGCCTTCTCCAAGGATCCGCAGCAGAAGTATCTCTATCTGGCCGATGGCAAGAACGAGAAGGTCTACGTCATCGAGCGCGACACGATGCAGATTCTGACGAGCTTCGGCGACGGCGGACGCCAACCCGGCCAGTTCTTCGCGGTGCATAGCATCGCGACCGATTCCAAGGGCAACCTGTTCACTACCGAAACCTACGAGGGACGACGGCTGCAGAAGTTTGTCTACAAGGGGCTGGCTCCCGTCACCAAGATGGATCAGGGCACCGTCTGGCCCGCGAGGTAAGGCACCTGAACGGCCCTCCGCGGCCGACCTGACGATGCGGCGCCGGCTGAGGTGAATCGTTGCCCGCGCAAAGGCGGGGGAAGCATCGTATCCTCGACAGATCCTGCTCTACGGAGCGACTCTGATGCCTATTGAAATCAAGATCAACAACTCGCTGAATCCGAACGCGCGTTACATCACGTACGCCCCGTCACCCTGTCAGATCCGTCAGACACCGTCGAGTAGTGCATTGACGGTGAAGCTGACGAGCAAGGCGGCGAAAACCGGAGGAGGCGTCGCCGTCTTCTACGCGAATCGGGTGGTGGGAGCCCAACCGGCCGCGACCCTGACCGTGACGCTTCCGGCGAACGGGACCTGGGTGGACTTCGGGCTGGCGGGGAAGCAGGGCAAACCGAGCGTCGACGATCTCGATTGCCTGCTGATTGCGACTGCGACCGGCGGCGGCGCGAGTCTGACGGTTCCGTTGATGGTGCGTGTCCGCAAGAACGCCAACAAGCTCAAAGCCCGCGAGCGAGACCGGTTTCTTCTCGCGCTGGCAAAGCTCAACAGCGTCACCCCGGTGCCCAGCACGTACCAGACGTTGCGCAACATGCACGTGGACGCCGCCGATCCCGAGGAGCACGCGGGACCGCATTTCCTGCCCTGGCACAGATCGTATCTGCTTGACCTCGAACGTGGGCTGCAGGCGATCGATCCGTCAGTGTCCATGCACTACTGGCGTTTCGACCAGAAGGCACCCAAGGTGTTTCACAAGCTCTTCATGGGCGAAACGAAGCGGTTGCCTCTCTCGGCTGATTTCGTTCTTCTTGACCCTGACAATCCGTTGGTGGGGTGGGTCACCGACTCCGAGCCGGGCATCCTCCGGGCGTCAGTCTTCAATACGAAGACGGAGGCCGCTCCAGGTTTTCCGGGCTTTGAGCTGCTCAACCAGGCCCAGACCCTGGCCCTTGGGCCGAACTACCCCGCATTCCGTGTAATGGAGGGCACGCCCCATGGGGCCGCGCACGTCTCGTTCAACGGGTGGATCTCTGACATCCCGACCGCGCCGAAGGATCCGCTGTTCTTCATGCTGCATGCCAACGTGGATCGCCTTTGGGCGTTGTGGCAGTGGATGAATGATCGCACCAATCCCGACGATCCAAATACTTACACCGGGCAAAATATCGATGGCCGGCGAGTGAACGATACGATGTGGCCGTGGAACGGAGTGATCACGCTGCCTCGTCCGAACTTCGCACCGGGTAGCGGACTTCCAGGTTCGCCGCTGACACCGACACCCGGTGTCAAGCCAACCATCCGCAACATGATCGACTACCACGGGAGCAGGGTCGCGCTACCCTTGGATTGGCTTGGTTTCAGCTACGACGACGTTCCCTTCGAATTCAACCCGTAAGGGCTCAAAGAGAAACCTCCCGTAAGGGCCAAAGAGGGAGTTATGAGCACGAAAGAGTACCGAAAGAAAATCGCGCAGAGCATTGCGAAAGCTCAGGCGATACGTTCGAGGTCAACCGGTTCGCAGAACGACCCCGAGCCTCTCCGCAGCATGGTCGCCAACAAGAAAGCCGCGGCGAAGACGCGCGCTGAGGCACTTGGACGCTTGATGCGCGTGGAAGGTCCAGACGTTGTTCCGGAAACGGCGCTCCAACGCCTTGCCGATCCCAAGGAATCACCGGTCGTGCGCCTCGCAGCTCTCAGGCTGTTGCAACACAAGCAGATCTTCAGCTCGGCCTCCGCCGAGTGGAGACCCGCCTATCTCGAGGCATTGAGGACGGCTCTCGATGAGCCCAAGCTGCGAAGCGCGGCCCTGGAGATTCTGTCCGGACTCAAGGACCGAAAGACTCAAGAGTTGCTGCTGGAAGGTATTCGTAAACCAAAACAGGCGCTCGTGCCCGTGGACCACGCGCTACGGCTGTTGAGCTCGGACATCCACGCCGATGTGCTCGAAGTGGCGCGGAGCCTGGCGAACGATCAACAGAGCCGCAAGAACAAGCCCGTGTTCCTGCAGGCACTTCGTATCCTTGCGTCTGACCCGGCCTCGGTCGGGAGGCTCGAGGAGGTGCTGGCGAATGATTCCCATTCAATCGATGCAAGAAGACTCGCGGCAACGGCGCTGAATCATCTGTCTCCTGAGAGTCTGAAATCCAAGACCGCCCGAAGCCGATCGGCAAAGGCAGGCTCCAAGACTGGACGCCCTGTCCAGACACATCGAGACTCTCCAGAGCATCCGGCGATGAAGTCGCCTGCCGTTTCATGCTGTGGTACGCGTGGCCCTGCCGCGGCTGAGACGATCGATCTGCGCGCGCCCGAGCAGGTGCGTACGGAGGCTGACCTTATTCGCGTCGTCGAGGTCGGCCGTGGAGACAGTGCCTATACCGAGACGTTTCTCACGTTGCTCGACGAGCGTCACGCGGTCTACCAGGGCGTGGGCGCGCCAGTCGTGACCCGCATGCGTGGCGCGCTGTTGCTCGCGCTGGGGCATCGCGCCTTGCCTACGACGGCTCTGCCCTTTGTCATAGAGGAATTGGAGACCGCGCACGACGCGTGGCTGACCGCTGTCGCGGCACACGTGTTGAGGAAGTATCCCGAACCGTTGCCCTCCTTCGCCCAACCCCTGCTGTCGGCCATTCTCTACATTCGGCATCGGGATGATGTCGTGCGCTTGGCGAACTACGCCGGACACGGACCGGGCGGCGAAACCACCACTGCCATGGCTGAAGTGATGCGGACGATCGCCTGGCTGGGCCGCTGCGGGATGGACTGTCTCTCGAGCTTGGAGGATCTCGTCGCGCAGAATCCAGGCCCGGCCACGTCGGCGATGGCGGCCAATGCCATCAAAGCGATCCGCGAGGACGATCAGACGCCAGCCGCGGAATGTGGCGACAGTGAGGAGGCGCCACGTGGGACCCTCGGCGTTGCCCCGAAGGACATCTCGGGCCTGCGCCTGCAAGACCACTCGGGGGCCGAGTTGAGCTTCGCGGAAGCGTTTCATGGCCGGCCGTCAATCGTCGTGTTCTTCTACACCCGCTGCGACAACCCCGCGAAATGCCCGTTGACCATGTATAAGTTCGGCAGCTTGCAGCGGCTGTTGCAGGAATCCGCACTTGGCGATTCGATTGGGACGGCGGCGATCACCTACGACCCGGAATATGACCGCTCGGAGCGCCTGTTGCAGTATGCCCAAAGCTGGGGAGCCAAGCCGTCGCCGCTGCACCGTGTCCTTCGGACCGTCGGGGAATTCTCAACGCTCCGTGAGTATTTTGGGCTTGGGGTGAATTTCGGCGCGTCGGGAATCGTGAATCGGCACAAGCTCGAGGCCTTCGTGCTCGACACGAAAGGCCACATCGCTCACGTCGTCACTCGTCGTCGTTGGGACGAAGCGCAACTGGTACGTCTTGCGACCTCTCTAGTGGGAGCACCTTCCTAGTCGACACACGCCTTAAGCTGCAACCTCTGAGCCGGTGGTGCTATTGTGTTGACGCGAACCTGCCTCGGCGTTCGTCCCATGCATTTTCGACAACGAAACTGACGCTCGCATGAAGGCCGCTGTCCGGTCACGCTACGGTCCGCCCGACGTTCTCAGCGTCCGGGATATAGAGAAGCCGGTACCGAAGGACGGCGAGATCCTGATCCGGGTACATGCCGCCAGCGTCAACAGAAGCGACTACCACGTACTTACCGGTGTGCCGTGGCCGATGAGATGTTTCACCGGTCTTTTCCGGCCGACGCTGGCGTCGACTGGGACAGACTTTGCCGGCCACATCGAATCGACTGGTTCGAAGGTACGACGGTTCAAGCCTGGCGAGAACGTGATGGGCTTTGGTGGAGTATTCGGGGTTGGATCGCACGCACAGTATCTTGCATTCGACGAGAGTCGTGGCGTTGTCTCCATGCCGGACAACGTGACCTACGTGCAGGCGGCCGCGTGTCTCGAAGGCGCGTACTACGCTGCTACTGGTCTGACGCAGATAAACCCGCGCGCCGGACAGAAAGCGCTCGTCTATGGCGCAACCGGCGCGATCGGATCCGCCTACGTTCAGTTGCTGAGATGCTGGGGCTTGTGTGTGACGGCCGTATGCGCTGGAGAACATCGAGAACTCATGATCTCGTTGGGTGCTGACAAGGTGGTTGACTACAAGACCGAAGACTTCACGCGTGATACCGAGCGGTACGATTTCATCTTCGACGCGGTCGATAAGACCACTTATGGAGCCTGTCGAAAGCTGATGCAGAACGACGGTGTGTACACGTCGTCAGGCGGCTTTGAGAACCTATTCCTCGCGCTCATCACGCGACTGCACGGGCGAAAGAGAGTGATCTTCCTCGGCCCGAAGGACATTCCCGGCAACCTGAGTTTGATCAAGGATTTGGTGGAGAAGGGACGCTTCAAACCGGTGATCGACAGACAGTACCCCATCGAAAAGATATCGGAGGCGTTTGAGTACGTCGCGACGGGCCAGAAGATCGGCAACGTGATCGTGACGATGGACTGACGTGCCTTGCCACGCCTTCTCCTTCGCTAAACCACCGAGTCCGCACTCAGGAGTGGCCGTTAGTGTCTCAGCCGGTGGGAGCAGCGCGTGCGTGTCCGTGAATCGTCGGGTGAGCCTCAACGCAGTCGATGCGCCCGTATCCACCAGGAGCTTCGCGGCAATCGGCGGACGCCTCTCCGGCAAGCGACTAGAACGAATAGGGTTTCATCCGCACTGCCACGATGATCGGCGTGAGCACCAGCCCGGACTCAGTGCGGATAAACCCTGTTGGACGAAGCCGCGTGGCTCGCCGTCGCAATGCTATGGGGATTGTAAGGCTGCTCGGGCGTGACGCGGTGCGACTTTCCACCGAGGGGCGCGCGCGTGGAGGGACCAGTGGGGTCGACGGTGGCGCATGCGAGGGGCGGGCGTCCAGTCGTCAGGCCGGTGCGTTCGTTGGCGCGCGGCTCCCAGCAAGAAGCCAGTCAGAGCACGACCGACCGGACGAGCGTCCGCAATGTTCGCCGTCGGCGTGAAGACCAGCGTCATGAGGTATCCGGCGGCCGAATCCAAGGGACGACGATCGCGGTGATGTGCATCCGACCTTCCCCGCACACCGGACAGCGTGCGAGGTCGACCCCGGTGACCCGCTGCAGCAGTACGGCAGCCGATTCGGGCCGGGCGTCCTCGGGCGGTGGTTGGCCGAGGAGGTCCCGGCACCGCGTCAAGGTGCCTCGCCGCGTGCGATTCGCGAGCAGGCCGAAGTGGCGAATGCGCATGAAGCCGCGCGGTACCACGTGCAAGAGAAAGCGTCTCAGGAATTCGTCGGCCTCGAGCGTGAGGACCTTCACGCGGTCGTGGTCGGCGTAGTCCTTCCAGCGGAACCGAACGCGGCCGTCGCGGTGATCGACGAGCCGATCATTGGACAGCGCCACGCGGTGGGTGTACCGGCCGAGATAGTCGAGCACCTGTTCAGGGCCGGCGAAGGGCCGCTTCGCATACACGATCCAGTCGACGGCCCGCAATTGACCAAGGCAGACGGTGAAAGCGCGACGATCGGCCAGATCGGCGGTGCCTCCCGCGAAGGTGAGCTGCCCGGCGTCAAACGCGCGCTGCAGGCCGGCGAGATATTTTCCGCGAAAGACCCGTGACAGTGCACGGACCGGAAACAGGAACGTCGATCGACCGGCAATCCATTGTGAGCGGTCCGCCGTCAACGCTCCGCCGGTGACCAGACAGTGCAGATGGAGGTGCTGCGAGAGATTCTGTCCCCACGTGTGCAGAATCGCCGTGAGCCCGATGGTGCCGCCGAGATGCCGCGGATCGCGCCCGAAGGTGAGCAGCGTGTCGGCGGCGGCGCGGAAGAGCAGCGTGTAGATCAGGCGCGGATTGCCCTGCGCGAGCGCGTTGAGCGCATGGGGGAGAGTGAAGACGACGTGGAAATACGGAATGGGCAGCAGGTCGGCGCGGCGCGCCGCGAGCCACCGTTCTTTGGTCAGCGTCTGGCACTTCGGGCAATGGCGATTGCGACAGGAGTTATAGGTGATCCGCACCGCGCCGCAGCGGGCACACGTCTCCCGATGCCCGCCGAGCACGGCGGTGCGGCAGGTCTCGATCGCGTGGAGCGCCCGGTGCTGGACGGGGGCGAGGCGATGCGTTCGACGATACACGTCGCCATGGGCGCGCACGATGTCCGCGAGCTCCAGTCGAGGACGGCTCGAGACCGCCGTGCCCGATGGCACGGCGCACACAGGATTAGCCCTGCGGCGGCGGCGTAAAACGCGCGAGCAGATCGAGGGCGGAGTTCGGGCCGATCTGCGCGTGCTTGGTCAAGTGGAAATACCGGGTCGTGGTCGTGATGTCGCCGTGGCCGAGCAACCGCTGAATCGTGTGGACATCGACACCGGCTTCCAGGAGGTGCGTCGCAAAGGCGTGGCGGAGTCCGTGAATCCCACCGGGCTTCGTGATCCCCGCGCGCCGCTTCGCGGCCTGATAGGCGCGCTGCAAACTGGTCGGATGCATCGGCCGGTCGCCGCCGTGCGCCGGGAAGAGCCACACCAGCGGCCGATAGATCAGGAAATATCCCCGCAACGCCTCCAAGAGGCGCGTGGAAAGGACCGTGTACCGATCTTTCGCCCCTTTCCCGTGCTCGACGCGAATCATCATCCGTGTTGAATCGATGTCGCGGACGTGCAGGTGGATCACTTCGTTGAGCCGTAAGCCGGCAGCATAAGTGGTGAGGAGCATCGTGCGATGTTTTCGACTGGTGGTCTGTTCGAGCACACGCTCGATCTCCTCGGGGCTCAAGACCACAGGAAGCTTGACCGGCTGACGTGGCCCGGGAATGTCGAACGTCGTCCGATCGCGCTTCAGGGTCGTGTGATAGAAAAAGCGGAGACCGTGCACGACAATGTGCAACGTGCTCCAGGATCGGTGCCGGTCGCGCAGGAGATGCCGCAAGTAGGCTTGCACTTCCTGATCCGAGATCTGGTCGGGCGACCGATGGTAGTGCCGCGCCAGTCCTTCGACCGCCCACAAGTACGTCTCGCGGGTTCGATCGGCCATCCCGCGGACCACCATGTCCTCGTCCATGCGACGACGCAATGCAGTCATGGCACACCTCGCTGAGTGGAACGTCGTTATCGACGTTCGCCAGCGGGCATTCTGTGAGGAGGAATCGTCGTAAGGGGGGACAGTCGACGAGAACACCATGCATCGATTACGGCGTGGAATCGATCGAAGCGATTCGGTCGGGCCTTTTCCTACCGCGATCAGCGGTTTCGTTCAACTACTGGTAGGCTGACCAGCATATCGCGGTCAATCAGCCGCCTCCGCTGAGGTACACGGCGCTCGTGTCGGCCTCGACGTGGGAACCCATGATCGCAGCGGCCGCTTTGCGGGCGCTGATGACGCACGCATCGGTCATGAGGTACTTGTGCTCGCCATATCGACCAACCAGAAGCACTCCATGGTGATTCAGGAAATCCGTAATCATCTGCATCGCCGGTGCGCGGTTATGGTCGAAGATCGGGTTTGCGTGCGGTACGAATGTCACGTTCACGTACCGCACGGCATCGGCGTGATCGACGAGGCCCATCTCGACCAGCTCAGAGACAACCGTCGACTTGACGTTCTCGAGGTCGCTCGGGACCTCCCGGTATTCTGAGCCGTAGACCTCGGCCTGGATGCCTGAGCAGCCCGGCGGCGCATTGTTCGGCGAGAAATGCTCCGTATGGCTGATACGAACGCTCAGCTTGTCCTCGTCGTAGACATACATCCATGTCTCGGACCGTCGTGCGGGGTGGTTTACAGCGACATCCACCCGGAGGAAGTTCGTGCACCTGAGTTTCTCCGCCGCGTCGCGCACTGCCTGAGGAGCATCGGTAGAGAGCCGGATCAAGGACTTGAGCGGGATCGTCGACACGAGCCGCCCATACGACACGAGGGAGCCGTCTGAGAAACGAAGCCGGCGCGATCCGAACGAGACCTGTTCGAGCGCGCAATTCAGCCGGATGCTCGCGCCACGAGCCATCTTGTGTGTATACGCCAGGAACCCGCCGTGAGTGGGGTAACGCGACTCACGACCAAGGGCGTAGTGGATGGTCTGAATGCCGATTGACGCTTTGGCCCCGGCCACGACGTCGTCGACGCTCGGCTTCATGACCCTGTTGCCCACCCACTCGGTGGCGAGATCGGCTGGCTCAACCGTCCAGTACTTTCGGGTATAGGCGGCTGGGAACGTCTCGGCGAATACCTCACCGAACGCCTGGTGGATCCATTCGCGGTAGTTCTTTGGCATGCCATCGATGCCACGCGACGCGAGGAAACTCTCGAGGCACGCTGACCGCAGCGGCTCGGGAACCTGATAGAGGTTGACCTGAGCGGGATGATCAATCCAGTGGCCCCGGAAGTAGTTCGAGGCCCTCGACGCCACTACTTCAAAGGCGCCGTCGACCATGTCTGCAAAAAAAGCCTGGGCGTAGGCGTTAGAGGTGAAACTGATGTGCGGCCCGTCGTCCCAGAGGAAGCCGTCCACGACCTCCGAATGCACGTGCCCGCCGTAGTAGGGCTTCTGCTCGAAAATCTGTGTGTCTTTATGCCGGAGATGGTAGGAGACGGCAAGGCCAGAAATACCGGCGCCCAATACGGCAACCGGTATGTGCGAGGATGTCATCGTGATGTTAGCAACTTTCCTGAGTGTAAATCCAAGCCCACACCCTCATCGTTGTGGTACCCAGCCTTTCAGGCGCGAGACACGAGTCGATTCGTGCCGGTCAGCGACGGGCCGCGGCGTCGTGCGGCTCGCCCCAGTTCCGCTCTGAGTCTGGCCCGATTGCATGTGCCGCGAGGAAATCGCGAATGGTACCGGCCGCCAACCGCCTGCCAGCCTCATTGTAGTGCGTGTCGCGGGGGAGATAGAGATCGCCAGTGTGGGCGTGCGCACGAAAACTCGGCAAGAGATCGAGACACGTCACCCGTCGGGCGGCGCAGTATTCCATTAACACGCGTTGTGGCAGGTCAAAATCGAAGTCCTGTTCGCGCAATCCAAACGTGGTGATCAGTTCCCGTCGCAGTCCCTCGTCCACCTGCGTCTGGTCTGGATGAATCACGAGCACGTAACGGGCGCCGCCGCTTTCAGCAACGCGGCGAATCTCGTCGAGAAGAGGGAACACCGATTGGAGGGAGCGGCGATTGACTTCCCCTCCCCTGCCCCAGTTGTTCAGCCGAAAGTGCTGCATCGCGAGAAATGTCTTCTTGGAGAAAGTACTGATTCCCGTCTGGTGCTCGCGCTCGATCGCGCGAGTCTCAGCAGAGATCCGCCAGACCATTTCGATCCACGCTCGAAGCATGAAGTCGCGCGGCCGGTACCACGCTGCATCCGCAGCCCGATGAGTGCGAACCCCGATAAACCGATAGATGCGGTCGTCTGACAGTGTGAAGTCGTTTCCAACGAAGAAGCCGTGAACGACCAGATCCGGTGAGTAACGCATCCCGAAGCGAAGAATTCGCAACTGATGACTGGGCTCGTGTCCGTCGATTGACAGATTGATGAGCTCAACGTGCCCATCAGCCTGGAGGCGGCGCTCGAGCAAGCGAAAGTAGTTCAATTCCGGCCCTCCCCAGATACCGAGCGAGTCCGCCAGGCCGATAAATCGGTAGGTGCCCGCAGGCTTCCGCTCTGCAACATGCTGTGGCCCCGGAATCCATCCCATATGGTCTGGCTTCCGCCTAAGGTCCATGAACTCGCGCTCAGTGGTGGGTGTAGTGGTCTGCGAGAGTAGAACGACCAGACCCTCGCTGGCAATGAAGCCGATAAGGATGGAAACGCCGGCCATCGCAAGAACAGGAAGATAGGACGAGCCAGTCGGCGACACTGCGAGTTGGCCCAATATGGCGGCGATCAAAACGAGGACAACCCACTGGGCCGGCCTCACGATGAGGGAACGAGGCACAAAGAGATCGCACAGAAACACGATACAGAACAGGACGACGGTGAACAACAGGATCGATCGCCAGTCCCGTCTGTCCGTCAATTGCAGGAAAGAAGAACGACGGGCTCGGATCCAGAGAAGCAGGACGTTCAGACCAAAAAGTGTCCACAGGATCGAGTAATCGACGCTGTATCGGCCGAGGACTTCCGCGCTGTCGCTCCTGTGCATCAGGAGCAGCAGAAGCGCCACTGTTCCCAACGCAGCGGCGAGGTAGCGGACACTCGGAATCGCCTTCAGCAACGACATGCCGTTCAAGTGGTAAGTGATGGGCTGTCTGAGGAACCTCTCGAGTTGAGGTGGTGACGCGCTCTCGATCACCCGATCACACGAAACTCGCCCGCCACGCCTGTCGCGTGGGGCGCAGGAGATTCGGCGCCAACCCAATGGAAGCGGGCATCGAGCTGCTCGGCGTCGACGAGCCGCTCGAGTTGTCTGAGGCGCGTGAACGTGGGCGCGTTGAAGGTCTGGGCCGACAATCCGATCCGCTCAAAGATGTGCCTGAGCTCATCCGCGCCCATACTTGCGGTGCGGCGACACTGGAATCCGGGCAGCGTCGTCGCAATCTTGTCGAAATTGACGCGGTAACTCCTCGTGTCGCCGTTCGGTGGTCCGACCACCAACGCACAGCCGGGAAAGGTCCGCGCCACGATTTCCGCAACTTCGATCACGCGATAGTTCTCGTCGTTGTGTCCGACATTGAATATCTGGTTGTGGACGGCTCGGCGCGGCGCGTCAAGAGTGCTGGCAATCGCTTCGCAGATGTCGAGGATGTGGACAAGCGGGCGCCAGGCACTCCCATCGCTGTTTAGCACGATCCGGCCTTCAGTCCAAGCACAGCCGGCAAGGTTGTTCAGGACGATGTCGAAGCGCATCGAAGGACTCGGTCCGTAAGCGGTCGCGTTCCGAAGGAACGTGGGGGAGAAATCCGCGTCCGCCATCTCGGAGAGACTCCGTTCGACAAGCACCTTGCAGCGTGCGTAGGCGGTCTGGGGATCGACGGCGGACTCCTCCGTTCGAGCCCCGTCCACGCCTGCTCCATACACGCTGCAGGAGGACGTATACACGAATCGAGATACGCGAGCGGCCTTGCACAGTCGAGCTAGCGCAACCGTGCCGAGGTGATTAATCTCATAGGTCACGTCCGGTCGAAACTGCCCTGCGGGATCGTTCGACAACTCGGCCAGATGCACGACCGCATCGCAACCGGCCACGTCACTTGCGGTCATTCTGCGGATGTCCTTCCTGAGCACCCGTGTGCTGTGGGGGTCCGCGTAGAGCGTCTGATCGCTGTAGTAGCCGGTATCGAGCCCAGTGATGCCGTGGCCACGCGCCTGGAGCACGTTGACGAGCCTGCGCCCGATATACCCTTCCATGCCGGTAACGAGCACCTGCATCGTCAGACCCTGGATTCACAGGCAGTGCGATCGCCGCTCCAGACGTTCCACGGCGCTCGGCCCGACGCCCACAGGGCTTCGAGCATCTGCTTTTCTCTCAACGTGTCCATGCACGACCAAAAGCCGTAGTGGCGGTAGCCCATGAGCTCGCCGTCCCGGACAAGCCTCTCGATCGGCTCGCGCTCCCAGGCCGTACTGTCTGAATCGATGTAGTCGAGGGCTTTCGTGTTGAGCACGAAATAGCCGCCACTGATCCAGCCTTCGCTGAGTTCTGGCTTTTCGTAGAACTCCCGCACCTGATTCCCCTCGAATCCGATACGTCCGAATCGCGCGGGGGTGCGAACGGTGGTCACGCTCGCAAGTCTGCCGTGGGAGTGATGGAACTCGAGCAGCTGTCGAATGTCGATGTCGCCAACACCGTCTCCGTACGTGAGGAAGAACGTCTCGTCGTTGGCGAGCCATTGGCGGAGACGCTTCAGGCGGCCACCGGTCTCAGTCGTGAGCCCGGTATCGACCAGGTGCACTCGCCATGCCGGGTGCTGTCCATCGTGGACCGTCGTTTGGCCAGTACCCAGATCGATCGAAAGGTCGTTGTTAATCGCATAAAAGTTCAGGAAGTACTTCTTGATCATCTCGCCCTTGTAACCGAGAGCGATGATGAACTCGGTAATCCCATTGGCGGCGTAGATGTTCATGATGTGCCAGAGCATCGGTCGGCCGCCGACTTCGACCATTGGTTTCGGTCGAAACGCCGTTTCCTCCGCCAGTCGTGACCCGAGTCCGCCGGCCAGAATGACCACTTTCATACGAGAGCGTCCCCCCTTTTGGCGTGCCGCAGCCCCCTCGACCGGACCATGGGCGTCCACGGCCCTTCAGCAAATCGCTGACCATGTTGTCGAGCGAGGTCACCTCCCAAATACGCTGGAAAGGGGAACTGATCCGTCGAGCGCTTTTTCCATGCTGTGGCGCCCGCTCCACAAAGTCACACTTTCGACGAGACTAAATGGCAAACTCCTGGGCCCACGGTAAAGACGCGTGGCCAGGCGCGTTTCCACGCGAGCCCCTAACCTCATCAATTGGACGGGCCGACGCCGGACCAAGCTCTTCAGTAGTTCAAGACTCCAGCCCGGCCGACGCAATGCTTCATGAGGAGTCTTGCATTCCGCTGGCGGGGAGTGATTCCACCGGCAACGAGAACCGCGAGATTCTCCGGTCGTGCAAGGGTGGCACGAGATTGGCTCAGGGATACTTGACGTTGCCCGCTGGACCGCCACCTCGAAGCACGGCCGGAGCGTGCGAAGGGTCAACCGGCCAGTGCGGTCTACATCCACGTATACGGAGGATATTCGGTGAGCCAAGCGGCGGTGACATTCGACTGCGTGTGGAAGAGGTTTCGCCGGGGCGAGCGTCACGACAGCCTGCGAGACCTCGTGCCGGCTCTGGCCAGGCGTGTCTTCCGACGTGGCGTCCGATCAGAACTCGCCGACGAGGAATTCTGGGCGGTTCGCGACGTCTCCTTCCACGTCGGCGCCGGCGAGGCCTTCGGGATAATCGGCCCCAACGGCGCTGGTAAGTCAACCATCCTGAAGCTGCTCACGAAGATCCTCAAGCCAACCCGCGGCCAGTGCCCGGTCCGCGGCCGGGTCGCGGCCTTGATTGAAGTGGCGGCCGGGTTTCACCCCGATCTCACCGGGCGTGAGAACGTCTATCTTCAGGGCGCGGTGATGGGTATGAAACGCGATGAGATTGCGCGGAGGCTTGACGAGATCGTTGATTTCGCCGAAGTGGACGAATTCATCGATACGCCCGTCAAGCGATACAGTTCGGGGATGAACGCACGACTCGGATTCTCGATCGCCGCGCATCTGGACCCCGACGTGCTGATCATCGACGAAGTGCTCTCGGTCGGCGATCAGGGGTTTCAGCAAAAATGCCAGGCGCGGATGGAGCACTTCCGAGATCGAGGCGTGGCCATCGTATTTGTCTCGCATCAACTGCCTGCCGTTCTGCAGTTGTGCCGTAATGCGCTGCTGCTGGATCACGGCCGCACTGCGGCGGTTGGCTCGAGCGCCGAAGTCGTCGCTCACTATTGCGCACAGTCCGTCGCGCACGGCGACGGCGCCGCGGCTTCAGTGATTGCCCGGGTGAGGGGCGGCGACGAGAATGGCGCCCCCGACGGAGTATTGCCGCTCACACCCGGCGCAAGAGTCAGAGTGGATGTCGAGGTGCAGTTCCGTGCCCACGTGGCCGCCGCGGTAGTGGGCCTCGTCGTTTGGGAGTCGGCCGGGAACCTCGCTGTCTATGCCTCGAGCTCAGACCGGCTCGGTATTCGACCATTTCGAGCCAAACCTGGCGACTCCGTGTCATTGGAATTCTCGTTCATCGCCAATCTCACCCGCGGGCTCTATGCCATCGAGGTGGACGTGTTCGACTTGCAACGCCAGACGCAACTGGCGGTGATGAGGCGCAAGCCGTTCAGCATCACCGAAGGGATCTCTCAATTCGGTCTGGCGAATCTCTATCCTTCGTGTCGCGAGGTCGGCGGTGGCGTGGACGGTTCCGACCTGGACAACGCCCGAACCGCACGCGTAGATGAGGTCGCCGCTGTCGCTCGGTTTGAACGGTGATGGAATCAAGATTTGCCCGCTTACGGCGCCACGTGTCGGAGATGATGCTCGAGCAGGTGGAGTACCGCGAGCTGCTGTGGCAGATGACTGTTCGGGATCTCCTTCTTCGTTACAAGCAAACAGTCATGGGATACGGCTGGGCGATCTTCACGCCAGTGGTCAATACCGTGATTTTCACGGTCATCTTCACGCGAGTGGCGCCAATCGCGACGGAAGGACCGTACCCACTTTACGCCTACTGCGGCTTGCTGCCGTGGAGCTTTTTTGCCTCCTCACTGAAGTTTGCCGCGAGCTCGCTGACCGCGAACACCAATCTCGTGACGAAAGTGTACTTCCCGCGGGAGAGCCTCGCGTTCTCCGCGGTGCTGGTGTCGTTTGTCGACTTCCTCGTCGCCTCGACCGTGCTCGTCGGCATGATGATCTACTTTCAGGTTGACGTTTCTGCCTCCGTTCTGTTCCTGCCGATTCTGCTCCTGATCCAGATTGCGTTCACGGCCGGGCTCGCGCTCATCTTGGCGATGGCCAATCTGTACTACAGAGATGTGAAGTATATTTTTGAAATCGTGGTGACGTTCTGGATGTTCGCAACTCCGGTCCTCTATCCGATCGAGTTAGTGGGCGGAAGGTTGGGCATGGCGCTGGCGCTCAACCCGATGACGCCGATCATCGACGGCTATCGAGCTGTGCTCCTGCGGGGCGAACTTCCAGCCACGGCGCCTCTACTCTGGACTGCGCTTGTCGCGGTTACGACACTGGCCGTTGGGTGGAGTGTCTTCCACCAGAAGGAATTTCAGTTCGCTGAGAACATCTAGGCGGCGCGCGCGCGTCAGGTCGCCATCGACAGCGGCCACTCGTGCCTGCGTTATCCCACGCTGTACCACGCTCGCACATCCCGGCCCGATAGGTACGCCACCTTGCGGCGGATCCGGAAGAGTGGCCAGGCGCACCAGCGCGGCCGCCAGAACAGAAACGGATAGTCTTCGCGAATACGACGCTGCCACTCGCCAGGCTCTGGCGAGAGGCGCAGGCAGCGGTCACAGAGCTCGAACACGAATGTGCGGTCTGTCTGCCACCAGACGTCCACCATCCAAGGCAAGAAAGACCAGACCCAATAGTCGATCAGCTTCCGAACCGTGCTCCCGGGGCAGCCTGATTCGCCGACTCGCTCTGCCATCTCCACCATGAAGCTCAACCATGCGTGAATCTTCTGAGGTGTCGAAACCTGGCTTTGCTGGGGGTGCCCCTCCCGGTATCGACCGATAACCTCTGGCAGAAACGCCACACCGTGGAGGTAGGCCAACGTGAGATCGAGCGTCAAGTCAGCCGGCAGCGGGAGAGCGTCGACGTTCCGATATCCTCCTTGTCGACGAACGTCCGAAACGCGCAGGATGGTCGACGGCGCGTAGGGGTTACGGTTCAAGCCGAGGCCGAGAGCCAGAACCGCTGCCTCACCCCGATGAATGCCAGGATCTCCGTGCACCCAGCGTCCCACGATATTGCCGTCGGCGTCGATTCGCTCAACACCTCCCACGATGATGCCGACGTCATTGCACCGGGCCAGGTACGGTCCCAGGTGTGTCAGACATTCTGGATAGAGTTCGTCATCGTCATGAAGTAGCAGGACCCAACGCGTGCGAGCCATGGCGAGACAGGCGTTAAAATGCTCGACGATCGAGAGCGTGCCGGACTGCCGTACGTATTCGAAGCCGTACCGACTTCGTAAAGGCTCGATGTCTGCAGACGATGGGTAGGAGTTGTCGGAAACGATGGCACGAGGCCGACACGTCTGCCTCTCGAAAACCGATCGCAAACAAGACGCGAGGAGGTCTGGCCGGTTACGAGTCGGGATGACAACCGTCAGGAGATCCCGAATTGTCGAACCCCCCTGCAGCGGTTGCTCCATCATCGACGGTTCCCCTCTACCAGTTACCAGGGCGTGAGCTGACGGTCGGCAAGTAGCCACAGAAAGTCGGTTTCAGGGCTGGCTTCTGTTCACCCAATGCGATGGAGCCCCTAACCCACCCCTAACCCCGGAGTTCAGTGTTCTCACCGCGCGCTCTGGTAGCGCAGGGCGTTTCAGGCCTGCCGACCGGCGCGCGGGCAGACCTGACCGCCTCCGCCCAAGGCTACTGCGAGTCTCGCCGACCAGCCTCCGCTAAAGCTACGGCGGTCCGCCGGAGCCTTGGCGAAGGCGGAAGCGCTTCGCCCGAAGGGCGGAAGGTCTGCATACGCAACACAAGGGGACCCGGCTAATGCCTGAGCTTATGAGGGAAGGAGAGGACGGTCAAGCGCGACGCGGTGGCAGCGCTAGGACGACGGCGTGCTGTGATAATATTTATAAATAATAGCGATAGAGTGCTAATATTCTCGAAATAATTCGATGGCGATGAAGCTGCTGCCGGCACGCCGGGGACGTCCCCAGAAGTTCGGCCGCCCGTCCCGCGCGGTCACGTTGACGCTGCCGGAAGATGTCATCTCCGCTCTCAGTGGCGTCGATGAGGATCTTAGTCGCGCCGTCGTCGGGCTCGCCCAGCCGCTCGTGGCTGATGTGGTAGCGCCCGCGCCGGCGGAGCTCACGAAATACGGCGACAGTGCGGTCATCGTTGTCAAACCGATCGAGACGCTGCGCAAGATGGCCGGCGTCACGCTGGTGCCGCTGCCGGACGGACGGGCGCTCATCTCCCTCGACGAGTCCACGACGGCGTACGAGTTCGAGCTCAGGCTGCGCGACCTCATCGATTCCGGGAAAAACCTCGAGGCCCGCGAGCGGGCGGTCCTGACGGCGATTAGTCGCATTCTTCGAGCGGCCAGGCAGACCAAGGGACTAACCGTTCACGAGCGGAGCATCATCGTGTTGCAGTCGACGCGTCATCGCCGGATCGCGGGCGAGTCGCTTTCGATCCTCCTTTCGGCCATGGCGCTCACTGCCTGCACCAGCGGCGCCGCGCCAACCCAGCCGTCTACTCCGGCGCCGGTGACTCCCACGCTCACGGCTCCCGCCAACGAGATGCCGCCTGACCACCAAACCGCTGACCACGGTGGAGCCCGAGCTTCGGATCGCCAATGGCACATCGACTCCCGCAGGAACGAGGACTTACGAGTTCCAAGGACCGGACTCGGCGCTGCACTTCGATAGCGGCTAACCAAGCAGAAGCTCTCAAGGGGGCGGGGTTGCACCCGCCGCTAAGTGTTCTTCGGTTCGGCGGCGCGTCGTTGCCGGCGGCTCTTGTTTTAGAGCGGCACGTTTGGCAACTGGCTCGAAGCTAAGCTCGACCAACGTCGGCTGGTTCCCCGGAGGCGTGTGAGCGAACCATTCTTCAGCATCATCGTCCCGACCTTCAATCGTAGCGACCTCGTGCCTCATACGATCAGGTCAGTACTCGCCCAGACTTACCGCGATTGGGAGGCCATTGTCTGCGACAACTGTTCGACTGACGACACGTCGCGTGTCGTCAGTCGCTTCAGCGATCCACGGATCACGTATATCAAAACCCCACGTCACATGGTGATTGCCGATAATTGGGAGTTTGCCAGGCGCCGGGCCAGAGGCACCTTCATCTGCATGCTGGCGGACGATGACGCGCTGACTGCCACGGCGCTCGAGCGCTTTCGTCATGAAATCACCCGCCACGATGCGGACTTTCTGTTCTGCAAGATAGCGGAGTACCGCGACGCCAGTTTTGCAGGTCCTTACCGAAATTCGCTGCAGTGCCCTTCGTTCTCGACCCTCAGCCGCGTCATGGCTGCCGACGACTTCATTCAATCGCTGTTTTTGCTTCAGCTCAATCACACCACTCATCCGAGCGCCTTCGTGTTCGCGAAGAGCCTGGGTGACCTCGTCGCCACTCGATGCGGCCGGTTGTTTCAGACCAACGGCGTCGAGTTTTTCGCCTGGCCTTCAGCAGCCGCGTTCGCCAAGAGAATTATCAGCATCGATGCGCCGCTCACGATCTGTGGGCGAACTACCAAATCGTGGGGTTCGAACCTCATCCTGCTCAATCCTGGCAAGAAACGCATCAAGAAGTTCATCGCCGATGTCGACCCCACGCGACGACGCGTGCCGCTTCAGAACTTCACGATGGTCAACCTCATGGCCGAGGGCATCCTCACCGCAAAGGCGCTAGCACCGGAGCAATTCGCGACGTATGAACTCGACGAACACGAATATCTTCGACGGACAATGGAGGAGTTGGATGCAAGAAGCGCGCTTGGAGTGAACGTGTCCACCGAGATCAATGAGGTCCTGCGGTACTTGGAAAGGCATCCAATTCTGTTCGACAAGCTGACCAAGGAAACGCATACCGCAAAACTCTTACAACCCAGAAGCCTGACGCGCCGGATTCGATCGATGGTCGGCGACCTGGGAGCTCGAAG
Source organism: uncultured Acidobacteriota bacterium (assembly GCA_963839705.1). GTDB lineage: Bacteria > Acidobacteriota > Vicinamibacteria > Vicinamibacterales > 2-12-FULL-66-21 > DATBJJ01. The sequence goes on from CAWIWL010000013.1 coordinate 521,721, forward strand.
GCTGCGAGGCTGGTTCAACGACAGGGCGGAGGCCAGGCGCCTGCGTCAGGCCGGACTCCAAAAAGTCCGGAACGGCGACGTGCACTCAGACTTTCAAATCTGGGGCGCGGATTTTGGCTTCCGCGACGCCACAGGATGCGCCGCGTTCTTAACAGAGGTCGTGTCGCGGCAACACGCCGACCCCGACAGGATCGCCGCTCAGTAGACCGCGCGCTCGTTCAATCGGCCGCTAGGCGAGCCCCGCAGAACCGAGCAAGGTCGCTCTTTCATGAGAAGATCGATGGCCATGAACTGGGAGTCTACTGCCGTCACGGGCGCATGGCTGTTGACGCCGCAGGCCCATTCCGACGAGCGAGGTTTCTTTGCGCGCACCTACTGCGCACGCGAATTCGAGGAACGGGGAATACGGCTGCAGTGGGTGCAATGCAGCGTGTCCTACAATGGTCGCGCGGGAACGCTGCGGGGACTGCACTATCAAGTGGCGCCGTACGCCGAGGCCAGGCTCGTGCGATGCACCCGCGGCGCCATTTACGATGTGATTGTCGACCTGAGGCCTGATTCGCCATCGTTCCTGAAGCACGAGGCCGTGGTTCTGTCTGACGACAATCGAGCAGCGCTATTCGTGCCGGAGGGTTGTGCTCACGGGTTCCAGACCCTCGCAGCGGACACCGAAGTCTTCTATCAGATGTCCGAGTTTTATATGCCTGACTACAGCCATGGCGTGTGCTGGAACGATCCGGCGTTCGGCATCGAGTGGCCCGCCGCCGCAGAGCGGATCATGTCCGCTCGGGATGCGTCCTATCCTCCCTTCGAACGGTGAGAGGTTCGAGCCGGCCCGTCAGGCTGCACCATCAGCAGGCCGCTTGCCAGCAGCGCCTCGGACGCGTCCCGAACGGCATCAAACGAAAGACCGGAACGTCCAGCGATGTCGAGCAGCGACGAGCGACCGTCTGCGAGGTTCAACACCCAGAGCATCGCCATTTCGGGCGGTCGGCTGGAGGTCAGGCCGCCGGCTCGGCGATAGAGGCCGCGCTTTCCCAATTGTGGCTCGCATTTCTGATTGAGACTGATGTACGTGCGATCGTGCTCCAGCACATCGAAGATCGTCAGGAGCGCCGCAAAGGACTCGGCGAGCGCCTCAGGCCGGACGAAATCGAGATCGTCTGACGACGTATGGTACTGCGGATACTCGCCGTGCGGAGTACGAGAGAAGCATCCGACCGGCAGATCGAACCCGGGGGAGCAGTACTGCCGCTCATCATACCCGTAGGGCGAGAAGTCTCTGGACTCCCACGGCTGGCCGGAATGCATCAGCACCTGTGCCACCGCACGATCGATCGATGCGGAGCCCTGCCGACTCTTCTTGTACGTGAATGGCCCCGAATCCCCAACGTTGGAAATGACAAGGCCGTGGCGGATCCGCGTGGTCAGCGCTTCGTTCAGTGCCAGCCAGGTGATGGAGCCGATCGTCCCTGGAATAAAGAGGAACCGATAGGAGTATCTCAACGAGAGTGTGCTCAGGTGCCTGGCGAGCAGCGTCGCGACGGCCATTCCGGACAGATTGTCGTTGCAGAGCGAGGGATGGCACGAGTGGCACGAGATGAGCACTTCTTCGTCGGTCGCGCCAGGAAGGTAGCACTCGCCGAAGGTCAGTGAGCCGTCTTCCAGCGTCGAATCGATACAGACCTCGTAGATTTCGTCTTCCAGTGCGGTCAGCTGGCGGTGGCTGAGGCAGAATCCCCAGCTCCGCGTGTAGTACGAGGTGCGGTACGGAATCACGTCCGGCTGCTCCGGCAGGGTGAACAGATGACTCCGAAGCTCCGCCAGTCCCAGGCGCGCATGGACGGGAACGCTGTAGCTCACAACGTGCAAGTTGGACTGATGAAAATCGATGACGCGCTCGCCACGCATGTTCTTCACGTATGCGTCGCGGACGTTCCACTCTTGCGGCACCGTCCAGTCGAAGACCGGTGTGCCCGATGGCACCTCTCGAACCTGCACATCGACCATGCGTGTCAGTATTGAGAGGGTATCCCGCAGGCCGCCCCCCGTGATGCTTCTGCAGATGGGATAGAGTTCCGCAATGAGGGCGTGCAGCTGCGCGCCGACGGCGATCGGATCGACAGTCGCGCGCACGTCGGCCAGGGTGCGTACCGCGCCGCCTGCCGAATCGCTGCTGCTCGTCATGCAGATTCTGGTCCCGTGCTCAGTGGTGCACAGACACTTCCGGAATCGGTACCACGAACTTCCCGCCCCACGTACGGATGAATGACACTTGCTCCATGATCTCGTCCCTGAGGTTCCAGGGCAGCAGCAACAGATAGTCGGGACGTGCGTCTCGCAGATACTCGGGACGTCGGATGGGAATGCGTGTGCCCGGCAGATAACACCCTTGTTTATGCGGATTGCGATCGACCGTGAATGCGACAAGGTCTGGACCGACGCGACAGTAGTTCAGAAGAGTGTTGCCCTTTGCGGGCGCGCCGTACGCGGCGACGCGCTTGCCATCCTGCTTTGCCGTGATGAGGAACTCCCGGAGGCTCTCGCGGCACCGGTCGACAGACTGCCCGAACGTGGTGTACGTGGAGAGGTCTTCCAGCCCTGCCGCGCGCTCGCGCTCTCGCAACGCCGCCACGTGTTCGTTCACAGGCTTCGAACGATCATGGGCGTGGCGCACGAAGAGCCGGAGCGAGCCGCCATGTGTGGGCAGCTCGTCGACATCGAAGACGGTCAGGTTCTGCGCAGCGAAGACCGGCTCGACCGAGAGCAGTGAAAAGTAGGAGAAGTGCTCGTGGTAGATCGTGTCGAACTGGCACTCCCCGAGCAATCGCGCTGCGTGCGGGAACTCCACCGTGATGACCCCCGTCGGCTTCAAGAGCATCGCGAGCGCGCGCACGAACTCGTTCAAGGCCGGTACGTGCGCGAGCACGTTGTTGCCGATCACGAGATCCGCTCGGCAGCCCTCCTCGATCAGCTGGGTGGCCGTGGCGACATTGAAAAACGCGACTCGCGTAGGAACGCCCGCAGCAATGGCCGCGGCCGCGACGTTGCCCGACGGCTCGATCCCGAGCGCCGGGATGCGATGCGCCACGAAATTCCGCAGCAGGTATCCGTCGTTGCTCGCTACCTCGACGACCTGGCTGTGAGCGCCGAGACCGAAACGTTCGATCACGACGGCTACGTACTGCTGTGCATGGCGCAGCCAGGTTTCAGAAAACGACGAGAAATATGCGTACTCCTCGACGAAGATGCCGCTCGCGTCAGCCACTTCATCAAGCTGCATGAGGAAGCACCGGTCGCAGACCCGGAGGCGCAGTGGGTAGCGCGGTTCCGGCCGATCTAGCTCTGCTGCAGATATGTAACTGTTCGCGAGCGGAGTCACGCCGAGATCGACCACGAGTCTCTCGAGTGCCGCGCCGCACGCGCGGCACGAGGTTGCAGACGTAGAGAGGACGCCGCCCGGCGCCAAGCGCTCGTACATGCAGAAACGATTGCACTGTCAAGCCGCATTGTCCAGCGTTACGCCGGCGGCGGTGCCCGCGCGGGGCCGATGCTAGAATCCTCGCCTGAACGATGAGAATCGGAATTCACAACGAACCTACCGCTGCGGGCATGGGTGGGACAGAGTACCTCGTCGCCATGATGGCCGAGACCCTTCTTGAGCGCAACGACGTGGAGATCATCCATCATCGTCCAAACGTGGACTTGGACATGTGGTCTGCGTTCTCTGGCACGCTGCTTCGTGGCGTTCGCCTGAGATATCTCGAGCCGGAGCGCCCGCAGTCGAGCACCGCACGCAGTCGATGGCGCATCTTTCAGAAGTCGGGAGAGTGGCAGGCAGAACTCAGCGGCCCGTACGACCTGTTCATCACAGTGACCCATAGTGTGCCGCCCTTCTGTCACGCTCGCGCGGGCGTCCTGATTGTGCTGTTCCCCTTGTTGCGGCGGTCAGAGCATTGGCCATGGTCGGAGCCTAGCCCTTCCGGTTCAATTCACCTGCGACAGCGAGTCCGGGGGTGGTACTACGATTGGAAATGGAAAAAGTGCTTCGAGAGTTACCAGAGCAAACTTGCCATCTCAGAATTCACCAGAAAGTGGACACAGGAGTACTGGGGAGTCGACTGCCGCGTACTATATCCAGCGGTGGAGATCCGCTTTGCCCAGCGTCCGAAGAAGAACCGAGTCCTGAGCGTCGGGCGGTTCTCGTTAACGGGGCACAAGAAGAATCACCCTGTCATGATCGAAGCGTTTGCGGATTTGGTGGACGTGCGGCAGCAAGGGTGGCGTTACCACTGCCTGGGTGGCTTGAGTGACGCCCCGACTGACGGTGAGTACTTCGAGTCTCTCCTGCGAATGGCGTCAGAGTGTGGTGCCGAGGTGATAGCGAATCTCGGACGTGACCGACTCGTCCAGGAGTACGAGGAGGCTAAAGTGTTCTGGCACGCGGCCGGATATGGTGAGAACGAAATGCACCATCCAGCGGCAACCGAGCATTTCGGTATCGTCACGGTCGAAGCCATGGCCGCCGGTTGTGTGCCGGTCGTCATTAACAAGGGGGGACAACCAGAGATTGTCCAGCACGGTGTGAATGGATTTCTTTGGGATACGCCGCAGCAACTGACAGCCTATACGCGGCGCCTTGTCTCCGACGATCAGCTGTGGGCCAGAATGTCTGCGGCCGCACGCGAGCGCGCCGGATTCTTCAGCCGTGAACGATTTGCCCAACGGTTTCGCAGTCTTTCGCCGGACGTCCGCCAATCCGCGAGCGCACCGATCGAACCGTCAGATCACGCCGCTTGAAGGGTAAGACAACCTCAGTCTTTACCGTCTCGGTCGGGGAGCGGCATGCGTGTCGCCACATCAAAGGCCCGGCCGATGACCCACTCGCGAGCCTCCTGCCGTGTCGGTTGAGGGCATCGCGTGTTCACAATACGTCGGCTGCTCTGGACCGAGACTGTTGCCGCCTCCTCATACGCGGAGAGCGTCAATCGACCGGTTTCTCGCCATGAGAAGGCCTTGGCTCTCGCCAACCCTTTTGCAGCGAGGTGCGCGTGCAATGCACGGTCGGTAATGACGCGATGCATCGCCTCGGTGAGATCCTCCAGCCGGGACGCGTCGACGAGCAGTCCTCCGTCTCCAACGACCTCCGGCAGCGACGTCGCCCGCGACGCGACCACCGGCGTGCCGCACGCCATCGCTTCCAGAGGCGGCAAGCCGAACCCCTCATAGAGTGACGGATAGACAAACAGGTCGGCGCCGCCGACGAGCGCCGGGAGGTCGTCGAACGGGATGTGGTCCAGCCACTTGACCTGAGACTGCAGCCGCAGGCGCGCAATCGTGTCAAAGACGATGTCGGTCATCCATCCCCTTGGCCCCGCAAGCACCAATTGATGCTCGAGGGACGGTGTCTCCTGCCGGAGGCAGCCAAAGCTCTCAACCAGCCGCGAGACGTTCTTGCGCGGATCCAGACTGCCAAGGTAGAGAACATATGGCTGCGTGCCGAGGCCGAGTGTCGCGAGGATGGCCCGCCGGGACTCAGTCTCCAACGGACGGTACTGACCGTGTGCCGCGAGAGGAATCACACGGATTCTGTCCTCGGACACGCCAAGCGAGTCCACCACTTCCGCCTTCGTATGCTGCGAGAACGTGAGGATCACATCCATGCGATCGAGACAGGCGAAGGCTTCTTCCGCCAGTGCAATCGTTCCAGCCGCACAGAACTGGGGGAAGCGACGAGGGATCAGATCGGGCACGGTCATCACGTTCGCTCGCTCGTTGACGGGAAGAGTGAGACCGTACGGGTGATGAAAGACATCCACCTTCTTCGAGAGTCTGCGTCCGTCCCCTCGCCACGTGATCGGCAGCTTGTCCGACGTTTCGAGGCCATGCCAGATCGGAAGAACAACGTTCTGATCGATAGTCCTCAATAACCGTGGTGAACCGAGCAGCTCGGCTGCGCGTGAGTTCTGAAGCAATCCGAGCGGAACACCGTCCCAAAAATGCTCGATGCGAGCGTTCGGGAACGCGCTCCGAAGCTGCTGCAATCGTTCCCCCGTATCCAGGCAGCGCGGACCGTAGAGAAACAGCGTGATCTGATGGGCGTGATCGCTCTCGAGAAGGGAATTGACGAGATTCCACAGATAGTAGTAAAGCCCCGAGTGGACGTTCCGCAAGACCTGAATATCAATCCCAATCCGCATCGGTGACCTTGGCTGTCTTCATGCGCAAGCCTTCGGCGAACTCATCCGGCATGATGTCATCTGTCTCGACAAACCGTCATGCCGGCCCGGTCAAGTGCAACGCCGTGTTATCCCCGCTCCGGCGGTATTCGTTCAGCCTTGCCGGCTCACCATGAAGTCAATCCAGATCGGGGCGAAGGGGGACGTGCACCCCTTCGACACGGGATAGTCCCGATAGACTCCCAACTTCTCGCCGATCGCGATCGCCCGCTTGCGGTGTTTGGGGAAGTGGATTCCGATTGTCGCAAGAGTCATGTTCATCGTCCACTGCACGTCCGGATCGGCGCTGGCCATTTCAGACTCGAGGCGATCCAGCAGCGCCGGGAGAGCGAGCCCGTCCGGACTCTTCGCGACCCGCTCCGCGGTGAGGTCCCATCCGGCGCGGGCGGCCCAACGGTCGTCCGTGACCATCCATTCCTGGCGAAGAGTCTCCTTGTCGGGGTGCTGCCTGACGACATACGCGATGAGCCAGTCCGCCACACGCACAAAGGTAACGGACCGCACCATCCGATCCATCTCGGCGGCCGACAGTTTCTTGGTCTGGATCAGGAGCGTGGCCAGGAACTGGGCGTCGGCGTTTCCGGTCTCCCAGAGCGACAGAGCCAACTCATGGTTGGTCTTGATCTTCTTCGCCAGCACCCGGATGTCGCCGAGACTGACGCCGAACTGATTGTCGCCGGCGCCGCTCTTGGCGTTCTGCGCCCGCACCTTCGCGTTGCCGAGCGTTTTGAGCTGCTTGAGAGTTTCGTTGACGGTCATGGTCGTGATTCTCCTCGGGTGAGCACGATCTGGGAGTGCGGAGCCAGGCATCACCTGGGCCCCGTTCACCGGAATCTCACGGAATGCGCACCTACGTCAAGACACCGGCTGGCCCGCGGGGGATGCGTCCATCCGCCGGCTCCTGGAGCATGGCCCGATGCACACACATCATTCGCATGGGCCCAGGTTTACACAGAGAACTTTGTATTGTAAAGTTAACGCCGGGGTCCGAGGCGGACTGGAGGAGCGAAGCGTATGAATGCCGGCCTGGTTTGCGGGCAGCAGGCTCAGGGGCGCCTGCGGGGTGAGGCCCGATGACGGGTGAAGGTCCGGGGGCTTCGGGCCGCGGTCTGCTGACCGCAGTCTCGTGGCTCGACTGGAAGCTGGGCGCGCGTCTGCTGCTGAAATATCCCGCGCTCACGATCATCGGCGGCCTCTCGCTGGCGGGTGCCATCGCGATTGGGGCGGTCGGCATCGAAGTCGCCGACGAACTGCTGTACAAACGGCTGCCGTTCGATGAAGGCGGCCGAGTCGTGCGCCTCGAGACGCAGGACACGGCAGCGTCACGCGTGGAGCCGAGGGTGCTCCACGATTTCGCGATCTGGCGGCGGTCTCTGAAGACGGTGGTGGAGCTCGGCGCCGCCCGCGTGAGCGAGCGCAACGTGCTCACGGGCGAAGGCCGTGTCGAATCGCTGCGCGTGGCGGAGATCACGGCGTCTGCGTTTCCGCTCACCCGCATGCCGCCGCTGCTCGGTCGACCGCTGCAGCCGACCGACGACATGCAGGGTGCGGAGCCCGTCGTCGTCCTGGGTTACGACGTCTGGCAGAGACAGTTCCTCCACGACCCGGCGATCATCGGCCGTGTCGTGACGGTGGGCCGCACGGCTCGCACCGTGGTGGGCGTGATGCCGCCGCGCTTCGGCTTCCCGCGCAATCAGGAGCTATGGGTGCCATTGCCCATCCAGGATGCGGCGCCGCGGGAAGGGCCGGCCGTGCAGGTGTTCGGCCGCCTCGCCGACCGAGCGAGCTGGCAGGACGCCGCGGCGGAACTTGAGGTCGTCTCAGCACGCGCTGCCGCCGAGCAGCCGACGACCCACGCGCAGCTGCGCACGCGGGTTCGCGCGTTCGCGGGGCGCACGCCGGGCGAGCCGTTGCGGCTGGAAGATCTGGCGGTCCACGCCATCGTCCTCCTGCTATTGGGAGCGATCTCGGCCAACGTCGCCACGTTGATTTTCGCGCGCACGGCGATGCGCGAGCCCGAGATCGTCGTCCGTCACGCGCTGGGGGCAAGCCGTGCCCGCGTGGTCGCGCAGATCGTCACCGAAGGGCTCGTGCTGGCCCTCGCCGCTGCCGGGATCGGGCTCGTTGTGGCCCAGACTACCGTGCGCTATGCCCTGGCTCGGGCGACTCTGATCACGGGGGACAGCCTGCCGTTCTGGGTGGATCTGACGCTCGAGCCTGTCACCATTGCGTATGCGTTGCTGCTCGCGCTCGTTGCCGCGGCACTGATCGGCCTGCTGCCCGCATTGAAGGCCACGGGCGCGTCCGTCCAGCGGGGGCTGCAGGGGATCACCAGCACCGGCGGAACCATGAAATTCGGCGGGGTCTGGTCGTTCATCGTTGGCGCGCAGGTCGCCTGCACGCTGCTGTTCGTGCCCGCCGCGGTGGGGATCTACACGAACTCTCTTCAAGACCAGTCGACGTGGGCAGCGTTTCCTTCGGAGCGTTACCTCACCTTCCGACTCAGGATGGATAACGAGGCGCTGGCCGGCGAGCGCGGTGTGCCTGACGATGGGCAGATCGGCGCGCGTCGCGCGCGGGTTTACGAAGAGCTCGCGGGCCGGTTGCGTGAGGAGCCTGGTGTGACCCACGTGACGCTCGCCGATCGCCAGTTCGGGACGCAGCCGGATTGGGTGGCGCTCGAAATGGAGCAGGACGGCGCACCACCGGATCACATCCAAGGTAATTACGAGGGCGGATTCGCGATGGCGGCAGTCGGTGCCGGCTATCACGAGGCGTTCGGCGCCGGGATCGTGGCCGGCCGCGGGTTGCGTGGCGCTGACGCTGGGGCGCCGAACCGGCCCGTCGTGGTGAACGAGGCGTTCATGCGCCAAGTCGGCAGGAATCCCGTGGGCGCACGGGTCCGCACGATCCAGCGAGGCAGCGAGCGCGAGGTCGGCCCCTGGAACGAGATCGTTGGCGTGGTCACCGACTTGGACCCCGGCGAAACCGATGGAGCGGCGTACATCTATCGCGCAGTATCAGCCGCTGAACTCGATCCCGTCGTAGTCACCGTGCGCGTCGCGGGGGACGCATCGCCGCTTGCGCCCCGCGTCGCCGCCCTTGCGCGACCGGTCGATGCAGGCCTGCAGCTCCGGGATATCGCCACCCTCGACGAGGTCGTCGCACAGCAGCAAGAATCGAAGGCGTTCGGCAGCGTCGTCTTCGGCAGCATTCTGGTCGGGGCAGTGGTCTTCTCCGCGGCCGGTCTGTACGCGCTCATGGCCGTGGCCGTGGCGCGTCGCACCCGCGAGATCGGTATCCGTATCGCACTCGGCGCCAACCCCCGGCGCGTGCTGCGTACCGTTTTCGCCCGTGCCGCTCGTCAGCTCGGCGGCGGCATCATCGCCGGCAACAGCCTCATCCTGCTCCTCGCGTGGCGCACCGACAGCCTGACCGTGGATCTCCTCGTCTCGTCGGCGATCACGTCCGTCATCATGGCGGCCGTGGGCGTGCTGGCGTGCGCCGCACCGGCGCGCCGAGCGCTGCGTGTTCAACCCACCGAGGCGCTGCGACAGGTGTGACGTGTTTCTGGGGGCCCCCGAGATCGCGCGTCGTCCTTGGAAACCGGAATAGCTCGCGAGAAGTCGCCAAGTGACGAGGAATCGCCCAGCCGCGGATCAATCTACGCTCCACTTCCCGTCGCTACCTTCGCGTCACGCCCGTCGACGATTCCTGGAGAACCGCCGGTTGAGCGAGACCTACAGCCCTTGCGATCAGGGATGAGAGTGGATCTCGCCCGAGTAGTCGATCGTCGAAAGTCCTGTCGACAGGTCGACTGTGCCCGTGAGCTGAAGAACGCCGCGGAGGCCGGAGAGCTCATCGGTACCTCCATTGATCACATAGCGCCCGTTGAAGATGGGCGTGCCGTTCACAAATTTTCCGGTGTCTGACAGGCCGAGCGCGAGCAGGCCTGGCTTGCCGTCCACCGTGCACACGCAGATGGTCGTGCCGTGCGCTTCGAAGCGCCCGTTGGGATGGATCACCACCGTGAATCTGTCCACGGACGTGCCACTCAACGTACCGCTGACCGATCCCGCGATCGTCAGCTCGCGCACGACGTTCGGACCTACGAATCGAACTTCCTCGCTGATGATGTGTGTCTGGGTGACGGTTCCGCTGGCCGCCGTGACTGATGGCTGGGCTCCTGCCGCTCCGGCCAGCAAGAACGCAACCACCGCTCCTATCGCCACTGTGCCGAGGGTGTTCCTCATCCGAGCTGTCTTCTTCATCGTCGTTTCCTTTCGTCTTGCTCGCGGCGAAACGCGTCAATAGCGCGGCGATGGCAAGATGCCTCGCCCGGCAGCGCTCTTGACTCGCGCAATGCCTTCGTCTACAACCGCGCAAGAAAGGGGTAAAATCCCTCACGGGGTGGCGTGCGCGACGGCTGAGCTGCGGTCCAACAGGAGTTCGCGTTGACACATACACCTGACAGGGAGGTTTCCCGTCTCCTCACTGCGTGGAGCGCCGGCGAGCCTGGAGCGGACGAGCGGCTCTTTTCCACCATCTACGCCGCGTTGCGCAAGATCGCGGCTTCCCACCGACGTCGCGAAGCTCCCGCCCACAGCCTGCAAACCACCGCACTGATTCACGAGGCCTATCTGCGCGTGAAAGGGCAGCAGCACCTCGCGTGGAAGAACCGCGGCCACTTCTTCGCGGTCGCCTCTCAGGCTATGCGCCGCATCCTGGTCGACCACGCCCGTCGCCGAAGGGCGGCTAAACGCGGGGGCGTGCTTGCCGATTCGCCTCTCGACTCGGTCGTGTTGGCTGTCGCGGGTCCGGTCGATCTCGTGGAACTCGACATCGCGCTCCAGAAGCTCGAACGAGTCGATCCGCAGGGAGCAAAGGTGGTGGAGCTTCGTTTCTTCGCCGGCCTTACGGTGCCGGAGGTGGCCGCGGCACTCGGCGTCTCGCACGCGACCGTCGAGCGCGATTGGACCGCCGCCCGTGTCTGGCTCCGCCGTGAGCTCGGCACGGGACGCGACGTCAATGCGTGATCGTCACAACCGGGTGAAGGAACTGTTCCTGCGGGCGAGAGAGATCCCCGTTGACCTGCGCACGGCATGGCTCCAGGAGGCGTGTGGCAGGGACGCGGTGCTGCGAGGCGAGGTCGAATCCCTGCTGATCGCCGAGGAGGAGATGCCGCCCGAGTACCTCCAGCCCAGCGCGGGTCTCGTGCTTTTCCCCGGCTCGTGCGTGTCCCGGTATCGCATCCTCGACCACTTAGGAACGGGCGGCATGGGCGAGGTCTGGCTTGCCCACGACGAGACGCTGGGTCGCCGAGTGGCGTTGAAGTTCCCGGCGGCGGATCGGCTGCGCGATTTCTCCGTGCGTCGTCGACTTCTACGCGAGGCACGAGTCGCGGCTGGGCTGGAACATCCCGCGATCTGCCGTGTGTTCGAGCTCGGCGAGTTTGACGGTCACGTCTTCATCGTCATGGAGCACATCGAAGGAGAAACGATGGCGGCGCGGCTGGCACGCGGTCGCGTACCGTTCGCCCAGGCGCTCTCGTGGGGTGCGCAGATCGCGGCGGCGCTCGAAGAAGCCCACGGCAAGGGCATCGTGCACAGGGACCTCAAGCCAGCCAACGTGATGATCACCGCGTCGGGCGACATCAAGGTGATGGACTTTGGCCTTGCGCGGGCCCTGCCTGAGGCTCTCGCGCGAGACGGCACAGCGTGGAGCTCGGGGCTGACCGTCGCGGGCATGATTGTGGGGACTCCCGCCTACATGGCGCCCGAACAACTTCGCGGAGAAACTGCGGACGAACGCGCGGACATCTGGGCGCTCGGGTGCGTTCTGTACGAGTTGCTGACCGGTGCGCCCGTCTTCAGCGACACAACGCCGGCGGGCCTCATCGGGGCCATCTTGCACACCGAGCCGGCGCCTCTATCCAAACGCCAGCCGCTGACGCCGCGATCCCTCGAACACGTCGTGCACAAGTGCCTGAGCAAGGACCCACGGGCGCGGTGGCAGACCGTGTATGACCTTGGGGACGAGCTGCAGTGGCTGGCCGAAGAGAGCGTGGAAGCGAGGCCGAGTGTCGCTGCGGCATCTGCACCTCGCCCCCGCAGTCGTCAGGCGACGTGGACATCAATTGTCCCGCCTGATGGTCTCACTGGCCTCGGCATGCCGGCGCTGTCGCCCGACGGCCGCAGCCTGGTCTTCGAGGCGTGGGGCGCCGAGGGCCCCGGGCACCTCTGGCTCCGCGCCCTCAGTAGCAGCGAGGCGCGCAGGCTTCCGGGCACCGAATCGGGGACCTTCCCGTTCTTCTCACCGGACGGCCGCTCGCTCGGCTTCTTCGCCGACGGATCCCTGAAAGTCCTGGAGCTCGCCAGCGGACGCGTCGTCACGCTCGCCGACTGGAGCAATCTCCTGTTTGCGTCCGGCACGTGGGCCGGAGACGACCCTGGCGTGATCCTCTTCTCCCCCGGCGCCGGAAGGGGATTGCAGCGCACAGCGGCGTCGGGTGGATCCGTTGTGCAGGTCACGTCACTGGACGCCGCTCGCATGGATTTCGCACATCTCTGGCCGCATTTCCTGCCTGATGGCCGGCACTTCCTGTTCGTCGTCGCTGGCGCGCGTGAGACGGGGATCTACATCGGGTCGCTCGATCGGGGAGTCATCCGGCGTCTGATCGAGACACCGCATATCGGAGCGACCGGTGTGGCCTACTCGCCAACCGGACACCTCGTGTATCTCAAGGAGGGTACGCTCGTCGCGCAGCCGTTCGACGTAACACGGTTCCAGCTCACAGAGGATCCGGTGCGGCTGGCCGAGGGAGTGTCCTTCTACGGGCCCGGAGTCTCGGCGTTCTCGATCTCGCACGAGGGTACGCTGGTCTTCCGGCAGGATGCCGGATGGCATGTCTGGCAGCCCGTGTGGCTGGATCGAACAGGACGTGAGCTGAGTGATGTAGGGCCTCGAGGGACATGGTGGTCCGGCAACGTCTTGTTCCCTCGTAACCTCGCGCCCGACGTCTTCCGACCCTGCCTGTCGCCCGACGGCCGTTCGCTCGCCGTAACCCGGCGCCAGCCGGTTCGCCATCCGCAAATCTGGATCCTCGACCTGCAACGCGCCACAGCGTCGCCATTTACTGACGGCGGATTCAATGGCATGCCGATCTGGTCGCCCGAAGGCGATCGCCTGGTGTGGGGCAGGGCGGCCAACTCGGGACCTGATGTGTATCTAAAGTCAATCACGGTGTCGGGCGAAGGAGAGCGGCTGATTCACGGCGAACCTCAAATCCAGCGGTGGCCCTGGGACTGGTCGCGGAGCGGCCGGTACGTGCTCGTCGACCAGGAGAGCGCCGGGCCGACAGGGTGGGATCTGATGGTCGTCGATCTGGCGGCCGATGGGCGACCGTGTCGGCCCTACCTGGCGACGATGGCTATGGAGCGAACCGGGATGTTCTCGCCCGACGAGCGCTGGGTCGCCTACAGCTCGAATGTGTCAGGGGTCATGGAGATCTATCTGAGCACCTTCCCCGAACACGGTCGCCGATGGCAAGTCTCGAAAGGCGGCGGAGTGATGCCGCTTTGGGCGCCAGATGGGCGAGAGCTGTACTATGCGGGTCCAGACCAGCGCGTTATGTCCGTGCGGTTGCAGGAAGAGGCCGGGGGGCTTAGCCTTTCGGAGCCGGAGATACTCTTCCGCCACGAATCGAATGGGCAGCTCACAGTGTCGCCCGACGGCACGCGCTTCCTCGGCCTGCGCAAGGTCGAGCATGCGCCGGTCAAGCCATTTACCCTCGTTCTCGACTGGCCACAGCTGATGCGATAGATCGCGTGCGATTCACGCCGTCCCCTCACAGCCCGGCTGCGTGGCACAACCGGCGCCTGGTTTGAGCGAGGGGGTTAGGCCGGCGCCGGCGTGGCCGCGTGTAGCGGGACGGCCGAGCGATTCAGTCCGTTGCCGAACATTGAGCCACTCGCTTCGAGCGAGGAGAGAGGTTCGACCCGAGCCCGCGCGAGCCGGTCGACCCATCAATCCGTCACGTTTTTGTCAAGATAGGGCAGACGATCACGGGTCCGACGACGACGCGGATCGCGTCTCGGAGATGGGCCCGCACATTTACGCGGCATGGCGGTGGATCGCGCGCTGGTGCCGCCTCAATAGCTCTGAAATTGCGGTCTGGTTACCCTTTCCGGGCGCGCAAGAGCAGGCAGACGTCATCTCCCACACACATGTAGTGGATTGGGCGGTGAGAGAAGTTCCCGAGATTGCTGGCCGCGGTCGCGGACGACGAGCCGAAACAGAAGCGGATGAGTCAATAGATCACCACGCCTGCCAGAACCACGCGGCCTAAGTTCGATAGTGAGATCGCCCTGCGCTGGAAGTGATAAGACAAAGGCCAAATTCCCTTGCCGGGTGTCTGGATTCGAACCGGGAGCTCAGGGCCGTCTCCGGATGGGCCGCCACGCTCGGCAGTTGGTCCTGATTAGTTTAGTCGCCAAGTGGCGAGGAATCGCGCGGCCGCAGTTCAATCTACGCTACGGCGTTACACAGAACCTATCGGGTGAGCCTAATTCTCGCGAGTTGGAAGCACGTTCGCTTGTGGTTGAGGCGGCTTAAGGCGCTCCGGCAGGGTGCTTGATCGCACGAATGTGGCCGGTCCCCTTGGACAGCCATGTTCGATTATGCTGCGTCCGAATCGATGTGAGCCCCGGTCGACCTTAACAGGAGTCGCATCCTTGGACAGACGCAGCTGGCGGGCAAGCGGGGAGCAAGTGGTGCGGGATCTCCGCTTTGGCGTCCGCGCCTTGCGCCGCAGTCCGGCGGCATCCGCCGTCGCGGTGCTATCGGTGGCGCTCGGCATCGGCGCCAATACGGCGATCTTCTCGATGCTCAACGCGATCGCGTGGCGGCCGCTCTAGGTGGCCAACCCCGAAGCGCTCGTCCAGCTGCAAGCTGAAACGGGGTGAGAAGATCGTGTCCGAGCCCACCCGCAAGGCCAGAAGCTCGACCGGCAAACGGTCGATTCAGGCGTTCGTCGGGCAGACAAAAGGAGGAGTGATGAGGCTTCAACACTTGGCCCTGCTGGCGGGCTGCGCGCTGTGGAGCGCGGGCGCGTCCGCGCAGCCGTCTCCAGACCTGACGGCGCAGCAGTACGACGCCCTCTTTGCGGCCGTGAACAACGTGGGCCGCTGGGGGACCGACGATGCCCGTGGCACGTTGAATCACATAACGGCGGAGTTGCGGGTGGCCGCAGCCCGTGAAGCGCGCACCGGCCGGACCGTCTCGCTGTCGCGCCAACTTGAACCAGGCGAGGTGCCCGGTGCCCTTGAGCCAATGGCCGTCACACCGTTTGGACTCGACGAGGGTGGCATCCACTGGGAGGCCGAGCGTCTCGGGCTGGTCTTCCATGGGTACGCCTTCTCGCATGTGGATGCGCTCTCGCACGCGGCCTTCCGCGGCCGGTCCTATAACGGTCCCGCCAATTCTGGCACTGTCCGCGCCCGGCTGGGCGTCGAGACCATGAAGGACGGCCTCGTCACCCGGGGCGTGCTCGTGGACCTCCCGAGCCTTCGTGGCGTCGAGTACCTGGAGCCCGGTGCGGTGTTCACCCCCGCCGACGTCGAGGCGTGGGAGAGGAAGACCGGGGTGACCATCGGCGCCGGCGACGTGGTGCTCGTCCGGACGGGACGATGGGTGCGGCAGAGGGCACTGGGCCCGGTCGATCCCACCAAGACCCAGGCCGGCCCGCACCCGATGTTGGCGGAATGGCTGCACCGTCGCCGCGTCGCGCTAGTGGGCGATGACGGGGCCAACGACCGCGCGCCCTCCGTGGTGCCCGGTGTCAGCCATCCGTTCCACATGCTGGCCCTGGTCGCGATGGGCATGCCGCTGCTCGACAACATGGACCTCGATGCGCTCGCCGCCGAGTGCGGCCAGGCGAGGCGCTGGACGTTCCTGTTCGTCGGGACGCCGCTTCGCATCAAGGACGCTACGGGCTCGCCGTTGAACGCGGTGGCGGTATTCTGATCCGCAGGCGGGTTCATGCCGTGAGCCTCGCCGGAACTCCGGAACACGCATGCTGCGCGCAGGACCGGATGAACCGCAGCCGCTGGACATCTCGACACTGCTTTACGGAAACCGATTCAATCGAACCGCCGTAAGGGCACCACTCTTCAATTACTTGGCGCCGTCTGAGAGTGCTGGTGAAAAGATGGTGAGCCTAACTTTCCTCAGTTGGAACCGCATTGGCGAATTGCTCAGCCGGGACTGACCGTGCTGGGGAGTAGAATTCACAGCACGTGGCACTCCCCCCTTATGATCGGCAGCGCCTAAAAGAGGTGTTCGCGGACGCGCGGGCGCTGCCGACGGACGAGCGCCCGGCGTACCTCGCGGCGGCCTGCGGCGGCAACGAGGCGCTGCGCCAGGAAGTGGAGTCTCTCTTGGCGTCGAACGAGCGCGCGAAGAGCTTTCTCGAGGCGCCAGCGGTGGTGCGGGGCGACGCCACCAGTTTTGCAAGGAGCCTCGAGGGGCAGCGCATCGGCCCGTATCAGATCGCGTCGCGCATCGGCGCGGGCGGGATGGGCGAGGTCTACCAAGCCCGCGACACGACGCTCAATCGCCAGGTCGCGATCAAAGTCCTGCTGCCCGCCGTCGCCAGCGATCCCGATCGCCTCATCCGCTTCCACCGAGAAGCGCGGGTGCTCGCGTCGCTCAATCATCCGCACATCGCGCAGATCCACGGGTTCGAAGACACCGACGGGGTACACGCCCTGGTGATGGAACTGGTCGAGGGCCCGACGCTGGCCGATCGAATCGTAAGCGGAGCGATTCCCATCAACGAGGCGCTCGCTATTGCGTCGCAGATCGCGGACGCCCTCGAAGCCGCGCACGAGCAAGGGATCATCCATCGGGACCTGAAGCCCGCGAACATCAAAGTCCGCGAAGACGGCACGGTGAAAGTGCTGGACTTCGGGCTGGCCAAAGGCCGCGACGTCCCGAGTAGTGCGATGGCGGACGTGATGCAGTCGCCGACGCTGAGCACGCATGCGACCGAGACCGGCCTCATCCTTGGGACGGCCGCGTACATGAGTCCCGAGCAGGCGCGGGGCAAAGCCGTGGACCGCCGCGCAGACCTCTGGGCGTTTGGCTGCGTCCTCTACGAGATGCTCACGCGGCGGCGGGCGTTCGGCGGCGACAGCCCGACAGATGTGCTGGTGGCCGTCGTGACGGCCGAGCCGGACTGGACGAGGCTACCGGCCGATACGCCCGCTGAGATTCGCACGTTGCTCCGGCGCTGTCTGGAAAAGAATCGTGCGCGCCGGCTCGATTCGGCCGTGGCTGCACGGTTGGAGATCGACGACGCGCTGGCGACTCCGGCTGCCCGAACCGTCGCGGAGCCTGAGCGGATCCAATCGCCGGGGACAGCCGCGCCGCCTTCAGCCCGAGCCTCATTGAAACGTCGACAGCAGCAATGGACGATGCTCGCGGGCGTTGCAGCTGTCGCTGCCGTGGTGGCGGCGGGTGTTGTCTGGCGCTTGTGGCAACAGGATTACTTCTGGAGGAACCCGCTGGCCAACGCCACGGTCGAAAGACTGACCGACTTCGAGGGCGAGGAAGCCGACGCGGCGATCTCGCCTGACGGAAAGTTCATGACCTTTCTCTCGGACCGTGACGGGCCATTCGACGCCTGGATCAGCCAGATCGGCAGCGGCGTGTTCGTCAACATCACCAAAGGCCGCTTTCAGCTCATGAACAACCCCAACACCCGCTCCGCCGGCTTCTCCGGAGATGGCGCGCAGACGTGGTTCACGCAGCAAGTCAGTGCGCGGCCTTTGAGATGGACCTTATGGATCTCTCCCGCCCTGGGCGGCGCTCCGCGTACCTTTGTGGAAAGCGGGTTGGAACCCATCTGGTCGCCCGATGGAAGGAACGTCGCCTATCACACCAATGACCTCGGCGACCCCATCTTTATCGTGGACCGGAACGGCAGCAATCCCAGACAGATCTTCGTGGCACCGCCGGGTGTGCATGGCCACTATCCGACGTGGTCGCCCGACGGTCGCTTCATCTATTTCGTGAGGGGCACCCTCGCGACCGAGGAAATGGATATCTGGCGCATCCCCGTGTCCCCGAGCGAAGCCGCCGCGGCGCCGGAGCGAATCACTTCTCACAATGCGCGTGTGGCGTACCCCGCCTGGCTCGATGCGCGAACGCTGATCTACTCCGCCACGGCTGAAGACGGGTCGGGCCAGTGGCTGTACGTCCTCGATGTCGAACATCGCATCGCGCACCGGGTAAGCTCCGGCGGCATTGCCGATGAGTATCTGTCTGTGGATGTCAGTCGAGCCCGACCTCGCCGTGTGGTCACCACCATCAGCACTCCCACCGCCAGCCTGTGGACGGTCCCCATCTCGAGCCGTGTTCAGGCGGAGGAGGCAGCGAAGCGGGTGCCGACTCCGAACTCGCGTGCCCGCGGCCCTCGCTTCGCTCCGGGCGACACGGCCTTCCTTGCCTTCCTGTCCTCCAAAGGCGGCGCGGACGGATTGTGGAAGCTGGAGAACGGCGCGCCCCTGGAACTCTGGCGAGGCGACGACGGGGGCGTGGTGGCTCCTCCGGCCATCTCACCTGACGGTCGCCACATCTGCTTTTCGTATCGCAGACAAGGTAAGTCTGGTCTGTACGTCATGAATGCCAACGGCACGAATGTCCGCACGCTGGCAGCAGACTCCTTAGACGTGCGCGGCACCGCCTCCTGGTCCCCGGATGGCAAGTGGGTAGCTGTCGCCGCGAATCGGGGAGGAGGCACGCGTCTCTTTAAGATCCCGCTGGACGGCGGCCCGCCGGTTCGGCTGCTCGACACGCTCTCTTACCATCCGGCCTGGTCGCCCGACGGCCGACTCATCGTGTATTCCGAGCAGCAGAGTGCCGGGCAATT
This sequence comes from uncultured Acidobacteriota bacterium, assembly GCA_963839705.1. Lineage (GTDB taxonomy): Bacteria > Acidobacteriota > Vicinamibacteria > Vicinamibacterales > 2-12-FULL-66-21 > DATBJJ01. The sequence goes on from CAWIWL010000013.1 coordinate 540,891, forward strand.
CGCAGTAAGGGCCATCACACCGGAACAGGAGCCGGTCCCGATCGTCGAACTTCAGATCGTCGGCTTCAACACGTCCACTCCGTATCGATTCCTACCAGACGGAAAGGCGCTCATCGTGCTGGAAGGCGTGCAGGGGATCTCCCAGAATTTTTTCCGAGTCGATCTGGCGAGCGGCCACCGGAGTCAGTTGACCGACCTGAGGGCCGGTTCTGTGATCCGGAACTTCGATGTATCGCCTGACGGCACGCAGATCGTGTTCGATCGACTCCGGCACAATACCGATATCGTGTCGATGAATCTGACTCGGTGAGCGTGGGTTACGACATACCGAACGTAGGCCGGCCCTCCGGCCGTACGTTCGGCGCCCTCGTTCGTGCCTGCTGCACTCTCAATCCCTCGGCGCGCGCCCGACGTGGATGGTTCCCACGAAACAGGCGGTGGTCAGCGATGCGTTCGCGTCCAGGCAGAGGGGGTCGCCGGCGGGATATCTCTGAAACGCCACTTGTACCCGCGCGCCACTGCGCCACCCGGCGAGGATGACGCCGTCGAGCCGGCCCGCGCCCGCTGAGCTCTGGCCGCCCCGGATGAGCGCCGAGAACGACCGGTCCTCGTTCTCGGCCACCACCTCATACAGCGCCTCGAGCCCTCTCACGTGCCCGTTGAAGCTCGTTTGTCCCCAGAGAACCTCCCCGGCAAAGGTGCCCACGATGTCGCCTCCGGTGACGCCCGCCAGCAGCGCGAACGGGGGCTGAGGCGCGGGCGGCGGAGCGGGGGGCGGGACCACCCACTTCGTGAAGGTGATTTCGACGGGCCGACTGTTGTGGTCTTGGCCCGATGCCAGGGCGGGGGAGATCTGGACGAGTAGCGCCACCGCACCGGCGAAACACGCGACGCGGCTGTGAAGACGGACGGTTCTCATGTGAAAGGCTCCTTTTGTTGACGGTGTCGTCTGTTTTGGCCCTATATTGAGAAGCGCAAAGCGGCGCCGGTTTCCCTCACGAGCCAACGACAGCCCCTTCCGTGCACGATGTAACTGGCCTGCTCCTGTCCTGGCGCCAGGGTGACGCGGCGGCGCTCGACCGCCTGGTCCCGCTCGTCTATCACGAGCTGCGCCGCGTGGCGCGCCGCCATCTCCAGCGCGAATCTCCAGGACACGCCCTCCAGGCGACGGCGCTCGTCCATGAGGTCTACCTGCGACTCGTGGATGTGGACCGCATGACGCTGACGAGCCGAACCCACTTCTTCGGCGTGGCCGCCACGCTGATGCGCCAGGTCCTCGTCGATCACGCCCGCCGGCAACGCGCCGACAAGCGCGGCGGCGGCGCCACGATGCTGAGTCTGGACGAGGTGTCGCCAGCCGCTCAGGCGTCGAGCGTGGACGTGCTCGCCCTCGACCAGGCGCTCGATGCGCTGTCCTCAATCGACGGCCGACAGTGCCGCGTCGTGGAGCTACGATTCTTCGCGGGGCTTAGCATCGACGAAGCGGCCGACGCGCTCGGCGTTTCGCCAGCAACAGTGGAGCGCGAATGGGCCTTGGCAAGGGCCTGGCTCTATCGGCAATTGTCGTCGCACGCGTGACCGAGTCCGGCGTTGAAGCCCCAGCGCGGCCCCTCGCCGCTGACAAGAAACGTGGGCGATTGCTGCGTTCGGCCGGGCGCGCTGGCGGATCAGCACAAGAGTGGCGACCACAGGGCTGAGCACAGGCGTTGTGCTAGTGCGACACGGCCCTAATGTTTCCTATCGTCCGAGGCTCATAATTCTTCTCCTTCTCATCGCCTCCGGCGGTTTCGAACCGGGGCTGCGTGGAATCTGTCATGAGCGACGACGCTTGAATGCAGTGAAGAGGTTGATGAGAAGAGAAGAAAGGCGAGGTCGGCTGCAGGCTGTCGGAAGGGGAGAGCCGGGGGTTCCGATAAGAGGTCTTCGGTCCACCCCCGCTAAAATGCGACGTCCACTCCGCCGACAACGCGTCTGGCTGATGAAGACCTCGGTCATGCGCGCGTCCGCGTTCTTGGTCATTGCAAGTAGCGCATGCGTCCGCCCAGCGCCATCGTCGCAGTGTCACCTCTGCCGCGGTGGCCATTGCTGCGCGCCATGCAGGATACGCAGGTACTCGCACTTCATGTTGAGGCTCAAGGATTTCGTAAATAACGACATACGGGAGCGGGGGAAGCAATCATCCGTGTGCCTGCGACGCGCCCAGAGCGCCCGATACGCGGAAATGACTGTAACTCGCTGACTTCCTCTTGGGAGATTTGCACGTCGGCATCGGCGACGGCCTCCTTCACCGTTGCCGACAGCTTCGTAGAACGTCCCTCCCTGCGGCGTTTGCCGCGAGTTAATGCGTGTTAGGCTCCGTCCGTTAGGTGCGGCGATGTCAAAGGTGCGAAGACACCCTCCGCGGTCAGACCATGGCGGGGAGGACAACATGACGACGAATCGCATTAGTGCCGTGGCAATCGCGCTGAGTATTGCGTTCGGATTTGTTGGCGACGCCAGCTCGACGCAGCGTTCAGCGAAAGACCAGAACCTGTCCGGCACGATCGCTTCTTCCAAACGGATGGCGGACGGTAAAGAGTGGACGACTGCCAATCTGAACGTCAACACGTCGTCATCCTATTGTTACGACGATACGGAACCCAACTGCCGTCGATATGGCCGTTTGTATACGTGGGAATCGGCGCAGCGAGGATGTCAGTCGCTAGGAGATGGATGGCGGTTGCCGACCGACGACGAATGGCGTCAGATGGCGAAGCACTATGGTGGACTTGGGAACGATTCGCCTGACAAGGGTAGAGCGGCGTACACGGCACTCCTGAGCGGAGGGACGTCAGGGTTCAATGCCGTGCTGGGCGGCAATCGCTCCATTGATGGACAGTACGACCGGCTGGAGGCACACGGAATCTACTGGACGGCATCCGAAGACGATCCGATCACCGCACCGCTCTATAACTTCGGCAAAGGCAGTCAAGCGCTCTATCGTGGGCCCCAGGGCCAGAAGCAGATGGCAGTTTCCGTGCGTTGCGTCAGGGAGTGACCGCTCAAAATTCGGGCCCGCGAGATCCAATCGTAGTGGAACGCATTCGACGGTGAGGTCGCAACTACTCCTGCCTAGTCGCCAAGTGACGAGGAATCGCCCAGCCGCGGATCAATCTACGCTACGGTGTCACTCGTTACCTGTCGTAGTTCGGCCGGTCCTGTTCGAGTGTCATCCGCTCGAGGCTTGCCGTGTCGTTCCTCGACGAATGTAGGCGGATGAAGGGGTGCGGATATTGTAGGTCGCGGCTAGCCCGCGTCGATGGACGACGGCGCGGGCGCGTTGGGCGACAGCCGGAAGGGCTCGCGGCGCAGCCACGTCAGCGACCGCCACACCCATTCGAGCGGCCCGAAGCGGAAACGAGCGAGCCAAGCGCGGGACGCCGAGACCTGCAACGCGAACAAGGCGATGCCCATCGGGATGGTGACCGTGTTGCCGAAGCGACCGAGGAGGCCGAGGCCAAAGCCGAAGAAGACAAGCACGCCGATCAGGGTCTGGCTGATGTAGACGCTGAGCGCCATCTGGCCCACCGGTCCGAAGTACAAAATCGCGGGACTGCCAACGGGGTCGAAGGAAGAGCAGCGCGAACGACGCCACGTAGAAGAGCGTCATGACGTTGTTCCAGGCGTCGAAGAACCCCATGCCGATCACGAAGGGCCAGCTCGAAATGTCCGGTAACGTGCCGGCCGCCTGTGCGGGCTGACCGCCGCCCATCACGCGGCCCACCGCGAAGAGAGCGCCGCCGAGCAGGGGGATGAGCAGCGTGAGCGCACCCGTCCAGCGCCAGATCCGTCGGAACAGCGGCCGGTGCGTCCCAACGTCCTCGAACACCCGGTGCCGTCCCGCCCAGAGCCCGAGAAGGAAGAGCCCGAACGTCTGGAACCCGCGTCCAAAGAATCCGAATTGGAAGTCCCACTTGGACCGGAAGCCCGTCGTCGCGTGCAGCCGGACGATGGCGGACGCGTCCCCGGCTGCCAGTGCCTGCCAGTGCGCTTCGGCCTCTGCGTTCATCCGCGTCTGCAGGGACTGGAGCTCAATCTGTGTTGTCGGACCTTGGACGACGCGTTGGGTGATCCTCGGCACGCCTATGAGGAGCAGAAGGGCGAGGATCAGCAGCCACCGATCCCGAACGCGATAGAAAAGGATGAGGGGAATGCCGAGCGCGGCATAGACGGTGAGAATGTCACCGCTGTAGAGGAGGCCGTGCAGCCAGCCAATCGCGAAGAGGATGAGAAGCCGCCAGACGAAGCGGGGGCGGAAGTCAGTCCCGGGCGTTCGACGGTCCGCGCGCTGCATCTGCAGCGCGAAGCTCAGACCGAACATGAACGAGAAGATGCCGAACCCTTTGCCGCGTACGAAAATCCACGACAAGGCTTCGAGCACGCCGTCGGCCATGCCGTGGATGTTGTAGGGGCGCCCCGGAGGAGGCATGAACCCGAGGTACTGCTCGCCGAAATGAGCCATCACGATGCCCGCGAGCGAGATGCCGCGCAGCGCGTCGATGAACCGAATGCGCTCGCTCATGGATTCATCATGCACTACTCTCCTCGGAGCGCCTCCATCGGATCCACGGACGACGCACGTACTCCGGGACGTAGCAGGTCAGCATGGCGACAACCAGCATCACGCCCGACATGGAGGCGAACGTAACGGGCGTCGAAGGCGCCGAAGAGCAGCGATTTCAGCACGCCAGGGACTGCCAAGGCAACCACGATTCCGACAACCACACCAAGCAGCGCCACGCGTCCGCTTTGCACCACGACCATCCGTCGCACGGACGACCTCTTCGCGCCGAGCGCCATACGCACCGCGATCTCACCTGTCAGCTGCGCGACGACGTACGAGAGTGCACTGTCAAGACCAGCCGCGCCGAGCCAACTGAGATCTGGCACCGCATCGGTACAGCGCGCTGCGTGGGTCTCTCGCGATACCTCGTCGCACAGGAGCACCCCGCCATTGACAGGCAAATGGTGAGGTTAGTTGAACCGGAGGCAGAGCGATGAAATCCTCAGACCTCGTTGTCGTTGCGACATTTCGATCAACGCCCGATGCCCAGATAGCGAAGGGTATTTTGGATGAGGCTGGGATTGAGTCGATGATCCGGGCCGACAATGCCGGAGGAATGTATCCAGCCATCAGCGGAGCCGAGTTGCTGGTCAGAACCGAAGACGTTCAAACGGCGAACGAAGCGTTGAACCGGCGGCACCATCCGTCAAACTGACGCACTATTCTGGTATCGTCCCGTCGCCTTGAGCCGCACAGGAATCGAACCTCCTGACCCAACGTCTTGCGCCCCTTCCTCTCCTCGAATCACTCCTGACAAATCGCCATCTGGCGCGTTCTCTCGCGGCCACCATTGGTCGCCAGATCGGCGTTATCGGGTGTAACGTCTCGAGCTCTTTCTGCCATCCCAAGACGGTCCGCCGATTGGCCGATCCTGGGAATCGCGAGTCCCAACTGCGGACGGATAGCGCGGATGCCCAGGCTGTGAAACCACACAATTGCCCTGCAGAAGGGCTTTCGTGGCGTCCGGGCGCGGCGGTCTCCGCTTTGCCACTCGTGCCATTGGGAGCTATTCGCGCATGACATCTGGCAGGACCTCCGCGTCGCTGCGCGCCTTCTGGGAAGGCATCCGGGCTTCACGCTGGGTGCGGTCCTCACTTTGTACCGCGCGTCGGAGGATCCGCCAGGAGCGAATCTGGGTAATGAATCACCCGAGCGTTCGAGCTCTGAGTCGCTAGGGTCTTGCGTCAGGAGGAGTGACATGCCGCACCGTTCGCTGCTGGTTCTGCTCGTCGCCGCCATCGCCACGCTCAACGTCCTCACCGGGGCCGCCCAGGGCCAGACGCCGGCGCCGGCGCCGCCGCCGCTCACTTATGAGCTGGCCATCACGATGACCTGGAAGAACCTCCACAACAGGATCCTCGAAATGGCTAAGGACACGGTGTTCCCCGACGACAAGCTGGGATGGAAGCCGCATCCCGATGCGCGATCGGTGCTCGACGAATTCCGCCAAGTCACGATGGGCCTCGAGTTCAGCACGGCACAGCTGCGCGGCGAGAAGCTCGACGGCGTCGGGGTCCGCGCGCGCCGGAAGGCCGACGACGGCAAGCCCAAGACGCGCGCCTCGGTGGTCAGCGAGATGGAAGCCGCGATCGCGATCTCGTATCCGCTCGTGGAAAAGTCTCCCACGCCGCTGCTCATCGGCTGGATCCGTGACCAGGCCGAGCATTACGGCAAGCTCGTCTCCAACTACCGCGCCGTCGGCATCGTCCCGCCGATCAGCCGCAAGCCCGCGTCGCAGTAAGCGGTCGTTACGGGATCTGGCGCAAATGCGCGTGCTGAAGTGCGGACCGGCCGGTGTGCGCCATTTGGCGGGTGTCGTTCTGCTCGGGCGGAGGTAGGAGTTACTCCTGTGTGGTCGCCTAGTGACGACCGAACGGCGGCGCAGCCGTTGGTCAACACTGCGGCGTTTATCGTGGGTTAAAAAGCGCCCTGCCGCTTAGCCGCGAGCGGACAATCAGCGACTCGGTCCGGACCGAGTTGAATGTGGCCACAACATCATTGCCGCTCGTCGGCTGCAACGGCAGTTAGCCGGCCGCGTTTGACTTGCCCGCTGCAAACAACGTCCTCGTTCGTGGCAAGAGCAGGACAACCAGCGGTAACGCGAACATCGTTGCCGCCGCGAAGATTTGCCAGATGGAGGCCTCAGGCGAACGAAGCGCGAGCAGCCCGACTAGGTAGTACGCGAGGCCAGACCCGAACAGGATGATGCCAGCACGACGCCCGCATTGCCGGAACCTCCATAACTGAACTGCCGCGACTGGGCCCGCGACCAGCGCGATCGCCCAGCCAACGATCGTCAGGCCGCCCAGTAAACCGCCGCTCGCTAGCGCTCGCAGTCCCCCGGCCGCCGCAAATACGGCGACGAACCACACCGTGCCGAGGACAGACACGGCGGCCAGCACTGCCACGAGTCTGATCAAGAGTCGCATCGTCGATTCGTCCGGCTGACCGAACTGACGGCTTGTGATTCAGCCGCCTGCTATTCCCGTACCTTACCAGGTCATCGAGCTTCGTTCTCCCAGAAGAACGTCACGTCGTCGGACCACATCAGAGATTCTATCGTTGTCATGAAGTTGCATCACTTCGACGGATACCGGGCTTGGTCGATTCAAGACGCAGCTCAAAGAGCCTTACTGGCAACATCGCACTTCAGAGTAGGCGTCTGCGGCACACGCAGACACCCGCCGGAGTGACGCAGGCGGATCGGCGCGACTTGAGCGCCGTGACAGCGCAGTCGCTAAAACGGTCCCGCAGCGGCTCCAAGTGGCGTCGGCGCCCGTTTCGTCTCAGGGGATCACTTGGACTCGTTGCCGAACCGATGCTTTACCGGCGGTCGATTTACCCCAGTCGACGCCGCATCGTCAGGTCGGCCGCGGAGGGGCCGTTTTTCCACGGCGCGAAGCGGAGCGCCGAGCCGCCTGCGTCACTCCGGCGCGCATCGTCAGGTGCCGCGTGTAATCTGGCGATTCTCCGGACGCGGCGAAGAGGCGGCAGGTCCGCCTGAAGGCGGACACTACGAGCGAGAGACGTTGACGAAGCGGCGGCAGGTCCGCCTGAAGGCGGACACTACGAGCGAGCGACGTTGACGAAGAGGCGGCCAGGTCCGCCTGAAGGCGGACACTACGAGCGAGAGACGTTGACGTAGTAGAGATCGGTCGCGACCGCGAACTCGGCTTGCGTAAGCGGCGTCGACAGCTTTTTCCACTCAGTCGTCGGCTGAATCGTCTGCCACGCGCCCGCCTTCCCAACCCTGATCGGCATGGCAAAGCCCTTCTCGTCGGCCTTCCACCGGTACGAAACAGTGCGGTCGTCGTTAAACGTGAGCTCCAGCGTCGGGAGATCGGCGTGGCGCAGATACTGATCGAAGATCGGCGTCCAGTCCTTTCCGGTTGCCTGGTTGAAGAACCGCACGAGGTCCTCCGTCATGATGTTCTTGTACTTGAACTCCTGGTAGGTGTCGCGCATCAACTTCCACCACACGCGGTCGTCATTGATAACCGCGCGCAGCGTCTGCAGGAAGAGCGCGCCCTTGAAGTACTGATCCTGAGACGGAGAGCGATGGATGCCGCGCGGCGTGATGATCGGCGCCTGGTTCCGCACCTTGGATCGGTAGCCGTTGATGTACTTGAGGGCATCGTCGTAGCCAAACATGTGCTCGACGTAGACAGCCTCCAGGTACGTCGTCCAGCCTTCTTGAATCCACATGTCCGACACATCGGCGGCAGAGACCGCGTTGCCGAACCACTCGTGGGCGCTCTCGTGGATGATGATGAAGTCGAACTTCGGGCTGACGCCCACACCGGTCCAGTCGCGCTCGAGGTAGCCGTTGGCGAACCGGTTGCCGTAGGTGACGGCGCTCTGATGCTCCATGCCTGAGTACGGCACTTCGATCAACTTGTAGCCATCCTTCTTGAAGGGGTAGTCGCCGAAGTACTTCTGGTACGCCTCGATCATCGGTTTGGCCTGAGCGAACTGAACCTTCGCCTTGTCGAGGTTCTCCGGCAGCGTGTAGAAATCCAGCGTCAGATCGCCGAGGCGGTCCGAAAACTGCACGTAGGCGCCGATATTGAGCGACACGTTGTACCAGTTGATCGGGTAGTTGATCTGCCAGTCCCACCGCGTGTAGCCGTCTCCGAGGTCCGTCTTGCCGATGAACCGGCCGTTCGACGCGTCCACCAGGCCGTTGGGAATCGAGACGCTGAGGCGCATGCTCTCGACCTCGTCGCGCCATTGATCCTTGCTCGGCCACCAGATGCTCGATCCTTCGCCTTCGCAGGCCGTATTGATCCAATGCCGGCCCGCCGGATCTTTCCGAAACGCAATCCCGCCGAACCGGCCGGTCTCGCGCGGCGATCCGGAGTAGTGAAAGTCGAGCGAGTACTCGCGACCGCGCTTGAGCGCCTCAGGAAAGTCGATGAAGACCGCGTTCAGCTCGCGTTCGTACTTCAGCTCCTGCGCACCGAGCGCGATCTTCTCGACCTTGAGGTTGTCGTAGAGGTCGAGCTGGATGCGGGTATCGTCCTGCAGCATCTTGAAGCGCACGGTGTTCTTGCCGCGCAGGAACTTCCTGTCGGGATCAATCCGGACGTCGAGGTGATAGGAGAGCAGGTCGTTGTTGGCCCGGTAGCGGCCGTATTCGCCGCGAAGGATGTTGGCGCGGGTCGGCGGGCCAGGGTCGCGCGGTGTCCCACCGGCCGCCGGCGGCAGCGGCGGGCGGGCAGCCGGCGGCTCGTAGGTTGCGTTCTCTTTTCCCAGCATCCACTTGTCGAACCAGCCGACGATGTGCTGCAGGCGTTCGATGCGGTGCCAGGGACGACCCGACCGGGAGAGCTCGTGGCTCTCGCCAGGAAAGCGCACCATCACCGTCGGGCGCTTGAGGTACTTCAGCGCACGGAAGAGATCCTCGCCGCCGGCCGCAGGCGGCGTCCGGTAGTCTTCCTCGCCGAGGATGAACATCAGCGGCGTCTGGATCTTCGCCACGTAGGTAATCGGCGAGCGCCTGGCAAACTCCGCCGGATCCTCGAACGGCGCTTTGCGGAACCACGTCGGCGTGAAGAGCGTGAAGTCGGCGGTATACCAGAAGTTCGACCAGTCGGAGATGTCACGCTGGCTGACGGCCGCCTTGAATCTCGTCGTCTGGGTGACGACCCAGTTGGTCAGAAGTCCGCCACCGCTGCCGCCGGTGACTCCCAGCCGGGTCTCGTCGATATAGCCCTTCTTCAAGACCTCGTCGACTCCCGCCATCAAGTCCTTGTAGTCGTCGCCCGGGTAGTTGTACTGAATGACGTTGCCGAAGTCCTGGCCGTAGTTCGAGCTGCCGCGCGGGTTCGTATAGAGGACGACGTAGCCCTTGGCGGCCATCCACTGGAACTCGTGGGTGAACGTGTTGCCATAGGCGGCGTGCGGCCCGCCGTGAATCTGGAGGATGAACGGGTACTTCTTCGTCGCGTCGAACGCCGGAGGTTTGAGGATCCAGCCTTGAATCTTCCGGCCGTCGAAGCTCGAGTACCAGATCTCCTCCGGCTCGTTCATGGTGAGCTGCCCGAAGAGGGCGTCGTTGAACGTGGTCACCTTCTTGGGGGTCGCGGTGGCCGCTGACGTGTCGAGCACATGAAGATCGCCGACGGCGGTCGGCGTTGAAAGGATGTAGGCCATCCGCTGTGCGCCGGCGTCGACGGTGTACGACATCACGTCGCTGTTGCCGCTTGTCAGCGGATCGATCTTGCCGGTTGCGACATCCACGCGTTTGATGTTGGCGTTGCCCTGTTCTCCGACACCGATGAGGATCGAGCGACCGTCCCGGCCCCACACTGGGCCGCTCGGAAGCTGGCCGCGCGGCGCGCGCTGGTCGCCGCCGAGCCCGCCGTTCATGTCGAAGTCGTACGTGGCGGTGAGATTGCGCGGCGTGCCGGCGCCGAGCTCGGCGACCCATAGATCGGGCTGCGAATACGAGCGCTCTGGGCTCCCAGCGAGAATCCCGACGAACGCGACGCGCTTGCCATCAGGCGATAGCGCATAGGCGCCGATCCGTCCATCGATGCTGACGACACGCGTCGGCTCGCCGCCTTCTTTAACACCCTCTTTCCCGATCGAATACAGGTCGCTGTCGCCTGAAAAGTAGTAAGACTCTCGCCGTCTGTCCGAGGTGAAGAAGATGCGCAATCCGTCGGGTGACCAGCGATGGCCGGCCTCCCCGAACTCACCGGTCGTCACCGGCGTCGGCGTCGTCTTCTCGCTCGCCGTCGCCGGCACGGCGATCGTCCAGATGTGGGAGGGCCGATCGCGATCGACGAAGCCGTCGCCGGGAACGCCGTTGGCGCGGTACACCGCCTCGGTGATCACGCGCACGTCGCTTTCCCTGGGCTTGTCGCCGGACGGCTTGTCACCGGAAAGCTTCGCCGCGGCGGCCAGGTCTGCGGGCCGTGCGGTCGAGGAGAGGGCGATTGTCTTGCCGTCGGGCGCCCACTCAGGGTTGCCCGCGCCGCGCGGGATGTCGGTGATGGCCCAGGGTTCTCCCCCCTGCATGGACATCACGTGAATCTGCCCAGGCTGAGGCCGCCCATCCTTCTCGACCGATCGGACGAAGGCAAGCCGCCGGCCATCAGGCGACCACCGCGGGCTCGTGTCGCGGACGCCGCTCGTGATGGCTCGCGGCGGTTCGCTGCCGTCGGTCTTCGCGAGCCAGAGGGCCGTCTCGTACGAGTCTTTCTTCTCGTCAACGGTCACACGCACGAACGCGACCTGCAATCCGTCGGGTGAAATCTGAGGGTCGGCGATCCACACGAACGAAAAGAGATCCTTTTCGGTCATCGGCCGGCGCTGGGCGGCCACGGGGATGACCAGCCCGAGCAGGATGGCCAGGGCGGTAATGCCGCGAGCGATATGATGCGTCATTGCGGATTCCTCAGTCTCCTTCTGTCCGACAGTCCATCGAATTATAAGGGCGCGGGGACCATGGGCGCCGGCCCGGCGTCCAAGCCTATCGGGGTACGAAGAGGGGGAAGAAGAGGGGGAAGAAAAGGTGCAATCATGAACATTCTGGTCACAGGTGGAACGGGTACGGTCGGCTCGCAGGTGGTCCGCGAGCTCCTGACGCGCGGCGCGCAGGTGCAGGTGTTGACGCGAGATCCGGCCAAAGCCGCGAAGTTGCCAGCGGGCGTGAAGGCGGTTACGGGAGACCTGTCCAAGGTCGAGACAGTCAAGCGCGTGTTCAAAGGCGTGGACGGGGTCTTCCTCGTCAACACGGTCACCCCGACCGAAGTGTACGAGGGACTCCTGGCGGCGTGCGCGCTCCGCGAGGAGAAGGTCAAGCGCGTGGTCTATGTGTCGGTGCATCACGCGGATGGCGCGCCGTGGCTGCCGCACTTCGGCGGCAAGCTGGGCGTCGAACAGGCCCTGCTCAAGTCGGGTGTGCCGTCGACGGTCCTTCGGCCGAACAACTTCTATCAGAACGACTACTTCTTCAAGGACGTGCTGCTTCAGCACGGCATCTATCCGCAGCCGATTGGCGACGTCGGCCTGCACCGCGTCGACGTGCGAGATATCGCCGAAGCCGCGGCCGTCGCGCTGACGACCTCAGGGCACGAGGGTCAGACCTACGACCTCGTCGGTCCGGAGGCGCACACGGGCGAATCGACCGCGCAGGCGTGGGCCCGGGCACTCGGCCGGCCGATCGCCTATGGCGGCAACGATCTCGAGGCGTGGGAAAAACAGTCGCTACAGTTCATGCCCGACTGGTTGGTCTACGACTTCAAGCACATGTATGCGTTCTTTCAGGCGAAGGGCCTCAAGGCGTCGCCCGAAGCGATCGAGCGGCAGACGCGGCTGCTCGGTCACGCGCCGAGGTCGTTCGGCGCGTTCGTCAGTGAGACTGCGGCCGCGTGGAGATAGCCTGCAGGAACGATCGGACCGCGCCGTAGAATACGTCGCGGTCGATCTCGCTCGATTCGATGTGGCCGCCCCGCACCTCGACGAACGTCTTGGGCGAGGGCGCCGCATCGAACAGCCGGCGTCCCTCCTTGAACGGCACGATGGTGTCTTCGGGGCTGTGCAGGAAGAGCAGCGGCGCGCGAATGCCGGCGACTTTCTCGATGGCGTTGAACGGGTTGCGGATGATCAATCGAATCGGGAACATCGGATACCGCTCCTGACCGATGTCGACGATCGATGCCGGCGCTCCCTCGAGCACGACGCCGCGCGCGTCGACAGTTGAGGCCAGCCCGACGGCGACGGCCGCGCCGAGCGACCAGCCGAAGATCACGACACGGTCGGCCGGAACACCCACGCGATCCCGAAGATAGTCGTACGCCGCCCGCGCATCGGCCGCGACGCCGGCCTCCGACGGCACGCCCTCGAGGTCGTTGTAACCGCGGTATCCGGCGCGAGCACATTGAGTCCCAGCTCGCGAAGACGCCCGTAGTGCTTGACGTTCATCCGGCTCGCCACCGTCGACGCGTTGCCGTGAAGATAGAGCACCCACGTTGCGTCAGTGTCCCGGTTCGAACCGGCCTGCTCTCGTTCCATGCTCCACGCGAATTGTCGCGCGCCATCCGCCCGTGGCAGGTCGACCTGTTCGTAGGGGAACGTCGGTTTGTGGTCGGCCGGTGCGTTCGCGGTCCGGAAAATGAGCTCGGTTTCCTGCGTCATCAGGCGCACGACGGCTGCGGCGTAAACGCCGGAGGCGATCGCGACGAGAGCGATGAGCGCCAGTCGAAGGCGTCGGCCTCGAGCGTGTCGCGCGACGTTTACCCGCTCCGCAGAATGCACCGCTCGATTCTACCGGGTCCCTCGCTCGAAATCCGTACCGAAGGCGAAGGAAGAGCCTTGAGCCCTGGGCCTTTAGTCAACGGGTTTGTACGGTTGGTGGTTCGTGTAGGTGTTGACGGTCTTGATCTGGAACTTCCGGAACAGCAGCGTACGACCGCTGCCCTCGATCGTCAGCTCCGAGGCGACCCACGTTCCGGCCACTGTCTTCCGCACGAAATCGAATCCGCTCCCCGGCTCGACGCGTGCGACCACGCCCCAGCCGACCGAGACGCTATCGACTGCGTGCAGGCGCACGCGCGCGATGTGGTAGTCGCCGTCGGACACCCACATCCGTCCGGCGAACTGCTTCATGCGCTGGCCGTCGCTGGTCGTGGCGCGGGCGTTCGGACGCGGGGTCAGGTTGACGACGACGACCGGCTGACCGTCGATCCGTTCGCGCCCGACGTAGCTGAACGCGAACACCCGTTCGGCGTCGTCGAGGATCTCGTCGCGTTCGCGCAGCTCATCAGCCTCTTCCTTGAGCCGCGCCGCGCGCTGCCGCGGCGTCTCGGATCGCATGCGCTCGACCTTCTTGCGATGTTCGGTATCGAGCCGCGCCAGTTCTGCGGCATCGAGCGGCTTGCCGTCTACGGCGACCAACCGCCTCCACGCCTCGCCCGGTGGCTCCTGACGGACCTCGAACCGTTGCATGGGTCCGACCGAGACCGCGCCAAGCATCGAGACGTCCACGTCACGTCCTTCCTCGATGTAGTTGAAGCGGACCGGCTCGGCATACTCGGTCCGGATGACGTCACGAACCTTGCGCGCGAGGGCATCGAAGTCTGGTGGCGTCTGGAGCGGAGCGGACGCGGCGGCAATCGTCAGGAGCGGGAGAGCGAGAAGCACGAGCGCGACGCGCACCGCGACAGGCATCCGTTTCAGTGTAAGGCACGATGGTGAGTATTGATGGGCTCAGGCTCGGCAGGCTCTAGGCTTCAGGCTCTAGGCTCAGGCAAGACCTTCGACCGCTTACTCGAGGTTCTTGCTAGAGCCCAAAGCCTACAGCCTCGAGCCGAATTCCGTGGCAAGATCCGCTCGTGCCTGCCGCAGTAGCCGTCAACACGACATGACCCGCTCTCAAACATACGCAATCGCCCTGGCGATTGGGCTCCTGTCCTCTGCGGGCATCCCCGGGCGTCCCTTCCAGCTGGCCGCCGCTCAGCAGCCGGGTGAGTCGCCACGCTTCAGGGTTGGTGTCGACGCCGTGCGGATCGATGCCGTCGTGACCGATCGCGATGGCCGCATCGTCAGCGACCTGACCGCTGAGGATTTCGACGTGCGTCAGGATGGCAGAAAGCAGCCGGTGACGTTTGCCCAGTTCATGCCGGTGCTGGTGGCGGAGCCGCGCGAAGCGGCGCGAACGCCGGTTGTTGCGCCTGCGGGTTCCCGGGTCGAGGCCGCGGCGCTGCCCCCCATGCCCGTGAAGCGGGAAGCAGTGCAGCGCACGCTGGCGATCGTGGTCGACGATCTGAGCCTCTCGGTCGAGAGCTTTCAGAACGCGCAGCGAGCCCTCCGTACATTCGTTGACCGCGAGCTTCAGCCGACTGACCTCGTCGCGCTCGTCCGGACCGGTGGGTCGAGCGGGGCGCTGCAGTCGTTCACCACCGATCGACGCGTGTTGCATGCCGCGATCGATGGCCTGCGCTGGAATGGCGCGTCGCGGAACGGCGTCGAGGCGTTCGAGGCGGTGAACCAATGGACGACATTTGACGAGCGCACGGGGATGGCGCCCTCGGACGACTTCACGACGATCACTCAACTCCGCAACTGGATGTCGGCTGCCGGAACGCTCGGGGCGCTCAATCTCGCCATTCAGGGTACCCGCGACCTGCCGGGACGAAAGGCCATCATCTTCGTATCGGAGGGCTTTCAACTGATGGTGCGGGAGACTAACGATGCCGCCAAGCTGCCGAATGCTCGCCTGCGATACTCGGTGGACCGCGTCATCGATCAGGCCACACGGGCCGGGGTCGTGATCTATTCCCTCGACAGCCGCGGGCTGCAGACCGCCGGCCTCCAGGCCTCGGACAATCTCAAGAGCACGCGGCCTGGCCAAACGATGGACGAGGCCGTCCGAGTGTCCGCCAGCGACCGGTACGAGTTCAACCGCGACACGCAGGAGGGCATGGCCTATCTGGCCGAGCAGACCGGCGGGTTTGCCGTCTTGAATACCAACGATCTGGCTCGTGGACTCGGCCGCATCACCAGCGATCTGCGCGGCTACTACGTGATTGGCTACGTACCGGAGGACGGCACGTTCGCCGCGAAAGGCAAGACGGCGCGCTTCCACAAGATCGCGATCACCGTCAAGCGCTCTGGCCTCCGCGTGAAAACGCGCAAGGAGTTCCTCGGTATCAGCGATCCACAGGAGACGGCGGGTCCGACGACAGCCGCGGAGCAGCTCGTGCACGCGGCGATCTCGCCCTTCGCGGCAACCGACATCGCGCTCCGCGCGACGGCGTTGCCGGCATTCTCGCCGGACCAGGGCATGTTCGTGCGCGCGCTGCTGCACATCGACGCGCGTGCCCTGAAGTTCGTGGACAGCGAGGGTGCCCGCAAGACGGCGTCGGTGGATGTGCTGGGGATGGTCTTCAACCAGGAGGGCGCTGAGGTGGGCCACCTCAGCACCGGCTTCGCGGTCGCGCTGACGGCCGAGGCCGAAAGCGACGCGCTTCGCGATGGGCTCGCCTATAACCTGCGCATCCCGATTCCGCGGCCAGGCGGCTACCAGGTTCGATTCGCAGTCCGCGATCAGCACTCAGGTGCGATGGGGTCGGCTGGCGAGTTCGTGGATGTCGACGACATGATTGGAGGCGCGTTCGCGCTGTCGGGCATCGTCCTGCGAAGTGGAGACCGAACCGCCACGCACGCTGTAGGTGATGTCGATGAGATCGCGCTGACGCCGGCGCAGGCATTGCGTGTCTACCGGCCGGGGACACGCCTGTCGTACGCGTACGAGATCTACAACGCGAGCACTACGGTCGACGTCGCTGCAAACATCTACCGCGGCACGGAGAAGGTGTTCGCGGTGGCCCCCAACACCCTGGCGCTTCCGCCCGGCGGCGGCAGGAGGTTTGCCGCCGCAGGCGGCCTCAGCCTCGGCGAAGGGCTGCCGCCCGGCAGCTACAGGCTGGTCGTGTCGGCCACGACGCCGGATGCGAACCGGAAGGGCCGAACCCGAGCCGCGGTGCAGCAGATCGGCTTCGATGTCGAGCCGGGCAAGGCGAGATAGCCATCTGCACGATGCCGCCGCTATCGGGAGCGGCGAGCTGGCGCCGACGGTCGCGTCTTGGCCGAGCGCACGCGCGCCGGCGCTGCCAGTTCGTGCGCGTGCCGAAGTCTCTCCGCGACGTCACCCCAGTCCGGCGCGCCGTCGAGGTAGATGCCGACCCATCCACTCGCACCCACGTACGGCGGCGCGAAGTAGCGATCGGGTGACCGCGCGATCAGGAGATCCTGCGTGGCATGGGTGGCCTTGCACCACACGGCATCGCGCCCAGCGCCATGGTGGTTCTCCCGGCTCGCGAAAGTGGCGAACATCCTCTTGCCCACCCAGAATGTGGGTTCGCCGTGCGACACCTTCTCCCAGGCGTCGGGCAACGCCAGGCAGAGGCGGCGCAAACGTGCGAAAGGACTTCGAATCATTGGCGGCCTCCACGGGTCAGGTCGTCAACAGGCGCATCCTGCTAGTGTAAACACGGTCACGAAACAATCACGAAGATTCCGACCAGCCTTCGCTGAAGCTACGGCGGTCCGCCGAAGTCTTGGCGAAGGCGGAAGATCACGAGGTTCGCGAAGGGCGGCCTTGAAAACGTCTTCTTCGTGGCCATCGTGATCTTCGCGTTCATCGTGGTGAGCCGTGGGCCGTACGCCGCTCTCGTCTGGCCAGTTGCCGAAGCTGCTACCTCATGTCTACGACATTTGTCGTATTGACATCTACGAAAAAAGTCGTAGACTACCGCGTGTGAAGCCAAAACCGAAGAAGCCAACCAACGCCGAGGTCGCCATCCTGCGCGTCCTCTGGTCGCGCGGGCCGAGCACGGTTCGGGACGTGGCGAAGGCCATGGGACGGGAAGCGGCCTACACCACCATCCTCAAGCTGATGCAGAACATGACCGAGAAGCGGCTCGTGGTCCGAGACGAGTCGTCTCGAACGCACGTCTACTCGGCGGCAAGTCCGGAGGAGCAGACCCAGCGGCAGCTGGTCACGGACATGCTCGACAAGGTCTTCAACGGATCGGCAACGCAGCTGATCATGCACGCACTGGCGGCGACAGACACGTCGCCAAAAGAACTGGCTGAAATCCGGAAACTACTGGACAGACATCGAGGAGGCCGTCGATGAACGCGCCGATGCAGGCTTGGATGCTGGTAACCGGCTGGACCCTGATTCATTTCGTCTGGCAGGGCGGACTGCTCGCGGTCGCCACCGCCGCGGGCCTGCGACTCTGCCGACGACGGTCGTCGGCGACTCGCTACGCGGTCGCGTGCATTGGCTTGACGGCGATGCTTGCCGCGCCCGCGGTCACCGCTGCCGTCCTCTGGGAACCAGCTTCAGTTACGTTGCCGGCTGAGACTGGTAGGCCGGCCGTTTCGGGGGAGGCAATCCACTCTTCGAATGTGCAGCTAGCGCCGGATCGTGCGTCGCGATCGGCGAATGGCGCAGCCGGCATCCGCCTCGAGCTCGACCCGTGGCTGCCGTATGTCGTGTGGACATGGATCGCCGGCGTCGTCCTGCTCATGGCGCGATTTGCCGGCGGCTCATGGCGCGTCCATCGGCTCCATGTTGCGTCACGCGCAGAAGCGGTGTCGCCGTGGCAGGCGGCAGGCGAGCGGCTTGCCGGCAGGCTCCGACTGGACGTCGCGTTCAGGGTCGTGGAATCGGGACTCGTGGAGACCCCGAGCGTCATCGGGTTCCTGCGACCGGTGATCCTCCTGCCCGTCGCTGTCCTGAGCAACCTGTCGCCTGGTCAGGTCGAAGCGCTTCTCGCGCACGAGCTGGCCCATATCCGTCGGCGTGACTACGTGGTGAACCTGGTGCAGACCGCTGCGGAAACACTGCTGTTCTTCCATCCGGCGGTCTGGTGGGTCTCGTCGCGGATTCGCGAAGAGCGCGAGCATTGTTGTGACGACGTGGCGGTGGAGATCTGTGGCGAGCCGACCGACTACGCGGCAGCGCTCGCGGAGCTAGCATCGTGGCGGAGCCGCGAGATCGGGCTATCGGTTGGCGCCACCGGTGGACCGCTCCTTGCGCGTGTCCGCAGGCTCGTCGGTACGCCTGAGGAGGATGAACCCCGGTTCGCCAGCGGGCTGGCCTTGCTTGCGATCGGGCTGATGCTGACCGCCGGCGTCGCCATCCAATCCACCTCGCAGGATTCGTCCTCGCCGGGTCGGTTGGCAAATCGTGAAGCTGCAGCCGTCACGACACGCCAGTTGGGAGTCACCTCGCTCTCGCGCAAGACCGATCATTTCGATATCTACTACCCGCCGGATCTGGACCTGCACGCCGAGCGCGTCGGTCGCGAGGCGGAGCGTGCATATGAACGCGTCAGCTCAGACTTGAAACATAACCTGGCGTTTCGGGTGCCCATCCTTCTCTTCCCAACTGCCGGCGATCTCGAGAAGGCCACTCAGGCAGGCGGATCCGAACGCCCACAGGCAACCTCTGCCACGAATCCTGAAGGCGACCGGATTCTGCTGGCGGTGGACCAGCCCGCCGATCAGTGGTACGGCCGTATCGTCCACGAGGTCGCTCACGTCTTCGCCTTCGATATCCTCCCGGGGACGGCAACGCCACGGTGGATCATGGAGGGCCTTGCCGAATATGAACGGCCGGCGTGGGACCCGGACGACCTCGTCGCGCTTCGCGCCGCCGTACGCGCCAATGCGGTTCCCTCCATCAGCGCCTGGCGCGGAGATGACAACAGCATGGATGCCCGACAGGTCGCCAGCTTCGGGCGCGCCGCGTTCGATTTCATCGAGTCGCGCTGGGGAAAACCAGGCGTTCGCCAGTTCCTCTTCGCCGTCCGGCAGGGCGCGCGCGGCGGCGCCGACCCATTCGCGGGTGCCTTCCAGATCGCGCGCGACGAGTTCGATCGGGCATTCGAACAGTACCTGCGCGAGCGATTTGCCGTAGTTGCCGACCCGTCGCCGGCGGCGAGGTTCGACTACCGCGCGACCGTTCAACTCGAGGGCCAGATCACGGCGATTCGAGCACCCGTTGAGGAGGGGCTTGCGTGCATCGAGCTCTGGGTGTCAGCCGAGCGTGGGTCCAGCCAGCGATGGGGCATAGAGTGCGGACGCGAAGCAGCGGCTGACGTCGTGCGCGGCTTGAAGCCGGGCGATCGAGTCATCGTTACGGGACCGCAGGCGCGCGACCGCGCGGCACAGCGGATGCTCGTCCAGAATCTGGAGCGGCCCTCCGACGGCTTCGCCTGGCGCGCACAATCGAAGTAACCGAACTGCCAACAAGCTGTCTCATGAACAGCGCGAACGAGCGGAAGCGCCCGCCTCCGCGCCGGAGGCGCTACGGCGAGGTCTCGCCGGAGCTTTCAGCGAAGGCGGAAGTGAGCCACGCGAGCGGAGCGGGGCGTCGGGTCCCCGCGAGCGCCCGCCTTCGCGCCGTAGGCGCGCCGGCGAGGTCTCGACGTAGCTTTAGCGGAGTCGGAAGCGTGTAAGGGGGTCCGGGGGACAAAGTCCCCCGGATGAGACTAGAAGAGCGTCACTCCCAGCGAAAGACCCTTGCCGAAAGGGCGGTGAAGAACAGAAACAGCACCACGAGCATCACGACGTCTCCGAGGTGCCCGGTCCAGCCTTCGCCGAGCCAGATTCCCCGCAGGAGCGACACGGCGTAGGTCGAGGGCAGCGCGCGTGCAATCACGCGCAGGACCGGCGGCAGCGAATCGATCGGGACGAACAACCCGGAGAGGCCGAGCATCGGGTAGATGATCGCGGTGCCAATCGGCTGCGCGAACCTAGCGGTGGGGACGATGCTGGCGATGAGAAAGCCGAGAGACAGGATGCTCACCGTGCTGAAGAGGAGCGCGAGGGTGAACGACAGGAGAGGAACGCTGGCGCTGACCGGATAGAAGCGTCGTCCGACCAGGACCATCGCGGCGAGCGTAACGGCCGTGAACAGCAACTTGACCAGCACGTGCGCGGTCAGGATCGTATGAGGCCGCAGCGGCGTTGCGCGCAGCCGCTTGAGGATGCCTCCCTCGCGGTAGATCGCCATGATCGCGATCAGGGACAGCACGGCGCTTGCGGCGATGAGGAGCGACGCGAAGATCGGCAGATCCACGGAGATGAAGCGTGGCACGTCGGGAGCGCCCGAGCGCGCCCGCGGGCCGAGCATCCGGCCGAGCACCACGAAGAGCAGCACCGGCACACCCACGGTCCCGACGACGCCCATGGGCTCCCGCACAAAAATCTTGATTTCCAGCCAGGTCAGTCCGAAGAGCCCGCGCAACATGATCTGAGCCTCAGTCGCGAATGACGTGGCCGGTCAGCTTGAGGAACACATCCTCGAGCGTCGGGACCTCGCTCCGAAAATCGATCACCGGCATCCGATGTTCCCCCAGACACTGGATCACCTGGGTCACCAGTCCTTCGCCTCGTCCGCGAATGGTGAACTGTTGCCCCTGGACGCTGACCGACTCGACGGCCGGGATCGCGCGAAAGCGCTCCTGGGCGTTCCCGTCGTCGGTGGTCACGACGATGGTGCGCTCGGGGCAATGCCGGCGCACGAGCTCGGCGGGCGTGCCAATGTCGATGACGCGCCCGTGGTCGAGGATGGCGACCCGGTCGCAGAGCCGCTCGGCCTCCTCCATGAGGTGCGTCGTCAAGAAGACCGTCTTGCCGCGGTCCCGGATGCCGCGGACGAGATCCCAGATCGCCCGACGTGCCTGCGGGTCGAGTCCCGTCGTCAATTCGTCGAGGAACACGAGCTCGGGGTCGTTGATGAGCGCGAGCGCGATGAAGAGACGCTGCTTCTGACCGCCGGACAGCGTCATGAACCAGGCGTTCCTCTTCTCGCGCAGGCCCAGTTGCTCGAGCAGTCGATCGCCGTCGACTGGTGCCTGATAGAGGGAGGCCCAGAAAGCAACGGCCTCCCGGACCTTGATTCGTTTCTGGAGCTGCGCCTCCTGGAGCTGCACGCCGATTCGCTTCTGCAGCGTGTAGCGCTCCCGGCCGGGATCGAGCCCGAGAACCGAGATCGCGCCGCGATCGGGCGAGCGCAGACCCTCGACGCACTCCATCGTGGTGGTCTTGCCAGCGCCGTTCGGCCCGATGAGGCCGAAGGTCTCGCCAGCGTTGACCTCGAACGACACTTCGTCGACCGCTACTGTCTGACCGTACGTCTTGCGGATCGCGTTGACGCGAATGACGGGCGATAGCGTCATGGCGTCGATGCCACTACCATCGGTCCGCCGCGGACAGCTGGGTGTCGGTAACAGCCGAACTGAAGTTCGGCCCTACGGGCGCCCGTTGCCGACGACGGCGGGCTTGCTCGAAGACACTGGCCGCGATCACGAGCCCCAGCGCCGGAGTGCCGTGAGCGCCGGCGGTGCCGTTCGTCTTCGGATGCGCCAGCCACGCGATCCCAATCCCCAGTACGTACATTCCGATCATCGGCGCAGCGAACACGAGCTGGTTCCACGGGTCTGGTGACGGTGTCAGCAGCGCCGATACGGTCACAGCGGCGAGTACGGCATAGCGCAGATGGCGCCAGAGGAAGCGCGCCGAGACGAGGCCGAGCCTTGCGAGCACGAAGACCAGCGTCGGAATCTGGAACACGACCACCATGCCGGTGAGCGTGCTCTTGTAGAGCGAGAACGTATCCTCGACGCGCGGCATGAAGCGCATCCGCGGTGAGTCGAAGGCGCCAAAGAACGCCATCATGCTGGGGAAGAGCACGTAGTGGCTGAAGAGCGCGCCCGCAATCGAGCCGCCGATGGCCAGGACGAGGAACGGCACGACCAACCGCTTCTCGTTCCTGTGCAGCGCGGGGGCGATGAACCGCCAGACCTGATAGGTGACGAGCGGCGCCGCAATGACCAGGCCGCCCATCAACAACAGATCGAAATAGAACGCGAATCCTTCGCCCGGCCTCGAGTAGATGAGCGATGAACCGCTCGGGAGCGATGACTGCAATCCGTTGAGCACGAAATCTTCGAGGCGATTCAGGAAGAGGACCGAGACAGCCATGCCTGCGCCGATCGCAACACAGGAGCGGATGAGGCGCATGCGAAGCTCGTCGAGGTGATCGAGAAAGCCCATGCGCGCACCACCGTCGTCGTCCACGTCCTCGACCTCTGCCTGCTTCAGGTTCGACCGTGTCATTTGGCCCCTCCGAAAAAGATGGTCCAGCAGCACGGAGTCTACAACGGGCCGATCCATTGCGGGAACGGTCGCTCAACGTGCGCCAGATGGCTTGCGCTTCTCGTACAGCGAAACGGCCACGCGAACCAGATCATCTGAGGACAACGTGCCGCTGGCCACCAGATAGAACATGTCCCCATCGTGCCACGTCACGACCGATGGGCTGCGCCCGTCGATGTCGTCAGGCGACGGTTCCGGTCCGAGCTCGTACGCCATCGCGCTGTGTCCGGCGATGCGAGCCTCCCGCGACGCCGGGCCATACGATACGTCGAGCGCCAGGCGACGAGCCTCAGCCGCCCCCTTCTGCGACTGACTCAACACGAAGGCGCCATAGTGCGCCTCGAGCGTACGGTCCGCGATGGGGAGCTCGCGGAGCTTATGATCCCGGATGTGGATCTGGATTGACTGAAGGGCAAGCCCAGCCGTGTGGCGCGGCTCGAGTGGGCGAAACACGAGGCCCGTCCGGGCCGCCTTCCAGGACTCCACGCGCTCGAAGTGAGGGTTACTCGTCACGTTTCGGAAATCATAGCCCGAGGCGCACGATGTCATCTGCTGCAGACTTGAGCGACCGGCCTCGTTACGTTGCAATGCCAGATGTCTGTCTGGATCAAGGTATTCGTGCCATGGGGCTCCCTATGAAAACGAGGCAGCAGACGAAAAGACTGACGTGTCTCGTCTTGTGTCTGATCGCCACGCTTGGAAGTGGAGCTGCCGCGCAGACCGGCGCGAAGGCCACTCGGCGAACCGACGTGATCTACGGACGAAAGTTCGGCGTGGCCCTCACTATGGAGGTGTTCACGGCGGCGACTCCCAATGGCATCGGCGTTGTGTGGGTCGTCAGCAGCAGCGGCAGGTCCAGCCGTGAGCAAACTCTTCAAGACAGCTTTGAGGGACGAATCGCGCCGCTTTTGGATCATGGCTACACGGTGTTTGCCGTCATCCATGGGAGCACACCGATATTTAACCTGCAGGACCAGGTGAGCGATGTGAGGCGGGCCGTACGGTTCGTCCGGCACCATGCAGCGGAATTCGGAATTGATGGTCAGCGCCTCGGTATCAGCGGTTCCTCGGCTGGCGGGCTGCTCGCCTTGGTCGTCGCGATGCAACAGCGGGATGGAGATCCGACCGCCGACGACGTGGTGGAACGCGAATCTAGCAGCGTGCAGGCAATCGGCTGTTTTTTTCCGCCGACTGACCTCCTGAATTTCGGTGGACCGGCTGAGAACATCGTGGACCTCATGCAGAAGCGCGACGGAAGCGTCGATCCCAGTTTCCAGTTCTATGACCTCGATGCCAAGAGCGGCGCCCGGAGGCTACTCACGGCGAGGGAGGAAGTAATTCGGATGCTGCAGGAGTATTCTCCTGTGACACATGTGACGGCTAGCGATCCGCCAACGATTCTGATTCACGGTGACCAAGACAAAGCCGTACCGGTTCAGCAGTCGCGTCGGCTCATCGAGCGTCTCAATGAGGCGAACGTGCCCACCCGACTGGTTGTGCGCGAAGGCGTTGGACATGCATATCCTGGCTGGGAAGCTGACGCCGCGTTGCTTGCGGATTGGTTCGACGCGCATCTCCGCCGTGTTCGTTAGCGAGTACCGGCGGCAAACAGCAGGCGGCTCTTCCTGGAGCATGAACGCATCCTGTGAGCGCACGTCGGAGATGCAGGCTCTAGCTGCTAGCAGGGCGTTTCTGGCTTTCACCACGGGCTGCCAGTGTCTAGGGCGAGGCGTCGATCTTCCCCCGACCGTCACGATCGATCAGTGCCACGGCTGTGCCGGCGGCCGCCAGGGTCAGCGCGACCGCGATCCACAGCACGGAACGGTAGCCGGCCACAAACGATCGCTCAATGGCCTGGCGGCCCTGCGGGTCGTTCGTCTCGGCAGCGCCGAGCTTGTGGCGCTGCGCGTCAATCGATGCACGGACTTCAGGTGCGAGAGGCAGCGAACGGAGCTCTCGGTCGAGCGCGCGGTCGAACGTCGAATAGAGCACCACGCCGAAGACTGCAACCGCGACCAGCGCGGCGACACGCGAGACGGCGTTGTTGATCCCTGAGGCGACGCCCGCATGGTCGCGAGGCACCGAGTTCATCACCGTCGTCGTGAGCGGCGCCACGCTGATGGCCATGCCAAACCCGAGCACCGTTACCGCCGGAAAGAACGTCGTCCAGTAGGAGCCGCCGATGCCGGGCCTGCCGAACAGCACAAAGCCCAAGGCGGCGATAAGAGGCCCGACGGTCAGGGGCGCCCTTGCCCCATAGCGTTCGATGAGCCCGCCGGACCAGCGCGACAGCAGGAACATCAGCACGATGAGTGGCAGCAGTGCGGCACCGGCGGCAGTGGCCGAGTATCCCTGGATCTGGATCAAGTTCATCGGAAAAAAGAAGAGGATGCCGCCGAGCGCCGCGTACAGAAGAAAGGTGAGCAGATTGGCCCCGCTGAAGCTGCGTGACCGAAAGAGCCCCGGCGGGAGCATCGGCGTCGCCGAGCGGAGCTCGACGAGCAGAAAACCTGCGAGCAGGACGATGCCCGCGACACTGGCGATTCGTGCGGATTCAATCAGCCCAAACACCAGACTGCCGAGGCCGGCGGTTGCCAGCACAACGCCCGGCCAGTCGAGCCGGGCCGCCGGGTGCGCGGACCGCGTTTCGGGAACCCTCCACATCGTGATGGCCAGGACGGCGAGTGCGATGGGGAGATTGATGAAGAAGATCCAGCGCCAGGAGAGGTGGTCGACGAGCCATCCTCCGAGCACGGGACCGAGCGCTGCGGTGATCGCAGTGAAGCCTGACCAGGTGCCGATCGCGCGGCCGCGCTCAGCCGGTGGAAACGAGGCGCTGATCAACGACAAGCTGCCAGGCACGAGGAGCGCAGCACCAACCCCCTGAACGGCGCGCGCCGCGATGAGCTCGCCAATAGTCCGTGAAAAACCGCACCACGCGGAAGCGCCAGCAAAAACGACCACCCCGACGGCAAAGACCCGGCGGCGGCCTCGCGCGTCGCCAAGTGCCCCGCCGGTCAGGAGCAAGGCTGCCAGCGTGACCGCGTACGCTTCGACGACCCACTGCACGCCTGCTAACGATGCGTCCAGGGCCGATTGCAGAGCGGGAAGGGCCACGTTCACGACGGTGCTGTCGATGAATGCGAGGCTCGATCCAAGAATCGTAGCCACAAGCACCCAACGGCCGCGGCTGGGCTCCTGGCAATCCGCGACGCTGGTCAGGATGGCGGCTTCGTCGCACGGAGTCTTGACGACCATGGTTATGTTTAGAATGGTTGGGTCAGATCTCGATCTTCCGGTCGACGCAATTCGAGTGCCAGAGGAATCGTGCCTGCATCCTGTTTTCGGCGATGTCACACTCTCGGTGTGCGCGTGTCCTTCTCTATGAGTGGCGGGTAACACGCGATGCAGCCCCTGACCGATCTCGTCATTCGAGCCCAGCGTGGCGACGTCGAGGCGTACGCCCGGCTGGTCGAAGCCACGCAGCGGATGGTCCAGGGTGTCGCCCTTAGCGTACTGCGTGATTCGACGACGGCCCAGGATGCGGCCCAGCAGGCCTACCTGAGGGCGTTTCGCCGGCTGGGCGATCTGCAGGAGCCGGCCTCATTCGCGGGCTGGCTGCGACGCATTGTGATTACGGTCGCGTTCAACATGCGTCGGGCCAGGCGCTTGACGTTTGTGACCCTCGACGATATCCCGGACGTCCCCGTTCTGGATGAGTCCGAGAGGCGCTGGTCCGAGGCCCAGAGGCACCGGCTCGCGTCGGCGCTGCTGTCGCTCACGCCAGAGGAGCGCCAGCTCTGCGATCGCCGGTATCACGGTGAGTGGACGACGGCCCGCCTGGCGGCGCACGCCGGGGTCGACGAGGCGGCGATGCGCAAGCGCCTGCAGCGCATCCGCGACAAACTGCGAAAGGAAATGGAAGTGGCGGAACAACGCGGCATTCGTCCCGAGGACATCATGCAGGACCTCCCGGCCAGGGTCGTTGAGCTTCTGGCCCATCCGCGGCTGACCGATCTCCCGGAGAACCCGGTAGGGAAGACGCTCGACGCGCTGCGCGGCGTGTATGCGGACTTCACCGAGCAGGGGCTCCCGGAAGTCGTCGACCTGGCGGAAGCGAGGAAGACTATCGGCAACGAGGCGATGTACGTCGATCCGATCGAGTTGCATCGAATAGACGACGGACGGATTCTGCGCTACGACCTCACGTTGCCGCTGCTGCTCACGGTGCGCTACCAGGGGAAGCCACTTCGGATCTGGGCTGCCGGCAAGGCATACCGTGCCGGCAAGGTTGACGCCATGCACCTCGAGGTCTTCCATCAGGCCGAGGTGCTCTGGCTCGACGAGCGCGCACAACTGGATTCGTGGCAGATGACCGGGCGCGTACTTCAATCCGTCGACCGGCTGTTCCCCGGCCGCACCTTCAAGATTGTGCCGACGCAGTACCAGATGTGCAGCCAGTCGTGGGAGATCGAGGTCGAAGACGACGGGCGATGGTTTGAAGTGCTCGCGTGGGGCGTCTTCAGCAACCGGATTGTCCGGCATCTCGGCGGCGACCCCGAGCGTCACATCGCCGTCGGCGTTGGCTATGGTCTCGAACGCCTCGCCATGCTGCGATACGGCATCGACGACATCCGACGGGTCGAAGTTGCCGGCGTGGCGTGAGCTGGCCGGCGCTCCGTGTCAGCGATAACCTCGACGCTCGGTGTCCCGCGGCTCACCGTCGTACCGCCAGAAGCGACGTTACCGAGCTGGCTTTAGCGAGTACTCCGTGCGATGCCGCACGTCGACGCCCGGACGTCTGACCTTGATCTCGATCGTTCGCCGCCGTCTGGACGGATCCGTGTTGGTCGAGTAGTAGCCGAGCATGTAGTAGTCGCTGGTGTCTGCGTCGATCAGGTCCAGCGCCTTGTCGAAGTCGTTGCGGTTCACGATCGCTCGGCCGCCGGTCTCATCGGCGAGGACGCGCAGCGTGTCCTGCGTCTTCGACACGTGCCTCTGATACGACACCATGTCGATCGGCTGGTCCATGTCCGGTGACGCGGTCAGGCCGCGAGGGTCGATGGTGTAGATGGCGACGTTGGCGCGTACGGCCGCGCGCGTCAACTCGGCGAGCTGCGACACGAGATCCGCATCTGAAAAATTTGACTGCTGACGGGACGGGCTGCTTTCTGTTTCGCCGGCGCGTTCCTTTGCCCGCTTCTCGCGCGCGTCGGCAAACGGGTCGAGGTCGTACCCGTTGCTGATGTAAATGAGCGCCTTGCGCCGGTCGTGGAGCTTCGACAGGCTCTCGACCAGGTCGTGGGCCGTGCTGAAGGCCACGTGCGCGCGATGGCGGACCTCGGCCAGGCCGGCGCTGCCGCTCGGCGCCTCCAGCACGTCGCGCGCCGAGAGACCCGACCCCATGATCTTCGCGGCCGCCTGGTCGAGGCGTTTCCGGTCGTAGGTCGGGTCGACCTCGATGGACGATGGACCCGTCGAGATGATGCCGAAGAGGTCGCCCTGATGGATCAGCCGCGTGGTGATCCGGTTGAACAGATCTCGTACGCGCGGCGTCTGGCTCGGCTCGAGGTGTACGTCGTCGACGAAGATCAAGAAGATGCGGCCCGAAGCGTCGTTCGCGGGGCGTGACGGCGGCAGCACGAGGCCTTCGCGCGCTGCGACGGCCGGTTGCGTGACGTCGAGCACCCGCCCGCCATGGGAGAGGAGGAACGTGACGAGCGTCTGCCGGACGCCGTCCTCGTAGAGCTCGAACTCATCTGCCTTCAGATCCGCGAGGAACCGTCCCCGTCCGTCGCGCACGCTGACGGAGGTCGTCACGAGATCGACGGCGACTCGTATCCGGTCGGGCTGGTTCTGCGGGGTCTGCCCGCGAGGCACATGACCAACCAGCAGCACACAGACGATCGCTACGCCCCAGGGCCGCCGGCCTGAGCGGATCTTCGACATGCGTCTCCTCCCGATGGGTAAGACGCCCGTCGCACTCCTTCAGCCTGAGACCTTCGACCTGGCCTGGTGGAGCCTATCTGCGTCTCGCAGATAGACCACTTGTGGGGCTCGGCCCGGATTGGGCCGACGCCCGCCGGAGCGGGCCTGTCGGGTCGGGTCGACCTCTGAGCGGCGTGATCAGGCGCAAGCCAAGAAAACGGTCCCGTAGCGGCTCCGAGCGGCGGCGGCGCTGCTTTCGTCTCAGGAGGCCACTCGGTTTCGATGCCGAACCGATGCTTTACCGGCGCACGGATCACCCAAGCCGCCGCCGTCATCGTCAGCACGTCCGCGGAGGGGCCGTTTTCCGCGCCGCGAAGCGGGAGACCCGAGCCGACCGGCCCGCTCCGGCGTTAGCGCACCGCGCGCTTACTTGACCGCCACCGCCCCTAGCCCCACGCGCTGGGACTCGGAATTGAAGGCCGGAAGGTCCGCGTCGAGCACTTTCGTCAGCCGATCGGTCTGCACCTTGAGCTCGGCGCTGAGGTCCTTCAGGATCGGCGCCGCATTCGCGATCGGCTTGCCGTCGCCGGTGTTCACCACGCGCAGCAGTGACGCCAGGCGGTTGTTGATCTTGATGGGGAAGTTGAGCGGATCCTGACCGCTCTGGTTCTTCACCTGGTAGATCTCTTCCTCGACGGCGCTCAGGTTCGTCGTCAGGCGATCGCCAGCCGTCTTGAGCTGCGCGTCGGGATTCTTGGTCAGCCGTTCGGCGACCTCGCGCTTCACGTTCCGAATCTGAATGACGGCGTTGTTGGCTTCGGTGACCTTGTCCCTGATGCGGGACGCGAGGTCGAACTGCTCCTGCAGATCCGCGTCGTTCGCCTGGCGGAGCGGATGCTTTTTCACGACGAGCGGCTGCGTCATGCTGCGGCCGTCGACGGTGAGCCGCACCTGATAGGTCCCGGGCAGCGCGGCCGGTCCGTTCGTCGTCGCGCCCCAAAGCACCATGCCAGGGAACGTCGATGGACCTGGGTACGCGAGGTTCCACGTGACCCGAGTCAGCCCCTGCGCCAGCGACGCGGTTGGCGGGCCGCCTCGTCCTCGGCCGCCGCCACCTTCTTCTTCCGGCGGCGCTTGGGCCTGCGCCGGCGCTCCCGGTTGGCCTCGGCCGGCAGGCGCCTGCGCCCCCGCTTCACCGCGTCCGCGGCCCTGCCCGCCGCGGGCTCCTGGCGGTGCGCCCTGAATCGTCTGCGCGATTTGTCCCTTCGCGTCGAGGATCTCGATCGTCAGCTTCTCGGCGGGCTTTCTCAGCAGATAGGTGATCGTCGCCCCGCCGGCACCACGGATAGCATCGGCGGGCTTGTAGAGCACCGCGTCCGCGCTGGCCGTCTCCAGGCCCGTGTGCCGCAGCGGCGCAATGTCGTCGAGGATGTAGAAGCCGCGGCCGTGCGTCGAGATCGCGATCGAATTGTCCTCGACGACGAGATCCGACACGGGCGTGCCTGGCAGGTTCAGCCCGAGCGGCTCCCAGCGGTCGCCGTCGCTGAACGAGACGTAGACCGTGCTCTGCGTGCCTGCATAGAGGAGCCCGCGCCGCGCCGGATCCTCGCGGACGACGTGGACGTAATCCTTCGCTGGAATGCCGCTGACGATCTTCGTCCAGGTCTTGCCGAAGTCCCGCGTGCGGAAGATGTAGGGCGCGAGGTCATCGAGCAGCGGACGCTTCACGGCAACGTACGCGCCGCCCGGCTCGAAAGACGAGGCATCAATCTGGCTGACGCGCCCGAAGTCCGGCATCTCCTTGGGCGTGACGTTCGTCCAGCTCTTGCCGCCGTCGCGCGTGACGTGCACCAGCCCGTCGTCCGATCCGGCCCAGATGATGTTGACGTCCTTCTTGCCCGGTCCGATCGCGAAGACGGTTCCGTAGACCTCCGGCGCGTTCATGTCCTTGGTGATCGGCCCGCCCGAGGGGCCCATCGTCTTTGGATCGTGGCGCGTGAGGTCGGTGCTGATCTTGTCCCAGCGCTGCCCGCCGTTGGTCGTCCTCCACACATGCTGCGACGAGGTGTAGAGCACGGTCGGGTCGGCGTGCGAGAAGATGATGGGGAACGTCCACTGCCAGCGCTCGACGAGCGCGCTCGAGGGTTCTCCAGAGAACATGCGCGGGTAGGGGTTGACCTCGCGGAGCTCGCCGGTCCGGCGATCGAGCCTCGTCAGGAACGACCCGTTGTTGCCGCCGGCGTAGAAGATGTCCGGATCGCGCGGATCGGGTGCGACGTAGCCGGGCTCCGCTCCGCCAGGACTGTAGAGTGCCGGCGCAGCGCCCCTGCCACCGCCTCCACCACCACCGCCGCCGCGCCCTCCGAGATTGGTGTCGCTCGGCACGCAGACCGTGCTGCCGTCCTGCTGTGCGCCGCACACGTGATACGGCACGTGGCTCGTCGTGGCTGCGTGGTAGGTACTGGGGCGTTGGGAAGTCCTGCGCGCTCCACGCGGCGGTGGCCGACGGTCCCTGGCCCTGCGGCTGGCCTGAGGTGAACGAGACGGCGCCGCCGCCGTCGTTACCGAGCACGAGGTGCTTCGAATCATCGGGGTCGATCCAGAGATCGTGGTGATCGCTGTGCGAGCCGCCGAGGGTACTCATCGTCTTGCCGCCGTCGGTGGAGCGATACAAGCTGACGTTGAGCATATAGACGGTGTCGCGGTTGGCCGGATCCGCGGCGACGTGCGTGTAGTAGAACGCCCGCTGCCGGATGTTCCTGTTGCTGTTGACGAGCGCCCACGTCTTTCCGGCATCGTCTGACGAGAAGAGCCCGCCGCTCTCGTTCTCGACGAGCGCGTAGACGCGGTTCGAGTCCGCCCCCGACACCGCCACGCCGATTCTGCCCACGACGCCGGACGGAAGACCCGTGCTGCGCGTGATCTCCGTCCATGTCTCGCCGCCGTCGGTCGACTTGAAGAGTCCGCTGCCCGGACCGCCGCTCGACATCTGGTACTCGACGCGATAGGCCTCCCACAACGCGGCGTACATCACGTTGGGGTTCTTACGATCGATGGCCAGATCAACAGCGCCGGTCTTGGCATCGCGAAAGAGCTTGCGCTGCCAGGTCTTGCCGCCGTCGGTGCTCTTGAAGACGCCGCGTTCATCGCTCTCGGCGCCGTACTTGCCGAACGAAGCGACGAAGACGATGTCGGGATTGGCCGGATGGATGCGGATTCGCGAGATGGCCTGCGAGCCGGAGAAGCCGATGTGTGTCCACGTCTTCCCGGCGTCCGAAGATTTGTACACGCCGTCGCCGGGCATGATGTTGCCGCGAATGCAGGACTCACCCATGCCGATGAAGATGACGTCCGGGTTCGATTCGGAGACAGCGACCGCGCCGACCGATGCGCTGCTGATCTGACCGTCCGTCACCGGCGCCCAGTTCTCGCCGCCGTCGACCGTCTTCCACAGGCCGCCGCCCACCGCGCCGAAGTAGGCTTCCTTCGGCCGTCCCTTGACGCCGCTGGCGGCAATCGATCGCCCGCCCCGCGCCGGGCCGATGCCGCGCCACTGGAGCGCCTTGAGCACGAGCGGGTCGATACTCGATGCCGCCTGGCTGGCTGAAGCAGTCTGGAGTTCGCCGATCGCGACCAACCCCGTCTTCCACGATCCGACGAGCACGAGCACTGCTGCGCACACGACGACCATCACCAGTCTTTGGGCCCGGGGCATCACAGAATCCTCCTGAGGTGACAGGATTCTAGCAGAGCGAGTGTGCTACAAGCTGCCTCATGAACAGCGCGAACGAGCGGGAGCGCCCGCCTCCGCGCCGGAGGCGCTACGGCGAGGTCTCGCCGTAGCTTTAGCGAAGGCGGAAGCGTGTA
This sequence comes from uncultured Acidobacteriota bacterium, assembly GCA_963839705.1. Lineage (GTDB taxonomy): Bacteria > Acidobacteriota > Vicinamibacteria > Vicinamibacterales > 2-12-FULL-66-21 > DATBJJ01. The sequence goes on from CAWIWL010000013.1 coordinate 573,475, forward strand.
AGGGGGTCCGGGGGACAAGGTCCACCGGATGAGACTACAACGTATCTCACAAATGCGGCGCGAGCGAGCACCGCGAGCGAGCCACGCGCCCGGAGCGCGCCGACGAAGCGGCGCGCGAGAGCGCGTGCAGGGGAGTCCGAGGGGCGAAGCCTCTCGGATGAAACTAGAGCCACCCCTTCTGCCGTGCCGTGCGGGCCGCCTCGACACGATTCTTCGCCCCAAGTTTGCCGATCGACTCCGACAGGTAGTTGCGGACGGTCCCCTCGGAAAGCTTCAACTGACGCGCGATCTCCCCGCCCGAAAGGCCCTCGTCGGCCAGGCGCAGAACCTGGCGCTCACGATCGGTCAGCGGATCCGGTTCGCTCCAGGCCTCGGCTGCGAGCGAGGGATCGATGGCGCGCCCCCCGGCGGCCACGCGTCGGATCGCGTCGGCCAGCTGCGCGGAGGGCGCATCCTTTAAGAGATAGCCGGACGCGCCGACGTCGAGCGCGCGCCGCAGGTAGCCGGGTCGCGCGAAGGTCGTGAGGATGATCACTCGTGGCGGCCGCTCGTGGTCGCGCAGCGCTGCGGCCAGATCGAGCCCGGTCATCCCCGGCATCTCGATGTCGGTGACGACGACGTCGGGGCGATGCTTCAGGGCGAGCGCGAGCGCCTCTGCGCCGGTGCGGGCCGCACCCACCACCTCGAGGTCGCTCTCGATCTCGAGGAGTGCAGTCAAGGCCCCGAGCACCATGGCCTGGTCCTCGGCGATGAGGATTCGGATCACGACGCGACCATCGCCGGCGCCGCGACCTTTCGGCGCGGGACAACGAGCGTCAGGCGCGTGCCGCGGCTCGCGTCCCGCTCCATGGTGCCACCAATCTCGGCGAGCCTGGCGCGCATTCCCGACAGGCCCGCGCCTTCCGTGAGTTCGCCTCCCACACCGTCGTCTTCGATGGTCAGGCGAATGCCGTGGCTGTCCTCGATCAGGCTGACGCGGCACTGTCGTGCCCTCGCGTGGCGGATGACGTTCGTGACGGCCTCGCGCAGCCCGAGCGACAGCGTGCGCTCCTGGTCGGGGTCGAGTGCGATCTTCGCGACGTCCACGCTCAGTGTGACGCCAGCGGCGTCGAGCGCGGTCTGCGCCGTCGCGAGCTCCTCGTCGAGGCGCTCGCCCCTGTATCCGTAGACGGCCTGCCGCACCTCTGCCAGCGCGTTGCGCGAGATCCGTTCGACGTCGCGGATCTCGCGAATCGCCCTGCCGAGGTCTCGGTCCGCGACCTTGGCGGCGAGCTCCGACTTCAACACGATAATCGAGAGAGTGTGGCCCAGGAGATCGTGCAGGTCGCGCGCGATCCGTTCGCGCTCGGCAATCGTCGCCAGGTGCTCGGCCGCTTCGTGCGCCTTGATGAGCGCGCGATCCTTGCGGCGCATCTCGCAGAAGTGAATGTTGGACCCGCCGACGAGGAGCGAAATGACGGTCGCGGGCACCCAGAACGCCGGCGACAGCGACAGCGCCAGCGTTTCGGCGGCGACGATGGCCAGGATGACGAGCAGCCAGCGCACGGCGACCGCCGGCCGGCCGACGTCGCCGACGAAGCCGGCCGCGAAGATGAAGAAACAGCTCGCGCCTGGGTTGCGCGGCGCGGTCACCAGACCGATGGCCAGGATCCCGAAGATGACTCCGAGCAGTGGGCGGCCATGTAGCCAGAAACCTCTGAAGTAGAGGACGAGGAACAGCGCGAGCGCCGGGCCGTCGATCAGCCAGTGCCGGGGCGAGTTGGTCCAGACGGCGTAAGTGAAGAAGAAGGTGAGGTAGACAAGCCACGCGAACGGCGTCCATCCGAGCGGTGACGATTCGGGGAGGAGTCTGATTCGCATGGTATGCAGCGATCTCAGCCGATAGGCCCACGGCCAATCACGAAGAACACGAAGATCACGATGATCTCGAAGAAGTCGTCAAACTGTCCTTCGCGGACTTCGTGAGCTTCGCGATCCTCGCGACCCGTTCGTCAGCATCGTGACCTTGACTGTGTTTCCTACCGAAACCGCACCTCGTCAATCGTGAACCGGAAGGCCCCGGGCTTCGACCCGGCGGAGAATAGCACGCCACGCAGGTCAGAGCCGTCGATGCCGGAGAAAGACGTGAACGGCAGCACGAACTCGCGCCATTCAGGGCCCGGCGTGAACGGCCGCATTGCCGGGATGTTGCCGAGGCGGGCGGCGAACACCATGACCTGATGTGTGCCGCCGTCGCCCCGCGCCCAGAAGACGAGTTCCTTGAACTTCGACACGTCGACCGGCGCCATTGGCGTCGCGCCTGGGAAGAACATCGCTCCCGCCCACGGGAACGGTGCGCCGGCGGCCACTGTTCCCGACACTTCCAGCGCGCCGCGCGTGTTGTTCGCGCCGCCCTCGACGACGGCCATCGAGGCCGTCGAGGCGCCGCCCATCATGCTGTCGGTCGATGTCTGCCAGCCGCTTCCGAACTCCGCGCGAACCTCCGCCGTCTCAAACGCGCTGACCAGGCCGGTCGCGGTCGATACGGCGACGGCGGCGGTTGGCGCCGTGGCCTTCGCCCGCTCGAACCGCGCGCCGCGCTTCCAGACGGTGACGATGTCCCTCGTGGCCGTGATGTCGCGGCTGGGATCGCCGCTCACGAGCACGAGGTCGGCGCGAAGGCCTGCAGCGATCCGTCCACGATCCTTCAAGCCGTAGACACGCGCCGGGACCGAGGTCGCGGCCCGCAGTGCCGCCTCAGGGGAGAGTCCTGCCTGCACCAGCAGCTCGAGCTCTCGATGAATGCTCGAGCCGTGCGAGGTGCCAGGGTTCGGCGCGTCGGTCCCGGCCAGGATCGGCACCCCCGCGTCGAAGAGCAGTTTCGTAGCGGCGAGCGCATGCGCGAGATTCTGCTTCGACCCTGCGCGGTTCGGGAATCGTCCCTCGAGAGAGGTGCGTTCTGCCGCGGTGAGGAACGGAGCGAGGCGCGCATCCGCGAGGAGCGGCGCGCCGCTCGCGACGCCGGTGGTGCTCTCGGTGACCGATAGGGTAGGAGTGACGAACGCGCGCGCCGCGGCCACGCGCTTGACGAAGTCCGCGTCCGCCGGCGCATCCGCGAAGATGTGCACGAGTCCGCTGGCGCCGGCGGCAATCGCCTCGTCCGCGCCCTGACGTGAGCCGATGTGAACGACCGCGAGCTTGCCGCGGGCCTCGGCCGCGGCGATCGCCGCGGCAAGCACGCCGCGGTCGAGCGTCGTTATCTTCAATCCGTACGCCGCACCGTCGTCGTACACGATCTTGATGTAGTCGGAGCCCTCGGCGAGCCGCGCGTCGATGAAGGCAGGAGCGTCAGCGGCAGACGCCAGCGTAGGGATCTGCATGCCGTACTCGGTCCCGTGGCCCTTCGGCGCCGTGACGAGAGTGCCCGCCGAGAAAAGGTCGGCGCGGCGCAAGGCGCCGTCCGCGTTCTGCTGCTGTGTCCGCATCGTCGCGGCAAACCGGTGATCGGTGAACATGTCGAGCTCGGTCGTCACGCCGAAGACCAGCGCGCGTTCCAGGGCATCGCCGAAGGCGTGCGCATGGGCGTCGATGAGGCCGGGCAGGAGAGTCCGGCCGTCACCGGGAATGGATTCGACGCCGGAGGGCGCCGTGTCGCCGACACTGACGATGATGCCGTCGCGCACGTGAACGTTGGTCTTCGCGACGACGCGCTCGCCGTCGAACAGGCGCACGTCCCGGATCACGAATTCGCGCGCGGCCGGCTGTGACGCGGCCGGCGTGGATGAGTCGACGCGCGTGCCCGCCACGCCGGCGCCGACCAAGGCCAGCCCGCACGCGATGACGAAGTAGATGTTCTTGTTCATAGTCTGTGCTCGTTGACTGCCATCTGGGTCCGGCTAAAGCCGGACACTACGACTGCCGGTTGCTCAGTAGTGTCCGGCTTTAGCCGGATCTTCGTTCTCGTAGTGTCCGGCTTCAGCCGGACCAGTTATCACCAGGTGCGATCCTCTTCCCGCCTGTACCCCCAGAACGCGAGACCCAGACCAATCATCGTGAAGCCGGCGAGCGCCGCGACGTGGATCCACGCGGGTGTTGCGGCGCCCGCGCCGATGGCGCCGAGCGCCAGCTGGCCGAGATGAAAGGCGGGCAGGAACGGCGCGATGGCCTTCACCGCTGGCGGGAGCACCTCGAAGGGAATCCACAGCCCGGACAGGAAGGACATCGGCAGGTAGATCAGGTTGACGATCGGCGGCGCGGCGTTCGGGCCGACAAGGTATCCCAGGCCGAGACCGAGCGCGCAGAACGGAATCGCGCCGATCACGAGCGTCGATCCCAGGCGGAGCCACATCGCCGCCGGCATTTTGACATTGCCGAACGTTACTCCGAGAGCGGCGAGCACGAGCACGACGGTCGCGGCAAAGATGGTGCACATCGCGAGCTTGGCCACGAAGAACGCCATTGGCGGCATGGGGCTCGCGCGCTTGAGCATCAGCCAGCCCTGTCCACGCTCGATGGCGACGCCGACGCCGAAGCCGAAGAGCGACGCGCCGATGACGCCGAACGCGCCGTAAGTGGCGATGAGGTAAGTGGACATCGACACGGCGCCGACGGTTTGCCGGCCGAAGAGCACGCCGAAGAGCAGGTAGAACATTGCCGGAAACGCAATCGAGGGAATGGCGTACCCGGGCATGCGAAGCACCTTGAGGAACTCGTACTTCGCTTCGAGCGCGTAGGTACGCGCTGGAGACCACGCAGCTGTCTGGACGATCGTGCCCGTCATCGCGTTCATCGCACACCTCCCGCGCCAACCATCGTGCGCTCAGGCTGATTCGCCGGCCGGCCCGTCTGGCCGGACGTCAGCGTCAGAAAGGCCTCTTCGAGCCCAGCTCCCGACATCTCGAGCCCAGACAACGTCGCATCGCGCACGAGAAGCTGACGGACGACGAGCTCGGCGTCGCTCGTCACGATCTCGGTGGCCGGGCCGTCGCGCCTGACGCCGGCGACTCCTTCCAGCGCTTCGATCGCGGCGGCGGACAGTGCCGTCACGCAGCGGATGCGTCGCGACGCGACGCGCGACTTGATCTCGTGCGGTGCGCCATCGGCGACGATCGTGCCCGCGCTCAGCATCACGACGCGATCGGCGAGCGCGTCGGCTTCCTCGAGGTAGTGCGTGGTCAGGACGATGGTCCGGCCGGCCGAGGCGAGCCGGCGGACCTGCTGCCAGAATCCGCGCCGCGACTCGACGTCGAGGCCTGCCGTCGGCTCATCGAGGAACAGCAGGTCCGGGTTGCCGCAGATCGCGAGCGCGAATTGCACGCGCTGACGCTGTCCGCCGGACAGGTGGCCGAACTTCCGATCGGCGACTCCGGTGAGCTCCGCCGCCGCCAGCGTAGCCTCGACGGTCATGGGTGATGGGTAGTAACTGCTGAAGAGATGCACGTGCTCGCGCACAGTCAGCGTCTCGGGTACCTTCGCGATCTGCAGCATGACCCCAGTGCGCCGCCGCGCCGCGGCCGAGCGCGGATCGGTTCCAAAAAGCGTGACCATGCCCCTGGTGGGCCGAGTCAGGCCGAGGAGCAGCCGGATGGTGCTCGTCTTGCCTGCTCCGTTGGGTCCGAGGATCGCCGTCACGCGGCCCGCCTCGAGCGCCAGCGAGACGTGGTCGAGCGCGACGACTGTACCGTAGGTCTTGGTGACGCCCCGTAACTCCGCAATCATTGGTGCACCTTCCTTCAAATAGGTGCTGCCAATATGCGGTCGCGGCCGAACGCGCGGTAGTGCGAGGGGTCAGGTCCGAGGGGTGACGGATGTCATGTCGACGACGGAAGGCTCTCGGCTCTAGGCTTTAGGCTCTGGCGAAACCATCGAATGCCTATTCCAAGATCTTGCTAGAGCCTGGAGCCCAGAGCCTAGAGCCCGCCCTATCGCTCGAATCCATCGATCACCCAGGCCGTGTCCTGCCGGCGGAAGAGCATCACACGGGTCACGGCGCTGTTCTGTTTCGTGCCCGCTCGCGGCGTGAAGACCTGCGTCACCCGGCAGCTCACGCGGGCCGTGGCGCCGTCGCTCGACAGCACCTTGATGGAATCGATGGTGACCTTCAGGTCGCGCGCCTCCTTGAAGGCGCGCTTCAGATTCTCGCTATCGACTGAGGGGTGGATTTTTTTGACCTGGTCGGCATTGAGTGATTCGAGGGCCGCGGAATACTGCTTCAGAGCCTCACGCACGGCCGCATCTATCGGTGTCTGCGACGAGGCCGGCGCCGCCGGCGGCTGAGCCGTGGTCTGCTGGGAGGCGAAGATACCCGATGACATCTGCAGGCAGAACCACACGCAGATCGCCAGCAGCGGCCCTGTGCCCGCGCGTGCGTCCGACCCCGTGCCGGCTCGCCTCGCTGCGCTTCTAAATTGCGTGTGGGCAATGAGAGGCGTCAGCCCGCAGCCGGGAATCCTGAGCCGAATCGGCATCCGCCGGCCACTGTAACACGACCTCCGCGTCGCTCTCCGAGCGGTATAATCCGCGTCAAGAGCCCAACTTGCGCCTCTCTCCCGGCAGCTCTGTCGGCCCGTACCGGATCCTCGCGTCCCTCGGCGCCGGAGGCATGGGTGAGGTGTATCGCGCCGAGCACGTCCGGCTCGGCCGTGAGGTCGCCCTCAAGGTCCTGCACGAGCTCACATCGGGCAATCCGGAGTACAAGAGCCGGTTCGAGCGCGAGGCACGCGTGCTTGCGTCGCTCAACCATCCCAATATCGCCACGCTGCACGGTCTCGAGGAGGTGGGCGACTCCACGCTCCTCGAGATGGAGCTCGTGCCTGGCGAAACGCTGGCCGAGCGGCTGTCGCGCGGCCCGATGCCGCCGACCGAGACGCTCCCGATCTTCAAGCAGATCGCGCAGGCGCTCGAAGCGGCGCACGAGCGCGGCATCATCCATCGCGACCTCAAGCCGTCGAACGTCAAAGTCACGCCAGAGGGCCGCGTCAAGGTCCTCGATTTCGGACTCGCAAAATCGTTCGAGTCCGAGAACAAGGAGTCGTCGGACAACGCCGCGATGTTCACCACGACGACGCAGCCGGGAGTGATCCTGGGGACCGTCGCCTACATGAGCCCCGAGCACATCCGCGGCAAGTCGCTCGACCGGCGCACCGACATCTGGGCGTTCGGGTGCATGTACTACGAGGCGATCAGCGGCAAGCCGCCCTTCACCTCGGAGACGGTCTCCGATACGCTCGCCTCCGTGCTCCGCGAGGAGCCGGACTGGCGCGTGCTGTCGCACGCGCCGCTTGCCGTACAGCGCCTCATCAAACGCTGCCTGAAGAAGGATCCGACGGCTCGGTTGCACGACATCGCCGACGCGGGCCTCGAGATCGATGACGCGGTCGCCGAGAGCGCGCCGCTCGTCGTGCACGTCCCCGGCGTCGAGGCGTGGCGGTTCTCGCGCAGGCAAGCAATCGTGACGGCCGCGGCCGTGCTCAGCACGGTCGTCGTCCTCGTCGCGCTCGGCTCGTGGCTGGTCCAGCAAATGAGTCCGGCGCCGGACGCGCCCGTGTCGCGCGTCGTCGTGCCCGTGCCTTCCGGTCAGCACATCGAACGCGGCGGGCTCACGCCGCTGGCCATTGCACCAGACGGTACGCGTCTGGTCTACGTCGCCTCCCAGGACGAAGGCCGTACGCAGCTCTTCATGCGGCCGCTCGATCAATTCGGGCCAACCGCGATCCCCGGCACCGAAGGCGGAAGCGCGCCGTTCTTCTCCCCCGACGGCAGCTCGGTCGGCTTCTACGCCAACGGCAAGCTGCAGCGGGTGGCGGTCGACGGTGGCCGCCCGCTCGACATTTGCGCGACGCCCGCCGTGTCGAGTGCGACATGGGGAATCGACGAGACGATCGTCTTCGCCACGCCGGTCGGACTATGGCGCGTGCCCGCCAGGGGGACGACCCCCGAACGGCTCACGACCGTCGATGCCGTGGCCGGCGAGCTGCAGCACGCCTACCCGCGACCACTTCCGAACGGCGATGTGCTCTTCGGCGTGACGACGGATCGCGGCTGGCACCTCGCGATCCTGTCGCTCGGGAGCAAACAGGTGCGCGCGCTCGGCCAGCCGGGCAGCGGTGGCGCCGGCGCGCAGTACATCCCGCAGGCCGGCCGCCTTCTCTATGCGACCGCCGCCGGCCTCGTGGCGTCGCCGTTCGACTCCTCGCCGGGGAGCGTTCCTGGTCCGCCCGCGCCCCTGCTTGAACGTCCCGAGGTCGACCCCTCGGGCAGCACGTCGTTTGCCATCTCCACCTCCGGCACGCTCGCCTACATTCCGCGTCCATCGACGCTGCCGTCGCGCGCACTCGTCGTCGTCGATCGCTCGGGACGGCCGACGGTTCTCTCGGAGAAGTCCGATGCGTTCGCGCACCCTCGCCTGTCGCCGGACGGCCGCCGCCTGGCCGTCGCGATCGAGTCGGACAGCGGCTCCGACATCTGGATCTACGACGTCGATCAGGGAACGCCAACGCCGCTCGTGACCGGGGGCGTCAATCGCTTCCCTATCTGGTCGGCCGACGGCCTGCAGATCACCTTCCAGTCAGCGCGCCAGGGCGGCGTGTCGCTCTACTCGCAGCGCGTGAATGGCACCTTCGAGCCCGAAGCGCTGATTGGATCCACGAGCGACCAGAGTCAGTCGCTGTCGCGGGCGCTCGCCGGCCTCTTGCCGGGCACAATGCCGATCTTCACCCATGCGAATCCGCACCTGCCGATGTCCTGGGCGCGCGATGGCCTCACTCTGGCGTTCGCAGAGCGCAAGCCCGGCGCCGATCACGACATCTGGGTGTTGACGCGGGGGAGCGAACCTTGGGCGTTCCAGAGGACGGAGAACGACGAGTCGTCGCCGGTGTTCTCACCCGACGGCAAGTGGCTGGCCTACGTCTCCGACGAATCCGGACGGAGGTCGGTCTGGGTGCAGTCCTTTCCCGGTCCCGGCGCCAAGTCGCTCGTATCGCCCGACGGCGGGACCGAGCCCGCATGGTCGCGGGACGGCCTCACGCTCTTTTTCCGCCGCAGCAATCAGCTCGTCTCGGTGCCCATCACGCCCGGCGCCGAGTTCCGGTGGGGGAGACCGCAACGCGTGCTGGAATTCCGATATGCGACGCTCGACGGGGCGCGCAACTACGACGTGTCGCCGGACGGCAATACCTTCGTCGTCGTGCGCAGCGAGGGCGCCGCCGACGCCGATCAGTTCAATGTCGTGCTCAATTGGCTTCCGGAACTGAGATCACGAAAATGAGTGTCAAATCCCGCATTCATCGCCTGCCTCGGCCGTCGACGACCCGCATCAACAAGGCGCGGGGCGAGCCGGATCGGCCCCGTGTCGCCGCCACCCTCGACGCCTGGCTCGCGCGCGACTGGAGCCAGGCGGTGAACGTCGCGTCGCTCGAGGAGTTCCAGCAGCTGCACATCTGCACGCAGAACACCCTCTACGAGGTCATCGTCGTCAACCATGCGGGCGAGGTGCGCGTCCGCGGCGGGCGCTATTTCCCCGATTGGACCGCCGCCCGCTTCACCGGCAGCACGGCTGGCGGGAGCTTCCTCAAGCGGCTGGCGATCAATCTCGGATTCCAGATGGAATTCGAGCTCGAGTGCCGCCGGATCATCACGTCGCCCGTCCGGACCATTGCGATCCTGCAGAAGTCGGCGATGGTGTGAGTCAGTCGTAGTGTCCGGCTTCAGCCGGACGACACGGGTCCGCCTAAAGGCGGACACTACGGGCGATGGCCTCTAATGCTAGGATCCCCGTCCATGCGCAGCACCCTGCTGATCGTCCTCCTGGCGGCCGTGACGGTGGCAGCTCAGACTCCACAGTCATCTCCGCTCGACGAAGAAACGCTCCGACACTTCCAGGCGCTCGTCCGCATGGATACTTCAGATCCTCCGGGCAACGAACAGCCGGCGGCCGAGTACCTCAAGAACGTGCTCGAGTCCGAGGGCATTCCGGTCGAGATCCTCGCGCTCGAATCCCGTCGTCCGAACGTCCTGGCGCGTCTCAAGGGGAGCGGCCGGAAGCGGCCCATCCTCATCATGGGGCACACCGATGTCGTCAACGTCGACCCCAAGAAATGGACCCATCCTCCGTACAGCGCGACCCGAGAGGGCGGCTACGTCTACGGCCGCGGAACCGTGGACGACAAGGACAACCTGGTAGCCGGCCTGATGGTGATGCTGACGCTCAAGCGCCAGAAGGTCGCGCTGGATCGCGACGTGATTTTTCTCGCCGAGGCGGGCGAGGAGGGCTCGACCCGCGTCGGGATCCAGTACATGGTCGGCCAGCATTTTCCGCAAGTCGATGCGGAGTACTGCCTTGCCGAGGGCGGCGGCGTGTCGCGCGCCGGTGGGCAGGTCAAGTTCGCATCGGTCCAGACGCTCGAGAAGATCCCACGCGCGATCGAGCTGACAGCGCGCGGCATCTCCGGCCATGGATCGGTGCCGCTCAAGTCGAATGCGGTCGTCCACCTTGCGGCAGCCGTGGCGAAGGTAGGGGAGTGGAAACCGCAGATCCGCCTCAACGACACCACGCGCGCGTACTTCAAGCGGCTCGCCTCGATCTCGTCGCCCGACGAGGCGAAGCGATACCTCGCGGTGATTGGCGCCGACGCGGCGCTCGCGTCCGCCGCTGACGACTACTTCCTCGATCGCGAGCCGCGGCACGCGTCGATGCTGCGGACGTCGGTCTCGCCCACGATCATCCAGGCCGGCTACCGCATCAACGTCATCCCGTCGGAAGCCACGGCGCGCCTCGATGTGCGGACGCATCCCGACGAGGATCTCGACGCGTTTCTCGCCGCGATGAAGAAAGTCATCGACGATCCAGCTGTTGATGTCGCATGGAGCGCTCGTGACGTCCGGCCGCCGTCGGGCAGCGCCCGGCTCGACTCCGAGGCCTTCATGGCGATCGAGGCCAACGTCACGAAGCACTACAAGACGGTCACGCTGCCGACGATGTCGACCGGCGCGACCGACATGGCGTATTTGCGGGCGAAAGGCGTGCAGTGTTTCGGCGTGGGACCGATGACCGACGTCGAGGACGGTCCCAAAGGCTTCGGCGCGCACAGCGACCAGGAACGGATCCTCGAAAGCGAACTGTACCGCTTCGTGCGGTTCCACTACGACATTGTCGCCGACCTCGCGCGTGCCCGGTAGCGCGGCGAGACGGCCGACGGCTTATTCACGATGATCGCGAAGACCGCAAAGCTCACGAAGGATTGACTTCCCCGTGAATTCTTCGCGAGCTACGTGATCTTCGAGGCCTTCGTGAAGGGTTTCCGTCTAGGAGATAGCTACAAGAGGTCTTCTTGTGTTCATCGAATCATCGTGTTCATTGTGAACCGTGGCCGTCGGCGTGTTCAGTCTGTTTTCCGGTTTACGAGATAGGTTCTAGTTGACAGGCCGCCGGATCGGGACGTTAACTTAACGCTGTTAATGTCCGTGCAGGAACGGCGCGTTCGTCAGAAAACACTGTTGCGCCAGGAAATCCTCGACGCCGCCCGCGACATCCTCGTGCGCGAGGGGTACGACGGCCTCTCCATGCGCAAGGTCGCGGAGCGGATTGAGTATTCGCCGACCGCCATCTACCTCCATTTCAAGGACCGCGACGACCTGGTGTTCTGCGTCTGCGAGCAGCTCATGGCCGGGCTGGTCAAGGAACTGCAGCAGGTGGCCGACCGCCACGCCGACCCGCTCGTTGCGCTCCGAAAAGGCCTGCGGCGATACGTCGAGTTCGGGTTGAAGCATCCGCAGCACTATCAGGCGACGTTTGGCATCCCGCATGGGCACGATCCGGCCAAGGACGCGCGCTATCAGGCGCCGGGGACGATGGGGATGCAGGCGTTCGGCTTCCTGCCGCGGATGGTGACGGAGTGCGTCAAACGGAAGAAGCTGGCGAAGGTGGATCCGCACAGGGCGAGCTGCGCACTGTGGGCCGGAATCCACGGCCTCACGTCGCTCCTCATCGTCATGCCGAACTTCCAGTGGGGCGATCGCGACGAGGTCATCGATCAGCTGATTGCGATGCTGGTGGACGGTTTGCGGGCGTGATTTACCCTAGGCGACGCGCGACAAGCGAGCCGTCGCTGGGGTCCAGTCCGGCTCCGCCGCGTAGAACATCGCGATGTCACGGTCGCCGATTTCAATCGTCGTCCTGCTGACCGTCCACGCGTCGGCGCGCGACATGTGGACGCTGACGGCCTGCCTGTCGCGCCAGCGATGGGCATGAAACCGGTCCTGCCGATCGCCAAGATCCTGCTCCCCGCCACGAACGACCATTCGCTCGAACAGCCGCCGCCGCGGACCTTCGACCTGGTGGTCGCCCAACCCTGACGAGGTGAACATCTGCGGGATTGCGAGCGGCAAGCGGCGGATCGAACCGGCCGTCGGAGTAATCTCGAGCACATCCTCTTCCCCGGCGTGAACTGCGACGAGCCGGAACGGCGAATACTCGCGGTGGTCGATCGCTTCAGCAAGCGCGGCGACCTCATCGAGTGACCGAGCGCGCATCAACCCTGGGATAATGCCGCCGCGGCTGCGCGGTGGAACGCGTGCGTCGGCGTCCGGCGGATTCACGTTGAGGAGCGCAATGGCGAGGCCGATCTCGCTGCAGGCGACCCAGGTCCCTTGCGAGGCCGGGTCGATCGGAGCCAGCACGCGAAGGCTTCCGGCGTGCGTCAAAGCCGGTGGAAAAGCGGCTGGCCTGGTGCGCCGCTCGTCGCGGTTGCTGACCAAGCGCAGAAGGCCAGGCAGCCTGATCACCGAGACGGTGCACATGAACTTGGAATCTGTCTCGGGGAAGTCAATCCTTCGTGAGCTTTGCGGTCTTCGCGATCATCGTGAATGATCCATCACCTCGCGCCGACGAGTTGTTGGCAATCTGGCTGTTCAGGGTAGTCGGGTGCGTCGAGCATGTGTGGCAACGATGGTTCGACTGACGGATCAAGGATCGCGATTCGCTTGTTCACGAACAGGACCTGAATCGCCCGGGATGGGAACGGGTCCAGCCCGGCTTCGCACGCCATGTTGTTGAAGTGTCGATGCACCAGATGGAAAGTGCGTTTGAGCTTTCGGACGAGCTCCGGGAACCGTGGACCATCGACGCCGTGAAGCTCCATCGGCAGCTGATCGATTTCGGCGAGCACCGCGTCCGGCGTCGCCAGCAGCGACTCCCACTCCGCGCCCTCGACATCCATCTTCACGATCAGGCGTTTGCCGGCGTGGCCATTCTTCGCGATCTGGCTGGCGAGCGTATCGAACGGGCGGGACTCGATCGTGGCCGTCTCTGGGCCGATGCACTCGGCGTGGAACACGAAGCGGCCGCCGTCGTTGCAGACCGGCTGCTCGAGATTGAAGCAGTCGGTACTGGTGCACGGGCTGGCCGAAGCGGGATCCGACTTCGCAGCCCCAGTCGTCCGTGCCGCCGATGCCGTAGGAGTAGACGCCCTGTGCCTCTCCGAGCAGGTTGCCGCACATCAGGTAGCCGCCGTCGCCCGGTCCACCGAATCGCGCGAGCGTGCAGTTCTTCAAGGTTACCGGGCGGAGCTCGGCCATCAGCTCGCGGCGGATGTCGGCAGGGGCGGCCGGTTTCGATCGAACGACAGCCCTGACGACGAACGCAATCGCTACGAACGCGAGCAAAGCGACCGCGAGCCACACCCAGTTCCGCCGTTCGTGCATGCGGCGAGTGTAGCCGAGCAAGCCGCCGTGTCATACGGAAAGATCGGCGAGTCACCTCAGGCTCGGCACCCTGCCGACCTGCGCCATTGATCCGCCGCGTGGGCGGCGGTCGACGACAAGCGACGGTTGCGCGATACGGGGGAAGTTGCCGGGCGCGGGAGTGTTGCGCGGTCAGATCTGCGAATACGCTGCCGGCCGCAGGAAGACAGTCGTGATGTTCGAGACGATGTCGGCGTCGGCGTAGCCCGGAGTGGCCGCCAACGCCTTCCAGTCGGGGCTGGTCCGGAACCCGTCCCAACTCTTCTCGCGGCCAGCCATGTTCTCGTGCACGAGCATGTACATGAGGCTCGGCATGCGCGGTCCGACGACGGTTCTGCCGAAGAACACCGGCGTCAGGCCGACCTTGCGGAAGATGTCGACTTCGCCCAGCTCCGCGAACATGCGGACCTTGGCGCGATGCGCGCGTTCGTTGTGGCTTTCATACGTGCGCAGCTCGAAGAGCCGGGGACCCTTCGCCGCCGTCGCTGCGGGGATTTCGATGCGGGGCACGTTCGGAAAGGCGGTCAGCAGCGAGAGCTCCTGCCGCATGTAGACCGGGTCGCTCGCCGGCGCGTCCAGGTACGGGACAGCCGCCTTCATGAACACGTCGTCGCGCTCGAGGCCGGCTTCGATCGCCAGCAGGCTCTCGAGCGATGACGAGGGCGTCAGCACGAAGACCGTCGGCGTCGGCAAGCCGAACGTCACCTCGAACACGCCGATCGGCGTGTGCCCGAGACGGTTCAGCGCCGGGATGGCCGCATTCTGCAGAAACTCCGCGAGCCGCCGCGGCTGCGTGCCTGTCTTGATGGAGTACTGCCGCCAGACGTAGAACTCGGGCGCCGCCTTCGCTGTCGCAGGTCCCTGACCCTCAGCCCCGGCCGAGTGGCCGGCGGCCGCCACGAGCGACGCACCAAGCGTCGATGTCAAGAAGTCGCGTCTGTGCACGGGGACAGTTTACTGCAAGGCTCAGGGCCCTGAGCCCTGAGCCTTGCGCCTGAGCCCTACTCGTATCTCAACGCCCTCATCGGATCCAGCCGTGAGGCGCGGTTGGCAGGGACGAGGCCGGCGCCGAGTGCGACGAGCGCCAGAGCGATCGCGGATGCAGTCAGCACGATCGGATCCCATCCCTTGAGTTGGTAGAGCAGGCTCTCGGCGCCGCGGCCGGCTGCGACGGCGACGGCCAGGCCGATCGCGCCACCGACGACGGTCATCACCGCCACCTGACGCAGCACCATCAGACGAACGTTCGCGGGCGCGGCGCCGAGCGCCATGCGCAGGCCGATCTCCCGCGTGCGCTGCGTCACGGTGTAGGCCAGGACCCCATAGAGTCCGACGGCCGCCAGAAGCGTCGCCAGCACCGCAAACGCCGCCGATAGCGTTGTCATCATGCGATCGAGAAAGACGTTGTTCTGTACCTGTTGCTCGAGCGTGCGCAGGTTCTCAACCGGGAGGTTGGGGTCGAGCTTGGCCACGACCTTCGGGATGTTGACCAAAAAAGACGACGAGTCGACACCGGTGCGGACGTAGAAGGTCATCGAGCCGACCGAGTCGTCCTGGCGGTAGGGCCGAAAGAAAAGCGGGGGGGCTTCGCGCTTGACCTCGTTGTACTTGGCGTTCTGTACCAGGCCGACGATCTCGATGTCCAACGCTTCGCCCGTACGCCCGCTGCCGATGCGCTTGCCGACGGCGTCGCGGCCCAGGTTGAACTTTTTCGCGAACGCCTCGTTGACGATCGTGACCTTGGGCGAGCCGACGACGTCGGCCGGCGTGAATTCCCGGCCCGCGATGAGCGGCACGCCCATGGTGCGGAAATAACCGGCACCGACCTCGTTGAAGCGGGAGTTGCTGTCGATGTCCGGCCCTGACTGGAAGCCCTCGACCTGCACATCGCTGCCCCAGCTGCTGCCGCCGAGGAGCGGCACGAGCGCGGTCGTGACACCTGTGACGCCCGGGAGCGCCGCGAGCTCCTCTTCGAGACGCGCGAATAGCTGACGCGACCTCTCCGACCTATAGCCGTTGAGCTCTGGCGAAATTCCGAACGTGACGACGTTGTCGACCTTGATGCCCAGATCGACGCGGCTGACGTTGAGCAGGCTCTTTGTGAAGAGGCCAGCGCAGGCGAGGAGCGTCATCGAGAGCGCGATCTGAGCGGTGGCAAGTGTCGTGCGGAAACGCTGGGCCGCCCTGGCGCCTGAGGGCTGGCCCGCGTTGCCCTTGAGCGTCGACGCCAGATCGGGCCGCGTGCTGTGCAGCGCCGGGAACAAGCCGAAGAGCAGGCCCGTGCCGAGCGTGAGCCCGGCGGCAAAAAGGAGCGCCGTGGTATCGACGGACGAGGGCAGGGTCGCGGCCGCGTCGTCGGGCAGAATGGAGGTGATGAAGTCGAGCGTCCAGCGGGCGACGATCAAGCCTGCCGCGCCGCCGAGCACCGCGAGCAGGCACGACTCGACGAGCAGCTGGGTAACGAGCTGCAGTCGGCTCGCGCCGAGCGAGAGGCGGATGGCCATCTCGCTGGCGCGCCCGGCGGCGCGCGCGAGGAGCAGGTTGGCGATATTGGCGCACGCGATGATGAGGACGAGCGCGGTTACGCCGAGAAGAAGCAGGAGCGGCGTTTTCGCCTCGCCGTGGACCGAGCTCTGCCCGCGCCAGCCTTCCTCCATCTCGATGCCCTTGGCCTTGAACCGAGCCATGGTCTGGTCGCTCATGCCCTTCTGGAGCGGCGCCTCCACGTCGTTCACGATCTGCTTGTAAGGCACGTTGATCGCTGTCTTCGCTTGATCGAGCGAGACGCCAGGTTTCAGGCGCGCGAAAGCGTAGACCCAGTAGGTGCGGCGATCGTCGAAGGGCCTGGGCCCCGGCCGCAGGATGCCGCGCAGGGTAATGGGCACGAACACCTGCGGCGCCGAGCCGAGCGTCGTGCCCGTGAAGTCCCGTGGCGCCACGCCGACGATGGTCAGCGACTGGCCGTTGACGATGATCGTCTCGTTGAGCACGTTCGGATCGGCGCCGAACCGGGACTGCCACCACCCGTGGCTGAGGACTGCAACCGGAGACTCGCCGATCGCACGATCGTCGCCGGGACCGAGCAGCCGGCCGAGGGCGGGCTGCATGCCGAGCACCGGAAAGTAGCTGCCCGACACGAACACGCCGTCGCCGCTCAGCGTCTGGCCCCGGTAAGCCAGGTTGGCGCCAAAGATACGATGCGCCGCGATTCCAGTGAATGTCGCCTGCACCCGCTCGAGATCCCGGAACATCGGGTAGCTGAACACGACATCGCAGTCGCCGGCCTGGTTGCAGCTCTGCGAGCCGGGCTTCGGGCCCGGCGCCGAGAGGTTGACCAGCCTCGCTGGCTCCTGGACCGGCAGCGATCGAAGGATGAGCTGGTGAAACAACGAGAAGATCGCAGTATTAGCCCCGATCCCGAGCGCCAGCGAGACGACGGCGACGACCGTGACAAACGGGCTCTTGAAGAGTGTTCGAAGGGCGAGCTTGAAGTTCAGCATGGGGGAGTAGACGAGATCGGCGGGGTTGGAGTTTACGAAGGCTTAGGCTCAGGGTCCGCTGCTCGCTACTGGCTCCTGGCGGCTAGCTGTTGCTTATTCGAGCCCCGAGGTCCGAATCAGCAACCGCGAGTCGCGAGCCGCGAGCCGCAAGCCCGAGCCGCCAACTAGGCCTTCAACATCCGCTTCACATCCTCGAGCGACGGCACGGCGTTCATCGCGCCGCGGCGCGTGCAGCTGACGGCGGCGGCGGCGTTGGCAAAGCGGAGGAGTGCCGGCGGATCGTCGCCGCGCAGCAGGCCGTAGATGAAACCGCCTCGAAAGACGTCACCGGCCCCGGTCGTATCGACGGCGTCCACCGGGAAGGCGGGCGCGTAGTGTACATGGCCGCCGTCCACGATCATCGCGCCGCTGCGGCCCAGGGTCACGCACATCATCGTCCCGTGCCGCGTGTGCAGCGTCCGGAGGGCGCGCCCGACTTCGGACTCACCGGTCAGGGCCGTCGGCACGTGCTCGGCCAGAATCGGAATGCTGACGGCCGCGACGAGCTCCTCGGTTCGATTCGTGACGCGATCGATGTCGCTCGTCACGATGGCGCCGGCGGCGCGGGCCAGGGTCGCCACTTGTATCGCCGCCTGCTGGTCGACGTCGTCGACGTGCACGATTCTGGCCGAAGGCAAGAGCGCCGGGGGCAGTTCGTCGGCGCGGAGCGCGATCGTGTCGTCGCGGCTCCACAGCACCATGCGCTCGCCCGTCCGCTCGTCAACGAGGATGACGGCGAACTGGTTCGGGCCGTGGTGGACGACGGCATCGACAACGTCGACGCCGCGGGCGACAAGCGCCTCCTGCACGCGGGTGCCGTTGTCGTCGGAGCCGATCACGCCGGCGAACTTCGAGCGCAGCCCGAGCGTGGCGCATGCGGCGAGCGCGGTGGCCATCTGGCCGCCGCACGACACCGTGTGGCTCGAGATGCGGATCTTCGAGTGTGGTCCCTCGGCTTCGGGCCGCGCCGGCAAACGATAGACGTAGTCGACGGACGTGGCGCCAATCCCAATCACGTCCCAGGGGCGAGTCATCGGGCAAGAGTATAGACAGGGTTCATGGGGTTCAGGAAGGTCGGGGCAGGTTCAGGGGTTCAGGGTTCACGGTTGGCAGGTTCAGTTGAAGTATCATCGGCCAAATGGGTCGAAGGCTTCTTTTTCTCGTTGTCGCCTGCCTCACGGCCGCGCACGCGCCGGCGTTCGCCGGTCAAGGTCAAGTCAGCGGGCCCGTTGCAGGCGTGGTTCTCGACGCGTCTGGAGCGCCGGTCGCCGGGGCGAGCGTGACCGTCGAGGTCAAGGGCAAGCCGCCCCGCACCGTCGAAACAGCCGCCGACGGCCGGTTCAGCCTCGACGAGGCGACGGGCATCGAAGGCATGCTGCGAGTGCGCGCGAGCGGGTTCGCCCTGTCGGAGACCCAGCTCGGCACCGACGTCTCGTCGCTGCGTGTCGTGCTCCAGCCGCGGCCGCTCACCGAATCGGTCACGGTGACCGCGTCTCGCGGCGCCACTGGCGTTGACACGGCCGCCAGCGCGACGATTGTGTCGTCGGCGGAGCTCCTCACGTCCGCTGCCGGGGCGATCGACGACGCGCTGCGCAACACCCCCGGCTTCAGTCTCTTTCGCCGTTCGTCGTCGCGCGTGGCGAATCCCACCACGCAAGGCGTCACGCTCCGCGGCGTGTCCGGATCCGGCGCGAGCCGCACGCTCGTCGTCGCCGACGGCTGGGCGCTCAACGACCCGTTCGGCAGCTGGGTGTACTGGAACCGGATCCCGCTCGCCGCGGTCGACCGCATCGAAGTCGTGCGCGGGACAGCCGGCGACCTCTACGGACCGGATGCACTCGGCGGCGTCATTCAGGTACTCACGCTCGACGCCGAGCGGCCGCGGCTGCGCGGACTCTTCGATGGCGGTTCCCACGACACCTACCGCGCGTCCGGCTTCGGAGGACGCCGTTTCGGCAATTGGGCGATTTCAGCGGGGGCAGAGGCGCAGAACACCGACGGTGTGTACGTCATCCCCGAAGACGTCCGCGGGGCCGTGGACGTGCCCGCGTACAGCGAATACGGATCGGGATTTGCCGCCGCCGGGTATGGCAGCGGCGCGTGGCGCGCCACGCTGCGCGCGAACTTCGCCAGCGAGAGCCGCGGCAACGGCACGCCAGTCCAGGTCAACGATACAGACTGGCGGCAGTTCGCTGGTGACGTGAACGGCGCCCTGGCGGGAGGTTTCTGGACCGCGCGCGTCACGGGGGGCACCCAGGACTACTTCCAGACCTTCTCGGTCGTTGCACCCGATCGCCAGACCGAGCGGCTGAACAACGATCAGACGATACCGAGCGATTTCGTGACGGCCGGCGGGCAGTGGATGCGCACCTGGAAAGCCGCCGACGTGCTGGTCGGCGTCGAGGGACGCCAGACGACGGCCGATATCAACGAGACGCGGTATCCCGTAGTCGGCGCGGCGGTATCCACGTCGAATCCGAACCGGGAAGAGCAGGCCGCGTCCGTGTACGGGCGAGTGCGGTTCACGCTGCGGCCCGAGCTCTCCCTCATTGTCGGCGCGCGCGGCGATCACTGGAAATCCACCGACTCGCTGAGCTTCTTCAGTCCGAGGGCGTCACTCACGTGGCGCGCGAACGACATGACGTCGCTGCAGTTCTCGGTTGCGCGTTCGTATCGCACGCCGACGCTCAACGAGCTCTATCGAGGCTTCCGCGTCGGCAACGTGCTCACCAACGCCAATCCTCTCCTCGAGCCCGAACGGCTGACGAGCATGGAGGGCGGGGTGCTCTTCGGCCACGGCCGCGCCTCGGCACGAGTCACGGTGTTCCACAACGTGCTCGACGATGCGATTTCGAACATTACGCTGACCACGACGCCTGCACTGATCACGAGGGAGCGGCAGAACGCGGACGAGCTCGGGTCGACGGGCGTGGAAGTGGAAGGCGACGTGCGGCCGCACCAGCGAGTGACGATCTCCGCTCTTCGGGGCGTTCACCTCCGCGCACTACACCAACACGCCGAAGCAGCCGGCGATTCAGGACAACCGCGTGCCGCAGGTCCCGATCTATCAAATCGGCGCCGGCGTCATCGCCGAGACACCCCGGGTAGCGACCTTCTCGGTCCAGGCCCGCTTCGTCGGCTCACAGTACCGACGACGATCTCAACGAGTTCCTCCTCGAGAACTACGTCGTCGTCGACGCGTCCGCGTCGCGGCCGCTGACCCGTGCGCTCCATGTGTTTCTCGGGTTCGAGAACCTCTTCGACGTGGAGTACGACGTCGCGCGAACGCCCATCAGGTCGACCGGTTGGCCGTTTACCGTGCGGGCCGGAGTGCGCGTGTTCCTGCCCTGATCGGTTCACTTCGTGTTCATCGACTCATCGTGTTCATCGTGAACCCTGGCCGTCGGCGCGTTCAGCGTGGTTTTGGTGTGTGGGATGGGTTTTAGGCAGCTCGGCTGCCGCGACGCTCCCGCTCCCGCCGATCGAGTAAGAATCCAGCGCCGAGAACGATCAGCCCCGAGACGATGACCGCGATGGCCCAGAGCGGCCGCTCGAACCAGTCGCGGTGATTGGCGATCAAGTAGAGAGCCGCGCCCGTATTCATCACCCCGGCGTAGTAAAACGCCCGGCGCTGCCGCGTCTGGCTGAGCAGCGCGATGAGCAGCGCCAAGCCGAGGTAGATCCAGTCGTAGCGCAGCGAGTACTCGGCGGTTCTCACCAGGTAGCCGAGCGGTTGCAGGATGGCGAAGGGTGACAGCGTGAAGAGCAGCCTTGCGGCCGTCGCCTGGAGCTCGGTCCCGTGCCGGTCGAGCGCCGAGGCGAGCGCGTAGAAACCGATCCCGTTGAGCGTCATCGCCGCGAGCGTGTCGATGAGCAGAGGGTCGGAGACGTCGGCCGACTGCATCGACTGGAGCGAGAACCCGAGGTAGTGAAAGGTACGTCCGTTCAACGCCAACAGCTCCAGCGCTGTGATGAGCAGGAGCGCACCGGCCACGTATGCCGGCCTCGCAAACCAGGGCCGCTTCTCCCGCTCCGTGTAGGCGCCGAGGCCGGCATAGACGGCGACGAGCGGGATCGTGTGCAGCGCCAGCAGGTCCCAGCGGCCGTCTTCGAGCCACGATCGCAGGCCGAAATCCGCGAGCACGGACAACCCACAGCAAAAGACGAGCACAGCGCAGACGGTGCTGAGCGCGGCCGTGCGCGTCTCGAACGCGAGCATGCCGCACCAGAAACACGCGATGACCGTCGTGACCTGGAGCTGACGGTTGGAGATCGAGCCGTCCTGAAACAGTTGTCCGGGAGTGTCGGGCGCGACCACGAGCAAGCCGGTTTCGTGGAACAGGATGATGAGAAGCAGCGGCAGCAGGCCGACGGCCGCGAGAAAGAACGCGACGGCGACGGCCTTGTGATCGCGCCTGTAGAGGTGACGCGCGGCGGCATTGAGACCGGCAAACGGCAGGCCGAGCACCAGTAGCGGCCGCGCGACGCCTCGCACGGCGTCGTACCACCGGTGCGCCGCGAAATAGAAGAGACTGCCGCAAACGAGAAAAAACGCGCCGAGGTACAGCGCGATCTGCGAATACGAGAGCGCGCGGCTTTCGACGATCCAGTCGTCGTCGCGCGCGTCGAGCGCGCGGTACGCCGAACGCAGCCGTTCAGCCTCGTGCGGGTAGATGAGCCGCAGCCGCAGCCACTCGCCGACTTGCTGAAGGTGCGGCGCGACGCGGATGCCGAGCGTCGACGCGTAGACCGACGGCCGGGCCTGCACCGCGCGGCCGTCGAGATAGCGCTGCAGGTCGGCGCCGAGGTCGAGCGCTGACTGGTATCGCTCGGCGGGATCGCGCTCCATCGCCTTGAGCGCGATGGCCTGGAGCGGCTCGGGCACGCGCGGATCGAGCTCGACGGGGAGTTTGGGCTGGCCTCCCCTGATCGCCGCGATCACCGCCTCGTCGTTCGCGCCGGCGTACGGCGGACGCCCGCAGAGCAGCTCGTAGAGCACGACGCCGAGCGCGTAGACGTCGGTGCGCCGGTCGATTGGCTGCGAGGGATCGAGCTGTTCTGGCGCGGCGTAGTACAGCGTCCCCTTCAGATGGCCGCGAAAGGGATGGCCGGAACTGAGGCCGAAGTCGAGGATTCTCGGCGCGAGTTGGGCGTCGACCATGATGTTCGACGGCTTGAGGTCGCGATGCTGCAGCCCGAGCGCGTGGGCATGCTCGAGGGCGCCGCAGATGTCGACGAGGACCCGCGCGCGCTGCGCGAACTCGAGCGACGGCCCGATGCGGCCGAGCTCGAAGCCGTCGACGTGCTCCATGATGATGACCGGCGGATCCGCATCGGGCCGAAATTCGAAGATGCGGACGATCCGGCGGTCGGCAAAGAGCGCCATCGAGCGGGCTTCGCGCAGGAACTCGGCGATGCTGGCCGGCGCTGCCGGATCGCGCCGGATGACCTTGCCGGCCACGATGCGATTAAGCGTCAGATCCCGCAGCTTGAACACTTCGCCCATGCCGCCGCCGCCGAGCCGTTCGATGGTCTGGAAGCCCTCGAACTCGGGCAGCGCGTCTCCCGCCGTCGCGATGCGTTCATCGCTTCCGGCGCCGCCGTCGAGAGCGAAGGTTATCGACCGATAGCGGTCGATCAGGCGGTCGAGGGGCTCGATGAGGTGGGCACGGCCGCCGCAGAGGTCTGCCGCCGCGAGGATGCGTCCGTGGATGACGTGTTCTTCGACGAAGCGCGCGAACAGCGCTTCGATCTCCGGATCGGAGTCGCTCATGTGCTCTCGCGCCCTGCGAGCTTCAGGGTCAGGGCCGTCATCGCCCGCGCCAGCAGCATCCGGCAGGCGTCTTCGGACTTTCCCAGCCGCCGTCCGATCTCGGCGAACGACAGCTCTTCGAACTTTCGGAGCAGGATGATCTGACGGTGTGCGTCGCTGAGCGAGTCGAGCGCGGCTTCGAGCCGGCCTGCCTCCTCGCGGGCCTCCTCGTCGAGGATCACCTGCGACAAGACCGATCGCACGCGCGCCGTCAGCTCGGGATGGTCGTCGATCGGGGCTTCGCGTCCCGCGTCGCGCCGCTGACGGTAGTGGTAGTCCGCCCGATCGATGATCTCACGGTCGGCGATGCGGGCCAGCCATGCCATCAGCGACTGGCCATCGGCGCCGCGAAACTCGTCGAGATGCTGGAACGACTTGAGGAGCGTGGCCTGCAGGATGTCTCGCGATTCCAGCCGCTCGCGCAGCGAGCGTCCGAGCTTGAGCCGGATGTAGGACAGCAGCCGGGGCGTGCATCGCTCGTACAGCCTGTCGAGCGCCTCGTTCGAGGCTGGATGCGTCGACTGGCCCGCCAGCGCCGCCCGAACCACGTCAGTGGTATTCCCCCCATCCATCCCGGCGACACCTTACCACTGGCCGCCTGGGGCGGCAACGCGGCTCGCTGGCTGCTCGCGACTAGCTGCTCGCTGTTGCTAATTAGCTGCGGCTAGCCGCTAGCAGCGAGTCGCCAGCCCCAGCTCCCAGCCCCCCGTTCGGTTCCGCACCCCAACGCCGTCTCTTCTTACAAGGGGGCAGACGCCGACAGCAGCGCCTGCGGCCCGAGCGCGGCGCGACCAGCCTCCGCTAAAGCTACGGCGGTCCGCCGAAGCCTTGGCGAAGGCGGAAGTCGCCGCGCGAGAGCGAGCGGGGGTGGGCCGCCTCCGCCAAGGCTACGGCGAGCTGCGCCGAAGCTACGCGAAGGCGAGGCCCCGCGAGCATTGAGAAATGAGGCAACGAAATGAATCGGTATTGTCTGGCAGTGGCGATACTTGCGGCGACGGTTGGTTCGACGGGCTGTCTGGTCAAGGAGACGACGCACCGCGTGTATCTCTCGCCGTCGGGTTCGGTCGACTGGCTGGTGCTGGAGGAGAGCGTGCGGTCGGACGACAACGACTCCGCGAAACGCTCGAACGAAGAGCGGGCATGGCTCGACAGTGTCGCTGCGGACACGCACCCGATCGCCGAGGGTCTGCGCCGGCTTGGCCCCGAGGATCTCTCGACACGGCTGCTGCGACCGGCGCGTCCCTACATGGCCCTGACCGGAGCGCGCTTCGCCCGGGCCGATCGGGTGATCGGTCGAATCTTCGAGGAGCTGGGCCTTCGTGGAGAGGCGACATTCGGCGCCAGGGGACAGTACGCGACGCTCTCGGTATCGCTCGATCTCTCCAGCCTCGACGATCCGGGACCTGACGCCGAGTCGCCCGCGACCTCGCTGCTGGAGGATCTCGATCGCTATCGGTTCGTCCTGACCGAGGGCCGCTTCGTTGACGCCATCGGCTTCGACATCCTCGAGAACGGATCCGCCGCCACTCTGCAGGCGGTTCCGTCCGAGACACTCGAGGCTGGAGGCGTGTTGAAGCTGCGACTCGTGTGGCGGGTAGTGCAACCCTAGAAAAACAGCACGGGCGCGGTCACCCGCGCCCGTGCTCGAAGATCGGCGAGGTTCGTGGACTAGGCCGCGGTCGCGATCTTCTTGCCGAGCACTTCGCCGAACACTGCGACCGCCTTCTTCATCTCGTCCATCGTGCCGAACGACAGCCGGCAGTGCGTCTTTTCGAACGGCGGGAAGTCGCGCGCGACGAGCACGCCTTTGGCCCGGCAGGCGTCGCGGAACTCCTTCGCCGGCCGTCCGATGTTCACGAACATGAAATTGGCCTGCGAGTCGGTGGGCTTCATCCCGCGATCGGCGAACCACTTCGCGGTGAAGTCGCGCACGGCGGTGTTGCGCGCCCGCTCGGCGGTGATGAACGACGCGTCCTGTTCGATCGCCGCGATCCCGGCATGCAGCGCCAGCACGTTGAGCGAGCTCGTGCCGCTGCCGGCATCCCACTCGCGCATCTTTTTGATCGTGTCCACGTGCCCGACCGCGTAGCCGAGGCGCAGGCCGGCCATGCCATAGGCCTTGGAGAACGTCCGCGCGACGACGACGCGCGGGTTGTCGACGGCCAGGCCGATGTGCGTGTCGTGATCCGGATCGGTGACGTACTCGAAGTAGGCCTCGTCGACGAGGATCGTCGTCTCCGGCGACTCACGGTTCACCTTCGCCAGAAAGGCACGCGTCACCGTCGCGCCGACGTAGGTGGCCGTCGGGTTGTTCGGGTTGCAATAGAAGACCAGTCCCGCGCCCTTTGCCGCATCGGCAATCTTGCCGAGGTCTATCTTGAAGTCGGAGTCGAGCGTCACCGCGCGCACAGGATTCCCCATCATCTCGGCGTAGCCCGCGCACTCTTCATAAGTGGGGATCGTGCCGACGAGCGCCTTGTCCTTCGCCGTGAACAGGTGAGTCGCAGTCCGCAGGATCTGCGTCGACCCGCAGCCGAGCACGATGTTTTCCGGCTTGACCCCCTGCTTCTTCGCGATGGTCTCGATGAGCTCGCCGCCACTCGACGAATAGCGGCCCGGTGTGCGACCGCCTTCACCGAATGCGGCGCGCACGGCCTTCATCACGGTCTTCCCCGGGCCCAGCGGATTCTCGTTGCTGCTCAGGCAGGTCATGCCCGGCGCGACCGCCTCGAGCGTCGGCTCGAACGCCGACCAGATGCTATGCTCGCGGCCCCGTGCACCGATCCATGACCCGGTCAGCGCGGTCGCCGATCCGATGCCGACCGCCTGGACGAACCCTCGTCGCGAGAGCGCCATTCTCTGCCTCCTACAATTCCCTTGTTGTCCGTGCCGGTGTTCTCTGTCGCCCTGGGCGCTATTTCCTGCCGGCGGTCGTCGTCACCGGCCGGAGCACGTTGCGGAACACCGCCGTGGCTTTCTTCATCTCTTCCATCGTGCCGAGCGAAATGCGGGCGTAGGTCTTCTCGAGTGGCGGAAACGGCCGGCCCACCATGATGCCTTGCTTCGCGCACGCATCGCGGAACTCGTCGGCCGGCCGCCCGGTTTCCACGAAGAGGAAGTTACCCTGCGATTCGCTGGACTTGCACCCCAGATCGTCGAGCGCCTTGACGGTGAAGGCCCGCACTTCGGTGTTGCGCGCGCGCTCGTCCTCGATGTGCTTCGTGTCGGCGAACGCGGCGCGCGCCGCGGCCACGCCGAAGACGCTGACGTTGTAGGGCATCTTCAACTGCGCCAGCGGCTTCATCGTCGCCGCCTGGCCGATGCCGTAGCCGATGCGCAGGCCCGCCATGCCGTACGCCTTCGAGAAGGTCCGCGTCACGAAGACGTTCGGCGTCTGCATCGCGAGAGGAATCGCGCTCTCGTACGACGGGTCGGTGACGTAGTCGTGATAGGCCTCGTCGATGAGGATCACCGTATCTGGGGAGGTGGCGCGCACGCGCTGCACGAAGTCGGCGACGGCCTTGCTGCCGTGGACGGTTGCCGTCGGATTATTCGGGTTGTTCAGGAACACGAGGCCCGCGCCCTTCGCGGCGGCAGCCATGCCGGCGAGGTCGAGACGCAGCGCCGCGTCGACTTTGACCTCGGTGACCGGATGCCCGAGTCTCTTGGCGAACTGCGGGCAGTTCTCGAACGACGGAGCGGCGGTCACCAGGCCGCGGGTCGGCGAGGTGAACGCGCGGACCGCGGTCCTCAGAAGCTCCTGTGAGCCGGCGCCGAGGACGACGTTCTCGGACTTCGCGCCGAACTTCGTCGCGAGGTCGGCGACGAGCGCGCTGTCGGCCGGCGTGCTGTTGAACGGGTACCGCCCCGCCTCGGGGAACTTCCGAATGATGGCGTCGAGCGCCGCCTTGCCGGGGCCGAGCGGATTCTCGTTGCTGCTGATGCGAATGGCCTTGACGCCGGGAGGCAACTCCGGCCGTCGGGGAGCCGCGGCGCCTGGCTGCGAGGCCTGTGCCGCCTGCGCCTGATACTCCTCGTGGCCACGAGCGGCAATCCAGAGCCCGGTGTCGTAACTCGCGTCCGAACGCCCTCCGGCCAGGACGTCAAGGAAACTGCGGCGCGATTGGCGCATGCGATCCTCCCAAGCTGCAGATCAAAGAGTAACGGGTCGAATTCTACGCCCGGGCTGGGGGGGCGTCAAACCGGCGAGCCTGGATCCTCGATGGACCCGAGCCGTTCGCCGACCTGCTTCAGTTGCAATTCACAGCCAAAGACCATGCGCAAACGACTCTTCACGTTACAGATCGCCCTGATCCTCGTCATTAGCGCCGCCGGCACCCATCAGGACGTCCCCGAGTACGGCCCAGCAGCCTTCATCAAGGACGTGAAAGACGCCGACGCCGTCTGGTTCAACCTCGGCCGCCAGTGGAACATCGTCGACTCGTACGCCAATACCCGGACCCTGGCCGAGTTTCAGAAGGTGCTCGAACGCGGAGGCGTCATCGGCGGCAGCTCCGCCGGGGCGACCATCCAGGGTCAATACCTCGTGCGCGGCGATACGTCCGGACCGAACGTCATGATGACGCAGGAACCGAACTATCAGGGAGGCTTCAAGTTCCTCCGCCGATCCGCGATCGATCAGCACATCAACGCGCGCAACCGTTGGGACGACCTCATCCCGGTCATCCAGAAGTATCCGAACCTGCTCGGCATCGGGTTGTCGGAAGGCACCGCGATCATCGTGACCGGCGACAAGTTCGAGGTGCTCGGCAAGTGGAAGGTCGCCGTGCACGACAACACCCACCTGTATCAGCCGTGGGAGAAGCCCTACTACGTGCTCTCGCAGGGCGACGTGTTCAACATGAAGACGCGGAAGATCGAGAAGCTCGGCAACGGCGTCACGCCGGCGCCGCGCGGAGGGGGCGAGGGCCGATAGCCGCTCGACTCGGTCAGCTGACGATGACGATGCGGAGGTTGGTCGGCGCCGCCGGAGGCTGACCACTGCCACTGCCCTGCGTCACCGTCACGGTCTGGCCGGCGACGGTAATGGTGCCTGTCCGCCCGGTCGCCGACGCCGAAACCGTGAAGTTCACGGACCCGAGTCCGGACATGCCGCCGCTGGTGATCGTGATCCAGGCGACCGAGCTCGTGGCCGACCAGGCGCAGCCCGAACCCGTGACGACCGAGAGGCTGCCGTTGAGTCCAGTCAGCGGCGCCGAGACGCTCGCTGGAGAGACGCTGTAGGTGCAGCTACCCGTCGACTGCGTGACGGTGACGACCTGGCCGCCGACGGTGAGCGTTCCGGTGCGCACCGCGCCGGTTCCGTTCACAGCGACGGAAAAGCTGAATGAACCCAGTCCTGACATGCCGCTGCTCGTGACCGTCATCCACGGCACCGAGCTGACGGCCGTCCACGCGCAGGAACTTCCGGTGATCACGGAGATGCTGCTGTTGAGCCCCGTCGACGGCGCGGAGACGCTCGTCGGCGACACGCTGTAAATGCAGCTTCCGGTTCCCTGGTTGATGGTGACGACCTGGCCGCCGACGGTAATGGTTCCGGTCCGTGCCGTCCCGGTCGACGCCACCGAATAGCTGAACGAGCCCAGTCCGGACATGCCGCCGCTGGTGATCGTGATCCAGGGCACCTGGCTGACAGGCGTCCACGCGCAGGCGCTTCCGGTAGTGACGGAGATGCTGCCGTTCATCCCTGTCGACGGCGCGGTCACGCTCAACGGAGACACGCTGAACGTGCATTGCGCCTCGACGGCGCGGACGTCGAGGATAAAGACCAGCGCGATCAGAACGCCGCAGCGACCGAGCGTCATCCACAGGCCTTTCCTTGAACGCAGAGGAACACAACTCCGACCCGGAGGCTGCAACGGACGGTGCATATGCCGGGCCGCCGTCACAATTACGTAAGCGCCTGCAGTACAGCGGTTTGCGGGCACGTCGAACAGACGCCCCTGCCGGATTTGTGAGGCGGGAGACGAGAGTGTGGCCGGACCGGAACCGCACACGGGCTTTCCGAAGTCACTGCGATCGTGGTGGCGCGCGACACGTCCGGCGTCCTCGGCAAGCGGACGATCGAGAAAGCTCGGGGACCGGCGTCACCCCGCCGCAGAGCGAGACCGCGGTACCACGTCGGAACCGGGTCAGTGGATGATAACGATCCGGAGGCCGGCCGGCGGCGCGGGAGGCGTAGGAGGCGCAGGAGGCGTAGGAGCGCTCTGGTTGATGGTCACGGTCTGGCCGGCGACGGTGAGGGTCCCGGTGCGCGCACTGCTGCCGCCGTTGGCCGCGACTGAATAGTTCGCCACACCACTCCCGGACAGGCCGCTCGTGACCGTGACCCAGGCCACCGAGCTGGTAGCCGTCCACGCGCAGGTCGAGCCCGTGGTGACCGAGATGGTGCTGTTGAGTCCCGTCGATGGCGCAGAGACGGTGGTCGGCGTAACCGTGTAGCCGCAGCTCCCGGCGGCTTGATTGACGGTGACGGTCTGGCCGCCGACGGTCATGGTGCCGGTGCGGGGGCTGGTGGTGCCGCTGGCCGCGACCGTGAAGTTGAATGACCCAAGCCCGGACATGCCGCCGCCGGTGATTGTGATCCACGCCACCGTGCTCGCGGGCGTCCACGCGCAACTCGATCCGGTGGTCACGGCGATACTGCTGTTGAGGCCCGTCGACGGGGCGGAGACGCTCGTCGGCGAGGCGCTGTAAGTGCAGCCCGCGGCGGCTTGATTGACGGTGACGGTCTGACCGCCGACGGTCATGGTGCCGGTGCGGGGGCTGGTGGTGCCGTTGGCCGCGACCGTGAAGTTGAATGACCCCAGCCCGGACATCCCGGGGCTGGTGATCGTGATCCAGGTGACCGTGCTGGCAGGCGTCCACGCGCAACTCGATCCGGTGGTCACCGCGATACTGCTGTTGAGGCCCGTGGACGGCGCGGACACGCTCGTCGGCGACACGCTGTAGGTGCAGGTTCCGGCGGCCTGATTGACGGTGACGGTCAGACCGCCGACGGTCATGGTGCCGGTGCGCGCGCTGGTGGTGGCGTTGGCCGCGACGGTAAAATCGAACGAGCCCAGCCCGGACATCCCGGGGCCGGTGATCGTGATCCAGGTGACCGTGCTGGCAGGCGTCCACGCGCAACTCGATCCGGTGGTCACGGCGATACTGCTGTTGAGGCCCGTCGACGGGGCGGACACACTCGTCGGCGAGACGCTGTAAGTGCAGCTCCCGGCGGCCTGATTGACTGTGACGGTCAGACCGCCGACGGTCATGGTGCCGGTGCGCGCGCTGGTGGTGGCGTTGGCCGCGACGGCAAAATCGAACGACCCCATCCCGGACATCCCGGGGCTGGTGATTGTGATCCAGGTGACCGTGCTGGCAGGCGTCCACGCGCAACTCGATCCGGTGGTCACGGCGATACTGCTGTTGAGGCCCGTCGACGGGGCGGACACGCTCGTCGGCGAGACGCTGTAAGTGCAGCTCCCGGCGGCCTGATTGACGGTGACGGTCTGGCCGCCGACGGTCAGGGTGCCGGTGCGCGGACTGGTGGTGGCGTTGGCCGCGACGGTGAAGTTGAACGAGCCCAGCCCGGACATCCCGGGGCTAGTGATCGTGATCCAGGCGACCGTGCTGGCAGGCGTCCACGCGCAACTTGTTCCGGTGGTCACCGCGATACTGCTGTTGAGGCCGGTCGACGGGGCGGACACGATCGTCGGCGATGCACTGTAGGTGCAACTCCCGGCCGCCTGCGTGACGCTGACGACCTGGCCGCCGACGAGCATGGAGCCGGTGCGCGGACTGGTGGTGCCGTTGGCCGCGACGGTGAAGTTGAATGACCCGAGTCCGGACATCCCGGGGCTGGTGATCGTGATCCAGGCCACCGTGCTGGAGGGCGTCCACGCGCAGGAACTGCCGGTGGTCACGGCGATACTGCTGTTGAGGCCCGTCGAGGGCGCGGCCACGGTCGTCGGCGATGCGCTGTAGGTGCAGCTCCCGGTAGCCTGCGTGACGGTGACAGTCTGGCCGCCGACGGTCATGGTGCCGGTGCGCGCGCTGGCGGTACCGTTGGCCGCGACGGTGAAGTTGAATGACCCGAGTCCGGACATCCCGGGGCTGGTGATCGTGATCCAGGCCACCGTGCTGACCGGCGTCCACGCGCAACTCGAGCCGGTGGTGACCCCGATGCTGCTGTTGAGGCCCGTCGAGGGCGCAGACACGCTCGTCGGCGACACGCTGTAGGTGCAACTGTCGGCAGCCTGCGTGACGGTGACGGTCTGCCCGCCGACGGTCATCGTGCCGGTTCGCGCGCTGCCGGTGGTGTTGGCTGCGACGGTGAAGTTGAACGACCCGAGCCCCGACATCCCGGGGCTGGTGATCGTGATCCAGGCCACCGTGCTGACCGGCGTCCACGCGCAACTCGAGCCGGTGGTGACCCCGATGCTGCTGTTGAGGCCGGTTGACAGCGCGGAGACGGACGTGGGCGACACGCTATAGGTGCAACTGTCGGCCGCCTGATTGACGGTGACGGTCTGGCCGCCGACAGTCATGGTGCCGGTGCGCGCGCTGCCGGTGGTGTTG
Source organism: uncultured Acidobacteriota bacterium (assembly GCA_963839705.1). GTDB lineage: Bacteria > Acidobacteriota > Vicinamibacteria > Vicinamibacterales > 2-12-FULL-66-21 > DATBJJ01. Next base: position 605,128 of record CAWIWL010000013.1, read on the forward strand.
GCTGCGACGGTGAAGTTGAACGACCCAAGCCCGGACATCCCGGGGCTGGTGATCGTGATCCAGGGCACCGTGCTGACCGGCGTCCACGCGCAACTCGAGCCGGTGGTGACCCCGATGCTGCTGTTGAGGCCGGTTGACAGCGCGGAGACGGACATGGGCGACACGCTGTAGGTGCAGTTGTTGGCCGACTGATTGACGGTGACGGTCTGGCCGCCGACAGTTATCGTGCCGGTGCGCGCACTGCCGGTGGTGTTTGCTGCGACGGTGAAGTTGAACGACCCAAGCCCGGACATCCCGGGGCTGGTGATCGTGATCCAGGGCACCATGCTGACCGGTGTCCACGCGCAACTCGAGCCGGTGGTGACCCCGATGCTGCTGTTGAGGCCGGTTGACAGCGCGGAGACGGACATGGGCGACACGCTGTAGGTGCAGCTGTTGGCCGACTGATTGACGGTGACGGTCTGGCCGCCGACAGTCATGGTGCCGGTGCGCGCGCTGCCGGTGGTGTTGGCTGCGACGGTGAAGTTGAACGACCCAAGTCCGGACATCCCGGGGCTGGTGATCGTGATCCAGGCCACCGTGCTGACCGGTGTCCACGCGCAACTCGAGCCGGTGGTGACCCCGATGCTGCTGTTGAGGCCGGTTGACGACGCGGACACGGTGGTCGGCGACACGCTGTACGTGCACTGTGCCTCGGCGGCGCGGACATCGAGCCCACACCACGAGGCGACGAGCAGCGCGAGCGTGACACCGGCGCGTCGGAGCGTCATGCACATCCTGTTGTTCAACTCGGAGGGACACCGTCCCGCTGATGAACGATGCGCGCAGAAGTGCATACCGCGGGCCGCTGGACCGTGGCCGTAAGTAGCTGTATGTCAGCGATTTAACAGAAATGTCGTCCCGCCGCGCCTGCCGAATTTGTGACTCGGGACACGAGATTGTGGTGCGACGCGCGACGCCGGAGACGCTGACGGCGGTGGGGGAAGCGGGCGCACGTTCTCAGGCGTGACGTTGGTTGAATGGCCACGCTCCGCCCGCGGTCAGGGACAGTGCCAGGACGGCGACGAGAAGCCATCGCGACACTCGCGCCCTGCGCGGACCCCGACGGTGACGATGGGCGGTTCGATCAGTTGCGGCGCGCCGTGCGACGCGCGACGCCGGCGACGCTGACGGGCGTCAGCGGACGCCCGACCTCAGCCTTCATCCTCGTGGCGAGACCGGAATGGACGATGGATCCACTACACGAGTCGCGGGCTCCAGCGGCTGTACCGCGTTTCGAGTACCGGCGGTGATCAGCAGGAAATCAGAGGGACCGCGGACGGAGCGGTAGCAGAAGAATCATCGGATGGGTGGATCTACTATTCCGGAAGCCCGGGCCACCTGGGCACTTGGCTGCGAAGAACTCCTGCGCGCGGCGGCGAGGCGACCGACGTGTTTCCGGAGCGGGTGTCAGGAAGAAACTTCGTCGTTACCGAGGCCGGAATCTGGTACCTGACGCCGAGTCCAGGCCTCAGGGAAGGCAGTCTGCTGCAGTTTTACGATTTCGCGTCCAAGAGCACGCGCACAGAGTATCGGACCAGTGCTCCGGTTGATGCCGGCCTGACACTCGCGCCCGACGGGCGCCGCATCCTGTTCGCGCAGCAGGACCGCCGCGGCAGCGACCTGATGCTCGTCGAGAACTTCCGCTAAAATCGCGAGCTTCCGGATCGATTCAGCGCGGAGACGTGCTGTTCGGCTCGGCGAAGACGCTCGTCAGCACAATCTCGAGACCCGGAAGCAGCGGGGTCGTCAGCACGTCGCACCGCTCGCTCGTGAGCTCGACAGCCCGATCGAAGCGATCGCCCAGCCGGCGGAAGACCCGAATCGCGTCGAGTTCGGGATCCACGACCCAATACTCGGACACGCCATCACGCGCGTAGAGACGACGCTTGATCGTCTCGTCGCGCTGTCGCGTGCTCTTCGACGCGATCTCGATCACCAGCTCCGGCGCGCCCCGGGCGTTCTGCGGGGTCAGCACCTGGGCCGCGCGTTCGTGCGAAATGTAGAACAGATCCGGTTCGACAGCGTCGTGCTGCGACAGCACGATGTCGAGCGGTGCGCAGAAGAGCTCCCCAACGGGATGTGACTCGAGGTGTGTCATCACCGCCAAGGCGAGCTTGCCCAGAACTCGCTGGTGCTTGACGTTCGGCGACGGCGTCACATAGTGCTCCCCATCGATCAGCTCATGCCGCTTCCCATCATCGGGGAAGAGCAGGAAGTCGTCGTAGGTGAGCTTCACGCCGTGCCCCGCCGGGGCGGGGTTGGCGGGCCTCACGTCGTCACCCTGATGGCCGCCAGGCATGCGCTCATTGTAGCGTCGTCTGGCCAGAAGCGTGCCAGCGGGTCGGAGTGGGGATTTGCCTTGCATTCACGATTGCACGACTCCTGACGTCGCAGAAATTGCGAGGAGGCGCGACTCTTCGACGTGGCAAGAACTGATTGTCGCCACTCGTCGGGCGTCATAAAATCCGTCGCCGAGGTGTTCCCAAATGCGGGTACCCGGCCCAAGGGCCCATCCTCCAGAGCGGCTGGCTGCTCGGTGAGGACCTCCTCCGCGACCAGGCCAACGTCGTCGCGTTCCGCGTCGGCAACGGCTACGTCGTGACGATGGGGAGCCAGGTGGATTTCCGGGCGCAGCCGCGCGCGACGTTCAAGCTGGTGTTCAACGCGCTTTTCCACGGGCCGTCGACGTGCGTGACTGCTGCGGAGATTGCGCGCCTGACCAATCGTAGGGCCGACCACAGGGCGAGCGGAGAAACGGAGGCGTCTTGGTCCTCCGCTGCCTCCGCTACCTCTGTGGTGAACGGTCTGTCAAAAAACGAACTTCAGCCCCAGCTGAATCTGACGCGAGTCCATCCGCGTGCTGTTGATGACGCCGAAGTTGGGTGTCCTCAGCTGCGATCCCGGCTGATTCCAGATGGGGTGATTCGGGAGGTTGAAGATCTCGACACGCAGCTCGGCGTACGAGCCCCCGAATTGAAATCGCTTGTTGGCCGAGGCGTCCAGGCTGACGATGCCAGGCCCAGTGAGCGAGTTACGCGCAACGGTGCCATAGCGGAACGGCGCGTTCGCCGGGATGCGATCGACGAACGCGTCGGTGTTGAACCATCGGGTGCGGGACCGCTCATCGCCCGACAGGCGCCAGTCGATGCCCGTGGCGTCCGGATAGCAGATGCCGCCGCCATTCTGGATGTTGCCCGGCCCGCAGCTCACCGTGAAGGGGAAGCCGTCCTGCAGCGTCAGGATGCCGCCAAGCTGCCAGCCCCCGAGCACGAGATCGGCGGCGGTGCTGGTGTTCATCCATCGTCTGTCCTTGCCGAACGGCAGCTCCCACAGCCACGACGTCGTCCAGCGACGGCGGAAGTCGAACGCCGAGAGCCCGCGCTCGAGCTCGAGGTCGTAGTTGTTCGACGGCGTCAGCGAGTCGCCGTCGGAGGTGCGGATGCCGCTGCCGTTGTCGATCGACTTGCCCCACGCGAAGGAGCTGAGGAAGCTCAGGCCGCCCGAGAACCGCCGCTGCAGTTTCAAGTACAGCGCGTGGTAGCTGGAATGGCTGGGCGCGCTCATCACCTGGATGCTGCCGAACTTCGGGAATGGACGCGCGTTGTTCGAGTTCGGCAGTTGGCTCGGCTCGGGATTGTTGTAGCTCATCAAACGGCGCAGATGCACTCCCGCCGATCCGAAGTAGGTCACCTCGGCGGACATGTTGCTGGCCACCTCACGCTGGAGTCCGAACGACCACTGCGCGACGTACGACGAGGGCTCGTCGTACTGATTGGCCAGGATGAAGGTCGGCGCGCCCGTGCGGGCGAAGGGTTGCTGAAAGCTCAGATTGGGGCGAAAACTCTCCGCCGGTTCATCCCGACGGATCGTGAATGGTGCGTTCCGCACCGTGTCGAAGACGGCGTTGCCAATATCGCGGACGTAGTAGATGCCGGTCCCGGAACGGAGAACCATCTTCGGCGTGATCGCCCAGGCGACGCCGAGCCTGGGAGCGAAGTCGTTGAAATCGCTCTTGTAGGCGCCGCGGCCGAATCGGCCGTCGCGCACGTATTGCACGTCGGGGGCGAGCCGGAATGCCGGGTCCCCCTCGTAGGGATCCCCCGTACCTGCGCGCACGAATACCGGCTCCGCAGAGTTGTCCCAGCGGAAGTCGATGTTGACGATCGCGTCCTTCGTGTCATAGAACGGCTGGTCGTACTCCCAGCGCAGGCCGTAGTTGACCGTGACGGTGTTGGTCAGTTTCCAGCTGTCCTGGAAGAAGAGCGCGTAGTAACTCGAGCGGAAGTTGGCGATCGGCGCTCCGACCTGTCCCTCGGAACGGTTCATGGTTCCCAGCAGGAAATCGGCCATCGCCGCGCCGCCGCGCTGCGCCGCCGGCAGGAGCGGATTCTGCGTGTAGCGGCCGTCGAAGGCGAACCGGCCGCGCGTGACGACGCCGCCGATCTGATCGTAGAGCACGTGACGGAACTCACCGCCGAACTTGTAGGCATGCTTGCCGACGATCCACGAGAAGTTGTCGACCACCTGGATCGTCTTGTCGTCGTTGATGAAGGGTGCGTCGCTTTCTTCGCCAAGGCCCGACAGCCCGGTGATGCCGATGTTTGGGACGCCCCAGTAGAGAGGATTGTCGCTCGGCAGGTTGATCCCGAGCTCCTGGACCACGTTGACATTGTTCGCGCGCGGCGAGATGTGCGCGTTCTTCAGATATCCGTAGCCGAGGCGCACGTCGTTGACCTTGTTCGAGCCGAACGTCCGGGTGTTGGCCAGGACGAGCTGGTGCACATCGGTGTCGGTGTTGATGCCCATGTCCGGGATGGCGAACGGATCGTAGCCGAGCTCGTGCGAGGTGCTGTGACGGAAGAACCATCGGGAGTTGTCGCTCTCGATGAAGTCGAAGCGGTAGGTGAACTGATCGGCGTTGACCGTCCGGGCTTCGTCGTTGACGTAGTTGGCGCCGGCTTGCTCCTGCAGCGGCAGCGGATAGAAGGCCAGCAGTTTCTGCGAGACCGGGTCGATGCGGTTCGCTGGGATGCGGTTGCCCTCGAATGCCGTCGGGGCCTGAATCACGTTGCCGGCTGCATCAAAGACGCGGGTGGCCGGATCGTAGATCGGGATGAGGTTGCCGCTGGTGTCGCGCAGCTGGGAGAAGTCGCCCGTGCGCCAGGCCGTCAGCGGAACCGAGGGAGACGAGGTGAGCGACTTGTGCTCGCGCAAGCCCTCCCAATTGAAGAGAAAGAACAGCCGGTTCTTCCCGTTGACGAGCTTTGGTATGACAACCGGGCCGTCGAGCGTGAGCCCGTACTGGTTGCGCCTGAACGGTGGAATCGGGCGATCGTCCCGATCGAAGTAGTTCTTGGCGTCGAGCGAGGAGTTGCGCACGAACTCGAAGAGCGTGCCGTGAAACCGATTCGTTCCCGACTTGGTGGAGGCGTTGATCTGGGCGATGGCGCGCCCGTACTCCGCGTCGAAGAGCCCCGCCTCGACCTTGAACTCCTGCAGGGCGTCGATCGACGGCAGCAGCATGTAGCTGTTGAAGTTCAGGTCGGTGTTCTCGATGCCGTCGAGCGAGTAGTGGTTGTAGTGAATGCGCTGGCCGGCCACGTTGAGCGCGAAGCTGTTGCGCTGGCCTCCCATGCGCTGTCGGCCCTGACTCGATGAGGGGCCGTTGGTCGTGGCGCCGGGAATCAACGACGCCAGCTGCAGGTAGTTGCGGCCGTTGAGCGGCAGCTCGACGATGCTGCGGTTTTCGATCACCGTGCCAATCGAGGCGTTGCTGCTCTGGATGAGCGGCGCGCCCCCGCGAATCTCGACCGTCTCGGTGAGGTCGCCGAGTTCCAGCGTAATCGGGATGCGGTTGGAGCTGCCGACCTGAACTTCGATGTCCCGGCGTTCCATCACCCGGAAGCCTGAGATCTGGGCCTTCAGCGTATAGGTCCCCGGCTGGATCGACGGGATCACGTACAGCCCCGCGCTGTTGGTCACGACTTCGCGGACAGCGTTGGTGGCAGCGCTGGTCAGCGTGATCGTCACCCCAGGCACCGCGGACCCGCTCGGGTCCACGACGACGCCGCTGATCTCACCGGTGGGTGTTTGCGCGCGGGCCGGAACTACCAGCGCGAGGGCGAGCATACCGAGAATGCCGAGTCTGCCGAGCAGGGACTCTGAACCCGCTGACCGCAACATCATAGGCACCTCCTACATACGAGGTGCCTATATATCATGTATGGCGCTCTACTGACATGTCAGTGTTTTTCCCGGACAAGTCAGATTCCGGGTCACATTTCGAGCCGCTCTCGCGGCGTCAGCCGCTTGATCAGCGCGGCATCGGCCGTCGCGAACTGCCACCCGCGGAGGCGCGCGTGCGCGACCAGCATGCGGTCGAACGGATCGCGCGTCCAGGAGAGGTCGAGCGCCTGGCGGAACCACGCCGCCGCCGGCGGATCATCGAGCAGCCACCGCTCGTCGTCGGCGAGCCGGTCGAGCGTGCCGCTCCGCAGCCGGATTCGTCCGACTTCGATCAGGAACTGCAACTCGAGAAGCGTCGCCGGCGACACGTAGAGCTGTCGATCGGCCTCTTGGAGAGCGCGGCTGCGGGGGTGCCCCTGCTCGAGCCAGATGAGCGCGTTCGTGTCCAGAAGGATCACGTGGCTGATCGTCCAGCAGCGGCTCAGGCGCGCCGCGGCTTCTTCAACCGCACGCCTCGAGACGTCCAGGTCCACGTCCACTGACCCGCCGCGATCGCCGGATCGATCGTCTGGATGATCGAGCGCCGCCGGCCCGGCCGGGCTTTCCGCGATTCGATAGAGATCATGTACCGAACCCCTCTCCGTTCGATGACCACGGGCACTCCTCTCTCAACTTCGTCCAGCGCGGAGGCGAGCCGCTCGCGAACCTGAGCGACGGTGTAGCGCTTCATGTCATGTACATCTGTACACGAATTAACCCTCTTTCAGGCGGCAACCACTGACTCCGCCGGCTGCTGGTGAGTGCAAGGGCGCGGCCATCGCGAAACGTGCCACCAGTCGCGCGGCCACGGCGATAGAGACGCAGAAACCGCGTCGTTGGGGGCGTCTCCGTCCGGTCGGCCATCGTGATGAAGGTGGCCCCTCCGTTGATCACGCCAAGGCCGGCGTCCACCCGGGTCGTCGTGACCGACCGTCCCTGGCAGAGGAGGCGATAGGTCACGACCACGGCGGCGGATCCATTGGTCGAGACCTGCCACCTGTTGGGTCGCGGTTTCGTCACGTCCAGCGTCACGCCCTCTGGCGTCCTGGCGACGAGCGATTGCATGCGCGCGGCGTAGTCCTCGACGCGGTAGAACCCCGGCGTCCAGACCGGCATCATCAGGTCGAGTGACGATTGGCCCGGCGACGGAAATCGCGCGTCGACTTCGGCGATGTGCTTCGCCGCGTCGATGACGCGAAACGTATAGCGGATCGGTTCGCGCGGCTGCGCCTCCGCCCGTCCGGCCAGTACCGCGAAGCTGAGGAGAATTGCGAGGAGGGAGATCGTCGATCGACGAGTGACGCGCATGTCGAGCGGATGCTAGCACGAGCACTCAGCGCGGGCGGATAGCCGATCGGCTCAGGGCCCAGGGCTCAGGCAAACCCCTCGACCACATACTCGATGATCTTGCTTGAGCCCCGAGAGCCTGTGAAGAAATCGTGTGTAGTGTCCGCCTTTCTTCACAGGCCCTGAGCCTTGAGCCTTGAGCCTATTTCTTCATCGCCAACCGGCTCTGCGGCTTGACCGGCTTGGCCGGCATGGCCGGCGGCGACATCACGCGCTCGAGGAAGCGCTCGGTCGCGTAGGTCGTGATCTGGCCGCACGGTCCGCTGAAGCTCCAGTCGCAGGCGTGCGTAGCCCACGGGAGCCGCACGAAGAGGTTCTTCACCTTCGCCTGATCGAGCCGCGCCTCCAGCCGTTCGCTTTCCTCGGGAGAGACGTGTCCATCGTGCAACCCGTGGATCAGCAGAGTCGGGGGTGACGAAGCGGCCACAAAATTGATCGGCGACGCGGCGAAATAGGCCTCGTCGGCCTTCGCCGGAGGGCCACCGAGATAGCTCTCGAGCACTCCCCGCGTGTCGACCAGTCCCTTCGCCGCGGGACGGTCGTACCCGAACTTCAGATCCGTCGGGCCGTAGACGGAGATGACGCCGCGGATTGCCGGTTCGTTGGCGGTGTAGGCGGCGAGCAGCGCGAGTTGACCGCCGGCCGATCGCCCGAGCAGCGCGAGCCTCGTCGGGTCGAGGCCGAACTCGTGGCCGTACACCTTGAGATACGCAATCGCCGAGAGGACGTCATCGCGGCCCGCCGGAAACTTCCATTTCGGTGCGAGCCGGTAGTTGATCGAGACGACGATGTAATCGCGGGCGGCGAGGTAGGCGTTGAGCGCCACGAATTCCTTGCTGTGGCCGCTCTGCCAGCTTCCGCCGTGAATCACGAGGACGCCCGGCACCGCATCGTAGTGGTATCCCGGCTTGTAGATATCGAGCGTGAGCTTCTCGCCGTCGGCGGTGCTGAAGACGCGCTCTTCGAGGTGAACGGGCCGCGACTGCACCGAGGACACGAGATCGAGCATGACCAGCGGTTGCGGCCGTAGATCCTCCGCGAACCGCCCCTTTGCGCGCTGCGCGGTCCCGAAGCGGGCGTCGAGCTGCGCCGGCAGTTCCTTGCTCATCTCGCTGGCGTGAAAGAGCGGCAGCGAAAAGAGCGCCACAGCGCCGAGGCTCAGGAGCCCACCGACCTTGCCGAGCCGGCCCCGCCCCCACCACGGCATCACGGGCACGAGCGCGCCAATGGCCAGCCAGTGTCCGCCCTCGGTCGCCGCGACACTCAGTTTCCACAGGAGCTGGTTTGGCGCGGCGAACGTCGTGAGGGCCGCCAGCGCAAGGAAGACACAGCCAGCGAGAAGTCGAAGCAAGTCGCTCATGAGGTTGCCAACACTGTCTTTCGCAGGGTTCACGTCCGCCGGGCGAGGGGGGATACGTACTCGACCGCGCCACGTACGGTTGAATGGCCCGAGGCAAGCCAGGTGCCAGCACGAACCGGAAAATCTCAATGATTTCTGAGCATGACCTCCGAAATCAGATGCCGGTATCGTGATCGGCGCGCAAATCCCGCAATTGGCGCTCATTGCCGGTTTTTCTTCTGCCCAGCCTCGTTTTCCCTTAGGATCTCGCGCGGGAGAGTTCCTGATGCTGAAGTGCCGTGCGGTCCGCCTGTTGATCCGATCGATTCCCTGGCTCGTTCTTTCCACCGTTGTCGTGGCGCTCAACGCCGCTCCCAACGGTGACGCGACGCGGCTCTTGCGATCGCCGACCGTCAGCGCGACGCAGATCGCTTTTGCCTACGCCAACAACATCTGGGTAGTCGAACGGTCCGGCGGCCTCGCTCGCCGCTTGACGAGCTTTCAGGGTCAAACGACGAACCCGCACTTTTCACCCGACGGCCGCTCGATTGCCTTCAGCGGCGAGTATGCCGGCAACACGGACGTGTACGTCGTGCCCGCAGAAGGCGGCGATCCCAAGCGCCTGACGTGGCACCCAGGCGCGGACACCGTGCAGGGCTGGACTGCCGACGGCACGGCGGTGCTCTTCGCCTCCGGCAGAGCGAGCTGGGCGCCCAATGCCGCCCCGAGATTCTGGACCGTGCCCGCCGTGGGCGGCGTCGAGCAGCCGTTGCCCCTGCCGCGGGGCTACCAGGGGAAGATCTCCGCGGCCGGCACACACATCGCGTATCGCATGAACAACTCCTGGGACGAGGAGCGGCGCAATTATCGCGGCGGCCAGAACCGGCCGATCTGGATCGTCGACCTCAAGACGTACGATCTCGTCTCGCCGCCCTGGACGGACTCGAAAGACGTGGACCCGGTCTGGTCCGGCGACACCGTCTACTTCCTCTCCGATCGTGACGGCGTCTCGAATGTCTGGGCGTTCGATACCAAATCCAGGAAGCTCACCCAGACGACGAAGTTCACCGACTTCGACGTCAAGACGATTGATTCCGGCGGCGGGGCGATTGTCTTCGAGCAGGGCGGCCGAATCCACAATCTCGATCCAAAAAGCGGCCGGAGCCAGCCGGTCGAGATCAGCGCCCGCGGCGATTTTCCGTGGATGATGCCGCGCTGGGAGGACGTGACCGGCCGGATTGCCAACATTTCTCTCTCGCCCACGGGCAAGCGTGTCGTCGTCGAGGCGCGCGGCGAGATTTTTACGATTCCAAGCGAGAAGGGCGACGTCCGCAACCTGACGAATTCGAGCGGTTCGGCGGAGCGCGAGCCGGCGTGGTCGCCGGACGGGAAGTGGGTGTCGTACTTCAGCGACAAGTCGGGTGAGTACACGCTGATCCTCGAGTCGCAGGAGGGTCTGGCGCCGCCGCGCGAGATCGCCATCGCCAACCCGAAGCACTACTACACGCCGTCGTGGTCGCCCGACTCGAAGAAGATTCTCTTCAGCGACACCGATCTCAAGGTATGGGTGCTCGACGTCGCCAGCGGACAGGCCAAGGTCGTCGGCCGCGATCCCTGGATGGTGCCGCAGCGGACGCTCAACCCGGTGTGGAGTCCCGACTCGAAGTGGGTGGCCTATGCGAGCCGCCTGAATACCTTGTACCGAGTCATCTTCGTGAGCAACGTCGAGACCGGCGAGACAAAGCAGGTGACCGACGGGCTGGCCGACGCGATGTTCCCCGCGTGGGACGCCAACGGCAAGTACCTGTGGTTCCTCGCGTCGACGACCTACGGGCTTGGCTCGCAGTGGCTCGACATGACGTCGTACGATCGCGAGGAGACCTTCGGACTGTATTTCGCGGTGCTGAAGAAGGGCGAGCCCAGCCCGCTCCTTCCAGAGAGTGACGAAGACCTGGGCGTGGGAAGCGTCCCGCCTGGGGGTGGAGGCGGAGGCCGCGGCCGCGGTGCCGCAACAGCCGCAACCGCCGCTGGAGAAGGCGCCGAGGATCAGTCCGCCGCGCAGGCGCCTCGCACACCGCGCGTCCCCGTCGCCGTGCAGATCGACTTCGACGGGCTGCAGCAGCGCATCATCTCAGTTCCCGGCGTGCCCGAGCGCCAGTACAGCCAGCTTCGGGCCGGCGTCGCCGGCACCGTGTACTACCTCGAGGCGGCTGCCGGCGGCGGACGCGGCGGGGCTGGTGGCGGCGCGACGCTGCAGCGCTATCGCATCAGCGATCGGCGCGCGGCGCCCTTCGTCACCGGCGTCGCGGAGTACGACGTGAGCGCCGACGGGCGCAAACTCCTCTATCGCACCGGCGGCGGCGCCGGCGGCCGCGGCCGCGGCGGCCCGGCGGGCGGCACCGTCAACCTGTTTCTCGTCGACGCGGATCGCAACGCGCCGCAGGCCGGCCAGGGTCGGCTCGACGTGTCGCTCCGGATGTACCTGGAGCCCCGCGAGGAGTTCAAGCAGATCTTCGGTGAAGGCTGGCGCAACCAGCGCGACTACTTGTACGTGCAGAACACGCACGGATCGAACTGGCCGAAGATGAAGGCAGATGTACGGCGAGCTCCTGCCGTTCGTCAATCACCGCGCGGACCTCAACTACCTGCTCGATAACATGGGCGCCGAGATCGCCGTCGGGCACTCGTACGTCCGTGGCGGAGCGATGCCTGATGTCCCGCAGTCTCCGGGCGGCTTGCTGGGCGCGGATTTCGCGATCGAGGGCGGGCGCTACAAGATCACGCGCATCTACGACAACGAAAGCTGGAACCCCGATCTGCGCGCGCCGCTCTCGGCGCCCGGCGTCGATGTCTCGGTCGGCGACTTCATCGTCGCCATCAACGGGATGGAGTTGCGCGCCCCGGACAACATCTACCGGCTGCTCGACGGCTCGGCCAACCGCCAGACGGTTCTGACCGTGAACAACAAGCCGGTGATGGAAGGCGCACGGCAAGTCACCGTCGTGCCGACGACGACCGAGCAGGCGCTGCGGACGCGCGCCTGGGTCGAGCACAATCGCCGTCTCGTCGAGAAGTTGTCAAACGGTCAGCTCGCTTACGTCTATGTGCCGAACACTGGCCAGGGCGGATACGAGAGCTTCAACCGCTACTATTTCGCACAGCAGGACAAGAAGGGCGCGATCGTCGACGAGCGATACAACGGCGGCGGCTCGGCCGCCGACTACATCGTCGACGTCCTCGGACGCGACTTCGACGGCTACTTCAACAACGTGGCCGGTGATCGCATGCCGTTCACGAGTCCTTCGGCCGGTATTTGGGGTCCGAAGGTCATGATCATCAACGAGATGGCCGGTTCGGGCGGCGACCTCATGCCCTACATGTTCAAGCGCCGGAAGATCGGTCCGCTCGTCGGCAAGCGCACGTGGGGCGGGCTGGTGCATACGGCCGACACGCCGGGCTTCATCGACGGTGGCTCGATGATTGCGCCGCGCGGCGGCTTCTTCACCCGCGACGGGAAGTGGGCCGTCGAGAACGAAGGCGTGGCGCCGGACATCGACATCGAGAACTGGCCGAAAGACGTCATCGCCGGCAAGGACCCGCAGCTCGAGCGCGCAGTCGAAGAGGCGATGAAGCTCCTCAAATCGCAGCCGGCCAACCGCATGACGACCGAGCCTCCGCCACCCGAGTGGGGGAGACGCAAGAGCGGGTCGTAAGCTCGTGGAGATCGAGTACCAGCTCGGAGAGGAAGATCTGCTGGCCTTCTCCGAGTACCACCTGGCTCATTCGCCGTCGGATCGCGAGACTCGGCGTCGACAGACCTACGGCTACGCCGGCCTGCTCGCAGTGTTCGGCCTGATTCTCATGCTCTTCGGCGGAGCCGCCCTGGCGATCGCGTTCCTCGTGCTCGGTCCGCTCTGGATTGCCTATTGGCCGTGGCGGCTGAAGCAGATTCAACGCAAGCAATTGCTCGCGCGCTACCGGGAGGGCAAGAACCCGGCGCTCGAAGGCCCAGTTGTTCTGGGCCTCGACGATGAGGGGCTGACGTGCGTCAATGCGACCTCGCCGTCGCGGATGTCGTTTGCGGCCGTTCAGCGCGTCGCCGACACACCCGATCACTTCTTTGTCTATTTGGGAGCCGTGCAGGCGATGGTCATCCCGCGTCGCCGCGTGTCGCGCGGCGACGTGGACATTTTTGTCCAGGAGCTGCGCCGCCGAATCGGCGCGCCGGCCTAGTCGACGCGCGGTTCGAATCGTTTTAGTGTATCTTCCCACCATCGCTTCGCGCCGTTCCTACGGCTGTTTCCGACCATCGCTCGATCCCACGGTTCGTTTCTACGGAGGCACTATGACGACGACTCCTGTGCGACGCGCGTTGCGCGTCATTCCGGCTCTGCTGCTCGTGTTGATCCCCCTGCGGATTGCAGGGCAGTCCGCGCAGCCCGGCCAGCAGCCTGTCGCCACGACCTGGGCGGACGATGTGCTGAAGCAGGAGAGCTACGCGCAGCCGCCGAAGGAACTGGCGGACGCCGTGCTGGCGCCCCGGCATCTCAACGTCACCCTCGCCAACCTCAGTCCGGACAAGAAGTGGTTCCTCGACGAGATCGGCGATGGCCCCGTCGTGATGAAGACTTTTTCCAAGCCGTTCCACGAGCTCGGGGGCGTCTTCATCGACTACAAGGCCAACCGCGCGCGTGTGCTGACCGTCCGCAACAACATCGGGATCCAGTTGATCTCGGCCGCCGACGGCTCGAAGAGAGCCATCCAGATCCCCGCCGGCGTGCGGGTTTCGAACGCCGTCTGGTCACCCGACAGCGCCAGCGTGGCGTATCTCGTCCACACTGACGATGCGACGCATATATGGATTGCCGACGTCGCCACGGGCAAATCGAGACAGCTAGCCAAGACGCCGCTCCTCGCCACGTTGGTGACAACCTTCGAGTACACCGCTGATGGAAAGCAGATCGCCGCGGTGCTCGTTCCCGACGGTCGGACGGCGATGCCGCCGGCTCCGACGGCGCCGGACGGACCGACGGTCAAGATCGCCGATTCGGACAAGAACCGGTTGCGAACGTTCCCGAGCCTGATGTCGACAACCTACGAAAAGCAGTTGCTCGAGTGGCACGCGACGGGTCAGGTCGCGCTCATCGAAGTGCAGAAAGGCGTCGTGAAGAAGGTCGGCCGGCCGGTCATGGTCCGCTCGATTGACGCCGCGCGCGACGGCAAGTACCTGCGCGTTACGCAGATGCTCAAGCCGTTCTCCTATGATGTGCCGGTCGGCAGCTTCGGTCAGGTCGAAGAGATGTGGGACGCCGACGGCAAGATGCTCGCGAAGCTGAGCGACCGGCCGATCAATCTCGGCGTCCAGGACGATACGCAGCCTCCGGCCGATCCGCCGGCAGCCGGCGGCGGCCGCGGCGGCGCGAATCAGCAGGGTAAGCGCGACATGGCGTGGCGCGCCGACGGTCAGGGCCTGACGTTCCTCGAACAGGAACCGGCACCGGCGGCTGGTCCCGGTCCGGGCCGGCGCGGAGGCCGTGGAGGACGAGGGCAAGGGACGGGCGCCGCAGGTGCGACGGCGAACGCTGATCAAGAGGGCCGCGGCGCGCCGCGAGCCGGAGCGGAAGGATCGCCTCTATCAGTGGCTTCCCCCGTTCGACGAGGCGAGCAAGAAAGTCATCTTCGAGAGCAACACACGGATGACCGGCCTGCGATTCTCGCCCGATATGAAGATGATCTTCTTCAGCGAGCGTGCGGGCCAGAACACGGTTGAGTACGCGGTCAACCTGGCGGCTCCGGCCGAGCGCTACACGCTGGCCCGGTACGCCTTCGACGACGTCTACGCCAACCCCGGAACGCTCGTCGGCACACGCTCCATGGGCGGCGGCGGCGGCGGTGGACGTGGCGCGCGGCGGCGGTGGGCGCGGCGGCGGCGGTGGCGGCGGCGTCGGTCCCGTGCAACTCTCGGCCGACGGGACGAGCGTGTTCATGGCGGGCACGACCTACGACAAGAATCCAAACGAGGTCGGTCCCCGGACGTTCATCGACAAGGTCGCGATCAAGACGGGCGAGAAACAGCGGATCTACGAGAGCGACAACAAAGGCGTGTACGAGCGCGTGTCAACGGCGCTCGACATCGAGGCGGGCCGCTTCATCCTGGCGCGAGAGGGACCGAAGGACGTGCCGCAGCAGTACCTCGTGCAGAGCGGCACGCGCACGCAACTCACGAAGAATCAGGACTACACCCCCGACGTCACCAATGCCGTCGTCGAACGCATCGCGGTCGAGCGCCCCGACGGGTTCAAGTTCAAGACGACGGTGACGCTCCCGCATGGCTATCAGAAGGGCACGCGGCTGCCGGCCATCTTCTGGTTCTACCCGCGTGAGTTCCAGGATCAGGACGCCTACGACCGGCCCGATCGCACGTTCAACAAGAACAGCTTCCAGGCATTCGGAACGCGGTCGATGGAGTATCTCGTCCGCCTCGGCTACGCCGTGGTCGAGCCGGACTCGCCGATCGTCGGGCCGGCCGGGCAGATGAACAACAACTACGTGCACGATCTGCGCAATAACCTCGCCGCGGTGATCGACGAGCTCGATCGCCGCGAGATCGTCGACCGGACACGGCTCGCCATCGGCGGCCACAGCTACGGCGCGTTCTCGGCGGTCAACGCCATGGTCCACACGCCGTTCTTCAAGGCCGGGATCGCCGGCGACGGCGCCTACAACCGGACGCTGACGCCGCTCGGTTTCCAGAGCGAACGCCGCGACATCTGGGAAGCGCCGAACGTCTACCTGTCGATGTCGCCGTTCCTCTACGCGAACAACCTGACCGGCGCGCTCCTGATGTATCACGCCCTGGCCGATCAGAACGTGGGCACCGATCCCCAGAACTCGATCCGGCTGTATCACGCGCTGAACGGGTTGGGGAAGACCACCGCGCTCTACATGTATCCGCTCGAGGATCACGGGCCGGTGGCCAAAGAAACGCTCCTCGACCTGTGGGCGCGGTGGGCCGCGTGGCTGGACAAGTACGTGAAGAACCCCGCGAAGCCCGAGCCGAAGAAGACCACGACGACGGAGCAGGCGGCGAGGCAGTAGCAGAAAGTTTGAAGTCTGACGTTTGAAGTGTGAAGTGGGGAAGTGGGAAGGTTGAAGTGGGAAGTGGAAGTTTGAAGTAAGTTTGAAGTTTGAAGTGCGAAGTGGAAGTTCGAAGTAAGTCTGAAGTTGGAAGTGGGAAGTGGCCACTTCCCACTTCTTGCCTCCTACTTGCTGCTTCCCACTTTCCGCTTCTCACTTCCGACTTCCCGCTTGGCACTTCCACTTCGAACTTCCCGCTTCAGACTTAAACACTTCACACTTCAAACGTCAGACTTCAAACTTTCTGTCGTTCCTCGCCGATGCCCCGCGCGGGAAGCCGCTTGTCGACTTAGAATCGAATTCTCGCGCCGACCAGCAATGGGAGTGACCAACGCGAGCTCTCGTCGTTGATGTCGCGGAGGCCCTCTTCGACGAGCCAGTCGACATCGGAGAGTCCACCGATGAAGCGGATCTGGACCTCACCCATCACTTCGATTGGACCAATGCCGATCAGCACGCCGCCGGTAGGCCCGAGGCTGAGAGCCCAGGACTTCTCGAAAAACTTGCCGTCCTGGGCGGCGAGTCCGGGCGTGGCGCTGGATGGCACGCCAACGAACGTGCCACTAATGGTCCTGGTGCCGATTGATGCCGACGAGATAACCAAGGTAAGGCGTGAACCGCGTACGGATGAAGTAAAACCGCTGTCCGGCTTCGATGCCCCAGTACTCTGTACTCGGTGAAGTGGACGTCCAGGGGGACCGGCGGGTTCGTGCCCACGGTGCCTACGCGGGTTACTTCCTCCGACGCATCGCTCTTCGACCACACCCAGTTGACCACCGCTTCGCTGCGCGGAGTCGTTCGGTACCCTGCACCAATCTTCAGTATCCCAATCCGGCCGTACACTTCGTCGAATGTCGTCTCGTCGAGGTTGATGGGCTGGCCGCCGGTCGTCGCGCCGGTCGATTCCTTGATCATCTTCCCGCTGAACTGGTTGTCGATGCCAAATTGGAAAGAGAAAGTGAGCCGGTGGCGGAAATCATCCGGCGGGGGGGCGGGGCAGCGGCCGTGCCCGGCGTCACCTGCAGCGTCACCGCCTCCGTCCACGTCACGTCCGCGCGAGCGCCGACCTTGAGACCGGCGACGACGGCGGGATCGATCTTCTCCATCACGTAGCGTGTATAGGTCTTGCCCTTGGGCCCGGTGAACGTCACCAGCCGAGTGGCCGGATCCCAGGCCGTGACGGTCACGGTAGCCTCGCGCGCGCGAACGCGCGAGGCGCCAGGGAGCGCACCCGGCGACGCAGTCGTCGTCGGCTCGATGACGCGGTCCACGGCCGCCTCGCCCGCTGGCTTGAGCCGGGCGTTGACGCGGTCGTAGTAGGTGATCGTCACGATGTCGCCAACCTTCACCTGATCGAACCGCGTAGCGGTCGTCGGGACGTCCACCGTGACCACGACGCCCTTGTCACCTTGGATCGTTACCGTGCGGGCGGCTTGATCAACGGCCTGAACGGTCCCGCGCAGCGTGACTTCGCCGCCGCTTGCCCCAAGAGTCTGGGTCTGAGCTGCTGCCAATGCCGGCGCCAACATCAATACCACGACGACACTCATCCACACCGAAAGCTGTTTCAACACTTCGTCACCCTTGCAGCGCCGAACCTACCGAGACGACCCCGGGGCGCTTGAGCCGGTTGTCGCGGTATCGCTGAGCGATGCCAGTGGCGCCGCCGAGCTCGAACTCGGATGTCGTCGGAGCACAATCCTTGCCAGAGCGAGCGGTGAAAAGAGTGGACGAGGCGCGCGGCACTACCACGTGGCGCCTGCCGCGCGACGTTAGGCATCCGGGTACCTGCCGCGCGGTTTTAGGAGCGACACACTTCTGAAGAGTCGGCGAATCCCGCAGCTGTGATATGTCGTGGCCGAGGCACGAAATGCCGCATGCGAAGCGGGATCCGTCGCGCCTCACGACCCCGACTGTAGGGGCATTCAGGAAGCATCAGACGGCGGGTCATCTGTCTGTCTGGATGTGAACGAGAAAACCGACGCTGGACGGCGAGCTCCTGGGGGAAGCGGAGGGGCGGATCGTAGCCAGATGGAGCTCGAGCACGTTTCGAGGAAGCCGACCTGGCGACGCGGACATTATTGTCCAGCAGCTTCGCCAGCGCGTGGGTGAACGGCGTTGAATTGTCCGGACGTGTCGCCGCCTTGTTACTACTTACCCACTTCGCACTTCCACTTCGCACTTCCCGCTTCAGACTTCAACACTTCAAACTTCAAACGTCAGACTTCAAACTTTCTGTCGTTCCTCATCGCGCCGTCATGATCTTCCGCACCGGCGCGGCCTTGCCCACTTCCAGCCATGCGTCCATGAAGTTCCAGTCCGTCAGCCCGTCGTCGCTCTCCGGTTCAAGAAGGTAGGCGGCGAGCAGTCCGAGCGGCTGCGCCAGCCGGACGATGCGCGTGCCGGCCGGCAGCGTGACTTTTTCCGCGGCGTACTTCCCCTTCAGCTTGACCTCGTTGTGGCCCTGGAACGGCTTTGGCGACTTGATGATCTCGTCGACGACGAAGCTCGTCACTTCGGTCGTCAGCGGCGACTTCAGCTCCTCGACGACGATGCCGTGCTGCCGGATCTTGTCGACGATCGGCTGGAACGCCGCGTCGCTCGGCAGGACGTAGATGCGGGCCATCGGGACCGTCCGGGTCGGCGCGAAGTAGGCGTAGTCCTGCATCAGCTCGGGTTTGTAGCTGTCTTCGATCGCGACGGTCATCGGCCGCTGGTTGCGGGGGTTGACCTCCTGCTTCACCTCGCCGACGAGAATCTCGACAGGCTTCGGGAGCGGGCGCAGCTCGTACTCGACGCCGAGGGGCATCTCGGCGGAGCCTTGGGCGCGCTTCATCCACTCGTCGTCGAGTGACTTCGTGAGCGCCACGATCTCGGCCCGGTGGGCGTCGACGTATTTGAGGATTTCCTCGACGAAGCGCTCGGTGACCTCGATCCGCCGCTTGAACGAGAGGTACGAGTACGCTTCGGACAGGATCGTCAGCCGGTTGCGGAATCCGACGTAGTTCTGGCCCGCCCGCGGGCGCCAGTCGAAGGTGTTCCACCGCCGAAGCTGGCCCGGCGCGGCGTTTCCGCGGCCGAAGTTCCCATAGTAGTACGCGCGAATCTTGTGATTGTCCTCGAGCGCCTTCATGATCGCCGGCATCATCGAGTTGCGATGGTAATCGAGCGTTGTTGCGCTGAGGGACAGATTCAGCGGGATCGACTGCGTGAGGTGGTAGCCGTGGTAGGACCCGTTGGTCGTGTGCAGGTCCACCATCAGGTGTGGATCCCACGCCGTGAAGGCCGCGGCGAGCGCACGCGCTTCGGCCGATTCGAGCTTCATGTAGTCGCGGTTGAGATCGAGGCCCTTGATGTTCTCCCGGCGGCCGACACCGGCGACCGGGCCGTACTGCGCCGTCCGGTTCATGACGTCAACCGCTTCGTTACCGTCGATGTTGTAGATCGGCGCGATCACGATCACCATGCGATCGAGGAGCGGCCGAAGGTCGCCGGCCGTCAGGCGGCGCATCAGCGCTTGTACAGCTTCCTTGCCCTCGACCTCGCCGCCATGGATGTTGGCGAGCAGAAAGACCACGGGGCGGCCAGCCGGACGATCAGCCGGCCTGCTCACCGCCGGATTGGAGAGCGTCACGAGCGGCATCGACCGCCCCTCTTCCGTCGTGCCGAAGGTCTGGACGCGTACGAGCGGGGACTTCGCCGACAGCGCGGCGAGAAAAGCCGTGATGTCCTCGAGACGGCTCGTCTCCTCGAAGTTGGTGCGCTCGGGACGTGTCTGCAACGGGTCGGGCTTCGACTGCGACGCGGGGGCCTGTGCCATCGGGACGCTCGCCGCCAGCGTCGTCAGCGTGAAGAGTGCAGCAGCTCGAATCATGCGTATCGCTCGGCTCCGTGAGGGTGATTGAGCGGGTATTCTGTCACTTGCCCGCGTGCGGCGTCCATTTTCGAGGCGGCATGTGTCAGCCTCACGGTGGCGCCTACAATCACGTCATGTCTGTATTCACCAATTCATCCAGGGGCGCCGCCGCACAGGCTGGCGCCTACGTGAGTGCGATCCTCGACCTCCTCGGTGCGCAGGATCCGTTGGCTGTCCTGCGGGAGACGCCGGCCGCGCTCGGCCGGGCGATCGATGGCGTGCCGGCAGCGAAGCTGAAGCAGCCGGAGCGGCCGGGAAAGTGGTCCATCGGCCAGGTGCTGCAGCATCTGGCCGATTCCGATCTGGTGTGGGGCTGGCGCCTGCGGCTGATCCTGGCGCAGGATCGGCCGACGATTACCGGCTACGACCAGGACGAGTGGGCCGACAACCTTCACTACGACGAGGCCGATCCGGCGGAGTCCCTCGAGACCTTCGGCGTCCTCCGTCGGTCGAACCTTCGGCTCCTCGAGCGCGCATCGCCGGAGGATCTGCTGCGCGTCGGCGTCCACGCCGAGCGCGGAGAAGAGAGCGTCGACCACCTGCGCAGGCTGTATGCTGGTCACGATTTGATGCACCTGCAGCAGATCGCGCGCATCCGGCGCGCGGTCTCGAGCAGCTGACTCCGGGAGATAACATGCGACGTGTCACGCGCGCGAACCTGCTTATCTGTGGCGCCTTTCTCTATTGTGTTCTCGCCGCGTCCGACGCCGGCGCCCAGATCTCCGACAACGACGTCCGCGCGCTCGTCGACAAGGT
Source organism: uncultured Acidobacteriota bacterium (assembly GCA_963839705.1). Taxonomy (GTDB): domain Bacteria; phylum Acidobacteriota; class Vicinamibacteria; order Vicinamibacterales; family 2-12-FULL-66-21; genus DATBJJ01. The sequence goes on from CAWIWL010000013.1 coordinate 625,890, forward strand.
TTCGGCGAAGGCCATCGAGATCCGGCACGACATCCACCAGAACCCCGAACTATCGAACCGCGAGGTCCGCACCGCGGAGCTCGTCGCGAAAGAGCTGCGCGCGCTCGGCCTCAAGGTAACGACCGGGATCGCCCGGACGGGCGTTGTCGGCGTACTCCAGGGGAAGGGACCCGGGCCGGTGATTGCCGTCCGCGCCGACATGGACGCGCTGCCGGTTACCGAGGCTGGTGACCTGCCGTTCAAGTCCACCGCGCGATCGACCTACATGGGGCGTGACGTTGGGGTCTCGCACGCGTGCGGCCACGACATCCACGTCGCCTCGGCGCTCGGCGCGGCGTCGGTGCTCTCCAGCCTGCGCGATCGCCTGAACGGCACGGTGATGTTCATCTTCCAGCCGGCCGAGGAAGGGCCGCCGGCCGGCGAGAAGGGCGGCGCGAGCCTGATGGTGGCAGAAGGCGTCTTCAAGACGCTCAAGCCGGACGCCATCATCGCGCTGCACACCTACGGTGCTCCCCCGGAGGCAGCCGGCGATGACGAACGTCTTGGCCGCCTGTCGTACACGCCGGGCCCGGCGTTCGCGGCAGCGACGAAATGGACCGCCACCGTACGCGGCCGCTCCGCCCACGGTGCGGCGCCGCAGCTGAGCGTCGATCCAATCGTCACCGCTTCGCAGATCGTCCTGGCGCTACAAACGCTGCGCTCGCGCATCCTGCCGCCGCTTTCCGCGAACGTCATCACCGTCGGCATCATTCGCGGCGGCGAGCGAAACAACATCATCCCCGCTGAGGTTTATCTGGAGGGCACGATTCGAACGTTCGACACCGCGATTCAAGACACGCTCGAAGAGCGGATGCGCGACATCTTCGACGGAACGACAAAGGCGGCCCACGCGACCTTCGAGTTGTCGTTCGATCGAGCCCACCCGTTGACGACGAACGACGTCGCACTCACCGAGCGCATGGTTCCATCCTTGCAGCGCGCCGTCGGCAAGGAGAACGTTGGCGTGACTCCGCCGGAGACCGGCGCGGAGGATTTTTCGTTCTTCAGCAACATCGTGCCCGGCTTCTACTTCCGGGTTGGCGTGGTGCCGGAGGGGAAGACGTCGGGCGGCCACCATACGCCGACGTTCTATGCTGACGACAAGGCGGTGCCGATTGGCATTCGAGCGCTGAGCACGCTCGTGATCGACTACTTGGCGTCCGGCAAGCGCTGAGCGGCGTTGTCCTTCTGTTGCTGCTCGCGAAACTCCTTGAGCGCTTTCATGACTTCGAGTCGCGCCTTCGCCCGGCCGTCGTCGTTCTTGAGCTTGTTCAGCAGGAAATTGACCGCGGGAAGCACCGGGCAGCACGGATACATCACCGTGCCGCGAAAGATTTCGGGGGTTACCTGCTCCACGAACTCATGGTGCGTCAGCCCTCTGAACGGCCTGACGTGCGCTGAGACCCAGTCGCCCTGCCACAGGTGTTCGTAAGGGAGGGGACGCTCGCGGACCTCCAGTCGAAAGATCGGCGGAAGGTTGGGATCGGAGAACCGAACAGTAACCGTCGCCGGCGGACTCTCCAGGCCTCGCCGGATGCGTTCGAGAGACATGGGCGGTGGCGGTTCGGCTGCCTGGGCTGGTGCCGCCTGGGCCTGAGCCGGGTCTTGAGTGCAGAGCAGCAGCGCCATCAAGAGATGCATCGCGTCGTTTCCACTGACTAGGACGTTGGGCTCGTCCAAGTGGTCTGACTAACGGACCGGCCAATTCCTATTTGGATCGAGTCGCGCGTAGAATCGGTGCCGGATTGGAGAGGTGAGGGTATGGAAGCGATGCGCCGGTGGTTCGGGCCGAGCCGTGAGGAAATCTGGCGCCAGCTGAGCGAGCAGCTGGGTGCGCGGTTCGTCGAGTCCACATTCTGGAAGGGAAACAAGGTCGAAGCGACGCATCGCGACTGGGTGGTGACGCTCGACACCTATACGGTCTCGACCGGCAAGACCCACATGACCTTCACGCGCATGCGCGCCCCCTACGTGAATCCCCTGGGGTTTCGTTTCACGATTTACCGAAAGAGCGCGTTCAGCGGCATCGGCAAATTTCTCGGCATGCAGGACATCGAGATCGGCGAGCCGGCGTTTGACGACGCGTTCATCGTCAAGGCGACCGACGAGTCGCAAGTCCGATCGCTCCTGGCGAATCCGAAGATCCGCCAGCTCCTCGAGTTCCAGCCCGCCATCCACTTTTCGGTCAAAGACGACGAGGGGTGGTTCTGCACGCGCTTCCCGGAGGGCGTCGACGAGCTGTCCTTCGCGGTGCACGGGGTCATCAAGGACATCGAGCGCCTGAAAGCCTTGTACGACCTCTTCGCCCTGACCCTTGACGAGCTGGTGCGCATCGGTGCGGCGCACGAGGGTCCCGCGAGCGTCGAGCTCTGAGGCCCACCGTGGCATAATCCGGCGCATGAATCCTGCGACACCTTCCGCCTCGCGCTGGCTCGTCGCCCTCGGCATCGTCTCGCTGGTCACTGCGGCGACGATCGCGCAGGTCCCTTCGACAAGCTCAGGGCAGGCCCCTTCGCCAAGCTCAGGACAGGCTCCTTCGACAGGCTCAGGGCGGGGGCGTGGAGCGCAGCGGCCCGCGGCGGCTGCCTACTATCCCGAGCGCTTCGACTGGCAGAAGCAGACACCCGAGCAGGCGCGCATGGATGCCGCGAAGCTCGACGCCGCAATCAAGTTCTCGGTGGCGAGCGAGAATCCCGCAAACAAGGATCTCGCGATCGAGCTCGCGACGTCCTTCGGCCGCGAGCCGTTCGACACCCCGATCGGTCCGGTGAAGGCTCGCGGTGCGCTCAGCGGCATCGTCATCAGGAACGGCTACGTCGTCGCCGAGTGGGGTGAGACGACGCGCGTCGACATGACGTTCAGCGTGACGAAGAGCTTCCTGTCGACCGTCGTGGGCCTCATGTGGCAGAAGGGGTTGATTCGCGACGTCGCGGATCTCGTGAAGGACTACATGCCGCCCGGCGACCTTGCCGCGGCGCTCTTCGATGGTCCCCATAACTCGAAGATCACGTGGGAACATCTGCTGCGGCAGACAAGCGACTGGCAGGGAACCATCTGGGGCAAGCCCGATTGGGCCGATCGTCCAGAGGGTCAGACGCCCGCTGACTGGCCGAATCGCAAGCTGAGCGAGCCTGGCACTCGGTACAAGTACAACGACGCGCGGGTCAACGTGCTCGCACTCGCGGCGCTTCAGGTTCTCCGCCGGCCGCTGCCGGAATTCCTCCGCGACGAGATCATGGAGCCGATCGGCGCCTCCAGTACGTGGCGCTGGCACGGGTACGAGAATGCGTGGGTCGACCTCGACGGCCGGCGAATCCAGTCGATGACGGGCGGAGGACACTGGGGCGGGGGCATGTTCATTTCCACCCGTGACATGGCGCGGTTCGGGTATCTCTTCCTGCGCAACGGAAAATGGAAGGACCGGCAGATCGTGTCGCAGAAGTGGATCGACATGGCGCGCTCACCTGGTCCCGCAAACGACGGCTACGGCTACATGAACTGGTTTCTCAACACCGGCGCGAAGCCGGCGTTTCCGAGCGCTCCGCGCAGCGCCGTGACGTTCCAGGGCAACGGCAGCAACATCATCTACATCGACTGGCAGAACGATCTGGTTGTGGTGGTTCGATGGATCCGTCAGAACGCGTTCAACGAGTTCATAGGCCAGGTCGTGGGCTCGACCGGCGCGTTGGGGCGGTAACTTGCGATGGATCCTGTCGACCTGCTCGTCTTCGGCCCGCACCCCGACGACCTCGAGATCGGTCTCGGAGGGACGATCGCGAAACACGTGGCCCACGGTCATCGCGTCGGGTTGTGCGACCTGACGGCGGGTGAGATGGGCAGTAACGGCACCATCGACGAACGTCTCGCCGAAGCCGAGGCGGCGCGTGCCGTCCTTGGCGCTGCCTGGCGAGTCAATCTCCGGTGGCCGGACCGCGGCATAGGCGGGAACCTCGAGCACGTCCGCACCGCTGCTGCGCTGGTCCGCACGGTGCGCCCGCGCGCGGTAGCCATTCCGTATGGCATCGATCGGCACCCCGATCATGTGGCGGCCAGCCAGGTCCTGACCGAGGCCGTCTTCAACAGCGGGCTGCGGCGCTACGATGCGGGCACCGAACGAGAGGCGTGGCGCCCCGATTGGGTCTGCTATTACTTCATCAACGACGCCGCGCCACCGTCGTTCGTCGTGGACGTCTCCGCCCACTACGAGCAGAAGCGCCGTGCGCTGCGCTGCCACGTCAGTCAGTTCAAGGTCCCGGTGACCGACGGCGTGGCAACCCGCCTGACGTCGCCGCTCTTCGAGCAGCTGGTGGAGAGCCGCGACGAACAATTCGGTGCGCTCGCCGGCGTGGCGTTTGCCGAGGGTGTGGTCGTGAAGGAGCCGGTCGTCAGGACCGGACTCTTCAAATGAACCTATGAACCTAGTGAACCCTTTGTCAGCATGTTTCAGCGCTCGCGGGGCCCCACCCCCGCTCGCTCTCGCTCGGCCGCTTCCGCCTTCGCTGAAGCTTCGGCGGACCGCCGTAGCCTTGGCGGAGGCTGGTCGCGCCTCGCGCGGGCCGCGGGCGCTGAACCCTGAACCGTGAATATCGGCATCATCTGCTACGCCTCGGTCGGCGGAAGCGGTATCGTCGCGACCGAGCTCGCCAAGGCACTTGCGGACCGCGGCCACCAGGTGCACCTCGTCAGCACCGATCCGCCGTTCAGGCTCGGCGACTACCAGGCCGGGCTGGTGTTCCATCAGGTGAACACGCCAAGCTATCCGCTCTTTCGCGAACCACAATACGTCCTGTCACTCGCCAACAAAGTCGTGCAGGTCGCCCGCGAGTTCCCGCTGCAGGTTCTCCACGCGCACTACGCGATTCCGCACGCCACGGCCGCGCTGCTCTCGAAGCAGGTGCTCGAGTCCGGCGGCCACGCCGTTCCGCGAGTCGTGACGACGCTGCATGGAACGGACATCACGCTGGTCGGGAGCGATCCGTCGTTTTCCGAGATCGTCGCCTACTCCATCGAGAAATCGGATGGCGTGACCGCCGTGTCCGAGAGCCTGCGCGAGGCGACGCGACGCGAGCTCGGCGTCCGGCGCGACATCGAGGTCATCCCCAACTGCCTTGATTGTGATGTCTACCGGCGACGAGCGGTCCCGGGCCTCCGTCAGCGTTTCGCGGCCGACGAGTCGACGAAGCTCGTCATTCATGTCTCGAACTTCCGGCCCGTCAAGCGGATCGATGCCGTGATGGAGGTCTTCGCGCGGATCAGCCGGGCCGTTCCTGCCAGGCTGCTGCTGGTCGGAGATGGTCCAGAGCTCGGGACCGCCTACCGTCTCGGCCGCGAGCTGAACATTGCGCCGAGGGTCGAGATGCTCGGCGCCCAGGAGGATGTGATTCCGCTGCTGTCGGCGTCGGATGTCTTCCTGCTGCCGTCGGCGCAGGAGAGCTTCGGGTTGGCCGCGCTCGAGGCGATGGCCTGCGACGTGCCCGTGGTCGCGTCGCACGTCGGCGGTCTGCCCGAAGTCATCGCGCATGGCGTCACGGGGTTTCTCCACGACGAGACCGATCTCGACGGCATGGCCGCTAGCGCCATTGCGCTCCTCACCGACCCGGCGCTGCACCGCCGCGTGACGGACGCGGCGCGGGCGCGGGTGCGCGACGAGTTCTGCGTCAACCGTGTCGTCCCGATGTACGAGCGGTACTACGAGCGGATACTGGAGTAGTGGCGCGGCTATCCCCGGCTGACAGGCGCTCACGAGACCAGGCGCTTCCGTGCTCGAGGACGCTCCGAATCGCCGCCCAGGCCGCCTCCAGCCACTCCGATACGACCAGCGACACGCCCACGAGGGCCGAACGCGGGCGTCCTAAGTCCTCTTCGGACGCCGTGAGCGCGGGAAGCTGCGCCTGCATCGCGACGCGTGCCACCCACCAGTAGTCCTTTTTGAGTCCGAGGGCGCGTTGAAACCCTGGCCCGGCCTTACTTCTGCCGGCCCGCAGATCCCCATCTCGAGCCAGGCGACTCGCAGCATGTGGTTCGCGCGAAGGCGTGACCTCGACGTCCGGCCCCATGGCCGCAGCTGTCGTGAGCATGCAGATCGTGAATACGCCGGCGAGACGAGCGATCATGGAAGACCTCCTCGATCGCGACGTTATGCCCGCCCCGGGCCTGGGACAACAAGCGGCCGGCGAATGCGCCTGGCAAATCGGCGAATGGATGTACCGGACCGGTTAGCGGCGGTGGAAGCCGTCCTCCCTTCACTCGGCTACCGGCGAACGGGCCAACCCTTACCGTTCGCCGACTGGATCGGGCTATTCTTACGCGGCCCACCTCATGCGTCACGCCGGCCATCGTTCTTCGAGGATGCGTCAATGACGAAAGCCCCCCTGACTGCCCTGCTCGTTCTGTCGCTCGCCGCCAGCGCCCACGCCGAGAAGATCACAAAAGAAACCGTAATGTCGCAGGACGCTGAACGCACGTTCTACCTGTTCGTGCCCGACAGCGCCAAGAACAAGCCGGCGCCGCTCATCATCCTGTTGCACGGCTCGGGTCGCGACGGAAAGATCCTGGTCGAGCATTGGCAGTCGCTCGCGAAGAAGGAAGGCATTATCCTGGTCGGGCCGGATTCGACCGTTCGGCAGGGGTGGGGCATGCGCGAGGATGGGCCGCTCCTGCTGCGTCATGTCATCGAGGCGGTGCAGACCGACTACGCGGTCGACCGCCGGCGCATGTATGTCTTCGGCCACTCGGCCGGCGCGATCCACGGCATTGCGATGGGCGTTCTCGAGTCGGAGTACTTTGCCGCCGTGGCTGTTCACGCCGGCGCGGTCCCACCCTCGGTCGCCCCTTACATCGCGCGAGCGCCGAGGAAGATCCCGATCGCCGTGTGGGTCGGCACCAATGACGCCAACTTTCCGATGCGGCAGGTGCGGGAAAGCCTCGAGCTGCTGAACCGCCAGGACTTCAACGTCGAGCTCACCGAGATCCCCGGGCACACGCACAACTATTACGGCCGCTCGTCCGAGATCAACAAGGCGGTTTGGGCGTTCCTGCAGGGCCGGCGTCTCGAAAAGGATCCGCAGTACCAGGACTACGCGATCGGACGCTGACAGTAGAACCTATCTCATAAACCGGACAACAGGCTGAACGCGCCGACGGCCTCGGTTCACGATGAACACGATGATTCGATGAACACGAAGAAAACCTCTTTGGGGATCCATCGTGACCATCGTGTCATCGTGCCCATCGTGTTGGTACGTGATGTCATGACACTTTTGTGAGATGGCTTCTATAATGAGGTCTCTCCTGTCACTATCAGTCTCCCGAAGAGGTCGTGCAGGCGACCTCGTTTCTCAAAGAGGTTCCGCATGACGAAACACGATGTGGCGCTGGTCGTGCCGTTTCTGGCCGTGGCACTCGTCGCACCGCCCACTTACGCCCAACAGACCGTTCGGCCGCAGCCGCCGGTCGCGGCGAAGCAGCCACACACCACCAACATCCACGGCTACACCCTCAAGGACGACTACTTCTGGCTCAGGGAGAAGAGCAACTCCGAGGTCATCAAGTACCTGGAGAGCGAGAACGTCTACACCGAAGACGTGATGAAGCCGACCAAGGGGCTGCAGGAGACGCTCTACACGGAGATGCTCGGCCGCATCAAGCAGACCGACCTGAGCGTGCCGTCGCGCATCGGCGAGTACTTGTATTACTCGCGCACGGAAGAGGGGAAGCAGTACCCCTACATGTGCCGCCGCAAGGGCAGCATGGAGGGCACCGAGGAGCTCCTGCTCGATCTCAACGCGCTTGCCGAAGGCCACAAGTTTCTCGGCCTTGGCGCCTACGTCGCCAGCGACGACGGCAACTGGCTGGCATATTCGACGGACACGACTGGATACCGGCAGTACAGCCTGCACGTGAAGGACCTGCGCAAGGGTCAGGTGCTGGCCGAGAACATCGAGCGGGTCGGCTCGGTTGTCTGGGCGACCGACAACAGGACGCTCTTCTACACGACGGAGGACGCCGTCTCGAAGCGGTCAGACAAGTTCTGGCGTCATGCAGTCGGTGCGCCGGCGAGCGACCTCCTCTACGAAGAGAAGAGCGAGCTCTTCGACGTCGGTGCGGGCCGCTCGCTCGACCGCAAGGTCGTTTTTCTCGCCAGCTATGCCAAGACCTCGACCGAGGTCCGCTACCTGCCGGCTGACACGCCGGCGGCGGCGCCCAGGGTGATCCTTCCGCGCGAGGCCGGCCACGAGTACAACGTCGATCACTACAACGGGCTCTTCTACATCACCACGAACAAGGGCGCGAAGAACTTCAAGGTCGTGACCGCGCCGATGAACGACCCGGCCGAGAAGAACTGGACGGTCTTCATCGACCACAATCCGGCGGTCAAGATCAACAGCCTCACGTTTTTCGCGAACCACATCGTCGTGTCGGAGCGCGAAGGCGGCCTCACCCAGCTTCGCGTCATCGATCCACGAACGAAGCAGTCGCACCGCATCGCGACCGACGAGCCGGACTTCGCCCTTTCACTCGGCGCCAACCCGGAGTTCGAGACGACGACGGTGCGGTTCAACTACCAGTCGATGGTCACGCCGTCGTCGGTCTACGACTACGACCTGACGGCGCGGACGCGAAAGCTGCTCAAGCGGCAGGAAGTCCTCGGCGGTTACGACCCCTCGCGGTACGAGGCGAAGCGCATCTGGGCCGTCGCGCGCGACGGGACGAAGGTGCCGATGTCGGTCGTGCACAAGAAAGGCATCGCGCTCGACGGCAAGGCGCCGCTGCTGCTCTACGGCTACGGCTCGTATGGATCGTCGGGAGCGCCCACGTTTTCCTCGAATCGCCTGAGCCTGCTCGATCGCGGCGTGATCTTCGTCAACGCCTACATCCGCGGCGGCGGCGAGATGGGCGAAGAGTGGCGCGAGCAGGGCCGCATGATGAAGAAGCTCAACACCTTCACCGACTTCATCGATTGCGCGGAGCACCTCGTCAAGAACCGCTACACCGCTGCCGACCGGCTGGTGATTCAGGGCGGAAGCGCCGGTGGTCTGCTGGTTGGCGCGGTCACCAATATGCGGCCTGACCTCTTCAAGGCCGTCGTGTCGCAGGTGCCGTTCGTCGACGTCATCAACACTATGCTCGATGCGTCTCTGCCGCTCACGACGAGCGAGTACCTCGAGTGGGGGAATCCCAACGAGAAGCCGGCGTTCGATTACATGATGCATTACTCGCCGTACGACAACGTCAAGGCGGCGAACTATCCGGCGATGCTCGTCCAGGTGTCACTCAACGACAGCCAGGTGCCGTACTGGGAGGGCACCAAACTCGTCGCCAAGCTGCGCGCCACGAAGACCGACAAGAACACGCTGCTGCTGAAGGCCAACATGGGCGCGGGCCACGGCGGCTCCTCCGGCCGCTACGACGCGCTCCGCGAAACGGCGTTCACTTACGCCTTCATGCTGTGGCAGATGGGTGTGCCGATTACTGCGGGGACGACGCCATCGGCGGGTCGATAAAAGCGCCGACGATTGTTCGGCAAAGCTGATGTCATCGTTATGAGGCGGAGTAGCATCGCATCCGCCGCGTGCAGTGGTCCAGACCCGATACTTCACTTCGGACCACTTGCCGTCGATCCCACGAAGGCCACCGGCTCGCCCTTGCTAATCGCCGGCGTGCCGATGACGTAGAGAATCTCACCAGAAAACGGCGCGCGAACCTCCTCGAGCACCTTGCCATGGAAATCTGTGACGCGCCCGATGAGCGTCCCCTGGGCGACGGTGTAGCCCCGCTCGACCGCTGGATGAAAGATTCCCGTCCCGCTGCTGCGGAGCACCTCGCTGCGCTCGATCCAGATCGGCTGCGCGACGGGCGCCGGTCCATCGGCGCGCATTCCCAGATGCCTGAGCAGTCCGGCGATGCCCCGTTCGATGGCCGCGATGGATTCCTCGTCGGTGCGCGCGAGCCCGCCTGACTCAATCGTCAGCGCCGGCTTGCCTCGCGTGATGGCGGTATTCGACAGGTAGACCGACGCGTTCGGATCGTTCGGGCGCTCGCGATCGACGACGATGTGATCCAGGCCGAAGGCCAGCGCCAGCTGCTTCCCTGCATCGGCCACCGCCGGTGCGCCGGTCGTGATCCAGTAGGTGTAGGGCCGCAACGACTCGTTGCCGTCGCCGCAGTGCAGGTCGATGACGTGCGTGGCCCGTTCGATCACCTCCCGCGTCAGCACGAGCGCGATGCGCTCGGAGAGCGTGCCGTCGGCGCGGCCCGGGAACACCCGGTTGAGATTCTTGCCGTCGGCCGGCGAGTAGTAGATCGTCCGCGCCAAGTAGGACGGCATGTTGGCGACGTGCACCAGGACGACTGTTCCCGTCAGCGTCCTGGCGTCGAGAGACTTCAGCAACCGCTGCAGGGCGAGGACCGGCGTGTACTCCTGGCCGTGCACGCCAGCCGTCAGCGCCAGCACGGGTCCCGGCTTCATGCCATGGACGATGCTGATGGGGATGGTCGTGCCCTCGTCGCCAGGCCGTGCGGGCACCGTGAGCGTGCCGGACGCTGTGGTGCCGGGGCCGGCCGTGACCGGGCCGATGCTGAAGGGTTGCCGCGCGTAGGCCGTTCCAGTGATTGCCACGGCGAAGGCGGCCGTCCTGACGATCTCCACCGTGGCACGACACAGGAGCACAGCAGCTTGTCGCGGCATTATCCTTCCTCCTTGGCCTTCTTCTCTGGCCGCATTCTATGTCCCGAATCCGAAGTTGCGTCACCAAATTCCCGGGCGGGGCATCCCGCCTCGCGTCGTTGCTCCTCGCTTACATATACGCCATATGCTCGCTCGTCGCGCCTCGCGATCCGGGCGCCGCGCCCGGGACTTTGGCAACGAACTTCGGATCCGGGACACAGCGGATGTTCAACGAATCGCGCGAAACCATAGAGGCAAAGCATGGCCATGATCACCGGCGCTCACTCGATCATCTACAGCACGAACCCCGAGGCGGATCGCGCAGTTCTGCGTGACGTCTTCAAGCTGACGCACGTGGACGTCGGCGGCGGGTGGCTGATCTTCGGCCTGCCGCCGGCTGAGGTCGCCGTACATCCGTCAGAGAAGAACGACGTGCACGAGTTCTACCTGATGTGCGATGACGTCGAGGCGCTCGCCGCCGATATGAAGCGCCACAACTTGGTGTGCGCGCCGATCGCCGACCAGGGCTGGGGTCTGCTGACACGATTGACCTTGCCGGGAGGCGGCAAGCTTGGTATCTATCAACCTCGTCACGCGCGTCCGGCGGCGATGGCGGCGAGCAGTCCGCCGGCACGGGCAGGACGAAAGGCGCGAGCCACCGGCACGCGACCTGGAAACAAGCGGTAGCTGGCCCGGGAGCCGGCAAAGGAGGCGTCACATGCGGGCATGCAGATCGGCGTTGACCGTCGGGATAGTTCTTGCCGCGGGACTCTCGATACTCTCGGCTCAGGGTGCCGACCCTCGAGTTGGTTCCTGGCAGCTCAACGTAGCGAAGTCCAAGTACACCCCGGGCCCGGCGCCCAAGAGCCAGACGCTGAAGATCGAAGCGGCAGGTAAAGCGGAGAAAGTGACGAGCGAGGCCGTGAGTGCCACCGGCGACAAGACGACGACGGAATACACGGCCGAGTACCGACGGAAAGCCGCATCCGTTGAAGGGATCCGCGACGGGCGACATGGTGACCCTGACACGGGTCGACTCGCACACGACGGAGCGGGTGGACACCAAGGGCGGCAAGACGACGGCGACCTACCATCGGGTCGTCTCAAAAGACGGCAAGACGATGACGGTCACTGTCAAGGGCACCAACGCCCAGGGCCAGGCGACCAGCAACGTCGTCGTATTCGAGAAGCAATAGCACTCGTGAACCTTCAGGACTTCCTGACGCACCTGTCCGGCCAGCCCGCCTGGGCCGAGGCCGGACAGGTCACTCCGCTCACTCGCTCGGGCAGCGGCGATACACCGCTGCACGCGGCCATCTGGGCTGGAGACGACGAAGCGGCGCGGCTGCTGATCGATGCCGGCGCGGACGTGAACGCGGCGGGCGAGGATGGCTACACGCCGATCCACGCGGCGCTCGCCCAGTCCAACGTCCCGCTCGCGCGGCGGTTGACGGCGTGCGGGGCTTCGTGGGACGCGGTCAATGCGTTTGCCTGCTCGGTGCGCGACGCCGCGCGGCGCTCGGACGATCCGGCCGTCCGGGCGCTGCTCGAACACGAAGAGCTGGTCAGCCAGCTGCCGGGCCGCATCGGCCACTTCCGCCTCGAGTCCGGGCACCACAGCGATCTCTGGATCGATCTCGAGCTCCTTTGTCTGCGTCCCGAGTTTGTCCGACAGCGCGCGGCGGAGCTGGCGTCGCGTCTGGTCGGGCATCGGGTGGACGTGGTGTGTGGTCCCCTTGTCGAAGGGGCCTTCGTCGCATTGCTCGTCGCCTCGGACCTCGGCGTCGAGTTCTGCTACACGGAGCGCGTCGCGCCGCAGAGTGACGGGCGGCCGCCAGCGTTGTTTCCGGTGGAGTACCGCGTGCCCGCCATGCTTCGCGAGAAGGTGCGGGGCAAGCGCGTGGCGATCGTCAACGACGTGATCAGCGCAGGCTCGGCGGTCCGAGGCACACTCGAGGATCTCCGAGCCTGTGGGGCCGAGACGGTCGCGGTGGCCGCGATCGCCGTGCTTGGGCCATCAGCCGCGGCGTTCGCCGCCCTCAACAATCTGGCGCTCGAGAGCCTGAGAATCTTTTCCCTTCACGATGTGGACGCCGGTCGAGTGTCCCCTGTGTCAAGCCGGGGTGGCCCTGCAGAACACGCCCGCCGGGAAGCCCTGACGCGGCGCATCGAGATGAAGCAGGCGTTTCTCTGGTGCTGCGCCGTGGCGATTGCGGCGTCGCTTCTCGTGGTGACCGACTACGGCTCGCGCGACCCCGATTCGGCTCTCTATAGCCGGCTCTCGGGCGAGCTCGCGCAGCAGCCGGCGTCCCGCTGGATCGCTCCTGAGTGGCGCGGCGCGTGGCACCAGGAAGGGCTCTTTCGCGAGCATCCGGTGGGCATCCTGCTTCCGTCGGCGATGGTGATTCGGGCCGGCATTCCCGCCGGCCAGGCCGCCTACATCGTCAACATGCTGTATCAGGTCGCGGCGATCGTGCTCATTCCGCTCGTCGCGGGCGTGCTGGTGAAGGGTTTCGAGGCGCGTTCGCTGGCGTGGGTACTGCAGCTGCTCCCGGTGTCGTTCGCCTATTGCATTCGCGGGAACCAGGAGCATCCGCTGCTGATGTGCTTCCTGGCGCTCGTGTATGGCACACACCGCGCCAGGACGAGCCCCGCGTGGGTGTCTTTGATGGTGGCCGCGTTTTGCTTTCTCGTCCTCGTCAAGGGCGCGTTTGCAATGTTCGCGCTCGTCGGCGCCGCGCTGTGGCTGCTGGTGATTCCCCGCCCTGCGGGCGCGTCCGATCGCTGGGCGTGGGCGGGCCTCGCCGCCGTAGTGGCCGCCGCGGCGTTGATGATGGCGGGTTACGAAGCGCTCTACGTCCGCACGACGGGAGAGTCGTTTCTCGACTTCTATCGCTCGACGCGGCTGGGACAGTCGATCCAGTTCAGCGATCCGCGCGTCGTGCCACACGCGCTCACCAACGTCGGATGGTACGTGCTCAGGCTGGCGTGGTTTGCCGCCCCGTGGAGCCTGGTTGCCTTTGCCACGGTTGGGGTATGGCTCCTTGCCCGGGCGCAGGGGCGCACCGGCGAGGCATTCGAGATCGTGAGCGCGCAGGGGATCCAATGGGCGCTGCTGACGACGGTTGTTTTCATCGCGGTCCTCAGCCCGGCGCTCGTGCGAGCCGAGCGATTCATCTTTCCAACCTATTTCATCATTGGCGCGGTGGGGGCCGTCGCCGCGATCCGGCGAGCCGACTGGGCCGGGAAGATTGCCGCAGTCACGGATCGCTATCCATCTCTACCGATCGTGGTGTGGCTGGCCACATTTCTGCTCAGCCTCGGGAGCAAAGTCGTCAGGCTGTAGCGCAACCACGGCCGACGGCTCATTTACGATGATCGCGATGATCGCGAAGATCGCAAAGCCCACGAAGGATGACGGGTCTCCGTCTATTGCTTCTAGACGTAGACTCAAAGCCGTCTCATAAACAGCGCGAACGAGCGTAGCGAGTGAGCCACGCGAGCGGAGCGGGGCGTCGGGGCCCCCGCAAGCGAGCGTGTAAGGGGGTCCGGGGGACGAAGTCCCCCGGATGAGACTAGTGCGTCAGCCCGTAGACGTAATAGTTCACGCCCAGCTTGTAGGCCTCGTTCGACAGGTCGATCGGCCAGAGTCCCTGGTCGGAGAATTCCCAGGTACTCGGCGACGTCGTGGTTGTGATTGGCGATGACCATCAGGCGCTTTGACGGGTCGTTGTCTTCGAAGATGCCGTAATAGGTCGGCTTGATTCCGTACATCGGGTGAGGAAAGTAGATCTCTCTCATCCTGAAAAACGCATCGAAGATGCGGTGCGAGCCATCGAGTTCCACCCAACTGGCGCCGGGCAGCACGCGGCGCATCTGCGCTTCGAGGTTGTCCCACTGGTCGTACTCGAAGTCGTCGAAGATGGCGAAGCCGCCCTTGAGGAGGTACTCACGGAAGCGGGCCCCCTGTTCGTCGGTCATGACCCAGAAGCCCGGCTCCCACATATAAAGGATGGGGTAGTTGAAGACCTCGGGGTCGTCCAGGCGCAGGATGCGCCCGTCCGGGTTGATGTCGATCAGCGTGAGCTCGCGAAGGATCCTGGCGAGGTTGATCTCGGCTCGCGGATAGTCGTGATTCCAGGCGTTGCTCATGCCTCTGCGGCCCACGCCACCCCCGTCCCACCTCAGACGCACGAACCGGAGCCGGCCGTCGTAGCCGTCATCCTGACGATCCGGATCCCGCCAGCTCTGCTGTCCGCTGGTCGTCGCGCCAACGAGCGCAGTGGCAACAGTAATGAGGAAGGCCCGGAGTAGGCCGGGGACTGTCACGGTTGAGTGTCCCCGGGGACAGTCACGGTTGAGTGTCCCCGTCCCGATGGACTGTGGATGGCGAGAACGCCGGGAGGCAGACGGCGACGTACTCGGCGCCGTCGGGTTCCGGGGTGCTGTAACGGATCCACTCGCCGGGCGCGGTTACGATGGCCTGACCCGCGCGGACATCTATGATGCCGGTCTCGTGCTCGACGCGCAGGAGGCCTCGCAAGACGACCGTGATCTCTTCGAACTCAGGCCGTTGCCCCGGTTCCTGCCATCCGGAGGGCGACACCATCCTTGCGACGCTAACTCCTGCATGGCCAGAGTTTACGCGCCCGGCGTACTCCTCGATTCGCTTCGGCTTGGTCCCCGCCGCCTGGACGACGGCCGGCGCCTGTATCAGTCGCGGCATAGCTCGTAATCCTAACCCAGCCAGCCCGTTGCGCGACTGCGCCAAACTGTCACTCGACCTGGCCCACGATATTTAAGGATGACGCACCGCTTCTTGAAGTCATCCTGCCTGCGGACGGTGGTTGCCGCAGGACACTCAAGGAGCCGATATGAATCGCGACGAGCTCGACGGCAAGGCCAAACAGGTGAAGGGCAAGATCAAGCAGGGCGTAGGCGATCTCACTGACGATGAACGGCTTAGGGAAGAGGGACTGGAGGACGAAGCCGAGGGGGACGTTCAGGAGACTCTTGGCACGGTGCGCCGGAAGGTGGGCCAGGCGGTGAAAGATCTCGGCGAGACAATCAAGCGCTAGTTTCCTTGTTTTTGAGGGGGGGACTTGATCCCCCTTTCCCTCTTTGTTATATTTGCAAGGTTCTGGTCGGCCCTGGGACACCCTATCTAGGGCCAGACTCCAAGACGCGGCGCCCCATCGCGCGAATCGCAGCACCGAAAGCGATCAAGCGCGGGCACCGCATCGCCGACGCCTCGAGCACACGAGAGGCGCAGCATCATCAACCTTTATAGGGTAAGTCAGCTCCAAGTGCCGGGCCGCTTCGGCGGCTCCCTAGGCTTGGAGCACCGGATCACAGGCCTGCGCCGCTTGCGCAGGCAGGTGGCGTGGCCGTCACGGCGCGAATGGGCGTGAGCTC
Source organism: uncultured Acidobacteriota bacterium (assembly GCA_963839705.1). GTDB lineage: Bacteria > Acidobacteriota > Vicinamibacteria > Vicinamibacterales > 2-12-FULL-66-21 > DATBJJ01. The sequence goes on from CAWIWL010000013.1 coordinate 642,010, forward strand.
TTCGTTCCTGTGACCGTTTTTCTGCGCGTGCGAGAGCTGCGCGCTTGGAGTCCGCGCGCGAAGGCGCGCTTGGAGTAAACGTGCCGACTATCAGTCAGCTGGTGCGCAAGGGACGAGAGAAGGTCCTGACCAAGACCAAGAGCCCGGCGCTGCAGGACAGCCCGCAGAAGCGCGGCGTCTGTGTTCGCGTCTTCACGCAGACGCCGAAGAAGCCGAACTCGGCGCTGCGCAAGGTTGCGCGCGTGCGGCTCACGAACAAGATCGAAGTCACGACCTACATCCCGGGCGTCGGCCACAACCTGCAGGAGCACTCGCTGGTGCTCATCCGCGGCGGCCGAGTCAAGGATCTGCCGGGCGTCCGCTATCACGTCGTCCGCGGCACGCTCGACGCCGTTGGCGTGCAGGGCCGGAAGCAGGGCCGTTCGAAGTACGGAGCGAAGAGACCGAAGTCCTAGTCGGCCGCCGGCTTCCAGCTGCCAGCTCCCAGCGCATTGGGGAGGCAGGACGGGAAGCTGGATGCTGGAAGCTGGAAGCTGAGATATGCCAAGACGACGAGAAGTACCCAAGCGCGAAGTGCCCCTCGACCCGCTGTACAGCAGCGCGCTCGTGACCAAGTTCATCAGCACGCTGATGCGCGACGGCAAGCGCAGCACGGCCGAGCAGATCATGTACGCGAGCCTGTCGACGATTCAGGAAAAGACCGGCGACGATCCGATCAAGGTCTTCAAGAAGGCGGTTGAGAACGTCAAGCCCGCGCTCGAGGTCAAGTCGCGCCGCGTCGGCGGTTCGAACTACCAGGTTCCGGTCGAGGTCAATCCGAATCGGCGCCTGTCGCTCAGCATTCGCTGGCTGGTCGGCTACGCGCGCGAGCGCGGCGACGGCAAGACGATGAAGGAAAAGCTCGCCAACGAGCTCATGGACGCGGCCAACCTCCGCGGGGGCGCCGTCAAGAAGCGCGAAGACGTGCATCGCATGGCCGAGGCCAACAAGGCCTTCGCGCACTATCGCTGGTAACGGGCAATGCCTAGGGAAACACCGCTTCTTCGCACGCGCAACATCGGCATCATGGCGCACATCGATGCCGGCAAGACCACTACGACTGAACGGATCCTGTTCTATACGGGCATCACGTACAAGATCGGCGAGGTGCACGACGGCACTGCGGTCATGGACTGGATGGAGCAGGAACAGGAGCGCGGCATCACCATCACGTCCGCCGCGACGACCTGCTTCTGGCGCGAGCACCGCATCAACATCATCGATACGCCTGGCCACGTCGACTTCACCGCCGAAGTCGAGCGGTCGCTGCGCGTGCTCGACGGCGCCGTCGCCGTGTTCGACTCGGTCGCCGGCGTCGAGCCGCAGTCGGAGACTGTCTGGCGCCAGGCCGACAAGTACCGCGTGCCGCGCATCTGCTTCGTCAACAAGATGGACCGCATCGGCGCGGACTTCAAACGGACGTTCGAGCAGATCATCTCCAAACTCGGCGGAAATCCCGTCGCGATTCAGCTCCCGATTGGCGCCGAGGACAAGTTTGTCGGCGTGATCGACCTCGTCCAGATGAAGGCGATCACCTACAAGGACGAGACGATGGGCGCGGACTACGTCGTGTCGGAAATTCCTGCCGATATGATGGACGAGGCGCTGAAGTATCGCGAGCAGCTCATCGAGAAGGTGAGCGAGGCCGACGACAAGCTTCTCGAGAAGTACCTCCACGGTGAAGAGATCACCGAGGCGGAAATCAAGGCGGCGCTGCGCAAGCGCGTCAACAGCTCGGTTCACACCGAGGGCGAGAAGGCGGAGCCTGCTTTCGTGCCTGTCATCTGCGGCTCGGCCTTCAAAAACAAGGGCGTGCAACCGCTGCTCGACGCCATCGTCGACTACCTGCCGTCGCCGGTTGAAGTGCCCGCGATCAAGGGTTTCGACCCGGACAAGGGACCCGAGGCCATCGTCGAGCGGCCGGCCGCCGACAACGCGCCGTTCTCGGCGCTGGCGTTCAAGATCATGACCGACCCGTTCGTCGGTCAGCTCACATTCATCCGCGTCTACTCCGGCGTCATGACGTCGGGATCGTCGGTCTTCAACTCGACCAAGCAGAAGACCGAGCGTCTTGGCCGGCTGCTCAAGATGCACGCGAACAAGCGCGAAGAGATCAAGGAAGTCTACGCGGGCGACATCGCCGCCGCCGTCGGCCTCAAGACGGTCACGACCGGCGACACGGTGTGCGACGAGAAAAAGCCGGTCGTCCTCGAGTCGATGGACTTCCCGGAGCCGGTCATCTCGCTCGCCATCGAGCCGAAGACCAAGGCCGACCAGGAAAAGCTCGGCGCGGGCATGCAGAAGCTCATGGCCGAAGACCCGACGTTCCGGGTCAAGACCGACCAGGCCACTGGCGAAGTCGTCATCGCCGGGATGGGCGAGCTGCATCTCGAGATCATCGTCGACCGCCTCAAACGCGAGTTCGGCGTCGAGGCCACGGTCGGCCGGCCGCAGGTCGCCTACAAGGAAACGCTCACGCGGCCTGCCGACGGCGAGATGAAGTACGCCAAGCAGACCGGCGGCCGCGGCCAGTTCGGCCACGTGAAGATTCACCTCTATCCGGGCGAGCCCGGGTCGGGCTACATCTTCGAGAACGAGATCAGCGGCGGCTCGATTCCGAAGGAATTCATCAAGCCGGTTGACGAGGGCATCAAGGAAGCGCTCACACGCGGCGTCCTCGCCGGCTACCCGATCGACGACGTGCGCATCGAGCTGTACGACGGCTCGTACCACGACGTCGACTCGTCGGAAATGGCGTTCAAGATCGCCGGCTCGATGGCGTTCCAGGACGCCGCGAAGAAAGCGAAGCCGGTGCTGCTCGAGCCGATCATGCGGGTCGAGGTGGTCGTGCCCAAGGAGCACATGGGCGACGTCATCGGCAACCTGTCGGGCCGCCGCGGCCACATTCAGTCGCAGGAAGACCGCGGCGGGACGCAGATCATCAACGCGCGGGTGCCGCTCGCCGAGATGTTCGGCTATGCCACGGACCTGCGGTCGCGGACCCAGGGGCGCGCGACCTACTCGATGCACTTCGATCGCTACGAACCGGCGCCGAACAACGTGAGCGAAGAAGTCGTCGCCCGAGTGCAGGGCAAGACGTAAAAAGAAATTCTGAATGCTGAATGCTGAATGCTGAAGGGAAGTTCGAAGTTGGAACTTCAGCATTTACTTCAACATTCAACATTCAGCAGTCAGCATTGCAAGGATCAATAACGTGGCTTCAGCATTCAGCGACAAGATCCGCATCCGGCTCAAGGCGTACGACAGCCGCGTGCTGGATCAGTCGACGACGGAGATCGTGGACACGGCGCGGCGCACCGGTGCGCGGCTGGCGGGGCCGATTCCGTTGCCGACCGACAAGAACAAGTGGACCGTGCTGCGGTCGCCGCACGTCGACAAGAAGTCGCGCGAGCAGTTCGAACTGCGCACGCACAAGCGGCTGATCGACATCTTCGAACCGACGCCGCAGACGGTCGACGCGCTGATGAAGCTCGACCTCCCGGCCGGCGTGGACGTGGAGATCAAGGCGTTCGGCAAAGAGCACAAGTAGAGGGAACGCGGTACCGCTGGCACGGACGCCTGGCGGTGCTGAGATGAAGAACGACCCAGCCCGGGTGCGGCTATCAGCAGCGCCTGCGGCTGCTGCCGAGCGCGAATGCGCGAGGCAGCGCGAGCGGGGGTGGGGCCCCGCGAGCTCTAAATAATGGTTACAGGAATCATCGGCAAGAAGCTGGGCATGACCCAGGTGTTCGGGCAGGATGGCACGGCCACTCCCGGGACCGTCATCCAGGCCGGGCCCTGCGTCGTCGTGCAGGCCAAGGCAAAGGCGACCGACGGATACGAGGCGGTGCAGATCGGCCTCGTCGAAGACCGACCAGCGCGGGTGCGCAAGCCGCTCGCGGGTCATTACAAGAAGGCGGGCGTGCCGCCGACGCGCGTGCGGCGCGAAGTGACGCAGGCGGCCGGCAGCGAGGCGCTGAAGCCCGGCGATCAGGTGCTCGTCACGGGCATCTTCGCGAACGGCGATCGCGTCGACGTCATCGGCATCAGCCGCGGCAAGGGTTTCCAGGGCGTCATGAAGCGCCACAACTTCCGCGGCGGCGCCGCGACGCACGGCTCGATGTTCCACCGCGCGCCCGGCTCGATCGGCGCCTCGTCGTTCCCGTCGCGCGTCGTCAAGGGCATGCGCGCGGCCGGACGGATGGGCGGCGACCGCGTCACGACGCGCAACCTGAAGGTCGTGCAGATCGATGCCGAGAACAACCTGCTGGTGCTGAAGGGCGCCGTCCCTGGAGCGCCGGGCGGGTACCTGATCGTGCGCAAGGCGATCGCGCGCAAGCCCGATCCCAAGCCGCAGGTCGAGAAGCCGTCGAAGGCTGTGAAGGGGAAGAAATGAAGCTCGACGTCGTCAACGGCAACAACGAGAAGGTCGGCGCGGTCGAGCTGAATGACGAGGTGTTCGGCGGACGCTTGAAGGTCGGGCTGATCTGGGAAGCCGTCGTGCAAGAAAACGCCTCCGAGCGCCGCGGCACCCACGCGACGAAAAACCGGGCGCTGGTCAGCGGCAGCGGCAAGAAGCCGTGGCGGCAGAAGGGCACCGGCCGGGCGCGTGTCGGCGAGATCCGCAACCCGCTGTGGCGCAAGGGCGGCACCGTGTTCGGCCCCATGCCCCGCAGCTACGCCTACGACCTGCCGAAGAAGGTGCACCGCGGCGCGATCGTGGCGGCCCTCGCGCAGAAGCTGAACGAGGGAGCGGTGATCGTCGTCGATCGGCTGGAAGCGAGCGACCGCAAGACGAAGACGACCGCCGAGCTCTTCAAGCGGCTCGGCGCGACCGGGAAGACTCTGGTAATCGACGTGACGCTCGACGAGGGCTTCGCCGTGTCGGCGCGCAACCTTGCTGGCGTGTCGCTCGTCGCGAGCAACCGGGTAACCGCGCGCGACATCATCGATACATCGCGCGTCGTCACGACGAAGGATGCGCTCGAGAAGTTGCAGGAGGCGCTGGCCTAGCCGTCAGCCATCAGCTGTCAGCTATCAGTGAAGCACTGATGCCTGAGAGCTGAGAGCTGAGAGCTGGAAAGCTGAAAGCTATGAAACTCACAGACGTCATCCGCCGCCCGCTCATCACCGAGAAGACCACGCTCTTGCGCGAGGACAACCGCACGGTGGTCTTCGAAGTGCACGTCGGGGCGACCAAAGTCGACATCAAGCGCGCGGTCGAGAAGCTCCTCGGCTCGAAAGTCGAAGCCGTGCGGACGGCGATCGCGCACGGCAAGTTCAAGCGCCAGGGCCGCTTCATGGGTCAGCGATCGGACTGGAAGAAGGCCTACGTGAAGCTCCGGGAAGGCGAGAAGATCCCCGAGTTCCTCGAAGGCGCGTAAGCCCGAAGGCTGGATCAGGAAAAGACAGACCATGCCAATCAGAAAGTACAACCCGACCTCGCCCGGACGACGGTTTCAGACCGTCCAGACGTTCGACGAGGTGACGACGAGCGAGTCGTACAAGCCGCTGACCGAGCCGCTGCGCAAGTCCGGCGGCCGGAACAATCGCGGCGAGGTGACGTCGTGGTGGCGCGGCGGCGGGCACAAGCGCAACTACCGCATCATCGATTTCAAGCGCGACAAGCGCGACATTCCGGCCACCGTGTCGACCGTCGAGTACGACCCGAACCGCTCGTCGCGGATTGCGCTGCTGACCTACGCCGATGGCGAGAAGCGCTACATCCTGCAGCCGCTCGGGTTGAAGGTGGGCGACACGATCATCGCCGGTGACAACGTCGACATCCTGCCGGGCAATGCGCTCCCGCTCAAGCACATCCCGCTCGGCACGCAGGTGCACAACGTCGAGCTCAAGGTTGGCAAGGGCGGCCAGATCGCGCGCAGCGCCGGGTCGTCGGTGCAGGTCGTGGCGAAAGACGGCGAATACGCGTCGGTCAAGATGCCCTCGGGCGAAATCCGGAAGATTCACGCCGAGTGCCTGGCGACGATCGGTCAGGTCGGCAACGTCGACCACGAGAACGTCTCGATCGGCAAGGCGGGCCGGAGCCGGTGGATGGGCAAGCGGCCGCACGTGCGCGGCGTCGCGATGAACCCGGTCGACCACCCGCTCGGTGGCGGTGAGGGCAAGACCTCAGGCGGACGGCATCCGGTATCGCCGTGGGGCCAGCCGACCAAGGGCTACAAGACGCGCAATCGCAAGGTGACGGATAGGTTCATCGTTCAGCGACGCAAAAAATAGAGGTCCGTCAGCCGAGAGCTGACAGCTGAGAGCTGAGAGCTAGAAATCATGTCCAGATCGCTCAAAAAGGGTCCCTTCGTCGACGTACCGCTGCTCGAGAAGGTGGAGATCATGAACCGCGGCGGCGAGAAGAAGGTGCTCAAGACCTGGTCTCGCCGTTCGACGGTGATTCCCGAGATGGTGGGGCACACGCTCGCCGTGCACAACGGGAAGAAGTTCATCCCGGTGTACCTGACCGAGAACATGGTGGGCCACAAACTCGGTGAGTTCGCGCCGACCCGCGCGTTCAAGGGGCATACGACGAAGGCCGACAAGGCGGCGTCGGTGGCGCCCGCGGCGCCGGCCGGAGCCGCCGCGCCCAAGGCTGGTGGCTAATGGCGGTTCAGGCACACGCAACAGCGAAGTACGTGCGCACCTCGGCGCAGAAGGCGGGGCTGGTCCTCGATCTCATCCGCGGCCGTGACGTCAACGCGGCGCTGGCGACGCTGCAGTTCGCCCGCAAGAGCGTGGCGCGCGACATCGAAAAGGTGCTGCGTTCGGCGATCGCCAACGCGCAGCAGAAGGAAGGATTCGGCGGCGACGTGGAGCGGCTGTTCGTGGCCGCCTGCTACGCGAACCAGGGTCCGTCGCAGAAGCGGATTCGCCCTGCCCCGATGGGCCGCGCGTTTCGTGTCGTCAAGCGCACGGCGCACCTGACCGTCGCGGTGACCGAGCGGCCGTCCGCCGTGGTCGCGGTCGCGGGGCCTGAAGGCGAGACGCCGAAGCGTCCGCGGGGCGCCAAGCCCAAGGCCGCCAAGTCCAAGAGAACGTCCGCAAAGAAGTCGACCGCGAAGAAGCCGGCGGCTGCGCGCGCCGGCGGCGCGAAGAAGAAAACGGCGAAAGTCTGAGGCGATTGCAAAATGGGACAGAAAGTTCATCCGAACGGGTTCCGGCTCGGCTTCAACAAGACCTGGCGTTCGCGCTGGTTCGCCGATCGCGACTACGCCAAGCTCCTCCACGAGGACTTGAAGCTGCGTGACAAGCTCAAGGAGCGGTTCGCGCACGCCGGTGTGTCGAAGATCGAGATCGAGCGGGCCGCCAACAAGCTCAAGATCGACATCTATACGTCGCGGCCGGGCATCATCATCGGCCGCAAGGGAACCGAAGTCGACAAGCTGAAGACCGAGATTCAGAAGCAGACGAATCGCGAGGTCTTCATCAATATTCAGGAAATCCAGAAGCCCGAGCTCGACGCGCAGCTCATCGGCGAATCGGTGGCGATGCAGCTCGAGAAGCGCGTCGCGTTCCGCCGCGCGATGCGCAAGGCCGTCGAGTCGGCGCTGCGGTTCGGCGCGCGCGGCATCAAGGTGCGCGTGTCCGGGCGGCTGAACGGCGCGGAGATCGCGCGTTCCGAGTGGTACCTGCACGGCCAATTGCCGCTGCAGACGCTGCGCGCCGACATCGACTACGGCTTCGCGGAGGCGTTCACGACCTATGGCGCGATCGGCGTCAAGGTGTGGCTCTACAAGGGCGAGCGCCTCGCGCCGCGGATTGGCCGCGAGGAAGACTACCGGACGCCGCGGCGCCCGGCTGGGGCAGAGCGGCGCTAGGAACGACCATCAGCTATCAGCTCTCAGTCTGGTGCCAGTGAGACCGGGCGCGGTGAGAAGCTGATGGAGCTGAAAGCTGATAGCTGAGAGCTATACATAGGGTTTTGATTTTATGTTGATGCCGAAGAAGGTCAAGTATCGGAAACAGCAGCGCGGCCGCATGCGCGGCAAGGCGTGGCGCGGGTCCGACGTGTCGTTCGGCGACTATGGGCTGAAGGCGCTCGAACCGTGCTGGCTGACCGACCGGCAGATCGAAGCGGCGCGCGTCGCCATGACCCGTTTCATCAAGCGCGGCGGCAAGATCTGGGTGCGCGTGTTCCCCGACAAGCCGATCACCAAGAAGCCCCTGGAAACGCGCATGGGCAAGGGCAAGGGCGCACCCGATCAGTGGGTGTGCGTGGTCCGGCCCGGGCGCATCATGTTCGAAATGGAAGGCGTGAACGAGGTCGACGCGCGACGGGCGCTCCAGCTGGCCGCGGCCAAGCTGCCGATCAAGACCCGCTTCGCGACCCGGTTCGCCCAGGAGAGAGCGCTATGAAGGTAGCCGAGATACGTGACCTCGGCGTCGACGAATTGCAGCAGCGCATCAGGGAGTGGGACGACCAGGTCTTCCGGCTGCGGATTCAGAAGTCGATGGGGCAACTCGAGGCCGGACACAAGCTCAAGGCCCTTCGCCGCGATCTGGCGCGCGTGAAGACCGTGCTGCGCGAGAAGGAGAGTCGGTAGATGGCGAGCAAGGAAATCACCGGCGTCATCGTCAGCGACAAGATGGACAAGAGCGTTGTCGTGGCGGTTGAGCGTCAGATCCGGCACGAGTTGTACGGAAAGACCAGCAAACGGACGTCGAAGTTCCTCGCGCACAACGAGGCCAACGACGCGAAGATCGGCGACCGCGTGGCGATCGTCGAGAGCCGACCGCTCAGCCGCCGCAAGCGCTGGGTCGTGACGCGCGTGGTCGAGAAAGCGAAGGAGGTCTAGCCATGATCCAGATGCGATCGATCCTCGACGTGGCCGACAACTCCGGTGCGCGCAAGATCGCCGTCATCAATCCGATCGGCGGCTCGACGGGCCGCTACGCCCGGCTCGGCGACATCGTCACCGCGTCGGTGAAGGAAGCGACGCCGGACTCGACGGTCAAGAAGGGCCAGGTCGTCAAGGCGGTCATCGTCCGCACGCGCAAGGAGCAGCGACGGAAGGATGGCAGCTACATCCGCTTCGACCGCAACGCCGCTGTGCTGGTCAACGATCAGAACGAGCCCGTCGGCACCCGCGTCTTCGGGCCGGTGGCGCGCGAGCTGCGCGAGCGGAAGTTCATGAAGATCATTTCGCTGGCGCCAGAGGTGCTCTAGAGGAAGCCATCAGCCATCAGCTGTCAGCAATCAGTGGCACCACTGAATTCGCGACGCTGAGAGCTGAGAGCTGAGAACTGAAAGCTATGTCTAAACTCGCAACACCCATTCGCCGCAACGACAATGTGGTGGTCATCACCGGCAAGGACCGGGGCAAGCGCGGGCGCGTGCTCAAGGTCGATGCCGCGAAGAACCGCCTCATCGTCGAAGGCGTGAATTTCATCAAGCGGCACACCAAGCCGAACCCGCAGCGCCAGATCAAGGGCGGCGTGGTCGAGCGCGAGGCGTCGCTGCACGCGTCGAACGTGCAGATGGTCTGTCCCGAGTGCGACAAGCCGACCCGGCTCGGCCGCAAGATTCTCGGCGACGGCCGCAAGGTCCGCATCTGCCGCAAGTGCGAGGGAGTGGTGGACAAATGAGCCGCCTCAAAGAACGTTACGAGAAGGAAGTCACGGCCGCCCTCTCGAAGGAATTCGGCTACAAGAACGTGATGGCCATTCCCAAGATCAAGAAGGTGGTCGTCAACATGGGCCTCGGCGAGGCGACGCAGAACGCCAAGATCGCCGACACCGGCGCCGACGAAATCGCGCGCATCACCGGTCAGAAGCCCGTGATCACGCGGTCGAAGAAGTCCATCGCGCAGTTCAAGCTGCGCAAGGGCATGCCCATCGGCGCGATGGTCACGCTCAGGGGCGAGCGGATGTGGGAGTTCCTCGACCGCCTCGTGTCGGTCGCGCTGCCGCGCGTGCGCGACTTCCGCGGCGTGTCGCCGAAGGGCTTCGACGGCCGCGGCAACTTCACGCTCGGACTCAAGGACCAGCTGCTCTTCCCCGAGATCGACTACATGAAGGTCGACAAGGCCCGCGGGATGAACATCTCGGTCGTCACGAGCGCCAAGACCGACGAAGAGTCACGCAAGCTGCTGCAGCTGCTCGGGATGCCGTTCCGCAACGCAGAGCCCGTAAGTCGCTAGAGAGAGAAGACAAAGGCAAACATGGCCACGACTGCAAAGATCGCCAAGGAAGCGAAGACGCCGAAGTTCAAGGTCCGGCTGAGAAACCGCTGCAAGCGCTGCGGGCGGCCCCGTGCGTATCTGCGGAAGTTCGCGCTCTGCCGCCTGTGCTTCCGCAAGCTGGCGCTCGAGGGCGACATCGCAGGGGTGACCAAGAGCAGTTGGTAAGCAAGCCGTCAGCTCTCAGCTGTCAGCACTCAGCCGGAAGGCGAGAGAGGCTGGCAAGAGGAACATGCTGAGAGATGGAGGCTGAGGGCTGAAAGCTGAAAGCTGAGAGCTAAAGAAACATGACCGATCCAATTTCAGACATGCTGACGCGGATTCGTAACGCGACGCTCGCCCGGCAGGCCCGGGTGGAGATGCCGTCCTCCAGGCTCAAGGTGGAGATCGCGCGGATTCTCGAGAGCGAAGGTTACATCCAGAGCTTCAAGGTCCTCGACGTCCAGCCGGGCGAGCGCGTCCAGGCGCAGCTGCGGGTCTTCCTCAAGTACGGACCGCGCGGCGAACGGGTCATCACCGGCATCCAGCGCGTCAGCCGGCCGGGACGCCGCGTCTACTTCGGTCGCGACGCGGTGCCGGACGTACTGGCCGGTCTCGGCACCAGCATCCTGACGACGTCGCGTGGCGTCATGACCGGCCGCGAAGCGGTCAAGGTCGGCGTCGGCGGCGAAGTGCTCTGTAACGTGTGGTAGTTCAGCACTCAGCTCTCAGCTGTCAGCTTTCAGCAAAAGCGCTGAAAGTCCTCGAGACGCTGAGAACTGAAAGCTGACAGCTGAGAGCTAAAGACCATGTCACGAATTGGCAAGAAACCCATCGCGGTTCCCAAGGGCGTCAAGATTGACGTCCAGCCGGGCGTTGTCGAAATCAAGGGGCCCAAGGGCAGCCTGCGGCAGGCGTTGCCGGCCGGAATCGGCTTCGAGCTCGAGGGCGACACGCTCAGCGCGCGGCTGCTCCGCGAGGACCCGCAGCTCGGCAAGTTCCACGGCCTCGCACGCAGCCTGGTCGCCAACGCCGTCAAGGGCGTGACCGAGGGCTTCCGGAAGGACCTCGACATCGTCGGCGTCGGCTACCGCGCCGAGGTCAAGGGCAAGCAGGTCGTGTTCGCGCTGGGCTACTCGCACCCGGTCGTGTTCGACATACCGGCCGGGATCGACATCGCGATCGACAAGCAGACGCACATCACCGTGACCGGCGTCGACCGCCAGGCGGTCGGGCAGGTGGCCGCCAACATCCGGCGGCTGCGCAAGCCCGATCCGTACAAGCAGAAGGGCGTTCGCTACACGGGTGAAGTGCTGAAGAAGAAGGCTGGCAAGACGGGAGCGAAGTAAGTCGTCTGCCATCAGCCATCAGCCATCAGCTGTCAGCTATCAGCCCGTTTGCTGATGTTCTGAAGCTGAGAGCTGAAAGCTGAGAGCTGAGAGCTGAGAGCTGAAACATGAAGATCAACACCAAGAAGGACCGACGCCATCGGATCGCGCTCAGGCAGCGCCAGCGGATCGCCGGCACCGCCGAGCGGCCGCGGCTGCGCGTGTTTCGCAGCGTGTCGCACACCTACGCCCAGGTCATCGACGACTTCACCGGGACGACGCTAGCGTCGGTGGCGACGACCGAGCCCGCACTGAAGCCGCAGCTCGGCGGACCGGCGCGGCCCGGCAACAAAGCTGGCGCGCAGCTGCTCGGGAAGACGATCGCCGAGCGGCTCATCGCCAAGGGAATCAAGCGTGTCGTGTTCGACCGCGGTGGGTTCCTCTATCATGGGCGGATCCGGGCGGTCGCCGAGGCGGCGCGCGAAGCGGGACTCGAGTTCTAGGAAGGCCGTCGTAGTGTCCGCCTTCAGGCGGACCCGGAGTTGGTCCGGCTGAAGCCGGACACTACGAAAGACAGCTGAAAGCTGATAGCTATGATTGAGACACGAGAGAGAATCGACGCGTCGCAGCTCGAACTGAAGGACACGGTCGTCAACATCAGCCGCGTCACCAAGGTCGTCAAGGGCGGCAAGAACCTGAGCTTCAGCGCGCTCGTCGTTGTCGGCGACGGCCACGGCGTGGTCGGCTTCGGCGTCGGCAAGGCGAAGGAAGTGCCCTCGGCGATCAAGAAGGGGATCGAGGCGGCGAAGAAGTCGTTGATTCGGGTTCCCTTGAGCGGCACGACCGTTCCGCACCCCATCGTCGGGCGCTTCGGCGCCGGGCAGGTGCTCCTCAAGCCTGCACCAGACGGCACCGGCATCATCGCCGGAGGCGCCGTGCGCGCCGTCGTCGAGTCGGCCGGGATTCAGAACGTGCTCACCAAGTCGCTCGGGTCTGCCAATTCGCACAACGTGGTGAGGGCGACGTTCGCCGGCCTCGCCGGGTTGAAGGATCCAAAGGTGATCCGGCGGCTGCGCGGCAAGGAAGAAGAAGAAGAGGCCGTCAATGCCTAGAATCAAGAAGGGGTCCGCGCCGACCGGGCAGCAGCGGCTGACCATCACCCTGGTGAAGAGCCCGATCGGTTTCAATCGCGATCAGGCGCGCGTGGTGACCAGCATGGGGCTGCGCCGGATCAGGCACTCGGTCACGCTGGCTGACACACCGGAGACGCGTGGCATGATCCTCAAGGTGCGTCACCTGGTCACGGTGGAATGAACAGCTGAGGCGACGCCGGACCTTACGCGTCAGACTTCAGACTTTAGAGATTAACGAACCATGGATCTCAGCAATCTGCGCAAGCCCAAGGGCTCGACGCATTCGAAGAAGCGCATCGGCCGCGGCCAGGGTTCCGGCAACGGCAAGACCGCGGGACGAGGCCACAAGGGCGCGAAATCGCGCTCGGGCTTCAAGCGCAAGCGCGGCTTTGAAGGCGGTCAGATGCCGCTGCATCGCCGCGTCCCCAAGCGGGGATTCCACAACCTGTTCCGTGAGGCGTACGAAGTCGTGAACCTCGACACGCTCCAGGAGCGCTTCGACGCCGGCGTCGAGGTGACACCGGAACTGCTCCGCGAACGAGGCCTCGTCAGCCGGCGTGGACCGATCAAGGTGCTGGCGCGTGGCGACATCGACAAGGCGCTGACGGTGCGGGCGCACAAGTTCAGTGGCAAGGCGGCCGAGAAGATCGCGGCCGCGGGCGGGACCGCGGAAGTACTGGCTTAGTTGACGTCGCGGTGACCTCCGGTCGCCGCCAACACTTATATGCTGCAAGACAGTCTGAAGAACATCTTCGCTGTTCCCGAGCTGCGCAAGCGGGTGCTGTTCACGCTTGGCTTGCTGGCGGTGTATCGAGTTGGCGGGCACGTGCCCGTGCCCGGCATCAACCCGGAGGCGCTACGGCTCCTCGCCGACCAGGCCAAGAACACGATGTTCGGCCTCTACGACATGTTCTCCGGCCAGAACCTGTCGCAGATGACGATCTTCGCGCTCGGCATCATGCCGTATATCAGCGCGTCGATCATCCTGCAGCTGCTGACCGTGGTCTGGCCGTACCTCGAGCGGCTGTCGAAGGAAGGCGAGCTCGGCCGCCGGAAGATCACGCAGTACACCCGCTACGGGACGATCGTCTTGAGCGTCGTCCAGGCGCTGGGCATTGCGTTCTTCCTCGAGCGGACGACCGAGATTGCCGGCGGGCTGCCCCTGGTCTACAGCCCGGGCTGGGCCTTCCGGCTCATGACCGTGCTGACGCTGACCACCGGCTCGGCGTTCGTCATGTGGCTGGGCGAGCAGATTACCGAACGCGGCATCGGCAACGGCATGTCGCTCATCATCTTTGCCGGCATCGTCGTCGGCCTGCCGGGCGCCGTGATCATCACGTTGGATCAGCTCCGGACCGGCCAGATGGGGCCGATCCGGCTGCTCTTCCTGCTGGTGCTGATGGTTTGCGTCATCGGCGCGATCGTCTTCGTCGAGCGCGGACACCGCCGGGTGACGGTGCAGTACGCCAAGCGCGTCGTCGGCCGGCGGATGTATGGCGGTTCGAGCACGCACATTCCGCTCAAGGTGAACACGGGCGGCGTCATCCCGGTCATCTTCGCGTCGTCGATCCTGGCATTTCCGGCGACGCTGGCGTCGATGTTTGCCGAGGGCAGCTGGATGCGCAGCCTGAGTGATCAGCTCGCGTGGGGCATGCCGCTCTACAACCTGCTGTATGTGACGGGCATCATCTTCTTCTGCTACTTCTACACCGCGATCATCTTCAATCCGGATGACGTCGCGGAGAACATGCGGAAGTACGGCGGGTTCATTCCGGGGATCCGGCCCGGCAAGCGGACGGCGGAGCACATCGACACGATCCTGACGCGGATCACGCTGGTCGGCGCCATCTACCTGGCGCTCGTCGCGCTGTTGCCGGAGTTCCTGATCAACGGGTTCAAGGTCGCGCCGATCCCGTTCATCGGGGCGACGCTCGACACGTATACGCCGCGCTGGATTACCGACGGGCTCGGCGTCACGTTCTTTTTCGGGGGCACTTCGCTGCTGATCATTGTCGGCGTTGCCATGGATACGGTGAACCAGGTCGAGTCGCAGCTCATCATGCGGCACTACGACGGTTTCATGAAGAAGACACGGATCCGCGGGAGACGAGGACAGTAGGTGCAGCTGCGAGCTGGCGGAGCCGGCGAACGTCATGCCTCGGGCCTGAACGTCGTGATGCTCGGCCCGCCAGGCGCCGGCAAAGGGACGCAGGCCGAGCGTCTTGCGCAGAGGCGCGGGCTGCCGAGGATCTCGACCGGCGACATCCTGCGCGAAGCGGTGCAGGAAGGCACGCCGCTCGGGGCAGTGGCGAAGGCGACCATGGACGCCGGCCGGCTGGTCAGCGACGACGTGATGATCGGGATCGTGCAGGGCCGGCTCGATCGCGACGACGCCAGGCATGGCTTCGTGCTCGATGGCTTTCCCCGGACGGTGGAGCAGGCCTCGGCGCTCGATCGGATGGTTGACGGCCGTGGACCGCTGGTGGTGCTCGACGTGGTCGTGCCGGAGGACGTGCTGGTGCGTCGCCTGGCCACGCGCCGCATCTGCGGAAAGTGCGGTACGAACGCGGCGGTCCAGTGGAAGGGCAAGTGTGAGAAGTGCGGCGGCCGGCTGGTGACGCGTGTCGACGATGGCGATGACATCGTGCGGGAGCGCCTGAAGGTGTACCAGCGTCAGAGCCAGCCGCTCGTCGACTACTATTCGGTGCGGAGCACGTTTCGCTCTATTAACGGAAACCGGCCGGCCGACGTGGTGACGGCCGCCGTGGACGCCGCGGTGAACGCGGCCGCGTCTGCTGGAGGCGTAGCGCTGTGATCGTCTGCAAGTCGCCGCGTGAGATCGAGCAGATGCGCCGGGCGAACGTCCTGGTGGCCGAAGTACTGGCCGAGCTGGCCGCGATGGTGGGCCCCGGCGTGACGACGGCGGACCTGGATGCGGCGGCCGAGCGGCTGGTGCTGGCGGCCGGGGCCGAGCCCGCGTTCAAGGGTTACCGCGGCTATCCGGCAACGCTCTGCGCGTCGGTGAACGACGAGGTCGTGCACGGCATTCCGGCGAAGCGCGCGCTCTCGGAGGGCGACATCATCTCGCTCGACATGGGCGTGAAGCTCGGCGGCTTCTACGGCGACTCGGCGGTCACTGTCCCGGTCGGGCAGGTGTCCGACGATGTGCATCGTTTGCTTCGCGTCACGCAGGAGTCGCTGCAGAGAGGCATCGCTCAGGTGCGGCTGGGAGGCCGCGTCTCGGACATCGGTCATGCGATTCAGGAGCACGTCGAGGCGGCCGGGTTCTCGGTTGTCCGCGAATTCGTCGGGCACGGGATCGGCGCGCAGCTGCACGAGGAGCCCCAGATTGCCAACTACGGCGAGCCGGGGCGCGGACCGAGACTGGCCGAGGGCATGGTGCTCGCCATCGAGCCGATGGTGAACATGGGGCGGCCGGCGGTGAAGGTGTTGCGCGACGGGTGGACGGCGGTGACGCGCGACGGGAGCCTGTCGGCGCATTTCGAGCATACCGTGGCGGTCACGAAGAACGGACCGCTGGTGTTGACGGAACGCTCCGCGGCGCCGGCTGGCGCGCGATGATAGGCCCGCCTTCGCCAAGGCTACGGCGGGTCCGCCATAGCCACGTAGTGGCGTAGGCGGAGACGAGAGGCGATGTCGGTCAGCCTCGAAGGCACGGTGCTGGAAACGCTGCCGCACGGGCTCTACCGGGTCGGGATCGATCGGCAGCGTGAGGTCGTGGCGCACGCGCCGCGGGGACCGGGGCGGAACTTCATCCGCGTGCTGGTCGGTGATCGCGTGCGGCTGGAACTGTCGTCCCGCGATCTGACGCGGGGTCGGATTGTCGAGAAGTTGTAATGGGAAGCTCTCAGCCGCTAGCTGTCAGCTGTCAGCAGCGAGTGAGCGGAGCGAGCGAGCCACGTGAGCGGAGCGGGGCGTCGGGGTCCCCGCGAGCGAGCGTGTAAGGGGGTCCGGGGGACGAAGTCCCCCGGGAGAAAACATGAAGGTCAGAGCGTCGGTCAAACGGATGTGTGACAAGTGCAAGGTCGTCCGCCGCCGCGGCGTGGTGCGGGTGATCTGCTCGAATCAGAAGCACAAGCAGAGGCAGGGATAGCATTAGCTGTCAGCCGTCAGCCCTCAGCTTTCAGCTGAGAACATGCTGATAGCTGCAAGCTGATAGCTGATAGCTGATAGCTAAGAGGTTCACGAATGGCACGTATCGCAGGCATCGACCTCCCGCGCACCAAGCGGGTCGAGATCGGGCTGACCTACATCTACGGAATCGGGCGCAAGCGCTCGAACGACATCCTCACGGAAGCCGGGGTCAGCGCGGACATCCGCGTCAAGGACCTGTCCGAGGACGACGTCCGGAAGATCAGCCGGGTCATAGAGGAGCAGGGCCGGGTGGAAGGCGATCTCCGCAAGGAGATCTCGATGAACATCAAGCGCCTGATGGAGATCGGCAGCTGGCGCGGCATGCGGCACCGCCGCAACCTGCCGGTCCGCGGCCAGCGCACGCGCACCAACGCGCGCACGCGCAAGGGTCCCCGCAAGGGTGCGGTGGCAAAGAAGAAGACGGTATAGACTCTCAGCGTCCAGCTGTCAGCTGTCAGCTTCCCGTCGGCGAGCGTGGCAGAGGCGAGATGGCTGGAAGCTGGGAGGCTGAAAGCTGAGAACTGAGAATTTATGGCAAAAAACGACCCGATTGACGCGTCGGCACCCCCTGAAGGTGGAAAGAAGGGCGCCGGCAAGCCGGTCAAGAAAAAGACGTTCAAGAAGCGCGGCGAGAAGCGGATCGTGCACCACGGCTACGCGCACATCCAGGCCTCGTTCAACAACACGATCGTGACGATCACCGATCCCGAGGGCAACGTGGTCGCGTGGTCGAGCGCTGGAGGCATCGGCTTCAAGGGCTCACGCAAGGGCACCCCGTTTGCCGCGACGCAGGCGGCGATTTCCGCCGGCAACGCCGCAAAGGCGTTCGGCATGCGCAGCGTCGAGGTCAAGGTCAAGGGGCCTGGCGCCGGGCGCGAGTCGGCCATCCGAGCCCTGCAAACGATCGGGATCGACGTCAAGTCGATTCGCGACGTCACGCCGATTCCGCACAACGGGTGCCGGCCGCCGAAGCGTCGACGAGTCTAACGGGAGCTGCCAGCTCCCAGCTCCCGGCTTCCAGCGATTCGCGCTTGGAGCGGCGGTGAGGCTGGAAGCGGGAAGCTGGAAACTGGAAGCGAGAAGGATCTAACAGAATGGCACGTTACATCGGTCCCGTCTGCCGGCTCTGCCGGCGCGAAGGCATGAAGCTCTTCCTGAAGGGCGAGCGCTGCTACACGGAGAAGTGCGCGATTGAGAAGCGCAATCTGCCGCCAGGGCAGCACGGCAAGCTGCGGAAGGCGAAGCTCGTCGGCTACGGCCTGCAGCTGCGCGAGAAGCAGAAGGTCAAGCGGATCTACGGCGTGCTGGAGAACCAGTTCAGGCGCTATTTCGAGATGGCCGATCGCACCCGCGGCATCACCGGCGAGACGCTGCTGCAGCTGCTCGAACGGCGTCTCGACAACGTGATCTATCGGCTGGGCCTGGCGACGTCGCGCGCGCAGGCGCGGCAGCTGGTTCGTCACGGGCACTTCACAGTGAACGGCCGCAAGGTCGACGTGCCGTCGTATTCGCTCAAGGCCGGCGATCTCATCACGGTGCGCGGCACCAGCGCCGAGAACGCCGCCATCAAGCACGCGATGGAAGAGGTCAAGGGCCGCGGGATTCCCGAATGGCTGTCGTTCAATCCCGGCGACCTGACCGGGCGCATCGCGTCGCTCCCGACCCGGGAACAGATCAACCTGCCGGTGCAGGAGCAGTTGATCGTCGAGTTGTATTCGAAGTAGCTCTCGGCTCTTAGCTGCCAGCTGTCAGCTAAGAGCACGCCGGTCTCAGTCGAGCGATTGAGATCTGAAAGCTCTTAGCTGATGGCTGAGTGCTGATAGCTGACAGCTAGTTCCCTGCCCGCAGCCTTCCCGGATCTGCGGTGGGAGGCGGGGGACTCAACGCAGGTCCGGCGGGTGCTCAACCACGGGCGTCCGATTGAAAGGAAGCAAGGCACATGCTCTGGAAAGGTTTTCAACGACCCAAGCGGCTCGAGTTCGAACGCGAGACGCTCACCGACCGGTTCGGACGGTTCTACGCGCAGCCATTCGAGCGCGGCTTCGGCACCACCATCGGCAACGCGATGCGGCGCGTGCTCCTGTCGTCGATCGACGGCGCGGCCGTCACCGCGGTCAAGATCGACGGCGTGCTCCACGAGTTCTCGCCCATCCCGGGCGTGGTCGAGGATGCAACCGACATCATCCTGAACCTCAAGCAGATTCCGCTCAAGATGCACGTCGACACGACCAAGACGTTGTATCTCCGCGTCGACAAGTCGGGCGAGGTGAAGGCCCGCGACATCGAAGGCGATGCGGATATCGAAATCCTGGAGCCCGACGCGCACATCGCAACGGTGGCCGACGGCGGCAAGCTCCACATGGAGATGCGCATCAAGCGCGGCCGTGGCTACGTCGCCGCCGACAAGAACTTTGACGAGGACCTCGGCATCGGCTGGATCCCGATCGACTCGGTGCACTCGCCGATCAAGAAGGTGAACTACCTCGTCGAGGCGGCGCGCATCGGCCAGGCGACCGACTACGACAAGCTGACGGTGGATGTCTGGACCAACGGGTCGGTGACGCCGCGCGACGCAGTGTCGCTCTCGGCCAAGCTGATCCGAGACCACCTGAACATCTTCATCAACCTCGAGGACGCCGGCGACCTGCAGCAGGATTTGTCGTCGGAGACGGGCGTCCGGCCACTCAACGAGAACCTCGACAAGAGCGTCGAGGAGCTCGAGCTCTCGGTGCGCTCGTACAACTGCCTGAAGAACGCGAACATCCGGACGATTCGCGAGCTCGTACAGAAGACCGAAGGCGAGATGCTCAAGACGAAGAACTTCGGCCGGAAGTCTCTCAACGAGATCAAAGAGATTCTGTCGGGGATGGGACTGAGCCTCGGCATGCGGCTCGACCAGCCGACGGCACAGGCACAAGAGTAGGTTAAAGGCTCAGGGCTGGCAGGGATCAGGAAGATCGGCGACCGGGGTAAGGCCGAAGATCTTCGCGCACTCGAGTCCCTGAGCCCTGGGCCCTGAAGTCCTCACAAGGAACAGCATCAATGCGTCACCGAGTCAGTCACCGCAAGCTTGGGCGGGTCACCGAGCACCGCATCGCCATGCTGCGCAACCAGGCGTCGGCGCTGCTCAAGTACGAGCACATCGAGACGACGATGCCCAAGGCGAAGGAGCTGCGGCCTTTCGTCGAGCGGATCATCACGATCGCCAAGCGAGGCCTGGCGGCCGGCGCTGACAATGCGGCGAATGGGCGGACGCTACATGCGCGCCGGCTCGTGCTGCGCGACATCCAGGACCGCGACGTGGTGAGCAAGCTGTTCGACACCATCGCCCCGCGCTTCGAGGCGAGGCCGGGCGGCTACACGCGGATCCTCAGGCTCGGCTACCGCCGCGGCGACAGCGCCGAGGTGGCGCAGATCGAGCTCGTCGGCAGCGAGTACGATCCAAACGCCGCGGAGAAGGGTGAGAAGCCGGCAGTGAAGAAGCCCACTGGCGTGGGCGGCCGTCTCCGCGCCGCGGCCCAGCGTCTGCGCGGCAAGAAGGCTGACGCCGGCGATGGCGAATCGGCCGAGCCGGAAACGAAAAAGGCCAAGCCGGCTCGCGCGAAGGGCGCGTCCGCCAAGTCCGATACCCGCGGCAAGGCCAAGACGACATCCACGCCCCGAAAAGCGGGCGGGAGCTAGACGTTCGGCTTTAGGCTCTCGGCTCTAGGCTCTTGGAAGGTCTTCCACTATTTGGTCGAAGGTCTTGCCTAGAGCCAAAAGCCTAAAGCCTAGAGCCATCCGTCCCTACGCTTCTTCCACCGCTTCCTGTCCCCGCTCCGCTTTCGCGGCGGTAATGATCTTGCCGTGCAGGTGCGAGGGCACCTCGTCGTAGTGCGAGAACTCCATGTGATAGGAGCCTCGTCCGCCGGTGGCTGACGTGAGGTGCTGTTCGTAGGTCAGCATCTCGGCCATCGGGACCTTCGCCCGGATGACCGTCGAGACTCCGCGCGTATCCATCCCGCCGATCCGGCCTCTCCGGCTGTTGAGATCCCCCATCAAGTCACCCGCGTAGTCGCTCGGCGCATAGACCTCGACGTCCATCACCGGTTCGAGCAGCGTCGGGCGTGCGCGCGACATGCCGTCCTTGAAGGCGAGCCAGGCCGCCATCTTGAACGAGAGCTCGTTCGAGTCGACTTGGTGGTACGACCCGTCGAAGACCGTGGCGCGGAAATCGACCATCGGATAGCCGGCCAGGAAGCCCCGGAGCCGGGCGTCCTGGAGGCCCTTTTCGACGGCCGGCACGAACTGTCTCGGGATCGAGCCGCCGAAGATGTCGTCGACGAACTCGAAATCGCTGCCGCGCGGGAGCGGATCGAACCTGACCTTGCAGTCCCCGAACTGTCCGTGGCCGCCGGTCTGCTTCTTGTGGCGCCCGTGCGCCTCGGTCGACGCGGTGATCGTCTCGCGATACGGGATGCGCGGGATCTTGAGGTTGACATCGACGCCGAAGCGGCGCTTCAGTTTCGCGACGGTGACCTCGATGTGTGACTGGCCCTGGCCGGCGAGCAGCAGCTGCTTGGTCTCCGCTTCGCGGTTGTAGCTGATGCTCGGGTCCTCCTCCTGCAGCCGGTGGAGCGCCGTGCTGATCTTTTCCTCGTCGCCGCGCGTCTTGGGCTCGATGGCGTACGAGATCACCGGCTCGGGGAACTTGATGGGCAGCACCCTGAAGGCCACGGCCTTGTCGCCAAGGAGATCGCTCGTCAGCGTGTCCTTGAGCTTTGCCACCGCGCCGAGATCGCCCGCTCGGATTTCTGGTACGTTGGCGGGCGTCTTTCCCTGCAGCAGCGTCAAGTGGCCGAACCTCTCGGGTGTTTCCCGTGTGATGTTTTGCACCGTCGAATCGGCCTTCACCGTGCCGGAGATGACCCGGAACATCGTGATCCGCCCGGCAAACGGGTCGGCGACGGTCTTCCAGACGAACACGGCGGCCGGTGAGGTGTCGGCGGCCTTGACGGCGACGCTGTCCTCCGATCCCTTCGCCGTGGCCGTGAATGGCCGCTCAGCCGGAGAGGGCACGTAGTTGACGATGGCATCGAGGAGCGGCTGCATGCCGATGTTCGACGTGGCAGACGTGCACACGAGCGGACAGATGCGTCCGGCGGCCACCGCGCGCTTGAGACCCTCGACGAGCTCGTCCTGGGTCAGCGTTCCGGACTCGAAGAACTTCTCCATCAGCGCATCGTCGGCTTCGGCGACCATCTCGATGAGGGCGTCGCGGGCGGTCTGCGACGCTGATTCGAGATCGGCCGGGATCGCCGCCTCCGTCGCCTTCCCGCTCGCGTCGGCCGCGAACGTCCACGCCTTCATAGCCACGAGATCGACGACGCCGCGGAAGCTCTTTTCTTCACCGATGGGAATCTGAATCGGGATCACCGTTCGGCCGAAGACACCGCGCAGCGACTCGAGGGCCCGGCTCAGGCTTGCGCGCTCGCGGTCCAGCCGGTTCAACACCACGAGGCGGGGCGTCTCCATTTCGGCGGCGACGCCCCAGACCTTCTCGGTCGACACCTGGACGCCAGATACCGCGTCGACGACGACGAGCGCGGCATCGGAGACGCGCAGCCCGGCGCGCGCGTCGCTGAGGAAGTTGGCCATCCCCGGCGTGTCGATGAAATTGATTTTGCAGCGATTCCACTCCACGTAGGCGAGGCTGGCGGAGAGGGTGTGCTTGCGGGCGATTTCTTCTTCGTCGTAGTCGGTGACCGTGGTGCCTTCGTCGACGCGGCCGAGGCGGTTGACAGCGCCGGCATCGAAGAGCAGCGCGGAGAGCAGCTGCGTCTTGCCGGCGCCGCTATGGCCGACCAACGCGACATTTCTCAGGCTCTGGGCGTCATAGACCTTCATGGGAGTTGGCCTCCGAAGCTGCCAGCTTCCGGCTTCCAGCTGCCAGCCCGAAACGATTAACCCTCTAAGCTGGCCATCAGGCCGCTCAGCATTCGTCTGACCTCTTCCAGTTGAGCCGAGAGCCGGGAGTGCTCAGCAGCCGGCAGGAATCCCAGATCCCGAGCAAGAAGCAAATCATACTCAACTTCGTTGAGGGAACCCAAGGAGTGTCCCAGAAATCGCCGGAAGTCCGGATCGGAGCGGCGGCCCGCTCCCTCGGCAATGTTGGAGGGCACCGAGATGCTCGCCCGCAGCATTTGGCTGCGCAGGGGCCACGCGGTGGGTCTGTCCAGGTACGCAGAGGCTGCGTACGTCCCCAACGTCAATTCGTGAGCTTTCTGCCACACTCGGAGCTTTCTGTAGTCCTGCATTGATCCCTCCCGGGAGCGAGCGACGCAGTGCAAGAACAATGCGAGCAACGCCGGAAGCTGGGCGCTGGAAGCTGGGCGCTGGAAGCTGGAAGCTGGAAGCTACTCGTATCGCAAAGCTTCGATCGGGTCGAGGCGCGAGGCCTTGACGGCGGGGAAGAGGCCAAAAAAGATGCCGACGCCGGCGGAGAAGCCGATGCCGAGCGCGAAGGACCACCATGGGAGCGAGACCGGGAAGCCGGACGCCCAGTGCACCAGCAGCCCGATCGAGCTGCCGAACACGATGCCGATCACGCCGCCGACCGACGTCAGGAAGACGGCCTCGATCATGAACTGCCAGAGGATCTCCCGGCGGCGCGCACCGAGCGCCTTGCGGACGCCGATCTCGCGCGTCCGCTCGGTCACCGAGATCATCATGATCGCCATCACGCCGATGCCGCCGACCATCAGCGCGATTGAGCTGATGACCACCAGCGCCAGGAACGTGGCCTGGCTGAACTGATCCCACACCTTCAGCAGCGCATCCTGGGTGCCGAGATCGAAGTCATTCGGCTGATCGAGGCGCAGGTTGTGGCGGGCGCGCATCAGCGCTTCGACCTCGGCCATCGCCTTGTCGCGCCCGGCGTCGTCGCGCGGCACGATCGCGATCATCGCCGAGCGGAACATCGCTGGCGTGATGTTCCCGGACCTGACCCTTGCCGATCCCTTGAGCACCTTGCCGTAGAACTTCTCGTGCGTCGTGTAGGGGATCACGGCGAAGTCGTCGACGCCGATGTTGAAGCCACCGGGGCTCGGCCGTTTGCCGAGCACGCCGATGACCGTGAACTCGTTGAGGCCGATCCGGACCTTCTTGCCGAGCGGATCGGTGTTGGGGAAGAGCGATTGGTACGGCGTCCGGCCGAGAACGACGACCTGCTTGCGGTGCTCGACCTCCATCGGCGTGAAGAAGCGCCCCGACTCGAGCTTGACGAAATTGACGGCGGCGAAGTTCTCGGTCGCCCCAAGCATCGAGAGTTGCGTGGTCTTCTGGTTGCCGTAGGTACATCCGCGGCCGGCTGCTGCCAGGCCCGCCGCCGAGCCAGACATCGATGATCGCGACCGACGGGCACTCGCGCGCGATCGCCCGCGCGTCGTCCATCGAGAGGTTCGGGCGCCGCGCGATCTCCAGGAAGGTCTTGCCAGAGCTCGCGCTGAGCAAGCCGAACTTCTGGACGAAAATCGTATTGGGCCCGAGCTCGCGGAAGAGATCGCGCAGCGACTCGTCGAAGCCGCGAATCAGCGACGTCATGCCGACGATCGAGGTGATGCCGATGACGACACCGAGCACGGTCAGCGCCGAGCGCATCTTGTTCGACCGCAACGTGTCCACCGACATCGTCACAATCTCGCGGAGCAGGCCGCTGCGGAGGGCTCCCATAGTCGTTACTCGCGTTACCTTACTCGCGCTACTTTACTCGCGTCTTAGGGCTTCAATTGGGTCGAGTTTTGCCGCCCGCATTGCGGGATAGAGCCCGAAGAACAATCCGACGAGCGCGGTGATGCCGATCCCCATCGCGACCGACCAGACCTGCACCGCGGCGGGCAGGGGCGTCACTTTGCTGATCGTCAGTGCCAGGCCGAACCCGAGGATGATGCCAACCACGCCTCCCAGGATCGAGAGCGTCACCGACTCGGTGAGGATCTGCCAGATGATGTCGCGGCGACGCGCGCCAAGCGCCTTGCGCAGGCCGATTTCCCGCGTCCGCTCGGTGACGACCATCAGCATGATGTTCATGATGACGATGCCGCCGACGACGAGCGAGAGGGCGACCACGCCGACGAGCACGGCGAAAATGCCGGCCGTCATCTGCCGGTACAGGTTGAGCAGCGTCTCCGACGTGAACATCCCGAAGTTGTCGGGCTCCTTCGGCCGCAGCCGCCGCTGGATGCGCATGGCGACGGTGGCGTCGTCCATCGCCGGCTGTATCAGCTCTGGCGTGCGCGGCTTCACCAGGATCTGCAGGCCGAACCGCGACCCAAACATTTTGGCGAACGTGCCGAGCGGCACGATCGCGAATTCGTCCTGCGAATTGCCGAACACCGAGCCCTTTTTCTCGCTCACGCCGACGACCCGGAAGTGCAGCCCGGCAATCTTGATGATCTTGTCGAGCGGGTCGCTCCGGCCGAAGAGCTTGTCCGCTGTCTCCCACCCGAGGACCGTCACCGGGTGGTTGCGATCGATCTCCGTCGGGCTGATCAGCCGCCCGCGCTCGACGCTGAACGTCGAGAAATACAGATAGTCGCGCGAGACGCCCTGGAGGCTGACGCGATCGAGCGACTCCTCGCCGTACGAAATGCGCGCGCTCGAATTCCCCTGCGTGGCCACCGCCGAGATGTAGTCGGGGTAGCGCCGCACCGCGTCGGCATCGGCCAGCGTGACCCGCGGGTTGCTGCGCACGCGCTCCTCGTCCTCCTGCGAGCGCACGACGGGCATCCGCTGGATCGTGAAGTTGTCCGCGCCAACGTCCGAGATGATCGCGTTGCTGACGTACGCGTTCATCCCCTGAATCAGCGACACCACGGCGATGATCGACGTCACCGCGACGATGTTCCCGAGCACCGTCAGGAACGATCGCAGCTTGTTCGACCAGACGGAGCTGAGGGCGATGCCCACCGCTTCTAGGAATTGGTTCATATAGCTCTCAGCTATCAGCTCTCAGCTGTCAGCTTCCGGCCCGGCGTGCGGCGGCCTGTTCGACCTTGACCGCCACACCGTCGGCGAGCTCGCGCACGGAGCTGAACGGCCCGACGACCACGGTGTCGCCTTCCTTCACGCCCGACAGCACCTCGAAGAACTTCTCGCCGGCGATACCGGTCGTGATCGGTGTGAACTCGACCTTGTTGTCGCGGACCACGAAGACGCCTTCGAGCTCCTTGCGTGTCTGTCCCGGCTTGAGCTCAGAGGCCTGCACGCCGCCGGGCCGCGGCCGGCGCGTGCCTTCCCCCTGCGGCTCGCGGACGATGGTGCCCTTGTCGTCGACGACGGTCTCCCGGACGGTCGTTGCCTGGATGGGCACGCCGACGACGTCCTTGCGCGTCGCGGTCGTAATCTCCGCCGTGCACGTAAAGCCTGGGCGCACTTCCTTGATCTCGGTGTCGAAGGTCACGACGACCTTGAAGTTCGTTGCCTGCGTGCCGGCGGCCGCCGCCGTCGTCTGGATCGGGCTGTTGCCGATCTCGGTGACCTTGCCGGTGAACGTCTTGTCGGGGATCGCGTCGATGGTGATCTTCGCGGTTTGGCCAAGGGAGAGCGTCGGGATGTCGGTCTCGTCGACCTCGACTTCGGCCTCGATGACCGACATGTCGGCAATCGTCAGCAGCACGGTGCCGGCGTTGTTCATCGTGCCGACGACGACCATCTCGCCTTCCTCGATGTTGCGCCGCGTCACGATGCCGTCAATCGGCGACTCGATGCGCACCTTGCTCAAGTTGTAGCGGTCGGTCTCGAGGCTGGCCTCTTCCTGTTGCATCCGCAGGCGCTGGGTCTGAATCTGCTGCTCCTGCGTGCGGAGTTCGGACTGGCGCATCTTGAGGTCGTTCTCGGCGCGGTCGAGCATCTCGCGCGTCGTGAGGCCGCCCTTCCAGAGCTGCTGCTGTCGACTGAGGTTGTCCTCAGCCTGCTTCACAGCCGTCTTGGCGCTCTCGATCGAGAGCTGGAGCTGCTGCGTCGTCGAGCGTGCCGCTTCGAGCGAGGCTTGCGTGCGCGTCACGGCGCTCCGCAGGTTCCGCGGATCGACCTGCAGCAGGAACTGGTCCTTCTTGACGCGGTCGCCTTCGTTGACCGCCAGATCGGTCACGCGGCCCATCGTGTCGGCGCTGATGTTGACGAACCGCTTCGGCTGGATCTTGCCCGATGCGGACACGATCGCCTCGAGGTTCTGCTTCTTGATCGCCTCGACGTTGACGGTGACGCCTTCAGTCCGCTTGAACCTGAAATTGGCGTACGCAATGCCCCCGAGCACGATAGCGACGCCGACGCCGATGAGAATCTTCTTGTTCCTCGTCAATTCGTTCTCCCAAAAGCACTCATGACCGCCGCCGCCACGAGGATGATCACGGCGTAGACGCCGAAGATGCCGATCGCGATAGGCTGCGTTCGCCGCCGGTACAACACACCGAGGCCGATCGCCAGCAGCACCACCCACCACACCAGGAAGATGTCGATCATGCCAAGCAGCCTTCCGATGAACGAGTTTTCATCGATCATCGGCAGCACGACGGCGAGGTTGGTCGCGCTCGACATCGAGCCGCGGAAGTAATTCAGCGGGCCCGTGAACAGCTGTCCCGCGGCGGAGATGGCCGTGGAATGCACGTAGACCGCGAAGAGCTGCTTGAACGTCGCCTGACCGCCCATCAGCACGGCGAACACTCCGTACAGGATGCCCGCGATGACGACTGAGATGATCGGTCCGACGAAGAGCACGCTGAAGAACGTCTGATAGACGGCGAAGCGCATGCTCCTCTGCATGTTGGCGTACATCTCGTCGTTCACCTGCATCCCGAAGTTCTCCATCTGCCGGACGTTGTTGTCCAGGGCGGCCTGACGGCCGGCCTCTGTGGTCATCGGGAGGCTGACGCAGACGGCGACGACGATCGTCACGAGCGCCAGCATGCCGAACCACTTCGGATGCGCCGCAACGGCCTGAAAGGTCGCCTTTGGAGACGTGATCACGCCGACAAACCGAGACAGGAGGCCCATGGGGGCGACGGTCGCCCCGGCGTCAGTCGTTGGGGTGGTCATAGGTGTGGGAGGCGCAAAACCTGGGCGGCACTCCAGCCGACCGAGGGGTACCGTACGATTTTACTGCAGGAGAATACGATAGAAGTGCTCGCGAGGTTTCGCCATTTCAGCGAGCGGAACCCCAATGCGGTCTGTGGCTTAGGGACCGGATACGGGACCGGTCCACGCCACGGCCCAGCTGACGCCCGCAACCGAATCCCCGCTCGAAAAGCGCCTCCTCTCCGTACGCTAAGCTGGCGAGGATGGGCAGTTCGCTGAAGGGCGCCGTACTGACAATTATTATGGCTCAACTGACGCCGGTTCCAGCGGCGGCTCAAAGCTTTGAGGTGCTGGGCACCAGGGCTGCGGGCATGGGTGGGGCGTTTGTCGCCGTCGCCGACGATGCCAGCGCCGTCTACTGGAATCCGGCCGGTCTCGCGCTTGGCGGCTCGTATTTCAGCATGGTCCTCGACTACAACGAGGGGAAGGCGGAGCCAGACGACGTCAGCCAGGCGGGGAAGCGCTCAGCAAGCCTCATCTCGCTGACGACGCTGCCCGTGGGCGCCTCCTACTACAGAATCACGGCGAGTAACCTGACCCCCACGCCCGATCCTCAGACCGTGCGGCTGGAACGGCTCACGACTCACCACGCAGGCCTGACGCTCGTGCACTCGCTGACCGAGCACGTTGCCGTCGGAGCGACGCTGAAATGGGTTCAAGGCTACGCGGCCACAGGTCTCGTGCCCGAAGGAGACCGCGACGACCTCCTCGACGGCGCGGGCGAGCTCCCGGACGCCTCCACCAGCAAGTTCGACGCGGACATCGGCGTCATGGCCACCCTCGGCACCGTCAGGGCGGGGCTCACGTTCCGCAACATCACGGAGCCCGACTTTTCGACCGCCGCAGGTGAGGCCCTGACGTTGAAAAGGCAGACACGGGCCGGGATTTCCTACGTCGGCGTGTCGGGGCTGATTGTGGCTGCAGACCTCGACGTCGAGCGCGCCGACGGGTCGCTCGGCGAGGTCCGGGACCTCGCCGCGGGGGCGGAAGCCAAGCTTCTCAAGCGCGTCGCGGTCCGCAGCGGTTTCCGCTTCAACACCCTGGGCGACGAGCCAGGCGGCCGGGCGCCGGTCTACACCCTCGGCACTAGTGTCGCCACCTTCCGCTCACTGCTCGTCGACGCCCAGATCACGCTGGGGTCCCGCGCGGGCGACCGGGGATGGGGCATCGCCGCGCGTCTGGTGTATTGACGTTCGAGCCGATTCCGGCGACGGCAAGGCCAAGCCGCTCTTTTCCTCTCTGATCCCCTCGTCTCGAGCCACCGATATATCTGGAACCGGGTCGTCGCCCACGCCTGACGGATCCGTGACCAGAAGCTGTTGAGCTGGTGTGCGCTGGGACTGTGCCGCGGCGAATTCTGTGCTTCCAACCGTCCAAATGTCCGTTCGTGTCAGTCCGAAGTCTTTTTTGTCCGTCAGCCTTGACAAAAAATGTCAACCATGTACACTAATCATCTCCCCCAGCGGGTTCTCCCTCGCCGACTGTCCTGGTCCGGCCCAAGGTCGTGATCTGCGCAGCCAACTCGCCCGCCTTCGCGCGTCGCGCGCTTCGGCGAGGCAAGCGATCTGAGTTCTAACTGATGGCCGTCCGTATCGGCGACCTGCTTCTGAAGGAAAAGCGCATCACTCCTGCCCAACTGCAGGAAGCGCTGAACTATCAGAAGACCAATGGCGGGAAGCTCGGCTTGAATCTCGTCAAGCTCGGCTTCGTCACCGACGAAGAGATCACGTCGCTGCTCAGCAAGCAGTACGGCGTGCCTTCGATCAACCTCGCGCAGTTCGAGATCGACCAGTCGGTCATCAAGCTGATCCCCGCTGACACGGCGCAGAAGTATCAGATCGTTCCGTTGAGCCGCTCGGGCGCGACTCTCACGATCGCCATCACCGATCCCACGAACGTCTTCGCCATGGACGACATCAAGTTCATGACGGGCTACAACGTGGAGCCGGTGGTTGCCTCGGAAACGGCCGTCACCGACGCCATCAAGCGCTACTACCCGGCGGCGTCGGCCGCCCCCAAGGCGGCGCAGAAGCCGGCCGAGAAGAAGCCGGAAAAAGCCAAACAACCGCCGCCGCCGCAGGCGAGCCTGACGAGCGCCGCGACGCTCGAGCTCGTCACCAAGGCGCTCGAGGAAACGACCGCGGCCGTCGTCGACGACGATGTGGAGCTGCTCGAAGAGCTGGAGCAGATCGACGTCGCCTCGCTGGAGCGCCAGGGCGGCGAGGCGCCGGTCATCCGGCTCGTCAACCTGATGCTGATGTCGGCGATTCAGAAGGGTGCAAGCGACATTCACATCGAACCGTACGAGAAGGAATTCCGCGTCCGGTTTCGCATCGACGGCATCCTCTACAACGTGATGGCGCCGCCGATGAAGTTCCGCGACGCGATCACCTCGCGCATCAAGATCATGGCGAAGCTCGACATCGCCGAAAAGCGCCTCCCGCAGGACGGCCGCATCAAGATCCGGTTCGCCGTCGACGGCGCCCTGAAGGAGATCGACTTCCGCGTGTCGGTCCTGCCGACGCTCTTCGGCGAGAAGATCGTCATGCGTCTTCTGGACAAAGACAAGCTGATGCTCGACATGACCAAGCTCGGCTTCGAGTCCGAGTCGTTGAGCAAGCTCGAAGTCGCCATCGCCAAGCCGTGGGGCATGGTGCTCGTCACCGGCCCGACCGGCAGCGGCAAGACGAACACGCTCTATTCGTCGATCTCGAAGGTCAACACGACCGAGACCAACATCATGACCGCCGAGGACCCGGTCGAGTTCAACCTGGTCGGTGTCAACCAGGTGCAGGTCCGCGAGAACATCGGCCTGAACTTCGCGGCGGCCCTGCGGTCGTTTCTGCGCCAGGACCCCAACATCATTCTGGTCGGCGAAATCCGCGACTTCGAGACGGCCGAGATTGCGGTCAAGGCCGCGCTCACCGGCCACCTCGTGCTCTCGACGCTGCACACCAACGACGCGCCGAGCACGATCAACCGGCTGATGAACATGGGTATCGAGCCATTCCTGGTGGCGAGCTCGATCAACCTGATCTGCGCGCAGCGCCTGGTGCGCCGCGTGTGCGCCGCGTGCAAGGAGGATCACCCGACGCCGCCGCAGGCGCTCGTCGAAGCGGGTTTCACTCCAGACGAAGCTCAGCAGGTCGTACCAAAGCGCGGCACCGGCTGCGAAATCTGCAACCAGACCGGGTACAAAGGCCGTGTGGGTCTCTACGAGGTCATGGAGATCTCTGAAGAGCTGCGCGAGCTCATCCTGGTCGGTGCGTCTGGCATCGAACTAAAACGGAAGGCGGTCGAGGAAGGCATGCTCACGCTTCGCCGCAGCGGCCTGCGGAAGGTCATGGACGGCGTCACGACAATCGAGGAAGTGGCGCGAGAGACGGTTAAATAGCTTTCAGTTCACAGCTGTCAGCTGTCAGCTCCACGTCTCAGATCCCAGCCGAGCGGCTGTGTGCTGAGAGCAGGGAGCTGACAGCTGAGAGCCGAAGTCTGAGGGCCCTTTCTGAATGCTGAGAGCTGATAGCTGATGGCTACATTACCCGAACTGTTACAGACCCTGGTCGACAATGAAGGGTCCGACCTGCACCTGACGACGCAGACGCCGCCGCAGATCCGCGTCCACGGGAAGCTGCGGGTCCTCGATCTGCCGCCGCTCGGCGCCGCCGACACCAAAACGCTGGCCTACAGCGTGCTGACCGACGCACAGAAGAAGCGGTTCGAGGAGACGCTCGAGCTCGACTTCTCATTCGGTATCCGGGGCATGGCGCGGTTCCGCTGCAACGTCTTCAACCAGCGCGGCGCCGTCGCCGCGGTCTACCGGGTCATTCCCGAGCAGATCAAGGCGTTCCACGAGCTCGGCCTGCCGGCCGTCATCGGCAACCTCTCCGAGCGGCCGCGCGGGCTGGTCCTCGTCACGGGCCCGACGGGGAGCGGCAAGTCGACGACGCTCGCGGCGATGATTGACAAGATCAATACCGAGCGGCGCGAGCACATTATCACCATCGAAGATCCGATCGAGTACATCCATCCGCACAAGGGATGCCTCGTGAACCAGCGCGAGGTCCACGCCGACACGCTCGGCTTCGGCGCGGCGCTGCGCGCCGCGCTGCGCGAAGATCCCGACATCGTCCTCATCGGCGAGATGCGCGACCTCGAGACGATCGAGTCGGCGTTGCGCATCGCCGAGACCGGGCACTTGACGTTCGCCACGCTGCACACCAACTCGGCGGCGCAGACGATCAACCGCATCATCGACGTCTTTCCGGCGCACCAGCAGGGCCAGATCCGGACGCAGCTGTCGCTGGTGCTCGAAGGCATCGTCTGTCAGGCGCTCCTGCCGCGCGCCGACGGCAAGGGCCGGTGCGTGTCGCTCGAGATCATGGTGCCGACACCGGCCATCCGGAATCTGATCCGCGACGACAAGGTGCACCAGATTTACTCGACGATGCAGACCGGTCAAGAGAAGCTCGGGATGCAGACGATGAACCAGAACCTGGTGACGCTGTACCAGAAGCGGCTCATCACGCTCGAAGCGGCGATGAGCGCCTCGTCGCAGAGAGACGAGCTCGAACAGATGATCAGCCGCGGCGCCGGGGTTGTGGCTGGGGCGGGCATGCACCGGGCGGGCATGCCGCCACGACGGTGAAGAAGAACGACGACGAGCTCTCAGCCATCAGCTTTCGGCTCTCAGCAACGAGGCGTTGCTCGATTGAGAGCTTTGAGAACGTTACTGAAGGCTGAGAGCTGAAGCTGAGAGCTGAAAGCTGAAAGCTTAGAGCTGAGGGCCTATGCCGACATTTGCTTATTCGGGTCGCACACGAACAGGGCAGACGGTGACCGGCGAACGGATCGCCGACACGATGGATGCGGCGGTATCGGCGCTGCGCCGTGAGCAGATCATGGTGACGCGCATCGATCCGGCCAAGGCGGCGGCCGCCAAGGCCGAGGCCAAGGAGGTCAAGCCGGGCGCGCCCAAGCCCGGCAAGTCGGTGCCGGCCAAGAACCTGGCGATCTTCACGCGCCAGTTCTCGGTCATGATCGACGCCGGGCTGCCGCTGGTGCAGTGCCTCGACATCCTTGGAAAGCAGGAGTCGCACAAGAATTTTTCGGCGGTCATCCTCAAGGTGCGGGAGGACGTCGAGGGAGGTGCGGCGCTGGCCGACAGCATGAAACGGCACCCGAAGACGTTCGACGCCCTCTACTCGAACATGATTGCCGCCGGCGAGGCCGGCGGTATCCTCGACACGATTCTCAAGCGGCTCGCGGTCTACATCGAGAAGAACGTCAAGCTGAAGAGCGAAGTGAAGTCCGCGATGATCTACCCGGTCGCGGTCATCGTGATCGCGGTGCTCGTCGTCGGCGCGATCCTGTGGAAGGTCATCCCGACCTTCGCGTCGCTCTTCTCCGGGCTCGGCGCCGAGTTGCCGATGCCGACCCGCGTGGTCATTGCCGCGAGCGACTTCGTCGTCGCCTGGGGCTGGGTGATTGTCATCGGACTCGGCATCGCCGGGTGGATGCTTCAGCGCTACTATGCGACCGAGAACGGCCGCTTCGCGATCGACGCGATCATGCTGAAGATGCCCGTGCTGGGCAACATCATCCGCAAGGTGTCAGTGGCCCGTTTCTGCCGCACGCTGTCCACGCTCCTGTCGTCGGGCGTCCCGATTCTCGACGGCCTCGACATCACCGCCCGGACGTCGGGCAATGCCATCATCGAGCGGGCCATCCTGACCACGCGGACCGGGATCGAGCGCGGTGAGACCGTGTCGGGTCCGCTGCGCGAGACCGGCGTCTTCCCGGGGATGGTCGTCCAGATGATCAACGTCGGTGAGACGACCGGCGCGCTCGATACGATGCTGTCGAAGATCGCCGACTTTTACGAGGATGAAGTCGACACCGCCGTGGCCGGCATGCTGACGCTGCTCGAACCGATCATGATCGCCTTCCTGGGCGTCGTCGTCGGCGGCATCGTCATCGCGATGTATATGCCGATCTTCGACCTCATCAGCAAGTTGACGGGGTAGAGACGAAGCTGACAGCTCTCAGCTGTCAGCTGTCAGCCGGGGTTCAGAGCACAGCCGAGCGGCTGAGATCTGGATGCTCTTACTGACAGCTGATAGCTGAAAAGCTGAGAGCCAACCAATGTCACCAAACTTCCGACGCCGACTGTTGTGGTTGATCGGCGGCCGCGCCGCGGTCGTCACGCTGCTCCTCGGGTCGGCGATTCTGATCCAGATTCAGGCGCCCGGATCGCTGCCCATCGATCCGTTCTTTTTCCTGATCGGGCTGACCTATGCGCTGACGGTCGTCTACACCCTCCTCCTGCGCCATGCGGAGGAGCACCCTTGGCTGGTCGACGTGCAGCTGGCGGGCGACGCGCTCATCGTGTCGGCGCTGGTTTACCTGACCGGCGGCGTGTCGAGCTATTTCACGTCGCTCTACACGCTGCCGATCATCGCCGCCGCCACCCTCCGGTCGCAGCGCACCGGCATGATGGTGGGGGTGCTGAGCTCGATCATCTACGCGGGGCTGGCGAGCGCGCAGTACTTCGGGACGCCGGCGCTGCCGGTGGTCGTCGGCGCCGATTCACGGCCCCAGGAGCGGGTGGCGCTCTTCATCGTCTTTTTGAACATCTTCGGGTTCCTGGCCATCGCACTGCTGAGCGGCTGGCTGGCCGAGCGTCTCCGGCGCACCGGCGCCGCGCTCGAGCGGACGTCGAATCAGCTGGCCGATCTGCAGGCGTTCAGCGAACACGTCATCAGCAGCCTGTCCGGCGGCCTGGCGACGACCGACATCGACGGGCGGATCCTGACGTTCAACAAGGCGGCCGAGGGGATCACCGGCGCGACTGCGACGGAGGTGTTCCACCGCGATGCGGCCGACATCCTCCAGCTGCCGTCGGAGTTTGCCGGGCTGTTCGGGTCGCGCGAGGGACGCGCGCGGCTGCCGCGCGTCGAGTACGTCTTCAAGTGCCGCGACGGCCGCGAAATCGAGCTCGGCATCAGCACGGCAATCCTGCGCACGCCGCGCGGCGAAGTCGGGTTCGTCTTCACCTTCCAGGACGTGACCGAATCCCGCCGGCACGAGCGCGAGGCGCGCATCCAGCAGCGGCTCGCTGCCGTCGGTGAGATGGCGGCCGGGATCGCGCACGAGATTCGCAACCCCCTGGCGTCCATGTCGGGCTCGCTCCAGATCCTGCGCCAGGAGCTGCCGCTCAGCGACGAGCAGTCGCAGCTGATGGACATCGTGCTCCGCGAGTCCGATCGGCTCAACGAGACGATTCGCAGCTTCCTCGCCTACGCGAGGCCGCAGCGCAATGCCTCGGCGAGGCTCGACGTGCGGCAGATCGTCACCGACGCCGCCACGCTGCTCCAGAACAGCCCCGAGCTGCTCGAGACGCACGCGATCCGCTGCGATGTGCCGGCCGAGCCGGTGTGGTGCCTCGCCGACGAGGCCCAGATCCGTCAGATTGTCTGGAACCTCGCCACCAACGGGCTCCGCGCGATGGGGGAGGGCGGCACGTTAACGCTTGCGGCCAATCACCCGCAGCGCGAACCCGGGAAGGCCGACACGATCGCACTGGCTGTCACCGACGAGGGGATTGGCATCGATCCCGACGACATCGACGGCATCCTGCAGCCGTTCCACGGCGGTTTCGCGCGCGGGACCGGGCTGGGCCTTTCGATCGTGCATCGCATCGTCAGCGACTACGGCGGTGAGCTGGTCATGACCTCGGCTCGCGGTAGGGGCACGACGGTGACGGTGAAGCTGCCGGCGGCGGAGGCGAAGGCGGAAGAAAGTCTGAAGTCTGACGTTGGAAGTCTGAAGTCTTGAAGTGTGAAGTGGGAAGTGGGAAGTGGGAAGTGGAAGTAAGAAGTGAAGTCTGAAGTGGAGCGCTGAACGACTGAGCTGGAAGCTGAAAGCTGGAAGCTGAAAATGGCAACTGACACCGTAACTGAATCCGTTACCACGGCGTCCCCACGCGTGCTCGTTGTCGACGACGAGCGCTCGATGCGGGAACTGTTGTCGATCGTGCTCAAGCGCGACGGCTACGAGGTGCTGGTGGCCGACGATGGGGTGCGCGCGATCGAGCTCTTGAAGAAGCAGCGCGTGGACATCCTCATCACCGACATCCGCATGCCGCAGATGAGCGGCGTCGACGTGCTGCGCGAGGCCAAAAACATCGACCCCGAGATCATCAGCATCGTCATGACCGCGTTCGCTTCGACGGACACGGCAGTCGAGGCCCTTCGCCTGGGCGCGGCCGACTACGTCCACAAGTCGCCGAGCGCCGCGAACGAGCTGCGGCTGCGCGTCCGGAAAGAGCTCGAGCGGAAGCACCTCCAGCGCGAGAACGTGATGCTCAAGCGGGCGCTGCAGAGCTCGCACAAGTTCTCGAACATCATCGGCCGCAGCGACCCGATGCTGGCCGTGTTCCAGCTGATCGAGACCATCGCGCCGACCGGAAGCACCGTGCTCATCAGCGGTGAGTCGGGCACCGGCAAGGAGCTCGCGGCGCGGGCGATCCATTACAACTCGCTCAGGAAAGAGCGCCCGTTCGTCGCGCTCAACTGCGGCGCGTTGCCCGAGACGCTGCTCGACTCGGAGCTCTTCGGCCACATGAAGGGCTCCTTCACTGGCGCCGACACCAACAAGAAGGGGCTCATCGAAGTCGCGGAGAAGGGCTCGATTTTCCTCGACGAAATCGGGGAAATGAGCCCGCTCGTCCAGGTCAAGCTGCTGCGCGTCCTGCAGGAGCGCAAGTACCGGCGGCTGGGCGGAACCGAGGAGGTCGAGGCCGACATCCGCGTCATCGCGGCCACTAACCGCGATCTGTCGAAGATGGTCGCCGAGGGGACGTTCCGCGAGGACCTGTTCTACAGAATCAACGTGATTCCCATCCGCCTGCCTGCGTTGCGCGAGCGCATCGAGGACATCCCTCTGCTGGCAGACCACTTCGTCCTGCGCTTCGCGACGGAGATGGGGAAAACCATCACCGGGATTTCGGGAGGCGCCATCGCCTGCCTGCAGGCCTACGGCTGGCCGGGCAACATCCGCGAGCTGGAGAACGCTATCGAGCGCGCCGTCGCCCTCGAGCGCACGCCTTCGATCCTGGTCGAGAGCCTGCCTGACCAGGTGCGCGGGGCGGCGGCCGCGGCCACGAATGCGGCTGCCTCGACCGAGAACTTCCCCGACAACGGCTTCGACCTCGAGCAGCACGTGCAGCACATCGAGCGCGAGTACATCGCCGAGGCCCTCAAGCGTGCCGGAGGCGTGAAGGTCAAGGCCGCTGAGCTGCTGGGAATGTCCTTCCGGTCATTCCGCTATTACATGAAGAAGTACGATCTGAAGTAGGCCCGTCACCGGCAGTTACCGATGGCATCCCGCGGCTATCGGCAGCTCGCGTCCTGTTTCACAACGACGGCCGCGAGATGTCGACGACGACTGAGGTCACGCCGCCTGGGACGTGGGCACAGAAGCCGGCTCGCGCGACAGCGCGGAACTGCACAGCAGCAGCCACAGGCCGAGAAGTCCCCAGAAGTAAATCGATCGAATCTGCGAGTCGAGGAGGGTCCCGGTGACCCGTATGGAGTACCCAGTGATCGGCCACACGAACGCGACCGTGAGCAGCCATGCAGCACGCGGCACGCGACGCTGAGCGATCAGCGCTGCGAGGGGCGGCACGAGGAACCATTCGTAGTAGATCCAGCCCAGGGGCGCCCACAAGAGCGCACCCGTCATCAGCAGCGCCCACGCCCAGTCGGCGTCGCGCTTGCCAGCGAGCCAGACGGTCGCCAGAATGCCTGCGCCCGACCCAATCCGGGCCACGATCTCCCCGGGCCACTCCCACATCACGCGCGAGACGTAGGCCTGGAATGATGCGTTGTGGAAGTGCGCCGTCCAGCTTGGCCACCTTGCGGCGTCAAACCACTGCACCAGTGCCGACGGGCCGAAGACCGCAATACCCACCGCGAAGCTGAGCGCCCACGCGAGGCCGCCCCACACCGCGGCACGCCACTGGCGCTTGAGCAGCAGATAAGGAAAAACGATCAAGAGAAACGGTTTGATGCTGGCCGCGATTCCGATCCACGTGGCCACCTGCGTCCAATGCTCCAGGCGGTGCGCACGCCAGGCCAGAGTGACCGGAACGGCGAGGAAGAGCGATATCTGCCCAAACCACAACGTGCTCGAGAGCGCTGCGCTGTTGAGCAGGACCGCAGTGGCCAGCGTTGCCGGCAGCGTCGACCAACCAAGGCCCAGCGTGCGCACGACAATCGCCGCCGACAGGCAGCCCGCAAGCATGCTCAGGGCCTGCCACAGCAGCACGCCAGGGAATAGCCCGAGATGTGCGAAGGGCAGGACGAGGAGATGGAACTGCGGCGGATTGAAGTTGACCGACTCGGTGATCCTTGGCGCGCCGAACATGGGGATTGCGGTGCCGTACATGGGCAATCCGTCGAGCCAGCGGTTCACTGTCGCGTGGAAGAGCGCGAAATCCGTCCAGATGACCTGACGCGCCAGACTTCGCGCGGTCAGACGAAGGATCGCCCACAGGGAGGCGGCCGCGCACATGAGGCTGATGCCGAGACGCCACCAGCGGGCAGGCTGCCTCCACTGATTGAGCGTCGTCATGTTTTGCTCGGTCACGCGGCGGCGCAAACTGTATCAATCAGCGAACGGATTGACAACTCTCGCCCATCGGCCACGCGTTCACGGGAGAGCGACGCGAACGCGGCCAATCGAGCGGTGCCGCTAGCGAGAATCGCCTGAAGTTCCGATACGTTCGATGAGCCTATATGTCCGTCGAGTCCAGGGAACGATGCGAATACCGTGCGCCGTTTTTCGACGACATCGATCAGTGCGCGCGCCGTTCGGCAAGGGCCAGCATTCCGCGCGTGAGGCGCGTGGAGTGCGCTGAGACGTGACGGCACCGGAAGCATCGGCGGTCCCGCCTGCACGCGGCGTGGCTCGGTCGGCGCCAGATTGGCTCTGGCTGTGCCTTGCTCTGTGCGCAGCCTCGATTCCATTTCTGTCCGGCCTGAGCCTGTCTCGGGTGTTTTATATCCGAGACCTCAGTCTTTTCTTCTGGGGCCGGTACGTGTGGCTGCGGCGTACCATCTTTGCTGGCGAGTGGCCGCTTTGGGATCCCTACATCGGCGGCGGACAGTCCGCAGTCTCGGACGCGCTGCACCAGATCTTCCTCCTGCCTGTCCTGGCGGTTCGCCTGATCGGCAGCGAGGTCGTCGGGTTCAACCTGTGGGTGGCGCTCCCGTTCCCGGTGGCAGCCATGGGCGCCTGGGCCTTTCTCCGTAGACGGTTCTCCGCACCCGCGTCGGCTCTGGGCGCGATTGCCTTCTCCGTCGCCGGCCCGGTCGTTTCGACGGGCAATTTTCCGAACATGTCCTGGTCGGTTGCGGCGATGCCGTGGATGCTGTGGGCAGCCGACAAGGCGGTGTCTGCGCCTTCAGCACGGCGTCATTCGGTTCTGGCGCTCGTGGTCGCTTTTCAGGCGCTGGCAGGTGAGCCGGTAACACTCTTTGCGACGCTCGTGCTCACCGTGGCGTTTGCGGCGGTTGTCGCCAGTCCTCCCGATCGCGCGAATCCGTGGCGGCAGTGGCGCCATGCGATGTGGGTGATGCCCGGCCTGGCGCTCGGTCTCGCGCTCGCGGCAATTCAGCTGATTCCGATGGCTGTGGCGGCGAGGCTCGCGGAGCGATCGAACGTGACGGGACGAGACTTCTGGTCGCTGCACCCCCTGGGTCTCCTCGAAACCGTCGCGCGGTCCCTCTACGGCGACTTCTACTCGAGCCAGTCATTGGCGTCTGTCCCGTGGATGCCACTTCTCAATGGCGGCCGTGAGCCCTTCTTCTATTCGTTGTACTTCGGGGTACCCCTTCTCGCGCTAGCGCTGCTGGGACTGATTGCTGGAAGGTCTCGCACGTGGTCGATCTTCTGGACGATCGCCGGCGTAATCGCACTCGTCGCGGCCTTCGGAGGCCACACGCCGATCTACCCGTTTGTGCGGGACCACTTGCCCGTGCTCGGATGGTTCAGGTTTCCCGTCAAGTATTTCGTCATCTGCTCGATGGCCGTGGCGTGCTTCGCCGCCGCAGGATGGGACGCGATCACCGGCGACGACGCGACGGGAGCCGCGACGGCCTGGCGCCGCCGCGGTCGGAATGTGGCCGTCGCGTTTGCCCTGGCCGTAGGCCTCGTCTCCTACATCGTTGCCGGCGCCTGCATCTATTTCACGACACCAACGGCGTTCCGCTTCTTTTCGATCGCGAAGTCGCTCGGAGCGCGGGATCCCGTGGCGGCCGCCGAGTTCATGTTGAAGGCGATGCCACGCCTGGCAACCTCGTTGATGTTGTTGTCGCTCGCAACAGCCGTGCTGACCTACCTGGCCGCTGGCGTGCGCCGGGAAGCGCGCGCGGCCGGCCACCTTCTCTTCGCGCTGATCGTCGTGGACCTGGTGGTGCGCGCCTGGGGACTCAACCCGACGTTCGACGTGTCGCACCTGGCCGAGCCCCAATGGCTCTCGCGAACCAAGGCCCAGTCCGACGTGCGCTTCTACGTCGGAGGCAAGCACGACGGTACGCTCGACGGCAGAGATCTCGACTCGAGCCGCGCGTTTCTCAATCCTCCCGGCCTCAGCGGCTCTGCAAGCCGGGCGGCGCTGAGCGGGCAAGCCGCGTTCTACCCTTCGGCCTGGCGCGGCCGCGAAATGCTGTCATATGACCTTCCGGTCCTCTGGCCGCGCTCCTTCCAATTGGGGACCGAGCAGTTTTTTGCAGCCGGACGGGACGCCCGGGATCGATTTCTCGATCGCACGGGCGTTCGCTACCGGGTGCTTCCCGAACGTCTGTCGGCTGGCCATGCGCCGCTCGTCGAAGTGCCCTACTTTCTTCGCTCGTTCCTGTACGACTGGGGCGACCACGTCGCCCCACGCGCAACCGTGGTGAGCGATGTCCGAGTCGTGCCCGAGACCGAGCGACAGATCCAGGCGTTGTTCGAGGACGGGTGGGACAGCCGAGTCACGGCGTTCGTTGAGCGCCAGATTGCGCCGGCCGGAGAGGCTGGAACGCCGGTGGCCCCGTACGCGAAGGTGGTGTCAGAGACCGCAACCCGCATAGTCGTTGACGCCGGCGCCGGACCTGACACCGGGTACCTCGTTCTCCTCGATTCGTACTCGAACGATTGGCGCGTGTCAGTCGATGGCCGCCCGTCATCGATGGTCCGCGCCAACGGTCTCTTCAGAGCGGTCCATCTCAATGCCGGACGGCATACGGTCGAGTTCGCCTACCGCCCGAGCGCGATGTGGTGGGGCATCAGTGTCTCGGGAATCACGCTGATTGCGATGTCGGCGATGCTATTGCGATCTCGTGCCCTTCGACGTCGGACAATCCCGGCGAAGGCGAACAGTCCGGTGCCCTGAATCCAGCCGGTCGCCGGCGCCGAAACAGGCTCTTCTTTAAGGGCCGCATTTTGGTCAAACCGACACTTTCTGACAACCGCGGGCGACAGAATTTGTCAGGTTGCCAAAAATTGGCAGCGATTTCGAGGTCTGTGACGACCGAGATTTCGCACAAAGTGCTGAGCAACAGGTGCTTACGTGAATGCGCTGATGTCTTCTCGCTCTGGCATTGGCGTTGCTCAAGGCTGACCGTCGGCCGCTGGGAGTGACCAGTCGGGAGCCGACGCGGGACTTCCCCGCGGCCAACACATACAAAACTTAGGCTACCGAGGAGAGATGACAATGAAGGTTCGTAACCAGAAGGGCTTCACGCTTATCGAGCTGCTGATCGTCGTCGCGATCATCGGCATCATCGCGGCCATCGCGGTGCCCGGATTGCTCCGCGCCCGCATGTCCGGTAACGAGTCGTCGGCGATTGGTTCGCTCCGCGCCATCAACAGCGCTGAAGTGGCCTACTCCTCGGCAGCCGCGAGCGGCGGTTATGCGGTCGACCTCGCCGACCTCGTGGTCGGTTGCAACAGCGGCCAGGGATTCATCTCGCCCGACCTGTCGAGCAACGGCATCATGAAGAGCGGCTACGAAGTGACGCTGGGTGATGCGACGGGCGCAGCGGACGTCGTCAACGATTGCAACGGCACGATGAGCCGCAGCGGCTACTGGGCGACGGCGCTTCCCGCGACGGTTGGCCAGACGGGCACCCGCGGGTTCGGGACGGGCACGGCCGGGACGATCTTCTTTACGAACGACGGAACGGATCCGACCGAGAGCAGCACCACCCCCCTCCAGTAGGACCTACTGGTTCGGGAAGGAACGCGAGGGATGCCAGACCACCGGCATCCCTTTTTTTTTGCGCACTACCCAATCGGAGCGATTCAAGGGGAGTCCACTGATGCGGTTACCCAGACAGGCGACGATGAGGCGAGACGCAGGCTTCACGCTGATCGAGCTCGTCGTCGTGGTCGCCACCATCGGCGTCATGGCAGCCATCGCCATTCCGTCGCTTCTCAGGGCGAAGATTGCCAGCAACGAGACCGCGACCCTCGGCTCGATGCGTGCCGTCAACACCGCCCAGGCCGCGTATGCGGCCGCGGCCGCACAAGGGGCCTACGCGACGAGCTTCGGTGTGCTGATTCAATCGTGTCCGAGCAGCACTCAGGGGTTCATTTCTCCCGATCTCGCCGCGGACCCGGGGCACAAGAGCGGCTATCTCATAGAGCTTGGCCCAGGGACCCTCGGTTCTGGGCCAACTGACTGCAACGGGACCGCGACGAGCCTCGGCTACTATCTGACGGCGGTGCCCATCACGATAAACCTTACGGGGAACCGTGGATTCGCTTCCACGAGTCCTGGGGTTGTCTTCTTCACGGTCACGGGGCTGGCGCCTACCGAGGCCGAGATGGCGCCCGGAGGCGCTGGGACGCCCATCCAATAGGTGGGTTTTCCTGAACAAAAACCAGGTTTCCGGGTTGCCGGGCCGGACCTGCCAAGGGTCCTTCCGGGTAGTGCCCCGGAAACCAGAGATGGTAAGCTGATACGGTGCGCGACTCGCGCGGTTTCACCCTGATCGAACTCCTCCTGGTGCTGCTCATCATCGGGGTCCTGTCGGCGATCTCGATGGCGAACTACCGGCAAGCGCGTCTGCGTGGCGCTGAAACAGCCGCCATCGGCGCCCTGACGGCGATCAACCAGGCACAGTTCGCCTATATGCAGACCTGCGGCAACCAGAAGTTCGCTCCCCATCTGACGAGTCTCGGCAAGCCCAACCCCGGCACGTCCGTTCCGTATCTGAGTCCCGACTTGACGGGCGCCGACGAGATCGTCAAGAGCGGATACCTGATCAAGATGGAGGGCCCCGAGGTCGCCGAACCTCTGTTGACTTGCACCGGCGAGACACCGGTCGAGGCGTACCACATCATTGCAGACCCGGTGTCTCCCGGTATTTCTGGCATCCGATACTTCGGCACCAACATCGACCTGGTGGTCTACGAAAACCTGGAGAGCTTCGCTGACAAGATGCCCGACAGCGGAGCACCGACGCTCGGGCAGGAGGCGCGGGGCCTCGTCCGCTAGCTCTTCGAATGAAATCCGATCTGAAGTCCATGCAGCGAACGATGCAGCGAACGTTGATCCTCGCCCTTGCCACGATCGGCCTCGGCACCGCGACGATGTCGAGCTACGTGCACTACAAGCTGCTCACCGACGCGAGCTACACGAGTGCTTGCGACGTGAGCTCCACGATCAGCTGCACGCAGGCCTATTTGAGCCCGTACGGCAGCTTCTGGGGCGTGCCGGTTGCGCTTGGCGGCGTGATGTTCTTCGCGATGGTGCTGATCATTGCCGGCCTCGCCGGCCGGCCCGGCGCCAAGGCTCGGGAGAACGCTCCGGGGTACATCTTCGCGTTGTCAACGCTCGGGCTCTCGTTCGTCCTCTATCTCGCCTGGGCCTCGTACTTCGTGCTCAAGACCTTCTGCATCCTTTGCGCGATCACCTACGTCGCCGTGATCGCCATCTTTGTCATCTCCGGTGGAGCAACGACGTTTCCCATGAAGACTTTGCCCGATCGCGCGCGCCGCGACGTTAGAACGCTGGTCTCGAGTCCCCTCGCGCTGGTCATCGCGCTGCTCTTTGCCGCCGGAGCCGCGATGGCGGTCACGGTCTTTCCGAAGGAAACCGCGGCGAGCGCGCAGGCTGTCGCGCCGCTGCCTCAGGTGACCGACGACGAGCGCGCCAAGATCGCCCAGTGGTGGGAAGTGCAGCCCAAGGTCGACGTTCCGGTTCCGGCCGACGGCTTCAAGGTGCTCATCGTCAAGTTCAACGACTATCAGTGTCCTGCCTGCAAGCTCACGTTCGAGCAGTACAAGCAGA
The DNA here is from genome assembly GCA_963839705.1 of uncultured Acidobacteriota bacterium. GTDB lineage: Bacteria > Acidobacteriota > Vicinamibacteria > Vicinamibacterales > 2-12-FULL-66-21 > DATBJJ01. The sequence goes on from CAWIWL010000013.1 coordinate 686,288, forward strand.
TCCTGCCGAAGTACATCGCCGGTGGACAGGTCAAGTACGTCGTCAAGCAGTACCCGCTCGAGCCGGAATGCAATCCCAGCGTGGGCCAAACTGTTCACAGCGCGTCGTGCGAGGCGGCAGCTGCCGTGCTGATGGCGAAATCGAAGGGGACGTCGGACAAGCTGGAAGACTGGATCTTCTCCCACATCGGTCCGCCGCCTCTGACGCCCGAACAGGTCAAGGACGCGGCGAAGACGGTTGGCGGGATCACCGACTTCGATGCCCAGTACGCTCGCGTGAAAGAGGAGCTCAAGACCGATGCCGGCCTGGGCCAGCTGCTCGGCGTCAAGTCAACGCCGACCTTCTACATCAACGGCCGGATGCCGACGCAGATCCTGCCCGCTCAGTACTTCGAGGTCCTCATCCAGTTGGAACTCCAGCGATCCAAGTAGCGCGGACGTGGCGCAGCGACACGCGAGATGCCCCCAGCGATACAAGTCGAGGAGCTGACCAAGGACTACGCGATCGGTTTCTGGCGGAAGCGCCCGTACCGCGCGCTCGACCGGCTGTCGATCGCGATCGAACCTGGCGAGGTCTTTGGCTTTCTAGGACCAAACGGCGCCGGAAAGACGACCACGCTCAAGCTGCTCATGCAGCTCATCTTCCCGACGTCCGGTCGCGCACAGATCTTGGGCCACCCCGTCGGGCACGTCGCGACCCGGCAGCGGATTGGCTACCTTCCTGAGAATCCCTACTTCTACGACTACTTGACGGCCGAGGAACTGCTCGAGTATTTCGCGCAGCTGTTCGGGTATGGCGCAGCCGAGCGCAAGAAGCGGGTGGCGGCGCTCCTCGACGATGTCGGCATCGGAGCGGAGCGGCGGCTGCAACTGCGCAAGTTCTCGAAGGGGATGGTGCAGCGGGTCGGGATTGCGCAGGCGCTCGTCAACGATCCGGAGGTCGTTTTCCTCGACGAGCCGATGTCGGGGCTCGACCCTATCGGACGCCGCGAGGTCAGGAACCTGATCCTGCGGCTGCGCGATCAGGGCCGCACGGTCTTCTTCAGCTCGCACATCCTGGCGGACGCCGAAGCCATCTGCAGCCGCATTGCGGTCGTCGCCGGCGGCCGGCTCGCGGCGACCGGCCGTGTTCACGACATGGTGGGGTTCGAGGTGCGGGGCTGGGAGTTGGTCCTGACCGGGGTGACCGCAGACGTCCTGGCGCGCTTCGCTGCGGCCATCCGCCGGACGACGGAGATTTCACCGGGGAGCTACGCGATCGAGCTGGCGACCGCTCCGCCGCCCGAGCGTATCCTCGGCGATCTGATCGCGACGGGCGCCCGGCTCGTCTCGCTCAACCCTATTCGCGAGACACTCGAAGATTTCTTCGTCAAACGAGTGGCGGAGGCCGAGTCGGCCAGGCCCGCCTCGCTGGAGGCGTCACGTGCGCGCGATTAGTTGCATCGCGCTCAGCGTCTTCCGCGAGTCGATCAGGGACCGTGTGCCCTACAACCTCGTGCTCTTTGCCGTCCTCCTGATGGCGGCGTCGTTTTTTCTCGGACAGCTGACGGCGGGGCAGGACGTCAAGATCATCAAGGACCTGGGGCTGGCTGCTACCGCCCTCTTTGGTCTCTTCATCGCGATCTTCATCGGCATCGGACTGGTTTCCAAGGAGGTCGAGCGCCGGAGCATTTACGCGCTCCTCGCCAAGCCCATCAGCCGTCAGCAGCTCGTGCTTGGCAAATACGCGGGGCTGGTGCTGACGCTCGCCGTGAACGTCGCGGTCATGACGCTCGCGCTTTACGCCGTGCTCGCCTACATGACGTGGACGACCGCTCCCCCCCTTCAGACGTCCTGGGACGCACCTGGCATCGATCCGAGGATGCTGAAGGCCGTCTTTCTGATCTTCGTCGAGCTGATGCTCGTCACCGCGCTGGCGCTGTTCTTTTCGACGTTCTCGACGCCGCTCCTCTCCGCCGTCCTCACCTTGGGTCTGTACATCGTGGGCCACTTCAACGCGGATCTGCGGAACTTCGAGAGCGTGGTCGAATCGAGAACCGCCGCGTGGCTCGCGCGCGGCCTCTACCATTTCCTGCCCGACCTGTCCGCGTTCGACGTGAAGACGCAGGTTGTCCACGGCCTCCACGTGCCCGCCGGTTACCTCGCGCTGACGGCGGGCTACGGCGTGCTCTATATCGCGCTGCTGCTGGCCGCGGCAATCCTCATCTTCTCCCGGCGGGACTTCAAATGACGGACGCCCCGCGACAGACGGCGACGACGATTGCGGCGATCGCCGGCATCGTCGTGTGCCTGACCGGCGCCGTAAGTCTGCAAGTGGCCCGCGATCGCCTCTACTCCGGTCGAGCGCGCGAAACCGAACGCATCCTATACGTGCGCTCGGGGGAGGCAGTCAGGCGCATCGCCCTCGACTTCGATGCCCTGTGGTCGGACGTCTACTGGATCCGCGCCCTTCAACACTACGGCGGGGAGCGACTGTCGACCGGGCGCGTGCGAAACTACGATTTGCTCTTCCCGCTGCTCGACCTGACGACGACGCTCGACCCCTACTTCAACATTGCCTATCGATTCGGCGCGATCTTTCTGAGCGAGCCGGCGCCCGGCGGACCGGGCCGCCCCGACCAGGCGATCGGGCTTCTCCAGAAAGGCATCGTCGTCCAGCCGAACAAGTGGCACTACTACCACGACATCGCCTTCGTCTATTACTGGCACCTGCGTGACTTCCAGGCAGCCGCGCGCTGGTTCGAGAGGGCCGCTGAACGGCCGAACTCGCCCAATTGGCTTCGCCCCATGATGGCCTCGATGCTGAGCGCCAGCAACGACCGGGCGTCCGCCCGTTTCCTGTGGAACCAGATTCTCCAGTCAGACGAGGAGTGGTTGAAGAAGACGGCCACGCGCAGCCTGATGCAGCTCGATGCGCTCGATCTGATCGACCAGCTCGAGGCGGGCGTGAAGCGATTTCCGCCCTCTCCCGGGGAACCCTATTCCTGGGAGGCGCTCGTCCGGCGTCGAGTCCTGAGGGGCGTCCCGCCGGATCCGACCGGGACAGCGTTCGAGATCGACCCCGGCGACGGCAGCGTCCGAGTGTCCCGAACCTCGCCGCTTTTCCCCATGCCCGAGAACATGCATCGATGACGTTCGATCCGATCGGGTTCGCCGTAGCTGTGCTGGGCCTGGCGATCGGCAGCTTTCTCAACGTCTGTATCCATCGGTTGCCCCGGAAGGCGTCGATCGTTCAGCCGCCATCGAGCTGTCCCAACTGCGGCTACATGCTGCGGTGGATCGACAACGTTCCTGTCGTCAGCTACGTGATGCTTCGCGGGCGTTGCCGCAACTGCAGAACGCCGATCTCAGTCCGCTATCCGATCGTCGAACTAGCGACGATGGCGATCTTCGTCCTGCATTACGCAGTATTTGGCGCGGACGTGATCCTCATCCCGAGGCTGCTCTTTGCGTGCGTGCTCATCGTCCTCTTCGCCATCGACCTCGAACATCATTTGCTGCCGAATGTCATCACGCTGCCCGGGATAGCCGTGGGACTGGCGTTCAGCACGATGGTGGCCCCTGGCCTGGTGGACGCGTTGATCGGCACGGTGCTCGGCGGGGCGATTCTCTGGCTGATTGGGGAGGCCTATTATCGCTATGCCGGGGTCGAAGGCATGGGTGGTGGCGACGTCAAGATGCTGGCGATGATCGGTGCGTTCCTCGGCTGGCAGCTCGTGGTGCTGACCCTGGTTCTTTCGTCAGTGATGGGCTCGGTCGTGGGCCTCCTCGTCATCCTCTTCAGACGCGGCGGGATGAAGTACGCGCTTCCCTACGGGACGTTCCTGTCGCTCGCTGCGCTGGTCTCGTCCGTCTTCGGGCGCCGGATCGTCGAGTGGTATCTGGGGTTTTATCAGTAAAAAACGCCAAGGCTGACCCCAAAAGTACAATTCTGTGATCCTCTGTTCCGTTTCGTGACGTCGCGGCGCACTCTGCGTCGACAAGACTGTGTTTATCACCACCTAAAAACTTTATCCGCAATAAGTTAAGACCACGTGGAACATCACTTGCTATCTTGCCAAACCGTCGCGGTTACTGGCGAGTGCAGCAGCCCGATCGTACTGACATGAATCAAGATCACCCCCGGCAATTCGGCGCCCTACTGAGGAACCAGAGAGGGTTCAGCATCATCGAGCTGCTCTTTGTGATCGCGATTCTGGGGACGGTGGCGGGCATGGCGATGATGGTCTCGCCGGCCTACTCGCGGCATGCCCGCGCCGAAGGTGGCGTCGCCCAGGTCATCGACGTCATGCGCCTGGCACGTGAGGTGGCTATCAGTCAGCGGCGGAACGTGGAGGTGCAATTCATCGGCCTCAACGCCCTGCAGACCTATCGTATCGACATTGGCGCGAACGGGGTTCAGACAGGCACCACGCTTCTGCGCACCGTTGAGCTCGAGAACGGCGTGCAGTTCCGGCTGGAGCCCGGAGTACCGGACACGCCGGATCTCTTCGGCATGGCCAGCGCGACAGACTTCGACCTGGTCGCGCCCTGGATGTTTACGAGCGAAGGGACATTTATTGGCGGGAGCGGCGATGTGACCAATGGCACCGTCTTCGTCTCAATTCCGAACCAGCCGAACAGCGCCCGCGCGGTTACGGTGATGGGGACGACGGCGCTCGTCCGGGCGTGGCGCTGGAACGGCCGGGCGTGGGTGGAGTAGACGTCATGAACAAGAACGAATCGGGCTTCTCGCTGATAGAAGTCATGATTGCGATGACACTTCTCGCGACCGGGCTGCTCAGCCTGGCCGGTGTGTTCGTCCTCGGCCTGAACCACCTGGCGGGGTCATCGGGAGCTCTCATCGCGCGCGAGAAGGCGCGCGAAACCGTCGAGAGCGTCCACACCGCGCGAGATACCCGCGTCATTCGCTGGTGCCAGATCTACAACGTTGGCTCGGCGCGGCATACCGCGTGCGCGGGCGAAGCTGCGGCGGTGTTTGTTGCGGGGATGCAGCCTCTCCGAAATCCCGGAGCCGACGGCCTGGTGAACACGGCAGACGACGAGGGCGTGGAAGAAGCCGTGAGTCCAGGTCCGGACAACGTGTTGGGGAACAGCGACGACGTCAGGACGCAGCTCGTCAACTATCGACGCGAAATCGAAATCAGCGAGATCGTCACCAACGGCGCGGTAAACCCGAACCTGCGGCGGCTGCGCGTTCGGATCCGATATGGGGCGTTGGTGCGAAACGAACAGGGCGAGCTCGAGCCGGGGCGGGTCTACGAGCTGACCACCTACATTTCGTCGATTTCCTGAGAGACCCCTGAGCAACCCCCTGAGAACAACGATGCGAAATCCCCACGCCTCTCGCCAGGTCGACGACACGCGCGAAAGAGGCTTCACGCTGGTGGAGCTGTTGGTGTCGCTGGCGATCACCACGATCGTCCTCGGGGCCACCATGGCGGCCATGAGCGATGCAGTGAAGGCCACGGATTCTGCCACGCAGATCACCACACTGAACAACGGCCTGCGCACGGCGATGGACCTCATGATCCGCGACCTCATGCAGGTTGGGCAGGGCTTGCCCGCGGGACGCGTGGTCGGGTTGCCGAACGGCAACGGCTCGACGACCATCCAGCTGCCCGGCCCGCCCGGGACCAATTACCAGCTCGATGGGCCGTCGTTTTGTCCGCCGGATCCGAACGACCCCGCGCCGGACACCGCGTGCGAACAGCTCTCCGCGATCATTCCGGGACCGGGCCTCGGTCCCGAACTGTCCGAAAACGGTCTCCGCACCGACATGATGTGGCTTGTTGCAGCTGACAGCGCGTTCGAGCGGGTACCGCTCTCGAGATTTGCGCCAACGGGCCGGTCGATCGAGATCCATTCGTCGGTGAACGTTACCGACGGCGGCCCAGACGACCTCCATGCGGGCGACCTGATCATGCTGACCAAGGGGAGCGCCAGCGTTCTCCTACAGGTGACCGAGGAGCCCACCAGCCAGGAGATCAAGTTCGACACCGCCGATTCGATGAACTTGAATCAGAGCGCGGCGTACAACGGAACACTGCATTCGATGAAGCTTTACGCGCCGCCAGACGATGACGTGGCAGGCCCGGGTGGCCGGTTGATCACCGAAGCGACGCGCATTCGGATGACCAGCTACTACCTCGATAACGTGACCGATCCGCGACACCCGCGGCTCGTGCGGCGTATGAACAACGGAGATCCACTGATCTTTGACAACACGCTCGGCACCGCCGTCGCCTTCGACATCGAGAACATGCAGATCACCTACGACATCGCTGACGGCGTCACCAATCCCGCGAACGTCCGTATGAACGACGCCGATCTCGACGGGACCGGTGCGTGCGCGCCACGTGCATGCTCGCCGAACCAGATCCGGAAGGTCAACCTGCTGCTCTCGGGCCGCTCGCAGCGCCCGATGCGCATCACGGGACAGTTCTTCCACAACACGCTCGTCACCCAGATCAGCCTTCGCAGCCTTGCCTTCGTCGATCGCTACCGCTGAGGACATGAAGATGCGATCCCTTTGTTCGACACGACTGCCGGCGGCCAGACGCGAAGAGGGCATCGCGATGATCGTCACGTTGATGGTCCTGATGCTCGTCTCCGCACTGATGGTCGGATTTGTCACCGCCATTATCGCGGACCAGCGCGCCAGCGGGCTCGACCGCGATCAGACGCAAGCCTACGCGGCCGCGCACGCCGGGTTGGAGCAGTTGACGTCGGATCTGTCGGGCCTGTTCGCGGCGAACTTCTCGCCGACCGCGGCCGAGATCAGCAATCTGGCCGCGACCCCTCCTGACCTTGCGGGCTTTCAGTTCATTGAACCCGGCGGCGGTTCGGGCTATCGCATCAACTTCACGCCAGACGCCCAGGGCAATCCAGCTCCGGAGGCGGCCACGGGCACGACGATCTCCGCTGGCCCGTACCAGGGACTCCGCGGCATCATCACACCCTACAACATCACCGTGACCGCGAGGACGCGGGGAAACGCGGAGGTCCGCATGCGGCGCACGCTGCAGACCGTCGCCATGCCGGTCTTCCAGTTCGGGCAGTTCTCCGAGAGCGACCTCGGCTTCCACGCCGACGACGATTTCGACTTCGGTGGGCGCGTCCACACCAACGCCAACCTCTATCTGGCGCAGAGCGACAGCGACCGATTGACGCTGGCCGATCGCGTGACGGCCGTGGGCGAGGTGATTCGCACGCATCTCGTCAACGGCTGGGACGGCGCGACCGACTATGATGGCACCGTCCGGGTCGTCAAAAACGCGCCGAATGGCACGCGGAGTCTCGCGCGAACCGAAGGCAGCCTGGTCACCAACGACTTCGCGGTGCTGAACGAGCCGCTGTGGACCTCGCTGTCGGTGGGCACGTACGCCAGCAATATCCGCAACGGCCGGACCGGTGCGCGGCGGCTGGACTTGCCGCTCGTGGCGCAGGGCGCCGCGCCTGTGGACATGATCAAACGGCCGGCGACCACGGATGAGAACACCGTGCGCCCCGGCGTCTTCAATCAGCGCTTCTTCGCGCAGGCGTCCCTGCGCATCCTTTTGTCCGACACGGCGGCCGACATTACATCGCTGCCCACCGTGACCGGAACGGCTCCGGTTCCGCTTGGAAACCTCGCCCTGACCCCGGTGGCCGGCTATGCACCTGGCGGAATGATTGCGCCATTTGCGACGTCGGCCGGCGCCCCGCTCTTCCCGCCGGCCGTGCAGTATACGAGCCCGGCTGGTACGCCGCTGCTCAACGGGTTCATCAAGATCGAGCAGCGGACGCTGGCGGGCGCGTGGCAGGACGTGACACTGCAGTTGCTCAACTTCGGGACCACCGGACGGAATCTGTCCACCGGCGTGTCGAACTTTGCCGGCACGACCTGTGTCGAGCCCCACACAAACGCGATCATCCGGCTCCAACGCGTGAAGGATGTGCCCGCGACCAACGCCCCCTGCGGGGTGAACGGCGGTACCATCAGTCAGACGTCGACGGATTATTGGCCCAACGCGCTCTACGACACGCGTGAGGGGAATTTCCGCGATAACGTCTCGACCGCGAACCTGACTATCGCGCTCGGCGGCGTCGTCCAGTACATCGAGCTCGACGTGAACAACCTAAGGCGGTGGATCGCCGGCGATGCGGCCTTTGTCGGGGGCACCGGTTATCAGACCTTCAGTGACAACGGCTACATCGTTTACTTCTCGGATCGCCGTAACAATCGCAACGCCGCGAACCACGAGACCGGGGAGTACGGGTTCGAGGATGCCGTAAACCCCACAGACGCCACCGGCGCACCCAACAACACGCTCGATGCCGGCGAAGATGTCAACGCCAGCGGTGTACTCGACGTCTACGGCCGGGTCCCCGTGAACGTCCCGAGCCAGCTTCTTCCCCTCCCGGTCGCATCGATGGCGCCGTGGGACGTGAACGCGACACCCTGGACGACCACCAACTCGCCGACCGTGGCTCGGGCGAACCGGCAGGTATTCTTCCGCCGCGCGCTGAAGGTCGTCAACGGCGGTCTGAACAACATTCCGGCGCCGGGGTTGACCATCGCCGCGGAGAACCCCATCTACGTGCAAGGCAATTTCAATGCGCTCGCCAGCGATACCGCTGCCGAGCCCAACATGGCGTGCGCCATCATCGCCGATGCGGTGACGCTGCTGTCCAACAACTGGAACGACATCCGATCGTTTGTCTCGCCCAATAATCCGGCAGGACGTGCGGCCACGACCACCGGCTACCGGATGGCCGTCATCAGCGGCAAAAACGTGCCCTTTGCACGTCCCACCGGCTGGACGTCCATAAGAGACTTCGGCACGGACGGCGGCGCGCACGATTTCCTGCGGACACTCGAAAGCTGGGCGAATCCGCAGGCCTTGAACTATCGCGGCTCGATGGTCAGCTTCTACAGGAGCCGTCAGGCAGTCGGTACCTACAAGAGTGGCCCCAACGTGCGCGTGCTCGTCAACAGGGACTACCTCTTCGACACGGATTTCCTGACACCGACGCTCCTTCCACCGGGCACTCCGGCGTTCCGCGACGTGAACACGCTGACCTTCCGTCAGCTGCTGAGGCCGAATCAATAGCTGCCAGCTGCCAGCTGCCGGCTTCCAGCTAGGGGCTGTCAGAACACGGTCGTTCGACTCGGCCTTGAAAGTTTCGTAGCTGGAAGCTGGCAGCTGTAAGCTGGCAGCTCTACCACATGTCCCAGAGCGGCTATCTCTTTCTCGGACTCACCGCTGTTGTGGCGGCCCTGTCGGCCGTCCTCGCCTACGCCGTCATTCGCATCTTCGCCGCGGCTCGCGCCGCCACTCGAGACGACCGAAAGGCCGGCACCGAGACGGCGTTCATGGCGGCGGCCATGGAAGACGCCGTACGCAAGCTCCGCGACGGCGAACGCGCGATGAAAGCGCGCGCCGAAGCCTCGGAGCGTCTGAGCGGCGAAATCGTCGCCAGCCTCACGTCCGGCCTCCTCGTCGTCGATCGCGACGGCATCGTCCGGACCCTCAATCCCGCCGGCCAGAAGATGCTCAATCTGCCGGAGAACCGCTGGGAGGGCCCCTATCGCGAGGTGCTGAAGGACGCAGGTTCGCTCGCCGACGTTCTCGAAGAGTGTCTGCTGACCTCGCGGCCGGTCGTACGTCGGGCGGTGCCGCTCACCGGCGGCTTGGCCTCGCATCTTGGACTGACGGTTTCGCCGATACGCGAGGAACCGGGCGGCGCAGCACACGGCGTCATCTGCCTCTTCAGCGATCTGACCGAAGTGATGGAACTCGAAGAGCAGCTCCGGCTGAAAGACAGCCTGGCCCGCCTCGGTGAGATGACCGCCGGCATCGCCCACGAGTTTCGCAACGGCCTCGCGACCATCCACGGATATGGCCGGCTGCTCGATCTGCAACATCTCCCGCTCGACTATCGCCCGTATGTTCAGGGCATCCGTGACGAGACCGAAGCCCTCGGCCAGGTCGTGACCAATTTCCTGAGTTTTGCCCGTCCGACCGAGCTCGCGTTGGCGCCCGTTGAGATGGCCGCACTCGTCGAACGGGCGGCCGAGGAAGTCCGGGCGGAAGTGCGCGCGCGCGGCGGGGATGTAATCGTTCGCGGCGAGTTCGGCCGGGTGGAGGGCGATGAGGTCCTGCTGCGTCAGGCGCTCAGCAACCTGTGCCGCAACGCGTTCGAGGCTTGCGACCAGGCGCGGATCGTCCCGCGGATCGTCATCGAAGGGCAATGGGACGCGGTCCACGGCCAGCTGCGCATCAGCATCAGCGACAACGGTCCCGGCGTGCCTGACAACGTCGCCGACCGAGTCTTCAGGCCCTTCTTCACGACCAAAGCGCAGGGCACGGGGCTCGGCCTCGCCCTCGTCCAGAAGATCATCGTCACCCACAACGGCCGCGTGACGGTGACCAATGACGACGGTGGCGGCGCGCGCTTTGTCATCACCCTGCCTGCGTCTGTGACGCCCGTCGCCACGCCCTGAAGCGCCGCACGCGCCAACCCGGTGGCAGTTTCTGCGATCGGGACGTTCGCGCGGGATTGCAGAAAGAGCGCCCTCGCCTGAGACCTCGGATCGCATCCGAGCGTTTTTGCTGAGCAAATCGTCCATTCTAGTGTCGGTCGCGGATCGGATCGGGCGTTGCACCCTTGTGCCGCGTCATGTTCCGCAGCCGACGCATGTCGAGATCGTCGGGCTTCACGCTCGTCGAGGTCCTGATCGCCGTTGCCATCTTCGTCACGATTGCGCTCGGCGTGGCTCAGCTCATTGCCGTCTCGACGCGCGCGATGCGCGCGGCCAGGGAACAGACGACGGCCGTCATCCTTGCGGCGGCGAAGATGGACGAACTGCGAGCGCTCGCCTGGACGTATGAGCCGCCTCTGCCGGGCGAGCCTGCCGTGCCGCGATCCGATCGAACGACTGACCTGAGCGATCCCGAGCATGCCGACGACGGCGTGGGGCTCGCGGCCTCACCTCCGGCGACGCTCGCCTCGAACATGCCGCGCTGGGTCGACTACCTGGACGACTCCGGGCGTTGGGTCGGGCACGACAGCGACCCGCCGTCCGGCGCAGTTTTCATCCGGAGATGGTCCGTGCGACCGCTCCCGGCCGACCCGGAGCGCACGTTGGTGTTGCAAGTACTCGTGACTACCGTTCGTGACGATCGGTCCCGTTCGACTCCCTGGAGCACGCGGACCGGCGTCGAAGCCCTGCTTGTGACTGTCCGCACACGCAAGGGCCAATGATGCAATCAGAGCAAGCGCCTGCGGCCCGAGCGAGGCGCGAAGTCGCCGAGCGAGAGCGCTTGGGGGTGGGGCCCCAAGCGCATTGATAAATGCCTACACATCTATGATGCGCACATGTTCCGACCGTGGATTCTCGTTCATCGAAGTGCTGCTCGCCCTCACGATTCTCCTTGCGGCCATGGCGCCCCTACTGCACATCGCCGCCAGCGGCCAACGTCTCGCGCGGACCCACGGCGAGGCGACCGACCTCCACCAGCGCCTCCGGGTTGCTGCAGGGACATTGCGAAAGGATCTGTCACTCGCGGGGGCAGGTGGCCTGCGTGGACCAGTCTCGGGCATGTCCGGAGGCCTGACCGGATATCTCGCGCCGCTCGTACCGTCGCGGACGGGCGCTCGCGCTCCCGACGCCCCGCTGTCCGCCTTTTCCGACCGCGTCAGCCTCGTGTACCTGATGGATGACGCGTGGGCGTTGCCGCTGACGGTCGACATGGCCAGCGTGACCGACGCCGTCCCCGTCAGCGCGACGGCGCCTGGGTGCCCGGCTGCCGGCCTTTGCGGATTCAGTGCGGGCACCCGCGCGCTCATCTTGGATACGAGTGTCGTTGGCGCGGGGCACGACTTCTTCACGGTGACCGGGATTGCCGGAGCGCTTGCGCACGACGCGCCGAATCGGCCATTCCACCGGCCCTACGCCGCAGGACGCTCGATCGTCGTTCCCGTCGTTCAGCGCATCTACTACTTCGATCGGATCAATCGACGGCTGATGGTTTACGACGGCCATCAAAGCGACATGCCGCTCATCGACAATGTCCTCGACGTGCGCTTCACGTACTTCGCAGACCCGTCGCCGTCGAGCGTGTCACGTCCGGCGGACGGATCGAGCAACTGCGTGTATGACGCCGGCTCGCCTCCGGTACCGCTCCTCGAGGAGCTGTCGGGCGCGGGACTTCACCAGCTTACGGCTGAGGAGATGACCGACGGTCCCGTGTGTGGCGCAGGCGGCGACGCGTTCGATGGGGACCTGCTGCGGATCCGGCTCGTGCGGGTCACGATGCGCCTGCAGGCGGCAGCTGACGAGGTCCGTGGTTCTGGTGCGCTGTTCATGCGTCCAGGACGCTCGACGAGCGGCGATAGTTACGTGCCCGACTACGAGGTGACCTTCGACATCGCGCCCCGAAACATGGCTCCCGTGCCCTTCGCGCGGTGAGGCTCGAGAGACATGTCCGAGCCAATCCGAATTTTCCGCAACGAGCGAGGCGTGGCTGTCGTGATAGCGCTGCTCATCGCCATCCTCATCGGCGCCGTGGCCGCGGCGCTCGTGGCGTTGACCACAACCGAAACGCTCATCAGCGCCAGCTTCCGGCACGGGACGGAGGCCTCGTACGGGGCCGAGGCCGCGCTCGAGCGCGCGCTTCACGACTTGGCGATGCTGCCGGACTGGTCGCCCGCCCTTGTGGCGCCGCCCGACAATCTTGTCTCGAGTTTTGACGATGGCTTAGCGGTAGCGCGGACTCCGGACGGCCGCGCGCTCGACCTGGCGGCGTTGACGGCGGAACGGCAGCGAGAGAGCGACCAGCGAGACGGTCCGGCCATCTTTGGCGCCAACAGTCCTCAGTGGCGTCTCTTCGCGCACGCGTCTGTCAGCGCGCTGATGGCCGCGCCAGGGCTCGACCTGCCGCTCTACCTGGTCGTCTGGGTTGCAGACGACGAGTCGGATGGAGATGGTGATCCGGCGGTTGACCGCAACGAACGACTCCTGGTCTGGGCAGTTGCGTTCGGCGCTGGCGGTGCCCGGCGGTCGGTCGAGGCCCGGGTGGGGAGGACTCTTGCGGGAGACCTCCAACTGCTGTCGTGGATCGGCCCGCGATAGTGGCTGGCGGCCTTCTTTCGGGCCCGATCCCGGGCGGATTCTGCGGCGCGTGTCCGGCCGCGCTGATATACGGGGCCGGGCGTCCGGAAAATCGGGTGAGACGCCAGCTCCGGGCCCAAATGTGCTGGCCACGGACGCCCGTATCTGATACAATAAACAGGTATTTAGGTAAATATGAGAGCTCCTGACCTGTCGCGTTCGTTCGTCCGTTCCGTGCTGGCGGTAGCGCTTGCGGGCATAGTGATCTGGCCGGTTGGTGCGACCGCGCAGACGCAGACGCAGCCCTCGCTCGCCGAGCTCGCGCGCAAGGAAGCCGAGCGGCGGAAGACCGTGAAGGATTCGAAGAAGGTTATCACTGCCAAGGACCTGCCCGAATCGGCCCGCAAGACGGCTCCGACGTCAGCGGCGGACGCACACGGCGGAGCCGCTCCGTCGGGCGCACACGGCGCTGCCGCCCCGGCGAGCGAAACCGGCGCTGCCGCCCCGGCGGGCGGCGACCAGAAGCCGGCGCCGGCGGGGCATGCCGCGCAGGACGACGAAGCTGCCTGGCGCGGCCGAATCACGCAGGCGCGCGAGACGTTGCAGCGCAACGAAGTGTTTCTTCAGGCCCTGCAGACCCGCCAGAACGCCCTCTACAACGACTTCCGCAATGGCGCTGGCAGTTACACCCAGCAGGCCCAGGTCAATGAGGACCGGCAGAAGAACCAGCAGGAATTGGAACGGGTGAAGGCGGACGTCGAGAATTCGCGAAGACTCGTCGCCAACATCGAAGAAGAGGCGCGCAAGGCCGGGGTCCCCCCAGGCTGGCTCCGCTGACCTCCGCGCGAGTGGCCGCTCCCGCCCAGATTCTCATCGTCGAAGACAAAGATTCGCTGCGTACGATGCTCCGGCATGCGCTCGAGCGTCAGGGCCATGCCGTGCTCGAGGCCCGCGATCAGCCCGAGGCCGTGCGGATGCTCCAGCACAGTCCCGCGATCGTGCTGTCGGACCTGCGTCTCCCTGAAGGGGACGGTTTCGGCGTGCTTCGCGCGTCCAAGGAATTCGACGCCGATACGCCGGTGATCGTCATGACGGCGTACGGCAGCATCGAGGATGCGGTCGCCGCGATGAAAGAGGGCGCCCTCGACTTTCTCGCCAAGCCCGTCGATCCCGATCATCTGGCGCTGCTCGTTGCGCGCGCGCTCGAGCAGCGGCGGATGGTGACCGAAAACCTCCTGCTCAAGGAGGAGCTCGCGGTGCGGCGTGGGGCGCCGCAGCTCGTTGGGGAAGACCTGTCGCTCAGGAAAGTCTTCGCGAGCCTGCAGAAGGCGGCAGCGACGGATACGACCGTGCTGCTCGAGGGCGAGAGCGGTACCGGCAAGGAACTCTTCGCGCGGTCGCTGCACGCCTTGAGCCAGCGTGCCGATGCGCCCTTTGTCGCCATCAACTGCGCGGCCATTCCCGAGACGCTGCTCGAGACCGAGCTCTTCGGCCACGAAAAGGGCGCCTTTACCGGCGCCGTGGCGCGCAAGCTCGGCAAGTTCGAGATGGCGCACCGTGGGACGCTCTTCCTCGACGAGATCGGCGATCTGCCGCTGGCGCTGCAGGCGAAGATCCTGCGCGCGCTCGAGGAGAGGCGGTTCGAGCGGGTGGGCGGGACCGCAACGGTTCAAGTCGACGTCCGGCTCGTCGCCGCGACCAACCGCGGTCTGCGTGCCGCCGTCGCGGCGCGGCGGTTCCGCGAAGACCTGTTCTTCCGGCTCTCGGTCTTTCCGATCACGGTTCCACCGCTTCGCGATCGTCCCGGCGACATTCCGCTCCTGGCACGGTTCTTCGTCGATCGGTTCTGCCGGGACATGAAGAAGAAGCCGCTCACCCTCTCACCGGCGGCGCTCGAACAACTCGTGTCCTATCGCTGGCCGGGCAACGTCCGCGAGCTGCAGAACTGCATCGAGCGCGCCGTCATCCTGACCGATGGCGATGCCATTTTTCCTCGTCACCTGAATCTCTCCTTCGTCACGCTCGAGGCGGAGAACCAACCGGTCGATCCGTTTGCCGATCTCGATCTCTCGGGCTCGCTGATGGACGCCACCAAGCGGGCCCTGGCGGTTGTCGAACGGGTGAAGATCGAACAGGTGTTGAAGGAAGCCGACAACGTCAAGGGGCGGGCAGCCGAACTGCTGCAGATCAGCTACAAGATGCTCCTGGCGAAGCTCAAGGAACATCGACTCGAATAGGTCAAGCCCTCAATCCAAGGCTGCGTGCCGCAGCGATCAATTCATCAGTCGTGACGTCGGTCACCGTTGTCGTGGCGCCGATGCCCAGCGGGAGGACGAAGTGCAGGTGCCCGGCGATGACCTTCTTGTCCCGCCCCGTGGCCTCGACGACCTGCTGCGCGGAGAGGTCGGCCACCGAGGGCAGCGGCCCCATCTGTGCCAGCAGCGCCGCGAGCGCATCGCGGTCGGCGGCGGGCAGGACGCCTCTCTCGACCGAGAGGTTGGCCGCGGCCAGCATGCCGTAGCCCACGGCCTCGCCGTGCCGGAAGCGGCGGTACTTCGTGGCCGCCTCGAGCGCGTGGCCGAGAGTATGTCCGAAGTTGAGCGCACGACGTGGTCCAGACTCGCGTTCGTCCTCCTCGACGACGCGGCCCTTGATCTGACAGCACTCAGCAATCACGGGCACGAGCACGCCGGCATCGCGTGAGAACAGCTGGGGGAGGTGCTTGCTGACCTGCTCGAACAGCGGGCGGCTGGCGATGACGCCGTATTTGACGACTTCGTACAGGCCGGCGCGGAACTCGCGGCGCGGGAGTGATCCCAGCATCTCGGGGTCGACGATCACAGCGGCTGGCTGGTGATACGCGCCGATGAGGTTCTTGCCGGCCGCGTGGTTGACGCCGACCTTTCCACCAATCGCGCTGTCGACCTGCGCCAGGAGCGTCGTCGGCACTTGGACGACAGGTACGCCGCGCAGGTAGGTGGCCGCGGCAAATCCGGCGACGTCGCCGACAACTCCTCCGCCCACAGCGACGATCGTCGTCGCGCGATCGGCAGCGGCTCGAATCAGGCCATCGTAGATGCGGCCGACTGTCGCGAGTTGTTTGTAGCGCTCGCCGTCGGGGATGAGGATTGGGTCTTCCGACGTGAGCCCCGCGAATGTGTCGCCGTGCAGACGCCACACCGTGGGATTGGACACGACGAAACGCCGGCGCGGTGCGCCGAGCGCGTCGATGAAGGGCGACAGGCGCGCCCCAGAGCCGCCGGCAATCTCGACCGGATAGACGCCGGAGGGTGTTCGCACCTGGAGAGAGAACGTATGAGGCATGGCAGGGTCAGACTACAAAACAGGCCGGGAATTCGGGCGAAAGTCGCGGATGGTAGGATAGCAGGATCGGACTTGGAGTGGACCTGCACGCAGACTTCCTCATCATCGGCAGCGGCATAGCAGGCCTGCGGGCGGCCGTGGAGCTTTCGGGTGCGGGATCGATCCTCATCCTGACGAAGGCCGGGCCTCGCGAGGGAAACACCGGCAATGCCCAGGGGGGGATCGCGGCAGCCGTCGGTCCGGGCGATTCGCCGGCGCTGCATGCTGCCGACACTCTTGCCGCGGGCGATGGACTGTGCGATCCGCTGGCGGTCGAAGTGCTCGTCGGCGAGGGACCCCGCTACGTGCGGGAACTCATGGACTGGGGCGCGGCGTTCGACCGCGACGCCGACGGCAACCCCGCGCTGGCGATCGAAGGCGCGCACAGCGCCCGGCGCGTCCTGCACGCACACGACGCCACCGGCCGAGAGATCGGCCGCGTGCTGTGGCGGCGCGCGTCGGCGCTGCCAGGCGTGAGAACGTCGGATCACGCGCGAGCGGTCAGCCTGATCGTCGACGCCAAGATCGGCCGCTGCGTCGGAGCAAGGGTTCTGCACGAAGACGGCGGCACGAGCGTCGTGCGAGCGAGGGTCATTCTGCTGGCGACCGGCGGCGCCGGACATGTCTACAGCGACACGACCAATCCGCCCGTGGCCACGGGCGACGGCGTGGCGATGGCCTACCGCGCCGGGGCGAAGGTCGCCGATCTCGAGTTCATACAGTTCCACCCGACGGCGTTGAAGATCGCGGGACAGCCGCGATTTCTGCTCTCGGAGGCGCTGCGCGGCGAAGGTGCCCGGCTGCTCAACGAGGCGGGCGAGCGCTTCATGGAGCGCTACGATCCGGCCGGCGATCTCGCGCCAAGGGATCGCGTGGCGCGGAGCATCGAGCTCGAGTCGCGGCGCACCGGCGCGCCAATCTACTTGTCGCTCCAGACGCTCGACCCGACCTTCGTGCACGAGCGGTTTCCGTTGATCTCGGCTGCGTGTCGCGCGGCGGGGCTCGACCTCGCCCGCGATCGGATCCCGGTTGGTCCGGCGGCACACTACATCATGGGCGGCGTGCAGACCGATCTCGATGGCCGAACGACGATCGGCGGCCTGTTCGCGGCTGGAGAAGTGGCCTGTACCGGTGTCCACGGCGCCAACCGCCTGGCCAGCAACTCGCTGCTCGAGGGCCTGGTCTTTGGCGCCCGCGCCGGGCTGGCGATGCGCGCCGATCTGAAGTACGGCGTTCCCGTTGATGCCGAGCCGAACCGGTTCGCTCCGCCCGGAGTCGCGGAAAGGCTCGAGTTCGACGCCGATGCCGGGCCCCTCCTTCAAGCGGCCATGTGGCGCGACGTCGGGCTTTTCCGCCACCGCGTCAGCCTCGAGACCGTCGTCGACGAGTTCGAACCGATGTGGCGTTCGCTCGAGGCCTGGACGGCAAACGATCGCCCGCTTGATGCCGAGGGCTGGCGCGTCGCCAGCATCCTCACCGTCGGCCGCCTCATCGCGCGTGCTGCCTTGCGCCGCGAAGAGAGCCGCGGCGGGCACTACCGCAACGATTTCCCTGTACGCGACGATATACACTGGCAGCGAAGGATCTCCGAGACGATTTGAAAATGCCCGACAACAAGAACGACAAGAAGAAAGAGTCCCAGGTTACCGAGATCACGCCCCAGTCCGAGGACTTTTCGCGCTGGTACCTCGACGTCGTCCGGAGGGCGGAGCTCTCCGACTACACCGAGGTCAAGGGCTGCATGGTCATCCGGCCGTACGGCTACGCGATCTGGGAGCTCATCCAGCAGGGGCTCGATCGCCGATTCAAGGCGACCGGGCACGTCAATGCCTATTTCCCGCTCTTCATCCCCGCGAGCCTCCTGATGAAGGAGAAAGAGCACGTGGAGGGCTTTGCGCCGCAGGTGGCGTGGGTCACGCGCGGCGGTGACGAAGAGCTGACCGAGCCGCTCGTCGTCCGGCCGACGTCGGAGGCCATCATCGGCACGCTCTACGCCAAGTGGATTCAGTCGTGGCGCGACCTGCCGGTGCTGATCAACCAGTGGGCGAACGTCGTGCGGTGGGAGAAGGTCACGCGGCCCTTTCTTCGCACGACCGAGTTCCTGTGGCAGGAAGGGCACACCGCCCACGAGACGGCCGAAGAGGCGCAGGTCGAGACGCTGAAGATTCTCGCGCTCTACAAGGAGTTCGCCGAGAACGAGCTGGCGATGCCCGTCGTCGACGGTCAGAAGAGCGAGAGCGAGAAGTTTGCCGGGGCGTCGAAGACCTACTCGATCGAGGCCCTGATGGGCGATGGCCGGGCGCTCCAGGCTGGCACGTCGCACAATCTCGGTCAGAACTTTGCCAAGGCGTTCGAGATTCAGTTCCAGGGCCGCGACAAGACGGTGCAGCACGCGTGGACGACATCGTGGGGTGTGTCGACGCGGCTCATCGGGGGCGTGATCATGACGCACGGCGACGACAGCGGCCTGATCCTGCCGCCGCGCGTGGCGCCGCATCAGGTCGTCATCGTGCCGATCCCCCGCGGCAACTGGCAGGAGACCGTGCTCCCCAAGGCCCAGGAGATCCGCGACGCGCTCGTCGCGCAGGGCATTCGTGTGATGCTCGACGATCGAGACGCGTACACGCCGGGCTGGAAGTTCGCCGAGTGGGAGCTGCGCGGCGTGCCCGTGCGCCTCGAGATTGGCCCCAAGGACATCGAGAAGTCGACCGTCGTCCTCGCCCGCCGCGACACGCGCGAGAAGTCATTCGTGCCGATGGACGGACTGGCCGCGCACGTGGCAGCGCTGCTCGAAGACATTCAGAAGGCGCTCTATCAGCGCGCACTCAAGTTTCGCGAGGAGCACACGACGCGCGTCGCGAGCTACGACGAGTTCAAGGCGGCGATGGAAGGCCGGCCCGGCTTCGTCATCGCGTCCTGGTGCGGGAGTGACGCGTGCGAGGCGCAGATTAAGACCGAGACGCAGGCAACGCTCCGCAACATTCCTTTCGGGAGCGAAGTGGTGTCCGGAAGTTGCGTGAAATGCGGCCAGCCGTCGACGCTCCAGCCGTGGTTCGCGAAGTCTTACTGACGTAGGCTCAGCGCTCAAGGCTCAGGCAAAACCTTCGAATATCTGCTCGACGATCTTGCTTGAGCCCTTGGAGCCTGTGAAGAAATCAGACGTAGTGTCAGCCTTTAGGCGGACTTGTGTTGGTCCGGCTGAAGCCGGACACTACATTTGCTCTGACCCATGAGCCCTACACCACCAGCCCCGGCCAGCGCGCTGCGATTTTCTTCATTACCGCGTGGCGCTTCGTGATTCTCTCGCGTTGGGTAATCGCGCGAAAAGCTGACGCCAGCTGCTGCTGCCACCTCAGCCCGTCCGTGGTCCGGTCCGGCTCGGCGGCTCCCCAGGCGGCGGCAAGTGGTTCGAGGCACGACACGTCGCCGAGGACGTGCAACGCCGCCAGGAACGACGTGGGCAGCCGCATCGGTCCTTCCTCTAAGGTTTCCCGCAGGTCGTAGAGCGCCAGCCGGCTGCCGCGCAGGGCAAGCGCCTGGTGCGCGGCCCCTCGGAGCGCGAGCCACTCGTGACGTGCCGCCGCATCCTCGCCGCGGGCCGCGCGTTCTCTGGCGTGCAGGGCATCGACGAGCGCGCGGAGCGTGTTGAGGGGCGCCGCCGCGCCGCGCGTGGCCAGCGCATCGCGCAGCTCGCCCGGAGCCTCGGGCAGCCGTCCTTCCTCCACGTCTTTCCACACCGCCTCCGCCCGCGCGGCGTCTCGATCGGCGATGGTCATCACGTCAGCCACGTCGTTCGATCCGCGCGCGGCATCGGTGCGCAGCGCCTCGGCGACGCGGGCCCGCTCGTCGGGTGGCAGATCCTGGAGCGCGTCGAAAGCAGCCAGCCTGAGACGCCGGTCGCGGCTGGCGTCGAGCGTCGTGGCGATGAGCGTATCGAGCGCGGCCGTGGCCGTCGTCGTGTGTGAGGATGAGAGGAGCGCGCGGAGGATACCTGTGGCCGCGACCGCAATGTCGCCGCCCTCGACCATTGCCTGCTGCGCAAGCGGCGCGCTCCGGCGATCGCCGATGACTTCGAGGGTGCGCAGGATGGCGAGATGCGTGCCGCGGCGGGTTGTGTTCGCGTACGCCTCGGTCAGGCGATCGACCGCGCGGGCCCCGATGATGCTGAGCCTCGCGATCGCGGAGTCGCGATGGACCTCGTCGTCGGCGCCCAGCGCCGCGACGAGCGCGCGGATTTCTGTGGCTGCCGAGGCTTTGATGACCATCGGGGGAAGGCTCTAGAGCCTGCTAGGCTTTAGGCTCCGCAAAACCCTCGACCACTTGCTCGACGCTCTTCCCAGAGCCCGAAGCCAAGAGCCCAGAGCCTAGAGAGCCTACGACTCCGCCGGTTGACGCTTCGCGAAGATCCACGCGATGACGATGCTGAGGGCGTAGAGGATGAGCATCGGACCAGCCATCATCGCCTGCGAGACGACGTCGGTGCCGGGGCTCAGGACGGCGCCCAGAATGAAGATGATGAGCACGGCGTACTTGGTGTGCTTGATCAGGAACCCGGCCGTCACCATCCCCATCCTCGCGAGGAAGAAAACGATTGTCGGCATCTGAAAGATGACGCCGAAGGCCAGCAGCATCTTGACCCAGAGCGAGAAGACGTCCGAGATCTTCGGCCGGAATTCGAGGTACGTGGTCTCGAAGCCGAGGAAGAACTTCCAGGTGTAGGGAAACGCGATGTAGTGGGAGAACGCCGCTCCGCTCACGAAGAAGATCGTACCCAGCAGCACAAAGGGCACGGCGAAGCGCTTCTCGTTCGAGTAGAGGCCTGGCGCGATGAACAACCACAGCTGCAGGATGATGAACGGCAGCGCGACGAAGAGTCCCGAGAGGGCGCCGATCTTCATCATCAGCATGAAGCCCTCGGTCGGCGCCGTGTACATGAACTTCGTGCCAGTAGGCATCAGCTGATAGAGCGGCAGCATGATGAACTGCTGGGTTTTCCCGACGAAGAGGTACCCAACGACGCAGCCGACAAGCAGGGCATAGACCGACGCGATGAGGCGCTTCCGGAGCTCGTCGAGATGCTCCAGAAACGACATCTTCCCGCCGGCGCCATCCTCGTCCTGCAGTTCTTCGTCGTCCGGATCGCGCGGGCCCGGAGTTGCGGAGGGAAACGGCACGAGGGCCATACGGCCTTAGGCGCTGCCTGACGTCCGGGGGATGCCCGCTTCGTCTTCTTCGCCGACCACGACTGGGCGGGGGACATCCGGCGGCTGCTGCCGCTCGGCTGATTTTTGTTCCTCGACCCGGATCTCCTCATCCAGCGTGTGCTTCAGCTCGTTCGAGGCACGCTTGAATTCGTTCAGGCTACGTCCCAGGGACCGCCCCAGCTCGGGTAGCTTGCGCGGCCCGAAGATGATCAGGGCGATCACCATGATGACGATGAGCTCGGGCATGCCGATGGGACCGAACATAATGGAAGTCCTTGAAAAACCGGGCGGTTGTACACCGTACCCCAGATTATAGGAACGGGCCGGTCGGAGGGTCAACCGCAAACCTTGTCATGTCCCCGGAACTCGTTGCAATTACGACACTTCGTCTGCTACGATCCAGTCATGCGTACTTCCCGGTTTCTCCCCGTGGCGATACTCGCGGTGGTCCTCTCGGCGATGGCCGGTGGCGCGCTTGGCGGCAGCCTGATGGCCAGGCAGGACCAGGTCCAGCAGCAGTACAAGATCTTTACCTCCGCGCTCGACGCGATCGCCAAGGAATATGTCGACGAGCTCCCGCCGGACCGCCTCGTCTACGGCGCGATCGACGGCATGTTGAAGCAGCTCGATCCCCATTCGAGCTTCTTCGATCCGCGCAGCTACCGGCAGCTGCGGGAACGCCAGTCGGGAAGCTACTTCGGTCTCGGCATTTCGATTCAGGTCATCGACGACGACATCACGGTGATGTCGATCTTCGAAGGATCGCCCGCTTACAAGAAGGGCCTTCGTCGGAACGACGTCATTGCGCGTATCAACGGCGACGATGCCAAGGGCTGGTCGGCTGACGATGCGGTGAGGAAGCTGAAGGGGCCGAAGGGCACGACCGTCAACATCTCGCTGCGACGGCGCGGATACGACGGCCTCATCGATCTCGAGATCGAGCGCGACGCGGTGAACATGTCGACCGTGCGCGGCGCGTTCATGATCGACAAGGACACCGGCTACGTAAAGCTGGGAGATTTTTCCGAAACGTCGAACGAAGAAGTCGGGAACGCGCTCAAGGCGCTCAGTGCGAAGGGCATGAAGCGGCTGATCCTCGACCTGCGCGACAATCCCGGCGGGCCGCTCGATCAAGCGATCCGGATCTCGAACCGGTTCCTGCCCAAGGGCGAGCTCATCGCCTACACCAAGGGCCGCACGCCGAACTCCAACGAGGAATACCGCGCGACCGAAGACAGCGACTACACGCATCAACCGCTAGTCGTGCTCGTGAACCGTGCTTCGGCGAGCGCGTCCGAAATCGTCAGCGGCGCGCTTCAGGATCACGACCGCGGTCTCATCGTTGGCGAAACGACGTTCGGCAAGGCGCTGGTGCAGTCGGTTTACAACGTCGGACCGCGGGGGACCCCCAACGCCGCCGGCCTCGCGCTCACGACCGGCCGCTACTACACGCCGAGCGGGCGGATGATCCAGCGGCCGTGGGATGGCGCGTTCGACGAGTACCTTACCTACTCGCTGCGCGACCAGAGCGCCGCGCGGACGCACGATTCGGCGGAGCTGCGGTATACCGACGCCAAGCGGAAGGTGTACGGCGGCGGCGGAATCGAACCGGACAAATTCATCGCGGGCCCAATCGAGGGCTTCAATCCCACGCGCTTCGGCCGTTCGCTCTGGGCGCGGCAGACGTTTGCGAGCTTCGCCGATCAGTTCGTCGCCGAAGGGGACACGCGGATGAGCGCAGCGAACAAGAACCAGAAGCGGATTGCCCGCGGCTTCACCGTCACCGACGCGATGCTCGGCGAGTTCAAGGCGTCGGTCAAGTTGCTGAAGGTCACGATCGACGAGGAGAGCTTCGCCAAAGACGATGCGTTCATCCGCGCGATGATTCATTACGACATCGACCTCGCGCTCTTCGGCGTCGAGGAGGCCCGTCGAAACCTCATCGCGAAGGATCCGCAGGCGCAGTTCGCCCTCCAGCAGTTCCCGGATGCCGTGAAGCTGACCGAGCTGGCGAGGGCGCGGGTAACTGGAAACGAACGGGATCGATAGGGCTTTGGCCCCATATTTGGGGGTGTACTTTAGTCTTGCCCCATGTAATAGGGGCTTGTTAGACTGACCGCCGTTCGCCGATCCCAGGGGCCATCCTGCCGGGGCAGGGTGTGGCGTCGGCCGTGCGGTCCTTGACACCGAATCGTCGACTCCCAGAAAGCACTCAGCAATCGAAGCGATCCCAGCCGCTTCCGCGCCGGAGTATGTCTCCCGCGCGCAGGCGGCTTTTTCTTTAAGGAACAAGGTTCTTCATGCGGCTTCAACGTCTGGAAATCGCGGGTTTCAAGAGCTTTCCCGATCGCTCGGAGTTGACTTTCGAGCAGGGCGTGACGGCGATCGTCGGCCCGAACGGTTGCGGCAAGAGCAACGTCGTCGATGCGCTCACGTGGGTGCTCGGCGAGCAGAGTGCCCGCAGCCTGCGCGGCGACCGGATGGAGGATCTGATTTTTGGCGGCAGCGACGCCCGCAAGCCGACGGCGGCCGCCGAAGTCCGGCTGAAGCTCAGCGGGGTAGCTGCGCGGGTTCCAGGGGGACCCTCGGGACCGGTCCGGCCGCGCAATGGTAACGGGGCGTCCGGCGGCAACCCTTCGACCCGCCCTGATACGCCCGGCTCGCTCAGGCCAGGCGGCTACGCGACTTCGACAGAGACCAACGAAAGTCTTGGAGGCGCCATCGATGATGGCGGCGTGGCGGTTGCGGATGCGGTTGCGGATGAAGTGATTTCCCAGGTCCTCGAGTCGCTCGAAGAAGACGAGCCGCTGCTCGTGCGCGACGTCGAGGTGATGCGGCGGCTCTACCGGTCGGGCGAGAGCGAGTACCTCATCGACGGAGAGATGTGCCGGCTGCGTGATGTGCAGGACCTCCTCATGGACGCCGGCGTGGGCGTGAAGGCCTATGCGGTGATCGAGCAGGGCAAGATCGGTCAGATCCTGAGCGCCCGTCCGACCGATCGCCGTCAGCTCATCGAAGAGGCCGCGGGCGTCACGAAGTACAAGAGCCGGCGCCGCGCCGCGGAGCTGAAGCTCGAAGCGGCGCAGCAGAACCTCACCCGCGTCGACGACATCGTGTTCGAAGTCGAGAAGCAGCGCGGCATGCTGAAGCGTCAGGCGGCCAAGGCCCGGCGCTACAAGCGGCTGCGCGAAGAGCTGCGGCGATGGGAGAAGGTCCAGTTCGCGCAGCGGTACCACGTGCTGGGCCAGGCCATCGACACGGCGCGAACCGAGCTCGCCAGTGCGCGTGAGCGCGAGACGGCTGCCGCCGCGCGGCTCGCCGAGCTCGAAACGACGCTCGAACGTCTGCGGCTCGAGCTGATGGAAGCCGATGGCCAGGCGACCGCGGCGCGCGAAGCCGCTCACGCGAGCGAGATGGAGATCGGCCGGCTCCAGCAGCAGATGGCCTTCGACCATCAGCAAATCGAGCAGCTGACGACCGCGGCCGCCGAGATCGAGACCGAAGCAAGCGCGCTCGACGCGCGTCAGGAGCCGGCCCGCGTCGAGCTCGACACACGCCGCGACGCCGCGCGGCGCGCCGGCGTCGAACGCGACGAGGCGGCCGCCACGCTCGCAGCTGAAGAGGCGGCGTACGTGGCCGCCCAGCGCCAGATCGAGGGTCTCGAGGCCGACGTCGAAGCGGCGCGCAGCGAGGTGTTCGCCGCGGTCAACGCCGCCACGGCTCTGCGGCACGCGATGGAGCACGCGATTGCGGCCCGGGCGCGGATGGCCGAGCAGATCGCGTCGCTCGAGGTCGAGGATCACGATCTCGGCGTCGAAGCGGCGCGCGCTGCCGCCGAGCGTGGCGCCGCGTCAGACGCCCTCGACCGCGCGCGGTCGTCGATGGAGGAGTTGCGCGTCGATCGCGCCGCCCGTGAATCGGAGCTCGCCGGCGCTCGAACCGAACGCGACGGCCGGGCGACCGAGTTGCGCACTCGCGAGCACGACCTCGCCGCCCTCCTCGCGCGGCTGGCCTCGCTCGAGGAGCTCGATGCCGCTCGTGCGCAGTATGGCGATGGCGCCCGCACCATCCTCGCCGAGTCGCCCGAGGACGTTGGGCAGATGGGATCGGTCGCTGACTACCTCGAGGTCGACCGCCGCTACGAGCGTGCCGTCGAAGCATCCCTGGGCGAATCGCTCCAGCACGTCGTCGTCGCCTCGCACGCGCACGCGGCGGCGGGCCTGCGGCTCGCCCGCGATCGCAACGCCGGGCGCGTGGGCTTCGTGATCGCGGATGGCAATCCCATAGAGGCGTCGCCGGCCACGATTGACGCGCCGCCAGGGCTTTCGCCGCTGACCGATCTCGTGCGCGTTTCCGGCCCTGTGGCCGACGTCATCAAGAGCGTTCTCGCGCACGTCTGGGTAGCGGCCGACTTCGACTCGGCTCGGGACGCCGCACGGCTGGTGTCCGGCACCGTGGTCACGCTCGAAGGCGAGGTCTTTCGCGGCAGCCACGTCGTCGAGGGCGGTGTACGGGCCGAAGCGAAGGGCATTCTCGCGACCCGCCGCGAGATCAAGGAGCTGCGTGAGCGCGCCGACGAACAGCGTGCCGCAGTCGACCGCGTGCGAGAGGATCTCTCCGCGATTGACCTGAGAATCGCCGCGGTCGAGTCGGCGGCGGTGTCGCTGCAGAGCGAACAGCATCGGCAGGAAAAGGCTGTGGTCGGCTTCGACCTTCAGATCGGCACCGCCGCGGACGCATCGGAGCGGATTGCCAGGAAGCGCGAGCAAATCGCCGTCGAGCGCCGTTCGGCTGAGGAAGAGCAGCGGACGCAGGACGCGCGTCAGGAAGAAGCGAGACAGTCGATCGCCCGGATCGAAGCGGATCAGCGCGAAGCCGACGACCAACTGAATCGTGCGCAGCGGCGGCTGTTCGATGCCCGCGAGGCGATGCAGGCGCAGTCGAATCGCACGGCGGAGGCCAAGGCGACGCACGCTGCTCTTGTCGAGCGGACGAGCGCGCTCGCCGTCGAGGTTCGTCGGCTCGAGGACGCGAGCGCGGAGCTCGAGACGCGGCTCGCCACACGGCGGGAGGATCTCAGGCGAGCGGGGGTGCGCAAGGCCGAGCTCGAGGATGGTATCGTCGCCTCAGAATCGAGGCTCGATGACGGCGTGCGCACGTTCGACGCCCAGCGCGAACGGGTCCGAGAGGCCGAGGAGCGTTCGCAGTCCCTGCGCAGCGGATTCGATGAGCACGACGGGCATATCCGTGAGGCCCGTCGAGCGCTCGAAGGCGTCAGGACGGAAGCGTCGCGGCTCGAGGTCACGAGGGCGACGGCCGAAGCGGATCTGTCGCACCTGGCGTCGTCGTGTGTGGAGTCCGTGCAGGCGACGCTCGACGAGGTGGCCGCCGAGGTCGAGACGCTCGAGCGGGAGGGGCTGCTGGCCAGCCCGAAGCCGATCGACGACCGCCCCGAGGCGGCCGAAATCGACGAGGACACGACAGCGGCGGATGCCGTAGCGGCCTCAGCCCAGGACCAGGCGCCTGGAGGACGGCACATGACGCCGGACGAGATGGTCGCCGACCTGCGCACCAAGATCGAGCGCATGGGCGCCGTCAACATGATGGCCATCGATCAGTTCGATGACCTCGAGTCCCGGCACGCCTTCCTCACGACGCAGCGGAAGGATCTCGTCGACGCCATCGCGTCGACGGGCGAAGCGATTCGGAAGATCGACAAGACCACCAAGGAGCGCTTCCGCGAAGCGTTCGCTGTCATCAATCAGAACTTCGAGCACACGTTCACCACGCTCTTCGGCGGCGGTCGCGCCGGGCTGGTGCTGCTCGACGAGAGCGACCAGCTCGAGAGCGGCATCGACATCATCGCGCAGCCGCCAGGCAAGCGGCTCCAGAACGTCCAGCTCCTGTCGGGCGGCGAGAAGGCGCTGACCGCGATGGCGCTGATGTTCGCGATCTTCAAATACCGCCCGAGCCCGTTCTGCCTGCTCGACGAGATCGACGCGCCGCTCGACGATGCCAACATCGGGCGCTTCGTGGAGATGCTCCAGGGCATGCAGGAGCACACGCAGTTCATCCTCATCACGCACAACCGGAAGACCATGGAGATCGCCGATCGGCTCTGGGGCGTGACGATGGAAGAGCCGGGCGTGTCGAAGCTGATTTCGGTGCAGCTGAACTGACGGCTCTAGGCTAGAGCCCAAAGCCTTCGCGCCGTTTGGAACGCCGCGCGTGAACGAAGACAAAGCCGCTCGATTTCATCGCCTGCAGCGCCGCTGCTTCTGGCTGTCTATTGCGACGAAGGCAGCGACGATGCTGATGCTGGTTCCCGGTGGCCTCGCCATCAGCATCCGCCAGCTCGCGGTTTGGGTGACCGGGGCCCACGCGTCGGCTCCATCGACCGTCGCGGCGTTCACGCTCCTCCTGCTTCTGCTGCTGGAACTCGTCGGCCTCCCGCAGCGTTTCTACCAGACCTTCGTCCTCGAACGCCGCTACGGTCTGTCTGCGGTCCCCCTGCGGGTGTGGATGACCGATCATTTGAAAGGGCTTGCCGTGAGCCTCGTGCTCATCCTGGCCGCCTCGGAGTTCGTGTATTTTGCGATCTCACAATGGCCCGGCTGGTGGTGGGCCGTGACCGCAGTAGCGGGCGCGCTAGCGATCGGCGGCCTCGCCCGCCTCACGCCGATCGTGCTCCTGCCGCTGTTCTATCGCTTCAAGCCGCTCGACCGTGAGACGCTGCGATCGCGGATCGCCGCGCTCTCAGAGCGCGCGGGAGTGCCTGTCCTCGGCGTGTATGAGTGGAGCCTCGGCGACAAGACCCGGCGCGCGAATGCGGCGCTCGTCGGCATCGGCCGGAGCCGCCGGATCCTGCTCTCCGACACGCTGCTGGCGCACTACACAGACGACGAGATTGAGGTCATCCTCGCGCACGAACTGGGTCACCATGCGCACCGTGACATCAGGAACGGCCTCCTGATCGAGGCGCTCCTGATCGCGGTCGCGTGCGCCGCCGCGGCGGGCGCGCTGCAGGTCTCGTGGCGCGCGCTCCACCTCGAAGGCCTGGCGGATGTCGCCGGCCTGCCGCTGCTGGTCCTGGCGGCAGGCGTGGTGTCGTTCCTGACGACCCCCGTTCTCAACGCGTGGTCCCGGCGCAGCGAGCATCGCGCCGACCGGTTCGCGCTGAAGCTGACCGAGCGTCCCGACGCCTTCGTGTCGGCAATGCGGCGTCTCGCCGCGCAGAACCTGGCCGAGGAGCGTCCGTCGGCGACAACGCTCTGGTTGTTCCACACGCATCCGCCGTTCGAACAGCGCATTCAGGCCGCGCGCGCCTTCCTCTCGTAAACGCGGATCAGGGTCAACGGACGCGGATCACGCGGATCAGGCCGATAAGACGAGCCCCGTTCCTGCCGATCCGCACGATCCGCGTCCCCGTTGGAACCCGATCCGCGTAAACGGGTGGCCGCAGCGGGCGGCTAGCGGCTAGCAGTTGGGGTTAGCAACAGCCAGCCGCCAACAGCGAGCCGCAGAATCCGCGTCTCGTCTTGGCCTCGATCTGTGCGATCCGCGCTCGGTTTGTGACTTGGATCCCGCGTCCAACCGGTGACCATTGACAATATTTTAGTTATAACTAAAATATCAAAATGCTCGCCGACACCCCTATGCTCGCCGCCGTGGCGTCACCCCGCCGGCGCGAGATCCTCAGGCTCGTCTGGAGCGACGAGCTGGCGGCCGGCGCGATTCACCGGGCCATGCCCGACGTGACGTTCGGCGCCGTCTCGCTGCAACTGCGTGCGCTCGTCAACGCCGGGCTCGTGGAATCACGAGCCGAGGGCCGATACCGCCTCTATCGCGCGCGGCGCGCCGCGCTCGGGCCGGTGGCGCGGATGCTCGAAGGGATGTGGAGCGACGCGCTCTGGCGGCTCAAGCTTCAGGCGGAACTGCTCGAGACGCGCCGTGGCCCCGCGGCGAAGCGCGCGCGCGGGCGGTCCGCAACAGCCAGAAAGAGAGAGCGACAGTCATGAATCTGCCACACCGTCTCGATCGCACGGTCGTCATCCAGGCAGCACCGCAGACCGTCTTCAGCTTTTTCACCGACAACGATCGGTGGTCGTCGTGGTGGGGAGCCGGGTCCACCATCGAGCCGAAGCGAGGCGGCCGCGTCTTCATCCGCCATCCCAACGGGATCGAAAGTTCGGGAGAGGTCGTCGAAGTCGTCCCACCGACGCGAATCGTCTTTACCTACGGTTTCAACAGCGGCAATCCTATTCCGCCCGGCAGCTCACGCGTGACGATCAGTCTCGAGCGTCAAGGGTTGGGCACGCGCCTCGATCTCCTGCACGAGTTCTCCGAGGCAGGTCCGCGTGACGAGCACGTGCAGGGCTGGCGGTATCAGCTGTCGGTCTTCGGCAACGTGGTTGCCGACCTCGTCAACGCTCGAGCTGCCGACGCGGTCGATTCGTGGTTCGGCGCGTGGTCGGAGACGAGCGAGGACAGCAGGAGACAGCAGCTGGCGGCGATCGCGAGCGCGGACGTGCGATTCCGCGACCGATACAGCTTGCTCGACGGCCTCGACGACCTGGTTCCTCATATCAGCGCGACACAACGTTTCATGCCCGGCCTGCACTTGCGGCGACAGGGCGACATCAGGCACTGCCAGGGAACGCTTCTCGTCGACTGGACCGCGGTCGCGGCCGACGGAAGCGAGCGCGGCAGCGGCACGAACGTCTTCGCGCTCCGTGCGGACGGTCTCATCGAATCGGTGACGGGCTTTTGGGCGCCGCCGAAACCGAAACCGACGGGAACGTAGAGGCTCTAATGTGGATCACTTTCGCTCGTCTGAATCGGTTCCGGCTGTTCCTCGCCGCGGCGTCGATGTCAGGATCCGTCGCGAGCGCTCTCGCCGCCATCCCGATGCCGGCGCAGGATGGCTTCACCACGAACGGACTCCACTACCGCACCGACGGTCGCGGCCCGACGGTTGTGCTGATCCATGCCTTTCACATGGACCTGCGTGAGTGGGACGATGTGGTGCCGCTGGTGGTGGGGACCAATCGCGTCATTCGGTACGACGTGAGAGGACACGGACGGTCGAAGATCACAACCCCCTTACCGTCGTCTGTCGACGATCTGTTGTCGTTGCTCGACGAGCTGAAGGTGGCACGCGCGAGGCTTGTTGGACTTTCGATGGGCTCGAACGTCGCGCTGGACTTTGCACTGACGCATCCCGATCGCGTCGACGGCCTCGTCCTCCTGTCGCCTGGACTCGCCGGAATCAAGGCCTCGGGCAGCCTCGAGTGGATGCAGCCGATCGCGGCAGCCGTGAAGGGCGGTGACCCGAAACGCGCCGCCGAGCTCTGGTGGGAGGGGCCACTCCTCTCCGGCGTGCGTGAGGCGGGCTCCTCCGCTGTGCGCTTCCGGTCCGTTGTCATCGAGAACGCATCTGTGTGGACTCTAGGCGCGCCTCCGCCACAACTCGACCCACCTGCGGGGAAGCGTCTCCGCGAGGTCAAGGCGTCAGTCGTCGCGGCCGCCGGCGCCCTCGATCGATCCGGCAGCCTCGAGTTCGTTCGCACGATCGCGGAAGGCGTCGCACACGGTCGAGCGGTTGTGATCGAGGGGGCCGGACACATGTTGGCCATCGAGAAGCCACGCGAGGTCAGCCAACTGATCATTGCCGCCGGTCACTAGTCTCATCCGGGGGACTTTGTCCCCCGGACCCCTTACAGGCTCGCTCGCGGGGACCCCGACGCCCCGCTCCGCTCGCGTGGCTCACTCGCTTCCGCTCGTTCGCGCTGTTTATGAGGCGGCTTGTAGCCAGGCGTTCCGGCCGCTATCGGGGCAGGGCCGTGGCCGGAGGGCCCAGGAGCGCGCGAATCTCCCGCACCCATTCCAGGCTCACGATCGCGGTGCCCTGCGACGGGTCGGTATCTCTCTCGACGAGAATCCGGCCCTCGGCAGTGACGCCGCGCAGCGTCGCGCCCTGCAGGTCGCCGAGTCGGGTGACGCCATCGACGCGGAACGTTTCGGCGTCGGCGATCGCGGCCCGTAGCAGATGGCCGCGGGACTGGAAGTAAAGTCCGTCTCGCGCCCAGACTGGCCGCTCCCCGCCGTCAGTCGAGACCACGAGACGCCGCCCGTCGCGCAGGCGCTGCAGGTAGATTTCCCATCGGCCCGTTTCGGCCGACTGGAAGGCGACGAGCCGCGAGTCGGGAGAGAACGTGGCGGCGCAGTCGTCGAACGGTCCATTCACGAGCGGGCGTGCGGGTCCGCCGGCAAGTGGCACGACCGAGAGGTCAGCCTTTCTCGATGGCGCGGTGTGCAGAAAGGCGAGCATCGCGCCGTCAGGGGACACTGCCACGGGAAACGCGTGCCTCCCGGCAGCTGTTCCTGCCTGGACGCGCGTCGCTGCCTCGATACCTTCCGCGTCGCGGCCCCAGAATCTCGAACACGCCGTCGCTCCGCGTCGCGAAGTAGACGGTACGGCCGTCGGCGGACCAGATCGGCGACGAGTTGATGCCGCTATGCGTCAGCCGCGTTGCCGTGCCGCGCCGCACGTCGGTCACCCAGACGTCTGCCCGCGCGCCCTCGACGTTCACGCCGGCTATTCTCGATCCATCGGGGGAGAGGGCTGTGTCCCGCAGCCGGCGGGTTTCGTCCGTCGCCGCCTGAAAACCTGACGGCAACCACCACGCCACGCCGAGTTCTCGCGACACAGAAGATGGCGAAGGAGTCACCGCCCAGGCGGCCGATCCGTTCTGCGCGAGCGCGTAGTGCGCGCGGCCGTGCACGGTCGCGATCGAGGCCAGTACCGCGCGCGGGGTTCCTGCGACCGCCAGTCGAATCGGGTCGAACGCAATCGCCTCGAGCTCGGAGCCGCGCCCGAAGACAATCGTGTCGGGCGCCGCAGCTCGCGCGAGATCCACGCCAGCCACGAGCGTCTGCCAGCGAGACACTTCGGAGGAATCAGCAGGATCGAACGAGAGCGCGGCCATGACCCCGGGCGCACCCTCGACGGCCATCATGTCGATCGTGAACAGCACCACGCGGGAGCCCGGCACCAGGGAAGGCCACGCGTGCCGAACTTCGCCGTCACTCTCTCGCGGTGTCGTCAGCGCCCGCGGATCGCCGCCGTTGGCCGGCACTCGCGCCAGCCCGCCCGACGGCGAGCCCGCGAACACGATCTCGCCGTCAACCCACGTGCCGCCGAGCACAGATGGCGCATCGGCCAGCGTCACGGGAGCCCCGCCTGCGAGCGCCACTTTCTTGAGTCGTCCGCCGGCGAAGAACGCAATCCACCGGCCATCCGGCGAAAAGAATGGCGCGTGACCATCCTCGGTGCCTGGAATCGCCAACGGCTCGAGGCGGTCGAGCGGCCGGACGTAGAGCCGGCAGCCACCTGCGTCACAGCCCGACCAGGCGAGTTGCGTACCGTCAGCAGAGAAGGCAAGCGCGGGCGCGGACGGGTCAAATGCCGTTCCCGCAGCCGGCGTCACGGCGAACCTCGCGGCTGGTGCCAGCGCGCCCTGGCCGGTTCTCGTTACTTGCCACACAGCCGCGGCGGCGATGAGCGCGCAGATGACGGCCGCGCTCCAGGGGACGAGCTGCCCGCCAATAGATGGGGAGACGACCGGCTCGACCGCCGACGCATCGTTTCGGGCTCCCGCGGTGCTTCCCGCCGGGCCCGCCGTCGACACCGGCGCCACGAACCGGTAGCCACGCCGGTGCAGTGTCTGGATGTAGGTGGGCGATTGCGGGTCGTCGGCCAGCGCCTGTCTCAAGACGCTTACCGCCTCGGCGAGCGACGTGTCCGTGACGAACGCGTCCTTCCAGACCGTATCGATTAGCTCCTGGCGCGAGACGACGTCGCCGGCGCGCTGCAGGAGCAGTTCGAGCACGCCCAGCACACGAGGGGGAAGCGCGATCTCCTGGCCGCCGCGACGGAGCAGCCGCGTGTGCGTATCGAAGGCGAAAGGCCCGAACGACACGCTCGGCAGGCGCTGACGTTCGGCGGCAATCGGCGAGGTCTCGGTGGCCGGCATGTCGGAAAACCCGAATGTTATCGCGGCCTTGAGAAGAACTTGAAGGTTTCTTACGGGCGTTTGACCGCGGCTTCATGACTTTGCGCCCAGGCTCCGCACAAGCTGGCGGCGGAGAGTCCTGATGTCCATTTTCGCGACCAAGCCCGTCGAACAGATTCAATCGGAGCAGCTCGGAGCCCACGGCGCCACTCTGCCGCGCGTGCTCGGTCCGAGCCAGCTCATCATGCTCGGCGTCGGCGCCATCATCGGCACCGGCATCTTCGTCCTCACCGGTCAGGCCGCCGCGGCCAACGCGGGTCCGGCCATCGTTCTGTCGATGGTGCTGGCGGGTCTCACGAGCGTGCTCGCGGCGCTGTGCTATTCGGAGTTCGCGGCCAGTGTTCCGGTCGCCGGCTCAGCCTACACGTACGCCTACGCCACGCTCGGGGAGTTCGTGGCGTGGATCATCGGCTGGGACCTGATTCTGGAGTACGCGCTCGGTGCGGCTACCGTCGCGGTGGGCTGGTCGGGCAACCTCGTGACGCTGCTCGGCCAGCTCGGTCTGAGCTTTCCTGCTGCCCTCAGCGCCGCGCCCGGGACGATCGTCCAGGTGGCGGGCGGGAATCCCGTGACGGCCGTCTTCAACCTGCCGGCTGTCCTCGTAACGGTCGCGGTGACGACGCTCCTCATCTTCGGCGTCAGCGAGTCGGCGACCGTCAACTCCGTCATCGTCGTCGTCAAGGTTGCCGTCGTGCTGATTGTCATCGGCGCCGGAGCGTTCTTCATCGATGCGGCGAACTGGCACCCGTTCATCCCCGAGAACACCGGACGCTTCGGCGAGTACGGCTGGAGCGGCGTGCTGCGAGGCGCTGGAGTGATCTTCTTCGCCTACATCGGCTTCGACGCTGTATCGACGTCCGCGCAGGAAGCGAAGAATCCGCAGCGTGACATGCCCAGGGGGATCCTCGGTTCACTCGCGGTCTGCACGGTGCTCTACGTCCTGGTTTCAGCCGTCATGGTCGGCCTCGTGCCCTATAAAGCGATGTTGAACCAGGCGGCGCCACTGGTGGTGGCGATCGAGGCGGCGGCCGGCCGCGCGGCGGGCACGCCGTGGGAAGGGCCGATGGCGATCGTCCAGATTCTCGTGACCGTCGGCGCGCTGGCGGGCTTGAGCTCGGTCATGGTGGTGATGATGCTGGCGCAGCCGCGCATCTTTTTGTCGATGTCCAAGGACGGGCTGATGCCGGCGTGGGCCGGCCGGCTCCATCCGCGGTTCCGCACGCCACACATCTCCACAATCGTCACGGGCGTCGTCGTCGCGCTAGCGGCGGGTCTGACGCCTATCGGGACGCTCGGCAACCTCGTCAGCATCGGGACGCTGATGGCGTTCGTGATCGTCTCGCTCGGGATCATCGTCTTGCGGCGAACACGCCCCGATCTGCCGCGGCCGTTCCGGATGCCGCTCGTGCCGCTGCTGCCGATCCTCTCGGCGCTCGTGAGCCTTCTCCTGATGCTCAGCCTGCCCTGGAGCACGTGGGAACGGCTGATCTTGTGGATGGTGATGGGCGTGGCCGTCTACTTTGGGTACGGATACCGAAAGAGCCGTCTGCGGAACGTGCGGGCCGAGCCTGTGTAGGCTGCCCACCAACCGGTCAACGATCTGGAGCGCATCTCGCGGACGCGACGAGAGCCCACACTCTCTTCGCGTCGCCGATTTGCCACTCGGCTGGCGATTACGGAACCACTGCGCTCATCAGCACAGGCTGCGCGACGCCGCGCGACGTGAGGCCGTCGGCGGGTGCGCCAATGGCGCGCAAGCCTGTCAGGTAGGCCACGAGGCTGTGCGCCTGATCCAGGTTGCCGTCGACTTGGACCTCCTCGCCGACGTGCATCCATCCCGTGATGATCGACGGCACCTGCGGCACGATGTCGAACTGGTTCGTCACGCGGTAACACCGCGCGACCTCCGCGTTGAACTTCCCGCGAAAGTCCGGCTTGCCCACGCGAGGTCCGCCAAATGTGCAGATGTCCACGATCGGGCGGTTGAAATTGCGCTTGACGTCCGGTCCCGCAAGAGTGGCCATGGCGCCGCCGAGGCTGTGACCGAGTACGGTGACGCGCGCGTTCGTGGGTACTGCCGCAAGACCCTGCTGGATGCTCGCGCGGACGCTGGCATAGACCAGGCGGAAGCCGAGGTGCGTCGTGCCGAAATCCGGAATAAAAGAGTACTCCGCGGGAATCACGGTGAAGTTGCGCAGCCATTCTTCGGGGACCAGAGTTCCACGTATGGAAACGATGATGGCGCCGGTCGCCACCTCGCGGACGATGAAGCCGAACAGGTCGGGGTGGGCCGTTGCCGCTGCCAGCGCCCTGGCTTCGGGCCTGGCCTCCGGCGCTTGATCGGCGCGGGCCATCCGTCCGACATCTCCCGCGCTCGCGCTGACGCGGCCGATCTCCAGGTAGCCGTCAGGCAGTCTGAACGGCAGCCCCTTCGCCAGTTGATAGGAGCAGTCGAGGATGGGGATGTAGGCGTTGATTGCCCGATCCACCTCGAAATCAGTGGCTGCGATGCGGATGGTGATCGTTTCGCTCATAGGGACACCTCCAGGCCAGGGGCAGCCGCTCGTCAGTCGAGATTCACGGCAGCGGCCCAGGGCACTGCTGATACCACTCGGAAATTTGTGCCGTCAGGCGCCAGGATCAGGCGCACCTTCGGGAGTTCCACGGCAACCGCGCGGGCGAGGCGTGGGTCAGCGCTCGCGGATGGATCGCTCGTGAGCCACACTGCCGGCTCGGGCTCCGCGGATGTCGGCGCGGTGCGAACGCGCGCTCGGTCGCGGCGCAGGTTCGCTCCCGCCTGTTCGTCCTCGTTCAACGATCGGCGCGCGCGTGCGAGTTGGTCGAGCGACTCGATCGGTTCGGCCAGCGAGCTGGCAGCCGATTCAACGCTCTCGGCCAGCGCACCGAGCGCGGGATCTGCGGTGGAGTCTCGACGCGAGCGCATGGCCTGCCGCAGGCCCTCGCTCGCGTCGATCTGGCTCAATTGGACGTTTGCGCGCGCGAGGTAGTAGTCGCGGAGGGCTTCGGCGGGTGCCTGCTCGATCACGGCGGGCGCGACGATGCCGATGAGCGGCGACATGCGTGGCGATCGAAGCACGTCCAGGAACAACCGCCGGTCCGCGGCGCCGTCGACGGCGGCACGGAAATCGCCGGACGACTCGAGGAGCGACGAAAACGCGAGTGCCTGCTCGACGGCCCGCGCGCGCTCGTGGTCAGTCAACCGGTCGTGAGGCAGCGGACACTGACTGGTCGTCTTCACTTCGTCTGGCTCGACGCCGCCGACCTTCGTGACTTTGAACGGCACCTGCCCGAATTTCGAGACGTATTTCGCGTACCACTGGCGCACGTCGGAGTTCGCGTAGGTCAGATGGTGGAAAAAGTCCCAGGGTGGGTAGCCGTCGACATCGATGTCCGCCAAACCGTCGCAGTGGCGGTAGTTCCATTGAATCCGTGGCACGTCCCGGTTGCCGGTGATGCCTTGGATGTCGAAGCCCTCGTGAAGCGAACCGCCCGTGCCGCCCCGGTTGAATCCGACCTTGCCGGACTCGATGCTCCCGTCCGCGCGGGTGATGGCAAACTGTCCTCCACCATCGCGCCACGAACCAAAGGCGGCGCGGTCGAGCAGCATATACGCGCGATCGCCGGCGAGCAGACTGATCTCCGCGACCAGTTCAAGCCCGCCGATCGATCGGCCGTCGCCCAGTTTCAGAAGGGTTCTCGACAGCGCCCCGCAGACTGCCAAAAGCGCGGCCGCACGATCGTCGTGCTCGGTGACCAACTGCTCCCACGCCGCGTCCGAGGCAGCGCCGAAGTGCGCCCGAATCAGATCGGAGGTGCCCGTTGACAAATCCGACAGCGGCAGGAATTCGTTGGCAACGTAGTCCATGTGCGGGCCAATCCACTCGTCGTCTGCCCGCGCCAGGCGCAGGGCTCGCTGTCCACGAATCCTCGATGGATCTGAACAGCCCAACCGCCCACAAGCGCGATGCGTACTCTACAACGAAGTTTCAGACGGATCCGAACCAATAAGCGTGTGATTCCCTCGACGTGATTGGCGATGCTGCGAATAGCGGTGGAACGCCCGCAGCGAAGCTCTACCGTTCGGCATCCTTTCAACCCTTGCTTGGCGTTGCGCCGATCCTTGATCGGCAGCTGGATATGTGAGTACCGAAGAGAACAGCCGATCAGCCCCCGGAAAACAGACGGGATCGCATTCCTCGAACACATCGATTCGGCCTCCGGGTGGGGGGAAGCGAGGCCGGTTCAACGAGAACCCGCGCGTGCCGGCAAGCGAGATTGGACCGAAACTGATCTTATCGGGAGCGAGAAGGAACCCGGATGTGCTCTCTTCGAGCGTTCGTCGAAAGGCGCGCCGCCA
This sequence comes from uncultured Acidobacteriota bacterium, assembly GCA_963839705.1. GTDB lineage: Bacteria > Acidobacteriota > Vicinamibacteria > Vicinamibacterales > 2-12-FULL-66-21 > DATBJJ01. The sequence continues at coordinate 724,405 of CAWIWL010000013.1, forward strand.
AGCTCGCCGACGCTGCGCCACACGTCCGTGTCGCGAAGGAGGTCTATCCCGGCTCGTACGGGTACTGGCGGATGGCGCGCACGCATTCGGTCAGCGCGGCCAGCAGCGAATCCCCCGAGCCAAAGGGGCGGAACGGCGCGATCTTCTGGTTGATCTCCTTGTCCGCCTGGGCGTAGAACCGCATCTGCACCGTGTTCCTCGATGCAAACTCCTTCACGGTGATCACGAACTCGACTTCGCCTTCAGGCTGGAGCTTCTTGATGGAAAAGTAATGAAGCTGGGCCAGCTCCTCGGCAAGGTCCTTCTGCACGTACACCCACTCAGCCACAGGCGCCTCGTCTGCGTGAGACTTTGTCCGACCCGCGGCGCCGCCACCGCGGAGGTGCCGACTGATTCGACCGCCTTCGCATTCTACTTGACGCTGGGGAGCGTGTTGCGAACGTTCGTGCTTGTTTCCCGGCGGAATCCTCGGGCCATGGCGATTGACATCGACCGCGTACGGCAGAACCGGGACACGCTCTACTCGCACGCCGTGTGTCGACCTCGATGCCGGCCAGGCGACGATCACGCTGCCGGATGCCGGGAGGCGCTTCAGGTCGATGTTCGTTATCGATGAGGATCAGTACGTTCCGCAGGTGCCGGCGACTAGACGCTCACTAGGAAGGATGCAGGCACGCACTACGTCTTCATCTCCGTCAGCACACTGTCCACGTCAACCCCGCCGCGCTGCCTCGATGGTGGCGATGTCGATCTTCCTCATCGGCATCATCGCCTCGAAGGCACGCTTTGCCTGACCGCCACCAGCCGCAAGCGCCTCGGTTAGCGCGCGCGGGGTGATCTGCCAGTTGAGGCCCCAGCGATCCTTGCACCAACCGCACTGACTTTCCTTGCCGCCATTGCCGACGATCGCGTTCCAGTAGCGGTCCGTCTCTTCCTGATTCTCCGTCGCGATCTGGAAGGAAAAGGCCTCGCTGTGCCTGAACTCCGGGCCGCCGTTGAGACCGAGACAGGGAATGCCCAGAACGGTGAACTCTACCGTCAGCACATCGCCCTCCTTGCCGCCCGGGTAGTCACCGGGCGCCTTGCGAACAGCCGTCACTTCACTATCCGGAAAGGTGGCGGCGTAGAAGCGCGCCGCCTCCTGCGCGTCCTTGTCGAACCAGAGGCAAATCGTGTTCTTTGGCTTCATGTTCCTGTTCTCCTTGTGCTCGATCACGGCGAACGCCGCAGTCTCGCGGTGCCCAGCCTTCTTCAGCCCGTCGTAGACAGCTGAGCTGTCGCGGGGTTGAGCCACCTCATCACCGCGGGGCCGGCGGCCAGCATCGGAGCGGTGGCTTCGGTGAGTGCATGCAAATTGACCGCCTTGGCCTGACAGACATGGACGTGGCAAAGCCAGCCGAACCTCTCGGTTGACAGAGGCAGCCTTCGACAGATCAAGAGCGAAGCCTGGTGGGCCTAGTTTTCCCTAGTAGGAACGACGTCGCCAGTTGGGCTGAGGCAGCTTGAACGTTTTCGCGCCGTGGCGTGATTGCTCGCCCGCGACCTCGTGTTCAATTCCGTGCCCAAGACGGTACGGTGGACCCGCTCAGAAGTCCCACGCCAGGCCGCCGCGGATAGGCACATATCCGAGGGCGCTCTCCCCGGCTGCTGTGAGCGCGAATCGCGCGTCCGTCACGACGCTCAGGTTGCGGCGCATGCGGACACGCACGCCGGCGCCCACGTACGCCGTGCGGACGGGGCCGGCGTCGCGGCTCTTGGAGAGCCGATCGACGTTCGATCCCCACTCGCCGATGCCCAACCCGAGCGCCGTATAGGCAGACACTCGCCGGGACACGGGGCCGCCGACGCGCACCTCCCCGCCCAGGACGAGCGTCGTGAATCCTCGGGTGATGCTGCTGCCGTTGGGGTAGACCCTGTGGCGCGTCGGGACGTGGAAGCGCTCGCCTTGTACTAGCAGAGTTACCCACGGCGACGCCACAAAACCGAGCGATGCCGATTGCACGTAGCCGCCCCCGAGCGTCACGCCCGCCGCCCCTTCCAGCGTGCCCCGCGCGACGCGCGTGTCACGAGCCGATGCCGCGACAGGCTCGTCCGCCAGAGCTTGGCCGGCGAGCAGGCCAGGCGTCAGGGCGAGCATCACCGGGAGAACAACAGTCTTGGCATCCATGAGCGTGTTCACCTTTCTCCAGAAGGCGAAAACACGCTGACATGTGGCTCATCGCGAAGTGGCGTCCGGCGTCAGCCGGGATTTTGGAGACGAGTCACGGTTGTGGCGTCAATGTCCGCGCGAGCGACTCGCTGATGACGACCACCGTGCCCGACGACAGGATGGACCACTAGTCCTATCCGAGGGGCTTCGCCCCTCGGACTCCCCAACACGCGCCCTCGCGTGCCGCTTCGCCGGCGCGCTTCCGCCTCCGCTAAAGCTACGGCGAGACCTCGCCGAAGCGCCTACGGCGCGAAGGCGGGCCGGTCGCGTGGCTCGCTCGCACGGCTCGCTCGCTCCTTGGAACGAGCGTCAGGTTTATGAGACGGCTTCTAGCGTGCGGGCTTAGAGGAACGAGGACCGTCACCGAATGACGGACCGTGTTCCCGGCAGCATCGCTCCCCTCGACCTCGATCGTGTAGATGCGGCCAGTGCCGATGCCGGATCGCTCCGCCCGCAGATCGACGGTCAGCGGTCCCGTGATCACCCAATCCGGCGACGTATTCCCATCGTCTTCGCCATCGATGGGCTCGTTGCTCGATACGCCGACGATGTGCGCGGTCGGGGCGGCGTCGATGAGGTCGACGACCTCCGCCTGCAGTGAAACGGACACCATGCTATGGGTCGGCGGCCAGAGGAACGTCGCCGATGGTGTCAATGTCTTGAAGGCCGGCGGCTCCGAGTCGCGGTGGACGATCCGCGGTCGCGACGGATCCGCCATGCCCTCTCCCAGATAGAAGCCGGGATGGGGCGGCTGGTTGTAGGCGACGTTCTGCCACGCGATCCCCAACCGGTACTGCGGGTCGTGCATGAGCGTGTAGATCCGGTTCGTCGCCGGAATCGTCGTTGAATAGATCCGGAGCGAGGTGTTGTCGGCGGTGCGCCAAATCACTTCCTCGCGCCAGTCCCCGAAGAGATCGGCGGTCACCGCGGCGTTCGCCTTGGTGCCGTTGTTGGCGGCGGCACCGGTTGCGGTGAGCAACCGGACCAGCGAGCTGGTGTTCCAGTCCCACTTCGAGATCCAGTTGGCGTCCTCGATCTCGCGAAGCAGATCGGCATCCCACCACACGGCGTGGTTGACGAAGCTCGGGGCGTCGGCGATGCGCTGGCCCTGCCCGTCGACCAGCCCGACAGATGTGGCGCCCCAGAACTCGTAGCCGGGGTAGCGCGGGTCGATGTCGGCTGCCATCCCGCGTCCAACGTCGACGCCCGGCACCATGCTCCACACAATCTGTCCGGTGTGCGCGTCGTAGAGCGCCATGCCCGGCGTCTGCAGCGTGACTGTCTGCCCCTCGCTCTCGTGGACGCCGAACACTTCGAGGCCGGGACGCGACGGCACGAGATCGCCGACGTGCATCGCGTCGCCGTGCCGCAGGCCGGTCGAGAAGAGGCCCGTGCCGTCATCGTCGACGACCATGGAGCCGTAGACAATCTCGTCCTTGCCGTCGGCGTCGACGTCGGCGACGGAGAGATTGTGGTTTCCCTGGCCTGAGAACGGCGACGCGGTTGGATAGGGGAAGGGTCCAACGCCGACGCCCGAGTCGAAGACCCAGCGCGACGTGAGCTGCGGCATGGATCACGAGAATCTTCAGGCTGAGCTTCGTGAAGGTGAGCCGCGCTCATCACACGGCTGGACTATGGCAGCGCGATCGAAGAATCCTCCACCGTGTAGAGTGACTGAGCGTGATCGCTCCGATGACCGGTCGCGATGTCAAAGTCGAAAGCGGTTCTGGACCGCACGTCAGTGCCGGACGACGATCGTCCCGCCGCTGCCCTCCGGCGGACAGCTTCCGCGAGAAATGAGAGCGGAGGCTGGTGAGCCGCGAAGGAAGCGAATCCGAGACAGGCAACACTCCGAGTAGTCCGCTTGTGGCCGAGGTTTGATATCAGGCAGCCCGCAGGGCTACGATAGCGGCCATGAATCGACGCACGTTTCTCCAGACGTCCCTCGCAGCCGCCGCAATCTCGACGATACCAGCTTCGGCCAGCGCGCAGCGCAAGCTCGGACCCCTCGGCCTGCAGCTCTATTCCGTGCGCGACCTCATGAAAGCGGACTTCGCCGGGACGCTCCAGAAGGTCGCGGCGATCGGGTTCAAGGAGGTCGAATTCGCCGGGCTCTTCGAGAAGGCACCGAAAGAGGTGAGGGCGCTCCTCGACAAGAACGGCCTGACGTCACCCTCGACGCATGTCGACTGGGCGACGGTCGAGAACAAGCTGCCCGAGACGCTCGAGACGGCGAAGATTCTCGGCCAGCAGTACATCATCGTGCCCTACGTCGGCGAGGCCGAGCGCAAGCAACCGGACATCTGGAAGAGGGCAGTCGATCTCTTCAACAAGGCCGGCAAGGAGAGCCAGAAGGCGGGCATCCAGTTCGCCTATCACCAGCATAGTTTCGAGTTCGTTCCCTCGGAGGCGCTCGGCGGCAAGCTGCCGTACGACTACCTGCTCGAGAATACCGATCCCGCGCTCGTGAAGATGGAGCTGGACATCTGCTGGACGGTCGCGGCCGAGCAGGATCCGGTCGCCTACTTCAATCGCTATCCCGGACGCTTTCCGCTCATCCACGTGAAGGACTGGTTGAAGGACGGGAAGGACGCGGCCGCCTACGCCGGGGCCCTCGGTCAGGGCACGAAATTCACCGGACAGATGACGAGCGTCGGGGCCGGTTCGATCGACTGGAAGCGGATCTTCGCCTCGGCCGGCAAGGCGGGCATCAAGCACTACATCGTCGAATACGACAACCCCAAGTCGCCGCTGGACGACCTGCGTGCGAGCTACACGTATCTGAGAAACTTGAGCTTCTGACGGGTCTGGGGTCCGGCTAAAGCCGGACACCACGACTGTTCCGGGTCCGGCCTCTGACGGGTCTCGGGTCGGCTGACGCCAGACCCGCGCGTGTCGGGTGGCTTCTACCGAACGACCAGCTCGCCCCTCATCTGCTTGCAGCGCTCGTCCTGCGTGAGGTTGCAGTAGAAGGGAAAGCGGCCGGTCTCGTCGGCGCGAAACTCGAAGACGACCGACTGGCCGGCGCCGGCGCGCTTGGAGATCCGGTAAGGCAAGTCGACGGTGAAGCTGTGGGCGATGTCCTTCGCCGTGAACTTGATCTGGACGAGATCGTCTTTCTGGACCTCGATCCGGGCCGGCGAGAAGGCAAACTGGTCGCCCGAGATCGTGATCTCGCGGACCTGACCTCGACTACCGGCTGCACTCTTTGCCCAGAAGGCGGCCACGACTACCACCCCCAAGGCGAGCGCTGTCCGGACTCCCCGCGGCATTCTGGTCATGAATCCCCCTGAAGCGCCCGGCGCCCTCAGTTAAAGACGCGCCGAGGGAGGGTTTGGTTGTCCCGCCTTCGCCTCCGGCTTCGGCGTGGCAGGCTCTGCCTTCGCCTCCGGCTTCGGCGCGGCAGGCTCCGCCTTCGCCTCCGGCTTCGGCGCGACAGGCTCTGCCTTAGCTTCGGCGCGGCGGGCCCACGCCTTTAGCTTAGCTTGGACGGGGCCTGAGGGCCGCGTGAGGCTAGCCCTTGCGGCCCTGCGCCTCTTCGGCGGCAGGCGGCGTCAGCAGAGCCTTACGGCTGAGCCGAATCTTGCCTGACGGGTCGATGTTGATGACCTTGACCATCACCTGGTCGCCTTCCTTGAGCTCGTCCCTCACGTCCTTGACGCGGTAGTGCGCGATCTCGGAGACGTGGAGCAGTCCGTCGAGGCCGGGCATGATCTCGACGAACGCACCAAAGTCGGTGATGCGCTGGACCTTGCCCATGTAGGTCTTGTTGAGCTCGGGTGTCGCGGTCAGCTCCTGGATGATGCCGATCGCCTTCTGCGCCGACGCCTCGTCAGCCGACGCGACGTTCACGCGGCCGTCGTCTTCGACGTCGATCTTGACGCCCGTGCGCTCGATGATGCTTCGGATCATCTTGCCGCCGGGTCCGATGACGTCGCGGATCTTGTCGACCGGGATGCGAATCGTGACGATGCGCGGCGCGTAGGCCGACACATCCGCCCGGCTCGTCTCAATCGCCTGCTTCATCTTGTCGAGGATGTAGAGGCGGCCCTGACGCGCCTGCTCGAGCGCCTTCTGCATGATGTCGTGCGTGATGCCCGACACCTTGATGTCCATCTGGAGTGCGGTGATGCCAGCGGCCGAGCCGGCGACTTTGAAGTCCATGTCGCCGTAGTGGTCTTCGGCGCCCGCGATGTCGCTAAGGATGGCGTGCTTGCCGGTCTGCTCGTCCATGATGAGGCCCATGGCGACACCCGCCACTGGCGCCTTCAGGGGAACGCCGGCGTCCATCATCGCGATCGAACCGCCGCACACCGAGGCCATCGACGAAGAGCCGTTCGATTCCAGGATGTCGGACACGACGCGGATGGTGTAGGGGAACGTTTCCTCGGCGGGGATCATCGGGGCGAGCGCGCGCTCGGCGAGCGCGCCGTGACCGATCTCGCGTCGTCCGGGACCGCGCATGAACTGCACTTCGTTGACCGAGAAGGGCGGGAAGTTGTAGTGGAGCATGAATCGCTTCCACGTCTCGCCGTCGACCATCTCGATCTTCTGCTGGTCTTCCGCCGTGCCGAGCGTGACGGTGACGAGCGCCTGCGTTTCCCCGCGCGTGAACACGGTCGAGCCGTGCGTACGGGGCAGGACGCCGGCTTCAATGGTGATTTGTCGAATCTCGTCGAACTTCCGGCCGTCGAGCCGGCGCCCGCGTTCGAGCGCCTCGTCCTTCATCACCTTTTCCTTGAGGTCCTTGAAGACGTGCTTCGCGGCGCTTCGCTTTTCGGCTTCGTCTTCCGGAATGCTGGCGAGCAAGTTGGCTAGGACCTGGTCGACCTTGCTGTAGTTCTCCAGCTTGTCCTTGATGAGCATCGCCTCCGTCAGTGGGGCGAGCGCCTTGGCCTCGATTTCGCGATGGATATCGGCGGGGATCTCCTTGACCGCGAACTGGCGCTTGGTCTTGCCCGCGTCTTTCGCCAGGGCCTCGATGCCGGCGATGATTTCCTTGATCGCGGCGTGCGCGAGGTCGAGCGCCTTGAGGATGACGTCTTCGCTGACCTCCTTGGCGCCCGCTTCCACCATCACGATGGCGTCCTTGCTGCCGGCGACGATGAGGTCGAGGCTGCTCTTGCGGCGCTGTTCGAAGGTCGGGTTGACGAGGTACTCACCGTCGACGAGACCCATGCGCACGCCGGCAATCGTCCGGGTGAAGGGGATGCTCGAGAGCGCGAGCGCGGCTGAGGCGCCGGTGATGGCGAGCACATCGCTGTCGTGGTCGGTGTCAGCCGAGATTACGAAGGCAATGATCTGGGTCTCGTGCCGCCAGCCCGCGGGGAAGAGCGGCCGGATGGGTCGATCGATGAACCGGCTCGTCAGGACTTCCTTCTCGGTCGCCTTGCCTTCGCGCTTGAAGAATCCGCCAGGAATCCGTCCCGAGGCGTAGGTGTATTCGCGGTAGTCCACCGTCAGCGGCAGGAAGTCGATTCCTTCGCGTGGGTTCGCGGCGGCACAGGCGGTGACGAGCACCATGGTGTCGCCGGACCGCACGATGACCGATCCGTCGGCCTGCTTGGCGAGGCGGCCGGTTTCAATCGACAGTGTGTGTCGACCGACCGAGATGTTGCGGGTATGCATATGTGTCTTTCCTGTAAAGCCTGTCTGTGGTCGGGAGCTAAAAGCCAGAGCTAGAAGTCAGGAGCCAGAAGTTGGAAGCAGGAAGTCAGAAGCCGGGAGAAGACGCAAGATCCGTGACGCGTATCACCCTGGCTGCAGCTCCGAGCTCCTACTTTCGGATGCCCAGACGCTTGATCAGATCCGAGTAGCGGTCCGCATCCTTCCCCTTGAGGTAGTCGAGAAGGCTGCGGCGCTGGCCGACCAGCTTCAGGAGGCCGCGGCGCGAATGATGATCCTTGGCGTGGGTCTTGAAATGTTCGGTCAGGTAGTTGATGCGCTCGCTGAGGAGGGCTACCTGAACTTCGGGAGAGCCGGTGTCTGAAGTGTGGGTCTTATACGAACCGATGATGTCGGTCTTGCGGTCCTTGCTCAAAGCCACGTCGAAACCTCCACGCACGGCCCAGAAATCAGCAGGCTCCCTTCGCCCGCTGCACCAAACCGCCGTATGTCTGTGTGATGGCGTCTAGACTTGCGAATTTACAATTCCAAACGACTCAACATCTTACACCAGAACTACCACGGGATGCAAAAGGCCGTCTGCGCGCGATTCGGCCAGTCCGAGGAGCGCTCCGGCGCGGTCGAGCAGGCGTAGCCGCCGGCCTTCGGACCCTTCACCCGATGCTGCAGTGGCCGCAGGGAATGGCCCCTCGAGGTCCTCGGGCCCGAGCGCACGCCCATGGCCGGTCCGCTTTGCTCCGAGGTCGCTGACGACGACCGACGGAAGGTGGGTCAGGAGGCGGCCCATGGGGATCAGCCGGCGTTCGACGACCGGCAGCCCGTCCAGGGCAACCGCCTCGAGCGTGACCGCGTCGTCGAGGGTCAGCTCGCCGGCCCGGGTCCGTCTCAGTCCTTCGAGATGGGCTCCGCAGCCGAGGCGCTCCCCCAGGTCGTGCGCCAGCGACCGCACGTAGAACCCGCTCGAGCAGACCAGGCGCACGTCGGCCAGACCATCGGCGTACGCGCGGAGCTCAATCTCTCTGACAGTGACGTCGATGGGCTTGACATCGACCGGCTTCCGCTGTCGCGCGAGCTTGTACGCCGGTGTTCCGCCGACCTTCTTGGCCGAGAAGGGCGGGGGCGTCTGGAGGAAGCGGCCCTCGAAGGCACGGAGCGCTTCGCTGATGTCCGGCGCTCCCAGCCGGGCGACGGCGGCAGCGAGCCCGGCCGCCGGCGCCTCGTCTGGGCCAGGGAGACCCTCGGCGTCGTAGGTTGGCGTGGCGACGCCGAAGCGGATCCTGGCGACGTACTCCTTGTCCGCGCCGCTCATGAACGAGGCCAGCCGCGTCGCGCTCCCGATGACGAGCGGCAGCACGCCAGTGGCTAGCGGATCGAGCGTGCCGGTGTGGCCGACCCTGCTGAGACCGATCGCCCAACGTACCACGGCCACGACGTCGTGCGACGTGGGCCCCGCAGGCTTGTCTATGACAAGAACACCGTTCATGAAATGCTGAATGCTGAGTGCTGAATGCTGAAGGGAATGCTGAAGTCGCTGAAATGTGCCAGTTTCGAACTAGCGCCGAAGCGAGCAACTCGAAATTCCCTTCAACATTCAGCATTCAGCATTGTCTACGGCCTGCTCTTGATGCCTTCCCCAATGGCTGTGACAAGCCGCTCGACGATCTGCGGGCGCACATCGGCCAGCTTTCCCGGGACGGTGAAGCCGGCGGCGTTCTTGTGGCCGCCGCCTCCGTACATGCTGGCGACGGCCCGGACGTCGACGTCGTACTTCGACCGCATGCTGACGCGGACCTCGCCGCTCGATCCGACTTTGAAGAACACGACCGCCTGAATCTCGCGCGCGGTCAGCGGCAGGTTGATCACGCCCTCGGTGTCGTTGTCCGTGCAGCCGCACGTCGCCAGCATCTCCTCGTCGAGGTAGAGGACCGCGAGACGGCCGTTGTCGACGAGCTCCATGGCGTCGAGCAGGGCGCCGATGAGCTTGAGCTTGCCGAAGCTGTTGCTGTCGAAGACGCGGCGCGCCATGGCCGCCGGGTTGACGCCGGCCTCGACTGCCTGGCGGCAGATGTCGAAGGTCCGCGGCGTGATATGCGAGTGGTGGAACGAGCCGGTATCCGTCAATATGGCGAGATAGATGTGAGTGGCGATCTCGCGGCTGAGCGGCACGCCGAGCGCCCGGATCAGGTCGAACACCATCTCGCCGCAAGCCGCCGCCGACTCGTCGAACCAGTTCAGCGCGCCGTAGAGGCGGTTGCCGGCGTGGTGATCGATGTTGATGATGAAGTGTTTGTCGAGGCCGGCGACGCCAGTCCGGCTGAGGTCGCTGCACTCCATCACGATCAGGGCGTCGGCTTCGGCGTCGCTCCGCTCTGCGATCTCAATCCGATCGACGCCGGGGAACTCGCGGTAGTGGTCTGGCGCCGCATCGGCATTGACCAGCCTCACCTGTTTGCCGAGCGCCTCGAGGGCGTAGGCCATGGCGAGCTGCGATCCGATCGAGTCACCGTCGGGGCGCGCGTGCGAGGTCAGCAGAAACCGCTGGCGGCGGAGAATGGCCTGGCAGATGGACGTTACGACATCGGCGCCGGCGGCGGTGGCGGCGTGTTTAGCGGTCGTCGTCTCGCTCATTGTGAATGGTGCCCTGGTCGGGATCGGTGGCTTCGCGCTCGGCTCGCTCGGTCTTGAGCTCCTGCAGGATGCGCTCGACCCGGTCCAGGCGCTCGACGTTCTCGTCGAAGAAGAACTGCAGCTCGGGGATGCGCCGCAGCCGCAGCCGGCTGCCGAGCTGCCGTCGCAGAAACGGCAGGGCGCGGTCGAGCGCCCGGCTCGTCTGCTTGCGCGCCTCCGCGTCGCCGAGCGTGGTGTAGTAGATCCGGGCGCTCTGCAGGTCGGAGGTGACCTGTACCCGGGTGATCGTCAGAAAGCCGATGCCGGGGTCATGGACTTGTCGGGCCAGCAACTCCGTGAGGTCCTCACGAATCTGCTCACCGACACGGCTCGGGCGCTGGGAAGACATGGTTTGGTACTTACGCTGAAAGTTTGAAGTCTGACGTTTGAAGTCTGAAGTGAGGAAGTTGAAAGTGGGAAGCTGGAAGTGGAAGTTGGAAGTAAGTGGGAAGTCGGAAGTTTGAAGTCGCAAGTCAGAAGTCAGAAGTGTGAAGTCGGAAGTCGGAAGTCGGAAGTTTGAAGTCCCAAGTCCCAAGTCCGAAGTCCGAAGTCCGAAGTCGGAAGTCGGAAGTCCGAAGTGAGAAGTGACCTCGGTCCCTGGTCGAACTTCTCCTCAGAGCCTCAATCTAATTCCGACCGCCGACTACTCAATTCCGACTTTCCACTTCCGACCTCTCTTCCCACTTCCCACTTCCCACTTCTCACTTCCGACTTCTCACTTCCGACTTCTTACTTCCCACTTCCAACTTCCCACTTACTTCTGACTTCTACTTCACTACTTCCTACTTCCCACTTCCTCACTTCAAACTTCAAACGTCAGACTTCAAACTTTCTTGCGCTACGCCGTCGTCGTCGTCACCCTCTCGACGGCGTAGGCTTCGATCACGTCGCCGACCTTGAGGTCGTTGAATTTCTCGAAGCCGATGCCGCACTCGAAGCCGGTCTTGACTTCCGAGACGTCGTCCTTGAAGCGGCGTAGCGAGCCAATCTTGCCTTCGTAGACGACAACGTTGTCGCGCAGCAGGCGCGCCTGGGTGTCGCCCGATCGCGTGATGCGTCCTTCGGTGACCATGCAGCCGGCGATGGTGCCGAACTTCGGGACCTTGAAGATCTCGCGCACGGCCGCAGCGCCCATCCGGACTTCCTTGAACGTCGGGTCGAGGAGGCCGGCCATGGCCTTCTTCATCTCGTCGACGACGTTGTAGATGACCGAGTGGAGCCGGATGTCGACCTTTTCGCGGTCGGCGACGTCGGCGGCGTTGCGATCCGGCCGCACGTTGAAGCCGATGACGATGGCATTCGATGCCGACGCGAGGAGCACGTCCGACTCGTTGATCGCGCCGACGCCGCTGTGGATGATGCGGATCTTGACCTTCTCGTCGGTCAGCTTGGTCAGCGTGTCGCCCAGCACCTCGGCCGACCCCTGCACGTCGGCCTTGACGATCACCGGCAGCTCCTTCATGCCGCCTTCGGCAATCTGCTGCTGCAGCGATTCGAGCGTGAGGCGCGAGCCCTTGCCGCCGAGCGCCTTTTCCTTGGCCTGGGTCTGGCGGAAGAGCGCGATCTGCCGCGCCTTGGTGGCGTCGGCGAGGGCCTGAAACGCATCGCCCGGCTGCGGCAGCCCGCCGAGGCCGAGGACTTCGACCGGCGTGGCCGGTCCGACGTGTTTCTGCTGCCGGCCACGGTCGTCGATGAGCGCGCGAACCTTGCCGACAATCGTTCCCGCGATCAGCGTGTCGCCGATGTTCAGCGTTCCGTCCTGCACCAGGATCGTGGCGACGGGCCCACGGCCCTTGTCGAGCTTGGCTTCGAGCACCGTACCCGAAGCGCTGCGCTTCGGATTCGCCTTGAGCTCGCTCATCTCGGTGACGAGCAGGATCATCTCCAGCAGCGAGTCGAGGTTCTGCTTCTTCTTCGCCGACACTTCGACCATGACCGTCTGGCCGCCCCACTGTTCGGGCACGAGGCCGAGATCCGCCAATTCCTTCTTGACCCGCTCGGGGTTGGAGTCAGGCTTGTCGATCTTGTTGATGGCGACGAGGATCGGCACCCCGGCCGCCTTGGCGTGGTCGATGGCCTCGCGCGTCTGCGGCATGACGCCGTCGTCTGCTGCGACGACAAGGATGACGACGTCGGTCACCCGTGCGCCGCGGGCGCGCATCATGGTGAATGCTTCATGGCCGGGCGTGTCGAGGAAGACCACGTTGCGGTCGTTGACCTGGACGGCGTACGCGCCGATGTGCTGCGTGATGCCGCCCGCCTCGCGCTCGGCGACCCGTGCGGACCGAATCGCGTCGAGGAGCGTCGTCTTGCCGTGATCGACGTGGCCCATGACCGTCACCACGGGCGCGCGCGTCACGACGTCGGCCGGGCTGACGTCTTCGGCTTCGACCTGCAGCATCTCCTCTTCGAAGGTCTGCATCTTGACGTCGGCGCCGAACTCGCGCGCGATCATCGAGGCGGTCTCGTCGTCGAGCGTGCTGTTGATGGTCATCATCATGCGACAATCCATCAGCTTGCGCAGCACGTCCTTGGCCTTGACGTCGAGCTTGGTGGCGAGATCGGCGACGGTCATTCCCTCGGCCAGCGTGATAGTGCGCGTGACTGGCGGCGGCGCCGCCGGCGCGGCCGCCGGCATGTTCACGCGTGGCGTGTGGTCGCGGCGCTGACCGCCTGCGGGACGCGTGCTGAATCGCGGCGGCGGCGGCCGGTAGCCCGGCGTCGAGCCAGGTCGCGGCGGCGCCGATGGCCGAACAGGTTGAGACGGCAGCGGTCGCGGGCCGCCCATGGGCGGCCGGGGCGGCAGAGCGCCCCCGGGGCGCTGCGGCGGACGGGTGGTGCCTGGACCGGGCGCGGGCGCCCCCGGACGCGTTCCAGCCGGACGACTCAGGTTGCCGGTCGGCGCCTGCGAAGCGGACGGCGCGCTCGGAGCCGGCGGGCGTACCAGGACGGGTCTGCGCGGTGGCGCCGGCGGCGCCTGACCTGTCTTCGGGTCCTCGACGCGGAGCCGAAGCGTCGGCGGCACCACTCGGCCCGTCGGTGGCGGTATCACTGGCCGTGACGCGGGCGGCGGCACGGCCTCCCGCGGGGCTGCACCGACGGTTTCCGCGGGTTCTTCGTCAACAGTTTCGGGTACTTGCGCAGCAATCACCGGTTCTTCGACTTCAACAGGAGCCTCGGCCACCGCGGGCTCGACAACGGTCACGGGTTCGGATACCGCGATGGATTCCGGCGCCTCGGGCGCAGCCTCGTGGGCAAGCGGCACGTGCGCGACGTCACTCTGGACGGACGGCGCGCCGGCCGGTTCGGCCTCGAGATCGGGTGGTGGTGCAGCGGGCTTGGCCGTCTTGACGAGGCGCGGCGGTGGCAGCGCGGGCGCCACCGGGCGCGCGGGTTCGGCAGCCTTGGCGGGCGGTTTCCGGCCACGGACCGCGGCCGGCGTGTCGGCAAACGAGGCGCTCGACGGCACGGTGATGTTCCGCTGTCGCGCGAGCCGCTCGACGAACTGCCGGGCGACCACTTCCTCGATCGTGCTCGACGCGCTCTTCACATCGATGCCGTGATCGCGCTTGAGCAGCGCCATCACTTCCTGGCTCGACGTATTGAGGAGCTCCGCGACCTTGTAAATCCGAACTGTCGCCATTTACCTCTCTTAGTGCTTGGCGGCTCGCCTGCAGGCGGCGCGCTCTTCGCGGACACGCCTACTTGGCGGGTTCGCTCTCCGCGGGCTCTCCGGGATCGACCGCTTCGGCGCCGTCGGTCTCGCCGGCGTCGGCCAGGCCCGGCGTGTCGTCGCCGGCAATCGCCGCCGACTCGGCGGGCGCGGCAGACTCCGCCACCGTACCGTCGCTTTCGACCGCCGCGGCGTCGCCCACGGCCTCATCGGTTCCAGGCTCGCCGATCTCGAGCGCGCCGAGCTGGATCTCGACTTCCTTGCGCTTCTCTTCTTCGCTCTTGATGTCGATCTTCCAGCCGGTCAGCTTTGCGGCGAGGCGGACGTTCTGTCCCTTCTTGCCGATCGCGAGCGACAGCTGCTTGTCCTCGACGATCACTTCCATCACCCGCTCCGCATCGTCGACGATCGAGACGCGCTGCACCTTGGCCGGGCTGATGGCATTGGTGACGAAGAGGATCGGGTCCTCGGAGTATTCGACGATGTCGATCTTCTCGCCGCGCAGCTCGCGGATGATCGACTGCACGCGCGTACCCTTCATGCCGACGCAGGCGCCGACCGGATCGACGTCGCGCTCGCGCGAGTACACGGCGACCTTGGCGCGGTCGCCCGCCTCGCGCACGGCGCCCCGAATCATGACCGTGCCGTCGTAGATTTCAGGCACTTCCTGCTCGAACAGCTTGATGAGCAGCGCCGGATCAGTGCGCGACAGGACAATCTGCGGACCTTTGGCGCTCCGGTTCACGCCGCGGATGACCGCGCGGACGCGATCCCCGGCCGTGTAGTTCTCGGCGCGCGACTGCTCCTTGCGCGGGAGCTGCGCTTCGACACGGCCCAGCTCGATGATGATGTCGCCGTTCTCGAAGCGCTTCACCATGCCGGAGACGACATCGCCGACGCGCTGGCTGTACTCGGCGTAGACGTTCTCGCGCTCGGCCTCCCGGACCTTCTGGAAGATCACCTGCTTGGCCGTCTGCGCGGCGATGCGGCCCAGATCCTCGGTCGGACGCGGGAACTCGATCTCCATGTCGACTTCCGCTTCCTCGCCGTAGAGCTGCTGCGCTTCGCCGAGCGAGATTTGCGTCGACGCGTCGGTGACCTCGGTCACGATCTTCTTGACCGCGTACAACTCGAGCTGGCCCGTCTCCTGGTTGAACCGGGCGCGCAGCGCTTCACTCTTGAATTTCTTCCGCGCGGCCGCCTCGAGCGCGTCCTGCACGGCGCTGATGATGATCTCCGGCTCGACGCCCTTTTCCTTGGCGATCGCGTCGATCTGCTGGAGCAGCGGATTGGTCGTTGTTGCCATAGATTTCAGCTATTGAAAAAAGCGCCGGGCTCGCGGTCGGCTGCTCGCTGTTGCTCAATCACCACCCGGCTGTCGTCAGCCGCGACTCGCGAGCCGCCGACTGCCAACCGCGGACAGCCATCAGAATTCCACCGCCAGGCGCCCGCGCTTGATGCTGGCGACGGGCACCCGATGCGTCTTGCGACCCTCCTCGAGCACGACCAGGTCTTCGTCCTTGTTCCGCTCGACGCCGACGATGCGCCCGGAAAAGGCGGATTGCCCGTTGAGCGGCGCCGACGTCACGATCCTGGCGAGTCGTCCCGCGAAGCGGCGATAGTCCGCCGCGTGCCGCAGCGCTCGGTCCAGGCCCGGCGACGATACCTCCAGCGTATAGTGTTGACCGAGAGCCGCTTCGCCGAGCGAGTCCTCCTCGACGTCGAGGATCGCGCTCAGGTCGCGGCTGACGCGCTGGCATTCCTCGATGCCCACCGCGTCTTCCGGCCGCTCGGGAACGCCGCGATCCGGGCGGTCGATCGTCACGCGCAAGACCGTCCCGATCGACTCGCGACGCAGCTGCACGTCGAAGATCTCGAGGTCGTAACCCCGCGCGACTCTCTCGGCGGCGGCCCGGATCGCAGTCAACCGTTCCGACGACATGCGCAGCGCCTGCCCGCGTCCGGGACGCGGCACAGCCCTCGAAAAACGGCCCCTAAAAACAAAGAGTGGGCACAGGCCCACTCGGGTACTGACTTACTCGAAGCTGCCACCCATCAATATAACACAGCGCTCGACGCCAGGATCAGCGCCAATCGGGCAGATTCTGGGCCTAATCGAGCGGGGCAGCGACGAGGTCGTAGCCCCGCGCCCCGACAACTCTGGCCTGAATGAGCGCGCCGGTCTCGAATGCGGTCGGGTCGCAGTCTGTAAGGTACACGACCGAGTCGATATCGGGCGCCTGGCCCTCGAGTCGGCCCTGCAGCACCATCTCGTGCTCTACCGACGGCCCATCGATGAGCACCGCCGCCTCGGTCCCGATACGGGCCCGGTGCGCTCGGGCCACTATTTTCTTTTGACGCGCCATCAGGGCATTTCGTCGGCGGCGCTTCAGCGCCGCGGGCACGTCATCGGGGAGGCCGAAGGCCCGGGTGCCCTCCTCGTGCGAGTAGGTGAAGACGCCGACATGATCGAACCCCGTGTCGGCGACGAAACCCTCCAGCTCGGCAAAATCTGCATCCGTCTCGCCCGGAAAGCCGACAATCAGCGTCGTCCTGAGCGTCACGTCCGGTACGGTCGACCTGATTCGCGCCAAAAGCTTGTCGTAGGTGTGACGGTTCCCGGGGCGCCTCATCCGTTTGAGGACCTCCGTGGACGCGTGCTGGAGCGGCAGGTCGATGTACCGGCAGACCTTCTCGCAGTCGGCCATCGCCGCCAGGACGTCGTCGGTGATCGTCGTCGGGTAGAGGTAGAGGAGCCGGATCCAGGCCAGGCCGTCGATGGCGTTCAGCTCGCGGAGCAGACGCCCGAGGGCGCCACGCTCACCGCGATCGATGCCGAAGAAGGTCGTGTCCTGCGAGATGAGCAGCAGCTCGCGCACCCCTCGCTCCGCAAGCGCACGCGCTTCGCGGACGATCGATTCCGCAGTCCGGCTGCGATACGAGCCTCGCAGCGTCGGGATGATGCAAAACGCGCAGGTGTAGTCGCAGCCTTCGGCCACCTTGACGTAGGCAAAGTGCTTCGGCGTAGTCAGGTAGCGAGGGGTGTCGGCGTCGTAGAGATAGTCGGGGACGCGCGGCTCGCGGCTCGCTGCTGGCGGCTCGCTGCTCGGGGTTCGGGACTCGGGGCTCGGGGCTCGGCCCGGTGCCTTCAGAAACAATCTCAGGGGGCTGGCGCCGGAGCCCTGACTCTCAGCGGTCGACTCCCGAGCCCCGAGCCCCGAGTCCCGAATCCCGATAGCGTCGAGAATCAGCGGCACGTCCCCCGTCCCCAGCACCGCGTCTATCTCCGGTATTTCCTTTTTGAGCTCATCGCGGTACCGCTCGGCGAGGCAGCCCGTCACCACCAGCCGTGAACAGCGGCCGTCCCGCTTCTGGGCGGCCATCTCGAGGATGGCGTCTATCGACTCCTGCTTGGCGGAGTCGATGAAGGCGCACGTGTTGACCACGAGCACCTCCGCGTGTGCGGCGTCGGTCGTGATCTCGTGGCCGGCCTCGCGTGCCATGCCGAGCATGACCTCGCCGTCGACGAGGTTTTTGGGACAGCCAAGACTGAGAAAACCGATTTTCATAGCTTTCAGCTTTCAGCCCTCAGCTGTCAGCTATCAGGGTTCAGTGCTCTCGCTGAGAGCTGATAGCTGATGGCTGACAGCTGAGTCATGGGTAAATCCGATACAACATCCGCGGATAGGGAATCGCTTCCCGCAGGTGATCGATGCCGCAGATCCACGTGACGACGCGCTCGATGCCCATGCCGAAGCCGCCGTGGGGGACGCTGCCGTAGCGACGGAGATCGAGATACCACTCGAAGGCCTCCTGCGGCAGGTTGTGCTCCTTGATCCGCTGGACGAGCAAATCGTAGTCGTCCAGGCGCTGTCCGCCGCCGATGATTTCCCCGTACCCTTCCGGCGCGAGCACGTCGACGCACAGCGCGACGTCGGGCCGCTGGGGATCCGGCTTCATGTAGAAGGCCTTTACCGCCGACGGATAGCGATGCACGCAGATCGGGCGATCGAACTCTTCCGAGAGCGCGGTCTCGTCGGGAGCGCCGAAGTCGCCGCCCCAGTCGAACGGCAGCCCCTTCTTCTTGAGGATTGCCGCCGCTTCGTCGTAGGAGACGCGCGGAAACGGCGCCTCGACCTTCTCGAGCTTGCTCGTGTCGCGCTCGAGCACTTTCAGTTCCTTCTGCCGCTTCTCGAGTACTCGCTTGACGACGAAGACGACCAGCGCCTCCGCAAGATCCATGACGTCGTCGAGCGTGGCGTAGGCGACTTCGGGCTCGACCATCCAGAACTCGGTCAGGTGGCGGCGCGTCTTGGACTTTTCGGCGCGAAACGTCGGGCCGAAACAGTACGTGCGCCCGAGCGCCATCGCGTTGGCTTCGTTGTAGAGCTGACCGCTCTGCGTGAGGTACGCCGTTTCGTCCTCAAAGTACTGGACCGGGAAGAGTGTCGTCGTGCCCTCGCAGGCCGCCGGGGTGAAGATCGGCGTATCGGCGAGGATGAAGCCGCGGCCGTTGAAGAAGTCTCGTACCGCGTTGATCACTTCGTGGCGGATGCGGAGGATGGCCTGCTGGCGCGGCGCACGGATCCAGAGGTGGCGGCGGTCCATCAGATAGTCGACGCCGTGTTCCTTCGGCGTGATGGGGTAGTTCTGCGCTTCGGCAACGACGTCGAGCTGGCTGACGTCGAGCTCGAACCCGCCCGGCGCCCGGGCGTCGGCACGGACCGCACCCGTGATCGCGATCGCGCTCTCCTGCGACAGGTGATCGGCGCGCCCGAACGCCTCCTCGCCGACGGCCGCCTTCGACATGACGCACTGGATGAATCCGGTGCCGTCGCGCAGCGTCAGGAAATGGATCTTGCCGCTCGACCGGCGGTTGTGCAGCCAGCCCCGCAGGGTCACGGTCTGGCCGGCGTGTCCGGCGATGTCTTCGATGTAGACGATCATGCGTGAGCCAGCGTGCGCTCGAAGCGTTCCCTCGCGCGCCGCGCCTCCTCGAGAACGGTGGCGGCCTCACCGGTCCCGGCCAGCTCCATCAGGTACGTGCCCTCGTAGCCAATCTTCTGCATCGTGACGAGCGCCTGATCCCAGTCGATCGAGCCGCGGTACGGAACGAGATGTTCGTCGTCGCGGCCGTGATTGTCGTGGACGTGGGTTGCGATGATGTGTTCGGCGACGGTTTCAACCGCGTCGGCCACGTCCCCCAGCAGGTGGGCGTGGCCGAAGTCGAGGCAGATGCCCGGGTGGTTGACGTCGAGCTCGTCGTCGAGCATCGCGACGAGCGATGCGGGGTCGGACAATCGATTCGGGATGACTTCGACGGCGACGCGCACGCCGAGCGGCTCGGCGAGGCGGCAGATCGCGTCGAGGCTTCGGGTGGCTGCGGCGCGGTGATTGTCGTCTGCGTTTTTCATGTTGGCCGGAGTTCCGAGGTGCAGCACCATGACGCCGAACGGGATCGTTCTCGCAATGCCGAGCGCCGCTTCGGTCTCGCGCACCGCCGCCTCGCGCCGGTCGTTCGCGGCCACCGCATTGGAGTACGTCGTCCGCGGCCCGGGCCCGCCGAAGACGTCAGTAATCGGAGCGTGCACGCTGTTCAGCATCAGCCCGGTTTCATCCAGCCAGCGTCGGAGCTCGGCGACCGCCGCCTCGCTGCGATAGTCGAAGTGGCTCCGCGTCGCGAACAGCTCGATCGTCTCGAACCCATGTCCGGCGATCTGCGCCAGGTGATCGCGCTCGAGCCGACGTTCGTGATAAAGGTGCGTGGAAATCCCGAACCGCATGGAACAGCCCGTTCGTGCCAGAGTGAACCTCGAATTGTACCACGCCAGCCTCTGAATCAATCAGTCGTGGCTTCCGCCTTCAGGCGGAAGTTGCGCGCCCGAGTTGCCCTTCCGCCTAAAGGCGGAAGCCACAAGGGACTAATTCAGAAGCCCTGAGCCTTGAGCCGTTCTACCGGAATTCCTCGACGTGCGCGCCGAGCAGCTCGCGCAGCCAGGCGAATCGGGGAAGGTGCTCGAGGTTATTGCGGACGTGGCGGAGGGTCCGCGGGATGTACTGGATATAGACCGGATTGCGCCGGCCCGTGGTCTGGTAGCCGAACGTGCCGAGCGCCTTGAGG
The DNA here is from genome assembly GCA_963839705.1 of uncultured Acidobacteriota bacterium. Classification (GTDB taxonomy): domain Bacteria; phylum Acidobacteriota; class Vicinamibacteria; order Vicinamibacterales; family 2-12-FULL-66-21; genus DATBJJ01. Next base: position 744,700 of record CAWIWL010000013.1, read on the forward strand.
TTGCGCTGAAGCGCCATCGCGTCGAAGCGCTGCCGGAACGCCGCCTCGGTGCCCGTCTGGCCCTTGAGCGCCAGGAAATAGGCGATGAGCTCGTCGACCGTGCGCTCCGGCAGGTCGACGTAGGAGTCGCGCAGCAGCGAGACGAGATCGTAGGTGTCCGGTCCCATCCGCGCATCCTGAAAGTCGATGATGTAGAGCCGGTCGTGATGGAGCATCAGGTTGCGGCTGTGATAGTCGCGATGGCACAGCACACGCGGTTCGGCCGTCAGCTCGGCGATGAGCGGTGCGAACGCCTGACGAAGCTCCTCGCGCGCGGCTGCGCCGATCACGACGCCCCGATAGGCCTCGATGAAATGCTTCGTGAAGAAATCCATCTCCCACGTCAGCTTCTCGACGTCGAAGGCGATGCCGTAGGGGAGGTAGCCGGGATCCTCGAGCTCGGCGCCGCGGCGCTGGAGCGTGGCAATCAGCGCGACGGCCTGTCGGTATCTGGCCGCGTGCTCGGCCGGCGAGACCGCGCCCAGGTGTGCCTGCAGCGTGACGTCCCCCAGGTCTTCGAGCGCGAGAATCCCGAGGTCGCCGCCATGTCCGATGACGGTGGGGATGGGCACCGGCATCTGCTCGAGCAGCCGCGCCACGTTGACGAACGAGAGCGTGTCGAGGTCGAAGGGCCCGGCATAGAGCGACAAGACGATCGATGGCGCGTCCGGGACCAGAACGCGGTAGTACCGGCGGTCTGAGGCGTCGCCGGTCAGCGGTACGACGCGGGGCGCGAACTTCGCGAGGTCGCTCCGCTCGAGATATGCGTCGATTCGCTCGCGTTGTCCGACGGCGTCTGCTACCTGGTTGCTCATAGTGAGGAGGACGCGATAGGCGGACGGCAATCCGCCAGTCAGAAAAAAGTTCGGACGAGCAGGTCTCCCTCGATGCGCTCCCCGTCGATGGGCGTCCTCGTCCCGGCAGGGACAATGGCGCATCGCTCGAACCGCGCGCCGTCCGGAATACGCGCGCCGTCGGCGACGATGCATTCCTGCAGGTGCGCTCGCGCGCCGACCGTCACATCATCCCATACCAGCGTGCGCACGAGCACCGCCGAATCCGCGGCCCGGACGCGCGCCCCCAGAAACCGCGGCCCTTCCGCCTGAGCTAGAGCGAGCGAGGTGTCGAGGCAGTCGCGGGGCGTGCCGATATCGAGGAAGGACGCCCCGGATACGAATGCGGCCACACTCCGCGGATTCTCACTGATGAGACGCGGATAGAGTGCGTTCACCGACTCCGCCGGGACACCGTCCTCGAGCTGCGCGAACGCCCGCGCGCTCGCCACCTGCACGCCGATAAAGTGAAAGGAGATCGGGCCTGCGGTCTGAGCGGCTGGCCGTCGCCTCGTGAATCCGGTGATCCACCCCTGTGGCGAGGCGACCACGCCGCCGTACTGACTCGGCCGTGGGTTGGGAATCAAGGCCATCGTGACGAGCGCACCCGATTCCCGGTGACGGGCGAGGAGCGACCAGATGTCGACGTCGGTCAGGGTATCGCCGTTGACGATCAGAAAGTCGTCATGGTCCGAGCCGGCGACGAGCGGCAGCGCGTGCCGTGGCCCTCCCGCCGAGCCGAGCACCGGTTGCTCCCACGAATACCTGACGTTGACCCCGAGATCGCCGCCGTCGCCGACGAGCGCGGCGATCGAAGCCGGGCGATGGTGCAGATTGAGGACGAGGTCGCGGATCCCGGTGGCCTCCAGCCCGCGGATGACGCGCCGGACGAGGGCTTCGCCGTTGATCGGGACGGCAGCCTTGGCGCGGATGTAGGTCAGCGGATGAAGGCGCGTGCCTAGACCCGCGGTGAGCAGGAGCGCCGGCGGCGCCCGGCGGTCAGCTCCCGCCATCCGATTCGTCGAACACCATGTCCTGGCCGCTCGTCCCGAACGCTTCGCGGTGCTGGAGGAACAGGCCGCGATAGGAGTCGCAGATGTAGTCCGACTCCTTCCGCCCGAGCGCCTCGGCCATCGCCGCGATGCCGGGCTCGCCGCCCTCGATCTCGACGAAGATCCCGACCGGCGTTTCGTCGATGGCGACGATGACGTCCTCGTGGGCGAACTCCTCGCGGTACTTCTCGTAGCGGAACCAGACGTGGAGGCCGAGCTCCTTCAGCACGCGCAGCAGGATGTCACCGTCGCCGACGACGGTCTCCAGCTCCTCGCGCACTTTCATGATGCCCGGCTGCACGGGCCCTTTGAACGTCAGGCGGCTCTTGCCGTTCTCCATGCGCACGCGCAGGACGCACCGTCGCCGGCGGAGCGCCTCCTCGTCGTTGTCGAGCAGCGAATCCTCCTGGAGGCGGCGCCCGTGGAGGGGCGTCGCTCCGGACGCGAGGATCGCCGCGCGTGCCTCGTCAACCGACGCGAATCGCAGCTTGATCTCCCGCTCGATCGTTGTTGTCGGCATGTCATGTCGCGCTCCCGGCGCGCGGGGATTATACAGACATTGAGACGCAGCGCAAATGTGCCGCCAAAAACAGCAACGCCACTGGCGGTTGACCGCCAGTGGCTTGCTGTGCTTGCGACGCCGACTGTCGACTGTGACTCCCGACTCCCGACTGCCGATTGTCGACTGTCCTATCTCTTTCTGAGGGTCAGGAACGTCTCCTGTCCTCCCGACGGGCCAATGCGCCAGACCACGAGGAACACGGTCGAGCCCGGCGCCGCATCATCCAGCGCGCGCTTGACCTGGCTGACGTTGCTGACCGCCTTGCGGTTCACCTCGAGGATCACGTCGTTGGGCGCCACGCCGGCGTTGAACGCCGGGCTGCTCCGGCTGACGTTGAGGACGATGGCACCGCCCCTGCCGCTCGGCAGCCGCAGCTCGCGCGCGATGTCCGGCGTGATGGGCTCGATCGTCATGCCGAAGCCCGCCGCTGTGGGTTCGCTGTCGACGTTCGGCTGCGCGGTCGTTCCCTGCTCGGCTTCGAGGTCGAGCTCGCCGATCGTGATGTTGATCGACTTGCGCAGGCCCTCGCGATACACCGTCAGCGGTACCGTCGTTCCGGGCTTCGTCGAGATGACCATCGAGACGAGGGCATCGCTGTCGACGACGGGTTTGCCGCTGAACTCGGTGATGACGTCACCGCGCTGCAGCCCCGCCTTCTGGGCCGGCTGGCCTTCGGCGACCGTGGTCAGGACCGCGCCGTTGGTGTTGGGCAGCCCGAACGCCTGCGCGTCTTCCTTGGTGAGCGGGTAGGTCCGTACCTGGACACCGATGACGCCGCGGATCACCCGTCCCGACCGAAGCTGCGGCAGGATCGATCGAATCGCGTTGATGGGCGTGGCGAATCCGATCCCGATGTTGGCCGAGCGCTCGTCGGTGTAGATGGCGGTATTCATGCCGATGACCTCGCCGCGGACGTTCAGCAGCGGCCCGCCCGAGTTCCCGGGGTTGATCGCGGCGTCGGTCTGGATCATGTTCTGCGGACGGCCGTTCACGCCGCCGAACGGGCGGCCCAGTGCCGACACGACGCCGACGGTCACGGTGTGGCTCAGGTTGAACGGGTTACCGATCGCCATGACCCAGTCGCCCGGCTGCATCTGATCGGAATCGCCGAACTTTGCCTCCTGCAGGGGCGCCGCCGGCATCTCGCTGAGCTGAATCAGTGCGCTGTCGGTCAGCGAGTCCCGGCCCACGACCTTCGCGGCGTAGAGGCGCTCGTTGGGGTTCTGCATGTTCATGCCGTAGAGGCCCACCTGGATCTCATCGGCGTCCTCGACCACGTGGTTATTGGTGAGGATGAACCCGGCCTTGTCGATGACGAAGCCCGTGCCGGCTCCCGACCGCATCGGCGTGTCTTCCTCGCGCGGCGCGCGGCCGCGGCCCCGGCCCTGTGGATTTCGATTGAAGAAGCGCTCGAGCAGGTCCTCGTTCCCCTGGAAATCAGTCAGCTCGCGGCCGCGCACGCGCGCCTGCGTGCGGATGTTCACGACGACCGCGGCCTGGTTCTTGGCGATGTTCCGAAACGTGGTCGCGTCGATCGGCCCGCTCAACGGGGCCGAGTTCGCGGCCGGAACGGCGACGGCTTGTGCCGATGAGCTCTGGGGCAAGCCCCACTGCGACGCGATGACCATTCCGACGGCCGCCGAGGCGACCGCGATGAGAACGACATAGAACAGCGTGGTCTTGCGAGTGGGCATCTTCTTTCTCCCCTGGCTGTCAACCGTGCCCCGCCCCAAGATTGGCGGAAGCGGATAGCTCGTTCAGGGTTCAAGGTTCACGGTTCAAGGTTCCGAACCCTGAACTCTGAACCCTGAACCCTGAACCATTATTGTATTGGTCCAACCCGTCGTATCAGTTCAGCGTGACGATTTCCTTCTGCAGCGGGCCCGTGACTCGGGCGTCGCGCTCGCCGACGAACATGTTGATTTCTGTTCTGACGCCATATCGGTCCGTGTAGACACCTGGTTCAATGGTGAACCCCGTTCCGGGAAGGAGCCGCCGGTTGTCGTGGGTCTCGTAATCGTCCATATGCACGCCGTCGCCGTGGACGTTCTCGCCCAGACTGTGGCCGGTGCGATGGATGAACTGTGCCCCGAATCCGGCGCGCTCGATCACCGTCCGGCACGCACGATCGACCTCGAATCCCCGTAGCTCCCGGCCGTCGCGCACAGCAGACTGCACGAGCGCGACAGCTGCATCACGTCCATCGCGGGCCGCTGCGAATGCCGCCGCGAACTCCTCAGGGACGTTCGTGCCGGTGAAGCCCATCCAGGTAATGTCTGCGAAAACCGCTCCGGGCGTCGGTAACTTGCCCCAGAGGTCGATGAGCACACCTTCGTTGGGGCGAATCGACCGGTGGACGGCCGCTGTGGCCTGGTAGTGCGGGTTGCCGGCGTTCTCCTGCGCCGATACGTTCGGAGGCGTGTCGGCGACCAGACCTTCTTCCCGGAACCATCCGACCATCGCGTCCTGAACCTCGATCTCGGTCAGTGCCGCACCGGCGCCGATGCGCTGCCGAATCAGGTCGAAGGCCCGATCCTTGATCCGGTACAGGCGCTCGGCTGCGGCCATGTGCGTCGCCAGCGCCTCCTCGGTCCAGATCGCCTCGAACCGCTGCGCCAGGTCGCCAGACGACACAACGGTCGCCCCGCACTGCCGTACGGTCTCGATCGTTCCCGCATCGACGCGAGAGACGTACGGAATCGCATTCCCCGGCGAGTATTCCATGGCGACGCGGCCGACGCCCTTCAGCAGATCTTGCAGCCCCGCCGCCAGCTGCTCGCGGCCCGCATAGACGCGCTTCTCGCCCGGCAGGTCATCCAGGTTGTGGCGTTCGATCGCGTGTACCAGCCCACGGGGGGCGCCGCTCGCCGGCACCAGGTAGTACCAGCGACGGGTCGCCATCTTTCCCGACGATGCCAGGCCCACGAGCCGCGACGCGATGGGGTTCGAGCCCTGAAAGTCGTAAAGCAGCCAGCCGTCGAGCTGCTCGTCCCGAAGGGCTCGCTGGACCGCCTCGATCGGCAAAGCCATCCACCGAGTATACCGCCCGGACATGGTGCCCTGTATGACGACGAAACTCTTCGTAAAGTTTGGTGGCACGACAACCCCGGCAGGGCGGCCGGAGTCCTATAATGAAGGAGCCCTGCCCAATGACGTCTGTGACCCTATGCGAACCCATACGCCTGGCCTGACGTTTCTGATCCTGCTCGCCTGCCTTGCAACGGGCTTTACCCAGGCGGCTCAGCAGACCCCGCCGCCCAAGCCAGTGCCGGACCAGCCGCCGATTACGTTCAAGGTCGAGGTCAACTACGTCGAGATCGACGCGATCGTCACCGACGAGCAGGGCAATTTCGTCCGCAACCTCACCAAAGACGACTTCGTGGTCACGGAGCAGGGAAAGCCGCAGACAGTGTCGATCGCCTCGCTCGTCGACATCCCGGTCGAGAAGTTCGACCCGCCGCTCTTCAAGACGAAGGTGGTCGAGCCCGATGTCCGGAGCAACAGCAAGGCGTTCAACGGCCGGGTGTTCGTGCTCGTGCTGGACGACCTCAATACGAGCTTTTCGCGTTCCGCGCGCGTGAAGCTCGCGGCCCGGCAGTTCATCGAGCGGTACCTCGGCGCCAACGACGTCGCGGCGATCGTGCAGACCGGCGGCGCGAAGTCCACCGGGCAAGAGTTCACCAGCAGCCACGAGCGACTGCTCCGTGCCGTGAACAGCTTCATGGGTCAGAAGGAACGATCGGCCACGCTCGGTCGGATCGACGAATACTACCGGACGCAGGGAATCGGCCGGAGCGGACGCCCCCGCGACCCGAACGAGGAGATTCGTGTCTACAAGGCGCGGAATACTTACAGCGTTCTCAAGAACGTCGCCGACTACATGGCCGGCATCCGCGGCCGGCGTAAGGCCGTCGTCTTCTTCAGCGAAGGTGTGGACTACGACATCTACCAGCCGATTGCGAACACGTATGCGAGCGACATCCGCCAGTACAGCCAGGACGCAATCGCTGCCGCCACGCGCGCCAACGTCAGCTTCTACAGCATCGACCCACGCGGACTGGCCGGTTTCGACGATGCCGCAGAGATAGGTTCCATTCCCAATGACCCGTCGCTTGGACTCGGGTTATCGGCCCTGCAAGACGAATTGAGGATTTCGCAGGACAGCCTGCGAACGCTGTCGGACGAAACCGGCGGGTTTGCGGCCGTCAACTCGAACGACTTTGGCAAGAGCTTCGAGCGGATCATCCGCGACAACAGCAGCTACTACGTCCTCGGCTACTACTCGAACGACACCAAGCGCGATGGGCAGTTCCGCAACCTGACCGTCCGCGTGAAGCCCCCCGGCCTCCAGGTGCGTGCGCGCAAGGGGTACGTCGCGGCCAAAGGGCGCCCGCCCGCGGGAACACCGGCGCCGGCAGGGATTGCCGCGTCGGTCGCGATGCGCGAGGTGCTCGACAGCCCCGTGCCCGTCACCGGGCTCGCGATCCGGGCGTTTGCTGCGCCGATGATGGGCGTCCGTCCCAAGGCGTCGGTGCTGATCGTGATAGAGATCGACGGGCTGGCGCTCAAGTTCAAGCAGGACGGCGCTCTTTTTGCTAATAACGTCGAGGTGGCGATCCTCGCGATGGACGAGAGCGGCAAGATTCGCGACGGTTCCAAGGACGTCGCCGAACTGAAACTGCGTCCGGAAACCCACGCCGCTGTGCTGAAAAATGGCGTCCGCCTGACGCGCCGCCTGCAGATCCCGCCCGGCACGTACCAGCTGCGCATCGGCGCGCGTGAGAGCGGCGGCGGGCTGATTGGTTCGGTCATGTACGACCTCGACGTGCCCGATTTCAGCAAGGCGGACCTCGCCATGGGTGGCCTGCTGCTCGCGTCCGCCTCGGCTGACCGCATGCCGACGGCAAATCCGGACCCCGACTTCAAGGACATCCTGCCGGGCTCGCCCACGGCCATCCGCGACTTCCCGACGGGCGATCAGTTGGCGCTGGCGGTCGACATCTACGACAACAAGGTCGCGACGCCGCACCGCGTTGAAATCCGCACGAGCGTTACTGCCGACAATGGATCGGTCGTGTTCAGCTCCAAGGACGAGCGCCGCTCGGAGGAGCTGAAAGGGGTCAACGGGACCTACGGCCACGTCACGAACATTCCGCTCAAGGGAGTCGCTCCCGGGCGCTACGTTCTGCGGGTCGAAGCGCAATCGCTGCTGTCGAACGGCGCAACTGCGGCGCGAGAGATCGAATTCACCGTACGCTGATGCGAGATGTCGAGACCCTCGCCCGGGGGGACGACAGCAGGCTCGTCGAGCCGCGACGATTCCTGATCCGCGATCGACAGGCGTTCGCCGCCGTCTGGGCGGCGCACGCGGGACCGAACCGGACAACGCCGGCGGTCGACTTCGACACCCGCATGGTGGCCGCCGTCTTCGCGGGCGAGCGCCCGACGCCAGGCTTCTCGGTTGAGGTCACCGGCACGCGCCGGGACGGTCCGGAGTCCGGCGGTGGGCTTGTCGTGCTCGTAGACGAACGCCACCCCGATCCTTCCCGGGTCTCGGCGCAAGTCATCGTGTCGCCCTTCCATATCGTGACGCTCCCGCGCGACGATGGTGACATCCGGTTCAACCTGCCCGACGCGGGCGGCTATCAGACGATTGTCTTCAAGCCTCAGCGTCCGCGCCACGCGGCGCCCCCGGCGATCCGCGAGGAGACGTCATCGTTCACAGGGTTGACTCCCCGCGCCGCGGCGACGCTGGCCTACCTCGCGGGGCCGTTGTCGGGAGCATTGCTCCTTGCGACCGAGCCGGCGAACGCCTTCGTGCGGTTCCATGCGTGGCAGGCGGTGGTTGGCCTGGGCCTGCTCGGGCTCGGCGCCGTGGTGTTTCTGGCGCTCGCGTTCGTTCTGCTGATCGTGTCTCCGACCGCGTTCTGGGCGTTCCTCTGGCTGGCCGCGGCAACTGGCGCGGCGTGGATTGTCGTATGGGGAGTGTGCGTGGTCAGCGCCTGCAGGGGACGCGTCATGAAGCTGCCGCTGGCCGGCGCCTACTCGGCGCGGCATGCGGGGCTCTGACCCGTGCTGGCGGCTCGCGGCTCGCGGCTGGCGGTTGCTTGGGCGGAGGGCATGGGTTGGAGCAGCAGCGGGGCGCGCTTGGCTGTTGGCAGCCCTGTGGGTCACCTGCGTCAGTGCCCCGGATAAGCAGCGGCGAACCGCGAGCTATCAGCAGCGAAATGCGGCGGGCGACGCTTACCAGCCTTCTCGTTGTCGAAGCGCGGTCACGTGTGCGGCGTGGTGCCGCCCGTGCCACGCGTAGAGCTGCAGCATCCAATCGAGGCTGATCGGCCCGCGCTCGGGATGCTGGAGCGGCCGTTCGAAATCGGCCGCGGTCATCGACTCGAGCAGCACCACCCACCGCGCGTGCAGCGCGTCGAGTAGCGCAAGCGACACCTCGGGAGGTGTCCGCGCGGTATCCGCGACGTCAGCCCACGCAGCCTCGTCGTACGGCTTGATCGTCGGGTTGTCTTCCGTCAGCGCGAGCTTGTACCGGCAGTAGGCGTTGAGATGGCTGTCGGGGACGTGATGCACCACCTGCCGGACGGTCCAGCCGCCCGGCCGGTAGGGTGTCTCGATCTGCTGCGCGTTCAGCCCCTCGATCGCCGATCGCATCAGGCCCGGCGCCTCGGCAATTTGCCGAATCCATGCGGCCCGTTTGTCGGGCGAAGTGGCCTTGTCGAAGACGAACGTGCCGACTGGGAATCGAAGGTCATCCATGCGCCGGATCCTACGTCCGCCGTGTGGGCAAAAACAGTCCGCGGAACGATTGGCCCCGTGCTACGGCAGCTTCTTGACCTTCGTCGGCTTGACCGTCCCGTTGGCGTGCTTGAACATCAGCATGTTGCGTCCATCCAGGCCCGGTTTGGACGGCGCGCTGATGACGAACTCGATGATTTCGCCCGGGTTGAGCAGCTTCTTGTGACGGTAGATCCCGTTCGAGCCTATCTCGTTCTTGAGGTACCAGAATTCTTCGACCGAGAGCAAAGCGATCGAGCCCTTCGACGTGTTGCGAAGCTTGATTTTCGTCTGGATCTCGTCCTTGACCCTCGTCGGCGGGTACTCGATGAACTCGACAGTCGCTTCACCTTTGATCGGCGGGACCCATTTGGCGGGGTCGGCGGGCGCAGGCGCAGGCGCGGGCGTCTGGGCGGCCGGCTTAGCCTGGGCACGGGCGATTCCTGGGACGAGCGCAGCGACTACACACACGGCGGCTATCAACGCGAAGCGGCGGTTCATGGCAGCCTCCCCAATAGCTATCGGCTCTCAGCTATCAGCTCTCAGCCTTCAGCCTTCAGCGCGAACGTGAAAGCGGACAATTTTGTACGGCCAAGTATAGCCGAGAGTGGTTCACCGCACAGCTAGCCCTGACTGAAATGATCACGGACGGAAGTCGTTTGCGTCCACCGGGCTAGAGGAGATCCGTGTGATCCCGTCCCGTGAGCAACGCGTCAATCCGCGCTACATTTCGCCGTTCCAGTCCTCTGGCTCGGGGTTCGACGAGCGGAAGATTTCGAGGTGCCACTTGCCGCCGCCCCAGGGCTCGATGACCTCGGCGGCAACGACATCGACGAGAATTTCGGCGAACGTGCGGCCTTCGGGATCACCCTCGAGGTGGTACGCCGGCTCGTCCCAGCCGAAGCTTGGATAGAGGACCATCGTCAGAAACAAGTCGTATCCGTCGTCGACGACGATGAGCTGACCGCAGGGACGCTTGAGCGTGGAGTGGTAGACGAGGTATTTCTCGGCGCTGTGCGCGCGGATGTATCGCTTGAGCGCGAACTCGCGCGCGACGATCTCTTCGACCGCGATCTTCTTGTCCCAGCAGTCACGGCAGTAGCGCTCCTCGCCCCGCGGTTCGGAGACGTCCTTGGCGCCGCAGAGGGCGCACCGAGTCTGGGTCATGGCCTTGCGTGACATGCCTCGATCCTAGCGCATTATGGATGGCGCTGGGCCGCGCCCTCGCGAATGGCCGGCGCGTACATTGCACTGGCGTACTCCTTGACCATCCGCCGCGCCGAGAATCGCGGGGTGACCGTCATGATGGCCTGCCGGACGATGCCGCACCAGCGCCGCGGGATGCCCTGCGCATCGCGGTCGTAGAAGGTCGGAACGACCTCCCGTTCGAGGATCTGATAGAGCGCTTCGGCGTCGGCCGCGTCGACGGCGTCGGGGTCGCCGCCCTGCGCCCGCCCGTCGATCAGCCATCCGTTCTGGCCCGAATAGCCCTCGGCCCACCAGCCGTCGCCGATGCTCAGGTGCGGCACGCCGTTGATCGAGGCCTTCATGCCGCTCGTGCCCGACGCCTCGAGCGGCTTGCGGGGGTTGTTGAGCCAGACGTCGCAGCCCTGCACGAGGAAGTGGGCGACGTGGAGGTCGTAATCGTCGACGAAGGCGATCCGCCCGGCGAACATCGGATCGACAGCGCGCCGATAAACTTTCTGGATATTGTGCTTGCCGGTTTCGTCAGCCGGATGCGCCTTGCCGGCGAACACGAGCTGGACCGGCCGGCGCCTCGCGGTCAGGATGGCCACCAGGCGGTCTGGGTTCTGGAAGATGAGCTCCGACCGTTTGTAGCCGGTGAATCGGCGCGCGAATCCAATCGTCAGCGCACTCGGGTCGAGCAGTGTGCCCGCCGCGACGACGCGGGCGGCGGAGACGTGCTCTTCCTTCCATCGCTGACGAGCCCGTTCCCGCAGGAACGCAAAGAGGTAGGTCCGGAGCGCCTGCCGCGTCTCCCACACCCGCTCGTCGGGAATGCGCGCCACGGCCTCCCAGATCGACTCGTCATCGACGCGATCGCGCCAGTCGGCGGGCAGGAAGTCGTCGAGGAGCGCGGCCATTTCGAGTGAGAGCCAGGTGGGGACGTGGATGCCGTTCGTGATGGCGCGGACCGGATGCTGCTCGCTGGCCACGCCGGGCCAGATGGGCGCCCACATGTCGCGCGTGACTTGGCCGTGCAGCTGGCTGACGCCGTTGACGAAGTTGGCGGTGCGGAGCGCGAGCGCGGTCATGTTGAACAGCGGTCCGCTGCCGTTGTCGTAGTGTCCGAGCGCCAGGAACGCGTCGCGGTACGAGCCGAGCGTGCCCCACGCGCCCGAGAGATGCGTCTCGACGAGGCTGAAAGGGAATGCGTCGTGTCCGGCGGGAACCGGCGTGTGGGTGGTGAAAATCGTCGACTTCCGGACCGCATCGAGCGCGGCTTCGAACGACGCGCCATTCTCGATCTGATCGCGGATGCGCTGCAGCACGACGAACGCCGCGTGTCCTTCGTTCAAGTGCCAGGCCGCTGGCTGTATGCCCAGGGCCTTGAGGACGCGGACGCCGCCGATGCCGAGGATGATCTCCTGCTGGATGCGCGTTTCCCGATCGCCGCCGTACAAACGCGCCGAGAGCTCACGATCCCATGGCGCGTTCTCCTCGAGGTCCGTGTCGAGGAGGAAGAGCTTCACGCGTCCGAGGAGCACCTGCCAGACGGACACGAGGACGGTACGATTCCCGAGGGGCACCGCGATGACGCAGGGCCGGCCGTCGGTCCCGATGGCGGGTTCTACCGGCGCGTTGACCCAATTCAGGCGCTCGTAGACCTCTTGCTGCCAGCCTTCGGGCGTCACGGTCTGGTGGAAGTACCCCTGCGGGTACATGAAGCCGACGCCAATGAGCGGAATCGCGAGGTCGCTCGCTTCCTTGCAGTGATCGCCGGCCAGCACGCCCAGACCGCCGGCGTAGATCGGAAGCGACTGGTGAAGCGCGAACTCAGCGGAGAAGTACGCGACGGGCCCGTTCGCGTCGCCATATGCCTGCTTCCACCAGGTGTCCCGCGCCGCGCGTGTTCCGTCGAGCGCCTCGAGGGCGATGTCGTAGATCCGGAGAAAGCGATCGTCCCGCGCCCGCTGCTCGAGCAGCTCCGGCGAGACGAGCCGGAGCATCAACACAGGGTTGTGGGCCGTCTGCCGCCAGAGCGGGTAGTCCAGCTTGCGAAAGACTTCCCGGGCCTGGGAGTTCCAGGTCCACCAGAGATCCGTAGCGAGCTCGGGCAGTCGATGAAGGCGATCCGGTACGTGCGGGGGCTGAGACTGACTCAGATAAACGTCCACTCGGAAGGTCCTTTACTTGTGGCTTCCGCCTTCAGGCGGAAGGATCATAAACGCTCACAGTTGATCGTCGGCCCGGCGATCTTCCACCTAAAGGCGGAAGCTACCTGGTCTATCGGACACTATCTGTCTTCGCAAGCGCCGACGAGCGCGGCGAACTTCTTCAGGTCGATGTTGCCGCCCGAGACGACGGCGACCACCTTCTTGTGTCCGCGCGCGGCCATGGCGGGTGACACGGCTGCGGCGACGGCGCACGCCGCCGCGCCTTCGGCGATGACGTGGACGCGATCGGCGACGACGCGCATCGCGCGCGCTGCGTCGTCGAGCGACACGACGAGCGACTCCGAGACCCAGGTCTGGAGCAGCGGCCACATCGATTCCAGGACCGACCGTCCCCCGGCGCCATCGACGAAGGATGCCTGCCAGGCGTCGAACGTGCTCGCGCGCCCGGCGGCGAAGGACGAGGCGAGCGGCGCGGCGGTTTCCGGTTCAGCGGCGTACACCCTGGCGGTCGGCCGCTGGCTGTGCATGACGCAGGCCACACCGGCGAGGAGGCCGCCCCCGCCGAGCGGCGCGACCACGGCGTCGACGTCCGGCAGATCCTCGAGGATCTCGAGGCCGATGGTGCCGTTGCCGCTGATGAATCGATCGTCGTCGAACGGGTGAACGAAGTGGCCCTGCATGCGGTCGGACCCGTGCTGTTCGACCGTGCGCCAGCATTCGTCGAACGGGGCCTGCACGATCGTGGCCCCGAATCGCGCGATCGCGCGCAGCTTGGTTTGCGGCGCCGTGTCCATGACGAGCACGCTGCTCCTGGCGCCGACCTTTTGCGCCGCCAGCGCGACGCCCTGCGCGGCGTTGCCGGCGCTGACCGTCCAGACGCCCTGCGAGAGCTCGGCAGGCGTCAGCTGCCGCACGGCGTTATAGGCGCCGCGAATCTTGAACGAGCCGATGGGTTGGAGCGTCTCGAGCTTGAGGAAGACCTCGGGGCCTCCCGGTTCGGTCGGGAGCGGCACGAGGGGCGTGCGCGCCGCCGCCTCGTAGACGTGCGTGGCCGCTTCGCGAATCGTGTCGATGGAGATGTGTCTATTCACTGGTGCTGGATTGTTCCCAGAGGGTCAGGGATCAGAGGGTCAGGGATCGGGGCAGGGTCGGGCGAGTTTTCCAAGGACCACGCCTGATCTCTGATGCTCGATTCCTGATTCCTAGAGCCATGGGCCCTGAGTCTTGAGCCCTGAGCCGACCTAAGACGATATCACGCTACACTACGGCATCCTTGGGAGCGATCATGAGGCTTCGCCTGACCGTTGCAACGCTGTCGTGTCTGATGATGGCCAATGCGGCCGCCGCGCAGGCGCCGACGACGCGCGAGCTCGAGCGTATCAACTGGATGGAGTTCCGCGAGGTCGTGCCCAAGCGCGTCGACACCGTGCTCGTGCCGCTCGGGACGCTCGAACCGCACGGCGTCACCGCCAACGGCGCCGACATCATCGCGCCGGTGGCCATCGCGCGCGCCATCGCCTCGCGGACCAACGCGCTCGTGGCGCCGGTGATCCCATACGGCATTACCGGCTCGATGGACGCCTATCCCGGCGCCTTCACGATCCCCGAAGAGGTATACCGGCCGTACGTCAAGGCCGTCCTTCTCGGTCTCGCGAAGAACCACTTCAAAAACATCATCCTCATCAACGGTCACGGCGGCCCGCAGACGGCGGTCCTCAATGCGCTCGGCATCGAGGTTGGACGCGAGACCGGCGTCCGCACGCTCGTCGTCAACTGGTGGAGCTATTGCACCGACATCACGCTCGCGGTGTTCGGCGAGGATGGCGGTCACGCGGGCGAGAACGAGAACGCGTTCATGCTCGCCATCGATCCGGCGCTCGTGCACAAGGAGCGCTACACCGGACCGGATATGACCACCGCCAACCCCGCCGCCGGAACGTGGAGCGCTTACCCGACGCCCTCGAGCATCGGCCTTTACAAGGAAGGGCAGGGCTTCCCGACGTTCGATCCCGTGAAGGCCAAGACCTACTTCGATCGCGTCAATGACAAGATGGGCAAGCTCGTGGAAGACACGATCCGCAAGTGGAACATGATCCAATGACACGCTCGGCTGCTTGCTTGTGAACGCGCCGACGGCTATACCATCACGATGGGCACGATGAGACGATGGACACGATGTATCCGTTTGGAGCAACTCGCCGTGACCATCCTGACATCGTGTGCATCGTGAGTGCTGGCGATGACACCGATAGCTGGCGATTGACACCGTAGCTTCCGCCTTTAGGCGGAAGGACAAGGCGGCTCACCGCGAGCCCTCTTCCACCTGAAGGTGGAAGCCACGCGATGATTTGTGCCGTGAGCGTCGCGTCAAATTGGTTGAGAGGTCGAACGTGCCGACGGCGACACGATGGACACCAGGCATTTGTTTTTGGAGCACTCATCGTGGGCATCGTTTCATCGTGCTCATCGTGAACGCCGCAGGCCCGTCTCACAATTCATTCAGTTGAGGGTACAACATGCCCCGTAAAGTGAACCGCCGCGAATTCGTCGTCACCAGCGCGGGCGCGGGACTGGCCGCGGCCGCGCACACTCGCATCTCCGCACAGGCTCCCGCCATGATTCGCAGCAGCGTCAAGCCCGTCGTCGTGTCATCAGCCAACGGGCATCAATACAAGAACGGCGGCACGAAAACCGGCGTCGAGATCGCCTTCGGCATGATCACCGACGGCAAGGACGTGCTCGACGCGCTCATCGCCGGCGTCAACCTGTGCGAGCTCGATCCTGAGGACACCAGCGTCGGCTACGGAGGTCTGCCGAACGCTGAGGGCGTCGTACAGCTCGATGCCTCGTGCATGCACGGACCGAAGAAGCGCGCCGGCGGGGTCGCCTGCATCGAGGGTGTTCGCACGCCGTCGCTTGTGGCGCAGAAAGTCCTGAGCGACACCGACCATCACCTGCTGGTCGGCCGGGACGCGCAACGCTTCGCCCGGAACATGGGCTTCAAGATCGAAGACGACCTCAATACCGATCGATCGCGCGCCGCGTGGCTGGAATGGAAGCGCCGCACCGACCCAGCGCGCTATCTCGATCCCGTCAAGCGTGAAGCGGCCCTGCGCCGCGTCGAGCGGGAGATGATGGACGAAGGCTGGGTCAATCCCAATCACTTCTACGGCACAATCAACTGCAACGGCATCAACGCGAAGGGCGAGATCTGCGGCGTCACGACGACGAGCGGGCTGGCGTGGAAGATTCCAGGGCGCGTTGGCGACTCGCCGATACTCGGCGCGGGCCTCTACGTCGATGGCGACATCGGCGCCGCGGGCTCGACCGGCCGCGGCGAGGCCAACCTCTACAGCCTCGCCTCGTTTCTCATCGTCGAGGAGATGCGGCGCGGCAAGAGCCCCAAGGATGCCGGCATGGAAGCGCTCCGCCGGATCAAGGCCAACACTATCGAAAAACGCCTGCAGAACGCGCGCGGCGAGCCGAACTTCAACATCAATTTCTACATCCTCAACGCCAAGGGCGACTACGCGGGCGTGACGATGTACGGCCCTGGCCCTCGCGGCCAGCGCTTCGCTGTCTGCGACGAGAAGGGCGCCAGACTCGAGACCTGCGAGGCGCTGCTCCAGGGCGGTCCGGAGTAGGCTCGAAACGGCTCAGGGCTCAGAGCCTGTGAAGAAATGTAGTGTCCGGCTTCAGCCGGACCAAGAGAAGTCCGCCTAAAGGCGGACACTACGTACGATTTCTTCACAGGCTCTCAGGGCTCAGGCAAGATCTTCGAGTGTGCTCTCCAAGGTTTTGCCTGAGCCCTGAGCCTTGAGCCCTGAGCCGTTTGAAGATCCGCGTCCCGCGCCCCGAAGAATCCCTGTATATAATCGCGGCACCCAACCCGTGCTCTGGAGGCCGCGCATAATGAAGTTCTATCGACTAATTGGTGTGGCGCTCGCCGCCGCCATCGTGTTCACCGGACGGCCGCTCGCGGGCCGCTCCGAGCAGGCCGCGGCCACGCCCTCCGGCGCATCGGCGCTCGACGCGCTGCACTTTCGGCAGATTGGCCCGGCGTCGATGTCGGGACGAATCGCCGATCTCGCCGTCTACGAGGCGAATCCGTCGCTTTACTACGTCGCCACGGCGCACGGCGGCGTCTGGAAGACCACGAACAACGGGACGACGTTCGAGGCGCAGTTCCAGGACCAGGGCCTCATGTCGATCGGCGACGTGACGATCTCGCAGTCGAACCCAGATCTTGTCTGGGTGGGCACGGGCGAGTCGAACAACCGCCAGAGCACGTCGTGGGGCGACGGCGTCTACAAGTCGACCGACGGCGGCAAGACCTACACGAACATGGGTCTCCGCACGTCGCGCCACATCAGTCGCATCGTCATCGACCCGCGCGACAACGACGTCGTGCTCGTGGCCGCAACCGGCAGCCTGTGGGGGCCCGGCGGCGATCGCGGCATCTACAAGACCGCCGACGCCGGACGAACGTGGAAGCAGGTCCTCAAAGTCGACGACGACACCGGGGCAAACGACCTGGTGATGGATCCCTTGAACAACCAGGTGCTGTGGGCCTCGACGTATCAGCGGCGCCGTTCTGCCTGCTGCATGAACGGCGGCGGTCCCGGCACCGGCATCTGGAAGTCGACCGATGGCGGCGAGACGTGGACGAGGATGAAGGGCGGTGTGCTCGATGGCCCGCTCGGCCGCATCGGGATCGACGTGTACCGCAGGCGTCCGAACATTCTGTATGCGCTCATCGAGGGACCGGCCTCGGGCGGCCGCGGCGGCCGGGGAGGCGGCGGCGAAGAAGGGCCGGTCGCGCCCGCGGCGGCGCAGGAGGCTCAGGCTCCGGGCGGCGGGCGGGGAGGCGGTGGCGCGCTGAACGCCGCGCCGACGGGCATGTATCGATCGGACGATGCTGGCGCGACATGGCGGAAGGTCAACAACGCGAACCCGCGCCCGATGTACTTCAGCAAGATCCGGATCGATCCCAACGACCCCGAAGTCGTGTATCTCGGCGGCGTCGACCTTCACCAGACGATCGACGGCGGCAAGACCATCAACACCGCCGCCGCGTCGCGGATCCATTCGGATCACCACGCGATCTGGGTCAACCCGTCGAACTCGAACCACGTCCTCATCGGCAACGACGGCGGCCTCGCCGTGTCGTACGACATGTCGAAGACCTGGAACTTCCTGCCCAACCTTCCGGTAGGGCTCTTCTACCACGTGAGCTACGACATGGCGACGCCGTACAACGTCTGCGGCGGCATGCAGGACAACTACAGCTGGTGCGGACCGAGCCAGGTGAGAGGCACGGCGGGCATCGGCAACCACCACTGGGCCACGATACAAGGCGGAGACGGATTCGTCGTGCTGCAGGATCCGACAGACTCGCGCGTCATCTACAGCGAGTCGCAGGATGGGAACATGGTCCGTCTCGATCGCGTGACCTTCGAGTCGATGTCGATCCGGCCCGTTCCGGGTCCAGGCGAGCCGGCGTTGCGCTGGCATTGGGACACGCCGCTCGTGCACTCGCCGCACGATCCCAAGGTCCTCTACGCCGCCGCCAACAAGGTGTTCCGATCGCCGGACAAGGGACTCTCGTGGGTCGCGGTGAGCCAGGATTTGACGAGCAATCAGGACCGCGACGAGGTCGTCACGATGGGCGTCAAGGGCAGCGAGGTCAACATCGCGAAGAATGACGGCATCGCGGCCTGGCCGGCGATCGTCGCCTTCGCGGAGTCGCCGAAGCGCGCCGGCGTGCTCTACGCCGGCACCGATGATGGCAATCTGGCCGTCACGCGCGATGCCGGCAAGACGTGGACGCAAGTGATCGAGAAGGTGACGGGCGTACCCAAGGGCGTGTACGTATCGGAAGTCGTGCCGTCGCGATTCGATGAGGGAACGGTGTACGCCACCTTCGACGCCCACCGGCAGAACGATTTCGAGACGCACATTTACGCCAGCAACGACTTCGGCCAGACGTGGAAATCGATTGCGGCGAACCTCAAGGGTGAGATCGCGCGGACGCTCACCGAGGATCTGAAGAACCCGGATGTGATCTATCTGGGGACCGAAACGGGCCTCTTCGTGTCGCTCGACCGCGGCAAGGGCTGGCAGCGGCTGAAGGCCAACCTGCCTACAGTGCGGATTGACGAGATTACGCTGCACCCGCGCGACAACGCCATGCTCCTGGCGACCCACGGGCGCACGATCTGGATTCTCGACAACCTGTCGCCGATCCAGGAGTACTCCGTGGCGCTGACCGCCGCATCGGGCGCGAAGCTGTTCGCGCCGTCTCCGACGGCGATGTTCCGGCGCCCGGCAAGCGATCGCAACTATCAGTTCTGGGGCGATCAGACGTTCTTCGGCGAGAACCCGCCGCAGGCGGCGGTTATCTCGTGGTACCTCAAGAACCAGGCCGAGAGCGTCCAGTTGAAGATTTCCGACGCCGCGGGCAAGGACCTGCGTGAGATCTCGGGGCCGATCCTCGTGAACAGCAACCGCGCGGGCATTCAGTCCGCGTGCTGGGACCTGCGCGTGCAGCCGTCGCCAGCCCCTGTCGGCGCGGCTGGTCGCGGGCAGGGTGGCGGCGCTCAGGGTGGACGCGGCGGACCCGGCGCTGTTCAGAATCCGTTCGGAGCGGGCTGCGGCGGCGCAGGTGGCGGCGGCCGGGGCGGGTTTGGTGGCGCCGGTGGCGGAAACCCGGGCCCCTTCGTCCTTCCCGGCACCTACACGGTGTCGCTCGTCGTCGACGGCAAGACTGTGGACAGTAAGCCGCTACGCGTCGCGCCAGATCCGGAAGTCCTGCTGACAGAAGCCGAACGCAAGAAGATGTTCGAGATGGCGATGGAGATGCACGAGCTGCAGCGGCGTGGTATCGACGTGGGCACCAGCATGGGAACGCTCAACACGCGCCTCGGCGAGTTGTCGAAGGAGGCAGCGGCCAAGTCGGACGTGCCGGGCGATCTCAAGACATCTCTCGAGACGCTGCAGAAGGATGTCGCAGCCCTCGCGCCGAAGTTGACGGTGCCCGCGTTCGGAGGGCGCGGCGGCGGCCGCGGCGGCGGCGCTGGAGACAGCCTCGTCGCGCGCGTGGGGCAGGCCAAGACGGGGCTGATGGCCAGCATGTGGCCGACGGAAGCCACCATGCGCGCCTACACCGAGTCGAAGGCCCAGCTGCCCAAGGCGATCGCCGACGCCAACTCGCTCTTTGTGCGCGCGGCGACGATCGGCAGCGCGCTCAACAAGTACAGCCTGACGCTGGCCGCGCCGACGCCGGTTAAGTAGGTTCAGGAGGTTCAGAGGGTTCAGAGGGTTCAGGTGGTTCACTGGTCCGCCGGCGCCGAGTATTGGCGGCGCGTGCGAATCTTCATGCCTGGACGGCGGACGCGAACGTCGAGATCGTGTAGTTTGCCGTCGCGGACGGGCGGCGTGAACCCGAGCGTGTAACGCGCATGCAGATCCGCGAGGAGGCGCTCGAGGATCGGTCCCGGCGCGGACGGCATGGCGCGGTCCGGTAGGTACAGCCCGCCGGTCGCGCTGGCGATCCGATCAAGTGCGACCCCAGGACGCACGCGCACGCCGGTAGTCGCGTCCTGTCGGATCGTCATCTCCCAGTCTTCACCGACCACGCTGACGGCGACGCCCTCGGCCATGGCGCGGACCGCGGCGGCCTCAGGGCTCAGCTGATTGCCCGTGGCGCGTCCATCGGTCACGAGCACGACGGCACGCCGGCCCTCGGCCTTTGCCAGCGCCGCGACCGCCAGATCGATTCCGTCCCAGATCGGCGAGGGGCCGTAGGTGTCCTCCTCGCGCGGGTCGAGCGCTTGGCGGACGGCCGACAGCAGAGCCTTCGGGTTACTCGCGATCACCGGGCCGATCGATGTCCGCCTGGCGACGGATCCGACCTGCACCCGATCGTGTGGCGCCAGCTTGTCCACGAACCACTTTTCGACGCCGGTTCGCACGATGCTCCGCTTGGTGAGCGCGTCCATACTGACGGTCACGTCGAAGAGCAGTACCAGCGAGAGCGGGCGCTCCTGACCGGCGGCGAAGGATTCGATGGGCCGCGCGGCGCCCCCGGCGATGATCTGGAAGTCGTCTCGAGTGAGGCCCGTGACGGCATGCCCGTCGGCGTCTTCGACGCCAACGTCCACCATGACGACCGGCGAGGGCTGCGGCAACGGCGGCGAAGAAGCGGCCGTCAGGACACACGTGAGGCAGCCGGCCGTGACCACGACCAGTGATCTCCCGGACATCATCATGAGCGTCCGGCGAGATAGTTGCGCCGGGCTTTGACCTTCATCCCTGCGCGGCCGACGCGGACCTCGACGCGGTGCAGCTTGCCGTCGTGCACCGCCGGGCTGAAGCCGATGAGATACTGCCGGCGCAGCTCCTCGGCGACGCGCGCGAAGGTCGCGGTCAGGTCCGCCCCTTCGGGCAGCGCGAAATGTCCGCCGCCCGTTTCCTCGGCCATCAGCATGATCTCGCCGTCGAGGCCGGTGCCGTCCATCCCGATGGCGTACAGCATGAAGCCTTCGTGGACGGCGCGCCGCTCGATGGCTTCTGGCTTCAGGCACCGGGGGAAGCTGCACATGTTCCGGCCGTCGGTGATCGTGAGCACGACGCGGCGGCCGGACTCGGCGGCGAGCGCCGTCATGGCCGCATCGAGCGCGTTCCAGATTGGCGTGCCGCCGCTCGGCCACAACTCGTTGCCGATGACCTGCCTGAGCACCGCCTTGTCGCTCGTGAGGTGCGGGCTGATCGCAATCTCATCTCCAAAGCTGCCGATCTGCGCCCGGTCGTGCGGCAGAAGCGCGTCGACGAACGAGAGTGTCGACGTCCTCAACCGCAGGAACCGGGGAAACATGCTCCCGCTCATGTCGAGCATGATCACGACGGTAATCGGCTGCGTGTCGCTCGAGAAGAGCGTGATCTCGCGCGGCTTCCCGTCGTCGAGGACGGTGAAGTCGTCCTTGACCAGATTCGGCTCGAGCCGTCCGTCCGCGTCGCTGACCGTCGCGTAGATCGAGACGGTGTCGACGCTCGTCCGGAAGCGCCCCTCCTGAGCTTCGATCGCAAGGCTCAGAACGAGTGCGCCGACGGTCGCCGCCACCAGCCTCATCGTCCGTACTTCTTGAGGAGCGCCGTGAGCGGTTCGATCGGGATCGCGCGGATCGTGCGGCCGTTGCCCGTGCTGTCGGATGCCTTGAGCAGCGAGTTGTAGACCGCTTCTTCGGTAGCGTCGAGCACGGCTTCGAAGAGCCCGGAGACGCTGTCGCTCGGAAGGAGCGTCCGCGGCTGCGGACGGTCCGTCGCCGTCACCCGCAGCGACGGGTGCGTCGAGAACGCAATGGCGAAATCGCCGCTGCCGTTCGAATAGGTCGATCCCGTCCGCGCGAGGGCGA
The DNA here is from genome assembly GCA_963839705.1 of uncultured Acidobacteriota bacterium. GTDB lineage: Bacteria > Acidobacteriota > Vicinamibacteria > Vicinamibacterales > 2-12-FULL-66-21 > DATBJJ01. The sequence continues at coordinate 766,744 of CAWIWL010000013.1, forward strand.
AGATGGCGCGGGCGGCCAACCGCTCGAGCGTGCGCGAGTCGACCGGCGCGTCGGTCGCGACGACGATCATGCAGGAGCCATCCGCATGCGGTTCCGGGTTCAGGGTTCCCGGTTCAGCGTTGGCCGCAGGAGGAGCTGATGGGCCGGGTGGCGTCAGCTCTTTCCACACCGGCACGCCGGCAATCGTGAGGCGGCCGCCGTAGTTCGATTGCACGAGGACGCCGACTGTCCACTCGTCGCTCTGCTGGCGGACGCGACGCGAGGACGTGCCGATGCCGCCCTTCCACCCGAACGCGACGGTGCCGGTCCCGGCGCCGACAGCCCCCTCGTCGACGGCGCCGCCCCGCGCCGCGGTAATGGCCGAGGTCACATGTTCGCGCGTGACGTGCAGTCCGCGGATGTCGTTCAGTCCGCCGTCGTTGGTCTCGCCGACGAGCGCGTTGATGGAGCGGACGTTCTCGTTTCCGGGCTGCGCGAGAGTCCAGCGGACGACCGCGTCGATGCCGATGCCGACGCCGAGCGTGTTGGTCAGGACGATCGGCGACTCAATCGTGCCGAGCTCCTGCACCTGGGTCGAGCCCGCCAGCTTGCCGAACGCGTTGCCCACGAACACGGCGCCGGGCACCTTCTCTCGAAATAGATTCCCGCCGTGGGGGAGAATTGCCGTCACCCCCGTGCGAATCGCGTCTCCAGCGACGACGGTCGTGTGCCCAACGCGAACGTCCGCGACGTCGGTGATCGCGTTCAGCGGTCCTGGGCTGCCGGCGCCTGGCTGAATGCCGAGGTCACGCGCGCGCGGACGACCCTGGCCGGCGGTTGGGCTCCACGCCGCGAAGACGAGCAGCGCCGCCGTCAGGACGCGGCGGACATTCGTGTGCGCCCTTCGTTCAGCGCAATACAAATGTGAACCCGCTGGCCACTTGAACGTGCCCGCCATTGCGCCAATAATATGCTCGCCCTTCGACTCCCGTCGACCCCGCGCTCCCTAGACGAGGTGGTTCGCATGCTCTTGAGATTCCAGCGTCACGCGGTTGTGCTGTGCTCCGCGCTGCTCGTTTTCGCCGGCGCCTCCTGGCCGGATGGTTCGCTCGTCGCGCAAAGCGCGGTTGCCGGCAAAAAGGCACTCTCCTACGACACCTACGACGCCTGGTGGTCGATTCAGGGGACGACGTTGTCGCGCGACGGCGAGTGGCTCGCCTACGCGTTGACTTCGCAGGGAGTCGACGGCCAGCTTGTCGTCAGGAACCTTCGCACGGGTCAGGAGCAGAAGCACCCGCGAGGCACGAGTCCCGCGTTCACGCCCGACGGCAAGATCGTCACCTTCACGATCGCGCAGACGAAGGCGGAAGAGGAGAAAGAGCGGCTGGCTGGTCGCGGCCGCGGCGGCGAGGGTGCGGCCGGCCGAGGTGCAGAGGGCGGTCAGGGACGGGGCGGCGCCAATACGCCGCCGCGCACGTCGGCGGGCATCATGACTCTCGCAACAGGCCAGGTCACCACGGTCGAGCGCGTCGGCGGCGTGACCATGCCGGAAGAGTCGTCCACGTGGGCGGCGATGCATCGCGGACGCGCGGGCGGCGGCGGGCGCGGCGGGCGCGGCGCGTTCGGCGGGCGTGGCGGACGGGGTGGCGCTGAGCCGCCGGCAGCTGCGCCAGCGCAGGCGGCGGGCGCTGGGCAGGCCGAGGGTCAGGCCGACGGCGCCAGTCGAGCCAAGCGTAAGGACAACGGCAACGATCTCATCGTTCGCAATCTCGTCACCGGTCAGGACATCACCATTCCGCTCGTCACCGATTTCGCGTGGTCGAAGGATGGCTCGTGGCTCGCGTATGCCGTCTCGTCGGCGAAGGCCGAAGAGGACGGCGCGTTCGTCCGCAAGATGAGCGATGGCACGGCGACCCCCCTCCTCAAGGGCAAGGGCAACTACAAGAGCCTTGCTTTCGACGAGGCCGGCACGCAGCTCGCGTTCCTGAGCGACCAGGCTGAGTACGACAAGGACGTCTCGCCGTATCGCCTCTACTATTGGAAGGCCGGCGAAGCGGCAGCCGCCGAGATCGTGTCGGCGACGACGCGGGGCATGTCGTCAGGCATGGTCGTGAGCGATCAGGCGGCGCCGCGATTCTCTCAGGACGGCAGCCGGCTGTATCTGGGCACGGCACCTCCTCCTCCACCGCCAGCGGCCGAAGGAGCGCCGGCGCCGCGCGGCGTCGACGTATGGCACTGGCAGGATCCGCTCCTGCAGCCGATGCAGCGCGTACGCGCGCAGCAGGAGCGCAATCGCACCTACCGCGCCGTCGTCCACCTCTTTGAGAAAGGGGGGGACAAGCGCTTCCTCCAGCTCGCGACGCCGGATTTTCCGAACGTGGCGCAGGGCGAAGATTCGGCGCGCGCCGTCGGGACCTCCGAACTCCCATATCGCCGTGAGATGTCCTGGGATACGACCTACAGCGACGTGGCCCTCGTCGACCTCAAGTCAGGTCAGCGCCAGCCGGTTCTGCAGCACTGGCGCGGCACCCCGACGATGTCGCCCGGCGGCCGCTACCTGCTCTATTTCGACGAGACCGAGGCGGACTGGTTCACCTACCGGATCTCGGACGGCGTCAAGGTCAACCTGACGTCGAAGCTCGGTCTCAACTTCTGGCGTGAGGATCACGATTCGCCGAGCCTGCCGCCGGCGTACGGATCTGCCGGTTGGACGACGAAGGATGCGTCGGTTCTCCTCTACGACAAGTACGACATCTGGGAAATCAAGCCCGACGGCACCGCGCCGCGCATGCTGACCGCCGGCGACGGGCGGAAGAATCAGATCGTCTACCGCTACCGATCGCTCGATCCTGAAGAGCGCTCGATTCCCACGGACAAGCCCATCCTTCTCTCGGCCAACGACGACAAGACCGAGAGCAGCGGGTTCTACCGCGTCGCTTACAGCGGCACGGCGGCGCCGACCAAGATCGTCATGGTCGACAAGTCCTTCGGACCGATCATCAAGGCAAAAAACGCCGATCGCGTGGTCTTCACGCAGGCGCGGTTCGACGAGTTTCCGGATCTATGGGTCAGCGACACGAGCTTCCGCGACATGAAGAAGGTGTCGAACGCCAATCCCCAGCAGAGCGAATACCTCTGGGGCAAGGCCGAGCTGATGCAGTACATCAACGCTGATGGAAAGACGCTGCGCGCGATCATCGCCAAGCCCGAGAACTTCGATCCGTCGAAGAAGTACCCGTTGATGGTCTACATCTACGAGGAACTGTCCGAAGGCCTGCACAGCTATCGCGCACCGAATCCCGGCACGAGCATCAACATCACCCGCTACGTCAGCAACGGCTACGTCGTCTTGATGCCTGACATCGTCTACGAGACGGGATATCCCGGCGAGAGCGCGGAGAAATGCGTGATCCCGGCCGTCAACACGGTGGTCGCCCAGGGCTTCATCGATTCGAAGCGGATCGGGATCCAAGGACACTCGTGGGGCGGCTATCAGATTACGCACCTCATCACCCGCACGAACATGTTCGCAGCGGTCCAGGCCGGCGCATCGGTGTCGGATATGGTGAGCGCCTACGGCGGCATTCGATGGGGGACGGGCATGTCGCGCGCCTTCCAGTACCGAGAAGACGCAGAGCCGTATCGGCCTGCCGCCGTGGGACGCGCCGCTGCAGTTCATCGAGAACTCGCCGATCTTCTGGGTCGAGAAGGTCCACACGCCGTACCTCTCGATCCACAACGACGAAGACGATGCCGTGCCGTGGTACCAGGGGATCGAGTTCTTCTCGGCGATGCGCCGCCTGGGCAAGGAGGCGTACATGTTCGTCTACAACGGCGAGCCGCACGGCTTGCGCCAGCGCGACAACCAGAAGCACTGGACCGTGCACCAGGACGAGTTCTTCGACCACTTCCTGCTCGGGAAGCCGAAGCCGGAGTGGATGGAGAAGGGCGTGCCCTATCTCGAGAAGGGCCGGCGCGACGTGACCGACATGTTCAAGCCCAAGGTCACGACGACCGCGCCGTCCGTGCAGGACAGGTAGTCGGTGCCCACGGTCAGGATTCGCCGTCTCGACGCGTCGGTCGATTTGCCGGCCTATGCCACGGATGGTTCGGCCGCGTTCGATCTCGCCGCGTCGACGGACACCACCATTGCGCCGGGAGAGGTCCGGCTCGTGCCGACGGGACTCGTGATCGAAGTGCCGGAGGGAATGTTCCTCGCTGTCTTCGCGCGCAGCAGCACGCCGCTCAAGCGCGGCCTCATGATCGCGAACGGCGTCGGCGTGGTCGACTCCGACTACTGCGGCCCGACCGATGAGGTGAAGATTCCGACGCTCAACTTCACGGCGGCGCCGGTGCAGGTCAGCAAGGGGGATCGCATTGCGCAGGGCATCCTCCTGCCGTCGCCGCGCGTCGAGTGGGAGGAAGTCGGCGAGTTGCGCGTTGGGGCGCGAGGGGGGTTCGGGGCGACGGGGAAGTAGCCGATCACCCGTAGCGCGCAACTTCAGTTGCGCGTCCCAGCCGTTCGAGGCCCCCTTACTTTCGATTGGCCTCGCTGACGCGCAACTAAAGTTGCGCTCCGACCGTTCGACACCCTCCGCTTTTCGATTAGCCTCGCTGACGCGCAACTAAAGTTGCGCGCTACGGGCGTCAGCGCAGCCGATATAGCACCGGTCCGCCCGGCGTCGCGGCCATTCGCTCGAGGTACGGGCTCGCCGCTACGTCGCGCCACATCTTCGCGATCTCCTCTTCCGTGCCAAATCCTCCCGGGTGAATCATGACGTGCGTCGCGCCGGCCTCTCGCATCGCCTGAATCGCGTGGGGCTGGGGGAAGTACCAGAACGACGCTGCGTACTGTCGATAGGCGCCGGGAGTGTAGCCGCTGTAGCCGTTCATCAGCGGCCGCCAATGGGCGGTCGAGTTCAGGACGTAGCGGCCGTTCTGGAATACGCCCTGCGGCGGATAGAACGGGACTTCGACCAGAACCACTCTGCCGGGCTCGTCAGCGAGCAGCGAGTAGACAGCCGGAATGCCTTCGAAGCGCCTGTAGTACAGGGGCGCGCGCAGCGATTCGACGTTAGCGACAATCACGAGGCCGACCGCAACGCCGGCCTTCCAGCGTGTCGGAAGGCGGCTGCGCAAAGCGGCAAGGCCAAAAGCCGCGAGCACCGCCATGCCGAGCAGGAACAGGTTGCCAAATCTGGCTGCGGCCCGCAGGCCCTGCATGGGCGGGAACACGGCGTACAACCAGCCGTACACCGGGGTGCGCGTGCCAAGCGACAGGACGAGTCCCGTCGCCGCGATCGCGACGAGCATGACAATTCGCCGGCGCGACAGGCGCGCTTCAGCGATTATCGCCTCTTCGAGCCCGGCGTTCGCGCGAGCCCGCACGGCCCCCCAGTAGACTGCCGCGATGGCCATGATGATGACGACGAATCCTGGAAAGAATCCGTCGACGGGGTCGGCCCAGAATCTCCCGCTCCACGTCGAGAAATGAATCCGGCCGGCTGCGGCAAGATACCCGGTCAACGTCGCCGAATACTGGCTGACCGATTCGATCGACCGGACCAGGCCCAGCTTCGCGACGCGACGGTAGGGAAGGTAGACCGGCAGGATGGCCACGCCCGCGAGGATCGTGGCCCCGGCAAGAAGCATCACGACGCGGCCCGCGCGCGGCCACCAGTCCGGCACGCGCGACACCAGCACGACCGCGATCATGATCGCGGCGAACACCACGAGGTAGCCGGAGGTATAGGCCATGGCCGTCATCCAGACCGCCAGCCACACGGCATCGCGCCAGCGCGCGTGGACGAGGATTCGGTCGGCGGAGAGGAGCGTCAGCGGCAAGCCCCAGGCGTGGATGCCTTGGATGTGCGCCAGTCTTGTCAGGGTATGGGTGTTGAACGCGAACATCGACCCGGCGAGCATTCCGGCGGCCCTGTCGCCCGTCCACTCGAAGGCCAGCGCATAGCCGGCCCAGGCCGTCAGGGCGAAGCCCAGAAGCAGGACGAGGTTGAAGACGAGGACGGGCGACACCCCCAGCCACTGCAACGGGGCGCCCATCAACGCAGGGACAATCAGCGGTTCGGAGAAGGCGAGCGAATCGTGTTCGGGATAGAAGATGTTGCCTTCGAAGAGCCGCGCCGGCGCACGCGGGAGCTGGTAGGCGACCCATGCCAGGATCCATTCGTTCAGCTCGGCATCGGCATTGTCGTTGCGCGTCAACGTGCCGGGGGCCGAGGCGAGCGGCCAGGTGTGGACGATGGCAAGAAGCAGGCACAGCCCGGCGATGGCTCGCGTTCCATGGCGCAACCGCAGCATGAGATCGCGGGATTATGTCACCCAACGGGCCGTACGATACGCTAGCGCCCGCGGCCCGAGCGCGGCGCGCAGTCGCCGCGCCAGAGCGAGCGGGGGTGGGCCGCCTCCGCCAAGGCTACGGCGAGCTGCGCCGAAGCTTCGCGAAGGCGAGGCCCCGCGAGCACTGAATAATGCGGACAAGGTGCCCGATGAGCGTCCGCTGTTCCAGTGAAATGAGGAGACTACGCATGACTCTCCGCCACTACCTTCGGATCGCGCTCTGGGCGTCAGCTGTGCCGGTCGTGGCGCTCGCTGCGGCACAGGGGCCGCCGCAGGGGCCGGGGCCGCTCGAGGAGCCCTTCAAGGGCGTGACTACGAACGGGACCGTCACGCCCGGCCTCTTTCCGATCCGATCCACCGGTGTCTCTACTGCGCCCGTGCGAAACGCAGCTGTCGCCTTCCTCGCCTCGCTCTCTCCTGAGCAGCGGGCCAAGACTGTCTTCCCGGTTGCCGACGGCGAGTGGCGCAAGTGGAACAACGTCCACCGCTATACGCGGCAGGGTGTGAGCTTCAAGGAGATGTCCGCGGAGCAGCGGGCCAAGGCGTTCGGACTGCTGCAGGCGGGCCTCAGCGCAAAGGGGTTCCAGAAATCGCGCGACATCATGCGGCTCAACGAGACCATTGCCGAGATGACGCAGCGGCTCGAGGAGTACGGCGAGGGTCTGTACAACTTGACCGTGATGGGAGAGCCGTCAGACACGCAACCGTGGGGCTGGCAGCTCGACGGCCATCATCTGATCATCAACTACTTCATCCTGCGTGACCAGGTCGTGATGACGCCGACCTTCATGGGATCCGAGCCGGTCCATGCGGACGCCGGCAAGTACGCCGGCACCACCGTCATGCAGGACGAACAGAACAAGGGCCTGGCGCTGATGCTCGCGCTGACGCCGGAGCAGCAGAAGAAGGCGACCCTACAGCCCGAGAAGAGCGCGAACAACTCACTGGCGCAGGCGTTCCGGGACAACCTCGTGCTCGACTACGCCGGGTTGCGAGGGGCGGAACTGAGCGCCGAACAGAAGAAGCGGCTGCTCACCGCGATCGACGAGTACGTCGGCAACATGTCAGCGGGGCACGCGAAGGTGCGACTGCAGGAAGTCGAGAAGCACCTCGACGACACCTACTTTGCCTGGATTGGCGGCACAGGGCCGGAGGCAGTGTTCTACTACCGCATCCAGAGCCCGGTCATCCTGATCGAGTTCGATCATCAGACGCCGGTCGCGCTCCCAGGTCCGAAGGTCCCGGGCCGCATCCACGTCCATTCCGTCGTCAGGACACCGAACGGGAATGACTACGGTAAGGACTTGCTGCGTCAACACTACGTGACGCACCAGGGCAATCCGGCCCACGGGCACCAGCAATAGCACCATCGCACGTCGTCCGACGCCCAATTCACGATGATCGCGAAGACCGCAAAGCTCACGAAGGTTACTCTTCAGACATGAATTCTTCGTGGTCATCGCGATCTTCGCGTTCATCGAGGTGAGCCGGGGGCCGTGTGCATGAAATAGGTTCTGTGTTTCGAATGTAATGACGCTGCAGCCGGCGTCGTAAAACTATCAACGCTGGGATCTGCGGCGGGCCCGACGACGTGACGCAGTCTGGGAGCACAACGATGAGACGGGTTTGGACGTGGGTAGGTGTCGTGGCGATGGCGGCGACGGCCTTTGGCCAGGGCGGCGGCGACCGCCTGACGCCCGAGACGTTCCGGAAGCTCGAGTTCAGGACGATAGGCCCGAGCCTGACGACCGGCCGCATCTCAGACATTGCCGTCGATCCGAAGAACCCCAACATCTGGTACGTCGCGGCGAGCGCCGGCAACCTGTGGAAGACCGAGAACCGCGGGAACAACTGGACGCCGATCTTCGAGACCTACGGTTCGTATTCGCTCGGCGCCGTGGTCGTCGACTCGAAGAACCCGAACGTGGTCTGGCTGGGAACTGGGGAGAACAACAACCAGCGCAGCGTCAGTTACGGCGACGGGATCTACAAGTCGATTGACGCGGGCGCGACGTGGACGCGAATGGGCCTCGAGAACTCCGAGCATATCCAGAACATCCTCATCGATCCCCGCGATTCGAACGTGGTGTACGTGAGCGCGATCGGTCCGCTCTGGAATTCGGGCGGGGACCGGGGGCTCTACAAGACGACTGATGGCGGCAAGACGTGGAAGGCTGTGCTGACGGTCAGCGCCGACACGGGTGTTACCGACGTGGCGATGGATCCCTCGAACCCCAACGTGCTCTATGCCGCGGCCTACCAGCGCCGGCGCGCCGTTGGACAGCTCGTTGGCGGCGGTCCAGAAAGCGCCCTCTACAAGACCACCGATGGCGGGGCGAAATGGGTCAAGCTCACCAAAGGTCTCCCGACCGTGGACATCGGGCGCATCGGCCTCGCGATCAACTGGAAGAATCCCAAGACGGTGTACGCGCTCGTGACCGCGCAGCGAGGGCAGGGGGGCTTCTTCCGATCCGACGACGCCGGCGCGAGCTGGACGCGCATCGGCCGTTCGGCGCCCTCCGCCGGACGAGGCGGCGGCGCAACTGGAGGCGGACGCGCCGGCGGTGGACGCGAAGGCGCGCCAGCGCCTGCGCCACCCGCAGCCTGCGCTCCGATTGGTGCCGCAGCCACCCCGACCACGCCGGCGGCAGAGCCCACTCCGGCGCCCGGCGGCGGGCAGGGCGGCGGACGAGGGGCGGCGCCAGCTGACGACTGCTATCGCGGCGGCGACCCTGGCTACTACAACGAGATCTTCGTCGATGGACACGATCCCGAGACGATCTGGTCGCCGCAGACCAACTTCTGGCGCAGCACCGACGGCGGCAAGACGTGGTCGTCGGTTCCCATGAACGTGCACGTCGACCACCACGATATCGTCTTCGATCCGACGGACAAGAACCACATCCTCATCGGCAACGATGGCGGGTTGTACGAAACCTACGACGGGATGAAGACGTGGCGGCACTTCACGAACCTGCCGCTGTCGCAGTTCTATCGCATCAGCACCGACAACGCGAAGCCGTTTTACAACGTCTGCGGCGGCATGCAGGACAACGGATCGATCTGCGGGCCGTCGCGAACGCTCAACGGCCGTGCCGGCATCCGCACGAGTGACTGGTACGCGATCGGTGGCGGCGATGGGTTCTACACGGCCAGCGACCCCGGAGATCCGAACATCGTTTATGCCGAATCGCAGGAAGGCAACTTCAGCCGTCTGGATCTGCGCACCGGCGAACGGGTTCAGATGCGTCAGCGGCTGACCCAGTCGCTGGCGCCTCCGGCGGCGCCTCCGGCAGGCTCAGGCGCGGCGCCGGCGGCAGCGGGCGCCGAAGGCGCGACGGCCGGTCGTGGCGCTCCTCCGACGGGCGCAGGGCAGGCACCCGCGGCGGGAGGAGGCCAGGGCGGCGGCCGCGGTGGCCGGGGTGGCGGCGGGCGCTGGCACTGGGACACGCCGATTGTCATCAGCCCTCATGCCGCACGCCGCATCTACGTCGCGGGTGAACGGGTCTATCGCAGCGACGATCGCGGCGACACCTGGGTCGCGATCAGCACCGACCTCACCAGAAACCTCGACCCGGCGGAGATCCCCATCATGGGGAAGGTGTGGCCGAGGGATTCGGTCGCGTTCAACCAGGCGACGACGCAGCTCAGCACGATCACGACGCTCGATGAATCGCCGCTGCTCGCCGATCTGATTTACATCGGCACGTTCGATGGGCTCATCCAGGTGACCGAAGACGGCGGCAAGAACTGGCGCAAGGTCGAGAAGCTTCCAGGGCTTCCCGACTACACCGCGGTGACCGACGTCCAGGCGTCGACGCGCGAAGCGAACACGGTCTTTGCCACGTTCAACAATTACCAGCGCGGCGACTTCAAGCCGTACGTCTACAAGAGCACGGATCGGGGTCGCACATGGACCTCGATTGCCGGCAACCTGCCCGGGCGATCGGGCGCCTGGTCGATTGTCCAGGATCATGTCAACGGCGACTTGCTGTTTGCGGGGATGGAGTTCGGCGTCTGGTTCACGGTCGACGGCGGCGCGAAGTGGACGCAGCTCAAGGGCGGCATTCCCACGACGCAGGCCCGCGATCTGCAGATTCAGCGGCGTGAGAACGATCTCGTGGTCGGCACGTTCGGCCGCGGCGCCTACATCCTCGACGACTACTCAGCGCTGCGCGGCGTGACATCGCAGGCCCTGAGTGAAGAAGCCCGGCTGTTCCCGCTCCGTGACGCATACATCTTCAACGAGCTCACTCATTACAGCGCGGCGTGGGGTAACGAATCGACCCCCAACCCGCCGTACGGCGCCGTGTTCACGTACCACGTCGGCCAGGCGCCCGCGGCCGACGCGAAGCTCGTGCTGACGATCGTTGACGATGCCGGCCGCCCCGTGAGGCGCCTGGATCTCGCCAAGGAGACCGGAATGCAGCGGATTGCGTGGAATCTCCGGGCGGAGGCGCCGGCCGGTGGCACTGGTCGCGGCGGCGGCCGCGGCGGCGCAGCCGTTGCTCAGTCGGAAGCGCGAGAAGACGAGCAGGACGAGCCGCCGGTGTTCGGCGGTCGCGGTGGTCCGCCGCAAGGGCCGCCGGTTCCTGCCGGCCGCTATCGCGCCACGCTTGGCCGCATGGTTGCTGACATCGTCACGCCCATCGGCGAGCCGCAGTCCTTCCAGCTCCTGCCGTTGCCGAGGTAGCGCGCGCTGACAAAACTGGAGGGAGGCCACGTCGACGGCATCCGTCCACTTTTCATCACACCGGTGAAGCTACCGGGCCCCCGCCGTCGTCATAGATGGTATTAACTTAAGGAAGGCGCGAAAAGCGCCTTTCGCTGAGCCCAAGGAAGCCGCGAAAGCGCCTTCCGCTAAGCATTTCAGAGCGGTTTAGCTGTCGGATTGCGCCGCGGGCGGTTATACAATCCACGCCTGGGCCGACTCGATTTCAGGCCACGGGGGACAGGCGTGCTCGATGCGATCTTTCGGCTGCTGTTCAATTACCGGCCGGTTGTCTTTCAGCAGGGCGATTTCCGGTTCGTCCCCACGACCGGTTCGTTCGTGGCCGCCGCCATCGTCGTCGCCGCCATAGTCATCACGATCCTGACCTACCGGCGCACGCGCAGCCAGGGCAATGCGCGGCACCGCGCCGTCCTCGCGGCCATCCGGCTTGCCACCTTGCTGCTCGTCCTGTCCTGCCTTTTCCGGCCGGTGCTCGTCGTCAAGGCGGCCGTTCCACAGCAGAACTTCCTCGGCGTGCTCGTGGACGACTCGCGCAGCATGCAGATAACCGACGTCGACGGCCAGGCGCGCAGCGCGTTCGCCAAACTGCACTTCGCATCGCCCGACGCCGACGTCCTGAAGATGCTCTCGAGCCGGTTCGTGCTACGCAGCTTTCGCTTCTCGTCCTCGGCGCAGCGCCTGGCGTCGCCCACTGAGCTCGCGTTCGCCGGCGCCCAGACGAGAATCGGCGCGGCGCTCGATGGGGCGCGGCAGGAGCTGGCCGGCCTGCCGCTGGCCGGTCTCGTGCTCGTGACCGACGGCGCCGACACGACCGATGCCGAGCTCGCGGACGCGCTGCTGGCGATGAAGGCCGCCGACGTCCCCGTATTTACGGTCGGTCTCGGGCAGGAGTCGCTGACGAAAGACGTCCAGATCGACCGCGTCTCGACGCCGGCGGCCGCGCTCAAGGGGACCTCGCTGATGGTCGACGCCCTGGTCACGCAGACCGGATTCGCCGGCGAGACGGTGACGCTCGACGTCGAGGACGAAGGCCGCATCGTGGGATCGCAGGAAGTGAAGCTGCCGATCGACGGCGAGCCCGCGGCGGTGCGCGTGCGCTTCACGGCGTCGGATTCCGGCCCGCGCGTGTTCCGCTTCCGGATCGCTCCACGGCCCGGCGAGATGGTGACGCAGAACAACCAGCGCGAGTCGCTGGTGGACGTCTACGATCGCACCGAAAAGATTCTCTACTTCGAAGGGGAGCCGCGGCCCGAGCTGAAGTTCCTGCACCGCGCCGTCGACGACGACAAGAACCTCCAGGTCGTGACGCTGCTGCGGACGGCCGACAACAAGTACTACCGGCTGCTCATCGACACGCCGGAGCAGCTCGCCGGGGCGTTTCCCAAGACGCGCGACGAGCTGTTCGCCTACCGCGGCCTGATTCTCGGGAGCATCGAGGCCGGCGCGTTCACCGGCGATCAGCTGCGGATGATCGCCGAGTTCGTCGAGCGCCGCGGCGGCGGCCTCCTCATGCTTGGCGGCGCGAGGTCGTTCTCCGAGGGCGGTTATGCCGGCACGCCGGTTGCCGATGCGCTGCCCGTCGTTGTCGACCGCATCGCGCGCTCGCTCGACACGTGGCCGGTGTCGCGGTTGAAGGTGCGGCCCACCCGCGCCGGCGAAGGCCACGCGCTCGCGCAGATTGCGCCGACCGAGGCCGCATCGCTGAACCGGTGGAACGAGCTCCCCACCCTCATCAGCGTGAATGCGATCAAGGCCGTCAAGCCCGGGGCCACGGTCCTCCTGACCGGAACGGACGAAAAGCGCGTCACGCAGCCCGTGCTCGCGTTCCAGCGCTACGGGCGCGGGAAGGCGCTGGCGTTCACCGTGCTCGATTCCTGGCGATGGCAGATGCACGCGAGCATTCCGCTCGAGGACATGACCCACGAGAACTACTGGCGTCAGCTCCTCCGGTGGCTGGTCGACGGCGTGCCCGGTCCGGTCGAGGTTCACACGTCGGCCGATCGCGTCGAGGCAGGCGAGCAGGTCGCGATCACCGCCGACGTCGTCGACGACACGTTCGTGGAGATCAACGACGCGCAGGTGACCGCGAAGATCACCGGGCCGGGCGGCGTGGTGACCGACGTGCCGCTGCAATGGACCGGTGAGCGCAACGGGCAGTACCGGGGGACCTTCGTGTCGAGCGCGCCTGGCATGTATGCCACCAAGGTCGACGCGTCCAGGGCAGGAAAGGCCCTCGGCACGGGTCAAACGCACGTGCGCGCGGCGCCGGGTGACGCCGAGTACTTCGACGCGACGATGCACGCCGCGAGGCTGCAGCGGATTGCCGAGGAAACAGGCGGCCGTTTCTATACGCCCGCGACGCTGGGGACCCTCGCCGAAGACCTGAAATACACGGGGCGCGGCGTGACGACGGTCGAGGAGCGAGACTTGTGGCACATGCCCATCATCTTGCTGCTCCTGGTTGGCCTGACGTGCGCGGAATGGGGCTATCGACGAGCGGTGGGAATGGCATGAGCGCGAGCATTGAGAAATGCGGACAAGCTGCTGGGAGTTGAACTGGGCGTGCGAATGAGAGCCCTAGCGCTGTCGGTATTGCTGCTGCTGGCGGCCGCACCTGCCCGGGCGCAGGCGACACACCTGGCGGTCATCGTCGGGTTGGCGGGGGAGCCGGAGCATGCCGAGCTCTTCACGCGGTGGGCTGGAACGCTCGTCGACGCGTCGGCTCGCCTCGGGGTCGAGGACGTGATCTACCTGGCGGAGAAGCCGGAGGTTGACGCGAAGCGGGTGACCGGGCGGTCGACCAGGGACGAGATCGTCAAGACGTTCGACAAGCTGGCTACGGCCGGCGAAGACGATGTGGTGTTTGTCGTGCTGTTTGGGCATGGGACGTTCGACGGGCGCGTGGCCAAGTTCAACCTGCCGGGCCCGGACCTGACGCCGGCCGATTTCGAGCCGCTGCTGAAGAAGATGCGCTCCCGGCACCTGGTCTTCGTGAACACGGCAAGCGCGAGCGGACCGTTCATCGAGGCGCTGGCGGGACCGGGGCGCACGATCGTCACCGCAACGCGCACTGGGGCCGAGCGGTTCGCGACGCTCTTTGGCGGGTACTTCGCCGATGCGCTCGCGGGCACGGACGCCGACTCGGACAAGAACCGGCGAATCTCGGTGCTCGAGGCGTTCGTGTACGCGAAGCGGGAAGTCGCGACCGCGTACGAGCGCGAGGGCATCATGGCGACCGAACACGCGCTGCTGAACGACAGCGGCGGCGAGGGTGTTCCCGATCCGTCCGCAGATGGCAAGCAGGGCAAGGTCGCCGCGGTGCTGTCGCTCGGAAGCGTCGCGGCCAGCGACCCGCTGCCGACCGACCCGAAGGTGCGCGCGATCTATCTGGAGCGGCGGGATCTCGAACGGCGAATCGAAGCACTGAAGCTGCTCAAGGGCAGCATGCCAGCCGACCGCTACGCGGCCGAGCTCGAGAAGCTGGCAACTGATCTGGCGCTCAAGACGCGTCAGATCCGGGAGATCGAAAAGAAGTGATCCGCAGATGCGTGGCGCTCGCGGTCGTGCTGGCCGCTACGGGCGTGGCGGTGTTCGCAGGCGACTATCTGCAGCCGGGTCGAGAGTACTCTGGAGCGTTTCCCGGCAACGTCGAGTACCGACGGCCGGCTCGTGTTCGTGCGCGTGAAGTACGACGTTGGAAGCTTCGGTGGCGGCGGCGGCGGCCGGTTCCGCGGCAGCCGTGGGGAGCCGCCGTGGGCTCATGACTATCCGACGGCGGACACGCACTTGATGAAGATTCTCAAGGAGCTGACGCTGACCGATCCGCGCGTGGACGCCTCGAATGTCCTCGAGCTCGATGACCCGGAGCTCATGGACTACCCGATCGCGTACATGTCCGAGCCGGGGTTCTGGACCATGTCGGACGAGGAAGCCAAAGGGCTGCGCACGTACCTGCAGAAAGGCGGGTTCATCATCTTCGACGACTTCCGGCAGAACGACATGGACAACGTGGAAGAGCAGATGAAGCGGGTCCTGCCCGACCTGCGATGGATCGAGGTCGAACCGTCGCAGACGGTATTCAATTCGTTCTTCGAGATCAAGAATTTCAACTTCGGCTACTACGGAAAGGAAACCTACTTCGGGATCTTCGAGGACAACGATCCCCAGAAGCGGTTGATGGCGATCGCCGGACACAACCAGGACCTGGGCGAGTTCTGGGAGTTCTCGGACACGGGCATGATGCCGGTCGACCTGTCGAACGAGGCGTACAAGTTCGGCGTGAACTACTTTATCTATGGACTGATTCACTGACACGGGCTCGAGGCCTGTGAAGAAAGCGTACGTAGTGTCCGCCTTTAGGCGGACTTGTCTTGGTCCGGCTGAAGCCGGACACTACATTCTTCACAGCCCTGAGCCGGTCTGATCCCCGAAAGCGAGGCCCCGTGGAGCGTGTGGCGCAGCAAGTTGTCGATATCGAGTCCCCTGATGATGTCGCGTTGGCCGACCGGATGAAGCACGGCCGCGATCAGATCGTCTCGGAGCTCCAGAAGCTCATCATCGGTCAGGGTGACACGGTTCAGCTCGTGCTGCTGTCGCTCTTCGTCGGTGGCAACAGCCTCATCGTCGGGGTGCCGGGCCTGGCCAAGACGCTGCTGATTCACACGCTGGCCCGCGTGCTCGAGCTGAAGTTCGCGCGGATTCAGTTCACGCCGGACCTGATGCCGTCCGACATTACCGGGACCGACATCATCCAGGAGGATGCGACGACGGGGCGCCGCCAGATGGTGTTCGCGCCCGGGCCGATCTTCGCGAATATCGTGCTCGCCGACGAGATCAACCGCACGCCGCCCAAGACGCAGTCGGCGCTGCTCGAAGCGATGCAGGAACACCGCGTCACCATCCAGGGCCGGACCTATCAGCTCGAAGAGCCCTTCTACGTGTTCGCCACGCAGAACCCGATCGAGCTAGAAGGCACGTACCCGCTGCCGGAAGCCCAGCTCGACCGCTTCATGTTCCATATCGTGATCGATCACCCGCCGGAAAACGAGGAGTTCGAGGTCGTGCGCACGACGACCGCGATTCTCGATCCGAAGTTCGAGCGTCCGGTGAACGGCGCGGATCTCGTCGCGTTCCAGCGGCTGGTGCGCC
Source organism: uncultured Acidobacteriota bacterium (assembly GCA_963839705.1). Classification (GTDB taxonomy): domain Bacteria; phylum Acidobacteriota; class Vicinamibacteria; order Vicinamibacterales; family 2-12-FULL-66-21; genus DATBJJ01. The sequence goes on from CAWIWL010000013.1 coordinate 782,960, forward strand.
GGGTGCCTGTCGCTGAGCCGGTGATGCGCTATGCGCTCAACCTTGTCCGGGCCAGCCGTCCGAAGTCGCCGACCGCGCCCGACCAGATCAAGAAGTGGGCGGCGTTTGGCGCCAGCGTCCGCGCGGCGCAGTACCTCGTGCTCGGCGCCAAGGCGCGCGCCATCACGAACGGCCGCTATCACGTCAACTTCGAGGACATCCGCGCGCTCGCGCACCCGGTCATGCGGCACCGCGTGCTGACCAACTTCCACGCCCAGTCCGAAGGCATCACGAGCGACACCCTGGTCGACCGGCTGCTCGAGGCCGTGCCGGTGCCGCGGTCAGGGATGTAGGTTCACGAGGTTCAAGGGGTTCAAGGGGTTCTGCGTGAGATTCGCCGTTGGCCCTTGACTTCAGCATTCAGCACTCAGCATTCAGAATTGCATGGATCAATCAGCCATCCCCGGCGCCCGTTTCGTCGATCCGGTGGTGCTCGCGCGCATCGGCAACCTGGAGCTCGTCGCGCGCGCCGTCGTAGACGGCTTCATCAACGGCATCCACCGCTCGCCGTACTTCGGCGCGTCGGTGGATTTCGCCGAGCATCGGGGCTACGTCCCTGGCGACGACATCCGTCGCGTGGACTGGCGGCTGTACGCCCGAACGGATCGGTATTACATAAAGGAGTACGAGGCGGACTCGAACTCCAACTTTTCGACGCTGCTGGACGTGTCGAAGTCGATGGGTTACAGCAGCGGCGGGGTCACCAAGCTCGATTACGGCAAGATGCTGGCCGGCTGCCTGACCTATCTCGTGCACCGCCAGCGGGACCGCGTCGGGCTCACCGCGTTCGACAGCGACATTGTCGAGCACGTGCCGCCCTCGGCCAAGCACATGGACGTCGTCCTGCACGTGCTCGATCGCCTGAAGCCGGCCAGTCCGGGGAGCCTGCGCGCGCCGCTCCACAAGATGGCGGAGCACTTCGGGCGCCGCGGGCTGCTGATCTTGATCTCGGACCTCTACGAGGAGCCTGACGCCGTCATCGAGGCGATCGGTCCGCTGCGGTTCCGTGGCAACGACATCGCCGTGTTTCACCTGCTGGACCCGGCGGAGCTCGACTTTTCGTTCCGCGAACCGTCGGCGTTCGAAGATCTGGAGAGCGGCGAGCAGATACCGATCGTTCCCGACGCCCTGGCGGCTCAGTACAAGGTGCTCGTGCAGGCGCACATCGACGCGCTCAGGGAGCGGTTCTCGGCCAACCGAATCGATTACACGATGTTGAACACGGCGATGCCGCTTGATCACGGGTTGTTCAGCTATCTCTCGACGCGCGAGCGTCTGTCGAGGGTCCGTTAGCGCGATGTCTTTCCTCACCCCGCTCTTTCTCCTCGGCCTCGCCGGACTCGCCATCCCGGTGATCCTGCACCTCATCCAGAAGGAGCGGAAGAACGTCGTGCAGTTTCCGTCGCTGATGTTCCTGCGGCGGGTTCCGTATCAGTCGGTGCGCCGGCGCCGGATTCGGCACTGGATGCTGCTCTTCATGCGGCTGGCGGCGCTTGCGCTCATCGTGCTCGCCTTTTCCAGACCGTTTCTCCGCCGCACCGAGATCACCGCCTCCGCTTCGGGAGCCCGCGAAGTGGTCATCCTGCTCGACCGGTCGTACAGCATGGGGTACGGCGGGAAATGGGCGCAGGCGGTGGCGGCCGCCCAGAGCACGATCAACGGCCTGACGACGTCCGACCGCGCGTCGATCGTCTTCTTCAGTTCGAATACCGAGGTCGCGCTGCGTTCGGCGGCGGACCGCGGGCGTTTGCTCGCCGCGATCGGATCGGTGCAGCCGGGTGCCGGAGCGACGCGCTACGGCCCCGCGCTGAAGCTCGCCGGGAGCATCCTGAGCGAGTCGGCCGTGCCTCGGCGCGAAGCGATCCTGATCAGTGATTTTCAACGCAGCGGCTGGCAGGGCGGCGAGGGCGTGCGGCTGCCCGATGGGGCCGTGCTCACGCCGGTGGCGATCACCGACTCGGGAAAGGCCAACCTTGCGATCGCGCCCGTGTCGCTGCAGCAGTCGGAGTTCCAGAACCAGCAGCGAATTACGGTGACGACCGGCGCGGTCAATCATACCGACGTCCCGGTGTCGAACGGCGAGATTGCGCTCGAGATCGGCGGCCGCGCGATCCAGTCGCGGCGCGTCAACGTCGCGGCGCGCGGCTCGGCGTCGGCGACGTTCGATCCGGTCACGGTGGCCGATCGCAACGTGCGGGCGACCGTGCGGCTGGCCAACGACGCGCTCGCGGCCGACAACGTGTTTCATTTCGTCGTGTCTCCGGAGGATCCCGTCGACGTCGTGATCGGTGAGCGGACCGGATCGGGACGCAATACGAGCCTGTACCTGACGCGAGCGGCGGCGGTGAGCGAGTCGCCACGCATCGAGGCCAAGGTCCGTCCGGCTGATTCACTCTCGAACGAGGATCTCGCGGCGGCGTCGGTCGTGATCCTCAACGACGCGCCGATCGCCCAGACGACGGCCGAGCGGCTCCAGACTTTCGTTCAACGCGGCGGCGGCCTGTTCGTTGTCGCCGGCGAGAAGGCCACGTGGCCGTCGGTCGCCGACATCCTTCCGGGCGTACCGGGCCCCGCCGTCGATCGATCGCGCGGCGCGGCGGCGCGCCTCGGCGCGCTCGAGTACGGCCACCCGCTCTTCGAGGTGTTCCGCGGACCGCGGACGGGTGACTTCGCCTCGGCGCGCTTCTACGGATATCGCGCCGTCACGCCGGGCCCCAACAGCACGACGCTGGCGCGCTTCGACGACGGGCAGCCGGCTCTGCTCGAGCGTCGCGTCGGGACGGGCCGCGTGCTGATGTGGACCTCGACGCTCGACACGACGTGGACCGACCTCGCGCTCAAGCCCGTGTTCGTGCCCTTCGTCCACCGGGCCGTCCGCTACCTCGGCGCGTATCGCGAGCCGAAGCCCTGGCGAACGGTCGGCGACGTCGTCGACCCAGGACTCCAGGCGCCGGCGAAGGGGTCTGACGTGTCGCGGGTCGCGCTGACGCCGGCGGGCACCCGCATCTCGCTCGATGGGGACGGTCCCGAAGTGCTCGAGCTGGCCGAACAGGGCTTTTATGAGTTCCGCGCGCAGGGACGAGATGCCGAGGCCCCGGTTGTGGTGGCGAGCAACGTGGACCTTTCCGAGTCGGATCTGACGCCGCTCGATCCGCAGGAAATCGCTGCGGCGGCGCTCGGACGGGCCGGCGGAGACGCGGCTGGGCCGCTGGCCCCGCCGACAGACGATGCGCAGGAATCGGCCCAGCGCGTGTGGTGGTACCTGCTGTTTGCCGGGCTGCTGTTGCTCGGCGCGGAAACTATCGTGGCCAACCGGTTGACAGTGTAAGCTGGTTCTAGGAGCTGAACGCATATGGGAATCCCAATGGGAATCAATGCGCGGTCGGAAAATCCTTCGGATCTGGTTGGGGTCATTCATCAGATCCGGCGGCGCTGGCGCTACAAGCTGATGCTCCGCGGCGCCGTCGGGGTGCTCGGCCTGGGCGCCGCAGCTCTCGTGCTGTCGGCCTGGGGCCTCGAGTCGTGGCGGTTCAGCCCTGGCTCAATCATCACCATCCGGATTCTGGTGGCCATCGCGCTCGCCAGCCTCATCGGTTGGTTCCTCGTCCGCCCTCTGTTCTGGCACGTCTCCGACGAACAGGTCGCGTTGTATCTCGAGGAGCACGAACCGTCGCTGCAGGCCGAGATCATCAGCGCCATCGAAGCTAGCCGGCTGGCCGAGACGGACCACTCGCCGCACTCGCAGGTGCTGGTGCGCCGGCTCGTGCAGTCGGCCGTCGCCAAGTGCGAGGCCATTGACTGGGGCCGGAACGTCGAGCGTAAGCCGCTACGCCGTCATGCGACGACATTCGCGGTGATTGGCATTGCGGCCGTCACACTCTTTTCGCTCGGCCCGCGGTTTCTGAGAAGCGGGCTGTCGGCGATCTTCGTCCTGTCGCGCAACGTGCAGGCCGCGGCGCCTTATCGGATCGACGTCACCCCGGGCAACGCGAGCGTGCCGCGCGGCGTTGACCAGACGATCACGGCGACGCTCGCGGGCTTTGAGGCCGACCAGGCGTCGCTCATGATTCGCAAGTCTCCGGATGCGCCGTTCGAGCGCGTGCCGCTCGTGCGAAGCGAGAAGAGCCCCACGCAGAGCGAGAGCAACAATGAGGCTAACAAGTACGAAGGCATGCTGTTCGATCTCGCCGGACCGATCGACTACTTCGTCGAGGCCGAAGGGGTGAAGTCCGCGACCTACTCGTTGAAGGTCGTCGACCTGCCCTACGTCCAGCGGCTCGAGCTCGAGCTGCACTTCCCGGCCTACACCGGACTCGCCCCGCGCAAGATCGAGGACGGCGGCGACCTGGCGGTGCTGAAGGGCACCGAGGTGCGGGTCAAGGTTACGCCGACGATGACCGCGAAGGGCGGGCAGATTCTGCTGCACCAGGCTTTGCCCCAAGGAAAGGCTTTGCCGCAGGGAAAGGCGTTGCCGCAGGGAAAGGATCTGCCGCAGGGAGCCGACGAGCTGCAGGTGCCGCTTGCGGCCGTGGCCGACGGCTCGCTCACCGCGACGTTCAAGGTGGAGAAGGACGGGTTCTACCGGTTCGAGCTCGATGCGCTATCGGGCGAGCGCGTGTCGGCGTCGCCGCAGTACACGATCGATGCGCTCACCGACCAGGCGCCGTCGGTCTCCATTGCCAAGCCTGGCCGCGATACCAACGCGTCGCCGATCGAAGAGGTCTTCGTCGAGGCGCGCGCGGAAGACGACTTTGGCGTGAGGGATCTGGAGCTCGTGTACTCGGTCAACGGCGCGGCTGAGAAGACGATTCGCCTGTTCGATGGGAAGAACCGGCTCGCGGAAGTGACCGCCGGCCACACGTTCTATCTCGAGGAGCTCAACGTCAAGGCTGGGGATTTCGTGTCCTATTACGCGCGGGCCGCGGACAACGACGCCAGCGGCGGCAAGCGGCAGTCGAGCGACATCTACTTCGTCCAGATCAGGCCGCTGCGGAAAGAGTTCAAGCGCGCCGAGTCGGATGCCGGCGCCGGCGGCGGTGGCGGAGGCGGCGCCGGACAGGTGGGCGCGCTCTCGCAGCAGCAGCGGCAGATTGTCGCCGCGACCTTCAACGTCAACCGCGATCGCAAGACGATGACCGCCGACAAAGTGCGGGAGAACTCCGTGGTGCTCGCGCTGTCACAGGCGAAGCTGCGCGATCAGGTCGAGGGCCTGGTCACGCGGATGAACAGCCGTCTTGTGCAGCAGGATCCGTCGTTCAAGAAGGTTGCCGATCTGCTTCCGCAGGCTGTCGCCGAGATGAAGAACGCGGAGTCGAAGCTGCAGAAGGCCGATCCGCAAGGCGCTCTCGAGCCCGAGCAGAAGGCGCTGCAGATCCTGCAGCATGCCGAGGAAGAGTACGAGACGCAGGTACAGATGGGCCGTCAGGGCGGCGGCGGTGGCGGTGGCGGCGGACAGAGCGCCATGGCCGAGGACTTGGCCGATCTGTTCGAGCTCGAGCTCGACAAGATGGCCAACCAGTACGAGACCGCCCAGCGCGCGCAGCAGGAGCAGGCCGATCAGCAGGTCGACGCCCTCCTCGAGAAACTGAAGGAGCTCGCCCGACGACAGGAGCAGGAAGCCGAGCGGCAGCGAAGGCGGGCGCAAGCCGGGCAGCAGGGAGGCAGCAGCGGGGATCAGCAGCGGGCGCTCGCCGAACAGGTCGAAGAAGCGGCGCGCCGGCTCGAGCAGCTGTCGAGGGAAGAAAACCGACCCGAGCTCGGCGACACCGCCCGGCAACTGCGTCAGGCGGCCGACCAGATGCGTCAGGCGTCGGCCAACGGACAGTCGGGCACTGCGCAGGCCGCGTCCGCGCTCGATCGATTGCAGGAAGCGCAGAAGCGATTGCAGCAGTCGCAATCTGGCCGCGCCGAGCGGGACGTGAAGGACGCGCTGCGCCAGGCCGAGGAGATCGCGCGCGAGCAGCAGCAGATCGCTGAGGGCGTGAAGGGGCTCGACAGCGCGGGCGACGCGCGGCAGGAACGCGTCCAGCAGTTGAGCGAGCGAAAAGATCAGCTCGAGTCCAAGGTCGCCGAGCTCGAGAAGCAGGTCGAGAGGACTGCCGGCGAGCTCGCGAAGACCGAGCGCGACGCCGCCCGCAAGCTGAGCGAAGCGTCGACCTCGATGCGCGAGAACCGGCTGCGCGACAAGATTCGCTATTCACGGTCGATGATTCGCGCCGGGGTGCAAGGCAGCGACGCGTCGAACTTCGAGCAGGAAATCGGCAGTAACGTCGGTGACATGCAAAAGAAGATCGCCGACGCGGCGGCGGCTCTCGGCCGGACCAAGCCCGATTCAAAATCGGCCGCGCTCGACAAGGCGCGGGAGTTGGCCCGCGGCATGGAGTCGCTCGACCAGCGCATGCGCGAGCGTGGCGGCCAGCAGGGCCAACAGGGTCAGCAAGGCCAACAGGGGCAGCAGGGCCAAGAGGGGCGGCAGGGCGAGCAGGGTCAACAGGGCCAGGGTCAGCAGGGCCAGCAGGGTCAGCAAGGCCAGGGTCAGCAAGGACAGCAAGGCCAACAGGGTCAGCAGGGCCAGGGCGGCCAACAAGGCCAAGGTGGTCAGCAAGGTCAGGGTGGCCAGCAGGGCCAGCAGGGACAGGGTGGTCAGCAGGACCGCGGCGGAGCGAACCCGAACGGCAGCCCGAATGCCGGCGGACGGGACGCTCAGGGCGGCTTGTCATTCGGCCAGGCCCCGTTCAATGGCGGCGGCTCGGGCGACCGTCGTCCGGGCGGCCCCATGAACGCCGAAGATGCCCGGCAGTTCCGCAGCGAAGTCCAGCGCTGGACGCGCGAGGCCGAGCAGCTGCGGCGCATGCTCCAGGGCGAGAAGATCGACCCGAAAGAGATCGACGCGATGCTGCGGAATCTCCGCCAGCTCAGTGACGACCGCGTCTACAAGGACGTCGAAGAGCTGGCGCGGCTGCAGCAGCAGGTGACCGACAGCGCGAAGCGGCTCGAATACGACCTGCGGCGCAAGGTCGAAGGGTACTGACGGACAGCTGCTGCTCTCAGGCTCCGACGAAGTGCCCGAGAAGTTCCGCAAGAGCGTCGAGCAGGTACCTACCGGTCGCTGTCGAAGGCCCCAGATGCGGCCAAGGCACAGGAGAGCGCGAAGCCGCCCGTGAAGAGGCAGTAGCGATCTCCGCGACGGACACGTGTCTATGCGGCGCGTCATCACCGGCGGCCTCGTTGCCCTGACGCTGGCCGCCGGCGTATCGGCGCAAGACTATTTCCAGTTCCAGCGCAGGTTCCGGCAGGCGCCGAAGTTCGCGACCGGAGACAGCTTCGACGGGTCGTTCAACTTCTGCCGGCTGTTCTATACGAGCGTCCGCAGCGAGTATGGCGGCCAGGGGTGGTGGACCGATTACCCGGACGCCGACTCCAACTTCATGATTCGGCTGTCCGAGCTGACCAAGACGCGCGTCAGTCAGGATCCCGACGGCACCCCGAATCACCTCGTCGTCCGCGCCGACTCGCCCGAGCTTCTCGATTGTCCCTTTGTCATCGTCGAAGATGCGGGCACGGCGAACTTCACCGCGGCCGAGGTCGCCGGGCTGCGCGCGTATCTGCTCAAGGGCGGGTTCCTGTGGTCGGACGACTTCTGGGGGACCTTCGCGCTCGAGAACTTCGAGGCCGAGATCGCGCTGGTCCTTCCAGAGTACAAAGTCGTGGATCTTACGCCCAGCCACCCGATCTTCCGGATGATGTTCGAGTTCGACAAGATCCCGCAGATCCCGTCGATCAACCACTGGCGTCGATCAGGGGGCGAGACCTCGGAACGGGGCCCCGACAGCGAGCACGTCAACCTGCGGGCGATTGTCGACGAGCGGGGCCGGGTGATGGTGCTGATGACGCACAACACCGACATCGCGGATGCATGGGAGCGCGAAGCCGAAGACCCGCGCTTTTTCTACCTCTTCTCTCCGAACGGCTACGCCGTGGGGATCAACGTTCTGCTCTACGCGTTGAGTCACTGACCCAGCCGCGTGGCGTCGAGCCGACGCGTTACGCGCGAAGAGCGCGAAGCTCGCGAGGACCGCGAAGGAGATTCCATGTTTCCCTTCGCGCTCTTCGCGGCTTCCGTCCGTGACACGGTTATTCTACCGGCCCTTTGTTAGTTTTGCAGCGCTGCCCTTTTCGCCGACGCCAAACCCGACCGCCCCGCGTCGCGCGAAGCTGAACGCATGGAAGCCCGGTCCCGGGATGGGCGCCCACGTTCGACCGCGATCCGAAGAGACGTCCGTGCCGGATGGGCCGATGGCCACAATCGACGAAGAATTGCCCGGAGTGTGCGCGACGACGGATCGAAAGCCGGAAAGGCCCGTGACAGGCGTCCAGGTGGCGCCGCCGTCGGCCGTGAGTGCAGCGTTGTTTCCTGCCACGGCCTCGGCCTTGTAGTCCCCGCCGACTACGATGCCGTGCGTCGCGTCGCTGAAGGCGATCGAGAAGATGCCTGCGGACGGGCCAGCGTCGAGCGGTGTCTTCGACACGGCCCACGTGCGGCCGCCGTCGCTCGAACGAAGGACGCGGGCTTCGCTCGCGGCGCCGGTGCCGACCCAGACATGGTTCGGCGCGGCCACGGTGACGTTCGTGCCGCTCGCCGCGAAGAACCCTTCGTTCGGGAGGGCCGGTGGGAGCGCGCTCGCCGGCACGCGCACCCACGACGTTCCGCCGTCAGTCGTCGTCAGGATGACAAACTGGCCATCGACCGAGTCGCTGACCGCCACGCCGCGCTTGGCGTCCCAGAAGGCCATCGCGTCGAAGAAGGCCTTGGGGTCGCGGTTGACGAACTGCTCGACCCAGGTAAGACCGGCGTCCGAGGTCTTGTAGATGCGCGAGAGCTCGCCCGCGCCGATGCTGAGCACGTACGCAGTTTTGTCGTCCACGGCATCGATGTCGCGGAAATCGAGCTTCTCGGCGCCGCCAATCGCGAGCTTCTGCCACGTCGTCCCACCATCGCTCGTCCTTAGCACGGTTCCAGTCGTCCCGCTCGCCCAGGCCATCTGATCGCTGACCGCGCTCACGCCGCGCAGCCTCGCGCCGACGCCAGTCGAGAGGGGGGACCAGGTGAAGGGGGCCGGGGCTTGGACCAGGCCCAGCGACAGAAAGAGAACAAGTGGGATTCGCATGATGGTTGGCGCCCATTATTGACGTAACCGCGCGCCTGAGGCTATACTTCGAGGCTATGTTGCAGGGCGCGACGAAAACCAACGGCTATAAGCGAGTCAAGCGACTCTGGAGGCCGCTGGTCTGAGTGCGCGCGTGATCTGAATAGAACACGAACGAACCAATGAACCCGCCGGCCTCTGAACAGGGCCGGCGGGTTTTTTCGTTTTGCACGGCTTCGTACTCCTTTTTGAGGAACATGAAATGAGCGCAGTGGACGTCGGCGGCAGGCAGCTCGAGGTCGGGATTCTCGGCGCGACCGGCATGGTCGGCCAGCAGTTCGTGCGGCTGCTCGCCGGGCACCCGTGGTTCAAGACGGCCTGGCTCGGGGCGAGCGAGCGCTCGGAAGGGCGCACCTACAGCGAGGCCATGAAGTGGCGCCTGTCGACGCCTCCCCCCGCTGATGCCCTCGGCATGAACGTGGACGCGTGCACGCCGGGTCGCGCGCCGAGGATTCTGTTCTCCGCGCTCGACGCCGGGGCCGCCAAGGACATCGAGCCCGCGTTTGCCGCCGCGGGGCACATCGTCGTCAGCAACGCCCGGAGCTACCGGATGTTCGCCGACGTCCCCCTCGTGATTCCAGAGGTCAACGCCGATCACCTGACGCTCATCGCGCGCCAGCGGCGCGAGCGCGGGTGGACGGGCGCGATCGTCACGAACCCGAACTGCTCGACCATCGTGCTGAGCGTCGTGCTCGCGGCTCTGCGCCGGTTCGGCTTGTCCCGCGTGATGGTGACGACGCTCCAGGCGGTCTCGGGGGCCGGCTACCCGGGCGTCGCGTCGCTCGACATCCTGGGGAATGTCATCCCGGCAATCTCGGGCGAGGAAGAGAAAATGGAGAGCGAGACGCAGAAGATCCTCGGCACGCTCGAGCGCGACGCCGTCTCCCCCCATCCGATGGTCATCAGCGCGACCACGACGCGCGTACCGGTCATCGACGGCCACACCGAATCGATTTCGATTGAGTTCGAGCAGCGGCCGTCGCTCGAGGATATTCGCTTCGCGCTCGAGGGCTTCCGCGGCCGGCCGCAGGAACTGGAGCTCCCGAGCGCGCCGCCGGCGCCGATCCAGTATCTCGAAGCACCGGATCGGCCACAGCCGCGGCTCGACGTCGAGCGCGGCAACGGCATGACCGTCTCGGTCGGCCGCCTGAGGCCCTGCTCGATCCTCGGCACCAAGCTCGTCGCCCTCGGCCACAACACCGTGCGCGGTGCAGCGGGAGCAGCGATCTTGAACGCCGAGATGATGGTGGCGGACGGGATGCTCGACTGAGAGTGCCAAGAAAGACGGGGTGGTGTCTAAGAAAACGGAGAAGGACAGCGTGTCGATGAAAAACGTGGTGATGAAATTCGGCGGGACGTCGGTGGCAGATGCGGACGCCATCCGCAGGCTCATAGCAATCGTCTCGGCGCAGGCCGCTCGATCTGGCGCGCCGCCGGTCGTGGTCGTCTCCGCCATGTCGAAGGTGACCGATCAGCTCCTGCGGATGACGGCCGACGCTTCGCGCGGCGAGCGTGGGACGATTACGAGCGGCGTGGACGAGATCCGTCTCCGGCATCTCGCCGCGATCGACGCGCTCGTGCCGCTGCCGGGCCGGGCCGCCGTGACCGCGGCGGTCGAGCAGCAAATCGATGAGCTGCGCGCGATGTTGACGGCGCTCGCCATCCTGCGCGAGGCCTCGCCGCGGTCCTGCGACGGCATCGCGGCGGCGGGCGAGCTGCTCAGCAGCCGTGTCGTGGCCGGGGCGCTTCAGGCGGCTGGCATCGACACGGCATGGGTCGATGCTCGGAAGGCGATCGTCACCGACGACCAGTACACGGCCGCGGCGCCAATGACTCCCGAGACGGCCGTCGCTCTCGAGCGCGAGGTCGCGCCGCACCTCGGGGCCGGGCTGGTGCCGGTCCTCGGCGGGTATGTCGGGGCCACGCGGGACGGCGTGGCGACGACGCTCGGGCGCGGAGGGTCGGACTATTCGGCGGCGATCATCGGCGCGGGCCTGGGCGTCGCCGAGATCCAGATCTGGACCGACGTTGACGGCATGCTTACCGCGGACCCCAGGGTGGTCCGCGATCCGCGCGTCGTCGCTCACCTCTCGTTCGGCGAGGCGTCCGAGCTCGCCTACTTCGGCGCGAAGGTCCTTCATCCCAGCACCATCCTTCCGGCCGTATCGACCGGCATCCCGGTACGGATTCTCAACAGCCGCCGGCCTGACGCGCCAGGAACGCTCATCACGGCGAGGCCGCCGGTGAACGACCGTCCCATCGTGGCGCTCGCGTGCAAGCGCAACATCACGGTGGTCGAGGTGACGTCCACGCGCATGTTGATGGCGCATGGCTTTCTGCGCCGGCTCTTCGAGGTGTTCGAGCGCTACCGCACGGCCGTGGACGTCGTCACGACGTCGGAGGTGAGCGTGTCGGTGACCATCGACGACGACCGGCGGCTGGAGGAGATTGCGCACGCGCTGCGCGAGTTCGCAGAGGTCGCGATCGAGCCGCAGATGGCGCTGCTCTGCGCGGTGGGCGAGAACCTGCGCGTCGACCCGGCTTTCGCCATCCGGATGCTCGCCGGGCTCGACGGCGTACCGCTGCGCATGGTCTCGCAAGCGGCCTCGCGGCGGAACGTCACTGTCGTCATTCGCGACAGCGACCTGCCGATCGCGATGTCTCGCCTGCACAACGCGTGGTTCGCGGCTCCTCAAACCCCCGTCGAGGCGGGCCGGTGAGCGGGTTGCGCGTCCTCATCGTTGGCCATGGCCGCATGGGCCGGCTCGTCGAGTCGCTGGCGCCGGAGGCGGGCGTGGTCATTGCCGGCCGCGTGGACATCGACAATGCCGACCGGCCAGAGGAGTGGCCGGCCGCCGACGTGGCCATCGACTTTTCGACCGGAGCGGCCGTGCCTGGCAACGCCCGGCAGCTCGCCGCGCGAGGGACGCACCTCGTGATTGGCACGACTGGCTGGCAGGACCAGGAGGAAGCCCTCAAGCGAGAGATGGCCGAGTACCCGATCGGCATCGTATCGGCGCCGAACTTTGCACTGGGTGTGAACCTGTTCGTGGCCCTTGCCGCACGTGCGGCCGAACTGCTCGCCGACAAACCGGAATTTGGCGCCTGGATCCACGAGCTCCACCACAGCGCCAAGCAAGACGCGCCGTCCGGTACGGCCATCGGGATCGGGGCAGCCATGCGGCGGGCCGGGTACGCACTGCCGATTGACGTGGCCTCCACGCGAGCGGGTTCGATTCCGGGTACGCATACCGTCGGGTTCGACAGCCCGGCCGACACGATCACGCTGACGCACAGCGCCCGGGACCGAACCGGGTTTGCCAGAGGCGCCCTGGCGGCCGCCAAGTGGGTCAACGGGCGCCGCGGATGGTTTTCGATGCGCGATGTTTTGGGGTTGTAGTCGGAGCGACTTCGCACGATGATTTCGACACACGGGTTTCGCACGATGGCCACGATGACACGATGGTCACGATGAAGACAATGAATCCATCGTGTTCATCGTCCCATCGTGGCCATCGTGACGAGCGTCGTGATCAGGAATGCAGCGTGACAGCTGGCAGCTTGAGCAGACCCGGGATCTGAGGAAGGCCATGGGATCTGAGGAGGCCACGGGAGTTGAGGAGAGCATAATGCGAACGCCATGGACGGGATGCGGAACGGCTCTGGTGACGCCGTTCACGCGCGAGGGTGCAGTCGACGAGGCCGGCGTCAGGCGTCTCGCGCGGCGACAGATCGATGCGGGAATGCACTTTCTTGTGCCGTGCGGCACGACGGGCGAGAGTCCGACGCTGACGGAAGACGAACGCGTCCGCGTCGTGCAGCTCGTCGTTGAGGAAGCTGCGGGGAAAGTGCCAGTGCTGGCCGGCGCGGGTGGATACGACACGAGGGAAGTCATCCATTCCGCCAAGCGCATGAAGGAGGTGGGCGCCGGCGGGATTCTGTCGGTGACGCCGTACTACAACAAGCCGACGCCGGAGGGCCTCTTCCAGCACTACAGCGCAATTGCGGGCGAGGTCGGCCTGCCGATCGTCGTCTACAACGTGCCGGGCCGGACGGGCTGCAACGTGGACGTCGCCACGCTCGTCCGTCTCTGTGCCGTGCCTGGCATCGTCGGGGTCAAGGAAGCGTCCGGAAACATCTCGCAGATGGTCGAGGTGTGCGGCGCGGTGCCAAAGGATTTTCTCGTGCTTTCCGGCGACGATGCGTTGACGCTGCCTTTGATGGCCGTGGGCGGACGGGGGCTGATCTCGGTTGCCGGCAACGAAGTGCCTGGGGAGATGGCGCGCATGGTGGAGCAGGCCGAGCGGAATGACTTCGCCGCCGCGCGGCAGATCCACGATCAGCTGTTGCCGTTGATGATGGTGAACTTCATCGAGTCGAATCCGATTCCCGTCAAGAGCGCGATGGCTGCGCTCGGGCTCCTCGAGGAGGTGTACCGGCTGCCGATGGTCCCGCCGCGCGAGGCGTCGCGCGCGAAGATCCGGCAGGTGCTCGGTGAGCTCAAGACCGACGCGGCGCTGGTGGGCGGCCGGTCATGACGCTGGCGGCGGATGTCGAAGCGCTGAGCGCGGCAGGGCCGGCGACGGACCGTCAGGCGGCCCGCGAGGCGTTCGCGCGCCTGCGCGCGCAGTTGTCATCGGGTGAGGTGCGTGCGGCCGAGCCGGATCCGTCGACGGAGACGGGCTGGCGAGTCAACACGTGGGTCAAGCAGGGGATTCTCCTGGGGTTCAAGTTCGGCGACGTCGCCGACATGTCGTCCGACCATGGACGCTGGCCGTTCTTCGACAAGGACACGCTGCCCCTGAAGCGGATCGACGCGCAGAGTGGCGTGCGCGTGGTGCCTGGCGGCTCGACCGTGCGCGACGGCGCCTATCTCGGGCGGGGCGTCATCTGCATGCCGCCGATGTACATCAATATCGGCGCGTGGGTGGGCGACGGCACGCTCGTCGACTCGCACGCGCTCGTCGGATCGTGCGCCCAGATTGGCAGCCGGGTGCATCTGAGCGCCGCGGCGCAAATCGGTGGCGTGCTCGAACCGGTCGGCGCGCTGCCCGTCATCATCGAAGACGACGTGCTCGTCGGCGGAAACTGCGGCGTCTACGAAGGAGCGATCGTCAAGCGCCGCGCCGTGCTGGCCTCGGGCGTCATCCTCACGCGCTCGACGCCGATCTACGATCTGCCCAACGAGCGGATCATCGAGCCGGCGCCAGGACAACCGTTGATTGTTCCCGAAGGCGCCGTTGTGGTCCCCGGTACGCGCCCCGTGACGTCGGGCAAGGGCCGCGAGTGGGGGCTGTCTGTCGCGACGCCGATCATCGTGAAGTACCGTGACGAGCGAACCGACGCGCGCACGGCGCTCGAGCAATGGATTCGCTAGACACGCTCGCCTTCGCGCGATCCCTCATCGACATCGACTCGACGACCGGCCGCGAGGCCGAGGCCGGCCAGTGGCTGGCGGCGCGGCTGCGCGCGCGCGGCTACAACGTGCTCGAACAGCAGGTCGAGCGCGGCTGCGCCAATATCCTGGCGACCATCGACGACCCGGTCGTGGTGTTTTCCACGCACTTCGACTGCGTGCCGCCGTACTTTCCCAGTCGTGTCGAGGGTGGACGGCTGGTTGGCCGTGGGGCGTGCGACGCGAAAGGGATCTTGGCGGCACAGGTCGCGGCGGCCGAGCGTCTGCGCGCGACGGGGGAACGTCGCGTCGGGTTGCTCTTCGTCGTCGGCGAGGAGCGGGGCAGCGACGGCGCGGTGGCGGCTAACACGATTCCCAATCAGTGCCGGTTCCTGATTAACGGCGAGCCGACCGACAGCCGGCTGGCGACGGCCACGCGCGGCAACCTCCGCGTGCGACTGGCAGCGACGGGCCGCGCCGCGCATTCCGCGGCGCCCGAGGAGGGCGTGTCCGCGATCGAAAAGCTCGTCGACGCACTTGTCGAGCTGCGCGCGCTGCCGCTGCCCGTCGATCCGGATCTCGGTTCGACGTTCTATACCGTCGGCCTGATCGAAGGCGGCGTGGCGCCGAATGTGATTCCCGCGCGCGCTTCCGCCGAAGTGATGTTCCGCACGATCGGGCCAGCCGACGACATCCTGACCGTGCTGCGGGCGCTCGAGCCGGGCGTCACTTTATCGGAGGTCCTGCGCGTGCCGCCGATCCGCATGCACACGGTCCCTGGTTTCGAGACCCGAGTGTTCCCGTTCACGACCGATGTCCCGTTCCTCGATCGGTGGGGCACGCCGCTCCTCTTTGGCCCGGGGTCGTTTCTGGTCGCGCATACCGACGGCGAATTCGTGACGCTCGACGAGTTGCACGCTGCCGTCGATGGATTCGAGCGCCTCGCGCGCGGGTGCCTCGCCGGCTGAGCCTTCCCGTGCGTGGTCGGCCTCAGCTCCTCGGGCGTAGTGTCCGGCCTTAGCCGGACCGGCCTCCTCGGGCGTAGTGTCCGGCTTTAGCCGGACCGGCCTCCTCGGGCGTAGTGTCCGGCTTTAGCCGGACCGGCCTCCTCGGGCGTAGTGTCCGGCTTTAGCCGGACCGGTCTCCTCGGGCGTAGTGTCCGGCTTTAGCCGGACCGGTTTCCTCGGGCGTAGTGTCCGGCTTTAGCCGGACCGGTTTCCTCGGGCGTAGTGTCCGGCTTTAGCCGGACCGAACATCGGGCATGGCTCAGTCGTCACGGATGTAGTATCCAGAGTCAGCCGGCCGCTGCGCGTGTATCAGCCCGTCTCATGAAGATTCAGTTCTTTCCGACGCCCGCCGATCTCCGGAAGTGGTTCAAGAAAAACCACGCGACGGCCCAGGAGTTGTGGGTCGGGTTCTACAAGGTCGGTTCGGGGAAGCCGAGCATCACGTGGCCCGAGTCGGTGGATGAAGCGCTGTGCGTCGGCTGGATCGATGGCATCCGCAAGACGATCGACGACGAGAGCTACAAGATCCGCTTTACGCCGCGAAAGAAAGTCAGCACGTGGAGCGCCGTCAACATCCGGCGTGTGAAAGCGCTGACCGAGGAGAAGCGCATGCAGCCCGCCGGGCTGAAGGCGTTCGAGGTCAGGCGCGAGAACCGGTCCGGCACCTACTCGTACGAGCAGCGGTCGACGGAGTTCGACGAGCCCTACCTCAGCCTGATGAAGAAGAACAAAACAGCGTGGACGTTCTTCGAGGACCAATCGCCCTCCTATCGCAAGACGCTGATTTGGTACGTGGTCAGCGCCAAACAGGAAGAGACGCGGCTGAAGCGGCTGAAGATCCTCATCGAGGCGTCCGCGCGCGGCCGCCGGATGTTATAGACTCCGCTGACCAACCGCCGGCCGGTCCGTGCCGCTTGTGCTGGCGCAGGCTCGCTCGAAGGGAGGAGGGCGAAGGGTGGAGGTCTGCCGGCTCGTTTCGAGCGTTGTCGCCGCTGTGCTGGCGCTGCAGCTGGCCGCGCACGCGTGGCAGACACCTGTCGCTTCCGTACCCTGTACGTTTCCGCCAAACGAGATCGCCTGGATTCAGCGCGCGTTAGACGGCTGGGATCGGGTCAGCCGTCAGTTCCTAAAGATCGACGCATCTCCTCTGCCGTGGATTGTGCTCTTCGATGCGTCCTGCGTCTGGCACCTGTCGCCTGACGCCAGTCCCCGTCCGGACGCCATTGCGATGCCCTCAACGCTGTCATTTGCCGGAAGTCCTGTTCCGGTGCGCGCGCTGACGCACAAGGGAACCGTCCTCCTTCCAAGTGGTGCGATGGTCGCCGTGGAGATGAAGGCGAGCACGGCGCTCTACCGCAACAGTCGCGGCGCGTTCTTCGTCATGACCATGCCGTCGGTGTGGCAGACGAAGGAGGTGAGCGCGCCGACGCGAGCCGAATACTTGCAGGGCGTCTTCAGCCACGAGATGACGCACACGCGGCTTCTGGTCGCGATCAACCGCCGCGTCCGCGAGCTCGCGCGCCAGAACGATCTCGTCTACCCGATCAACGACGACGTGATTCAGGCGCAGTTCGTCCGCACGCAGGGCTTCGCGGCGGCGGTCAACCGCGAGCGCGATCAGCTCTACCGGGCGGCGCTCGAACCGGATCCGATCAAGCGGCGCGAGCTGGCCATCAAGGCGCTCGAGATGGTGCGCGCCCGGCGCAGCCGTTACTTCACGGGACCGACCGCGGCATATGCGGAGCTCGAAAGCCTCTTTCTGACGATGGAAGGCGTTGGACAGTGGGCGGCGTACCAGCTGGCGCGGAGCCGCGCCGGCGGCAACGACGCCGAGGCGCTGCGCCTCGTCCGCGACAACCGCAAATACTGGTCGCAGGACGAGGGCCTGGCGCTCTTCCTGCTGGTCGACGTGCTGGTCCCGGATTGGCAGTCGCGAGTGTTCAGCGCGACGCCGGCGTCGCCGTTCACACTGCTCGAGGAAGCCCTATCATCGGGCCATTGACCGAGTTCTTGGCCGCAGGACAGAGGTCCGGCTAAAGCCGACACTACGATTGGATCGAGGTCTGGCTAAAGCCGGACACTACGATTGGATCGAGGTCCGGCTAAAGCCGGACACTACGATTGGATCGAGGTCCGGCTAAAGCCGGACACTACGACGAGCAGTGGGCATTCGGTCGTAGCGTCCGGCTTTAGCCGGACCAACATGAATCTGGCGGTGCGGTTTTTGCGGTGCGCAGGTTCGTGCGCACCAAGTATCCGCGGCATCTTCGTGGCTTTCCTACGTCGGTCCGCACCGGTATTTCCTGACATTCTGCTGCGCCGATCGCAAGGACGCCTTCAAGGAGGCATCCGCCGTCGACCTCGTTATGACGCAGTTTCTGCGCGCTTCGAGCGACGATCACATGGCAATTATCGCGTGCTGCTTCATGCCGGACCACGTGCATCTTGTCGTGGAGGGATCGCGTGACGACTCCGACCTCACCGAGTTCGTCACGCGCGCCAAGCAGCTTTCCGGGTATCACTACAAGCAGGTGCATCAGTCGCGTCTCTGGCAGCGCTACAGCTATGAGCGCGTGCTGCGCGCGGAAGAATCCACCCGCCGCGTTGTCGCGTATGTTCTCGAGAACCCCGTCAGGGCAGGCCTTGCACAGACGGTCCGCGACTATCCCTTCCTTGGATCGAGCATGTACGGCCGGGACGCGTTGATTGAGTATGCGTACGGATCGGAGTCCGGCTAAAGCCGGACACTACGAATGGGTCGGGTCCGGCTAAAGCCGGACGCTACGAATGGGTCGGGTCCGGCTAAAGCCGGACGCTACGAATGGGTCGGGTCCGGCTAAAGCCGGACGCTACGATGGGTCGGAGTCCGGCTAAAGCCGGACGGGAGTCGGCCGACGAATGATCGACGTCAGCGCGCCGCTGACGCCGTCGGCGCGGTCTTGCTCTTCACTTCCAGGTCCTTCCATTCCGGCGGCTTCACGCCGAGCAGGTGCTGCACGAAATAGTCATACCGCTTGTGATCGCCATACGCGCCGCCCGAGGTGTGGCCGGCGCCGGGAATCACCAGCAGGTCGAAGTTCTTCTCGTGCTTGATCAGCTGGTTGACGACTTGGAACGTGGATGCCGGGTCGACGTTGTTGTCCATCTCGCCAACGACGAGCAGGACCTTGCCCTGGAGCTTGTGGGCGTTGTCGACGTTGGACGAGGCGGCGTACTCCGGCCCGATCGGCCATCCCATCCACTGCTCGTTCCACCAGATCTTGTCCATCCGGTTGTCGTGGCAGCCCGCCGACGACACCGCGACGTCGTAGAACTCGGGGTGGAACAGCAGGCCGCCGAGCGAGTTCTGTCCGCCGGCCGATGTGCCGTAGAGGCCGACGCGGGTGATGTCGTAGTACCGGGTACTTGGCCGCGGCCGCCTTGTGCCAGAGGATGCGATCGGGGAATCCGGCATCGCCGAGGTTCTTCCATGCCACATCGTGGAACGCCTTCGATCGGTTGTTGGTGCCCATCCCGTCGATCTGCACGACGATGAAGCCGAGCTCCGCCGTGGCCTGCATCGCGCTGTAGGCGGAGAACGACTTCGGCACGAACGACCCCTGCGGCCCGGCGTAGATGTTCTCGATGACCGGATACTTCTTCGTCGCGTCGAAGTTCGTGGGGTGGAAGATGACGCCCCAGATGTCGGTCGTGCCGTCGCGACCCTTCGCGGTGAACACTTCCGGCGGCTTCCAGCCGGCCTTCTTCAGTTCGGCGATGTCACCCGCTTCGAGCTGGGCCACTAACGACGCGTCCGCGCGGTGCAGCTCCGACACGGTCGCCTGGTCGACGCGCGAATAGGTATCGACATAGTAGGCGCGATCGGTTGAGAAGCTGACGACGTGGTTCGCATCAGCCGTGGTCAGCGTGGTCAGACCCGATCCGTCGAAGTTGATTCGGTAGTAGTGGACGAAATAGGGATCCTTGCCCGGGTACATCCCGTTGGCGCTGAACCAGATCTGGCGCTTCTCCTCGTCGACGCCGAGGACGCTGCGAACGGCCCAGCTGCCTTTCGTGATCTGCTGCTTCACCGCGCCCGTCACGCCGTCATAAAGATAAAGGTGGTTCCACCCGTCGCGCTCCGACATCCAGATCACTTCCTTGCCGTCGCCGACATCAAACCGGTACCGCTTACCTGAGTAGGCGAAGAACGTCTTCGGTTCTTCGCTGAGGACCGTGCGGGGCTGCCCGGTCGAGGCGTTGATCTCGATCACGCGGTAGACCTGGTGGCCGCGCTGGTTGTACTCGAACGTGACGGCGCTGCTGTCCTTCCGCCAGGCGAGCGGCATGTTGTCGTAGGCGTTCGGGAACGCCGCATCGTCCACGAAGATCTGCTTCTTCGTATCGACGTGGAAGAGCACCGGCTTCTCGGCATCGAGGACGTCGCCCGGCTTGGCATATTGAAGCGTCGAGTGTTTCGGCTGCAGCTGATCTTCGGGCGATGACTGGACGTAGTGCACGTAGCGCCGGTAGCCGGGCTTGATCTTGTAGGCCGCGATCTTCTTCGAGTCCGGCGACCAGACGATCGAGTTGGGGTCGTAGTAGCCGCCTTCCGATCCGTCGACGCTGAGGAGCGTGATCGCCGTCTTTCCCGTCTCGCGGATCGCCACGTTGTAGTTGTTGACGAGCGCTTCGAGCTTGCCGTCCGGCGACTTCTTCGCTTCGATGCCGTTGACGTCGAACTCCGCGCGCACCGGCCCTCCCAGTCCGCCGCCGCGCCCGCCGCGTCCGCCTCGTCCGCCGCGTCCGCCAGGCGGGTCGGTCCGGCAGCGGTAGTCTTCGAGGACGCAGCGCCAGACGACGGTGTTGACCGTGATCTCGATGGCGCGGTCGCCATCGACGAACGAGAACGTCGTGAACGGCAGCGTCACTGCGGTGTAGGGCTTCTCTGGCGTGAGGGCGGTGGTGAGCGCCGCTGCGAGCTTCTCGTGGTCGAATGGAGGCCGTTTCTGCGCGGTGGCCGCATCGACAAGCACGAACTCGTTGCCACCCTTGACGGACTTGCGATACCAGAAGCGCGTCGTCTTCTCTACCCATTGCGCCGGTTCGGCAACGTTCTGCGCGAGTCCCTGGTACTTGTCGCGAAGTCCCATGGCGCGCTGGTAGTCGGCGACTGTGCCCTGCGCGCTCGCCGGAAGCGCCGCGATGAGCGACGCACATACGAATCCGGCGATGGTGACGAGACGGGTACTCCGCATGGAACGCTCCTCTAAAAAAGGACGGTGTGGGGTGCATTCTAGCGGGCCCAACATCGGCGGGCGAATCGGATTCTGTTATACGCGCATAAGTCCCGATCGGCTGGTCAGCGAGTAACTCTGACAGACTTGCACGTTCGGGCACGGTACTGAAGCTCGGTTGGCTAAGGGAAGTGCGCGGTTTCGGCCCAATTCACGCCTCTTTATGCTCATCCGCAGCGGTACAGGCTCTGCAGAAGGCGGGCAGCCGCCCTGCCGGGCGGCGCTTGTTTACGAGCCAATTCATGTTGCATTTTCGTAATGAGGGCCTGCCCCGGCGTGCCCAGTCGATATCACGGCAGACCGTGTGCGTCCTCGCTTTCGCCATCGTCGCGGCAGTCCTGACCGGCGGTCTGACGTCGCCGACGATCTCCGCGCAGGTCCCCTCACCCACTCAAGCGGGCGAACCGCTGCCCGGCGCGCAGATTGGGTATGCCACCAGCGATCAGTTGATGAGCCTCGAGGCGCGAGACAGTCTTCAGATGGCTGCACGCGGCATGGCGCCCGAGCGGCTCGAGCGACGGCGCGTCGTTCGAAGGCCGGCGGCGGCGTCCGCTGCGGCGGCTCGCGAGGCTGTCGAGGCGGCTGCAGTTAGTGGTGAGCTGGACGTCTCCGAACCCGCAACTTTCCTTCAGGGCTTTGTCGGAGCAACGCTCGGCGAGACGGGTTCGCTGCCGCCCGATCCCAGCGGTGCGGCCGGCCCGGCCCAGTTCATCCTGGCCGCCAACGGGCGGATCAGAAGCTTTGCCAAGGCCACTGCGGCGCTCGATCAAGTGCTGAACCTTTCGACCAACGCGTTTTTCTCTCCCGTGCGCAACGGAGCGAACACGTTCGGACCCAAGATCAAGTACGACCGGCTCGCCGGCCGGTGGTTCATCATTGCCGCCACTGACGCGATTCCTGGGCGCATCGTGATTGCGTCGAGCAACGCATCGACGATCACGGCCACGACGTTGTGGAGCTTCTTCTCGTTCGACAATACCGGGTTTTCCGGCGGCGCGAACTGCGCGGCGGATTCGCCCACCTTCGGCCTGGATCCCTATGCGCTCTACATCGGAATCGTGCAGTTCTGCGATCCGGGAAGTGCCACCTACCTGGGCACGTCGGGATTCGTAGTTCGCAAGACGTCGGTGATCGACTTTGCCACGATCGCCGTGACGGCTTTTCACAATCTGACTGGCGCACCGGGCGGCGTCGGGCCGTTCGCGCCGATTGGCGTCGATGTCGACGACCCATCGCTGGCTACGGGATTCTTCATCGGCGTCGACAATGCTTCGCTGGGGACGTTGATGCTGCGCCGCGTCTCGAACCCGGGCGGCACGCCGACCATCTCGGCCAACGTGGCGATCGCCGGGGTGTTGGCGACCGCCGCGCCGATTACGGTGCGACACCTCGGGAATCTGGGCTCGACAAACGGTCAGCTCGACGGCGGGGACGATCGCCTGACGTCGGCCAGCCTGGTCAACGGCCGCTTGTGGACGGCGCACACGATCGGCGTGACGCACACCGGCGCGGCTAGCGCGTCCGCCAACCGCAACGGCGTGCGTTGGTACGAGATCGGTTCGCTGACCACGGCGCCATCGGTCGTGCAGTCCGGGACCCTGTTCTCGAACGCCGGCTCGGGCAGCTTCGACCAGCGCAACTACTGGGTGCCGTCGATCGCGACGTCGACGACTGGACGCTCGATCGTCGGATTCAGCGCCGCGGGCACGAGCGAGTTCGTCAACGCCGGCGTGGCCGAGCGCTTCTCCTCCGACGGCGCCGGGACGCTGCGCGCGGCGCAGTTCTACACGGCGTCCACGGCGGCGTACAACCCTCCAGGGGATGCCGGGTCTCCGACACGCGGCCGGCGTTGGGGCGGCATGTCGGCAACGGTCGTCGACGGCTGCGACGGTTCGACCATCTGGACGCTTCAGCAGTTCACCGATGCCATCAACTCTTACGGCTTGGCAGTCGGCCGGACCGTTGGACTTGGCGCTCCCACTCCGGTCAGCGTCAACCCAGCGGTCATTCCGAGCGGGGTGGCGTCGATCAACCTCACGGTGACCGCGACCTCGAGCGGCGGCACGGCCTTCTTCGATCCTGGCGTCGGATACCTGTGCCGGCTGTCCGCGATCATTCCCGGCGTCACCGTCAACAGCGTGACGCGGACGAGCGCGACCACGGCGACGGTGAATGTCTCGACCGTCGGTGCAGCGGCGGGCCTGAAGGCGATCACCATGGTCAATCCCGACGCCCAGAGCGCGTCGAGTGGATCGATCCTCCGCGTGCTCCCAGGTGCGATCGTGTCGCTCGAGTCGCCGGTGGCTGGCGCCGCGGGACAGCCGCTCGAGGTACGAGGCTGGGCAGTCGACGGCGCGGCGACGAGCGGCACGGGCGTGGACGTCGTGCACGTGTGGGCCTATCCCTCCGCGGGCAATCCGGTGTTTCTCGGCCAGGCGACCTACGGCCTGTCCCGCCCGGACGTGGGAGCGCTTCACGGCGCGCAGTTCACCGCGTCGGGCTTCAGCCTGCGGGCGTCTTCGCTCTTGCCCTCAGGCGCGTGGTCGATCGTGGTGTACGCGCACAGCTCGGTCTCCGGCACGTTCAATGCCACGGCGACGGTGGCCGTCACGCTGGCGGCTAACGCCGCGCCCTTCGGGGCCATCGACACACCAGGGAACGGCGTCACGGTCGCAGGCGAATTGGCGGTGACAGGCTGGGCCCTCGACGATGCGGGCGTCGCTGCGGTTGACATATACCGATCGCCCGTTGCTGGTGAGGCCGGCTTGATATTCGTCGGTCGCGCCGTCTTCATCCGCGGCGCACGTCCAGACGTGCAGGCGCTCTACCCGTCGACGCCGTCGAACGACAACGCTGGCTGGGGCTTCATGGTGCTGACGAACATGCTGCCGAACCAGGGCAACGGCACGTTCGACTTGCATGTCTTTGCCATCGACTATGCCGGGATGTCGGCAAATCTCGGCACCCGACGCATCATTGCGGCGAATGCCGGGTCGGTCAGGCCCTTCGGCACCATCGACACACCAGGTCAGGGGGAAACCGTTTCTGGTACGACCGTGAATTTCGGCTGGGCCCTGACACCGTTTGCGGGGGGAATCCCAACCAACGGCAGCACCATTGATGTGTACGTGGATGGTGTGTTTCGCGGACATCCGGTTTACAACAACGTGCGATCGGACATCGCCACGCTATTCCCGGGGTTCTACAACACGAGCAACGGGAGAGGGGCGATCGGGTTCTTCATGCTCGATACGACGACGCTCTCGAACGGCCTGCACACGATCGCCTGGGTGGTGACCGACAGCGCCGGACAGAGCTCGGGGATCGGGAGCCGGTTCTTCCGCGTGCAGAATTGATCGTGAAGGAGAGGGAGCCATGGCGTCGTCCACGAAACACGTAGAAGAGAGACCTGCGGACACCGCGGAGGATCCGACCGTCCCGTAACGGAGGGTTGTCGCGGCGGGCGCTGCTCGGGTTGGGTGCGCTCGGCGCCGCAGCGCGGGCAGAGGCGCAGGTCCGGACGCCGACCCGGTCGAAGCCGAACACCGTGCCGACCGGCGAGATGCGGCTGCTGCGCCGCGTGACCGTTGGCGCGACGACCGAGGACGTGGCGTGGATGCGCTCGCTCGGATACTACGGCTACCTCGAGTGGCAGCTCGCCCCCGAGACGATGGGCGATCCCGATTGTGAGGCGCGGCTCCTGCCGCTCATCACGATCAACCTGGCGCCCTTTTCCCTCTACGGCCAGGATTCGGCGGTCGTAATTCGTGAGCTCACCGAGGCGACCATCACCCGCGCGATCTTCTCGAACCGCCAGCTACTCGAGCGCATGGTCGAGTTCTGGGCCGACCACTTCAATACCAACATCACGTCGGTCGGGATCTTCAAGACGCTCGAAGTCCGCGAGGTCTATCGGCAGCACGCGCTCGGCACTTTCGGCGGCATGCTGAGTGCGAGCGCGTCGAGCCCGCGATGCTCACCTACCTGAACAATACGCAGAGCGACGGGCGGCCCGGCAGAGTGCCGAACCAGAACTACGGGCGCGAGCTCCTGGAACTCCACACGCTCGGCGTCGACGGCGGCTACACGCAGCAGGACGTCGTCGAGGTGGCGCGCTGCTTCACCGGCTGGCGGACGCACTTCAACACCGGCGATCCGCGCGCCGGCACGTTCTTCTACGACCCCAATCGTCACGACAACAACAGCAAGATCGTGCTCGGCGTGCCGATTGCGGCTGGCGGCGGGTTCAACGACGGACTCAACGTCCTGAACATTCTCATCAACCATCCGAGCACCGCGCGGTTCGTCTCGAAGAAGCTCTTGCGCTGGCTCCTCAACTACGATCCCTCGCCCGCGCTTGTCGCCGACATCGCCGGTGAGTTCACGCGTACCGGCGGCAATATCAAGTCGCTCGTGCGGCGCATCCTGCACTACGACAACGTGCTCTGGTCGCCGCCGCTCTTCAAGCGTCCGTTCCACTACATCGTGTCCGCGCTGCGGGTCATGAACGCGAACATCACGTCGCTCAGCACGATTCGCCAGACCTATCTGGCCGGCACCGGGCACACGCCGTACGCATGGGGGCCGCCCGACGGCTACCCGCAGGAGTTCGAGTACTGGGGCGGTCTGCCGCTTCCGCGGTGGAACTTCGCGTTCCAGCTGGCGAACAACAGCATCAGCGGCGCTACGGTCGACCTCACGGCGCTGCTTGCGGGCGCCACGAGTCCGGTCCAGATTGCCGACCGCATCGACACGCTGATCTTCGCGGGTGAGATGCCGTCGGTCGACAAGGCGGCGCTCATCACCTATCTGCGCCCGACCGGGACCGCCACCGTGCCGTCGTCGACTCAGATTCGGGACGCATTCGGACTGGCGCTGGCATCGCCGGCTTTTCAGTGGCACTGACGCCAGGGTTGTACGGCCGCACTGATGCCAAGGTTTGAGCTAGATACGAGGAGCGCTACCGTCATGTCCAGGAACACATCGACCGATTGCCAGGCGTGCGACGAATACCGTCAGCTCTCGCGCCGCGAGTTCATGGCGCGGGGGACGGCGACGGCTGTCGCGCTGAGCGTTCCCGCGTGGCTGCCGCGCGTCACCTACGCTCAGAGCGCCTCCAGCCGGGATGTGCTCATCTCGATCTTTCTGCGGGGCGGCGCCGACGGCCTGTCGCTCGTGCCGCCATTCGCCGAACCGTCGTACTACACGCTGCGGCCGACGCTGGCCATCCCGCCGCCGGGAAGCCCGGCGAACGCCGCGCTCAACCTCGACAACTTCTTCGGCTTTCCGCCGGCGATGGCCGCACTGCTGCCCGCGTTCCAGTCAGGGCAGCTGCTCGTAGTGCACGCGAGCGGTTCGACCGATCCCACGCGTTCGCACTTCGACGCGCAGTTCTTCATGGAAATCGGGAAGCCCGGTGACCTCAACGTGGTAACCGGCTGGCTCGGCAGGCATCTCGCCAGCCTGCCGCCGATGAGGGTCGACGCGGCGCTGAGGGGCATCGGCTTCGCCTTCGGCCTGCCGCAGACGCTCGTCGGCGCGCCGGACACGCTGCCCATTCCCGATCCCGCGAACTTCGGCCTCTCCGGGAACTCGAGCACCCGCACGCAGCGCCTGGCGTGGCTCGGCAGCGCGTACCAGACCGAGCGGGATCCCCTCCGGACGGCCGCGCTCAATACGCAGCGAACGATCACCACGTTGAGCGCGCTCAACATCAATGGCTACGTTCCAGCCGGCGGTGCGGTCTACCCCGGCGGCAGCTTCGGAGCGGCCCTGCGCTCGACGGCGGCGCTGATTCGCGCCGACATGGGCATCGAAGCGGTTCAGATCGATCTCGGCGGCTGGGATACGCACAGCGCGCAGGGGCCGATCAATGGCGGCATGGCGGTCACGATGCAGCAGTTCGCCCAGGCGCATCGGCGCGTTCCACGCCGACATGGTCGGCGCGAACCGGATTCAAAACGTTACCCTGATTGCCTGCTCCGAGTTCGGCCGAGTGGCCAGAGAGAACGCGAGCCAGGGCACCGACCACGGTCACGGCAACGCGATGTTCGTCATCGGCGGGGCCGTGCGGGGTGGCCGCGTCCTGACCGCCTGGCCCGGCCTCGCGGCGGGTCAGCTCTATCAGAACCAGGACCTGCAGGTCACGATCGACTACCGCGACATCCTCGCGGAGACCGTGCTGCGGCGCCTCGGCAACACCAACCTGGATCTGGTGTTCCCGGGCTACACGCCCACGATGCGGGGCGTGTTCGTCTAGTCAGGGGTCAGGGCTCCAGGGATCGGGGATCAGGGCTCCAGGCTAGAGGGCCGGGGTTCGCGAAACTCACAGGACGCGTGTGGCTTCCACTTTGAACACGAGTGGCTTCCACCTGTAGGTGGAAGTTTCCGGCACGCTGTTTCTTCCGCCTGAAGGCGGAAGCCACGGGCTCGAGCTACACCATCACACCATCACGCCCTGGCCGGCTACGCCTCTGACGCGTCCCGCTCTTTCGAGGCGGACAGGAGCATCGTGATGGCCGTGTAGAGAACGACGACGATCACGAGCCATCGGACCGTGCGGATATTCAGGGATCCGAAGAACTTCGCGGCCACATAGGAGCCGACGACACCGCCGATCGCGAGACCGACGGCATTGCGGAAGCTGTAGGCCTGCTCGCGGATGAACCGCAGGCTGCCCACCGGCATCAGGAACGCACATGACCCCATCATGATCGGGAACGCCGTTCGCTCGCTCATACCGAGCAGACTCACGAGAATCATGCAGGGTGCGTAGAGCCCGATGCCGAGCGTCATCAGCGCACCGAGCATGAAGTTTCCGCCGATGGCGACCACCAGCTTCAGCCCGCGCACGCCAATCTCCTCGCTGCCGGCGGGGAAAAGGCTCAACTGGCGCATGAGCATGAACGTCGCGGCCGCAAGTAGAGCGGCGCCCATGCCGAGCTGTACCTTGCGCTTCGACCAGCCCGCCACGACGCCCGCGCCCAGCCATGCGCCAAGCACCGCGGCCGCAATCATGCTAAAGAGCGTCAGCACGTCGACGGGAATGATTGCCGTGAAGGCGAAGGCCTGGACAACCGTCGGGAGCGTATGGCCGACGTTGAGCGTCCCAGGGATGATCCGGTCCGGGACCATCTTGAGCAGGCGAAAGACGGCCGTGGTCGTGGCGAACGAGCCGATGCCGAGCGCGTCGAAGAAGTTCGTGACCGCGCCGAGCGCGATTTGAAACGCGGTAGGAAACCGGACATCCGTTGCATCCGATTCGCGACGATCGACCTGTCGCAGTCCTACAACGGCTCGCGCCCAACCGGCGACATATACAGCTGTCAACACGCCAAGCGCTGCGAGCAGTCCGGTGATGGGATTCATGCCTGGAATCGTCCTCGATGAATGAGAAAGTGAGCGCCAAGCGTATCCCGCCGGGCCGCGCTGAAGCAACGGGCCTGGGCCTTATGGGGCCATTCGCCCGCGCCGGGGACACTCAAGGTTGAGTGTCCCCGTTGAGTGCCCAGGACACTACTAGCTGTCTCATAAACAGCGCGAACGAGCGGAAGCGAGTGAGCCACGCGAGCGGAGCGGGGCTTTGGGGTCCCCGCGAGCGAGCGTGTAAGGGGGTCCGGGGGACAACGTCCCCCGGATGAGACTAGGGGTTGATGGTCATGAGGCGCAGGCCGACGTTGTTCAGTTCACTCGACTCGGCAACCACCCCGGCAGCGTCGGCGACGGCCAGGAGGAAGTAGCTGCCCGAGATGCCGGTCGGGACGTGCACCGTCACCGAGCCGGTGCTGAAGCCGTTGACGCCGAGCGCCGGCACCGTGCGCTCCGCATCGAGCTGGATGTCACTAGCATCGAGTGCGCCGTTCAAGGACAGATAGTAGCGAGTCGTTGATGGTGCGGCCGGGTCTACACCGTAGTTCCTCACCGTGTCAGTGATGGTCATGGTCGTCCCGGCAACGACGCTCACCGGAGCGTTCATGGTCGAGACGGAGAGGTCCGGGCCGATGTAGACCGTCGTGTAGCGAACGTTGTTGATCTCCTGTGTCTCGGCGACCGTGTAGGTGTCGTCGGCGTTCGCCATCAGGAACCAGGTTCCCGGCAACACGGCCGGCAGCACGAGTGTCGTCGTGCCCAGGCTCGATGCGCCGGCGTCGAGTGGCCCCACGGCGCGAGTACCTGCCACGCGGAAGTCCCCCGCGTCGAGCGTCAGGTTTGCTGACAGGTAGAAACCGATCGTCGACGAACCGGCGCCTCCTCCTCCGATGTTCTTTGTCGTGTCTGTTACAGCGATGGTCGCGCCAGCCGACGCGCGAGTTGGCGCCGTCATCGCCGAAATGAAGAGATCGGGACCGACGCGCAGCATCACGAAGCGCGTGTTGTTGGTCTCGAGCGGCTCGGTGATGGCGTTGCCATCATCTGACACAGCATAGAGGTAGAAGGTACCTGTCGGGACATCCATGGGAATCGTGACCGTTGTGGTCGTGGCAGTCGATCCGTCAGGAGCAAGGGGTCCGACGCCGTGAGCCTCGAGCGCGTAGTCTCCGGAATCGATCGTGAAGTTGGCCGACAGATAGAAACGCGTCGACGATGACGCGGTCGCGGCGCCGGCGCCCACGTTTTTTGTCGTGTCGCTGACGAGGATCGAGGTGCCGGGCCCCGCGCTCGCGGGTGCGGTCAGGGCCGAGACCGTGAGATCCGGACCGATCCGCACCAGTGCGATCCGCGTGTTGTTCGTCTCGCCGGACTCGCTGATGACTTCCAGTCCATCCGCTTTGGCAATCACCCAGAACGATCCCGATCCGGTGGTTTCCGGCACCGTCAGCGTCGTCGTGGCGGTGTCGCTCGCGCCGATTGCCAGCCCGGGCACTGGCCGCGTGCCGATGATCGAGTCACCGGCGTTGATCGCCGCATCCACCGACAAATAGAACAACGTCGTTGATGCGCCAGAGGCGCCCGTACCTTGATTCTTTGTCGTGTCGCTCACGGTGAGCGTCAACCCCGCCCCGCCAATGGCGGGCACGGTCAGGGCCGTCACAGTGAAGTCCGGGGCGACGTCTTCACTGACGATGGTGACGGTTCCCACGGAGGGCGTCCCGACAATGTAGCCGGGTCCGCTGCGCAGCGTCATGATGACGGTCTCGTTGGGTTCGAGGGCGGCGTCGTCGATGGGTACGATGGGCACGTCGACGGAGAGCGCACCGGCAGGAATCGTTGCTGTTAACGGCGAACTGACGTAGTCAGTGCCACGCGCGGCAGTGCCGGTAAGAGTGAAGTTGACGACGGCCGTGTCGGAGGCTTCCTGGCGGCTGATGGTGAAGACGCCACTCGTCGTGCCGGCCTCGGTAGCAGTCGCGTCGGAGACCGAGAGGGTTACCGGCGGGAGTCCGGGCACGGCGTTGCATCCAGCTGGAACATCGAAGTTCGCGCCAACGCGATTGAACCCGTTGTCTGCGGTGTCTGTGGCGTTGACGCCCATGGCGCGCGCCGCGAATGACTCCCAGAGCGCGCAGAAGTTCGCGCTTTGAGGCGAGCCGGGGTTCCGCAGCGCGTCGGCCTGCAGCATCGCGTCCCGCAGATCCAGCATCGTCGGCAACGGTGGAGAAAGCTTCAGACCGTCGATGTACAACTGATGCGATTCGTTGATCGCCGCCGCCTCGCTGCCGCGGACGAGGTCGACACGGAACCGTTCGCGAATATCCCAGAGCACGTTGACCCAGATCTCGCCGTTGTCGTGCACCTCGCAGAAGAATCCATTCGCGCACGTCCAGTCGTTGTAGGTCTTGTCGTTGACGCTGCGCAGGCCTCCCGGCCTGGCGTATTCCGCGAGCAATGTATTGTTGTTGATCGAGTACGCGAAAAAGTCGCTGCCGCCCTCGCCGATTGCGCCGGCTTCGTTGCCGTTGAATGACGTATTGAGGCGATGGCTCACGCCGTGGTGGAACTCGTGTAAGACGATGTCCGTGTCGAAGTCGCCGTCGATGTCTTGCAGGCCATCTCCGTCGACGTCCTCGGACCAGCAGCCGGTGCCGTCCCACAAGAACATTCTGATGATCGGACTCGAACCCTCGCGTGCTTTCTGGAACGAGGCGTTATTGCGGCCGCCGGCGCGCGCGATGGCAGCGATCGGATCGCCGCCGACGCCTCCGCGGGCGAAATTGTTGGCCTGGAAGTTGCCGGCGGCTTCATCGAAACCGAGGTCGTAGAAGAAGTCGTGCGCGAAGTTCAGCGCGAAGAAGAGTGCGGTTTCGGCCGACTCCGCCGAATTGAACGGGAAGTCGAACGACCAATTCGTTCCGTCGAACGTGCCGAGCGCGCCCTCCGTCACGGTGTCGCCGCGGAAGACGTGCACGTTGTTCCCCGACAGCAGGCCGCTGTCCGACAGGACCGTCGCCGGATCTCTGAAAGGCGCCGTGAGATCGCGCACCTCGTGATTCGTCGGCGGGGGACAGGCCGCTGCCCCAACGGGCATCGCATCGGGCAGGCGCGGGTCGATGGCCTGCGTCGAGGTCGATTGCACGACACGTCCTGTGCCGTTCGCATCGAGCACGCGGTTGCGGCGCAGGAGCAGCTCGCCGGTTTCGGCATCGACGAGGACGTCATAGAACTGCGGGACGCCGTCGGGCTCGAGCTCGACGTGCCACGCGAGCCGTGCGCCGCCGTCCATGGCGAACCACACGAGGGACGTCGTCACGTCCTGCAGGAAGCTTCCCCGCGCGAACCGCGCCACTCCGGAACCGGTGGAGCTCCCGACGCGCACGGGAGCGAAAGGCGCTCCAGGGGCGACGTCACCCGCCGCCACCGTGGCGGCGTCTTCCGCGGTCAGCTTCGGCGCGCGCACTCGCCCCTCGCCCCGCGCAGCGCTCGACGTGACGCGCACGACCTCGCCGGTCGAGTCGATGTGGACGCTGACCGTGCCGTCAAACACCGGGATGCCATCGAACGACTGCGCGAACGTCATGTGACGCAGTCCGGTTGATCGGCTGACGTAATCGCGGACGGACGGTCAGCGAGTCCAGATCCCCGTCGTCGAGTCCGAGTCGATCGACGGCTCCCACCAACCGGTTCCGCAAGGCCACTGGCGCCGCCGCGCGCGCCCCCGTCCAGCCGGGCGCGTCGAGCACGCGGAGCGCGCCGGTATACGGGTCCAGGCGGGAGCCGCGGCGGCCGCGCGTCGAAGGTCCGCGCCGCAGTTCAGCCTGCGCTCGTGCAGATCCCAATGCCGCCGGACGACTTTCGCGGATGTCGAAATCCGGGCGAGCCGGGCGAGGACGTTCGGCAGGCTGCTGACGTGCCGTCAGGGGCCCGGACAGACCAGCCACCGTGGCGGCAACGAGGATAAGGGCGACGCGGGTCCGCAACCCCATGATGACACGGCTCCTTCTTGGTGAAGAGAGACTCCAGCTTGGTGAAGCGAGACTCCAGAGGGCCCGAGTGTAGCCTGGCAAGACCTGCGAAGTTCGCGCCAGAAATGCGGGTTCCGCAGGTCAGCGAGTTGCGGGGATCTTACAAGACTGTGCTGACGCTGTCGTGTCGCGGATTTCAGGAGGGGAACGGGACGCGGATCACGGATTTCAGGGGAAACGGGACGCGGATCACGCGGGTTTCAAGGGGGAAGCGGACGCGGATGACGCGGATCTCACAGTTTCCCAGGGGTCGTCCACGGTCAGGCGCCGGCCATTCGTCCCGGTTCGCTATCGGCTTTGGCCTCCCTGGGGTAGAGTTTCTTCATGCTGATCAAGACCTTCCGCGCGGCGCTGGCCGCGCTCGTGCTCGGCGTGGTTGTGCAGGCGTCCGGCCATGCGCAGGTCCCGGCGCCGCAGGCGACGGCCTTTGCACCTGCCGACGTGATTCCGCTCGACACGGCGGTGACGACCGGTGCGCTGCCCAACGGATTGCGCTACTACGTGCGGCGGAACGCGCGTCCCGAGAAGCGCGTGATGCTGCAGCTTGCGGTCAAGGCCGGATCGGTCGACGAGACCGACGCGCAGCAGGGGTTGGCGCACTTCCTCGAGCACATGGGATTCAACGGCACGAAGCGGTTCAAGCCCGGCGAACTCGTCGCCGCCCTCGAATCGACCGGTGCCCGCCTCGGTCCGCACGTCAACGCGCAGACCGGCTTCGACGACACCATCTATATGTTTCAGCTGCCCACCGACAAGGCCGGCATCGTCGAAAAGGGCATGCAGGCGCTGGCGGACTTCGCGGGCGGCATGACGCTCGATCCGAAGGAGATCGACAAGGAGCGCGGCGTCGTCGTCGAGGAATGGCGCGGCGGTCTCGGCGCGGGGTCGCGGCTCCGCGACCAGCAGATTCCGGTGCTGTTTGCCAAGTCGAAGTACGCCGAACGGCTGCCGATCGGCAAGCCCGAGATCCTGAAGACGTTTCCCGCGACGGAGCTGCGAGCTTTCTATACCAAGTGGTACCGGCCCGACCGCATGGCTGTCGTCGCGGTGGGAGACATGGATCCGGTCGCGCTCGAAGCGCTGATCAAGCAGGAGTTCGGACCGCTGACCCGGCCCGCGACGCCGCCGCCCTCTCGCGACTACTCGATGCCGCTCCAGTCGGAAGTGCTGGTCAAGATGGCGACCGACGCCGAGGCGACGCAGTCGTCAGTGTCTATCGTGCGGAAGCGGCCGAGCGGGTCGCACGACAAGGTCAGCGACTACCGGCGCAACCTGGTCGCGTCGATGGCTTACGAGATGCTGAACGAGCGGTTCGACGAGATTTCGCGGAAGGCCGATGCGCCGTTCCTCAACGCCGGCGCCTACGGCGGCGATCTTACCCCGACCGTCGACACGTTCACGCTCGCGGCGAGCGTTCAGGATGGGAAGATCGAGCGTGGGCTGGTGGCCCTCGAAGTGGAGGCGAATCGCGTCGAGCAACATGGGTTCGGCGCCGGAGAGCTTGACCGCGCGCGCAAGTGGATGCTCGCCAGCTACGACCGGGCGTACGCGGAGCGTGACAAGAGCGAAAGCGGATCCTACGTGCAGGAGTACATCAACCATTTCCTGCAGGGCGAGCCGACGCCGGGGATCGCCTACGAGCACCAGCTCGTGCAGGCGCTCGTGCCGACGATCACGACGGCGGAGGTGACCACGGCGGCCAAGGCGATGTTTGCCGACACCAGCCGCGTGATCCTGGCAGTCTCGCCCCAGAAGGCCGGCGTCTCGGTTCCCACCGACGCGCAGCTCACGGCCGCGATCACCGCAGCCGATGCCGTGGCCGTCACGCCCTGGGCTGATACGGCCAGCAGCGCCGTGCTGCTCGCGCGCGCGCCCGATCCTGGGTCGGTCGCCGGGAGGCGCGAGATTCCGGAGCTTGGCGTGACTGTGGTCCAGCTCTCGAACGGCGTCGAGGCCTGGCTCAAGCCGACCGACTTCAAGAACGATCAGGTTCTGTTCGCCCTCACGGCGTCCGGGGGCAGTTCGCTTGCCGCTCCGGACAAGTACGTCGAAGCGCAGCTCGCGACCGGACAAGTCGAGTTGTCCGGCGCCGGCGGCCACCGGGCGATCGACCTGCCGAAATTGACGGCCGGCAAGATCGCCTCTGCCTCGCCCTTCATCTCGCTGTCGTCGCACGGCATCCAGGGCTCGAGCACGCCCGCCAACATCGAGACGGCGCTCCAGCTGCTCCACATCAAGTTCACCGCGCCCGGCGACGACGCGGAAGCGTTTGCGCTGATCAAGCGCCAGCTCGAGGCCGCCGTGGTCAACCGCCTGAGCAGCCCGACGGCGGTGTACGGCGACAAGCTCGGCCAGATCCTGACGATGGGGCACTACACGTCCCGGCCGCTGACGATCGAACGGATCGGCGCGCTCGACCGCGCGGCGATGGTGTCGTTCTATCGTGAGCGCTTCGCGAACGCGGCCGACTTCAGCCTCTTCGTGGTCGGCGCCTTCAAAGTGGACGAGGTGCTGCCGATGCTGACGCGTTACGTCGCGTCGCTGCCATCCACCAAGACGGCGGCCAGCCGCTTCAAGGACGTCGGCATCTCGTTTCCGCCGAAAGCCGAGCGGGCGCGCGTCGAAAAGGGCAAGGAGCCGAAGAGCCAGACAGTCGTCAGCTACTTCGCCGATCCGCCGATTGAAGAGAACGAGCAGACTCGCGTCGAGGCGGTCACCGAAGTGCTGGAGATCGCCCTGCGCGACATCCTGCGCGAGGAGCTGGGAGAAACCTACAGCGTCTCTGTGGGCCTGTCCCAGCTGACGCCGCAGCGCGGCGGCGGCCACATCGACGTTTCGTTCAGCGCCTCGCCCGACAACGTCGACAAGATGATCGCGCGCGTGCAGCAAGAAGTCGCGCGCCTGCAGACCGCGGGCCCGACCGACGATCTGACGACGCGCGCGAAGGAAACCGCCAGACGCGCCTACGAAACGTCCGTCAAGCAGAACGGCTTCTGGCTCGGCCGCCTGCAGTCGGCGCGGCTGCTCGGCCGCGACCCGCTGCTCATCTTGAGCCGCCTGCAGCGTATCGAAGCGGTCACGCCGGCGGTGCTGCACGAGACGTTCAAGAAGTACTTCCCGGCGGACCGCTATACGGTCGTGACGCTGGTCCCGGAGAAGCCCGGTCCGTGAGATGGCTCGTAGTGTCCGGCTAAAGCCGGACACTACGACAGCATGGTCCGGCTAAAGCCGGACACTACGACGGCATGGTCCGGCTAAAGCCGGACACTACGACTCATGGTCCTGGCCAAAGCCGGACACTACGAATCATGGTCCGCTAAAGCCGGACACTACGACGGGCAGATGACGCTGGCCCGGTGACATTCGTAGCGTCCGGCTTCAGCCGGACCAGAGCTACTCACCGTCTCCGATATCTGAACTGCACCACCGTTTCCTCGTCGACGACGAGGGGCTTGAGGAAGCGGTGTGACGTCCCCGCACGCGGAATGTCGATCCTGACCGGCAGCACGCCGGCTGCGCGACGCTGAAGGCTCTGGACATTCACCGACGGCTCCTGCGCGCGCGACTCAAGTGTCGCGCGCCGCGATGCGTCATCCCGCTGCCGGCCGTTGCTGTTGTTCGCCCCGGTCATGGAGTTGATCACTACGGCCGACCGACGAGCTTCGCATATCGATGAGCGGCGCCTCGGATGCGACGCTGACCGTTTCCTCCACGCCTCCCACGGCCATCTGAAAATCAATTTGTCGCGGACGCTGATCGTAAGTCAGTGTCCGCTGCGCGGTCTTGAACCCCGGCAGTTGGCTGCTCACCGACAACTGACCCGCCGGGAGATCCGAGATGACATACCGGCCATCGGCTCCGGTTACGGTCGTTCGACGTTGGCCCGAGACCTCCGCGACGATGGTTGCGCCAGGAATCGCGCCGCCCTGTGCGTCCAGTGCGCGTCCCGCTATCTGGCCTGCGACGGCTTCTCCCATGCCGACAGCGTCGATGGGGGACACTGTCGCGATCGGCCCGATGGACGATTCCGCCACGAGATAGGCCGCGATCGCCGTGCCCGTGAATCGATCGGCGCGATACTGATCCGGCAGGAAGAGCTCCCATTCGACGACGCTGACCGGGACATCCATTCGCGGGAGCGTCATCTGCATCTCGCCCTTCTTGGCGAACGCCGTTCCCGCGTGCAGGTAGACGAACGAGACAGTGTACGAGCCATCGGGCCGGAAGCCGGGCCGAAGAAGCGGGACACGCATGCCGTCGACGCCTTCGGCAGGCTTGGCCGGGGACCCGGCGACCGCGACCGACAGCATCGACGCGCCCGGCGGCAGCGACACCTTCATGAAGGGCTGCGCGCGGTTGCGCAGCCACAACGTCACTTCCGTCAGCGCGCGCCCCGTGCTCGTCACGAGCGTGGTCGCCACGGCGCGCTCGGCGATGGCTGCCAGTACCGCGGCGTCGGGGAAGCGCGTGACCTTCAGCGCGAGCGACGGCACGCCGCTGGCCGATCGCTGATACCGATACGCCGATAGCAGCGATTGGCGCGCGACCGACGTCAAGGCCGGGTCAACCTCACGGACGTCCATTCGGCGGAGCCCGGGAACGTCAACGGATGAGATCTCGAGCGTGCCGATCCCTTCGATCGCGACTTCTCCCGTTTCGCGCTGCGCGCCGGGCACCGAGGGCAGTCCCGTATCGAGCGCAAACGATCCGCCTGCGCCCGCGCGTTCGAGATTGAGCAGAAACTGATGACGCCTCCGTGCCGGCGCCGAGACGACGAGCAGCACCCGCTCACCCTGCTGCTCGCTGCGGTCGAGTGAACTGCCGGTGACACCGGCGAGCTCGTAGCCGGAGGGAATCCGGACCTCGAACTCGGCAGGCTCGCCCTGCACGACGGTCAGGTCGATGAGCGAGAGGAGACGTAGATCGGCGTCGCCGATGGTGACGAGCGTTTTCACGTCCGCGAGCACTCGTGTGTCACGTGGCGCGGCCGCCGGTCCGGTCTCTCTCGAAGACCACCAGACCTGCGTCGGCGATCCCGGATCGAGCGTCGCCTCGATGAGGGTGCGGCCACCGGCAGACGTCCGCCGGAGCACGAGACCCGGCGAGACGCGAAGGTCCGATTGCTCGCCGGGAACGTCGAAGGTCGCCGTCACGCTCCCGGCTGGCGGTACCGGCAGGACGAACGATCCCCGGCCGGGACTGGTCGTGACCGACGATCCCCATTCGAGTGTGGCGGCGAACGTCGCTGGACCGGCGACGAGTGCGACATGTGCGTTGCCCTCGGCAACGAGGGCCAGCGGACGATCGGCCGGTACGCGCGTCGAGGAGCGTCGCGTCCTTGATCAGCGGAACTTTCACCGTTCCTGTCTGGAACACCTCGCCATCCACCGTCATCGTCGCGCGCACGATCCCGGCCGCGACGCGGGCGCGGATGTCGGCGCGGGTGAGCGCCGCAGCCAGCGGCGCGCCGTCAGGCGGACGAGGTTGCCGGCTGGCGAGATCGAGCAACCGGTCGTAGTCGGTGCGCGTAAGTGTGACGGTGCCGGCCGGCCCGCGCTCCTGTGCGAGCGTGCTCGTGACGGTAAGGGACGCGCACGACAGCAGAACCGCCGTGAGTGTGGTCGTCTTTGTGATGCTTGTCATGGTTGCCATCGCCTACCTCTGGCTCAGACGCTTGTACTGGACATCGAGCGCCGGCGCGTACGCTTCGGCCGTGAGCTCGGCTGCGACGAAAAACGAAGGGCCGACGTCGGGTACGGTCACGTGGACCGGGATGGTCCCCGCGGACGTCCGGCCCAGGTCCTTGCGAAACCGATCGACCAGCGCCTTGGCGCTTGCGGCTTCACGATCGCCGCCGGCCTGGGCCGCTGCTGGTGGCGGCGGTGGGGCCGCCGCCGCGGTGCCCTCGTTGCTGCGAAGCGCCGCGCTCCAGGGCTCCTGCCGGGGCTCGGCACGGAACACGCCAGTCCTGGGTTCGACATGGAAACGCGGGGAGTAGTTGACCGCCAGGCCCGTGCGAGAGACGGGAAGATCCACTGACGGCAGCTCGACGCGAGCCTCTCCCTTCTCGGTCCAGGCAGGCGTGCGTTGCAGGTAGACGAGCTCGACGGCAAAGGTCGGCGCCGCTTCGCCCGCCCGTCCCTTGAGCAGCGGCAGCAGGTAGCCGCCGTCAACCGAGACACCCGGGCGGACAGGCCGGCCCGCCAGAGCTGCGCTCCACAAGACCGATTGCGCGGGCAGCTTGAGCGCGAGAAACGCGCGCTGGTTGTTGCGGACGGCGTAGCGCGCGCGCACGAGCATCTTGCCATCCTCCCCGACGAGCACCTCGTAGCGCGCTTCCTCGACATTGGCGACCAGCACCGCTTGCGGCGTGTATCGCGACACCGTGACCGTCAACCCGCGCGCGGCGCTGCCCGGCAGCGGCTTGAATCCGAAGGCCACCATCGAGGGCGACTCGCGGCTCTCGAGGATGTCGCCAAGGTCGCTGGGATCGGCGGGGTCGACCCCGCGAGGCTGGCGATCGGTGATCTCTCCGGCGCCGATGACATCGACCGCAACGCCGCCGCTCTCCCGCTCGGCGGCTGGCATGCGGACGATGGGAATCGCGATCGACCCCTCGCGCGGCGCGCGCACCTCGGCGGAGACGAGGAGCGACGTCGACGTGGCGATGGGCTCGAGAAACGAGACGGTCAG
This sequence comes from uncultured Acidobacteriota bacterium, assembly GCA_963839705.1. Lineage (GTDB taxonomy): Bacteria > Acidobacteriota > Vicinamibacteria > Vicinamibacterales > 2-12-FULL-66-21 > DATBJJ01. The sequence continues at coordinate 821,975 of CAWIWL010000013.1, forward strand.
CGAGCCCGATTCGTGCTTCCAGTCGGCGACGGTGGCTCCCGAAACCTGATTCACCGACACGCCCTCCGGAATCGTGAGTACCACGTCGCGCGCCAGACCCTGAAGGACCTCGACGAACACGCTCACGGTGATCTGGGAGGCATCCTCGCCGAGCGCGACGAGCTCGATAATCCGTGCCTTGGCGCGCAGCGGCTGCGTCGATCGCCGATCGTCGATTTTGCGCTTCCATGAGAACCTGAGGGGCCGTCCCGGCGATCCGTACACGGTCCATCGATTCTCAGCGTTGGCCTCGGTCTGCTCTGCGACGAAGCCGCCGCTCACCGCCAGGTCAATGCCCGTGCGCGGCACGATCAGCGTGACGGCCGACACCGCTGACGCGGAGGCTGGCAGCGTCATCGCTTCGATGCCTCCCGCGGCTTCGATCGGCACGACGATCTCGAGCGCGACCACCGAGCGCCCGGAACGCGACACCAGCACCCGTGGCGGGTTGCCGTCGACGAGCGCGGTCGGGCGGCCGTCGAGGCGTGCGCCACGCACGAGCAGTCCTGCCGGCATTTGAATGCTCACCCATCCTTGCTTCAGGACGTCGATCGTCAACCGTGCTTCGCCGGTTACGCTGTCGCCATTCACACGCAGCTCGTAATCGACACGCGTCAGCGTCGCATCGACGGGCGGAGGCAAGGGGTCGGGCGTCGATGGAAAGGCCCGCGCCCGCAGCGCGCGGTAGTCGTCCAGCGCGAGCACGACCCAGCCGTCCGTGCGCGCGGGCTCCTGCGCGCGCGCCACCGGCGAGGCGAACGCAGCGGTACCGAGGACGAGGATTCCGACGAACGTTCGCAGTTGCATCACCATCAGCCGCCTCCCAAGGACACGTGTTCCTGGCGCACAAACGCCGGGCACGTACAGAGAACGAGGGAACTGAGAAACCTTGCGGGCCGCGAGGTCCGCCGTGCTAGTTCAGACGCCTGCGCGCCTGTTTCCGTCTGGAGCGAACGATCGGATGGCAGTTTTGTAAGACGCGCTCTGTGCAAGCGGCTGGCCGGATCTCGTCTCGACTGGGAACGTGCATGAAATCGCGCTCGAATCGAAGACCGCGGCTCGCTGCGTCGCCGACACGATCCATGGACGCAGCATTGGCGATCCGGTCCTAGAGATCGGACTGCGATTCGACGGCGTCGAGGACTGGCGCAGATATACTTCGGCGTGGACCGACCGATGCCAGACAAGTTCATGCAGGCGGCGATCGCGGAAGCCGAGCAGAGTGCGCGCGAGGGCGGCATTCCGATCGGCTCGGTGATCGTCCATCGCGAACGCATCATCGGGCGCGGACACAATCGCCGGGTTCAGCAAGGAAGCGCGATTCGGCACGGTGAGATGGACGCGCTCGAGAACGCCGGCCGGCAGCCGGCCTCGGTGTATCGCGAGTCGGTGATCTACACCACGCTCTCGCCGTGCGCCATGTGCAGCGGCGCCATCCTGCTCTATGGCATTCCAAAGGTCGTCATCGGCGAGAACCAGACATTCCTCGGCGAAGAAGCCCTCCTGCGATCGCAGGGCGTGTCGGTCGAGGTCGTGCAGGATCCACGCTGCGTGCGCCTGATGAAGACGTTCATCGAGGCGAATCCGGGATTGTGGAACGAGGACATCGGTGTCTGAGTGGCTGGCCGTTCGCGTGGAGGCCCAACCCTTCCTGAGAGGTTCGGACCCGCCACCAATAAAGCAATTACAGAGATGCGGGGGCGGACGACAGGATCGGACAATGAACTGTATCCATCCCCTGTCCTGAGAAGCCATGTAAGCAGTTGCAATACGACGACTTACCTTGCCTCATGCTTCTCGGCACGCGGCGTGAAGGTTGGAATCGGGTGCATCTCCGTCCAGTCGCTGTTGCCGTCGTGTTCGCCGCGGCACTAGCAGTCGTTTCCGCGGCGGCGCCTCCGGTGCTGCTCGAGTCGCTGGCGGGCCGTCAGGTCTTCCCAGCGACGAACTGGTGGAACCAGGACGTCAGCGCTGCACCGCTCGACCCGGGCTCGGCGCAGTTCGTCTCCTGGATCGGCGCGACTCGTCAGCTCCATCCCGATTTCGGTCCGCCGCCATACGGCATTCCGTATGTTGTCGTCGCCGGCGATCAGGCGCGAGTGCCGGTGACCTTCGAATACAGCGACGAAAGCGACACGGGTGTGCCAGGCCTGCCCGGCTATCCCATCCCCGAAGAGGCCAAGACCGTACCGCACTTCATCGAGGGCGACGTGCCTGGCGGCGGCACGTCCGGTGACCGCCATCTGCTGATCATCGATCGCGATCGCTGGCTGCTCTACGAGGTGTTTGCAACGCAGTGGAACGCGGCCGCAGGCCGCTGGGACGCCGGGTCCGGCGCGATCTTCGATTTGAGCACCAACTCGCGACGCCCTGATACGTGGACATCGGCGGATGCCGCGGGCCTCGCGATTCTCCCTGGTCTCGTGCGCTACGAAGACGTTTATGGCGCCGGCGAGATCACGCACGCGTTCCGGTTCTCGACGCGCGCGACGAACGGCTATGTCTGGCCGGCGTCCCACCGCGCCGGATCGACGACCGGCGCGCCACCGATGGGCACCCGCATGCGGATGAAGGCTTCGAAGGACATCTCCAGCTACTCGCCCGAAATGCAGAAGATCTTCCGGGCGATGAAGCGTTACGGCCTCATCCTGGCGGACAACGGTTCCGACATGTACATCACGGGGACGATGGACGCGCGCTGGAACAACAGCGTGCTCAACCCAGCGTTCCATTCCCTGCGAGCCGACGACTTCGAAGTCGTTCAGCTTGGGTGGGGCCGTGGCAATCCACCTGGGGCGCCGACCGGATTGAGAATTGTGCGGTAGGGTCCAGCAGCGAGCAGCGAGCAGCGAGCAGCGAGCAGCCAACAGCTAGCAGCTAGAAGCCCCCATCATTCGATCGCGATCACCGGGCGCACGGGTCCCGGTAGCGGGTCGCCCTTGTAAGACACCCTCTCGAGGAACAATCCGGCAGCTGGCGCGGTCAGTTCGGCAGGTGTGGCGGCTCCAGGTCGTCCACCGCCGCGCGCGCCGAACAATTGCGCCGCGTCGGCCGGCGTCATCTCGCCGCGTCCCACCGCGGCGAGCACGCCGACGATTCGGCGCACCATCTTCCACAGAAAGTGTGAGCCCTGCACGCGGACGAGCACGAGCGCGCCGGCTTCGACAAGCTCCATGCGCTCGAGAACGACGACCGTGGATTTCTCGTCGGGGTCGTCGTCCGAGAAAGCGGCGAAGTCCTGGCGGCCGATGAAAGCCTCCGCCGCGCGGCGCATGGCGTCGAGATCGAGCGGCTCGCGGATCCACCATACGAACGGCTTGGCGAACGCGGTGCGGCGCCGCGAGATCTGATACAGATAGCTGCGCGACACGGCATCGTGGCGCGCGTGGAAGCGGTGCGGCGCCTTGTCGATCGTCAGGATGTGGATGTCGGCCGGCAGCTCGTCGTTGAGGCGCCGCCTCAGCGGCTCCGGCGCCAGGCTCGTGTAGAGCTCGAGGTGCGCGACCTGCGCGAGCGCGTGGACGCCCGCGTCTGTGCGCCCCGAGCCGTAGAGCTCGAATTCGCGGCGTCCCGCCACCTCGCGGATGGCGCGATCGATTTCGCCCTGTACCGTGCGGGCGTTCTTCTGGATCTGCCAGCCGCTGTACCTGGTGCCGGCGTACTCGATGACGAGCTTGAATCGCGGCATCAGCGGTCGGCGTTGAGGGCCCCGGCAATCTTTGCCGCGACGCGCCGGGGGACGAACCGCACGCTCTGCGCGACGATCTTGTTGGCCACGCCGGAAACGATGAGCGCGCGTCCGTTCATCATCGCGTCGTAGCCGGCGCGTGCCACATCGGCTGAGTGCATCACGCTCGCCACTCCAAACAGACGTGACTTGCTCATCTGGGCACGCTCCTGAAAGCCGGTGCGTGTCGGGCCAGGGCAGAGGCAGGTGACCGTCACGCCCGTGCCCGCCGTCTCCTCGCTCAACGCGAGCGACAGCGACAAGACGTACGCCTTCGAGGCGTAGTAGACCGCCATCAGCGGCCCTGATTGGAATGCGGCCGTAGAGGCGACGTTCAAGACCCGCCCGCGCCGCCGTTCGATCATTCCCGGCAACAGCAGCCGTGTCAGCATCGTCAGGGCCACCACGTTTACCTGAAGCATGCGCGACTGCTCGGCGGGATCCTCCCGCGCAAACTCGCCGTGAGTGCCGAACCCGGCGTTGTTGATCAGCACGTCGATGGCGATACGGCGCTCGGTGAGCGTGCGCGCCACCTCGTCAGCCGCGCCGGGCGCTGACAGATCCACCGCGAGGACCGTCGCCGAGATCTTGTGGGCACGCGAGAGCTCATCGGCAAGGGCCTGGAGTTTCGGGGCGTTGCGCGCGAGCAGGACGACGTCGCGTCCGCCGGCAGCCACCAGCCGCGCGAGGTCCTCGCCGATTCCGCCCGATGCGCCGGTGATGAGCGCGACTTCCGACATGAGGCGATTGTACTGAGTTTGGGGTGGGAGGATACTAAGACGGGAGGTGACGGAGACAACGGGTTCAACACGAAGTAACGAAGGCAAACGGAGACGCACGGAGGACCGGTCGTGCCGCGCGAAGCGCGGGCGGCATCGAGAGAACGGCACAACTCAAAGCACCTGCTGGGTTTCTAGGTGCGTCTTCGTTCGTCTCCGTGCCTCCGAGGTGAACCCGTTGACTCCGTCCTCCTCCGTCGCCGCTTCTTCCGCAATTACCCTTGCTTGAGTACCGCCACCGCGTCGATCTCCACGCGCAGCCCCTCGCCCGGCAGGCCCGAGACTTCGACGGTCGTGCGCGCGGGCCGGTGGTCGCCGAACATCCGGGCGTAGACAGCGTTCATTTTTTGGAACTCGCTCATGTCGACGAGGAAGACTCCGCATCGGATGACGTGGCTGAGGCTCGACCCTGCGGCCTCGAGGATGGCGCCAACGTTGCGCAGCGTCTGCTCGGTCTGTGCTTCCACGTCGTCGGCCAGGTGGCCGGTGTGGGGATCTCGGCCAGCCTGGCCGGACACGAACACGAGGTTGCCGACGACGACGCCTGGAGAGTAGGGTCCGACCGGTGTCGGAAGCTGAGTGGTGGTCACGGGCTTCAATGGCGATGGCATCATGCCCGCGATGCTACGGCAGGCGCCCCGTGTCCGCCAAGGGCCATTCCGTTCTTGACATTCCAATCATGGGAAGGTTAATCCTGATGGCATGAACATCGGGCAAGCGTCGCAGGAATCCGGCGTGTCGGCGAAGATGATCCGGCATTACGAGTCGATCGGGCTGGTTACGAAGGCCCGTCGGACCCACGGCGGCTATCGGATCTACGACGCGAACGACATCCACACGCTGCGCTTCATCCGGCGGTCCCGCGACCTCGGCTTCTCCATGAAGGAGATCGAGCAGCTGCTCGGCCTCTGGCGCAACCGGCGCCGCGCCAGCGCCGACGTCCGGCGCGTGGCGCAACAGCACATCAGCGAGCTCGATCAAAAAATCGACGAACTCCAGGCGATGCGTCGCACGCTACACCAGCTCGTGCAGCACTGCCATGGCGATCGCCGGCCCGAGTGCCCGATTCTCGACGATCTGGCCGGAGACCAACAGTGCCGATAGACCCGGTGTGTGGGATGACCGTCGAACCCGCGACCGCGGCGGGATCGCACGACTATCAGGGCACGCGCTACTACTTCTGCAACCCGTCCTGCCTGACGCGGTTCAAGGCCGACCCCGAGTCGTTCCTCAAACCGCGTGCGGAGGGCACCAAGTCGGCGCCGGGCGACGCGCTCTACACCTGTCCCATGCATCCCGAGGTCGTCCAGCACGGGCCGGGGGCGTGCCCCAAGTGCGGCATGGCGCTCGAGGCGATGACGGTCTCGGCAGACGATGGCCCGAACCCGGAGCTCGTCGACATGACCCGCCGCTTCTGGATCTCGGCGGCAATCGGCGCGCCGGTGTTCATCCTCGCCATGGCCGACATGCTGGGCGTGTTCCGGAGCTGGCACTCGACCATCTTCCTGGGTGGCACGGCGGTCGAGGTCCTCCCCATGACGGCCATCAACTGGATCGGGCTCGTCTGCTCGACGCCGGTCGTGCTGTGGGCTGGGCGGCCGTTCTTCGAGCGCGGGTGGGCATCGATCAGGACGCGCCAGCCCAACATGTTCACGCTCATCGCACTCGGCATCGGCGCGGCCTGGCTGTTCAGCGTCGCCGCGACGCTCGCGCCGGGGAGCTTCCCGGCGGACTTCCGTGTGCACGGCGCCGTCGAGACCTACTTCGATACGGCTGTCGTGATCACCGTTCTCGTGCTCCTTGGGCAGGTCCTCGAGCTGCGGGCGCGCGGCCGAACGAGCGCCGCGATTCGTCAGCTGCTCGACCTCGCGCCCAAGACCGCGCGGATCATTCGCAACGGAGAGGAGCTCGACGAGCCGGTGGCCCACATACGGCTCGGCGATCGCCTCCGCGTTCGGCCTGGCGAGAAGATTCCCGCCGACGGGCTCGTGGTCGAGGGCCGCAGCCTGGTCGACGAATCGATGCTCACGGGCGAGCCCGTGCCAGTCGTCAAAGAGCCGGGACAACGGGTCACGGGCGCAACCATTAACGGGACGGGCAGCTTCGTGATGCGCGCCGAGCGCGTCGGAAGCGAGACCGTGCTGGCGCAGATCGTCCGGATGGTGGGCGAGGCGCAGCGCACGCGCGCCCCTATCCAGCGGCTCGCCGACGCCGTGTCGGCGTGGTTCGTGCCCGCCGTGGTCGTCGTATCGATCGCGGCCTTCGTTGGCTGGTATGTCTGGGGACCCGATCCACGTTTTGCGCTCGCGCTGCTCAGTGCCATCGCCGTGCTCATCATCGCGTGTCCGTGCGCGCTCGGTCTTGCGACGCCGATGGCAATCATGGTCGGCACGGGCCGCGGCGCGTCGGCCGGCGTGCTGATTCGGAACGCCGAAGCCCTCGAGCGCCTGGAAAGAGTCGACACCATCGTCGTCGACAAGACAGGGACAATCACCGAGGGTCGGCCGCGGCTGACGGATGTGACGCCCGTCGCTCCGTTCTCCGATCAGGACGTGCTCAAGTACGCGGCGGGACTCGAACAGGCGAGCGAGCATCCGCTCGCCTCTGCCGTTGCCGGCGCGGCTCGCGAGCGCGGCATCAAGCGGGCGGCGGTGTCGGACTTCCAGGCGCTGGCGGGGCTCGGCGTCTCGGGCAGCATCGAGGGACATCCCGTTCTGGTGGGCAGCGCGAAAATGATGCGTGCGAACGGCATCGATCCGGCCGAACTCGACACCGCGACCGGCGGTGGCCGGGCCGCCGGGCGCTCGGCGATTTTCGTGGCCGTCGACGGCCGCCTTGCGGGCGTGATGACGGTCGAGGATCCGATCAAGCCCTCGGCGGCCGAGGCGATCCGGTATCTCCATGCCGAGGGCCTGCGCATCGTCATGCTGACAGGCGATAACCGCGCCACGGCGCAGGCCGTCGCCGACGCGGTGGGCATCGACGAGGTGATCGCCGAGGTTCAACCGGACCAGAAACGCGACGTCATCGAACGCCTGCAGCGCGAGGGTCGCGTGGTGGCGATGGCGGGGGACGGAATCAACGACGCGCCGGCGCTCGCGGCCGCTTCGGTCGGCATCGCCATGGGCACCGGGACTGACGTCGCCATCGAGAGCGCCGGCATCACCCTCGTCGGCGGCGACCTGGCGGGCATCGTCCGCGCGCGGCGGCTCAGCCGCGCGACGATGCGCAACATCCGTCAGAACCTGTTCCTGGCCTTCGTTTATAACGCCGTGGGTGTGCCGGTCGCGGCCGGCGTCCTCTATCCGTTCACCGGCGTGCTCATCAGCCCGATCTGGGCGAGTGCGGCCATGACGTTCAGCTCGGTGTCCGTCATCATCAACGCCCTGCGCCTGAGGAGCGTAGAGCTGTAGCGGCTACTGCTTCTTCAGCGCCTTCTCACGCTCCATGTCTTCGACCACGAGCCGGTACGTGACGTAGTACTTGTAGATGTTGGCGACGTAGGTGACGGTCTCCGCGCCGATCTTGTCCGCGGCGACGACCTCGACGTTGTTGAACCACACGTTCGGATCGAGCCCACGCCGTCCGGCTTCCTGACGGAGCTGACGAACCCTCGCCGGCCCGGCGTTGTAGGAGGCGAACGTCATCAGACCCTTGTTGATGGGCGTCATGGGTTCGTCCTTGTAGTAGCGATCGATCATGAATCGCATGTACTTCACGCCGGCGTGGATGTTCGGCTCGAGCTGCGAAATGTCGCCGACGGCAAGTTCCTTGCCCGTGGCTGGCATGACCTGCATCACGCCCACGGCGCCCACCTGGCTCTTCACTTTCTGATCGAGGCGCGACTCCTGGTAGCCCTGCGCCAGCATCAGGAGAAAGTCGACGTCATACTTGCCGGCGTACTTTCTGAACAAGTCGACGACCGATTGAAACTTCTTGATCTCTGCGGGCGATCGGGCGTTCTCGACGAATTTCGTGCTGCCGAGGTACCGTTTGAGCAGCGTATTGCCGAATGTCGTGCCCTGGCGATGCGTCTTCAGAAACGCGTCGAGCGCGGTCTTGAGTTGCGGGCTGTTCGGCCGGATCGCCCACGCCAGCTCCCCGCCGGCGCTCACCGCTAGGTCCGGACGGACCTTGATCTTGGGAAAAACCTTCGCCCAGATATCCAGCTTGTAGTCATCGACGACGGCGATGCCGAAGAGGCCGGCGTTGAGCATCTCGAGGAGGTCCTCGTCTTCCAGATCCTCGGGCGCCGGACGAAGGACGATCGCCGCTTTGCCTTCCTTCTTGAAGCGGGCGTTGAGCTGCTCGAGATGTTCCCAGTAGCTCGACGACTTGCGGACGAAGACTTCCTTGCCGGCGAGATCGTTGAGTGACGCCAGCTGCGGCGATTGCGGTCCGGTCACGACGACCTCGCTGACCGGCTTGGTCGTCGACGGAATCGCGAAATCGACGAGCTTGTCTCGTTCGGGAGTAATCGTGAATCCGGCCGCAATGACGTCGCCCAGTCCGGCGAGTAGATCCGGTATGAGTTTCTCTCGCGTTGTTGGGAAGAAGACGACGTTGACCTTTAGTGCTCCACGCTTCTTGTTGATCTCATCCTCGAACGCTTTGAACGCTTCGTACACTACGCCACGCGGCTGGCCAGCCTCGACGAAATAGCTCGTCTTCGAGTGTGGGACGAGCACGCGGATCAAGCGCCGCTTGATCATCGCGTCGTAATCACCGGTCCACGCCGTCCGGAGGACGGGGAGCGTCTGTACTGGTTTTGCTGGCGCCGCTTTTGCTGGCGCCGCCGGTGGCGCCGGCTTGGTCTGAGCGCGCCCAGGCATGGGCACGAGAAGTACACTCGACAGGCCCGTGGCCATCGCTACTAAGCCCGCCAAGCAGATTCGACTAGTCATGGTGCAAATTCTATCGCAACGGACGAGCCGGCTGCCTCGGCGATACGTGCCCCGAGCGTAAGTTGGGCACTCCGCCCCTTCGTTCCTTCAGCGTCGAGCAGGTCTGAAAGCAGCGGTTGATAAACGCGTCGACGCCGCGGTAGGGGGCCGCGAGGCGCTCGAGCGACGTTCGCAGTATAATTTCAGCGAGTCGATGGCTTCCGTCCGACGGCACCTCGCTTCGCTGGGTCTGGCCGTGGTCCTGTGCCACGTGTTCATGCAGGTGCTCGTCCCGGCGGCCCTGTGCTGCCAAAAGCCGCTCGCGAGCGGAAACAGGGCCGAGGTTCACGAGTGCTGTCCGATGGGCTCGCACCCCGGCAAAGTGTGCCCGATGCACGGCAACCGCGGCAGCAAGGCAAAGTCCGGCGACCCTGACTGCGCGGCGCGCCCCATCATCGACTTGCACGACATCCTCATGACGCTGTCGAACGGGGGCGTCATGCCCACGCTCGTTTCGCTTGCCGTTCCGGTGGGCTCGGAGCCGGCACCCGCGGTGCCGCAGCCGATCGCGTCATTCATCGCCTCAGTTCCGCTCGGTCCCCCTCCCCGCGCCTGAACCCGACCTCGATTCGCGTTCGCGCTCGAAGTCCGTTCAGTTCAGGGAGGAGTCCATGAATTCTCTAAATGTGTCATGCAGGCATGGCGGCATCCGCCTGCCATTCGTTCAGATCGCTGTACTGGTGTGCTTGTTTGCGGTGCCGACTGTCGCGGCGTCGGCTCAGGAAACCGTCAACTACGCCAGCGTCAGCGGGCGGATCACCGACCCGCAGGGAGCAGTGATCGCCGGCGCGCGCATCACCGCCCGTCAAACCGATACCAACATCGCGCGCGAGGCCGTGACCGACTCAGAAGGGCGATTCAGGTTCGCGTACCTGCGGCTCGGGCCCTACGAGATTGCCGTGCGGCAGGCAGGGTTCGCGGACGCGACGCGCCGGCTGGACCTCACGGTCGGCTCCGCGTTCGACCTGCCCATCACCCTCCGGCTCGAAGCCGTCGCTGAGAGCGTTACCGTGACCGGCGCCGCGACGGTGCTCGAATCGGCGCGCAGCCAGATCGCCGGGACGGTCTCGCAAACCGAAGTCGCGAACCTCCCGCTCAACGGCCGCAACTTTCTCGACGTCGCGCTGCTGGTTCCGGGTGTGTCGCCGACCAATGTCGGCGGCACGCAGCTCTTTGCCGAGACGTCCGCGGTACCAGGCTCTGGCCTTTCGATCGGCAGCCAGCGCAACTTCTCGAACAACTTCATCGTCGATGGTCTGTCCGCCAACGACGACGCGGCCGGACTGAGCGGGATGCCGTACGGCGTCGACGCCGTTGACCAATTCCAGGTGGTGACCTCGGGCGGACAGGCAGAGCTCGGGCGTGCGCTCGGCGGTTATGTGAACGTCGTGACCAAAAGCGGTACGAATCTGTCCCGCGGTGATTTCTACGGCTACTTCCGAGACGACGCCTTCAACGGCCGGAACGCGCTCTCTGGCACCAAGCTGCCGATGACGCAAAAGCAGTACGGCGCCAGTCTCGGTGGGCCCGTTGCCAAGGACCGGACGTTCTTCTTCGCCAACGCCGAGCAGCGGCTGCTCGATCAGACGGGCTTGGCCACGATTTCGGACGCGAACGTCGCTACCGTCAACACCCGGCTCGGCGCCGTGGGCTATCCCGGATCGCCGATCGTGACCGGCATCTATCCCAACCCGGTGCACAGCGTGAACGTCCTCGGCAAGATCGATCATCAGTTCAACGGCAGCGATCACTTCAGCGCTCGGTACAGCCTCTACGACGTAACGTCAAGCAACTCGCGTGGCGCTGGTGCGCTCAACGCGCCCTCGGCATCGGCAGGGCTGGACAATCGGGATCAGGCGATCGCGTTCAGCAACACACTGACTGTGTCGGCCACGACCGTCAACGAGACGCGCGCGCAGTTCGTGTACAGCGACCTGCACGCGCCTCCGACTGATCCGATCGGCCCGGCTGTGAGCATCGCCGGTGTTGCGTCGTTCGGCACCGCGTCGGGCAGTCCGACCGGACGGCTGAACAAGATGTACCAAGTCGTCAACAACTTGTCGCACCAGGCTGGCGCGCACGCGCTGCGTGCCGGCGTCGACTTTCTCTACAACGGCGACCGGATTACGTATCCACGGTCGGTACGCGGCGCGTACACCTTCTCGTCGCTCGCGAACTTCCTGAGCGGCACCTACAACAACGCCGGCTATACGCAGACTTTCGGCGAAAGCGTCGTGCAGCAGGAGAACGCCAATGTTGGCATTTACGCCCAGGACGAGTGGCGGGTGAGCTCCAGCCTGACGCTCAACGCAGGCCTGCGCTACGATCTGCAGTTTCTCGAGACGATCGACACCGACACCAACAACGTGTCGCCACGGGTGGGATTCGCCTGGACGCCGCTCGCGTCGCGCAACACGATCGTCCGTGGTAGCGCTGGCGTCTTCTACGACCGGGTACCGCTGCGCGCGGTCGCCAACGCGCTGCTCTCGGCCGGCAACACGACCGACGTCGCCAACCTGCGGCAGGTCGGCGTCAGCCTGTCGCCGACGCAGGCCGGCGCGCCAGTGTTTCCGAACATTCTCACCGCCGTCGTCCCGACGGTGACGCTCGTCAACCTGACGACCATGCGGCAGGACATGGAGAACGCGTCCTCGCGGCAGGCGAGCGTCGAACTCGAGCGTCAGCTCGGCGATCGCAATACCGTGAGCATCGGGTATCAATACGTTCGCGGCCGCAACCTGATCATGTCCGTGAATCAGAATGTGCCGTCCTGTGTGGCGTCGGGCACGAACAACGGCTGCCGGCCGAACCCGAACTACGCGAACAACAGCCAGTACTCGCCCGTGGCGGACTCGAACTATCATGGCCTTCACGTGTCGTTCGTTCAGCGGCCGACGGCATGGGGCTTCTACCGGGTCAGTTATACGTTGTCCAAGTCGATGAACAACGTGGGTGAGAACTTCTTCAGCTCGCCTATCGATCCCCTCGATATCTCGAAGGACTGGGGCCGATCGGACGACGACCAGCGGCACCGGTTCGTCTTCACCGGTGGCGTCAATACGTCGATGGAACCGGCTAGGGATGCGTGGGAGATGCTCAGCCACGGATTTCAGTTGAGCAGCATGCTGCAGGCGTACTCGGCGCTGCCGTTCAACATCACTTCAGGGGTGACGACCATCCAGGGCACGGCCGGGCGTCCGATCGTGGACGGCGAGTTCATCCCGCGTAATGCTGGAGTCGGAAGCGACTTCTTCAGCGTGAGCCTGCGCGTCAGCCGCGCATTCAGGATCGCCTGGCGTCTCCGCGTGGAAGGCCTGGTCGAAGTGTTCAACCTCACCAACCGAACCAACAACCTGACGAGAAACACGAACTTCGGTCCTGGACCGTATCCCACGAGTCCGCTGCCGACTTTCAACGAGATCACGGCCGTCGGCGATCCCCGGACGTGGCAATTCGCCGTGCGCGCGAGGTTCTAGGCTGATGTTCTGTCCCGACGCAATCACGATGATCGCGAAAACCACGATGAAGAGTCTGAAGAGATTCCCAGTGGCTTCCGCCTGTAGGGGGAAGATCTACGGCGATTGGCGTGCACATCGAGGTCAGTCGGCTTTGCTGACCGCCCTGCTCGCTGCCACAACAGCCGCGTGCGGCGGTGGACAGCAGGCGCAGCCTGCGGCGACACCCGCTCACGTCGAACCCAGCCGCATCGCTCTCGGCGTCACGGGCCGGTCGAACGCTGCGGCGTCGGTGGCGGCCTTGGGCCAGGTCGTCGCGGCGACGTGGACCGCGTCCACCGGGGACTTGTCCGACATCTACATCAGTGTCAGCACGGACGGGGGCGCGACGTTCGGCGCTCCGGCTCGCGTCAACGACATCGAAGGCGACGCGCGAGCATCGGGCGAGCAGCCGGCTCGGGTAGCGGTCGGGGTCGGCTACATCATTCACGTGGCCTGGCCGGCGAAGCGCGATGGCCACACGGTTATTCGATATGCGGCATCGAAGGATCGCGGCCGGACGTTCTCGCCGGCTGTCACGGTGGCCGGCGCAACGCACACCGGCGCACGCGGCTGGCACTCTCTGGCTCTCGGTTACGACGGCGCCGTTCACATCACCTGGCTCGACGGCCGGAACGCGCCTCCGATGACGCACGTGCACGGGGCTGCCGCATCGAAGCCGCCGCGACCCGACGGAGGGCCGCGTCAGGACATGTTCCACGCCTCGTGGAAGGACGAGGGCGTGAGGTCCGAGCACATGGTCCAGGCCAATGTCTGTTTCTGCTGCAAGACCGCAATCGCCACCGCCGGCGAGCACGTGTATGCAGCCTGGCGTCACATCTACCCGGGCAGCCTGCGCGACATCGCCGTGGCCCGATCGAAAGACAACGGCGCGACCTTCGGCGCTCCGATTCGCGTCAGCGAGGACGGCTGGAAGATCGACGCATGCCCAGACGACGGGCCCGCCATGGTCGCTGACGGACACGGCGGAATTCACATCGTGTGGCCGACGCTCGTCGCCGGCGACACGCCGCGCAAGGGAATCTTCTACTCGACGCTGTCAGGCGACGCGTTCACGCCGCGCATTCGTCTCGACTCGGGCGAGTCCGATCCCGCCCATCCTCAGATTGCGTCCGACGAACACACGAACACCGCCGCCGTTTGGGACGAGCGAGCTGGTGAGACGCGCCGGGTGGTGTTCCGGCCCGTCACCGACAACGTCGCTCAACCGCCGCAGATGTTCAGCGGCGACGGTGTCAGCTATCCGGTTGTTGCTGCGGGGGAGGGGTTCTGGATCGTTCTCTGGTCGGCGCAGGGCGGCGACGGCCGTTCGGTCATCGAGGGACGGCGGATTCCTTCGACGGCGAAGCATTGACGGTGGCCACACGGTCAACTGATTCCTGCAGCAGCCTGAGCTTCTCAGCGGCGACGTCGCGCGGGCCGGGCAGGCCGAGCGTTGGCTGCGCCGAGAGCCCTCTCCAGACCGTGAGTGCTGCGACGTAGGAGCCCAAGGGGTCTTCAGGCACAGGGCGAGCGCGGGAGCGACATCGTCGCTCCCGCTATCTGGTTCGGCTCACCAGTCGGAAGCCGGACACTACACGAATTCGTCAGAACGCCAGCCTCGCCCCGAGCTGGATCGTCCTCGGGAAGTTCACCTGGCTTGCCGTGTCGACGATGCCGAAGTTGCCGGCGCGGGGGTCCGTGTTGGGCGCCCCATACACCCTGACGTTGAACACGTTGAAGATCTCTACTCGGATCTGGAGATTGTTGTCGCTCCCGATTCGGTTGTTCTTGAAGAACGAGAACGACCACTGGGGCTCGGTCGGCTCGTTGACGTCCGGGAACCGTCCCTTGATGGTCCGGTAGTCGTTCGGTCCGAGCACGCTCCACGCGAACGTGCCGTCCGGCCGCGGGTTGTTCAGCGCCGTGCTGCTGTTGTCGAACCAGCGGTTGAAGGACTGCTCGCTTCCGGAGAGCGCAACGTCGGGGTCCAGCAGGATCGCGACGCCGTTATAAGCGAGCGGCCTGCCCGATTGGATCTCGCCGATCGTGTTGAACTGCCAGCCGCCGATCAGACCCGCGACCAGTCCTGATGTGTTGGCGCCGAAGCGCTTGCCTGGCCCGAACGGCAGATCGACGAGCGAAGTGATGACGAGCCGGTGCCGCCGCTGGTCGCCCTGCAGATCGCGGTAGGGCGTCTCGTCCCAGTCCGTGAAGAAGTTCAGCGCGTCCTCGAGCTTCATCAGCGTGTAGTTGACGGCGAACATCACGCCGTTGGTGTAGCGCTTGGTCGCGACGGCCTCGAGCGCGTTGTAGTACCGAATACCCGCGGTTCAGCCGGTTCATGGAAAACGCAGTGAACTCCGGATATGGCCGCAGAAGCTGTCCGCGCGACACCGTCGCTGCGTTCAACCCTTGTCCTGGCACCAGACCTGCGAACGGGTTGGGAAAGGTTACGTTCAGGTATCCGGTGTTGCCGCCAAGGCTCGGAATGGCCTTGTCGTTCTCCGACTTGGGGATGTTGTTGACCGGACGCGTCACGCCCAGCTGGCTGACCTGGTTGCCGACGTACGCGAGATCGAGGCCGATGTTCCAGGGCAACTGGATATCCACGCCGGCCATCCACTGATCGGTGTACGGAATCTCGTAACCTTGGTTGGGCACCTGCGGACCTGTGCCTAGAGCCGTGAGCAGTCCGAGCTCGCCGGCCAGCGGTTGCAGGAACCCGTCAGGGAACGGCCTCGCCCACGGCGTGCCCGCGTCAACGTTGTTCGGCGCTTTCGCGATGAACGGCGTAGTCCGCTGGAAGTCTGTCGTGTAAATGCCGTTCTGACCGCTGCTCGATAGACCGAGGAACGACCGGCCGTAGTTGGTGCGGACGCCCAGCCAATCCTTGATGCGGTAGGTGACGCCGATCCGCGGCTGCCAGTTGTTCTTGTCGGACGTATACGGCGACTCCGGGCCGCCGCGGTTCGCAAACAGCAGGCCGCCGTACAGCAGGAGCGGCTGGAGTGTTGCGGGATTGATCGTCGCGGCGCCCTGCGGCAACTGTGATTGCAGCGGGTTCGTGACGTTGAAATCAAAACCAGAGACGGTCAGGTTGTCCTTGACCGTCACAGCAGGCTGGTAGTCCCATCGCACTCCGACATTGACCGTCAGGCGCGAACCGACTTTCCAGTCGTCCTGCAGGTAGATGGCGTAGTAGCGGTACTGCTCCGTGCGAGGGGTGCCCGTGACCACGTTGCCGCTCGTTGGCAGCCCGAGGAGAAACGTCGCGAAGCCGTTGCCGGAGGCCGCGCCGGTGTTGGTCTGCGGGTCGCGCCGCGTGAACTCGTTGTTGAAGCTGAACGACGAGTTGGAATTGACTTCGTCGAAGCGGAAGTACTGATAGGCGCGATACTCACCGCCGGCCTTGAGGAAATGCTTCCCCATGCTCTTCGAGATGTTGCTGTTGACGGAGAAGGCATCGTTCTTCGGCTGGCGGAACGTCCGAGGGAACATCCCCTCGTAGGCATCGGGGTTGATCTGCGGAAACGGCGGCCCAGTAAGCTGGTAGGGGCCCGCGAAGGGCAGCTGCGGATCGACGTTGCCGTAGATCTTGTCGTGCGGCTCATCGAACCGGTCCCAGGAGACGCGGGTGTTCAACAGCGTCGACGAGTTGATGGTGTAGTTGTCGTCCACCGAAACCAGATAGTGGTTCCGGTGAGTTGGGTAGTTGTCGCTCCGAATCGCGGGCTCCGGCAGCGCGTTCTCGTTGCGGAACTCGATGCCCCAGTTGCCGCTGTTGCTGAACGACAGCCGGTGATTTTGATTGAAGACGTGGTCGATGCGCGTCAGGTACGAGTTGTACCGATACCGGCCGATGTTCGGCGAGCTGACGAAGTTGCTCGATCCCGCCAGGTTGCTCGGCGTCGCGTTCGGCCTCGGGATGTACTGCAGCAGCGCTCTGGAGATCGGATGCCAGCGTTCCTGCGGGATGATGTTGTTCGCAAACGGCTGCCGCGTGCACGTGCTGAAGTTTGCGTTGCAGCTCGTCGTCGCTGGATCGTAGATGATGATCGGCGTGCCGTTGGCCGTGGTCGTCTGCGAGAAATCCCCGCGCAACTGCGCCTCGGTCGGGACCGTCCTGGTGGTCGGGAACGGGATATTCTCGTAGAAACCCTGATAGCCGCCCATGAAGAACGTCTTGTTCTGCCGGATGGGCCCGCTGACCATGCCCTCCGCGTTGTAGTACTTGTGCCCTTCGTTCGAGATGTTGTTGCGGATGTTCTGGATTTGGTTCGAGTCGAGCCAGGTCCCGCGATGGAGGACGATGCCGGAACCGCGCAGGTTGTTCGTGCCGGAGCGCAGCGTCATGTTGATCACGCCGCCGCTCGTGCGGCCATACGACGCGTCCACGCTGGCCGTACCGATCTTGAACTCCTCGATCGCGTCGACCGGCGGCGCGTAGTTCCAGTTGCCGGTTCCGCCGCCGGTTCCCGAGTTCGGTGCCCCGTCGACCAGATACTCGTTGTTGCCGGTACGGCTGCCGTGCACCGACAGGGATCCGTTCACGTCCCACGCCCTCGTGCCGGAGAATCCGGTCGCACCGAACGTCGTCTGCGTGAAGATGGTGCCGGCCGTGAGCTGCATCATCATGTAGACCTGGCGGCCGTTGAGCGGCAGCTCGGTGATGCGCTTGTTCTCGATGGTCTGGGCGATCGTGCTTTCGTTGGACTCGATCTGGCTGGCTTCGGCGCTGACCGTGATCGTTTCCTCCAGGCCGCCGACGGCGAGCTGGACGTTCACGTTCACTGTTTCGGCGGTGTGCAGGTCGATGCCTTCGCGGACGAAGGTCTTGAATCCCTGCAGCGACGCGGTGATTTTGTACGGTCCTGGCACCAGCTGCTGAATCGTGTAGACTCCGCTGGCGTTCGTCACCGCCTCGGTCGAGACGCTGGTGGCGGTGTTGAGGGCTGTGACGCTGACCCCAGGCATGAGCGCCCCCTGACCGTCGATGACGGTGCCAGTCATTCGTGCGCGTGTTTCCTGCGCCGCAGCTGATGCGCAGATGAAGAGCACAACGAGTGCAAAGGCGGCCTTCTTCATTGGTTCTCCTCCCCTTTTAAAGGCTCTTGAGTACTTTCAGTCCTGGATGCTAGGACGATTCGGCGCCCCGCGCAAGGCTCGGGATTGAGGGTGTTCAGATTGCGCCCGGGCTCAACGTCCACTGCGTGACGCTCGACGTGTCCCGGACGATCACCTGATTGCGAAGGACGATGGGCTGCGCGTAGATCGTGCTGGGCGCGACGGTGTAGCGCCGGACTTCGTTGAAGGCAGCAGGATCGACCGGCGTGACGATCATCTGCGACTCGGTCGTCAGGTAGACGAGATGATTGCCGGCCGCGACGACTGACGCGCTCGTCGCGTTGCGTCCCTCGGTGGCCCAGAGAACCTTGCCGGTGCCAGGATCCATCGCCACGAACTGGCCCTTGCGCTTCGATGAGTGTCCGTAGAGCGTTCCGCGCGCGAGGACCGGCGAGCTCATGTACATCGCGACATCCGGCGTGTGCCACGCCGCGTCAGCCGTCCAGGCGTTTCCGGATCTCACGACCTTGAGCCGCCTGGTCCCCTGACGCACGCCAGACACGATCACGCCATCCGCGGTCGCTACCGGCGTCACGATGTTCTCGTTCCACTCGTCGTCGAACGGAAACTCCCAGAGAACGGTTCCGGTGGCAGTGTCGACGCCGACGACTGACCTCGTCGTCATCGTGACGATCTGCGGCTGGCCCGCGAGCGTCAGCTCGATCGGAGACGCATAGCCGGGGCCTCGAACCGTCGTGCTCCATTTTTCCTTGCCGGTAGCCGGATCGAGCGCGAGCATCGAGCCGCCTCGGTCGTCGCCGACATGGACGATGATCCCGCTCTTGGTCTGCAGCGGCGACATCGCCGTGCCGCAGAACAGCTTTGAGGTGTCGATGCGCGATGAAAAGTCCCTGCGCCAGAGAAGCGCGCCAGTCGTCGCATTCCACGCCGAGACGATCGCCGTCGTCCCGAAAGTGTACAGCCGCTGGTCAGCGAGGAGCGGCGTCGCGTATGGCCCCTTTGCCATCTGCTTCGCGTACGGGTTCTTTTCCATCGGGGCAGCGTAGATGTGCCGCCACGCGACGGCGCCCGTCGCGAGGTCGATCGCCGAGACGACCTCGTCGGGATCGCTCCGTGAATGCACGAACACTCGCCCGCCGCCCGAGACCGGCGACGAGTACCCTTCGCCGACCTCGACGCTCCACCCCTTCTTGAGTTCCGGCGGCCACGTCGCTGGCGCTTCGTCGAGCGTCAGCACGCCTGTCCGGGATGGCCCGCGCCACTGCGGCCAGTTGTCCCGCGCCGGTGCCTGCGCGCCAAGGGAGGCGGAGAGGAACAGCGCGATCAGCACGCTGACGACTTGAAGGCTGGTCATGATCCCTTTCCACTCTTCACCTTCTTCAGCTCCTGCTCGCGATCGAGGAAGCTCACGCCGCTCGTGATCCACGGCTGTGCCGGCTCGCCCTTCAAGTAGTGTCCGAACCACTGAACGATGCGGCGCTGGTAGTCGAGCTGATTTGGTTTCCGGCGGTTGCTGTGATCCTCGCCGCCGTAGACGAGCATGACTACGTCTTTCTTCGCGCGCCGTGCGATGTTGTACAGCTCGACGCCCTGGTGCCAGTGCACCGTGCCGTCGTTGTCGCCGAACGCCACGAGGAGCGGCGTCTTCATCGTGCTCACGCCGAAGACCGCCGAGTTGCGGATATATGCGGGCAGGTCCTCCCACAGCGGCACCTCCATCCGCTGCTGGCCGGTCTCGATGTGATCGGTCTCGGCGATTCCGGCACTCCAGTGATGGTTGCCGTAGTTGCTGACGAGGTCGGTGATCGGCGCGCCGGCGACGCCCGCCGCGAAGAGGTTCGTATGGGTGGCGAGGAACACCGTGTCGAAGCCGCCCCACGAGTGGCCGATGATGCCGATGCGTGCCGCGTCGACGCTGCCCATGGCGATGACCCGCTTGACGGCGGAGCCGACGCAGTCGGCCACCGAGAGTCCGGGCTCCCGTGGACGGAAGCTGATGTCCGGCTGCAGGAACATGTAGCCGAGGCTCGTGAAGACGGATGGATTGTAGGGCTCACGATCCGAGGGGCTGCTCCAGCGATGGAGACCGTCCGACAGCCGCTCGTACATGTAGACGACCATCGGATACTTCTTGCCCGGTTGGTAGCCAGCCGGATAGAAGAGTGCGCCCTGAAGCCGCTCGCCGCGCTCGTTCTTGTATTCGATAAGCTCGGACGTGCCCCATGCGTAGCCGGCGGCAAACGGGTTGGTCTTGACGACTGCGCGCGCGGCCTTCAGATCGCTGCCTCCGACGAGAACATCCGGCGGATGCTCGAAGGATTGCATCTGTGTACGCAAACACGTCCGCGTCTTTCGCCCTGCCAAGTCCCGTCACGCTCTTGTCTTCGAGAACGACCGGAGTGACGCGTGACGCCCCTGCGTCGAGCCTTGCGTAGCCGGATTTCTTGCTCCACACGCCGAACAGGCTGAAGTAGTTGGGCTTCTTCAGATCGATCCATTCCTCGTCGGGGTCGAGGCGCGCGTAACGATAACGGACCTGATCGGTCGAACCATCGCTCAGCCTGGTCGCGCCAGAACCATCGGGATCGACCAGCCACGCGTCGTACTTGTCGTAGAGGACGACGCCCTCGTCGTCTTTTGCCCAGCCGGCGACGCCGAAGGAGGGCTTCTGCTTGACGGTGACATCCGACTCGCGGTTGACGAACGACGTCTGCGCCGCCTTCGAGATGTTGACGATAGACTTCGTCGCCGTGTCGATCGTCCAGTATTGGTCCGCCTGGAAGAACAGGAGGTACCGGCCGCCGGGGCTCGACTGCAGGTACTGATCCTCGATGGCGTCCTTGACCTTCGTGCGTGCGCCGCTGTCGATATCAATCAGGTACACGTCGGCTGACGGCCGGCCAATCGTGCGCTCCATCGCGTAGGGCGCCCAGTTGACGGCGTAGGCGAGACGCTGCCGCCGGATTGGGGAGACGCGTTCGAGGAGATCGGTGCCGAGCGGGACCAAGCGTTTGGTGTCGATGTGCCATGCGGCGAGCGTATTCCGCTGGCGATCGGTTCTCGCGTTGATCTTCTGACGCGGCATGACGTCGATGTCTCGCGCGTGCCAGACCTCGACCGCCGCAGGCTCGTCGGGCTCCTTCTTGTCTTTGTCGTCCTTCTTCTCTTCCGCTTTCTCGCCTTTCTCACCCGCTTTCTCTCCATTCGGGGCCCCCTCGCCCGCGCTCTCTTTCACCTTCGCATCCCACTTCGCCACGCCCACGAACACCGTCCGTCCATCGTCGGACCAGCTGGGCCTGCGGAAGGACACGATGCGGGAGCCGGCGGGGAAGCCCGCCGCCGACGTCGGGTCATAGGAAGCCATCGGGCCGAGCCCCTTCCAGGCCAGGACCGCATGTGTCGGCGCCTTCATGACGCCCGTCGGTCGCGCTCCTGAGGACGGCCAGATCGTCGGCGTCCTTGCGCCAAGTCAGCCCCGTGTAGATTGCCGCCGCGGAATCGAGGACGCGCAGGGATCCGGTTTCGGGCTCGTAGAGCTGAACTCCGTTTCCCGTCTTGTCTTCCGCGCCAATCGCGATCGCGAGGCGGCCGCCCTTCTCCTGCCACGTGAACTCGGTCACGTTCCCGAAGGTCGTGTCGCGTCCCGTTTCCAGGTGCCGGACGATGAGCGTGGTGCCCACGGGAGTCTCTTCGGCCGGCGCCGGGGACTCTGGCGCGTCCTTGCGCTCCGGCGCGTAGCGCTTCATGGCCAGATGCGTACCGCTCGCGTTGAAAGCGAAGGACTCGATGCCCTCGAGCGTCGCCATCTCGCCCGAGGCGAGCTTCAACGTGCCGAGCTTGCGGTGGATCGGCTTCTTCTGCTGGCGCAGCTTCTCCTCCTGAGCCTCTGAATAGCCGATGGCGTAAGCCGCCCACCGCGAATCGGCCGAGAACGCCGGCTGCGATCCGAACGCGATGGTCTTGGTCTCGCCCGACGTGATCGACGTCACCCGCAGCTCGTTCTCGCGGTTCGAGCGGTTGATGCCGTAGGCGAGCCAGCGCCCATCGGGCGACAGCCCCCCTCTGGGCTGAGCGACGAGCGTTTCGAATTTGCCGTAATCGGCAGGCGTGACCGGCTGGCGTGTCTGCCCGGTCAGCACCGTTGCCGCGGCGATGGTGGCAACGAGGACGGAATGGAAGCAACGCGGTTGAGATGGCATGACGGCCGAATTGTCCTTCGGAAGGCCAGTGGCAGACAACAGGTTCGGCTGAAGCCGGACGCTACCACTCCAAGGTCCGGCTAAAGCCGGACGCTACGACTCCAAGGTCCGGCTAAAGCCGGACGCTACGACTCCAAGGTCCGGCTAAAGCCGGACGCTACGACTCCAAGGTCCGGCTAAAGCCGGACGCTACGACTCAAGGCGAGATTATCGCCGGACGCTTCGGCTGCAAGTCGGCTCAAGCCGGACGCTACTACGATCGCGAACCATGCAGCTTCAACGCGCTGGATCTCCACTCGCTCACACTTTGGATCGCACGAGCTCTCGTGTGATGAATGGTGTGACAAGCGGCGGCTCCGGAGTGACGAAACGCAGAATCTGTTCGCATGCGGCCAATCGGACAATGGATTGCGACTGGCAACAAACATGCGATCCATCTCCACAGGAAGCGTTTCGTCACTTTCTGTGCGCCATCGATCCCTCTCGCTTTCTCGAGCTCGAATTCCTCCGAGCCGATCCGTGAGGGACGAACGCTGTCACCTCTGGAGGCAACGCAGTGAAGACCATCACACGATTCTGGCCGGCGCTCGTGGCAGTGCTCGCACTGCTGGCGATGGCGCAGCCCGCGGCGGCGCAAGTCACGGAGTCCGGGACCATCGAGGTCCTGGTTCAGGACCAGGCAGGACTGCCGATTCCCGGGCGCGACGGTGGTCGCATCCGCGATCGACACGGTGACGAAGCGCGAAGCCGTCACCGATGGAGAAGGACGAGCGCTGCTCGTCGGCCTCGCGCCGTCGGCGCGCTATACCCTCGCCATCGAGCTCACGGGCTTCAGGCCCGCGCGCAACGAGAACGTGCTCGTGCGATCGGGGCAGACAGCCACCGTGCGCGTGCCGCTCGCGGTTGGCGGCGTGACCGAGCAGGTTCAGGTCACGGCCGAATCGCCCATCGTCGACTCCCGGAGTGCGACGACAGGGCAGGACATCACGCTGCAGCTGACCGAATCGCTGCCGACCGGACGTTCGTACCAGAGCTATCTGCAGCTCGTGCCCGGCGTGCTGCCCGACGATCCTCAGCAGCCCGGCAACCCCGCGTCGAAGTCCGGCATCAACTACAGCGACATCGGCGGCAACCTCGGCGTGTCGAGCGACAACTTCTACTACTTCAACGGCATCAACGTGACCGACCCGGTCACCGGCACGTTCGGCTCGAACCTCAACACCGAGATCATCCAGGAACAGAAGGTGCTGACCGGCGGCATTCCGGCCGAGTACGTCGGCACGCCGGGCCTGCTCTCGACGGTCATCACCAAGTCGGGCAGCAACGCGTTCCACGGATCGGGCAACTATTTCTTCCAGAACAGCGGCCTGGTCGCCGAGAACAAGAACTCGGCGCTGCAGGATTTCTCGACGTTCGACGTCGCCGGCACGTTCGGCGGCCCGATCTTCCGCGATCGCGCGTGGTTCTTCGGCAGCTACCGGAAGATCGAGCGCGAGGACGATGTCACGAGCCTGGATACGGACGTCTTCCTGCGGACGGTGAAGAACTCCCAGGATCAGGGATACGCGAAAGGCACGTGGACGCCGACGCGTAATGACACGGTGAGCTTCACGTTCCTCAACGACCCGACCGACATCTCCGGCCGGCGCGACCGCGACCTGACCAATGCCCGCGACCGCGCACGCGTCCAGGGTGGAGACAACTACAGCGGCAACTACCTGCGGCTGCAGGGGCCGATGCTCATCGAGGCGGCTTACAACGTGCACAACGGCGAGGTCACGGACCTCTCGGCCATCCGCGATGTGTCGAACACCGTCATCTATCGATCGAGCGACGTCCGCACGCTCGCCGACGAGCAGCTCGGCGGATTCGGCCAGGACATCATCGACCAGCGCGACACCAAGGGCGTGCGCGGCTCGCTGCAGTACACCTGGAATCGTCACACCTTCAAGGGCGGACTGGAATGGTCGCGGAACGACAATTTCCGCGACCTCATCTTCATTGACGACCAGACCGTGACGTCGCTCCAGAACGGCCTCGTGGGCCTGTCGGCCGGCGAGCTTGCGACCGGGTCGTTCAGCGGCCGCGACTTCAACGTCAACAACAGCAGCGACTTCAACGGTTTGATCAGCACGATCAACAGATCGCCCAATCGGGCGCAGTTCTATGCGCAGTTCGACGCCAACGGCGACGGCACGATCACCTCGGCCGAGATGGGGCCGCGGCTGATCTTCTCCAGCGGGGTGGGCAATCCTGACGGCAAGGTCAACTACGACCGCACCTTCATGTCCCAGCGCGGCTCCCAGGAGACGCGGTCCGACGGTCTCAGCTTCTTCGTTCAGGACCAGTTCACGTACAACCGGCTCACGTTCAACGTCGGCCTGCGCGCCGAGCAGTGGAAGCATTTCGCGAGCACCGGCGAGGAGATCTTCACGTTCGACTGGGCCGTGGCGCCGCGGCTGAGCGCGGCCTACGACCTCCGCGGCGACGGTAAGCAGAAGATCTACGGTTACTACGGCCGCTACTACGATCCCATCCGCAACAACATGACCAACTTCGCGGGCACGCTGAGCGGCTTCGTGCGCGAGGAGCAAGTCTGGATCAACAACGACTGGGTGACCTACCGGACGCGCGGCGGGCTCGTGCAGCAGGACGCGTTCTTCGCTCCGACGACCAAGACGCCGTATACCGACGACGTCAGCGCGGGCTACCAGGTCGACCTCGGCAAGAACATGATGCTGGAAGCGGCCTATACCAGCCGGCGCACGCGCGACATCCTCGAGGACTACGACCTCGCCCTCTTCGCCACTTCGACGACTGGGACGACCGACTATCCAGGACCGACGAACGATCCCCAGTCGCTGTGGCTCGGCCTCGACTACTTCGGCTACGCGCAGAATCCGGGATCGAACTTCGTCATCGCGACGCTGAACGGCGGCAAGCGGAACTATCAGGGCGTCGACCTGGTCTTCCGCAAGCGCTACAGCGACAACTGGCAGCTGCTCGGGTCCTACACCTACAACTGGGCGAAGGGCAACACGAACTCGGACTCGAACGCGGACTTTCAGGGCGACGTGCTGTATCTCGATCCACTCGCGCCTGACACATACAGGAAGCAGCCCGGCACGATCCCGCACGTCTTCAAGGTGGCCGGTTCGTACATCTGGCCGGTCGGCTTCGAGGTCGGCGCGGCATTCCGCTACAACTCGGGAACCGTCGCCAGCAGGACCGCGCTCGCCTCGCAGCGCAACCTGCCGATCCAGGTGGATGTTCCTTACGAGTACGCCGGCGTGACCGACTTCTGGGTGACGTCGGATGCGATCGGATCGCTCCAGAACCCGGGCTGGGCCCAGCTCGACCTGCGCGCGCAGTACAAGCGCCGGTTCATGGACGTGGGCACCGAGTTCTTCGTCGATATCTTCAACGTCCTGAACAACCAGGACTCGATCCGCGATCAGGATCTCGTCGCCGGCGCGGGCGGAACGGCGTTCGGGCAGCCGATTCGCTTCCTCGATCCACGCCGCTTCTTCCTCGGCGCGCGCGTGACGTTCTAGCGATCGCTCGCTTTTCGCGGCTGGCGGTTGCGCTAGTTCACAACTCGCACGAAACGAAACTTTGAAGGGGGCCGAGTCGGCCCCCTTTCTTTTTGTGACGGTCCGTCGCGATGGGCCGTGAGCCGCGAACGGCGAGCTGCGAGAAGCGAGCCGCGCTTGCATCGTGGCCCAATTTCCTCTACGATGCAGTTCAAATGAGCCGGACCGACACGCTGGGCGAGTTCGAGCAACTGGTGCTGCTGGCAATCGTCCGGCTGAGCGCGGACGCCTACGGCTCGACCATCCGCCGCGAAATCGAGCAGCGAACGGGACGGTCGATTGCGATTGGCGCCCTGTACACCGCCCTCGACCGTCTGGAACGGAAGGGCTACGTCAGCTCCCGGCTGTCGGATCCGACGCCGCAGCGCGGCGGCCGGGCCAAGCGATTCTTTCTGCTGCGGCCAGCCGCTGCAGCGGCGCTCGAGCGGTCGCGTGATGCCTTGAGCCGAATGTGGGCCGGCATCGAGCTCGACGTCCAGCGGAGTCGCGGATGATTCGGCCTCCGCGGATCGCGCTCTGGCTCCACGAGCAGTCGCTGGCGGCGGACGACCGGGAAGCGGTTGTCGGCGACCTCGTCGAGGAATTTGCCGCCCGGGCTGCGCACGATCCGTGGGCGGCCCGGCTGTGGGTCTGGACGCAGACCTGCCGATCCCTCTGCACAAACCTGCGCCGACGTCTCGTGCATCGTCGATCGATGGCGGTGCCCGACTCCCCTCGAGGAGCCCGTATGTTGAACGGTTTAAGCACGGACCTCCGGTTCGCCCTTCGGCTGCTGAGGCGCCAACCGCTGATGTCGTTTGTCGCGTTGCTGTCGCTGACGGCGGGATTGGGACTGAACATCCTGCTCGTGACCCTCGCCGATGCCGCGTTGGTGCGCGCACTTCCGTTGCGCGATCCCGGCCGCCTCGTCGTGCTCCTGCTGCAGCGCGAGTCGGGATTGATGCACAACTTCTCATACCCCGACTACCGTGATCTCGGCGATCGGGCGCAGACGCTCGACGGGCTGGTTGCTTACGGTGGACTACGTGCGACGATCGCGGGATCGGGAGGCGCGGCCGCAATCGAAGGCGAGGTCGTCTCGGGCAATTTCTTCGCGACGCTCGGCGTACCTCTCCGCACTGGCCGCGAACTGACCGGCGCCGACGACATGGCTGGCGCGCCGCCGGCAGCAGTTGTTTCCGAGGCGGTGTGGCGCGACCGTCTCGGCGCTGCCCACCTCGCGGGGCAGACGATCACTCTCAATGGCCAGCCCTACACCGTCGTCGGTGTTGCCGCGTCGCGGTTTCCGGGGATGCAGGTGGGAAAGAGGGCAGAGTTCTGGGTGCCGCTCGCGCACGCACGAGCCCTGACCGGCGAGGATTATCTCGCTCGCCCAACGATATCCTGGCTGACCCTTATCGGACGCTTGCGCGACAGCACTGCCGCCGAGGCGGCACGGCAGGAACTCGACGCCATTCTGCGCCGCGTCCGCGAAACGAGCGGCCGCCCGGTTGAGCCAATCGTCCTTCAGCCTGGCGCACGCGGTGATTCGACGCTCTCCGAACAGCTTGCCTCTCCGATGGCGCTGCTGCTGTCAGCCGGAGCCTTGGTGCTGCTGGTGGCGTGTCTCAATGTCGCCAACCTGCAGCTGGCACGGACCGAGGCACGTCGACGTGAGCTGGCTGTGCGATCGGCACTCGGCGCACGCCGGGTCCAGCTGGTTCGCCTGCTGCTCCTCGACGGATGTCTGATAGCCGCTCCGGCCGGGGCGGCGGGGCTCTACGTCGCCGTACTGTTCATGGATAGCGCGGCGTCGCTCATCGCGTACTACGGCCAGCCCGTGTCGCTCTCGATTCCGCTTGATTTCCGCGTCGTCGCCGCCGCATTTCTGCTTTCGTTGGCTACCGCAATTGTGATTGCTTTGCTGTCGACGTGGCAGATCGTGCGCCGGCCGACGGCTGGCGATCTGGATGAACGGACGCAGCGAGCCGTGGCGCCGCCGTCCGGCGCAACGCGCGCTGGTAGTGGCTCAAGTTGCGCTCTCGATGGCTCTGCTGACCGGCGCATCACTGCTGGTGCGGACGCTCGACCGGCTCCGGCACGCGGACCTCGGCTTCGATCCGCGAGGAGTTGCCGTCCTTCAAGTGTCCCCGGAGATGGGGCGTCTGTCGCGCGATGCGGCCGGCGCCTACTTCGAGCAGGCGATTCGCGCTGTCTCGGCGCTGCCTGGAGTGGAGAGTGCGGCCGTTGCCCATGTGATGCCGCTCGACTTCGGCGGGTCGCGCACGACAATCGCCGTGGCCGGCTATACGCCGACACAAGGCGAGGACATGGAGATCAATTTCGTGCGCATCTCTCCAGGGTACTTTGACACGCTGGGTCTGAAGTTGCGCGAGGGGCGGGCCTTTGACGAGCGGGACCGCGACGGTCAGCCCGAGCGCATCATCGTCAACGAGACCATGGCGCGACGATTCTGGCCCGAAGGTCGCGCTGTCGGACGTCTGCTGCGCTTCAGTTCGCGCGGACCGTTTAGCGTCGAAGTCGTCGGCGTCGTGCCTGACGTGCACTACCGCATGGTGCGGGAGGCGGCGACGCCGACGTTCTACGTTCCGCTCGCGCAGTGGCCGACGAGCGAGGGAGTGCTCCACGTCAGGACGGCAGGGGACCCCTCGGCGAGAGTTGCCGAGCTCAGGCGTGTCGTCGGTGCCGTCGACGTCGCGGTGCCAGTGACGCGCGCGCACACCGTGCTCGATCAGATCGAGCGCAACGTCGCCGACGAGCGGATGTCGATGGCGATCGGATTGACGCTGGCGCTCGTGGCGCTCCTGCTCTCGACAGCGGGGATTTACGCGACGATCGCGTTCCTCGTGGGTCGGCGGACGCGTGAAATCGGCGTACGCATTGCGCTCGGCGCTCGCACCGCTGACGTGCGGTCGCTTGTGTTGAGAGAAGGTGTCGTGCTCGCTCTTGTCGGAGTCCTCTGCGGTCTGGCCCTGTCGGCGTGGGTTGGTCACGCCCTGCGGCACCAGCTTTACGGCATCGGCCCGCTCGACGCGGCGAGCGTCGGCGCCGCGGCCGCAATCCTTGCCGGCGCGGCACTGCTCGCAAGCTGGCTGCCGGCACGCCGCGCCGCACGGGTCGATCCAATCGTCGCGTTGCGGGAATCCTGAAGGAGGTTCACGAGGTTCAAAATCTCGATGGGGCCGAATGGCCCACCTTTTGTTAGAGTGGCCAGGTGGGCATCGAAAGAACGGTGGGCGCTGCCCTGATGCTCGTGGTTGCCTGGTGTCGGCCGGATGGCCAGCTGCGGCGCGAGCCCGACTGGGCGGCAGCCCGCACGGCCATGGTCCGCGATCAGCTGCGGGGCCGCGATGTCCAGGACGCTCGTGTGACTGGACGCGATGTCGCGCGTGCCCCGGCATCTGTTCGTGCCCGACGCCAGTCGGGCAGAGGCCTACGGCGACTATCCCCTGCCTATCGGCTATGGCCAGACCATCTCTCAGCCGTACATCGTCGGCTTCATGAGTCAGGCGCTCGAGGTGGGGCCCCATCACCGCGTGCTCGAAATCGGCACGGGGTCCGGGTATCAGGCGGCGATTCTGGCCGAGCTGGCAAGGGAGGTTTACACGATCGAGATTGTGGCACCTCTGTCCGAACAGGCGCGAAAGACGCTCGAGGACCTCGGCTACAAGAACGTGCGGATCAAGACTGGAAACGGGTATCTCGGATGGCCCGAGCACGCGCCGTACGACCGGGTGATGGTGACCGCCGCGCCAGACGAGGTACCGCGTGCTCTGGTCGAGCAGCTTCGCGTCGGCGGTCTCATGGCCATCCCCGTCGGCACGATCGATCAAGAGCTGAGGATTCTCCGGCGAACCGACAGCGGTCTCGAGCTCCTGCGCACGCTGCCCGTCAGGTTCGTGCCGATGGTGGGGAAGCCGAAATAGACGGCACACGGTCGTTCGCGCCGCGCTGGTATGACCCGCGTCAGCAGACGACCGCGGTGCCGCTGCACGAGACCATCAGCATCCCGTTCGCCTGTCCCAGCACTTCGTAGTCCAGGTCGACGCCGATCACCGCGTTCGCGCCAAGCTCCTGCGCGCGCTGCTGCATTTCCGTCAGCGCGACCTCCCGGGCCTCCGCGAGCGCCTTCTCATAGGTCGCCGAGCGCCCGCCGACAATGTCGCGGACGGTCGCGAACATGTCGCGGAAGATGTTGGCGCCGATGATGGCTTCGCCAGTGACCACGCCGAGGTAGCGACTGACGGGCTTTCCTTCGAGAACAGTCGTCGTGCTGATGAGCATGTTCATTTCTACGCAGCGGCGGCTGCAAAGTTTCGTCAGGCGCCGCTCCGGCCGGGCTGCCGCATCGCGCAGTCCCCCTTCGATCGGTTCGGTTCGCACCGGATGGCCTTGGCTGAAACGGCTTGCACCGCGCGAAGCGCGGACCCTTACGCCGGCCTTCGGCAGCCTTCGGCCGGCGTCCAAGCCGTCTACAGCGTGACGCCTCCGTGCGTCACCGTTCACTTCGTTGCTTCGTGTTGAACCCGTTGCCTCCGTAAACTCCGTCAACGTTCCGTGCTCAACCGCACGACCGCAGGACCTGGCCTTGTCAGGAAAAAACGTGACCGGGCCGAGACGTCAGGGCAAATCGTTCGGTACGCTGTCTGCCAGCGACCGAGAAATGCATGAGCGTCCGTCTGGTCGACCAGAGCCCACACGCTTCCGCCGAACCCGGCGCCGAACGCCGAGGCTGCGCACGCGCCGTGCTCGCGGGCGGTGCGGACGAGCGCGATCGTTTCCGGCACCTGGTTGCGCAGCAAATCCTCGGCGAGCTCCTGCGAGCGATGGACGGTACGACCGAATCCGTTGAGATCGCCAGCAACGAGCTGGCCGGCGGCGTCGGGCACGAGCCGCGTGCTTTCCTCGACGAACTGATCGAATCGGTCGACCAGCTCCTGATCGCCGCCAAGCAAACGGCGGATGTGTTCGGGCGCGTCGCTCGATGATGAAACGGCAGCCGCAAGCGACTCGTCGTTGCGGCCGGTGGCTTGCTGCCACTTCTCGAGCACCCGTGCGGCGTTTCGGGACGCGCGATTGTAGTCGTCGCGCGCCTGGCCCGTCTTGCGCGCGGCCACGCCGCTGACGCCGATCGCGAAGACCAGCGCGGACGGGAAGGCTATCGACCGCTCGCGCCGGGTCGGGCAGAACGCGTACTGACCCAGGCGCAGCGGTTCGCTGCAGAGGATCGCCGTGTGATCCTCGCTCCCGCCCTCGGTGCCGACGCCCCCTTCACCCGAGAGTCCGCGAAACGAACGGCCATTTTCGATCGTGGCCGCATACGCCGCGAGGTCCTCGGTGGGGTTGAGGATGCTCTCCCTCCATGCCGCAGTTGCGTCGAGACGATTCGCGCGCACCAGGGCGAGCAGCACTGCAATCATGAGCGCGCTCGAGCTGCTCATGCCGGCGGCCGACGGAAGATCGCTCTCGAACACCAGATCGACGCCGCGGGTTCTGTCCGGAAAGTTGAGAGACAGGCGGCGCAATACGGTCAGCGGATACGTCGCCCACCTGACATCGGGCCTCGGTCCGTCGGCGTCGAGCTGCAGCGAAACGCCTCGGCCGAGATCGGTCAGCACGAGGCGCTCGTCCGCGCGTGGCGCGGAGACGACGGCGAAGCCGCGTTCGGCGGCGCAGATGAGGCTGCGGCCTCCGCCGTAGTCGGTGTGCTTGCCGAGGACTTCAATGCGCCCCGGCACGTACCATGCGTCCCACGCCTCCGTGTCCCTGCGCTCGAGCGCGAGCGTTGACATCAGGCGGCCGAGTCTTTCCGCGTGGCTGCTCGCGGCCTCGCCGCCGAAGCCGGCTTCTTCGAGCGCTCGCCGCGGGTCAGGCGCAATCATGATGGGGCCGCGATGCGCTCAGGGTCGCGCCTCGACGCCCGACAGACGCTGCTCGACCGCGGCGATGTCTTCGCGGCGCGAGAGGTCGAGTACGCCGGCGTCCACTGGAATCGCGCGAAAGCGCTCGCTCATCACCCGCACCGCGTAGCGCACGGCGTTGGGCAGCTCGAGCTCGCCGCGCGCCGACGGCTCGATGCTGCGGCAGGCCTTGAAGATGGATGGCCCGAAGCGCCAGCAGTTCATGCTCACCCTGACCTCGTCACCATAGCTGGCGTAGGTCTGCGGATCCGGCTTCTCGACAATGTCCGCGAGTGTGCCCGTTTCGTCGATCGTCAGCAGGGCGTAGCTCCGGACGCGGTCCGGATCGATGTTACTCCGCTCGAGAAGCGTCGACCGCCGGAACGCAGGCAAGCCCGGGCCATCGAGCGCGACGAGCGCGCGCAACACGTCGATGGGGTAGTAGTTGTCGGAATTGAGGACGAGAAACGGGGCCTCGCCGGCAAACGCCTCTGCCGATAGGACGGCGTCGGCCGTGCCGCGCGCTTCCGCCTGAACCGCAAAAAAGACGCGCACCCGTTCGGGAGGGTGGCTGCGCTCGTAGTACTCGCGGACGACGTCGTGCTCGGGCCCGATCACCAGGCAGACGTCCGAACATCCGGCGTCTGCGAGCGCGCTCAGGATGTAATCGAGAAACGGCCGGCCGAACGGGATCATCGCCTTGAGCCCGGCGTCGGCGAGCTTCGCCTGTGCGGCATCGGCGGCGGCCGTTCGATCCGCGCGCCGCATCCTCTTACCCTTGCCTCGGGCCAGGACGACGGCCTTCACGCGCGACGCCTCAGAAGAGTGAGTAGACGGCGCCCACGCTCAGGAGGATCGCATCGGCCTTCCATTGGTTGCGGTACTCCACATTGGCGACGTCTCGATAGACGATGTCAGGACGGTTGAAAGAGTATCCGGCAAAGCCAATGATCGCCACGCGCGAGGCAACGGTCCAGGTGACACCGACGCCGGGGCGCACCGCGAAACTGTTCTTGATGTCGAGGTCGGGGTTCGGTCCAGTAGGCAGCGTGTTGAGGAAATCGTCGTCAAAGTCGAGATCGTTGAACGACGGCCCGGCTACGATCGAGAAGCTGACGAGCACGGGCTGCTCGCCGACGGTGTACGAGACCCCGCCCATCAGCGGACGGACGCGGAGCTTGGCGAAGGGGTCGCCCGTACTCGGGTTGTCGATGTCCGCTCGGAACCAGCCCAGGCCCCCGGCAATTCCCCACCCCTTCTTCGGATTGAGCCTGACGAGGCCCCCAAACCCAACGAGCGACCCGACCTCGCTGTCGGTGGGCTGAACGAATGTGACCGTCCCGCCAACGCTGATGCGGCCCTTGGTTTGGGCGGCGGCGGGGACGGCACTGAACAGGACCAGCGTGGCTAGCGTAAGCGCGCGCTTCACAAAGCACTCCAACGAAGGAGGAAAATACCAGCAAGCTCTGCCGAAATGTGAAAGCGAAAGCCTACAGTGATACACCGGCCAGTCGCAAGTGCGAGAAATGCGCCCGTTATTCAAGGCCAGAAACTGGTATCGCTTTTGCTAATTGCGAGAGGGCAGGAGTTGACGATGACCGTTCCACAATATCTCCCAGCGACTCGTACCGAGGTGCGCAGCCTCCGCCTCGGAGCGCTGAGCCTGCGCACGTCCGGCGATCGCGAGTTCGGAACGCTGCTGGGCTTTCTCATCGACCCTCGCGGCGGTCACGTGTGCAGCCTCGTGATAGGAGTGGTCACCGATGCGGGAACGCAACAGGTGGAGCTGCCGATGGTGCCCGTCTGCTTCGACGCCGACGCCCACGTGCTCAGGTTGGTCGAACCTGGCATTCCTTCGATGAGCGCCTTTCAGCCCGGGTCGGTCCCTCCGATCGAGGAAGACGACCTCTGGATTCCGTTGTCTTACACCGCGGCCTGAACGGCCGCCGGGCCTCCCGAACGAAAAAGAATAGGCTCAGGGCTCTTGGCTTTAGGCTCAGGAAAGAGCAAACCGATCTCATTTGAGAGCCATGCTCTTCCTGAGCCGAGAGCCTAAAGCACCATCCCGCGCGAGATTTAGTTTGCTGCGTGAACTGTAGAAAACGTCCGCCGATTATTGACAAACCGGCATGGCGCTACTATCGTTCGTGACGCAAACAAAAGCCGATGCGCAAGATCGACCTCACCAACTTCCAGGTGGCCACGAGCGAGACAGCCCGCCAGATCAACCGCCGTATCGCTCTTAACTTCATCCGGCGCCACACGCCGATGTCCCGCGCTGATCTGGCGCGGCGGTCCGGCCTACAGCGCAGCACGGTCTCGGCCATCGTCGATCAGTTGATTGAGGAGGGCTGGGTGACCGAGGGCGCCGTCGGCCGCTCGCCGCGCGGCCGGCGCCCCCGATTCCTGCACCTCAATGTCGAGCGCGCGGGCATCATCGCCGTCGAGCTGCGGCCGGAGACGACGACCGTCGGCCTCGCTGGCGTCGACGCCCGGTTTGTCGAGCAGTCGTCGTGGTCCACGCCGCATACCTCGGACGCGTTCGTGCGGAAGCTGGCCCGTGCCGTTGCGGCGATGCGGCGCGCGCACCCCCAGGTCGTGTGCGAGGGTGTCGGGATCAGCTTGCCGGGACGCGTCAGTTCGTCGGGCCGGCTCGTGTTCGCTCCGAACCTCCGTTGGGGCGACGTCGACCTGGCGTCGCTCATCGAGACGGCCGTCGGACTGCCGGTCGTGGTCGAGAACGCGGCGAACGCCTGTGCGCTGGCGGAGCTGTGGTTCGGCCGGCACGGCGAGGACATCCGGCATCTGCTCGCGGTGACTGTGTCCGAAGGGATCGGCGTGGGCATGCTCGTGAACGGGCAGCTCGTGCACGGCGGCCACGCCATGGCCGGAGAGTTCGGCCACGTCACGATCGATGAGCAAGGGCCGCCCTGTCCGTGCGGCAAGCGGGGATGCTGGGAGCGCTACGCCTCGAACTCCGCGGCCGTCCAGCACTATGTCCACGGGCCGAGCTCGGCGGTCGGCGACATCCCGCGGTTTGAAGACCTGCTGCGATTTGCCGATCACGGTGATCGGCGGGCCGTCCAGGCGCTCGAACGGATGGCCCGCTTTCTCGGGTTTGGTCTCGCGGGGCTCGCCGTCGGCCTCGCGCCCCAGGTGATCGTGATGATTGGCGAGATGACCGCCGCCTGGGATCGCCTCGGCCCGATCGTGCTCGAGGAAGTGAAGAAGCGGACCCTCCCACATGTCGAGACGCGCATCGTGCCGACCGATCCGTCGACGCAGCCCCGGCTGCGTGGCGCCGTCACGCTCGTCGTGCAGCAGCACTTCGGCGCGCCGATCGTCGCGTGAGCCGTTGAAGTAGTGGGTCGCGGGAACGCCCCTAGCGGTCAGGTCCGGCTGACGTCGCTGCTCGTTCCACCGGCCGCCGGGATGTAGGTCTTGAGCAGGTAATCCTTGACCATGCGATCGGCGCTGAAGCGCCAACCGAGCGTGCGGATTGCGCGCTTGACGCGTGCGATCCACTCGCGCGGCAGGCCGTCCCGATCGCGGTTGTAGTAGAGCGGCACGACGACGTCGCGCAGGACTTGGAGCAGGGCGTCGCCGTCGCGTGCGTCGTGCACGTCGGTCGAGGTGTGCGTCTCGCCCATGTTGATCGCAAAGCCGTTGACGCCGTCGTAGGCTTCCGCCCACCAGCCATCCAGAATCGACAGGTTCAAGCCGCCGTTGAGCACAATCTTCTGGCCGCTCGTGCCGCACGCCTCGAGCGGCCGGCGGGGATTGTTGATCCACACGTCGACGCCCTGCACCAACTGCCGGCCGACGTTGATGTCGTAGTCTTCGACGAAGACGAGCTTGCCGGCGAAGCGCGGGTCGCGGGCGAGCTGGGCGATTTCCCTGAGCAGCGCCTTGCCGGGCCCGTCGTGCGGGTGCGACTTGCCCGCGAAGACGAATTGGATGGGCATCGTCGGATTGTTGACGAGTGCGGCGAACGCCTCGATGTCGCGCAGCATCAGAGTGGCGCGCTTGTAGGTGGCGAACCGGCGGGCGAAGCCGATCGTCAGGGCATCGAAGCTCAGGGCCCGCCGCATCGGGGCGACGATCTCGCTCGGTTCCCCGCGGCGTTCTGCCTGCTGGCCGGTGCGGCGGCGCACGGTGTCGATGAGCTGGACCTTCAACGTCTGGTGCGTCTCCCACAGCTCGCCGTCGTCGATGGCGTCGATGCGATCCCAGAGGGACGCGTCGCTCGCCCGCGTCGTCCAGTCGGGGCCGAGGTGCCGGTCGTACACCTGGCGCATCTGCGGCGCGAGCCAGGTCGGCACGTGCACGCCGTTGGTGATGTGGCCGATCGGCACGCGGTCCTCGGTGCGATCGGGATAGAGCGGACTCCACATCGCGCGCGAGACCTGGCCGTGCAGCGAAGAAACCGCGTTCGCGCGGTGGCACGACTTGAGCGCGAGGACGGTCATGCAGAAGGTCTCGTTGCCGTCGAGCGGGTTGACGCGGCCGAGGCCGAGAAACCGTTCGCGATCGACGCCCAGTGATTCGCGGAGCGGGCCGAGGTGTTCGTCCACGAGCGCGGGGCTGAAGCGGTCGTGCCCCGCCGGCACCGGCGTATGGGTCGTGAAGACGACTTGCTCGGCGACTCGCCGGAGCGCTTCCCAGGCATCGACGCCCTCGACCACCATGCGCTGGCGGACGACTTCGAGCGGGGCGAAGGCGCTGTGTCCCTCATTGAGGTGCAGCACACCCGGCGCGATGCCGAGCGCGGCGAGCGCGCGCACGCCGCCGACGCCGAGGAGCAATTCCTGCCGGATGCGGACGCGGTCGTCGCCGCCATAGAGCCGCGACGTCAGCTCGCGATCCTCCGGCAGGTTGCCTTCGACGTTCGAATCGAGCAGGAGCAGCGTGTTGCGGCCGATCGACAGCTGCCATACGCGCGCCGAGATCGAACCGGTCCGTGTTTCGACCGAGATCGTCACCGGCACGCCTTGGCTGAGCGCCGGCCGCATCGGGAGCGAGCGGTGATCGACGTCGATGTAATCCTCGTGCTGCCACCCGTCGCGATCGAGGCGCTGCCGGAAATAGCCCTGGTCGTAGTACAAGCCGATGCCGACGAGCGGGATGCCGAGATCCGACGCGCTCTTGATGTGATCGCCCGCGAGGATGCCGAGACCGCCAGAGTAGATGGGCAGCGATTCGTGGATACCGAACTCCGCGGAGAAGTACGCCACCGGCCGCGCCCAGAGCACGCCCGCGTGACGGGCGCCCCAGGTGTGCTTCGAGTTCAGGTACTCCTGCAGCCGGCGATAGGCGTAGTTGATCCGGCTGTGCAGCGCCAGTTGCGAGGCCCGCTCCTCGAGCTTGTCGATCGGGATCTGCTGGAGGAGCGCGACGGGGTTGTTGTCGAGCGTACGCCACAGGACGGGATCGATCTCGCGAAACAGACTGGTCGTGTCCGGGTCCCAGCTCCACCAAAGATTCTGCGCCAGGGCTCCCAGCCGCTGATGGGCAGGCGCGACGAACTGTCCGAGCGTTCGTGCCTCGGTGACGATCGGCGCCAGCTGCGCCCCCGCCATCGTCAGAAGGCGCATGTCCTCGGCCCCGAAGGTCCGGGTCTCGATCGTTTGAACGACGAGCACGCCCTGCAGCAGTCCGCGTTCGACGATGGGAACGCCGAGGAACGAGCGATACGGATCTTCGCCCGCCTCGGGAAAGTATTTGAAACGCGGGTGCGTGGCGGCGTCGGCGACGAACTGCGGGCGAAGGCGCTCGGCAACCAGGCCCGCGAGTCCTTCCGTCAAGCGCATCCTGACCCGCCCGACACTTTCGGCGCGCAGGCCGACCGTCGCCGCGAGCACCAGGTTGGCGCGGTCGGGTTCGAGGAGGTAGACCGAGCAAACGTCGGTTTCGAATCGCCGCTGGATCAGGTGGACGATGTTGTTGAGCGTCTCGGCTGCGTTGCCGCTCGCCGACACCAGCCGGCCGATTTCTTCGAGTGTCCAGAGGGCCGAGTCCTCGTTCCGCGCCGCCACGTCTCTAATGCTCACCGACCCTCCGGATCCTCTACGCTCTCCGAGCTTCGGCGAAATGTCGCCGTAGCCTTGGCGAAGGCGGAGGGAAGCTGCGGGAAAACGAAACTATCGCCTGAGAGCAAGAATGCTGCCCCAGGCAAATCGGTGGCTCGTCAGGTTTTCCCAGCAAGTTCAGTTGATGACGATCGGCGCGCCCCATGCTCCTGGACATTTTTGTAGGATCGCCTGGCCAGCGCGTACACAAATGCGCCGTTCAGCGCCATACGAGGAGCCAGGCCGGCCGCGGGCAGGACGGATGATGGGAAACGAGGCGGATTGTCGCACGCCTCACCGCGGATCACGTCTTGCTATCGCCTGTGCCGACCAGGACGACTGCACACGATGTTGCCACTTGACCTCCAGGCGCTAGAATTCGAGAAACTGGTGGCGCGTGTACGCTGCGAGTTCCTCGAGATGCCGGGCCTGCGGCTGACGATGCCGCAGGCGGCGCGGCTGTGGGGCCTGGACCTGACGTCGTGCGAGGCCGTCGTGGACGTCCTGGTCCGCTGCGAGTTCCTGCAGAGGACCGCATCCGGGGCCGTCGCGCGCGTCGACGGGTAACGCGATCCGGGCGCGGGGGGCGGGCGACCGACACAACCGTCGGCGTCCGTACACGTGCCTACATTTGTGTCTGAACGAGCCGCACCTGCTACCATGCGCGCGATGACGCCTCCACGCCTGTCGATGTCCACCGCGGGCGAGCTCTTTTCCAGCTACGACGCCGGGGCGGGCTACGACGAGATGTTCGACACGTCCGGCGCCCGCCCGCAGTACGGGCCGCTCTTCGACGAGTTGCGCGCCTCCTCGGCCGGCGAGCTTGGAATGCGTCAGGTCGAAGCCGACAAGGCCTTTCTGACCCAGGGCATCACCTTCACCGTCTACGGCGATGAAGAAGGAACGGAGCGAATCTTTCCATTTGACCTCCTGCCCCGGATCATCACCGCCGCCGAGTGGCGCACGCTCGTCGGCGGCCTGACGCAGCGCCTGACCGCGATCAACCTCTTCCTCAAGGATGTCTACCACGAGGGGCGGATTCTGGCCGAGGGCGTCGTCCCTCGCGATCTGCTCTACAGCTGCCGGCATTTCCGGCGCGAGATGCGCGGCGTCCGCGTGCACCGCGACATCTACGTGTCGGTCGCCGGCAGCGATCTGGTGCGGCTCGAGGACGGCCGCTTCGTGGTGCTCGAAGACAACCTGCGCGTGCCGAGCGGCGTCTCCTACATGCTCGCCAACCGCGAGGTGACCAAGCGGGTGATGCCGGGGCTCTTCGATCGCTATCAGGTGAGTCCGATCGCCCAGTACGGCCAGGCGCTCCTCGCGACGCTGCGCGCTCTCGCGGCGCCGCACGTCGCGGACCCGACCTTCGTTGTCCTGACTCCGGGCGTCGGCAACTCCGCCTACTTCGAGCACGCGTTCCTGGCGCGCGAAATGGGCGTGGCGCTTGTCGAGGGCCGCGACCTCCTCGTCCACGACAACATCGTCTACATGCGGACGACCGCCGGCCTCCGCCGCGTCGACGTGATCTATCGTCGAGTCGACGACGATTTTCTCGACCCGCTGGCGTTCAGGCGTGACTCGCACCTGGGCGTGGCCGGACTCCTCAACGCCTATCGGGCCGGCACGGTGTCGCTCGCCAACGCCATCGGCACCGGGCTCGCCGACGATAAGGCGCTCTACGCGTACATTCCGGCAATCATCCGCTTCTACCTGTCGGAAGACCCGATCCTCGACAACGTCGATACCTACCTGCTGTCCAATCCCGACGATCGCCGCTATGTCCTCGAGCACCTCGATTCGCTCGTGGTCAAAGCGGTGGGGGAGTCGGGCGGCTACGGCATGCTGGTGGGTCCGCACAGCACGGCCCGCGAGCGTGAGGAGTTCCGCGACAAGATCATCGCCGAGCCGCGCAACTTCATCGCGCAGCCGACGCTGGCGCTGTCGCAGTCGCCGTGCTTCATCAACGAGCGGGTCGAGCCGCGCCACGTCGACCTGCGGCCCTACGTGCTCTACGGTGAAACGGTCACCGTCGTGCCGGGCGGGCTGACCCGCGTGGCGCTCAAGAAGGGATCGCTCGTGGTGAATTCGTCGCAGGGCGGAGGCAGCAAGGACACGTGGGTTCTGGAAGAGTAGCGACCGACAACACGGACGACACTTACCATGCTCTTGTCACGCGTCGCCGACGCGCTCTACTGGATCAGCCGTTACCTCGAACGCGCGGAGCACACCGCGCGACTCATGGACGTCCGTCTCGACCTCGGGTTGGATCGTCGATCGTCGGGCGAGGGGTGGGACTTCGACCGGCTCTTCGCGGCCCTCAGGCTCGCGCCGCTCGCCGAGACGCCGACGAGTCCTGCCGCGCTCATCGACGCCCTCGTGTTCGATCTCGACTACCCCGACTCGGTGCTTTCCTCCGTGATCGCGGCCCGCGAGAACGCGCGTCAGGTGCGAGAAGAGATCAACTCGGACATGTGGGAGCAGCTGAACGCGCTCTTTCTGCGGCTGAAGCAGGCGCGCACGGAGGGGACCTGGTCGATGCGGCCGCACTACATCTGCCGCATGGCGATCGAGGGCGTGCATCTCTTTGCCGGCGTGACTGACGCCACGATGTCGTACGGGGAAGGCTGGCAATACCTCCAGGCGGGCCGCTACCTGGAGCGCGCCGGCGCGACGGCGGCGCTCGTCGACTTGTACTTCCGCGAGGACAAGCGGTGGCCGTCGAACCACGGCGAGTGGGTGGGGCTGCTGCGCTCGTGCGCGGCGCTCGAAGCCTACTGCCGGTGCTATACGGCGAATCTCCGGCCCGACCTGGTCGCCGAGTTTCTGCTCCTCAATCAGGACTTTCCGCGGTCGGTGCGCTTCTCCGCGGCTCGCGTCGAATCGGCGCTGCGCGTGGTCGCACAGATTTCCGGCCGGACCAACGATGGACGTGCCGAGCGGCTTGCCGGCCGGCTCCACGCGTCGCTCGACTACGGGCAGGTCGACGAGATCCTCAGCGAGGATCCCCATGCTTATCTGGAGGCCGTCGGCCGCTACTGCGCGCAGATCCACGCGGCGGCGTATCAGAGCTACATTACTTATCCGATCGAGTCGGCGCTGCCGGCGTGAGGGCGGTTACCTCCGCCTGAAGGCGGAAGCCACGGGGTTCATGTGAGTGATGCAGTTCGATGTAGGAGATGTAGCTTCCGGCTTTAGCCGGAAGATCTTTGGAAGAGCAAACTAGTGCAGTACACCATTCGGCATGTCACGCGCTTCATCTACGATTCGCCCATCACCGAGAGCGTGATGGAGGCGCGGGTGCAGCCGCGCAGCGAAGGGGCGCAGCGCTGCGTGCGCTTCAACCTGAGCACGACTCCCATCGCGCGCGTGCGCATGTACCAGGACCATGACGGCAACATCGTCCATCACTTCAACATCCCCGGACGACTCTCACGTCTGACGGTCGTCGCCGACGCGCTCGTCGAGTGCGGACCCCTGGCCAAGGTGCCGGCCGCGCTCGGCGACGGCGCGTGGGCACGCCTCGACGCTGCCACCGCGTCGGGCGCTTTCTGGGAGCTGCTTCATCCGAGCCCGTTTGCGCGGCCGACCGAGCGGCTGGAGGACTTCGCGCGTGAGATCGAACTGACGCGTGGAGAGGACCCGCTCGCAGCCGTCCGACGGATCAACACCGAGCTGTTCGACCGCCTGACCTACAGCCCCAAGAGCACGCGCGTCGACTCGCCGATAGACGATGCGCTCGAATCACGAAAGGGCGTCTGCCAGGACTTCACGCACATCATGATCGCGCTCGTGAGGCGGCTTGGTATCCCGTCTCGCTACGTGAGCGGATACCTGTTCCACCAGCCTGACGGCGACGTGCGATCGCCGGATGGCTCGACGCATGCCTGGGGCGAAGCCTGGCTCCCAGACCTGGGGTGGACCGGCTTCGATCCGACGAACAACCTCGTGGCCGACCACCGACATATCCGCGTCGCCGTCGGCCGGGACTATGCGGACGTGCCTCCGACGAAGGGTGTGTTCAAGGGCTCGTGCGCGGCGCGGAGCGAGTTGTCGGTTGCCGTGCGTGTGGGGACGGCTGGGCAGACCGGCCAGTCGATGACGGCGCACGTGGTGCCGACGCACATGCCGTGGGTCTCACGAGAGGTGCCGTCGTCGCTCCCGCGGCCCGATCTGGCCCAACAGCAGCAGCAGCAATGACAATCAACCTATCTCATGAACACAGACCAGGCTGAACGCGCCGACGGCCATGGCTCACGATGAGCACGATGAACACGAAGAGAACTCCACGGATCCATCGTGAACATCGTGTCATCGTGGCCATCGTGTTGGAACGAGGCGTCGTGACAGCATCTATGAGACGGTTTGTAGATAGTTGGGCCAGCTAACGATTTCGCGACTGTACGGCGGCTGAACCCGCCGCCGCTGCGATGCGGCGCTCTAGATCAAGGAGATCGCGCCGCGTTCCAGTGAAGTCGCTGACCCAGACCTTGCGATCGATCCGCGCGTCGACCAGCCGCGCGCTGACGCGTACGGCATCCCCCGCTGTCGTCACGCTGCCTTCCAGGATCATCTCCGCGTTCAAGGCCTGAGCGATTTCTCTCAGCGGACGTCGCGTGTCGGCAAACTGCCGGGCGCTCGTGTGCGACACGACGCCGAGCGTGCGGAGGCGCGCCAGCTCTCCGGTCACGCCATCAGTCAGTTGAGCCGCGAGGAGCGCGTCGGCTACGTCGCTCGCGTACTCGTCGAACGGCAGCACTGCGATGGTGACCATGGGCGTCGCACTGCCGACAGACGTCCATAGCCCGGTGCGCCACGCGGTGAAGGCCAGCGGAAGCGCGACGAGCAATGCGATCGCCAGCGTGCCGAGCCCGAGGCCGGGTCGCCACGGCCTGGTCCTGGGTGTGTGGTCGACGACCGCCGTCGGGCTGGGTGGCGCTGGCGCCGGGCGACGCTCGAAGGTCGGCGTGTAGCTGCCGCGCGGTACGCTTATCACGATTGGATCGGTCCGGCCGTCACTGGCGTAGTATTCGTCCAGCTTGGTCCGCAGCCGCCGCGCTTCGACCCGGACGATGGAATCGAGGCGAGGGTCGTACTGCTCGTCGCGGCCAAACACGGCGACGCCGATCACGTACTCCTTGACCTGATCGCTCTCTCCCGCGACGGCCCGTTCGACGACATAGCGGAGAAAGCCGCTCATCCTGTCGGCGTTCGCGAACCCGCCGCTCGTCAGGAGACGGTCGAGCTGGAGGCGTATCTCTTCGGGTGATGGATCCACGGTTTTTCTTGTCCTGGCCGAGAGCCCCAGTATGAACCAGAAATCAGCCTTCCGCGCCGCGCCGGACCAGGTGAGTAACCGTTAGCGTCACCGCAACTCACTGATGTGCCGGTCGTTTGGCTGCGACACTTTGGGCCGGGTCTCCGTCTGACCCAACATAGGAGGTTTGCACATGTCGAACGCACGTCACCCCATTCGCCGGACGCTCCTCGCCCTCGGTTTCCTCTTCGCGATCGCCGGCGCCGCCGAGGCCGGACCACCCTTGATTTGCCACGCCTTTGACGCCGGCTCGTCGGCACTGCTTCCCTGGGGTCAGGGCCCGGGATGGGATACGCCCGATCGGTCGTACGACGTCAATCGTTTGACGGCCGACACCGTGCGGCTGCTTACGGCCGACGCGCCGATTCTTGCCCGGATGGAGAACCTCCGGCGCGCGACGATCTACG
Organism: uncultured Acidobacteriota bacterium; assembly: GCA_963839705.1. Taxonomy (GTDB): domain Bacteria; phylum Acidobacteriota; class Vicinamibacteria; order Vicinamibacterales; family 2-12-FULL-66-21; genus DATBJJ01. Next base: position 865,529 of record CAWIWL010000013.1, read on the forward strand.
CGGCGCGAGACCGGCAGGTCGCCGCCGAGCTCATGACTGCGCTCATGAAACGCACGGAGGCAAACGGCGGATCGCGTGATGCACTGGCCTGGTTCGACGCGGGGTACCTGGTGGAGTCCTACCGGCAGGCGAGTCACATCTACAAGTGGGACATGCTGAGCCAGGCCGAACGCGCGAGATGGGCGATGCGGACCGAGCCGAGCGGCGTTGACGGCTATGCCCTCGTCAAGAAGGCAATCGCGCTCGCCGGAACGAGCCCCGAGATGGAGTTCGCCGCTTCTCTCATGAAGGAAGGGCCCGTGTCGGCCGAGCATCGGCGGCGAGCCGTGGCTGGCGCCAGCCCCGGGTCGCTCCTGGCGAAGAACCTCGCGCACTGATTCCGGCGCTCGGCCTCTTCCGCCTGAAGAGGGAAGCTACAGGAATCCTCAGCGCACGGGCGCGAGTTCCGTGGCTTCCACCTTTAGGTGGAAGATCATGACTTCCTCAGCAGGCGGAAGCCACGTGAGCTCGATTGTCAGCGGCTGGTCGCGTCATCGGCGAGCGCCACCCACGACATCGGCATCAAGTTCTCGCGAGAGGAGCGGACGTTCACCCATCGCGTCGAAGCCGACATCGATCTCGAGCGCCAGAAGGTTGTCGACGATTTGCGATTTGCTGGCGCCGTGGAGCGCTACGCGCTCGAGGGGCGCGCGGGGATTCCGCCGCAGTTGACCAACGCCACCGGAGACGCGATGACGACGGATGGACGAGTCGCTGTTCTCGTCCTGCGGCGTCCGTGACGGCAAAGGGCCGGGCGCTGCGCCATCGATTGGATGGAGCATCGTCCCGGCCCTGGTCGCGCCTGGCCACGAGCCGTGTGCCAGGTCCTTACTTCCCGCGGGTAAGCGGCACGAATGCGTCTCCGCCCTTGCGGGCAACGAGCAGCAGTGCGGGCCGGTCCGTCGTCTGGCCAAGCGCCGACTTCAGTTCGGCAGACGACTTCACCGCCTGTCCGTTCACCTGCACGATGACGTCGCCAGGCTGCAGACCCGCCGCGGCGGCCGCGCCATCGGGCTCCACTTCACGGATCACCACACCTTCGCGTCGGTCCGTCAGCTCGAGCTCTCGCGCCAGCTCTGGCGTGAGAGGCTGCACGGTCATCCCGAAGCCCTGACCATCCGATCCTTCGGAGCGCGGGCCTCGAGTCTTCGTGTCCACGCTCTGCGCATCGAGCGTGGCGTAGAGCGTCTGTCTGCGTCCCTCGCGCAGAACCTCCACGGCCACCTTCGAGCCGGGCTTGGTCCCCGCGATCCGATTGCGGAGCGCATTGTTGTCCGCGAGCTTTTCCCCGTCGACCGAGACGATGACGTCGCCCTGGCGCAGGCCGGCGCGAGCCGCCGGGCTCCCCGGTTCCACGCCGCTGACCAGTGCGCCGCTCACGTCGGAGAGCTTCAGGCTCGCGGCGATGTCCGCAGTGACGTTCTGGATCGTGACACCGAGCTTGCTGCGGCTCACCTTGCCGTCAGTCCTCAGCTGGTCCATGACCGACCGCGCCATGTTGGACGGAATCGCGAAGCCGAGGCCGATGCTGCCACCGGTCGGCGTCAGGATCTGCGAGTTGATGCCGACGAGCTCGCCACGCAGGCTGATCAGCGCGCCGCCCGAATTGCCCTGGTTGATGGCGGCATCGGTCTGCAGGAAGTCCTCGTAGCTGCCGTCGCCGACGCCCGTCGCGCGTCCCTTGGCGCTGATGATGCCCATCGTGACGGTCTGGCCCACGCCCGAGCGGGTTGCCAATCGCGAGCACGACGTCGCCGACGCTGACGCGGTTCGAGTCGCCGATCGGCAGCGTGTGCAGACCTTGCGCGTCTACTTTCAGGACCGCGAGATCGCTCGCCGGATCGGTTCCGACGACCTTCGCGTCGAACGTACGCTTGTCGGTCAGCTCGACGCGCACGCGATCCGCGCCGTCGATTACGTGGTTGTTGGTCAGGATGTAGCCGTCGGCGGTGGTGATGACGCCCGACCCGAGTCCCGCCTGACGCGGCACCCGTTGCTGCCGCGGTTCCTGGAACCGGCGGCCGAAGAACTCCCGAAACATCGGATCGTCAGGAACTTGCGGCATCTGCGTCGGGACGAGCGAGGCGCGCTTCTCGACGCGGACGGTCACGACCGCGGGGGCGACGGCATTCACGATCTTGGCGTAAGAGACGCCGGGCACGGGATCCGGCGTCGATGGCGTTGACGTCGAAGTCGACGGCGACGAAGCAGCGACGATGGCGTGCGGCGCCTGCGTCTGGCCGACACTGTATCCGGCAAGCGCGACGAGCGCGATGACTGCGACGCCGGTGCCGGCCCGGGCCATCAGCCGACGCGGGGATAGGTTGTACATGGCGATCTGATCTCCTTCTTCCATTGCGAATGTTGGCCTTCTGAGGCCGGTCACTAGGTAAGACGAACAGCAGGGTTGCCAGGTCGTTAACGGAGCATTACAACGGTGTAATGAAGTGGGGTTAGCCAGGAGTCAGGACGGATCAGAGCGAAGGACAGCAGCGCCTGCGGCCCGAGCGCGGCGCGTAGTCGCCGCGCGAGAGCGAGCGGGGGTGGGGCCCCGCGAGCATTGATAAATGCAGACAGGAGGCCAGTAAAGTCGCCTTACTCCAATCGCGCCACCCGCGGCAGGCACACCGCGAAGGTCGACCCGTGGCCCGGCTCGGTAGTCACGTCTACCGTACCGGCGTGGGCGCGAACGATGGCGCGGACGAGGCTGAGGCCGAGTCCAAGCCCGCGTTCGGCCCGGCTCTGGTCACTGCGGTAGAGGCGCTCCCAGATCCTGCCCAGGTCGTGCGCGGCGATGCCGATGCCCGTGTCGGCGACCTCGATTCTCGCGTTCGGACCATTCGCGCGGGCGCTGACAGTCACGCGTCCCCCGGACGGGGTGTACTTGACGGCGTTATCGATGAGGTTGGCCAGAACCTGTCGTAACCGGTCGCGGTCGCCGGGGACGGTCAGCCCCGCATCAATACTTGTACGCAACTCGATCTGTTTGTCCTCCGCGACGTCCTCGTAGACGCTCACCACTTCGGAGACGAGCGTAGCCAGGTCGCACATCCGTGAGCGCGAGTCGCATCGTGCCCGTCTCGGCCTCCGAGATGTCCATCAACGTCTCGAGCATCGCCAGGATGCGCTCGGACTCCTCGAGGCAGGTCGACAAGGCTTCGCGCTGTGCCTGCGGGTCGTTGCCGGCAAGCGCCCGTTCCGCCACGCCGCGCAGCCGCGTCATCGGCGTGCGCAGATCGTGCGCGACGTTGTCGAGTGCGCTGCCCATGCCCGCGATGAGTGTGCTGATGCGATCGAGCATCTGGTTGAACAAGGCGCTCAACTCGTCGATGGCGTCGCGGTCGGTGCCAACCGGCACGCGCGTAGCGGTGCTTCCGGTACGGGCGATGCCGCTCACCGCGGCGATCAGCCGATGGATCGGCTCGAGCATCCGCCGCGTGACGAGAATCCCGCCCGCGAGCCCGATGAGCACGATGGCCACCGACACGAGCGCGACGATCGCGCGGAACCGGGCGAGCAGTTCCTCGCGGTTCTCGGTGCTCTTCCCGACCTGGAGGAGCGTGCCGTCGGCGAGCCGGGCGGACGCGACTTCGAGCCGCGCGGCGCGCGAATCCGACTGGGCCTGCTGCCAGGGCCCGCTCCCGCCGCCCAGGGCGCTCACATCGAAATCGCTCCATTCGGGCGGCATGCTGAAGAAGAGCGTCTCGGCGCCGCCTCGGACCACGCGCACGAACAGCCGCTCATGACGCCCGGACCGCTGCTCGAGATCGACCGCCCGCGCGAGCGCCGGGAGGCCGCCGGCAGCGTAGCGCACCGAGTACTCACGCAGGGTTGACGCGACAATCTGACGGTCGCGCTCGGCCAGCGAAGACGCCAGCAGCGTGTAGGTGAGCAGCACGATGGCGAGCGAGCTCGCCACGAAGACCGCCGCGTACCAGAACGCCAGCCGCAGACCGAATCGTCCGGAGGGCGGGGTGGCGGTGGAGTGCGGAGATTTGTCGACCACGATCGGAGGTTAGCGAGTTCAGCTGCCTGTCACAAGGCCACCGTCCCAAAGGCTCTTGAGCGCGCGGGGACGCTAGAACCTCTCTCACAAACCAGAAAACAGGCTGAACGCGCCGACGGCCTTTGTTCACGATGAACACGATGATCCGATGAACACGAAGAAACTCCTCTCTGGGATCCATCGTGAACATCGTGTCATCGTGCCCATCGTGTTGTGACGTGATCTCGTACACATTGATGAGACGGCTTACTGTCCGGGCTTGCTTGGTTCGAGCACGTACCCCACTCCCCGCACCGTATGCAGCAGCTTGAGTTCGAAGTCCTTGTCGATTTTTTCGCGCAGGCGCGAGACCAGCACGTCAACTACATTGGTGCCGGGGTTGAAGTTGTAGCCCCAGACGTGCGAGAGGATCATCGTCTTTGAGAGGACGCGGCCGGGGTTGCGCATCAGGTACTCGAGCAGGGCGAACTCGCGCGGCCGGAGCTCGAGCGCGCGGTCGGCGCGTTCGGCGCGCCGGGCCAGCAGGTCGAGCGTCAGATCCGCGACCGTCAGCCGTGTCGGTTCGGTCGCGCCGGTCGAACGGCGGATGAGCGCCTGGACGCGCGCCAGCAGCTCGGCGAAGGCGAACGGCTTGGTCAGATAGTCGTCGCCGCCGGCCTGCAGGCCCCGCACGCGATCGTCGACGGTGCGTCGTGCGCTGAGGATGAGGACGGGCGTCCGCGAGCCCCGGGCTCGCATGCGGTCGATGAGCGTCAGTCCGTCGATCTCCGGCAGCATCACGTCCACGATCGCGACGTCGTAGCCACCAGTCGCCGCCAGCTCGAGTCCGCGCGCACCATTACCCGCCAAGTCTACGGCGAACCCGGCTTCGGTCAGGCCTTTCGCCACGAAGTCTGCAATCGTCGCGTCGTCTTCGACGATGAGCAGACGCATCGCGTGTCTACCGCTTCGCCGCCAGCCGCCAGAACTGCGTCTCGTTGAGCACGGTGATCTTGTGCCCCTTCTCGCGCAGGCGCTTGATCTCCATCAGCTTGATTCCCGCGTCGCGGCCGGCGGCCTGCAGGGCATTGGGCCGGCCGCGGACGATGACCGTGGTCTTCGACGAGGGTCCGCTGTGGACGAGGGCGCCGGCGCGGCGGGCGGCGCGGATCGCGTCGCGCCGGGGCTTGCTGAGGATGCCGGTGAACGTGAGGTGTACGCCCTTGAGCGCGCGCAGCACGCCGACGTTCAGCTCCTTCGGCGGATTCCGCAGCGCGTCGATGAGCTCGTCGGCGCTCTCGTACCGCTTGCGGCGCTCGCCGAGGCAGCGATAGACGATTTCCTTGAGGTGATCGCTGCACGGGAGGAGGCGCACATCCGGCGTTCGAATGCGGGACCTCGCGTCTCCCTTGATCAGCATGCCCAGTAGCTGGCCCACCTGATAGACATCGTCGCGCGCCTGCCACTTCGGTGCGGCGCCCGCCAGGATTTCGCTCGGCGCCGTGAGCACGTTCATCGTGCGCGCGGTGATGCCGCGCCGGTCGCTCTGCTGCTGCACGATGCCGAAGTCGCCGAGCTTGAGCTGCCGCCCGTCGCAGACGAAGACGTTGAGCGGCGTCAGGTCGCGATGCAGCAGCTGGCCGCGATGGAGCTTGCCGAGCACGTCGAGGATGCCGGCGATCTCGCGCCGCGCGATCTTCTCCGGCCATCCGCTCCCGTCGCGGTGGAGGTACGCACTCAAATCGCCGAAGCGCGCGTACTCGAGGGCCAGGCAGTAGAGGACCGGCGTTGCGGGCTGGAGCAGCGGGAAGGCGTCAAAGATGCGAATGGCCCGCGGATGATCGTCGAGCAGTTGTCCGAAGTAGGCCTCGCGCAGCCAGCCGTCGATGCGCCTGCTGACCTTGATGCACAGGATCTCGGGCACGTCCCGCGACCGTCCCAGCCGGCGCGCAAGATACACTTGACCGAAGCCACCTTCGCCAACCAGTTGGTCAACGGCGTATCTGAAGGACGTCTCCGGGCTCTCGATGACTTGTCCAGAGCGGAGCAGGAGCCTTCCGCGCGGCGCCGCGGCGCGAGTGGACGTCGCCGTGCGCGTCGTGCGACGGCTGGCGTCGGTCGAAGAGACGCGCAAGCCGGACGGGGAAAGAGATGGGCGATCGGGCATCGCGAAGGCCAGCGAATCAGCATAGCTGACTGACGGCATCGACACCATGCATTCGTGGTCGGGTATGCTTTTGGCGCCGCCCGGCACGTGATCAGCTCACGCCCCGGCGCGGCCCGTACCCGACATGCCCACCGACCGGACACACCCCGACGACACGCGACTCAACGTGGTTTTGATCGGTCCGCCGGGTTCCGGCAAGGGCACGCAGGCCGTCCGTCTCTCCGAGCGATATGGGATTCCTCACATCTCGACGGGGGAAATCCTCCGGGCCGCGGTGCGGAATGGCACGCCGCTCGGACAGCAGGTCGCCGCGACGCTCTCCAGCGGCGCGCTCGTGGGCGACGCATTGATGACCGACCTGGTCGCCGAGCGCCTTGCTAATCCCGATGCCAGGGCCGGTTTCGTACTGGATGGATTCCCGAGAACCGTCGTTCAGGCGCGGGCGCTCGATGACATGCTCGCGGCCTCGCTTTCGGAGCGCGGATCGGGGCCATCGCCCGCATCATCGCCCCCGGCCGTGATCGTCGTGCTTGTTTCAGTCGCTGACGAGGCCATCGTCGGCCGGCTCGGCCGCCGGCGGCTCTGCGCCTCTTGCGGGATCACCCAGTCGGTGTCCGAGGACAGCGACCCGCAGGCGGACCCTTGTCCGTACTGCGGCGGCAGCCTGGTGCGGCGCGAAGATGACGAGCCTGCGACGGTTCGCCGCAGGCTGGCCACGTACGCGTCGTTTGCCGAGCCGATCACTGCGTTTTATCGGACCCGGCGGCGGTTTGCCTCGGTTGACGGCCTACGGCACCCCGACGAGGTGAAGGCGGCGCTTTGTGACCATATCGACCGTTTCCGGCGTCTGGCGCCCGGCGGAGAGGGGCAGTAAACCCAGCCCGGTCAAGGGGTCCCGGGGGCTGGATGACCGGACTGCCGGGGTCTGGACAGCCCGGGGGCACGTGCTATACTGCCTGCCGTCAGGTGGACGACAGCCATCCTGCTTGAGCTCCGCGTCAAGCGCCGAACCGAGCCCCTCCGACTCGCTTCCTCTGCAACGTGATCGCCTGAGCATAGAGCCGACTCCATCACCCGATCCGTTTCGGATTATCCACTCGTGACGTGCCTCGTGCCGCGAGGCAGAAGTGAGCATTAGACATGGCTCGAAAACTCTACGTTGGCAACCTGCCCTACGACACGGGCGAACAGGATCTCGAGTCGCTCTTCGCGGCCGCGGGGACGGTCGAGTCCGTCAGCGTCATGCGCGACATGGCGACGGGACGTGCCCGGGGGTTCGCCTTCGTTGAGATGGGATCGGACGAAGATGCGCAGAACGCCATCAGCCAGTTCAACAACTACTCGCTCGGCGGACGCAATCTGACGGTCAACGAAGCGCGTCCCAAGCCGCAGTCCTCGGGCGGCTACGGCGGTGGTGGAGGCGGGGGCAAGGGTGGTCGCCGGCGCGAACCGCGCTGGTAGGTCGGCGTCGGCATCAGCCGAGTCGGTGGGAAGAACGAGAGCAGGAATGCTCGCTTCAGGAGTGTTGCAGATGGCATCAGTGAAGGGCACGATCAAGCGGCTGGTGAGCGACAAGGGCTTCGGCTTCGTCGCGGCGCAGGATGGCACGGAGTACTTCTTTCATCAGTCGGCCTGCACGGGAGTGCGTTTCGACGAGTTGAGAGAGGGACAGTCGGTCTCGTTCGAGAAGGGCCAGGGCCCGAAGGGCCCGCGCGCCGAGCGCGTCACGCTCGACTAGCGCGTCCGCTCGACAACCAGCGGTACGGAGCGCGGACTGCCCTGCAGTCCGCGTTTTCCATTAGCGGTCCCGCCCCGAATGAGGGGCGCATCTCCAGCGGTTATCCCGCGAGGGGTTTCTTTCGCCTGCAGGCGGAAGCTAGGGTGGTCTGTTCTCCGCAGGCCGTCAAACTCCCTAATCCGATCGGCGCGGCTTCCGCCTTGCGCCTTCGCCACGGCTTCGGCAGACCGCCGTAGCTTCAGCGGAGGCTGGTCAGGCGGAAGGACGCTCGCCTGCTGCCGTGTTAACCTCCCGCCCGCAACCCCGTTCTTGTTTTCGAAAGGCGATCGTCGATGACTGAACCCGTGCGGCAGACCCGATCTGTACGAACGCTCCTTGGTATCGCGACCGCTGTGGGCCTGGTGGCCTGGACCTGGTCCGGCGGTGCGCTGACCGCGCGCCAGGCGGCGCCGCAGCCGCCCGCGCCTCCGCCCGTGCAACGCGCTCCGGGTGCGCCGGCTGGCGATGTCATCAAAGCCGAGTTCGATCAAAGCGAGGTCTATCCCGGCACCTGGCGCGAGTACTGGGTCTATGTGCCGAAGCAGCTCGATCGGGCGAAGCCGGCGCCGGTCATGGTCTTTCAGGACGGGCTGCAGTACAACGCGCCCATCGTCTTCGACGATCTGATTCACGCCAGGGCCATTCCGCCGATCGTCGGCGTGTTCGTGATGCATGGCCGCGTACGCGCGCCGTCGGCCGAGGCGCTCGACCGCATGAACCGCAGCTACGAATATGACTCGGTGAGCGGCGACTACGCGCGGTTTCTGCTCGACGAGCTTTTGCCGCACGTCGCGAAGACCCACGGGTTGAGCCTCTCGAACGATCCCAACGATCGCGCGATTGCGGGCAACAGCAGCGGCGCGATTGCGGCGTTCGCGGCCGCCTGGCAGCGTCCCGATGCGTTCAGGCGCGTGTTCAGCGCGATCGGCACCTACGTCGGTCTGCGGGGCGGGAACGAGTTCCCGGTCCTCATCCGCAAGACCGAGCCGAAACCGATCCGCGTCTTTCTTCAGGACGGCCGCAACGACCTGAACAACTACACCGGGAGCTGGTTCGTCGCCAATCAGGACATGCAGTCGGCGCTCGAGTACGCCGGCTACGACGTGCGCCACGAGTGGGGCGACGGCGAGCACAACTCGAGGCACGCGACCGAGCTTTTCCCCCAGGCGCTGACCTGGTTGTGGCGCGACTGGCCCGCGCCGATCAAGGCCAACGCGGAAGGGAAGTCACGCCAGGACGTCTACCAGGTGCTCGTGCCCGGCGAGGACTGGCAGCTCGTGGGCGAGGGCTATCGCGCCACCGACGGACCCGCGGTCAGCGCGAGCGGCGAAATGTATTTCACGGACCCGCCGAACAATCGCATCCACAAAGTGGGACTCGACGGAAAGGTCACCGTCTTCGCCGAGAACACCAACGGCGCCAACGGCATGATGTTCGGTCCTGACGGCCGGCTTTATACGGGCGCCACGCGTACCAGGCAGATCGTCGCCTACGACGTCTCCGGCGCCGCCGGCAGCAACGTCCAGGTGCTCGCCGAGAACATGCCGGTGAACGACCTGGCCATCAACGTCAAGGGCGACATGTACTTCACCGACACCGCCGGCAAGACGATATGGCTGCTCCCGAAGGGCGGCACGCCCCGCGTGGTCGACGAAGGTATCGAGTCTCCCAACGGCGTACTCTTTTCGCCGGATCAGACGCTGCTCTACGTGTCGGACTACATCGGACAGCTGTCGTGGGTGTTCCAGGTTCAGCCCGACGGGTCGCTGACCCACAAGCAGAAGTACTTCTACGCGCACATGCCGGACGCGGCGGTTCGCAGCTCGTCCGACGGGATGGCCGTCGATGCCGAAGGACGTGTCTATATCGCGACCGCGCTCGGGGTGCAGGTCTTCGACCAGATCGGAAAGTGCCACGCCATCATCCCGGCGCCGCAGCGCATGGCGCTTTCGAATGTCGAGTTCGGTGGACCAAACCTCGACGAGATGTACGTGACCAACGGCGACAAAGTCTTCAAGCGCAAGACGAAGGTCAAGGGCGTCCTGTCGTGGCGCGCCGCGATCAAGCCCCCGCCGCCGAGACTGTGAGGAACGGCTGGCGGAATGCGGCGACCCGCCCGGTCCTCACGTGCCCTCAGCTGAGCGTCTCCGCCGGCATTCAGCCCCTGTCGCGCATAGCGCAACACAAGAGTTAGTTTGTACCGCAAACTATTGCCACGCCGCGGCCGCATATGATATATGGCGTTCGCAATCCCTTCAAGGACAGTGTCTTACTACGCGCGTCGTTCGGCGGTCCCTCGGTCTTGAGCAAGTGAGTGAGGAGGAGGACAGATGATCAGGTACGCAGGTTCGGCGGTGGCCCGGGCAATTTGCCTACTGGCCCTGAGTTTCGGGCTGGCGCCTTCAGCGATCGCACAATCGGTCAGCGGAACCATCCTCGGAACCGTCACGGATTCGACCGGCGCCATTGTCGCCGGTGCCAAGGTCACCATCGTCAATGAAGGGACGGGTCTTACGCGCGTCCTCACCGCGGACAGCAACGGCGACTACACGGCGCCGAACCTCCCGACCGGGCACTACACCATCACGTCCGAGATGACCGGATTCAAGACCATCGCGCTCTCGAACATCGAGGTGGGCGTCGACCAGCGCGTTCGCATCAATATCAAGCACGAGGTGGGCGCGATGACCGAATCGGTCAGCGTCACCGCCGACACGCCGCTCATCCAGACCTCCTCCTCCGAGCTGGGGACGACTGTCGGCAGCCAGCAGATCGAGGCGCTGCCCCTCAACGGCCGAAACTTCGTCAACCTCACTCGTACGGTTCCCGGCGTGCTGCGTGGCATTCCAGGGGCGAACATCGACGGCGCGGGCAGTCTCGCATGGCGCGCGTCGGCGTCGTTCTCGGCCAACGGACAGCGCCCCCGCGACAACAACTACATGCTCGACGGCGTGGACAACAACGAAACGTGGCTGCAGACCGTCGTCATCTTCCCGAGCGTCGACGCGCTCGATGAGTTCAAGCTCCAGACCTCGACCTATTCGGCCGAGTTCGGTCGCTCGCTCGGCGGCGTGGTCAACCTGCAGATCAAGTCCGGCACCAACAAGCTGCGCGGCAGCGGGTTCGAGTTCCACCGAGACGACAAGTTCGATGCCAACAACTTTTTCAACAACCGCGCCGGCCGCGCGAAGCCCGAGTTCAAGCAGGATCAGTTCGGTGGCACGTTGGGTGGCCCGGTCTTCAAGGACAAGACGTTCTTCTTTGGTGACTATCAGGGGCACCGCGAGACCCAGGGTGTGACGGCTCTGTCCACGGTCCCGACGATGAGAATGAGGGCGGGTGACTTCTCCGAGCTGTCGCGCGTCATCTACGATCCGACCACGCCGGGTGTCCCGTTCCCCGGGAACCTCATCCCGAATGGCCGCATCGACACGGTTGCGCGGAATATCCTGACTCAGCTCTATCCCGAGCCGAACACGACCGGCACCCGGCAGGCCAACGGACAGACCATCAATAACTACCTGCTCAACCCGATCAAGAACCGCGACGACAACCAGTTCGACATCAAAGCCGACCACAATCTGACAGAGGAGAACCGCTTCTTCGTCAGGTACAGCTACCAGAAGGTCCATCGGCTCCAGCCGGCCAGCCTCCCGCACGGCGACGCCGGAGCGACGTTCGGCGCAGGCGACGGGAAGATCACGGCGCAAGGCTTGGCCTTCAACGATACGCACACGATCCGGCCGACTGTGCTCAACGAGTTTCGCTTCGGCTGGACGTCGATCAAGTTCTTCCAGCTCCCGATCGACTACGGCACCAACCCGGCCAATGCCGTGGGCCTTCCCGGTGTCAACCTCAATAACGCCACGTCGGCGATGTCGCAGATGACGTTCCAGAACATCAGAAACCTCGGGTCGAACGGTAACCAGCCGCTCATCACCAACCAGAACGACTTCCAGATCTTCAACAACGTGACCTGGATCAAGGGGAAGCACACGATCAAGAGTGGTGGCAGTATCACGCTGCGATCGCGCGAGATTCTCAACCCCGACACGATCACCGGCGTCTTCACTTTCAACAACAACATGACGTCGAACTGCGCCGGCCAGCCCGCCGGGTGTTCGGTGAACAGCTCCACGGGCTTCGATGTCGCGAGCTTCATGCTCGGGCTCGTGAACACGAAGGCTCGGAACTACTTCGACGAGGACACCTATACGGAAACGCGGCCCGAGTACGCGCTCTATACGCAGGACGACTTCCGCGTGACCAACCGCCTGACGCTCAACCTGGGACTCCGGTGGGACGTCTATCCGCCATGGATCGAGGTCGACGATCGGCAGTCGAACTTCGACGAAGCGACGGGCAAGTTCGTGGTCGCTTCTGATGGCGCAGTAGTAAACGGGGTCGAGGTGGGCCGCTACCTGCAGACCTACTCGAAGGGCGACCTTGGTCCTCGTTTTGGTTTTGCCTACGACCTCAACGGCAGCGGCCGGACGATCGTGCGCGGTGGATTCGGAATCTTCTGGAACTTCACGCCCGGCGGCACGTCGGGGTCGAAAGCGCAGAACCCGCCGTTCCTGCAGGCGACAGCGCTCAACGCGAACCCATCGGCCTATGGCGTCAACCTGCTGCTCAAGGACGGACTGCCGGCCCCCCCGGGGACCGATCCCGCGAGACCGGCGGCCGGCTCGACGCGGTCAATCTTCGACGTCAACTTCCGTGACGCGTACGCGCGGCAGTGGAACCTCAACGTCCAGCGCTCCCTTGCCACCAACTACATGGTGGAGATTGCCTATGTCGGCTCGCAGGGCCGGCAGATGCTGATCAAAGGCGACCCGAACCAGGCGCGGCCCGTGGTCGGCGTGACCGACTCGAACGTGAACCGTCCCTACATCGGCGTGTCACCGGCCCTGCGCACGATCGGGCAGGTCCAGAGCAAGGGCACGCTCGACTACAACGCGCTGCTCGTGAAGTTCCAGCGTCGCTTCGCCAACAACTTCTCGTTCCTGAACTCCTACACCTACGGGAAGGCGATCGACCTGAACTCCGACAACGACGGCACCGTGACGCTGACCAACGTCTACGATCCGCAGTACAACCGCGGGCCGGCCGACTACGACATCACGCACACGCTCTCATCGAGCTGGGTCTACGAGATCCCGTGGGCGCGCGAGAAACTCTACGGCGGCTGGCAGCTCGGCGGCATCCTGTTGCTCCGCGGCGGTCTGCCGCTGACGGTCACGCAGACTCAAGGTGTCCAGTCCACGGGCACCGGGAACCGTCCGAACCGGATCTGCGACGGGAACATCCCCAATCCGACCATCGATCGCTGGTTCGATCTCAGCTGTTTCGTGCCGACGACCGACAACACCGGCACCTACGGCGATTCGGGTCGCAACATCATTCGCGGACCCGGTTCGTTCAACATCGATGCGTCGCTCATCAAGAACACGCGGATCGGCAACGTCGACACCGAGTTCCGCATCGAGGCGTTCAACATACTGAATCATCCGCAGTTCGCCAACCCGAACACGACGATCGGCAACGCCGCCGCGGGTGTCATTTCGGCGATGCTATCGAACCCGTCGTGTTCAGTGTGCGGAACGGTCGAACGGCAGATCCAGCTCGGCGTCAAGGTGCGGTTCTAGGCCACGGATCACGGATGACACGGACAGGAACCGTCCGATAGCATCCGTCGCACGCTCGCACGGCGCGGGCCCTTCGGGGCTCGCGCCGTTTCTTTTCTCCTCCGTCCCGCCTTCCTGCCCTCCCCGTTCCGCCGCTCCGGGTTTTAGGCGTATCCTTTCAGAGTATCGTCAGGGTTGGGACACGCTCATAGGCTGACGGCGGAGCGGCGCATGTCGCCTATCGGTGCTGAGGTGACCTCCATCGGCGGCAGCTGATTACACTCTCGCACCACCAGCCTGGCAGAGCCAACCTCTGCTGATCCAATAAAATACTGTCTCTAAGCGGCTTCTGGCATTTGCCCGCGCCAACCAGTGCGGGCATGGCGCTTGCCTTACCCGAGGGCAGGAGCAAACGCCATGATGCGAACAATCACCGGTGTTGCGGTTCTCAGCGCTGCGATTCTTCTGCCCGGCGGGTCCGTCGTGACTGCCTCCCCTGAGGCGGTGGAAACGGCTCGCGTCGCTCGTCGTGTCACGATTCCAGCCGGGACCGTGCTGCGTCTGCGCGTCGATCGCGGGTTCGGATCCGATATCTCGCGCGTCGAGGACTCCGTGCCGGCGACGCTTACGCGTGCGGTTGTCATCGATGGGCGGACGATCCTGCCCGCCGGCAGCACCGCCGCCGGCTACGTATCCGAAGCCGTGAGGCCGGGGAAAGTCAAAGGCCGCGGACGCGTCGCTGTCCGCTTCACTCGCATCGATCCAGGGCCCGGCGTCGAGCCGTACAGCATGCAGACGCGACCGTGGGTAGCGGTCGCGCCGGCAACGAAAAAGAAGGACGCGTTGACGATTGGCCTGCCGGCGGCTGGCGGCGCCATTGTCGGCGCGGTCGTCGACGGGAAGAAAGGCGCGGCGATTGGGTCAGCCGTGGGCGGCGGCGCCGGCACGGCCGTCGTGCTGACGACGCGCGGCAAGGACGTGCGCGTTGGCCGGGGCGCGGTGTTGTCGGTGCGCCTCACGTCACCTTTGACGGTCAGCCTCAGCGACTGACAATGCTGCGGGGCCGTCGGACACAAAGGGGGGCAGTAGGTACGCGAGAGCCGAACCAATGCAGGTAGACTGAGCAATCCGAATTCGGCCAGGAGCGCTCATGAAGCCGCTCGTGACGCACGCGTGCCTGCTGTCTATCGTTTTTCTCACCGGGCAGATGTCCAGTGTCCCTTTGGTCACCATCACTGGAGAGCTGCGCCAGTGGCATACGGTGACGCTGACGCTCGACGGCCCCGAGGCCGACGAGAGATCGAGCGATCCCAACCCGTTTCGTGACCGTCGAATGACGGTCACGTTCGTTCACGAGTCCGGCGTACCCCTCTACAGTGTGCCGGGCTATTTCGCCGCTGACGGAGAAGCCTGGAGTTCCTCGGCGTCGGCCGGCGCCAAGTGGCGCGCGCATCTTTCGCCCGACAAGAGCGGGCGGTGGGATTGGCGCATCAGCTTCGTGTCAGGACCCGATGTCGCCGTCAGCGCCTCGGCTGCTGGCGCGGCGACGGCTGTCGAACCATTCGACGGCCTGTGCGGGTCGTTTCGCATCGCTCCCTCCAACAAGGCCGCCCCTGATTTCCGCGCCCTCGGCAGGCTGCAGTACGTCGGCCGGCACCATCTGCGGTTCGCCGGGACGGGCGGCTATTTTCTGAAGGTGGGTACAGATTCCCCAGAAACGCTGCTCGCGTACGCGGATTTCGACGGCACCAGCGCCATGAAGCCTGCCGTGCCGCTCAAGTCGTATGCGGCCCACGCGAGGGATTGGGCACCGGGGGATCCGGTCTGGAAGGAGGGCCAGGGGAGGGGACTTATCGGCGCCGTGAACTACCTCGCGTCGAAAGGCGTCAACGCGATGTCGTTCCTGACCTACAACGCGGGTGGCGACGGCGACAACGTCTGGCCGTTTGTCACGAGAGACCACAAGTTGCACTACGACGTCTCGAAGCTTGATCAATGGCGGATCGTGTTCGAGCACGCTCAGCGGAAGGGCATCTATCTTCATTTCAAGCTGCAGGAAACCGAGAACGACGACAACATCCGGGGCAATCCGTCAGACGGCCGGGGAAGCGGCCAGACCGCGCCGTCCAATCCCATCCGCGAGTCACTTGACGGCGGCGAACTCGGCACCGAACGGCGGCTCTATCTCCGCGAGTTGATCGCGCGCTTCGGGCACCTGCTGGCCTTGAACTGGAACATCGGCGAGGAGAACACCCAGACGGCGGAACAGCAGCGGTCGATGGCCGAGTACATTCGAAACATCGATCCCTACGATCACTCCATCGTGCTGCACACC
The DNA here is from genome assembly GCA_963839705.1 of uncultured Acidobacteriota bacterium. GTDB lineage: Bacteria > Acidobacteriota > Vicinamibacteria > Vicinamibacterales > 2-12-FULL-66-21 > DATBJJ01. The sequence continues at coordinate 881,459 of CAWIWL010000013.1, forward strand.
TATCCGAACGGGCAGGAGCACGTCTACGGCGCACTCATCGGCGAAGGGTCCCCCTTGACCGGAGTGTCGTTGCAGAACTCGTACGCCGCCGCTCACGAGCGGACGCTGCGATGGGTGACGGCATCGCGCAAGGCTGGCAAGCCCTGGGTGGTGGCGAACGACGAGCAGGGTTCTTCGAACCTCGGTGTGCCTCCCGACCCTGGCTACAAGGGCTTTACCGGCAAGGGACCTCAGGGCAATGCCATTCAGACGATTGACGACGTACGCAAATGGACACTGTGGGGCAACCTGATGGCCGGCGGCGCCGGCGTCGAGTATTACTTCGGCTATCAGCTTCCGGAAAACGACCTGCTGGCGGAAGATTTCCGCAGCCGCGAAAGAAGCTGGGACTTCGGCCGGATCGCGCTGCAGTTCTTTCGAACGCATGGCATCCCGTTCTGGGAGATGACGAACGCGGACGGACTCGTCGGTAACGTCACCGGCGACAACAGCCGTTACTGCCTTGCTCAGCCCGGCGAGCTGTACCTCGTCTATCTGCCGTCGGGCGGTACAGTCGATCTCGATCTCAGCCGGATCGCCGGGCAGTTCAGCGTGAGCTGGTTCGACCCTCGAAAAGGGGGCGTGCCCAGGCAGGGGCCGGTGAGGTCGGTTGCTGGCGGTACGTTGCGCACGCTCGGAGCGCCTCCGGGTGACCCAGATGAGGACTGGCTGGTGATCGTGCGGCGCCTCAGGCAGCCTAGTGGGGCTCGAGTCAAGTAGCGCCGGCAACGGCCGCGCGAAACCGGTACACGCAATGGGCGTGCAGCGATCCGAGAAAGACGGTCCGGCCGTCAGGCCCACCGAACGCTACGCTCGTCAACTGCTGCAAGGTCGTTCGTGGAATCACGCCGAGGTGGTCCTGCCGCATCTCGCCGGCGGCGAAGGCGCGCTCGACGGCGTCAACGAATTCGTGATTGACGTCTTCGAGCACGGTCTCGGCCGTGCCGCCGCAAATGCGGATTAACCGGTTGCTGACGAGGCTCGTGATCCAGATGCCTCCGGCCGCGTCGAAGGCGAACCCATCCGGAAAGCATCCATAGCCCAGCGTGACGACCGTTTCGCGTGCACTCAGGCCGCCATCGTCCGCCAGGCGGAAGCGCACCAGGCGTCTGCCGAAAGTCTCGACGACGTACAACCAGGTACCTGAGGGATCGGGACGGACTTCGTTCGTATAGTGGAGGCCGTCGGCGACCACGCGGGCGCCTCGGTCGTCGGCCAGGACCACAAAGCCATCAGCGATGTCCGGACGCCAGGCGCGCTGGCGGGGGACCTGACGCGTGCTGACCGAGATCCAGGTACGGCCGAACCGGTCCACTGTCACGAAGTTCGCTGGTGGGAGAGGAGTGCCGTCGATGTCGGTCACGAACGGGACGAGGTGGCCGTTCCGATGGAGCCGCCATACGCCGCCGCCGACACCAAGGTTCGCGAGGAGGAACGACCCGTCCGGCAGCATCGCGATACCATTAGGGCGGATGTCTTGTGTGGTGGTCGCCAGCCATGTCACTTGTGACCCATCTGCCTCGATTTTCGTGACGCCTCCGCGCCAGTCCGGCACCCAGACGTCGCCGTCAGGATTCGCGAGGACGCATTCGGGCCGGTGCAGGTCCCTGCCCACAGGCTCGAGCTCGGAGACCGATACTGGACCGACCAGCGGCGTGTCGTTCACCGGTGCTCACGGTAACACTGGAATCCATATTACGGATACGGTCTGTGGTGTCCGTCTTGTCCGTGGCTCATGACGCCGCTCAAAGGCGTTGCAGTCGGCGCCGGGTATTTCAGCCGGTTTCATTATGATGCGTGGCGCCGCACGTCCGGTGCGGCGCTCGTGGCGCTGTGCGATACATCAAGCGAACGGGCGCAGGAGGCGGCCCGCCGGTTCGGCATCAGCCGCGTTTATTCCGACGCCGCCGCGATGCTGGACGCCGAGCAGCCGGATTTCATCGATGTCATCACGCCCCCGGCGACCCACCGCGACATCTGTCGTCTCGCGGGAGAGCGGGGCGTTCATGTCCTCTGCCAGAAGGCCCTGGCCCCGACGTTCGACGAGGCCGTGGCGGTCGTCGGTGATGCCGAACGGGCCGGGATCAGATTGATGGTCCACGACAACTTCCGGTTTCAGCCCTGGCACCGGGAGCTGCGGCGGCTGCTCGACCTCGGCACGATCGGCCGGGCGCATGCCATTGCCTGCCGCACGCGGATGGGCGATGGATGGCGCGCCGACGCGTACCTCGATCGTCAACCGTACTTCCGCGTCATGCCGAAACTGCTCGTCTTCGAGACGGGCGTCCATTTCGTCGACGTGTTCCGGTATCTCATTGGGGAGGTGCGCCAGGTGTACGCGTCACTGCGACAGCGCAATCCGGTCATCGTCGGCGAGGATGCCGGAGTGATGCTGTTCGAGTTCGAGGACGGCGCCACGGGCCTGTGGGACGCGAGCCGTTACAACGAGTCGAGAGATCCCGATCCGCGCTACACCTTCGGCGAGTTTCTGGTCGAAGGACCGGGCGGCTCGCTCAGCGTGGACGAGCGCGGCCGGATGATGGTCCACGCGCTTGGCGGAACGCCGCGCGATCACCCGTACGTCCACGAGCGACAAGGGTTTGCGGGCGATTGCTGCTACAAGGCGATTCAACATTTTGTCGATCGTCTGCTCGACGGCGCGGCTTTCGAAACGTCCGGACGCGACTACCTTCGCACCCTCGCGGTCCAGGAGGCGCTGTACGCGTCGGCAGCGACCGGTCAGGCGGTCAGGATCAAGGAACCGTGATGCGAGAATTCAGGATCGCCGTCCTTCCGGGTGATGGGATCGGCCGCGAAGTCATGGCGCCGTGCCTGACGCTCCTCGAAACGGTGATGTCTCAATCGAGCGAGGTTCGCCTTCGGTTTGAACCGCACGAGGCCGGAGCCGAGCACTACCTGAAGACCGGGGTCGCGCTTCCCGAGGACGCGCTGCGCGCGGCCGCCTCCGCCGACGCCATTCTCCTCGGAGCCATGGGACACCCCGACGTGCGCTATCCCAACGGCACCGAGATCGTTCCGCAGATCGATCTTCGCGATCGTTTCCAGCTGTACGCGGGCATCCGGCCGATTCGCGTGTTTCCCGGCGTGCGTATCCCGCTCGGCGATCCTCGAGCGACCGGCATCGATTTCGTGATCGTCCGCGAGTCGACCGAAGGGTTGTTCGCGGCGCGGACCGAGAGCCGTCGCGAAGGAGAGGACGTCGTCCTCGACACGATGCGGGTCACGCGTCACGGTTCCGAGCGCCTGTTCGAGGCGGCGTTCGCGCTCGCGCGACGCCGGCGGCGTCCGGATCGCGCGGCCAGGGTCACCTGCGTCGACAAGGCCAACGTTCTGCCTTCGATGGCATTTTTCCGCCGCATCTTTCTCGACTGCGCCGCGCGCCATCCCGACATCATCGCGGACTGCCTATACGTCGACGCCGCGGCGCTGCGGCTGGTGCGATCGCCGTGGGATCTCGACGTCCTCGTCACCGAGAACATGTTCGGCGACATCCTCTCGGATCTAGGCGCCGGCCTGATGGGCGGGATGGGGATGGCGCCGTCAGCCGACATCGGCGACACGCACGCCGTGTTTCAGCCGTGCCACGGCACCGCGCCGGACATCGCGGGCCGCGGCCTGGCCAATCCGACGGCGATGTTCCTGTCGGGAGCAATGATGCTCGACTGGCTCGGCGATCGGCACTCGGCGCCGGCGTGTCAGCGTGCTGCCCGCGCGCTCACCCAGGCCGTCGAGCGTGCGTTTGCCGGTGGCACGCTCGTACCCATCGAGCACGGAGGGAGCGCGGGTACGGCGGAGATTGCCGGGCGTGTCATGAGGGAGCTGTCGGAGCCTTGAGAGTCCGGCTGAAGCCGGACACTACGCCCGATCAGGTCCGGCTGAAGCCGGACACTACGATCGTCATGCTGGACAGTCGTAGTGTCCGGCTTTAGCCGGACCAACACTAAAGCCGGAAACCACGCGCGGTCTCGATTGCGTTCGTAGTGTCTGGCACCTGGCTTTAGCCGGACCAATTACCGATGGTCGCTCACCGCCCGGCCACGAATTTCACACTGACCGGTGCACCGACCTCGATCTTCGAACCCGTGGGCGTCAGCCGTCCTGTCTCTTGATTGATGCGGAAGACGACCACCGAATCCGACTTCTGGTTGCCGGCAAGCAGATACGCGCCCGTCGGATCGATGCCGAAGCCTCGCGGGATCGAGCCCTCCGTAGGCTGCGTTTCGACGAAGGTCAGGCGCCATGACGTTGGGTCGATGGTGAACACGGCGATGCTGTCGTGTCCGCGGTTGGATCCGTAGAGAAACTTCCCCGACGGGTGGACCAGCACCTCCGCGGTGCTGTAGTTGGGCAAGGGTTTCTGGTCGGCCGGCAGCGTCGAGATCGTCTGCATCGCCGTGAGCCCGCCGCGCTCGTGGTCTCGCGCAAACGCGGTGACCGAGTTCAGCATTTCGTTGATCACGTACGCAAACCGGCCGCTCGGTTGCAGCGCCAGGTGGCGCGGGCCTGCGCCAGGCTGCGTCGCCGCGAACGGCGGGTCGTTCGGCACGAGCGATCCTTTGGCCGCGTCCAGCCGGTAGATCATCACCTTGTCGAGGCCAAGGTCCGCGACGTAGGCGAAACGATCGCTCGCGTCGACGTTGACCGAATGCGCGTGCGGCGCCTTTTGACGATCCGGGTTGACGCTCGACCCCGTGTGCTGGATGAAGGCCGACGCCGGTTTCAACGCACCGTCCGGGCCGATGGGCAGCACGGCGACGCTCCCACCACCATAGTTCGCGACGAGGACGTTCCGGCCGCCGTGGTCCACGATGAGGTGTGCCGGACCGCCCCCGACCGACGGCTGCCGGTTCAACGCGGTGAGCGCACCGGTTTCGCGGTTGATGGTGAAGGCGCTGACCGATCCGCTGGGCTTGCCCTCGTAGTTGCCGATTTCGTTGACCGCGTAGAGCAGGTCGCGTGTGGGGTGCACGGCCAGAAAGCTCGGGTTGGCACTTTCCCCAGCGAGCTCGGGCGCGCGACAGCGTACCCGACGAGAGATCGAGGCGGGAGACGTAGATACCCTTGCTCTTCGCCCCCGTGTAGGTGCCGATGTAGACGAGCATAGTCTTCGCCGGCTGAATGGCCCCGGCGTGCAGAACCACCAGCGCAAGCCCAACGCACAGAAGCAGCGCCGCCGCCAGCCTGCCGACTGATGATGACTGCGTGACCGCCGACGTCGCCGAACTGCCGACTGTCCCGACTCCCGACTGAGACTGCCGACTGCGACTCCCGACCCCCGACTGCCGATTGTCGACTGTCATAGCTCTGTCAGCTGCTCAATGCGTCCCGTGCTGTCGCCGATCTTCTCCGACTGCACGCCCATCCGATCCAGCACGGTCAGGAAGAGGTTCGTCATCGGCGTGTCCTTCGGATACACGATGTGGCTTCCGAGCCGGAACCCGCCGCCGCGTCCCACCATCAATACCGGCAAATCCTCGTGCGTGTGTCGGTTGCCGTCGCTCAAGCCGCTGCCGTAAATGATCATCGAGTGGTCGAGCAGCGACCCGTCGCCGTCCGGTGTGTCCTTCATCTTCTGAATGAACCCGGCGAACTGCTCCATGTGCATGGTGTTCACCTGGGTCACCTTCTCGATCCACTCCTTGTTGTTGCGGTGATGCGTGAGCGGATGGTGGGGATCGGGCACGTTGATCTCGGGATAGGTCCGCATGCTTCCTTCCCGGCCCATCATCATCGTGACGATGCGGGTGGAATCGGTCTGGAACGCCAGCACCTGGAGATCGAACATCAGGCTGACGTAGTCCGCGTAGAGCACCGGGATGCCCGTCGGCTTGTCGATCGTCGGCACGAGGCCGGTCATGTCCTTCTCGGCCCGCTCGATGCGCTGCTCGATCTCGCGGATGGACGACAGGTACTCGTCGAGCTTCCGCTTGTCGTTCGGACCCAGACTGGCGGACAGCTCCGTCGTCCGTTCGCCGACGAGATCGAGGATGCTGCGGCGATACCGCAATCGGCGCGCGCGGACGTCGGGCGCCAGGCTCGTGTCGATGTCGCCGAAGAGCCGCTCGAAGACCAGCCGCGGGTTCGTTTCCGGAGGCATCGGGGTGGCCGGGCCGCGCCACGCCAGGCTGTTCGTGTAGGCGCACGAATAGCCCGAGTCGCAGTTGCCGACGGTGCGCGAATCGTCGCAGCCGATCTCGAGCGATCCGAAGCGCGTCGCCGAGCCCAGCTGCTGGGCGGCAACCTGGTCGACGGAAATGCCGTTCTGGATGTCGGCGCCGGCGGTCTTCCTCGGATGGACGCCGGTCAGGTACGACGCTCCCGCGCGCGCGTGGTCTCCCGGCCCGTCGCCGAGTGCATATCCGTTCTTGTGCGCGAGGCCCGAGAGCACGATCGTGTCCTCGCGAAACTTCTCGAGCGGTTTCAGGATGCGGGAGTACTCGAACCCGCGGCCTGCGGTCTTCGGTGTCCAATCGGCCATGACGATGCCGTTCGGCACGTAAGTGAAGGCGAGGCGGACCGGCGCCTTCGCGGCTTGCGCCGCCGAGGCGAACGCCGGCGTCATCGCGTCGAGCACCGGGAGCGCGACCACGGCGCCCATGCCCTTGAGAAACGTGCGGCGATGCAGATGCTTGCGCGTAAGGATCATGGCGCTGACTGCTCCTTATTGAATTCGTCCCGCGACGCTCTTGCGAGCGGTGCGGGACGGCACATCAACAATTGGGGAGGGTGTCCGTGTTGGTGTCGGTGTCGCGGTGGCCGAACTGGCTGCCGTCGGTTTGGTCATCGTGCGGTCGCCCGGCGCAGCCGATCGCCGGGACTGGAATGGCAAGCTGTTGACGATCTCGAGCACGAGGCCAGAGAACTTGTAATCGTAGTTGGGCAGCCGGGAGGCGATGAGCTTGACCGTCCGCGTATCGTAGCGTTCGAGCCCGCGGCCCAGTCCGTAGGTAAGCAGCTTCGACGTGATCGCGCGTGCGAACGCGTCGCGATCGGCCGACAGGATCGTGCGCAGCTCGTCGGGCCCGGTGAACCGCCGTCCGTCGGGAAGCTGGCCCGAGGCGTCGATCGGGAACTTGCCCTCCATCGTTCGCCACGCGCCGACGGCATCGAAGTTCTCGAGGCCGAACCCGAGCGGGTCCATCCGCCGGTGGCAGGAGGCGCAGATCGCATTCTTGCGGTGCTCCTCGAGCTGCTCGCGCATCGACGCGGCCGTACCGATCTTGGTCTCGTCGAGGTTGGGGACGTCGGCGGGCGGCTCGGGAGGCGGCGCGTTGAGCAGGTTGTCGAGGACCCACTTGCCGCGAAGCACCGGGGAGGTTCGCGTGGCGTACGACGACACGGCCAGGACGCTGCCCTGCGTCAGGACGCCGCCGCGCGGCGTTGCTGTCAGATCCACTTGCCGGAACTCGGGTCCGGCGACGTTCGGGATCCCGTAATGACGCGCGAGGCGTTCGTTCAGGAACGAGTAGCGGCCGTTGATGAAATCGAGGACGCTGCGATCCGAGCGGATGATCGTCTCGACGAAGAGCTCGGTCTCGCGGCGCATCGAGAGGCGGAGGTAATCCTCGAACTCGGGGAACTTGTCGCGATCGCGCGTCAGCGACTCGAGCGCGCGGAACTGCAGCCACTGCCCGCCGAACTGCTCGGCGAGCGCGTGGGCCCTCGGATCGCGGAGCATTCGCCGCACCTGAAAGGCGAGGATCTGCGGGTCGCGCAGCGTGCCGGTATCAGCCGCGCGGCGGAGCTCCGTGTCGGGCATGCTCGCCCAGAGAAAGTACGACAGGCGCGTCGCCAGTTCGTGCGGCGTGATCTTGTAGGCCGTCGCCGACGGCGTGCCAGGGCGCTCGCGCTCGAGGCGGAACAGGAAATCCGGTGACACCAGAATCGCCTGGATACCGACTGTCAGCCCTTCCTCGAACGAGCGCTCCTCCTTCTGCGCCGACTGCGCCAAGGCGATGTACTTCTCGACCTCGCGCGTCGTGACCGGACGGCGGAAGGCGCGCCGGGCGAGGTCCGTCATGATGCGCGGCGTGCAGGTCGCCACGTGGTGACCGTCGAGGTGGCCGCAGGTATAGACCTTTTCCAGGCTCGCGCGCGACGGCCCCCTGGCGTACGAATACGGTCCGCCGATCTCGACCGCGCTGACACGGACGCCGTTGAACGGAATCTTGGCGACCTCGGCCTGCGCATCGTCGAACCGCTTGCGGAGCTGTTCGAGCCGCTCAGGCGGAGTGTTGGCTGGGGGGCTGAATTCCGCAGTGGGTTCGGGCCGCGTCGAGGGGTTGGGTCCGGCGAAGCGCGCTGGCAGCCCCTCGTAGATGAGCGGGATCGCTACCGATACCAGGTGATCGCCGGCTGTCATCCTGACCTTCATCTGGACGGCCTGGCCGCCGAAGTCCTGGCGATCGGTCGAAAAGGACGCCGAGTTCTCCTGATCGTGCGTCGCGGTCTGGACTTTCTTGTCGTCCACCCAGAGCGCCACGGTCACCGGATTGGATCCCTTCGGCCGCAGCCCGCCGAGCACGACTCGCACCATGTACTCGCCCTCGACCGGGACGCGGTGCATGGCGTGAAAGGCGTTCGGGAGGCTGAGCCCGGTGACGTCGTAGGAGGCGGGAATCGTGCGCGTGTCGACGACCTTGCGGCCCTCCGAGCGCAGGCGAATCAGCGTCGGTTCCATCGCCGGCGGTCCGAAGAGCGCAACCCGCGCGACGCGGTCCGCCGCCGCAACGTATTTCTCCATCAGGACCGGCGAGAGCGACAGCACGTCAGCGATGTTGTCGAAGCCGTACCCGGCATCATCCTGCGGAAAGTCGTCTGCGGGACGCACGTCGACGCCCAACAGCTCTTTGATGGTGTTGTTGTACTCGGTGCGGTTCAAACGGCGCGCAGTGACCCGGCCGGGATCCGGCGGCGTGGCCTTGTCGATCCGGTCCAGCTCGCGCGCCAGCCACGTCGCCACCGCCTGGCGCTGCGCTTCGGGCGGCTGTTCCTCTTCGAGCGGCGGCATCTCGCCGCGCCGCAGCTTGCCGACGACCTCGTCCCACTGGTCACGGTGCTCGACGAGCGACGCGCTCGACTCGAACGACTGGAGGTTGAGGTCGTTCTCCTGCTTTTTCTTGCCGTGGCAAGTGAAGCAGTTCTGCGCGAGAAAGGGTTTGACGATGGTGTCAAAGCCGCCGGGGGCGCGGGTTGCGGCGGGCCGGGTCGCGGCCTGCGGCGACGGCTTCGCCGTGCGCGCAGAATCCGGCGCCCTCTGGGCGGAGCCCACGACAACGACCGAACGAGAGGAGGGAGCAGAACGAGGAGCGAGCGCACGCACCTCCTACGCACGGTGGCTGCCTCTTCGGCCGCCCCGTGGATCTAAATCGTTACCTGTCATTAATTATGGGGAAATGGTCCATCCGAGATCAAGGCGATTCTGCCTCGAACCGAGTCGTGCCCGCGTAACCCGCCGGCGGCGGCGGATTCCGAGTGGTATATAGTCCCGGCGTCCAGCGCGTCTGCCGTTCAAGGAGGATGTTCATGCGTGTGTTTGCCGTCCGAATCGGGCTGGGTGTGGCCAGTCTGGCAGGTCTGACGGGCCTGTCGTCCATGCTCGTGGCCGCCCCCCCGACTCCTTTTCAGTCGCTTCCAGGCTCGAACCGATCGTCCGGACAGTCTATGTCACCGTGACGGACGGAAACGGTGCCGCCTGTCCCCGACCTGACACCCGCTGATTTCACGATCAAGGAGGGCGGAAAGGAACGGGAGATCGTCAAGGCCGTGCGTGCGACGGCGCGCATGCGCCTGGCCGTAATGGCCGAGGAGCGCCTGCTCGGCGACGGCGGAGTCCGCAATGGACTCTTCGAGTTCATGAAGCGGCGTGCAGCCGGCGGCCGAAATGGCCTTCATCACCATCGGGCTGCGGAACACGACGGTCGTCGACTACACGACCGATCTCAACAAGGTGGTCGCTGCCTTCAATGCCATGAGCCTCAATCCGCCGCCGCAGTCCAACCTCTCGGAAGGCATCCTCGACATCAGCAAGGCCATCGAGAAGGAACGTCCCGAGCGTCCCGTGGTCGTCCTGGTCGCGGTTTCAGGCGGGCAGTCGGGTGGCGCGTCCGCGAACGAGGTGCTCAATCAACTGCGCCAGAGCGGCGCGATGATGAATGCGGTGACGATCGCCGCGAGCCAGGGCAACACGGGTGTCGGCGGGCTGGCCGATGAGAGCAATCGCGAGCAGGTGATCGGCGACGGCGCGAAGCAGTCCGGAGGCCGGCGCGTGGAGGTCACCGCGACGATAGCGGTCGGGAAGGGCCTGCAGCAGATCGCCGGCGACCTGGCGGCTCAGTACATGATTCAGTACACCCTGCCTGAGGGGGTCAAGATGGACCGCCGCCTGAACGTCAGCCTGAAGCGCCGCGGCGTCTCGATGCGTGCGCCGTCGCTGATTCCGGATCGGTAAGCGCTCACCACGCGGATCACTCCCGCAACAGACTGTAGGATGGTGTCGACAATGGTCTCGTTCCTCAAAACGCGCCTCGGCGCGATGATGTTCCTGCAGTACGTGATCTGGGGCGCGTGGTACGTGACCCTCAACACCTACCTCACCAGCACGCTGAAATTCTCCGGCACGGAAGCGGGGGCCGTCTTCGGCACGACGGCGCTCGCCTCCCTCGTCGCGCCGTTCCTGGTGGGGCTCATCGCGGATCGCCTCTTTGCTACCGAACGCGTCCTCGCGACCTTGTATGCGCTCGGCGCGGTGTTCCTCCTGCTCGCGACGCAGGTGACCACGTTCGGCGGCGTCTACGTGGTGCTGCTGGCCTTCTGCCTGTGCTACTTCCCGACGATTGCCTTGACCAACTCGATCACGATGCAGCAGGTCGCGGATCCGGGCCGCGAGTTTCCCAGGATCCGCATGCTGGGGACGATCGGCTGGATTGTCATCGGCTTTGTCGTCGGCTACCTGCGGGTGGAAGCGGGCACGATGCCGTTCGTGCTTGGCGCCGGCGCCTGCGTGGTGATGTGTATCTACAGCCTGGTCGCGCTGCCGCACACGCCGCCACGCGCCTCCGGGCAGAAGGCGACGCTGCGGAGCGTGCTCGGGCTGGATGCGCTTGCGATGCTGAAGGACCCGACCTACCTGGTATTCGTGATCGCGTCCGTGCTCGCCTGCATTCCGCTGACCTTCTACTACTCGTTCACCAACGCGTATCTCAACGAGGTCGGCGTGCTCAATGCGGCAGGGAAGATGACGCTCGGCCAGGTCTCCGAGATTGTCATGATGCTGGCGATGCCATTCGTCTTTCGTGTCGCGACCGTCCGATGGATCCTGCTGGTCGGGCTGTTGTCTTGGGCGGCGCGCTACGTCCTGCTGGCCTACGGCGATCCGGGACCGGGCGTCTGGATGTTCTACCTGGCGATCGTCATGCACGGCGTGTGCTTCGACTTCTTCTTCGTCACCGGCCAGCTCTACACCGATCAGCAGGCGCCGCCGCACCTGCGCAGCACGGCGCAGGGCTTCATCACGGCGATGACCTACGGCGTGGGGATGCTCGTCGGGTCGCTCCTGTCGGGCGGCGTGCTGGACTACTTTTCGACGACCGCCGCCGGCGGCGCCATCACACGCGACTGGTCCGCGTTCTGGCTGACGTCGGCGTCGATGTCGTTTGCGATCATGCTGCTGGTGTTCTTCTTCTTCCGCACGACGGCGCGGATCAGGGCCAAGGAAGCGGTCTAGCAAAGACCTGGATATGACAGTCTCCAGGATCCCACCGGAACCTGCCTCTCATAGTCTCAACCAACCGGCGTCAAGCCCGATCGCCGGCTGACCGTGAGTCTGCAGCGGTCAGGCCTGTCATTGCGCGCGCCGACGCTGGTTCCGGATCGGTAGGCCGACTCGCGGAACTGCTCGTGTCTGGGACGGCGCTCAGTGCTAGTTTGAGGTTGGCGTGCAGGGCGCCTGCCGTCCGCGGGCAGGACTGAGTCCACCTGATCAAATCGTCTGACGTTCGAACGTGTTCGCCGAACCTCCTCTGCCCGACGCCAGCGGACCACGGGCTCATGCCAGGAGGCTCGTCGTGCTCGTCATGCCCGTCCGCCGCTTGCCCGTCCGTCCCGACCTCGAACAGCTTCATCGTCAGGCCAAGGAACTCCTCCGCGCCATCATTGCCTTCAACGGACGATCGGCACGCGCAGCACGAGCGCGCCCACCCATTGCCCCGGGTTGTTGGTTTCGGCGAAGAACTCCTGGGTGAAGTTCGTGTGGCAGAGCACACAGGCCGGATGCAACTGGTTGCTCAGGGGAACCGAGCGTCGGTAGTACCAGGTGTCGTTGACCCTCTGCACGGCCGTGTGGGTCTCGCCCTCGAGCGCGAGCTGGAGCGCCCGTCGTTCGAAGTTTCCTTCGGGTCGATTATTGTCGCCTCCCTGAGGCTCGAAGGTCCCGACCAGCCGGATATCCCTGTTGAGGTCGTTGAAAATCAGCGAGATCGCCTGCTTGCCGTGCTCGACGTTTTGTGGCGTGGTCTCGCCGAACTCCTGGAACAGGGCCGCGACCAGCTCGTTGAGCAGGAGGTCACTCACCTGCCGGGCGAAGGCGACTTCGCTGTCCGCAGGAGGCGCGCCTTGATTCGCGCGCACGATGACGGCCCCTCCGAGCGCGGTGACGAGTCCAATGACGGCGATTCCGTAGACGATGTGGTACTTCAGTCGCATGATTTCACCTCAGCAGATGCGATAGAGCGAGATTCCCTCGGTCGCTCGGCAGCGCGTTCCCCGAGAAGCGGATCTCGGCCTGTGCCGCCTGTCTTGTCAATGGCCCGGGAATCACTTCTCGGTCATTTCCCAATCACCGTCGATGTCCTTCAGGACGAAGCACTTTTCGGCGTTCAGAAGGGCAGCTCAAACTCCGCCGCTCGCGGCGGCGGATGCACTGATCTGCACGAGTAACGCGATCAGCGCCCCAACGTCGGCGCCTGCGGCCTCGGCGTCACGCAACTCGTCAATTGCCTGGGCAAGTTTCTCAAGCACCGCCTGCGTATTACCTTTCGCAAGCATCTCGATCGCGCCGTTGGCGGCATCGCCCAAGTTGTTGCCGGTCAGCTTGTCCCGCGCTCCCTGAAGAGCCTTGCGCTGGGCGTCGCCAGATGCGGCCGCGATCAGCGCATCGAGCGCGTCGACTATCGCCTCCAGCGCCTGCAGGGGCGTGAGCACGCTCACGCCGATCGACCGGCTCTCGACGCCCGCATCGTCGTCGGTCACGGTCAGCTGGATCGTGAAGCCGCCGGCCGCCGCGTACGTGTGGCGGTGCGCCAACTCTCCGAGCGCACCGCCGAACGCGTCACTGAACGTCTCGAACTCCAGGCTCGACTCGGACACGCCGTCCCCCCAGGCGAGCCTCGCTGTTTGATGATCGACCGTCCCTGGATCGGTGAAGGTGGCTCGACCCGTGTAGGGAACGTTGACGAGCGCGAACGGCACGTCGCTGCCCACCACCAGGCCGCCCGAGTCGACCAGCGCAAAGCTTCCGATGGAAGGCGCGACGTTGCGTACGCGGACGTCGACGGTCAGCGGCCCACTCCGGCCGAGCGGCGACGAGTCGGTCGGGTGCTGGGCGCGCACCGGAACGCCAACGACGCTCGGGCCGTCGAGTGCCGCTGCCGAGAAAACGGGGTTTTCACCGACGGTCTCGAAACTGCCGTCCCCGTCGAGATCCCATCTGATGCCGATCGGGATTGTGTAGTAACTCCCGCAATCGAACCCCACCGCGGAGATCATGCCGTCCATGGAACCCGGAGCGTTGTCGCTCTGCACCGCGTCGAGATCTGCCGCTTCCTTGACGAGATCGGCGCCGACGAGACCATCGCCCGCGAGCGCCTTGTATCGTCCGGGGAAGCTCGAGTCTCCGATGCTGTGCTGATAGGCGTTGATCGTGCAGCCCTGGGGCGCGAACCATCGCCAGGAACTGGCGTCGTCGTTGAAGTACCAGAGCAGCTTCGTGAAGTCGTCGAAGTCGTCTTTGTCGCGGTCCTCGAAGTCGGCCACGACTTCGATGTTGAACGGATCATCCGTGAGGCCGAGCCCGTCTTCGATGAAGAGCTGAATCCAGGCGCGCGTCGCCGGTGCGCGTCCGTGCGCCGATAGAACGATGTCGCTCCCTTCATCGACCTCGGACGGCGACGACACCTCCACACCCGGCCGGAGCGTCGGACTGTCGCTGCGGACCATTTCGCGATGCCGCCATTCACCGCCCCGTATGGTGCGCTTGCCGTCGGCATCGAGCGGCCCCTGATTCGTGTGCTCGGTGGAATACACGATCAGCTCACCGGAGGGACTGACGTACACGCCCGTCGATCCGGCGAAGTGTGCCGTATCGCCGCCGATTGAGTCCGTGGTCACGTGCTTCCGCTCGATGTGGTCGAACAGCCGGGTCGAGCTCTCCGGGTTGCCGTACCGGTCCACCAGCACGCGGTACAGGTCCAGGAAATCTTGGCCGCCGCCAGGTGCGATGGCAGGCTCGTCGTTGAACGCGCCAATCAGGTACAGCGATCCGTCGAGACTCTGCTGGCGAACGAAGGCGATCGTCTGGTGGCTCTGTGAGGAGCAGCAGGGCCACGTGTCCAGGCCCGGGTCGTCGAGTTGCTCGCCCGTCCACGTTCCCAGCTCTTCCCATCTGAGCTGGCGTGAGGCGAGATCGGTCGACTCGTCCTCCTCGTTGGTTGGAAGCGAGCGATAGAGCCGCACCTCCTGATTCGTCTCGCCGGTCAGCAGCATCAGGTACCGCATGCCGGGGCCGGCAGGGTTGTGGACGGGCGTGAGCGCGACCTCGCCCACGCCGAAGTCGGTGCTGCCGAGAAGCTCGGGATCGAAGACGCTGGTGAGCTCGGGCGCTTCCGGGTTGGAGACGTCTATGAACGCGACGCGCAGCAGCGGATTGCCGTCCAGCGGTTGAGTGAGCGGCAGGGCAAGGATGTTCCCGACCATCTGCATCGCCCCGGGGTGGCGGTAGGCCGGCCAATAGTTGCCATCGAAGCGAATGAGCGCGACCGTGGTGTCCCGCGCGTCGGGCAGTGTGGGTGGGGGCTGCCCTTGGAGCGGCACAGGACTGATGGGAGAGTCACGCAACAAGCGATTCGATCGGAGCCGCTCGCCATCCGTGCCGCGCGATCCCATCCGGACGACCAGGAGGTAACCGGCGCCGTCGCGGTTCCGCGTGACGAAAAGGTACGGCGTGCCCGGGCCATGCTTCCGCACGACGCCCTGATAGTGGAAGTCGAGAAAGGTTGGCGAGAACGAATCCGGGCTGCCGAATCCGAACGGTTCCGGGCGGAGGGCGAGCTCGTTGAATTGCGTCTCGACGTTCGGCACGAAGTAGATTTCGGGCACCGCGCTCTGGGCGCGTGCAACAGCGCTGGACGCGAGCACGCCAGCGAAGATCAGCCAACTCACCCACATCAGTAATCTACGAAACCTCATCGTGGAGGACCTTTCTTTCAGAGCGCGTTGAGAAACGCCACCAGATCGGCGCGTGCTTCGTCGGTGAACACGAAGCCGAGGTGCCTCTCGTAGTGGCGGACGACGCTCTCGAGCGTCGCGGCGATGCCGTTGTGGAAGTACGGCGCGCGCGCCGCGAGGCCCCGCAGCGTCGGTGTCTTGAAGCGGCCGAGATCCCTCCACAAGCCGGTGATGTTGCCCGCGCCGGCATCAGTCAGCTGCCGGGTTTCGCCCGTCACCCTGTTCTGGAATCTGAAGAGGGGTAGGTCCGGGGTTCGGGCTTCTAAAGACGCCGCGCGCACGTCGAAGAGCAGGTTGTCGAAATTGGTGCCGTTGTTGGCCGAATTGTGGCAGGCGCTGCATCTACCCCCGTTGCCGTCGTTGAACACCTCCTGACCGCGCGCGATCTGGGCCCGCCGCGGGTTGTCGTCGCCGACCCACGCATCGAACAGGTCGAAACGCCCTGCGACCTTCGACATGACGGACATGGCCTGTGGGCCGCCACGCGCTCCGTCCGAGTCGAGGCGTCCGACGCCGAGCACGTTCAGTTGCGCGGTAAACAGCGAGCTTTCGAAATCAACGATGTTGGCAATGACCTCCGGCGGGGCGGGGGTGCCCTGCTGAGCTCCCATCACGTTGCGCCGCGCCTGGTTTTCGAGTCCAGCGCGCTGGTCCGTCCCAATGGTGTTGCCGCCGTCCCAGTTGACGGTCGCGCTGCCGAGCGCGAAGTTGACGGTCGGCATCGCGCGCCGCCAGTGCACGAGCCGTGTGAGGTTGGCGAACCCGTGCGGATCTTCGACCTCGATCAGATCCCACTCCCGAGGCTCGGCCCGGAGGGCGCCGCCTCGGCGGAATACGCCGCGGCTCAAGAGCATGCTGTAAGCAGCCTCGCGTGCCGGGCCGGCCGGGGGATTCACATTCGGATTGTTGGCATCGAGCGCGTTGAAGATCGGATGTGTGCCTCCGGTCTCGTCGAACAAACGCTGGATCGTGCCAGGAATGATGCTCCACGCTTCCTCGGGAACATGGCAGGTCGCACAGCTCCGGCCATTTGTGCCCTGGGCCTGAAAGTACTCACCGGTGAGGTCGATGACTCCTTGAGTGCTGAACGACGCGCCGTGTCCGGCGGGATTCCGGAACGGCTGGTTGTTGTCGATGGTCGTCTCGATCTCCTGCGCGCTCGGAGCGTGATCGCGCGCCCAGCCCAGGGCGACGAGCACCACGATCGCTGCAATAATCGACGTCCGACCTTTCGTTTCCTTCATCGTGCTGTCCTCCTTGCTGTATTCACCGGATCAAACGACGTCAAACGCCATCAAACGCCGGCAACCTGAGCAGCAGGCCGCTCCTCTTGCCTGATCAGTTGCCCGATCGCAGTGCCGCAGGCGCCCTATCTCGCGTATGCCGACATCTTTGTCAATGCCCTCGGATTCACCAGGCGTTCATCTCTCAGTCACCGTCGATGTCTCTCGAGACAAGGCACTTGTCTGCGGTCTCACGAGCAGGCCCGGCGCGTGTGCTAAGCTCTCTGCCCTTGGACTAGACCAATGGGCGTGGCTGCCTCACCGGATCGGGTCCCGCGTTTTCATTTCGGCGCATTTACGGTTGAGGTCGGCGCCGGAGAACTGAGAAAGCACGGTACGCGCGTCAAGCTCCAGGAGCGTCCCTTCCTGTTGCTCGTTGCTCTCCTGGAGAGGCCCGCCGAGGTTGTCACTCGAGAGGAACTGCGGCAGCGCCTCTGGCCCGATGGCACGTTCGTCGATTTCGACCACAGCATCAGCAGCGCGATCAACAGGCTGCGGAACGCGCTGAGCGATTCGGCGACGGAACCACGCTTCGTCGAAACCGTCGGTCGGCGTGGCTATCGTTTTGTCTGTCCCGTCTCCACAGGCTCAGCGCCCTCGACGCCGCCGGCGACCGACTCTCCGGCGACGCTCCCTCGCTACCGCCGTATCGCTTCGTTGGTCGCGCTGGCGCTGATCATCCTTGCCGCTACCATCGCACCCGGGCTTCGCACACCGGGCCCCGTCGAGAGCAGCGCTTCTATTCGAGCGATCGTGGTCTTGCCTCTGAAAAACCTGTCCAGCGATCCCGAGCAGGAGTACTTCTCCGAAGGTCTCACCGACGAGCTGGTGACCCATTTGGCCTCGCTCGAAGGGTTGCGCGTCATCTCGCGTGCATCCGCGATGCAGTACAAGGACTCGCGCAAGCCTCTGCGTGCGATCGCACGTGAGCTGAACGTCGACGCCGTCGTGGAAGGTTCTGTTCTGCGTTCGGAGGGACGCGTCCGCATCACGGCGCGGTTGGTGGAGGCGGCCTCAGACCAGCACGTCTGGGCCAAGAGCTACGAGCGCGATCACCGAGACATCCTTGCCCTCCAGAACGAAGTCACGCGCGACATCGCTGAAAACATCAAGCTGAATCTCACTCCTGCCACCAGGGAGCGCCTCGCCGCTGCGCGACCCATTGATCCAGAGGCGCACGAGAACTATCTCCGTGGGCGCTTCGTCCTGGCCAAGCGCCGCACGCCAGAACTGAAGACGGCCATTCTCCATTTCGAGAGGGCGATCGCCCGCGACTCCCGGTACGCCCGCGCCTACGCAGGTCTCGCCGATTCCTATAGCGTGATGCGCGCGTACAATCTCGCTCCCCAGGATGAATCCATTCGACAAGCGCGCGCGGCCGCGCTCAAGGCGCTGGCGCTCGATGAGGGGCTGGCGGAAGCCCACACATCCCTGGGCTTGATCGCCCTCATCTACGATTGGGACTGGCAGGCCGCTGAAAAGGAATACCGGCGCGCGATCCAGCTAGATCCCAACTACGCGACGGCCCACCACTGGTATGCGGAGTTCCTCGCTTACCATGGCCGGTTCGACGAGGCGTTCGCCGAGATCGAACGCGCGCGCCAGCTGGACCCGCTCTCACTGATCATTGCCACCGATCGGGGCGAGATCCTGTATCTGTCACGGGACTATGACCGCGCCATCGCCCAGGTTCGCGCCGTGCTCGAAATGGAGCCGAACTTCCTGCCGGCGCACTACATCCTGGTCTTCTCGCTCGTCCAGAAGGGATTGTTCGCGGATGCGCTGGCCGATATCGAGAAGTGGCGCGGCCCGGACGAGGCGCCCTGGAGCCTGATGATGCAGGCGTACGTCGCTGGTCGGTCGGGGCAGCAGGCGCAGGCTCGCGATACGCTGAAAAGACTGGAGCAGTTGCACCGGCGTCGGCCGATGGATCCGGCGCCCGTTCTTCTGGCGCACGTTGGCCTGGGCAACAAGGAAGCCGCCTTCGCCTGGCTCGAAAAGGCGTACTCACAGCATTCCACGGCCCTTCCCAGCCTCAAGGTGAACCCTATCTACGATCAGCTGCGCGACGACCGGCGTTTCCACGAGTTGATGCGCCGCATCGGCCTGACGCCCTGAGCGGTAGGAATCGAGCTCCTTGTTACTCGCGGAACTGCCCTTGTCTGGGACGGCGCTCAGTGCTAGTTTGAGGTTGGCGTGCAGGGCGCCTCCCGTCCGCGGGCAGGACTGAGTCCACCTGATCAAGTCGTCAGACGTTCGGACGTGATCGCCGAACCTCCTTTGCCCGACGCTAGCGGACCACGGGCTCTTGCCAGGAGGCTCGTCATGCCCGTCCGCCGCTTGCCCGTCCGCCCCGACCTCGAACAGCTTCATCGTCAGGCCAAGGAGCTCCTCCGCGCCATCCATGCCGGCGATGCGGATGCGATCGCCGAGTTACGCGAGCACCATCCCGAATCGATCGACTCCTCTGCGGCGAAGTTGGCCGACGCACAGCTCGTGCTCGCACGAAGCTACAGCGCTTCGAGCTGGACGAGGCTGGTCCACGCAGTGCGGCTCGCCGACGCCATCTGGCGCGATGACCTCGACACCGTCCGCGCGCTGATCATCGGCGATCCAGCGCTCATCCATGAAGACGTCCTGATTCGTACCGACAGCAACTGGGGCCCGCCGATGACGTACGCCGCGAACCTTGGCCGCGACCGCATCATCCGCTTCCTTTACGACCACGGCGCCAAGGACCTCGAGTCAGCCGCCGGGCGGGCCGCGCTCCAGGGCAAGGCCGACACGGTGCGCATGATCTACGACTGGTTGGGGCGACCGTCGCTCCACAGGTGGACACTCGCCGGTCCCGCGTACACGCTGAGCGTCGAAGGCACCGCCGTCCTGCTCACGCTCGGTGCCCGCGTCATCGGGCCCGAGGGAGTGGACCACAACACCATGGAACATCTCTTGGGGACCGACAGCCGGAACCCGCCCGCGAAGCACCGCATCCTGGAGATGTATGTCGAGCACGGCTTCGAGCCTCCCGACACGCCGGTGATGGCGCTCCATCGCGGGCGCATCGACCTGCTCGAGGCGCACCTCGCTCGCGACCCGGATCTCCTCACGCGCACGTTCGACATCGCTGACGTCTATCCGCTCGCGCCTGCTTGCTCCCGCGAGCCGTACACCGCTCAAGGGACGCCGGTGCACGGGACGACGCTCCTCCACATTGCCGCGTACTTCGACGAGGTGGAGATCGCGGAGTGGTTGCTCGACCGGGGCATGGATCCGGACGCGCGAGCGGCGGTCGACGCGGACGGCTTCGGCGGCTACACCGCGCTCTTCTCGACGGTCGTCTCCCAGCGCAACTTCTGGGTCAACTACGGCAAGGGGCAACCGGATGAAGCGCGCTTCACGCGCCTCCTACTGGACCGGGGTGCGAAGCCGACTGTCCGCGCGTCCCTGCGCGCCCGCCTCGAGGAGGGACACGGGGGCGGACCACTTCGCGAGTATCGGGACGTCACGCCGCTCGGCTGGGGCGATCAGTATCATGCGCGGATCTTCGTGAGCCGGGAGTCGCTTCGGCTAGTCGAGGCCAGGGGCGGCGGCCGGTGACCTGTCGGCGACTCGTTCAGTACACCGCACCGATCTCACTCTGCTGGCCCGTGCTTGAGGATGAAATAGACCTCTTCCTTCAGCGCGTCCTTCTTCCACCCCCGCCGCTTCAGGATCGACTTGCCATGCTCGATCATCTCGGGGTGGCCGCACAGGTAGGCGCACGTGGTGCTGGTGTCGAGCGACCACAGGTCGGTGTACTTGCGGATGATGTCGTCGACGCGTCCCGTCTCTCCGGTCCAGGCCTGGTCGTCCCACGGCCGGCTGATCGTGGGGATGTAGGTCAGCCACGGCAGCTCCGCGGCGAGTCGCTCGAGCTCCTCGCGGTAGCCGAGCTCGCGCGAGAGGCTGGCGCCCTGGATGATGAACAGCTTGTGCTCGCCGGCGAACTTGCCCTCGGCCCAGTCCTTGCGCAGCGAGCGCACGTAGCTGACGTACGGGGCGACGCCCGTTACGGTGGCGAGCAGGAGATGGTTGGTACGGCCGCTCGTCGTATCCAGCGTGAAGCGGCCTTTGGCGACCTTGCGGGCGGTTACGGTATCGCCGGCTCCGAGCTTAAAGAGCAACGGCGT
The DNA here is from genome assembly GCA_963839705.1 of uncultured Acidobacteriota bacterium. GTDB lineage: Bacteria > Acidobacteriota > Vicinamibacteria > Vicinamibacterales > 2-12-FULL-66-21 > DATBJJ01. The sequence goes on from CAWIWL010000013.1 coordinate 902,472, forward strand.
GAGCTCGCCCTGCGGCACGAGCTCGAAGAAAAACTCGATCTCCCGCTCGTACGGCGACGAGACGATCGAGTAGGCCCGTTCGATCAATCCCTTGCCGTTGTCGACGCCGAGCGTAGCGTACTGGCCCGGAGCGAAGTGGAACTCCTGGCTGGGTTCGACCCTGATCATCCAGAGGTCGTCGGCGAAGTCGACGCGAGTCGTGATGCGGACGTCGAAGAACTTTTCTGCGGACGGGGTTGTCATCAGGCCTACCTCGGTTGCGCCAGCCGACCAGATTCGAGCGGGAGCCTAGCGTGGCACACCTCGCACGCATTCACAACGGCGCAGGATTGGGTCGGTGTTTGGCCGTTGGCGAACCGTGCTAACGTCTCCGAGCGCCTGCGGCCCGCGCGCGGCGCGACCAGCCTCCGCAACTACGGCGGTCCGCCGGAGCTTCAGCGAAGGCGGAAGTCGCCCGAGCGAGAGTGAGCGGGGGTGGGGCCCGCGAGCAGTGAGAAATGATGGCGCAAACCGCAACCCTGTATTCCTTCGAAGTCGAGCTCGCCCACGTCGATCGAGGCGTCTACGCCTCGCTCGCCTTCCGCGTCGCGCAGCACCCGTCCGAGACCGACGAGGCCCTGCTGACGCGCGTGTTGGCCTACTGCCTCGAATATGCCGATGGCATCCAGTTCTCGTCGCAGGGACTCTCTGAGCCCGACGAACCCCCCATTTCCATCCGCGACGCCACCGGCGCGATCCGCGCCTGGATCGACATCGGCGTACCCGACGCCGGCCGGCTGCACAAGGCCAGCAAAGCTGCGGCACGGGTCGCGGTCTACACGCACAAAGATCCGGCGCGGCTCGTCCGCCTCCTCGAAGGCGAGCGCATCCATCGGCGCGAGGCGCTCGAGATCTATGCCGTCGACCGGGACTTCCTGGCGGCATGGGTGGCTCGCCTGAGCCGCCGGATGACGTTCGACCTGTCGGTGTCGGACGGGCAGATCTACTTGGTGCTGGACGAGGCGACGCTGACGGGCGCCGTCGCGACCCAGCCCCTCGTGCCCGGTTAGGTCGCTTGCTGAACTGGCCGACGGCTTACCTCAGGATGGACACGAAGCTGCTCCAGGGATCAGGGATCAGGGATCAGGGATCAGGGATCAGGAAAACCTTGGACTACCTGCTCGAAGGATTTTCTGATCCCTGAGCCCTGATTGCGACTGCGTTTTTGTCCTCCCGGGCAGGCCGTTTGGTGCATATTAACGGGTGCTATGCAGATCATCGCCCCCGCCAGGGTGTATCCGGTCATCGTCATCGGAAGCGGCGCGTCTGGCGGAATGGCGGCCTGGAACCTGACTCGACAGGGCATCGACGTGGTGCTCCTCGACGCTGGAGACAAGTTCGACCGCGCGAAGGACTGGACCCACGTTCGTCCGTGGCAGGCGCAGGAACGGGAAGCGCGCGGCGAGCGTCCCGAGACGTTCTTCCTCGACACCAAGGAACAGCCCTACGTCACGCCTCTCGGACGGCCGTTCGCCCTCACGCGTGTCTGGGGACACGGCGGCAAGACGAACGTGTGGGGCCGCGTCAGCCTGCGCTACTCGCAGATGGATCTCAAGGCGTCCGAACGCGACGGCTGGGAGATCCCGTGGCCGATCTCCTACGCCGACATCTCGCCGTACTACGATCAGGTCGAGGAGCTCATCGGCGTATGCGGCGGCACAGACGACTCGGACGTGCTGCCTGGCAGCAAGTTCCTGCAGCCGCCCCCGGGACCGCGGTGCGGCGAGCGGCTCCTGGCAGCGCGGGATCACCAAGCTCGGCATCCCCGTCGTGCCGGGTCGCCGGGCCAACATGACCCGCCCGACACGCGGGTTTCCTCCCTGCCACTATTGCGGCAACTGCGGCGCGGGCTGCGACACGGCCTCCTTCTTCTGCTCGGCCGATCACCTGCTGCCGTTTGCGATGAAGACGGGGAAGCTCGAAATCCGCTCGAACGCCGTCGTCGCGCGCATTCTCACCGGCGACACGGGGCTGGCGACGGGCGTGCAGTACTTCGATCGGCGCACCGGCGCCGAGCAGCAGGTCCGCGGCAAGGTCGTCGTCCTCGGCGCCAGCTGCGTGGACTCGACACGTATCCTCCTCAACTCGAAGGCTGAGCGGCACGCCAACGGGCTCGGCAATGCGTCGGACGTGATCGGCCGCTACCTGTGCGAGCAGATCCGGCTCAACGTGACCGGCTACCTTCCGGCGCTCGTCGGCACGCCAACGCAGAACGATCGGGGGATCGGCGGCGAGCATATTTATATGCCGCGGTTCAACCATCTTCCAGGCCGGGGCCGCGATTACCTGCGCGGATTTGGCGCGCAGTTCTGGAACACCGGCGCCAGCATCTACGGCGCGCATTCGGGCTCCGAGCGGGTGCCCGGTTTTGGCGCCTCGCTCAAGACAGAAATCAAACGGCGGCACCCCGCGTGGTTCGAGATTCATCCTTTCGGCGAGGTCCTGCCGTACGCCCACAATCGCATCACCGTGGATCCGTCGCGCGTCGATCGCTACGGCGTGCCGCTGCCGAACATCGACTACCGGATAGGCGAGAACGAACGCAAGATGACCGAGCACATGGCCGACACCGTCGAAGAGATTGTCAAGGCCTGCGGCGGCGTCCTCGTGAATTACAAACGTGGACAGCTCGATGCGATGGGGTCGGCAATCCACGAGCACGGCACGTGCCGCATGGGCGCCGATCCGAAACGCTCGGCGCTGAACGCGTTCAACCAGATGCACGAGGCGAAGAACGTCTTCGTCGTCGATGGATCGGCGTTTCCGAACGCGTCGGAGAAAAACCCGACGCTCACCATCCTGGCGTTATCCTGGCGGGCAACGGACTATCTGGCGGAAGAGATCAAGCGTGGGACGCTTTGAGGAGCGGTTCTGAAAAGTCTGAAGTCTGACGTGTGAAGTCTGAAGTGCTAAAGCTGGAAGCGGGAAGCTGGAAGCGGGGGGCCTCATGAACCGCAGTGGAATGAACCGACGACATGCGATGCGGACGCTGGCCACCGGTACCATCGGTGCCGCGGCGGCCGCGACCTGGGTGGAATCCCTGAGCGCGCTTGCCCGGCAGCAGGCCCACACGCATGCAGCCGCCGCGGCGATTGCCGCTCAGGAGTGGAAGCCTCGAGTCCTCACGGCGCGCCAGAACGACATGGTCGTCGCGCTGACCGAGCTCATCATTCCCCAGACCGAGACCGGTGGCGCCAAGGCCGCTCTCGTGAACCGCTTTGTCGATACGGTTCTCAATGGTGCGTCGCCCGGAGATCGGGAGAAGTTCACCAAGGGGCTCGCGTGGATCGACGGACGCAGCAAGGCGCTCTTCAAAAGAGACTTCCTAAGTGCCAGCGCGGCCGAGCAAACCGCCCTGCTGACGCGCCTGTCGGCAGAGGGTAATCCCGATAAGGAAGAGCCGATCGGCGCCGAGTTCTTCCAGGCGATCAAGGTCATGACGATCAACGGCTACTACACCTCCGAGATCGGCCTCCGCCAGGAGCTCGGCGACGACGGAGTCCTGTTCATGCCGCAGTTCGTCGGTTGTACGCATCCGGAGCACCAGTGAAAACAATTCTGCTCGTTCTCGCCGTCGTTTCTCTCGCAGCGGTCCAGCAGCCCCCGGCCACGACGTACGTTCCGAAGCAGAGCGATCGGCCCGAAGCCGTCGCGGGAGACGAGCCTGGCTTCGAGGCAATCTTCGATGGGAAGACGCTCTCGGGTTGGGAAGGGGATCCGACCTACTGGCGCGTCGAGAATGGCTCGCTCGTGGGAGAGATCACGCCCTCCACAGTGATCAAGAGCAACACGTTCATCATCTGGCGCGGCGGCCGGCCGAAGGACTTCGAGCTCAAGCTTGACTATCGCATCACGCCAGAGGGCAACAGCGGCATCAACTACCGCAGCGCCGTCGTCCCCGACACGGTGACGCCGGCCAACAAGTTCGCGATGCGTGGCTACCAATGTGATCTCGACGGCAGGAAACGGTATCCCGGGAACAACTATGAGGAGAAAGGCCGCCTGTTCCTTGCCGTGCGTGGCCAGGTCACCCGCGTCGTCGGCGGCCGGCCGCCGGTGCTCATCTCGACGATTGGCGAACCTGACGACCTTGTAAAGGTCGTGACCGACGATTGGAATGCCGTCCACCTGATCGTTCGCGGCAACACGCTGACCCACACCATCAACGGCCGTCTCATGACCATCGTCATCGATGACGATGCGCCGAATCGACCGGTCGACGGTCTGATCGGTGTTCAGGTGCACGTCGGACCGCCGATGAAGGTCGAGTATCGCAACCTGCGGCTCAAGAGCTGGTAGGGCCGGCACCACGTGCACCGATCAAGCGAACAGGAATGGCGATGAGACCGCGCCTCGCGGCTGCTGCCATAGCCACGGCTGTCTGCGCCGGCTACTACTTCGGCAGCATCCTCGGGCTGTTGCTGCGATTACCGCCCGCCACGCCCTCCATCATCTGGCCGCCAAACGCGATCCTGACGGCGGCGCTCCTGCTCGTGCCGCCACGGCGGTGGTGGCTCGTGCTGCTCCCGGTGCTTCCCGTTCATGTGGCCGTCCAGCTGCCGACCGGGTGGCCGTTGACGATGGTTCTCGCCCTCTTCCTGACCAACTGTACCGAGGCGATTGTGACGGCGGGGACCGTATGGTGGCTGAGTGGCGCACCGCCGCGCTTCGACACGCCGCGGCACCTGTCGACGTTTTTCCTGGCCGTTCTCGCCGCCACCGCGATTTCCGGCTTCCTCGACGCGGCCGCGGTGACGTGGTTCCTGGAAGAGGAGTACTGGACGGTCTGGAGCCAGCGCTTCCTCAGCAACATCCTCGCGCAACTGACGATTGTCCCTGCGCTGGTCGGTGTCGCGTCCGGCTTGCCGCGGTGGGTCCGGTCGCTGTCGTGGGTGCGGCTCGGCGAGGCAGCGCTGCTCGGCGCTGGCCTGATGGTCATGAACGCGGCGGATTTTGGCGGCGTCCTGTCCCAGCTCCCGCCACTTCGCGTGGTATCGAGTCAGGTCCCGCTCGCGCTGCAGCTGCCGTTTCTCCTGTGGGCGGCAGTGCGGTTCGGCACGTCGGGCGCCGGGGTCACGCTCTTCACCGCGACGATTCTGGCTGTCTGGTCCGTGGTCCACGGTCAGGGTCCATTCGCGGAGATGTCGCCCACGACAACGGTTCCGGCGCTCACGCTGTCGCTCATCCTGGTTGCCGCGACGGTTCTGTCGCTGGCGGCGCTCGTCCAGGAACGGCGGGAGACACAGCGCGCGCTCGCCGAGCGGCTGGCCTTCGAGGAGATCCTCGCGCGCCTCTCTGGAGCGTTCGTTCAGGTTCCGAGCGACCGCATGGACGCTGGCTTCGACGAGTGGCTCGGACGGATCGGCACGTTCCTCGACATCAAGTGCGTCAGGCTCTACGTGCTCTCGGAACGCGATCAGACGCTCAGTTCCCGTTACGAATGGACACATCCCGACTTCCAGGCGCTGCCGCCGCCGGACGTCAGGCGCGATTTTCCCTGGGCGCTCAGCCGGCTCGAGCGCTCCCTCGCGGTCGCGGTCTCGTCGGTGCGCGACCTCCCGCCCGAGGCGGGCGACGACCTGCGTTCGATGCAGCGGTACGGCTACGCCGCCACGCTCGTCTTGCCGATCGGGTCAGGCGATCGGGCGCTTGGCGCGCTGGCGTTCGGGTCGGCTCACGAACGCGCATGGCCAGACGCGCTCGTGATGCGGCTGCGACTGGTCGCCGAGGTGCTTGCCAACGCGCTCGCGCGAAAACAGACCGAGGACGCGCTTCGCGCCAGCGAGTCGATGAAGTCTTCGATTCTCCATTCCCTGCGAAGCGGCGTGGCCGTTGTCGACCGAGACGGGCGGGTACTGGCCATCAACGAGAACTGGACCCGGTTGGCAGAGGAGAGCGGCGATTCGATAGTCAAGGTGGGCGAGAGCCTTCTCCAGGCAACGCCATCAGCCGGGAAGGGGGATCACACCAGGTGCGAGGACCTCGGCGCGGGCGTCCGGGCCGTTCTGCAGGGCGTGCGCGACAGTTTCCGATACGAATACACGACGCAGTCTGGCAAGGATCCGCGCTGGTGGGCTGTCGTCGTCGATCCGCTCGACCGGCCTGACGGCGGCGCGCTGGTGACGCGCGCTGACGTCACGGACCTCCGTCGCGCCGAGCTCGACGTCCAGCGCGTGCGTCAGGAGCTGGCGCACGTCGCCCGGGTCTCGACCGTCGGCGAGCTGACGGCTTCGCTGGCGCACGAGTTGTATCAACCGCTGACGGCGATCATGACCAACGCCCAGGCGGCGCGTCGGATGCTCTCCGCGGCTCCTCCGGACGTGTCCCAGGTGCACGCGATCCTGTCCGACATCGTCAAGGACGATCGGCGCGCCAGTGACGTGATCGAGCGGCTGCGCGATCTCCTTCGCAAGGGCGAGCTCGAGATGGAGCGAGTCGACCTGGCCTCGACCATCCGCGACGTCGCCGATCTCCTCCACGGCGAAGCGATCGTCAAGCAGGTCCTGGTGGCGCTCGACCTCGACAGCGATCCGGTCACAGTGCTTGGAGATCGAGTGCAACTCCAGCAGGTGATGCTCAACCTCCTGCACAACGCGATGGAAGCGATGGTCGACGGCCGCGGGCCGATGACGATGGTGTCGGTTCGCTGTCGGCAGGTTGCCGAAACCGCTCCTTCGACAGGCTCAGGACAGGCCCTCTCGACAGGCTCAGGCCAGGTGCGGGTCACGGTGACCGATACGGGGCCCGGGCTGCCTGCGGGCGCGGAAGAGACAGTGTTCGATCCCTTCTACACGACGAAACGAGATGGGATGGGCATGGGGCTCTCGATCGTCCGGTCGATCCTCGAGTCCCACGGTGGTTCGATCTCCGCGGCCAACCACGAGCGCGGCGGGGCCGTATTCGAGTTCACGCTACCGCTGGCTGCCGAGGACGCCCAGTCCGTCCGGCAAGCCGGGTAATGCGTCCATCATTTTTCCGAATAAACCGGCGTGGCCGAACGCGGGTATATTCCCGCGAGCGTAGGCCATCATCCGACACCGTGGGGGACTCGTGCGCACATCGTCTGCCATCTCTACTGCCGCCGTCATCTCGCTCGGCGTCCTGATCATGAGCTCGACTTTCGAGGCGCCGAGCGGCCAGGACAAACCTGTCGTCCCGAATCAGGCAGCGCGACCGCAGAGAACCGAGGCCGATGCCCGTCAGCTGGCCGAGAAGAACCGCCAGGAGCGCGCGCGGCTGCGGAAGGAAACGGGACAACCCGTGGAGCTCATCTCCGATTACGTCAAGGCGCAGCTGCTGCCGGTGCCCGAGTCGCTCGGCGTCAGCCCGTTCTACAAGAAGTATGTCGACGCCCAGGGGATTCCCGTCGTCTCGTCCGAGAAAGTGCCTGACGCGGCACTGCTCGTCGCGCGCGACATCGTCAACAGCATGCTGGCCATGCGGCCTGACCTCCGCAAGGCCATGATCGCTCGCAAGTGGCGCACGGGCGTCATCGCCGAAGTGGAAATGACGATGGACATTCCGGAATACGCGAATCTGAAGCGCCCTGGAGCGTCGAAGGAAGAGCCGATCAACCAGGCCGACCGCGACTACCACGCCAACCGCTCGCGCGGCCTCGGAGGCAACCCGACGACCGGCGCTGAAGAGAACCTGCTCGGCTATCCCGGCACGCGCTACTGGGGTGAGCACATCTTCGTGCACGAGTTCGCGCACGCCATCATGGGCGGGGGCATCCGCGACGTCGACCCGAAGATGTTCGCCGAGATCCGCGCGTCGTACGACGCAGCGATGGCGGCGGGGAAGTACCTGCACCCGGACGGCCGCAAGCACTACGCGACGACCAACGCCGGCGAGTACTGGGCCGAGGGCGTCCAGTGGTGGTTCTTCTCGAACTACGGCGAGTGCTTCACCGGGAACATCAAGGTCGAGACGCCAGAGGAGTTCGCGGCGTACGATCCGACGCTCAACGAGCTCATCAGCCGCGTGTTCGACACGCACCACATTCCGATGGATGTGTTCCACGGCAAGCGCATCCGTCCCGTGACCTGCCCCAATAGCTGAGCTCGGGGACACTCAACTTTGAGTGTCCCCGCCCACTGAGCGCCAACTGCTGAGTTCGGGGACACTCAACCTTGAGTGTCCCCGGCCGAACCGGTGTCAACGGTTGACTGTCCACTCCCGATGACCCCTTCGGATGGCTCCTCGCACGATCCACTCAAAAACATTCGAAATCCTTCACACACTGCGTGGCACAGCAGTTGATCTGTCCATGGCTAGAGATCGCCTTCGACGTGATGGTGCAGGCGGGCCGGACGATCACATTCCGCGCTGACGGGTACTAACCAGGACCGGAGACCAGGGTTCGGGGGCCAGGCGCCAGGGGGTCAGGGATCGGAATAACCCTGAACCTTGACTGCCTGGCTCCCGACGTTTGGAGACAGCCTCCGGTTGCTCGGATTGTCCACCGTTCACGACCGATGCAAGCCGTTTGAGAGATAGCTCCTACCGCAGCCCGACGCGCCGCCGCCACTCGGAGTGAAACGCGTCCGGCTGCACTTGAAACGAGAGAAGCGCCTCGTCGACAGAGCTTCCGTTGCCAACCATCTGCAGGAAGCCGGCAATGTTCGACCCAAGCTTCGCGCAGAGGATCTCCGCTGCGACGGCGCTCTCGGCGTAGGCGACGAGCGCTCCCTGCTCGTCGAGCCCGCTGAAGCTAGTCGCGAGATCGGCGAGCGGTACGACCGTGCCCGCATTGTGGAGAACGGCGGGCACCCAGGAGCGATCGCTCGATTCCAAATACGTCGCAAGGCCTTCGTTGAGCCACGCCGGCACCCGTCGAGGGGCGGCGCTGGCGACAATCGCGTGCACGAGCTCGTGCGTGACGACGCGGTCCAGGTCGACCGGCCTGAGGTCGCCGCCCACGGCGACGCGAATCCGGCCGTCGTACCCGCCAGCGGCCCAGGACGGCGATCGCGTGATGTCCTGAAACTCGCGATTCGTATAGAGGATCACCGTCAGCGTCTCGCTTGGATAGCTGTTCAGCGTCCGTCCGATCCTCGAATACCCGCTCTCGAGGACACGCGCGACACGGTCACCGATGCTCTGCTGCGCTCCGCCCTCATAAAGGATTCGGAAGTGGCCGGCCGGCTTTTCGAGATACGAGCTGTGCACCGATGATTCGTGTCGCCACCGCTCGAGCTGGTCCGTCAGGCGGCCATCACGCGGCCGCAGCGACGCCGCCTTCTCGATCGACCGAATCGCCAGGCTGGCATCTCCATTCTCGTACGCCACTTGCGCGAGCATCGCCAACGCTTCGACGAACTCGGGATCGAGCTCGACTGCCTTCTTGAGAGACGACAAGGCAGCGCCGCGCTGACCGAGCGCGTAAGCGGCGGACGCGGCCCCGAAATGCAGCACGTGATCGCTGGGACGCTGCTGCAGTTCCTGACGGAAGAGAGATGCGGCGCGTTCGGGGTCATGCCGCTCCAGAGCCGCCCACGCCTCGGGCGCGACCACATGCAGTGGTGACACCCGGGTGAGATTCGCGGCCGCGAACAACGCCGAGAACACGGCGAGAAAGGCGACGAGGAGGACGCCCTTCGTGCCGCGCGCGATGGCCATGCCCGCCCGAGGGCAAAGCGTGTGCCCAATGTCCCGCGCGCGAGACGGCCTGTTTCGCTCCGCATCGCCGCGACGCGATTACACTTTACGTGAGTCCCGTCAGATGCGTGATTGCCCGGTCGCCAGCGTCGACAACCGGTTACGGTTGGAGGCCCCTCCGCACGGACCTGAGCATGCTCACCCCTTGTAACCCAGCAACAACCGCGGAAGCACGAGGGTTAGTACGGGGAACGCGGCCAGCAGCGCGAGGCCGATGAGGAGCGCCACGAGATAGGGGACATACGCGTGGCTGACATCGTCGATGTCGACGCGCGCGATGCCGGCGGCGATCGTCAGGCCGACGCCCACCGGCGGAAGGAAGAAGGCGATGCCCATCGCGGCGATGATCACGATGCCGTAGTGCACCGGATCGATGCCGAGCACCTTGGCGATGGGGAAGAGGATCGGACCGAAGATGAGGAGCGCCGGCAGCCCCTCGAGCAGCGCGCCTATCACGACGAACAAGACGACGGTCAGGGCGAGGAAGCCGACGCGGCCCGCGCCGACTCCGCCAATCCATTCGCCGAGCGTCTGCGGGACCCACTCGCGCACCAGGATCCAGGCAAACGCGGACGCCGCGGCCAGCACCCACAGAGTCGTTGCCGTCACGATCCCGCTCTGCGCGAGCTGACCGACGATCTCGGTGCGGCGAACGCCGCCCATGAAGATCCCGGCGACGAGCGCGTAGACGACGGCGATCAGGGCGGCCTCGGTCACCGTCGTCGCGCCAGAGAAGATCCCGCCGAAGAGCACAACCGGGAGTCCGATCGGAACAATCGCGCGGCGGATCGCCCGCCCGAGGTGGGCTCGCGAGGCACCGGTCGTCACCGGCCAGTTCTGACGCCGCGCGCGCACCGCGATGAGGACGAGCAGCGCACCTGCGAGGATGAACGCGGGCACAAATCCCGCGAGGAAAAGCGTCACGATCGACAGGTTCACCAGCGACCCCAGCACCACCATCGTCAGGCACGGCGGCACGAGGATGCCCATCGCCGAGGCGGCCGCGACGACGCTGACCGACTCAGGTCCGGAATAGCCGGCCCGTCGCATCGACGGCACGAGAAGCGAGCTGATCGCCGAGACGTCTGCCGCGGTTGAGCCCGAGATGCCCGAGAAGAGGATCTCCGCGACGACCACCACCATCGCCAGCCCGCCACGAACCTTTCCGACGATCGCCATCGCCAGGTCGACGATGCGTTCTGAAATCCCGCCCGACTCCATCAGCGCGCCGGCAAGGATGAAGAGCGGGATGGCGAGGAGGACGAACGAGTCGACCCCGCCGAGAATCTTGATCGGGAGGATGATCAGCCCCACGCCGCCGATACCCAGCAGGTAGGTGAGCGAGGTCAGCGCGAGCGTGAACGCGAGCGGCAGGCCCAGCGCGCCGGTCACCAGGAACCCGATCACGAGCACGACAAGCGGCGCGGCGCCGGCGAGGAGCGGTATCAGCACCGATGCGATAGCGACGCCAGCAGTGCCGAGAGACCAGGTGAGCGAGGATCGCTCGCGCCAGGGTGTGAAGCCTTCACGGTGAAGCTGCTGCACGACAACCGCGGACATGAGAACGAGCGCCACGGGCAGTATGAGTGAAATCCAGGCGCCGGAAATGCCGCTTGCGGGCAGGCTCTCGCCAGCGCTCGAGACGGTGAGGTGATACGCCGGAACGATCAGGAAACCGAAGAACGCGAGCAGGACCAGGCGCAGGCCGCGGTCGACAGCCTGGCGTCGAGATTCAGACAGCAGGCGCACGAGCGCGGTGACGCGCGGGTGCTGCGCGTGCCGCAGCGCCGCGATCCCGCCGACGCACATCAACCACGTCAGCAGGAGGCGCGCGATCTCTTCGGTCCATGGGATCGGGCGGTGGAGGACGTGGCGGCCGACGACCTGCAGGCCGACGACCGCGGCCTGAGCCACCACGAGAAACGCGATCGCCCACTGGAGCGCGACATCCGATCGAGAGCTGGCGACAGAGCCATCCGTCGGTACGCTCACCCGCGGATCGCCTCGAGCCACGCCGTGATGCCGAGCGCGCGCGCCTCGCTGTTCCAGAGGCGTTCGGCCGCCGGCTGCAGCGCGCGGCCGTCGATGTCGCGGATGATCATGCCGTTCTTCGTCAGCTGCGCGGTCGCCGCCGTGTCCTCCTGCGGGCCCATCGCGCGCTGGCGCTTCGCTGCTTCGAGCGCGGCGCCTTCAAGCGCGGCGCGGAGGTCGGGAGACAGGCGGGCAAGCGTCGCAGCCGATGCCCACAGCCCAAGCACCCCTGCGATGTGCCGGGTGCGCGCCATGAATCCTGCGATCTCGTAGAAGCGCTGCTGCAGCGTCGTGCTCGCATCGTGCTCGTAACCGTCGATGACCCCCGTCTGGAGCGACGTATAGACTTCGCCGAACGCCATCGGCGTTGGGCTCGCACCCATCAGCTCGACGGCCTTGACGTAGATCGGCGACTGGATGGTCCGGATCTTGAGCCCGGCGAGCTGGCTCGTCTCCGTCACGTCGCGCGACCGCGTGATCACCTGCCGGAAGCCGAACGAGTCGCCCCACGCGAACGGCCGCATCCTGACCGACCGCTCGAGGTAGTCGGCTGCCTCGCGTCCCACCGGGCCGTCCACCACGCTGTGCACGTGCGCCCAGTCGCGCCACATGAAAGGGAAGTCGAAGACCTGAAGCTTGGGAGCGACGCTGCCCCAGATAGCCGTGCCCGAAACCATGAAGTCGACCAGTCCCTCCTGGACCTGCTGGACGACCTCCCGTTCCTGGCCGAGCGTGCCGCTCGGGAAGACGCGGATGGTTACCGCGCCCCCGGTCGCCTCTTCCGCCAGCTTCCGGAACGTGTCGGCGAATACGTGGAGCGCCGTCGTTCCCGACGCCATCGAGTGCGACAACCGCAACACCAGCGGGCCGCGACCGGCACGCGAGCGGCATCCGGCGGCGAGTGCGGCGGAGCCGATGCCGGCCAGGAACGCGCGGCGGTCGAGAGGGGCGGGCACGGGAGGATTGTATCGGGAATTGAGGAGAAGGTCAGAGAGAGACGCTGATATAGACAGCAGCGCCTGCGGCCCGAGCGCGGCGCGAAGTCCCGCGCGAGAGCGAGCGGGGGTGGGGCCCCGCGAGCATTGAGAAATGCGGACAGGATGGTAGGTTCGGGTCTCGATCTAAACTGTCTAACCATCATGATCCCCCTGCTCGACCTCTCCGGCAGAGTCGCGCTCGTCACCGGCGCCTCATCGGGCATTGGCGCGGCGACGGCCGTTACTCTTGCTGATCTGGGCGCGAAGGTGGCGCTCAGCTACCACCGCAACCGTCAGGGCGCCGAGGATACGCGCGAGCGGATTGCCGCGAATGGAGGTACCGCAATCGCAGTCGCGGCCGACGTCCGCAAGTCCGGCGACGTCCGCGCGCTCGTCGATCGAACGGCCTCCGAGCTCGGACCGATCGACATTCTCGTCAACAACGCCGGCTCGCTCGTCGCACGCTCCGGCATTCTCGAGATCACCGAGGAGCGGCTCAACGAAATCGTTGCGCTCAACTTCACGAGCGCCGTGCTCGCGTCCCGGGCTGTGGCGGCTTCGATGATCGAGCGCAAGCGCGGCGCCATCATCAACGTCGTCTCGATCGCCGGCCACAACGGCGGCGGTCCGGGCGCCAGCCTCTACGCCTCGTCGAAGGCCGCGCTCACCTCGTTTACCAAGGGACTCGCCAAGGAGCTGGGTCCGCAGGGCATCCGCGTCAACGCCGTTTCGCCGGGTGTGATTGACACGCCGTTCCACGAAGTGTTCTCGACGCCGGAGATGATTCAGAACTTCGTGAAGACGATCCCGCTCGGCCGCGTCGGCACCGCCGCCGAGTGCGCCACGGTCATCGCGTTTCTGGCGTCGGACGCCGCCAGCTACGTCGTCGGAGAGACGATCGAGGTCAATGGGGGACAGTTGATGCGGTAGGTCGCAGGTGTCAGCAATCCCAATACCGTAGCTTCCGCCTTTAGGCGGAAGCCACAGGGGCTTCAAAAGAAGCCGCGCCTCCTGTCGCCTGACCTTCTACGCCATCACCTTCGCCACCGCGTTCCCGCTCACATCCGTCAGCCGGAAGTCCCGCCCCTGGAACCGGTAGGTCAGCTTCTCGTGATCCATCCCCAGCAGCCGCAACATCGTCGCGTGCAGATCGTGGACGTCGACGGGATCCTCGACGACGTTGTAGCCGAGATCGTCGGTGCGGCCGACGGTCACGCCGGGCCGCATGCCGCCGCCGGCGAGCCACATCGTGAACGCGCGCGGGTGGTGGTCGCGGCCGAGGAACGTCGAGCCGTTGCGCGCCTCGTTCATCGGCGTGCGCCCGAACTCGCCGCCCCAGACGACCAGCGTGTCGTCGAGGAGCCCGCGCTGCTTGAGGTCGGTCAGCAGCCCGTAGATCGGCCGGTCGGTCTGGCGGCACAAGTGCGGCAGCTTCTCGACGATGTCCTCGCCGAGTGAGTTGCCGTGGGTATCCCAGCCGCGGTGGTAGAGCTGGACGAAGCGGACGCCGCGCTCCACCAACCGTCGGGCCAGCAGGCAGTTGTTGGCGAAGGACGCCCGGCCGGGTTCGGTGCCGTACAACTCGTGCATCGATGCCGGTTCCTTCGAGAGGTCGGTCAGCTCCGGCACGCTCGTCTGCATGCGATAGGCGAGCTCGTAGGCGGCGATGCGCGTCTGGATCTCGGGGTCGCCGACGCTGAGACTGTTGGCGCGGTTCAAGTCGTTGATCGCGGCGATCGAGCGGTGGCGCACGTCCGCGTCGACGCCGTCGGGGTTCGACACGAAGAGCACCGGTTCGCCGCTCGAGCGGAACTCGACACCCTGATGCACGGTCGGGAGGAAGCCGCTTCCCCAGCACGACTTGCCGCCGTCGGGATGGTTCTCGCCCGAGAGGAGGACCACGAAGCCCGGTAGATCGCTGTTCTCGCTCCCCAGCCCGTAGCTCAGCCACGACCCGAGGCTCGGGCGGCCGATCACCTGATGCCCGGTATTCATGAAGATCTGCGCCGGCGCGTGGTTGAATTGCGTCGTTCGCATCGAACGGATGATGGTGAGGTCGTCGGCGACCTTGGCGAGATTGGGCAGCAGCTCTGAGATCTCGGCGCCCGATTGTCCGTACGATTTGAACTGGAACGGGGATGCGAGCAGCTTGGGCTTGCCTTTGATGAAAGCGAAGCGCTCGCCCTTGACGAACTCGTCGGGAATGTCCTGCCCGTCGTGCTTCGTCAGCATCGGCTTGGGATCGAAGAGATCGATCTGCGACGGCGCGCCGGCCATGAAGAGGTAGATGACACGCTTGGCTCTCGGTGCGAATCGTCTGGCCGCCGCGGGTCCGTCGGCGGCCGGCTGCGCCTGGCCTGCCGCGAGTGCCACGTTATCCATGAGCGAGGCGAGCGCCAGGCCGCCTATGCCGAAGGCGGACTGCTCGAAGAAGTGGCGTCGCGTGATGCTGCGCAGGCTCGGCGTGCTCGGGCGTTTCATTGTTTGGTTACAGCTTCGTCGAGGTTCAGCAGGACGTTGGCGACCATCGTCCACGCGGCGAGGTCCGCGGCGTCGGTCTGTGAGTCTCGGGCGCCGGCGACCTGGCCGGCCGCGGCCGAACGCTGCTGGTAGTGCTGCCGTTCGCCCTCGTAGAGTGCAACCAGTCGGGTCAACTCCTCCGGCCTGGCTTCGCGCGACAGCGCGAGCTTCACGCCGAGGGCGGCACGCGCGCGCGACATGTTGGCAGCGCCGGCCGACGCCTCGGCCATCATCCGACGGGCCAACGCTCGAGCGGCTTCGAACGAGGCCGGATCGTTGAGGAGCGTCAGGGCCTGCAGCGGCGTGTTCGTGCGGACGCGCCGCACCTGACAGAATTCCCGGCTCGTGGCGTCGAACGTCATGAAGCTCGGGTAGGGCGACGTTCGCCGCCAGAACGTATAGAGGCTGCGCCGATGGCGATCCTCACCCTCGCTCATCATCCACTTGTCGGAGTTGTAGGGCATGTTCCAGATGCCCGGCGGCTGCTGCGGAAAGACGCTCGGTCCGTACATCTTCGGGCTGAGCAGACCGCTCGCGGAGAGAGCCACATCGCGCACCATCTCGGCTTCCATGCGCACTCGCGGACCTCGCGCCAGCAGACGGTTATACGGGTCGCGTTCCTCGAGCGCCGGGCTGACGGCCGACGATTGCCGGTAGGTCGACGAGCGCACAATCGTGCGAAGGATGGACTTCTGGCTCCACTTGTTGGTCATGAACTCCGTGGCAAGCCAGTCGAGCAGTTCCGGATGCGTGGGCGGGGCTCCCTGTACTCCGAAGTCCTCGCTCGTCTCGACGAGGCCGCGTCCGAACATCTGCTCCCAGAACCGGTTCACCGCGACGCGGGCGACGAGCGGGTTGTTTTCATCTACCAGCCACCGCGCGAGGCCGAGGCGGTTGACGGGGAGATCGTCGCGCATCGGGTTGGAGGGCAGCAGGCGTACGGGCGAACACGCGGCCCGCCCTGGCCGTGAAGCTGCCGCGCTCGCGCAATTCGTACGACGGCCGCTCGAACGACGGCCGCTCCTTCATGACGAGCGTCGAGGGGATCTGGAGATTCTCGAGCGCCTTTCGCGCGGCGGTCAGCGCGTCGCGCGTGGGTTTGAGCGAGGGCGCCGTCGAGCGGAAGAAGGCAGCCAGATCCTCGGCCTGCTTCGCGTTCCGGTCGGCCGCCGGCTTCGCGAGGACGGGTCGCAGGCGCGCCGGGAACTCGCTTCCCGCGAGCGGATCCGCGGCCGTCGTTACTGACAGGCGGAAGCGGCCGATGCCCTGACCGATGGTGCCGTCGAGGTGATCGATCCGCACGGTCATGCGCGTGCCGCCGGGGAAGCCGAACGGGGTCGACGCCGCCAGCACGGCATGGCGCGCTGTCCGTTCCGTGTCGCGCATCGCGTTGATGAGCCAGCCTCCACCCTTGAGGCTTGACTGCCCTCGCCCGGGAACGAGAAGGTCGGCCGGCGTGAACGGATACGCGGATTCGTCTACTTTGACCGTTTTGAACGGTACGGCCTGTTCCGGCGTGCCCGGCGGCGCGTTCACCGGCTCGATCGCGACGCGAACCCCCGTGACGCGGAAGTGTCCGTACCCGTCGCGCCCCGGTCCGCCTCTCGGCAGTGATGGATCCGGAAGTGCCTCGAGGCGCACCCCGGTGATCGCCTGAAGGGGAGAGTCGGCGGTGACCTCATATGACGTGAGCTTCGGGTTGGGACCCGATGCGAGTAGCGACCCGTCGTCGAGCTTCGCGAGCGTGACTCCGTTCGTGGCGCCCGCGCGCGTGGGGACGAGCGGAGTCCAGATGCGCGCGGCGGCGCGCATCGACTGTTCCCATTGCTCCTGTTCGTCGCGCAGCGCCGGCGTTGACCGTCTTCAGCTCCTGTTCGAGACGGTCGATGTCGGCCTGGAACTGCTTGCGCTCGAGCTCCTGCTCGGGCGTCGCCAGATCGAGCCTGGCCTCGGAGAAGCGCGTGCCGTCGGTGGACGTTCGGCTCTCGTAGTCCGAGTTGGCGAAGAACGCGAGCAGCCGGAAGTAGTCCTTCTGGCTGAAGGGATCGTACTTGTGGTTGTGGCACTGCGCGCACCCGAGCGTCGTGCCGAGCCAGACCGTGGCGGTCGTGTTGACGCGATCGACGAGCACTTCGTACATCGCCTCGTCCGCGTCGACGCCGCCTTCTTCGTTGGTCATCGCGTTGCGGTGAAATCCGGTTGCAATCTTCTGATCGGTCGTCGCACCCGGTAGCATGTCGCCGGCGATCTGCTCGATGGTGAACTGGTCGAACGCCATGTCCCGGTTCAGCGCGTCGATGACCCAGTCGCGATACTTCCAGATGCTTCGCCGGTTGTCTTTCTCGTAACCGTTGGTGTCGGCGTAGCGCGCGAGATCGAGCCAGGGGCGCGCCCAGCGTTCGCCGTAGCGCGGCGACGCGAGAAGGCGCTCTACGACGCGATCGTAGGCATCCGGTGCGGTGTCGGCCAGGAACGCGTCGAGCTCGGCGGGCGAGGGCGGCAGGCCCGTGAGGTCCAGGCTCACACGCCTGAGGAGCGCCGATTTCGAGGCTTCCGGCGATGGCGCCAGCTTCTCACGCTCGAGGCGCGCCAGCACGTAGCGGTCGATGGCGTTGCGCGGCCATGCCGTGCGGGCGACCGCTGGAAGCTCGGGCCGCTTAGGCTTGATGTACGCCCAGTGGTCGGGATCGGCCGCCGGGCGCGCGGCGCTCGCCAACGGAAGCGTGGCCGCTCCCGGCATCGACGCTCCCTGCTCGATCCACGCGCGCAGCTGCGCGATCGCCGCCTCCGGTAGTGGATCCGAGTCGAGCGGCATCTGATCCTCGCCGTCGAGGCCCAGCACCCGGCGCATGAGGAGGCTCTCCTCGCTCTTGCCCGGCGTAATCGGCGGACCAGAGAGGCCACCCCTGAGAATGAAATCCGTCGTGTGCAACCGCAGCCGCGCGCGGGCCTTGGACGGCCCGTGGCACTCGGCGCAGTACCTGTTGAAGATCGGTTGGATGTCGCGCGAGAAATCAATCGGCGGCTGCGCCGCCGGGGCGGGCGCCGACTGTGCGCGCAGGAGAACCTCGCCCGCGATCAGGATGCAGCAGGCCGAGCCGATCGCGAGCCACCGGTTGAGCCCGTTCATACACCTCTCGCGACGAATATTACACCTTACTGTCTCACTTCTGACTTCGGGACGTCGCTTCCTTCCCACTTCCGTTTGAAACTGCAAACGTCAGGTTTCAGGCGTCAGACTGTCTTGAGGCCTGTGATTACGCAATCGTCACAGTATCGCCCGCTTCCCTTCGAGAAACCGGGGATTTCGACTGGGAACGTGCCTTGCTTCGTGCACAGTTCTGCCAATGCGCACAACGACCGTCGTCGTCTGCCTTGTTGTGTACGGCTTGTCGGGCCCGTCCACGGCCCAGGCTCAGCTCCGTACGGTGGCCTACGCCACGGGGTTGACCTCGCCGATCGCGTTCGAGCAGGATCCTCGGATCCGGCCAATCAGTACGTGGCCGAGCAGCGAGGGTTCATCCGCCTGATTCGCAACGGTGTCGTGCAGGCGACGCCGTTCCTCGACATCTCGAGTCTGGTAGTCTGCTGCGGCGAGCGCGGACTGCTCGGGCTCGCGTTTCCTCCCAACTACGGCGCCAGCGGACGTTTCTACGTTAACTACACGCGCGCCGGCGACGGACGCGTTGTCGTCGCCCGCTACCGGCGTTCCGTCAATCCCCTCGTCGCCGAGTCGCAGGGTGTCTCGCTCGTCTGGTCGACCGCGGAAGACACGATTCGTCATCCGTTCTCGAATCACAACGCCGGGTGCATGCAATTCGGTCCCGACGGGTACCTTTATATCTCGCAAGGGGACGGTGGAAGCGGCGGTGACCCCGAGAACAACGCCCAGAACACGAGCGAGCTTCTCGGCAAGATCCTGCGCATCGACGTAGACGTTCCCGACGGACACCCTCAGGGGTTCGTGGTGCCGGCAGGGAACGCCGGTCTGCCGCGGCCCGAGATTTGGAGCCTGGGGTGGCGCAATCCGTGGAGGTTCAGCTTCGACCCGCCGGCGCGCGGCGGCACGGGCGCCATGCTTGTCGCAGACGTCGGCCAGGACGCGTGGGAAGAGATTGACTACGAGCCCGCGGGCCGCGCGGGGCGGAACTACGGCTGGCGCGTTCGCGAGGGCGCGCACACCTACACAGGCAGCACCACGCAACCGCTCGTGGATCCCATCTACGACTACGACCACGGCACCGGACGTTCGATCACCGGAGGCCACGTCTATCGCGGCGCGTCTCTTCCCGCCATGCGCGGCCGCTATTTCTTTGCCGACTACGCGACTCGGCGCGTATGGTCGCTCGGGCTGCACGTCAACGGCAGCACCGGCGAGGCGTCGGCGTCCTCTGCCGCCGATTTGATCGACCACACCACTGATCTGGGTGGCACCACCGTCCTCGGCGGAATCAGCGCGTTCGGCGTCGACGCGGCCGGTGAGCTCTATATCGTCAGCTACTCGACCGGCGCCATCCTGAAAGTCGTCGGCGCCCCCTCCGCGCCGACCAACGTGCGCATCACTCGCTAGTCGGGGTCAGACCGGGGTCAGACGAGGGTCAGACCCCGGTTTAACCCCGGTCTGACCCTCACCGTATAATCACTGGTGTGGCCGACTCCAATTCCACGCCGTTTAGTATCGGGATCATTCAGGATCACGCGGATGCCGACGCCGCGCGCAATGTCGCGCGTGCCGAAGAGCTGATTCGCGAGGCCGCACGGCGCGGCGCCCAGATCATCTGCCTCAAAGAGCTCTTCAACGCCCCCTACTTCTGCAAGGCGCAGCAGAGCGAGCGCTTCGACCTGGCGGAAGCCATTCCGGGACCGACGACCGACAGGATGCAGAGCCTCGCGCGGGAGCTCGAGGTCGTCATCATCGTGCCGCTCTTCGAACGACAGGCCGCCGGCGTCTATCGCAACTCCGCGGCCGTGATCGACGCCGACGGCAGCCTGCTCGGCGTGTACCGGAAGATGCACATTCCCGACGATCCGCTCTTCTACGAGAAGTACTACTTCGCACCGGGGGAGGGCCCCGGGTTCAGGGTGTGGAAGACGCGGTACGCCACAATTGGTGTTCTGATCTGCTGGGATCAGTGGTATCCGGAGGCGGCCCGCATCACCAGCCTCCTCGGAGCGCAGGTGCTCTTCTATCCGACGGCGATCGGCTGGCATCCAGCAGAGAAAGACGAGTGGGGTGCCGCGCAGGTCGACGCCTGGCGCACGGCGCAGCGCGCCCACGCGATCGCCAACGGCGTCTACGTGGCCGCGCCAAATCGCGTCGGCCACGAAGACGAACCAGGGACGAAGGGGATCACCTTCTTCGGCCGGTCCTTCATTGCCGATCCGTTTGGGCGCTATCTCGGCGACGCCGGCGAAGGGGAAGAGATTTTGATCGCGCCGTGCGACCCCGGGCTCATCGAAGACGTCCGCAGGAACTGGCCGTTCCTCCGCGACCGGCGCGTCGACGCCTACGCGCCGATCCTCAGCAGGTATCTCGGCTCGTGACGCCTGCCGCGCCAACCGACGCGCAGCGCGACGGGGATCTTCCGCCTGAAGGCGGAAGCCACAGGATCAGCAAGTACCGCATGCCGGCCGAATGGGAGCCGCATCGCGCGACGTGGATCAGCTGGCCGCATCACGAACCGGACTGGCCAGGCAAGCTCGGGCCGATCCCGTGGGTCTATGCGGAGATCGCCCGCGTGCTCGCCGCTCACGAGCCGGTGGAGATCCTCTGCCATAGCGAGGCGGTGCTCGCCGATGCCCGTGCCACGCTCGCCTCGCACGGTGTTCCGCCCGACCGCACCCGCCTCCATATCGTCCCGACCGACAGAGTGTGGCTCCGCGATTCGGCGCCGATCGGCGTCCACGATCCGGACGGTGACGTCGTGCTGCTGTCGTGGGCCTTCAACGGCTGGGCGAAGTACGACAACTGGCGTCTTGACGCGCAGATCGCCCGTCCGATCGGCACGGTTGCCGGGCGGCATGTCGAAGAGCCTCACCGCGACGACACCGGGGACCGAATCGTGCTCGAGGGCGGCGGCCTCGACGTCAACGGCCAGGGACTGCTGCTCGTGACCGAAGAATGGCTGCTGACCGACACGCAGGTCCGCAATCCCGGTCTGACTCGCCAGGACTACGAAGCGATCTTCCGGAAATGGCTGGGAGTCAGGAAAACGCTCTGGCTCGGCGATGGCTGCGTCGGCGACGATACGCACGGGCACGTCGACGACATCGCGCGGTTCGTTGCCGCCGACACGATCGTGCTCGCGGTGGAGGAGGATCCCCGCGACGAGAATCACGAGCGGTCGATCGACAACCTGCGCCGGCTCGAGCTTGCGGCCGGGACGCCTGGCGTCGGTCCCCTGCGAGTCGTGAAGATCCCGTTCCCGCGCCCGGTGACCATGAACGGCGAGCGCCTGCCGGCGAGCTACGCCAACTTCTATATCGCCAACGGAGTCGTGCTGGTGCCGACGTTCAACGACGTCAACGATCGTGTGGCGCTCGAAACGCTGGCCCGCTCGATGCCGGAGCACGAAGTCATCGGCATCCACGCCGTCGATCTCGTCTGGGGACTTGGCACGCTCCACTGCCTGACGCAGCAGGAGCCGCGGCCGAGCGTCGGGTAAGGAAAAGGTGATCGAAGCCACACCGGACGGCGTTGTCATCGCCGTGCGAGTGATCCCGCGCGCCGCGCGGTCGGGACTCGCCGGTACGCGTGGCGATGCCCTTCTCGTCCGGCTGCAGGCGCCGCCCGTCGACGGCGCGGCCAACGAAGCGCTCGTCGAGGTCCTGGCTGGAGCGCTCCAGGTTCCAAAACGAGCCGTCTCGATCGTCGCCGGGGATCGCTCACGCCAAAAGCGCGTGAAGGTCGTCGGGATCGATGCCGCCACCGCCGCGGCACGGCTCGGAGGAGTCGGGGACACTCAACCGTGACTGTCCCGGTTGAGTGTCCCCGCGTGGTCGGTTCCCGATAGTCCCCTACTGTTTGGTATAGACGGCCACGCTGTCGATCGCCTGACCCTTGGCGTCTGTTCCTGTGGTGGTGGCTGTCAGCGTCTTACCGTCCTTCGATACCGATGTTTTCAAAGTAACGACAGCCTTGCCGCCGTTCTTGTAGACGATCGTGCCTTCAGTCGGGCTCGTTTGCGTGGCGGCGGCCACTTGGTAGTAGGGATGGCCCGTGACGGGAGCGTCCTTGCCGTCGCGCTCGCTCGTGTAGCCCCATTTCATCGGTCCGTCAGCCGTGACGGCGTCGACGGCTACTTTGATCCCTTTGCCCGCCGCCTCGATGACGACGGTCGCGCTCTTGGGCGTCGGCCCGGACTTGTAGGTCGACTTTGCCAAATCCAGCTTCCAGGTTCCCACCATGGGATCCGGAGCTTGCGCCCGTGCCGCCGCACCTATCGCAAGGGCGAAGACCGCCGTGAGTCCAATTCCCAGACACCGTCGAGTCCATGTTGCCCGCATGTGACCTCCTAGTTGAAGTGAAGAGCGCTCGCACGATATGCGAATCGGCTGAGCTTGTCCACCGGAGATTGCAGAAACTGCGTACTCCGGACGGTTGAGTGCAGACCGGCCGAGTGTCCCGGTTGTTGGATGTCCCCGGGGACACTCAAGGTTGAGTGTCCCGGTTGAGTGTCCCGGTTGAGTGTCCCGGTTGAGTGTCCCGGTTGAGTGTCCCCGGCAATTACTGCTTCAGAAACACGGCGACGTTGTTCATCGGCTTACCCTCGAAGTTCACGCCCGTGTAGGTGACCGTCAGCTTCTTGCCGTCCTTCGACACCGACGTCTTCACCGTCACGATGGTCTTGCCGCCCTTTTTGTACAAGATCGTCCCCTCCGTCGGGCTGGTCTGCGTGACGTTGGCGGTGTCGTAGTTGGGATTGTCGGTGACGGGAGCGTCCTTGCCGTCCCGCGCGCTGCTGTATCCCCACTTCACTTCCGTGCCGTCGGCGGCGACAGAGTGGACGGAGACCTTTACTCCCTTCCCCGCCGCCTCGATGGTGACGAGCTGACCCCTCGGCGCCGGCCCTGGCTTGTAGGTCGAGTGGGCGAGGTCCAGCCTCCAGGTGCCCACGAGCGGGTCGGTCTGCGCCCCAGCCGTGGAACCGAACACGATCGCACAGATGGCTGCGCAAGCGACGCCGACGGTCTGCCTCGCCCATATTGCTCGCATGTGACCTCCTATCGTGTTGAACTGACGGGAGACGAACGAAGCGCTGGAAAGATACGCGAACGCTCCAATGTTTGTCCAACCGGCGGGCGTGGGAATTCACGCACTCTTGTCTGGCGACCGGACGATCCGGTGGTCCGCTGGCGACCCGCCCGCACTCGACACATCAGCTGGGATGCCCAAGGATGTTCGCAGTATAGTTGTGTGTTTGAGTTCTGCGTTTCCATGAAAGGACACACTATGCGTCTGGTCAACAGTTCCGCGATCGCCGTAGCTCTCGCCATGCTTATTCCTCCCGTGATCGGCGCCCGGGGGCAGGATGCCGCCAAACCAGTGGCCGGCGGTGGGATCTCGATCCCGGGCTGGACCGGCAAGATCGACGCCAACGAGGAAAAGAATGGACAGGTTCTGAACAACGCCAAGCTCGCTGGGGACGCCAAGACCATGAGCGTTACCACCGGCCCGGCCGTTGCGTACTGGAACCCGAAGAACATGGCTTCGGGCAACTACACGGTGAAGGCAACGTTCAACGAGCCGAAGTACATGAACGTCAACGATCACCCGCACCCGTACGGCATCTTCATCGCCGGAAACGATATGGGGACCGCGGACCAGAGCTACCTCTATTGCGCCGCCTACGGCAACGGCAACTTCATCGTCCGTGGATTCGGCCCGGCTCCCTTCCAGATGAACGGGCGGCGCGGAGAGGCTGGCGCGTCGGTCAACAAGGCCGCTGGCAAGGACCAGCCCGTCACTCAGGAAATCGCGATGTCGGTCAAGGGCGACCGCGTCGAGTGCTCGATCAACGGTACCGTTGTCGCGGGCTACACCAAGGCCGATCTGGTGGCCGCGGGCAAGCTCAAGTCGACTGACGGTGTCTACGGCGTCCGCTTCGCCCACAACACCGAAGCGACCGTGACGGGCTTCAACCTGACGAAGAACTAATCAGGTGCTTCCACCTAAAGGTGGAAGCTACGGGTCTCTATCGTAGGCTACGGTTTCTATCGTAGGCCACGGGGCTCTATCGTGGGCTCCGTGGCTTCCGCCTTCAGGCGGAAGACCCGTCATCCCCCCAGGTACGCCCGCAGCTGCACGATCACCAGCCAGCCGGCGAAGAACCCGTAGAACGCGGTCGCGAACCACAGCATCGCCAGACGGAAGCCGCCCACTCGCAGCGCCGGCGGCAGCCCTCGCCGATTGAGCTGGATGAGCAGCAGCGAGTAGACGAACATGACCATGCCGTTCGAGCAGGCCGCGATCGTCAGCAGCAGCAGCGGCTGATTGAATCCCGACAGCAGAATCACCGATCCGGCGGCAATCGTGCCCCACGCCACCAGGAAGTAGATGCGGCTCTCCGACCAGCGCTGGCTGTTCTGCAGGTAGACCGTCTTCAACACGTCGGCGACGATGCGCGAGATGTAGTCGATCGTGCCGAGCGCGACGAGAATCATCGACAGCGCCCCGAACACCCAGAAGAACGTGCCGAACCACGGCGCGACGATCGTCTTGAGCGCTTCGCCTTCGGCCTTGATGAACGCCAGGTTGGCCTGGCCCGATGAGATGTTCTGCCCGAACACCGTCGAGTAGGCCAGCGTTGAAAAGATCGTGATCGAGAAGACGCAGATGAACCAGAAGGAGACGAGTTGCTCCTTGTTCGCGACTGCCCACCAGCCCCAAAAGCGGCGCAGGTTGTCGGCGTCCTGGCGCAGCATCGATCCGGTGGCCGGAGCGGCGATTTCTTCTCCCGTGATCGGCGAAACGATGCGCGGCACGTAGATGCCCATGCCGAAGCCCTTGTCGCGGATCCAGTTGCTCTGCGCGAGGTTGTTGACACCGCCGGCGCCCGCGAACACGAGGCCGCTGAGGATGAGCGAGATCGGAATGACGTTCGAATCCGGCAGCCGGCCAAAGTTGGTGACCGCCTGCGGCAGGGCCGCCCACGCCGCCGGTCCGATCGCCGCGACGATGGCCACCGCCAGGAACACGAGCGTCAGCCCGACCTTGAAGAACTGCGCCCGCTCGAGCGTCTGATACACGACCGGCGACGTGGTCAACGCGATGCCGGACGCGATGAGGATGCCGATCGTGATGAGGGGCACGTTCCCGCCCCCCATGAGGAAAGTGAGGATCGTGACGCCGCTCGTTCCCCACCCCGGCCACATGTTCGGCACGATTGTGAATAGACAGAAGAGCACGCCCCAGGGTTTCCAGAACCGGACGAACCCGGCCACGGCGGTCTCACCGGTGGCGAGGGTGTACCGCTCGATTTCCATATTCAAGTAGTACTGCACCGTGACGCTGAGGACCGCGGCCCAGAGAAACATCGGTCCCACGGTCGCCGTCATGAAGGGCCAGATGATGTACTCACCAGAGCCCACGCCGAGCCCGGCAAGAATGACGCTCGGTCCCAGCACTTTGCTCAGGGACAGCGGTTCGGGCATGTCCCGATATGGCATCGGCGGGAGGTTGCCGTTGCGAAGCGGGTCGAAGAAGTCGGACGAGTCGGTGCGCGGCTCAATTGTCTGCTGAGTGATCACGGAGCGATACTAGTCCAACTCCGGGCGCGGACTACAAAAACAAACAGGAGGTCAGAGGATGAGGAGTTGGTTGGTCTCAAGACGATCCCTCTTGAACTCCTGAACTCCTGACTCCACTCCCTGAACTTTAATGAAGGACCATCGCCATGACCGCAGACGCGCGCCGACAACTCGACGAACGGGGATACGTCCTCTTCGAGAACATCATGAGCGAGCGGTTGCTCGGTGAACTGCGCACGCGCACCCTCGCGCTCCTCGACGAGGAGGGCGATCGTGCGGGACACGAGTTCAAAACCGAGCCGCACGCCCGGCGGCTCGCCAATCTGGTCGACAAGGGCGAGGTATTTCGCCGTGCGATCGTCCTGCCTGAGATCCTCGACTCTGTGCGACACGTGCTCGGTCCTGCGATCAAACTGAGCAGCCTGAACGCCAGATCCGCCGATCCACATTCCCCACACTCCAACAATGAGGGCCAGCCGCTGCACGTCGACATGGGAGGGGTTCCCGACGAGAGGGGCTACTGGGTGTGCAACACGGTCTGGCTGCTCGATGACTTCACCGCCGAGAACGGCGCGACGCGCATGATTCCCGGTTCGCACAGATGGGGCACGCGCCCGCAGGACGTGCTCGCCGATCCGCTGGCGCCTCACGCCGGCGAAGTGCTACTCATCGGCAAGGCCGGCAGCGTCGCGGTGATGAACGCCCACATGTGGCACGGTGGGACGGCCAACCGGACGGCGGCGCCGAGGCTGGCCATGCACGCCTTCTACTGCCGGCGCGACAAGCCGCAGCAACAGTATCAGAAGGCGCTTCTCCGGCCGGAGACCCAAGCGAGTCTCAGCCCTGAGGTCCGGGATCTGCTCGCGCTCGACGATCCGTTGAACGACGAGATGAGCGCGAACGTTACCGTTCGCAGCGGGTTCATGAAGTAGGGACCCCGGCCGGCCCGCGAGCGGAACAGGGATCGCGGCAACGTGCATCGGCAGGCCGCGGGTTTGTATCGGGGCGGAGATGAGGGCATCGAGCGGAAGGGCCGGGCGCGCGGGAGCCGCCTTCCGCGGCGCGAAGTAGCCCTCGCGTGCACGGACCTTGACGCCGTCGCGAGCAACGTGCACCTTGATGCGATGCCGCTTCCCATCGTTCGGCGAGGCAGGCGAATAGTAGCCGAGGAGATAGTAGGAGCCGCTCTCGGCGACCATCCGCTCCACGCCAAGCTCCGGCGCATTGGTATTAAGGGTTGCAAACCCGCCCGTCCCTTCCGCGATGCTGCGCAGGCGGTCCTGCGTGGCCATGGAGCAGCCAGCGTCGCGGCTCAGCCCACAGGGATCGACGGGGTAGACGACGACGTTGTTTCGCTGCGCGATCAGGATGAAATCGCGCAGGCCCTGCCAGGCGCCGCCGGCGTACGGATTGGTGATGATCTCTTCGAGCGACAACGGGATGCCCTGACTGACCAGCAGGACGGCCTTGCGCCTGCCTGGAATCTCGGCGAGCGCCTTCGCTGCATTGCCCATTGCGTCACTGGCCCAGCGGGCCTTGATCTCCTGGACGAAGCCAAACGAACCGGCCGAAGCGGGTCTCGGCAAAAAAAGAAAATGGACGAAGCCAAACCTACCGGTCGAAGCGGGTCTCTCGGCGACGCCCTGCGCGGGAACCTCCGAATCAGGAAAGAACTTTTCGACGGCCTGCAGCAGCCGCGCCTTGTCGGAGGTGAACTCGGCCTGCATGAAGCTTCGGCCGCTCGTGGCCATTACCGCCGCCAGATCGGACGGCCCCATCCGCTCGATCATCCGCTTGACCGCCGCTCGCGACACGGCGATGCGGCCCGCATCGAAGCTCACGTGATAGTCGTCGAAGATCACGAGCATGACGCGGCCGTCTTCGGGTTGTGCGTTGGAGCCCACCGCCGAGCCCGAAACGTCTGGCGTGGGAATCGCGGCGTCAGGCGACGCCATCGGCAGATCGACGGCCGCGAACGACGCGATCTCTACGGGCCGACCGTCTTCCGCGATCTGGAAATCCTGCTGCTGCAGGCCGCGAACGGGTACGCCCTTGTCATCGACGACGACGGCGTCCACCTCGACGAGGTTAATGCCTGTGCGGATTCTGGGCGGCTGCGCGACCTGTCCCCCGAGCACGAGCAGGAGGGCGGCGCCGACGGCAGTTTTCACGCGATACCTCCGCGGAACCTGTGAGGCGTCCCCGCCCGGGCCGGACTACCAGCCCGAGACGCGCCCGGGCCGGACTCCAGCCCGAGACGCTATCATCGGCCAGAACGCGCGCGTTGTCCTGCGCCACGGTGCTCGCGGCTCGAGCCCGCGCGAAGTGCGGATGGCTAGGCGATAGAAGTACGGACGTTCGGACGACAGCGCAACCGGCCCTCCGGACCACCGGCTCAGACGTTACACACGTCGTACCCTTCGCGCAGCGAGGTCAGCGGGTCGCGCGCCGGGACGAATTCCTGCGCGACAAACCCCGTGTAGCCGAGGTCGACGATGGCGCGCATGATCGCGGGATACTGGAGCTCCTGCGTCGCGTCGAGCTCGTGACGCCCCGGGACGCCGCCGGTATGAAAATGCCCGATCGCGGCGAAGTTGTCGCGAATCGTCCGGATGACGTCGCCCTCCATGATCTGCATGTGATAGATGTCGTAGAGCAGCTTGAACCGGGGTGACCCCACGCGCTTCACGAGCTCGGCCCCCCATGCGGTGTGGTCGCACATGTAGTCCTTGTGATCGACCTTGGAGTTCAGGAGCTCCATGCAGACCGTCACCCCGAGGCGCTCGGCGAGCGGGGTGATGCGCTTGAGGCCGACGGCGCAGTTCTCGAGGCCTTCGGCGTCGGACATCCCGCCGCGATTGCCGGAGAACACGATCATGTTGGGCAGCCCTGCCGCAGCCACGAGCGGGAGGAGCCGCTCGCTTTCGGCCACGAGGCGGTCGTGCTCGTTCGGACGGTTGAAGCCGACCGCGATCGTCGACGGACCGCTGGCCATCGCGCACGTCAGGCCGTGCTGCTTCACGGTCGCCCAGTCTTTCTCGCCCAGGAGCTCGACCGACTGAAAGCCCATCGCCTTCACGGCGCCGCAGAACTCGTCGAGCGGAATCTTCGCGTAGCACCACTTGCAGACACTCTGCCGAATCCGTCCGGCGCTCCCGGACTGCGCCGCATCGGCCCGTCCCGTCGCGGCGGCGACCGCAGCACCAAGGCCCATCAGTTTCATCGCGTCTCGTCTTTCCATGGCTGCATGCTCCCGTGACAGTCTACGTCCGTTCGGGGCGATTATGCTCTGGCTGGTGTGCTCGGGGTAACATCGCTCCGGCAGAACCTCAGCCAATGGCCACACGTGGACACACTCGGCGCGCCTTTCTCCGGCAAGCAGCAGGCATCGCAGCATCGGGGACCGGCGCACTAGTCGGCGCCGGAATCTCCGAGCGGGCACAGGCACGGCCGCTCTTTGGCCAGGCGCCCGCCCTCATCACGTCGGACAGTCTCAGGCCGTCGGCGGCGTTCGGCGTGACGGCCGGCGACGTCGACGCCGATCGCGCGATCGTCTGGAGCCGCACCGATCGTGCCGCGCGCTTGATCGTCGAGTACTCGACGACCGAGACGTTCACCGATGTGCGCCGGATCGTAGGCCCGGCGGCGCTCGAGTCGAGTGACTTCACCGCCCGCGTCGATCTATCCGGCTTGCCGCCTGGTCAGCACATCTTCTACCGAGCCACGTTCCAGAGCCTGCACGATCTTCGCGTGTCGAGCGAGCCGATGGTCGGCACCTTCACCACCCCGCAAGCCGGCGGGGCGCTTCGTGATGTGACGGTCGCGTGGACCGCGGACACTGTCGGCCAGGGCTGGGGCATCAACGTCGAGATGGGCGGCATGCGTCTCTACGAGACCATGCGAACCGCCGGCGCCGACGTCTTCATCCACACCGGCGACACGATTTACGCCGATGGGCCGCTCGTGGCCGAAGTAAAACTGGACGATGGCCGCATCTGGCGGAACCTGGTGACGCCGGAGAAGAGCAAGGTCGCCGAGACGCTCGACGAGTTCCGCGGCAATCACCGGTACAACCTCCTCGACGAGCATGTGCGTCGCTTCAACGCGTCGCTGTCGCAGTTCGTCATCTGGGACGACCACGAGGCGCTCAACAACTGGTACCCCACGGAGGTGATCACGGGCGAGAGCCCCTACACCGAGCGCAGCGTGGCGCTGCTTGCCGCGCGGGCCAAGCGCGCGTTCATGGAATACACGCCGATCCGGCCGGATCCGGTCGACCCCGAGCGCATCTACCGCGCGAGCCGTTTCGGACCGCTCGTCGAGATCCTCGGGTTCGACATGCGCAGTTATCGCGGACCCAACACGGCCAACCGTCAGGCCACGCTGTCGGAGGAATCCGCGATCCTCGGCGGACCGCAAGTCGAGTGGCTGAAACGCCGGCTGCGGGCATCCACCGCGACGTGGAAGATCATCGCGAGCGACATGCCGCTCGGCCTCACCGTGGTTGATGGCCCCTTGTTCGAGGCCGTGGCCAACGGCGATGAGGGGCCGCCGCTCGGCCGCGAGATCGAGATCGCGGCGCTCCTGAAGTTCATCCGCGACCAGCGCATCAGGAACGTCGTGTTCGTCACCGGGGATGTCCACTACTGCGCCGCGCACCACTACGATCCGGCGCGAGCGTCGTTCACGGACTTTCATCCGTTCTGGGAGTTTGTCGCCGGCCCGGCGCACGCCGGTACCTTCGATCCGGCCAGGCTGGACAAGACGTTCGGCCCAGAGGTGAAGTTTCTTGGCATCCCCGCCGGCATGAAGAAGAACCGGCCGCCGAGCGAGGGTCTACAGTTTTTCGGGACGCTGAAGGTTGATGCGCGAACGAGGACACTGACCGCGAAGCTGCGGAACCTGGCGGGCGAGACGCTGTTCAGCGTCGAGCTGCCTGCGGAACGCTGAGATCAGGCGAGACGCGGGTCGCGGATCTAGTCTCATCCGGGGGACTTTGTCCCCCGGACCCCCTTACACGCTCGCTCGCGGGGACCCCGACGCCCCGCTCCGCTCGCGTGGCTCACTCGCTTCCGCTCGTTCGCGCTGTTTACGAGACAGCACTAGCTTCCCCCGACTTTGCGCGGCGTCCGCGCGCGCGGGATGTAGCCGCGATTGGTCGTCGCTCTCCACGGCTGGTTGGATTCCGGCTTCGGCGCCCGCTTGGGCTTCGCGGCCGCCGCCTCCGCCTCTGTCGCCAGCTCCGCCGGCGCCTCAGCTGCCGCAGCGGCCTTCGCGCGCGCGGCGCTCGCTGCCTTCTCGTCTTTCTCGAGGCAGCACTGCTTGTACTTGCGTCCGGATCCACAGTGGCACGGCTCGTTGCGCCCCGGGCGCAGGGTCTTGGCAGTCATGTAGTGAGTGTACCGTACGCCGTCGCGGCGCACTTCCGCCTGAAGGCGGAAGCCACGCGAGTGGCCGTGGCCCGCGCACTTCCGCCTAAAGGCGGAAGCCACGCGAGTGGCAGTGCTTCCACGCGAGTGCTTGTGCTCGTGGCTTCCGGCTTTAGCCGGAAGGACCAGGGGTCAGTCCCTCTGCGCGGATTCACACGGAACGCGGATCGCGCGGATCTGAGTCTCGGATTCTGGCGGCGATCGCTTCTAGAATGGCGGGCATGGCACATATGGAGCGCCGGACGTTTCTTGCCACCCTTGTAGCGGCCGCGGCTGCCCCGGCGCTCGAGAGTCAGTCGCCAGCCATCCCCATCATCGACACCCACATTCACCTGTTCGATCCCACTCGGCCACAGGGCGCCCCCTACACAGGGCCCAAGAACGCCGGTCCCCCGGTGCCCGCGCTCCCGGCCCGCTATCGCGCGCTCGCGACTCCGCTCGGCGCTGTCGGAGCGATCAAGGTCGAGGCGAGCCCGTGGATCGAGGACAACCTCTGGGTGCTCGAAGTCGCCGAACGAGACCCGATCGTCGTCGGAGTCGTCGGCAACCTCGAGCCCGAGAAGCCGGAGTTTCCCGAGTACCTCGACCGCTATCGCAAGAACCCTCTCTTCCGCGGGATCCGGTGCGGGAATCTGTGGGGTAGGGACTTCACGGCACAGGTCGAGTCCGCCGCGTTCGTCGCCGGGCTGAGGCGCCTCGCCGACGCGGATCTCGTGATGGACACCGCCAATCCTCGGCTGTCGTTGCTGCAGGCCATCGTTCGCGCCACCGATCAGGTGCCGACGCTGCGCGTCGTGCTCGATCATCTGCCGGCGCTGCCGCTGCCCGAGACGGCTGCCGATCGCGCGACGCTCGACACCGTGCTCCGCGAGCTCGGCGCCCGTCCGCAGGTCTACGTCAAGCTGTCCTCGATCATTCACAACGTCAAGGGAACGATCTCGACCGACCTTGCCAGCTACAAGGCATGGCTCGACCGGCTGATGGAGGTCTTCGGCGAGAATCGTGTGATCTTCGGCAGCGACTGGCCCAACAGCGACGGTGTGGCGCCGGTCGACAAGGTCTTCGCGATCGCGAAAGAGTACTTCGCGTTGCAGCCGCGGGCCGTCGCCGAGAAATATTTCTGGAAGAACTCGATCGCCGCGTACAAGTGGGTTCGCCGCGATTCGTCTCAACCGTCAGGCTGATGCTGACGCTCCTCGTTCGTAGCGCCGTGTGGCTCGCGGCGTTTTTCGTCTACGCGTCCCTGGAAAAGCCCGCCGAGTCGACGTTTGCCGACCTGCGCCCAGGAGTGCCGGGCTGGACTGGGCTCGCGCTCATCGCGACGGGGGCCGCCCTCGGGCTGTGGAGTATGCTCTGGCTGGACCGAGTCCTGCGGGAACCGGCGACGCCAACGCCGCACGCTCGTAACGGGTGGACCGTACGGCTACGTGCGGAACCCTCTCTACGCTGCGGCAATGGTTGTCTGCGTCGGCATCGTCACGGTCTACGCGCCGTGGAGCGGCGCCACGGCAGGGCGGGCGATTCTCGTCGCTCTTCTCGTGCACGCCGCCGTGGTCCGGCTGGAAGAGCCGCGGACGCTCCGCAATCTCGGGCCGATTTACGAAGAGTACCTGCCGGCGCGTGCCGCGCTGGATTCCGGGACTCGAGCCGTCGCGGCCGGGCAGCTGGTAACAAGGAGTCGTTGTCATGCGAACGCTTCGCTCGTCGCTCGTGTGCGTGATGTCGGTCGTCCTCGCCGCCTCTGTGGTTGCCGCGCGGGGGCAGGGCGGGCGGGGAGCCAAGGCCGTGCCGCTCTTCAATGGCAAGACCCTCGATGGGTGGGAAGGCGACCTGAAGATCTTCCGGGTGCAGGACGGCGCGATTGTCGGCGGGACGCTCGACAGCAAGATCGTCAGGAACGAATTCCTTTGCACGACCAGGACGTTCGGCGACTTCGAGCTGAGGCTGAAGTTCAAGCTCCTCGGCGGCGACTCGGCCAACGCCGGCGTGCAGTTCCGCACGAAGCGCATTCCGAACAATCACGAGGTTTCGGGCTATCAGGCCGACATGGGCGTCGGGTGGTGGGGCGCCCTCTACGACGAGTCGCGGCGCAACAAAGTTCTCATCGGACCCGATCAGGCGAAGATGAAGGACGTCATCAAGATCAACGACTGGAACGACTACGTGATCCGCGCCGAAGGCAAGCACATCCAGCTCTGGATCAACGGGTTCCAAACCGTCGACTACACCGAGCAGGATCCGGGCATCGACGCAACCGGTGTCATCGCGGTACAGATCCACGGCGGGCCCCCGAGCGAAGCCTGGTACAAGGACATCACGATCGTCGACCTGACGAAATGAACCGCGAGACGACACGCTGGTCTCGGTGCGGCGTTCGTCGCTCTCTGCCTCGCAGCCGGAACTACTGCGGCGACAGGGGTGCCGTCGCAAGCGCTCCATCGTCACGAAGCCAGCCGCATGTCGATGGCGTGCCTCTACACCATCGAGGCACATGGACGCGATGCTGACCTGCTGCCACGCATCGTCGAAGAGGCGTTCGACGAAGTGGATCGAATCGATCGGCTGATGAGTCACTACAAGGCTGACAGTGCCCTGTCGCGCCTCAACCGCGACGCCGCGCGGCATCCGGTCACGGTGGAGCCGGAGCTCTTCGACTTCATCGCCGAGGCGCTGCGCTACAACCGCGAATCTGGCGGCGCCTTCGACGTCACGGTCGGCCCGCTGATGAAGGCGTGGGGGTTCTTTCGCGGCGAGGGCCGGGTGCCATCCGACGACGAGCTCCGATTGGCTGTTGGTCACGTCGGCGGCGCGCATGTGAAGCTGAATCCGGTCGCACGGACGATCACCTTCGATCATTCTGGCGTCGAGCTCGATCTCGGAGGCATCGCCAAGGGCTACGCCGTCGATCGCGTCGCGACGCTCCTGCGGCGGCGGCAGATCGTGTCGGCCCTAATCAGCGCCGGCGGCAGCAGCGTCTACGGTCTTGCCGCGCCACCGGGGCGCGACGGGTGGGACGTCGCGATTCAGGATCCGATCGATCCTCGGAAAGTCGCGCTCATGGTTCGACTGAAAGACCGTGCCCTGTCTGTCGCCGGCAGCTCCGAGAAGTCGTTCGAGGCCGGAGGGGTCACGTATTCACACATCATGGACCCACGCTCCGGCAGACCCGTGCAAGGTGTGCTGACCGTTGCGGTGCTGACCGACAGCGCTACGACCGGTGATGCGCTCGACGACGCGTTCTTTGTCCTCGGCGCGGAAGGCAGCCGGGCGTATCTTCGGCGGCTGCCAGGAACAGAGGCAATGTTCTTCCTGCCGGCGGCGCCGAAAGAGTGGACGCTCGTGCGACACCAGGGAGGATCACATTGAGGACGATTCTTTCCTTCCTGGGAGGCCTGCTGTTGCTGGCCGTGGCGGCGCCCGCATCCCAGCCCGTGCCCCCGGACTTCGAGGCCACGCCCTTCGCACCGCGGCGATACGTAGCCTATCGCGCGCCGTCGAGGATCCAGATTGACGGCAAACTCGACGAGCCCGGCTGGACCGCTGCCGCCTGGTCCGATCCCTTCGTGGACATCGAGGGCGACACCCGGCCACGGCCGCGTTTCGACACCCGCGCGAAGATGTTGTGGGACGACGAGCATTTCTACGTGTCCGCCGAGATGGCGGAGCCAGACCTCTGGGGCACGCTTACCGCGCGCGACTCCGTGATCTTCCACGACAACGACTTCGAGGTCTTCGTCGACCCCGATGGCGATACGCACGCTTACTACGAGCTGGAGGTGAACGCGCTCGGGACACAGTGGGATCTGATGTTGATCAAACCGTACCGGGATGGCGGGCGCGCGATCGATGCCTGGGATATCGCGGGCCTGCAAGTCGGCGTCGATCTTCGCGGCACCATCAATCGGCCCGGCGACCGCGACGATGGCTGGACGATCGAGCTGGCGATGCCGTGGCGGATCCTCCGCGAGGCGGCGCCCAATCGGAGGCCGCCGCAGCCTGGCGACCGCTGGCGTGTCAACTTTTCGCGCGTCGAGTGGCAAGTCGACGTCGCCGATGGGCGCTACGCGAAACGTGTCAAGCCCGGCACCAAGGATCCGCTGCCTGAAGCCAACTGGGTCTGGAGCCCACAGGGTGCGATCAACATGCACATGCCCGAACGCTGGGGTTACGTCCAATTCTCGGGCCTGGGCGCCGGCAGCGGAACGGAAGCCTTCGTCGACGACCCGAACGAGCGCGTCAAGTGGGCGCTTCGCCGGCTGTATTATCGTCAACGCGCGCGTCGTGCCGCCACTGGCGCCTACGCCTCCACGCTGGACGCGCTCGAAGTCGCCAACATTCGCGTCGATGGCCTCGAGTTCCGCCCGGTGCTGAACGCGACGCCGTCGCTTTACGAGATCGTCGCGCCCGGTTTCGGCGGCGCCACCGTCCACATCGACCAGGACGGGCGGGTGTGGGTCACGAAGTAGGCGGCTCTAGGCTTTAGGCTCTTGGCTCCAGGAAGAGCTCTCAGCTAAGCCGTTGGACTAGGATCGGCAAGACGCTCTCGGAGACGCCTGTAGCGCCGAACTTTAGTTCGGCGTTGCTCATCCTAGAGCCTAAAGCCCAGAGCCTAGAGCCTACAAAAGAGGAGCAACCATGAACCGTCGCGAATTCCTCCAGCACACCGTAGCGGGCGGCGCCATGACCGCCCTGGGAGTCTCGATGTCACCGGCACTGAATGCTCGCGCGGTCAACTGGCCGATCGGCTGCTTCAACCGTCCGTGGACGACGTGGAGCTTTGACGACGCGCTGAAGCAGATCAAGGCGGCGGGCTATCAGACGATGGGCCTCCTCACGCGTACCAAGGACGAGCCGTTCATCGGTGCCGACGCGACGCCGGAGTACGTCGCCAGCCTGAAGCAGAGGATTGCCGCCAGCGGGTTGAAGGCGAACATGGGGGCGCTCCGGTCGCGGCACAACATTCCCCTCGAGGAGTCGATCAAAGAAACCCGCAAGCAGGTCGAGAACGCCGCGACGCTGGGCTTGACGTATCTGCTCACCTTTGGCGTCGACCGGCCCGAAGAGTACGACCACTATTACAAGGTGATGGGCGACACGGCGGCCTACGCGCAGGAACGCAAGATCAAGCTGGTGATGAAGCCCCACGGTGGCAGCAGCGGCGCCTCCGACGAGATCGTCGCGGGAATGAAGGCCGTCCAGCATCCCAACTTCAAGATCTGGTACGACGCGGGCAACATCATCTACTACACCGGCAAGGACCCGATTGAAGAGCTGAAGCCCATCGCCCAGCACGTCACCGGCTTCTGCGCGAAGGACTGCGGGGCGGTCAAGGGCGACGTGATGATTCAGTTCGGCACTGGCAAGGTGGACTTCGCCGGCGTCTTCGGCGTGCTCAAGTCGGCCGGGTTCAGCGGGCCGATCATGGTCGAGTGCTGCAAGGTTGGCGCGACCGCGGAAGAGACGATGGCGAATGCGCGCGCGAACCGGGAGTTTCTCGAAGGCGTGTTCGCCAAAGTGTAAGGCTAGAGCGTTTTCATTTGTCCGTAGTGTCCGCCTTTAGGCGGACACGCTGAAGTCCGGCTAAAGCCGGACACTACGCGCTACAAAGTAATGAGAATCGCTCTAGCGGACGGCCTTGAGATCGATCACCGCATAGCTCGCGATCCGGGGAACCGAGAACTCGGTGGCGCCGTCGGCGACGACGAAATCCGTGAGCGGCAGACGCCCGGCGCCGGCGATGGCGGCCTCGCCCTGAGCGTACGTGCCGCGCAGCCTGATGCGCAGTCCTTCGATCTCCCGCCCGCCGTAGTTGAGGAGATGCAGCCTGACCTGCTTGCCGTCCCCAGTGAGCCGGCAGATGACGACCTCGCTCCCGTAGACACGCAGGGTCCGTTGCTCGTCGGTCAACTGCCGGCGGATTTTCTGCGCGAACGCGCTGGGATCGGCGGCCTCGGCGATGGGGTAGTCGGCGGTGCCGACCGCTATATTGATCTTGAACTGCGCCGACGGCGCCGTGACGACCTGAAGCAAGAGGTTTCGCCGCGTCAGCAGGTTGATCACCTCGCCGGTGACGGGCGACCCATCGTCGACGACCGCGAGATCCGCAATCGGAGGCAGATCGGCCTCAGGCATCGCTTCGAGAAACTTCAGCATGCCTGCCAAGCGATCCCAGGTCCGCGGGATCGACCTTCAGGACGACGTCGGCGCCGTACGCGAAGGCCTCGGCCGCGGCGAGCGCCGCCTTGCCGGACGGCAGGTCGTAGACGAACCTGGCCTTGGGTTGTCGCGTGAAACGCCAGCCGCCCGCGACAATCCACGGAGTGCGGGTGGGTGAGGCAATCCCCGCGCGCGGCGTCACCCCGGGCACGGGCAGCGCCTCGCGCGCGGCCAGTTCCGCCGTCGTCAAGGGGCTGACTGAAAAGCCTGCGGCCCGCCACACCTCGGCCTGATCGGGGGCGACGCAGATGCGCCTGATGCCGGCCGCTTCGAGCGCGGCGCGGCTCTCGATGCCCTGCGTCCAGAAGACGCACGGGAGCGAGGCCAGGGCCGCCAGCACGAGCGGCGTCATACGGTGATGTCCTGCACCGAGATTTTTGCGCGATCGTTCACGCCGAGGCCGAGCGTCGAGGCGTACTCGATGTGGCCGGGCTCCCTGATGATGATGTTGACGTTGGGGTCGGCGTCCCGGGCGCGCGTGTCGTCAGTCTTGAGTGACGCCGGCGAGCGATCCCAGACCGAGATCGCGCCCTCCGCACGGCGCTTGTCATCAATGATGTCGAGGAGCAGGCGATCGATAGCGACCGGATCCGTGCCGAACATGATCTGTCGCGGGTAGAAGACGTACCGCGTCGTCCTCGCGAAGGGACCGCCGTGCCACACCGCGCGCAGGCCGTCCATGATCTGCAGCACCGTTCTCGAGCGCAGCGGCTCGATGCTGGCGAGTGTCCCGACGACGGAGTACGTGTAGGACTTGCCCCCCTGATGGGTGCGCGCCACGTTCGAGAAGCTGCCGTAGGCGATGTTCTTCAGGCACCCGGTGACGCCCGTCGCGCCGTGATCCTTCATGTTCGGGATGTTGATGATCTTGGTCAGGCGCTTCGACACGAGGCGCATCATGTTCGAGCGCGTGTCCTCTTCACCGAAGAGAGTCGCCTCCAGGTACGTGGCCGGATCGTAACCGCTGTTGTCGCTGTAGCGATTGGCGCGCTCGGCGGCGACATACTGCACGCCTTCCGCCAGATGCGGCGCGTAGTTCACTTCGTCCATCTGATTCTGGAAACGCTCGTAAACGAAGATCTGCGAAACCGGCACGCCGATTCCCGTGAGCTGACGGACGGTTTCGGCGACGATCTCGTACGCCGACACGCAGTGCGGGTAGCCGCCGCAATTGACCTTGATGCCGACGACGTCCGAGGGCGCAAAAAAGCGCCGCCAGGCGTCAGGCGTCGAGCCGGCGCCGGTGAGCGCCCGCATGCCGCGCGCCATCATCTCGCGCACGACCTCGTCGTTCGCCTTGCCCGTCGACGTGTCGACGCTCTTGTCGGACTTGACCGCGATCACCCGGCCTGGAAATGGCCCGGGCATTCCGGGAACTTTCGCGGGGGCGTAGCTGGAGACGATCTTGAGAGGCGGCACGTCCTGCCGGATCTGGAGAGTCCCTCCCGCCTTCGCACGAAGCTCGAAGGGCGTGGCCGGGACGAGCGACGAGGCCGCAAGCAGCCGGACGAACGTTCTGCGATGCATCGTGTCGGCGCCTCCAATCGCGCCGTTGACGCACATCCTACCTCACGGGCCACGTGCTGAATGTGCGACTTCCAAACTCATCCTTACTTCAGCATCAGCATTCAGCACTCAGCATTCAGCACTCAGCATTCAGCATTGCCGTTAGTCCACCCATCCGTCCCTTGACTTCGATCCACGGCTGCGACACTGTTGGCTCTTCTACACCTAGTCATGCCGG
This sequence comes from uncultured Acidobacteriota bacterium, assembly GCA_963839705.1. Lineage (GTDB taxonomy): Bacteria > Acidobacteriota > Vicinamibacteria > Vicinamibacterales > 2-12-FULL-66-21 > DATBJJ01. The sequence goes on from CAWIWL010000013.1 coordinate 941,837, forward strand.
TCAGGCGGATCGGCGCGTTCGTTACCAAGCGCAGGACGCGCGAAGTCCGCCCGTTGTCGAGGGAGGAACTTATGGCAGCTCAGTGCCGCGTCCTATCGACCGCGCTGCTTCTCGCGGTCGGACTTCTCGTTCCCACTTCCGCCGGTGCGCAGACCGGCGCCGCGTCGCTGACCGGTCTCGTCAGCGATCAGAGCGGCGCCAGCGTGCCGGGCGCCACCGTGACCGCGACGAACCAGGCCACCAACGTCACCTATACGGCGGTGTCGAATCAGGCCGGGAACTACACCGTCACGTCGCTGCCCGTCGGGACTTACGTGGTCAAGGCCGAGCTGTCCAGTTTCAAGACGGCCGCGACCAAGCCGATCCAGCTCGAGGCGATGCAGATCGCCCGGATCGACTTCAAGTTGGAGCTCGGCGCGCTCGCCGAGACGGTCGAGGTCAGCGGCGAGTCGCAGGTGCTGCAGACCGAGTCGGCCACGTCGGCGAGGTCATCTCGGGAACGACGCTCTCTGCGCTGCCACTGAACGGCCGCAACACGGGTCAGCTCTCGTTGCTGCTGCCTGGCGTCGTGACGCCGAATCCCAGCTCGTTCACTGGAATTCGCAACTTCGGCAGCGGCCGGCCGTTCGTGAACGGAAACAGGGAGCAGACCAACAACTACACGATCGACGGCGTCGACATGAACGAGACGATCGACAACCTCGTCGCCTACCAGCCCAGTCCCGACGCGCTCGCGGAGATTAGCGTCGAAACGAACAACTACTCCGCAGACACCGGCAACGTCGCCGGCGCGGTCATCAGCAACGTCACCAAGTCCGGCACCAACGCCTTTCATGGCAACGTGTTCGAGTTCTACCGTAACAGCAGCATGGACGCGAATTCCTGGGTGAACAACCGGTCGAGTGCGGCCAAACCGGAGCGTCGGCAGGACATCTTCGGTGGCACTTTCGGCGGCCCGCTGGTCAAAGAGCAAGCTGTTCTTCTTCGGCAACTACCAAGGGACGCGATTCAAGGCGCCAGGTTTCGAGACTGCCTCCGTCGCCCCGGAAGCGTGGCGGCGCGGCGATCTCTCGAGCATGACGACAACCATCCGCGATCCTGTGACCGGTACGGCATTTACCGGCAACCAGATCCCCTCCGGCCGCATCAGCCCGATTGCTCGTGCGATTCTCAATGACCCGGCGCTCTATCCGCTCCCGAACCGGACGGTGAGCGGCGGTGTGAGCGGTAACTTCGTCGGCGAGACGCAGACGACCACGAGCGCCCATCAGGCGGACGTTCGTGTCGACTGGAGTGCGTCTGCGAACGACAAGGTATTCGGCCGGTTCTCGTTCTCTAGGTACGAGGCAAAGACGAGATAAGCGGGCCTTTCCGCTGCTGCTCGGCAACGTCACAGATGCCCCGTTCCGCAACCTCGCCTTAAACTGGAATCGCATCGTCAAGCCGACACTCGTGAACGAACTCCTCGTGGGCTACAACCAAATCACCATCGTCACGGACACGCTCGACTGGAATGGAATCGGAAACGCCAACGCGACGTTCGGGATCGCGGGCGGTCAGCCCATCGCCGGCCTCAGCTCGGTCGTCTGGGGCAGCGGGCTGACATCGATCGGCTCGGGCGCGAGCGACACGAACACGCTCGACAAGACCTTCCAGATCAACGAAAAGGTCACCTGGTTGAAGGGGCGACATGCCGTGAAGATGGGTGGCCAGTACCTGCACTACATCCAGCGCCGCTTCTACGCTGGGAACAACGGGCTGCTGGGGATCTTTCAGTACGGCGGCGCGTTCTCCGGATCGCCGTTCTCCGACTTCCTGCTCGATCAGGTACGAGACAAGGGGCGCGGTAGCGCGTCAGAACCGTGGACCCACCTCCATAATCGTGTCGCGTTGTTCGTCCAAGACGACTTCAAAATCATGCCCGCGGTGACGCTCAACCTCGGTATGCGATGGGCCTACACGCAGCCGGTCGTTGAGGAGGACAATCGCCAGTCGAATTTCGACCTCACGAGCGGCCGACAGATCTTCGCGGAGGACGGCGATCGCGAGAGCCGCGCACTCTACAAGGGCTACAAGAAAGGCTTCGAACCGCGGCTCGGTTTCGCCTGGCGGCCGGATGAGCGGTGGGTCCTGCGGGGCGGGTACGGGATTTCCCAGTACATGGAAGGCACTGGCGCCAACCTGCGGCTGCCTCTCAACCCGCCGTTCTTCTTTGAGTCGTTCGTGCAATACGACACGACCACCGGCGCCGGGAGCCTCGCGACCGGATTCGCGGATCTCAGACCGCTCGATGTCCCCTCGGGTCAGGTGCGCGCGTGGGACCCCAACCTGCGCCCGCAGTTTACCCAGCAGTGGAACGTGTTCGCCGAGTACCTGGTAACCCCTTCCATGTCCGCAAATGTCGGATACGTCGGCCATAATGCGAAACACTTGGTAGCGCCAGTCGAGGGCAATCAGCCGCTGCCCGGCGTAGGCGATCCCGCGACGTGGGCACGGACGGACGCTCGGCGCCCGCTGTTTGCGGCGCTTCCCCTGGTGACCAATATCGCCACGACCGCCTCAAGCGCCCATAGCGACTATCACGCACTCCAGGTCAGCCTCCGTCAGCGCAACACGAAAGGCTTCGAATACCTGGCGTCGTATACGTTCGGTAGAGTCAGGAGCAACAACCGGGGCTTCTACGGCTCGGCGGGTGTGGCTGCCGAAGGTGCGTACTGGATGAACACCTACGAGCCGGAATGGAATTACGGCCCGGCATTCTTCGATGTCAGGCACAACTTTGTGTTCTCGGCGAACTACGAGCTGCCTTTTGGAAGAGGGCGCACGTGGGGCAGCGATTCGTCCGAGCTGGTGGATGCGATTCTTGGCGGCTGGAGGCTGAGCGGTATCTTTCAGGCGCGAACCGGCTTTCCGATCACTGTCATCGACAGCGCGAACCGCTCGCTTCAAGGCGTGCGCGGCAACGAGCGGCCGAACTGCGTCGGTGATCCCGTCCCTTCGGATCAGAGCATCACGCATTGGCTGGACATCAATGCCTTCGCCCGTGTGCCGCTTGGCACCTGGGGCAACTGCCCGGTCGGCGTTGCACGCGCCCCGGCGTATCGCAATATCGACCTCGTGGTGGCGAAGCGATTCAACGTCGGCGGCGATCGTGCATTCGAGTTCCGGGCCGAAGCCTTCAACCTCACGAACACGCCGAGCTTCGGTCCACCCGCGGCCAACATCAACTCGCCGACCGATTTCGGAACCATCACGAGCACCATCAGCACGGCTCGGACGGTGGAACTGGTGTTGAAGTTCTTCTTCTAACGCTGACAAGGGACGCCCGTAGCGCCGCAACTTCAGTTCGCGCGTCAACGGCCGCTGACGCCGCAACTGACGTTGCGCGCTACGGGCGGTCGTTGACGCGCAACTGAAGTTGCGCGCTACGGGCGTACCCTGAACCGCTCGTCTTGACTCCGCCGTCCGCCTGCGGCATGGTTACGCAGCGTCCGAGGAGGACGCTGCGATGAGCCACACAATCAGCCGACGCGAATTGATCCGTCGAGGAAGTGTCCTGGGCAGTCTGCTGGCGGTACCCACCGCCGTCCTTGGCGAGGGACAGACTCCCGGCGCCCCCTCTGTGGCGGCCTCAGCCTCAGCCGGACTGAAGCCCGGTGCCGACGTCTATGCGTCGATCGGCATGCGTCCGCTCATCAACGCCCGCGGCACCTTCACCATCATCAGCGGTTCGACGATGCTGCCGGAGGTGCGCGCGGCGATGGATGCGGCAGCGAAGAAGTACGTGCACCTGGACGAGCTGGCGGAAGCCGTCGGCGCGCGCCTGGCCGCCCTCACCGGCGCCGAGTGGGGTCTCGTCACGAATGGGTGCTCGGCGGGGCTGACGCTCGCCAGCTCGGCCTGCGTGGCGGGAGGCAACCCGGATCTGCACGTTCGGCTCCCGGACCTCACCGGCTTCCCGAAGAACGAGGCCATCATCCCGACCCACTCGCGCAACGTCTACGACGCGGCGATCCGCTCCGTCGGCCTGCGAGTGGTCGAAGTCTCGACGATCGCCGAGCTCGAAGCGGCGCTCGGCCCGCGGACGGCCCTCATCTACATCATGGCGGGTCCTCGAGTCGACGAGAGCCCACTAAGCCTGCAGGCCATGGCGCCGCTCGCGAAGGCGAAGGGCGTGCCGATCGTCGTCGATGCGGCGGCCGAGATCCTCACCATTCCGAACGTGCACTTGAAGAACGGCGCGACGCTCGTCGCCTATAGCGGCGGCAAGTGCCTGCGCGGGCCGCAGACCGGCGGCCTGCTGCTCGGGCGCAAGGACCTCGTGCGCGCGGCCTGGGTCCACAGCGCGCCCCATCATGGCGTGACTCGTTCCCTCAAGGTTGGCAAGGAGGACGCCATCGGCATGCTGATGGCGGTCGAGATGTGGGTGAAGCGCGATCACGATGCCGAGTGGAAGCGGTGGAGTGCCTGGCTCGATCACATCGCGCAGCGCGTGTCCTCGATCGCGGGCGTCACCACCACGGTCGTCCAGCCGAACGGCCTCTCCAACCGCACGCCTTCGCTCAGGATTCTGTGGGACCGGCAGAAGCTGGGGCTCGCCGGTGACGCGGTCGTGCGCGCGCTCCTCGATGGAGACCCGCGCATCGCGACGGCCGCGGCGGGCGGAGCGCCGCCGTTGACTGGTGTCTCGGTCACCCCTTACATGATGGACCCCGGCGACGAACGGATCGTGGCAGACCGTCTGCACGCGCTCTTGTCGAAGCCGTCGGCGCAGCCCGCTGCGGCGCCACCCGCGACGCCGGTCGCCGACCTCGCCGGCCAGTGGAACGTCAGCATCCAGTTCGCCGCGGCGAAGTCGACGCACACGCTCCTTCTCACCCAGCGAGGCAACGACCTCGGCGGGTTCCACCAGGGCGAGTTCGTGACGCGTGAGATTTCCGGCACGATCGATGGCGACAGCGTCCGCATCCGAAGCGCTTACGGCGAGCAGCATGGAGACTCCGTCAACCTGACGTTCTCGGGCAAGGTGGCCGGTGACCAGATGACGGGGACGCTCGATATGGGCGAGTACCTCGGTGCGACGTGGACGGCGGCGCGTCGCGCGGCCAGAAGGGGTTGAAGGAGGGGTTGATTCATGCCACTCGTAGTGTCCGGCTTTAGCCGGACCATGCTGATCGTCGTCATCGCAGGCACCGGGCTCGCTCTGTCGGGGCGCGTCGCCACCCAGCCCGCCGTGCAACCGAAGTACGACCTGCTGCTGCGCGGCGGACACGTCATCGATTCGCGCAACTCGATCAGCGCCGTGCGCGATGTCGCGATCGCCGGCGGCAAGATTGCGGCGGTCGCTGAGCAGCTGAACCCCGCGGATGCTTTGAAGACGGTTGATGTCACCGGGCTGTACGTGACGCCTGGACTCGTCGATATCCACGCTCACGTCTATACCGGCACGGGTGAGCCGCGGTCGTACGCCGGAGACAGCAGCGTCTATCCGGACGGCTTTGCCCTTCGCGTCGGCGTGACGACCGTCGCCGACGCAGGGGGCGCCGGCTGGCGGAACTTCGAGGACTTCAAGACGCGCGTCATCGATCGGTCGAAGACCAGAGTTCTCGCGTTCCTCAACATCGTCGGCAACGGCATGCGCGGCGCGAAATTCGAGCAGGATCTCGCGGACATGGAGGCGCAGCCGACGGCCGACATGGCCCGCCGTCATCCGGGACTGATCGTCGGGATCAAGACGGCGCACTACTCGGGACCAGGGTGGGCGCCCGTCGAGCGCGCGGTCGAGGCAGGCACGCTGGCGAATCTGCCGGTCATGGTGGACTTCGGATCGAGCAAGCCCGAACGGCCCTTGAGCGAGCTGGTCACGAAGAAACTCCGCCCGGGCGACATCTACACGCACGTCTACTCGGGCCTCCGTGGCGAACAGGATCCGTCCGGTCACGTCAATCCGGCGCTCCTCGAAGGCCGCAAGCGCGGCGTCATCTTCGACGTCGGCCACGGCGGCGGGAGTTTTCTGTGGCGCATCGCCGTGCCGGCCATCCAGGAAGGGTTCCTGCCCGACTCGATCTCGACCGACCTCCACATCGGGAGCATGAACTCGGGCATGAAGGACATGCTCAACGTGATGTCGAAGTTCCTGGCCATGGGGCTGCCGCTCGATGCAGTCATCGCCCGGTCGACCTGGAACCCGGCGCGCGAAATCAAGCAGGAGGGGCTGGGCCACCTGTCGGTCGGCGCCGCGGCCGATGTGGCCGTGCTGCGGCTGGAACGCGGCCGCTTCGGCCTGGCCGACATGTACGGCGCGCGCATGGATGCCACCGAGCGGCTGACCTGCGAACTGACGGTCCGTGACGGCAAAGTGGTGTACGACCAGAACGGCTTGTCCCGTCCTGACTGGCGGTCCCTTCCAAAGGACTACCGTCAGACGGGTGACGCACGCTGGGACGGGATCAACCCGCCTCCTGCTCCTAATCCTGCTCCTATCCGGAGGTAACGATGGCGAAGTCGAATCGGAGAGCGTTCCTGAAGAAGGGCCCCGCAGTAGCAGTGGCGGCGGCAGTCGCGGCGCCGGCGAGCGTGCTCGCGCAGGGCGGCGCGCCAGACAGGCCGGTCAAGAAAGTGCACTACGCGAGCGGCAAGAAGCCCGAGAAGACGCCGAGAAGCTGCCGCTCTTCAACAGTGTGGTGTCGTACGGCAATCTGGTGTTCATCTCCGGCATCGGCGCGCACTTCGAGGGCGACATCAAGGCCCATACGAAGCACGTGCTCGACGAGATTCAGAAGAACCTCGAACGCGCCGGGTCGTCGATGGAGAAGGTGCTGAAGGTGAACGTCTATCTCAACGACCTGAAGGACTACGACGGCATGAACGAGGTGTTCCGCGGCCGCTTCGGCCCGAACCAGGCGTTCGCACGACGATCGCCGCCGCCGGCGGCATTCCCGGCAACTCGCTCGTCGAAATCGACTGTATCGCCTTTATCTGAGAACAGTCGTAGTGTCCGCCTTCAGGCGGACCCTTCCTGGTCCGGCTAAAGCCGGACACTACGTCAGTCCTCCGATAGTGTCCGCCTTCAGGCGGACCCTTCCTGGTCCGGCTAAGCCGGACACTACGTCAGTCCTCTGCCGCCAACCGCGCCGTGTACTGCTGCGACGCCAGCGAGAACACGCAGTAGGCGGCGAACCAGTAGAAGCCGGGGCCGAAGTGTGCGGTGAAGGCGACCAGCGCCGGGGACGTTGAGCCGGGCGCCGTCGTGCTGGCTTGTGCGGCCAGGTAGGCGATGAACAGCGCGACGACGAACACGTCGGCCATCGACCACTTGGCAATCGCCTCGACAAACCGCAGCGTGCGGTAGCGGCGGCTGGTGTCGGTGATAAAGGTCGCCCACGCCACCAGCGCCGCCTTGCCGAACGGCACGATGACGCTGAAGAGCAGGATGAGCGTGGCCGGCACCGGACTGCCCACCTCGTAGAGCCGCCGCACCGCCGAGATGATGCTGCGCGTCTGCGTGTAAACTTCTACTTCATTGACGCCCTTCTGCAGCGCGGCAGTGACCTGCGGCGTGAGTTTTTCGAGGATGATCTTGCGGAGGTCTCCGCCGGTGGCGTCCAAGAAACCGACGATCGTCGGGTTCAGCATCGACTTGAGCACCGCGAGCGTTTCGTCGCTCAGCCCCTTCTCGAGCATCATCGGCGCCACCTGCGCGATCCCGTCGCGGGTGAGCACGCCCCGGATCGTCAGCACCGGGGCGAAGAGGCCAGGGATCAGCAGGCCGATCGAAGCGGCCAGCAGCGTGAGGACCACTATTCGGTTCGATTTGGATGCCATATCGGATTGCGGACATGATGACACACCGTATGAAGCTGAAGACCGAGCGGTTGCGCATTGTTATTGGCCTGGTCGCCCTGGCGGCCACTGCGGTGCTCGCCCAGCAGGCGGCGCGACCGGCTGACGTGCCGGACGTGCCGCCGCGCGGGCCGTTGACGGTCAGCGCGCCGGCCATTCAGGAGATTCTCGGCGGCATCAAGGCGCCGACAGGCTTCGAGGTCAAAGTCTTTGCCGCGCCGCCGGTCGTCAACTACCCGGCCTGCCTTACGGCGACCCTCGCCGGCGAGCTCTTCGTCTGCGTCGACCGAAACAGCTCGCTCCAGGCCGACCCCGGCATGGGCAGCGTCCTGCGTCTCGTCGATCGCAACAACGACGGCCAGGCCGACGACTACACGGTGTTTGCGACGATGGATAGCCCGCGCGGGGCGGTGTTCGACGGCGACACGCTGTATGTGACGCATCCTCCGAACCTGACCGCGTATCGCGACGCCGACGGCGACGGCATAGCAGAGGAGTCGCGCACACTCGTCCGCGGCCTTGGCTTCGGCCTCGACTTTCGCGGCGCCGATCACACCGTCAACGGCGTCGAGCTCGGCATCGACGGCTGGCTCTACATTGCGGTCGGCGACTACGGCCTGGTCAAGGCCGTGGGCACCGACGGCAAGGAGATTCAGATGCGGGGCGGCGGGAACGTGCGCGTGCGCCGCGACGGCAGCGGGCTCGAGATCTACGCGCGGGGCACTCGCAACGACTACGACCTTGCCATTGATCCCTCGATGAACCTCTTCGCGCGCGGCAACACCAACGACGGCGGCGGCTGGGATATCCGGCTCAATCACTTCGTCGAGGGCGGCAAGTACGGTTATCCCTCGCTCTTCCGGAACTTCGGCGACGAAGTAGTGGCGCCGCTCGCCGACTACGGCGGCGGTTCCGGCACCGGGATGCTCTTCATTCAGGATCCCGGACTCCCGGCGCCATTCGGCGACGCGCTCTACTCGGTCGATTGGGGCACGAACTTCGTCTACCGGCACCCGCTCCAGCCGCGCGGCGCGAGCTTTATGGCCGGTCAGGAAGTGTTCCTGGGCCTTCCGCGGCCCACCGACATCGCGATCGACGGCGCGTCGAGGCTCTATGCGGCGAGCTGGAAGGGCGGACAGTATCGCTACGGCGGCGAGCAGATCGGCTATATCGCGCGGCTCACCCATGCTGGCACGACGGCGTCGCAAGTGCCCGACCTCAAGGGCGCCAGCGACGCGCGCCTGGTCGAGCTCGTCACGTCGGCCAACCAGGTGCATCGCCGGTTCGCGCAGCACGAGCTCGTCCGCCGCGGCGCGACGCCGGAGCGCGTCGCGCTCGTCGAGAAGCGCGTGCTCGGCGCCGGCCCATTGCCCGCGCGTGTCTCCGCGATCTTCACTTTGAAGCAGCTCGCGGGCGCTGGCGCCCATGGTGTGCTCGTGCAGGCGGCCGCTGACCCCGCTGTGCGGGAGTTCGCGCTGCGCGCGCTGGCCGATCGGCGTGAGGAGCTGACGGGCGTGCCGAAGGCGCTGTTCGTGCAATCGCTTGGCGATCCGAACCCGCGCGTGCAGCTCCAGGCCATTACCGGCCTGAAGCGGCTGGGCGCGGTCGATGCCGCGAAGGCGATCCTTCCATTGACGGCAAGCACGGACCTCGTCGTGCCACACGTGGCGATCGATGCGCTCGTATCGCTGGGGGCATCGGAGGCCGCGCTCGGCGTGCTGACCTCCGCCACTACTTCTCCAGCGGTGACGACTGGCGCCCTGCGCGTGCTGCAGCAGCTCCACACCTCGCCGACGGTCACCGGGCTCATCGAGACGCTCGCCGCGACGCGGAACGCCCAGCTGCGCGCCGGGATTCTGCAGGCGCTCGCGCGCCTGCACTACCGCGACGGCGTGTGGCGGGGAACGCTGGCCGAGTGGTGGGGAACCCGGCCTGATACCACTGGTCCGTACTACGATCCGGTCGCCTGGGAAGAGAGCGCGCGGATCCTGTCGATTCTGCGCGCCGCGGTCGTGACGTCGACCACCACTCCGGCGCCAGCCGCCGCCGACGTGACACGGCTGATGCAGGATCTCGAGCGTAATCGCGTCCTCCCTCCCGGCGGCGGCGACGTGCTTGCGAGCGTCAAGCTGGCGGGGGATCCCGCGCTGCCAGAGGTCGCGGGCGCGCTGCTCGGTTCGCTGCGCCTCGACCTCGACGCACGGCGCGCGCCGCTCTTCGATCGGCTCGCCCGCCAGGGTCCGGCGTTCCGCACCCCCATCGTCAAGATGCTGGCCACGGGAACCGTCACGCCGCCGGCCGGCGACATCCTGCGGCAGGCCGCGACCGATCGCAACGCCGACCCACAGACGCGCGCGACGGCGCTCGGCGGACTCGCGACCGCCACCGGGCCCGGCGCGCTGGAGCGCGCGATCGACGGGTTCGCCAGCCTCGACGTCGCGGCGCCTGGGCTTGCCGCTCCCCTCGACAGCGCCTGGCGTCAGTTTGTTAGCTCAGGTGCTCATGCGCAGAACATCGCGACGTTTCGCGATCTGACGGCGTCGACGGATGCGTCAAAGCAGATCCTCGGCTATGCCGTGCTGGTGCAACTCGCCGCCGAGCCGGTCGCCCTCGGGCGAGGGGCGAGAGGTGGTGGCGGCGGCGGTCGAGGCGGTCGCGGACAAGGGGCGGCCGCGAGCGAAGCGGCGCGCGCCGCGGCCCGAAAGGACATCGAGGCGGCCTGGCCGGGACCGTCGGTGGCCAGCCTCCTGCGTGCGATTGGCGCCACCGAGGCCGCCGGCTACCGCGATCGCATTCAGCCGTTTCTGACCGGCGCGACACCGGACATCCGCGCGGCGGCGACGTTCGCGTCCACGCATTCGCGCGCGGAAACCGCGACCGTGAGCGCCGCGCTCGTGTCGACGGTGCCGTACGAGGAGCTCGCCGCCCGTGTCGGCGCCGTCACCGGCGGCGACATCGCCCTTGGCCGAACGCTCTTCACCCGTCAGGGCTGCGCCGCGTGTCACACGGCCTCTCCCGAGGAGACCGAGAAGGGCCCCTACCTCGGCGGCATCACAACGCGCTACAGCCGCGCCGATCTCATCGAATCCATCGTGCGGCCGGCGGCAAAGATCGCCCAGGGCTTTGCCACGAACTTTTTCGACACGGCCGACGGTCGCCACTTCGAAGGGTTCGTCGTCCGCGAGGGCGGCACCGAGGTCGTGATTCGCGACCTCGCCGGCGTCGAGACGACAATCCGGAAGGACCAGATCAAGGCACGCGGCGTTCGTGAAGGATCGATCATGCCGCCCGGGTTGGCGGACACGCTGACGCTGCAGGAGCTGTCGTCGCTGCTGGCGTATCTGGGATCGACGACCGGCAAGTGATCAGTACCGCTGAACACGGCCCAGGGCTGATCACGATGAACGCGAAGATCACGATGGCCACGAAGAAGGCGCTTCAAAGGCGCCCTTCGCGAACTTCGCGAGCTTCGCGGTCATCGTGATCGTTTCGTGATGTGTTTAGGCGCTAATTGTCGCCGTCGAGGAGCCTGCCCAGCCCGCCGAGCACCGAGCCCTCTTCCCGTCCACCCTTGCCGAGACCCGGCGCAGCGGCGATGATGCGGCCCGCCAGCCGGCTCAGAGGCAGCGACTGCAGCCAGATCCGGCCCGGCCCACGCAGCGTCGCGAAGAAGAGCCCTTCCCCGCCGAAGAGCGCCGATTTGATCTTGCCCACGTACTGAATGTCGTATTGGACCGACGGCTGAAAAGCCACGATGCAGCCCGTATCGACGCGAATCACTTCGCCAGGCGCCAGCGTGCGCTCTTGCAGCGTGCCGCCGGCGTGGACAAACGCCCAGCCGTCGCCCTGAAGGCGCTGCATGATGAACCCCTCGCCGCCGAACAGCCCGACGCCGAACTTCTTCTGGAAGGCAATGCCGATGGCGACGCCCTTCGCAGCGGCCAGGAACGAGTCCTTCTGTGCGACGAGCTCGCCACCGATTTCGGCGAGGTGGATGGGGACGATCTTGCCTGGATAGGGCGCGCCGAAGGCTACGCGCCTCTTCTGGCCCGAGCGGTTGAGGAAGACGGTCATGAACAGGGACTCGCCGGTCAGTAGCCGTTTCCCCGCGCCCATGAGCGCGCCGAGGAACCCGCCGGCCTGCTGGTTCGAGCCGTCGCCGAAGATCGTTTCCATCTCGACGCCGTCGTCCATGTACATCATGCCGCCGGCCTCGGCGACGGTCGCTTCGTTCGGGTCCAGCTCGACTTCGACGAACTGCATGTCGTCGCCGAAAATCTTGTACTCAATCTCGTGCATGTCCGCCATTATCGAATCCTTTCGGTGAGTGTCGCGACCGCCGCCTACATCTTACCTTCGAGCCGCTGTACCTTGCCTCCAGCCCTTCGGACCGATATCCTCTCGTGCTACTAGCAGACGTAAGCGAGCCTTGAGATGTTCTGGCGGGCCGCGTTGTTCCCATGCGGCGAGTCTCACGGGCGTCATCCCCGGAGGTGCAGGATGTGGAACCGCAGACGCTTTCTCGAAACCGTTTCGGGGTTACCGCTGCTCGGCGGCCTGGTCGGCAGCGCTGCTGGCGCGACGGCGATGCGAGTCGAAGCGGCCGTCGGCAATTTCGTCCCCGACTACTTCCGCGAGCTGGGCGTGCGTCCTTTCATCAACGCGTCGGGCACCTACACCGCCATGACCGCCTCGCTCATGCCGCCCGAAGTCATGCACGCGATCAACTACGCGTCCAAGCAATTCGTGATGCTCGAGGAGCTCCAGATCAAAGTCGGCGAGCGGATCGCGAAGCTGGTACATGCCGACGCCGCACTGGTCACGTCAGGCGCCGCGTCAGCGCTGACGCTCGGAACGGCGGCTGTCCTCACGGGCGCCGATCAGCAGAAGATGGTCGCGCTCCCGGACCTTGCGAGCGCCAACATGAAGAGCGAGGTCATCATCCAGAAATCCCATCGTTTCGGCTACGACCATGCCGTTCGCAACTGCGGCGTGCGCCTGGTCGAGGTCGAGACGCGGGAAGATCTGGAGCGGGCGGTCAATCCAAAGACCGCCATGATGCTCTTCTACAACAACAACAACAAAGAGGGCCGGATTCAGGACGAGGAGTTCGCCCAGCTCGGAAAGAAGCATGCGATTCCCACGATGAACGACGCCGCCGCCGATGTGCCCCCGGTGGAGAACCTGTGGAAGTACACGAAGATGGGGTTCGACCTGGTGGCGTTCTCCGGCGGCAAGGGGATCCGGGGCCCGCAGAGCGCCGGCCTGCTGCTCGGGAGCAAGGACCTCATCGCCGCCGCCCGCCTCAACGCTCCCCCGAACGGCAACACCGTCGGCCGCGGGATGAAGGTGAACAAGGAAGAGATTGTCGGCATGCTGGCGGCGCTCGAGCTGTATCTCAAGAAGGACTTTGCCAAAGAGCAGGCCGATTTCGAAAAGCGCGCCGAGACGATTCGCAGCAGCGCGGCGGCCGTAGCTGGAGTCAAGGCCGAAGTGTTCGTGCCCGAGGTCGCCAATCATGTGCCCCACGTCCGCGTCACCTGGGACGGCAAGAGCCTGACACCCGCGGCCGTGGTCACCGCGATGCGAGACGGTGAGCCCTCAATCGCCATCCGATCGGAGGGCCCGGCGCTCGTCATCGGTGTGTGGATGATGCGACCCGGCGAGGACAAAACCGTTGCGAGACGTCTGCGCGAGGTGCTGGAGAAGAAAAGCTGAGGACCCCTCGCGGAGCGGAGGGAGGCCGCCGCGCGGCGGCTCCCCCTCTCCTTCGTTGTTAGCAGCTGACGACTTCTAGAGCGCGCGTGGATCGATTACCATCCCAGTCGCGCGCCGATGCGCAGTTGCCGCTCCCCGAACGCGCTCGTCACCTCCGCAAACCCATTCAGGTTCCGCACGCTGCCGTCGGGGTTGAGCTGCAGGTTCGACACGTTCCCGCCCGGGTTGTTGAAGTGAGCGGTGTTGAGTGCGTTGAACGCTTCGAACCTGATCTGCAGGTTCATGTTACGCGGCAGCGGGAGCTGCCGGAAGATACCCAGGTCCCAGTTCGCGTAGCCGGGCCCGCGCAAGGCACCCCAGGGGGCGGTGCCAAAGCGCGCCTCAGTCACCGGTTTGAACGCCATCGGATCGAACCAGGCGTTCCCACGACCGATGCCGCCAAGGATCTCCACGTCTGATTTCACCTGGTCGGCGCGCTGCGAGTTCTCGGGTGCGTTCAGCGATGTGCCCGACGCCGTCACGTCGAACGGCGTTCCGCTCGTGAAGCTCAGGATGTTGTTCACCTGCCACCCGCCCACGATCGCGGCAACCACGCCGCCGCCATTCAGCCAGCGCCGGCCCGGCCCGAAGGGCAGCTCCGTGAGGTTCGTGATCTGCAGGTTGTGCGTGCGATCGAACGGGCTGATCGCCGTATTCAGATGGTAGAACTCCGGAATCATGATGCGCGGCGTACCGTCGCTGCGCGGCGCGCCCGCGATTCCGGTCGACTTCGACAGCGTGTAGCCGACGCCAATCTGGAAACCATCGGAGAAACGTCGATCGAGACGGGCCTGCAGCGCGTCGTACTTGGTGTCACCGACTGGCGCTACGAGTCGCGTCTGCGCCGTGCGTCCGAACTTCTGGTTCAGTTGCCGGCCGGCCTGCCCACCATTAATTGGCGACCAGTTCAACTCCAGATACCCGAGCTGATCGATTTGCCGCGTGGCGACGTAGGCCGCTTCGGCGACCAAGCCCCACTTCAATTCCTTCTGGATCGCCGCGTTCCACGACTTGATGTAGCCGCGGTTGAACTTTTCGGGAAGCGTGAACGCCGTCACGTTCGACGGAATGGGGATGATGCCGTTGCCGAGATCCGGATCGGGAATCGGCGGCACGCCGTCGGCCGTGCGGCCGGCCCAGGAGAAGTTGTTCGGCGCCTGGACCGTCAAGTTCAGCAGGATCGGGTGATTGGTCCGCATCGGCCGCGCCAGTGAGTACGGATCGTTGGTGATGCCGAACCCTCCGCGCAGCACGATCGACGATGACGGCCGGAAGGTCAGACCGACGCGTGGCGCGAAGAGTCCCTTCTCGACCGTGATGCCAAGGTCCGTCGGCACGGACCCGACGCCCCCGATTTCCATCATGTTCGTCTCGGGGTTGTAGCGTTCGAGGCCGCGATCGGCACGCGTCGGAACTGGGAAATACTCGTACCGCGTGCCATACGCGATCGTCAGGTTGTTGGTCACCTGCCATTGATCCCGCACGTAGAAGCTGTAGCTTCGCATCCGCGTCGTGTACGGTGCAACAGACAGGTTCAGGCGTCCGAGGAGGTCGGGAAGGCCCAGCAGGAACGATCCCCAGGCGTTGTACATGTTGCCCGATGGGCCGCCACTGATCTGTGTCGGACCCCCGCCGTACCGAAAGCCGCCCCGTGCACCGAAGTTATCGCCGCCGCTCAGCTCGGGCTGGACGTGATTCAGCGCCTGAAAGTAGATGTCCGTGCCTGCACGCACGTTGTGCGTGCCTTTCATCCAGTTGACATTGACGACCGTCTGGTATTGATCGTCGTCTCGGGTGTAGGGCATGTAGAGCTCAGTGATCCCGATATCCTGAAACGTATTGAAATCGAAGACCGGCATGCCGCCCTCGAACGCGCGCGGGCCATTCAGACCGGGAATCCCGAACATGTCCATGCCCTTGTTCTGGCCGATGTCCGAATGCGCGACGTCGGTGTACATCCGGACGTAGCCGAAGTGGGCGTCGGCCACGAGGGTCGGTGAGAACACGTAGGTACCGCCCGCCGAGAAGTTGGCCGTGTAGCCCTGACCTGTTCCTGGGTTTCCGCCGGCGATCGGCACGCCCTGGAGCGTGTCTCCGTAGACGGCTTCGTTGAACGTCCAGAAATCGAGGTGGCTGTAGCGGCCGAAGATGTTCAGCTTCGACGTCGCATTCCAGTTCACCTTCGTGTCGAGCGTCCAGCGATTGAACTCGAACGGCGCCGCGACGAAGTAGTTGTTCGTCTCGCCCGGCAGGTTCGGCAACGGCATCAGGTTGATGATCTTCTGCGCGGTGGGATCGATCCGTTCGGTCGGTATGATGTTGCCTGAAAACGGCGTCCTTCCCGTTCCATTGGCGCTGCCGGTGGCCGGGTCGTAGATCGGCGTGGCGGAGGCTGACAGGTCCCCGCGGCGCAGCGCCGCGGTCGGAACGGAAATCGTACGCGTCGCGTTCTGCTTGTCGCGCGTGCCCTCATAGCTGCCGAAGTAGAACACCTTGTTCGGGAGGATCGGACCGCCAAGCGTCGCGCCGTACTGGTGATACGCCCAATCCCCTTTCGGCGTGCCGGCCGGCGTGAAGTAGTTTCGCTCGCGCATGGCCTCGTTCGTGTAGTACTCGAACGCCGAACCTCTCAACTGGTTCGTTCCGCTCTTGATCTGCACGTTGATGGCGGACCCCCCCGCGAGCCCCTGCTCGGCGTCAAAACTGTTGGTGACGACGTTCACCGTTTCGAGCGATTCGAGCGCCGGAACGTACGCCGCCACGTGCGGCAGCCAGACATTCGTCGTGCTGACGCCGTCGATCCGTGTGTTGTTCGAGCTGTCGCTCGCGCCGTTCACGTTGAAGACGAGCGCGCGCGAGGGGTTCGAGGGAATGGAGTGCGCATCGGCCGGCGGGGTGAAACCAGGGAGCGTTTTAAAGAGCTGCTGGTAGTTGCGGCCGATCGGCACGGGCAGCTCGCTCAGTTCCCGCGTCTTCAGCTCCGCCCGCACTTCGGCGCGGTCGGTCTGGAGGAGCGGCGACTCGCCAGTTACCATCACGGTTTCGGCGAGCTGGCCCAGCTCCAGCTTCGCATCGACGCGCGCCACCGAGTTCAGCGTGACCGGCACGTTGCGGCGGCTGATCGTGCGGAACCCGGTCATCGTGACCGAGATCGTGTAGGTGCCGGACGGCACCGCCGTGAAGTGATAGGCGCCGGCGGAGTCGGTGACCAACTCGCGCGTCAGTTTGGTTTCGGACTGCTCGATCGTGACCGTGGCGCCAGGCAGCGCGGCGCCCGTCGAGTCGGTAACGTTGCCGACGAGCGAGCCATACAGCACCTGGGCTCCGACCGGTGCCGGCGAAACGCAGAGTGCGAGCAGGGCGAAAGCGGGGATCGGAAGATACGGACGCAGGGGTCGGAGCAGGGACGACAGCCGCCGATAGCAGCTCGTCATTGTGCGATCTCCTCTCGACAACCTAGCCGGGCCAACGTGGCGGCGCGCCGGAGAGGAAGAGCAGCCGAGCGTAGACGCCCGAAACGGCTGCACTCGGGTCGAGCGGCCGCAGTGGACAGAACGAGCGTAAGGTAAGGAAGCGCGGGCGAGTTGTCAAGGACACCAGCCCTCCCCTTGCCTCAGCTTGTCAGGACGGCTATCCTCACGCGGCATGGACGCGTCAACGCCCGTAGGAACTCACGTCAAGCGGCTGCGCCGCGTGGCTCCGCTGCTCTGGCTCGTCGTTTTGTTGATCCTGGTGCCGGAGCGGCCCTTTTCCGCCGTTCAGGACGGCTCGCGGGTGCGCTTCCCGGCGGACGTGCCGCCGCGAAACGATATCCTCCTCGACAACCACGTTCCGGTGCGCATGCGCGACGGCGTCACTCTGTACGCCGATGTCTATCGGCCAACAGGCAACGGGCGTTATCCGGTCATCCTGTCGATCACGCCCTACAGCACCGAGCGGTTTCCAACCGCCTACGACGCGGCCGTCTACTTCGCTCAGCGCGGCTACGTGTACGTATTTCAGGACGTGCGGGGACGCCACGAGTCGGAGGGCGTCTGGAAGCCATTCGTCAATGACGAGAAAGACGCGTACGACACCGTCGAGTGGGCCGCGAAACAGGCGTGGTCAGACGGCAAGGTCGCCATGCAGGGCGGCTCGTATCTCGGGCAGAACCAGTGGCGGGCGGCGCAGGCCAATCCACCCAGTCTGGTCACTATCTTCCCGATGGTCGCCTCCACCAGCATCTATCACGACTGGATCACGCTCAACGGCGGCTGGCGCCTGTCATTCAACTTCGGCTGGGGACCGGTCCGGCAGGAATCGCGGATCATGCAGAACCCCGGGCCTCACACCATCGACGGACTTCGGGCGATTCACTACGACCAGGTGCAGCGGCATCTGCCGCTCAACACGATGCAGCAGCTGGTGGGGCGGCACGCGTCGTTTCTACGACGAGTGGCTGGCCAACCCCGACTACAACAGCTATTGGAAGCCATTCAACGTCGAGGAGCGGTTCGACAAGATCGCTGTCCCGGCGCATACGTTCGGCGGCTGGTTCGACATCTTCAGCCAGGGGACGCTGCGAGGCTACGTCGGGATGAGCCAGAAGGGCGCGACCGAGCGGGCCCGGCGCATGAGTCACCTCGTGATCGGCCCCTGGGGCCACGGTCCCTCACAGAAGTTCGGGGCGCTCGATTTCGGGCCCACTGCCAATGTCGACGCCTTGCCGCTCCAGCTGCGGTGGTACGACCACTGGCTGAAGGGAATGGACAACGGGCTCGTCACCGAAGCGCCTGTCAAGCTTTTCGTCATGGGCCGCAACGAGTGGGCGTACGAACGCGAGTACCCGCTGGCTCGCACGGACTACCGGCCCTTGTACTTCGGCAGCGGAGGCAACGCGAACACTGCCAGCGGAGACGGCCGCCTGACCTGGACGAAGCCCGCGGGCGCAGCAACACCGGATCGGTTCCGCTACGATCCCAATGACCCCGTCCCGTCGGTAGGCGGCAACAATTGCTGCGGCACGCCGACGGCAGCCGGCCCGCAGGACCAGCGATCCATCGAGGGACGCCGCGACGTCCTCGTCTACACCACCGACGTCCTGCAGGAAGAGCTCGAGGCGACCGGCCCGGTCAAGGTCGTGCTATATGCCGCGTCGGATGCCGTCGACACGGACTTCGTCGCCAAGCTGGTCGACGTCCATCCCGACGGCTCGAGCTACAACATGGCGGAGGGAATCCTGCGCGCGCGGTACCGCGAGAGCCTCACGCAACCCACTCTGCTGAAGCCTGGACAGGTGTATCGCCTCGAGATCGATCTGGTGGGCACCTCGATCGCGTTTCTGAAAGGCCACCGGATACGGGTGCACGTGACGAGCAGCCACTTCCCCCAGTTCGATCGCAATCCGAACACGGGAGCCACCTTTGGTACGACGGCGGCGGTCAAGGTGGCGGAGCAGACCATCTATCACGACGGTGCGCGCGCGTCGCACATCCTCCTGCCCGTGATCCCCCGCCGGCAGTGATCAAGGTCACCTTGGGCTCTGTCCCTTGACTCAGGTCTTCAGCTGAGGCATCGTAAGCGAACATTTATCGATAATGATCCACTTTATCGATACTGAAGATGGTGATCGTGTACCCTTCGCGTCTGCGGCGATGCGCCAGGGGCCAAGGCCGTCCTGGAAAGAAAGAGGAAAAGGGGAAAGACATGAACGGGGCGATTCGTCTGTCGTTTCCACTCCTGGCCACCGCGCTTGCTGGCTTCCTCATCCTCCCGGTCGCGACTGCCGACCGCAGCGACAAATGGTGGTGGGACTACGGCGGTGGTCCGAGCAGCTCGCATTTCGTGGACCTCGATCAAATCAAGAAATCCAATGTGAGCCAGCTCGAGGTCGCCTGGTTCTATCCCCACGGCGCGACCGGCTTCAACCCTATCGTCGTCGACGACGTGATGTACGCGTTGGGGCGGAACGCCTCGGCACTCGTCGCGCTGGACGCGACGACCGGGAAAGAGATCTGGATTCACGACGGCCTGACCGGAATCATCACTCGAGGTATCAACTACTGGCAGAGCCAGGACGGCAAAGATCGGCGGCTGCTGTTTTCAATCAACGGCTATCTGCAGGCGATTGACGCGCGAACCGGCAAATCCATTCTGAGCTTCGGCAAGGACGGCATCGTCGACCTGCGGGAGGGTCTGAGGCGCGCCGAGGGTACGGACCGCCGCGTGCAGTCACGAACGCCCGGGAAGGTGTGGAAGAACCTGCTGATCCTGGGATCGGCAGCCGGCGAGGCATGGGTGACACCCCCCGGCGATATCCGCGCCTACGACATCGTCACGGGCAAGCGCGCGTGGCAGTTTCACACCATTCCGGAGCCCGGCGAATTTGGCTACGAGACGTTTCCGAAAGACGCCTACAAGTACGTCGGGGGCGCGAACAACTGGGGTGAGATGTCTGTGGACGAGGAACGGGGCATCGTCTATGTCCCGACCGGCTCGGCGACGTACGATTTCTACGGCGCGGATCGGCACGGCATGAACCTCTTCGCCAATTGCATCCTTGCGCTCGACACACGCACGGGCAAGCGGTTGTGGCATTTCCAGACGGTCCATCACGATCTGTGGGATCTCGACAACGTCTCGGCGCCCCAACTCGTGACCGTCCGGCACAATGGCCGCCGGGTCGACGCCGTCGCTCATGCAGGCAAGACCGGTTTCATGTACGTGTTCAACCGCGTGACGGGCGAGCCGCTGTGGCCGATCGAAGAGAAACCGGTACCGAAGAGCGACGTGCCCGGCGAGCAGGCATGGCCGACGCAGCCCTTCCCGACCAAGCCGCCGCCGTTCGCGAAGATGACGTTCGGCATCGACGACGTCAATCCCTGGCTGCTGTCGCCCGAACAGTACCGAGACGATGCTCGGCCGAATCGCGAAGGCGCGCAACGAGGGGCCGTTCACGCCGCCGGCGTTCATTGACACGGTTTCGATGCCCGGCAATCAAGGCGGATCGAATTGGGGGACGACGGGCGCCAATCCAAAGAAGGGCCTGGTCTTCGTCGTCAACGTCAATCAGGTAGCGCTGCTGAAGCTCGAGGATGTGAAGACGAAGCCTGGAGGCCGAGGAGGAGGCGGAGGATTACCGCCGGGAGCGCAGGCCTATCAGCAGGTACTGTCAAGCGTGCCATGGTGCGGACTTTCAGGGCGTGACCGGCCTGCCCGTGCCGACACTGGTCGGCATCGCGGACCGCCTCGCGGAAGACGCGATTCGTGCGGTCGTGACGGGAGGAAAGGGCACCATGCGTCCTGTCGCGGGCATCACGGACACCGAGCTCTCAAACGTGCTCTTGTATCTGGCGAATCCCAACGCCGGCGGCCGCGGCGGCCGCGGCGGTGGAGGTCGCGGCGGTCGTGGTGGCGGTGCGTCTGGACCACCGCTGCCGCCAGGACCCGTCGTCGCGTCGGGTGGCGCGCCGCTGCCTGCTGCCCGGGCCGCCGACCTCGATCCGCCGAGCTATGGCACGAACGGCGGCAACGGTGGGAACGCGCCGTACCCGGAGGACGCGGACGTGCCGCCCGCTCGTTACGTGAGCGAGTACGGCGTGATGGCGTCGGCGACCAAGCCGCCCTACACGACACTGACCGCGTACGACCTCAACACGGGAACGATCAAGTGGCAGATTGCGCCAGGCGATGACCCCGCCACAGTACAGCGCGGTGGTCCGACCGGCACGGGCGGAGTGGGCGCGCGGCACGGCGTCGTGGCCACGAGCGCCGGAATCGTGTTTCTGGCTGGCGGTGATGGAAAAGTCCGAGCGTACGATGAGGACACCGGTCAGGTGCTCTGGACCGGCACGCTGCCCGGAACCTCGAGTGGCATTCCGGTCACCTACGAGGCCAAGGGCCGTCAGTATTTCGTGATTGCCTCGCTGCCGGGCGGATTCCGGGGAGGTGTGGCGTCTCAAGCGTCTCCGGATGCGCCACGCGGGTACATCGCGTTCGCCTTACCGAAACGTTAGCAGAACCGTGCGCTTCTCGAGGAGACAATCATGACCCGCCGGTGGTTCCTTCGACAGAGCGGCCGCACCCTGGCCGTGCTCCCGATCGTGTCGAGTATGCCCGTTCTCGGTCGCGCGGCGACTGCCGGAGCCACGCTCCAGTCGATACCCGCATCGGTCCTGAAGCGGATCGGCATCACGACCGTTTGCTTCCGCGACCGGTTCGCGTCCACTCGAGGGAAGAACGCGGAGCCGCTGGCGGCCGGTCAGGAGCTGACGCTGCTCAGCGCGCCGAAGTTCATCGCCGACACGCTCGGGCTCCACAACGTGGAAATCTGGAGCACGCAGTTCGCCGACACGTCGATTGACTACTGTCGGACGATCAAGGCGGCGGCCGCCGCCGCTCAGTCGAGGATCATCAACATTCAGGTGGATGGATCCGAGAACCTGTCCGATCCGGACGTGGCGAAGCGGACCGCATCCATTGCGACGATCAAGCAGTGGATGGATCGCGCTGCCGCTG
This sequence comes from uncultured Acidobacteriota bacterium, assembly GCA_963839705.1. Lineage (GTDB taxonomy): Bacteria > Acidobacteriota > Vicinamibacteria > Vicinamibacterales > 2-12-FULL-66-21 > DATBJJ01. The sequence goes on from CAWIWL010000013.1 coordinate 963,932, forward strand.
TCGGCGCACCGACCCTCCGCGCCAACACGGGCGGCGGATCGCCGGAAGCCTGGGACTTGAACCGCACCGCGGACTCGTTCCGGCAGCTCGCCGAGTACGGGAAGAAGATCGGCGTGAAGATCCTCATCGAAAACCACATCGGTTACAGCGCCGACATCGACAAAGTCGTGGCCATCGCGAAGGCGGTCAACGATTCGAATTGCCGCGTGATCTCGGATTGGGGCAACACGCCCTCGAGCTCTCCGGAGGCGCGGGTCGCGGGCCTGAGCAAGCTCTTCCCGTACCTCGAGCTCGTCTCGGCCAAGGAGCTCGATTTCGACGAGCAGAACCGCCACATCAACTACGACGTGGTGCCGCTCATCAAAGCGACAGAGGCGTCGGGCTACCGGGGGATCTACTCAATCGAGTTCTATGGACGTCCGCCGAAGGACACCGTCGCCGCGGCGAAGGACATGATTCGGGCGCTCGCGGCGAATATCTCGGGGGCGTAAGCTGTCGGCCGGCACGTGACGCCCGTAGCGCAGGGCTAACGCCCTGCGACTATTGCGCGGTCAATACGGCAGCCGCGCCGGCGCGCGTATCGTGACGCCCTTCCGCTTCGATGTCACTGAGATCTTGTCGTTGGGCTTTCCGCCCGGCGGGCGCACGTAAGTGATCTGGTACTGGTTCAGGAGCTCGGCGGCGACCTGTTCGAGCGCCGGGACCAGCGTCGTCGAGATGACCTGCTCGTGGCGCCCTCCCGATTCGGCCGCCCCGTCGCCCAGCACCTGCGCAAGGTTGAGGGCGCCGTCGGCATCCTCATCAGCGCGCAACTGGGCCTGCTCGGCGGAGATGCCAGCCCTCGCCTGCGATGGTGCCGCGCGTTGCGCGCCTACCGAGGACACGACATACAGGATGGCGCCGCTCTTCCGAAGCTGCTCGCGCACGTCATCCCCGGACACGGTCGTCGGCGCCTCGGCGCCCACCCTGACGACCAGGATCGCCGGTCGCGCGCCCTCGCGCCGAACGCCCTTCAACACATCCTGAATGGCCTCCATGAGTTGGGCGCCGCGCTGCCTTCCCCTTGGCCCGAGACGACGCAGGCCCGCGCTCAGCACACCGGCTTCGCCCGTGTAGTCGACCACAGTCTCGGATTGCACGATGACGGAGATGAGCGCGAATTCGGCATGTCCCAGCAGCTTTTGCATGAAATTCGCCAGGCCCTGTTGGAAGCCGCCGGTACCAGCGTCGGAGACAATGATCGCGATTCGCAGGGGCACGACTGCCTGCCGCGCCGAAACGACCTCCTGCTTTTTCCCGCCCACTTTCACCTCGAAGTCGGCGGCCTGCAGGTCCGCGACGCCGCTGCCGGTCTTGTCTGTGACCGAGACGTGCACGGTGGCGTTTGGCTGGATCGCTCCGGCCATCATGTCGATCGGGGATCCGGTCAACAACCGCGCCCACGATCGCGAAACCAACGATCGACGAAGTCAATGGATGCGGCATAGAGACCTCGGCGCGACAGTATGCCCTGAATGTGCCGATTTTGCGAGCGTCGAGGGCAGGAGTCAGTTCGCGGAGCCCGTCGCAGATCGACCGATCGGCAAATCGCCTGTTTCAGCATCTCTGGTGATGACCGCGACGAGCCGATTATCATCTAGCCAGGCGCCATTGACTGGACATCGCACGCGCGCAACGTGGTTCTGTGCCTTCGCGGTCGGAATCGCCTTGTCCTGGGGCGCTCCGCCACCGGCTCGGGTCGCCGCCGCCGAGCAGCATCACGAGCGGCCCCTGCCGGCCGACTTCAACGAGCCGATTCGGCTCTACACTGTCGGCCTGGGGAAGTTCACGCGGCCCATCTCCTCGTCGAACGCGGAGGCGAAGGCCTACTTCGATCAGGGCTTCCAGTTGATGTACGCCTTTGCCAAGGTGGAGGCCGGCCGATCGTTTCGCGAAGCGCAAAAGCGCGACCCGCAATGCGCGATCTGCTACTGGGGCGAAGCCTGGGCATGGGGGTCCTACGTCAACGGGAGAATGACCGCGGAACAGGCGCCGCGAGCGTATGCCGCCATTCGAAAGGCGGTTGCACTCGCCGATCGACATGCCAGCCCGAAAGAGAAGGCATTCATCGAGGCGATGGCGTTCCGGTACGTCGAGCCCTTCGATCCAGCCAAACGGGCCGACCAGGACCGTGCCTACGCCCGAGCGATGGAGCGCGTTGCCGAGAGTTATCCCGACGACCTCGACGCCGCCACACTGTATGCAGAAGCGTTGTTCCTCACGCTGCCTCGTCCCGGGATGTTCGACATCAACGATCCCACAGTGGCGCGCCTGCTTCGGGTGCTCGAGCGAGCGCTGAAAAGCGATCTCCGGCACCCCGGGGCCTGTCATCTCTACATCCACACGACCGAGTTGACGACACAGCCTGAGAGAGCGGTGCCGTGCGCGGAGTATCTGGGCAACTCGATACCGGGCGCCAGCCACATCAACCACATGCCGTCGCACACGTGGACCAGAGTCGGCCGGTGGGGTGACGCCGTGCGGGCAAGTCTCCAGGCGTGGCAGTCGGACCAGAAGGCTGCTCGTGGTGAGGGCTTTGCGACATATCCCGCGCACGATCTCCAGATGCTCGCGTTCGCGGCATCGATGGACGGCCAGGGCGGACTGGCGATTCAAGCCGGTCGGGGTTTGGCAACGCTAACCAAAGACTCGATGTACCACGCGCTCACGCTCATCCGATTTGGTCGCTTCGACGAAATCTCTGGTATCGGTGAACGTCCCGCGGATGACGTGTCCGGTGGAGTCTGGGATTTTGCCCAGGGGTACGCGCAGCTCCGCCGTGGCGACGCGAAGAGCGCTGCGCGCTCCCTCGATCGCGTGGTGACCGTCGCGGCGGCGTCGAAGGCCGTCTTCAAGATCCATCCGGCGAAAACGCTGCTCGGGACGCTCGGTGCCATTCTCGAGGGCGAAATCTATCGCGCGGCCGCAGATCTGCCGGCCGCACTCGGGGCATTCGAGCGCGCGGCTTCGCTCGAGGACTTGCTCATCGTGGACGACCCTCAGCCGTTGCCATTTGCGGCCCGTCACTGGCTCGGCGCCGCGTTGCTGGACGCCAAGCGCTTTGCTGACGCCGAACGCGTGTACCGCGAGGATCTCCGGCATCACCCGCACAACGGATGGTCACTCCTGGGCCTTCAACAGGCGCTGAAGGCCCAGGGCAAATCATCGGCGGCGGTCGACACCGATCTGCGTAACAGTTGGGCGCGCGCCGATACGGTGATTCGCGCGTCGAGGTTCTAGGCATGAGACGCCCGACTCCCTCGCGTCGCCGGCTGCTAAGGACGCTGGCCGCGACCGGCGCCGCCACGCTGGTCGATCCCGGTCCGGTCCTCGCGCGCCTGGTCGCGCAGCAGCCGTGTGCGGATCCAGCGACACCGGGGACGTTGCTCGGCACGCTGCCCCTCTTTCGTGCCGGCTGGCCCGTTCAACCCTTTGGCGTCAAGTTCGGTGGAGCCGGCCTCGATGCGCGCCTCGTCACCGACTTGTCTCTCCTCGAGCCAGACCGCCTGATCACACCGAACGCGCTGGCCTATATCCGCACGGAGTGTCCTCCCGCGGCAGCCGCGCATCAGGCTCCATGGACCATCAAGACCTCGGGGCTCCTTGAAGCCGACGCGCGCGGACAGGGTGTTGATGTCCGTCAAGGGACACTCACGCTCGACGAGTTGACACGCGCCGCCCGCCGCATGGGCCCGCACCTCTTCGAATGTGCCGGCAACAACAATCCGGCGAACTTCGGCCTCATGAGCGTCGCCGAATGGGATGGTGTGCCGCTGACCGCTGTCGTGTCGCGCTTGCCGTCATCGTTTCGAGCCACGGGTGTACTGGTGAGCGGCGTCGATCACGACAGACAACGATCTGCAGACTCCATCCCGGGTGCGAGCTGGATCTTCCCGCTCTCGTCGCTCGACCGGCTCGGCGCATTCATCGCCGTCCGTATGAACGGCGAGCCGGTACCGCTCGATCATGGGAGGCCGCTACGGCTTGTCGTGCCCGGGTGGTACGGATGCGCGTGGATCAAGTGGGTGAACGAGGTTCGCCTGGTCGGTCCCGACGAGCCCGCCACTAGCCAGATGAGAGAGTTCGCGGGGCGAACCCATCAAGCCCGCCGGCACGACCTCGCCAGGGAATACGCGCCAGCCGACATCCAGACTGCAGCTACGCCAGTTCGCGTCGAGAAGCGACGCGGCCCCGCTGGCCTCGAGTACCGTATCGTCGGCATCGTCTGGGGCGGCATGAAACCTGTCGATCGCCTCGAGATTCGTTTCGGCGCGGCGGATGCGTGGAGACCGTTGTCCATCTGTCCCGCGCCCCGGACTCACGTGGTGTGGGCGCTCTGGGAATACCGTTGGAAGCCCGCAACCACCGGACTCTACAGTATTAGACTCCGCGTCCCGGATACCTCGGTGCCCCAGCGCCGGCTCGACAGCGACCATTATGTGCGGCACGTCAGAATCGATGAAGTTTGAGGTTTTCGAAAATCCCTTGCGGCTCGTCTGGCCCCCGTGGTAATTTCCGCCCACGCATTCCCTATCGACGGCAACGAGCAAGAGGAGGAGCCGGACATGGATATCGTGCGACGGCATTGGGCTCGACCAGTCGTCTTACTACTGGTCTGCCTGGCAGGCGCGGGCACCGCGTTTGCCCAAGGAGCTACTGGTACACTGACCGGCACGGTCATTGACAGCACGGGCGCGGCAATCCCGGGCGCTACGGTCAGCGCGACGGAGGCCAACACCGGAACTGTTCGAAGCGGAGTTTCAAATGAGCAGGGCGTGTTCCGTATGGCCGCGCTCAATCCCGGCCGCTACACGCTCAGCGTCGAGCTCGCGAGCTTCCGAACGCTGACCGTCGCCGACATCAACCTGTTGTCGTCGGAGACGCGCGACCTGGGGAAACTGACATTGGATGTCGGCGCGCTCGCCGAAGTCGTGTCGGTCACCTCCGAGGTGACGCCGGTGCAGGTGGCGGACAGCTCTCGCAGGTCCACGATCACCACAGACGATATCGCGAACATCCAGACGAAGGGGCGCGACATGTTCGGCCTGCTCGCGATTCTGCCGGGCGTGCAGGACACCAACCTGAATCGCGACTTCGCCCAGTGGCGGTCCGCGATCTCGATCACGATCAACGGCATGCCGTCGCAAGCCAAGGACGTCCGAGTCGATGGCCTGAACATCGTCGACGAAGGTGGTTGCGGCACGGCGTACGTCAACCTGAACATGGACGCCATCGGCGAAGTCCAGGTCATCTCCAACGGCTACACGGCTGAGAACGGACGCAACAACGGCGGCGTGATCAGCATCATCACGAAGTCGGGCACGGGCACGCTCAAAGGCTCGGCCTGGTACAACGGCCGTCGCGACAAGTTCAACGAGAACGACTATTTCCGTGAGGTCGCCGAACATCGCCGAAACCGCTCTATCGTGTGAACATCTCGGGCTACAGCCTCGGCGGTCCGGTGGTGATTCCCGGACTCGTGGACAGCCGCACCGGCAAGGGTGGAGACAAGAAGTTCTACTTCTTCGCGTCGCAGGAATACACCGACGATGCGCGGGCGTCCAGCCCCCTCGCGCTCGAACATGCCGACGGACGCTCGAAAAGGCCGGGAACTTCTCGCAGACCCGGATGACGAACGGCACCATTCAGCCGATCATCGATCCGAGGACCGGCGTCCAGTTCCCCGGCAACATCATTCCGGCGGCCGGCACTCCGGGCTGCGGTGTGCAGTTCAGTTGCCTGGATCCACTAGGACAGCGGATGCTCGGCCTGGTTACGACCGCGAACGGGATCACGAACCCCGCGGTTGGGCAGGAATGGACGTCGAACGCGATGTACGACCTGACGCCCGTGCACGGCCGCACGAACCACGTGCTCCGCCTGGATGCGGTGCTCAGCGAAAAGACCCGCATGAACTTCAGAGTCCTGAAGGATCGTGACGATGATTGGCAGCAGAACTTCTTCATGCACGGCACCGGCTTCGTGAACCAGAACACGCCTGGGCTCCTGCTATCCGGGTCGATGACGCGAGTGGTCAAGCCCACGGTCGTCAACGAGATGAGCTTCGGGTACACGCACAACCGTTGGGGCTTCAAGGCGGGCGACGACTTCGACTATCAGAGCCTGTACCGGTCGACCCTCGGCGTCGATCCGCCGCGATTCGAGCCCTTCGGGCCGGCCAACGAATCCGCCGGAGCTTGCGGGCTTTGGCGGCTCGCAGCTGGACGAGTGGCCGTATGCCGCCACGGTTCTCGACGACCGGCGGCAATCGCTCGGATCTGGAGGGCTACATGACCCGCCGGGTGATCTCCCGATTCCGAAGCTGAATCTCAGCGCCCGTTTCATCTTCAGCAACGACATGTCGATCACGAAAGGGCGCCACAACCTCAAGATGGGCGTATCCCTCGAGTACAACAGCAAGACCGAGCCGGGCTCCGCCAACTACATGGGGAACTTCGATTTCGGCCACAACGCCAACAACCCGCTCAGCACGGGCAACGGCTACGCCAACTTGCTGCTCGGCAATTTCACCACCTATAGCGAGCTGACGAGCCGCGTCGACCGGGACGTCCGCCACTGGCAGAACGACTTCTATTTCCAGGATAACTGGCGGGTCACCCCGCGGCTGACCCTCGACTTCGGCCTCCGCGTTCAGCACAGCGGCTCCGACTTTGAACTCAACGACATGAACAGCGGCTTTTTCGCCGATCAGTGGACTGGGAACCAGGCCGCTCGTGTGTATCGACTGGTCTGCTCGACCGGCGTTCCCGGCAGTCAGCAGTGCGCGACGGCCAACCAGCGGGCGATTGACCCTGCCTTCCCGACGGTGTTCTTGACGTCGGCGGCGGCCGGCAACCTCGTCCCGGGCACCGGCAGCCAGATCAACGGGATCGAGACCGGCGGCATTCCGGGCAAGAAGGAAGGTACCTACTTCACATTCCCGTACTTCGTGTACGCGCCGAGAGTCGGGTTTGCCTGGAACATGTTCGGCGACGGCAAAACCGCGCTGCGCGGCTCGTGGGGCATCTTCTACAACTTCCCCCGATCGACGGGCGACGGCGGCGGCTATCCGTTCTCGGGCGGCTGCCCCGTATCGTGCGAGAAGCAGATACGGTGGGCGAGGTTCAGCGACATCACGACCGCGACGCAGGCGAATCTGGTCGAAAACCCCGTCAACGTGACGACGGCCGGGTACGAGCAGTCGCTGGCGAAATCGTACAACTTCAACGTCGCGTTCCAGCGGGACATCGGCTTCAAAACGGTAGCCGAGATAGCGTATGTGGGCGTGCTCTCGCGCAACCAGGGCCGGCAGGTCGACGTCAACCGGCTGCCGCTCTACGTGTATCGCCAATCCAGACACCCTGGTGAACAACGCGCCCATCGCGGCCAACTCGCTCCGGTATCAGGTACGGTCAGTATCCCGGCATGGGGTCGGTCAACCAGTACTTCCCCGAGCTCTACAGCCGGTCGCTGCAATACAACGCGATGCAACTGCAGGTCACTCGCCGCCTGTCGCACGGCCTGCAGATGGGCATGGCCTACACGCTGGCCAAGGGTGAAGGGTACACGGGCTACGATCCGTACACCGACGAAATCGGTGGCGAAGCGGCGATCAGGGCTCGGTACTGGGGACCAACGGGTGATGACCGGAGGCACAACCTCAGGGTCAACTACAGCTACGACATCCCGTCGTTTACGGAGATGCCGGTGGTCAAGTACCTGCTCAAGGACTGGCAGATCTCCGGGGTCACAGCCTTGTTGAGCGGTCAGGCGATCACGCCGACTTGCAGCTCGAACAATGCCGGCGTCAACAACAGCAACCCGTCGCTCACGAATGGCGTGGACGCCCGGTGCGAGATGACGGGCGAGCCGCTCTTCGTCCCCTACACTGGCGACCCGAGTGTGCCAGAAGCAGACCGGCCACACTTCAACCTGGCCGCGTTCAGGATGGCTCAACCGAACGGGAACATCGGCAACTTCGGCAACACCCCCGTCGGGATCCTGCGTCATCCGACGTGGCACTCCTGGGACATGACCGTGTCGCGCCGCTTCCCGATCACCTTGGCGGGACGGCGGAACAGCGGGATCAAGTTCCAGCTCCAGGCGTACAACGTGTTCAACGAGGTGCAGTTCACCAACATGAACGCAGCGTTCACCTTCACCGGGCCGAACAACTCGGTGATCAACAGCGCGAACACCGGGAAGTACGTTGCCACAGGCACGGGCGTGGCCGCAGGTACGATCGCTCCGCGGATCCTCGGCATGACCGTACGCCTGGATTGGTGAGCGCGTTCAGGAGTTGAGAAGCACGTCGCGTTTTTTGGGGGGGCGCCGCGCTCGCGCGCCCCCTTTCTTTGTACAGTTCAAGCCTGGAACGTTGGAACCTGGAATCATGAGTGCTCTTTGTCGATCGTTGCTGGCGCTGACGGCGGTGAGCCTGCTGCCGCTTCACGTGACGGCTCCTCCCGAGCCGCAAGCGATTCAAAGCGGGATGGGCAAGGAGGACAGCGGCGCGCCGCCGATCGATCTGACCACGCCGACCCCGTTTCAGCAGTTCGTCAACCGGCTCAGGCTGGATACCCGATCGCAGCTGCCGGCGGTTCAGGAAACGTTTGCCGCGGCGCTCAAGGAGGCAGCGCCGCTCGGACAGGACATGCTGCTGTTGCGCCAGCAGCTCCTCAACCTGGCGCTGACGAACAAGCGCGACGAGATGAAGCCCGCGATCGATGCGTACGCTGTGGCGGCCTCGAAGATGACGGGCATCGAAGTGCGCGCGTTCGCAAGCGTCTACCGAACGCTCAAGCCTAATCAGCAGTCCAGTGCGCCGGAGGCATTTGCCGTTATCGCCGGCATGTTTCACCCGTCGGCCCCACGCGCGGGCGCAGGAAGTGGCCAGCCGGGCGGAGGCGAGCGATGATGCCGGCGGCTGCAGTCAGGCCCGCGATCGTCGGAGCGTGCGCGGTTGCTGTTGTCGCGGCAACTCTTGCCGCTCCCACCTTCGCGCAACGCGGCGGCGGCCGCGGCAGTGGAGGCAGCGTCACCTTTCAACTGACGCGGCTTGAAATCCTCGCGTCGGGTTTCAATCTCAACAAAGACCAGAAGAAGGCCGTCAAGACAATCCTCGACGACGCGCACCAGAGTGCCGCGCCAGTTCGTGAGGGCCTGACCCGGACGCGCGCCGCGATTGCGGCCGCGATTCAGGCCGGCAAAGGGCAGACCGAAATCGATCGGGCGGTCAGCGACTACGCAGAACAAGCGGCTGCGATGACGGCGTTGGAGATGACGACGCTGGCCCAGGTCATCCAGACGCTCGATCACGCCCAGCGAGGAAATTCGGCCGGAATTCGCACGGCTTTCTTCCTGATGCGCGGCATCTTCCTGGACAAGAAACGGTGGGACGACGTCCCGGATTCGCGAAGCTACTGAGCAGGCTTTTTTCAGTTTGTCGCGGGGCCCCACCCCCGCGACCTGCCAGCGCTCGCTCTCGCTCGCGCCGCTGCTCAGCAGCAACGAACTGCCTGGAAAAGCATTCTGTCTCCTGTCTAATAGCCCAAAGCCATCCCATCTTTGCGTGAATCGGACGCGCCGAGCAACGCGCCGGTTGTCGGATCGATCATGATGGCTTGACCGCCGCCCATGAGTGCGCGGTGCGTGAGGCCGGCAGGTGGCATGGCGCGCTCGTGACCTCGCGCGATGAGTGCGTCGATCACCGGCGCGGTCAGGGCATCCTCCATCATCACGCTGCGGCCGCTGATGTATCTGACGCGCGGCGCATCGATCGCCTGTTGCAGGTTCATCCCCCGATCGATCAGGTTCACGAGCACCTGTGCGTGTCCCTGCGGCTGCACATCTCCGCCCATCACGCCGTACGGCATCAGGAGCTTGCCGTCCTTGAAGACCATGGCGGGGATAATCGTGTGAAACGGCCGCTTGCCGGGTTCGAGGCGATTGGGATGCGTGGGATCGAGCGAGAAGCCGGCGCCCCGATTCTGCAGCACGATGCCGGTCTCGCCGGCGACAATCGCGGATCCAAAGGCGTGAAAAATGCTGTTGATGAACGACACGGCGTTGCGGTCCTTGTCGACGACCGTAAAGTAGGTCGTGTCGCTGCCCACGGCGATGGCGCCGTATGCCGGTGGATCGATCGCCTTGTTCGCATCGATGAGCGCGCGCCGGCGCGCGGCGTATCCTTCGACAGCAGATCCTTCACCGACACCTTCGCGAACGCCGGATCGGAGATGTACCGATTGCGGTCGGCAAACGCGATCTTGGTAGCCTCGATCATCGTGTGGTAGTAGCGGTCAGGCTCGGTCCGCATGGCCGTCACGTCGATGCCTTCCAGAATGTTGAGCAGGAGGAGCGCGGTCAGGCCCTGGCCGTTTGGCGGGAGCTCGAAGAGCGTGTGACCGCGGTAGGTCGTCGAGATCGGCTCGACCCATTCGGACTTCTGCGACGCGAAGTCGTCCATCGAGAGAAAGCCGCCGTTCTTCTGACAGGTACTCGACGATCGCTCGCGCGATCTCCCCGCGATAGAACGCGTCGCGGCCGCCTCGTGCGAGCGTGCGGAGCGTTCGCGCCAGGTTCTTTTGATAGAAGATCGCGCCTGGCAGCGGCGCGGCTCCGTTGACGAGATAGGTGGATGCCGCCGCCGCCGTCAGCTTCAGTCTCGGGACTTCTGGCGCCCAATCGGCAGCGGTCTTCTCCATGACCGGAAATCCGTTCTCGGCGTACGCGATCGCCGGCGCCATCAGGTCCGCGAGCTTCATGGTGCCGTACTTGTCGAGCAGCGTGACCCATCCGTCGAACGCGCCCGGCACGGTGATCGCCTCCATGCCGGTCACCGGGATCTGGCTGATCCTCCGCGAGGTGAAATGCTCCAGGTTCAGCGCCCGCGGGGCGCGACCACTGGCGTTGAGTCCCTCGAGCCTTTTCGCCTTCGACGCATAGACCATCATGAAGGCGTCGCCGCCGATCCCGGTCATGTTCGGTTCGGTCACGTTGAGCACGGCCGCCATGGCGATGGCTGCGTCAACGGCGTTCCCGCCACGCTTCAGGATGTCGAGCCCGGTCTGCGAGGCCAGCGGTTGGCTCGTCGCCACCATACCCTGACTCGAGCGCACGACCGATCGGCCCGCGGGGACGCCCGAGAACCACTGGCTGTCACCCGTCGACGAAGCTCGAAGAGCGGACTCGGTCTGAACCGCCGCGCCTGCGGCCGGACCCGCGCATGCCGAGCGCGCCAATGCCAGTCATCGCGGAGGCGCCCGCGGACACTTCGAAAAACTGACGACGGCTGAGGGTGTTCATGAGCCGATTATAGGCGGGGACACTCAACCGGAACAGTCACCGGAGCCAGTCAGCTTTGAGTGTCCCCGGCGCTTGAACCCGTGAACCCCTTCGCTTAGACTGGCCGCGCTATGCATGCATTCACCAAAAGCCGATCGCTCGTTTCCGGCCTGGCTCTCGGAGCCGCGTCGATCGCCCTGGTGGGAGTAGGCGCCGCCGGTCGGCAGGCCGCCAGTCCGGCCGCCACGCTGCAGTTCCGGGCACAGGAGATTGCCAAGGACTTCGGCGTCGGCTACGCCGTCGTCCCAGGTGACGTCAACGGTGATGGCCGCACCGACATCCTGGCGATCAGCGGGACGGACCTCGTCTGGTTCCAGGCGCCTGCCTGGGAAAAAAACGTCATCCTGAGTGCCGGAGCCACGACCGCCGACAACGTCACGCTCGCCCCGCACGACATCGATGGCGACGGACGCCTCGACGTCGCCCTTGGAGCCGGCTGGACTCGCCAGAACACCGGCACGCTTCAGTGGGTCAAGCAGAACGCACCCGGCTCGACGCCGGCGTGGGAGGTGTTCCCCATCTCCGCGGAACCGACGCTGCATCGGATCAAGTGGGCCGACGTCGACGGCGACAAGAGACAGGAACTGATCGTCGCCCCGCTGCATGGGAAGGGGGCCAAGGGCGCTGAGGGCCCGAGCGCCCGCCTACTGGTGTTCAAGCCGCCTGCAAATCCGCGGACCGATCCGTGGCCGATGGAGGTGGCGGGCGAAGAGAATCACATTCAGCACAACTTCCTGGCCATGAATCTCGACAAGGATCCGCAGGACGAAATCGTCACGGCGAGCGCAGAAGGGTTGAAAGCCTGGAAGCGTGGCAAGGACGGGAAGTGGTCGACGACGCTCCTCGGAGAGGGCGCGCCAGGCGAAGTCAAACTCGGAACTGTTGGCGGACGCCGAGTGTTCGCGACAGTCGAGCCGTGGCACGGCGCCGGCATCGCCATCTACATCGAACGGCCGACTGGTCTGTGGGCGAAAACCACGATCGAAACGGCGCTGACCGAAGGCCATGCGCTCGGATGGGCCGATTTCGACGGCGACGGCAACGACGAGCTCGCCGTCGGCTGGCGCGGCGCGCCCAAGCCAGGTGTCGGCATCTACTTTGTCGATCGCGAGGGCGCCCTCAAGTCGAAAGAGATGGTTGACGATAGCGGGATGGCCACGGAAGACCTGATCGTCGGGGACTTCAATGGCGACAAGAAACCCGATATCGTCGCCTCTGGGCGTTCGACGCGGAACATCAAGATTTACTTGAACGAGACCCCAGGGAAGAAATAGACCCCGAGTCACCCGGGCGTCAGCGGAGGATCTGTCTCATGAAATTCGCACTGCTGACAGTCTCGTATTCTGGGTTGTTCTACGCTGGCAAAGCACTCTCTGTCGAACAGCAGATCCACAAGGCCCGGGAGCTCGGGTTCGACGCTCTCGCCATCGAGACCAAGCGGCCCGTTGCGTCGCCGCTCGACCTCTGCAAGCCGGACCGAGCGCGGCTGAAGGCCGTCGCTGCCGATCAGGGGATCGCCCTCTGCGCCGTCGAAAGCCTCTCGAATTTCGCCGGCCGGCTCATGGAAGACCGGGAAAACAACCTCGCCATGATGCGGGCTGTCCTCGATCTCGCCAGTGACCTGGGTGTAGACCTGGTGAAAGTGTTTGCCGCGTGGCCGGGACTCATCAACGACGAAGAAGCGATTGCCATGTATGCCCCGTACGAGCGGGGCACGCACTATCGACGTTTGTACCCGCCGGATCTCCGCAGATGGCATCGCGCGGTGGACGGTATTCGTGAAGTCGCCGGCTGGGCGGCTGACATGGGTATCACGCTCGCGTTGCAGAACCATGCGCCGGTCGTCACGCCCGGGTATGAGGACGTGCTCGCCATGATGCAGGAGATCGACCGCAGGAATGTGAAGCTCTGTCTGGACGTCAATCTCTTCTATGACCGCCAGAGCGACGACTACGTTCGGGAGTCGGTCGAGCGCTGCCGCGAGCACATCGTCTACACACACTACGGGGCCTGGAACTTCAGTGAAACCAGAGGCGGTGAGGTCGTGCAGGACCCTGCGCCGTCGTTTGGAGGACTGATCAATTACGAGGCGTTTGTCGACGCCTTGCAGCGGATCGGTTATGCAGGTTATCTGGTATCCGAGTACTGCACACCGGTGCTCAAGAATCACCAGATTGCAGGCATAGATGGAATAGATGAGGGAACCCGCTTCGCTCTCAGATACATGAAGCGGCTCGTCGATCGCGCGACTGCTGTGAGCAAGCCGGACCCGCTCCGGGCCGTTCGGTGACACCCCAAGACAGAAGCGGGACACATCTCGAATGCCGACCGCCGCATCTGCCTTCATGGCCCCTGCTACGACTTCGTCTATGTCGCGGGCCAGGTCTACATCGACAGGAAGGCCTCACCGGCAATCCGCGCACAGGCGCAGGGCCTGTTCGTGCTGGCGACGTACGGCATCGGCCAAGGGCTCGGGACGCTCGCCGCCGGGTGGATGTTCAACGCCATCATGCCCGGCGCGAGTGGTCCGTCAGCCCTCGAGCAGTGGCAGACCTTCTGGATCATGCCGCTGGTCTTTGCGGTGATTGTGACCGCGATGTTCGTGGCCGGTTTTCGCGAGGAATCGCCGGCGAGGAAGACGGCGATCGCCTAGACGTGCGGGCAACGACAACGCGGACCGGTGCTCACGGCACGATCACGAAGGGCACGATGACACGATGAACACGATGATTCCTAAACACGAGTCATGACCGACCTGCCGCGCAAGCTCAGTTTCTTCGACGGCGCCGCCTTGCTCGTGGGGTCTGTCATCGGATCGGGCATCTTCGTCGTTCCCAGCCTGATCGCCCAGCGAGTGCCGGAGCCAGGCCTCGTGATCGGCATCTGGATATTCTCGGGGCTGCTGGTCCTGTGCGGCGCGCTGACGCTGGCGGAGCTCGGCGCCATGCTGCCGCAGTCGGGAGGGCTTTACGTCTACATGCGCGAGGCGTACGGGCCCTTCTGGGCGTTCCTCTATGGGTGGACCATCATGCTGGTGGCCATTCCAGGCGCCATTGCGGCGCTGACGAGCGCTTTTCTGTTGTATCTGAAGATGTTCGTGCCGATGACGCTGTGGGTCGAAAAGACCGTCGGCATCGGAATCCTGCTGGGCCTCGCGCTCGTCAACGCTCGAGGCGCCAAACAGGGGGCGGGCGTGCAGAACCTGTTCACCGTGCTGAAGGTCGCAGGCCTGGTGGCGCTCGTGGCGCTGGCGCTGGTGACGCGCCACGGGGACGCGTCGCATTTCCTTCCGCTGTTGCCTGACCGTTTTTCGGGCGGCCTGTTGACGGCAATCGGCCTCGCGATGATCTCGACGCTGTTCGCGTATGACGGCTGGCAATTCGTGAGCTTCGTGGCCGGTGAGATTCGCGACCCGGGGCGAAACGTCCCACGCAGCATCATTCTCGGCGTCCTCATCGTGATCGTGGTCTACGTCAGCGCGAGCCTGGCCTACATCTACGTCCTCGGCCAGCCGCGGATCGCCGCCTCCGAGCGAGTCGCGGCCGACGCGATGTCGGCGATGATGGGGCCAATCGGGGCGATGCTGATCGCGCTGACGATTCTCTGTTCCACGTTTGGTGCAATCTCGGCGAACGTCCTGGCGGGTCCGAGAGTGTTCTTTGCGATGGGCCGCGACGGGTTGCTGTTCCCGCAGCTTGCCAGGATTCATCCGCGCTACGAAACGCCGGCCAACGCTATCTGGGCGCTGGCGTTCTGGGCGGGCCTTCTGTCGCTGACGGGTGGCTACGAGCACCTCATTACGATGTCAGGCTTTGCCAACTGGATCTTCTTCACCATGATCGTGCTGTCGGTCATCGTGCTGCGAAGGAAGCATCCCGACTGGGAGCGACCGTATCGCGTCACGGGTTATCCATTTACGGTGCTTGTCTTCGTCCTGGTGTCGTCGGCGTTCGTCGTCAACACGCTGGTGGGGTCGGCGCGAAGTTCCCTGATGGGGCTCGGGCTGCTCCTGCTTGGCGTGCCGTTCTATCTGCGCCGTGCGGCCGGCGTCTCGAGATCCAGCGACGATTCGTAGTGTCCGGCTTTAGCCGGACCGGACAAGTCCGCCTGACCAGCCTCCGCTAAAGCTACGGCGGTCCGCCGAAGCCTTGGCGAAGGCGGAAGGCGGGACACTACGACAGGAGAGCTGAGCGCGGCTCGAGATTCACGTAGCTCTGAAGGGGGAGCGTCATGTCGATGAGTCGTCGAGTCTTTCTCGGTATGACCGGCGCCGCGGCGCTCGGTCCGTCCCTGGGAAGCCAGGGCCGCTACACCTTCGACCCTGATCCGGCTGGGAAGACACTCAAAGATCCCAAGTGGACGAGTCGTTCTTGGCTACCTCACGAGCAAGCCTGCAGGCGTCCCGCTCGAGAGCAACAGCGCGTGCTGTGTGCATCCGTTCAACACCCTCGGCGGCGAGCGCGCGACGGACATCGCACCAGATGACCATCGCACACATCGCGGGATCTTCTTCGCGTGGCACGACATGTCCTTCACGCGCGCTGGTGAGACGCTGCGCGGCGACTTCTGGGGCTGGGGGAAGTTCGCGCCGACTGAGGGACGGGTGATCGTGAACCGTGATCTTCGCCTCGTGCGCGCCGACGCGACGTCCGCCGAGATCGCCGTACGGAACGACTGGATGATCGCCAGCCAGGCCGTCTTGCAGGAAGAGACGACGATCCGGGCAGGAGAAGAACAGGGAACCCGTGTGCTCGACCTGACCTACAGGTTCACGTCGAACTACGACGTGACGCTCAATCGGATGGCGTTCACGGGAGTCTGCTTCCGATGCCGAAAGGATGGGCGGTACGTGTTCTCGGATTCAAAGGGGGAGGTCACGTTGCCAAATTCCGGGGCTACCGACCCGGAGTCGGATTGGCCGGCGCGTGATTGGTACAGCCACACGCTTGACATCACTGGCGGCAAGACGGTGGCGTCGGCGGTCATCGATCATCCGACCAACCCGCCGACGGCGTGGCACGGCGCGCGAGCTGTGTCGTTTCTGAATCCGTGCATCGCGGCGCCAGGGGCCGTGACGATTCCGGCCAGAAAACCGCTCACGCTGCGCTACCGAGCCATCGCGTGCGACGGTAGGTTCCCGAATGGACTGCTCGATCGGATGGCCACCAACTGGCGGCGCTCGTAGCGCGGGGTTTACCCCGCGTCACAGCGTCGGGGGTTCTCGGGGATTCCTAGAGAGAGCAATTTTCACTACCTTGCAGCACGTAGTGTCCGGCTTTAGCCGGACTTCAGCTGGTCCGCCTACAGGCGGACACTACGGACAAATGAGAACCGCCCTGGTGGAGCAAAAGTATGTCACGCAGGTGGCGAGTGGCAGTGCTCGGATTGGGCCATTGGTATTCGGCGTATGGTCTCGCTCGATCATTGCCGGAGTATCCGCACGCGGAGCTCGTCGCCGCTGCGTGGGACGACCAGGCGCAGCTCGACGAGTTCACGGCCAGCTTTCGTATCAAGGGCTACGCGGACTACCGGGAGTTGCTGGAAAACGAGGACGTGGACATCGTCCACATCGCATCGCCGGTTGCTCGAATCCCTGAGCTGACCATCTGCGCCGCCCGCGCGGGCAAGCACATCGTGCTTGGCAAGCCGATGGCCATGACCGTCGAAGAAGCCGACCGGATGATCGAGGAGGTTGACCGTGCCGGCGTCCTCTGCCTCCCTTTCCAGGGGATCATGCGCCTGCGTGGAGCAGACGTAAAAAAGCGCATAGACGCTGGGCACATCGGCGACATCGTTGTGCTGCACCAGACGAGCCGCTGGTCGATTGCTGAGGATTGGTACAAGTCGGGCACGCCGGGATGGTTCGCCGATCCGAAGCAGGTGCCAGGCGGGGCGTTCATCGATGAGGGTATCTACTGGATCGATTTCTTCAGGTGGCTCTCGTCGAGTGAAGTGGTCCAGGTGGAAGCGAAGGTGGCCAATCTCGTGCACAAAGACATCGCGGTGGAAGACTGGGGAATGGCCACATTCACGTTCGCCAACGGCATCGTCGCCACCCTCGAAGCCTCGTGGACCATCAACGCTCCACGGAAGAGCGGCCCGTCGCCGAAACAGAACAGCGTCGTACGACTGGAGGTCGTCGGTACCCGCGGCGAGATCATCGATCAGTGGTTTCGCACGCCTGGACGCTCCGTGCTTGCCGCCGGCGCCGGCGATTGGGTCTTCGAGCGGCAATCGGAAGAATCCTTCACACCGGCGTCACCGTTCCCGCTCGGTCACCTCATTGAGTGCCTGGAGAACAAGACGCCGCCGGTTGCGACGATTCACGATGCGCGGCGATCGTTTGTCGTAGCACTCGCCGCCTATGAATCAGCGCGGAAAGGGAAGGCGATTCAGTTGCCGTGAAGACTCGCTCCGCACCCGGCGTCCCATCCACAGTCCCTACCGGTAGAATGGCGTCTTCAAGCCGCGGGGTCCGTAGACTGGAGCCGACTGTCCGACCTCATAGGCTCCAAGGTCTGGTGCTTTCCCAGTGAACGCTTCGTTCACGTTCGGCAGGCGGACGCCCGCGTCCACGGCTTTACTGCCGGGTTTCAGCCGGAAATCGAGATCCACGGCCTCGTAGGGCCTGCCTGGCTTCGACGAATCCGGCGGGACCGGCGGACCGAGGTTCTCGAAGATGTCGTAGTCCACTTCGATCCCATGGGTCTCCTGGCCTGTGGCCGCGGCGAGATCCGCGAGCGTCTTGAACCTCAACGCCTGATTGGGAACGATCTCGTAGTCGACCTGCACGCCTGGTTTCGGACCAAGCCACGAGTAGTTCCATTCGGCGGCGCGGTTCGGACGATATCCGTTGTAGTCGTAGCTCGAATACGCCGTGGGGCCGCCCAGAACGGCTATGCCAACCGGCGTATCGGTCCCCAGAAAGAGGTTGTTCTTGAAGTGGGCGTTCGACACTCGTTGTGCGGTGCGGTTCTCCGCGATGATCGTGTTGTGATAGACGATCACCCCCGCCGGGTTGCTGAACTTCAACGCGACGGGCGTGTTGTAGACGATGTTGCGGATGTAGTACGCCGGGCCGCCGAAGATCGGCTGCGCGCTCAGCCCGGTGTGGGCCGCGTTGACTCCCCGGTTGCGCATCACCCGGATGTTGTGGACGCCGCCGTCGGCTTCGATGAAGTCGTCTCCCGTGAGGTGGATATCGTTGTTGTAGATGTCGATGGCGACAGCCTTCAGGTCCTGCTCCGCCTCCGGGACGCCGTGGGTGCACACGCTGATCCCGTCGTGAAAAAAGGCGACGGCATTGTGCGCGATGACATGCCCTGAGCCATAGACCTTGACCGCGTAGTAGCTGTTGATCGGGTGGGCGCCGTAGAGTCCAGGATTCGCCCAGCCGAGCACGCGGTGACGGTCATCGCGGCCGAGGAAGATGTTGTCGGCGATGTAGTAATCCTTCGACCCCGCAAACTGGGTCGTGACACCAACGCCCACGTTTTCAATCCGGCAGTTGCGGACCGTGAGCCCCTTGGACCCCGCCACGTCTTTCACGCCCGCCCAGAACGCCACCTCGGTATTCCGGATGGTGAGCCCCTCGAAGATGTGATAGTCGGCGGCCATGACGTCGAACAAGCGGAACGCGCCGTCGCCGTCGAAGATCACCTCGCCGTCGCCGGCTGCCCGGATGACGATCGGCCGATCGGGTGTGCCCTTCGCAGTGAGCAGGTAGGCGCCGTCAAATGTCGTGCTCAGCGGGTCCACGTAGTTGTGACGGTCACCCTTGTAGAGGCCGGCATGCACCAGGATGATGTCGCCCGGCCCGACTTTGTTTTGATAGACCACATTCCAATCGCCCGTGCCGGCGCCGGCATAGGCAGCCATCAACCCCGTGAAGTTCGGCTCCTGCTTCGCCGCGCGCCAGGTTGGAGGATAGACGTGCAGGACGCGTCCTCCGGCGGCGGCTTTGGGTTCCCCCCGCGTGCGGACTTTCGCCATCTGAACCGCCTGGCCGCTCACGCCGTCCGGATCCTTCATCGTCAACCGAACCTCGTACTCTCTGTCCGGCTCGAGGTCGAGGATGCTTCCGGCGAACCGGCTTGGGACGGTGTACGGGGCGCGGAAGATTTGCTCGCCGCCCATCCGCAGCAGCGGCATGCCCTCGTTCCAGGTGCTCTGACCGGACGGCCGGTAGCTCACCTCCACGGTCGCGTTCCGGTTGTCGTCGCCGATAATCTCCCACTCGAATCCCAGGCAGATCAATGTCGGCGGTTCCACCACGAACGAGCCAGCTTTCGCAGCATTCTCCGCCTGCAATTCAGGCGCTGCGAGAACCAACAGCGCGATCGCCGCCCACAGCCTTTTCATATCGCTCCTTCCTTCAGTCGGGGGCGAGTGTACAACGTTCGTTGCTGTCCTGACGCGAACGTGGGACGAGAGACGCATCATCTGCATTGCGTGGATCCGACCGTCCGCGGATAATACGCCTCGTCCCCGTCAGGAGGACGTCGATGGCGGGAGCAAGGTGAATCAATGAAGCGCCAGGGTTCCGTCGTTTGCAGGGTCGTCGTGATGCTGGCGGTGGCTGCTGCGGCCGGGATTTCGGTGACCGGCCAGAACCGGCGCGACTGGCGGGACTACGGCGGCAGTCCGGATAATTCCCGATCTCACGACGCTCAAGCAAATCGACAAGTCCAATGTCTCCAGGCTCGAAGTGGCCTGGACCTACCCGCACGGCGAGACCGGCCACGCAACCCAGCAGCCGCCCGTCATGGGCCGCAACGCGGGTGTGTCGGCTGGACACCCGCTGACCACCGCGGCGGCGCTCGAAGTGCTCACCAAGGGGGGCAACGCCTTCGACGCTGGCGTTGCGGCGATGCTCGTCGGTGGCGTCGTCGAGCAGGATCTCTACAGTCTCGGCGGCGAAGGACTTGTCCTCGTGTATCCACGTAGCACCCGCAAGGTGGTTTCGATTGTGGGGCAGGGCTGGGCGCCGAAGGCGGCCACGATCGACTGGTACACCACACGCGGCAAAGACCTTTCGGGCCGCGGGCTCGATCCGGCAGTGATCCCGGGCGTGCTTCATGCGGCACTGACGGTGCTCGAACGATGGGGCACGATGAGGTTCGAGCAGGTCTCGGCCAGAGCGATTGAGTACGCAGACCGTGGCTTTCCACTGCGGCCACGGACGGCCCAGGCGATCGATGCCAACGTCACGTTCATCGAGTCGTGGCCGGACAACAAGCGGATGTGGCGGAAGCCTGATGGCTCGGCGTACACAGCCGGCGAAACGATCAAGCTTCCCGAACTGGCGCACACGCTGAAGCTCATGGTACAGGCAGAGCGAGCAGCGGCAAGGAAAGGGCGCGCGGCGGGCATCGTCGCGGCACGCAACCGGTTCTACAAGGGCGACATTGCGCGCGAGATGGTGGCCTTTCTCAAACAACATCAGGCGCCCTTCGAGCTCGACGACTTCGCGGAATTCTTCGCGAAGGTCGAAGAGCCCGCGATGACGAGCTATCGCGGGTACGAGATCTATAAGCACTCCTTTGGCAGCCAGGGTCCGGTCCTGCTCGAAGCACTCAATATCCTGGAGCAATTCGATCTCAAGTCGATGAAACGTAACAGCGCCGACTACCTCCACACGCTGGTAGAAGCGCTGAAGCTCGCGTACGCGGATCGCGACACCTACTACGGCGACCCAGCGTTCGTTGAGACGCCGGCGGAAGGTCTTCTGTCAAAGGCGTACGCGAAGGAGCGCGCCGGTTTGATCGATCCCAGAAAGGCGTCCCGGGCATATCTCGCAGGGAACCCGCTGCCGTTCGACTCGAAGGTCAAAGAGTGGAAGTACTGGGTCGCCAACATTGCGGATGCGTCCGAACCGCGCCAGCCGGCCGCCGAGCCCGAAGCGGCTGGAGGCATGATCAAGGACACGACCCACATCGCCGTGATCGACAAGGACGGCAATGTGTTCGACAGCACGCCAAGCGGGGCCTGGATCCCGAGCGCGGTCATTCTCGGAAAGACCGGCATCGCCATGAGCGTGCGCGGAGAGTCGTTCTGGCTCGACAAGACCCGCGCCGCGCAATTGCGGCCGCGTTCACGCCCCCGCTATACGCTTGACCCCCAGCATCGTGCTGCGAAACGGCGAGCCGTTCATGGCGATTGGGACGCCCGGCGGCGACAACCAGGAGCAGACGATCCTCCAGTCATTCCTGAACGTCGTAGAGTTCTGGCCGGAATGGTTCCCAAACCTTCATACGGCGTTCCGCTGGCCGCGCGTACAGACGCTGCATTTCTATGGATCCTTCTGGCCCCACCCGGCGGGGTTCAACAAGCTCAGCGTGGAGTCTGACATGGCCGACGCCGTGTTCGAGGATCTCCGATCTAGGGGGCATGATGTCAGCAAGATCGCGCCAGCGAGCATCCCCAGCTGTGCGACGGCAGTGCTCATCGATCCGGCGAGCGGCAATCGGATCGCCGGTGCAGATCCCCGCCGCGACTGCTACGCGATGGCGTACTAGCGGGTCGGCGCGCGGCTAAACCCGAGAGCTACAGCTGACAGGTAGCACCTCATGCCCCTCAATCGAACGTTGCCGCAAAGTGCCCTCCTGCTCCTCCTGCTGTCGGCGTGTTCGGGTTCGACGCCACAGGCGCCGTATGACCTGCTGATTACCGGCGGGTCCGTCATCGACGGCGACGGCACACCAGCGGTCACCACAGACATTGGTATCCGTGACGGCAGGATTGCCAGCATCGGAAGCCTGGGGGCGGCATCGGCTCGCCAGCGCATCGACGCGTCGGGTCTCACCGTGGCCCCGGGCTTCATCGACATGCACAACCATTCGGACTACACGATCCTCGTGGAGCCGAAGTCCGAGAGCATGATCCGCCAGGGCGTGACGACGATGGTGCTCGGGGAGTCGCGGTCCGCAGGTCCTGTGAAGCCGGGGGTCAACGACGACCGGCGTGCGGGCTCGGATGGCGCGACCGTCGATTGGACAACACTCGGCGGCTACTTCGAGAAGCTCGAGCGCCAGCACATGGCGACGAACATCGCGTCCTACGTGGGCGAAGAGCAGGTGTGGACCCACGTGAAGGGGTACGGCCAGTCCCCAGCAACCCCGTCAGAGCTGGACGCGATGAAGCAGCTCGTGGCGCACGCCATGGAAGAGGGCGCCATGGGGCTCTCGACCGCGTTGCTGCAGCCGCCTTCCAGCCTGGCAACCACCGGGAACCTGATCGAGTTGGCAAGGATCGCGAAGCAGTACGGTGGAATCTACTCGTCCCACATCCGCGATGAGGGTGAGGGTGTGTTTCAGGCCATTGACGAAGCGATTCAAGTCGGGAAGGGCGCCGCAATTCCGGTGGACGTCATCCACATGAAGATCGCCCACAAGAAACTGTGGGGCCGGGTGAACGAAATCATCGCGATGATCCAGAAAGCGCGCGATGCCGGCTACAACATCCAGGCGAACGTATACCCGTACACGGCCGGCCAGAACAACCTGTCGTCGATCATTCCGCCATGGGCACACGACGGCGGACGCGAAAAGATGCTCGAGCGCCTGCGCGATCCGGCCGAGCGACGGCGTATGCACAACGAGGTGTTGAACGGGCTCCCCAACTGGTACAACCACTACCTCGCGACGGGAGACGGGTGGGCCGGAATGCTGCTGGTCTCGCTGAAGAACGAGCGCAACTCACCATTTCAGGGAAAGCGCATGAGCGAGCTGATCGAGGCGCGCGGCCTCTTGGCGAGGCCGTGGAGGTGCTGTTCGACGTGCTCGTTGAAGAGGGCGGCAGCGTGCCGACGGTCTTCTTCCATCACTCCGAGCAGGACATGCAGCTCGTCATGAAACAGCCGTGGACTTCAATCGGGTCGGACGGCAGCGCCGTGAATCCCGATGGGCCGACCGGGCGATCGCACCCGCATCCGCGATACTACGGGACGTTCCCGCGCGTGCTCGGACGCTACGTGCGGGAGCTGAAGGTGCTAACCCTGCCCGAAGCCGTCAAGAAGATGAGCAGCATGAACGCCGACAAGATCGGGATCAAGGATCGCGGCCGTCTTCGCGAAGGCATGTGGGCTGACGTGACGGTCTTCGATCGGAACACCGTCATCGACCGTGCGACGTTCGAGAATCCTCACCAGTTCCCTGTCGGCATCAAGTACGTGATCGTGAATGGCTTGGTGACGATAGACAATGAGCGCCACACCGGCGCGCTCGCCGGGCGGGTGATCTACGGGCCTGGGAAGAAACGGTAAGCGCGTAGTGTCCGGCTTTAGCCGGACCTTAGCGGGTCCGCCTAAAGGCGGACACTACGGCCAAGTAAAAACCACCGCGATCGCCCCGAACAACCCCTCAAAGCGTCGCGACGACGACGTCGTAGATCGGCTGCGTGCCCTCGTGTCCGTTGCTCGCCTCGATCGTGTAGAGCCCCTTGTACTTGAGTTCGCCCTCGAGATACTTGATGGCCGTCGCCAGATCCCACCGCGTGTTCACGCGGGTATGCATACTGTTGGCGGTCATCGGGAACATCGTCTTCAGGCACATGTGCAGCTCTTCCTGGCTGGCAGCCCCTGCGCCCCCGACATCGACATTGGAGTACGCGCCTGCGCCTTTGATGATTTCGGCCAGCAACGTCCACGCCGCCGGACCGGTCAGTGGCGGCGGGCCGGCCGGCGCGGCAGGGGCCGTTGCCGCGGCCTGCCGGAGCCGTTGCTGCCGGCACTGCCGGAGCGGTTGCCGGCGCGGTGCTGGGAGCGGCTATGGGTGCAGTCGCGCCCGGTGCGCCTGGAGCAGTCGTGGCCGGTGCGGCGGGTGCTGTTCCAGAGCCCGCGCCGCGACGTCCGCCGCCGCCACCGCCGCGAGTTTCCACCGAGACGATGATGCCCTTCGCCTTGCCGTAGTCGGCCATCGTTTTCAGGGCCGGGATGCTGTACACCTTGTTCTCGTGCGTCGGCTGAGCGGTCTGCCCGCCTTGATTGATCATGACCCGCTGCGCGCCAAGCAGCACCGCGTGGTCGATCCACGCCTTGGTGAGGTCAATCGCCAACAGCCGGTCACGCAGCTGCGGCGCCGAGATATTCAGGTTGCTGAACTCGAGGTTGATCTGCGTGGCTCGTGACTTGCTCTTCTCGAGCCGGCCGCGCAGCTCCTTCAAATACGACGGTTCGGTCGACGCGAGATGGTAATGCTGGAATTCGACTTTGTGGACGCTGTACTTGTCCGCGAGCATCTCCCCGATGTCGAAGAGATCGAGCGTGCGCTCCGGGCTGTCCTGCACGTCGGGTACTTTCAGCATCCGCTGGAAGTTCAGCGTCATGATCGCGATCCGATCCAGCGTGGACTGCTTGACCTGGTTGGCCTGACTCGCACCCTGCGCCCATCCGGTGCGAAAGCTCGCGACACCGGCGGCTGCGGCGGCGGTCATCAGAAACTCTCGACGCTTCATGGTCCTCTCCAGTCTAGAACCTATCTCATAAACCTGACGCTCGTTCCAAGGAGCGAGCGAGCCCTGCGAGCGAGCCACGCGACCGGAGCGCGCCGGCGAAGCGGCGCGCGAGGGCGCGTGTAGGGGAGTCCGAGGGGCGAAGCCCCTCGGGTAAGACTAGTGGTGGACGTATCCTCTCCCGAAAAGCGGCCGGCCCGGACGCGCGCCGGTATGCGATCCGCCGTCAATGACGACCACACCGTTGACGATGGTGTAGGGGATTCCTGCCGGATAACTCTTCGGCTTTTCAAACGAGTTCGTTTCACCGACCGCCGCCGGATCGAAGATCACGAGGTCGGCCGCAAAACCTTCACGAACCTGACCGCGATCGCGAAGGCCGAGAATCTGTGCCGGCAACGTGGTCATCTTACGGACGGCATCTTCGAGGGTGAGCACCCGCTCTTCACGCACGTAATAGCCGAGCACGCGCGGATTGGTCGAGAAGCTTCGCGGATGTGGCACGCCCTCCTCGTCCAGATTGAGAGCGGAGCCATCGCTGGCGATCGCGACCCACGGTTGCGTCATGACCATCCGCACGTCGGCCTCCGACATCGTGTGGAAGATACCGGAAATCGTTCCACCTTCCTCGGCCATGAGCGCGAGACACGTATCGGCTGCATCCGCGTCGCCGCGACGCTTCGCGATCTCACTGATTCTCATCCCTTCATACGTCTTGTTCTGCGGCTGGCGCGCGCGCCCGAGCACGATGCCTTCCCACGAGCCGTGCTCGTGCACCCAGGTCTGAAAATCTCTGTCCTGTTTGATCTTCTGGCGCGTCGCCGGATCTTTCAGGGCCGTCGCGAATGCGTCGGGCCCGCCCGCGCGCGCCCAGACCGGGAAGAATGCGCTCCAGCCGTGCTGCATGGCCGTGTACGGATACTGATTGGCGGTCACATCGAGCCCGCGCGCCCGCGCCCCTTCGATCTTCGCGAGGTACTTTCCGACGGTGCCCCAGTTGTTCTTGCCGCGAATCTTGAGGTGGAAGACATGGACGGGGATCTTCGCTTCCTCGGCAACGCGAAGCGCGAAGTCCAGTTCCTTGTCCTGCTGCATGCCTTCGCTGCCGATATGCGAGACGTAGATGCCGCCATGGGAGGCAGCCACCTTCGCGAGCGCCAGCACCTCGTCGGGATACTCCGGCCCGCCACTTTCGAATCTGGTGACGAGGCCCCACGCACCTTCCTGCATCGACCGGGCCACGAGTTGCTTCATGCGTTCCAGTTGCGCGGCTGTCGCGGGTCCTGGCGCATATCCCATCACGACCAGTCGAATCTGCTGGAAAGACACCTCCGAGATGACGTTCATGGAGATGCCCTTCTGCCGGAGCGCCTGCCAGTAGCCGGTGAAATCGGTCCACGCGCCCTTCGCCGTCGGCAGTCCGTCCCGCGGCGCGACCGAGGTGCTTTCGCCGAGCACGTCCAGCGTCACGCCCTGGCGCACCTTGCTTTCCGCGTTGCCATCGTTCAGCAGGGGCACGTCCGAATGCGTATGCAGGTCGATGAAGCCCGGCGCGACGACCAATCCTCGTGCGTCTACCTCCCGTGTGGCAGTCGCGCCCGCCAGGCGGCCAACCGCGGCGATCCGATCCGCGCGGATTCCCACATCCCCGGCGAACCAGGGATTGCCCGTCCCGTCGACGATGCGTCCGCCGCGGATCAAGAGGTCATAGACGGGCTGGCGAGCGCCGACTGAGGCCAGGCTGGCCCCGCCAGCGATCGCCAGGACGAAGAGCCCCAAGGGCAGTGTCCGGACCATGTTGAGTGTGGCGATTGTAGCTATTTTCGATTATTGTTGCTACTTTCGATTATGAATTGTGCGAACATGCCGTCCATTTACCGGGCCAGTTGCCGACACAACAATCGCCGACACATTGATCAATGAAGCGAGGGACGAGTATGGCTGCGATTTCACGACGAGAGTTCTTCAAGCAAGCGGGTGCGGATGCGGCCGTTGCGGGTTTCCTGGTGAGCGGAGCTGCCGTTGCGCTCAAAGCCAATCCGCTCGGACTGCCCATCGGGAGCCAGACGTATCCCCACCGGGCGATGATCAGCGAGGGCAACTTTCCCGGCTTGCTGAAGACGCTGGCCGATATCGGCGTCCAGCGGATCGAGCTCTGTTCCGCGCTGGGCTATAAGGAGTTTGCCAGCCTCGCCGACGGGAAGCAGGTCAGCAAAATCATCGCCGATCATGGCCTGCGGTGCGAAAGCGCGCACTTCAGCATGAGGGAGCTCCGGGAGACTCAGGAAAAGAGCATCGCCTGGGCTAAAGACATCGGCATTACGCAGATGATCACGGCGACGCTGGGCGCTGGCAACACCCCGACGATGGATGATGTGAAGAAAGCAGCGGACGAGTACAACAAGATCGCAGCCGTCGCGGCGAAGGCTGACATCGTGCAGGGTCTGCACAATGAAGGCTTCGAGCTGTCGGAAGTTGACGGGAAGCGAACCTACGACATCCTCTTCGACCTGCTCGATCCGAAGCTCGTCAAGTTCCAGTTCCAGATGTCCACGATCGGCCGTGGCTTCATCGCCGCCGAGTACTTCACGAAGTACCCCGGCCGATTCATTTCCATGCACCTCCAGGACGTCGACCTGAACGCCACGCCGCCGCCACCGCCCCCAGCGCCAGCCGGGCAGCCCGCCCGCGGCGGGGGTGGCGGCGGACGAGGCAGAGGCGTGGGGACGTCAGTCGGCAAAGGCAGCATCGACTGGGTCAAGACGTTTCAGGCGGCGAAGGTCGGCGGGGTGAAGAATTACTTCGTCGAGCAGAATATGGAGTTTACGAAGGAGAGTGTCGCGTTTCTGAAGACCTTGAAGGTCTGACACGGAGGCGTCCATGGCTGCCATTTCGAGACGGGAGTTCTTCAGGAAGACGGCAACGGAGGCCGCCGTCGCAGGGCTGCTGGCCGCGGGTGTGGTGAAGCTTCGCGCCAACCCGCTGGGGCTGCCCATTGGCAGTCAGACCTATCCCCATCGGACGATGATCCAGGAAGGCAACTTCGCCGGGTTGTGCAAGATGATGACCGAGATCGGCGTTCAGAGCCTGGAGCTGTGCTCGCCGAGTTACGCCGAGTTCAAGAGCCTCGAGGATGGGAAGCAGGTCAAGAAGGTCCTCGACGATCACGGACTCAAGTGTCCGAGCGCCCATTTCGGTTTGGGCGCGCTCCGAAACGATCAACCACGCATGATCGCCTGGGCTCAGGACATCGGCATGACGCAGATGAGCACGGCGAGCATCGGCAGCGGGAACGGCGGAAGTACCCCGACCATGGATCAAGTGAAGAAGGCCGCGGAGGAATACAACAAGATCGCGGCCGAGGCCGCCAAGGCCGGTCTTCAGCAGGCCCTGCACAACGAGGGGTTTGAGAATTCGACGGTCGACGGCCGAAAGACCTACGACATCTTGCTCGAGCTCCTCGACCCGAAGCTCGTGAAGATGCAGTTCCAGATGTCTTCGATGAGAGTGCTCGGCGATCCCGTTGAGTACTTCACCAAGTATCCCGGCCGCTTCATCTCGATGCACCTGCAGGGCGTGAACCTGAATCCGCCTCCGCCGCCCCCGCCGCCACCGGCGGACGCTGCGGCAGCTGGTCAGGGCCCCCGCTGGATGGGCGCGGCGGCGGCCGCGGCGGGGGAGTCGCCGTCGGCAAGGACAGCCTCGACTGGGTCAAGATCTTCACCGCCGCGAAGGTTGGAGGCGTGAAGAATTACTTCGTCGAGCAGAACTGGGATCTCACGAAGGACAGCGTCGCGTTCCTCAAGACCTTGAAGGTGTAAGACAGTGGGAGCTTGGAGTTATAGACATCCGTCCGGGCGCGGATGACGCGGAACTAAAGTTCCGCGCTACGGGTGTCCTCAGATCGTGATTCTTCTCGCGCGTCCCACAACTTGCCATCGTTGGTCGGCGCGGCCATTCCTCACGACGACGGCCTCGTTGTGGAGGGCGACGGTAGGGCACACGTGCCACGGGATGCCGTAGAAGCACGAGCCGACGGGGAACTCTGCGGCCCGATCGGTTTCGAGAACCAGGTGCTCCTCGCTATGGCCGACGGCCCGGGTGTTCGGGAGCCCCAGCAACTGCACGCGAGGAGGCGGCACTTCCGACGCCACGGCTTTGTGGCCGAGGTCCAGACAGAGCAGGTTCGTTCCAGGCTTGCTGACCACGCGCGTGAGCAAAAGGATGGCCGGAAGGAAATCCATGTCGGGAAGCATGGTGCTGTATCCCCAGTCCCAGAACACCGCTGTCCCCGGACTGCATTCCACATCGGTGCGCTGCGCATGCAGAGGGAACGTCGGCGTGCCACCGATAACCGACGCCGGCACCGGCAATCCCGCCGTGACAAGGTCGTCGCGCATCGTCCGGAATTGTGCGAACGCCTCTTCGCATACCCGCGTTCTAACCGCGAGATCAGTGTCGTGGATGTGGCCGTCGTACATGTGCAGGCCCGCCGGCTGGAGACCGGGTAAACAGGTGATCGACCGATACAGCTCCGCCGCGCGAGGCCCGGGTGGCACGCCGCTCCGGTGCATGCCGCAATCGAGGTCGAGGAACAGATTCACCGTGAGGCCCGCCTGGACGGCGGCGTTCGACAACGAGCGGATCGTGCCGTCGTCATCGACGAGCGCGGAGAACGTGGTCTTCGGAAAGGTCTGCACGAGCCGGATGAACCGTTGCACGTTGGGGCCGACCGGTTGATAGGCGAGGAGCACGTCCGGGGCCAGACACGCGGCAACCATTTCCGCTTCGGCGATCGTGGCGCACTTGAATTTCGTGATGCCCTGGTCCATCTGCATCCGGATGACCTCGGGCAGCTTGTTCGTTTTCATGTGCGGCCGGAGACGCTCGACGCTCCCCGCGACGCGGATCATGCGCCGAATGTTTTCCTCGACCCGATCGGGGTAGACGAGTAATGCCGGCGATGGGATGTCGGCGGCGTTGCTCGCGGTGTACCAGGATGTCTCCATCACGCCGCCTATTGTAGGGGCAGGTCTTGAAGCGCCCATGACTATCTTTCGATTCCGAACGCTGTTGCTTGGAACCTCTGCTGGCGTGATCGCGTTGGTCGTGGCGACGGCGTCTGTGCTGCTTCCAGCTCAGATATCGTCGTCAGGGATCACGCCGTCAACCGTCATCAAGCTGTTCGACGGCAAGTCGCTGGCGAACTTCGACACGTGGCTGGTGGATCACCACGAGACCGATCCGGAGCGCGTGTTCAGCGTCGTCGATCAAATCGACGGCGCGCCTGCCATTCGAATCAGCGGTCAGGTCTGGGGTGGCCTGCTCACGGAGCAGGCGTATCGCGACTATCGCCTGATCGTCGAGTACCGCTGGGGAGGCGTGACCTGGGGTGAACGGAAGACGCGCACGCGCGATAGTGGTCTGCTGCTGCATGCCCAGGGCCGGCTCGGCAACACTGGCAAGGACTTCAACGGGCCGTGGCTGCGATCGATTGAATTCCAGATCATCGAAGGCGGCGTTGGCGACATCCTGCCGGTGGCCGGGTACAACGATCAAGGCGAGCAGCTTCGCCCGTCGGTCACGGTGAGGAGCCGCAAGGATCGCGATGGCGAGAACGTGTTCGACCCCAACGGCGAACCGCGCGTGTACTCGTCTGGTCGCATCAACTGGTGGGGCCGCAGCGAGGACTGGGCGGACCGTCTCGGGTTTCGCGGGCCACAGGATGTCGAGAGTCCGGGCCTGGAGTGGACCCGCCTCGAGGCGGTCGTCGAGAAGGGCAACCTGACGTACTACGTCAATGGAAAGCTGGTGAACGCGGGCACCGAGTCGTCCTGGACCGAAGGCAAGATCATGATCCAGTCGGAAGGCGCGGAGATCTACTTCCGCAGAATTGATCTGGAGCCGATTCGGTGAGCAGGATGAATCGAATCAGCAGATCGCAAGACCACGATCTTAGGAGAGTAGACATGAGGTTCGCATTGCTGTCCGTCTCGTACGCCGGCCTGTTCTACGCCGGTAAGCCGCTTTCCATCAAACAGCAAGTCTACAAGGCCAAGCAGCTTGGCTTCGATGGACTGGCGATCGAAACGAAGCGCCCCGTGGCGTGTCCGTTCGACGTGAGCAAGTCGGACCGCGCACGAATCAAGGCCGTTGCGGCCGACCAGGGCATCGCCCTCTGCGCGATCGAGAGCATGTCGAACTTCACGAGCCGGTACATGGAGGAACGCGAGAACAACCTCGCGATGATGCGCCACGTCCTCGAGCTTGCGTCGGACCTCGATGTCGACATGGTGAAGGTATTTGCCGCGTGGCCGGGCCTCGTCAACGACGAGGAGGCGGTGGCGATGTATGCGCAGTACGAGCGCGGCAGCCACTTCAAACGTCCCTATCCGCCCGATCTCCGCAAGTGGCACCGCGCGCTCGATGGCATCCGCGAAGTCGCCGCGTGGGCGGCCGACATGGGCATTACGCTCGCGCTGCAGAACCACGCGCCGGTCACCACGCCTGGCTACGAGGATGCGCTCGCGATGGTGAAGGAAATCGACCGCCGCAACGTCAAGCTGTGCCTCGACGCGCCGCTCTTCTATGAGCGTCAGGATCCCGCCTACGTGCGCGAGGCCGTAGATCGCTGCCGCGAGTACCTCGTCTACACGCACTACGGGGCCTGGAATTTCATCGAAGCGCCAGACGGCGGCGTGCTGCAGGGGCCTGCGCCGTCGTTTGGGGGCCAGATAAATTACGAGACGTTCGTCGACGCGCTGCTGGAGATTGGCTACACCGGCTATCTCGCGTCGGAATACTGCGTCGCGGTGGTGAAGAACCATCAACTCGCCGGCGTTGAAGAAGTCGATCGCGGCACGAGCTTGGCGCTCCGGTACATGAAGCAGCTCGTCGAGCGAGGCGCCGCGACGGCGAAACCGGATCGGCTCGCTGCCGCCGCGGGATGAGCGGCCCGCGGCGAAGGCGGCCGGAGCTTCGAAGCTCGGACGTGAACACCACTGGCTCGCACCACCTTCGGAGGTTCTCGTGAATCGCGTGCATTGGCGTGCGATGCTGGGCCTGTGGGCCCTCTGGGCATTGTCGCTCGGTGCGTGCTCGACCCGCGCCTACGACCTCGTTATCGCCAACGGCCGTGTCATGGATCCCGAGAGCGGATTCGAGCGCGTGGCGCACGTTGGTATCGTCGGCAGCCGCATCGAGGCGATCAGTGATCGTCCGTTGCGGGGCAATCGATCGATTGACGCCAGCGGCCTCGTCGTCGCGCCAGGGCTCATCGAGTTGCACACGCACGGCGAAGACACGCTGAACTACGAGTTCCGCGCCATGGACGGCGTCACGACGATGCTCGACACCGAGCGTGGGACGGTCGACGTCGACAAGTGGTACGCGGACCGGGACGGCAAGACGCTCGTCAACTACGGCATCTCGGCCGGGCACCCCGCCGCGCGCGTGCAGGTGGTGGGCGGCAAGTACCAAGGCTTTCATTTCTCGGGGCCCGCGCGCACCAGCGCGGCGACGCCCGAACAGATCGATCAAGTCGCCGCGCTCGTCCGCCGCGGCCTCGCGCGCGGCGCGCTCGGCGTCGGCTTGATGCCCTTCTACACGCCGGGGGCAACTGAGGACGAGCTCAAGAGGATGTTCGCGGTCGCGGCGGAGGTGCCAGGCGCCGCGGGCTACGTGCATTTGCGATATGCGGGACTCGGGGCGAACGGCCAGCCGGGCGCGGTGCATGCGCTCGAAGAGGTACTGAAACTGTCGAGGGAAGCCAAGGCGCCGCTGCACGTCTCCCACATCACTTCGAGCGGACTTGCGGCGACGCCGACCCTGCTGAAGATGGTCGCCGACGCGAAAGCGCACGGTCAGGACGTCACGACCGAGCTGTACCCGTACACCGCGGCGATGAGCGGCATCAATTCGACCTGGTTCGCCCCTGGCTGGCAGCAGACGCTCGCCATCAGCTACGACAAGCTGCAGTGGCCGAAGACCGGCGAGTTCCTGACCGAAGCGACGTTCAAGAAGTATCAGCGTGAGAACCCGGGAGACGAGGTCATCATCCACGCGATCCCGCAGGAATCGTTCGTCGCCGCGCTCAAAGATCCGAACACGATGATCATCAGCGACGGCATGGTGTTTCCGAACCTCGTCGCGCATCCCCGCAGCTCGGGGACGTCGGCGCGCGTGTTGGGGCCGCTCGTGCGCGAACAGAAACTGCTGACGCTGATGGATGCGCTGCGCAAGATGACACTGATGCCGGCGGAGCGGCTCGAGACGCGGGTGCCGGCGATGAAGAACAAAGGCCGGGTGCGCGTCGGCGCCGAGGCCGATCTCGCGATCTTCGATCCAGCAGCGGTCGCCGACAGCGCGAAGTTCGGGGATCCCGCGAAGTACTCCGTCGGGTTCCGACACGTGCTCGTAGCCGGCGTGCCGGTCGTGTCGAACGGCGAACTACAGACCGGCGTGACGCCGGGCCGCGCCGTGCGCGGAGCCATCAAGGACTGAACCGCTTTCGGCTACTTCGCCGGTACCAAGGTCATCTGCCCTCCGAGGTCCTGCCACCGACCATCTCGACTCACGAAGATGCGGGTGAACAACCTTGGGCCGCCTTTGAAATCG
This sequence comes from uncultured Acidobacteriota bacterium, assembly GCA_963839705.1. Classification (GTDB taxonomy): domain Bacteria; phylum Acidobacteriota; class Vicinamibacteria; order Vicinamibacterales; family 2-12-FULL-66-21; genus DATBJJ01. Next base: position 997,382 of record CAWIWL010000013.1, read on the forward strand.
GCCGACGCACCCAAGAGCTCCGTGCTTCCGGTCACAACGGCGATCTCACCGTAGATCCGAACTTTGACGTTGTCATATTTCCGGCTGCTCCAGGCGGTGCCGCCTGCGGTCGTTTGGGCGATGCTCTGGGCCTTGGTCTGAGCAACGCCGTTCGAGCCATGGTAGATGAACTCATCGGCCATCAGACGCTCGAGGGCAGCCTTGTCACGCTTGTCAGTCGCTTGATCGACGGCGTCAAGCGTTTGCAGCACTTCCTTCTCGGCCGCCCCGGAGACCGTCCCGGGGACTTGCGCCGACGCGGTAACTGCCGCCGTGGTCAGGAGGAGTCCCACGAACGCGTTCGTCAGTGTCTTGACCATGTGATCTCCTGCGCCAAGGATAGCTGATAGGAAGTAAGATCCGCGGCGCATGACGACGGACCTCGCGACCAGGTCGCGGCTGATGCTGATGATGTTCCTCCAGTTCTTCATCTGGGGGGCCTGGTGGACGACCGTCGGCAACTACATGCGAAGCCACGGAATGACGGACCTCATTTACGTGGCGTACATGTCATGCCCGACCGGTTCGATCGTCGCCCCATTCCTCTTCGGAGCGATGGCCGACCGGTTCTTTCCGGTGCAGAAGGTGCTGGGCACGATGCACCTGTTGAGCAGCGCGTTCCTGGTGGCCGCGCCGTTGCTGGCGGAAAGCGTCGGGTCGCCGGTGCTGTTCAACGCTGCGCTGTTCGCGCACATGCTGTGCTACATGCCGACCGTGGGCCTGGCGACGGCGACGTCGTTTCACCTCCTGCAGAACAAGGAGGGCGAGTTTCCGCGCGTGCGAATGCTGGGAACTATCGGCTGGATCGTCGCCGGGATCCTCGTCAGCAAGCTCCTGAAGAGCGACGCCACCGCATTGCCGATGTACGTCGCCGCGGCTGCCGGGTTGCTCCTGGGTGTTTATGCCTTTACGCTGCCGCACATACCGCCGCGCGGCGCCGGAAAGAAGTTCTCGGTGAGGGACGTCGTCGGTATCGATGCGCTCAAGGAGCTCGGGTCGCGCCCCTTCTACATCTTTCTCGGCGGCGTCCTGTTGATCAGCATCCCGGCGGGCACGTACTTTCCGTACGTGCCGTTGTTCCTGCGCGACTCGGGCGTCGCCGCTCCGGATGTACCGTTCCGCATGACGTTCGGCGAGATGTCGGAGATTCTCTTCCTGCTGACGCTGCCGTGGTTCCTGCTGCGGTGGGGCATCAAGGGCGTCCTGCTTGCCGGCATGATCGCCTGGATCGCGCGGTATGGCTTGTTTTCTCTTGGCGCGGTCGACACCGCGATGTGGATGTTGATTCTCGGCATTTGCCTGCACGGACCCTGCTACGATTTCGTCTACATCGGCGGCCAGATCTACATCGACAAGAAGGCATCGCCGGCGATTCGCGCGCAGGCACAGGGGCTGTTCGTGCTCATGAGCTACGGGATAGGCCGGCTCGTCGGGACCTTCGCCGGCGGCCAGATATTCGAGCGCGTCGTCACCGATCCCGGCGGGCCGGCCGCTCTCCAGCAATGGCAGACGTTCTGGCTTTTCCCTCTCGTGTTCGCGCTCGTGGCCGCGGTGCTGTTCCTGTTCGGTTTCCAAGACGAAGTCGCATCGACGCGCGAGCTCGATGGCCGGAATGGACCCGACTTGAAGCGGTCGTCGAGAAGGGCAACCTGACGTACTACGTCAATGGAAAGCTGCTGAACGCGGGCACCGAGTCATCCTGGACGGAAGAAGAATCATGATCCAGTCGGAAGGCGCCGAGATCTCCTTCCGCAGAATTGATCTGGAGCCGAGTCGGTAACAACGATGTGGACGTTCCGACGCCGAAGCGTTCTCTGGTTCGACGAATTGCGACAGGATGCCCGCTACGCGCTGCGCGCACTCTGGCGCTCGCCGGGCTTCGCCGCCGTGGCCATCCTGACCCTGGCGCTCGGCATCGGTGCCAACACCGCTATCTTCAGCGTGGTGAATGCAGTGATGCTGCGGCCACTCCCGTATCGGGACCCCTCATCCCTCGTGCTCATCGACGTTTCCCCAATGCCCGACGCTCCATCCTGGCTGACGTCGGCCTGGCGTGAACGGGCGCGAACGTTGAGCGACTTTGCCGCGTTCAATGGCCCACGTTCGGCGACGCTCGTTGTCCGCGGCGAGCCCGAGCAGGTTCGGTCGGCGTTCATCACGTGGAACTTCCTATCGCTGCTCGGCGTCGCCCCAATCGCCGGACGCGACTTCGCGGAAGCCGATGCATCCCCCGGCGCGCCCCCCGTTGCGCTGCTGAGCCACGCGCTCTGGGTAACCCGCTTTGGCGCTGATGTGTCGATCATCGGACGCACCATCAGGGTCAGCGGCAATGTCGTCACCGTGGTGGGTGTCACTCCACCGACGTTCCGATTTCCGGCGACTGGCACACTCACGCCAGTCGCGCTTTCTCTCAACACGCAGCCAGACGTGATGCGTGTGGCCGAACCGACCACTCAGTTGAGCGTCATTGGCCGACTCGCGCCAGGCATCGCGGCACCCGCTGCCATGCAGGAGCTGCTCGCGCTCTACAAGCAGGCAGCCGCGAGTCTGCTCGACGACGGCAAACGGGAATACTCACAATCAGAGATCGATCGGCTGCGGCTCGCGGCAGTGCCGCTGCAGGAACGACTCGTCGGAAACGTTCGCGAGCGGCTGTGGCTCACGATGGGTGCCGTCGGATTCGTGCTCCTGGTTGCCTGCGCGAACGTCGCGAACTTGCTGCTGGCGCGCGCCTCCACTCGTCATCGGGAGCTGGCTGTTCGCACGGCGCTCGGGGCGCGCACAGGACGGCTGGTGCGGCTGCTGCTGACCGAGAGCGCGCTGCTGGCGCTCATCGGATCGGTCCTTGGACTTCTGCTAGCCGTCTCCATGAGCGGCGTGGCGCGGATGGTGCTCGCCGAGCGTCTCCCGCACATCGACACGATTGCGATCGACTGGTGGGTGCTCGCGTTCACGATGGCGGTTGCTGCCCTCACCGGCCTGCTCTGCGGCCTGTCGTCGATTCCCGCCGCCACGCGGATCAGTCTGACCTGGGTCTTTAGCGGCGGCACGCCAGCCGTGACCGGACGGAACACGACGCGGCGCCTCTTGCTGTCCACTGAAGTCGCGATCACGTTTGTGCTCATCGTCGGCGCCGCACTGCTGGTCCAGACGCTTTGGAACCTGAGCACCAAGGACCGCGGGTTCGAGGCCGATCGCCTGTTGACGGTGCGCGTCTCGCCCGCTGCTCTGCGTGATCCCGACCGCAGCGCCGATCACAGAGCGGACAGCCGTTACTTCGCCACGTTCTTCAGCGAGCTGAGAGACCGCCTCGAGCGGATACCGGGCGTGACCTCGGCCGGCGCCGTGTCACTCGCGCCGCTCGCGGGGACCGCTTCAACTCTGTCGAACATCGCCGTCGACGGGCGAGCGCATCCGGCGGTCGAGTCGTCAACCCCCATCGGGTTCGTCACGCCAGGGTACTTTCAAACGATGCGCATTCCCATCATCGTCGGCCGCGACTTCGACGAACGCGATCGGCTCGGTGCCGAACGCGTCGTGATCGTGAACGAGGCCTTCCAGCGCCGCTTCGCTCCCGACAGGAACATCGTCGGTGCGCGAATCACCGCGATAACGGAGGGGTTTACCGTCATCGGCCTGACTGAAGATGTGCCGGACCGCTCGCTTCGCGAGGGCCCCGAGCCGCTTGTGATGGCACCTCTCGCGCAGATGCCCGCCGGCAATATCACCTGGGTAGCGCTGACGTTCGTCCTTCGGACGGCCGGTGGCGACCCGCTCCGGCTCGCACCTGCAGTACGCAGAGAGATCTGGGCGATCAATCCCGACATCGTGATTTCCGAGGTTGCCACGATGGACGAGCGGGTGGCGCAGACGATTCGTGCGGAGCGTGACAGCGCTCTCCTGTTCGGGCTGTTTGCTGTCGCGGCGCTGGTGATGGCGGCGATCGGAGTCTACGGGGTGGCAGCGTATACGATCGCCCAGCGCACGAAGGAGATTGGCATTCGCGTCGCGCTGGGCGCCGCACCGCGCGACATCTCACGACTGGTGGTGTCGCAGACGCTCGGGCCGACGATGGTCGGTGTCGCCGTTGGCGTTGCCGGCGCCGCGATTGCCACGAAACTGGTCGCCTCGATGGTCTATGGCCTCACACCGCTGGATCCGCCGACGTTTGCCTTGGCCGTGTTCGTGCTCATCTCGGTTGCGATGGGCGCCACCTGGGTGCCGGCGCGCCGCGCCACGCGCATGGATCCTGTGAGGGCATTGCGAAGAGAGTGAGCGCGGAGATCTTCTTCCGCAGAATCGATCTGGAGCCGATTCGGTGAGCAGGGACAATCACACCTAATCGTGCCTCAGCGCGTCAAGCGGACTGAGCGACGCCGCCCGGCGTGCCGGCAGATAAAGCGCTACCATCGCGGCACCCCAGACTATCGCGACGGCTGCGGTGATCAAGCCAGGATCAGTTGCCCTGACCCCGAATAGCACGTGTTCTACCGCTCGGCCGCCCCACCATCCGATGAGGACCCCCATCCCGGGGGCGCAGCCAACGATGGCGGCGACTCGCCTCATGAAGATTTACTTGATGAGAGTTGGCGATGCCCCCAACGCAAGTCGAATCCCAATCTCACGAGTCCGTTGATGAGCAGCTTGATGTGCGACGACGAAGACACTCAACCGCACGAGCACCAGGCCGAAGCCGCCGAAGGACATGAGCACGACTACATAAAAGCGATGCATTTTCCACGAGGTCCTTGGAAACCCCAAGAGCGGGTTTTCCACAGCGCCCACAGGCCCTCGTACTGCTCTTGCTCAAAAGAATACCAAGGCCACAAAGACCGCGAAGACTTCGGTAACCCCGGTTAACGGCGCGATGATTCGGTGCTCGGTAACCCATTCAAACGGCTTGACAGGGGGGACGGGCGATATAATCGGCCGCAGGCAGGAGCCATGCTGACCGCACTGATTCTCGGCGCACTCCTGCTGCTCCAGTCCGCGGTACCCGCTGCACCGGCGGAGATCACGCTCGACTTCATCGCCACAGGCCAGGACGGCCATGCCGTGACGAACCTGGCGATGGCCGACATCATGTTGAAAGTCGGCGGGAAGCAGCGCCCAGTGCGCTCGCTCGAGCTCGTCATACCTGCCGAGACCGGGCGGACCATTCTGCTGCTCGCCGATGAAGCCACCCTGTACGCGATGGAACCAGTCGCCAAGGAAGCGATCGCGAAGCTCGTGGCGTCGCTGAAGCCGAAGGACAGGATTGGGTACTTCAGCGCGCGAAGCGGACGCCTCAGCCCGCCCAGTACGGAGCACGAGCCGGTGACAAGGGCGGCCGATGCGATGGTGACCGGTCCGGGCGTCCTGCAGACATGTCTGTCGGATATGCTGCGGACCATCGAGAACCTGGCGCGAAGCCTCCCGCGAGGACGCTCGAGCACCCTGGTGGTGCTGTCTCGCGGCAGCGACTACGACCCGACGTTCGGCACTGGCGAGGCAGCGGGATGCACGCCGCCGTCGGAGGCGATGCGGCCGGTTGCCGAGACGATCTCCGCCGCGCAGATCAACGTACACCTGGTGACCGTGGGTGAGACGAGTTCGTGGGGGCTCCTTACACTCGCCCGCAACACCGGCAGCCTCACCGGACTCGTGAGCTGGGCCAATACCGACACGCTGGCGCGCGCCGTGGGGACACCGGCCAGCTACTACCGAGCGACATTCGCTGACGACACGGCCCCGTCTCGCCCGCAACGAGTCGATCTCCGGGTCCCTCGGTCCAAGGTCAGTATTCGGACCTCGCCTACCATCCAGATTCATTAGGCAGCGGCACCGAAACCCGGGCGTCATCCTCATTGCCGATCGGTTTCCCGACTCGGTGCGTAGCCCGGGTCAACCGGCGCAGTGCGTACCGCAGCGCCTGAACAAGAGCAAACCACATGTGACGACACCGCAGCTTAGAAGCTGTCACATGAACCTGACGCTCATTCCAAGAAGCGAGCGAGCATCGCGAGCGAGCCACGCGATCGGAGCGCGCCGGCGAAGCGGCGCGCGAGAGCGCGTGCAGGGGAGTCCGAGGGGCGAAGCCCCTCGGTAATGAAGAGGACGCTGACGGGCGAACCCACGCTGCTCAGCGGCCCGACCGGCGTCAGTGCGCCAGTCGTCTGATCGATGCTGAAGACCGCGAGGGTGTGCGATCGCTGATTGGCCGCGATCAGCCAGCGGCCGGTCGGATCGAGCGCGAAGTTCCGTGGTGTTTGACCGCGCGTGGCTTCGTGCTCGACGAGAGCCAGCGTGCCGGCGTCACCGACGCGGAAGACAGCGATGCTGTCGTGCCCGCGGTTTGATCCATAGACGAAGCGGCCACTGGGGTGCACGGCAATCTCGGCGGTCGAACCCGTCGGTGAAACCTTCGGGTCTCGTGGGCACGCTGGCCAACGCGGTGAGGCTCCCCGTAGTCTCGTTCCACGAAAAAGTTGTGATCGTTGCCGCCTGCTCGCTGATGGTGAAAAGCCACCGTCCGTTCGGGTGAAACTCGAAGTGGCGCGGTCCAGACCCGGGCGGCAGCGCGGTCGACGCCGGTTGATGGGGCGTGACCGCACCCGTTGACGCATCGAAGCGATACACGAGCATCCGGTTCAGCCCCTTGTCAGCGGTCACGAGAAACCGGTTGCCGGCATCGAAGCCGACCGCATGTCCCAACGGCTTGGACGGAGGAGTCTCGGATACGTCGCCGGCAACCACGCTCGTCGCTGGCTGGAGCCGCCCATCGCTGCCGACGGGAAGGAGCGCGTAGTTTCCGCCGCCGTAATTCGCCACCGCCAGATATCGACCGGTTCGATCCAGCACCAGATGGCACGGACCGGCGCCTCGCGACGGCTGCACGCCGATCTCGGTGAGCTTCGCGGTTGAGGGATCGACCGCGAACGAGGTGACGCTCCCGCTCGCCGCACCGCCAAACGACTGCAGCTCATTCACCGCGAACACGAACCGCCCGTTCGTGCTGGAGGTCAGGAAGCTCGGGTTGGGTGTCTCGGCGACCAGACCGAGCGGCGTGAGCGCACCGGAGCTGTCGTCGAACCGGAACGCGTAGATACCCTTGCTCATCTCGCCGGTATAGGTGCCAATGTAGACGATGCGTTGGGCACGAGCGGAGACGCGTCTCTGGGATTCGACCGCGGCTGCGACGACGAACAAGGCCAGCAGCCAGGCGAGAAGGCGCATCGACCGCGTCATTGTGCCGCCTTGTCCCATTCCATCACCCTGGCAATGACGTAATCCACTTCGGCCTCGGTAAGCTCCGGGTACATGGGCAAGCTGACGCAGGTGGCGGCGTTGCGCTCAGCGTTGGCGACCGAGCCGGCGATCCGCGCTCCCTTGCCCCAGGGAAAGCCCTCCTGCTGGTGAATAGCAATCGAGTAGTGCGTCTTGGCATCGATGCCATGCTTGACGAGAAAGTCCAGCAGTCGATCGCGCTCGGCCGGCGTTTTCGTCTCGACGACGTACAGATGGAACACATGCCGGTAGCCGGGTCGCGCGTACGGCAGCTCCAGATGGGTTGCGCGCTCGAGACCTGCCGTGTATCGCGCGGCCCACAGCATACGCTGATCGTTCCATGCATGAATGTGCTTCAGCTTGGCGCTGAGGACGCCGGCATGGAGATCGTCCAGGCGGCTGTTGAAGCCGAAGCTGTGGACGTTACGTTTGACCGAGCCGTGGTTCCGAAGTTTCCGAACGGTGGCGTCGATGCCGGCGTCGTTCGTGAGGAGCGCTCCGCCGTCGCCGAACGTACCGAGGTTCTTCTGGATGATGAAACTGACGGAGGTCGCGTCGCTCAACTGGCCGATCGTGAAATCAGCGCCGGCCGCGTCGATGGCCTGCGCGTTGTCTTCGATGACGCGCAGCCTGTGCGCGTCGGCGATCTTCCTCAGAGCCGGCATGTCGGCGCACTGACCATAGAGATGCACGGGGATGATGGCCTTCGTCTTCGGCGTGATCGCCGATTCGATCCTGGCCGGGTCGATGCATTTCGTCTTGGGATCGCAATCGACGAAGACCGCCGTAGCTCCCGCGATCCAGATGGCTTCCGCCGTGGCGAAGAACGTGTTCGGATGGGTGATGACCTCGTCGCCAGGGCCTATCCCCATGGCCATCAGCGCCAGCCAGATTGCGTCGGTGCCGTTACCAACGCCGACGGCGTGTGCCATTCCATGGTACGCCGCCAGCTCTTGTTCGAACTGTTTGAGCATGGGGCCCTGGACGTACTCGCCGCTTTCGAGCACACGCTGGATATTGGCGTCGATCTCCGGCTGAATATTCCTGTATTGCCGAACGTGCCCGTAAAATCCGACCTGCATCATCACTCTCCTGCAATGTGTGGCTCTGCCGACGAGCCCGGCGCCTGCCTGATCACTGGAAGTCGAGGTTCTCGGTCACGCGCGTGCCGTCGGCCGCGAACGCCTGACGGTAGCCCAAGGGTCCGACAGCGCGCATTCACAGCCTCCGGCAAAGAGTCGATCGACATAAGGGAGAGACCACCTTACAACCCCAGGAGGTTCGCCCGCAGCCGGACATAGCCGCGATCGCGCGCCCAGAGATCCAGCGAGACGCTCGCGATGTCGTCGACGAGCGGCACCGCCAGGCCGTCTTTCGTCAAGTCGATTGTCTTGAGATAGCGGTGGCAGTGGTCGCACGCCTCGATGCGGAGGTACTCGAGCTCGTCGGCGGTGTAGACCGGCAGGGCATCGAACTGCTGCTCGCCACAGGACGGACAGAGGACACGCAAGTATTCCCACTCCATCAGACACAGCGCACAGACCAGCGTTCGCTTTGCGCCGTGGCCTTCTTCGCGCAGCACGCCCACGACGGGAAGAGCGTTGCAGAAGGGACAGCGAGCCGGGCCGCTGGCGTTGGGTCGTGGACGGCGCTTCTCCGCCTCTGCGATTGCCGCCTGCTCGACAAACGGCTGCAGCACCGCTTCCAATACGAATCTCAGCACATGATCGTCCTTGTCGAGATCGCGGCCGTCGCCAGCAAAGTACGAGTGCACGAGATGCAGCCACTGGTCTCGCTCGAACCTGCGCAGTCCGGTGGCCGACTCTGCCAGGCGCGCGGGAGCAACGCGCGGCAGCCGGGCGAGAAAACTCGGTATCGCGGCGAGAACCGCACCGAGATCGAGCGTTTCGACCAGCGGACGTGAGCGGACTTCGGAGCCTTGTGGGCGCGGTCCGTAAGGGTCCGCGCTCACGAGCGACTTCTGATACTCCGCGACCGCCGCGTAGAAGATCAGCGCCTCAGCGGCGGCTGGACGGAGCGCCGCCAGCGTCCTGGCCCGCGCAATTCGCTTGTCCCACCGCGGTTCGTTACTCGCCGGGTCGCGCATCGTTCTCAGTCGATGGCAACGTGGTCGCTGGAACACCCGCGGACTGAACCTGTGCGAGCCACAACGCGTGATGATGCCTGGCCCATTCCTCGGTGACTTCGCCGTGGACGATGGCGTTGAGCCCCCCGGGTACCACTGCGAGCCCCATGTAGAGATGGATGATGAAGCCGGCGATCGTCACCAGCGCAGCGATGGCATGCACGAGCGTTGCGGCGTACTGCAAGCCGCGGAGTTCCCAGGGAATTGAGGCGACAAACCACAACACGAGTCCCGAGAGCAGTAGGGCAACGCCGCCGAGCACCATCAGCCAGAACAGTTGCTTCTGCCCGAAGTTGAAGCGCCCGGCAGGTGGGACCTTTGCGTCCTCGTTCCGCATGTAGTGACGCATCGCGCTGCGCCAGGCCCGATCCTCTGGCTTGACGCGCATGTCGGTGCGCCACGTGACGAACATCCACAGCAATGCGCCAGAGAAAATCAGGCCCACCCATGGATGGAGTACGCGCGAGAGGTATCCGCCGCCGAGCACGGCCGCGATCCAGTAGAGCGCTGGCGTCCAGAACGCGAGTCCTGTCAGCAGGAGGTACACATACGACAGCGCGGTGAGCGCGTGCAGCAATCTCTCGCGAAACGCGTAACGTACGATGCGGCGGCCGGCAGTCATGGTTGGTGCGGCGGGCCGGCGTCGGTCTGGTGACCGTCCTTGCGTCCAAAACGTACGTAGTGAACGAGCACGCCGAGAATCCCTCCGACCATCGCCAGATTGCCGATCCACTTGAGGGGCCCCTTCCACAGGCGGACGGCGAGTGGAATCGTGGGATCGCGAGGCAGTCCATAGAGCTCCGGCCGGTCGCCGTAGGCGAGCACCGTCACGACGGATGTTCCTCCCACGCCCGGCGGATCGTAGACCGCTGCTTGTGTGAACCCGTTGGCGTGGAGCTGCTCGACCCGCTTATTGGCGACTTCCAGCATCGCGTCCTTCGTCCCGAATTGCAGGCAGCTCGTGGGGCAGGCCTTGATGCACGCCGGCTGAAGGCCAACCGAGACCCGATCGACGCACATCGTGCACTTGTACACGCGCTGCGTCTTTGGGTGGAACTTGGGAACGTCGAACGGGCATCCGGTCATGCAGTACCCGCAGCCGATGCACTGGTCCTGCTGGAAGTCGACGATGCCATTCGTATATTGCACGATGGCACCGGGTGCGGGACAGGCGGCGAGGCAGCCGGGCTCGGCGCAGTGCATGCACTGGTCCTTGCGCATCAGCCAGTTGAGCGCGCCGTTCTCCTCGTGCTCCCGGAACTTGATCAGGTTCCAGAAGTTCGCCGTCATGTCGGGCAGCGTCTGGTACGTCCCCATCTGCACAGTGGTTTCCGGCGGCAGATCGTTCCACTCCTGACAGGCCACCTCGCAGGCCTTGCAGCCGATGCACGTCGTCGTGTCGATGAGCTTCGTGATCGTCGGCATCGTACGGACTCCGGGTGCGGGGGCCGTCGTGGCGGAGACGCGAAGCAATTCGAGGGTGGCTGTTGGCATTATTCAGTTTGTCGCGGGGCCCCACCCCCGCGACCTGTGCCTCGCGCCTTCAGCGCTCGGCGTGGTTTGCGGCAACGATCCACTGAGTGCGGCCCTGTGTCGGAGACTCACACCTTCTCCAACTTCACCAGAAATCCCTTGTACTCCGGCGCGAACGAGTTGGGATCGACAACCGTTGGCGTCACCAGGTTGGCGAGCGAGCCACGCTGCTCGCCGCGCCCGAGGAAACCCCAATGGATCGGGAACCCAATCTGGTACGTCGTCTTTCCGCCGATCTGCATGGGCTTGATGCGGCGCGTCACCATCGCTCGCCCCTCGATCGAGCCTCGGGCCGAGGTGACGCGCACGCGATCGCGGTTCGCGATCCCCTTGTCCCTGGCCAGCTCCTCCGGAATCTCCACGAAGAACTCCGGCTGGAGCTGCATGTTGTAGGGATTGTTCTTGGTCCAGTAGTGGAAATGCTCGGTGAGCCGGTACGTCGTGCACACGATCGGATACTCGTCGGCGGTGCCAAGGACGTCGAACTCGGTGCCAAAGGGGCGCACGGCGGGATTGGAACTGTGTTCAGGGTGCAGCGGATTCGCGACCGGTGACTCGGCGGGCTCGTAGTGCTCCGACCACGGGCCGTCGACGAACTGGCCTGGCACGAACAAGCGCGCGACGCCCTCGGGGAGCATGATGAACGCGCCCAACCCGGCTTCGGGCGCGCTGTCCACCGTGATGTCCGGCGTGTCCCCGACCCACCGCTGGCCATTCCATGCAATCCCGACGCGTGTCGGATCCCAGGGGCGGCCCTTCGCGTCGGCCGAGCAGCGGTTGTAGAGGATGCGCCGGTTGGCGGGCCAGCTCACCGTCCACTCGGGGAACCTGCCGAGGCCGCTCGGGTCGGCGTACAATCGCCGCTGCGTGAGGTTGCCCGCGTCCGTGTACATCCCGATGTAGAGCCAGTTACCAGATAAGGTCGAGCCATCCGCCCGCGCATCGGCGAATCGTGAGAGCTGCTGACCGGCTCGCATCGTCACTGCGCCGGTGGCGTCGCGCACATCCTCCACGGCCCAGCCGTTGAGCTCTTTGCAGACCTCGTCGAGCGAGGGGCTCGCGGCGTTGGCGTACCACCAGTTCAGATTCCGGATTGGTTCGGGAAACGCGCCGCCTTCCTGCTCGTACAGTTCGCGGACCTTCAGGAAAATGCGTCCGATGATTTCCTGATCGGGCTTTGCGTCGCCTGGTGGATCGACCGCCTTCCATTTCCACTGAATCCACCGCGCCGAATTCACGAACGTGCCATCCTTCTCCGCGAAGTTGGCCGCCGGCAGCAGAAAGACTTCAGTCTTCACGTCTTCCGGCTTCAAGTCGACGAGCGACAGGATGTCGGAGCGCCAGAAAGCAGAGGTTTCCTGCTCGAAGTTCTCGGCCACGACCAGCCACTTCAACTTCGAGAGCGCAGCGATCGCTTTGCGCGAGTGCGGCCCGTTGCTGACCGGGTTCATCCCGAAACTGAAGAAGCCTTCCACGTCGCCGCGGTACATGTGGTCGAAGATGTACGCCCAGCTCCAGTTCTCGTAACCACCGGCCGGCGACTGCGGCAACTTGGGATGGAAATCGTAGGCGAAGTCGTTCTCTCGCGTGGCCGCGCTGCCGTAGTACGCCTTGAGCTGGCTGACCGTGAAGCGATCGGTGCCCGACCAGAAGTTCGTGGAGTTCGGACGCAGCGCTTTCGGCGTCACGGCCGTCAAAAAGCCGCCGAGCGTCTCGTGATCGGCCTTCGGTATCGGAATGTACCCGGGCAGGTTGTGATAGGCCATTCCGCAGTCGGTCCCGCCCTGAATGTTGGCGTGCCCACGAAGCGCGTTGAGGCCCCCACCAGGTCGTCCAATGTTGCCGAGCAGGAGCTGCAGCATGGCTGCCGCGTGAATGAGCTGGACCGAGTGGCTGTGGTGGGTCCAGCCGAGCGCATACATGATGGTCCCTGCGCGGTCAGCCGTGTACGTCGATGTGATGAGCTCCGCGGTCTTGAGGAAGTCGTCCGGGCTGCAGCCGCAGATGGTTGAAACCATCTCGGGCGTGTAGCGCGCATAAAACCGCTTCATCACCTGAAATACCGACCGCGGGTGTTCGAGCGTCGCGTCGACTTTTGCGAAGCCACTGGCGTCGAGCTCGTAGTTCCAGCTCGACTTGTCGGTGTACGCTTTCTTGTCGAAGTCCCATCCGGCAAAGACACCGCGCTTCTCATCGAACGCGTATTCGTTGGATACGAGAAACGGCGCGTTAGTGAACAGCCGCACGTACTCGTCGTGATAGCGGTTGCGCGTCAGGGCGTAATTGATGAGTCCACCCAGGAACGCAATATCGGAACCGGCACGAATCTGGACGAACCGATCCGCGACCGCAGCCGTCCGGTTGAAGCGCGGATCGACACACACGAGCTTCGCATTCCGGTTCCGCTTCGCTTCCATCACGAACCGGAACCCCACTGGGTGGTTTTCAGCCGGGTTGCCGCCCATGGCCAGGACGACATCCGCATTGCGGATGTCCGTCCACCCGTTGGTCATCGCTCCGCGTCCGAACGTGGCGGCCAGACTGGCCACCGTGGGGCCGTGTCATATTCGGGCCTGCTGCTCGATTGGCACGACGCCAAGCCCGGCGCGAAACGCTTTGACGAGCAGGTAGTTCAGTTCGTTGGTATCAGTGCATCCGCCGATCACACCCAGCTGGGTGAGCGCGTTGACAGTTCGGCCACGGGCGTCCTTCTGTATCAGATGCTCGTCGCGTGTCTGTTTGACGAGCCGTGCGATGCGTTCAATCGCGAAGTCCCATGACTTCTCTTCCCACGCGTGCCCTCCCGGCGCACGGTACATGACTTTCGTCAGCCGGCGGTCGTTGACGATGTTCTGCTTGAGCGTGATGCCCTTGGGGCAGAGCGTGCCCTGGTTGATCGGGTGATCGGCATCCCCCTCAATGTGGACGACCTTCGGCGTCACGTTGCGCGACCGGTCGCCCAGCGTGTGGATGATGACGCCGCAGCTGACGGAGCAGTACGGGCAGGTCGACCGCGTTTCGGTGGTTCGCGCGATCTTCAACTCGCGCACCTCGGCGTACGCCGGCGTCAGGTCGAAGCCGAGGACCGACGCTGCGACTCCGCCGATTGTGCTCACCTTCAGGAAGTCCCGGCGGGTCGGATTCATGAGCACCTCAGCTTACGCGGGGCTTGGGCGATTGTCAGTACCTTGTAGCACGTAGTGTCCGGCTTCAGCCGGACTCAGCGGGTCCGCCTAAAGGCGGACACTACGAACAAATGAAAACGTTCTAAAGCCCGCTTCAGCGGCGCGTCGAAACGCTCGCACAACCCCTACGACCTAACGCGAGGGTAGTTGCGTGCTCGTCACCTTCGAACTCGCTCTCGCGACGTTGTTGAAGAAGACGTACGCACCCTTGCGCGCTGCGGTCAGCACGTCGGGCCTCTTGTCGCCGTTCATGTCGACGACAGCGATCTGCGTCCCGAGGCCGACATAATTGTTGATCGTGTTCGGGACAAACTCGACCTGCCCGCCCGGTTTGCGGACCAGCTTGAACCAGACCATGACCGCGGGATCATCCCGGTCGTTCTCTGGATACTCCATGCCGTGTGAAAACCACCGCTTGCCGGTCACGATGTCCTTGAGCCCGTCCCCGTCCATGTCGACCAGCTGGATCGCGTGCAGCTCGGTGAAAACCGCGTTCTTGTCCGTGATTTCCCACGTCTTCTTCTCCTCGGCCGACGCGTCCGGACGATCCATGATCATGTGCATCTTCCAGCCAATCGGCCCCTGTCCGGTCCGCTGCTGCTCGTACCACACGAGACCGGGGCCGTGGGCAAAGAGGCTCGTGATGACGTCCGGGAGCTTGTCCCCGTTCACGTCGTACGCGTAGATGTCCGCGCCGCGCAGGAACGGATCCGTGCCGCGGCCGAAGGGCACGGCATTGAACTTCCAGAGACCGCTGGCTGCGCCGCCGGCTGGCTGCTCCCACCAGCCGCTGCCCTGGATGATGTCGTTCTTTCCGTCGCCGTTGATGTCGCCGAACCCATAGCCGTGTCCACCCCAGTCACCCTTTTCCGAGACCGGAACGAACGTCCACCGCTCGGTCGGGTCGGCGCCCGGTTTGGCGAATCCGATCACGCGGTTGGCACCGCTCGCGAGCGACATCAACAACTCGACCTTGCCGTCTCCATCGATGTCCCCAAGCTGCGTCGTTTCCGAGGAGACCCCGTCGGTCACCTGGTACATTGGCCAGTACCGCGACTCGCCCTTCGGATTGACATACAGATAGGCGCCGTTGAAGTTGATTTTCAGGTAATCGTTCCAACCGTCTCCGTTGAAGTCGTGCACGTAGCTCAGGAAATTGTCCGTGTACTGCCCCCCCATCGTCGCGTTGGCGATGGGGTAGGTCTGCGGCCGGTAGATCTCAACCGCACGTTTGAAATCCGGACCGAGATACGCATACGGGCCGGTGAGCGCGTCCATCACACCGTCTCGATTGATGTCACCGGCGGAGATGCCTTCGGAGTAGAACCGATCGGTGAGCTGAACCCTGCGGAAGCTGGGCGACGTCACTTCAGCCGTCACGCCGGCGGCCGGCCTCAGGAGATCGGTGAGCGTTACGTCCCTGACCCGTACTTCGCCGCTGCCGATACGCAACGAGAGCGGCCCGTAGAGGGGATACGTCTCCTGCGGCGCTGACGGCGTACCAGGACCCGGGCCCGCCCCTCGGCCGCCGGCGGGCGGGGCCGTCACGTCGCCGCGAACCTGGATGCGGACCTGATTCCATCCTCCAGTTCCCGGCGTGATGCTCATCTGCATGCCCGGCGGATTCTGGCGCGCGGTCCACTTGTACAACTGCGTCCGTTCCAGCTCTTTGCCCTGCGGATCCATCGTGACCCGATAGAGGGTCCGCGCGTCCGGGCCGGAGATCCCGGCGTAGAGCGCGCTGGTCGTACCTGGCTTCATCCCCGGCTTCGCCGGGTGTGCGACGTTGCGCAGCACGACGCCCGCATCGCAGTTGTCACACTGGAACGCGAACTTCAAGATGATGTCCTGGTAGCTCTTGTCGAGGACCAGCCACCCCGGGCCACTCGTCGCGGCCCCGACAATCTCGCCACTGGCCGCACGCCAC
Organism: uncultured Acidobacteriota bacterium; assembly: GCA_963839705.1. Taxonomy (GTDB): domain Bacteria; phylum Acidobacteriota; class Vicinamibacteria; order Vicinamibacterales; family 2-12-FULL-66-21; genus DATBJJ01. Next base: position 1,013,478 of record CAWIWL010000013.1, read on the forward strand.
TGGGCCGCTCCCTGAGGATGCCATCCGGCGAGGCTCGTGCCGTTGAACAGCTTGGCGGTGTCCGAATGGGGACCTTGAGCCATCACGGACGCGGCCATCACGACCGCGGTACACGCAACTGCCGGCCAGGTTCGACTCATGGCGGTCCTCCTCCAGCTACAGCTCACGAATCCTGATGTTCCGGTACTTCACGAATCCAGCAGCCCCCCCGACTCTCCCGCCGGCGGCCACTGGAGGCTGATCGGGCCGGCCTCTTTCCACCTTGCCTCCGCGGGGTCCGTCGGGTCATCGGTGAGGTCGCAGATCTTCTGGCCATTCAGGGTGGCGGTGATGTGTGACCCCTTCGCCATAATCCGCAGGCTGTTCCAGTCCTGTTTCTTCCGGAGATTGGGAAACTTCTCGTCGCCCTTGTCCAGCCAGAGAACGTTTCCTCTGATCGCCTGCGGGGAGGTGCGGTGCACCACAACTCCAATGAACTCACCTGCCTCCCTGCGCCCGATGTTCAGCTGATACCCGGTCCGGAACGTGATTCCGCTGTTGTACAGAGCACGATCGGTCGGCGCTGGCATTCTCCTGTTTTTCACCAACGAGCTCGGCAGAACATTGGGTGCCATGCTCGGCCAGCATGAAATCGAGCTCGAGCTCGAAGTCCTTGAATTGCTCGTTGGAGACCAGACTGCCTCGGCCGGCGCCCTGTCCGCCGACGAGCACGCCTTCCTCGACCTTCCAGCTCGGAGCGGGCGGTGGCGCGGCGGCATCCGGTGCTGCGGCGTTGGGCGTTCCACCGCCGCCACGACGGCCCGCGGCGACTGTCCATCCGCTGAGGTCCTTGCCGTTGAAGAGCGGCTTCCATGGGCCCGGCGACTGGGCGCCGAGCGTCGGCGACGCATTCGGTAAAGATACGACCAGCAATGCTGCGGCCACGACACCGATGGGCGCCGCTGTTCGGGTAGACACGGACCTCATGTTGATTACCTCCGGCTGTGGTGCATGGCCTCTCCCGCATGTCTGGGCTGGCGGGTGGTCGAAAAACATGCAAATTTTCGATTATCTTACCTCACAACGAATCTCACGTCGCGCCAATCGAAGCGTCGTTTCGTCCATAGCTGCCGAATCAGATATTCGCGAGCAATACGTCGTAGATTCGCTTGCGCCTATCTTCCGAGGTGCTTGTCGAAGAAACGGGCAATTTCCTCGAACGCTTCCCTGGTCTCGGGTGCCGTGCTGCTCCGCATGTAGTGCGCGTGCGACTGGCCTTCATAGACATGCAGCTCCGCTTCGACGCCAGCCTGACGCAGCTTGCGATGCACGCGCACGGTGTTGCTGAGCAGGAGGTCGCGCGTCCCCGTGGTGAGGAGCGTCGGCGGAAAGCCATGCATGTCGCCATAGACGGGCGACAGCAGCGGGTCCTTCAGATCGTGGCCGTTCGCGTACAGCTTGGCCATGGCATCGCAGCGGCCGTCGCTCCCCACCAGGACGTTATCCACCATGGAGTTGGTGTAAAACGAGTCGCCGGTCTTGGTGAGATCGGACATCGGTGTGCCCGGCGCGATGGCGCCGGGCAGGGGCAGCCGCTCCTGCTTCGCGCGCAGCACCATGGACAACGTGAGGGCGCCGCCGGCTGACGTGCCGAAGATGGCCATGTTCTTCGGCTCTGCCATCTTCAAGGCTCCCTTCCACACCGCGATGCCATCATCGAGCGCGGCGGGATAGGGGAACTCGGGCGGCCGGCGGTAGTCGATGGAGAGCACTTTGAAGCGCCCGAATCCCGCCATGTAAATGGCCTCGGTCGTTCCGGCCTCGCCGCCACTCAGCACATAGCAGCCGCCATGCACGTGGATGAGGAGCCTGTTGCGGTTCTCGGGCGGGATGACCTGAGGCGTCACCAGGTAGGCCTGCACCCCGTTGATCGTCATGGCTTCGGACCTGACGCTGAATTTCTCTCGAAGCGCCGGAAGGCCACGTCCGGCAGAGGCCGCAGAAATCTTTCGCCACTCCTCGACCGATGCAGGCACGACGTTCCAATTCCCACTGAGCGGCGCGCCAATGAGCGCCTGCATCTCGGGGCTGACCGTGGTCGGCACCGGCACCGTTCGAGCCGGCACCTCGAGTGGTCCCGGCGCAGACGTCTGAGCTTGGCCCACTCTCGGTGCCGGCATGCTCGCGACGGCGACAAAAGCCAGTCCCAGTGCAACCCGACCGGTGAGAAGCAAGGTAGCGTTCATGGCACTCTCTCCGTTCTTCAGCGCCTCACTTTACTCGATTCTTAACCGAGGGGCTTCGCCCCTCGGACTCCCCAACACGCGCCCTCGCGCGCCGCTGCGCCGGCGCGCTCCGGTCGCGTGGCTCGCTCGCCCTGCTCGCTCGAGTCTTTACTTGTAGTGTCCGGCTTTAGCCGGACCTCAGCGTTTGTCCTGCAAACTTTGCCGAACCGGCCGCCTACACGCCGGAAGGCCTGCGCGACGAGTGTCAATACGACTAAGAGGTCGGACCGGTAGAATGCCCTGTGCGCTCGTATACGCTCGTTGCCGGATTATCGCTCCTTCTGGCATCCGGCGACGTCTTGACGTCGCTTCACACCGCGCCGGGGCCGGGGCCGTCGGCCGGCCCTTCGACCGTTCGACAAGCTCAGGCCGGCGGCGCGGGTGTGCGCCTGCGGAACGTCGCGGACGCGGCCGGACTGCGTTTTACCCACCAGCACTCACCCTCCCCCAACAAGTATTTCGTCGAGAGCGTTCCCGGGGGGCTCGCCGTGTTCGACTACAACGGCGACGGCCGTCCCGACATCTTCTTCACGAATGGTGCGCAGACGCCGTCACTCGAGAAGAGCTCCGCGGCGTACGCCAACCGTCTCTATCGCAACGATGGCGAGATGCGGTTCACGGATGTGACCGCGACTGCGGGCGTGCGCGGCGTCGGATATGCGATGGGCGTCGCGGCGGCCGATTACGACAACGACGGTGACGTCGACCTCTTCGTCGCGGGCGTGCGGCAGAACCAGTTGCTGCGCAATCGCGGTGACGGCCGCTTCGAGGACGCGACCAAGCGATCGGGCATCGCGAGTGGCGAGTGGGCCGTGGCCGCCGGCTGGCTCGACTACGACAACGACGGCCGTCTCGACCTTCTCGTGGTGCACTACGTGCAGTGGACACCGGACACGAATCCCTTCTGTGGCGACGAGGCTCGCGGGATCCGGATCTACTGCCATCCGCGAGTGTTCAAGGGCCTGCCGAACCGCCTCTATCGGAACCGTGGCGATGGGACGTTCGAGGATGTTTCGGCGCGAGCGGGCCTGCTGGCGCACGTCGGGAAGGGAATGAGCGTCGCCTTTGCGGACTTCGATCACGATGCACGTCTCGACATGTTCGTGACCAACGACGCCGTGCCCAACTTCCTGTTCCGCAACAACGGCGACGGAACGTTCGCCGAGACCGCGCTCATGGCCGGAGTGTCAGTACCCGATGCAGGCAAGCCGATCTCGAGCATGGGCACGGATGCCCAGGACTACGACAACGACGGATGGGAGGACATCCATCTGACCGCACTCGTGGGTGAGACGTTCCCGCTCTTTCGCAACGAGTCAGCGAAGGGCCCCGGCACTGCTCGAGTGCCCCCGCCCGACCCGGCCGCCTCGCGAGGCCACTTGGGCCCCTTCGTCGAAGCGACGCAGTCGAGCGGTCTGGCGAGGCTGACGGTGAGGTCGTCGGGCTGGTGCTCGATCGTCGCGGACATCGACAACGATGGATGGAAGGACATTTTTACCGCGAACTCGCATGTCAACGATCGCGTCGCAGAGTTCGAGGCGATCGAATTCAAGCAAGCCAATAGCCTCCTTCTCAACGACGGCCGCGGACGATTCCTTGACGCCACGACGACCTCCGGTCTCGCCGGAGCCGTGGCGGCGCACCGGGGATGCGGCGTGGCTGATTTCAATGGCGACGGCGGCCTGGATCTCGTGGTGCTCGTCCTCGGCGCGCCGGCCGAACTGTGGAAGAACGAAAGCCAGCCCGACAGCCGGTGGCTCATCGTCAGGCTCGTCGGCACCAGAAGCAATCGGGATGGCATTGGCGCGCGCGTGACCGTCGGCAATCAGGTGCGCACGATGACGACTGCGGTCGGCTATGCGTCCACTTCACACGCGGGTCTGCATTTCGGGCTCGGGACCGCCACGGAGATCGATCGCCTGGAAGTTCAGTGGCCGTCCGGTACGCGGCAGATGCTCGAACATGTGAAGCCGAATCAGGTGGTAACGATCACAGAGAAATAGCTTCCAGCTATCAGCTATCAGTTCATTGCTGCCAAGGGTGTGAGGGCTGCTGGTAGGTTGGAAGCTGAAGCTGAAAGCTGAGAGCTTCCTATTTTGGCCCCGTGATCGTTCGCGCCGCCGCCGCGTTGCTCCGCTGCTCGGCCGCGCGTTGAAGCTCCTGCGACCGTTCGAGCAACTCCACCGACTTGTCCCGCTTTCCGAGACCGCTGTACGCCCTGGCGAGCTGCACATGCAGGCTCCCGTCCTCATCGTTGGCGAGCTGCGCCTCGATCAGCGGAATGGCCGCAGCGAAATCGCCGTTCTGGAGGTACGCGCGCCCGAGTGCGAGGCGCGGTCCCGGGTCGGTGGCGTTCCGCTCGACCGTCCGCTGGAGGATCGGCAGCGCCTCTTCGACCTGTCGCATCTGCAGCAATGAGTAGCCCACCAGTTCGAGGAGGCGCGGGTCGTCGGGATGCGCCCGGAGCAACGGAGACAGCGTGGCGACCGCCTGCTCGAAATCCCGCGCGCGGTAACACGCCGAGGCGAGCTCGTACAGCAACGCCGGGTTGCCGGGCGCGAACGTCAGCGCAGCTTTGAGCTCCACGATCGCGTCGTTGTAGCGTTCCTCTGTGCGCGCCAACGTGGCGCGCACCGCTCGCCGTTCGGGCGAGTCGGCGAGCTGGTCGAGATGTTTGAACGCGGCGAGGGCGAGCTCGGTCGCTGCACGCGCCTGCCAGTACCGCGATTCCGAATCGGACTGGGCCAACGCCGCGCTGAGCGCCGAACGAAACTGGCCCGCACGGAACTCGCACAGCGCCTGGCGCCTGGCGCAGTCGGCGGTTGAGAGTGTCCCGTGAGCTCGCTCCCGTGCGGCCCATTCCGGGTGGCCCGTCCGCTCGTAAATCCGCGCGACGGAATCGTGGATGCTGACCATCGATGGCAGCCGCTCGAGGCTCGCGCGGTAGAGTGAGAATGCGTCGGTCCATTTGTCCCTGGCCAGCAGCGCATCGGCGGCGAGCAGCTGGCGCCACGACGCCTGGTCCGATTGGCGTTCGAACGTGCTCAACGCCTCCTGTTTGATCGCGTTGTAGGCCTGACCGAGGTCATACCAGGCGCCCGGGAGCCGGGGTGCGAGGTCAGTCACCTTGCCCAGCTCGCTCACGGCGTCGATGCGCCGGCCGGCCGCGGCGTAGGCCGCGGCGAGCCTGCGTCGACCCTCGACATCCGCCGGCCGCGCGGCCACCGCGCGCTCGAGAGGCTCGATCGCGTCCGCAGCTTGGCTTCGCTTGGCCAGATCGCCGGATTGTGCGGCTGGCGTCGCGGACAAGAAGAGCGTCACAAAAAGCGTGCACCGCATCGTCGACGTAACCGAGGACGATGGTAACGCGCGGAACAGGGAAAGAACACCTCGGCCTGACGCTACGAGATCGGTGCGGAGCCCGTCGGCAGGTCTCGGGTGTCGGCTGCGCCCGACGGTTCACCGGAGGCGTCCTCCCGCTGGCGGATCGCGCGCCACACCCGTTCCGGCGTCAAGGGCAGATCGCGGATCTCCACTCCGGCGGCCTGATTGACTGCCGCGCCCACGGCGGCGGCTATCGCGAGAATGCCACCCTCTCCGGCGCCCTTGGCGCCATACGGGCCGGGACCGTCGGCATTTTCAATCAAGACCGAGCGCAAGGATGACGGGGCGTCCTGAATCGTCGGGATTCGATAGTCGAGCGCGCCGAGATTGAGAATGCGACCGTGTTCGTCGAGCAGGAGCTGCTCCATGAACGTGTGGCCAAGTCCCATGACGGCGGCTCCCTCGTCCTGCGCTTCGACCTGCTGCGGGTTGATCGCCTTGCCAATGTCGCTGACGAGTGCCAGCTTCAGGACTTGCACCAGGCCCGTGTCAGGATCGACTTCCACTTCCGCGGCGGCGCACATCAGCTCCCAGAAGGCGGGCCTGCCGCCAAGGGGGTGATCGGCGATGAAGACGTTACGCTCCTGGCCGATGCCGATGACCTCTCCCCGGGGTGGGCCGAAGTGAGATTGCAGGAGCTGCTCGTAGGTGAGCTCGCGGCCGCGGAAGCTGACGTGCCCGTCGAGAGCGGTGACCTCGTCCTCGCCGACGGAGAACGTCTCGGCCGCCATCCTTCTGAGCCTGTCCTTGATGTCACGGCACGCCTTCACGATGGCGTTCCCCATGAACACCGTCGAACGGCTCGCCGACGTCGACGAATCGAATGGGACGACAGACGTGTCGCCCATCACGACAGCGATGCGCGCCAACGGAATGCCCAGTTCCTGCGCAGCGATCTGTTTGAGGACGGTTCTGGCACCCTGGCCCATGTCGGAGGTGCCGGACAGTACCTGACGCGCTGCCATCGTAGTGGAGCCGCACGAGCGCGAACGACGCTGACGCGGTTGCCGAGCTCTTCAGCCCGAGCGAGATGCCACGCCCACGCCGCTTCGGTAGCGGCTCGTGCCAGCGGATTTCGCGGGCCGCGCTGCAGAGCGCGCTGTCCCACTCGCCGTCAGCCGGCGTGTCGCCCGGAATGAACGCCTCACCCTTGGCCGGGACGTTTCGCCGGCGGATCTCCAGCGGATCGATCCCGAGCTTCGCGGCGGCGGCGTTGAGCTGAGACTCGACGGCCCAGGATGCCTGGGGTGTTCCAAAACCCCGGAACGCGGTGCTCGGCGTCGTATGCGACAGCACCGCGCGCGCCGTGATCCGCGCGTGCGGCGTGCGGTACGGACCGCAGGCGGCGTAGCTGGCCTTGCTGACGACTCGCCCCGCGATATCGGCGTAGGCGCCGATCAGGAAATCGGCTCGGATGTCCTGGAAGACGATCCGTCCAGACGCGTCAAAGCCGGTTCGCAGGTGAGCGCGCGCAGACGTTCGGCGTACATGCTGAAAGGTCTCTTCCAGCGTCAGCACCAGGCGAACGGGCCGGCCAGTGCCGAGCGCCAGAAACGCCATCAACGGCTCGAACTTGGGCCAGCCCTTTCCGCCGAACCCGCCGCCGGGATCTGGCGAGATGATGCGCACGCGCGAGACCGGCCACCCCAATGCCGAAGCGACAACCCGCTGCAGGACGTAGGGATGTTGAATCGAGCTCCAGATCGTGACACCCTCGGGGTCGGGCGCGGCCAGGAACGCATGCGGCTCGATGGCGAAGTGCGTGACCATCGGGAACGAGTAGTCGTGTCTCGACGATACAGTCCGCTCCGGCTTCGCCGGTGGTCGCCCCAGCCGAAGTGCCATTCGCGCAGGATGTTCGTCCGCGCGAGCGGATCGTTGGCGCGCAGGGCTGGGTCCTGGACCAGTGGGGCCGCCGGATCCAGCGCGGCGTTGACGCTCAGCACCGCCGGCAGCTCTTCATGATCGACGCGAATCAGCGCGGCGGCCGCTTCCGCGGCGTCTTCGGTTTCGGCGGCGACCGCGGCCACCGGCTCACCGAAGAACTTCGTCTCACCCACCGCGAGCACTGGTCGATCTTCGTGCACTGGACCGTACCGCGGCACGGGCTGCGGCAGGTCGGCCGCGGTCATGATGCACCGCACCCCTTCGACATGCCCCGCGTCGGTTGCATCGATGCCGACGATTCGTGCACGGGCGCAGTTCAGGTGCACGAGCTTCACGTGCAGCACGTTCTCGAGGCGGAGGTCCGCCACGTACTGCTGCGCCCCCGTCACGCGGTCGACGCCGCCGACGCGAGCCACCGAACGGCCGATCCCGGCGGGCTCCATCAGCGGTCCGACCCGGCAGCCGACGCCACCGCGTCGATGATGCGGCTGTAGCCGCCGCACCGGCAGAGATTTCCCGCCAGACCCATCTGGATGTCCTCAACCGTGGGATGCGGAGTGGTCATCAGCAGGTACTTGGCGGCCATGATCATGCCGGGGATGCAGAAGCCACATTGAACGGCGCCCGTGTCGATGAACGCCTGCTGAAGCGCGTCGAGGCGTCCACCCGAGGCGAGCCCTTCGATCGTGACGACCTCGGCGCCGTCCGCTTCCACCGCCAGCACGAGGCAGGACGTGACGGCCCGGCCGTCGAGCAGCACCGTGCACGCGCCGCATTCCCCTTCGCTGCAGCACTCTTTCGTGCCGGTCAGGCCCATCTCGTCGCGCAGCGCCTCGAGCAGCGTCTGGTGAGGTCTGACGTCGAGCGCGCGCCGCCGGCTGTTGACGGTCAGCGCGATCGGAATGGCTGCGGGCATCATGCGGCTCACGCTCCTGCCTGCGCCTGTCGCAGCCTGCCCGTGGCTGCGTCCAGCGCGCGGCGGCTCATCACCGCGAGCATGGCCACGCGGTAGTCTCGATTGGCCCGTACGTCCGAGATGGGCGTCGCCTGAGCCAGCAGACGATCGAGCGCGGCGTCCTGCGACGCCACGGCCGCTCCTGCCCAGCAGCGCGCCGGTGTCATCCTCGACCACGAACGGGCGCGGCCCGACGGCGCCGAAGGCGAATCGCACGCTGCCGGAACCCGTCACGAGGCAGCACAGATTGACCGTGGCCAGGTCGACGCCGCGCCGTCGTGTCACGCGGCCAAACGCCGCGCCACGTCATTTCGGAAGGAAACGGCAGATCGATCGACTCGACAAGCTCACCGGCGCCGAGCACTGTTCGTCCGGGTCCGATGAAAAACTCATGCAGCGGAACGCGGCGGGGCCCGGCCGAGCCGATCAGGTTGATCGCGGCCCGATGCACCAGCAACACCGGCGCGGTATCGGCGGCGGGCGATGCATTGCAGATGTTCCCGGCCAGCGTGGCACGATTGCGAATCTGCACGGAGCCGACGACGGTCGCGGCTTCGACGAGGGCAGGGAAGTGCCGCTGGATGCGCGCGTCCGCGATGATGTCGGTCATGCACCGCTCGAGCGCCGATCCGCAGACCCCCGTCGGTTTCCACGACGTCGGACCCGAGCGCCCCGATGTGCTTGACGTCGACGACAATCGCCGGCCGCATGTGGCCGAGCCGCAGCCGGACCAGCACATCGGTCCCCCCGGCCAGCAGCCTGGCCCCCGGACCGTGCTCGGCCAGCAGGCTCAACGCCTCGCTCAAGCCGTTCGGCCTCGCATAGGCGAATGGTCTCATAGGGCTCAGGGCTCAGCAGCAAAGGACTGATCGGCATGCTCTTGCCTGAGCCTTGAGCCCAGAGAGCCTGTGTAAAAATCGTACGTAGCGTCCGCCTTTAGGCGGACTTGTCTTGGTCCGGCTGAAGCCGGACACTACATTTTTTCACAGGCCCTGAGCCCTGAGCCCTGAGCCCTGAGCCGTCACGCTGACGCCCGCGGCAAACTGAGTTCCAGCGTCGCCAGCCTGGCGCCGGCAGCTTCGAAACGCGGCAGTGCCAGCGCCTTTGCATGCGGCACCTGAATGCGTTGATAGGAGTGCTCGAACTTCCACCGGACGTCAGCGGCCGAGAACCGGCCCGAGCGCACGAAACCCAGAAAGAGATCGATGTTCGTGTCGAAGAAGCTCAGGCTGTCGGCAGCCTGCACCGAGATCGGCCTCGAGCCACCCGCCGGTTTCGTGGGCCAGAATCAGCGTCTCGACGTTCTGGACCAACGCCTCGGACGCGCCGTTCCCTCGAAGCCAGGTTCCGACGATTCTCGCGCTTCGCTCCGAATGCAGCCTGTTGTAGCACGGGATCGTTCAACGACTGTCATCTGAGGCGAGTCCGGACCGGGAAACGCACGCTCCATGTCATGCGTCAGCGCTGCCAGCCGCACGGCTTCGCGCGATCCCGGGCGCGATCCGGTCCAACCAGTCGAGCGCACACACCAGGTGGTCCCTGTTGTACGGGTATGTGTCGATGACCCACCTGCGCGCGGCTTCGACGAGGGTTGATTCAGCCATTCACCATCGCCTCACAGAGTGGTTATGGGACGACTCTGCAGGAGCAGCAGCTCACCGCCGCGGAACGACCATTCGATATCCTGCGGGCCCCCAAGAAACGCCTCGACGCGAAGCCCGGTGGTCCGCAGGTTCTGCGAGCTCCTCGACTGCCGAGCACCCGTGCGCCTCCCTCGGCCTCGGAGAGCTCGACGTGCCGTGTCCCGCCGTGGTCGACGTCGTGCAGAACCGCGCTCGACTGCACCGAGATGAACTCGTCCACGACGGCCCCGGTCTCCCGGTCGACCACGTAAGTGATCGGGCGTGATCATGCCGGAGACGACGCCTTCGCCAAGCCCGAACACGGCTTCGATCACCATGTGGTCCCGGCGTTTTCGGATCGGATCGATGGTGAACAAGACGCCGCTCTTCTCGGCCAGCACCATCTCCTGCACGACGACCGCCATGCGCGTATCCGACAGCGTGCCTTTCTGCGCCCGGTAGAACAGCGCGCGCGGCGCGAAGAACGATGCCCAGCACTCCCGCACGTCGCGCGCTACCGCTTCGTCGCCGCGAACATTCAGGAAGGTCTCCTGCTGCCCGGCGAAGCTGGCGGCCTCGCCGTCCTCGCTGACCGCGCTCGATCGCACGGCGACCGGAGTCTGGGCACCCAGGCCCGATACGCCTCTCGAATCGCGGCGTGCAACTCTTCGGGCAGCGGATTCCCGACGATGATCGCGCGGAACTCGTCCGACGCGGCGTTGAGCGCCGTCGTGTCGTGCACGTCGAGCCCGTCCGGTCAGCGCGACGCACGAGATCCGCTCGCCGCCGTGCCGCTCGAGAAACGACTGAAACGCGGCCGTGCACACGACAAATCCCCGGGGGACGGGCAGGCCCGCGCCAGCCATGCGCGCGAGGCTCGCGCCTTTCCCGCCGCGATGGCGGTCGCCTCGGCCGGCAGACCTTCGAACGGAGCGATCACACAGGTCGCGGCCGGAATGGCGTCACTCCTCGATGATCGCGACGGCGCGCACCGGCGCGGCCGTCGTGTTGACCCACTTGACCGGGAAGACGACTGAGCGTGAACCCGTGCGCCGGCAGCTTGTCGAGGTTCGTCATGTTCTCGAGGTGGTAGTACTCGCGCTCGAGCATGACGCGGTGCGCTTCCCAGAACTGCTTGCGCTCGAACATCGCCCACACCGGCGGGTCGAACGTCACGGCGTCGATGCCGGCGACCTTCACGCCCTGATCGAGCATCCAGTGCGTGGCCTCGCCGGTCATGCCGACCTGATCGGTCAGATACGCCTGCGCTTCCTGGATCGCGCCGGCGCCCGTGTGGATGAGCACGATGTCGAGCGGCTTGAGGGTGTAGTTGATCTTCGCGAGCGCGGCCTTCATGTCGTTGACGCGTGATGCCCGCGCCCTTTCGGCAGATGGCGGAAATCGAGGCACACGCCGTCGCCGTAGCAGTACTCGAGCGGAATGCCTTCAGGCCCCGGCGCATCGTCGCGCAGATGGCGCAGCGAGTCGATGTGCGTGCCGATGTGGTCGCCGATGACGATCAGGTAGCTGGCGGTGAGCCAGTCGACGCCGTGCTTGGCGGCGCCGATCCGCTCGGCAAACTGCTGCCAGGTCTCGTACATCGACCATGGACGGCCGCACGACGCGCGGGAAGGTCACCATGTCGTTGTGCACGGGCATGCTCAGATCGACGAGCCTTCGAGCCATGAATCTCGAGCAAGCCTCCTCAAGTGGTCGCGCGGTCGGGGCGCGCGTCTTACTGGGTCGCCGTGATGCCGCCATCGAGATACAGCGTCTGTCCGGTGATGAAATTCGACGCCGGTGACACGAAGAACAGCACGGCGCCGACGATGTCTCCGGTTTCCGCGATGCGTCCCATCGGAATGCGCGCGACGAGATTGCGGTAGAACTCGGGGTCGTCGAGCCAGCGCTCGGCCTGCGGCGTGCGCGTGAACGTCGGCGCGAGCACGTTGACGTTGATCCTGTGCTCGCGCCCACTCGGCCGCGAGCTGTTTGCACAGCATGGTGAGTCCGCCCTTCGCCGCGCAGTAGGCCGCGAATCCGCGTCCGCGCAAGCGCGAGCTGACTGCGCACCGATCCGAAGAAGACCTGCTTGCCGCCAGCGCCCTGACTGGATCATGTGCCTGGCCGCGGCCTGCGCCTGGAACATCGCGGTCTTCAGATTCGCGCCGATGACGTAATCGAAGTTGGCTTCGGTCACGCTCGCCGGCTTTTTCTTCCGCTGTCCGCCGATGGCATCCACGAGGATGTCGAGCCGCCCGAAGTGCTCGGCCACCTCGTCGACCATGCGCTCGGTGTCGGCCGGCGACAGCGCGTCGAAGGTTGCGGCGAACGCCTCGTACCCGCCTGACGCAGCGCCTCGGCGCAGGCCGCCGCTTTCTCGGTATTGTGACCGGCGACGGCGACCCGGGCGCCGATCGCGCCGAGCCCGTGGCAGACGGCCTGGCCGATGCCGCCGTAGCCGCCCGTGACCAACGCGACTTTCCCGTCGACGCGGAACTGATTGACCTCCCGCGGCGCACTCGCGTCATTCGCGCGTCTCCGATGAAAAGAAGACGCCGGCACGCCAGCGCATGGCATGTGAGCCCGGCGGGAGGCTCACGAATTTATCACAGTCGGCGCCCTAAGTTTCGATAACTCAGGCATTTTCGATGAATTGCCTAGAACAGTGCCGGTGCAAGCCTGTCGTAAACGGGCCTGTTGCCTCGTGCAAACGGTCAGGCTACGACACGGCCACTTCGTGAGGACGTCGGCCATGGTGGCCGCGCGATGCTTGCGCAGAAGCGCAGCTGCGGTGTCGCGTCGCGACCGATGGTCGCCCGCATCAACGCCTCGTGCTCTTTGGCGACGTCGCGGTGGGGATCCTGCTGGCGCGTCCGCAGCCGGCGATAGCGGGAGTGCCGTTCGTAGAGGACATGGCACACGAGCTTCAAGGAGGGCGAGCCGCAGGCCGCGTAGAGCGATTCGTGGAACGCGACGTTGCGCGCCTCCCACTCCGGATCGAGCGAGCCATCGGGAGCAAACATCTCGCGCTTGGAGAGCTCGTGCAATCTCGCCACGATGTCGGCTTCCCAGCGATCGTCGCCTTTTTCGATCGCCCAGCGAATGGCGATGGCCTCGAGCTCCAGCAGCGTGTTCGCGATGTCGATCATCTCTTCGCGGGAAACCGGCGCCACGCGGAAACCTTTGTGGTCTTCGAGCAGCACGAGCCCCTCCGCGACGAGGCGCATCAATGCTTCCCGCAGCGGGCTCAGGCCCGATCGGTATCGCTCGCGCAGTTCCCGGAAGCGCAGACGGCTGCCGGGATCGAGGCGATTGTGGAGGATGTCGGAGCGGAGCTGCTCGAAGAGGTCGGTCGTCAGCGTCGGGACGGACGGCGTCCGGAGGAGGTCGCCTCGGCTGACGTCTGGTCAGGTAGCACAGGCACGGTGGCACCAGCCGCTCAGGTAACGGGTGGCGTCAGTATAGCGATCCCGCATGATTGTGGCGATCCAGCAATAATTTCGAATATTATTGCACAAATCGAAATTCATCCTCTTCAAGAGCCCGAGTTCATACGGAGCTCTTTCGATGGCAGACAGCAATCGGGTGATCGATCAGTTTCTTGGCGACGCGACGACCCCTATCCACTGGGCGAGCGAGGAAGAGAAGACGCTTCATTTCTGGCTGGACGATCTGCACTGTCCCCAGCCGATTTCTCCGATGTGGTTCGACATCGGCGGCTGGTGGCTGACCTGCGACTACATGTACCGGCGCTTCGGCGCGCCCTTCGGTGCGGACTGGGTCGCCAAGAACATCGAGGGCTACGTCCACAGCGCCGTCGTGCCGCGCGATGCGAAGGAGGCGTCCGAGATCGGCGCGTACTACAACATGGTGATGCCGGTCTATGCGGACAAGTTCCTCGGCTGGTGGAAGCGGCGGTACCTGCCGGAGATCGAGCGCAACTTCGAATATCTCGACACGTTCCCGATGGCCGAATCGTCGCTGCCGGAGCTGATGATTCTTCTCGAGGACGCGATCGACATCCAGGAACGGCACTTCCGGCTGCACTGGATGCTGAACCTGGCGCAGTTCCAGGCGTCCATCACGTTCGAAGGCATCCTGACCGGCCTCATCGGCGAGAACAAGGCGCTCGTCGGGCGCATCCTGGTTTCCGACGAGGACCGCAACTGGGATTCGGTGCGCGATCTGTGGAAGTTGAAGGAAAAGGTCAAGACGAGCCAGACGCTGACCCGCGCGTTCGATCACGAGACCGCGGACGGCGTCATGCGCGCCCTGGGCGCCTCAGCCGAGGGCCGGGCGCTGCTCGACGATATCGACGCCTACAAGATCGAGTACGGAAACAAGTCGATGTGGGCGCACGAGTACATCTATCCGACCTGGCGGGAAAATCCGACGCCGATCGTCGAGGGGCTGCGCGGGTATCTGACCTCCGACTACGACTACGAGGAAGATGTGGCGCAGCTTCGGGCAAACCGCGACGCGGCAATCGCGGAGATGTGGTCGCTCGTGCCCGAGAGCACGTCGGAGGCCGATCGTCAGAAGCTGGCCTCGTCGCTCGACCTCGCGCTGAAGATGACGCCGCTGACCCCCGACCATCATTTCTACATGGATCAAGGCACCTACGCGCGCGTGCGGCTCGTCCTGATGGCGATCGGGCGCAAGCTCGTCGAAACGGCGTCTTCTCGGCGGCGGATGATGTCATGTTCCTGCGCTACCACGAGCTGCGGGTGATCAGCGCGAACCCGTCCGCCTTCGACGCGCAGCCCTCGTCCTCGAGCGCCGCCGTGAGCGCGAAGCGGCGTATGCCGTCCGTCCGCGGCTGTGGGCCGGCACCATCACGCAGTGGTCGCTGCACGAGGAACCGTACAAGCAGGGCGTCTGGGACTGGCCCGGGATCTACGAACGCTCGAAGGAAGCTGCGAGGCAGCCGGCCGACACTTTGCGCGGCCTCGGCGCGTCGGCAGGCGTGATCGAAGGCACGGCCCGCGTCGTCGATTCGCCGGACGCAGTTCGATCAGGTGAAAAAGGGCGATCTGCTCGTCTGCAAGATGACGAGCCCGTCGTGGGTCGTGCTGTTCACGAAAATCGAGGGGCTCGTGACCGATTCCGGCGGGGCGCTGTCCCACCCCGCCGTGGTTTCCCGGGAGTTCGGCATTCCCGCGGTCGTGGGCACACGGATCGCGACGCAGAAGATCAAGACGGGCCAGCGACTCCGCATCAACGGCGCCGCCGGCATCGTCGAGATCCTGAGCTGAGCTCGTCACTTCTTCTTGATCTGCGCTCCATCGAAGGTCGTGACCTGTGCCCACATCAGGCCATCCTTCGTGACGTAGGCGTCGGCGCCGCGGTACGGCTCGGCAAGAAAGGGCGCAGTCGCGCGCCACTGGACGTTGATGGTGTCCCCAACCGTGAACGTGTTCTCCGTCTTGAACTTCAGCCCGCACAGCCCGCCGTCCTTGACCGGCTTCACGAAGGTGCGGAACAGCTCTCCACCGCCTCGCGGCCTTTGACCACCTGACCGCCGGGCAGAAAGAACTGGACCTCGCGGTGGATATTGAGCCATCAGACGCTGCCAGTCGCACGTGTTGATCGCCTGCAGATGCTCATCGACGACGGCCTGCGGGGTGTTCTGGCGCTTCAGCGCCGGCATCTGCGTCAGCGTCTTCGCCACGCTGCTCCATGCGGACCCTGATGCCGCGCGTGCCGCGGCGTGCACGTCCAGATCCCAGAGGACCTGCACGGCGCAGGGCATGGCCAGGGTGAAAGACAAACGGACGTCAATCGACGCTGCACGCTACACTTCCTTTCATGCCTCTCAAAGCTTCCATGCCTCTCGAAGCATTTCGAATCTTATTGCAATTATCGAAAATCATGGTATAAACCGGTGCTCCTCACCCACATTATTCTCTCGCTTCGATCCGGACGGCTCGGAGGACGTCGATGACTGGAACCGTAGCGGCATACAAGAGCCCGTTGCACCTGATGACGCAGACCACGCGCACGTGTCTGTGGAACGACTCTGCGTCGCTGCAGGAGCTCGCGTACTCGCTCGGTCACGGCGCTGTCGGCGCGACCTGCAACCCGGTCATCGTCGTGGAGGTGCTGAAGAAGGAGCTCCACGTGTGGCGCGATCGCATTCAGCAGCTCGTCGATGAGAAGCCGGCACTGACCGAGCACGAGATCGCGTGGACGATCGTGGAGGAGATGTCGACGAAGGCGGCGGGCCTGCTCGAACCGATCTTCGCCGCGCACGGCGGCAGGAACGGCCGGCTGTCGGTGCAGACCGATCCCCGCTTCTACCGTGATGCCGAGGCGATCGTCCGGCAGGCGGTGCGGTTTGCCGGGCTCGCGCCGAACATCATCGTGAAGATCCCGGTCACCGAAGCGGGCATCCGCGCGATCGAGGAGAGCACGTACCGCGGCATCAGCATCAACGCGACGGTCTGTTTTTCCTGCCGCAATGCATCGCGGTCGCCGAGGCGGTCGAGCGCGGCCTGACGCGGCGCGAGCGCGAAGGGCTCGACATCGCGTCGATGGGGCCGTCTGCACCATCATGGTCGGCCGGCTGGACGACTGGCTGAAGGTCGTGGCCGACAAGCTGGATATCAGCGTCGATCCCGGCGTCTGGAATGGGCGGGCATGCGGTCTTCAAGAAGACGTATCGCATCTTCGAGGAACGGCGGTACCGCATCCGGCTGCTCTCGGCCGCATTCCGGAACCACATGCACTGGAGCGAGCTCATCGGCGGGAATGTGGTGATCTCCCCGCCTACAAATGGCAGGTGCGGTTCAACGCCAGCGATGTGCCGGTCGTCCCGCGCATCGACATTCCCGTCGATCCCGGTGTCGTCGCATCGTTGCTGAAGTTTGCGGACTTTCGCCGCGCCTATGCCGAGGACGGGCTGTCGCCCGCGGAGTTCGCCTCGTTTCCGCCAACCCGTCGGACGCTGCGGCAGTTCATCGCGGCGTGCCATGAGCTCGACGGGCAGGTTCGCGAGATCTTGATTCCGAACCCCGACGAGGCCAAGGTCACGGCTTGAGGAGCTGAAACGCTGACGTCCTTTCTCAAGTCGCGCCTCGGCGTCATGATGTTCCTCCAGTACGTCATCTGGGGGTCGTGGTACGTGACCATCAACACCTACCTCACGAGCACCCTGCACTTCTCTGGCACTCAGGCCGGGGCCGTCTTCGGAACCGTCTCGGTCGCCTCGCTGGTCTCGCCGTTCTTCGTCGGGCTGGTCGCGGATCGATTCTTCGCGACCGAGCGGGTGATGACGGTGCTCTACGCGCTGGCGCCGTGTGCATTTTCTCGTCACGCGGGTCGACACGTTCCCGGCGTGTACCGCGATGCTGGTCTTCTGCCTCTGCTACTTCCCGACCGTGGCGCTGACCAACTCGCTCACGATGCAGCAGGTCGCCGATCCGGGCCGCGATTTCCCCCCGATCCGCATGATGGGCACACTCGGATGGATCGTCATCAACCTCGTCGTCGGCTTCATGCGGGTCGAGGCGGGGACGACACCGTTCCTGCTCACGCCGGGCGCTGCGTCGTGATGGCCGTATACAGCCTCGTGGCGCTGCCACACACGCCGCCGCACGCGAAGCGGCGCCGACGACGGTCGGCGCTGCTCGGCCTCGACGCCGTGGCCATGATGAAGGAGCCGGACTTTGCCGTGTTCGTCGTCGCGTCGGTGCTCGCCTGCATCCCCCTGACGTTCTACTACTCGTTCACGAACCCTTATCTCAACGAAGTCGGCATGGTGAACGCCGCAGGCAAGATGTCGCTCGGCCAGATCTCGGAGATCGGCATGATGCTGCTCATGCCGTTCGTGTTCCGCGTCGATCTCGCGTGCGGGCGATCCTGCTCCTCGGCCTGAGCGCCTGGGCCGTGCGCTACGTCCTGCTGGCGTATGGCGACCCGGGACCGGCATGTGGATGCTCTACATCGCCATTATCGTCCACGGCGTCTGCTACGACTTCTTCTTCGTGACAGGGCAGCTCTACACGGATCAGGTCGCGCCCGCACACCTCCGCAGCACGGCGCAGGGATTCATCACGTTCCTACCTACGGCGTAGGCATGCTGATCGGGTCGCTCTCTCAGGTGGGGCGCTCGACTTCTTTCCACGACGACCGCGGGTGACGTGACCCGCGACTGGCATGCGTTCTGGATCAGCTCGGCGGTCATGGCCGCGGTGATCAGCCTGCTCGTCATGGTCTTCTTCCGGTCGAAGGTGAAGATCAAACCGACTCAACGGACCGCCGGGCCCGTCGACGTTCCCGCTTGAGTCAGCGACGCATGAAGGCGCTCGTAAAGTACACGCCCGGTGAAGGCAACCTGGACATTCTCGACGTCGAGGAGCCTTGCTGCGGTGACACGCAAGTAAAAGTGGAGGTCGCATACTGCG
>CAWIWL010000014.1:0-166793 GCA_963839705.1 uncultured Acidobacteriota bacterium
CGTTACGATAGCTCACGTTGAACGGCGTACCACTGAGTATGAACACGTTCGTGTTCAACTGCCATCCACCGAGCACACTCTCGGTGACCCCCGACCAATCCGTGCCATATTTCTTGCCCCTGCCCCACGGCAATTCGTACAAGACCGCTGCGGTGAAATTGTGCGTGCGATCAAAACCTGCCGGCCCTTTGTTCAAGTCGGGGTCGTAGATCCAGTAGTCGTCATCGTAGTTCGTCGCCTTCTGCAGTGTGTAGTTGACCTGCGCAGACCAGCCGTCCGAAAAGCGCCTCGTGAATCTGGCCTGCATGGCTTTGTACCAGTTCTGCGCCTCGTTGAAGTACGACTGAACCCTTCCAGTCCACCCGAAGTTGCCTCCCACACCCAGGACGTTCGGCACGATCCCCCCGGCGAAAAACGGCCGCCGCTGGTTGGCGGGTATGCACGGTGTTGCCGTGCAGCCAGGTGTGAGGAACCCCTCCAGGGAAACGGTGTTGAAATCGTCATCCGGATTGTCGCCGGAGAACACGTGACGGCCATAGTTTCCGACGTAGCCGACTTCGACCGACATCGTGCTGCTCAACTGCCGCTGCACCGTGACGTTCCACGCGTCGACTTCTGGTGGGCGTTGTTTCCGAGGCAATGCGAGAGGCTTCACGCCATCAGGCCACGTGAAAGGTGCCATCGGAACCAGGCTCCACAAAGGTCGGATCAGGAGGACCCTGGGCCAGATTGAACACTGCGGCAAACTGGTTGGGCGCCGTCAGGCTTTGGGCTGCCAGAACGGGCAGGTTCTGCGTGACTGTGTGACCGAACAGCGAACCGAACACACCGATGTCGTAGCTGCGCCCGTAACCGGCGCGGATCACAGTCCTTTCGCTCACTTGATACGTTGCGCCGACACGCGGCGCCCAATTGAGTCGGTTTTCGGTATTGCCGGACAGGTCGATGTCGCCCACACCCCCCACGAGACCGCGACCGGTGGTGAGATCGATCCACGTCCCGTTGCGCGCCTCGTTGACCGTTTGCGGGTTGATCACGTCGAGGCGCAGCCCGTAATTGAGCGTCAGCTTCGAGTTCGTGCGCCACGTGTCCTGGGCATAGTAGAAGTGACGCCATTGCAGTTCGCGCGCATCGAGGCTCGTACTGACGTATCGGCCGAATGCTCTGTTGGTGCCGTTCGAGACGTCTCCTAACATGAAACGTCGCAAGACCGAGTCCGCCCTGGCCGGCGTTACTCGTACGCAACGCATTGAACATCAGCTCGCCGGAACGATGTCGGTCCGAGGGAACGCGCAAGTTGTACGCCCGGCGGATGTCCACGCCAAATTTCGAGGTGTGGCTGCCCCACAGCTTTGTCAGGTTGGTGACAACCTGCCATTGTTTTTCGTTCTCATTGAGGGGGCAGTTGCAGCGGCCCGCATTGTCGTTGAGGCTCCAGCCCCAATCCATGTCGGCCTGGTTTCCGCGGATTCCGAAATACGGCAGGCCGCTCGTGAAATTCGTATCCTTGTTGAGATTCGGGATGCCTGCATCGGTGGCCGGCGTCGTCCCGAAGTCACCCGGCAAGACATCGACCTTGTACCTGGAACCAGCCGAAGCGGAAATCGGCCAGCAGGCTGGACGAAATCGCGTAATCCACGCCGTACGCGAGACTCTGGTTGCGTGACTCGGAGATTCCACCCAGATTGCCCCCACCGATGACTGCCGGACCGCCGCCGCGACCGAACGCCGAGGTGCCCTCCCGGTGAAACTTGCCGAGAGAGTAGCGGCCGAACGTGTTGATCGAGTCGCTCAACCGGCCGTCGATTCGCACGTTGGTTGAGTTCTGGGTAAACGCCTCGATACCGGATGCCGTGAAATTGTCGCGTGTGCCGTTCTCCCTGCCGGGCGCGTTCGGAGTGGGAATCAACTGAATGATATTGAGCGCCTGAGGTGATAGCTGACCTTGCGGGATGGTCGCGTTGGCGTACTCCAGTCCGGTGACGGGATTGAAAATCCGCTGGCCGTATTCACTGAAGTTTCCCGTCCGCGCGAGTACCGTGGGCACCGAGGTCAGAACCGACCCGCCCCTGTCCTGGCGCGTACCCTGATAGTCGCCGAAGAAGAACCACTTGTTCTCAATGATCGGGCCGCCGACCGAGCCGCCGAACTGGTTTTTCTTCGAATCAGGAATGAACTTGCCCGTGGTCGGATCGGGCCGGGACTGCGTGAACGGATTGCGCGCCTGCAGCGCTTCATTCTGGAAGAACTCGAACCCGCTTCCACGGAACGAGTTCGACCCGGACTTTGTCTGCACCGCAACCACGCCTGCTGTTGCCTGCCCGAACTCCGCGTCGTAATTCTGCGACGTGATCTTCGTCTCCCCGATGGACTCGAGATTCGGGTTGATGACGATGATCCCGAGGATTGGGTCACGGTTCTCGGTGCCGTCGAGCTGGTACCCGGTCCCGCTGAAATGCTGCCCGTTCACCTGCGTCTGTGTGGATCCCTGCGGGTTCTCGGAAGGGGCGTGCTGCCATCCAAGCTGCTGTGCTCCGGGGGTCAGCAGGATGAACTTGGTGAAGTTTCGGTCGAGCACGGGAAGCTCGGTCAGTTCTTTGGTGTCGAAGCGCGATGATACGTCGGCGCGGTCGGTCTTCAGGATCGGTGAGAACCCCTCGACGGTCACGGCTTCACTGACTTGGCCGACCGTCCAGCTTGACGTCGAGTGTCGTCTGCGTGTCGATGTTCACGCGGATGTTCGGGTAGACCGACTGCTTGAACCCGGAGAGCTCGATCTTCACCTCGTACGTACCGGGCAGCAGGCGCTCCTTGACGTAGTGGCCAGTTTCGTTGGTCACGACCGTGTCGGTCGTCTTGCGCTCGACGCTGGTGACAGTGACCGACACTCCGGGCAGCAGGCCGCCCGATTGGTCCACCACAGTACCGGCAATACTGCCGTAAACTGCCTGCGCCGTAGCGCTGCGCGGCAGAGCTGTGAGCGCGATCAACACGCCTAGGATCACAATCAGCCGATGTGGGGAAAACGCGGTGGGCGTCTGAAGGCGACGGGACATGCAGCCTCCTTCGTCGCTCTTCATCGCAGCCGGTGCAGGATGTGGTGAGGCCGCGTGATGAAGGGCGCGGTGTGACGTGTCGACAGAAGATCGTAGGTGTGCTCGGCTCCGAGGGTCAAGCGGATAATACGATTTTGTGACGAGTCAGCAACGGCTCAGTCAACAAGCTCCGCGAGTCAAACAATCAGCTGTCGAGGTAGCGCGGCGAGATCACTGTTTGTCTTTGGTGTCGGCGGGCGGACGCAGATACGGTGCGAGCCGCTGCGCTTCAGCGAAATGGGTGCGGGCTTCCGTGCGCGCGCCAGTCTGCTGCAGCGCGAGTGCCAGCTGATAGTGTGCCTGCGCATTCTCAGGCGCAAGTCGGACGGCCTCGCGGAGTTTTGCGACGGCGCCGGCGAGGTCGCCTGTCTTGAGCTTCTGAAGACCGACGCCGACAGCAAACGTCGAAGCCTGCTCGTCCGCCTTCTTCCGATTGAGTCGTTCCGCTTCCCGCATTTCAGCGGCGGCTGCGTCCGCCTCTCCGGCTTGCCGCAACATCTCGCCGAGACTCAGGTGAGCTTCCGCCGATTCCGGCCGATACTTTACGGTCTTCGCGAAACTCGGCGAGCGCCTCTGCGGCGGCGCCTTGCTGTTTCAGGATCGTTCCGAGCATGTAATGGGCATCGGCGTAGTCTGGGCGGCGGGTGATGGCTTCACGCAGCGCACGCACGGCTTCGTCTGCGCGGCCGGTCTGCCATAGGACAACACCGAGGGTGAAGGGAGCGTCGGGAAGAGACGTGTCGAGCTCGGCTGCGCGTCGCAGCTCGGTCTCGGCGCCGGCGAAGTCGTCCTGTTGCTTGAGCGCGACACCGAGGTTGTATCGCGCTTCCGCATTCGCGGGCTGCAGTTCGATGGTTTCTTTGAACACCACGACAGCAGCATCCAGATCGCCGCGCTGCAGCAGTGACGTGCCCAGGTTCAGACGAGCCGTCGCGTTAGCCGGCTCGTTCTCAACGAGCGCACGGAACGTCGCGATCGCCTCCTCGGCCTCTCCCTTCTGCATCAGCGTGAGGCCGAGACTGTTCCGTGCATCCGTCGACCGGGGGTCCAGCTGCAGCGCGGATTTCAGCTCGTCGATCGCCCCGTCGAGATCCCCGCGCTCGCGCAGTGCAACACCGAGCTGCACGCGCGCCGGGACGAGCTTCGGGTTGGCGCGCACTGCGCGCCGGAGCTGCTCGATGGCTTCGTCGAAGCGCCCCTTCTGCCTGAGCGTGAGCCCCAGATAGTACCGCGCCTCGGCGTGGGCGGGCTGGAGCCGTACGGCAGCCTGCAGCGCGATGAGCGCGCCATCGAGATCCTTCGTCCACCATCGTGTCGCACCGAGGTGGTATTGAGCGTCGAAAAGATCCGGAGCAAGCTGTGTGGCACGCTCGAATCCGGCAAGAGCCTCTTCCGTGCGTCCGAGGAGCCCCAGCACGAACCCCAGGCGATCGTGCGCCAGCGCCAGCTTCGGATTCAGGTGTATGGCTTCCTGATACGAAGCCGCCGCGGCGCTCAGATCGTTCTGACGCTCCGCGATGACGCCGAGCAGGTAATAGGCCTCCGCCGAGGCGGGATTCTGAGCGAGGGCGGTTTCCAACCTGGCGCGCGCGCCCGCCAAGTCGTTCGCGGCTAGCAATGTCCGCGCCCCGGCAAGCGCCTCGCTGATCGTGAGCTTTGATGCCGGCGGTCGCGATTGCGCACGTGCTCCGGAAACAAGAAGCACGAAAGCGATGAACACAAACACACCCGTGTGCGGACATCGTTTTCACCAGGCTGAGCTGTGTTCGCCGCTGAGTTCTTAGAGCGGTTTTCACTTCTTTGTAGCTCGTGGTGTCCGGCTTTAGCTGGACTTTAGCCGGTCCGCCTAAAGGCGGACACTACGGACAAATGAAAGCGCTATAGCTCAACTCGATCACTGCTCGACGATCGTGACGACTCGTCTTGCGTCAACGTTCTTCATCTGCTGCACTGCTCCGTTCGGCCATCGCACTTCAATGTCGTCGACGCGCGTGGCCGCGCCGAGGCCGAAGTGCAGACGCAGATCGTCGTGCGAGTAGTAGCTCGATTGACTCAACACGGCTCGCGCTTGCTTGCGGCCTCCAACGGTCACGATCACCGTCGAGCCGATTGCGGCGCGATTCGATGCACGGCCATCGAGTACCACCTCGATCCAGTTGCCCCCGCTTCGTGAATCGTTGCGCAACAGCGATGGCGGCTCGTTCATGTTCATCACCAGCGCGTCGACGTCACCGTCGTTGTCGAAATCGCCGAACGCGGCGCCTCGGCTCGAGTGCGGCGTGGTCAGGCCTGGCCCACCTGCGCTACTGACGTCCGCGAACCGGCTGTTGCCGGCATTGCGGAACAGGATGCGCGGGCCCTTGTGTGGATACTGCCCTTCCATGCCGGCCGCGCGCTCGATCTCCGGATACACGTGCCCGGTGACGTAGAAGAGATCCGCGAGGCCGTCGTTGTCGAAGTCGGCCAGCGCGGTGCCCCACTGCACGTAGCGGTTCTGAACGTGCAGACCCGCCGCGACCGCCGCATCCTCGAACAAGCCCTTGCCGAGATTGCGATAGAGCGCCGGAATGTCGTCGGAGAAATGGGTCTTCGCGAGATCGAGCCGGCCGTCGCCGTTGTAGTCGCCGACAGCGACGCCCATCCCCGCCTGCGGGCTGCCGTGCTCGCTGTAGGCCGTTCCGCTCTCGACCGCGATGTCGGTAAACGTGCCGTCGCGATTGTTTCGGTAGAGGATGGCCGCCGTCGAATCAGACGCGACGTAGATGTCGGGCCAGCCGTCATCGGTCAGATCGGCGCCGACTGCGGTCATCGAGTAACGTCCGGTCACGCGCGCGATGCCCGAGCGCTCGGAGATGTCCGAGAACCTGCCGTTGCCGTCGTTGTGATAGAGGAGGTTCGTATCAGTGGGCAGTCCCTTCGGTCCGCAATTGACGGGGATTCCTTTCCAGAGACAGTTCGGACCGGTTCCGGGCTCGGGCACACTCTCGAGGTCGAACTTGAGATAGTTGGCAACGAAGAGATCGAGCCGCCCGTCGCGATCGAGATCGACGAACGAGCAGCCAGAGCCCCACCGCACACCTGTGGTCGCTAAACCGGCAGCCGCTGTGACGTCCTCGAACCGTCCTTCACGATTTCGATAGAGCACGTTCTGGCCGTACGCCGTCACGAACAAATCGATCCAGCCATCGTTGTCGTAGTCACCGGCACAGACGCTCGAGGACCAGGCAGTGCGTCGCACGCCTGCTCGTTCGGTGATGTCTTCGAAGGTGCCATCGCGTTTGTTGCGATACAGCCGGTTGGTGGCGTCAGGCGCTCCGTCGAGCCGGGTTCCGCTAAGCACCAACGCGTCGAGCCAGCCATCGCGGTCGACGTCCACGAGCGCAACCCCCGCGCCATTGGTCTCGATGATGTACCGCTTGCGGTCGATGCCTCCGAAAATCGACGGATGGACGAGACCCGCCTCGCGTGCGACGTCGGTGAAAGAAATGGACGAAGCTGGTGCGTTCGGCAGCTGTGCCGATCCGATCGCTACCGCAGCCGCGCACGCCGAGGCCACAGCCAAGCACCGCACCGTGGCCCTCATCGTCCTGGCGGCTGCAGCGATTCGGCGATGGCAAATTCTTTCTTGGCCTCCTCGGTGCGGCCGACCCGCTGCAGGAGTTGACCGAGAAGGTAATGCGCCGATCGATTGTTGGGATCATACTGGATGGCCCGGCGCAGCATGCCCTCGGCAGTTGCTGGCTGGTCCTTCGTCATATAGAGGCGCCCGAGCAGGATGTAGGGAGCGCTGTAGTACGGGTTGAGCCAGAGCGACTTCTGCAGCGCCGCCATGGCCTGGTCTGGCTTCGACGCGCGCAGGTAGGCATCGCCAAGCTGATGGAGCGCCATCGCATCACTCGGGTTCGCCGCCAGCTCGCGCTCGGTCAACGCGATCGCCTCGTCAAATCGGCCTCTGAAGAGGGCCGTCTGGCCAAGCAGGTAGTTGGCGCGGGGCGTTCGCGGATCTTTTTCGATCGCCCGCTTCAGCTCTGCCTCTGCCTGCGGCTCCATCTCGAGCCTCAACATCATCTGCGCGGCAATGACGTGCGCGCCGGCGGAATCCGGCGGGAGCCGGAACGTGCGAGCGAGCGAGGTTCGCGCGGCATCCGGCTGGCGCGCCTGGATGTAGGCGAGCCCGAGGATGTATCCCAATTCGAGGTTGTCCTGTGCCCAGACACGAGTCTCTTCGAGAAGCGGAATGGCCTCTGGATACCGCCCGGTCAGGTAGTAGCAAAGTCCGAGGACTTGAATTGCTTCGCGGCGCTCGATCGATCCCTCAGGCAGCGTGCCGGGAGTGGACACCAATGGGACGAGCTGCTTGATCGCTCGCTGGTGGTCGTCGCCGTGATAGTACGCGACACCCAGCAGCCGGGCGACTTCGGGCACCGACGTGTCGAGCGTCTCGAGCCTCGCGACCGCCTCTCGCGGCTTGCCATCGTCGACGAGCTTGCGAGCTTCGACGAGGACGGCCTTGACCTGGCTCTCCGCAGTCGACGCTTGCGGCGACTGCGCCTGAGTGGTCTGAGCAACCACCGCGGGCCCTTCACTCGCTCGCAGGACGATGCCAAGCAGGATCAGCTGCGGCGCCAGGCTCAAGAGCGACTTCACGGCGCCTTCCTCTCGGTGCCCGAACCCTCCTTGAGCGTGTGTGACTTGTCGATCGCTAGTGCCGTCCATGTCTCTTCGCGGCCGTTTGGCCAGCGCACCTCGAGACGGTCAATGGCCGTCGCCGATCCAAGGCCGAAGTGCAGTCGGAAGTCGCTCTGCGAGTAGTAGCTGCCGCCGCCCCGAACTTCCTGGACCTGAACGCCATCGGCCGTGACCAGCTGCACCCGCGCGCCAATCGCGCTGCGATTCGACTCGGCGCCAACGAGTTTGACGGCCAGCCAGTGACGGTCACCGGTCTGGTCCAGCCGGTAGAGGTCCGGCGTATCGTGGACGTTGTTAATGACGACGTCGACGTCGCCGTCGTTGTCGAAGTCGGCGAACGCCGCACCACGACCGGCTTTGGGAATCGTCACAGGCGGACCGAGTTGCTCCGTGACATCGGCGAAACGTCCGTTCTTCAGGTTCCGGTAGACGACCTTGCGCTGCTTGTAGCCCGCTTCGGTCTTGAGGCGATCGACTTCCGGATAGACGTGTCCGTTGACGAGAAAGAGATCGAGCCAGCCGTCGTTGTCGAGATCGACGAAGCCGACGCCCCAGCCGAGCCACCGCGTGTTGAGGCCGATGCCGCCGGCAAACGTGCGATCCTCGCAGGCGCCCTTGCCGGTGTTGGCGTAGAGCGTCGAGGTGTCGCCGGCAAAGTTCGTCTTGAAGATGTCCAGCGTGCCGTTGCGATCGTAGTCGCCGATCGCGACGCCCATCCCCGCCTGCGGCTTCCCATCCTGGCTGTAGGCGCAGCCGGCGGCGATCCCGATGTCGGTGAAGGTGCCGTTGCGATTGTTGTGGTAGAGCGCGCTTGGGTTGGAATCGTTGGCGACATATACGTCGAGCCAGCCATCGTTGTCGAAGTCGACGGTGGCAACGCCCAGCCCGTAGGTACCGCGCGCGGCCGCGATGCCTGACGCATCGGACACGTCCTCGAACGCGCCATTCCCACGGTTGCGATAGAGCACGTTCTTGCCGCCCGGCAGACCCGGAGGCCCGCATGCGACCGGCAGGCCTTTGTAGCGGCACAGCCCCGAGGACGGAAGCGGCGTCGCCTTGAGATCGAGATCGATGTAATTGGCCGCGACGATGTCGAGGAGGCCGTCGCGGTTGTAGTCGAGGAAGGCGCAGCCGGCGCCCCAGCGGGTGCGCGGCTGGGTCAGGCCGGCGCGGGCCGTCGTATCTTCGAACGCACCGTCGCCTTTGTTGCGATAGAGGCGATTCTGGCCCCAATAGGTGACGAAGAGATCGTCATGACCGTCGTTGTCGTAGTCGCCGGCGCAGACGCCCTGCCCCCATCCGCCCTGCGCAAGGCCGGCGCGAGTCGTCACGTCCTCGAACGTGCCGTTGCCCTTGTTGCGATACAAGTGGTTCGTCGGTTCCTTGCCGGCTGGAAATCCCTCGAGCGTCGTGCCGTTGACGAGAAAGATGTCGATCCAGCCGTCGCCGTCATAGTCGAACGCGGCCGCGCCGGTCCCGGTCGTCTCGAGCAGGTACCGGTTGGTCTCGAGCCCGCCGTAGATCGTCTTCGCGACGAGACCAGCCTCGGTCGCGATGTTCTTGAACGAAAAGCTCACTCCAGTCGTCTGCACGCGCGCGGCCACGCGGTCCGCGCCGAGCAGCGCGCCAAATCCGAGAACGGACCACATCAGGAGGCCTGTGCCCTGAGATAAGTCGCTGAACCTCGCGCGTGTCATTTTTTGATTGGTGTCTTGGCTTGCGGCGCGGCATCCGGCGAGCAACAGCAGAACCATCCCGCCATTCTACGACTCTCTCGCCGGCAACCGGTGAGGCGGATCGTAAGCGGCTGTAACCAGGTCAGCCGTACAAGAAAAACGCCGGGCGGTTTGGAAACCGCCCGGCGTGCGTTCGTCCGCATGAATCCGTGTGATCCGCGGCCTAGAACGTGTAGCGAAGCGCGAGCTGAATGTCGCGCCGGTTGCCATCCTTCGAGATCGATCGGCCGAAATTCGCGTTGGTGATGTCCGTATTCGGACCGCTCAGGTTCGGGTGGTTGATGAAGTTGAACATCTCCATGCGGAACTGCAGTCTCTGCGATCCACTGAGATTGAAGTTCTTGAAGAGCGCCAAGTCCCACTGCTGATCCCCCGGGTTGCGAATCAGATTCCGGGTCTGATTTCCAAACCTCCCGGCCGCAGGGTTTGCCAGGGCCGTGGGGTTGAAGATGAAGTTCGTGTCGTTCCCGGCGCCCTCAGAGAACTGCCTATTGGCGTTGGCATTGATGTCGCCGACGATGTCGAGCGGTTGGTCGCCGCCGCCGACGCCGGCGATGTCGTTGCCACGAGTGATCGAGAACGGCGTGCCGCTCCGGAAGAAGCTGGCGCCAGACACCTGCCAGCCGCCAAGGAGGTTCTTCATTAACGTCTCCTGCTCCCGCCAGAAGGGCAAGTCGTAGATGTACGAAACGACCAGGACATGCTTGCGATCGAAGCTCGACGGACCCCAGAAGTTCGTGTCGTCGTAGGAGTTCCAGAGCACGTTGCGCTTGTCGCTCGCGTTGTCTTCGGATACCCCCAGCGTATAAGCGACACTGACCTTGAAGCCATTGGAGTAGCGTTTGTCGGCGCTCAGCTGCAGGCTGTTGTAGATCGAGCGCCCCGCGTTCTCCGACAGACGGATCGTGTTGTAGCCCTTGTAGGGGCGAAGCGACTCGATTGCCGTTCCGGCCGGGTTCCGGTTGAGCTCACCTTCGATTAGCTGGTTGATGTTCCGCTCGCGCTGGAGGTAGAGCCCGCGCCGGCCGACGTAGGTGGCGTCAACGACGAAGCCCCAAGGTATCTCGCGCTGGATCCCCGCCGACCACATGTACGCCGTCGGGTGCTTGAACTCGGTGTCGATGGCCTGCATGGCGAACGCGAGGTCCGTGCCGCCGGCTCCGCCGACACCAGCCGGGTTGTCCACGCTGCCGTTGTTGACCGCGACCATCGGCTGGAAGGGCGGGTTGCCGCCGAGCAGCAAGGAATCGTTGAGCGTGACACGATTGTGGAAGACGCCAGTGCTTGCCCTGACGACTGTCTTCGGGTCCACCGAGTACGACATGCCGACCCGCGGTTCAAACACGTTGTAGTGCGTCTTCGCGAACCCGCGCGGTTCACCGATGAACAGCGCCTGCACCTGCGGATTCGAGGCCACTCCGAGGTCGTTCCCGTCCCCTTCGAACCCGTCGCCCGGCAGGACGATGCCGTTGTAGCGCGGGCCGGACACGAGTCGGCCGGTGACCGGACTCATCACCGCAGCGTTGGCCGCGTTATAGACGCTCTGGTCGAAGTTGGCGATGTTGTTCGTCGTCGAGTACCACGGCGGCCAGATCACGTAGCGCACGCCGCCCTCGATCGTCAGGTCGCTGCGCGGTTTCCATGAATCCTGGACGAAGATGTCGGTCGCGAGCGCCCGCCACCTCGTGAACGCCCGTTCGCCGAGCTCTGCGTAGGTCTGGAAGTGTCCCATGGCCATGTCGGCGAGCGCCGTACCGGTGGTCAAGCCACTCGTGCGGTTGTTGCGGAACTCGAACTGGCCGTTCTGGTTGTTCGTGCCGCCCTGGATCGCGCTGACGTTGATCTGATCGAAGTCATCCTCTCCGGAATACTCGAAGGAGACTCCGGCCTTGAACGTGTGTCGTCCCTTCACGTAGGTCGTCGTGTTCGACCAGACGTGGATCGGCCCCTCAGAGAACGCCGGATACGGACCGCCGTCGAAGCCGGTGAACGTGTCGATATTCACCGTCGGGATCTTGTCGTCGATTTCCTTGCCGGTGAAGATGTAGGGATAGTTGATCCCGGTCCGACTCCGCTGATAGAGCCCGGACTCGGTGAAGACGTTGATGAACACCTGGTCCTTCGAGTAGCTGTAGCTCACCTCGTTGACCAGGTTGCTGCCGATCGTGCTCACCAGGTTGAAATTCGTCGTCCAGTTCGGCCGCTCCCAGTCGGTGCGGGCGAAGGGGAACTGGCCGCGGAACGCGTCAATGGCGATCCAGTTGTAATAGGTGTAGCGGCCCGTCAGCTGATGATTGTTGTTTAATCGATAGTCGACACGCAGGTTGTCCTTGCGCTGATCCTGCGGGTTGTCGCTCGTGATCAACTGGTTGAGCGAGCCATTCTGGAATCCGTCGGTCGGCGGCCCATACAGCTTCATGATGCCGACGCCGTTTGGCGACAGCCGGTTCTGCGGGATGATGTTGTTCGCAAATGGCTGGCCGGTCAGCGGGTCGCGGATCTGACGCGGAGCGCTGAAGAACGGATTCGAGCCCAGCAACTGGCTGAAGTCGCCGTTGATCATGGCCGCTGTCGGAACGGTGTTGGTCCTCGTTTCGACCTGGAAGAAATTCACCCACTCCTGCGCGCCGAAGAAGAACACCTTGTTCTTGAACATCTCGCCGGGAATGGGACCGCCAAACGCATAGCCGGTACTGCTTGTAGTCGAACGGCGACGGGTCGGCGTCGGCCGCGTTCGTACTCTTATTGCGCGTCCAGGTGTTCGCCTGAAGCGAGTCGTCACGGTAGAAATAAGAGGCGCTGCCGCTGTAGCGGTTGCTGCCGCTCTTGGTCACGAAGCGGATCTGGCCGCCGCTCGCCCGCCCGTACTCGGGCATGTAATTGGCCGTGAGCACCTGGACTTCCTGGATGGTGTCGACGTTCTGGACGCCGATGGTCGCGCCGGACGAACGCGTGCGGATCGCGACCGCGCCGTCGACCGTGATCGTATTCTCGTCGGTCCGGCCGCCGTTGATGCTGAAGCCGCCGTTGGTCAGCGAGGCAAACCCCGCGTTGTTGAAGTTGCCGCCGACGACGCCGGCCTTGAGCGCGGGGACGCCAATCGGATTCCTGCCCGAGAACGACAGCAACTCGATGTCCTTGGCGTCGACGGATTTTCTAACCGCGACCTCCGTCTGGAGCGCCGAGGCTTCGGCGGTCACCGTCACCTCTTCTGTGAGGGCTCCAGCCTCGAGCGTGAAATCCAACCCGACCGTGCCGGCCGCGTCAAGCTGCACGTTCGAGCGGCTGATCTTCTTGAAGCCGCTCAGCTCAATCAGAAGTTCGTAACGGCCAGCCGTCAGGTTGGGAAATGTGTAGTAGCCGCTGCCGTCGGTGACGGTCGTGCGGGATTGCTGTGTCTGCGTGCTCGTCGCCGTGACGGTTGCGCCCGGGACGATGCCACCTTGGGAATCTTTGACCGTACCTGAGATTGTTCCGCGATCGAACTGTGCAAACGCCGTCGTCGACACGCCAAGCAGCAAGATGCAGCCTAACGCGATGCGGCGAAGGTGAGCATGCCAGCTTTGCTGTCGGCTCATGGATCCCTCCTCCAGGAGTTGTATGAAGGATCCCTTCGCCGGCTCGCGTCGTGCGCGCCTGAGCGTCCGGATCCTGATGGACGTCCGGAACTTACCACACGGAAACTGTTATACCAGTTTATTGGCTGTAAAATAACCACCTTATGAGCACGCATCGCGGAGGTCTGACCACCTCGAGTCGTCACATCCTTGTGTCCATTGCGGCGAGTCTTCTCTGTCCCACGTTCTGTCCCAACGCCCATGCTCAGATCGTGGTTTCGGCCAATGATTCCAAGGTGCGGCTGGTCGACGGCGTCAACACGACGGTGCCGAATGCCCCACCCGATACCGTGACCATCATCGACCTCAGCCGTGGACAGCCTCGCGTGGTCGTGGAAATCCCGGTGCCAAACTCGATCGTCGGCCCGCCGCAGAACGTTGCGATTACGCCGGACGAATCCCTGGCGCTCGTCGCCTCTTCGACCCGGCTCGATCCAGCCGACTCAGCAAAAACGGCGCCCGACGACAAGCTCACGGTGATCGACCTCCGCGCGTCGCCGCCGGCTGTGCTCGCCACGCTCCGCGCGGGCAACGGCGCGTCGGGAGTAACGATCAATCGCGCGGGAACGCTGGCGCTCGTCGCCAATCGCTTCGAAGGGACGGTCTCGGTGTTCACCATCGCCGGAAAGATGGTCGCCGCCGCGGGCAAAGTCGAAGTGGGGACGCCCGAGAGCCTGTTGAGCGGCGTGGTCTTCACGCGTGACGGCCGCACCGCACTCGTGACGCGCAACAACGACAGCCTCATCTCGGTGCTCAGCATCGACGGCGGCAAGGTCGAGAACACCAAACGCGACATCGCGGCGAACCTCAAGCCCTACGGGATCGACGTGACGCCATCGGGCGACACCGCCATCGTCGCCAGCATCGGCGTCGGCCCAACCGGCGGCGCCGACACGCTCAGCGTCATCGACCTCGCCGCCGACCCACCGCGCACGGTCAATCACGTGAGCGTGGGCCCGACCGCAGAGGGGCTCGCGGTCTCGCCCGACGGGCGCTTCGTGGCCGTCACGGTGATGAACGGATCGAACGCCGCCAGAACGTCGCCGCTCTTTCACGATTACGGCTGGCTGAGAATCTACGCCTTGAACAAGACGGCGCTGGCGCTCGTCGCCGAGACGCAGATCGGCCACTGGTGCCAGGGCATCGCCTGGAGCGCGGACGCGCGCACGGTTCTGACGCAATGCGCCGTCGAGCGGGAGATCATGACGTTCGGCTTCGACGGGCGACGGTTGGCCATCGGTCCATCGATCAAGGTTGGCGGCGGGCCGTCGGGAATTCGGACGGTGCAGCGCTGAGCGCCCACGGAAACCTTCACGATGAGCGCGAAGCTCGCGAGGAGCGCGAAGGATACATCCCTACTAACTCTTCTTCGTGGTCATCGCGGTCTTCGAGGCCTTCGCGGTTGGTCGTCTGGCAGAGCTTCTGCGAGGTAGCTTGTTGTAGATGTATCTAGTTCTGGCTCCTACCGTCACAATCGCGACCACGCGTAATAAACCGCAAACGCCAGCATGACGCTGCTCGATGCCCACAGCATGACCGTCGTCCCGAGCGTCGGACGAATCTCGTCGGGCAGCTGCGTGTGACGAAGGTAAATCACCGCACCGCCGATGAGCGGCAGCATCAGCGCCTGGGCGATGCCGCCTGCGACGACCATCTGCACCGGCGATCGCAGGAACCAGTAGAACGTCACCGGCACGACCGACAGCAAGACGACGAAGCGGTTCCGCCAGAGCAGGCGGCTCGCGCCGTCGTCGCGCGCGTACCCGCCGGCGATGCGTACCGCGTCGGCAAACAGGCGCGCGTGCGCGGCCGTCGACGCGAAGACCGTTCCGTAGAGAGTCACGACGGCGCCGATGTAGAACAGCCAGAGCGCCCACGCGCCGAGCGTCTGCGTATAGATATTCGATAGCACGATGACGGTGTCCCGCTCGGCGGGCACCAGGCCCATCCGGTTCAGCACGCCGGCCCCGAGCAAGTAGAACGCCACCGTTGCCATCGTGTAGATCACGAGGGAGCACGTGATGTCGAGGTGCATGACGCGAATCCAGCCGCGGGCCCTCGCCGCCCACGCCGCCGATCCATCGCGCTCGCCGACGAACCTCGCGTAACCCTTCTCGACGCACCAGTAGGGATACATGACGAGCTCGGTCGCGCCCACGCCGGTGATGCCGAAGACCGCGATTGCCGTCGCCAGCCCCGCGGCGGGAAGCTGAAAGCTGAAGCCGCCCTGGAGATCCGACAAGCTGACGGCGTCTGGCCGCCGAAGCAGAATCACCGCCGCGCAGACCGTCAGCACCGTGAACAGACCGACCTTGACGATGGCGAAGCGTTCAATCCGCTCGTAGCCGCCGCCGAGCAAGAGCGCCAGCGTGACGACAAAGCACACACCGACCCACACGTTGACGGAGACCGCCGGCACGAGGAGGTGCAGCACCTGCGCCACCCCGCCATACATGCCCCCGACCTGCAGCAGCGTCAACGTGACCGTAAACGCCCAGGTCCACACGAGCCAGTTCACGCCGGCGCGGGGGCCCGGCACGCGGTTGAACCCTTCGAGCGCGGTGTGTCCCGTCGCAATCGTGTAGCGGCCGAACTCCCCCTGCACCACCGGCTTGATTGCGCAGCTGAGAACGATGATCCACAGCACCGCAAACCCGACCTGTGCCCCGAGGGTCGTCGTGGCGATGAGCTCGCCGGACCCGACGATCGACGCCGCCAGCACCATCCCCGGCCCGATGCGTCCGAGCGCGCGCGAGAGCGAGGCCGGCGGCACTTCGACCGCGTTCGGCGCGAGGACGTAGGGGTCGGCAACCGGAGCGGATGTGGGGGGCACGGGCGGACGATACTACATCGGCTCTAGGCTCTAGGCTCCAGGCTCTAGGCAAACCCTCGACTACCCAGTTGATGATCTTGCTAGAGCCCAGAGCCGAGAGCCCAGAGCCCACTGATGTCGCATTTGTCCAAGCCCCACGTACCAGCTGGCAGGCTATAGTCGAAAGGGGAGGAATCGAGGTATGCGACAGCGCGTAGCGGCGGTGGGCGTGATGGTCTTGTTAGCGACGAGCGCGGGTGCGCAGCCGCGTCCGGATCTTTCCGGCACTTGGGCTGTGGTGCCGGCCACCGGCGAACCAGCGGCGGGCCGCCCCGCGCCGCAGGTCTTCGGGGCGCAGTTCACGATCGCCCATCAGGATCCTGCCTTCACGCTCACCCGGACGGTCAACGGAACGCCGACGACCATCAAGTATGTGCTCGACGGACCGGAGGTCACGAGCCGGACGCCGGCACGTTTGTGCGAAGCGGACTCGGCGGCGACGTGGAAAGGGGCGTGGGATGGACAGGCCGTCACGCTCTCGATGATCGGCCTCGTGCCGCCCAACGGCAAACCCGTCAAGACCGATCTCACCAATACGCTCAGGCTGGAGTCGCCCGACACGCTGCGCGTCGAAGCGACGTCGAGCACGGCCGGTCAGGCCGCGCCCCGCACCGCCGCGACGGTTTACAAGCGCACCGGCCCGCCGGCAGCGTCCGCTCCACCTACGCAGAGGACACAGGCCACGATGGCCCAGGTCGCCTGGATCTCCGGCGTGTGGACCGGGACGATGGGCAGTTCGACCCGGGAAGACGATCGAAGAGCGCTGGACGCCATCGGGCGGCGGCTCCATGCTCGCGATCTCTCGAACGCTCCGCGACGGCCTCATGTCCGCCTTCGAGTTCCTCTGCATCGTCGAACGCGACGGCGGGCTCGTCTACACCGCGATGCCGAACGGCCGGACGCCGGCGACCGACTTCACCCTCACCAAGGTAGACGACTCGAGCGCGACGTTCGAGAACCCGGCGCACGACTATCCCAAGATGATCCGCTACACGAAGCGCCCCGACGGGTCGCTCGAGGCGACGATCAGCGCCGAGGGCGGCCAGAAGCCTCAGACGTTCGTGTTCAAGCGGCAGCAGTGAGTGCGATCGTGTAGAGGGAGCGGAGGCGACGGAGCCTCCCGCCTCACTCCTCCCGCCTGACACCGAGAAACTCCCTGAAACGTCCTGCCGTTTAGAGGCGTAGACACACGCGTACCCCGATATCGCCCCGCGATACGACCGGTGCGAGATCGGATACGATGTCCGTCGCGATTCGCGGAACGGGTCATGCGGCTTCGCTACGCGATCGCGGATTTCTGGTCGCGGGACGCGGATCACGGGCTTCAGGAGGATCACTCATGAAAGTTCGGCTCACGCTGCTGGCCGCAGCGGTTGTGTTATGTACATCGGTCATGGCGCAGCAACCGCCACCACCGCAGGCCGCGCCCGCCGCGGCGCCGGCGCCGCAGGCGCCGCCGCTCCGCGTGTTCATTCAGGCAGGCCTGAAGACGCACGCCGAAGGTCAGCACGACTACCCGCAGTTCCTCGCCGACTGGAGCAAGCTCCTCACCAACCGCGGCGCCATCGTCGACGGAGCGCTGCACTTTCCGTCGGCACGAGAGCTCGCGTCGGCTGACGTGCTCGTGATCTACAAGGGCGACGCCGGTTATCTCAGCATGGAAGATCGCGCGACGCTCGACAACTTTCTGCGCCGGGGCGGCGGGTTGGTGAGCCTCCACGACGCGCTGTGCGGACCCGCACCAGAGGAGTTCGCGTCGTTTGTCGGCGGCGCCAAGAAGCACGGCGAGGTGAACTACACGCTCGAGGCTGACGTTCCCTACACGGTCGTCGACAAGACGCACCCGATCATGCAGGGCGTGACCGACTTCACGATTAAAGACGAAGCGTTCTTCAACATGACGTGGTCGAAGACCCCAGAGATTCACGTCCTGGCGACGGCGGTCATGGCGAAGACGCCGAGCGCGGGGACGCACGCGGGCGAGGTCGTGCCCCAGATCTGGACCTACGAGAAGAGCCTGCTGCCGGGGGCGCAATCTTTCCGCGCGTTCGTGTGGATGCAGGGACACAACTACGCGAACTTCTCGGATCCGCAGGTGCAGCCGATGCTGCTCCGCGGCATCGCCTGGGCCGGCAAACGGCCGGCCGACGCGCTTGCCACGGAACGGCCGCAGCGCGGCGGTGGCCGGGGCCGCGGCCGCGGAGGCAATGCTGAATTCTGAGTGCTGAATGCTGAAGTGAAGGCGGAAATCTGAAAGCTCGGAAGCTGGAAGCTGGGAGCTGGAA
This sequence comes from uncultured Acidobacteriota bacterium, assembly GCA_963839705.1. Lineage (GTDB taxonomy): Bacteria > Acidobacteriota > Vicinamibacteria > Vicinamibacterales > 2-12-FULL-66-21 > DATBJJ01. Next base: position 18,295 of record CAWIWL010000014.1, read on the forward strand.
GCTGGGAGCTGGGAGCTGGGAGCTGAAATGAAGCGGATTCTCATCATCACGGGCGACGGCGGCGAGAGCTACGAGACCTGGTTCGCCGTGCATCGGTTTCAGGAAGCCGGATACGAGGCGCATGTCGCCGCCCCGTCGAAGCGGCGCCTGAACCTCGTGATGCACGATTTCGAACCGGGCTGGGACACCTACAAGGAGAGCCCGGGATACGCGATCGAGTCCGACGTGGCGTTCGCCGACGTCCGCGTCGCGGACTACGAGGCGGTGATGTGCATCGGCGGCCGCGCACCGGAGTACCTGCGGAACGACGCGCGCGTGCTGGCGATCCTGCGCGAGTTCGATGCCCAGCAGAAGTGGATCTTCTCGATCTGCCACGGCATCCAGCTGGTCGCGGCCGCGGGCCTCGCGAAAGGGAAGCGCTTCACCTGCTACGAGCACGTGCGCCTCGAGGTCGAGGCCGTGGGCGGCCAATACGTCGCCACCGACAGCATCACCGACGGCCGCCTGGTGTCGTCGCCGACCTGGCGCGAGCACCCGGCGTTCTACCGCGACGTGTTCGCCTGCCTCCAGGCGCCGGTCGGCGCCAGGTGAATCGAGCCGAAGCCCGTCGGTGTCAGGCAGTGAATCGTGACTCGCGCCGTCCCCAGGGACTCGGCACGAAACCGCGCGACTCACGATTCTCCGCCTGACCCCGAGATGAACGTCGAAGACACGGGGACCGGCCCCGCCGTCCTCGCGCTGCACGGACTCGGCGGGGGCGCCTATTTCTTCCGCGGGCTGGCCGAGCGGCTTCAACCCGACTACCGCGTCGTGTCGGTCGATCTCCCGGCGACTCGTTCCGATTTTTCCATGGACACCTGGGTCGCCGACCTCGGTGCGCTCGCCGCCGAGCGCGTCTCCAGCCCTCTCGTCCTCCTCGGCCACTCGATGGGTACAATCCTGGCGCTCCAGGCCTGGGCGGCATGGCCCGAGCTCGTCCGCGGACTCATCTTCGTTGGCGGCGTGCCCCAGGTTGCGCCTCGCATCCGCGAGCGTCTCTCGGATCGCGTGCGCGCCCTCGAAGGCGCCGCCGACCTGGCGGGGTGGGGCAAGAAGGTCTCGCCGGGCGTGTTCTCGCCGGACACCTTCAGAGATCGCCCAGAAGTCGTGGCCGCCTTCGAGCGGCTGTTCGAGATGCAAACGGTCGACACCTACATCCGCTGCTGCCGGATCCTGCTCGCGGCAAACGCCGAGGCGATCGCCGGTACCGTCACCGTGCCGTCGATGGCCATCACCGGCGAACACGATCAGTACGCGCCGCCCGAAGCCGTCGCAGCCTTCATGCGGCAGATTCCCGGCGCGCCGCATGTCGAGGTCATCCCCGGCTGTGGTCACCTACCCTTCCTCGAGCAGCCCGAAGCGTTCGCGGCGGCGGTGAAGCGGTTCCTGCGAACGTGCTAGACTCGCGCGCTATGACTACCCTGATTCGCCTTGCTCCAGTAGTGCTCGCCGTGGTCATGCAGACGCCCGCGGCCGAGCCCGGGTTCACCCAACTCTTCAACGGGAAGGACTTCACCGGGTGGAAGCTCTCCAATCCCGCGTGCTTCAAGATTGAAGACGGCGCCATCGTGGCAAAGGCGGTCGGAATGCAGGGCCACGCCTTCTACGACGGCCCCTTCATGGATCACTCCTTCCGCAACTTCGAGCTCAAGGTCGACGTCATGACGAGGACCAACTCGAACGGCGGCGTTTTCATCCTGACTGAGTTCGTGGAGAAGGGCTGGCCCTCCAAGGGCTTCGAGATCCAGGTGAACAACACCTACATGAAGGATCCCGTGAAGACCGGGAGCCTCTATCACGTCTCGGACGTCAAGGAGTCGTTCGCCAAAGACGACGAGTGGTTCACCGAGCACGTCGTCGTGCAGGGCGACACCATCACGATCAAGGTGAACGACAAGCAGACCGTGCAGTGGACGCAGCCCAAAGAGTGGGCAGGGAGCCCTGATTTCGCCAACCGCGTAATCAAGGCCGGCACGATCGCGCTGCAGGCCCACGATCCGAACAGCACGGTGTACTACAAGAACATCCGCATCAAACCGTTGAAGTAGAGCCGTGGACAACACGGATAACGCGAGCCACGGACAACACGGACGACACGGATACGGCTCGGGCGAAAGGCGATCATGGACAATCGGCGCGCTCCCAGACTGTTGGTGACTCTGATCGCCGTCTCGCTCGCGGCGGCTTCACTCATCTCGCAGGAAAAAGGCGGCGGCGACGAAACGGGCCCGTACGACCTCGTGCCCAACTGGCCGCAGAACCCGTGCGGCGTCGGCTTCCGCGTCGGCTCGACCGGCGGGATCTTCGCCGAGAGCCCCGACAAGGTCTTTATCTTCCAGCGAGGGTGCCTGCCGGTTGTCGAGAACGACACGTTCGGCACGCCGCAGGGACTGGCCCCGACGCGCAACGCGGCCGACTACGATCTATCGGCAACCGATCCCGCTCGACACCCTCGATGGGATCACGTCCTCTACATCGTCAATCGCGACGGCAAGATGATCGATTCCTGGGAGCAGCACAACGCGCGCTTCGTCCGGCCGCACAAGGTCCTCATCAACCCGTACGATCCCGACAAGCACGTGTGGCTCGTGGACGATGGCGCGCAGCAGATCTTCAAGCTGACCAACGATGGCAAGACGATTGTGATGACCCTCGGCGAATTCAAGGTTCCGGGCAACGACGAGAAGCACTTCGCGCGGCCGACCGACATCGCCTGGCTGCCCGACGGCACGTTTTTCGTGACCGACGGCTACACCAATACGCGCGTCATGAAGTTCGACAGGAACGGGAAGTACCTGATGACCTGGGGCCAGAAAGGCACGCCGCCGAACGAAACGCGCCCCAGCTACATGAATACCGTGCACTCCATCTCGATCGACGCGAAGCGGCGGCTCTACGTCGCCGACCGCGCCAACTCGCGCATCCAGGTCTTCGACGAGAACGGCAAGTTTCTCGACGTGTGGCCGAACATCAAGCGTCCGTACTACACGATGATGTCGCAGGACCAGCACCTCTGGATCGCCGACGGCATCACGCAGAAGTTCCTCAAGTTCGATCTCAACGGCCGCCTGATCCCATCAGCGACGTGGGGCTCGTTCGGTGCGTTCCCCGGCGGCTTCTGGGGCGTGCACCAGTTCCACGTCGACAGCGAGGGCAACCTCTACACGGCTGACGTCCACATCGGTCGGCCGCAGAAGTTCAAGCCGAAGCCCGGCGTCGACAAGGCGCGCCTCATCGGACCGATGTTCAAAGGCGGATCGTAGGTACTCGCGGCTCGCTACTCGCGGTTCGCTGCTTTCGGCTCCAGGACTTCCGCCTAAAGGCGGAAGCTACGCTCCAGGAATCAATCCCCGTGGCTTCCGCCTTCAGGCGGAAGCACACTTTCATGATAGATATATCCAAAATGGATATGATATAGATCCCGCATGCAGAGTCAACGCGATACACCGCCGCTCAAGCCGGCCGTCTTTCACGTGCTGCTGGCGCTCGCCGAAGGCGCCACCCACGGGTACGGCGCGATGCAGGCCGTCCGCGAGCAGTCCGGCGGACGCCTCTCGATCGGAACGGCGTCGTTTTATCGACACCTGACCCACCTGATCGACGACGGTCTGGTCGTCGAAGCCGCCGAGCGGCCGGCAGACGACGACCCGCGGCGTGGCGCCTACTATCGGCTGACGCCGCGCGGGCTGCGGGTGCTGGCCGCCGAACGCACGCGACTCGCGGCGCTCGTGGCGGCGATCGACGCGCTCACGCCGGCGCGCAGGGGCCGCGCATGATGGCCGCGCAGTCGTCCCTCAGCGAGCGGCTCTACGCCCTGCTCCTGCGCATTGCCTACCCTGCGCGAGTACGCACGCGGTTTGCCGCGGGCATGACTTACGCCTTTTCCCAAGAGCTCGGCGACGCCCGCGCGGAGGGCGTGCGTACCCTGATCGGCTTCTGGATGACGACTATCGTCTCCACTTTCTGGTTCGGTTTTTCCGCCCGCTTGGATCGCGCGCCGCGCGTCGATCATGCCGAGGCGTTTGGAGACGTGACGATGCGACAACGGTTCACCATCGACTGGCGCGACGCCTGGCGTTCGCTTCGTGCGACGCCGCTCGTCACCGCGATTGCCGTCCTCTCGCTCGCGCTCGGCATCGGCGCCAATACGGCGCTCTTCTCGATCCTCAACAGCCTGATCCTCAAGTCGCTCCCGGTGCGCAACCCGCAAGAGCTCGTGCTCATCGGCGGCGATGAGTGGACCAACCCGATCTGGGAGCAGATTCGCGCGCACGAACGAGAGCTGGCCGACGGCGCCTTCGCCTGGGCGGCCGATTCCTTCGACCTCTCGAACGGAGGAACGACGGACCCCGTCAACGGCATCTGGGCAAGCGGGCGAATGTTCGAGGTGCTCGGCGTCTCGACCGTGCTTGGCCGGACGCTCACGCCGGCCGACGATGCGCGCGGAGGCGGATCGGATGGCGCGGTGGCGGTCATCAGCTACGCCTTCTGGCAGCGGCGATTCGGCGGCGCGGCCGACGTGGTCGGCCGCAGCCTGACGATCCGTCGTGTTCCCTTCACGATTGTCGGCATCACGGAGCGGGGATTCTTCGGGCCCGATGTCGGCCGCTCCTACGATGTCGCCATCCCGATCGGCACGGAACCGCTGCTCCGCGGCTCGGAGAGTTTTCTCGACGGCCGATTGACCTGGTGGCTGAACATCATGGCCCGGATGAAGCCCGGCCAGACCGTCGAGCAGGCGACCGCGATGCTGCGCGGCCTCCAGCCGCACATTCGGCTGGCGACCATGCCTCCTGGAAGGAACGGCCAGGGTCAGTCGCAATACCTCGAGGACCCCCTCACCTTCATTCCCGCCGCGACACGGTCTCTCGTCGCTCCGCAGCCGGTATCAACAGCCACTGGTGGCGATCCTGGTCGTGGTTGGTCTCGTGCTCCTCATCGCCTGCGCCAACATCGCCAACCTGCTGCTGGCGCGCGCGGTCGCGCGACGCCATGAGCTGAGCGTCAGGCTGGCGCTCGGCGCCTCTCGACTGAGGCTCGCCCGGCAACTGCTCGCCGAGTCGGCGCTCCTGTCCGCCGCGGGCGCCGCCCTCGGACTGGTCTTCGCCTATTGGGGCAGCCGGATGCTCGTGGCCCAGCTGGCGACCTCGAATAGCAGCGTCTATCTCAACTTGTCGTTCGACTGGCGCGTCCTTGGGTTCACGATGCTCGTGACGGTCGCGACATCGATTGTCTTCGGCCTGGCGCCCGCGGTCGGCATCAGCGGCGTGGCGCCGAACGAAGCCATCAAGGAACAGAGCCGCGGCGTGGCGTACGACAGCCGCCTCAGCGTCCGCAACGGGCTCGTCGTGCTGCAGGTCGCGCTGTCCCTCACCCTCGTCGTCGCTGCGGGCCTCTTCGCGAGAACGTTCTTCTCCCTGACCACCCGCGACGCGGGGTTCGATCGCGATTCGATTCTCGTCGTAAACGTCGACGTGCAGCAGAGCGGCGTCGCGCCCGAGCAGCGCCGGGAGTGGTTCGAGCAGCTCCGGCAGGCGTCGGCCGCCGTGCCGGGCGTGTCGCACGCGGCCGCATCGTTCACGAGCCCGCTGGCCCGGGCCGGATGGAACACAATGGTCGTGCCGCAGGCGGGTTCGACAATGACACCGCGCCAGCGCGTCCTGGGTCAACGCGGTCAGCCCAGACTGGTTCGACACCTACGGAGTGAAGCTCGCCGCCGGCCGGGACGTCGCCGGCACGGATCGCTTCGGCGCCCCGCGGGTGGCGGTCGTCAACCGCGCGTTCGCGTCGCAGTTCTTCAACGGTGAGAATCCCGTGGGCCGCCAGTTCTCCACCGAAGAGCCGCGCAGCGGACCGACGGCCTATCAGGTCGTGGGACTTGTAGAAAACGCCGTCTACCGATCGCTCCGCGCCGAGATGATGCCGACGATGTATATCCCGCTCGAACAATGGGGATCACCATCGTCGAACGTCGCGCTAGGCATCAGGGCGGCGAACGGTGCGCCGATGACGCTCGTGCGCAGCCTCACTGACGCGCTGGGACGTGTCGACCCGCGCGCGGCATTGACCTTCCGTCCGCTCTCCGACCAGGTCGCCGGCACGCTGACCCAGGAGCGCCTCGTCGCCCGGCTCTCGATGTTTTTCGGCGGACTCGCGCTCCTCCTCGCCGCGCTCGGCCTCTACGGCGTGACATCGTATGCCGTGAGCACGCGGCGAACGGAAATCGGGATCCGCATGGCGCTCGGCGCAGACCCTTCGGGCGTCGTGCGTCTCGTGTTGTCGCGCGTCGGCTCACTGGTCGTCATCGGCGTCGCGGCCGGCGCCGCGCTGAGCCTGTGGGCGTCGCGCTTCGTCGCAGCGCTTCTCTACGGCCTCGAGCCACGGGATCCAGCGACGTTCGTCACCGCCGCCGTGATGCTCTGCGCAACCGGCCTGCTGGCGGGATGGCTGCCCGCGCGTCGTGCCGCGCGGATCGATCCGACGGTGGTGCTGCGGGAGGGGTGAGGCAAGGACGCTCAGGCAGGCTGGTGCTGTCCAAAAGCTTGTCACCGCAGAGGGCGCAGAGTTCGTAGAAAAACAACCCCATGTCGCAAGCACGGCCGACGGCTCAATGAAACCGCGCTCCGTCGCCATGCATACACCGCCACGCGATAGGCAATGCCATGGTCGGTCGCGCGTCGGTCGGCACACCGATCAAATCTCGACTTGTACGCCGAGCTCGACGACGCGCTCTGGAGGTAGTCGGAAATAGGTCGTGGCCCTGACGGCGTTCCGCGCCATCAGCACGAAGAGCCGTTCACGCCAGGCCGTCATGCCGGGGTTGGCCGTGACGATCAGCGTCTCCCGGCCGAGGAAGTACGTCACGTCGTCCTCATCGAGCTCCAGACCCTGTTCGCATGCCCGCGCCAACGCCTCCGGCACGTTGGGATCCTCCATGAAGCCATACCGGACCGCGACGTCGAACACGCCCTGCCCCAGCGCGCGGACGGTTACCTGCTGATTCGGAGGCACGTGGGGAACCGGCTGGGTCGTCACCATCAGCGTGATCACATGCTCATGGAGCACTTTGTTGTACCGTAGATTGTGCGCCAACGCCGGCGGGGTGCCGCGCGGCTGTGCCGTCATAAAAACGGCGGTGCCCGGCACGCGCGCAGGCTTCATATCCACGACCTGGCTCAGAAACGTCTCGATCGGAATGGCTCGTGCCGTCAGGCGCGCCGCAACCACCTGGCGACCCGTTTTCCACGTCGTCATCAGAGTGAAGAGCAGACCGCCAATCACCAGCGGCAGCCATCCCCCATGCGTGATCTTCAACGCGTTCGCGCCAAAAAACGCCAAGTCGATTGTCAGAAAGATGCCGGTCACTGTGTAGGCCACCGCAGGCGACCAGCGCCAGCGCTCGATCGCCACGATCTGCAGCAACACCGCCGTGATCACCATGGTCAGCGTCACCGCAATGCCGTACGCGGCCGCGAGCGCGGTGGATGATCCAAATCCAATGACGATGACGATCGTACTCACCATCAGCGCCCAGTTCACCTGGGGAACATACACCTGTCCCATCTCTGAGTGGGACGTGTGCTCGATATCGAGCCGGGGACAGTAACCCAACTGAATCGCCTGCTGAGTCAGCGAAAAGGCGCCGGAAATCAGCGCCTGCGACGCGATGATCGCAGCCACCGTTGCCAGCCCGATGAGGGGGAGCAAAGCCCAGGCCGGTGCAAGGAGGAAAAACGGCTGCGCGGCGGCCGATGGATCCGTCAGCAGGAGTGCGCCTTGGCCGAAGTAATTCAGGAGCAGCGCTGGGAGGACAAGCGCGAACCATGCAAAACGGATGGGCCGCTTGCCGAAGTGACCCATGTCGGCGTAGAGCGCCTCGCCTCCGGTAACGACGAGAAAGACGGCACCGAGGACGGCGAATCCGTGCCAGCCGTGTTCGCGAAAGAATGAGAAGGCGTGGCGAGGATCAACGGCTGTCAAGACGACCGGCGCGCGCACCAGCCAGATGACCCCGAGCACGGCGATCGCCACGAACCACGCCACCATGATCGGCCCGAAGAGTCGCCCGACACGGTGGGTGCCGTGGCGCTGAATGGCGAACACCGCGATCAAGATCCCGACTGCGATTGGCACGACGTAGGGTTCGAAGAGCGGTGTTGCGAGCTTGAGTCCCTCGACTGCTCCGAGGACCGTGATCGCCGGCGTAATCATGCCGTCGCCGTAAAGCAACCCGGCGCCGAAGATGCCGAGCAGGATGAGCGCCGACCAACGCGCGCGACGATCCGTGCGTTCCGGTAGCAGTGCGGTCAGCGCAAGAATCCCGCCCTCGCCCTGGTTGTCTGCGCGCATGACAATCGCGATGTACTTGATTGAGATCACCAGCAACAGCGAGTAAATGATGAGCGACAGCACGCCGAGCACGTTTTCGTGGGTGGCAGGCACGGAGTGCGAGCCGAAGAAGCATTCGCGCATCGCGTACAGCGGGCTGGTGCCGATGTCGCCGTAGACGACGCCGATGGCAGTCAGCGTGAGTGGGAGAAGTTTGCGGGGAGCGGTACCGGTGCTGGTCAGAAATCCCTCCAAAACGCCGGCGGGGTTAGCTGACGGGCTTGAGGTTGGAAGTCCTCTTCCGGAGTTCCCTCCGGTTGCGCCCCTACAGAATGGTTCCCCCGCGACACCGCGTCCGGCGTCTTAGGCGTGTCCGTCGTAGGCAGTGTTATACCGTGAATTGACCAGGATCGGGCGATCGAATAACCAGCCATGGATCGTAGCTCGTGGTGGAGTCGAGCCGAACCGATGCTCGTCTTCGCGAGCCTCGTGATCTTCGAGGCCTTCGTGAGGGGTCTCCGTTTATGACATGGCTACCAGACTAGCCTTCGGAGAGTCCTGCGCTCTCTGCGCCCTCTGCGGTGAAAGGCTTTTGGACGGCGACCAGCCCCTGACTACCTCAGCGTACTGAGATACGCCACCAGGTCCCGCACGTCACGCGGCTTGACGATCATTCCGACCGGCGGCATGGCGGAGATCGGGTTTGTCCGGTCGGCAATCTCCGACTTCGCGATCCGCTGCTCGGCCGGCGGTGTGCCGGCCACAACGACGACGTCAGTGGGCGTCTCGTCTCGCAGCGTGCCGTCCACGCGCTTGCCGTTCTTGAGCGTGATCCCCACCGTGCCGTAGCCGGCCGCGATCCGCGCGCTCGGCTCGAGCAGGGACTCGAGGATCTGGTCGCGGGTCAGCCGCGTGGCGACGCCGGTCAGGTTCGGCCCGACATCCGAGCCGGCGTTCCGCACGGTGTGGCACCGGGTACACTGCGCCGCCGCGTTCTCGACGAAAGTAGCGCGGCCGCGTTCGACGCTTCCACCCTGCAGCAGCGCATCGCGAAATGCCAGCACAAGGCTGTCCACCGACTTCGTTTTTCGATAGGCGTCGAGCCGCGCAGCCAGGACCGGTGAACCGTTCGCCTGCATCGCGTCGACGAGATCGAGCTGGACGGCTGGCGCAAGCTTGCCCGCGGCGAAATCTTCGAAGAACGATCCGAGCGCCTTTTCGGCGTCGGTGCTCTTGAGGGTCCCGAGCACTTCGAATCCGGCCTGCTGATCGTTGACGGCGCCGCCGCGGATCACCGCGGTGAGGCTCTCGACTTTTGCCGCGTCGCTCAATGGCAGCGACGGCAGGATGCCGAGCGCGGCGCGCCTGACGTTAGGATCGGCGTCGGCGACGGCGATCTTCATGACCTCGTCCATGTTCGGCACTTTGAGCGCCTGGAGCGCCTTGAGGGCCGCGACACGCACGTTGAACGACGTGTCGCTTCGCAGCTGTGTCATCAGGACCGGCGCGGCACCCTGCGCGCCAAGACGTCCGGCCGCCTCGGCCAGGGCGATCTTCATGGCCGGCGCGTCCTCCACGGACGCAGATTGCATGAGCCGAAGGACCGCCGCCTGGGCCTCGGCGGCGTCTCGAGGCTTGGCCTGACCCAGGTAGATCCCGTCCACGCGGTCCATGAGCGACGGATCGGTCCAGACGCCGATCGCGGCGGTCGCTTCGACGCGCATTGCCTGCGGCCCGGTCGCATCGCCCGCGAAGGCCACCATCCGTGCCAAGGCCTCAGACGATCCGACCTTCAGGTTCGCGCTGATGGCACGACGGACCAGCGCCTCACTGCCCAGCCGCTTGTCGCCGAGCAGCCGCGCCAGCGCCGGCAGCGCTCCATCGATCGACCCGTCGTCATTGATCGCGCGCGCCGCCTCGAGGACGATCGCCTCGTCGCTGTCGGTGACGAATCGCGCCACCTCGGGGCTCCGAAGGCGTCGAAGCGCGACGATGGCGGCGATGCGCACGCCGCGGGCAGCGTGAGACGAAAGCGCGCCGAGCGCCGCCGCGTCGCCGATCCGCGAGAGCGCGAGGCTCCCGGCGTGGCGCAAATAGACGTCCTTGTCGTCGTTGGCGGCGAGCATCGCGACGATGGGCGCCGCCGCCGGCTTGTAGGCGATCCGGCCGAGCGCCTCGGCCGCGAAGAAGCGCGCCCGCGGTGCGCCGTCCGTGAGGAGCGGAACGAGCTTCGGTGCCGCCGGCGCGTAACGCAGATCGCCGATCATCTTCGCGGCCTGCGCGCGGATCTCTGCGCCGCTGTCGGTGAGAAGCGGTGTGAGGAGCGCGGCGTGCTTGGCGCCGTCCTTCCCCGTGCGCGCGAGCTGCGCGATACCCCAGACGCCGTGGATGCGTGCCAGCTTGTGCGCCGGGGCTTTGTCACTCCGGGGGCCCCCGTCCCCCGGAAGCGCCGCGGCGGCGAGCGTCTGCACGTCGCCCCGCCGCACGAGCTCGAACTGCGCCTTCTGGCGGATCCGCATGTCCACGTGCCGCAGAAGAGTCGTCAGATCCGCGGACGACCGCGTGTCGAACTTCGCCGCGATGAGTGTCCGCACCTCGGTGCGCATCGGACTCGACGCCGCCGCCGGCGCATCGAGCTTCCAGATGCGCCCTTTGTTCTTCGAGTCCCACCCCGTGATCCAGTCCGCGAGGTAGAGCGCGCCGTCAGGGCCAAACTTCAGCCCGACGGTGAGGATGCCGCGGAGCACCACCTTGTCGTCCACGAGCGTAAAGCCCGCGCCGTCTTCCTTCAGCTTGAAACCGTAGATGCGGGCGCCGGAGGCCGAACCGGGAAAGCTCGAGACGAAGAAGTAATTCTTCCATTCGTCAGACAGGGCCGTGCCCGGGTTGTAGACCATGCCCGAGGGACCGCTGTGATACGCCGCGACGGGCGGAACGATGTGCGCCGCCTGGCCGGCGAACCGCGGCTTGAACATGTTTTCGTTCATCCAGACGTTGTAGCGATTGTTCTTCGTGTCGGTGTACTTGCCGTACTGCCAGTTCGATCGCCAGCCGCTGTCGGATCCGTCCGGGATGTAGACGAGCCGCTCGGTCTCGCCCTGGTGGTCGCCGTCGTTGTCGACGCTGATCAGGTTGCCGTACTCGTCGAACGAGAACTCCTGCAGGTTGCGGATGCCGGTGGCGAAAACCTCGAAGTTCGAGCCGTCCAGCTCGGAGCGCATTACGGCACCCTGGTTCGGGTAGGACCACTGCTTGCCGGCCTTGTCGGTGACGGCGACACCGATGTCCCCCACTTCCCAGTAGAGGCGGCCGTCAGGCCCCATGGTGAGGCCGGAGATCCCGTGCCCGCCAAACGCCGGGTGGACGCTGTAGCCCTCGCTGATGACGATCTGGCGATCGATGGTGCCGTCCTTGTTGTCGTCCTTGAGACGCCAGACGCCTGGCGCCGTTCCGATCAAGAGGTCGCCGCCGTTGTAGTGCAGTCCGCCCGCAATGTCGTAGGTCGGATCGGTGTTGAAGCCCTCGATCATGATCTTCGAGGTGTCGGCCAGCCCGTCGCCGTCCGTGTCTTGAATGCGATACAGCCGCTCCTTGAGCTCACCGAGGTCGCGAAGATCGTTCGAGCCATCCTGATTGAGGTCCGGCAGCCACTGATTCTTCGCGCTGCGCTCCGGCGCGAGCTCCTTGCGGTAGAACGCGAGAAGGTCGCCAACGGTCTTGAGCGTGTGGACCGTCGGCACCCACGTCGGGTGGTCGCGAATGTCGAGCGGCATGTTGTTGCGGCTGGTGCTCGTCGCGTAGAGCGTGCCGCTCTCGTCGAATTCGAGCGCCACTGGATCGACGATGAGCTGGTCCGATGCCCACAGCTTGAGCTCGAAGTTCGGGGGCATCTCGACTGAAACGCCCTTGCGCGCGTCAGCGGCGAGCCGTGCGGCGTCGGCCGGAGTGAGCTTGACGTTCCGGGGCAGCTGGCGCGCCGCGGCAGACTGGGGCGCAGGCGGCCGGCCGGCCAGTGTCACCGCGCCGGGGACGGCCATGCCAAGGCCGACGGTGGTGAGCAGACCGAGACGAAGGAGTTTGAAGTTCGTTGGATGTAACACGGCGGAATGCTAGCATGGCCGTGGCCGCCCGGGGGCGCGTCGCTCTCGACGATGTGGACGTCGACCTGGACCGGCGCGTCGTTGATGCGCGGCACCTGGAACTGCTGGAAGTTGTTCTGGGTGATCCGGCCCGCGGCGAACGCAAGGAATTACTTGATGGCGTCGGTGTTGCTGACAAACGCGACCATCTTGCTGTCGGGTGACCACGACGGCACATTGATGGTTCCCTGCCCACCGTAGACATAGCCAATGACCTTCGCCGGTCCGCCGGAGGCGGGCATCAGCCGGAGGTAGACCCGCTTGTAGTACGGGTGATCGGCCGGGTCGATGTCCTTCGGGAAGCTGATGAACGCGATCCATTGCCCATCAGGCGAGATGTGCGGGAACCAGTTGTTGAACTCGTCGTTCGTGATCTGCTCCTGGTTCTTGCCGTCAGGCGTCATCCGCCAGATCTGCATCAACCCGCTGCGCACCGAGTTGAAGTAGATGTACTTGCCGTCCGGCGAATACTCAGGGCCATCGTCCAGGCCCTTGGAATTGGTCAGGTTGACCTCGGTGCCGCTGCCATCCGACGCGATGCGGTAGATGTCGAACTCGCCATTCCTCCCGCCGGTGTAGATCAGGGACGTCCCGTCCGGCGACCAGCTATGGAGGTACGACGGCGCGAGCTGCGTGATTCGCTTGGGCGTTCCACCGCCGACCGGCACCGTGTAGATGGTGGAGCCGGTACCCTGAAGGCTCTGGTCGCTGATGCCGAGCATCGTGCCGTCGAACGAGAGCACGTGGTCGTTGTTGTTTCTGTTGTTGGTACCGGTGTCGATGAGCGTCGGCTGGCGCGTCAGCAGGTCGAAGCGGTGCAGGCGCCCGCGCCCTTCGACTCGTCCGCTGGTGTTGAAGATGAGCGCGCTGCCATCGGTCGTCCAGTTGGGCGCCTCGAAGGGCTGTTCGGACCGGTAGATGACCTGCTTCCGGCCGCTCTGCACGTCGAGGATCTCGAGCACGCTGCCGATGTACTCGGCATACGGCTTGAAGCCGTCCTTCATCGGCCGGACGAGCCGGACATCTTTGAAAACTGCCCGCTCTGTGACGTCGCCGTTGTGCGAGCAGAGCGCGAGCCCCACGAGCACGTCATCGCCGAGGTTGACGTCGGAGACCTGAGAGGTGGTGAACGGATCGCCGAACTTCGCGGCCGAGAAGATGTAGGTCTGGCCCTTACGCTCGATCTGGATGACGTCGGCGCCCTTGACCGCCGACTCCACCTGCTCGGTGATGGCGCCTTTGGTGCGGCGGAACTGGAGCGACGTCAGGCCGTCGCCGTGCACCACGCCGTCAACGTACGGCGCGTCGGCGTCCTGGCTGGGACGCACCATCAGGCCGGCCTTCCGGTGAGGATCGACGCCCTTGCCGAGAAGCTCGACTCGGGCCTGCAGGATGAAGTCCCCCGTCATCCGCTTCCAGACGAAGTGGAACTCGTCTTTCTGCGCCCACATGTTCACGCCGCCTGCCGACAGGCTGTACTCCTGCGAGACGGCGTTGTAGACCGCCGAGCCGGCAATCTTCGGCGCGCCGATGTCGCCATGTCCCTCGAATGAGCCGACGGGAGCGCTTTGCCCGACGACCGTCAGGCTCGCGAGCGAAGCGGTGGCGAGGGCGATGGCGGTGAGGCGAAGAGAGTGGCGCAGATGCAGAACGGACAACGTGACCTCCGCTAGAAGCTATCTCATGAACCTGACGCTCGTTCCAAGTCGCGAGCGAGCATGGCGAGCGAGCCACGCGAACGGAGCGCGCCGACGAAGCGGCGCGCGAGAGAGCGTGTTGGGGAGTCCGAGGGGCGAAGCCCCTCGGGATAAGTCGAGTCTCATTGTGTCTGTCGGAATACCTGCTTCAATTCCTCGAGCCAGTTCGGGATGTACACGAGCTGCCGATTTGGTGACTCCCGTCGAATTGCCAAAAAGCGGTCCGTCACGCCCCCAGTCTCGAGGCTACCGCCAAAGCCTGCCAAGCGGTCGGTTTTGAAGAGCATTCGAGGAACGCGGTGACGAAACGTGGCGCCCGGCTCTACGACCACGGCCCAGAGCTCGGCATCGCGCCAGTAGAACAGCTCCCGGCCGTCGCGACTCCACCAGGGATCGGTCCCTCCATTGGGTGAGACTCTGAGCCCCGTGCCGGGACCAGGAAACGGACGAACATGAATTTGAACACTTCCGCTCTCGTTCGACACGTACGCGACCCAGAGGCCGTTTGGTGCAACACGCGGAGATGATTCAAGAAACTCGGGAGAGTTCGTGAAGGGCTGCGGGGCACTACGCGGCTCGAGCTTCAGTGTCATCAAGTCACTCTGCGATGTTGTCGCCTGCCAAAAAAGGAGCGTTGCACCGTCAGGGGATACACTGCCCGCGTGCTCCCAGACGGAGCCATCGGAGGTGAGCTGCTCCGGGCTCCCCCCGCGCGACCGCATTCTAAACACCTCGCCTTCGCCCGATTTGAAGGACGTGAAGAAAATCCATTCCCCATCAGGCGACCAGGCCAGCTCGCTCCACGCATGGATCCCGTGCGTGAGGCGTCCCCAGGTTCCGCGGTCGATTTCTAGCACCCATAGGTCTGCCTCTCCGAAGTCATCAGCGATCGCCGCGGCGAGCCGTCTGCCCTCAGGATCGAGCTTCACACCAACGTAGCGTCTGCGCTCGTCGAGCAGCGGTGCGACCCGTCCTTGGCGATCGAGCCAGAGCAGTTGTCCCTCTGGAGAGAGATAGGCGTCGGGAATATAGGCGAGCGAACCCGATACCGAAACGTCGAAACCCACAGAGCCCGATCCGAGAAAGGTACTGACGTCATCCAGGACTCTGATGGGCTTGCCGGTGACCTCGAGCCGTGAGACATCGAATGGCGCAGCGTGCAACACCCCGAACCGGCTGTACACGAGATGTCCGCTTGACACGTACCGCGCAGCGGTGCCCGACAGCGCCGGAAACGTGCGAACATCTCCGGCTTTTAGCGACACAACGCCGACGAGCCGCCATCTGTCGTTGTAACCCTGGTTGATCGTGAACACGGCGGCAACGCTGCCGGGCAACACCTGTGGCCAATAATGGCGCGTATTGGCCGCCGGACGAGTGAGCGGCGCCGGATCCCCTCCGGCCGAAGAGACACGCCAGAGCGCTCGGTCAAGAGAGAAGACGATGGTCCCGTCGTCGCTCCAGCTTGCCCCACGGATCGAAGAGGTATTCGGTACCGTGCAGATGCGTTGAGGACGTCCGCCGTCCACCGCCACTTTGTACATCGCGTTCTCGGCAAAGAAGCCGAGCCAGCGGCTGTCAGGCGAGAAAAACGGTGTCGTCGCCGCCGGTGCGATCCGCTTTGCCCCGAGTTCGCGGATAGGCCGCAAGTACAAGCCGGCCGCCTTCGGTTCGGCGCCCACGCCGCCAAACGCGACCCACTGGCCGTCGGGCGATGCCGCCAGAACGGAACGGACGCCCGTGGGCTGGATGCCCACGCCCTGCGGAGGCTGAAGCTGGAAACGGCCACTGACCACTGACGGGCCGGCGAGACGACGCCACTCGACGTATCCAGCGCTCGCAATGGCCACAGAGACGAGCCCCAGTGCCAGCCATGCGGCAATGCGTCTCCCGTCTCGTTGTCCTGTTTGCGCCGGAGAGGCACCGGCGGTGTCGAGCCGCCCCGACTCGAGGCTGCCCTTGACCTCTTCCAGGTCGTTGAGCAGATCCCGGGCAGACTGGTAACGCCGCAGCGGATCCTTTTCCAGGCAGCGACGTACGATGCGACCCACCTCACGTGGATGGACCCACGACGGGTCTTCTCGAAGAATCGCGGCCATGAGTGCCGCAGCGCTCGCGCCCTCGAACGCCCGTCGTCCGGTCAGCATCTCGTGGAGCAGCGCACCGAACGCGAAGATGTCGGTGCGCGCGTCCGCGGGCCGGCCTTCGATCTGCTCAGGCGCCATGTACCTGCAGCGTACCCAGTAGCGCGCCTGCTTCTGTCCGTGGCGAGTTGTCGGTCGGCACCGGGTCAGCGCCACCCCCGAACGGTACGATGCGCGCGAGGCCGAAATCGAGCAGCTTGACCTGGGTGCCGTGCGATTTGCCCGATCCCGCCGGCAGCAGCATGACGTTTCCGGGCTTGATATCGCGATGAATGATGCCCTGCCGATGCGCACTGTCCAGCGCATCGGCAATCTCGATCGCGTGTCCAAGCGCCTGGTCGAGTGGCAACGGGCCTTTCGCCAGACGCGTAGCCAGCGAGTCACCGTCGACGAGCTCCATCACGAGAAAGTCGATCCCCTGCTCGTGGCCGACGTCATGGATGATGCAGATGTTCGGATGGTTGAGCGCCGCCACCGCGCGCGCCTCACGTTCGAACCGGAGGCGACGCTCGGCATCGCCGGCCCAAGCGGCCGGCAGAACCTTCACGGCGACCTCTCGTCCGAGGCGCGTGTCCTTGGCGCGGTAGACCTCACCCATTCCGCCCGCGCCGATCGATGCGCCAATACGATACGCGCCAAGCTGGCGGCCGGCGAGGCATGGTGGCGGGATCCCGCCTTCGACGGGGGTTTCCATGAAGGATTGCGCGGACTCGGCACGCGCGATGAGCGAGACGACCTCCGCGAGGAGCGACTCATCCTCACCGCATGCCTCGGCGAGAAAGGCAGCACGCTCGGCAGCCGGGCGTGCCAGCGCCGCGTGACAGAGCGACTCGATGCGGCGCCAGCGATCAGCCGTCAGAGCGGTCCGTCCCTTCCCAGCCGCAGCAGTTTCGTGAGAACGTCGCCGCGGCCGCCGTCCGTTCTCGCCATCGAGACCGACATTCTAGCGATTTTTCGCGTCCCTCGTGCGGACTCACGGCTGGCGGCCAGCAGCCACCAGCGAGCAGCCAACCACTACGTCTTTGGCGGAGCACGGGGGTCACGGTCTACTCACGATGGACACGATGGAACGATGGACACGATGAATGTCTGGTCCCTCTTCGTGTTCATCGTGCCATCGTGCTCATCGTGCGAGAGCCGTCGGGCCCGTGACGGAAGCATTTAGGGCGAAACCTTTCTATTGCAGAATTCGATCCAGCTCCGCCTTGATGTCGTCGTGCTGCTTCTTGAGCACCGCGTAGCGCTCGATCGCGTCGCGCCCGACCTTCTGATCCACGCCGGTCGTCATCCCGGCGAGATAGCTCACGTGCTGCGGCAAGCCGGGCTTGGCGTAGCGGACGCCCTCGGGTATCGCGACCATCTGCTCGTAGATCGCTTCGATGCGGTTCTTCCTGTCCACGTCGGCGCCCGTGGCACTGGCGAGTTGCGTACGCGCCGTCCTCACGCGCGTCAGTGTCTGCGCGACCGCGGCGGACAGCTCGCGGAGCCGCATGTTGTGAGCGAACTGCTCCTGCAGATCGGCCACCGTCACGCCACCCGCGGCGATGCGCGGGTCGATCAGCACGGTCAACGGCTGTGTCAACGTCGTCTCGCCGACCTTCAGTCGCACGTGATACGTGGCCGGGGGCACGGGAAGGCCGGACTGATGCTGTCCGTTCCACACGAAGCGATTGACGCCGGCGTCCTTCGTCACGCGCGACACCACGCCGCCACCACCACCTCGTCCGCCACCGCCACCGCCGCCCGCGTCCGGATCCGGCGGCTCCATGCTGGTGGTCATGGCCGCGGCCGCGCCGGCGCCCGCGCCGCCACCACCTCGTCCGCCACGACCACCGCCGGCTGGCGTGTTGCTGTCGTACGTATTCACGACGGCGCCCTTGCCGTCGAGAATATCGATCGTCACCGCGCCTTCTGGCGACGTCGGCAGGTAGTACTGCACGGCGGGTCCAAGCAGACTCGGACTCTGGCGCGTGCGGTATCCCTCACGCGGTCTGAACAGAATCACGCCATTCGCCGAGGTCGGCGCCAGTTCCTGGGACGCCGGAGCCGCGGCAGGCCGCGAAGGCGCCCCCATCTGCTCCAACGCGCTCAGATCGTCCAGAATCCAAATCGAGCGGCCCTGCGTGGCCACGACCAGATCCCGGCGATGAATCTTGATGTCGTTGATCGGCACGTTCGGCATATTCAATTGAAACGACTGCCAATGCGCGCCGTTGTCGTACGAGATGAACATCCCGAACTCGGTGCCGGCGTAGAGCAGTCCCGGCCGGTGCGGATCCTCACGCACAACGCGCGTGGGCGCGTCGATCGGAATGCCGTTCCTGCCATCGGTGAGGCGGGTCCACGTGGTCCCGTAGTCATCGGTCCGGTAGAGGTACGGCTCGTAGTCGCCGAGCAGGTAGCGATAGACCGCGTAGTACGCCGAGCCCTTGCGATGCGGTGACGCGTCGATCCACGCGACCCGGCCGCCCGCCGGCATGTTCGGTGGCGTGATCTTCTTCCAGTTCTTCCCGTCGTCTCGCGTGACGTGGAAGGGCCCGTCGTTCGCCCCCGTCCAGATCACGCCCTTCTCGAGCGGCGACTCGCTGATCGCGTAGAGCGTGCTGTAGAACTCCTCACCGGTGACGTCGCGCGTGATCGGCTCGCCACTCACGCCCTGGCAGCACGGATCGTTGGCGGTGAGGTCCGGCGAGATCTTCGCCCACGTCACACCCTTGTCGCGCGTGCGATGCAGGTGCTGCGAGCCGTAGTAGAGAATCTCCGGATCGTGCGGCGACGTCGCCATCGGCGACACGCGCTGGAATCGCAGAATGAGATCCTTCGCAGGGTTGCCATAGAGCGACTGCCCGCCCACCCAGTAGTTCTTCTCCTGGCCCGTGCGCAGGTCCATCACGCCGTACTGGCCCTTGCAGGAGCCGTAGACGATCTGCGGATCGCGCGGGTGCGGAATCGCGGGTCCGGTTTCGCAGCCGGGCCCGTCGCGCCAATCGGACAGGTTGTAGGGGTCCGCCTGGCTCGAGATGCTGAACGTCCGGCTCGTGTCCTGCTGCGCGCCGTAGATCCGGTACGGGAACTGCTCGTCCATCCACACGCCATAGATCTCGGCCGTGACCTGGTTGCTCTGCGAGGACCAGCTCCGTCCGCCGTCGAGCGAGACATTCGCGCCGCCGTCGTTGGCCTGGATCATCACGTTGCTGTCTTTCGGGTTGACCCAGATGTCGTGATTGTCGCCGTGCGGAGTGCGAAGCGTCTGAAACGTCTTCCCGCCATCGGTCGACTTGTAGAAGCCCTCGGCCCCGGCGTAGATCACGTCAGCGTCCAATTGATCGGCGCCGAGCGTCGTGTAGTAGAAGGGCCGCTGCACCAGAGCCGCCCGTCGTGATGTTGGTCGCCGTCCACGTCTGGCCCGCGTCATCGGATCGGTACATGCCGCCGCCGGGCTTGGCTTCGATGAGTGCGTAAATGCGATTCGGATTCGCGTTCGTCGTCGCGAGGTTCCCCTTGCCGATGAGTTCCGACGGCAGGCCGGTCATGATCTTCGTGAAGCGCTCGCCCCCGTCGGTGCTCTTGTAGAAGCCACCCTCTCGCGAGCCGCTGATGATCGTCCAGGGTTTGCGCTCGAGCCGCGACATCCACGCGTACACGACATTCGGGTTGCCGGGCTGCAGCTCCACGTCCATGGCGCCGAGCGTGTCGGTGAGGTACAACACTTTTCGCCAGTTCCGGCCGCCGTCCGTGGTCTTGAACACACCGCGCTCGCTGTTCGCCTTGAACATGTCGCCGGTCGCCGACACCCAGACGATGTCCGGATTCGTTGGATGAATGCGGACCGCGCCAATCTGGCCGGCGTTCAGCAGGCCCGCAAACGTCCACGTCTGGCCGCCGTCGATCGACTTGTAGACCCCGCGGCCCGTCGAGACATTGCTCCGTACGCCATCGGAGCCGGTGCCGAGGTAGATGATGTTGGGATCCGAGTCCGCGACCGACACTGCCCCGGTCGAGCCCAGCGGGATCTTCCCGTCGGTGAGGGGGACCCAGGTCTCGCCGGCGTCTGTCGTCCTGAACAACCCGCCGCTGGCGACGCCCATATAGAAGGTGCGCGGCTGCGACGGCACACCGGTCACCGTCGTCACGCGCCCACCTCGCGAGGGGCCGACGAGGCGGTACTTGAGGCCCCTGAACATGGCGGGATCGACGCCGCCGGCAGGCGCGGATTGCGCGAACGGGCCGGGACGGAGCGCGTCGGCCGTCAGCGAGAGCACGAACAGGGAGACGATGGCCAGGAGTTGTCGCGGCATGCCGCGTTATACCACGAGCGTCGGCAGTAGCTCGTGGATGCGGGACTCGCGGCTGGCGGCGCCAGCCGCCATCATCGAATCTCTGGTTCCCTCTTCGTGTTCATCGTGCCCTCGTGCTCATCGTGCGAGAGCCGTCGGCCCGTGACGGGAGCATTCAGCCGACTAGGTCTTCGGCGGATGCGACTGCCAGATGATCTGCGTGATCTTCCACTTGCCGTCGAACTTGCCAAGGAACATGTAGTCGATGCCCCACGAGGCGGTGAGCTTGACGACAGCGGTCTGGTCGAGGATGTCGAGGATCTCGATCTCGCGAAGCTTGGTGTCGCGCTTGCCGTCCTTGTTCCAGCTCGCCGCGAGCTTGAGGAGCTGCTCGTAGGTCATCGGCGATTCGACGTACGGCGACGCCGCGTCCTTTTTGTAGAACCCGCGCTTGTTGAGCGTCGGATGCACGCTGCGCTCGATGCGCTCGGGCTGGACGTTGTAGATTGCTTCGAGGTAGTCGAGCGCTGCCTGGCGGACGCCTTCTTTCTCGCTCGCCGGTGGCTGAGCCGCCGCCTGGGCCGAGAGTGTCACCGTTGCCGCGATTGCCATCGCGGCGATTGATTGCACTGCACTCATGTAGCCTCCTGGCGCCCGATCTTAGGACGTTTCCTGAGGGTCGTGGCCGGTTTGTGACGAACGACGGGCACGAGGGGCGGACGCGTCACGCCCCTCACGTTCAGTGCAGGGCGACGGCGAACAGCAGCTTCCGCGCCGCGTGCTCCAGGCGGGCGCCGGGCTCAGGGCGCAGCTGCCGGGGTGCGTGGAACTGAGCGTGCGGCGCGCGTGGCCTGCCAGCGCGAGAACATGTTCGTGAGGACGGCGCCGAATCCGCTCGACCAGGCGAGGAACTCAATCGCCAGGCCCGTCGCCACCAGCAGGAACACGAACGGGCTGAGCGGCCACCCTGCCAACCCCACCAGGCGGCCGACCAGAACCGGCAGGAGGATGATCAGGATCCCGAGACACACGTCGCCGAATCCGGGCGCCATTCCGATGGCGAATCGCCGCCGCGCCCACTGACCGACGGCGCTCGCCGTCCCGCTGAAGCCGACGATCGCCATCAGCACCAGGACCAGCACCGCAAACGGCATCAGGAGCAGGAGCGGAATCCCGACGATCGATACCGACAGCACGATGACGATCAGCGTGAAGACCGGGATGAACAGCACCCATGCGGCGAGGCCGACGAGCGTCGACCGCACTGGTTCGTCGGCGATGCGCTGCGCCGATCCTTCAACAGCGCGGCGCGCGACGACGAGCGCGATGCACGCGACGAGCACAAGCAGCACGAAACGGAAGGTCGTGCCGACGAGGCGAGCCACCGGCCCGAACCCTCCAAAGTAGAAGGGTCCCCATCCCTGCATCCAGGGAATGTAGACTCTCGGGCCACCGCCCAGCGACACTTCCGTCTCGTTGCCGCCCACCTGCGCGCCCGCGGCTTTCCGCAGCTGTCCGCCGACGGTGACAACATCGCCGTGCACGACCGCGTGCGGTCCGAGGTCCACGCTCCCGAGTACCGCCACCACGTCCCGGCTGACTTCGCCGTCGATGCGCACCGATCCCATGATGGCGACGACCTCGCCCGATATCTCCTCACCTTCGTTGACGGCCACGGAGCCGAACACCCGCACGCGATCGCCGCTCGAGCGGCGCGTCGGCCGGCGCGGCGGCTCCGGCGCGGTCGGACTGGACGGCGTCGCGCGTTCGATCGCGGGTTCTCTCTCTGGACGGGTCTCGCCTTCGGGCGCGGAGCGCACAAACAGCTTGCGCAGGTCGTTCCGATCGAGATACGAGAGCCGCAGGATCGTGTCCGCATCGGCGCCGACCCGCTCGCGCAGCTCGCGGCCGCTGACCT
This sequence comes from uncultured Acidobacteriota bacterium, assembly GCA_963839705.1. Lineage (GTDB taxonomy): Bacteria > Acidobacteriota > Vicinamibacteria > Vicinamibacterales > 2-12-FULL-66-21 > DATBJJ01. Next base: position 40,837 of record CAWIWL010000014.1, read on the forward strand.
GGACGCCGTTGATCGCAATCGTGTCGGAGATCTCGATCAGCCGGACGTCGCCGCGGGGCGACTTCGGCGTGAGCGCGACGCCGCCCGCGAGCGGCACGACGTCGTAGCGCGATTCGATGCGCGTGCGCAGCGACTGCAGATCTTCTGCCGGGACCGGCTGCGCGATGGCGTGTGCCGCGGGCGCGGCGATGAGGATCGCCGCCGCCAGCGCCGTCTGAATGAACGCGCGTCTCATTGGAATGACTCCTCATCCGTACCGAGAAGGCGCTGCAACGCCACCAATGCCGCGATAGCGGCTGCAGAAATGGCAATCATGGCGAACGTCACGCTCGAGTCCGAGGCAACGGCGGCCGTGGCATTCCCGAGGCTCGACAGTACGCCCCAGACCCCAGCGCCTGTCTGAAAGGCTTCGGCCGTCCGGACGACGGCGGCGACGAGCAGGTTGAGCAAACCAAGGAACACGGCAGAGGCGAGCGAGACGATCCAGCCGGCGCCGACGTAGAGCGCTGCGGCCGTCGCCACGACGCTGCCGGCCAGCACCGTCGCCCGCGCCTGCCGGGCGCGCCGCGCATCGACTGCTGCCGCTCCCGCGATAGCCGCCATCGTCCGCGCCGTGAACTCGAGCGGCACCGCCTGCTCCTCCCCCTGCTCCTCAAAGACCGACTGAAACACGGTCCCGAACGCCTCATCCGCATCGTCGTCGCGCGCGTCCGCTTCAGCGGCGTGCCAGCGCGGGTAGCTGTCCATGGCGTTCATGACTCTATTCAGGCTTACGGGGCGGCCGCGGTTTCCGTTGCAGTCACCGGTGGCCCGTCCACGAGGTCCTTCTTCACCGTGGACGGGCCACTACAAGCTGTCTCATAAACAGCGCGAACGAGCGGAAGCGAGTGAGCCACGCGAGCGGAGCGGGGCGTCGGGGTCCCCGCGAGCGAGCGTGTAAGGGGGTCCGGGGGACGAAGTCCCCCGGATGAGCCTAGGGCGGGGCCCATCCTGAGGCCGTCAGCAAGCGGGCCAGCTCTTTGCGGGCCCTGTGCACGTGGGATCTGGCCGTGACCTCCGGTACGCCGAGGACCGTGCCGATTTCGTCGAATGAGAGGCCGCTCTCGTAGCGCATGACGATCGCCGCGCGCTGGTCCGGCCGCAACTCGTCGAGCGCTGCCTCGAGCGCCTGGCCGAGCTCGCGACGTTCGACCGGGTCGGGAGCGGCCGGCGTGGACGGTTCGTCCGGCGCATCGGCGGATGTGGCGTCTCCAGAGTCCAGAACGCCGTGCGTCAGAGGCTGTTGAGGATGGGCGCGCCGCATGGCGTCGATGGCGGTGTTGTGGGCGATCCGGAACAGCCAGCTCGAGAGCCGGCGCGTCGTGTCAAAAGCCGCGAGGCTACGAAAGGCTTTGACGAAGGTCTCCTGGGCGAGATCCTCGGCGAGCGACCGGTCCCCCGTCATGCGGGCGATCAGGCTGATGACAGGCCGCTGATACCGGCGCACGATCTGCTCGAAGGCAGACTGCGAGCCAGCCAGGGCCTGGGCCACGATCCGGGCCTCGCCTACGGTTTCCAGATCGATCGGGATGGTCCGGTCCTCTGTGTACGCTTACGCGAAGGCAGCCGCCGGCGTTGCGGTCGGTCCAAGATTACGCCTAGTGCAGGATCTACCGAGATCGTCTCTGGACCAAGTTCATAATATCTACGTGACGAAGCGCACTCCGACGTCCACCGTCAGCGTCCACGAGGCCAAGACCCAGCTTTCGCGCCTCCTCAGGCGAGTGGGAACTGGGAAGGAGATCGTCATCGCGCGGGCCGGCCAGCCCATCGCGCGCCTCGTTCCGATCGGCCAGTCGGGGTCGCGACCGCTCGGGATGGATGCCGGTCGCGTACTGATTTCTGCGGATTTCGACGAGTGTATGGCTCTGACTGATTTCGGCCGATGAGGCATCACCGCGACCCCCTCGATCGACTGCTCATCGCGCAGGCGCAGATCGAGGACCTAGCGATCCCACACCGGACGCGATGTTCGACGCCTACGATGTCGCAACGGTCTCCGCGGTTTGAGCTTGCATGGACTCGAGCGACCGCGAGGTAAGCGGACTACGGTGCTACCATGGACACATCCCCGTACGCGCCCGTAGCTCAGTGGATAGAGCATCGGCCTTCTAAGCCGAGGGTCGCAGGTTCGATCCCTGCCGGGCGCGCCACTCTCCAAAAACACACTCGTCGGAACGATCCTGATTCGGATGCCGGGATCCACCACAACGAGATGAACAGACCGGTGTTCGGGTAGAACTGAAAGCCGTCGCTAGCTGGGCCTGATCCGAGCCTGTGGACGGGTTAACTGGGCTGGGTGACTTCCGTCGTTCTTTTGCCGTCCAACAACGACGATGGGTGTGGTCACTGCGGGCGCGATCAGTGCGTACACAGGGCTGGCAACGTCCGCCCTACGCCGCCGCCGCGCGTCGTTCGAACGCCGTCGGACCAATCTGGCCGAGTCGAGTGGCGACAGCGTCGGTTATAGAAGAGCTCGATATGTCCAACCCCTCCATCTTCGATTAGCCGAAGCTTGGTTTCGTCCGAATTGTCAGCCGAGCGAGACGAACAGCATCGTCAACAGCGCCATCGTTAGCATGACAACAATGACCGACCAACTCTGCCAGCCGAGCGTCACGAGTGGCATCCGACGTGGGGTGGCCATGAGCTCCCTCCTTCGTACGCGAGGAGTCGACGACGTTTTCGCAGCTTGTTCGATTCAGTATAGCGCCAGCCTGTGAGCGAATGTGTTTGATTCGCTTGGACTGCCGCACGTAGACGAATCGTAGGCGCAGTGCGGCACTGCGGATGCCATCTCTTCTTCATTCTGAAGGATGCCTCGTTCCGAGCTGGCTAATGTTGCCGGCTCACCCGCGCCGGGAAACGGCGCGAGAGCGACGCGGCTGCCTCGGGTGCAGCCGGATGTTATGCCGCCCCTCGTTTTGGCTCGGTGTGCAACGCCTGAATGACGGCCTTTGGATTCCGTGGTGCTCGACCTTCATTATCGCGGCGCAAATCTCGGCGAACCGGCTGTCAGCTGGCCATGGCCCGTACGAACCTGGCACGTTGCTCGAGTGGAGCGTACCTCGGCTCATTTGGCCGTACGGGTACCCAGGCGCTCGTTTGTGACGGACGAGTTCATCAGGGCCGAAACAAGGCGGTCTGGATCGACGCCCAGGCGAGCCATCGCCTACGCGTGCCACATGGCGCGACCGACCTCGTTCATGCCGGCGAGGTTCGTCAAGCTCACGGGCAGCTCAACTTCTGACCCACACGTTCCAGTCGCCATTTCACAGCCGCGTCGAGGCCTTCAGCCGCTCCCCAAGCAACCTTGGCCGCTCCAGCGACGTTGCCGGTGGAGCGATTTAAGGGGTCTCGCTTGACCAGCGCGGTTTTTAGTCGCCGGCGTCGGCCTCGCAGTACATTTCCGGAAACGGAATGGTCATATTGAAGTATTCGTGGGGTCCAGAGCTGTCGATCACGTTAACCTCGCCACTTGACCAGAGCTGATCGAGCTCGGAGATGTTGTCGACCGCACGGTCGAAGACGATCCGTCCCATGTCACGGATGACCGGCCCGCCACTGCCGACGGCGTTGAGCTTAAAGTAGGCTCCAGTGACAATCGTCGTGTTCTCGGCGTAATTGGCGGCAACCGATATTGACCAGTTGTCATGGGAGGTCTTCTCGCCAGTCTCAGGATTGTAGTGATTGAACTTTGCCGCAACGTGTTGTCGCGCGATCTCGAGCGTCCCGGAAGCGTCGTGGTGGTAGGTCGTGATGAACGTGAGGTCGCCGACAAAGCGTACGGAGATCGGTTCCGGCGAGCACGGGAACGTGAAAATCGTGTCGACGTGGGCGGTTGTCCGGACTTGCGCGAGCGCTCGCCCCTCAATGGCGCCGGCGAGAACTGCGAACGTGGTCACGGCCAGGACTCGGCAAGCGGTCTGCTTCATTGACGTTGTCCTTCCCTTAAGGTTTAGACCCGCCTCGATCGAATCGGTCGCTTCAACGGCGTGTCGGCCTTCGGCATGGCTCAGGCCAGGGAAGACCCCCAACCTGAATACCTACTGCACCGGCTTCATGAATTGGTGAACGGCATACGCGGCGATCCTTCGTCCGTGGTGAACGCCTGTCTCGACTGCTTTCCGGAAGTGGATGCCGATGTAGATCCGCGACACCGCGTTCTCGTCCGCGGCCTGCGAGAAACTCGAGTACGAGCGGATCACCGGCGTCGCGTCCGTGCAGGTCCCGCCAGTACCGACCGTCGTGCTACACGCCGTGAACGACACATCGTCGGTGCCGAACACTTGTTTCAGGACCTCTGCTGCCACGCCGCCCTGCACCGCGTGCCCCGAATCATGATCGGGTATCGGGTAAGTTGGTTGCAGGGGTGTCCAGGTCGAGTCGCCCTGGGTAGCTGGATTGCCGTCGCTGTCGCCCTCCCGGATCGCCGTGATCGGGCGCCAGAAGCTGTAGTGATACTTGACTTCCCATGACGCGATGTACCCGTCCGCCATGGCCATGTTCAACAACCCGAACAACCGTGCGTTCTCCCACAGATCGAAACCTCGCTCGACCGAAACCGCGCGCGCGAGGCGATTCCACGCCAACGGCGAACTCTCGATCCAGAACACCCCGATTTCGGTCTGGTCCGGGGTTCGTGTACTCGGCGTGGTGATGTCATCGCCGCCAATCAGCTTGATCTCGTTGTAATCGTCTGCGTACCTCTTGCTACTGAGCGGGTACGGCGGCCCGGGCCAGAACTGCCCGCTGTGCTTCAGGACGAACGGCGTCACCTGGCCATAGTTGGACGCGAACGCCAGGGGAGGACCATCGGGCGTGAAGCGCCACTCACCGGGTTCGGTCCCCTGGGCATAGTCGAAATCGAGCCACGTCGTCGTCTCGGATCCATCGCCCGCTCGCCGCGCGACAATGGCCGCCGCCGCGGCTTGCCCCACGGCGACGCCCGCTGTCTTGGCCGGTCCGTTGGGTATAGGCATAACCGCGGCTGCATACAGGGCGTTGGCCGCCAAAATTCCGCTCGCCACACACGCCGGCGATTCGGGTAATGTCGCGATTACCGACACGAGCACGTCACGTGCCGCCGCGGCCACGGCCGCATCCACCGACACGGGTCCGTTCACGTTCGCGTCGAAGGCGTAGGGGCGCGATCGGCGATCGATGGCATTCACCGCGTCGTGAACTGCGACGTGCACCATGGCATACATGCGGGACTCGGCGAGGCCGTTCCCGCTTATGTGTATACACGCTGCAGTCGCGGCCTTCGCGGCGTTCTCATTCCACGTGATCACCGCGTCGGCGGCGGCCGTGCCCGGCCACAACCCGAGAAGCGATAAGCACAGTCCGATGTTCTTGGCCGTCTGCTTCTTCATACCTCCCCCTCAAGATACCCTCGCGGGGCTTCGCACACGTCTTCACTTGATAACACCGATTTGCGGTCTTCACCGATTTGAGTACTCCGCTTGACCGGCCAGAAAGCGCGTCAAGTCTCGAGCGGATCGAAATGGGGTGGGCTCGAGTACGCGTCCTGAAGTGCGTTCTCATGGCCCTGTCCCGTGTTAGAGACCGCTGCAATTGGTCGTCGGCGACGTGATCGCCCGATGCGCACTCCATTCGAACCGTGCGGCCGGATGCGTCTTCATCTGAGTAAGCGGAAATTCGCGGGCGAAACTACAACGCCGAGCGCGCCGAATGCCCCGCGCGCTAACCTCATCCGTTTGACGGTCCAGCTCGGGTAACCGCGGCCGGAGCGGTGGACGTCGGCGGAGTTACAATCAGGCGGCACGATGTCTGAACCGGCTGACATCACGGGGCTCCTCAAGGCGTGGGGCCGGGGAGACAGAGAAGCGCTCGATGAGCTGACGCCGCTGGTTTATAGCCAGTTGCGTGCGCAGGCGCGGCGCTACCTGCGCAGCGAGCGCGCGGGGGTCACGCTACAGAGCACAGCGTTGGTCCATGAGGCATACCTCCGACTCACGAAGGCGCAGGACGTGGACTGGCAGGATCGCGCGCACTTCTTCGCGCTGGCGGCGCAGATCATGCGGCGTATCCTCGTCGACGCCGCGCGTACGCGAATCGCCTCGAAGCGCGGTGGCGGCGCTCTGCGCCCGGAGTTTTCGGCCGCGATCGATCCAGACCGCATTCCGACCGCTCACTCGGATGCTTCCGTCATGCTCTGCGCGCTGGACGATGCGCTCGACAGCCTGGCGCAACTCGATCCCAGACGAGCGAAGGTGATCGAGCTGCGATTTTTTGTTGGACTGAGCGTCGACGAAACGGCGGACCTGCTCCAGGTCTCACCGCAGACGGTCATGCGCGATTGGCGGCTCGCCAAAGTGTGGCTGGCCCGCGAGTTGGAGACTGGTGGGACCGCTGGTGAAGTGACGTCGCGGGCAGCAGCAACGTCCCCATAACACAAGTTCGAGTCCGGGTGCGCGAGCTCGGAGGGCGTGCGTCGTGACCGACAAGCTCGATCGGCTCCGTCAGTTCGAGGACATGTGGGACGCGGCGATGGAACGACCGCCGGCCGACCGCACGGCCTTCCTGCGCGAAGCCTGCGGTGACAACGACGCCCTTCGGCACGAACTGGAAGCAGGGCTACTGCACGTCTTGCGCGCAGAGGTGTTCCTCGAACAACCGCTTGCCATACTAGCCGCGCAGGTCCTGGAGCCTCCGACCGATACTTTGCTGACGGGCTTGCGGCTCAACGACTTGGTGATCGGCCCGCTGATCGGTGCCGGCGGAATGGGGCAAGTTTACCGAGCGCGCGACAGCAAGCTGCACCGTGATGTCGCGATAAAAGTCCTGGCACCTGAGTTCGCCGACGACGCCGACCGCCTTGTGCGTTTCGCGCGCGAAGCGCGTGTGCTCGCCTGCCTGAATCACCCGAACATCGCGCAAATCCACGGCTTGCAGAGTTCCGGCGTCGTAACCGCCATCGTCATGGAGCTGGCCGAGGGTGAGACGCTTGCCGAACGCATCGCGCGTGGCCCGATCGCCCTAATCGAGGCGCTTCCCATTGCACGACAGATTGCCGACGCGCTCGAAGCCGCGCACGAGCAGGGGGTTATCCACCGCGACCTGAAGCCCGCGAACATCCAGCTCCGAGCCGACGGCACAGTCAAGGTGGTCGACTTCGGCCTCGCCAAGACCGTCAACCAGGCCGACAACGATACCGTAGACCCGAGGAACTCCGCGGTGCTCTCATCAGTACCCGGGCGTGGTTTTCGGAACGCCCGCCTACATGTCGCCGGAACAGGCCACGCAGAAGCCCGTCGACCTTCGTGTGGACATGTGGGCGTTCGGATGCGTCCTGTTCGAGATGCTCACCGGGCAGCCGGCGTTTACCGGCCGGCCGCAATCGGAGCTGCTGGTCAAGATTATCGAGGGGAACCCAGATTGGGACGTGTTGCCTTCATCCACACCTCCGGCCATTCGCCGCTTGCTGCGCCGTTGCCTCGAGAAGGATACTCGGCGGCGACTGAATTCGGCTGCGGTGGCCCGTCTCGAGATCGACGAGGCCGCGAGGGAACCGTCGCCTCCCGTATCGAACGGAACAGGGAGCACACGGCAACGCTCGGCATGGGTCCTGGCCGGCGCGCTCGTCGCTCTGCTCGTGACGATGATCGTCGTTGAGCGGACGCGGCCATCGGAGCAGGCAAGGCCGTCGCTCGTGGCATCGTTGTTGGTCGATCAGCTCAATCTGGGACAGCCGGGAGTTCACTTTTCGCTGGCGCCGAACGGCAGGACGATCGTGTATCGGGACGGAGGTGCTCTGTTGCGGCGCGACCTCGACCGGCTCGATCCGGAACCTGTCGTGGGCACCTGGGGCGGAAGCGACGTCTTCTTCTCTGATGACGGCCGGCGGATCGGCTTCGAAACGCAAAGTGAATTGTGGTCGACCTCTCTCGATGGCGGCACGCCTCGACTGCTGTGTTCCAACCATCCGCTGCGTGGTGGAACGTGGGGAGAGGGTGACCGGATTGTCGTCGGCCGCGTGGGCTCCGGCCTTTGGATGACTTCCGCAGCCGGCGGAGAGTCTCGTCAGCTGACGGTCCCGAAAGAGGGCGAGCGCCACGAACTTCCCCAACTGTTGCCCGGCGATCGCGCTGTGCTCTTCACGATCCTCGCCGCGAAGACACCACGCGCAGCCGTCGTCCTTCTCGAGACGGGCGAAACACGCGATCTCGTCGAAGGGTCCGGCGCTCGGTACGTCGACTCGGGGCATCTCGTGTTCGGCCGACATGACAAGCTGTGGGCAATCGGCTTCGAGGTCACCTCGCTCCAGACGCGGGGAGTCGCGCGCCCCGTCCGCGATGATGTGCTCTGGTCGGCCGCGGGGTATCCGCAGTTCACGGAGAACGGAGACACCCTGGCGTATGTGCGGAGGAGTCAGGCGTCCACGAATTTCGGCAAGAGCCTCCTGACGTTAGTGAATCGACAGGGGAAAGCAGAGATCCTGCCGCTCCAGCCAGATAACTACCTCCTCGGAGCACTGTCGCCCACAGGCGAGCGATTGGTCGTTCAGGTCGGGGCTAACCGCGATCTTTGGACGTACGATTTCAAGCGAGGCATCTTCACGCGGTTGACATCCGATCGCGTCGTGGCTTACTCGGCTCCGGCGTGGACGCCAGATGGAAGCCGTGTCGTTTTCACCACGTGGTTTGCCGGACAGGTCGGGCTCGGTTCGGTGCCGGCGGATGGCAGCGGTTCTGTCGAGAGGCTGGCGAGCAGCGTTGGGATGCGCTCGTTCGAACGAACCCACCCGAGTCTTCTTCCCGACGGAAGCGGCGTGATCATGACGGGACTCGCGCCGGCAGCCTCGGTCGAAGATCTTCTGATGGTGCGGTTCAGTGGGGAGGCCCGCCTCGAAACGTTGCTGGAGGCTCCAGGCGTCGAGCGAAACCCCGCGATCGCTCCCAACGGTCGTTTCGTCGCCTACAACTCGGACGAATCGGGCCACCCCGAAGTGTACGTGCGCCCCTTCCCGAATCTCAGCGCGCGACGGTGGCAACTCTCTACGGCAGGCGGCGCTCAACCTCGATGGACGCGCGGTGGGCGTGAGCTCTTGTATCGAGACGGCCAAGGCCGCGTCATGTCAGTGACGGTGCGAGGCGACAGCATCGACGGGTTTGACCACTCAAAGCCAGTGTCGCTGTTCACCTTTGGTGTCGGGATGCGGTATGGTCTCGATCCCGAATATGACGTCTCGAGCGACGGTGAGCGTTTCGTGTTCTTCAGTGAGCTAGTCGCGCGAGATAGCGCGTCTTCAGCGGAGTTGGTTCTGATCCAGAATTGGGTCGACGAGCTGAAGCGTCTCGTTCCACGAGAGCCCTGAGTCGACCACTCCGTTTGTGCCTCCCGCGTCTTCGGCCCGGAGCACGCCGGAAGCCTGCAGACTCGGCTGCAACGCGTGTCACCCAGCGCTCCGCGAGCTCAGTGCGAGCCGAGCACCTTCACCACCATTCGTTCGACCGCTGGCCATGCCGTCGACCATGGCGCCAATCAGATCGAATGCCCGATCGCGGGCAACACGGTGATTTCTACGTCATCTCCGAGGCTACGAGCCCTTTCCGCGAGAGTACGACTCTGTTCAACCGGCACGTAGGGATCCAATGCGCCGTGCACCAGGCGCAAAGGGACCCTGAGCGGCATCAGCTCGATCGGGCTGGCCTGACGATAGCGCTCCGGCACCGCGTCGGCTGTCCCCCCAAGAGTGGCGGAACCGACGCGTTACAGTAGGCCGACCCGGCGCTGAAGGCGCGAAGGTCGCTGATTCCCGCCAGTGATATGACCCCTCGAACCACGAGCGGGTCAGCGGGTGATAGTAGGCTACCCTCCGACAAGTTCCGACGCGCTGCCACCCACAATGCCAGGTGCCCGCCTGCGTGAATGCCCTAGCAGGACAACACGCGACAGATCGATCGGAAGCTGCTGGGCGAGTGCTCGGGTGTAGTCTGTGCCGGCTGCTACATCTTCGAACGTGCCGGTCCAGCCACCGCCAGCGTCTCCAACCCGCCGGTATTCGACCGTCCATGTCGCAATGCCTGGTCTGGTCAAAGCGCTGCTCAGATGCGAGATGAGACCGAGGTCATTTTCCGAACGCCAGCAGCCACCATGAATGACCACCGCCAGAGGAAATGGCCCGTCGCCGCGGGGCAGACGCAAGTCGCCGAAGCGGAGTGCGCCCTCGCCGTAAGCGACACGGTAACCCGCCGCAGGCACTGGACGCTTCGATACATCGTCCCAAGTCACCAGTTCCGAAGTTAGCCGCGCGCACACGGCGCAGGCGATCGTCGCGCACAAAATTGCCGCGAGTCTATTCCATACCGGCCAAGTATGGCGACAGCGCTGCGGGTCTCCGTGGCGAAAGTTCTGGGTAACTGGCTGACTAATAGTACGCCGACCACGATCTTGCCGCCGGCGCTGCGGCGCTCGCAGCATACCCCCAACCGCCTGCCCTGGGAAATCCGCCAAGCGATTGACCGCTGGATACTTGTCCGGAATTCGAATTTCGGCGTCGGCGATTAGGCCGATCTGCGTGACGCGAGGCCCGCACAGAGCGTAAGGCCGTTTGGTCCCGTGTCGTCGCCAGTATTTTTCCAAGGGGCGCGCGCACTCAATGGACCACGACACAGCGGCGAATCAATCGCGTGGCACGTCCGCGCGGCAGTCCTGGCAACCTATTGAAACCCAACGACCTCCGTCACAAAAACGCACCCTTCTAAGCCGAGGGTCGCCCGCATGTAGATAAGCGCCGGGGGTGGGGCCCGGCGAACTTCTAAAAAGGGTTCGAGACCTCCCGGGCGCGCCAATCCGCCCGTATTCACGGCCGGAACTACCAACTTGGACCTGGAATCCCGTACAGAAACCGCGCGCTTCGAAAGCCGATGATCGATGGGGTCTGGCGTCTTTCCTCCAGATCCGGCGTTCGAGCTGTCCGAACTAGCTGAATTCAACCCTGAATACGGGCGGTTGGCATGGCACCTGGCATGGCACCAACGGTTTACCGCGCGCCGATCAACTTGAGGTGATCTAGCCCTCCGGTCGTCGGACACGGAGCTTTCGATCCGAGGCGACAACGACGCACCCCGTCCAATCGGAGACCTGCTCCGTTCGAAACAGCGATTGGACGCGGTCGAAGAGCGATGTCCGGCCGGGGAATCGCAAGCGGACGATCAGTAAACCGCCGATGCGTGCCCGGTGCGTAGCGCCGGATGTCTGAGAAGTCCAGATCCTGGGTAATCAAGAAGCGGTCTGTATTCTGAGCGGCATGCCACACGACACGGTCGTCGCGGCCGGTGAGGCCTCGTGGACGGTGGTGTCGACGTCATGACCGAGGTCCGTGAGCGCAGCGACGAGCCGTTGTGGCAGGTTCTCGTCGAGCTTGATTCTCACCGCTTGACCGGCGTCTCGGCGAGGGGCAGGTCTTCCTGCGCGGACGCTGCGGCGAAGGCAATCGCCGCGCGCACGTCTTCCTCGGAAAGCGTCGGGAAGTCAGCCAGGATGTCGGCGCTGCTTGCGCCCTCCGCGAGGCTCGCCAGCACCGTGCGAAGGGTGACGCGTGTGCCGCGAATTACAGCCTCGCCGCCCGCGATCTTCGGATCGCGCACGATTCGATCCTGATAGTTGATTGGCATCGAGCTCACGTGGAGGGACATCGGCGATGAGGGACGGCGCGCCATCGGACGTCTGGTTGACCAGACGTCGTGACGCGCCATCGTAGGCGGCTCAAGCAGCGCCCTTCCGCAACTCGGGCGTCCAGCGGTGGTAATCAGTCGTGTGGATTGAAGCTGTACGTGCCGGTCCAGCTGAAGTTGGGCCCGCCCGGGCCACCCAACGGCAAAGAGACGGCCGCCGTCGCTTGGAAGTGGGTGAACTTCCCGGTCCCACCCGAGAACGTGCATAAGCGGACGGGCGCAATGAGTGTGCAGTGGCCGAATGCCCTGTTGTTGCCGGGCCCCGGCGGCTCGAGGATCACGTCGCTGTCCAGGCCTGCCGGACCGCGCGCCGTTAGATAGATGACCCTCGAACCGACCTCAATGGCGTCGACGTTCGAGGACGTGATCGTGCAGAACTGGCCCGCCAGGCCCGCGTTCTGCGAGCACTCCTTCGTCACATAGATGTCTCCGGTTCGAGGGGAGGAAGCCGCCAATGCAGACGGGGACACACCTGCGCTCGGACGGGTCGGAGCGCCAGATCCTTCGGCACATCCGGCAGCGGCCAGCGCTCCGGCGCAGAGACATCCAAGAGCCACTCGTTTCGTCGTAAGAACGCCTGCGAATGTCATGATTCTTCTCCTCGGGCGTTGACTGCCCAATTCCTGGGTCCACCAGCTTTGTCGTCATCGACAAGGTCGCTTCTCTGGAGATCGCGCAAGGGACGTCCAGAGCGGGTCAACCGAAGTCGCTCTCTCTTCGGTGCTAAGCTGAAGGCCGTTCCGGACGCCAGCCAAGGCAGGCTCGAGTGGGATCGCCCCCCGACATCACGGCGCTACTCGGCGATTGGAGTCGCGGCGATCGGGCTGCGCTCAATCTGTTGCTCCCGCTCGTCTACGCTGAGCTCCGCCGGGCGGCCGCGCGCCAGCTTCGACGCGAGCGGGCTGACCACACGTTGCAGCCGACGGCGCTCGTTCACGAGGTCTACCTCCGGCTCGTCGACCAACGCCAAGTCGACTGGCAGAATCGAGCCCACTTTTTTGGCGTCGCGGCAGAGGTCATGCGCCGGATCCTGGTCGATCACGCCCGTCGTCACGCCGCGATCAAGCGCGGCGACGGCCAGCGCTGCGTGTCCATCGATGAAGCCAAAGACGTCGCCGCGTCAGACGAGATCCCCATCCTCGCGTTGGATCACGCGCTCGGGCGCCTGGAACAGGTCGACGCACCGCTGGCCAGGATCGTCGAGCTTCGCGCGTTCGGCGGACTCACGATTGAAGCAGCGGCGCACGTCCTCGGCGTGTCACCATCGACCGTCAAGCGCGACTGGCGCACCGCCAGAGCCTGGCTCCGCCGCGAGCTCGCCCCCGAAGCCCGCCTGTGACGGACAGCTCATGGCCGCGCGTGAAGGCGCTGTTTGAGGCGGCGTTGGAATGCCCGATCGAAGATCGCCACGCCTTTCTGGTCGCTGAGGCTGGTGACGACGAGGTGTTGCGTCGCGAAGTCGAGTCGCTCCTGACCTCGGATGCCTTGGAGGACAACTTCCTCGATCGTCTAGCCACCGCCCATGGGTCGGTGCTCTACGATTCTCTCGCTGCCCAATTGACGTCGCCGGACCACGCCGCGTCTCGCGCGGTCCTCACAGCAGGTGTCCGCGTTGGCCCCTATGAGATCGTGGCGCCGCTCGGTGCGGGCGCCATGGGGGAGGTGTATCGCGCTCGCGATACGAAACTCAATCGCGATGTCGCTCTGAAGGTGCTGCCCGAGCGGTTTGCACTCGATCCCGATCGGCTGGCGAGGTTCGCGCGCGAAGCACAGGTACTTGCCACGCTCAATCACCCGAACATCGCCGCTATCTACGGCCTCGAACAGTCCCCCGAGCAGGGTCGAGGCGGTGACAGGCTCAGGGCTCAGAGGCGGGCAAGCGCTGGTGCTGGAGCTGGTCGACGGACCCACGCTCGCGGACCGGATCGCACGGGGGCCGATATCGCTCGACGAAGCGATCACTATCGCGCGTCAGATCGCGGAAGCCCTCAAGGCGGCGCACGAGAAGGGGATTGTTCATCGCGACATCAAGCCGGCGAATATCAAAATCGCCAGTCATGGCGTGGTCAAGGTGCTCGACTTCGGGCTGGCGAAGGTCTGGGACGGGGCTCCACACGCGAACCTCTCGGCGTCGCCGAACCTGACCGGTACGGGCATTGTCGAGCGCACCATTCTGGGCACCCCGGCCTATATGAGCCCGGAGCAGGCGCGCGGGCCAGTCGCTGGACAGCCGGACGGATATCTGGTCGTTCGGCTGCGTGTTCTTCGAAATGCTCACGGGCCGCGCGCCCTTCGCCGCCGACACCATCGCCGACACCCTCGCCGCGATTCTCGAACGCGAGCCGGACCACACGATGTTGCCGGCCGACACGCCCGCCCAGATTCGCCAGTTGCTGCGACGGTGTCTGGAAAAGGATCGCGAACGACGTTGCGATTCGGCGGCTCAGGCCCGGCAGGCGATTGACGAGGCGATCGCGTCGCCGGCCGCCGAGTCGGTCGCAGTCCCGGCACCACGGTCCTATCGCTTCAGACGCGTCGCGATCGCGGTGCTGGCTGGCGGCACGGGGATCGCGGCGTTGGTCGCATGGGCGCTGTCGCAGCCGGCGATCGTGGCTCCGATGCTTCCGTCCCGTTTCGCCATCGTGCCGCCGCTCGCCCAGCGGCTGAATGTCTCAGGGGGCGATCGCGATCTCGCCCTTTCGCCCGACGGCCGGCTCGTCGTCTATCGCGCCGGAGGGACGGGTACGGCTGGCAGCCCATTGCACGTGCGTTCGATCGATCAACTCGACGCGCGGCCGCTCGCCAACATCGCCGGCGCCTACGCGCCGTTCTTTTCGCCCGATAGCCGATGGATCGGTTTCTTCGAGAGTGGCGAGCTCAAGAAAGTATCGATCGCGGGCGGACCAGTCATCACACTCGGTCCAGTGTCGGGCAGGTCACTCGGCGCGAGCTGGGGCGACGACAACAGCATCGTGTTCGCGACCGACGAGCGGAGCACCGGTCTCTGGCGTGTGTCGGCCGACGGCGGCGAGCCGACTCTACTGACCACGCCCGAAGGGGCACAGCCACAGAGCGACCATCAGTTCCCGTCGGTGTTACCGGATCATCGCGGCGTGTTGTTCACGATTGCGGAACCGGCCAACGCAGACAACGCGCAGGTGGCCGTCCTTGACCTGAGGACGGGCCAATGGAAAACCCTCGTGCGTGGAGGCAACCAGGCCGAGTACGTCAACGATGCGTCAGGGTCAGGACCGGGGTATCTGCTCTACGCGACGGCCGGCACGCTGCGCGCCGTGCGGTTCGATCTCACCCGACTGGAAGTACAGAGCGATCCGGTGACGGTGGTCGAGCAGTTGATGACCAAGCCGAGCGGCGCCGCCAACTACGCGGTGTCGCGCCGAACCGCACTCGTCTATGTCCCGCCTGAGGCGGGTGACCAGAACCCGATGCGGTCGCTCGTGTGGGTGGATCGGAACGGCCGCGAGGAACCGCTCAGAGGGGCGCCGACGCGCGGCTATGGTCCTCCGCGTGTGTCGCCCGACGGGAAGCGCATGGCGATCGGCATCATCGATCAGGGCCGCACCAACGTCTGGATCTGGGACTTCGCGCTGGAGACGCTGAAACCCTTGACCTCCGCTTCTGGAATGAACGGATTGCCGGTGTGGACCCTCGACAGTCAACGGATCATCTTCATGTCCGACCGCACGGGCGTGCTGAACCTGTACAGCCAGGCCGCCGACTTCACCGGCACCGCCGTCCAAATCACGACGAGCACGAGTAGTCAGTGGCCCACGTCGATCACGCGCGATGGGGAGTGGATCGTCGCCTTCGAGCGACGGCCACGGACGACCTCCTCCGAGATCGTCGCGTTCCCGCTGACATCCCCGGCGACGCGTCCGCAGTCCGGTCGAGCGCGCGGTCTCACCCAGTCGCCTGCGGAATCAATCGCCGCGATCCGGCTCAACGGAAGCTGGGCCACTGTCTCTCCGAACGGTCGATATCTTGCGTACCAGTCGCGCGAATCTGGCCGGGAGGAGATCTACGTGCGGCCGTTTCCGGAGGTGGATCGCGAGCGCTGGCAGATCTCGAAGGGAGGAGGGACACGCGCCGTGTGGGCTCGGAATGGCCTCGAGCTGTTCTACCTCGATGAATCGGGCGCGCTCATTGGCGTGCGTGTCCAGACCTCTGGTCCGAGATTCGTCGCGGGCACGTCTTCGACGATTTTCGACACGGTGTATGCCGAGCCCAATCCGGCTCGCCACTACGACGTCTCTCCTGATGGCCGGCGCTTCCTGATGCTCAAAGACAGGGCGGCCGATCCAAACGCCACGCCGGCCAGCATGGTGGTCGTCGATCACTGGTTCGGCGGGCTGCAGTGGCAGGTGCCGGCGCGAGGAAAGTGAACCGGCGCCCGCCAGCCTCCCGGCCGATCCTCTTCGGTACGTTGTCGGTGTGGACCTTCGTCGGCATGGCACCTGGGCATGGCACCGCCCGGAAGTCGTTGACCTCACGCGACATCAAGTTCAGCAATTTCCCCTTCTAAGGCGAGGGGCTTCGATTCAGCGAGCGGAAATGCGGCCGAAAACGCGCGCACGTGACCGAGCGCCGGATTCGGGGGTGCATTAGGGGTGCGGCGTTCGGCGTACCATTAGGTCAACGCGCCGTAGCTCAGTTGGATAGAGCACCAGCCTTCTAAGCTGGGGGCCGCTGGTTCGAGTCCAGCCGGGCGCGCCAGTTCTGCTCTGTTAGCTCTGTCTCAGGAAGGACACTCGGGCCCCGTGTGACCGAGGTGTGGCACGCCGTCAGGCGTTGTCACCTCCCGAGACCGCGTTGAGCGTCCGTCGCTTCCAACTCCTCGAGTCCCTCCTGCAGTTCGTCGTCCGTGACATTCAAGTAGCGCTGCGTCTGCTGGAATCTGCTTCGCAAGGGGCACGGTCTCATCGAGCTGGATGAGCGAGTGCCGGGAGCTATGGCCAAGCTGTCGAGGATCATGCGCGCGGGCGGACGCGGTTCGTCGCCTGGGACGCCGCCGCGAACGCGTCGGTGAACGTGTCGGCGACGACGGGAGGCCGTCGCCGATCCCGAAGCAGACGTCTCGATTGAAGGAGCGATCCAGCTTATTCGAACCGCGTCCCAACGGCGGTGGCGCAGCCGGTGCCGATAACGTTGCCGTTGACATCGAGAATCTCGATGACCGAGCGCGACGCAAACTGGTCGCCGCTTGCGCCGAGCTCCAAGTCAGCCGTAACTTTCTGCGATCCGAGGAGAACGCCGCTCGCGTCGTAGCGGTAGAACGTGAAAGCGAACGAGTAGTCCTGCCAGCCGTGCTCGCGCTGCCACACGCCATGGCCGGGACTGCGCAGGGCCGGACTCGAACCGGGACCGATCCCATATTCCGACATCGTCCCGCCTTGATTGAACGTGAACAGGCCCTGAAGAGAGGGGAAGGTTGGCCCGTCTGACAGTTTTGCGGCGTCACTACGGTTCGCCACACGCCTCGAATGGTTCTCGCGTTGGCCTTTGACGTTGCTGACGATTGCTGTTTTGATTGTCCTGAGCGAAACCGATAGAAACCGTCCTCGGCAAAGCTGAAGCCACCGCCAACGCGATCAACCAATGTGCGTTTCGTAAGATTCATTTTGTCCTCTAGTCTTGGTTGAAGGCTCGAAGCCTTCTCGAACGTGCGCGTCGCCAGACCCTGGAACACCGTATTCGGGTTGGTCTGGATCATCGAAATGTCATCCCCGTCCGGTGACAGAAAGATGTCGAACGTTGGCCCATTGAGCGTGATCGTTCCCGAGCAGTTGTCCTCGACCGTGTAGGTTCCAGAACTGGGAAGGCTGCGGATGATCACGCCATTCAGGCTCACCGTTGCTGCAAGAACGTCCAGCGTGCCGTCACCATTGAAGGCGATGACTTCAACGATGGCCTTCGGTTGCTGGACACCACCGACGATGTTGAACCCCGTCGCGGAAAACACATACGAGCCGCGCAGGGTTCGCTCGGTGCAAGCCCGTCGTTCGCCTTTCGCCGGTGCGAAGCCGGACGCCTCCTGGCCGTTCCCGTTGCCGTGACCATTGGCGCCCACCAACGGCGCGCCGCCAATCGCCACGGCTGCCACGCACGCCATCGCCACCGTCCAACCAATTCGTCGCATATGTCCTCCGATTGCGCCCTTCGGGGCCGACCCGGGAATGACCGGCTCCGTTGAGGCTTACTTCTACAGGCGGAATTCGGCGGCCTGAGGTGCAATCCGGCTTCGAACCTGCTCGGGTGACTCGAGAACGGGTGTCGGCAGCCGGCGGTGACGGGATAGACTCCCGGGCAGTGATCGCCGATGTGACCGGGTTGCTGCAGGCGTGGAGCGGCGGTGACGCGGAGGCCCTGGATCAGCTCGCTCCGCTCGTCCAGCGCGAGCTTCGGGAAATGGCGCGCCGGATGCTCTCGAGCGAGCGCCAGGCCGTCGGATGGCAACCGACGGATCTCGTGCAGGAATCCTACGTCCGCCTGCTCGACTGGCACGCGGTGCACTGGCAGAACCGGGCGCACTTCTTCGCGACGACCGCCCGGATGATGCGGCGTGTCCTGGTCGACGCCGCGCGCGCACGACAGGCGGCCAAGCGCGGTCAAGGGGTGGAGGGATTGTCACTCGAAGCCGATGGAGGTCGCGGCACCTGCACCCGGCGTGGACATCGTCGCCCTGAACGACGCCCTGGCTGAACTGGCGACGCTTGACCCGCGACCGAGCCAGGTCGTCGAGCTGCGATTCTTTGGTGGGTTCTCCGTCGAGGAAACCGCCGAAACGCTCGGTGTGTCGGTGCGCACCGTCATCAACGACTGGAATACGGCGCGCGCCTGGCTGCATCACACGCTCGCGAAGCGAGGTCGACTATGAACACCGAGCGATGGCGCGTCCTCTCGGACTGGCACAACACGTGGCTGGCCGCGCCCACTGATCAGCGCGCCGGGTTGCGAGCCTCCTTCGCCACCGAGCACCCGGAGTTGCTTCAGGTGGCCGACGAGCTCGCCGCCTCCAGTGGAGCGGTCGACGGGTTTCTCGAAACGCCTGCCCTGGTCCTCGCCGCCCGGGATTTGGCGCAGGACGAGCCCCCGCTCCCTGAAGGCACCTCGGTCGGACCGTACCGGATCGTGGCCCTGCTGGCTCGTGGCGGAATGGGAGACGTCTACCGGGCGACCGATCCGCGGCTCGGTCGAGACGTCGCGCTCAAGACGCTGACCAGCGCGGAACGCGGCGATGGGCACGCGGTCGAGCGGTTCCTGCAGGAAGCGCGGATCACCGCATCGCTCGACCACCCCAACATCGTCAAGGTGTTCGACGTGGGGATGTCGAACGGTCGCCCGTACCTGGTCTCGGAACTGCTCGACGGCGAGACCTTGCGAGCGCCGATCGGCAGAGGGCCGGTCGCTCCGGCCGACGCACGCAGCATCGCCTCCGCCCTGACGAGCGGCCTGGTGGCCGCGCACGCGCGCGGGTTGGTCCATCGCGATCTCAAGCCCGAGAACATCTTCCTGACCAAGTCCGGCACTGCGAAGATCCTGGACTTCGGCATCGCGAAGCTCGCGCAGGATCCCGCACTGCCACGCGGTCTCGCGACGCTCACCGGGGTGGTCCTTGGCACCGCCGGTTATCTGGCACCCGAGCAGGTCAAAGGCGATCCGGTCGATGCGCGGACGGATCTGTTCGCGCTCGGCTCGATTCTCTTCGAGTTGATGACCGGACAGCGGGCCTTCGTGCGCGAGCACACGATCGATACGCTCCATGCGATCGTCCACGACGATCCGCCCGACCTCCTGCCCCCCGGCACCGCGCTGACCGCCATCGTGAGGCGCCTGCTCGCCAAGGCGCCGGATGCCAGATTTCAGTCAGCCGCCGACCTGCTGTGGGCCCTGGAGCAGATCGACTCGACCGAGGTGCGGGCGGCGTCGCCGCCTGTGACGCCGGGCAGCCGATTCTTCCGCGCGGGACGAGGCTGGGCCATCGCCGGCGCAGCCGGCTTGGCGATGGTCCTGGTGGCGCTCATCGGTGGGCGGCTCCGCGAACAGGCGCAGAGCCCGTCCGTTGCACCCGACCTCACGCAGTTCACGTGGTCGCTTCCAGCGGGCACCGCGCTCGACTCCGCACCGATCGTCTCTCCGAATCGGACGCCGCATCGCGTTCACCGCCGTCAGCGGCGATTCGGCGCCACGCCTGTTCGTGCGGTCGCTCGACTCGCGCGATGCCACGGCCATCGATGGGACCGACGGAGCGAAGCAGCCGTTCTGGTCGCCCGACGGCATGTCGCTCGGGTTTTTTGCCCGCGGCAAACTGATGAAAGTGGCGGTCGCGGGCGGCGTGCCGGTCGTCATCTGCGATGCGCCGGACGGGAAGGGCGGCGCGTGGAGTCCCACGGGAACGATCGTGTTCGGCCCTGACATGATCTTCGAGGGACTCGCCAGGGTGTCGGCGGACGGCGGCCCGGTGCAACCCGCCACGCTGGTCGACTTCGACCGCGGGGAGAATTCGCATCGATGGCCCGTCTTCCTGCCGGACGGCATCCACTTCCTCTTCCACGTGAGGGCCAGCATCGATGAGCGGCGCGGCGTGTACGTCGCGCGCATCGACCGGCCGGCGTCCACGCCAGGCTCGCCACTCTTCCGATCGGAATCGGAGGCGGTGTTCGTCCCGACATCCGGTCGAGAGCGTGGTGTGCTGCTCTCCGCGGCCGACGGCCAGTTGCAGGCACGGCCCTTCGACGCGGCGGCGCTCAGGCTCGTCGGGGATCCGCGCACGTTGCCAGTGGCCGCGGGTGCGAACACGCCGTACCACTCGGCGATGCTGAGTGCGTCGGCCGATCTGCTCGCCACGGTGGCGATGCCGATGCCGTACGGCGTGCGGCTGGGCACCGTCGCGCGCGATGGGACGGCCGTGCGACTGTCCGAGCGCCAACCACAGAACTGGCCGCGCTTGTCCCCGGACGGGAGGCGGATGGCGCGGCAGATGGTCGATCCGGCACGGGGCAATCCCGACATCTGGGTCGAGGACCTCCAGGACGGCAGCCTCGTCCGCGTCACCACGGCCACCGGTGTCCGATCGTCCTCCCGGTGTGGTCTCCGGATGGGCTGCGGTTGGCATACGGATCCGGCACCTTGAAAGAGCGGCGGTTGAGCATTGCGGCGGCCGATGGCACCGGCGTGGCACAGGAACTGCCGTGTCCGGGCGCGTATTGCGAGCCGACCGACTGGTCGCCCGACGGGCGCTCTCTCATCGTCAACACACGCCTGACCACGAGTGGTGCTCGCCGGAGATGTGTGGAGCGTGTCGCTCGAGGCCGGCGGGTCGGCCAAGGCGATTCTTTCCGGGCCGTTCCCCGAGTACGACGCGCGGATATCGCCGAACGGGCAATGGCTGGCCTACGTGTCGGAGGAGGCTGGCCGACCGGTCGTCTCCGTCCGCGCGATGTCGGGTCCACCGAGGCGTCTCGTGGTGTCCAGCGACGGCGGCAGCCAACCCGTCTGGCGCCGCGATGGGCAAGAGCTTCTCTACGTCGATCTTGAAGGCCGTCTTCGTGGCCGGTCGGTGCAACGCCAACCGACCGGAGAGCTGACACTCGGTGTCGCCAACGCGCTGAGCGTGCCGCTCATCGGATCGGGACACTGGGGCACGCAGTACGACGTGTCGCCAGACGGGCAGCACGTGTACTTCATCGACCGGACGCCTGCGCCGAGGCCGAGCGACATCCGTGTCGTGATCGGGTGGCGCGCGCTCCTCAAGTAGGAAGGGCTGACCCGAGCGTCGTGACGAATTCGTCGGAGTGTCGTACGTCTGCTGACATCGAGGGCGAATAAGTACGGGCATCGTGACGCCGATCTCGACCCTGCTCATCGGAGGCTTCGCCTTCTAAGCCGAGGGTCGCAGGTTCGAGTCCTGCCGGGCGCGCCAGCGACTTCGCTCGCGGCTGGCAGTTCTGGCGGGCTACGGCTGGCGAAGGCCATCCGAGCGCGCCGTAGCTCCGAAGGAGCGAAGGCGGGCCGGGCGCGCGGCGCCATCCGGCCACTGCCCTGCCGAACGTCGTTTTGCAGCTTATCCGGAGCTTACCTTCATCGACGAAGCCAGCGGCGCAACGGCCTCAGGGTCAGCACATCGAGCAAGAGCGACACGATGAACGACTCCGACCGCTTGAACGCGTCTTCGATCGCCGTGATGTCCGGCTTGCCGTTGGACGGATTCACCGGGCCGATCCAATAGCGGCTGTTATCCCCGAACGGCTCCATGACCTCGAAGGCTTGACCGAGGTACTTGAAGGTCACTCTTTGGTCGGTCCTCAGCAATCGCCGCAACTTGATTGGCTGCACGTCGGTCACCCCCGGAATCTTCCGGAGCAGGCGCGCGCACCCGCCTCTCGTGACTCCCAAGTTCTCGATCTCGAACGCGGCAGTGCAGCCTGCTTCGGTGGCGAGGACTTGGTAAGTGAGCATGGCGCCTCGAATTGAACTGGCCCGCATTGATCCGGTTGGCATTCTAGGTCGGGTACAATCAGGCCGCAATCCCGCGGAATCGCGTCGTGCAACCTTGCGCGAGTCCTGCCGGGTGCGCTTCTTCTAATCGAGGGGCTTCGCCCCTCGAACTCCCCCACACGCTCGCTCGCGGGGACCCCTCCGCCCCGCTCCGCTCGCGTGGCTCACTCGCTGCGCTCGTTCGCGTGCTTGCCGATCCCCCGGGCGCACCAGAAAGCAAGTCTCTCGGTAGACTATCGAATGAGCGAGGGAGGAGCTTCTAGGCGCACGGCGGCCATCAACCGTCGCCACGCGGTGAGGGCGAAGCCACCGCCGACAGCATTTCCCAGGAGGATCAACGGCAACAGGGCTTCCCAAACGGTTCCGCTTGGCAGCCGGGGCGGGGAGAACGGGCGCAGGATGAACGCCAGCAAGATCGTCACGACGACGCTGCAAATCTGGATAACGAATCCGCTTTGAAAGGCCCAAAAACACCCGGAAGGCCACGTCATTCCGCGCCGCTTTGTAAGCACGGATAGCGTCACAGCGATCGACGCGAGCGGAAGACCGGCGAAGACGAGCACCCCGCTGAGGACACTGATCGCCCACGCGCTACCGGTAATCACCGGCTCGACGTGCATGAGATCCATGTGGTGCGTTAGACACTGCGGAACGCGTCGAAGTTCCCGTTGGCACGAATGTGCGTGGTCATGTCGCTCGGATGGGAAGCCTCCGATGCGCGTCGCCGATGAGGTGCTAAGCTCAAGCGGCGAGGCCCCGGAAGGGAATCGTGCAACCTTTCACGAATCCCCCCGGGCGCGCCAACCTTCGCTCACGCTTGCAACGAGAACGTGAGCTTGGACCGAGGCGCGCCAGCCTTCGCCTCACGCCTTCAGAAATCCTTCAATATCCACACATCGCTGACGATGCTCGAATGCGTGAGCGCAATGTGCCGGCCGCCCGGAGCCGGAATGCCAGATGTCCCATTGTGAACGGCGCAAGCTCGCCGAAGATCCTGCGCGGGAGACTTCTATGTCGTGGCCTCTGGAAGAAGAGTGGTGATGGGTGGCAGATGATCGCCCGTTATCAAGCCGATGGTTGAAAGGTCAGCGTCCTGCGACACACCCACGTCACCCTGCGCCGACTATCTCTTTCGATAGCCAAATCACCATTTCGACAGGCCGCTCCCCTCCAGGCGGTCAAAAACCTTGAAAACTATAGGGAATTCCCTCGGCACCGTCATTGCTGAGGTGGTGAAGTGGTGAGGTGGTTAGGTGTTGAGGGTCCCATGCCGTGCCGGTTCCATCTTTAGGGGACGGATCTGTCGTATCCCTGCGGGCCGAAGGAGATGAAGATGCAGTCAGTTCGCGTGTTCTTTATCGTGACGCTCACGACGCTCTCGTCGTGGGCTGCCACTACCGCGCAGGCGCAGAATGCCATCAAATTATTCGGGGCCACTCCGGTAATTAGGAGCGCACCGTGCGAAGTCCTTTTCGGCTGCGATCCGGTGCGTGACCGTATGGTATTCGATGAAGCGTGGCTCGCGCTGTCGTGTAAAGGCCAGCCCCGCGCCATTCTCTCATCGACGGCAGATGGTCGTGGAGGCCTCGTCGTCGACAACTTCCTCGAAGTGAACGGCGACAACGTCTGTGCCGGCTCTTGCTTCAACGACCCGGTCTTCGGCGTTATCGGAACGCCCGCGTTGGATGCCTACCAGTCGGTTCCGCCGATCGATGTCAGCCGGCTCCTGCGACCCGGACGATCGACCGTAAACTTCAGTCTCGTCGATTTCGGAGGCATCTACGCGAACTCAGACGTGTGGCTCGTGACAAACTGCACCGCCACCCGGAAAGTGGACATCTGCCATAAGCCAGGGACCAGAGCTGAACATGTGCTTACGGTAAGTCAGTCAGCCGTGTCGGGCCACCTGGGGCATGGAGATACGCTCGATCTCTCGGCGTGCCAACGATCACAACGGCCGATGCGCTGAGTATCACGTCGGAGGCGATATGGAAGACATCAGCTTTCCGGTTCCCCTCCGATCCCATTCAATCCCTCGCTCGCTCGTCATCTGCGCGGTCTTCATCGGCCTGCCGATGGTGGCAGCGTGCGGAACGCTGGCCGGCGAGAAGACGGCGTGCGATGGTCTCGTGTACAAGGAGTCCGGCCTCGCGCGCGCAGAATACCTTCCCTGCGCAGGAGAAATGATGGCGACGCTCGACCAGCTCGACGCGCAGGTCGGGAGCATGATCTCCGGCAACGAGAATGCGCGCTCTGAAGCGCAGGCCAGCGTGCGTACGCTCGGGAGCCTGATGAAGAAGGCGGGAGGCCGGAACCTGCTTGAGAAGTGGGACGATCGCGCCTTGACGAGTCTGAACATCGACATCTCGAATGCCCACGCGCACCATCAGGCCTGCATGATGGTCGCGGGTCAGCTCTTTGGCCGCGCACCTCTCGGCGACGAGAAGTACCGCGACGCCGCAAAGTCTGAGTGCGGTGCGTATCGACGCTCGTATGAGGAGGCAAGTCGTGCGTATCGATACTTGCGGTAGACCTGCGGTCGTGATCGCGGGGCTGCTCTACGCCGGCGCGGTCCTTGTCGGTTGTGCGAGAACCGAGGAGTATCAGCTCGGCCAGCGCATCGACATGGGACCGTATTCATTCGAGGTTGCCAGCGCTGATGAGGGCACATGGGCCTCGGAGCGAACCATCTCCATCCTCTTTCGCCTCAATCGCGACGACACAGCGCCATTCACAACCGACTTCTGGCAGTCGTTCGCGTACAAGATGGAAATCGTTGACGCGGCGGGCAATGCTTTCACGGTCGATCCCCACCCTCAGTCGCCCGTCTACAGAGCGGGACGAAACCGGTCCGATCGCTACGTCGCCACAGTCAAACTCAGCCCCTCCTTCGAGGGCGTCCGCGACAGCGCCCGGATCGGCAAGACCGCTAGCGATTTCAGGCTGATCATCGACAATCCGGCCCCTGAAGGCGATCAGCCGCGCCGGGTGGCGGTCCAGCTGCAATAAGATCGGAGCGCGTGATGTCGCACGCCGAACCTTCGGGCCGTGTGGCGCTGCTTGCCGGCCTCAGTGCGGCGTTCATCGCCGTCTCGTTCGGCTTCCTTCACAGGACGGTCCTTCTCGACTGGCCCGACCTCGCCCTTGATGGAAGCGCCGTTCGGCCTGCAGAGCCTAGCCGCCGCGACCATTCTACGCCGTGCGCCGCAGCTGGCGTCCCAAGGGAGCCGGGATACGTGAACTGCGGTAAAATGTTTGAGTATCCCCCCAGCGCTCCCGGCGTTCCGCTGGAGCTGCTCCATGAGTGTCAGTCGTCTCATCGCGGCCGCGCTGATTTCTGCGGCTACCGCAACACCGGCCTCGGCTGATGTCACGCTGCAAGTGAAAGTGCGCGGCCAGATGCCCGGCTCCGTGGCCCAGGACGAGGACGCCACGGAGTACCGCAAAGGCCTGAAGCTGCGAACAGATTCGACCTCCAATGGTCTTTCGATGACGACAATCATCGATCTGAGCAAAGGCCGCATGATCATGCTGTGGCACCCCAGCAAGACAGCCCACGTGTTCGAGTCGAAGGAGATCTCCGAATTGTTCGGGAAAGACAATACCCCCCTGGTCAAGCCGTCGATCACGCCAACGACTCAGTCGCGTCAGATCGCCGGGTGGACGTGCATCGTTCATAACTTCAAGGCGTTGTACTCCGTGGCGAAGCTGGACATGGTTCCGCCGACGATGGTGACGGAAGGAACGATGTGTCTGGTCAAGAATGGGCCTGGCCAGGCGGATTACACGGCGTTCTCTCAGGGCGCCGGGAAAAGCTCTCCCTTTGATCCGAGTCTTGGAGTGGCCTTCGCCACGGAGACGACAATCAGCTTCAGGGGAGACTTTCCTACGTCTGGTGTGATGGACTGGGGCACCTACACGACCGAAGTCAGCTCGGTCTCGACGGCTCCGATCCCTGATTCGATGTTCGAGATCCCAGCCGACTACAAGGTGACAAAAAGATAGCGCTTGGAGTGTAAAGGCGCTGCCGAACCCGTGGGCTTGCTGGGCGCGATCTTGTCCATAAACTCGTTCGCGAATCGGGATAGCCGTCAAACCGATCGTGATTTCTATTTGCAACGCTTTGCAACGGACGCCGTGACAAGCCGCCACACGCGGCCACAACTCAGGTAGACGCCAACAGAAAAGTCCCGCCAATCCCTAGCAGGGATCAGCGGGCCATGAGTTCGTTCCGCCTTCTAAGCCGAGAGTCGCAGGTTCGAGCCATGCCGGGCGCGCCAAACCGGTCCAAACGAAACGCTGACCACAGGAGGAGCCCTAAATGAAGTTTCGTGGCGCTGTGTCTCGTCTTTGTCATTGCGGCTTTCGGCAAACGGCCTGGCGAGGGCGACGTCATCGCGACAAATACCTTCACCGGGGTAATGAAACGTCGTTACAGCACCAGTAATCCTGGGCCTCGATGACCGTGGCACGTTGCTGGAACTGGCGCTTTGGACGGGCCAGGGCGTCGATGCGATTCGTGACATTGCATCCGCGGGTGAGCTTGTCGGCAGGCTGTGGAAAGAATGTCTCGACGCATGAACTCCGACGAACGATCCGCGAGACGGCGGCTGGTGCGATCATGAGCGCCGCGGCTGAACGCTGGCTGTCGGCGGCCCGCCGCGGCTGAAGCCGCGCGTCAGGCGGCCGGATCACACTGGCAGGAACAAACACAGAGATGCGGAAGCAGGTACTATTTCCGGCCTTCCGAGCAGGGGATTCTTGCCTGGGATGTGGACCGTCTGATCGAGCTATCCAGCCAGTTGCCGCGACGGGCTGTGCCGCTCACGGCGATTCGGGAACTGGACCAGGAATGGCACGGGGACGACGAGCGCCCGACGTGGCGTGCCATGCTCGAGCATGTCCGGCTGATCGATGAGGCGGACCTGGCGTTCCCAATCATCCTGGCGTCGAACGGCGCCGTCATGGACGGCATGCATCGAGTCGCGAAGGCAGTCTTGCACGGCCGACAGGAGATCGACGCGGTTCAGTTCGTAAGGGATCCATCGCCGGATCACGTGGGTCTTGGACCCTCGGACTTGCCGTATTAGACAGGCCGGCGCTGCCAAGGTTCAGGGGTCGTCGCCACTCGCCTTCAGGCGTGCGGCCCAACAAAGCGTTGAATTCAATAAGGGCCTACTCTCGTCCGTTCACGTACGGAGGGCGAACATGACCGTTGAGAGCCGTCTGGCCAAGCTGGAGCGCCACAACCGTGTGTTGACTGGCACAATCACGATCGCCTTCTTGGTTGTGTGCTCTGGCCTCCTCGTGGGTTGGTCGCAGTCGCGGCCGGCAGCAGATCCATTACGAGTGAGAGGCCTCATCGTGGAGGATGCGAATGGACAGAGCCGAATACTGATTGGCTCACCCATCGCTGACAGAAACGCCGGAGGCAACCCGAGGACCGGTATCGTCATCAACGATGCGTCAGGAGTCGAGCGCTTCGGACTGGGATTACAGGACTCCGGCCGCGTGGTGATGGGTTTCGACGCTCCTCCCGGAAAGGGCGACGATCGCAACAGGGAGCGGATTACGTTGGTTGCGGATGAGAACGGTGGCAGCTCCATTCGATTTCTCGATCGAACCACATCGGTGCCGGCTCGGCTGTACCTCGACGATCAGAATCAAGTCTGGCTGGAGTTCATTCGTACGCAGGCTAACGAAGTCGTTCGGCGACGAATCGGATTCAGCGGTGAAGAAATCATCAGAACGCCTCGATAACTGTCAGCCGCCCAACCTCGAGTCGCGGTTGCGCAAGGCGTGCAGAAAGAATCCGCGCGATAGCGTTCAGCCCATGAGAGTCCAGAATCCAGCCGCCATCAACAGAACGCCGCTGACTCGCGCGCCGTGCGGACCAAGCGGCGCCAACTTTTCGAATCCGACAAATACCGTCAGCGCCGCGATGACGGTCAGGTTCATCACGCCGCCGGCAAATAAGAGCAACATCAGTGCCCAGCAGCAGCCTACGCAATACGCCCCATGCTCGAGACCCATACGGAGCGCACCAGACGATCCACTGCGCCATCGGCTCATCAGGAATCCGAGGGGGGACTGGCACGCCCGCAGACACACGTGCTTGAGCGGCGTCAATTGATACGCGCCCGCGATAAGTAACAGCGCCGCACTCATCCGGGAACTGGTGACCTCCATCATCGGTGAGACAAGCAGGAGCGACGCCAGCGCACGCTGAAGCGCGGTTGCCCCAAGACTGAACAGAGTCCAGACGATGAGATAGCCTGCGGCGAGCGCGTAAATCCGACGCCCGGCCGTTCCCTCTGCTGATCGTCGCGCACTGGCGCCATACAGCAGCACCAGAGGTGAGGCGGATGGAAGCATCATGCCCGTCATCATGACTGCCCACATCCCCCAGAGCAGCAACAGATGCCGTAGATCCCAGTTCAGGGTCATCATCCAGGCGCTGGCCCCGGTCATCGGCCCGTACATGTCACGTGCCATCACGATGATCCACAGCCAGGAGACCGTAGGCAGCAGGACCAGCAGCACCACGGCAGGCGCCCGGTCGCATCGCAACGCGGATTCGAGAATGGTGGGTGGACGCTCGGAAGGAGCCTCAGGGACGAGCATCGACGGCTCAGTATTGAGAAGTCACCAGAACGCCGGAAGCGCGGATACCTGCTACCAGGGGCAATGATGAGGGCGCTACGAGTTGCGCCAGGAAAACGGCGCGTACTGCCCATTGTTCTTGCCGCTGTGGTCTTCCCAGGCCAAATCGAAGGCCTGCACGCGACTCCTGGAGGCGTGCGCCAGGGCGACACGATCAGCGGCCGGATGGCCGGTGTTGTCCAGGTGCATCGGCTCGGTGGCATCGGGGTTGATTCCCTTGGCCCCCTCGGCAGCCATGTCGACGAAATCCGCCGCTTTAACCGACCACTTCGCGCCACTACGATCGAAGCGAATTGGTGCTGCCTGCACGCCCAGAAACTTCCCGATGAGTCCAGACAGCGCCGCCATGGGCCCGCCCGCGGCACCGCTGGCGATAGCCGTGATCGCCTCGCGCTGTTCCTCGCTCGCTCTCTCGTCGGCGAGGAGCCCGACCGACCAGTTGCCCTTCGCCATCGCCTCCGGCGTGAAGCCCAGCACGATGAACCCCAAGCCGTCGAGGGACACCGTCCCATAATTCCCAGAGTCAACCTGAAACGCCATTGCGAACGTGCACCACCCTTTGGTCGGGCTGACAACGAGCCCTCCTGGGAGGCACGGGCACACGAAGTCGCAACTGCACGTTTCGTAGTATTGGCCGCTGACCAGCCACTTCGGTACCGCCACGTCCACCTCCCAGGCCGTCGATTGTAACTCCAGCGCCGCACACATGTTAAATCAAGGCGGATTGCCAGCCGGCCCGCCTCCAATATGGCGGTCACGGCCAAACACGTTCACCGCCGCTGTCGGGCTTGGAACCCTAAGCGGCGCGCGGTTGGCGGCTCGCTGTTAACGAACCGGCAGCTCGCCGGTGACATCAGCAACAGCCAGTAGCAGCGAGCAGCGAGCCGCGAGTGCCTAGGGCATCGTGTGCCTCATCTGGATCATCGTCCTGCACTATGTTGCGGCTTCTGGGGGATGGGATATAAGGGTGTGGATGCGTCGCACACGACTTCTCTGCTCGATCGGCGTGAGCCTCTGGTCGGCTGTGGTTGCCGGCAGTCAGGCGGCGCCCCCCGTAGCGCTGTCCGGGGCGCTGCGGGACCACGTGAAGGACGAGCGGTTCGAGATAGTCACGTCCATCAGAGGACTGCCGCTCGGCGTCCGCGAAGAGCTGCAGACGTTGTTCGGCAGCCAAACACTCGACATCGCCGAGCCCGCAGCCGAGTTTCAGGTCACCGACGTGGTCGTCGATCCGAAGCTGCCGATCCGTCGGCTGGTCGCGGCGGGGTGCACGATCGACTATTGCCTCGTCTACTATGAGCGCGGCGGCGGCGCCCACACGTGGCACGTGGCGCTGTTTCACTGGACGCCGGCTGCGACTCGCTTCGAGTGGGGCGGTACCGCGCCACGGGGCCTGGCGACAATCGATGATGTTCGGAACGCCATCCTGTCCGGGGCGATCAAGAGCCCGGGCAGGTTTTGGTAGTTCTTCAGTCATGATTTGCCCCGCCTGCCGCGGCACACTGACTTCGGTTAAAGTGTCCGGCCTGACAATTGATGTGTGCCAGGGCGGCTGCGCGGGCATCTGGTTCGATCAGGCGGAACTGCGCTCGCTTGACGAGCCAGCCGACAAAGCCGGTGAGATTCTCGTCGAATTTGCAGGCCAGCCGCGGCTCACAGTGGACGTGACCCCACGACGCCGGTGTCCGACGTGTCCGGACAGTGTGCTCATGCGGCACTTCTATAGCGCGAAGCGTGCCGTCACCGTGGATGAGTGTCCGACCTGTGCGGGTACGTGGCTGGATGGCGGGGAGCTTGAACGGATTCGCCGAGAGTACGACTCAGGTGGGGCTCGACGGCAGGCCGCGCGCGCGTGTCTCGAGGAAGTTCTGGCCGGTGATCGTATGGCACTGATGCGAGCCCAGCTTGGCGAACAACTGCCCTACGACACCTCTCGATCGCGCATTGTCGCATCACTACTGGTCGTGTGTTACATCGTCGTCGCGTTGAAGTTGAGCGGCGGTCCTCTCGCCCTGAAGATGTTCTTTCGGACCATCATTCCCTGGGCGTGCGTGTGTTTCCCGGAGGCGTGCAGCGGCCTCATCAGTCCGTTGCTCGGTCCGACACGAGGATCACCTCGGCCCTTCGTCTGGTTCTTAGGATGGGTGGTCTTGCTGTTGCCGATTATTCAGATCGCGATCGTGTGGGCTGGAGTCTCTGGTTCCTCAAGATGAGTCGATGAGCTACTTCAATCGCATATGGCGTTCATGGATCGCGCTCGAAAAAACCAAGACAGTTACGACCGAGTTGCAGATCAATACCTCGAGCGCAGTCGAGACCGCTCCTTGCTGCGTCCGTGGATGCAGCGGTTCAAAGAGCAGCTTCCGTCCGATGCCCCCGTTCTGGATTTGGGCGCCGGGCCGTGTTTGGACTCCGCGGAGTTGCGGTCGCTCGGCCTGCGCGTGATCTCGGTCGACCGAAGCTGGCGTATGTTGATGGCAGCGCATGACGAGGTTCCCGGGCCACGTGTGCAGGCGGATATGAGCCAGTTGCCGTTTCAGCCAGATCGCCTTGCCGGAGTGTGGGCGTGCGCGTCCTTGCTGCATCTCGACCGCGACCAACTTGTCCCGGCCGTGTCTGACATTCGTAGTGTCCTGGTCTCGTCGGGCGCCCTCTTCGTGTCGCTCAAATACGGAACTGGCGAGGCCTGGGAGACATCGAGATACGGACCGGACGCTCCACGCTGGTTTACGTATTGGTCGGAGGACGACCTGGACTCAGCGTTGCGATCGGCGGGTTTCGAAATCCTCGAGTCCGCGACCCAAGCAGGCACGCATGATCGATGGATTGCGCGGATCGCACGCCGTAACGGGGCGGTCTAAGGCGGACATGGGGAAACCGTGACGGAGGACAACGACAAGCTGACAAAGGTTGAGATCAGAACGACTGATGGGGTGGAGACGCTCTGGGCGGAACCTTTGGGCAACGACTTGTACCGCCTTGATAACCCTCCACTTCTTGCTTACGGTTGGTCAGCTTCCTGAGGCCAATCGCGAATCGATGATGCTCCCGGTCCGAAGATTCTTCTTGCTGGCGTTTGGGATGACGTGGGGAATCGGTGGCATGGCGCTCATGCTTGGTCTGTGGCGACAGGAGCTGCGGCCGCTTTCACCTTCGAGCCCGCTGTACTACTTGGCGGGATACTCCGTCAGCCTTGCCGGAATCGCGCTCACGGCGCAGTACGGAGGCCGAGCAGGCATGCGGCAACTCGGTGTGCGCTTGCTGCCGTGGCGCTCCTCGGCGCGCTGGTATGCGATCGTGCTCGTCGGGTATGCCGCCATTACGGGCATCGCGTTGGTGGCGGGCGCGCTCGCTCACTCGACCGCTGTGGTGGTCCCCCAGTGGCGGTCGTGGCCGACCGCTCTGGTTCTCGCGATCCTGAAGGATCCAGGCCCGGTTGGTGAGGAGTTCGGCTGGCGCGGATTCGCGCTGCCTCGTCTGCTCGAGCGCTACTCGCCCCTCCAGGCGAGCGTGAGACTGGGACTCATTCATACGGCATGGCACCTGCCATTGTTCTTCATTCCCGGTATGCCGCAAGCGCAGGTCTCGTTTCCGCTCTTTACGCTCGGCGTTGTGGCAATCGCAATCTTCAATACCGCGCTGTACGTGCGAACCGGCGCAAGTCTGCTCCTCGCCATTCTCGTCCACTTGTTGGCAAACGTCGGCGGCGGGTTCGCGCTCGATGCCAATTCGTTGAACATCTTCTTTGCCGCTGAAGGCCTCGCGGCTGCCTTGATCGTGTTGGCCGGTGGCCTTAGATCATCGCTACCGCGGTGACGTCACGCTCGCTTGATGGGCAGTTGGGCGTAGAGCTCAAAGTGCTCCGTGCCGTGGGCGAAGGGTCTTCCGATCCACGCCTCGAAGCCTGGCTGATCATCGGGCACGTAGCCGCTCCTCGGAAGCCACGTCCCGTACAGCCTATCGCCTACCCTTCTCGCAGCACGGTCGCCGGGTCGAGCCGCGCTGCGCGCCTGGCGGGCACCCACGCTGCCAGCACGGCTACGGCAACCAGCACTGCGGCCGTGCCCGCGAACGTCGTCGGATCGCGTGACTCCACCTTGAAGAGCAGGGGCGCGATGAACCGTGCCGCCCACCAGCTGCCAGCCAGGCCAAGCGCCAGTCCCGCTACGATGAGGACGCCAACACGACGGAAGACGAGGCGTACGATACCGGTCGCTTGCGCGCCGAGCGCCATGCGCAGCCCAATCTCCGTCCGGCGCGCGCTCACCGCGTGCGCGACGATGCCGTAGAGCCCGAGTCCGGCTAGGAGGAGCGCGAGCGCACCGAAGAACCCGGACATCATCGCCACGAGCCGTTCCTGCGTCGCCGTTGCGTCGATCATCTGATCGAATGTCCGAGACGTGAATACAACGTTCGGCTCAGCCTGCCTCAGCGCCGTAGCGACGTCGCGCTCGACCAACCCACGTTGCCCGGACACTGCCTTGATGGTCAGTACCGGCGGAGGAGCTCCACCCCTGCGGTTCGCGCTGGGCCAGGGGCACGTACAGTTGCGGCAGCATGCCCTCGCGCGGCGTTGTGTAGACCGCATCGGCAACCACGCCAACGATCTCGTAACGCGGCCCGGTGTCGGAATCCACGCGCAAGGTCTGGCCGATCGGCTGTTGACCGGGCAGATACCGGCGCGCGAATGCCTCGTTGACGACGGCGACGGGCGGACTGCCGACACGATCGCGGTCGTTGAAGTCCCGCCCGCTCAGCAGGGCTATGCCCATCGTCTCGAACCAGCCCGGTGTGGTGGCGTTGCGCCAGACGCGCTTCCGGTTGTCCTCTGGAAGCAGGGGACCGTCGCCCACGGCCACCCTGTTGTTACTAAACCACCCGCCTCCGGTCAGCAGCCGTGTCGCAGAAGCGGATGCCGACCTCACGCCTGGCGTCGCCGCCGCCGCGGCCCGAAGGCGCTCCACACGCGCGCCGCGTTCCTCTGGCGGAATGCCACTTGCGAGAAGGTTCACCTGGACGACCACCAGCGGCTCGGGCACGAAGCCAAGCGGCAACTGACTGAGCGACGCGAACGTGCGCAGGAACAGTCCCGCGGCGATGACCAGGATGAACGATACGGCGAGCTGCGCGACGACGAGCGCGCCGCGCACCGCGAAGCGGCGGTCGCCCGCCATGGCGCGACCTGCGCTCTTCAACGCCTCACCGGGCGCGACGCTCTTGACTCCGATCATGGGCGCAATGCCCGCGCTGATCGCACAGAGGCACGTAAGGGTCGCTGTGAACACGAGCACCCGCCAGTCGAGAGAGAGGTCCAGCGAGACGGTGCTCCCCAACTGCTGAACGAGGAGCGCGCTGCTCCACTTGGCGAACACCAGCCCGAGCGCCGCACCGGTCATCGCCACGAGGAGGCTTTCGACAAAGAGCAGCCGGGCGAGCCGCCAGCGTGACCCTCCGAGCGCGAGGCGCACGCTGAACTCTTCCCGCCGCCCCAGCGCACGCGCGAGCATCAGGCTCGCGATATTCGCGCATGCCACGACCAGGACGAGCCCCACCGCGACGATCATCGCGAAGAGCGGCGTCTCGAACTGCCTGCGCAGTCGGGAGGCGCCGGCTGCGGCTGTCTCCAGGGTCAACGGATGGGTGAGGTAGCGCGCGGCGAACGCCGGGTCTCCTGTGAGCCTGGGCACTACCGCGGCACGAATCTGTGGCTGCACGCTCCGCAGCGCCGCGTTCGCGTGCTCGATGGTCTGCCCGGGCTTGAGGCGCACCATGATCTCCAGCCACGACTGGCCGACTATCTCCAGCACGCTCTCCCGGCCTTGCAGGATCGGCTCTGTGGCGAAGGGCAGCATCACGTCCGCCATCCGGCCGACGTCGACACCAGAAAAGCCCGGCGGCATGACGCCGACGATCGTGAACGAAAGACGCTGGGGGTGTACGGTGAGCTGACGGCCGAGGGCATCATCGGCGCCGCCGAAGTGGTGGCGCCAGAAGCGATGGCTGATGACAGCGACGGGACCGTCCGGCTGGGCGGCGCGGTCGTCGGCTGGTGTGAGCATCCGGCCACGGAATGCCGGCACGCCGAGCACGTCGAAGAAGCGCCCGCTGACGTATGCGCCGTCCACGGGCACCCTTCGACCGCCCTGCGCAAGGTCGAAGCTCTCACGAGACCAGGCGAAGGCGCCGTCGAAGAGATCCGTTTCGCGCGCCTTGATCTCCTCCCACACAGGGTAGGACCACGATCCGGAGGTGAGGAGCGCGAGGCTTCCTGGATCCCGCACAGCCAGCGGGCGCATGATGAGGCTGTTGAAGATCGAGAAGAGCGACGTATTGGCGCCGATCCCGAGCGCGAGCGTGCCGATCACGACGGCAGAGAAGCCCGCACTCTTGCGTAATCCGCGCACCGCGTCCCGGACGTCCTGCTGCACACTGTCGAGCACGCGCACGATCCACACGTCGCCCACGTCCTCGACGGCGAGAGTCACGTTGCCCATCGCGCGGCGGCTCGCCCACGCCGCGTCGGCGGGGGCGAGGCCGTCTCTCTCGAGCGCGTCCTGACGGTGAGCGCGATGCGACTCGATCTCGTCACGAAGCTCGGCGTCGTGATCCGAGCGCCGGAGGAAGTACAGCAGGCGGCGAAGGAGCGCTCTCATGAGATGGACCTTTCATGCTCCGATGGCCGGTTAGGGCTCAGGTCGATGCGAGCACGCGCTGGATCGCGCTGACCATGCGGTCGAACTCCGCACGTTCAGCCGCCAGCTGTCCACGGCCGGCGGCCGTCAACGTGTAGAAGCGCGCGCGGCGGTTGTTCTCCGACGTACCCCACTTTGCCTTCACCCAGCCGTTGAAGAGCAGCCGCTGGAGCGCGGGATAGAGCGCACTCTCCCCGACTCTCAGCACGTCGTCCGACGCCAGCCGCAGGTGCTCGACGATGGCGTATCCGTGCTTGGCGCCGGGCGCGAGCGCCTTCAGGACGAGGAGCTCGAGCGTGCCGGGAAGGAGATCGGAGGGCGTGTTCGTGAGTCCCATCAGCGTCTGATGGGAATATACCGAAGATCAGAGGAGTCCGTCAACTGCCATCAACGATTGAGGGAAGCACAGGTGCGGGCCTGGACACTCTCTTCGGACGA
Organism: uncultured Acidobacteriota bacterium; assembly: GCA_963839705.1. GTDB lineage: Bacteria > Acidobacteriota > Vicinamibacteria > Vicinamibacterales > 2-12-FULL-66-21 > DATBJJ01. The sequence continues at coordinate 76,886 of CAWIWL010000014.1, forward strand.
CGGAATCGTCTCGGAGAATCGGCCGCGCCATTTGTGACGACGGCTACGGCCTTTCTCCGCCATTGAACTTCGGATCTCTACGATCCGATTGCGGCCATCCGCTTCTCCATCTCCTCAGGGGAGACGTCTTCCTTGTGCGTCGCGATCGCCCACTTGTGCCCGAACGGATCGACGATGTTGCCCATGCGATCGCCCCAGAACATGTCGGCAGGCGGCATCTCGGCCTTCGCGCCGGCGGCGACGGCACGGTTGAACACCTGATCGACGTCATCGGCGTTACGGGGTGAGCGAGTAGTAACCGTCTGGAATCGCCTTCACCGACATGCTGAGCCTCCTTCGAACGTACTATGCGTTCGCACGATCGATCAGTCAACCTCAGCGGCCCTTCCGGCGATAGACCAACACCCCACGATCGGTCCGCCACACCTTTATCTCGCTGCCAGCGCCACCCCTGTCGCGGCGTTCTCGATGATGGACGCCACCGCCTGAGGCTGAGAAACGTACACGGCATGGCTGCCGTCGACCTCGACGACGGTCGAACCGGCGCGCTGCGCCATCGCGCGTTGAGCAGTGGGCGGAATCATGTGGTCCTCGGTGGCTACCAGGTACCAGCTCGGCTTTGTCCTCCACGCTGGCTCGCTGATGGTGCCGCCGAGAGCCTCCACTCCCCATGGCACCTGAGAGTCGGCCATGAACGAGGCCGTGTCTGGATCGACGTCCGCTGCAAACGACTCGGCGAACTTTGCTTTGTCGAGAAAGAGGTATCCGTCCTGAGGTGGCAGAATCGGGGGCACCGGCGCGCCAGGCGCCGGATTCGCAATCAGCGTGGCCACCGACTCCCCCTTATCAGGAGCGAAGGCCGCGATGTAGACAAGCGCCGCGACGTTCGGGTGGTTGCCGGCTTCCGTGATCACCACCCCACCGTACGAATGGCCCACCAACACCACCGGACCCTTCTGACGGGCAAGGGTCCGTCTCGTGACCGCCACGTCGTCGGCCAGCGAGTCCGTCGGATTCTGAACGACGTCTACCGCGTAGCCTTGCTTCACGAGCGACTTGTAGACTCCCTGCCAGCCGGATCCGTCCACAAACCCCCCATGGACCAGAACGACCGCTCTGACGCCCGCTGCTGTTCGTGCATCCATCATTTGGACCTCCTTATCAAGCTTCGGTTAAACATCGACTCCGGGCCTACGGCAAGACACATGTTCCGAACACCTGCATTAGGCGACGTGCAGGCGCGCGTTGATCCAGGCCACGATGTCGGCCATGACCTTTCCCTTGTCGACGTCGTTGAGCAGGTCGTGTGCGTGTCCGTCGTAGAGCTTCAACGTCTTGTCCCTGGAACCGGCGGTGTCGTAAAAGCGCTGGCTGCCGCCCGGCCTCGTCACCTTGTCGGCGGTTCCATGGAGGATCAGCACCGGCAACGTGATCAGCGGAAACTCCCGGTCGAGCCGCTCGTCGGCGCGCACCAGTTCCGCCACCGTCTGCGTGGGTTGGACCTCACCCTCAATCAGCGGGTCATCCTTCATTGCCTGCACGGCTTTGGGATCGCGGGAGAAGTCTTCAGTCTTGAGATTCAGCACGTGGAGGTGGGGGGCGACATGGCTCAGGCCCTTCACGACGGCGAGCGCGAAGTCCGGGGCGTACACCTGGAACGCGAAGCTTTCGCAGATCAGGCCCGCGAGTTCCGCCTGGTGCTCCAGCGTGTAGACCGACGAAATGACTCCCCCGGCACTATGGCCCAGCAGGAAGAGAGGCAGCGATCGCTGGCGCGACTTCGCGAGCGTGACCAGAGCGTTGACGTCATCGAGGTAATCCTCGATCTTCTCGACGTAGAAGCGCTCCCCGTCGGACTTGCCTCGACCGTGAAGGTCGAGTGCGTAGACGGCGAGGCCCTGCGCGACGAACTGTTCCGCCGCCCACAGGTAGTAGCCACTGTGAGACTTGACGCCGTGGACGATGGCGACCACGCCGCGTGCCGGCCCGTCCGGCACCCAGGACCGCACGAAGATGTCGAGTCCTGCGCCACCCTTGATCCGTTCTTCCCCGACCGTGCGAGCGATCACCTGCGCCATTCGAATCTCCTTGTGCCCTTCAGGGGCTATGCTTGAATGAAGGCCAGCAGATCGGTATTGATCTGATCCTTGTTGATGGTGCACATGCCGTGCGAGAGTCCCGGATAGACTTTCAATGTGGACCCGTTGACCAGCTTGGAGGACAGCTGTGCGGACGCACCGATAGGAACGATCTGGTCGTCGTCGCCGTGCAGGATCAAGGTCGGAATGTCGAACTTCTCGAGGTCTCCGGTGAAGTCGGTTTCCGAGAAGGCCTTGATGCAGTCGAGGGCGCTTTTGAAGCCGGCCTGCATCCCCTGCAGCCAGAAAGAATCCCGAACGCCCTGCGACACGTTCGCGCCCGCCCGATTGAAGCCGTAGAAAGGCAGACTGAGATCCTTGAAGAACTGTGATCGGTCGGCGAGAACGCCGGCCCGGATCGCATCGAACACGTCGAGCGGCAGTCCGCCAGGATTGGCAGCCGTCTTCAACATGAGGGGCGGAACCGCACCGATCAGCGCTGCCTTGGCGACCCGCTTCGTGCCGTGGCGTCCGATGTAGCGTGCGACTTCACCGCCGCCGGTAGAGTGCCCGACATGGATGGCGTCGCGAAGGTCCAGTGCTTCGACGAGGGTCGCGAGATCATCGGCGTAGGTGTCCATTTCGTTGCCGTTCCACGGCTGACTCGACCGCCCATGCCCGCGACGGTCGTGAGCAATGCACCGGTACCCGCGCGACGCCAGAAACACCATCTGGTCATCCCAGGCGTCTGCCGTGAGCGGCCACCCGTGGCTAAAGACGACGGGCTGGCCCGAGCCCCAGTCCTTGAAGTAAATCTGTGTGCCGTCGTCGGTTGAGATCGCGCTCGTGCGAGACGCTGTGGCCGTGGCGACCGATCCCTCTTTGGTCATGTTCACTCCTTTGTGGTGCACCGTGCAGGACGGTCCGACGATACCTTTCCGATGCCGAGCGCGCATCACCCGACAGTGGTCTTGTGCGCTACCACCCGCAGCAAGTGTCCGACTACCACGATCGAGGTAATCCGGCGCGGATGCAGCAGATCAGCTGGAGTGTGAGCCGTTAGGAATGATGATCTCGCGACGTCCGAAGAGATACGCATCCATCGAATGCGCCCCCGGACCGAGGAAAACGAGTGCGGCCGCGTTGGCCATCACAAAGAGCGCCGCGACCTTGTCAATGAGGAGTTCCGCCGCTGGCAACGGGGCCCAACTCATCGCGATGAGGGTGGTCGTGACGCCGGCCACCGCGCCGGCGCCGGGCGTCAGGAATCCAACGAGCAGGGAGACTCCGCTCGTCACGGTGACCAGGCCGATCATCCAGCTGGCGACCGTCGGGTCGACGACATTCGCCAGGTACGACACGCCCTGTGTGGCCGCGGCGCTTCCGGCGGCAGCCCGGAGCACGAGCAGACCAACGCCTGGCCAGCTACCGGGAAATGTGGAGAAGAACCGCTGCAGTTCGTCGCTCCTTTGAAGGTGGCGTTCGACGGTCGAACGGCCCCACGAAAGAGTAGCGACTCGGGTCCCCGCGGCGAATCCCTAGAGGTTGGAATGTTCTCGTAACACTATCGTGGTACCGCGTTTACGGACCATCGACGCTTCAGAGGTGGATAATGCCTCGCCGAACGGCGATAGCGACGGCAGCCGTACGGTCGCTCGCGCCCAACTTCTCCATGATGTGCTTGACATGGACTTTGACGGTCTCTTCAGAAATGAAGAGACGCTCAGCAATGTCCCGGTTGCGGTTGCCGCCAGCGACGTGCTGAAGCACGTCGATCTCACGCCCGGTCAATGATTCATCGGCGATATGATCGGCCAGCTGCGCGGCGATCTCTTGCGGAATCCGCTTCTTGCCAGCGTGCACCTGCCGAACGACGTCGACCAGGTCCTTCGGAGGCATGTTCTTCAATACATAACCGCGCGCTCCGGCGGCCAGCGCGCGCTGGATCTCGACGTCGCCCTCGAACGTCGTCAACATCACGATTCGGGCCTCAGGGAACTCATGGCGAATGGCGATCAAGGCGTCGATCCCCGTGATGTCTGGCATGCGCAAATCCATGAGCGTGACATCTGGTCGATGTTCCCGAAACTGTTGAATCGCTTCGCGGCCCGTTGAGGCCTGGGCGACCATCACCATGTCGTCCTGGCTATTGATAATGGCGGCGATCCCTTCACGCAGGAGAGGATGATCGTCCGCACTGAACACGCGAATCTTGGTCTGATTGCTCACAGCTGTTTCTCCGTTCGTGCCACGTCGTCCGCACTGGGCTTCTGCCTGAGGAACTTCGCCACCAGTGACCTCGAGCGATCGGCTGCTTCACCTCCAAAGGCGACATGGCCGGGCACTCTCAACTCGACCTCCGTGCCGGCGGCCGCGCGGCTCCGCATCTTGAGTGTCCCGCCAATCCGTTCAGCACGCTCCCGCATCCCCGTGATTCCCCAGTGGCCGTCCGTCCCCGCCTGCAGCACCCGTGGATCCACGCCGCGGCCATCGTCGCGAACGAACAGGCGCAGTTCACGCGGTCCGTACTCGAGTTCGACTTCGATGCTCGTCGCACCAGAGTGGCGGAAGGCGTTGACCACGCCTTCGCGACCAATCCGATACACCTCGTCACGGATGATCGGCTTCAGCGGCCTGCGACTGCCTTCGACAATAACGCGATACGCGACGGCTTGTTCAACCGCGAACTCTTGCCGAATCCCCGAGAAGGCCTGTTCCAGATCATGCCGCGCACTACTGGAGGAGCGAAGCCCGCGAACGGCGTTGCGGCCCTCCTCGATAACCCGTCCCATCAGGTCGGTGACTCTACTGAGAGATGACCTGGCCGGAGAGTCCTCCGGCAGTCGATCGACCGCCACGTGAAGCTGCATGGACGCGCTGACAAAGCCTTGCAGCAGCGTATCGTGCAATTCCTGCGCAATGCGGGTCCGTTCCGCGAGGCGCTCCTCGAAACGCACGTTGAGCTGTCGCGCCACTTGAAGAACGCGCAGGCGGTAGAGGCCCCACCCCGCCACGCCACTCAGCAGGATCGCGGACAGTTGAAACCATGCCGTCTGCCAGAAGGTAGGCCGGATCTCGAATGGCAGCGTCGCTTCAGCGCCATTCCAGAGCCCATCGCCGTTTGACGCCATCACGCGGAACCGATACTCGCCGGGGCTCAGGTTCGTGTAGACGGCCTGACGTTCGGTCACCGGTGCGTTCCAGTCTGAATCGAAGCCGTCGAGCCGATAGCGATACCTCACCCGCTCAGGCACGGCGAGACTGAGACCCGCATAACCAATGGCAATCCGGCGGCGGCTGGATGGAAGCCTGAGCCGCTCGCGCAGATCGAGCGGCGTGCCATCCGCCGAGAGCTCCTCGACGTGTGTCAGGGCAGGCAGCGCACGTCCATCGGCGCGGCCGGGGTCGGCCATCGACAGACCGCGGATCAAAGCAAACCAGATACGCCCGCGGGAGTCTGCGACGACGGTTCGATGCCGCTTGGCGGATTCCAGCCCCAGCAGTCCGTCGGCCACGCCGTACTCGCGAATGTGAGAATCGTCGAGTGCCCCATGCAGCCACGCCTCGCGATTGACTCGCAGCACACGATCGGCAGTATTGACCCACAGGGAACCGACACGGTCCTCGGCAAATCCCAGGATGGCGGCGCGCAGAACCGATGGAGCGTCGCGCATGGCACGAAGTTGGCCGGCTTGAAGAACCGCGGGCCCGCTCGCGGTTCCAATCCATAGATTGCCGGCAGAATCCTCGTAGAGGGTGTTGACATCGTTGGACGGCAAACCATCCTTGGCGGTGTAGGTTCGCCACCCACCGCGCGACAATGCGCTCAGCCCATTTGGCGTCGCGAACCAGATCGTTCCGTCGGCGGTATCGAGGATCGAGGCCACGGTATTCGATGGCAGCCCGTTCGTCGTATCGTAGGTTGTGAACACTCCATTCTTGAATCGGCTGGCGCCACCGCTCAGCGTCCCAGCCCACACCGCGCCGTCGCGCGACCGATGAACGGCGTAGACGCTGTCCTGAGCCAGTCCGTCCACGCGCATGAACCGTTCGGTCGCGAAGCCGGTCGCGCGCGCAGCGAGGCGCGTCAGACCACCCCGTTGTCGGCCGACCCAGACCTCTCCGCCGGCGCCGTCGATCGAATAGACGACATCGCGGGCGAGTCCGGCGTCGGTGATGCGCGTGATCGCGCCGGCGTGCATCGAGTAGAGGCCGCCGTCGGTCGGCGCAAACCACGTCCGCTCGGAGGCATCCACGTAGATCGGGCCCACGCTCTCGGAAGGCAGCCCCTGCGCCGTTGAATACGTCGTAAACACCGGGTCGCGCCAACGCTCGAGCCCCCGGTCAGTCCCCACCCAGAGATTCCCGTCTCGATCTTCGAACACCGCCGCGACGTGTCTCGGTGACCAATCGCGTCGGTCTGTCGACTCCGTGATGCCCTGACGATTCACCCGCAGCAGCCCGCGGGCCCCTGCTGCAATCCAGATGTTGGATTCGCTGTCCCGGATCATCGTCAGCGTCGGCACGGCATGCAGTGCCGCCGGGACGCCCGAACGCGTGACCTCCGTTCCGGTCCATCGCGCTATCCCCTTGTCCGTCCCAATCCACAAGTCGCCCTTCTCCCCGGCGAGCAGGCAGTTGATCTTGAGGTCGGGCAGTCCGTCGGTCAGGCGTGTGACTCGACTTCCCTGAACCCGGATGAGACCGGCATCGCGCGTCCCTAGCCAGAAGTCGCCGTCGCTGCCCTCAGCGATCGAAATCACGAACGACGAGCTCGGCATCGCCTTCGCCGATGCAATCGTGGCGAACCGCCCGCTCGCATAGGCGACAGCTCCGCGGCTGAGCGTGGCCAGGAGCATCCGGTCGTCCCGTCCGCGTAACATCGCCGAGACCACCGACTCCGGTGGCCCCACGTTGGAGAGAATGTTCTCGAACGCGCCATTGTGGTACCGGACGAGAGCGACGCCTCGAAGTCGCGCCCACACGCTTCCATCGGGGGCAGCCGCGACACCGAGGACCGTCGGCCCCGCGCTGGCGGTTGAACCCTTCGGCTCAAACAGTCGGAACGTCACGCCGTCGAAACGAACCAGGCCTTTTTCCGCGCCAATCCAAAGGTAGCCGTCACTGGTCTGCGTGACGGCATACACCGGACCTCCTGGAAAGCCTCGATCGTTGCCCCACTGATCGCGGATGTACTGCGACATCGCACGTTCGGGATCGACGGCTTCAGTGCTGGCACTGACGCAGAACGTCATCAGCGCGATCGCCCATGCGCGTGTCACGGGCCGATACGCATTCCGGCCGGCGCTACGGAAGGTACTGAAACCGCTCAATGACGACCTCAACGTCCTTCTCTGGAGGCACCGGCGAGAATCGGAAGAAATAGAGGTTCATCCGAACCCGTTCGGTACCGGGGGTCGGCACGCCGGACGTAAACTCGTGCTGCGCGACTACGACGCCGCGCGTCGCACCACTGCCACGCACCGTGTGGAACGAGGCCCGGCCAGGTTCCCATCGAAACGAATGCGTGAGCTGGCCGCGTGGCGCCGAGAATCGCGCGACATTCGCCGGGACGTAGTAGGGCTGAAGCACGTACTGTCCATTGGGAATGCTGCGGTCGCCCCATTGGCTGATTTCTATGTCCAGCTCACGATGGTTCTGATCCGCACCTTCATCATCCCATGTGAACATTCCGAGCGCGGCGGCCGGGTCGAGATGCGCGGTCTCGCGCACCGTGAAGGCGTACGTGCCGTACCCAAGCGCACGCGTGAGGATCACTTCCGCGCTCGTCCAGCGGCCGTCCCGTTGCGCCAGCCTCAGATGCAGGGCCCCTTCAGCGTCTGTCCATGCGTTCGCGGGGTCGTAGTCATTTGCACCACCGCGATCGCTCGGTGCCTGGCGCACTTCCCACTCGTAGCCGCTGAACGTCAGCAGCTTCCGAGGGCGCACGGCAAAGTCACCCGTGCCCTTGACCGTGGCGATCGCTTTGACCGCGCCGCCCGGTTCGGGAAGCGCCTCCGTCGTCGCAGGCGGCCGATAGCCAGGTTCGACAAGCACTGCCGCGTACTCGGTGCCGAGATGGATGGAGTTCTTCCAGGTCGAGTCCGTTTCGATCGGCGTGAAGGGCTCCACCGTGAGGGGTTGAACCCACCAGACACCGCTCTTCGTGAAGAGCACGATCTGCTGACCCGCGCGAGCGCCCTTGACACGCCCGCCGATCAGGGCCCGCCTCTCCGACCCGCCAGCGCCCGCTTCCGGAACTGTGGTGAACTCGATTGACGGCTCGACTCTCTCCGGCAGCGCGCGGCAACCGCCGGCCATGGTGACCATGAGGCAGGTGACAGCGAGCAGAACAGGGGCCCGACGCGTTCGAGAAGGCAGATGCATAGATCAACCAAGACGTGGACAACCCCAGCGTACTTGCATCCGCGACAACCTCAAGCTCAATCCGGTGACGGCAGCATACCTCCATCATGGTATCCAGAACCCTCGGAGGGCAGGTGACGCCCTAAGCCCCTTCGCGGCCTGCTGGTTAGATGAACCCAGGCTCGGCGAACGCAGGATTCGGGTAGCTGTAGAAGCCCCGGCCGCTCGCGACCCCAAGGCGGCCTTTCTGGATGAAGTGCTCGTCGATGTTGGCCTCTCCGGTCGACCCGTAGCGCCACGCCCCAATGGGTCGCTATGACAGCCGACACCCCGGTCGTGTCGCTCACGTTCGCACGAGCGAAGTCACTCCACTGCGCGGTGTCGCCGGCGTTGCCGCAGCGTGGCCCACGGCCCGGCCCAGATCGTCGAACATGGCCTGGTTGGCCGCACGCAGCCGACGCGCCAGAAACCAGCGGCCCACGCTCGGGAGCAGTCCGACCTGGGTTTCATGGCTGATGACGACGGTACTCAGGCCGTCGGGGGTGGGGCGGAGCGTGAACGTGCGCTCGGCGTGCACCCCCTGGCCGTCCGCATCGATGGCGAAAGTGTGCGGTCGATGAGCAGCCAAGACGGTGCTGCGCAGTTCAACTGGGTGTGCCTTCCACCGGAAGGACACCGGTCTGGCTGCCCCATCCGGTGATGTCACACTGCCCGTTGGCTCAACTCGAACCCATCGGCACGCCCGGTACCACGACGGCCAGCGTTCGACGTCGGTCAACAGATCCCACACGCGCTCGGCCGAGGCAGGAATTACGGTCTCGTTGCGAACTTCGATCGGTGGCCGGGAGGCCGTGCTGACCGGGCGGAGCAGCCGGGCACCGACCAGAGTGAGCCACTCGCGCGGCATGAAACGGCCGATGGCGGCAATCACCTTGTTCCGCATACCGGGGATGACCACGGCCCGACCGTTGTCCAGGCCGCGCAGCCCTGCCTCAATGACGGGCTCCGGCTCAGCGAGCCGGCTGTAGATCGCCGTGTGGCCGACGTCGGCCCCAAGCGCGTCGACGAAACCTGTGCGGGTGGGACCCGGACATAGTGCGGTGACCGCCACACCGGCCGCACGCGACTCGGCCCACAGCGCCTCGCTGAACGACAGCACAAATGCCTTGCTCGCCCCGTACACCGCCTGGTACGGCGCTGGCTGGAACGCGATCGCGGACGCGACGTTGAGAATCCCGCCGCTGCGTCGGGCGAGCATTCCGGGCAGGAACGCGCGAGCCAGGCTGATCACGGCGCTGACGTCGACTGCCACCTCGTCGGCCTCGCGGTCCGGGTCGGCCTCGGTAAATGGGCCGTAGCTGCCAAACCCGGCGTTGTTGACCAGCACCTCGATCGGGCGGTCGCCGACGTGATCGAGCAACGCGGATACACCTGACTGCGTCGAGAGGTCTGCGGCGACAGTTTCGACCTTCACCCGGGGAGCAGCGCGTCTTATCTGATCCGCCGCCTCGCCCAATCTGGCCTCGTTGCGGCCGGTCAGCACCAGCGACATGCCACGGTCCGCGAGTCGGGCAGCGAGCCCGCGGCCCAATCCGGAAGACGCTCCAGTCACGACAGCCCACCGATCTTGATAGCGGATCATGACACCTCCTGACCGAGGGCCTGCGATCGATCACGCCGCAAGGCCCACGACGCGTTGCAGGATGACCGTGAAGGTCATCCTCGGTTTCCTCGTTGGACTCGATGAAGTGAACGTCATCGAGGCGAGCCTCGTAGCGGCGTTCGCTCCAACGCGGCGAAGATAGCGCTCGCCGCCACCGTGGCGCATCACGCGATCGAGGCGCTTTCCGGTAACACGAGCGTCCTAAGGCGGGACTAACTCGATCGAGGTAGCGACCGGTTCAGGGCAGGCCCAAGCTACTTGAACGAGGCGACGAGCGTGGAGAGGCACTCCGCAGGCGATCGCTGTCCGTCGAGGCGCGGTGTCCAGTATTCGGCGATCTTCTCGCGGCAACCGGGGCCGCACAGGTTTGTATAGAGGCCTTCGCCCGCATACTGCGTGTAGGCAGTGCCATGCGCCTTGAGCTCACGCGTCGTGAGTTCGCCGGCGGTATAGAACAGCACGGCATGCCATAGCTGCGGGGGAACCGGCACCTTCTGCTCGCTTGACGCCTGCCTGACGCGCTCGAACAGATTGCTCACGGCGCTGTGCGAGCTTTCATGAAACAGCATCTCGAGCGCCGCAAGTCCCTGGAGGCTGGGCTCGGACGATGAAATCGTCACGTGTGTCGGCGGACCAGTCGTGTAGGCGCCGTTCGGCCCCGCTGTCACGGAGAGGTCAACGGGGACTGGGTCGCTCGGCCACGTTGACTCGTAGGTGCGAGTAAGCGCCTGGCTGAGAGCTGTTCCATGCCGATCGAGGAGCGGTTGGGCCGCGGCGATCCACGCGCGGTTGCGTCTGTCGTGCTCAGGCCACACGTACTTCTGATAAATCGGCATCAGGCGCTCGAGAGTCTTCTTGAGATCAGCATCGATCGCGATCCCCTCGAGGCTCACCTTTCCCTCCGCGCCCCGAAGTGCACTCTTGATGTTGACCATGCCGTCGTCGAAGAGCAGATCGCGAGCGGCGTAGGGTTTATAGAATTCGACGCCGGCCGCCCATTGCCTGCCTTCCTCGTCCGGGAGGCCGGTCGGACCCGGCGCGCCACGTGCGGACGCTCTGACGAAGTGATGCAGATTGAGCCAGGGATTGCTGTGAAACGAGAAGAGCGCATTCGACTGGGCGGCCGGACGGATCGTCGCAATCGCGACCACCGACGCCAGCATAAGACCTAGGTAGCGCGACATTTCGGACGTTCCCTCCCCCTGGCACTGGAGCGAGACGGCTCGGTGCCTGGCCTCGCCAACGCGAAAGGCATTTACCGCGAGTGACCGCATGTTAATCTCCCTCCGTTAGGTGCGGCGATGTCAAGCGTGCGAAGACACGCTGCAGGATTACACCATCGAGGCGAGAAACATGGCCCCTACTCGAATCCGTATCGCGGCAATCGCGCTGAGTTTTGCCTTCGGATCCGTTGGCGCCGGCGCGACACACCGATCAGCGACAGACCAGAATGTGGCAGGCGCGATCGTGTCTTCCACGAGGATGGCGGATGGTAAAGAATGGACGACTGCTAATCTGAACGTCAACGTCTCTCCATCTTATTGTTACGATGATGCCGAACCGAATTGCCGTCAATACGGTCGCTTGTATACGTGGGCGTCGGCGCAGGGCGTGTGCCAATCGCTCGGAGACGGTTGGCGCTTACCGACCGACGACGAATGGCGGCAGATGGCGAAGCGTTATGGTGGGGTCAGCTCCGATTCGGCGGACAAAGGTAAAGCTGCGTTCACGGCCCTCCTGAGCGGAGGCACGTCAGGCTTCAATGCGGTGCTCGGTGGCAACCGCTCCGATGGACAGTACGCTCGCTTAGAGGCGCACGGGTTTTACTGGACGGCTTCAGACAACGATTCGGGCAGTGCCCCGTATTACAACTTCGGCAAGAACGGGCAAGCTCTCCATCGTCAGCCCCAGGGCGAGAAGCAGATGGCTATCTCCGTCCGGTGTGTCAGGGGTTGAGCGTTCGCAGTTTCTGGAGCGCGTCAAGATGGGCGGGATCTCGGTAAAGGGCCGGTTGTACTGTGCAACGATATCAGCATCGTACTGATTGCTCATGCCCCTTCACCTCTTCAACGTCTTGGCGCGAGGTTAGCGAGGGTACTGATTATGGCAGCCACCGTACGGGACATGTTGCGCGGGAAATCCGACATCTACTCCGTTGAGCCCAGCGATACCGTTCTAGACGCTCTCCGCATGATGGCCGACAAAAACGTCGGCGCCCTTCTCGTCCGGTCGGATGAAAAGATCGAGGGCATCTTCTCCGAGCGCGACTACGCGCGGAAGGTGATCCTGCTTGGCAAGACGTCCAGGGAGACGCTCGTCAGCGAGATCATGACAACGCAGGTTATCTGCGTCGAACCAGGCTGGACGGCAGAGCAGTGCATGGCGCTGATGACCGAACGACGCATTCGACACCTGCCGGTCGTCGAGCAGGGGCGGCTGATGGGGGTCATTTCCATCGGCGACGTCGTTCGGGCGGTGGTCGACGAGCAACAGTTCACGATCGACTCGCTGCGGCGCTACATCACTTCCTGACGGCGAATGAGACGCGTGATCCGCCGCGCGCTCGGCCGTTTATTCCGATCGCAGCGCCTGCAACACGTCCACACGCGATGCACGGGCGGCGGGCACCAGCGACGCGACGGCTGCCGCGGTCACGAGAAGCATTGCCGCTCCGGCGATCGACAACACGCCCGGCATCCGAATCACGCCGAACAGCCCGCTCGCGACCTGCGTCAGTGCGATTCCGCCGAGCGTACCGGCAATGATTCCCGTGGCCGCGATCACGGCGCCCTCGCCTAAGACGCGGGTCAGCAAATGACGCGGCGCCGATCCGAGAGCGAGGCGGATGCCAAACTCACGCGTACGCGCGCTCACCGAAAAGGCCAGCACACCCGCCACGCCGACGATCGCGATCGTCAGCGCCACGAGCGCGAAGCCGCCGAAGACGAGCGCGTTCAGTCGATCGGGTGTAAGCACCTCGGCGCGGACGTCCTCCAGGGTCGCGGCCCGTTCGACCGGCTGCTCCGCCGACATCTGGCGAATGGTGCGCGTGATCGAAGGCACCAGCACGTACGGATTCTCTATGCTTGTGCGGACGAACAGCCGGCCGCTGATCCCCGGGCTATAGACCGTCATCATAGGCCCCGGCACGATGTTCTCGTCGTCGATGTCCGCAGTGACGCCCACGATACGCCGCGGTTTGCCACTAACGCCGCCAAACTGCAGGAAGTTCGGCTCGGTCCACATGAGCCCGCGGTTAAGGGCGGCCTCGACGCTCGGGAACATCCGCTGCGCCAGGCTCTGACTGACGATGACCAGATTGTCGCTGTGGCGCACGTCGTCGTCAGTGAAATCGCGGCCGGCAATGATCGGCACATCCAGCGTTGCAAAGAATCCCGGCGACGTAGTGCGCCAGCGTGCCCGCGGATCTTCCTCACCGTCCGCCCTCGCGAACCCTTCGACAGAGAATTGTCCGCCGAACGATAGACCGAGCCCATCCCGCCAGGGCACCGACGATCCGAGCGACACGCGATCGACGCCGGGCAGCTGCCCGATCTGCCGCATGACCTCCTGGTAGAACGCGACTCGCTCATCCCGCGTCCGGCCGTAGGAGATCACCGGCACGTGCACCGCGAGCACCTGCCGGGTCTCGAAGCCGGTCGGCGCGCGTTGCAGCGCGACGAGCGTCGTCAACAGCATGCCAGCCCCCGCGAGTAGCACGAACGACGCGGCAATCTGCGTGACGGCAAACAGCCGGAGGCGGCGGTTCGTGCCTGACGTGAGGCGCACGCTTCCGCTGGAGAGTCCCAGCCCGGTGGCAGCGTCCGACGACGGCAGCCGCGGCACGAACGCGAGCAGCACCGCTGCGGTCAGGGCCAGCCCCACGCCGACCCACAGCACGCTGGCATCGACGGTCAGGTCGAGGGCGCGAACGGAGAAGCGGGCGGCGTATTGGCCCAAGATAGGCACCATCCACAGCGCGACGAGGACACCGAACATCGCGCCCGTGCCGCAGAGCAGCAGGCTCTCCGCGAGCAGCGTGCGGCGCAGCGCGCCCGCACCGGCGCCGAGCGCGGCCCGGATGGCCAGCTCGCCCTCCCGGCGGACCGATCGGGCCAGGATCAGGTTGGCGACGTTGGAGCACGCAATGACAAAGATCAGCGCCGACGCGGCCAACAGAACGAGGAGCACCGTTCGCGCCCGCGATGTGATCTGATCCCGCAGCAGCTTCGCGTCAATCCGGAAGTCGGACTTCGGCGGGTACACCTCGGGAAATTCCTTGAGGATGGCGCCGTGGACAGCGCGCAACTCGGTACGCGCGGCCTCGAGATCCGCGCCGGGCGCAAGGCGCGCGAACAGCTCCGTCATCCGGTGGGCGCGGCCCGTCACCATCGTTGCCGACAGGTGGTGCGGGCTCGTGACGACGTTCGCGATGATTTCGGTTTCGGTCGGATAGGGCACCGATGGTTCGAGGATGCCAATGATCGTTGCTGGGCGCTCGCCAAGGCGCACCGTCTTGCCGATGACATTGGGGTCGCTCTTCAGTCCCGTGGTCCAGAAGCGATGCGTCAACACCGCCACGCCCGCGGCGTTCGGGCCATCGTCTGTAGTGTCGATGAGGCGTCCGCGCACGGGCCGCAGGCCCATCACGTCGAAGAACGAGCCGCCGACCACTCCCGCGCGGACGACGCGAGGCTCGCCGAGACCGACCATCGTGAAGCCGATGGTCGAGAAATCGCCAAACGCAGTCACGGTCTTCATGCGTGAACGCAGATCCATGAGTTCAGGCACCGAGAACGTGGCATTCTCGACACCGATCCCCGGCGTGCTCTGGCGGACGTAGATCAGCCGCGATTCGTCCCGATTGACGAGCGGCCGCAGGAGCACACCCCGGACGACGCTGAACATCGCCGCGTTGGCGCCGATGCCGAGCGCGAGGGTCACGATGACGGTCAGCGCCAGCCCCTTGGCGCGAGTGAACGACCGGAAGGCAAATTTCAAGTCGGCGACGAAGCGCATAGGGCTCCTACGACACGGCGGCGGCGACGTATTCGTCGCATGTCACCGCTTCCGTTTACAGGACGCAGTCAAGGCGTGGGCGGTCAGAACGGGTTCGACCAGCCCGTGATCGACGTCGAGTATCGCAGCTTGCATGCCATATGGTGTTTGAGCAGAACGCGTGACGTAACACTGAGTTACATTCAGCGTCCCTCGGACGGTCTGTTCGCGCGTGGGACGCGTGCGTCCGGACGCGCGACAACGGAGCGGCGAGATATCCAGGTTCTCGGAGACATCGCCAGACCTCGGGATGGCTCAGCCACGCGATGTTCCGTTAGCCGCTCGGGTCGAGGGAATCCCGCCACCTCTGTGAGGAGGATCGCGCGTCCCAAAGGGGTGCGATGGAATCGCCGGCAGGTGCCAGCGAGATTGCGCCCCTTTCTCCTCTACTCGTATCGCAAGGCCAGGACTGGCGGCACGCGCGACGCCCGTCTCGCCGGAATGTAGCCCGCAAGTAGCGCGACCAGGGCCAGGATGACAGCGGCCACGCCAATCGTCAGGGGATCGGCCGGCGAGATGCCGAACAACTGTGACCTGACGAGTTGGCTGAGACCGAACGCGGCTGGAACGCCCAGGGCGATGCCCGCGAGCGTGAGCAGCGCTACCTCCTTGAGCACCAGCCCAACGACTGTGCTGCGCTCGGCGCCGAGCGCGATCCGGATCCCGATCTCGCGCGTGCGGCGCGAGACGATGTACGACATCACGCCATAGAGGCCAACCGAAGCGAGGATTGTGGCCAGCACGCCGAACGCCGCCGAGAGCAGCGCCAGCATCCGCTCATTGAAGAGCGACTCGTCGACCGTACGCTCGAGCGTCTGCATCTGGTGGACCGGAACACTCGCGTCCACGTCCCGGACGGTCTGGCGGATCCGATCGGCCACTGTCGGGGCGGCGCTACTGGAAGCGCGGACGTAGATCGTCATCTCATTCAGCTGATCGCTCTGTTGATAGGACGTGTACGCGAAGCGCGGCGTCTGGTTCTCTTTCGTCGTGCCCTCGCGCATGTTCTCGTAGAGCGCGTTCTTCACGACGCCGACGATCTCGACCTCCAGCGGATCCGAGTTCGGGCGGAAGAAGAACCGCCGGCCGATCGGGTTGTCTCGACCGAAGAAGTTGCTGGCGAAGGTCTCGTTGACGACGGCCACCAGTGGTGCGCCGGCCACGTCGCGATCTGTGAACTCCCGTCCGGCGACGAGCGGCAGGCCCATCGTGCGGAAGTAGTCGGGCCCAATCTCGTTCGTGCTCGGGTTCATGTTCTCGTCGGGCCTCGACTCGTAGCCGTGCACGCGGATCGTCCGCTGCGAGCCGCTGCCCGTGAGGACCGAGATCTGCGCGACCGATGCCGAGAGCACTCCGGGCTGTTCGCGGAGGCGGACGAGCAGCGTGTCGTAGAACCTCTTGATGCGCGCCTGGTCGTATCCGGCGAGCGCCGGATCGACCGTGAACGAGATCAGATTGTTCGTGTCGAAGCCTGGATTCAGGTGTTTGAGATTGTAGAGACTGCGCGCGAAGAGTCCGGCTCCCGCGACGAGCAGCATCGACAGCGCCACCTGCGCGACAACGAGCCCCTTGCGGATGCGCGCGGGGTGCGCGGCGCCAGCGACCGATCCGGCCTCCTCGCGGAGCGTGCGGTTGAGTTCCAGCTTCCGTCCTTGGAGCGCCGGCGCCAAGCCGAAAAGAATGGCGGTGACGAGCGAGAGCATCGCGGTAAACCCGGCCACGCGGACATCGGGCGTGGTGGAGATGGCGCGCGACAGTTGGTCGCCCGGCATGACGCTGACCAGCAAGTCGCCCAGCCAGACCGACAGCATCAAGCCCATGCCGCCGCCCACGAGCGCCAGCAGCAGGCTCTCTGTCAGCATTTGACGCACGAGACGTCCGCGTCCCGCGCCAAGCGCCAGCCGGACTGCGATCTCCTTCTGCCGGCCTGTCGCCCGAGCCAGCAGGAGGTTTGCTACGTTTCCGCACGCGATGAGGAGCACCAGGCCAACCATCGCCATCAACACGTAGAGCGGCGCCGACACCTGGCCGCGCACGTCTGACAATCCCTGGCCGGCGGGGTACAGATCGAGCTGCTTGGCCCGATAGCGATCCTTGAACGTCGGCGACGCTGCGGCGAATCCAGGCACGGCCACGAGCTCGTGTTCGTTGATCTGCCGGTAGAGGACGTCCAGCTGTGGCTTGGCGGTTTCGGCGGTGAGTCCAGGCTTCAGCCGTCCAACGATGTTCAGCCACCTGCTCTGGCGATTGTCGAGATCATTCCATGTCGGCGTCATCTCAGCCTTCATCATGATCGGCACGAAGAGATCGGGCGCCGTGGTGCTGACGATGCCGGCGAAGCCATTGGGCGCGACGCCGACGACCGTCATCGGCGTGCTGTTGATCGTCATCACCTGGTTCAGGATGGACGGGTCGCCGGCGAAGCGCCGCCGCCAGTACCCAGAGCTCAATACCACCACCGGATGGGCGCCCGGCGCCCGGTCGTCATCGTCAGTGAGCGCGCGGCCGAGCGCCGGCTGAACGCCGAGGACGGCAAACGTGTTGCCGGAGATGAGCTCCGCCTCGACGCGCTCGGTCTGGCCGCGATACGTGAGCGTCGCCGTCGCCGGCGCGCGCGCGACGAGGCCCGTGAAGACGTCGTTGCGATCGCGGAGATCCCGATACATCGGATGCGAGAACGTGCGCGCGTTAGAGGTTCGGCCGCGGAAGGTGCCAGGGCCGTCAAGCTGCACCAGCTCGCGCGGATCCTTGACCGGCAGCAGCCGCAGCAGCACTTGATCCATCAAGGAGAAGATGGCGGTGTTGGCGCCGATACCCAGCGCCAATGTCAGGACGACGACGATCGTGAAGGCGGGCGTGCGGGTCAGCGTCCGGACGGCGTAGCGGAGATCCTGGATCAATGTAGACATGGTATGTGTCGTTCGACAAGCGATCTCCGTGCCAGATGGTCACGGGGGAACGCCACCACGGGCGCGGAGCGCCGTTGCGGCTCGAGACGGTCGGCGCCGGGGAGTGACCGGTCATGGGACGAAGCTGTCCGATTGTGTTGATACCGGACGGCGACGCTACTTGCCGGGCACGTCGGGTTTATCGGGCGGGTTCTACATTAACCGTCGCAATCGCCCGGGCGGATCGAGCGCGATATAGATCTACGCAGCTCGCGTGCTCGGCACGTACCACACGGGACAATGCGCCTGGTGAAGCACGACGCTCTGGGTATCGCGGCCAAACCACCGGCGACCGGCCGTCCGCGTGTGCTCGCCCATGACGATGCACACAGCTGACAGGCGTTCGGCAGCAGCCGCGATCCCGCGACCGACGTCACCGTGTTCGACGTGGACCTTCACGCGGGCAGCGAGTTCCTCGGGCACGAGCGCACGGAGCTTGCCGAGCACATCTTCGTCGGAGCCGGCGTGGTGACTGCGCCACACGCGCGCGCCGGGCAATACGTGCACGAGGTGCAGCTCGATCGGCAGTTGGCGTGTAAGGTCGAACCCCAGCTCCAGCGCTGCAAGCGACGCAGGCTCGAGATCGGTAGGCGCGACGACGATCTGCGGATCGGCCGATTCCGATGCGAACCGTGGCGTACGAGGCTCGACCGTCGGCTCGTGCAGCACGAGAACCGCGCGCCCGCCGTCCTCGAGCACCTGTTGCGTGATCGAAGCATGGTCGTCGGCCAGCGTTCCGTGCGCCGTGAGTACGACGAGGTCGGCCTTCACCAACTCACCTGCCGCCAGCACCGCGCGCGAGGCGGGGCCTTCGGTCATCAGCGGCTCGGCGCTGACACCTTCCGGCACCCGCGACAGGCAGTCACGGAGCTTAGCTTCCACGACGGTCTGGCTGTAGCCCTGGTGATCGGCGTTCCACATCCAGCCGACGCTTGCGACGGCGCCCAGGGAATGTCTGTTGTGATGCAGCACCAGCCGGGCGCTGAAGGCGCGGCACAGCTCCGCGGCCACATCGACCTGCCGGGGTGTGGCAGGTGAGAAATCCACCGGGCACAGCACGGTCTCGAGCGCGATCATGGCTTACCTCCCGCGGTCGTACACGCCCATCCTACGCCCGCAAACGCCCTGCGCGCTAGGGGGTGTGCACCGCGGTCAGTTCGAATTCAAGGCGCTGACCGGGTTGGCTACGCTGACGCCGCGGGCGGCGATGAAGACCGCCAGGAAACCGGCGGCCAGAAGCAGCGCGCAGGCAATGGCGTAGGTCGACGCATCGAAGGGCTGCACGCCGAAGACCTGATTGCGCAGGATGCGTGAGGTCGCTGCGCCGCCGAAGAGGCCAACGGCGGTTCCCACACCGAGCAGCACTGCCCCTTCGCGCAGGAAGATGCCCATCAACGCGCTCCGGGACGCGCCGAGCGCCGTCCGGATCGCCACCTCCTTCTGGCGCTGCTGCACGGCATACGCGGTCACGCCGTAAATCCCCAGCATCGTGAGGAACGCCGCGATCGCGGCAAAACCAGCCAAGATCCATGTGAGGAAACGAGTCCCCGCGAGCGTCTGATCGTCATGCACGATGAGGTGCGGCGGGTTGATCACCGCGTCCCGATCGATTTCCGCCGCCGCGCGCTGGACGTGATCGAGCAACACCGGTCCCGGCCGGTTGCTGCGCACGTAAAACGTTCCGAACCGCCCGTCGGGCGTCCGCGGCGCGTAGAAGTCGCTCCGGTCTCCATCGTCGTAGGTCTGCCTGACGTCACCGGCAATCCCGACGACCGTTCGCCACGGCCCTGGAGTCGAGCCTCCCTGCGTGCGCGCGACGTCGCGCACGCGTCTGCCAAGCGCGCCGCCCGCTGGCCAGAGGCGTCGGGCCAGCGTCTCACTAATCACGGCAACTGGAGCTTCAGTTGACGCCTCCTCAACAGTGAATTCGCGCCCCTGCGTGATCGCGATGCCGAACGTCGAGAAGTATCCGCCACTCACCGAGATGGTGCCGCCGCTGATGCCGGCCTCCCCGGCATCCGGCTCGATCAGATGTTCCGGCGGCGGGACAAACGGCGGCCAGCTGCTGAACACGACCTTCGATCCGGTCACCGTCGTCACGCTGGCGGCAAAGCTCTCGTGAAACGAGCGGTAGGCTGCTGGATCGGGATAGTTCCGCGCACGAAGCATGATTCGCGACGCGTTCAAGCCGGCGGGGTCGAACCCGAGGTCCGTGTTCATCATCATGACGACGCTCCGGACCATGAGTCCGCAGCCGACGAGCAACACCAGAGAGCCGGCAATCTCGAATGCGATCAATGCGCGCCGGAGGCGCCGCATCGGCCGTCCTTCGGTCGCGACACGCGCGTCCTGCTGCAAGGCATTCGTCACCCTGCGTCCCCAGGACGTCAACGGAACCAGCGACAGCGCAATCGCGGCCAGCAGACTGATGCCTCCGACGATGGCCAGGACGTTCGTGTCGATCGTGATCCCGCCAGCGCTCGGCGCCGGCCGCCCGAGCTGCGTTTCGATGGCCGGCGAGAGACTGCCCAGCAGAATGGCCGTCATCGCGATACCCGCTCCGAGCGCGATGATGCAGATGATCCCGGTTTCGGTGAGGAGCATCCGCGCGATGTGTCGCCATCCGGAGCCGAGCGCCAGGCGGACCGCCACTTCCTTCTGACGCTGCATCGAGCGCAGCAGCATCAGCACTGCGACATTGGCGCAGACGATCACGAGCACGAGGCTGACCGCGACGGTGATCCCGAACAGCACCGGACGCAGACTGCCGAGCCAACGATCGCGCGCCGATTCCAGGCGCACGCCGGACCAGTCGTTCGGAATCGACGACGTCGCCGCGTGCCGCGCGGCTTCGGTGAGCCGGCGCTCCGCCGCTGCAGGCGGAACTCCCGCGCGGAGGCGCACCATGTAAGTGCGGATAGGTGCCGGATGCGGGACCAGCAGGTCGATGCCCGTGCGGTCGCGGCCGAAGTAGAAGCCGGGCGCGAG
Source organism: uncultured Acidobacteriota bacterium (assembly GCA_963839705.1). GTDB lineage: Bacteria > Acidobacteriota > Vicinamibacteria > Vicinamibacterales > 2-12-FULL-66-21 > DATBJJ01. The sequence continues at coordinate 97,987 of CAWIWL010000014.1, forward strand.
GACGCCGACGATCCGGAACGTCTCGGCCTTGCCGGGACGGGACTCCGTTTCAGCGCGAATCAGCCGTCCGATCGCGCCGGGATCGGATCCGAAACGGTCGCGCCAGAGTGCGTGGCCAATGAGCGCGATGGGCTCGGATCCAGCAGTGAAATCCTCGGCGGCCAGCCGGCGTCCGGCAGCGACACCAACACCGAGACCCTCGACGAATCCGCGGGTGACCCGCATGCCGCGCAGCGACTGCGTATAGCCGCCATCACTAACGTAAAACGACTCGCCCGACGCTGAGATCGGAAACTCGACGGCGTCCGCAACGGACGTCCAGTCGAGAGCGGTCATGCCGGCGGGCTCCCAGGGACCGGGCGGCGCGTACATGACGTGGTACAGACGATCCGATTCCGGGTATGGCAGCGAACGAATCAGGTAGGCATTGACGATGGAGACGGTCGACGTGGTCAGCGCGAGGCCGAGCGCGAGCGACAGGGTCCCCACGAGGGTGAAGAGCGGCGTGCGTCGCAGGCCGCGCGCCGCGAACCGGACGTCCCGCCCGAGCGCGTCGAGCCACGCCCAGCCCCACACGTCTCTCGACCGCTCGCGCAACTGCAGCGTGTTGCCGAAGCGCACCGGCTCGCCCATCAACTCGCGGTGCGCCTCCATCTCCCGCTGCAGCGCGTCCTCGAAGCGGCCGCGATTGAGCAGGTACCAGACGCGACGGAGCCATTCGGCGATGGTGGACATGACGGACATGACCGACATCACACGACCTCCCGGGGCGAGCGCGTCGGCGGCCTCATGCGGTGTCGAGCACCGCGCCAATGGCTGCGGTCACCCGCCGGTAGTTGGCGCGTTCGAGCTCCAGCTGTTTCCTGCCGGCCGGCGTCAGCTTGTACTCGCGCACCGCGCGGCCGGTCTCGGAGATCGCCGGCGACGCCTTGACCCATCCCTTGAGCAGCAGCTTCTGGAGCGCCGGATACAGCGAGCCCTCCTCGACGCTCAGCTCTTCGCGCGACAGCGTGTGAATGCGCTGCGCGATGGCATAGCCGTGCAGCGGCCCGGCCGCCAGCACGCGGAGGATGAGCATGATCAGGGTGCCGGGAGGCAGTCCGTCTTCACGAGGCATAGTTCAACGAGGCATAGTTTACATCAGCACAAGACCGGGGTCAACGCGGTGAGCTGGAGCATTCGGCGTCGAGCTCGATTCGGTACGCGTGCCGCGACATGCCCGAGTCCTCCGCATCCGCGTCCGTTCGCAATGTGGGCCGCAATACGCAGATCGGCATCGCGCTCCTCAACCGCGACCTCACGCGACTGACGTATCAGGCATTGATAGTGGTGAGCCTAACGTTCGCGAGTTAGAACCAGATCGGCCCATGGCTCAGGCGAGCTGATGCGCTCTGGCTCAAACGGCTCGAGGCATCCCTGACGGTTTGCCACGCAGAACTCTGGTGAGCTCTGCTGATTTGACACCCGCGCGGACGGGGCTTACTCTTCGACCATCTCGAGACCGCCATCGATGAGGCGCGTCGGCTCGGAAAGCACAAGGAGCTTGCTATGCACACACGAAGATTCGGGATTGCGATTCTCGTCGCCATTGCTCTGGTTATGGCCATCGGACTGATGCGACCTGCTCCGGCCGAGGCGTCGATACACGAGATCATCGCCGCCATGTGCAGAGCCGGCGGCGAAGAGGTCGTGCCACGAGGGCAAAACCATGACGATGGGAACTCTTTTCTGGCGGCGCTCATGGCCACAGGGTTCATCACGTCGATCGATTTCTCGGATCCGGATCGGGTCGTCATCAACTTCGATCCGACCATTCCCGCTTCCAAGTTCGTATCAGCAGGGTTCGACTTGACGATCACTGACGGTTTTGGGGAGGGTGTTGACCTTGTGCTCAGTCCGTTGGTGGTCCCCGATCCAAATTTCCCGGCGCACGCCGCTTGCCACAACCTCAGGTGGCAATGGCGTGACCCATGCTGGCCGTTCGCTTCGGGTCGGTCACGCGCCGGCCCGAAGCGGATCCTCGCTGCCCTGCAACGCCGCGCTGCGCGCTGCTCACGCCCGATGAACACTGCGGCTCGGACCGCAGGCAGACGGGCGCGGCCTAGCCTTCGCGCAGCGCCGTCATCGGGCTGACAGCGGCTGCGCGCCGAGCCGGCACCCACGCCGCGCCTGCAGCGATCAGCAGCACGAAAACCGCGGAGGCCAAGTAGCTCGTCGGATTCACGGCGCTGGTTTCGTACAGCGAGCTCTGCATCACCCTGGCGACAGATGCGGCGCCAAACACCCCAAGCGCAGTGCCGGCAAGCGCCAAACGAATTCCCTTCCCAACAATCATCGTGATGAGCGACCGCCGGTGGGCGCCCAACGCAGAACGGATCCCGATCTCTCGCGTTCGTAACGCGACTTGGTAGGCGAGCGACGCGTACACGCCCGCTCCCGACAACAACAGCGCGATCGCAGCAAACACCACGAGCAACTGAGTCTCGAAGCGACGTCCCCCAAGCCGCTCCGAAAGGCGGCCGTCGGCCGTGGCGATGTCTGTGAGCGGCAGCGAGCTGTCAATCCGGCGCAGCTCGCGCCGCACCGCTGGAATCAGGTTGGCGACATCGCTGGAGGAACGGATCGTCAGATCAAAATTCTGCGAAAACAGATCCGGAATGAACGCTGACGCGATAGGCGCGATGTCGAGGCCTTCGCGGCGCATGTCTTCGACAACCCCAACGACGGTGGTCCATCGACCGTCCTTCGGTGGCGACCCGCCACCGATCCAGCGTTTCCCAAGCGCGCTTGTGCCGGGCCAGAACCTGCGCGCCATCGTTTCGTTAACGATGGACGCGCGCGCCCCTGGTTGCAGATCATCGTCGTCGAAATCCCGGCCCTCGAGCAATTCAATTCCCATCGAGAGGAAGTACCCTGGAGTCACTGCGTCGACAGAGAGTCTGGGCGGCCCCTCGCTCGAACCTGTCTGCCGTCCTTCAATCGTCACTCGCTGGTCGGGATTGCGCCGGAGGAAAAACTGTTTGGTACCCCCGACCGCGATCACGCCAGGAAGCCGGCCGATACGGTCCTGCGCTTCGCGCAAGAACGCAGATGCTGATGGGCGGTCGATCCGCACAACCAGCACGTGTACGGCCGCGTACCCGGGTCCTCACGCTGAGCCCGGATGAAGCTCTGCGCAAAAAGGAGGGCGCCAACGAGCAGTATCAGCGTGCCCGCCATTTGCGCTGTCACGAACACATCCTGTAGACGATGCCGCGGAAGGCTCGATTCACAGCGGGCCCTTATCGGGGCCCGAGTATCTACCTTTGCGGCAAGCAACGCCGGGATGGTTCCGCTGAGCAGCACCATTGCGATCCCGACGACCAAGGCCACGGCGAGCGCCGCAAGATCGAGTCCCGTTTGCTCGAGCCTCGGAAGGATTCGGGGGCCGTACACCAATACAGCGCGGATCGATCCGTACGCCAGCAGAATGCCAATGACACTGGCAACGGCCCACAAGCTGACGCCTTCGGCCAGAAGTTGGCAGACGAGTCTCGCTCTCCCGGCGCCAAGAGCGGACCGCACCGCTAACTCCTGTCGCCTTTTCGCCGCCCGCGCCGTCAGCAACCCGCCCACGTTCGCGCAAGCGATAGCTAACAACGAGAGCACGGCGCCGAACCCAAGCCACACGCCCCGGCTCGCGCGGGAGCCGACCACGTGGTCGAAAAGCGGGAGCACCCGGATGTCGCGGTTTCGGTTGACTGCGTGTTTCTCTCGAAGACGTGCTGCGATGACGGTCATCTCCGCCCGGGCTTTCTCGATCGAGGCGCCAGGCGCGAGTCGGCCGATCACCTCGATGCCATCACCGTCGCGTCCTGTGTCGTCCGTGATATCCCGCCAGGACGCCAGGACCGTGATCGGCCTCCAGAATCGCGTGTCGGGCGTGGGCAGCTGAAAGTTCCCTGGCACGATTCCGATCACTAGGTGGTCCGCGCCGCCGATCGAGAGCGTCTGACCGAGCGCTGCGTCGGATCGTGCGAACTGTTCTCTCCAGATCCCTTCGCTGAGCACCACCACCCGCTCTCGGCGCTCGAATTCCTCGCGTGAGAACGTCCTGCCGATGATCGGTGTCGCGCCGAGCAGTTCGAAGAACTCGGGGCCAACGAGACCTTCCTGAGCTCGCTGCGGCCCGTCGGCACTTCCGAAGGTGACCTCGCTGACGTGCGTTCGCCGGTAGAAGGTCATCCCAGCGAACGATGCGCTCTCGTCGCGCCAATCAAGGAAGTTGGGCACTGACGTGCCGTCCCACTGGTTGTGAAGGATGTCGTGTGTGGCGAGAATCGCGAGTTCGTCCGGACGGTCGTACGGAAGCGGCCGCAACACTACAGCATTCAGAATGCTGAACATCGTCACGCTCGTGCCGATGCCCAAGCCTAGAATGATCGTGACGGACACAGCGAACAGCCGATCGCGGCCCAGCGCGCGAAACCCGAGCCGCACGTCGCGGACGAGATGCTCGAGCCACGGCACGCCTCGCTGGTCGCGCAATGCCTCCACGGCCTGCGTGGCACCGCCAGCCTGGAGCCGCGCGGCGCGGGCAGCATCCGCCGAGCGCAGGCCGCGACGTTCAACGTCTTCCGCGGCGAACTCGAGGTGCAGCCGGCATTCCTCTTCGAGATCGCTGTCGCTCCGTGCGGGAAACATGGTTCCCCGCAGGCGGTGAATCCACTCGCGAACGAAGCGCATCGGATGCTCCGTCACGCCTCGCCGTGCAGCAGCGTCTGAAAGACCATGAGATCGAGCGTGCCGTGGAGGACGTCGGCCTTCGCCGGCACTTTATTAGACATGCCAATGAAGATACCGGTCCGCCCATTAGAAAGTCAAATGGAGTGACGACGCCCGACGAAGCACACCTTAGGATATGGGGGTTTGATAAGCTGGAGCGAGGAGTTCTGACCATGGCACCACTTAACTGGTCCGAGTGCCCGGCGGTCGAGAGCATCCCAGGCAAGGTAAGCGGCGTCTGGTGTTCAAACACCGTAGCGCCGCCGAGTTGACGCGTTCCGGCCCACGCTGGATCAACAGTGTTACTTATATCTAAGGCACACATCGCGACCATCGCGCGGCTCGGGGCCCTCGGGGCGGCTCTGTTCAGCGGGACCGCGGTCGGTGGTTTCCAGTCGCGTGAGGCCGCCTCACCGCCCCTCGCGGATGCTCACGTCCATCTGTCGCTGGGTTCCGTCGACGCGCTCGAGCGGTTGGCGGGCGCCGGCGTGACCGTCGTGCGCGACTGCGGCGGAGACATGAAGCAGTTGACGCGCTGGCGCGACGAGATTGCCGCTGGAACACGGCGAGGACCAAAGATCTTTCTTGCGGGCCCCTTGCTGGACGGACCCAAGTCCGGCGCGACGTTTCGTCTGACGATCAGGACACCGGAGGACGCCGTGCGCGCCGTTGACTCGCTCGCCGGCAGGGTGGACTTCCTCAAGACGCACAATGCCATTCCGCCCGAGGCGTTCTTCGCCTTGGTTCGCCGCGCTCGCGAGCGCGGCCTCAAGGTGGCCGCGCACTTACCCGTCGGCGTGCCCGCGTGGACGGCGGCCGAAGCCGGCGTCGGCTCGATCGAGCACGCGGCAGAGTCGCTGGCCACGAGTCCGATTTACGCGGGCGTCGCGAAGGACGGGAACGCGGCGATGGACTGGTGGCGATCGCCTGACGGCGATGCCGCCATCCGGCGTCTCGCTGCCTCGCGGGTGACGGTGGTACCGACGCTCGTCCGGTACGAGTCCATGATCAACACCCCGGCGACGGCCGAAGCCCGATCGGGTCGAGCGGAGCTGATGCCCAAGCTCATCGATCTTGTTGGCCGCCTGCATCGCGCCGGCGTGCCGCTGCTGGCCGGATCGGACCTTGACGGGATCCCCGGCGGCCGCGCGCCTGAGACTGGCCCGGCGCGCGAAGTGCAATTGCTCGAAGCAGCGGGATTGTCAGCGGCCGAGGCCCGCGAAGCCGCCAGCCCTGCCGCGCTCGAGCGGTGGTTCCGGGAACGTGAACACGCCCCGCAATAGACTTCCCCCCTGTGAGCCGCGTTCTGCGAGCTAGCGCCGCCGTCGAGGATCGTCGAGGCCGACGAGCCGCATAGTCAAGCGGGGCAGGAGCTTACGAATCACTTCCAGCTGATGGACCCGGTCTTCGGTGCGGGCGAGTCGGTTGCTGAACACCGCGGCATTTATCGCGAGTAAACCCTAGACCGCCCGCGCTCATCTAAGCCCGTTGCAGTGCTAATATCACCCACAATGTGGTTTAAGAGCAAGGCACCGGTCCTCGGCGACTTCGAACAGCTCGTCCTTCTCGGTGTATTACGTCTCGAGCTCCAGGACTCGGCGTACGGAGCCGCTATCCGCCAGGAGATTCACGCCCGGTCGGGGCGGGATGTGTCGATCAACGCCGTCTACACCACCCTCGACCGGCTCGAGAGCAAGGGCTTTCTCAAATCCTGGGTCGGCGATCCCACCCCGCAGCGGGGCGGCCGCCGTCGGAAGTTCTATGCGCTGCGGCCCGCGGGTGCCGCGGCGCTGCGCCAGGCGTACCGTACCTTTACCGCGATGGCGGACGGCCTCCAGAGCCGGCTGGAGCTGAAGTGAAGAAGACGACCGATCCGCCTCGGCTCGCGATCTGGCTGTTGACCGGGCGGCTGTCAGCCGAGTGGTGCGACTTCGTCGTCGGGGATCTCGAAGAAGAGTTCGGGAGGCGCAGCGGCGATTCGGCGGTCGCTGCTCACGCCTGGTTCTGGTGGCAGACGATGCGCTGCCTGGCTGCGCCGCCACCGGTTCGCCGCAATCCATTGGTGGTTGGATCGCCGCAGGGAGACTCGAGGATGCGTACCTTGTTTGCCGATCTTCGTTATGCGTTCCTGGTCATGTGCCGGACACCCTCGTTCGCCGTTGCCGTCGTCAGCGTGCTGGCGCTTGGCATCGGCGCCAATACCACGATCTTCAGCATCGTGAACGCGGTCCTGCTGCGTCCGCTGCCGTTCGAGGAGCCCGAGCGCCTGGTGCGGATCTTCACCCGGACACCGGGCGGTCGACTCTTCGAGCTCTCCCCAGGCAAGTTCTACGACTGGCAGCGGGATGCGCGGTCGTTCGAGGGCATGGCCATGTATCAATGTTGCGGCTTCCGGGAGCTCGCGCTCACTGGCACCGGTAGCGCGCGATCAGTACGTGCGACAGCCGTGAGCGCGGGCTTTTTCGACGTCGTCAGAGCCCGACCGGCGCTCGGACGGGTCTTTCGGCACGAGGAGGACACGCCAGGCGGCAGGCATGCAGTCATCCTGAGCGACCGGTTCTGGAGAGCCGAATTCGGTGGACACCCGGACGTGGTCGGCCGCACGGTGAAGCTCAGCGACGAAGCGTACACCATCGTCGGAGTCATGCCGGCCACTGCCTCGGTCGCGACATGGACCGGGATGGCAAGCGACGTCTGGATCCCGCTCGCACTCACTGACGAGCAGCGGGCCGCCCGTGGAAATCACAATCGGTATGGCGTCGCGCGTCTGAAGCGAGATGTCGAACTGGCGCAGGCGCAAGCCGAGATGGACGGGATCTCTGCACGGCTGGCTCTTGAGTTCCCGATATCGGACGCCCGGTGGCGAGCCGTAGTCATCCCGATGCAGGAGGAAATCGTCGGCAATAGCCGCACGATGCTGCTCATGTTGCTCGGCGCCGTCGGGCTGGTGCTGCTCATCGCCTGCGCCAACGTCGGCAGCCTGCTATTCACGCGCGCCCTGAGCCGCCGCAAGGAGATCGCGATTCGCTCGGCGCTTGGCGCGGGACGCGGGCGCGTGTTTCAGCAGCTGTTGACCGAAGCCTTGCTGCTCGCGGGCGCCGGTGGCGCGCTCGGGCTTCTGCTCGCGTACGGGACACTCACGTCAGTCTCGACGCTGCTCGCCGGCCAGCTGCCGAGGGCGGAAGAAATCTCGATCGATGGGCGAGTGCTGCTCTTCGCGGTGGGGGTGTCGATGCTCACTGGCATGCTCGCCGGTACGCTGCCGGCCGCGCGCGCAGGCCGGTCCGACCTCAGCGACGCGCTCAAGGAAGGTGGGCGCAGCGACGGTGCGATCGGTGTCGGCACGCGCCGCTTGCTGATCGTGTGCGAGGTCGCACTGTCGCTGGTGTTGTTGATGGGCGCTGGCGTAATGATCCAGAGCCTGCTGGCTCTCAGGTATGGCGACACCGGCTTCGATCCGAACAATGCCCTGACGATGGTCGTGAGACTCCCGAACGCACGGTACCCATCCCCGGCACAGCGATCGTCATTCTTTGAGGCGGCGTTGCAGCGCATTCGGGCGCTTCCCGGCGTCGAGGCTGCGGGAACGATCGACGACCTGCCCCTCATTGTTGAGGGTTCCGCACAGGCTCTCGCGCTCGAGGGATACCCGCCTCAGCGCGATCCGGTGGCCGTGCAGGTTCGGCAAATAGCACCCGGCTACATGCGCGCCATGGGGATTCCAGTGCTCCGTGGACGCGACATCGACGAGAGCGATGCGGAAGTGCTGCTGGTGAGCGAGGCGGCCGCGAAGCTGTATTGGGGAACGGACGATCCGATCGGACGCCGTGCGGCCCTGCCGGCCCTGTCGAACACGGTCCTTCGGCAGGTGGCTGGAATCGTAGGCGACGTCAAGCAGCGGAATCTCGTTGAAGCCACCACACCCACGGTGTACTTCTACACCCGCTCGCCGTATGGCAGGGCGACGTTCGTCATACGGACATCAGTGCCGCCCGCGACGCTCGCACAGCCTGCCGTTGCAGCGATCCGCGCGATCGATCCGGAGCAGCCGGTCGGAGGCATCCGGACGATGGTCCAGGTGCTCGACGGGACACTGACATCGCAGCGCTTCAGTGCGCTGTTGCTCGGAGTCTTTGGAGGAGTTGCGCTGTTGCTCGCTGCCGTCGGAATCTACAGCGTGCTGTCGTACATCGTGCGCGGACGCAGCCGCGAGATCGGGATCAGAAGGGCGCTGGGCGCAAGGACATCCGACATCCTTCGTCTGGTGATCGTCGAGGGCATGTCACCCGTGCTCGTCGGTATCGCGGCCGGAACAATCGCGGCGCTCGCGTCGGCGAGGGTCATGGAAACGCTGGTCTTTGGCGTGAGCGCCTCCGATCCGCTGACGCTTGCGGCCGTGGGGGCCACGCTGGCCCTCGTTGCGCTGATCGCCAGCTTGGTGCCCGCGTACCGCGCCTTACGCCTCGACCCGGTGAAAACCCTGCGCGCGAACTAGGGACGAAATGAGACTGCGCCACTGGAGTCTGCTAGTTCTCCCTGTCGTCGCGTGCGGACGAGCGTATAAGGAGAGAAGCAGGACCGGTCGGCTGCCGGTCCGTCGCCATGTTTGAAGCAAGGCGGACCGAACTCACCGCTCGGTCGCCCTCAGCGGCCCCGAGCCGGTGTTCCCATACGACCAGGCCCTGAACGCCGCCGCGGTACGCCCCGGCGCTTCGGCGCATACATCGAGAGCGAAGGCTGGTGAGCCTAACTTTCGCGAGTTGGAACCGGCTCGACGGGTGGCTGCGGCAGGTTGACCAACTGCGGCGGGTGGCGCGAGCTCGATCCTGCGCCTCAGGCGAGCCGATACCACATCTGGTATAATCGGGCCTCAGGGTATGGCATGGACGGTCGAGACGCTGAACGAGACGGTTGACGCCGAACTCCGGCGAGCGAGATCGATCTTGCGCTGCAACGGGCAAAGGAACTGAAGCCATGACGAAGATCAGCGAGCTGCACCGCCGCTGGAGGAAGGACGCCAACTACAAAGAGGCTTACGACGCCCTCGGTGAAGAGTTCGATCTCGCTCGTGCTCTAATCAAGGCCAGGACTGCCGCCGGGCTGTCACAGTCGCAGCTCGCCAGGAGAATGAAGACCTCGCAGTCTTATATCGCACGCGTCGAAGGTGGCAAGGTCCGTCCATCAGCCGACGCCCTGGGCCGCTTCGCTGAGGCAACCGGCACGCGCCTCCGAATCGTCTTCGAACCCCACAACACTCGGTAACCGCCCACCGAGCCGCGAATGGGGCGAACGCGTGAGCCAACGGGATGCAACCTCGGCGGCTGCCACAGTTGTTCCAATCAGTTTCGCAGCAATACCTTCGGGTCAACGCGGGTTGCCTGCCTCGCTGGATGCCACGTGGCGAGCAACGCTGTGAGCGCCACGGCGACCGTCACCAGCACGATTGTGATCGGGTCCGTGGCTCTGACCCCGAACAGCTGTGATTGTGCCCATCGCGAAGCGACGAAGGCGCCGCCGATGCCGATTGCAGCCCCGAGCAACACGAGCCACATCGAAGACGCGAGCACGAGACGACGAATGCGGCGACTGTCCGCGCCGAGCGCGATCCGTATACCGATTTCACGCGCCCGGTTGGCCACAAGGAACGCCATTACGCCGTAAATACCGGCTGCCGCGACAACGAACGCGAGCATTCCAAAGCCCGTCATGATGCGAGTTGCGAGCAGCCGATCCGCGAACTGTCGCGCGTACTGGTCATCGACGAACTCGACCTTGAGGATGTTGCGCGTGTCGATGCTGCGCACGGTCTGATAGAGATCGGAAGGACGTAAGCGCGAATCGACGCGCGCCGTAACGGTGAGAAAGCCGTAGGCCCCTCCGCTGCTGCGCGGCGTGGAGGCTGTCGAGGCGGTCACCGGCGGTTGTCTCAACGAGTACTTCTGAAAGTAGCGTTCCGGTCCGGATGTGCCGTCGTAGGCCGTGCGGACGTGCTTGACGACGCCTATTACGTAACTCCACTCAAAAAGCGGGTCTTCGCGAAAGCGGTGCCCGACGGCATCGCCATCTGACCACAACCTTCTTGCCAGGGCGTCCGTGATGATCACATCCGTAGGCGGATCCCCCCGTTCGAACATCCTGCCGGCTGTCAATGGGATGCCGAGCACACGGAAGTAGTCCGGGGTTACCCATAGTCGTGGCACCAGAATGTTCGTCTCCATTGGCGATTTCCCGTCTACTTCGATGTGGTCGTTCGAAGTCGGACTGTCGCCGGTGGACGGCGGTGGCGATCCCTCGAACGCCCCGAGGACACCCGGGCGTGCACGCAGGCGTTCCAGAATGGTCTGCACCATCGCCGCGCGCTCGGCGGCGCTGCCGAAAAGCTGGGGTGGAATCGTGAGGGAAATCGCGACCACGCCAGAGCTGTCAAAGCCCTTGTCGAGGCGAACTAACCCGAGATAGCTACGAACGTAGAGCACGCTGCCGACGAGGAGCATGACCGCAAGTGCTACTTGCGCCACTGTCAGGGAACGCCGCCAGAGAGCACCGGCTCGCGACGACGAGATGGACGCCCCTTCAATCTTCAGAAGCTCCAACAAGTTCCCGCGCCAAGCGAATATCACCGGGGGCAACGAGGACAGGATCCACGCCAGGCCCGCGAAGCCTGTCATCACCAGCAGCGCGCGGTAGTCGATGTCAATCGGATTGACACTCGCTGTGAGTGACGGAGGGAGGTACCGAACGAGCGCGTCGGTCCCGAGATACGCGAGCACGGCGGCCGCCAGGGCGGCAGTCCCGACCAGGCACATCCCTTCGAGGAGACTAGTGCGAACCAGCTCTGTGCGCGACGCACCGACGGCGAGCTGAATCGCATAGGTTCTGGCGCGAGCGAGTGCTCCAGCAAGTTCCAGACTTGCCGCATTGGCGCAAGCGGTCAATAGAAGGCTGACCGCCGCACCGAGCAGCACGAAGAGCAAGCGGCGCTGTTCGGCCACTACTCGGGCTGTTCTCATCGGCGCAGGCGATGCAACCAAGACCGTGCGCGCGCCGGCAGCCACGTAGAGCGCCTCACTGCGCGCTTCCATCATCGGTGACAGCTGCGTCAAGGAAAGGCCGTCGGCCATTCGGGCGATCAGCGAGATGCCCATGTTCTGCGCGAGAGGTCCTCGAGAATCGAAAGCGCGCCAAATGCGCTGTGTGCCATCGGGGAACCGGAAGGATGCAGGCATGACGCCGACAACCTGCAGAGGCTCTGCTGTGGTTTCGATCCGTTGCCCCACCGCCCGTGCGGGATCCCCAAACCGCTCGCGCGCAATCGCTTCGGCAATGAGGACTGCGTGAACGTCTGTTTGCTCTGTGTCGTCTGCAGAGAAAGTCCTGCCCCAGCGCGGCCGCACGCCGAGCATGTCGATCAATCCGACAGTCACATCAGCGGCCGGCACCAGTTCGGGCTCACCACTACCGACGAGGAAGATGGTCTTGTAGAGATGTCCGTGAACGCCGGAAAACAGATCGGTCTGTTTCCGCCACTCATCCAGCATGGCGGCGGTCGCGAAGCCGCCCCCTGGCCTTCCAGTCTTTGCATCGCGCGTGTCGAATGTGATCAACCGGTCGGCCGCCGGGTATGCGACTCGACGAAAGACGAGGGAATCGGCAGCTGAGAAGACGATGGTCGTCGCTGCGAGGGTAAGGGCGAGCAGACCAATCGTCAGAGCCGCCCGCCAACGTCGCGCAGTGATGTTGCGCCAAGCCCAGCGCATCTCCCGCATCAGGAGTTCCTCAGTTGGATTTGTGACGTGCCGTGCGGTCGGAGCGTTGGCTTTTCTCCCAGCGTCTGGCAACAGTTGACGACGGTCCGCGCCACGCGCTCCGAACGGGGTCGCTTCAAGATCTGAATCTACAACGCGGACCTCTCATTTGTCGCATGCGAATCTACAGTCAAAGGTCGACGGCGACGAGGTACGCGCAGAGGGCGTCATCAGGGGCACTCTGCCGCCGGGCAATTGGTCCTTGCGCTACCGGTTGGCGGAGGCGTACCCTACCGGCAGGAGGAAGCCCGGCTTCGCGACGAGCACGACGGGGTCGAGATCCGGCGCGTCGTCCTCGAGCAGGATCTGAAGCGCGAGTACCAGGAGTTCCTGCAGGAACACATCCTCTACGTCTGGGAACAGCGGCGCGCTGAGGCGAAGGACCGGACCGCAGAGCAGGAGCGGCGAGTCAAGGCCATCCAGCAGAAGCTCGACAAGCTGGACGAGACGTTCCTCTATTCGGAGGCGGATCGACGTCACGCCTACGGCCGTCAGCGCGACAAGCTGCGCGAGGAGCTGACGCTGGCCAAGATCGACCACCACGCCGAGGCCGTCGACGAACTCGATGTAGAGGGCATCCTGGCGTTCGCAGAACGCATTCTGCCGCACGCATCAGACCTCTGGGTACAAGCGTCGCTCGACTACAAGCAGCGTCTGCAGTTGCTATTCTTTCCGGAAGGGATCGCGTACGACGGAAATCGGTTCAATCGAAAGGCCGTAACCGCACCGCTTTTCAGTTACTTGACGCCAGACGAAGGCGCTGATGAAAGAGTGGTGACCCGCATTTTCGCGAGTTGGAACCACACAACGGCCTGGCTACGAGCTGTCGACTCCCTTAGATGCGCCGGCTGAGGACATCGGTCGGCCGTTCCACCTGAGCCGTTGCGGCGCGTCTCCGTCCCGTCGCCCTCGCTTTCCCACTATCGCTGACCCCACCGTCACTTATCATGGCCGAGTCCTCCACCTCGAAAGGGCGGCGACATGAAGACGACGAATTGGTGGCTCGCACCCATCCTCTGCGGCGTATCGTCGATCGTTCTATCGGCGCAAAAACCCACCCCTTATCGCGACTGCGCGGGGCTGACCAGCCTCACGCTGCCCGACATCAAGATCGGCGAAGCCGTCGCCGTGCCCACCGCAACCAGCGGTGACATTCGAGCGGCGCACTGCCGCGTCACCGGCGTCATCGGCACGGAGATCCGCTTTTCCCTGCTGCTACCCGACAATTGGAACGGCAAGTTCATGATGGGCGGCGGCGGCGCGTTCGTCGGCTCGCTCGACAATCATGCGAGCGCGACCGTGAACACCGGCTATGCGACCATCGGCACCGACACTGGCCATCAAGGTGATTCTTTTGACGCAAGCTGGGCGCTCGACAATCTTGAGCGGCAAGTGAATTTCGGGTACGTCGCGGTGCATCGCACGGCCGAAACCGCCAAGGCAGTTGTGCGGCACTACTACGGTACGAGCGCGAAGCGTTCGTACTTTTCGGGCTGCTCGAATGGTGGCCGCCAGGGCCTGATGGAAGCGCAGCGCTTTCCCGACGACTTCGACGGCATTGTCGTCGGGGCGCCTGTCCACGACTTCGTGGGGCTGGCCGCACAGTTCGTCAAGGACGCGCAGGCGGTATTCCCCGATCCGCGCAACCGGTCGACGCCGATGTTCGCGCCCGAGACATTGAAGTCGGTCGAGGCGCAGATCGTCGAGAAGTGCGACGCCGTCGATGGAGTCAAGGACAGCCTCCTGGAGGACCCGCGGCGGTGCACCGTCGACGTCGCTGGATTGGCCGGACTCTCTGACGGGCAGCGAGCGGCGCTGAAGATGATCTATGCGGAGACGAGTGGCAAAGGGGGCGCAATCTATCCCGCACGACCGGTGGGTGGCGAAGGCCAGGTCGACAGCTGGCCAGCATGGGTCACGGGCGGTAGCCCGTATGCGACACCGCAGGCCCCAACTCTGGGCTTCGCGTTGGCCACGCACTTCTTCAAGTTCCTCGTGTTCAACGATCCCTCCTGGGACTACAGGGACTACGACGTCGCGAACGCGCGCAAGGACGCGAGGCTCGCTGCGACGTTCATGAACGCGACCAATCCGGATCTCGACGCGTTTAAGGCGAACGGCCGCAAGCTGATCGTGTGGCACGGGTGGTCGGATGCGGCGCTGACAGCGCTCGGCAGCATCAAGTATTACGAGCAGGTCCAGGAACGCGACGCCGGCGTGCGCGACTACTTCCGCTTGTTCTTGATGCCGGGTGTGCTGCATTGCAGCGGAGGACCGGGGCCCGATACCGTGGACTGGCCGGCGACGATCTCTGACTGGGTCGAGAATGGTAAGGCGCCCGACCGGGTGATCGCGCGAAAGGCCGCGGCCGGCGGCGCCGTGTCGCGGACGCGCCCCCTGTGCCCGTATCCGCAGCATGCGGAGTACACGGGCGCGGGCAGCACGGACGACGCAGCGAACTTCGTCTGCCGTTAGCGACGATGGTGCGGGGCTGAGCTCGAAGGAGGCGATCGTCAGACGGGTCAACGGATATGAGCCGTGCAGCGGTTCGATTCCTATCCGCGGGCGCGGCTTCGACCGTCGTTAAGCTGTTGACCCTGTTCGGGGCGTAAGGGTGAGCCAAACGTTCGCCAGTTGGAACCATATTGGCGAATGGCTCAGGCGGGCTGATGCGCTACGGCTCGGGCCTTGAGCGCCACTTCTCTTCGTAATTCCCACATATCGAGAGCGGCGCATCGGGGAGTCGTCGGCTCGACTTCTGACCTAAGCCACGCTCGTTTCAGTCGGCCTGCCGAAATGCTGCCGCCGCACGCCCCTGATGGGGACCTATTGTGTTCCGCACAGTAGTATGCTACTGTGCGACACACATTAGATGCCGTTGAGGACTTCCGAGTGTCGATAACTCCACCTGGCGACTGGACCTCTCAGCTGCGCCGCGGCGTCCTCGAGTTGTGCATTCTCAGGCTCCTTCGACATCGGCCCAGCTATGGCTACGAGATCGTAACGACGCTCGACGCGCTGGGTCCTCTTGCTGCTGGCGAGAATACGGTCTATCCGTTGCTCCGTCGCCTCAAGGCTGACGACTATTTGGAGACGTTCACGAGGGAGTCGCCTGCCGGGCCGCCGCGGCAGTACTACCGATTGACCCTTGAAGGCCGGCGTCGGCTTGGCGCGATTGAAAAGGATTGGAGCGAGATGGTGCGAGCCGTTGAGCGTGCCGTCGTCAAAGGAGAGGTGGCGTGAAGCAGCAACATCCCGTGATCGAGCGCTATATGACACATCTCGAGACGGCCATCGTCGGGCTCGATCCAGCGGATCGACGGGAAGTGCTGCAGGAGATTCGCAACCACATCGCGGAAGCGACGGCCGCGGGAAGATCGCTTGACGTCGTTCTCGAGTCGCTCGGGCCAGCGGACGCACTAGGCCGGGCGTATGCCGTCGAGCTGTTGCTGCATCCGCAGAATGACCGCCCTCGGCATGCCGCCGAGCGCTGGTTCAGACTCGTGGGCCTTGTCGTGGTCCTCAGCATTCCAACCATCGTGGCAGTCAGCACGCTGGCATCTGTCGGAATCAGCTTCGTCGCAGGGGGGCTGTTTGCTTTCGTTATCGGCGTGCTGGAAGCCATAGGCATCTTCCCCTGGCCGGACCTGAGTGACGTGCCTCCGGTCGTGGCCATCTTTCTCGGGCCGGCGATGGTCCTCGTTGGGGCGGCCGCCCTCGTCGCGCTCAGGTTCTACGTTCGTTTTGTCGTGCGAGCAGGGCGGACTGCTCTGGCGCCTGTTAGAGCCGTCGATCGGTCCCAGTGAGTATCGGTACGGAGTTCAACATGAGACGAACCCTGCTGATTCTTAGCGTTGTCATCCTTTCAGGCGTCCTCGGCACGCGCGCCCTCGGCCAATCTCTCAACACCAATCCGCAACTCGCATTGGTCGGTGGGACGATCTATGCGAGCCCCACAGAGGAACCCATCCGCAACGGCGTCATCCTGATCGATGGCGACAAGATCGTTGCTGTGGGGCGCCGCGCGTCCGTGCGAGTACCACGAGGGATCAACGTCATCGACTGCACAGGATTGACGATTACGGCGGGTTTCTGGAACAGCCATCTCCACTTCCTCGAAAGAAAGTGGAGCGATGCCGCAACGCTCCCTGCGTCTGAGGTCAGCCGGCAGCTTCAAACGATGATCACGCAGTATGGGTTTACGAGTGTGTTCGATACCTGGTCGATGTGGGAGAACACGCGGCGGCTGCGCGAACGTATCGAGTCCGGCGAGATTGCTGGTCCGAGGATTCGATCCACGGGGCAGGCAACGTTCCCGAAGGGTGCCGCAGCGAACCCACAGATGCAGATGGCCACACAGGCGGCCTGGGGCGCTCTTGGGTTCATGCCTCTCGAGAGCATGCAGATTCCCCGCGTGGCGGATGCATCCGAAGCGATCGAGGCGGCAAGGAAGTTGCTCGATCAAGGCACGGACGGACTGAAACTATACGCAGTAACCCCTGGCCGGAACGGTGTCGCGCTGCCCGACAACGTCATTCAGGCTCTGGTGAAGGAAGGGCACAGCAGACGAAAACCTGTCTTCGCCCATCCGACGAGCGCCGCCGGCCTGATGGCGTCAGTTCGCGCGGGTGTCGACGTACTGGCTCACACGACGCCGCAATCGGGGCCCTGGGACGAAAGTGTTCTGGCGGCGATGACGCAGGCCGGCGTTGCGCTCATCCCGACCCTGACGCTGTGGCGCTATGAGCTTCGTCACGAAGGCATTTCACTGGCGGACCGCCTTGAAGAAACCGCTGTCGGCCAGCTGCGAGCATGGGTTCGCGCGCGCGGCGAGGTTCTGTTCGGTACCGACGTCGGCTACATGACTGCATACGATCCGACGGAGGAGTATGCGCTCATGGCAAAGGCCGGAATGACTTTCTCTAGGATTCTGGCGTCTCTGACAACCGCGCCCGCCGAGCGCTTTGGGGCTTCCAAACAACTCGGACGTGTCGCCCCCGGTTTCGCGGCCGATCTGACTATTCTGAGAAACGACCCTTTCAAAGACATCCGGGCTCTCGCGGCCGTTGAGTACACAATTCGGGACGGAAAAGTTATCTATCGCTCGTCGCGATGACGAGCCGAACAAATACAGTTTCAAGCTGGCGACCCAGATTTTCACGAGTTGGAACCAGGCGGTGGCCTGGCTGCGGCGATTAGAGGCGCTCCGGTTGGCAGCTTGAGCTGCGCGGTGGTGCCGTGCGACGGTCGCGACAACAGCGCTGCGCTGACGAGCCCGCTACGTTTTCACAACGTCGACGCGCGTCGCGGACCAGTCCTTCTGTTGGTTCTGCGCTCTCCGCTTGTCATGGTCACGCCGGTGGCGCTTCGTAGTCGGTCGCCTACGCGACGATGGTTCCCGCGGGCCGATCGATCCGGATCTCCGGAACGTTCACGCCGCCGTCCCGTGGTACGCTGCGGCCATGCTCGACATCCCGTTCAGCGTTCGAGCCTCGGGGATGCTCGTCGTGGCGTGCCTCGTCCTCTATCCGGCGGGAGCGCATGTCATCGGCGTCCATCAGGGACCACCAGAGACGGCGCAGGCCGCGTACGCGCGCATCCGCGACGAAGGGTTGTCCCGCTCAAAAGTGATGGACTACGCGACTGAGCTGATCGACGGCGTCGGCCCGCGGCTGACGGGGTCTCGCAATCTGAAGAAGGCGATCGACTGGGCGCGCGAGCAGCTCACGCAGATGGGGCTCTCGCAGGTGCGGGCTGAGAGCTGGGGGGAGTTTGGGGTCGGCTGGGAGCAGCGCAACGTCTGGGTCCGCATGGTGGCGCCTGACACCGCTGTGTTCATCGCGCACGCCGCTCCGTGGTCTCCGCCCACCCCCGGCCCAGTGACGGCAGACGTTCGGTCGGTCGGAGGGCTCCCCAATGAGCAGGCGTTCGCAGCCCATCGCGGCATGCTGCGCGATCGAATCGTGCTGCTCGCCCGCGCGCCAGGGCCGCCCGACGTCGTCCCGTTCGACAAGCCGTTGTTCAGACGGTTCGATGACGCGGAGCTTGCCGCATACGCGCGCGTGCCGGGTAGCATCGACGCCGAGGTGGCCCCGGAGATCTGGGAGCGGATGTACGCGCCGCTCGCGCACGGCGAGCGCATCGGGCGCTTCCTCGCAGCGGAGGGCGTACGCGCGGTCATCGCGCCGAGCGGCAATCGACCGAGTGGCGGCATCAGCGGCGGCACACTGATCGTCGATGGCGACGCAGGCTTCGGGTTCCGCGCGTACGAGAAAGCGCATCAGATGCAGGTGCCAACGGTCATCGTGGCCAACGAGCACTACGCCCGGTTGGAGCGCCTGTTGACGAGGAAGGTGCCCGTCCGCGTCGAGGTCAACGTAGACGCCGCGTTCACCGGCGATCGCGAAGAAGGCTTCAACGTCCTGGCCGAGATCCCAGGCGTCGATCCGGTGCGCAAAGATCAAGTCGTGATGGTCGGCGCGCATCTCGACAGTTGGGCGGCCGGGACGGCGGCCACCGACGATGGCGCGGGCGTGCTGATCGCGATGGAGGCGATGCGGATCTTACGCGCGATCGCAGTCCAGCCGCGGCGGACGATTCGCATAGCGCTCTGGACCGGTGAAGAGCAGGGCGCGCTGGGATCGCTTGGCTACGTGAAAGCGCACGTCGCGGCCGTGCCGCGCGCGACGACGGACTCGGCGATGGTGGTGCCGGAGTTTCTGCGGCGCAGGGCTGGACCGATCGTGTTCAAGTCGGAGCACGCGCGGATCTCGGCGATCTTCACCCTGGACGCGGGTGGGGGACGAATTCGAGGCGTCAGCGTGGGCACGCAGGCGCTCGCGGCGATCTTCGAGCCGTGGGTCGCGCCGCTGCGGGATCTCGGAATGACGATGGTGAGCCCGAGGACCGATTGCGGCGGTGACTGCCGTCCGTTCGCGGAGGTGGGCCTGCCGACGCCGGTGTTCAGGCACGATCCGCTGGATTACGACACGCGCACGCATCACACCAACATGGATACGTATGAGCATCTGATCCCGGACGATCTGCGTCAGGCGGCGGTGGTCGTGGCGACGATGCTGTACAACACGGCGATGCGGGAAGAGATGCTGCCGCGAGCAGCACGGCCGCAATAAGCGGACAAGCTTCGCGTGGCTTGCCGACCGTAGCTCACGCGTACGTTGGCAAGCGTGAGCGAAGGTTGCCTGCTCACGCTTCGTCGGTCGACCAATCTCTGCTTCTGGCCCGGCGTCTCCTAAGTTGGTAGGGGAACGAAGGGGGGAACAGGGCGTCGCGCGGGGTGTTCCCCCCCCTGGAATCTTCCGTGCCGATCTGGATGGCCGATTCCCAAATCACGCTCTACATCGTTTCAGAGCAGTAACGCCGGCCGGGTCAGTTATTTCGGAGCGGAGAATCCGGGCGGCGCCTCGGGCCGCACGGTGGGCGCCACGCTGCCCTGTGCGACGACACAGAGGGCAGCCGTGGCGTGAGCGACCACGAGATTTGACCGCATGTGCGATCATGCCCGCGGCCACAGTCGAGGTCGCTCACGCCACGGTTGAATGGTGTCATCGGATTCGCCGCCGCGCCCAGACTGCGCCGCAAGGCACTCAGATCTTGATGGCATCGGAGGCGATTCACCGCGGTTTCCGGAGCGCCTTTCCACCCTGGTTTTCAGATTCCGACTCGGAAACGGCTGACGCCGCGAGGGGGGCCGCGACAAAGAGCGGTGGTTGGCGCAGTTCGGGAAGGCTAAGTTGTCAGTCAAAACCGATGGTCGATGAACCGGTTTCCGGGAAGGCTGCTTTCGCAAGTCTCTTGACACTGAGGTCTTGCACGCTGAGAAGCCGAACACTAAGCGCGGCGTTCTGTGCCGCGCACGAAACGCACTTAGCAGGCGTCACTGATGGAGCGGGGGCGTGAGCAACCCCCCGCGTTTATCGCGACAGCCGCCCCGAGGCCGTTCCGGAGGGTTGCTCACGCCCCGGTGTCGGTGTCGCGATCACTCGCCGAATGGTCGAGCGATCTGCGCGCCGTTTGCACGTCCGTTGTCAGGTGCGTACACGCTGCAGATCACACGGGGACCGCACTGCACTTCAACACACATCTGCGAAAGTACTCGCGCTGCTTCGGCCATCACATCGTCAGCGTCGAGCTGTGCTCGGTCTCGTCAAGGCTCTTCGCTACGCTCCGACCCGCTGTGCGGGCCTGCGGGCCTTGACGACACCTGCGCGCAGCTCGAAGGTAGCACTAATGTGATGGCCGAGGAACGTCGTCGCATTTTTCCGTATTGACCAGAGCAGCCAGCAGACGTATGGTGAAGATCTCGTCGGTGCCATCACGCACCCTCTCCGCAGTCGCATCCGACGCGGAGCGCTGCAACCATCGCTCTCAGAGCTACGCTGCAGCCCCTTCAACAAGTAACTGATCGATCGCCCGGTCGCGAGCTCGCGCGACCACCGCGCCTGACCTCACGTCATGCGTATTGTTGTCGGCGTCACGCCTGCATCCGCGCTCCACGGACATCGACGCGCCGACTTCAAGTCGGCGCGTTGGAGCGCGCAATCCAGCACGCCACGAATCGTCATGAATCGCCCTTCTGTTGGGGGAGTTCCATGGACTTCGTTGATCGTGAGGATGACCGGCCGGAACCGATCTCGATTGCGCGGTGTCGCGAGCTGCTCGGCGATGAGGCCGACACGCTGACTGATGAGGACATCGAACTGATTCGTCAGCACGCCGGGACGATGGCGCAGGTCGTGGTCGAGATGTTCGCGGAGAGCCGTCAGATTCGTGGGTAATCACTGTGCCTCCTCGACACACCTTGCCCGCGCCCACGATTGGGTCTAATCTGCCGCCGATGGTCGGCGCGCTGATCTACGTTCGCGTCAGCACGAAGGAGCAGACCGAGAACCTAAGCCTGCCCACCCAGCTCTGTGCCTGCGAGGAGTACTGCCGCAGGCAGGGCTACGAGATCCTCGAACGCTTCCACGAAGAAGGCGAGAGCGCCAAGACCACGGACCGCAGTCAACTCCAGGCACTGCTGAAGTACTGCCGCACACACAAGGGCAAGGTTCACTTCGTCGTCGTGTACAACCTCACGCGGTTCGCCCGCGAGAAATACGACCATTTTGCGCTGCGTGCGCATCTAAAATCTCTTGGCATCTCACTGCGATCGGCAACCGAGCCGATCGACGACACGTCCACAGGAAAACTGATGGAGGGCGTGCTGGCGTCCTTCGCGCAGTTCGACAACGACGTGCGCTCTGACCGCACGCGCGCCGGTATGCGCGCCGCACTTGAACTCGGCCGTTGGACCTTTCCTGCGCCCATCGGATACCTGAACGCGCCGAAATGGTCCGGCAAGAGCCTGGTGCCGGACCCGGAACGCGCGCCCCTCATCGCGCGGGCGTTCGAGGAACTCGCGACGGGACGATTCACGAAACAAGAAGTCATTGCCCGAATGACCGAGGCCGGCTTGCGTACGCGGCGTGGATTGGTTCTCTCGCCGCAAAGCTTCGGCCAGATGGTGCGGAACTCGATCTACGTCGGCAGGGTCGAGAGCCCGGACTATGGCGTGTCAGCCCGCGGCGATTTCGAGCCGCTGATCGACGAGGCCACGTTCTATCGCGTTCAGGCTGTTCTCGATGGCCGCGTCGTCGTGACAGGGCCACGACCGCGGAATCATCCGGATTTTCCGCTCAGGGGATTTGTGCGTTGCGAGATGTGCAACCGACCGCTGACGGGCAGCTGGTCAAAGGGCCGGAACGGCCATTACGCGTACTACCACTGCCAGCGGCAGTGCCGGGCGGTCAACATCGGCAAAGCGGCTCTCGAAGGGGCCTTCGTCGATGAGCTCGCATTGCTGCAGCCAACACCGGGCTACATGCGTCTGGTCAAGGATCTAGTCCTCTGCGCGTGGAGCGGCGTCGGGCTGAAGCGAAGGACCGGACGACGGAACAGCAACGGCGGGCGAGTGCCATCCAGCAGAAGCTGGACAAGCTGGACGAGGCGTTCCTGTACGCGGAAGCGATCGACGTTACGACCTACGGCCGTCAACGCGACAAGCTGCGCGAGGAATTGACGCTCGCCAAGATCGACCATCACGCCGAGGCCGTCGATGAACTCGACGTAGAGGGCATCCTAGCCTTCGCAGAACGCATTCTGCCGCGCGCCTCAGACCTCTGGGTGCAAGCCTCGCTCGATTACAAGCAGCGGCTGCAGCAGCTATTCTTCCCTGAAGGAATCGCGTACGACGGAAATCGGTTTAATCGAACCGCCGTAACGGCACCACTTTTCAACTACTTGGCGCCGTCCGAGAGTGCTGATGAAAAGATGGTGAGCCGCACAGGAATCGAACCGCGCGCCTCGATACAGGCTCTTACGCGTCGCGCTTCGGGCACTATCCACGACTCGAGCCGAGAAGCCGGGCGGCCAGCGACCGGAACCGGTCGCGGTGGCGGCTGGTGAGAAACATCCACCTGAGCGTCCTGACGCTCAACGGCGCTCTGGCGTTTGGCGGGAGCATCTCGTCGAGCGTTTCGAGCGGTCGGACCCGAAGGCGATCCAAAAGCGCGACCCTGTGCACGCACGAGACCGTGCACAGCGGCGCGCAGGACTTCTCGGTCCGCGCCTCCCGTTCGACGTCGGCCGTCGTGTAGTCAGCCAGTGGAATCCCCGGGTGGCCTCGCTGTTGCGAGCACCAGTGCACGAGCCCATCTTCGCAGATGTATAGATACCGTCCACCCGCTCCACAGTGCCAGACGTTCCGGCGGCCGTGTGCCAGGTTGCGCTGGAAGTCGTTCTGGTTCTGCACCGAGTAGAAAGGCGCGGTCATGCGCGCGATCTCCTCGGTACGCGCGTAGTTGATCGGGCGAGAGCGGCACGAGCTCACCGTGTCCGTTGTGAATGAGGCCGACCGTCGCCGTCAGCCCCAGTTCGATCGCCCGACGGGCCACCGTCAGCGCGTCCTCAGGATCGCGGAGCGTGCCCCCAAGCACGGAGTTCACGTTCACGCTGAAGGTCGCATGACGCGCCAGCATCGTCAGTTTCTGGTCGAGAACCTTGAGGCTCTTCTTGGAGATCTCGTCCGGCAGGATGTTGTCGATGCTGATCTGCAGGTGGTCGAGACCCGCATCGTTCAGGCGTTCGATCCGCCGCTGGCTCAGCAGGTATCCGTTCGTGATGAGCCCCGCGAGTACCCCATGCCACCGGATGCGGCGAATGATGGTGTCGAGCTCTGGGTGCAGCAGCGGCTCGCCACCGCTGAGCTCGATCGTGGTGGTGCCGAGACGCGCCAAGTGGTCGATCCGCTCGAGCATCGTGTCGAGGGGCACCGGTGACGAGTGGTTGTCGAACTCGTTGCAGTAGGCACAGGCGAGATTGCAGCGGCGAATCGGCACGATCTGGGCGAGCACCGGATGCCGGGGTGACTGCAACCCCTTCACGACCATCCGCGCTTCGCGCCATTTTCGGTTCGCGGTCGTCAGCATAGGGAGCCCCCACCGGTAATGTGAGAATCAGCCGCCGAACGGCTCACGCACGCCGGCCTCCTGTAGACTCGTCCCTGTAGACTCCTCAAAGTGGCGATGAAAGAGTCCCAGTCCGCTCCGCCCACGCGAGCGACCCCCGTCACTGTGGCCTATCTGCTGGTGACAGCCGCCCTTGCCGCGATCTTCCACCAGACCATCGCACAATGGCCAGCGATTGTCATCGTCCACCTGACCGTGTGCGCGGCGCTTGTGAGGCTGGACCGTATCGAGTCGTCATCGCCGATTGTGCGCGCGCTCCATGACTGGCACCCTATCCTGCTCTTTCCGATCCTCTACAAGGAGGTCGAGCTACTGGCCGCTGGAGTCGGCGACTGGCGGCTTACCGAGGCCATCCCAGCGCTTGAAGCCACCCTCTTCAACGGCCAACCAAGTCTTTACCTCAGCGAGCGCTGGAACTCGGTCGCTCTTTCCGAGTATCTGCATTTCTGTTACCTGTCGTATGTGCTGCTGATTCCTGCTGTCTGCGGCTACTGGTATGCCACACGACGGCAGACGGCCTTTCGAGAAGTCGTGCTGCTCCTGGCGGTGACCATGTTCGGCAGCTATCTCTTCTTCATCCTCTTTCCGGTGGACAGTCCCTTCTACCGGTCCGACCCGTTGGGGCCGCCATTTGCGGGGCACTTCTTCTTCGACCTCGTACACGAGGTATCTTCCAGGGGCGGCGCCCGCGGGGGAGCGTTTCCGAGCGCACATGTCTCAGGCGCAATCGTGCTCTGGCTCGTGGCCTGGCGACACCAGCGGATGCTCGCCGTGCTCCTGGCGCCGATTATCGGGGGCGTCCTTGTGGCTACCGTCTACGGACGCTTCCACTACGCGCTGGACACGGTGGCCGGTATTCTGGTGGCGATTGTGGTGGTGACGGCTTTCACCAGCGGCGTCGCTCGAAGGCGCGTGTGGCAGAGTGCGGCGAGAGCGTAAGGTCGCTCCGCGCTACAGGTCTTCTTCGAAAAACTCGTGCGTGCCGCGTTCGCCCGCGGCACGCCGTCCGGCCTCCATCTGGCGCAGTTCGATGCGCCTGATCTTTCCTGAAATTGTCTTCGGCAGCGGCGCAAACTCGATCCGCCGAATCCGTTTGTAGGCGGCGAGCTTGTTGCGGCAATGCGCAAGGATCTCCGCTGCGAGCGCGCGCGAGGGACAGAAGCCGGCCGCCAGCGTCACGAACGCCTTCGGCACGGCGTGCCGCAGCGGATCGGGGCTCGGCACGACGGCGGCCTCGGCAACCGCTTGATGCTCGATCAGCACGCTCTCGAGCTCGAACGGACTGAGCCTGTAATCCGACGCCTTGAAGACATCGTCGGCGCGGCCGACAAAGGTGAAGTAGCCGTCGCTGTCGCGCGAGGCGATGTCGCCGGTGTGGTAGTACCCGTCTCGCATCGCATCTGAAGTCTTCGCGTCATCGTCCGCGTACCCGTTGGTGAGGCCGAGCGGCCGATCCGCGAGGCGCAGACAGATCTCCCCTTCCTCCGACACGCGTCCATCGGGATCGAGCAGGACGATGTCGTAGCCGGGCATCGGCCGGCCCATCGAGCCGGGCTTCACGGGCTGGCCGGGCGAGTTGCCGATCTGAGCGGTCGTCTCGGTCTGGCCGTAACCGTCCCGGATCCTCAACCCCCAGGCGTGTTGCACTTGTCCAATCACTTCCGGATTGAGGGGCTCGCCGGCGGACAGTGACTTCACGCAGCGCCACGCGGTACTCGCCGAGCGGCTGCTGGACGAGCATCCGCCAGACGGTGGGCGGCGCGCACAGCGTCGTGACCTGGTGGCGGACGAGCGCCTCGAGCACGGCCTTCGCGTTGAAGCGCTCGTAGTTGAAGATGAAGACGGTTGCCTCCGCGTTCCACGGGGCGAAGAACGAGCTCCAGGCGTGCTTGGCCCACCCTGGGGAGCTGATGTTCCAGTGGCGATCGCCAGTCTGCAAGCCGATCCAGTACAGCGTCGAGAGGTGGCCCACGGGATAGCTCTGATGCGTGTGCACCACGAGCTTTGGGCGGGCGGTCGTTCCAGATGTGAAGTACAGAAGCATCGGATCGCTGGCGCGTGTTCGGTCGCCCGCGCTGAAGGCTGCGGCGGCGTGCCCTGCCGAATCGTACCGATGCCATTCTGACGTCGTGTCGCCGACCGCGATTCTGGTAAACGTGCCGGCCACTCCGGCGAATTTCGACACGTTGGCTGCGCTCGTGACGACATGACGGACCCCTCCGCGGTCAACCCGGTCCTGAAGATCAGCGGTTGTGAGCAGCGTCGTCGCGGGTGTCACGACGAGGCCAAGCTTGATCGCGGCGAGCAGCGTCTCCCAGAGCGCCACTTCGTTGCCGAGCATCAGGAGCAGGCAGTCGCCCCGTCGTGCGCCGCGGTCGCGCAGGAAGTTGGCGACGCGATTCGATGCGGCCGACAGTTCCGCGAAGGAGCGGATCGTCTCGGTTCCGTCCTCTTCGACAATGTGCAGGGCGGGACGGTCGTTGCCGTTCGCGATTCCGTCGAAATAGTCGAGCGCCCAGTTGAAATGCTCGTGAACCGGCCATTCGAAGTCGCGGACGGCTCTGTCGTAGTCGGTCCGGTGCTTGAGAAGGAAATCGCGCCGGGCGAGGAACGAATCCGCGGCCCCGGTTATGTGCATCGCAGTCTGGAAGGCGATTGAAGCGCTGCCCGACTCCTGCTACGCCTTGAGTGAAGCCATGTCGATCACGAAGCGGTACTTCACGTCTCCCTTGAGGAGGCGATCGAAGGCCTGATCGATCTGCTGGATGGGAATGACCTCGATCTCCGATACGATGCCATGCTCGCCGCAGAAATCCAGCATCTCCTGGGTTTCGCGGAGACCGCCAATCGCCGAGCCAGCCAGCCGCCGACGTCCAAACAACAGGTTGAATGCGGCAATCGGTGCGGGCTTGGAGGGCGCGCCGACCAGGGTCATCGTGCCGTCGCGCTTCAACAACTGCAGGTACGCGTTCAGGTCGTGATCCGCGGAGACCGCGTCGAGGATGAAGTCGAAGCTGCCAACGTGCTTCGCCATCTCGGCCTGGTCTCTGGAGACGACGACTTCATCAGCGCCAAGGCGAAGAGCATCGGCGGTCTTGCCCGGCGACGTGGTGAAGAGCACGGCGCGTGCGCCGAACGCATGGGCGAACTTCACGCCCATATGGCCCAACCCACCCAGACCGACGATGCCGACTTTCTGCCCTTTGCCGACCTTCCAATGGCGCAACGGGGAATAGGTGGTGATGCCTGCACAGAGCAGCGGAGCGGCGCCAGCAGGGTCCAGGCCGTCCGGCACGCGCAAGACGTACGCCTGGTCGACCACGATGCTGTCCGAATAACCGCCGTAGGTGACCCCGCCGAGTATCTTGTCTTCAAAGTTGTAGGTCAGGGTGAAGCCCGTTTCGCAGTATTGCTCTTCACCGGCGCGGCAGCTGGGGCAGACACGGCAGGAGTCCACCAGACAACCGACGGCAGCGATGTCGCCCTCCTTGAATTTCCTGACGGCGCCGCCGACCGCGACGACGCGGCCGACGATCTCGTGCCCCGGGACGCAGGGATAGACCGTCGGCATGACTTCATGCCACTCGTTCCGCACCTGATGAAGGTCCGAGTGGCACACGCCGCAGAAGAGAATGTCGATCTGGACGTCCTGGGGACCTGGAGCGCGGCGTTGAAGAGAAAACCGCGACATCCCTGACGTGGGGCTGTTGGCGGCGTACGCCCTGACGTCGAACGTCGGTGGTTTCTGTGCTGACGGCGTGGTCTGATGAGCTACTTCGGCCATGTCGGGTACTCCGTGGTGAACGCAAAGTCCGATCATAGCGGCATGCGCGGGGCCGAACCGTCAAAACATTTACGTCGCCTTCCACCTCAACCACATCGACGGAGCGACGTCCTCACTATTTCACCGGCGCCGCCGCGCACGAGTCTCATCCGGGGGACTTCGTCCCCCGGACCCCCTTACACGCTCGCTTGCGGGGGCCCCGACGCCCCGCTCCGCTCGCGTGGCTCACTCGCTACGCTCGTTCGCGCTGTCTATGAGACAGCTTCTAGTGGGGCAATGGCGCGAACATCCCTCTGCCGAAACATCCATGACCGATTGCTGTCGCTCGCGGTCCCGATCACCGTTTTCGCTGCATTTCGACGACACTCCGCAGGGCGACTTTTGTAGACGCGCCGACAGACAAGGGGCGCGACTCGCAACGGAATGCCAGCAAGTTGGCCGGTCACTTCCGGTGCCGCTTTTGCTCGATACCTGGCTGCTTTGCCGATCCGATTTTTGATCGCCCCGGCTGCGCTCGCCCTCGCGGCCTCCCTGGCCACTGCTGCGCCGTGCGCGGCCCAGGATCCGATAGCACTCGCGCGCACCGGCATTGCGGCCATCGAAGACCAACGCTTTGGTGACGCGCTGGAGGTCTTCACCAAGGCCATGGCACTGCAACCCGGCGACGCGAATTTCTGTTTTGGTGCGGGCGTCGCCGCCTTCATGCTCGGGCAGAACAACGTGGCACAGGCTCGCTTCGAGTGCGCCCTTGCCATCAATCCGAGCTATCAGCCTGCGACGGTGTGGCTCGGGGACTTGCACTATCGGGCCGGGCGCCTGGAGGAAGCGATCTCGATCTACGAATCGGCGCGGCAGCGGTCGCCGGGCGCGAGCGCACTCCAGGAGCAGCTCTCGGCCTGGCGCAAGGAACAGGACCTCCAGCGTCGCTTCCGCGAAGTCCGCACCGAGCATTTCACGGCGCTCTTCGAGTCGGCCGACGACGAACCACTCGCTCGTCAGGTGGTCGAGCGGCTCGAGGCAGCATACTGGCGCGTCGGCAAGACGCTCGGCGTCTTCCCTGCGGAACCCGTCACCGTCGTGCTCTACACCCGGGAAGAATTCCGTGACATCACCAGGCTGGCCTCCTGGTCGGTGGCGGCGTACGACGGTCGCATCCGCGTGCCGCTCGGTGGCATCCGCGACCAGCGCGAGGAGCTCGATCGGGTGTTGTCACACGAATTCGTTCACGCCGTGGTCGCCATGGTCGGGGGCCGCACCGTGCCCGCATGGGTGAACGAGGGCCTCGCCACCGTGCTCGAACCAGCGAGGCCTGAGGATGCGGAGGCGCCTCTGTCGCGCACCGACGAGCGGCCCGCGCTATCCAAGCTGCACCGCAGCTTCGTCCGCTTCTCCAAGCGAGACGCCGAAATTGCCTACGCGTCGGCTGCGCGGGCCGTTCGGCGGTTGCTCGAACAGCGTGGGCCGGCTGCCATCGTCGCGCTGCTCGAGGATCTGGCGCGAGGCGCGCCGTTCGCGAGCGCGTTCCATCAACGACTCGCGATGCGCTACGAGGACTTCGCCGCGCTCGCGGCCCGCGACTAGTCTGATCCGAGGGGCGTCGCCCCTCGGACTCCCCTACACGCTCTCTCGCGCGCCGCTTCGCCGGCGCGCTTCCGTTCGCGTGGCTCGCTCGCCCATGCTCGCTCGCGACTTGGAACGAAGCTATCTCACAAACGGTAAGCCTTCACGAAGGCCGCGAGGCTCGCGAAGGATTCAGTGATGAAAGTCTTCCTTCGTGAGCTTTGTGGTCTTCGCGCTCATCGTGATGGGTCGTCGACCGTGTTTATGAGATGGCTTGTAGTGTCTCTCACATAAAACCAAAGCCACTCGACACGAGCACGAAGTCGCAGCCGCTGTCTTACTGTTTTCGGTAAGCCGTGTTCGCGTCCGGTAAGTCGCACCGCGAAAAATTGCGCGGATGGGATGGTCTAGACATCCAGATTTCCGGAAGCGCACGTCCAACCTCGCGCTCATCAGTGGAGGTTCTGTCGAGGTAATGGCTCTTCCGTACCGGGGCTGTCCAGTCCTCGGCTTCCACCAATAACGTCCGCAGAAACGGCTGCCGAGCTTATCGGCGGTATTTCGCTTGCACGAAGGCTCGGTGTTACGCGCCTTACTCAACTGAAGGCGACGCGTGACCACGTTCACCGTTCACTCAAAGGAGGAACGAGATGTTCAGACGTGTTTTCGGCGTCCTTATCCTCTGCTCGTGCATCGCTTTGGCGGGAGTGGCGACGGCTCAAGAGCGCGCACCGCATGCAGGCTCGACCGCCGTCGGAGTCGACGTCGGTGCGTTCATTCCCACCGAAAACCAACTCGACAACGCGCTCATTTTGAGCGTGTTGCTCGAGTACTACGTCACGCCGCGCGTCAGCCTGCGTACCGACTTCGGCTTGACCGATCCCGGTTTCTCGCGCGAGTCGACCGACTCGCTTCGGCAGATTCCGCTGCGGTTGGATGTCAACTACAACTGGGAAGGCGGCAAGTGGCATCCCTTCGTGGGCGCCGGTGTCGGAGCGTACTTTTTGCAATTCAAGGATAACGGCCAGGCACTCGGTAACTCGCAGACAAAACCCGGGTTCAACCTGGGCGGCGGGTTGGAGTACTTCACCGGCCGCACGGTCTCCCTCAAGGGAGAGGCGCGGTACCACGTGATCGGCAACACAGCTGGCCTGGATCCGTCTGGGCTCGTCGTTACAGGCGGATTGAAGAAGTACTGGTAGACGGTCGCAGTGCGCTTGGGGGCACTCAACCATGTCCGTCTGGTTGAGTCCCCCGAGCCGCACCTCTGTCTACTGCGTCGCCGTCGCGGGCTGCGCCAGCGTGACGGCCGCCGCCGTAAAGGCCTGCACGAACGGCGCACCGAAGCTGACCAGATTGTCCCGGGTCATATAGTCCGCGACGATATCTGGCCGCACCCCGACGTTTTCGATGTATGGCGACGGCGGAAAGCCTGGCGCCTGCACCAGGTGTCCGCGGTTCATCAACGACACGGTGACTCTGAAGAAACTCTCGATGAATGCGGGCCCGTTGAACCCGACGACGCTGCCGCCCGCGCCCATCGTCCGCATCCCGAAAAGCGGCCCGCGGTTGTTGCTCTGAATGATGGCCGGAAACATGTCCCCGCCGGATGCAGAGAATTCGTCGGTCAGCACCAGGAGCGGTTTCGTATACCTGACCGCCGCAGGCTCGAGCGTGAGGCTCCCGGTTGGGTTGAGCGAGACGGCCGCGCTGCGCCCCCGATCCTCGTTGTAGGCCCTGAGCACCTCGTTGAAGTTCGCCTCCAGATTCGCGAGGACCGCAGGCGGCGTCGACGGGTTGAGCCGCGCATTCGTCAGCTGGGCCGCGAAGCTGAAGAGCCACGCGGCCGTCGCGCGGATTTCGAACCCGATCGTCTGAAATGACCCCGGCATGAAGCGCTGCGAGATCGACTCGACGAACGACACCACGCCTCCGGGGTTGCGCATCACGTCGATCACCAGGACGTCGGTGTTGTCATTGAAGAAGGCGATTTCCTGGTCGAGGTGCTGCAGGACCAGCGCGGCGCTTGGCGGCGACATGGTCGGAATCCGCAGCAGGCCGATTCTGACGCCGTTCGAGACATAGGTTCCGCTGAGCAGAAACGCCGGCACCCCCGCCGGCACCGGACGCTGGACGAATCCCGGAGGCGGTGCGTAGACGGGGAATCTGCTGCCGACACCCGACACCGAGTAGTAGTCCTTGGACACGCTGACGTTGAGCAGCGCCCGGACCGGATCCATGTAGGACGGCAGCGTATCGTCGGTGGCGCCGCCATCCCCGAGCTGGAAGAAGGTTGCCGGCGCTGCTCCAGCCGGCGCCGACGCCAGCGCTTGCGTCTCTGACCCCAAAGCGAGCCGCCCGTTGCCGCGTCGCGGGCTTGGTACTGGCCCCTGCGAGATGACCGGGATCCCGATTTTGATCCATGGAACGACGTACGTGTTCGTCGTGCCGGTGGCTGCCAGCCTGATCACGACCGTCGCCGTGTCTCCAAGATCGGAGATGTGGGGCATGATCTGCTGGCTGCGGCTGACGATACGGCTGGCAGCCACACGATCGGTGCTTCGCCGGTTTGCTGCGATCGCATATTTCCTGAAGTCCTCGATGAGCGACTGGACCGGCCGGCCGTCGAGCGACACCAGCTCGTCTCCGCGCTGGGCGCCAGGGAATACCACCGGGCTCAGCGCCTCGATCAGTACTTTTCCGTCGTAGATGTCCACGTTCATCGGGAGCTGCGCGCTGAACGTCGTCGGAAACGCGATGAAGTCGTGCGCGTCATTCAGCGAGGCGACGTACTCGATGAGTCCTTCCTGGAACTCCAGGTCGTCGGCATGGCGGATCCGGTGGATCCACGGCGTGAGCCGCAGCAGATCGAACCCTTGGGTGTCGCGCTTCCATTCGTATGGTGCGTAGTTCTTGGCGTAGAAGCTGGCGAGCGCGTTGAGATCGTCGATGCGCTGATCTCTTGTCAGCGCATCCTGCGTGTAGGTCGTAGTGACGCCGATCGAGAGGAGCAGCAGGGCTACGGCAAAGCGACGCATGGTGGGCCTCCATCCTGTGATGCTGGAATTCTGGAGTGGGGTTGCGGCGGACACGCTACAACCATGTGACCATTGCGTCAAGACGTCAGAGCAGAAAAACCGCGTGTGCGTTTTCGCACACTGCGGGCCGTGCCAGGCGTCCCACTTCAGCGTCCGGTTCACCGGTGGCCCTCCGCACGAGCAGCCCGAACGCGAGCCCGAAGAGAAACGGACGCTCACTGCCGCAACCGCGGTACGCTTGGGGCCGCTTGATTGTTATGAACGATCAGCCGCTCGTTGATCAGCTGGAAAGCTTTACGGCAAGCTGCTGCCAGCTATTCCTGGCGACTAGGCTGGTCGGCGCTCGAGCCGGAATCGAGGCGTGGTCATGACGCGGTCCAAAACAGGCTCGTGGCGATCCAGCAGCCCCCTTCAGTATCTCTGGCCGCTTCGCGTGCCGTGGATGAGCGGGGCGATCCTCGTCGGTTTTCAGTGGTTGGCATTCCGGCCCGGAATGGCGCCGCTGCTCTCCGGGATCTTCGACCCCGTCAACGACTGGACGATGGCGATCGTCACGGCGGTCGCGCTGTTCAACGCGTGGACGGTCGTCGTCATCGGGCGGCTAATCCTCGCATACGGCGCAGACCGCCTCGACCTTCCCCCCACCGATTGGACCTTCTTTCCTGTCCCTGTCCACACGTGGCCGGTCGGGGCTCTGCTGGCCGGACCCGTCATCTGGCGCACCTTCGCGTATGCGACGGCCGTGGCGCCCCCAGGAAGCAACCGATTCAGGGGCATGTTCATCGCGATGCTCCTGGGAGCTGCCGTGGCTGCCGGACTGCTCGTCGCATCGCTCTGGCTCGGTGCACGGCTCGATGGCTGGGCCTCGGGCAACAGAACGCCAGCATCTGCGCTTTCGCGAATGTACTCCCGGCTGCTGGTGTGGTTGAGTCGACACTCGTGGCTGAGCGCGGGGTTCCTGACTCTGGACCGCCCGCCGCGGCTGGGGCGAGGCCACGGTCTCGGTTTCTTGCTTGCGCTCGCGTCGCTCGGTCTCTACGTGGTCACGGGTTTTCTGACGCGCAACATCGATCAAGAGCTGCTGGCCTCGGCGCTGACCTATGTTCTCCTGCTGCAGCTCGTGCTGACGTGGGCGCTCGGATTGGCTGCCTTCGTGCTGGATCGAAGCCGGGTGCCGCTGGTGGTATACCTCCTGATCCTGATCGTCCTCGTGGACAACGTTATCGATCGGGTGGCTCCGAGCGACCACATCTACCGAACCGTGGAGCTGACCGGTAGCTCCATTGCGCGCCCCACACCGTCAGAAATGTTGCAGGGCACCGAGCCTGCGGTCCTCATCGCCGTCTCCGGCGGCGGCATTCAGGCTGCGGCGTGGGCGGCACGCGTGCTTACGGGCCTGAAGAATGTGAACGGCTTCGACTCGCACCTGCGGTTCATCAGCGCCGTGTCGGGCGGCAGCGTCGGCGCCATGAACATGCTGGCCTACGCCCCGGACTGCGGTCCAGCGGTGGCCCCAAATCCAAACGACCAGGCGTTCGACGCTGAGACGGCCTCTCAGGCTTCCAGCCTGCATGCCGCGGGGCGCGGTCTGGTGTTCAAGGATCTGCCCAGGACGGTGTTCCCGTTTTTCTCGTCGCCGTTCGTCGATCGCGGGTCGCAGCTCGAGGACGCATGGAAGCGCGCGCCGCGGCTAAGGAAGCCCTACCCCGACCCCGCAGGACTGTTGTCAAGCTGGCGATACAACGTGCCGGACCGAAAGTGCCCGGGGGTCGTCTACAACGCCATGGCTGCCGAGACCGGGCAGCCGATGCTCTTCTCCACCGTCGGACTCCCGGATACGCTCAAGCCATTCGATTTCTACGAGCGATATCCAGGTCGAGATGTTCCGGTCACCACTGCCGTACGTCTGTCCGCGGGATTCCCGTACGTCGCTCCCGCGGCGCGCGCCGACGCCGACGACGCGAAGGGCCACTACACACACGTGGTGGACGGCGGCTACTTCGACAACTACGGCGTGGGCACACTGTCGGCATGGACCCATGCGGCTCTGCTCGGGCTGTCCCGTGCGGAGCGCCCACCGCGCCTCCTCATCGTCGAGATCTGTGACTCGGAGGTCTGCAGCGGACGCGAGCCTGGACTCTCGCCGTCCGACGGGGGAACCCGCCGCGGCTGGCCGTATCAGCTCGTCGCGCCGCTGACGGCCATCGTCGCCACGCGAGCCGCGGCGCAACAAGTCACCAACCGCACGTCGTTGAGGCTGCTCAAGGACTACTGGCAGTCGCGGGACGTCTGCATCGAATCGCTCGCGATGCCGTTCGGCGCCGGCGAAGCGCCGCTCTCCTGGCATCTGACTGACAAAGAAAAGAGAGCGATTGGTCAGGCCTGGGCTAACACCGCTTCGTCTCACGTCGCCGCGGTCAGTGCGTTTCTCGAGGGGCGCTCGACCGGGTGCGCCAGCCGTCAGCCGGAATAGGGTCGTGCGATACCACACCGCCGTCGGCTGGGCGACCTTCACGATCACCCAGCCGACGGTCTCGGCGTCATGCCGAGCCGCTATATCGACCTGAGCTCAGGCTTGCTTGCGAACGGGGGCCGGCGGTTCCTGCTCCCGGCTTCCTCCGCGCGCGCGGCGGCGCGCTGTGATCGTCAAATTGTTCTGAAGGTCGGTGACGCCGGGCGTCGCCCATGCGATCTCGCCGACATCCCGTTTGAGCTTCTTGTGCTGGACGCGTCCGGTGAGCGTGATGCGTCCAGCTTCAGAGCGCACCTCCACCTCACCTGCGCCCGGGAAGAGCTCGAGCGCGTCATAAAGGAAATCTTCGATCTCCTGATCGTTCGTTGGTCCGAGCGGCTGACCGCGTCTCAGCGCAATGGCGGCGAGCAGCGCCGGTGCCGTCGTGTTCGCCGACATATCCGGACCCATCACCGGGTTCGAATAGACGCCTGGCATACTCAATGGATTGGGGGCTTGAAAGATGGGTACTTGCCCCGACACCGTCGGGCCGAAACTCAAGGCGCTCGGGCCCATGAGCTGGTTGCCAACCGCGAGGGGAGGCTGAAGCCATGTGAATCCCGGCGAAGGCACGCCGGACCACATCGGCACTCCGGATCCGTAGAGCGGTTCTGACATTGAACTCTCCTGTTCTGCACGAGTCGCGTAACCGACCAGCCCCGTGGCGGCTCAGTCCGTCGCGGACCTGGCGTGAGATGCGTTCAGCTGCTTACATGAGGTAAGGGGCCTGCGCGCCGAAGGGCTGGGCCCCTAGCGGCTGATGCGGTGTGAACGACTGCACTCCGGTCTGTGTCAGCAACTGCTGCTGGAGCTGCTGGAGCTGTTGGGGGATCAACTGCAGCAGGTATTGGACCTGTTGCTGCTGCGCTTGCGCGAGCTGCAGCAGCTGGTGCAGCTGCTGAGGCACGATCTGGAGCGATTGCACGATCTGTTGTACTGGCTGTTGTGCGAATGCCGTGCTGAAACCTCCGATAGGGAGCGGTCCGTATCCCCCAAACGGGGTCGTCGCGAACGGCTGTGCAGAGAGCGACTGGGATTGCGGTACCGCCTGGAACGGGTTGATGCCCTGCGAGCCAAAGGGGGATATTCCCCAGGGGCTCATTTGCGCGAACGTACCTGACATTGTGACCTCCTGAATTGACCACCTGCTATTGACCACCTTCGCTAGCGCGTCACACCTCTTTCGAATCGCGAATACATAGCCTCGTCACCGATGGCTTCGTCGTGGGACGAACGGCGCAATTGCGCAGGACGCCGCGTTCGCCATCTGCGATCTGAAAGATTTCAGATGAGCCTTGACGAACGCGCGGCGTAGAGTGTGGTTCGCACGCGAAGCCACAAGTCGCCGATGCTTGTTCGGATCGGTGTCGACGTGTTCTGTGTGGTCTTAGCGATTGAGAGGGAGCAACCGAGATGCCACGAATAACGGGCGACAATCGCGCGACATTTCTCGATGTTCGAGCGAGTCAGCCGCGTGTCAGCGCCTATTCATAGGGTGGCTCGCACTCGAGGTCGCGGAGGGGAGCATGGCCCTGCCGTAGTCGCGGTGTGTAATTGTGCCGCGGACGGCTCCCGATCGGGCGACCAGGAACTCACCCCACGACGCGCGCGGATCCGTATTCGTAATGGAGCTCACGCGTTACGCATAATCCACTGCGGAACAGGCTCCTACAGCAGTTGGCTGGTGCGCTCCCTGGCGGCATCCATGCTGACCAGGGTCAATTGGCGGCCCGCGTGGCGGTCGTGTTCGCGAGGCGTATGTCGGGAAGTATTACTGATCGATAACTTTGGCACGCCCTGACGGAGTGCATCGCGAGACTGCCGTACCTTGCCTGACGACCTTGGGCCTGACGACCTTGGGCCTGACGACCTTGGGCCTGACGACCTTGGCTACGCCGGCCGCCAGCCGCCGGCCACCAGCGCCCGGCGCAGCTCCTCGAGAAACTTCGACGTCTCCTCGGAGCTCTTGAATTCGCACTCCTTGATCGAGCTCGTCCCGTTGGCGTCAGACTCGGTAACCCTCCAGAGCTCGGCTCCGCCAGGCACGACGCGCAGGTTGTAGGTGCGGGTCTCCCCTCCCCGCGAGCAGCGAAGCACTTCGTGGTCGGAGGTCGTCATCGGTCCATTGTCCATCGATAGCCTTTTGCGTCATTTCGCGCGGGCGAGAATCCAGTCCGCAATTGTCTCGAGCACTACCGGCGCCATCGTCTCTTCGATTTGCGCGTACTCGGCCGGGAGGCCGGTGCGGCTCGTCTGGAAGAGATGATTCAGGTTGGGAAACGAGCGCACGGTGACGTCGGTATTGCCGGCTGCCTTGAGGGCCGCCCCGATCGCCGGCAGATTCTGCTTGAAGGGAACCTGAACGTCCTTCTCGCCGTTCAACGCAAGTGTCGGGATCGTTACCGTACGCAGTGCAACAGCCGGATCGTAGGTCAGGAAGAACCGGAACCACGGAGACGTCAGCGCCCGCGCTGAAGCCTCGCCGTTGATGGCGCGGATACGCTCACGCATGACGGCCACGTCCGTCTCGGACTTCAGAATCCCGTACAGCCGCTCCTGCATGGCCCGTCGCTGCGCGATCTGTTCGGCGGTCGCGCCCTGCGACTGCGCGAGGGTGGCCGCCTGCTCGTAGAGAATCAGCTCACCGGTGACGCCGCTGCCTGCGAGGAGTACCTCGAAAGCGACGTCCTTCGAGCGCGTGGCGACCATCGGCGCGATCAGGCCGCCTTCGCTGTGGCCGATGAGACCGATCCGCGATCGGTTGGTCGATGCATACGTTTTCAGGAACGCCATCGCGGCCAACACGTCGCCGGCGCTGTCCTCGCTGGTGGCGAGCGCGGGATTTCCGGTCGTTCCGCCGATGCCGCGATCGTCCATGCGCAAGACCGCGATGCCCCGCCGCGTCAGATAGTCGGCCAGGACGAGGAATGGCTTGTGCCCGAAAATCGTTTCGTTCCGGTCCTGCTGGCCGGATCCCGAAATGAGGATCACGACCGGATACCCGCCGCCCGTTTTCGGTGTCGTCAGCGTGCCCGCCAGCCGGACGCCGGCCGCGCTGTTCTCAATCGTCACTTCATCGTCGCTGTACGGGTACGGCGGCTTCGGCTCCTGCGGACGTGGAGCGGCGACGACGGCCGGCTTTCCGGTCGCGTTGCGCCGCAGCGTGAAGGTCAGTTTCCCCGGGCCGTGTGTGAAATCACCGCTGATCGTCGCGCCGTCGTCCGACAACGTGCCTGCGAACGTCGGACTCCCGGGCACTCCAGCGATCGAGAAACGGACCGATGGTCCCTCGATCGCGATGTTGGCGAGCGCCGCTGCCTTGGCGCCCTGCGCGGGGATATCGATGGTGCCAGACCACTCTCCTGTGACAGCTCGGTCGAGCCTTACCGCGACATCGAGGGTCCCCGCCGGCAGGTTGATTGCGCCTTCCCACAGGCCGTTGACTTGCGGTTGCGGCGCGGAAAGACGGCGCGAGCAGGAGCAGGAAGCGACCGACGAACATCAACAGGACGCGCATACGGCGCAGTTTAATGCACGCCTGCCCTCGAGCCATATGGCGCCGGCTTGCGCCGCAAAAAAATGGCACAATCGCAGCATGACGCGGATCTTCATGGCCGTCCCATGCCTGCTGACGGCGCTTCTCGTGTATTCGCTGACCGTCGCGCCGCAACCGCCAGTGATCCGTTCCGAGCTCGTTGGCGTCCTCGACTTCGAGGCGGAGCACACCGGAGGCGTGCCGACGGGTTGGAATGGCAGCCCGCCCGGGACGTTTGCCGTGGATGGACAGACGGTGCACGGTGGGCGGTGGGCTGCCCGGATCGAACGGAAGGATGACAGTCCGAGCGCGTTCACCACCCTCTCGAAAACGATCCCCATCGACTTCGCGGGCACGAAGCTCGAGTTGCACGGCTTCCTTCGCACGGAAAACGTGTCCGACTTCGCGGGCTTGTCGATGCGGCAGGAAAACGATGGCGGATCGGTTGCGTTCGACAACATGCAGCGCCGCCAGCTGAAGGGCACGACCGAGTGGACGGAATACTCGATCGTGCTGCCGCTCTACGCGGCAGCAACGCAGCTGACGTTCGGGGTCCTGGCCTCTGGCACCGGACGGGTCTGGGTCGATGACCTTCGCCTGCTGCTGGACGGCAGGCCGATCGAGACCGTTCCTCGGGTTGAACGAGCCAAGACCGTCCTGGATCTGGACCACGAGTTCGACGCCGGATCCGGAATCGCGATGAAAGACCTGACCAAGGTCCAGGTCGCCAATCTCGCGATGCTCGGCAAGGTGTGGGGATTCCTGAAGTACCACCATCCTGCCGTCGTCGATGGAACGCGCCACTGGGACTACGAGCTGTTCCGGATCCTGCCGAAGGTGTTGGCCGCGACAGATCGGCCGGGAGCGCGCGCCGCCATCCATCGATGGGTCGACTGGACTGGGAACCGTGCCGGCATGCAGCCGTTGCGCCAGCCTCCCCGAAGGCGATCTCCACCTGCGTCCGCCCGTGACGTGGCTGACCGACGAGGTCCTGGGCACCGAACTGGCGGCGGCCCTGCGCACCGTTCACCGCAGTCGCCCGACGGTCGGAAAACAGTTCTATGTCTCCCTGGCCCCAAACGTCGGCAACGCATCGTTCGATCACGAGCCCGCCTACGCCAGCATCGGACTTCCCGACGCGGGTTATCAGCTGCTGGCGCTCTATCGCTTCTGGAACATCGTCGAATACTGGTTCCCGTACCGCGATGTCATCGGCGGGAACTGGGACGACGAGTTGACGATCTTCATCCCGCGCGTCGCCCTGGCAAAGGACGGCGACTCGTACAAGCAACAGATGATGGCGCTCATCGCAAGGGTTCGCGACACCCACGCGAACCTGTGGAGCTCACTCGACGTGCGCCCGCCGGTTGGCGCGTGCCAGATTCCAGTGACGATGCGGTTCATCGAAGGTCAAGCGGTCGTGACGGGATACTCGCACGCGGAGTCGGGGCCCGCGACCGGCTTGCGGATCGGAGATGCCGTCATCGCGCTCGACGGGGTCACCGTTGCCGATCTGGTCGAGAGATGGACGCCCTACTACGCCGCGTCGAATCAACCCACCCGATTGCGCGATATCGCGCGGTCGATGACGCGCGGCAGCTGCGGCGAGGTACGGCTGCGCGTAAAGAGAGACCGCGAGACGCTGGAGCTGAAACCGGCGCGCGTGGCGGAATCGAGGGTAAGTCCGACAGCGGGACGCACGCACGACCGTCCCGGGGAGACGTTCCGGAAGCTCTCTCCCGATGTCGCCTATCTGAAACTGTCGTCCGTCCAGTCATCGGAGGCCGCCAGCTACATCCGCTCGGCCGAAGGCACCAGGGGCCTGGTCATCGACATTCGGAACTATCCGTCGGAATTCGTCGTGTTTGCGCTGGGGTCGCTCCTCGTCGATCGACCGACAGAGTTCGCGCGGTTCACGCGCGGCGATCTGATCAATCCCGGCGCCTTCCATTGGACTCCAGCCGCTCTCGCTTCAGCCGGCCGCACCGAAGTACATGGGGAAGATCGTCATTCTCGTGGACGAATCGTCGCAGAGCCAGTCCGAGTACACCGCCATGGCGTTCCGGGCGGCGCCGAATGCGACGGTCGTGGGCAGCACGACGGCGGGCGCCGACGGCAACGTCTCGGCGATTCCGCTGCCCGGCGGACTGCGATCGATGGTCAGCGGGATCGGCGTCTTCTACCCCGACAAGCGACCGACGCAGCGGATCGGCATCGTCGCCGACGTCGAGGCGACGCCAACGATTCAAGGCATTCGCAGCGGCCGCGACGAGGTGCTGGAAGTGGCGCTGCGGCAGATACTCGGCCCTGACGCGCCGGCGTCCGAAATCGAGCGGCTGGCGAAGCAGTAACGCCCGCGGTTCTCGCGTCGGCGTGAACAGATCCAGCACGCCGTTTCGCACGCAATAGAAGCCGTCTCATAAACCTACGCTCGTTCCAAGGAGCGAGCGAGCCATGCGAGCGACCGAACGCACGACCCGCGTGCCGCGCGCGCTTCGCCAAGCGGTTCTCGCGCCGGCGCGAGCCTGAGGGGATTCCGAGGGGCGAAGCCGTCTCGGATGGGCAATAGTTCAATCCAGCTATTGACCGTGTGCCGTCCGCCTCCTAGCATTCTCGCTTTGAAACCTACACGTCAGGCGCAGCCGCCATACGGCCCGTTGCTGATCGTCGGCCTGGGCGGGCTCTTCTTCGGTGTCACGGGACCGCTCCTCAGTAACTTCGTTCCGCCGCTCGTGCGCGACGCGCTTGGCGAGCATCGCGCCCTCATCGGGACCGTGATGGCCATCGACAACGTGCTGCTGCTCCTGCTCGTGCCATGGGCCGGCGCCGCCTCGGACCGGGCCAGCGCCCGCGGCCGTGGCCGCCTCCCCATCGTGCTCTCTGGACTCGTGCTGGCGGCGGTGGGCATGGCCTTCTTCCCCGCATCAGTGAGATTCGGCATCGCCGGCCTGATTGGCGCCATCGTCGTGCTTTACTCGGGCGTCAATATCGTGCGATCTCCATCTCAGGCCCTCGTCGCCGATCTCGTGCCCTCGCGCTACCGCTCGCTCGCGACCGGGTCGGTTATGTTTCAGATGTGCGTGGGCGCCATCGTGTTCCTGATGCTCGGGAAGATGCTCGGCATGCAGCCCGCCTTCCTGATTGCGTCGGGCACCGTGTTGTCGATCGCCGCCGCGTTCGCCTTGTGCCTACGCGAGCCGGCCGTATCGGAGACGGCGGCTGCTGACGCGACGTTCGATTCGCTGCTCGATGCCGTGTGGTCGGCGGTGCGCGGCATGGTGCCCGGCCTGCGCGCCATCTTCGTCGCGTCGCTCCTGCTGCAACTGACGTTTCAGACGTTCACCACCTGGTTCGCGCTGCACGGCACGGAACGGTTCGGCGTCCGGCCGGAGGACGTGACGACCGGCTTCATCGCCTGGGCGATTGGCGGGGTGATCGGAGCGCTGCCCGCTGGCATGATCGGCGTGCGGATCGGGCGGCGGAACGCCATGCTGCTCGGGTTCGGGTTGATGGCAGCCTGCCTGGCCGCGCTTCACAGGGTCACCGGCGTCTCACAGGCCACACCGCTCCTCGCGCTCGCATCGGCGTGTTGGACGCTCCCGATGGTGAACGCCTTTCCGCTCTTCGTCGAGCCGATTCCGCGCCAGCACCGCGGCGTGCTTGCCGCGCTGTACCTGCTGAGCATGGCACTCGGTGGTGCGATCGGAGATCCTCTGAACGGCGCCGTCTTCGATCTCTTCGGGAGCTACCGTCCGCTGTTTCTGATGATGACCGGGTACACGGCGCTGGCCTTCGTCGCGGTGCTCCTCGTCCCGCTGGGAGCCGGCGAGGCCG
The DNA here is from genome assembly GCA_963839705.1 of uncultured Acidobacteriota bacterium. Lineage (GTDB taxonomy): Bacteria > Acidobacteriota > Vicinamibacteria > Vicinamibacterales > 2-12-FULL-66-21 > DATBJJ01. The sequence goes on from CAWIWL010000014.1 coordinate 140,347, forward strand.
GCACCGGCCCGGACGCGGCGTAAGCGGCTCTGGTGTCCAAGATCCTTTCACCGCAGATCGCGCCGAGGTCCGCAGAGAAAAAAAGGGCCCCGCGCTCTCGGCGCCGTCTGCGGTGAAGAGCTCTTGGACACTCGAGTTCAACTCTCGGGGTTGAGCGTCGCCAATCTTGTATCGAAGACACCCCAACGCGCTTCCAAGCTCGACAGTAGCGCTCCCGCGTCAGCTCATCCGCGGCGCGGCCCACGGTTCCTAAACGCCCGTGGGACGCCCACTTAACGCCGACAGGGCGAACAAAAGGGCGAAGATCGCGTCGCCCGGTCGCAAATTTGCAGCAATAGCCTGTCAGACGAGCGAGTCTGAATCGCTCGGCCGAGCTAAGCGGTATGAGACCGCTGCGCTAAGCAGAAGGAGGTCACTGATGACGGTTGGCAAAGCTTCAGCTCTCGCGGCCGGTTTCGTTGGAGCCATCGCGCTTGGCGTTGCGATCGGTCCGACGGTGCAGGATAAATGGTCGAGCACGCGACAGACTCCGGAGCCGAGCGCGGTCGTGACGGAGAGCGCTCCGGCACCGGCGGCTCCTGTTGCCCGCGCGCGGCGACCGGTAAGCAAAGTGGCCAAAGCTGCGCCGGCGGCACCGGCACCAGACAGTCGCCCGGCGGTGGCGAAACCGGCCGGAGCGGTGACGAGCGTCCACGTCGCGGTGTGGGACCCCGAAGTGCGCGACCGCGTCCAGAAGGTCCTCAATAAGGGTACGCAGATGGAGCTCGCGGCGGAGAACTTCGACAGCGCCGAGGAGTTCGTGACCGTCGCCCACGCGGCCCGCAATACCAGCGTGCCGTTCGTGGTCCTCAAGCATCGCGTTCTCAACGAGGGGCAGACGCTGGCTGAGGCCATCCACAAGACCAAGCCCGAGCTCGACGCGAAGGCCGAAGTGGCGCGCGCACGAGCTGCCGCGCAGGCCAATCTCGAAGGGTAAGTCGTAATTGACGTGAGGCGGGGGATCTCCTGGTCCCCCGCCTCGGTTCACTCATGTCGGCGGCGGTCGGATGACGAATGCGTTTATCCTATTGCCGCGTCCGATGCATTTCGTCTACATCGTCCGCTGCGCGGACGGCTCGCTCTACACCGGCTATGCGCTCGACCCGCGGGCGCGGATCCGCATCCATAATACGGGCCGCGGCGCGCGCTACACCTCCGGGCGGCGCCCGGTGCGGCTCGTGTACTCAGAATCGTTCGAGACGCTGTCCGAGGCGCTGAAACGCGAGTACGAGCTGAAGCAGTGGCCGCGGGCGAAGAAGCAGGCGCTCATCAGGCGCACGCGAAGATTCCTGTCTGGGGGACGACTAGAAGCTATCTCATAAACAGGCAGAGCGAACGAGCGGCAGCGAGTGAGCCTGGCGAGCGGAGCGGGGCGTGGGGCCCCCGCGAGCGAGCCAGCAGGGGAGTCCGAGGGGCGAAGCCCCTCGGAAAAAGCACGAGACGCCCTCACGGTTTGCTCACGCCCGGCTCACGACTTCCGGCCATCGGCCCGCTATCCTACCTACGTTGCCCATGGCTGCGGACATCACACGTGTCGTCGCGCTCGGCGCAAGCAACTTGACGAGAGGGCTGCAGACGGTTGTGTCGACCGCGCGAAGCACGTGGGGCCCCGGTGTGGAGGTGCTGGGAGCGCTGGGGCACGGCCGCTCGTATGGAGTCCCGAGCCGGGTGGTGATCAGGACGCTGCCGGGCATCCTGGAGTCGGGCCTGTGGCAAACGCTGTCGTCGTTGCCGGCGGCGAGGACGCGCGCCCTCGTGACCGACGTCGGGAACGACATCCTCTACGGATACTCCGCGCCCACAATCCTCGCGTGGGTCGAAGAGGCCGCCGATCGCCTTCAGCGTGTCACGCCGGACGTCGTCGTAACCGATCTGCCCCTCGACAGCATCCGCCGTCTGTCAACGCCGGCGTTCCTGGTGTTCCGGTCGCTCCTGGCGCCCCGGTGCCGGTCGTCTCTCGCCGAGATCGTGGAGACGGCTGAACGGGTGAACCACGGGCTGGCCTCGCTCGCGGCTGCGCGCGGCCTGCACTTCGTTCGGATGAGGCGCGAGTGGTACGGCATCGACCCGATTCACATACGGCCGGGTCTCTGGCGTCCGGCGTGGCAAGAGATCCTGGGTTACGGCATGGAGAATGAGAGTGGAGACGGCTCGACCAGCCGCGCCTGGCCCGAGGGGCTCAGCTTGTACTTCATGCCGCCGGAACGTCAGTGGCTGTTCGGCGTCGAGCGTACCTCACAGCAGACCGGCACCGCGCTGGCGCGTGGCGGCCGGGTCTGGCTCTTCTGATCGATCCGGCTGGTGGTCAGATCCGACCAAGCTGTCTCATAAACAGCGCGAACGAGCGGAAGCGAGTAAGCCACGCGAGCGGAGCGGGCGTCGGGGTCCCCGCGAGCGAGCGTGCCAGGGGTCCCGGGGACAAGTCCCCCGGATGAGACTAGAAGCTATCTCACAAACAGCGCGAACGAGCGGAAGCGAGTGAGCCTGGCGAGCGGCGCGGGGCGCCGGGGTCCCCGCGAGCGAGCCAGTAGGGGAGTCCGAGGGGCGAAGCCCCTCGGAAAAGACTAGACTGACGGCCGGGGACAACGCAGTGACAATCGGGACGCGCGAGGGAATGTTGGCCGATGCCGCTTAGCGCGGGCACCCGCCTCGGGGCGTACCAGATCGTCGGGCCACTCGGCGCCGGCGGCATGGGCGAGGTGTACCGCGCGCTCGATGCACGGCTCGAACGCGAAGTCGCCATCAAAATCCTGCCTGCGGCCTTCGCGGCCGATCCCGACGCGCTCGCGCGATTCGATCGGGAGATGAAGACCCTCGCCGCTCTCTCTCATCCACACATCGTCGCGATCTACGACGCCGGCCACCATGGCTCGAGCGCGTACACCGTGACCGAGCTCCTGGAGGGCGAGACGCTGGCCGAGATCGTCTCGCGCGGACCGGTGCCGGTCCGCAAGGCGATCGAGTACGGCGTGCAGATCGCGCGAGGCCTTGCCGCGGCGCACGAACGCGGCATCGTCCATCGCGACCTGAAGCCGGCCAACGTCATCGTGACGAGCAACGGCCACGTCAAAGTCCTGGATTTCGGCTTGGCGCGCAACGCGGCCGCCGACACCGATGGCGCGACAACCGCCAACACGGCGCCGGGACTGGTGATGGGAACAGTGGGCTACATGGCGCCGGAGCAGGCGCGCGGGCAGCCGGTCGATCACCGCGCGGACATCTTCGCATTCGGCTGCGTCATGTACGAGCTCCTCGCCGGCCGGCGCGCGTTCGACCGCAGCAGCGCCGCCGACACGCTCTCGGCGATTCTCAAGGAAGATCCAGCGCCGCTCTCCGGCGCGAACGTCGTCGTGCCACCCGCGCTCGAGCGCGTCGTCCAGCGGTGCCTCGAGAAAGACCCTGCCGAGCGGTTCCAGTCGGCGCGGGATCTCGCCTTCGCGCTCGATGCGCTATCGATGGGAGCGATCGGTCCTGCGAGCGGGCCTGGAGCGGTAACCCCGCCACGACGATGGCGCGCCATCACCATCGCCGCCGCGATCGTTGCTGCAATCGCCGCCGCCTTCGTTCTCGGACGCGCGATCGCCCCGGCGGCCACGGGCCAACCGTCGGCCATCACGCGGTTGACGTTCGAACGGGGCGTCATCCGCACGGCACGATTCGCACCCGACGCCGAAACGATCGTCTACGGCGCGCGCTGGGGCAGCGCTCCATTGAAGATGTTTGTCGCGCGAGCGGATACGGCGGAGTCGAAGCCGCTCGATCTGCCGAGCGGTGACGTCCTCGCCGTGTCGACGACCGGCGACATGCTCCTTTCACTCGGGCGGAGGTATCTCTCGTCGTGGACGTCAGAAGGCACGCTCGCCCGGGGTCGGCTCTTCGGCTCGAGCGTACGTGAGGTGCTCGAGCACGTGCGCGACGCCGACTTCCTCCCCGGCGACCGACTCGCGATTGTTCGGCGGGTGGACGGGCGCGACCGCCTCGAGGTTCCGCAGGGCACGGTGGTCTTCGAAACGCCGGGCTACCTCAGCCACATCCGCGTCTCGCCCGACGGGCGTCGGGTCGGGTTCCTCGAGCACCCGCTCTACGGCGATAACCGCGGCTACGTGGCGGTGTTCGACGGCACCCGTGCGCGTCGGCTCACTCCCGAGTACAGCGGCGCCGAAGCACTGGCGTGGTCCGCGGACGGCAGCGAGATCTGGTATGGCGGCGCGAACGCCGAGTCCAACTGGCCGATCAGGGCGATCGATCCGGATACCACCGTGCCCCGCGACGGCCGGATCGTGTGGTACGTGCCGACCAACCTGCTGTTGCTCGACATCGACGCTCGCGGGCGTGTGCTGCTGACCGGCAACGACGCGAGCGGTATCGCATCGGGCGCGACTGCCGGCGACGCGCGCGATCGGAATCTGGCCTCGAACGGATTCACGGTGCCGGGCCACATCTCGCGTGACGGCCGCACTGTGCTGTTGTCGAATCAAGACGGTACCGATCCCGACTACAGCGTCGTCATCCGTCGCATGGATGGTTCGGCGCCGGTGAAGATCGGCCGCGGACGCGCACAAGCACTGTCGCCGGACGGAAAATGGGCACTGTCGATCACGCCGTCCGAACCAAACAAGGTCCTGCTCCTGCCGACGGGACCGGGCGAGCCACGACAGATCGACGTTGGCGAACTGGTTCCGAACGCCGCCCTCTTCGTGCCTCCGGGGCTGACGGCCGCGGTCGTCGGCACCCGAGGTGGCGCCTTTGCCGCGGTGCTCGTCGACATCGCGTCCGGCAAGCGCACGACGTTCGACCTCGGAGAGCTTCAGGGACGCGGGCTGAGCGTGCGTCGAAATCGGGGAACCCACGCGGCGCCGGACGGTTCGCTCCTGGCCATCAGCGCTGACGATGGCAAGGTGCTGGCGTGGCCGCTGCCGAACGGCGGCCCCGCGCGCGAGCTGGCGACGCTCGGCGACGACGAGGCATTCGCCGGCTGGACGGCCGATCCGGCGCGCATCTACGTCGCCGCGTGGAACGGCCCGAAGGCGCGCATCGACGCGCTGGACCTCGCCACCGGCCGGCGCGCGATCGTCCGAGAGATTACGGTCGACGATCCCGCCGGGATGCTGACGGTACCCGATCTCTACCTGAGCGCGGATGCCCAGAGCTACATCTACGGATCGGTGCGGATATTGAGCACGCTGTACCTGGTGACGGGACTGCGATAGCGTTCGCTGCCGGGTCCGTCTCGCGATACAAGACTCGAAGCCATCTCATGAACCGGAAGCACGGCGCTGCCGCGAAATCAGGACCGTGGCTCGTCTCGAGTCGTTTTGGTTTGTGAGACAGCCTGTCGTATGACACGGATGCGCGCCGCCTGGCGCCGCTGGTCGGTTTCCCCGCCCCTGATCCGGCTGACGCGTGCCCGGATCACGCTGCAATGGCTGCTGGCCGGCAAGCCCGTCCCGGCGCCGCCCGTCGTCAAACAACGGACCGTGATCGGCTACCAGCGTCGCTACCGCCTGCGCACGTTTGTCGAGACAGGGACCTACACCGGCGAGATGGTGCAGGCGATGAACGGGCACGTCGAGCGCATCATCTCCATCGAGCTCGCGCCAGCGCTCTACGCGCAGTCCGCCGCGCGTTTCGCCGGTCAACGGCACATTCGACTGCTGCAGGGCGACAGCGCGACACTCCTGCCGGCCGTGCTCGAAACACTCGACGGCCCGGCGCTCTTCTGGCTGGATGGCCACTACATGGGAGGAGAAAGCGGACGAGGCACCGAGGACACGCCAGTCATGGCGGAAATGACCGCACTCCTCGGGCATACCATGCGCGGCCACGTGGTCCTCATAGACGACGCGAGGCTGTTTAACGGGACCGGCGGCTATCCACGGCTGCACGAGTTCACCGCGTGGGTGAAGACACAGCGGCCGGGCACCGACGTCACCATCGACGGGGACATCATCCGCTGCGTCTTCGACGCCGAGGGCCACGGATAACACGGACAACACAGACGACTGAGGGGTAAGGTCGCGACTCGGGCTCGGGGCTCGCGCGCCGTTCGGAATGGATCAGGGCCGTCCAGGAATCGCGCGGCGGGCGCGGACGGTGACGCCGCGCCGCAGGACCTTGACCTCCAGCTCGCGCAAGTCGGACGTGCGGCGGACGGGCGGATCGGCGACGGCGATGACGTAGTAGCTCGACATCTCGCTCATGATGCGGTCGACGACCCGGTCGAAGTCGTTGGTGTTCAGAAACGCGAGCCCGCCGGTCTCACGCGCGAAGCCGCTCGTGCCATTGAACGGCCGCAGTGAGCCAACACCCCCCGGGTCGATGACGTAGAAATGAACACCGGCTGACGCGGTCGCGCGCATGGCCTCGGTCCATTCCGGCCGGAGGCTCCGGCTCACGGTCGGCGGCGGGATCGGCGTGTCGAAGAGCGCGGCGACTCCGATCCCCACGATTGCTTTTCGGCCAGGGCGCTCGACGATCTGCCGTGACAGCGCGGCGACCGTTTTGAGCACGTGCGCGCCGATGTCCTCGAGCCGCTGAACGCCGGCCGCCTGCAGCAGCCCAACCTCGTCGATGCTCCGGAGAAGGCGTGAGCGATCACTTGTGGCCTCCATGGCGTCACGATTCAACGCGACGATCGCCATCGCGTCTTGTGGCGTCATCCGGTTCACAAAGCGACGCGCGATGTCCTTGACTCGAGGAATGAACTCCAGCGGGAGCGTTGTATCGTCGAGCAGGAGCACGATGAGGCGGCCGCGCTCGATATCGGCCGGGTCCACGACCGTCAGGGTCTCGATCGGAATCCGGTAGCCGCCGATCCAGACCTCCAGGTCCTCCTTCCGCAGATCGGCCAGCGGCCGGTCATCGGGGCCGTAGGCGACGGCGTTGATGTGCAGGAGCGGCCCAGGGGGGCGCGGCGTCTGCGCAGCGGCGAGCGTTCCGGCAGCTGCCAGCGTCAGGGCGACGAGAAGGCGTCTCATACCTCATCCTACTCCGCAACACTGCTCTACTCGAGTGTCACTGGCGCACCGGCACCGGCATGAACCCGTACGACCGGCCCGGACGGAGCAATCGGATCAGTGCCTCAGCAACTTCGCAAGCCCCCGTGCGCCCGCCTGCAGAACCGGACCGACCACCGGCGCCGAGAGCATGGCGTCGCGGATTCGAATCGTCGACAGCGACCGAAACTCCGCGAGCTCGCTCTCGAGCGCCCTGACCGCGGCGCGGGCCGACGCCAGCTCGCGGTCGCGAGCCCTCAGCTCCTGCTCGAGACGAGTCGACTCGGCCTGACGGACCTGCAACTCGGACACACGGGTCTGAAGCACGGCCGCGGCCGCAGCCTGTTCGCCACTCGCGCGCACGTGCGCGTCGAGGTCAGCGCGAAGAGCCTCCACGTCCCGCGTTGCCGCGTGAAGCCGGTCCGCAAGCCTGTGCGCCTCTTTGAGCGGCCGTGCGATCCGGCTGCAGTGCATCGCCGCGCTACGCGACGCATCTCCGGGCGCGGGTGGCGCCGCCATCGCCGCCGAGTAGATGTCCAGCAGCCGATCGATCGCCGGCTCCATGCCGGCCTCAGCTCGCACGCGCGCCGAGACGTCGGCCGCATCGCTGACGCTGTACCGGGCGAGCTGCTCGGCGTACCACGCGGCGTCGTGGGCGTGCCGCAGTTCCCGGATGCCGAAGTTCCGCAGCCGCAACACCGGATAGTTGCCGGGAGTGACGAGCGGACCCGCGCCTGCCCCATCAGCCAGCACGGTCGCGCAACCCACGGCGAGAGCCTCGAGCGCCGTCCGGCCCTTGGCAAAAACGATGTCGTAAGCCGGCAGCAGATGCTCGGGCGCGTCCGATACGCGTCCGGCAGCTCCGCCGACAACGTCGAGCGTGATGCCAGCGGCGTGGCACGCCGCAGCGATCACGCGCGCGTAGCCGTCGTTCGTGGCGGCATTGCTCAACACCACCGCCCGGGCCGGTCGTACCGGAAGAGGCGCTCGCGAACGAAAGCGGGCGAGGTCGACAAAATTGAGCAGCAGCTCGACTCGATCGGGCGGAATGCCCTCCTCTCGAACGAGACGATCGACGCAGACCTCGTCGACGGCCACGTAACGCCGGACGGCGGGATGGTGCAGAGGCATCTCTTCCCACGGCACCCATCCGTGACAGAAGTTCACGACCGGCGTACCGGGGAAGGCCAGAGCGGCAATCAGCGTTTCCAGATGGTGATGCCCATGGATGACGTCCGGCGCGGCTCCAAGCCGCGTCACGTCGTCGAGCACGGGGATCGTGGACCTTCGCAGGTCTGCGGCCGCGTCTCCGAGCACGAGGCTGAAGGCCGTCGGCCGATGTCCGCGGCGCAGCAGCGCGAGCGCGACGTCGCGAACGTAGGTCTCCGACCCGCCGCGGAGGGCGAGCGCGTTATTCGTAAGTAGTACGGAGATCGGTCGCATGAAGAGCCGGCTGCACCGATTCGAGCAGCCCGTCGATGACAGGCCGCACGTGAGATCCGTAACGAAGGACGGACGCGTAGCGCCCGGCGCGCACGCGCGCTTCACCGACTTCCTCGTAATACGGGATCCAGGAAGGCAGCGGCGCGGGCCCGTCGATCACGCGACGCAGGAACTCAATGCGAAACGCGTCCTGGCCGTATCGGTCGAAGGCGGCCTCTGCCTCGGCCTTGAGCGACGCGTAGCGCGACGTCGCTTCGAGCTTGCGGGCGAAGGCATGATCGTCGAGGAGCAGGCGAAGACCCTCGCCCGGAAGGTCGGGATGGGAGACGAGATCCAGTTCGAAGAGCTCGATTCTGGCGCCGAACTGGCGCGCCCGGACGGTCGCTGCCCGGCCGATCCAGTGGCAGACATCGTGGACCGGGTTATACCCTTCGGCCGCGTCGACGAGCACCGCGCGCACGCCGTCAGTGAGAAGGGTGTCGGCCAGCGCATTGACGCAGGTCAAAAACGGTGTCGGATCGGCCGCCATGAGCGCCGCGTAGGCCTCGCGGTCGGTAAGGGACCCGAACATCTCCGCCGGCCGTGCACCCGCCTGTCCGAGCAGCGCGCGCGAGTCGTCGAGGCGGGACTCACCCGCTGCGCCGGATCCATCCGTGAGCACGACGACGCCCGGCCGGGTGCGCTCCAGCAGGTGATGCGCGCGAAGCTCGTGACCGGGGTGAGCAAAGACCAGAATCCACGATGTGCTGGGAGTGAGGAGTGAAGCCGTGTGATCAACCATCGTGTCGAGGAATGTTCGAAGTGCCCCAAGTTTATCACACGAGGTGTGACGCACTCGTTCCACGATCGCGACACTCTCACGCGCACGTCATGGTTCGATGCGGATCACGCGTGCGATCGATCAGTCGGGAAGCCGTTTTTGTTCAGCAGACGGCAGGTAGAACGTAGAGTCCGGCTTTAGCCGGACATAGCAGGGTCCGCCTGAAGGCGGACGCTACGAACTTCTGAAATGCACACTAGCCGTCTCCGCGCAGCGCCACCGTGGGATCCACGCGAGCCGCGCGCCACGCGGGCAGCGCGCACGCGAGGAGGACCGATATCGCCATGACGACCGCCGCGGCCGCGTAGCTGATCGGATCGGCGGCGCCAACGCCAAACAGGAGGCTCTGCAGGCCGCGCGCGAGGACAAGGGCTCCGCCGATGCCGACCAGTGTCCCGGCCCCAGCCAACAAGACGCCCTGACGAACGACGAGCGCGAGCACGTTCTGTGGGCGTGGCGCCAAGTGCCATGCGCACGCCAATCTCTGGAGTCCGACGCGTGACGACCTGCGCCATGAGGCCGAAGATGCCGACCGCCGCGAGCAGGACCGCCAGCAGCGAGAAGAGCGCCAGCAGCCATGCCTGAAAACGGCGAATCGCCAGCGATTCACCGATCTGCGCCTCGACCGTGCTGACGGCGGTCACTGGACTCGACGGATCGAGCGCGCGGATGGCGGCGCGCACCGCGGGCGCGAGCGCGATGGGATTCGAGTCGCTGGCGACGATGAGCTGCATGTTGCGCCCGATGTTCTGCGTCGTCGAGAAGAACACTTCGAGTCTCGCGCCCTGATGAAGACCCCGGCGCCGCATGTCGCCGACGACGCCGACGATCGTCATCCACGGATTGCGCTCGCCCGGGGTGCCGAAGACCATGTGCTTGCCAACCGGATTCTGGTCCGGCCAGTACCGCTTCGCGAACGTTTCGTTGATCGCCACGCCGCGCACACCACCATCCCGGTCCTGCGCGTCGGGGAACCGCCCGCTGACCAGGCGCACCTGCATCGTCTCGAAGAATCCGGGTGCGACGGCGTCGGTTGTGGCTTCGATCTGCTCGGATGGCGGGAACGGCGGACGATCCTCCAGCGTGAACGTGCCCGAGTTGGGCGTGTTGCTCAGAAAGAGGTCCGTCGTTATCGCCGCGCTCGTGACCCCCGGGATCGCCTGCACGCGCTGCAGCAACTGGTCGTAGAACTGCCGCAGCTGCGGCTGCTGCGGGTAAGTCGTGCGCGACGCGTTGACGCGCATCGTCAGGAGGTTGGCCGTGCGGAAACCGGTGTCCATGCCGCGCAATGCGCCGAGCGATCGCAGCAGCAGGCCCGCCCCGGCAAGCAGCATGATGGCCAGCGCGCATTGCACGACGAGAAGGATCGACCGCGTTCGCGCCGCCGCGTGCGAGCTCGACATGCCGCGGCCGCTCTCGCGCAGCGCTTCCTGGAGATTCACACGCGACAGCCGCCACGCGGGCCACAGCCCGAAGAGAAGCGCGGTGACGGTCGTAAGGGCCACCGCGAAGGCCAGGACCGTGCCGTCGAGCCCGATCTCGTCGATGCGCGGCAGATCGGGAGGCGCAAGCCACAGGATCGCTCGAACGCCCGCGTAGGCGGCCAGAACACCGGCCGCTCCGGCCAACGCCGCGAGGGCACCTGCCTCCATGAGGAGCTGCCACATCAGATTGCGGCGGCTGGCGCCGATGGCCGACCGCACCACGATCTCGCGGCCGCGCGACTCCGCCCGCGCGAGAAACAGCCCGGCGACGTTCACGCACGCGATGAGCAGCACGAATCCGACGGAACCGAGCAGGACGTACAGCGGCGTCTTGACGTTGCCGGCGACGTGATTCTCGAGCGGATTCACGAAGATCCCGTATCCGGCATTGTCGGAAGGATACTGTTGCTCGAGTTGCTTGCCGACGATGTCCATCTCGGCCTGGACCTGGACCGGCGTGACGCCTGGCTTCAGGCGCGCAACCATCTGCAGCCAGTAACCGACGCGGCTGTTGGCGCGGCCGCCGACGACCAGGGGCGCCCAGAATTCGCTGTTCTTCGCTGGAAACGCAAAGCTGGCAGGCATGACGCCGATGACCGTCAGCCGCCGGCCGTCGAAGTCGAGCGCTTTGCCGATCACGCTGGCGCCGTCGCTCTGTCGAACGCCGCCAAACCGGCGCTGCGCCAGGCCCCAGCTGATGAGGACCACGTTCTCCTTGCCTGCCGTCTCCTCATCTTTTGTGAAGAGACGCCCTTCAATCGGCGTAACGCCGAGCACGTCGAAGAGCGCCGCTTCGGCGAAGACACCGTTGACGCGCTCGGGCTCGCCGTCGCTGATGAGGTTCAACGTCGGCTCGGTGAATGCCGCCATCGATTCGAATGATGTGCCCAGACGCTTGTAGTCCTGATAGTTGAGGTAGGATGCCCAGTCTTCGCGCATCTGGAGGCGCCGGTTGTCCATCCACACCCGCGCCAGGCGTTCCGGGTCGCGGTACGGCAGCGGCTTCAGGATGACGTTGCGCACCACGCTGAAGAGCGCCGTGTTGGCGCCGATGCCAAGCGCGAGCGTAACGATCGACAGGCACGCGAATCCTGGATTCAGGCGCAGCTGGCGGAAGCCGTAGCGCAAATCGGCGAGGAAACGGGAAACAGCCATGGCGGGAGTTTACTCCGGTGCAGGAAAGATGGACACCGGATCGACAGTCGACTGTCCCATTTGACACCCTAATGGAACCAAAGCCATACTCCATTAGTATGTCTAACAAAGAATCGGCTAAGGCCGACGTCCTGCAAGGCACGCTGGATTTGATGGTGCTGCAGACCGTAGCCGCGCTCGGACCGCTGCATGGCTACGCGATCGCCGCGCGCCTCGAGCAGGTGTCGAAGGGCGCGCTGCAGCTCAACATGGGCACGCTCTATCCGGGGCTGATGCGGCTCGAGCAGCGCGGCTTCCTGCGCGCGGACTGGGGCGTCACCGACAGCAATCGGAAGGCGCGGTTCTACGCCATCACCGCCGCAGGGCGGCGCCAGCTCGCGGCCGGCAGGGCCGAGTGGGACCGCATGACGTCGATCATGCACACGCTGCTGAACGACCAGGGATGAGTCACGGAATGAGATCAGCGAAGCGGCCGATCGCAGCCCTCCGCGAGTGGATCGTCCGGCTCTGGGGACGTTGGTCCGCGGCCGGCGCCGTGATGCCGAACTCGAGGAGGAACTGCGGCTGCACCTCGAGCTCGCCGCCGAGGACGAGCGGCGGCGCAACGCGGCTCGAGCGACGGCCGGCACGCGCGGCCTATCCGTCACGGCACCGTGACGCACACGATGGATGCCGTGCGCGATCAGCGCGGCCTGCCCTGGCTCGACGATCTCGCGCGCGACGTGCGCTACGGCCTGCGCACGCTTCGCCGGGCGCCGCTCTTCACCACCGTCGCGCTCCTCACGCTCGCCATCGGCATCGGCGCCAACACCGCCGTCTTCACCGTCGTCAACAGCGTGCTGCTGAAGCCGCTGCCCTACCCGAACCCGGACGAGACTCGTCGCCATCTGGCACACGGCGCCCGGCGCGCCCGGGCTCGCCGCCGTCTCCGGCGACCTCCGCCTCTCGCCCTCGATGTACTTCACCTACGCCGAACAGAACCGCACGTTCCGCGACATCGGCGTCTGGTTCGCCGGCGAACGCGACGGTGACCGGACGTCGCCGAGCCGGAACAGGTCCGCGCGCTGCTCGTCACCGACGGCACGCTGCAGGCGCTCGCCGTTCCGCCGGCGCTGGGGCGCTGGCTGTCGAAGGCCGACCAGGCAGCCGAACGGCGCCGCGCACCGTGATGCTCGGCTACGGCTACTGGCAGCGCCGCTTCGGCGGCGACCGCGCCGTCATCGGACGCGGCATCATCGTCGACTCGCGACCCGCGGAGATCGTCGGCGTGATGCCCGAAGGTTTCGGCATCGTCAACATCGACACCCGACGTGATCGTGCCGCTCGCCTTCGATCGCGCCGCGCTGATTCTGCCCGGCTTCGGCTTTCAGGGCGTCGGCCGGCTGAAGCCCGGCGTCACGATCGCGCAGGCGAGCGCCGACGTCGCGCGGCTCGTGCCGATCTGGATGACGTCCTGGCCGGCGGCCACCGGCGTCAATCCGCGCGTCTACGAGCAGTGGCGCATCGCGCCCGCGCTCCGTCCGCTCAAGGAGGACGTCGTCGGCAACGTCGCGAGCGTGCTGTGGGTGCTGATGGGCACCATCGGCATCGTGATGCTGATCGCCTGCGCCAACGTCGCGAGCCTGCTGCTCGTGCGAGCGGAGGCGCGTCAGCAGGAACTGGCGGTGCGCGCCGCGCTCGGCGCCGGCCGGGGACGCATCGTCCGCGCGCTGCTCATCGAAAGCGTGCTGCTCGGTCTGCTGGGCGGCGTCCTCGGCGTGGCGCTCGCGCGGCCGGCCTGCGCTTGCTGCTCGCGCCGGTCCCGCGAACCTGCCGCGCCTGCACGAGATCGCGCTCGACGCGCAGCGCGCTCGCGTTCACGCTCGTCGATCTCGCTGCTGTCGGGATTGCTGTTCGGACTGATTCCCGCGGTGAAGTACGCCGGCGCCGCGGCATCTCCGCGGTCCTGCGCGGCGGCGGACGCACGTCGAGCCAGAGCAAGGAGCGTCATCGCGCGCGCAACGTGCTGGTCGTCGCGCAGGTGGCGCTGGCGCTCGTGCTGCTGGTCAGCTCCGGGCTGATGATTCGCACGTTCCAGGCGCTGCGCACGGTGACGCCGGGATTCACCGCGCCGAGCGCAGATTCAGACGGTGCGCATCGCGATTCCGGCGTCGCTCGTGCCGGAACCCGAACGCGTCGCGACGCATGCAGCAGGACATCGTCGACAAGCTCGCGGCGATTCCCGGCGTGACGTCGGTCGGCTTCGCGAGCGCCATGCCCATGGACGGGCGTGCCGCCGGACTGGGACGTCATCCGCGCCGAGGGCGCGGTCGTATCGACCGACGAGATGCCGCCGATGCGGCTCTTCAAGTCGATCTCGCCCGGCTTGTTCCGGACCACCGGCACGCGCATGATCGCGGGCCGCGACTACACCTGGACCGATCTCTACGACCAGCGGCCCGTCGTGATCGTGTCGGAGAATCTCGCGCGCGAGCTGTGGGGCACGCCGTCGGACGCGATCGGCAAGCGGATTCGCACGCTGCCGACGCGCCCCTGGCGCGAAGTGATCGGCGTGGTCGAGGACGTCCGCGACAACGGCGTCCACGAGCCGGCGCCGGCGACCGTGTATTGGCCGTCGTTCGGCGAGAGCTCGTACCATCCGGGCCGAACAGTGACGGTCGAGCGGACGGTCACGTTCGCGATCCGCAGCCCGCCGCGCGGGCACCGAAGCGCTGCTGAGCGAGATGCGGCAGGCCGTGTGGGCGGTGAATCCGAGCCTGCCGCTCGCGGGCGTGCGGACGCTGCAGGACCTCTACGATCGATCGATGGCGCGGACGTCGTTCGCGCTCGTGATGCTCGGCATCGCCGGCGGCGATGGCGCTGCTGCTCGGCGTCGATCGGCATCTACGGCGTCATCTCGTACGCCGTGTCGCAGCGAACGCGCGAGATCGGCATCCGGCTGGCGCTCGGCGCGCAGCCGCGGCGAGATGACACGGATGTTCGTGCGCAACGGCCTGATGCTCGCCGGCACGGGCGTGGCCGATCGGCCTGCTGGCGGCCGCGGGGCTGACGCGCCTGATGTCGTCGCTGCTGTTCGGCGTCAGCCCGCTCGATCCGGTCACCTATGCCGCGGTGCCGATCGTGCTCGTCGCGGCGGCGATCCTCGCCAGCTATCTGCCGGCACGGCGCGTCGCGGCCGTGGATCCGGTCGAAGCGCTGAAGGCGGAGTGACGCGCGATCACTTCGCGCCGGGCACGGCGAAGGCCATGATGCTGTCGTCGGTCAGGGGCGCGCCGAAGAAGCCGCCGCCGGCCGACGTAATCACCACGTACTGCTTGCCGTCCTTGCCGAGATAGGTGCTGGGCGTCGCGTTGGCGGCGCCGCCGAGCTTGAACGTCCACAGCTCCTTGCCGGTCTTCGCATCGAACGCACGGAACCGGGCATCGTCAGTCGCGGCGACGAAGACGAGTCCGCCAGCAGTCGCGATGGGACCGCCGTTGCCAGGCCGGCCGGTCTTCTGTTTCTCCGGCGGCAGACTCTCGGTGATGCCGAGCGGCACGCGCCAGGCGAACTCGCCGGTGTTGACGTTGACCGCCGTCAGCTGCCCCCACGGCGGCTGCTGACACATCATGTTCGACGCTTCGTCCTTGAAGCGCCCGCCGCCCGGAATCCCCTGATACGGACCGTTGGGATCGACACGATTTCCCTGACCCGCGCCCTGCGCCTGACCCGTCGCGCCCGGCTCGCGATCCGTGACGCCGGCGAGCTGGCCCAGCTCGTTCGTGTTGACGAAGAGATAGCCGAGTTGCGGGTTGAACGACGTGCCGCCCCAGTTCACGCCGCCGTGATTGCCTGGAAACTGCACCCGCAGGCGCTTGTAGCCTTGGGGAAGGTAGGGGCCGCCGAGCTGCAGGCCTTCGAGGATCTTCCTGCACGCGGCTTCGAGCTCGGGCGTCACGGTCGCGATATCGGCCGGCGTAAACGACATGCGCGAGAGCGGCGGCGGCTTGAGCGGGAACGGCTGTGTCTTCGACGGGCGCTCGAGCGGCACCTCGCTCGGCGGCACTGGTCGTTCCTCGACGCCGTAAATCGGTTTGCCAGTAACCCGGTCGAGCAGGAACAGCAGTCCGGGCTTGTTGATGACCGCCACGGCCGGTATCGTCTTGCCGCCCTGCTTGACGTCGATCAGCGCAGGCGCCGCCGAGAGATCGGCGTCCCAGATGTCGTGATGCACGACCTGAAAGTGCCAGAGGTACTTGCCGGTGTTCGCATCCGCCGCGACGATGCTGGTGCCGAACAGGTTGTCGCCGGCGCGGTCGCCGCCGTATTGATCGACCGAAGGTGCGCCAAACGGCATGTAGACGATGCCGCGTTCAACGTCGACGGTGATGAAGCCCCAGACGTTGACGCCCGAGCGGTTCTTCCAGCTGTCGCCAGCCCAGGTGTCGTTGAACTTCTCGCCCGCCTGCGGCACCGACCGGAACGTCCAAACCAGCTTGCCGGAGTGGACATCCCAGGCACGCACATCACCCAACGGTCCTCTGGGCGGGTTCTCCTGGTTGCGGCTGCCCGTGATGATGAGGTTCTTGTAGACAGTCGGCGGCGAGCTCAGGCCGACGGTGCCGGACATGCCCTGGAGGATCTCGGGCGTGTTCATGTCGATGCTGCCGCGGTCGCCGAAAGTCTCTGTTGGCTGGCCGGTCTTTGCGTCGAGCGAGTAGAGCCGGCCGCCGCCGGTGGCAAAGATGATCTGCGGCGGCGTTCGCGCATCCCCGGGCCAGTACTCGACGCCCCGCGTCGAGGGATTGCCCGCCGGCACCTGAAAGACCCAGACCTCCTTGCCCGTGGTTGGGTCGAGCGCCACGACGCGGCCATAGGGCGTCGAGATGTACATCACGCCGTTGACGACGATGGGCGTGGTCTCGCTCGCGGCGAAGCCCGAGCCGCCGCGGCCGCGGCCACGTCCCTGGCGCCGGGGCCGGGGCCGCATCGCCAGCCGGGGCTGCGCTCGGAGCCGGACGCATGTGGTACACCCACGCCACCTGCAGTTGGCCAACATTGGCTGGCGTGATCTGCGTGACGGGCGAGAACCGCATCCCGCCGGAATCGTGGCCGTAGGTCGGCCATTCCGTCGATGGCGCGGCGGGCTTGGGCGCGTTCGACTGCGCCCGGACGTCGAACTTCATCAGTGGCACAACCGCGGCAGCGGTTACGACGAGCACGCCTATGAGTCGCTTCATGTCGGTGTCTCTCCCGGTGTGAGTCAGGTGCATTCTACCTGTCTTGCCGAGGCCCGCAGGCATCCCGTCGTGGATTGTTGGCGATTGCGAACGAGGGCAGCGGTGGAATCAGGCGGGTCGGCGCCGGGCGCTGCTGCGAAGCTTGCGCCCAGCGTGTGCTGGAGGTGTGAGCACGGGCGTCCGGTCGGAGCCCGGCCACGGGGCCCAGTCGACACCCTTCGGACGTGCGCCAACGCCGGCCGCGTAGATGACGGACTCGGAGACCCCGTCGATTTTCAGGTCCCGCTCGATGCGGCTATCGGCGAGCGCCATCGTGCAGAAGGGCGCGAGGCCGAGCGACGTGGCCACCAGGCAAAACGTCTGGCAGAGATGTCCGGACTCGGCCAGGACGGCCCGATACGCGCGGGCGTATGGATACCGCCACTGAACGCGTTCGAAGACCGCCGTCATCAGCATGACGGCGCTGGCATCGTCGTACCATGCCTGCTCTGGCAGATAGTCCGACACGCGTCGCGGTCCCGACCGGCTTACGGGTCCAAGCCGGTGGGTGTCGGGATTGTAGTGATAGAGGCCGCGCCGAAGCCCCTCAACCTTTCGCGCGAGCACATAGACTTCGATGCTGTGCCTTGCGCCGCCGGAAGGCGAGGTCTTGAGCGCGAAGCGACCGAGGCCTGGCACCTGAATCCAGCCGTGCACACCCCACGTGAGCTGCAGCAGGGTCGCGAGATCGGCGAACGCGAGTCGGGCGGCGCCGAAGCGCCGCCAGGTCCGACGCGCAAGCAGAGTGGACGGCACATCTCCCTCGAGTCTGGCGCGCGGCAATTGCACTCCGCCTGGCCGATCAGGTCTTGAGCGACGCGGGGAGCGGCTGAACCAGGGCCCTCGCGCACGAAGCAGCAATTTGATCGCGCGGAGTCGAACTGAAGTCGACGTCTTTCGTCGCACGGTGAAAGAACCCAGCAGCGGGATTCCATGTCCCCCATCGACTCAACGCTGCGTCGATCTTTCGTGGCTTGTCGTGGACCGCGTCAGAAATGTGCGCTTGACCATCAGGTCGACCAGTCGCCGCAGCAGACGTCGTTCCTCCGGCGACCGGCTTGCTGAGAGCTCTGTCCACGTTCGCCACTCGGTGAGATCGTCAAGCACTTCGACGCCAAATGGTGTGCCTCGCGCGAGGACGCCCGTGGCGTAGTTGACGAGACCAGCCGACCGCCCTGCCAGAAGGAGATGACATGAGGAGATCGCCGGAAGGCGAGCGACGATCACGGGCGCCCCCGACGCGCACTCGCGGCCTTTCGGAGCAAGCCTGATGCTCCGCTTCGACTTGCGGAAGGTCAAGACTCATGAATTGGCCTGTGCACGGGATGCCCCCGACCAGAGCGTAGCTCTCGGTCAGGGCGTCCAATGTCGCGGTATTCCTGAGCACATCTGGCGATCCGAACCATGCTTCCGAAGGCTAGCTTTCAGACGCTCCTTGTGTCGAAAGAGCTTGGCCTTGACCAAGTTGAAGTTCGCCCCCTTTGCCAAACAATCGCGCTCTTTCCACAGACTTCTTTGCAGCCTTCGCAGCCTTCGTCGCCTTCGCAGCCATACCGCCTCCTTAGATACATCACGTGTCACGCAGCAGTTTACTGTTTCGCCACGACGCAGTCCAATCACAGACCAAGTTTTCTGACGAACGCGTCAAAGCGTGGGTCCGAACGAACCGGATCCCAACGTGGGTCGACCTTCAGGAACAGGATTCGACGCGACTTGAGTGCGAAAGCCCGGTCGAGCTCGGTGAAAGCTTCATCGAGCCTGCCGAGACGGGCGTAAATGAAGGCGAGCAGTTCCGGCGGAACCTCCTCGGACCTGGACCGTTCGGTTAGACGAGCGAGTATCGTCTCGGCTTCGACGATCCGTCCCGCGTCGGCATGCGCGCTCGCAATCTGTGCGTCGATGTAAGGGTCGGTCCCCATCGCCGACTGGCGCAGCTTTTCGAACTGCTCGATCGCCGCGTCGTAACGGCCGGTGGCGGCAAAGATTCGCCCCAACTGATTGGCCATCTTGTAGACATTGGGATCGCGGTTTTGCACCGTGCGCGTCAGCGTCTCGGCTTCCTGAAACCGCCGGGCATATTGCAGGAGCGGAACGAGATCAAGATCGTTGGTATCCGACAACGGGTTCAGTTGCCGGGCCTCTCCAGTTGCTCGATTGCCCGATCGACCTGATTGCGCGCCGCCAGAAAATACGCGTAGCCCTGAAAGGCGACGTCGTAGCTGGGAGCGAACGCGATGGCTTGCCGATAAGCGCGCTCCGCTCCGCTCCAGTCCCAATCGGTTTGAAAGGCGACCTGTCCGAGAACCACGTGCGCCTCGGCGAGACTAGCGTCCAGTGTGATGGCCCTGAGGGCGTGAGCCCTCGCCAGCGCCATGTTCTCCTCCCACGATGTTTTACCTCCGTCGGCCACATCGACGTGCAGTCGAGCCAGCGCCGCATAGGCGGGCGCAAACTCGGGCGCGAGGTCAATGGTTCGTTCGTGCTCCTCCTGGCGCCTCTTCGGAGTCGGTCAGCCCCGCGCGGGCATGAAGGAAGCGGCCTCGCGTGAAAGCGTCGAAGGCCTCGGAATCGACGGTCGACGATCGCGGCAGTTGCTGCAGAATGCGCGCCGCCACTGGTGCCTTGACAGCGCTGGCAATTGAGAGCGCACTGTCGCGCCGGAACGATCCGAAACCCGCACGCTGCACCCGGAATGTCTGCGCCCATACCGGCGCATCGCTGCCGGCCTCGAATAGCCGCAGCTTCACGTCGAATTGCCCCTCTGCGTCCGACACTGTCCCGTCGATCACCACCGAGGCGTGCAGGACCTCGGCGATCTGCGGCATCGACGACTGATCGCGTTTGCGCCTTGGCTGTGGAGGCGAGATCACCCTGAGCGTATCCACCATCGCGAGGCCCTGATAGATCTCGTCGGCAATCGCCGCACGCCATCCGCTCTGTCACACCGAGCCCCGCATCTAGGGGCAGCAACGCGATGTCGGTACGGTGAGCCGGCTTGCCGAATGGCCACAGCTGCTGCACGCCAGCCACAGTCGCGAGCGTCAGCACCGCCGCCAGCAGCAACGGCCAGATTTCGTCGGCGTCCGGACGCTCAGCGCGGCCTCGAATTCGCCGGCCGTCGCGAAGCGATCCTGTGGATTCGGGGCGATTGCCCGCTCGACGGCGCTCACGAACCACGACGGCAGCTTGGGCGCGACATCGCGCAGGCGGCGCACGCGACCCTGTCGGCGCGCCTCGATCAGCTCTTCCGCCGTTTGCCCGCGAACCGGGTAGTCGTTGGTAACGAGGTGATAGAGCAGCACGCCCAGGCTGTAGATGTCGCTGCGAACCGAGGCCTGGCCGTGTTCGAGCACCTCCGGCGCGAGGTAGAGCGGCGTCCCGGTCACCGACCCCGGACGCGCCCGGCCGTCGTTGAGCGACAGGCCGGCGCCGAAATCCATGAGGACGACGCGTCCGCCGTCTTCCCGCATGACGTTCTGGGCTTTGATGTCGCGGTGCACCAGGCCGGCGGCGTGAACGGCTGCGAGGGCCTGGCAGAGGTCCTGCCCGACGAGTGCGGCTTCGCGTGCACCGCGGGCGCCTTCGTCGATGAGAATCCTGGCCAGAGTCCGGCCGCGAATGAACTCCATGCAGAGCCCGGCCCGGCCGTCCCGCTCTTCCGCGTCATGCACGATGACCACGTTCGGGTGCTGCACGCGCGCGAGCGCCCGCGCTTCGTTCAGCATGCGGTCGACCATGCCGGCGCGCGGCAGACCCGCATGCAGAAGCTTGACCGCGACCTCACGCTGCAGCTGCAGATCGCGCGCCCGGTAGACGTCCCCGAACGTTCCTTTCCCCACCAACTCGAGGAGCTCGACACGCCCCCAGCGGGGAGCGTCCTCACCGAGGTCCTGGGTTACCGCCGATGATTCATCCTCGCGCTCGCGAGCCGGCCCGGCAAAAGGCAGGACGCTCGCGATCGACCGGGCTTGCGCGCGAAGCGCCTCGTCGTCGACGACGCCCGGCTGGGCACGCTGCACGTCGGCGATCTGCGACAGGAGTCGGATGTGGCGAAGGAGCTCGCGATCGCGCTCGTCGTGGAGCTCGATGGTCATCAAGCCCCAATCGACGGCGCCGGTCCCTTCGACCACCGAGTCGACCGCGCGCGCGAGCGCGTCTCGCCCTGGCCTCATGACCTATCCTCCGTCCTGCCGACGTTTTCCGTTTCGCGCTTTGCGTGGTTCAACTTCGACATCTCGTGTGCGAGCCGAAGCACGGCCCGTTTGACTGCCACGCGCGCGGTATTGCTCGACGGAAGCCCGAGCTCCGCGGCGATTTCGTCGTGTCCAAGGTGCTCCTCCAGTCGCAGAGTGACCAGCGCCGCGTCGCGTGGTTTCAGGCGCGCGAGCGCCGCTTCGTACAGCTCGATTTGTTCTCCGTCGAGCACGCGCTCGAGCGGACTCAGCCCGCGATCGGCGTGGCGGTCTTCGAGCGAGACCTGTTGCGGCTGATGGCGCCGGGTCCGCACGTGATCGATGATGAGGTTGCGCAGGATCGTCCTCAGGTAAGCGAGGAGCGCTCCTGGGTGCCGGCACTCGAACGCGTCCAGCTTGTTCATGCCCCGCTGAACGGCCTCGAGCACCACGTCCTGCGTATCGAGCATGTCTCTGACAACCGGAGGCAGCCGGCCGGCGGCGTAGCGGGTCAGTGACTTGAGGCAGCGCAGGCACAGCGCCTCAAAGGCCACCTGATCTCCACCCCTGGCGCGGTTCGTCAGCTCGACGGTGGATTCGCCAGGGGATAGCGGCCCTGCCAAACCCGGGTGCGACGGCAGCTTCTCCAGGGCCGCGGGGCGCAGCGAGTGGACTGCCGGAACGGCAGTGGAGTGCGTCGAGGGGACGAGGGTACCCGACGGACCGGCGGCAGCCTGCCCAGTGACTCGTTACGTGAATTGGCTTCGCACCGCGCATTGGCTCAAACCTCCAGCCCAGGCGCACGGTCGACGGACGGAAGCCCGGATATTCCCACAAAAACAGACTTGGGACCAACCCGGAACGCTTCAGCCCGTACAGACCGATCCGGCATCTGAAACAACGACTGGATCGGCCAAAACGTACAGCCCGGGTCCAGAATCGGCGATTTGGGCAGGACGGGCTGGAAGCGCCGCCCTATCGGCCTCGCAGCGCGTCGAGCACGCCCGCGTGGGCCGGCTTGGCCGCATATTGCGTGTCGAAGAGGAGGGGCGTGTCACCGCTGATCCATGTGTGTGCGTCGCTGACGCCCCAGAACGTGACCGCCTCGCAGCGCGGCTCCGCCAGACACACGGATACGATCGATTTGTAGGCCGATTTCTGCGCGTCGAACTTCTGCGCTACCGATCCGGGCACGCTGTTCACCTTCACGTCCATCTCGCTGATGTGAACGATCAAGCCCAGGCTCGCGAGCCGCCGCATGTTCGAAGCGATACTGCCGTCGCTCGGCCGGTTGTTCGCCGACACGTGCATTTGCAGGCCGATGCCATCGATTGGGACGCCTTCGGCAATGAGGCTGCT
The DNA here is from genome assembly GCA_963839705.1 of uncultured Acidobacteriota bacterium. Classification (GTDB taxonomy): domain Bacteria; phylum Acidobacteriota; class Vicinamibacteria; order Vicinamibacterales; family 2-12-FULL-66-21; genus DATBJJ01. Next base: position 163,072 of record CAWIWL010000014.1, read on the forward strand.
CATCAGGTCGTAGATGCGGTTCGACTTGGCGCCGGATCCTTCCCCACCGTAATCGTTGTAGAACAGCAGCGCCCCTGGATCGGCCGCGCGCGCGAGCCGGAACGCTTCGGCAATGTAGCCATCGCCGAGCTTTTGCCTGAATACCGTGTCACGAAGTCCCAGACCGTCGTCCGAGACGGCCTCGTTGACGACGTCCCACGCGTGCACGCGGCCTTGATAGTGGCCGGCTACGTCGCGAATGTGCGAAGCGACCGCAGCACGCAGGTCTGACGCCGACAGGCCGCCGACCCACCCAGGCACCGACTGATGCCAGAGCAGCGCATGCCCCTTGACCGCCATGCCGTACCTCCCGCGAATGACACGATGGCGTCACCGGCGAAGAAGTTGTTGCTGCCGCGAGTCGCCTCGATAGCGCCCCACTTCATCTGGTACTCGGCGGTGAGGTAATCGAATTCGCGAGCCACCGTCCCGGCGTAGCGTGACTCGTTCAGCAGCCCCGACTGCACGGCGGCCCCGATGCGGCGGCCGTTTGCCGCTCCCGCGGCGCGCAGAGTGTCAGTCGTGGGCGGCGGAGGCTGAGGCGTTTCGGTTGGAGCTGCGGGCGCGCCGCCCCCACCGCAGGCGACCGCCAGGCCACAGACCATCGCCGCTGCTACGACAATGCGGGGAGTATGATAAGAATCATCGTCGCCGTGCTCGCCACAGTAACAGGAGACCAAGATTCCGGGAGATCTACAAACGGAGACCCTTCAGGAAGGCCGCGTAACTCAGGGAGCAGGCGAAGGATTCACTGGTGAAAGTCCTCCTTCGCGAGCTTTATGGATTTCGCGATCATCGTGATGGGTCGTCGACCGCGTTCATGAAATGGCGTGTACCCTCGTATGCTCCTGAACTTCTTATCTCCTGCCGAGGGCAGTGGAAGACTTCACAAACCTGATCCCGGTCCCCATAGAGTAGGATGCTGCGATTCGACGAGAGTCAAGGAGGATGTGTGAGAAGGCTGACGTGGACAATTGTCATCGTATGGCTAGGCATGCTCCAGCTGCCGGCCGCTCAGCAGCCGCAGACACCTGCGCCCGCGGGCCGTGGAGGCGGCGGGCTCTTTCCCGAGACTGCGCCCGACGATGACGCGGGATTCGTGCCGATTTTCGACGGCAAGACGCTGAATGGTTGGGACGGCGATCAGACGTTCTGGCGCGCCGAAAACGGCTCAATCGTCGGCGAAACGACGCCCGAGAAAGTCGTCAAGCAGAACAACTTTCTCATCTGGCGCGGCGGGGCCGTCAAGGACTTCGAGCTCAAGGTCGAGTTCCGCCTCTCCGGCACGAACAGCGGCATTCAATACCGGAGCGTCGAGCTGCCGGCGGTCGGCAAGTGGGTGCTCAAGGGCTACCAGGCCGATTTCGATTTCACCGAGGGTTTCGTCGGCAATATCCACGACGAGCGCGGCCGCTCGCCGGCCGGCGAGGGTCACGTCATCCTCTCCCCACGCGGACAGGCGACGCGCATCGTCGACGGGCCAAAATACAAGGTGCTAGGAAAGATCGGCGACCCGACGCTCCTGCGAGGCGTGATGAACGTCAACGGGTGGAATCGCTATCACATCATCGCCCGCGGGCCGGTGATCATGCAGTTCCTCAACAGCCAGCTGATGAGCGTCGCGATCGATGAAGACACCAAACACGCGGACCCTGAAGGCGTCCTGGGCTTCCAGATGCACACCGGGCCGCCGTTCAAGATTGAGTATCGGAACGTGATGTATCGGAAGCTTCCGTAGCGCGAAGAATCTCACGAGCAACGGATGCGACCTCGATGGCCGCATCCGTGTTGTCGGTCGCCTAGAAGCTATGTCATGACACATCGCGAACGAGCGGCAGCGTGGGGTTGGGGGGGGGGGGGGGGGGGGTGAGGTAGCTTCAGCGGAGTGGAAGTGAGCCTGGCGAGCGGCGCGGGGCGCCGGGGCCCCCGCGAGCGAGCCAGTAGGGGAGTCCGAGGGGCGAAGCCCCTCGGATAAGACAATATGGAATGACCGGCTCTCCATCGTAACGTTGTCGTGCCTTGCAGCACGCAACAGGGTGGTCAGAGCCACCAGATCGCGGGTTAGCGCCCGAGAGCGCCAGAGCCGCATCGAAGGGAGCCGGTCATGAAGAACGTTACTACGTACGTGGGCATCGATGCACACAAGAAGGATCTGTTCGTCGCAATGCTGATTGGCCACGAGAAGACACCCGTGACCTGGCAACTGGGGAACGAGCCGAGGGCAGTGCATCGACTGGTGCGGAAGCTCGAGCGCGAGACGCCGGGGCCGATCCGCGTCTTCTATGAGGCCGGGCCGTGTGGGTACGCGTTGCAACGGCAGGTGACGACGTCGCGGGTGAGCTGCGACGTGGTCGCGCCGGCGCTGATTCCGCGGAAGCCCGGTGAGCGGGTGAAGACGAATCGCCGCGATGCGCGGAAGCTGGTGGAGCTGGGCCGCGCGGGGTTGCTGACAGCCGTGCAGCCACCGACGCCAGCAGACGAAGCGGTGCGGGACCTGGCGCGCGCGCGGGATGATGCGCGGGAAGATCTACAGCGGTGTCGACACCGCTTGGGCAAACTGCTGCTGCGACGGGGCCTGCACTTCTCGGGACGCAACTGGACACGCGCGCACCGCCAGTGGATCGATGGACTCGAGTGGGCCCATGCCGCCGAGCGGGCGGTCGTCGACGACTATCTCTTGGCCATCGATCAGACCGAGGCGCGGCTTCAGGAGCTTGATGCCCGGCTGACCGAGGTCGCCGAGACCGAGCCCTATCGGGAGCCCGTCGGGTGGTTGCGCTGTTTCCGTGGCATCGATACGTTGACGGCCGTGTTGATCCTCGCCGAGTTGCATGACTTCCGACGGTTCGCCTCGGCGCCCGGCGTTGATGGCGTATCTCGGGCTGGTGCCCGGCGAGGACTCGAGCGGCGAAAAGCACGGCGCGGCCACATCACTCGCACGGCAACGCGCTGGTCCGACGGCTGCTGGTGGAAACGGCGTGGCACTATCAACATCGGCCGAGCGTCGGGGTGGCCTTGACGCGGCGGCGCAGGGGACAACCAGGGCGCGTCATTGCGATTGCGGACAGGCGCAGCAGCGGCTGTGTCGGCGGTTCCGCAAATTGGCGGCCGAACACAAGCCAGCGCCGAAGATCGCCGTCGCGATCGCGAGCGAGCTGGCGGGGTTTGTCTGGGCCGCGCTGCAACCGATGCCCGGACCCGTGAAGTAGCGACACGACGCCTGGAACGTTGGTGACGAGGTGAGGAGGGCGGTTCGGTGACGGACCGCGAAGACGACGGATGATCAGAGGCACGATTGCGAGGATCGGCGGACTAGTCATGCGACACGGACCCTGCGTCCCAACTCGCGCCCTAAGACTGCTCGTCCTCCCGACGAAGCACTGTCATGTGTGCTCTGCCGCGGGTGACTGCGGTAACCACCGGATATCAGCGTGACTGGTCGTCGAAGCGCCCTCGAGCGTCCGTCGTCTTCGCGGCCCGGCCACCGACGCGTCGGAGTACCACGTGGTGGCCACGGCGTCCAGGGCTTCGCGCCCGCTGGGCGGCGCCTGCGGCGCCCCTGGACACCACGCCCACCACATGGTCAGAGGCTCTTGTGCCAGCAAGCTGACGCTTGCCGGCGATCAGCAAGCCACCATCGAAAGATCGGGGCTTGACAGAGGGTCATTCCATATCAGACTAAG
>CAWIWL010000015.1:0-68941 GCA_963839705.1 uncultured Acidobacteriota bacterium
TCAAGGCGTCGAATTGCGCACGTGCGTCGACTCTCCAGCTCACGCCTTTTGTGCTGCGAGCGGCGGCCCTAATCGCAGCGACCGTTGACGCGTCGTCAGGGTCGAGCGGATGTGTCGTGACGAACGCCTTTGTGCTCTCGCTTGTTGAACGTTGCATGCTCGCCGAGCGGGCAATTTCCAGTCCGTCTGCAACACGCTGAATCTACGGGTTCTCGCGTCGGTCGGTGGCGACGAAATCTCGCCACTGGCGAAATGTTGGACACAAATTGTGCGTCACCCGGAGGAGTGTGATTGCTCGAGAGTCGCTTTAGCGGGAGCGAGCACTCGAACCGGATTCGTCAGAGGACACGGGCCTTAGCCGGCTTTCACGAGTGCTCTCGTTACGCGATGTCACGCGTCGATGCCGCTGCTCGAGCGGGTGGCAACAGCCGTGCACTCTCGGACGCCAAGGAGCCACTCGTGATCGCACACGACACCGCAGCACCTGCAACCGATCGCGCAGCCACGGTACGGCGAAGCCGCGTGGCGAGCGTCGCTCTCTGGGCCACTCAAATTGTCCTGGCCGCGATGTTCCTGCTTGCGGGTGGTTCCAAGCTGCTTGGCGCGCCGGCCATGGTCGACCTGTTCACCGCGATCGGCTTGGGACAATGGTTCCGCTACGTCACTGGTGCAATCGAAGTAAGCGCTGCGGTTGCGTTGCTGATCCCTTCGGCCGTACTGTTTGGGGCCATGCTGATTATTCCGACGATGTTGGGTGCAGCGGCAACCAATCTGTTTCTCGGTCAGTCGCCGGCCACGCCGTTAGTGCTATTGCTCCCAGCTACGGCAGTTGCCTGGGTCCGTCGCGACCGACTCAAGGCCGTGTTCTCTCGCCGAACCTGACGCTTGACACTAGACGCTGCTCGTCCTCCAGCAATCAGACGTGCTGGAGCCCATTGCCAAGAAAGGAAACACACTCAGATGACGGCAAATGAAGCCGCGATTCGGAAGGCATATCAAGTAGCGGAAGACAAGGACGTTGCGGGATGGGTGAACTGCTTCACGAAGGAGGGCACGTTCACAGATCAATCAATTGGGGTTACGTATCGCGGCGCGGAACTCGGCAGTACGGTCGAGGTGTACGCGACTGCATTTCCAGACATGCACCGGGAGTTATATCGCTTCTACGAGAGCGGAGACACCGTTGTCGTAGAGCTCGCCCTTCAAGGGACGCACAAAGGCCCGTTGGCCTTGCCGTCTGGGACTGTCCCGCCGACCGGTAAACGGATGGATGCTCCCTGCTGCGACGTGTTTCGTCTGGAGAACGGCAAGATCCAATCCTTCAACTGCTATCCCTCGGGCACGATTATCCTGGCACAACTGGGCGTGATGTGAGCGACACCATGTGATTGAAGGGACGCAGCGCTCCTCCTCGGCGCGTCACTCTCGAGAAAGATTCTGCAAGGTCGTCACAAGAAGCCTGCCCGACGACAATCAGGTCGTCTCCATCGTCACGTGATGTGGCGACATCACTGGATGTCCTCGGCTGCCATCCAGCTCCGGATGTACGCCGGACAGTTGCGAAGCACAATGCGTTCGCCGACTTCAAACGCCCGTAGAAGACGGACGACCTCCCGATCTGCAAGTATCAGGTCCGTAAGGTCCACGACGATGGCTGCGCCGCTTGGAATTGCGTCGAGCAACTCGCAGAGCTCACCTACGTTCTCGGCGTCAAGTCGACCGCTGATCGTCAACACGATGGCCGCGCGGTCAGTCGTGCGCTGAATCTTGAGCACTGCGTCGGTCGGAACGCAACTGTCGGTCCAATCGAAAACAACTGAATCTCGCGGGTGTTGGCAGACGCCAATGGGCGAGATTTCGTCAGTGGTGAAATCTTGGACGCCTCGATCAGGAGCCCTTGGGCGCCCGCGCGCGAAACCGACTCTTGTTGATCTTCAGCATGCGGATTTTCGATTCGAGCGTCGAACGCGGGAGCCCGAGTCGTGCCGCTGCTCCTGACGGCCCAGCCACGCGGCCACCACTCGCTCGCAAAGCCTCCTCGACGACCGCCTTTTCGTGCGCCGCCATCGTGCCGTACAGGCCAAGCCGGCTCTCGGCTGCGGAGGCCCCGGAGAGCCAGCTCTCGTCGACCGTGAATTCGTCCGTGTCGGACACGATCACCGACCGCTCGATGACGTTTTGCAGCTCGCGAACATTCCCGGGCCACGGGTAGGACCGCAGGCGGTCGAGTGTCCGCTTGCTAACCTGCCGGAACGTCTTGCCTGCCTTCCGCGCGTAGCGACCGACGAAGTACTCCACCAGGACGGAAATGTCGTCCCGCCGTTCCCGCAACGGAGGCATCTCGAGAGGAAACACGTTGAGTCGATAAAAGAGATCCTGGCGGAAATCGCCGTCATCGACTGCTGCCGACAAGTCACGATTGGTCGCGGCGATGACGCGGACATCCACCCGGATCCGATCGCGTCCTCCCACCCGCTCGAATTCCCGCTCCTGGAGCACCCGCAGCAGCGCCACCTGTGTCTCGGATGACAGTTCGCCGACTTCGTCCAGGAAGATTGTGCCGCCGTCCGCCAACTCGAACCGACCGAGTCTGCGTTGCACCGCCCCGGTGAATGCGCCTTTCTCATGCCCAAAGAGCTCGGACGCGACCAAATCGCGGGGAATCGCCGCACAGTTCACGGCCACGAACGCTCGTGAGGCCCGTCGAGATCGCCGATGGATTGCTCGCGCGACGAGCTCCTTTCCTGTGCCGGTTTCGCCGGTGATCAGGACCGTCGAATCGCTGCCGGCGACTTTGGATACTCGCGATAGCACGGCGGTCAGCGCGGGTGAAGCGCCGACGATCTCTTCGAACATCGACGCCTTATCGATTTCCTCCCGAAGCGCGACGTTCTCTTGCAGCAGTCTCTCCTCAGCGGTCTTGCGATCGTCGATGTCAGTCGCGGTGCCGTACCATCGTGTGATTTGTCCTTGGTCGTCTCTGAGCGGATTGAGTCGGAACAGGAACCAACGGAACATTCCGTCGTGTCTTCGCATCCGGGCTTCGAACTCGTGCGGTGCGCCTTCGAGAAACCGCTTCCTCCTCTCATCGAGAAAGTGCTTGCGATCGTCTGGGTGAACCAGGTCCAGTCGGGACGCTCGCTGCGGATCATTTGTCTGGGGGAGAGCCCGCCATGTGTCAATGGTGACGCCGAAATACTCGAGGGTTACCCGATTGGCGTAAAGCGGGCGTCCATCGGCTCCGAGCACACCGACGTGCTGCGGCGTGAGGTCCAGCATCTGGCGGAGCTCCATTTCCGCAACCTTACGGTCCGTGATATCCATGATCACGCCGACAACTTCTTCGTTGCCTGCCTCGTCCCTCATGCGATGTGCAAGGTCATGAAGATGCTTTACTGAACCATCGGGCATCAGCAATCGATGCTCATAGTCAAAGTCAGTTGCGTCCTGCGCCGCACGCGCAAGGGCGTCTTTGACAAGGTCCACATCGTCAGGATGCGCTCGCTGCAGAATCAGTTCCGGCGTGGGTTCCGTCCCGGGCGGGTAGCCGTAAATTCGAGCCGCTTCGTCAGACCAAAATATCCGCTTGGTCTTTACTTCCATTCCGACAGTCCCGGTGCGGCTGAGTTTCTGCGCATCTGCTAAATACGCTCTGCTCCGCCGAAGTTCGACTTCGGCCTGCTTGCGTTCTTCGATATCGAAGTTGACCCCGATCCAATAGAGGACCGTTCCGTCCTTCGCCCGAAGCGGCTCCGCGCGACTGAGGAACCACCGATATGTCCCTTCAGCGTTACGGACGCGAAAACTCACTTCACCTGGGCAGCCAGCGCTTAGACACTCTGACCAGATTCTGCGCGTCTCGTCTTGATCGTTGGGATGCAGCAGCGGGATATGCGAATCCCATTCGGCGCCTGTGTCAGCCCCGAACCGAAGCGGATGATCCTTCGCGAGCCCAAGGTAGTCCGCACTTCGTTCGTTGACGAACGTGAGTCCGCCCGACGGAGCCGCGTACCACGTGTACGCCGGAATCATGTTCAGCGTGGCTCGTAGTTGTGCTTCAAGCAATTGATCCATGCGCTCCGCTCCCGCGGGATGTCCAGTATTTCACCACTGGCGAAATTTCGCCACGAATGCTGTCGTGAAGCCCCTTTAGATTCAACATCTTAGGATGGACCAGCAATTGCGATGTCATGTACGCCAGCAGGATTCATGCACGCAACCAAGGCGGAGATCAATTGATGACGTCCACGCAAGTCGAGGTCAAGGACTACAGCTATTTCGCTGATAACCAGTGGCGACCTGCCACGGACAGTCGCTTCTTCGAAGTCCACGAGCCCTACAGCGGAAAGCTCTTTGCCCGTGTCGCGGCGGGCTCTCGCGCGGATGCGGGCGTCGCCGTGGATGCCGCAGCGAAGGCATTCAGCGGTTGGTCGGGAACCGCGCCAGCGGAGAGAGCCCGCCTCTTCCTGAAGGCGGCAGAGATCGTCAGGCGCCGGCGAAGCGAGATCGCCGAAGTACTGGCGCGTGAAACCGGGTCCACGATTTCATTCGCGACATTCCAACAGGACCTGGTCGCCGCGACACTCCAGCAGGTCGCAGGTTGGGTATTCATGCCCAAGGGCGAGGTTCTCGAGACCAGTTTGCCCGGCACGCACTCGATCGGCGTGCGGCGTCCACTGGGCGTCGTCGCCAGTTTCACTCCGTGGAATGGCGCCAACGTCCTGTCTTGGCGGGCGGTCATTTCGCCCGTCGCGGCCGGAAACACTGTGGTGGTGAAGCCGTCCGAGTTCGCACCGGTCTCGGCGGGAATCATGCTCGCCGAGGTCGCCGAGGAAGCCGGGTTCCCTGCAGGCGTCATCAATGTGGTGACGCATGCGCCAGGAGCCGCGGGCGCGATTGCCGACGAATTCTTCGATCGTCCCGAAGTCCGAGTCATCAATCTGATCGGCGGAGTCAAGACGGCGCGGATGCTGGCGGAGCGCGCCGGGCGCCTGTTGAAGCGGACCGTGATGGAGCTTGGCGGCTTCAACCCGATGATCATCCTCGACGACGTGGACATGGACTACGCAGTCCGCACCGCGACGTTTGGATCCTTCTTTCATCAGGGCCAGATCTGTCTCAACACCCGCCGAATCATCATTCAGCGCAAGATCGCCGACGAGTTCCTCAGCAAGTTCGTGGCTCGGACCAGCAGCCTGCCGGCGGGCGATCCCCTGAACCCGAAAACCATCATCGGACCCATCATCACGCGTGATGCCGTGAAGCTGATCGATGACCGCGTGAAGGACGCGCTCGCGAGGGGAGCCAAGGCCCACACGGGGGCGAAGCACGACGGACAGATCTATTACCCGACGATTCTGACGGACGTCCCTCTCGACGCCGCCATCGCCAACGAGGAGACCTTCGGACCGGTCGTCGTGGTTGAAGTGGTGGAGACGCCGGACGAGGCGATTGCCGCCGCCAACCGCACCATGTATGGCCTCACGTCGTCGATTCTCGCCGGGAATACGTACAAGGCCTTCGAGATGGCGCCGAAGGTCCTCGCCGGCATCGTGAATGTGAATTCACCGACCGTCAACGACGAGATTCACGCGCCGATGGGCGGCGTTCGCGACAGCGGCTGGGGCCGCACGGGACCCCGGAGCCTGGATGATTTCAGCGACGTGATCTGGATCAACTCCCACAGCGGTCAACGCCAGTATCCCTTCTGAGGATCAACAATGATCGACGCATCGAATCAGGAAGGGCGCCAGGCTTCGCTTCAGAGCTCACTATGACTTCATCGTCGTGGGAGCCGGCGCGGCCGGTTCGGTTCTGGCGGCTGAATTATCCGCTTCAAGTGCGCACGTACTCGTCATCGAATCGGGAGGCCCCGACGACGCACCGACGATCGCGAACCCGAGCGTCTGGTTTTACAACGTCGGCGGGCCGCTCGACTACGGCCTGCCCGTCAAGCCGTCGCCGCGATTGAACAATCGACCATTCAACATGGCCCTCGGACATGTCCTGGGCGGCGGCAGCAGCATCAACGCGATGGTATGGACGCGCGGCATGCAGCGGGACTACGACGGCTGGGCGGCGAATGGCGCTAAGGGTTGGGCCTTCGCCGACGTGCTTCCGGTCTTCAAGGCGCAAGAAGACTGGGAGGGCGGCGCCAATGCCTGGCGCGGCGCCGGCGGCCCGATGCACATCCGCCGCCCAAAAGATCCTCATCCCACAGCGCCAGCCTTCATCGAGGCAGCCCGCGAGATGGGCATGCCCATTCTGGACGACGTGAACGGGCCAATGCTCCCGGGCGCCGGCTACATCAACATGAACATCGCTGCGGATGGGACGCGGGTGAGTGCTGCTCGCGCCTTCCTGCGCCCGGCGTTGTCGCGGCCGAACCTGACGCTGCTGCTCAAGACCGACGTGGTGAGACTGAACTTCAAAGGCACTCGGTGTGTGGGTGTCAAGATCAACACCGATGGCGGCGTCAAGGACATCACGGCCGACAAGGAAGTGATCCTCGCTGCCGGCGCCATCGGCAGCCCGAAGCTCCTGATGCTGTCGGGCGTCGGAGAAGCGAAGGCACTTCGCAGTCTTGGAATCGACGTCGTCGAGAACCTCCCCGGGGTTGGCGAGAATCTGCAGGACCACGTGCTCGTGGCCGGCGTCGTCTTCAAGTACAAGGGCAAGATGCCGGACCGGCCTGCCGACAGCAATGCCGTCGAGGCAGAGGCGTACTTGTCGAGTGGTCCATCGGCCGATACCGACATCAATCTCGTTCTTGAACAACTGCCCGCGGTAACACCCGAAACCGCCGCGCGCTTTGGAACACCTCCAGCCGACGCGTTCACGATTGCGCCGGCTCTGGTGCAGCCAGCGAGCAGAGGCTCCGTCCGTCTGGCCACCAACAGCTCTCAGGATGCCGCGGTGATCGAGGGCAACTATCTCAGCACGGACGGCGATTTTGCGGCCATCGTGCGCGCCATCGAAGCCGCGCGTGAAATCGGGAATCAGCGTGCTTTCAACAGCGTGCGCGAAGCTGAACTCATTCCAGGGCCCAAGGCGACGGCCGAAGAGATCCGGGAACTCGCCCGACTGGCGTCGGCGAGCTTTGGACATCCGGTGGGCACCTGCAAGATGGGCGTCGATGAGCTCGCTGTTGTCGACCCACAGCTGCGCGTGCACGGCCTGACGGGCTTGCGCGTGGCCGACGCGTCCGTCATGCCGCGGATCATCACAGGGCCAACGAATGCACCGACTCATATGATTGCGGGCCGCGCAGCCAGACTGATTCTCGGCTAGACACACAGAATCGAATGTTCGGCAATCGGAATACGTCGTTGACGATCGACACTCATCACCACCTATTGCCCGACTTTGTCTGGCAAGAGACGGAGAACGCTCATGTTCCCGTCGGGGGACTGGCGCCACTTCGGTGGTCCAAAGACGCAAGCCTCTCATTCATGGATGACGCCGGGATAGATGTCGCCGTCCTGTCGCTGAGTACACCTGGCGTGCACACCGGAGATAGCGCCAAGGCGTCGACGTTGGCGCGCCGGTGCAACGAATTCGCGGCCGAACTCGTTCACGCACGGCCAGACCGGTTTGCAGGGTTTGCGTGTATCCCGCTGCCAGACATCGATGCGTCGCTGCAAGAGTTGTCGTACGCGCTCGACGTCCTCGGACTTGATGGTGTTGTGCTATTTACGAACGCCAACGGCGTGTACCTGGGCGATGCGGTGTTGGAGCCCGTCTTCGAAGAACTGGAGCGTCGCAAGACTGTCGTCTACGTACACCCCAATCCCTCGCCAGACGCGGCTGCCCATTCGTTAGGGCTCCCAGACAATCTGCTGGACTTTCCGACGGATACCAATCGCGCCGTCGCGCAGATGCATTACACGAACAGGTTTGCACGCACGCCCAACGTGAAATACATCTTCTCTCACGCTGGCGGGTCGGTCCCGTACCTTGCCGCGCGTTTTGCGATCATCGATGAGATGGGCTTCATCGCTGGCGGCGAGCAACGAGGTACCGCTGCTGACATGTTCCGCCGGATGTATTGGGACACGGCTCTGTCAGCAAGCGATCCCGTGCTCCGCATGTTGCGCGACGTTGCAGGAATCAATCAAGTTCTGTTCGGAACAGATTTCCCGTACCTGCGCCGAGACCTCGCCGTCAAATCCCGGCAACAAGTTGTGCAGAGCCCTTCGTTGACTGATCTGGAACGCCGCGCCATCCTCGCAGGGAATGCGTCACGCCTTTTTCCGCGACTGCAGTCCGACCTGGCGGCTAGAGATCTGGCGAGACAAGCCATGTCCGACAGCATCTCGAGTTTGCTGACCCGCAATCTTCATGACGTCTTCGGTGAAAACGACCCCGCTCGTCGTCGCGCAGCCATCGACGAGATCTTCACCGAAGACTGCGTGTTCCACGAGCCCAGGGGCGTGTATCGTGGCCGCGACGAGATCGATCGCGTCGCTGGCGCGATCAAGGCGACGCACCCCGATTTTCGATATCAGCCGATTGCCCCGCCCGAAGAATTGGGCAATGGCGGGCGGGTCCGGTGGGCCTCGGGCCGTCCTGGTGAGGCGCCGGCGTACGCCGGGACTGATTTCGTCATTGCCAGGGACGGCCGGATTGCCGCCGTTTATCTCTTTTTCGACCAGCTACCCTGAGCCTTCAAGAGAGATCATCACTAGGACAGCGGCGACAGACTGCGAGCCGGCAAAGGCTGCGTCGCTCTTCGAGACTCACCCGCGAAACCTTGGCGAACCTGTCAATAACAGGCCATTTACGCTGCTTCTCGAATCAACCAGTTGCGGAAATCGTCCAGTGCGGCGAGCCACACCAATAAAGCCAACCGTTCTTGAATACCGCGCCGGCACACGGACCAGCGCGACGAGGTGGGTGCGTTGACGGCCCGAGGAAGTTCCACAACAACGCCGTGAGGTCCCTCCCGGAGGAGCGCGCGGCCGAGATCGCAGCCCGAACGCTCGCCCTTCCTGACGCTCAGAGCGTCGAGGATCTCACCGCGCTGCTGCCTCGGCGGGGGAGCGCTGAGGTCGAGACAGTTACCGCTCCCGGACTGCGTAGGTCAGGTGGGTCACCCGCTGTGTCGGCTCGGCGCGGACCGGCTCCAGAGCCACGCGGCCCGCGTCCACGCCCTCGAACAGGCGGATTCCGGAGCCGAACAGCACGGGTGAGAGCGCGATCGAGAACTCGTCGATCAGGCCGGCGTTCACGTACTCCAGAATCGTTGCGCCGCCGCCCGCGATGCGGACGTCTCGGTCGCCGGCGGCCTTGCGGGCCTGGTCGAGCGCGGACTCGATGCCGTCGTTGACGAAGTGGAAGGTGGTCCCACCGGGCCGCTCCCAGGGAGCGCGCTTCTCGTGCGTCACGACGAACACCGGCGTGTGGAACGGCGCCTCCTCCGGCCACGCATGCTCCCCGGCTTCGAACATGCGCTTGCCCATCACGCTCGCGCCGGTGCGCTCGAACGTCTCCCGCGCGATGTCGTTGTCGCGCCCTTCCTCGCCGCCCTCGCCGAGCTTCAGGTTCTCCCGGAAGAACCGCAGCGGGAATGCCCACGCCTGCAGCTCCATCCACTGCTGCCCCATCAACTCCTCGGTGGACTCGGGCGCAATGAACCCGTCCAGCGACATCGACACGCTGAAGAACACCTTTCCGGCCATCAGTCCTCAACTCCCTTCCCAACGATTTCGGTGACAGAGACGATCACATCGCCTCCTTCGACACAGCGGCGATGAGCAACGCACCGATCGCGTCGAGCAGGCCCGCTGTGCCGGCTTCCCGTCCGGCGGCGGCCTGGGGCCCCAGACCGTGCACGCCGTCGAGATGGACACCCTGCTCAGTGAAGGTCAGACGGGTGTTCGGATGACCCTCGTCCCCTGACGGTTCGAAAACGATGGTGGTGATCGACGTCGAGGCGTGGACGCCGTCGAGCCACATGTCGTAGGTGTAGACGATGCGCTCGTGCGGCACGATGTCGGTGTATGTCGCGCGGAACTGCGACAGCGGGCCGGTTTTGTGACGGCGTCCGTCGTGGATGGCGACGCCGCCCACACGGAAGTCCTCCCGTCGTTCCTGCTCGAAGAAGTCGGGACTGCCGAACCACTGGCGTTTGATCTCGGGATCGGCGAAGGCTTCCCAGACGCGTTCGATGGGAACCGGGTAGACGCGCTCGAGCACGAACGTCGCGTGTGTCTGACTGCGTGTGGTCATCTCAGTTTTCCTTTTTTTTTATCGTTTTTGGATGACGTGTCAGGTAATCGCCCAGCCGGTCGAGTTGAGCCTCCTGCGGCCGGCGCCGGGCCACGATCCAGGCGTTCACCGGAACCAGCGCATCGGATGCAAGCTGGTAGGTGCGAACTCGGCCGACCTTCTCGGACATGACGATCCCTGCCCGCTCGAGCACCTGAAGGTGCTGCACAACGGTGGGCAACGCCATGTCGAATGGCTCCGCCAGTTGACTGACCGACGCGGGTCCGTTGGTGAGCCGCTCGACCATGGCGCGGCGGCAGCCGTCCGCGAGTGCGTGAAACAGTTCGTCGAGCCCGGAGCTTCGGCTCGACGAATACTTAGGCATACACCTAAGTGTTTCTCAACGCGAGGCCGCTGTCAACACGCCGATTCGTGTTCGGGCCCCTGCCTCAGAGCACCTATGGAGTTCTTCGGTCGGTACATCGGAGTGACGCCGCACTCCCGCCTCGTCTGGACGAATGACGAAGGTAGCGAAGGTGGGGAGGAAGGAAGCTCTCGACGGTGCGATCGCCTCCGGGAGTACAGGTGGGTTTAGCGAGACGTTCGAGCAACTAGACGAGCTTCTCGTCACCTGGGCGGCGAGCGTGGGCAAACACCGGATAGCCTGGTTCGAGCCGATGACGACGCTCGCCGCATCACCGCTATAATGCCGCTCTTGCCGCTGCCCCCTGGTACGTCTCTCGGTCCGTACGTCATTGTCTCTGCTCTTGGAAGGGGTGGTATGGGCGAGGTCTACCTCGCCGCCGACCCACGGCTCGGGCGCCAGGTCGCGATCAAAGTCCTCAACTCGCAGGCGGCGGCCGCCGGCAGCAGCCGTGAACGCTTCCTGAACGAAGCGCAGATGGCCGCCCGGCTCGATCATCCGAACATCTGTACTTTGTACGAGATCGGAACGGACGGGGACGTCGATTACCTGGTGATGCAGCGGATTCATGGCGAGACTCTCTCCGATCGCCTGGCCCGAGGCGAGCGCGAAGGCCATGCACTCGACCTCACCATCCAGCTAACCGAAGCGCTCGCGTACGCACACGAGCACGGTGTCATCCATCGTGACATCAAGCCGCAAAACGTCATGGTGACACCCGAGGGACGCGTCAAGCTGATGGACTTCGGCCTGGCCAAGGCGCCGGGCCGATTCGACGGCGTCGAAGAGACTCGGGCAGCGCTCACGGCACCAGGCGCTTTCTTCGGTACGCTTCAGTACATGTCGCCCGAGCAGCTAGAGGGCAGCGCCGCGGACCATCGCAGCGACATCTTCAGCCTCGGCATGGTCATCTATCAATTGTTCGCCGTGAAGCACCCGTTTGCCGGGGTCACGACAGCAGCCACGATCACGGCGATCACTTCGCGGTCGGCGCCTCGATTGAGCGAGACCGCCCCGCACGCGCCTCGCGGTCTCGACCGCGTTCTCGCGAAGGCGCTCGCACGCGTGCCGGCGGAGCGGTATCAGTCCACGGCCGATCTGCTTGGCGACCTCCGCGAGGTGCACCGTGACACGGTACAGGCGCGCGGGGACGTGTTGCCGGCCGCTTCCGGCGTCCGCGCCTTCGGTCTCAGGAACGGCGCAATCGTGTCGGCCCTCGTGCTGATGGCTGCCGGTGCTGCCGCCCTCTACTGGTCGCGGCCCGTTGCTGCGCCACCCGCGACATCGGTCGCCGCGCCGGCGGCGCCGGTCGCCAGGATGACGACCTGGCTCGAGGTCGAGCCGGTTCGGGCGGGCGTCCGGCAGGACACCTACGAGTCGGTCGGGGGCGATACGCTCGCTGACGGATGGAGGTTGAGGGTCCATGTGAGTCCCAGTGCCGCGGGCTACCTGACGGTGCTGAGCGACGAGACGGTGCGCCGGAACAACCTATCGACGCTCACGGTGCTGCATCCGTCGACCTTCAGCGGCCAGCGCAGCGTCACCGACTGGAATGTTATTGACGGCCAACCGGCGGACATCGCCATTTGGGTGATATGGTCTACCACAGCGGTCGAGCTGCTGGACGGCCTCAAGGTCTACGAGAACCCACGGGATGCCGGGGTCGTGCGGGATCCGCAAGCCGCGGAGCGCCTCAGGAACTGGCTTGGGCCGAAAGCGTCGCTCGGACGCGGTCGGTCACAGAAGGGGCGGCCCGGCTCACCGTGGAGGGCTCCGAGCCCCAGCTCGTACATCGGTTTGTCGTCAAACACTGAAGCTGGCGGGGGAGCCAATGGTTCGCGAAGCACTCATCGCTGCTCTCGTCGTCGGAGCATGTCCGGCCCTCTCCGCGCAGGACGAGACGACCCGCTCCGTCACCCCTGCACGATTTCTGAAGGCGCGCCCCGCCGCGACGACCACGAAGAAAGCGCCGGGGGCGCCAACGTACCGCCGCGCGACCCGGGCGGACGGCGCTGCGAGTGACGCCGACACCGTTGACCTCGGTGTCACCATCTGGCGTCTGCGCGCCGCGAAGCCGGCCGATGTGGCGCGCCTGCTCGTCCAGGACCGCGAGACGACGACGGAATGGACGCCCGAGCGGGTGGCCGTCGGCACGCCGCTCGTCCTTGGCGATCGCGTTCGGATCAGCGTCGAGTCTCCGCGCACCGGTTTTCTCTACGTCATCGACCGGGAGCAGTACGCCGATGGCTCCGAAGGGGCGCCGCATCTGATCTTTCCGACGAAGCGGACCCTCGGCGGCGACAATCGCGTGACCGCCGGCCGCCTCGTCGAGATTCCGGCACAGGATGACCGGCCGCCATTCTTCACGATGCGCCCGAGCCGGCCGGACCAGACGGGCGAGCGACTCACCATCCTCGTGACCGACCAGCCGGTGAAAGAGATCGTGCTCAGCGACGACGCCGTACCGATGGCGGCGGCGCTGGCAGTCGATCTCGAATCACGTGGCGCCGGGTCGGTCGAGCGCCTCGAGCTCGTGGGCGGTGAAGGGCGTGCCTGGTCGCGCGCGGAACAACGGGCGGGCGCCGACGCCACGCGCCTCCTCCGCCAGGACGATCCGCCGCCGCAGACGCTGTTCCGGGTGTCGGTGAAACAGCCGGAGCTCATCGCCGTGAACCTCGTCCTCGCGCACGGCAAGCGCAAGAGTCAGTAGGCAGGGCAGTCCGGTGCCGACCGGCCGTCGCAACACCCGTTCATCGATCGGGTAAGGAGAGTCCAGATGCCGATGTACAAGCTGCTGTTCAGAACCAACGGTGTGCTCGGGAACACGAACGTCCAACTGCAGGTGAACGGCACCAGCGAGTCGACGCTCGACGTCCAGGCGCGCATCACCGACACGCCTCCGGGGCCCTGGAGCACGGTCTCGAACGCGCACTTCACGAGCCAGAATGGCCAGAGTACGCCGAACAACCCGGCGAACGGCGACACGCTGTCGCTGCCGAGCCAGGTGTTGACTGTCAGCAACATCACTGGCATAGGGACGTTCACCCAGAACGGCGATGGCAGCAACGGGCCGGGCTATTACACGGATCAGGGACCGGAAGAGGAAGAAGGCGACTGGTGCGCAACCGCGGGGTAACGATGTTGCGAACACGATCGGCGGCGACAGGCGCATGGCTGGCGGTGATCACCGGTGTGGTGCTTGCGCAGTCGCCCGCCGCGCCTCCCGGCGCCAGGCAGACGCTCGGCGCCGGGAGCACGTTCGAATCCGGTCTCCAGCGCGGGGAGCGGCACGTCTATCGCGTGCCGCTCGAGGCCGGGCAGTTTCTCTATCTGACAGCGCAGCAACGCGCGCTCGACGTCGGCCTTCGCCTGCTGGCACCGGACGGCGCGCTGCTGATGTCGGCCGATACGATGAATGGCTCCTTCGGGATCGAGCGCATCGCGCTCGTCGCGCCAGCCGCCGGGGAATACTCGCTGGAGGTGTCGACCGGATCGGACAATCCGAAGGGACGCTACGCGGTCACCGTCGTGCTGCGAGCGGCGACGCCCCAAGACGCGCGGCACGCCGCCGCCGAGAAAACGTACGCCGACGCCGAAGCGCTGCGACGTCAGAACACGGCGGACGCGCGGGCCGCCGCCATCGAAAAGTATCGCGAGGCTGTCGCGACCTTTCAGCCGCTGGGTCTCTACTATGAGACGGCGATGGCGTTGTACTCGACCGGGATTCTACAGCTGACCGGCGGCGACGCCCGGGGCGCGGCCGTCTCGCTCGCAGCCGCCCTGCCGCATGCCCGCGCGTTGAATGATCCGCTCGTGCCCAGCGTGACCAACGCCCTGGGCGGTGCCCTTGACATTCTCGGGGATCTCACTGCAGCGATGGCGCAGTACCAGGAGGCGTTGGCGGGATTTCGCCGCCTCGGCAACCGCAACGGTGAGGGGAACGCCGTCAACAACATCGGGAAGATCCATGCCGACCTGGCCGACTGGCAGCACGCCCTGGAGTACTACCGGATGGCGCTACCCATCTGGCAGGAGGTCAAGGACGTGCGGCGTGAAGGCATTACGCTGAACAACATCGGGGTCACGCTGTCCAACGCCGGCGATGTGCAGCGCGCTCTGGATTATTTCGCCCTCGCGATCGAGCGCCGGCGTGCCGCGAAGGACCAGGCGGGGGAAGCCGACACCCTAAGCTCGATGGGGCTCGCCGAATCCAGGCTGGGGCAGCACCGCAAGGCGCTCGCGCTCCTCGAGCAGGCATTGACGCTGCGGCGTAACGTCGGCGACAAGCGTTCCGAGGCGTTGACGATGGATTACCTTGGTCGGACACACCTCGACCTCGGAGACGCGCAGCGCGCGGCTACCTGCTTCGAGCAGGCAGTCGCGCTCTATCAGGGGACCGGCGACAAGCGAGGGGAAGCGGTCGCGATCGGCGATCTCGCCGCCGCCGAAGCCGCGCTGAAGCGCTACCCCGAGGCGCTCGAGCACGGGCGCCGCGCGCTGGCGAGCCTCCGCGAGATCGGCGACCGCAGCAACACGGCCGGCACCCTCTACCTCCTCGCTCGCACTGCGCGCGACACCGGCGACCTGGCGGCGGCCGAGGGCCACGTGGCCGAGGCGCTGCGAACGATCGAAGAGGTCAGAGGCCGAGTCGCGAGCCGGCAGCTGCGCACCGCCTATTTCTCCAATCAGTACGATGTCGCGCTGCTCCACGTCGACGTGCTGATGCGGCAGCACGGGGCCAACCCCACCGCCGGGCACGACGTCCGGGCGCTGGCGGTCAGCGAACGGGCGCGTGCGCGCAGCCTCATCGACCTGCTCGCGGAAAGCGGTGCCCGCGATCTCCGCCGGGGAGCCGACCCGCAGCTCGTCGCGCGGGAGCGCGAGGTCGGCGCCGCCCTGGGCGGCAAGACCGCGCGGCTGCTCGACCTGGCCGCCCGCGGCAGCCGGACGGCCGAAGCCGAGACGCTCGCCACGGAGGTGCGGGCGCTCGAGGCAGAGTACGACGCGATCGACGTCAAACTGCGCTCGGCGAGCCCGGCCTGGGCCGCGATGGTGCAGCCGGCGCCGCTCGACGTCGCCGCGATCCAGCGCAACCTCCTCGATCCGCGAACGACGCTAATCGAGTATGCGCTCGGGGAAGACGCGGGCTATGTCTGGATCGTCGACCGGAACCGAATCCGAAGCGCCAGGCTGCCCGCTCGCGATGTCGTCGAAGCGGCGACCCGCGACGTCTACGACGCCGTCACCGCGCGCGGAAGGTCGGTCGCCGGTGAGACCGACGCGACGCGCCGCGCGCGGATCGCCGCGGCCGACGCCGCACTCCCTGAGGCGCTGGCCGCGCTCTCGACGATGATCCTCAAACCGGTGCTGCCGATCGCCGCCAACGCGCGGCTGCTCGTCGTTGCCGACGGTGCTCTGCACTATCTGCCGTTCGGGATGCTGCCGCTGCCGGGGGTCGCCGCTTCGCCGCTCGTCACCCGCGCCGAGATCGTGAATCTCCCTTCGGCATCGATGCTCGCCGTGCAGCGCGGGCTGCTCGCGGGACGGACGCGCGCCGCCAATACGCTGGCGATCGTCGCCGACCCGGTCTTCGACGCGACGGATCCCCGGGTCACCCAGTCCGGTGCTGCTGCCTCGCTGGCACCAGAGCCAGTGGACCGGTCGCGCCTGCTCCAGCACCTGGCGCCTTCGTCGGTCGAAGGCGCGCGCGCCGTCATCCCTCGCCTGCCCGCGACGGCCGCCGAGGCGCGCGCGATCACCGCCGCCGCTGGCGGCGCGGGTCTGGCGGTGACGGGCTTTGACGCGAGGAAGGGCGTGGTCACCGGTGACCGGTTGAAGGGCTACCGCTACGTCCACTTCGCAACGCACGGCTTCGTCGACAGCGTGAACCCCTCACTGTCGGCCATCGTGCTGTCGCTGGTAGACCGGGACGGCCGCCCACAGGACGGGTTCCTGCGTGCCGACGAGCTCTACGGCCTCGAACTCTCGGCGGACATGGTCGTCCTCAGCGCCTGTCAGACCGGCCTGGGAAAGGAAATCCGAGGTGAGGGACTGGTCGGGCTGACCCGTGGCCTGATGTATGCGGGCGCCGCCACCGTCGTCGTGAGCCTGTGGAGCGTCAGCGACAACGCGACCGCGGACCTCATGGCGCGGTTCTACAGGGAGCTGATCTCGGCCGGCCGGTCTCCTGCCGCGGCCCTTCGTGCCGCGCAACTGTTGATGCTGAAGCAGACCCGATGGACCCATCCATACTACTGGTCCGCGTTCACGATCCAAGGGGAGTGACCCATCGATTCAGGCGAATTGCCGGACGAGCCAGTGGCGGAAATCGTCCAGGGCGGTGACCAATCTCCTGATGGCGACTCGATCCACGACTTCGAAGAAGGTTCGAGTGAAGACGTCCTCCAGGAACGGGTCGGGCCAGCGTGGCCGCTGATCTCACGGCTGCAGCAAGTTCACCAGTCTCGGAGGAGGTCCGGCGCGTGAGTGAAACGCCAAGCGATGGTCATTCGCTCGTTCGTGCGCGCAGAAATGCCGGCACGATCAAGAGTGCCTGGACGACCGTGCTCGCGGTGACGCTCGTCCACAACACGAGCTCTTGCTCCGCCACCACGCCAGCCACGATGCCGCCCCACGACACCCACACGAGCGCAATCATCCAGAGCCACGATGCGCCGAAGCGGGATTGAAGTTGCACTCGTCGAGCCCACACGCGCGCGGCCATTGGAACGTAACCCACGAGAATGAATGCGAGCCCGATCAAGTCCACCGTCGACGGGCCGTGGCGTTCCGATAACCTCAGGAACATCCAACTGTCCTGCTCCGGCCAGGCCAGCACGCCGAGTCCAAAGACCACCGTAGTCACGTAGGCCCAAAAGCGAGGAATCATCGACGGCGACGATAAAGTTCTGGCGTCGCAGCGTCATCCCGCTGCCTCGAGTCTGCGGATGCGAACACAGGCATGTCACTGCTTTTTGGCCGCCTGAGCCGTGTCAGCCACTCCAGCCATCACTTGGCACCCGCCGAAACCTCGCAGAGTATTTTGAATCGTGACGCGCTGACTTTTCCCTTGATCGCCTCGCACCCGTAATACTCCTTCAGCAGCGCGATTTGCTCCGAGACCGGCGGGTTGATCATCCCGCTCATGATGCCCTGGAAGATTTGCAGCTGCGTCTCCGCCACCCAGCACATGGGGCGCGTCGGGGTCGGAAAGACCTTCTTGATGTCCAGAGGCACGGGTTTCTGGTTCTTGCGCGTATTGAGCACATGCGGACGCCCATCGACTACGCAGTAGTTGAACGCGGTCGCCACATCGGGCACCTTCGCCGGGTCGGGACCAAGGAAGTTCCATCCCTTCTGAATCGGAAGCTTCGTTCCATCCACCAGGTACCCGTCGTCGTCCCAGGCGCTCCGGGTTCGTGAGACGCTCGCCAGTCGCAGCTGGAACGTGAAACATCCGCGAATGTCTGGCGACAGGCCGGGCAGGCTGCAGTAGTAGTGCTGTGCGAGTGGGGACGCTCGCGTGCCGGACAGGCCTCCTGTGGTGCTCAAGCAATCGGCAACCTTCGTTTCCGGATAGACCCGAGGCGTGCTCCGCGCTATCGCCGGGACGTACTGGGCCGCAGGCGCGCCGCTTGCGGTACGTGGCAGATCGCACGACACGAACGCCGCCAGATCCCGAGCGGGACGGCTCTCGTTGTAGCGCTTCAACACGGCATCCTCCTGAAACGCCTGACGATTGAGTCGCATGACAGTGAGGATTTGGGCCCTCAGCTCAGGCGTCCAAGGGCTGGGCTGGGGCTGGACGTCCGGCCGGGCTGACGCACGTATGGTCAGCGAATCGGGGATCTCCGCGGTCGTGCCTGAGCCCTGACCGCCCATCATGATCACCGCCAGCGTGTAAGCAAGCGATCTGAAAGTAGAGCGCATGTGACTCCTTTTCCGTGGCTGCGATGTGCCGTTCGGATCATCCTTAAGATCGAATATTGAGCCAGCAGCTGCTGTTTACGAAAGTCCAAAAGGAGCTACCAGCATCGAGTGCCGGACCTCTCCCTTGTATTTGTCACTGATCTCAAACGCTCATACAAGCCCAACCGAACAAGGGACACCCTGGTAACGGAGCCTTTTCCAGTCTGGTCGCAAGTGATTCGCCGGCAGCTCCTCCTCAAAACGACCGATTCGAGTCTCGTAAGCGCTTCCCAACGAAGTAAGCGGGCGCGGCTGAAGGCGTTCGTTCCGCCGCGGATCAGAGGGCGCGCGGCGCTGGCGTCCGGATTGCTTTTTCGGGCGAACACACCCTCATCAAAAAGGAGCGTCATGCGAAAAACGATCGCGGCGGGCGCGGCTCTCACCCTGTTACACGTCACCCTCCTCGCATACGTGCTCCAGCAGGAACGGACGTGGGGCGGTCCAGACAGGGACGGCGCGCAAGGGGTTGCTGCTGCCGGTGACGGCAGCGTTTACGTGACGGGAGGAACGCGGAGCTTCGGCGCTGGTGACGACGATGCGTTCCTTTTGAAGTACGCGACAAACGGCACGCTCTTGTGGCAACGCACGTATGGAACCGCACCAGACGAGCTCAACTCCGGCCAGGAATCCGGCATCGATGTCGCCGTCGCCCCGGACAACTCAGGCGTTGTCGTGCTGGGCAACTACCGAGACGGCAACATCTTCCTTGCGAAGTTCAGTACCGAGGGTGCGGTGACCTGGGACCTCACGTGGGGAGGCAACCAGGAAGGTGCCACCGCAGTTGCCATTGCTCCGGATGGAACGATCTATGTCACGGGCGCCACTTTCGACTTCGGCGCAGGACAGGCCGACGCGTTCCTGTTGAGCTTTACGCTAACCGGAACGCTCAACTGGCAGCGCACGTGGGGCGGCGACGGCTTCGACGTCGCGCGCGGCGTTGCGCTCGCCACCGACGGCAACATCTACATTGCCGGCGACACCGGCAACTCCGCCTTCCTCGTGACGTTTTCACCGGATGGCACTGTGGGCGTGCAGCGCGAGTGGGGAGTGGTCGGGAAGACCGGCATTCCGAACGACGACCAGACGTTTGCCTTTGGCATCGTGGCTGCGCCCGATGGCGGCGTCTTCGTGGTGGGCGACACGGCCGGCACAGGCTTCAACCCAAATCTCCTTGTTGCGCGCTTCGATTCTGGCGGCAACTTCGTATGGCTCAGCGTCGGTGGGCCAGGCTTCGGCTCCGCGCAGGACGTGGCGGTTGCCGCGGACGGAAGCCTGCACATCACCGGCAACGTCCTCACCGAGCCGTCCGGCGCCGATGCGTTCGTCTGGAATGTACTCGCCAACGGTAAGGGACATGACGCCGCCGTCTGGGGTGGGGGGGATCCGTTCGAGGGCGAACGCGGTGCGTCGATCGCAAGCGGTCCGAGTGGCGCGATCGTCGTAGCGGGATCTGCCGGCGCATCTCCGTACGCGTTCGGTCGTGGATCGAAGAACGCGAAGGCGGCAAACGCGTTCCTCGTCGAAATTGCAGCCACTGTCACCGAACCTGCTGGAGTCGTGGGAGTAACGGCGGCGGTCGTGGCGACCCCGACGGGCAGCGAGACGTTCGCCGGCTCGTCGGACGCCTTCCTCCTTCGCATTCAGCCGTGACACACGGTCAGTCCCCGGTTCGTCGCTCCTAGTGGCCACTAGCCGGTGCAGCTACCGATAGCCGTCATTCAGTGATGGCCTTTGGCGGGTCTTTCCATTTGCATGCACCGGCTCGGCTAGCTCGCTCTTTGAATCGAGCTGGCAGCCTGAAGGGAACGTCGGCCACGATCGTGAAGGGCACCGGTTTTCCGTTGACGGGGACCTGCGTGTATTGCCATTGCCCGGCGGCCGTGAGTGCCGCCTGCTCGAGACGTTTGCACTGCGACCAGAGTATGCGAGCCTGTCCGACCGTGCCGGAAGGAGTAACGTTCAACTCGAGGAGGACCCCTCCTTCGTCGCCGGCTTCAAGTGATTCGCGGGGATAAACGGGCCTCACGTCCTTGACTTTGCGAGGCGCGGTGACCTGTTCCGCAGCGACCGCGGAGAGCACACAGACCCCAATGATGGCCGACATGCTCATAGCTGCGCGAGGCCAGTGCGTCACTCCTTCATTAGACACGCACCCGGCTACGAAGTTCCTGGTGGAGCTCTCCGCGGACGGCGTTCACGCGGCGATCGCCCCGAGACGAACGTCTCCTTCGGAGTCAGCCGTGACACACGGTCACTGATCGGCTACCGGGGTGCGCGCCGCGCAGGGAAGCGCTACCCGGTCACCTTTCCCCTCCTCCGGCTACTCAGTCAGTGGAGGATCCACATGACTGACCGTCGGCTCCGCATCCTGCTCGTAACGACCGCCGTATTGCTCGCTCCGCTGATCGCCCACGCCAACCCACAGCCCGCCTTTGCTGCTCGCGTCGGGGGCCGCGGGCCGGCCATGATTCTCATCCCCGGCTTCGTCTCGTCAGGCGCGGTCTGGGATGATGTCGTCGCCCATTACAAGACACGCTTTACATGCCATGTGCTGACACTCCCCGGCTTCGCGGGGCAGCCGGCAGTCGCGGCGCCGATCCTTTCGCGCGTGCGCGATGAGATCATCGAGTACATTCGACGACAGCAGCTCAGCAGGCCTGTGCTCGTCGGCCACAGCCTCGGCGGGTTTCTCGCGTTGTGGGTTGGGGCGACGGCGCCTGAGCTCGTCGGACCGATTGTGTCGGTCGACGGTGTGCCGTTCCTGGCGGCCCTGGCGAACCCGACCGCGACCGTCGAGTCCGCACGTCCCCAGGCGGAACAGATGCGTCAACTCTACGCGTCGCTCTCGCGGGAGCAGCTCGGCATGCAGAGTCGGATGGCATTTGCTGCGATGATGAGCGATCCAGCCAAGATCGACACGGCGACGCGATGGGCTGCCGGGTCGGACCCGCACGCCGCCGCGGCGATGATCGGCGAGCTGATGACGACGGACCTGCGTGAAGACGTAGCCGCGATCCGGACACCAGTGCTGCTCGTGCCGGCATTGAAGACGTTCGCCTCGATGCCCGGCGGCGAGGATCGCGCGCGGGCCGCGTATGCCGCTCAAATGAAACGCGTGCCGACACATGAGATCGTGCCCGCAGCCACAGCGCTGCACTTCATCATGTTCGACGACCTCGCATTCCTGCTGAAGACGATGGATGCATTCCTGGGACGTGCGGTCCGGACGGAGCACTGAGATGACGGCCCGGATTCACGATCTCGAGCCGCTCGTGACCGCCGCCGCCGCAGGCGATCGCGAGGCGTTCGGACACATCGTCACGCGGAGGATCGACGATTCGGCCCTTGGCTAATTGCTCGATCGATGTAGACTGTGGCTCATGCTCCGCGTAGCAGTGCTGAGTGTGACGCTGTCGATCCTCGCGTCGAGCGTTGCCTGGTCGCAGGAACCGTCGACACGTGAAGAGGCCGACCGGCAGCGCCGCGAACAACAGGCGAAAGAGGTCAAGCCCTACGAGCCGAACCGCGTGGAGAGGGCCCTCGACTTCGCCGAGGACAAAGCGATTTTCATCCTCGATCGCGAAGGCTTCCATCCAAAGCTCGGGTCGTTGACCACGGGCAGCGGGTTCGCCTACGGCCTGGGCTTTCGTGATCGCGATCTCTTCTCCAACACCGGGGCGCTTGAAATCTGGGCGGCCGGTAGTGTCAAGCGGTATTGGGCGACCGAAGGGCGGCTCACATTTCCGCGGCTTGCGGACAACCACTTGTACCTCGAGACTTGGGCCAGTCACCGCGACTATCCGCAAGAAAATTTCTTTGGCCTCGGACCCGATTCAAACCGGGACGATCGATCCGATTACGCGATCCGGACGAACCACTTCGGCGGCCGCGTGGCCGTCAGACCCACCGCCAGACACCTGCTCGTCGGTGGCGGACTCGAGTACCTTGCAGCCACGGCTCGGCACCGGGCAGAACGATCGGTTCCCCAACACGGCCGACGAGTTCAATCCGTCCGAGGCGCCCGGCATCGACGCCCGAGCGGATTTCCTGCGAACAGAGGCGTTCCTCGAGGTCGACTATCGCGAACCGCGATATCCGAAGAAGGGCGGCTGGTATCGGGTCGACTTCTCGCACTACGACGATCGCACCCTCGGCCAGTTCTCATTCAACCGCATCGATGCGGACCTGCGCCAGTTCATCGGTTTTCTGGCGGGCCGTCGCGTGATCGCGGCGCGGCTCTTCGTCTCGACATCGGACACCAGCGCCGGCCAGACCATGCCGTTCTATTTCATGCCGACGCTTGGCGGGAACGAGACCCTGCGCGGCTTCCGCGAGTACCGGTTCCGAGCACCGCACGCGATCCTGGCACAGGGCGAGTACCGCTGGGAGATCTGGAGCGGTTTCGACGCGGCCCTCTTCTACGACGCCGGAAAGGTCGCGAACAGTCGTGACGATCTCGATTTCGAGAACCTCGAATCGGACTACGGCATTGGGTTCCGGTTCAACAGCAACAGCGGCGTCATCCTTCGTGTCGATGCCGCGTTTGGAAGTCGTGATGGCAAGCACCTCTATATCGTCTTCGGCGGCGTTTTCTAGAATGGCGAGCGGGCGTAGGGCGAGTCCGGCGCAGTGGGTGGCGCTTGCCGGCTTGGTCGGCCTGCTGGCCGCAGGCACGTTCGTGTCGCTACGCTCGGCTGCCCCGCACTTCTATCCCGACGATCCGCGCTGGACGGATGACGATCGCGCCATGGACGCGTCAAAGGCCGGGCCGATCGAAGACTCGAACGGCTACGACTTCGTCGTGAATACGCTCGGACATCCCGGAGAGCGGCGAGACGTGCGTGCGCTCAACGTCAACACGGTCGACGAAGTTCCCGATTCGAGCTGGTTCACCAACCGCATCGGCCGGAAGGCCTTAAGCGTCGCAGAAATCGCGAGAGGACCGGATCGCTCGGAGCGCGTGACCCTCGATGGCTGGAAGGTCTCTGCTGGGAAGAGCACCGGCGTGCAGCCGGGCTTCCGCATGACTGACGCAGAGGGTCAGCTGTATCAAGTTGAAGTCGACCCGCCGTCGAACCCGGAACTGGCTAGCGGAGCCGAGATGATCGGGACCGCGTTTTATCATGCGATCGGCTACAACGTGGTCGACGTTTATCTTGCCGAGCTCGATCGCGAGTCGCTCGTGATTGCGGACACGGCCACGATTCGCGATCCGCTCAACGGCCGACGGCGCCGGCTGAAGAAGTACGATCTCGACAATGTCTTCAACCGCGCCGCCCGCCTCGAGAATGGGCGGTACCGTGTGCTCGTGAGCCGCTTCGCGCCTGGCAAGCCGCTCGGCAACTTCCGTTATTACAGCCGCCGCCCGGACGACCCGAACGATCTCGTGCTACACGAGCACCGGCGCGAGCTGCGTGGGGCACGGGTCTTCGGCGCCTGGCTGAATCACGACGACTCGCGGGGTATCAACAGCCTCGACATGCTCGAGACGACCAACGGGCGCGCGTGGATCAAGCACTACATGTTCGACTTCGGATCCATCCTCGGTAGCGGCACCGTCTATGCCCAGCGCCACCGGCCGGGGAACGAGTACATGTTCGAGCAGAGACCAGGGTGGCTGACGCTGGTCACGCTTGGTCTGTACGTGAGACCGTGGATGACCATCAACTATCCTCGCGTGCCCCGCTCGGTCGGACGGCTCGAGGCCGAGCGCTTCGATCCACTCACGTGGAAACCGGAATACCCCAACCCGGCCTTCGAAAACATGCGGCCGGACGACGCGTTCTGGGCCGCGCGCATCGTGTCCAAGTTCTCAGACCAGGCGATACGTTCCGTCGTCGAGAAGGCGGCGTACAGCGATCCGGCGGCAACCGATTTCATGACGAAGACGGTCATTGCCCGTCGCGACAAAGTGGTCGCTGCCTGGATCAACCAGGTATGCCCGGTCGTCGAGACCGCATTGTCGGCAGCCGGCACACTGACGTTCGCGAACGCAGCCGTCGATGCGAAAGCCGCCACAGCACCCGAGCGGTACGAGCTCAACTGGTTCCGATTCGAAAACACGACCGGTCAGCGAACACCTGTCGGCGAGCGGATGATAGTGTCGAGCGAATCGGCCCGCGCGCCCGATGGGTTGATGGGGAGTGACTTCGTCGGCGTCAGCGTGACGGCTGCGCACGCGCAGCGGCCTGGATGGGCGATTCCGTCGACGTTCTTCTTCCGCCGCGACGGAGCTGGGCCTTCGGCCAGCTGGTCGCTTGTCGGCGTCGAACGCGGACCGGTGAAGCCGCCAGAGCGATGAATGGACACACGCCCCGCGGTTGGCCCAATGTAATTGGACGAGTCGCGACGGCCTCCTCTATTGCTGCCAGCCGCCCCCGAGTGCTCGATAGAGTTGGACGAGCGCGAGCAGTTCGTTCCGTTTGGTCTGGGCGAGCCTGAGCTCGGCCTCGAAGAGGTCACGATCGGCATCGAGCGCATTCAGCAGCGTATCGATGCCACCCTCGTATCGCCTGTAGGCCATGCGCGAACGATCCTGCAGCGTGGCGACCAGCAGCTCCTGCTCGGCGCGAATCTCCCGTACCTTCCGGTGCTGAATCAGCGTGTCGGACACCTCGCGGAACGCGTTCTGGATGGCTCGCTCGTACTCGATGAGTGCGAGCTGTTGCTGCGCTTCGGCCAGCTTCACACTCGACCGCACGCGACCTGCGTTGAAGATCGGTTGCGTGATCTGCGGGACGAACTGCCACGCGCGCGTCGGCCCCGAGAACAGGCCGCTCAGCTGATCGCTTTGAAACCCCAGCAGGCCGGTGAGCGTGATGCGCGGGAAATAGGCGGCCTTGGCGACCCCGATGATGGCGTTGGCCGCCACGAGATCTTGCTCGGCCGCGCGGATATCCGGTCGTCGCTCGAGTAACGCCGACGGGAGTCCGGCGGGAACCTGAGGTGGCTGCGGTTGATCGGCCAGAGGACGGCCGCGAGCGACCGCGCTCGGGTCGCCGGCGAGGAGGAAGGAGATCTGATTCTCCGTCTGTTCGATCAGTTGCTCGACGGCTGGAATGACTTGCGCAGCGCCATGCACCAGCTGCTCGCCTTGTCGTACATCGAGAAGGGTACCCAGACCGCCGCGTTCGCGGTTTCGGATGAGGGCCAGCGAGTCCTGGCGTACGGACAACGTCCGACGCGCGATCTCGAGCTCTACGTCGAGCCCGAGCAGGTTGAAGTACACGCTGGCCACGTCGCTCACGAGCGTCGTGACGACAGTCTGACGGTTGTGCTCGCTGGCGAGCAGGTCGGCGCGGGCGGCCTCAGTCGCGCGCCGCAGCCGTCCCCACACGTCGATCTCGTACGAGAGAAGATTGAGTCCCACGATGCCAAACGTCCGCGTCTGGTCGATGCCCTCGGGTAATGGAATCGACCCGCTCGTCGACGTGCGCACGGTCGGCAGGCTTGCACCCGCCTCGACCGTCGGAAATTGGTCGGCTCTGGTGATGCCCAGGTTGGCGCGAGCGGCCTCGATTCGCACGACGGCGTCGCGGACATCGTAGTTGCGCACGAGTGCGGTGCGCACCATTTGCTGGAGCTGCTCGTCCTCGAAGACCGCGAACCACTTCAGGTCCGCCAACGACGTAGGGTCACCGGCTGGCGAGTCCGCCCCGCGAAAGGCGACAGGCGGCGAGATCGCGGGCCGGCGATAGTTCGGGCCCACCGTGCACCCGGCGAACAGTCCTGCTGCCACGACAGTCGCGATGGCGAGACTTCTCATAAGTCGACCCTCACAAACGCGCCGAACGTTCAGACTGGCGACGGCCGGAATCCGGCCGAACGGGCGAGATCGTCCTCTTCGATCCCTTCTGGTTCGAGCGCCGATTCGGCAGAGTGCGTGCGTGCGACGAGCATGTAGATCGACGGCACCACGAAGAGGGTGAACACCGTGCCAATGATCATGCCGCTGACGAGCATGATGCCGATGCTGTTGCGCGCTCCCGCGCCCGGTCCTGTCGCAATCACCAGCGGAAAATGCCCGGCGACGGTGGCCGCTGTCGTCATCAGAATCGGCCGCAAGCGTGTGCCCGCCGCTTCAATGATGGCGGCGAGTTTGTCTGTGCCCGTTTCCTGCAGATGATTCGCGAACTGCACGATCAGGATCCCGTTCTTCGAGACCAGGCCGACGAGTGTGATCAGCCCGACCTGGCTATAGATGTTCAACGTCGTCAGTCCCAGGAACGAAAAGAGCAGCGCGCCCGAGACGGCGAGTGGCACAGACCCGGCCAGAATGATGAACGGGTCGCGAAAGCTCTCGAACTGCGCCGCCAGGACGAGATAGATGAGGATGGCGGAAAGCAGAAACGTCGCCAGGAACTTGCCGCCCTCGGTGCGCAGCTGGCGCGACTCACCCGCGTAGTCGATCGTAAAGCCTTGCGGCAGGATGGCCCTGGCTTCCGTTTCCAGGAAAGTCAGGGCCTGATCGAGCGGCACTGGGGGCGGGATGACACCCTGGATGCGCACGGCGTTGAGCTGCTGGAATTTCTTCAGCTCCCGTGGCTCCGTCGTGGTGCGGAGACTGCCAAAAGTCGACAGCGACACGAGCTGATCGTCCGAGCCCGTGATGTACATGCGAGACAGTTGATCGGGTGTCAGGCGCTCGGTGCGCTTGACCTGTGGGATCACCTTGTAGCTGCGCCCCTGGTTACTGAAGCGGTTCACGTAATCGCCGCCGAAAAGCGTCGACAGATCGCGGCCGGCTTGACTGAGATCGACACCTTGCGACCGGAGTTTGTCGCGATCGAAGACCACTTCGGTCTGAGGCTGATCGAACTTCATGTCGGCGTCGGCGAAGATGAATAGACCGCTCGCGAACGCCTTCGCCACAAGTTGGCTCGCCAGATCGCGAAGCCGTTCCGGCTCAGCCGGCGAGGCGATGACGAGGTCGACCGGGAAGTCTCCGCCGCCGGGCAACGGTGGCGGAGTCAGCGGGATGGCGCGGATGCCGGGAATCTGCGAGAGCGGCGCCGCGATTTCCATCAGTAGCTGTTCCGTTGTCTTTGTCCGCTCGCTCCACGGCTTGGTGACGAAGCCGCCAAAGCCTCCAGTCGGAAACGTGAGCTGGAAGATGCTATCGGCTTCGGGGAGGGATCGGTAGACCTCCGCGACCTGCTCCGCGAACATCCGGGTCTGATCGAGCGTCGAGTTCGCCGACGTCTGCAGGATGGAGAACACGACGCCCTGATCTTCGCCGGGCGCGAGCTCCCGCTGCGAGAACATGTAGAAGGGCACCATCAGCGTGGCGACAATCAGCCACAGGACCAGAACGACCGGTCGGGTACCTGCAGCGTCCCGGTGAGCCTTCGCGTGTAAGCGTCTCGCAGGCGGTCGAACCGCCGGTTGATCCATCCGGCGAAGCCCCGCTCGCTATGTCCGGAGCGGAGCAGCTTCGCCCCCATCATGGGCGACAACGTCAGCGCTACCACGCCCGACACGATCACCGCGCCGGAGAGGGTGAACGCGAACTCGCGAAACAAGGCGCCGGTGAGACCGCCCTGGATGCCGACCGGCGCGTAGACGGCGGCGAGCGTGATGGTCATGGAGATGATCGGACCGACCAACTCACGCGCCGCATCGATAGCCGCCCTGGTCGGCGGCTTGCCGGCGCGGATGTGGCGTTCGATGTTCTCCACCATCACGATCGCATCGTCCACGACAAGGCCGACCGAGAGGACGATGGCGAGCAGTGTCAGGAGGTTGATGGTGAAGCCGGCCGCCAGCATCAGAAACACGGCGCCGACGAGCGAGACCGGAATGGCGACGATTGGGATGAGGACGGAGCGCAAGGATCCGAGGAAGAGAAAGATCACGACGATGACGATGATCAGCGTCTCGCTGAGAGTGGTGAGCACTTCGTCGATCGCGTCTTCGATGTACGCGGTCGCGTCGTAAGGCGTGCCCGCCTGCATGCCGGCCGGCATCTGCGCCTGGAGCACGGGGATCTCGGCGCGCACCTGGCGGATGACGTCCAGCGAGTTGGCGGTGGGCAGGACCCAGACACCCATGAACACCGCGGTCTGCCCATTGAAGCGAACGTCCTCTTCATAGTTCTCCGCACCGAGCACGACGTCGGCGATGTCGCCGAGCCGGACGACGACGCCGCCGTGTTGCTTGACGACGAGCTGACGGAACTCTTCGGGCGACCGCAGGTCAGTGTTCGCGACCAGATTGACCGACACCATCGACCCCTTGGTGCGGCCGAGGGCGGACAAGTAGTTGTTGCGTGCCAGCGCCTCGCGAAGCATCGACGGCGAGATGCCGTGCGCTGCCATCTGGTCAGGTTTCAGCCAGATGCGCATCGCGAATGTCCGGTCGCCGAGGATGTCGGCGCGCTGGACGCCGCTGATCGCGCTCAACCGCGGCTGCACAACACGAATCAGATAGTCCGTAATCTGGTTCTGATCGAGATCGGGTGACGCAAAACTGAGGTAGAGCGCGGCGAACTGCGTGTCTGCGTTCTCGACCTCGATGATCGGCGCCTCCGCTTCGGGTGGAAGGTCGTTGCGGACCTGCGCGACCTTGGCCTGTATCTGCGTGAGTGCGTCGTTCGTGTCGTAGTTGAGCCGCAGGTGCACAGTGATCGTGCTGAGGCTCTGCGCGCTAGACGACTCCATGTAGTCGATGCCGTCGGCGCTGGCAATCACGCGCTCGAGCGGCGTCGTGATGAAGCCGCGCACCAGGTCGGCGTTGGCGCCGACGTAGGCCGTCGAGACGCGCACGACCGCGATGTCGCTACGCGGATACTGTCTGACGCTCAAGGCGCGGATCGACTGCAGCCCTGCGATGAGTATGACCAGGTTGACGACGATTGCCAGGACCGGCCGTTTGATGAACAAATCTGTGAAACGCATGATGGCTCTCGGCTGTGCTGCAACGGGTGGCGTTGCCGCTTCAGCTGTCTTCGGGCTTGGGCGATCGTTTGTTGCCAGGCTGCACCTTGTTATTGACGACCACCGCGACGCCGTTGCGGAGCTTGAACACTCCAGACGTCACGATCTCGTCGCCGGCCGATACGCCGGACATGACGGCGATTTGGTCCCCTTGCGCCGCGCCGAGCTTGACGAACTGCTGCCGCACGCCACGGTACGTCTGCCCGTTGTCGCCCTTGAGGTCGGTCACGATGAACACAGAGTCGCCGAATGGGGCATAGCTAATCGCCGACGCGGGCAGCGCGATGAGCGAGCGGCTGGAGCCGAGCACGAGCTCCGTCTGCACGAACATGCCGGGCCGCAACTTGCCGCTAGGGTTGGCGAGGGTCGCCTGGACTTGGACGTTTCGCGTGGCCTCGTCGACCAGTGAGTCGATGGCCGTCACGCGCCCGGCGAGTTCCGCGTCTGACACGTTGGCGGCTGTGAGCCGAACGCGGTGGCCCGTCCGAATCTGTCCCACTTCCTGTTGCGGCACACCGAAGTTCACGTAAATCGGATCGAGCGACTGCAGCGGCACGATGGCATCGCCCGCGGCGAGGTACTGTCCAAGGTTGGCCTGGCGAATACCGAGGACGCCCGCGAACGGCGCGCGGATCGTCTTTCTCTCGATCGTCGCGAGGATCTCGCCGACCTGTGCGACCGTCTGCTTCTGCTCGGCCATCGCCCGGTCGAACTCGGCCTGCGAGATCACGCGATCGCTCAGCAGACCCTTCATCCGGTTGTAATTGAGTTGCGCCAGGTCGCGTTGTGCCTCGATCGCCGCCAGCTGAGCGCGCTCCTGGCGTGTATCGAGCTCGGCCAGCACATCGCCGCGCCGGACGGACCGTCCGGAATCGAACGCGATGTTGTGGACGGTACCCGGCAGGTCGGCACTGACCGTGACGCCCTGCACAGCGGCCATGGTGCCGATAGCGCTCAACGTCGACGGCCATTCTTCGTGTTGGGCGACGAGGGTGGTTACGGCCTCCGGTGGTGGCTGGAACGCCGCGCTCTGAGCCATGGCCGTTTGAATCTGTCGAAATTTCACGAATCCGAGGCCGCCGATCACCATCAGCACGACCACCAGCATCACGATCATCCGTTTCGCCATTGGACTGCCTCACTCCGCCCGAACGTTCGTCACGCTGTCGACTCCTGGTCCGTGACGACTCCCTATACGTATGACGAGCGACGCCACCTGAAAGTGACACGGTGTGTCTCAGCGTCGAGGCACTCCGTCGACCGATTGCACGTCGCCGACTACGCTAGCTAAGACATCCGAATCCGCGCGGAGGGTTCCGCACCAGAGTCGGGCCATCGATCGTTCATGTGCCCCGCGTGCACATGTCGTCGTCGTCGGCATTGTCATCGGCGGCCCGCCGGCGGCGTTGGGTGGCCTCGAAGCACTCGCCGAGAAACGCGAGCAGCTCGTCCGTGGATCGAAACCGCATCTCCCGGCCGGTGTCGACCTCTTCAATCCACCCTTCGAGCTGCCCCGGTGGTGCTTTCGTTTGGGACCCAAGCTGGAGAACAAACGCCCATCGCATCACGTCATCACCATACGTGGCTGAAACGGAGGGGCGTGTGAAAGTCGCGTGCAACTTCCCGTGAAAAATGTGTTGGGGGTGGCGCATCGACCGAATGGCCGAGGTCGAAGTCGCCGACAGGTGTCACCATCAGAAAAACCGAACCAGCCGGGCAGCATCAATCGTCTGAGTAGAAGTGGGGACGGTGCTAGATTGGATCGGATCGGCCAGACCGGGTTGAGCATGACATCGTTCGCGCCGTTCCTGTTGGATACCGTCAACCAGTGCTTGTGGCGAGGCGAGACCCGCGTGTCGCTGATGCCCAAGCCGTTTGCGGTGTTGCGATATCTCGTCGACCACGCGGGACGCCTGGTCACTGCCGACGAGCTGATGGAGGCCGTCTGGCCCGACACCTACGTGCAGCCGGAGATACTTCGGCGTTACATCCTGGAGATTCGTCGAGCGCTCGGCGATCGCGCCGAGGCCCCGCGCTTCGTCCAGACATTCCCCAAGCGCGGTTATCAATTCGTCGCTCCGGTATCGCACGAGGACGACGTACCAGTCTCGCGATCCCGGGATCCCGGGGAGAGCGGGCCGCACGCCGAAACGACGCTCGTCGGCCGTGGTGCCGCCCTGGCTGCGCTCGACCGCTATCTGTCGGCCGCACGAAGCGGCACGCGGCAAGTCGCATTCGTCCTTGGTGAGCCGGGCATCGGGAAGACGAGTCTGGTTGACGCCTTTCAACGCCTCAGCACATCCTCGTCGGACGTGGTCGTTGCGCGCGGCCAGTCAGTCGAGGGCTTCGGCGGCAAGGAACCCTACTACCCGCTCCTCGAAGCGATCGGTCAACTCGCCCGCGGCCCATCGCGATCGCTGGTAGTGGACACGCTCGCGGCGCATGCTCCGACGTGGCTGGTTCAGTTTCCGTCGCTGGTTCGTCCCGAACAGCAGGCGTCGCTGCAGCGCGAGATGCTCGGCGCGACACGCGAGCGCATGGTGCGCGAGTTGTGCGAGGCGCTCGAGGTCATCACCGAGAAGGTCCCACTCGTACTCATACTCGAGGATCTCCACTGGGTTGATCCTTCCACGCTCGACGTCATTTCCGCGATCGCGCGCCGCCGGGAGCCTGCAAAGCTCTTCGTGTTGGGGACGCTGCGTCCCGCGGACCTGATTCTGTCAGAGAGCCCGCTCAAGACGCTGAAGCACGATTTGTTGCTGCATCGCTTGAGCCACGAGGTCGAGCTCGAACGGCTGCGAGAGTCCGACGTCGAGGAGTACCTTTCCGCCTCGTTCGCGCCCTGCGATCTGCCGACGGGGTTCGCGACGCTGATCTACCGGCATTCAGACGGCAATCCGCTCTTCATGACAGCGATGCTGGATCACCTCGCGCACCAGGGCGTCCTCACCCGGCAGGATGGATGCTGGCGCATCACGACGCCGGTCGAGCAGGTGGATCCGGGCGTGCCGGAAACCCTCAGGCAGATGCTCGAGATGCAGCTGCAGCACACGAGCGACGCCGAACAGCAACTACTCGAGTGCGCGAGCGTGGCCGGCCACCGCTTCACGACCTGGTCCGTGGCGATGATGCTGGCCGATGATGCCTCGAGTGTGGAGGGGGTGTGCGAAGACCTCGCCGCCCGCCAGCAGTTCCTCAAGGTCTCGGGCGTACGGACATCGGCGGACGGAGCGTCGACTTCGGAATATCAATTTCGGCACGCGCTCTATCGCGACGTTCTCTACCGCCGGCTCAAGCCTACCGAGCGGGTGACGTTTCACCATCGGTTGGCCGTCGGGCTCGAGGCCATGACGTCGCGGTCGGCCAACGAAACGGCCGC
Source organism: uncultured Acidobacteriota bacterium (assembly GCA_963839705.1). Taxonomy (GTDB): domain Bacteria; phylum Acidobacteriota; class Vicinamibacteria; order Vicinamibacterales; family 2-12-FULL-66-21; genus DATBJJ01. The sequence goes on from CAWIWL010000015.1 coordinate 32,915, forward strand.
CGAGATCGCGCTGCATTTCGAGGAGGGTCACGATCACGATCGCGCGGTTCGTCATCTTGTGCTCGCGGCCGAGAATGCCACGCGCCGGTATGCCTACCAGCAGTCGATCGCGGTGCTCGAGCATGCGCTGGCGCTGCTGTCCAGGCTGCCTGGGGATCGCGCGCAGATCGTCGAGCTGCAGATCCTTGAAAAGATGGGGCAGGCCTACTACGCACTCGGCGATATGGAGCAGTCGGCACTGACGTACGCATCGCTGGCGACGCGCGCGGCTGCCGCCGGGCTGTTGGCCGAGCGCGCTGACGCGCTGATGCGCCCTTCGCACGCAGCCGAATCCATTCCATTTTTCGTCAAGGCTGTCGAAATCGAGCCCGACTTCGCGACGGCCTACATCAGCCTGTCGAGGATTTATAGCAACCTCGGAGAAGCCGATCGGGCCAAGGCGTACGCGAAGTTGGCGTACGACAAGCGGGACCTGGTAGGGCAGCGCGATCGACTGTCAATCGCCTACCAATATCACTATGAAGTGACCGGCAATCAGTCGTTGGCCTCGCAAACGCTCGAGGAATGGAAGCAGGCGTTTCCGACCGAGTTCCAGCCGGCGAACAGCCTGGCGGTCATTCACAACTTCCTCGGAAGCTTCGCACGCGGCGTTGACGAAGGGTGTGAAGCGGTGCGACGGGATTCGTCACACGGCTATCCGTATTCCAACCTGGCGCATGCCTATCGCGGCCTTGGCCGCTACGAGGAGGCGTGCCAGACGGCGGAGCAAGCGGTGTCGCGTGAAATCGAGACGCTGCCAACGCGCCGCTTGTTGTACCAGCTCGCGGTGCTCGCTCGAGACGACGCGGCCGCGGCGAAACACCTCGAGTGGGGCAGAGACAAGCCTCGTGAGTTCGACATGATCGGGGCGCAGGCACAGGCGGTTGGCTGGTCGGGACGGGTCCGAGAGGCGCGCCAGCTCTACGAGAACGCGGCCCGGCTCGCCGAGCTGCGCAATCTCTCCGACGTCGGCAGTAGCCACCTGGCGTGGGCGATTTCGATGGAGCTGGCCTACGGGCACACGGAGCCGGCGGCGCGACTGGCGCGGCGGGTACTCGATCGTAATCCGAGTTACGATTCGCGGCTCCGTGCGGCCTTGGGGCTGGCCATGACCGGATCGCCGGAGGAGGCCGAGGGGATTGCCGACGATCTCTCAACGGTCCACCCGGAACATACGCTGATCAACTCCGTGCTCGTGCCGATCGTCAGAGCCGGCATCGAGCTCGCGAGGGCGAGGCCCGCGCAGGCGATCACGCACTTGGAGATCGTCGCTCCCTACGAGCTGGGCTTCATCGCAGCACTGGCGCCGGTCTATCTCCGCGGCCTCTCGTTCTTGATGCTCGGCGCCGGTCCCCCAGCGGCTGGACAGTTCCAGCGCCTTCTGGATCATCGAGGCAGCGATCCATTTTCGCCGTTCGTGGCCGTGGCCGTCCTCGGCACCGCGCGGGCTCAGAGTGTGGCGGGTGACGCGCCGAGCAGCCTGCGGGCGTACGAGCGGTTCCTAGACGAATGGAGCGGCGCCGATCAGGACACTCCGGTGGTGATCGACGCACGTCACGAACGCGACCGCCTCCGGCGCGGAGAGTTGTGGACGCCAGATACCGTCGCCGGTAGGGCGGTCTGATCGCCTGCTGATGTGGCGCCTCTACCCACCTCAACACGCCCGGTCAAGATGTCGAACAGCCTGACCCGTTCCAGGATGTGGCGAACCCATGCCGTCGCATGCACGATCCGCAGCTCGCCGTCTACCGCGACGGTCATGTTGTAGGCGCGGACCAACTGCCCGATTCCCGCGGCATCGATTGTCGACACGCCGCGCAGGTCCACGACGATGGCTCGATCGCCGGCGCGAAGCAGCGTTCGAAGCGTATGCCGCAGTTCTGCCGTGAGCGGCGCGCGAAACGAGCCATCGACATAGAGGATGGACCGGTTCGGCGCGTCGCCTCGGACGGCCCTGATCGACACGCCGGATCTATCCTGCACGATCCGAAGAAGAGAGAGGTGAACTGACATCCCTGGACCGACTTTCCCTGGCTCGCAGCTTCCAGCGTAGAGCGACGATAATTTCCGTGTGTGAAAGTGACGTTCAATTGTTGTTGAATTGAAGGGCCTGTCAGAGGTCTCGAGAACGGTGTGGGCCTACAATCGATCTGCGCACACTGGCCGGGGTTGATCTTGAAGTATTGGGGTACATCCTGACGAGCGGCTGGACGCTTCCGTTCGCCGACAGGAAGGATGCCGGATCGAGCGTCAGCCTCGAGCTCGAGCGTTGCGATGCGGTCGGGTGATGTCCACAACCGCCGATCGGCGGTCGTGGTTCACGTGTCTTGACTCCCAGCAGTCTCGCCCCGTCGTCCCCGACGATACGCCGCGGGTGTAAACCCTGTGGCCCGTCGGAAGGCTGTCGTCAGATGACTCTGGGTCGCGAAGCCCGTGGCCGCCGCAATGTCGGCGAGCGGTAGGCTCGTGTCGCCAATCAAACTGCGAGCGCGCGCTATTCGGCGCCGCTCGATGAAGGCGCGCGGGGTGACACCTGTCGAGGTCCTGAAGGCCCTGCCAAAGTGATGGACGCTGAGCCCGGCGCGAGCGGCCAGTTCAGGAATGTGGACCGTACGCTCGATGTTCGCTTCCACGAATACCTGCACGCGCCGCAGGGCGGCCGGTGACAAGCCCCCGCGCTGATGGCTCTTTCTCGCCGCGGCCGGCTCCTCGAGCCAGTGTCGAAGGTCGGCGATGTGCTGCTCCTGCACGTCGCCCGCGCGCCGAAGGACCTGCACGATCAGCGAAAGTTCTTTAGGCGAGAACGCCGCCAGCATCTCGGTCCCCCGGTGTCTCAGTGGTTCCCAGATGCGATCAATCCACTCGCGCGCGTGTGGAGTCAGTTCAATCAGTGGTCCGCCAGGGCTGGCCGAACGCCGTGCGTAGCCCGCCATGTCGAGCCTGGCCACGACGTCGCGTACCGTACTGAGCGGCAGGCGTAACGCCTCTGCCAGTTGGTGCGCGGTTGCGGGACCGCCGAACAGCAGGCGCGTCATGCAGGGCAGGTCTTGCTGATCGAGACGCAGAATCGCCGCCGCCACCTGATCGATCGTCTTGGAAGCTTCCTGAAAGCGCACGATCTCGTCGCCGACCTCTGCCGACAGGGCCGGTCCTGATTCATCGGAACGTCTGCCTCGAGGAGCGTTCGTGCGGCCGGTCTTCATGGCCTTACATCATCGCAGAGATGGCGCCTGGGAGATCGAGCGCGCGATCAGCGCACGATTCTGCAAAACACCGCGCAACGACGAAAGACGAGGCCCGTTGCCTCGCGCGAAGCTATTCGCATGACGAGAACACAAAACCGACCGACAACGGCGCTGATCATCGGCTGCGGAATCGGCGGGCCTGTCGCCGCGATGGCGCTGCAGAAGGTCGGCATCGACGCAACCGTGTTCGAAGCACACGATGGAAACGCCGAGTTCGTTGGTTCGTTCCTGAACACTGCGTCCAACGGCCTGGATGCCCTCAAGGCGATCGACGCTCACCGCGAGGTCGTCGCGCACGGCTTTCCCACACCGCGCATGGTCATGTGGAGCGGGTCTGGAAAACGCCTGGGCGAGGTTGCGAACGGCCTCAGGCTCCCGGATGGGACGGTGAGCACCACGGTCGAGCGCGGTCAGCTGCACGGTGCCCTTCGGCGTGAGACCCTCAAGCGAGGGATCAAAATCGAAGGAGGCAAGAGACTCCTGTCAGCCGCGCCTTCGGAGAGCGGTGTGACAGCGCGTTTCGCCGACGGGACAGAGGCACATGGCCACCTGCTCATCGGCGCAGACGGGATCCATTCGCGAACCCGTCACCTCGTGGATCCGGCGGCACCTTCGCCTCGATACACGGGCCAGTTGAGCCTCGGCGGTCGGGCGCGAGTGACCACGCTTCCCCCGACGCCCGAGATCTTTCACATGATCTTCGGGCGGCGGGCATTCTTCGGTTACTCCGTACGCGAGCAGGGCGACGTCTATTGGTTCGCGAACATGGCCTGGAATGGCGGGACGACCCGTGAGAGCCTCGGCGCGATCCCGCAGGCTCAGTGGAAGAGCGAGCTGCTCGATCTCTTCGCGGACGATGTAGGGCCGGCGCGCGACATCATCAGCGCGACCACCGATGGGCTCGCCGCCTTCCCTGTCTATGACATGCCCGTCGTGCCAACGTGGCACCGCGACTCGATGGTGATCATCGGCGACGCCGCCCACGCGACATCGCCAAGCTCGGGACAGGGGGCGTCGCTGGCCATCGAAGACGCCATCGTCCTCGCTAAGTGTCTCCGAGACTGTGATGACGTCCCGAATGCGCTTGCCACCTACGAGCGGCTGCGGCGCAAGCGTGTCGAGCGCGTGGTGGCGTACTCCGCGCGAGTCGGTCAGAGCAAGACCCTCGGAACGGCCGGACGATGGCTTCGAGATCTTGTGATGCCGTTCGCGCTCAAGGTGTTCGCGAGTCCGGATGCGCAAGCCTGGTTGTACGCGTATCACATCGACTGGAGTGAGCGTGTCGCCTGATGGAATTCGGAGACGAGACCTCGGAGGGAAGGCGACGACGAATAGACCGCCTGCCGCAACCACGCGGGCGCGCGGCTGTGATCATGCCTGGGATCAAAGCCGGCCACTGGTCTCGCCCGAGGCAACGGCAACCAACTGAGGACAGAGAAGCAGGCCGAAAACTGGCGAGTCCCGGCCTGTCTTTGTGGGTCCCGTCGTCCTGCAAAACATCCCGCGGATCTTGAGCGTACCGCGAAGCGGCGCATCCGATCGGCACGTCGACGGGCACCGTCATGCGCGACTGGCGGCTGGCGAAGGTGTGGCTGTTGCGCGAGCTGCAGAACAGTCAGAAGACGTGACTCGGCAGTTCGCGAGTGAGGCAGGGCAGGGGCAGCACGAGCCGCCGCCCCTGAACCGTGGCTACTTTGGTTTGACTGAATTCGGCGCCGGACCGACAGGGACGCGCTCGACACCCACGAGCTGCCAGCCGCTGCCCGAGCTCCGGAAGTACACGTCTACGGGCTTTGCCCACGATGCCGTCGCGGGTTCCACGGCCGCAATCGACACCTTCACGTAAGCGCCCGCCCCGCCTGGTAGCCCGCTTGGCGCCTGCAGGCGCTCTGCGGTCCCGGTTGTCGGACCGCCAATGGCCTGCGTGTTCCCGGTCGCGTTATCGAACCGGGACCAGCTCGCGGTGTAGCCTCCCTTGGGGGCATCGACGAGACCGGAACGGACGGCCGGATTCTCGAACGTGAGTGCGGTGCCGTCGAACGCGAATTTCGTCAACGGATTCACTTTCGTGAAGTAGGTGCGGCCGATTTTGGCGCGACGCTGAATCAGCACGTCGGCCAGGAGCTTTTCCGCGGCAGGATCCTTGAACTGTCCGGTCTTGACCGCCGCCCTGATGTGCTCGTCCGTGAACGCCATCACCCGCAACGTCGCCCACAGCTCATCGTCCGGCCGGATTCTCAACAGCGCGGCCACGGGAACGCGCGGCTTCCATTCCTCAGGCTCGTACACCTCCGCCGAGAAGAGTCCAACCTCGGGATGCTCGTCGTAATTGACGGTCTGCCACGGCGCCATCCAGAAATTGAGGGTGAAGAAACGCGCGGCGGTGCGGTCTCCTTCAAAAAGGTATTCATAACCCTCTTCACCTTGACGAGGATTGAGGGAACCGGTCCCGAACGTGGAGCCGACATCCTGGAGATAGTGCCGCACGATCGAGCGGCCGCTCTCCGTGACCACCGTGTCGAGCGTGTTGCCGGCCTTTATGTCCACGAGGTTCGTCCAGCCGCCGAACACCTGGAGGGCCCGCAGTTCCCGGCGATGTTCGTGAGGCACGATATCGTTCGGATCGTCAGGCCGTGTGCCGTAGTACTTGAACCCGCCGACCACCTTGCCCTCGAGTCCGCGCTGGGCGATCACGCGGTAAGAGCCATCGGCGCTTCGGTTCGCGCGGTCGAAGACGTCCTCCACGTCCGAGGCGGTGAACGGGCGGCGCCGGCCATGCGACCGGACGGTCACATCCTCGCCAACCACGACGTTCTCCGGCCTGACCGTGGTCAGATGCGTCTCGATCTGGTAGTAGCCAAGCGCCCAGAACAGCCGCGTCGCCACAGCGATCGCCGCCGTCGCGGCGTTGGGGTAGCCGTCCGCGTCCATCGAGATGAACCAGACGCTCCCTTTTTCATCGCGAATCGTGAAGCCCGGGGCGGTGCCGGCCGTCTTCGGACGGATGACGGTCCATTTGCCTGGCGCCGGCTCGCCGGCGAGGTTCGGACCACGCGTGATCTCATCCACTGTGACCGCGCGTGAGTAGATGCGATTCGTGAACCAGCTCGAGTCGGGAACCTCGTCAATCGTGTTCACGTTCTGCGCTCTGACCCCGACGGTCGGATCGCCAAGCTTGCCGAAGAGGTTCAGCGTCAGGTCCGCAATCAGCCCGATGTCCCACTCCTGGACTTTCGAAGCGTCCTGGGTTTCTGGCTCGCGGGCTAAGGGATCGTCAGCGTAGAACTTCGGACGTGACTGCGCGCCGGGCGTGACGGCGCCAAACAGAAGCAGGGCGGCCGCCGCTGCCCCGCAGAAGAATCGAGAGTGAAACCGCATTGTACGGATCTGCATGGTTGTCATCCGCAATCAGAACGCCGCGCTGCTCGAAAAGACGAGCCGCCAGCCATCTCGGCTCCTGGCCATTTCAATGCGAAGCGGCGTCGTCGTGGGTCCGTGAAACCTCGCGCCGATTCCCCAGTCGCTGTTGAGATTCTCGAAATTCAGATCTTCACGCCGGCTCGCAACCTTGCCGGTATCGTAGAAGACAGCCATGTCGAGCGCGAGCCGGTTCACGATCCAGCGAAACTCCGCGGACGTCAGCATGGTGTGACGATCGCGGAAGCGCGCGGTCGAAAAGCCGCGCAGCGTGCGGCCGCTGCCCAGATAAGGCATCAGGTAATAGGGCACGGTATCGTCGTCGTCGAGCACGGACTGCACGCGGCCCCGGAACGAGAGCACCCAGTTCTCGCGAAGGATCGGCAGATGCTGAATCACTTCGCCGTCGAGTCGCTGGAAGCTGTAGGTCTTGTCGCGGTCGGAAAAGTCCGCGAACGTGGTGCCGTAATAGCCGCCCTTGCGGGCATAGCCCGAGGCCGGACGCCAGTCGATCGCAGCGGTCGCTTCGCTGTGGATGTACTTCGGGCTCGAGAACAGTCCCGGAGCAGTGACCGCATCGTACTTCGTCTCGATCGACGGTGGGCCGCCAAGACCCTCTTCGGTCCGAAGATCGTCATAGGCCACCTCGGCTTCCAGCCTGGTCCACCATGACGGTTTGAAGGCAAGGCTGCCAATCAAGTACGACTGCTTGATGCGGAAGTTGGCGCGATCCTCCGCGACCGTGTCATTCCCAAGACCGTAGTAGCCAATCTGCGTCGCATCACGCCAGCCGCCGCGAATACCGAGGTTGACCCGGCCGGCGCCGTTCCAGGGTGCACGCGTCCCGACCTCGATGTTCTTGTAGTTCTTAACCGAGTAAAGCCCTTTTATCTCCCATACGGCTTCGCGAGCGTAGAAGTGGCGATACCCCGCGCCCAGCGTGAAGCCGCCGCCTGGATACACGCTCCCGAAATCCGGAAAAAAGCCGCTCGGAGGACTAACGTAGTTCTGCTCGATACTGTTCATGATCCGTTCGTAGCCACTTGGCGTGTACGGGGCTGCTTGCGCCGCCTTCTCCTCCTGCTTTTTCGTGATTTCTGCAGTCCGGGTGTCCTGGGCGGGGCGGGCCTCGGCACAAGGGCCAGGCCGAGGGCTACCAGTGCGCCAAATCTGGCGCGCGATCGCAGACGTTTCCTAAACTCGCACACGTTAGCTCTCCGTATCTGGTTGAAGGACGGCAGTATCCCACGGCCGGCCTTACCGAGACAACGCTACCGGTCGCGACAACCATGAAGCTGGTGTGGACGGCTCTCGCGGCACGAGATGCCGCCTTGGAGCCGCCGGCTTCAGCACGATGGTCACGATGAAACGAACTTCTGCCAAGGCATGGCTTCGTGGTCTTCGCGGTCTTCGCGCTCATCGTGTGTGATTCGTGACGTGGAGCGACGGCTCGGCGTGTTCGTCAATGTCCGGCCCGCGCCCAATCAGGGGCCTCAATAGCGGCCGACCAGCTCGCACTCGTCAGGGCGTCGAGACCGACGATGCCGAGCTTGCGATCGGGGTTCCCTGACGGGAGGTGAAAAGGGCTGGGCCCGAGCACGCTGCGATCGAGGCTCCCGTGGCCATGCTAGGATGCTCGCCGCGCTCATCCTCTAACTCAGATAAGGAAGATTTCGTTGCAGCATGCCCATCGCATCCTTGCCGCTCTACTTGTAGTCGTGCCGGTGACGGCGAGGGCCCAGACCCCGGCCGCCCAGCCGCCGGTCCCGGTGCACGTGCTCAAGATCTCCGCCGGGCCTGCGGGGAAAGAGGCCGACGGTGCGTTTCTTCTGACCGAGGAACGCACGATCTTCAGCCGCAGCGACGACCGGGAAGTCATCGTGCTCTTCCAGTGGGAGGGTGCGGCCGGTGCGCACAAGCTTGCGGCGCAGTGGCGCAGCCCGGACGGCAATCTCGGCTCGACGTCGTCGGTGGACTACGTTGCCAAGGACCGCCGGTTCGGCGTCTATTGGCGGCTGCCGATTTCGCCGGTCATGCCGCTCGGCTCGTGGTCGATCGAGACGACCGTAGATGGGCAGCCGGCTGGCAGACTGAGCTTCGAGATCAAAGATGAGCGAGTCGTCGCCGCGGTCGTCAAACGTCCTCTCTCGCAGTCCGAACTATACGAGCGTCTCAGTCAATCGTTTGTCGTCATCGAACGAATTGGCGCGCGCGGCCGGCAGCTCGAGGGCGCCGCCGGGCTTGCCGTGTCAGGACGTGTCTACACCTCGCTCGCGGCGATTGATTCCGCGGAAGCCGTCTATGGAGTCACAGCCGACGGCAAGCGTCTACCGCTCACCGATGTGGTCGGGCTGAATCGCCGTCAGGATTGGACCGTGCTCGCCGGCGTCCCAGCGTCGGGTGAGCCTCTGGGCGTGGCCGCCGCCGATGGCGTGAAGGTCGGCGATCGAGTGTTCTCGATGGAAGGAGGTGCGGTCGGTAGCCGCGTGCTGGTCGAGGGAACACTGACGGGCCAGAGCGAGTCGCCCTCAGCGGGCCGCCGCATGCTCATCACGCTCCTCACTGGCCCCGGCACGATTGGCGCTCCCGTCGTGAACGAGTACGGCGAGCTCATCGGCATCATCGGTGGCGTTGGCATGCCCGGCGCGACGCGGTTGATCGAGCTGCTGCGGGCCCGCGCCGAGACGCGAGCGCTCACCCTCATTCCTCTGAACTTGATTCGGTTCAATCCCGATCAGCCCGGGCAGTCGATCGCAACGCTGCTGCAGAAAGGTGAGCTCGTCGCTCCCCTCGTCGGCGAGGAGCACGTCGTCAGCGGCGGATTTGCCAAGGCGATCGGCAAAGCGCAGACCGTTCAAGCGATCGATCAGCGCGAGCAGTTTTCCAGTCAGGACAAGACGTTTGTCACGTATGTCTCGTGGAACCCGCAGGTACGCGTGCGCGGGCAAGGGATGATTCGCGTGTTCGACATCGACAATCGGCCCGTCGCCGAGAGCGCGCCTGGCAAGGTTGACGTGCGGAAGGGCCAGTTCGTCCTGTCGTCGTGGACCATTCCGGTCCCTGCGCCTGGCACCTATCGCGTCGAGACGCTCCTCGACGGGAAGCCTTTCTGGCGCGGTTTCGTCAGGATCACCCAGTAGGGATCGTTGCAAAGCCCTCGCTTTTCAGTCCAATGAAGCTGCGCCTCACACCGTCGAGTGAAGAGCTATCAGCTTTTCAATGACGCGGTGCGCGAAGCATCAGCTGAATCGTCTTTCGCAGGTGTGCGCCGCGAAGGGATTCGTCACCGGCGCGGCTGATCCGGAGAATCCGCCGGTCGGCGTCCAGGAGGATGAATTGCGGAACGGCTGCCACCTGCCAGCGATCCTTCAGCATTGACCGTATGCTTTCCGGGTCGGCGTTCGGCCACGTCAGGCGAAAGCGTGAGACCACCGGCTCGGCGTCCTTTCGTTCCCAGTCGTTGGGCAGCCCGAGCACCGCGAGACCCTGCGCCGCAAACGTCCGAAATACCGCCTCGACGCGCGGCAGTTCCTCGAGCGCCGGCTGACACCAGGATGCCCACACGACGAGCAGCACCAATCGGCCGTCCAGGCTCGGACAACCTGGACTGCGCCCCGGTGGAGTTCTGAGAGTACCGGCCTCCTATGGCTCCGTCATCGAGGTCGAATAATGACGTCTCAATAACCAGATCGCATCGTCGCAAGGCGTGCAGAAGGATATGGGGTCTCGATCCCGATCCTTCCACTGTCCTTGAACCCAGTGTCCGGGTATCCTCGGTCCTGCGGGTACGTTCACGAGGCGCACGGCGGGTGGCAATCGCGGGTTGATTGCCCTCGCGCGCGAAATCGTACCTGTAGACGAAGGTCGTGGGCATGGATCGACGTGAGACTGAACGGCTCCTCGAAGTCATCCAGCAGGCACGTGCGGCCGGGGAGCCGGCGGCGCTGGCCACGATCGTGCGCGTCACGGGCAGCGCGTATCGACGCGAAGGCACGCGCATGTTCGTGCGTCAGAACGGGACCTACGTATGTTCGCTCTCCGGCGGCTGCCTGGAACCGGCGGTTGCCGAGACCGCGGCGCGCGTCATCGCCAGCGGCGAGCCGGTCGTCGTGAGCTACGACCTGGCGGACGATTCGGTCTGGGGTCTGGGTCTCGGCTGCAGCGGCGCCGTTGACGTCCTCATCGAACGGCTCGACGACGACGTCGTCATGCGGACGTGGTTCACGATCCTCGAGCGGTCGGAGCCTGCAGTGCTCGTGACGTCGCTCTCCGGCGTCTCGGGTCGGATGGTCGTCGCCGGCGCCCGCCTCGTTGCCGGCGGCCTGTCCGATGCCGTCGTCGAACAGCAGGCGATCGAGCGTGCCCGTGACCGGCTCCGCGCGCCGTACCCCGGGTCTGGTCTCGAGTCGATCGCCCACGCCGAGCTGTTCTTCGAGATCGCGCTGCCGCCGCCCGACCTCGTGATCTTCGGCGCCGGACACGACGCGGCCCCGATCGCGCGGCTGGCCTGGGCGCTGGGGTTCGCGCTGACCGTCATCGATGTCCGCGAGGCGTTCCTGGCGCCGGGCCGTTTTCCGGACGCGACGCTGATCTGCGCGCACTTCAGCCAGTTCGCAGAGCGTGTAAAGCCACGTGCCGGCGCCTTCATGCTGGTGATGAACCACCACGTCGAGCGCGATCAGGAGAGCCTGCGCTTCGGCCTGGAATCGGATGCCGCCTATGTCGGCGTCCTCGGGCCCCGCTCGCGTTACGAGAAGCTGCTGGCGGGCCTTGCGGCGCACGGCTACACGCCCGATTCGGCGAAGCTCTCGCGCGTGCGCAGCCCGGTAGGGCTGTCGCTGGGCGCGGAAACGCCGGACGAAGTGGCGGTGTCGATCGTGGGAGAGATCCTGGCGATTCGCCGCGGGTTCGAAGGCGGCTTCCTCAGCGGTTCGGTCCGCAGCCTTCACCGACCGGAAGACAGTCGGCTTTTCGCCCGCTCGTAGTCCTCGGGTGTGTCCACATCGACCAGCAGATCCGGGGCAAACCGCAGGATTGTCGTCCGGTCGATGTGACGGTGCAGGACCGAGCGGGCGCCGTGCTGGAGCTCGGCGAGCTCGGGGAAGAACTCCCGTTCGAACAAGTGCGGCGGCGCCATCACCTCGCCGTACCGCACGCTCACGATGGGGGACGCATGCTGGCGGTAGGTGTCGAGCACGGTGCGGTACTCATTGGTCGTCACGAACGGCTGATCGGCGAGCGCGAACATGGCGGCGTCGCTGTCTGGGAGGTGCTCGACCGCGGTGCGGAACGAGCTACCCATCCCGCTGGCGAACTGCAGGTTGACGGCATGGCGGACGGGCAGCCCCTCGAGCGCTGCCAGCGTCGCCTCGTGCTCGCTTCCTACCACAACCAAGACATCGTCGAAACCCGCGTCCGAGACTTGCCGGACGGCCCTGCGGACGAGCGGCTCGCCGCCGAACGGCAGGAGGAGCTTTGGCGCCCCCATCCGTGTCGAAGCGCCTGCCGCGAGCACCACTGCGCTGACCATGAAATAGTGTAGCGATATCTTATGGCACCGTGCGTAACAACCCGTTGCCTGCGGTATACAATCAGTTTTTCTCAGGATCACCTTTGCGACGCCCGCGTGACTCGACACGTGCGGCACTGCCGAGGCAGGAGGTTGACGACGTGATTCCTGCAGCCTTCGATTACCTTCGGGCCCACACGACAGACGAGGCGTTTGCACACCTGCAGCAGCACGGGGCCGAAGCCCGGGTACTAGCGGGTGGGCAGAGCCTCATTCCAGCGATGCGCTTCCGGCTCGCGCGTCCAGCCGTCCTCGTGGACATCAACGGCATCGGCGAACTGAACTATGCGCGGATGAGCGACGGAGTGCTGGCGGTCGGCGCCATCGCCCGAGACACCGACATCGAGCGCGCGCCGTGGATCGGCGATCGTCGATGGAGCCTCTTGTCCGATGTGTCGCGCGTGGTCGCCGACCCGGTCGTGCGGCAGATGGGCACGGTGGTCGGCAGCTTGTGCCACAACGATCCGTCCGGCGACTGGACCACGGTCGCGCTCGCCTCACGCGCCATCGTCATTGTTCGCGGCAAGAGTGGAACGCGCCGCGTCCCCATCGACGAGTTCCTCGTTGACAGCTTCGCGACGGCGGTTGGCGACGGTGAGATGGCGCTCGGCGCGGAGTTCCCGGTGCCCGACGATCGCACGGCCGGGTCGTACCAGAAGGTAGAGCGCAAGGTCGGCGATTTTGCCACCGCGGCGGCGGCGGTGCAGGTGTCGTTGAACGCCGACGGGACCATCCGCTCGGCCGGCGTGGCGCTGTCGGCGGCAGGCGCGTGCGCCGTGCGCGTGGACGCGGCCGAGCAGCTGCTGGCCGGACAGAAACCATCCGCGGATTTGCTTCGCGCTGCCTCCGATGCCGCGTGGCACCGCAGTGCGCCGCAAGCCGACTTGCGGGGCAGCGTCGAGTTCAAGAAGCATTTGGCGGGCGTGCTGGTGGCGCGAGGCTTGCGCCAGGCGTTCTCGCGTCTGGGGGTGCAGGTATGAAGATCCACGTCACGGTGAACGGTGTCGCCTACGATCGGGACGTAGAGCCACGGACGCTGCTCGCGTACTTCCTCCGCGAAGAGTGCCGGCTGACCGGCACCCACGTCGGCTGCGACACGTCGAGCTGCGGCTGCTGCGTCGTCGTCTTGGACGGGACGCGGGCGGTCAAGTCCTGCGCGATGTTCGCCGTACAGGCGGACGGCCACGAGGTCCTCACCGTCGAGGGGCTGGCGGAGGGCGGCACGCTGCACGCGCTGCAGCAGGGCTTCTGGGATCAGCACGGACTGCAGTGCGGCTACTGCACGCCCGGCATGCTGCTCACGGCGTACGCGCTCCTGAAGCACCAGCCGAATCCAACCGAGGCCGAAATCCGCGAGGGGCTCTCCGGAAACCTGTGCCGGTGCACCGGCTATCAGAACATCGTGAAAGCGGTGCAGCAGGCGGCCGAGACGCTCGGCCAGCCTGCCGGCGCCACCAAGTAACAAGATAGCGACGGCTCACGAGGACCAGACGATGAGCATCCAGGCCAAGCCGCTGCACTCGGTCGGCGTGCGCATGAAGCGCAAGGAAGATCCACGTTTCATTCAGGGCAAGGGGAACTACGTCGATGACCTGTCGTTCCCCGGCATGCTCTACCTCTCGCTCGTGCGAAGCACGTATCCGCACGCCGAGATCAAGAGTATCGACATCAGCGAGGCGATGAAGGTGCCCGGCGTCAAGGCCGTGATCACGGGCAAGGACCTCGAGGCAGCCGGGCTCGGGTGGTTGCCGACCTTCCACGGGTTCGACAAGCAGATGGTGCTCGCGATCGGCAAGGTGCTCTTCCAATATCAGGAGGTCGCCGCCGTGTTCGCCGAGACGCGTGCGGCGGCGGTCGATGGCGCCGAGGCGGTGCAGGTTGATTATGCGCCGCTGCCGGTCGTCGCCGATCCGTTCACGTCGAAGACCGACAAGGTGCTGCTCAGGCCGGACCGCGAGAGCAAGACGAACCATATCTTCCACTGGGAAGTCGGCGACAAGGACGGCACCGCTCGCGCGATGGCCTCCAGCCCGAAGCGGATCAAGCAGCGTCTCTGGTTTCAGCGCTGTCATCCCGCGCCGCTCGAGCCGTGCGGCTGCGTCGCGTACTTCGACACGATGGGGCGGCTGCAGTTCCACGTGACCTCGCAGGCCCCGCACGTCTATCGCACGGCCCTCTCGCTCGTCACCGGCATTGCCGAGGACAAGATCCACGTCATCTCGCCGGATCTCGGCGGCGGCTTCGGCAACAAGGTGCCGGTCTATCCCGGATACGTCTGCGCGATCGTGGGGGCGCTGAAGATAGGACGGCCGGTCAAGTGGATCGAGACGCGTACGGAGAACCTGACGAGCACCGGCTTTGCCCGCGACTACCACATGGACGTGGAGATCGGCGCGACCGCCGACGGCAAGGTCACGGCCCTGCACGTCGCGACGACGGCCGATCACGGCGCGTTCGACGCGGCCGCCGATCCGACAAAGTATCCCGCCGGGATCTTCGGCATCGTCACCGGCAGCTATGCCTTCCCGGTCGCGCATGCCGAGGTCGACGCCTACTTCACGAATAAAGCGCCCGGCGGGATCGCCTACCGCTGTTCGTTTCGCGTCACGGAAGCGAGCTACGCGATCGAGCGCGGCATGGACATCCTGGCCGACGAGCTCGGCATGGACGCCGTCGAGCTGCGCAAGAAGAACTTCATCCGGAAGGATCAGTTCCCGTACCCGTCGGCGCTGGGGTTCACCTACGACAGCGGCGACTATCACAAGACGCTCGACGTCGCGCTGGAGAAGATCGGCTACTCCGCACTGCTGAAAGAGCAGGCGGAGAAGCGCGCGCGCGGCGAGCTGATGGGCATCGGCGTCTCGACCTTCACCGAGGTCGTCGGCGCCGGGCCGTCGAAGCACTTCGACATCCTCGGCATCAAGATGTTCGACAGCGCCGAGATCCGGATCCATCCGACCGGCGCCGGCATCGTTCGTACCGGCGCCAAGTCGCAGGGCCAGGGGCACGAAACGACGTGGGCGCAGGTCGTCGCCGAGGAGCTGGGGCTCGATGCGCAGACCGTCATGGTCGAGGAAGGCGACACCGACACGGCGCCGTACGGCCTCGGCACGTATGCGAGCCGCAGCACGCCGGTCGCCGGCGCCGCGATCGTGATGGCGGCGCGCCGCATCCGCGAGAAGGCGCGCAAGATCGCCGCGCACCTCCTCGAGGTGGGCGAGGCCGACGTCGAGTGGACCGACTACAAATTCCAGGTGAAGGGCGTGCCGTCCAAGACGGTGACGATGAAGGAAGTGGCGTTTGCCGCCTACACCAACATGGCGCAGGTCGAGCCGGGGCTCGAGGCGACCTACTACTACGATCCGCCGAACATGACCTACCCGAACGGCGCTTACGTGTCGGTCGTGGACGTCGATCGGGAGACGGGCGAAACCAAGGTGCGCCGCTTCGTCGCGATCGACGACTGCGGCGTCGTCATCAACCCGATGATCGTAGAAGGCCAGATCCACGGCGGGCTGACCGAGGGCTTCGCGATGGCCTTCATCCAGGAGATCCAGTACGACGCCGAGGGCAACAACCTGAACACCAACTTCACGGATTACCTCGTGCCGACGTCACTCGAGACGCCGCACTGGGAGGTTGGGAACACCGTCACCCCGAGCCCGCATCATCCGATGGGCGCGAAGGGGGTGGGGGAGAGCCCGAACGTCGGCAGCCCCGCCGCGTTCGTGAACGCCGTCATCGACGCCTTGTCACCACTGGGCATACGGCACATCGACATGCCGCTCAGTCGAGACAAGGTATGGCGGGCGATTCGCGACGCCGAAGCCAAGAAGGCCAAGCAGGGGTAGATGCGCCTTCAGTACACCGGCGAGGAGAAGATCCCGGCCAGCCTCGACAAGGTGTGGGCGTTCGTGACCGATCCCGAGAAAGTCGGACACTGCTTTCCCGATGTGGTTGACGTGACGGTGCAGGATGCGACGCATTTCGAGGCAATCGTGAAAGTCGGCGTCGGGCCCGTGCGCGGCAAGTTCAAGATGAAAGTCGAGCTGGTGCCCGCCGACTCGAAGCGCCGCATCGACATGAAAATGTCCGGCGGCGGGTTCGGGAGCGCTGTGGATCTGACGTCCGGCGCCGACATCGTCGATGGCGGCAACGGCACGACGCTCCTGAAATGGAGCGGCGAGGCCGAAGCGCGCGGCCCGGTCGCCGCTGTCGGCGGACGCGTGCTCGACGCGCAGGCCGAGAAGCTGATCGCACAGGCATTCGGCAACGTCCGCCAGCAGCTGTCGACGTGAAGCCGTCGCGCCCATGCCCAGGATCACGCTTCGCGAGCGGTTCTTTCCGCTCCATCAGCCCGACGAGGTGGATGGGTTCCTCGAGCGATTCCCGTGGTCGGTCGTCTTCAAGGCGGGGACCAGCGACAAGACGGTCGATGCGTGGCTCACGGCGCAGAATGCCCTGGAGCCGCGAGCGGATGTTGCGGTCGGCTTCATCCGGCTGCCAGAAGATCGTGCGGCGAGCGACCGCGTGAGCACGGTGACGGGCATTGCACATCGCAGCCCGCAGCTCGTCCTGTTTCGGAACGGCACCGCCCTCGGCCACCTCGATGAGTTCGCGATCGTTCCCGACGAGCTTGTACCGCTCCTGCGCGATCGGCTTCCCGTCGAGGTCGGACCTCCGGTCCGGAACGAGTCGGTGGTTTCACTCGAGCCGTATCGGATCATGCTGTTGAAGTTCGTGCGCGGCGAGCTGCCTGAAGAGCGGTTCCAATGGGGATACCTGGAACGGCTGGCGAACGAAGCGCTTTGGCGTGATGATGAGACGTTCGCGGTGCTGAACAGCCTGTTCGAGAACGAGTGGGGGCGCGACGTCCGGGCGGCGCGGCTCGTCGCGGTCGAGTTCCAGGGTCAGCTCGCCGGCCGGCTCGAGCCGCTCAGGGCGCGCGCCGCGCGGCTGCTCGAGCGGCTGGCCGCGTTGTGTTAAAGCGATTCTCAATACTTTGTAGCGCGGACAAATAAAAAACGCTCTAGCTGCTTGTTCTTAGGATCAAGGCTTTGCCGCGATGAGGTACAGCCGCTGCGCAGTGGCCAGATAAAGCGCATCGCCCACGAGCGCCGGACGCGAATAGAGCGGCGCGTCCATCTCGATCTGAGCAAGCAATTCCTTTCGCCGTCCAGTACCAAGAACGGTCATGCTGCCTTCAACGTTTCCAACATAAAGCCGGTCGCCGGCCAGCAGGAGGCATCCCCAGATGGCTTCGTTCGTTTCGTGCTTCCAGACGTGCGCGCCGGTTGCCGCGTCCAGACAATGAATCGTTCCGCCCAGGTCCCCAACGTACAGAAGACCGTCCTTTACGATGGGCGTTCCCACCACGCGGCCGACCTCGCGAGAAGTCCAGAGGAGCCTGCTCGCGGTGACGTCTCCCTGGCCGTTGGGACCGATCGCATGAATCAACGAAGGTCCGTTGCCGTGCGTAGGATCCTGTCCCATGGCAACGAAGACGCGGCCGTCGGCGAAGACAGGTGAAGCAATGATAGAGCTGCGCGAACGGACGCCGGGGCGCGGAAGCCAGCGGGCGTCTTTCGGGTTGCCGTCGAATCGCCAGACTTCGTGACCCGACACCGCGTCGTAGGCGCGCAGCCAGCCATCTCCTCCGCCGAAGAGCACCTGCATGCGCCCATTGACGTTGGCCGCCACAGGGCTGGACCACTGGCCGTGCAACACCTGATTGCCCGGGCCGATGGCGCGCCAGACCACTTCGCCCGAGTGCTTGTCTACCGCGATCAGACTCGGAGCGCGCGGCGATGGAACGCGCGTATGGCCTTCATTCTGGCCGTTGGAGGTACTGACCATCAGCAGGTCGCCCACGGGCAACACTTCGCTGTTGGAGGCTTCATGCGGAAAGACGCCCAGGCGGAAGCACATGTCGAGCTCCCAGGCGATGTCGGCCGCAGCGTTGTCCTGGAAGACCTCCTCCCGATACGGACCACTGTTCTCGCCATCGCGGAAACCCTGCGTGTCGAGGGAACGGAGCTGGCACTCGGCGGTGACGTAGTACAAACGGTTCCCCTCCACATACGGCGCACTTGTCGTCGAAGGGAGCAGGAACTCCCGCAGGCCGCGCTCCGCTTTCGGAGCCACGTCCTGCCAAAGGAACGCGCCATCCGTCACCCGAAAGGCCATGAGCACGCCGCTCGCTTCCTGAAACGCGGGGTTCATTTGCCTGGCGTTGTCGGTACCCACATAGACCGCATCCCCGGCAACGACGGGACGGCCAAACGTGTCGTTTCCCAACTCGACGCTCCAGACGATGTTTCGCCCAGTGGTCGTATCCCAGTCAGTCGGAGGATTGCCGGTGTGAGCCACCGTCGGCTGGGGTTGTGGCGCGACGGAAGGCGCGGGCACGAGGGGCGAGGCGACAGGCTCTCCAGGCTCGACGCCGGCGATTCGACTCAACGCCCACTCAGCTTCGTCACGCAGTGTGGGATCGTTTGCGGCCTCTCTCAGCGCCTCCCGGGCCGTGTGGGCTTTTGGCCCGATGCTTCCCAGCGCCCCGGCCGCGAAGATGCGGACATAGAGGAATTCATCCGTCAGCGCTTCGATCAACTGCGGCACAGCGGACTGCGCGGCAGGGCCGATGCTTGCGAGGGCCTCACACGCCGCCCATCGGACGCCGGGAATCGGATCGCCCACGGCTCTGGCGAGGTCCTCGGTCGCCGCTCCCGCATTCGGACCGATGGACGCCAAGGCCTCCGCCGCGTAGATACGGACGTGTGGGTCCTCGTGCGAGAGAGCCGTGACGAGAGCGCGTACCGAAGGACTGGCCTTCCTGCCCAAAGCGCCCAGGGCACGCGCGGCATCGCCCGCAACGTCCGAATCCTCGTCTGTCAATGCCCGTCTCAAGGCCGGTTGAATCGATTCCGTATAGGGCGCCAGGTCAATCAAGGCATCAACGGCGCTGCGCCGGATGGAGGTCAGCTCATGCCGAAGCAGGTCCACCAGCAGCGGAATGGCCGGCGGACCGATCCGCCGGATGATTTCAAACGTCTTCAGTTGCAGGTCTTCGTTGGGAAGGTTGAGGAATCGTCTCAGCAGAGGCAGCGAACGCCCCGCCCCTCGGACCAGGGCGGCTTCGGCGATTGCCCGGACCTTCGGGTCGTTGGCCATCACGCGATTTGCCCAGTCACGCACCGACGCGGAGGTGGTGGAAAAATCCGCACTCTTGGCTTGGCGCGGCTGAGGGAGTGCACGCGTGGTTTGAGCGAGTCCTGGTATCGTCAGAATACAAACCAGCGTGCAGATGCACAGGTGTCGCATGGTCGAGAGGCTTTCTTTTTACGACCCACCCGGTGTCACCCTTTGTGGCGGGGTTCCTGCGACTGGAACAGCTGGCGTGAAACCACGGCGCAACGAATGCATCCGGTGAGGGTCACGGCGCCACAGCGAGACGCGGAACGGCACGGTCCAATGGGGAATCTGGGACGTCTGGCGAACGAAGCGTTCTTGGCGCGATGAGTGAGACGTTCGGGCTGTTGAACAGCATGTTCGAGGACGAGCTAATCTCCTTGAGATGAACGCCATGGATTTGTTCGAGCAGATTGCGATGTTGCGGCGCGAAGGGCAGTCCTTTGCCGTGGCCACGGTCGTGGCGCGGCGCGCGCCGGTCTCTGCCCATCTCGGCGATCGCGCGATCGTGTTCGCCGACGGCCAAATGGAAGGCTTCGTCGGCGGCGCCTGCTCGCGCGAAATCATCCGGCGGCAGGCGCTCGAGGCCCTGGCGGCACGGTGCAGCCGCCTGGTGTCGATTCGACCGGATGCCGGTGAGGCAGCCGGGGCGACCGCGGAGCACGTGGTTGTCCCGATGACGTGCGTCTCGGAAGGGGCGATCGACGTCTACGTCGAGCCGTTCGTGCCTGCCAGGCGGCTCATCGTCGTAGGCGCCACGCCGGTGGCCGAGTCGTTGACACGGTTGGCGCGCAGCATGAACTATGACGTCGTGCGCGTCGTGGAAGGTCGCGAGCTGCGCGACATCGAGCAGGAAGCGGCGACGCTCGGCGTGACGGTCGCCGCCCTCGACACCCTCGACGCAATTGTCCGGGAGAGCGTCGCCGGCAGCCCCGATCTCTCGGCTGTCGTCGCTTCGCAAGGGCACTACGATGAGGCGGCGCTCGAGCCGATTCTGAAATGCGGCGTGCCTTACGTCGGGCTGGTGGCATCACGCACGCGAGGAGCGGCCGTGCGAGCGCTGCTCGAGGACCAGGGTGTACCAGGCGTGACGACGATCCGGAATCCCGCGGGGCTCGATCTTGGCGCACGGACGGCGTCGGAAGTCGCGCTGTCGATCCTCGCCGAAATCGTCCAGGCGCGTCCGGCTGGCGCAGCCAAGAGGGCGACGACCGAGGCTGTGCCTTCGCCGGTCGCCCAGCCGTCAGCGCCGGCGACTGTGACGGCCATCGATCCGGTATGCGGCATGAGTGTGATCGTCGACTCGGCGCGCCAGACCGCGGAGGTGGACGGCGTCGGGTATTATTTCTGCTGCGCACAGTGCCGCGCCAAGTTCCTGAAGGATCCCCAGGCGTACCTGGCCCACCAATGACAGACGCTGCGGCGATCCACGACCGCTTTCGCGAGCGGGGGTTCATCGTTGACGAGGCATTCGCGACCGCGCTGCAGCTCATGCTCGCGCTCGAGAAGCCGCTGCTCATCGAGGGGCCGGCCGGCGTCGGCAAGACCGAGAGCGCGAAAGTGCTGGCGGAGGTGCTTGCCACCGACCTCGTCCGACTGCAGTGCTACGAAGGTCTCGATGCGATGGCGGCGCTCTACGAGTGGAACTATCCGCGCCAGATGCTCCACGCGCGCTTGAGCGAGACCGACGGTTCCAGCCTCGACGAGCGTGAAGCCTACATGTTCAGCGAGCGGTTCCTGCTCAAGCGGCCGCTGCTCGACGCGATCACGCGCGATCGGTCGCCGGTGCTCCTGATCGACGAAGTGGATCGCGCCGACGAGGCCTTCGAGGCGTTCCTCCTCGAGGTGCTCGCGGAATGGCAGGTCACGATCCCCGAGCTTGGCACGATCCGCGCGCAACACAAGCCGCACGTGATCCTTACGAGCAACCGCACGCGGGAACTGTCCGATGCGCTGCGCCGCCGCTGCCTGTTCGTCTGGCTCCCGTATCCGGCGCTCGAGGTGGAAATCGAGATCCTCCACGCGCGTGTGCCCGGCCTGTCGGATCGCCTCGCGCAGCAGATTGCGCGGGTCATGCAGGCGCTTCGCGGCTTGCCCCTACAGAAAGCGCCCGGCGTCGCTGAGAGCCTCGACTGGGCGTCGGCGCTGATGAGCCTGCACCGCGACCATCTCGATGCGGCGACGGTGGAGCAGACGCTGGGATGCGTTCTCAAGGTGCACGAGGATCGCGGGGTCATGCACGCGCACCACGCGAAGCTCGATCCGATCCTGGGCCACGCCACCGACACCCTCGAGTCCGGCGGATACAGTCTCGATACCGACTTCGGTTTCGGTTCGGTGTCGGCGCCGCGCCGGTGATGTACCCCTTCGCCACCCTGCCAGGAAATCTCGCCGCATTCTGCGAGGCGCTGCGCCGCCGGCATGGCTTTCACATCGGGCCTGGCGAGTTGCGCGATGCCGCACGCGCGCTCGAGGTCGTCGATCTCGCCAGCGAGCGCGCCGTTCGGAACGCGCTTCGACCGATCCTCGGCGGCACGCTGGACGACGTCAGGGTCTTCGACGCGGCTTTCACGCAGTTCTTCTTCCCCGATCCCGCGGCGCTACGGCGGGATGAAGCTATTGCTGCAGGGCGGGAGGCAGCGCCCGATGCCGGTGGCGACGGAGACGCCGAGCGCGCGCGTCACGCGCCGCCATCGACGGCTGACGCAGACGAGGCGTCCGCGCTCGGCGGCGGCCCGATGACGCCGGTCGCGTCAACCGGCGATCAGTCCAGGGAGGCGGCGCTGGTAGCGACCTCGAGCTACAGCCCGCTCGAGGCCGAGGCGTCCGACGCGCCAGAGTTGCCGCGCATCGACCAGGGCTGGCGCGACGCCGCGCGACTGTTCGTTCGCCGGCTGCACCTCGGTCTGTCGCGCCGTTGGCGTCCGGGAAGCCGTGGACGCCGATTCGATTTTCGACGCACGCTGCGGGCCGGCCTGCAGACGGGCGGAGAGATGCTGTCTCCCCGCTGGCTGCGCCGCCCGCGGCGTGCGCCGCGAATCGTGCTGCTTGTTGACGGCAGCCGATCGATGAGCGCTTACGCACGAACGACGCTGACGATTGCGGTCGCTCTGGCGAGCGCGACGATGCGCGTCGAGGTGTTCACGTTCTCGACCGGGGTCCAACGGGCGACCAACGACGTGCGGCGAGCGGCAGCGGGGGAGGAGCGCCGTCTCGATCGTCTCAGCTATGCCTGGGCGGGCGGCACCGCTATCGGCGCGTGCCTCCGCGACTTTCTGCAGCGGTTCGGCGAGCGCATGGTGGGGCGCGACACGGTCGTCATGATCGCCAGCGATGGGCTCGACGTCGGCGTGCCGGACATACTCCGCGACGCGATGCGTGAGCTGCACCGGCGATCGGCAGCGGTGGTGTGGTTGAATCCGCTTCTCGAGACCGAGGGCTACGAGCCGACTGCCGTCGGGATGAGCGCGGCCCGCCCCTTTATCACCACGTTCACCAGCGTCACCGATCAAGCGGGCCTCGCGCGGATGTCCCGCCTGGTGCGCCTGCGGGCCTGAACGCCTCCATGGTCCTCGTGTTGGTGTGTATCGATTCAGCTGTTAGGACCGCCACCTCGCCTAGAAGTTGCGGAACATGTGCAAGATCCGCGAGAAGCCAACCTGCATCGTCGGCGTCGGCGAGCCGCCGCGCGTTCAGCGCGTCGTCCCGAGTGCGGGATTGCATCTTCGGCCAATTCGCGATCACCGACGGCGAGTGACGCTGTCGCGTTCCGAAGTCCCCACCCGCGTCGAACAAGTTGTGGTCCCAGCCACAACATTCATCCGCTGGTATCACTCCCCGTGCTTCGCCATTACGCTCGCAACCTTCACTGACGCAGTGAATTAGCGCCTCCGCCCGGGTTGGCTCGAGCGGGGGCACACCACTTGCGGTTAGAGGGGCAGCTGGCGTCATTCGGGCGCTCGCAACAAACAGATGCTCGCAACATGACGGCATCAAGCCGGCGTGGAGAGATGAGATGCGTGTGTTAGGACGGCGCGCGTTCCCGAGATTTCGGACGCTCGGTGCATGGTTCGGCAGGCTCCGTACGTCGAAACAGGTGGGCGTCAATCTGGCCGCGCCTGGTCTGACCGTGATCAGCGACAGCCCCGGCGTCGTCGATCAAGAGTTCGCGCTCGCCCTGTTGCGGGGCGGCGACCAAATGGATGTCAAGGTTCGCGTCGTCGCAACGAGCCCGCAGGTCGTGGACGGGGTGCTCCGTCACCAGCTGGAACTCGAGGTGATCGACGCACCACCCGTCGCGGCAGACATGCGAGTGTGGGCGCGATGAGCCCGGGACCGCTCACGGGCTCCAATGTGATTGCTGTGCTCGGTCGCGATGTCGTCGTTCGGCTGCTCGAGATCAGCCGGTCGGGATGCCTGCTCGAGAGTTCGCACCCGATGCCTGCCGGCACGATTGCGGAGCTGAGTATCGAGATCAACGGGCGTGAGTACATGGACGAGGTCCGGGTGTCGCGGTCGCAACTCCTGGCGGGCGTCGGCGAGCGTTACGCGGTGGGTGTGGAGTTTCTCTGGCTGCGGCTGCCGTGGGAACGTTCGCTCCGCTCCTACGCAGCGACGCTCACCAGCGATACACGCGACTGAACATCGCCGGCGCGTAGTCCGGGACCGAAGCGTTCCCGGAGGGATTCATAGGGGTTGCTGTCTGCAGCGGCAGGCAGCTTCATCAACCTGTTCGGCGGCGCAGCGAACAGGACCGTAACGGACTGTGCCAAGGGACGGCGGGCTCTAAACCAGGCCAGTCACCGAATTGGTGAACACGCGCACGATGCGCACAAGCAGCCTGATGCTCTAGAGCACGCCAGTCCCGGACCTACAGGGGGTTGCCCTGCGCCGTTAATTCGTAAGTGGAGAGAGAGACATGAAGAACATTGTGACGCGTTTCGTTCGTGAGGAAGAGGGCCAGGACCTGATCGAGTACTCGCTTCTGGCGGCCCTGATCGCGGTGGCTTGCATTCTGGCGATGCAGACGCTGGCGGGTCAAATCAACGGCATCTTCGGGAGAATCGGCGCCGCTCTTCTGGCGGCGTAGTCGTTGCTTTCAACTGACACGCCGGGATTCGACGTCTCGGCGTGTCCATTTCAGACCGACGCAACCAAGCACACCGGGGGTTGACAGGGTTTGACACGTGCGAAAGAGGGTTGAGATGAGAAGCGTCGCGCGCAGCTTGTTTCGTCAAGACGAGGGTCAGGACCTGATCGAGTACTCCCTGCTGTGCGCGCTCCTCGCCGTTGCGTGCATCGCGGGCATTCTCAATCTGACCCGCGTCATCGAGTTCTTCGAAAGGGCCGGACTCGCGCTTCAAAACGCGCTCTGAGTCACGAGGTTCCGATGTTCTACAGATTTGTGTGCGACGACACCGGTCAGGACGTCGTCGAGTACGCGCTCCTCGGTGCGCTCATTGGCATCGCGGCCATTCTGACCTGGCAACAGATTGCGACCACCGTGGGCGTGGTCTACGGCCAGTCCGACACGGCACAGCAGGGTCTCTCGGCGTGCACACCGGATCCAGGCGGCGGCGGATGTTAATTCAGGACCGCAATTCGATATCGAGTTTTCATTGCTGACTTTATGACTATGACCGCTCAGCACTCTGCCGTCGTCGCGCTCGTCGCGCTTGCGTGCATCACTGATCTCCGCACGCGCCGCATCCCGAACGTCCTGACGTTCGGCGCCGCGATCGCCGCGCTGCTGTTCCACGTCAGCACCGCCTGGACGAGCGGACTGATCACCAGCGGGGGCGGCTGGATGCTCGGCGCGGCCTTGTTCTTTCCAGTGTTTGCGCTGCGCGGCATGGGTGCGGGCGATGTGAAGCTTTTGGCCGCCGTCGGCGCCTGGCTCGGCCCGCTGCCGGTGGTGTGGGTGGCGCTCGTCACGGCGATCGCCGGAGGGGTTGTCGCCCTGGTCGTGTCCCTGGTGCACGGGTACCTCCGTACCGCGGTGACGAACTTGTTGATGCTTCTGATGCACTGGCGCATCAGCGGAATCCAGCCGCTGCCCGCCGTCACCCTCGAGGGTGGACGCGGCCCGCGACTGGCGTATGCAGTACCGATTGCGATTGGGACGGTGACAACACTATGGCTCAAATACTGAAGACACTGCGCGCTCGGTGGCGATCCGAGGAAGGTGCTCAGCTCGTCGAATTCGCGCTGGTCCTGCCGATGCTCCTGCTTGTCGTGCTCGGCATTGCGGAGTTCGGGTTCATCTTCCAGCGCTACGAGGTGGTGACCAACGCGGCGCGCGAAGGCGCTCGGATCGCCTCGCTCCCCGGCTATTCGACCCCTGACGTGCGGGCTCGCGTCGCTGCCTACGTCACCGCAGGCAGGGTTCCTACGACGGGGACGAATCCCGTCATCGCCGTCACGGATGTTTCCATCCCCACGACACCGGGCGGGCCGGTGCTGACGGCAAAACGTGTGACGGTGACCTACCAGCACACCTACATGTTCCTCACGGGCATCGGAAATTGGTTCGGCGTCACCTACGCCACCGTGCCGTTGACCGCCGTGTCGGAAATGCGCACCGAAATCGCTACCGGTCTGTAACGCAGCCAGGAGAACCTCATGAATCGCAGTAAACGAACCGCCATCGTCTTCAGTATCGCGCTCTTCCTGGCGTCCGCGGCCAGCCTGGGCGTCTATCGCATCGTGTCGCGGCTGCCAACAGGACCGGTCGAGGCGCCAACGGTGGAAACCGTGGTCGCCCGACATCCTCTGAAGCTTGGCACGCGCGTCACATCCGATCACGTGAAGCTTGTGAAATGGCCCGTCGACAGCAAAGTCCCAAACAGCTTTTCGAAGATCGAAGACGTCCTTCAGCGCGGCCTGATCAGTGAGCTCGGCGAGAACGAGCCGCTGACCGAGTCGAAGCTGGCGCCGCTCGAGGCGGGTGCCGGTCTTCCTCCGTCGATTCCTCCAGGTATGCGCGCCGTCTCGGTGAAAGTCAATGAAGTGGTTGGTGTGGCCGGCTTCGTGGTTCCCGGCACGCGCGTCGACGTGATGGTGACGCTGACGAGCCGGCAGCAGAACACCGATAGCCAGACGCGCGTGGTCGTCAGCAACGCACAGGTGCTGACGGCGGGGACGCGCTACGACCAGGAAAAGGCCAAGGAGGGTGCACCGATTCCGTCGACGGTTGTCACGCTCCTCGTCTCGCCGCAGGACGGCGAGCGGATTGCGCTGGCGGCGTCCGAGGGGCAACTCATGTTGGCTCTCCGCAACCCTCTGGACACGACCCCGACGCAGACGACAGGCGTGAGGACGGCGGGGCTGTTCGGTCAGCCGGCACCAGCGCCGGCGGTGAAGTCCCCGGTCGGCCAGCGCGCTCGGCCGGCGCAACCCGTCCTGGCACCGCCTCCACCCGCCCCCGCGCCGCAGCCGTACATCATCCAGGCGATCAGGGGCGCCAAGCGAACCGAGGAAGTAGTCCGATGAGTATCCCAATGACATTACGTGTGCGTCAGATCGCCGCGCCGGGCAGCCTGCTGCTCGCCCTACTCGTGACTGGCGCCGACGCCGCCGCTCAGGTCGCGCCGCCGGCGCCGGCGTCACAGGCGGCAGCCGCGCCTGCCGCGATCGAGAAGGTGTCGGTGACCGCGGGCCGGTCCGTCGTCGTGCCGATGAACGTCAACGTCACGCGAATCGCGGTCACCAACGCCGAGATTGCGGACGCGGTCGTCGTCGACCCGCGCGAAATCCTCGTCGATGGAAAGAAGCCGGGGACGGTCAGCATGATCGTCTGGTCGGCAACCGGACGGACTCAGTACGACATCATCGTCGAGCCGGCGATCACCACGCTCGAGCAACACCTGCACACGCTGTTTCCCGGCGAAGCCATCGCCGTCAAGGTCAGCGACGAGGCCATCGTCCTTTCGGGTCAGGTCTCGAGCACCGCGGTGATGCTGCGAGCGGGCGAGATCGCCAAGGCGTCGACGTCCAAAAGCCATGTCATCAACCTGCTGCAGCTGCCCGGCGGCTCCACGAGCCAGCAGGTCATGCTGCAGGTGCGATTCGCCGAGGTGAACCGACGGACCCTCACGGAGCTCGGCCTGTCCCTCTTTGCGGCCCGCCAGCGGTTCTCGGCGCGGTCGACCACGCAGCAATTCGCCGGGCCCGAGTTCGACGACGAGAAGCCGGGCGGTCTCGTGTTCAGCGACTTCCTGAACCTGTTCTTTTTCGATCGGCAGGAGGGTGTCGGAGCCGCCCTCCGCGCCTTGCAGCAGCGTGGCGCGTTCCAAAGCCTCGCCGAGCCAAACCTGATCGCCTATAACGGCCAGGAAGCAAGCTTCCTCGCTGGAGGCGAGTTCCCGGTTCCAGTCGTCCAGGGCGGTCAGAGCAACAATGCCGTCACGGTCATTTTCAAGGAATTCGGCATCCGTCTGAACTTCACGCCGACCATCGCCGGGGACGTGATCCGGCTCAAGGTCAGGCCGGAGGTGAGCACGCTCGATTTCGCCAACGGCATTACGCTCTCCGGGTTCCGGATTCCCTCGCTTACGACCCGACGCGCCGAGACCGACGTGGAATTGCGCGACGGGCAGTCCTTTGCGATCGCCGGGCTGCTCGACAACATCTCGCAGGAAGATAACGCGGCGATTCCGATTCTCAGCAAGATTCCGATCATTGGCGCGCTGTTCAAGAGCAAGGCGGACCGGGCCGAGCAGACGGAGCTGATGGTACTCATCACGCCGCGCCTCGTGCGGCCGCTCAATCCCGATGAAGTGCCGACCTTGCCCACCAGCATCCGCCCCTTCATCAAGAAGGGGGACATCGGGCAGCAACTCGAAGGCGGCGGAGGCGTGGTCGATGCTCCGGCAGGAGCGCCGGCAAAGAAGGCGAACGTCGCGAACGGCGGCAAATAGCCATGACTGGATCACACATCGACCGGGGCTTGACGCGGAACGAGCGCGGCGCCGTGCTCATCCAGATGGCAGTCGCGCTGCTGGCCTTGCTTGCGCTGAGCTCGTTCGTCTTCGACTACGGCGTGATGTGGGTCAGCCGTGGCCAGGCGCAGAACTCGGCCGATGCCGGCGCACTGTCGGGCGCCATCTCTCTGGCGTTTGATAGTTCAACCGATCAAGACGGCGCACGCGCGAAAGCGATCGCCTTGGCGCGCCAAAATCGGGTATGGACCCAGGCACCGGACATCACCAACGCGGACGTGACATTCCCGCCGTGCCCGCCTGGAGCCCCCGGGCTCCCGGACACGTGCGTCAAGGTGGACGTATTCCGGAATCAGCGCGCGGGCGGCAGCCCGCTCCCGGTGTTCTTCAGCCGCCTCGTCGGCATCACCAACCAGGGTGTCCGCGCCACCGCGACCGCTCAGATCATCACTGGAGACACGACGGACTGCCTCAAGCCGTGGGCGATTCTCGATCGCTGGGACGAGTTCGACACCAGCACCAATGGACCGGAGTCCGAGTACCCGAATGCGGATCCCGACTTTCGCCCGTCGTCAACGTTCGACCGGTATTCCACCGGTCAAGGCGCCAGCCCGCCCCAGGAGAACGATCTCTATGTCCGGCCGACGCCCGGCCCTAGCGGTTCGCCGGGGACCGGTTTCCGGCTGCCGCAGGACGAGGGTCGTCAGTTCGGGATCAAAGTGGACTCGAATACGAGCTCGACCGTGTCCCCCGGTTGGTTCCGCGCTATTCGTCTGCCACGGCTCGATGGTCAGAACGGCGGCGACGTTTACAGGGACAACATCATGTCTTGCGGCGGCCTGCCGTCGAGTTATGCCGCGCCGGACACCGTGTGTCCCACGAATATCGGGAACGACGACATGGCCTATTGGGCCGAGCGTGGGTGTTACGCGACGGAGCCCGGCAACAAAGTTGGTCCGTCGCGGCAGGGTATCGAAGAACTCCTCGCTCGTGATCCTGGTGCCTCCTGGGGAGCAAGTGGCATCACGGGCAGTCGATTCAGCCCCGCGACCTCGAGCCCGCGCGTCGTTCCTATAGGCGTCATCGACATCGACGACTTCCTGTCGCAGGACCCCAGTGGGGCCAACGGTGTCCTTCGGATGGTCAACATTTACGGTTTCTTCATCGAAGGCATGGGCGATGTGGACGAGACGACGGGCGAATTGACGCTCAGAGCGAGTGGTCATTCGATCATCGGCCGAATCATGACCATCCCGTCGATGGCGCGGGGCACGTCGTCGCTCCCGAACAGCGCGTCGTTCCTGCGCTCCATCATTCTCGTTCGATAAAGGACTCCAGTGCCTATTACCTACACCATCGTCGGCGTGCGCGACCCACGGATCGAGGAAGTACTGCGCGGAACGGATCACGTCTCGTCCACGACGTGGATCTCTGATCTCAACGCCCTGCTGCAGGCTGAGGGAGGCCAGCCGGACATCATCCTGATCGACGTGCGTGGCCAGCACCGGCTGCCATCCACGCTGCCGCTGCTGAAGCGGAAGCATCCTTCCATCAACGTGATCCTGATTGCGTCGACGATCGATGCGACGCTGATGCTCGAAGCGATGCGCGCGGGTGTGAACGAATGTATTGCCGAACCTCTCGCGCAAGCGGAGGTGAGCGCCGCCGTGAACCGCCTCCTGGGACAGCGCACGATGGCCGCCGCCGGGACCGTGTTCGCGTTTGTTGGCGCCAAGGGCGGGGTCGGGACGACGACGATGGCCGTAAACGTGGCGACGTCGCTCGCCACCTTGTCGTCCGGCCGTGCGCTCCTCATCGATCTGCACCAGGTCTACGGCGACGCGGCGGTGTTTCTCGGTGCGGGTTCGCGGTTCTCGATCGGCGACGCCGTTGAAAACCTGCACCGTTTCGACGGGGCCTTTTTCAACAGCCTCCTGGCGCGGACGGTTTCAGGTGTTGACCTGCTCGCGTCTGCCGACCGCCCATCGGCGAAGCCGATCGATTCCAAGCGGCTCGCCTCGGTCGTGGAGTTTGCCGCGACCCAGTATCCCTACACCGTGCTCGACGTGCCGCGCTCCGATTCCACGGTGATTGACTCGCTGGATCAGGCCTCGACGATCGTGGTCGTGGCCAACCAGGAGCTCGCGACCGTCACCAACGCCGGCCGGATGTCGTCCGCGCTGCGGTCCAGGTACCGCAAGGCGAAGGTCATGACCGTCATCAACCGCACCGATCGTCGCTCTGAAATTGGACAGCAGGACATCGAGCGCGCCGTTGGCGGTGCGATTTCGTTCCAGGTGCCGAGCGATTATCGGCGCGCGCTGAACGCCATCCACAAGGGGCGCCCACTGGCGCTCGACAACCACAACGATCTCGCCGCGTCGTTCAAGGCGCTCGCCCACGAGCTGGCGGGTGTCAAACCCGAGCGGTCGGCGGAGCGGCCAGCAGGGTTGATCGGTCTCCTCGCGGGACGCCGATCGTGAGCGGCAGGACATTCAGGGAGGATTTCAGGCAATGAATCTGACGACCGCACCGGTAGATACACGGAACGCCAGCTATCAAGAGCTGAAGGGACAGCTCCACCAGGAGCTGTTGAACCGGCTGAACCTGGATCGCCTGACGCGCGTGACGCGCGCAGACGCCGAGCCGGAAATCCGCGCACTGATCAACGGCATGCTGGAGCGCGATCGTGATCGAACGCCCCTGAGCCTGTTCGAACGCGAGAACCTGGTCGGCGACGTCCTTCACGAGCTCTTCGGGCTCGGGCCGCTCGAGGTGCTGCTGCAGGACCCGTCCATCTCGGACATTCTCGTGAACCGCTACGACCAGGTGTATGTCGAACGGCTCGGCAAGCTCGAGCCCACCGAGACCGTCTTCCGCGATGAGCGGCACTTGCAGCAGATCATCGAGCGCATCGTCAGCTCGATCGGCCGCCGGATCGACGAATCGAGCCCGATGGTCGACGCGCGGCTGGCCGATGGATCGCGCGTCAACGCGATCATCCCGCCTCTGGCGCTGGACGGCTCGGTGCTCTCGATTCGTCGTTTCCGCACCGATCGACTCGGCCCGGACGACCTGGTCGGGCGCGAGTCATGGACGCAGCCGATGCGCGAGTTCCTGCAGGCGGCCGTCGCTTGCCGCCTGAACATCATCGTCTCGGGCGGGACGGGCGCTGGCAAGACGACGCTCTTGAATATTCTGTCGAGCTTCATCAACGACAACGAGCGCGTGGTGACGATCGAGGACGCGGCCGAGCTCAAGCTGCGGCAGCGACACGTGGTCAGACTCGAGACCCGGCCGGCGAACATCGAAGGGAAGGGTGCGGTGCGGCAGCGCGAGCTGGTCGTCAACGCCCTGCGTATGCGCCCGGATCGCATCGTCGTCGGCGAGGTCCGAAGCGAAGAGGCGCTCGACATGCTCCAGGCCATGAACACCGGCCACGACGGTAGCCTGACGACGATCCATGCGAACGGTCCGCGTGAGGCGCTGTACCGCCTCGACACGATGGTGGCGATGGCCAACCTGAACATTCCGGAAAAGGCCATTCGGCAACAGATTGCCTCCGCCGTGAACATGGTTGTGCAGATCTCGAGGATGTCGGACGGCACGCGCAAGGTCACCGCCGTCTCCGAGCTGACCGGCATGGAGGGAGAGGTGATCACCATGCAGGACATTTTCCTGTTCGAGCGCACGGGCCTCGGACCCGACGGCAAGGTGCGGGGCAGGTTTCGCGCCACCGGTATCCGGCCGAAGTGTGCCGAGCGGCTCGCCTCGTCTGGAGTGCATCTGCCCATGGACATGTTCGAACACGTGAAGCTGGTCGCCTAACCGTGGCCTAAGCGTGGCCTAACGAGGTGCAATGATGGCGTTCGTTCTCCTGACTTTCTGTCTGGTGCTCGGGATTCTCTTCGGCGGCTATTTCCTCTTCGTGCTCCGACCTGAGACGCGCGACGAGACGGCGCTCCGCAAACGCCTGCGCAGCTCGATCGCTCCGGAACAGGCCAGCGTCGGAACGCTCGAACGTCCTGCTGAACGTCTGAGCCGCGTGCAGGCGCTGAACGTCCTGCTGTTGCGGACGACCGGAGTCTCTGGGCCCCTGGAGCGCATGATCACCCAGTCCGGCCTGAAGGTCACGGTTGGCACGCTTCTGCTCGCCTCGGCACTCCTCGGATGCGTGACGTACCTGGTGGTGAAGTGGCTCACGTATTTCACCTACCTTGGGCTCGCGGCGGCGCCGTTCGGGGCCATGGTGCCGTTCCTGGTCGTTCGTGCAGCGAGAACGAAGCGGCTGCGACTCTTCGAAGAGCAGTTCCCGGAGGCCATCGAGCTGCTCGCGCGGGCGCTGCGGGCCGGGCACGCGTTTCCAACCGGTCTGATCATGGTCGCCGACGAGATCGCGGCGCCCGTGGGCAGTGAGTTCAAACTCGTCCACGACCGCCAGAACTTCGGCATGCCGCTTGGCGACGCGCTGAAGGGCCTGGCGGAGCGGGTTCCGGTGATCGACGCCCGCTTCTTCGTGACCGCCGTGCTGACGCAACGCGAGACGGGTGGAAACCTTTCCGAGGTGCTCGACAACCTTGCGTCGGTGATCCGCGATCGGTTCAAGGTGAAGCGACAGGTGCGCGTCGTCACCGCGCATGGCCGCATCACCGGCTGGATTCTCGCCGGACTGCCGCCGACGCTGGCCGGCGTGCTCTGCATCGTGTCGCCCGGTCACATGGCGACGATGGTCACCGATCCGCTGGGCATTCAGATGCTGGTGGTGGCGGGTGGCCTTCAGGTAACTGGGACGATGATCATCCGGAAACTCGTGAACGTCCCGTATTAGGAATCATGTCATGACAATCGACGTCATCTTCACACTCGTCGCCATCTTTCTGTTGATTGGGCTCATGTCGACGGTGGGCGTGTCGGCCGCCCTGTCGGCTGTGTCTCCCGACCGCCGGCGCCTCAGGCAACTCGCCACAGCGGGCGACGCCCAGGGGACCCTCGGTGCCGGCGGTGGCGTGCTCGTCCACACGGTGGACCCGCGCCTGAAGCGTCTGCCGCTCGCGCCGAAGTCCCCGAAGGATATGAACCGCCTTCGCCGGCAGCTGGTGCGGGCCGGCTACGACAGCCCGCAGGCCATGTTCTTCTACGTTGTCGCCACCCTGGTGACGCCTGTCGTTCTGGTCGTGCTGTCGCTCGCGTTGATCGGCATGCGGAGCGGGTGGGTGGTGGCGCTGTTTGCCGCCGCCATCGGTTACCTGCTGCCCGGCCTCTTCCTTTCGCGGATGGCGGAGAGGCGGAAGAAGCAGATCCAGGACGGGCTACCCGACGCCCTCGACCTGCTCATCGTCTGCGTCGAAGCCGGATGCGGTCTGGATCAGGCGATTGTCAAGGCGACAGATGAACTGGAGATCACGTATCCGGCGCTGACACACGAGCTCCGGCTGATCACGACCGAGATCCGCGCCGGAAAGCCTCGCCTCGAGGCGTTCAAGAACTTCGCGGCGCGCACCCAGGTAGATGACGTGCGATCGCTCGTCGCGCTGCTCGTGCAGACCGACAAGTTCGGCACGAGCATCGCCCAGGCGTTGCGAACGCATGCCGAAACATCGCGAACCAAGCGTCGGCAGCGCGCCGAGGAGCGTGCGGCCAAGGTCGGGGTCAAGCTGGTCTTTCCGCTCGTGCTCTTCCTGTTCCCTGCGTTGTACGTCGTGATTCTCGGGCCGGCGGTCATTCAATTCATTCGGGTGTTCCTGACAGTCGTCTAGATAACCACTCACATTGGAGGCAAAGACAATGGATACCACCACAATCGCTCTGGTCGTCGTCGGCGGCGTGCTGCTCGTGCTCTACATGGTTCGTCGCAACGGGCGTCTGAGCCAGGAGGACTAACGGCGATGCGCATCGCGCTGACTCAAAGTCTGGCGATTGTTGCGGCGGCGCTCCTGTGCGGATGCGCCGCGCGCAGCAACGTCGCGGGGCGGCCGCCGCAGCCGCCCTCGACAAGTGAGGTGTCTCCGGAGACGGGAGGCTCCGCCACCGCCCTGTCGGACTACATGGCCAAAATGCGCCATCTGAGCGCGAGCGCACAGCCATTGCCAAAGTCGTCCGTACTAGAGACGCTGGAGAGCCGGGATACAGATCTCGCGGCGGATCTGCTCCGGCTCTCCAAGGCACCGACCGCCGCCGCACATCGTGCGGTCGCTGAGGGCTATCGAGCGCGCGGCGTGCTGGACGCCGCGTATCGACACTACAACGCCGCGGTGAAGCTGGACGCGCGCGATGGGGCCGGCTACGACGGCCTCGCACGCGTCTGGCGCGACTGGGGGCTGCCGCAGCTCGCGCTGAGCGATGCCCACCGTGCCGTCTACTTCGCCCCGGCGTCGGCCGCTTTTCACAACACCTTCGGCACCGTGATGCAGGCGCTCGGTCGCCACAACGACGCTCGAGCCGCCTACGAACTGGCGAGCCGGCTCGACAGCCAGGCCGCGTACGCCTTCAACAATCTGTGTTATCTGTCGTTCCTCGCTGGCCAGACGGAGGAAGCGCTCGTCGCGTGCCGCACGGCGCTCTCACTCGACTCGACGCTGACGGCCGCTCGCAACAACCTGGCGCTCGTATACGCCGGCGGCGGACTCATGGACCGGGCCCAGGCGGAGTTCATCGACGCCAACGACGCCGGCCGGGGCCACTACAACATCGGCATCACGCACCTCGCAGCGAGGGATTATCCGGCGGCGGTGGCGGCATTCGATGCCGCCTCGCGCGCCAACCCTTTCCTGGCCATCGCTCGAGAGAGAGCCCGCCAGGTCCGTACTCAACTTGATGAAGCCCACACGGGCTATGCCGGACGATAGCGCCATGACACTGACACTTGACCCCGTCGAGCACGTGATCGCACACCCGACAGCGCCGCAGACCCTCGAGGAGAGCGGGCTCAGCCTCGACTTGATTCTGCAGCTCGTGCTCAAGACGCTGCACTTCGCGGGCGAGCTGTCTGGAACCGAGCTCGGCCGGCGCCTCGGCCTCAGCTACGCCGTCATCACACCGGCGATCGAACTGCTCAAGGTGCAGCAGCAGGTGCAAATCGTCGGCGGCGGCCTCGTGGGCGGCGCCTCATATCGCTATCGGATCACGGACAGCGGGCGCACGCGCGCCGCGCTGTTTCTGGAGAGCAGCCACTACGTAGGCGTCGCTCCCGTTCCGCTGGCGCAATATCTGCGGTACATGACGGCGTTTCGGGCTGCGACGCCGCACACCGCATCCGGGATCGCGTTCGTCAGGCGTTTGCGCATCTCGTGATCAGCGATCGCGTATCGATCAGCTCGGTCCGGCGATCAACGCTGGACATTCGATGTTGGTCTCGGCCCTCCTGGAAACGGGAAGACCGTCATCTCGCAGGCGATTCGGGGAATGCTCGATGGCCACATCGCCATCCCGCACGCTCTCGAAGTAGAAGGCAGCATCATCCGACTGTTCGATCCCGTGAACCACGAGCCGATCTAGTGAGGAGACCGACGCCACGAGCGTGACGACCATCGACGACGACGACCGTCGATGGGTGACCTGCCGTCGCCCCATGGTGATGGTCGGAGGCGAGCTCACGCTCGGCTCGCTGGAGCTGAGCTACAGCTCGACCACC
>CAWIWL010000016.1:0-104060 GCA_963839705.1 uncultured Acidobacteriota bacterium
CGACGACCTTCGCCAGCTCGAACATCGTCACTTGCGGCTTCCCGAACAGCGGGAGCAGCAGCGCATCCGCGTTGATCGCGCGCTTGTTGGTGGCGTCCTGCAGCCCGTTGGCCTTGATGTAGTCCCACAGCTTCTTGATCACCTGGGTGCGGGCGACGGGCTCGTTGCCGATCACGGCGGCCAGCGCGGGGCTCGGCGTCAGCAGCTTGCCGGTTGACTTGCGCGGGGCCTTCGGCGCCCGGCGCTTTCGCTGCTTGCTCGGCGCGTGCCTCTGCGCTGGCGCTTCTCCCGCGCTGCGCGGCCCGGCCGCGGCCGCCGCGCGCACGAAGGCGGGCCGGGGCGGACGCTCCTTGCGCGGGAACTTCGACGGCGTGAACTCGAAGTTGACCTTGCCCGCCTCCTTGTCCCAGGCCAGGAAGGCCTTGAACGCGCGGCGCGTGCGCATCGAGACGAACTTGTCCAGGAGATCGGTCTTGCCCGTCGCCAGCAGCTTGGTCATCTGCTCGCGCTCGACCGGCTGCTGCAGGATGATCTTGCGGCTCTTGAAGTCGCACGTCGGCTCCGGCTGCGCCTCGGTGCGGACGGCGTGCTCGCAGACGTAGTTGCGGCCCAGCTCGAAGACGCGGCCGCCGCTCTTCGGGCAGATGCCGAGCTGTTCCTGGCCGCTGAAGTCCACCAGCTCGCCGGTTTCCTCGGCGTCGTTGCCGAAGTCGAACTCGAGCTTCCAGTTCTTGTCGTCCTCGCTGTACTTGAGGACGAGCTCCGCGGTGAACGGCCAGCCGGCTTTCGAGCGGAAGCCGTCGAGCGGACCGATCCGCTTGTCGCGCAGGAACTGCTCGACTTCGGCGAGCTCGAACGTGCGGCCCGCCGGGCGTCTTGCCGAAGGAGAAGCCGCAGCCGTCGGTGCCGCTGCCGTTCTTGCCGCTGCAGGTGTAGCGCCGGTAGTTCTCCTTCACCACGCCGCCGCAATTGGGGCACGGCGTCTCGAGCGTCGCGTAGTCGCCCGGGCACGGTCTCGTGGTCGTACTCCTTGGCCTTCTTGACGATGTGCCGCGTCATCTCGGCGATCTGGCGCATGAACTCGTCGCGCTCGAGCTTGCCGTGCTCCATCTGCGCGAGCTTGAACTCCCACTCGCCGGTGAGCTCGGGCTTGGAGAGCTCCTCGACGCCGAGACCGCGCAGCAGCGTCATGAGCTGAAACGCCTTCGCGGTCGGAATCAGCTCGCGCCCCTCGCGGATCATGTACTTCTCGTTGAGCAGGCCCTCGATGATCGACGCGCGCGTCGCGGGCGTGCCGAGCCCCTTCTCCTGCATCGCCTCGCGCAGCTCGTCGTCTTCGACCAGCTTGCCGGCGCCTTCCATCGCGCCGAGCAGCGTCGCTTCCGAGTAGCGGGCGGGCGGCCGGGTCTTGAGCGCCTTGGGCGTCGACGGTTTCGGCGTTCACCGATTCACCCGGGCGTGACCGGCACCAGGCTCTGCGGCCCTTCGGTAGTTCTCGTCCTGCGCTTCCTTCCCGTAGATCGCGAGCCAGCCCGGGCTTGACCAGCACCTTGCCCTCGGTCTTGAAGCTGTGCTCCAGCGGCCGCGAGATCCGGGTCGTGACCAGGTATTCCGCCGACGGGAAGAACACCGACATGAAGCGGCGCGCGACGAGATCGTAGAGCTTCTGCTCGGCTTCCGAGAGACCCTTCGGCGCCTCGAGCGTCGGGATGATCGCGAAGTGATCGCTGACCTTGGCGTTGTCGAAGATGCGGCGGCTCGGCTTGATGTAGCCGTTGTCGAGCGCCGTCTTCGCGTGGGATCGCGAGGTGCGGCATCCCGCTCTTGGCGAGCATCTGGAACGTCTTCTGCGCCACCGGGAGGTAGTCCTCGGGCAGCGCGCGCGAATCGGTGCGCGGATACGTCAGCGCCTTGTGCCGCTCGTAGAGGCTCTGCGCGATCGACAGCGTCCCCTTGGCGGAAAAGCCGAACCGGCCGTTGGCCTCGCGCTGCAGCGACGTCAGG
The DNA here is from genome assembly GCA_963839705.1 of uncultured Acidobacteriota bacterium. GTDB lineage: Bacteria > Acidobacteriota > Vicinamibacteria > Vicinamibacterales > 2-12-FULL-66-21 > DATBJJ01. The sequence goes on from CAWIWL010000016.1 coordinate 2,005, forward strand.
TCGAACAGCAGCGGGCTGGCCTGCGTCGTCGGCTTCGACTCTTCGGTGACGACGGCCGCCTGGCCGCGCACCGCATCGGCAATGGCCGCGGCCTCGCGCTCGCTCCAGACCCGATCCGCCTTGATCTCGCCGTCGTCCTCGTTCTTCTTCCACTTCGGGTCGAACCACTTGCCCGGGTAGTCGCCGGCGGCGGCGCGGAAGGTGGCGTGGATCTCCCAGTAGTCGCGGCTGACGAACTTGCGGATGCGCTCCTCGCGCTCGACCACGACGGCGAGCGTCGGCGTCTGCACGCGCCCCACCGTCGTCAGGAAGAACCCGCCGTCGCGCGAGTTGAAGGCGGTCATCGCGCGCGTGCCGTTGATGCCGACCAGCCAGTCGGCCTCGGAGCGGGACCGGGCGGCGTCGGCCAGGCCGTGCATCTGCTCGTTGGTGCGCAGCGCCTCGAAGCCGTCGCGGATGGCCTGCGGCGTCATCGACTGCAGCCAGAGCCGGCGCACCGGCTTGCCGAGCGGCGTCTTGCCTCCCGCGTACTGCTCGATCAGCCGGAAGATCAGCTCCCCCTCGCGCCCCGCGTCACACGCGTTCACGAGCTCGGTGACGTCCTTGCGCCGGGCCTGCTTCACGACCGCGTTGAGCCGGGCCTTGGAGCGTTCGACCGGCTTCAGGTCGAAGTACGGGCGGAATCACCGGCAGGTGCGCGAAGCTCCACTTGCCGCGCTTGACGTCGAACTCCTCGGGGGCCTGGATCTCCAGCAGGTGGCCCACGGCGCTGGTGACGATGTAGTTGTCGTTCTCGAAGTGGTCTTCGTGCTTCTCGAACTTGCCGGCCACGGCCGTCAGGGCGCGGACGATGTCCTGCGCCACGGAGGGCTTTTCGGCGATCACCAGAGTCTTCCCCAATACGTCCCCGATCAAAAGGCTCAGGCCGTCCGCGGAGCTCGCAAGAAGGTCGAAGGCCGCTAATCGCTTAGCGCCCGCCTTGCGTCGGCACCATCTGTTGCCGCGGCTAATCGGGTACGGTACCCCGACCGATAGAGCCGGTAAAGGACCGGGGCACGTCTCGTGCTGAGGCGCGTGCGCTCCCATGGGATGTCTTGTCGAACTCCGCGGGCTCCCACGTGAAGCGCATGGCGTCAGTGAACAATCGAGGGATACAGTAGGCGGCGAGCATGAGCGCCAGGGCAGGAATCACGGAGCCTTCTTGGGGTGCTGGAGTATAGCAGAGCTGCGTGGCCGCCGAGCGCGAGGGGTCGGTTTAAGGAGATGGATGACGTGGGCCGGTCGCTCGCGGCGGATCGCCGCAGGACCGCCAGGACGATTTCCTAACCTGGGCACGGGGATCGGGGGACCGCCCCAGAGCAGCCGCGAAGAAAAGATAGCTACTTTCCGCCGACTACCTCCTGCCACAACTTGGCGGTCTTCTCGTCCGGCAGCCAACTGGTGTGCGCGAGATCGGCGGCCAAAGCGCGACCTCGATCAATCCGCGAGTTGCGGTTGTCGGCTCGCCAAGTGTTCGCCGGATCGATCTCACGGAGCTTGCCACCGGAGAGGCGATGGTGCATGACGCCCTCGATCCACGAGAGCATGAATGCGGTCGCCAGTTCCAAGCCCGCTAAGTGGCCCTGTCCTGGCTGGATGCCGAAGGTCCACGGGGCTTCGACTGCCCGCCCTTGCCTCCACAGCTTCTCTGCATCCTCGGTCCCAGCGGTTTGATCGTCGCCGCCCGCCACAAGGAGGACGGGGATGGTCCGAAGTGTCTCTACATCTATAGGCAGACCCTGCGAGTGAGAGTTGTAGCGGACCAGCCCAATCGTGCGGGTTGGATGAAGCATGGCGAACGTGGTCCCAAAGCTGCCTCCTGCGGAGCCCCCAAAAAAGAGGAGGGGGACAGTTCGGAGTTCATCATGGCCGGAGTCTGCTGCGAAGCGATTCAGGAGGGCCACCAGTCCATCCGCCCCGCCAGCCGCAGCATTCCGCACCACCTGATCGGCGACCGGTATCTTCTCGATGTTCTCGCCGGGTGGCTGTTGTTGTTGAAGGCTCAAAAACAGGAATGCAGCGTTTACACGTTCGGCCATCCCACGCCAGCGTGCATCTGAGTATTCGCGACGAGGACTCCTGGCCCGGGCGACAGTAACGATGACGCTCTCAACGCGCTTCTGACCAGCGGGAAACAGAATGGAGCCGCTGACACTCGCCGACTTCACCGGTGCATCGAGCGCAGCTTTGAACTCACCGTCAACGGCCACGGTGGTCTGCTGGCTGTAGCTGAACAGCAGCAAGAGAATGGGTAGGACAAGCGGCATCGTTCCGCTGGCGGAGGATTCTACCCGAAGCAGGTGATGACACCCAGCGGGACCTCTACCAAAAAAGGTGGGGTTCGGTCCACCGGGCACACGAAGTGGCGCTCCAAAGGGAACGCTGAATCGCCTTCTGCGCCCGATGGACACACGGCGACTGGCGCGCGAGTGCTTGTGGTTGCGCGGGGGTTGCGTCGGGATGCCGCGCCTTGCCGCATTCTGCAACCTGACGAGCAGAAAATGCTAGAAATCAAGGCGTTTTGCTCTTCTTTCGCGAACTTTTAATCAGGGTGTCCCGGGTTCGATCCCCGGGCGGCCCACCAACACTTGCAGCCATTCGCTACACCCCTCCGGTTGCGGGGGGGGTTGCAGACGGTTGCGTCTCGTCGTCCAGCAATGACCGCCGCGCGGTTCCGCTGGGCCCAGGTGCCGGTAGGTGTCGACCGTGATACGAATGCTCGCGTGCCCCATGTGGTCGCGGACGTAGGCCAGGGACTCGCTCTGCTGAATCAGCAGGCTCGCGAACGTGTGCCGGAGGTCGTGGAAGCGAATGTGCCGAAGGCCGGCGCCGGTGAGGCTGCGATAGAACGCACGCCGGACGTTCACGACGTCCAGGAAGCCGCCAGCGTCCGACGCGAAGACCATCGACGGGAGCTCGGCGCCGTCGGCCAGGGCCGCGCCCGTTCGCGCCGACGAGTGCCTCGAGTTCCAGTCAAACTTTTCCTCGTGGCGGATGCAAGTTCGGCAGGATTCGGGTTGGGAGCGCCGAGGACGGGCCGCGGCCTAGGGGGAGACGCGCTCCCCCGGGTCTCCGAAGTTTTAAAAGAGTTTGCTGGAATTACCCTTGTTTTTTGGTCAGGGCGAGTCCGGCGGACGCCAGCCAGAGGATACCGACGGCAGCAGGCCAATCCCGAGAGAGACGACGCGGGAGGGGGATGGTGGGGAGGTGAAAAGCCGCTGTCGGCCGGCTCACCGCAGCACCCAGTGAACGCCGACGACCACCATCGCGGCATTGACGCCGAGGTTCTCGCCGCGAGTGCCGCCGTTGGAGATGTGGTGGTTGCGGAACTCCGCCGTCGGTCACGGCCCGCGGCGAGTGATATGTTTGAGTCTGGGTACTTCAAGACCGTAACGGTGACCCCGCCTGAGTGACCGCGCACTGAGATAGGCGTGAGGATCATGGCTTAACGACTGAATCAGAGCACAGGTGTTCCGTCAGCGTGAGGACGGTCATTCGTCGCTTGAAAGCGTTCTGGGCGAGGAACAACACTTGTTGTCCCGTTTCGCTAACCCGTCAGCGGCATTTCGACTTTGCCTCGAAGGTGCCCTCCTTCGGCGACCACGAGGCACGGCGACGCGAGATCGCCGGTCACCGAGCCCGTGGCTCGAATCTCGACTTTCTCGGCAGCGGTCACGTCGCCGGTGACGGCGCCCATGATCACCACGGCCTTTGCGGAGATCGACGCTGATGTTGGCGGCGGGACCAATCGTGAGTGTGTGATCGGGCAACGTGACACGGCCTTCCATCTGGCCATAGAGGGTGAGGTCTTCGGACGCGCTCAGCTCACCCTTGATGACCACAGACTTCCCGAGATCGATAATCACCTTCTCCGCAGTCCTACTAACGACGCCCGCCGCATCCGCGGCCAGGTCCCGATGACCCTCGCGCGGCGTCACCGTCTCATCTCGCTTCCACACGGCAGCGCCCTCTTTTGGGCTCCAGACCTCACCACCCCCGTTGTGCGTACGTGAAGCGGGCTCGACGTTAGCACGCCATGCTCGTGAGGGGCAAGCGACGTTGCCCGCTCACGATGCGGATGTTAATGCGGCAATTTACCCGATAACCAACGCATTCTCGAAGAAACCAGAGAATCACGGCGCGACTGTGGCCGTATACTTCATGTGAGACAACTTCGCTCGCGGGCATCAGACGCTCTGCGTGATGCCCACGATGGAAGCGGCGTGGGCGATCACGTCACATCGAGGAAATCGTCGGTCTCTTGGACAGACCGCCCGAAGTGGTGGCGTGATCGAGAGAAATGACGGCAGACAAGCAGGGCGAATGGTGGGTGGGCTTCGCGTGTAAGCAGTGCGGCGCGCCGTTCGCCGTCCAGCGATCACAAGATGCATCGAAGTCTGGCACACATTCGGCGAAAGGCTGGCGTGTGACCTGCACGAGCTGTGGGGTGACCGAGTATTACGAGCCAGGAACCCCGATGGTCAGGATCACGGTTTCAAACTGAAGCACCAGCAGAACATGTTGGTGCTCACGTCGGGAGGATGCAATGGGGATGCACGAACGATGGAGCGGTGAGTGACCAGTACGACATCGACGTTCGACCGCTCGTACCACCGATGTCGAATGGAAACAGCCACGAAGCGAAGGTTGCGCGCTTCGATCGGCGACAGCGATCGAGTCGACTGGACTCTGTTAGCCCATTGTCGTTCGGCTTGCGCCGGGCCAAAACGGAAGCTGAGGCTGTGCAGATGGTAGAAGCCGATGTTGTGAAATGGATTAGCGAGCATTGATCTTCGAACTGACCCCTTGCCGTCTCATCTCGCCCCTTGCTTGTGCTTCGGTAAGGGCGTATGCTGCCTTCGTATCGCTTTCCTGAGCACTGCCGCACCCCGCCGGGGAACCGTCCCCGACCCCGAGCAACAGCCCTCACCAAAGCTTTTCCAGTAGTGCACTCTCGCCCGGCGTGTCGCCATGCCGGTTCCGTGAGATCGGCGGTGGAGTGCCGCCGCGACGGTTCACTAGCTGGAGAGGAGAATCATCATGACTATTGTTCGTTGGGATTCGTCCCGTGACCTGCCGCCGAGGCAGCAGGAAAACCTGAGCCGGCTGCAGCAGGAAACTCTGAGCCGGATGTTCGAGGGCTACTACTGCTGCCCTCAGGAAGACCTCAACCGCGGCGCGTGGGTGCCGGTGGTCGACATTTACAGCAACGGGCACGACCTAGTGCTGAAGGCGGAGCTGCCCGACATGAAGGAAGAGGAGATAGAGCTGACGATTGAAGAAAACATGCTTATGCTGAGTGGTGAAAAGAAGCTCGATGCGGAAGTCACCGAGGAGCTGTTTCATCGCATCGAGCGCAGTTATGGCGCGTTCGCGCGGACGTTCACGCTGCCGCCGACGGTCGATCCTGCCAAGGTCAGCGCCCAGTATAAGGCGGGCGTGCTTACGGTCCGGCTGCCGCTGCGTGAGGATGCCAAGCCCAGTCGGATCAAAATCGAAGTAGCTGCGTAGGTCACTGCAACGAGGCGGGGTCGAGGAACCCGCCTCTTTATGCACGTCGTAGGTTCGACAGCTTCGAGCTAAAGGTCTTCTCCCAACGTGATGGAGGTGTCTTGTGCAGCTACCTGCCGCCCACCGATCACTTGCCGCGCGCGTCATCGGTCAGGCCGTTCGAGATGTGCGCGATCCGAACGGGACGCGGATCGACAGTGCCAGCGCACGATCGTTTCTATCGGGATCGCCGATGCTGTCCTACTGGTGCGAGATTGCGGAGCTCGACTGAATGCGTGATCGACCGGGCACGGACGCTGATGGCTGGCTGCGACGCGGGCCAGCAGGGCCGCGCCAACTCCGCTGAAGGCCACTGAGACGCACAGCGCGCAGAAATCTGCCATTGTCGTTCGGCGCCTCACTCGAGATCCTTTCGTGATGGGACCAGTGTGGCGCGCCTTGCTGAAAAAAAAAAAAAAAAAAAAAAAAAAAAAAAAAAAAAAAAAAAAAAAAAAAAAAAAAAAAAAAAAAAAAAAAAAAAAAAAAAAAAAAAAAAAAAAAGGCGTAGCGACGGGCCGAACTTCAGAGATCGGCGGCGACAGGAACGTGACGAGGTAGTGGATCAGTTTGGAATTGGCCGTAGCTCGCGCTCAAAGTGACGTTCAACATCTTCGCGGCTAAACGGGTCTTTCGCGGTGTCCAAAATGACCGAATAGACGACCTCGTGTCCGCCAATCTGCGCGGTCAGAAATGCCCCGCCGTCCGAAAGTTCCAGGTAAGTAAATTTCACCAGCCGGTCCCCAGTAACACTCCGCATCCATTCATCGTGCACGGCACTGGCTCGCAGTCACTGTTGAGGATGCTCGAGTTTTTTGAGGGCCGCGACGGCGGCAGCAAGCTGCGCGCGGGACCTCTACCAAAAAAGGTGGGGTTCGGTCCACCGGGCACACGAAGTGGCGCTCCAAAGGGAACGCTGAATCGCCTTCTGCGCCCGATGGACACACGGCGACTGGCGCGCGAGTGCTTGTGGTTGCGCGGGGGTTGCGTCGGGATGCCGCGCCTTGCCGCATTCTGCAACCTGACGAGCAGAAAATGCTAGAAATCAAGGCGTTTAGCTCTTCTTTCGCGAACTTTTAATCAGGGTGTCCCGGGTTCGATCCCCGGGCGGCCCACCAGCCTTCGCTCACGCGACCTAACGCCGAAGCGTGAGCTTCGGCTCGGCAAGCCATGCGAAGGATGCCGCGCTGAAGCGTCGCGCAGCGACGCGGAAGCGGGCCTCACCCTGTCCGCGAACGAGCTTCGGCCTGGCAGCCCTCACATCTTGCGCACGACCTTCGTCAGCGTGATGGGCTGTTCCGCGTAGTCACCGATCACCACGCCCGTGTCTCCGCCCGGCTTCACGTTGGCTGCGGCGGCCATGGTGCCTGTTCCCAGTCCCGTATCGTCGACCCTCATCTGGATCACGGCGACATCATAACCAGCGCGCGGTTTTGCGTCGATCGCGCCGCCACCCACGAAGTGGATCGGCTGATCAGTGACGAGAACGATCACCCGGCCCTTCAACCCCGGCCGCTCACGCGCCCATCGAATCGTCCACTTTTGATCTTTGAAGGCGACGGTGCCAACCTCCGGGGCTTTTCGAAGGGCAGCCAGGAACGCGGGATAGCCACCGGACTTCAGGGCTGCCTCGACTGCTGTACGGTCAGCGTCGGGCGTGTACCGCTGGACGTTGATCACGAGGTCAGCGGAGGCTGCGCCGCCTTTGGCCCCTATAGCCAGAAGGTCGGCAGTGAACGTTTCCGGCGCTCCCGCAAGCTGCGAGAGGGGCGTGGCCGTCGTGGTCGAGACGACCAGCAGAAAAGCAGGCGCAAGCATCTGAACGCGCATGACAGTGTTTCTCCTTACCTAGGCTCCCTCGAATTCCGGTGGCCCGACTTTGCAAAAGGTATGCAGTCTACCACCCGCACAGGGAGCTGACCGGATGCTTCATCTGCGCTGCCGTCGGAAACGACACCAGCATCACACCATGCCTGCCGCGGGGACGATGTGACTTTGGCCGCCATCTCCCGGATCGATTGTTCGGCGCACGCGCGCGCGATGCGTGCGTCGCCGCTCGCCATCGATCCCCAGCATCAGGTGGTCCTCAGGACCGTCGCCGCTCGACGGCAGCGCGCCGCTCCGCCGTCTGATGGCGATCAGGACCAGCGCAAGCCCGATCCCAAGTACTGCCGCCATGATCGTCGCCAGGCGGATGCGCGGGTCGGTCACGGCGACGGCGACAACAGCGGCAACCATCCCCAACCCTCCCACGCCCTCGATCCGGATATTCGCCATATTGATGAGCGAGGGCGATGGGCTCTCCAGACGCCGTGACACGACGACGCGTGGAGTTCGCGGCCAGCCGATGGCCCGGTTGAGAGCGATGAGTAAAGCCAGGACGAGACCGCCGAGCAGTCCAGGGAGAAGAATGAGCAGGGGTTCCATGAGGTCCTCCTGTTTTGACTGCGTGGCCGGCGGCAGAACACCGAAGCGGTCCAGGGATTAGGCGCCTCGCCCGCGGGCCCGCGCACGCCTCATATTGTACTAGGTACAATAATACAAGTCAAGCGCCCGATGGGATGGGGCCGGTTGGGGGACAGGTGGGCGAACTCCTGACGAGGAGCTAAAGAGATCACGGTAGGCAGCCCGAAAGACTGCCTACCGCGACTGGAACTGGAGACTGACGACTGAGACTGACGATTGAGACTCCCGATTGACGACTGCCGACTGTCGACTGTCTAACCCACAGTAAACGGAGCCGTCGCGCTCGTTCCGCCCCACTCGATGCGGAGCGTTGCGCCCGCGGGCGTGTCGTCGATCGAGATCGTGAGCGTCTCGACCGGCGCCTTGGTCTTGCCGGCGGACATCGGCGTGCGGCCGATTTCGAGATCCTTTTGGTACGGAACTCCCCACTGGCCAGGCTTGCCGAGCTTGCCGAAGATCAGCTGCCAGCCCTTGTCGCCCGGCTCGGTGTTGATCGTGTAGGTCCCTGCCGGCAGGCTGTAGGTCCCGAACTTCAGCGCCTTGTCCGTTACGAGCACTGTCGCTTCGTCCGCGCCCGTTCGCCACGGCTGTCCCGGCGGCATCATCGCCGCGTCGGTCCGGCCCTTGAGCTGCGGCTGCCCGTACTCGATCGTGATGTTGGCGCCGTCGATCACCCACGCCGTCTTGACGTGCGCGCTTCCGGCCTTGCCTGGGTGTACCAGGGTCGTCTTCTGTGCGCTCACCGAAACGCCGAGTGCCACGACCGCGGCCGTGACGAGGGCCGTACATCCACTCTGTCGCATGCGTGTTCCTCCTTAAAGAGAGAGCGTGACTGACTGACTTCATCCCATATCTGGTCCCTGCCCCGCGCGCGCGCAAAGGCAAAGCCCGAGGTGTTAACCCCAAACACCGGTCGCACATTCCCAGGGATCAGGGATCAGGGCTCCGGTCCGCAGGAAAGCGCTCGTCTGGTCCCCGATACCTGACCCCCGATGCCCGATCCCTGATCGGCTTAGATGATCTTCTGCCCCAGGGCCGACATCGCCAGCTCGGCGCCGAGGACGGCCGTCGCGTTGCGGTCGTCGAGGATCGGATTGACCTCGACGAGATCGAGCGCCCGCATCAGGCCCGAGTCCGCAATCATCTCCATCACCATGTGTGCCTCGCGATAGTCGAGGCCGCCCTTGACCGGTGTGCCGACGCCGGGTGCGATCGACGGATCGCAGACGTCGAGATCGAACGACACGTGGATGCCGGCCGTGCCGCGGCCGGCGAGCGACAGCGCCTGCTCGACGACGGAGGCGATGCCCGAGCGATCGATGTCCTTCATGGTGAAGACGTGAACGCCCGAGGCGCGCACGATCTCTTTCTCGCGCGCATCGAGGTTGCGGATGCCGATGAGGACGGTGTGTTCGGCCGCGACCTTCGGCGTGACGCCGCCGATCCGGGACAGCTCGGCGGGCTCCGGGCCGAGCAGGGAGGCCAGCGGCATGCCATGCACGTTGCCGCTGCCCGAGCTCGACGGCGTGTTCATGTCGCCGTGCGCGTCGACCCAGATGAGGCCGAGGGGTGTTCCCGATCGCCGCACGAACTCCGCCGTCGCCGCGACCGAGCCCGCGGCGAGGCTGTGGTCGCCGCCGAGCACCAGCGGAAAGCCACCCTTCTCGAGCACCCCAAGCGAGGTTTTGTAGAGCCGTTCGCAGACGCGCGCGATCTCGCGGATGTACTTCTTTGTCGGATCGCCGAGGGCCTTGACCTCAGGAATCGGCGCGACGACATCGCCTTCGTCGAGCACCGTCACGCCGAGCGTGGTGAGTCGCTCGGCGAGCCCCGCGATGCGAAACGCCGATGGTCCCATGTCGACGCCGCGGCGGTTACCACCGAGGTCGAGCGAAACGCCGATGAGGTGAACGGGCTGCGCGGGCACCGGCGATGACTGTACTATACGGCACACCTCACATGCCTCAGGTTGACGACCGCGGTAAACATCAGATAATCTGAGGTTTCCGGCGGCCGACCCGTCCTGTGACGCGGCGCTGAACTGCCGCGCTACGAAGGAGCTCGTTCATGAAGCGGTTCGAGGTTGGAGCCCGGGTCGTAGAACCTACCTACGGTCTGGGATCAGTGGTGGCGGTCGAAGACGCCTACACGCGCGTGCAATTCGACGAACACGGGATCAAGAAGTTTCTGACCAGCATGTCGAAGCTCGAGCCGAGTGACGAGCCGGTGCCTGCCGGCCTGCGCAGCGGCAAGCCGCGAAAGAAGCGGGCCCCCAAGAAGGCCGAAACGCCCTCCTGAGCGTTGATCGTCCGCGGACGTAACGTCCGCGTTCGCTTCTCCCTATCTCTTCACGGACACCGACATCCCTTCGCTCGACGGCGACACGATCGTCGTCCAGAGCGTTGGTGTCTTCCAGATCGCGTCGAGGAAGTCGCCCATCTCGCTCCGCTTGTTCACGACGTTGTGGGCGACGAAGAGTCCGCCCTTGTTGAGGCGGGGCAGCATCAGGTCGAGGAAGCGCTTGTAGTCCTTCTTCCAGGCATCGAGAAACACGAAGTCGAACGAGCCCTGGAGCGTCGGCAGGTGCGCGAACGCATCGCCGGAGACGACCGTGACGATGTCGGAGAGCCCTGCGCGCTTGATGTTCTCGGCGAGCTCCTTCGCGCGCACCGGATCGTACTCCATCGTGACCAGGGTGCCGCCCGTCTCGCGCAGCCCCATGCCGATCCAGATCGCGCTGTAGCCGCTCGCGCCGCCGATCTCGAGCGCTCGCTTCGCCTTCGACGTGGCGATGAGCACGCGGAGGAAGCGCCCGTCTTCTTCCGACACGGCGAGCTGTCCCTTGTCCTGCGCTTTGATCGCCGTGAGCACCTTCTGGACGTCAGGGGGCTGAGCCTGGACGACGGTCGGGGTTGCCGCGAAGGAGAGAAGAAGGGAGAGAAGAAGAAGGAGGCTGCGTCGCATTCAGAATTTCATCTTACATCGTAAGCTGCCGCGAGAGCGGCGGTGGCCCTGCCGTCGGCGACGCAGTCCGGTATGCCGATCGAGTGGAAGCCGCTGCCGGCGACAAACAGTCCGGGCAGCGCGGCGAGACGTTCGTCGAGGCGCGACATGCGGGCGGCGTGTCCGACGTTGTGCTGCGCGCCGGCGCGCGGCCAGCGTTGCACCCGCGCGAGGTGCGGTGCGCCGGTCGCCTGGAGCACGGCCGAGACCTCCCTCGTGGCAATCTCGACGAGGGCATCATCCGTCAGCTCGACCGCTGCGGGATCGGACGCGCCGCCGAGGAAGGCGCGGAGCAGGACCATTCCCGAACGCGCGCGATCCTGCCACTTCGACGAGACCCACGTGCACGCGGTGATGCGGAGCGGGCTGTGCTGGCGCGCGACGACGAAGCCGCTGCCGGCGAGGGGATGGCCGACACTTGCACGCGGCCACGCGAGTGCGACGCTGACCGTCGACACGTACGGAACCTCCGCGCAGAGCCCGGCCAGCAGCGAGTCAGTCCCGGCAAGTAGACGCCCGGCGACGTGCGCCGGCGCCGCGACGATGACGGTCCGCGCGTCGAGCGTTCCGCCGGCATGCGCGACCTGCCACTCGTCCCGTTCCCGCGAGATGCGCAGCGCGCCGCTTCGCACGCGGACGCTTCCGGGAGGCAGCCGGCCTTCGATCGCGGCGACCAGCTCGCTCATGCCGCCGCGCAGCGCCTTGAAGAGTCCATCGCCGGCCGGGGCGTGGGCGTCGGTGTGTCGAAGAGCCGGCCGCTCCGCGCGGCAGCCACGAGACGCGGGGCGACCGCGGCGATGGAGAGTTGCTCGACGTCACCGGCATGGATGCCGCCGAGCAGCGGCTCGGCGATGAGGCCGACCGTCGCCGGACCGAAATGACGGCGGTAAAAATCCGCCACCGACTCGTCGTCCGGCTCTGTCGACGGCTCGTGCGCATCCATCGCACGCGCGAGATGGTCGCGCGCTTCCAGCGGCAGCAGGCTGTACGCCGCGATGCCAGCGTGCGTGGTCGGAATGCCGAAGACTGACGGCGAGGGCAGCGCGTGCAGCTGGCCGTGCGCGTGCACGAACGCCGTGCGCGGGGGAGTGGTCGACATCAGGCGCGGGCCGAGGCCCAGCTCTTCGCAGAGGCGAATCGCCGCGGGTTTGACCGCGAGCATCGAATCCGCGCCGGCGTCGATGGTGAAACCGTCGACGTGATCCGTGCGCACGAGGCCGCCGGTGCGGTCCGCCGCTTCGAGCAGGACGAAGGGCACGCCGCGCGCCGCGAGCTCGTACGCCGCTGAGAGTCCCGAGATGCCGCCGCCGATGATGATTACCACGGGGAAAGAAGCGTGACATCACGACGACACATCGCGAAGACGGCGAAGTTCACGAAGTCCTCGAAGTCAATCCTTTAAGTGTCTGCTTCGTGAGCATCGAGGTCTTCGCGTTCATCGTGGTGAGCCGTGTTCGTGTTTCTCTGGGTGATGATGACTACTACATGGAAGCCAGCGTGAAATGATCACGAACTATCGGAAGTTGCGAAGCTCGCGAAGTTCTCGAAGCCAATCGTTGACGTGTCCTCTTCGCGAGCATCGCGGTCTTCGCGTTCATCGTGGTGACGCCGTATTCGTGTTTATCTCTGGGTATTGTCTCCAATTATCCTGTCGGGTCGGCAGCCGCGCTCGTCCTCGCGTGGACGTGGTCGGCCAGCGCCTGCAGGTTCGCGACGGGTGTCTGGGGCAGCACGCCGTGACCGAGGTTGAAGATATGCCCGGGGCGGCCGCCGGCTCGCTCGAGGATGTCGTCGGCGGCGGCCAGCAGACGATCGCGCGGGCCGAAGAGACGCACGGGATCGAGATTGCCCTGGATGCCGCGTGACGCGCCGATCGTCTTCCACGCCTCATCCAGTCCTTGACGCCAATCCACGCCGATGACGTGGCCTCCGGCCTCGACCAGATCCGGGAGAATGGCCGTCGCCCCGACGCCGAAGTGGATGAGCGGCACACCCGCGTCCGCGAGGCCGTCGAAGATGCGCGTCGTGTGCGGGAGCACGAACTCGCGATAGTCGCCGCGGCCGAGCGCGCCGGCCCATGAGTCGAAAATCTGCAGCGCCTGTGCACCGGCCGCCACTTGAGCGCGCAGGTAGGTAGTCATTGTGTCCGCGAAGAGCGCGCAGAGCCGATGCCAGCTCGCGGGCTGCTCGTACATGAATGTCTTGGTGCGGAGATAGTCCCGCGACGGCCCGCCCTCGATGGCATAGGCGGCCATGGTGAACGGCGCGCCGCCGAACCCGATCAGCGGAACGCGCCCATCGAGCTCGCGCCGCAGCAGCCGGATCGTTTCGAGCACGTGCCCGAGCGCCTCGGGCTCGAACGTCGTCAGCCGCGCCACGTCGGCGGCGGACCTGACCGGATTAGCGATCGACGGCCCCTCACCCTTGACGAAGTCGAACTCGAGGCCCATCGGCGTGAAGGGGAGCAGCAGGTCGGAAAAAAGGATAGCCGCGTCGAGGTCGATGACGTCGAGCGGCTGCAGAGTAACGGTTACCGCCAGTTCGGGCTGCCGGCAGAGCTCCAGCAGGGAGTACTTCTCGCGAAGCGCGCGGTACTGCGGAAGGTAGCGGCCAGCCTGACGCATGAACCAGACCGGGGTGGCGTCGACCGGCTCGAGCCGGCACGCGCGAAGGAACCGGTCGGACACGCTACGAAACCATCGTGCGGGCGAGGGTCAGCAGGTCCTCGAGGTACATGGGCTTGAACCGGATCGAGGCGCCGAGCGATCGCAGCTCGTTCTGTATGGCATCTGCCAGAAAGTAGTCACCGGTAACGATAGCGACTGGTACTTCAACGAGATGCGGTTTGCTGCGAATCAGCCGAAGGAACTGGAGGCCGTTGGTGATCGGCATCCGCATGTCGAGGATGATCGCGTCGGGCGCCACGCTGTCGGCGATCGCCATTCCCGCCTCGGCCGACATCGCGGTGGCGACCTCGAAACCCTCGAGTTTGAGGATCCGGGCGAAAGTATCGGCCACCGACCGATCGTCGTCGACGATGAGGATCGTTCGCGTGGCGGACTCCGCGGGATGATTTTCGAGGGAGGAAATCACTGCATCATTCTCATGGGAAAAGACATCCACGTCAAGGAGGGAACCCGATCTTCTGTAACAAGCGCTATACAATTGGCGTCGAACCTGTCTATAATTGGCCGCTTCTCTTCAGGTTTTTCTGTGCTGTCCTTCGCTTCCCGGAGGTCAAGTGAGCCCGATTCTGGTGCGTCCCGTTCGCGAGCAACTCGAACACGATCGCGTTATCCGGCTCCTGCAGGTCAAGTTGAAGCGGAAACACGAGGTTATCGCGAACATCGGGGAGGACCAGAGCACGTCGATCAAGATTGGGCAGCTGCAGATTTATCCCGACCTCGTCCTGACGACCGCCGACCGGGGCCGGAAACTCATGGGAACGGTCGAAGTGGAGACCTCGGAGTCGGTCAACCACCTCGAAGCGCGGTCGCAGTGGGCCCATCTCGGACGCGCGCGTGCGCCGTTTCACCTCTACGTTCCGCTGGGCTCGATCGACATCGCGCGCCGGCTGGCGGCCGAGAATCACGTTCACGTCACCGAGTTGTGGAGCTTCCACACGATCGGCGACCAGACGCACTTCAGACTCGTTCAGCGCACGCCTGAAGACACCCGGCGATCGAGCGAACCGCGCGGCATCGTCACATCCAACCGCCCCGAACCGCCGAAGCCGATTGCGCCTCCACCGCCGCCGCGGCCGGTAAAGGCCGTCGCACCGCCGCCTCCCGCTCCGGCCAAGAAGCCCGCAGCCGCCGCGCACAAACCCGCGGCCGCCGTACGGCCGGCCAAGAAGCGGCTGGCTCCACCAGCGCGCAAAGTTGCGGTTTCCTCGCGCAGCGCGGCGCCGTCCCGCAAAGCTGCCCCGGCACGGGCCCAGAAAAGGAAGTAAGTCCTGCCGTATCTGCGGTTCAATCGCGACAAGCAAGGCTACGAGAACACCTTCGTCGTCGAGAGCGAACGCCGGCGCGGGCGCTCGCGGACGCGCGTGCTCTATTGGTTCCGCACGCCGCCCGGCGTGAAAGTCGGGCGCGCCGCGCTCGACGAGGACGCCATCCGCCTGATCGAACAGCTCAACCCGGGCATCGAGTTCGACTGGACGCGGATTCTCAAGGGGCAGGGAGCGCCGCCGACCGAGTCGCGGCCGCCGATCGAGGCGAGACGACAGCGGCCCGATCACCGGCGTCCTCAAACACCACACACGCCGCCGCCGGCGAGACCGGCTCAGCCGCCCGTCGCGGCCGCAGCGCCTTCCGGAAGTCTGCCTTCGGAGTTGTCGTCGGACGCCACTACGCCCCCGCAGGAGGAGCCGCTCACCGATCCGGGCCCGGCGAGCGAACTGTCGACGGACGCGCAGCCCAGGATCGAAACCGACGTGCCCACGCCCGCGCACGCCAGGATTGGCGCCGACGGCGTGGAGCGCCTACGCGCTCGTTACGCCGAGATCCTCGTGCGGATTTCCGAGCGAACGGCAGACCCGGCGAGGCGGGAAGAGCTGAAAGCCCAGGCCGATCGTCTAAACCCAGATGCCTGGGTGACCGACGACGAGGTCGTCCAGGGGCTCGAGCAGTACGAATCGGTCTTCGCGTCGCTGCGGGAGGTGGTCGGCCAGAAGCGGCGCCGCCGGCGCCGGGGACGCGGTTCCAGGCCGGCTGAGCCGGGCGCGACCGTCAGCGCGACGACGGATCCGGCTGGCTCGAGCGTGGGGGACTCGTTCGATTCGGCCGAGGGCCCGGAGAACGTCGAGCGCGGAGGCCCGCGACATCGGACGGCCCCGACGATGGGGATGATGTGCCGCCGGGCGAAACCTGACGCCAACTCTCTGTATAATCGGAGCATGCACGTGAACACTCTGCCTCGCTTGATGTGGCCTTGCGCGCTCGGGGTCGCGCTCGTTACGGGCGCAGTCGTTCGCGCCCAGAACCCGCCCGCGAAGCCTCAGGCGGCGCCGAACCAATCGGCGCCGGAACAGGTCATTCGCACGGGCGTCGAACTGATCACCACCGACGCCATCGTCCGCGACAGCCGCGGACAATTCGTGGCCGACTTGAAGAAAGACGAGTTCGAGATCTTCGAGGACGGGGTGAAGCAGGAGCTCGTGTCGTTCACCCTGACGCACGGCGGACGCGTCTATAACGTCGCGCAGCCGCCACCGCCGCCCCAGCAGGAAGGCATCATCCTGCCGCCGGCGCGACCGACGAACGACGCCGCCGGGCGCATCTTCCTGATCTTCGTCGACGACCTGCACCTCGACTTCCGCAACACCGGCCGCATTCGCGATCTCTTCAAGAAGATTTCGAAGGAACTGATCCACGACGGCGACATGTTCGGCATCGTGTCGACCGGTCCCTCGTCGATCTCGATCGACCTGACCTACGACCGGAAGCGTCTCGATCAGGCGATCACGAAAATCACCGGGTCGGGCCTGGCGCCCAAGGACATCCTCGATGTCCCCGAGGGCGCGAACGGACCGCCGGAAGTCCGGTACCGCGCGCACGTCGCGTTTTCGACAGCCAACGACATCATCAACAACCTCGCGCAGGTGCACAACCGGCGCAAGGCCTTCATCTACGTGAGCAACGGCTACGACTTCAACCCGTTTCAAGACACGCGGAAGAAGCAGGATCAGGAGCGTTACGGTCAACCGCAGGATTCGTCGTCCACGGAGGGCACGGGCAACTCGCAGGACAGCGACCCGTTCAAGGTTCAGGGGAACAAGTTCTATCAGGCCGACCTCGTGTCCGAGCTCTCGTGGCTGACGCGCGCCGCGAACCGCGCGAACGTCACGATGTACACGATCGATCCGCGAGGGCTCGTGGGCATGCCGGACCTCGACGAGAAGGTCGACATGGTGGAATGGCAGGCGTACGTCCGGACGTCCCAGGACAGCCTGCGAACGATCGCCGAGCTGACAGGCGGCTACGCGGCCGTCAACCAGAACGACTTCGACAAGGCCCTGAAGCGGATCGACGCCGAGACGAGCGACTACTACGTCATCGGCTACTACTCCAACAATCCGGATCCAAGAAAGAAGAACCGGGCCATCGAGATCAAGGTCACGCGGGACGGATTGAACGTCATGCACCGCAAGGCCTACACGTTGCCGACGCGGGGCGGCAGCACTTCTCCATCCAAATAGCAGGATCGGACCGGGCGCCTTTCGGCGTCCGCCCATCTCCGCAATCTTTTCGCGCACGACGTCACCATTTCGTCGCAAGCGCTCTGCTATAATTTTCGTCCGTCGGGCCGTGTCCGCACGTTACGGCAAGAGACCCTGCGGCAAGCGGCCTCGACGCGAAGTCGGGCTGATCACCTCCTCCGTTGGCCTGTTGTCATTCGCAATGCTTTGTTGTACTTCGAAGTGAACTCTCTTGTATTTTTTGAACGAGTGGAGAACCAGACGATGAATTCCTGTGCCAAGGCCTTACGGAGCCTCTCGGTGGTCCTGTGTCTTCTGCTGCTCGGAACGGCGGCGGCGTCCGCGCAGACGGTCACGACCGGCAGTCTCGCCGGCGTCGTCGTCGACGCGCAGAAGGGCGTGTTGCCGGGTGCGACGGTCATCGCCACGCACACGCCGACCGGCACGAAATACGAAGCCGTCACGGATTCGGAAGGGCGGTTCAATATCCTGAGCCTGCGCGTCGGTCCCTACACGGTCTCCGCCGAGCTGAGTGGCTTCAGGAAAGAAGAGCAGGTCGACGTTCCAGTGACCCTCGGCGAGCAGCGGTCCGTCGCGTTTACGCTGAAGATCGAGTCGATTGCCGAGACCATCGAAGTCATCGGCCAGAGCTCGATCATCGACAGCTCGCGCGCCGGCACGGCCGACAACATTTCTTCGCAGGCGGTCCAGAGCCTGCCCACGATCAGCCGCAACCTCGTGGACATCGCGCGGACGTCTCCCTACTTCAATCCCGCGGGGCTCAACGAGGATCCGCTGGCGCTGTCGGTCGCCGGCCGGAACAACCGATACAACAACTTGCAGATTGACGGCGCCGTGAACAACGACGTCTTCGGCCTCGCCCCGTCAGGGACGCCCGGCGGCACGACCGAGGCACAACCGATCAGCCTGGACGCGGTTCAGGAGCTGCAGCTGGTCGTGTCTCCCTATGACGTGCGTCAGGGCGGGTTCTCGGGAGGCGGCATCAACGCCATCACCAAGAGCGGCTCGAACGCCCTCAAGGGCACGGCGTACTTCTTCGGCCGCAATCAGGACTGGGTGGGCGAGGCGCCGAACGGCACGAAGATCGGCCAGTTCAAGGATCAGCAGTACGGCGGCAGCGTGGGCGGGCCGATCGTGCAGAACAAGGCGTTCTTCTTCGGCAACGTCGATTGGACTCGGAAGGACAACCCCTCGGGTTTTTCCGTCAACAGTTCCGGCCAGCAGTTCGGACGCTCGGCCGAGATCGACCGGCTGATCACCATCCTGCGAACGAAGTACAACTACAACCCTGGTGGTACGGAAGAGTTCATCCGCACGATCGACAGCAACAAGTTCTTCGTCCGTGCCGACTTCAACATCAACCCGCGCAACCAGCTCACCGTGCGGCACAACTATCTCAAGGCGCAGAACGACATCGGCCGGCCGACCACGTCGCTCTACTTCATGCCGGACAATTTCTACGGCATGAAGAACACGACGAACTCGACCGTCGCCCAGTTGAACAGCACCAGGGGGACGTCGGTCAACGAGCTCCGGTTCACCTACCAGCGCATTCGCGACCGCCGCGGCGCGGGCCCGGGCGAAGAACGGCCGTTTCCCTTCATCCTCGTTGATCTCAGCGCTGGACAAGCGCGGGCGGGCCGCGAGAACTTCTCGACCGCCAACGAGCTCGACCAGGATGTCTACGAGCTGACCGACGACTTCACCCTGCTGAAGGGAAGACACACCTTCACGTTCGGCACGCACAACGAGTTCTTCCGGTTCCGCAACCTGTTCATCCGCGACAGCTTTGGCAGCTATCGCTTCTCGAACCTGGACATGCTCGATCAGGGCCTTGCGCAGTCGTACGATTACAGCTTCTCGCTCACGGGCGACCCGCAGCAGGCGGCAAAGTTCCGCGTCCGGCAATTCGGGTTCTATGCGGGCGATCAGTGGCGTGCGCTCACGAACCTGACGCTGACCTACGGCGTCCGGGCGGACATCCCGACGTTCCCCGACAAACCGACGGCGAACCCGTTGACGGTCACCTCATACGGATACCAGACCGACGAGGTGCCCAGCTCCGTTTTGTGGTCGCCCCGAGTCGGGTTCAACTACGCGCTTTCGAGCAACAACACCGAGCAGGTGCGCGGCGGAGTGGGACTCTTCTCGGGGCGCACCCCATACGTCTGGCTGTCGAACCAGTATGGCAATACCGGCATCGAGTTCCGCCGGCTGTCAATTGCGTTCGCCGCGGCCAACCGGATTGCGTTCGTTCCCGACCCGACGGCACAGCCGACGTCGGTCGGCAACGCCCAGACCAACGAAGTGGACATGATCGATCCGGACTACAAGTATCCGTCGGTGGTGCGGTTCAACCTGGCTTACGACCGCGACCTCGGGTTTTTCGGGCTCATCGGGACAGCCGAGTTCCTCTACTCGCAGAACGTCAACGACGTGAGATACGAGAACCTCAACCTGCAACAGGTAGGCACCCGCATCGATGGCCGTCCGTTCTATGCACGCAACGTGAACACGTCGATCTCTGATGCGATCTTCCTGACCAATACCGACCAGGGCGACTCGTGGAGCATCGTGTTCAAGGTGGATCGGCCGTTCCGCAACGGCCTGTTCATGGGCGGGTCGTACCTATACGGCGAGTCGACGGCGATCCTTGACGGAACCTCGTCGCAGGCGGCGTCGAACTGGGGGAACGTCTACATCTCCGGCGATCCGAACAACCCGCCGAACGTCCGCTCGAATTTTGATCCGGGTCACCGCATCACGTTGTCCGGCGGCTACGAGATCCCGGTCCCTGGCGGCCTAACGGTCACGGCCTCTGCCTATTACAGCGGCCAGTCGGGCCGGCCCTGGTCGGCCAACTTCGGCAGCGACTTCAATGCCGACGCGCGCACGACCAACGACCTGCTCTATATTCCGGCGAGTGCCTCCGAGCCGATCACCTACACCAACGGCACCTTCCAGGACCTGATGACATTCGTGAACGCCGAACAGTGTCTGGCGGACTACATCGGCACGTCGCACGTGCGCAACGCCTGCCGCGCGCCCTGGATCAACACGTTCGACGCGCGTGTCAATGTCGGCCTGCCGTTCAAGCGCGTGAAGGCCGAAATCACGTGGGACCTGCTGAACCTCATCAATCTCTTCGATCGGCAGGCGGGCCTCCTGGAGTACGCCAACTTCAACGACCTGCTCGTCGTACGCCCCACGATCGCCGCGAACGGCGCCACCACCTACAACCTGGCCAACCTCTTCCCGAACGGCGTGCTGCAGACACCGCAGGAACAGTTCACGCGTAGCGACCTGCTGTCACGCTGGCAGATGCAGTTGGGGGCGAGGATTAGATTCTGAAATGTTGAATGCTGATGTCTGAATGCTGAAGTGAATTCTGAATTCACTTCAGCATTCAGCACTCAGCATTCAGCATTGCTTGGCGCGCAGCGCCCCCCGCGCGCGCGCGATCGCTTCCTTAAGATAGTGCTCGTCGAGCTCGATCCCTACGAAGTTCACTCCCAGTTCGGCGCACGCTACGGCGGCGCTTCCCAGCCCGAGAAACGGGTCCATCACCAGCCCCAGCCGCGACAGGCCGTGGAGCTTGAGGCAGTACGTCGCCAGGCGCGGTGGGAACGTCGCCGGGTGCGGGCGGTCCTTGTCGCGGTTTTGAATCGTCTCGTAGGGAATGAACCACGCGTTGCCGCGGCAGCGCTTGTTGCTGCCGCCGGTGCGCCAGCGTGCGATGTTCGACTCGTCCTGGTAGGCGACGCCGATCGCGCGGCGGTCGAGCGGCGTCCGTC
This sequence comes from uncultured Acidobacteriota bacterium, assembly GCA_963839705.1. Taxonomy (GTDB): domain Bacteria; phylum Acidobacteriota; class Vicinamibacteria; order Vicinamibacterales; family 2-12-FULL-66-21; genus DATBJJ01. The sequence continues at coordinate 23,074 of CAWIWL010000016.1, forward strand.
CCTCGGGGGTGAACTGGAAGACGAACTCGTGGCAGTCGTTCACGAAGCGGTCGCTGTTGATGGGCTTGTAGTGGCCGACCGCGAGGTCCCGCTCGAGACCGGCGGCCGCGCCGGCGGTTTCCTGGTCGATCGCAATCGACTTGATCCAGTGAATCGTGTTCTGGAGGTGAAGGTGCTTGCGCGCCGCCTGCGCCACCTCCATCGCCGTCCACGGGTCGGTGGGCTTGGCGCCGACGTTGAGGAACAAGGACCCCTGGGCAGACAGCGTGCGGGCCGCCGCCTTGATCCAGGCGTCGCTCCACTCGAGATAGCTGGCGCGGGGGAGCGAGTCGTCGTAGCTCCGGTAGGACACGCCCAGGTTGTAGGGCGGCGACGTGACGATGGCCGAGACCGCACCTGGCTCGATGGCGCGAAGGACCTCGACGCAGTCGCCGTGGTAGAAGCGCAGCGCCACGCCGCCGCCGTCGAGGGTCGTGTGAGCTTTGGGGAGTCGCGCGGGCTTCCCAGCGAGGGGCATCTCGAGAGAGTGTACAGAAAAAAAAGGGGCCGTAGGTCCTTTTGCCATACGCAAACAGAACCCACGGCCCCGGCGCACGCCAAGGCGAGGTCGATGCTCGATCGACTACGAAGCTTTGGCCGTCATGGCGCTCATCCTGAACCGCGTCGGAGCCAGCGTGTGGTTCCGGCGATGGTCGTGATGATCGCAAGCCGACCCTTTCTCCTCGACGTACGTGATCTCACGGTTGGTCGCGAGTTCCCGGTAGTGACCGGTCACGCAACCGCACGAGAGATTCGTAAAGCCGAGGAGACGGACGAGGCTCATCATCCTGAAATCCTGTTGTTGCCCCGGGAGCGGTCGCTGCAGCCGTTGCAGGATCCGGCACCGGATACTACGTCTGTCGCAATTGTGAGCAATTCCTGTACCTGACCCAACAATACGGTACTTGAACGGGCGACGCGGCCTGACACCTCTTTAGACACCGCTGGTTTCTTGGGGGTTTCAGTGCGCTTGCTAAGGAATGCGCACGGAAAGCGTCGAGGTCGGCGACGCCGTCGATCGCGCACCTGGCGACGCGCGTTCTCCGTGCCAGTTGAATTGGTGCGACCAACGCGTTGGATCGCGATAGGAAATCGATGCTGGACGGAACAGTAGCTTACAGAAATGTGGAGAATTCCGGAGGCGTTCTGACCGAGATCTCTGGGATGGCGAGCGCGCGATCCGGTTCGGTCACGCGACGTGAGGCTGTCGACGTTGTCGGCGGTCGCCCAGGCGCGCGTGCCTGGGCCCTCAGGAGTCCGCCGACGCCGGACGCGGCGACCGGGCAGACTGTTGCGACGGACCGCTCTGCTCGACACTGATAAGTACGAGGTAACGATGCTTTCTCGGAAAATAATCTGCTTCGCGTGAGACTTCTGTCTGCAGTGGAGCCGATACTTCGAACTTTGACGACCGACGGGACCTGGCGGGGCGGACGTCTCTGAGGATTGCGAACATGCGTAGGATCACGCAGAGTGCGCAGAAAAGCATGCGGTTCGGCGCTGCGAGGGCACCGATTTCTGTAATACGCCGGTGGCACCCGATTTGAACTTGCAGCGCCAGTCGCAGGCAAGAGTGGTCAACAGCGGAAAATTTGGGCCGATTCTGTCGGATCGATCACATAAATGGTTGCGAACTATGGAGTTTGCTGTTAAACTCTCGATCGTTCCACGCTCTTACCTGACACGGTTGCCCCCAGCCAGCCGGTATCGTGACGGAGGATTCGTGCGTTTGATCCGCCCGATGAACTTGGCCCGCATTTGTGCGCTCATGCTGGGCGTCGGTCTGGCTTTGCCCGTTCCTGTCCAGGGGGCTCAGGCGGCGCAGACGAAATCCACCAGTACCGCCAGAAAAACAACCGCCAAGAAGACGACTTATTCGGCCAGCGCCTCGAGTGCCCGCAGGGCGCGGTTGGCCCGGGCGAGAGCCGCTGCGCGCGCGCGCGAACAGACCCGCATGCGTGCCTTGCACACGGCGATGACGCCGCGCTTCAAGCTCGACGCTACCGGTGCGCTCGTGCCCGACATTCGTGCCGCGGCAGCGATTATCCTCGACCCCAGCACCGGTGCGGTGCTCTGGGGGGAGAACGCTCAGGAAAAGCGATCGATCGCGAGCATCACCAAGGTGATGACCGCCGTGGTCTTCCTCGAGGATCAGCCGGACCTCTCCCAGGTGGTCACGGTCGAGCGGGCCGACACCTACGCCGCCTCGACGACCTACCTGCGCGCGAACGAACGGATCACCATCGACAACCTTTTACACCTCACGCTCATCGCGTCGGACAATGCTGCTGCCCGGGCGCTCGCGCGTCTCTCGCACGGCGGCACCGCGACGTTTATCGAGCGCATGAATTCAAAGGCTGTCGAGCTCGGCCTCGAGAGCACGTCGTTCAGCGACCCCTCGGGCCTCAAGGCCGATAACATCTCCTCGGCGTACGATCTTTCGCGCCTCATCACCTACGCCTCCGCCGACGAGCGCATCGCGCCCATCATGCGAACGGCGGAGTACAAGGTGACCACGAGCCGCCGCACGATCAACATCCACAACACCAACCGGCTCGTGATCGACGGCGATGTCACGGTGATGGCGGGCAAGACCGGTTTCATTTCCAAGGCCGGTCACTGTCTGGTCACGCTGCTGCGAACGCCAGCGGGCAATCAGGTCGCGGTCGTGGTCCTTGGCGCCACGTCAAACCCCGGGCGTTTTTGGGAAACGCGCCACCTCTTCAACTGGCTCTCGCAAAAGACGGCCGACCTGTTGCGCAAAGATCAGCAGCAGGAATAGCCGCTAGCGATATCCCTTCTGAATCGCCGCCGCGTCGAGCGGCAGCGTCGCCACTCCATCCACCACCGGCATAACAGGCCTCGAGGCTTGTCGGGCGTCGTACGCCTTGATGTAGCGTTCGCACACGTCGCACGCATACAGCCGGTACTGACCGTCCCGGCTGGCGAACGACGTGATCCGCGAGCGGTCGGCGTTGAGGCAGAAGGGGCAGGTGAGCGGTTCGAAGCGCCAGCGCGCCGCGCAGCGGCCGCAGATGAGGAGCCGATCCGCTGCCGCGGTGATGACCGCGAGGTCCGGTTCGCCGCCGCAGAGGGGACAGCTGCCGCGATTCCAGCCGGCGAGATCGCTGCGGGCCATCACGGCGTCGCCCGCGCGGGTCAGGAACGGGCGCATAGCCTGTTGCAGTACCGATTCAAGTCCCTCCAGCTCCGCGCTCACGGGTCCTGCGCCAGGCTGCACCGACTCGTACCAGGTGCGGACGATGCCCGGGAGCCGCTCGGATTGGAGGGCGAGGTCTTCCGCGCGGCGGTGGTCGGTGTCATCGAGCGCGTCGTGGTTCCGCATGGCCGTGGCCGTCGCGCGCAGCAGGAACCGCAGATCGCTCCAGTCGACCGGCAGGTGCTCGAACTTCAGGATCGGGCCGGCGCTGAGGAGGCCGTTCAGGTAATCCGTCTCGAGCTTGATGGACGGCAGCGGTACGCGAGTCTGGATTCGCCGCTGCAGCTGAAGCAACTCGATCTGGAGGTCGGCAGCGGCGGAGAGGTCGGGCTGATCCTGCTTCAATCGCCGCAACTCGGAGATCTCACGGGACTCCGGCCGGGCGGAAGGAGATGGAGCCGGACCCTGCGCGTCACTCACGCCCGCGATTTTAGCAGAGCTGGGGGAGGAAGCCGGGAGAGCTCTCGAGTTTATGCACGGCTCGCGGCCAGACGCTCCGGCGTGCTAAACTGAGCGTTTGTGTAATCCTCGTTATTGACGACCGATAGCTGAATGCCAGACGAGAAGTCAGAGAAGCCCAAGAAGCAGGCCGGAAAGACGACCGGAGAGAAGTCCAGGAGGACCGCCGGGAAGACGGCCGGAAAAGCGGCGGGAAAGCCGGCCGAAAAACCGACCGACGCGCCGGTCGAGGCGCCGCCTGGACAACCGGCTGGGCAGAAGCCTCAAAAGACGGTCAGGAAGCGCGCGCCTTCGACGACCGCCGCGCCCAGGGCCAGAAAAGTTGCCCCGCCGAGGGCCACAGCCGCGACGGCGCGCTCGATTCCGAGGACCGAAGTCCAGATGCCCGCACCCCTGTCGGTGCTCATGGTGACGTCGGAGGCCCACCCGTTCGCCAAGACAGGCGGCCTGGCCGAGGTTTCGGCCTCGCTCAGCGACGCGCTCGGCGCGCTCGGTCACACGGTGACGCTCGTCCTGCCTCGCTATCGATCCGTTGCCGTCGACGGAGCCGAGCGTCTCCAGACCCGGCTGCGTCTGGGCGATCGCCTGCAGCCGGTCGCGTTCTACGAGCGCCGGCTCTCGGACAAGCTGACGGCCGTGCTCGTCGACGTTCCCGAGCTCTTCGACCGCGAAGGGATCTACGGCACCGCCGCGGGCGACTATTCGGACAACGCCCTGCGGTTCGCCGTGTTCAGCCGCGCAGCGCTCGAGTACCCGCGGCTGCGCGAGCAGCGGCCGTCGATCATTCACGCCCACGACTGGCAGACGGGCCTCGTGCCGGTCTATCAGAAGATGCACTTGTCGAGCGACCCGTTCGTCGGCGGAGTGCCGGCCGTCTTCACGGTGCACAACCTCGCGTTTCAGGGCGTGTTTCCCGCCTCGACTTTGCCCGCGATCGGGCTCGGCTTCGAAGTGCTCGACGTGCAGGGCCTCGAGTTCTGGGGCAACATCAGCTACCTCAAGGGCGGCATCAACTTCAGCGAGAAGATCACGACCGTCAGCCCGGGCTACGCCAAGGAAATTGTCCGGTCCGAGCTCGGTTTCGGCTTCGAGGGCGTCCTTGCCCGGCGATCCGACGACCTCGTGGGGATTCTCAACGGCATCGACACCGCGCGCTGGACGCCGTCGGCCGATGCCTTCGTACCGGCGTCGTTCACCGCCGACGATCTCCGCGGAAAGCGCGAGGCCAAACGCGCGCTGCTCGCCACGGTGAGACTGCCGTCTGACGAAGCCGCGCTCGGCCGGCCGATTATCGGGTTGATCTCGCGGCTAACGGATCAGAAAGGCTTCGACCTGATCCTGGGTGCCGCCGACCAACTGATGTCGCTCGACGCCGCGTGGGTCATGCTCGGCAGCGGAGAGCGCCGCTACGAGGACGCATGGCGGGCGCTTGCCGCCCGGTATCCCGATCGCGTGTCGACGACCATCGGATTCGACGAGCGGCTGGCGCACCAGATCGAGGCCGGCGCCGACATGTTCCTGATGCCGTCGAGGTTCGAGCCGTGTGGCCTCAATCAGATGTACAGCCTGCGCTACGGAACGGTTCCCATCGTTCGAGCCACCGGCGGATTGAACGATACCGTGGAGGATGTCGACGAGGCGCCCGGGACGGGGACCGGGTTCAAGTTCCCGGAGTACACGTCTCAGGCGCTCGTGTTGACCGTCCGCCGCGCGTTGGCCGCCTTCCGGGACCAGGCCCGCTGGACCGCCATGCAGCAGCGGGGCATGCGGCTGGACCATTCCTGGGACGCATCGGCAAAAGAGTACGTCAAAGTGTATAGAGCAATGCTGAATGCTGAATGAGGAATGCTGAAGGAGATTCTGAATAACTGCTTTAGAATATCGGCGGTTAGCGCCCATTCAGCCTTCACTTCAGCGATCGACATTCAGCATTCAGAATTGCAGACGAGGAACCATAAATGGCGAGCGACAAAGTCCAGACCCTGACCGACACCAATTTCGAGCAGTCCGTGATCAAGGCCGCCCAGCCGGTCGTGGTGGATTTCTGGGCGGAGTGGTGCGGTCCGTGCCGGCGCCTCGCGCCCACGATCGACGAGCTGGCCACGCGACTACGACGGCCGCGTCGTCATCGGCAAACTGAACGTCGACGAGAACCCCGCGACCCAGTCGCGCTTCAGCATCATGGGGATTCCGACAGTCCTCATCTTCAAGGGCGGCGAGATCGTCGAGCAGATTGTCGGCCTGGCCGACAAGACCGCGCTCAAGAAGCTGATCGACAAACACGTGTAGGGGGAAAGTCGGAAAGTTTGAAGTCTGACGTGTGAAGTGTGAAGTGGGGAAGTGCGAAGGCCGAAGTTCGAAGTAGAAGTGTGAAGGACGTTGGAAGCTCGCACGAAAGGCCGAAAGCGCGAAGCGGACTGCCGACTTCCGCTTCTTACTTCCTACTTCTTCCTTGCTTCTTACTTCTACTTTCCACTTCCCACTTCGCACTTCCTAACTTCACACTTCACACGTCAGACTTCAAACTTTCGAGAGTCCTCCCAGCCATGTCTTCACGAAACGTGGTCATCATCGGTTCCGGCCCCGCGGGCCTGACCGCGGCGCTCTATTCGGCGCGCGCGAATCTCAAGCCGCTGGTCATCGAAGGGCTCGAGGCGGGAGGGCAGCTGATGCTGACCACGCTCGTCGAGAACTGGCCGGGACACCGGGACGGCATCATGGGTCCGGACCTCATGGCCGAGATGCGCGCCCAGGCGGAGCGTTTCGGCGCCGAGATCATTCAGGGCAACGTCGTGTCGGTCGACCTCTCCGGGCCGCCCTTCACCGTCAAGACCGCCACGGCCTCCTATGAGAGCCGTGCCCTCATCATCGCGACGGGCGCCAGCGCGCGCCTGCTGGGCCTTCCGTCCGAACGCGCGCTCATCGGCCACGGCGTATCGACCTGCGCGACCTGTGACGGCTTCTTCTTCCGCGGCAAGCCGATCGCCGTCGTCGGCGGGGGAGACTCGGCGATGGAGGAGGCCAACTTCCTCACCAAGTTCGCGTCGCACGTGACCGTCATCCACCGGCGCGACACCCTGCGCGCATCGAAGATCATGCAGGACAAGGCGTTCGCCAACCCGAAGATCTCTTTCGAGTGGAACAGCGAAGTCGAGGACGTGCGGGACGCGGGCAAGGGAGCGGTCTCCTCGATCGAGCTGCGGAACTCCGTGACCGGAGCGCGCAAGTCGCTCGAGGTGGAAGGCGTGTTCGTCGCCATCGGTCACACGCCGAACACCGCGCTCTTCAAGGGCCAGCTCGAGATGGACGCGAACGGCTACCTCAAGACCAGCTCGGGCTCGCGCACCAACATCCCCGGCGTGTTCGCCTGCGGCGACGTCCAGGACCACATTTACCGGCAGGCGGTTACCGCGGCTGGTTCGGGCTGCATGGCCGCGATTGACGCGGAGCGATACCTCGATGGAATACCGGCAAGAAAGTTTGAAGTCTGAAGTCTGAAGTTTGAAGTGGGGAAGTAGGAAGTTGGAAGTGTGAAGGGGAAGTTCGAAGTTTGAAGGAAGTTCGAACTTCGAAGTTCGAACTTCACGACTTCCCCCTTCAGACTTCCTCTTCACACTTCCAACTTCAAGCTTCCTTCGAACTTCCACTTCGCACTTCCCGCTTCAAACTTCCAAACTTCAGACTTCCAACGTCAGACTTCAAACTTTCTCGATCCATCCTCCTCCAAGCACCGTACGCGCCATCGTAAAACACGACCGCCTGTCCTGGCGCGACCGCGTGCTGGGGCTCGTCGAAGGTCACGTGCACGGTGCTATCGGGACCCGGGTAGACCGACGCCGCGGCTTCGGGGTGCCGGTGCCGGATCTGTGCGGTCACGCGCGTGCCTGATGGGGGCGGCGTTCCGGCAATCCAGTTCACGTCTGTCGCATCGAGCGCGTGACGCTCGAGCGCCTCGCGCGGGCCGACGGTGACGGTTCGGGCGGCCGCGTCGATTCCGACGACATAGAGACGGACGGGCGCCGAGAGCCCGAGTCCCTTCCGCTGTCCGACGGTGAAGTGGTGCACGCCGTCGTGGTGTCCCACGACGTCGCCGCCGACGTTGTGAATCGTGCCCCCTGGGACCGTAGCGCCCTGACGCTCCATGAACGCGGCGTGGTCGCCGTCAGGGACGAAGCAGATCTCGTGGCTGTCCGGTTTTTCCGCTACCGAGAGGCCCAGCTCGCGTGCGTGATCGCGCACGGCCGCCTTGTCCATCGCGCCGACAGGGAACATCGCGTGGGCGAGCTGCGCCTGGTCGAGCGTGAAGAGGAAGTACGACTGATCCTTGGCCGGGTCGAGACCGCGCAGGAGGCGATACTGCGCCCGTCACCTCGTCGCGCTCCACGCGGGCGTAGTGCCCGGTGGCGACAAAGCGGGCCTCGAAACCCTCCGCGCGCTCGGCAAGCGTCGCGAACTTGAGGTCGCCGTTGCAGTGCACGCAGGGGATCGGCGTCCGTCCGCTCGCGTACTCGCGCACGAAGTTCGAGACGACCTGGTCGTTGAACTCGCGCTCGAAGTTGACGATGTAGTGGGGGATGCCGATGCGGGCGGCCACGCGCCGTGCGTCGTGCAGGTCGTCGATCGTGCAGCACGTCCCGAAACGGACCTGTCCCTCGCGCTGGTCATACAGCTGCATCGAGAGGCCGATCACCTCGTGGCCCTGCTGCGCCAGAAGGGCAGCGGCCACCGACGAGTCGACGCCGCCGGACATGGCTACGACGATGCGCATAGTTCTGGAATCGAGCGACCGTAGCGTCCGGCTTTAGCCGGACTCGAGACAGGTCCGCCTGAAGGCGGACACTACGACAGCGCCCTACCTCCTCGCCCCTGTCAGCGAGCGGAGCTTCTCGACGATCTTCGGCAGCTTCCCGATGAAATAGTCGACCTGCTCGTTCGTGTTGCCGGCGCCGAGGCTCACGCGGATGGAGTTCTGCGTTCTGTGCGCGGGAAAGCCCATGGCGCGCAGGACGTGCGAGGGTTCGAGCGTTCCCGAGGAGCATGCGGACCCCGTCGACACGGCCACGCCCTCGAGATCGAGGGCGATCAGCAGCGACTCGGCCTCGATGCCGCCGAAGCTGATGTTGGTGGTGTTCGGCACCCGCCGGTCGCGGGCGCCGTTGACGGCGGTCTGCGGAATGGCGGCCAGGACCTCGTTCTCCAGCCGGTCCCTCAGCGCCGACAGGCGCGCCGCCTCCGTCGTCAGCTTGCCGGCGGCGAGCGTGGCGGCCGCGCCGAGTCCGGCAATGGCCGCGACATTCTCCGTGCCGGCACGCCGGTTCCGTTCGTGTTTGCCGCCGGTCAGGATCGCGGTGACGCGCGTGCCGCGTTTTATCCAGAGCGCGCCCGCGCCCTTCGGCCCGTTGAACTTGTGGGCCGAGAGCGAGAGCAGGTCGGCGCCGAGCGCCCGGACGTCGACGGGAATCTTCGCGACCGACTGCACCGCGTCGGTGTGGAAGAGGGCGCCCCGCGCGTGCGCAATCCGCGCCAGGTCGGCCACCGGCTGCACGGTTCCGATCTCGTTGTTGGCGTGCATCACGGACACGAGCGCGGTCTGGTCGGTCAGCGCCGCCTCGAGCGCTTCGGGCGCGACGATTCCGCTCGCGTCGAGCGGGAGCAGGGTCGTCGTCCAGCCCCGGCGGTTGAGGGCCTTGAACGTGTTGAGCACCGCCTCGTGCTCGATCGCGCTGGCGATCAGGTGCCGCCGACCCGTGACTTCGAGCGCCTCGGCGACGCCCCGGATAGCGAAATTGTCAGCCTCGGTTCCCCCGCTCGTGAACACGACTTCGGATACCTCGGCCTTGATGAGATCCGCCACGGCGGTCCGGGCCTCGTCGAGGATTCCCTTGGCACGCTGGCCGAAATGATGGATGCTCGATGGGTTGCCGAAGTCCTCCCGGAGTACGCGAGTCATTGCGTCGGCGACTGCGGCGTCGACCGGGGTGGTGGCGTTGTGGTCGAAGTAGACGCGCATCGGTGAGCATTGATGTTACCATTTGCCCCTAAGTCTCAGCAATAAAAGGACTAGACAGGGCAGTGACGCTTTCGTATACTGGCTGGGCTGCCCAGCCGCTGCAGAGACACCCTGCGAGGTCAACCTTTCGGATAGTTGGAGATTAACCCATGTGGAAACGGGATGAAGCGGTGAAGCCGACGGTACCGGCCGGATCGGGACCGACGCCGGCACCGACGGCTGTACCGCCGGCTGGTGAAGCGGTGCGGACGCACAGTGCCCCCAGTGAGCCCCAGCGAGGAATGGAGAGGACAACAGTGAACATTGGGAAATCGGTCGTCATCAAGGGGGAGCTCAGCGGCAGCGAGGACCTCACGATTGAAGGCCAGGTCGACGGCAAGATCGAGCTTCGGCAGAACGTGCTCACCATCGGGCCGAACGGCAAGATCAAAGCCCAGGTGTTCGCCAAGTCGGTCGTCATCCTCGGCGAGGTTACCGGCAACGTCACCGCGAGCGAGAAGGTCGACATCCGCGACAATGGCTCGGTGGACGGCGATATTGCCGCTCCGAGAGTCGCGATTGCCGAGGGTGCGCACTTCCGCGGCAGCATCGACATGCAGCGTGCGGGTGCCGGCGCGGGCGCGAAAGCCGAGCAGAAGGCCGACAAGGCGGAAGCCAAGCCCGCCGCGGCACCTAGTCAGCCGACGCCGAGCGCTTCATCCAGCCCGGCGGGGAGTTCGTCTGGCGCGACCGCGGGTGTGTCCCGGTAAGGGCCTGGGACCCACAGTCCGATAAAGAAGAACACGACTGGTGATGATGTCGGGCGCGTCGGGCGCCCGGCATGGTCCCTACCGGTCCTGTGGTCCATACCGCCGGTTCAATGCTGTCCGATCTCCTGAAGTGGGGCGGGAAGCGCCTGGAACCAGACCAGGCAGGGCGTCCAGAGGTGTGCCTGCGACGAGCGCCGATTCGCCCGTCGTCGGGTCCAAGGCTTTTCCCAAGTTTCTCGCCGCTCTTACCTCCCAGCCCTCGCCAGTGCTCCTCGACTTCGGTCCCGTCATCGGGACCAACGTCGAGTTTTTCGGCGAGCGACTGGGCTGCAAGCTGTTCATCGAAGACATCGTCTCTGATCTCGATCGTCACACGCGCGCCGGCACGCTCGATGCGCTCCCGGGCCTCCTCGACACGCGGTTCCGTCATGCGGACGCAAGCGTTGACGGCATCCTGTGCTGGGACGTCTTCGATTTCCTGGACAAGGCCTCGACGCAGGCGCTCGCCCGGCAGATCATCCGCATGGTGCGCCCGGGGGGCGCCGTCATGGGTCTCTTCTGCACCGCGGCCAAGACCGACCACCTGCCCTTCACTAAGTACCGAGATCGTGGACGACAACAATTTCCGCCACCGCCTCCATCCCGGGGTTGGCGGCGTGAAGCGGGCCGTGCAGAACCGCGACATCATCCGGATGTTCGACGGGCTCGTCGTGTCGGATTCCTTCCTTCTCAAGAGCAATATTCGCGAAATGCTTCTCCGTCGCCGCTAGAGCTTCTCCTGTATCCTTGGGGGATGCGCCCCGTCATAGCGCTTCTCAGCGATTTCGGAACCCGGGATCACTACGCCGGCACGATGAAGGGCGTCATCCTCGGGATCTGCCCGGAGGCGACGCTCGTCGACATCACGCACGACGTGGCGCCGCACGACGTGCTCGAGGGCGCGCTGCAGCTTGCGGCGACATACCGCTACTTTCCGGCCGGCACGGTGTTTCTGGCCGTCGTGGATCCGGGCGTCGGCTCGGCGCGCCGGGGCATCGCGGCCGAGGCCGGCGACTACCGGTTCGTCGCGCCCGATAACGGCGTGCTGAGCGAGGTCCTTCGCGAGACGCCGCCGCGCCGGGTGGTCGAGCTCTCCGAGCGGCGGTACGCGAGGCCGACGGTAACGCGGACCTTCGAAGGCCGGGATCGCTTCGCGCCCGCGGCGGCATGGCTGGCGAAGGGCACGCAGCTCGCTGCGCTCGGCCGCACCGTCACGGACTTTCATCGCCTCGACATCCCGCTCCCCGAGTCGACCGCCACGGCCTTGCGCGGTCTCGTCGTGATCGTCGATCGGTTCGGCAACCTGGTCACCAACATCGATCGCAAGACGTTCGAAGCCTTCGCCAAACAGGGAGAGTTCAGGATCCTGGCGGCCGGAACGCCGGTCGGACGCCTGGTGTCGACCTACGCCGAGATTCCGCCTGGAGAGGTCTGCGCGCTCTTCGGCAGTTCTGACCACCTCGAACTGGCCGCCAATGCCGGGAGCGCAGCCGAGCGCCTCAGCCTCTCGAGGCACGCGGTGGTGGAGATTAGTCGAGAGTAGGCTCTAGGCTCTTGGCTTTAGGCTTTGGTAAAAGCATTCTGTCCTATTGGAAACAGTCCGATATTGCTAGAGCCTAGAGCCCAAAACTAGCGCCTAGAGCCAAAAGCCTAGAGCCTAGAGCCTGCTAAAATACCCCGTTCTCGTCTTTCGCCTTTTCCTTCAATCAAGGGATCGCGTTCATGCTTGATTTCGATCTGACCGAGGAGCAGCGGTTGCTCGAACAGTCGGTACGCGAGTGGGCCGGGCGCGAAGTCGCGCCGCGGATTCGCGAGCTCGATCGGCAACATCGCTTCGATCCGGCGATCCTTCCCCAGATGGCCGAGCTCGGCCTGCTCGGGTGCTCGGTGCCGCAGGAGTACGGCGGCGCCGGCATGGATTACGTGAGCCTTGGCCTCATCAGCGAGGAGCTCGAGTACGTCGATACGTCGCTGCGCGTGATCATGTCGGTACACGCGGGACTCAACTGCCTTTCGCTGCTGACGTGGGGGACCGAGGATCAGAAGCAGCGCTACCTTGTGCCGCAGGCGCAGGGCAGAAAGTTGGCGACCTACGGACTCACGGAGCCCGCGGCCGGCAGCGACGTCCGCGGGATGCAGAGCGTCGCGGTCAAGAAGGGAGATCGGTACGTCCTCAGCGGCGAGAAGATGTGGATTTCGCTTGCCGACGTCGCCGACAACTTCCTGGTGTTCGCGTGGAGCGATCTCGAGAAGAAGAAGCAGCGCGATCCGTCAGGCATCACGCGCGTTCATCGTCGAGCGGGGGTTCAAGGGGTTCTCGAGCGGTACGCTCAAGGAGAAGTGGGGCATCCTCGCGGGAAACACGGGCTTCTTCAAGATGGAAGACGTCGAGGTCCCGGAAGAGAATGTCGTTGGCACGCCCGGCGAGGGCTTCAAGATTGCGATGTTCGCGCTCGATCAGGGCCGCTTCACGGTGGCGGCCGGCGCCACCGGCCTCATCCGAGCGTGCCGTGACGCCAGCACCCGCTACGCGAAGGAGCGCCACACGTTCGGCGTGGCGATCGCCGAACATCAGCTGGTCAAGGAAATGATCGCGCAGATGGAGTCGGACTATCAGGTGGCGCGGCTGTTGTGGATGCGCTCGGGGTTCCTCAAGAACCAGGGCCGGCGCAACACCCGCGAGACCGGGCTCGCCAAGTGGTTCGCCACCGTGGCGTCGGAGCGGGCGGCCGGCGACGCCGTGCAGGTCCATGGGGCGAACGGCTACTCCGATGAGTATCCGGTCGGCCGCTTCTACCGCAACTGCAAGGGCGCCGTCATCTACGAGGGCACGCGCGAGATTCACAAGCTGATGCAGGCCGATTACGTGCTCGGGTTCCGGGAGGACCGTCCCACCCGCTGCGAGCTGCCAAAGTTCCAGTCATGAGCTCCGACCTCTCCCTCGAATTCCTCCGCGTCGTCGAACAGGCGGCCATCGCCTGCGCCCATACGATGGGGCAGGGCGACGGGCACAAAGCGGATCAGGCGGCGGTCACGGCGATGCGGACGTCCCTCGACAGCGTGCCGATTCACGGAACGATCGTCATCGGAGAGGGAGAGCGCGACAAGGCGCCGATGCTCTTCATCGGTGAAACCGTCGGCACCGCCGCAAAGGAAGGCGGCGGTGGGCTGGGATTGCCGTGGGTCGACATCGCTGTCGACCCGCTCGAGGGGACCAACCTCTGCGCCACCGGCGCGCCGAATGCCCTGGCGGTGCTCGCGGCGTCGAACCGCGGCGGCCTCCTGCACGCGCCCGACCTCTACATGGAAAAGCTCGTGGTCGGCGTCAGCGCGAAAAACGCCGTCAGCCTCGATGCGCCCGTCGCGGACAACCTCCGGGCCATCGCGAAGTGCCTCAACCGCGACGTCGAAGACCTGGTCGTGATTGTGCTCGATCGCCCGAGGCACGAGCGGCTCATTCAGGAGATCCGAGCCACGGGGGCCAGGATTCGTCTCATCTCGGATGGCGATCTGTCCGCGGGCATCGCCGCGGCCGTTGACGGAAGCGGCGTGCACGCCGTGATGGGCACCGGCGGCGCGCCCGAGGGCGTGATCACGGCGGCTGCCATGCGCTGCCTGAACGGCGAGATCTTCGCGCGACTGGTCGTGACCGAGCCCGACCACGAAGAACGCGGAAGGGCGATGGGCATCACCGATTTCCGGCGCACCTACACCTCGAAGGACCTGGCGTCCGGCGACGACCTCATTTTCGCGGCGACCGGCGTCACCGATGGAACACTCCTCAAGGGCGTCCGGTTCTTTGGCGACGGTATCCGTACGACGTCGCTCGTCATGCAGACCAATCCGGCCCGCGTCCGATTCGTCGACACCATCCATATCGAGCAGTCCGGCGTGGTGAGGGTCCGCTTCTGAACCGCGGACCGCACGTGTCCTGGCGCAAGAATCTCTTCGCCGTGACCGCGGCGACCTTCATCGGATTCACCGGCTTCACGCTCGTGATGCCGTTCCTGCCGCTCTATTTCCAGGAACTCGGAGTGACCGACATCGGCGAAATCGCGCTGTGGTCGGGACTGAGCCTTGGCGTGACGCCGGCCGTCACGGCGCTGATGGCGCCGTTCTGGGGCCGCCTCGCCGATCGCGTCGGCCGAAAGATCATGATCGAGCGATCGCTGGCGAGCTTCGTTGTCGTCATGGCGGCCATGGGGTACGTGACCGAAGCGTGGCACGTCTTCGCGCTGCGCGCGCTGCAGGGCCTCTTCGCTGGCTACGGCGCGCTGGCCTTGACGATGGCGGCAGACGCCGCACCGCGGGATCGCATGGCCTTCGCGATTGGGACCGTGCAGACCGCGCAGCGCATCGGACCGGCGCTCGGCCCGGTGATCGGCGGCACGGTCGCGCAGATCGTCGGTCTCAGGCGGGCGTTCCTGGTCACGTCTGGATTCTACCTGGTGGCCCTCGTGCTCGTGTTCACGATGTATCACGAGCGCCGCGCCCGTGTCCCGGCTGACGCGAAGAGTGAAGGGCGCATCACGTTCGGCAACGTCCTCGCGCTCGAGAACTTCGTCCTGCTCATCGCGGTCGTGTTCGGCCTCCAGTTCGTCGACCGGAGCTTCGGACCGGTGTTGCCGCTCTATGTCGCCGAGCTGGGCGCGTCGGTGGACGCGATTCCGATTCTCTCGGGCATTCTGTTTTCGATCTCGGCTGGGGCAGGCGCGATCGGGAACCATCTTGCCCGGGGTCTCCTTACGCGGGCGACCTCGCGTGCGGTGATTGCCGGCTCGGCGGCGGTCGCGTCATTAGGCACCTTGACCTACGTCTTTGCCGGCGGCACCGGCGTTCTCATGATCGGTACATCGGTCTTCGGGCTCGGGATCGGCGCGGCCAGCACGGCGGCGTACACTGCCGCGGGTGCCGTCATTCCGCCCGAAGCGCGTGGCGCCGGGTTCGGGTTGCTCTCTACCGGTTCGCTCATTGGCCTGGCGACGAGCCCCATCATCTGCGGCCTTCTCGGCACGCTCAGCCTTCGGGCGGTCTTCGTGCTCGACACCTGCGCCTTGCTCTTTGTCGCCGCCCTCGTCCGCCGCCTGATGGCGATTGCCCGCACGGCGCCGACGGCTGCGCCGGCGACCGAAGAGGTCTAGGGAAAGGCCATGGTCACGCTGTCAATCGAGGCCGACCGTCCAGACGCACACGCGATCGCGCAGGCCGTCGATGTCCTGAACCGAGGCGGGCTCGTCGCGTACCCGACCGACACGCTCTATGGTCTCGCGGCAGACCCGAGGCGAGACGGAGCGGTCGCGCGGCTGTTCGCCGCGAAGGGCCGCGACGCGTGGGTGGCGGTGCCGCTCATCGCCGCATCGCTCGATCAGGCGCGGGAGGCCGCGGTTTTTGGTGACCGCGAGCTCCAGCTGGCGCGGACCTTCTGGCCGGGACCGCTCACCATCGTGCTGCCCGCGCGGAGCGGCCTCGCCGCCGCGGTGCTGGGGGGTGGGACCACTGTCGCGCTACGTGTGCCGGCGCACGCTGTCGCACGCGCGCTCGCCGCCGCCTTCGGATTCTCCATCACCGCCACGAGCGCGAATCGATCCGGGAACCCTCCCGCGGTGACCGGTGCCGACGTGGCCGATGCGCTCGACACTGTCCTCGATCGACTGGATGTGCTACTCGATTGCGGTGCCGTGACGGGCGGGCCGCCTTCCACAATCGTGGAGATGGCAGAGTCGGGTCCGCGTCTCGTTCGCGCCGGGGCCGTCGCATGGAACCGCGTGCTAGAATCGATCGAGTGATGCGTCCCCCGGCCCGACTCCGTTCCTCAGAGCTCGGTCGGCGCGCGACTACGCCCACGTCAAACTCGAATGGGCACGAGCGGGCCGCTCTCGTCGGGCTCTTCAACCAGTCACGCAGCTCGTCCCGCCAGGTCGATCCCGAACATTCCCTCGACGAGCTCGCCGGCCTCGCAGCGGCCGCTGGCGCGCTGGTCGTCCTGCGCGTTCTGCAGGACCGCTCGAAGCCCGACTCCGCGACATTTCTCGGCAGCGGCAAGGTGAAGACGCTGGCCGCGTCGTGTGACGAGCTCGGCGCCGACGTCGTCATCTTCGACAACGAGTTGAGCCCGGCGCAGCTGCGCAATCTCGAGGAGGCGGTCGGCCGCAAGGTCGTCGATCGCACGCAGCTCATCCTCGACATCTTCGCGCGGCGGGCGAAGACCCGGGAAGGCAAGCTTCAGGTCGAGCTCGCGCAGCTGAAGTACTTCCTGCCGCGGCTCGTCGGCTCGAGCGCCGCGCTGTCGCGCCTCGGAGGCGGGATCGGAACCCGAGGTCCTGGTGAAACAAAGCTGGAGACGGACCGCCGCCGGATTCGCCATCGCATCAGCGTTCTCTCGAAGGAGATCGACCTGGTTCGCCGCCGGCGCGCGCAGCTGCGGGAGCGGCGCCAGAAGGGTGCGGTGCCGACGGTTGCGCTCGTCGGCTACACCAACGCCGGCAAGACGACGCTCTTCAATGCCCTCACCGGCGACCAGGCGGTGGCGTCCGACGCCCTCTTCGTGACCCTCGATCCGCTCGTGCGCAAGGTCCGCCTCCCGGACCGGCGCGAGCTGCTCGTCTCGGACACGGTCGGGTTCATCGATCGGCTGCCGCACTCGCTCGTGGCGGCGTTTCGCGCCACGCTCGAGGAGGTGTCGGCCGCGGACCTGCTGGTCCACGTGATCGACGCCTCGAATCCCGACCGCGAGCTGCAGATGTCGGCGGTGCGCACCGTCCTGACGGAGGTCGGCGCCGACGAGGTCCCGTCGATCGACGTCTTCAACAAGCTCGACCGCCTCGACCCAGGCGAGCGCGCGCGGTTGCAGGCGATCTACCCGGGCGCGGTCGCCATGTCCGCGCTGACCGGCGAAGGCCGGGACGAGCTCGTCGCGGCTCTCGAGGCACGCCTCGCGCTCGACACGTCGCTGGTTCAGCTCGAATTCGACGCCGCCTCCGACGATCACCGCGCGCGCATCGCGTCTCTCTACAGGCTGGGGCAGATTCGCCGGCACGAGTCGTCGGACGGACGCGTCCTCATCGAGGCCGAGATTCCGCGCCGCGTGCTCGACCGTTTCGTCGACCGGCAGGTGAGAGCGTCGTGACCGCGGCGATGAAGGCCTTCGTGCCGGCACTGCTCGGTGTGCTCCTGCTGGCGTCGGCGTGCGGCCCGAAGAAGCTCGAGCTGCCGCCGGCCACGGCCCCCTCCTCGAAGTATCCCGATTACATCTTCCCGGCTGTCGTCGGCGATCTCGGGACGCCCGCGGCAGTGGAGAGACACAAGGCCGGCTGGCTATGGCTGCAGGCCGGGGACCTCAAGGCCGCCGAACGCAACTTCGAGGCCGCGCTCAAGCTCTCAACCGGTTTTTATCCGGCCGAGGCAGGTCTCGGCTACGTCGGGCTCGCCAAGCAGGACCTCGATGACGCAGCGACGCATTTCGACCGCGCCGTCGTGGTCAATCCCCGATACGTGCCCGCGCTCGTGGGCCGCGGCGAGGCGCTGCTCGGACTCGGCGATCGCGACATGGCGCTCAAGAGCCTCGAGGCTGCGGTCGTGGCCGATCCGAGCCTCAGCGCCCTGCGCACCCGCATCGAGGTGCTGCGCGTGCGCGGGCTCCAGGACGACGTGGCCGATGCGCGAAAAGCGATGGACGCGGGACGCTTCGACGAGGCGCGGCGGCTCTACGACCGGGCGATCGGCGCGTCGCCGGACAGTCCGTTCCTGTATCGAGAGGTGGCCGAGGTGGCTCGCCGCCAGGGAGATCTGGACACAGCCTTGCGCCAGGCGCAGAAGGCTCTGGAGCTCGATCCTGCCGACGTACGCGCCCAGATACTGATTGGCGACATCTACGAGGCGCAGAAGGAAACGCTCAAGGCCGTCTCGGCGTATGAAGTGGCGCTCGCGCTCGAACCAAATGCGGCGCTCGAGCGGCGAGTCGATACGCTGCGCGAAGAGCTCGCGCTGGCAGCACTGCCCGCAGAGTTCCAGGCGATCGAGAGCTCGTCGATGCTCTCGCGCGAGCAGTTGGCGGCGCTCGTCGGCGTGCGGCTGGACGGACTGTTCAAGCGAGCGCCGCGTGGCAACGCCGTCGTGATTACCGATACGCGCGGCAGTTGGGCCGTGCCCTGGATCATGTCGGTCACGAGGGCCGGCGTCATGGAGGTCTACCCCAACCACACCTTCCAGCCCGCAGCCGTCGTCCGCCGTGGGGATCTGGCGGAGGCGGCGAGCCGCGTGCTGACGCTCATCGCGGCCGAGAAACCGGCGCTGGCATCGGCCTGGAAGGGCGCCAAGCGGCAGTTCGCGGATGTGCCGCCGGCGCATTTGAGCTACCCGGCAGCGTCCGCGGCGGTCGAGGCGGGCGTGATGCAGCCGCTCCCGGACGGCAGCTTTCAGTTGTCGAGGTTCGTCACTGGCGCCGAAGCGATGGCGGCGGTGAAGAAGCTCGAAGACCTCGCCGGGGGCGCCAGGCGATGAACCTGACCGCCGCAAACCAGCTCACGATCCTGCGGATGCTGATCATTCCCGCGTTCGTGATCCTGCTGCTCTATGGCTACAGAGGCTGGGCGCTCGTGAGCTTCTTCGTCGCGGCCATCACGGATCTGCTCGACGGTCTCATTGCGCGTCGCACCGGCCAGAAGACCACGCTCGGCGCATGGCTCGACCCCATGGCCGACAAGCTCCTGCTCGTGACGATGTTCGTGATGCTGACGCTGCCGGGGATCGGCTTGTCGAACCGCCTGCCGCTCTGGTTCACCGTGCTCGTGATCAGCCGCGATGTCGCCATCGTACTGACCGTCGCGGTTGTGAACCTGGCGGTGGGGCCGCGGACGTTTCGCCCGTCAATCTACGGGAAGATCGCGACGGCGACGTTCGTGTGTACGGGCGTCGTGACGTTGTATTTCAACTACCTGGAACGCGCATCAGGCGTGGTGACCGTCTTCGTCTACGCCTCGCTGGTCATCACCATCGTGTCCGCGTTCCACTACGGTCTACAGGTCATCAAGCTGGGGCACTGACCCGCCTTCGCTCTCCGAGCTTCGGCGCGGCAGGCTCCGCCTTCGCTCTTCGAGCTACGGCGCGGCAGGCTCCGCCTTCGCTCTTCGAGCTACGGCGCGGCAGGCTCCGCCTTCGCTCTTCGAGCTACGGCGCGGGCAGGCTCCGCCTTCGCTCTCCGAGCTTCGGCGCGGCTGGCGCGGTCTTCGCTCTTCCTTCCGCGCGGCAGGTCTTGGCCAAGCCGGGCTACACCTTGTCGCGAAAGTACTCGAGGGTCTTCTGCAGTCCTTCCTCGAGGCCCACTTTCGGCTCCCATCCCAGCAGCGTTCGCGCACGGGTGATGTCGGGCTGCCGCACTTTCGGGTCGTCTTCCGGCAGAGGACGATAGACGAGTTTGCTCTTCGACCCGGTCAGCCGAAGGATGTCACGCGCGATCTGCTCGATCGTCATCTCGTGCGGGTTGCCGATGTTGACCGGATCGTTCACGTCCGAGTCCATCAGCCGGAGGATGCCGTCGACGAGATCGCTCACGTAACAGAAGCTCCGTGTCTGCTGACCGCTGCCGAAGATCGTGATGTCCTCGCCTCGGAGCGCCTGCCCCATGAACGCCGGGACAGCGCGGCCGTCGTGCAGCCGCATCCTTGGGCCATAGGTGTTGAAGATGCGCACGATCTTTGTGTCGAGGCCGTGGTAGCGATGGTAGGCGGTCGTCATCGCCTCGGCAAAACGCTTGGCCTCGTCGTACACCCCGCGCGGACCGATCGGATTGACGTTGCCCCAGTAGGTCTCCTTCTGAGGATGCTCGAGCGGGTCTCCGTAGACCTCCGACGTCGAGGCCAGGATGAACCGGGCCTTCTTTTCCTTGGCCAGTCCGAGCGCCTTGTGCGTGCCGAGCGCGCCGACCTTGAGCGTCGGAATCGGCAGTTCCAGGTAGTCGATCGGGCTTGCCGGGCTCGCCCAGTGCAGCACGGCGTCGACCGGCCCCTCCACGTGCACGTAGTTGGTGACGTCATGCTTGATGAACAGGAAGTCCCGGTTCGCGAGGTGCGCGATGTTGGCCAGGTTGCCTGTCAGCAGGTTGTCGATGCCGACGACTGAGTAGCCGCGGTCGAGGAGGGTGGTGGAGAGATGAGAACCGATGAAACCGGCGGCGCCGGTGATGACGATGCGCATAAGGAAGAAAGTTTGAGTCTGACGTTTGAAGTCTGAAGTGGGGAAATGTGAACTCTGAAGTGGAAAGTAGAAGTGCGAAGTAAGCTTGAAGTGGGAAGCTCGAAGTGGGAAGTGCGAAGTAGAAAGTGCGAAGTAAGTTAGAAGTGCGAAGAAGCCAATTCCGGCTTCGAACTTCCTTCACGCTTCCAACTTTCTTCGCACTTCCACTTTCCACTTCAGACTTCGCACTTCCTTCGCACTTCTACTTCATACTTCCACCTTCAAACTTTATCACTTCAGACTTCAAACGTCAGACTTCAAACTTTCAGTAGGCGTGCTTCTGCAGCCCCTTCAAGAGCGTGAGCCACATGATCTTGAGATCCAACCCGACCGACCAGTTCTCGATGTAGTAGAGATCGTACTCGATGCGCTTCTCGAGCGACGTGTTGCCGCGCCAGCCGTTGACTTGGGCCCAGCCGGTGATCCCCGCCTTGACCTTGTGGCGCAGCATGTACTGCGGGATCCGGTGCTTGAACTGCTCGACGAAATACGGCCGTTCGGGCCGCGGGCCGACGATCGACATGTCTCCGCGCAGCACGTTCCAGAACTGGGGCAGCTCGTCGAGGTCGAATCGGCGCAGCCAGCGCCCAACGGGGGTGCACCTCGGGTCGTTGTTGCGCGCCCAGATCGGGCCGGTGTCGTCCTCGGCGCCCTCGTACATGGAGCGGAACTTGTACACCTGGAATGCGCGCCCGTCGAGCCCCATGCGCTCCTGTGTGTAGAAGACCGGCCCCGACGACGTTCGGCGGATGAGCGCTGCGATGATGAGCAGCGGGAGGCCGAGCACGCCCAGCGCCGCACCAGAGATCCCGACGTCGATCGTGCGCTTGAGGAGGCTGTTGAAGCCGCGAAGCGGTACGTCGTTCAGGCTGATGATCGGAACGCCGTCGAGATTCTCAAGCCGCGCGCGCAACGCGATGAACTGGAGGAGGTCGGGGACGACGTGGACGTCGACGCCTTCGCGACTGGTCTCTTCGACGAGGCCGAGCATCTTCACGTGCTCTTCGAGCGCCAGCGCGACATACAGATGATCGATGCGTTCCTGGCGGATGATCTCGCCGCCCTCGGCGAGCGTGCCGAGCAGCGGCAGCCCGCGGTACCCGATGTGGTCCCCCGACGCGCGATCGTCGAGAAAACCGATGACCTTGAAGCCGAGCTCGCGATGCTCGAGCAGTTTGTCCGCGACGAGCCGGCCGAGGTCGCCCGCGCCGGCGATCAGCACGCGCTTGAGCCCGATACCTGCGCGCCATCGGCGCTCCAGCGCCTCGCGGACGAGCTCGCGCGACGTGTAGGTGAGGATGACGTTGACGGCCAGGAACAGCATCCAGACCGGGCGGGAGATTTCGTAAACGCCCTGCGTCTGCGCTTCGACCGAGAGATGTGGTGCGTGGTAGACCTGGTAGTACAGCGTGCCGATGAGGCCGAGCACGACGGCGAGAATGCTGCCGACGAAGACCGCGAAAAAGTCGTCGACGCGCGTGCGCCCCCGCCGGAGCCGGTACAGCCCCTGGACGTGAAACGCGAGCGGTACGAGCACGCCGAGCAGCGGCAGGATGTTGACGTACTGTCCGAACGGAGGCTGTCCTTTCGTGACCGGGACGATCTCGGCGAACCACGTTTCGAACCGCACCAGGTAGGCGATCGCGAACGCCGCCATCCCGAGGATCGCGTCGGTGCCGACGTAGAACGCTACCAGCAGGCGGTTGTACCGCCGCATCATGGCTCGTCCTCGCCAGTGGCGGCTGAGACTGCCGCCCGAAAGCCGGTCAGGAACCGCTCGCGCGAGAAGTGGAGGGCATGCTCGCGCAGGGGTGCGGCCGCTTGGCCGAGGTCGCGCACGCGGTTCAGCCCGTCGGCGAATGCCTCGGCCGAGGGGTCGAAGACGAGGACGCCGGTCGTGCCGTCGACGACGGTCTCGGCCGCGCCACCCGTGCCGAGCGCGACAACTGGACAGCCGCAGGCCTGCGCTTCGACCGGGACCATGCCGAAGTCCTCGACGCCGGGGAGGAGCGTGGCCGTCGCGTGTCGGTACAACTCGCGGATGTCCTCGTTCGAACACCAGCCCAGGAATGTCACATCTGGTCCAGCCATAGCCTGGAGGCGACCATGTTCGGGTCCGCTGCCCACGATCGTGAGGGGCGCGCCAAGCCGGCGACAGGCGTCGATGGCGATGTCGAGACGTTTGTACGGCACGAGCGCCGACACTACCAGAAACCCCGATCGGCTCGGCACACGGTCGTCATCGGGACGATAAAAGGCTGTATCTACAGGAGGATACACGACGGTAGACTCGCGATTATAGTATCGGCGGATCCGCTCCGCAACATACCTGGAGTTGGCCACGAAGCTGTCGACGCGGCCAGCGGTTGCCTGGTCCCAACGCGCCAGCCCGGCCATGACCGGCCGCAGCAGCCGGCTGCGGCTCGTTCCTACCTGTGCGGGGCCGAAATACGCTCCGAATTGATCCCAGGCATATCGCATGGGTGAGTGGCAGTAGCTCACGTGCACCGCACGGCCCGGCCGAACGATCGACTTCACTGCGCAGTGACTCGTGCTGATGACCAGATCGAAACCGTCGAGGTCGAAAAGCTCGACCGCGGCGGGAAACAGGGGGAGAAACTGCCGGTAGTGACCGTGCAGCCGCTGGCAGGCGCTGCACGAAAGACGTGCGGACCGGGTGACGCTCGATGGCCGGCGACACGCTGCCGCGCGCGTGAACGAGGCTGTAGAGCGGGGCATCAGGGTACAGCTCGCAGATGGCCTCCAGTACCTTTCTCGCCGCCTCGCATGCCGGTGAGCCAGTCGTGGACAAGAGCCACTCGTGGATGGCCACGGCCGGCGGCCGGACGGCCGGGCACGCTGCTCACTTCTCCAGCACCTCGCCGTAGATTTCGCGGACTCGCCGGATCGATCGCTCCCACGAAAACTGGCGAGCCCGGTCCAGGCCGCGGCCCCGCAGGTCGGCCCTGAGCGCCGAGTCGGTCAGGACGCGCCGCATCGCGTCGGCGATGGCCTCCGGCTGAAGAGGATCGACGAGCAGCGCCGCGTCGCCGACGACTTCGGGAAGCGACGAGACGTTCGAGGTGATCACCGGCGTTCCGCTCGCCATGGCCTCGAGCGGCGGCAGTCCGAATCCCTCGTAGAGCGAGGGGAACACGAACACCGCCGCGAGGCGATAGAGGATGGCCAGCGTGCGATCCGGGACGAACCCGAAGAAGCGGACGTATTTGTGCAGCTTGTGCCGGTGCACGGCGTGCCTGAGCGCGGCGTAC
This sequence comes from uncultured Acidobacteriota bacterium, assembly GCA_963839705.1. GTDB lineage: Bacteria > Acidobacteriota > Vicinamibacteria > Vicinamibacterales > 2-12-FULL-66-21 > DATBJJ01. The sequence goes on from CAWIWL010000016.1 coordinate 47,092, forward strand.
TTGGCGATCTCGTCGCCGATGATGACCAGCTTGACCTGGTCGAACTCGCCGCTGTGCCGAAGCAGGTGAAATGCTTCGATCGTCCGCTCGAGATTCTTGTGCGGCTTGATGTTGCCCGCGTAGAGGACGAACGGATCGTCCAGCTGGTACCGCTCGCGGACGCGCGCGACATCATCCTCGGCGGGCGGGGCGCTGAACCGTTCGTCGATGCCGTTGTAGATCACGTCGATCTTCGCGGGCGGCACCGAGAAGTAGTCGAGGATATCCCGTTTCGACGCCTCCGACACCGTCAGGATGCGATTGGAACGATGGGTGGCCAGCCACAGCGAGCTGCGCGCGTAGGCGTAGCCGAGCTTGTTCGGCAGGTACTGCGGAAAGCGCAGATGGATGCAGTCGTGGATGGTGACGACCGACTTGCACGGCGTCAGCGGCGGGAGCACGTAGTGCGGCGCGTGAAAGAGGTCGGCGCCCTCGCGCCGGAGATCCCGTGGGACGGTAATCTGCTCCCGGATCGAGTATCCGGGCGACGACTCCGGAACCGCACGGAAATTCTCCCCGAACTCCGCCACCATCTGACGGTCCGACTCGCGGCAGAGCACCACATAGTCCGTCGTTTGATCGATGCGCGCGAGGTACCGGAGCAGGTTCCGGACGTAGGTGCCGATCCCGAAATCGCGGAGCTTGCGGGCATCGATGGCTATGCGCAAGATGTTGGAATCTTATTCCAGCACGGGGGGCAGCGCACCCTTGAGCCGCAGATAGACCCGCAGCAGCCGGGCCCAGCGCGGATGATGCTTCTCGTAGAACGCGAGCTGACTGCGACGGTAGGCGACATTCATGACCGCCGGCGCGCTCGCGCGCGAGCGGCCGCGCACGTGCACGACCTCCGCTGACGGCGTGAAGAGAATGCGACCGGCCCCGGGCGCGCAGCGCAGCGCAGAAATCCACGTCCTCGGTGTAGAGGAAGAAGCGTTCGTCGAGTAGCCCCACCGATTCAGCATCGGCGCGCGAGACGAGGAGGCACGCGCCGCTGACCCAGTCCACGTACTGCTCCCGCCGGGTCGCGCGTTCGATCGCCGCCGCAACGATGGGGATGCCCGCGCCGTAGAGCGCGCCTGTTGTCTTCTGGCGGAATTCGCCCAGAGGCGAAATCATGGGTCCGAATGACAACTCGGCGCGCCCCGACACATCGACCAGCCGCGGGCCGGCCGCGGCAGCCGCAGGGTTCGCCTGGAGGCGAGCAACGAGAGTATCGAGCGCTCCGCGCGGCACGATGGTGTCGCTGTTGAGCAGGAGGAGCAGTTCTCCCCGTGTCGCGCGGATCCCGGCGTTGTTGCCGGCGGCGAAGCCCCGGTTGCGATCGAGGGCGATGACCTGTACGGAGGGCCAGCGGGATCGGATGACGTCGAGTCCACCCTCGGTCGACGCGTTGTCGACGACGGTGATGTCATGCGTCGTGGCCGGCGGGGCGTCATGCAGCGAGGCCAGGCAGCGCTCCAGATCCTCACGCGCGTTGTAGCGGACGATGATGATGGAGAGCGTCATCCCCGCGCGTGCCTCTCCGCGATCTTTTCGAGGTGCTCCAGCGTGCGATCTGCCGCGGCGTCCCACGAATACCGGCCGAGCACAGCGCGGCCGGATGAGAGAATCGGCGCCGCGCTCGAAGGCTCCACCAACAACCGGCGGAGCGCCGTGGCCGTGCCGGGGATGTCGCCGCGGGCCACGAAGACGGCTGCGTCCCCATATACTTCCCGCGCGACCGCAGTATCGAGCACCACCGGCGGCACACCAGCCGTCAGCGCCTCGAGCGGCGTCATCCCGAAGCCTTCGTACTCGGAGAGAAAGGCGAACACCGTAGCGCGCCCGTAGAGCTCCACGAGCTCGTCTTCGGCTGCGTAGCGCCGGAACTCGGTTCTCGACTGAACACCGTGCGCGGCCGCCACCGCGGCCAGATCCTGGGGCGGCCAGGTGCGATCCCCCCCGACGATGATGAGTCGCGCGGCCGGAAGATCCTGAGTGGCCAAGGCAAACGCCGCGACGAGATCCGGGAGCCGCCGACGGTTGAAGAGCGATCCGACGAAGAGCACGACCGGTTCTCGCGCCGCTTGACCGTGCGGACGCCTGCGGCGGTCGGTGACTCCGGGCGGAATCACGACGATGCGCGACGTGTCGACGTCGAGGCGCGTCTCGAGTTCCGTGCGCGAAAACTGCGAGTCGGTGAACACGAGAGCCGCGGCGTGAGCGGATCGGCGGGTGAGCCACCGGCGGCGGAAGCCCTCCCTCGCGCGGAACCACTCTGGATGCGCCACAAACGAGATGTCGTGGATCGTGACCGCCAGCGGGACCGCGATTCCGAGTGGAGCGGTGTAGGCGGGCGCGAAGAAGGCGTCGAGCGAGTCGCGGCTGACGGCTCTCCGCAGATGGGTCTGCTCCCACCACGTCCCGCGGCCCGCACCGGTGCCGACCAAACGCAGGTCCACCGTGCCGGTCGGAAACGACAGGGGCAACGGCTCTGGCGTGTACAACACGAAGCGCCGCCGCGCGGCGTCGGCTCGCGCCGTCCACCGGACGAGCAGCTCAGCCAGATAGCGTCCGACGCCAGTCGCTTCACCAAGCAGTTCCCGGGCGTCGATGCCCATCGTCAGCGGACGGGTCACGAGAGCGATCGGCGCCTCTCGATCGCCGAGACATAGGCTTGCATCAGGCGTCCGGCGCTGCCGTCCCAGCTGAAGCGCCGGGCCTGCTCGATGCCCGCGAGGGAGCATGCCTGAGCCAGCGCCGGGTCTTTCAGGATCCGGTCCATCGCGGTAGCCAACCCGGCGACATCTTCGGCGTCGACGATCAGGCCTGCGCGCCCGACGACTTCCGGGAGCGCACCACGTGAGGACACGACGACCGGGACGCCGATGGTCATAGCCTCGAGTGCCGGCAGACCGAAGCCTTCGTCAAGGGAGGGCAGTACGACGATCGATGCCTCACGATAGAGTCGTTCGCGTTCGGCTTCGTTCACATATCCCAAGTGGCGGACGCGCCCCGCCAGCGGTGGTCTTGCGAGCTCGTCGAGCAATGGCTGGCAGGCGGGTGCGAGTCGGCCCGCCAGTAGGAGCGGCGGAGCATCCGGGTTACGCGCGATGAGCTCCGCATAGGCCCGAAGAAGAGTCTGCACGTTTTTTCGGGGCTCGATTGTGCCCATGAAGAGCACATGACTGCCCGAGGCAGACCCGCGGCGTTCGATCGGCGCCCACGCCGGGGCGCCCACCGGGCAGATGGTCACGCGGTCGCCATCGGCACCGAGCTGCGATCGGACCAGGCTGGCTGTGTACTCCGAGATCGTGATGATGGCATCCGCGCGGCGGGCGTGCGACCCCGCGAGCGGCGGGTAATCCCGCCGGATTTCCGCCGACGTGTGCTCGGGGGCGGCCAGAAAATACAGGTCATACACCGTGACGACCTGTGCGGCGCGCTGGGCTGGCATGAGGAGCGGGTGCATCGAGTGTACGACGTCCACCTCGCCCGCGAAGGTCTCGATCGGCGGCCACTCGAGCCGGTGCCATGCCAGGTTCAGGAAGGTCACCGGCACTCGCGCGTCGATGACCGATGTGCCAGGAATCACCCCGGCCGGCAAGCGGTCCTTCCAGGAACTGGAGAAGAGCACCAGGCTGTCGCCCGGGCTCAAGCGGCGCGCCAGCGCCGTCGCCAGCTGGTGTGCGTATTCCCCGACGCCTGTGCGCGCTCGCAGGGCTGGCCGATAGTCAAGGAGGATACGCACGCGCGCCCATGCTAACACCCGGAATCGGCTGAGGCGGCAAATCCTTTCAGGTCAATAGATTGACAGTGTTTTTGCGGCTGTGCTAGCCTTAGAGTTTTGGGGTGTGGAGGCGAATGAAGATAGCGGTCATTGGCAGCGGGTACGTCGGCCTGGTTGCCGGAGCCTGTCTGGCGGAGAACGGCAATGACGTCGTGTGCGTCGACAAGGACCCGGTCAAGGTCCGGTCGCTGCAGCGCGGCAAGATTCCCATCTACGAACCGGGCCTCGAAGAGATGGTCCGTCGGAACAAGAGCGAAAAGCGGCTCACGTTCACGACGGCACTTGCCCGCGGTGTTCGCCAGGCACAGATCATCTTCATCGCCGTCGGCACGCCGACCGGCGAAGACGGTTCGGCGGATCTTCAGCATGTCCTGGGCGTGGCGCGCGAGATCGCCCGCGCCATGAACGGCTACAAAGTCGTCGTCAACAAGAGCACCGTTCCGGTGGGGACTGCGGTCAAAGTGCGGGACGTCATCCGGCGCGAGACCACGCACCCGTTCAGCGTCGTGAGCAACCCGGAGTTCCTCAAGCAGGGCGCGGCCATCGACGATTTCATGAAGCCGGACCGCGTCGTGATCGGTGCCGAGGACCCCCGATCGGCCGAGCTGATGAAGGAGCTGTACTCCCCGTTTACGCGGACCGGCGCGCCCATCATGATGATGGATTGCCCGAGTGCTGAGCTGAGCAAGTACGCGGCCAACGCCATGCTCGCCACCCGCATCTCGTTCATGAACGAAGTCGCGAACGTGTGCGAGGCGGTGGGGGCCAACGTCGATCAGGTGCGGCGCGCGGTCGCCTCGGATCGCCGGATCGGGCCGTCGTTCCTCTTTCCTGGCGTCGGCTACGGCGGGAGCTGTTTCCCCAAGGACGTCAAGGCGATGGTGCGCTTCGCCGAGGACAAGGACTACGACTTCCAGATTCTGCGCGCGGTCGAGGCGGTCAACGAGGGCCAGAAGAGCCGTCTCGTGAAGAAGATGGAGGCGCAGTTCGGCTCTCTCAAAGGCAAGCGCATCGCCCTTTGGGGTCTGGCGTTCAAACCGAAGACCGATGATATGCGCGAAGCCCCGGCCGTGCCGCTCATTCAGGGCCTGCTGGCCGCCGGCGCGACGGTGCATGCCTACGACCCGGAGGCCATGAAGGTGGCCCGCGGGCTTTTTGGCTCGAAGATTCACTACGCCGACAGCAGCTACGCCGCGCTGACCGGCGCCGACGCGCTGGCGATCATCACGGAGTGGAACGAGTTCCGGGAGCCCGACTTCGGGCGCATGCGCAAACTGATGCGCAGCCCGGTCATCTTCGACGGGCGCAACATTTACAACCCGGAGAACCTGCGTTCGCTCGGGTTCACCTACATCTCCATGGGACGTCCGTGAGCGCGGTGCTGGTCGCAGGTGGTGCCGGCTACATCGGCAGCCATGCGTCGAAAGCACTTCGCGCCCGCGGAGAATCGGTCGTCGTGTACGACAACTTCAGCCAGGGGCATCGCGCCGCGACGGGCCACGCCACGGCTGTGGTCGAAGGCGATATCCAGGACACTGCAAAGCTCGTGGCGACGATCAGGGAGCACGGCGTGGACGCCGTGATGTGCTTCGCCGCGTGGCTCTCGGTTGGAGATTCGGTGAAGGACCCGGCCGGCTACTACCGCAATAACGTCGGCGGCACGCTGTCGGTGCTCGACGCCATGGCGACGACCGGAGTCCCGCATCTGGTGTTCTCGTCGACGTGTGCCATCTTCGGCACGCCGGAGACGACACCGATTCACGAAGATCTCCCGAAGCGTCCGATCAATGCCTACGGCGAGACGAAGCTCGCGATCGAGCACGCGCTGCCGCATTTCGAGACCGCCTACGGCCTTCGCAGCATAGCGCTGCGCTATTTCAATGCCGCTGGCGCCGATCCCGAGGGCGAGCTCGGAGAGGATCACTCTCCAGAAATCCATGTCATCCCCCGCGCACTCGACACCGCCATGGGGCGCGGGTCGTTCCGGATTTTCGGCGACGACTATCCGACGCCGGACGGGACCTGCTTACGCGACTACGTGCATGTCAACGATCTGGCGTCGGCGCACCTGCTCGCGCTCGACAAGTTGAGGGCGGGAGGCCCCTCGAACGCCTACAACCTGGGGAACGGCCGGCCGACATCGGTTCGCGACGTCCTGGCCTCGGTCGAGCGCGTGACCGGTAAGCCCGTGCCGCACGAGTTGGCGCCACGCCGCGAGGGCGATCCCGCGGCCTTGTTCGCGTCGAGCGACCGCGCCAGGCGCGAGCTCGGCTGGCGCCCTCGCTTCGAGGACCTGGACGTGATCGTGGAGACGGCGTGGCGCTGGCGCGCCGCTCATCCTCAGGGCTACGCCACGGTGGGTGCCTGATGTCGCGCCTCATGGGCCAGCTCACCAATCCGCTGCTGTCGGTCGTCATGCCGGCCTACAACGAGCAGGCGACGATCGAAGAGATGGTCCGTCGCGTCCTTGCCGTACCCCTCCGCATCGAGCTCATCATCGTCGACGACGGTTCGAAGGACGACACGAGGGATATCCTGGCCCGGCTGTCTCGCGAGCTGCCGATCAAGGTGGTCCTGCAGCCCGCCAACGGCGGCAAGGGCGCCGCCCTTCGACGCGGGTTCCGGGAGGTGACCGGCGATCTCGTGATCATTCAGGACGCCGACCTGGAATACTCTCCCGAGGAGTTTCCCGAGCTCATCGCGCTCATCTGCGAGGGGCGGGCCGACGTCGTCTACGGGTCGCGCTTTCTCGGGCGACATCGCGTGTTCATGTTCACGCACTACGCCGGCAACCGGTTCCTGACCCTCGTGGCCAACGTGCTCTACAACACCATGCTTTCGGACATGGAGACGTGCTACAAGGTCATGCGGACCGACGTGCTGCGGTCGATGACGCTCGAGTCGGACGGGTTTGGCATCGAGCCCGAGTTGACGGCGAAGATCTTCAAGCGGCGTTACCGGGTGTACGAGGTCCCGATCACGTACGACGGCCGCGGATACGAGGAAGGGAAGAAGATCACGTGGCTCGACGGGTTCGTCGCGCTGTGGGTCCTGGTGAAGTACCGGTTCACTGAGTGAGCGCTTTCTCTCGGCTGCTCGCATACGCGCGCCCGTACCGTGGGCGTCTCGCCGCGGCTGTTGCGGCCATGTTGTTCTACGCCGCTGCGTCGGCCGGCCTGGTTACCCTGATCAAACCGCTCATGGACAGCGTCCTGAGCCAGCGGCTCGACCTCACGTTCTGGGGCATCCCTGTCGACCTCCGCGCCTGGAGCCTCGCGGTGCTCGCGATCTACTTCTTCAAGGGACTTGGCGCGTACTTCTCGACCTACCTCATGACGGACGTGGGGCAGCGCGTCGTCAGGGACGTGCGCGACGAGTTGTTCGGACACATCCTGAAGCAGTCGGCCAGCTTCTTCAGCCGGCGCACGAGCGGCCAGCTGATGTCGGGCATCACTAACGACGTCCAGCAGATCCAGGTGGCCGTGTCGGAGACGGTGGGGGACCTCCTGCGCGAGGGGCTCTCGGTCCTGGGGTTTGCGTGCCTGATGTTCTACTACGACGCCAGGCTGGCGCTTGTCGTGGTCACAGGCGCGCCCATCGTCGTCTATCCGCTGGTTCGGCTCGGTCAGCGCGTGCGCCGCACGAGCCGCAGGGTGCAGGAAGAGCTCGCCTACATGTCCCACATCACGATCGAGGCCTTTACCGGCCATCGCATCGTGAAGGCGTTCGGCGCCGAGGCGCACGAGGCGTCCCGGTTTCAGCGGGCGTCACAACGCTTGTATCGAACCAATCTGAAGGTGACGAGCACGGTGTCGGTGCTGCCGCCGCTCATGGAATTCCTGGGCGGGGTCGCCGTGGTGGGGCTCATCGCCTACGGGAGCCGCAAGATCAGCTCCGGGGAATTGACGCAGGGCGACTTTTTCGCTTTCGTCGTGGCCGCGTTCATGATGTACGGGCCCATCAAGAAGCTCAGCCGGGTCAATACGAACCTCCAGCAGGCAATCGCAGCATCTGAGCGGATTTTCGAGTTGCTCGATACGCATTCCGAAGTCGGCGAGCGTCCGGGCGCCGCGGCGCTCGCGCCGGTGCGGGACAGCATCGAATTCCGCGACGTCAGTTTCCAGTACGAGGACGGCTCCGGGAAGTACGTGCTGCGCGACGTCTCTTTTTCGGCCGCCGCCGGGCAGGTCATCGCCCTCGTCGGGCTGAGCGGCGCAGGCAAGACTACGCTCGTGAACCTCATTCCGCGATTCTTCGACGTCAAGAGCGGGGCGATCCTGATGGACGGCGTCGACATTCGCGACGTGACGCTCAAGTCGCTGCGAGCGCAGATCGGCATCGTGACGCAGGAGACGGTGCTCTTCGACGAGAGCATCGCGAGCAACATCGCCTACGGGTCGCCGGGCGCCAGCCGGGCGGATATCGAGGCAGCGGCCCGCGCGGCCCACGCGCACGAGTTCATCGTCACGCTGCCCGAGAACTACGACACGTGGATCGGCGAACGCGGCCAGCGGTTGTCCGGCGGACAGCGGCAGCGGCTGGCGATCGCGCGCGCGCTCCTCAAGAATTCGCCCATTCTCATCCTCGACGAAGCCACGTCCTCGCTCGACGCCGAATCCGAGCGCCTGGTGCAGGAGGCGCTCGCGAATCTGATGCGCGACCGGACGTCGTTCGTCATCGCGCACCGGTTGTCGACGGTCAGGCGAGCTGACAAGATAATCGCGCTCGAGCGGGGGAGGGTCGCCGAGATCGGCCGGCACGAGGAGCTCCTGTCGCGGCCGGACGGCGTGTATGCGAAGCTCTACGCGCAGCAGATTTTCGAACGCCAACCAGAAGAGGCGGCGGCACATCAGCCATGATCAAGAGCATGACCGGCTTCGCCTCGCTGACGCGAGACGACGAGCTGGCAACCATCACGGTGACCGTCAAGGCGGTCAATCACCGGTTTCTCGACCTGCAGCTCCGGGTGCCCGCTTCGCTCGCGGCGTCAGAGACACGAATCCGCAGCCTGGTGCAGAGCCGCGTGTCTCGAGGACGAGTGGAGATCAGCGTTTCGATTCAGCAACGCCGTACCGCGGCTGTGGAGGTCGAGCTGAATGAGCCGTTTCTCGACGCGTTGAAGCTCGCGCTCGAGCGGGCGCGCGAGCGCGGGTACGTCGAAGGACGGATTGGCGCGTCGGATCTGCTGAGGTTCCCGCAGGCGCTCTCCATCCGGGAGAAGGCAGAAGACGCCGCGGGCGGGGAGGATCCGTCGCCTCTAGCCGGCAAGGCTGAAGAGGCGATTGCGGCCGCGCTGGAAGAGCTCGACACGATGCGCGTCCGCGAGGGCGGATATCTCAAGGCCGACCTCGACTCACGGCGCGTCCGGCTCGGCGAGCTCTTCGGCCAGGTCGCGGCGGCCGCCGAACAGGGCATCCTTGGTCTCCAGGCCCGGTTGCAGGAGCGAGTACGCGAGCTGCGCGCCGAGGCGCTCGCCGACGAGGCGCTCGTCGCGCAGGAGATCGCGAAGTTCGTCGGACGGTCGGACATCACCGAAGAAGTTGTGCGCTTCCGGGGCCATCTCGAGCACTGGCAGGCCCTGACGGAGTCGCCCGAGCCCTGCGGCCGCAAGCTCGACTTCCTGCTGCAGGAGATGAATCGCGAGGTCAACACCGCCGGTTCGAAGGCCGAGGGTCCAGCGGTCTCGGAGGTGATCGTCTCGCTCAAGGCCGATCTCGAGAAAATGCGGGAGCAGGTCCAGAATGTCGAGTAATGGCCCCAATCGGCGCGGCCTGCTGCTCGTTGTTTCCGCCCCCTCCGGCACCGGGAAGACCACCGTGGTCGAGCGGCTCGTGCAGGTGACGCCGGATCTGGCGCTGTCGCGCTCCTACACCTCGCGCAGCATCCGGACGGGAGAAACCGACAGAATCGACTATAATTTCATTACCCGTACACGATTCGAAGAGATGGTCGCGGCGGACGCCTTTCTCGAGTGGGCGGACGTCTTCGGGAACCTGTACGGGACATCCGCGGACGATGCCGAACGCGAGCTGGCGGCCGGACGCGACCTGGTGCTCGTGATCGACGTCCAGGGCGCTCGGCAGGTGCGGGCGCGGTGCCCGGGGACGGTCGGCGTGTTCGTGCTGCCGCCGTCCTACGACGTGCTCGAGCGGCGACTGCGGGGGCGGAGCAAGGACTCGGAGGCGGCCATGCAGCGCCGGCTGCGCACGGCGCGGGACGAAGTGGCCGCCTTTGTCGAGTACGACTACGTAGTGGTCAACGACGAGCTCGAAGCCTGCGTCGATCGGCTGCGTGCGGTACTGACGGCCGAGCGGGCGCGGCTGCGCTCGATGCGGGGAGCAGCAGAAGAGATTGTCGCGACGTTTGACGCAAAACAGGATCTACCAGAGGAGAGTTGAGCGTGATTGATAGAAGCCGTACGAACGCGTTTGAATTCGTCATCGTGGCCGGTGCGCGCGCCAAGCAGTTGATGCGCGGCTGCACACCACGGACGACGTCTTCCGGAAGCGACAAGATCATCAAGATCGCGCAGAAGGAAGTCCGGGAAGGCAAGATCGCAAAAGTATCGCTAGAGACCGACTGAGCACCCCGTGTCGCTGATAGCCCTCGGAGTCACCGGCGGGATTGGCGCCTACAAGGCGGTCGAGGTCGCGCGCGAACTTCAGAAGCGCGACCACGAGGTCGTTGCCGTCATGACTCGGTCGGCCCGGAAGTTCGTTGGCGAGGTTACCTTCGAGGCCATCACGCGCCGGCGCGTCATCTCCGATCAATACGCGCCGGGCGCGAACGCGGACATCGAGCACATCGCGCTCGCGTCGAACATCGCCCTTCTCCTCGTTGCTCCGGCAACAGCCAACATGATTGGCAAGTTTGCCCACGGCATCGCTGACGACTTCCTCAGCTCGCTCTATCTTGCCACCCGCGCACCGGTCCTGATGGCGCCGGCGATGAACACGAACATGCTCGAGCACGAGGCGGTGCGGAGCAACATGGAACTGCTCGCGTCCCGCGACGTGCGGTTCGTCGACCCGGGGGCGGGCTACCTCGCCTGCGGGTGGATAGGGAAGGGCCGCCTCGCGGAGCCGGACGTCATCGCGGCGGCGGCAGACGCGCTGCTGCGCCAGAAGGGCACCCTCCTCGGGCGCCTGGTCGTGGTCACGGCCGGACCGACCTACGAGGATCTCGACGACGTCCGCTACATCGGGAACCGATCGAGCGGGAAGATGGGGTATGCCGTCGCCATCGAGGCCGCGCGCCGGGGCGCGCGCGTCGTCCTCATCTCGGGTCCGACGCGCCTCGAGGCGCCCGCCGGCGTCGAGCTGGTGCGCGTCCGGCGGGCGGCCGAGATGCACAACGCCGTGCAGGCCGTGGCCGAGGATGCCGACGTGATTGTGATGGCCGCGGCCGTCGCCGACTACATACCGGCCGATGGGACGCACGCCGGGAAGATCGAGAAAATGGATGGTCCCCTCGAGCTGACGCTCGTGCGGACGCCGGACATCCTCGCCGAGCTCGGCCGGCGTCGCGCGGGCGCGCCGCGGCCCGTCCTCATCGGGTTCGCCGCCGAAAGCGGCGATCCCGTCCCGCGCGGGCGCGAAAAGCTTCGCCGCAAGGCGGTCGACATGATCGTCGCCAACGACATCACGCTCCCGGAGGGCGGGTTCGACAGCGAGTCGAACGCGGCGACGATCATCGGCGCCGGAGATGACGAAGTGTTCGAGCTCGGACCGAAGACCGAGCTCGCATCGCGTATCCTCGACCGCGCCGAGCGCCTGCTCGACTCCGCGGTCAAGCGCGCGTAGATCTGTTCGTACCGTCGAGTTACCACGGCCGACGGCCGCCTCACGATGACCACGAAGCTGCGAAGACCGCGAAGCAGAGCCCTACCTTAGGGCTTCGCGATCTTCGTTGCTTCGCGAGCTTCGTGATGTTTCCCGTTTTCACCGGGACGTTTGTTTATTGAGCCGCAGGCGGCTGCGGTACGTTGTGGTACGCTTGCCCCAGTCGTGGACAACACTCACCTCGCGGAACACCTCAGATTCTTCCAGTCACTTGGCGTCACGGGCGTCAGCCTCGACGCACGCTGGCGGCGCCGTGCGGCCGCTCAGCAGCCGTCGGTCGTGGCTGCCGAGGATGTCGTCGTCGCGGCGAGCGCGAGTCCGGAGCCGGAGGAGGCAGAAGGCAGTACCGGTGACGCTGGCCCGATCTTCCGAGGAGGCTTTGAGCGCGATCCGATCCGAGATCGGCGACTGCACGCGGTGCAAGCTGCACCGGCTCGGCCGGCGGCAGATCGTCTTCGGCGTTGGCAACCCGTCGGCCGATCTGATGTTCGTCGGCGAGGCGCCCGGCGCGGACGAAGATGTTCAGGGCATCCCGTTTGTCGGGCGTGCCGGTCAGCTGCTCACGAAGATCATCGAAGCGATCGGTCTCCGCCGCGACGACGTGTACATCGCCAACGTCATCAAGTGCCGGCCGCCAGAGAACCGCAATCCCGAGCCCGACGAGGTCGAGACGTGCGAGCCGTTCCTCTTCCAGCAGATCGATCGCATCCAGCCGAAAGTCATCGTCGCGCTGGGGACCTTTGCGGCCAAGGCCCTGTTGAAGACCCAGGATCCGATCTCGCGTCTGCGGGGCCGCGCCTTCGACTACCGCGGCGCGAAGCTCATCCCGACGTTTCACCCGGCGTTCCTGCTGCGCAGCCCGGACCGCAAGCGTGATGTCTGGGAGGACATGAAGAAAGTGCGCGCGCTCCTGCAGGAGTCAGCCGGCGATGAGGATTGATTGAGCGTTTCTCCTGAAGTCGGGGCCGGCCGTTCCGTTGTCACGGCCGGCAGATCGTGGTCGGACACATTGCCTGGTAGCACTGCTTCAACGTGGACAGGCCACTAGGCGCGCACGGCGAGCCTCGCCGAAGCTTCCGCGGAGGCGGGGTGCGGGGCGGAGCCCCACGTGAATAAGATGCGCCTCGTTCGCGTCGCGGTGCCCGTGCCCGCGCTCGACAGCCTGACCTACAGCCTTCCCGCCGAAGTCCAGTCACCCGCGGTCGGCGCCCGCGTCCTCGTGCCGCTCGGCAACCGTGTCCTGACCGGCTGCGTCGTCGAGCGGACGGAGGCCGGAGAACTCCCGGCGTCGACGATCAAACCGATCATCGAAGTCCTCGACGCCGAGGCGTTCCTTCCAGAGGAGGTCGTGCGGCTCGCGACGTGGGTGGCCGACTACTACGCGTGCGGCATCGGTTCGGCCCTGGCGGCGGCCATGCCGCCCATGGCCGCGGCCACCGAGCCCGGCGGTCGTGCCCGCGGGTTTCGCACGGTTCGCGTGGCATCGCTGACGGCGCAGGGACTGGACGTCACGGGAGAGAGGGCAGCTGCGCTTCGGCTGGGCCCGCGTCAGCGCGAGGCGCTGACGCTGCTGGCGGGATCGCCCGAGGGGCTCGAGACCGCGCACCTGGCGGTCCGCGGAATTGCAGCGCCAGCGCTCTCGCGTCTCGTCACGCTGGGTCTCGTGACCTTCACGCGGCGGCAGGTCGATCGCGACCCGTTTCACGCGGACGGTGCGATCGCGCCGGCGGACCGGCCGGCCTTCGTTCTGACGACCGAACAGGAGGCCGCGCTCGCCCGGCTGCGTTCGCTCGCCGTTCTCGGCGAGTTTCAGTCCGCGCTCCTGCACGGCGTCACGGGGAGCGGAAAGACCGAGATCTACCTGAGGCTCGCGGCCGAAGTCCGTCACCGCGGCCGCGGCGTCCTCCTGCTCGTGCCCGAGATTGCCCTGACCCCGGCGGTCGCGATGACCTTCCGGCAGGCGTTCGGCGAGCACGTGGCGATCCAGCACAGCGGCCTCTCAGACGGCGAGCGCCACGATCAGTGGCACCGAATCCGGCGCGGCGACGTCGACGTCGTCGTCGGCACGAGGTCGGCCGTCTTCGCGCCTCTGCGCGCGCTCGGGCTGGTCGTCGTCGACGAGGAGCACGACGGCTCGTACAAGCAGGAAGAGACGCCGCGCTATAACGGCCGCGACGTCGCCGTCATGCGCGCGCGTCAGGCGGGCGCGCTCGTCGTCATGGGCTCGGCGACGCCGTCGATGGAGAGCTACCAGAACGCCAGGAGAGGGCGCTATACCCTCGTCACGCTGAATCGGCGCGTGCTCGATCGACCGCTCGCCGACGTGCGCATCGTCGACATGCGCGAGGAGTACGCCGCGGCCGGGCCCGATGTCGTTCTGAGCTCCACACTGTCGGAGGCGATGGGAACGACGCTGTCGAAGGGCGAGCAGGCGATTGTGCTGCTGAACCGCAGGGGGTTCGCCAGTTCGGTGTTCTGCCGGCAGTGCACTGCGACGCTCGATTGTCCGAACTGCAGCCTCTCGCTGACCGTCCACCGCGCCGCCCATCGCGCGCGCTGCCACTATTGCAACTATTCAATCGTGTTGCCGAAGGCGTGCGGCAGTTGCGCCGGGAAGTTCATCGAGCTCGTGGGCTTTGGCACCGAGCGCGTGGAAGCCGAGGTCCGGGCGCTGTTCCCCGAGGCGCGCGTCGCGCGGGTCGACCGCGACACGATCCGCCGGCGCGGCGCCATTGGCGCGCTCCTCGCGAAGTTCGCCGCGCGCGAGCTCGACGTCCTCGTCGGCACGCAGATGATCGCCAAGGGTCACGACTTTCCCCGCGTGACGCTCGTCGGTGTGGTTTCCGCCGACGTCGGGCTTGGTCACGCGGACTTCAGGGCCGCGGAGCGGACGTTCCAACTCCTCACGCAGGTTGCCGGCCGGGCCGGGCGCGGCGAGATCCGCGGCCAGGCGATTGTCCAGACGCTCTTTCCCAACCACTACAGCATCCAGCACGCGTGCCGGCAGGACTACGCGGGGTTCTTCGAGCAGGAGCTGAACTTCCGCCAGACGATGCAGTATCCGCCGGCCGTCGCGCTCGTCAATGCGGTCGTGAAGGGACGTACTCACCAGGGGGCGCACAAGGACGCCGCCGAGCTCGTGCAAGAGCTTCGTACCAACGGCGCACCGTACCGAGTCCTCGGGCCGGCGCCAGCACCGCTCAGCCGCCTCAAGGGCGAATACCGCGCGCAGTTCTTCATGAAGGGCGGTCACCGGACCGCAATGCGTCAGGCGCTGCTTGCAGCGCTCGCCACGCGGCCAGACATCAGGAGGCGCACGATCGTCGACGTGGACCCGATGAGTGTGTTGTGACCGAGAGGGCACGCGGGGGGAACCGCGCGAATTCCCTCAGGGCAGAACGAGGCGAATCGGGATTGGCGTGAAGCAAAGCACCAGCATGACGAGCGCAAACACCGCCAGCGCGCGACGGCCTCCGCCGAGCGGCTCATACTCGTCGAGTGACCGGCGGGTGCCGGGGTCCGAACATCAAGAGCATCGCCAGCATCAAGACGGTCATGAGCAGCCAGCTCATGGAAAAGAAGGTCATGATCACGGCCGACGCGACCGTCGCCAGCGAGATCTTTGCCGAGATGCGCCCGAGTACGGCGTAGGTGATGTGTCCGCCATCCAGTTGGCCGAACGGCAGCAGGTTGAGCGCTGTGGCCAGCATGCCGAACCATGACGCAAAGACCATCGGGTGAATGATCACGAGATGCGTCTCGGGTATGTACCCGAACGTCAGCCAGCGGGCTAACTGATATAGCAACGGCCTGCCCAGGAAGAGACCGTTCGGCATCACTTCGGCGATGTGCGACATCCTCATCCCTACGAAGAGCGCCGGGACCAGGACAAGGAAACCGGCAATCGGTCCGGCGATTCCAACGTCGAAGAGGACCTTGCGATTCGGAAAAGGCTCGCGGATGCGGATGACCGCGCCGAGCGTTCCCGTTTGCGGCCAGACGAAGCCAAGAAAGAGCGGAATGAAATAGGGCAGCGTGGCGTCGATGCCGTAGTAGCGGCACGCAAAGTAGTGCCCCATCTCGTGAGCGCCGAGGATAGCCAGAATCGTCCCGCTGTACCAGAAGCCGCCCCACCAGCTTGGCGTGAGCATGGCGCCCACGAGGGTTGTCGTGATGAGCGTCAGGACGAAGAGCAGGATGTGTTTCCACCACACATGTTGGAAGCGCGCGCGGGGCTGATAGGCGAAGGCGTCCACGGACGGCGGACGAATTGAATCGCGAACCGGCTCGAGAGATGCGGGATGGAAAACCGGCTCGTCGTTTTCGGTTCCCGAAAACGGCGGGTCGGGCGGTGTGTCGTTGGGCAAACCTGTTCCGGGCGATCAGCCGCCGATGTTCTGGAGGTCCTTGCCGGGCTTGAACCGTATCGTTCGTCCCGGAGGAATCCTTACTTCCTTGCCTGTCCGCGGGTTGCGGCCAATACCGCGCTTGCGAGGCTTCACTTGAAAGACGCCAAAGCCGCGCAGCTCGATTCGTTCGCCGCGCTGCATGGACAGTCGCATCGCATCGAAGACGGCATCCACCGCCACCTCGGCCTTGACCTTGGTGATGTCGGCGATCTTGGACACCTCGTTGACGATGTCGACCTTGATCATGCTTAGGCGCTCCTCAGGACTAATAACTAGTATAAGATTGATACACTTACGCTGTCAATATCAGAGCTAACTAGAGTTCAAGAATGTCCCAGAAACGCCCCGAGGACGGTCCGGCCGTGGTCCTGGTCGGACGGCCCAACGTGGGCAAATCAACCCTGTTTAACCGAATAACGGGCGCTCGGCGCGCCATTGTCTCGCCCGTGGCGGGCACGACCCGGGACACGAAGTCCCATCCCACGGAATGGCTGGGAACTCCGTTCACGCTCGTGGACACGGGAGGACTCTTCGGCGCGAGCGACGACCCGCTGCACGAGCTCGTCGTGCAGCAGGGCCAGAAGGCACTCGCGTCGGCAGATGTCATTGTCTTTGTTGTGGATGGCCGGGACGGACTCCTTCCAGCGGACGAGGAGATTGCGGGGAGCCTGCGCGCGGCGAACGTGCCTGTCCTGGTGGCCGTGAACAAGACCGACGACCGGCGCGCGAAAGACCGGGCGCTCGAGTTCTATCGGCTGGGTTTCGAGCCGATCGTCGAGATTGCCGCCGAGCACGGTCAGGGAACGGGAGATCTCCTCGATGAGGTCGTCAGGCGCCTGCCGTCGCAGTCGAACGCCGTGCGCGAAGCTGAGCCAGAAGAAGTGGCGGTGGCCATCGTCGGTCGGCCGAACGTCGGCAAGTCCTCGCTGCTGAATCGCTTGCTGAAAGAAGAGCGCTCGATCGTCAGCGACATGCCGGGGACGACGAGGGACAGCGTTGACGCTGTGCTCCGGTGGCAGCGCCGCGTCTTTCGCATTGTCGATACCGCAGGGATACGACGCGCGGGGCGGATCGCACGGTCTGGCCAGCTCGAGGCCGTCAGCGTCGTTCTTGCCCGGCGCGCGATAGAGAAGGCCGACGTGACCGTGATGGTCATCGACGCGTCGCAGGGTGTCGCGGATCAAGATGCGACGATTGCAGGCGAAGCCGAAAAGGCCGGCAGCGGAATTATCATCGCCGCCAACAAGTGGGATCTGATGAAGGGGCAGGGGCCTGACTTTTCGAAGAAGTTCGATGATGAGCTGCGACGGCAGATCAAGTTCCTCGATTACGCGCCGGTGCTCCATATTTCGGCCGCAACTGGTGAGCGGACGACCAAGGTGCTCGAGGCGATCGACAAGGTGGCCGCGGCCCGGATGAACCGCGTGCCGACCGGCGAGCTCAACCGCTTCTTGAAGGAAGTGACTGCCGCGCACCCTCCTGTCAGCCCCGGCAAGAAGCACGTCCGGATCCTCTACGCCGCGCAGACGAGCGTCGCACCTCCCACGTTCGTGTTCTTCACGAACGTGGCCACCGAGTTTCATTTTTCCTACGAGAGATTTCTGGCCAACCAGCTGCGCGAGTCGTTCGGGCTCATGGGGACGCCGATCCGCGTCAAGGTCAGGAAGTCGTGACGCGTTCGCCCTGTCCGTATCTCGCGTAGTAGCACGCGCCCAAGCCGACGGTGAGGAGGAGTCCGACATACCAAACGCCTGTCGCGGCGTGCCAGCTCGAGAAGTCAGTCGTGATTGGCGCGCGCAGCAGGATGAAATGTGTGAAGAGCGCGACGATCACCGATAGTAGCCCCGCCCTCAGGATCGTCACGACGAAGATGGTGGTGATCCCCAGCCCGATGGCGACATCGAGCAACGGTGTGGTTCCAGGGAACATTCCGCTGATGACGACCGGCGTGAAGCACACCACACCCGCCAGGCCCGCGGCGATCGGCCTCTTAACCAACAAGACGAACCCGACGATGCCGGCGACGCCGAGCAGGCCTGAGGTCAGCGCCGCGGATAGCTGCCGCGCAATGGCGGCGAAGATGAACCGGAGTCCATTGAGGGTGTCGACACTCGGCGCGAACGGCATCGGTTCGACTCGACCGGCAAAGGTCGGGATCAGGTTGTGGGCCGCGTAGAGGATCGTCATTCCCAAGCCAGCAGCCAAGCCGATCATCACGTCGACACCGACGCGCGGGTCTCGCCAACGGCCGCTCACGAGCGTCGTCCACCCCAGAATGCTGTCGGGGGAATGGCGCCGCATGTAAGGTTCGAGCCCGATGTAGGTGAGCCAGACGACGGCGGTGTCGAACAGAGCCATGCCAATGCCGGCGAACACCCGGCTGACCTCGATGCCGAGCGCGGCAAAGTGCGAGGCGCTCAAAAGCCAGGCGGCAAGGGTCACCAGGAAATTGAACACCGCGACGCGGAAGGCCCCGGCGCGATCTCCTCGGCCAGCTTTCAGGTTGATTCTCGCGAGCACCGCGCCAAGGACCATCAACGCAGGCATCCCGAATGCCGCGAGCCCCTGGACCAGCTGGCTGAAGAATGCAGGCTGGGCCGAGGGAGGACGGGCAAACCGGCTCCATGGGCCCGCGATCGCAAAGTAGACGGGCTTGCCGCCGAGCGATGCTGCCTCGATGCGGACGGTGTGCTCCGGACGATCGGGCAGCGGTCCGTGCCACGCGCGCCGCTCGTCGGCGAAGAACGGCGGCGCGATCGTTGGCACGCTCGCGGTGAACTGTTCTTGAGCCAGACCGGCCGCCGCGAAGAGCGGCTTCCAGTCGGTCGGCGCCGCAGGCGTCTCGGCGACGATCGGCTCTGGAACGCGATGGAATTCGGAGAGCCTGCCGCTCGCATCAACCGCGACGAGCGTCATTCCCGCGGTCGTCAATGGTGGGTTTGCCCGGCCGATCTGGTTCTCCTGTCCCCACGGCACAAGCGGCCTGGGGCTCGTTCGATACCAGTAGAAGAACGTCTCTGGCCGGACCGTGCGCAGGAGCTCCCAGCGATCGGTCGCGGTGGACGTCTGCTCGATGAACCTTGCATAGTCGTTCGACAGGCCGACTCCAGACGCGCTGTGGGCGATCTCGGACAGGTTGACGCCAAGCGCGCCGAGCGCCTCCTTGGCCCGATCCTCCAACGCTGCCGGCGGCTTCGGCATCGGCACCCGGTTGAGCAGGATGACCCGCTGGTAGAGTCCGACGATGGCCACCAGCGCGAGGATGATGCCTGCGGCAGACGCGATCGTCGCGCGCGTCGAGAGCGCTTCCCGGCTCGCAGCGGCAGCCACCATTTCGGGTGATGGCGTTTCGCCGGCAGCGAGCGCGGCGGCGAGCGGATCGCCTCCGGGCAACAATGCGGCGACAGTCAGCGCCGACGCCGGGCGTGCGTCGATCTCCGGCCTGAGGCACCTCATGATCGTCGACTCGATCTTCGGATCGATGCCCTTGACGAGCGACGAAGGTGGCAGGATTCCGGATTCCTCGCGCTTGTGGATCAACTCCGCGAGGTTCTTGGCGTCGAGTGCGCGCTGCCCGGTGAAGATCTCGTAGAGCACCAGGCCGAGCGCATAGATGTCGCTCCGCGCCGTGACCTCTGCACCGGACAGTTGTTCGGGCGCCATGTAGGCGGGAGTGCCCGCGCGAATCGCTTCCCCCGACGCGCCCGCGAGCCCGAAGTCCGTGATTCGGACTTTGCCCGTGCCGTCGAGCATCACGTTGGCGGGCTTGAGGTCGCGGTGGATGACGTCGCGCTCGTGCGCGGCAGCAAGGCCGGCGCAGATCTGCCGCGCGATCTCGAGCGCGCGATCTTCGGGGAACCGCCCGACGCGCTTGAGCAGCGACGAGAGGTCCTCCCCGTCGACGTACTCCATGGAGAGAAACGTCGTGCCGTCGACTTCGTCGATGTCGTACACACGGCAGACGTTGGGGTGCGATACCTGCCGCGCCATGCGAACTTCGGTGTGGAGTTGCGTCAGGCGCGCCGGGTCCTTGTCGACGTCCGGCGGGAGGAACTTGAGCGCCACTGGCTGACCGAGCTTCAGGTCGTCGGCGCGGTAGACCTCGCCCATGCCGCCGCGTCCCAGCCGTTCGACCACGCGGTATCGTCCGTCAAGCAGCGTGCCCGGCTCGAAGCGCCCGTGATCGATGGCGCCAGAGGAGGAGAGCCAGCCCGTCGACCGGAGAGGGACGGGAATCCTTTGACGACGGAGAGCGGCGGTCGTGCGGGCCCGAGCTCGTCTTCCCCGGAGCCAGACGCGTCGCATCGTCCATGCCGGGCAGATCCTGCGGCATCACGGTTTCAATCGCGGACTGCGGGAGCGGCGTCCGGCACTTGGGGCAGAACTCGCCTGCCTCTTGCGGGACGATGACCGCGGCGCAGGTGGGGCAGGAGAGGATGTTTGGCACTGCTCAACCGAGAATCATCGAGACTCAGTCGGACTGAAGGAGTCGTCCGAAGAGTGGCTGACCGCCGCGCGACGTGTAGAAGCCGAAGGCGGCGAGGGCGGCCACCAGCAGGACCGCCCAGAACGCGCCCGACGCATGCGGAAGCGACAGGTCGAACGTGATCGGCGAATTGTTTATCGACTGGTTCACGAGAAAAGCGACAGCCGTGGCGAGGAGGCCTGCGTAGAGGAGCGTGGCGACCATCGGGAGCACGAAGGCCGCGACGAAGGCCAGCGTGATCAGGAAGTTCTCCGAGCTGCTCTCGCCGAGCACGAACACCGAGAGCAGGGCAGCCGCGAGCAGCGCGCCCCCCCAGACCCTCTTCGAGATCGCGCGACCGACGCCGAACGCGACGGCGACGAACATCGCGTTCTGCAACGCGTTTGAAATCATTCTCAGCTCGGCGCCGACCGCACTGCGTGCGCCGAGGAGGAACTGCAGGTTCGTGGCCCGCGGGGTCATCGGTGGCCCGCTGAGCAGGTATGGCAGAATCACGGCGTACGAGAGCCCAAGCAGGGAAACTGCAACGCCGACTGTCACCCCGACCAGAACGTCTCGACCAACTCGCGGGTCGGCGATCTGGCCCGAGAGCACGCGCGTCCACGTGATGAGAATGCCAGGTGAGAAACGACGCACGTAGGGTTCGAGCGCCACGTAAAGAAGCCAGGCGATCGCGGTATTGAGCAGCGCATGAGCCGCGAACTCGAAGAACCGGTCATCTTCGATCTGAAACGTCGAGTAGTGGCGGGCGCTGATGAGCCACGCGGCGAACCAGACGGTCATCGTGAAAAAGAAGATCCGTCCAGCGCCGCGGCGATCGCCACGGCCGGCGCGGAGATTACCTCGCGCGAGCACCAAGACCGCGAGGAGCAGGACGCTGCCGAGGACATTGGCAGCGAGCTGCCAGAAACCGCGGCTCGTTGCCGATGATGTCTGGGCGGCGACGGGCGGGGGCGACCAGGGCCCCGTGATCTTGAAGTAGACCGGCTGACCGCGGTAGGCGGAGGCCTCGACGCGAACCTTCATGCTCGATCCTTCGCGAAGAAGACCCTCCCAGGCGGCGCGCTGATTGGCGTAGGCCCGGGGGAGCCAAATCGGCTCGACCGGCTGAAACTGCGCCATGGACAGGCCGGCTGCGCTAAACAGCGCCGGCCACGGCTCGGCCTTCGCGGTGCCAGCGCTTTCCGGCGCGTCCCCGCGCGGCGGGACCGCTTCGAACTCGAGGAGCCGGCCCGCATCGTCGAGCACCGTTCTGGTCATGCCCGGAGTCGCCATCGGCGGATCGTAGAATCCCGGCCTCCAGGCGCCCCCGAGCGGCACGAGCATTTCGGGACTGGAGCGGTTCCAGAACTCCATCGGGCGCTTCGGACCGTTCGCCAGATCGTCCCAGCGATTCGCCGAGCGGTTGGTGTTGGCGACATGCCGGAGGTACTCGTTGTCGATCCGCAGACCGCGCGCCGAATCAACGGGCTTTGCGGGATAGCCGAGCGACGCGCCGATTTCCCTGGCGCGATCGTCCAGCGAATCCAGCGACCGCTGCATCGGGACTCGCGAGTAGAGCAGTTGCCTGTCGGCCATGGCGGCGTAGCGCCACCAGGCCGGCGACAACCGCCACGACGAGGGCGAGGCCGACGGCCGGGTTGAGCGCGTCGCTGTGTCCCGCGGCCGCGACCATGTCGGGGGACGGCGTTTCGCCTGCCGCCAGAGCCGCCGCGAGTGGATCGCCGCCGGGCAGGGCCGCGGCAACGGCGAGCGCCGATGCCGGGCGATCGCCGATCTCCGGCTTGAGGCAGCGCATGATCGCGAGCTCGATCTTCGGATCGAGGCTCTTGACGATCGCCGTTGGTGGCAGAATGCCCGATTGCTCCCGCTTGTGGATCAGCTCGGCGAGGTTCTTGCCGTCGAGTGCACGCTGGCCCGTGAAGATCTCGTACAGCACCAGCCCGAGCGAGTAAATGTCGCTTCGTGCCGTGACGTCGCCGCCCGAAAGTTGCTCGGGCGCCATGTAGGCGGGCGTGCCCGCCCGAAGCGCTTCGCCCGATGCACCAGCCAAGCCGAAGTCGGTGATGCGAACCCGACCCGTCCCGTCGAGCATCACGTTGGCTGGCTTGAGATCGCGATGGATGACGTCGCGTTCGTGCGCGGCGGCCAACCCCGCGCACACCTGGCGCGCGATCTCGAGCGCGCGATCTTCGGGGAATCGGCCGATGCGCCGGAGCAGCGACGCCATGTCCTCGCCGTCGACGTATTCCATCGACAGGAACGTCGCGCCGTCGATCTCGTCGATGTCGTAGACGCGGCAGACGTTCGGGTGGGAGACTTGCCGCGCCATCCGAACTTCGGTATGCAGTTGCGTCAGCCGTGCCGGGTCGCGGTCGACGTCGGGTGGCAGAAACTTGAGCGCGACCGGCTGTCCGAGCTTCAGGTCGTCGGCACGATACACCTCGCCCATGCCGCCGCGGCCGACCCGCTCGACGATGCGATAGCGGCTGCCGAGGACCGTGCCCGGCTCGAAGCGGCCGTGGTCGATCGCACCCGACGACGAGAGCCAGCCACTGGACCCGCTCGACCCGCCGGACGTGGTTCGTGAATCTTTTGCGACACGATCGCGCGCCCGGTGATCATGCGAGCCGGAACTCGCCTGCGACGGCGCCGCCCCCGTGCCAGGTGAGGGATGCGTCACGCCGTGCTGGCCGGCGAGGTCCCGCGGCATGACGGTTTCGATTTGGGACTGAGGGAGCGGCGTCTGGCACTTCGGGCAGATGTCCCCCGCCTCTTGCGGGACGATGACCGCGGCGCAGGTGGGGCAGGAGAGGATGTTGGCCACGCGGGTTTGGGGGTGTAATTATATGACTTCCTGTCTGTTATACTGCGGGAAGCGATTCTGATGGCCCAACTGGAGATTCCCAACCGCTCGCTGTTCCGTCAGCCTGAGGTGTGCGAGATCGCCAGTATCCAGCCCTACGTGCTGCGGTCGTGGGAAGCGGAATTCCCGGACCTTGGCGTCGCGAAGGCCGAGGGCGGACCGCGCGTGTATCGCCGGGCCGATGTCGAGCGCGTGCTGCGGATCAAGCAGCTGCTCTACGGCGAGGGCCTGACGCTCGCCGGCGTTCGCCGCAAGCTGATCGAAGAGCAGCCGGCAGGCGGCGGGCCGGATCCGGCGCTCGCGAGCATCGCCGAGCTCTTCGGCAAAGATGCGCGTGAGCGCATACAGAACGTGAAGCGGGGCCTTCGAGAGCTGTCGGCCATGCTCGTCGCGAGCGCCCGGCGCGCCCGCCGAGGCCGGGGACGGCGATTTTCACCTGCGCGTGGACGATGCGCGGAAGCCGAAGTCCAAGAGCGCGGTGGCGGTCAAGAAAAAGCGGTAGGGTCCGAATTCAGTCGGACCGGTCGTAGTGTCCGGCTTTCAGCCGGACCTGTCGTAGCGGTCGGCTTTAGCCGGACCATCAGCCGACGGGATGTAGCGCAGCCTGGTAGCGCACCTGACTGGGGGTCAGGGGGTCGCTGGTTCGAATCCAGTCATCCCGACCAATGTTCAACGGGCCGATTTCGCAGATTGCGAGTCGGCCCGTTCGCTTTTCATTCACACGAAATTCACACAAAACGCCCGGCTGACGGCGGGGGCACAATCATCAGCACGCCGGCGGCACGGGAGTGCCCCTCCGTTCCGGCATACCATCACCCTCTTGCCTTGGTGTAGGATTGACTCGCCAGCCTGCCCGACGGAGGACCCATGCGGCTGCTCCCGTTCGGTGTTGTTGTCGCCTTCGGATTGTCGTCGTTTGCAATCGCACAGGGCCTCCCACCCCCCAAGCAGACCGAGTCCCCGAACCGGCAGTCCATCAACGTTCGAGGCTGCATCAAAGGAAAGACGCTGGTAGAAACAGACGGAGCTTTCGCGCCAGTCGGCACGACTTACAGGCTCCGCGGATCGAAGGCCGTTCTCGCCAACCTCAAAGAGCATAACGGACATGAAGATGAGCTTCTTGGCACAACACAGATCGCCGACGACAAGCAGTTCAAGGTGACCAAGGAAAAACGCATTGGGAAGAGCCGCATCTTCGGCACGGCGTCGGCATCCGAGGGGGACGGCACGGAGCTTCCCGAAGATCCTTGGATAGACGTGGCCGGCATTACGCACGTGAACGCCCGATGTCCCCGTAAATGAAGAGTGCGTTGCGGGCTATTCGTTCTCGATGGTCCAATCAGGTGGCAATTCCCGAGAACTTGAGAGTCCAACCGTTCGCATAACCGTCGGGCTCTCCGCCCTAACCGCGATGGAGGTCCTCATGGACGCACAACTATTCAGTCCCTCCCTTAAGAAGTCCGTGCTGTTTGCCGTGGTCGTAATCCTTGGGGTGGTCGTAATCATTGCCGCGGCCATCCTCTTACTCGCCGCCGGACGACTCGCCTGAGCGAGGCTTGCGTACAGGGCATTCGGTGGATTCCCTGATACCACCCCAGCCATAACCGAATAACGGTTCCGGGTATGGTTACCTCTTACAGAGGGGGAACCGATACCGGTTTCAAACCGGTTCCCGAACGGTGGACCGGTTCATAGTCCAAGCTCCTGACTGAGCGCCGACCAGAGCCGCGCTTGGCCGCGTTGAACGTAGGTGACACTGCCGGATCGGTGGAGCAGCTCGAGTGCGGCGAGTGTGTCGTCCTTCCGTCTCTTTCGAATTCTCCCCAGCATCCTCTGGAAAAGTAATGGTCGAGTTTGTCCGAACTCCCCACGAGCGGGCGACCGCTCGCGTGAGAACACGACGAGACCTACTTCGTGGGGAAGCTCGGATGGGCCCTGATTTCCCGGATCTGAAGGACATGCCGCTGTTCGTGCGTCGAGATGAGCAGCGCCCACTGATAGGCATCGCACTGCTGCCTGTCCACGATGTGGCTCCGGAGATCGTCTTTCGTCGTTCGT
This sequence comes from uncultured Acidobacteriota bacterium, assembly GCA_963839705.1. Taxonomy (GTDB): domain Bacteria; phylum Acidobacteriota; class Vicinamibacteria; order Vicinamibacterales; family 2-12-FULL-66-21; genus DATBJJ01. Next base: position 72,560 of record CAWIWL010000016.1, read on the forward strand.
GCGTAGTCGAGCAGCCGCGCGTGCTGCGTACGGTACGTCTCCAGGGCTGTTCGGATATCGCGAAGCCGTCCCGGAGGCCTCTCGGAAGGGACTGCGGTTTCTGGCCGGGTCCGGTCGATGCCATACCAGAGAATATCCGCGTCTCCCGTCGTGAGGAGCCGTTTGCTCGGCCGCCCTTGAAGGGCTTGCTGCAAGTCGTTCCAGTAGATCGGACCGACAACGATGAGATGTTCGAGAACCTCCATGATGCTCCATGCGGCGGAGGTGGGGCGGAATGCGAGCTGCTCCTGAGAGAGGTTGGAGACCTCGTCGGTCAACCAGCTTCCAGTCATCTCCAGGTGAGCGACGAGACGCGAGCGCTCGCGTGTTGTAAGTTCGCGGAACGGAGAGAAACGCTTGCGCTGACAGCCAGCACGGCGACGAGAAGCATGCGCATGATGGGCATAGAATAAGCCGACATGTCCCCGGCGCAACGGATGTTCGACGTAGTCGGGGCCCTGGCCGGACTGGCGGTGTTTGCCCCGGCGATGATGGTGATCGCTTTGGCGGTGTTGATCGATGACGGTCGGCCAGTGCTCTTTCGGCAGGAGCGTATCGGGTACCAGCGCCGGCCGTTCCACATCCTGAAGTTCCGATCGATGCGCGCCGGCCGGGTCACGCGGGTAGGACGGCTGCTCCGCGCCACTGGCCTCGATGAGCTGCCGCAGTTCGTCAATATTCTTCGCGGCCACATGAGCGCGGTCGGGCCGCGGCCGCTCACAGCCGACGACGTCGCCCGTCTCGGCTGGAGCGGGGCCCAATTCGACTTTCGCTGGGCGTGCCGCCCTGGGCTCACGGGGCTGGCGCAGCTCGTCGGGGCTCGCCCGGATGACGACGCCCTGGCCATGGATCGAGTCCACGCTGGAAGATGGAGCCCGTCGCTCGACTGTCAACTCATTGCGTGGTCCTTCGCGGTCAATGCCTTCGGCAAGACTCGGGTTCGACGGTGGCTGCGGCATCACTACTCGATTCGCCGCCGCGATAGCGGACCGTACTTGCTTGACAACCCGCGTACGCTCGACGGAGGGGATCGAGCGTCACGCAGTTGACTTCGTTCGAAAGTCCAGCGCACTCGTATCTGCTGCTGTCATCGAAGGCGTCACGGGGACGGCAGGAAGAAACACTCGTAAGCCAGCCGCTTTATCCGCAGCCGCTCATCTTCGGGAGTGGCTCGTGTCACCAATCCCTCCAGGTATTCACGCACTCGATCGTAGGCGGGGTGTTCCAGCTCGTCGAGCAGATACCCAACTCTCGCCGCGGCTTCCTCCAGGCTGCGCTCGAGCGGATGACGGACTTCAGGGTTCGGCGCCTGCCGGTGGTCGCGTCGGACGGCGAGCTGCAGGGCATGCTGTCGGTCGACGACATCATCATGTGGGGCGTAGACCAGGGCGGAGTGCGCTCCAAGGATCTCGTGCGCGCGCTCCGGGCTATCTGCTCCGGGCGCGTGCCGCCGCCGAAGGTCGTCGAGCCGATCGAAGTGTCGTGAGGCGCCCGCCGGGGCGGGAAGCCGTCCGTGTAGCCGAATGCCGTGTACGATCGGGCCAGAGTGACTGCGACTGGCCCGAACTGGATTGCCGGCGACGCTGACGCGGGCGTCCGCCTCGACAAATTCCTCTCGGCACCGGGCCGGCTCGGATCCAGGGGAAAGGCCGTAGCCGCGCTCGAGCGCCGCAAGATCTTCGTCAACGACGACGAAGCGGACATCGCGGATGCGGCGCGCCGCCTCGTCGCCGGCGATGTCGTGCGTGTCTGGGTCGACCGTCCGGGCAGCGCGAAGCGCCGGCCGCGCACGGGTCCCGCCGGGGACCTCGACATCGTCTACGAAGACGACGCGCTGCTCGTCGTCAGCAAGCCACCGGGCATCCTCTCGGTTCCACTCGAGCGCAGCCCCGACGTTCCTTCCGTCTACGACCAGATCGAGCGGCGCTTTCGCTCGCACGGCAAGCGACGCCCGTTCGTCGTCCATCGTATCGATCAGGACACTTCCGGCCTCGTCGTGTTTGCCAAGGACCCGACATCACAGCAGCGGCTGAAGGCGCAGTTTGCCCGGCGTGAGCCGGAGCGCGTCTACCTCGCCGTCGTCTACGGCCATCCCTCGCCGGCGGAGGGCACGTGGCGCGACATGCTCGTGTGGGATACGAAGGCGCTGATTCAGAAAGAGACCGGCCGGCGCGATCCCCGGGGCACGGAGGCCGTGGCCGAGTATCGCGTCATCGAGAGCTTCCGCGACGCGTCGCTCGTCGAGGTGCGGCTGCGCACGGGCAGGCGGAACCAGATCCGCATCCAGGCCCGCCTGCGCGGGCACACGCTCGTCGGAGAGCAACGCTACGTCTACGGGCCGGACGCGCTCCGGCCGATTGCGTTCGGCCGGCAGGCGCTGCACGCCTTCCGCCTGGAATTCGAGCATCCGGACGACGGGCGAGCGCTGACGTTCGAGGCCCCGCCACCGCCGGATTTTGCCGACCTCGTGAAGCGGCTCCGCCGCCCGTAGAGCTTTTTCATTTGTTCGTAGTGTCCGCCTTCCGCCTTCGCCAAGGCTTCGGCGGACCGCCGTAGCTTTAGCGGAGGCTGGTTAGGCGGACACGCTGAAGTCCGGCTAAAGCCGGACACTACGCGCTACAAAGTAATGAGAACCGCTCTAGCCTGCGACCGGCCCAACGGGTGTAAACTCTGAGGGCCAGCCTCTGCCACCGTCAGGAGTCCGAGCGTGCGATACAGCTCGATCCGTGTCCTTTGCGTGACTGGTGTGCTTGCCAGCAGCCTCGCGGCGTTTGTCGCGGGACAATCGCAGCAACCGCCGCCCGAGCAGCCGCAGGACCCCGCCCAGCAGCCGCCGAAATTCCGCGTTGACGCGAACTTCGTCAGGGTCGATGCCTACCCGCTCAGGGACGGGAAGCCTGTGCTCGACCTCAAGGCCGAGCATTTCGAGGTCTTCGAGGATGGCGTTGCGCAGAAGCTCGAGACGTTCGAGCACGTCGTCGTGCGCCCGGCCGGGCCTCAGGGCGAACGCGTCGAGCCTAGCTCCCAGCGCGAGTCGCTGCTAGCCGCATCGAATCCCAGGAATCGCGTTTTCGTGATCTTCCTCGACACGCCGCACGTCGGCGTCGAGGGCGCGCATGCCATCAACGAACCATTGATTCGACTGATCGACCGGATCCTCGGACCTGACGACCTGGTCGGCGTGATGACGCCCGAGATGGCCGCCTCGCAGATGGTGCTCGGGCGAAAGACGCAAGTCATCGCGGATAGTCTGCGGAAGAACTGGCCTTGGGGCACGCGTTTCACCTACCACCGAGACCAGCGTGAGGCGGCCTACGACGCCTGCTATCCCAAAGAGATGGGCGACACGGGCCAAAGTTCGCCGCTGGCAGCCGAGCTCATCAGACGGAAGCGCGAACGCGCAACGCTCGAGGCCTTGGAGGACCTGGTTCGCTACCTCCGCACGGTCCGTGAGGAACGCAAGGCGATTCTGACGGTCACCGAAGGATGGCTGCTCTACGGCGAGAATCCGGGCCTCCTCAGACTGCGAACGGATCCGCTGACCGGCCAAACGGAGGCTATCCCTGGCGTCGACCCTGTCGGCGTCGGCCTGAACGGCAAGCTGACGACCCGGCAGGAACGCAACATGTCGGAAGGCGCGCTGACCAAGAATGAATGCGACACCGATCGCATGCGCCTTGCCTCGATGGACAACAAGCGGTTCTTCCTCGACCTGATGGAGGACGCGAACTACGCCAACGCCAGCTTTTACCCGCTCGATCCCCGCGGACTCCCGGCCTGGGACAATCCGATCGGTCCCGATCCGCCGCCCCCGCCGACTGTCGATCACGCCATGCTCAGGCAGCGAATCGAGGTCATGCGCACGCTTGCAGGCAATACCGACGGCATCGCCGTCGTCAACAGCAACGACCTCGATCTGGGGCTGAGGCGAATCTCCGACGACCTGACGTCCTACTACCTGCTCGGGTACTACTCGACGAACTCCAAACTGGATGGCCGCTTCCGCTCGCTGAAGGTGAAGGTCAAGCAGCCGGGAATCGAGGTCCGCGCGAGGCGAGGTTACAGGGCGGCGACCGCAGTCGAGGTCAGCGCTGCCCGCCGCGCGGCTGATGCTCCCGTGCCCGAGGCCACGCGGGCGGTCAACGCCGCGATAGACCGCCTCGGGCGGGTCCGGCCAGACGCGCGGTTCCGAATCAACGCGATCGCAGGTGCGGGCGCCAAGCCGACGCTCTGGATCGCGGGCGAGCTGCAGTCCGCCGCCGGACGGCCCGACGACTTCGCCCAGGGCGGGACTGTCGATATCCAGATCACCGCCGGCTCGCAATCAACGACCGCGCGGGTGGCTTTGAAGCCGGGTGAACGCACGTTCCTCACGACCGCGCCGCTGCCCGCCGGCGCGGCGGGGGACATCAGCATCCGGGCACGCCTCGCGGCGACCGAAGGTGGCGCCATGCCGCTCTCGGACATGCTGCAGATCGAGCAGGCATCGTCGGGTATGCAGCCGCTGTTCTTCAGGCGCGGCGTCACCACCGGGAACCGCGTGCTGCCCGCGGCTGACTTGCGATTCAGCAGGACTGAACGTGTGCGACTCGAACTGCCCGTGTATGGCGATAGCAAAGCGGGCGGCGCGCGCATTCTCGACAGGCTGGCGCAGCCGATGCCGCTGCCAGTCACGGTCGGCGAACGGCTGGACGATGCCACCGGCCAGCGCTGGGTTACCGCTGACGTCGTGCTGGCGCCCCTCGCCGGTGGCGACTACGCGATCGAGATCGAGGTCGTCGGCGCCGGCAAGACCCAGAAGGTCATCAGCGCCATCCGAGTGGTGCGATAGTCGTGCGCGCCACAGCATGCGTCGCCCTTGTCGCGGCCAGCGCGGTCCTGCTGGGCGCCCAACAACCACAGCCGATTCGCGTCGGCACCAATTTCGTCCGCGTCGACGCCTACCCGACGAAAGACGGGCGGATCGTGGATGGGTTGCAGGCCGCGGACTTCGACGTGCTCGAGGATGGCGTGCCCCAGAAGATCGACACGTTCGAGCATGTTATTGCCATGCCCGGTCCGCAGACGGCTCGAACCGAACCCAGCTCGCAGCAGGAGATGGTGAAGGCGCTGACCAATCCCAAGGCCCGTGTATTCCTGCTGTTTCTCGACGGCGCCTTCGTCGACGACGTCCATGCGCGGGCGATTAACCAGCCCCTGATCAAGTTCCTCACGACGCACCTCGGCGACGAGGATCTCGTAGGCGTCATGACGCCGTCGATGAGCGCGTCGGAAGTGACGTTCGGCAGGAAGACGACGGTCATCGCCGGAGGATTGCCTACTGCATTCTTGGGCTGGGGCCGACAGGACCATGAGCTCGACCCGGTGCTCGACAAGCGCGAGATTCAATACACGATTTGCTATCCGGGCTTCAACGACGTTCCCGGAAAGATGATCGCCCGGAGCAGGGAGCGAAAAACGCTCGAATCCCTCCAGGACGCCGTCAAGTTCCTGGCAAGCATTCGCGAGGAGCGAAAAGCCGTCATCGCGGTGACGGAAGGCTGGGTGCTCTATCGCGAGGACCCGGACCTGATGCGCCAGCGTGGGACCACGGAAGCTCCGCTCGGTGTCGACAAGATGCGCGTCGGCCCGACCGGACAACTGACACTCGAAGATACCAAGACCTCGGTCAACGCGCTCAATCCGGCGGCATGCGACGGCGATCGCGCCTACCTGGCCGGGATAGACAACGACAAGTTCCTGCGCGACATCATCGACGACGCGAACCGCGGCAACAGCACCTTCTACATGATCGACCCGGGCGGGCTGAAGGTCCGCGGCGCGGACAGAAACGGCGCCCTGCGGACGCTCGCGGAGAATACGGACGGCCTGGCGATCCTGAACACCAACGATCTCGACAAGGGGTTGACTCGGATTTCCAATGACATGTCGTCGTACTACCTTTTGGGCTACTACGCCTCTAACACCAAGCCCGACGGGCGCTTTCGCACGATCACCGTTCGTGTGAAGCAGCCGGGCGTCGAGGTGCGGGCGCGGAAGGGCTATCGGGCGCCGACGGAGAAGGAGATTTCCGAGGCGCGCAACCGAGTCGCCGCCACCCCGGTGGCGCCAGGCGCGGCGACCGTGTTGTCGGCGATCGACCGACTGGGCCGGGTTCGCCCGGATGCGCAATTCCAGGTCAGTGCGGTGCTCGGCGCTGGTTCGCGGCCCGGGCTCTGGGTGACCGGCGAGCTCCTGTCTGCCGGATCGCGGCCGGACGAGTTCTTGGCGGGCGCGCGCGCCTCGATCGAAGCCGTGTCCGGCGGCGCGTCTACGACGGCTGCGGTGACGCTGAAGCCTGGAGAGCGCACGTTTCTGACGCGGCTCGAGTTGCCCGCCGCGCCGTCGGGGGCCCTCGACGTGCGCGTACGCCTGACGTCCACTGCCGGCGGCGCGATACCGCTGTCAGAGGCGATCCGGATCGAGGCGGCCGAGGCCGAGCTCCAGCCCGTCATGTTCAGGCGCGGTGTGACGACAGGTAATCGGCTGCTGCCGGCAGGCGCGCCGCGGTTCAGCCGGACCGAGCGCATCCGGCTCGACTTTCCGGTAGGCGCGGGATCGGGCGCCGCCACACCTGTGGGTGGCAAAGTCCTCGACCGTGGCGGTCTCGCCACGCCGGTCCCGGTTGTCGTCACGGAACGTACTGAGGAAGGGACTGGGCAACGCTGGATTGCCGCGGACCTCGCGCTGGCGGCGCTCAGTCCCGGCGACTACGCCGTCGAGCTCGAGGTCGCGGTAGGTGGCTCGACCAGGAAGATCCTCACCGCCATCCGCGTGGTGCGATAACCCACTACGGGCCCGTGTCGCTGCGGTCCGGCGCCGCCACGGCGCGGCGCTCGTGCCGGGTGCGCTGTTGGCGTTGCTGCTCGCCCAGCCCCAGCAGGCGATCCGAGTGGGGCACAAACTCGTCTGTGTCGACGTCTACACGCAGGGAGGGACAAGGTCGACCCCTGTCAGGATGACCCCTATCTCCCATCAAGTTCCCATCCGCGTGATCAGCGTTTCGTTTGGCCGCGATCCGCGAGATCCGCGTCCCGTTGGTCCGTGATCCGCGAGATCCGCGTCCCGTCGGTCCGTGATCCGCAAGATCCGCGTCCCGTCCCCCAATCAGCGTGGAGGTCCGGAGCATTGTCAACGACATTCGCTCGCCCGCGCCGCGGTAGTAAGCGGCATGGGTCGAAGCGGAGTATTACAAAAACGGACCGGCGTCGCTCAAGGAGCATATGAGGATGAAACGAGCCCTGACTTTCGTGGTCGCGGTATCGCTCGGCATGGCCGTACTCGATGCAGCCGCCGACTGGCCGCAGTGGCAGGGTCCCGATCGCACGCGCATCTCGAAGGAGACCGGGCTTTTGAAGGAGTGGCCTGCCGGCGGCCCGAAGCTCATCTGGACGGCGAGTGGTCTCGGGTCCGGCTATGGATCGATGGCCGTGGCCGGTGACCGCGTTTTCCTCCAGGGCGCGCGCGGTCAGACGAGCGTGGTCATCGCGCTCAATCGAGCGGATGGCAAGGAAGTGTGGTCGAAGGCGCTCGGCCCTGTGGAAACGAAGATGCGGAGCGATCGCGGCGCAGGACCACGCGGCACGCCGACAGTCGACGGCGATCGCCTGTACGTGCTCACCGAGAACGGCGACCTGGCGTGCCTCAAGACCGACGGCACTGCAGTGTGGCAGATCAACATCCTGAAAGACTTCGGCGGCCCGCAGTTGCAATGGCTGATCAGCGAGTCGCCTCTCATCGACGGACCGCACCTTGTTGTGAGTCCCGGCGGGCCGAGTGCGGGCATGGTCAAGCTGGACAAGATGACAGGCAAGACCGTCTGGACGTCGAAAGAGCTGAGCGATGCGGCCGCCTATTCGTCGATCACCGTCGCGGACGTGCAAGGCGTGCGTACCTACATGACGTTCACCGCATCGGCCGGCGTTGGCGTCCGCGCGTCGGACGGCAAGCTGATGTTCCAATATCCGCAGGCCGCGAACAGAACCGCAAACGTCGCGACACCTGTTTACTCCGATAACAAAGTGTTCTTTGCCTCGGCGTATGGGACCGGTGGCGGGCTGCTCAATCTGACCGTGCAGAACGGAGAGGTCGCGGCGACGGAAGCGTACTTCACGCGGGAGATGAAGAACCACCACGGCGGCATGGTACTCGTCGATGGCTATCTGTACGGATACAACGACTTGATTCTGACCTGCCTCGAGTTCACGACGGGCAAACTGATGTGGCGCGATCGCAGCGTGGGCAAAGGCTCCGTCACCTATGCCGATGGCCGTCTGTACCTTCAGAGCGAGACCAACATCGTTGGGCTGGCGGAAGCGACGCCGACCGCCTACGTAGAGAAGGGGCGCTTCGAGATTCCCGACAAGGGGATGCCGAGCTGGGCACACCCGGTGGTGAGTGACGGGCGCCTCTACGTACGCAATCAAGATACGCTGCTCGTCTACGACATCAAGGCCGCCGCGCGCTGACTTCGGGTCCAGCCGAACGAGCGCAAGCGTTCAACTAAAAAGAGCGTCGATCGTGACGACCGATCTCGCCTGCTACGCGGCCGCCGCGCGCGTCGATCCGGCCGTGGCCTGCGAGAGGAGTAGTAACGCCCAGCGAACCAGCGGATCCGAGCGTCCACTTGCAAATGTGTCAGCCGGTAGATCGGTCAGAACCCGTGTAACCCGCGACACACTCGCACGTTCGTTGGCAGGTCTTGTGCAAAACGGTTCCCGGAACAATACGCCATCTCCACTGTCTAACCCTCTACTCCGAATGCGTCGAGCCGCCCGTCCAAACTGTCTGGTCCTCGCGTGCAGCCTGGTGTTGTCTGCTGGCGTCGTCCACTTGTCAGGTCAGGCGCCACCGCCTCCAGAGATGAAGTCATGGGTCTTGATGGACGTGGGCCCGATTCCGGCTCCAACGGTGTGTGGCTGTGTGACCAACCCGTTTACTGTGACGCGACCGCGACCCGGATATGGTTACGGAAGCGGGCCCGCCGCTCCCGATTCGGATGCGCCGCTGACCCTCTCCACGGCTCGCTTTCAGGCGCGAAGAGATGCTGAGGATCGGGCGAACCTGCCGGTCTCGGTCGAAAACGGGCTGGACGGGAATGGCAACGACAGCATCGGTATCGCCTGGCTGATCAGCGGCGGCACGGCGGTCAAGCGAGACGAGAAGCAGGCCACCGCATGGTTCCTTCTGGCTGCAGAGCAGGGTCACCCGGACGCGTTTGGCCCTCTCGGGCAGCGATATCTCCGTGGGCTGGGCGTCGAGCAGAACGAGAGCACTGCAGCCTACTGGTTCTACAGGGGTGCCTCTAGTGGGCCTAGCGGGGACAGGGCGGCAATGAGCGCGCTCGGCGGCCTCTATGCTGCCGGGCGCGGGGTTCCCAAGGATTGGGCGGCGGCGGTGGCGTGGTGGAAGAGGGCCAATAATTGGCGGTTCGTGGGTGACGCCTATGCGTGCGGCCTCGGCGTCGAACAGGACAACGAACAGGCTGCGGCCGCCTATCAAAAGGGTGTCGAGAACCACGACATGATGAGCAGCATCCAGCTCGGTCACATGTATGCGGCCGGATGCACGGTGCCCCCCTCTGACGATGCGGCGCACAAGGCGTACCAGCGCGCGGCGGACGAGGGTTATCCGGAGGCGCAGATCGGCCTCAGCAAGGTGTACCTGGACGGCCGCGGTGTCATCCCGATTCCCTACCAGGCGTATATGTGGGCGCGGTTGGCCGAACTCCGGCTGCCAGCGGGCGAGCTTCAGTCTCTGGCACGCAGTCGCGCGGAAGCCGCCGCAAAGTTCCTCTCGGCGTTCGAGATCAGTGACGCCAACACGTTCGTGAAAAGTCTACTCGCCACCGCGACGGAGCCGATGAACAAGTGAGTCCAGGGTCAGCGTCCGAAGTCATCAACGAGCCACGTTCGGATCGCTCGACGAATAGGTGAAGTCACCGCCCAGAGCGACGACGTTACCCATCCAGTCGGTCGGATTGCTCCACACGACCGATCGGGGGCGAATCAGATCGCGGAGGTCGGACAGGTCCCACTTCAACGCCAACCCGGGGATGGCGGCGTCATGAAGGTTCGTATGCACCGGAGCGTCGACCGCGGCACGCAGGCTGTGCGGTGTCCGATCCAGCGAGATGGAGGCGATCTGTCCGTTGACGGCCGCAGCGATGAGCAACGCCACACCCGTGACGCCTGACGCCCGCGCGGTGAGCCGGGACGCATCGACGTCGGGACGCTTGATCGCCTCGGACACCGCCGCATTGATCTCCGCGGCGTGCATGGCAGGCAGGTTGCGTCCGACGAGCCACGTCCGCGTGGCATTCATCCAGTTGCCGATTCGCGGCCGTTCCGGGTCGCGGCCCTGTCCGCTCGGCGCCACGAGAACGACGACATTGCCATCGGAGAGCAACCTGTCCACTTCTTTGCCAGGCGTCAGGTTCTCCTGGACGATGACGACGGCAGGGCGCCGAACGCCACCGGGCTGTGCGGGAAGAATGGCAACATTGCGAACCAGCGGTTGATTGGCGGCGACGAGGTCGCGCGCGAAGCTCGCCAGTTCGCCTGTCGATCCTTTCTGCCGCGGAGTCTCCGCGATGATTTGGTACAGCTCGCGCCCGTCCACCTGTCCTGCCGGCGTGACGAGCAGCTCGTGATCGGGGAGGAGCGCGACCGATGCCTCACGCGCGTCACCTCGTCCATCGCGCAGCCACTTGATCATCCAGTCGTAAATGGCCTCCCGCACTTCGAGCGGCGTGCCGTGACCGCCCGGTCCGACGACCCACTTCACGCGATCGGCGGCGTTGTGGAGCGTGTACCAGCGCTGCGCTTCCTCGAAGACCTGCCGAGCGCCAGCGGGGGTGAAAAAATCCTCGGTCGTCGAGGCAATGAGCCAGGGCTTGGGAGCGAACAGCTCGACGTAGTCCGTCTGATCGAGACCAGCCGACAGAAACCCCGGCACGCTCTGCTCGGAATCCCCGATCGAGCCGGAGAACAGCGTCCGGAACGAATTCATATAACACGCGACCGCGGCAACCTTGACCCTGTCGTCGAGCGCGGCAATGTATGTCGTCTGCGTGCCTCCACCAGAACAGCCGGTCGCGCCGATGCGCTCCGGATCCACCTCAGGACGGCTGACGAGATAGTCGATGGCGCGCATGCCATCGTGGATGAAGTACCGGGCGACCGACTGGCCCATGAGGATTGCAGCTGGGCCATTCGTAAAGTGCTGCTCCGTGGCGCCGCCGAGGAGCGAGCGTCCGACGCGCACGTCATAGGCCTGTTGCCGCTCGCCCTGGCCGACCGGATCGTACGCGAGCACGACGAACCCTTTCCGTGCGAGGTGGGTCGACAGGAGCTGCCCGGCCGCCTTGCCTGATTCCCAGTGTCCCATCGACATCAGGATCGCGGGGTGCCTTCCCGGCAGGTCGGGATGATACAGATTGGCCGTGACGTAGTAGCCCGGCAGGCTCTCGAAGCGCACATGGTCGATGGAGAACCCGTCTCGCCTGGTCGTTCTGGTCACCTTCTCGTTCAGCGCGCCGTGATAGTCGGGGAGACCACCGATCAACGTGAGGACGCGTTGCCGCACCTCCGCTTGCCTTTTGGCGGCGCCCGGAAGGTCGCGGATCGCCGCGATCGTGAGGGCGCGCCGCTCGAGTTGCTGCTGGGCGAGCCTGTTCAACTCCCGGAGAAGCGGGGTGGGCGGCGCCTCTGCCTGACCACCCGATGCGAACGCTCCCGCAGCGTAAATGCTGACGGCGATCACCAGCGTGAACCACAACCTGAGCAGCGACTTCACGGGCCCCCCTTGCGTGGCAGCGAACCAGCCGCGGACGAAAAGACGTCTCAAGGTGCCAGAATGGCGCATGCTGGTCAATCGGCCGTCTGGATCGGCCCCTTCCCTCGTGCATGGTCAATTGCGTAAAATCGTCGCTCGTTGAAAACCCAAGCGATGGAATCTCGGCGTAGTCCCTGGCGGCTCTGGACGTTGTTGCTAATCGTGGGATTGGCTCCTGGCGCGAGTGCCCGGACCGAACCGCGTCACGTATTGCTGCTGTATTCGTACGAGCGCGAGTTTACGCACACGGCGTTCGCCGCGATGTTCCGGCCGGAGTTAACCCGATCCTCTGCCGAGCCCGTGAATTACATCGAGGTCGCACTTCAGACGGCCGCCGCGAGCGTTCGCGCGCCGGATGACTCGATCGTCACTCGCCTGCGCTCCACGTTCGATGGTACCCGGCTGGATCTCGTCGTGGCGATCGGCGGGCCGGCAGCAGCGTTCGCACAAGAACACCGCGGGCAGCTGTTTCCCACCACGCCGATGCTGTTCGCTGCCGTGGATCGTCGCTTCATCGATAAGGGGACGATGAGTGACAACGACACTGCCGTTGCGGTCGCGCACGATCCGCCGCAGATGATCGAGAACATGCTGAAGCTGCTTCCAGACACAAGAACTGTCTTCGTCGTCATCGGAGCATCGCAGCTGGAGCAGTTCTGGCTCAAGGAGGTCAAGCGCACGTTCGAACGGTTCGAAGGCCGGCTGACCTTCGTCTGGACGAATGACTGGTCGTTCACGGAACTGCTTCAGCGATGCGCCACGCTGCCTGCCGATTCGGCGATCTTCTATGGCGTCCTGGCGCTTGACGCGAATGGAGTTCCGCAGATCGAGGAGCAGACGTTACGCGAGCTGCACGCGGTGGCCAACGCCCCCATGTTCGGCTTGCACAGCACACAACTGGGCCGCGGCATCGTCGGCGGGCCGCTCCTATCCATCGAAGACTTGAGCCGCAACACGGCGAACGTGGCGTTGCGCGTGTTACGCGGCGAATCGCCGCGAAGCATCGTGACGCCAATCCAGGTGGCGGGCGTACCGGCATTCGATTCGCGCGAATTGCGGCGCTGGGGCATCGGCGAGGATCGGCTGGACTCGGGAAGTACCGTACAGTTTCGCGAGGCGACTACGTGGCAGCGCTACCGCCGGCAAATCATTGCTGCCGCCGTGCTGGCGAGCGTCCCGGCGCTCGTCGCGATCGCGCTGGCGGCAAATCTCGTCAAGCGGCGCCGCGTGGAGAGGTCGCTCCGCCAGAGCGAAGAGCGCGTTCGCCTGTTGTCGAACGCCGCACCGGTCATGATGTGGACCGCGGGCCCTGACACGGTGCGCATCGACGTCAATCGTTGTCGGCTCGACTACCTCGGTCAAGCGGCCGAGCCTGAGTCGGCAGGTCACTGGACCGACGCCATTCATCCAGACGACCTCGCGGGTTGCCTCGAAACCTACACGCAGGCTTTCGACCGCCGCGAGCCCTTCCAGGCGGACTACCGCCTCCGCCGGCATGACGGCGAATACCGATGGATCCTCGACACGGGAGCGCCCCGATTTGAGTCGGCAATCTTTGCCGGCTACGTAGGGTCTGCCGTGGACGTGACGGATCTCAAGCTGGCCACCGTGGCCCTCTCGAGCTTGAGCCGAGGATTGATGCAGGCGTACGAGAAAGAGCGCGCGTGGATCGCCCGAGAGCTCCACGAGGATCTCTGTCAGCGGATGATGGCGTTGACGATGCGTCTGCATAGCCTGAGCGAGTTGCCGCGCAGCGCCGCCGGAGAGATGCGGACTGGTGTCGCCGAGCTGTGCGGCCGGTTTACCGATCTGACGGGCGAGATTCTCTCGATCTCGGACCGGATCCACGCCAGGCTCGAACTGCTCGGGCTCGGGACCGTAGCCAAGCGGTTTTGCGAGCACCTGTCGGCGCAGCATGATGCAGTGATCGACTTTCGGGATGACGGTGTGCCGAAGGATCTGAGCAACGATGTTGAGCTGGCCGTGTTTCGCGTGATGCAGGAGGCGCTCAACAACGCGATGACACATTCGGCCGCACGCCACGTGTCCGTGTCACTCGATGGTAACGAAGATGAGATTCGACTCGACGTGTCGGACGACGGCGTCGGCTTCGACCCGGACGCCTCTATGAACGGTCACGGTCTCGGACTGATCGGCATGCGGGAGCGGTTGAAGGCTGTCGGGGGCGATTGCGCGATCACTTCACGGTGCGGCGCCGGCACTCGGATCCTCGCCCGCGTCCCAATTCGTCGGCGCGATCGAACCGCCTCCTAGTGACACTCTCGACCGCGTTTCGGGGGCTGGAAGGACTGGTCTGACGACGATTCATCCCCGATCGTGGCTACCGCGCATTTCCGCAGAGCCCCTTGGAAACCGATCGGACTCCTTCTTCGTAGCAGACTGCGTACCATCGATGCCGTTCGGCCGGCGGTCTGTGGAAGTTGCACAGGCGTAACGATACGCGTGTTGAAAAGACCAATCGATCGCCGCACTGCGTCGTTAACCCCCGAAATGTCGGGGCACCCGAAATGTCGGGGCACACGCGGCTGGGAGACGAACGAACCTGCATCGGCGAATCGCGCGGGCGCAACCCTGTGCTCTGCTGTTGACGCGCAGCTTCGGACGGTGACCTTCCGGGTTCGAGTGCGACAGCGACCTCATCGGTCTTGAGGGGAACGCTCTCGCTCCAACGGGACAGGCACGACAAGTGCTACGCGATACTGAATTGCTGGGATCCTTTCCGTTGTTCTAGGAGAAAGTGAGCCTTGAGGGCCTCTGACGCCACGACATTTCGTGGCTCTACAAAGAGTCGTTCATACCGCTGTTACTCCTGACGGCCGCGCAAACCCTGGAATCGCCACCATCCGAAAGGAAACACCGGACGACGACCGTCATCATTCCCGACTGTCCAACAGCTGTGCGACAGTCGGGCCGCCGAGTCCGCTGGCGGGACGCTAGCATGTGGCGTATAACGGTATTCCCCTGAGGTTATTCGTTATGAAGTCGGGCGCATATCTCTGCCGGCCGTCATCGAGCTGCGGGCTCGTTCGCCGTTCGATCGTCTGCAACACACTTTCCAAACCGTCGACAACATCACGTGGCAGCGGGACAATCACCGCGTGCGCGCGGGAGGTGAGTGCGAGCGCCGCTCAGCACAGCCGGTGTGCGAGATGGCGTGCCAGGCAGCGGCTGATTTCGGCCGTTGTCTTCGGAATGTGCAGTTGCGCGCATTCGCTCGACGCGCAAGTCGTGACCGGTACCATCACTGGCGTGGTAAGCGACGACTCTCGCGCCGTAATGCCCGAGGTCACGATAACCGTCACATCGACGGCGCTGCCGGGCGGTGCCGTGACGAGGGTCACGGATGCGCATGGGATCTATCGGTTCAGCACGCTCCCGCCGGGCGTCTACGAGATGGTCGTGTCGGCGCCTGGCTTTGCCGCGTACGTGGAGAAGGATCTATGGGTCACGGTGGGCGGCACCATCGAGCGCAATATCACGCTCGGTCTGTCAACGCTCGCGGAAACCATTACGGTGAGTGGTACGACGACAGTGCTTGATTCGCGGCAGACAGGGGTGGCGGGAAGTCTCGGACGAGAAGCCGTCGAGGCGCTACCGACCGCGAGACAAGGAGTCACCGCCTATCTGGGCACGTTTCCCGGCGTTGCGCTCGGCAACTACAACAGCGGCACGAATCCCGTGATCATGGGCTCCAACTCAACGGACTCGTCCTACATGGTCGACGGCATGTTGACCAATCACCCCTCGAATGGACTGGCCTGGGCGTTTTACGACATGGACGCGGCCGAGGAAATCAATCTTGTGTCGCTTGGTGCGTCGGTGGAGTACCAACAAGCGCAGGGCGGCGTGATGAACTACGTCAGCAAGGCGGGGACGAACGTCTACCGAGGGGATGGTTCAATCTACTGGGCGCCCCCAAGCCTGACGAGCGTTCCCGTCACGCGGCCATGCAATTGCCCGTTGGGCGACACGGGATTCAAGCTGTACAAGTATCGCGACTACGCCGCTCACATCGGCGGGCCCATCGTCAAGAACCGACTATGGTTCTACGGAGGCCAGACCAACAGCGGCCCGGCCATTCGTTACCCCGGCCAGCCGGATCGACCCGAAGACCAGCAATGGATCAAGAGCGAAGTGCGGAACATGGCGAAGGTGACGTGGAAGATTAACGACAAGATGCAGTTCCAGCAGAGCCTCTACTACGAATGGTGGAATTGGCGGACCCCCGATTTTCCGACCGCCACTACGCCGCTCGAGGCGAGCGCTCGCTACACAGGAGACATGCGCTATTTCGGCTCGGAGTTGACGACGACGCTCAGGCCGTCCACCGTGCTCACGGTGCGTTTCTTCCACCAGTCGATTCCGTACGGGTACAACGGGCTGGGACCTAATTTGAATGCCGATGCCGAAAGTCTGCGGACGCCCGGGCACCTGGACACCTTCACAGGCGTCAGCCGGAGCAACTACACCGCGGGACCATCCCAGGCGTATCAACCGATCCGGGACGACGTGAACGTGAAACTGAATCACTTCGTGTCCGGCAGCCGCATGACCCACAATATTCGGTTTGGCGCACAGATCGCGCGCAACCGCGATAGAGGTCAGAATCTGTGGCCGGGCGGAGTCCTGTATCTGGACGTCAAGGGTGCGCCCGACCAGGCGCAGTATCAGTCTCCCCTCGTGTACGCGGCGGAATCCAGAGCACAGGGCGTGTGGGCTGAGGATGAACTGACCATGGGGCGGCTGACGATCACGCCGGGCGTTCGATTCGACAGGATGGTCGCCATCAGTCCGCCCGCACCGGTCGTAGACCCTGCGGCGTACAGCGGGACGGATGGGCTCTGCCACTGCAACCAGTCCTTCGGTAAAACCGGCGCGACGATTCCGGGGCTGGGCGAGATGTTCTCGTGGAACAAAGTGTCGCCGCGGATGGGGATCAGCGTGCGCCTGACGAGCGACAGCAGAACAGTGCTGCGCGCGACAGTCGGACGCTATTACCGCCCGGTGTTCCTCAACGATTTCACCAGTGTGCATCCCGGGATCACGCCGGTCACGCTCGCGCGCTTCGATCCGGTCACCGGGGACTACACGACCATCATTTCGGTCACGGATTCGAAAGCGAATCTCGCCGTCGACCCGAATATTGATGCTCCCCACACCAATCAGTACTCGATCGGCGTCGATCGCGAGATTGCACGACAGATGGGCGTCAGCGTCACCTACGTGCACAAGACCTCGAAAGATCAGATCGGTTGGCAGGATATCGGCGGCATCTACGGAACGCAGACGGTGACGTCTCCCGTCGGCCCGGTCACGGTTTACCCGCTGCTGAACGCCCCCAGCGCACGGAGATTCTTGCGGACGAATGGCCCGGGCTTCTTCAGTCGATACGACGGGTTGATACTGAGCGCCTATCGGCGTCTGGCGAATCGGTGGATGCTGAACCTCAATTACACCTATTCGAAGACCGAGGGCCTTCAAGTGACAGGGGCGTCCGTCTTTGCCACCACGGTCGGGCAAGACCCGAATGACTACGTCAATTTGACGGGTCGCCTGAGCCCCAATGACCGGCCGCAAGTGCTGACTGCGACCGGGTCGTACGACGTTCCGAAGATCGACATCCAGGTCTCGGGGAATCTCGCGCTCATGTCCGGGCTTCCGTACGCGCCTCAGATTCAGGTGGTCCTGCCGCAGGGGCGGCGCAATATCAACTTCGACGTGCCTGGCTCGTATCGGCTGCCGAACGAGCAATGGCTGTTTCTCCGAGTGTCGAAGATTCTCTTCCGCAGTGGCCCGCGCCGGCTGGAGTTGGGGGTCGAGTTGCGGAACACACTGCAGCAAACGAGCGACGGCAGCCTTGCGTCGCGGATCTTTTCCAGCCCGAACTTTGGCCAGCAGACCACCTGGCCCATCCCGCGACAACTGCTGTTCCGGGCCAAGGGCTACTTCTAACGGTCATGAAGCGCTGGCCATGGCTTCGCACGGCAATCACGGTCGCCTTGTGCCTGGCGCCGGCCGCGGCGCGGTGTCAAGTGACTGCAACGCCCAGCCGCGGCCAGACGCGCGTCCTGGTGTTGTATGCCCTTTCTCAAGACGCTCCCGAAGGGTCATTTCTCGACATCGCTCCTTATTACACCATCCGCGAGCGGACCTATCGGAAGGTGCTGGGCGACGCACTGGGCGATCGGCTGGACTATTACTCCGAGTTACTTGACCGCCACCACTTTCCAGACCCGTCGTACGTATCCGACTTCGAAGACTATCTCGTGCGCAAGTATGGCGACCGGATGATCGACCTGCTGATCGCGAATGGTCCGGACGAGGCTGCTCTTGCGGGGCGGTTACAGGCGCGGCTCGCGTCTCAACCGCCGATTGTGGTGATCGGCCGTGATGTGCGGCGGCCGGTTTCCAAATCGACCGGCCATACCTATCGGTATGCCTTGAAAGAGTCGCTCGATTTGGCGCTGCGCGTGCAACCCGACACACGTCATGTGTTCGTCGTGTGCGGCGCCTCACCGCTCGATGCATGGTACGAAAACGAGTTTCGCTCGCAGATCCCCTCGCCGCCGCGAGGCGTGGAGTTCACCTTCTTATGCGGACATTTCGAGCCTGCGTTGACCGACCGCCTGGCGGCGCTGCCGGAGCACTCCATTGTCTTTCTGCTCACGCTCAGTTCCGATCGTGACGGCCGGGAGTTTCGAACGGCGTCGGTCAGCGAGCGCCTGGCGGCGGCGAGCAACGCGCCGATCTACACGTGGAATGGCATCGTTCCGGGCGTCTTTGGCGGTCGGTTGCTTTCACACGAAATGGCCGCCGAAAAGACGGGGCAACTCGGTCTGCGCGTGTTGCGCGGCGAGCGACCCGAGGACATTCCGATCACTGTTATCGACACGAGTGTCGATGCGCTTGATTGGCGTCAGCTTGGTCGTTGGAATGTCAGCGAAGCCCGCGTCCCCCCTGGCGTGGAGCTCAGGTTCCGCGAACCGGGGCTGTTCGAGCAGTACCGCGGCTACATTCTCAGTGCCCTCGCACTAGTGCTGCTCCAGACGTTGCTTATCGCGGGATTGCTGGTTCAGCGGCGAAACCGCCGCCTCGCCGAGAACTCGCTGCGAGAGAGCGAGGAACGCTTCCGGGTGATGGCTGACACCGCT
Organism: uncultured Acidobacteriota bacterium; assembly: GCA_963839705.1. Lineage (GTDB taxonomy): Bacteria > Acidobacteriota > Vicinamibacteria > Vicinamibacterales > 2-12-FULL-66-21 > DATBJJ01. The sequence continues at coordinate 91,645 of CAWIWL010000016.1, forward strand.
CCCGTGATGGTGTGGCGCTCGGGCCCCGACCAACGTTGCGATTTCTTCAACAAGCCATGGCTGGATTTCAGGGGACGCCGCATGCAGGACGAGATGGGCGAGGGCTGGACGGAAGGCGTGCACCCGGACGACTTGCCTCGCTGTCTGGCAACCTACACCGCCGCCTGGCCCGGCCGCGAGTCCTTCCGGATGGAGTACCGCCTGCTGCGGGCGGATGGCGAATACCGATGGGTGCTCGACATGGGCGTGCCCCGCCTGGCTTCCGACGGCACTCTCCTCGGCTACATCGGGTCGTGTCTCGACATCACCGACCGCCGTCAGGCCGAAGAGGCGCTGCGGACCAATGAGGCGGCATTGCGGCATAGCCACGCCGAGATCGAGGACCTCGCGGGACGTCTCATCACGGCGCAGGAAGCGGAACGCGCGCGCATTGCCCGTGACCTGCACGATGACATCAGTCAGAAACTCGCGGCCATCTCGATCGCGATGAGCGAGTGCACGCTGCCCGAGTTTCGAGCCGGCGGGGAGCTGCTGGAGGTTGTTACGGCCGTACAACGACAGACCATCGAGCTCGTCGAGGACATTCGACTGCTATCACACGACCTTCACCCAGCCGCGCTCAAACATGCGGGTTTAGTGGATGCCTTGCGAAGCCATTGCTATGAGTTCGCCAAACAACAGCCAATCGACATCGTCGTCGAGGCGGACGGAGATCTCGCGATCTCCGATAACACGACCGCGTTGTGTCTCTACCGCGTCGTCCAGGAGGCGTTGCGCAACATCGCCAAACACGCCCATGCTCGGCAGGTTCGTGTCACGCTGCGGCGCGTCGAGGAAGGGGTGCAGCTCGCGGTGACGGACGACGGGAACGGGTTCGACCTCGCGAAAGCGCACGAGCTGGGCGGCGGTCTCGGCCTGCGCAGCATCGAAGAGCGGGTTCGGTTGGTGGGCGGGCGCGTCTCGATCGACACCGCGCCGCGCATGGGTACCACCATCACGGTCTGGGTCAGGGTTCTGGCATCTCCCGCTCGCGAGCTTGCCGGGGTCTGACAACGTGACCACGCGCCGCCCCACTATTCTGATTGCCGACGATCACACGATTGTTGCGGAGGGCCTGGTCAAACTGCTCAGCCGCCGCTTCGATGTGGTGGGAACCGTGGCAGACGGCACGGCACTCGTCGAGGCAGCGGAACGCCTTCGCCCCGACATCATCATCGCGGACCTGGAGATGCCTTCCCTCAGCGGGCTGCAGGCGTTGGAGCGGCTCAAGAAGCGCGGCGTGACCAGCAAGTTCGTCATCCTGACCATGCACAGAGAGGCAAGCGTCGCCGCCAGGGCCATGCGCACTGGCGCGTCCGCGTTCGTCCTGAAGCACTCGGCCGGGAACGAGCTGATTGATGCGATCGACGAAGTGTTGGACGGCCGCACGTATCTCTCGCCCGCGGTCACCAAAGATATCCTCGCCGCCCTCGATGAGAGGCGTGGTGACAAGATCGAGCTCACGCGGCGCCAGCGCGATGTGCTGCGCCTCATCGTCGAGGGCCGGCGGATGAAGGAAATCGCCGCCATTCTCAACCTCTCGGCTCGCACGGTCGAAACACACAAGTACGAGATGATGCGCGTGCTCGGTGTGCAGTCGACGGCCGAGCTGGTGGCGCTGGCGGTCAAAAAAGACCTCACCTGAGCCCGCCAGCCATCCGTAGTTTTACGTACCCCTAGCTCCGTAACTTTTTCCGCGGGTACTCCGCTACCGCACCCTCCGCCGCTCGCATAGCATTCAGCATCGTGACGACAGACTTGGGAAAGCTCAAACCGCGAGTGGTGCTCGCCGACGATCAGATCGCGACCAGCGTGCTTCTCGAGCGATTGCTGCGAACCGAGTTCGATGTCGTGGCGACCGTGGGCGACGGCCGGGCCCTCGTCGAGGCCGTGGCTCGCATGTCCCCCGACGCGATCGTCACGGATATCTCGATGCCGGTCCTCGATGGCATCGAGGCGGCGCAGGAAATCCTTTGCCGGAACGCGTCGGCGCGAGTCGTTTTCGTGACGGTCCACACCGACCGGCTCTTGATGCGACGGGGGTTGGCTATCGGCGGTTTGGGGTACGTGGCCAAGGTGTCGGCCGGCCAGGAACTCGTGCCGGCCGTCTGGGCCGCACTTCGAGGGGAACGGTGGTGTCCATGCGTCTCGTAGCACCTTCACCACGAGCGACAGCCGTCGATGACGGTGTGGGGGTCGACCGGCTGTTGACGAGCCTCTCTCCGCGATTTGCATCGCTCGAACTCGACCAGCTCGCGTCCGCGCTCGATTTCGCGCTCGATCAGGTGTGTCTCGCGATCAATGCCGATCGCAGTACGATCCGAAAGCGCGCCGACGAGGAGCTGAGACAGGCGTTAGCGAAGGTCGAGTGCCTTCGCGACCAGCTCAAGAACGAGAACGACTACCTTCGCCGTGAGGTGTCGACCTTGCAGGGGTCGTCGCTGATTGTGGGTGCGAGCAGGGCTCTCCGCCACGCGTTTGACGCGGCCAGCCAGGTGGCGCCCACGGGCGCGACAGTCCTGCTCGTCGGGGAGACTGGCACCGGCAAGGAGCTGTTCGCGTCGCAGATTCACGACCTGAGCCCGCGACGGAACCGTCCGATGGTTCGCGTCAACTGCTCGGCTATCCCGTCCGCCCTTATCGAGAGCGAGCTGTTCGGCCGTGAGAAGGGGGCCTACACCGGCGCCCTCTCGAGCCAGGCTGGCCGGTTCGAGGTTGCGGACAAATCGACCCTCTTTCTTGACGAAATCGGCGACTTACCGCTGGAGATGCAGATCAAGCTGCTGCGTGTCCTCCAGGAGCGGCAGATCGAGCGCCTCGGAAGCTCAAAGCCGATCAACGTGGACGTTCGCATCGTGGCGGCGACGAACCGTGATCTGGAAAAGGGCATCGCGCAGGGCACGTTCCGCCAGGACCTCTATTACCGTCTGAATGTGTTTCCGATTCGTGTTCCGCCACTTCGCGAGCGTCCGGACGACATTCCCATGCTCGTGTGGAACTTCGTGGACGAGTTCAGCAAGGCGTTCGGCAAGCCGATCGAGTCCGTGTCGAAAGACAGCATGCTCGCGCTGCAGCGCTATCCGTGGCCGGGGAACGTCCGCGAGCTGTGCAACGTCGTCGAGCGAGCGGTGATTATTGCCACTGGACCGCGCTTGACGATCGAGCTCCCGACGCTGTCTGCTACCGCCGTGGCCGAGCACTCGAGCACCGCCCTCGTCGACATCACGCGCGACCACATCGTGGCGATGCTCGAGCGCGCGAGGTGGCGCGTGCGCGGCGCCGGTGGCGCGGCGCATCTGCTCGGCATGAACCCCAGCACCCTCGAAAGCCGCATGGTGAAGCTCGGTATCGCACGCCCGCGGGACCACTAGAGAGAGAAAGACAGGGCAAAGGCGGGCTTTCGAGTGCTTGTGATGGGCCTCCTAGTCGGGCACGTCGCACTCCTCCCGGTAACGCACTCGGAACGCCGGAGCCACGTAATCGGGCGGCACGTGCTGCCTGGGCGTCGTCACCTGATTGCCGTCTCGGAGCGCGAAGTAGTTGGGCGACATGATCTCCACGCCGGCCTCGTTGAAGGACTCCTGGATGTTTGCGTGCAGGGTCGAATAAATGCGGGGCAGCGGAAAGGGCGAGCTCACGAACGCATTGATCTCGTAGCTGACGGAAAAGTCGTTCAGCGCAGTCTGGAGCACAAACGGCGGCGGATCCGCGAGCACCCCCTCTGTTTTCCGGGCTGCCGCGATCAATAGTTCATGGACTTTCCGCCACGGAGCGTCGTAGCCGATCGTCACTGACGTGTGGGCCACGAGCCCGTGTTCGGCGGCCAGCGTCGTGTAGTTGAGCACCTGCGTCGACAGGATCAGCGAATTGGGGATGGATACCTCGACGTTCTTGTAGGTTTTCACGTGCGTCACCAGCAGGCGTTTGACCGTGACCTCGCCGAACGTCTCACCGATGCGCACGATGTCGCCGACCCTGAAGGCCCGGGTGTACGTGAGGATCGTGCCCGCGATGATGTTCGAGAGCGCGGTGGTGGAGGCGAGCGAGACGAGCAGGCCCACGAAGAGCGAGATCCCCTGGAATGCGGTCGTCTGTGAGCCAGGAATATACGGGAAGGCGCCAACGAAGGCGACGGCCAGCAGCAACGCTCGCACCAGCTTGTACGTTGGTTCGGCCCAGTCATCCGGAAACGACGAGAGACGAATATTGCCGAGCGCAATCTCTTTGAAGATGATGCGAACGACTCGCAACACCAGGAAGGTGGTAAGGGCGACGACGGCAAGGTAGAAGAGGTTCGGCACGTAGCCTAACAAGCCGAACCAGAGCGTCCTGATCGGCTCCGACAGATAGCGGTAAACCAGCCGCGCGTAAGGCCGGCTCCAGGGGAGGAACTGAAGCACCACCTGCAGCCACATCGCCGCGAGCGAAACAGCCACGGCCGCGGTCGCGACTGCGACGGCCCTGTGCATCCTCGGGCCTGCGCGGGTTGCCCGAGCCGCAGCGGCTCGTCCCACTCTGGGATCGGCCGTCAGCTTTTGGTACCACGCGTCGACCCGTGCGTGGACCCGTGAACCGAGACGCGCGAGCAGCCACAGCAGGGCCGCCAAGACTGTCGTCGCGAGCGCAGCCCACCCCAGGCCGATAGCGATCGACCAGACGCTGAACTCTTCTCGGGTGCTGGTGACGACTTCGACCAGTCGATCCCTTACCTGTCGAGCGAACTCGGGCCGCGGCCTGCCAGCAGCCTGCGCATCGTCGTCGGTAATGACGCCCAGGACGCGATCGTCGTAGACCAGTTCGCTGAAGGTCTCGCTATGTTTGAGAGTGACGCGCGTGGGATCGAAGCTGGGGTCGCGAACGAATTGATTGAGGCGTTCGGACGCAAGTCGCGCGCGCTCGACGGGTCCGAGGCTGCCCAGGCCGCGATGGATCCGGACGATCTCCTGCCCGCGGTAGATCACCGGCACGCCGCCCTCGGGGGCCGGTTGCGTGGCAGGGGCGCCGGCCTGCGCGAAAACGCCAATCGTGAGGACGCACGACAGGAGCACGAAGCCCGCTGGCGCGATAGCCTGGGGGATGCGGGCGCGCACGCGGACCTCTCAGGTCACCCGAAATGTCGGGGACTCTCGTCGTTGACCGTCATCCATGGGGCAGGAACTCCACGATACCCGTGACCAGGTCGTACATCCCGCCGACGATCTGGATGGTGTTCTTCTTTTCCAGGTCCGCCAGGATGGGGCTTCGGCGGCGGATGTTGTCGAGGCCCAACAGGACATTGGTCCGTGCGACGGCGTCGACGTACGCGGCGTTCTTGCTCGACTTCTCCCCCTCGAAGGTTGTGGCCGACATCGCCGGCTTGACACGCGCCAGCAACCCCGTCAAGTTGCCCATCTCGACGTCGTCGATTGCCCCCTTGATCGCGCCACAGGCCGTGTGTCCGAAGAGCAGGATCACCTTGGCGCCGGCCACGGCGCATGCGAACTCCAGGCTCCCGAGGAGATCGTCGTTCACGACGTTCCCCGCGATCCGCGCGTTGAAGGTGTCGCCGATGCCCGCGTCGAAGATGATCTCGGCCGGCGCACGTGAGTCGATACAGCCGAGGACCACGGCGGACGGATATTGACCGGCGGCGCTGGTGCGCTGCTGATCGCGGTAGTCTCGAGACGCCATGTTTCCAGTTCGAAAACGCTCGTTGCCCTTCTTCAATGCGTCGAGCAGCTGGCCTGGCGTCATCCCGTCGCGCTGTTCCTTCGTCTGGGAGCCGCCGCCCTTGGCGCCTGTCTGCGCTGATGCCGGGATTGCTCGAGCGATCGCGCATGCGCCGATGGTTGTTGCCAGGAAGCGCCGCCGACCGGAGACGCCATTCGCCGCCGAGGTCCGCATCTCGGTCGCCAGCGTCAACCTCATGTCTCCTCCTGTGTCTTGCCGCGTGTACCCAACATGAAGCGCGGCTCATCGGACGGAGTACCCCCGCGCCTCGAGTCAGGGCCCCCGCAGCCTTCTTAAACTGGTCCGCGGCCTGCTGGTTTGCCTGGACGGCTTACTACGCGACACTCCCATCGATGTCTGATGTCATCACTCGTCACGCGTGCCGAAGCCCGGATCGACGCGGGTGCGCCGCTTGGAGTCAGCACGGACTTCCTTGACGTAGTCGAGCCCGCGGACGCCTCTTGGCAGCTGAAACTGCAGCTGCGGAGTCTCCGACGCGCATTCCATCACCTCGAGCAGGCGCGAGAACCGCTCCGACCGCACCTGCTCGCGCAGATCTTCCTCACTCGACCATTCTTCGCTGTACGAGATGCGCGTCGGATCGGACGATTCGCTCGAGAGCACCAGCTGGCAACTGAGGCAACCCCGCTCACGGCGCGTGGGTACCATCAGCGACCGAAGCGCATCGATGAGACGCCACGACTCGCCTTGCGCCGCGGTGATCGACAGCGTCAAGCGGATCACGACTGCCGGAGAGCAGATTGCGTACCACACGGTCGCGAAGCGGCAGGTTGCGGACCCTATGCAGATATGACGTTTCCGTGCCGACGCACGAGGCCGCGGCTGAGCGCGCAGTGTGCGCCCACCCGAAATGTCGAAGGCCACCCGAAATGTCGGGGCCGGAACGGCAGCACGCCGTGCACCCCGCACGTTCGAATCGAGCACGAGAGTTGCAGCCGTGTTCCCAGCGACGGTGCAATGCGCCGCCTTCGACCTTCATGAAGGACGAGAGCAATCCGACGATACTTCTGTCATCGCCTCGCGATGGTGTCCCTCGCCTCGTTGACCGTTTGGCCGTTTCGGGCGTTGGTCACCGGCCGCCGCACGTGTCGAATTCGAGACGCGGCCGCCATCGTCCTGGCCGGGATTCTCGTCGGTCCGGTGGACGTTGCCGCTCAACGCGTGCGCGATGAAGTCGTCGAGCTGTCCAACGGCGATCGAGTGACCGGAGAGATCAAGGGCCTGGACCGTGCCCAACTGACGGTTCGCACCATCGACCTCGGTACAGTTCAAGTCCGGTGGCAACGCGTCGTTCGTCTGAACAGCCATCGAACCCTGGAAATCGAGCTCGTGGACGGCCGGCGTTTGCGGGGCTCGTTGCTATCGCCGACGCCAGGAACGGTGGAGGTCACCGACAGCGCCGGAACGGCACCGGTGGACCTCGCTTCGATCGTTGTGATTCGGCCGGTCGCGCGAAGCTGGCTCGGGGATCTCACCGGCAGGATTGACGCCGGTTTCAGCTATACCCGCGGCAGTCAAGTCGCCCAGTCTTCGGCCAATGCCGTGATCACCAGCCGGCGTCCCGCCTTCGAGTCGACCCTGGCATTCGACGCGGTGCTGACCACCGTCGAGGGGCAGCCAGACAGCTCCAGGTACCTCTTGCGCTACAACTACTATCGCTTCTGGACCGGGCGCGTGTTTGTCGGGGGTCTGGGTGACGGCGAGCGCAATCGGGACCTTGGGATTTCATTGCGCGTTTCGGGCGGCGCCGGACCAGGCTATCGGATCCTGAAGAGCCAGCGGCAGGAGCTGACGGTGCTGGGCGGGCCGGTTCTTGTCCGAGAAGTGCCATTCGAGGAACGCGCGACCACGCACGGCCTGGCACTCGTGGCGACGAATTACTCGCTGTTTTTCAATGAGTATCCCAAGGCGAATGTCGATGTCGCCAATCAGCTCCGGTTTGGTCTCAGCGAGCCTGGTCGATTTCTCCTCGATTTGAACGTTTCGGCACGGCGCGAGCTGTGGCGCGACTTCTATCTCGGCGGCAGCGTGTACAACACCTACGACAACCGTCCGCCCGCCTCGAGCACGATTAAGAACGACGTCGGCGTGACGCTGACGTTCGGCTGGACGTTTTGATCCATTGCCCGCCGAATCGAGAAGGGGAGCCTCGAGCCCCCGACATTTCGGGTGACCTGTGATATTTCGGGTATCCCGCCGCTTCAGCCCGTCAGCGGCTGGCTTGTAACGCGCACCTATTCGTCATATCCGCCCAACTCCGCTTCACGACCTATCTGGGTACGCAGCCTGCTCTCTAAGCAGACGAACGACCGGCGCGCTGAAGGGGATACCGCAATGAGAATTCGATTCCAGCCATCACGCGCCGGCCGCGGCGTTATCACCCTGCTGGTCCTCGCGGCCGCTTCAGGCTGCACTCGACAACAGGAGGGGCCGCACCAGGCGACGGAGACGGCTCCAGCGACGGCCACCGCCCCGCCGGCCACGACAGATACGTCAAAACCCTCCGTGGCCGACGCGACAATTCCGGACACGGCATCGCCGTACGATGCCTTACCGGAAGCCGTGCGTGTCCTGGCGGACAAGCCGTTTTCGGGTGACCTCGACGAGATGGTCAAGCGGCGCAACATTCGTGTGGCCGTGACGTTCAATAGAACCCATTACTTCATTGACAAGGGGCAGGAGCGCGGCCTCACGTACGAGGCGGTGAAATCATTCGAGAACGACCTTAACACCCGCTTGAAGACTGGCAACCTCAAGGTGCACCTGGTGATCGTTCCGATGTCGCGCGATCAGCTGTATCCTGCCCTCTCCACTGGGAAGGTCGACATGGTGGCGGCCATGGTCACCGTTCGACCCGAGTTGGAAGAGCTGGTCGCCTTCTCGGAGGCCACGCGCACCAACGTGAGCCAATTGGTGGTCACCGGGCCGGGAGCCCCACCAATCTCCGCGGTGGACGACTTGGCTGGTCAGCAGGTGTTCGTACGCAAGGCGAGCGCGTACTACGAGACCCTCACCCGGCTGAACGAGCAGCTGAAAGCCCGTGGAAAACAGCCCCTGATAATCGACCTGGCCCCGGACGTCCTCGAAGACGATGACGTGCTCGAGATGGTCAATGCCGGGCTCGCGCCGATTACCGTGGTCGACGACTATCTGGCCGAATTCTGGAAGCAGGTGTTCACGAACATCACCGTGCGCAGGGACGTTCCGCTGCGATCCGGCGGTCGGCTCGCTGTCGCTTTTCGCAAGGATAATCCCGGGCTTCGGAACGCGGTCAACGGGTGGCTCCGGAAGCACGGAGAGGGCGACGCCGAGCGAAACGTGGTCGAACGCCGGTATCTCCAAAGTGTCAAGTACGTGAAGAACGCTGCGGCCGACGCCGAGCGTCAGAAGTTAGCGGCGGTCATCGAGCTGTTCAAGAAGTACGGCGCCCAATACCACGTCGATTACCTCCTCATGGCGGCGCAGGGCTATCAGGAATCGACGTTGGACCACAGCAGCAAGAGCGCCGCGGGGGCCATCGGCGTGATGCAGGTCATGCCCGCAACTGGCAAGCAGATGAACGTCGGCGACATCCGCGAGATCGAGTCCAACATTCACGCCGGGGTCAAATACATGCGCTTCATGATGGATCAGTATTTCCAGGATGAGCCCATGGACACTCTGAACAAGGGTCTCATGACATTTGCGGCCTACAACGCCGGACCCGGACGTCTGCAAAAGCTCCGGCGCGAGGCAGCGGCACGGGGGCTCGATCCCAATGTCTGGTTCGGGAACGTCGAGCGCGTGGCTTCGGAACGAGTGGGCCGCGAAACCGTCACCTACGTCAGCAACATCTTCAAGTACTACATCGCGTACCGTCTGCTCAACGCTCAGCAGGAACGACGCGCGGCGGCGAAAGCGGAACTCGAGAGGCGCAAGTGAGGGAGTGTCTGCCCGCGGGCTAGCCGCCGTTCACCATTTTCTGGGTGTCACCGCACGCGCTCGCGCTGCTTGTCCGCCTTGAGGCGGATGCCGACCGCGAAGCGAGCACCGCCCCCCGGTTCTCCAAAGGCCAAATCCAGCCGGAGGACGTCGACAAAGGGAAACAGCAGCCGCAGGCCTACGCCATAGCCGTCGATCGCGTCCGAGGCTGAGAACTCGTCGGTCCACGCCAGCCCGACGTCGCTGAACGCCGCGGCCTGAATGCCGCCATAGAGGTTGCGCCCGAACACGGTGAACGAGCGCATCGGCACGACGGATAACACGTACTCGACTGTCCCGATTGCCTGGTGCTTGCCGACGCGCGATCCCAGCTCCCAGCCCCGCACCGAGTTCGCGCCGCCGACCCCGAACTCCATGTACTGCGGCAGGTCGCGGCCAACGACACCGGATTGAAATACTCCAAACGCGACGAGCGACACGGTCGTTCTGGCGGTGAGCGGCTGGAAGCGACGGCCGTCGACAGTAAGGGACCACGAGTCGGCGTCGCCGAACTGGAGTCCGATGTCGACCGACCCGAACCACCCGACGCGGGGGTTTGACAGGGAATCGAGGGAGTTATAGGTGGTCGAGAGGACCACTGCCGGAAGGTGGTCTGTTCCGTCCGGCGAGAGCGCGACATCAGAGGAGCCGATGTCAAACCAGACGTACTCGGCCCGACCGCCGACCTGCACCCGGTCGGTCCAGTTCCAGCCGGCCTTGGCCGCGATCGCGGTGGAAATCTCATCATCGAAGTCGAACAGCTCGTTGCGACGCGATCGGTAGCCGGCTCCCACGTCGAGAGCCCACGTGCCGGGGGTAACGGTCGGCCGTGTCACCCGCGCGCCGACTATGGTTTGCCCACCGAACTGCAGCGTGCCAGACGACAGCGAACCGCGACCGAGCAAGTTGATGCCTCTGAACGCCGGCCCGCCGCTCAGGCCGTTCTCGTCGGTGACCGACAGCGCGACGTACGGCAGGAGCCGTAACGTCTCCTTCACGTCGACTTCCAGTACGACCTCGTCGCCAGCCGCGACCGGCCTGATCTCGACGGCGCTGAACAAGCGAAGTGCATCGAGCCGCCGGCGATCTTCCAGGAGCGTGGCCTGATGGAAGGGCATACCCTGACGCGACGCGAGATGCCGTCGCACGATGTCTACGGTCGACGGTCGAAGGCCCTGCGCGATGCGGATCTCGCGCACGACCTTCCCCTCGAGGTCGCGTGCGGTCGATGGCTCCAACGCGGGAACGTTCGGCGCGACCTGCGCGCGTGCCGGGTGCGGCCAGCAGCCGGTGACGAGGATAGCGACGGTGATGGTAATCGTGATTGGGGACGCCCGCATGCCAACACCGCTCATGGAGAGTTCGCACTCCGTTAGCCAAGGTGCGTCACGTCATGTGCTGCAACTCTCGTGCTCGACTAACGAAAGAGAACGCGTGCGGTTCACGCCTGACGGGCAGGTTCGAGCTTGGTGCGTGGAGGGCGTCGCGGCAAGTCCAGCCCCGACATTTCGTGCGCGCTTTGATATTTCGGGTGGGCAGACGCCTGCGCGCCGAGGCGTGACGCCGGATCTCGGTGCGTAAACGTCGTATCTGCATAGCTTCCGCGGACAGCCACTTCACTAGTCGGTGCGGTACGCAGTCTGCTCTACGACAGTCGTGATTCGATTGACGCTGTGCGTCGGCGCCGCACATCGACAAGCTCTCACGTGCAAGAGGAAGGAGTGTTTCGATGCGACGACGACTGAGATTCCTTGGCGCGGCGTGCGGGCTCGCGCTGCTTACGGCCGTGCCGGTCCAGGCTCAACTGAACGGAAGTCACAGCCTCGGCGACTTCGGCGTGCAAGCTGGAACGCAGCCCGCGCCAGGCTTCTATGCCGCGCTCTTCTATTATCGATCCGATACCGACACCATCAAGGATGCTGACGGAAACACCGTCCGCTTGTCGCCGGACTCTCCTGGGAGCGTCGGCATCTCGGCTGGTGCTCCGCTGCTTTGGTATGTGAGCAAAGCCACGATCCTCGGGGCGAACTACGGCGTGATGGCGGTGCTTCCCTGGGCCAACGCGTCGCTCGAAGCGCCCGCTTTCGCGCTCAGCAACACCGTCGCCACGAGCTTCACCGACATGCTTCTGCGGCCGCTCGACCTGGGATGGCACACCAAGCGCGCGGACATCACCGCCGGGTTCCAGTTCTATGTTCCGACAGGGCGATACGAGCGCGGTGGCACGGACAACGTCGGGAAGGGGATGTGGACATACGAGCCCTTCGTCGGGACGACGCTCTATTTTGATGAGGCGCGGACCACCAGTCTCGCCACCACCGCTTTCTGGGAGCTCCACGGGGACAAAGAGGACACCAACACCAAGGTTGGCCAGATCCTCACGCTCGAAGGAGGCCTGGGCAAGTCGTTCCTCGGTGGCGGTCTCGTGATCGGTGGTGCCTACTACGCGCAGTGGAAGCTCACGAAGGATCAGTTGGCCGAGTTCGTGTTGCCCGGCGGAGAGCCCATTGTGCTGGATTTTCCCAACAAGCACAGGGTGTTCGGCCTTGGGCCGGACGTCACGCTGCCGATCGCGAGCAAGTCGAAGCTCTTTGCCCTCGTCAACATCCGCTATTTCTGGGAAATGGGCGTGCGGGTGAAAACAGAAGGCCAGAATCTGGTGGTGACGACGACGTTCCCGGTTCCCA
>CAWIWL010000017.1:0-212371 GCA_963839705.1 uncultured Acidobacteriota bacterium
CGCCGCGATCGTCGCGGTGTCGCCTCGGCTCACCGCGCAGAGCCACGCCGCAGAAAGGCTGGGACGTCACGGCCGATCTCGGCCCGGTCACGAAGCTGGCGTTCGACACGTCCGAGGGCACCTGGATGAACGTCGACGTCAGCCCCGACGGCAAGCGCATCGTCTTCGACCTGCTCGGCGACATCTACGTGATGCCGATCGACGGCAGCGGCACGCGCCGGCGACGCGGCTGACGAGCGGCCCCGCCTTCGACATGCAGCCGCGCTTCAGCCCCGACGGCAAGCGGATCGCGTTCACCAGCGACCGCGACGGCCTGTGGAACATCTGGACGATGGACGCGGACGGCAAGGATCCGCGGCAGGTGTCGCGCGAGACGCGCTGGTTCGTCAACAGCCCGACCTGGTCGCCCGACGGCGAATACATCTACGCGCGCCGGCACTTCGTCAAGGAGCGGTCGCTCGGCGCCGGCGAAATCTGGATGTACCACGCGTCGGCGCCGTCCGAAGGCCTGCAGGTGACCGAGCGCACCGGCTGGCAGAAGGACAACGGCGAGCCCGACGTCTCGCCGGACGGCCGGTACCTCTATTACAGCAAGGACGTCACGCCCGGGCCTGACCTTCGAATACAACAAGGATCCCAACGGCACGATCTACGCCGTCATGCGCCGCGATCTCGTCGACCGGCCGCGAGCGGCGCGCGGTCAGCGTCCAGGGCGGATCCGTCGCGCCGCAGGTCTCGCCCGACGGCAAGACGCTCGCGTACATCCGGCGCGTGCGGCTGAAGAGCGCGCTGTACCTGCGCGACCTCGAGAGCGGCCGCGACCGCCAGTTGTTCGGCAACGTCGACAAGGATCTGCAGGAGGCGTGGGCCATCCACGGCCTCTACCCGCAGTACGCCTGGATGCCGGACGGCCGGTCCATCGTGATCTGGGGCGAAGGCAAGATCTGGAGGGTCGATGCCGCGTCCGGGCAAGGGCGCGCCGATCCCGTTCACCGCGCGCGTCGAGCAGACGATCAACGACGCGGTCCGCTTTCCGCAGAAGGTGCACGCCGACGAGTTCCCGGTGCGCATGCTGCGCGACGTCCGCGTGTCGCCGGACGGCAAGTCGGTCGTCTACAGCGCGCTCGGGCAGCTCTATATGAAGGCCGCTGCCCGACGGCCAGCCGCGCCGGCTGACGAAGGACGACGGCTCGAGTTCTTCCCGTCGTTCTCGCGCGACGGCCAGTGGATCGTCTACACGACCTGGACGGACGCCGAGATGGGCCGCGTCCGCGTCGTCCGGCCGGACGGCGCGGCGGGCCGCGACGTCGTCACGAAGCCCGGGCCACTACGTCGAGCCGTCGTTCTCGCCCGACGGCCAGAAGATCGTGTTCCGTCACGCCGGCGGCGATCAGACCCGCGGGCCGTACTTCGGCACGACGCCGGCATCTACGTCGTCGCCGACGGCGGGCGGCGAGCCGCGTGCTGGTGCGCGACGGCGGCGCCGAGCCCGGAGTTCGACCACACCGGCACGCGCATCTACTTCCGCGAGGTGCGCAACGAGAAGTTCACGCTGTTCAGCGTCGGCGTGCCGGCCGGCGATATCGCGCTGCCCGGCCGCGACGAGATCGAGCACGTGCGCAGCGACAACGCCACGCAGTTCGCCGTCTCGCCGGACGGCAAGTGGGTCGCGTTCGAGGAGCGGTTCAAGACCTACGTCGCGCCGTTTCCGCGCACCGGCCGTCCGGTGGACATCGGCCCGGCCACGCAGGCCTATCCCGGTGCAGCGCGTCTCGCGCGATGCCGGCTTCTATCTGCACTGGTCCGGCGACAGCCGGCGGCTCTACTGGGCGCTCGGTCCGGAGCTCTTCTCGCGCGATGTCGCCGACACGTTCGCGTTCGCTCGCCGGCCGGAGCGGCCTGCGCCAGCAGCGCTCGGACCGAGCCCGAAGCGAAAGGCATTCCGATCGGCTTCACGGCGCAAGAGCGACAAGCCGTCGGGATCGGTGGCGCTGGTCGGCGCGCGCGTCATCACGATGGCCGGCCTGAAGCCCGGGCCGATCGCCGGCACGCCCGGCGTCATCGAGAACGCCACCGTCGTCGTCGAGGGCAACCGCATCGTCGCCGTCGGTCCGTCGGTCGTCCGTGCAGGTGCCCGCCGGCGCCGGCCGCATCGACGTCAAGGGCAAGACGATCATGCCGGGGATCATCGACGTGCACGGGCATCTCGGCGGCGAGTCGAGCGGGCTGCTCGCGCAATCGAGCTGGCCGCTCGCGGCCAACCTCGCGTTCGGCGTGACGACGTCGCACGATCCGTCGAACGACACCGAGACCGTCTTCACGAACGCCGAGCTGATTCGCAGCGGCGCCAAGCTCGGGCCGCGGCTGTTCTCGACCGGCACCATCCTGTACGGCGCCGAGACGCCGTTCAAGGCGGTCGTCGAGAGCTACGACGACGCGCTGTCGCACCTGCGGCGGCAGAAGGCGGTCGGGCGCGTTCTCGGTGAAGAGCTACAACCAGCAGCGCCGCGACGCGCGGCAGATGATCATCAAGGCGGCGCGCGAGCTCGAGATGATGGTGGTGCCGGAGGGCGGCTCGCTGCTCTACATGAACGAGACGCACGTGCTCGACGGCCACACCGGCGTCGAGCACTCGCTGCCGGTGCCGCGCATCTACAAGGACATGATCGCAGCTGTTCGCGAAGAGCAAGTCGGGTACACGCCGACCCTGATCGTCGGCTACGGCGGGCTGTCGGGCGAGTACTACTGGTATCAGCACACGCAACGTCTGGGAGAACGAGCAGCTGCTGCGCTTCACGCCGCGCGAAGTCGTCGACGCGCGCTCGCGGCGCCGGACGATGGCCGCCGAGGACGATTTCAATCACGTCCTGATTGCGCAAGGGCGCGAAGCAGATCGCCGACGCCGGCGGGATCGGTGCAGCTCGGCGCGCACGGCCAGCTGCAGGGCCTCGGCGCGCACTGGGAGCTGTGGATGCTGCAGCAGGGCGGCATGACGCCGATCGAGGCGCTGCGCGCCGCGACCGTCGACGGCGCCCGCTATCTCGGCCTCGACGGCGAGCTCGGGCTCGATCGAAAAGGGCAAGCTCGCCGACCTGATCGTGCTCGACCGCAATCCGCTCGAGAACATCCGGAACTCCGATTCGCTGGCGATGGTGATGCTCAACGGGCGGCTGTACGACGCGAAGACGCTGAACGAGATCGGCAACACGCCGCGCGCGCGGCTGCCGTTCTGGTTCGAACCGCCTGAGCGCGGGACCAGATAGCCACGCATCGTTCTCGTGGTTTCCGGTCGCCCCTTTCTGATTTGTGGCTTCCGGCTTCAGCCGGAAGATTGCTCGGAGGTTGGCTCTCTCTCTCTCTCTTGTGGCTTCCGGCTGCCGCGCGAAGCGCTTCGGCGAGACTCGCCGGGCGGCGGAGCGGTTAGCCGGAAGGTTACGCGGAGGTTGCCATGAACGAAGGCAGCGGCGGGTTCGGCGCAGTCTCGGCCGCCATCAGCGAACCGATCGTCCTGATCATTCTGATAGTCGTCGGGCTGCTGGTGGCGTTCGTCGGCTGGAAGCTCCTGAAGCTGGTTCTGGCGGCGATCGCGGGTTAGTTTGTGGCTTCCGGCTTCCGCCGGAGCGATTCGACGCAGCACCGTTGTGCCATTCGAGGCGCTCGTCGACGTCGGTCGCGCGCCCGACGCCGGTAACGCCTCATATCGCGTCCAGCGGAGTCGTAATTACTTGCGTCTGATCGCCTGATACTCCGCTTGGGCCTGACGCAGCACGGGAATCTCAGAATCAGCGTCGCGCCACAATCGAAAAACGACTCGTTGATTGCCTTTCTGAAGACGTTGTAACGCCCGAGGCGAGCCGACGGCGCGCCTCACGCGCGCCCACTATGTGCGATTCCGGGGTTCGAATCGTTCCGGATCTCCTCAACGCGTTGAGAACACCGGCGTTGGCTACGGCGTCCGGGTGCTGCCGGCGGTCAACCCGCACAGGAACCACGGCCTTGAACTCCGCAACTCGCTAAATCGGAAGGACTTGGGACGATCTGAAGTGATTGGCTGGGTGTCAGGGACGATTTTCGAACCTGGTTCGTCAGCGCAGCATGATGCGGCGGCGTCGGCTGAACCCTCCTCAGGCGGTCCGGGCCGGGGCGCGCCAATGGCCTGAGTAAGGTGATGGCTGTCGAACGTGGGTGACAAGGTGAACGGCCAGCGCTTCACCGAGGGCCTGATGCGGCCTCGGCTATCGACATTCCCGCTTTCTGGAGTCCCTGTATCAGGTGCTCCACCATGTCCGCCTGGATCCATGTGTTGAGGATGGCCCGCGGGTTCGCTGAAAAGCTCGGGATCTGCGTCATCAGCGCGCGAACGGCCGCAGACGCCGGCTGTTGTTCGCCCAGTTGGCCGTGCGCCGCCGCCAGCACGATCTGCAGCCAGAACAGGTACGGAGCATTGGTCCTGACCGCTTCGTCAATGGCGGCTCGGTAGTTGCCGCTCCAATACTCCCTGTAGCTCAGCATGCCGCGATACCAGACGGGATGTTGCGGGTTCAGGTCCATGGACCGCTCGATCAGCGCGCAGCCCCGGACCCAGTCCCCGGCGAACGCGATGTTCGCGCCCATGTTCGCATTGCATCCGGCATCGAACGGGTTGAGCGCGATGGCACGGTCGGCCTCGTGCAACGACGCGGTGACTTCCTTGCGGAGCAGCAAGACCGTCGACATCGCCTGGTGGGCCAGGGGATTGCCCGGAGCCAGGTCCACTGCGCGGCTGGCTGCCGCCTGCGCACGCTCCAGCGGGTGAGGACCGGTATTGAAGCCGTGAGCGTATTCGTGAGCGTACACAAGTGACAGTACGGCCCAGCAGTCGGCGTTGCGTGGGCTGATCTCGACCGCGCGCTCCAGCCCGCTGCGCGCAGCAAGATGGTCAGCTGCCGTCAGCCGCTGGTGGTACGCGAAAAAATGCAGAAGCGCCTCGTAGGGGGACCACAAAGCGGGATCCGTGCCGCGAACGACGTCACCGATGCTGCGCGGGATGACGCCGAAGGGATCAGCGCACGTGGACACGATGCGAACGACGAGATCGTCCTGGATGTCGAAGATCTTGTCGGGGTCGAAGGTGCGTTCGTAGGTTTCGACCCACAACTGGGCTTCCGTGATCGTGTCGGTCAGCTGCACGGTGACGCGCAGCCGGGAGCCAGCCTGCCGGATGCCGCCGTCGATCACGTAACGAGCCGCCTTCTCGCTGGAGCCGGCGGCGATGACACGAAGATAGCTGAAGCGCGTCAGGCCAGCGTTGATCTCGGCGGTCAAACCCTCGGCGAGAGTCTGGAGACTGGCGTCGACGGCACGGCAATGAAACGGTGCCACCGCCACCCAGAAGCCGTGATCGCGCGGGTCCGCCTTGCCGCTGGGTACAACCGCTGTTTGGCGCGAGATGTCCCGCAACCCGGACGCGAGCAGCCGTGCTGACTGGAGGCGCCCGCCGGCGGTCTTGGCCAGGCACTGGTCGATCAACGTGATCAGTGAAGAAGGCACGTCCGGCTTGGTGACCGGCGGCGGCGGATCGCGCAGGATCGCCGCCGTCAGTTCAGCCTGCGACGCGCCGCGAAACGGCCGATGACCCGTCAGCATCTCGAACAGGATGATGCCGAGCGAGAACACATCCGTGCGGTGATCGACCTCTGCTCCCGAGATCTGTTCGGGCGACATGTAGAGCGGCGTGCCCATAATCACTCCCGGGTGCGTGCGTCCGTACGACGTGACGGTGTGGCCGTCTTGTCCGACGGCATGAACGTCTTTGGCCAGGCCGAAATCCAGCACCTTGACGTGTTGGTCACTGGTCACCAGGATGTTCGCGGGCTTCAGGTCGCGGTGCACGAGCCCCTTGTCGTGGGCGGCGGCGATCGCCTCTGCCAACGGGGTCGCGAGTTCGACCACCCGATCGGCCGGGAACCCCTCCGCCGGAATGAGCTCGTCCAGCGGGCGCCCGTCAACGAGCTCCATCGTGAAGAAATGAATGCCGTCGATCTCCTCTGCTGAATAGAGCGTGACGATGTTCGGGTGATTCAGTGCGGCGGCGGCCCTCGCCTCTCGGTGAAACCGCATCAGGCGATCATGATCCGCCGCCATTTCCGCGGGCAGAACCTTGAGCGCGATCTCCCGGCCGAGCCTGGTGTCGGTGGCTCGATAGACTTCACCCATTCCGCCCGCACCAAGCAGTGCGTGGATCTCGTAGTGACCGAGATGCTCAGCGGCGGTGAGACGCATGTGCGCGCCAGTCTACATATGAATGCGGAGACGGACCAGATGGGGAGCGACTCGGACTACTTGCGTTCAGAGTTCGAGACTGAAAATCACCCTGTGCTGGAACTTCTTGAAAACACAGGCCGCAACGCCTTCGTCTAGTGCGTGCGGGCTGCCGAAAGCCTTGACTCGGCGCCTGGCCAGTTGACCATCTTCGCGATGGCCGGCCACCGGTGGCTCGCCCTGAGCGGCTTGCAGATCACGAAGCGGAGGTAATACATCATCGAGAAGTCGCGCTCCGCGATCGCCTTCTCCGTCCAGTCAGCGCCGGCGTCGATGTCTCCACATAGCAGGTGATAGACCGCCTGTGCGCGGGAGTCGCCGTGGCTTTCACCGGAACCGAGCGACTGTTGCAGCGCTCGCGACTCGTCTTCGGCGCCGCTGCGCTTCAACAACGCCGCCAGCGTCGCGCGCGCGTCCGGATACCACGGGCCGACCTCGTATGCCTTGCGCGCGGCGGTCACCGCCCGATCGAGCTGTCCCCAGTCGGCATGGAGGTGCGCGACCGAAACACGTGCGATAACCAGGTTCGGGTCGAGCTCGAGCACCTTCTGCGTCTGCTCGAAGGCGTCTTTGTCACGGCCAACCGCTTGCAGATACGCGTGGAGATTCATCCGCGGCCACACCTCCAGCGGATCCTCGGCAATCGCGCGCTCTGCGAGCGCAATCGCCCGTTCGGAATCGCCTTTCATGAACAGGTAATTGCCGTAGAGTGGCCGCGTGATCGGATAACCGGCCTCACGCGCCATCGGGGCATCGAAATAACGTTCGGCCGCGTCCCAGTCAAAGTCGAACTGTGCCGCCAAAGTGCCCAGCACCGCGTGGGCCTCGGGGAGTGTGCCGTCAATCCGTAACGCCGCTTCAGCCGCGGCTCTCGCCTTGGGAACAGCATCATGGGCGGAGACCTGGCCGAAATGCGGCATGCGCCAGCCAGTAGAAGCCCAGGCCCACATGAGCAAGGCCGAACTCCGGATCGATCTCGACCGCCGACTCGTAGTACGTCTTGGCGAGCGCCCACGAATCGGGTGTCACTCTCGCCTGGTGATGCCGTGCCTTCAGGAACGCTTCATACGCCGCGACCTTTGGCACGTAGCGTCGCGCAACCGGCGCGCCGGACAGCGTGATCTGCAACGCCCGTGTGATCGATGAGGCGATGTCATCCTGCAGGGCGAAGAGATCGCTCAGCTCGCGGTCGTACCGCTCGCTCCACAAATGCCCGCCGTCGGCGGCGGCAATCAACTGTGCCGTGACGCGGACGCGATCGCCTGCGCGCCGCACGCTTCCTTCCAGCACATGGGTGACGCCCAGTGCCTCGGCGATCCGCCGGACATCCTGCTCCCTGCCGCGAAACGAGAACGATGATGTCCGCGCGATCACCTTCAATCCGGAATGCGGGCCAGCAGGTTGATGATCTCTTCGGCGAGTCCATCGCTGAAGTAATCCTGATCCGCGTCCGCGCTCATGTTGGCGAAGGGCAGCACCGCGATGGATGGCTTTGCGGTGGCCGTGTTCGCAGTCGCGTTAGGAGCGCCAGACGCGACCGGTGGGCCGCTCGTCACAACATCGAGGCCCGCTTTTCTGAGGCCTTCGATGAGCTGCGCGACGAGCGCCGGCGGGTACCACTTCCCGAGCTCATCGCGCACGTGCAGGGCGATGTCGGGCTTCAAAGCCAGCAGTTCGCTCAAGGCATTGCCCGCCGCGTCACGCTCCCCGAGCTGCCCGTACACCGCCGCGAGCACGACGTGGGTGTAGAAGAAGCCCGGCATGTTGATCTTGAGCGCGACGCTCAGCGCACCGCGGTAGTTGCCCTTGCGGTACGCGTTGTAGAAGAGAGGAAACCAGTAGAACCCGGGATGACGCGGATTGAGCGTTGCGGCCCGCTCGACCAAAGCGCAGCCATGCTCCCAGTCGCCCGCGTACGCCATCATGCTGCCCAGGCCGGCGATGGTGGGTCCGTTCAAAGGGTTGAGCTCGAGAGCCCGCTCCGCCGCTGTTCGGAAGCCCTGCCACTCCTTGCGGAAGAATAGCGCTCGGGCAAGCGCGTTGTTTGCCATGGCACTCGACGGTGCGGCGTCGGCCGCTCGCCGCGCAGCCAGTAGAGTGCGCCCGAGAGGATCGGGCTGGAGGTTGAACCCGAAGGTGTACTCTTCCGAGTAGATCAGCGAGAGCATGGCCCAGCCATCGGCGTAGCCCGGTGCCTGTTGAACGGCTCGCTCCAGGCCGGCGCGGACCGCCGCATGCTCTTCGGGGGTCCTGCGGTAGCCGTAGCCGAAGCTGCGCAACACCGCCTCGTACGGGCTCAGTTGGTCGGGACCCTTGCTGCGGAGTGCTTCGCTCATGGTGTGCGGCAGGATCCCGTGCGCGTCAGCGAGCGTGGAGACAATCCGTGGGACGAGGTCGTCCTGCAAGGCGAAGACGTCATCGGCACGGAAAGGGCGGTCGTATGTCTCTGCCCACAGATGCGCGCCGGAACTGGCGTCGATGAGTTGCACCGAGACGCGCAGGACCGAGCCCGCCTGGCGCAAGCTTCCTTCCACTACATAGCGCGCGGCCAATACCTGGCCAACGGCCCGCACGTCACGTGACTCGCCGGCGTCCCTTCCGCTGGAACTGCGGGCGACGACCCGGAGGTACGAGAAGCGCGAGAGGCCGGTCACGATTTCTTCGGACAACCCCTCCGCCAGCGATGTCATGTCGGCGTTGCCGCCGCTGTACTTGAACGGGAGCACGGCGACCCAGAAGCCTTCGTCCGGACGCGTGCCCGACGTGCTCGATCCACTCGCACCGGCGCGACGTGCGGTCGCTGGAGTTCCACTCGACAGCGCGACCTGTCGCGACAGATCGCGACACTCATTGGCGATGTCACGCGCGGTCTGGATGCGCTGACCCGGATCCTTCTCCAGGCAGCGCCGAATCAGGCGCGCGAGGTCGGCCGGCAGATCGCCGCGCAGTTCGGTGACGAGCGGCGGCGTGTCGCGCAGGATCGCCGACGCCAGTTCGGCCGAAGACGCACCCGCGAAGGGACGTTCACCGCTCGCCATCTGGTAGAGAAGGATGCCGAGCGAGAAGATGTCGCTGCGGTGATCCACGGCCCGGCCCGCGACTTGCTCCGGAGACATGTAGGCCGGCGTCCCCATCACCACGCCATGTTCGGTGTGCCCGGCTGAAGTCAGTGTGGCGTCTGCAGGGCCGCTGGCCGCGAGGTCCTTGGCGAGGCCGAAGTCCAGCACCTTCACGCGTCCGTCTGCCGCGACCATCACGTTGGCCGGTTTCAGGTCGCGGTGCACGATGCTCTTGTCGTGCGCGGCGGTCAGGGCATCTGCGATCGCCGACGCGATCTGGAACAACTGATCGAGCGGCAATCCACTGGCGGGAATCACGTGATCGAGGGACTGCCCCTCGACCAGTTGCATCGTCAGAAAGTGGACGCCCTCCTGACCAGGACCTGCGGCTTCTTCAACCGAGAAGACGGTGACGATGTTGGGGTGATCGATCGCGGCGAGCGCCTTTGCCTCGCGTCGAAAGCGACCGAGCCTGGTGCCATCGCGTGCGACGTCGGCGGGAAGCACCTTGATGGCGACGTCGCGCCCCAGTCGCGAGTCGCGCGCACGATAGACCTCGCCCATGCCACCCGCTCCGAGCGGCGCCAGGATCGTGTACGGCCCAAGCGCCTGGCCTGTGGCGAGTGACATCCGAGCGAATTATAGCCGTGCGGGTGCGCGCCTCGATGCGGTCGGGGTCGCTTGGCGACACTGTCTGGGATTCGAACTCAGGCGAATCGCGCTAACAGGTTGAGGCCTATGATGTTGGCCCCTGCGAGGAGACACCGAAAAGTTGTGGATGGGAGACAGGGGTTCGAACTCCGAGCAAGGCTGTTCACTGCCACCCACCCGAGTCCCCGATCACGCTCCTCCGGGTTACTGTCTGCGACGACCGTCTGACTGGCGCCTTACGCGACGAACTTTAGCTCAGACGTCCACGGGACGGGAGGTCATCCCCATCGACGAATTCGACGCGCGTTGTGACGACGCCACGTGAGCCCGATGGACTTCACGGGAGGCCACTCAAGGGATTCGTCTAAGTGACTCTCACGGACGCCGGACGACGATGGTGGTGCCGTTGCTGTCGCCGTCAGGATCGTGATTGGCGCCTGGGCTGAACACGAAGGAGGAATGGGTCGCCCCAGTCACCGTGAACCTGACGCTCGACATTTGGGGGGGGGGCGCCCCGGCTCATTGAGCACCGGCCGTATCCATCTGTCGTGCACGTTCCAACGGCGCCGTCGTCCCACACGCCAGTGACCGAGACCCCTGCGCTATTCAAGCCGCCGTAACTGGATCGACCACAGTGGAGATCGAGTTGGTCAGGATTGGCGTGCAGCCCAGAACAACTGACTCCCCGATGCTGTCGGGCGTAATCTTTGAGCGCACTGCGGAAGGGCAGCGCCCCGCTGCGGACATGGCGGTCATCTACAGCTCAAACAACCATGACGGAGCCGATGTGTACACGCGAACTGACGCTGAAGGCCGTTATCGGTTCTGGAACATTCCCGTAGGTGGCGGGGAATTGCTGCCTGCGTGCACGAGGGCGAAGACGCCGCCACCGGATTTGCGGGTCAACCTGTTCGCCGTCGGAATAGCGGGCGACACTGTGCTGGACGCCCTCTGCCCGTAGAGCACAAAAGACAGAAGCCGCGACCTCGATGGGCATGTTGGAATGCCGCGACACAGTGCGAGCGCCGACTAACAACCCGCTTACAGCGACGAGCGGCAGGCGGGGCCGGAACACGGGACCGCGAACGCCGCTCGCGACATCAGCTCCTATATTGGTTGAAGGCTCAGCCAACCTCGTAGACTTTGTAACCGACCCACCCTTTCGACAAATCGACCTGACCGACTCCCACGGCCACGATCTTGTTTAACCAGGCATACTTGTCTGAGCTGGTCTCGAAATATGGCGTCGTGCGGAAATAGAGCCGTCAACGCTGGAGATGTAAGGGGAGCCGACGATTCCAGCCAGACGTCTCCGGCCGCCAGTTATGCCGCCACTTGCCCTTTGCCCTCAGTTGCCCTTTGCCCTAGCTACTGCCAGGTCATATCAGCTGGCCCCATGACGGCTGGTGCAATCGTCCTGCTTCCCCTGGACGTCACACGCCAGCCCATGACGCACGCGACGTTGACGACGTCGATACCAGCAAACGCGTCACCATTCTGATTGAGCCTGATGTCAACCCATCGCTCCCAGCGTGCCGAGCCATCGGCGCACCGGGCGCTTGGCGCGGCGCCGCCCCTGGTGCCGGTTGTCGGGGATACACCCCTCCACTTGCACACTTCGTAGAGCGCCGACCCGTTTTCTTCTGCCGGAACGTGGTTGCTGTCCTCCACATGGACCTTTACTATCAGATTTGAATCCGCACCCACAGGGAGAGTTGTGACCTCCTGATAAGAACGGTTCAGGAACGTCATTTGATAGAACCCCGCCGGGAGTGCCCCAGACTTCGCAGCGGTCGTTCCGGGAGCGGTGGACGCGTCGGTCGTTGGCGCGGTCGGACTCTGGGCGCACCCGGCAGCGATCACAGTGGCCAGCAGCACCCCGGGTAAGCAGCAATTCTGAAAACGAGACATGACTCCTCCGTGGCGCTTCTGGCGCAGATGTAGACGGGCGTTTATAGCAGAGCTGAGGGAACCTGCGCCATTTGTTTCACCAAGTCGCACTCGCGGAGGGAGAGTCCTCCCTGGGGCTCTCGTCTGACTGCGGTCGAGCACAACGCACACGAGAAGAACCAGACCTAGTCTCTTCATAACTGCTCCAGGAAGATTGGCGCGATGGCTACTGCCGGATGCTGTCTGCCGACCACTTGCCCCAGCTCGGGAAGCCGCTGAAGCCCGGCGAGGGTGTGAACGTGATCTGCGTTACGTTGGTGCCGTCAGCGTTCATCGTGTAGACCTCGAGGTGGCCGCGCGCACCCTGTGCGCCGACGCGGCGATGGAACGCGATGCGATCCCCGGCAGGTGACCAGGTCGGCTTGCTGACGGCGACGTTGTTCGGCGTCGGTCCGGCGCTGAAGTTCGTCAGCCTCTCGGCGTCTCCAGTCCCGTCCGCCTTCATCACGTAGATCTCGGGCGTGCCGTCGCGATTACTCTCGAACGCGATGAGGTCTCCCTTTGGCGAAAATGCCGGGTTGGCGTCGCTGCCGGTGGCATTCGTCAGTCTGCGCAGACCGGTTCCATCCGCGTCCATCACGTAGATCTCCTGGTTGCCCTCACGATTGCTTGTGAATGCGATCACATTCCCTTTCGCCGACCAGTCGCAGCGGATGTTGTCCCCGTTCAGTCCGGGCTGTCCGGGTAGCCGGTCGGGGCTGGTGAGGTTGGTCACACCGGTGCCGTGGACGTTCACGATGTAGATGTCGCGCGGCATGGTCTGGCCGTGGAAGCAGAGCTCATTGCCGCTTTGCGAGAAGCTCGGAAAGGCGGCTCCCCCGGGGAGGTTCACCAGGAGTTGCTGTTCGGTGCCGTCCAGGTTCATGAGGTGGAGCTGGGGAACCCGATCCACCCGATTGCTCTGGAACGCGATCAGCTTCTTGCTGTGGGACCAGTCGGCCCCGCCACTGTTGTACGCCGCGGGATCGGTCGGGGCGCCGCCACCATGCGTAAGGCGGACCGGGTTGGTGCCGTCTGGCGCCATCACGTAGATGTCTTCGCATTGGGGAGGGTTGCACATCCCCAGGTCGCTCGGATTGTCGCGGTCGGTGGTGAACAGGATGAAGCCGTCGTTGGCGTCTTCCTGGCCCGCGTGCGGGACGGCAAACCAGCCCACGGTCAGCAGGACCATCGTTGACAGCAACACTCGGGTTTGTTTGCTCGTTAGGGTTTTCATCGTCACTCCTGTAGGCTGCCTTCTGGCCATCACATTCAGTGTCCGAACGATGCCCCGGGCCGCGTCGCCGCGACAATGGCTGGCGGCTGTTTTCGATGTCACTGGCCAAGTGGCTGCGAAACAAGCGTTTAGATCCGCGTCTGATTGGTATTTGGCGAAAGGACGGGGTACACTGCGCCCCTCTCGCTCTTGAAGGGAGCCATGAAATCCCCGACGCCGGACGCGCACGTGTTTCGCTTCGGGGTATTCGAGCTCGACGCCCGGTCGGGGGAGCTTCGCCGGCACGGCCTCAAGATCCGTCTTCCCGACCAGTCCTTCCAGATCCTCCGAGCGCTCCTGATGCGCCCCGGCGAATTGGTCACGCGCGACGAGCTTCGCCAGTTGCTGTGGACCGCGGAGACGTTCGTCGACTTCGAGGTGGGTTTGAACAGCGCGGTGCGGAAGCTGCGAGAGGCGCTGGACGACTCTGCGGAGAATCCGCGGTTCGTCGAGACGGTGCCGCGGCGCGGCTACCGCTTCGTCGGGCCGGTGACAGGGCCACCCGTCGATCGGGCGCCGCCAGCGGCCACGGCGTCCGACAGGCCCGTCGAGCAGGATTCAGTGCCGCCGTCAGAGCGTGGCAGCGGCCTCTCTCGCCGAGTCGCTACCCGCATCCGAGCCGATCAGTCGCCTCCGCGACCCACTCGCTGGCGTGCGGCGGCCCTGCTGTTCGTTCTGGTTGTCGGGATCGGCGGAGTGGCCTATACCCGCGGGCTGCTCTCTATCCCGCGCACGCCGACGTCCGCAGAACCGATCCGGTCCCTCGTGGTGCTGCCGTTCGAGAACCTGACGGGGGATCCGGCGCAGGACTACTTCGCCGACAGCGTGACGGATGCGGTCACCGCGCATCTCGCCCAGGTCGACGGCGTCGACGTGATCTCACGAACGTCGGCGCGGCAATACAAACAGACGGTCAAGCGGCTGCCGCAGATCCGGACGGAGCTGGACAATGTCGAAGGCGTCGTGGAGGGTACCGTGCAGAGGTCCGGCGACACCGTCCGAATCACGGTGAAACTGATTCGCGCGGCGACCGATCGCAATCTCTGGGCGCATATATACGACGGCGACGTCAGCAGGATGTTCACCCTGCAGCAACAGATCGCGTCGGATGTGGCCGTCGCGGCCGGGCGGCGCCGGCCGACTGCACCGCGCGCACAGACCATCAATCCGAAGGCGTACGAGGCATACCTCAACGGGCTCAGCGCGAGGGGTCTGCAGCGACACGAAGGATTCCGCAGGGCCGTGGGCGTATCTCGAGGAAGCGGTCGCCATCCAGCCCGACTTTGCTGCAGCGTACGCCGAACTGGCGATGGTGCAGGTGCAATTCCTGTTCGGCGGTCCCTACTCGCCGCACCAGATCATTCCGAAGGCGGAAGCGGCGGCGCGCAAGGCGCTGCAGCTCGACGACACCCAGCCCAGGGCGCACCGGGCGCTGGGCCAGGTACTCAGCCTGTATTACTGGCGCTGGGAGGAAGGCGACAAGGCGCTGGAGCGGGCCACGATCCTGGGCGGCCTCGATGACCCTCCTTAAGCGATCAGCAACTCACTGATCCGGCGTGGACGCTTCCAGGAGGCTATCGCCGCGGCGGAGCACGGACGCAAACTCGATCCACTCTCGGTGAACGCACAGGTGAGCGTCGGCATCGCGTGTCGGGCCGCGGGCGAGTACGACCGTGCGATCAGAGAATTGCGCCGGGCGCTGGAGATGAGCCCTGCGAATAATCGTGTCCAATTTCAGATTGGCGTCACCCTGGTGGCGATGGGCCGTCCCGCTGACGCGATTCGGGAGCTCGAAATCGCCGCACGGTCCGGCGCAGGGGCACAATTCCAGGGTCGAGGCCTACCTGGGCTATGCCTACGCTGCGGCCGGGCGTGCGGAGGACGCTCGCCAGGTGCTGAAGGAGCTCGAGGCCCACAGGCAGGATCAGTACGTCTCCTGGTTCGGCATCGGCTTGATTCACGACGCGCTGGGCGAAAAGGCGCCTGCCCTGGCTGCCATGCAACGCGCATTCGAGGACCACGCGGTGGAGCTGGGACAAGTCAACTTTATCCGCCGTTCAAGACGATCGCTTCGGAACCAGCATTCCAGGCCATGCTGCGCCAGGTGGGACGCTGACGCGCCGCTAGACGACGTTGACGAAGCCGAACATCCAGTCGTTGATCGAGTGGACGCGGTTGATGCAGATCACCAGGTAGCGCCCGTCCTCAGCAAATCGATGCCTCACCTGTGTGCCGGCCGTCGTCTGCGTCGAGCCGGTGAGCAACACGCCTTCACCCGCCGAGATGAGTTGTCCGGGAGTGTGATCGATGACAGGTTGCGCGGGGAATACCCCCGTATCGATGATCAGCCTGCCCTCACCATCGGTGATCAGGTACTGCCGTCGCGCGGTTTGCGCCGTCGTGTTGCACAGCGCTGGGCCGCCCTGGCAGAGGTCCTCCGCGATGTGTTCGCGGGTGGTGTTCTTGCTGACGGGATAGATCGCGAGGCCGTGCCCGGTGCCGTTCATCATGAACGTGACCGTTCCGCCTTTGAAGATAGTGACTTCTTCTGGAGAGAGGATGTGGTGCCCCGGGCTCGCAGGTTGCGGGTGAGGGGCGCCGAAGTCGACCACCGCGTCCTGGACGGCCACCTTGTCCGTCAGGTCCTGAATCTGGGACGACTCCATCGGTCCGATGAGAGCAACGACCCACAAAGTTAGCGTTACCCCTAGCAATCGCTTGTTCATTCGATCCTCCTTCACCTGTCTCGTCAGTTTCCGTGTCGGCACGATGCCCCGGGCCGCGTCGTCGCGACAATGGCTAGCGGCTGTTTTCGATGTCACTGGCCAAGTGGCTGCGAAACAAGCGTTTAGATCGGCCTCTGATTGGTATTTGGCGAAGAGGACGGGGTACACTGCGCCCCTCTCGCTCTGAAGGGAGCCATGAAATCCCCGACGCCGGACGCGCACGTGTTTCGCTTCGGGGTATTCGAGCTCGACGCCCGGTCGGGGGAGCTTCGCCGCCACGGCCTCAAGATCCGTCTTCCCGACCAGTCCTT
Organism: uncultured Acidobacteriota bacterium; assembly: GCA_963839705.1. GTDB lineage: Bacteria > Acidobacteriota > Vicinamibacteria > Vicinamibacterales > 2-12-FULL-66-21 > DATBJJ01. Next base: position 16,253 of record CAWIWL010000017.1, read on the forward strand.
CCAGATCCTCCGAGCGCTCCTGATCCGCCCCGGCGAACTGGTGACGCGCGACGAGCTTCGCCAGCTGCTGTGGACCGCGGAGACGTTCGTCGACTTCGAGGTGGGTTTGAACAGCGCCGTGCGGAAGCTGCGCGAGGCGCTGGACGACTCTGCCGACCAACCCCGGTTCGTCGAGACGGTGCCGCGCCGCGGCTACCGCTTCGTCGGGCCCGTGATCGGGCCACCCGTCGATCGGGCGCCGGCAGCGGCCACGGCGTCCGACAGGCCCGTCGAGCAAGATTCAGCGCCGCCGTCAGAGGTGGCAGCGGCCTCTCTCACCGCGGCGCTACCCGCATCCGAGCCGATCAGTCGCCTCCAGCGACCCACTCGCTGGCGTGCGGCGGCCCTGCTGCTCGTTCTGGTTGTCGGGATCGGCGGAGTGGCCTATACCCGCGGGCTGCTCTCTCTTCCGCGCACGCCGACGTCCGTAGAACCGATCCGGTCCCTCGTCGTGCTGCCGTTCGAGAACCTGACGGGGGATCCGGCGCAGGACTACTTCGCCGACAGCGTGACGGATGCGGTCACGGCGCACCTCGCCCAGATCGAGGGCGTCGATGTGATCTCCCGAACGTCCGCGCGACAATACAAACAGACCACCAAGCCCCTCCCGCAAATTCGCACCGAGCTGAACAACGTCGAAGGCGCTGTGGAGGGCACGCTGCAACGGTCCGGCGAGAAGGTGCGAATCACCGTGAAGCTGATTCGAGCGGAGACGGATCGCACCCTGCTGGCGGAGATCTACGAAGGCGAGATGAGCGGAATGTTCAGCCTACACCAGCAGATCGCGTCAGACCTCGCGGCGGCAGCGGGACGGCCCCGGCCCAGCCCGGTGCGCACGCCGACGATCAACGCGAAGGCCTACGACGCATACATCAAAGGGCTGAACGCGAGGGGCCTCCAGCGCGTGGAGGGATTCCGCAGGGCTGTGGCGTATCTCGAGGAAGCCCTCGCCATTGAACCCGAGTTTGCTGCAGCGCACGCCGAGCTGGCGATCGTGCAGGTGCAATTCCTCTACGGCGGACCGTACTCACCCCATCAGGTCATTCCGAAGGCTGAAGCGGCGGCGCGAGAGGCACTCCGGCTCGATGACAACCTGCCGAAGGCACACCGGGCGCTCGGCCAGATTCTCAACCTGTACTACTGGCGCTGGGAGGAAGGCGACAAGGCGTTGGAGCGAGCCACGGCGACTGGCGGCCTCGATGATCCCCCGGAGGCGGTCAGCGCCTCGCTGAGGCGGCGTCGACGCTACCCGGAGGCCGATCGCCGCCGCGGAGCGCGGACGCAAGTTCGATCCGCTCTCCGTGCAGGCACAGATTGCGGTCGGCAATTCGTATCGATCCGCGGGCCAGTACGAACGTGCGATGAGCGAATTACGCCGAGCCCTCGAAATGAGCCCTGGCAACAACCGTGCCCAATTTCAGATCGGCGTCACTCTGGTGGCGATGGGCCGGCCGGCTGACGCGATCCGCGAGCTCGAAATTGCCGCGCGGCAGGCGACAGGGCCACAATTCCAGGATCGAGGCGTACCTGGGTTACGCCTACGCCGCGGCCGGACGCGCGCGCGACGCTCGCGAGGTGCTGAAGGAACTCGAGGCCCACCGGCAGGACCAGTACGTGTCGTGGTACGGCATCGCGTTGATTCACGACGCCCTGGGGGAGAAAGCGCCGGCACTGGCTGCTTTCCAGCGCGCCTTCGAGGACCGAGCCGTCGAATTCGCATTGCACGACCAGTATCGCGCCGTTCAAGACGATCGCGTCGGAACCGGCGTTCCAGGCCCTAATGCGCAAGGTCGGACTCTGACGCGCCTCGCGTTCGGCCTCTGGTTGCTGGCCTTGTCGGTCGGGACGCCAGACGCGCAGCAGGATCAGGGGATGATCGCGGGCCGGGTCACGGACCCGAGCGGCGCGATCGTACCAGTCGTCACCGTCACGGCCACGGCCGACACCGGGGTCACCATCCAGACCAGGACCAATGCCGACGGGCACTACGTGCTGGCCCCGCTCGTCATCGGACTGTACCGGGTCTCGATCGAAGTGCCCGGCTTCAGGCGGGCGCTCAGCGACGTCATCCAGGTTCACGCGAACACTCGCGCGCGGCTGGACGTTCAGCTCGAACTGGGAGCCGTCAACGATACGATTTCGGTTCGAAGTCCGGCTCCGCTCCTCCAGACCGACACGTCGTCTTTGTCGCACACGATCGGCGCTTCGCAGATCGGTCAGCTGCCGATGAACGGCCGGAACTTTTCGCAGCTGGCGACGCTCTCCGCAGGAGTGCTGCCCGCGTTCGGCCACGTTCAACGGGAGTCCGGGTTCAACAGTAATGGGCAATGGGCGGTCCAGAACAACTTCCTGCTCGACGGCGTCGACAACAACTCGCAGGTGATGGGCATCCAGGATCGCAAGGCGCAGGTACTGGTGCCGAACATCGATGCGATCCAGGAGTTCCAGGTTCAAACGAGCAACTACACCGCCGAGTTCGGACGCGGCGCCGGAGCCGTGGTCAACGTCAGCATCAAATCGGGAACCAACGTCATACACGGCACGGTGCACGAATTCCTCCGCAATGACATCTTCGACGCGCGCGATGCCTTCGACTACTTCGATCGTTCGGGCGATGGCAAAGCGGACCCGAACGCGCTGCAACAGCACCAATTCGGATTCACGATCGGCGGGCCCATCCGCAAGAGTCGCACGTTCTATTTCGCCAGCCTTGAAATCAGCAGGGTGAACACCGAGGAGAACCGTCTCCTGACGGTGCCGGCGCTCGGCGAACGAGACGGAATGTTCGATCCGAAGGTTGTCGTCGTCCGCGATCCGGCGACGGCCGCTCCCTTTCCAGGAAACACCATCCCGCGCGACCGATGGGATCCGGTTGCAGCGCGGTTGCTGGATCTCTGGCCCGCACCGAATTTCGAGGGGACCACGCGTGCCAATCACTCGTCCAACCCCGCACACAAGCGGCTGCGGGGCCAGTACGACATGCGCCTGGACCACATGTTCTCTTCGCGGGACCGCATGTTCGTCCGCGGCAGCTGGATGGACTTCAATGGCGAGCGGCTCGGTTCGTTTCCGGCGCCCGGCATCGGCGGCGGCAACAACGACTTCGCGCGCGATGACAACACGGCGTATAACGTTGCACTCTCGGAAACTCACGTCTTCGGGTCATCCGTCGTCCACGAGATACGCCTGGGCGTCAATAGCCTCAGGACCAACAAGCAACCGCTTGGCCGCGGCTATCCGAATGACGATTACGGCTTGCACGTCGAGAGCCCAACGGGGATCGAAGGGCTCTCTCGCATCAATCTGGGCGGAGCCCTCTCGTACGCGCCGCTCGGTGAGTTCCAATTCAACCCGAACGACAAGACGGCCGGAACACTCCAGGTGCTCGACAATCTTTCGATCGCCAGGGGCGCGCACACGATCAAAACAGGAGCGGACCTGCGGTGGGTCCGGTCCGACAGCATCGGCGCGCAGTTCGCCCGCGGCATCTTCACCTTCAATGGCCGGTTCACGGGCTCGAGTTTCGGTGACTTTCTGCTGGGTATGACCAGCGGCCGTCAGCTCAGCACGGTCCAATTCGGGAACCTGCGTGAGCGCGACTACATGTTCTACGCGCAGGATGACTGGCGAATCGCCCGGCAGCTGACGCTCAACCTGGGACTGCGATATGAGCTGGCGAGCCCCAGGTTCGACACCCTCGATCGTATGAGCGCACTCGATCCCTCGGTGTTTCCCGAAGTGCGAGTGATCCGGGCCGGGGAGGCCGGCCGGTCGTGGTCGGATCGGGCGCTCGTTCGAACCGACACCAACAACTGGGCGCCGCGGATCGGCCTGGCCTACCAACCCGCACAGGTGTGGACGGCGCGGGCGGCGTGGGGACTGTTCTACGGCATGCCGAAAGGTGCCGGCCCGGCCGTGCACCTCCTCAACAACTGGCCCGAGTCACGCGAGGTGACCGTGCCCTCTACCGCAGCAACGTCGGCCGGCCAGCTCGCGGACGGGATCGATGCAAGCCTGCTCGGAAGCGCAACACAGATGCCCGCGAATCTTTCGTGGAGCGTCTGGAGCCCAGACTTCACCACCCCCACGATCTCGCAGTGGAATCTGAGCGTACAGCGGCAGCTCGGGCCATCGTGGGTCGTGACGACGGCATACGTGGGCTCATCGTCGCGTCACCTGCAACGCCTGTACAACATGAACGCCGCGGGGCCCGGCGACAGCCGCACCGAGCGCGAACGACGGATGATTCCGTCGCTGGGTGCGATCACGATGACTGACTCGTCGGGGAGTGCCAGCTACCACGGTCTGCAGGCCACGATGGACAAGCGCCTGAGCCACGGTTGGCAAGGCTCGCTCTCATACACATGGAGCCACTCGATCGACGACGTGCTTGAATTGGCCGGGGGCGAAGGGAACGTGGTGATCCAGGACTGGCGCAACATTCGCGGCGATCGAGGGAATTCAGGCTTCGATCGGCGGCACCGGCTGGTTGCGCACGGAGCCGTCGATCTCCCGTTCGGTGCCGGTCGCCGCTGGTTGCAGAGCGGAGGTCCTCTCGGTCTCCTGCTCGGCGACTGGCAGGTGTCGGCGATCGTGTCGGCGCAGTCAGGGGCCCACTTCGACGTGACGGTGCTCGATCCCACGAATCGCCTCGGAGTCACGGTCGGCAGCAGCGTGTGGCGGCCCGATCTGGTGGGTGATCCAGCCGTGTCGGATCCGACGGCTGACGCGTGGCTGAATCCCGCGGCGTTCGCGATACCGCAGAACCCCGACGGTACTTACCGGTACGGCAACCTGGGACGAAATACTCTGCTCGGCCCTGGGTACTTCAATCTGGACGCCGCGCTGACGAAGGACATTCGCCTGGGAGGTACTCGCCGGCTGCAGATTCGCTGGGAGGTCTTCAATGTCACGAACCATCCGTCTTTCGGTCTGCCGAATACAGAGTTGGGAAGCGCCGATTTCGGCACGATCAGGTCGACCGTGAGCACGCCGCGACAGATGCAGTTCGGCGTCAAGTTCCTGTTTTGACGGGCCCATTTGCTGGCCGCCCTGATCAAGCCTGACGTAGGCCGGTTCCATGAACAGGAGCCGGCGGATCGTGGACAGGCGCCCGTGCTCGTCAGTCGATAATCGGCGCCCCCTGGAATCGGATCAGCAGCCAATCGTGCGGTGGGAGCGCGAACGGTGCGCTCAGCGTCGCGCCGAGCACGATGCGGCCGTCGGACTGCACCTGTAGCGGCGTCGCCCCCTGCTCGACTTGCGACGACCTGAACCGCGCGCGTGCGCCCTCGTCGTTGAATGTCAGGTCCTCGCTGCCGTCGGCGTTGTAGCGCGCGAGCCCCAGCCCACCGAGCTTGTCGGCCACCAGGCCGGCGACGAGGATCCGGCCATCACGCTGGAGCGCGATGGCGGTGCTGGTCCCCGGCACGCCGCTCTTGACCCCGTCCGTGCCGAAGGAGGCATCGCGCGTGCCCTCGGGTCGATAACGCACGACCGTGAAATGCGCCAGCGAGCCGGTCACGGCAATCGCGAGGGCGCCATCCGTCTGCACGACGATGCCCTCGACGCGCTGCAGGCCGCCGCCAACCCCATCGCTCGACACGCGATCGTCGACCAGACCCGAGCCGTTGAACGACGTGTCCCGCGATCCATCCTCGTTGTATCGGAACAGCACGTAGCCGCGCAGATCCGAGCCGCCGACCACGATCTTGCCATCGGGCTGCAGCGCGATCGCGGTCGCGAACCTCAACGTGAAGAAGCTCTCGATGACGACGCCGGTGTTGTTGAACGACGCGTCCAGCAATCCGTCCGGGGTCAGCCGCACGGTGGCGTAACCCGTCCGGCGCGGAATCCCGAACAAACTGACCGCGGTGACGATCGTGCCGTCGTCGCGTACGGCGATGTCGGCGGCCTCCACGCACTGATCAGTGAAATCGAGGATCGCGAGACCGTCGGTGCCAAACGTCGCATCGAGCCTCCCGTCGACGCCGTAGCGCGCGACCACGCACGGCGATGTCGCCGCGCCCGCGCCGGTGATACCCGCGGCGAGGACCTTGCCATCAGGCTGCACGGCCACCCGGCGCAGCAACAGCGTCGGCGCCACGATCAGGCTGCCGCCGTCCCCGAAGGCGGGATCCAGCGATCCGTTCGGCCTGAAGCGCGCCAGCCGCCCGTTTCCGACGCCGATGATGCCACCGTCCGCCTGGATCGCCGTGTCATCGAGGACGTCTTCGGTGGCGCCGAAGTCTTGCAAGACAATCCCATGTGCACCAAACGTCGGATCGAGCGCACTATCCGATTGGAGCACGGCTGTGTGGACGGCAGCGCCGCAGAGAGTGCCGATGAGCATCGTCGCAATCGAGCACCGCAAGTCCGAACGCAGTTCCTTCATAACCCTCCTGTCACGAACGATGTGTCCGCGGTTGATCGCGCTCGTGCGACCGCGAGTACGCCGCGAGGCGCGCTATCACTCTATTAGTGCGGCGACGCGCGAAACCTTTCCACAATGTGGCCTCCGATCGGGCTACGCCGATGGATTAGCATCGATTTCTACTTGTAATATCGGAGCCGGACCAGAAACTCATCGCGCCTAGGGGCATCGACTGTTGCCGATGCAGCACGAGCTCATCGCGTTCGTGGTCCTGCGAGAGCTGACGCGATTACCGGAACAAAGTTCGCCATCACGGCGGGAGGATTCCGACAGCATAACGTCGACGAGTCTGATGAATTACGAGTCCTTGAGCGAGGAGTCAAGCAGCGCTGTCGGAGCCTCCAAATGACTCGCGCTCAGACTCTGTCCAGAGGGGCGATGCTGGAGTGATCGCCCTTGCGCGTTTTTGTCCTTTAAGCGCTCTCGGATGCGGCGTCGCGGGCGGTGAGTCATCTAGACGAACGAGTTGCGGACATCGTCCAGAGCGGCCCTACGCCCGCAAGGGTCCTGACGATGAATAGCTTGCGGTAACGGTCCGCCGCATGAACGTCTAAGTTATTGACTTAATTTGACTTACTGGGCTGGCTCGCACTGGACGATTTCCGCAACTGTTGACGTGGGCCTGCGGCCCGTGAAGGACGATGAAAATCGGCGCGAGCCACAATGCGGTCGGGGGGCGGCGAGATCGAACCAACCAGTGGAGCTGTTGAGGCCGAGCAACTGTGTGATCCGGAGCGTGCGTGATTGAGTGAACAATTGAGCGTCGTGTGGGCTCCTGGGCGCTCCACGATAGCTCGCGACCCTGACTGATGCGACGAGGCACGCTCTCCGCTCTCCCGAAGGAGAGGCCGATGCCGTACCGGATCGCGGGAATTGACGTCCACAAGAAGATGCTGGCGGTTGTGGTGGCCGACGTCGAGATCGACGGCGACTTTCACTTCGACCGCCAGAAGGTCGGGACGACGCCGGGCGACCTGCGCGGCCTGGCCGACTGGCTGGTCGAGCAGGACGTCGAGGAAGTCGTCATGGAGTCGACCGCGCAGTACCTGGCGGCCGGTGTGGGAAGCGCTGGAACAGCATTGGCGCCCCCGACGCCGTGCGCGCGACGGTGCGCCGCGGCTCGCGGGCACGCTCCATCTCGCCCAAGCGCAATCGAATCGCGGGCCCGGGGGCCGCAAGCGGGACTTCCCGGATGCGGAGCGGTTGGTGAAACGCCTGGTCGCCCAAGAGCTGACCCTGAGCTTCGTGCCCGACACGGAGCAGCGCCTCTGGCGAACCGTGATGCGGCGCAAGTACCAGATCACCCGGAACCGCGTGCAGCTTCACAACCGACTAGAGGCGCTGCTCGAGGAGGCGCACATCAAGGTGTCGAGCATCGTGTCGGACCTGCTGGGCATCAGCGCCCGCCGCATGCTGCAGGCGCTGGCGGAGGGTGAGACGGATCCCGCCGCCCTCGCAAAGCTCGCAGCCCCGCGCTTGCGCGCCACGCCGGCGCAGCTGTGCGATGCCTTCCAGGCGTGTCTGACCCTCCATCCGGTCTACCGTCGGCTGCTGAAGCTGACGCTGGAAGAGCTGCGCGTGATCGAGGACCACCTCGGACAACTCGATCAGCAGATGGCCGACCTGCTGGCGGCACACCATGACGCCGTGCAGCGCCTCGCCGAAGTCCCTGGCCTGGGTGTCGGTTCCGCGCAACAGATCATCGCGGAAGTCGGCGCCACGGCCGCCACGTTTCCCTCACCCAAGCACCTCGCCTCCTGGATGGGCGCCTGCCCCGGTAACGAGGAGAGCGCGGGTGTGAACTACAGCCATCGCTGCCCCAAAGGCAATCGCCAGATGCGGCGCGTCCTCAATCAGGCCGCCAATGCGGCCGTGAAGGCCAAAGGGACGATCTTCGCCGTCGTGTACCGCCGGATCGTCCCACGCCTCGGCCATGCCCAGGCGATCGGCGCGATCACCCACCGGCTGTGTCGATTGATCTGGAAGATCCTGCACGACCGCGTACGGTACGAAGAACGCGGGCCGGCCGTCAGCGTAGAGGCCAAGAAGGTACGGGCGCGCAAGATGATCCGCGAACTGCGAAGTCTCGGGTATTGCGTCGAACTGCCCCCGGCTCCATCGAGCAGCCCGGCGTGATCGTAAGAGATTTTCGACCCTGGTTGATCCGAGAAGCTGCGTAAACCGGCCTTCTTTCGAGAGATTCGCCAGGGTTTTCGCAATCGAGCGTCACAAGATCGGTCCCGCTCTCACCGGACAGTTCTGAACAATCACGATCACCCCGAGGAAACAAACCCCTCGCGACCCCGCGACTGGCTGATCCGTGAGGCCGCGTGAAGGCCGTTCGAATCCTAGTTTTCCTCGCACATTACTCGCGCATTAAGAGATCCAAGCAGACGTGGCGGTCCGAATAGTCGGGACTCTGGGCCGTAGTAGACTGATCAGTGTGAGGCGTCTCGTAGGACTCCTGCTCGCGCATTCCCTGGTTGTCTCATCCGCCATGGCTTCGTCGATGCACGTGCACGAGTACGCGGACCACGACCACCCGGAGCATCATCACGGGCTGGCCTCTCACGAGCACAAGCATGCAGGGCTAGCCGAGCAGGACCATCACTCGCCGGCAGACGACGACCACCCGGCATTCCAGGCCGAATCCTGCGACCCCGGCCGTCATGCGGTCACAGCTACCTTAGGTTGCGCCCAAGTTCCACAGGCACACGCCGACCTCGGCGAACTGCCCGGGCCGACGTTCATCGTCCCGGCCGCACCCAGCCGATCCGCCACACCCGTCGTGGACGTTCGCGTTCACGGTCCGCCGTTCGACGGACGAATCCCCGCCCGCGCCCCGCCTCTCACCCCCCACGCCTGATCACCTGACCAGCGCTTCGCTGGTCGTCCGTCTGTTCGATTAACCAAGGACCGTTTGTATGCCGACCCGAGCCCAGGTTCTGTACCTGGATCGCTGCGGCCGGCCTGCTGGTGCCATCGGTGGCTACCGGCCAAGGCCGAACCGAGCGCGAAATCGTGGAGCTGATTGTGCGCGATGGGCCGCAGGCCAGGGCAATCCAGGCCGAGTCGGAGGTCACGCGCCGCGAGCAAGACGCGCGGCTCTCGTATCCGAATCCTTCCGTCACGTACAGCCGGGAAGGGGCGGGCTTCACCGAATTCTTCCAGGTGGAGCAGTCGCTCTCGTTGTTCGGCGCGCGCGACGCGCTGTCGCGAGCCGGCGTTGCGGCGACCGCCGCGGCAGAGGCCGAGCGCGACCTGCGGCTTGATCTGCTCCGATCCGATGCCGCCGCGGCGGTCGCTCGGGTCGTCTCCGAGCAGGAACGGCTCGAGTCCGTTCGAGCCCACATGCGCGAGGTGGAACGGCTCATCGAGATTCTCCGCACCCGTGAGCGAGAAGGCGAAGGCTCTCGATTCGATAGGTTGCGCGCAGAACAGGAACTCCGCGACACCAATCAGGTCGTAACGTCCGCGGCGGTCGCACTTGCCGAAGCGCGCGCAACGGTCTCAGGCATGCTGCCGCGTGACGCTTCGCTCACCACGGTTGCGGGCACGCAGATTTCGCTGCAGCCGCCGTTCCCTCTCGAAACGCTGTTCACCCGAGCGACGTCCAGTCGCGCAGAGCTTCGTGCCCTTGAGCAGCTCGGTCAACGCGCAACGTTCGAAGGCGACGCGGCTCGAAAAGCACGACTCCCTTCCCCGAATCTGTTTGGCGGCGTGAAACGGGCGGACGAGCTATCGGGACGCAAGACCGGTGGCGTGTTCGGGGTGACTGTGGCACTGCCCCTGTTCGATGACGGCGGTCGGGACGCTGCGCGGTGGGAGGCCGAGCGGTTACGAGTGGAGGCGGAGCGCATGTTCATCGAATACCGCATCCGCAGTGAGATCGCCGGCGCCTCGGAGGTGCTGACGCTTCGGCAAGCCGCGCTGTCCCAGGAGCAGCCGGGGACTGCGGAGGAGCTGGTGCAGATCGCCGTGGTCGCGTATCGCGAGGGCGAGGTCGGCATTCTGGAGCTGCTCGACGCGGCTCGTACCGCATCACGAGCACGGACTCGCAGCATCGATTTGCGGCTCGATGCGCGCCTGGCACAAATCGCTTTGGAACGCGCAGTGGGAGGCACATTGTGGCCCTGAGATCTCTGTTCTCGATCTTGCTCATCGCCGTTCTGGCCGCTGGGTGCAATCGTTCCGAAGTTCCTGAAGCCGCGCCGGATAAACCCGATGGGCTGAGCGTCACGCGATGGACGGAGAAGACGGAGCTTTTCGCTGAGTACCCGCCTCTCGCCGTCGGTTCTACGTCACGATTCGCCATTCACCTCACGCGCTTGGATGGCTTCAAGGCGCTCACTGAAGGCAACGTGGAGGTTCGGCTCGAAGGCGGCTCGGCGCAACCGGAAGTGTTCCGCGTCGACGCGCCGTCTCGCCCAGGGATCTTCGGTGTCGACGTGAAGCCCACGCATGCGGGCAAACGCCAGCTCGTGATCGTGCTCAAGGCTACGGGATTAAGCGACGAACATCGTGTGGGCGACGTCGATGTACACCCGAATGCTGAAGCCGCCCGTGCCGCCGCGCCAGCCGGAGGCGAGGATGCGCCAGGCATCAGTTTCCTGAAAGAACAGCAATGGAGCCTGGACTTCGGCACCGCGCTCGTGAAAGAACAGGCGGTTCGAGAATCGATCCGCGTTCCGGCGCGCCTCGAAGCAAGACCTGGCGGCGCTGCCGACGTGGCTGCACCCATCGACGGTCGCCTGACGAGCGTCGTGGAGGTCGCGCTTGGCACCAGCGTATCTCGGGGGCAGGAACTCGCGCGACTGCTGCCCCCACCCTCGGCGCCAGCCGACCTTCCGCAGCTGCAACGAGCGCGCGCGGAAGCACAAACGGCGCTCGCTCTGGCGACCCGTGATCGCGAACGGGCCGAGCGGTTAACGACCGCGGGAGCGGCGCCTGCCAGGCGCCTGGAGGAAGCGCGATCCGCCGAGGAGCAGGCGAAGGCTCGCCTGACGGCGGCCGAGGCAAGTCTGGCGCAGTACAACGCCGCACGCACGGGAAGCGCCACCGACGCCGAAGGATTGTTCATCGTCCGCGCCCCCGTCAGCGGCGTCATTGCTCAGCGCAATGCGGCAACCGGAGCGAACGTCACCGCCGGCAGCGTGCTGTTCCGCGTGGTGGATGCCGCACAGGTGCACGTTGTCGGTCAGGTTCCCGAAGCACAGGCGGCACGTGCCCGCCTCGCGAAGGCCGCCGAAATCGAGATCGCCGGGCAAGCCGATCGCCTTCCGGCCGGTCGGCTTGTGAGCGTCGGCAAGGTGTTGGACCCACAGTCCCGAACGTTGCCCATTACATTCGCGTTCGAGAACCGGACTATCGGACTGCCGGTGGGCCAGGCCGCATTCCTCCACTTGCTTCTGGAGGCCACGCAAGCGCGTCCGGTCGTTCCAGCGACAGCCATCGTGGACGATGCCGGGCGGCCGATCGTGTTCGTGCAGCGCGCAGGCGAAACCTTCGAGCGGCGGGCGGTGACGCTCGGCCCGCGATCGGGCGACGTGGTGCAGATCACCGAGGGTCTCAAGCCTGGGGATCGCGTCGTGACAAAAGGCGCTTACCTCGTGCGTCTCGCGTCATTGTCAACGTCAGTTCCGGCCCACGGGCATGTGCATTGAGCGCCGCCTTCGCCCACGGGCTTCGGCGTCCAAGGGAGCTGAACATGATTGACGGACTCATCCGCTGGTCGCTTGGGCATCGTCCGATTGTGGTGGCCCTCGCCGCTGCCTTCCTCATCTGGGGCGGCTGGACGGCCATCCGCATCCCGTTGGACGTGCTACCGGATCTCACGGCGCCGACGGTCACCATCCTCGCCGAAGCGCCAGGCATGGACCCGCTCGAGATCGAGTCGCTGGTCACCTTCCCGATCGAATCCGCCCTGAATGGCGCGGCGAGCGTTCGACGCGTGCGTTCCGCGACTGCAGTGGGCGTCGCCGTCGTGTGGGTCGAGTTCGACTGGGGACAAGACATCAACCGCGCACGTCAAACGGTCACGGAGAAGCTCACGCTGGTGTCCGGGTCGCTGCCGCCCAACGTCGAGCCACCGTTCCTGGCACCGGTCTCCTCGATCATGGGTGAGGTCCTGTTCATCGACCTGGAGTCGGACCGCCACTCGCCGCTGGACCTCCGGACCATCGCGGAAACCGTCGTGAGACGCCGGCTGCTGGCCGTGCCTGGCGTCTCGCAAGTCATCGCAACGGGAGGCGAACAGAAGCAGTACGAAGTGGTCCTCGATCCCATACGCCTTGCGGCACACCAAGTGACGCTGCAGGAAGTCGAGAAAGCGCTGATCGCGGCGAACCAGAACGCAACCGCCGGATTTCAGGTCGCACAAGGGCAGGAGTACCTCGTACGCGGTGTCGGCCGTCTCGGGGACGCCGACGCCATCGCCGCGGTTAGCGTCAAGTTCACGGACGCCGCTCCTGTGCTCATACAGGACGTCGGTATTGTTCGCGAAGGTGCAGCGATCAAACGAGGCGAAGGCTCGCACAATGCCAAACCTGCCGTCATCGTTGGCATTCAGAAACAGCCGGCGGTCAACACACTGGAACTGACCGATCGCATCGACGCCACGCTTGAAGATATCCAACGCGCCCTGCCTCAGGGCATGCAAATCCATCGCGACCTGTTCCGGCAGGCGGATTTCATCGAGCAATCGCTCGCCAACCTCTTCACTGCGTTCATCGAGGGCGCAATCCTCGTCATCCTCGTCGTCGTCGTGTTCCTGATGAACGTCCGGGCGGCAGTCATTACGCTTCTCGCGCTGCCGTTATCGCTTGTCGCGGCCGTCATTGCGATGGATCGATTTGGTCTCACGATCAACAGCATGAGCCTGGGCGGGCTGGCCATTGCCATCGGCGAGCTCGTCGACGACGCCATCATCGACGTGGAGAACGTCGTCCGGCGCTTGCGAGAAAACGCGACACGACCAGAGTCCGAGCGCTTGCCCGTCCTCGAGATCGTCTACCGCGCAAGTACAGAAATTCGACACTCGGTCGTCTTCGCGACCGTCATCGTCGCACTGGTCTTCCTACCGTTGTTCATGTTGAGCAGCGTCGAGGGCCGGCTGCTGCGACCCCTTGGTTTCGGCTATGTCGTAGCGCTGACCGCTTCGCTTGTCGTCGCACTCACGGTCACTCCAGTGCTGTGCTCCTGGCTTTTGCCGCAATCGCGCCTGATAGCGTCGGGCGCTGAGCCCAAGTTGACCCGACGCCTCAAGGCCGCGTACGAGCAATGGCTCGGCCATGCGTTCACGTACTGGCGGACAGTGCTGACCGCTGCCGTCGCCCTATTGGTCATGGCCCTCGTGGGCATCGGTGCGGCAGGCAGATCGTTTCTCCCTGAATTCAACGAAGGCGCCTTAACCGTCAGCGCCGTTACCGTTCCGGGCACGAGCCTCGCGGATTCCAACGCGCTCGGCAATGCCCTGGAGCGGTTGATGCTCAGCGTTCCGGAGGTCACCTCCACGGCGCGACGAACCGGACGGGCTGAACTCGACGAGCACGTGCAGGGAGTCGAATCTGCGGAAATCGACGTACGCCTCGAAATGAAGGATCGGCCACGCGAAGCGGTGCTCGAAGAACTGCGACAGAGGGTCTCACTGCTTCCGGGCACCAACGTCACGATCGGCCAGCCCATCTCGCATCGCATCGATCACATGCTCTCCGGCACCCGCGCGAACATCGCCGTCAAGATCTTCGGCGACGATCTTCCGACCCTCCGCCAGCTGGCCGGCCAGGTGCAAGGTCAGATGGCGCAGGTGGCGGGAGTGGTCGACCTCGCGACAGAGGCCCAGACGGACGTTCCGACGCTGAAGGTGCGGGTCGATCCGGCAGCGGCCGCGCGTCACGGGCTCGCGTCGGGCACGGTCGCGGAAGCCCTGCAGACGGCGCGCGTAGGGCATGCCGTGGGTCAGATTCTTCAGGGACAGATTGCGTTTCCGCTGGTCGTTCGCTACGCCTTGGACGAATCGACGGAACTCGAGGCGATTGGGATGACGCAGATCCAAACACCAGACCGTCGCCAGATTCCGCTGTCTGCGGTCGCAACAATTCAGGAGGATCGTGGCCCGAACTTCGTCATGCGCGAGAATGTCCAGCGCCGAATCGTCGTCCAGAGCAACGTCTCCGGGCGTGACCTGCGCAGCGTGGTCAACGACATTCAGGGGCGCGTAACTCAGAACGTCAAGCTGCCGCAGGGGTATCACGTGGAGTACGGCGGTCAATTCGAAAGTGAGGCACAAGCCTCCAGTCAGCTCCTCTGGCTGTCGTTGGGCGTTATCGTCGCGATCTTCTTCATTCTCTCGGCGGCATTCGGCTCGTCGCGAGATGCGCTGTTGATCATGATCAATCTGCCGCTGGCGCTGATTGGCGGTGTCATCGGCGTGTATTTGGCCGGCGGAGTGCTGTCGGTCGCCTCGATCGTCGGCTTCATCACGCTGTTCGGAATTGCCACACGCAACGGCATCATGCTCGTCTCGCACATCCGCCATTTGCAGCAACACGAGGGCGTGAGCGATTTCAAGACGGCCGTCGTTCGAGGCGCAACCGAACGGCTCGTGCCGATCTTGATGACTGCACTGGCCGCCGGGCTGGCGTTGGTGCCGATCGCGCTATCGGCCGGAGAACCAGGCAGCGAGATTCAGGCACCAATGGCGATGGTCATCATGTTTGGCCTCTTGAGTTCGACCGCGCTGAACATGATTGTCGTCCCGATCTTGTACGAAAGGTTCGGTCGACCGGTGGCGCGACTGCCTGCCGCGTCGGTGTGACGGGTGTCATTGAAGACAGAACAGGACTGGGAGGGAAAGCTATGCGTAACAAAGGCAATGCACTTGCGAGTGTCGTGGCGGCGTCAATCGCCGGCGTCTTGGCCGCATGGACCGTCGCTGCGCGCAGCAGCCAGCGAATCCTCGTCAACAGCCCGGCGCAACGATCACGATGTACGCGCCGGAACAGCACGACCTGTACGACGGTCATTACGTGCTTTCAGCGAACCGCATCCACATGGTCGGCGGATTGACCGATCCCGTCGGCTGGGATCACATGGACAACGAGGCCAAGACCGTCAAGGCGGTGTCGGGGACTGCCGAAATCGACGTGAATGACCTAACCAACACCGGCAAGTTCGAGGCACGCCTGAAGATTCCCGAGGGCGACCTTGTGCTGGCCATCGATAAGTTCAACGAGTTCAATCCGTGTCAGAACGGCGGGATTGTCGGGTTCTTGCACGAGCACGGAACTGACTCGGGGTGCGGCGACAACAATTGGCCCAAGACCTTTGTGTACCTCGCGGGATGGGGCTTCGGACACGCGACACTGAACGGGAAGCCGCTTTATGACAACTACGAGATGCACTTCATGATCACGCAGGGCATTCGGGACCGGAAGACGCTGCGCGTGAACTATCCGATGGCGAACAAGAAACAGCCGGGAGGCGAGGTGAATCCGGCAGCGCAGCAGATCGACTTTTACATCCGCAGCCCGCAGCAGAATCCGAAGAACAAGCCGAATCGTGAGGTCTTCATGCACTTCTTCGGGATGGAGGTCACTTGGAGATAGTTGTTGCGGTTGAGACAACGCAGAATCAAGCACTTAGCTTGTGGAAGTTCGATCCTTACGATCGGCACATTCCGTAAGTTGTTGATTGACAGTGCTTTAGGAGCTGGCTCCTCAGGTAGGATTCGAACCTACAACCCTCCGGTTAACAGCCGGATGCTCTACCATTGAGCTACTGAGGAACACGGAGCGCAGAACCGCTCAGTCTCTATTGACGGCGTGGCCACCGTCAGGAGAACCCCAAGTTTAACGGATTGCCAGAACCCCGCGCAACCGGTCGGGACCGCCAACCGCGAGCCGCGAGCCGCGTCTTGACCTCTGGCTGCAGCGGGTCTTCTGGTAGAGCTCGGTGGTTGACGGCCGCCCTATAATGGGCGCGTGAAACACTACATTCAGCGATTGGTTTTCCCGCGTGCGAGTGCCGGGTTCCTTGCGATGGCGGTCGCATGCACGTCGGCCGGCTGCTCGTCGCCGGCGCCTGAGAGCACCGCACAGCCGCCGGCCGCTTCAGCGGCGGCGGCCCCCACCGGGGCAGCGCCAGCAGCAGCAAACCCGGCCGCTGCCGCTCCGTCGGCAACGGCGTCCGGCGCCCCGGCCCCAGGCGCGGCGCCGCCGGCCAGCACCCGCTCCCCCGCCGCCGCCACCGCCGCCGCGCAAATACACGCTGGCCGAGGGCCACGCGATCTCGGTCTACACCGTATCGACACTCTCGACGAAGACCAATCAGCCGGGTGAGGAATTCACAGCGACCCTGGCCGAACCGATCACGGATGGCGACTGGGTGGTCGCCAAAAAGGGTGCACGGGTCGAAGGCGTCATCGTCGATTCCGACCCCGGTGGCAGAGTCAAGGAAGTAGCCACAATCACCGTCTCGCTGAAATCCCTGACGCTGGCCGACGGCCGCACCGTGCAGCTTGCGACCTCCCACTTCATGCGTGAGGCAAAGTCCACCAAGGGGAAAGATGCCAAGAAGATCGGCATCGGCGCCGGAGTCGGCGCGGCGGTCGGGGCGATCGCCGGCGGCGGCAAGGGCGCCGCCATCGGCGCCGGCGTGGGGGGCGCCGCGGGCACGGGCGCCGTGCTCGCGACACGTGGCGATCCGGCGGTGATCGCAGCCGAGACACGCCTGCGCGTCACGTTGAAGTCCCCGGTGACGATCACCGAGCAGCGCGCCTCTGACCGGTAGGCCTGGGTCCCATGAGTTGACTCACTGAGCGGGTGGCGCCCGGCGGGGCCGCCCCGCCCGCCGCGCAGGCGCCTCTCCCGTCGAAACGGCTCTTGGCGCCGAGGACGGGTGGGGCTGCCGTTTGGCGACAGGACCCGCGATTACGTCAACTCAACTAATCGCTGACTCAAATAGACATTCAGCCACTTCACCGAGCTTCCGCCTCCAACTCGATCTGCAGGTTGCCGCGAAGCGCGTTCGAGATCGGGCACTTTCCTTCCGCCTCTTTCGCCACTTCCGCGAACTGCGACTTCTCGATGCCGGTCAGGCCTTCGGCTACGACCTTGAGCTTCGACGTCGTCAGCTTGATGCCGGCGTCGCTCTTGTCGGCGATGACCGTCGCGGTGACGTGCGTAGTCGCGATTGCGCCGCCCTTGCGGCCTACCGTGGCGTTGAGCGCCATCGCGAAGCACGACGCGTGCGCGGCGGCGATGAGTTCCTCGGGGCTCGTCTGACCGGCCGGCTCGCCGATGCGAGACGGAAACGTGACGGGAAGCGTGAACGCCCCGCTGCCGGCCTGTGCCTGCCCCTTGCCTTCCATGATCGAACCGGTCCAATCGACGGTGACGCTGCGCGAAAAGGTTGCCATTTATCAGCTCCTGTGTCGGTCCGGCTAAAGCCGGACACTACGAATGCCTATGTCGAATACCTACTTCTTCCCCTTGGCCGTGACGCCTAACTGCACGATCACGCCCACCAGTCCGATTGCGAGCCAGGCGGCGATTACCCAGCGTTGACCCGGGGCCGGATTCATCGGGTAGGCCAGCCAGACGTTGTTGCGCGCGGCCCCCTCCACAGCGAGTCTATCGCCCAGAAGCGCCAGCGCGCCGACAATCGTCGTCCAGGCGCCGCCGAAGCTCGTCGCCGTGATGATCACATAGCGTTGTAACGCCAGAGCCGCCAGCGCGCCGGCAATCGCAAAAAGGATCACGACGACGATGTGCGGCTCGCGGCCCAGATACGCCCAGATGAGGTTGACCACCAGCGCGCCGACGCCGGCGCCGATGAGCGCCACGCCGACGAAGTAGGCGCCGACGAGAATCAGCGCACCGACGATCCCGCCGACGATGGCGGCGCCGATCATCCACATGGTCTGGTCCGTTGCCATGACCGAGCTCGTGAGCAGCGCACCCAGGACGAAGCCGAAAAACCCGAGGACGACGCGGAACACGCGGTAGCCGGCAAAGCAGGAAAGCAGCCCGCCGAGGATCAGGATGATGGCTGCAGGCGTCTGGAATGACGCGGGAAGCATAGCCGCCGATTATATGATGACGGCGTGCTTCCCCAACGCGGGTCTCCAGATGCCGGTCCACGCCGCTCGAATCTCACCGGCATCGCCGCCACCGTCGTTGGCCTCGTCCTGTTCGCTTGGTACGTCGAAAAAGTCGGTCTCGGGCAGATCTGGAGTGGGCTCGGTCAGGTCGGGTGGGGCTTCGCCGTCATCATCGCGCTCGCCGGACTTCGGTTCGGCATGCGGGCGATCGCCTGGGGTCTCTGCCTCGAACCTCCCCATGCGCTGCCTTTTCCGGCCGCTTTTGCCGCCGTCGTCGCCGGGGATACGGTCGGCAACCTCACGCCGCTGGGGCTCTTCGCGAGCGAACCGGCCAAGGCCGCCTTCGTCAGCGATCGGCTGCCGCTTGGCCCGGCGGTGACGGCGCTCGCCGTCGAGAACATCTTCTACACGCTCTCGGCCGCCGCCATGATTGGCGCGTCGACGGTGGCGCTCCTCGTCACCTTCGATCTCCCGGCAGCGGTGAGGCAGGCCGCCTGGGCCTCGCTCGTTGCCATCGGGCTCGGGTTCGTCGGCACGGCGCTGCTCCTCTGGCGTCGGCCGGCGCTCGTCACGCGGGTGCTGTCGCACCTCGTCCCGAAGACCTCACGGCTCCAGGACCGCGTCGGCAAGCTCCATGGACTGGAAGAGCAAATCTATACGTTCGTGGCGCGGCGCCGCCGGGTGCTCGTGCCACTCGTCGCGGCCGAGCTGATGTTCCACGTGCTGGGAGTGCTCGAGGTCCACGTGACGTGGTGGCTGATCCAGGGCGCCGCCCCGCCGCTGCTGACCTCGTTCATCTTCGAAGGCGCCAACCGGTTGGTGCAGGTGGTCTTCAAGTTCGTGCCGCTCCGGACCGGCGTCGACGAGCTCACGACCGGCGGCTTCACGCAGATGCTCGGCTTCGGCCCCGCGCTCGGCATCACGCTCGCGATCGTGCGGAAGATCCGCACCATCGCGTGGATGCTCGTCGGCACGTCGCTGTTGATTCGCCGCGCACTGTCGCGGCGATCGAATCAGCTTCCGCCTAAAGGCGGAAGCCACACGATTCTGGGTTGATGTCCCGCGGCTAAGTCGTGGCTTCCGCCTTCAGGCGGAAGTTCAGCAGAGGCTACGCCGCCGCGGGTAGCGCCGCCGTCCGCTGCGCGTAGATACGCCCGACATTCCAGGCGAGGACCAGCCAGACGAGCACGAGCACGGCGTTGACCGCTGCGAACCTTCGCGGCCCGAGCTGCATGATGTTGGTGCCGAAGAAGACCAGTGCGGCCGACAGCACGTCGCCCATCCTGACAAAAAACGAATCGATCGCCTGCTTGGCGCTGAACTTTTCCTCGTAGGTGCAGGGCAGAAAGAGCATGTTCCGCACGGTGTTGTTCAGCGAGTAGTCGGTGGCATTCTCCGCCACTTTTGCCGTCAGCACGAACGTCAGCGTCGGGATGAACGCGAGCACGTTGTAGGCGCTGAGCGAGACGCACGGCAGGATCATGATCGCCCACTTCACGCCCAGGTACTTGACGATGCGCGACACGACGAAGAGCTGCAGCGCGAGGCTGAGCACGTTGACGTAGGTGAAATACTTCGAGTAGAAGTCGCCGATGATCTGCCCCTCATCGAGGCCGCCGTTCTGACCTGTGGCAATCAGACTGACCGCGTGGTGCTTGACGATGTTGCCGAGGATGTACTCGCCGGTCGTGTTGACCCAGTTGGCCAGCATCAGCATCACCGCCATCAGGATCAGGTATCGCGTCTTGAACACCAGCGCGAAGGCTTTCGAGTGCTTCGCCGTCTCCGTCTTTGATGCGGATACCGCCTTCTTGCGCGCCGCAAGATGCTTGCGCTCGCGGTGGTCGACGTAGTTGGTCAGGAGCACCTGGGTGGCGAGCACGGCTGCCCCGAGAAGGAGCAGCTGATAAATGCCGAGCGGCTCGATCAGCTGGTCAGCGATGCGCGCGCCGACCACCGCGCCGAGCGAGGCGCCAAAGCCGACGATCGCGAACAGGCGCTCGCCCTCGGACTTGTCGTAGATGACGTTGGCGAAGGACCAGAACTGCGCAACAATCATCAACGAGAAGACGCCGATCCAGATGAAGAACGGGAATGGCGAGCGGGACGCCGATCTTGGCGAGGAAGTAGAACACCACCAGGCATCCGGTGAAGAACGCCGTCACGGTGTTGATCAAGCGCATCCGCGGCCGGCTGGCCACCAGCTTGGCGTAGAGCGGCACGACGAACGCCAGCACGACCACCTGTCCGGCCGACATGTAGGTCTTGAGCTCGGCCGACCCCTCCCCCAGGATGAGCGCCTCGCGCACCGGCTTGAGGATGTAGTACGCCATCAGGATGAGGAAGACGTTCAGCGCCAGGATCAGGGCCGTGAGACCTTCGCCCGAGTGCACGTCGGCAAAAATGCCGAGAAAGCGGTCGAGCGGAGATCGGTCGATTCGAGTCTGGTGTCGCCATTCAGAGTCCTGTCCCTTGAAACGCCGTCCCGAGCCTATCGGGTCCAGTGCAGCACGTCGCGGATGATAGACCAGCGCGGCTGCTTCGGGGCTGCGTCCAGGCCGAGAATCCAGTATTTGTAGAGCCGGTCGAGCGTACCATCCTTCTGTTTGAGCTCGATCCAGGTGTTCACAAACGTCGCAAACGCCTGGTCGCGCTGGCCAATGGGGTACGCCAGGGGAACCTTCACGATGCCCGGTTCGGGGACGACCACGGAGAACTTGGGATACATGAGTGTCCAGGCCGAGCCGCGCTCCGCGGCGAAGACCAGCGCATCGACGCCCGAGTCGGCGTGCGCGGCAAAAAACGGCGTCAGCTCCTGCACGATCGTCAGTTTGACCTCAGGCAGACGCTCGCGCGCCTTCTGCACGTAGTACGGAATGTCGGGGATCCCCAGTTTCAGGTCAGGCCTGAGGCGGAGCTGCTCCCAGGACGAAAACTCGTTCCGGAGCCCGTCCGGCACGACAAACGCCATGGTCTCGTCGAGATAAGAAGTCGAGAACAGCATCCGGCTCGCCCGCAGCGTCGTGACCGCAACCCCTGACATGACGATGTCGCATACGCCGGCGTCGACCTGATCGGCCACGCGCTCGCGGTCGAGCGGGACGAACTCGAGCCGGACGTTGAGCTCCGAGGCGAGGCGGTGCGCGAGCTCGACGTCGAGCCCGACCAGATCGCCGGCCGCGTTGAAGAACGCATACGGCAGCGAGTCGGGCAGGTAGCCGACCGTCAGCACGCCGCGGCGGCGAATGATGTCCAGGCGCGCGCCGGTTTCAGGCGGGGCCGCCGGCGCAAACGGAGCCTTGTGGACGACCGCCGGCACCGGCTCGTGCAGCAGGTGCATGCCGGCCAACACCTTGTCCTTCGCGTACGCGTTGTGAAGGGCGCGACCGAAGAAGACCCGTGCACTGCCGAACATGGCCGCCGTCAGGACGGCAGTAATCGTCAGGAACCGCACCATGCGCCGGCGGTCCCAGCGGAGCGCGCCGGTCATCGCGCACGTCCCGAGCAGCGCGACCGCCAGCGTATGCATCGCCGCGACGAGCGTGCCGAACCGCGAGTTGATCACCCCACTCGCCAGGAACAGCTGAAAGGTGTCGGCCGGAATCCTGAAAAGATCGAGCAGGAACGGCATCGCGACGTTGAGGCTGCCGAAGAACGTGACGAGCCCGGTCAGCGCCAGCCGCGGATACTCGGTGAGCGGCACGGCGGCGTCGGCAAACCAGCCCGCGAACAGGATGAAGCTGATCGAGAGCAGCTTCCCGGTGTGGGGAAAGTTGAACGAGGCTGGTACGATGACCTCCGGCAGCTTCGCCTGCACCTGTCCCACGCCGGCCCCTTCGATCAGTTTCCGGCTCGATTCGATGAGGACGGGCAGCACAATGAAGAGATCGCCCGCGACAAACGCGGTGATGAGCGCGTTGCGCGTGAGCGAGAAGATGTCCCGCATCCGGATCGGCGTCAGTGCGGCGACCAGCCCCGGCAGCACCCACAGGCTGACGAGCAGCGCCACGCCGACATACGAGATCAGGTAGACCTGCAGGCGGCCCAGCTGCTCGAGACTCAGCGTCCCGGCGGCGGTCGCGGCGATCGCGAACAGCCCGTAGGGCGTGAGCTGGACGATGAAGCGCGTGGCGCGGGCGAGCGCGGCGCTGACGACGTGCAGCAGATCGAGGAGCACGGGCTTGCGCTCGAGGCCGATGACGGCGACGCCAAGAACGATCGAGAAAAGGACGACCGCGGGGACGACGTTGTTGGCGAGCGAGTAGAACGGATTCGCCGGGATGTAGAGATTGACGAAATCGAACGGCGGCCGGCGCTCGAGGAGCGTCGTGCTGAAGAACGCGGCCGTCTCGGTCGCCGGAAAGGTCAGCGGCACGAGCATCGCGTAGGTCAGGCCGACGGCCCACAGCGCCACCAGGACCGCGCCGGCGCGCAGGCCCAGCCGCCGCGCGTCACTGGCGCTGAGAGATCCGAGGCTTTCGATGATCGAAACGGTGACGTACGGGAGGACGGTCATCTGGAGCAGCTTGACGAAGCCGTCCGCCGCCCACTTGAGCGCGAGCGCCTGCTCGCCGAAAAAGAGCCCCACGAGGATGCCGAGGGCGAGGCCGACGAGGATCTTGTGGGAGAAGGTCATGGCGCAGAGCCGTTCAACAACTTACTCTAGCTCTTGGCTCTTGGCTCTAGGCTTTGGGCTTTAGCAAATCTTCGACCCCGGGCTCGAAGGTTTCCTGAAGCCAGAGCCCAGAGCCTAGAGCCTGCCCGTTAGACTTCCCGCCGCCCTTCCATCGCCTTGTGCATGGTGACTTCGTCGGCATAGTCGAGGTCGCTCCCGACGGGCACGCCCATGGCGATGCGGGTGACGCGCACGCCCAGGGGCTTGAGGAGCTTGGCGAGGTAGATGGCGGTGGCCTCGCCCTCGACATTGGGGTTGGTCGCGAGAATCACTTCCTCGACGCCGCCGCCGCCGACGCGGGTGAGCAGGCCCCGGATCTTCAGGTCGTCCGGTCCGACGCCGTGGAGCGGCGACAGCGCGCCCATCAGCACGTGATAGACGCCCTTGAAGTCGCGCGTCTTCTCGATGGCGCCGACGTTTTCCGGCTCCTCGACGACGCAGATGATGCGGTGGTCGCGGCTCGGGTGCGTGCAGTAGAAGCAGGGATCGGCGTCGGTGATGTTGCTGCAAACCGAGCAGTAGCTGACGCGGTCCTTGACCTCGCGCATCGCCTCGGCGAGGCGCTCGACCTCCTCGCGCGGCGTCTTGAGGACGTGGAACGCGAGCCGCTGGGCGCTCTTGGCGCCGATGCCCGGCAGGCGCTGCAGCTGTTCGATGAGTCTGCTGAGGGGATCGGGACGGGACATCAAAACATGCCGGGGATCTTGAGCCCGCCCATCATGCCGCCCATCTGCTTCTGGATCTCTTCGTCTGCCTTGCGCTGCGCATCGTTGATCGCGGCCATGATCAGATCCTGCAGCATCTCCACGTCATCCTTGGACACCGCCTCAGGGTCGATCTTGAGCGACTGAATCTGCTTGGCGCCGTTCATGACGACCGTCACCATGCCGCCGCCGGCCGTCGCCTCGACGCGCAGCTCGTTCATCTGCTTCTGCAGGCGATCCTGCATCTGCTGCGCCTGCTTCATCATGTTCTGGATGTTCATTCTTTAGTTCCCCCCGGTTCAGGGATCAGGGATCAGGGATCAGGGGGCGGGGTCAAACCCGATCCCTGATCCCTGATCCCCGAACCACTGTCTATATCTCTTCCACTTCCTTGATGTCTGTCCGGAACACATCGAGCAGTGCCTGGACGCCCGAATCCGCCATGGCCTTCTGCTTGAGCGCCGACTGCTGGTCGCCCTCGGCGGCGCCCGCGGCGCTGCGGGCAGCGTCGCTGCCCTTGGACGGCGCGGCACCCATACCATCGACGCCGACCACGGTCATCTTGCGTCCGGCGAGCCGGGTGGCCATTTCCTCGAGCCACGGACGGCTCTGCTCGAGCTGCTGCTTGAGCGCGCGATGCTGCGGGGCGAAGGCCAGGACCAGGCGATCGGCTTCGACCTCGATGCGCTGTGCTTGCGCGATGACCGTGCCGTAGAAAAACTTCTTCGACTTCTGCATCTCCGCCAGGAGCGCGTCCTTCAGGCCGGAGTGCGTCGGCGCCGGCGGCGATGGCGCCTGCGGCTCGACATCGGGCCGCGCGTTGAGCTTCGCCGCGGGCGGTTCGGCGGACTTCGCTGCCGCAGCGTCGGCACGCCTGGTCTCGACGGCGCGCACGGTGGAGGCGTTGGACAGCGGCGGCTTGACGACCGGCCTCGGTGCCGGAGGCGCGGGCATGCCCGGGCGCGGGACGGATGCACCGCCCTTTTCCAGCCCTTGAATGATGTCGGTCAACGGCACCAGCCGGCGCAGGTGGACCCACCGAAGGAGCGCCAGCTCCAGATGATAGCGAGGCTGCGTCGAGCCACGGATGTCGTAGTCGGCCTTCGTCAGCACGTCGAAGGCGCGCATCAGGTCCTCGCTCGAGAAGAGGCCCGCGAGCGCGCGGATCCGCTCGCGCTCGCCTTCGGCGGCGATCTCTGGATCCTCGAGGCGCGAGGGGTCGAGCCCGACGAGCAGCAGGTCGCGGTTCAACCGCGCCAGCTCGCGGATGACGTGCCGCATGTCGTAGCCGGACTCGACGGCGCGCGCGGCGAGCTCGAACACGGCCGCCCCGTCCTCGCGCGCGACGGCCTCCGCGATATCCATCAGCAGATCGCGCCGGACGAGGCCCAGCACGGTCGTCACGTCGTCGGCCGAAATGGTCGTTCCCGCGAACGCGATGACCTGATCGAACGCGCTCTGCGCGTCGCGCATGCTGCCGTCGCCGGCGCGCGCCAGGAGCGTCAGCGCCCCGTCGTCTATGCGAATCTGCTCGGCGTCGGCGATCGCCTGGAGCTGGTCGGCGATCTGCTTGACGCCGATGGACTTGAGCTCGAACACCTGCGACCGCGACTGGATGGTCGGCGGCACCTTCTCGAGCTCAGTCGTGGCCATCATGAAGACGACATGCGGCGGCGGCTCTTCGATCGACTTGAGGAGCGCATCGAAGGACTGGGCGGAGAGACGGTGGACTTCGTCGATGATGAAAACCTTGTAGCGATCGCGGACCGGCGCGATGCCCAGGCCGGTGATGATGACGTCGCGGACCTTGTCGACCTGCGTGTTGGTGGCGGCGTCGATCTCGAGCACGTCCATGTCACGGCCCTGGGCGATCTCGACGCACGCGTCGCACACGCCGCACGGATCGGCCGTCGGTCCCTGGACGCAGTTCAGCCCGCGCGCCAGGATGCGCGCGGTCGTCGTCTTGCCGACACCGCGCGGGCCGGCAAAGACGAACGACTGCGCGATGCGGTTGGCGGCAATCGCGTTGCGCAGCGTCTGCGTGACACCGCGCTGGCCGATGACGTCATCGAACCGCTGCGGGCGCCACTTGCGGGCAATGACCTGGTAAGCACGGAACACTGAATGATGAATTTGAAGTCTGAAGTCTGAAGTGGGCAAGTTACTACAATGCTGAAGTTTGGGCTAGAAGTGGAAATTAGAAGTCACTTCAGCATTCAGCACTCAGAATTCAGAATTGTGCGCTCCGGCGGCGCGCGCGTCCCACCGCGACCCGGAGAAGCCTGCGGCACATGTCAGTGACTGCTTAGCGCTGCTGCCTTCCGGCCCTGACGCGGTTCGCAGGCTGAAATTGCACAGGTTCCGGGCCGCGGTGCGACGCGCCGGCCCATCTGCCGCACGGCGACCGTGCGCATTCAGTCAGTGTACCTTGCGGCCGAACCCCCGGCAAGCGCCCGCGCCCGAGCGTCTCATTAGGGATTGCCGGTCCTGTCCCGCACGACGGTCAGGACGTCCTGATCGTGCCGCTCTCCACTCCACCATCGGCCCCGCCGGATGTCGGCGATGCGAAGGCCTGCCTGGGCATGGATCCGCCGCACAAACGTCTCTTCGAAAGCGACGGCGGCCTCCGGCACGGCCGCATCATGCAGGCGGCACAACCCGGATGGATGCTCGACGCGAAGCGACATGAAGCTCGAGCCCCTGTCGACGCCGGCCCGAGTTTCGTCGGTCAAGAGGAAGAAGCTCGCGACACAGACGCCGTCAGGCGCCAGCAAGCGCGAGATCTCATGCACGTAATGCTCGACGGCATCGGGGAGCATGTGCGTGAAGACCGAGGACAGGAAGATGAAGTTGAAACTGCGGTCGGCGAACGGGAAGCGGTACTCGGACGCGGCAGTACGTCCGTTGGGGTTGTAGGCGCGGCTCGCCAGGTCCGCGCGATGGAACCGGAACGCGGGATACCGGGGCGTGATGCTCCGCTGGCACCACTCGACCGCTTCGGGGTGAATCTCGACGCCATCGTAGCCGCCGCGCAGGTAGTCTGCGAGGCCGAGCGCGAGATTGCCGATCCCGGATCCAATGTCGAGCAGCCGGTCGTCCGGCCGCAGGCCGCGGCTAATGAGCTCGGTCCGTACCTCGCGCGCGCGGACGAACGCTTCGGGCTTCCACGTTCCGTAATAGTAGATGCGCAAATGAGCCGGCGGCAGGAGCACATCGCTCCTCCACCGGACGATGCGATCGACAGGGGTGACCAGGCGGTAAAGGGCATTGCGCGCGCGGCTGGCAAGGCGCCTCCAGATCGGCCGCGTCTGCGCTGATTCCTGTTTCACTCCACCCCCGTGCGGTTGGTCGGCAAGACCCTATCGTGTGACTGGCTCGCGTGGACTGTCAAAGGGAACGATTCTGACAGTCGACAGTCCCTGCGCCGCCGGCGCGCTTTACGCCGCCGCCTGCTTGAGGCAAGCTGGGCGCCATGTTCGTCATCGAGCTCGTCTACAAGGCCCCCCTCGCGGAGATTGACGCGCACATGGCCGCGCACGTCGCGTTCCTCAAGAAGTACTACGCGGCCGGCCACTTTCTCGTCTCGGGTCGAAAGATCCCGCGGGATGGCGGAATCATCCTGGCTGTCGGGAAGACGCGCAGTCAGATTGAGAAGATCGTCGAGGAGGATCCGTTCCACGCGCACGGCCTGGCGGAGTTTCGGATTATCGAGTTCCGAGCCAGCCAGCGCGCGAGCGACATTCAGAAACGGATCGAGAGCTACTAGTTTTATCCGAGGGGCTTCGCCCCTCGGACTCCCCTGCACGCTCTCTCGCGCGCCGCTTCGCCGGCGCGCTTCCGCCTCCGCTAAAGCTACGGCGAGACCTCGCCGAAGCGCCTTCGGCGCGAAGGCGGGCCGATCGCGTGGCTCGCTCGCCCAGCTCGCTCGCGACTTGGACGAGCCTCAGGTTAATGAGACAGCTTCTAATCAACCCGCAGCGCGGGATCGTCGTGAACGCTGCCGCGCGTCAGCGAGAAGTGGCCGGGCATCACGTCTTCGTAGCCCCCGGGGAAGTAGTCTCCGTTCTCCGGCACCTGGTAGTACTGCCCCTGGTAGTCGTTCCGCGCGATTCTCCACAGCATCTCGACCAGCGCGTCAATCTCGTCAGACGTGTTGTAGGCGCCGAGGCTGATACGGACCATGCCCGGTCGTCGAGACTTGTCGCCGGCGAGATGCGTTCGCTGCCAGCGAGCCCGCTCGGATGCAGTCAGCCCCAGGAGGTGTCCCACGTACGACTGCGCACAAAAACAGCCGCTGCGTACGCCTATGCCACCTTCGTACCCGAGGATGGCCGCGACCAGTGCGTGAGGCATTCGTCCGAGGTTGAAGGCAATAACCCCGACGCGGTCGTCGGTCCGCTGGGGGTCCGTCGCACCGTAGATCGTGATCTCGGGCACCGAGTGCAATCGCTCGAGCGCATATGTTGTCAGAGAGCCTTCGTGCTGTTCGATGCCGTTCATACCGGCGTCCATCAGCGCGCGCGCGGCTACTGCCATCGCGATGGCCCCAACGACGTTCGGACTGCCAGCTTCCTCCCGGTCTGGCAATCCGGCCCAATGCACCTTGGTGGGCGTCACGATGTCCACGGTTCCGCCGCCGCGGTACTCCGGGCTGCCCTCGAGGAAGATGTCTCGGCGGCCAACCAGCGCCCCCGTGCCGAACGGCGCGTACATCTTGTGCGCCGAGAACGCCACGAAATCGAGATGCTCAGGGTCGTCGTCCGGCCTGATGTCTATCCGGCGGTGGGGTGCGAGCTGGGCCGCGTCGACCAGGATTCTCGCCCCCACGGCGTGCGCCTTTCGGGCCAGACGATGGATGGGCTGGACGAAGCCGGTGACGTTGGACGCGCCGCTGACCGTCAGCAGGGCGAGGCGATCGCCGAATGCCGCGAGCAACCGATCCACGTCGTCTTCGTCCAGGCGGCCATCACGCGTGAGCTTCGCTCGAAGCACGTGGGCGCGACCGCGCCAGGGCAAGTCGTTCGAGTGGTGCTCCATGACGGTCGAGAGCACAACGTTCCGGCGCGTGCGCGGATAGCGACAGGCGAGCTTGTTGATGGCTTCCGTGGTGTTTTTCCCGAAGATGATGGTGTTGGTGCGCACGTCGGCCCCGACAAAGCGGGCGATCGTGTCGTGCGCCTGGTCATAGGCGGCTGTGCTGACCCGGGACTTGAATCCAGCCCCTCGGTGAACGCTGGAGTAGTAAGGCAGAAAGTCGTGGATCGCGTCGAGGACGTCCTGGAGTGGCGGCGTGCTGGCAGCGTTGTCGAGATTGATGTAGGGGACACACCGGCCGTCGAGGAGCGGCACTTCCTGCTCCAGGCCGGCGATTCGCTTCCTCCAGCTGTTCGAGCCTGGGAGGCTGCGGCCGTTCAAACCGTCAGAGCGCGAGGCACGGTGTTCCGGGATTTCATGCGTCACATCGAGATCGCGTCAGCGAGACAGGAAACTGGACATCGCCCGGACACTGTTCCAACTGATGAGCTCGGCCTCCCCAAGTTGCCGTGGCGAGCGCTGGCGCTATGATGCGAGACTCGGGGTTGGTGCCGTCTCTTACCCATGACGTCCGAAGGCCAGGTCACACAATGGCTGGCGCGCTGGCGCGCCGGCGATCGTGAAGCGCCGGGACGGCTCGTCCCGCTCGTCTACGACGAGCTGCGTCAGGTGGCTCGGCGACAACTGCGTCGCGAGTCGGCCGCTCACACGCTCTCCGCCACTGCCCTTGTCCACGAGGTCTACCTCCGGCTGCTGCAGCAGCGTCAGCTCACCGCCACGGATCGCGACAACTTCCTTGCCATTGCCGCGCAGACGATGCGGCGCATTCTGGTTGACCACGCGAGAACGCGCGCGCGGGTGAAGCGCGGGGGGGACGACCGTCCCGTCAGGCTGGAGCCCGGAGACGACGTGCCGCTCCTCAGCGACACGGAGGTCGAAGAGGTGCTGGCGATCGACATCGCCCTCGAGCGTCTCGCGCAGATTGACGAGCGCGCGCATCGCGTCGTCGAGTGTCGAATCTTCGCAGGACTCACGCTCGAGGAAACCGCTCAGGCGCTCGGCATCTCGAGCAAGTCCGTGCAGCGAACCTGGACCACCGCGCGTGCATGGCTTCGCAAGGAGATTGGCGGAGACGTGGCGAAGTAGTCAGCCGCGTCACTAACTTACCCGAGGGGCTTCGCCCCTCGGACTCCCCTACACGCGCCCTCGCGCGCCGCTTCGTCGGCGCGCTCCGGTCGCGTGGCTCGCTCGCACGGCTCGCTCGCTCCTTGGAAAGAGCGTCAGTTTATGAGATGGCTTCTGGTGTCCACCCACATCGGTCGTTGACGCGATCAATGGAAGGAACGGTCATGGACCGCATGCAATGGCAGCGGATAGAGGAGCTCTTCGAGCTCGCGCAGGCCCAGCCCACCGAAGCGCAGCGAGGGTTCCTCGCGGAGGCGTGCGGCCAGGACGCCTCGTTGCGTCACGAGCTCGAAGCGATGCTCGCCGCCAGCGTCGATCGCGTACTCGCCGTCGAGCGATTCATCGTCGATCGGGAAACGGACCGGGAGACCCCCGATCCGTTGGTCGGCAGCAATCTCGGGCCGTGGCGCCTGGTCAGCGTCCTCGGACGTGGCGGCATGGGCACGGTCTACCGCGCCGAACGCGCTGATGGTCAATACCGGCAGGCAGTGGCGGTCAAGCTGGTGCGTTCGGGCCCGCGCGACCCCTATGCCATCGAGCGCTTTCGCACCGAGCGACAGGTGCTCGCACGCCTGGTCCATCCCAACATCGCAGGACTCCTCGACGGCGGGTTCGCGCCCGATGGCACGCCCTATCTCGTCATGGAGCTCGTTGATGGCATCCCGATCACGGAGTGGTGCGCCGCCGAGCGTCTGTCGCTCGAGGCGCGGCTGCGGCTTTTTCGCGTGGTGTGCGAAGCCGTACAGCACGCGCACCGCGCACTGGTGGTCCATCGCGACCTCAAGCCGTCGAACATTCTGGTGTCGCGGTCCGGCAACGTGAAGCTGCTCGATTTCGGCATCGCGAAGCTCCTCGACCCGGAGGGGTGGGACGTCGAGTCGACGGCCACGCGAGCCGAAATGCGCCTCATAACGCCGGAATACGGTGCGCCGGAACAGCGACAAGACGGCCCCGTGACGACCGCGACCGACGTCTATGCACTCGGCGTCGTGCTCTATGAGCTGCTGACGGGCGTCAGGCCCCAGGCGGCCTCGACACCCCTCACGTCGCCGCCCCTGCGCGACGCGGTTTCATCGCCCATCACGGCGCCCAGCGAGGCCGTGCGCAGACGCGCCGGCGCCGGGGAGAGCGGCGCGCGCGTGCACGAGCTGTCTTCCGCACCTGAACGATCGCGCGCCACTGACGCACGCAAGCTCGCGCGACGGATCCGCGGCGACCTGGACCGGATTGTCCTGACGGCATTGCGCGACGAACCCGAGCGCCGATACGCCTCGGCGGGTCAGCTCGGCGAGGAGATCGCACGGTTCCTCGAAGGGCGCGCCGTGCTCGCCCAACCTGACACCCTGAGCTACCGGGCGCGCAGGTTTGTGGGCCGGAACCGCCTCGCCGTCACGGCGGCCGCGGTGTTCGTCTCGTGCATTATGGCTTTTGGCGTCGTCGCGGCACTGCAGGCACGTGCACTCGCCGAGCAGAGTCGCATCGCGCGACTGGAGCAAGAGAAGGCAGAACAGGTCGTACGCGTGCTCGTCGATTTGTTCGAAACCACCAATCCAGCGATCCGTCCGGACGGCGATCGGATGCCCATCCGAGAGTTCCTTGCAGGCGCCGAGGGCCGCGCCCTGGCGCAGCTGAGCGGGGCGCCCGTGGTCAGGGCGAAGCTGAAACAGGTATTCGGCCTGATCCATCAGGAGCGCGGTCAGTTCACCCCAGCTCGCGAGGCGCTGGAGGAGGCGCTGGCAGAGCAGCGCCGCCTGGTTGGTCCCGATCACCCTGATGCGCTCGAATCCCTGCACGCCCTCGGCCGGGTCCTGCACGGGTCAGACGACGAGTCGCGGGCGCGCAGCCTTCTCCAGGAGTCCCTCGACCGGCATCGTCGTGTGTATGGCGAGGAGCATGAGAAGACTGCGCGAGCGCTCTTTGCACTTGCTCCTCTCGTGGCTGGCGCTGACCTCGATGCAGCTGGCGCCCTCCTCTCGCAGGCCCTCGCGGTTCGACGACGGGTGTTGCCACCAAACCATCCTGACCTGGCCATGAGCCTTGGTGCATTGGCCGGGTACCACGATAAACACGGCGACCGGGAGCGATCGCGGGCGCTCTATCAGCAGGCGTTGGCCGTCTTCCGCGATCCCGCCGCGCGCCATCATCCTAGAGCCGTCACTTTGATGAACGACTATGCGTCGCTGCTTGGTGAGATGAACAAGTATGCGGAGGCAGAAGCCCTGCAGCGAGAAGCCATCGCCGTGGGCCGGCAAGTTGTGGGCCCTGACACGCTGACCGTGGCGAATCTGACCAACAATCTCGCCGTCACGCTGACATCGCTCGGCCGGCTTGCCGACGCCGAACGTACGTTTCGTGAGGCGTTCGCGCAGCATGAGGCGCTGCTCGGTGAAAACCATTGGCGCATGCGGAACCTCGCGCGCAACGTAGGCCGCATCCTGGCCTTGCAGCAGCACTTTGAGGAGGCCCTGCCATGGATGGATCGGGCGCTCGCGATCGACAGGAACCCAGGCAGCTCCGATGACGCAGGCATCGAGGGGATTCGCGCGCAGCGCGCGTGGATGGTGTTTCGCCTGGGGCGGCGCGAGGAGGCGCTCGAGCAGGCCGCTGGAGCCGTTTCCGCCCTCGAACGCATGAAGGACTCGAATGCCGGATATGTGTTGGCCCTTTCACGTGCGCAGTACGCGCGAATCCTGAACGAGATCGGACGACCCGAGGATGCAGAGCCAGTGGCACGTGCGGCCCTGGCGTGGTTCGAGCGCTGGCCGAGCCATCCCAGGCTTGCCGAAGCGGCATGCGAGGTGGGTCGTTCGCAGGTGCTTCAGGGCAAGCCGGCCGAAGGACGAGCGACGCTCGAAGGCTGTCTGCCGAGCTATCGCGCCTGGGGACAAGCCGACCGCGACATCGTCGAGTCGCTCGAACGCGTGCTGGCTGATGCCGTGCGTCGTTCTCAGTGATGTACCGTAGACGGCTTGGATCGGCGGATGGCTTGCAGCCAGTCAGCCTCACTGTCAGAATGCCGCGGATGCCGCGCCTGACGGACGTTGCAGTGGTGGATCCCGAGGTTTGACGACGCGCCTGCTCGCCGTTCTCGCCATCTGCCTCGCGGCCAGCCTCCCCTACTTGCCGTCCCTCGGCAACTATTTCGTCAACGACGATTTCGGCGTGGTCCAGCTCCTCTCGCAGAAACCGCCGTTCTACTTTCCCAAATGGTTCGTCACGTCCTGGATGGATGACATCTGGGGCGCCCCCCAGGACGAAATTCGTCCCTTCCCCGCTGTTACGTATCAACTGGCAGCCATCTGGGGAGCGACGTCGCCCATGGCCAACCACGTGACGAACATCGCGTTCCACGCCGCGAACGCGCTGCTCGTGCTGGCCATCGCACGCACCGTTGCGGGCGTGAGCTTCATCGCATCCGTATACGCCGCTCTCGCGTTCGCCATCCTGCCGCTCCATGCCGAAAGCGTCGCCTGGATCACCGGCAGGGTCGACACGATCCCCGCAATGTTCTTCCTGGGTTCGTTCCTGGCCTACGCGCGCTGGCGCCGGGGCGACGCGAAATCGACTGGGGCTCTACCTGTGCTCGATTGGGTTGTTTTTCTGCGCCCTCTTCAGCAAACAGAACACCATCGTCATGGTGGCAACACTGTTCCTGTACGATCTCGTGGCCGAGCGACGGCCGATCCGCGCCTCGTGGTCGTGGCTGGCGCCTTACGTTCCTTCGCGCTTTGACGGTCGCGTATCTGCTGCTGCGCTACGCGCTCTTTGGCGAGGTCGCGCGGGAAGGACAACTGACCGTCGGTCAACTGGGCGTCTTTCGCATCTTCGTGGGAAAGCACTTCCAGCGGATGTTCTTCGGCGGTGAGGTCTCCCGGTATCCTTTCGGCTACATCTCCGCGCTGCTCGTGACGGCAGGCGGTTGGTTCCTCATGCGTTCCTCCATCGCCGTGACCCTGCGCAACGGATCGGCTCTGGTTCTGTTCTTCGGCCCGTGCTGGTGGCTTCTCTGCCTGGCCCCTCTCGTGGTCGTAGGGCTACGAATCGACCCGCCACGTGTATCTCGCGTCGGTGGGATGGGCGATTATCGTCGGCCTGGTGTTTCACGCTTTCTGGCACCTCCGCCTTGCTGCGTTCCGCTACGCAGCGCTGGCCGCGAGCGCGGCGCTATTCGTCTTCTACACGGCCGGATTGCGGGCCGAGGTCAACGACTGGGGTGTCAGGGCACGGGTTTCCCAGAAGGTGGTCGCTGACCTCGAGCGCGAGGCACTCTCGACAGCCGAAGGAAGCCTGCTGATTGTCGGCGCGCCCGTGCGGAGCTGGGAGTGGGCGCTGCCGTTCGCCGCCGAACGGCCCTTCACGCGGACCGATCTGGCCGAACGGGTATCGATCGTCTCACCGGTGCTGATCGATTGCTGCCGCGATCAATGGATGGAGCGCACGCGTCGGATCATCCAGACCTGGTCCGAGCGGGAATCCGCACCGACGGTGGTGCTCAGGTGGGATGGCCGGACGGGCACCTACTCGAGGTTGACCGATCGCGAGGACCCGACGCTCCGGAGTCAGGTGATGGCGCTGCTCGAACCCGAAACGTTCGAAGCCCTGGACCGGGCCATGTTGACGATCCTCCGACGGGTCCCCTGACCCACCACACCTTTTCGCCGCGAAACGGGTCTGTATTCTATATAGGGTGACAGACCGGGACCGGGCTCTTCTGGTGCGGAGTGCACAGGCGGGCGACGAGCGCGCCTTCGCTGAATTGGTGCGCTCGCACCAGGATCGAGCCGTGGCCTACGCGACGGCGATCCTCGGCGACTACCACCTCGCAGAGGATGCCGCACAGGAAGCATTCGTCGATGCGTACCGCCAGCTGCGGTCCCTGCGCGCACCGGAGGCGTTCGGAGGCTGGCTGCGGACGATCGTCTTCAAGCACTGCGACCGCCTGACCCGCGGTGCGCGGCTGCCGATTTCCGGTCTCGAGTCGGCGATGGACGTCCCCTCCCGCGGTCCGTCTCCACAGGAGGTCCTCGAAGCCTGCGAGATGAGGGAGGCGCTGCGGGCGGCGATCGCCGCGCTCTCGAACGCGGAGCAGCAGGTGGTCCTGCTGTTCTACATGGGCGACTCCTCGCACGCGGAGATTGCAGAGTTTCTCGGCGTGACGAGCAACGCCGTCAAGACACGGCTCTATTCCGCACGCCGGCGCCTGAGAAAGCATATGGACGACATCGAAAAGCGGCTGCAGGGGGCGCGACCGTCGGGCGACTCTGCGTTTGTGGACAAGGTCGCGCGCATGATCCGGCCCGAGGCTCTCAAGCAGCAGAAGCCCTGGCTCTGGTCGCCCGGGATCGGGACCGACGTCTGGGCGATGTTCTGCGCCTGCCTCACAGGCGACCTCGAGACCGTAACGGAGCTCGTGGCTAAGGATCGCTCGCTCGTCCGCGCTCACTACGAATATCGCACGCCGCTCTCGTTCGCGGTTCGCGAGAACCAGGTGGCGGTCGCTGATTTCCTCCTCGAGCACGGTGCGGAGCCGCTGGCACTCGGCGACGTCCTCGAGATGGCCCGCGACCGTGGCTATGCCGAGATGACGCAGCTCCTCGAGCGCAAGCTCGCGAACCTGCATGGCGCCTCATCCGAAGGGGAATCCGTCGCGGCGGCGATTCGCGATCGGGATCTCCCGCTGGTACGGCGCATTCTCGACAAATCGCCACAGCTCCTTGGCGCCGGCGACGGACGGTCGAATCAGCCCATCCACTGGGCGGTGATGACGCGGCAGATTCCGATCATCGATGAACTGCTCGCGCGCGGCGCCGACATCGACGCGCGGCGCACGGACGGCGCCCGGCCGATCCAGTTGACGAACGGCGACTATCACTATCGCGGCTGGCGTGACGTGCCGGACGATGTGGTCACGACGCCGGATGACGTGTACAAGCATCTGGTCGCGCGAGGCGCGTACGTGGATATCGGGATGGCCTCGGTCAAGGGCGACCTCGCGCGCGTCCGCGAGCTCCTCGACGACGATGCGTCGCTGGCGAACCTGTCGGATGACTACAACTGGTACTACGCCGGTTGCGGTGCGCCGCTGAAGAACGCGGCGGCCGGCGGACACCTCGAGATTGTCACGCTGCTGCTCGAGCGCGGCGCCGATCCGAACCTGCCAGAGGAGGGAATCGCGCCGCACGGTCACGCGCTCTATTCGGCCGTCTCCCATGGCTACTACGAGATCGCCCGGTTGCTGCTCGAGCACGGCGCGTATCCCAACCCGCCGGTGGAGAGCTCCGCCGACGCGGTGTGGATGGCGATTCGGCGCGGCGACATCAGGATGCTGGAGCTGCTCGCGTCGTACGGTGCCGTGTGGGAGATCCCGATCGCACTCGACGGCGCGCTCACCTACGAACGAATCGTGGCGACCGGGATCCAACGCGCGCTCGGCATCCTCGCGTATTACGGCGACACGGCCGCAGCCGAACCGCGGCTTGCTGCCAGCCCCGCGCTCGCTGACGATCCCGAGGCCTTGGCCTACGCCGCGAATCACGAGGCGTTCGTCCGCCTCCTGCTTCGACACCAGCCGGATCTTGCGACCAGGGTCACCGTTACACGTCCGCTCGCAATAGCGAAGTTCCTCTTTCAACAAGGCATGGATCCGAACCGGCCGAACTGGCTGCGGATCACGCCGCTCCACCACTTCGCCCACGACGGTGACGTGGAGAGCGCGGCGCTGTTCCTGGATCACGGCGCCGATCTGCACGCGCGCGACGAGGAATGGAGGTCGACGCCACTCGGATGGGCCGCGCGCGCGGGTCAGACACGGATGGTCGAGTTTCTTCTCCGTCGCGGGGCGCAGCCATCGTTGCCTGACGACCCGCCCTGGGCGACGCCGAAGGCATGGGCGGAGAAACGCGGCCACGCAGCCGTCGTGCGACTGCTCGACGAGTACGAGCGCTCGGGTGCACTGCCCCCGCGCCGGCTGGAGCAATACGAAGCGCTGGCGCGAGATCTCGCCGAGGCCTACGGTCCAGGCGACGCGGCTGCCCTCCAGCGCATCCTCGAGTACTTTCGCGCGGAGCGGGCGTTGACCTGGGACCGCCCGTCACACGAGGTGCGCGTGGCGCGGCTGCGGAAGGCGGTGCAGGAACGTCTGGGCAGCCGGCGTAGCAGCGACACGACAGAGTCGCGGCTGTCGCCTGACGACGCGCGATGGCTCATCGCGCGCGCGGAAGGATTCGAGCGCTGGGAGGACCTGGTCGCAGATCTCGCACCTTAGTCATTGATGGTCCGCCTTCGCGTTGCGCGCCCTGCAACTGACGAAGACAGACCACCAGGCTAGAAGTTGATCTTCAACGCGAACTGCATGCTGCGGTTGTCGACCACCGTCGACGCGATGCGGCCCGCATTCGGGTTGCCAATCGCGCTGTTCGGAAACCCGAAGCCGGGATGGTTGAACAGATTGAACACATCCCACCGGAACTCGATGTTAGAGCCTCCCCCCAGTTCCACCCGTTTCGAGAGCGAGGTATCGAAGTTCACGTGCCCCGGGCCGTAGAGAATGCCACGGCCCGAGTCGCCGTACGTGTTCGGCGGCGGCGCGACGAAGTCGGCCGGGTTGAACCAGAGGTCGACGGTCGGGTTGTCGAGCTTGCCGGATCCGATCCGATTGGGCCAGCTCGGGGCGCCGTTGTTGACGCCGGTTTGGAGCGTGACGGTGAACGGTCGCCCCGTCGTCATCGTCGTGATCCCCGACAGCTGCCAGCCGCCGACAACGGCCTGCATGACACCGCCGGATTCACTCATCCAGCGCCGGCCGGTCCCGAACGGTAACTCGTAGACGTAGCTGATAACCGCGCGATGGCGCACGTCGTACCCGGACGGGCCGTGCCACGCGTCCATGTTCGTGATCGTCTGCCCGTTGCCGACCGCGCCGCCGCCGCTCGCCGCGGAGCTGCCGTAATCGAGCGACTTGCCGTAGGTGTAGCTCACCAGGAATTGGTACCCGTTGCTGAATCGCTTCTGCAGCTTCAGAGTTCCGGCGTGGTACGTCGAGCGGTTGCGCGGATCGCATTGCAGCATGTTGTTCACGCCGGCGATCGGTTGCAGGAGTCGGCGCGAAGCCTCAGAGCCAGGACCGGGCTGGACCTCGTTGGGGTTGAAGCAGAGGACGAGATGCTTCGCGGCGCTCCCGGCATACTCGAGCTCGAGGAGCAGCATCGAGAACAGCTGCTGGTCGATGCCGAGGTGCCACTGCTCGGCGTACGCCGTCTCGTTGTCGTAGCTGTGACCGGACACTCGAGGATTGGCGGCAATGAGCTCCGCCGTCGTCGTCGGCTTGACCGGGACGATCGGCGGGAAGGGATCGGCGATGGTTCTCACCCGCGAGAAGTCGAGTGGATTGGTTTCGTGATTGACGTTCTGCGAGATCACGAACGGCACGTTGAGGTGATTGAGGTTTCCGGCCGCGTAAGGACTCGGAAAATACGTGATGCCGAAGCCGGTGCGCAGGATCGTCGAGGCATCGGACGTCAGCTTGTAGGTGATCCCGAGACGCGGCGCCAGGTTGCCGTACTGCGTCTCCTTGTTCGCGCTCCGGCTGGTGCCGTTTTCGCCGGCGTAGACGATGACGTAGCGCTCATAGTCGAAGTTGGCGATCCGGTTGTTCTTCTCGGTCGGCGGACTGAAGATCTCGTAGCGCAGTCCGGCATTGACGGTCAGCCGACTGTTGACCTTGAAGTCGTCCTGCACGAACGTCCCCTGCTCCACCACCCTGAACTCTGGCTTTTCGAGCAGGAAGCCGCGCGAGGCGTTGTTGAAGTACCCGAGCAGCACCTCGGCGAGCCCGGTGCCGCCGCTGTTGGTCAGCGGGTTGTTGACGAAGCTCGTGCCGAAGTTGATCGCGCTGCGCGTGTTGTCGTGGATGAACGGCGACGGCCGGCGATCGACGAGCCGATAACCGAACTTCAGCTGGTGACGGCCCTTCAACCACACCAGCACGTCCTCGATCTGGTAGTGGAACTGGCTCGGGTTGACCGGCAGGAACGCCGGTCCGCCGGAAATCCCGGTGAAGTTCGTGATGCCGATG
This sequence comes from uncultured Acidobacteriota bacterium, assembly GCA_963839705.1. GTDB lineage: Bacteria > Acidobacteriota > Vicinamibacteria > Vicinamibacterales > 2-12-FULL-66-21 > DATBJJ01. The sequence continues at coordinate 55,496 of CAWIWL010000017.1, forward strand.
TTCGGCAGGCCCGTGGTGATGTCGCTGATGTTGATCCCCTGAATCCCCAGCGACTGCGAGGCGTAGTGGCCGTAGTCAGACTGGGTCGTGAACGGAGCGGTGTTGGCATAGCCAATGCGCAGCTCGTTGACGAGGGTGGGGCGCAGAATCTTCGAGTAGTTGAACGCGGCGCCGTGCGTCGTCAGCTTCGTGTTCTGGATGCCGGCGATGAACGGTCCGAGATCGAAGCGGGCGGCGGCCTCCGCCGGCGTCGGCAGACAGCAGTTGGCCTGGCCCTGCGGAGCGTCGAGCCTGAACTTGCCGTAGTTGAACCGGACGAAGAACGTGTCGTTGTCCGACAGCCGGTGGTCGACGCGGCCGGAGAACGCGTTGTCGGTGATCTCCCGGTTGGGCGTCGAGATGTAGTTGTCGAAGTTGCTGCTGCCGACGTTCGGCAGCGGGTAGATGCTCGCGATGTTCCGGCCGACGGAGAGAATGCGGTCCTGAGGAATGATGTTGTTGGGAAACTGGTCGCGCACGATCCGTCCCTGTCGCCGGGTCGACACGGGTGGTGAGCGGATCGTAAATGGGGATCAGGTTGCCGTTGCGATCGCGATAGTTGCTGAAGTCGCCGGTGCGGGTGGCCGCCGTCGGCACGGTATTCACCGTCGTCACGCCGCGCGTCTCCTTGATGCCGGCGTAATCGGCGAAGAAGAACGTCCGGCTGTGACCGTCGTAGAGGCCCGGGATCACCACCGCGCCGCCGATGGCGCCCCCGAACTGATGCCGGTCGAGCGGCGGCACCGGATCCTTCACGAGCGTGCCGTCCGCCGCCACAACCTTGCGGACGAAGAAGTTGCGCGCGTCGAACGCGTCGTTGCGCAGGAACTCGTACCCCGTGCCGTGCAGTTTGTTCGTGCCCGACTTCGTCGACACCGAGACGACGCCCGCGCCGCGTCCGAACTCGGCGGAGAAGACTCCCGTCAGCACCTTGAACTCGCGCACTTGCTCGACCGAGGGCGCGACGATGACGGTATTGAACGTGAACTCGTTGTTGTCGATGCCGTCGACGAGCCAGGCGTTGGAGTTAGCCTGACTGCCCAGCGCGTTGAAGTTCGAGGCGCCGCGCGGGTTGAAGGTGCTGGCGCCTGAAAGGTTCTCGCCCGCCTGCCCCGGCGTGATCCCCGGCGCCAGGTAGACGAGCGTCGCGAAGTTGCGTCCGTTCAGCGGCAATTCCTTGACCGCCATCTCTTCGATGACGGTCCCGACCTCCGAGGAGTCGGTTCGCACGAGTGGCGACTCCGCCGTGACCGTCGTGGATTCCGTCACCGTACCCACTTCGAGCTTGGCGTCGATTCTGAGCCGATCGTTCACCTGCAGCACGATCCCGCGGCGAATCCAGGACTTGAATCCCTGCAACTCGACCGACACTTCATAGGTGCCCGGGACCAGGAACGGCGCGGTGAAGACGCCGACCGCATCGGAGGTGAGGGCTGTCGTCGTGTTCCGGTTGACCTCCCGGACCGTGACCTGTGCGCCCGGCACGATCTGGCCGCTCGCATCGACGACGGTTCCGACGATGCTGCCCGTGGCCACTTGGGCGATGGCTGCTGTCGGGAGGGAGAGGATTGAGACGAGAAGCGAGGACAGCCGCTACCGTGCCCGCACGCCGCAGTGGGCTCGTGCTCATCAGCGCCTCCGTGTGGCGCGTCTGAACGACGCGCCTGCCAATCGAAAAGGATGTGTCTGCTGACCCTTGGGGAATCGCGCGATGCGGGAACCTACCATAAGGCTGGCGGGCAAACAACACGATAATCGATATAATTTCAACCAGCTAGCGATGCGCTGCCTTCCCCTTCGCATCCAGACTCACGGTAAGCCCCTTGACCGGATTGTTCTCCGCGTCCAGAAAGCGCGCGCAGAAATCCGTGGCTCCGCCCGCATTAATAATGACGGCTCTGACGACGTTGGGCCCCTGCTTCAGCGTCAGCCGCTTCGACACGCCATCGTCAATCACCGCCTGCCGGTCGTTGTAGAGGCTGATGACTTCCTCGCCGTTGACCCACCAGACCGAGGCGGCGTTCGAGCCGATGGCGAGGCGGACGCCGGACATCTCCCGCGGCGCGTTGACGACGGTGACGGCCCAGAAGAGGACGTTCGACGTCGGTTTCCCCAGCGCGTAGGCGAAGTGAAAGAGATTGACGTTGTACTTGATCGTGTCGACGGCGTGCCACGTGAGCTGGGCATCGCCGGCGGTCACCGTGTCGCCGTCACGCGGGATCACGGTGAGCTGGTTGGGGAAGTACTCGGTCTTGACCGCGGCCTGAACGGCGCTGTCGGTGAGCTGTCCCGTCACGCGGATTGGCTCGAGCACGAGCCAGCGCTGCAGGAACCCGGCAGCGTCGGTCGCCCTGGTCGGCGTCTTGGGACGCACGAGCGTGGGCGCCGGCGGGCGCGCGGTGGCGTCCTGGGCTCTGGCAACGACAGACACCGATCCAGCGACGACTGCCAGGACGACCAGCGCTGGCGTGAGATAGCAGAGCAGTTTGTTCATGAGATGCCTTGGGTCGGGCTCGATCCGCTCACGGCGTCTTGAGCAGCCAGCGCTGCCGATCGCTGTCGGCCTTGAATCTGTCGAGGGTCGGCTTGCTGCTGCCGGCGGCGGACAGCGCCAGCGGTTCATTTGCAGTTCGGGACCGCCTTGGGCATCAGCCGATACGTGCCGTCGGTGAGCTGGTCGATGCGCCAAAGCTGTTCCGGTCCGCCGGTGAAGGCGGGGATGGCGACGAGCTCGCCGTCCCCGGTGGCCGCGAGGGCGCGATCTGTTCCGGCGATCGTGATCTTGAAATAGGGCGATCCCGGATAGCCGCCCGCATTGGCGACGGGCGCGATCGCCCACTTCTGCTGGGCCTGCACCATGTACGGCGACATACGAACATCGACGGCGCCGGCCGGCCAGCTTGCCGCGACCTGAGCGGCGTCCTGCGACGGGATGGGTTCGAGGGGGGCGCTCTCCCCACGGCCTCCGCCAGCGCCACGGCCTCCCCCGCCGCCGCGGCCACCCCTGCCGCGGAAACCGCCGACGGGCATGCCCTGCACGGCGAGTTCGAGCGCGGTGCCCGTCCGCGCGGATTCGATCTGATACGTGCCTTCCTTGAAGTTGTGCGCCAGCCTCGGGCCAGCCGTCGCGCCAGAGGAGGGGACGAATGTCCAGCACGCTGATGCCGCCGCGATCGAGGTCGGCCTCGTAGTGGCAGGAGAACTTCTGCACGCCGTCGCCGAGGTCGAGCAGCCCGAAATGCCCCGGGCCGATCTGACGGCCGCTCGAGCCAAGAAACAGCTTGCCACCCCCCTGGAGCATGTCGATGCCCATGTTGTCGAGAAAGGGCCCGGTCACTTTCCTGGCCCGGCCCATGCGGATGTTGTACGAGGAATTCGCGCCGGCGCAGCACGACCCGTGGGTGACCAGCAGGTAGTACCAACCCTCGCGGAAGATCATGATCGACGCTTCGGAGTTGATGGCGATGTCAACCGGCTTTCGCTCGGGATACAGACGTTTCCCGGTCTTCGGATTCAACTCGACGAGGCGGATGTAGCCGAAGTAGGAACCGTACGTGAGCCAGAGCGAACCGGTCGTGGGATCGAGAAACACGCCCGGGTCGATGGCATTGCTGTCCTCGACGCCATCGGACCAGACGACCGGACCGCCGTCCTCCCATTTGTAGTCCGGGGAGTCCGGATCGAGCGTCTTGCCGACCAGAAGGCCGATCGCCGATTTTGGTTGCGTGCCGGGCGCGGAATAGTAAAGGAAGTACTTCGATCGCCGACCCGAATCACGTCGGGCGCCCAGGTGTTGTTGCCGCCACGCGCGATGACGTCCGGGCCCGGACGACCCCCCGGGAGCGCCTGCATCAAGGTGCCGGCCCGCCGCCACGTCCATCCGTCATCCGAGACCAAGATGGGCAGACCGGCCCCGGTCCCGTACGTGTAGTACCTGCCGCCGTGCATCACCACCGTCGAAGGATCGTGGATTCCGGGCTGCCCATCGAGTGCCAGCACGGGAGAGACGAGCAACAGCATGGTTGCGGCAACGAGCGCGGTACGTCATGAGCGCTCCATGAACAGAATCTGGCGTGCCGGTCGTTGTGCTTCTACCGGCTGTTAGCCTCTCGTCGCGGCCTCATCGGGCGCGCGTCAGCACGTCCACGACGGCCTGGAACGCCGGCTTCGGCTGGCGCTGGCGGTCCCAGAGCAGCGGGTAGTTCATCCGGCCCCGATTGAGCCACGAGTCGGCGTCGCTCAGACCCCAGAACGTCACGCGCGAGACCGAGTCGCGATGCTTGACGATGACGCCGAAGATGTCGGCGTAGCGCTTCGCCAGCTGCTGCTGCTTCTCATCGGGGAGTCCGGTGGCGTAAGGGTTCGCCACGGCTGGATCGGCGCCGCGTCCGGCGTTCGGCAGCAGGTTGACGTCGAGCTCGGTGTACATCACTTTGAGACCGGTGCTGTGCAGGTCGACGAGGGCTTCCTCGATCTCGGCAATCGTCGGCGTCTCGAGCCGCCAGTGCGCCTGGTTGCCGATGCCGTCGACGCGCAGCCCGCGCGCCCGCAGGTCCTTGACGAGCCGGATCACGCCCGCGCGCTTGGCCGGCTTCTCGAGGTTGTAGTCGTTGTAGTAGAGCTCGGCGCCCGGGTCGGCCTCACGCGCGAACTCGAACGCCTTGGCGACGTAGTCGTCGCCGATCCCGTCTCGCCAGGGCGCCTTGCGCAGCGTGCCGTCCTCGTCGATCGCCTCGTTGACGACGTCCCAGCCGTGGATCTTGCCTTTGTAGCGTCCGACGACGGTGTGGATGTGGTCGCGCATGCGCGCGAGGAGCGTCTCGCGATCGGCGGGCGTGCCGTCCGCTCCCTGAAAAACCCACGCCGGCGTCTGCTGGTGCCACACGAGGGTGTGGCCGACGACCTGCATCTTGCGATCGAGGCCGAACTGCACGTAGCGGTCCTGCGCCTCGAAGGCGTATCGGTCGGCCGCCGGGTGCACGAGCTGGAACTTCAGCAGGTTCTCCGGACTGATTTGATTGAACTGCTTCGTGATGATGTCGACGGCGGCGGCGTCGACGCCATCGCTCTGGCGCTGATTGATCGCCACGCCGATCACCGTTCCCTTCGGCATCAGATCCTTCAGCGCGACGTCCTGACGCGCGGTCAGCGGGGCGATGGCGACCCCTGCGGCCATGAACGTTCCGATTCCGATCAGCCATTTCATCGCGTCACCGCCTCGCCGTTTCGAACGACAGTGTCTTGCCGAAGAACGGCATCACGTTCTCTTGAAAGCGGACGGCCACCTGGCTCGTGTGCGTGCCCGAGTAGATCTCGAAATCGTGGGTGATGCCGTAACTCGTCAACACGTCGTGCAGTTTGCTGGCACCGGCTTTCAGGTTGTCCATGTCGCCGACGTCCACGGCGATCGCGCGATATTGCCGCAGGTCGTGGACATACTGATCGACAAAGGCCAGCGGCGAATTGGCGGCCCACTTGGCCAGCACCTCTTGCTGGTTCGATCCGGTCGGCAGATCCAGATAGAGGGGCGGGTTGTTCGGATTGGGAGACCACGCCGCGGCCGACGCGAGCTGGGCACGCAAACCGAAGGGCAGCTTCGCGGAGTCCTCTGGCGTCTTGACGGCCGCCAGGGCTTCCTCGTTCGCCGGGTTGGCGGGGCCGCTCCCGCGAGGGGCCAGGCAGCACGGGCTCATGATGTAGAGGCTGCCAAACACGTCGGCGTGCTTCATGCCGATCCGCGAGGCGCCGTAGCCGCCCATGGAGTGGCCGACCAGCCCCCGGCTGCTGCGATTGGGCATCGTCCGGTAATGGGCGTCGATGTAGGACACGACGTCACGCGCGATGAAGTTCTCGAAGTCTCCGGTGGTCACTGAGCTCGAGTACATCGATCCGTTGTGCACCGTCTTCGAGTCCGGAAGCACGACGATCATCTCGCGCGCCCCTTTGGCGAACGCCCCCTCGACCGTCTGTGGCACGTGGATTTCCTGCGACCACTGCTCGGCGCCGATCGAGTAGCCGTGGAGGGCGTACACGACCGGATACCGGCGGTTGCGCTCGGCAGCGTAGCTCGGTGGCAGGATGACGAGCACGGTCCGGTCGACGGCATTCCCCTCGAGATTGCCTTCGAGCGCTTTCCCGTGAATGGTGATGCGCTCCATGCGGGCCGGACGGGCGCCGGCCACGACGTCCGGAACAGTGGTCTTGACCTGGCCAAAGGCGGGGTCGCACAGGACAGAGGCAAGTGCGAGGCCCAGCGCCATGCCCAGTGCGCGCCTCGCCAACAGTTTCAGATCGGCCATATGTCCCCCGCGGCCTTCGGATTGAGGTCGACGCCCTTCTGTGCTTCCCAGCCGCCGGCAAGCCATCGTAACGGACCCACATTGGCCAACGTCTCGGGGTCGACGCTGGTGGGTTCGGTCAAGATGTCTTCGGGAAGATGGGCATGGCTGGCCGATCATACCTTCGACACCGGGCGGATGCGACTTCGGTCCATTCCAGGATTCTTGGTTACGCCCTGACAGCCAGATGCGCCACGGTGTACAAGCGCGGTGGCAGCTTGAACGTCATCTGCGGGACCGGGACCGGCCTGCGCGTAGCCCGTCGAGGGCAGCCACGAGCCCGCGACCGCGACGCCTGCGGCGCTGCCGAGGCCCGTCAGAAAAGTCCGGCGATCGCATCCAGTCATCGACACACCTTTCGTCTCGTCGACGTCCAGATTATCGGTTTTCTGTTGTTGGGAAACGGTGCCAGTGCTATCTTCCACAGTCGAAATTGGGACCTGAGCGGACCGCCGACGTCTTCACGCCACTGATTCCAGTCCGGTTCGAGAGGGCCGCTCGTGCTGGGAGCAGGATTGATAGCGGTCGTCGCGTGGATCGATTCGCACTACCTCGCTGAGGGGTTCACCATGACACGAAGCACGCGCGCCTCAGTTCTGGTTGCGGCAATGGGGGCTGGCCTGACGGTTCCCTTGGCGGGAGGAACCGCTGCGGCGCAGGAGGTCGGGACTCGGCGCGGCACGGGCATTACGTCGCCCGAAGTGGCGTCGGACCGTCGAGTGACCTTCCGCCTGCGGGCGCCGGAGGCGAAGGCTGTGACGGTGTCAGGCGACTTCGGCAGCGACACGACGATGCAGAAGAGTGAAGACGGTCTCTGGAGCGTCACCGTCGGTCCGCTCGATCCGGAGATGTACGTCTACTACTTCACCGTCGACGGCGTTCGGTTGCTCGATCCCAGCAACGCGCAAGTGAAGATCGGCTATGTGACCAGCACGACGACCAGCCTATTGACCGTACCCGGCGACACGCCGGCATTCTACGACGTGCAGGATGTGCCTCACGGGGAGATCCGGACGCTGCTCTACAAGTCAAAGTCGAACGGCGTGACCCGTGAGCTGACCGTCTATGTGCCGCCGGGATATGACCAGGCGTCGAGCCGCCGCTATCCCGTGCTCTACCTGCTTCACGGCTTCGCGAACGATCATCATTCCTGGCATCGGTACGGTCGGGCGAACGACATTCTCGACAATCTGCTGGCGCGACGCGCGATTGATCCCTTCCTCGTGGTCATGCCCCTGGGCTACGGCGGTGCGCACGTCAACGGTGATGGTACGGGCATCGCGGCTCAAGGGGCCGGGACGTTCGGTGGAGACGCGGCCCTCTACGAACGTGACCTTCTCGAGGACATCATCCCGATGATCGACGGCAGGTACCGGACGATCGCCGACCGCAAGCACCGGGCGATCGTCGGCTTCTCGATGGGAGGCGGGCAGGCTGGGCGTTTCGGACTACGCCACCTCGAGACGTTCAGTCGAGTCGGCATCATGAGCGCCGGGATGGCTGCCGGCGCGGACGGCGAGCCGCTCGCGACGCTGGCGGCCAACCGGGACAAAACCAACAAGCTGATCGATCTGCTCTGGATCGCGTGCGGCACGGATGATACCGCGCTCAAGGGGGCGAAAACCCTGCATCAGGCGCTCGACAGTGCCGGCATCAAACACACATACCTCGAAACAGAAGGCGCGCATCACTGGCGCGTCTGGCGGCGCTATCTCCGCGACCTGTCGCCACTGCTGTTCACGCAGGCTCGTCGTTCTTCGAAGACGGCCGGCCAACGCTGATGGAACACCGGTTCGCGAGGAGAGCCCCTGTGCAGAAGACTACACGCTGTCCATCGATGGCGCCGTGGTCGCAGATCCGGCAACGCAGACGTTCTTCGGATCGGCTTCTACAACAGCGGCATCGAGGTTGCCGAGCCGGACGGCATCAAGAATATCTATTATGAGTCGCCCGGCACCGCGCACGAGTGGCTGACGTGGCGCCGCTGCTTCAAGGAGTTTGCCCGCGCTTGTTCCGGTGATTGGCTTGGTCACTTCCCTTCCCGACCGGCAGCCGGTGCATCGTCGCCCCATGGCAGCCGCCGCGGCCCGGGCCAGGGATCCACGTGGGCCCGCTCCGCCCAGGCGTTCCACTCGGCGGCAAGACCTTTCACGAGATCGGGACGGCGTGCCGCGAGGTTGTTGCGCTCGACGCGATCGGCCGCCAGGTCGTATAGCTCCCAGTCATCGGGATAGGTCGATACGAGTTTCCAGTTGCCAGAGCGGACGGCGCGGTTACCCTCGTGTTCCCAGAAGAGGGGCTGCGTGCGACGGAGCGAGCGCCCCAGGAACGCGGGGCGCAGGCTGACGCCTTCCATGGGCTGAATCGTCTGGCCCTTGAACTCGCGAGGATAGTTCGCGCCCGTGACGTCGACGAGTGTCGGCATCACGTCGATGACGTGTGCGGGCTGACGTTCGAGGGCGTTGCGCCGGTTGGCAGGGATGCCCCGGGGCCAGTGCACGACGAGAGGCGTGGCGATGCCTCCCTCGTGGGTGAAGTGTTTGAACCGGCGGAAGGGCGTGCTGCCGAGGGCAGCCCAGTTCATGCCGAGGTACAGGTTCGAGTTCGGTCCGCCGGGCGGACTGCCATTGAAGCGTCCGCCCGGACCCGTCTCGGCGTTGGCGCCGTTGTCCGACAGAAAGACGATCAGCGTGTTGTCGAGGGCGCCTCGCGTCTCCAGCCCTTTGACCAGCACACCCACGCTGGTATCGATCGCTTCGACCATCGCGGCATAGACCGCCATCAGATGATCGAAGCGGTCCTTCGCTTCATCCGACAGCGATTCCCACGCAGGTGAGTCAGCTTCGCGCGGGCTGAGCGGCCAGGCGGCCTCGATCAATCCCATCTTGATTTGCCGGCGGTAACGCGCGTCGCGCAGGCTGTCCCAGCCGGCTTTAAACTTGCCACGGTGTTTGGCAATCAACTCCGCCGACGCCATCAGCGGAAAATGCGGCGCGTTGTGTGCGAGGTAGAGGAAGAAGGGCTTATTGGCCTTCCTCGCCTCGTCGATGAAGGTCAGCCCGAAATCCGTCCAAAGCGACGTCGCGTACCAGTTCTGCCCGAAGACCGGGGAATCGCGCGGCGTCGGCGTACCGTCGAGGTAGAGCGGCTCCTGCGCCCGTCGGGTGAGCTCATCGCCGCCACCCTGGAAACTCTGGTTGGGGAAATACATGCCCCCCGCACGCAGGCTCAGCACGCGCTCGAAGCCGCGCTGCCAGGGCGGCGAGCCGTTTTGCTGACCGAGGTGCCACTTGCCCGACATCGCCGTGAAATAGCCGGCGTTGCGCAGGACTTCGGCAATTGTCACCGACCGGTCATTGAGGCGGCCCGTCGTCCCCGGCGACCCTTCGCGGATGACGTTGTCGAGATGCCCCATGCCCGCCTGATGGGGATAGAGCCCGGTCAACAGGCTGGCGCGCGTCGGCGAGCAGCGTGGGGTGCTGTAGAACTGGGTGAAGCGGACGCCGCGCGCGGCCAGCGCGTCGAGATGAGGCGTCGGAATCTCACCGCCGTAGGATCCGATGTCCGACCAGCCCATGTCGTCGACGAGGATGACGATGATGTTGGGGCGGGCGTCGGTCTGTGCGGTGGCAGCTGATGCTCTGAAGGCGCCTGCTATCGCGATGACCGCGGCAGTCGCGACGATGACGGCGGTTAGCACGAACGAGCGAGCGCGACTGATCGCCATCGCACACCTCGGAATGAAGGCGGCGTTCACGCCGCCGGCGCTGTTCGAACCAACGGTTACCAGTGCGTGAGCGAGCCGTCTGGCCGCCGGTGAGTAATCCCCGGCGCTGCTTCTGTCATCGCCTCGATGAAGGTGAGCTGCTTTACGTCGACGCTGATGCCAAGGCCGGGCCGGTCGTTGGGCCACACTTTGCCGTTCTTGCAGTCGAGGAACTCGGGCATGTACGGCACCGGGCGCTCGCCCTGGTTGTACTCCATGAGCACCTGACCGGGGAACGCCATCATCGTGTGCATGTGGCCGGCGGTCGCGACCGGACCGGTGAAGTGCGGCACGATACCGACCTTGTGGGTATCGCAGACCGCCATGATCTTGAGCATCTCCGTGATGCCGCCGACGTTCGGCAGCGACGCGCGCGCGAAGTCGATGTCTCGCTGCTCGACGAGGGGGCTGAACTCCGCCCTCGTTCCCCACTCCTCGCCGGGCGCCAGCGGCACGGTCGTCAGCAGCCGCAACTTCGGGATCTGCGTCCGGAACTGTTCTTCGCGAACCGGGTCCTCGACACAGAACGGCCGGTACGGCTCCATCAGCCGGCAGACTTCCACGGCCTCGTGGAAGTCGAACTTCTGGTGCAGGTCGATCATCCAGTTGCCGTCCGGGCCGACGCCGTCGCGGATTTGCTCCACCGCCTGGATGATCAGCCGGATGCGCGACCTCGAATCGAACACCGAGCCGCCCCGGCCGCCACCGCGACCGCCGCCGCGCCCGCCCCCACCAGGCCCGGCTGGCGGCGCACCCGCGGCTCCGCCCGCCACAGCGCCGCCCGCCGCGGCAGCCCCTCCCGCGCGGCCGGTGCTCGGCAGAATGCCGCCGTCCACGCGGTACACGCGATAACCAGCCGCCATCGTCGCCGCCGCGCGATCCTTCAAGCCCATCGCCGCCGCTTCGGCCGGCGGAACCAGGCCCTGGGGCAGACCCGACGTCGCATAGAGCTCGATGTGCTCGCGCGCCTTGCCCCCGAACAGCTGATAGAGCGGCACGTTCAGCGCCTTGCCCTTGATGTCCCACAGCGCCAGGTCGATGGCACCGAGTGCGTGCAGCCGCTCCTTGCCGGGAGAGTAGAACCCGTCCATGAAGGCCGCCTGCCAGATCATCTCGGTGTCGAACGCGTTCTTGCCGATGACGCTTCGGGCGACGTTGCGGACGGTGTCCGGCGACCCGCCCTGACCGATCCCGGTGATTCCGGCATCGGTGTCGACGAGGATGACCATGTTGCTTTGCGGGAAGGCCTGCGGGCCGTCCGGGTTGTAGTTGGGCGGGTAGAAGACGCGAATCCTGGTGACCATCGCCGGAGCCAGCCGGGCCTGCGCGCGCGCCAGTGAGCCGGGTGCGGGCGTCGGAGACGCGGCTGTCACCTTCGGGCCGGCGGCGAGCGCGCCGACGACCCCGGTGAGCGACTTCGCGAAGCCTCTTCGATCGACATTCATGCGCCCTCCCGAGTCTATCGCCCGCGTAGGATAGTCGACCCGGACGGGGCCCGACAAGCCGCGCGTGACATTGTCGGTTCAGTGCTGTCGCTTCGCGCGAATCGCGTGAAGAAAGGCAGTGAGCCGTCGCAGCAGCGGCGACCGCAGCACGCCGGGGACGGCGCGCTCTGCGACGCGCTGTTCGTCAACGACTTCGGAGACCATTCCGCAACGACTGCGCCCATATGGCCTGACGATTCTTCGGAGATCCATTCCGTCCGAATGCGCGCGTCGGTAACGAGTCTTGCAGCTGTGCGTGTCCCGTTGTGGGAACCGACATCGCCGCAGGCGCGGTGGTTCTCCATTCCGGGCGCGTGATACAGTCCGGCCGGATCGGCGCGCGGTTGGCCGCGCGCTCCCTGAAGGAGGCTGCATGAAGATCTTCGCGATCGTGTTGATCGGCGCCACGCTCCTGGCTCCGCCGCAGACGTTTTCACCGGACGCCGACGGCTTCATCCGCAACTGGCTGATATTGGCGCCGATCGCGTTCGACGTTTCGGGCGCCGCGGCGATCGATCACCCGTTCCTCAACGATGAGCCGGCGATCAAGCCGAAGCCGCGCGATAGCGTCGTGATCATCAACACACCGCTGACCTGGCAACCGCATCAGGCGTCCGACTATTTCATCGATTTTCTGCAGGCGTTTCCTCAGCCAGGCGAACAGGTTGCCGCCTACGGCGTCGCCTATGTGATGGCCGACGACGAGATGAAGGTCACTCTGGCGCTCGGCACGAACGACCAAGGGAAGGTGTGGCTGAACGGCAAGGAAGTGTTCAAGTTCGCCGAGACGCGCGTGCTGGAGAAGGATGCCAGCCCCGTCGCGGTCACGCTGGTCAGGGGCCAGAACGTGCTGGTGTTGAAGGTGGTCAACGAGGTGAACAACTGGCAGGCGTGCGTCCGGTTTCTGAAGGACGGGCAGCCCGTCACGAGTCTGCGCATCGCCACCGCGCCGCAATAGGGGGCTGGTGCCGACCCGCTCCCCGACAACTCGAAGTCGGACGAGCAGCGTGCGCCAGTGCAGGACCCCGAGACGGTCGAGGATCTTGCCGGCGGCCCCAGCGATCGCGATCGGATCAACGGGAGACGTCAACGAGACCAGCCGTTCGATGTCGGGAAACGCCGCGCGGGCTGCGGGGCTGAGCATGATGATGTCTTCGTCTCTGACCCGCGAGCCGCGTACGTGGGGGCCGATCGCGCCTGCCTGCGCCTCAGCGTTATGGCTGCTAGAGCGTCCACCCCTCGCGGTAATGGATCTTCAGCAGCTCGTTTGCCTGGTCGTTGTTGGTGAACCGCAGATTTCTGCTGTCCCACTCCAGCCGCTGGTCCTTCAGGCGGATCGCCAGCACGCCGAGGAGCACCATCTCGGTGAGCACGCCGCCGTACTCGAAGGGCGAGCTGGGCGGAACGCCCGTCGGGCCCTCCTTGATGGCGCGAATCCAGTCGCCTTCGTGGGTGCCCTTGACCCGACGCAGCCTCTGCGGCGGCCGTGTATACGCCTGCATCCGCGTCTCGGGGATCAGCCGCACGCCGTCGGCGCCGTGTGAGCCGTGCAGGATGGTCCCCTTGTCGCCGATGAGCAACGCGCCGCTGCCGGGCAGCTTGCGTCCCGGCTCGAGCGCGGGCGGCCGCGGCGGCAGCAGGCGTCCGTCGGTCCAGGTGAGTTTCACGGGAGGCCGGCTGCCGCGCGCCGGGAACGTGTAGCGGACGATGCATGCGCGCGGATAGGTCTCGGAAGCCACGTCCGGTTCGAAGTGCGTGGAGGTCGCCTCGACCGTTGATGGCGGTCCGAGCTCGAGCGCCCAGAAGGCGGGATCGAGGATGTGGCACCCCATGTCGCCCAGCGCACCGGTGCCGAAGTCCTGCCACGCGCGCCACTTCATCGGGTGATAGGCCGGGTGATACGGCCGGTAGGCGACCGGCCCGAGCCACCGATCCCAGTCGAGCGTCTCCGGTACCGGCGGCGTGTCCTTCGGCCGTGCCCGGACCTCGAAGTCCGACCACGGGTCGCCACCGACGGGCCTGTCGGTCCACGCGTGGACCTCGGTCACATTCCCGATCGCCCCATCGTCGAGCCATTCCTTCAGCAGGCGCATCGAGTCGTAGGACTGGCCCTGGTTGCCCATCTGGGTGACGACCTTGTGCTTGCGGGCGGCCTCGGTGACCGCGCGGGCCTCGAAGACCGTGTGCGTCAGCGGCTTCTGACAGTACACGTGCTTGCCGGCCCTGAGCACGGCCATCGTGATCGCGGCGTGCGTGTGGTCGGGCGTCGCGATGATCACGCCGTCGATGCCCGTCTCCTTCTCGAGCATCTCGCGATAATCGACGTAGAACTTCGCCTTCGGGTAGGCCGCGATGACCTTCGCAGCATAGCCGCGGTCCACGTCGCAGAGCGCGACGATGTTCTCGTCGGCGCACGCTTTGAGATTGGAGGCACCCATCCCGCCGATGCCGATGGCGGCGAGGTCCAGCTTGTTGCTCGGCGCATCTTGTCCCACCACGCGGCCCGGCACGATGGCGGCCGACAGCGCGGCCATCGCGGCCGTCGACGTGAACTGCCTGCGAGAAACGGTCCGGGTCGAGTCGTCGCGCATGCGGGAGTCCTCCATGGGCACGGGCAGCCACACGGCCACCGGGTCATCATGCTACACCTGGAGTGACGCGGCCCGTAGCAGGCAGTTCTACGGAAGCGGCGCTCGGCTTGCGGGCTCCATTCCGAACGCGGCTTCGACGCTTCCAGCTAAGGCTTATGGCCGTCCGTCGTGAGGTGCACGGCCGTCAGCCTACAAGTCGGGAGCCGGGGCACTGTGAAGCGACCTGGGTCCTGTAAGGTTTCACGCGCAACGCGCGTTCAGTTACGTAGAGGCGCGTCGAGCCGTGAAGCTTGGCGGTCTTCGCGATCATCGTGAATCAGCCGTCGGCCGTATTTATGAGATGACGTATCACAAATCACCGTAACATCTTGGCTGCCAACATCTTATGGACCAGGAGACCGATTCATGAAGTACCTGATGCTGATCAAACATTCCGAAAGTCATCGCTCACAGCCCATCCCGGCGGGACTAGAAGAGGCGATGGGCAAATTCGTCGAGGAGGGATTCAAAAGCGGCGTACTCAAGGACACCGCGGGGCTCAAGAGCACCGCCGACGGGCTGCGAATTCGCCAGAGCGGCGGCAAACTGAGCGTCACCGATGGCCCGTTCACTGAAGCGAAAGAGGTCGTCGGCGGTTACGCGCTGGTCGAGGTGAAATCGAAAGAGGAAGCGCTCCAGGTCGCTCGCCAGTTCATGGAGATTCACCTGGTGCACTGGCCCGCGTTCGAAGGGGAATGCGAGGTGCGGCCGCTCGAGGATATGTAGGGACTGTTGCGGGTTTGACTCAGTCGGCCAGCTTCGTCGCGATCATCCGGTCGAGGACGTTGCGGGTAATCCGCTGGATGCGCGAATCGCTGCGGCGGAAGTCCCTGCGCGGAGGATTCTGAAAGCCGGGCGGAGACGACAGCACGACGTTCCACCAGCAGGTTCCAGCATTGAAGACCAGATTGCCTTTTCGCGCCGTGTACAGCGTCGTGGCGTACGTGCCGGTCCGCTTCTCCCCGCTGGCGCCGTAGACCGGCCCTTCCGACAGCACCACGAGGCCGGGATGTTTCGCGAGCGGAGGCCCGTGGTATTCCCAGCCTACGAGCTGCGCCACGCGATCGCCCTTCTTCATGTTCGTGCCTTCGAAGGCCCAGTGCTCCGGGTTGTCGCTGGTCCAGTCCGCGAAGCCCACACCGTACGACGTGGCGCCCATCAGCTCCTGCTCGCCCTGAAATCCCCGCCCGGCCCGTCGCATCACGCGGTTCGGCCGGCCGTCGCTGCTCGGCAGCAGCTCCACGACGCCGGAAATGGAGTTGCCCGACAGGAAAGCCAGACTGACGCCGGCGTCGCGTGCCGCGGTCACATTCTCGAACATCCGCTCTGTCCAGTACCTCGTCGTGGCCGACCGAGAGGAACACCTTCGCGCGAAGCAGCCCGCGATCGTCCTCGTGCGTGTCGACGTTGGAAATGTAGGTGACGTCGTAGCCTTCCCTCTCCAGCCAGAACGCCAGCGGAAATTCGGTCATCAGGAACTCGCCGGATCCGTTGGTCAGCGGATGGAAACCCGCGGGGTACCCGTTCCAGTACAGCGCGTACAGGCCGATCGAACCCGACGTCGTAACCGACCTTGCTGTTCGAGGAGCCCCATGGCGCGTTTCCGAGGTCGTACAGCGACCGCCATTGGGGCCAACGGTTATACGACAGCCAGGTCATGTCTGAGGCCTGGAACAGGAGGTCGGCCTTGCGATCGTCGCGGACGATGAAGATGACGTAGGTCTCGCTTACCATCTCCAGATCGAGATACTGACCCGTCGCCGAGGGAAGCGTCGAGAGCTTACCCATGTAGACGCCGCTCAGCCAGTCCTTCGGAATCTCCAGGCTGAAGCCCACCTTCCAGTTGCATTCAATCAGGTTGCGAACGCCGTCCGGGGGAGTCGGCTCGGCGGTTCCCTGCAGCGGACCGAGCGTTCGCATCAGCCGCGCGCCAGCGCCGCCGTAGTACCCCATTCGGTAGACGCTGACGGAATACGTGTTCACCGGATAGGTGCTGACGTGCACGTTCAGCGTGTCGCCGGCCTTGAGGCTCGTGTGCGACGCGTAGGCCTCGATGCCCCGTCGTCGATGCCAGCCGAGCTCGTAGATCTCGTCGTCGTGCCGAGCTACTCTGGTCAGCAGCCAGTCGGTGGATCCAGGCTTGGCGTTCTCGATTTGGATGGCGTTGGACTGTGCCGCGGCGCTGGCGCCGGCGGCGCTCCAGATTGCAACCGCCAGAGCGAGCGCCCTTCCCAAGGTCAGTACAGCGAGAGTCTTCATAGGCATTCGTTGCGCGCGGTTCCTCGAGGCGAAGGCCCCGAGTCGTCGCAATTCTACTGCTGCAGAGCTCCATCCCGACCTCACTCATGCATAATGGCCAAGACGAATGCCGTCCGGTCGCAGCTTGATGTTGGCCGGCTTCAGATCTCGGTGGACGATTCCGGCGTCGTGCGTGGCTTCAAGCGCCTCGGCAACCTGGCGGGCAATGGGGATGGCTTCGTCAACCGGGATGGGTCCACGGGCGATGCCGTCAGCGAGGGTGTCACCCGGCACCAGCTCCATGACGAGCGCCCGCGTGGTGGCATGATTCGTCGCCGCGGTTTCTTCGATCCCGAAGATGTTGGCATTCAGCTTGCCTCGACCGGCGATGGCTCGCGGCCGGAGCTGCAGCGCGCCAGGGCGTACGTGACGCGACCGTAACACCACGCGCGCGGGCCATGCGCTGCTTCTCTCGCACCCTCGGCGTCACGGTTTTGCCCCTTAAGTTGTCGAGCGTTTCCGAGTCCGCGTGATTTCTCTGGGGCAGACGTCAACGTTCGACCCCGTGTAATCCGCCCATCCCTCCAGGCGCAATTCGCGATTCAGACGATCCCAGCGCCGAGTCAATTGGGTTTCGTCGGCAAACCACTCACACTGGACCCGTCGGCCTGATTCGATCACGAGCTCAAAACCCGAGTCATCGAGGCAGGTCCGCGCCTCGCAGTATAGGGTACTCGCCGCTACGATGAAACAGCCACAACATCGACTGCCACCTCCAGGGGTGGTCCCTGGACGTGCAAAACCGGTCCCGCGAGGTCAGAATCGTAATTGTCGAGTTCTGTCAGAGACTTGCGGGCGGTTGGCCGAACCTCCGGTGTATCGAGGTCATACGAGCCGAAGGTCATTCTTACGTGATCGCTGTAGCTCGACCGCGATCGTCATCCATTGCGGGGATCCCTTTACATCCTGGCGCAAGATCAATACGAGTCAGGTCTTTGGGGCAGCAGGTCGACGTCTTACGCGTCTCCGATCGGACTTTGACTGCTGAGTTTATGGGCACGAGCTGGGACTACTTCGACCACGAGCCATCCCGGTTCGAACCGATCGACAATCACAGAGATCGACCGCGCGCGCCCATCAGGGGTCTGCCGCCTTAACACGTCGTGCGGGACGGAGGAGATTCTGTGGATCGCTTGCTCGAGGAGCTCGTCGCCCTGGAGCGTTCCGCGCTGGATCGGTGGATCAGGATGGACCCTCAGGGCTATCTCGATCTCCAAGCGCCAGAGGTGACGTATTTCGATCCGTTTACGGACAAGCGCGTCGATGGGCTCGACGCCCTGCGAATCCGGGTAGAGCAAATGAAGAGCATGAAGCCCCCGTTCACAAGTCCACGGTACGACATGATCGATCCCAAGGTTCAGCGCGACGGCGGAATGGCGCTCCTGACGTTCAACCTTATCAACTACGGAACACTGCCAGATGGCCCGGAACGTGTCCTGGCTCGCTGGAATTCCACCGAGGTCTACCGTCAGATTGGCGGGACGTGGAAGATCGTCCACAGCCATTGGTCGTTCGTGCAGCCAGAACTCACGCAGCCGGCTTCTTAACCTTCAGTCACGCTCACGGGAAGTTAGTTGACATCCTGCGGTGGGCTCAACAACCTTCGCCTAGGCTACGGCGGAATCTCGTCGCGTCTGCGGATTCAGGAGGTCCGCCTTCGCGGCTTCCACCTTCGCGCTTTGCGCTCCGGCGGACAAGCCGCCGGTTCGGCGACAGCCTTCGCAAGTCCCTGGCTCGCTGGCCTGCCGAGCCGAAGCGCGCCCAACGCGCGCGACACGGCCTGCCGAGCCGAAGCTCGCCGAAGGCGAGCGAGCTGGCTCAGCAGTTCCGGCATCTCGCGACAATCAGGGTCATGTCGTCGCGTTGTTCCTGCGGACTGAAGCGGCGGACGCCGTCGTAAATGGCGGCGATCAGATCTTGCGACGGCAGGTCACGATGCGCGTGCAGCGTCTCGACGAGCCGCCCTTCCCCGAACTCGTCGTCCTGGGCGTCGAAGGCCTCGGTGATCCCATCGGTGTAGATCGCCAGAAGATCTCCTGCGGAGAGCTGGAGCTCCGCCGTCCGGCACTCCCACTCGGAGAATAGGCCCAGCACCGTTGCCGTCGGCTCGAGCCGCTCGACGTTGCCGGCGCGTCGCAGCACCAGCGCCGGCAAATGTCCGCAGTTCGCGTAGCGCAGGCGTCCCGCTCGGTCGTCGAACTCCGAGTAGAAAAAGGTCGCGTAGGCATTGTCGGCCGTACTCTCGTAAAAGAGTCGGTTCACGGTCCGCAGAAAACGCTCGGGCTGTTCGACCGCTGTAGCGCACTGACTGCGCAGATTAGCCTGAAGGTTGGCCATCAGCAGCGCGGCAGGCATGCCTTTGCCGGCGATGTCACCGATGACCAGCCCAAGCCGGTCCTGCCCAAGATCGAGGAAATCGTAGTAGTCGCCCCCCACCCGACGCGTCTGGACGCATGCGCCGGCGTACTCCAGCGAGCGCATCGGCGGAAGTCGCTGAGGAAAGAGCCGCGCCTGCACCTGCATGGCGATCTCGAGCTCGTGGGCGGCGCGCTGCTCGGCCTCCTGCTTCTCGGCGGCGGCGCGACGTTGCGCTTCGACCGCGCGGCTGACTTCGTCGAAGCTCACCAGGGCGAACGAGTTCCGATCGACGTCCTCGAAGCGCGTGAAGACGCCGCCCCACGCGGGTCGGTCCCGCTCGGTTGTCGAGGGCACTGAAGATCGATCGGCTGCATCGCCCGACCGATCGTAGACGACGCGCCGGAGGCGCGGTGCGTTCCGGAAGCGAACGCCCCGTCGCCGCCACTCGGTGTAGGTGGCGGGCAAATCCTCGGTCACGAACACCACCTGTGTCGCGCGGCCGACGAGCCGGGCCTGGGGAGACTCGGGTTTGGCCTGGATCAGTGTCAGCACGGCTGACCCGTCGGGCGGAGCCACCGCCAACAACCGCTCACCGGACCCGACGCGAGCGTCGAAGGCGATGTGGAATCCGAGCGTGTTCAGGTAGAAGTCCAGACTTCGCGCCTGATCTTTGACGTAGATGTTCACGGCATGGACACGGAGGTAGGGATCCGCCATGGTCAAACGTCGCTCGTTGTCGTAATCGGCCACTGGTATTCTACGGGACGGACGTCGTCACGCGGCGAGACAGGTGAAGATCGAAGGAGACAGCCGTATGCCTGCTGATGTCAGGCCGGCTCACCCACAACATCGCGCACCCGGGAGACGAGTTCACGGCTCGACTCAACCGGGTCGCGACTCGCGAAACCGTCCGGCAGTTCGAGTATCGCGACCGCGTTGCCGGCCTCGTGCGAGGCGCCCACCCGCACGGAGTCCAGACGCGCGCGGGCGCTGGCGCCGATGACGAGCACTCGCGGGCGAGAGGCTTTGAGGAGCACGGCGGCGTCCGAGACATTGCCGCAGGGCATGACACGGTAACCAGCCTCGTGCAGTACCTCGCAGACAAACGCCAGCACATCGACAGAATCGTCGACGCAGAGGACGTCGCGACCGAGCGTCGTTGGAGCGTCCGCACGTCTGGATTGCGCATAAAACGCGGCGATCGCCTCGTCCTCACGGGTGTGCACGTCGAAGATGCCGGCCAGCTTCGTGATTCGCAGTACTTCTGCCAGCCGCGGCGGCACGCAACAGAGCTTGAGGTCACCAGACGCATTGCGCGTCCGGTGCAGGAACCGGACGAGCACGCCAACGCCGGCGCTGTCGAGCGACGTCACCTGCGCGACACTCAACACGACGTTGGGTTCGAGCGGCAGCAGGTCCCCAATGACTTGCTGCAACTCGTCCGCCTCAGAACCGCCGACAATCTTCCCGCTGCACGCGATGACGACGACCTCACCAGCGCGCCGCATCTGAAGGGATATCGACACCTGTGCTCCTTCCTCGCCGGCGCCGGCGCGACCAGTTGCGCGCTCAGAACGGCCGGACGATCGTGAAATGCCGCCGACCGAGGAAAACAACAGCGCCGAGCCACCCATCACGGAACGCTTAGAGTCTCTAACGTGTCGTGGCGTCTACAAGCAGCAGGAGGCCGAAACCGAAAGCGGCGAGCAAGCCGGAGAAACGCGGACTGTTGTGGACGGCCTCCGGAATCATCGTTTCCGCAGTCATCGCGAGCAGTGCTCCGGCTCCAAATGCCTGCAGCCGCGGTGGCCACGCCTCACTGAGCGAACCAAACCCCACATACCCTGCCGCGATTACTACCGCCCCCCCGATGGCGATCGCACTCCAGAGCAGGAAGATGTAGAGGTAACTGCGGCCGGCAGCCCGCATCCCCGCCGTGCTCGATAAAGCCATGGGAACGTTGCCCACGGAGAACGCGATCACCAGCGCGAGGGGGACGACCGGCTGGCTCAGAGCGATTCCCAACAGCATCGCCGCCGGCACCGCGTCAAGCGCGTTGCCGAGCGCGATAGCGACTCCGCTGCCAGGCTGCTGCGACTCGGCCGGCTGCTGAATACAATCGCCGCATCGCTTGCGGTGAGCAGCACCGAACCGCGCGAGACGCGCGTTGCTCGCGCTGAACACGGCTGCCCCAAGCAGCAGTGACAGCGCCGCTGCCATTGGCCCGGCGACCCGGATCGCATCCGCAGCCACTTTGAGGGACACACCGGCGAGCAGCAGTCCCGCTCCTACCGACATGGACATCGCGATGGGTTGGTGCGGCATTCGGGAGAATGCTCCGGCGACCGCGCCGATCAGCAGCCCGACGGAGGACACTGCGCCCAACGCCAGGGCAGTCCAGACGTCGTTAGGTACTCGTGGGCATATACAGACTCGGATTGCGAACTCATGCTGCTGCGCTACGTTCCTGTTGGCCCAAACCGCTCGGTGCGGATCGCCTCGGCCGGCTGTCCAGCCTTTAACAGCAGGGCAGACGCCGCCTCAACGAATCCGGCGGAACCGCAGACGAAGCTGTCTGCCACTCCGCCGAGGGCTTTCAGCAGCACCTGGATGGTTGGCAGCTCGACACGCCCGACCGCGCCGGCCCACCCCGGGGCAGAATCCCGCGTCAGCGTAAGCCAAAGTTTGAATCGGTCATCGCTGCGTGCGAGATCCTCGAGCTCCTCGCGGTAGATCACATCCTCGCGTGTGCGGGCCGAGTACAGGAGCGCGGCCGGCACCGCGCTGCCTGACGATCGCCGGTGCCGCAGCATGCACATGAGGGGCACAATCCCGCTCCCGCCGCCAAGCAGCAGAAGAGGACGCTGCCGTTGCAAAGCGGACCAGACGAAATGCCCGCCGATCGGCCCGCGCAGTTGAATCGTGTCGTCGGGTTGCAGTTGGCCGGTGAGGAACGGAGACACTTCACCATCATCAAGGCGCTCGACGGTGAGCTCCAGTGCCGACACCTCGGGCGGCGAGGCAATGGAGTAGCTGCGTTCCGCACGGTAGCCGTCCTCGGCCGTCAGGCGTACGTCGGCGTGCTGGCCCGATAGGTGGCCAGGCCAGCTGCTGACCGCAAAGCGAATGGTCTTCACCCGATGCGTCTCGTCACGGATGGAGACGACCGTCGCGACCTGCCAGGCGGATGCCTTGGGAACTTTAATCACCGTCGTACCGCTGTTCCTGCCACGGGTCACCGTAGCTGTGGTACCCGTTAACCTCCCAGAACCCTGGCTCGTTGTCCTCCATGAAGCGCAGGCCGCGTACCCACTTGGCGGACTTCCAGAAATAGAGGTGCGGCACCAGGAGGCGCGCCGGCCCGCCGTGCTCGGGCTCGAGCGGCTCGCCGTCGTACTCCCAGACGACCAGCGCCTTTCCTTCCAGCAGATCCTCTACCGGCAGGTTGGTCGTATACCCGCCATCGCAAAACGCCATCACAAAAGGGGAAGGTGGCTCGTCGAGTCCGGCCGCTGCGAAGATTCGCTCGACGGAGATGCCGCGCCAGTCAGTGTCGAACTTCGACCAGCGCGTCACACAGTGAATATCCACCGTGACCTCGGTCGGACCAAGCGCACGAAACTCGTCCCAGCTCCACGACACGATCTTCGTGCCATCCTCCGCTTCGAGCGCAAAGGTCCAAGCATGCAGTGGGGTGAGCGGAGTGGGGCCGGCGGACAACACGGGGAAGTCTCTGGTTTCGTGCTGTCCCGGCGGGAGCCGTTTCGACTCGGATTGGGACCGTCTGCCTTGAAAGCCGCGTGTGATCATGTTGCCCTCTCCATTTCTTCTCTGCGCTCGATCACGATTGGAGCATGTGTGTCACGCGAGGGCCATTGCACGATGGTATTGGTAGATTACCGCTGCACGGCCTTGTTCGTGTGGCCGTCGATCACGGTGACCTTGTCGCTCAGTCGGTTGGCGACATAAATCATGTTGGTCACCGGGTTCACCGCCACGGCCCATGGTCCTTTGTCTGCTGGCGCCGTCGCCGCGACTGTATTCGTGCGGCCGTCGATCACGGACACGCTGTTCGCGTGTGTGTTGACGACATAAATCATGTTCGTCCTGCTGTTGATCGCGATCTGCTGCGGCCACAACCCGACTTTGACCGTGGCGAGCGGCCGGTTCGACGCGCCGTCAATGACCGTGACGTCGCTGCTGGCGTAGTTCACGACGTAGATGCGGTTCGTGACTTCATTGACAGCCGCCGCCATCGGCACGCTGCCGGTCCCAACCATCGAGACAGCGCTGGTCCGCGTGTCGATGACCGTGACGGCGTTATTGTTCGGCGTCGGTAGATAGAGGAGTCCGTTCCTCTCGTTGAAGGCTGAGTCCCACTGATGAAAACCAGGAACCTCGATCCGCGTCGGCTCGTTGGTGACGCCATCCACGACCGTCAGGAAGTTGTCCTCGTAGCCGACGAAATAGATCTTGTTCGCCTTGACGTTGACCGACAGCGCGTTGCCTTCCGTCCCGGCGTGAATCGTCGTCGAGGACTTTGTCTCGAGATCGATCACGGAAGGATCGGTGCCGGTGCTGGCCGACACGTACAGCTTGTTCGTGACGGGATTGAGCGCCGTCAGACTGCCGCGATCCGCCTTGAGCGTATCGATGATCGCGTCGGTGTCAGGATCGATGACCGAGATGGTGCCGGGCCCGCGGTTCATCGCGTACACCCGGCCGCTGCGCGGATCCAGGGTGAGATTCTTGACGTTAGCGCCTGTCTTGAGCGTGACCACCGGTCCCGCGGCGCCCGTGACGATCTTGACGATGCCAAGGTCGGGAAACGCCGCATACGCTTTGCCGTTGCGCGTGTTGACGACCACGCCCTTAGGTCCGTCGGTGACGCCGACCTCCGCCCCAATTGAGCAATGACCGCGGCGGCCAGACCGAGGAGCGCGGCCAGTGCGATGGCCGGTCGGCGCGAGGTAGTATGTCGCGTCATGCGGCGAATCTTACTGGCGATCGGCTGCGTTGCAGCAACCCTTCTTGCCCCGCCATCCCTGCTCGCGCAGCAACCCCAGGCCGCACGGCCGAAGGTGCTGGCGTTTTTCACGCCCAATGGCGAGCTCGACCACTTCCTGTTCGCGCAGCAGGCGATGCGGGCGTTCGGCGCCGCCGCGCAGGCCGGCGGCTACGCGTTTGCCGCGACCAGCGATTGGGACGCACTGAACGACGCGAATCTCCGGGATGTACGGGTCGTGATTTGGCTGAACGACATGCCGCACACCGCGGCGCAGCGTTTGGCGTTCGAGCGGTACATCGGGGGCGGAGGCGGCTGGCTCGGATTCCACGTGTCCGGGTTCGGTACAAGCGCGTGGCCGTGGTTCACCGGGTTCATGGGTGGCGGCAGGTTCAGCGCCAACAACTGGCCGTCCATGCCGGCCCGCGTGAACGCCGACGACCCGGCGCACCCAATCCTGAAAGGCGTGCCGGCGACGTTCGTCGCGCCCATCAACGAGTGGTACTCGTGGACGCCGAGCCCGCGCACCAACCCCGACGTCAAGGTCCTGCTGACGCTGGACGGCTCGAACTTTCCGCTCGGCGTCAAGAACACGTTGAACGGTGGAGACATTCCGGTCGCATGGATCAACACCAAATACCGGATGGTGTACGTCAACTACGGTCACGGCGATCAAATCTACTCAGCGCCGCCGCTGCCGACGATGATCGACAACATCCTGCAGTGGCTGTTGTCGCGGTAGACAGGGGCATGCATCGTCGAACGAAGAAGATGGCCTCCGGCAAGATCTCATCTCATTTCGCCGAGCTCCTGGATTTTCTTCCCGACGTGCTGGCGTGGGTGAAGGATCGGCGGGGGCGTTACCTTTGGGTCAATCGAGCCTTTCTCATTCAATACGCTCTCGATCACCCGGGTGGGAATGAGCGTGTCACGGTCGAGAATATACGGGGCAAGACTGACTATGACTTATCCCCGGCGTTCCTGGCCGATCAATTCCGACACGATGACGAACACGTTCTGGCCGGCCACCGCATTATCAATCGGCTCGAACGGTTAGGAGAGTCTCGCGGCACGACGGTCTGGAACACGACCGACAAAATCCCCGTCGTCAATGCGAAGGGCGCAATCATTGGCACGGCAGGGATTACTCGGGCCGCCGGATCCGTGAGCAGCCTCGAGGCACCCCGGCCCGGCTTCGGGCCCGCGCTGGCCCACATGCGCGCGCATTTCCATCACGAGATCACCAATCGGCAGCTCGCGTCCATGTCGAACATGTCGCTCCGCGCGTTCGAACGGCAGTTCCGAGCCACCTTCCACCTCACCCCCCAAAAATTTCTGCGAAAGCTTCGGTTGCGCATTGCGAGTCGCGCCTTGATGCACACGGATGAATCGTTGTCCGAAATCGCCCTGACATGCGGTTTTGCAGATCAGAGCCACTTCTCGCGCGAATTCCGGCGGCAATTCGGACGCACACCTCGCGATTATCGCGAGCACTACAAAGAGTAGAGGCTGCAAAAACTCAACACTTCAAGACTTCTAGGCGCGCCACGGGCGCGCCCGCCGGAGCGGAGCGGGGCGTTGGGGCCCCGCGAGCGAAGGCGCGGGGGGTCCGCGGGGGCGAAGCCCCCCGGATCTGAGAAGCCGTTCCTGTCACAAAAGCTGCCGCTTCCATGCAAGAACTCGTTGCTGACACGCGCTGTCATATGCTCGGAGCTGGGACCATGAGAAGCCGTCTCACACGCGTGGTGATGATCGTGGCGTTGATCGCCGTGGCGGCGGGAATGTCCGGCGCGCAAGCGCCCGCGACCGCGCCCTCGGTGAATGTCCCCACCTACTCGAAGGACGTCGCGCCAATCGTCCAGAAGAATTGCCAGGTCTGCCATCGTCCCGGCGAAGCCGGCCCGTTTTCGCTGCTGACCTATGAGGACGTGCGCCGACAAGCGACCAAGATCACGGACGCCCTCGCCGAAGGGAAGATGCCGCCCTGGTTCGCCGATCCCCAGTACGGCAAGTTCTCGAACCAAATGGGCCTGAGCGCGTCAGAGATCGACACCATCGTGAAATGGGCGGATGGCGGCACCCCGCAAGGCGATCCGCGCGATTTGCCGAAGCCGACGGTGTGGGTCGAAGGCTGGGGCATCGGCACACCGGACATGGTGTTCGAGCTGCCGATGCCCTTCGAGGTCCCGCCGAGCGGCGTCGTCGACTATCAGCACGTCATCGTCCCGACGCACTTCACTGAAGACCGCTGGATTCAGGCTGCGGAAGTGCGTCCCACGGAGCGGGACGTCGTGCATCACCTCATCGCGTTCGTCCGCGAGCCGAAATCGAAGTGGTTCCGAGGCCAGCCGGCCGGCGTCTTCTTCGCGGCGCCGAAGGTCAGCACGGATGACGAGACGGAAACCGGCGCGCTGCCCAGCGATTTTCTGGTCGGCTACGCACCGGGCCAGCCGGCGGAGATTCTCGAGCCCGGGCAGGCGAAGCTCATCAAGGCCGGATCGGACATCGTCTTCCAGATGCACTACACACCGCACGGCCACGCGCGGACCGATCGCACGCGGCTCGGCATTGTCTTCGCCAAACAACCTCCGAAAGAGCGCGTGCTCACGCTGTCGGCCGTCAACGACACGTTCAGGATTCCGCCTGGTGATCCGAACTATCGCGTCGATGCGAGCTTCGAAGTCGGCACCGACGTCAAGCTCGCCAGCCTGCATCCGCACATGCACGGACGCGGGAAGGACTTCGAGTACCGCGTGGTGTATCCGTCGGGCAAGACGGACATCCTTCTCAGAGTGCCTCGCTTTAACTGGCACTGGCAGAACTGGTACAACCTCGAGCAACCGATCGCGCTGCCGAAAGGCACCAGGATCGATTGCACCGCCCACTTCGACAACTCGCCGAACAACCCCGAAAACGCCGATCCGACGAAAGAAGTGAGGTGGGGCGACCAGAGCTGGGACGAGATGATGATCGGGTTCTTCAACCTGGCGTTCGACGCCAATCTCCCGGTGGACAAACTGTTCGTCAAGAAACCCAAAGCGGAGATCGCGGGGGGCACGCGTCGAATCATCGCCTTGGCCGAACCGGGCCAGACGATTCATCAGCCGTTCGCTGACGCTGCACTGCGCTGGCTGCAGGAGACGGCGGCGAAAGAAGGATTCACGGTCGATTACATCCGCACGACAGATCCGATCGACGACGCCTATCTGGCGGCGCACGACCTGTTCGTTCAGTTCAACTATCCGCCGTACCGCTGGACGCCGGTGGCCGAGGCCGCGTTCAAGAAGGCGATGGAGCAAGGGACGATCGGGTGGGTGGGCTTCCACCACGCGTCGCTGCTCGGCACGTTCGACGGTTTCGAGATGTCTCCCTTCTTCCATCAGTTCATGGGTAACATCGTGTTCAAGAGCTACATCCCCGACTTCGCGACCGGGACGGTCCGCGTCGAAGACTCAGCGCATCCGGTAGTCAAAGGATTGCCGGCGGTATTCGCGATTGAGAACGACGAGTGGTACACCTACGACCGATCGCCTCGGCCCGACGTGCACGTGCTCGCCAACGTCGATGAGACGAGCTACGTGCCGGCGCGCAGCGTGAGGATGGGCGACCACCCCGTTATCTGGACGAATCCGCACTACAAAGCGCGGAACGTGTACTTCCAGTTTGGACACAAAGCCGATCTGTTCGAGAACAGCGCGTTCAAGACGCTGATCCTCAACGCCATTCGGTGGGCCTCGGAGCGATAGCTGCCCTGAGAATTTGGTCCAGTTCTTTTGAGGGATTCGGAGAAGACGGTGGATGGGTGGGGTCCACCTCCGCGCTACGCGCTACGGCGCGACAGCCTTCGCCTGGCTTGCCGAGCCGAAGCTCACGCTTCGGCGAAGCGCGCGTGAGCGAAGGCTGGCGGAGAGAGTGGGATTCGTCCGCCTTCGCCAAGGCTTCGGCGGATCTCATCCTGTCAGCGACGCAATCTCGCCGTAGCTCGCGTGCGTTCAGCGCGAGCGGAGGCGGATGGCGGAGAGAGTGGGATTCGAACCCACGGTAGAGTTTCCCCTACACACGCTTTCCAAGCGTGCTCAATCGACCGCTCTGACATCTCTCCGTTTAGAATCAATCACTTACGGATTATGGATCGAGCCGAAAGTGATTTGTGCCCGGATTGTGCCCTAACCCTGTCGGCGTCTCCACATATTTTAGCGGACTCCGGCGATCACCGGTTGGTACGTCAGCCAGGTGCATGGTGCACTGGCAGCGTCTTGGCTGGACCCGATAGAAGGAGATGCTGCAACTCCAGCGCGACGCCATCGAGCAGGTGCGCAGTGTGATGCCTGGCAGCCAAGCGAGCCAGGGCGAACCGCGAGCTCGCCGTCGCGTCGACCAGGAGCGGTTGGCGATCGTGAAGGACCGCCTCGGTAACATGCTGCTCTCGACCATCACGCTCGAAACGATCGAAGGCTTCCAAGCCAAGCGGAAGGTTGTGGGGACAGCAATCGCGGATCAACATGGACGTCGGCGCGCTTCGCAAGGTGCTGAAGCGGTATGGCCACTGGCGCCGCCTGCGAGATCGCGTCACGATGTGAGCGAGCCCGCCCATCGGCAGAGCGCTAACGCCCGAGGGCCAGAAGCGGTCGTCACCGACTTCCTCGAGTTGCCGCCACGATTCAATTACTTGGCGCCGTCTGAAGTGCTGATGGAAAGTTGGTGGCCCCAATTCCCCAGACGGAACCCACTGACCAGCTGGATGCGGCAAATCGAAGACTTCCAGAGGGCCGCGTAAGGCGGTTTGCTAAACGCCGATCAGCATTTCGGCCATCGTCGTCTTTCCTCGCAAATCCTTCACTGTCTTCCACTTCACAGATCGATCGAGTTGGCTGGCGTTGGCTCCTGACGCGATGTTTTGGCGCGTCACAGGGACAATCGTGGGGACAGTTCTGACCGCGGAGGACGCCGCGTCGGAGACTGCGCCTTCACTCTGCCGGCGTCGACGCTGCCGCATCTTCAACGACCGGACCCTGACAAAGAAACCCACCGGCGAATGACGGCGCCGTTGCGCGAGCAGCAGGGTCCTGATCTAGGTCGAGCGTCTCAATGCCCCTCCCGGATTCATTCCAGCGACAACCGGAATCGAGCTGGCGAGCCGCTGCGCGAGCGTCCGGCCACCGCCTCAACGCCGTCTGTGGCTCGCGATCGGCCTCGCCGCGCATTTTTCGGCGAAGGAAACGATTCAGTGTCCCAGACCGCTGCCGCGCCGCCTTCCCAATGTGTCCGCCACCCAGGGTCGCAATTGGTGGCAGGCAGAGAGCGATCGCCATCCCAAACACCTCTTGAGCGTGTTTGAGTCCACCGAAGCTCAGCCCTTGGTACGCAATTTGCCATTCCCAGCCCAGGACGTCTAGCTCTGGCCCGTCGCTAAATTCGCGTAAGATGCTGTCCATATTGCACTTACGCCTTTAGATGCGACCTGGTTGGTTGTGTCTGTAGCCACGGTATTCCGTAGGCTGCTGGCGACGGACAGGATGGGAGTAGCCCGGACGCGTCAGCGCCTATCGAGAGAAGACCGTCCGTCGCTGTGTCGCCTATGCGTGAAAGGAACCACCGAATGAGCCCGGGAGCGGCGTCCGAGTTGTCCGCCACCTCGCGCTTTGCTGATCGAGACCACCGGGTGGTACGCCCCCCCCGCGTGGTCCAGATGATCTGGGGATGCAGCCTGATGGTTTCGTCCTTCCTATTCACCCGGACCGCTTTTGCTCACGAGAAGTGGTTCCATCAAGGCGCATGGGAACCAGCCAATTGGCGAAACGTCTTGCAATTCCCGACAGCGGCCTTGATTGCGGGTGTCGTCGTGATCACGATCCTCGCTGCGATCGTCCGGCGCCGTCTGGCGCGGCCCAACGTTTTTCCGGGGCCGGTCGCTCTCGGGGCAGATGCCGCCGGCATTACCCGCTTTTATTCGTGGGCCCCCATGATTCTGGCGGTTCATGTTGCCGTGCCGCTTCTGGTGTACGGCATTCAAGGGCATCTGTTCGTCCCGTACCTCAATCTGGAAGGCGTCTGGCAATACTGGCTGGGGCTTATCCAAGTCGGCGCTGCCATAGCGTTGCTCTATGGTGGCCTGACCCGTTTGGCCTCGATCGCAATCGTCGCGGGATGGTTGATTGGAATTGGAGTTTTCGGCCTCGAGCCGATGTTGGAGAACAGTCACTACGTCGGGTTCGCCGCCTTCTTCCTCCTTGCTGGACGAGGACCGTTTTCGATTGATCAGTTGCTCTTTCCCCGCCTGACTCCACCGATCAACATGATGCGCCTTGCGCCGAGCGCGCTGCGCATCGGCGTTGGCATTAGCCTCGTCGCGGTCGCGTTTACGGAAAAGCTGGCCAACCCACAGCTCGCTCTCTCCTTTCTGCAGCAACATCCCCTGAACTTCACGGCGGCGCTGGGTGTCCCGATGTCCGATGCCACATTCGTGTTGTGCGCCGGCACGGTCGAACTACTCGTCGGCCTCTTCGTGTTGTTCGGACTATTCCCGCGCTTGATCATTCTGATTGCCTGGTTGCCGTTCAATCTGACACTGACGATCTTCGACTGGGTAGAACTGATCGGTCACCTGCCGTTCTACGGAGCGATGGCGTTCTTGCTGGTCTGGACACCAGAGGAGGGGGACTTGTGGATCAAGGGACTGCGGGCGCGCCCAGCGCCAGCTGAAGGCGCGTTCGATCCGGCCGCCTGACGAGACACCCGACAACGAGGAGCACACAACGATGGAGATTAGACCGCAAGCCATGGCGATTCCGGCCGAGACCAGTCACCTGCCGCAAGGGAAGTACGGCCCGATCTATCCGAAAACACCGGCCTGCTACGGCTTCTCGATCCTGGCGAAGATTATTCCCGGACGCGAACCCGTGTTTCATGAATACGCGAAAAACATTGAGGCGGCCGTGAAAGCCCAGCCCGATATTCTGGCGCCGCTCAAACTGCACTATCTGCGCTGGTTGCTGTTCCCGATCAACGGCGAAACGTACTTCATGTACCAGGGCATCTTCGATACGGACTTCGATAAGTACACCGAAGACGCCGTGGCCCTCTTCGGCGCCGCCGGCGTCAGGACGGTGTTCGAGAACCTCGAGGGCTTTCCAATGGATTGGCAGACCAACCCGGAAGGGTTTGCCAGATTTGTGCGCGCGCACCAGATCCCGAGTTTCCTTGAGTACCGGTGAGTATCCCTTCTTCAGCGCGGATGAAATCAAGAAAGCCCTGAAGGCTAAGAGCGCGCTGACGGAAATGCTCGATCAATTGCAGTGAGCAGTCCCGCTTCGGTCGAGGCATTTCTGAGGAAGGAGAGAGGATGAGCGACGCAACGAGCGCGCGCACGTACGGCCAGGATTATGTGCCGCCGCAATCTACGCCGAGTGAACACAGCACACCACTCGAACTCGACGATATTCAGAGCGGCGTACTTCGGCCGCGCCCGACTCCCTACGTCGCCACGTACATCGTCTTTCGCATTGATGATCGGAAAGCTGGTCGCGATTTGATGCGTCGCGTGTCGGAGGTGGTCACGTCGGCTGCCAATCCCACCAGTCCGTTGGCCGACACCTGGGTCAGCGTCGCCTTAGCGTATCAAGGCTTGAAGGCGCTTGGCGTCCCGCAGGCATCGCTGGACAGCTTCTCCTGGGAATTTCGTCAGGGCATGGCGGCGCGTTATACGGATCTGGGTGATACTGGCGAGAGCCATCCGGACAAATGGGAACAGCCGCTGGGCAGTTCGGATCTGCATGTGGTGCTGGTGGCGGTGTCCCCCGATTCGGAAAGACTCGAGGCGGCTCTCAATCGTGCGCGGGAAACCTATCGGGGGATGTCGGGAGTCACGGCGATCTGGCGTCAGGATTGTCACGCGCTTCCCAACGAGAAAGAACCGTTTGGATTCCGCGACGGGATCAGCCATCCGGCCATCGAAGGCAGCGGGATTCCTGGAACCAATCCCCACGAGAAGCCGCTCAAAGCTGGCGAGTTTGTGCTGGGTTATCAGGACGAGATGGGCGGCACCCAGAAGACTGAACCTCAGATTCTCGGCCGCAATGGAACGTACGTCGTTTTTCGCAAGCTTCATCAACGCGTCGCCGCCTTTCGCACGTTCGTGAAAGCGAATTCGAAGAGCGCCGGCGAGGAAGAACTCTTGGCCGCCAAGATGATGGGCCGATGGCGGAGCGGCGCTCCGCTCGCCCTCTGTCCAGTGCACGACGATCCTGCACTGGGCGCCGACGCGACGCGCAACAATGCGTTCCTCTATGAGGCGGACGATCCCACCGGATTGAAAACGCCAGCCGGCTCGCATATTCGGCGCACCAATCCGCGTGACGCGTCCATTGCCGGTGTGGCGCGAATCCATCGAATGATTCGTCGCGGCACCGCGTACGGTCCACTTCTGCCTGAAGGCGTCCTCGCCGACGACGGCGCTGACCGAGGCTTGATGTTCGCCTTCGTCGGAGCACACCTCGGGCGGCAGTTTGAATTCGTCCAGTCGCAATGGATTAACGACGGAGTCTTCATTGGCGCCGGAGACGATAAGGATCCGGTTATCGGCTCGGACAGCAATGGCGTCAACTTCATCCTGCCTCGCAAGCCCCTCCGCAAACGGTTTCAGGGCATTCCTCAGTTTGTCGTGACGCGCGGCGGTGAATACTGCTTTATGCCCGGACTGCGAGCCCTGCGTTGGCTCAGCGAGCTGGAAACCTAGAGACGGAGCCCATGCTATGAGATCAACAAGCAGTCCGCGCACATACAACCAGGTCGAGGTTCCTCGTCCCTACACGCCGGGTAAGCGGCGGTTCAGCATCTACTGGACCTGGAGCTATCCCTGGGAGTCGAACCGCGACGTCACCGAGATGGACAACCGGTTCTCCACGATCACGGAAGTTCGCCGCGTGGCCTGGCCGGCCTATGAGACACCCGAGTACTCCGCCCGGATGTTTCTTCAGGGGATCGCCGGCACGCTCGAACTCTTCCATTTGTCGCTGCTGCGTTTCCAGCAGTTGGTGGGAGAGCAGACGGGACATCCCGTGGCCGTGTACCAGCGCGTCGACCAGGCGGGGCAGAAGCTGCCGATCGACGCGGGCATTCTCGACGATACGGACACGTTGATGGTGTTCGGTCTCGATCATCTGGTGACCGAGCAGGAGGCGGCGCCTGAGGAAATCGAAGCCATGCGCGGATGGCTCAAACGTGAAGGCACGTGCCTGATTCTCGGTCCGCACCACGATGTCGGCGTCTCTGACGATCTGAAGCAGCGGGCGATGGAATACGCGCATCACCGCGATCCCCTTGTGCCGCGGCAGCAGCGGTTCGGCCAGTACACGCGGTCAGTGATGAAGGGCCTCGGTGTCCCGGTTCACAACCAGTACGGATTGCGTCCAGCCACCGTCCAGGGAACGAAACAGCTGCAACCGCTGATCAAACGCAGCGACCTCGACTCGCGGGGCTGGCTCGAAGGCGTGCCGACGTTCAACTTCCATCCGCATTTGCCCCATTACGCCGTCACGACAACAGACGCGTCGGCGATTCACCTGCTCGCACAGCAGCCGATCGATCTGTCACGGCCGCATCCGTTCACTGAGGCTGGTCAGCGCGAGTTCAACATGTTCCTGTGGATGCCGCCGAAGGGAGAACGAGCCGGCGACATCCTGCTGGCGGATTCGACGATCTTCACGACACTGTTCGGCGGCGATGAGAGCCTCGAGCGGTTCTGGAAGAACATCGCAACGAAGTGACGTCGTGATGCGGCGACTGCGTCAAGCCGCCCGGCTGCTGGCCACCTGCCTGCTCTTGGCTCCAGCCGGTGCGCAGGCGCAGAGCCGCGGCGTCTATCCGCTCGGCATGACGGCCGTGGGCTCCGGCGTCACGCCAGATCCCGGATTCACGTATGCGAATCAGCTGCTGTTCTACTCGCGCGACGAGTCGAAAGCCGATGACGGATCGGCACTGCCGGTGAGCGGCCAGAACGCCGTCATCATGGACATGAACTCCTTCGTCTGGGTGAGCCGGCGGACATTCCTCGGCGGAGCGCATTACTCCGCGGTCGCGACGCTGCCGGTCGCAAAGAACCAGCTCGTCTCGGATATCCACGGACAGTTGAGCGGCGGCGGCGGGTTCGCCGACTCGTACTATTTACCGCTGATTCTCGGCTGGAACAAAGAACGCGCCTCGATCCGCGCGTTGGCCGGATTCCTCGCTCCGACCGGTCGCTTCAAAGAAGGCGCCAGCGACAACGTGGGATCGGGATACTGGACGCCCACGCTGTCGTCAGGGCAGACCGTGCAGTTAACTGCTGACAACTCGGTGACGTTCTCTGCGTTTCAACTCTACGAGTGGCATACGACCCAAGAAGGGACCGACACGAAGCCCGGTGACTCGATCAATCTCGACTACTCGTTGCTCAGGACATTTGCGTTTGCACAGGGGCCGACGCGCCTGCAGGTCGGCCTCGCGGGGTACGCGCAGCGCCAAACCACGGCGAAGACCGGACGAGAGGTGACCGAGGAGCAATCCCGCGAGCGCTACGCGATCAATGCGATCGGGTTCGCGACGAACCTCGTTTTTCCGAATCAACGCTTCAATCTCGGCGTCAGGCTGTTCAAAGAATTCCACAATCGCGCGGCCTACCAGGGCTATTCCTTTCAGCTGTCCGGGGCCGTCAGCTTCTGATCGAATCAGGGACAGGGAAGAGCGCATGGATCTGAAACAAGCAGCCATCTCAACGTGCATGGTCGCGTTCGTTCTCTCGAGCATGCTCGCCATGGGCCTCGGACTGCGGGTGATCGACATCGTGGCGCCGCTGCGGAACTGGCGGTTGGTCATCCTGGCGCTCCTGGCGAACTTCGTCGTCATGCCGTTCGCCGCCCTGGCACTCGCGAGAACCCTGCGGCTGGAAGAGTCGATGGCAATCGGCCTGCTGCTGCTGGGCATGGCGGCGGGTGCCCCGTTCCTGCCAAAACTCGCACAAATCTCAAAAGGAAATCTCGCGTTCGCCGTTGGGCTGATGGTGCTGCTCATGGTAATCACGGTGGGCTACGTCCCCATTGTGTTGCCCCTGTTGCTGCCTGGTGTTTCCGTGAACCCGGCGCAAATCGCGCGATCGCTAGTGCTGCTGATGCTGCTTCCGCTGGGGAGCGCGCTAGCAGTCAAGGCGAATCGTCCAGGTCTTGCCGCCACGATCAAACCGTTCTTCGATAAGACGTCAAACCTCAGTCTGATCGCACTGATGGTGTTGCAGACGTTGTTGAACGTCCGCAGTGTGGTGGCGGTCTTCGGTACCGGTGGCATCCTCGCCGGCGTGCTGTTTCTCGCCGTGGGCTTCGTTGTGGGCTGGGCACTAGGCGGCGCCGCAAGGGAGACGCGATCCGTCCTGGGACTCGGAACCGCGCAGCGAAACATTGCCGCCGCACTCGTCGTGGCCAACCAGAGCTTCGACGATCCGAACGTCGTCGTCATGGTTGTCGTGATCGCGATCGTCGGGCTGCTGACCCTCATGCCGTTGTCACGCGCCCTCGGGCGACGCGTCGCGACGGCGACTGCCGCTCCGGTCAGGTAAGGCGGATCGTTCCTGGACGATCTACTAATTCACTCATCAAGAGGATGGGCGCAAGGCCTCGCCAAATCTCAGATAGCGGTTCAGGAGACCGTTTGTACATCCCCACAGAGCCACGCTGACGACACTGGGTTCGATCCTGAAATCACCCTGTGTTGTAAGTTGTTGAAAACGCAAAACGAAATTTCGTGGCTGGGTGACGGGGATTCGAAACCGTTAGGGACGCCGGCTTCACAGACAGTTCCGGGAAGTGACCGCGACTGCCGACTGACAGGTTGGTCGCCGAAAATTGTGCCCCAGATTGTGCCCTAACGAGTGTCTACCCTCGACAAACACCGTCACTTACCGGGAAACACCGAGGCATATTGTCCCGGAGCTAAATCGTTGAAGCGGCTGCAGAAAAGGTGCTTCGGTACGTCTCGACATCGCTCCACGACATCGCTTTCCAAGCGTGCTCAATCGACCACTCTGACATCTCTCCGTTTAGAATCAATCACTTACGGACTCGTGATCGACGCGAAAGTGATTTGTGCCCTGATTGTGCCCTAACCCTGTCGGCGTCTCCCACACATTTTAACCGGCGACGGGCGATCCCGAGTGATCCGGCGCGCAGGCAGCGCATAGGCCGGGACCGATGTATTCCATTTTCGACGGATCGACGGCGTCGTCGTAGGGTGGACGAGGAGGGGGCCGCGGTGCGGTATCATTGTGATACCACTCTCTAGGGGTCCACTTGCTATGGCAAACCTCTTGGTCAGGAATCTGGACGACGCTGTTTTGCAGGAGTTGAAGGCCGCTGCGAAGGCCCATGGCCGTTCGCTGCAGGCGGAAATCCATGAAGTCCTGCGCAATGCGAGCGCCCGGCGTCTCGCCGAAACGCGACGGCTGTCGGCCCGCTGGCTGAAGCGCCTGCGCGGTTCGACGCAGTCCGATAGTGTCGCGCTGATTCGCGAGGACCGCGACACGCGGT
The DNA here is from genome assembly GCA_963839705.1 of uncultured Acidobacteriota bacterium. Lineage (GTDB taxonomy): Bacteria > Acidobacteriota > Vicinamibacteria > Vicinamibacterales > 2-12-FULL-66-21 > DATBJJ01. The sequence goes on from CAWIWL010000017.1 coordinate 91,965, forward strand.
GAGTGTCTTCGTCGTCGACGCCAGCGTCGTCGTCAAGTGGTTCGTGCCCGAGATTCACAGCGACGCGGCGCGACGGCTGCTCGTGTTGCCGCATGAGTACATCGCGCCGGATCTGCTCTTCGCCGAAACGGCTAACACGATCTGGAAGAAGATCCGGCGCCAGGAGCTGACTACTGAAGAAGGGCAGCAGCTCGTCGCAGACATCAGGCAGATCGCGGTAGAGACGGTTCCATGCCGGGCCTTGGCGGAGGACGCACATGCACTTGCGAACGCCACAGGGCGAACCGTGTACGATTCGATGTACGTTGCCCTGGCGGTTCGACTCAACACGCGCTCGATCACCTCGGACGAACGACTCGAAGCTGCATTGAAAAGCATTCCGGCAGTTGCGGATCATATCCAACTCGTTCAGACGTTCGAGCGTGATGTGGAAGCGGCCAATGATCCAGGGACGTCGGAGTAAGCGTGGAGATCAAGAACCAGCCACTCGTCCGATTTACTTGAATTTTCTCGAGCTCGCGTCCGTTAGCTGGGTAAGGTGACCGAGCGGATTTACCTGTTCAACGCCTGGTGTGCGTCTTGCCAACGGCCGGCGGAGTCGATTGTTCGCGCGTGCGGTGCCTATGTCGCTGGAAGGCGCGCGACCGTGAACCCGAGAGCGCACCGTCGCGTTCGACGAAGAGCGGTTGGCGATCGTGAAGGACCGCCTCGGCGACGTGCTGCTGTCGACCATCACGCGCGAGATGATCGAAGGCTTCCAGGCCAAGCGGAAGCTCGATGGGGTCAGCAACCGCACGGTCAACATGGACGTGGGCACGCTGCGCAAGGTCCTGAAGCGCTACAGCCACTGGCGCCGGCTGCAGGACCACGTCACCATGTTGAGCGAGGCCGAGGGCGCACCCATCGGCCGGGCGCTCACCAACGAGGAGCAGAAGCGGCTGCTCGAGACCGCAGCCAGCAAATCCTGAGTGGGAGCACGTCTACTGCGCGGCGGTCCTGGCGGCGAACACATCGATGCGCGGCGTCGAGGTGAAGCACGTCCGTCGCAAGGACGTTGACCTGGAGAAGGTGTGGGACGTCGAGAGCGCCACCGGTAAGGGCGTGCTCTATGTCGGGCACAGCTAGAACGAGACGAGCAAGCGTAAGATCCCGCTGAATGGCGCGGCCCGTTACGCCATCACGCGGATGCTTAAGCGCGCGGAGAACTCGGGCACACGGAGGCGGAGCATTATCTCTGGTGCGCCAGCCAGCACCACCACCACGACCCGACCAAGCCGGCGAAGAAGTGGGACGGTCGTCACGGATCTGCTCGAGGCCGGTGAGCCTGAGCACGTTATCCGGGCCGTGACCGGCCAGCTCTCGAAGAAGATGCTGGAGCACTACTCGCACCAGCGGCTCAAGGCGAAAGGTCAGATGCTTGCGCGGATGGAGGTACGGCGGAAGAAGGGAACGGCCTAGGAATCTCGACCCAGCGACGGTGACGGGTCACACGCAAGATGAGGCATTCATGATTCTCGTGACTGGCGGCACTGGCGGCATTGGAAGTGAGCTCCTGCGATTGCTCTCGCAAGCCGGGGTCGGTGCGCGCGCGCTGACCCGCAACCCGCACAAAGCGCAGAAGCTGTCTGGCATCACATGGATTCCCGGAGATCTGGCCAGACCAGAAACACTGACCACGGCTTTCGACGGCGCCACAAAGTTATTTTTGCTCACGAGCTATTACGAAGACATGGTTGAGTTGCAGCACAACGCCATTGTTGCAGCACGCGCCGCTGGTGTGACGCACGTCGTGAAGGTGTCGGCATTCTCGGCCTCGGACCACTCAAAGGCGCCGATCGGCCGATGGCACCACCAGGTCGAGAAAGAACTGCAGGAATCGGGGATGGGCTGGACCATCCTTTGGCCTCACCATTTCATGCAGAACCTTCTGGCGCAGGCCGAGTACATCCGCAAAGACGGCGCCGTCTACTCGGCTTCCGGCGACGGCAAAATCCCGTACATCGATCTTCGCGACATCGCCGCGGTCGCCTTCGTCACGCTCACCCAGCCGGGACACGTCGGCAAGAAGTATGTGCTGACAGGAAGCGAAGCGATGTCGTACCGCCAGGCTGCAGAGATCATCGGCACGGCGATCGGCAAACCCCTGCGCTTCGTCGACGAATCACCAGAGGAAGCGCGGGCACGCCGGGTGCGAGAAGGCCTGCCGCCTGCCGTCGTCGAGAGCGCTCTCGCGATCGCCGCGTATCAGCGTGCCGGTGGAAAAACCGTGACGATCACGAGCACCGTCGCTGATCTCACCGGCCGGCCGCCGCGGACCGTCGCCGAAGTCGCTCGCGAACATGCCGCCGTCTTCCGCGGTGAAAAGTAAAAGAAACGCCGCTGAACGTGCGCTAGCCAGCGAGCTTGCGCGAACGAAAGTCAGTGAGACGAAGGGAGACTGCGATGAACGGCGAGCAGCCAGGTGTCGTGATCGTGCGGGGCGCCGCCGACGGTTTCGTCCAGGAGATCACTGCGGGTCCACATCACCTGCGGAGTGACGAACCGACCCCATTGGGGGGAACCGACACCGGCCCAACGCCCTACGACCTGCTTCTCGGTGCGCTGGGCTCGTGTACGTCGATGACGATGGCGATGTATGCGCGACGAAAGAAATGGCCGCTCGAGCGCGTCACCGTTCGCCTTCGCCATTCCCGCGTTCATGCTGAGGATTGTGCGGCTTGCGAAACGCAGGATGCGAGGATGACGGTCATCGACCGTGAGATCGCGCTAGACGGATCGCTGGACGAAGACCAACGCGCCAGGCTACTGGCAATCGCGAACCGCTGCCCGGTTCACCTGACACTGAGCGCCAGGATAGACATCCGCACCACACTCGAATGAAGCCACCGCAGACGTCGCAGCTGGAGGCGCTGCAGCGCATCGGGGGTTCCACTTCCCCGGACTGGCGGCCTCAACCCTTCTTCGCCGTGTCAGTCACCGCGCCAGCAAAGCGTCCAGCGAGAGGGCGCCACCCCCGGCGATCAGACAGGCCAGCGCCATGGCGATGAAGGCCATATTGGCCTCGAAGCCGTGACCCCTGCCGGCGGTGAGCTCCCAGTTGATGAAGAAGCCGTGCTGCCAGTGGACCTTAGTGATCGCACCGGCCATCACCGCGATGACCGCCAGGGCCGCCAGCCGTGTCAGCAACCCCAGCACGAGGCCGATGCCGCCCAGGAACTCGAAGAAACAGGCCGCATAGGCGACCGGCAGGGGCAGCCCGATCGAAACGAAGTAACCGGTCGTGCCTTTGAGTCCATACCCGCCGAACCAGCCCAGCACCTTCTGCGATCCGTGAGCGAAGAAGATGACGCCCAGGGTGACTCGCACCACCGTGATTGCCCAGGATGGCGATGTCGCAAGCAGCATCTCCATAACTCTCCTCCCGGCGCAGTGCGTCCGTTCCTAGTGTCCCGGATTTGAAGCCAGAGTTTGCCACCTTGGCAAGGATCTCATCAGCCGTCTTCTGTCCACACGAACGGCGTCGGCCGAAACGGTCATCGTCATCGGTTCACGCATCTTGCGACGCGCGGTGAATGACCACTCTCGGCAACTGAGACACGGTTCAGTGTCAGAACTGTGTCAGATGCCCCTTGAAATCCGGTCGAACAGTATCACTATAGGGACGCACATCGCAGAACATCGATCCGAGGGGAAGTGATTGGTTGGCAGTGAAAGGAATCTGCGCTGATGCGTTTCGGCGTGCGTTGCTACGTGCGGACGGTCGCTTTGTAGTCTGCTCCTGTGCAGTTGGTGGCCCAGATTTTCCCCAGATGGAACCCACTGACAAGCTGGCTGCAAGAAATCGAGTTGTTGAGAACCGCCGCAAGCGGTTTGCCAAACGGAAATCCGCCTCTCGGACGACTCGAGTTTTCCGCCTAAATCTTTCAGTTTCTTTCACTTCCACGTTCGAGCGGATTGGCTGGTGTTGGCCTTGCGAGCGCTGTTTTGGCCCATCCCCGTCATTTTCCGAAGATTTTGGCACGTTTTCGCCGACGAATTGATGGCGGAGAGAAACGTGTGGCGCGGTAGTGACACATTGTCGAACCCCCCCATGAAAATCGTTTCTGCCTGAAAGCGGCTTGGCTCGATGTGTCACTCGTGACGCGTCACTCGCGTCCGGGCGAAGGTCGCTTGCCACGACCGATCAGCCGCATCATCTATCGGTGGTCGGCGCGTTCGATCAAGCATCGCCTGTTCTCGGAATCGCGAAGCATTGGGCCGGCGCGCCAGACGGGCCTCACGATCTCCGGCTCATCTCGACCGGCGTCACTAACGCCAGCGGCCTCCATCCGGAGTCCGAGCAGCGCCGGTAGACTCCGCATAACCGTTAGGTCCCCATGGCTGTCTCGCACTGGAGCTTTACGAAGGCGGGGTCATGAAGCTCACGCGTTATGGTTCCTCGAACAGGGGCCGGTAGTCTCGCCGATAGAGGGTCGTCCCTGCCCAACTGAGGGCGAGATTGCGAAGTGGGGCAGGCAGAGTCCGGATCCGATCCCTGCGATGCGTTCGCTGCCGCACCCATCGGATCCGAGCACACCGGCGTTCACGGAACGCTGACAAGGCCTCGGCCGGCGAGCCGTGCGTTGCCAGCATCTGGGTCAGCACCAGCGCATCCTCCAGCGCCATGGACGCACCCTCGGCCATGTTCGGCGATGTGGCGTGCGCGGCATCGCCAATGAGCACAACACGCCCCTGAACCCAGGTGTCGACGATGATCTCCTCGATAGGAGAGAAATGGATCGAGTCGAAGCTCTCGAGCTTGCTTAGGATGCTCGGCACCGGTTCGGCGAAGTCCTCAAAGAGCGCCAGGAATCGGACCAGATCTCGACCGGTGGGGTCCTCTGTTGCGAGGGCCGCAAGATCCGCATAGCAGTAAAGGCGGTTCGGCCCAACAGGCATGGCAAGAAACGTCCTTCGCCGGCCGAGCATCGCCGTCCAGGTTTCTATGACGTCGGATTGAGCGACAAGGAATCGCCAGCTCACCTGGCCGAGATGTCGCGGGCGTATTCTGCCAAAAACGAGTTGTCGGATGGACGAATGGATCCCGTCGGCTCCGACGACGAGGTCATACGTGCCCGTTGAACCATCAGAGAAGCCCACGTCGACCTCGTCATCCTGTTGACTCAGCGTTGTCATGGTGGTGCCGAGCCGCATCGGGACGCCGGCGGCGCCTTCGACGAGAATGCGATGAAGCTCACCGCGAGCGATGCCCACGCAGAGGCCGACCGGATTCCAGAGCTTTGTCAGCTCGATTTCCGCAAGCTGTCGCCCCGTGTAATCCAGAATTCGCTGATGCGACATGCAGACAGCTCGAGCCAGCACTTTGTCCGCAAGACCAAGCGCCCCGAGAGCGCGAACGCCGTTGCCGGGGAGGTACAGGCCGGTGCCACCCGCTTGCCACGACGCAGCACGCTCGATGATTTCCGGAACGAAGCCCTGCTCTCGCAGCGCTCGGCCCAGTGCGAGACCCGCGATTCCGCCACCGACGATCAGAATGCGTGAAAGCGCCGGCATTCGTGTTCGCTGAGGTCTTCTTCCAAGTTCTCTCTTTCCTAAACGCCGCGGCCCGCGGCAATAGTCCGCTCTCGAGGCTCATCTCTGGCGGTGCAGCTCGTACCTGCGGATTCAAACGAAGAGTCGGCCACTGCTAGGCGCGTCATGATGTGTCATCATCTGACGGATCCGACGGCGTGCGATGCCGGCTCGACGACCTCTGCGCGTCTGGTCCATGTCGCTGCATCCGACTCGGATCAAATGGGTCACCAGGGCGACGGCTCGACACGCGTCGTTGCGGTCGCGACGGTCTCGACGACCGCGTTCATCGGACTCACCTGACTCGTCAGCGATCTTGCCACGCTCGAAACATCGCGCAGCAGCGCGCCGTGCGTTCATCCTTCCATGGGCTCAGGGTCGAGGACGGATGTTCCTGTTTACGCGGAACAGGTTGTCGGGGTCGTACACCTTCTTGATCCGCGCGAGGCGCTCGAAGTTGGGTCCGTAGGTCTCCTTTATGCGCTCATCGTCCTCGTCAGCGGTCTGGAAGTTGATGTAGGTGCGGCCCGTCGAGAACGGTCGGACACGCGCCCATCCATCATGAACCCACCGCCTGAAGGCGTTGGCGTTCGGCTCGGCCGCCGCCCACATGCCGATCACGCCCAGGGCGAAGAGGGCGTCCCGGTTCCCGACGGCCCCGTAGTCCTCGTCACGTTCGTTGACGGCTCCGCCGAGATGAAGGAAGCCCACCTGCCCGTCCGGGATCGGGCACTCGTCAAACGCGTCCCGCACCGCAGCCAGCAGGCCGTCGCTCAGCTCGGCGACGTACTCCGTCTTCATGTAGTAGTGGGCGCCCTTGGGCTCGCCCTCGTCGAGGAACGACTGCTGCTGGACGTAGGGCCACTCCTGCAGCACTTCGATGACGGGATCACCGAGCGCACGGATCGGCGCCAGTGCCTCCTCGGTTTTGTCGAGATCGCCGCTGTAACAGACGACCATCGAACAGATCTTACGGCCGTGCCACTCTGCGGGCACGAAGGGCATGCGCGGCGCGTTGAGGAGAATCATCCACACTGCCAACTCGCGCGGCGCCGCGGCGGCGATCCTCCTGTAAGCGAAGAGGATCTCGTCGGCCCGCTCGAACGGCCAGGCGATCAGCCCGCCGTAGATCGTCGGGCCGACCTGGTGCAGACGGAACGTGAACCGGGTGACGACGCCGAAGTTGCCTCCGCCGCCCCGGAGAGCCCAGAACAGGTCGGCGTGCTCGGCGCGGTTGGCGGTGCGAATCTCGCCGTCGGCGGTGACGATCTCGACTTCCTGAAGGTTGTCCACGGTCCAGCCGAAGCGGCGGGTCAGGTAGCCAAGGCCGCCGCCGAGCGTGAGACCGGCCACGCCGACCTCGGAGATGAAGCCGAGCACGGTCGCCAGCCCGTATTCCTGTGTCGCCCGGTCGACGTCTTTGAGCAGACACCCAGGCCCGATGTGCGCGAGCTTCTCTTGGGCGGCGATGGTCACGTCGCGCATTCTGGACATGTCGAGCGTCAGACCTCCTTCGGCGATCGATGTCCCGGCGATGTTGTGGCCCCCGCCCTTGATGCTGAGTAGCAGCTTGAAGCGACGCGCGAACCTAATGGCCACCGCGACGTCCTGGGCGGAAGCGGGCTTGAGGACGAGGGCCGGAGCCTTGGTCACCATGCCGTTCCAGATCAACACTGCGTCAGCCCAACCGTCGTCACCGGGACTCAGCAACGAGCCCTCGACCTCCGAGCTCAGGTCTTCGATCTGCTGCGCCGTCAGGCTGACCAGTCCGCCGTCGAGACCGGCGATATGGAGGGTGCTTGTCGTCGTCATAGGCTCCCACTTTCTCTCTCTCGAGGCGGCGTCCGATGTTCGAACCACCCAACGCAATGACCCCGCGTGGAAGACGGTAGGGCCTGGACGAGGCCCGGCACATCGGGGCGAACCCCTATTTCTTGTCGGATTTTGGGGAGGGTGTCGCAGCGCCCACGCCACCGATTCAGCGCGATTGCGCAACTCGAGCTTAGACAGGATGCGGCCGACGTGATGCTCGACAGTCTTCGGGCTGATGAATCGGTGCGCTGAGCGACGGGTGATTCCGGCTCAACATGGCCGGGGGGCAGGCTCGGCCGGCCGTCCCCTACTGGGTCGCGCGCACTGATCTCGGCATAAGGGCCGTGCGTACGCCTCGGTGTGGCGCGCTGCGGTCGGCCCCTCGGGGCCGTCGATGGCGCCAGCTTCGATCATCTGGATTGGTCGAGCGTCGGGACGACCCCGAGCTGCTGCATCAAGCTCAGATCGTCCATCTGTGACCAACACTCGACGACCTTGCCGTTGGCGATGCGGTCGATGTCGGTTGCCGCCATCTGAACCTGCCTGCCGGTGGGCGGCATGCCCTGGAACGTGCCCGTGTGCGTGGCACGGGCCGTCCAGCGGGTCACGACCCTATCCCCCTCTGCAATCTGGTCCTCGATCGTGAAGCGGATATCCGGAAACGCTTCGCGCAGCGCGGCGACGAAGCGGCGGGCACCTTCGGGGCCGTGGATGTCAGAGCCAGGCGTCGAGACATGGATGACGAAGTCGCGGGCGACGAACTCTTCGATCGCGGTGAGGTTTCCCTTGTTCCACACCTCCTCGATGGCACGGCGCACCAGTATCTTGTTGTGTTCTGACATGAGGCTGCTCCTTCAGAAATCGCGGTTGATCCGACTGCGACACCCGCCGCGAAAGCCGACGTCGCATCGCCCGACGCGTTCCCTCGACGCGGCCGTGGCAACCGCCGCGCGGGACCATCAGACTGCTCAAAACCAGAAGTCTTTCGAATGTCTTGTATCGCGGCATCTGCGCTCTCCCACGCTGGATCGGACGTTCACGCGCCGATGCGTGTTCATGGACAGGAACCACGGTACGGCCCCGGCGAGCCCCCACACATCGGGGGGAACCCCTATTTCGCGCCGGATTTTGCAGAGGGGTTGCGGAGGGCCCAGGCCACGGCTTCAGCGCGGCTACGCAGCCCGAGCTTCGAGAGGATACGGCCAACGTGGTGCTCGACCGTTTTCGGGCTGATGAAGAGGCGGTCGCCGATTTCAAGGTTGGTTAGGCCGTGGCTGACGAGGTCCAGTACCTGGCGTTCACGCGACGTCAGCGCGCCCGCAACGCGAGGGCCCGGTCGGGTGCCGATGCCCAGTTCCCGCAGCAGTGCCGCCGCCCGGTCGGCGTGAGGCCGCGCGTCGAGCCGCTCGAAGACAGTCAGGGCCAGCCGGGCGTCCTCCGCCGCAATCTCCCGATCGGCGGTGGCGAGGGCGCGCGCCCACTCGAGACGGGTCACGGCCGCGTCGAACAGCATCCCTGACGCTTCGAAGAGAGTGCACGCCTTCTCGAGAAGCGCTTCCGCAACGCTGCCCGACGCCAGGTCGACGCGGGCAGTCGACAAAAACGCCTGCGCCTGAATGGGCGGGCGCTTCGCGCGTGCCGCGATCGCGGCAAGTTGTGCCGCGGCGGTCCGAGCAGCCTCGAGCTCTCGAAGTGCCAGACGGACCTCTACGAGCAGTCTGAGCAAGGGTACGGCAGGCAAACCGTCGCCGAGCGCGTCGAGCCGCCGCTCGAGGACAGCCCCAGCCAGGGCGGCCTGCCCCCGCGCCAGGTGCAGCGCCGCCGACGCCTCGGCGGCGACGCCGTGTGTCTCTAGACCCGCCAGGAACTGGCTGGCCTCCTCGAGCCGTCCCCGCCGCACGCAGAGGAGCGCCAGACGACTCAGGCTGTGGACCTTCTCGGTTGGGTAGTTCTGCTCGACGGCGCGGAGCGCCGCCAGCAGTTCGCGCTCGGCCTCGCCCCAGCGACCCGTCGCGATGAGCACGCCGCAATAGACGACGCGGCAGTAGTGAAAGATCGGGACCGAGTTGTAACGGCGCGCGAACTCGTCCACGACCTCGCACCACTGCACGGCGCGCGCGAAGTCGGCCGCGCGATCGCAGGCCGAGAGCATGTTGCAGCACGCATCGCCCACGATGATGAGGTTGCGGCCTCCCGCAGTTGCCGCCGCCACAGCCTCATCGAGCATCGCCATGCCTTCGTCCACGTGCCCCAGCGACACGAGCCCGCGCCCCTGCTCGGACAGGGCCCAGACCTCCAAATCCAAGTCGCCGTGCTGCCGCGCGATTGCCAGGGCTTCTCGCGCGTGACCAACCGCCGTGGCCGCGTCGGGCGTCATCTTGCCCCGCAACTGCACGAGCCAGCCCCGCTCGGCACAGGGCCCCGCGTCCTCCAGCAACCGTTCGGCGCGTTGCAGCCAGCCATTCCCGGCCGCAATATTGCCGAGGGCCGAGAAGTAACTCATCGCCAGCCACAGCGCGGCGCGAGCTGCGCGGCACGCATCGCCCGCTTCCTGATAAAGGGTGCAGGCGCGCGTCCGCTGTTCGATGCTCGGGCCGATCTCTTCGAGCCAGAACAGCGCGTCGCTCAGCCCTTCGAGCGCCGGCCCCGTCTCCCCGCGACCTATCGCGGTCTCGAAGTGCCGGCGCGCTCCGGCCCAATCTCCGTGGGCGAGTGCCGCCGTACCCTGGGCGACTCGGTCGTCTGCCGAGCTCATGATCTGATTATGTTGCGTGACGCGCGCTCGTGGCGACCCCCTGGTCCGCCCGCGCCAGATTCGCCGAAGGGTCTTGTCGCCCTGTGCCTACCAGAAACCTCGTTCTGTTGAAACCATTGCTGTTGCAGCCCAACCATCGGTAGCCTTCTGAGCGATGTCAGTCTTCACCGCCCCTCCTGTCCACGCTTCGAGATTGCGGCCACGACCGTGCGACCTTGCAGCTTGAGATCCTCGCACTACGGCATCAACTCCACATCCTTAAACGATCGCAGGGGCGTCAGCTTCGGTTGACGTGGTTCGACCGGCTCTGGGTCTGGTTCTTTCGAGTCTCGTCTCAGTAGCACTCGGCTCTTTATCGTCAAACCCGACACGGTGATCAGCTGGCATCGGCGCGGGTTCCGCCTCTTCTGGACGTGTAAGAGCCGTCATGGGACGGTTCGGCCGACGGTTCCTCAAGAGGTCCGCACCCTGATTTCGAACAATGTCGACCGCAAATCCGCTCTGGGGTGCTCATTCGGGTTTTCGGTTTCGAGCAATTGCAGTTCGACAGCTCGAGATTGGTCCTGGGTACCTTGCGGGGAGTAACGAAGAGATTGCGCGCGGATTCTGCTAAGACTGCCCGAGGATATATTGCTGAGGTTTAGTGGGTAATGCAGGAATCGAACCGGCGGTCGGCCGAGGGGTCCCAATCGTCGGATCACTCGCGCGTCTAGTCGCCCGCAGTAGAGAAAACCGACTGGCAGGTTGGTCGTCGGGAATTGTGCCCCAGATTGTGCCCTAACGGGTGTCTACCCTCGACAAACACTATTACTTACGGGCAAACACCGAGAGGCATCTTTCCGGAGCTAAGTCGTTGAAGGGGCTGCGGAAAATGTGCTTCGGTACGCTTCTCCATCGCTGCAACGCACCGCTTTCCAAGCGTGCTCCTTCAACCACTCGGACATCTCTCCGTGTCTTTCGAATCAGCAGTTTACAGGCTAGTGGTTGAGCCGGCAAACCCGAATTGTGATACCGATTGTGATAGACCCCCGAATGTGCCGCGATCACTTACAGTGATTCGGCCTGCTCGGCGACCCAAGCCCGGAGCGCAACCGTCCGACTCCGGCTTTCCAGTATAGAACGCAGCGGGGCATTCCGGTTCGGTTGAAACCGCTGAGCCTCACGCGGCCGACCGCGATCGACGACTTCATGACCGTCCCACGCTCGCGCCCAGGGTGACGAGAAGCTCGTCCAGTTGCGCGAACGTCTCGACCATCGCATCCGCCGCCCCGGTGCCGGCAGCGTCGAGAGCTTCCTTTGAGGGATAGAGCTCGTGCATGACCAGCAGCGTCTTGCCACTCTTTTCCTCGAAGGTCACCGTGGTGACGGGCCCACCCTCACCACCTTCCTCATTGGTCCAGACGAGGCGCGAAGGCGGTATCACTTCGAGGTACGTGCCGAAGAACGCCATAGCATCGTGTTCGAACTCGAGACGGTACCTGCCCCCGACACGAACATCCATCTCACAGGAAAGCAGGGACATGCCCATCGACTTCGGCGCCCACCACCGCTTGAACAGCTCGGGCCTGGTCCAGGCCTCGAACACGATGCGCGCCGGGCCGTTGAAAGTTCGCGTTGTGACTAGCTCGCGCTCGGACTTCCGTTCCACCGTCGTGCCGTTCTTCATGGGGGTAGGCTCACTCTCTTTTCTTGCGTCCATCGACCTTCTCCTTCCGTTTCAGTTCTTCGACAACCTTGTCCAGCTCCTCGAAGCGTGCGTCCCAGAGCTGGCGGTACCTCTCAATCCATGCCGCCTCTTCCTCCAGTCGGCGCAGGCCGAGCTTGCAGGTCCGCACGCGCCCGACCTTCTCCGTGGTAACGAGCCCCGCCTGCTCCAAGACACCGACATGCTTCTTCATGCCCGTGAGGGTCATGTGGAACTTCTCGGCAAGGTCCGTGATCGAAGCGTCTGCACGCCCGATCTGCTCCAGAACGCCGCGTCGGGTGGCATCCGAAAGCGCGGCGAACGAGGCGTCGAAGCCGGCTCTGGAATACTGAACCATGTGGTTCAGTATATAACACACGGATTGGCGGCATGCAAGGCGAGGCCGAGCGTTGGCATTCGCTGGCGGCGTCGGCTGCCAGCGGCCCGGCAGGCGCGGCTCTGTATATGCTGGCGTCGGCGAGACGATTAGGGCCCACGTCCAGGGGCCGCCGGTCGCTGTGTCTGGTCGGCGTTACTGCAGCAGGGCCAGACCGCGTAGATGCTGCGGCGACGTCGCATAGCCGACGACGCGGCGCCAACTTTTTCCACTATCGTCCGAACGGTGCACGCCGCGCTCATCGGCGGCCCACATCTCTCCAGGTTTCGCGCCGGCGCAGAGCAGCGGCGCGATTGTGCTGGGTGGCTCTGGCCAACCGTCGCGAATGCGCTCCCAGCGCTCGCGAGTGAGTCGGCGATACAACCGGCCGTCCGATCGGCCAGCAACGTACGCCGTGTACGGTCCGGACGACGCTGATACCACGACGACTTCCGGTTCTCCCGGATCAATCGCTACGCTGCGCAAGTAGCCGACCTCGAGACCCGTGCTCGGCGAGCGCCACGTCGCGCCCGCGTCGTCGCTCTCGAAATATCCGTCGCCCGCAGAGACGCGCAGGGCATTGGGTGCGTTGCGATGAACGGCGAGCTCGTGGGTGTCCCACGGACCACCAGTGACGCGGTCGCGCCACGTGCGGCCGCCGTCGATCGTGGATACGAGCGCGCCTGCCTCGATTGCAACCCACAGTCGTTCGGGTTCGAGCGGGTGACACGCGATCCAGCGAACGTGATGAGTGTCCGGTCTCGGCGGAAACGACCATTCCGACGACGAGGCCAATGTTTCCAAGCGGCTGGTCTGCTCCCACGTTGTACCAGCGTCCGCCGAGCGCCACACTTCGCTTGGTTCCGTGCCCACCCACACGACATCCCGCTCGACGGGGCTCGCGGCGATGGCCATAATCAGCCGGCCCGCAAGGCCGACTGACTTCCAGGATTTTCCGCCATCGTCGCTCCTGAACACGCCGCCGCGGTGGGTGCCACACCATGCACGCCCGTGAACCAACGCATCCGCCGCGAGGCACGTGGGACGGTCGTTGATCCCATGTGCTGACGCGGAGATGCCCCGCGCAACGTCAATGACGACGACCTCGCGATCGGTGGCGACCAGCATCGACCTCGATCACTTTACCTTTTGAATGATTGTCGCGGTCATAGCCGATGGGCGAGCTGAACCGGGACGAACATCATCCTCGAGCGTACGCCTGTCGTCAGGCGTCATCTGTGACCGCTCTCGAAGGCAGCGGGGCCGCCAAATACCGCAACTTCGCCGGATTGCGCACCATGTAGAGCGCTCGAATCACGCCGCCCTCAATCTCGAATGCCGCAGTCTGCACGGGTCCCTCGGGTGCGTCCACGATGACGCCGGGCAGGCCGTTGATGGTCGCAAAGCGCGGCGTGAAGTCGTCGCGCCACCAGGCACCTGGGCGTTTGCGCGTGGCGTCAACCAGGAACCGCGCCACGCGGTCGGCGCCGTCGATCACGCCCTGCGCCGCCTTCACCTTGCCGCCGCCGTCCATCACAACGCGCACGTCGCTCGCGAGCAGCTGCTTCAGCGCATTGAGATCACCCGACTGGGTTGCCGCACCGAAGGCGGAGATGAGCTGCGCATGTTTCGCATCGATCTCACCTGGCCGCACCGGCGGCACCGTCGCGCCGCGTGGCCGTGCTTCGCGCAGATGCGCGCGGGCGCGAGCGGCAAGCTGCCGGCACGCCGCCTCGCTCCGGTCCAGTGCCGTGGCCGCTTCGCTGAACGAGAAATCGAACACATCGTGCAGCAGGAAGGCCGCCCGCTCAAGCGGCGACAACCGGTCGAGCGTCAGGAGCAGCGCGATGGACAGCTCTTCGGCCAGCTCCGTGCGACTGTCAGGCGCAAGCGCTGCCGTGTCGACCACCGGCTCCGGCAGCCACGGACCGACGTACTCCTCGTGCCGCGCGCGCGCCGACGTCAGCATGTCGAGACAAATCCGCGTGATCGTGGTCATGAGAAACGCTTTCGGGTCCGACACCTTGTCGTGGTCAGTCCGATGCCAGCGTACGTACGTGTCCTGCACCGCGTCCTCGGCGTCGGCCATCGATCCGAGCATGCGGTAGGCGAGACCGAGCAGGCGCCGGCGGTGCGGCTCGAAGCTCGCGACCGGATTCGTCATCGCGCTCACGGAGCTTTAGGACGTGCGCACCGCGTCAGGCGGTGCGGCGTGAGCGGCGCAGAACTAGCGCGCCGAGGGCCATGCCGATCACCCCCAGCACGACCGCCCCTGCGCCACCGACCACGCCGTTGCCGCTGCCGGGACCACCGTTGGCGACAGCCAGAACCAACCCGCCATTGATCGCGGCGACCGGCCCCGCCACCAAGGCCACGATGGCTCCGAGTCGACCGGCGTTGCCGAGACGACGGACTGAGCGGGCCAGAGCCAGCCCACCGATGACCACCCCGACCAGCGCCAGCGCGCCGGCCGCCGTGGCCCAGAGTCGCCGGGAGGTCGGGCCGTATACCGTGATAGCGGCTGGCTCGGAAACGCCCGTGGCCACCAGCACTGCATGCACAAGCCCCGCTAACAGCGCGGCTGCAGCGAGGGCAGCGAATGCAAGAGCGAAGGTTCGTTTGATAGATTTCATTCTTCTTTCTCCAACGGTGGGACGGCGTAGGGCTTCGGAATGTGACATAGCCGCCACAGCGGCTGAGATGGGCGATGTGTCCGCACGGCGGAGATGACCAGATCGCCTGGAAGGCCTCATTCGCGCACGACATCCTTCGCGTTCTTGTCCTCACGCAGGCCCACGAACTTGGAGTGCCTCAAGTGATTGTCGGCGGTCCATTGGAGGAACTCGAACTGGCCGACGAGCACCGGCTTCAGCCACTGGCATTCCGCCATCTTCGCTTTCGTCAGCCCTTGGCCCCAACGACCGCTCTTCGCTTCCGGCAGGTTCGCAAACGGGCACTCACTGATCTCGAGTCCCGTGAATTTCTCAAACAGCTGCGCGCGCGTTACCGGTGTAAACCCGTTGCGGGTTCTCGCAACGTAAATCAGCTTGTCCCCCCGGTAGTACCAAAGATCAGCCCATCGAACGTCTTCGTTCCATGCGTGTAGCCGCCGATCACGAATTCCTGACCGCGGTTGACGCGCATCTTCATCCAGGCGCCGGTGCGCAGTCCCGGCTCGTACGCGCTGTTGCGCCGTTTTGCGACGAGCCCTTCCAACCCTTGCGCCCTCACTGATTGGACGAGCACCGGGAGAGCGGCATCGAGCGAAGTCGCGTACCTGACCGGCTCCGACAGCTTCGGCAGCACCTTCTGTTCGAGGAGCTCGCGCCGCTTTTCAGCGGCTCGCGCATCAAGTCGCGGCCCGCGAGCAGTATCACATCGAACACGTAGTAGATGACCGGAGCTGCCGCTGAACCATGGTTCTGGAGAGCGTAGAATGACGGACGCCCGTCATCGTCGAACGCGATGACCTCGCCATCAATGACGGTGTGGTCCGGCATCTTCGCGAGTCCCTTCACGACGCCTGGGTACCGCCCGCTGAAGTCGTTGTCGTTGCGCGACCGCAGATGGACGATTTCGTCGCGCTTGAACGCAATCGCCCGGTACCCGTCGAGCTTCAACTCGTACAGCCACTGCTCGCCATCCGCGAGCGAGTCCGTTCTCAATAACAGCATCGGCTCAATAAAGCGTCCGGAAGAGCTCTTCGCGGCAGGAGTTCTTGCGGAAGTGGCTTTGCTTTTGCGATCAATTCGCCCCAGGAGGAACCAGGTCAAGGGATGATACCGCTCAGCCGGCGCTGCAAAGGGACCCGGATGAATGGAAGACCGGCGATGAGCCGATGACAGATGCGCAGCGCTCTTACCTCGACACGTTGTGTCGAGAGACGGGCGAGGAATTTGACGACGCGCTTACCAAGGCCGAGGCATCGAGGCGCATCGATGAACTGCGCGCACGCTCCACGAGACTCTCGGATGAGTGACGCGGTGTTTGCATCAGGACTGACTCGGATGCTGCAGTGGTGAGCGCAGGGCAGCCGCGAAAACGAGAGTTGATCTGTAGGGAGCGGACCAACGTTAGGTTCGCCGTGACATGTCTCGTCGATTCAAGGAAACGGACGATGTAGGTCGTCGCCTGCGCAGCATCGACAGCGGAAGGCCAATACCAAATCCAGGCGACGGCATGGCGACAGACAGAGGTGATTGGCCCTGTCCCAGCAGGACGACTTCTCCGTGGTGCTGTTTGGCCACCGGAACTGGCGGGAAGCCGTGGAGTTTACGGCCCACTGCAGTATGAAGTGGGCAACGTTCATGCTCAGCCTCAGGGAGCTCGTCGAGACCGGCACGGGCAGGCCGTCGCCAGTCGACCTCAAGATCGACAACTGGAACTAGAGCGGGCAGTGATTGCGGCGCGTTATCGAAACGGCCTAGGAGCAGGCCATGAATGAGATACCGGCGGGGTGTGGTTCGCATTGGTCGAATCACCGCGATAGGCCAGACGCCAACGGCTGATGGACGTCCCACCATGCCCTTGCGAGCTCCGCAGTCCATTCAGCCTTCAGGGGCACCGCCGCGAGCTGCCGCGCCAGCTCGCGGGCGCTCTGCGGTCGGTCGGCTGGGTCTTTGGCCAGACACGCAAGCACGATGGCATCGAGTTCTTTCGGAATCGGCAATTCCGTGCGCGTCGACGGCGGTTGCGGAATCGCCTGTGCGTGCTGCACAAACAGCTGCATCGGCGTGCTGCCGTTGAAGACTAGCTCGCCCGTGAGCAGCCAATACATCACGCACCCCGTCGCATAGATATCCGCTCGGTGATCCACGGGCTGTCCGCCGAGCACCTGCTCCGGAGCGATAAACGCCGGCGTTCCGCGCACGGCGTGGTCGGTGGTGAAAGCGAGCGACGTGACATCGTCGGGCGCGGCCGGTTCGTGAATCGCCTTGACAATACCGAAGTCCAGCACCTTGACGAAGTCGCGGTCTTCGCCGTAACGGCACAAAAGGATGTTGGCCGGCTTGATGTCGCGGTGCACCAGCGAAATCGATTCCGCCTCTGAAAGCGAGTGACACATCTGTTGCGTCACGTGAATCACCCGTTGCGCCGGCATCGGGCCGAACTTCTTCACCATTTGCTCCGCGTCCAGTCCGTCAAGGAGCTCCATGACGTAGTAGAACGTCCCATTGGCGGCGATGCCGAAGTCGAAGAGGTCGATGGTGTGGGGCGAGCGCAGGCTCGCCATCGCCTGCGCCTCGCGTTCGAAGCGGCGCGCCGCTTCGGCGCCGGCCGACGTGCCGACCGGACGAATAAGCTTGATCGCGGCAGGTCTCGCGAGCAGCCGATGACGCGCCCGCCAGACCTCGCCCATGCCGCCTGCACCGAGACGCTCGACAAGACGGTAGCTGCCGAGCTCACGCGGAAAAGCCAGCGAGATGAGCGCCGTTGTCACGACTTGTCTGAGCACGGGGCACCTCCACTCGGTTCATCATGGCGGAGGCCGGCCTTGGCCTAAATGACAATATCATTGCGTTTCACGCCAATGCCGTTCATCATCGCTGCATGCAGCGAACACGACATGTCTGGTTCGTCGCGTGCCCGGACACGGAGCTCCTGGACCTTAGCGGTCCATGGGCAGTGCTCGGATATGCGAATGAGGTGATGCAGCGTCGCGCATACGCGCTGCAGCTGTTCACTCCGTTCGGCGGTGACATACCGACGCGGCATGGCCTGGTGTTGAGCGGGGGGCGGTCGCTTCCAACGTTAGCCGCACAAGTGGCGGCGGATGTCTTGGTCATCGCAGGTGGCGCGCGCGCGCGCGGTTCATCCGCGATGTCTCTGCCGAAAGCCGAAACGCGGCTTGTCTCGTGGCTGCGTCAGCATCACCGGCGAATCCCGGAGATCGTTTCAATCTGCACAGGAGCGTTTGTGCTTGGCGAGGCGGGCCTGCTCGATCGCCGCCGGGCAACAACGCATTGGCAATATGTCGAGCTCCTTCAGCGGCGTTTTCCCAAGGCGCGAGTAGTGGACGAGGAAATTTTTCTTCGCGACGACCGGATCTGGACGTCTGCTGGTACCAGCGCTGGCATTGACCTCATGCTAGCAATCGTCGAGCAGCACCACGGCCACGCCGTCGCCATGTCCGTCGCAAAAGGCCTCGTCCTGTTTCTGCGGCGATCTGGTCGACAGGCGCAGTTCAGCTCGGTCCTGAAACATCAGGAACGAGACACCGGGTCACTGGGGGACTTCTCCGCATTGGTACTGGAACACCTCGACGAACCGTTGGGACTGGAACGGCTCGCCCGCGCGATGGCGCTCACGCCGCGCACGCTGACCCGCCGATGCAGAATGGAACTCGACGCGGCCCCGGCGTCGCACGTTCGCCGCCTACGCCTCGAAGAGGCTCAACGTCTGCTGGAGCAGACCACACTGCCGCTAAAGACGATCGCACACAGAACGGGCCTTGGTGATACGTCAACCGTGTGGCGTCTCTTCAGGCGACAGTTCGGTATCACCCCGGCCGAATACCGCGCCCGCTTTTCGTTGGCCTCAGCTGGCCATCACTGACGCCAGGCTTCGGCGAGTGCCATGGAAATGTATCGCAGCGCTCGTGCCGTCGACCAGCGGCGTGATCGGGGCCCTCTAGCATGTGTTGTGGCCAGCGATGTCGAGAAGGGTCTGATGGCGGGTGAGCCGTTTAAGTCACCTCCGTGTGGCGAGAAACTCCGCCTCGAGAGTCCACGTTGACGCGTTTGGGTACAGGGCTTCACCGCGCCAATGGAAGGTGTGTGTCGTGATTTCGGTGAAGGTCCAACGCGTCTTGGTGCCGTCAGAGCGGATACCTTCCTGAAGAATGTCCGGTCCGTTCCACCGGCCGATTTGTTCCTCGTGGTGCCCACGGACCGCCGGTCATGCTCAAGACGGGGTTCGCGAGCTGGGCGCGATGGGGCTGCTCTGAGTCAGCGCGCGCGCCGGTAGTGCATGGCGACCGCGCCGCTGCGGAGCGGCTTCGCCGAGACCAGCTCGAGCCGTCGCGTGCTGGGCAGCCCGCTCTGGTACAGGGTCGGGCCGTGGCCGGCAATCCTGGGGTGGACGAGGAACTTGTACTCGTCGATCAAATCCAGCCGGTCCAGCTCGGTCGCGAGCTTGCCGCTACCGAGGAGCACGCCGGCCGGGGTCGCGTCCTTGAGCTTCTGCACGCCCGTGCGCAGGTCGCCGGCGATGTGGTGGCTGTTGGTCCACGGGAAGTCCTTTCGCGTCGACGACACCACGTACTTCGGCTTGGCCTCCAGCTTGACCGCCCACTCGCGCATCGCCGGCGGCGCCTCCTCGTCGCCGCGGGCGACCGCCGGCCAGTAGCTCTCCATCATCTCGTAGGTGACGCGGCCCCACAGCATCGCCCCGCCCTCGTCCATGAGGCGGGTGAAGAAGGCGTGTGTCTCGTCGTCGGCGATTCCCTCCTGGTGGTCGACGCAGCCGTCCAGGGTGACGTTGATGCTGAAGGTCAAGAGTCCCATGCGGCGAGTCTAAGCCATACAATCGCTCGCGGATGTCCTGGCGCCTGCGCTTGTCGGTCGAGACGATCCTCCGCCTGACCCTGGCGGTGCTGGGCTCGACCGTCTTCTCGATCGCCGGGTTGTGCGCCGCCCACGCGTGCCTCGACGACCAGGCGCTGCTGGCCGCGCGCGAGGCCATCGGCTCCAGCTTGCATACGTCAGAATTCCGCGGTTTCTCGCCGCCGCCAACAGGTCTCTCACCGTTCCGAAAGAAGTCCGAAAGATCCCGCTGAGAGTCGCCATCTCGACCCGAATTCCACAGCCTCGTTGAACTGCTCTTGCGCCACGAACTCGGCAGGGCGAAAAGGACGACGCAGTCCGCCACCCGCTGTTCCTCAACAGATTTGAGTTCGTTGAACTGGCGGTGGAGCACGGCGCAAGTATCGGGGCAATACCGTTCTTGGATGTGCTGATGACCGGCGACCGTGCCCTCGTCGCCACATTTCTGGAAAAGGGTGCTGACGCCACTACGGGTTACCCTTTCGCCCGCGCCTTCCATCGGGGAGCCGTCGGAGTGAAGGCATCCCAAGAACGAAACGATAGCTGCGATTTCCGACGGGTTCGTGTACCGCGGCTTACCAACAGCCGGACCAATCTCTCCGGCCCTCAGGTCTCGCGCGGCACATGGAAGGTCAAACCACAGAATGGCCTGGTCGCCGAACCCTGGCACCCCTCGGAGACCATGACGCACTCGTGGCAGTCCGCGCCCGTCATCACCTGCCGTACGATTGACAAGCTGATCCTGGTAGTAAGAAGTGGAAATCAGATCCCCAATAGTCGGGTGCATCCGATGCTGCCGCGACAGAATTCCCGCCGCAGCACCGTCTGCTTCGTCGATCGTCTGCTTGACACTCCCCGTATCCGCGATCGCCAGGTCGGTGCTCCGGGTTTGGCTTCGAAAGCTGCCCCAAAGGTCCGAAAGCGTCGATAGCCCTCAATCCTGATGGACCGTCGGCACGGGAAGGCTCTTCGAGATGACCTCCCCGCCGGCATCGCGACGCTGCCGGCTTGGATGCAACCCATCGTCCGGGAGCGCTCGATGCGGCCAAAGCTCGTTCCGTTAGTTCATCTCATCGTCAAAGCACACGCGGGACCAAAGCGAGGCAAAAGGAAGGCGGTCAGCGCGCTGTGCGAGCCGCCAGCAATTAGGGCGGCATGCTGGCATCGCCGATTTCGACGGCATCATCGGGATGAGCGGTCAGGCAAAGAGCCTCTGCTTTCGTCTCGGGAGGCATCAGTGGTCACGAAAATCGTTCTGTCAAGCGCGGCTAACTCCAACGACGTGATTCTCGCCGCCTATTTCGGTGGCAAGGTACCGGCCCGGACGCTCGCGGCTGCAATTCGGCGCTTGGACATTCAAGGGGAAGCCTTCGAGGGCGGCTCCATCACTCTTCT
Organism: uncultured Acidobacteriota bacterium; assembly: GCA_963839705.1. Lineage (GTDB taxonomy): Bacteria > Acidobacteriota > Vicinamibacteria > Vicinamibacterales > 2-12-FULL-66-21 > DATBJJ01. Next base: position 113,102 of record CAWIWL010000017.1, read on the forward strand.
GGACGCGGCTGTTGCCACGGTCTTGCTGAAGTCGATCCGCGATGAATTGCCGCAGTGGCGGTGGTCGATAAACGTGGCGTGACATTGGTCGAATCGATCGCCGGTCACTTCGCGAAGGATGCTGGAGCACGATTCGCACATTCGGGTGAAAGAGAAGAGGGCCGCGCTGGATCGGCCAGACGAAGCAGGGAGGAGTGCTTCGCTCAAGGCCACCAAGTAAGCAACGACTCTCGAAGCGACGTCGGTGGAGTAACGCCGGAAGGCAAGCCAGATCACGGTATCTCGGAAGTGATCGGACTGCTCCCTTTGCGGCTTCTCTCAGGGTGACGCTTTTGTGCCAGAAAACGACACCACGGCGACGGAGAATGCGTTCGGAACATTGGCCGCAAGATTGCCGTTGGGCTTGAGTCGATCCACGTCAGAATGACGTGTGCCAGCAGACCTGGCAGCCCTGAAACCTCGACTCAGAACGGTCAGCGCCAAGGAGCAGCACAGATGCGTCGCAGTTTGATTCTCAGCATGTTCGCCCTGTCGGGCATGGCATCGGCTTGCACTCAGCCGCCGCCATCACAGTCGGCGCCACCCCAGTCAGTGGCCTCCGAACCTGGGACGCGAACCGCATCGACGGCGAAGTACGCCGCGGACGTTCCAGCGTCGATTGTCACGCCCGACACGGTGCAAACCCGCGTCGGCACTCTGAAATTCTCGGACGGTCTGCCAGACGACGACACCGTCAGGAAGGTCTACGACAACCTCGATTTCACCCGGGGCGTGGAGGCGTTCATGGCGGGCGTCCCGGCGACCTCAGTCGAGGCCTTGAAGCGTGGCTCCCATTGGCGCGAAGAGTCTACCGGATTTTGAGCTGCCCGAGGATCCAGCGCCGTCCATCGGGAACGAGCGAGTATGCTTGTGATGGATCGGCGCCTGTCGCACCACCGCGTTTCACAAGACGATTCTGAAGCATGAGTGCCGCGGCTAGGAGAGGCTGAATGGACCGCCGGCGTTTTGTCTATCTAACGGGTCTCGCAACACTCTCGTCCTCCCGCGTGGTGGAGGCAGAGAGTCGCTCGGTTTTCCAAACGCCGTCGTGGCAACCCGACGGCGCGGCCGCGATCGCACGGCTCGGGGTGCTGACACCAGACTTCGATCCCGTACCCGAATCCGAACTCACGGCGATGGCCCCTCGCGGCGTTTCCATTCACGCATCTCGTGTGCTACGCAACAAGACGGCGGCCGCCTTTGCCGAACCGCCGCACGTCGACGAGGCGGCAGAACGCCTGATCGATCTCGCACCGCGCGCCGTGTTGTTCGCGTACACGAGCAGTAGCTACGCGCTCGGGGCCGGCGCCGATGACCCGACGCGCGCGCGACTCGAGGCGCGGCTCCGTGGGATTCCCGTCGTCATGACGTGTCCCGCTGCCGTCGATGCCCTGCGCGTCCTCCAGGTCACGAGAGTCGCGCTCGTACACCCGCCGTGGTTCAACGATGAAGTGAATGCCAAGGGACAGGAGTATTTCCGCGGCAAGGGATTCGAGGTCGTCCTGTGCGAGCGGCTTAGCCCGGCGCGATCGTTCACTGAAGTGCCACCCGCTGAAGTGTATGAATGGGTCCGGGCCAAAACGCCATCTCAGGCACAGGCCGTGTTCATCGGTGGAAATGGTCTTCGCGGCGTCGGTGCCATTCGCGCAATCGAGGAAACGCTGCGGCGACCCGTGATCACTGCAAATCAGGTCCTGCTCTGGGCAGCGCTGCGGACGGCCCGGCTACGCTCAAACATCACAGGCTACGGCAGGTTGTTTGCCGTTCCATAGCGGCCTTCAGAGCCAACGGAGCGCAACGACTCGCCGTAGAGCCTGGGGCGGCGTGTCGACGCTGTTCGCGATGGTCGCGGCGGTTGCGCCTACGTGCCGGCGCGCCGCGCGATAACGATCGATCCTGTGCGCGCGCTGCGCGCGGAATGATGATGCGCGGTAAGTGCCGATCCGTGCCGTGTCAGAAGTGTGTCAGAGACCCCTGAAACCCGGGGCACGCAAGGCAGCAAGACGCTTCGAGCGGCGATGCGTGCCTGTCGTCGGAGATGGAATCGCGAGACGGTTGTCATACATCCTCTGTGAAACGTCACCGCGGCTCTGCGCGTGAAGACGCTGTTCGGCGCGAGCGACCCGATTTGCCGGGAACCGTCCGACAGAACACACTGCCGCCGAAACACCGACGTGGCGCCGAGCGTGTACTCCCGGCCCTCGTAGTGCATCAGCAACGTGCGGCGGAATGCGCTCGGTTCTCCGGCGTCGATTGTCGGCCACGGTCGTCACTCGCCCATCACCGAGAAGTCTGGGGGAGCACCACGCTTGGGAATCATCTGCAGCGTCACTTCAGCCTCTTGCCGCTCCATCGTTAGCCGCCGCCCTTCAAGAAGCTCGGATCTCAAGGGCTTGACAGCCGCCTAAAATTGTATCAGTATACCCATACACTTGCACTTCGCCGAACAGTAGATCTTCTTCGATGGACATCATCATCAACGTGACCGACGGCGTGCCGATCTATCGGCAGATCGTCAACCAGGTCAAGTACTTAGTGGCATCAGGGCTGCTCCTGCCCGGCGAGGAGCTTCCACCCATCCGGACGCTGGCGCTGCAGTTGAAGGTCACGCCAAACACGATCGTGAAGGCGTACGGCGAATTGGAGATCGCGGGAGTCGCTTACTCGCGCCGCGGCTCGGGCACGTTCGTATCGGACGGGCGTCCGCAGCTGGCGCTCCGGGAACGGCGCCGCATCATCGAGCAGCGCATCGACGCCCTGCTCGCCGAGGCACACCAGTTGAACTTCATCGCGGACGACATCCTCCGGATGGTCCGCGAACGCAAAGCGGCCATGGATCCCGGGACCACCGCCGAACCGGCGGCAGTGAAGAACGTGGAGAAATAGCATGGGACAGATAGTCGACGTCAACGACCTCTCGCGATCGTTCGGCAGTAAGAGCGCGCTCGACGGAGTGTCCTTCCGCGCCACCGCGGGCCAGGTCTACGGCCTCGTCGGCGCTAACGGCGCCGGCAAGACGACGCTCCTCAAGCATCTGCTCGGGCTGCTGCGCGCCACCACCGGCTCGGTGCGCGTTTTCGGCCTCGACCCGGTGCGCGACCCTGTCGGTGTGCTGAGCCGCATCGGCTACCTCTCCGAGGAACGCGAGCTGCCGGAGTGGATGCGCGTCGACGAGCTGATGGACTACACGCGCGCCTTCCATCCGACGTGGGATGCGTCGTATGCGCGCGAGCTGCTCGACTCGTTCGCGCTGGATTCGTCCAAGAAGGTCAAGGAGCTCTCGAAGGGCATGCGTGCCCAGGCCGGCCTGATCGCGGCCGTCGCCCATCGTCCAGAGCTGCTGATTCTGGACGAGCCCTCCTCCGGCCTCGACGCAATCGTGCGCCGCGACATCCTCGATGCCATCGTCCGAACCGTGGCCGACGACGGGCGGACAGTGATCTTCTCGTCGCATCTGCTCGACGAGGTGGAGCGGATGTCGGACCACGTGACGCTGATGCACCACGGGCGCGTGACGCTGAGCGGCGCACTCGACGACGTGCGCCGCGGCTACCAGCGAAGCCGCGTGCGGTTCGTCGAGCACTTCGATCAACCGCCGTCCCTCGAGACCGCGCTGGCCATGGAAGGTGGCGGCCGCACGTGGAGCTGCGTCCACAGCGGGTCGCTCGAGCAGTTCCATCACTCAGTCCTTGCGCTCGGCGGTGAGGTCGTCGAATCGCGCGACGCCACGCTCGAAGAAATCTTCCTGGCCCGCGCCGGCCGCAGCCGCCAGCCGGCGGAGGCTGCCTAGCCATGAAATCGCCTATCCACGCGATTCTGTGGGAGACCTGGCGGGTGACACGCGTCGAGGCCGCGTGGAAGCTTGCTTTCGGGATCGTTGGGGGACTTGCCGTATTGGCCCTGTGCGCCACCGTTGCGCCTGCCGACAATGCGAAGAAGTATGAGGACATCATGGATAACGGCGCGGCGATCGCCATGATCCTCCTCGTCCTGCCGCACTTGGTGAGCTCGCTATCTCTTGCGAGCCTCAATGGCGGTCGACCCGGCTTTCCGCTCTATCTCTATTACACCCGTCCGGTTCGGACGGCAGTCATCGTCTGGCTTCCGATGGCGTATCTCACCGCCATGTCGTCGGCGGTGTACCTCGTGTCGGCGCTTCTGCTGAGGGTCACCTCGGGCTATGCGTTCCCACTACTGCCCGTCGCCGCATGGATCGCGGCCCTGACCCTGGTCGGGGTGGCGGCGACGTGGTCGACCCGTAACACGACCATTGCTTTGTGCGTGATGATGTATGCCTTCACGAAAGCCTTTGCGCTGGCCACGCAACGCCTTACGGCAGTGGAGATCCCGGGCGGCTACGACTGGCCTCCGCGTCTGTGGCCGACGCTGTTCGACTTCCCGCTCACCGACTATGCGTGGATCGCTCTGATTGGCCTGGCATCTTTCGGCGTCACGGTCGCCGGAGTTACGCGACAGCGTCGCGGCGACGGATGGGCGGAGGTCCCGTCGGCGCAACGCGACGGATTCTGGGACCGGCTCGTCAGCCTGTTCCGCTTCCGGTGTCCCACCTCGTCTGCGACGCGGGCGCAAGTATGGTTCGACTTGAAGTCCAGCGGGCTGCCGTTGCTGACGATCGGAGTGGCGCTCGCGATCGTGATTCTGCTGTTGGGCGCGGTCAGCAATGGTATCGATGCTGCAATCTCTGATGGGTCACTAGCGTATGTGTCTTGCTCGACGAGAGGATGCTTCTACGCGCGACCGATGGTCGTACTCTTTACGATCTTCTCTCCGTCGATCGTATTGTTCCTCGCGGGAAATGCCTTCGGTATTCGCTGGAAACAAGGACGCGCGTACATGAGCGCGTGCGAGGCGAGCCAGGCGTACGGCACCGCGCAGCTAACCGCCTTCAAACTGCTCGTAAGGTCGGTCTGCGTCCTGGCCGCGCTCATCGCGGTCGGCGTGAGCGCATGGACATCGCTCTCAATCTTAGGCGACGAGGTCTTCATCCAGATGTGGAACGTGCCTCTGAGCAGTCAGCTGCGTGCAATCAAAGGCGCCATCGCAGCGCTGACCGGGTACGAGCAGCTCGCACTGGCGATCGTGGCGGCCGTCGTAGTCGTCGTTTGGGTCGCGGCGTTCGCCGTGCTTGGAGCGCTTTGGACCCGCTATTCCCGTCGCGTGAACATCGCGGCATCGTCGCTGCTGCTCTGCGGCCTCGCGCTCGCGCTGCTGGCGCTGGCGGAACGAAAGGGGATCGTGTCGCCGTTCGTGGTCGATGCGACTCTCGGAGCGGCGCGCTGGATCTTGTTGGCCGCGATCGTGTTCACGATCGTCTACGTCTTCTGGAGCGGCTTCGCGGAGCGCGTGCTGACAATTCGCTACGCGAGTGGCGCCGTGGCGATCTCGGCGGCATTCGGGGCGGCATGGCTGACAGTGCTGCACATGGCCGGCGTGCAGCTGGCCGGGATGTCTGCGATGTACGCCGCTTGGATACTGTCGCCGGCGTTGCTGCCGCTCACGATCGGCGTGCTGGCGCCCTGGTCGTACAGCCGCGTGCGGCACACATGATGGATGTACCTGCCGGCGTGTAAGAGAAGACTCGCGCTGCGCTACTAACCGCTGCAAAGAAGCCAGAAAGGATTTGCCACTCATGACGGTCCACGTGTCCGTGCGCTCGACCTCTGCCTTGCTGTTGCTGAGCGTCAGCCTTTTGGGGTCGCCCGCGGATGCACTCGCGCAATCCGTCGTCGCGCCACAGAAGGCGACCCCCACGCTTGCGGAGCGGCTCGACCGCCTGGCGGCGGAGTTCGATCGCAACCGCATCGATTTGCACGTGCCGGGCGCGGTGCTCGCGATCGTGCGCGGCGAGGAAGTGATCTTCGCGCGAGGATTCGGCGTCGCGGACGTCGAGAAAATGACGCCCGTCACGCCGAATACGCCGTTCTTCATCGGCTCGGCGACGAAGGCGTTCACCGCGACGCTCGTCGGGATGCTGGTGGACGAGGGGCGTATGCAGTGGGACGATCCGGTCGAAAAGCATCTGCCCGAGTTCAAGCTCGCGGTCCAGAGCAAGGAGCCGAACGATCGCGCCACGCTGCGCGACGTCCTGAGCCACCGCACCGGCTTCACCCGCATGGCTTTTCTCGAAATCAACAGAGGACTGTCGTCGGACGAGATTCTGCGCCGGGCACCGTCCGTCGAAGCCCTTGCGCCGTTCCGGCAGCGATTCCTTTACAACAACGTGCACTACCTCGCGGCGGGATCGGCCGCGGGCGTTGCGGCCGGCACGTCCTGGCCCGCGCTCATGAAAGAGCGCATCCTCGCTCCGCTTGGGATGACGGCGACGCGGACGTCGTTCCGGGAGGCGTGGAACGATGCACGCACGGCCCGGGGCTATCGGTGGGACGAGGCGGCTCAGGCGGTCCGGCCGGTGACGCTCGAGATGGGGATCAACGTCGACGGCGTGGCGCCGGCCGGTGCGATCAGCTCCACGGCCCTCGACATGACCGCGTGGCTTCGTTTCCTGCTGCGACAGGGTGTCCAGAATGGCAAAGCGCTCATCAGTCCTGCTGCCCTGACGACCACGTGGACGACGCAGACTCCGATCGGCGGCACGGCTGGCTACGGCATGGGGTGGTTCGTGCGCAACTGGCAGGGACAACGGCTGATCGAGCACGGCGGCTCGATCACGGGATACAGCGCCGAGGTCGGGCTGCTGCCCGACTCGAATATCGGATTCGTCGTGCTCACGAACACGCAGTCGGCGCTGCCATCGATCGCCACGCAGCTTGTGCCGCAGCACCTGCTTGGCGAGCTGCCACCTGCGGCAAACGGTATCGGCGACCTCAAGCCCTATCTGGGCCGCTACATCGCCAACTTCGCGACGTTCTCGAACGAGGTCTTCACGATCTCCGAGCGGAACGGCCGGCTCGTGCTCGACATCCCGTCGCAGTTGGAATCTGCGCTGAACCCGCCGCGCGCCGACGGCCGGTGGTCGCTGGTGATGACCGACCAGCTCGCGGTGTCGTTCGACCGCGACAACACGGGGCGGGTCGTGGGGCTGAAGTTACACCAAGGCGGAGTGGAGTTTGAGATCCCACGCGAAGGCATCGTGCTCACGCCGGAGATCCCGCTCAGCGAACTGCAGAAATATGTGGGTCACTATCGTGATGCGGCGGGCGCGGCCGAGTTCACCATCCTCATCCGGAACCAGCGCCTCGCGGTCCGGCTGCCGAACAACACCTCGTTCGATCTCCTTCCGCCCGACGCCGCCGGACGCCGGGCCACCCGCGCGAATATGGGACTCGGCGTGACCTTCGAGGAATCGCCGACGGGCGCCGTGTCCGCCATGAACTTCCATCGCCCGGGCGCGCAGCCGGTGATGCGGCTCACTCCCGTCGCGTCCACCCTGCCGACCGTTGCCGAGATCATGACGTTACGCCGCATCCCGGCGGCGTCCGCCATCGCCACGATGCACACGACCGGCAGCGTTCGCTTCCCTCAGTCCGCCGTCAATGGACGGTTTTCATCCTCCACCGCTGGAGACGACCGACTGCGAACGGACCTTGATCTCGACGGGTCGGTGCAGATTCGGACTGTAATGAACAAAGGTCGCGCGTCGGCGGCTGTGAGCAGCGCGCCGTCCATGGAGCTGACAGGAAAGCAGCTCGCGCAGACGCGACTCGGGCATCCCTCGGTGCTCTTCGGCGACTGGCGCAAATACTACGACACCGTCCGCGTGGTGCGCGCCGGTGAGCTCGGCGGGCGAAAGGTCTATGGCATCCAGCTCGAGTCGGCCGGCCTGCCGCCCGCGCTGGTGGCCGTGGACGCGGAGACCGGCGACGTGCTTCAGGATCGCCGGACGATGTCGTTTGCCGAAGCCGGTGCGATGACGGTGACGACGACGTACTCGGACTATCGCGACATCGGCGGGATGCGCGTGCCCCATCGCTACGTGGAGTCCAACGATCTGATCGGACGCACGGTCTACGAGGTCGAGCGCGTCGAAGTCGGCGTCACACTGGCAACGGAAATCTTCACGCTTCAGGCACTCACCGCGTCGGGCGGAGGTCGGTAAGATGAGGACGTGCCTCGCTGCCACAGACGCATCTTGGCTCTGCACGAGCGCCGCGACCTCGTCGGTGAGCTCCACTGAGCGCGACAGAACGAGGTGCAGCATCGCGAGACATTGCAGGTCATCAGGTGGCGAGCGGCGACCATCTGGCGTACGATGCCTTCGCCTTGCCCTTCGAAACGACGCGGTGGAGTCTCGTGCTGGCGGCCGCCGGGAACGACTCGCAGGCGGCGCGTGAAGCCCTCTCTTCACTCTGCCAGACCTACTGGTATCCGCTCTACGCTTACCTCCGCCGCCGAGGTCTCGACCCGGAAGATGCGCGCGACCTGACGCAGGGGTTCTTGACATCGCTCATCGAGCGGCAGGACTTCGAGGGGCTACGTCAGGATCGGGGCCGATTCCGCGCGTTCCTTCTGGCGTCCCTGAAGCACTACCTCTCAAACTGGTCGGCACGTGAACGGACGCAGAAGCGCGGCGGTGGCTGGCAGATGGTCCCGCTCGAGAACGCTGAGGGCCTGTACGTGGTCGAGCCTGTGAATCACGCCACTCCCGAAACACTTTTTGAGCGGCGCTGGGCATTGACGGTCGTCGACGGCCTGCTCGCCACCCTTCGCGCGCAATGGACGGCCCAAGGACGCGCCTCCGAGTTCGACGAGCTCAAAGAGTGCCTGCTGGGACAGGCGCCGGCTGGGGGCTACGCCGCCGTGGCGGCCCGCCTCGGGACGTCGGAGGGCGCGGTCAAAGCCGCGGTGCACCGCCTTAGACGCCGCTTCCAAGCCCTCTTACGCCAGCGCGTCGCGGAAACCGTTGCGGATGGGCGGGATGTCGACGACGAGATCCGTCATCTCATTCAAGCGTTGAGTGCGTAACCCCGAGCGACGGTTCTGTCTGATCCGAATGAAGGGCCAAATCTGGCCCAGACGAACCGGGGGATGTGATGTCCGAAACGGTCACCGAGCTGTCGCGACGTTGTCCACGGTGCGGACGGCAACTGCCGCCTGATGCACCCGAAGGTCTGTGCGCGTCGTGCCTGCTGACCGCCGGGGCGGAAACGCTCACGGGGGCCGGCGACGCGACCTCGACTGGCGTCGCGTCCACGGGCGATCCATCGCGGCCTGGCGCGCCCCGCCTAGTGGACGGGCAACTCTGGGGGTCGTATCGGGTCATCCGCTTGCTCGGCCGCGGTGGAATGGGCGAGGTCTACGAGGCCGAGCAGCTCGAGACAGGACGACGCCTGGCGCTGAAAGTCTTGCGCGCCACGCTGCGGGGCGACGAAGATCGTGCACGGTTCCTTCGTGAGGGGCAGCTCGCGGCGTCGATCAGCCATGCGCACACGGTCTACATCTTCGGCAGCGAAGAAGTGGGCGGCGCGCCCGCGATCACGATGGAGTTGCTCTCCGGCGGCACGCTGAAGGATCGCGTCTCGGCCGAGGGGCCGATGCCTCCATCCGCCGCCGTATCGGCCGTGCTCGACATCATCGGCGGCCTCGACGCGGCGCAGGCGGCGGGGATTCTCCATAGAGACATCAAGCCCTCGAACTGTTTCGTCGACGCGGACGGCGCCGTCAAGGTTGGTGACTTCGGACTCTCCATCTCGACGCTGACACGCGACGTGCGGCACGAGCTCGCGACGGCCGGCTTCGAGGGCACGCCGCATTTCGCAGCGCCGGAGCAGTTACGAGGCGAGCCGCTCGACGTCCGCGCCGACATCTACGCCGTCGGCGCGACGCTCTACTACCTCCTGACGGGACGGCCGCCGCTCGACGCGCCGGACTTCCGTGAGCTCGTCTCGAAGGTCGCTTCCGAGAAGCCGCCATCGCCGCGTGTGCTTCGGCGTGACATCCCGCGCGGACTCGCGGCCGTCGTGCTGCGCTGCCTCGCGAAAACTCCCGCCGGACGACCGCAGTCGTACGCCGAGTTGGCGGATCTCCTGCGGCCGTACGGGTCCGCGGATGAAGCTCCTTCTCCGCTCGGGGCGCGCTTCATCGCCTGGATCGCTGACTCGGTCGTCTTCGCGATCATGACGTGGCTGCTCAGTGTCTCGGCGTGGATGGCCGCGACGCTCGGATCCACGACCACGCTGCTTACGCTGGCGTCGTGGTCGTGGGTCACGGGGCTGATCTACTACTTCGTCCTGGAAGGCGGCTGGGGCGCGTCGCTGGGCAAGCGACTCATGGGCCTGCGCGTGACGTCCGAGACCGATGGTCGGTGGTGGCTGCGAGTTGGCGTGCGTACCGTGGTGTTCCATGTGCCCGCCGTCATCTACTTCATGGGCGCCACGGGGGGACCGACGCCGGGGGGCGTGTACATTGCTCTGTCGCTGCTCGTGACCATTCTGCTGTTCTCGACCGCCCGCCGTGGCAACGGGTGGACCGGCGTCCACGAGCTGTTGAGCCGTACGCGTGTCGTGCAGCGGAACGTCAGGCCCGTCGCATCCGCCGCTCCGAAGGCGTCACCTGCCGATTCTTGTTCCCGCCCTTTCGTCTTTGCGACGGGTCGGACCGTACGCCGAGCACACGATGGTCGGCGAGACCGGCAGCGGACGTTTGTTCATCGGGATCGATCCGATCCTTCGCCGTCATGTCTGGATTCACGAAGTTCCGCCAGGAACACCGCCGGTCGAGGCCGCACGGCGTGACTTGTCGCGGCCCGGGCGGCTGTACTGGCTCGCGGGGCGCCGATCGGCGACGGAGAATTGGGACGCGTTCGAGGCGCCGCGGGGCGAGCCATTCCTTACGGCGCCCCCGACGTCCGATTGGCGTCAGGTGCATCGTGCGCTCTCGAGCCTGGCGACAGAGCTCGATGCCTCAGCCCAGGAAGACGAAGACAGGAACACACGTCTCACTCTCGCCCACGTGTGGAGGCGAGCGGACGGACAGCTCGTGCTCCTCGATTTCTCGTGGCCCGCGCCGGTCGCGCCGGACACGAATCAGACTCTCAATCCTGTCGAGCTGCTGGCGGCCGTCTCCACGCGTGCATGTGCTCCGACCACTGAGCCGGCGGCGCCGCTGTCGGGCACGACGCTGTTGCGTCGACTTGCGAGCGGAGCGCCGCCAGCGCTCGCTGACGTCAAGGCGGAGCTCCGGCGTCTCGCATCGATTCCCAGCCGTCCTTCACGCGTCCGTCGTGCCCTGCCGATGGTGATAGCGGCGATGCCGGTGGCCGCACTCGTGCTGATCGTCAGCGTGATGCTTCCCATGTTCGCGAGATCCCTCCAGGGAAACGCCAGCAATATATTCCGTCAGAGAAGCGACTTCACGAGGTGGATGATGTGGATCGCTGACTCTAGTGCCGATGCTGAGTTCAAGACTCAAGAGCAGCGCACCGCGGCGGAGCAGTATATTGCTGCGCACTTTCGCTCGCAGCTCACGAGCGACGAGTTCTGGAACACTCAGGCGCCTCAGATTGAACCGTTTCTCAGTTGGAGACGAACGTCGGCGGAGATCGCCGCGCGCTACCCGGCGGTCTCTCCCGACGAGCTCGCTCGTGCCTCCGCCATCGTCGCCCCGCAGATTCAAGAGCTGGCAGCCGAGAGCGCAAACGTGAGCGCAAACTTCCCCGCCGGTGGCGAGGCGCTCCAGGGCTTTGTCGCCAGCGGGTTCGCATCCATTCCGGTGTTGGTCTCGATCGTGTGCGGCCTGATTTCGGTGCTGGCCGTGCCGGGCGGTCTCGTCACGCGGGCTCTCCGGCATGCGGTGGTGAGGCGCGATGGCCGCGAGATTGGCCGGGCGCGATCGGCGATCCGGTTCCTGGTCGCCTGGTCGCCGGCGCTCGCGTGGATCGCCTGTGTCGGAGTCCCGATGTTCGGCGAGCCGCGTGTGTCCCCGGACGTGGCGTTCGTCCTGGGCAGTCTCGCGTTCCTCTTGATGGCGGCAGGCGTCGCGTGGACCATCGTGGACCCGGCTCGTGGTCCACACGATCGCATCGCCGGCACGTGGGTTGTGGCAAGGTAGGGAACGGCCAGGGAGTAGACGATGCGGATACCAGCGTTTTGCACGGCAGTCTTGGCGTACGTGGTGGTGATAGGGCACCCGTCGCCTGCGGTCGCTCAGGTCGATCAACAACGCGCACAGGAGTACTTCAAGGAAGCCCAGGCGCTCTGCGAGCGCGACGGCGGCCGTCTGTGGGGCGTGTCGATCTGCGCGCCGATGGTGATCGCCGACAGGCGGACACAGACGATCGCCACCAGCCAGCAGGCACCGGAAGCGGCTCGGCCGGGACTGCTCGGTCTTGTGAACGCGCCGGTCCAGTGGGGCGGCGCGACGTGGAGCGCATACACGTGGGACGACGTGGCCAACAGGACGCCGCGTGAGCGCAAGGAGCTCTTCCTCCACGAACTGTTCCACGGCGTGCAGCCGCAGCTCGGACTGGGGGCACCGGCACTGGCAACTGAACATCTCGACGCAGGGGACGGACGGTATTGGTTGCGGCTTGAATGGCGCGCGCTCGCGCGGGCACTGCGTGAATCAGGACAGCCGCGCACTCTCGCTGTCCGCGACGCGCTCGCGTTCCGACAGGCCCGGCACAAGCTCTACCCAGCCAGTGTCGAAGACGAGCGCGCCCAGGAGATCACGGAAGGGCTCGCCGCGTACACGGGCACCGTGCTCGCGGCACAGTCTGCGGCCGACGCGATCGCCAGCGCGATCGATCTGCTGGTCAATACGGAGGCAGCGGCTCTGGAGGCGAGCTTCGTTCGCACGTTTGCGTACATGTCCGGTCCTGCGTACGGCCTCCTGCTCGATGCATCGTCCCCGGGCTGGACGCGCAGGGTGCGCGGCACCGACGATCTCGGCAGGCTCGTGATGGGCGCGCTCGCTGTTCAACCAGCCACTGACGCCACGGCGTCTGCCACCCGATACGGCGGCGCCGAGATCCGCGCGTCCGAACAGCAGCGCGAGCAGGAGCGGCAGCAACGTTTCGCCGAGTTGCGCCAGCGCTTTGTCGACGGTCCGGTGCTCGTGATCCCAGGCGGCGGCAGCGGCATGTCTGATTCCCGGGGCGCGGCTGTGATTCCTGGCATCGGGACGGTCTACTTCGGCCCTTTCCGCGCTTCAGGAGACTGGGGCACGCTCGAAGCGGACAAGGGCGTGCTGGTTGCGAGCGACGGCCGCTCGCGCCGCGTGTCGGCGCCCGTCCGGCGCGACGATGGCACGTTCGCTGGAGATGGCTGGACGTTCAAGGCGGCGGCGGGCTGGGTGGTGCGCGAAGGCGCACGGAGGGGCGACTACGAAGTCGTCCGGCAGCAGCCATGAGCGGCACTCGCCTGCGTTCGCCGATCGTGCTGCTCGCGCTCGTCGCGTGGGCCTGTTCAGCGACGGCACGCGGAATCGCCACTGTCCCGGCACCCGCGCCTCAGCCCTCGGTGACGAAGGATGTGGTGTATGGGCATAAGGACGGCCTGGCGCTCACGCTCGATGTGCACCGCCCGGCACACCCCAACGGCGCGGCCCTCATCTCCGTCGTGAGCGGCGGGTTGCAATCGAGCGTGGGGCTCGCCCAGATTTTCACCCAGGCCTATCCCCCGTTGAACGAGAAGGGATTCACCGTCTTCGCCGTACGACATGGCAGCTGGCCGAGGTATCCCCTGTCGTCGATCGTGGCGGACATGCGGCGCTCGGTCCGCTTCATCCGCCAGCACGCGAAGGAATACGGCGTTCGTTGCTTTGCCGTTCGTTTGGTCGAGGGTGCGAACCAGTAGGTCTTGCCATCGGCAGTCTCGGAGTCGCGCCGCTCGTTGACGCCTTCGAGACCCTTCCTCGCATCGGTCGCGGTCATCCCGGACCACTTCGCGAAATCCTGAACAGTGGCCGGCCGCGGCTCGAGAAGAAGCGATGCGCGAGCGAGGCCAGCGCCTCCTCGCGGTCGAGCGCGGCGTTAGGTGGAACCCGCTCGTCGAGCAGTTCATAGGTGAACTGGTTCCCGCGTCGGGGCCCGCTGCACACGATGCCGTCGAGCTCCGCACGCATCATGAGGTATCCCATGCGAAACTCGCCGTCCGCGGGGACACCGGCCGCGTTCAAGACGTCACGCAGCTCTTCGCGAGTCAGGTGTTGGCCACCCTGCAATGCGCGCAGGAGCGTGTCGTTGCTTCGCCGGAAAGCGGCGGCGTCGAGCCCCAGCTTGCGATACATGTACGTGTTCGCAGTCTGGACGCGCGGCGTCGTCAGGCTCAGGACCCAGCGAATGTCGGCCGGCGTGATGAAATGCCACGTCGGTCGCAATAGGTGCGTGCGCAGGATAGCCCTGACGCGAAAGCCTGCTCAACATCCGCGTCCGTGGTGCCTGGCGCGCGCATCGCGAGCGCCCACTTGGCGCCGGCGTAGTCCTGAGCCTGGACAGCGCCCAGCCAACTCACGACGTCGTTTCGGCGTCTCGAGCTTGGCCCCGAGCAACCGTTGGCTGAACAGACGACGGTGCGCGATGTCGAGAGTCGTCATTCAGCGAGCGATGCCTCCGGCTCGGCGCGTCGTCCTGGCTTAGCGTTGCCAGAGTCCATGTTGCACGTCGCCCTGAATCACGATTGCAAAGGTCCCCCGCTGTCCCTGTCGGGTCGGCGGATAGGCAACGGTCGCGCCGTGCTCCTCCGCCTTCTTCACTGCGTGTTGGATGTTTTCAACCGCGACGTAACTGCGCATGATCGGCTGTTCATGCGCGGCCATGGGCTTCCGGATTCCCACCAGAGTTCCGTCCGCGCGAGTCGCAACCCGGGCCTGCCCCAGGTCCGGGTCTGGGGGACCAAAGGAGAGACCCTGCATGTGCTGGTAAAGCCCAGTTAGGGTGTCTACGTCGTTGCTGACGATCTCCAGGTAGTGAACGGCCATTGGAGCTCCTCTCTCTCTGGTGCCATCCCGCCGCGCTCTTCGGCTGAACCCGATGACCATGCTGCGCGACGGGTAGTAATTATCGGTGCGCTGACTCTTTACGATGACTCCTGCGCAACCGGGTTCGCCGTGGGAGCAGCGGGGAACTGCCGACTCATCCACGCCTGCCACAGAGGCTCCTCGCGCGCGGCGGTCGCAGGTGCTTGACTCCCGAACAAGTACAGGCGAGCGGGCATACAGACACTGCCTCCCATCTCCATCGCAAAGAAGTGGGCGATGCCGGGCGCCGGCTTCTCGAGTCGAAGCAGCAACTCGGGATGTTCCGGCAGGCCGACGCGTTCGACCTGCCCGGCAAGGCGCGGTGTAGCGGCAGGAGTCTCCACATGCTGCCCTTCGGCCGCGCCAGAGAGTCCGAGCGGAGTCGTCAGCGCTTCCCACGCTCGTGGCACCGGCGGGCTCGTAAAGCCCATGAACTGCAACGACGATCCGACTTGTCCGGAGAAATGCGTGAGATACAGCCGCAAAATCCGGAAGAAGGCGACCCAGCCGTGCTCAGTACCTTCGTATTGGTTGTCCCACTTATCGCTGCTCGTGAACCAGCTGTGCACCACACGCACGAGGCATGTGCCGCCGGAGCGTGCTTCGACGACCCACTCAGTAGCAATAGTTGGATCGCCCGCGGCCATGTCATCGCGGCTGTCAGCCGTGAAGCGGTGGGGCGGATCCCAGGATGTCACTTGCGCGACCGAGTCCATGCTCGTACCCGGACCAAAGTGACAGATCAATTTTTCAGGGATGCCTCCCTTGTTCGCCTGGATTTCGGTCGGCACGAACCACGATGAGATGCCTGGCCCTGTCGCGATGGCCTGCCAGACTTCCTCGGGCGTTCCCGGCACTTCGGCTTCTGCCTGAACGGATCGTCGTCCTGACGCATCGACTTTTACTGGCATCATGCCTCCTTTATTTCGCAATCCGCTTGGGTTGACGTGGAATACCTGTGGACGGTAGCGGATGTGCCACGACGACCAGGCGGTGCGGCCGGCCGCCGGGTGTCGTCGCGTCGTGATACCTCGCGACGAGTGCCGTCACCGCCGCTGTGAGCTCCTTGGAGAATGCCGCTCGGTCAGCGGCGGACTTGAAACGGACTTCCGTGTCGATCGACAGCGTGGCCAGGTCCTTGCCCGCTTCCCGAGCGCGTCGCATCAGGCCGCTGACTTCGCGGACGATGCGCGCCGCCAGGGCAATCAGATAGCTGGCCGACAGCGGGCTCGTGCGGCGACTCGGATCTGCCGCGATTGGACCAAGAGCGACTGGCGACACGACGTACGAGGCGCCGCTGGCGACCATGACGCGCTCGGTGAGTCCACCCCAAAGCCGCTCCTCGGACACCTGCACCAGGCCATGCGCTTCGAGCGACCGCAGGTGGTAGTTGATTTTCTGGCGGGGAATTCCCAGGTGTGTGGCGAGAGTCGCGGCCGAGGCGGGTTCGACCAACGCCGCCAGAAGCTGGCTCTTCATGGGTTCGACCGCAATCGCCGCCGCGGCCGAATCCTCGATGACGTGCACGTCGAGCATGCCCACCATCAGACCATTGACAGATTTTCTTGTCAATACTTGACAAATGTTCTTGTCAATGCTGAGCTCGATCGCGACACGACTGAAGCCAACGGGCAATGAAGTCCGTGGCGCGCCTGGACATGACAATGGGGAAAGCGATCGCCATGAACAGTCCCATGAGATATGCAGACCATCGGCCTGTGGAGATTCCAGAGAAGCAGAGGCTCATCGGAGCGATATCGTTCCTGTTCCCGCTCGCGTACTTCATCGGACAGGTGATCGCGCAGTCGGCATCGCGTGCACACTACAGCATACGAGACCAGACCATTAGTGAGCTCGGCGTCACCGTGCCTGGCCTGTTCACGAATCCGATAACGAAGGCGTCGCACTACATCGACTCCCCGCTGCACGTCATCATGAACGGCTCTTTCATCCTCTTCGGTGTGGGAGTTCTCCTCGGCGTCTGGTTGATCATCCATCCAACATGGCCGGGACGCCGTTTGAAGAAGACGGGAGTTATTCTCGTCGCTCTATGCGGGCCCGCGCTGGTGCTTGCGGGACTCTCACCAGGCGACGTCCGCCCACATTTGCATTACGTCGCGGGAGGGTTCCAGTTTCCCGCACAGAATATCGGCTTGATCCTGCTCGGTCTGGCTGCGATACGCTCCAAGCCCACCATCGGAGCATTTACGCTTCTCTGTGGCGTCGTGGGAATGACCGGCCTGGTCTTTCAAGGTACTCCGCCTCACGTGGGTCTCGGGTACGGAGGTTGGCAGCGCGTCGCCGCATACCCGTTCGCGATTTGGAATATCACGATGGGCGCATCCTCCCTGACGACCTATGCGTCGAGACGATCCCTTCCAAACCACCTCTCAACTCCCTAAACCTCGAATGCGTGGCCGAGATCGCGCGCCAGCAGGCAGATCTGGCCACGGTGATGTGCGTCGTGCTGGATCAAATACGTGAGCTGTCGTCGATGACGCGGCGGGGCATGCCTTTCACACGCTAGAGGCACTGTGCGCCAGATTCGGGGTGGCAGCACCCGCACCAGGTACGCAGTCATTGCCAGCGCGTGGGCGCGGCCCGCGCGTCCTGAACAGCGTCGGCGGCGTGGCTTAGAATCGGGTGAATGGCTGCCGCAGAACCAGCCGAGGTGCTGATCGTCGGAGCAGGCCCGACCGGTCTGGTTTTGGCCCTGTGGCTCACACGACTGGGCGTTCAGGTCAAGATCGTGGATCACGGAGCGGCGCCGGCGACGACGTCGCGCGCAGTCGCCGTGCAGGCCCGCACGCTCGAGTTCTATCGTCAGGTCGGGCTGGCGGATAGCGTCATCGCGCGTGGTCGTGAAGTGTCAGCCGCCAATCTGTGGGTCTCGGGCCACCGGGTTGCGCGCGCGGTGTTCGGACCGATGGGCCGAGGGCTCAGCCCGTACCCCTATGCGTTCATCTTTCCGCAGGACGAGCACGAGCGGCTGCTGATCGATCGGTTGAGCGACGCCGGAGTAGAGGTCGAGCGGGAGACGGAATTCGTCGGACTCGAGGAACGCGACGATGGCATCATCGCCCGGCTTCAGTGCGCAGGCGGACGCGTCGCCTTCTGCGAAGCCGCGTTCGTCGCCGGCTGCGACGGCGCTCACTCGCGTCTCCGCGAGGTGCTGTCGATCGGTTTTGCGGGTGGGACGTACCAGCATCTCTTCTACGTCGCCGATGTCGAGGCGCACGGCCCCACCATGAACGGCGACATCCACGTCGCGCTCGACCGCACTGACTTCCTCGCGGTGTTCCCTCTGACGGACGCACATCGCGCACGCCTCGTCGGGACCGTTCGACGCGAGGCGGAGGCAGCCCCGCGCGAGAGCCTGACGTGGGATGATGTCAGCACCCGTGCGATCGAGTGGATGCCTATCGACGTCGAACGCGTGAACTGGTTCTCGACCTATCAGGTGCATCATCGCGTCGCCGACCGCTTCCGCAGCGGACGCGCGTTCCTCCTGGGCGATGCGGCACACATCCATAGTCCTGTCGGCGGGCAGGGTATGAACACCGGGATCGGAGATGCGGTGAATCTCGCCTGGAAGCTCGCGGCGGTGCTGCGCGAACGCGCGGGCGTTCCGATTCTCGACACCTATGAGCCGGAGCGAATCGCCTTTGCACGACGGCTCGTGGCGACGACCGATCGCGCGTTTACCGGCGTGTCAAGCTCCTCCGTCACCGCGCGCACGCTGCGATTGCACCTCGTGCCAGCGCTGTTGCCGCGACTGCTGACGATGCCAGCGGTCCGCCGCCTTGCGTTTAGAACAATCTCGCAGACGGCGATCAACTATCGCGGTAACGCACTGAGTGAAGGGCGGGCCGGCCGTGTCCATGGCGGCGATCGGCTGCCGTGGGTACCTCTCGATACTTCGGATCGCGGCGCAGACAACTTCACGCCACTGACGTCACTCGAGTGGCAAGTGCACACCTATGGCGATGCGCTCCCAGAGATTCGTGCGGCATGCGCCGAGCGCCACCTCGCGCTGCACGAGTTCGACTGGCAACCCGCGATGGGGCGCGCCGGTCTTCAGCGAAACGCGCTCTATCTTCTGCGGCCGGATGGGTATGTCGCGCTCGCGGCACCTGAACAGTCGGCGCGGACGCTGACCGCCTACCTCCAGGCGCGCGCGATTCGCTGTACTTGAATCATCCTCAACCCCGTGACGCTGGTCGCTGCCGCATGAAAGGCCGTCACGGTGTGACGTGGCCCGAGCCCGACGAGCCGGCGACCAGCAAGTGGAGCCAGCCACCGCGTTCGGTGGGCTCCGAGAGCGGCAACGACGTCACCGAGGCAAGTAGAGGATCGGAGCCGGGTGGTTTGCGGACGATCCGTCATGCGTGCCGGCCCAAATCCAGCCCTCACCCAACCCGTGTAATGAGAGGAGGCCTTATGATCGCCCGCATCTGGCACGGACTCACGAAACCCGAGCACGCTGATACGTACGAATCACACCTGAAGCCCGAGCTTCTGCCCGGACTCAGCCAGAAGAAGGGATT
The DNA here is from genome assembly GCA_963839705.1 of uncultured Acidobacteriota bacterium. Taxonomy (GTDB): domain Bacteria; phylum Acidobacteriota; class Vicinamibacteria; order Vicinamibacterales; family 2-12-FULL-66-21; genus DATBJJ01. The sequence continues at coordinate 132,622 of CAWIWL010000017.1, forward strand.
TCGCGGCAGCTACTTGCTGCGCCGAGCGGTTGGAGATGAAATCGAATTTATCACCATCATTCTGTGGGAGTCGCTCGATGACGTTCGCGCCATCCAGGCACAAGATTACGAGAAAGCCGTGATCCCCGAAGACCGGCTCCCTCTGTTGACGCGCTTTGACGCCAGGGCGGCGCACTATGAGGTGGTTTCGACCAACGAGCGGGCTTCAACATAGATTGGGGGAGGCCGGCGCGGATCCTCTGCGAAGTCTACCGCGGCTCTGCGCGTGAAGACGCTGTTCGGCGCGAGCGTTCCGATTTGCCGGGAACCGTCCAACAGAACAAGGTGCCGCTGAAACACCGACGTGGCGCGGAGCGCGTACTTCCGGCCGCTGACAGCGCGCGGGAGGCGGGTCCGGTCCTGCACTGGAGCGACCCGGCCAGACTCTCGTACAGGAATGGGCCGCTTACGGCAGGCGTGCGTATTCCGCCCGTGCCGCCTTGAGAACCGGAATCCCCGGGTCGACATAGGTGCCGCAGCGTTCCGCTCACGGGACCTCGCCGGTTGCCGGTGGCGCACCAGCACCCCGGCGAGGCAAGCACCGGTCAGTTCTTACGGAGATAACTCATTTTCTCAGTATCCTGTTCGCATGTACGCGCGCGCCTTTGCGGTGGCGCTGAGTCTGGCAACGCTCGGCTGTGATGAGCCAAACGGCTCGTCGTCTCCGACGACTCCATCCGGATCTGCCACAGCAACCGTCCGCATCGTGTTCATGGGCGCGACGGCCCGACGAACTGACCTCCCGGCGTCGGCGCAGGCGTGCGTCAGCGGTGTCGGCGCGACTCACACGCATCCGAGCTGGCGCGGTTTCGCTGGCATCCCCCTGCAGCCGGTGCCGCCAGATCGATACGAGATTTCGTTCACGGACGTGCCGATCAACACACGCGTGTCCTTTCGAGTGAACGATCAGAATGCTTGCGATGAGAATCCGACCGGTGCAGTGACGCGCAATGTTCTAGCGAATGGCGTCCGGTTGATCCAAAACACTACCACGCCCGGTAACGGCGACGAACCGGGTTTCGCCTTCAGCATCGCTCCGAACGGCGCCATCAGTCAGTGATGAGTAGTTGCTCATCGAGTGGACGCTGGATGCACGGGCGAGGGCCGCGCATCGGCGCGCGGTCCCGGCGCCCGATGACCGTCACATCTCGCGTCTCGCTGTCGCACGCCGCCCCGACCGCGCTTTCACGTCTTCGCTCAGCCGCCGCACGATCTCGGTAGTCTTGCGGATATCCGCTTCACTAAGAGGGGCGCCCATGGTCGACGCGATCGCCAGGAAGCGAGCGTTCAACTCGCGGTAGCGCACGTCGCCTTTGGGCGTCAGCTGCACAAGCTTCGAGCGGCGGTGCTTCGGGTTGTCGACGAATGTGACGAGCCCGTCAGCCGCAAGTTCGTCCGCCAGCCGCTGCATCCGCTGGCGGCTGGTGGGCCGCATCTGGGCGATCTGGGGCACGGTCAGCGGACCAAGCAGCGCGAGGCTTCGCATAAAGCCGAACGCACCGCCGCCCCAGGTGGTGATCAACCCGGTCTTCTGGCCGAGGGCGCGTATCCTGAAGAAGCACTGGGCCACTTCGAGCATCAGCTCGGCGGTCGCGTCGGCCTTGCTGTCAACGATTGGGTGTGCCCTTGTTCTTCGGGCCGCCTCACTCCTGTGTCGTGCCGACGGCATCGCCTTTGTGCCCTCCTAGTGCACCAGCTTCCCAAGTTGACACCTTCGTTGTCAAGTGGCAGAATGACACCTAAGTTGTCATTGCGGAGCGCGACTGTCGCTCGTGCGCATCTCTGGAGCCAGCATGTCTGCGAACCCGACGCCACGCCATGTGAACGATCCCGGGAACGGCAGGCGTCATCGCGCGACCGCCCGTTCTCTTTCTGGTCGCTCTGCTGCTCGGGCTCGCCTTGGATCACCTTCTGCCTGTGCCGGTTGCCGGTCCCAAAGCCGACCTGGTCCAATGGGTCAGCGCCGGCTCCCTGATGCTCGTCGGTCTTGCGCTCACAGGGGCCGCAATCCGTGACTTCACCAGCGCGGGGACGCCGGTGCCCACGTACAAGCCCACGAGCGCGCTGGTGACGACCGGCATCCACGGCTGGACCCGCAATCCCATTTATCTCGGGATGTTTCTCACCTACGCCGGCATCGGCTTGGCCGCACGAAGCCCGTGGATCCTGATCCTTACGCTGCCTCTGGCGATCACCATCCGCTACGGCGTCGTCGCGCGCGAGGAGGCGTACCTGGAACGGCGGTTCGGCGACGCCTATCGGCAGTACACGGCCCGCGTGCGCCGCTGGCTCTAGCAGTGGGATAAGAATGCCGGCCCCACAGCCCTTGCCCTGGCGCGGAGAGGTCCACGTGAGCTCAGGCCTGATTGTGATCGGCGTTCTGTCGCTCGTGCTTTCCTCCTGCGGGAGAATCCCGACGCCTCAGGAGGCCAACAATGCCGTACTGACGCTCCGACACTACGAGAGCTGGGCATGGGCTCTGGGCATCGCTCTCATTTGGGCCGATGTGGTGTTGCCCGTCCCGCAGACTGCTGTCATCGCCGCGCTCGGCATCATCTACGGAACGCTCCTCGGCGCCTTGCTCGGCAGCTTCGGCCTGATCACCGGCGGCCTTCTCGGCTACGTGCTGATGCTCACGTCGGCACGGCGACATGTGCAACGCTTCATTGGGCCCCAGTCTCTGCGCAAGTTGGAGCGTTTGTTCGACCAGAGCGGAGCGTGGGCGATCGTCCTTACGCGCAGCCTTCCGTACAGCGTCCCCGAGGCGATGGCCTTTCTCGCCGGACTTGCGAGCATGCCGCTGGGAAAATTCGTCACGGCGTTAACCGTCGGCAGCGTGCCCACGGCGTTCGTCTTTGCGGCCCTTGGCGCTGGCTGGGCTGACCAGCCGATCCTGGCGCTCGCGGTGAGCTACATCCTTCCGATCTTGCTGCTACCCATTGCGCTGTATGTCATCCGGCGGACGGCACGGTAGGAGATGTCAACACTGGTCGTCGTTCTCCGAATCGTCCCGCTGCTCGCGTTTGCCGGATCCATGCTGCGTTCAGTCAGCGGGCATCGCGGAGGAACGACGGCGCGAGCACGTCAGAGCGGCAGCGACCGAGCGCCGCTTGTGGCAAACTTCGCGGCCTTCGCCTTGTATGTCCCTTCACTCCTGGTGTTTTCCGGCAGCTCCACCGGTTCCGCAGCACTGTTGCTCGCCTCGTCGGGAGCACTTCTAGGGCTTGCCGGTGCGGCCGTTGTTGTGAGATCACGCGCCGAACTCGGCTCGGCCTGGAGCTTCGTGGCCAAGGCAGATCAGCGAACGGGGCTCGTCACAACCGGCCCCTACCGCCTCGTGCGCCACCCCATCTACTTCGGCCTCTTACTGTTTGCCATGGGCGAAGCGCTCGCCTTCGGCAGTTGGCCTGCTGTGATGATCGCGTTGTCCGGCATTGCTCCGACCTTCGCCTGGCGCGCCCGCACCGAAGAAAAACTGCTCAGCCGCACGTTTGGCGATCGCTACGCCGCCTACCGACAGCGAACCAGGGTGATCATCCCGTACCTCTTCTAAACCCTCATCCACGGCGCGTCGAGCGTGATGTCGTCGAACAGACCGACTGAACCGGTTCTTGAGCCGGCTCCCTGCCCAGTCGGTGCCGCCGCCTGAAGAGCGCCCCGCAAGTCGTTGCGCAGCCAGGCGCTCGATGCATTGTGCGATTTCAGCGTCGAGGTTAGGGGGCTGCGGTGCATCCTCGGAGGCAAAACGCGGGTGCGCGAGATCGAGCTACTTCACGATCGCCGGCCAGTTGACGACGAGAGAAATCTGGCTCTGCACAACCGGCCTGCCGGCGGGTTTCACGATGAGGAGACGCTGGCCATCGGGCGAAACGTCGTAAGACACGCCCGGCGTATCGACGAAGTCGGTTTCGAACACGACGCGCGGCGGATCGGGATCCAGGCCCTCGACGAGATCGTCGATAAGCGCCCCGGTATCGCAAATGAGCGCAGCCGCGCTACCGGCCGGCACCGAACAGCTCGCGCTCGTCGCCGCGCTCCGTCAGCGCTCGAACGATTCCCGCGCTTCGCGGCTTGGGATGCCGGCGGTACTGCTCGAGCACCAGCGCAAGGTGCTGTCGGATGAACTCTGAACGCGAGACGCCACGCTCGCGGGCAGCCCGCGAGAGCAACCGATCGTCCTCCCGATCCAGGGCGATGGTCGTCGCTTTCTTCCTCGAGAGTGCCATGGAAGTAATATGACTCGACGAGCGCCAGTCATCAAGCCAAGCGTGCTCCTTCATCCGCCTCCGCTCGCGCGTGAGTGCACCGCGAGCTATGGCGAGATGTCTCGCCGTAGCGGCACCTTGTCCGCCGGAGCGCGACCTGTCCGCCGTAGCGCGAAGCGCGAAGGTGGAACGCGAAGGTGGAAGCGCGGAGGTAGAAGCCGCGAAGGCGGACAACCACTCGGACATCTCTCCACTTTAGAATCAACGACTTGCGAGCGGCCCGCGATTAGAATCGCGTCAAACCTCTCTTCACGCAGGCTGGCTGCTGTCGCCCACTCGGGCAGGAGCGAAGGAAGCGGCTGACCCGAAAAGCGGCCGTTTCTCCCGCGCGCTTCGAACCTCGAGCAAGATTTGCAGAACGATGTCGATTTCCAGCAAGCTCGTTCGTCGTCCCAACGAGACGCCAATTGGGGCCGCTCAAACAAGGAGGCAGACGATGCGGGTTATGGTGTTCGCGAAAACCACTGAGGACAGCGAAAAGGACGCGCCCCCCACGCCCGAGGCGTTCGCGGCGATGGACCGCTTCATCGAGGATCTGGTCAAGGCCGGCGTCTTCGTGGCCGGCGCCGGCCTCAAGAACAGCGCCCAGGCCAAGCGCATCGTTTGCGAAGGTCCCGGCCGTACTGTCATCGACGGGCCGTTCGCCGAGACCCGCGAGCTGGTCGCCGGCTTCTCGATTTGGGAGGTCAAGGACATGGACGAGGCCATGGCCTGGGCGAAGCGCTCCCCCAGTCCCACGTCGGGCCGGAGCGAGATCGAAATCCGGCCGTTCTACGAAGCGGCGGATCTGGCCGAGTTCGTGACGCCCGAGGAGCTCTCGGCGCCGCGTGACGGGGAACGCGGGAAGCTCGGCGTCGCCTGATACCGGCGGCAGGCTGGCTTGCCTCCCCTGCGGCCTTGGCCGACAATGCGGTGTGACCGCAGGCGACGCGCACCAGGCGGAAACTCATCGAGCAATAGAGGCGACCTTTCGCATTGAACGGGCCAGGCTCATCGCGGGCCTGGCCCGCATCGTGCGAAGTGTCGATCTTGCCGAGGAGCTGGCGCAGGACGCGCTGGTCGTCGCCCTGTCCGAGTGGCCGAGGACCGGCGTTCCTGACAATCCGGGAGCCTGGCTGATGGCCGTCGCCAAACGGCGCGCCTTCGACGCCTTACGGCGCGACAAGATGCGCGAGCGCAAGCACGAGGAGATCGCGCGGACGCTGCCCGGGTACAGCAACGCGACGCGCGACAGCGCGGCCGCGGCGATCGAAGCGGCCATGGACGATGATCTCGGCGACGAGCTGCTGGGCCTCATCTTCACGGCCTGCCACCCCATGTTGTCGCCCGACGCCCGCGCGGCGCTCACCCTCAAGGTGGTCGGCGGCCTGACGACGGACGAGATCGCCCGCGCCTTCCTGTCGAGCGAGGCCACGATCGCGCAGCGGATCGTCCGCGCGAAGAAGGCGATCGCAAAGGCCGGATTGACCTTCGAGGTGCCGCGTGGCGCCGAACGGGCGGCGCGGCTGCCCTCGGTGCTCGAGGTCATCTACCTCATTTTCAATGAAGGCTACGCGGCCACGGCGGGCGACGACCTTGTCCGGCCGGGCCTGTGCCTGGAGGCGCAACGGCTCGGCCGCATGCTGGCCGGTCTGATGCCCGAGGATGCCCCAGATAAAGCAGAAGTGCTCGGCCTCCTGGCCCTGATGGAAATCCAGGCGTCGCGCCAACAGGCGCGCACCGGGCCGGACGGCGCCTTCGTACCCCTCACCGAGCAGGATCGCGCAGGCTGGGACCATTTGCTGATCGGCCGGGGCCTCGATGCGCTGGCCCGCGCCGAAGCGCTTGGCCCCAAGGTAGGAGATGCGGGCCCCTATGTGCTCCAAGCCGCGCTCGCCGCCTGCCACGCCCGCGCGCGCCGGGCCGCCGACACTGACTGGGCGCGCATTGCCGCGCTCTATGACCGGCTGCGCGTCGTGGCGCCCTCGCCCGTGGTCGATCTCAATCGCGCGATCGCCCACAGCATGGCCTTCGGGCCCGAAGCGGGCCTCAGACTGGTGGACGAGATCGCCGATGCCGCCACTCTGCGCGACTACGCGCCATTGCCGGCGGCGAGGGGCGACTTTCTGTTCCGGGCCGGTCGACTGACCGAGGCGCGTTCAGAATTCACGGCTGCGGCCACGCTGGCCCGCAACGCGCGGGAACGGGCCTTTCTCCTCGCACGGGCTGACGCCTGCGACGGCAAGCCCTGAATGCTGTTTCTGAGGTGCCGCTCCGCACGTCAGCATCCGCCGGTCCGCTCCCGGCCAACTCCGGTCCGTCGGTGAGCGTCTGCCGAATGGCTGTTCGTGCCCGACGCGCGTTTTCGCCGTGCGGTGGCAGCGAGCGCCGGTCGGTATGCCTTTCCTTCCTGGTTGGAAAAGTTTCCCTACGGGCTCGACGGAAGTCCAATCGATCGCATGCACCTGTCACAGGCGTTCTCGCGGGACCTGGTGGTATTACTCGCCGATCGGGATATCACGGATAGAGAACGCGAACCCGGTTCGATGGCGCAGGGAACGACTCGGTTCGCCAGAGGGCTGCGGTTCTTTGCCACGGCGACCGACGAAGCGGCGGCTCTGGCTGTACCCTTCCGCTGGCAGCTCCGGATTGTGCCCGGGTCGATCATTCACCGGTCCCCATGGTGCGAGCTGCGCTTGAATTGCTCCGCCAGTAGCCGATGAGGCGGTACATCGTGGTAGTCACCCTCCAGATGCTGAGTCACGGGCGTCAGCCTCAGTCGGCACACAGGCGCTTGATGGTCGGCAGCAGGTCGACGGACGCGAGTTTCGATACGAAGGCAGATGCGCCGGCCTCGAAGAACGCCTGGCTGGCGTGTGGATCGTTCAGAGCCGTGAACATGATGACTTTCATCTCCGGGTGCAGTCGCGTGATCTGACGGCACGCCGCCAGCCCGTTGAGGTTCGGGAGGTTCAGGTCGAGCACGATCACATCAGGCGCGAGTCGTTGCGCGGCCTCCAGCAGTGCGCCGCCGTCCGACACGGTTCCCACGACCTCGCAGTCCAGCGCCAGCAGCCGGCCGATGGCCTTCAACATTTCAGGGTAGTCGTCCGCCAGTAGCACGCGCGGGCGTTTGGACACACGCATCTCCAGCGGCGGCTTCGGACACCTGGGTCTGGATGTCGGACAGGATCTCTCCGATCAGGTCCGACGTCGCAGGCCGCGATGACCGATTTCCTTGGCCAGCAGCTATCGAACTACGTCTGCAGGCTTCGTTAGGACACGGAGAGGCGCGACAGCGTGAATCGTCGTGCCGCGCCCCCGCCGCGAGTGGATGGAAAGTCGCCCGCCTACGACCTTCAACCGCTCCTTCATGCTGGTCAAGCCGAGCCCTGGCCCCCTCAGCGCCTCGTGAGGGTTAAAGCCGGCGCCCGAGTCCTTGACCATCAGATTGATGGTGTTGATTTGACCGTTCAGAGAGACGTGGGCGCGTCGCGACACGCTGTGCTTGACGACATTCTGCAGGGCTTCTTGCAAAACGCGGTAGAGACACAGCGAGAGTTCCCGTGGCAGCGCTGTCGGGATGTTCTCGAAGTGAACGTCAATCGTCACACCGTGCCGAGTGGACAGCTCTTCGCAGAACCCAGCCGCCGCCCCTTCCAGCCCCAGGAGTTCCAGTTTCGCGGGGTGAAGGCGGTGCGACAGCGCCTGAATATCGGCCGCAAGATCCGCAATCTCTTGGCTGACTCCCCCGATCGCCTGCTCGAGTTCGGCCGCTGAAGCGGGAGGGCTTTGTTCCAGGTAACCGAGACGCACGCTCACCACCGCCAGCCGTTGATTGATGTCATCGTGAAGCTCGCGGGCGATTCGGCGGCTTTCTTCCTCGTGCGCTTCGATCAATTTCTGACTCACCGTGGACAGAACCTCTTCCGCCAGCTTACGCTCGGTGATGTCCACGCCCGTGCCAATGTAACCAACAAACGACCCGTCGAGGTTGCATCGCGGCACACCCGCTGTCATCACCCAGCGATATTCGCCGTCGTGGCGGCGGAGCCGATGCTCCATCTGAAAAGGCTCACGCCGCGCGAAGGCCTTCTCGTATACCTCGCGGCATTGCTCCGCTTCGTCTGGGTGGAGGACCTCTGCCTGTCGCCGTCCCAACACCGCATCCAATGGCCGTCCCGTGTAATCGAGCCAGGTCTGATTGAGATACGTGATCTGTTTCTCGGCGCCCGACATCCAGATCATGACCGGAGCGGTATTCGCGATGAGGCGGAAGCATTCTTCGCTTTCGCGCAGCGCTTCTTCGGCGAGGGTGCGCTCGATCAGATCCGCGGCCTGGCGGGCGAGCACGTCGAAGAATCTGAAATCATCTTCAGTCAGGGTATGCGGCGACCGCCAGTGCGTCGAGAGCATGCCGAGAGGCCGGCCCGTTCGCGATCGCAGCGGCGTTGATTGCACGGCGCGGATTCCAGAGCGACGATATTCCTGCTGATCCTGGGTCCCGGCCATGAATTCGCACGCCTCGATATCGACCACAACAACGCGCTCGTGGTCACTGAGCGCTTTGCTGCAGGCGCTCCCCGCTCCAACCTCCACCCGTTGCCAGAACGCCGCAGAGTCTGGGTGGAAATTCCTCCACGCGAGGAGCCTCAGCGATGTGTGGTCTGCTGCGAGCATCTGGACGCTGGCCGCATCGGAGGCCATCAACTCAATGGCCGCGTCGAGAATCTGCGCATACAGGGATTCTGGCGTCGACTCAGAAATCAGGCGCGTGCTGATCGACTGGAGCGTTTTGGCGCCCGCCACTTCGCGTGCCAGCCGTTGCTCGCTGTGCCGCAGCGCGGCCTCAGCCTGCTTGGCCTTCGTGATGTCGCGCGCAATCTTGGAGCATCCGACAACCCGGCCCGCGGTGTCTCGCAACGGCGAGATCGTCAGTGAGACATCGAGGCGCTCGCCTGCTTTGGTCAACCGGACAGTCTCATAATGCTCGACTCGCTCAGCGGCTCGAAGCCGCCTCAGAATGTCATGCTCCTCGTCGTGCAAATCCGGAGGGATGATCATCGTGATCGGCTGTCCGATGGCCTCGTGCTCCGTATATCCGAACATCCGCTCGGCAGCGGCGTTCCACGCCGAGATCACACCGTCGAGAGTCTTGGCGATGATCGCGTCATCTGAGGACTCCACGATCGCCGCATACCGCAATCGGATCTCCTCCGCTTGTGTGAAGTTGGTGGCGTCCGCGGCCACGGGGAGCACGCAGGGCTCATTCTTTGTCACACGCGCCTCACGTTGCCGCGGCTAGCTGCAGACACAGCGGTGTGCTCTGCGCAGATGCGCGTGAGCGCGTGATCGTCGTTCGTGTAGGGCACCGGATACGCGCACAGAATGTCGACGTCCTGCGCCAGTTCGCCACAGAGTTGTTCGAGCTGAACCGCCTCCGCCGTGCGGCCTGCGGCCCACAACCGTCCCGCACGTTCCCCGCAAAAAGCGACGCGGGGATGTGCTTTCCCGGCTCTGGCAGCGGCCGCACGCACACCGTCGATCGCCTCGAGAAATCGGACGGGGTCAGGAGCGACGTCAGCATCAAGTGCAAGGCAGGTGCCGCGCGCACTAGCGCCATCAATGTCCACACCCTGCGTGCGCAACCCCTGCAAAAGAGGTGTCCGGTGAGTCTCCGTCACCAAGAGGATCGCGGCATCGGCGGCGTTCAGGGCGGGAGCAACAAAGCGAGTAAAGCCATCGATAATCGCCGCGTCATCCGAACAGAACAGAATCTCGTGACGACGCGGCGCGGGAGCATCGGCAGGTTCGGTAAACGCGAGACTGCGACTCACGAATCGTTGGCCCACGAGTACGGCGTCGATCGCGGACAGCAGGTCAGTCGCGGCGGATATCTTCTGAATGTAGCCATGGGCGCCCAAACCGAGCGCCTGTCGTACGATGTCCGACGAGGACTCCTGGCTCAAGAAGAGAAGTCGTGCGTGGGGAGCGAGCCTGCGGATCTGTTTCGCGACCTCGAATCCATGCATCTTCGGCAGGTTGATATCGAGCAGAATCACATCCGGCTGCAGCTCTTCGGCCATCCGAACAGCCTCCAACCCATCCACCGCCTCGATGGTCTGGAACTCCGCGCGCCGTTGAAGCGCCGTACAAATGAGCGTGCGGAACGGCGGATGGTCCTCGACGACCAGAATCGTCAGCGGCATGTGGAAGAGTCCTCGTGGCCTTGCCCAATCCAGGATACGGAGAAAGCAACCCCGTAGACTGGAACCAGCGCCCGCAGCAGGGATTATGGACCAGATCCAAGAAAGGAGGTGGCTCGACGTTCGAGTTTCGCCGGAAGAAACTGCTGGGGTCGTATTGGTTCTTGAGGGCGACCAGGCGCGAAAGGTTGCTGCCGAATTCAGTCTGTGGTCCCCATCCCGCGGAAGCATTTCCAGCTGCCGTCCGGCAGCTTCTTGAGCACCATGAGCCTCGTGCCACGAATCTCCTTCGGCTCGCCACCCGGCGATTGTTCATTTGAGACGCTCCATCGGCCGTCACGAGATCGGCCGCAATTTCATGCGGGCGAGACACTGGTTGAACCGTGGATCCGCACGCATGTTGTCCCATTCAGGCGCCACGGCGAGATGAACCAGGCCAGGATCGCGTACATCGATGGCGCGCTGGAGAAGCTCGAAGGCCTTGTCGAAATTTCCCGCCTCGGCGTAGCCCAACGGTTCTTTCACTACAGTATCGCCACGCTGTCGTGACGCACCGTCGTATATCAGCTCACCCGCGCGCTCCGTGTGTTTGAGGATGCAGGCGTGCGCCGCGGCGATACCGTCGTGATCGTATGCGTGCAGGATTTCGGCGCAGATCCCCTTCAGAGCGGCACGGGCTTCCTCGCTCAGATCACGCGCTTCGGCTCGTTTGAGATCCTCCTCGATTTGACGTCTGAAATCGCCTTTCTTCCAGTAGGCGGCAACGAGCAATTCACGAGCGGCCAGATGGCGCGGATCGCGGTCGAGCGCCTTGCTGACCCATACGATCACGTCGTCGTACCGTCGCTGATTCCACAGCGAGACCGCGATGAGCACGTGCGCGAGCGCCGACGTCGAGTCGCATTCGAGACCCTGCAGCTTCAGCTCGAATCCCCGCGTCAGCTGACCGAGCGCCTCCATCAACCCGCCGTAATGGAGGTACGCTTCCGCGTGATTCGGGTTGATCGCAAGCGCCCGCTGGAAGCTGCGCTCCGCCGCGGTCCAATCCCATTCGCTGAAGAGCATCACCTGTCCCAACGCGACCTGTGCGTCCGCGCTCTTGTCGTCCAGGGCCAGCGCGCGCAGAGCGGCGGTCCTGGCTTCGGCGAGTGCGTCGAGGTGCGGCACGTCGTGAGCTGTGGCCTGCGCGACCTTCGTCAGCGCCAAACCGGCGTGGGCCGCGGCGTAGGCCGGAGCCACTTCGGCTGCCGCCACAAACGCGGAGGCGGCGTCGGACAGCTCGAAGAAGGACCCGGAGCGCAGATGCGCCCATCCCCGTGCCACGAGCTCGGAGGCTTCGGCGGCAGGGGACTCGTCGTCGATTTTCAGAGGCCGCTCGAGGAACTGGAACCTCGCCGAATCCAGCATCGGTCGTGTCGCGTCCAGCTGTCGTTTCAGCGGCCAGAGATCGGACAGTAGCTCACGGGCCGACTGATAGCGGTCGCTCGCGCTCTTCTCGAGGCATTTGAACGCCATCCGCTCCAGCTCCAACGGCATCTCGGGGTTGAGGCGGGTGATGGGCGCTGGAACCGCGTGAAGGAGGTGGTCCATCATCTCCTCCCGCGTCGCTCCAGAAAACGGCAGTTGCCCGGTCGCCATCTGGAAGATGACGATGCCGAGGCTGAAGATATCGCTGCGCGGGTCCACACCGTTCCCCGCGATTTGCTCGGGGCTCATGTACGGCCCCGATCCGATGACGCTTCCAGCTGCGGTCCGCGGTTCAACGCTCCAGTCACCGTCGCGAAGAGGATCGTCGCCGCGGGCCATCTTCGCCACGCCGAAATCGAGCACCTTCACGTGACCGCGGTCGGTCAGCATCAGGTTGGCTGGCTTGATGTCACGGTGCGTGATGCCCTTCGCGTGGGCGAGATCCAACGCGTCCGCGGCCTGCACGGCGATATCGACAACCTCCGACGGTGTCAACCGACGGCCGATTCTCGCCAGCAGGGTCTCTCCCTCAACGTGCTCCATGACGATGAAGGAGATGCCATCACTCTCGCCGACGTCGTAGATGGTGGCCACATTCGGATGGTTCAGCGCGGATGCGGCCTTCGCTTCGCGCGTGAAGCGTTGCATGCGGTCCGCGTCCGCCGCGAGCTCTCCGGGCAGGATTTTCAGCGCGACGGTCCGGTCCAGTCGCGGATCGTGGGCGAGATAGACTTCTCCCATCCCGCCGGCACCGAGCAGCGACAGGATCTGGTAGTGACTGACCGTTCGGCCGACGAGCGACGCCTCATGCGACTCACCCGGCGGTTTGGTCGCGATGTCCGCTGCCGGCCGCTCCAGGAACGACTCGGCCTCGGCTGCGTACGTGAGAAGCGACTGCACCTCGCGGCGCAGCGTTTCGTCACCGCCGCATGATTCGTCCACGAAGGCGGCGCGTTCGGACGGGTCGATCTCGAGAGCAGACTGATGGATGCGTTTGACCGTCGTCCAATGGTCCATCACAGGCTGGTTCATGTCGGACTCCTGGATGCGGGGGCTGGAATCGCGTCGCCGCGGTGTACGATAGTTCTGTTTATAGAAGGCGCCATCCGACCGGAAAAACTGTCATGTCGCCGAATTCCGACAGCGGGCCGACCGAGCTCCTCCGAGCGTGGAGCCAGGGCGACGGATCCGCCCTCGACCGACTGGTCCCGCTGGTCTATGAAGAGCTCCACCGTCTCGCACGGCGCTATATGCGCCAGGAGCGGCCCGATCATACGCTGCAGGCGACGTCACTGGTGAACGAGGCGTACCTGCGGCTGATCGACGTCAATCGAGTCGAATGGCGGGATCGCGCGCACTTCCTCGCGGTCGCGGCGCAGATGATGCGACGGATCCTGGTGGAGTCCGCCCGCAACCGGCAGCGCCAGAAACGCGGTGGCGGTGCGGTTCACGTGAGTCTCGATGACGTACACGAGCTGGCAGACTCGAACGAGCGCGACCTTGTCGCCATCAGCGGTGCGCTCGCCAGCCTGGCGACGTTCGATGCGCGGATGAGCCAGGTTGTCGAGTTGAAATTCTTTGGCGGCCTGACCGTCGCCGAAACAGCGGACGTCTTGAACATCTCGCCCGAGACTGTCATGCGGGACTGGAAGACCGCGAAAGCCTGGCTCCTCCGGGAGCTCAGGCGAGGCCACTCCACCGCTCCACGTTAGAAGCCGTCTCACAAATGCTGTCACGAGACCACGTTACAACACGATGAGCACGATGACACGATGGTCACGATGATCTCAGAGGTTTTCCTTCGTGTTCATCGAGTCATCGTGTTCATCGTGACCCAGTAGCCGTCGGCGCGTTCAGCCTGAGCTTGGCTTATGAGATAGGTTGTAGGGACGCCTCAAATCAAAGAGGCGCTTGGGTTGACATCCGACCCAAACGGACGAATACTGTGGTCGGATGTCTACCCAAACAGCCGGGCAGGAGCGGATCGCGCTGCTCCAAGGGACGCTCGATCTCCTGATTCTGCGGACGCTCGTGTTTGGGCCGCAGCGCGGTCAAGGGATTGCCCGCGGGCCAGAAGGGGCGTGAGCCATGGGGCGCAGAGGCCACAACGACGAAGACTTCGCGCGCGAAATCCAAGCGCACCTCGAACTCGAGACGGACCGACTGATCCGCGACGGCATGAGCCCGGAGGACGCCCGAGCAGCTGCCTATCGCGCGTTCGGGAACGTCGCGAGAACGCAGGAGCGATTCTATGAATCGCGGCGAGTGATGTGGCTCGCCCATGCGCAGCAAGATGTGCGGTTCGCGGTAAGGACCCTCATCAAGAGTCCTGGCTTCACCTTCGCGATCATCCTCACGCTGGCGCTCGGCATCGGCGCGAACGCCACGATGTTCGGCGTGATCGACCGACTGCTGGTTAGCCCGCCGCAGCACCTCGTGCAGCCGGACCAGCTCCGGCATCTCTACCTGGAACGCCGAGGCGCGGGCGATCTCGGGCTGGTGTCACGCCGACTCACATATCCCGACTTCAAGGATATCGAGGGCCTTCCCGCCTTCGCCTCCATCGCCGCCTACGCCGCGGACGTCGTCACCTGGACCATGGGCTCAGGCAGCGACGCGCGGAGGGTCCAGGTGCAGCAGGCCAGCGCGTCGCTCTTTCCCACGCTCGGCGTCCGTCCCGCGCGCGGGCGCTTCTATTCCGTCGAGGAGGACGTGCCCGGAGCGGCGCCCACGGCCGTGCTCAGTGAAGAGTTTTGGGCGCGCGAGTTTGAGCGCGACCCCGGCATCATCGGGCGGGTTGTGCAACTGAATCGCGGACGATACGAGGTGGTCGGCATCGCGCCTGCGGGATTCACCGGGGCGGAGCTGGGTCCCGTGGACATGTGGCTGCCGCTGCGCGCGTCCGCGTTCGCGGAGTCGGGCCGCGGCGCCGGATTCGACGATCGCGGCCAATGGTGGATCCGAGCCGTCGTGCGGCTGAAGGCCGGCGTCACCAGCGACGCGGCAGATGCGCAGTTGACGGCGACCCATATCGCCGCGCGGCGCGCCTACGCCAAGGAGAGCGCTGGCTTACCTGAACATGCGGGACGCGCCTACGCCGAGCACGAGGTGCCGCGTTTGTTCACTGTCTCTGTGATCGCGGCCCGCGGCCCGAGTCCGTCGACGACGTCGGCCATCTCCCTGTGGTCGGCAGGCGTGAGCCTCGTCGTGCTCCTCATCGCCTGCGCGAACGTGGCGAACCTCCTGCTGGCGCGCGGGATTCGGGCGCAGCGCGAGCTGGCGATTCGCGTGGCGCTCGGGGCGGATCGGCGCCGGCTTCTGGCCCAGTCGATGACGGAAGCCGGCCTCCTGGCCAGCGCGGGGGCCCTGGCGGCGCTCGGCGTGGCGTGGTCGTCGAGTCGCATGGTGCATGCGATGCTCATCCCGGATGTCGCGTTCAGCGGCAGCGGGATGGGGATCCGGCTGCTCGTGTTCATCTCGGCGGCGGCCGTGATCACCGCGCTGTCTCGCCGGCATCCTGCCCGCGGTACAGGCGAGTCGTGCCGCG
Source organism: uncultured Acidobacteriota bacterium (assembly GCA_963839705.1). Taxonomy (GTDB): domain Bacteria; phylum Acidobacteriota; class Vicinamibacteria; order Vicinamibacterales; family 2-12-FULL-66-21; genus DATBJJ01. The sequence continues at coordinate 148,125 of CAWIWL010000017.1, forward strand.
GGCGCGGATGCGCTGCGCGCCGCCTCTCGCGGCAATTCGTCTGCACGCTCCACGCTCCGTGGCACGTTGATGGTGGCGCAAATCACGTTGTCGGTCGTGCTGCTCGTCGGGGCCGGGCTCTTCGTGCGGAGCTTGTGGCAAGCCCTCGACACCGACGTGGGCTTCGACTACGCGCCGATCCTCGCTGTCTTTCTGGAAGAGAACGCCGATCCCGCTGCGGGCCGAGTGGCGCAGCGGCAACGAAGGGCGGAGCTGTACCGCGCGGCCCTGGCGCGGATCTCGACGCTTCCAGGCGTGCGCAGCGCCGCCCTCTCCGCGGCTACGACACCGCTCTTCACCAGGGATGGGTTCGGACCAGAGGAGTTGCGGGTCCCCGGCGTGGACGCGATTCCACGCGTGCCGGGCGGCGGTCCCTACAAGTACTCGGGCACTGAGGACTTCTTCGCGACGCTGGGCTTGACGGTCACTCGCGGCCGCGCGTTCGAGCCGGCCGAGTTCAAGGACGGGACCGAGCCGGTCGCGATGGTGAACGAGACATTCGCGCACACGATCTGGCCCGACCGCGATCCCTTGGCACAGTGCATTCAGTACCGACGACCCGGACCGTAAGGGCGCGCCCGCGCCCTGTCGCCGGATCGTCGGCATCTTCAAGGACCTCGCGAGCTTCGGCGTTGACGAGCGGAAGCCGTTGCAGGTCGCGTATCCCACATTGCCCGACACGTTCGTCAAGGGTCTCATCGTCCGTGCCGAGGGCGACCCCGCCAGCCTCATCCCTTCGATTCGTCAGGCGTTTCTCGGCATCTCCTCCGACGTGCGGTTCGTTGAGGTCCTGTCCGGCGCCGAGAGGTTCAACCGCGCCGTCCGCTCGTGGCGGTTGGGCTCGACGATGTTCACGGCATTCGGTCTCCTGGCGCTGCTCGTGGCCGCCGTGGGGCTCTACAGCAACCTCGCGTTTGGCATCGCACAGCGGCGCCGCGAGCTGGGGATCCGGGCCGCGCTCGGCGCCAACCGCCAGCACCTGATCCGCGTCGTCATGGCGCAGGCCGCACGCTTCGTCACTGCGGGACTCGTCCTCGGCACGGCGATTGCCCTCGCGGTGGGACGCTTCCTGGAACGCCTGCTGTTCGGCGTCGCGGTGACGGACCTCCCCGTCTACGGGCTCGTGATCCTCACGTTGATCGCTGCGGGAGGACTCGCGGGCCTGATACCGGCCTGGCGCGCCACGTCGATCCACGCGAAGACAGCTCTCGAAGCCGAGTAGTGCGCTGGCCCTCCTCCTTTGAACTCCTCGATACGCATCACACAGAGGCGCGGCGCCCAATCTATGAGACGAAGGTATCGGCGAGCTGCGCTTCGCCGCGGAGGGGATCACGACGGTGACAACGTGGTCGCCCATCCGCGACGAAGCATTGAAGAAACCGCCTCCTGCTCGCTATCCGCGCAGCGATCTGAAGCCCGCCCGAACTTCTTCTGAAAACAGTTGCGGCTGTTCCCAGGCGGCAAAGTGCCCGCCTTTGGCGAGGGCGTTGAAATGGACGAGATTGTGGTAGGCGCGCTCGGTCCAACTCCGCGGAGCTTGGTAGACCTCCTCAGGGAAGACGCTTACGGCAGCCGGAACGGAGATGTTGTAGTCGTTGAAGAAGGCGCCCTTGTATTCCACATAGAGCCGAGCGCTGGACACGCCCGTGTTCGTCAACCAGGAAAGGGTGATGTTGTCGAGGATGTCGTCCCGGGTCAGGTCGCCGTAGGGCTCCCCATCGAGAAAGAGTTTCGCGATGTGCCCGTAGCTGGCCACGTCGTGGTCGATCATCCAGGCGGCAAGGGCGACGGGTGAGTCCGCCAACCCGTACAGGGTTTGCGGGTGTGCGGCCATCATCAGTTGCGTCGGGACGTGCTGGTAAAGGAACGCCATCTGGTCGTATGCCCGCTGCTCCTCAGCCGAGAGACCGGCCGGCGGCGGCCCGCCGGACTGAAGCGCCTTGGCAACGTCAGGGGGCGCGGCACCGGAGAAGTTCACATGGATGCCGATCAACTCCGGAGGTGCCTGTTGCGCCATCAGGTTCGTGACGAATCCACCCCAATCACCGCCTTGCGCCGCGAATCGGCTGTACCCGAGGCGCTTCATCAGCTCCACCCACGCCCGCGCCATGCGAGCGGGGTCCCAACCCGGCGTCGTGGGCTTGCCTGAAAACCCGTAGCCGGGCATCGACGGGATCACCACGTGGAAGGCGTCCGACGCGCTGGCGCCGTGAGCCGTGGGGTTGGTCAGCGGATCGATGATCTTCAGCTGCTCGATGGGCGAGCCAGGCCAGCCGTGGGTGACGATGAGCGGCATGGCATCTTCATGTCTCGACCGGACGTGCATGAAGTGGATATCCAACCCGTCGATCTCGGTGATGAATTGGGGATGAGCGTTCAGTTGCGCCTCGCACCGCCGCCAGTCGTAATCGGTCGCCCAATACCGCGCGAGCGCTTGAATGAAGGCGAGTTGCACGCCCTGCGAAAAGTCTGCGACGGTTTCCTTCTCGGGGAATCGCGTCGCCGTGATGCGCCTGCGCATTTCGATCAGTTCCGCTTCTGGAGCCTCGAAGCGAAATGGGCGAATCGCGGTCTTGTCAGTAGTCTGCTCGGTGCGTCGTTCGGTCACAGTGGCTGGTGTCATGCTGATCTCCTTCTCGAGCACATGAAACCAGACGCGCGACTTCCGATCTATCAGACGAAGGTATCGACGATACCTTCGTATCACTCCGCAGCTCGCACGGCGACGCTCTCTAGGCCGCGTTCCCGCCGGTCGCCTTCCGCGCCTGGTAGCGCTCGATCGCCGCGCGCGCGTTGAACAGCATGCGCTCGCGACCAAGCCGCTTGTCGAGGCCCGTGTTTCGTACCGTCGCAAGCACGCCGGGATTCAACCCGGCCAGCCACACCTCGACGCCGCCCTCGGTCATGCGCCGCTCGCCTTCGATCAGCATCTGCAGGGCCGAGGTACTCGATGTCGGATACGCGGCTCATGTCCAGCAACAACACGCGCGGCAGATACTTCGCGACCAGGGTCTGGATCTGCTGCCCCACTTCCTGCGCATTGACGAAGAACAGCCGCCCTTCCGGGCGCAGAATCAGCAAGCCTTCGAAGGTCTCGTCGTCGCCGTGTTCGGGCGACAGCGGTCGCAGCACGTCCTCGCCACGCTTGCGGCCGATGACGTACACGCGCGGGTACGCGGACTGGCTGGCCAGGCCGATCATCGACACGATGATCGCCACCACGATGCCCTTGAGGGTGCCCAGCAGCAGGACGCCGATGCAGGCGACCAGGGCCCATCGGAATTCCATCGTGCGCACCCTGCGGATGGCACGGAACTCGGACGGCTTGATCAACCCGACCGAGTAGACGATGACCACCGCGGCCAGCGTCGCATTGGGCATCAGGCCAAGGATCGGCGCCAGGAACAGCATGGTGGCGAGCGCGGCGCCCGCGGTCACCAGCGAGGCCAGCTGCGACTGCCCGCCGGCAGCCCGCACGACCGCCGTCTGCGAAGTTCCGCCGCCGGCCGGCATGATGCCGAACAAGGCGCCGCCAAGGTTCGCCGCGCCGGTGGCGAGCAATTCCCGGTTCGCGTTGACCGGAGGATCCTCGGCGCGCGCGAAGGCGCGCCCGGCCGCGATCGACTCGGTGAAGCTCATCAAGGCGATTCCGAGCGCACCCGGCGCCAGCCGTTCGACCAGCGCAGGATCAGGCAGGGTCAGCGACGGGAAGCCCTGTGGGATCAGGCCGACGATCGAGACGCCCATCTTCTCCAGCCCGAGGAACCAGGCCGCGGCGATGCCGCCCGCCACCGCGACCAGCGGGGCCGGTGAGCGCGGCCACAGCCATTCCATCGCGATCAGCACCGCGAAGGTCGCGAGGGCGACCATCAGCGTGATCGTCGAGGTTTCGGGCAGGTGGTTGACGACGCTGACGGCATCGAAGAAGAAGCCATGCTTGGTGATGTGAATGCCCAGCAGCTTGGGCACCTGGTCGAGCACGATCACCAACCCGATGCCGGCCTTGAAGCCGGTCAGCACCGGCGTCGAAATGAAATTGGCGACGAAACCGAGCCTCATTAGCCGCGCCGCGACCAGCGCGGCGCCGACCAGCAAGGTCAGCGTCGCCGTAACCGTCACGAGGCGCGCCGGATCGCCGTCCGGTACCGCCTGTCCCAGCTGTGTGCCGGCGAGGATCGCGATGGTCGTGGTCGAGCTGACGCTGAGCACGGCCGAGGTGCCGAGCAGCGCGTAGATCGCCATGGGGATGAAAGCGGTATACAAGCCGACCGCAACCGGCAGGCCGGCCACCGACGCGTAAGCCATCGCCTTGGGAAGGACGACCGCGGCGGCGGTCAGCCCGGCCACCAGGTCGAAGCGGAAGGTCGACGACTTCGGCGCGCTCGCCTGGGCAGGAATCGGAGTTGGGGACATCGCGTTTGCTCCTGGTGATCCGGCTGCGCTAATCATTGCCTCGCAGATCAACGAAGCCGGCGGAGCTCCACCTCCGACACGATGAACCCGAACGCGGGCCAACCGCCAGACTGGATCGAGCGCTCGAACCACCTGCGCGCCTGCGCATTGTCGCCGCGCAAGAGGTACCAGTTCCCCAGGCCGTAGGCGAGCGTGGCGACCTGCACGTCGTCGGTATCCGCCGACGTGACCACGGCTTCCGGGCCGATCTCGCCACGATAGAGCTGCAGGCGCCGCGTGTAGGCGTTGGTCACAGGCTTCGAATCCGGCCGCCGATCGAGCATCGCCTTCGCTTCCGCGCCGCGACCGGCTCGGCTGAGCGACATCCACAACCAGTCCGTGGAACCCGCCAGCTCCCCGGCATCCGGAGCGATGGGCTGAGCCTTGTTGAACGATGCGGCCGCCTCGGCAAAGTCCCCGCGCAGGTACTGGACGACGCCGAGGTGGTACCAGATTCCGTAGATCGTGCTGTCGATGGCGCCGCCGCGCGTGAGATCGGCGAACGCGCGATCGAATTCACGCACCGAAAGGTATCGATGCCCGCGCCATCGGAGAAGCAGCGCGTTCGTCGGCTCGATCTCGAGCCCTCGTGTGAACGTCGCGATGGCTTCGCGAAATTGGCGCGCACCGGACTGGGCGACGCCGAGGTCGATGATGCGCGTGATGTTCTTCGCATCCGCGTCGAGCGCGGCGCGCGCGGTCTTGACGGCATCGGTATCGGGAAGCGAGCGATACTCCACGCCCTCGGGTGACCGGTATTGCAGTGACTGCACGCCCGTCTGGCGTGCAGCGAGCGCAGGCGCTAGGGAGATCGCCGAGCCGATGGTCAACGTCAACGCGATGCGCTGGATGTCTCTGAACGGCATGGGTCCGGATTCTACTCCGCCCAGAGGGATCGCCGGCTACATGGCGACAAGGCAACCCTGGGGCGGCTGCCGCCGTCTAAGTAGACACCCTACACCCTGAGGATGTAGAGTCCCTACATGGTCATGAAGCCGAGCGCGCGCCACCAGAACCGGATCGAGCTGCTCCAGGGCACGCTCGACCTCCTCATCCTGCAGACGCTGCAGTGGGGCCCGCAGCACGGCTACGGCATCTCGCAGGCGATCCGCGCCAACTCGATGGACGCGTTCCAGGTCGACACCGGGTCGCTCTACCCCGCGCTCCACCGCCTCGCGAAGCAGAAGCTGATCGCCGCGGCGTGGAAGACGTCGGAGAACCGGCAGCGTATCCGCGTCTACCGCCTCACGAAGAAGGGCCGCGACGAGCTGGCGTCCGGCCGCTCGCGCTGGGCGCGCTTCGTCGAAGCCATGAGCGGCATCCTCGCTCCGCGGCAGGCGAGCGAGTCATGAAGGTCTGGCCGCGCCGCCCCAACGCCCCCGACGAGCTAGACGAGGAGATTCGCGGGCACATCGAGATGGCCGTACGGGACCGCATGGAACGGGGCGAGTCACGCGCCCAGGCCGAAGCCGCGGTTCGCCGCGAGTTCGGCGACGTCGTGGTCGTGAAGGAGGTCACCAGGGACATGGACGGACGCGTCTGGCTTACCCGCCTCGGACAGGATCTCCGCTACGCCGCACGCTTGCTGCGCCGGAGCCCCGGCTTCACCGTGGTTGCCGTCCTTTCGCTCGCGCTCGGCATCGGCGCTGCCACCGCGATCTTCCAGATCGTCGACGCGGTGCGGCTGCGATCGCTGCCGGTCGCGCGGCCGTGGGAGCTCGCCCGCGTCCGCATCGTCAACATGGACGGCGCCCGCGGCAACCGCACCTCCTCCTACGACCCGCTCAACCATCCGGTCTTCGAGGAGATCCGCCGCCAACAGCAGGGATTCACGGACGTCGCCGCCTGGAGCGGGACTTCGTTCAACCTCGCGGACGGCGGCGAGATGCGTCCCGCGCGGGGCCTCTTCGTCTCGGGCACTTTCTTCAACGTACTCGGCATCGCGCCGGCGGCCGGGCGCCTCATCGCGGACGCCGACGACACGCCGGCCTGCGCGCCGCGGGTCGTGCTCAGCCACGCGTTCTGGACGCGCGAGATGGGTGGCGACCCTCACGCGATCGGACGAACCCTCACGGTGGACTCGCGCCAGGCCGAGGTGATCGGCGTCACGCCGGCGGGGTTCAGCGGCCTCGAGGTGGGCCGCGGCTTCGACGTCGCCGTGCCGCTGTGCATGGAGTCGGCGATCAATGGTGGCAACCGGCTCACGTCCGCGACCGACTGGTGGCTCGTGGCGATCGGCCGTCTCAAGCCCGGGTGGACGCTCGAGCGCGCCACCGCGCAGCTGCAGGCCATCTCCCCAGGCATCTTCGAGACAACGATCACGCCGATTTATCCGGCCGCCAGCGCGCCGGGCTACAAGGCGTTCACGCTCGAAGCCGCGGCGGGCGACGCGGGCGTCTCGACGCTGCGCGAGGCGTACGAGCATCCGCTCTGGATGCTGCTCGCGGCGGCGGGCATCGTGCTGCTGATCGCGTGCGCGAACCTCGCGAACCTGCTGCTCGCGCGCGCCAGCGCGCGGCACCGCGAGATCGCGGTCCGCCTCGGCCTCGGGGCCTCGCGCGCGCGCATCGTCCGGCAGCTGCTGACAGAAAGTGCGCTCGTCGCAGCGATCGGCGCCGCGGGCGGCGTGCTGCTGGCCGCGATCATGGGCGAGGGGCTGGTCTCGTTCCTCAGCACGGAGGGAGACGCCGTCGTGCTGCAGATGCGGACCGACTGGCGGGTCCTCGCCTTCGCGTGCTCGCTGGGGCTCCTGACGTGCGTCCTGTTCGGGCTCACGCCCGCGCTCCGCGCCACGGGCCGGGGCACGATGCTCTCGCTGCGGACCGCGGGACGCGGCGTCATCGGTGTCGATCGCAACGGGCTGCGGCGCACGCTCGTCGTCGCACAGGTGGCGCTGTCGCTGGTGCTCGTCGCCGCGGGTATCCTCTTCGCGCGCAGCCTCTGGAACCTGCGTCACATCGACACGGGATTCAGGCGCGAGGGCGTGCTCGTGGCCAGCATCGACTTCCGCCGGCTCGACGCGCCGATGGAGCGACGGCACGACATGCAGCGCGACCTGCTCGCGCGCATCCGCGCCGTTCCCGGCATCCGCGGCGCGGCGGCCGCCTCCGTCATCCCCGTGAGCGGCAGCTCGTCCGGCAACCAGGTCTGGCTCGAGGGCACGACGACGCCGGTCGGATCGTCCATCAACCGGGTCAGCCCCGGCTACTTCGACACGATGGATATCCCGATCCTGTCGGGCCGCGACTTCGAGGATCGCGACACGATGTCGTCGCGAATGGTCGCGATCGTGAACCAGACATTCGCCGAGCAGCTGACTGGCGGCGCCGACCCGGTCGGCCGCCGCTTCCGCATCGAGGCGACGCCGACGACGCCGGAGGTCACCTACGAGATCGTGGGGCTCGCGCGCAACGCGATCTACCAGAACCTGCGCGAGAAGCCGCGTCCGCTCGTGTTCCTCGCTGCTGCGCAAACGGCGCGGCCGGCGACGTGGGTGCGGCTGGTGATCCATTCCGAGATGCCGCTCGCCACGGTAGGGGCCGGCGTCACGAGCGCGCTGAGGGAGGCCGACCCGCGGATCGCGGTCGCGTTCCGCGTGCTCGATCGTCAGATCGAGGACACCGTCGTCCGCGAGCGGCTGCTCGCGATGCTCTCGATCTTCTTCGCGGTCGTCGCGGCGCTGCTCGCGCTGCTCGGCCTCTACGGCGTGATTGCCTACGGCGTGACGAAGCGAACCAACGAGATCGGCGTGCGGATGGCGCTCGGCGCGGGGCGCGGCGCGGTTCTGACGATGATCCTGCGCGAGGCCGCCGTCCTCATCACGGCCGGCATCGCCGCCGGCCTCGTGATCGCCCTGGCCGCCGGCAAGCTCGCGGAGACGCTGCTCTACGGCATCACGCCGCACGAGCCCGCGACCCTGGCGACCGCAACCGCCGTGCTCGTGGCGGCCGGACTACTCGCCAGCTACTGGCCGGCGCGGGCTGCTACGAGGATTGAGCCCACGGTGGCGTTGCGCGCTGACTGACGCAAGGGCGGCCGGCAGCGGTGCGAGAAGTGTCCGGCCTACGCCGATGTCTCCGAAAAGATCGTCAGCAGGAAGCCGCTCGGATCGCTGACCTCGAACCCGCGGCTCTGCCACTCCGTGTCGTGAGGGTCCGACTCGAGCGTGATGGCGGCGTTCCTGGCCCGCTTGGCCCATAGGGCGGGTTCCCAAAGGGCCCGCCCTTCGATTCTAGGCCGGGTCTGTCAGACCCCGCTGGGCGCCTCGACGCCCAGCACCTGCTCGAGCCACGGCTGCCATTTCGCGCGGATCGTTTCGACCTCGGCCGGCGTCTTTCCGTAGACCGACAGCATTGTATAGACGTAGTTGTTCGGTCCGGCGCACGACATCGAGTGCCAGAGATACCCATCACCGAGCTCGGGAATGGTCATTTCGAGAATCGTCGGCGCTTGTTCGAAGACGATGGCGCCAGTCGGCTTGACCGCAGCCACGAGACGCGCCCAGGCGTCCTCGGGCGAGGCGGACACCTTACCGATGACCTTGATCGTCGTGCGCGGCCTGCCGCCGTGATGTTCGAGGTAGTGGCGCAGCGTGCGGAAGAAGGAGCTCCATCCGGTATCAGTGCCGTTGTAGAAGCCGTCCCACTCCGGCGCGTCGGGGATGCCGGAGCTGACCAGCCGCAGCACCGTCTTGCCGTCGCGGCGCTCGATCGTGTACTCGTCGACCATCGGTGTCGTACCGTCGTATTTCGCCGCGCCCATCTCGAACGGCATGAGCGTTTTCCGCAGCTTCCGGTTCGGCTCCCATGCGTCGATTCGGCCTTGGCCCTTCTCGTCGCCGCCCCACGAAACGGTGATCGTGCCGCCGACGCCAGGCTCGACGCTGGCCTCCTCGACGAACCACCGCGTCAGCTCCTCGGCATCGCTGATCGCCTTCCACACCGCTTCAACCGGCGCGTCGATGACGATTTCGTGCTGTTGCGTTCTCGTGCCTTTGCCTGCTGGACGTTCGCTCATCACGCTCTCCTTGCGCTGTTGCGCTTGTTTCGAGGCTGTTGCTGGCGTTGGTGCCGCGCCGTTTCCGCGGCGGCGTCAGCGGCGGTCTTCGTCACGACCGGATGCGAGCCGACGACGACGCGAAAGCGGCGGCTCTTGGCGGTGGCGTTGTCGTATTTCGAGGCCAGCGTCGCGACCTGCGATGCCAGCTCCTCGGTGAACGCACGAAACGCCGCCGGCGACGCGAAGCCGATCTCGCAGTCCATCGTGAACGTCGCCAGGCGCTGCTCCACCGCTCGGGCCCGTTCGGTGAGCACCGCGACGTCGCGGATCAGCCCGGTCGCGGTCGCGAGCAGGAACGCGCTCGAGAAGCGATCGCGGGCCTGGTGCGGATCGTCCGACAGCGCGCCGAGGAGCGCCGGGTTGACGACGAAGGCGCGCGACGTCACTTTGAGCAGGCGTTCCACGCAGCCGCGGCGCGGCCGTTCCTCGACGACTTCGAGAAAGCCTTCCCGTTCGAGCTCGCGCAGGTGGTAGTTCAGCGTCTGCCGCGACAGTCCGAGACGCGGCGCGAGGCTGGTCGCCGACTCCGGCTGGTGCATCTCGCGGAGGAGGCGCATGCGCAGCGGCGAGAGCGCGGCGGCGAGCTGGCTGGTGTCGTTGAGGACCTGCACGGGCGGGATTATCGATTAGACCAAGCTATTTGTCAAATCGTCGACTACTGCAACCGCCTGGCAATGGATGCCTTCGTGCGACTGAGCGCCGGAACGATGTCACCCGCGGAGTTCTTCGCTCCCGGGAACGTCGGGACGATCGTGGCTGCCGCGCACGTCCGGGCTTGATGAGGCTGCCGTTTCTATGCGCTGAAAGAAGCGGTACACCATCAGGAAGTTGGCGAGATCGACCGTGGCGTGGAGCACGATCGGCGCGACGAGCGATCCCGTCAGCAGATACACGCCTATGAAGACGGCTCCCATGACCCCGCTTGCGACGCTGCCGCGACTGCCCTGGTAGGCGTGGGCAAGGCCGAACGCGACAATCGCCACGACAACGGCGCCGCGGCCCAGTCCAAGCGACTGCAGGTACCACAAGAGGTAGCCGCGGTAGAGAACTTCCTCGCAGATCCCGGCGGTGATCGCGACCCCCGTGAACACGCGTGCTTCGCGGACGGTCCTGGGCAGAATCATCCGAACATTGGGCTGGGACTCGAGCTCCTTCCGGAGGCTGGCCTGCGCATCGGGCGACGCCGCGACCGTGCGCGCCTGCCGCGCATAGAAGAAGATTCCCGCGCCGCAGACCAGAACGGTCCACCACGCGCCCGCGCCCTCGGGCAGGACGACACCCAGCGCCGGGAGCGGGCGGGCCGCCCATTGCCACCACGCGAGCAGCGCGAGCGTCAGCCCCCACTCCATCACGATCGTCCAGAGGTACTCGTTCGTGCGGGCGTTGGGGTCGGCAGCGATCCGCCGCGCGAGCCGCGCGACATTCCGCGCATTCCACGCCGACCACACCGCGACCCCAACCAGGAGGATGAGCGCGAAGAGATGATCGAAAAAGGTCATGGGCGCTTCCTCCCGAGCGGCACGAACACGCTCGTCCATCGATAGATGTCGTCGGCGCGCCCGCGGGGCGAACGCGTCGCGTGCCGCAGCGTGGCTTCGATCTGTTCGAGCAGCCGGATGACGCGCTTCACCTCGCGCGGGGTGAGCGCACCGCTGAGCTGTGCGCCGTAGAAACGTCCGCGCAGCAACGCGGGTCCGCGCGCGAAACCGGCCTCGACGTCGCGGCCGGCCTGCCTGAGGACCGCGCTGAGGGTCTGCAGCGCCTGCCGATCGCCGCCGCGCGACGCGCCCGCGGCGACGGCCAGGCGGTCCGCCACCGGGGCGTAAAGCGCCTCGGGCCGACGGGGACCCCGCCGCGTGTCGACCTCGGCGATGAGGCCGGCCTGCTCGAGCCTGCGGACGTGGTGATACACGGCGCCGGGCGGCCGGCCCAGGTGGGCGGCCAGGTCGCGCGCCGACGCGGGGCTGAGGGCGTCCAGCGCCTCCATGATCTCCAGGCGGGCGGGGGAAATCAGGGCGCCGGTCTGCCGGCGGTTCAGGACGAGCGTCCGCGTCTTCGCCATGCCGTTGCCCTCTCGTGCGGAGCCTGGGCCGACGCGACCCGTGGTCCGCGCCACACAAATCCATAAATATATAAGTTTGAACTTAATGTCAAATGGATTAGATTCCGACCAGTCCCGCTTCCCCGCTTCCGATCCCGGGCGTGTGGCGCCCGTGACCGGCGCGAACCGAAGGGGCTCTGGCTGGAGACGTCCCGGCAGCGGCTCGATCGACTGGACGAGGCGTTCGAAGGTTACTGCGGGGGTCCGGATGTGGACGATGAGACCAGACTCGACGCTCGACTTCTTGAACGAGTCTGCCTACGACCGGACCGACAAGCTCAGACCTTCGACAAGGGCTGGGACGAGGCGGTCGCGAAGGGCTGGACGGTTGTGACCATTGAGAACGACTGGAGAACCGTGTTCCGGCAGGCAAAGTAACCGCAGGCCTCCCAGTACGTGAACGTCCTCCGGGACTCGAAGCGAGATCGCAACAGGCTGCGACCGAAACCGACGGAGACCACGGTATCTCGTGGATCAAGCCAGAGTCTCAGCGCTCACCTTTCGGAACCACGACATTTGGGCGTAAAACGGCTGGATCAGATGGTCGCGCGTGGCCGTTCCGCTGGACTCCAACTTGCCGCCGGTTACAGAACTGGCGGCAACGACGAACGGGCGGTGTCGAAGAAGCGCGAGGCGCGTCATGGACGCTGCCGGATGTCGGTAATGAACTGAGGAATACGGTGTCCGTCGCGAAAACGCGGCAGTGAGGAGAGAGAATGATGGCGCTGAAAGAGTACAAACCCGGGACCGCGTTCACTGGCGTGATCGGGCGCACCTTCGATGTCTCGGAGCCAGCATGGCCCGAACCGCTGCGATCCAAGGAAGGCGCCCCCAACGTGTTGTTCATCGTGCAGGACGACACCGGCTTCGGCCAGATGGGTTGCTACGGCAGTCCGATTAAGACGCCGAACATCGACGCTCTCGCCGCCAACGGACTGCTCTTCAACAACATGCATACGACGGCGCTGTGCTCGCCGACTCGATGCTGCATATTGACCGGGCGCAATCATCATTCGAACGCGATGTCGTGCATCACCGAGGGCTCGACCGGGTTCCCTGGCGGCAACGGTTACATACCGTTCGAGAACGGCATGCTGTCCGAGATCCTCCTGCAGCGGGGCTACAACACTTACGCCATCGGCAAGTGGCACCTGACCCCGGCAGATCAGATCTCGGCGGCGGGACCGTACGACCGCTGGCCATTGGGACGCGGCTTCGAGCGCTACTACGGCTTCCTCGGGGGAGATACCCATCAGTACTACCCGGAACTGATCCACGACAACCACTCGGTCGAGCCGGAGAAGACCCCGGAAGAGGGCTATCACCTGACTGAGGATCTGGTGGACAAGGCCATCGCCTTCATCGCCGACGCCAAGCAGGTCGCGCCCAAAAAGCCCTTCTTCATGTATTTCTGCCCCGGCGCCGCGCACGCGCCGCATCACGTCCCGAAGGAATGGGCCGATCAGTACAAGGGACAGTTCGACGACGGCTGGGACGCCTACCGCGAGAAGGTCTTCAACCGTCAGAAGGCGCTGGGCATCATCCCCAAGGACGCCGAGCTCTCACGCCACGATCCGGACGTGCCGGACTGGAATACGCTGTCGGCGGGAGAGAAAAAGCTCTACGCCCGCATGATGGAGGTCTTCGCCGGCTTCCTGACCCATACCGACCACCACTACGGGCGTCTCTTCAGCTTCCTCAAGAACATCGGCGAGTTCGAGAACACGCTGATCATGTTCATCTCCGACAATGGCGCCAGCTCGGAAGGTGGTCCGACAGGTTCGGTGAATGAAAACAAGTTCTTTAACAACGTGAAGGACTCGCTCGAACAGAACCTGAGGATGATCGACGAACTGGGCGGGCCAACAACCTTCAATCATTACGCCTGGGGCTGGACGCACGCCGGCAACACGCCGTTCCGCCGCTGGAAGCGCGAGACCTACCGTGGCGGCATCAGCGATCCGTTCGTCGTCCATTGGCCGAAGGGGATCAAGACGAAGGGCCAGGTGCGCACGCAATACGCCCACGCCATCGACATGGCGCCGACGGTGCTCGAGGCATTGGGCATCGAGGCGCCAACATCCATCAAGGGCGTCACGCAGTCGCCGATCGAGGGCCACAGTTTCGCGCACGCCTTCGACCAGGCGAATGCGGCATCGAAGCACCTCACCCAATACTTCGAGATGATGGGGCATCGCTCGATCTATCACGACGGCTGGCGCGCAGTCTGTCCCTGGCCGGGGACCAGTTTCACGGAAGCGGGCGCGTTCTTCGGCGCGCCGATGAGCAAGGACAAGCTGATCGAGCTGGATGCCAAGGGCTGGGAGCTGTACGACATCACCAAGGACTTCGCGGAGAATCACAACCTCGCCGACCAGAACCGGCCGAAGCTGATCGAGATGATCGCCAACTGGTACGTCGAGGCCGGCAAGTACAACGTCCTGCCGGTTGACAGTCGCGGCGTGGCGCGAATCGCCGAGCCGCGCCCGCAGATCGCGGTCGCGCGCACGAGCTACACCTACTACCCAGGCACGCAGATGATTCCGGCCAATGCGGGCGCCAATGTGATGAACCGTCCGCACAGCATCACCGCCGACGTCGAGATCCCCAAGGGCGGGGCCGAAGGCGCACTGTTGTCGGCTGGCGATGTCCAGGGCGGCTTCTGCTTCTACGTCCAGGACGGCAAGCTCCACTACATCTACAACTATGTCGGGAGCGAGTTCTATCACGTTGAATCGAACGTTGCCGTCCCGGAGGGCCGTCACACACTACGCTTCGAGTTTGAAGTGACAGGCAAAGCCGACGTCGGGAACGGTAAGGGCGCTCCGGGCCGCGCCCAGCTTTACGTGGACAAGAAGCTTGTTGGCCAAGGTGACATTCCGCTCACCATGCCCATCACCATCGGACTCGCCGGCGGCATCGTCTGCGGCGCTGACGCCGGCTCACCCGTGTGGGACAAGTACAAGCCGCCATTCAAATTCACCGGCGCGCTCTATGGAGTGACCGTGGACGTGAGCGGCGAGTTGATCAAGGACACAGACGCCGAGATGCGGATGGCGATGGCGCGGCAGTAAGACGCGCGCTGAACGGATTGCACGTAGACTGGGAGCGGTAGATCTCAAAGGAGATCACGGAATGAGTTCAGAAGACAAGAGACATCGTTCGCATCTCCCGATGGCGAACACGGGAAAGAAAGGCCTAATCACCTTCGATGCAAAAGATCCAGCGTCGAAGTTTCCTCCGATCGAGCGGTTGCGCCCAGCCCAAGGGCGCTCCCAACGTCTTGATTGTTCTGATCGACGACGTCGGCTTCGGCGCGACCAGCGCTTTTGGCGGGCCTTGTCAGACACCGACCGCGGAAAAGTTGGCAGCGGGTGGGCTGAAACTCACGCGCTTCCACACGACGGCTCTGTGCTCACCCACGCGCCAGGCGTTGCTGACCGGCCGCAACCACCATTCCGTTGGCATGGGTGGCATCACTGAGATTGCGACTGGCGCGCCGGGCTACTGCTCAGTGCTGCCCAACTCGATGTCGCCGCTGGCGAGGACGCTGAAGCTCAATGGCTACTCCACGGCGCAGTTCGGCAAGTGTCACGAAGTGCCGGTCTGGGAAACGAGCCCGGCCGGACCGTTCGACGCCTGGCCCACTGGCGGCGGCGGCTTCGAGTACTTCTACGGATTTATCGGCGGCGAGGCCAACCAGTGGTACCCGACGCTCTACGAGGGGACCACGCCCGTCGAGCCGGAGAAGACGCCCGAAGAGGGCTACCACCTGATGGAGGACATGACCGACAAGGCGATTGGCTGGATCGGGCAACAGAAGAGTCTCGCGCCTGACAGGCCCTTCTTCATTTACTTCGCGCCCGGCGCGACGCACGCGCCACACCACGTACCGAAGGAGTGGGCCGACAAATACAAGGGCAAGTTCGATCAGGGCTGGGACAAGCTGCGTGAAGAGATCTTCGCCCGCCAGAAGAAGCTGGGCGTGATCCCCCAGGACTGTCAGCTCACGCCCCGCCACAAGGAGATTCCGGCCTGGGACGAGATGCCGGAAGGGTTCAAACCTGTGCTGCGCCGGGAGATGGAAGTGTACGCGGGCTTCCTGGAGTACACCGATCACCATGTGGGCCGGCTGGTCGACTCACTGACCAAGCTGGGCATTGCCGACAACACGATCATCTACTACATCGCCGGCGACAACGGCGCCTCCGCCGAAGGGTCGCTCAACGGCTGCTACAACGAGATGAGCTACTTCAATGGGCTGCAGGCCCTGGAGACACCCGAGTACCTCACTGCCCGGATCGACAAGCTCGGTGGCCCCGAGTCGTACAACCACTACGCTGTCGGTTGGGCGCATGCGATGAACACACCGTACCAGTGGACCAAGCAGGTGGCGTCACACTGGGGCGGCACGCGCAACGGCACGGTCGTTCACTGGCCGAAGGGCATCAAGTCCAAAGGCGAGATCCGCTCGCAATTCAGCCACGTGATCGACGTCGCGCCAACGATCCTCGAAGCGGCAGGCATACCGGAGCCGGTCTCGGTGAACGGCATAGCGCAGTCGCCGATCGAGGGCGTCAGCATGGTCTACGCCTTCAACGACGCCAAGGCCGCTGAGCGTCACGAGACGCAGTACTTCGAGATGTTCGGCAATCGCGGCATCTATCACCAGGGCTGGACCGCGGTGACCAGGCACACATACCCGTGGTCGAAGGAAAAGCCCCCGGCGCTCGACGATGACGTCTGGGAGCTCTACGACACCAACAAGGACTGGAGCCAGTCGAAGAACCTCGCCAAGGAGATGCCGGACAAGCTCCGCGAGCTGCAGCGCCTCTGGCTCATCGAGGCGACGCGCTACAACGTGTTGCCGATCGACGACCGGTTGCTCGAGAGAGTCAACCCCGACCTGGCCGGTCGCCCGCGGCTCGTCGAAGGAAATACCCAGGTCCTCTTCGGTGGGATGGGGCACCTGTCGGAGAACTGCGTCCTGAGCATCAAGAACAAGTCGCACTCGATCACGGCGGAGATCGTGGTGCCGGAGAAAGGGGCCGAGGGCGTGATCATCGCGCAGGGTGCGAACATCGGCGGCTGGAGCCTCTACGCCAAGGGCGGCAAGCTCAAATACTGCTACAACTGGGGCGGTTTCAAGCACTTCATGATTGAGGGGAGCACTCCGATCCCCGCTGGCGAGCATCAGGTGCGGATGGAGTTCGCCTACGCCGGAGGCGGGCTGGGCAAGGGCGGCAAGGTGACGCTCTACACCGACGGCAAGAAGGTGGGAGAAGGCACCGTCGACGCGACGTTGACGAACGTCTTCTCTGCCGACGACGGCTGCGATGTCGGCGAGGACACCGGCGCTCCGGTCTCTCCCGACTACGGGCCGCACGGCAACGCGTTTAACGGCCGCGTCAAGGGCGTACAGCTCGCAATCGCCGAGGCCGCGGAAAGCACCGACCATCTGGTTGACCCCGAGACAGCCATTCGCGTCGCGATGGCGCGGCAGTAAGACGCTTCTCTCAAGGATGAACCGCCCGATCGCGCGAGCCGCTGATGCGGCCCGCGATCGGGCGGCATCGAGCATCGCACCCGCCGGCCCGGTCGCTCGAAGCTCGCGCGCACTTGGAGCCGGCGTGGGAGAACTCCGCGATGCGGACTGCTCACGTTCGGCTCGGCGTCCTCGCTGTCGTGGCGCTCTTCGTGTTTCCATATTCCGCGCTCGCGCAAACCACCACGAGTACCTGACGCGGCGATTGCGGAGCTGCGGCAGCTTCTTGCCGATCAGCGCGCGGCGCTCGATCGCCAGGCTCGAATCATCCAGGAGCAGGGGCGAAGACTGGCGGCGTTGCAGGAGCGGGTCGAAGCGACGAACCGGAGTACCGAGGAACGACGCGCGCTTGAAGTACCGGCGACGACAGCCGCAGTCGCGGTCGGGACTCAGGCTCCCCTATCACAGCAGCCGGCCAGCCGTACGGCTGCTGAGCCCACGCCGGATCTGCCCGCGATGGTCGTTTCAGCAGGAGAATTTCCGGGTTCGATCCGCATTCCCGGGACCGATTCGGCGTTCAAACTCGGCGGCCAGGCGCGATTGGTCGCGGTTCACACGCTGAGCGCCCTCGGGCGGAGGATCGATTCGTCACCTCCTCGATTCCCGTCGGCATCACGAGAACGGGAGAGGAGGCGCGCACCGTCTACACGCCCATCGCGAGTCGCTTGAACACCGAGCTGCGGATGCCGAGTCAGAGAGGGCCGATGCGCCTGTTCATCGAGAGCGACTTCGCCGGAGCCGGCCGGACGATGAGGCTGCGGCACGCGTTCCTCCAGACCAACCGATTCGTCGTCGGCCAGACGTGGTCCACGTTTTCGGATCCGGAGGCCGACACCATCGGAATTGACTTCGAGGGCTTGAATGCGATCTCGCGGTTCCGGCAGCCGCTGTTTCGTTGGACGCCGAGTGGCACGGCTGCCCGCTACCAGTGGGCCTTTGCCGTGGAGAATCCCGCGCCAGATCTCACAGGCGCAGAGGGCCTCAACTTCACGCCCGACTTCATCGCGAGGCTGAAATTCCAGCCGGACCGAAAACGGGGACTGGCACTCTACACGGATCACATCCAGGCATCGCTGCTGGTCAGGCAGTTACGCGGCGAAGTGCCCGGCCAGGCAGGCGACGCACTCGCCACGACCGGCATCGGCGGGAACATCAGCGGCGTCGTCGTGCCGCGCTGGAATGCGCACGACCGCATCAAGTTTGCCGTCAACGCCGGCTCCGGGATCGGACGTTATATCGCTGACTTGAGCTCGCTCGGCGGACAGGATGCGGTGTACGACCCCGTGCAGAACAGCCTTCGTGCGCTTCCCGTCTGGAGCGGGTACTTCGGATATGAGCACGCGTGGTCGCGAGCGTTCACGACGGCAGTGACATACGGCGTAGTCGACGTCAGCAACCTCGACATTCAACTGGAGGAGGCGTTCCACCGGACCGAGCGGTCATCGATTAATCTCATGTGGAATCCGGTTCCGTTCGTGGACATCGTCGTCGAGTACTTGGCCGGCACGCGGGTCAACAAGAACGGCCAGCGCGCCTCCTCGAGTCAGATTCAGAGTGGCTGGACGCTCAGGTTCTGAGAGGCGGCAGTGCCGTCTCGAGGCTCAAGACTTTTAGAGGAACACACCGTGCCTAACGCCAACAGGCTCGAATGGATTGGGAAGTACGCAGCCATCCTCAGCGCCCTCGTCGCCATGGCGGTCGGCATCGGTCAATACCGGCGAGGCGTGTCGCAAAGCATCAAGGAGCTCGAATGGAAACAGGCCGATATGGCGCGAACAATGATCAACGCCATGATGAACGATGAGGGGTGGCAGGCGATGACGATGCTCGACTGGGA
Organism: uncultured Acidobacteriota bacterium; assembly: GCA_963839705.1. Taxonomy (GTDB): domain Bacteria; phylum Acidobacteriota; class Vicinamibacteria; order Vicinamibacterales; family 2-12-FULL-66-21; genus DATBJJ01. Next base: position 167,157 of record CAWIWL010000017.1, read on the forward strand.
GGAAGGCCGCACCTACGAGATCGCGCCGGGCACGACAGTGCGCATCCTCCCACAGGATGTTCCCGTGGCCCTCGAAGCAGCGTTACGAGTGAACGGGCGAAAGCGCACGGAGACCCAGCGATTCATCACCGACAGATATGACCTGTTTCTGTTCCAGGTGAGTCAGTTGCAGGGCGCGGTACGCTCCGGCTTAGTACGCAAGGACGATGTCCAGTTCCCGCTCAATTGGTACGTGGAGAAGCGGCTCTGTCCACACAAGAAACTACTGCTGGCGTACATAGCCGAGAACTCCGCAGCCGAGTCGAAGCAATTCTTCGAGTCTCTTGATGCCTGGCAGCGATGTCCTTCTGACTAAGGAGGAGATAGGGCGCCCATTTCGCTCATCTTGAACTGGAACGCTCCGGGCGACGCCAACGTGGAAGTGAGTCCCGTCCTCGAGGTGAAGGCCCGTCGCACCTTGTTTCCGGTGACCGACATGGTGACCGCCACGCCGCATCGGAACTGGGACGTCTCGTCGGACGGCCAGTCGTTTGCGATGGTGCGCTCAATCCCGCCACACGGATCATGGTGATTCAACAGCTGCCGGGGCTCGACTTCGGGCTGGCGAAGGTGAGTATATAAGGGCAGAACCGGAAGGCGAACGCGATCGGACACACCGGTCCCGGAATCGGACAATACGGACTCGGCTCAGCGGCAGGAATCGGCGGAGCGTTGGCGAGAGTCGAGGGCAGCACGCTGACGGTGGAAACCACCAACGCGCGCGGCACGCAGAAGTGGGTTTACAAGAAGTCGTTGTAAACGCCTTGTCAGCTCACTCGAGAGGTTCCACGAATGAAGGCGCCGCCCTTGCCGGCCGCGAGCAGCTTTTCCGCGTCGAGCACGCCAAAGAGCTGAATCAGCGACGCGACTGCGCCCGTCCATCCCGTCTGATGGCTGGCGCCCAGGCCCGCGCCGTTATCGCCGTGGAAATACTCGTAGAAGAGGATGTAGTCGCGCCAGTGCGGGTCCTCCTGGAACGTCTTCGTGCCGCCGTATACGGGCCGTCGCCCCGACGTGTCCTTGAGGAAGATCCCCGCGAGGCGGTCGGCGATGTCCTTGGCGACCTCGAAGAGATTCATCATCCTGCCGGAGCCCGTCGGGCATTCCACCTTGAAGCTGTCGCCGTAGTACGTGAAGTAGTTCAGGAGCGCCCTGATCAGGATCACATTGACCGGCATCCAGACGGGCCCGCGCCAGTTGGAATTGCCGCCGAACATCCCGTTGTTCGATTCGGCCGGCAGGTAGTCCACGCGGTGTTCGTGCCCGTCCACGTTGAAGGTGTACGGGTGCCGCTCGTGGAACTTCGAGAGGGCCCGGATGCCGTGCGGCCCGAGGAATTCGTTCTCGTCGAGCATCTTCGACAGGATCCGCCGGAGCCGGTCCTGGTTGACTAGCGCCAGCAGTCCGCGCTCGGCCACGCCGAGGTGCCCCGGTCCCGTCCCGTGCATCGTCTTCGCCAGTTCGGGCATCCGGCGCTGGCGTTCCTGAAGGGCGGCCGTCACCCGCGGGACCCGCTCGCGCTGCCACTTCTCGACCACCGTCGTGGCGGCGAGCGGGAGGAGCCCGACCATCGAGCGGACCTTGAGCCGCGTGGACCGTCCGTCCGGAAGTCGCAGCACGTCGTAGTAGAAGCCGTCCTCCTCGTCCCACATGCCGTCCGCGCCAGGCCGATTCATGCCCAGCGCGATGAAGTAGAAATGCTCGATGAACTTGGACACCATGTCTTCGTATGTCGAATCGTGCGCGGCCAGCTCCACGGCCAGCTCCACCATGTTCTGGCTGAAGAGGGCCATCCAGGCCGTGCCGTCCGCCTGTTCGAGGTGTCCGCCGGTCGGCAGCGGCGCGCTCCGGTCGAACACGCCGATGTTGTCGAGGCCGAGGAAGCCGCCCTCGAACACGTTCTTGCCGAACCGGTCTTTGCGGTTGACCCACCAGGTGAAGTTCAGCAGGAGCTTGTTGAACGTGGCCGTGAGGAACTCGAGGTCCACTTCGCCGCGCAGGGCCTGCTCGGTACGGTGGAGGAAGAGCGTGGCGAACGCGTGGACCGGCGGGTTCACGTCGCTGAAGTTCCACTCGTACGCGGGCATCTGGCCGGTCGGGTGCAGGTAGGAGCCGCGCAGCATCAGCTTCATCTGGCTCTTGGCGAAGTCGGGATCGGCGATCGAGAGCGGGAGCGCGTGGAAGGCCAGGTCCCAGGCCGCGTACCACGGGTACTCCCACTTGTCCGGCATCGAGATGACGTCCTCGTTCAGCATGTGGAACCACTCCCAGTTCCGGGTCTGCCGGAAGCCGGAATGGAGCGGGTTCGAGTTGTGCTCGTCCAGCCAGTTGTCGCCGTCGAAGAAGAAGAACTGCTTGCTCCACAGCATGCCGGCAATGGCCTGGCGCATCACGCTGGCTGCGTCCGTGCTCACTGAGGGCGGCGTGATGGCCTGGTAGAACTCGTCGGCTTCACGTCGCCTCTCGTCGAACAGCATGTCGAACGCCTTGCCGAACGGCTGGCGCTTCTGTTCACGGACGCTGCTCGATAGCCGCAGGCGAATCACCGCCGTCTCGCCTGCCCCGACGCTCACCTGGTAGTGCGCCGCGACCTTGGTGCCCTGCTTCTCGGGATTCACTGCGTGCTGGCGGCCGTTGACCACGAAGTCGTTGATGCCGTCCTTGACGTGCGCGCTCTCGTTCTTCTGCCCCGGGAAGAGCCGTTCGTGGTTGGTTTCGTTCTCGGTGAAGAGGAGCGGCACGTCGCCGTCGCACGACAGCACGAGCGAGCCCATCAGCGGATGCGAGGCGGCGACCGCGGAGGTGCCGGCCGGCCCTTCGATCTGCTCCAAGTGAGGCTTCTCGGCCGCCCGGTTCGACGCGGCAATCCACCGCGACCAGTCGTTGCGGAACCACAGCGTCGGCAGGAGGTGCAGGTCGGCCGCGCTCGGTCCGCGGTTGGTCGCGGAGATCTTCACCAGGATGTCGTCGGCCGCGCCTTTGGCGTACTCGACAAACACGTCGAAGTACCGGTTGTCGTTGAAGACGCCGGTATCGAGCAGCTCGTACTCCATGTCGTCGCGCGAGCGCTGGCTGTTCGTCCGCACAAGGTCGCCGTAGGGATAGGCCGCCTGCGGGTACTTGTAGAGGTATTTCATGTACGAATGGGTCGGTGTGCTATCGAGGTAGAAGTAGTACTCCTTTACGTCCTCGCCGTGGTTGCCCTGGCTGTTGGTCAGTCCGAAGAGCCGCTCCTTGAGGATGGGATCCTTGCCGTTCCACAGGGCCAGGCTGAAGCAGAGGCGCTGCTTGTCGTCGGAGATGCCGGCGATGCCGTCTTCGCCCCAGCGATAGGCGCGGGAACGGGCGTGATCGTGGGTGAAGAAGTTCCAGGCGTCGCCCGATTCGCTGTAGTCCTCGCGCACCGTGCCCCACTGGCGTTCGCTGAGATACGGCCCCCACTTCTTCCAGGCGGCAGTTCCAGTGCGGGCTTCTTCCAATCGAGCGTGTTCTTTCGTCGCCATGGTCCTCACCCCGTTCCGATCCTCGCTGCCTGATCACACGGCAGCGAACGCCAGCCACGCGATGTCCAGCATCGGCTCGACCATCATCACACATAGGACTGTGACGAGTGGCCCTCGAGACGTCGCTTCAGATGCCTCACAGTGGAGACCGCCGCCTCAGCGGGAACCGAAGCTCGACGGGACAGGCGAACGCCCCCGCCTTCGCGGTTCACGCCTCCCTCAGGGCCTCGGTTGGATTGATCCTGAGCGCGCGGCGAGCGGGCCCGATAGAGGCGAGCAGACACGCGGCGAGCATGACCGCGGATGTCACGCCAAGATAGCCGGCGAAGAGCGGCATGTCTTCCCCGGGCCGGCCCGAGGGCCCTGCGCCGAGCGCGAGGGACCACATCAGAAGCGCGCCTCCAGCGGCGATGCCACTCCCCATGAGCAGCACGGCACGGGACAGGATGCGGCCGAGCACCTGGCGCGGGGTGGCGCCGAGCGCCGCGCGCAGCCCGATCTCGCGCGTCCGGCGCGAGACGCTGATGGACACCAGCGAGAAAATCCCCAGCGCCGAGAGAAACAAGACGAGGACCGTCACCGCGACCTGCGCGCCGACCATCACGATCAAGTGTTCGTCCCGCTGCCGGATCCATTCCTCCATCGGCTGCGAGTCCTGAACGAGCAATCGCGCATCGACGGTAGCCGCGATGAGCGGCAGACGCGCGGCGAGGGCGGCCGGGTTGCCGCGCACGCGCACACTCGTCACGAGCGAAGATACTGCTCCCGCCGACGCGGCATGAAACACATGCGGCTGTTCGTTGCCGTTGTCGTCAGGGTCCAGGCCGAAGTCGCGCACGACGCCCACGATCTCGCCCCACGGCTCCCACGCCTGGGGCCGGGCACCGGCCTCGCCATCGTCGCCGCCGGAGGACACGGCAAAGCGCAGGCGAGCGCCAATCGGCGAACCGCTTCCCGTCTCGCGCGAAAACGCACGCGCGAACGCCTCGTTGACGATGAGGGTTCGGGCGCTGGAACTCATGTCGCCCCGGTGGAACGCACGCCCGGCGATCACGGGCCGATCGAAGGCCTCGAAGAATCCCGGACCAACCGCCGTCCTCCGAAATCCACCGTCGTAGGCCGGCTTGGCGCCAGTGGAAGACTCGACCTCTGCGAATCGTTCGGTCCCTGAGCCCACTGGCTGGTCGGTGTAGGTGACCGCGACGACGCCGGGCTCTTGTGCGATGCGCGTCGCGAGCGCCTCGAACGTCTGCGCCCGCTGCTCCTCTCCCCCGAACGGTCGACCCACATCGATGCGAGCGGCGAGATACTCCTGGCTTGGAAACCGTGCGCGGGTTTGCACCTTGCGCGCCGTCTGGCTCACGCTCTCGAGGGCGACCGGGATGCCGATGGCGGTCAGGGCCACTTGGACGATCATCGCGCCTGTCCAGACGCGGCCGAAGCGCAGCGTCGCTCCACCGCTGCCCAGGTTCGCCAGGTGCGGTTGCACCCGCGCTCGCGTCACTTTCAACGCCGGCAGGACGGACAGCATCGCCGCGCTGACGACCGCGAGACTACCGGCATACAGAATCGTCGAGAGCTTCAGGCCGGGCGTCATCCAGAACGGTGCGCCGCCTGTGGCCCTGTTGGCGCTTTCGATCCCCCACGCCAGCGCCCGGTCGGCGGCAACGAGACCGACCGGCGCCGCAACGGCCGCGAGCACAAGGGCCTCCACGAACAGTTGACTCATGATGCGTGCGCGGCTCGCGCCAAGCGCGGACCGCACCGCAATCTCCGCCTCGCGCGTGGCCGTCCTCGCGTAGATCAGCGTGCCGACGCTCAGGCACGCAATACTCAGCACGAGCAGCGCAGGCAGGTTCCTCAGCGCGAGCTGCGCGATGTCCAGATCCTCAGGTGCTCCGCCGAGCCGCACTACGCGCGGCCGGAGATGCGTGTGCGTTGCCGGGAGCGCCGCGGCCGTCCGTTCGCCGAACAGGCTCATCTCGGCGTCCGCCTGCTGCCGCGAGACGCCGCCCGCCAGCCTGCCGATGACGCTGACCGCATCGCCTTCGAGCGCATCGTACGACCCGCGGAGCGACAAAGGCGCCCAGGCGTCGTGATTGACCGGGTAGCCAAAGCCCTTCGGCATGACACCGATCACCGTTGCCGGCGTGTCTCCCAGTTTCACGACCAAACCGAGGACGTCGTCCCGGCCGCCGAGCGAGCGCTGCCACACGTCATAGCCGAGCACGACGACGCCGGGGCCACCGGCGGTTTCGTCGGCTTCGAAGAGGGCACGACCGAGAAGGGGTGGCACACGCGCCGTGCCGAACGCGGCGGCGGTCAGCTCCGCCACCTTGATCGGCTCGGGGATCGGTTCGGGAGGCGTGTTGCCGACGACGAGGTTTCGCGTCTGCGTGCGGTACGCGCCCAGGTCCTCGATCGTCTGCAGCCCGCGCCGCCACTCGATGAAGTCGCCGAGGACGCGCGGCTCGGGCTCGTTGGTCAGGGTATTCTGCGTCTCGATCAAAACGAGGCGATCGCCCTCGGGCAGCGGGATCGTGGGTGCCAGGACTTTCCCCACCACCTCGTACCAGCCCGCGCCGACCCCGATCGCAATCGCGAGGGCGAGTCCGCCCGCGAGCGTCAAGCCCGGGTATTTCAGGAGCATCCGGAATCCGAGCTTGTAGTCCTGCAGCATGTGTCCTCGCGGTGATCCGTTGTTAGCTCAAGCGACACGCCAGGCGGTAGCGAAAAGAAGTCACCAGAACAGACGTAGGCCAACGCCGCCCGGTTCACGAGTAGTCGCGTCAAGCGTGGATCGACGCGTCGTCTACTTCGGGCCGAAGGCGCCGGCCGGCGAGGAGTCGAACTGGGTTTCGACGAAGGCTGGCGGTCGCGTTGCCGTCCGCGCTGGACCCGGACGCGCATCATCACCAGCGACCACATTCCCTTGGGCTATCGGACGACGACGGTGCCGTGCAGCATGTTCATCCCGCAGGCGAAAGCGATGTCTCCCGACTTGGCGGGCGTGAACTCAATCACTACGGGCTCATTCAGCGGGAGCGCTCGTTTGATGTTCAAAGACGGAAACACGACTTCTGTGCCGCACGTCTTGTCGGTTGTGCGCACGAACGTGATGCGTGCGGGTGTGCCGGCACGTAACGTCACTTTCGCAGGCTCATAGCCCTGCTCGTTCACGACCACCTTCGCAGTCTGGGCGGCCTCGTTGCTGCGTCCGCCGCTCGATGATGCTGGCGTTGCGCTGGCATTCGCCGTACTTGCCGCCGGCCTGAGACCAAGACGCTCGCGCTCGGCTCTGACGAAGAAGCTGCCCTCGGTCACAACGACGTCGCCTGGCTGAACGCCTGACACGACTTCGACCTGTTCTCCTGAGGTCTGACCGAGGCGGACCTCTCGTTCAACAAACTTCCCGGGTTCCTTCGGATTCGCCAGATAGACGACCGTACGGTCACCAACGTTCTGCACGGCGTTGCGCGGGACTCTAGGCGTCGACGTACCGGACGCTCCGGCCACCACGACATCCGCGTACATTCCGAGCCGCAGTTCGCCGCCGGGGTTTGGCACCTCAATCCGCACCTTCGCGGTTCGTGTGTCGGCGCTGACCTGCGGATCGATGTAGCTGACGCGGCCGCGCAGCGTTAGGTCTGGACGGGCTGACGTTGTGATCGCGGCCTCACTGCCAACGCGCACTCGAGGAGAAATCCTTCTCGTACAGATCCGCGACGACCCAGACCGTTGAGAGATCGACGACGGTGAAGAGCTTCGTTGCCGTGATCCACGTTGAGGCCGACATTCGCTCCGCGCTCCGTCACGACGCCGTCAATCGGCGCAGGGACGTTGGTGGTGGCGCTCACGTTGTGGCCAGGAGCCATGTTCTCGAGCGCCGACGCGGAAACGCCGAGCAACTCGAGCTGCGAGCGCGCACTCTGGACAGCCGCTGTCTGCGCCGCGTGCTCGGCGTGAATCTTCTCCAGCTCCTGTCGGCTCGCGGCCCCGATCTCGACGAGCTTCTGGGTCCGCTGCAACTCGCGGTCATGCGCGTCGAGCATGGCCTGTGCCGAGACGTACCGCGTCTGTGCCTCGGCGAGCGCCGGGCTGTAGATCTCCGCCAGGGTTTGGCCGCGACGAACGCGGTCGCCGAGCGCCGGCCCAACCTTCGTCACGCGCCCGGCGACGAGCGGGGTCACCACGACCTGACGATAGGCGTTCGGCTCGACGACACCGGGCAAACGAATCTCCGTCGCTGACGTTCCACTCGCGACCGGCGCCACGACGATCCCCGCGCGTTCCACCGCATCCTGACTGAGTGGAACGACGACGTCAGATAGTGGCGCGTTGCTCGCGCCAGCGGACGCAGCTGCGAGACGGCTGCGCGCCTGTGGGTGACGGCATGTCTGCAGCGTGTCCGCCGGCCCCGGCATCCCCTCGCATCAATAGGTACGTGGCTCCGGCTCCGGCTGCCAGCAGAGCGATGGCGACCAGCGCTGCGGCGCCCCTGTGCATCGTCACGCGTGTGTCGCTCGTCATCGATTCTCTCCAAGCGCCCGTGTTGAGCGCTGTTCGTGCCTCGTACGCCGCACGCAAGGCCTCGGTATAGGCGCGTTCCACATCCAGGTATCGCCGCCGTTCGGCCAGGACCTCGAAGACGGTCACCCGCCCGAGCTCGTAACTCTGACCGACCACGGTCAGGTTCTGGCGCGCCAGTGCCTGCGCGCCGGCGCCATAGATCTTCACGGCCTCCCTCGCACGCTCGTCCCGTGCGCGAGCGGACGCCAGTTCGGCCTCCGCGGCGAGCCGCGCGGCATCGTAGGCGGCGGCCGCACCCGTCCGCTCTGCGCGCGCCACGGCCACTTCTCCCTGATTCCGGTTCAGCACGGGAATCGTGAGCATCGCGCCAGCAGACCAGTAGTTGAACTGCCCCGAACGCGCTCCAGCCCGCCGTCCGGGGCGAACCCACGCTGCGGGAAGCCGGCGTCCATGCGCATGTAGTTTGCCGAAGAGGCTGACATCGAAGCGGCCTTCCGACTCCGCGCGGTCGATCTTCGCCACGGCCGTTTCGATGCGGGCCGCCGCTTCTCGAACGTCAGCCCGCTGTTCGACTGTCGTCGACGTGTCCCGGACCTGTGGCGCCACGGCCGACTCGCGTTGGACGAGATCTTCGAACGTGTCACGCACGGTGAGCGTGGCATCCGCCTTCATGCCGAGCACGCGTTTCAACTCGAACACGGCGGTCTCGGTCCGGCCCGCCTGGAGCAAGCGCTCGGCCTGCACCCGCCGGAGCTCGACATCCAACAGGTCGCGCTCGAGCGGCGGCGAAGCTCCCTGCTCGACGCGAGACCGGAGCAGGTCGAACTGGTGCTGTGTCGCGGCCACGAGTCTCGTCGAAGAGCGCGAGATCTCGAATCGTCGCCAGGACGTCGCCGTACCGCGTGCGGACCTCGGCCGCCAGCAGTCGCTCGCGATCTGCGGCAGACAGCTGCGCGGCCGTGACCTCGCGGTCGGCGACGGCGATGCGCTCGCTCCTCCGGAAGAGATCGAGCGGCCACTCGACGCCGACCGTCGTCAGGTTGTCCGTGCCGCCGGGTTCCTCACGCCGCTCGAACGAGACGGATGGATTGGGTCTGAGCGACGCTTGGCAGCTTCGTGCCTTGCGCCACCTCCACCTGACTGCGCGCCGCCCGGAGTGAGGGCTCCTGCTCGATGGCGCGCGCAATGGCCTGGTCGAGTGACAGCCCGTTCGCAGGATCCACGAATCGGCCAGCAAGCGGCGCCTGGCCGCCGGGTGATTGAGCCGAGGTGGACACACCGGTCAGCAGCGTCGCAATGAGGACGCTCAACGCGATTCGCGTGGTCATTGCACGCCTCCCTGGAAATTCACCGACCCTTGGCCCGCCGGCCCGTTCCACTCGATCGCCATCTGCCAGGCGCCGGCCATGCCGAACTCCGCGGTCGCGGCGTACCGGCCGGGCACCCCGGTCGGCGTCACCTGGAGACCACCAGACATGACCATGCCGGGCATCGCATGTTGGCGCTCGCGCGCACGCTGCCGACGTCGACCAACGTGGTTGTGCCCGTGCGCCTGAACTCGAACGTGAAACTATTCCGTCCTTGCCGCAGGGTGCCGGTCGGCGACAGCAGCGCGATATCGAGGTCGCCTGCGCGGACCGTTTGCACGACCGCCCCGGCACTCTGAGCCGTGGGCTCGCTGCCGCCTGGTCGCGTCCGCCACACCACGAACGAGATCACCGCAACGAGGGCAAGGACTCCCGCAGCCATTGCCACGACGCCGGGGACTGCCGCGTACGTGCTCGTCTCGCGGCAGTGGCTCGCGCTGAAGCCCCAGGCGCCGCTCACGAATCCAGAAGAAGATCACCGGCGTGACGATCAGCACATGGAGCAGCGACGACACCATGCCGCCGAGCACCGGCGTCGCGAGCGGCTTCATCACCTCGGCGCCGGCGCGCGTGCTCCACATGATCGGGAGGAGTCCTGCGATGACGGTGGAGACCGTCATCACCTTCGGCCGTAGACGAAGCAATGCGCCCTCCATCACGGCATCCCTGAGTCCGGCCCGCGTCAGTGTTCCGCCGAGCTCGTGTCGCTTCCGCTCGACCGCTTCCTCGAGATAAATCACCATGACGACACCGGTCTGCACGGCGGTGCCGAACAGCGCGATGAAGCCGACCCACACCGCGACGGAGAAGTTGTAGCCAAGCAGCCACAGGAGGTAGACGCCGCCCGTCAAGGCGAAGGGCACGGCCAGGAGCACGTGGGCGGCTTCGAGCGCCGAGTGATACGTGAAGTACAGGAGCACGAAGATCACGAGCAACACGATCGGCAGGACGATCTGCAGCCTGGCTCGCGCCCGTTCCTGGTTCTCCCACCGGCCGCTCCAGCCGACGTAATACCCCGCTGGCAACGCGACATCCCGTGCGACGGTCGCGCGGGCTTCCTCAACGAAGCCCCCGACGTCACGGCCCTGCACGTTCAGGAGCACCGTCGCGAGCAGCAGGCCGTTCTCCGAGGAAATCATCGCGGGACCACGGGCGTGCTCGATCCGAGCGACCTGGCTGAGCGGGATCTGCGCGCCATTGGACGAGGCCACGAGGACCTGACCGAGCGCCTGAGGATCCGCGCGGTACTCAGGGGCATACCGAACCCGGACGGGAAAACGCTGACGGCCCTCGATGGTCGTCGTCAGGGTGGTCTCCCCGACGGCCGTCTCGATCACCTGCTGGATGTCCCCGACGCCGATCCCGTAGCGCGCGGCGGCGCCGCGGTCGACCTCGATGTTGAGGTACTGACCACTGGTGACCTGTTCGGGGTAGACGTTGCTCGCGCCCGGCACTCGGCGCACGGTGTCAGCGACCTTCCGCGCCAATTCCTCGAGCACGGTCAGGTCGGTGCCGAAGATCTTCACGCCGACTTCCGAGCGGATCCCCGTCGTCAGCATGTCGATGCGGTTGATGATGGGCATCGTCCAGATGTTGGAGACGCCCGGAAGCTGCACGGCTCGCCCCATCTCCGCGCGCAGCCCATCGAGCGTCATGCCCGACCGCCACTCGCTGCTTCGGCTTCAGGTGGACGATGGTCTCGGTCATGTTGAGCGGTGCCGGATCGGTTGACGTGTCGGCCCGTGCGACCTTGGCGACGACGTAGGCGACTTCCGGAAACTTCATCAAGGCGGCGTTCTGGCGCGCCGCGATCTTGGTGTTCTCCTCGAGCGAGATGCTGGGATCGGCGATCGGCATGAACATCAGGTCGCCCTCGTTGAGCGGCGGCATGAACTCGCTCCCGATCCCACGCGCCAGGACCAGCGCTCCGACGAAGAGGACCGCGGCGGCCGTGATCGTGAGCGCCCGATGCGCGAGCGCGCTCTGCAGCACAGGTCGGTAGACTGCGCGAAGCACACGCATGACGGGGTTGGCCTCTTCCGGATGGAACTTCCCCCCGAGCAGCAACGTGCAGAGCACCGGGACGAGCGTGACGGCGATGACCGTCGCCGCGAGCACCGCAAACGTCTTGGTGAAGGCCAACGGGTGAAAGAGCTTGCCTTCCTGGCCGGTCAGCGCGAACACCGGAATGAAGGCGAGCAGGATGATCGCCATCGAGAAGAACACGGGCCGCCCGACCAATCGCGTGGAGTCCCGAACGGTCTCCCAGACTCGGCGGCGATCGCTGGCGTCGACTCCGCGCTGCTCGACGAATCGGAACGCGTTCTCCGTGACCACGATGCCCGCATCGACGAGCACGCCAATCGCGATGGCGATGCCGGCGAGGCTCATGATGTTGGAGGAGATCCCGGCGTAGTACATGCCCAGGAACGACATCAGGACGGCGAGGGGCAACGGAAGCGTGACGATCAGAATCGATCGGAAGTGCATCAGGAAGATGACGTGCGCCAGCGTGACGAGCGCGATCTCCTCGATCAGCGCCGTCCGCAACGTGCCGACCGCCTGCTCGATCAAGTCCGAGCGGTCGTAGAACGGCACGATCGTGACGCCCTGCGGGAGGCCCGGCGCAATCTGCGCGATGCGCGCTTTGACGCGCGTCGATGACGTCCTTCGTGTTGACGCCGGTTCGCGCGACGACGACGCCGCCGACGGCTTCCTGCGTCCCTTTCACGAGCGAGGCGACCCGGAACGCGTTGCCGATCTGGACGTTCGCCACCTGCTCGACGTAGATCGGGACGCCGTTCGAGCCGCCGACGACGATCCGCTTGATGTCGTCGACGGACGCGATCAACCCGACGCCTCGCACGATCAGCCAGGCGCCGTTCGACTCGAGCACGTTGCCGCCGACATTCAGGTTGCTGGCGCGGACGGCCGACACCACCGCGCTGAGGGGCAGGTTGTAGGTCCTGAGGCGATTCGGATCGACATCCACTTGGTACTGCTGGACATGGCCACCGACGGAGGCCACCTCCGCGACGCCCGGCACGGCATTGAGCTGATAGCGGATGAACCAGTCCTGCAGCGTGCGGAGCTCGCGGAGAGAATGCGTCGGGCTCTCGACCGTGTACCAGAACACGTGGCCGACGCCGGTCGCGTCTGGTCCGAGCGTCGGCGTGACGCCCGTGGGCAGGCTCTTCGTGACGAGGCTCATGCGTTCGAGGACGCGAGTCCGCGCGAAGTACAGCTCCACGTTGTCCTCGAAGACGACGTAAATCATCGAGAAGCCGAACGCGGATTGCGACCGGACCACGCGTACACCGGCGAGCCCTTGGAGGTTCGTGGTGAGCGGGTACGTGACCTGGTCCTCGACCTCCTGCGGGCTGTGCCCGGGCCAGTCCGTGAAGACGATGACCTGGTTGTCGGACAGATCGGGAATCGCGTCGATCGGCGTGGACGTCAGCGCCCACCATCCCCAGCCTGCAAGGCCGAGGTACAGAACGACGACGATGAACCGGTTCTTCAGTGCAACGTCAATGAGTCGATTGATCATGCTTGCCTCGCCGAAGCCGCGCCGTCGCTCAGTGAGCGAAGGCGGGAGCCACGACACTCGTCATGCCGCGCGCGTACACGCGCGAACCTACGCGCCCGGACCTAGAGTCCGAGCAGACACACGACGACTGTGAATGGCTAAACGAGGAAGACGGAGAGGAGGACGTGCTTGGGCACTGGCGCGACGGGTATCGGCGCAGACGTGCGCCATCCGTCACTCAGAACGAGAGCAGGGACGTTGGCGGGCAGGACAATCCCGACGCCGAGCACCGCCGCAGTGATGGCGGTAACAAACGAGGGGTTGGACTGGTTGGAATTCTCGCGCTCTGATGACGCGCAGCAACTGTCGGCCTGGGCCTGCGTGAGAACGCGCTCTGACCCGGAGCGGTGCGAATCGCCCTTGTGCATCGGGCATTCGCCGCCGTCAGCGCAGCAGGCCATGCGCGCTTCAGGGGTTGGCATCCACCCGGCGCAGATCGCGGCGTTCCCGGCCATCAGGCCGAACGTGAGCGCGAGAGCCGCGAGACGCTGGACGAGCCTCACCACAGCTCTTAGGATGCTCGACCGCGGGGGACGCTGTCAAACCCGCCTCCACGACAACGTCGATGGTAACGGCCACGAGGTGGCACCGTTCACCGCCACGTAGACGTACAGCAACAGCGCCATCGTCGCGCCGCGGTAACACTGGGAGTGCATTCTGTTCCTTCCACCCCCCGACGGGATTCGCTGGCCCGTGCCGGACACACCGGTCCCGAAGTCGGACAGTACGGGCTCGGCTCAGCGGCAGAAATCGGCAGAACGCTGGTGATTCCTCGTGGCACCGGCGTTGCTCACTTTCCGACCCTTGCAGAATGCAGTCTTGTCAAAGGAGCAGACGATGAAGCTCGCACGGGTGGGAGTGATAGCCGCGGCGATCCTCGCGGTGGCAACGGTCGCGTGGGCCCAGAAGCCTGACTTCTCGGGCACGTGGACACTTGATCCCGCCAGCGCACCGGCTACCGGTGGCGGCGGAGGTGGAGGCGGTGCTCTGGGGAACGGTCCGGCGACGGTCAAGCAGACGGCCGAGGCGCTGACGATCGAGCGCACGATGGGCGACGCCAAGGTCACCCTGACCTACAAGCTCGACGGCACTGAAAGCAGGAACATGATGATGGGCCGCGGCGGCCAGCCGGCCGATTCGATGTCGATCGCCAAGTGGGACGGCCCCAAGCTCACGATCGTCACCAAGCAGGAGATGGAGGGCCAGGTGACGGAGTCCACGCAGGTCTGGACCGTCGAGGGCAGCACGCTGACGGTGGAAACCACCAGCGCGCGCGGCACACAGAAGCGAGTTTACAAGAAGTAGACCCTCAGTGAGAGTGAGAGCGAGACTCACCCTTAGGTACGGCGAACGTCACGGTTTTGGACTGCCCAGGGAAGGCATGGTATCGACGATACCTTCGTGTCGATTCGACGCCATCGCTCACCGTAACCGATACCAAGGTCTGATAGACGATTCCGCTTGGCGCGAGCATTCTTCATAGTGGTTGGCGCAAGCCTCGAAGAGCTCGACGCGAAAGCGGCTGTGCAACACGGGGCGCAATTCTGATCCACCCCCCACCAGACACGGAGGTCACAATGAGCACTCAGACAATCAATGTCGTCGCTACCGAAACCCGCACCGCTGCAACCGTCGATCTGAAGCTGGAGGTCGTGGTCATCCCTGTGGCCGACGTCGATCGCGCCAAGCGCTTCTACGAGGGCCTGGGGTGGCGGCTGGACGCTGATTTCGCCAACGGCGACGACTGGCGTCTGGTGCAGATGACACCTCCCGGATCGCCGTGCTCCGTCATGTTCGGCAAGGGGTTCACGACCGCCGTGCCGGGATCGGTTCAGGGAACGTTCCTCGCGGTCGACAACCTCGAAACCGCGCGCGCCGAGCTGGCTGGACACGGCGTCGACGTGAGCGAGGTCTTCCATTTCGAAGGCGGTCGCCTCGTCGTCGGCGCCAAAGGACGCACGCCCGGCCGTGATCCGGAAGGGCGATCCTACCTCTCCTTCGCCTCATTCAGCGATCCAGACGGCAACAGCTGGTTGCTTCAGGAAGTCACCGGGCGGCTGCCGGGACGCGGGCTCAGCCTGGACGTGGCGACCATGACATCGCTTCTGCAGGAGACAGAGACGCGACATGGCCAGTACGAACCGACGGCGCCGAAGCACCACTGGTCAGAGTGGTACGCCGCGTACATGGTCGCGCGCGTGCGGGGGCGGACTCCCGAGGACGCGGCTGCAGATGGCGCACTGCGCATCGAACAGTCCGGCGACCGCGTGCGCGGATAGCGATGATTCTCACACGTCCGACGCGCCGAGATCGGACAGCATCGAGTTGACGAGGAGGTCATCGCCGCTGATGAAGTCAGCGACGATGACCGTCACTCAAGGCCTCTCCGCCTGCCCCTCCCACCTTGTTGTAATGGATCAGTTTGGCATACGCCCGCTCTGCCCAGCTCCGCGTCGTTTACATGACTCTTACATCGACCGAACGATCCGAGACTGCGCGGATCGCGATGCGCTATCCTGTCCCGATCGCTCGACGGAAGTGTAAACGTGTGGGAGGCGTGCACCATGACGGAAGACACGGCATGGGTTACCCTGGCTGGCTCAATCCCCGGCGATCCGCCTCAGCCGTGTGACCCGAACGCCTCGCTCGAATCCTCCGTCGAGGACGCCACGCGCTTAGTCGTCGACAGCATTCCGGGCCTTGTCGCGCTTTTGACGTCACGCGGTGAGGTCCAGTTCGCCAATCGCCAGATCCTCGAGTACACCGGCCAGACGCTGGAGGAGCTGAAAGGATGGGGCACGAATGGCACCGTGCACCCGGAAGACCTTCCTCACGTCGCCGACGTCTTCACACGATCGATCGGCTCAGGCAGTCCATACGAGATCGTGCAGCGGCTCCGGCGGTCGGACGGCGTTTACCGGTGGTTCCAGAACAACGGCTTTCCGCTGCGTGATGCCAGCGGCCGGATCGTTCGCTGGTGCGTGCTGCTGACGGACATCGAGGAGCGGAAACGCGCCGAGGACGCGCTGCGCGAAAGCGAACGCGAGTCGCGGCTGATCGTGGATAGCATTCCAGGATTGGTCGCGGCTTTCACGCCCGGCGGCGAGGTCGAATTCGTGAACCGCCCGCTTCTCGAGTACTTCGGCAAGACATTGGAGGACCTCAAGCGGTGGGGAACCGGCGGCAGCACACATCCCGAAGATCTCCCCCGCGTCGTCGAGGTCTTCACGCGGTCGATCGTCTCGGGTGAACCGTTCGAGTTCGAAGTACGCGCCCGACGTTTCGATGGCGTCTACCGCTGGTTTCAGTCTCGTGGATATCCGCTTCGAGATGCGAACGGCCATGTCGTCCGCTGGTACAACCTCCTGATCGATATTGACGAACGCAAGCGAGCCGAGCAGGAACAGCGACGAAGCGAAGCATTCCTCGCAGAAGCCCAACAGCTCAGCCGGGTCGGCAGCTTTTCCTGGCGGGTGGCGACCGACGAGATTACGTGGTCAGAACAGTTGCATCGCATCTTCGAGATTGACCGCGATGTGCGAGTGACCTTTGAGGTGATCGGAACTCGAGTCCACCCGGAGGATTTGCCAGCGTTCAAGGAACAGATGGATCGATCTCGCCGAGACGGCAGCCATGTGCAACTCGAGATCCGCCTGCAGATGCCGGACCGCGCAGTCAAGTATGTACACGTCGTGGCCCACTGCCGAGACGATAACGGTCAACGTGAGTACATCGGCGCAGTTCAGGACGTGACACCCCGCCGACTCTCTGAGGAGGCACTCGAGAAGGTCCGATCGGAACTTGCATACGTGTCGAGGGCAACGAGCCTCGGGGTGTTGACGGCGTCGATCGCGCACGAAGTCAACCAGCCGCTTGCTGGCATCGTCACGAACGCCAGTACCTGTTTGCGAATGCTGGCGGCCGATCCTCCCGACGTCGACGGTGCGCGCGAAACCGCGAGACGGACGATTCGTGATGGCAACCGCGCCTCCGATGTGATGACGCGGTTACGGGCCCTGTTCAGCAAGAAGGAATTCTCGTTGGAGTCGCTCGATCTGAACGAGGCCACGCGAGAGGTCATCGCGCTATCGTTGAGTGACCTTCAGAGACACCGGGTCATTCTTCAGTCCGAGCTCGCCGACGATCTTCCGACCATCACCGGCGATCGCATTCAGCTCCAGCAGGTCATTCTGAACCTGCTCCGCAACGCCTCGGACGCGATGGTTCATGTGCACGATCGCCCGAGGCAATTGCTGATTACAACCAGGCTAGAGGACGCCGACCGTGTGCGTTTGACGGTCCGCGATGCGGGCATCGGTCTCCCGCCGCAGGGCCCCGACTCGCTGTTCGATGCCTTCTACACCACGAAGAGCGGTGGCATGGGCATCGGACTCTTTGTCTGCCGCTCGATCGTCGAGAGACATCAGGGTCGTCTGTGGGCCGAGCCGAATGATGGACCTGGCGCCACCTTCTCGTTTTCTCTTCCGTCGGGCAATACCAAGGTCTAATAGACCGTCGCCGGCAAAGTGGCGCATCCTCTGACAGGGAAAGAAGCAGGTGGAACGCACTCAGAGTCTATGACAGGCGCGGCACACGCGATGAGGACGTGAATGAGCAAGCGCTCACTGGTATCGGTCGTCGACGACGACGAGTCCGTCCGCGAGTCGCTACCGGACTTGCTGCGGCAGTTCGGCTTTGCCGCCCAGGCGTTCTCATCGGCGGAAGCTTTCCTCGCCTCGGAGGTTGTCAGCGAGACGAGCTGCCTGATCCTCGACATCGCAATGCCTGGCATGTCAGGCCCCGATCTTCAGCAGGAATTGATGCGTCGCCGGCACGAGCTGCCGATTGTCTTCATCACCGCTAACGGAGACAGCACCGTCCGTTCGCGCCTGCTCGCGCAGGGCGCAGTGGAGTGCTTGCTCAAGCCGTTCAGCGAGACGGCCCTGCTCGACGCACTCAACGTCGCGCTCCGAATGAGGTAAGCATGGCAACGATGAGCACGGGAACCGTTACACGCGTGCCATATACTGTGGTGTCGGCGATCGCCTCTCGTTCCATCGAAGTGCTCACCATGCCGGACGCACTACCGATCGTGTTCGTCGTCGATGACGACCTCTCCGTGCGCGAATCGTTGGAGCAGCTGATCAAGAGCGCAGGCTGGCAGTCCGAAACGTTCGTGTCGGCGCAGGAGTTTCTGTCCCGCCCGCACTCCCCTGCTCCGTGTTGCCTCGTGCTCGACGTGACGCTTCCGGGGCTCAGCGGCCTGGAGCTGCAGAAGCAGCTCGCCGAGCGGACGGATATGCCAATCATCTTCATCACCGGCCACGGCGACGTGCCCATGACCGTGCAAGCGATGAAAGCGGGAGCGGTCGAGTTCCTGACGAAGCCGTTCAAGGACGACGTGCTGTTGGACTCCATCCGCGGCGCCATCGACCGCAGTCGCGCGGCACTCCGCCTCGACTCGGAGATGTGTCTGTTGAGGAATCGCTATCAGTCACTCACCGCGCGCGAGCGGGAGGTCATGGCGTTGGTCGTCTCCGGTCTCCTGAACAAGCAGGTCGGCGGAGAACTCGGCATCAGCGAGATCACGGTGAAGGCACACAGAGGCCAGGTCATGCGCAAGATGAAGGCCGACTCGCTTCCTGACCTGGTGATAATGGCCGCGCGCCTCGGCCTGCGGTCCGAACCAAAACACTGACCGAAAGCGACGCGCTCAAGTGAATACGGCGCGTTCGGTGCCATTACTGGCGCGCCGGACTTTCCCTCTGTTCCGCGAAGGCCTGCGCGATGTTCAGCGCAATCGACTTCGTGTCCGCGAACGACATGTTGGCCATCACGGCGACGACGAGCCCGCGTTCGGGAAACGTCATGAGGTACGTCGTGCCACCGATGAACTCCTCTTGCTGCCATGGCCCGACGAATCGCGGTTATGCGCACGACGAGTTGGGTGAGAAGAAGGACTCCAGGGATGCCGCGCGTGCGCGCGTGAACTGCACAGTGAGTCTTTTCGGCCGATTCGTGCGAGACTGAGCATCGCTCGACTACCAGCCTGGTGCCGGTGGCTTCGGTGGCGTAACAGGTTGCATGAACAGGCAAAGCGAATCCGCTCCTGACAGACGCACGGTCCTGTCGGCGCTCGGCGTCTATGCCGAACGCCCCGCGCTCGTCATGGTGGCGCTGGGGTTTTCCGCGAGCCTGCCGTACTTCCTGATCTTCGACACGCTGTCGGCGTGGTTTCGCGCGGCCGGCCTCTCGCTCGAAGTGATCGGCTTCTTCAGCCTGGTCACGCTCGTGTCGAGCTTCAAGTTCCTATGGGCGCCATTCATCGACCGCGCACGTGTGCCCGTACTCCACGGCTGGCTGGGGCACCGCCGCTCGTGGATGCTCGCGTGTCAGGGCTTGATCATGCTCGGGCTCTGGCTCGTGGCCCTGTCCGATCCGTCGCGCAGCGTCGGAACGATTGCCGTCTTTGCCGTGCTCGTCGGCTTCTCCTCAGCCACGCAGGACATCGCCATCGACGCCTGGCGCATCGAGGCTGCCGAGACGTCCAAGCAGGGCGCCATGGCCGCCGCGTATCAGTGGGGCTACCGCGGGGGGATGATCGTCGCGGGCGCGGTACCGCTGCTCCTGGCCCAGGCGTACGGCTGGAACTTCTCCTACGGAGTGATGGGGGCGTTGATGGGGGTGGGCGTTCTCGCGGTGCTGGCGGCGCCGCCCGAAGAGCGACACGCCATCCGTCCGATTCAGACCGAAGGCCTTCAGCCGGCGCCTGCACGTGAAGCGCTCGAATGGATCGTCCGGCTCGCGCTGCTGCTGGCCGGCGCACTCGTTCTGGGCTCGGGTCTGGCAGCGAATGCCGGGATCCTCGCAGGCGTGCTCGGCGCCGCGGGCGCGCCCGGCGCAGCCAAGGCCGTTCTGGCGGCCTGGGCGTCGGCTGCCCGTGTCTGGGTCCATCTCGCCGCGGTCGTGGTGGGCTTCGGCGTGATCATCCTCGCCGCGACGCCGCTTCCCGGTGCGCGCACGCGGCCCGGCGTCTATCTGCTGTCGGCGCTGGGCGATCCCCTGCGTGATTTCTTCACCCGCCATCGTTCCTCCGCGGGCCTGATCCTCGCGCTGATTTGTCTCTACCGGATTCCTGACTTCGTCTTGAACATCATGAATCCGTTCTATCTCGATCTCGGCTACACGCTAGTCGAGATTGCCGAGATTCGGAAAATCTTCGGCGTCGCCATGTCGATGTTCGGCGTTTTTGCCGGAGGCCTTGCGGTCGCGCGGTATGGACTTCTGCGCGCCATGGTGATCGGGGCGCTGGCGGGACCGGCGAGCAATCTCCTCTTCATCTGGCTCGCGATGCAGCACCACAGTCTGTGGGCGCTGTTCGCCGCGATTGGCCTCGACAACATCGCCGGTGGCTTCGCCGGCACCTGCCTCATCGCCTACATGTCGAGCCTGACATCGGCCGGTTTCACCGCGACTCAGTACGCACTCTTTTCATCGCTCTACGCGATTCCAGGCCGCCTGCTCGCGTCGCAGTCTGGCCGCATCGTCGAGAGCGTCGCGCGTTTCGCCGATAGCGGCGGAGCTCTTTCCGGTCTCAAGGCTTTTGTCGCGAATCAGGCGCCCGCGAATTTCGCCACCGCGTTCGAACGCTCGGGCGTCACGCCGGCGGCGCTCGGTGCTGGCTACGTTGTCTTCTTCGCCTATTCCGCGCTGATCGGTGCATTCGCTCTGGCGTTGTCGCTGGCCGTCCTGCGGCGACAGGAACCGGAACAGGGCCTTCGGTAGGGACAGGTACAGATAGACGATCGCGCGCCAGGCAAAATCGGGGCGGCCAAGGCCGCCCCCCAAGACGTTACTTCTCGCGTTTCTCCGGCTCGCGTTTGTCCGGTTTGTCGTTGGTGATCCTCTGGTACGCGTTCTGGTACCAGGCATACGACGTCCGAAAATCGGACTCCGCCATCGCGGCATCGCCGCGCGACAGAAGCTTCCACGCGTCGCCGACGTGAAACCCGGCGGCTTGGTGCTGAGCCAGATTGTCCGACACAACCTCCCGCACGACCTCCAGCACCCCGCCGAAGGACTCGGGCAGGTAGAAGACCGACAGCACCGCGCCCTTGTTTGCCAGGTGATGTTCGATCTGCACACGCATCGTCAACGAGCCAGCGGCGTTTCCGCCTCCCCCACCCTGACCTTCAAGCAACGACGATACGTCGCGCGCAACGCCTCGAAGAGTCGCATGGACGTCGTTCACGCTGGCCTGACTTGCCCGTGTGGAGACGGCGCTGTCGAGGTTTCCGAGGCTCAAGCCCGATAGCGTCACACTGATCGCTGCCAGTGAGGCCCGGGTATCCCTCTGAAAGGCCTCGACCAGACAGAAGCGGGTCTTGTTAGCTGCAAAGGTCGCCGCTTTGTCGATGATGCTGGCCAACCCCGTAAAGACTTCCCCAATCTTCTTCTTGCCGTTGGCCTTGATCGTCCCGCCCGCAAATCCCATGGCCCCGGCCGAGGCTTCGATCTCGGTGTGTCCCAACGCCATGAACAGCTTGCCGATGATCGTCGCGACGACGCTGAGGACCATGCCGCCCGTGGACCAGCGCTGAATCCGCTCGGCATTCTGGATGATGGGGACGCATGGTTCTTGCGCGGCGTCGATCACGATTGGCAATACGACCGCTGTTTCCGTGGCGAGCGCGCGAAAGCGCGCCGGCAGGTCCGACGCGAGCACCGCCTGGAGCACGCGATAGATCGGATAGAGAACCCGCGGCGGCGCCGATTCTGCCAATTGAATCACCCGCGACAGGTCGGGATTCGCGGGGGCGTCCGCGGCAACGAGCATGGCGCTCGTCAGCTCCGTGCTTGCAGTCAGAAGCCCGATGAGGTTGATGCGAAAGGCCTGACATGTTGCCGCGCACTGACCGTTGGGGGCAAAGCTCTCCAATCCCGCCCATTCATCCTCGAGGATGGTGACACCCTCATTCACGGCGTTGGTGATGAATTGGCTGATCTGGGGTGTCAGGTACCCGACCCCATCTCGTACTTGGGTGCGGATCTCCACGGCGGCCAGTCGGGCCTGATCCGCCGTCGTGATCGCAGCTTCTACCCTTGTCCTGATCGCATTGACGACCGCCAGGATGTCGTTAATGAGGTCTAGTTGGGCGTCCGCCTGCGATGGAACGGCAAGCACAAAAACTAGGGTCCAAACCGCGGGGAGCGACAGCCGTCGGTGTTCCCTGGACATCGTCGTAGCCTCCACCAAGAGTCCGGCCGCCAGGTCCCGTTGCGAGACTTGTCGGCTGAACGGGTGGCTCATACTATCAACGGCTGAGCTAAAGGTAAATATTGATGAGCTCGATGTTTTGCAGAAATCTCCTTCGCTACGCTGCCGCGCGACGAGTTTGAGGCGGCCGGCGACTGACGAACGAAACGAGCCAGCCTTCATCTCAGCCTCCACTGGTCAAAGATGAAGCGCGAACTGACATTCTGCCTCCCTATACAAAGTTCTTTGCGTCAATACACTTCGCAGTCGCATCGGGAAGTCGCATTAGTTGTTTGCGGATCGCAGGCCATCGAGCATCATGCGAACGCCATGAAGCGCGGGTTCGACGTTCTCCTGTGCCAAAATCCAGATGCGTTGATCCAGTTCGAGGATTTCCTGACGCCGAACGCGTACGCGCTTCTCAACAAGTACCGGGAGAGCGTGCTCTGCTTCAACGACGACATTCGAAGCGCGCCTCTACCACCCGTAGCCCGTCGTCGTCGATAGAACGCTGAGTGTAGAATGCCCAGTCTCTGGGTTCCTGCACGCCTGCTGTCGCTTCCGGAGTCCGAACCATGCCCTACATCATCGCCCTCGATCAGGGAACCACAAGCTCGCGCGCTATCGTCTTCGATCATGAGGCCTCCATCGTCGCCGTCGGACAACGCGAGTTTCGACAGATCTTCCCGCAGCCTGGCTGGGTTGAACACGACCCTGGCGAGATCTGGGCAACGCAAATGTCGGTGACAACGGAGGCGCTAGGACGCGCGCACCTTCGGGCGCGAGATATTGCCGCCATCGGCATCACCAACCAGCGCGAAACCACCGTCGTGTGGGATCGTGAGACCGGAAAGCCCGTCTACAACGCGATCGTGTGGCAGGACCGTCGGACGGCAGATTTCTGCGATCGCCTGAAACGAGACGGCCACGAAGACTTGGTTCGAGAGCGCACCGGGCTTGTCATCGACGCCTACTTTTCCGGCAGCAAGATTGCGTGGATTCTCGACAACGTCCCCGGCGCCCGCGCCAGAGCCGAGGCCGGCAAGTTGGCGTTCGGGACCATCGACAGCTGGTTGGTCTGGCAGCTCACGAGCGACTCGACGCACATCACGGATGTCACGAACGCCTCGCGGACCATGCTCTTCAACATCAACACGCTGAAGTGGGACGAGGATCTGCTCAAGCTGCTACGGGTGCCCGCCAGCATGCTGCCCGAGGTTCGTTCATCGAGCGAGGTCTACGGCCAAGTCTCGACGACGCTTGGACCTGAAGGCGTTCCGATCGCCGGCATCGCCGGCGATCAGCAGGCGGCCCTCTTCGGCCAGATGTGCGTCTCCCCCGGCCTGACGAAGAACACCTATGGCACTGGCTGTTTCCTGTTGCAGAACACCGGTGAGCGGCCGGCGGCCTCACGCAATCGACTGCTCTCGACCGTGGCCTGGCAGGTCGGCGGCAAGACGATGTACGCGCTCGAAGGCAGCGTCTTCATCGGCGGCGCGGTGGTCCAATGGCTGCGCGATGGGCTGGGCATCATCAGGGAATCCTCCGAAGTCGAGGCGCTGGCGCTGTCCGTGGCGGATAGCGGCGGCGTCTACCTCGTGCCGGCGTTTGCCGGTTTAGGTGCGCCGCACTGGGATCCGTACGCGCGCGGCACGATCGTCGGGATCACGCGAGGCACGACAGCCGCCCACATCGCCAGGGCCGCCGTGGAGAGCATCGCGTTCCAGGTCGCCGACCTGCTCGAAGCGGCTCGCAACGATGCCGGAATTGATCTGGCGGAGCTGCGCGTCGACGGTGGCGCGGCAGCCAACAACCACCTGCTGCAGTTTCAGGCCGATGTGCTCGGCGTGGCCGTCGTGCGGCCGAAAGTGACCGAGACGACGGCGCTGGGCGCAGCGTACCTCGCTGGCCTGGCGGTCGGCTTCTGGGACTCGACCGATGCACTCGCCCGTCATTGGCAAGTCGACAGACGCTTCGAGCCGTCCATACCATCGTCAGCCGCCGCGGCGCGCCGCGCGGAGTGGCACGAAGCGTTGAACCGCTCGAAATCCTGGATCGCGCGGAGTCAGTAGCATGCGCAGAGCCGACATGCTCGTGCGGCTCGAGGAACGGCACAATCCCTGGGACATGATCGTCATCGGCGGCGGCGCCACAGGCGTTGGCATCGCGGTCGATGCGGCGAGCCGCGGCTACGACGTTCTCCTCCTGGAACAGCATGACTTCGGCAAAGGCACGTCGAGCCGGAGCACCAAGCTGGTGCACGGTGGCGTGCGTTACCTCGAACAGGGCAACATCGCCCTGGTAATGGAAGCGCTCAAGGAACGCGGCCTGCTTCGACAGAACGCTCCACATCTCGTCAGCAACCTCGCCTTCGTCGTGCCGAACTACGACTGGTGGGAGGCGCCCTTCTACGGCCTTGGACTCAAGATCTACAACGTCCTCGCCGGCAAGTACGGGTTCGGCACGTCAGAAATCCTGACACGCGAGGAGACGCTGTCGCGGCTGCCGACGATCAAGACCGAAGGACTGCGCGGCGGAGTCGTCTACTACGACGGCCAGTTCGACGATGCGCGGCTCCTGATCAATCTCGTGGAAACCGCTGCCGACCAGGGTGCGACGCTGGTCAATTACGCCCGCGTCGTGGCGATGACGAAGGGCGCCGACGGCTTCATCGACGGCGTCACCGCGGCCGATCAGGAAACCGGGCGCCAGTGGACCATACCTGCGCGCGTGATCGTCAATGCGACGGGTGCCTTTTCCGACTCGGTGCGCCGGCTGGCCGAGCCCGACGCGGAGGCACTGATCGCACCGAGTCAGGGAATCCACCTGGTGTTCGACCACTCGTTTCTGTCGGCCGACTCGGCGATCATGGTGCCGCACACGTCGGACGGCCGGGTGATGTTCGCAATTCCGTGGCACGGTCACACGCTCGTCGGAACCACCGACACGCCGATTGCGACGCCAACGTTGGAGCCGCGCCCGCTTCAGGAGGAGATCGACTTCATCCTCGAGACGGCCAGCCAGTACCTTCGCAAGCCACCGACTCGAGACGATGTCTTGAGTGTGTTTGTCGGCATCCGTCCGCTCGTCAAGAGCGGGGAGGGAAAGCTGACGGCGGCGCTCTCGCGCGACCACACGATACACATCGATGCCTCGGGGCTACTGACGACGACCGGCGGCAAGTGGACCACCTACCGGAACATGGCGGAGCACACCGTGGGTCAGGCGGCCGATCTCGCGCGTCTGGAAGAGCGGCCTTGCGTGACGCGGACGCTCAACGTCCACGGATACCACTCCAACGCGGGCCGGTATGGCGCGCTCGGCGTGTACGGATCTGACGCGCCAGCGATTCAGGAACTGATGCGCGCGACACCGTCGTTGGCGGTGCCGCTCCATGCGCGGTTGCCATACACGGGCGCCGAAGTCGTGTGGGCCGCCCGCCACGAGATGGCCCGGACCGTCGAGGACGTGCTCGCGCGCCGCACGCGGGCGTTGTTCCTCAACGCGCGAGCGGCGGAAGCGATGGCGCCCGAGGTTGCCCGGCTGATGGCCGGCGAGCTTGGCTGGGACGCATCGCGCCAGGTCGCGGAAGTGACCGCTTTCTCGGGCCTCGCAAAAGGCTATCAGCTCTAGGTCTGGTCCTTATCTCGACTGAGCCAGCGCCACCGCGTCGGGACCCGCGGGAAATCGAAGCTGGCCCGACGCATCGTTCGCGGCGCGGTACACGACTTCGGCCACGTCACACTCCGTCGTCACTGTCGTCACCTGCGCAAATGACGCGAGGATGGGCTGCACGAACGCCGCGTATGCGTCGGGAAACAGCCCTTCCATCCGCGATCCCACGTTGCTCGAAAAGCGCGTGGTCGGGCCGTAGCCCGGCTCGACAAGTTTGACCCGCACGTTGAACGCCTCGAGCTCGTGCGCGAGCGATCCCGTGAAGCCTTCGATAGCCATCTTGCTCGCGGTGTACGCGGCCGTCAGCGGCATCGGCGTCAGCGTCACGCTCGAGGTCACATTCACCACCACACCCGACCTCCGCGTCCGAAGCTGAGGCAGCACCGCCTGCGTCATCGCCATCACGCCGAAGGTATTGGTCTCGAACACCTCGCGCACTGTCGCCATCGGCGTGGCCTCGAAGACGCCGATAACCCCGATGCCCGCGTTGTTGACGAGCACGTCTATGGGCCCACACGCCTCGATCGCGGCGGCGATGCTCTCGGGCTTCGTCACATCGAGCGCCAGGACGCGTCGTCGCTCCGACCGGGGCAGAATGCCTTCGCGCGGCGTTCGCATGGTGGCAATCACGTTCCAGCCCTGTGCGTGGAAGTGACGCGCGGTCTCGAGTCCATAGCCGGAAGAGGAACCAGTAATGAGCACGGTCTTCATGGCGTCACCTCAATCACGACACTTGCCGCCTACGGGCACGTCTTGTGATCCGTTGACGATCGCTACTTCGCCCACAGTAGCGGAGGCGGGCCGGACGATCTACAGTGTGGAGTCCGTATTTCATTTGTGAGCGTCCAAGCCATGAACGACCCCCTCTCGGAAGTCATCGCGCTGCTTCAACCGCGCGCCGTGTTTTCGCGACGCATCAGCGGCGCCGGTCGCTGGGGCGTCCGCTACTCGGAGTTCGGGCACCCAAGCTTCTGTGCCGTGCTCGAGGGGGGCTGTCGTCTCGCCGTGGACGGCCAGCGTGCCCTCACGCTCGAGGCTGGCGACTTCGTACTTCTGCCGGCGACGCCGGGCTTTACGATGTCTGGCTTCGAACCAGTGAGGCCCGTGCGGTTCGACCCGAAGGTGACGTCCGCGCATGCGGGTGAAGTCCGCCACGGCACGCGCGGTGGTCGCCCCGACGTCCAGTTGCTGGGCGGCTGGTTCGCCTTCGACTCGCCCGATGCGGCGTTGCTGGTGTCGCTGCTGCCGGCGCTGGTGCACGTGCGCGGCGCCGACCGGCTCTCGGGTACTGGTACGGCTCGTCGCCGAGGAATCGAGCGAACGGAGGGCAGGCCGTGACCTCGTGCTCTCGCGCCTCGTGGAGGTGCTGCTCATCGAGGCGCTGCGGTCGGCGCCCGGTGAAGACGCGCCGCCCGGGTTGCTGCGCGGGTTGGCCGATGCGCACCTCGCGTCAGCGATGCGGCAGATGCACGGCCAACTCGCGCGCTCGTGGACCGTCGCCCAGCTCGCGAAGACGGCCGCGCTGTCACGCTCGGCGTTCTTCGAGCGCTTCACGCGCACCGTGGGCCTGCCGCCGATGGAATACCTGCTCGCCTGGCGTATGGCCGTCGCGAAGGATCTGCTCCGCCGCCACGATTTCAGGCTCGCCGAGGTCGCCGAACGCGTCGGCTACGGCTCGGCGAGTACGTTCAGCACCGCGTTCAGCCGGCACGTCGGCCGGCCCCCGGGTCGCTACGCGCGGGAGGGTTCGCCGCACGGCACGATCTCACCGTGATCTGCGAGAATCGACTCTCGAACCCAAGCGTTGAAAAGTGGGACGGCGAGATCGCTTGGCATCGCGACCAACTCGACCTGCGGCGCGGGGATCTTCCTGCTCTGAATGCCCCGGCACGCGACGGGGCCGCGCCTCATTCGTACCGCAGGGTCGACAGCGGATCGATTCGGGTCGCGCGGCGCGCCGGCAGGTAGGACGCGGCGTACGCGGAACAGAAGAGCAGTGCCGCGATGGCGACGAAACTGATCGCGTCGGTCGCGCTGACGCCGTAGAGCAGGCTCGCCAGCAGCCGCGTCAACAGCAGCGAGGCGCCGATGCCGAGGGCCATCCCGATGAGCGTCCAGCGCATCCCCTGTCCAGCGAGCTGACGCACGACGGCGCCCGGCTGCGCCCCAAGCGCCATCCGGATGCCGATCTCCCGCGTGCGCTGACGCACCAGATGCGACACGACACCGTAGAGACCGACGGCGACGAGCAGCAACGCCACGACGCCAAGCCCCCCGGCGACCGTCGCGGCAGCCTGCACGGGCAACAGAGACAGGCTCGTTGCCGCCTCGAGCGTGCTGACGTTGAAGAGCGGCAGGTCAGGATCGAGTGCCTGCACGCGTGACCTCATCGTGGGCAACACCTGCATCGGATCACCGAGAGTCTTGATGAGCAGCGTCGCAATCGGCGTGTACTCCTGCGCGATCGGACGATACATGAATGCTCTTGGCGCCTCGCCGACCGTGACGTACTTGCTGTCGCGCGCCAGCCCAACGACCTCGATCCAGGGGCCGAGCGCGTCCCGCCCGTCCCAGCTGCGCACGCGCTTGCCGATGGGACTCTCGCCGGGCCAGAAACGCCGAGCCATGGTCTCGTTGACGATGGCAACGCCCGCGCGCCCCGTGGCATCGCTTGCGTTGAAGTCGCGTCCGGCCAGGAGCGGAATCGTCAGTGTTTTGAAGTGTCCGGGCATGACGCTCGTGAAGTACACAGGCTCGAGATCTCCAGCGCGGTCCGGTGGCGGTGGCGTTTGGCCTTCCTTGAGCAGCGTCGCCGTTGAGTTCGACAGCGTCAGGGGAACGATGTCGATCGCGCTGGCCGCCAGGACACCCGGCGCCGCTTCGATTTGTTCGAGGAGCTGCTCGTACAGCTTGACCCCGCGCTCGGGGGTGTATCCCCGCGTTTCGACGTCGATGGCGGCCGTGAGGACTCCTTCCGCGACGAAGCCGCGTTCGATCGCGCCGGCGGTCACCATGCTTCTGACGAGAACCGCCCCGACGATCAACAGCACGGCGGACATCGCGACCTGGGCCGTCACGAGCATCGCGCGAAGCCGCGATCGTGTCGGCCCCGCCATGGAGGGCGCATCCTTCAGGCCTCGCAGCACGTCGGTCTTCGCCGATCGCATCGCGGGCGTCAGACCGAAAAGAAGGGTTGTCGCGAGGACGAGGACGCCGGTAAACACCACGACGCGCCAGTCGAATCCGAGGCTGAGCCCGAGTGGAATCGGCGTCGGCAGCGTTGCCACGGCGTTTTCGAGCATCCACGCAGCCGAAGCCGCGAGGCCAAATGCCACGACTCCTCCAACCGCCGATACCAGCAGGCTTTCAGTCAGGAGCTGGAAGATGAGCCGTCGGCGCGTGGCGCCGAGCGACAGGCGGATGCTGATCTCGCGCGTCCGCGCCGTCGAGCGCGCGAGCAGGAGCGTCGCCAGGTTGACGCACGCGATCAGCAGGACGAGGCCGACGATGGCGAAGAGCAGGCCGGTGAAGGCGGCCGCACCACCTTGGAATTCATCGGCAAGCGTGTTCGGAGGGTACACGGTGATCGTCGTCGAGCTGTTAGCCTGGGGAAGGGCCTGCGCCCGGGCGGCCGCAAGCGTCGACAGGTCGGCCTGCGCCTGCGAGAGCGGCACCCCCGGTCGCAGCCGCCCCACCATGTGACCGCTTCGCGTTTGACCCTGGACGCCACTACTGCGATCGGGCGGCTGAGCAAGCCCCGGTCCGTTCCAGGGGATCCACATGTCGGGCCTCAGCGGAAACAGCATTCCATCGAACCCGGCTGGCGCGACGCCGCTGATGGTGTAGGCGTGCCCGTTGATCGTGATGACGCGCCCAACGATGCCGGGATCGCCGCCAAACCGCCTGCGCCACGCCCGATCGCTCAACACCGCTACCGCGGCGGCGCCCGGCCGATCATCGGCGGAAGTGATCGGGCGCCCGAGCGGCGTCGCGACGCCGAGCACGTCGAAGTAGTTGCCGCTGACCACCATGCCGAATGTGTGCTCGGGGAGCGCGCCGGCGCGAAGGCTGAGCGAGACGCCCTGGAAGATGGCCAGTCCCACGAGCGTCCGGTTGCGATCCCGGTACTCCTCGTAGGCGGCGTAGCTGGTGTTCGAGTGGCGGCTGCTGTACGCGCGGACGACGTGCGCTTGATCCGCGATGGCCTGGGGCCGCAGGAACAAAGTATTGACGAGTCCGAAGATCACGACGTTGGCTGACATGCCGAGCGCCAGCGTCGACACGGCGACCACCGTGAAGCCGGCATGCTTGACCAGCATCCGACACGCGAAGCGCAGATCCTGCGCGAGCATGTCGATCGCTGGAAGGCCCCGGCGGTCTCGATAGGCTTCCTTGACGGCTTCGATTCCGCCGAGCTTGACGAGCGCGTGACGGCGGGCCTCCTCCGGCGTCATGCCGGCCCGCAGGTTGTCGTCGATGTGCATCTGGAGGTGGCTGTCGATCTCGCGCGTCAGCTCCTCGTCATGGTGGGCCTGTCCGAAGAGCCCGCCCAGTCGCCGGAACACCGCTCGGAGTCGTCTCATCCGCTACCCCCTGCCCCACTGCCCTGCGGGTTCATATTGGATTGCCATACAAGGCTGGCACGACTCGTATAGGAAAGCAATACGTGCCACGCTTTGACGAGCCGCCCTTCGATTTGGTTCCACGGCCCTGTCGGCCGGAGCCCTGGGCGCACCACTCGCGGCGCTGGCTGAATCGGTCTGGCTCCGCGGCTGGCCGCCCTGCTCACGACGGGTGCAGACCGAGTTTTAGGTCTGTTGACATCGATGCGGGCGCTCGCCTAGAATTTCTAGGTCATGAGGCGGCGACGGGATGCTCGAGCGGAACGCGACCTGCTGGCCGGCACACTGGACATGCTGATCCTGCGGATGCTGCAGGCCGGTCCCGCCCACGGACTGGAGATCGCCCAGGACATCGAGCGTCGATCGGACGATGTGCTGCTGGTGGAACAGGGCTCGCTCTATCCGGCTTTGCATCGGCTCGAGGAGCGGGGCTGGATCGCGTCCTCATGGGGCGTGTCGGAGACCAACCGTAAAGCCAGGTACTACCAGCTGACGCCGATCGGAAAGAAGCAGCTCGCCACCGAATCCAGCCGGTGGGAGACGCTCACCCGCGCGGTTGCCCGGGCGATGCGGCCAGCGAATGTGAAAAGCTGAGGGCTACAGATGGTGTGGTGGCGCCGCCTCTGGTCGCGAGACTCCCGCGCTCGGGAACGTGCCGACGAGATGCGCGCCCACCTCGATCTCTACGCGGAAGGTCTGATCGAGCGCGGCGTCCAGCCCGAAGAGGCCCGCCGGCAGGCGAGGATCAAATTCGGCAATCCGCGGGTCAAGCTCGAAGAGCTCGACGCGTTGAACGGCTGGGCCTGGTTCGATGCCCTGCGCCGCGATTTCGGTCACGCGCTTCGCAGCCTTTCCGCCAGCCGCGGATTCACAACTGTCGTCGTGGTGGTGCTCACGTTGGGGATAGGCGCCACCACCGCCGTCTTCTCGGTGGTCGATGCCGTCGTCCTCCGCGGGCTGCCGTTCGACGAGAGCGACCGGCTCGTCGGCATCTCGCGGATCGATCTGCGGGACGGATCGGCCCAATTCGCGAGATTCGACGCCGCCGACGCGACCGACTACCGGCAGCGGCAGGATGTGTTCGAGGCGCTCGCCGCCGTGCCGGAAGGCCCGACCACGTTCACGCTGCGCGGCGATCCACCCGAACAGGTCTACGGCACGCGCTCGACGGCCGACGTCTTCGCCGTGCTGCGCGTGCAGCCACAACTGGGGCGCTTGTTCTCGTCCGAGCACGAAATCCAGGGGAATCATCGGGTCGTACTGATCAGCGACGGCCTCTGGCACCGCCGCTTCGGCGCCGATCCGTCGGCTGTCGGCAGAACGCTGGTGGTTGGGTCCGTCACGCGGGAAGTCATCGGTGTCATGCCGCCAGGGTTCGGCTGGCCAGTCGACGGCCCGGCACAGGTCGATGTGTGGATACCGTGGGTCGTCCCCGCCAGCGAGAAATCCCGCGAAGGCGCACGTGTGAGGTATATCTCGCTCGTCGGACGGTTGAAGCCGGGCATATCAGTGGATCAGGCGCACGCGCGCATGGATCAGATCAGAGGATCCCTGGCCGCGGAGCACCCGGCATGGTTCAAGGATGAAGGCATTCGCGTGCGTCCCCTAGTCGATGCGATCGTCGGCGATCGCGTGCAGTCGTGGATGTGGCTGCTGCTGGGCGCAGTCTTGTGCGTGCTCCTCCTCGCGTGCGTCAACGTCGCCAACCTGCTGCTCGCGCGTACGGCGGCGCGCACCCACGAACTGCGCATCCGCTCGGCACTGGGTGCGTCGCGATGGCAGCTCGTGCGGAGCCTGCAAGCCGAAAGCCTGTTGCTGTCGCTGGCGGGAACCGCGCTCGCCGTGGTCGCCGTGTACTGGACGGTCGACATCATCCGCACGGTGCTGCCTGAGGGCGTCCCGCGTCTCAGTGCCATTGCCGTCAACTTGCGCATTCTCGGCGGTGCAGCGCTCGCGGCGATCGCGTGCGGCCTGCTCATGGGCCTCGGCTCGGTCGTTTATCTGACGACGCCGAACCTCGCCGGCGCGCTTCGCGACAGCCGCCCCCTGGCTGCAGGCGGGCGCAGCCGCCATCTGCAGACGGCGTTCATCGTCGGAGAAGTGGCACTGGCGGTCGTGCTGCTGGTTGGGTCGGGCCTGTTCGTGGCGAGCTTCGTACGCCTCATGCGCGTGGAGCTCGGTTTCGACTACCGCAACGTGCTCGCGATTTCGATGTACCCGCGCATCGACCTGTCGAGCGAGCAAGCCGCAAACGAGACGTATGCGCGGGCCGATGCGCTTCTCACCAGTGCCATCGAGCGGCTTCGCGCGGTGCCGGGTGTCGAGTCGGCCGCGGCGCTGTCCGGGGGACTTCCCCTCACCACCAGCTGGACGCGAGTGGTCGTCGAGGCGCGAGGCCGCGACTTCAGGAACGACGCAGACATGGTTGATATCCGGCAGGCAACGCCCGACTACCTGAAGGTGATGCGCTTGACGCTCCAGCAAGGACGTTGGCTTGCTCCGTCCGACGCTCGCGGCAGCGAGCCCGTGGTGGTGCTCAACGACGTAGCGGCGCGGAGGTACCTGGGAAGTGAACAGGCGGTCGGCGCCGACGTGAGATTCCAGCTCAAGACTTGGAGGGTGGTCGGTGTCGTGAAAGGCCTTCGAGTCGGCGGGCCGGAGAGCGACGTGAGGCCTGAAGCGTACGTCCCGGTCGGACAAAGCCAAGTCATCGGCGGCCATGTCGTCGTTCGCACCGCCGATCAGCCGGTTGCGACGATCGCGGCGCTCAGGGATGCCGTACGGACTGTCAATCCGCAGTCCGTGCCGGACGTGGAGGCCCTCGACGATCTGTTCAGCGGCCTGATCGCGACGCGGCGCTTCAACATGCTGCTGCTGTCGATGTTCGGACTCCTCGCGGTCGCGATCGCAACCATCGGGGTGTACGGGGTGATGGCTTTTCTGGTCGCGCACCGGACGCAGGAGATCGCGGTTCGAATGGCACTGGGCGCTGATGCGCCGACGGTGCTCCGGTCCGTCCTCTCGCAGGCTTCTCGGTACCTTGTGGCAGGACTAGCACTGGGACTTGCCGGCGCGTTCAGCCTCGCCGGGCTCGCCGAAGGGTTCCTCTTCCGGGTGCGGCCCTACGATCTCGGCGTGTACGCGGCCTCGGCCACGGTGCTCGTGATCGCCGGTCTGGTGGCCGCGTGGGTCCCCGCCCGCCGCGCCGCGCGCGTCGATCCGCTCGTGGCGCTGCGCGCCGGCTAACTTCGAGGTGGTCTCCGCATTACAGTTACCCGATCATTTCTTTTCCGGAGCCCAACCAGCCACCGCGTCTTCCCATTTGCTGTCAGTTAGCTGACGGACGCCCGATCCGTCGGCATGCATCACAAAGAAACACGGCTCGAATCGACTGATTCGAAGGGTCCACCAAATGAAACGCGTTCGTGGTCCCGGCACCCGTGGATAATAGGTGCGCTCCATGATCGGGACAACCCTCTCGCACTACAAGATCGAAGACCGCATCGGCCAGGGCGGCATGGGTGTCGTCTATCGGGCGACCGATACGCGTCTGGGCCGTGCTGTGGCCATCAAGGTGATTGCCGCCGACGCGGCTGGCGATCGCGATCGCCGCGACCGCTTTCTCAGGGAGGCTCGGTCCGCATCGGCGCTCAACCATCCGAACATCGTCACGATCCACGAAGTGGATCACGCCAACGGCATCGACTTCCTCGTCATGGAGCTCGTGGGCGGTCGTCCGCTCACCGAGATGATTCCCCGGGCCGGCCTGTCCCTGGATCGCGCGATCGAGCTCGCCGAGCAGATCGCCAACGCGCTCGCGATCGCCCATGCCTCGGGAATCGTCCATCGCGACGTCAAACCAGCCAACATCGTGATCTCCGATAGCGGTCAGGCCAAGATGCTCGACTTCGGCCTCGCGAAAATGCTGGCGCCCCCGGATCCTGTGGCAAACACGGTGACGGCTGCGCCCGCAACGGAGCTCGGAGTCGTCGTCGGCACGATTGCCTATATGTCGCCGGAACAGGCGCAGGGGCGGCCGATCACCGATCGCTCGGACATCTTCTCGTTCGGCGTCGTGCTGTACGAAATGCTCGCCGGTCGTCGGCCGTTCGGCGACACGGTTGCCAGCCTCCTCACGGAGGCGCCGCCGCCAATCGGTTCGGCCAGGAAAGACATTCCGCCCGCCCTCGAAGCCCTCATCGCCGCGTGCCTGGACAAGACGCCGGCGCGCCGACCCGGCGCCCGCGACGTCGCCGACCGGCTGAGAGCGATCAAAGGACGATTGATTGCGGGTCGCCTCGACGTCCGCGCTTTGCTCCAGCGGCGGTCCTTCGTCGCAGCGTTGGCAGCCGTGATGGTCACGGCCCTGTTCCTTGGGTGGTGGTGGTGGGCAGCGAACGCGCGCGTCCGCTGGGCGCGAACGGTGGCCATTCCGAAAATCCACGTGTTGAGCGAGACGGACGACATGTACGGCGCGTACATGCTGGCGACCGAGGCCCGAACAGTGCTTCCCGACGATGCGCAGCTGACGGGCTTGTGGAACGACGTCGCGTTCCCCATCACGGTCACGACCGATCCACCTGGCGCAGAGATCGCGATCAGGCCGTACGCCGCGCACGATGCGGCGTGGTTCCCGGTGGGTCAATCGCCGCTGAAGGACGTGCGCGTTCCGGCAGCCATGCTCCGGTTCCGGATCGTGAAAGCCGGGTATGAGCCGCTCGAAGCCGGCGTCATCCCGGTCGGGCCGCCGATCGCGTTCGCGCTCAGCCCGTTGAACACTGCGCCTGCCGGCATGCTGCGCGCCCCCGGTCGGACGGCCAGAGTACGCGATCGCACGGTTTCCCTCGACGACTACTGGATCGACCGGTTCGAGGTCACCAACCGGCAATTCAAGACGTTCGTTGACGCCGGCGGGTATCGTACGCGGTTGGTACTGGACCGAAGGGTTCGTGTCGGGTATCGGACGCTGTCGTGGGTCGAAGCCATGGCGCTCTTTCGCGATGCCACCGGCCAGCCGGGCCCCGCGACGTGGGAGCTCAGTGCGTATCCGGAAGGCCAGGCGGACTACCCGGTCGGCGGCGTGAGCTGGTACGAAGCCGCTGCGTACGCGGCCTTCGCCGGCAAGAGTTTACCGACGGCTTTTCACTGGTACAACGCAGCCGGCTTTGGCAACTTTTCCGACATTCTCACGTTGAGCAACTACGGTGGCAAGGGTCCGGCGGCCGTCGGGCAGCACCCCGGTCTCGGACCGCTCGGCACGTCCGACATGGCCGGCAACGTCAAGGAGTGGAGCTCGACGGCATCAGGCAACAGGCGTTTCATCCCGGGAGGCGGCTGGAACGAGGCCAGCTACATGTTCACCGACCTCGACGCACAGGCGCCCATCGACCGGTTGCCGACTTACGGATTCCGGTGCGTCAAGTACATCAAGCCGCCATCAGAGGCCGCGCTGGCAGCGATCGATCGGCGGACGCGCGACTTTACGCAGGAAAAGCCGGTCAACGACCAGGTGTTCGAGGTCATGCGCCGGATGTACGCCTACGATCAGCGTCCGCTCAATGAGACCGTCGAGGCCGTCGAGGACGAAGGCCAGTGGCGCAAGGAAAGCCTGCTGTACGACGCCGGGTACGCCAACGAGCGCATGCGTGCGTACTTGTACCTGCCGAAGAACGCTGCGCCGCCGTTTCAGACCGTCATCTATTTCCCGCCCGGGGGACCCAGAGGTCAGTCGAGCCGGAAGCTGGGGCTCCGGTACGTGGATTTCATGATCCGCAGCGGCCGGGCGGTGCTGTACCCGATCTATCAGGGAATGTACGAACGAGTCGCGTTGACTCAAACGGGACCCACAGCCGTTCGTGATCTCCGCATCATGTGGTCGAAGGAGATCGGACGCTCGATCGACTATCTCGAGACGCGACGCGACATCGACCGCGCCCGGATCGCGTATTACGGTTTCAGCACGGGGGCCGTCATGGGTCCGATCTTCACCGCGCTCGAGCCGCGGTTCAAGGCGAGTATCCTGCTCGGTGGCGGCGTTGGCGGCACTCCGTGGCCTCCAGAAGTCGAACCGATCAATTTCGCGCCGCGCGTGCGCGTGGCGACGCTGATGGTGGCCGGCAAGCAGGACTTCGAGAGACCGGTCGAGACGCTGCAGCGGCCGGTCTTCGACCTGCTCGGTCCGCCCCCCGACCAGAAGCGACTGGCGTTGATCGATGGCGGACACATCCCGCGCCTGCAGGACATCATCCGCGAGATCCTCGACTGGCTGGATCGCCATCTAGGCCCGGTCACGCCTGCCTGACTCGGCCCCACGTCGGACACCGATACATAGCCTCCTTCCAAAACGAACGGGCACGCGGTGTGCTCAAGTCGGGTCAGGTCTGCGTTCTGGCCCTGATTTCCTGAAGGTTAGTGCGGAGCGCGACTGTGTCGTCGCCGCGAACCACGATATGCCGTGGCGCAGCGATGAGTCGACATGGAGCGGAGAAACGAGCACCGCTGAGATAGGTACGAAAAGGAGCAAAGAGACAAATGGCCACCAAACCGAACATTCTCGTCATCTGGGGTGATGACATCGGCATTTCCAACCTGAGTTGCTATTCCCAGGGCCTCATGGGCTACAAGACGCCGAATATCGATCGCCTGGCGAAGGAAGGGATGCTCTTCACCGACTCCTATGGCGAGCAGTCCTGTACCGCTGGACGGTCGTCGTTCATCACCGGCCAGAGCGTCCTGCGAACGGGGCTGTCCAAGGTCGGAATCCCCGCAGCGCCGGTCGGTATGAACGAGAAGATCGTGACGATTGCGGCGCTCCTGAAAAACGAAGGCTACACCACCGGTCAGTTCGGCAAGAACCACCTCGGCGACCTCAATCACATGCTGCCGACCAACCACGGGTTCGACGAGTTCTACGGCAACCTCTACCACCTCAACGCGGAAGAAGAGCCCGAGATGTACGACTATTTCCCCAAGGAGGAATTCGGCAACTTCATCGAGACGGTCAGGCCTCGCGGGGTCATCCACAGTTTCGCGACCGACGTCGACGACCCGACCGTACAGCCACGATGGGGCAAGGTCGGCAAGCAGAAGATCGAGGACACCGGGCCGCTCGATAAAAAGCGGATGCTGACGTGCGACGACGAGTTTGCAGAGAGGGCGCAGGGATTCATCAAGAAAGCCGTTGACGCCAACAAGCCGTTCTTCGTGTGGTTGAACTTCACGCACATGCACCTGTTCACGCACACCAAGAAGGAGAGCCTGGGACAGGCCGGGCGCTGGCAGTCCCCGTACCACGACACGATGATCGATCACGACAAGAACGTAGGCTCGGTGCTCGACTATCTCGACAAGCTGGGCATCGCGGAGAACACGTTCGTCATGTACTCGACCGACAACGGCCCGCATCGAAACTCATGGCCCGACGGCGGCATGACCCCGTTCCGCAGCGAGAAAAACACCAACTGGGAAGGCGCGTTCCGCATTCCGCTCGTCGTGCGCTACCCCGGAAAGATCAAGCCCGGCTCGGTCTCGAACGAGATCGTCCAGCATCACGACTGGCTGCCGACGTTGCTGGAGCTCGCCGGCAACAAGACCGTCGTCGACGACCTCAAGAAGGGCGTCAAGGCGATCGGCCGCACCTACAAGAACCACATTGACGGCTACAGCCTGGTGGACTACCTCACCGGCAAAGTGGATAAGTCGCCGCGAAAGGGGTTCGTCTATATCTCAGACGACGGGGACACCTTGGGCCTGCGGTACGACAACTGGAAGGTCGCGTTCATGGAACAGCGGTGCGAGGGGAAGCTGGCAGTCTGGGCGGAGCCGTTTACGCCGCTGCGGATCGCGAAGATATTCAATCTTCGGACCGATCCCTACGAATTCGCCGAGGTGACGTCGAACTCCTACTGGGACTGGTACATCCACCACGTGTACATCATTTATGGGGCGATTGCGGTCCTGACGAAGTTCAACCAGACGTTCGTGGATTTCCCGAAGATCCAAAAGCCCAATACGTTCACGGCCGAGCAGGCCGTTGACAAGTTGCAGGAGGCGGTGGCGGGAAGCTGACGTCCAGGGGAGGCTCCGGAGGTTCCCGGGGCCTCTCCCTCTTCATGCGATGGCGTTCGTCTCCGCATTCGGGAATACGTCGGTGTGGTGGGCCGATGCGCACTGCCAGCGATCGACGATCCGATGCACCACGAACGAAACGATCGTCGTGCGCGGTCCGGGCTGTCTGCCAGTTCCTGACGGCGCCTGGCCGGAAAACGTCATGCGCGTGTGCACCACGGCGATGTCCGGCGACAGCAGCTTGACCTTCATCTCGTCGATCGCCAGCTGCGAGGTGTGGAAGACGCGCTCCAGCCCGTCCGCGTGCGCCTTTCGTATGGACTCGCGGTCGTGCCAGTGCAGGCCGGCGACGTTCACGAATGAGGCATCCGCATCGAACAGCGCGGCGAGCGCGTCGGCGTTACGGTCGTTCCACGCCCGGACGAACGATGCCGGGATATCTGCCGGCGATTTCTGTGCGGTTGCGGGAAGTTCCTCGCACGCCCATCGGCCGTAGAACTCCACGAACTCCGCCCCGTACTGGTGCAGGATGTCGGCGGCCACGGTGCGTTGGACCCGGCGCTTCGTCAGCACCATGATCACGTATCGACCGGCACGAACATCCTCGACGTGATGCGTCAGGTGCTTGAACTCCTCGAGATCGAGGGCACGAATCAACGTCCGTTGAAACTGCGCGAGGAATCCGTGCTCGGTCCCCGTCGGATCGAGACGCTTGAGATCGTCCTCATCGTGCAGGATGTCGATGTCCTCCCGGACGAATCCGGCCCGGAGTAACGCGTCGATAGCCGCGCGCGCCTTGTCGTCGTCGCCGACGGTCCCGACCACGCGATTCGTCGGGTACGAGATGAAGTCCGTACGTTCACTGCTCGCTGTTTTCATTGGCCACCCTGTTCAACGGTTCGTACGCTCAACGGCGCCGTGGGACATCGTGACGTTCTAGCCGCACGCGAGAGGACCGAGTCGTGCTCAATCGGTGCGGGTATCTTCATACGCCCGGTGACTGCCGCTGTCAAGGGCTTCGACTGCCGGGCACGATGGCGACAGACCGTGCGCAACGCCCTTGACCCTCGTCCGAGTTCGTAGGTAATATCGCGGCCTCAATCCTCGGGTTTTCGATTGTCCCTCTGTGATGAAATGATTCGAGGGGAGGATGTGGCGACACAGTTCCATCGCGGACTCGCGGCCTGGGCAGGTGTCCTCAGGTGCCTTGGAGATCTGCCCAGTGGGCCAGATCCTTCGTCCGCCCTCGTTCTGTCGCCAGCCGGACCACGACGCTCGTGGCGACGGCGAGGCCATCCGTTTCCAGCGAGGCAACGTCCCCGCCTCTTTCCAGCACGACAAAACCCTAGGCGCTGCGGTTGCGGCCACGGTCAGCCATTGATGGAGGCGCCGTGACGAAGCGCACACTGCTGGTCCTTCTCGGACCAGTCGCCGGCCTCCTGATGTTCGCGGGGGCCGTGACGATGGCGTCGAGGAGCCGTGAGCACCAGGAGCCGGCCCAGGCCCCGGCCGTCAGCGCGGAGGCGCAGGCCGCCGAGAAGGCGGCCGCGGAGAAAAAGGCCAAGGAGAAACCCTACGAAGAGGCCACCTACCGAACGTTCCCTGTCGTCGGAAGCCGCGTGGCCATCTGGGCAGTCGCGCAGCTGCACCTGCTGTTCGCGGCATTCGTCCTTGCCGTCCCAATCTTCGCGTTGATCGTCGAGGTGATCGGCTACAAGACCGGAGATCTGCGATACGACCGGCTCGCGCACGAGTTCACGAAGCTGCTCTCCGTTTCCTTCTCGCTCACCGCGACGTTCGGAGCGGCTCTGACGTTCATGCTCATCATCCTGTATCCAAAGTTCACGAACTACATGATGAGCGTGTTCTCCCCCACGTTTCTCCCGTACGTCCTGCTGTTCTTCTTCGAGGCTTTCTTCCTCTACACCTACTACTACGGTTGGGGGAAATTCCATCCGCTGGTGCATCTTGGTCTGGGGCTCGGCCTCAACGTAGTCGGCACGGGCATCATGCTGATCGCCAATTCCTGGCTCACGTTCATGATGTCTCCGAACGGGGTCTCGACCAGCGGGGCGCTTCTGTCCCTGACGGACGCGATCTACAACTACACCTGGATGCCGATCAACGTCCATCGAGTCATCGCCAACGTTGCCTTCGGCGGATCGGTCGCCGCCGCCTACGCGGCGTTCAAGTTCCTCCACGCGACAACCGACGAGGAGCGCGCGCACTACGACTGGATGGGATACATCGGCAACATGGTCGCGATCTGCGCGTTCCTCCCGCTTCCGTTCGCCGGCTACTGGCTGGCGAAAGAGATCTACGCCTACTCGCAGACGCTCGGGCTGACGATGATGGGCGGGGCCTTCTCGTGGCTCTTCATTATTCAGGCGGTCCTCATCGGGAACCTCTTCCTCGGTGCCAACTACTACCTCTGGCTCGGCATGGGGCGGGTCGAGGGGGCGCAGCCGTTCCAGAGGTTCGTCAAGTATCTGCTCGCCGTCATCGTGCTCTGCTTCATGGTCTGGGCGACGCCCCGGTCGATCATCGCGACGGTCTCCGAGATCCGCGCGATGGGAGGATCGGCGCACCCGGTGCTGGGCTTCCTCGGGGTCATGTCGGCGAAGAACACCGCCGTGAACATCCTGATCCTCACGACCTTCATGAGCTTCCTCCTCTACCAACGGACGGGGAAGGTCGCGACGGTGGCGTGGGCGAAGACGGGCCATGCGGTCCAGTTGACGATCTTCGCGGCCGTCGCGGTCTTCGTCATCTTCCTCGGCGTCTACGGGTACTTCGTCGAGGCGACCGTCCGGATCGGGCTCTCCGTGCCGCAGGTCCTCTCGGTCCTCTTCGCGATGGTGGCGATCACCGCCATCGACGTCTTCCTCTACCGCGCCCCACGAAAAACAGGCGAGGTGCGCTGGGGCAGAATCCCGGCGGTCTCGCAGTACGTGCTGATCTTCATCGCGGTCACCTTTACCTGGCTCATGGGGCTCATGGGCTACGTTCGCTCCGGGCTCCGCCAGCACTGGCATGTCTACGGAATCATTCGGGACACTTCGGTCGACGGGTTCACGCCCACCCTTGGCTTCGCGACCCAAGTCGTCTCGGTGACCGTGCTCCTGTTCTTCGCCTTGATCGGCCTTGTGTTCTGGATCTCGAGCCTGCACGACCGGCCCGATTTCGAGCGCGATCCCAAGCGACGCCGCGAAGGCCTCGGCACAGCGCATGCCGCGAAGGCGGAGACGTTGTGAATAAGTTCTGCCGCGAGCGAGCGCAGCAAGCGAGCCACGCGAGCGGAGCGGGGCTTTGGGGTCCCCGCGAGCGCCCGCCTACGCCGAGGCTTCGGCGAGGTCTCGCCGTAGCTTTAGCGAAGGCGGAAGCGTGTAAGGGGGTTCGGGGGACGAAGTCCCCCGATGAGAAATGAGGATTCCCCACACCATCCGGATCGGCGCGCTCGTCCTCGCGACGACCGGGTTCTATGCCTATGTCGGCCAGCTGGTACCCCAGAAGGAAGTGCAGCCTCCTCAGGAGACGTCTCTGGGAGGCAACGTGAGCACGGCCGACATGGTCAAGGTCGGCCGCGGGATCATGGAGGGCAAGGGCCTCTGCTTGACCTGCCACACGATCGGCAAGACGGGGGCGCTCCGCTTCCCCGACCTCGCGGGAATTGGGGCCCGCGCGGCGACCCGCGTCCCGGGCATGAGCGATGTCGACTACCTGGCCCAATCGTTGTACGAGCCGACCGCCTTCGTCGTCGAAGGCTTCCCCCCGGCGATGCCCCCCATGAATCAGGCTCCGTTCAGCCTCACCGATCAGGAGATCCTCTGCGTGATCGCGTCCCTCCAGACGCTTGGCGGCACGCC
This sequence comes from uncultured Acidobacteriota bacterium, assembly GCA_963839705.1. Classification (GTDB taxonomy): domain Bacteria; phylum Acidobacteriota; class Vicinamibacteria; order Vicinamibacterales; family 2-12-FULL-66-21; genus DATBJJ01. The sequence continues at coordinate 209,671 of CAWIWL010000017.1, forward strand.
GACCGTCACAATGGAGACGAAACACCGCTGGAACAGCGGCACGGCTGCACCGGGCGGGGCGCCCGCGGCTGCGCCGTCGCCGGGTAAGCCGGCTAAGTAATGAAGGGTACGCAGCCATGAAGATCCCCGTCCTCATCGCCGTACTCGCCGTCTTCGGGCTCCTTCGCTTCCGTCGGGCCAATCTGCTGATGTGGGCGGTCGCCTGGTGGGTGGGGAGCTACGTCCTCCTCCGATTTGGATTCACAGCCCCGATTCCCTCCTCCGTCGTCTCGCTCTACATGGGAATCATCTCGATCGCGGTCATCGCGTACGTCTCCTCCAGCGAGGAGCGCCGCGAAGAAGTCTCCGGCCCGCTCTTCCGCTTCATGACGGATAAGCGGTACACGGCGCTTCTCGGCGCAACGGTCGTCGCCATCCCGGCGCTTGCGGCCGCGAACGTCTACGTCCAGATGAACGTGCCCCTCCAGCCTCCGCTCTTTTCGCGAACCGTGCATCCTGCGTCCCCTTCCGAGATTACGGTTCACAACAAGAAGATCGATCTCGACGCGGGAGCGAACCCCTTCCGGCACCTCGAGACGTCGAATCCGGAAGAGTTCCGCAAGCATGTCGAAAACGGACGCCAGGTCTACTATCGCAACTGCGTCTTCTGCCACGGCGACAACCTGGCCGGCAACGGCATGTTCGCGCACGCGCTGGATCCAATTCCGACCGACTTCGCCGACGCGGGCACGATCGCGATGCTTCAGGAGACGTTTCTGTTCTGGCGGATTTCCAAGGGCGGCCCGGGGCTCCCCGAGGAAGGCGGTCCCTGGGACACGGCGATGCCGGCCTGGGAAAAGATGCTGAAGGAAGACGAGATTTGGGATGCGATCCTCTTTCTCTACGATTTCACGGGCCAGAAGCCTCGGGCGAGGGAGGAGGGCGAGCACAAATGACCTCTCGCCTGATTCCCACCTTCGCGCGTCGCGCTACGGCGGGCAAGTCGCTCGGGTGTGTCGGGTCGCGGTCCTGATCCTCGTGCTGGGTGCCACGAGGATGGGATGGGTGCGCGCGCAGAGTCCCGACGTCGGGACCGAGGCGCAGCGGGAGTCTGGCAAGAGGCTCTATGTCAAATACCGCTCGCAGTGCCACGGCGAGAAAGGGGACGGCGAAGGCTACGCCAGCACCCATCTAAGCCCGAGGCCCCGCGCCTTCACCACTGGCAAGTTCAAGATCCGCACGACTCCCAGCGGAGCGCTTCCGAGCCACCAGGATTTGGTCAACATCATCCGACGCGGCATGCCCTACACGTCGATGCCGGCCTGGCCCGACCTCTCCGACGAGGAAGTGTCGAATCTCGCGTACTTCATTACGACCTTCTCCCCCGACTTCTCCAAAAACGAGAATGCTGCCAAGCCGGTTCCGCTCCCGAGCGCGCCGAGAGCCACGGCTGAGTCAATCGCACTCGGGAAGAAGCTCTATGAGGAGAACGGTTGCCTGAAGTGCCACGGCACGCTCGGTCGGGCTGACGGACCTTCGGCGCCAACCCTAAAGGACGACTGGGGCTATCCAATACGCGCGGCAGACCTCACTCAGAGTTGGACCTTCCGGGGAGGGTCGTCCCGCGAGGACATCTTCAGGACGATGAGCACGGGGTTGAACGGCACGCCCATGCCGTCGTTCTCGAGGCCTGGACGCCCGAGCAACGGTGGGCGATCGCCGACTTCATCGACTCGCTCTCGGGCAGCAGCGGACCCGGCTATACCAACCTCGTCGTCGCCAAGCACGTCCAGGAGCGGATTGAGTGGCGAAGGGGGCCGCGAGCTTCGCCTCCGCTCCCGTGGCCCGCTTTCCCATCATCGGGCAGATCATGGGAGCCGGGACGCGCGTTCCATCCGCCCGCGACTCAGCGTTAGCGTTCAGGCGATTGACGACGCCGACTCAATCGCCCTCCTCGTTCGATGGCACGACATGAGCGCGCAGAAAACAGGGAAGAACGGGCCGTCGGTCCCTGTGCCCCCGGAGGAGGAGGAGGAGCCAGCGGCTGGGGCAGCCGCTGGCGAGGGCGCGGCCGCGAAGGGCGGCGTATTTGGCGACGCGGGAGTCGCGCCGGCCCGGCGGGAAGGCGCAGGACCCCTTTGCCGAGGAACCGGCGGCGGGCGACAAGCCATCCGAGTTCTCCGACGCGGTTGCGGTCCAGATTCCTTCGGGGATACCGGTGGACGCCCGCAAGCCCTACTTCATCTTCGGCGACGGCGAGAACTCAGTGGACCTCTGGTTCTTCGATTTGGCCGGCCCCAATCCCCTTCGGTTCACCGGCAAGGGAAGCGGGGACGTCACTCCCGGCGACCTGGGCGATTGCCCACCGGTGTGGCGAGCTACGACCAGGGAGAATGGTCGGTCATCTTCAAGCGGTCCCTTCGACCGGACTCGGCCGCCGCGTTCTCGCCTGGAACGTTCCTGCCGGTCGCCTTCTCGGTCTGGGACGGGTTCTCGCGCGAGCGTGGCAACAGGCGAGGACTCACGCTCGGGTACTCCATCTACGTCGAGCCAGAAACCGTCCCCTCGGCCATCGGCCCGATGGTGAGGACGGCGCTCGTCATTTTCGCCATCGAGCTGGCACTCATCGGTGGGGTGCGGTGGCGTCACGGCTCTCGCGACCACGGGAAGGTGGGCGATCAGCCGGCGGCAACTAGCGCATGAGAGCTTGTGAATCGAGTCG
>CAWIWL010000018.1:0-129696 GCA_963839705.1 uncultured Acidobacteriota bacterium
TTGCCAACGTGGAAGGACGGCGCGCCATTGTGCTCATCACCGATGGCTACGACGAGCAGAGCACGATATCGGTTGACGACGCCCTCGCAGCGGCCAAGGCAGCCCGCGCGACGGTGTACGTCATTGGTATCGGTGGTGTCGCGGGCGTGTCGTTCAAGGGCGAGACCATGCTGCGTCGCATCGCGGCTGAGACCGGCGCCAGGGCGTTCTTCCCAGCGTCCGACGACCAACTGGAACTCGTTCGCGTGACGCTCGCTGACGACGTGCGTCATCGGTACGTGTTTGCCTATACCCCGAGCAATCAGAGGATGGACGGTTCGTGGCGTGAGATCCGGGTGCAGTGTGAGGCGCCCCAGTATATCGTCCGCGCGCGGCCGGGGTACTTTGCCCCGAAGCCCAGCCCGATCAAACCGACGATCGAGTTCACGGCCAGGGACCCGATGGGGCGCTATCTCGACGTTGCCGCGGAGGATCTGGAGGTCGTGGAAAACGGTGTTCCGCAGCGCGTCGAGCAGTTCCATGAAGCCTCGCAGCCGCTGTCGCTCGTGCTGGCGCTCGACGCGAGCGGCAGCATGAAGAAGCGCGAGACCGAAGTGATCGAGAGCGCCCGCGCGTTTGTCAGCGCGCTGCGGCCGGAAGATTCGCTGGCCGTCGTGCTCTTCTCCGATCGAGTGTCGTTCGCGCACGACCTGTCCACGAACCGGGACGTCAGCCACGACGCCATTCAGAAGTACAACGTCGCCGGTGGCACGGCGCTCTTCGACGCCGTCTCAGAATCGCTGCAGCGGCTGCGGGATGCCAGCGGTCGACGCATCCTGGTCGTCATGACCGACGGTCGCGACGAGAACAACGCCGGCACCGGCCCAGGCAGCACCAGGACGCTGAACGACGCATTGAAGGACCTGAAGGGGAGTGGCACGACGGTGTTCACGATTGGCATCGGTACGAAGATCGACACGTCTTCGCTCGAACAGCTGGCCACGTTGTCGGGCGGCCGCGCGCTGTTTCCGCAGGATGTGAGTCAACTTCGTGTCGAGTTTCAGCGTGTCGTCGAGGATCTCCGCCGACGGTATGTCGTCGGATTCACGTCATCCCACATCGAGCACGACGGATCATGGCGAGACGTACGGATTCGGTTGAAATCGGCGCCAGAAGTCACCATTCAGAGCAGCGGGGGCTACCAGGCGCCAGCGAAGTAGCACGTCGGATCGTAATGCAGCAAGGAGACGTATCGAGATGCGCACATCTGGAGCAGGCGGATCGGAGGGGTGGATCATGGCGATTCCGATCGCGGCATTGATCGTTGCCGCAACGGCTACGGCGGGCGGTCCCGAAGCATTGCTCGTATCGCTCGAAGGCACGGTGCGAAGCCTGGTGGGATCGGCCGTCAATCTCATGAGCAGTGTTTTTTGACGCGAACCGCCCGGCCCATCGTGAATTCGCGCGCGCGGCAATTCGAAAAAAGGACTCCATGCAGACTCAAAGCCTCGAACACATCCTCGACCGCGACATCAGCATTCAATGGTTCGAAGGCGTCGCGGTCGTCCAGGCCGTGTGCGAGCAGGTACTCGCGCACGGCAGGGCCGACGCGTTCCCCTCGGCTGCTGGCATCGCAGTCGAGGCAGACGGCTCCGTCGCTGTACTCGGCCACGGCGCCGGCGTGCCAGTCGTTGCGGCCGGTCACCTGCTCGCGGGAATGGCCGGTGACGACGTGCCGATCCGGCTGCGACTGGCCATCAACGAAGCGACCGCTGCGGAGTCACCATACCAGCACCTCGCGGCCTTCTCGGAGGCGCTTGCGTACTTCGAGCGACCCGGACGCCGCGAGCTGATTGCCGCCGTCTACGCGCGCGCAGCGGCCGCGCCGTTGCGCAGCATCGCACGCCCGCGGCAGTCGCCCGCGCCGGAGATTCCGAAGGAACAGGGGCAAGGGGCGCGACCGCCGCGTCGTCGCCGCGCACTGGCGCTGGCGTTGCTCGTCGCGGGAGCCGTCGTGGCGGCTGCTTTCTGGCTCGCTCCAAACCATTCTCAGATGTCAGCGGCGCTGTCCACTCAGATGTCAGCGGCGCTGTCCACCCTTGTAGCCGATGCCCCCTCGCAAAAGAGCCTCGCGCCGGCGGAGCCGAATCGCGTGCCGAGTGCTCAGCCGAACCATCCGGCGAAAAAGGTCAAAGTGCGAGCGCGTGAAGAAGGGCCGAAGCCGCCGGCGAAAACGGGTGGGGACTCGCGACTGCCAGACAGGCGAGACGCCCAGCCGATCATGGTGGTCGACGAGGTGCTGGAAGTCTTTGCCAGCGAGCCAGGAGAAGAAGCGAGTGACGCGAGGGGCGCGGACACCCGGCATCGCGTGTACTCACGCGACGACGGGTTGGTGTCGCCGCCGCGTCCTGTTCGACCGCAGCTTCCGCCCGAACCGCCGTTCGATCCAACGGTGGCTCCCGCGACGGAGCTCGAGCTCGTGATTGGCGCGAGCGGACTCGTCGAAAGCGCGAAGCTCAAGACCCCGCCGCGGAACGTCAATGAGTTCATGCTGGTGAGTGCTGCCAAGGCGTGGATATTCCAGCCGGCGGAGCTCGATGGACATCCAGTCGCGTACCGTCACCGAGTTCGCCTGATCCTGCCGTGATGTGGAGCACTTCGCCACGGTGCCTTTGAACAGAGACTCGATCACCAATTATGTAAGTTATGCCAGTGGCGCAGTTTGTTCCGATGTTTTGCAGTTCTAAGTCTTCGAATCAGCGAACTTAAAATTGACAGATGTGACTTTCACCTGAAAGGGAAGAGGCCTGCCCCAGGCTTGGCCTTAAAAACGCGCGCAGTTCGTCCGCTCCCATCGGACCCCGGAAGGCGGCACCGGCGGCACCGGCTTTGCGATAAGCCCCACCATGGGAACCGGCTCGGCGCGCTCGCACACTTTTGTCGCCGCTAGCCGACAGATGTGTCTTATCCGAGAGCGCGCCCGGCGCGCTGGCCGCTCCGACGCCAAAACACTCATCACCGGCGAGACCGGCGTCGGTAAGGACGTCGTCGCTCGCGAGATCCATCGCGCGTCCGATCGGGCCAGCCGCGAGTTTGTGGCGGTGAACTGCGCGGGCATTGCCGAGGAACTGCTGGAATCAGAGCTGTTCGGGCACCTGAAAGGGAGTTTCACCGGCGCCTATCGCGATCGTCCAGGCAAGCTCCAGCTTGCCGACAAAGGAACGCTGTTTCTGGATGAAGTCGGCGAGATGAGCCTGCGGATGCAGGCGACGCTGCTGCGTTTCCTCGAGAGCGGCGAGATCCAGACGGTCGGTGAGGTGCGGCCACGGACCGTCGATGTCCGGATCATCAGCGCTACGAATCGCAACCTGCCCGAGCGTGTCGCAGCGGGGCACTTCCGCGAGGATCTTCTCTATCGGCTCCGCGTCATCCAGATCGCGGTGCCGCCGCTCCGCGAGCGACCGGAAGACATTGCCGCCTTGATCGATTACGTCATTGGGCGGCGCGCGCGCGTTACCTCCGAGGCGCTCGAGGCGCTGACGGCCTACCGGTGGCCGGGAAACGTTCGCGAACTGCAGAACGTGGTCGAGCAGGCGCTGTGGCTGGCCGAGGAAGGCAGCATCGAGCTGGAGCACCTGCCGGAGGCCGTCCGCAACAGACAGACGCTCGAAATCGGCCATGAGCGCCGGCGCGGGGTGGCCGACCAGCTGTTCGAGACGCTTGTCGCAGGCCACTGTTCGTTCTGGAATGACGTCCATCCGCTGTTCATCGAGCGCGATCTGACTCGGCACGACCTCCGCGAACTGGTCAAGCGAGGTCTGACCGCGACGAATGGCAACTATCGGGCCCTTCTGAAGCTGTTTGGCATGGACGAGAGTGACTACTGCCGCTTCCACAATTTCCTGAATGGCCACAGCTGCAAGCTGGACTTTCGCGAGTTCCGCAACGGGCACGGCCAACCTGCCGCCAGGCGGCCGCGCGTCGTCGCGCCGGGGACGCCGGCGGCGGACAGCTCCACCGACCCGCTCCGCCGCGCCGTTTGATTCCTGCACGTAGCGCTGCGTGTACTGCCGGCACGGCACAATCGCCCTAGAGGTGTAGCTCCCCCGACTTGTGAGCCGGTTAGGTCCCCACCGACGAACGTAGCGATCCAGGGACCAAATGAGGTCTTTCCTAGGCCCCCGTCGCGTACCGCCGCTTGCGGGCGTCCTCGAGGTGCTGTGAGATGTCGACCACCCCGGGCGTTGGCGACGCCTTGCGTTCCGCCTTGTCGCGATACATCCGCCGATCGGCGCGCGCCAGCAGGCGCTCGTAGGTCTCACCGTCGTCCGGGTACACCGCCGTGCCTGCGCTGACGTTCAGCGGCACGAGTTCCCCCGCGAGGGTCTCGAACCGGATCGCGCTCACGGCGTCCTGCAGGCGGCGGCGCTCCTCCTCGGCCTCCGTGCGCCCGTTCGACGCGAGCAGGACGACGAACTCGTCGCCGCCGTAGCGCACGCAGACGTCGTAGGAACGTGTCGACTCGCGCAGCGCGTTGGCAACCTCCTGCAATGCACGATCGCCGGAGAGGTGGCCGTGCTTGTCGTTGATCCCCTTGAAGTCGTCGAGATCGAGCAGCACGAGCGAGAACTGCGACCCGGCGCGGCGCGCCCGATCGAGCTCGCGCGTGACGTGCGACTGCAACGCGCGCGTGTTGGCCAGCCCGGTCAGCGTATCCCGCATCGCGTTGTCGCAGGCCTGCTCGAACACGAGCGCGTTTTGCACGACGGCCGCCGCCTGACGTGAAATTTCCTCGAGCACGCGGCGGTGATCCTCGGTGTAGCAGCCTGCTTCGACGTGGTACACCGCGATCGTGCCGATCACCTCATCGCCGACGGACAATGGGCAGACCAGCGCCGACTCCAGCTCGGTCTCCACGGCCGCCTGGGTCGCGGCGTGGAACTCGAGGGCGGCGACGCCGTTGACGAGCGGCCGCCGGTGGCGCATCACCCAGCCGCTCAGCCCGAGCCCCTCCTTGATGATCGCGCTCTCGAGCAGCTGCGAGCCGAGGCCCGATGCATAGCGACACCGAAGCGTGTCGCCGTCGCCGCGGACAAACAGCGCGCACGACGAGAAGGGAACCAGCGTGCTCAGCCTGGAACCGATGAGCGCCATCGTTTCGCTCACGCTGATGCTGCCGCCCATCGCTTGCGCGATCTCGTAGAGTGTGTAGCTCTCGCGCTGCGCTTGCTCGATCTCCTCGAAGGCGCTCGACGTCATCCGGCGACCGCGATCCTCGTGCGGTTCCTCGGCGGCTGCATCGGCCCGTCCTGTCTTGCGCGCTGTGGCTTCCTCGTCGGTCGGGCTCAAACGCGGGAGGATCTCCGTGAAATGTGCGACGAGCGTGGGGTCCAGGCCCCGGCCGGCTTCGCGCTCGAGGATCTGGAGCGCGGCTTCTCGCGACACCGATCGCCGATACGGCCGGTCCGACGTGGCCGCATCGAACGTGTCCACCACGGCGAGGATGCGCGCGCCAATCGGGATGTCTTCGCCGCGCAGACCGTCAGGGTATCCGGTTCCGTCCCAGCGCTCGTGATGGCTCCTGATGAGCGGCGCGACCGGGCAGGGGAACGCGACCGCGGCGACGATCTCGGCGCCGACCTGCGCGTGGATCTGCATCTTCTTGCGCTCGTGCGCGCTGAGCGGTCCCGGCTTCGAGAGGATGTGCTCGGGCACCGCGAGCTTGCCGATGTCGTGGAGGAGCGCGGCCGTCTCGACCGCCTGCGTGTCACGCTCCGACAACGCGAGGCGGCGCGCGAGGCTGGCCGCGTAGTACTGCACGCGCTCGATGTGCATGCTCCCCGCGACGTCCTTGGCCTGAATCGCGCGCGCCAGTACCTCGGTGCTCTCACGATGGAGCTGCGTCCACTCGGCAACGCGCCGCTGTTCGTCGGCGATGCGATTGAGGTAGATGTGGTAGGTGCGGTACGTCAGGCCCAGAGGCAGGAGGGCGAGGCTCGCTTCCCATTGCCCGATCCGCTGCCACACTTCGACGGCGATCCCGGCGGCCACTGCTCCCACGACGTAGCTCGTGATGCTCCAGAGGAAGTTGTCGTGCCAGACCTCGAAGACGGGCCGCCGGTTGGCGAGCGCAAACGCCGCCGCGACCGCCGCCGAGTTCACCAGGAAGTACGCCATCGCCGCGCCCATCAGCGCCTGCAGCGACGCCAGCTGCCCGTATGTCCCGCCCAGAACCGTATACACGCGGTCCGTTGCGGCAACGGTGACCGCCAGGCACGCCATGCTGAAGATGGTTTTGTAGGCCGGGTTGCGCTGCTTCATCCGGAACGAGCACTGCGACCAGGCGCTCGCGGTTGCGATGAGCACCGTCGGCGCCGGCCCAAGCAGCAGGAGCGCGGTGAAGTCGACGGCGTAGGAAAGCGAAATGCAGGAGCTGCCCACACCAACAGGCAAGTCCACCTTCAGCGCTGAGCTGATCACCGATAGCGCGAACAGCCCGGCGAACAGACTGGGGTGTGGAAACTGCAACGAGGGGAGCAGGCCGGCGACGATCGCCGCGCCGAGCACGATCACGGCGCCGACATATACGCGAGCGGCAACAGGAAGGTGCATCATGGCTCACCTCCACCATTCGGGCAGCAAGCTGGTTTCGTCCTGCAGACTCTTCCACACCGTCGCGCCCGAATCACCGGTGACGACTCCCCAGGCGACGGTCGTGCCGTCCGTCGTGCCGACGAGCCCGTTCCCCCAGACGATGTTATTGCCCCAGACGATGTTGCTGCCCCAGACGATGTTGTTGCCCCAGACGATGTTGTTGCCCCAGACGATGTTGTTGCCCCAGACGATGTTCTGGGACCACGCCGGTTCGTTCGTGTACAGGATCGGTCCGGATCCGATCGTATTGCCCCACACGATGTTGTCGGCCCACGAATAGGTTTCCCCTTCAATCGTCGTCGTCGGTGTGACGTCGGTGGTCAGCCACCACGACGCCACCGCGGCCGACGGGTCGATCTTCGATGCGAGGTCGATCGCGCCGGCAGGGTTGACCGAGCCCGCGCCCTGCGTGAGCGCGTCATACTCGGCCCCGAGCTCGTCGTACATTTTCAAGGCCGTGAACTGCAGCAGGGCTTTGGCTGCGTTCGGCGTCAGAGGAGGCGCGCCGGCAAACGCGGTACGGTTCGCTTCGATCACGAGCGCGAGCGTTCCGCTGACAACGCCGGCCGCCATGCTCGTGCCGCTCAATCGCATGTACGAGTCGTCAACCTGCAAATGGGGGTTGTTCAAGTAGAGCAAGCTCGATGGCGCCGCGACCGAGACCATCCCGTGTCCAGGCGCGACGAGATCGGGTTTGGCTGTCCCGTCGTACCACGAAGGACCGCGCGAGCTGTACCGAGTGACGCGATCGTCACTACGCACGCTGGTTTCCTCCGTCGTCCCGGCGCCCACGGCGATGGCGGATGGTGCGTTCGCGGGTGACACGATGCCGGCGTAGCCCGGTTCCGACGTGTCGGGGTTCAGCCCGTGATTGCCGGCGGAGGCGACGACGTGGATGCCGGCGCGAGCTGCGGCTTCGACCGCCTGCACGAGCGGATCGGTTTCGGCGGGCTCGTAGATCGGATGGCCGAGCGACAGGTTGATGATCTCGATGCCAAGCCGGTCTTTGTTCGCAGTGGCGTACTCGATCGCGCTGATGACGTCGCTCGTGCGTCCCTGCCCGTTTTCGTCGAGCACCTTCAGCACGATCAAGCGCGCTTTGGGGGCGACGCCGCGGTATTGCTTCTGACTTTGCGTGCCGTCGCCGGCGATGAGGCCGGCGACGTGCGTGCCGTGGCCATACGCGTCGCTCGCGGGCTGCTCGATGCCCCCCTGCGTGAAGTCGTAGAAAGCTAGGATGCGGTCGCCAAACTCGGGTCCGGGCTCGACGCCGGAGTCGATCACCGCGACCCCGATGCGATTGCCGCCCGGCAACTGAACCGGCAGGCCCAGAGTGCCGCGCACCGTGTATATAGAGGTCGTCGTCTGGTCGGCCAGGACTACGGCGTCGATCGAGATCGACACCACGGAGTCGTGTTCGGTCAACGCGCGGATCTGGTTGACCGTCAGCGATGCCGAGATCGCCCCGATGCCGCGGTGCACGCGGCCGACGGTTTCACCTTGCGCCCGCAGCGTCGTCGCGAGCGCGGCAGGATTCCCGTCCTTCACGCGAATGATGACGTTCTGACGAGCTGCGTCTTTGAGCCGCACGCGCGCGGTCAACGCGCTGTCAAGCTTGGGAAGGCGCTCGAGAGGCTGTGCGGTTGCGGACCACGCAATGCTGAGCCACGCGAACGCGACGAGGAACGCAGAGGTCGGCCGGGTGAGCCTAGGGAGCATGCCCAAGGCGCCGAGCAATTGACGCACCGCGCTTCGGTAGATGGCACGTCCTTTTTCGCATCGAGCTAACGCCGTTGCAGGCAGTTACTTATGCGCGCGGTGGCCGTGACGGCTTTGCGATCGCGCCTCCGGAACTGTTATTTCGATCGCAATTGCGTAACCGATCTGACATTTCTGAAATCGGCCAACCTCAGCAATAACGATCCTGCAGGCGATCCAAATCGAACGTGGGCTGGGCAGTAAATACCCGCAGCTGAGCGGTCATGCTCTGGCCGGGGCCTTGCTCTTCGCCGCGTCCAATGCTCAGCGACGCAATAACGCAGCGGGATCACGTACCACGGTCTGAAAGGGGTGTGTAATTATGTTCGCTCGAAGGTTGATCGTGTCCGTGGGGATAGCAGCAGTGCTTTCGTTGTCAGTCGCCGCGGCGACGAGGAAAAACGTGGCGCCAGGCGCACAGCAGGCGGCGCTGCCTACCTGCACGCTGCCGGAGTCAAATGCGGACGCGCTCGTCATCCTCAGCAATTACTATCCGGGCTACTGGTGGGATCACACGGATCTGACCATCGCGGTGAAACCGCATCCCAAAGCGACCGCTCCGCAGGTCGCGGCTATTCGCGACGCCATTGCGACGTGGAGCGAGGTGCTGACCGATTGTTTCGACGGTCTGATCACGCTCACTGACGTGACGGGTACGCAGCCAAGCGCCCAGCGCGCTGCCGACATCGTCGTGCACTTCGTCCCGAAGGCCGGGGGCGTCGTGTTTGGCGGCTACGCCATCTGCGGTGAGCACGGATGCCCAAACATTCTCGTGCGTTCGGATCTGCCGCCTTCGCTGGATCGCGATCCATACAGCCCGGAATATATCGGGTGGGTTGCGCTACACGAGATCGGCCACTCGTTGGGGCTTGGCCATACGACGAACCTTCTGGAGAGCACCGATCTCATGGGGTACGGCTGGCCAACGCTAGGCGACCCCGTGCTCTCGCAGTGCGACGTAGACGCGCTGGCGTTCGTGTTCGCGTGGGCGCTGGAAGGAACGGACCCGCACCCGCCAGGACCTGGACCGTTCGAATGTTCGGTCGGAACGAACTGAACGGCCGCGCGCCGGTTTGGTGCGCGTCAGGCCGACCGATCGGCCTGCACCTTCGGGTCAGGTCGTACCAGCGTAACGTAGCAGCGCTCACCGCGGGATGAGCCGTGTGCGATCACGGCAATTCATGCGCTCAATCCACGATGAACAGCTTCGCTCCAATTCGTGTCGATGAGCGATGCGGCTCCATGTCGTCAGCGACCTGGTAGCTCATGCCCGGCGTCAGCACGAATGCCCGCTCATCTTCGAGCTCGACGTGCAGTTCTCCCTCGAGACACAGGAGGATGTGTCCCTTCGTGCACCAATGGTCCGCAACGTAGCCGGGGGTGTACTCAACCATGCGCACGCGAATGCCGCCGCACTGCACGGTGCGCCAGTAGGCGAGGCCCGAGGACCCTTCCCATCGAACGGAGGGCACGGACGACCAATCGGTCGTACCAAACGGAATATCAGTCATGTGCACGTCATGGATCTCCGGAAGTGTGCATGGACGCGGATCACCGCCTGAGCTCGCGTTACCGCCAGCACGTGAATCTTCGCCGTATCAAGTGGCGGGATGCTCGATGCGCTGTCCTGGGCGAGCAGTAGCTGTGAACGCTAGCAGCATTCCGTTGCTTTGCCCAGCAAGCAGTCGCTAATACGGTGCGGCCGGCTGGCGCATGGCCGTAACGTCTTCTGCCGTGAACTCCCAGTCCGCTAAGCGATTTCGTCGGACCTCGTAGGGCGTCCAGTTCGGGCGCATCAAGCCACGGCGCGCGTGCGCCGGGGTGGGCATCATCAAATGTCCCAACTCGTGGGCGGCCACGCGACCGAGCACCACCGCAACATCTGTTCCTGCCGACTTAGCAAGCCTCTCGACACAGCTGAAGTACACAGTCGCCAGCGTGCCGCCCGCATCGCGAACGACGAGAGCTTGGCCGAGCACGACCGAAGTGTCCTGGCAAGGGGCTCTCCCGCTCACCATCAGGAGCAGTTCGAGTGGTGCTGGCGGCGAAGAACACGCCTCATTGGGGGCCTGACCAGTGCATTGTCGCCAGCGCACGTCCACGAACGCGGACCGCAGCACGATCTCGGCTTCGGCCAGGGCCCTCTGCTCCAGCGTGGAAGAGAGTCCGGCCGTCTGATAGACCCGAACCGTCCGGGTGGACCGAGGTACCACCTTCGCGGTCAGCGCAGTGGAACATGTCCACACGGCAGCGCAGACGAAGATGAAAGCGAGCCGATACGTCGCTCGGTTGCGGACCATCGCCACTTTGAAAACACTGCTGCTTATTAAGATGAACACGATGTCGCCCTATCTCAAACGGTGCAAGACACGCAGGTGGAGCCGCGCGGCAAGCTAATGCACGACCCAGCCCGCCGCCTGCTCCGTCGTAATAGCGCGGACTCGGGACGTAGTGATGCGCCAGCCTCCGGAGCGAATCTCCACTAAGAGGCCGACGCCAATCCAGCCGACTCTGAGGCAGCTCCCGCTGGTGGATCCATCCACATACGCTGCGGTCGGATCGGCAAAGAAGTCGCCTCCCTGAACGTAAACCTCTGGCCAGCGGGTGACGACCATCCGATACAGGGAGTTCGTTGTCCAGACGAGCAGAGTGGTGAACGGCGGGAGGTCCCGCAGGTAAACACCCGCGAGGTCCTCCGCGAAATCGCCGATCCCATTGGGCGTAGCTGCCGGAACGAACTTGGGATCGGACATCAGATCGCCTCGCTCGTCCACTGCGACACAATCACGACATTGGAGCGGGCAGTGCGCAGTGAGCACGCGGTGCTGACACACAGGCCCGAACGAGGGATGCGCAATGATGAAGACCTCCGAACAGAGAAGTTGACGAACCCGTGCGTCGAGCCGACGCAGGACGCGAACGACCGTTCCGACCGGCCCGAGCGCCATCCCGGTCATGGATTCGCGGTCGACACCACGAGCTAACCGACAACCCTCATCCGCTATTCCGCGCTGGTGCGCGTCGGGCCGGGACTGCGCGGCGCCATTTGGATCTGCGTGCCTGCAGATCCGCCTGACGCCGCGCAGGAGCCTTGATGGATGACGGTCGCCTATCGGATCATCGCCCCGACGAGAGGGTTCAGGGTCGCGACCTCCGCCAGGCTCACCACGTCGAAGGCGGGCGATGCAAGGGTGAGATCGGCGAAGGCGATTGCAGCGCCGCTCTGGCTGGTGCAGAAGACCTGCTCGACATCCTTCACGCGCACGGTGACGATGATGTTTCCGGTCGCGGTCGACCGGAACCGCACGAGATATTGGTAGCCGGTGGAAGGGCTGGCCTCCACCGTGCAGAAATTCCCGAGACCGCTGACGTTCGCGGTGGTGATGCCCTGGGGAAATCCGGGGACTCCAAAGAGAAGAGCCGGAAGCCGGACATCTGTCGACGAATCGGCAACCTCGTCGCGATCGGTCGCGCCGAAAATGATCGCGTCGACGCCGGGTCCTCCGATGAACGCCTCGCTCCCGTCGCCAGGAGCCCAGAGATTCACGTCGTTGCCGGGTCCGCCAAACATGATGTCGCTGTTCGGCGGACCGCCTGGTGCAGCGCCGCCGTCCGGCCCGCCGAGGATGATGTCGTCGCCGGGACCGCCATCCATCACGTCGTTGCCGTTCAAGCCGAACATGACGTCATTGCCACGGCCGCCGTCGAGGACGTCCGTGCGGTTCAGCGACTGATTCGCGACCGCGCCCGCTTGGATCGCGGTGTTCGCCTGATTGTCGTCATCGACTCCGATGAGGAGCTGCGGACCGTTACCGCCTTCGACAAGCGCTGCCTGCGTCGCTTGCGCCGGACCAAGGATGACGCCGAGCAGCGCGACGAGCACGCCAGCGGACAGTGCAGACAGACCCAAACCCGACCCGAATTTCAACTGACTCATTGTTGTTGCTCCCCTCGATGAAACATTGGTGCGTTCCCGGACTCTGACGGGCGCGACGCGACATGCGCCCAGGCCTGTAACGCGCGCGTGACGCGCGCACTCCGGCTTCCACATGTCCCTAACTTGCGGATGTCCGCACCTATTCCAGGCTGGGCAAGGCGGCGCGACGTGGGAGGACATCGCAAAACCGAAGTGACGCTGACGCCGTACGGGCGGCGTACGAGTGGTGTGCGGGCGCTGTCGGTGGTCGTCGATCCCTCCTCAGTCCCACACTGACGACATGGCACGCAGCGCGACGGGAGCGACCTTCGTCCTGTTCGTTCGCGCAGGTGCCTCTCTTGGAAGGATCAAGAGCAAAGCCTTGTTGATCGTGACGCCGACGACGTAAACGCAGATTTTAGGAAAGCCACAAGTCATGTTTGCCATCACTCATCGCTCAATCGTCTTCTCAGCCGCCGCGCTCCTCAGCGTGTTTACGTCGGCTGCTGCCGCACAGGAGCCTCAGTCGACGGCCGATCCGTCGCGAAGCCAGCCCGCGATCCAGTCGGACGTGACGGCTGACGAGCACGACGATGCGGACGTGGTGCTGGCCGAGCCGGATTTCCGCGTTTTGAACCTCCCGTCCACGCTGAGGCTCCCGCTCCACGGCTCGAGCTTCCAGCTGACGCACCGGTTCAACGGCAATCTCCGCCAGAACAGCTTCAGCGAGAATGCGGGCAATCTGTTCGGGCTCGATCAAGGCGCGGCAGTCGGCTTCGAGTACCGGTTTGGCATCGCGCGGCATCTGCAAGCTGTTGCCTATCGAACGGCGATCGACCAGACCTTCCAGTTCTACGGCAAGTTCGACGCCGTGCGGCAGAGCGGTTCGTTTCCCTTGTCGCTGTCGGGCCTCGTCTCCGTGGAAGGCGCCGACAACTTCCAGGAACACTATTCGCCGGCGGTGGGCGTGGCCGTCTCGCGAATGGCGGCCGAGAGGCTCGCGCTATACGTGACGCCGGTCTGGGTTCACAACACGGCCGCGCTTCTGAACATCGATCGCGACACGTTCTTCGTGGGAATCGGCGGCCGCCTGCGAGTGAGCGCCACGGTGTACCTCGTCGGAGAAGTCGTCCCCCGCGTCAGCGGGTACCGTCCCGACGAGGCGGCCTACGGTTTCGCGATCGAGAAGCGGGCCGGCGGTCACCTGTTTCAACTCAACATCAACAACGGCCAGGGGACAACGTTCGGACAGCTCGCGCGCGGCGGCTTCTCGGACAGTCTCTATCTCGGCTTCAATCTCGCCCGGAAATTCTTCTGAGCGACTCTCGAAAGGCAGAACAGCACATGAATCGGTTTTCAGCACTCCTCATCGGTCTCAGCATCTTCGCCGTCGGGTGCGGCAGCGACTCGGGTCCGACGACACCGGGACAGGGGACGACAACGACGTCCACGTTCACGGTGCCTCTCTCGCCCGCGAACGAGGTTCCGGCGGTCACCAATGCCGACGCGAGCGGCAGGGGCACCGCCGTCATCGCCCTTACGGTCACGAAGGATGAAGCTGGCAATATCACGTCGGCGACAGCGAACTTCCAAATCAGCGTCACGGGATTTCCTGCCGGGACGCGCGTGACCGACGCGCACATCCACAACGGGTCAGCGGGGAGCAATGCGAGCGTCTTCGTCAATGTCGGCCTTGCGGCAGGGGAGCTGGCGGTCACCGACGGCAGCGGCTCGATTACGAAGAACGGCGTCAATGTGCCTGCAGACAGGGCGGCCGCGCTCCTCAGCAACCGCGCGGGCCACTACCTCAACGTCCACACGTCCCTCAATCCGGACGGCGCGATTCGAGGTCAGCTCTCGGAGGGAAGCTTCGTTCCGGGCACGTCGGTACCCTACTAGGCCAACGCCACTGTGTTTCACCGGAGGATCAAGGGGCCAGGGCGCCCCTTGATCACTACTGGGCCTACAAATGGAAGCGTCACACCTGTCCGCGCTGCGCCGGTATCGGATCCTCGAGATGGAACCCGAACGCCGCATCGACGATCTCGCGCTGCTGGCGTCTCACGTCTGCGGCGCGTCGATGGCGCTCATCACGCTCGTGGACGGACACCGCCAATGGTTCACGTCGCGCGCCGGCGTCCCGGCCGTGGAAACGTCCGGTGCGGTGTCATTCTGCCCGCAGGCCCTCACGCCGGAGGATTTCTTCATCATCCCCGACACGCTGCAGGACGAGCGTTTTCGGAATCACCCGCAGGTCACGGGCGACCCGCAGATTCGCTTCTATGCGGGGGCGCTACTCGTCGCGGCCGATGGTCGCGCACTCGGGAGCTTGTGCGTGATCGACAGCCAAGCGCGCGCGCTCACGGCGGATCAGCGGGCGGCGCTCGACGCGCTTCGCCGGCAGGTGGAATCGCAGCTGGAGCTGCGCCAGAACCTCATGGAGCTGGATCAGGGGCTCGCCGCGCGCAACCGCGCGGAAGCCGAGGACCGAGCGATCACGGGCGAGCTGCGCGCCGCGCACGAAAACGTCCGGCGGCTCAGCGCGCTGGTGCCCCTCTGCTCGACGTGCGAACTCACGATGACCATCCCGGCGGATCCCGCTGTGATTCCCGTCGTGACCGAGGGCGTCGTCGAGCTGCTGGAAGAGAGAGCGTGGGCGAAGGAGGACGTCCTGGCGATCCAGCTCGCGCTGCAGGAAGCCGTGGCCAATGCGATCCGCCACGGGTGCCGCGGCGACGCCAGCAAGCAGGTGCGATGCTCGGTGAGCTGCGACGACTCCGGCGAGGTGGTCATCGTCGTTCGGGATCCCGGCTCCGGCTTCGATCCGGGAGCGATCGCGGATCCGCTGGATACCGCCAATATCCTCAAGCCGAGCGGTCGCGGCATTTTCTTGATCAAAGAACTGATGGACCACTTGCAGTTCGTCGACGGCGGGCGCGAAGTGCGGATGCGGAAGAAGGAAGAGTGCGCCGCACCTCATGCGCGCGTCACGGCGAACCCGGTGTCGATCCTGATGTCTTTCGCACGACGCCCTCGATGTCTCTCAGCAGCGCATCGATGGACGTCATTCGTCCCGCCGCATGCTCCAAGGCCCACTGATCCGGGCCGAGGCGGGAGCGCACCTCCCGCTCCGCCGCTCTCTAAGGGTGTGCGCCGGTTTGATGAAAACCGTGGCACCGGTGCGCTCGGTCACGGCATCTCCGGCGCCCATGATTCGCGCCGCCCACGCATCGTCGCCCTTGAGTGCCGCTGCGGCGGAGAGAGGAACCAATGCGTGGATCGAACGTGTACTTGTCTTGTAGATCCCTGATACGCGTGAGGCTTTCACGCACTAAGGCAATCGCGTCGTCGGCGTTCCCGCGACCTACCGCCAGAATCGCGCGAACCAACAGCGCCCGCGCCTGGAACCACGGGCCGGCATCCCGGAGCACCGATGTGGCCTCAGCCAACAGGCGTTCCGCCTCGTCAGGATCGTCGCTCTCGAGGGCGACTCCCGACAGCCCGAGCAGCGCATTCCCGGTTCCCCACGGGATCCGCAGCGCCCGGTATCCTTCAATAGCGCGCGCAAACCAGTCGCGGGCCGTCTTTAGATCGCCAAGGGCCCATACGATGCGCCCCAACATTTCTTCGGTCCGCACAACCGTCTCTATGTCGCCGCTGGCGTGTGCGAGTGAGCGAGCGCGCGTCAGAGCGGTACGTGCGCGCTCGAGTCTTCCTTGCGCGTACCACATCACCGCCGCTCCAAGCAGCGCTCTCGACTCGGCAGCGGGCGGAAGAGATGGTAGGTTCAGAACTTGTTCATACCATTGAAGCCCCTCGGCCGCGTGCCCCCGGATCCACCAGAAGAACATCAACCCGGACGCGATGTGGGACGCTTCGGCGGGACGGCCGCGATCGAGCAGCCATCTCAGGGCGGCGCGGTAGCTCTCCAGGTCCTCACGCACTCGGTCCAACCAATTGACCTGGTCGAGGGCCAACCAACCCCTCCGCGGCGAGGGAGGCTTCATCTGTGCAATAGCGTACGAGCCCCTCGAGAGCATCGTCGCGCTCACCTGAGGCGGCGAGCTCGCGAGCTGCGTACGCGCGCACGGTGTCGAGCATGTAGTAGAGCGGACACGTCGCCACCGCCGACGTCTCGGCTCGCAGAAGAAGGCTTTTGTCCATCAGACTGGCCGCTGCGCGGAGCGCGTCGTGGTACCCGGTTGGTGCAGGGTCACGGCCCGCAAGCGTGGCCGCGGCCGCGTCGATCGGAAAGAGGTCCGGCAGAGCGCCGAAATGGCGGAAGGCGCGCTGCTCGTCCGAGTTGAGCAGCTGGTAACTCCAAGCGATTGTGGCGTTCATCGTCTGTTGACGTTCGGGGAGATCGCGTGAACCGACAGTCGAGAGCAGGACATCCTCGGTGAGTCGGCGAAGCAGCTCTTCAACCGTCAGGACTTTCATCCACGGGGCCGCCAACTCGAGCGCGAGCGGCAATGCATCGAGCCGTCGACAAATCGCGGACACGGTGGGGCCGTTCGCAGAGGTGAGACGAAAATCCGGTTGCACGTCTCGAACCCGTTCCACGAAGAGCCGCACCGCGGGAGCGCGTGCAAGATCAGCCGGCGGCATCGCCTCGGAGCCCGCTTCCAAACCCAGTGGTCCGACGGCGTACTCCCGCTCGCCGCGCACACGGAGCGGCGCACGACTAGTGACCAGCACTCTGAGCGGTGAGACCCATGTCAGGAGATCCGCGATCAGCGGCGCGGCGTCCAGGACCTGCTCGAAATTGTCGACCACGAGTAGCGTCGCCTGATCGCGACACGCGGCGCGGGCGCGCATCGGCAAGTCGCGCGTCGCGACGTCCGCCAGTCCGAGAACCTCCGCGATGGCCGATGCCGCGAACGCAGGAATCCCGAATAGGGGCCAACGATACGAAGATCACGCGGTCGGAGCCTTCTTCGGCCATCTCGCGCGCGAGCTCGAGTGCCAGGCGAGTCTTCCCGGCTCCTCCTGGACCGGTGAGCGTAATCAGGCGTATGGCGGCGTCTGCGAGCCAGTGCCGCAGCGTCTGCAGGTCAGCATCGCGGCCCAGCAGGGGGGTAATAGCGAGGGGCAGCGAGACGGCGCTGAGTTCATCGAACGCCGCGTGGTCAGCGGATGTCCGCGCGCTCCTCAGTAATGCGTCACGGGCTGTGACCCGTCAAGTCGAGTGCGGCGGAGAGCGCGCGCACGGTTTCGACGTGAGGTCGGCGTCGTTCCCCGCGCTCGAGCGCGCTGACGCCATGAACTGAGAGGCCCGCAATCGTCGCGAGCTCCTCCTGGGTATAGCCCGCAGCCTCGCGAAGTGCCTTCAGCTGCGCGCCAAACGACCCTGGAGGGCCGGGTTTCATGACCCAGCGATCTTAACGCTGCGGCCGAGCTGCGGCGGCCTTTTCGAAAACGATGCACGCTGGGGAGTGGCGGTCGGGGAGATGGGTCGTTTTGCGGGAGGTCAAGGGCGCGCGGGCTGTGAGGGCGCCCCGGCCCGTGTGGACGTGTATGTCACTGCGAGGGCCGCGATGAACAGCACGCCCAGGAGCAAGTCGGGTACGGCCGCCGTTAGGTCTGGCACCGAGAGCCGCCCTTGGCCATACAGCACGGCCACCCCGGCGACGTGACCGAACTTCTCGACAATGCCCGGGATCATCAGCGGCCGGAAGCGCGCCGGGTTCGACCCGATCATGAGAAACGCAATCTGCCACGCCATCGCCACCGACAGGAAGCCATAGAAGAACTGCGGGTGAGCCGTCGGCGCCGCATACTGCCGTCCCGTAAGGTCGACCAGGAAGTAGAGCGGTGTCAGCACGACGATGCCCCAGATGCCGGCGAATCGAAAGACCGCTTTCGCAAATCTCATGTTCAGTTACCTCGCTGTGCTTCACAGTCATCCCACCCGCCCATGACTGCGCCCAGCCCCCGCATCGAGCAGAACCGGATTCGCCCGGCGTCCATTCCACGTCGTTGCAGGATGCGACGTGGAATATCTGGACGCGTCACCAGGTTTGGACCGGCGTGGACACCCATGATCTCAGCGTCGCGTGAGGGAAGCACGTTGTGAATCCTGGGCGAATCGTGAAAGGCAAGCGGCACAAGTGAAAAGAAACGTGATCATGCTTCTGCTGGCGCTCTGCGCAACGGCGGCCGGCGCGTCGGCGCGACGGGTGATGGTTGACGTCGAGGACATCGACATCACCGCGTCCCGGTTTCAGTTCGACCCCACGACCATTACGGTTGCGCAAGGGGACCGGGTCCGGCTTCGCCTCCACTCCATCGACCGTGCTCACGCCTTCGCGATCAAGGCGTTCCGAGTGAAGGCCATGATCCCGAAAGGCGGCGAGGCTATCACGGTGGAGTTCGTGGCCGACCGGGCGGGCAGCTTCGACTTTACCTGCGCGGAATACTGCGGCACCGGCCATTCCGGGATGAAGGGCAGGCTGACAGTCCTGGCGACGGAAAAATGATGTTCTCCCTTCGCCTCCTCGCGACGGGTCTTTGCGTTGCCGCTCTCGCCGCGGTCCCAACCGTGTTCTGGTGGCGCTCGGCGAACGTCGGCCCCGTTCAGCGCGGCGCCGATCTGGCCCTGGCCCAGGGCTGCGTGGACTGCCACGGAGGGCCGGGTGTGTCTCCGCTGCTGCCACGCTCCTTCGCGGATCTCGATGACCTCGACCCGGTGACGCTGCGGGAGTGGATCCTCGATGGCATGCCGTTGGGCGTGCGGCAGGATCCCGAAGGCCGAGCGGCCCTCGAGGCCGCGGCGATACAGATGCCAGCCTGGCGCGAGCGCCTGTCCGAGGCGCAAGTCGATGACCTCGTGGCCTACCTGCGCGCGCTGGCCGGCGCCGAGGTCCCCGAGGATCCGGTGGCTCTCAGCGGACACGCGGTCGCGGAGAGGCTCGGCTGCTTTCGGTGCCACGGCCCGGGCGGGCGCGGCGCGGTCAGCAATCCGGGGAGCCTGAAGGGCTACATTCCGGCGTGGGACGGGCGCGACTTCACGGAACTCGTCGCGGACGAGGGCGAGCTGAGGGAATGGATTCTCGGTGGGCGTCCGCAACGGCTCCAGGCGAACCCGCTGGCGCGCTTCTTCCTCGATCGCCAGGCGATTCGGATGCCGGCCTTCCGCGGCCACATCACGGAGGAGGAGCTGCGGGCGATCGAGACCTACATCGGCTGGCTGCGGGCGTCAGTGCCCGGTCCTAGAAAGACCGTGCGCCAGGGATCCACCGAGGAAACACGTCGATGAGCCAGCCCGAAGGCCGACTCTCGACGAGAGCCGCAACCCTTGATCGTGACATGCGACTACTCGCCATTGGCCTGAGGCATTGGACGGCGCCAGTTGAGTTGAGGGAGCGCGTCGACTTCTCGCGTGGAGGTCTCGCGCCTGCGCTCGAGGCGGTCTCGGTTCGAGGCCTCGGCCCCGAAGTCGTGGTTCTCTCGACTTGCAACCGGGCGGAGATTTATGGCGTTGTCGGATCGGATGCGGCGCGCGAGGTGATGGCCCGTTTCTTCAGCGACTATCACGGGATCGATCACAGCCGTGTGGAAGGCCATCTTTACTGCCACGAGGACGGTGAAGCTGCCCGTCATCTCTTCAGGGTCGCTGCCGGACTGGACTCGCTGGTGATTGGCGAGCCCCAGATCCTGGGACAAGTGAAGGCTGCGTTCGCAACCGCTCGGGAGCATCGCGCGACAGGGCCGCTCTTGAACCGGCTCTTTCACTCGGCGTTCGCCGCCGGGAAGCGAGTCCGAACCGAAACCGCTCTGGGGGAGGGCGCTGTGTCGGTGAGCTCCGCGGCGATTGCACTGGCAAGGAAAATCCTCGGTGACCTCCGAGAGCGCTCGGTGCTGATCCTAGGAGCTGGAGAGATGGCGAGGCTGACCGGCATTCATCTTCGCGCCCAGCAGGTTCGCCACCTTGCCATCGCCAACCGGACGCCGCAGGCGGCTGAAGCTCTGGCCGCGCAGGTGGGCGGCCGGGCGATTGCATGGTCGGCTCTCGATACCGCGCTCGGCTCAGCGGATATCGTCGTCACCGCGACGGGCGCCGCGACGCCGGTGCTCGACTGCGGCCGCATCGAGCGTGCGATGCGGCACCGCCGGACTCGCCCGCTGTTCGTCATAGACATCGCCGTCCCGCGCAACGTCGATCCGGCTGCCGGCGAGCTCGATCACGTCTTCCTCTACAACATCGACGATCTGCGGACCGTCGTCACCGAGAACCTCGCGCGGCGCAGCACGGACGTGGAACGCGCGGAAGCGATCGTGGCCGAGGAAGTGAACCGGTTCACCTCGTGGCGGGAGTCGCGCGAGATCATCCCCACGCTTGTCGCGCTGCGCCGGCGTTTCGAGGCCATTCGCCGGGCGGAACTGACCAGGCTCGAGCCGAAGCTCTCGGCGCTGTCGCCGAAGGCGCGGACTCGCCTCGCCGAGATTACGCGCCTCATCGTGGAGAAGCTGCTGCTGACGCCGACCGAACAGCTCAAGTCGGCCGGCGATGAAACGATCAGGGTCCGGGACGCCGACGCGTTGAATCGATTGTTCCGGCTCGCGGCCGACGACGAGGTCGAGCTGCGCGCCGCTCGAGGGTCTGTGACATGAAGGTTCTGGCCATCTGCGGCAGCCTCCAAACCAAATCCGCAAATCTGGCGCTCCTGGCGACGGCCGCGGCATCGATGCCGCCAGGAGTGAAACTTGTCCTCTGTGATGAGCTCCGGCACCTGCCCCATTTCAATCCCGATGTCGAGGCGGATGGGGTGCCCGAGAGCGTCACGCGGTGGAGGCTGGCGCTGGCAGCGAGTGACGCCGTCCTCATCGCCTGTCCCGAGTACGGCTTCAGTCTGCCGGGTGTCCTGAAGAACGGCATCGACTGGGTGATCGGCTCCGGCGAGCTCGAACAGAAAGTCGTCGGCATTACGGCGGCCGGGTCCGGACCAGAGCGCGGGCGGCGTGGGTTGCAGGCACTCCGGGATACGCTGTCGGCCGTGCGCGCGACGATCGTGGGCGGAGAGCCGATTCCAAAGGGGCCGGGATTCGAGTCTCAGGTCGCAGCGCTCGTGCGGGCGGTTGTCGAGGCCGGTGGTCCCATGACGACATGACACTCGCGTCGACGGAGCTGGGCGCGGATCCCTGAGCTGGCACGGATCCCTCGAGGGGTGATCAGGACTTCACTGGTTGGTCGCCTCGCCGACTCCCTGTCGGCCGGGCCCTCTCCGGGGCGTCATCTATATCCTTTAGCAACGCTTCGATAGAATTCCCGCGTCCCGCTGCGTATGCCCGGGCCCAGCGATCCTGGCCAAGGCGGGCACGCACCTCGCGTTCGGCCAGTTCTTTGAGATCGTCCAACGATTTGTCGACAACTGTGACACCCGTGCGTTCGGTGACCGCATCTCGAGCGCCGAGAATCCGCGCCGCCCACGCGTCGTCGCCTTTAAGTGCCGCTGCGGCGGCAAGTGGCCCCAGAGCGTAGACGAACGCGAACTTGTCATGGAGTTCGCGAATATGTGAGAGGCTTTCGCGCACCACCGCGATCGCTTCGTCGGCTTTTCCACGCCGCACTGCGAGGAGGGCACGAACATACAGCGCCAAAGACACGAACAACGGCGCGCCGTGCTGAAGCGCCGACGTGGCTTCCTCGATCAGGCGTTCCGCCTGGGCGGCGTCGCCAGTCGCCAGGGCTACCGCCGCCAGCCCGGTCAGTGCGTTACCAACACCCCAGGGCGTCGACAGCGCCTGAAACGCCTCACGGCTGCGTGTGAACTGGTTGCGGGCTGCATTCATGTCGCCGGCACCCTGCTCAACATGTCCCAACATGTTCTCAGCCTCGGCCACCACACCGACGTCGCCGACGCTCCGTCCGAGCGCGACTGCCCGTTTGAGTGCGTTGCGTGCACGCCCAAGGTCTCCTTGGATGTAGCACATCAAACCAGCTGCGTTGAGGAGTCTGGATTCGGCAGCGGCCGGAACAGACGGCAGGTCCAAAATCTGCTCGTACCACCAGAGACCTTCTGCCGCTTTCCCGCGGATCGCCCAGAAGATCATCAAACCCGATGCGATGCCGGACGCGTCGATCGGGCGGCCGTGCTCGATGAGCCACGCCAATGCGCTGCGGTAGCTTTCGAGGTCTTCACTCACGCGATACATCCACTCAACTTGCGCAGGTGCGACCAGCCCCTCAGCGGCCAGAGCGGCTTCCCCCGTGCAATATCGCGCCAGCCCTTCGAGCGCATCGTCGCGTTCACCCGCCGCGGTGAGCTCGAGCACCGCGTACGCACGCACGGTTTCGAGCATCTGGTAGAGCGGCCGAGTTGCGCCCGAAGTGTTAGTTCGCAGCAGGAGGCTCTTGTCCATCAAGCCGGCGACCGCCTGGAGCGCGTCGGCGTGCCTGGGCAAAGAGCCGTCACCGGCGAGGACCGTCGCAGCAGCCTCTATTGAAAAACGTCCCGGGAATGCGCCGAGGCGCCGGAACGCGCGTTGTTCCTCTGGGTCCAGGAGCTGATAGCTCCACGCCACGGTCGCATTCATGGTCTGCTGCCGCTCGGGGACGTCGCGAGGAGCGGCAGTTGCGGGCAGGATGTTGTCCTCCAGGCGGCGGAGCAGATCCTGGGCTGTCAGCATCTTCATCCACGGAGCCACGAGTTCGAGCGCGAGTGGCAGGGCATCGAGCCGTCGACAAATCGCCGCGACGGCGGGGCCGTTCGCGGACGTGAGACGGAAGTTCGGTCGGACGTCCCGCACGCGCTCGATCAGCAGCCGCACCGCTGGAGAGCGTGTGAAATCCGCGGGCGAGGTCGCGTCCGATTCCACATCGAGCGCAAGAGGTCCGACCGCGTACTCGCGCTCCCCTCGCAGACGGAGCGGGGCGCGGCTGGTGACCAGCACTTGGAGTGGCGACACCGAGGTCAGGAGATTCGCGATCAAGGGGGCGGCGTCCAGGACCTGCTCGAAATTGTCAACCACCAGCAGCGTGACCTGATCCCCGCAGGCGATGCGTGCGCGCCTCGGCAAGTCGCGGGCGGCGACGTCTAACAGTCCGAGGGCCGCCGCGATTGCCGAGGCCACGAATGCGGGATTCCGAATAGCCGCCAACGGCACGAACACCACGCGGGCCGCGCCATCTGCGCTGCTGGCGTGTGCGAGCTCCACAGCCAAGCGTGTCTTCCCGGCTCCGCCTGGCCCAGTGAGCGTAATCAAGCGTGTGGCGGGATCAGTGAGCCAGTGCCGCAGCGTCTGGAGGTCAGTTTCGCGGCCGATCAGGGCGGTAGGCGGAAGCGGCAGCGACATCCCGATGAGTTCATCCACTGCTGCTTCATCAGCAGGTGCGCGCGCGCTGCCAACAAACGCGTCACGGGCTGCACCCGTCAGGTCGAGTGCAGCCGAGAGCGCGCGCACGGTCTCGACGTGAGGCCGTCGCCGGTGCCCGCGCTCCAGCGCGCTCACGCCATGAACGGAGAGCCCCGCAATCGTCGCGAGCTCCTCCTGGGTGTAGCCCGCAGCCTCGCGAAATGCCTTCAGCCGCGCGCCGAATGACCCCGGAGGGCCCGGTTTCATGACCCCCTGATCTTATACCCCACGCGTACGGGTGCCGTCCGGGTTCTGTGCGGGTGTTGTCGGTGGGCGCCGCGTCCGGCGGGCAGCACACTGGCCCCATGGCAACCGACACCCGAGCTACCACCTTTGTGACTGAAGCCGCCGGCTTCATCGGCGTCGAGTTGGTCAAGGTTCTGGTCGCCCGAGGCCATCGGGTATTTGGTCTGACGGAGTCCCTGGAGGCGGCCGAGCGCGTGCGTCGCGCCGGAGGGATCCCCATCATGGGCAGCATGCTCGAGCCCGGACCGTGGCTGGACGAGGCCGCAGCGGACTGGGTCTTTCACCTTCCGCCCCGCGCCGTTGATGGGCCGCGCGTGACCCGGCGGCGAGCCGCGTCTATCACGCGCGCGCGGGTCCTGATGGATGCGCACCTGCTCGACGCCGTCGCTGCAGGCACGACGCGGCGCATCGTCTACGTCGCGGATACAAGTTGCTACGGCGCGACGGGCCCGCGTCCCATTACGGAAGACACGCCGCCGCAGCCCTCCGCCTGGGGCCGCTGCCTTGAACCCGCGCTCGAGCGTGTCGACGGTTACATCGTCGCCGGGCAGCCTATCGTCGCCGCGTTCCCCGGCTGGGTCTACGGCAACGGCGGATGGTTCCGCGAACGCGTCATCGAGCCGGTCCTCTCCGGCCGCCGCGTGCTGCTGTTCGGAAAGACGGGACCGTGGATGTCGCCCATCCACGTCGAGGACTGTGCCCGCGCGCTGGTGCATCTTGCCGAGCGCGGTGAACCCGGCGGCCGGTATTTCCTCGTGAACCGCGATCCGATCCGGCTGCATGAGTTCGCGGAAACGTTCGCCCGTCTCGCCAACCGTCCACTGCGTGTGCTGCGGGTGCCCGCCGTGGCCACCCGGTTCGTGGTCGGTCCGGTTCTCGCCGACCACCTCCTGGCCAATGCGGTGTTCTCGAACATCCGACTGCGCGGGATCGGCTTCCGCTTTCTGTATCCCACGATCGGCGAGGGACTCCGTCAGGTCCTCGGAGCGCTCAATGAGTAGTGGCCCACAACGGCCGGCGGCGCTTGGCAT
Organism: uncultured Acidobacteriota bacterium; assembly: GCA_963839705.1. Lineage (GTDB taxonomy): Bacteria > Acidobacteriota > Vicinamibacteria > Vicinamibacterales > 2-12-FULL-66-21 > DATBJJ01. The sequence continues at coordinate 24,940 of CAWIWL010000018.1, forward strand.
GGACGAGAGCTATGACACGGTCGTCCTGCCGCATCTCGATGCCGCCTATCGGCTGGCGCGCTGGCTGATGCGGGATGAACACGACGCGGAAGACGTCGTGCAGGACGCGTCCCTCCGGGCCCTTCGATACTTCCGAACGTTTGTCGGCGGAGATGGGCGTGCGTGGTTCCTCAGGATTGTTCGCAACACGTGCTACGGCTGGCGTCGTCAAGGCTACCCGCTAACGACCGACCTGTTCGATGAGGAGCAACACAGCAGCACCCAAACAGCGCCCGATCCCGAGACGCTGCTGCTGCAGACCGACGACGCCAAGTCGATAGCGCAAGCCCTCAGCAGTCTGCCGGACCATTTTCATCAACTGCTCGTACTGCGTGAGCTCGAGGGTCTGTCGTACCGGGAATTGTCGGAGGTCATCGGAATCCCCATGGGCACCGTGATGTCGAGGTTGTCGCGCGCGCGCGACGCCCTTCGCAGGGCGCTGGACGCCAGGCTCCCGCCGCCCGGCATGTCGCCGAGGACAGATGCCCAGGAACGGAAGGCGGACGCGGTTGTAGTGCGGACCGCGTGGACGCGAACGGCACGGGAAGCGGTTGTTGAAAGCCGCGGCGCCTACAACAGCGAGCCAAGCCCTGAGACGCCCGCTGCGCACGCGGCTGTGATCAGGCGGACGTAGAGGGAGCATCCGAACGACATGAACACCGAACGAGACGAAAACAACCTTCGCGGCGATAAACATGCGTCGCCCCGACCTGCACGTCGCGCGAGCCGCGCTGCCTCGTCGCGCGCGACTGGACTTCGCGTCGGTCTGCTGACGACCGTCGCCTGTGCCACCTTAGTCTCGGTTGGCAGCACCAATGCCAACGCGCAGGTCGCCGAGCGCAGTAGTACCGCCGTCGTGGATGCGGAGGCGTCAGGCCCCGCGATCGGCTTCAGGTCTCTCGCCACTCTCGACTTCAATCTCGACGCGCTCGCGCTGCGGCCCGTGAAGGGGGCGAGGGCGGCGAACCTGCTGGCAGTGCGACCGGACACGTCGCTACAGCCACCCGCCAGCACACAACAGGGAAAGCGCGGACGATCGAAGAAGCAGATCGTTGCCGGTGCCATCGTCGGCAGCGTCGGCGGGTTCTTCGCGGGCGGATTTCTCGGCGCCCACATCGAAGGCGATCGCTGCGACTGCGACGATCCCGGTGTGCAGGGTTTCCTGATCGGCGCTCCGATGGGAGCGCTGGCCGGCGGCCTCTTCGGCGCGCGGTTCCTGTTCTAGGTTCCATGGCGGCCACATTCGTAATCGCGGGTCACCCTAGGCGAATCCGGAGAGGAGCCCGCACGCCTCGGGCAGGAGCTCCTCGGCCTTGGCCCGCACGTGCACCATCGACCGATGGGCATCAGGCGGACGCTCGCCGGGATCGATCAGGAAAACCGGCGCCTCAGCGTCGGCTGCCGCCGACTGGAGAAACGACGTCACGCCGACGGCCAGCGAGGTGCCGACACAGATCAGTAGCCCAATCCGTGCCGCGGCCGCGTCGACGACGTGCCATTGGTAATCGGCGTGGCTCACATAGAGCTCGTCGAACCACAGCACGTGTGGGCGAACCAGAGTGCCGCAGGCCGGGCACGAGGGAATGGCGGCGACCCGGGGATCCCGATCGAACTCTGCGAAATCCACGTCGTCGAGCGCGATGGACTCGACCGCGCCGAGCCGGCACGCCGGCTGGGAGCAGCGGCATCGGTCGGCGGAGCCGTGCACTTTCAAGACGCGAGTCGAACCCGCCCGCTCGTGGAGGGTGTCGATGTTCTGCGTCACCAGCAGGAAGTCGCGTCGACGTCGCGCCTGCCATCGCTCGAGTGCGGCGAGAGCCTGATGGGCCTGGTTCGGACGTGCGGCGAGGACTCGCAGGAAACGCTCGCGGTACCAGCGCCACGCTCCAACCGGATCGGACGTGAAGTAGCGCAGCGTCGCGAGCTCCGTGATGTCGTGAGCCCAGATCGCGCCCGGGTCGCTACCCCGAAAGGTCGGGATGCCACTTGCCAGGCTGATCCCCGCACCGGTCAGCACGACGATCAACCCTTCCGCCTCTTCGATGGCGGTAGCCAGCCGCCTGCTCTCGTGTCCATCTGGACCATTATTCGATAGTCTCGCCGACCTGTGGGTCCAGTTATCCCGTGGGAGGAAGCGCCTAGGGAGTCCCCTTGACCTCCGAGAGGTGATGGCCTAGACTTCTCTCGCTTTTCGAGAGGAGACGCACGAGTGAACAAGACGCAGTTGCTACAGGGGACGCTCGACCTTCTGGTACTGCGCATCCTCGAGCTTGGCCCCAACCACGGCTGGGGGATCTCCAGCCGGCTGCAGCAAATATCGAATGACGGGCTGAAGACGAGCCAGGGCTCGCTCTATCCCGCGCTGCACCGGCTCGAGATGCGCGGCGAGCTCAAATCCGAGATGACCGCTTCCGAGAACAACCGGCGGGCGCGCGTCTACACGATCACCCGTGTGGGCCGGAAGCGCCTGAAAGGCGAAACCGAGACCTGGCAGGAGTTTGCGCTGTCGATGCAGCGCGTCCTGGGAGAACGCGGATGATCGCTCGCATAGTCGCCTCACTTCGTGGACTGCTCGGCCGCCGCCGCATCGACGACGAGATTCTCGAAGAGGTTCAGGACCATCTCGAGCGCGAGATCGAAGCGCACCGCGGGCGTGGTGTCCCGCCCGAAGAAGCTCGGCGGCTGGCCCTCCGTGACTTCGGAGGGCTGACGCAGACGATCGAATCCACGCGTGCTGTCCGCGCGACCTGGCTCGACACGTTCTGGCACGACCTGAGATACGGTGCGCGGCTGTTGCGGCGCTCGCCCCGCTTCACCGTCACGGCGCTGAGCGTGCTCGTCCTGGGCATCGGCTCGACGACGGCGATTTTCTCGGTCGCCTATGCGGTCCTGGTGCGCCCGTTGCCATATGCAGACCCGGCGCGCCTGGTCTTTCTGGCCGAACACCAGGGCTCCGGCATCGCGTGGCCGAACTTCGACGACTGGCGTCAGCGCGCCACGTCCTTCGACGGCATCGCGGGTTCACTGACTGACGGGGTGTTCGTCACGGGCGGCCAACTCCCGCAGCGGCTCGACTCGCTGAGCGTGACCGCGAACTTCTTTGGCGTGCTCGGCGCGACGCCAGTGCAGGGCCGTCTCTTCGACCCATCCGATGCCCGACCCGACGCCGCGCCGACGGCGGTCGTGAGCCACGCATTCGCGATGCGGGAGTTCGGCAGCGCGCCGGCCGCGCTCGGCCAGACGGTCTCCCTGAACCGCAGGCCATACACCGTGATCGGCGTCTTGCCGTCAGGCTTTCGGTACATGACGCCAGCCCACGTGTATCTGCTGCTCGAGCCGCAGGTCGCGGCGAACTACCGCGGGATGCAGAACCGCAGCAGCCACACGAGTCTCTATGCCGTTGGCCGGCTCAAGTCCGGAGTGGACGTGACCTCCACGCGTGCGGAAATGCAGAACATCGCGGCCGCGCTTGCACTGGAACATCCTGAGACCAACAAGGGCAGTGGCGTCTACGTCGTTCCGCTCGCCGATCGCGTGGTCCGGGACATGGCGCCAACGCTGACTGCGCTCGCCGGCGCCGTCGCGCTGCTGCTGCTCATCGCCTGCGTCAACCTGGCCAGCCTGCTGCTGAACAGGAGCGCTTCGCGCGCGCACGAGTTCGGCATCCGCGCGGCGATCGGCGGCAGCCGGTGGAGCCTGATACGTCAGCTACTCATCGAGCACGCGTTGCTGGTTGGAGCCGGTGGCGTGCTCGGTGCGCTTGCCGGCGCCGCGATCCTCACCGGTCTCGTCAGCGTCGCGCCCGCGGATACACCACGCCTCGACGAAGTCGGCCTCGACGTCGTCGTGCTGTCTCTCACGACGCTCTTCAGTTGTGCCTGTGCGTTCCTCTTCGGCGTGCTGCCCGCACTGAGAGCGTCGGGCGCCGGCGGCCACGCGACGGTGTTGCGGTCGGGCCGCGGCTCGACCCGGCAGCACTCGCTGCTGCGCCGCAGCCTGCTGATCGGGGAAGTGGCTGTCGCGACGGTGCTGCTCTCCGGATCCGGACTCATGGTCCACACGATGCTGCGGCTGTCGCGCGTCGATCCCGGCTTCGATCCGCACAACCTGCAGACCGTCATGTTCTCGCTGGCCGGGCCGGCATGGCCGGACCCGAGAAAACAGGCGTTCTTCGCCGAAGCGGTCGACCGGGTCCGAGCGGTTCCCGGCGTCGAGAACGCCGCCATCACCTATTCGCTCCCCATCCTTGGCTCGAACTGGTGGACCGGGTTCACTGTAGCCGGCAGGCCCCTTTCGCCGCGTGCAGTCCTGATGGACCTGCCCAGTGCGGGAATCGTTCCGGTGAGCGCGACCTACTTCGAGACGCTGAAGATCCCCCTCATCAGGGGGCGCTCGTTCGACCGGTCCGACACACCAGACTCTCAGCCCGTGGCCATCATCAATACCAGTCTGGTCAACCTGTATTGGACGGCGCGTGCGCCGGGACGAGGTGGCGCGAACGTCACGTCTGCGGGCGAGCCGAACGTGGCTGCCTTCGTCAGCAAGAATGAAGATCCGATCGGGCAGCAGATCAGGCTGGCAGGTGGGAATCTGACCGCAGGCTACGGCCCGTGGCGCACCATTGTCGGCATTGTCGGCGACGTCAAGCAGCACGGCGTCGATCAGGACACGCCGCAACAGATCTTCGTGCCGGTCGTGCAGCAGACGCGGACGACGGTATTCGCGGTCGCGCGCACGAGGGGCACGGTCTCCAGTTCCTCGATCGAAACGGCGATCCGCGATCTCGATCGTTCGGTGCCTGTTTTCAACGACCGCACAGTCGAACAGGTCATGAGGGAGGCGAGTAGCCGGCGCCGCATGGCGGCGATCGTGCTCTCGGTGTTTGCCGGCGCGGCCGTGCTTCTGGCTGGGATCGGGCTTTATGGAGTCATTGCGCAGAGCGTGACCGAGCGACGGCAGGAGATCGGCGTACGCATGGCACTCGGCGCGACGCACGAGCAGATCCTGCGGTTGTTCCTGCGCCATGGGCTGATCGTCGTCGCGATTGGGGTTGGAGCCGGGATTGCCGGCGCCGTGGCCGTGGGACGGAGCCTTGCCAGCCTGGTGTTCGGCGTGACCGTAACGGATCCTGTCACGCTGGGCACGGTCGCCGCCCTGTTGATAGCAGTCACGTTGCTCGCGTGCTACCTCCCGGCGCGATCCGCAACACGAGTCGATCCCATGACGGCCCTGCGATCGGAGTGAAATCCGTCAGCCGATCCAATCCGACACGTCACGGCGCCACGAGTGCCGTCGCGCTTCTGGCGCAATTCGCCAGTCTGAGTGCGCTTGCATAGCTGCGGTTCGTCATCGCCGGCGCACGCGGGGAACGATTAGCGGCCGGCGGCGGGCCGGCATGGCGCGCGCCGCCAGGAGATCGATGAACGCCTCCACGTGCGGCACGCGCCCCGCCTGCGTGAGCGTCGCCGCTCGCCACTGGCGGCGGATGCCCGAAGCGGTGATGGGGACGGCCCGGACGTCGCCAGCGCGGAGCGCCGGCGCAATCGCCCATGTCTGCATGACGCTGACGCCGAGCCGCGCCTTCACCATCTCGAGGATCGCTTCCGTGAGCATGACGAACGACACGCGCCTGGCGACGACGCCTGCCGGCTTGAGGATCTTCTGGATCGTGAAGCTGTCGTCGGGCGAACTCGAATAGAGAAGCAGCCGCTCGTCGGCAAGATCTTTTGGGCTGACGAAGGACTGCGCGGCGAAGCGATGGTCTGGCGCGACGATCGCGGCATGCTCGTCCTCGAACAGCGGCCGTGTCCTCACGTGGCTGCTGCGGACTGTGTCGGTGACGATGGCGACGTCGAGCAGGCCTTCGAGGAGCGCCTCCAACGGCCGCATCGTGCACTCGACCGCGATCGACACATCAACTGCAGGATGCTTCCGGCGGAAGGCGTCGATGAGCGGCGGCAGCCAGTGATACCCGGTATTGCACTGGGCGCAGACACGGATCACGCTGGCCTCGCCCGCGGCGTGACGTCGCACGTCTTCCTCGGCCGCCTTGATCTCGTCAAGGACACGCCGCGCGGTCTCGAGGACGCGGCCGCCGGCCGCGGTCACCACCATGCGCTTGCCCATGCGGAGGAACAGGGGAGTCCCCAGCCGAGCCTCGATGGCGCGCAACTGATGACTCACGGCGGACTGCGTCAAATGCAGATCTCTGGCCGCCTGCGTCACGCTTCCGGACGCGGCCACCGCCGTGACCATCTGGAGATGTCTGATCTCGATATCCATGAACAGGATTCATCCATTCTAGCAAAAGAATGAGCTGTGTTTGCGAGCCGTTCGTTCGTATGCTCGCAGGCATGAGCCTCATGGACATCCGCCACGCCCTGCGTCCCTGGCGGCGCCAGCCGGCGTTTGCCGCCTGCGTGGTCGGCGTGCTGGCGCTGGCGGTCGGCGCCAACACCGCGATCTACACGCTGGTGCAATCGATCGTGCTCCGTCCGCTGCCACTCACCGAGCCGGATCGGCTCCTCACCTTCAGCATCGTCCGTCCGGGAACCGACCGTCAGCCACTTTCCCTGCCAGATCTCGCCGACTTTGCCCAATCCAACCGGACGCTCGAGGGGATCGCCTCGTTGTTCGGATGGAGCGCCAACCTCACGGGCACCGGCGACGCCGAGCGACTCACGGCCATGCGCGTGTCCGCCAACTACTTCGACCTCACCGGCGCTCGAATGCACCTCGGACGGGCGATACAGCCCGGCGACGACCAGCGAGCAGTGGCGCTGTTGAGCCACGGCATGTGGCAGCGGCGTTTCGGCGAGAGAACGGATGCGGTCGGGACGTCAATCGTTCTCAACGGCGAGACCTTCACCGTTGTCGGCGTTCTGCGGCCGGACTTCGTGTCGCTCTTCCGCGACGTCGATCTCGTGGTGCCGTATTCGCCGGCTGCCGATATACGGCGCGGCAACCGCGCGCAGGGATTCCTGCGCGTGATCGCTCGGTTGAAGCCTGGTACCACGGACGCGCAGGCGGCCGACGATCTCACCGCGATCGGGAGACGGCTGCGTGACGAGTACCCGGACTCGCACGGCACCGACACCGCGGTGCGCGTGGCCCGGCTGCACGACGAGATCAGCGGCAAGTCCGCGCCCATGCTCTGGATGCTCCTCGGCGCCGTGGTCGTCGTCCTGCTGGTCGCGTGCGCCAACCTGGCCAACCTGTTCCTCGTCCGCGCCACAACGCGACAGCGGGAACTGGCGGTGCGCACAGCGCTCGGTGCATCGCGCTCGCGCATCGTCGGGCACGTGCTGGGCGAGGCGGCGGTGCTCGGCGTCCTTGGCGGAGCGGCCGGCCTTCTCGTCGCGCGCATGCTGGTTGCGGCGCTCCTCGCGATCGGACCAGCCGACCTGCCGCGCGTCGCCGAGATCGGGATCGGGTGGTCGGCCGCCGGCTTCACGCTGCTGGCGGCGCTAGGCGCCAGCGTTCTCGTCGGACTCGCGCCGGCGGTGCAAGCCTGGCGGGGGGATGTTCGCGGCGCGCTCCAGGGTGGCGAACGCGGGTCGACCCTCGGCGGGCGTCGTGTGCGCACGGTCCTGGTGTTCGCGGAAGTCGCGCTCTCGACGGTCTTGCTGATCACGGCCGCAGTTTTGGCGCGCAGCTTCCAACAGGTGCAGGCCGTCGACCCAGGCTTCCGTCCGGCGCAGGTGCTGACCGTCCGGCTGTCGCTGCCACGCGCCCGGTACAAGGGGCGGGCCGCGATCGAGAGCTTCTACAACCAGGTGCAGCCCCGCCTCGCGTCGATCGCAGGGGTGCGCAGCGCGGCGGCCGCCAACGTCGTGCCCATGAACGGTTATCTCGCGACGACCCCATTCTTCGTGGACGGCGTAATCGCCAAAGATGCGCCCGACGCGCACTACCGGATGATCAGTCCCGACTACTTCCGCGTGCTCGGCATTCCGCTGCGCGAGGGGCGCGGCTTCACCGCCGCCGATCGCCACGACGCGTCGCCGGTGGCGATCATCAACGCGACGTTGGCGCGGCGGTACTTCGCGGGCGGCAGTCCGGTCGGCCGCCGCATGCGCCTGGACGATGGCGAAAAGGTTCCTCGGGAAGTGGAGATCGTAGGCGTGGTCGGCGACGTGAGGCACTTCGGTGTCGAAAAAGAAGTCACTATCGACGCGTACGTGCCGATCGCCCAGGTGCCCGATCCGACCACCATCTGGCTGGCCAACAACATGTACTGGGTGGTGCACACCGAGGGCGCGCCACTGGCGGTTGCCAGCACCGTGCGGCGCGAGATCGCGGCGGTCGATCCGGCCGTCCCCGCGTCATTCGTACGCAGCATGGATCAATGGATGGCCGGCACGCTGGCGCCGAGGCGCTTCAACCTGCAGCTGGTTGCGGCATTTGCCGCCGCGGCGTTGCTGCTCGCGATGGTTGGTGTCTATGCGGTCTCGGCAGCGGCCGTGGCGGCACGGCGGCGGGAGATCGGCATCCGCGCGGCGCTGGGCGCTTCGCGCCGCGAGGTGATCGCACTCGTGCTGCGAACCGGCCTGGCGCCGGTGCTCGCTGGGCTCGTCACAGGGGCGACGATCGCCCTTCTCGCCGGCGACGCGCTCGGGGGGATGCTGTTCGGCGTGAGGCCCGGCGATCCGTTCTCGCTTGCCGCCGGCGCGGCGACGCTGGCCTCCGCGGCCGTGCTCGCCAACCTGGTTCCTGCGCTTCGGGCCGCCCGCGTCGATCCGATTGCCGCACTGCGCGTGGACTGAAGCGCCCTACGACTACAAGCCATCTCATAAGCACGGTCGACGACCCATCACGATGATCGCGAAGACCACAAAGCTCACGAAGGAAGACTTTCACCACGGGATCCTTCGCGAGCCTCGTGGGCTTCGCGGCCTTCGTGAAGGCTCTCCGTTTGCGAGATAGCTTCTAGCGGAGCGAGCAGGGCGCTCCGGCTAGGCCGGCACGATCGAGAAGCGCCGCCGCCGTCCGGGACGGTAGAGTGAGAAGTGCGTCCGATCGAGCGTGAAGACATCAGTCAACGACGCCCGCTCGGCGACCCGAACCAGCGCAGCGTCGGCGAGGTCCATCGGCAGGTCCCGGTATTTCTCCATCAACTCGCGCATGCGCGGCGCATCGTCCTCGTCGAGGGGCGCGAGCGCCAGCGCTCCTGTTTCGAGCCGGCTCCAGAGCGCCCGTTGCGCCTGCCACGATCGGCCAAGCAGGTACATCGCCTCGGTCAACGCCGGCCACACGGTGACGAGCGGGCCGCGTAGCGTCTGGAGCGCAGTGACGCACGCGCGGTGGTCCGGATCGGATCGGTCAAGCAGCGCGACCATCGGGCCGGCATCAACGAGGATGTCGCGCACGCTTCTTCTCGGAGACGATCGTCGTGAACTGCTCGCCAGTCGTGCGGGCCGGGTCGCGGACGCCGAGTGCGACGACACCGATGACGTCCAGCCACGCCTCGTAGGGGCGTCCGGCGGAGTTGACGTCGCCGGCGACGTGATACTGCTCGATGGCCTCACGCACGACGTCTGAGCGCGACAGCCCGCGACGCTTCGCCAGCGCATTCAGCGCGCGTTCGGTCTTCGGGTTGAGGCGGACGGTCAGGGCCATTGTGGTGTGTAATACATAACAGTATTACACACGGCAGTCGGCGTCAAGGCCGCTCAACACCGGAACCGTCATCGGCGAAGGCGCCTCCACCGGCTGAGCAGGCTGAAGCCCACGTGGAGCGCACGCGGTCGCGGGAGCGGGCGATCTCTGCCGTTGCGACCCGCGGAAACCAACCTGCATGATCTGAAATGTCCAGCTTGATCAATACGACACAGCGCTGGCAGCGTGTGCGAAGATCGACAAGGGCGCGCACCCAAGTGCCGGCGGGAACAGGATCAATTGCGGTTCACTTCGAAGTTGGCGCTGGCGCGTGGTGAGGTACGTCAGCGCGAAGGAGCGCGTGCTGTGTTGTGTGGGGGTGAGACTACGCGAGGAGGACATATGCCGAGAAGGATTGCACGCACCGCGGGACTGATACTTGCCATCGCGTTCGTGGCGCCGCTCGCGGCAGCGCAGGAGACTGCGGAACGAAGCCGAACGCAGGGTCTGAAAGAAACCGACCGTTTCGTCAAGGCCGGCACCACGACGTCCGAGGCGGTCGCGAACGCGAAACTGCAGACCCAGAAGACCCTCGACGCCTACAACGCGCTCGTCACCAAGCCTTCGACGAACATGAAAGGCGACTATAAGAAGGTGATGAAGTCCATGGACTCCATGAACGATCGGGTGGGCGTGGCACGTCAGAAGATCGCCGAGATGCAGAAGGCGGGAGACGTCTACTTCGGCGGGCGAGCCGAGACCATCAAGAACATCAAGGATCCCCAACTCCTCGAGCAGGCCAAGCAGCGCCTGGACGGCACCCAGAAGGAATTCTCCGGCGTGCTTCAGTCCCTGAGGGAGGCAGGCGAATCGCTCGAGCTGTTTCGCAAGGACCTCGCCGATCAGATCACGTTCCTCGGGAGCGACTTGACACCCTCCGCGATGACCGCGCTGAAACCAAACGCTGACAAGCTGAACGGACAAGGGGCGGACCTGTTCTCGCGTGCCGATAAAGCCCTCGCCGGCGCGAGCACGTATTTCCAGGGTCTCAAGGCCGCTCAGACGTGATCGGCGCTAGTGCTGACATTTGAAGTAACCTCGCTGCCCTGCGCGTGGACCGAACTACGTCGCGCGGGTCATGTTGAAATGTGCTCGCGTGCGTGCTCGAGCGCGAATCGGCAGAAGACCGGCCACCAGATGAGGTCGTTGAACACGCAGATCCAGCCGAAGGTCCAGGGAAGCGCACCGGTTGACGCGCTGTAGACGAATCCCAGTGGGCCGAAGGTCTTGCCGGCCAGCGCGATCCAGATGAGGCCGCAGTAACGCTTGGGCTCTCGGGCAAGGAGGTAGTAGCCGTACGCGTACACGCCCACCATCATGCCCATGACCTGCACGAGCGGCAGCGCGCCAGTGGCGTTCATGCCTACCATCCGAAGCAGCGTGCCGGGAAACACGACCACCGCGCTGCCCCACAGGGCGTTGTAGATGGCGGCCGCGTAGAACCAGCGTCGATAGTGGCGGAACTTGTCGGTCACGCCGCCGCCGGTCTGGCGCTCGCCATGAGGTCGCGAATCCCGGACGCGAAGACGCCGGCCGCCAGCACGAGCAGCATCCACGCGGGGAACCCGTGATAGCTCGGGCCGAAGCCGGTCGCGAGCCTCGACCATTCGATCATCTGTGGAATCAGGAAGGCCAAAAACGCTCCGTAAACAATTCCCATGACGGCGTGCGTCGCCCGTTCGCCGGCCGGCAGCCGGCGGATCTTGTCTTCCTCGATGAAATCCCAGAGGGTGATGCAGATCTCGCCGAGGAGGAGCCCCAGAAGGACCCAGGCAAAGGCGCCGTGCCAGGTCACAAATCCAAGGCTTCCGATGATGATCGCGTACGCGAAATCGCGCGCGGCGTGCAGGCGCAGCTCCACGTGGGTGTGCGCACCGTGCGCCAGCTTCAGCCGGTATTCATGGTAGTACAGCGTGTCGAAGGTGCCGAGCGAGGCTTGCAACAGCAGCAGCCAGATCGCGGTTCTCATGACGCGCGGATCGTCCCGGCATAGCGGCAGACGATCCGCCCGCGCCACGTGACCGTCACCACGACACGCCATCCTTCCGCTGTGGCGGAGACGACGGCCCCCGTGCGGGGACTCAGGGATGATGGCAGGGGCAGGCCGGCGACATGCATCGATGCCTGCCGATACAGAAGCGCGCCGTCCTCCACCGCGAGATCGAACGAGACGCGCCCAAGGCCCGAACGCTCCACGAGCCGCGAGCCGCTCGCTCGTTGACGCGTCCGGAGAATTGACCCACCGATGCGGCGCGTCCACACGAGTTCCGAGCCGTCCTCCGCGACGTCGAGGCGCACCGGTTGACGTGGTCCCGCGGCGGGAAGCTTCATCAACCAGATTATCTGGTGCGCGAGCCATCCCGGGCCATGTTCCACATCGATCGTGCCTTCCGCGCTGAGCGGCGGCAGGTGAGCGCGGCGGACGTGTGCATGAAGCGAAGCGAACGTCTCTCCGAGAACCGCTTCGTACGGAGAGCAGCTCCTCGCTGCAGGAATGGCCAACCCCACGATGCAGAGCTTACCGCAACGCGGCGAGGAAGTTCGGTCGTCCTCTCGCGTTATTGAGGGCCATGACGTTTTTGGTGACCGAGGCGTCGGCGTCGATCTCCCACTCGAAGTCGTCGAGCGATTGAGCTAGAACCCCTGACCTCGTCGCACTCGTGTTCCCAGCAAGATCGTTGGGCGTTCGACGTGGACTGAAGCGCCGGTACCAGCACGACCTCAGGTCAGTTCATTGCTGTGCACTGGCTATGAACAGCCCGTGGCGCCTGAAGACAATTCACGGACAGCTTAGTACCAGGCCAGCGGGTTCAGTACCAGACGCACGTTTCCGCGTGGCCCCGCACATGTACTCGACCGTCAGCGTCTTCACGGCGCCCGGGGCAGGATCGCCGCACCAGCCGCTGCTCACCGACACCAGGCAGCGAGGGCGGAAGCCTCCGCACGCCTCGCTCGCGCGCTTCTTGATATCGGGTCCGGCGGTGCACGTCCGACCCGGCACGCCATATTCGGCCTCGACGATTTCGATGGATCCGCTCGACGCCAGATGCCGGACCGCCCAGAGCAGCAGCAGGCAGCCAAAGAACGCAAGAGTGACGAAGACGAATGTGCGGCGGCTTGCCCTCATGCGGCTTATTTGGCGGTGGCCGTGAGAGTCGACGCCCAAAGAAGGCGCATGTTTGTGTTTCGTCACGACGAGTCTTGCTCTACAGGGGTCGACTCATTCGGCGTGATTGATGTCAGCTACACACGAAGCCGTAGTTCTCGCGGCCGTGGAGCGCTACATCTGCGGTCGTCGATCACTCTGTCGGGCTCGCGTCAATCGCGCGGAGGAAGACGACCTGCGCCTCGACGGGCTTGGGCCGCCCTCCGACGCCCCATTCCGATCTGTCGCCGCACGATCAAACTCGTCACTCGCACTGGTCAAGATTGTGACACTTCCATCAAAACTCTCATATTGAAGGCCGGATTCTCACACCGGCTGCGCGGGCGTATCGATTGCACACTCCTGCCGTCCGGGCCGCGGCGCTTCGCGCTGCACGGCCTGAAGCGCCATGCTCAGACACATCCTCCGAAGGCCCACGATGAGCACGAAGGCCATCCTGGCACTCGCCGCGCTGACCGCGGCGATTCCGGTGGCCGCGTGGAACGTCGTCACACGCCACTCGAGCGCTGAGGGAGCCGCGCCGTCGGCTCAGGCACCGTCCGCCGCGGAGAACCCCGTCGACGCGCGCCGGCGCGCCGACTTTGCCGCCATGGAGGCCTTCAGGCCCGGCTACGCATTCTGGCAGCACGTCTTCACGCTTTCCGACGGCTCGATCGCGTTCGGCAGCGCCGTTGACGGACGCCTTCTCGCGACGTTTCCAAAAAAGGGAACGTGGACGCGCCAAGCCGTGTGGAGCGATCCCGCGATCGCGGGCATCCTCGACGGTCAGCAGCTCGCTCCCAAGTTGAGTGAACGGCGGCAACAGGTGGCGCTCCTCCTCGAGGAAGCGGCCGGGCCGGTGCTGCACAACTCAACGCGCGGAGACGCACTCCTGATGAACGCCGATCGGTACAGCCCTTTCCTCGCGGAGTGGGGCGCCATTTACGAGCGGTTCGGCGTGCCTGCCGAAATCGGCTTGGCCCAAGTCATCTTCGAATCCGGCCTGAATCCTACAAGGCGCTCCGAAGCCAACGCCGTGGGGTTCTGTCAGTGGCTACAGAAGAACTGGAAACGACTCAACGGCTTCTCGCCGACACCTATCGAGGGACGGAACCAAACGACGCAGGCGCCTTACTGCGCCGCGTACCTGTCCGTGCTTGCCACCAAGTACGGATCGTTCATCCCCGCGCTCTCGGAGCACAATGCGGGCGGCACGAATGTCGGGCGGGCGCTCATCAACGGCGAGTACCTTGGCGCCACGGATGTTCGGACCCGATACTTTCTGGGATCCCAGCTAGCCCGCGACTTGCGGGCCCTCCCGGGCAAGGAGTATGAGGTGGTCCATAAGAGTTATGGCCCACGCTCGTATCTCTACGCAGAGATGGTGTTCGGCAACACGTTCAACATCAAACGGCTCATCGCGTCGACGCCACAGGCGTCGATCAGCGCGATGCGTACGCCGCGTCAGATTTCGCTGGCCGAGATCGTCGAGCGAACGCGTTTAACGGCTGACGACGTGCGCCGGTTCAATCCGGCACTCGTCGATCGAGTGCCAGCTAACACCATGATCTACCTTCCAGACTACGTCAGCGAGTTTGGTCCTGACGTCGCGTTCTGGCGTCGGCCGCCAAGCCCGTCGTATGTGGCCGTTCTGGATGACTTTCTGCGCCTCGAACCCGGCGCTGAACGGTGGGACGATCCGGCCTTTGCGCCCGTCCTGAAGAACTTCAAGCGCCGCTTCAGAGAGACGAACACCGAAGAAGGCGTGGTGATGGAGACGGTGCTTACGTACGCGATGGACCAGGCGTATGCCAGCCCCCGCCGCACGCTGCTGTCTGAATACCGGAAGAGCGACACCGTTCGCCTGCTCGTCGGGCGAGGAGTGCTTCGGCTCGACGCCCTGCGCACTGCCAGCACGTTGGGTATGACAGCAACAGTGTTGCCGTTACCCGAATGATTTGTCACCATAGCTTGCGGTGATCGCGAAGAGGATGGCAGAGCGGCACCGATGAGAGACTCATGGACGTCGCCAGAGTCCGAGAGTCACGCAGAGCCAGGCGACCGTCAGACACCCGAAGCCAAAGAATAGTGGAACCAGCGATTCGGCAAGGCCGATCGCGACTTGTGGCGAGAAGGTAATAATCTCGCTGCGACTGACGAAGCGCAACTCGTTGATGAAACCCAGCGTCGCGCCGGCGACCACCGCGAACACGGTGGCGAGCGACAGCGTGCGCGTGAGCATGAGGCGCTGCTCAGTCGGCCAGATGGCGTAGACGACTCCTACGGTCAGCGGCAGAACGCCGACGAACATACTGGCAAGGGCCATGACCCCGGCGTTGGCGAGGACGTGCAAGCACCACCTCCTGGAAGATCGCTTTACCTGATATAACCCCCACGGGCAGGCGGTGTGACGCTGTCACGTTCTCGCGCCCTCCGTGTTATTACCTCGATGGATCGCGAGTCTGAGCTTGAGCTCGTCAGCCGTCTGCGAACCGGCGATCCCGGA
Source organism: uncultured Acidobacteriota bacterium (assembly GCA_963839705.1). Taxonomy (GTDB): domain Bacteria; phylum Acidobacteriota; class Vicinamibacteria; order Vicinamibacterales; family 2-12-FULL-66-21; genus DATBJJ01. Next base: position 40,287 of record CAWIWL010000018.1, read on the forward strand.
GCGTTCGATGCGGTGCATCACGCATTCAATGCCCGCCTGTACAACTTTCTCGTCAGGCTGTCGAATCGACGCGATGTCGGCGAAGACCTGCTGGAAGACACCTGGTTGCGGCTTGTGAAGCATGCCCGTCGCCTTCGGCCCGACACCCGCCTCGGCCCATGGCTGTTCACCGTCGCCCGCCACCTGCACGCGAACTACCGTCGTTCGCGGTTGCTCGAGGATTCGCACGCCGCCGGTCTCTTGGGGCTCTGGCCCAATGCCCGGCCCGGGCCATCCCCGCTCGAGGCCGTGGAAGCCAGCGAAACCGGGCGGCGACTGGCGGCGGCGCTCGCCTCGCTTCCGCTCGCGTATCGCGAGGCGTTGCTGCTCGTAGCCGTTGAAGGATTGCGACACTCGGACGCCGCTGAAATCTGCGGTGTGACAGCCGAGGCTATGCGCCAGCGCGTGAGCCGTGCCCGCGCGCTCCTCGCCAGTCGTTTGACTGACGCTGAGGCGCCAATCCTCGCATCCCTGAAGGAGATCACCACATGACGTCCCGCGACTCTCACGATACGAGCGCGGAGAGCTTGAAGGCGTTGTTGCGCTTGGCGCCTGACCCGGGCCGGGCGGAACGCGTGCGGGTGCGATGCCGCAGGCAGCTCGAGCGCAGCCGGCGACGTGCGTCGCGCGCGGCCGCGTTCACGGGTTTCGCATGGCATGTGCTTGCGCCGGCGTTCGTCGGCGGCTTCTGCGTCCTCTACGTCGCGCTGTTGGTGGTGACGACTCTTCGCCTCCACTAGCTAAAAAAATAATCCTTCGTGAGCTTTGCGGTCTTCGCGAACATCGTGAATGAGCCGTCGGCCGTGTTCATGGAATGACTCGAAGGGATGAGAGAATGACCACGACTTGTCCGATCCAAGGGAAGCATGCCATCAGATCTGATACTCAGGTGGCCGAGGGACGACGAGGAGGAAGAGTTCCTGCGGGCTCACCGCGCTACCTCGCCGGACGTTCCATCTTTTCTTCACTACTACACCGAAGGGATGCCATTTCATCGTTATCTCGAGGTGCTGGCGGAACGGGACCAGGGCATCAACCTTCCCTCAGCGCATCACGTTCCATCGACGTTTCTTTTCGCGTTTGTCGGCGCCAGGATCGTCGGCCGTGCTTCGATTCGACACTCGCTCAACGAGCATCTTGCGCGCGTAGGGGGCCACATCGGCTACGTTGTGGTGCCGGAGTTCCGCCGGCAGGGTTGTGCCACTGCAATCCTTCGTTTGTCGCTGCAGATCGCGCGTGCCAAGTGTCGTGGCGCCTCGCGCATTCTTGTGACCTGCGACGACGACAATCTCGGGTCGATCCGAACCATCGAAAAAAACAGCGGTGTGCTCGAGAACATCGTCAGTGGGCCGGACCTCGACAAGCCGAAACGCCGCTACTGGATCGACATCACAACGGGTGCGGCATAGCACCGTAAGAATTCGTGTCGGGCCAACCGGTCGAACGATCAGGCTGGACTCGCGAGTATGTCGAGAGCCTTCCCCAACCGTCTGTCGAGCGTGACGAGATCGGCGCCAAGCGCCGCGGCCAGCCAGAGGTAGCTGGCGTCGTATGCAGTGAGGTTCGCCGCCTGTGCGAGGAGCACCACGTCGCGCGCATCGACGTCCTGCCAGACAAGGCCTGACGTGTCGTCCAAGACAATGGCGAGCGCGGCCAGGATCCGTGCCGCGTCTCTTGGCTGCTGCCGGGCTTTCTTCAGGGCGGTGTTCGCGAGCTCGTAGCGGAGCAGCGCCGGCGCGAAGACCGTTGCGTCAGCGAGGCGATCCCTGATCGCTTCGCCCTCTGGCTCTTGAAAGACGAACGCCGCGAGCGCGGACGCGTCGACGACGACGCGCTTCACCGCCGGTCTCGATCCCTTCGGATGGCGCCGGCGGCGGTGGCGGCCGTCTTGAACTCGAGCGCCTCGAGTTGACGCCAGAGCGCTCCGGCTCGGAAGGGCTGAGGCCTGAGGGCCGACTCCAGGATATGCAGCAGCTCGCCCTGCACCGACCGGTGATGCCGGGCCGCCTGTCGTCGGAGTTCCTCCGCCAGATCGCCGGGAACGTTCTTGATGGAAAGGCTCACGGTCATGACGGTTCCATTATAGCACCATAATGGAACCATAAGAGACCGCACCTACTCGCGCGGCTCAACGCGGAAACTTCATCTGCGCATATACGGCGCGAAGGGCATCGAACCACGGGCTCGTGTGGAGCCGCACCAGATACGGCTGGCGGACGTCAGCAGAAGCGATGTTTGTCACCGTTGACCACGTGTGATCGACATGCTACGCTGTTCACTAGATCATCTAGCTATATGACGCGCGCGAAGAAACCATCCATGCTGCCGGGCACGCTCGATTTGATCGTCCTGCAGCTCGTCGACGCCCACCCGACCAACGGTTACGAGCTGGCGCAGCGGATTCAGACGATCAGCCGGGACGTCCTCAGCATCAACGCCGGTTCCCTCTACCCGGCTCTCTACCGGCTGGAGCAGCGCGGGCTCATCCGCGCCGCATGGCGGGACACGGACAGCGGACGCCGCGCCAAGATCTACTCGACGACCGCATCCGGCCGCAGGCAGCTGAAGGACCAGCGGCAGGAATGGACGCGATTCTCCGGTGCGCTGACCGCAATCCTGCGAGAGACCTGAACTCGCCGTCCTGGAGTACTGCCCGTGCTGAATCGCCTCCGGCTCTGGCTGCGCTCACGGCTTTTCGGTCGTCGTCTCGACCGCGAGATGCGCGACGAAATGGCCGATCATCTTGCTCGGATCGTGGAGCGCCTGATGGCGCAGGGTATGGCCCGCGACGAAGCGGAGCGTGCGGCGCGGCGGGAGTTTGGCAACCTGAACGTCCTTCACGAGGAGGCGCGCGACGCCCGCGGCGGCCGTCGCCTCGAGTCGCTCGCCGCCGATGCCCGCTTCGGGCTTCGCCAGTTCGCCCGTCGGCCCGTCTCGACCATCACCATGGTCGTCGTGCTGGCGCTCGGCATCGGCTTCAATACGGCTCTCTTCGTCCTTGTGTCCTCGTTCGTCAGGGGCGTGCCGGCAGGTTTCACGCCCGACGAATCGCTGGTTCGCATCCGCGGCATCGATCGCAACCAATCGCGGGGCTTCGCACTCGGGCGCGAGTTCTCGTACTCGGAGTACGCCGAGTACGCCGCGCAAACGGATCTGTTTGGCTCCGTCGCGGCCTGGACGTCGAGCGACGTGGCGCTGGACGTCGGACGCGACGACGAGAGCCTGCAGAGCGGCGCGGCGACCTACGTGACGGCGAGCTATTTCCAGGTGCTCGGCGTCCTTCCGATTGCCGGCGCCGGCTTGCCGGGGCATGACGCCCCGGAGCTCGTCACCGTGATCAGTTACACCGTGTGGGATCGGTTTTACGGCCAGGCGAACGACGTGATCGGCCGCACGCTCAAGGTCAACGGCGTGCCGGTCACGATCGTCGGCGTCGCGCCGCGCCGGTTCAACGGCGCCAGGACCGGCGGCTCGCAGGTCCGGGTGTGGCTGCCGCTCAGCGCGCGCCCCCTCGTCCAGCGCACGCCGGCACACGCCGGGCAGAGCCCTGACACGGCCATCTTCGGCATCGTCGCCAGGCTGCAGCCCGGGATCCAGGCGAGTCACACGCTGTCAATCGTCGAGGCGATCGCGGCGCGCACCGACGCGCAGCAGACGACGCGGAGAGCGGGCATTCTCTCGACCGACGTCGTCCCGCTGCTCGCCGACAACTACTTTCCACCGTCGGGAGAAGTACAGAATCGGCGGAGGCAGCTGGTCGGCCAGCTCATCCCGCTCCTGATACCGGTCCTCGTTCTATCGATCACGTGCACCACGGTCAGCGCGCTGCAGGCGGGCCTGGCCATCGCGCGGCGGCGGGAGATGGCCGTGCGTCTCGCACTCGGCGCTTCGCGCCGCCGGCTCGTTCGGCAACTGGTGACGGAGAGCGCGATGCTCGCGCTTGGCGGGGCAGCGCTGGGCCTGTTCGTCATCTGGGTCCTGCTGCGCGTGTTCGAGTCGGCCATTCCGGATCTGCACGTCGCGATCGACGGGCGCAGCCTCATCTTCACCGGCGGACTGGCGCTTGCTGCCGGCGTCCTGTTCGGCCTCTCGCCGGCGCTGCATGCCACGCGACTGGCGCTGTCGGACGTGCTCAAAGACGCCGCCGGGACGATGGCGCCGTCGCGCTCGCGCCTGCCGGCCACCCTGGTCGTCGCGCAGATCGCGCTCACGCAGCCGGCGCTGCTGGCAATGGGCGCGTTGCTCCTGTATATGGTCGAAAGCGTGCGTGAGATGCCGCGTGCGGTTCAGGCCGACAGGATCGTGGACGCGCGCTTCAACACCAACCCGCGATACGGATCGATGGACGTCCAGCGCGAACAGGCGCTGGCGCGCCTGCGGACGCGGCTTGTGGCGCTGCCAGGAGTGGTTGCCGTCGTGCCGCAGGAAAATGCCGACGACTATCTCGAGGTCGCCGTGCACCGCTCGGACGAAGTGCCCGGCGTCGAGCTCCCGGCGTCGATCAGCATCCGCGCGCATGCGGCGCCGACCGGCTACTTTTCACTGATGCGCATTCCCGTTGTCCTCGGACGCGATTTCGATCCCGCCGGTGGCGATCCACCGGGTGCGATTGTCATCGGTGCCGACCTGGCTCGGCGGCTCTGGGGGGAGGCCGGTCCCATCGGACGGCGGATTGTCAGTGTCGGCGGCTTCCACGGTCGGTCTGGCACGTTGACGGTCATCGGTGTCGTGGACGATCCGGGTGCGGGTGGAAACGCACGCGACGACCGGATCTTTGTGTCAACCGTGCGGGTGACGGGCCATTTCCTGATCCGGACGCAGGGGCCCGCGGAACCGATCATTCCGGTGATTCGGTCGGTCGCCAACAGCGACGCGCCCGAGCTGTCGCTGGTCAGTGCCAGGACGATCGCCGCGATCGAGAACGGCCAGCGGAGCAGCTTCATAAACGCCATCGCGGCTGCCGGCGGCAGCGGTGCCTTAGCGCTCCTGCTCTCGGCGATCGGGCTCTATGCCGTGGTCGCGCTCGCGGTCGACCAACGCGTGCGCGAGATCGGCATTCGCGCGGCGCTCGGCGCCGATCACCACCGCATTCTGGGGATGTTCCTCCGTCGCGGTCTGAAACTCAGCCTCGGCGGCGTTTTCATTGGGCTCACGCTCAGCATGATGGGGCTGCGTCTGCTGGCAGCGTTGAGCGGCGACGAAGCGCCGTCAGGCACGGCGGCCGTTGCCGCGATGGTCACGGTCGTCGTCGTCGGAGTCACGCTGCTCGCCACCTGGATCCCGGCGCGCCGCGCCACCAGGATCGATCCGCTGGAGGCGCTGCGCGTGGAATGAAGGCCCTGCGAGACCGGCTTCAGGCGGGATCGCTCACCGTCACAGCAATCGTTCCCACCCCCTCAATCGATCCCTCGAGCCGATCGCCCGGCTTTACCGCGCCCACGCCTTCCGGCGTGCCGGTGTAGATGAGATCGCCCGGCTGCAGATGGTAGGTACTGCGACAGATGCGCGATGACGGCAGCGACGCCGTGAATCAGCTGCGACACGTCGGCCGACTGCTTCGTCTGACCGTTGACCCGTAGCTCGATGCGGCCGCGGTCGGGGTGGCCGACCTCCGCTGCCGGCACGATGTCGCCGAGCACCGCCGACTGCTCGACGTCCTTGCCGATGTCCCAGGGCCGCTGCTTCTCCTTCGCGGCAGACTGGAGATCGCGACGCGTCATGTCCAATCCGCAGGCGTAGCCGAACACGTGCTCGAGTGCCCGCCCTTCGGCGATGCGAAATCCCGCCGTGCCGATGGCGACGACGAGCTCCATCTCGTAGTGATAGTTGGTCGTCCCAGGCGGATAGGCGATCGTGGCCCCGGACGGCGCGTAGTGTTCGGATGCCTTCGTGAAATAGAACGGCGCCTCGCGATCGACGGCGACCCCCATTTCCTTCGCGTGCGCCTCGTAGTTGCGGCCGACACAGAAGATGCGACGGATGGGAAAGCGCTCCGCCCGACCGCGGATCGGCGCGGCCGCCGGCGACGGCGGCGGAAAAAGGAAGTCGCTCACGGATTGACCCTTCTGCTGAAACTGCGTCACGTTGCGCCGTATCTGGCCGATGTGCTTCTCGACGTGCCCGATGATCAGGTGATCGACGATGAAGCCGGCAGACTTCTGGCCCATTCGCGGGTTCTTGCTCGTCGCTTCGACGTCGAAATCCGCATCACTCAACCGGGACAACGTCGCAGCTGACTGCGCGGCTCCATGTCGAATCGCCTGTTGGACGTCCGTCAGGCGCCTGGCCGCTGTGTCGGTGACGGCGGCCAGACGGTCGAGATCGGTATGGTCTCGTCCCCACCTCACCTGCGGATCCTCGATCACCCGCATCGTCTCTGACGTCCAGTAGGGGACGAACTCCTGAACGTGGCACAGGATATCCATCACCGACCAGACGCCGGCATCCGGTTGCCAGGTGACGAGGTCCGGCGGAAGGCGCGTGACTTCAGCCAGCAGTTCATCGGCGACGGCCCGGAGACGAGCGCCGGTGCGTTGGCCGCGCGACTCAGGCATCGCGCCGCTCCTCGCGAAAGAGGTGGAGCACTTCCTGGGGTGGGGCGATCGGATCGGATGACACTCGTTTCCTCCAAACAGCATTCACAGTATACGTTTAGGTACCACGTGGCCCAGCTGACCCCCTCCAAGATCATCGACGTTCAGGCGCCGATCCGACCACGGGGTGAGTTGGGCCAATGGGATCGGTCGCAGCGGATCGATCGTGGGCTCGCTGCTGGGTGGGGGGATGCTCGCGCTGGGCTGGGAAGTGACCACGGTCTACGCGCTCGTGGCGATCCCGGCGCTCGTCGCGGCCGCGGCTCTACTGATCCTCGGTGCCGCCGAGCGCCGGCGTCACGCCTCGCGCTAGAGCGGTTCTCATTACTTTGTAGCGCGTAGTGTCCGGCTTTAGCCGGACTTCAGCGTGTCCGCCTAAAGCGGACACTACGGACAAATGAAAAACGCTCCAGGCGAAGGAGCGGGTCGACTCTATGAGTGGCGTGTAACGACCGACGAGAAGAATGATCGACGACGGCGTAAACTTCCCTGCAGAGCTGGCTGATTGCCGTAGCGCTCGGTTGCTTGCGAAGACGATGAATCGCGGGCCTCCGCGGCCGTGACACGGTCGACACTCTCCCGCCAATCGGTTGTCGCATGAGGTGCCTACGATGCTCGGGCACCAGACATGGACGTGCACTGACGCACGTACCCAAGGAGGCATCTAATGCGACATCCTTCTCTCGTGGCGGCTGCGCTGTCGTGCGCGCTTGCCACCGCGCTCGTCTCCGCGAACGATCGGCACGGCGACGGTCCGCGGGAACCGAAGCCCCTGGTTCTTGGGCATCGAGGCGCCACTGGCTATCTGCCGGAACACACGCTCGCGTCCTACCAATTGGCGATTTCTCAAGGCGCCGACTATATCGAGCCCGATCTGGTGGCTACCAAGGACGGCGTCCTCATTGCGCGACACGAGGTCAACATCACCGAGACGACCAACGTCGCCAACCATCCTGAGTTCGCGTCACGCCGCACGACCAAGACCATCGACGGCATCGTCGAGACCGGCTGGTTCGCGGACGATTTCACCCTGAGCGAGATCAAGACCCTGCGCGCGCGCCAGCGGTTACGTTTCCGCGCCACGCAGTTCGACGACCAGTACCAAAGTACCGACGTTTGTCGAGGTATTGGCGCTCGCGAAGAGGGCGCAGAAGCTCACCGGACGCACGATCGGCGTGTATCCCGAGACCAAGCACCCCACCTACCATCAGCGCGTCGGCCTCGCGCTCGAGCGCCCGCTCCTGCAGGCTCTCTCGGCGTTCGACTTGAACCATCGCAACGCCCCGGTGTTCATCCAATCGTTCGAAGTCGGCAATCTGAAACAGCTCAATCGCATGACGAGGGTCCGGCTGGTCCAGCTGATCGACGCCAACGACGTCCGGCTCGACGGCAGCATCGACTCGGACAACTACGGCCCCTACGATTTCCGCGTTGCCGGAGACCCTCGCACCTACGCCGATCTCGTGACCCCGGCCGGCCTCGCCGAAATTGCCACATATGCGGATGGCGTCGGTCCGTGGAAGCGCTACATCATCGGCGCAGCGGGCCGGGATACGAACGGCGACGGCACGGCCGATGACGTCAATGGCGACGGGGCCGTGGACGACGCCGACCGAACGGCCACCGGGCCGACGTCACTCATCGACGACGCGCACGCTGCCGGCCTCTTCGTTCACGCCTACACGTGGCGAAACGAAGCGCGGTTCCTCTTGTCGGACTATGGTGACGACCCGATGCAGGAATACCTGCAGTTCTACTGCCTCGGCGTGGACGGTGTCTTCTCCGACAACCCTGACACGGCTGTTACTTCCCGCACGCTGTTCTGGAACGTTCGACAGGCATCGTGTGCGCCCTGGCGATAAGAGCCCCAATTCGTGTAGTGAGGACGCGTGACCGGGCTCAGGCCCCTGTCACGCGTCCCCGTGCGTCGGAGGTCAGACGTCATCCCGCAATCCGACGCCCCCATACGCGGCAATCAGAGCTCGACATGTGACGCTGCGGTAACGCGCCGGTTCTGCCACCGAGCCATGGCCCTTGGCGGTGGCGCTTTCTGGTCGCAAGGTGTTTCGCAAATGTGGCTCGGCTGTCATAGCGACGTGATGTCGGCCAGTAGGCTTGATGGACCACCACAACATTCTCGGGGAGAAGTGACATCATGCCGAATGGTAGCCACGATACGATCTGCAACAGCTCCCGCACACCAACGTTTCAGGAGGTCATCGACGTCCGGTTGTCCCGCCGCGCGCTCCTCGGCGGCGGCGTAGCCACCGCCGCGACCGTGTCTCTCGGAGGTATCGGCGCGCTGATCGATGCTGTTCCGATCTCCGCCAAATCGCATCACCGCGGCGACCCCATTCTCGGGTTCAATGGAATCCCGGTCTCCGCCGAAGATGCCGTGGTCGTACCGCCTGGATACACAGCCAGCGTGCTCGTCGCGTGGGGTGACCCGGTGTCGAGCGGACCCGCCTTCAAGCAGGATGCGAGCAATACCGCGGCCGAGCAGGCGCTTCAGTGGGGTATGCACAATGACGGCGTCGTGTATTTCCCCCTCGATGAACCCGATGGGTTTTGGGATCGCGGGTTGGACAAAGCCTCCGAACACGGACTCCTCGTTCAGAACAACGAGTACAGCGACGACGGACTGCTGTTCCCGGACGGAAATGCCAACTGGACACCCGAGAAAACGGCGAAGTCGCAAAACGCGCACGGCGTTTCGGTCATCGAGATCAAACGGGAGCGCCGGCGGAACGGCAAGGATCCCTGGGACTCGTGGCGGAAACCCTGGGACAAGAACGGCAAGAAACAAGACGACGAGCCGGGCGAATGGAAGGTCGTTCGACCATCGCGATACGCACGCCGCCTCACGGCGCAGACCCGGATGAAGATTGGGGGTCCCGTTGGACAGTGGGACAAAGACACGGCCGATCCGCGCCTGATCACCAGCGCCGACCCCACCGGCCGTATCGTGCGCGGAACGATCAACAACTGCGCCATGGGCTTCACGCCCTGGGGCACGTATCTCGCCTGCGAAGAGAACTTCAACGGCTATTTCCGAAAGACCGGGGCCCTGACTCAACTCGAGCAGCGGTACGGCATCAACGCATCTGGCGCCGGTTATCTGTGGCACACCACCGACACCCGGTTCGACGCCAACCTCGAGCCGAACGAGGCACACCGCTTTGGTTGGGTGGTCGAATTCAATCCGTTTGTTCCGACCTCGACACCCGTGAAGCGCACCGCGCTCGGGCGCCTGAAGCACGAAGGCGCGTGGGTCCAGGAGGCGCGCGACGGGCGCGTCGTCGTCTACATGGGCGACGATGAGCAGTTCGAGTACATCTATCGATACGTCTCGAACCGCCGCTGGCGCAGCGCGATTCGACGGGGTATCAACCCGCTGGACGACGGGATTCTCTACGTGGCGCGGTTCAACGAGGACGGCACCGGTATCTGGCTGCCGCTGCAGCCGGGCGTCGACGGACTGGAGGAGTGGTCGCTCAACGACATCCTGATCAACACTCGAAGCGCCGCAGACGCGGTCGGAGCGACGCCGATGGATCGCCCGGAATGGATTGACACCTTCCCGGAGGCACTGACCGTCGTCGGAACGCTGACCAACAACTCCAATCGCGGCATCACCGGGACCAATCCGCGCACCGGAAAACCAAACAGCCCCATAGATGCCTCGAACCCGCGTGGTGGGCCAGCCGATGCAGTCAGCGGCAAACCGGCCGGCAATGCGTACGGGCACATCCTCCGCTGGAAGTACGCCAACGACTTCAGCGAGCCGACGTTCTACTGGGATATCTTCGCTCTCGGCGGTGATCCGGCGGTGGCCGGTCACGGCTCCACGATCAATGGGGACAAGTTTGGCTCGCCCGACGGCCTGTACGTGGCGCCAAGCGGTCGGCTCTGGATCCAGACTGACGTCTCAGCCAGGACCGATCAATAGCGGGCTCTACGCCGGTTTTGGCAACAACCAGATGCTGTGCGCCGACCCGACGAGCGGCGAGACTCGCCGGTTCCTCGTCGGGCCCAAGGGCTGTGAGATCACCGGCGTGTTCGTGACTCCCGACGAGAAGACGATGTTCGTCGGGATTCAGCATCCCGGAGAGCCTGCGAGCGGCAACCACACCGCAAACGGCAGCAACCCCAAGGCCATCAGCTCGTGGCCTGATGGCGACGAGGGCGAGCGTCCCCGCTCGGCCTGCCTGGTCATCACCAAGGATGACGGCGGGCAGATCGGAAGCTGACGCCCTCCAAATCCAACCCCAACCGCATCTGACCCGAGCCGGACACGCCGGTTCTGGTCAGATGGCCAGATGCGAAAACCACTTTACAAAAACAAACGGCGAAGACGCAGAGACGCAACCACCCCTTTCGTCGATCTGATGCCGTTTCTCGGCCCTCGACGTGGACGAGCGAGTCGGCTAGAATCCTGCACTTCGTTCTTGTGTGCTCACGATGCTAATCCATCGAAACAGCCTGTCAGAGACGGTCGATGCGGTGAACGAGGCCGTATTTCTGGGCGAGGTCATCCCGGCGAAGGATCGTCGCCACGTCGCGCGTTGGATTGCAGCGCGTGAGGGGTTGGCGGGAGCGTACGGCGGGCTCTTTGCTGGCTTTGCGCCGGAATTGGCGTCTGGAATCCGGTTGTTCACCGGCGAGCGAGTGGCGTCCGCGTCAGCCCGTCACATCCTCGGCGAAGAGTCCTGTCGGGCGCTATTGTTGCTGAAGAGCGACGACGCGATGGCGACAGCAGCGCTCAACCGGGCGACGGCCTGGATCATGGAGCGTGTTGAAAAGGCCGCGATGGATTCACCCAGGAACAGCGCCGGGGTGTACTGCTGCGGCAAATGCACGGTCAGCCTGTGGCGGAACATCCTCGCGGGTGGGCTCGATCGACAGGACGTGCGGCTGCGACTCGGGCTTTCCAAGCTGCGTTCGATGCGAGATGGCAAGGGTGAGTGGCGCACCTTCCCCTTCTGGTACACAGTGCTCGCGCTGACCGAAATGGATCAGGACGCGGCGCGCCGCGAGCTGCGATACGCCTCAGAGCGCATAAGGGCAGAGGCGAAGCGGGCCGCTGGCACGAGCCCATGTGCCAGACGGCGCAATGCGCTCGCCCGCGCCGCACTCGAACGACTCTAAGCATCTCGAGCTCAGATGTTGCTGAGGTGCTCGCGCAGGTCCCCTCAGCGAGTCTTCAGGCCCGCTTCGACGATCAGGCCAGCCGCAAGCTCCCGCTCGGTCAATTCCAAGGCGGTATAGCCGAACGCTTCGACCAGAGTCGCGGCGACCATCAGTCGAGGCAGTGCCCGATCGATCTCTTTGGTCTTCTTCAGCGCGGCGAAGGCCTCCGCGCCGCCGCTCGTGAGCTCGCGCACCTTCTGCTGCAGCGCCTCGAGCGTAAAGACTCGCCCCTCGACTGCACCGGGTGCAAAGAGGAACTCTGCCATGTCACCGAATTCCACGCCGATCAGCGCGTGCTTGCCTTTCATGAAGCGGGCAGGTGCGGCTTCCTTTAGTAGACGGCTGCGAAAAGCCGCGGATGCGGCTACGGGATCGGTTGCGGCGGCGAAATAGGTGTCGTACGCCACTCGATATCCCAGGTTGAAAACGATCTGATGCTGTGCGTGGTCGTCTTTGGCCACCAGCTCGATGCTTCGGCTTCCGTTGTCGATAACAGCGTATCCCTTCCGGCCGAGCGTACCGACGAGGTAGGCCAGTTGAGACTCGCGCGCTTCGGTAGCAATCTCCATGTCGATGCCAAGCCCCTTGGCGAGGTCGACAGCAGCCTGGCCGTTCGCCGCGTCTCTGAAAGCCGCCGTTCCAATTGCGACCACCCGAGCGGCCCCGTCTTTCTCGCACGCAGCTTTGAAGGCCGATAGCGTCTGCCCGATCTCGGCGAGCTTGGCATCACTGATTCGTCCGGTGCGCGTCACATCGTCGCCAACGCTGAGTGTCTTCCTTTCGATCGGCTGCTGCTCGTACCGACCGTCGGCGAAGCGTCCCGTGATGCGCCGGAACGTGTTGCTGCCCATATCGATGGCACACATCGGGGACTGCGCCACGGGCATCATGGCCATAGGCGACGCGAATGTCAGAAGAGTCGCGGCCGTGAACACGGCAAGACCGGTCATGGAACCTCTGTCGGTCCAGCGAAGCCAGGTAGAACGGAGCGGCAGGGAACACAACACCATGTATCTCCCTCTCGATCGAATGAAATGGTGCTGACCGAGCTTTAGAACCTCAGGACGAGTTGCATGCCCTTGCGATGGCGCGCGACGAGCGGGCCGATCACCAGGTTTGCGGCACGTTCGTTCGACGTCCCGACAGCATACACCGTCACCCGTTTCTTGATGGCGTGGTCGATCAGCGCGCCGACGACTGCGCCAAGAGCAACGAGCGCGTACTCTTCGGGGCACAGCGTCTGGCACTCGTTCGGATCCGCGTTGAGCCAGTAGAGCCCTGGCGCCGCGCCGACTGCGGCACCGATCAGCGCGCCGTTTACGGGAGAGTCGGGCTTTTGCCACTGAATGCGGCGGACGTTCGTCGTCGATATCGTACGAAGGTGACCCTTGACGTCCACCTGGACGGAGTCGGTGGTCGCTGCAGCCAGTCTCCCTTTCAGCGTCACGCCGGCCGCATCGGTGACATAGATGATGTCGCCGACGGGGAGACGCACGCTCGGGGAGTCCAGCGACCACATTGTTGTCGGCGTCGGGTTCTGCTCCTGGGCCTGTGCCGATGCGACACAGGCCGCGAAGACACACGCAATCCCGGCGACAAACCTCCCGTACTGACGATCGAGACCTGCAGACATGCTGGACACCCCTGAGGTGTCAGGCGAAATCTGCCAGCGTCTTGGCTCAATCGATGCTTCACTCGACTTCCTTCGGGAAGCGGAACAGTCCTAGCGGCGTGGGCAGCGCACGACGGACGGGTGCCGGATAGGCGACGTTCTCTCCCTTGATGCTGTGCCAGAGGATCCGATTGAGCGCGTCCTCATCGATACGGTCGTACTCCCGGAAATCCATGCGGGCGGAGGCCACCGCGCCGTAGCCCTGCGGTGGGTTCTTCGTCCCCCGCTGGGCCGACGTGATTGTGCGGCATTCCGCTACGGCATCACGATGCTCCACACGCCGAACGGGACGTACGGCCGTGCCGGGCACGACACGCTGCTGTTGACGGCCACGTCGACGGACGTTCGAACGTTTCCATTGGTGGGCAGGAGCAGGAACATGGGCCGCTGAAAGAGCTCCGCGACCTGGCCGCCGATGGTAGCGATCACGCGGCTTCCGGCGTCCCGCCGCGGGCCACTATCGACCGCGTCGCCGTTGTACCACTCGCGCACGGTGCCCGAGTTGTGTCCGCCGCCCGAGCAGGTGCGGCGCGCGTCGAGGCGCAGCGACACCACGCCAAAGCGCGGCACCTCAACAGGGCCGGCGGTCAGCGCCATGGCGATCGATTGCAGGACCGCGTTGTTGAAGCCGCTGCTGCCCGCCGAGACATTCAGCAGTTCACCCGTCGCGGCGATGTTGCCGTTGACCAGCACCTGGGCCCGCAGGTCCACTCGCAGCCCCACGTCATCGCTGTTCTTCAGCCCGATCCACGCCTTCGCCGCGCCGACGGCCGTGAGCATCCGCTTGATGGTGTAGGACACGGTCGCGCTCGACGAGTTGCCGGCGGCGTCCGCGGCGTTGACGACGAACGTCTTGGCCCCGGTCGAAGACGTATCGATCGGCGTCCCGGCGACGACGGTGCCGGTGCACGACGACGTGCCCGCGCCTCCGTCGGCGCATGCATATGCGGCGGCGACGCTATCGTTGAGCGGATACACGGCGCCGCTGGTTGGTGTGGTGACCGATATGACCGGCGCCTTCCGGTCGATCATGTTGTCCGCGATCGGTCCGGCCGTGGCGCAGTTGCCGGCGACATCGCACACGATGCGGCTGTCGGTACTGGCGCTCGCGGTCTCGACCCCGGGGCCGACGGATGTCACCAGGAAGAAGGAGGCGTCCGCCGGATTGGCCAACCCGGTTCCGGCGTCGCTCGCCGTGCAGGCGATGGCGACGTTGTTGCCGTGCCACGCGCCATCCGGGGCAGCGCAGCTGACGAGCGGCGCAGTCCTGTCCTCGCAGGCGTCGCCCACGCCGTTTCCGTTGCTATCGGTTTGATCGGCGTTCGGTGTCGTGCGGCAGTTGTCGCACGAGTCGCCCACGCCGTCCTGGTCGACGTCGGCCTGATCCGAATTGGGGGTCAGCCGACAGTTGTCGAGGCGGTCGGAGACGCCATCCCCGTCTGTATCCAGTTCGGGGTTGTTGCCGTTGATACCCGCCTCGATGCACCGTTGAATCGGCTCAGGCAGATTGGAGAAGAGGTCATAGCCGGACAGGGTCTCTACCGCATCGACGGTGGTCAGGAAGTTTTCCCACGGGTCATCTCTGATGCCCTGTGTGTTGGGCATGATGACGGCGATCGTTCGAGCGGAGCAGCTGACGCGGGATATGTCGTCGCCCGCGTCTTTCGGAAGTACCAGTGCCACTTTCCACGTCCAGGCCGGCACCGTCACGTGACCGCCGGCGATCGTCGTGGTCACGTCTCCGTTGCTGCCCGTGCCGCCAGTTCCCGCTCCACCGGCAACGATGTACAACTCGTCGGCGGGTAGCAACGTCCTGAGATAGTTTTCGAGCGACGCCCACGGTCCCTGATTGTTGTCAGGTGCCTGCGCCAGCATGTTCGACATCAGGAAGGTTGCCTGATTGATCGGGATCGACGTCTCCTTGTCGCGGTCGGCGTTAGGCGTCAGGTGACCGCGATCGAAACCGGTGCCGGCAAAATCGAACGACTGCACGCGATACCAGTCGGGGGGCACCTCAGGATCGGGACGGAACGTATCCACGCGCGTCAGGGTGCCAATCCACTCGTCCGACAGGTGCCAGCTCACCCAATTCGGCCGGCCGAGGTCCCTGGCATACGACAAGGCATACTCCGCCTTCTCCATCAGGTAGTTGTTCGGCTGATCCAGGCTGGCGACTGCGCCGCTGGGATTGCCCATCGTCAGGTGGACGCTCGGCGGGAAGGGAGGTGCGGTGCCGGTCGCAACCGTAAAGGACCAGACGAAGTTCGCCGGCAGCGTGTCGGTGTTCGGCCCGGCGTCGTCCAGATCCTGATCGGTCACCTGGTCCTTGAAGATCGTGACCGTGCACTGCTCGCCCGCCATGAAATTGAAATTTGGCGTGACGTAGTGATCTCGTCCAGTCCCCGCAGAAGTCGCGCTGTTGTGCACTCCGCTGATGGCGCACGTGATGTCGAACCACGCGCCGAACACGTCGACCGCTTCGGTGAACGTCACCTGGATCGTGGCGTCGCGCGGAGCGGTCGTACCGTTCGGGCGCGGATCGGTGCTCAACACGAGCGGCCCGAGCTCGACGATAGGAGCGGTTTGCCTGGGAGCCGGCACGCCTGTTGCGAAGTCGCTGCCGTTGTTGTTGGTGTCGACGCTCCCGTTGCCCGCGCGCAATATCGACGTCGTATTGCTTGGCGCAGGAGCAGTCGCGACTCCCTCGCGGCAATCAGCGCTCCCGTAGCCGACAAAGTCCATCACGTGGGGATCACCCGTCGGACAGTTGCCGACGAGCCCATCGAAGCTGTTCACGAGAGCGATCTTTCCGCTCGTGCCGCTCATGTTGATCAGGCCGCTGATGTTGGCCGGCGGTAGGGCTGCGCCGTTTGCGCCGCCTGACGCCAGGGAGACGAGGTAGTACTGGCCAGGGCCGATGGTTCCGCCGAGCGGCTGCCTGTTCACATCCCAGGCATTGCCGGTGGCCGACGCGTACTGTAGGGACCAGCCGCCAGTGTCGACGGCCGTCGTGCCGCGGTTGTACAACTCGACGTAGTCATTTTGATACGTGGCGCCGGCGTTTCCCCCACCGCCGTAGAGCTGACTGATCACGATCGTGCTATTGCTCGGCTCAGGCGGTGGTGGGCAGGTGTTGGCCGCGCCTGGAGTCGGCGGGCCCTGCGCGTAAGTGGACGTGTTACGCGCGCCGCCCGAGCCGTCAGGGCAGCGCTGGCTCGACTGCGTGTCACCGCTGCCCCCGCCGTTCTCGTTGACCTGCGGCTGTCCAACATTCAACAACGTGAGCAAGCCCGGATCGTCCGCATCGTCGGTGTCGTATACGACGGCGTCCACCAGATTCGTCGTGGTGACCGTGGTGCCGATGGGAAAGTCGGTCGCGCTGCCGGCGAAGAGCGCGACGGCATCCGCACCGTTCTGGAGCAGCCCGGCAGCACCCGGGTTGAAGACGAGGTCGACCCCCGGAACGGCGGGGTTGCCAAGCGTAAAGTAGCCGCTCGCATCCGTATGGAACCCGTCGAGATCGAACGCCGCATACGACAGATCGTTGGATCCGTTGTAGAAAACGACGACCAAACCATCGAGCGGCGTGTTGCCGGCGCCGCCATCGTAGAGCTCCACGAACTCCGCCGCGTCCGTGCCCGGAGTGTCAGAGTCCAGCTCGTTGATGATCACGTTTGTGGCGACGGGGGGAAGCGGGCTCGCCGTCGTGAACGAGAACGTAACGTCCGATCCCATCGAGTCGGGCGGATCGGTCGTATCAGTGTCAGAAATCTGACTTGCGCTGACCGTCACCGTGCAGCTCGTGCTGAACGGAAGAGCGACAGCTGGAGTCAGCGTGAAAGAGCTCGCAGGCGAGGCCGTCTGCGTAAAGGACTGCGGGGCGCCGACTGGGCAGTCCAGCGCGAACGCGCTGGCGGTCGCGGTGACGCTCTCGCTGAAGTTGATGACGATGTCCGAAGCGACAGGAACGTTCGTGGCGCCGTTCGCAGGCGTGGTGGCGCCAACCGCGGGCGCGCTGTCGCCCGGTGAACTCGCTGTCGTGAACGAGAAGACGACGTCGGCGGCAGCGTGATCTGGCGGATCGTCGCTATCCGTATCCGAGATTTGATCGGCGGTCACCGTCACGCTACAGATGGTGCCGAGTGGCAGATCCACTGCCGGATTCAAAGTAACGCTGCTGCTGGGCGAAGCGCTTTGTGCAAAGGCCTGTGGCGCCCCCGTCGGGCATTGGATCACAAACGCGCTGGCGGTCGCGTCCACGCTCTCGCTGAAGTTGATGACGATGTTCGAATCGACGGCGACATTGATGGCCTGGTCCGCCGGCACTGTACTTACGACCGAAGGCGCGTCATCGCCGGCGCTCCTCGCCGTCACACTAAAGTCGTCGATCGCCAATCCGTGGTCGCTTCCAGCGTCATCCGGGTCCATCCACCGGAGCCAAATCTCCCGTCCGCTGGTGGCCGTCACCGCGAGCGTGCCGGTCACCGCCGTGCGGTTCGCCGCGGCGTTACCGTCCAGGGTTGCGGCGGTTGCGCCGACCACGGGGCTCGTAAAGCTCAACGCGGAAAAAGTCGTCCAACCACTCGACGGAGCGTTCGCGCCGGTGATGACGCCCGCGTCGGCGACCTGGTACTGAAAGGTGAGCGTGTGCGCGGCCGCGTTCCCGCCGTTGCGCCACTGCTCACCCACATAGCTGATGTCGAGCGAAGTAATCGTTCCGACGGTATCGTTCGTCAGCCTGGCCGCATGGAAAACAGTGCCGGTCCCGCCCGACGCGACCGAGCCTAACGCACGATCGGTGACGGGGTTGGTGCCCGCCACGCCGAAGCTATAAAGGGCTCCGGTGTTAGACGACCCCGTTCCGGAGCTGTAGGTCGTTCGGGTCGACCACCACCCGGGAATCGTCAAATGGTCGGTCCAGCTGCTGGTTCCAGTCGAGGCGAGCGTATCGAAGGTTTCCGTGAGCGGCACGCCCAGCGCGGTAATGCTCCCGCCATTGGTTATGGCGAACGACGGCGCCATGTAGGAAGAAGCCGCCGCGATAGAGATCAAAGCGACAACGATCGCAGAGGTCGTTGGCCGTAACCGTGGCAACCGGCGTGAGGACTGTGACGTGGGTGTCTTGCTCATGCGTGTGTCCAATGGAGTCGGCGTCCACGATGGCCTGGAATGGCCGGACGCTCGGCCACGCCACGACGGGCACGACCCACCGCAACGGGACTTCCTAGAGATCAGGACGCAACAGGTCCGATCGAAAAGCCGGCGCGAGTGTAGTAAGAATGGCGACCAGCAATCAATGCAAATGCGTGTAACGGACACAGGGCAGGCAATCGATGGGTGGGTGGCACGTCCGTGCCCGATCTAACCGCGCTGCTTCAACCAGAGATTCCTGAAGTTGATTCTGCCAGTTCCATACTGTTCCATCTGCAGCGCGATCGCGCCGCTCATCTTCCGGGCGGCGGGATCGTCGTCGACGAGGATCGCCAGGACTCGACGTGGATTGCCCGATCGACGCTGGCTTCGGCCCATCATCGTGATCGTCGGATCACGAGGACCGATAGCACCATCGCGGCAGCGACACAACCCAGCAGCCACACCCCTGTGGTAGACGACGATGTTGCGCGAAGGACGAAGTCGATGGTCAGCTCAGTCTGATCGCCGTCGCGCCGCTGCGCCGTGACCGCAACGTCGCTGCTTTGCGGTACAAGCGCGTTCGCGAGATAGACACTGCGATCCGGATGGTGGCCGTTGCGAAACAACAGCTGATGAGGGCCTGCGGACAGGCGGGGGAGTGCCGCCCTCGATTGAAGCCGGATGGTGCCCTCGCCGCGGCTCATGGCTTCCGCAGCGGGGAAACTGATGGCGCCGAGCTGGGCTCGAACGGGCGTCCCGTCGACTTCGATCGTCAGCGCGCTGAGCGCCAGGCTCGCGTAGGCACGTTGCTCGTCCGGAGACAGCGATCCATCACGATTGCGATCGATGTCGGCGATGATCCCCTCGGCCAGGGCAATCCCTGGTGTCAGGTCCAACTCTAGTGCGACTGCACCCGGGTCGATGGCCAGTCGCGCGGCCTGGAGGTACTCATCCGTTCGATGCGCCGACACCTCGGCGACGGCGATAATTGCCGTCGTCAAAGCCAGCACACACGCGACACGGCTACTTCTTCGTGAACTTGGCACCGTAGTCGTTGGTCGGATCGCGGTAGATGGTATGGATGTGGTCGACGCTGCCTTGCGGCGCGTACTCGATTACGAGGGTTGGCCCCTGGATTCGGAAGTACGCGGCGCTGCCGACGGTTGTGGGGCCGCTCCAGGCGAAGTAGGTGTCGGGGAGGTTCGTCCGGATCTCGGTCAGCCGCGGTCCGGCGAACGCGTGGTTCATGATGCCCGTCCACTCGCGCACGATGTCGAGCAGTATCGTCTGCTGCGACGCCGACAAGGCTGATGCCCGAATGCCTTCGGGTTGAATGGTTCGTCCCTCCTGACCGGGTCCGAGCACGAGATCGGCGACACGAGAACCGATGATGGCCTGCTTCTGCTGGGCATCATCCATGGCGTTGATCAGCGCGAACGCCTTGTCGTTCTCGTTGCCCAGCGGGCGGACGGTCCGGCCCTCGAATGTATAGGTGGCGGGCTGAGCGGCGGGGAGGCTCGGCGCCATGCTCGCCTGGCTCCCCGCCATGGTCAGATTGATCGCCAGGTGGTGACCGCCGAACTGCAACATCCACGGTGCGGTCACCGACGGCGTTCCGACGAAGGCCAGGAAGTACTCGTCTTCGCCGAAGATGACGCCGCCACCCCCACGGGCGCCGCCACGGCCGCCCGCTCTGCCCTCGGCTGCTTTTCGCAGCACTTCGTCACCGCGCATGATGTCGATAACTTTCCGAAGCCCGTCTGCGCTCAGCGCGGTCGAGAGTAAAGCATTGACCGCGGTGCGCTGTGCCGGCGTCAGGTCTGCCAACCTCAAGCCCTCGCGTTGAAACATGGGGCTGGGAAGGTTGGACCATCTCGTCTTCTGCGGTCCCTCGAAGGGGAACTGGACCTTCGCCCGTCCTGCCTCGTCGAGCGTGGTCACAACTGCCTGTGCGGCGGCGACAATGCGCGCCGTCGCATCAGATGGGGTGCCGGGCGACGCGCCACTCCGTTGAGCGAAACCTGCCGCAGCGACGGCGACGATCAAGCCGAATGAGATGATCGCGGCGATTCGAAGAGTTGAACGCATGACAGAATCCTAGTCCCAAAATGTGAGGGAATCAGCTGGGCACGCACATCAACCCTCGGCAGACGCCGGCCGGGCATCGGCCTAGGGCAAGAGCGACTCGCTCCGATCATTCTGCATGCATAAACTGGCATGTCAGTACATTCTATGATGCGCTTCCACGTGGTCGCCTGTCGGACAAAAATCGACGATGTCATAAAGTAATTGATGTAGTTGTGCCCGACGCGAGGGCGTCCGGCTGTGTGAAGGCTTTTTGGTTGGAATGTCTCTCCAGTTTCGGCCTTGCATGCAGAAATGAAGAATGCTAGCTTCCGCGCAACTCGAAAAGCCTGCGCGCAGAAGGGATTCGTCATGAAGAGACGCGATTTCCTGCACCTGACCATTGCCTCGACGGCCGCTGCGGGCGCCGGACCATTGCTCGCGCGACAGCGGTCGGGGCCCGTCGGGGCGAACAATCGGATCCGGGCCGCGATCATCGGGTGCGGCAACCGGGGCCGTGCCGTCGCGCGCGAATGGATCGAGCACCCCGACACCACGTTCGTCGCGGCGTGCGACGTCGACAAGGCGCGGACTGATGCCACCGTGGCGGAGTTCGCGCAGGCGGGGCACAAGGCGGACGGGTACGAGGACTATCGCCGCATTCTCGAGCGCAAGGATGTCGATGCGGTGCTGATCGCGACGCCCGACCATTGGCACACCCCGATGACGATCGAGGCCATCAGTGCAGGCAAGGACATCTACTGCGAGAAGCCGGTGTCGAACACCGTCGAGGCGGCCGTCCGGATGCGCGACGCCGCGCGGAAGTCAAACCGCATTATCCAGATTGGTACCCAGCAGCGCAGCTGGACGCAGTTTGTGGAAGCCGCTCAGCTGTTCCACGACAACTACATCGGCACCACCGTCCGTCAAATCGTGATGTGCCCTCCAGGGGGCGGCGGTGGCGGGGCAGCGCCGACGACTCCCCAGTTGACCGCCGCGCAGATGCCCGCCGAACCCATTCCGGCCGGGTTCAACTGGGAACTCTTTCAGGGACCGGCGCCGCGGAGGCCTTTCCTCGCCTCGCGTCGCGGATGGCGAGGCTGGTACGCGTACGGTGGTGGCGGCGTGACCGACTGGGGCGTGCACCTCGTCGACGTCATGGCCTGGTTCATGAAGCTCGATAACAAGGCGCCCCTGCTGACGAGCGCGTCGGCGCAGTACGTCAACCAGGCACGGGATCCGGAGCGCACGCCGAATACCTACGCCGTGACGTGGCAGTTCGAGAACTTCGTCGCCACCTTGTCGAACGCCATGATTCCCGGCGTCGAGCAACCGGAGCAGAACTACGGCAACTGGTTCTTCGGCAATCGCGGCGTCATGCTCGTCAACCGCTTCGGCTACGACATCCGTCCAGTGGCGAGCGGCGGCGGACGAGGCGGTGGGCGCGGGCGCAGCGACGGCGCTCCGGGAGGCCGCGGCGAGGCAGGTGGCGCAGCCGCGGGGACCGCGCCGGCACCGCCCCCGCCGATTGAGGCAAAGAAAGTGTGGGACGCTAACGGCCGATCCGAAGCTCGCGGTACCGAGTTCGCTTTCGCCACCAGGCGCCACGTTCGCAACTTCCTCGATAGCGTCAAGTCCCGGCAGAAGCCGGTCTGCGACGTCGAAGCGGGATTTGCCGCGTCGCTGCCATGCCTGCTCGCGAACGTCGCGATTCAGCAGGAGCGAACGGTGAAGTGGGACGGGAACAAAGCCACGTAGGCCGTTGACCTAGCGAGAAGGAGCAAGCAGATGGCTCGAACGATCTGGGGAGTGATGCTGGCCGCTGTCGTCAGCGCTGGTGTGGTCGCACAACAACAACCGCCTCCGCCCGTGCCTTCCGCGGCGCCAACGGTGCAGGCGGGGGACACGCGTCCCATTCACGTCTACATCCGGTCCGGCCTGAAGTCCCACGGCGAGGGCGCGCACGACTATCCGCAGTTCAGCGCGGACTGGAGCAAGCTCCTCACCGACAAAGGTGCGCTGGTCGACGGCTCGTTTCACTTTCCGTCGGCCCAGGAGCTCGCCAATACCGACGTGATGGTGATGTACAAGGGCGACGCCGGCTATATGACCGCCTCGGAGCGGCAGGTCATGGAGGACTACCTCAAGCGGGGCGGCGGGCTAATCAGTATCCACGACACGCTCTGTGGAGACGATCCGCAGTACTACTCGTCAATCGTCGGCGGATCCAAGCTCCACGGGGAAAGGAATTTCTCCTCCGGCGCGATCAAATACACCATCGTCGACAAAGCGTCGCCGATCATGAAGGGCATGTCGGATTTCGAGATCAACGACGAGGCGTTCTTCAAGATCACGTGGGCGAAATCGCCAGAGGTCAAAGTCCTCGCCACCGCGCCGATGCCCGCGGGAGGTGAGGTTGTGCCGCAGATGTGGACCTACGAACGCACGATCTTTGGCGGGCAGCCGTTCCGGGCGTTCGTGTGGATGCAGGGGCACACCTACACGAACTTCAAGAACCCGCAGATCGAGGGGATGCTCCTGCGCGCCATCGCCTGGGCTGGCCATTACCCGGTCGACACGCTCGTCAATGGCACTGCGCCCGCCCGCACGGGGGGACGAGGGAGGGGCCGGCAGGGTGGCACAGATGCGCCTGCTGCATCTGCTGCACCGGGCGGCCGACGCGGGGGGCAGTGACCGTCACGCATTGAGGATGACCGTCGTATTACGAAGTATCCTGATTGGACGCACGACCAGCTCGTCCGCGGCGCTGACGGGACGGCAGCTTCGGTGCCAGCCACACAGCACAGGATTGAGCGTTTTCGCTAACTCACACCCATGAATCGAACAGGTATCGCTTGTGCGCTCGCCTCCGCGGGCGCCGTCGGTCTCGCTGCAGTCATCGCCGCCCAGGGCACCGCTAAAGTGCCGGGGAACATCTGGCCCCCGGCCAAGAAGCAAATGGAGAAGTCCATCGCGTTGTCGCCAGAGGAGGAGATGCAGACGTTCTCTCTCCCCCCGGGATATCGCGTCGAGCTCGTGGCCTCGGAGCCCATGATCGAGTCCCCGATCCTGATGGACTTCGACTCGGACGGCCGGCTGTGGGTGCTCGAGATGCTGACCTTCCTGCCGGACACATCTGGACGCGACTCGCGCGAACCTCTCAACCGGATCAGCGTCCTCGAAGACACGAACGCCGACGGCAAGATGGATAAGAAGACGGTGTTCGCCGACAAGCTGGCGATGCCACGTGCCCTCAAGGTGCTCGAGCACGGAGTGCTCATCGGAGAGCCGCCGAACCTGTGGCTGATGAAGGATACCGACGGCGACCTCAAGGCCGACACCAAGGACGTGGTCGTCAACACCTACGGCAACCCGAATGGCGGCATCGAGCACAACGCCAACAGCCTGTTCTGGGCGATCGACAACGTGATGTACTCGTCCGAGCACGTCTGGGATCTGCGCTGGCGAAATGGGAAGTTGGAGTCGATGCCGGCGCTCAGCCGCGGCCAGTGGCAGATATCGCAGGATGATGCGGGGCGCATCTACCGGAACGTGAACGACTCGCCCCTCTTCGTCGACTATACGCCGTCCCGCTACTTCCTCCGCAACCCGAACGGCGCCCGGACGCGCGGGCTCTACGAGTTGCTGATCGAGCAAACGGATGCCACCGTCTATCCGGTCCGCAACAACCGTGGCGTCAACCGCGGCTATCGTGACCCGTTCTTCCGCGCGGACGAGACGTCGACCGTCATTCAAGGCGCGAGCGGCCCGACCCTGTATCGTGGCGACGCGTATCCCAAAGAGCTGCACGGCAACGCATTCATTCCTGACTCACCGACCAATCTCGTCCATCGGATGGTCGTGACCGACGATGGCTCGGGGCGGCTGACGGCGAAGAACGGCTACGCGCAAGGCGAGTTTCTCGCATCTTCGGACGAACGCTTTCGTCCGGCGAGCCTGTTCGATGGCCCCGACGGCAACCTCTATGTAGTCGACATGTACCGGGGCGTCGTGCAGGCCGGCGGGCTGTGGAGCGCGTACCTGACCGACTACATCAAGTCGCACGACATGGAACTGCCCGTGGGCCGAGGGCGGATCTGGCGCGTCGTGTACGGTCCCGCCCAGGCGAAGCGCCCCGCGGCGCCCGCGCTCTCGAAGGCGACGTCCCAGCAGTTGGTGCAGACGCTGGCGAATCCGAAGGGCTGGTGGCGCGACACGGCGCAGCGTGTCCTCGTCGAGCGCGGAGACGCGACCGTTGCGCCGGTGCTCAAGACGCTCGCCGGAGCGGCCCCTGACTGGCGCACGAAGCTGCACGCGTTGTGGACGCTCGATGGACTCGGCGTGCTCGACGTGGCGTCTGTGCAGAAGGCCCTCGGTGACGCCAACGCGGATGTGCGAGCCGCGGGCGTGCGCCTGTCGGAGCGCTGGCTCGCCGAGGATGCGGCACTCAAGGCTGCCGTGATCAAGCTGCTGGACGACAAGCACTGGAACGTGCGGCGGCAGGTGGCTGCCTCGATCGGCGAGTTGCCTGCGGCCGACCGCGTCGGTCCGGCGACGACCCTGCTCACGCGCGATGGCAAGGACCCGATTATCGTCGACGCGACGATCAGCAGCCTGAAGGGCCTCGAATCTGACGTGCTGACGACGGTGATGCAGGCGAAAACCGTCGCGCCGGCGTCGCCGACCGAGTCGGTGACGATGCTGACGGCGGCGGTGGCGAAGAGCGGCGACGTGGCCGCGGTGCAGCGCGTGATCGATGTCATCGCCGACGCCGCGCGACCGGCGTGGCAGCGGCTGGCGTTGTTGCAGGGCCTGGACGCCGGGTTGCCGGCCCTTGGCGCGCCCGCGCCCGGAGGACGTGGGAACCGCGGAGGTGGTGGCGGTGGTGGCCTGCCTGGGCTGAGCACGCCTGGTGGTCGTGTCGCGGTGGTGCCGGGGCGCAGCGTGTCATTGCCCGCCGAGCCTGCAG
Source organism: uncultured Acidobacteriota bacterium (assembly GCA_963839705.1). Taxonomy (GTDB): domain Bacteria; phylum Acidobacteriota; class Vicinamibacteria; order Vicinamibacterales; family 2-12-FULL-66-21; genus DATBJJ01. Next base: position 65,947 of record CAWIWL010000018.1, read on the forward strand.
CGCTGACGAAGCTGGCGTCGGGCACGGACGCGATCGCGCTGCTTGCCAGAAAGGTGTCGGCGAAGCTCGATTGGCCGGGACGGCCCGCTCCCGTCATCACGGCGCCGCCGCTCAATGCGGATCAGCAGAAGCGCTTCGAAGCCGGGGCCGAGATCTACAAGAACCTCTGCCTGGGTTGCCACCAGGAAGACGGGAAGGGCAAGGAGAAGCTGGGCGCGAATCTCGTGGACTCGCCGTATGCCACCGCCCCGGATGCGTCGGCACTGATCCGGATTCTGGTCGGCGGCAAGGAAGGCCCGATCGGCCTGATGCCGCCGCTCGGCCCCGCGCTGACCGACGAGCAGATTGCCGCGGCGGTCACCTATGTTCGCCGTGCGTGGGGCCACACCGGCTCGGCGGTCGATCCGTTGAATGTCATGGAAGTGCGTGGCCTGTCGAAGGGCCGCACGCGGCCCTGGACCGATGACGAGCTGAAGGCCGCAGGTCGGGGCGGCCGCGGCGGGGGACTCTGACGCTCGGGCCACAAGGCCCGTCATAGATTCGCCACCCAAATTGGCCCGCCGGAATCTGTGATGACTGCGACAGTCGGCGGGCCACCGGCTGCATGATTCCTGGCTCCATTCCCCGCGAAGGTGACTAGACGCTATCTCACAAACAGCGCGAACGAGCGGCAGCGAGTGAGGCTGGCGAGCGGCGCGGGGCGCCGGGGTCCCCGCGAGCGAGCCAGTAGGGGAGTCCGAGGGGCGAAGCCCCTTGGAAAAGACTAGAGTGCGATTCGCGCTCCTTCTTCTCGTGCTGGTCATCACCGCGTGTTCGCCGCGAGAAAGCGACGACGCGCGAAGGTTCCAACTCACAGGCACCATTGCCGGGTTCGAGACGTCCTCGTCGCGAGTCGTCGTCGCCCATGATGCGGTGTCGGGGCTGATGCCGGCCATGAGCATGCCCTTCGAGATTCGTGGCGGCGCCGCGGCGATGCACGAGGGTGACCGTATAATGGCCACGCTGGTGGTGACCGACAGCCGTAGCTGGTTGGAGGACGTGAGGATCACCCCTGCTGCCGAGATCGCGCGTACGGGCGTGCCGATGGAAGGGCGGGCGGCGCCAGGAGTGGTCGTACCTGCCTTCCCGTTGGTCGATCAATCCGGCCGGTCGTTCACGATGCGCGACTTTGCCGGAAGAGTCCTCGTCATCACGTTCATCTATACGCGGTGCCCGCTCCCTGATTTCTGCCCATTGATGGTCAAGCACCTCGAGAGCGTGCGGCGCCGCGCGAACGAAGAACACACTCCCGGCGGTGTGGCACTGCTCGGCGTGACCCTCGACCCGGCATTCGACACGCCCGCAGTTCTTCGCGCGTACGGCGAATCGGTGCTGAAGGGGACTGACAGGTTCGACCAATGGACGCTCGCGGGCGGCACTGCCTTCCAGATCGAAGATATCGCGAGGTTTTCGGCGTCGCGTACCGCGCGGACAGCGGCTTGGTCACGCATACGTTGACAACGGCGGTCGTCGGTCACGACGGCCGCGTGATGGGAGTATTTCCGTCGAATTCCTGGCGGCCTGACGAGCTGTTCGAAGTCGTAAAACGTGGGTTGGTGCGTGCGGGACACTTAGACATCTTCTATCGGTTTAGTCGTAAAGCTTGAAGCAAGTTTTTCAGGCGGCAAGGATGGCGTCCTCGTGGATTTTGCGGATCTGTGCGTCGAGGTTGTCGAGCGCGGTGCGCAGCGGGCCGGGCAGCGGATCGGGAGCCGGCGCGAGCGGTGGCCACTCGGGCCGGAGGATGCGGAGATAGAGTTTCGCGGAGAAGAAAGCCACCTTCAGGCCGTAGCTGGTGGCGGTGTAGCGGTGCGTCGTCGGGATGCGGTGGATCAGGCCTTTGAGCCGTAGGCGGCGCAGGTCATACGTCATCTGGGCGGCGGAATAGGGGTGACCGAGGAGCGCGGCGACCTGTGGACGCAGGTCACGGTTCCGAAAACCGCGGGGGAGATGCGCAAACCCGGTGATGGCTTGGAAGAGTGCCATGACGCGAGGGTCGCCGAATCGGAGGGCGGACGTCCGCTGGCCAGCTTCGACGGTGGGCCTCTGGAGCCGGTCGAGCGCATCCTGCGTCACCACGCACTGGTGACTGACGCGTTCGACCTCGAGGAGTTTACGGTTGACTTGGTCGCCCAGGTCCCGCAGATGCGAGAGATTCGACACGGCTTTGGCGACCTGAAAATCGTTCGGGTTGTTGATCGTGGTCTCGGTTCGCAACGCGCGTTGCTCTTTGAAGTATTGCTTGACGTGCGAGGACTTGTACTCGATGTGCAGACTGGGGTCGACCCCCTCGGTGATCACGCGCGTGCGATAGCCCCAGGCCGGTGGCGGCGTGCGGCGCGTGATGCGGTGCGGAAACAGGAGGCCGACGCGGTCGGGCCGCCCGAGGTCCAGATTCTCGCGAATGACGGCTTCGAAGAAGTGCCGGCCCTGCACCGGGCGCGCAAACACCTGCGTGAGGCTGACTTCGACTTGCTGCAGCGCGAGCCGATGGGTGTAGCCGGCGGCCCGATCGGCCGGGGTCATCGGCGCCGGGAGCCGCGCGGTCCAGCGATCAAAGAACGCTTGGACGTCGGCCGGGCCGAGGTGATCACAGATGGCTTGCAGCCGCGCCGAGTCGGCACACGCGAGGAAACCGTTGTCGAGACTTTCAAAGGCGACGTCCGCGCGTCGGAGCTGCTGCTTGACCCACTCATGCCCGTTGAGACAGAGCTTGATGGGATACGGCAGATACGTCCCGAGCTTGAGAAACGCCGGCCCCCATTCGCGATCCTGCACGTAGAAGTAGTAATGATTGACTGCGACCGACTGCCGCGTGAAGTCGAAGGTGACGCTCCCGCGGGGCGTGTGTCGCTTCTGCGCCTTGAACGCCCGCATCTTTTCTTGCGCCACGCCGATCACGACGACCCCGTCGGTCACCGGCCGACGCGCGCGGTAGTCGGCGACCACGTCGTCCTTCCGTTGGCCGCGCTCGAACGTGATCAGCGGGGCGTCCTGCGTGATCGCGTAGCGCTTGATCGTGCTGACGAATCGCTCGAGCATGGGCGCGAATAAGGCCGGCGACGGGATCGGATGGCCCAAGTGATCGCGGAGGAAATAGCACAGGCCGCCGGACGTTTGCAGCTGCGGCATGTAGGCGTGCAAATAGAGACGGTCGAGACAGCGAATGGACAGGGTCACGTGGTCCCGAATAAGCTCGTGCACGTTGGGCATCAGCGTCTCCTTTTGGCGAAGAAGTCGCCCGATGCTACTCCACCTGGAGTACGCCGACGGGACCCCGCCGGCGCCAACGCTCTTATCTCCAGTGAAGCTGCGCCTCAAACCGGCGCTGACGCTCTTTACTCGACGGTTTGAGGCGCAGCTTCATTGGAAGCCATCTCATAAACCTGACGCTCGTTCCAAGGAGCGAGCGAGCCGTGCGAGCGAGCCACGCGACCGGCCCGCCTTCGCGCCGTAGGCGCTTCGGCGAGGTCTCGCCGCAGCTTTAGCGGAGGCGGAAGCGCGCCGGCGAAGCGGCGCGCGAGAGAGCGTGTGGGGGAGTCCGAGGGGCGAAGCCCCTCGGATAAGACAAGCGAAGCAGCACCACAACGAGCGAAGCAGCACCACAACGGAGGTAGCGATGGCACAGTGGGATCGGCGCAGGTTCATCAGCACGGCGGCCGTCGCTGCCGGCAGCGGACTGGCCGGGTGGCACGCCTTCGGTTCGAGTGGCCTGCTCGCCCAGCAGCCGCTTGCCGGCATACCGGACGACATTCTCAACCCCGTCGAGGTCAGTGGCGCGGAGGCCGAGCCGGTCATGGGAAAGTTACCAGGCCAGAAGCGCATGTACATCCTGCCGAATGACGCTGGCGAGTATCACCGCGTCGGCAGCCAGGTCATGAAGCGCATCGCGCGGCGGGAGGATACCGGCGACGTTCACGAGCTCGCCACGTTCACCGGCAACACCGGTGCGGCCATGCCGCGGCATGCGCATCTGAGTAGCCACGCTGCGGTGCTCGTGATGCGCGGCGAAATCGAGTTCGAGCTGGCGGGGGACGGCGGGACGCAACGCTGGATCATGATGCGCGGCGACTTTGCCAATCTGCCGCCCGGGACGGCGCATGGCTGGACGATGAAGTCCGATGGCGCTCAACTGGCCCTCTTTTCGATGAACCATCGGGTCGGCGCTGCATTCACCGCGATGGGCGAACGGCAGGACGGACCTCAGGTCCCGGCGAACGCGCCGCACGAAGTGCCGGCAAGCGCCCTCGCGCGAGCGGCTGCCGCGGGTGATTTCCAGCTCGCACCCGCGTCCACTCCCGCAGCGACGGCGGTGCGAGTCACCAACAAGCAGCTGCCCCTCACCCCAGGTCCCTACGTTCTGGCCGACGGCGGCGGCGAGCGGTTCGGCGGCAATACCTTCCTCGCGCGGAACGCGAACACCACCGGCCAGTTCCTCTTCATCATCACGGAGGGCGGCCCGGGAGGGGGCGTCGGCGCGCACTTTCATGCGAGGCACTTCGAGAACTTCTTCGGGCTCGACGGTGAAACGCTCGGCTGGGCGTACGGCAAAGCAGTGCCGTTGCACACCGGCGACTATTTCCAGGCGCCGCCGCGCAATCTGCACGGGTTCCGCCTGAACCAGCAATACAACCGCTTCGCCGCATTCCTGACGCCGGGTATTTTCGAGAGCTTCTTCGTCAGGATGGGCAGTCGCGGCCGGGGCGGCGCCGAGGGACGTGGCGACGGGCCGGCGGCCGGCCGTGGCGATGCCGGGGGCCGCGGCCGCGGCGGATTCGCCGGCGGCGCGCCCGACATGTTCAGGGCGCTGCAGATGAGCGGCCGTGGGCCCGACGGGTATCCGCTCGACGTCCATCCACCCAAGCTGCCGCTGCCCCCACAGGATCCGATCTGGACGAAAAGCGCGGCGGCGCTGTCGGAGCGCGCGGCGCTCCTCGCGCACGCGGAGGCGATCTGCGGTGTGCCGATCAGCCGTGAAATCACCCCCGAGCTGCGCCGCGCGCTCGCGCTCAAGCCCCGGCCGGAGGATTTCATTTGACCAGGTGCGCCGGGCTGGGGTGTTGCCTCGCTGCCGCGATATCCGCGGTTGCCATGGTGAGCGCCGGTCAAGAGACCAACGCCGCCGAGATGCGCACGCTGACCTATGCCTCGCGCGATGGCGCCGATCTCCTGCTCGACCTGTATCTGCCCGCCAACCCCATCCGCCGTCCCGCGCCGGTGATCGTGTTTCTCCACGGAGGCGGGTGGTCCGGCGGAACGCGTACCACCGGCCCCGACTTCAAGCGGTACTTCGCGCAGGACGGGTTCGCGATGGCGTCGATCGAATACCGCCTCACGCCGTCGATCGCATTTCCCGCCAATGTGGAAGACGTCCGCACCGCCGTGCGTTGGCTGAAGGCGAATGCCTCCAAGTACGCGCTCGACCCCGATCGCATTTGCCTATGGGGCACTTCCGCCGGCGGCCACCTGGCGGCTGTTGCGGGGCTCGCGCCGCGTGGGACGTTCGAAGGCAGCGACAACCTGGATCGCACGAGCGCGGTGCGCTGCGTGCTGGACGCTTACGGACCGACGCGCTTCGATCGCATGGATGCCCAGACCCAGGAGGAGCGCGCGACGCTGCAGAGCCCGGTCGTCACCATCTCCCTGCCCGGCGGTGCCCGCGGCGGAGCGCGTGCAGCCGGCACGCCGCCGGCGGTCGGCGCCCGGGGCGGCGCGGTGCCTCATGACGACCCGGCATCACCTGAATCGCGGCTCCTGGGCGCCGCGGTTCCGAGCGTCCCGGATCGTGTCCGCGCCGCCAGCCCGATGACCTACGTTGGAAAAGACGCGCCGCCGTTTCTGATCGTGCACGGCCTCGCGGACAGCTCGGTGCCACACGGCCAGAGTGTCTTGTTGTACGACGCTCTGAAGGCGGCGGGGCAGGACGTGACCCTTCGATTGGTCGACGGGTTGCCCCACACGTTCTTCAATCGCTCCGACCTGGACGAGGTCGCAGGACCATTTCAGATGCAGGTGCGCGAACACCCCCGTGGCGGGCCGGAAGTGCAACGGGTCGAGCGAGAAGGCGTGTTCGCCGTCGCGCGCGAGTTCTTCCGCCGGCACCTGCGCTAGGAGTCAGGGAATGTCCCGAAGCCGCTGGAGCACCAGTACCCGCTTGTCGCGACGGGAATTCGGCGCGCTCACCGTGTCCGCCGTTGCCGCGCCACTCGCGCTGACGCATCGCGCGCCTCTCGCGCCCCTTTCGGCCGCGGACGTCATCGACCGGATCAAGAAGAAGATCGGTGTCGACCGGAAGCTCGACACCGTGGACACCATCAAGGCCGGCGATCCCGCAACGGTGGTCAAGGCGGGGAACCGTTCTGGACCCCGAAATAGATCCATCCGTCGAACTGCCTGACGTCACTGCTGGAGGAACAACGCTCATGGCCAGACTGCTCCGCGATGCCCGATTCGCCGTCCGTTTGTTCAGCAGGGCACCAGCGTTCACGAGCCTTGCGGTCGTGGTGCTTGCCCTCGGCATCGCGTCGACCACCGCCATCTTCAGCGTCGTCTACGGTACGTTCTTCGCGCCGCTGCCGTATCGCGACGCAGATGCCCTGGTAATGGTGTGGTCGCGGATGCGCGGGGAACGTGTTCCGGTTTCGACCAGGGATTTCATCGCGTGGAAGCGCGGGGCGACCGCGTTCGAAGACCTGAACGCGTGGGGCGGCCGGAGCGTGAACATGGCAACCGCCGACCGGCCCGAGAGCGTGACAGCCGGCATCGCCACGCCCGGGTTCCTCGCGATGATGGGCTATGGGCACCCTCTGGCGCTCGGTCGTAGCTTCATCGACGAGGAAGGCACTGTCGGACGCGACCGTGTCGTCCTCCTCACGTATCGTGTCTGGCAGGATCGCTTCGGCCGGGATCCCGCAATTGTTGGTCGGCAGATTCGACTCGACAACGAACCCTACACCGTTGTTGGCGTCCTCGGCGAAGGTCCGGCCGACCATCAACAGAACAAGCTCTGGCTGCCGCTCGCGTTCACGCCCGAGCAGCTGGACAGCGACAATCACTGGCTGAACGTCATGGGCCGGCTGCGCCCCGACGTCACTATCCAGCAGGCCAACGCCAACCTGTCGGCCGTCGCAGCGGCAGTCGAACAAGGAAGGGGCAGGCAGGGTGATGCGTGGAGCGCGAGCGTCGAGCCGTTCCGCAACAACTTCGTTCGCAGCAGCACGAAGCAGGGCCTGTGGCTCCTATTGGCCGCAGTCGGCTTCCTGCTGCTGATCGCCTGCGCCAACGTCGCCAACCTCCTGCTCGCGCGCGGAAGTGCCCGGCAGCGTGAGCTGGCGGTGCGCGCGGCGATCGGGGCGACGAACGGCGGCCTCGCGCAGCAACTTCTCATCGAGAGCCTGGTCCTGGCGCTGGCCGGTGGCATCGTCGGCGCGCTCTTCGCGTCGGTGCTCCTCGATGCGATCGTCGCGCTGATGCCCGAGTACACGCTGCCGTCGGAGACGGAGATCACGCTCAGCGTTCCGGTGCTGCTGTTCGCGCTCGGCGTCTGCGCGTTGTCCGGCGCCATCGCGGGCTGTGCCCCCGCCTGGCAGGCGGCCCGCGCCAACCTCGTGGACGCGATTAAGGAGGGCGGCCGCTCGATCAGCGGCGGACGCCATCTGTTGCGTCGCGTCCTGGTGGCGATCGAGTTCGCGCTGGCCCTCACGCTGCTCACCGGCGGCGGCATGGCCGCGCACGCGTTCATCAAGACGATGAGCGTCGAGCTCGGCTTCCGCACGGACCATCTGCTTACCATGCAGCTGCCGGTGCCCCGCAGCCGCTTCAGCACGCCCGAGGCGGTCGAGATTTTCTACCGCCAGCTCCTCGACCGGGTCGCGGCGGTGCCAGGCGTCAGGTCCGCGTCCGTGTCCACCGGCATGCCCGTGCTCGGTACGTCGTTCGGCCGCTCTTTCGAGATCGTCGGCCGTCCACACGATCCGGCGGACGCTCCCGGTGCCGGCGTGAACATGGTGACGCCGGAATACTTCGAGACCTTCGGGATTCGGATTCTGCGCGGCCGCTCTTTCAGCGAACAGGACCGCGCCGGGAGCGTGCAGGTAGCGATTGTCAACGAGACGTTCGTCAGGCTTTACCTGCCGGATGTCGATCCGCTGACCGCTCGTATCCGCATGAGCCCGATCGCCTATGGTGCGGAGCCACCAGGGCCCGCCCCCGTCGAGTGGCAGATCGTGGGCGTGTACGGCGACGTGAAGAACGCCGGACCAGCCGCGCGGAGCTTCCCTGAGATCGACCTGCCCTTCTGGCAAGTCCCGTGGCAGCGTACGACGATGGCCGTGCATACGGCGGGTGACGCGTTGGCCGTGCAGCAGGAGCTGGCGAGGGTCATCCAATCGCTCGAGCCCGATCTGCCCATGGCCAACGTGCGGACGATCGAGCAGGTGGTCAGCGAGGCGATGGCCCCCGATCGCTTCCACACGGTGCTCTTCGGCGCGTTCGGGGCCGTGGCGCTCGTCCTTGCCGCGGTCGGCATCTACGGCGTGATGTCGTTCGTCGTGGCCCAGCGCACGCAGGAGATCGGCGTGCGTATGGCGCTGGGTGCGCCACGGGCGCGCGTGCTTCTGGAGGTAGTGCGCGAGGGCATGACCACCGCAATCATCGGCACCATTGCCGGTGCCGCCGGGGCCTGGTTCATCGGCGCCGCGATGCAAGGGACGATCTACGGTGTCGAGCGGTTCGATCCGATCGCCCTGGCGATCGTCGCGGTCACGCTGCTCGGCTCGGCACTCGTGGCGTGCCTCGTGCCCGCGCGTCGCGCCGCCTCGGTAGACCCGATGGTTGCGCTGCGCCAGGTCTAGTCTCATCCGGGGGGCTTCGCCCCCCGGAGCCCCCCTACTGGCTCGCTCGCGGGGACCCCTTCGCCCCGCTCCGCTCGCCAGGCTCACTCGCTACCGCTCGTTCGCGCCGTTTATGAGATGGCTTCTACACGTTCTCATCCGGGGGGCTTCGCCCCCCGGAGCCCCCCTACTGGCTCGCTCGCGGGGACCCCTTCGCCCCGCTCCGCTCGCCAGGCTCACTCGCTACCGCTCGTTCGCGCCGTTTATGAGATGGCTTCTACACGTTCTCATCCGCGGGGCTTCGCCCCCCGGAGCCCCCCTACTGGCTCGCTCGCGGGGACCCCTTCGCCCCGCTCCGCTCGCCAGGCTCACTCGCTACCGCTCGTTCGCGCCGTTTATGAGATGGCTTCTACACGTGGACGTGCCCGGTAACAACCCGCACGAGCGCAAGAACGAATGCGTTCGGGTCAGGTCTCGGCCTCGTGTTTGAGCACGAGCACGGGGTCGATGCGCGTGGCCCGCACGGCGGGCGCGAGGGCCGCCACGAGTGCCACTGCGGTCATAATCCCGGTCACGATGAGAAGCGTCGGCCAGTCGCCCGGCTGGATGCCGTAGAGCTGCTCGCGAACGACGCGCCCAGCGGCCAACGCCAGCGGCACGCCGGCCGCGAGTCCGACGAGTGTTGGCGTGAGCCCAAAGCCGGCGGCGCGTACCGAGCACCTCTCGCCGAGACGCCCCGAGCGCGAGGCGGACGCCGAGCTCGCGGCGGCGCTCGGCGACCGCGGACGTCACGGTTCCGAAGATACCGAAGCCGGCCAGCAGGACGGCGGTCAGCGCGAAGCTCGCGACAGCCGCCGCGTAGAAGCCAGGCCGCGCCAGCGCTCCGCCAACCACGTCGTCCATCCTCTGAATCGGGGAGCGGGGAATATCCGGGTCGACCGCGCGCAACGCGGCTGCGATCGCCGGAGCCACGGCTGCGGTGTCGGCGCTCGTGCGGATGACGAGGTCGCGGGTTTCGTGGCGGATCCACGGCTCTTGGGTGTTCGGGGCGTAGATGCCCGGGCCCGGCGGCAGCCGCAGCGCGAGCTCCCGGACGTCGCCGACGATGGCGATGATTTCAACTTCCAGCGGCCCACCGCGATCGAGCGTCAAGCGCTGTCCGATTGGGTCTTTCGAGCCGAAGTATGTGCGCGCCAGGGCGGCATTGATGGCGACGACCGCAGGAGCGCCGTTGCCGTCACGCCGATCGAACGATCGTCCGGCGACCAGCGGGATGCCGAGCGTGCCGAAATAATCGGAGCCGACCACGCGGAGCTCGGCAAGTGACGCGTGCGGCTGGGGTGACGTGCGGAACGACACACTCGCCCCAAATCCGCTCGCGGGAAGCCAGTCCACGACCGACGCGGACTCGACTCCAGGGACAGCCCTCACTCGCTCGACCACGCGGGCGTAGAGGTCTGCCAGCGCAGGTCCCGCAGGGTATCGTGCCTGCGGAGCCGAGATCCGCGTCGTCAAGACGTACGCAGTCTCGAAGCCAGGGTTCGTGAGCTGGAGTGCGTAGAAGCTGCGGATGAGGAGCGCCGCGCCGACGAGCAGGGCCAGGGACAGCGCGGCCTCGATCCCGATGAACGCCGCGCGCGCCAGGCCGCGTCGCGGGGGCGTGACTCGGGCACCCATTCCGACACGCAGATCGCGCACGCGCGTCACCGTGAACGCCGCCGTCAGGGCGCAGGCGGTCGTGCACGCGAGCGAGAGGAGCGCGGCGGCGACGAACGCCGGGAGACCGATGCGGATCTCCGAGGCTCGCGGCACGCCAGCCGCACCGGCCGCGCCGACCAGAAAGTCGCTCGCCCACAGCGCCAACGCGAAACCGGCGCCCGCGGCGATCACACCGACGATGAGATTCTCCGCGACGATCTGGCGAACGATTCGCGATTGGCTGGCGCCGAGCGCGAGTCGCGTGGCGAACTCGTGTTGCCGCTCCAGCGCTCCGCCGATGAGCAGCCCCGCGGCGTTGCCGCACGCGACAAACAAGAGCGCGACGACCGCGGCGGCAAGCGCATAGAGCGAAGGGCGGACATCGCGTGTCAGCTGTTCGAGCAGCCCGGTAACAGTCGCGCCAGTGCCCGTGTTCGTGTCCGGATGCTCGATTGCGAGCGCGTGGGCGAGGGCAGTGAGCTCGGCGTGCGCCTGCGCGACTGTCACCGCGGGCCCAAGGCGGCCGAGCACCCGCAGCATGCGCGCGTCGCGCCGCACCACGTTGGGGTCGAGGCCGAGAGGCACCCAGACTTCTGGCATCCGCGGCCACATCGCCGGCGAATGAAACCCATCAGGGAGGACGCCGACGAGTGTGTAGGGCCGCCCGCTCAGGACGATCGGCTGTCCCAGCGCAGCGGGATCGCCATGGTAGCGCCGCATCCAGAGGGCGTGGCTGATGACTGCCACCGCTGGCGCGCCGGCACGATCTTCAGTCGGGAGGAAACCGCGCCCGAGGGCGGGCTGGACGCCGAAGACCTCGAATATCCCGGAACTGGCGCGCGCGCCGCTCACCCGTTCCGCCTGCTCGCCGCCCGTGAGGGTGAAACCTGGCGGATAGTACGCGGCGAGGCGGACGTAAGACGATGTGCGGCGCTCGAAGTCGAAGAAGTCGAGCGGCGCCGTCAAGTGGTCGCGACCGATCTGGATGTCGCGCGACGTGATCGATACGAGGCGATCCGGCTCCGGGTGTGGCAGCGGCCGGAAGAGCGATCCGTGAATGACGCTGAACACCGCGAGATTGACGCCGACGCCGAGCGCGAGCACCGCGACGACGGCGGGAACGCGGGCGCGGCGCAACCGGCGCACCGCGTAGCGGCTGTCCTGCCACAGCTCGTCGAACAGGCGCTGCCCGCGGGCGGCGCGCAGCTCTTCTTTCAGGGCCTCGGTGCTGCCGAATTCGAGCCGGGCGCGGCGCTGTGCCTCGGCCGGTGCCACGCCGCTCCGCACCAGGTCCTCTGCGTAGGCATCGATGTGGAACCGGAGCTCGTCGGCGACGCCATCTTCAAACCGCTGCCGCCGAAGAGCTGTGCCGATCGCGGACCGAAGCGAGTGGAAAAGTCCCACGCTACACCTCCGTGTCGGTGAGCGTGGCGTTGAGCGCGGCGCCGATCGCGCCGGCCAGGCGGTTCCAGCCGTCCGCTTCCTGGTCCAGACGGCGCCGGCCTGCCGCCGTCACGCTGTAGAACTTGGCTTTCCGGTTGTTGTCGCTCGCGCCCCACTTGCCCTTGATGAGCCCCTGATGCTCGAGGCGATACACGGCCGGATAGAGCGAGCCCTGCGGGATGTCGAGGGCATTCCCTGAGATCTGCTTGATGCGCAGCAGGACGCCGTAGCCGTGCAGCGGCTTCAACGACACGGCCTTGAGGATGAGCATGTCGAGCGTGCCGGGCAGCAGCTCCGTCGCCTTGGGCATCGGCTGTGACTCCTAGATGGACTAGGCGAAGTATCGACGCGCTTTCCTAGTTTGTCAAGGGGAGCGGCTGGCGGTGCGTGCGACGGCCGCGTGTTTCAGCGTAAGATACTCGCCGTGCCGCATCCACTCGCGCTCGCTGTCTTCAAAACGGTTTCGACGGCCACCGAGGCGGCGCGCGCGCTTCATGCTCTGGGTATCAGCAGGGAGCACATCTCGGTCGTTGCCCGCGATCATGCCGAAGCGCGTGCCCTCGCCGAGCAGATGGACGCGACGCCAGGCGTCGAGCTCGAGGATTCGCGGCTGGCTGCGCGACTCGGCGAGTTGAGCGGCCTCGTGCTGGCAGCGATCGCTGTCGTGATGCCGGGTATCGGCCCTATCGTTGCCGCCGGCCCGCTAGCGGCGGATCTCGGAGAGGCGGCGGGACATGCGGCCGGCAGCCTCGCGTCGGTACTCAAGTCAGCCGGCTTGCCACAGGAGCGCGCCGAATCACTGCAGCGCGAGGTCGCGCAGGGCGCCGTGCTGCTGGGCGTGCACGTCGCGGCGGCCGACGTCGACCGTGTGCGAGAACGCCTGTCCGCCGCCGGGGCGACCCAGCTCGAGATGGTCTCGTGGACGTGATGCGATTCTCTTTCACAGCAAGGGGCCAGAGTACATGCGAATCGTCAGAGTAGGCGCGCTCATCGTGGTGCTGTCGGGCGTCACGGGCGCCGCATCCGACTTCATGACCGAGGGCGTCGACAACGCGCGCACGGGCTGGGTGCGCGACGAGAAGATCTTCACCAAGGCCAACGTCGGGAGCATGAAGCTCCAGTGGAAGGTGAAGCTCGAGAGCACGCCGCGCGCGATGCACAACTTGTTTGCGCCGCTCGTCGCCGAGCGCGTCACTACCGCGCAAGGGACGCGTGAGCTCGCGGTCGTCGCTGGCGTGTCCGACGACATGTTCGGCATCGATGTCGAATCGGGCAAACAGATTCTGGCACCGGCGCTTCGACAGCACGCTGGCCAAACCGGGGGGCACGAACGACACGCTCTGTCCAGGCGGCCAAACCGCGGTGCCGACGATGGCGCAGGTGTCGCCGGGGAAGTACACCGTCTACGCCGTGTCGTGGGACGGACGCCTGCGGCAGCTCAATCTGGCCGACGGTCTGGACGTCGTACCGCCCGAGAAGTTCATCCCGGGCGGCGGCAAGCCGTACGCGCTCAACCTGCACAACGGCGTCATCTACACCGCCACGGCGCAGGGCTGCGGCGGCCTGACGAACGCGTTCTACTCGTTCGACCTCGCCACGCGCCGGGCGAGCGCGTTCATTCCCGCGGGCGGCGGCCTGTGGGGACGCCGTGGCGCGGCCATCGACCCCGAAGGCAGGGTCTTCCTTGGCACCGGCGACGCTGAATTCGATCCGCTGACCCGACGGCTCGGCAACGGCATCGTCGGCGTTAAGCTCGACGAGAAGAAACAACTGCAGCTCACCGACTTCTTCGGCGCGCCCAACGCGAACTGGCTGTGGCGGCGCGATCTGGACGTCAACACGACGCCGGTCGTGATCGACTACCGCGGCCGCAAGTTCCTGGTCGGCACGAGCAAGGAGTGCCGTATGTGGCTGCTCGATCGCGAGGGGCTCGGCGGCGACGATCACCGGACGACCCTGCAGACGACGCCGCTCCTCTGCAACGACGCGCAGGCATTCGATGCTCGGGGCATCTGGGGCGCGCTTGGTGCGTGGCAGGACGAATCGGGCACGCAGTGGGTGCTCGCGCCGTTCTGGGGACCGGTGAGCACGACGTTCAAGGCGCCGATTGAGCACGCGCGCCCGACGGGTGGAGGCGTGGCGGCGTACAAGCTCGAGGAACGCGCCGGCAAGTGGCAGCTGACGCCAGCCTGGCTCTCGCGCGACATGGATCTGGCGGAGGAGACGGTCGTCGCGAACGGCATCGTGTTCGCTTATGCCGCTGGGGAGGATGCGTCGCAGGTCATGCCGGACAAGGCATGGAACGAGCCCGGCGGGGCCGTCTACGGCGGCGGCCTCAGCTCGGGGCCCGTACGCCGGATCCCGACCTCGCGCCGCGCCGCGCTCTACGCGCTCGATGGCCAGACCGGCAAGGAGCTGTGGTCGAGCGGCAACCAGATCGAATCGTGGAATCACTTCAGCGGGCTGACCGTCGCAAACGGCCGGGCGTATATCGCCACGTTCGATGGCGTCCTTTATTGCTTCGGCGTCGCCAGGTAGGCGGAGGTTCGTCATGCGCGGTCAACGTTTGATGTTCGCGGTCATTGCCGCCGCCCTGGCGGGGAGCGTTACGTTTGCGCAGCCGGGGCGCGGGGGCTCGCAGTGGCTCACCGCCCTGGCGGATGCGCAACGCACGTCGTGGGTCCGCGCCGACGACAAGATCTCGGTGGCGGCGTTGTCGAAGCCTGGATTCGACCAGCAATGGAAGTCGAAGCTCGACAACCAGCCCCGCGGCGCGCACGGCCTCGCCCAGGGTGTGACGGCGAGCGGCGTGACACTCTTCGTGCCGATGTCGGTCGTTGCGGGCAGTTCGAACAACGTCTACGGCATCGACAACGATATCGGCTACGTCGTGTGGCGGCGGCATTTCGACGCCGCACTTCCCGCCGCGACGGCGGCGTGCGCCGGCGGGATCGCTTCCGCCGCAACCCGCATCGTCAAGCTGGATTCGCCGACGACTGCAGCCGCGGCTGGGTTCGGCGGGGGAAGGGGCCGTGGCGTCGTCGGCTACCGCAGCCTGCTCGGCGAGCCCGGCGAGGGTGTGCCGGCGGAAGGGCGTGCGGCCGGTCCAGGCCGCGCTGGCGATCCACCTGGTGCCGCCGCGCCGGGCGGGCGGGGCGCACCTCCGGGAGTCGAACAGGGCGCGCGCGGCGCCATGCCGCCGCCACCGCCGCCGGCGCTGTCCGCCGCGAACCAGGCGGTCGACCGCATTCCCGGCGCGCCGCGTGCAGAGGAAAGTAGTAGCCCCTTCGGGTTTCTGTTCCGGCCTTCCGGCGTGAGCTACGTCGTATCGAGCGATGGCATGCTGCATGTGCTCGGCCTGGCGTCCGGCAAGGACATCCAGCGTCCGGCGCCGTTCCTGCCCGCGAATGCGAAGTGGTCCGCGCCCGTCGCGGTGGGGACGTCGCTCTACGCGGCGACATCGGGGAAGTGCGGCGGCGCACCCGAGGGCGTGTGGGCGATCGATCTCGATAGCGACGCCAAGCCGGTCGTGTCGTGGAAGACAAACGGTGGGTCAGTGGTCGGCGCCGTCGCGTTCACGCAGGACGGGACGCTCCTCGTGGCCATCGGCCCCGGGCAGGCAACAGGCGACGGCAAGGCGAACGCCATCGTCGCCCTCGACCCGAAGACGCTGCAGCTGAAGGACTGGTTCTCGCAGCCGACGGCGGAGTTCGTCACCGGTCCGACGATCCTCCGGCACAACAACCGGAACATCGTGGCCGCGGCGACGAAAGACGGACGCGTCCTGCTGCTCGATGCGGCGTCGCTCGGCGGATCGGATCACGCCACGCCGCTCGCGGCGTCGAAGGCCTTGTTCGGAGCGAGCGCCACCGTGGGCGCAGATGCTCTGGCAGCATGGCAGGAGTCGTCCGGCACGTCGTGGTTCCTGCTTCCGGCTCGCGGGCGGCTCGCTGCGGGAATTGCGACACCGACGAATGGCCCGGTCGCCGCCGGCGCGGTGGTCGCTCTGAAGTTGATGGATGCCGGCGGCGCGCTCTCGCTCGAGCCCGGCTGGGTCTCGCACGACCTCTCCTCGCCGGCCACGCCGCTGATCGTCAACGGTGTCGTCTTCACCCTGGCGACCGGTGGACGCGGGACTGCGGCCGCTCTCCACGCTTATGAAGGTGCGACCGGCAAACGGTTGTGGACGAGCGCCAAGGCGATGACGACACCCGCATCACCGGGGAGCATGTGGAGCGGTCTGGGGCAGGTCTACGTCGGCCTGCAGGACGGTACGCTGCACGCGTTCGGCTTCAACGACGAGCGGCGCCACACGACCGGGCAGTAACTGAACGGGTCGTGGCTCCCCAACAGGTCCGCCTCAACGGCTGACAATCCACGACGGTCCCACACATGGACCGTCGTGGACGTTGTTCTAGTGTCCCGAATCCGAAGTTCGTTGCCAAAGTCCCGGGCGCGGCGCCCGGATCGCGAGGCGCGACGAGCGAGCATATGCCGTATATGTGAGCGAGGAGCAACGACGCGAGGCGGGATGCCCCGCCCGGGAATTTGGTGACGAACTTCGGATTCGGGACACTAGATACGTTGGGTCAGAACCGCGTCTCCCACACGCCGCGGCCGTATGTCGAGACGCGCAGATAGCTCCCGTCGGTCGGCATGTAGAGGTCACTGACGACGACGACCGGGAGGGCGGAGCCGTAGAGGTGCCACGACACCCCGCCGTCCGTCGTCTCGTACACGCCGATCCATGTGCCTGCATACACGGTATTGCCAGATGGATCGCGCGGGCTGACGATGAGCTTCGTCGTCGGCACCGGTGGCAATCCCGCGCTGGCGTTGGTCCAGCTCGCGCCGCCGTCGATCGACTTGAGGACGCGCATGGCCGTCCCGATCGGGGCTTCATTGCCAACGTACATCGTCGCATTGCTCGCGTACGCCAGCGTTGCATTGAAGCCCGGCCACCCCGGCGCGAGAGCGGTCAGGAGACGGCTGCTCCACGTCTCGCCGCCGTCCACAGTCGTGTACAACCACCCGCTGTTGGCCAGCACACCGAAATGCTCCAAGTCCGCGGGGCTGACGCCGATGGGGTGGGAGCCGGCACGCAGCGCCAGGCGCGCAGTCGGCGGCGTGGTCGGCGCCGCGCACGTTGCTGACGCGCCGTTGTTGGGCGTGGCCAGCGGTGGCGTCTCCATCACGCAGCTCCAGCTCGCGGCGCCGTTCGTCGTCCGGTAGAGTCTGAACCGAGTGCGGTGGAAGAACGTCAGCCCTGTGGGGTCGGCCGACGCACGCGGCGTGGCGATGGACGTATTGAAATAAGTGAGCGCCGGATTGAAGAACTCGTCGATTCCGGTCCAGCCGACTCGCCACTTGCGCTGCGTCGAGGGCGGACCAACCACGTCCCGGACGATGAACGAGTAGTAGATGGTCGCGAGGCTCGCGCGGTCCACGGCCTGGCTCCAGCCGACTCCGAAGCCATCGCCGCCGAGCACCTGGTTATAGGTTCCGGTCGGCCCCTCGCGCCACCGCGTGCCGTCATCCTGCAGCCCGATGAGCACATCGTCGGGGTGTTTGGGGTTGCCCGTCAGGGCGTAGATCAAGTACGAGGAGATACCGTCGTTTTTCTGGCTGCTGAACGATCCGCCGCCGTCGGTGCTGACGAAAAGGCCACCGTCGGTGCCGAAGATCACCGCCGGTTCGCCTTTGAGCGTCGTGAACGCCGCCGCGTGGAAGTCGGCGTGTACGTATGGCAGCCGGAACTGCGCCAGCCAGTTGCTGATGATCCTCCAGGTCGCGCCGCCATCCGATGATTTGGCGGCGCTCAGCTGGCCGCCGATGTAGACCGTGTTTCGCGTCGCGTCGTACGGATCGACCAGCACCATGTGGTTGTAGAACGCCTGGCCCGCCATGATGTCCATGTTGGGTTGATCGCCGTTGGGGTTGATCGGGGTCTTGCCGGCAAGTCCGAGCGCCGTCCAGTTCCGGCCGCCGTCAACTGAGCGATACAGATCTTTCTGTGCCGTGTTGCCTGCGTTGGCGGCAAACGCGTAGACGACGGCGTCTCCCGGCGCCGCCACGGCCAGCGTTGTCCGGCCGGCGCCGCTGTAGACAGTCCCGGCGTTTGGAATCGGCGTCCAGGTCGCTCCCTGGTCCGTCGAGTACAGGATCGATCCGACGTTGCCGACGGTGCGTGCGGCGAGCCAGCCCGCAGTGGTACGCGACAGGCTCCAGACGAGTCCGGTCAGCACTGGGGCTGCTCCGTAGGTCTCACCCCCGTTCGTCGATCGAAACAAGCCGGCGTTGGTTCCCATCAAGACGACGTCCGCCGCGCCGCTGGTGTCGACCTTCACGTCGGGGATGACCGTCGACGCACCGAGCTTGATCGCGCCCGACCATGTCTGGCCGCCGTCGGTTGACCGGCGCGCGTATCCGCCGACGCCGGGGTCGAACGGGTCTCCCGTGCCCAGATAGATGGTCTCAGGATTCTTTCCGAGCGCCGCGTTGCCACCAGACGTGCTGAGGATAGTGTCGGTCATCGCCCGCCACGAGGGCCGCGGTTGACTGAAGTTGGTCGTCTTCCATAGGCCGCCGCTCGACGTGAGTACGTAGAGCACATCCGGGTTCGTCGGATGAACCAGGAACGTCCGCACGCGTCCCGTATCGGACTCCTGGACCTGAAGTCCGTTCTGAATCCAGTTCGACCGATCGGGTCCGATGTTGGTCCAGGCCCGGCCCGGCGGCACCTGAATCGCCCCGCGGCCGGCCGGTCCGTACAGGGCGATCTGCTCGTCGGCCGCCTTCATCATCGCTTCCATGAACTCCGGCGTGAGCGCGCCACCCATGACTTCCCGCATCCACTCGATGCGGCCACCAGGATCGTCTTTGATCGGGACATCCTCGCCAGTCAGCCTGACGGCGGGCTGGTGTTGGCTGATGTACGCGTCATCGCGCGGCGGGTTTTGTTGCGGGGACTGTGCGAGCGCCGCGTAACAGGTAGCTACGAGGAGCGCGAACACGCTGGCTTTCAGTCTCATGTATGACCTCCATCAGACGTTCAGCGCAAATCATCGATTCCAAGCAATAGGGGCATCGGTTGTATACGCAGGTGCGCTGGTTGTCAACGTGTGCGGCTGCAGAGCTGGTCGATCCGAGCAATTTCCTAGGGGCAAGGTGCCGGAATTGGCAACGAGGCCACGCGACGCCTTGAGACGAATCCACGCCGACGCCGGTGGGGACCGCCCCGGGACCGTTTTAGAGACCGCGCTCCCACGGCACTCAAGTCGCGCCGATCCGCCTGCGTCACTCCGGCGGGTGTCTCGCCACAGCCCGCGCAGGCGACGGGCACAGCCTTCATGGGGTTCAGATCTCGCTGCGCTTCGTCTTCAGCGCCATCGTGATGGCGTCGACGAGCCGGTTCCAGCTCGAGGTTTCGTCTCCGAGCCGACCCCGCCCGGCGGCAGTCAAGCGATAGAACTTGGCGCGCCGATTGGCGTCAGACGTTCCCCACTCGCTCTCGATCAAGCCCTGGCGTTCGAGCCGGTAGAGGGCAGGGTAGAGCGCGCCCTGTTGCACCTGGAGCGCACCGCCGGTGATTTGCTGAATGCGGAGGAGGACACCGTAGCCGTGGAGCCTGCCGAGCGAGACCGCCTTCAGAACGAGCAGATCGAGTGTTCCGGGCAAGAGTTCGGCGGAGTCGGTCATCAGGTCGCTCTCCTGAAGAATTGGCTAGGTGGACGATAGCCAGACTCTCCTAAGGTGTCAAGGAGAGTGGCGCGACGCCCGCATCTCGAGCCTGAAGGAGTCGAGCGTCCAATGATGAGCCCAAAGCCCAAAGCCCACCCACTCCACCAACCCTTTCCCCAGTGGTCTCGTCCAAGCCATGATATGAGCTCGGTTCTCGCCGATCTTCGCTATGCGGCTCGGGAACTACGCCGCCGTCCGGGGTTCGCCCTGACGGCGGTCCTCTCACTGGCGTTGGGGATTGGCGCCACGAGCGCGGTATTCAGCGTCGTCTACGGCGTCCTGATCAATCCCTTCCCCTACGTCGGCGCCGATCGGATGATGCAGATTTCCCTTGTCGACAGTGCCGGCCGCTTTCGGGGCATTGGCCTGAGCGGCGCTCAGGTCGACCTGCTTCGACAGGCCCGTACGGTCGAGAGCGTCGTGGCGGAAGATGGATGGAACCTGACGACCACCGATGGCGATATCCCCGAAGATGTGGTCGCCTCGTACATCGCCCCGAACGCGCCCAACCATTGGGGAAACCCAGCCTTCATGGGGCGATGGCTCATTCCGGCTGACGCTCCTCCTGGCCAGGACCCGGCGCGCGTCGTGGTGCTTGGCTACCAGTTCTGGCAGCGCTACTACTCTGGCGACCCGGCTGTAATCGGCCGCACGCTTCAACTCGTTCGCAAGGACTATCAAATCGTCGGGGTGATGCCGCCGCGCTTTCGCTGGCGCGAAGCCGACATCTACCTGCCGCTCAAGGTCCGGCTCGAGCCGAACATCTACTATGGCGTCACGCTCAAGATCCGACCTGGCGTATCGACTGCAGACGCCAACGCCGAGCTGCAGCCCATCCTGCAGGAGTTCGCCAAGCAGTCACCCGGGCGCTACCCGGACGCGTTCCGGGTCAACCTGCGTAGCATCGTCGAACTCTTCGCGCGGCCGATGGGCCCCCGGCTGTTCCTCCTGCTCGGCGCCGTGACGTCGCTCTTGCTCGTGGGGTGCGCCAATGTCTCGATCCTGCTGCTCGTGCGTGGAGCCCACCGCCAGCAGGAACTGGCGGTGAGGGCTGCGCTCGGAGCGGGACGCGCCCGCATCGTGCGGCAGTTGTTGACGGAAGCGGGAGTGATCGCCGCGATGGGTGCGGCGCTGGGACTGCTGATCGCGTGGAAGGGTCTGGCACTGATCGTGGCCTGGTTGCCAACCAACTCGTTTGCCGCCGAATC
The DNA here is from genome assembly GCA_963839705.1 of uncultured Acidobacteriota bacterium. GTDB lineage: Bacteria > Acidobacteriota > Vicinamibacteria > Vicinamibacterales > 2-12-FULL-66-21 > DATBJJ01. The sequence continues at coordinate 86,906 of CAWIWL010000018.1, forward strand.
GGTAATCGAGATGAACCTGCCGGTGCTTCTGGTGAGCACGGCACTGGCCGTCGTGACGGCGATCATGTTCGGCGTCTGGCCCGCGCTCCAGCTCTCGCGTCCCGATCTCGGCCGCGTGGCGCAGGCCGGCGCCCGACGCGTGATCGGCAGTGCGCAGGGTCGTCGGGTCCATCGCGTGATGGTTTCGGTCCAGGTCGCGTTGACGTTGCTGATGCTGACCGCGGCGGGAGCGGCCGGCAAGGGATTCCTGCGGCTGGCGAACGCGGAGCTCGGCTACGACCCTCAGAACACGATGTCGCTGCCGATTCCCGTTCACGACGGGACGTATCAAACCTGGAAGGAGAGGTCGGAGTATTTCGAGCGGCTTCGGGCCGCTATCGCCGCAATGCCACAGGTCGTGTCGGCGGGGATCTCGACCAACGCCACACCGCCGTCGAATGGAGGGGACAATACGCTCGAGATTCACGGCAGCAGCATAGACAAGCCGGTTGCCCGCTCCAACTTCGTCAGCCCTGATTACTTCCCGCTCCTTCGCATTCCGGTCGTGCAAGGGCGCGTCTGGAGCCGCGACGAAACGATGCGGGGAGCCGCCCTTGCTGTGGTCAACCAGACGATGGCCAAGCAGTACTGGCCGAACGGCGACGCGGTCGGCCGTCAGTTCCGGTTCGCAACCATGAGAGACGAGCCGCCGTACTCGCCCGCCGCCGTGGGCGCCGACGGATGGCTCGAGATCATCGGCGTTGTCGCCGACGCGCGCAACGATGGCCTGCGCAACCCGATCAAGCCGGCCTTCTACGTGCCGTATGCGCTGAAGATGCGGATGTTCACCCAGATTCTCGTGCGCACCCGCGTGCCGCCTCTGTCCATTCTTCGCGACGTACGGGCCGAGCTCGTTCGCGTCGATCGCGAACAGCAGGTCATGCGCGTGCGGGACCTCCAGGGCTGGATCACGAATCTTCCCGAGTACGCCCAGCAGCGGCTGGTCGCGAGGCTGTTCGGCATCTTCTCGATACTGGCGCTGGCGCTGTCCGCGGTGGGACTCTACAGCGTCGTGTCGTACGGCGTTGCGACCAGGACGAACGAATTCGGCATCCGTATGGCGCTCGGGGCGAGGGCGGGCGACATCGTGCGCATCGTGCTGTCTGGGATGTTCTGGAACGTTGGTGCGGGCCTGGCGGCGGGCGTGCTCTTATGTCTGGCCTTCGACAAAGTTGCCACACGCTGGGTGACCGAGACCTCGCGCGACCCGTTGATCCTTGGTGGCGTGTCCGTCCTGCTCCTGGCCGTCGCGGTCCTGGCGTGCCTGGAGCCGGCGCGTCGTGCGGCCTCGATCGATCCGATGGCCGCGGTCCGGCTCGAGTAGCCGTACAGATGTACGTAGTGTCCGCCTTCAGGCGGACCGGGTCCGGCTAAAGCCGGACACTACAGTCGGTCCGGCTAAAGCCGGACACTACGGTCGGTCCGGCTAAAGCCGGACACTACGGACGAAGAGATTGCTACTTCGGGCGCGCGCTCGGGTCGCCGGTCGGCGGCGGGGCATGATCGGTCGACGCGGGCGGTCCGAGCAACTCCCGCAGCATTGGTTTGAGACCGTCCGCCCACACCTGATAGCCCTGCAGCGTGGGGTGCAGCTTGTCGCGCTCGTTCATCATGCCGGTGAGCAGGGTTCCGTCCTTGTCCGCAAGCTTGTCGTTTACAGTCAGGTAGCGGACGTTCGTTCCGTCGGCCAGCCGCGCGAGGTTGGCGTTGATCTGATCGATTTCCGGCATGACCGCCATGTTGTCGTTGCGGGGAAAGATGGCGGTCAGGACGATGGTCGCGTTCGGCGCCTTCTGCCTGCAGACGGCGAGAATCGCCGCCAGCCCGCGCGTGATCCCTCCCACCTTCGTCGCGTCGCCCGGCCGTGCGCCGACGTTGTTGGTGCCGGCCTGGATTACGATGACTTTCGGGTTGACGCCATCGAGCTCGCCGTTCTCCAGGCGCCACAGGATGTGCTCGGTCCGGTCGGCGCCCCATCCGAAGTTGCCGGCATTCCAGCCGAAGAAGTTCTGGCGCCAGTTGGCCAGGAGATCGGGGTAGTCGGTCGCGCCCCAGCGGCGCGTGATCGAATCACCGACGAAGTAGACATCGATTCCGCCGGTCCTCGCTTTCTCGAGGAGCTGCGCGTGCGCGGTCATCGAGTTCTGATCGGTGCGGGGCGCCGCCCGATCGGGAGGCGCCGTGGGCGCTGCCTGGACTGGAACGCCTTGCGCCGGCGTCTGAGCGTACGGTCGCGACGGCGAGGCGACGATCCCGCCCGATGCCAGGACGATCGCCAGCCGTATGCAGAAGAGTGTCCGTCTTCGTCGCACTATCGCGCGTCGCTCCCGCTCGCCGCCGGTGTGTGCTTGAGGAACTTGTCCGCCCACGGAATGAAGTACTTCCAGTTCGGACCGTCGGTATGGCCGCCGTCGTGCTGGCGCCACGCGAGCTGACCGTCCAGCACGCTCACGTTCACGGCCGGCATCTTTTCCTTCGTGTAGTCGTCCGAGACGCCGAGGTCCTTCGCCCCGAGGAGACGAAACACGGGCTGCGCTGCGACCGCCGCCATGTAACTGCCCTGCTGATCGAGCCACTTCGCGTCGCCCTTTTCGGGCACGCCGTAGCTGATGAAGGTCAAGCGCGGCGCGCAGAGCGCAATCAACTGGTGTGCATCGACTGGGATGTCGCCGGCGTTCTTGCTGCCGAACGTGGATTCGGCGGTCCCGTACTTGAGGAAGTTCCCGGCCATCCAGTGGTACTCACCCGAGCCGGTGAGATTCTCGACGGCTTCACCGAAATTCCGCCGGTGCAGCTTGGCGCCGCCCTCACCCGACGAGCCAACGAGCACTACCGCGAATCGCTGATCGTAGGCCATCGTCACGAGGGCCGCCTTGCCGTATCGCGAGACCCCTTCGATGCCGACCTTCTTGGCGTCAACGGCCTTGTCGGTTTCGAGATAGTCGAGTCCCCGCGCCGCTCCCCAGGCCCACGCGCGCAGCGAACCCCAGTCGTCCGGCTTCCGCCGCTGACCTTTGTTGACCAGGCCGATGATGCCCGCGGTCAACCCGGCGCCGTTGTCCGCCTGGATGCTGTTGGGGCTGATCGTCGCGTAGCCCCAACCGTCGGCGATGAGCTGCTCGGTAGCCGGCGGGTCGGCAGGCGCCGCTGGATTCGGCGGCCCACCGCGTCCAGGGCCGAAGCCGCGCGCGGCCGGCGGGGGAGTGCCCGGCGCCGGCGGCATCCCGGATCGCCCGCCGAACATCATCATCACGGGCACCGGCCTCGTGGCATTGGCCGGCGTGACGATCGTCATCTGGATGTCGACGGTGATCTCCGGATGGGACGAGTTGTCGACCTTGCCGATGAGCTCCTTGCCCACAACCGGCCGCCCGCCCACGTTGAAACTCTCGGTGCGATTGACCACCCAAGTGACCTTCGGCACGTTCTTCGGGACGCGTCCGAGGACCTCGCGATCGAATTCCTCGACGATTTCTGGCCGCCGCTGCTTCCACCACGTGCCCGCGTCGGTGACCTTCCGGCCGTTCTTGAGCGCGAGGACTTCCGGAAGGTTCGGGTACGGATTGGCCAGCGCCTCATCGTAGTTGGCGTGGTTGGGCGCCGCCTCGTTGCCGCTCGGCCCTGGACGCAGCGCCTTGATTCCGAGCTGCTCCATCATGTCCTTGTGATCGGCGGCAGTGGCCGCGGCGTTTGGATTCGGCGGCGGACCGCTCGGCGGGGCGGGCGGCGCCGCGGCCCCTTGGGCGGGAGGCGGAGTGGCTCCCGATTGCTGCGCCGTCACTGCGGTTGTAGGCAGCATCAGCGCGGCACACGCCGCCACCACACAGCCTGACTTGATCAACCAGACTTGCCCCGCAGCCCTCATGAGCCCACCTTTTCTATATGGAAGTCACAGCTTTCGTTTCACTGTCGAACAAATCATAGCCCAGCTCTCCGAGGTCCTTCACGAAGGCAGGTCAATGCTCATTTGGCGATCGCGCGGTAGGGCTCGAAGTCCTGCCAGATCTGCTCGATGACCTTCGGGTCGATGACCCGCGTGTCCCCTTTCTCCGGCTCCTTCTCCGAATACAGCACGAGTTTGACGGTCCCGCAGTGCGGCCCGAGCGCGCCGGGGTCGAACGCGTAGAGCCCTTCGTAGATCGCCTCGCTCTCGGAGACACGCTGTTCGAGCTTGAACGGATGAATGGGCGTGACCTCGGCGTCGCCGCAGAAGGCGCGCAGCCGCGAGAAGCCCGATGCGAAGTGCTTGATCGCAGGGATCGAGACACCCTGCGTCCGCGCCGCGGCGCGCCCGACCGTCGTCCAGAAGCCCTCCACCATTTTCGGCGTCACGCGGACGAGGAGCACGGGCGGAAAGTCCATCACGTAGTCGGACCAGTTGCTGAAGTCCATCAGCGGCCGCGCGAGCGTCGGTTCAACCACCGGCTCCGGCTTGCGCGTGTCTTTGCTGGTCGTACGCGGGCGTGGCTGTTGCGACTGATACATCGCGACATAGGTCAGCACGGGCGTGATGAAGCCGACATCGAACGTGGAGGAAGTGATCTGGTACGGGCTCACTGTGCCCGTGCGACGTTCGGTGGCGGCCCTCAGCGCGTCGACCGGGAACGGTCGCTCAGGCTCCACGGGCAGATGGTCTCCGCTCGGAGGGGTGGCCGCCTTCATCTTTTTCTCAGCAGACGCCACTACGTCGCACGCATTCTCACTGCGCACGATTCGGGCGTTGCCGCGGCTGCGGCGATCGTTCTCGTCCGCCGCCGCGGTAATTCCAACCAGGTCGCCGCGGGCCGTAAAAACTGGACCACCTGCGCTACCAGGCGGGAGTACGAGGTCGGACACGATGCTGTCCGAGTCCACGCTGCTGACCGCTCCAGATGTCATTCCCTTCTGCTGACGGAGGGGAACGCCGATCGTGAAGATCTCCTCTCCAGCCGCAACCGGTGGCTTGTCCGCCTGCTTGCACAGCATCGGCACGGGCTGCGCTGAAGCGATCGCCTTCGGGTCGATCCAGAGGACCGCGACATTTCGTACCGCGTCCGCGACAAGAACGCTCGCCGTCACCTTGACTGCCGGTGAGAGCTGCACCTCGACCGACGTCGCGGTCCCGATGACTCGTTGACTTGTCGCGACGAGCCCGCTCGCGTCGACGACGAATCCCGACGCGTGGGCGGTCGAAGTCCAGATGGCAACGACACTATCCCGCCACTTGGGCAAGAGGAAAGCAGGATCAGCCTCCAGCGGCGCGCCGGACGTCGGCGTCGTGGAGGCGACGGGCTCGACATCGGCGTTGTCGGCGGTAAGGTCGAGCACTGCGTCGCGGCCCGCGACGATGTCCACCGTCTGCCGCCATTGATAGGCCTTGCCGTGGAATGCGACCGGGCGGTCCGATTCCACCGTGTAGTTCCCCGGACGTAACCTGACGTCAGCCGTGCCATCTACGCTTGTAAAGATCAGCCGGGGCGCCGCGCTTGCCGGGTTCTCGCTGACGAGCAGCCCATGCCGGGGCACCGGCGTCGCCGTCCGCTCGGCGTCGGCCAGGACAATCTTGATATGAAGGACGCTCGGCGCCTGACTGGAAGCCACGGGCGAGATGATTAGGACGAGCGTCGCGAGAACGAGCGCGCGGAGCATGAGGTCATCGTCCCCTCACGCTTACCGGATGTCAACGCGATCCCGTTCACCTCCGGGGTTCATCGCACGCTCGGTCTGAACCACTCGGCACCCCTCACCATGCGACCATCGCCTCCTCGAAAAGCGCGGCCAGCTCGTCCGGTCCGGCCGGTCGCGGCGACAGCTTCGTCACGCGATGTTGCGGCAGCGTTCCCTCGACGAGGGCGGGGATATCGGCCGAGGAGTACCCCACGGCTTTCAACCCGTTGGGGACGCGAAGGCGCTCCATGAACCAGGTGATGCGGTCCGACAGAATCCGACCGGCGTCGGCTGCGCTTGCGCCGGTGACGTTGGCGCCGAGCGCCTCGGCCGCCTGCAGATGGCGTGCGGGATTGGCGGCCGCCGTGAACCGGAACACCGCCGGCGCGTTGAGGATCACCGAAATCCCGTGCGGGACGAGCGCGTGGTCGTCGGGGTAACCAGGTGCGCGGAACTGCTTCACGTGTCCCGACACGGGGTAGGACATGCCGTGGGGCAAGTGCACACCCGCATTGCCAAATCCGACGCCGGCGTACGAGGCGGCCAGAATCATCTGCTGGCGGGCTTCTTCGTCTGAAGGATCGTCGACGGCCCGGACCAGGTACTGCGCGACCATGCGCAACGCCTGCAGCGCCCAGATGTCGCTGATGGGATTCGATCCCTGGTAAGCCGGACGCAGCGCCGGGCTCACGGGCCGGGGACGCGAGGTGTACGGGATTGCGGTGAACGACTCGATCGCATGGCTCAAGATGTCGAGCCCGCTCGAAGCCGCGACCTGTGGAGGCATCGTCCGCGTGTTGTCGGGATCGAGCAGGCCCAGCGTCGGCTTGAGCCGGCGGCTGGCAATACCCGTCTTCGCGTGCAACGCGGTGAGATCGAAGATGCTGACGCCGGTCGTCTCGCTGCCGGTTCCGGCCGTCGTCGGAATGGCGATGAGCGGCTTGAGCGGGCCCGGGACCGACATCGCTTTACCAATTGGCGCGTTGACGTAGTCGAGGAAATCCGCCGGGGGATAGGTGGTGTAGAGGTTCACCGCCTTGGCCGTGTCGATCACTGAACCTCCGCCCACCGCGACGATCCCGTCTACTGCAGCAGCTCTGGCGAACTGAATGGCGTGGAGGAACGACACGTCGGTGGGTTCGACCCGCACCTGGTCGTACAGCACCGCCTCGACGCCCGCGGCCTCGAGCGCGGTGAGCGCCGTCTTGACGGGCGCCAGGCTCGTCAGGTTGGCGTCGGTGACAACCAGCGCCTTTCGGACGCCCAGATCGACGAGGTCCATCCCGACCTCCCGCGTGACGCCGGCGCCAAAGCGCACATTGGAGGCGGCCATTTCGAACGCGTTCTCTTGCGTCATTGGACTTGGCAAGCCGGCATGCGCAGCAGGAACGCGACGCCCCGTACCATCGGTCCTGACTATTTCAGCAGCACGCGCTTGACGTACTCGGCGCTGTCGGCAACGCTCCGGAAAGGATCGTAGGTGAAGTTCCCGCCCTGCTCGACGAAGAAGTGTTTCAGGCCCGCCAGCGAGGCGTCGGGCCAGATGCGCGTGAAGTCAATCGTTCCATTGCCGACTTCCGTGTAGTCCCGACTGGTCTTGTGCATGTCCTTGACATGCCACATCACGAACCGGCCAGGCTGGCGCTTGAACCACTCGTTGGCGCTCAGCTTCGATCCGTGCGCGATCCAGTACAGATCCATCTGCAGCTTGACCAACGCCGGATCGGTTTCCTTGAGGATTATGTCGTAGCCGATCTGCCCGTTCTGCTCGACGAACTCGAAGTCGTGATTGTGATACGCCAGCTGCAGCCCGGCCTTCTTGATTGGTCCTCCCGCGGCGTTCAGGCGCTCGGCGGCGACCTTGAACCGCTCGATCGTCCTGTCGCCCGCATCGAGTAGCGGCCAGGTGATGTACTGCTGACCGAGCGCGTGGGCCCCTTCGATACAGCGGTCGACGTATCGCTTCAGATCGTCGATGCTGGTCGACATGAACCGATTCAGATCGTAGTGGCCGCTCGGTGCGGTGAGGTTGCCGTCGCGCAGCCGCTGCGCGAATTCCTTGACTGGCATGCCGTAGTAGCGGAGTCCTTCCGCATCGAAGCCGTATGTTTCGAACTCCTCATACCCCATGGCGGCGACGCGCTTCAATGTGCCATCGACGTCGCGGGCCATGGCGGCCCTCATGGTATAGAGCTGCAGGCCCAGCTTGTAGCGTGGGCGCTGCTGGGCAAGGGGAAAAACGAGCGCAGCCGAGGCGAGCGCGCCGGCCTGCTGGATGAAGGTTCGTCGGCTGGTCATGATGTTCGCCAGTCTACCCGTCGACGGGTCTGCAATGCCAGAAATAGTAACCAGGGTCGGCTCCCTTCGTGCGTCGTGCCCGGCTGCTGGCTACAATGTGCCGTGCTCGCTGAGGCGTGGGGACGGGCTCGTCAAGGCGCAGTCAATTGCCGCGGCCGGGGCGCATGGTTCGCGGCCGCTCTGTGCTTGCTCTTCGTGTCGGCGAGTGCCTGCTCGCGTCGGTCCACGCTTCCGGCGGCCCTTAGCGACCAGGACTTCTGGCGCCTGGTCGAGGCGCTCTCTGAGCCGGCCGGGGAATTCACGCTTTCGGACAACCTCGTCTCCAACGAGCCCCACTATCCCGACACGGCGAGGTGGCTTCGCGCGGGCGGCGGTGCTTACATCGGCGTCGGTCCGGAGCAAAACTTCAGCTACATTGCGGGACTGCGGCCGGCGATGGCCTTCATCATCGACATCCGGCGAGAGAACCTCGACCTCCACCTCCTGTACAAGGCGCTGTTCGAGCTCTCGACGGATCGCGCGGACTTCGTCTCGCGTCTGTTTTCGCGTCCCCGTCCGGCAGGTCTCGCGTCGCGCGCCACGGTCGACGAGATCTTCGAACGGTACGACAGCGTCGCTCCATCCTTCGAGCAGCTCACGAAAACCGCGACGCTCGTCCGCCAGCGCCTCAGAATAGCGCACGGACTGCCGTTGACGGAGGCCGATATCGAGTGGATCGATCGTGTCCTCAAGGCTTTCTACACCGACGGGCCGACGATCGACTACTACGGGCCGCGCACCGTGGACGCCGTCCGTCCGTCCTACCGGCAGTTGATGACGGCGAAGGACATGTTCGGCCGAAGCCGGAGCTTTCTCGCGACAGAAGACACGTTCAAGTTCGTACAGGACCTGCAAGAAAAGAATCTCATCCTGCCCGTCGTCGGCGACTTTGCTGGGCGGAGTGCCATCCGCCGGGTGGGCGATCACCTCCGAGCGCATGGCGAACGCGTGCACGCGTTCTACGGTTCGAACGTCGGTGCCTACCTAAGCAAGCAGCAGGCGTATGCGTTCTGTGCCAATCTTGCGACCCTGCCGGCGACCTCGCGTACCTGGTTCATCGACAGCGATGGCATGCGCACGCTCGAGGCGAAGCTGAGGGCCTGCCGGTCTCGAGCGCAGTGACAGGCTTTCCTACCGCTACACATTCTCGCTCGGCTGACGTATAACGAGTACCCTCGTTGCTGTTCGTTGTTGACGCGAGCCGGTACCGTCCTGGTGCCGGCCTCAGCGGAGAGATCGCCATGAAGTCTCGGGCGGACGATCCAGAACAGTCGGCCGCTCAGAACCACGACGGCGAGCCGCGCACGTCATCTGAGGACGCGGAGACCGAGACGATTGAACGTGCCGAGACCGAAACCCTGGCCCTGAAGAACGCCCTAGCGGTGGAACTGGCGGGAATGACACGTCTTTACGAGCTCAGCACTAGGAAATATCAACTGGAGCTGCAGGAGGTGACGACGAGGCTGATTGAGGCACAGGAGACCCAGAGCAAGCACCTGGCGCGTGAGCTGCACGACGTATTCAGCCAGAGACTCGCCGCGATTGGAATGGAGCTCACGCGCCTTGCCGACGCGGCCCCTTCATCCGGACAGTCGTTCGGCGGCCAACTACGGAAGCTCACCGAGCAGATTGGAGCGTTGGCCAAAGATATCCACGGCATCTCACGTCAGATTCATCCGGCGATCCTCGACGATCTCGGCCTGGCGGCGGCCATCAGGAGCGAGTGCCTCGCCTTCTCAGAGCAGTACGGCATGTCTGCGGAGTTCACGGCGGACAAGATCCCGTGGGAGATTCCGGAGGACGTTGCCTTGTGCCTTTACCGCATCGCCCAAGAGAGCCTCAGAAACATCGGGAAGCATGCGGGAGTGTCCCAGGTATCCGTGCGACTGAAAAGTCGTCCAGGCCAGCTGATCCTGGCGATTGACGATGCCGGTCATGGATTCGATCCGGAGACCATCAAAGGCAAGCGCGGCCTCGGATTGGTCAGCATGGAGGAACGGCTGAGGATTGTCGGAGGAACGCTGTCCCTCCGATCGCGGCAGGGAAGCGGCACGCATGTTGTAGCCCAGGTCCCGATTGCGCCATGAAACCCGTCACGGTGCTGCTGGCGGACGACCACTCGATTGTCATCGAAGGACTGCGCCGTGTGCTCGAGCCGGCCTTTACGGTCGTTGGCGCGGTGCCCGACGGTCGCGCGCTCGTCGTCGCCACGCAAGAGCTTCAGCCGGACGTCGTCATTGCCGACGTGTCGATGCCGGTTCTCAACGGAATCGAGGCGGCCCGTCAGATCCGCCACACCAACCGGCACGTGAGGATCGTGTTCTTCACGATGCATTCTGATGTGGTGTATGCATCCGAGGCATTGCAGGCGGGGGGATCCGCGTACGTGCTGAAGAGCTCGGCCGGCACCGAGATCCTGACGGCGATTCGACAGGCGCTTGCCGGCCGCATGTACGTCACCCCGGCCGTAAACTGGCGCTCGCTGGAAGCGCAAATGCAGCGCAACCGTGGCTCGCGTCCGGGAACGGATCACCTTCCGGTGCGACAGCGCGAAGTGCTCCAGATGGCCGCCGAGGGACACAGCACCAAGCAGATTGCGGCCACTCTCGGTATCTCTCCAAGGACTGTCGAGTTCCATCGCTACCAGGCCATGAAATCGCTGGGCCTGCACACGATTGCCGAGCTGGTTCAGTACGCGATCAAGCACCACATCGTCGCGCTGTGATTCCGCGCCTCGGTCGTCAACGAGCACGTAGTTGTACGAGCTTGAGGGCCCGCAAAGGCGGCGGTAACGTCTTCGTTGGGCGTCCTCTCGATCGGAAGCCCATGAATGTCATGTCCAGCAAAATGACACGTCAGAGTCAGGGTCCCCCCCCGCACGCGTCCGATAGCATCGACCCGAATCGCGAGAGCGTATCGTCGGACGGTCTCCTCAGCCAGTCGCCCGCTGTGCAGCAAGCCCTCGAGCGCGTGGGGCGAGTGGCGCCGACCAATACAACCGTCCTCATCACAGGAGAGACTGGTACTGGCAAAGAGCTGGTGGCGCGGGCGATCCATCGGCGATCTCATCGCGCGAGCCAGCCGTTCGTGGCGGTGAACGTCGGCGCGTTTCCCGAGTCGCTCGTCTCGTCAGAGTTGTTCGGGCACGAGCACGGCGCGTTCACGGGCGCGACCGAGCGGCGCATCGGCCGGTTCGAGCAAGCTGACCGCTCGACGCTCTTCCTCGACGAAGTCGGCGAGCTGTCGAACGAGATGCAAGTGGCGCTCCTGCGCGTGCTGCAGGAAGGGGAGTTCGAGCGACTGGGAAGCTCGCAGACAAGGCGCGTCGATATCCGCGTGATTGCGGCGACGAATCGCCGCCTCGAGGCCGACATGGCGCGACAGCGCTTCAGGGCAGATCTGTACTATCGACTCAGTGTCTTTCCGATTCGGCTGCCGCCGCTTCGCGATCGGGCGGAAGACATTCCCGCACTGGTGAACCACTTCCTGGGTCAGGCGCAGCGAAAGTTGGGCCGGCAGTTCGCCGGGATCGAGCCGGCGTCGCTCGAGCGGATGCGTACGTTCAGCTGGCCCGGCAACATCCGCCAGCTCGAGAACATCATCGAACAAAGCGCGATCCTCTGCGATCAACCGCTGCTCGACGTTCCCGCCGCGATGCTCGATGAGCGAGACCTCACGCGGCCGCGGACGTCGCGCCTCGGTGCGACACTCAAGTCGAACGAGCAGCAGATGATCGAGGAAGCACTCGGAGCGGCCCGCGGGCGTGTCTCGGGTCGGTCTGGCGCCGCCGCGCGTCTCGGCCTGCCGCCCTCGACGCTCGAGTCAAAGATCAGACGGTACAACATCGACAAGCTGCGCTATCGCCTCCCTCGCACGTAGGGGCCGCCGCGGCCATCCCATCGCCGAACTGCTACCAACTCACGATTCTTGCGCAGTGCCGGCACGTGTGCTCGCGAACGGCTCGGCGAGACCGAATCGCGACTCGCGATGATTCACGAATGCGCGGTTTTTCGGTATCCGCCCGTTCCTTTCGAGCAATCTGCGCCCGCTGCTGCACGTGACCAAGGCGGCAGTCTTGTTGCACAAGACCCGATGTGGGGGTCCTCGAATCACCCTGAGCACCACCTGCGTCGGCCCGTTCGAGGGTCGTCCTAGGTATAAGACACACCGAAGGAGTGAACTATGGCAGTTGCAACCGAAGCACGAACCGACCTTCAGATTCAGCAGGATATCCTCGCCGAGCTCAAGTACGACGCCCGCGTCCAGGCCACTGAAGTGGGCGTCACCGTCAAGGGTGGCGTCGTCGCTCTCACGGGTTGGGTCGATTTGTACGCGAAGAAATGGGCGGCTGAGGACGCTGCGCACCGCGTTCGCGGTGTCAAGGCGGTTGCCAACGATATTGAAGTGCGTCTCCCTGCCTCGAAGGAGCGCACCGACGCCGACATCGCCGCGGCGGTGGCGCGCGCCCTCGAATGGGATGCGATGCTCGACCTCACCAAGCTCGACGTGACGGTGTCCAAGGGCTGGGTCACACTTCGCGGCAGCCTCGAGTGGCAATATCAGAAAGAGGATGCCGAGCGCGTCGTCCGCCGCATCTCGGGCGTCACGGGCGTCAGCAACCTCATCACGCTGAGGCCGCGAGTCAGCCCGCAGGACCTCAAGCAACAGATCGAGAAGGCGCTCGTCAGATCGGCCGAGGTGGACGCGCAGAAGATAGCCGTGGACATCGATGGCGGCAAGGTGACGCTCAGAGGCACGGTGCGGTCGTGGGCGGAGAGGCAGGAGGCGGAGCGGGCGGCGTGGTCAGCCCCCGGCGTGCTTCAGGTCGAGAACCGCATCACGATCTCGTTCTAGCCGGAGAGCAGGCAGGATCATGTCACCCGGCGACGTGCTCTGGCTCTTCTTTCTGATCTCGGCGCTCCAGCCGGTGATTTGGCAACGGTATCTCGAGACCTCACGCCAGCGTTTGATCGCGAAGATCGAGCGCCAGCGTAAATCGCGGGTCATCCTGCTCGTGCACCGCCAGGAAACGATGAGTCTGCTCGGGTTTCCGGTTTTCCGCTATATCGATGTGGACGATTCGGAAGCGGTCTTACGGGCGATTCATCTCACGGATCCGACGGTCCCGCTGGACATCGTACTGCACACACCCGGAGGACTGGTGCTCGCGGCCTTACAGATTGCCCGTGCCATTCACAAACACCGGGGCCCGGTGACGGCCTTCGTGCCGCACTATGCGATGTCGGGCGGGACGTTGATCGCGCTGGCCGCCGATGAGATCGTCATGAGCGAATACGCGGTGCTCGGCCCGGTGGATCCGCAGCTCGGGCAGTATCCGGCCGCGTCGCTGCTGAAAGTCGTGGCGCGGAAGCCTGTCGCCGAGGTCGATGACAACACACTGATCCTGGCGGATCAGGCGGAGAAGGCCATCGCGCAGGTCCGGGAGAGCGTGCGCGAGTTGCTGACCGGTAAGATCAACCAGGACCAACTCACGGACCTCGTCCGCCTTCTCTCCGAGGGCGCCTGGACGCACGACCACCCGATCACCTACGACGCCGCCAAGGCCTTCGGCCTGCCTGTCAGCTCCGAGATGCCTTCGGAGTTCCTCGATCTGCTGGGCCTGTATCCGCAGCCGGTGCGACGGCAACCGACGGTGGAATACCTTCCCGAACCGCGGCGCGTCGAAGGCACCTCTCGGTAACGAACAAGGAGTCACACCAATGAACGGACGCGCAACAGTGCAACCCTGGCAGGAAATCCGACGCATGCAGCGCGAGGTCGAGCGCCTCTTCTCCGGCCTGGCGCCGGCCTGGCGCTGGCCGTTGACCGGAGAATATCCGCCCCTCAATCTGACTCGCGACGAAAACGGGCTGGCGCTCTCGGCACTCTGTCCCGGCGCGAGCCGCGAGACTCTCGACGTCACGGTCGTCCAGAACGCCGTCACGATCAGGTGCGAGCGCAAGCCGGAAGCGAATGTGCCCGAGGCGTCCTATCACCGGCGGGAGCGGCCGGTCGGCACGTTCGCTCGAACCGTCAACCTCGGCGAGCGCTTCGATCCCGAGCGCACCGCCGCAACCTACCAGAACGGCATTCTCCAGATTCAACTCGGCCGCGGGTCGGATCCGGCGCCGAAGAAAATCGCGATTCAGAGCTGATGTGCCAAGGAGACTCCACTATGACCACTCTGACAACGAGCACCACCGCCCCGGTGACACGACGTGAAGAACGTTACGCGCCAGCCCACACGCTCGCACCGCTCGTGGACGTCTACGAAACGGACGACATGTACGTGCTGCTGGCCGACATGCCTGGTGTGACGCCCGAGGGGCTCGACGTCCTCGCCGAGCGAGACTCCCTCACGATCCGCGGACGCGTCGAACGCTCCGCGGCCGAACCGGACTATCGCGAGTTCGACTTGGCGGACTATTACCGCGCCTTCTCGCTCAGCGAGGATCTCGAATCCGACAAGGTCGCAGCCACGCTGCGCGATGGTGTGCTGCGCGTGGAGATCCCCAAGTCGCCGCGCGTCACCCCGAAGAAGATCCAGGTCCGTACCGAGTAGCGCCGGGAGGCACGTCATGGGAGTCATCGACAAAGTCACGGATACGGTTACCGCATTGCTGCCATGGAAGACCGATCGGCGGGAACAGCATGAAGTGCCCCCGGTCGGCGCCGAAGTTCTGGCCTTGCGCGACGATCTCGATCGCTGGTTGAACCGGTTCTTCGAGGAGCCCTGGGGCCTGCCGGCATCGGCGAACTTTCGTTGGACACCGGCGCTGAACGTCCAGGAGACGGAGAAGAGCCTCATCGTCACGACCGAAGTGCCAGGCATCGATCAAGCGGACCTCCGTCTCACGGCCACACCCGGACAGCTCGTCATCAGTGGTGAGAAGAAGGAAGAGCAGGACCATGAGCAGAGGGGATTCCACGTCTTCGAGCGCCACTACGGCAGCTTCGCGCGGACGATCCCGTTGCCGCCGGGTTTCGACGTCGACAAGGCCGAAGCACGGACCAGGAACGGAGTGCTGACGGTGCGGATCCCCAAAGCGGCCGGACAGGCGGGGACGCGGCGGGTGCCGATTGGTACTTAGCTGTCAGCTTTCAGCTGTCGGCTTTCAGCCCTCGGCTCACGCAAGAAGGTCCTTGCTGAGAGCTGCGAGCTGATAGCTGCGAGCTACAGGAGTTGTTGTATGGCCAAGGTGATTGGCATCGATCTCGGCACGACCAATTCGGTTGTGGCAGTGATGGAAGGCAGCGATCCCGTGGTGATCCCCAATCAGGAGGGAAGCCGCACGACCCCCTCGGTGGTGGGCTTCACCAAAGAGGGCGAGATCCTCGTCGGACAGGTCGCCAAGCGCCAGGCCGTAACCAATCCCGAGAACACCGTCTTCTCGATCAAACGGTTCATGGGGCGACGGTACGACGAGGTGGGCGAGGAGATTACGCTGGTGCCGTATCGGGTGGCCAAGGCGCCGAACGGAGATGTCCGCGTCGAGATCCGGGGCAAGCAGTACTCACCCCCTGAAATCTCGGCGATGATCCTTCGCAAGCTGAAGGAGGCTGCGGAAGCCTATCTCGGCGAGACGGTCAATCAGGCCGTGATCACCGTCCCGGCCTACTTCAACGACAGCCAGCGTCAGGCGACGAAAGACGCGGGGACGATCGCTGGCCTGGAGGTCCAACGGATTATCAACGAGCCCACGGCCGCCGCGCTGGCGTACGGGCTGGACAAGAAGAAGGATGAACAAATCGCCGTGTACGACCTGGGCGGCGGCACGTTCGACATCTCGATTCTCGAGCTCGGCGAAGGCGTGTTCGAGGTCAAAGCCACGAACGGCGATACGCACCTGGGCGGCGATAACTTCGACCAGCGCGTGATCGATTGGATCGCCGAGGAGTTCAAGCGCAACAACGGCATCGATCTCCGGACGGATCGCATGGCGCTGCAACGGCTGCGTGAGGCGGGGGAAAAGGCGAAGATCGAGCTCAGCTCGACGATCCAGACCGAGATCAACCTGCCCTTCATCACCGCCGATGCCAACGGTCCCAAGCACCTGGCGATGTCGTTGACGCGCGCGAAGCTCGAGTCGCTGGTCGCCGACCTGATCGATCGCACCGTTCCACCGTGCCAGCAGGCGATGAAGGACGCCGGCGTCGCCGCCGCCGATGTCGACGAGGTGGTGCTCGTCGGCGGGCAGACGCGAATGCCCAAAGTGCAGGAGAAAGTGAAGGGGGTGTTCGGCAAAGAGGCGCACAAGGGCGTGAACCCGGACGAGGTCGTGGCGATAGGCGCCGCCATCCAGGCCGGCGTGCTCGCCGGGGACGTCAAGGGCGTCCTGCTCCTCGACGTGACGCCGCTGTCGCTCGGCATCGAGACGCTCGGCGGCGTGATGACGGTACTGATCCCGCGCAACACGACGATTCCCGCCCAGAAGACCGAGACCTTCAGGTACTGCCGCCGACAATCAGAGCTCGGTGGAGGTCCACGTCCTGCAAGGGGAGCGGCCACTCGCCCGCGCCAACCGCACGCTCGGCCGATTCCAACTGACCGGCATCCCGCCGGCGCCGCGCGGCCTGCCGCAGATTGAGGTCAGTTTCGACATCGACGCCAACGGAATCCTGACCGTCTCCGCCAGGGACCTGGCGAGCGGCAAACAGCAGCAGATCACCATCACCGCCTCCTCCGGTCTGAGCAAACCGGAGGTCGAGCGGATGGTCAAGGAAGCGGAAGCGAACGCCGTGGAGGACGCGCGGCGACGCGAGGAGATCGAAGTCCGAAACCAGGCGGATGCCCTCGTCTACTCCACCGAGCGGACTCTCGCGGAGCACGGCAGCAAGCTCTCGCCGGCGGAGCGCTCGGCGGTCGAGCGCGCGTTGCGCGACGTGAAGGACGCGTTGAGCCACGACGATCTGAGCCGCATCCGGCGCGCCCAGGGCGATCTCCAGCGCGCATCCTCTACGCTGGCCGACGCGATGCAGCGTCAGCCGTCGTCCGCGGGGCAGTCGCAAGAGGGCGAAGTCGTCGACGCCGAGCTGGTGGACGACCGCTCCTCATGAGGCGATGCTATGACTCCGACCGCACGCAGTCGTTCCTCAATCGCGCGTCCGGCCCTTGGCCTCGTGGTCCTTCTCGTCGTCCTGTGGCTGACGGTTCCGTGGCTGATGGGGCGACGCGCCTCAGAGGCGGCGTCGCCGCGAGCGATTGCCGCGCGCGGCGATCTCGCTCTAGACGAGAAGAACACGGTCGAGCTCTTCGAGCACTCGCGCCCGTCTGTGGTCTACATCACGACGCGTGAGCGCGTACTGGATCCGTGGACGCGGAATGTCTTCAGCCTGCCACGAGGCACCGGGTCGGGATTCGTGTGGAACGAGCAGGGCGACATCGTCACCAACTATCACGTTGTGGCCGGCGCATCGGAGGCACGAGTCCGGCTGAGCGACGGTCGCGATGTGACCGGGACACTGGTTGGTGCCAGCCCCGCTCACGACCTCGCGGTCCTGCACATCACCGTGGCCAACTCGCCGCCTCCGGTACCTGTCGGCACCAGCCACGATCTCAAGGTGGGTCAGAAGGTCTTCGCTATCGGGAACCCGTTCGGTCTCGACTGGACGTTGACCTCGGGCATCGTCTCGGCTCTCGACCGCTCGCTGCCGGCCGAGCAAGAACGCAACCTCATCGAGCACCTGGTCCAGACGGATGCCGCCATCAACCCTGGTAACTCGGGCGGACCGCTGCTCGACAGCGCCGGCAGGCTGATCGGGGTCAACACCGCGATTTTCAGCCCGTCGGGAGCGTATGCGGGCGTCGGCTTTGCTGTGCCGGTGGATACCGTCCAGCGCGTCGTGCCGATCTTGATCGGGAAGGGCAAGTACGTCCGTCCCTCGCTTGGGATTGAGGTCGATGAAGGCTTGAACAGCCTCATCAACCAGAGACTTGGTATCCAGGGCGTGGTCGTACTTCAAGTGACCAAAGGCTCTGGCGCCGAGGCCGCCGGGCTTCGCGGTGTCAGCATCGGCGCCGATGGCAGGATGGTCCCCGGTGACATCATCGTCGCCCTGAACGGCCAACCGACAGAGAGCGTCGCGAGGTTGCTCGCCAAACTCGACGATGCTCGAGTTGGGGACAAGGTCAACGTCACCGTGGTGCGAGACGGCAACAAAACCGATGTTTCTGTTCCACTAGAGGCCGGCCGTTAGGCGGGAACGCCGAGCTCGACCGCTTGGATTCTGACGACGATGGCCGAATCACCGACGTTCGTCGCGTCCGATGGTCCCGACGGAGATCCGCCGCGGCCGAGGCTGACCCTCGTCGGCTATCGCTTCTCCCCGCTGTCGCATCAGACTCGCGACTTCCTGGTTCGCAATTGCGTGGCGTTCGAATGGCTCGATATCGAGCGCGATCAACGAGCGCGGCAATTGCTTTCGGAACATGGCGTCCGCTCGTCGCGCCTGCCCGTCGTTCGGTTTCCCGATAGCAGCGTGCTCGTCCAGCCGACCAACGCCGAGATCGCAGAGAAGATCGGCCTTCGGGTCAAGCCCGGCGGCTCTTTCTACGACCTGGTGATCGTCGGCGGCGGTCCCGCTGGTCTCGCGGCCGCTGTCTACAGTGCCAGCGAGGGGCTGGCGACGGTGATGGTGGAACGCAGCGCTCCGGGAGGCCAGGCCGGGCTGAGCGCCATGATTGAGAACTACCTGGGGTTTCCTGAGGGGCTCACGGGCGCCGACCTGGCGCGCCGTGCCGTGGCGCAAGCTCGGAAGTTCGACGTGGAAATCGTCACACCGCAGGATGTGACCGGCCTGCGCCTCGAGGGCGACGCGCGGGTAGCGGTACTCGGCGACCGTTCCGAGCTGCGGTGCCAGGCCGTGCTGCTTGCCATGGGAGTCGACTGGCGCAGGCTCGACGTGCCGGGTATCGCGAGGCTGACGGGCGCAGGAGTGTATTACGGGGGGACGATTGCAGACGCCGTCATGTGCAGGAACGAAGATGTTTACATCGTCGGTGGCGCCAACGCGGCGGGGCAGGCCGCCATGCATTTTTCCCGATACGCCCGGACCGTCACGATGCTCGTCAGGGGCGACTCGCTCTCGAAGGCGATGTCGCACTACCTGATGGAGCAGATTCAGGCGACGGGCAATCTCCGGGTGCGCCTCAACACGACCGTGGTCGAGGTGCACGGGCAGAATCGGCTGGAGGCGATCACGATCCGCGACGCGGCTGGGATGACAGAGACAATTCCCACCAACGCCCTCTTCCTCTTCATCGGAGCGAGGCCCCCCACCGAGGGGCTGGAGGGCGTTGTGCAGCGAGACCACCAGGGGTTCATCGTGACGGGACCTGACCTTCCACCACGGCCTTCGGGCTGGTCGCTCGATCGACGTCCGTTCCCACTCGAAACGAGCGTTCCCGGCATCTTTGCGGCTGGCGACGTGCGGCACGGGTCTGTGAAGCGTGTGGCCGCGGGCGTGGGGGAAGGAGCGACGGCGGTGCAATGCATTCACACCTACATGGAGTCTCCGGCGTCGGGACGCCCGAGCTCATCGATGGAAACGGGGGCGACGGAAACGTTCTCGAAGGAGGCAGCTATGACGTCAAGGTTGAGGATTCCAACCGTGTTTGTGGTAGCGCTCGCAGCCGTGCTCGCGCTAGCCAGCTGGTCAGCACGTGCCGGCAGCGCGCCCGAGCGGTACACCGCGTTCGCGGTCGACATGGGTTTCCCCGGGCGGACTACCGCCGGACCCGTTGAATTCGTCATCGAGCGCTACTCAAGCGACGAGGAGCGCGATCGACTGATGAAGGTCCTGGTGGATAAAGGGCCCGACAAGCTGCTCGATACACTCCAGAGTCTGCCGCGGGTCGGGTATTTCCGGACGCCCAATAGCATCGGCTACGACATCAAATTCGCTCACAAGCACAAGGGCGAAGACGGCGGCGACGTGGTGACGATGATGACCGATCGCTACATCGGTTTCTGGGAAGCCGCCAACCGGCCGCGGACGATCGACTATCCGTTCACGCTGATCGAAATACGCATCGGTCCGGAGGGGAAGGGCGAAGGCAAGATGTCCCTCGCGACGAAGGTCATGTACGACAAGAAGAACAACACCATCGTTCTGGAGGACTACAAGTCGCAGCCGGTGATCCTCAACCAAGTGAGCAGAGAGACCTTGCCCTGAAGACTCGAGCGCTGGGGGCGATCATCGCGTGTCCGCGATGGTCGCCCGATCGCCGCGAGTCGCCCGCTTCAAATCCCACCTTTCGACTCAAGTGCTGTTACAGATTCGGCCGCTGGCGAGCCCATTGTGTAACTCAAAATGGCACGAAGGCGGTCCTCGGGTCATTTGCGAGTGGCGTTTTCGTTGCAGCCCTTGGGCCAGACGTCCCACACAGTTCTGACTGCTTTGACGGTTTCCACGAATCGCCACGCCCCGCGCTGGACTGCTCGAGCCCGCCTCGCATGCGCGCCAGGGGCTGTCGTTCTCTTGCTGTGCGGCGGAGTCGGTCCGGCACGGCTCACGGCGCAATCGAACGGCGCGACACCGGGCGCGGTCCGAACCTACTCCACGATTTCGTCGATTGGCGTCGAGTGGACGATCGTCGGCGATGCGGACCACGACGTCACGGCCTTGGTGGAATCAGCCGCAGAACAACTCGCCGTGGTACATCCTGCGGAACCAGCTCGTCGGCTTCATGGAGGGCCATTCAAGTTCAGGACGACCATCGATCGGTCATCGCCCACAACACGATCGTCATGTGGGGTCAGATGATCTCCGTCAACGATGCGCATCTGCTGCGGTCGATCGTGAAGAACAACCTGTGGGTGACGGTGTCTGGCGGGCGGATCTGGGACTTCGGGTCTTCCGAAGGACTGGCGCACCGATTTTCAACGGCGACGGCTTCGACTGGGGCGCGAGCACGACGCCCTTCAGGTACGGCGACGTGCTCTACTCGAGCCTGGCCGCATTCGCGGCCGCGTCGGGCCTGGAGACCAACGGACGACAGTTCAGTCGGACGGCTTGCTTCGAGACATTCAACGTGCCGGGCCCGCGCCCGTGCCGATTCCGCCGCAGCACATGACGCTGAGAGCCGGCTGCAGCGTCGCGGACGCCGGAGTGGCTCTCCCCAACATCAATGACGGGTTGGTGGGCACGGCGCCGGACCTCGGCGCGTACGAGCTCGGACAGCCCTTGCCGACGTACGGGCCGCGACTCGAGGCGGTCCCGCAGGCGCCGGCGAATCTGAGAATCATCAGGTGACGCGTGAACCTATCTCATAAACCTGCCGCTGGTTGCACGGTGCGAGCGAGCCCGGCGAGCGAGCCACGCGACCGGAGCGCGCCGGCGAAGCGGCGCGCGAGAGAGCGTGTAGGGGAGTCCGAGGGGCGAAGCCCCTCGGCCAAGACTAGTGCTTGAGCTCGATCCTCAGCACGTGGCCTTCCGCCTTTCCGACGTTCTGGACGGTGTGAATGACCGCGTCGCTCCAGGCAACCGTGCCCATCTTCCTCTGATTGACCTGTGGTTCCTTGCCGTCCACGGTGACCTTGGCCGCCCAATCGCTGATGTAGACGCTCAGCCCGTGCGGGTGGCGATGCCGCGGCTCGACGCTTCCGGGAGGGATGTGGACCTCGAGCACACGCACGAAGGCATTCTCGAACGCGACCTTGTGCGTGTCCGGGGCAACCCGGACCGGATCGAGCGGGTCGTTTGACGACTGGGCCCGTGACAGGGCGGTTGCGGCGAGCACGATGGCCGTGGCTGCCAGTGCGGGGGATTTCCGAGTCACGATCGGGTCTCCTTTGATGAAGCCGGTTGAGGTGTGAACGGTCGTTAGCGTTTCTGAAAGAGCTGCGGCGCGAATTCCGCGAGCGCCCAGCGCCAGATCGGCCAGACATGGCCGCCCGCGCGTTCGGCGTAGCCGTGCTTGATTTGCAGACGCGTCAACTCCGCATCGAACGTCTTGGCGGACTTGACCAGCGGGTCCTCCGTGCCGCACCCGATCCAGAAGACATTGATGCGAGCGTTGGCCGCCTTTGGATCGGCAGCCAGCTGCGGGTAGCGCGTCGCGAAATCCGCACCGCCACCGCCGGCGGCGCTGAACATGCCGAAGGCGCTGAACAGCTCGAGATGCTTCAGGCCGACGTTGTATGTGGCGGCTCCGCCTGCGGACAGTCCCGCCATGGCGCGATTCTGACGGCCGGGCGCGACACGATACTTGGCATCAACGTAGGGAATGAGCTCCTTGACCATGTAGTCCTCGAACGGCGAGGGCGTCGGTCCGCCCGCGGGCGGCGCCGCCGGCGGCGCACCGGGCGCGCCGGCGTTTCTCCCGTTGAACGGCATGACGACGATCATCGGCACGGCCTTCTTCTCGGCAATCAGACTGTCGAGGATCAGGTTCGCCGCGCCCGCCGTCGTCCAGCCGAACGCCGTATCGCCCCCACCGTGCACGAGATAGAGCACCGGATAGCGGGCCTTGCTCGTGAAGTAGCCGGGCGGCAGATAAACCAGGAACTCGTGGGTGTCGTTGTAGGCTGCCGAGTGATGCCAGTTCCAGTCGACGCTGCCGTGCGGAACGTCTCGTACCTGCCACGGCGCAGGTGGAGTGTCGGGAACTTCCACCAGGCTGGCCGACGTGCGGACGCGCAGCTTGAGCTTCGGGTTGATCGGATCGGCGATGTTCATGCCGTCGACAGTGAAGAAGTAGAGGTGCACGGTTGGTTCGAGCGGGGCAGTCGTGACGCTCCAGACGCCGCTGGCGTCCTTGGTCATCGGCGTGGGGCCGCCGGTGGATGAGGCGAGCGTTGCGAGCCAGTCGCCGGTCAGCGTGACAGTGGTCGCTTGCGGCGCGCGGATGCGGAACGTCACGGTGCGATCGGGGTGGACCTCAGGGCTGACAAGCGTATCCTGCTGTCCACGTCCGCCCGCCGGCGCGGGCGCGTTCGGCGGCTGGCCGGCGGCCAGCTGTCCGAAGCCGAGCGTGCCGGCGACGAGCAACGAGATGAGTCGGGCTCTTTCCATCCGCACGTGATGCTCCTTTGCCTCGCCCTGGTCGAGATGGACGGCGGGAGGCATGGTACTTCAAAAGGCTCAGGACTCAGGGATCATGGGATCTGTAAGCACTTGCCTGAGCCCTGAGCCGGCCTTGTCCCACCGCCCGTCACACTCCTCTTGATTCCCACACGTTCGTGATTCACGCTGAAGTCACAATTTCACGCAAGGACTCGTACATGACGATGCAGATTCTGCGGGACGCGCGGCTTGGTCTGCGGCTGCTCTGGAGGCAGCCATCGTTCACGACGGTGGCCCTGCTGGCGCTGGCGCTCGGCGTCGCGGCCAACACCGCGATTTTCAGCGTCGTGTACGCGACGCTGCTGGCGCCGCTCCCGTACGAGAACCCCGACGAGCTGGTCATCGTCTGGTCACGGATTCAGAACAACCGCAACTCCACCGCCGCCGGTGACTATCTCGACTGGGTTCGGCTGAGCCGGTCGTTCCAGGGGCTGCACGCCTGGTCTGGCGGCAGCGTGAGCCTGTCTGCAAGCGGCCAGTCCGATCAGGTGACGGCGAGACGGGGGACACCCGGTTTTCTCACGACGCACGGATTCAAGCTGTTCATGGGTCGCGATTTCCTACCTGACGAGGGGACGGTCGGGAAGGACCAGGTCGTCGTCATGACCCATGAATTCTGGCGCACGCGGTTTGCCTCGGATCCGTCGATTCTGGGGCGCCAGATCCGCGTCGACGGCAAGCCCCATGCGGTCGTGGGCGTGCTGGCGCCTGGCGTTCCGGATCGATTGGAGAGCAAGCTGTTCCTGCCGCTTGCGTTCACGCCTGAGCAGCTCAATCACGATTTCCACTGGCTGCTCGTCCTGGGGCGTCTCAAGCCTGAGGTGACCCTTGCGCAGGCCAACGCCGACATGGTGTCGGTAGCGAAGCGGATCGCCGACGATCATCCGAGCTCGAATACGGGCTGGAGCGCGAGCGTCGAGCCGCTGAAGAACAACTTCCTTCCCGCGAACCTCATATCGACGCTCTGGCTGCTCTTGGGGGCGGTCGGATTCGTGCTGCTCATCGCCTGCACGAACGTCGCGAACCTGCTGCTCGCGCGCGGCACCGTCCGTCAGCGCGAGGTGGCCGTCCGGTCCGCGCTCGGAGCGTCGCGCGCCAGGTTGTTTCTGCAGTTCCTCGTCGAGAGCGTCGTGCTGGCCGCTGCCGGGGGGTTGCTCGGCCTTGGTTTGAGCTTCCTGCTCATGAACGGCATCATGGCCGTGCTCCCGCCCAACACGCTGCCGTCCGAGGCCGACGTGCGAATCAACCTGCCGGTGCTCGCGTTCACTCTTGCCGTGTCGATGCTCTCGGGCATTCTCTTCGGCTGCGCGCCGGCGTGGCAGGTCAGCCGCCTGAAGCTCAACGATGTATTGAAAGAGGCCGGCCGTTCAGCGATCGGCGGTGGACGGCTCTGGATGCGGCGCGCGCTCGTCGTCGTCGAGTTCGCCCTCGCACTCACGCTGCTCGCCGGCGCCGGCCTCGCCATCGCCAGCGTCGCCAAGCTGATGACCACCGACCTCGGTTTTCGGACGGACCACCTTCTGACGTTCACCGTTCCCGTTCCGGCCGAGCGCTTGAAGGAGCCGGAACAGATCACGGCGTTCTACAGGCAGCTCCTCGAGAAAATCTCGGCGATTCCCGGCGCGACGTCTGCCTCGGTGTCGACAGGGATGCCGGTGAACGGTGTGAGTTTCGGCATGCCCTTTTCCATCGTCGGGCGTCCGGTCACCGATCCGTCGCAGCGTCCCGGCGCAGGGTTCAACATGGTCAGCCCGGAGTACTTCAAGACCTTCGGCATCGCCATGCAGCGCGGCCGCGCGTTCACGGAGCAGGATTTGGCTGGCGCCGAGCGCGTCGCGATCGTCAACGACGCATTCGCCAGGACGTATCTGAACGGTCTCGATCCGCTGACACAGCGGCTCGTGGTCGAGCAGTTGATTCCCGGCGTCACGCGACTGGGGCCTGCCGTTGAGTGGCGGATCGTCGGCGTGTACCGTGCCGTCCGCAACGGTGGTCCGCGCGGAGATTTTCCGGAGATCGACGTGCCGTTCGCCCAGAGCCCGTGGCCGGGCACTACGGTCGCGGTGCGGACTAGCGTTCCTCCCGACACGCTGCGGGCGAACCTGGCGTCGAGCGCGCAGGC
This sequence comes from uncultured Acidobacteriota bacterium, assembly GCA_963839705.1. GTDB lineage: Bacteria > Acidobacteriota > Vicinamibacteria > Vicinamibacterales > 2-12-FULL-66-21 > DATBJJ01. Next base: position 112,116 of record CAWIWL010000018.1, read on the forward strand.
GCTCGATCCGGACCTCGCGATCACCGACATGAGTACGATGGACCAGCGCGTGCACGAATCGCTGGCCGGCGACCGCTTCATGGCGGTTCTGTTCGGCGGCTTCGCGGCGGTGGCGCTCGTGCTCGCGGCGCTCGGGATCTACGGCGTGATGTCGTTTGCCGTGGCGCAGCGCACGCACGAGATCGGCCTGCGGATGGCGCTCGGCGCCGGGCGCGATCGAGTCCTGCGCCAGATTCTCCGCGATGGCATCACGACGTCGTTTGTCGGCGTGCTCTTCGGGTCCGTCGGCGCGTATCTTGCGGGACGCGCGTTGAGGGGCATGTTGTTCGGCGTCAACGCCATCGATCCGACGGCATTCTCGATCGTGACCGTGCTGCTGCTCTTGTCGGCCATCGTGGCCTGCCTCGTGCCGGCGCTCCGCGCGGCGTCGGTGGACCCCATGACCGCGCTGCGGCAGGAGTAGCGTGTACCTTTTAGCTGAGCCGGACGCTGCGGCCGATTGTGACGCGGCGCGGGTCCTTGGGTCTTCTGAACTTCTGCTCCGTGAATACTGACCAAAGGGCGCTACAGCCAGTTGAACTACACTAAGCCCGCCAGCAACCGCAGACCACCGCGGCCTTCCGGTGCGAGGAGTAGCGATGCGTGTGCGCAGAGTCGGCCTAATTGTCCTTCTGGTCTTGTCGTCGGTGATGCTGCTGGCTCAAGGACAGGCCGACCTGCCCCAGTTTCGCGCCGGCGTCGAGCTCATCCAGCTCGACGTGGCCGTGCTCGACGACAAGCGGCAGCCCGTCCGCGGCTTGAGCCAGGCGGACTTCACCGTCCTCGAAAACGGCGTCGCGCGACCCATTCGCGCGTTCTCGCCGGTTGAGCTCGTCGGCCGCACGCGTTCAGCCGAGGCAGTGTGGGCGGCAGAGGTCCCGCCGGATGTTGCCACCAATCAGGTGGGGCAGCAGGACGGGCGATTGGTGATCATCCTGATGGATCGTTCGATCCCGCTGCAGCAGCCAACAATCGTGGCTCGAAGGATTGCCACTGCCGCCGTCGAAGCCCTCGGACCCCACGACCTTGCGGCCGTCGTCTCGACGAGCAACGGAGCCGTACAGAACCTGACGGCGGATCGAGCGCGCCTCTTGCGCGCCATCAACCACGGAGACCCGAGCACGGGCATCTCGCCGGAGCAGGAAGTGATCATGGGCAAGCTGGATCCGCTCAGCGACCCACGTTGCCTGTGCGGCTTGTGCGTGCTCGAGACAATTACCCGCGTGGCGGACGCCGTGCAAGAGACGCCGCGGCGGCGGAAAGTCCTGCTGTTCATCGGCAGCAGCATCATCTGGCAGTCGTCTCGTCCCGTCGCGCAGGCAGGCTCGGACACGGGCTGCGAGGTTCCATTGAAGGACGCCCGCAACGCTATGTTCGCGGCCGTCGACCGCGCGAATCTGACTGTGCACTCGATCGATCCGCAGGGACTGGTCAATCTCGGACCGCAGACCCGAGCCGGGGCTCGAGGTGGTTTTAACGATGGGCCGGCGCAACGCCTGCGGCAGCAACAGGTCGAGACGACTGATTCACTGACCAGTCGACAGAATCTCCAGGTTCTGCCCGAGCGCACCGGCGGCCGAACGGTTTTCGGCCAGAACCACCCTGACGAAGCTGTGCCGGCGATCTTTCGGGAGAGCGAGGCGTACTACGTTCTTGGCGTCGAGAGGGGCGCGTCAGATCGGCCGGAGAAGCCCCGGTCCATCGAAGTGAAGGTCGGACGCAAGGGCCTTCGTGTGATCGCGCAACGGCAATACGTCCTGCCGTCTGCACAACTGAATGCGTCAGCTGCGCCGACGGCGCCACCGTCCACTCAGGACGCGCTGAGCCGGTTGCTTCCTGGTGCTAGCCTGCCGCTTGCGTTGGCCATCACGGCATTCGCCAGTCCCGACAGCACCAAGGCCATCGTCCGCGTGAGCGTCGACGCCGGAGCGTTCGCACACGCGGATGGCAGCGCTGCGCCATTGGAAGTCGCCGTCATGGCCGTGGATGGGACCGGGAAGTCACTCGCGTCGGCCCGGCAGACGTCTACGATCTCCGGTGTCCGCTCGGCGGCCGGCTCGACCCGCCGAAGTCTACGTGGCGTCGCACCTGGCGCTGGCCGCTGGCGACTACGGGATCCGCGTCGCTGTCTCTGACCCGGCCACGGGTAAGGTGGCGAGCGTATTCTCCGAGATCACCGTGCCGCAGTTCGACACCGCCCGGCTGTCGCTGTCGAGTGTGAATGTGGATCTCGCGACTGCGCCCTCCGCCAAGGCGGCCGCCACGATGCGTCGCGCGTTTCGTCGGGCGGATCAGGTTCGGGCTGTGCTGCAGATTTACCAAGGCACCGAACGCACTGATCCCATCGCGCCGGTCTCGATGCGCGTGCAGATCCTCGACGCGAAGGGGGTCGCCGTGCGCGACCAATCACTGCCGTTCACCGAGAAGGCGTTCACCAATCGCCGCGCGGACTGCGTCATCACGCTCCCGCTTGCGGCGCTTCCGCCTGGCGAGTACTTGCTGAAGCTCGAGGCGTCGATGGATCGACAGACCGCCGGCCGCGCGTTGCGATTTGTCGTTGAGTGATCACCAACTTCAGACGCTCTTCCTCCGTCTTATGTGAGTGGCCGTTTCGCTCCGCCGGCCCCGTCACTGCGAGGATGCACCATGCGCGACGACTTCCGCTTTGCGCTCCGCCAGCTGCGTAAGAACCCTGGATTTGCTGCCATTGCCGTGATCACGCTGGGACTCGGCATCGGCGCTGCTGCGGCGATGTTCGGCCTCATCCAGGGCGTGCTGCTGTCGCCGCCTCCGTACGCGGACCCCGACCGCGTGATGCTCGTCTCGCCGGCGCGCACAGACGGCCGGCCTTACACGCGCGGCGCGACGATTGGCCAGTGGGTCTCGTGGCGGCAGGCCAAGTCCATCGAGCCGCCAGCCGTTTACCGATGGACGTTCAACTTCCTTGTCCTGCCCGACGGCAGCCAGTCGATGGGCGGCATGGTGGTCACGCCGAGCTATTTCAGCGTCCTCGGGTTGCGTCCCATGCTGGGCCGCGAGTTCACCGATAGTGAGCTTGGCCGACCGAACGTGCCACCGTCGGCGATCATCCTGGGCTACCACCTCTGGCAGCGCAAGTTCAACGCCGACCCGAACATCGTCGGCCGCACGATCCGGATGAGCCGCATGCCGGCGCCTCTTCCTGTCGTCGGCGTCATGCCGCCGGGCATTCGCTTCCTGCCCGATCCGGGCGCGTCGAGCGAGCCCAACTACGACCTCAACGCCCATGTCGATTTCTGGTTCGGTGCCGCGCCGGACGAGTCGCGGCCGACCGCCGGGGCCGGGAATGCCGTCGCACGGCTGAGTGGCGGTGCGACGGTCGCCCAGGCGCGGACGGAAATTGCGGCCCTGTCGGCCGGGCTGGCACAAGCCGACGCATCGCTTCAGGGCATCACCGCCAATGTGGTGCCGGTGCAGGACGTCCTCAATCGCGACGGCCGCCGCCTGCTCGTGCCGCTCTTCGGATCGGTGGCGCTCGTGTTCTTCATCGCCTGTGCGAACGTCGCCGGACTACTACTGACGCGTGGACTGCAGCGTCATGCGGAGTACGCCATGCGCTCGGCGCTTGGCGCCGGGCGATGGCGGCTTCTGCGTCAGGCATTGACCGAGAGTCTCGTCCTCGCGATTGCCGGCGCGGCGCTCGGCGCGGCACTCGCGAGCGGCATCATTGCACTGCTCAAGGCGATTGCCGGGCAGGCGGTGCCGCGCGCCGATGCCGTGCATGTCGGCTGGCCCGTGTTTGCCTTCGGTCTCCTTGCAGCAATCGTCGCGGCGGGTATCGCGGGACTCCTGCCAGCGGCGCGCGCGTCGCTCCCGGATCGATTCCAGGGACTCAAGGGCAGCCGCACGACCGCTGGACGCAGCGAGCGGCGGACGCTCGGTGCCGTCGCCACGCTGCAGATCGTCCTCACGGTCGCGCTCCTGTCTGGCGCGGCGCTGCTGGTGCGCACGGCCCGCAACCTCGATCGGATGCAGCCCGGTTACGACACCGAACACATCCTGGCTGCGACGGTCACCACCATGGACCGCCAGAAGTCGACGGAGTTCCACAAGCTCGCGCTCGAGCGCGTAGTGGCGGTGCCGGGCGTGACCCGCGCGGCGTTCGCGTGGGGCGTGCCGCTCACCGGCAACAAGTGGGGGGCGGACATCGAGATTCCGGGCCAGCCCGGTTCCTCGAAGCTGACCGATCGCATCAACCTGCCGCTGCGCTCCATCAGCGAGGACTACTTCGACGTGATGGGCATGCACATCCAGGAGGGACGATCGTTTCGCAGTACCGACGGCCCGGACGCTCAGCGTGTCGCGATCGTCAACTCGACGCTGGCGAAACGCTACTACACAGATCGCAACGCGATCGGCGCCCATCTCGTGTTTGCTGGCAGCCGCGACAAGCCGCTCCAGATCGTCGGTGTGGTTGCCGACACGCGGACCGAGGACCTGAGCGAGCCGGCGGAGCCCGAGATCTACCTGCCTTTCTGGCAGTCAGGCGCGTTCTCGAAGCATCTCGTCGTCCGCGCGTCCGGCGATCCTACGGCGCTTGCGGCGCTGGTGCGGGAGGAACTGCGCAAGATTGATCCGACGTCAGCCGTAGAGCGCACGACGACGATGGCTGAGATTCGCCGCGAGTCGGTGGCGCCGCGCACGTTTGCCATGCGCCTCCTCATCGGCTTTGCCGGCGTCGCGACCGTGCTCGCGCTCGTTGGCCTTTACGGCGTTCTCTCGCTCTCGGTGAATTCGCGTATCAAAGAGATTGCGGTACGGAAAGCCGTCGGCGCGCAGCGCCACCAGATCGTACAGCTGGTGGTCGGCGAAGGCTCGAAGCTCGTGGCGGGCGGGCTGGTGTTCGGCGCGATCGTCGCAGTGATGGTCGGCCGGCTGCTGCGGACCTTGCTCTTCGACGTCACGCCCTCCGATCCCGTGGCGCTCGGCGTTGCGGCACTCGCTTTCGGAGCGGTGGCGCTGGCCGCCTGCCTGGTGCCGGCGTACCGGGCGAGTCGCGTCGACCTGATGGAGTCGCTGCGTCAGGACTAAGAACGGCCCAAACGTCAGTTCGCCGAGGTCACCATCTCAGCGCGCGCGGTGGCGGGCCTGCTCGTGCCCCTTGCGAAGCCTGTCGAGCAGCAGTACAAAGCCCGGATGACGCCGCAGGGGGTCGAGCTGGGGGTCGAGCTGGAACCAAGGATAGCAGGGAAACCCCGTAGTGGCCGCCCGGTCGAGCCAGTCGAGGCCGGCGTTCAAGTCGCCGAGCCCCACCAACGCGGCGCCAACGCTGTACGCCGTATGGTGATCCAGTGACCCCCCGCGAAGGATGTCGTTGAGGCGTTCCCGAGCCTCGCTCCGCATTCCGACGGCGGCTTCGACTAGAGGCCAGTGAGGCCTGAGCTCGGATATCTGGCCGGCCGTTACGGTCGATGGACGCGAGCGTTGCTCGCGCGCCTGCCCCGTCGCCGGCGTAGTACCGTGCAAGTCCGAGATAGTGCCGCACGGCGGGCATCCCGGTTCGCGACATTTCCGCAGTTGCCCGCTCGACGGCGGAGCTGTACTGGCCCGTAAAGAGCAGCGCGGCGATTTCCAGGCGTTCGAACTCGACATTGTGGCCGGGATTCAGCGCTTGTGCGAGCCGGCCTTCCCTGCGTGCCTCGTCGAAGAGACCGAGATGATAGTAGACACGCATCCGGGCGAGGTGCGCGAGGTCGAGCCCACGGTCGAGCGCCAACGCGGTGGCGGTCCGATCCAGGACGACTTCCCAGTTGTAGCCGCCGTACTCGGTGCCCGCGGCGCTTGCGATCGCGAAGTGCGCGTCCGCCAGCGAGCCGTCCTGTTCGAGTGCCCGACGCGCCTCTTCGTCGGCTTGCTTCCCCCATACCAGTGACTCGTGCTCGTGCGCGTACCCGTACGCTGAACCAGGCACTTGCCGTGGCAAGCCCGGCCCTGGCGAGCGCATAGTTCTCGTCGATTCGGAGCGCTTGCTGGAAATACCCAATCGCCTTGTGCATCTGCGCTTCGTCGTTGTAGGTGACGAGCAGTGAGCGTCCCCGAAGGTACAGGTCGTAGGCGTCGGGATTGTCGGTGTATCGGGCGTGCAGGCGTGCGCGCTCGGGCGGCGTGAGCCTGACGCGCAATCTCTCCGCGACCTCTTCGGCGATGCGGTCCTGCAGCTGAATAAAGCCGGTTGCCGGTTCGTCAATGGACCAGGTATGCACGACCATGCCCTGGGCATCCACGAGCTGCAGGGTGAGCCGAAACCCGTGTTCGGCCGGCTGGATGGTCCCCGACAGAAGATGGCTGACGCCGAGCGTTGAGGCGAGGCGCGCGGGATCGCCCTGTAAGTGTTTGAAGCGCAGGACCGCTGAGGTGGGACGCACCTTCATGTGTCCGGTGTTGGCGAGCCGCGAGGCGATCGCATCCGCTATGCCGACTCCCAGGTGTTGGGCGTCGCCAGACTCCAACAAGACGTCGAAGGGCAGGACCGCGAGGTCCGGGGTCGTGGCGCGGGGCAGGGCGAGCCAGGCGGCCAACCCGACTGTCAGAAGCAAGACGACTCCGACACTCCACAGAGCCAGCCGATGTGTGCTCCTCGGTCGATCGGGGGTGCCTAGGCGCTCGACGTTATCGGCGGCAGGAATGCTGACGGCTGGGTCCGAACGCTGGGTCGGCTCGATGTGCCCGACGAACCGGTAGCCCTTCCGTGCGAGCGTTTCGATGAATTCCGGCGCGTCGGCGGAATCGCCCAGCGCCTGGCGCGCTTTCTTGACCGCCGTATTCAGCCCGTGCTCGAAATCGACGAACGTGTCCGATTTCCATAGCCGCTCCCGGAGATCCTCGCGCGTGACGATTTCGCCGGGCCTGTCGAGCAGGGCGATGAGGACCTGCCGTGGATGCTCCTGCATCCGGACCGGCTTGCCATCACGGTACAGCTCGCCGGCCGCTCGATCGAGCTCGAACCGACCAAATTGAACGCGCTCGTGTTCGGAATGGGCCTGCATGCTAGAGCTGTGTTGGGCAGTGTAGCCCCGGCGATCGGGACCGTCAATGGGGTTCATCCGGTGCGTGGAGCCGCCAAGCGACCGTAAAAACGGCACTTATCAGTTCACCTCGAGTTCACCCAGAGTTCACGCGGCGGGTATGGCTTTTCGACGCGCGTGCACCTACCTTACCCACCTCGCCGCGTGAATGGACTTTGGATGACGCCCAATATCTGCGACCGAAGGAGCTTTCCATGCCGACCACGAACATTCGAGGACCACAGCCCGCGTGACCCGGTGGGCCTTCGTTCTTTCTGGGGCGATCGTCGCCATTTCGCTTTCCGCCGTTCCCGCTCGCGTGGCAGACGCCGTGAGCCCATCCGCCCTTGGGGGCCTTCTGGCCGGTGACCACGGCGACGACAGCCGCAAAGGCAGCATCTGGGTGGTCAACCGCGACCGGGGCGAGCTCGCGATTTTCGATGCCGAGACAGGAAACGTCGTTACCACGCTGCTGGTGGGGGCCGGAGCGCACGACATCTGTATCTCCGAAAAGGCCCGCAAGGCCTACATCACCGCGGAGACGATCAACGCGGTCACGACGGTGGACACCAAGACATTGGCCGTCGACTCAGTCGACGTCGGCCCGCTGCCGCACCACCTCGAGCCAAGCCATGACGGGCGGACGGTTTATGTCAGCCTGGCGTCCCACAGCACGACAGTGGGAACGCCACAGTACGCGGCCATCGACACCGACGACAACTCGGTCCGCTTCACGACCACTAGCACCAACCCGTCGGCGCGGTCACACGCTCCCCACCCGTCGCTGGAGGGCGAGACGGTCTACGTGCCGCATGATTTGGGCGACGAGGTCTCCGCCATCGACGTCGACACCGGCGACATCGAGTTCAGCATCGCGCCGATCTTGAGGGCGGAAGAAGCGATCGCCACCCGGTTCGGCAAGCAGCTGTGGGTGTCGTCGCGCGGCGACGGAACGGTGAAGCGTATCGACCTTCGCACCAATACCATCACCGGTTCGGTTGCCGTCGGCGTCCAGCCCGAGTCGGTCATGCTCACGCCGTCCGAGCGCACGCTGGTGGCGAGCCTGCGAGGAAGCCCTGCCACGCTCGCCTTTGTCGATCCGGTCAACCTCTCGCTCCTCGGCACGGTCCAGATCGGCGGGGTCGGAACGTTCGGGGACCTGGCGGTGATGACCAGAGACGGCCGCCACGTCTATGCGACGTTCGACGCCGGCACGACCGGGACGGGCGGCGTGGCCGTCGTCGACGTGCGCACGAGGAGGGTCGTCGACACCTGGGTGTACCCAGGCACCGGGCGTCCACATGGGATCTGGTACTCGAGAAGGAAGGTACGGATGTAGCCGCACCGGCTACGCGTGAGAGACGGACGGGTCGGAGCCGGTAAAAGGAGTGTTCGATGCCACGAAACATGACCGTATGGGCATTCGGGGCCGCGTGTCTCGCGTTGTCGCTTTCTCTCGACGCCGCGACGCAGGGCGCTGCGACAGCCGCGCAGCAGGATACGCGCGAGATCTCGACGGACGAGCTGCAGAAGATCCTGTCGACCGACAGTGCCACGGTTCTCGATGCACGGCCGGCGGCTGAGTACGCCATCAGTCACATCCCGGGCGCGGTGAATGTCGCTCCGAAGCCAGGCGTCCCCATCTCGATGTACGTCTCCGATGTCGTGGAGATTGGCCGCCTGGTGCGCAACAACAAGTCAGCCCCGCTCGTCCTCTATTGCAACGGGCCTCACTGTGGGAAGAGCAAACGCCTCGCGTCGGAGCTCCTCGAGGCGGGGTACTCGAACGTTCGGCGCTACCAGTTGGGCATTCCGATGTGGCGCGCCGCCGGAGGCGTCTGCCAAGTCGAGCTCGAAGGCATCCGCCACATCGTCGCCAAAGACGGGACTGCCGTGATCATCGATGCCCGTGAGTCAGCTGAGTTCCACAAGGGAACGCTGAAGGGCGCACGCAACATTCCCAGGAGCCTGGTGCTCGAGGGAAAAGATGTCGGCGAGGTGAAACGCGCCAAAGACGACAGTCGGCTTCCCATGGAGGACCACAACACGCGAATCCTCGTCATCGGAGCGGATGGTGAGGCGGCGAGGTATGTTGCCGAGGCCCTGGCGCGCGAAGCGTTCCACAACGTGAGCTACTTCACAGGATCGTTTGCAACGGTGCAGAAGTCGCTGACGCACGAGGGATCGCGATGAGCGGCCTCGTGAAGTGATGCCGTCGGCAATCGCATCCGCGCGCGCGAACGTGCCACGCGCGCGGTGCGACTGCGCCGGAATGGTTGATCGGTCTACTTCTTCTTGCTCGGACTGTCGTCCGCCTTCAAGTCACCGAGCGCGTACTGCATGCCCGCGAGGATGTGCGCCAGCATGTCCGGGTTGTTGTAGTAGATCGACTCGTGGTGGCCCAACGCCTCGTAGAAGACGCGACCCTGGCCCACTTTCTGAATCCAGCTCAGGGCGAAGTCGTGGTCCTTGCGCGGCGCCGCCTCGATGCCCTTGTCGCAATCGCTCATCAGGCTGTAGTCGATGCTGGTGAGCACGCGGACGCGCTCGCGCGAGAACGAGCTCTCGTTGAACGTGTAGACCTCGTCGATCGTGTTGAAGGACTTGCCTCGAAACGCGGCCGTCAGCGGACTCTTGGGATCGTCGATCTTCACAGTGATCGGCGTCGGATAGTTCCAATGGAACTTGAAGTACCCGCCGATGGCTTCGTCCCACCACGGCCACAACGGCTCGGCCGGACGCTCCTGCTTTTGCGCTTCGGATACCGAACACGGCGTCGGTGTCCCACGGCCGCCTCCGGCTGGTGGCGCAGCTGCCGGTGGCGCTCCGGCGCCTGCCGGTGCCGCGGCTCCGGGCGCCGCAGCTGCCGCTGGCGCCGCGCCGGCTCCGCGGCCGGCGCCTCGTCGGCCGCCGTGGTACGAGTCGCCGGTTGCGTGAATCCCTGCCACGCCCTTGCCGCTCATCAGGAAATCCTGGAAGGCCTTCCGGCGGGCGTCGGTGACCGCCTGATCGTTGGGGTCGTCGAGGAACGTGCCGGTCGTATTCGAGAGGAAGATGGCATCGTACTGCTTCAGGTTCTCTTCATTGATGTCGTTCACGTCCCACGACGTTGTCGACGTCCAGGCGCCGGTCTTCTTGCCCATCTCTTCGATCGTTTTTGCCGCGAGCGGAATCGACGAGTGTTGAAAACCGGCCGAGGGGAGCCGCGACCATATCAGGACTTTCCTGGGCTTCTGCGGCGTTGCCGGCGGCTTGTCTGGCAGGAGACCGAGCGTTGCAATCATTCTTGTCACGTCGTTCGGACAGGCCTCGCGCGGGTTGGCGCTCCGGCCGCCGCACGCATCATTCAGACCGCCGCCACCTCGTCCGGCAGGCGCCTGAGGCGCCGCTACCGTGATGGCTGGTGGCGGTGGCGCACCCGCCTGCTGCGCGCGCGCCGGAATCAAAGCGGTCACCAGCACAGCTGCCGAGACAGCGCCAACCAATCTTCGACGTGTTTGCTCACCTGACATATCGCCTCCACCGGCTGCCCAATTGCCACGCGAATTGTACATGTAACCGCCCGTCACGCGAGTGCCGCGCGGCAGTAGTCGAGGCTCTTCTTGATCTCGGTCATGCGGTCGGAGCCTTCGGGCACGGGATACTCGAACTCCAGGGTGGCCTGGATGTTCCACTTGTTGTCCCGAATGAGCTGCAGCACCTCCTTGATCGGCGTGTCTCCCTGCCCGAATGGCACGTTGGGCCCGTTGTTCATCTTCCGATCCTTGATGTGCAGGTGCGTGATGCGGCTGTGATGTTGCTTGATGAAGGGCACGGGCGACGTGTTCTGGCCGGCGACGAAGTGGCCGATATCGAGATTGGCCCCGTTGTGCGCGGCGTAGCTGAAGACGGTCTCGAAATCCGCGGCGCTGGTCGTGGCGTGACCGTGATAGCCCACCATCATCTTGTGCTTGTCGGCGAACTGTCCGAGACGCTTCGTGTCGGGCACGGCAATCTCAGTCGAGATTGCCCGGGCGCCGAGGCTCTTCGCCAGCGCGAATTCGTAGTCCACGACCTCATCGGTCATGGCGAAGATGCCGTCGACTTTTACAATCTCTACGAACACGCCCGCATCGTCGAACCTCTTGCGGAGGGCTCGCACCTTCTCCATCGGCACCGACAGCCGCCACTTGCGCAGCTCCTCGGCGTTGGCCTTTTGAGCTGCCTCCTGCTCTGGCGTCGGCGGCGTGGCGGCGCGTCCGCTACCGCCGCGGCCCGCGGCAACCAGTTGTTCGGGCACTCCGAGAAACGCTTCGACCGGCTGCGTTCGCAACTCGACGCCACTGACATCGAGCTTGACGCAGTTCTGGATGATCTCGTCGACGGGCATGGTCCGGCCGCCGAAGTTGTAGGGGACGTTCATGCCGATCATCACGCCGCGGACCTTCGAGTTCGGTTTGGCCTGGAAGGCCGAGACTGCTGCGGTCGGGAACAGGCGAGCGGCTGGGAGAGCCGCGAGGGCGAGGGTTGCGAGCTCCCGTCTTGTGTAGAGCATGCCGGATCTCCTTCGGTCCAGGGCCCGTGTGGGAACCCGACGGCCCAGTGACGTCGCATAGGCTACCTCTCCGAGCGGCAGCGCGCCAGCCCCGACGTGCGGTGCACTCTACTCGGAGTAGCGATTGGTTCGGACCACGGTTCGTCCAGCCTCTACGTGCGGCCTCTTGCTGACGCATTGGAGAAAATGCGTTCACTTGCTGGAACGACTACGCGGCCACCGTGCTATGTTTTGGGTCCGTGGTGGGCGCCTTCGGTCCACAGTGTCCGGCTTAGCCCGACATTGCTGGGCCATAGGCCGCAACGAGTCTTCTAAGAAGGCCTAGGTCAATTCCCCAAGAAAGTTAGCAGGGATCAGGCGAATGGCCGCGCACCTGCGCAAGGTCAACGGCGAGGCCGAAGCCGCGCGCGAGACTCAGCTCGCTCCAATCAGCGGACGGAAAGTAGCGGAGGTGTCAGGGTGGAGAAGGTCGAGGCCTCATGTTGCCAGGCGTGAGCGAATTGATTCGAATGAGTTGTATCCGCGCGATGGTGTGTGTCGGCTCGATCCTGTCCGCCTCCGTCGGGACCGTCCTGGCCCAGACTCCTGTGCCCGGACAACCCGCCGACGCGCAAAAGCCGCCGGCATGGGGGGGGCCAGAGACCCGCACTTTCCGGTTGTTCCCGCCGGGAGACATCTATCCGGTCTACGTCGCGGATCCGCACCGGCCGACGAATGCCGTCGCCTCGAGCTTCTATGTGCGCACCCGCGTGCCGGAGACGAGCTCGCCGCGGACGTTTTTGGCGGGCGGTGGTCACTTTGGGGTGCTGCGCGTCGAGCCCGGTGCACCTGGTGGCCGCTTCTGGCAGATCAGTCTGGACGCCGGCCTGGACGGGCTCTTCGACTCGCAGTTCAAGAACGACGCGATCGGATGGGACGGCAACTACGGTTTGACGGTGACGACCGCGACGTCGACCTCAGGGTTCGCCTACAAAGTGGCGGTGCTGCATATGTCGGCCCACGTTGGCGACGAATACGAGGAAAGGACTGGCACGCGGCGGATCAACTACACGCGGGAAGAGCTGGCGCTCGGCCTCGCCTGGCGGTTCAAGCCACGATGGCGTGCGTATGGTGAAGTCGGAGTGGCCTATATCATGCGCAGCGATACCCAGGAGCGGTTGCGCGGGCAGTCGGGCGTCGAGTACCGAGGCGCGGCCGTCGGTGTTCGGCGGCCGGATGGCGTGGTACGGGGCGGTCGATTTCTCGGCCTTGGAGGAGCGCGACTGGCGGCTGGATACCGCGATCCAGGGAGGCCTGGTGAGTCGGTCCGGTGGACGTGCCTACCGGTTCTATGTGCAGTGGTACGACGGCCGTGTGACCCTCGGGCAGTTCACAGCCTATTCGGAGGCGGCCTTCTCGCTCGGTCTCAAGGTGGATCTCTAGTCTCATCCGGGGGACTTTGTCCCCCGGACCCCCTACACGCTCGCTCGCGGGGACCCCGACGCCCCGCTCCGCTCGCGTGGCTCACTCGCTTCCGCTCGTTCGCGCTGTTTATGAGACAGCTTTTAGCGTCAGTCGTTCGTGCACCCACGAGCGACCGCGGCCGTTCGATCGGTTCTCTAGGGACCGTCGTGACGGCGATCGCTACTTCGTTGCGATCCGCGACGGGGCGGTCAGAGTGATCCCTTTGCGCGAGGTTGATACGCTCAGGCGTTCGGACGGTTTGACGCCGTCGGGCAGTGTGTAGGTGAGCAGGTACTGCCGCTGAAGCCGGTCCGCGATCTTGATGAGCGCCGCGGCGATCGCCGGGGTCGAGCCCACTTGCTCGATGCGGCCTCCGGATTGTCCGGGTCCGTCCCCGAGCACCATCCCCACTTCTGCGCCGGTGACGAAGAGCACGTTCAACTGTGCGCGGCTCGATCGGACCGTCGTGAGCACATCATTCGGCTCGATTGAAACCGGCTGACCTCCGGTGCCGGTCAGCGCCAGAATGATCGGCCGCTCGGCCTTCCTCTGCTGCAACGACTTTGCCGCGCGCGCAATCGCGTCGAGCATCTGGTCCCCGTCTGGCTGGACGCGCCCGCGCGCGCCCAGGCGACCGAGGGCGCCCCTCAGCGCGGCGACATCGTCTGTGAAGTCGACGAGCAGCGTCGCCTGAGGAGTCAGCACCGTGATGCTGAACTGCCCGTGGCCGATGCTTCTCTGCAGGAACTGGGCGACACCAGATTGAAACGCTCCTACGCCGGCATCCTCGACCAGAATGGCCACCTGCATGGGCGCGGCCGCCGGCTGCAGGCTGGCAACGGGCCGCTCCTTGCCGTCTTCTTTGACGGCGACGTCCGCAGCCGTCAGGTCGGCAACGGGTGCGCCCGAGGCGTCGGTAGCGGAGATGTAGACCTGTCGGGTCGTTTCGGCCGGTTTCGGCTCGCCCGTCGCGCCGCCAGCCAGCGTGACGGTCGATGCCACCACGAACACAGCAATCCATCGCGTCATAGCGACTCCGCGCAGCTACCGCGCACTCTTTCCGCCCTCGATCGGATAGCCCCTCCACAGCCACTCCAGGGCCGCGGGCAGGGTCTGTTGCTTCACGGTGCGATCCGTATGCCCGGCGTTGCGCGCGAAGACAAACTGGTAGTGATAGCCCTTGGCGGCCAGGACCCTGGCCATGTTTTCGTTCGCGACGACCCAATCGTGCATGTTGTCGCGCATGACGTTCGGATTGAGCAAGTCGCGGTCGCCGACTTCCATCCAGATGCGAATTGGCTTGGCCGGGCTGTTCGGGATGAGGCGTTCGTGAAACTCCCATGCCCCATGCGGCGTCTCGGCGCTCGGTGGCCATTGCTGGTTCACGGCGGTCAGCGAATACGTCAGCACGCGGTGATAGAGCTCAGGGTGATACCAGGCCATAATCAAGGCAGCCGCGCCGCCCGAGCTCCCACCCATCGCCGCGCGCCCCTCGGGATCTTTGGTCAGCGTCACGTTGTACTGCTTCTCGACGAGCGGCAGCACTTCCGTTTCAACGAACTCCGCGTAGCGTCCCGACATGGTGTCGTATTCCAGGCCGCGCTGACTTCCCTGGGCGTCGCCGCTGCCGTTACCGATCGAGATGGCAATCATCACCGGCACCCGCTTCTGGGCGATCAGATTGTCGAGTGCCGTGAAGAGCAGCAGGTCAGGGCCGTCCGCGCCGACGATGAATGGCGCCGCCGTGCCGGGGATGTACTGCTTGGGGACATACACTGCAACGCGGCGCGTGTATGGTGCGGGGCGACTGGTCGTCACGACGAGCTTGGCGGGATCGGCCGGATCGACCGTGCCGAATGTGCCGGGATCCCGTGCGATGCCGGGATAGATCTTGCTGTCAGCCGAGCTCATCGTGAAGTTGTAGACCGTTCCCTGCGGCACTCCCTCCTGCACGGCCATTTCCGGCGCGGGCGCGTGCGTGGGGCCGATGATGAAGTTTCCATCGGCATCCGGAGGGGGAACGGCACCGTCAGGTAACTCTTTGGCCGTGACAAATCCCGGCGTGTTCGGATCGCGGGTTGGCGGCACCGGGCGCGCTGCGGGGGCAGGCGCCGTTGCGGGCGGTGTTGTCGCGACTCCCTGTGCCATCGCTGCTGGTGCGGCAGCCATGAGGCCGATCGCGATGGTCATACTCAAGTGTGCTGTGTTCATGCGCTACGCTCTCGTCTGTGTGGTGGTCGCGGGAACGGCTTCGGCCTCTTGGCCACCCAGTGTCGGCGCTATGGTATAGCAACAGGATTGCCGGGCGAACCGGCAGTTGGAGTCTCCATGGTCATCGTCCGCATCGTCGCTGCGCTCGTCGCGAGCCTCATTGTCGGTGGTGACGCGCAGCCGCCGTCGCCGACGCAAAGCGCATTCAACGTGATCGGCTACTACGCCGACTGGACTGCCGCCCGCTACCCGCTCGCGGATATTCCCGCCGACAAACTCACGCACGTGAACTACGCATTTGCCAAAATCGGTGCGGACAACCGGCTGACCTGGAACGTGGCCCTGGCCCTCGACCAGGCGTATGCAGGGGATTGCAGCGATCCAGGGTGTCCGCACGGCCTCTTCAATCAGATAACGGTGCTGAAGAAGAAGCACCCACACCTGAGATTCATCCTCTCGGTCGGAGGGTGGACCGACTCGGGCCCCTTCTACGAGATGGCGGCCACTGAGCCGGGCCGGCAAGCGTTTGTCGAGTCCTGCGCTGCCTTCTTGAAGACGTATCCGCAGTTCGATGGCATCGACATCGATTGGGAGCATCCGGTTGTCGGTGGCCTCCAACCGGGTCAGCCGCGCGACGCCCATAACTACGTGCTGCTGCTCGCGGCGCTCCGCAAAGCTATCGGGCCGGAGAAACTGCTGACGATCGCGGTGAGTGCGAGTCCCCGGGGGATCGAGCCGCTCGAGTACTCGGAAATGGCGGCGTCACTCGATTGGGTCAGCGTCATGACCTACGACTTTCACACCGGAGGAAGGCGGGCGGGCTTCAACTCGCCGCTCTACAACCACAATGACCCGACGAATCCCCGGTTGAATCTTCATGACGCCGTGCAGGCGATTCTCGCCAAGGGTGTGCCGCGCAGCAAGCTCGTCGCGGGCGTGCCGTTTTACGGTCGCGGCTGGCGAGGAGTGGAGTCTTTTGAGGTCTGGGGCACCGGCACAGGCTCTCTGCAGGTCGGCGGCTACAGGAACATCGCCGAGACATTTCTCAAGCAGCCTGGCTACGTGCGCTACTGGGACGATGTGGCGAAAGTGCCGTGGCTGTACAACGCCGAGAAGAAGGAGTGGATCAGCTACGAGGATCCGGAGTCGATGCGCCTCAAGGGGGAGTACATTGCCGCGCAGAGTCTGTCGGGCGCGATGTTCTGGGAGCTGTCGAACGACGACGGCCGGTTGCTCGAGGCGCTGCGCGCCGGCCTCGGCCGTCGTTAGCCTAGAGACCGTCTCATGAATGTCACGACATCACGTCACTAGAAGATGGGCACGATGACACGAGGTTCACGATGGATCCTTAGAGAGGCTTTCTTCGTGTTCATCGGATCATCGTGTTCATCGTGAACGGTGGCCGTCGGCGCGATCAGCCTGTTTGTGGTTTATGGGAAAGGTTTTAGTATCCCTCGGTCGTGACCCTGGTCACGAACGACAGCGCTGAACCGTTGGACTTCGCGGTCACTTCCCAGCAGCCGGCCGTCGCGAAGATGAGGTACGAGGGCTGAAAGCCCCTGCCGACAAACCCATCAGACATCTCCGACCGCAAGGGGCCCGCCTCTCCGTCCAGGCGCCGCCCTTCCAGCGTGAGCGGGCCATCGCCGGCCATCAGCCAGAGGAACTTCATCTTGAGCGATCCGTCTGGGAACACAAACCCCGCGCCACCTTTTCTAAACACCACGGTCCCCTCTGGCCAGAGGGACGTCCAGATATGGCCGTTTCCGTGTCTGGACGCGTCTGTGGCTGGCACCGCCGCTCTTGATTGAACGATCTCGGGCAGCGGGCTCTGGTTAGGCGCCGTGACCGCGCAACCTCCCGATTGGCCGGCCGCGGTGGGTTCAGACGTAAGCGGTGAGAACAGGCTCGCAACGACGACCGCCGCACTGATAACGCAACGCATGGCGAACCTCCACGCGTTCATTCTCGCGCACATCGGGTCGAGGGTCCAGCCGGCTCCCGAGACTGGCACGAGGGGCGCTCCCGTCCCACGATTTCAGCGTGACGGCGGGACGCGCCCCGCGTGCCTCCCGCATGCCGACCAACAGACAGCGCAAGGCCTAGACGACTGTTCGTCTGCCGCCGATGAAGTTGACGAGGAAGAGCACCAGCGCGATGACGAGCAGCAGGTGAACGATCGAACCGATTGCATAGGTCCCCACCACGCCGAGCAGCCACGCGATTAATAGAATCACGGCCAAGGTCAGCAACATCACTTCACCTCAGAGGGCGTCGCTGCCCTCGATCAGGGAGCGGCCGTCATGGCCGC
>CAWIWL010000019.1:0-1883596 GCA_963839705.1 uncultured Acidobacteriota bacterium
GACAACCTAATCGGGATTTCAACCGGGTGGCTCGTATGCGACTGCGGCCGGCAGCTGCACCTGAACCTCCGCGCCGGCGCCACCGTGGCTCCACACGTCCAATCGTGCTCCGATTCGATCGGCACGTTCACGAATGCCGCGTAATCCCCAGTGTCCGGCGCGCTCCGCGTCATGCAGGCGTTGCGCGTCGACGCCAGTCCCATCATCGCGAATGCGCAAGCAAAACATTTGATCGTCGTACCGAATCTCCGCCTCAATCCGACGGGCGCATGCATGTCAAATGCATTTCGGATCAGCTCGCGAGCGGATCGACAGATTTCGTCGTGCAGAATTGGCGAGAGAACGTGAACCTCCCCCTCCACGGTCACCCAAAAGTCGGGAACTTTCTCGGCTTGTCTCGGGGTCGCCAAGTTCCTTCGCGAACGCCGCCAGGGCTTGTCCGAGATCCCTTTGGACAGAGGGTGCCGAGCGTAAGTCCTGGATGGCATCCCGGCTTTCGCCGATCGCCTGCTCGGTCGTGAGAATCGCAGTTTCGAGAGTCTGTATCGCTTCGTCATACGCGCTGGGAGCATGTTGCGAACCGCCTGAAAGCGAAACATGATCCCATGAAAGCCTTGCAGAAGCGTGTCGTGCAGTTCACGCGCGATGCGCGTCCGCTCATTGACACGCTCTTGGAGTCGCGCGTCAAATTGGTGCGCGAGTTGTCGCACGCGGAGCTGATACATCCCCCACACCAACGCCAGCGCCGCGACAACTATTCCGGTGCGAAACCACGCGGTCTGGTAGTAAGCGGGCGCAATCGAGAAATCCACTGACGCGCCAGCCTCGTTCCACACACCCTCGTTGTTGGAAGCCATCACCCGGAATCGGTAGTGGCCTGGCGGCAAGTCGCTGTAAAACACCTGGCGTCGAATGCCCGCGTCCTGCCACTCCTGATCGCGTCCCTCGAGCTTGTGCCGGAACCGGACTTTCTGTGGGGTGGAAAAGCTCAATGCGGAGTAGCCGATTTCGATGTCGCGGCTCCGCGCGGGGAGGCGCACGAGTCCGCCAGTGGCGTAGTCCTTCCGGTCGGCACGCACGTCCTCGACGTAAACAGGTGGCGGGATACGATTTTTCCGCAGCCAGCCAGGGTCGATCATTTGCAGCACTACGCCATTGACGAACCAGAGGCGCCCATCCGGAGACTTGGAAACGGCCGGTTGAAATCTGCGGGGTCCCGCTGGAAGCACCGCGCCGTCGAAGACATCGAGAACTCGGACGTCCACGATTCGGTCTGGCTGCTGCCACCATCGTTCGAGTTCCGCATCCGTGACTGCGACGAACCCACATTTCGTGTAGAGCCACAGCGTTGCCTGATCATCCCGGATCGCGCTGACAATCGCATCGCACGGCAGGCCATTCTTCGACGTCAGCGCCTTCATCTCGTGATTCTTCCAACGAACCAGTCCGCTCCAGGTCGAGACCCACGCCGATCCGTCGGCATCGATCGTCAAGCCGAGATATCCGATCTCGGCATTGGTCAGGGTCCTGTGTGAACCCGGTGCGGACGCTCCATTTGGCAATGGAAAGATCTCCAACTTGCCACTCTGGTAGTGACCAAGATTGCCGTCTTCGAATCCCAGCCAGATGCCACCGGTCGGGTCGGCCGCGATGCGTCTCACCAGGGGGATGCGGTCGGGAGCAAATTCTTCTTGAACGCGCAGGTCGCGGATTCGGAACAGCTTGCGTTCCGAGGGCCGACATCGACGCTCACCCACACGTTGTCGTCGCGATCCTCTGCGATCGCGGCGACCATCCCGAGGGGGCTCCCATCGGGTCTGTAGATGGCACGGAATCGACCATGATCGTAAACGCTCAATCCGTAGTCGTTGCCGACCCAGAGACGTCCCACCTGGTCCCGCCAGAGACTGGTCAGCGAGCGTCCAGGCATTCGAATCGAGGTCACTTTGTCCCCCCGAAGGGCGTCCAGACTTCCCGCGCCGCCGATCCAGACGGTCCCGTCGTCAGATGCGAGCACGGCTTGGACAGTCGCGGCGGCGAACTCGTTCGTCGTCGAAAACGCCACGACCGGGCTCTCAGCGAAACAGTCCAGACCTCGCGACGTCGCCACCCAAATATTCCCTTCGCGATCCTCAAAAACACTGTTCACGACGTTGCTCGAGAGGCCGTGCTCGCTGCGGAAATGATCCACGCGCTGACCGGCCACTCTGTATACCCCTTCGGCACGTGTTCCCATCCATAGCGAGTGATCGCGATCGATGAAGAGCGTTGTGACCGCTGCCATGTCAATTCCTCGAAAGGACGCTCTCGCTGGCAGACCGCGAACGACTCGGAACACACCGAGTGTTTCACGCGGAATGGCGGCCCACACGGAACCATCGGCGGCGACGGCGATGCTGGACGTGGACTGCACGTAAGGCAAACGTGAACTGCCCGGTGGCCCCTCAAGCTGCTCTCTCAAGTACTGGTCGAAAGAGCCATCACGCAATCGCATCAACTGATTCGGCGCCCCAATCCAGAGATTGCCCTCGACATCTTCGGACAGCGCATCGGCGGTAAAGATCCGCATGCGGTCGTCACCGCCGATGCACCCGGTGTGGTCACCCACAACCTGACAGAGTCCACCGCTGAGCGCCGTGGGCACGCCGAGATCGCGCGCGCGCAGCATCCTGGACCGTGCCACCCAAATCCTATGCTGGTGATCTTCCAGAATCGCACCGATCCGACCGGAGACGTGCTCCTGGAGGTGGTCGTTCTTCCAACTCAGAAGGCCGGTGTCCGTGCCGATCCAGAGCGTTCCGTCAGACGCACCAAGCAGGGACACGACCGCAGTGTCGAAAACGCTTTTGTCGGATCCAAGCGTCCAACGTTGAAAACGAACGCCGTCAAATCTCACCAGTCCAGAACCGGTCCCAATCCAGATGTAGCCGTCTGCAGTTTGTGCGATTGCATTCGGCGCGGACTCAAATGCTCCGTCCTGCACTCGCCAGGCAGTATGTCGATACTGCGCGATTCGCGTCTTGGGTTCGAGCGCACTTGCAGGCCGCGGCACGAGCAACACCGCTATGGTTGCGCCAGTGATCCACGTCCGCGCGCTCATGATTCGTTCAGAAGTCTGTACTGGATTCCGAACTTGATTAATCGCCCATCCAGCGTGGAGGTCGGCGACAGCCAGTTCGGTCCATATGTGCTGTTGACCCAGAGGACGACGCTGCTATTGGAGAGATTATAGACGTCGAAGTTGAACTGATATCTGCCGCGGCCCGTCCGTAAGATCTTGCTTAAGCGCACGTCAACCTGGTTGATCCGGTCGAGAAATTGGGACAGCGGCGGCACGAGATTGACGGTGATCGCATTGACGCCGCCGGACAGGTTGCGGCCGAGTCCCTGGACCTGTGCGTTGCCGAACGTGTAGTTCGCGTCGTAGTTCGGTCCCGGCAAGCTCTGGTACACCGCAGCGGCCTGCAACCCATACGGGAGCTGCATCGACCCGTTCACCCGAAACCGATGCTGATATGGGTTTCCGGTCTCGCAGCCGGTCAGAACCGTAGTACCGGATGGCAGCGTGAATTTCACATCCTGCGGCGAATTGACGACGACGCAGGTGTTCAATTTCGAGGTGGTCGCTCCGGGAAACGCCGTCAACGTGCTGATGGCGTTCCCGACGTTCCAGCCGCCCGAGAGATTGATACCGCGCGCGAGTCGAACGACCACGTTGACATCTGCGCCATTGTAGTGCTCGCGGGGGTG
Source organism: uncultured Acidobacteriota bacterium (assembly GCA_963839705.1). Lineage (GTDB taxonomy): Bacteria > Acidobacteriota > Vicinamibacteria > Vicinamibacterales > 2-12-FULL-66-21 > DATBJJ01. Next base: position 3,751 of record CAWIWL010000019.1, read on the forward strand.
TCCGAAATTGTTTGCCAGGGTGACAACGTTGTTGACGACGCCGAACTTCGACGGCGTGATGTCGTACAAGCCGCAGATCTGTTGTCCGCTGACGCTTGCCGGGAGGCGCGAATCGACCGGCGCCGTAATGCAATACGGATCGTAATCCGCGGGCGTCGTTGCCTGGTTTTGGGTGACGATCTGGTTGCCGTAGATCGTCCGGTAGTAGCCGGCGCTCACTGCCACGCCCGAGCTCAGTTGATGATCAATGCTGAGAGATCCTGCCCAGCTGAAGCCGCGATTGCCCCATCCTCTAATCCAGTTCGGATCGGGCGTGGTGACGAGAAGCGACTGGCCGAAGCTCCGGTTCGCCATCGGCCCGCACTCGCCGTTGCCGCTCGGATTCCTTAGATCGCAGTCAGGCATCAGGTTGCCGTTGGGGTCGCTCCACGATCGTGACGTGCTCGCCACAATCGCATTCTGCGGCGCAAACGTCCGGCTCTGAACGTACGATGCGAGCGCCACGTACCGACCGGTGCTCGCCTTCAGCGCCGTCTTGCCGTCGCCGAATACATCCCACGCCACGCCCAACCGCGGGTCGAGATCGTGCCAGCACGGGATGCAGTCGACCCGCGGCAGATCGTGCGCGTCGACGAGCGGTCCCGCGGGCGTTGTCAGCGAGTCCGCATACACCCGGTGGTACTCGTAACGCAGCCCGAGATTGATCGTGAAACGATCGCGCTTCCACTGATCCTGGACGAAGATGGCCAGATCGGGCCTGATCTTCAACTCGCCACCGACGGCAGGGGACGCGAACTCAGTCAACGAAATCGGCACCCCCGCCCTGAACGTGTAGGTGAACGGCGTCGGGCCACGATCGGTCCGGGTGAGGCGCGGCAAGCTCTCCTCGGCTGCCATACCCACTTTGAAATGGTGAGAGCCGGTGACGTAGGACATCGAGAACCGCTGCTTGAACGGCCGCTGTGCGCTCTCGGCTTGTAGCGGTCCATTGCCGTTGAACGCGAAGCTCAATGTCGTGTCGCGATACAACCGACCGGTCGGAATGCCGGCGCACGGGTTCTTAAACGTGTTCGTCTCGGTGTTCAGCAACAGCACGCCGCCCTCGAACAGCACCTTGTTACTGGCCGTGTGTGACCACGTGGCCATGACTAAATCGTCCCGGTAGCAGTACGGGTTGCCCGCCTCCATTGACATCGTGCCGGCAGTCAGCAACGAAAAGTTGTTCTGAGCCCTGGTGCGCTGGTGCTCGTAGAGCACGTTGACCTTGTGTTTCGCATTCACCTGCCACGTCACGCGGATGTTATCGGAGCGGAAGTCCTCCGACGGTTCGCCCGGCTCGAAGGGACGACCACTCGAGCCGTCGGCCGGAGTGAAGTACGGATCGTTCAGCAGCATGTCGTGAAAGAGGTTGGCCACGCGTTCCTGGCGACCCCACGCGCGATGGGCCGTCATGAACCAGACTCGGTCGCGCTTGATCGGCCCCGCGAGCACGCCATTCAGGTCGTAGACCGATCGTGTCCCGCTCGTCGTCTTGGCACCGGCGGCCTGCAGCTCCGCGGTCAAGTTGTCAGCCTGCAACCTGTGATTCGATCCCGTCGCGAAGATCGTCCCGCCGAAGCGGTTGCCGCCGTCTTTCGGGATCAGGTTCACGACGACCCCGTTGCTGGTGTACTCGGCCGACGTGCTGCCTGAGGGCGCATCGACGATGACCTCTTGAGCGGTCAGCGCATTCACATAGAACGAGCGCTGACTGCCCTCGCCCTCGAACGAGTTGAACGACATGCCATCGATCATCATCTTGGTGTCGCCCTGTTTCGATCCATGGATCGAAACGCGAGCCGTCGTCTCGCCCTTGCTGCCGCCGACGTCCTGGGCATTTGTAGGCGTCACCGCAGCTGGGGTCAGCGAATAGAAACTGAGGAGGTTCTTGCCCGTCGGCACCGTATCGAGCAGCGCTTTCGAAATGACCGTCCGCCGCGCGACGTTTTGTGCGTCGACCAGCGGGCTCGCGCCCGACACCGTGACGCTCTGTTCAAGGCCGCCGACGCGCAATTCGGCGTGGACCGTGGCATTGAAGTTCGACGTGAGCTCGATCCCCTCGCGCCGGAACGAGGCGAAGCCCTGCCGGGTGAACGTCACCGTGTACGTGCCTGGCCGCAGCTCCACGACGCGGTACTCGCCCCGCTCGTTCGTGGTCGTGGCTCGAACTTTTTCGATCAGCACGGGGCTGGAGACTTCGACGGCGACGCCAGGCACGATGCCGCCGGAGCTGTCAGTGACGACACCGGAAACGCTCGCGGCGCTCGTGCCTTGGGCAGCTCCAGCGAGGGGGAGCAAGGCGATGATTGATAACGCCACGAGGATCTTGTCGACCGAGGCCGTACGGCTCAAGGTTCACCTCTTACCATTCGCTGAATCACCCGAGTGGAGTTCGGCTCGATGCGCTCGGCGTTAATGTGTCGTGATGTGCCGTTGGGTTTTGAAGGGACTCTCTTCCCTGCTCGCGAACATCGATGAACCGTCTCTCGACAAAAGGCGACTCTAGCATGCCGGGCAGCGGCGCGAAACCCTCGAAAGCGGGTCCTCGCGTGCCCCTTTCGAGGATTGAGGAGGCGTTTCGGCGAGCCGTCCTGACTGACGCCGGGCACCACGTGGGGCCGCGCGCCTCGCTGACCGTTGAACCGGGTCGAGCCTTCGCCGCAGGACCGTGGAGAGCTGGCCCCGGCGAGGCTCAACCTGTTTGGGCTCGTCCATCTTCAGCACTGGACGTTCGTTCACAGCGCGGCTGCGCCGGTGCCGCGTGCCCGTAAGTGATGCGAGACATTTAAGGGGTCTAGTCACAATCGCTATCACAATTCGGGGGGCCAACGGCGACGGTTGTCCGTAAGCCATTGATTCTAAAGACACGGAGAGATGTCCGAGTGGTTGAAGGAGCACGCTTGGAAATTGATTCCGCTCGCGCGTGCTGACGCACACCGAAACCCACCAACGCACTCCCGATCAACGACTTCCGGCAACAATGATGTGCATCAGAGTGTCCCCATAAATCACGTTGTTTGACCGGGGTTTCAGGGGGTATCTGACACAGTTCTGACACAGAAGGCGGGCGCGCTTAGCTCAGTACGAACCGATGTCTATTAGTGCGAAGGCGAAGAAATTCGGTAGCCCTTGTATATGATCACGCGAATGGGTGACGACCTGAAGGCTGCGTTTCGCTCGCTTCGCTCATCCAAGGACGTGACGCTCGCCGCTCTGATCATCCTGACGCTGGGCATCGGCGCGACGACCGCCATCTTTTCGGTCGTGGACGCCGTCGTCCTTCGTGCCTTGCCATTCGACGAGCACGATCGACTCGTCGCGGTCGGTGAACGCCGCGCTCCGGGCAGTCGCACTGGGACCAATACGCGCGAGCCGGACGCGCTCGGTTTCGTGGCGCCGCAGAACTACATGGACTGGGCGGCCCAGGAGCAGGTGTTCGAGTCGATCGCGGCGGTCGCCAGCGGTTGGCTCACGCTGCGCGAACCGGGCGTCGAGCCGGAGTCGCTCGTGCCGCAGCGCGTGACGGCGCAATTCTTCGACGTGCTGCGGGTACGGCCGGCCGTCGGGCGCGCCTTCGCGGCAGAAAATGAAATCTCCGGCCGCGATCGGGTGGCGGTGTTGAGCGACGGGTTGTGGCGGCGTCGATTCGGGGGCGATCTCCAGATCGTCGGCCGCACGATCCCGCTCGACGATGTTGAAGGGGGCCAGGGCAGTTACGAAGTACTCGGCGTGATGCCGCCAGGTTTCGCCTATCCCGTCGGCGTCAGCCGGCCCACCGACATCTGGATTCCCTACGTCGTGCCCGCAGACCAGCGGATTCGTAATCCAGCCAGTCGTAGCACCTATGTTCAAGTCATCGCACGACTGAATCCCGGCGTATCGGTTGCGGCGGCACAGGCGCAGATGGATCAGATCGCTGCCGCGCTCGAGACGGCGAACCCGCAGTGGAACAAGGACGGCAGGATCGGCGTCCGGCCGCTCATCGATCACATCGTTGGATCGAGCACGAAGTCCTGGATGTTGATGCTGCTCGGCGCGGTCGGGATCGTGCTGCTTATCGCGTGTGCGAACGTCGCGAACCTGCTGCTCGCCCGGGCGACCGCACGTGAACGGGAGATCGGTATCCGCGCCGCGCTCGGCGCGAGCCGCTGGCGGCTGGTTCATCAGCTCATGATGGAAAGCTTCCTGCTTTCGATCCTCGGAGCGGTCTGCGCGATTGTCATTGGCTGGTGGGCCGTGGAGATCCTCCGAGGTGCGATGCCCGAGAGCCTGCCGCGAGTTACGGCGATCGCGCTGAACATGCGGGTCCTCGCGGCCGCCGCCGGGCTGGCGCTCATTACCGGCGTCCTGTTCGGAGCCGTACCCGCGCTTCAATCGTCCAGGCCGGATGTCTCGATCGCGTTGAAGGACGGCGGTCGCACCAGTGCGGGCGTCACACGTCAGCGCCTGCGTGCGGCCCTCGTGATTTCCGAGGTGGCGCTGGCGGTCGTCGTGCTCGTGGGCGCGGCGCTGTTCATCGGTAGTTTCGCGTCGGTGATGCGAATCGATCGTGGCTTCAGTCCGGAAAACGTGTTGACGGCACAAATCTCGCCGACGTTCCAGTTCCGCAGCGTTGTCGAGCGCCCGACGAATCGCGCGCCCGCGTTCACCAACATCGTCGGGCGCATTCGTCAGGATCCGGGGGTTCTCAACGCGTCGATGGGCATCGTGCCGCTCAGCGGGAACAACATTATCTCGACGAGCGTCACGATTCCTGGCAAGTTTGACCTAACGGCCGGCGAGTCAATCGGTGCGACAACGGTGACGCCGGACTATCACAACGCTTTGAAGATTCCGCTTCGCCGCGGAAGACTCTTCGAGCCAACTGATCGCCAGGGTGCTCCTCCAGTCACGATCATCAATGACAGTGCGGCGAAGAAGTACTTCCCCGGTGAAGATCCAATCGGACGGTCGATTACGTTCGAGGGAAACGCTCGCACGATCGTTGGAATTGTCGGCGACGTCCACCAATTCAGCTTCGAAATGGCGCCTCGGACCGAAGCGTACATCCCGATGGAGCAAAGTCTCGTCGTCGGTAGTGAGCTGGTGATCCGGACAAGTGGCAATCCCTACGACGTGCTTCCACAGGTAAAGGCCGCGGTCTTCGCGGAGCTGCCGGACGTTCCTCTTCGCAACATCAGAACGATGGACGAGCTGATTGGGATGCGTGTGGCGCAGCGAAAGGTCTCGATGCTGCTCCTGGGACTGTTTGGCTTGCTCGGCCTCGTGATTTCCGCCATCGGCATCTACGGCGTCATGACGCATCTCGTCTCGCAGCGCGCGCGTGAGATTGGCGTCCGAATGGCGCTTGGCGCGACGCGCGCGGACGTGATGCGGATGGTGCTGCTCAACGCGTGTGTGCTGGTCGTTTCAGGCTTGATACTCGGCGGCGCAGGAGCTTGGTACCTGAGCTCAGCGGCCAGGACATTCCTGTTCAGCATAGAGGCGACCGATCCGCGCGCGTTTGCGGCGGCGTTCCTGCTGCTGGCGCTGGCAGCGTTGACGGCCAGCGCGATTCCAGCGCGTCGCGCCGCCAGCGTCGATCCGATGGTATCGCTGAGAGCTGAGTGATCCGCTATTCGCAGCGCAGCGCTTCGCGTTGGTCTAGACCGCGATGTCGAACGTCAGGTCAGCCGTACACGTCGGCCCGTTAGAGTCGAGTGGAACCCTAGACGCGGCGCTTTAACCCCCGCAATCGATCCTTATGCAGCTTGATAACCATCCCTGTATTCTTGCCCACCAGGACGCTCACTCTGTACTCTGCGGCCGTGCCGACTATCTGAGACACCTCAGGCAACGTGAGCTCGGTACCTGTGCCATCAGCCACTCGATCATGTTTGTCGTCGCCTTCCTAATGGCGTCATCAAGCGACGAACTGAGGCCCATTGCCATGACATGAGTCGAGGATTCGAGGCGCGGGGCGGGAATGGATCCGGGCATCACGTCCACTCGCACTTCAACATCCATTGACGTCTCGAGGCCACTTCCATTCAACTCCCCATCCCCCTGTGCCGCGTGGCCGTCGCCGAAGTACAGGAGACCCCCTGGTACATTCACGGGTAAGAACAGGGTCGTGCCTTCGAGGAGTTCGTTGAAGTCCAGGTTGCCGCCCCACGGGCCGAAGTCACCGGTGTGAGCGACCGGTTCGGCGATAGGCGGAGCCAGGGCAATGCAACCGAGCATGGGTTTGAGCGGCACTGCATACGCCGACAAGCCAGGCGTTCCGCTCTCGCGTACCGCCAAGCCGCGTGGCCGATCCAACTGCCAGCGCACGAGCTGTCCTTGGAATCTCATCCGTGAAGCGAGCTCCGACGTCATCGCAAGATCCGAGAGTGCGTCGGAACTGATTGCCCAGTCCCTGTTCAGTCGAAGCCGAGCGACGTGAACCGCAACAGTCGTTCCGGGTGTCGCGCCGACGACGTAGAACGGCCCTGTCTGCGGATTGCCAGCCTTTCCGCGAGTCACACCTCGATCGTCGGTTCCACTCGCGTCGATTGTCGTCGTCCGAATCGTGTCGCCGGGCTCGACACGAAGCACTGGCGGCGTGGTAGGGGAGAACTCATTGTGGAACGCGGTCGGCGTGAACTCGTGAAAATGGCGCATCCCCTCCGGGGCCGTCCCTCCCGCTCGCTCGCACGCGGCCATGAGAGCCAACATTGGTAGTGCGCTAAGCAGCCATCTCACTGGCACGCCTCCCTGCATGGACTCTTGGGTTCCCCTGCCGTTCCCCAGCCGTCCGGGTCTGGTTCTTCTTGGGGTAGAGCGCCGCCCAATCCCGTACGGTGCTGGTTCCAATTGGTAGCCCTCGTAGGTCATGTCGATGCCCTAACCGTCCGGACTCGCCTCGACTAATAGTGCCCCTGAAGGAGACAGATGATCCAGCCAGCCCCGAACTTCCAGACTCAATTCGGCGCACGGTCCACAGCGGTTAACACGCCGCGCACGAACGCGGCGTGGTCCCACGCCTGCGGGTAGCGCGTGCGGCCCAATCGCACGATGACGAGATCGCGCGAGGGCACGATGGTCACGAACTGAGCTTCGTGACCCACTGCATGGAAGGCCGGCACGGGCAGCCGAGGGTCTGCCCCCGCGTATTCAAGTGGAATCTCCAGCCAGAAGTGGGCGCCAAACCGCCTCGTCCGGTCGGCTGGCGCAGGCGTTCTGGTGTAATCGATCCATCCGTTGGGAAGGATCCGTGTTCCGTTCCAGACACCATCCCGGAGGTATAGCATCCCGAATCGGGCCCAGTCGCGTGCCGTCGCGTACATGTAAGAAGAGCCGATGAACGTACCCGCGGCGTCGGTCTCCAATACCGCGCTCGACATGCCGATTGGATCGAACAGTGCACGCCTCGGGAAGGTCAGATACGTGGCGCGGTCGCCCAGCACATTGCGAATCGCCGCAGCTATGATGTTGGCGCTGGCGTTCGAGTACTCCCAATGGGTCCCGGGCGCGTAGACGGTCTCCCGGCTCGTCACGAACCGCGCGATGTCACCGACGCCGAACAGCATCTGCATGACGTCCGAGCGCGGGGTGTCCTGGTTCTCCTCGAAGCGAAGACCGCTGCTCATACGGAGAAGATGGTCAAGTGTGATCCTCGACCTGGGATCTCCAGGTTGGTGCCAGTCTCTAATCGGAGCTGGTGCTTCGATCGCCAATCGGCCTTCGTGTACGAGCGCGCCCACGAGCGCATTCATCACACTCTTGGACATCGACCAGCCGGGGAGTGGCGTGTCGGCGCCGACGCCAGTCGCATAACGCTCGGCGAGGATCGCTCCACTCTGCATTACGACGACGGCGCGCGTTCGTTGCTGGTACCGCGCGTTCGGTTCCTCAAATGCTCGCGCAAGCACCGCCTTGAGCGGCGCGTTGCGATGATCAGCAACGGTGGTCTCCGTCGCCGTCGAGGGTTCTCGGTCACTGGATCTGGTGTGGACTGCAAGGCCGCGGTCGACTCCCGGCAAGGCGGGCGGTGTGAGGTTGTCGAGCTGGAGCGCGCAGCCGAGACCCTGACGATAGACAGCACGGCGCTCGACCCCCAGCATACGCGTGGTGACAGCCTGGGCGACCGTGTCAATTGAGGCGTCGATGTACTGCAGCACCGAGAGATCGTCCGCCTGCAGATCAGCAAGGACCGCAGCCGGGGCCCGTTTCGAGACAAACACCCCGGAGCAGAGCACCTTGGCTTTGTGTCCAGTGCCCACTGCGAGCGCCGGTACGCCGAGCCACCCGACTGCTCCTAGCGCGCCAACAAATCCGATTCCGATCGTTAAGAGAACCAGCCGCCGGACTTCGCTCGCCATCGCCCTCGTGTTCGCGTTCCTGGTGTGCGTCGGACCGGCCCCGAAAGGGCGGGTGCTTCGCGCGATCAGTTGAGAGCGTAATCCCTTTCTTGTCCTCGCCGGTTGTCGAGAATGCATGTTCACCTCAGCCCCACGAACCAAACGGGCCGATTTGGAGACCTAGGGTGCGCAGGCGCTCGGAGTCGACGGCGACTGGGGCGGCGGTCATCGTCTGCCCCGGCGGCGGGTTCCGCTTCCTGTCGTGGGCCATCCAGGGTACACAGGCGAGTGGCTCCGAACGCGCGCCATCGCCGCGTTCGTGCTCAAGTATCATACGAGAGAGACCGCGGCCGGTCGCGACGAACGCGAGCACTGTAATCATCGTCGAAGGATTCTTTTACACCTTCGCGGTGCACCAGGCTGGCTATCCCACCGTAGTCGCACTCATGGGCCCTACGCTCTCACGCCACCAAACCGATGTGCTCAAACAGCACTTCGACCGAATCCTTGTCATGATGGATGACGATACTTCGGGACGGCAGGGCGCGACGGCAGTCGCTGAAGCCCTGACGCTGGACATGACAGCGGCGATGCTGTCGATCGGCGGTGGGCACCAACCGGACGAACTGGAGCCACATGAGTTACAACGCCTCATAGCCGGTGGAACATGCATCCCGTTTGAATCGAAGCCACGAAGATGGAGGTTTAGCTGATGCTGTTGCTCCTGCTATTTGCATCGCTCATCGAACCCGGCGTCGCCGTGTGGAGGGTCGCGCATCCCGTGCTCCAAGCCGAGAATGCCTCAAGCGGCGTTCAGCTTCTGCGTCGGGCGCAAGACGCAATGGGCGGTGCGGCGAAGCTCGCGGCCGTTAGGGACACCATGCATGTTATGGAGATCACACTCGAGCCGGCGGCCGGCGGCTACAACATGAAGCAGGTCAGTCGCTATGTCGCGCCCGACCAATTTCGATCGGAGCAGGAGACACCATTCGGCAGGATCGTCGTCTATTCCGACGGCGAAGACGGGTGGATGACCACACCGCAAGGCACGACCCCCTTGCCAGCAGCGACGCTCGCCACTGCGCGAGGCGTTCTATTCCGGCAGCCGACGGCGCTGATGCTGTCTGATCGCGATTCGTCGCGGTCCGTAAAGGCCGTCGGCACAGCTGCAGTGGAGGTTTCATCGGCTGAGGGCGAGACATACGGATCGAGTTTGATCCGGCAACGAGACTTCCGCTACGGCAGATTTACCAAACCGCCGGCACTGGCGGCAGGCGCGTTACCCGGATCGAGACATTCTCCGACTGGCGTGACGTCGACGGTCTGCGGTTCCCATTTAGGGCGGTGCAGCTCGAGGATGGGACGAAGATACTTGAACTCGTTGTGTCCGAATACCGGGTCAATACCGGGCTGACGGCGGCGGATCTGAGGAAGCGGTGACGCAGCGCCATGCGCGAACCTGCCTCACCCACTTCGCCAAGGTGAACGGGGATGTGGGGCCTTCTGCTGCCAATCTACCACCTCTACTAACGTATCGTGAGCCTAACGATAACGCGCCACATCATGCCGCACCAACTATTTACAACTCTGCGCGTCGCCCTGACGGAACCTAGCGAACTTGAACATGTTCTCGGAGAGCATTTTCACGGCTCGCGGTCAGAAGTTCCAACTGAGGTCGACTATTCTGGCGTAGCCGACCAGCACGCCATTCGGGTCTTCTATGATGGAGCGACGATTGTCGATATCCAACCGGGACCCGCACTGACCGAGCAGGACGTTGACAAGCTCGCGAGCCGCATTGAGGCAGAGCTGATCGATGACGTCGGGCACCTGTTCGGTCAGCGAGTTCTGTTCGCGAACGTTCCCACCACCGGCGGCTTTCAATATAAGACGGTCTTTCAGATTTCGCCTGTGCCGGATGAGGCTCCGCGCCCGGGATTCTTGATGGCCGACCATCCGCTCTCTCTGTGGTGCCAGTTCAAGAATACGCCGAATGCGGTCCTTCGAATTGGAAGGCTCCAGGCAAAGGTTCGCGAGATCGGATTGCTACTGAGCGCCATCACTGTAGCCGATTTTCGGAGCGAGGGAACAGCCGGCCGCAGCCACTGGGTGCTATTGCCAGGTGACATCCAAACAGCCCAAGTCGGCTTCCAACAGGAGTTTTACTCGTATCCAGGGATGAACGCGCAACGGGACTCCATGCCGGACATTGCTAACTGTCCAGAACTCGCCATGGTGCCTGCCGCCGAGTATGCCTCGCGTCGAGGAATCGAAGCAGGTCAAGTCCTCGACCTCCCAGATTCGGTCGGCGTCCTGTGCGACTCGTTCGTTGCGCTTGATTCGGACCTTCGCGATGCGTTCCTCACTGCTGCGTTCTGGCTCCAACACGCGAGACGCGTATTCAGCTATTCTCGGTCCGCGCATTTCACTGCCCTAATCAGTGCGGTCGAATCACTGATGCCCGACGCGGCGTCGCAAGAGTCTTGCCCGACATGTGGAAAGTCGGTTGGAAAAGGGCCAACGAAACGCTTCATTGAGTTTGCGGAGAAATTCGGTCCTCAAGACTCTAATGCTCGAGCCGAACGGCGGAAGCTGTACTCGATACGCTCAGCGCTGTCCCATGGCGGCAAGCTGCTGCGATCGGACCTTGCATCGTGGCATGGAGGATTGTCGGAGGCGAAGATTGCCGAATGGGACAATCTCGATGCCGCCTCGCAACTCGTGCGAGCCGTCCTAATCGGGTGGCTGGCTGCCCAGCACACTACAGGATTAGAGGGGAGAACGTCGGGTCAATGACCGTCATGGCAAGGAAGGCAAAACAACAGAAGGCGCTAAAGAAGACCGATCCCGCCCTCGAGGCACTGGTCTGGGAAATGAACGCGAGCATGCACGAACTCGCCGGCCTTCTCCTTGACCGCTGCCAGACAATCGAAAGCGGTATGAGGCGGCACATCGTCAGGGTCGACAAGACGAGGAAACTTGAGGACCTAGAGGGCAAGACGTTCGGCCAGCTTCTTCAAATGTTCAGGCCTCGCTGCTCTGACCAGGAGCTGAACGACTGGCTTGAGAGCCTCCGGCAGCTGCGAAATGACGTCGCCCATTCCTTCTTCCGCGAGACGGAGCTTCTCACAAAAGAACTTGGCGAGGGCTACGCCCGCCTGAATCACAAGGTTCTGCGCAAAGGCCTACGCATAACCGAAATAAGCTACATCGGCCTGATGAAACTCGAAAAGTCCGCGATCTGAAGATTCCCAGCGGAGAATACCTTCGCCGAGAAAAAGGCCTGCCGGAAAACCCTCGCTCGATCAAGCAAAGAAAGCCCGCCTAACGGCCGGCATTCTCGCACCACCATTTCCAAACCGCGAACTTAGGTCCAATTTGGTCCAAAACCGCCCAAACACTGGGTAAAACGAATGTCTGCAAGAACCAGAAAGCAAGACGAGTCAACCATGCGCGGCGACAATTAGATCTGCCGCCTAGCGACAACTAGATCTGCCGCTTCGGGGTCGGCCTGGCCGGCTGTGTCAGCCTGTGATCAATGGTCACGGATGCGCAGGTTCGGCTGATGAGGCAGACACGTATGAATGGCAAGACCCAGGCGGCCGCTGCGGCCGCGAGCAGCATGAGTCTTCGGACCGCGCGGGAGTGGGACAGCGGGCCGCTGCCGACGGCGACGAAACAGCCCCGCGATTGGCGGACCCGTCCGGATCCCTTTGCGGCGGTGTGGCAGACGGACGTGGAGCCGCTGTTGCGGAGCGACCGCAAGGGCATCCTCGAGGCCAAGGTGGTGTTGGAGGTGTTGCGCCAGCGCTATCCCGAGCAATTTCAGCCGGGGCAGGCGCGGACGCTGCAGCGGCGGTTTCGCGACTGGCGGGCGCGGCACGGCGTCGAGCCCGAGGTGTTCTTCCAGCAAGTCGCCGTGCCGGGTCGCGAAGCGGCGATCGATTTCACGCACGCGACCGACCTGGGCGTGACGGTCGCCGGCGAGCCCCTGCCGCACCTGCTCTTTGAGTTCGTCCTCAGCTACAGCCACTGGACGTGGGTGGCGGTCGCGTTCGGCGAAACCTTCGAGGCGCTCGTGGCCGGGGTCCAAGGCGCGCTGTGGGCGCTCGGCGGCGTCCCGGCGGTGCTGCGCAGCGACAATCTGTCGGCCGCGACGCACGAGCTGAAAGCCAGTAGTGGGCGCGATCTGACGCCGCGCTTTCGCGCGGTGCTCGAGCACTACGGGATCCGCTCGAGTCGGATCACGCCGGGGCGCGCGCATGAAAATGGCGTCGCCGAGCAGGCGCATCGCCGGCTGAAGTCGCTGGTCGCGCAGGCGCTGCTCGTGCGGGGCCATGCGGCCTTCGACGACCTGGCGGCGTACGAGGCCTTCGTCCAGGAGGTCGTCGCGTACTGGCGCAACCGGCCGGCCGCGGCGCGGCTGGCCGAGGAGCGGTCGGCGCTGCGCGCCCTGCCTTCGGCGGCGATTCCCAGCTACACGATCTATTACGCGGTCGTGCGGCGGTGGAGCACCATTCGCGTCGCGCATCGCACGTACTCCGTGCCGGCGCAATTGATGGGGCACACCGTCGAAGCGCGCGTGTATCCGAATGTCGTCGAGGTCCGCTACCGCGATCACCTCGTGCAGACGATGCCGCGCCTGCGGGGCGAGGACGAGCACCGCATCGACTACCGGCATGTGATCGGCTGGCTGGTGCGCAAGCCCGGCGCCTTTGCGCGGTACCGGTATCGCGAAGACCTGTATCCGTCCGTCACGTTCCGCCGCGCCTACGACGCGTTGGTGCGGACCCACGGCGAGCGCGCCGACGTCGAGTACCTCCGCATCCTGCACCTGGCGGCCACGGCGGGCGAGGCGCGCGTGGCCGCGGTCCTCGCGGCGCTGCTCGATCAGGTCGGTGGCTTCGACTACGTCACGGTGCAAACGCAGGTGGCGCCGCCGGTGCTGACGGTGCCGGTGATCCACATTCCGGCGCCGGACCTCACCGTCTACGATGCGCTCCGCGCCGGAGCGGCGGCATGAGCCGCGCGGCCACGCCGTCGACCGTCGGCGATCAGATCACGAGCCTCCTGACGGGATTTCTCCTCACGACCGCCGCCCGCGAGTTGGTGTCGCGCTTCGTCGAGGCGGAGCAGCAGGCCGCGCTGCCGCTGCTGCTGGAGGTCCTGAAGCTCGAAGCCCAGGAGCGACACGAGCGTCGCATCACGCGCCTGCGCCGCGCCTCGAAGCTGCCGCCCGGCAAAACGTTCGCGACCCTCGATGAGGGGCGGTTGCCGCCGGCGCTCGTGCGTCGACTCCACGAGCTCGCCGACGGCGACTTCCTGGACGATGCGACCAATGTGCTGGCCTTCGGCCTGCCAGGCGTCGGCAAGAGCCATGCGATGTGCGCGGTCGGTCACGCGCTCGTCGACCGCGGCCACGCCGTGCTGTTCATGCCGACCTACAGCCTCGTGCAGGAGCTGTTGGCGGCGAAGCGGAATCTCGAGCTGCCCCGCGCCTTGCGCAAACTCGATCACTTCGCGGTGCTGCTCCTCGACGACGTCGGCTACATCCAGCAAAGTCCCGAGGAGGCCGAGATTCTCTTCACGCTCCTCGCCGAACGCTACGAGCGACGCTCCGTCTGCATCACCAGCAATCTGATCTTCGCGCAGTGGGATCGGATCTTTCGGGATCAGATGGCGACGGCCGCGGCGATCGATCGCCTGGTGCATCACTCGGTGCTGCTGGAATTCGATGTGCCCAGCTTTCGGACCGAGCAGGCCAAGCGGCGGGGAAAAGCCGCCGCCAGCCGAGCGGAGGCCGCCTCGTGACAAAAATGACCGCGCAGGATGCCTCAGGATCGACGATCGTCTCGGCGGACGACCTGAGGTCGCCCGGTTTGGCCACGCCCACGCGCTCACGCGGCCGATCGCCACGCCCGAAGAGGCCGTGGACGCTGCCGGCCCCGTGGACGCGCAGACGCGCCCACCGCGCCTTGGAAAACGGCGGACCGTTTCCCACAGCGCCCACCGCCATCCTCGTCCTTTGATCAAGGAGAGAAACGCCAGACAGATCTCACTCACGGCCAGCGACCGGCCAGCGACAATTACCCGAGCCCGCGGCGGTCGCCCGCGGGTTCATTCGCCACCCCTTCGCCGGCAGAAATAGTTGTCGCTAACAGGCAGAAGTAGTTGACGCCGCGCAAACCACATAGCCATTCTCTTAATCTGCAAAACCTCCACCCTCTCGGGCGCCGTCGCAGGGGGTGTTTGCAAGAATTTGCAAGCGGTTCCGGAACACGCGTCCATGGACGACATCGAACGACCACGACGCGGGACAGCCGACCCCGATTTTCCGGGGTCGGCGAAAGTCGTTGACGCGTCGTTCGGCCTCCCACTGGATGAGACAGCGCCGAAGATCCCGGGATAGACCGGCCGCCGTCTGATACCGCTCCTCGCCCATCTTTGCGAGGAGCTTCATGATGATGGCCGACACCGCACCCGGGACGTTCGTCACCCGCTGGCCGGGCGGCATCGGCTGTCGCGCAATGTGGCAGTGCACCCACTCAATCGGCTCGGCGGCCGTGAACGGCAACGAGCCCGTGATCATCTCGTAGAGCGTCACGCCGAGCGCGTAAAGGTCGCTACGGCCGTCGATCGAACGGTTCATGCGCCCCGTTTGTTCGGGAGCCATATAGGCAAGCGTGCCCGCGATGGTCTCGGGAGGCCCCGGCATCTGCCGTTCGCGCGGCAGTCGCGAGGCAATCCCGAAGCCGGTCAACCACACTTGACCAGTCGCCTGGTTGACCAGGATGTTCGCCGGCTTGACGTTCTTGTGGATGATCCCTCGACGATGGACTTCGCCAAGAGCGCCGGCAAGACTAACGGCGAGCCGCAGGAAGCGGCCCAACTCCATCGCAGGTTCGCCGGACCGCGGGCCACTGCGATCCTGACCGGTCGCGGGCTGGTTCAGCAGTCGCGCGAGCGGCTCGCCTGGCTCGTCCTGCAGAATCAGGGCCCGATGGTCCTGGTGTTGCGCGAGGAGGAGCGGCCGCAACGCCCAGCTCGAATCGAGATCGTCCCTGAGGGCCAATTCGTGTTCCAGCATCCGGACGTGAGCGGGCAATGGATGCTGTGATCCCAGTATCGATACGAGGACTGACGCTGGATGCGGGGTCGCAGTCGCTACAGCGCGGCCTCGGCACAGGATGAACTCGCCGTCCTGATGAAGAGTCGCGAGCATGTAACCCGACAGATCCATTCCAGATCCTCCAAACTGCCCGCCGACTGGATCAGCTAAGCGCCGTCCTCATCTGTATCCCCTGTCTCGAGTCGCGACGAGGCGCGCTCCAAAACACTCGATGTCGCGAGTCTGCCTCGTGCGCGGGACCATCTCCCGCGGAGCCACAAGAAACGCGGGCAGCGGACGGTCTTAGAGCGCCCGCGTGCATCCGCAGTCGGCCCCGCCGCCCATTGTGTACATCATTCAGCACCCGATGTGCGACGCACCTGTGACCCCGTGCCGTGATGCCGAAGCGTGCTGGTTCGACCCTCGTTGAGGTCAAGGGCAGTCACGCCCTCTACGTGTCGCAGCTGAGGGCAGTTGCCGAGCTCATCGAAAGGTGGGCGGACAGCGTGGCCACGGCGCGCGATGGAGCGATTGTGGGCGGGTCGCCCGTGTTGACTAGACGTTCAAGAATCGGGTTCCTCAGCGTCCGTGGGCTGCTATGGGCGCGCGGCTCTAGGTGAAACCGCCGTAAGTGATCGAACGACATTGCGAGGTCTTACACAATTTCCGCGCGACAGTTAGCGCGACCGCCGTAAACCGCTGCATACAAATCCCATCGCGGAAAACTTGGAAGTCGCAGCCGACGTGCGATAGTCTCATGTCTGACCCCTTGCAAGTCGTTGATTCTAAACGGAGAGATGTCAGAGTGGTCGATTGAGCACGCTTGGAAAGCGGTCCGTTGGAGCGATCCGCAGACACACGGAAACACTCTTTTCGCCGTCGCTTCAACAACTTGCCGCCGCAGAATACCTCTCGGTATGCGCCCGTAAGTGACGGTGTTTGTCGAGGGTAGACACTCGTTAGGGCACAATCTGGGGCACAATTCCGACGATCAACCTGCCAGTCGGTTTCCCCTACGGTAGCGACAAGGCAGGACCTATCCTCTGCGATATGCGGGCGACCTGGACGGTGTTATGCGGGTCGCCCTAATCAGGTTTTCACGCGAGTCCGCGTCCTCTAACAAGTATCTGTGAGTTGGAGACATTCTCCGGCTGATATGCAGGTCGGCCCACTGTTAGTTTGTCAGGCGGCCTCATCTCATCAAGATTGCGGAGCGGCCTGCGGCTGGTGCGTACTGTGCTTCTCGGCCCACGCCAGTGCATAGTCGGCGATCTCCTCCCACCCCTGCTGGGCGGGCATGAGATGCGAGCGTCCCGGAAACTCCTTGATCTCCGTGATCGTGTTCGACTTGTAGTGCTTCGCGTTCGAGCGTTGGACGGCGGGCGGCATCAGGTGATCTTCGCTCCCCGAGATGAAGAGAAGAGGCGCGCGGGCGTCGTTATGGTAGTCGACCGCGGTGGCCTGGGGCCCGGGGATGAAATTCGCCAGCACGCTGTCCCAGAAAATGCCCCCTGATGCCGGGATGTGATAGCGGTCGTAGGCGGCGCGCGCGTCCGCTTCGTCGAATGTGTTGGTGAACACGTAGCGCCACTGATCGTACGTGAACGCCACTGCCCTGTGCCGATTCGCGGGATTCTTCAGCACCGGGAACGACGACTTGAGCTGCGACAGCGGCGTGACACGCACACCTTCCGTAGGCGCGGAGTTGATCGCCACTCCCACCGCCCCGTAGCCACGATCAAGCAGCAGCTGCACGAACGCCCCACCGGCTGAATGACCCATGAGGATCGGTGGCGCCTCGAGCCGCGCGACAACGTCTTCGAGGTGCGCCATGATCGCGGGAACCGTGAGACGCTCGACGGGCGATGGATCGCGGTTGAGCGCTTCGACCTCGACCTCGAACCCCGGATACGCTGGAGCGAGGACGCGGTAGCCTCGGGCTTCATAGCGCGGGATCCAGTGCTCCCAGCTTCGCGGCGTCACCCAGAAGCCATGAACCAGCACAATCGTATCGGGACGTTTTGATAGGGCGGGCATGGTGCGTCTCCTTGTGGGTCGCCTTCTCGTGCACGTTCCTGAGCGTAGCCTGGAAACCCTCGCTGTGCAATTCATCCGGCCTAGGACGAGAAGGAGGGCGCCGCCCGGGCCGAAGAGGAGTGCACTCGACACAGGATCTTGCCGATGCAAGGGTTTCAGCACAGAGAGTTGACCGCGTCGCCGTAACCGCGCGGTTCGATCTTCAGAACGAGAAGGATTCCGTGAGGCGCACAAGAGATCTGACGGAATCTCCAGGCAAGGAAATCTTGATCAAGAATGTTGGGCATCTTGGTCGAGGACAACAGGCTCCATCCTAGCGCCGGTCAAGACCAAGGGACTCACGCCCGAGGGCATAGCGACTCGACTGTTCTGTATCGAAGCGAGACCAGCGGTCCATGAAAGAGGTTCGCGTCTTGAATCAGCAAAGCGATTGTCCGGACGCTACACCGACAAGGTCAGGTGGCTATGGGTCACTCAAGCCGCGAAAGGAGCAAGTATGAGCACGATCACCACCAAAGATGGCGTCGAGATCTTCTACAAGGACTGGGGCCCCAAGAACGCGCAGCCCATCGTCTTTCATCATGGCTGGCCGCTGAGCGCCGATGACTGGGACACCCAGATGCTCTACTTCGTGCAGAAGGGCTATCGCGTCATCGCTCATGACCGGCGCGGCCATGGCCGGTCGAGCCAGATCAGCGATGGGCACGACATGGACCACTACGCCGCGGACGCCGCCGCGGTCGTTGCGCATCTTGACCTGCGCAACGGCATCCACGTTGGCCATTCGACCGGCGGCGGCGAGGCGACGCATTATGTCGCGCGCCACGGCAAGGGCCGTGTCGCCAAGCTAGTGCTCATCGGCGCCGTGCCACCGATCATGGTGAAGACATCGGCCAATCCGGGCGGCTTGCCGATCGAGGTATTTGACGGCCTCCGGCAACAGCTCGCCGCCAATCGCGCGCAGTTCTATCGCGATTTCTCGAGCGGCCCCTTCTACAGCTACAACCGGCCGGGTGCGAAGGTGTCTCAAGGCGTGATCGAGAACTGGTGGCGCCAGGGGATGATGGGCGGTGCGAAGGCGCATTACGACGGCATCAAGGCCTTCTCGGAGACGGACTTCACTGAGGACCTGAAGGTGATCGATGTCCCAACGCTCGTCATGCATGGCGACGACGACCAGATCGTCCCGATCGCCGATTCCGCGCTGCTTTCCGCGAAGCTCCTCAAGAAAGGCACCCTGAAGGTCTACGAGAAGTTCCCGCACGGCATGTGCACGACGCATGCCGACGTGGTCAATGCCGACCTTCTCGCCTTCATCAAGAGCTGAACTGGAGGCTGTGGCTCGTCGCACAACCATCACAAACCCGGGCTTGCGGGCCACGAACTAGGAGGTTCGGAATGAAGATCGTCGTGATCGGCGGCAGCGGCCTGATCGGCTCGAAGACCGTCGCGATTCTGCGCCGGGGTGGTCACGATGTCTTGGCAGCCTCGCCCAATACCGGTGTCAACACGCTCACTGGCGAGGGCCTTAGGGAGGCCATGGCCGGCACGCAGGTGGTGATCGACCTTTCCAACTCGCCGTCATTTGAAAGCAACGCGGTGCTGGAATTCTTTGAAACCTCCGGCCGCAATCTTCTCGCGGCTGAGGGCGCGGCTGGCGCTCGGCACCATGTCGCGCTTTCTATTGTCGGAACGGACCGGACGCCCGACAACGGATACTTTCGCGCAAAGGTCGCCCAGGAGAACCTCATCAAGGCCTCCGGCATCGCCCACACCATCATCCGCTCGACCCAGTTCTTTGAGTTCCTCGGCGGCATCGCCGCGTCAAGTGCAGATGGCAGCACGGTCAGACTATCGCCCGGCATGTTCCAGCCCATCGCAGCTGATGACGTGGCTGCCATCACCGCAGAAGTGGCGATCGGGCCGCCACGAAACGGTACGGTCGAGATCGCCGGTCCGGAACGAGTACCGTTCAACGAAATGGTTGCCCGCTACCTGAAGGCGATCGGCGACCCACGTACGGTCGTGAGCGATCCCGAGGCCCGATACTTTGGTGGCCGCGTCGAGGAGCGGTCGCTCGTGCCATTGGGCGAAGCGCGTCTCGGCAGCATCGATTTCAGCGAATGGCTCCGCCGCTCACGGGCAAGAACGTGATCGCCTGTCTCTGCGGGCCAGCACGGGTCACGTATAGGTGAAAGCGATCGGCTCTCGAGAGATCGAGCGTATGGGCGCGCCCCGCCGGTGCAGTGGGCAGCCATCGGAGTGAGGTGGTAGCAGCCAGCAGGGTCAGCAGCTCATGAAAGTCAGCAAGTCGTACAAGCTCTCGGAGTTTCTTGTCTGGACACGACGCAAGGTCTATGTCGTGCTCGCGCTCGCGATCGTTCCGGTCGCCGTGTACCAGCTGCTCGGCCAGAAATGGATTGCGTTGCCCTGGTCGTTGGCCGTGCTGCTCGGGACGGCGACCTCGTTCATCGTCGGCTTCAAGAACGCCCAAACCTATAGCCGCACGGTGGAAGCGCAACACGTCTGGTCCGCGATCGCCAGCGCCAGCCGGTACTGGGGAACAGTCAGCCGGGACTTTCCGGCAAACCCGAGGAGCACGAGGACGCTCGTCAGGCGGCACCTGGCCTGGCTGACGGTACTGCGCTATCAGCTGCGTGAGCCCCGGAGCTGGGAGAGCGCTACCAGCAGGGCGAACACCGAATACCGCAGGAAGTTCTACTCGATTCCAGAGACTGAGAGCCCGCTGGAAGTGGAGCTGGCGAAGTACCTGCCCGAGGATGAGCTGGTGCGAGTGATGGCGACGAAGAACAAGGGCAGCTGGCTGATCGGTGCACAGAGCGCGACGATCAGGGACCTGTTCGCACGGCAGGAGTTGGCAGTGCTGCACCACACGGAGATGCAGAAGACCCTCAAGGAGCTGCTCGATCAACAGAGCAGGGCGGAGCGGATCAAGAACTTTCCGTACCCGAGGCAGTACGCGAGGATCAACACGATCTTCATCTGGTGCTTCGCCGCCTTGCTGCCGTTCTGCGTCATCAACGAGTTCGATCGACTGAACGCCGGCGTTTCGGGACTCCTCGCCGGCCAGATGGCGTGGCTCGCGATCCCCTTCAGTGCACTGGTGTCCTGGATGTACGTGTCCCTCGACCAGGTCGGCGAGAGCACGGAGAACCCTTTCGAAGGAGCGGCGAACGACGTTCCGATCTCCCAGATCAGTCGCCTTGTCGAGATCGAACTTGGAGAGATGCTGGGAGAAACCGATCTCCCACCGGCGCTGCCCGTGAGGCACGACATCGTGCTGTGACGACGAGAGCGGCAAGGGCCGATGTGAAGATCGTCATCATCGGCGGCACGGGCCTCATCGACTCTAACTTGTCGTCTAGCTTCCGCGGCGTCGCGGCATCAATCCGCCGAGTCATACTGAAGGCAACCGAACTCCCAGGGCGTGTATGGCCCCCGTGGAGCTCATCGCCGAGGAGGCGAGATAGCCAGCCTCGTGGCCAATCCGCCAAAGAAGTGAGAGGACCGCGCATGATCGGACCTGGATCGGAACCCAAGCTCAACGTGCTGGTGTTTGGAGCCTCGCTTCGCGCGGACTCCTTGAATGGAACGCTCGCCGCCCTGGCCGCTCGGCTTGCCCAACAGACCGGAGCGACGGTGGATCATGCGTCGATGCGCGACTTCGACGTCCCGTCTTACGACGGGGATGTCGAGAAGGCTCAAGGCATCCCGAAGGGAGCAGAGGAGCTGCGCCGTCGACTCCTTGGGGCCGATGCGTTCATTGTGTCTTCGCCTGAGTACAACGGCTCCATGCCGGGAATGTTCAAGAACGTGATCGACTGGACCTCGCGCTTCCGACCACAGCCGTTCGATGGGAAGCACGGCCTACTTCTGAGTGCGTCTCCGTCCATGGGAGGGGGCAACCGGGGGCTCTGGGTGTTGCGCATGCCGCTCGAGCACCTCGGCGCGCGAATCTACCCGGACATGTTCTCACTCGCCCAGGCGCACAAGGCGCTCGTCGATGGCCAAATTGCCGACGCCGCGCTACGCGCTCGGTTCGAAAAGAATCTCGAAGCGTTTCTCTCGCTCGCGGAAGCCGCAAAGCACTACCCGTGCATCAAGCGCGCGTGGGTCGAGTTCCTCGGAGAGCCTCCAGGCTCAGCGGCCGATCGTGTGGATCCGGTGCCGACATAAGCACGATTGCCTCACACGCTGTGAGGAGGCCAGCGATGATGCACAGGCCGACTAGAGCGATATGACGCTCACCGGACACGTCGACTGTTCATCAGGTTCTCGGTGGGCAATTCTGAATCACCGTGCCTCCGATGTCGGGTCAGTCGCGATCAACGCCGATCTGTTCACCGTCCCCCGAGGACCGATGAGGCCGCCGTTTAGGTGGTCAACGCAGCGCGCTCGCGCACCTCGTCGAACGTCCACTCTTTGAGCAGCTCGCCGTCGCGGAACACCTCCACCATCTCGTCGGTCCCGGGATTGTCCTCGGCCACCGTCGTGTGCACGCCGTTGATTCGCACGAGCTTCAACCGACCGGCCTTGGAGTTCTTGCCGGGATCGGTGAGGGGAGCCTTCGAGACGGGGAACCAGGTGTCGTCAATCCGCACGGCAGAGCACTTGAAGGCGAAGCGCTGCGTATCGCGATCCATCTTCTGGAGGAGCCCACCTCCCGAGCCCATCGTCAGGTTGTCTGCCGACCAACCGTCCAAGGCCATGGCCTCCAGGATCGTTCGGATGGTGTCGTAGTCGATCCCATCGCCCTGGATCACCCTGACGTGGTCGTCGAGCACCTTGAACCCCTTGGCGTTCATGCGTACGCCGAATGCGGCACCTAGGCGGCGAAGGACGCTCAAGACGACCTCGTCGGGCTTTCCACTGTCAGGGCGGATCACGACCGCACCGCGCCGTGCCATCACTTTGTCGCGCAGGCGCTTGCCCCATAGCTCGGAGACGGCGTGGAAGATGTCGTACGAGTCCGACACTACTGCGACGAGCGGGGAGTCAGGGTAGGCGCGCAGCATGTTGGCGTACGCCTCCAGCTCTCGCTCTCGCCCCCACGCGGTGATCGTCGAGTGCTCGGCGGCCGGAATGGAGAACCCGGGCATCTGGGCGCGGTAGTGCCGCATGGCCAGGTCGCAGCCGGCCAGGTTGTCGGTCCCCGTGAAGTTGACGAGGTGGGCCGCTCCACCGAGCGCGGCGGACTCGTCGCTGGTGGAGCCCCGATAGCCGAAATCGTGCAGCTTGAACGCGATCAGGGAAGGATCGCCCGTGCGCACGAGGTAGCCATGCCAGATGCGCTTCATCTCGCGCGACTGCGTGGCCACTGTGGTCGGATACCAAACCTGGACGAGGAGCGTCTCCAGGTAGTTCGTCAGCCAGGCCACACGCGGATCTGTGTTTTCGACGGTCATCAACACGTTCCGGTTCCACACGGGCGACCCCTCGGGGACGGCCTTGATCCGGACAGGCAGGCGCCCGCCGTGTACGCGGAGGACATACTCCCATCCCTCGCGGTTGAACAGGCTGCGGTCCCCTAAGTGCTGAGAGAAGAGCTCGTCGGCCTCTTCGATTCCCGAGCGCGTGACGACGGGGCCGACGACGTACTCTCGGAGGAGGTACTGAAGGCCGAAGAACACAGACGTCGGCCAGCGTCCGCCGCGCGATTCCATGTACGAGTAGACGCCCGTCGTCCCCGGAGGGTATTGGCGCCAGTGTGACACCTTGTAGCTGTCGGTCTTGAGAATCAACGATCCGCGCATGGACTCCCTGTCGACTTCGCGCTGCGGTTTCTTGGCCCTATACTACCGCGGCGGTCCCGTCGTCCTCTGACCTGAGCAAGGGATGAGCGACAAATCTACTCCGATCCGGAAGCTCGCTCCTTCGTGCGAAGGTTGATGAGTTCACTCTCGTCCGGTGCGGCCCGCCGATCGATCGTACACTTCTCGCCATGACGGCCGCGATCCGGACGCCCGACCAGCGATTGCGTGTCTTCGTGAGCTCGACGCTCGCCGAGATGGCGGAGGAGCGCGCCGCGGTGGCTCGCGCCATCACCGGGCTCCAGCTCACACCGGTGATGTTCGAGCTCGGGGCTCGACCGCACCCGCCGCGGGAGCTGTATCGAGCCTATCTGGCCCAGTCCGATATCTTCATCGGCCTGTACCTGGCAGCGGTACGGCTGGATCGGTCCGGACATGGACATCTCGGGCCTGGAGGACGAGTTCCGGCTCTCCGTGTCGATGCCCCGCTTGCTGTATGTCAAGACACCGGCACCCGAGCGCGAAGCGCAGCTCACCGCTATGATCGGCGAGCTCCAAGCGCAGGGGACGGTCTCTTACCGATCCTTCCGTACCGCGCGGGAGCTCGGGCGACTGGTCCGCAACGATCTCGCCGTGCTCCTCAGCGAGCGGTTCGCAACCAAGGACAGCGGCACGGATCGATCGGCGTCCTCGGCGGCGGGCAGCGCCCGGCGAGTACCACGTTCGTTGCCGAGCATACCCACGTTGCTGATCGGGCGCGAGCGCGACGTCGAGGAGGTCTCGCGGCTGCTCGAGACTCCGGGGGTGCGGCTGGTCACCCTCACGGGTCCCGGCGGCATCGGCAAGACGCGGCTGGCGGTCGCCGTGGGCGCGCACCTGGAAGATCGCTACCCGAAAGGTGTGGCCTTCGTGGCGCTCGAATCGATCGCACAGCCCGAGCTGGTTCTCCCCCACGTCGCGACCGCGCTGGGCGCGTCGATCGAGGGCACGCGCTCACCTCTAGACGTCGTGGCCGAGCGCATTGCCGGCGCGACCGTCCTGCTCGTGCTAGACAACCTCGAGCAGGTCGTCGGTGTGGGGCCGGAGCTCGACCAGCTCCTGGCCCGCTGCGTCGAGCTCAAGATGCTCGCCACGAGCCGCACCGTGCTTCGCTTGCGCGCCGAGCGCGAGTACTCCGTGGGCCCCCTGACGGTGCCCGCGTTTGCGACCCGCCCGCCGATCGAGGAGCTGGCCTCGTTGCCCGCGGTAAAGCTGTTCGTCGATCGAGCCCGGGCCGTCCGCCGCGACTTCGCCCTGACCGAGGACAACGTGCTCGCCGTGGCCGAGATCTGCCGGCGGCTCGACGGCCTGCCGCTCGCCATCGAGATCGCCGCCGCTCGCGTCAGACTCCTGACCCCGGATTCACTGCTCGCACGGCTCAGTGGCAGCCTCCAGGCTCTGGGGACCGGCCCGGCCGATCTCCCCGCGCGCCAGCGCACGTTGCGCGCGACCGTCGAGTGGAGCATTGGCCTGCTAGGCGACGCGGAGCGGCAGATGCTGGCCACGCTGTCGATCTTCGTCGACGGCTGGACGGTCGAGGCAGCCTTGCGCGTCTCCAATCTCGCCGAAGACCGGACGCTGGATCTGCTCGATGCCCTCGCCGGTCACAGTCTCGTCGTCGCCGATGCGACCGGCGCGGCGCCGAGGTTTCGCATGCTCGCGTCCATCCGGGAAGTGGCCGCCGAGCATCTTGCCGCCAGCGCGGATCGGGCGGATGTCGAGCGCCGGCACGCCGAGTACTTCTGCGCGCTGGTGAACGCCGACTGGCCGGCCGACCGACATGCCGAGTGGGCGGGGCGTCTACGAACTGAGGAAGGCAACCTGGGGGTCGCCATCCGCTGGTTCTTCACCCATGACATCGCGCCGCTGCCGCACATGTTCCGGATCCTCTGGCTGTTCTGGCAGCTCCACGATCGCATGCCGGAAGGCCGGGCCTGGATCCGGGAGCTGCTCCAGCAAACTGACGCGCTTGACGAGCGCGCGCAAGCCGAGCTGTTGCTGCTTTCCGCCGTCACCGCGGGCGAGGTTGGCGACGACGACGGTGCCCTGGCCGCGACCGACGGAATGAAACGGTTCGAGGGGCGCATAGCCGATCCGTCTCTCGAGAGCGCGGCGCGGCTGGCCGTCTCGTGGATCCGGCCCATCGTCGACGATTTCGACGGCGCGCTTGAGGCCGCACAGCTGGCACTCGATGGTTTCCACCGGCGGAACGAGCCGTTCACGGCGTGGGCAGCCCTGACGGTCGGATTGCTGGAGCTGAGGCTCGGCCGACACGAGGCCGCACGTGCGCACCTCGCCGAGGCCAGCGAGCGCGGCGGCCGGTTCGGCAACCGCTGGCTCGCGTCGGTGGCACGGGCTCTGCTCGCCTCGCTTGCGATGCGGACGGGTCACCTCGACGAGGCTCGTGAGCTGCTGGTGGAGTCGGTCGCGGGCGAGGACAGCGCGATCAGCATCCAGACGGTGACCTTCTGTCTCATCGCCTCTGCCGAGCTCGCCCTGGCGAAAGGAGGTTCCCGGCAGGCCGCGCTGTCGCTGGGTGCTGCCGACGGGCTGCGGCAACGCGCCGGATTGCGGGCCTGGCCTTCGAGGCGTCGAAGCGAGGCCGAGCTCGTCGCGCGCGTGGCGGAGAAGCTCGGCCCGGAGGATTTCAAGAAGGCATTCGCAGCCGGATCGGAGCTCAATCGACGGGACGCAGTCGCCCTGGTGCGCAGTGTCGCGGAGGGCGACAGCGGACCGGGACGTACGCCTGCTGCATGACCACGGCCGGAGAGCCATGGCTGCTCGACGTCGAGGACGTCGCCGGGAACTACGTCGAACGACTGGCTTCGAGCCCTGACGCGCAGCGCGGCAGCTTCGGATCCTACCGCGCAATCGACAAGAACGACGCGCAGAACCAACAGCGCAACACTCGGCGCCTCACCCTGCCCGTGCTCGCAGTCGCGACGCCCTTCTTGGCCCTTACCGGAGCGCCGCCTTGCGATGAACTTCTGAACGTCGACACGGGCGCCGGCTTTATCGGCGCCCGCCTCTGACACCGTTTGCAAGAATTTGCAAGCCGTTCCGGAACACGCGTCCACGACCGGCTTCGGACAACCACGACGCGGGACAGCCGACCCCGATTTTCCGGGGTCGGCTGCGATCTGCCTTCGCTGTTGCCGGCCTGTCACGCCGGAGGCCGCGGGTTCGAGTCCCGTCGACCCCGCCAACTAATCAGTCAGTGACAGAACGACTTACCGCTCATGGCGGGAGTCTGCTTGCGAACAGGCCGGGGCCGCGGGCGGAGGTGTTTGCAAGCGGAGCGGGACTTCTCAAGAACCCGCGTCGACTCATGCAGTCCCTTGAGAGTGGCATTGAGGTAGGTACTGGTCTGTTCCAGAGACGCATGGCCGAGCATGTGCTGCACGTGATGCACCGGCCAGCCCGCCTCCAGGAGCCGGGAACCGCCTTCGTGGCGCAGGTCGTGGAAGTGAAGATCGATGGCTCGATAGGCAGCTTGTGACTCGGGGCTCAGCTTCGTTGTGCCCTTGTCGTTTGTCCTCGCGCCGCGCTGTGGCCGCGAGGTCCGCCGCCGATGCCGCATCGCCGGCGTAGGTGGTCGGAATGACGACGCCTTGCACGCTCAGTCGCTGCCAGTAGGCGCGCCACCATTCAGGAGTCTGACGCGCCGAGGCTCGGCGTGGGTCAACGAACGACCATCGCAGCGCGCGCTGAAACCATGGCGCCGATCCAAATCAGCACGCCAGAGGTCAAAAAGGATCTGTTCCGTCACCTTGCAAAGTAGACAGCGCATATCGAACCTGTCCGCCACTCGTGGCGCCACGTCCCTGAAGAACCACATTCCCGTCCGCATGCGGGCCGCGATTTCGTTAGCGTGGTCGCTGTTGGCAAAAAGGTCGGCGGCGGTCAGGTGGCCGAAGCTTTCCGCAGAGTGGTGCTGAACGGCGAGGTGGTGCGCGTCTAGCGAGAGGGTCGGCGGATCTGACCGGGCGCGGCAAAACGTGACGCGCTCGGGTTTCTTACACGTAAGAAGAACCTCCACCCAAACTTAGGTCCAACTTGAGTCCAAAACCGCCCCAAGCACCGGGCAAAACTACGGTCTGGCAGATACCAGAAAGCAAGACGAGTCAACCACATAGCCTTTTTCTCGCTTAATCTGCAAAACCTCCATCCCGGTTCAAATCCGGGTGACCCTACAATTGCACGCCGCTGACAATCGAGAATCCGGAGAAATTACCTCTGGAATCGGTTGCCCTGTTTCGACCCCGCCAATCAAGTGACACTACTCATTGGAGTTGGCGGAATCACCATCCGCCGCCTCCAACATGTCTCCACGATTTTCGGTGGACTCCGGTCGAGTCCAGCAGCCGGATCGCCTCCTCGACCGGCCTATCGACTGGCAGCGCGACGCACCCCAGTACGACACTCCGCCGGTGGCACACCTGCGTTACTCGGCGACGTTTCGAACGCTCCGCTCATGAGGCGCGGATAGGCGCGTCGGCGCCCAGGCGACCGCGTCCTGACGCCGTGCGAAATGCAACAGCGCCGGCGCACCGACGAGCGTCAGGTGACTGGCAGTGGCCATCGTGTTCATCGTGATCGTCGCGCATGCGACCTGGAGACACCACGGCCGGTGGTGAATGTCGAGGCGGTACGGGTGGCCCTGGCGGTTGTGATGGTACAGACAGTACCGCTCCGTGAGGAAATACTCGATCGAACCGACGGAGGGGGAGAACGGGGCGCCTAGAGGTTCGTACGTTGCTTTGAACTGCGGACGCTGTCGCGTGCGACGTGCACTCTCGTAGCGAAAGCCGTCGCCCCGCCGCTCGAGCGTCATGTCGGCCGTGTGGTAAGGCAGGTTCAGAAGCGTCCGCGCCGCCGCGACCGCCAGCCAGCGGGCCGCATCAAGGCTGAAAAAGTACACACCGGGCCGATCCGCCACTCGAACGTAGGTTCGCACGTTGAGTTCGGGAAACGCCGAGACCCACGGTACCGTTGGTGTCGCCCGAAGACCAACGTTCGTCATGTAAAACGGCACCACGCCCAGCCAGGCTTCATCGTCGAAGAGATCGAGGTCGAAAGCCGCCGGAACCGCCCTGCGCACTTCCGACACATCGGCGCGCCAGTGGGCAAAGAGCAGGTCGTGCCACGATTGGGTCATGAGCCACGGCGCGCGTGGCATGGGCCACGGCCGATGCGCAGTGCTCTCGACGATGGAGTGGTCGAAATCGCCGCTCATCGCCTATCGCCGACGAGCGAAGTCGAACAACGCATGATCGCGAGACTTTAGTCCCTGCCATCGCTCCAGCAGCAGGCGAGCCGCCAAGACGCCGAAGGTCATGCCATTGCCGCCGTAGCCCAGGGCGAACCAGTGACGCGGGTATCGACGATGGGGACCTATGTACGGAAGGCTGTCGGCAGTCATCGCGAAGAGTCCCTCCCAGGCACGTTCAGTTCGCACTGTCGCCAGGGCAGGCAGCCGTGCCTCAAAGTACGCCCGCAGATCGCGTGCTGCTGTTCTGGACTGTTGTCCACGCCGTTGACCGCGCTGGACCAGGCGATCCTCGCCCCCCAGGAGCAGTCGATGATCCGGTGTCCAGCGAGCATAGTGGTACGGCCGCTCGGTGTCCCAGACCATGACGTCGGAGAGACCGACGTCGTTCCGTTGGGCCTTGTCCATCGGTTCCGTCGCAAGCACGTACGTGCGATACATTCGAAACCGTCCCACCAACGGCCGAAACTGGGGCGTCGCGTAGCCGGTCGCAATGACCACACGTTCCGCGTGCAGCGTCCCTTGGCGGGTTCTGATGCGCACACCATCGCGTGCCTTTTCAATACGTCGTACCTCGGACCGTTCGAACACCTGAGCGCCCGCGACGGAGGCATGGCGGAGGATGCCGACACACGCGCGATACGGATCGAACTGTGCACTGCGCTTCGACAGAATTGCACCGTGACCGGCCATGCCGGTCAGGCGGCGAAGTTGAGCGGGGCCAAGCCATTCGGCCTCGAACCCCGACCGCACGCGACGTTCACACTCGCGACGCAGGCGCTCGGCCGCTTGCGCGGTGGTGGCATAGTAGACGGCATCACGCCTCTTTAGATCGCAACGGATGCGCAGGCGCTTCAGCAACGTCACCAACTGATCGACTGATTGATGGCTCAAGTCCCAAATGCGCCGGCTGGCACGGGCACCATATTGCTCGGTCAGTTGCGTGAGTTCACAATCGGGTTCCTTCAGCAGGAGTGCCGAACTCGCTGCGGTGCTGCCTCTTCCGACGATTGCGCCTTCCAGTACCGTCGTGGACACGCCCGCGGACGCAAAGGCGTGCGCCACTAAGGCTCCGGTCATGCCGCCACCCACCACTGCGATAGCGGTGTCGTGTTGACCCGACATCGCCGGATATTGTTGTTCGACACCTCGGGAGTCACGAAGCCACAGCGGCCGTCCAACGCGTAACCGTCGTGGCGGTGCGGTCAACGGCGGCACTCAAACGACGGATCTGACAACCAGGCGAGCAGCCGCTCGAGTGGCCAGCAGTTGACGATCTTGTCGACGGGAATGGCGGCCAGCCGCGCGGGTGGGCGAGAATGCGATCCGGTTCCAACTCGCGCTGTTCTGGTCCACCATCTCCAAGTCGTTGGTTCTAAACGACTGAAATCGCCCACGCACTCCTTGGATCGAACCGCTGTGACTTTTGGTGTATGGCGGCTTAGGTACGTCCATTGTGCAGCGGTCTCCTGAACCGCCGCCTTACTCACGAAGACCAGTAAACCTGGGAGACCGCCGCTTCGACTCCCGGTTCGATTCCATCGCGGCTCAATTCCTTTTCCTTCGCTCAGTGGAATCTCTTTTCTTGAGTTCTCACAGGCGCGGCTCGGGCAGCGGTGCTTCTCGTCATGTTATTGCGGCCGTGCTGGTCGCGGCAGCATCTCGTCCCGCATCGCCGTGTTGTACAGCATCGTCGCCACGATCACCGACGCCTGACGCAGATCATCCGGGATCAGATGCTCGTACGTATCCATGTTGGTGTGATGCGTGCGCGTGTCGTAGTCCAGCGGGTCGTGTCTGAACACCGGCGTCGGCAGGCCAACCTCTGCAAACGGACGGCAGTCGCCGCCGCAGTCGGTCCTGGGGCTCACCATCGTCATTCCGAGATCCCGGAGCGGCGCGACCCACGGCTCGAAGATCGCTGTCAGCGCTGGCGTGCCGACACTGATCCCTCGAATTCGCCCTCCACCCGCGTCCAGCGTGAAGATTGCCGAGATCCGCGCGTGCTCCGACTTGAACGCGATCGGTCCCGCCCGGCGCCGCAGAAATTCCGGCACCGCCATGGCCGAGTCTGTTGTCGCGCGCGGCACGGACGCGATGTGCGCTTTCACGTAGCCAAGCGATCCCAGTGCGCCCTGTTCTTCACCGGTCCAGAGCGCGATGCGAATCGTCCGTCGCGGCTGGACTCCGGTCGCGCGTAAGATCCGCATCGCCTCCATCGCAATCAGCACGCCCGCGCCATCGTCGGTGGCCCCCGTCCCGGCCGCCCAGCTGTCGAGATGCGCGCCGACCATCACGACTTGATCTTTGCGCACCGGATCGACGCCTGGGATCTCGGCGAGGACGTTGAAGCCCTCCTCGCGATCCCTGGTGAACACGGTGTCGATGTTGACCTCGACGCGGACAGGCACGTTCCGTGTCAACAGGCGCTCCAACCGGCCGTAGTTCTCGTTCGCGACGATGACCGTTGGCACCTGCGTCTGATGCGCTTTCTCGTAGGCGCGGAACCCGATGCCTGCGTCGCCGTCGACGATGAGTGTGCCGCCGCTGATGCCGCCACTCGGCCGATTGCCGCTCGGTGCGATGACCGCGCGTACGCCCTCCGCTGCGAGGAAGCGCCCGATCCGCTCGCCATGCGCGAGCCGCGCGTACATCCGTTCCAGGATCTCCGGGGCCACGTCGACCTCGGTGCTGTCCGGCCGACGCGCGTACGCCGCAAGCTCCGCACCGTCGAATCGAGTGAACAACGGCTTGTCCAGCGGGACGACATCGGGCGGTCCTGGCGCCCGGGTGAGGAGCACGATCCGATCGCGCAGCATGCCGCGATGGCCTATGAACGCCTGCTCATTCGTGAGACCGCCGACGGAGCGGACATCTGCCGTGACCGGGCCGGCCGTCGCCGGGGACCACGGGGCCGCCTGCGCTACGAACACCGCGGTATCAGGGGCGACCATCCGCACCCACACGTTGCGCTGCTCCCAGCCGAGCCCAAACTCCCCCCAGCTCTCAGCCCGCACCTGCGAGAGCCCCATCTGCGTGAGCCGCTCGCGCGCCCAGTCGATCGCCTTCTTCAGATTGCGAGACCCCGTCAACCGCGGGCCGACACCGTCGATCAGCTCGGTCGCGTAGTCCATCACTTTCGAGCGGGATAGCCCTTCGTCGCGGATGTGCGCGTACGCGGCCTGCGCCATCTCTGGTGGCGCCTGATGAACCCCACTGACAAGTGCTCCTGCCGGAGAGAGGACGAGAAACCCCACGACGAGCATCCCCGAGGCCCGAACGCTGAACGGGATGTCGAGCATGGTCCCAGCGTACCACGGCGCGTTCCGGCGATTCGGATCGATCGGACGCGGGAACCGTCGGTATTCCTTGCTAGTTTCGACCCCACCTTACACAGTTCTTACACCATTCCGAGCTTCACTTGACCGCGTACGTTGCGATGTTCTTCGGTACGCCTTTACATCAAGAACGGTCCCACGCACGCCGACACGATAATCACAATGGCCGGCGGCACTCGACCTGAAGCCAGGGCGATGGACCCGGTCGCCGCTATCAAGGCGAACTGAGCATTCGGCGCCGCCTCCGGTGCCAGGCGGACGATGGTTGTCGCCATCAGCACGCACGACGCTATAACGATGGCCGAGCAGGCGCCGCGGACCTGTGAATCCCGATGGCGCCGCACGGCGCGCGCGATGGGGATTGCGGGAATGGCCGGCGTGGCCAGCGCGAGCGCCCCGCCTAGGGCAGGAACTCCCGCAGCGAAGTAGCCGAGGACGACAACGTAGAGTCCGAGGGGCCCGGGAGATGCCTGGCTGATCGCGATGGCGCTGTTCAGTCTTCGTCGGTCAGCGGTACGTTTCAGGTACAGTATGAAACTAGCCCTACCGTAAGTGCTTTAGATAGAACAGTTAAAAAGTGGATGCGCCGGGATTCGCACTGAGAGAACACCCTCAAGGTCAATTACTTACAGTGTGGAACACGTCGTATCGATCTGTCGATCGCATCGAACAGTCGCGGTTGGGTACAAAACAGGTACAGCGATTTGCGCCCGACCGAGTAATGACCTGCGAGGAGACGATGGAGAAGACCTCGTCAGCTCGAAAACATTGCAGCCAATCTCGACGACATCTCACTGACGCTCGACAAGATCCTCGCGCCCGCGCTGCCCATCTCGTGGAGTGAACTGGCTCGCCGAACGCTCAAAGAGTCACTCGACGACGACTGCTTTGGCCTAGCCTGCCATTCTCCCTCACGGTTTCTCCTTGGTGGAGCATCTCGCGTACCGAATCGAGACCCGACGATCGGCTGAGCCAGAGCGAAGCGCCAGCTGCCTCGATGCGAAGGATCGAACCTATTTCGCCTGTCGAGCTACATGTCGAGAGCCCTGGGTCCCCGTCTATGTGTCACTGCGCCGTCCGGTCGCTTTCGACCAGCAGGAGCCCAGCTCCGACGGCCTGGCGGACGATCTCCGGCACGCTCTCGCGGTTGGCCAGTTGATCGACCGTAGCCAGGTCGCGCACTCTTCCTTTGGAGGACACGCGGGTACCTTTCCGCGGCAAGCCACGGGTCGTGTACACCCACAAGGAACCGCTGCCGTCCTGCAGTTTGAAGAAGCCGCGACCGAGCACACCCACAGACTCGGCGACCTCGCCTTTGACGCTCACCTCGCGGTCACGATAACGGCCGGGGTCGGCCATCACGTCATTGACGGTTTTTGCGGCGCACGCCGCGAGGAGGCCTGCCGAGAGCAGGACACCCAGACAAGCGCGCGAGTAGTCGATTGCAAAACGTCTCATGGTTGACCTCGTCCATCGGAATACACCGCCGTTCGCTGTGCGCCTCGGTCGCTCGAGAGGCGCAGCCGTCGCGAGCGCCAGTGCAATAGCCGGGCCCAGAGAAGCTCCCGAGGCATCACGCGGTCTCGCCCCAGCGTGCCATCACCGGCGTGACCGAGAGGCCGTGCACGACAATCGAGGCTGCGATTGTCGAGAGGGTCAACCCAATG
Source organism: uncultured Acidobacteriota bacterium (assembly GCA_963839705.1). GTDB lineage: Bacteria > Acidobacteriota > Vicinamibacteria > Vicinamibacterales > 2-12-FULL-66-21 > DATBJJ01. The sequence continues at coordinate 37,340 of CAWIWL010000019.1, forward strand.
GCCATCTCCCGGAATTCCGGCGGGAGTCCGTGCGTCAACGCAAACATCAGGTAGTAGACCGAACCGATCCCTCGGATGCCGAACCAGCCTATCAGCGCACGCTCACGCCAGTCGCTGCGCGAACGGAATAAGCCAAGCATTGTGGCGACGGGGCGGATGACCAGCAACAGCACAGGCGCAAGCCACAGAACCTGCGGCGCCAGGATCGCCGGTGACAGCATCGCGCCGACGACCACGGCGACCGCCACCTCGCCGATGCGCTCCAACTGCTCGTTGAACATCAGCAGCGCCTGCGCCATGTGGGCCGGAGCCTGCTTCGGGTCGGTCGCCACGTCTGCTGCGCCGGCCGCATCGGGCGGCAGCATCGGCGAGACCGACTGACCGGCCTCCTTCGATCCCTTGCGCTCGACTCGCCGCAACGCCAGTCCGGCGGCGAACACCGCGAGGAATCCGTAGGCGTGGCAGGCGAGCGCAATTCCATACGTCAGCGCAATGAGGCCGAGGGCGAGGAAGTCGTCCAGGCCGACGGCCTCGCGGTGCGCGCGGCGCAAGTACAGAACCAGCGTCCCGACTGCCGTGCCGAGCACCCCGCCGATCCCCAGGCCCGCGACTGACGCCCATACGACATCAACCGCGATCCAGCGCCACCATAGCGGATCGCCGAGATCGTGGAGGCCCAACAGGCCGAGGCCCAGCATCAGGAAAGGAAATGCGGTGCCATCGTTCAAGCTGGCTTCGGCAGTGAGGGAGAATCGCACGCGGTGCGTGTCGAAGGGGTGTTCGACCTGCACGTCGGACGCAAGCACGGGGTCGGTCGGCGCGAGGATGGCGCCGATGACAATACCCAAGCCCCAGGGCGCATCGAGCGCCACGACGACCGCGGTGGCCACCAGGCCCACCGTGATCACCATCGAGACCACTGCGAGCCGGAGCGCCAGCCACCATCGTGGGTTGGTCAATGGTGCTCGCAGCTTGAGACCCGCGGTGAAGAGCGAGACGATCACCGCGATCTCGCTGAGACGCTCCAGCACGCCCAAGTGATCGACGGGGTTAACCGTCAGGAGCCCCGATACGTATGGACCAAGCAGAACCCCTGCGCCGACGTACAGCACCGAGGGCGTCAACGGCACGCGCGCAACGAACGAACCGGCGAGCGCCATCGCGATGAAGAGCGCGCCCGTCACGATGAACCAGATGATGACGTCGTGCATAAGTTGGGAGGCGAAGATGGGACCGCCGAATCACCATCACGGCTTGGCGGGCAGCATTTCGCATACCAACCGCGCACACATGGCTCACGACGCGCTTAAGCTGAGGCACGCTGCCGAGAGCGGATTGCTGCGGCGCGTCGGCGCCGGATCGCGGCACGGGGAGGCAGGATGTGACGGGACCATGGCGGTCGCAACATGAGCAGGTAGTCGCCCATGCTGGGTAGGCACGGACACCGCCAACAGAATCGAGCTGGTCAGTATCGCGCTGCAAATCGATTTCCTCGCCGAGCGCGAGATGCGGCGGTGCTCGGCGCGCGACCGCGGCCCCCTGGTAAGCATGCTGCTTCGATTGCCGTGGACGAGCACGCTTCCTTGTCCCGTGAGTATTGGCGCAGAGAGAGGACTGATATGAGACTGACGGGCACCATCACCGGGCGGCCATCATCCACAGGCCCCACTCGCCGCTCCGGCGGCTGTGGAATGCGACACGACGGCCGTCCGGCGCCCACGTAAACTCCTCCGCCGACGTATCGTCGAGCACGCGTTCCATGGATCCGGTGGCGAGGTCGAGCAGCCAGGCACCGTCGCGGGACACCTGGAACATGATCCAGCGACCGTCCGGCGAGACAGCTGGTGTGCGAACCAGACGGCCTTCCCGCGGTGAGGCATAGCTCGCCGATTGTCCCGAATCGAGCTCGAGCAGAATCAGGCGATCCTCGTGGCTGTAGGCGATGCGGCGGCCATCTGGGAACCAGGCGCCACCCCAGACCTGCCCATACCGATGGTTCGTGAGCCGAGTCATCTCGCCTGAGCTCAGCTCGATCACCCACAGATTCCAGACGTTGGGCCGTTCGTCCTCCGCGCGAAGGAACGCGAGCCGGCGCCCGTCGGGCGACCACGTCGGCACAGCCGCATACCCAACGCCGCCCAGTCGTCGCACGCCGCTCCCATCCGCGCGCGCCAGATAGACGCCGCGGACGCCATCGCGGTCCGAGTCGAACGCCACCGACGTGCCGTCGGGAGCAAGCTGCACATGGTAATTCTTCGCGCCGTCGTCGACGATGGTGACGACATGTAACACGCCACCGTCGCCGCGCTCGGCGCGCTTCAGCGCGCTGCCGTTCGCGGTCTGGGCGTGGAAGAAGACCGCGGCGCCGCCCGATGCGAAGGATGGCGAGTACATCCCGTCAGCCTCGACCAGGCTGGCATCAACGAGGGGCTGTGGAGCACTCATAGCGCCCGGCGCCGGCCCCGCGACAACTGCGGGTTCGGGCGCAGTCTCTCGAAGCGGGGCCGGCATTGGCGGGCTGAGGGGTTTCTGAGGAGTCCGCCCGGCGCCTGCAGCCGGCTTCGAGCTCTCGGAGCTATGGGAACGGTCAGCCCCTCGCGGCGACGGATCTACCGGGCGGCGCCCAGTGTCCGCGCGGGGCGCGATGATGACCTCCGTCATCTTGGTTGCCCGGGCGGCGGCACTGCGCGACGAATGGATGGCAACCGCTGCGCCTGCCGCAAACGCTGCGGCGGCAAGGGCGGCCGCGGCGGCCGGTCGGAATCGCGAGCGGCCGGTAGAGGGCCTGATGATTGGTTCGGGCTGCAGAGTGCGAGTGGTGGCGGCCACCTCCTGATACTCGTAGTCCGATACGGCATCGGTGCTCGCGTCGTCAAGCGCCTGCACTTCTTCGTCCGCGGTAGGAGTGCCGAGTGGTCCTGAGTGCGCGGCCTCCACCGCTGCGACCAGCGCCCGCAGCGCCTCATGTGGATCCGAGGGCTCGAAACGCGCGAGCGCCGTCCCCAACGCACGCGCAGATACGAACGGCGCCGCCTCGATCTGCCCTGTGGCACGCGCCGTCAGGAGCACGAGGCCCGGGGCATGCGTGCAGGCCCGTCGCGGCGAACTTCGCGCAGCCACTGTTCCAGAAGCGCGCCGAGGTCACGCACGTTGGGCTCGAGGCCCGGCGACAGGTGAACGGCGCCGGCGCGGTCGAGCCACACGTGCTCGCGGCCGAAGGCCACACCAGACGGCTCGACAGAGTCCATCGGCTCACGGCGGCACAACTGGCCGACGAGCGCAGCTGCGTGATCCGCGGTGAGCGGCACTGGTGCGCTCAGCAGTTCATCGAGCGATACACCTCTACCGGAAGCCATGTGCGGTCAAAGTGCTAGATGCGAGCCAGCCGCAACGCCGCGCCAAACGTACATCGAGCTGACCACTATCGCAGTCGCTTCCTCAGGGAAGTGGTCATGAACCTCACAGTCGCGCATTCCAACTCGAAATGCATCCAACGCTGCGCGCGAGCCCGGACCTCTGTGTGAGGGGCATCCCTCATGAGGTGCCGCTGCAAGGCCGTTAGCGGCATTCACGTTGCGGCGTTGGCGCGCATGTTGCGACACCTTCGACGACTGGCAATTTGTACTGCTGATTGCCGGGGTGAATGGTCTCCCCGTTACCCAACATAGGAACGACGACGCCTTTCCATTCAAGCAATCGGCTGTCGACCAAGGTAGACCGCAGCAGTACACCACCGCTTCTGCGAGCCGCGGCGCGGTGAGCTATCCGTCCTGGTGCAGGTATGACGCCCATCTGGACATGTTGAAACCGGGACCACACGAACGGATTGAAGAGGACATCATGCATAGACGTTCTATTACGAGAGCCATCAACACGCTACTGCTGACCGGCGCCTGCAGCCTGCTCGCGCTGCCGGCGGTCGCGCAGCAAACGGCGCCCGACAACACCAAGGTCAACAAGGCCGATCGCGCCAAGGGCGCCGTCACGGCTGATCAGCAGAAAGAGAGTGCCGCTGATCGCGACCTGGCGAAGAAGATCCGGCAGTCGGTCGTCGGCGACAAGTCACTCTCGACCTACGCACACAACGTGAAGATCGTGGCTCAGGACGGGCAAGTCACCCTGAAAGGACCGGTCCGTTCGGAAGCCGAGAAGACATCGATCGCGGCCAAAGCGACTGAGATTGCCGGCGCCGGCAAGGTCACCAATGAGATCACTGTGGCGCCTGCGGACGCGCCGAAGAAACCCAAGGGCTAACCGGCGGCGGTGACGCTATTACCGCACCATACCGGTGCAATCACGGACGAGGAGATTCGCATGGCAGACAAAAAGATTTCGGCATTCGGCATCTATCCCAGCCTCGCGCAGGCTGAACGGGGCGTGGACGCGCTCGTGCAGGGCAATTTCTCGAACGACGACATCTCGGTGCTCGCGCCCGATCAGCAGGGCACTAAGGATTTCGCTCACGAGAAACATACCAAGGCGCCGGAAGGCGCGACGACTGGTGTGGCGACCGGCGGAGCGCTCGGTGGGACGCTTGGGCTGCTTGCCGGCGTCGGGGCGCTGGCGATTCCCGGCCTCGGGCCCTTTATTGCGGCGGGCCCAATCATGGGCGCGTTGGCTGGCCTTGGTGTCGGCGGCGCGGTTGGCGGCCTGGTCGGAGCGCTGGTAGGGATGGGTGTCCCAGAGTACGAAGCGAAGCGCTATGAGGGTCGAGTGAAGGATGGCGGGGTGCTGCTGTCGGTTCACTGTGCGACGTCTGACGAGATCACGCGTGCCAAGAAGATTCTCGAGCAGTCCGGCGCCGAGGACATCGCCTCGTCCGGGGAAAAGACCGGCGAGACGTACGCTACGGTCGCGCCGGACCGCACCAGGCTGTAGTTCCTGCATCAGCGGTGCAGACGCTTTTGCGACTGCACCGCTGATGAGGCCTGATCGACCAATCGCAACGCAAGCTCAGGAACCTGCCGGCGCGGTTCCACGGTCTGCCTTCGCTCGACCCGGAATGCGCAGCAATTGTCCAAGAAGTTCCGCGGCTTGGCGATCAAGGTCCCTTCGCGAATCTGCCTGAGGCGAAGAGCGGTCGGTGGTGCGCTGGTCTCACTGCGGCCAAGATGAAGGATGGTGTGTGGTTGACCAGATCTGGTAGCGCAGACGGACTTTTCGAATGGACTGCCGACAATCATCTCCGTCACACCAAGTTCATCGCGCTTCGTGAGGACAAGCCCGCCCAGCAGCTCAAACGCGATTAGACCCGATCCCACCGCATTGCCCTAACCACGCGGCGGTTCATGGGTCACGCGTTCGCGCAACGCCCAGGCGTTCTCGATGGCGGCACCACTTGCAGTGTTGTCGAATACACACCACACCGCCGCGGCGGCCGGAATGCTGCGGAGCGTCAGCGCAAGTGTGGCGATGTAGTGCTCCTCATATCTCGACCAGTACTTCCGTGGTGAGCCGTGCAGCCGAAAATAGGCGACGCCCGGCCAGCCCGCTGGCACGGCTGCTGCCGGCACTGGTGGCGGATCCGCCGCCACTCGTGAAATTCCGTACCCCTCGAGAACGAAGGCCACCTGCGGTGAGAACCACGTCGCATGCCTCGGCTCGCAGACCAAGGGCCCCTCGTACACATGTCGCACGACCTCGAGAAATGGAGTGACCACAGAGGCATCAAACGACAGCGACGGCGGCAACTGCAGAAGTATTGGCCCTCTCTTTTCGGCCAAGCCTTCGGTCTGCGCCAGGAACGCGACGAACGGCTCCCGCGCGTTCGCCAGCTTCAGTTCATGTGTGATCGTTCGAGGTATCTTGACGGCGAACCGAAAGTCCGCCGGAGTGCTGTCGCGCCATCTCGCGTACGTGGCTGCGGCATGCGGCCGATAGAACGACGAGTTGATTTCAGCGCAACGAAGCCAGCGCGAGTAGCGCTGGAGATGCGTTCCAGCCGAGTCAAAGCGCGATGCTGATGCCCGCGGAATCGACCAACCCGCCGTCCCGACGCGAATGTCCGCAACCCTAGCCATGGCTTCAGTTTGTCCGATGCGTTGCGCCAATCATGCGCCGGACCTTGGCAGTCCGGTTCACTCAGCAGTAGCGCCGAGCTCGCTGCTGTGCTGCCTCTTCCGACAATGGGCCTTCTAAACCGGTGGAGACGCCCGCGGACGCAAAGGCGTGCGCCGCTAAGGATCCGGTCATGCCACCACCCACCACAGGACATCATTGTCGTGTTGACCCGACAGCGCCGGATATCGTTGTTCGACTCCTCCGGAGTCAGGAAGCCACAGCGGCCGTCCGACGCGTAACCGTTGTTGCGGTGCGCTCAACGACGGCACTCGGACGACGGAGCCACCAACCAGGCGAGCAGCCGCTCAACTGGCCAGCAGTTGACGATTCTGTCGACGGGAATGGCGGCCAGCCGGGCGTGATCTGCACCGCCGTTGTCCAGACCTGGTCTCAGTCCGCTTCAGGCAGTGGCGCCTCGGCCGGCCCAGAGATCACTTCGCCGGTCACATTGAAGCGTGACCCATGACACGGGCAATCCCATGTCCGCTCGGCCGTGTTCCAGCCCACCGTGCATCCCATGTGCGTGCAAATGGCGGAGCGAAGCGTGACCGCGCCCGCCGTGTCGCGATACGCCGCGACCTTCGCACCACGTCGTTCGATGACCTTTCCCTGACCGCGTCCTACCGCACGAAGGGATTTCGCCTCAGCGCCGGCAAAGCGATCGCGAATCAGGTAGTACGGGTAATCGACGTTCTCTTTGACGTAGTCCCACAGGCCTCGGGTGAGCGCCTTTCGACCGGGATCGAACAGTTCGCTCCAGGGATTCGAGCGCCCGACGACTGCGTCCGAGATCATGATGCCGGCGAGCGTGCCGAACGTCAGGCCATTGCCGGCGTATCCGGTTGCCGAGTATTGGTGGTCGGCACTCTGACCAATGTACGGCAGGCCATCGGGAGTCTCGATGACCTGACCCGACCAACGATGCGTCAATTCGACAGTTGGAACGATTCTGCGGAGATGTCCCTCGAGACGGCGATAGCACGCCTCCGTGTCCTCCTGTTGCCCGGTCTTGTGGTCTTCGCCGCCGAAGATGACTAGGTCATGGTCCCGGTGTGGCTCGACGCGAAGAAAGTGATAGGGGTCAGCCGTGTCCCACCATAATGCGTCGGGCACGACGCCGCGCGCGACACGCCCAGCGATCACGTAGCTGGTATACAGCGCCAGCTTCGTTTGAAACAGGGTGGCGCTCGCCGTGCCGCCGAAGCCCACCATCGGATTATGGGTCGCGATGACGACGTCCTCGCACGTCACCCTATGTCCATTGGCCTTCACCGCTCGCGGGTTATCGCAGAATTCGTCGGCCGCCGAGTGCTCGTAGATTCGGCCTCCGAGTGCCACGAGCGCCTTGGCCACGCCCGCGAGATACTGGCGCGGATGGATGCGGGCCTGATCCGCAAAGCGCACGCCCGGACGGCCCAGCAGCGGAACCGATTCGAGGTACTCCGCATCGAAGCCCAACTCACCTGCAAGCTCCGCGTCGCCCTTGAGATGTTCCGGCTGATCACCCGCGTCGTCGCCGAGCGGTGCGTGGAGGTACCCGTCCACCCACTCGAAGCCCGCGTCGATGTCGTGCTCGCGGACGATGTCGTCAATCTGGGCGATGGCGGCAAGCCCCGCGTCCCACACGGCTTGCGCATGAGTGCGTCCGAATCCTTTCACCAGGTCGCTGAGGCGCGTGTCGGTCACCATCGTCACGTGCGCACTGGTGTGTCCCGTGTCGGTCGCGGCACAACGACCACGTTCGAGCACGATGACGCGCTTGCCGGCCTTCGCGATGAGGCACGCGGCAGTGAGACCGGTGATCCCCCCGCCGACGACGACCACATCGGCGTCGGCATCGTCGGCAAGCTTGGCAAATTGTGAAAACGTGGTGGACGTCGACCAGTACGGAGTGGTGTCAGTCTGTGCGGTGGCCATCGTGCTCTCTTTCAACGTCCCGTCTCGGCATGCGGGGCATGTACAGGTTTCGATTCCGGCGACCATCGCTGTCGGAGGTACACCGCGAGCCAGACCATCGAGGCAATCGCCAGAAATTCGCTTTGCCAGTTCTGGAACGATTCGAACCAGAATCGGGCCGACGTCAGATAGTCGGTGAGCGCAGGACGCGGCTGGTGATGCGTCACTTGGTCCGCGGCATACGCTGAAAAGCCGCCGAGCGCGTGTCCCATCCACGCGATCAGGAAGAGGAGGACGAACGCCAGGCCAAGGGAATGCTCGTAGAGCCGCACGATCCAGCCGCCGCGCCTGACAGGCCAGGGCGCGTCCGGGTCGTCGGCGAAGTCGCGAGGGTCGGTATCGACGAGTTCCTTGACACCTGGTCGTCTCGATTCCGGCGATCCCTTTTGAATCAAGAATGTGGTCAACAAGACGAACACCGCCATCTGCAAGAACTCGCTTTCCCAATTCTCGAAGAGGGCCTCCCAAAGGTGACCCGTAGCGAGATAGTCAATGATGGTGACCGCGGGGAGTCCATGCTGCACTTGTTCGTTGTTGTACTCCGCGGATCCGGTCAGCAGCTGTCCCGCGAGGAACAGCAAAAACATGGCCATCAAGGCCAGCGTCAGCGCCCGTTCGCGAATCCACGGCATCGCCGTCATTCGACCCGCGAAGCCGCCACGGAAAAGGTCGGCACCACCAAGGCGCGCCGGCGCGCTTCGATGGCCTCCCACTGACGCACGGCCCTCGCTTCCAGTTCGACGAAGTCCATGCCGTGAACGATCGACGGCACCGGGCGGAGGTGCTGCAATGCTCGCCACAGGCAGCGCTTGCCTTGGACTCCGATGGACAAGGCTTCGAGCGTCCGCAACAGCGAGAGATCGCCTGGCCCACCGCCGGCGGTCACGCTCAGTACGGCACCTGACGCGTAGCCCGCGACTCGCTTCATCGATCGTCCAGACGCCCCCAACCGCGTCAGCAGTGACCTGACGACGGAGCGGTCCTCTTCCAACTCCTGTGACAGCTGACGGAACAACCTGCCATCCTCGGTGCCCTGGTGCGTCGAGCCGAGACGCTGCACGACTCGGAGGGCCACGTCAGAGCCGCTAAGATGGTCGCGGAGATAGGCGATGAGAGCCTGGCGTTTTCGGGTCGATGCGCTAAAACGCCTGGCCGGCCACGTCAGGAATGCGGTCACTCCGGCCGTCACGCCGAGGACACCAAGCATCGCGAGCGGCGCCAGTGAGGAGTCCCGCGTCTTCAAGCCGCCCAACGGATCCGAAGCGTGCCCCATCATGCGGCTCCCGCAGTGACGGCTTCCGAACGAACCGCGAGACCGCGGCAGTGGTCGCGGGTACCACTTTGCGACCACTGCATGGTTTCGCCGAGCGCCTCCGGCAGGAGATGCGTTCGACAGAGCGCCGTCTGAGCGTAAACGACCATTTTTTACAGTCTGGTCCGGTGCTCGCGGTTACCGGCGACCGGCCTTCGCCGGACTCTTGCTGGCACTGCTGGCGGCGGCCACCAGTTCCTCGTCATCTTCAGCGTGTGCCGCATCGGCCGCACTCTGATTGATCCCGCCTTCGGCCAAGCCAGACAGCTTCTTGTCGGCAGCCTTCTCTTCATTGAGCGTCTGCTGCAGGAGCTTGGCGGCCTCGGTGTGACCCATCGCCTGCGCCCACGCGACGAGCGTGCCGTACGCCGCCATCTCGTAGTGTTCAGCGCGCTGTCCCGCGGCAATCAGACAGGCGTCCATCGTGGTCTCATCGAAGTCTTCGTCCATGATCGATTTGCCTTCGTCGATGATCCCGGCGATGCCGTCACAATGCTTGCCACGAACCTTTTCGTCCAAGCTCGCGAACACCTGTTCGAGACGTGCGATCTGCCCCTGCGTCTCCTGGAGATGGGTTTCGAACGCCGTCCGAAGCTTCGCGTTCGTTGCGGCTTTCGCCAGCTTCGGCAAGGCCTTCGTCAGCTGCTTTTCGGCGTCGTACGTGTCGCGCAATTCATCAATGAAAGCGTCGTGGAGGGTTCCTGCTTCAGCCATGGTCGAGTCTCCTCAGTAAGGTGGGTTGCCGCAGCCGCGTATCCTCATACGCGTGGTGGATCGGTTTCTCTGGCGAAGTGCCGGTGTTTGGCGATCGCGGCGACGAAGTCGTCGGTCCCCGCGCTCGTGTCCGATGCGAGGATCAGTCCGGGGTCGGGCTGGCCGTCGGGCAGTGCCGCGCCGATGCCACACGCACGAAGCAGCTGCTCGCCTGCTCCCAGCGCGAGGATCGGCTTGCAATGGCGGTACTGGTCTTTAATGAATTCGAGCGTCCGTCCATCGGCGCGAAGTGCGCTGATGGCTTCGTTGCCGTCAGGGAGAATTAACGCGTCATAGAGCACGGCCGGCGCCGCTTCCAGGCTGATGTCGACCTCGATGGCCTTGCCCGTGGCCGGCTGCACCGAGCCCAGCGTCGTTGACACGAAGCGCGGAACAGCGCCTTCGCTGGTCAGCCGATCGGCGAGGGCTACGAGTGCCTCGACGTTGCACCCATCCGCCACGAGGATCGCCACTCGCCTGGTCCGAATGCTGCCGTCACCGGGTCTCGCAAATAGCGACAGCGCCTGCGAGACGGATACCTCGGGCCTGACCTCCCGCGTCAGGACTTTCGGCATCGGCGCTGGCATCTCACGCATGCCGAGGCCCGCCGCCACGCCTTCGGCGAGCTCCGTCGCGACATTCATCAGACCCGACACCATCCGCTCACGAACGGCAGGCGTCTGTACGCGTGAGAGTTCGAAACGAAACGCATTGATGATGTGTTGCTTCTCGACGGCCGTCTGGCTGTTCCAGAACAACGTCGCCTGCGTGTAATGATCCGCAAAGCGCTCCGCTTTGCCCCGGACCTTGTGATCGCCTTCTTCACGAGGTTCCGGAAACGACACGAAGCCGGCCGTGCCGGCTTGAAACGGACACCCGCCGCCCAAGGAGTTGGGTTCGTACGACACACGACCCCGATGGATCGCCTGGCGGTGCATGCCGTCGCGCTGGTTGTTGTGCACCTGCGCGACGGGCGCATTGATCGGGATCTCGTGAAAGTTCGGACCGCCGAGCCTCGAGATCTGCGTGTCGACGTAGGAATGAATGCGGCCGGCGAGCAGGGGATCGTTCGAGAAATCAATCCCGGGGACGACGTGCGCGACGCAGAACGCCACCTGTTCGGTCTCGGCGAAGAAGTTGTCCGGGTTTCGGTTGAGGACCATCCGTCCCACCGGGACAATCGGCACCAGCTCCTCGGGAACGATCTTCGTGGCATCGAGCACATCGAAGGTGAACCCCTCCGCCTGTTCTTCCGTGAAGATCTGCAGTCCCAGCTCCCACTCGGGATAGGCACCGGCTTCGATCGCCTCCCACAAATCGCGGCGGTGGAAGTCGGAATCGGCCCCGGAAATCTTGACAGCCTCGTCCCACACGAGCGAATGCGTCCCGGCCTGTGGGCTCCAGTGGAACTTGACGAAGTGCGACTCGCCTTTGTCGTTGACCAGCCGGTAGGTGTGCACGCCGAAGCCCTGCATCGTGCGATAGCTGCGCGGGATGGCGCGATCGGACATCGCCCACATGAGCATGTGGGTGATCTCGGGCATGAGCGACGCGAAGTCCCAGAAGGTGTCGTGCGCCGAACCGGCCTGGGGCATGCCGAAGTGCGGCTCTGGCTTTGCGGCATGCACCAGATCGGGAAACTTCATCGCGTCCTGGATGAAGAACACCGGGATGTTGTTGCCGACGAGATCCCAGTTGCCCTGGTCCGTATAGAACTTCACCGCGAAGCCACGCACGTCTCTCGCGGTGTCAGTCGAGCCGCGCTCGCCGAGGACGGTCGAGAAGCGCACGAAGACTGGTGTCTGTTTGCCGACTTCGCCGAAGAGTGAGGCGCGCGTGAACTCCGGGATCGCCTTGGTACATTCGAAGACGCCGTGCGCCGCCGAGCCCCGCGCATGGACAATCCGCTCGGGGATGCGCTCGTGGTCGAAGTGGGTGATCTTTTCGCGAAGGATGAAGTCTTCGAGGAGGGTCGGGCCGCGGAGGCCCGCCTTCAGCGAGCTCTGATTGTCCGCGATAGGAACGCCCTGGTTGGTCGTAAGCGCGCGGTCAGTTGAATCGACGCGCACGCGATCGAGTGGACCAACCGTGGGATTCTGGCCGATGTTCGGCCCACCGCTGCCGACCTTGTCGGACCCGTTCCGCTCGGTGACGGTACTGGCCCCGACAATCGGATCGACGGGCGTGACGGACGCACCTTCGGGAGGCGCGAGCGCCGAATCGGCGTCGTATTCGGCCGCCTTATTCGGATTGAAGGGAAACGCGGACGCGACGCCCTGAGTGCCCGCCGCCTTCTCGGCGACGATGTCGCCGGCCCCTGACGCGTCGGGCTTGGCCGGACCGCTCACGGTCGTCCGGCTATTCCGTACGGTGCTCTTGTTCTTGGCAGTCTTCGCGGGTCGGGATGATTTGGCCATGTATGAGTTACTGCTCCCGAGGAGGCGGCGGATCTGTGTGGTCAGGCGTCGCCACGCCAGGCTTCATGACGACCTTGATGCACGCGTCGTGTTTGTCGCGAAACGTGCGATACATACTCGGCGCATCTTCGAGACCAATCCGGTGCGTGATGATGAAGGACGGATCGATCTCGCCGCGCTCGATGCGCTCCAGCAGGATGGGCATGTACTTGTGCATGTGCGTCTGACCCATCTTCAGTGTCAGCCCCTTCGCGAATGCGGCGCCCAAGGGAAACTTGTCCAGCCATCCGCCGTAAACGCCTGGCATGGAGACCGTCCCGCCTTTCCGGCAGGCGCTGATCGCCTGGCGAAGGGCATGCGGCCGATCGGTCGCCAGAAACATCGATGTTTTCGCGCGGTCGTACCACGCGTCGAGCGTGGTCCCGTGTGCTTCGAGTCCGACGGCGTCGATGCACGCGTCAGGCCCCTGGCCGCCGGTCATGTGGCGGAGGGCGTCGAGGACGTCGACGTCCTCATAGTTCATCGTCTCGGCCCCGCCCTGTGACGACGCGAGTTCGAGCCGTTCGGCGAAGCGGTCGATCGCGATCACGCGTTCGGCGCCGAGAAGATAGGCGCTCTTAATCGCGAACTGGCCGACCGGCCCGCACCCCCAGACCGCGACCGTGTCCCCTGGCTTGATGTGGCAGTTCTCGGCCGCCATGTAGCCGGTCGGGAAGATGTCCGAGAGAAAGAGGACCTGCTCGTCGGTCAGGTTGTCAGGCACCTTCAGCGGTCCGATGTCGGCAAACGGGACGCGCGCGTATTCCGCCTGGCCACCGGGATAGCCGCCGTACATGTGCGAATAGCCGAACAATCCCGAGGCGGAATAGCCGTACAGCTTCTCGGCCATCCAGGCGTTCGGGTTCGAGTTGTCGCAGAGTGACCAGAGCTGCTCTTTGCAGAAATAGCACCGGCCGCACGCGATGGTGAAGGGGACCACCACGCGATCGCCAACTCGCAGCCGCGTGTTGTCTTTGCCTACGTCGACGACTTCACCCATGAATTCATGGCCGAGCACATCGCCCTTCTGCATCGTCGGGATATAGCCATCATAGATGTGCAGATCGGAGCCACAGATCGCCGTCGTCGTCACCTTGATGATGGCGTCGCGCGGATTGAGGATGACCGGGTCGGGAACGGTCTCGACTGTGATTCTCTCTTTGCCTTCCCAGCAAACAGCTCGCATGATTCGCTCCTACGCCGTTGCCGTCGCTCGAGGCATCTCGCCGGCTTCGAGCAGCTGCTTGAAGTGCCGCAGATCCTCGCGGACGGTCTGAGACGGCTCGCGTCCGAGGAGCGAGGCGATGAGTGCTCCGGCCTTTCCAGCGGGTGGCGCATACTGCAAGTGCACGCTGACTTGTGTGCTCCGGCCGCCTCGTGCCGGATCGAAATGTACGGACCCCGCGGTCGCGATGTCAGATCCAGGAAGCGAGCGCCACGCGAGGACCTCGTTCTCGATTTCGTTAATGACTTCCGCCTCCCACGCGACGGCGACCCCGGCAGGACCTGCGGCAACCCAATGGGATCTGCCGTCCGGGGCTTCCGTCACCCGGTTGAGGTGCGTCATGAACTGCGGCAGATTTTCGAGGCGGCGCCAGAACCGATAAACCTCGGCGACGGGGAGCTCCAGGCGGACCGATGCCCGAACATGCACGCCGCGCTCGCCGCCCAGGGCGGTCTTGGTACTCGCGGGCTGGACCCAGCCGTTCAGGGCGTCCGGCCAACGGCCGGCGATGCCGCGATACAGCAGTGGTGCCGATGACAGCGCGAGACAGGCACCGACCGCAGAGCGTCGAGATGCGCCGACGAGCAGCAGGAGTGCACCGGCGCCAAGCGCGAGCCAATTCTCAGCATCGGCCAGTGAAGTAGATCGGTTGAACGGAACCTCGGCGTACATGGGTAATGTCGAACGGAGCATTTTGCGTACCAACGCAGAGGGTTCGGAACCATATCCTTGGGATGAGTTCGGGCGACCCTCGTGAAGAATTGCCCGCAATGTCTTCAGGGAGGCACGCCGCGCAGGACGACGGCGAACGCACGAAGCGCGAGGAGCGGACTCGCCGCCGGGCCAACCGATCGAAATAGGTTGCAGCAATGAACGATAGGTCATTCGCGCCTCACGGTGAGCAGGTAGAGAGCACACGATGGGTAGCCCAAGAGACCAGGCCGGTCGCTAAGCAAGGCTGATCACGAGAGACTCGCTCCGAGCTCTTCCGCGTTGGAGGAGAACGTTCAGGCCATCAAGCGGTGAGAGCGCACTATCCGACTGGGGGGTCCGAAAACCGAGCAGGTCAGTGACTGGATTGTTCGTCCATTCGATCCCTTCCCATTTCCGTTCCCGACGATGACCGTCTCGCTCGAGGCCATCTTTCTGGTCCTGTTCGTACTGGCTAGCCAGAACCGACTCGCGCGTCAGGCCGGCAAACGCAGTCATCTCGATCTGCAGATCGACCTGCTCGCCGAGCGAGAGATGACGGCTGTGCTGCAATTGCTTCAAGACCTCGCTCCACACCTGAAGGTCCAGACCACGGTCACGCCTGAGCAGCTTCGCGACCTCATGAAGAAGACCGACCTTCTAACGGCTCACGAACCGGATGGAGGAGCTGGCCGAAACCGCCACCCCGCCCGCGTCGGCTGCGAGTGATTCCAGTGCGGAATCTTCGAATGCGCCGACGTCCTGACACTGGAGCTCATGGGATCGGTGCCGATGCTCGGCTCACCCTTTGCAGTTCGACATCGTGTGCTCGAGACGGCATCCTTGTCGTGGACTGAGTTAGCGCGTCGCACGTGGCGTGAGGTCGTCGATGACGATGTACTCGGCCTAGCGGCACAGCTGTCGTACTACTTCTTTCTTGCGCTGTTTCCGGCAATCCTGTTTCTGCTCGCACTCGCGAGCTTCTTTCCTCTCTCGAACATTACCGACGACGTCGGTCGCTCCCTTGGCCCGTTCGTATCGCCGCAGGTCCTCGAACTGATCCAGGAGCAAATGCGACGGCTCGCCAACAACGACAACGGCGGGCTGCTCACGTTCGGTGTCGTGGCTGCGCTGTGGAGCAGTTCTGCGGCGCTGCTCTCGATCGTCGGGGCGCTTAACCGCGCCTACGACATCGATGAGGGACGGCCGTGGTGGAAGGTCCGACTCGTCGCCATCGGGCTCACACTCGGCGTCGCGATGTTTGTCCTGGTCGCCGTCTCGCTGGTCCTCGTCGGGCCGACGCTCGCCGAAAAGCTTGGACAAACGACTGGCTGGGGAGCAGCATTCGAGTGGACGTGGCTGCTGTTGCAGTGGCCGTTGGTGTTCGTCCTCATCGCCACAGGGATCGGGCTGATCTACTACTTTGGACCGGATGCGGATCAGGATTGGGTCTGGATCACCCCAGGTGCCGTCGCCGCCACCGTTCTCTGGCTGTGTTTCTCGCTGCTCTTCAAGCTCTACGTTGCCAACTTTACCGACTATGAAGGCTCCTACGGCAGCGTCGGCGCCGTCATCGTCGTGCTGCTCTGGTTCTACGTTTCTGGCATCGCCATCCTGACCGGCGCGGAGCTGAATGCCGAGATAGAACACGCATCACCCTATGGAAAAGCTCCTGGACAGAAAGACGCGCACGGAAAGCTCCTCATCGGCGCGCGCGCTGCGCGGGCGTTTCGGCAGCGGCAGCGTTCTGGCGAGCTGGTACCCGTAACCTCTGCTCCATCGATTCCGCCACCGCCGAAGCCCACCTTGGGCGCGGTGGTGGCGGGTGCAATCTTGATGACGAAGTGGTGGAATCGGCGTGTTGAGACCGCCAAGCAAACCGCAGCGGCGCGGAGGCCATGACCGACCCCTCCCTGAACCCTTCGCTGAGAGACCTTCTGAACGGCATCTCCGCGGACGTCCAGCTTCTGGCGTCGCAAACCCTGACGCTTGCCCGGCTGGAGGTCTCGGCCGCTCTGTCGAAGCTCGCGTGGTCTGCGGCGGGGCTGCTGGCGAGCGTATTCGTCGCGACCGCAGGCGTGGCCGTCTTCGTCAGTGCGCTGGTGCTGCTGCTGATCGCCCTTGGCGTTCCGGCGTGGGCGGCGTCAACACTCGTCGGCGTGATACTGACCGGCGCGGGAGCGATCTCCGCTCGCCACTTCGTCGGTGAATTGCGCCAAGCGGAGCTTGGCATGAAGGAGACTCGCGAGAGCCTCCGCGAGACGATGGAATGGCTGAAAGTCCAGACCGGCACGTAGGCAAGAAAGAGGTGGCCGACAGGACGTCGCCATCTACGGCGGAGATGAAAACCGCGATTCGCGAGACGCGCGATCACCTCGCAACACGGCTGGCGCGAACCGCAGACCACGTCCACGTCCTGTTCACGGCCCCGTCCTCGGCCCAGTTAGAAGCGCCAGACAAAGGTTTCATCGGCGGTGCCATCAATACGATCGCTGTTGTAGGCCGAACCAAGCGCGCTTGGAGGGACGCCAGGAGGACTGGTCTCCTGCGACGAGCAGCGATTGGCGCCGCGACAGTTGCCATTGCGGCCGCACTCGCTGGTAAGCGTGTGTGCTCCTCTTCGAGGGCGACACGTTCATAGTGTCGGAGCGCTCGCTGTCTCCACTAGGCGGCGAGCCAATAACTTGGGAAGTAGATACGCTTCCTGGTCGGTCAACCAGCGCTGGTCCGACGAACTCATGTGATTAGCTGAGCAAGTGATGTTCCAGCCCAGCGACTGAACTGCAGGGCTGGCGGCTGAAAGCGCGTTACCGGCGCGGTCTCGTCCAAGCGACGTATGGGTGTTCAAACGTGGTCAGAAGCGGCACGGCCGCGCGCGCGTTGGTGCCCGGAGCTGCGGCGGACGAGGAGACTGTCCGGCGCTTTAAGCCGTGGCGCCGTCCGACCCAAACGGCAAGTTGCGCCATGGTATGCTGCTCCACTGGCACTCGCGACGCAAAAGGCACTGGCCAGCCGTCACTTCAACGCCGCGCATTTTCGTTTGAGCCACAGTATGAACAGAGAGAGCCCGTCGGCACAGACGAAGGACGACGTCGCGGTCGTTCGCGAACGGGATTCCATGGTCGAAATGGATGGGCTGGATCAGCGCGAGCCCTGGGGTGGCTTGTTGGCCAGCGCGGGGCCACGCGATCACATCGTTCAGCTCTATCAGGACCAGGAGTTTCTCAATCGCGCGGTCTGTCGCTTTGCCGCGTCCGCCATTGCCAACGGTGAGGGCGTCATCTTGGTGCCGACGGCGGCCCATTGGGATGCTTTTCGGCCGCGCTTGGAAGCCGAAGGCGTCAATACGCAAGCGGCGCAGGCGTGTGGACAACTCACTGTAGTTGATGCGGACGAGCTCCTGCCCCAGTTCATGCGCGACGCCATGCCGGACGCCCCCGTCTTCCTCGGTCTCGCTGCGGACGTGATCGCCAAGGCGCGCGGCGGCGGTCGCTATACGAAGGTTCGGTGGTGGGGCGAAATGGTGAACGTGCTGTGGGAGCGCGGTGATGTCGCTGCCAGCATGGACCTTGAGGATCAGTTCGATCGGCTGGCCCATGAACACGAGATCGCC
Organism: uncultured Acidobacteriota bacterium; assembly: GCA_963839705.1. GTDB lineage: Bacteria > Acidobacteriota > Vicinamibacteria > Vicinamibacterales > 2-12-FULL-66-21 > DATBJJ01. Next base: position 55,405 of record CAWIWL010000019.1, read on the forward strand.
ATTTTCTGTTCATTCGTGATGGACAATTTCAACGGCGAAGTACATTCCCGCATGCTGCCTCGGCTCGGACAAAATCACTCTCATCTGATTCCCGTTGAGGATTACGCGCGGCTTGAACGTGCCGTTGCGGATGCCCTTCGCGAGACGGTGGGCGCGGACGAGGCCCGCGTGCTTGAAGAACAGCTGCTCTCTCGCGCCCCGTCTCCGTTTCAGATGCCGCGTTCTCAGGCGCTGCTGCTCGCACTGCGTGAGGCCCTCCCGCTTGTTGCGGATTCTGTGCTGTCCCGAAGCCGGAAACTGTACCGCGCCACGATGGACTGAGGCGGTGACGACGCGATCGTACTCGGATCAGCTGTCGGCGAGCGATGGGGACGACGCCGCCCGTGCGGATTCGGCCAGCCCTGACACGGTCACCATTCTCGATACCATCGATGTACCCATCGTGGTCGTCGGTCCCGACTGCACGTTGAACCGCATCAACCGTGCGGCGGCGGAGGCGTTTGCCCTCGCACCGATCGACATTGGCCGGCGTCTGGGCTCCGTTGCCGCACTCGCCGGTGATAAGGATATCGAGCAGCTATGCGCGCAGGTTATCTCTGACTACGCTGCAAGCCGCCATGACATCCGAAGTGGCGATCGGCGTTTCCTGCTTCGCATCGCCCCCTATGCGATCGGCCCTGGGCAGACCGCCGGCGCGGTACTCACGTTCACGAATGTCACCGCGATTCGGGCGAGTATTGAGCAGGCCATTTACGAACGTGAGTACACGAAGGCAATTCTCAATACGATAACGAGCCCTTTGGTAGTCTTGGACTCCAACCTTCGCGTGCAATCGGGCAACCGGGCGTTCTATTCGATGTTCGGCATCTCGCGAGAGAAGGCGCAAGGCATCGCGCTCCAGAGCCTTGGGGACGACGATTGGAAGGCGTCGGGCCTCTGGGCGGCACTGAACGCGATAGTGTCGGAGAGCCGTGATTTCCAGTCGCTCGAAATCGAGCGAGACTTCCCGCTGACCGGTCGGCGGGCCATCCTGCTCGATGCGCGCCGAGTCGCTCGCGATGGCGATGGCGATGCCACGATTCTCCTTGCGGCACAGGACATTACCGAGCGGAAACGAACGGAAGAGGAACTCCGGAGCGCCGGCCGGCGTAAGGACGAATTCTTAGCGCTGCTCGCGCATGAACTTCGCAATCCGCTGGCGCCGATTCGCTCAGGCCTCGAGCTGATTCGTCTCGCGGGTGACACTCCAGAATCAGTGCGGCGCGTACGATCGATCATGGAACGTCAGATCGGCCAGATGGTGCGGCTCATCGACGATTTGCTCGACGTCTCAAGGATTACGTCCGGGAAGATCGTGCTCCAGTTGGCGCCGACGTCAGTTAGCGACCTTGTCCAGGCCGCCGTCGACGCGCATCGGGCGGCGATTGAGACAGCGAAAATAGAACTCACGGTTGACATGCCGCCACTGGCCTGTGTGGTCGATGTCGACCCGACGCGCTTCGTACAGGTTCTGTCGAATGTGCTGCACAATGCGTCGAAGTTCACGCCGCCGCACGGAAGGATCCGCTGCGCGGTCGCGACTCTTGCCGCCGCTGATATCCCTCGCGTCGCGATCACCATCTCAGACACGGGAGTCGGTATCGCGAAAGACATGCTCCCGCGCGTGTTCGAGATGTTCGCTCAGGCAGAGCCGTCAAGCGAGCGCACCCATGGCGGACTCGGGATCGGTCTTGCCCTAGCCCGGCGATTGGTCGACATGCATGGCGGCGAAATCGTGGTTGATAGCGACGGGCTCGGGCAGGGCAGCACCTTCACTATCACTATGCCCCTCTGTGACGCGCCCGCGGCGCGAGCATCGTTACGGCAACTTGACCTACCTCGTGTCGCATGCCGCGTCCTTATCATTGATGACAATCGCGACGCGGCCAACACGATGGCGATGCTCCTGGAAGAACTCGGGGGGGCAACGCGAATGGCTCACGACACCGCGAGCGGACTGGAGGCATTCGAGGAGTATCAACCAGACATCGTGTTCCTCGACATCGGCATGCCCGGAATCGATGGCTATGAAGCGTGTCGTCGAATGCGGCAGCGGCCATCAAAAGCCATTGTCATCGTTGCGGTTACGGGGTGGGGACAGGCGCAAGACAAACAGCGGGCGCTCGACGCCGGCTTCGATGCGCATCTTACAAAACCCGTCGACCTCGAGGCTCTGGCACGCATCCTCGCTGCGAACCCTCCAAGCCACACCACGTGAGGTGTGCACCGCCAGGTCGCTCAATCGTTCGACGGTTCTCGTCCGCGCTGTCGGTTTACTGTGTGCTAGCGAACGCTTAGTCAAGAGAATCAGTCCAGCCGGGCAGGGCGCCGAAGTACGCGGCCTCGACACCTCAGCACATTCTGCGCATGGCCGGCGTCCACCCCGCAGCAGGGGACTGCTGGAACGGAGGCGGTGAGACACGGATCATCGAGCTGACGATCGCCGCGTGAACTCGATGTCCACGGGAAAGCGCGCTTGACGTTCCTTGACGGAGAGTCGTCGGAAGCGAGAAGCTACGATGGTCTGGAGAGATCGAATGAGTGAACTCGCTTGTCCGGGGCAGTATGGCGGACTTGCAACTTTGCGTGTGGAGATAGACGTACCACCCACTCCGCCCGATCCCAACAGACCCCCGCCGATTCCAAAGACGCCGCCGGCGCCGACGACACCGACCGACGAGCCCCCACCGGAGCCGGTTGACGATCCGCCTGCCGAATCCGAGCCGAGACCTCCGTACACTGTGGAGCACAAACGACTGCGATGGATGCGGACCGGCAGTATGCTCCAACCTGTGGCCACGCCGGGCCGTCAGATCGGATAACCACCGATAGGTCTCACCTCAGGCGCCGGTGCAGATGGGGGAGTCCTTCATGGTGGCATCACTCTTTGTCCGTCAAGACCGTTGTCTGTATACGGAGGAGATCTTCTTCGCCACCTCCACATCACGGTCGGTGACTTTCCCGCCGACGTCGTAGCGAGTCAATTCGCACGTGACCTCTCCATAGGCGAGCTGTGGGAGCAGCTTGTCACCGCCCACCCCAACCAGCGGTCGCACGTCCGCTGCGTCGCACGCAATCCCGTGTTCGCGAAGGGCTTGCGCCCAGGTGTCTGCGTGTGCCGCGTTGCTATCGATCAGTGTCCCGTCGAGGTCGAACAGGAACGCCTCCACGTCAGCCAACGCCTTGGGACCGTGAACGTATTCGGACGGGCCGTTGTATCTCCGTCGGGCTCTGGCGACTAGGACCCATCCTCCGGCGATGCCAACCAGCAGTGCGCTCATCGCGAGCCACTTGGTAGTCGACCTACTCATTCGATAACGGGCAGCAGAAAGCATGCCGCACCAGAATGGTTCGACAGACTCCTCCGGGGCGGATGGCTTCCGGCGGTCAAGCGTTTCGCGACCACACGGGAAAGGCGGCTGGCACTCATCTCGCAGATTCGACGCCGATCCTCGGACACGATGGAGGGTCCGGCTCAGCGGGCTGAATTTGCTGACGCCGCCGTGTCTCCGCCGGTGGCAAAGTCGCGGTGACGTTGACGCGGGAGGACGATGAACGGCCCGTCACAGACGCAGGCAGGTGGTTAGTTCTACCGCCCCTCTAACACAATTGCTCTCCGGTGGTATCGATGTTGCACTTGAGCCTTGCATGTTGAAGTTGCTTGGCTCCTATGCGCTCGCGAAGTTGCTCGGATTCGGATTGGTCGGGGCCATCGTCATCTATGCCTTGCTGACCCTGCTCTCGCGATAGTTTGGCCGACGGTTCTTGCGCGCTGCGGCTCACGCGGCGCAACCTGTCTCTGTGCGGTGTCGGCGGGGTATGCACAGCTCGTCCAGCACAGGCTGACACGGTCGCCCTCGAAGCCGGCCGCTTGGGTGCGCTGATGATCGGCGCCGCACGCCAAGCCAGCCACCGCGATCACGGGGACATGTGTCCTTCCGTGCATCCGGTGAAGCTCGCGTAAGAACCCGAACCCGTCCATACGGGGCATGCGCAGATCGGACCACGCGACCCAAGCTCGTTCACCGCGGAGACTTGAAGGCCTTGCCGCAATGAGCGCACTGGCATTGCTGCCGCCCGTCAAGTACGCCGACCACCTTCGTGTCATGCACGCCACAGGCCGGACATTGCCTGGTCGTCGCAGGATCGACGAGGTGGCCCTGCCTGCAGCGGTACGCCGCTTCGACCTTTGCGTCAGCAGGCCAGGCGTTCTGCGTCCAGATCATCTCCGAACCGCACTCGTGGCAACGCGCGGAGCGAATAATCGTATTGTCCATCGTGGCTACACCGGTCGGCACGCTACGGTGCCGCTTCGCATCAATAGCGCCGTCTGTCCTCCTCTCGCTCCGTAACCTTCTCCGGTCACGGAGCGCGCCTCGCGCGAGGCCCGGAACATGAAGAGCGGCGCGATTTCGACCGGCTGCGCCGCGCGGTGCCACGCAACGACCTCGCGATCTCCTTCTGGGCAAAGAAGGAGTCCAGCAGAGCCTGGATCTGCTACGCTTCGGACCCGCCGGTGCGTGCGGGATGGCGATAGTAACACCGAAGCGTCCCGTCGCGGGTCCAAGCACGCATGCGGCACATCGCCGATAGGTTCTTCGATGAACACGACGCGTCGCATCGTCGGGTTCGCCCTAGCAGGTGTTGAGGCCGGTGATTGACGAAATCCCACTTCAGATGACCGAAGCAGACAGCAGCCAACGAGGCGTCTGCGCAACGGAGCCGATGAGAGGGCTGGCGAAGTTAGGGTTAGCCCTAACCCTTAGTTTCCGTCATTCCCAATAGCTTCCAGCAGGTTCGCGTGCAATCGTGCATATGTGGTGGAGCGATCCAGTCCTACGCTCGGAGCGAGTTAGAAACTGCGTGCGTTCCCGCCTGACGCGCAGGTGCCAGTTCACGTGACGCGTCGAGCTCAACACCACTGGCTGCAGGAGCCCAACGCTTTGATGCAGCTCGCGCGTCGCATGACACGTGCTCTGCTTGGCACGTAACTTCCAGTCAACGACCGATACGAGCACAGATTGTTGTCAAAGGGGTGTCTTATGGATGAATCAACTCAGTCACCGGAGAACCGCCGGCGATCGACAGCTACGAAAGATCGAACCGTTAATCCCAATGCACCGGCACTGCAGACTCATACGTCAACGGGTGAACAGAGTGGGGCGTACGGAGAATCCGGCGATCGATCAGGTGTGAAGCCGGCGACACACACGGCGGGTGAAATGGGGAATGGTGCGGACACTGGGATTGTCGAGCGCGTGCGGGAGCGCGCCGGTGCTCAGCTGGCGACACAGAAGGACATGGCGACAGACAGCATCGGCACCTTCGCGCGCGCCGTCAGAAGAACGACGCAGGAGCTCCGCGAGCAGCAGCACGACACGCTTGCCCAGTACGTCGATCGGGCTGCGGATCAGCTCGAGCGGTTGTCATCGGGTCTGAAGAATAAAGATGTGGGAGATTTGGTTCGAGACGCGCAGAAGGTGGCCCGCCGGCAACCGGTCGTGTTCGTGGGGTCCGCGTTTGCGATTGGTTTGCTGGGCGCAAGATTCTTCAAGAGCTCCGCGCCGCATCGCAGTCATCAGCCGCCTGCGTGGCAGCGGATGGGCCGAGAAGCCGACGCTCCGGCCCACCTCGACCATGGCCATTCGCAGGTGAGCGCGTACGGTCAGTCTGCACCAAGCAACCTGAGCTCCACAGGTCCGTTGAAGCCTGGCGATGTACGGTCAAGCTCGAGCAATCTCGCGAGCAGCGCACCATCGCGACAGAGCCGTGAGGATCCCGGCGCGGAGAACCGCTAATGCCTGCCCCATCTGACGACCGTACTTTGGGAGAGCTCATGGGCGAGCTGTCTCGCGAAACCGGTACGCTCGTGCGCAAAGAGCTCGAGCTGGCGACGACGGAGATGACCGCCAAGCTCCGCGAAGTGGGCGTTCAAGCTGCTCTGGTCTCGACGGGCGGCGCGTTGCTCCACGCCGGATTGCTGGTGGTCCTGGCGGCGCTCATCGCAGGGCTCGTCCAGATGGGCCTTCAGCCTTGGCTGGCTGCGCTCATGGTGGCGGCGGTCACGATGACCGTCGGATATGTGCTGATGAATCGGGGCGTGACCAGACTACGACAGACGCGGTTCGCCCCACGGCAGACAATCGAATCACTCAAGGAGAATGCGCGATGGACGACCGGACAGGGCACCTAGACGTTCCCGCCGCGGCCGCCGAGCCCGATGCCGACACCCGGGCGCGGCAGATCCGGGCCGAGATCGAGCGCACGCGGGAGGACTTGTCAGAAACCGTGGACGCGATTCAGGAGAAGCTCCGTCCCGGGAACCTCATTGCCAGTGCAGCATCCGGCGCCGCCGACAAGGTCGAGGACCTGGCCTCGACGACGGCGGAAACAGTGAAGAACATGGTATCCACGACGACAGAAAGGGTGAAGGACATGGCTTATAGCGCTGCCGGGACGACGGAAGAATGGTGGGAGGCCAATAGCGATCGCGGCTTCATCGGCAGGATTCGCAGCAATCCGCTGCCGGTGCTCCTGGCAGGCGTCGGCTTGACCTGGCTCGCCTTCAGCGATGGAGGATCGAATCGGCAGCGCGCGTACCGCCGCGAACGGCCTTCGACTGATGAATCGCGGTCCCAATCCGATCGCGTGTCGGAGCGTCGCCGGTCAGGTTCGATGTTCCAGATGGACGCGCCACGCCGCGCCATAGCCGATGCGCGTCAGACCCTCCGCTCGGGCCGATACCAACTCGAGTCGATGATTCGAGACTATCCGCTCGCAGTCGGCGCGGCGGCACTGCTCATCGGCGCTTCGTTGGGAATGGCAGTGCCCGAAAGTGAACGCGAGAACGAGTGGATGGGCGAGGCGCGAGAGAGCGCTGTGCAACGTGCACAAGACGCGGCCTCTGGAGCGGTTGACCGTGTCAAAGACGCCGCCGCTGAGGTCGTGACCCGCGCCGCCATCGGCGATTGACCGATTCACGCGCGCCTTCAAGCCGTGAAGGCGCGCGTGTCCTTCACACCATTCCCAACTAAAGCTCGGCAGAACGGCGCCATCATTGGTCGCTGTTGCCATCTGGCGCGGTCCACATGCCCTTCTCGTGGGGATCGCAGATATGCCGTCACCCCGTCAAACCTCTCGGCGAGCTCCAACCCCAGCGTGGCGGTGGAATGCGCGATCCGATCCGGGAATGGCGTAGGATAGATCTCTCCCGTCTTCCAAGTGCATGCAGCCATTCCATGCTCCCCTGACATCCGCCGACGTTGACGCGCAGGGCCGCGGCTATCCTAGACCACAACTGCGGCGTGCTTCGTGGGTCTCGCTCAACGGTCTCTGGGAGTTCGCCATGGATCGGGACGCCGCGTGGCGTCATCCTCGCGATGTGGCATGGAACGCACGGATTCAGGTGCCGTTCTCGCCAGAGACGGCGGCGAGCGGCATTGGCGATACGTCATTCCTGCGCGCGTGCTGGTATCGCACGCCGGTGGCTCTGCCCGCGATCGCGGAGGGCGATCGGATCCTCCTGCACTTCGGCGCGGTGGACTACGACGCCACGGTCTGGATCGACGGCCGATGCCTCGGCGGACACGAGGGCGGCTATACGCCGTTCACGTTCGACATCACAGGATGCTCCGACCGGTCGCCGGTCGAGCTCGTCGTTCGCGCGGAAGACGACCCGCAGGATCTCGCGAAACCGCGCGGCAAGCAGGACTGGCAGGTTGCGCCCCATTCCATTTGGTATCCGCGGACAACCGGCATCTGGCAATCCGTCTGGATAGAGGTGGTCCCGCGTACCGCCATTCAGAATCTTCGGTGGACAGCGAACATCGAGCGCTGGGAAGTGGGACTAGAGTGCTGGCTGTCGGGCCCGGAACGCGACGGTCTTAGACTGCACACGCGACTGACGGTGGGGGATCATCCTCATTGCTGATGACACGTATTCGGTGGTCAACGGCGAGGTCCACCGCCGCATCGCGCTGTCAGACCCAGGGATCGACGACTACAGGAACGAACTGCTGTGGTGTCCCGAGTCTCCGACGCTGATTCACGCGTCGGTGGAACTCTGGGCCGATCGCGGACAGCTCGTCGACACGGTAGCGAGCTACACAGCGCTCCGCTCGGTCGGGACCCAGCGCGATCGCTTTGTGCTCAACAACCGCGCCTACCGTCAGCGTCTCGTGCTCGACCAAGGGTATTGGCCCGAGAGCGGCATGACGGCACCAGATGATGAGGCCCTGCGCAGGGACGTCGAGCTCGCGAAGGCGATGGGCTTCAACGGAGTACGGAAGCATCAGAAGCTCGAGGATCCCCGGTACCTCTATTGGGCCGATGTCCTGGGCCTGTTGGTTTGGGCGGAGATGCCGAGCGCTTATCGTTTCACACAGCAATCGGTTCAACGCGTCACGCGCGAATGGACGGCCGCGATCGCACGCGATACGAGTCACCCGTCCGTCGTCGCCTGGGTGCCCGTGAACGAATCGTGGGGTGTGCCGAATCTTCCGGACAACCCCGCAGAGCGACACTACGTGCGCGCGCTCTATCACCTGACCCACACGCTCGATCCGACCCGGCCGGTAATTGGCAACGACGGATGGGAAAGCGTGGCGACCGACATCATCGGCATCCACGACTACGATCCGGATCCAGAGCGGCTCGCCCGCCGCTATCACGCGGACGAAGGGCTGCCGCGACTATTCAGCCGCGAGCGCCCCGGCGGCCGGCTTCTGGTACTGGAAGGGGAGCGTCACTCAGAGCTGCCAATCGTTCTCTCGGAGTGCGGCGGTATCGCCCTCAGCACCCAGACGGGCGCTTGGGGCTATACGCGGGCCACTAGTGCCGAGGAGTTGGGCGAGTTGTATCGCCGACTCATGTCGGCACTCGACTCCATCGGCCTGGTGAGTGGCTTCTGCTACACGCAGTTCGCCGACACCTATCAGGAAACCAATGGCCTGCTCGATGCCTACCGGCGTTCGAAGATCCCTCTCGAGCAAATAGCGGCCGCGACGCGTGGTGTCCGGCGCGTGGAGGAGGGCAGCACTCCGCCGCTTGTTGCCGCCTTTGACGCCGCAGCGCCGGGTGGCGGTAATGGTTCGATCGACTCGGCTGATGTCGATCTGCTGAACGCCGAGATCGTCGACATCAACGCTGCGAATCGCACGCGGCGTGGATAGGCGCGGCTTGCCGCGTGGCGCTACCTGTGGCCCGAGGCCACACGAGATCTCGATCGGCGTTCTCCCCAGACGTTGACCGGGCTCGCCAGATACTCCGTCACCCCGAGCTCCAGCGTGGGCATGATCTTGCCGCGCTCGGAGTCCAGCGCACTGAACGCAGGGCGACGGGCGCGCAACCCAAGCTCCGCGATGGACACACGCCGCACCAGCGAGTCGTCCAAGCTCGCGAAGCGCGCGGCGAGCGCCGCAAAATCTGCCCACGAGATCTGACCGTGGTTGGCGAGATGCCAGATGCCGTGCTCGCCATCGATGAGCAGATCGAGCACTGCATCGACCAGGTGAGGCACGTAGGTCGGAGAGATCACCACGTCGTCGGCGGCGAGCAGCTCGCGGCCGGCCGAGACCTCTCGGAGCGCGCGGGTCAGGAAGCCGTGGTGCTCGACGGAACCAAAGAATGCCGCCGTGCGGACAATCAAGGCGTCGCTCGCGAGCGCCGCGACCCGTTCTTCGGCGGCACGTTTGCTCGCGCCGTAGGTGTTGATCGGGCGTGTCGAGTCACTCTCGACATAGGGCGTCTCTCCGAAGCCGTCGAACACGAGATCGGTCGAGAAGGTCACGTATCGGGCCCGACATGCCGCAGCTCCTTCTGCCAGGTGCAGCGCGCCGTCGGTGTTGACGCGCCAGCAGAGGTCGCGGGACGCTTCTGCATCGTCCACGCGCACGTACCCCGCCGCGTTGATCACTGCCCACGGTCGCCAGCGAACCAGCGCTCGCCGGATTGCGTCCGGGCTCGTGATATCGAGCTGCGTGCGACCGACCGACACGGCGCGCAGTCCGCGGACGTCGCAGGCGCGCGTAAACGCGGAACCGAGCGTGCCGGTGCCCCCGACGATGAGTATCGGGTGCGGGGCGGCGGCGTCCTCGAAATCCGCGACCGCTGTTCTGAATCGGGTTGGACGGCGCGCCCTCTGCCACCATCCTGGCTGGCTCGCGAGCGGATCCAGCGGAGTGCCTCTGGCCAGCGCTTGTGCGAGCGTGCCTAGGGCAGTCCGCCGCGGCGGGGTACTTCTGACGTCGAACGTCCCGACCTCATAGACGTTGTCATCCCGTGCGACGAGGCTGTTCCAGTCAAAGGACCCGAAGAGTGACCACATTGTCACCGCCCGCACGTCGACGCCCCGGCGTCGCGCGGCCGATGCCGCCTGCCATGCCGAGACGAACCAGCGCAGCTGGTCTTCTCGCGTGCAGCCGGCATGCACCTCGGTCAGCGCGATGGGCAGCCCATACCGGGTCCACGCTTCTTCGAGAATCCGACCGTACGCTGGACCTTCGTAGTCGGACACTCGGACCGCCTCTACATCGGCATAGCGGTCGCGCCCGTTGCCGCCGAGGCTGGACGCCGGGTATGGCTCGAGACGCTCGTCGAGATATCGATCGCTCGTCAGGTAGTAGTTGAGACCGACGACGTCAGGCGCGCAGGGATGGTCGAGGAACCAGTACAACTCGGTCGAAGATGCGCCACACTGCACCAGCCAGTTCCACAGCGGATGATTCTCGGATACCCGCCCCGCCAGCACATCGGCCGTCAGCCAGCGTCGGTGGTTTTCGAAATCCGCCTGCGCGACCAGTCGGCGGCTGCTGTAGGTGCGACCGGCATCCTCGGTTTGTATCAGCCGGGCGCACGGGTTGATCTCCCGGATCCGAGCCATCCCGAGCACGGTCGCACGCAGCTCGTGCAGGAAGGCTCTGACGAACGAGCGGTCGTCACGGTGATGCGGATACCAGTGTCCGTACAAGGCGCTGAACCGCGCCGTCGTGAGCGGCTCGTTGACGGGCGTATAGTCCTGAAGCCAGGGATACCGAATGGCCACTGCCGCGGCGTAGGCCGCGAAGGATTCTGGGAACGCGGGGTCGAGCAGATGCGTGCTCCGCGGGCCGCTGCCATGATGGAGTAGTGTGGCCACCGGCCGAACGCCGGCCCCGCGCAGGAGCGCCAGCCGCTCGTCGGTCCACGCCCAGTCCGCAGTCGATGGCCCTTCTGGCGCGACGCGCTCCCACAGGACGGGGTACCGCAACGGCGCGAAAGCCAATCGCTGCCAGTCGAGCGATGTCCTCCGGGCGATCGTGATGGCCTGACTTTCGGACTTGATCGAAATACGTTTCACCAACGCGATTGACCGTGCACTCGACGCCGCCCCAGAGCTCGAGCGATCCGTCCCGGGTCATGCCGACTGCGCGATCGGCTCCCGCGCGCGCTGTGTCACTCGTCCGTAGAGCGCGAGCGCCTGCGCGACGACCTGGTCCATGTTGTAGTAGCGATACGTTGCTAGCCGGCCGCAGAAGTGCACATCGTCCGTGCGCTCGGCGAGGGCCTGATACTGGCGATACATGGCGGCGTTCTCAGGCCGCGGTACGGGATAGTACGGATCCCCCTCCGATGTTGGATATTCGTAGACCACGCTCGTCTTGGGGTGTTCCTGACCGGTGAGGTACTTGAATTCCGTGCATCGCGTGTAGGGATTCTCGTTCGGGTAATTCACCACCGGCGCATCCTGAAAGACCGGACGGTCAAAGGTTTCGAAGCGGAACTCGAGTGAGCGATACGGGAGCTTGCCAAACCGATAATCGAAGAACTCGTCGATCGGGCCTGTGTAGATCATTTCCCCATGGGGAATGATCTGCTCGATCTCGTGATAGTCCGTGTTCAACATGACCTTGATGTTTGGATGCGAGAGCATGCGGTCGAACATCCTGGTAAAGCCGTGGACCGGCATGGCCTGGTACGTGTCGGCGAAGTACCGATCGTCGCGGTTGGTACGTACGGGAACACGCGCGGTCACGGTCGCATCCAACTCCGACGGGTCCAGACCCCACTGCTTCCGCGTGTAGTTGCGAAAGAACTTGTTGTACAGCTCCCGACCTACCTTGCCCACGATCACATCTTCCGACGTACGCGCCGGCGTGCGCGGCTCCGCGACCGACGCAAAGAACTGCTCGAGCTCGAACGAGGTGAGCTTGAGACCGTAGAGATGGTTGACGGTATCGAGATTGATAGGAATGGGCAGCAGTTGACCGTCGACCCACGCTCGCACGCGGTGCTGGTACGGTCGCCACTCGGTGAAGCGGCTCAGATAGTCGAACACCTCTCGCGAGTTGGTGTGGAAAATATGCGGGCCGTAGGTGTGGATCAGAATGCCCGACGTGTCGTACTCGTCGTGCGCGTTTCCACCGACGTGCCTCCGCTTGTCGACGATGAGTACTTTGCGTCCCGCGTCAGCCGCCAGCCGTTCAGCCATGACCGCGCCGGCGAATCCGGCCCCGACGACCAGATAATCAAACATGTCTCCTCCTTATCCGAATACGGCGGGACGTTCCCAGCCCCCTGGCCGTCGCCTCATTTGACATCGTTACGCCCTCACGCGCGTCTGCGCGGCGTGCCTTGCACCCACGGCGGCACGCACGCGTTCAGCGATCGCCGCCCAGGTGGCGTCCCAAGACATGCGGGCGAGGAAGGCATCGGCGTGCGGCAGCCAGTCTGTCGTGGGCTCCGAGAGGGCGGCCCTGATGGCGTCGACGAAGTCGTCTGCCGTGTCGGCGATTTTCGCGAGCCGTTCATCACCGTAGGGCCGCACGACGTCGGGAATCGACGTCGACACGACAGGCTTGCCAGCGGCGAGATACTCTGGTGTCTTCGTTGGACTGATGAAGCGTGTGGCGTCGTTTCGAGCGAAGGGCAGCATGGCGACGTCCCAGCCTGCGATATAGCTCGGCAGATCCTCGTATGCCTTGGGTCCGAGATAGTGGATGTTCTTGAACGCCGGCAGATCAGCGTGGCGGATCTTCGCAACGGGGCCGACCATGACGAACTGCCAGCCTGGACATCGCTCGGCAACGCCGGAGAGAAGGTCGCGATCGAGCCGTTCGTCGAGTACACCGAAGAACCCGATCCGTGGACGCGCGATGTCGTGTTGATCTGATGGATCGGGGAGTGGCTCTCGCGCGCGGGCGAAATGAGGCACGTCTACGCTGCTCGGGCATTCGTGGACGTTGACGTGGAGTGAGCGTTTGGCCTCGTAGAGGCTCCGGCCGCCGGTCAACACCAAGTCGGCCCTCATCAGCAGCGCGCGCTCCTTGTCCCGGAGCCCCGGTGGCGCGCCTGCGAAGGCGCTCAGCTCGTCCATGCAGTCGTACACAGTCGCGATCGGCCGCAAGTGCGCGGTGAAGTCGAGCGCCATAGGCGTGTAGTACCACGCCACGAAGTCGGTGATGTCGTGGGCCGACAGAAGGAAGTTCAGCAGTGTCTGTAGGTGCAGGGCGCCGGCGTCAGGCGGGAGGTGAGGGATCGCGATCGTGACGCCAGATGAGTCGTGCCGGGTCTCCAGAGATGGGCGCGTCGCATCGTAATGCGGCTCTTCAATAAACAACACGCGTCTGGATTGGGCTGCACGGCTCAATAGGTGTTGCGGACGCTGATAGACGAAGTCCCATCGCAAGTGACTGAAACACACCAGGTCGAGTTCCGGCATTCCTGTGTGTCCACGACTCGAATCGATGGCCAGTTTGAGGTGCCTATCCGTCGTGTTCTTGTGCAACATGATCCTCTGTGGCTATGTCCGAATGTTTGCGCGTGCCGTTGCCTACCTACAGCACAATGCCATGCGGAAGCGCCCGTCAGCTATTGGGAATGCCGGAGTCAAGCGCCTAGGGAGAGCCCCAATGGCGCGGGTTCGTAGCGCCGTGGAGCGCCAGAATCTCGCAACGCAGATGTCATCGACACATCCCGCCTGACGCTTATCGATCTCCTTTGTCGCCCTGGCCACGCGGACTCCTTGAAACCTCCCGCCGGGACCTCGGCGTACGGAGCGCGTGTCCGTCCCAGTGTCAATCAGTTCACGCTTGGCGGCAGTTCGTTTCCGGGATCTGTTCGTCGTCTTTGCCATTGCAATCTCCGGGTGCTTCATTGCAACTCCAAAGCCGTCCAGCCTCGCTCGGGTTACCGTATTGCATCGCCATTACCCTCGCCGGATGGCGCCGCGTAGTGCGTCCGTACCACGTCGAAGAATCTCGCCGCGATTCGCGCCTCAAAGGCGAACGACGGTGGAAGCTGGACCAGCAGCGGGCCGCGCTGATCACCCAGGCCGCTGCTCTCAGTGAGAAACTGCTCGAATGGCGCGCGCGCACGCCGAAGCCTGAGTTCGTGCGTGATGAGCCGAGGCACTTTCACGGCAAACCGGAATGCACATGGCGTCGATGCCGCCCATTTCCGGTAGGTCGACGCGGTGTGCGGTCGATGAAACGAGGAATTGATCTCCGCGCACTGAAACACCCGAGCGTAGCGCTCGAGGTGTGGCCCTTCAGTGGGGCAGAGGTGTGCCGATATTCGTGGGATCGACCAGCCCGCCGTCCCAAGGTAGATCCGTCCCGCCATCGGTCTCAATCGCCGACAACAACCTAGCGACCGGTCTCGCCATGCGCCGCATGGACCGGTTTTGATTCCGGTGACCAGCGTTGTCTGAGATACACGGCGAGCCACACCATCGCGGCGATCGCCAGAAACTCACTCTGCCAGTTCTGGAACGATTCGAACCAGAACCGCGCCGAGACGAGATACTCGTTCAGCGTGGGACGGCCTTGGCCGTGCGCCACCTGATCCGCGGCATACTCCGCAAAGCCACCCGCGGCGTGTCCCACCCAGGAGATGAGAAACAGGCCAATGAACGCAAGTCCCAGCGAGTGCTCGTAGAGGCGGAGCACCCACCCTCCACGTCTGACCGGCCAGGGAGCGTCGGCTTCGTTGGCGAAATCCCGTGGGTCCGCGTCGACGAGTTCCTTCACGCCGAGTCGCCTGACTCCGGAGATCCCTTCTGCACCAGGCCCGTCGTAAGGAGAACGAACACGGCCATCTGCAGGAATTCGCTCTCCCAGTTTTCAAAGAGCGCTTCCCATGGATGGCCCGTGGCCAAGTAATCGCTGAAGGCTACCCATGCCTGACCATGCTGGTGCTGGGTGGCGTTGTACTCGTGCCACCCCATGGTCATCTGCCCGACCAAGAACAGCACGAACATCGCCATCAGTACCAGGGTCAGCGCACGGTTGCGAAACCACTCCATCACCTCTCCCCAGCCTCATCCAGCATCTGGATTGGGAGAGCCCGCACATGAATCGCGTCCTGCTGAAAGCGCTGGAGCAGGGTGGCGATATAGGTGCGCCACCAGTGCCGGTCAAAGCGGTCGGTAACGACTTCCACCATCACCACATCGTCTTGCTCCGTATGGCCATCTGGCGCGGTCCAGATACCTCTTGCGGGCGAGCGAAGATAGGCCGTCACTCCGTCGAACGTCGCGGCGAGCTCGCGGTGAGTGTCGGCAAGTGCGGCCGTGGCGTCGTGCACCGCCGGCCCCTTTGAGAGGATGGTCGGCAGGAGCAGCTGGATCAACACCACGGCGCACTAGTGCTGGCGCTAACGCCGAGAGCTCGACTTGGCCTTCGACGTTGCAGCATTCTTCGTACCGGCGCCGACCGCTGCCGGCTCCTCTTCCTCGTCTTCAGACGAACTGGTGTTCGCGGCACCTTGGTTAATGCCGCCTTCGGCCAGTGCCGAGAGCTTTTCGTCTGCCGCCTCCTCTTCCTCGAGCGTCTCCTGCAGGAGGTCCGCCGTCTCGGTGAGTCCGAGCACACGTGCCCAGGCGACCAATGTGCCGTAGGCGGCCATCTCGTAGTGCTCGGCGCGCTGTCCCGCGGCGATCAAGCAAGCGTCCAGGGTGGCCTCATCGAAGTCTTCTTCCATGATCGACTTGCCCTCTTCGATGATGCCCGCGATCCCGTCACAGTGTTTCCCGCGTACCTTCTCGTCAAGAGTCTCGAACACCTGTTCGAGGCGCTCAATCTGGCCCCGCGTCTCTTCGAGGTGCGCCTCGAACGCCTCGCGTAGTTGCGGTGAGGTGGCGGCCTTCGCCAGTTTCTGCAGCGCCTTCGTGAGTTGCCGTTCTGCGTCGTAGGTGTCGCGCAGTTCGTCGATGAAAGCGTCGTGGAGCGTGCCGGTTTCAGCCATGTCGATTCTCCTGGGTATTGGTATGGGTTGAGGAACTTAGTTCTTGCCGAATAGCCGCACGGCAATCTCGTTGAGCATGGCTGTATCCAATCCGTCAGGTCCGATTGGAGACGTCAGCTGCGGCTCGGCCGGATGCTGCGGCACAGGCGCGCCTTCGGGCGGTCCGTCGACGACGCGGAGTGGTGTTCCATCTTCCGGGTGCGGTCCGTTCCAGATCGCTCCCATCTCGCGGTAGTCATCGGGACTCATCCGGTACATGACGCGATGAAGACCCTTCGCTTCGTGCTTCAGTGCTTCCGGGAATCGCTTATTGCTGATGTCAGGAATTGGCAGAAGCTTTCCGACGTCGACACCCGACAGGGCCTCGAGCGCCTTGGCGTAGGCGACGATGTGCGTGCCGCCCCGGACGAGGAGGTAGCCCACCATTTCACGGGCGACCGGATCGTCGACCATTTCATACACGCGAATCTTGTTCGCCCGGGCGCCGCACTCGAGGAAGAAGTTGTGCAGGAGGTCCAGCTTCAGGTTCCCGCTCGAGAACACGTAGGTGCCGTTCCACGGATTCCCCATCGAGTCCATCGGCAGCGCGGACTGACCGCTGGCGATGAAGTGATAGTGATTCCGCACATCCGTAGCGTTCTCGAGCGGCGCATCCGTGGGATCGTGGCCACGCATCGTCGAGCCGCTGAGCAGCATGTTGATCGTGTGGCTCACGAGCTCGATGTGCCCATATTCCTCGGCCGCGATGTTGGCGATGAGATCGTAGAACGGCTTCATCTGATCGCGGCCACGGAAGTTGAACGACTGGAACGTATAGTTCATGAGCGTCGACATCTCACCGAACTTTCCGCCGAGCAGCTCCTGTACAGCGGACGCGGAGTTCGGTGACGGATGTTCGGGCATCGGTAGCTCGATCGCAAGACGGTCAATTCGTAGAATCATTCGCTCTCCTCTTGTTGCAACGTCACCCGAAGGATGGCACGCGGTCATCGGCGCCGGCTATTGGGAATGCCGGTAGCACCTCTTAGGGCAAGCCCTAACGGCAACGCGCTACCTGCAGTGCTAGGATCAGTCGAGGTGCGGCCCAGAGCTCATAACGGACGCGTAGGGGCGGTCATCGCGATAAGGAAGCCCACCGTCTCGTGCAAGTGGAGGTCGGCGGCGAGTTGAAGATTGGCGGGGCGCTGCAGGGGATGCCGCAGCGAAACATGGGGCCAGCCCTAATAGAACTCCGTCCCGCTCTGTGACTACAATCGATAAGTCATCAGGCGTCGTGCAACCAACCTTGATGCAGCGCGTACTGGAGGAGCTCGATCCTCCCGCGCAGACTGAGCTTCCGCATCGCGTTGGCCTTGTGGACCTCAACCGTTTTCGTGCTGACCTCAAGCTTGCTGGCAATTTCCTTGTTGCTGTACCCCTGCGACACCAGCCGCAGCACTTCGGCTTCGCGGTCGGTCAGAATCGACCCACCGCGTCGCGCACGTCGCTGATCTTGGGCGGCAAACGGTGCGGAGAGGTGGTGGGTCAATGCGGGGTCGATGTACTGCTGCCCGCTGGCGACGGCTCGAATCGCGCGAAACAGCTCCGAGTGCGGGCTTTGTTTCAGGACATACCCTGACGCGCCGGCACGCAAGAGTTCCTGCAGAAAGGTCTGGTCGGCATGACGGGTGAGGCTCACAACTGCGAGGTTCGGCTGAAGGTCCTTCAAACGGCGCGTGGCGACGACGCCGCTGACGCCTGGCATCGACACGTCCATGACGACGACATCGAGCTCCTCGACTGTGGCTCGTTCTATCGCTTGAGCTCCGTTGCTGGCCTCACCGATTACCTCGAAGTCAGATTCGCGCTCAATGAGGAGCTTCAAGCCCTGCCGCACGGTCTCATGATCTTCCACCAGGAGTATCCTGAGCCGTTTCGTCACGGGGAGCATCATCAGTCCAGTCTGGTCTGCCCGCGCGCAGTCGTCAACTGCTGTCGGCGTGGGCGTGGTCGACTCAATGCGTGAAGAGCAACTGCAGGCCGATGCCGGTCGTGTGCGCGCGGACACGTTACCGCTCGCCATCGACAGCTTCGCTGAGCACGCGTTTGTGACATTGGACGCAGACGGGATCGTCACGTCGTGGAATGTGGGTGCAGAGCGCATCTTCGGGTACTCGCGCGACGCCGCCATCGGCGTACACGTGTCGACGCTCTTCACGCCGCACGATGGAGGGTTCGGCATTCGAACAGCGGATCTGCAGTACGTCGAACGTCAAGGTTCGGTCTCCACGCAGCGATGGGTGGCCGGCGAAGACGGAAGTCGGCGGTGCGTCAACGCCACCGTCGTGGCGGTCCGTCAACATGGACGCTGCGTTGGCTACGCGGCCCTTGCGCATGAAGTGCCGTCAGCCACACCCGACGACGGGCGTAGCAATACGCTGAGCGACTCCCTTGCGGCTCGGGTCGAGGACACGAGCCGGCGATTGTTGGAGTCGAACGCCCTTCTCGCTGCCGAAATCGCGGACCGAACACAGGCCGAAGCGGGGCGGATCCGTCTACTCCGTCGTCTCGTGGTCGTGCAGGAAGAGGAGCGTCGGCGCCTCGCTCGCGACCTGCACGATGATTTGGGACAACGACTGACGGCGCTCCGGCTCACCCTCGAGGCACTCGACGCGAATGCGCGCGACGGCCGGGACGTGGTCGAGGCGCTCGCCCAGGCGCTCGGCATGCTGGCGCGTATCGACGGGAGTGTCGATTTCCTCGCGTGGGAGCTGAGACCGGCGGCGCTGGATGAACTCGGCCTTGCCAAGGTCATGGATACGTACGTCCGCGAGTGGTCGCGGCACACCGGCATCAGGGCCACGTTTCATGCGGGAACCCATGGCACCGTGCGCTTCGCGCCGGAACTGGAAGCGAGTGTGTATCGCATCGGCCAGGAAGCATTGAACAACGTCGCCAAGCACGCCCAGGCTCAATCTGTGAACGTCCTGCTGGAGCAGCGCGGCGAGACCCTCGTGCTCGTGGTCGAAGACGACGGGGTTGGACTCCCGTCGAGCGGTTTGGGCGCGACGATGATGGGGCTGGAGAGCATGCGGGAGCGTGCCGCCGCGGTTGGCGGCACCATCGAGATCGAGCCGACGCCGCACGGCGGAACCACCGTGCTGACACGGATTCCCCTTTCCGCCCAGTGCCCCGTCGAACACCCACGGGACGTCGCCTTCCGGCCCGGCACGGCTCCGACCGCAGTCGCAAAGCCGCTGTCGTCCACGGGAGCGGATGACGTGAACGGCGTGGTGCTGACCTCCATCCGTGCGCGGCTGCAAGAGCTGCAGCACGCCGTTGTCGCGCGCGATGAATTCATCGCCACAGTGGCGCACGAGCTTCGCAACCCGATCGCCCCGCTGATGTTCCAGTTGAGGCTGGCGATGGAGAAGTCCGAGCAGATGGCGTCATCGAGCGAGACGGTGCCGGTGGAGTGGGTACAGGGACAGCTGCGCCGAGTAGAGCAGAGGCTGCATCGACTTCTGGAGACCCTGGACCGGCTGCTTGACGTATCGCGCCTGTCGACCGGCCGGATCGATCTCCAGCCGGAGCCCATGGATCTGGCTCTGACGGCTCGCGATGTCGTTGCCACATTTGAAGCGGAACTCGCAATCGCCAGGTGTCAGCTTACGTTTTCCAGTCGAGGGAATGCGACGGGTTCGTGGGATCGGCTGCGTGTGGAGCAGATCTGCCGGAACCTGCTGTCCAATGCCATTCGATTCGGGGCTGGCCGACCGATTGAGGTGGAAGTGGATGCGGATGACCGGGTGGCACGACTGCGCGTGCGGGACCATGGCGTCGGCATCGCGCCCGATCAGCAGGCGCGGATCTTCGAACGGTTCGAGCGGGGCGTCGAGCAGCGCAGTGGGGGATTCGGCATCGGCCTCTGGGTCGTGAAGAACATCTGCGTCGCGATGGGGGGGGCCATCTCCGTCGCCAGCGAGCTCGGAGAAGGCGCCTGTTTCACGGCGGTGCTCCCGCGGCGCAGAGAGCGTGAATCCGTCAACGACAGAGTGGAGGGGACCTAGGTGGTTGAGCAGCGAGCACCGTCGGCGCGTCGGCCAACGGGGATTGCCGGACTGGACCGGATCCTCGAAGGCGGGCTTCTAACGTCGGGAGTGTACATCGTGCAGGGACCGCCTGGCGCGGGCAAGACGATCTTGGCCAACCAGGCGTGCTTCCATCATGCATCAACCGGCGGGCACGCGGTCTACGTAACACTACTAGCCGAGTCGCATTCCCGCATGTTCGGGCATTTGCGACGGATGGCATTCTTCAACGAAGCGGCGATTCCCGATCACGTCTACTACATCGGCGGTTACAGCACGCTCGCATCGGAAGGGCTCGAAGGTCTGGTCGCCTTGATTCGTGGCGCCATTCAGAAGCACAAGGCCACGCTGCTCATCATCGATGGCCTGATCTCCGCGCAGGAATCGTCGCGCACCGATCGGGACTTCAAAAAGTTCCTGGTCGAGATTCAAACCTTGGCGGATCTTACCGAGTGCACGGTGATGCTGCTCACCAACGCGGAGCGCGCGAACGGATTCTTCCCGGAGCACACGATGGTGGACGGTGTCCTGCACCTCACGGACGAGTTGTCCGAGTTGCGACCCCTCCGGCATATCCGCGTCCTGAAACTCCGCGGCAGTGCGCCGTTGCGCGGGCTGCATTCCGTTCGGATTACGGACAAGGGCCTCGAGGTCCGTCCACGAATAGAGACGTTGTTTCTACACGCCGCCGTCGGCGACGCGTCCGCTACGAGCGGCTCGAAGCTCTCGTTCGGTGTGGCAGAGCTCGACGCTATGCTTCGGGGCGGCGTCCGGCAAGGCTCCATCACGATGCTGCTTGGGTCGTCCGGCAGTGGCAAGACACTGCTCGGGATGCAGTTCCTGGCAGAGGGGATCAAGCGAGGCGAGCGATCCCTGTACTTTGGCTTCTACGAGCGACCCGGGGTGATTCTGGCGAAATGCCAGCGCGTGGGCATTGGCGGACTGACACAAGGCGTCGAAGACGGTCTCGCGCAGATCCTGTGGCACCGGCCGGTCGAGGGCGTGATCGACGAGCTCGGCGAGAGCTTGATTCAGACGGTTCGGAAGTTCCGCCCGCACCGATTGTTTCTCGACGGGATGGACGGTTTCGAACGCGCGGCTGACTTTCCCGAGCGGCTCTCGCACGTCTACAGCGCGATTGCTCAGGAGCTTGACAGCCTGGCGGTCACCGCTCTCTACACGACTGAGACGCGAGAGCTGTTTTCGCGAAGCATCCAGGTACCTATCCATGGGCTGTCGGCGGCCACGCAGAACATCATTCTGATGCGGCACATTGAGCACCGGGCGGCCATGTTGCGCGTAATGGTGATCCTGAAAGTGCGGGACGACGACTACGACGCGAGGATGCGCGAGATCCAGATTACGGATGACGGTATCCGCCTCTTGGATACCTTTGCCGCCGAATTACAGGTGGCGTCCGGGGGAGGTGTGTCGAACGAGATGCGCCTCACGGGCGGCGGGGAGTAACAGCGCCGTGTCCACTGAAGGCTCGATCCTAATCGTTGACGACGAATTTGGCTTGGCCGAGATGTTGCGCGACATGTTGCGCGACTACAACTACGAGGTGAGTGTCGCGATCAACGGCCGGCTCGCCCTCGACATCCTGAACGAACGCCCGATCGGTCTCGTCATCACGGACATGATGATGCCGGTTATGGATGGGGCCGAGCTCGCGTCGGCGATACGAGAGAGCGAGGCGTATCGGCATATTCCGATCGTCATGATGACGTCGCTCCCCTCGGCCATGCCGCATCACACAGCGCTCTTTCACACAGTGCTCAGAAAGCCGTTTACGCCGGAATTATTGCTCCGAACCGTGCGGGACTGCTTTGCGGCGCATCCCCATGGCAATGGCGGCGAGCCGCTCGTCGATCGAAGTCCCGGCGCGGGTGAGGCCAGCAAGCCCGACCGTAACCACTGATTACAGATCTTTTGCAAAGACGGGAGCGATCAATGAGCGATGCGCGGTTTGTCGGATTGTCGGACGAAGAGCTCGCAGATATCTGGTACGCGCTCGGAGGCGCCGAAACTCGTCATCCGGGCGGCTTCGGGGAGCTGGTCGATTCGGCGTTACGGGAGCTGAACAGCCGCCTCGGGGACGATTTGTCTTCATTCCTGGAACCTAGGTTTCGCCCATACCGGTTCATCGACTCGAAGGAGGATGCTGCCGCGAACGCCGGCGCGGCGGTGGACGCGACCCGCAGCTAAGACGAGTCCGTCTCAGCCTATTGCTCCTGTCGACCGAGAGGTGCGGCCGACGGCCACCATGAATCAATGCGACCGTTCGAATCGTGTAGCGCCCTACCTAATTTGTCCCAGGCAATACCTTGACTCTTGGCTCAGAGGAGCGCTTGAACTTAGCCCCCAACGCGCCGATCGATCGCCTGGGCGTAACCGCATGAGGCCGACACGTTCCAAACCCGTCAATCAAGAAGCACGCAGCTGGAGCCACTACGTCAGGTGAGGGTGCTGGCGACTCTGCGACAGGCAGGAATCACGACGACGGGCTTACCGAGGAGGAGTGGCGCTGTCGACGGATTGCTTTACCCCTGCCATGCCACGCCAAGGCGTTTCCGGCATCGTTCGGAGCCACGTCCCATTCGTACACGCACACCTCGTCGATATCACTCGCATCCAGGACATGTCCTGGTCCAAGCGTATACGGACCGCAACTGAACACTGCTGTGGCGCTTCAGACAGACGCGCTGACGGTGCCGACAACTTGGTGTTCCAAGGAGTTCCCATTACACGTGACTAAGAGCGTCACCATCAATCGGACGCCAGAGGCCGTCGGGTGACAGGGGAGTATCCACCCCGGAACAGGTTGTGCAAGACTCGCAGCGCGTATGCGACCCTGACCTGACCCGAAATGGCAGGATGGGCCAGCGGAAATTCATTGCGGGTCGACATGAGACGTCACGCGCCAGGAAATGTGCCGATCACGCTCTCGCTGAACGGGATGAGGACGGGACTGCTCCCGATGAGCCGCCGAGGCCTCATGCGGTGGTAGCGTGACGATCATGCGCGCGCTGGCGGTCATCATCCTCACAGCACTCGGCGCGGTCCCTGCGTGCGCGCACGGAGCCGCGCCACCTATCGGCACCGTCGGCATCTCGCTGGATGATGCCCGTGTAGCCGCCGCCGTTCGCTCGGCTCTCCTCGCTGATGCCGATCTCGGGCTGCGCGACATCGCCGTTGACGTCTACCGAGGCGTCGTGTCGTTGTCGGGCGTCGTGCGCACCGCGGATGAGGTCCAACGTGCGGCAACGGTGGCCCAGCGCGTCACCGGAGTGCGCGACGTGAAGTCTGCTCTCAAGGTCGGGTCGTAGCTGACCCCCTCAGCGACACATCCCGAGAAGCCCAACCATGACTATGCTCGACACAGTCGGCAACTGGGTCGCCCAAGCCGCCGCCTGGTGTGGGGAGCTCTCTCTTTTTGCGGCGCGCAGTATCCGCGAAGTGTTCCGTCCTCCGTACGAAGTCGGCGAAACGCTGCGGCAGCTGTACGAGTTGGGCGTGCGCTCCGTGCCGCTCATAACCGTCGCCGGCCTGGCGGTCGGGGTGGTGCTGTCCATGCACACTCGCGCCTCGCTCGAGCGATTTGGTGCTGAGGCGATGATTCCGGCCGGCCTGGCCCTGGCGCTGGTCAAAGAGACGGGCCCGCTGACCGCCGGCTTACTGCTCTCGGGCCGGATTGGCGCCGGCATCGGCGCTGAGATCGGGGCCATGAAGGTTACCGAGCAAATCGATGCCCTCGAGGCGACGGCCGTCGATTCCTTCAAGTATCTCGTGGTCACGCGCATGCTGGCCTGCGTCGTGGCCTTACCCATCCTCACGACCATCATGAACGGCGCAGGGATCATCGGCGGCTATCTCGCCGAAGCGACCCTCGTGCAGACGTCGCCGCAGCTCTATTTCGACCGCGCCTTTTCCTTAGTGGACTTTGCCGACCTGGTTCCGGCGACGCTCAAGACCGCGGTCTTCGGCTTTATCATCGCGATCGTCTCGTCCTTTCTCGGCATGACCACGACCCAGGGGACCGAAGGTGTGGGCCGCGCCTCGACGCGGAGCGTCGTCATGTCGTCGGTCGTGCTGATTGTGGTCAATGTCGTACTCGGTGCGGCTGATCTTCCTGCTGTTTCCCGAGACGGCGTGAGCCCTGATGCCTGATGCAGTGATTCGCTTCGACGCGGTCACGAAGTCCTTTGGTGACCGGCGCGTGCTCGACGAGGTGTCGTTCGAGATTCCACGCGCGACGGCGTTCTGTCTGCTCGGCCGCAGCGGCACCGGCAAGAGTGTCACCCTGCGGCACATCATCGGGTTGATGCGCCCCGATTCGGGCCGCGTCTTCGTGGACGATGACGAGGTCTCGGCGCTCGACAGCCGAGGGTTGTCGCGCATCCGGCAGCGTATGGGCTTTCTGTTTCAAAATGCCGCCTTGTTCGATTCACTGACCGTCGGGGAGAACGTCGCGTTTCCGCTCCGCCGGCATCAGCGCCATCTGTCGGACACCGCTGTCCGCCGTGCCGCCCGCGCCAAGTTGGCGCAGGTCGGTCTGGATGCGGACTACGACAAGATGCCGTCGGATCTCTCCGGAGGGATGCGGAAGCGCGCCGGCCTCGCCCGGGCGATGGCGCTCAACCCACCGTTGCTGCTGGTCGATGAGCCCAGCGCCGGCCTCGATCCCATCACCGCCGGTGAGATCGATCAGTTGCTCGTCGATCTGAAGCGTCAGCAGGGGACAACGCTGGTGGTGGTCACACACAATATCCCGAGCGCCCGCGCCATCGGCGACGAGTTGGCGCTTCTCGCCGACGGCAAGATTGTCGCGCGCGGGACAGCCGCGATGCTCGACGAAAGCGCGGATCCGCTGGTCCGTGCCTTTATGTGCTCCGAAGGATCTGGATAATGCCTGCAGCCCGCCTGATTGGTGTCGGTGTGTTCGTGGTCGGCGGACTGCTGATCTTCGCGCTCGGATTGTTCATGATCGGCGATCGTCGATTTCTGTTCGCCGACCTGTTCGTGGTGAACGCCGAATTCGCTCAGGTCGCGGGTCTGCGGGACGGCGCCGCGGTCCGGGTCAACGGCATGGACGCGGGCGAGGTCACCGACATCGCCATCCCGCCGTCGCCGGCGGGCCGGTTTCGCGTACGCATGCGCCTGCGGGAGGAGTTGCGTCCCCTCGTCCGCGTCGACTCCGTCGCTTCGATACGGACCGACGGCATTGTCGGGGGGCGCTATGTCCAAATCGAGGCAGGTTCGGAGCACAGCCCTGCCGTTGACGACGGTGGGGCGATCAAGGGTCGCGAACCGTTCGACTTGGCCGATCTGCTCGACCAGAGTACAAAAACGATCGAGCACGTCAATGTCACGATTGACGAGCTGCGGGCCCACCTCACTGAGGTGGTCGGCTTGATCACCGCGACGGCGACCAATGCCAACGAGCTGGTGACCTCGGTCTCGGCAGACGTTGAGTCGATCGGCCGTACCGGTCGTCGCCTCTCCGAGGAGACCACCCGCATTGTCGAAGGCATTCGTGCAGGTCGGGGGACGATCGGCAAGCTGGTCAACGATGATGAGCTCTACACCCGCGTGGCCGGCATCGCCGCCGAAGCGGAGCAAGCCGCAAAGACGGCGCGGATTGCCGCCGATGGTGCCCGATCTGCGATCGCGCGGCTGCAGGCGAGCGGTTCCTCGGATGGGGGGGTGCAACCGATTGTCGCCGAGCTTCGACAGACCTTGTCGAACACCCGTGACGCGATGGCCGATCTCGCCGAGAACACCGAAGCCCTGAAGCGCAACGTGCTGGTCCGTGGGTTCTTTCGCGATCGCGGCTATTACGATCTCAACGCCATCACCGCCATCGACTACCGACAAGGGGTGCTGGCGGGCAAACATCGCGACCCGATACGGATTTGGCTGCGCGGCGGCCTGCTATTCGAAGCCGCGCCGGGCCAGGCGCAAGGAATCGAAGTGTTGTCGGCGGACGGGCGCGTGCGCCTCGATCACGCCATGGCCGAAGTCTTGCGATATCCCCAGGACACGCCGCTCATCGTCGAGAGCTATGCTGTCGGGGGCACTCGCGACGTGCTATTTCGTCGGGCGGTCGATCGCGCACGGCAGGTGCGTGAGTACATCATCGCGCGCTATGGCTGGTCCCCTACGCTCGTCGGTGCCATGCCGCTCGGTGAACAGGCGATCGACGGTCCCAATGGCGCCGAATGGGACGGGATTGGCTTGGCGGCCTGGGTCGATCGCCGGACGTTGCGGTGACGCTCACCGTCCACAATGGGGGCCCACCGATTCCCCAGAGGTGCTGCCGCACGTCTTCGAACCGCTCGCTCGCGGACGCGCGGAAGGTGCGTCGCACAGCAT
Organism: uncultured Acidobacteriota bacterium; assembly: GCA_963839705.1. GTDB lineage: Bacteria > Acidobacteriota > Vicinamibacteria > Vicinamibacterales > 2-12-FULL-66-21 > DATBJJ01. The sequence continues at coordinate 82,110 of CAWIWL010000019.1, forward strand.
TGGACTGGGCTTGTTCATCGCGCGGGCGATCGTGTCGGCACACGGCGGACACATTCAGGTGAGTTCATCGATCGCTACAGGAACGACGTTCATGATCGTGTTGCCAAAGGCTGAGTAGCGGCGTCCTTGGCGTTACGTTGGGCGAGCACGATCAGGCGTTCAGATGGTTTAGGCGTCCGGTGGAGGAACGACCCGGCTGGATCGCTATCTGCGAGTAGACCCTTCTGGATGCGCTAGACGCGTACCCAGGCTTCGATAGGCGTCCCGCGCGTAACTGCGAACCATGAATCACCCAGAGCCCTTCGTTAGAGTGAGTACGGTGCCATCGCAGTCGTTGCCAAGCCGGTTGGCCGGGACCTGTAGCTCGATGCGATGCGAGTCTCTCTTGGGCCTGACCGAGTCACGGAGCGAGGTCGCGCGCGGACGACAGAAGGAATGAAAACCCTGTGTATCCCATCAGCAGTCCACTGAATCAGGGCTTGAGTGTGTGCATCTTCCCGAGCTCTGGCTCGGTGCCGGTCAGCCAGCCCTTCATGAGTTCATACAGGAGCACCGGCTGCGGCTTGTTGACTTCCAGGAACACCGCCCCATGAATGTCGACCCCGATGAGCACCAAGCGCGGGTCGTCCGGCGTGCCGTGCCGCGCATCACCCTCGTCCGGAAACCACATCTTCCAGTCGGGCGCGTACAGCTCGCGAATCTTCTGCCGATCGCGGGAGATCGTCGCCAGGCCGGACACCGAGATCCATTCGCGCGTCCGATCCTTGTAGTACGACAGGTTGATGTGCGGGTCAGCCTCGAGGCTGCGAAGCTTGCCGGTGCCCTCCGCGGTCACGAACCACAGATCGGCTCCTGCCGCACGCTTCTGATTCGCCATCGCGCGGGACTCGAGATGGCCGTCGGGCCGCCGCGTCGTCATCATCGCAATACCAATGTCTTCAACCATTTCGTAAAAGGTGTCGAGTTCGGTCGTCATGCGTCCCTCCGGTTGCGGATGAACTCACGCCTGTGCATCGCGCAGGTACTGCTGTGGTGTGGGCTTCGCTCGACAGGTGAGGAATGACTTCGTGGAGGCCGTGCTCGTTCTCTTAGGGGCAGGTGGAACCACTCTTTGAGCAATGCGCATCGCAAATCGCCATTCAACGAGTGACAAGGCAACATGCGCGCCAAGCTTCCGTGTAGAGGTGGCGTCACCAAACGTGCAGCGGGCAAGCTCATGACGGAGGCCCCACACGCGACAGCAGATCACGCGATTGAGGTTCCACCACTCTCGCCGGCGCCAACTCCAGTTGAAACGTCGCCTTCACGCTCATCGTCGTGCTGCTTCTTCAGCTCATGCAGTCGGTGCTCATCCCGTTCGTTCTTGGCGGCTCTCAGCCACGAACTAGAGACACCAGTCACCTGTTCGCCCGTCACGTCGAACTGCTCGATACCTCGGCGATGCGGAGATTCTAGAGGTCTCGCTGACGTGCTTACCACGGAGACCCTCGAGCCGCCAGCCAGCGTGCGATCTGATTCCAACTCGTGAACATGCGGCTCACTAGCTCCTCCAACCTCAGACCGCCTGGGATCAGGTCGGGCTCCGTCAACGCGGTTCGAGTCGTCAATACTTTTGCGCGATTCCATCTCCTTTTGGGCTGCGTTCTTGCACACGTCCGACGTCGGGCCGGCAAAGATTCGAGCTGAGCAATGGACGAGGCAACTGTGATCGGCCGGATTGGAGGGCCGCCGCACCTCTGATGACGTCGGGCCAGGACGTTCGCCATCCGCTTGCAGACCGTCGAAGCGTCCGCCTCTTCAGCCGCTGAAGGTGTCTCGTTTGCAGCCATGAAGACCAAGCTCATAGTGAATCCCGTCTCCGGCACCAACGACGCCGCCAATCACCTGGCGTCGATCAACGAGCGCTTGCGGCAACACGGCGACACACTCGACATCGTCATGACGGTAGCGGAAGGCGATGCGACCCGAATGGCCGCCGACGCCGCGCGCGCCGGCTACGATCGCCTGATCGTTGCCGGCGGCGATGGTACGCTCAACGACGTCCTCAACGGCGTCGGCCTCGTCAAGGACGGCTTTGCGAGGGTGACCTTCGGGGTGATTCCGTTGGGCACCGGGAACGACTTCGCGACCGCGCTTGGCATCCCTGACGACATCGAGGCTGCGGTCGAGGCCCTGCTCCTGAGCGAGCCGACGTCGATCGATCTGGGACGCCTCAACGACCGCTACTTCATCAACGTATCCGGAGGCGGGTTCATCGCGGAAGTCTCCGACGCGGTCAATCCTCAACTGAAGACAATTGCGGGCAAGCTGGCGTATCTCGTCGGCGGTGCACACGTGCTCCTGAGTCACGAGCCAATCGGTGCCCGAGTCACTATCAACAGTCCAGGCGAAGAGGAACGCGTCTGTGAGCTCTCGCTTCATGCCTTTGCGGTATGCAACTCCCGCCTGATCGGCGGCGGCCAGTTGATTGCGCCTGACGCCATCATCGATGACGGCGAGCTGGATGTGTGCCTGATCGAGAAGATGCCGACGATGGAGTTCGTGAGTTTGCTGCGCCGGGTGTCGACGGGGGAGCACGTGCATGACGATCGCGTGACATACTTTCGCGCATCGCGCTTGGCCTTCGGCTTCGATCGTGTCGTGAAGGTCAACACCGATGGCCAGGTGATCGAGACGGATCATTGCTCGTACGAGGTTCTGCATCGCGTCGCGCGGTTCTTAACGCCGCCAGCCGACGTTCGGGTTTCGGCTGTTGGACGTCGCTAGCCTTCGCACCAAGGACGTGTGGGGTCTTGGTGCGCTGACCACTGGTGCGACAATTTGTTCGAGCCCGTTGAAATGCCACACGAGGTAGATCTATGAGCCGTGGTCAATAACATAACACTAGCGGGAAGCGGTCTGAGTATCCGCAGGCGGGCTCGCATTCGCCCACATGCCCGCCTGTCGGGGCGTATTGATCTCGCAAACACCTTCGTGGCTCAGAAGCCAGGTGTCGACGAGTGAGGCAGTGCAATTGGGTACACCCTGAGGGGCCCTGACGGCTGTACCTGTACTTAAGGCGTGAGCCTCCGTCCCAACACCTCCATCACGGCGGGACGGAAACGTCAGAGTGAGACGATGCGGCGCGTGTGGATGAGGTGGAGCTTGTCCTCGCGGTTACCGCGATGGCAGATGTTCGACGGCAGGCGATCCCGGGTCACACCCCCCTGGGCAGTCGACACCGAATGGGAGGTCGTGAGCGTGTCCGACGGCAACGAGGAGGCCTCGATCGCGCAGTGAGCATCGATTCGCCTTACGCTTGCGGTGGTGATCGCCGCTGGAGTTGTATTCGACTGAATCGGATCTCCGCAAGGGACAGTTCTTCTAAGCAAACGTCAGGACAACAGTCATGGACATCAAGATCGAAGAGAGAGCAATCGGGCGCGTGACGGTACTCGATATCGTCGGCAGGCTGACCATAGATCAGGGCGCGCAGCATCTCAAAGACAAGATCAATAGTCTCATCTCGCAGCAGCGTACCCAGATCGTCTTGAATCTCAAGAACGTGCCTTACATCGACAGCGGTGGCCTTGGCCAGCTGGTGGCGTCCTACGGCTCGGTCATGAAGACGGGTGGGGCGTTGAAGCTACTGAACGTCACGGCGCGGAACCACGACCTGCTCTCCATTACGCGTCTGGTGACGGTGTTCGAATCGTTCGACTCCGAGGCTGAGGCGATTCAGAGCTTTCAGACGCTCGCTCCTGTGGCCTCGTTGTAATAGTCGATCGTGCGAGGGTGGAGGACCGCCGGGGAAAGAGCCGCGCGCCACAACGCGGCAGCTAGATGACGGCAGCGGCACTCAGCTCGGCCCTCACCAAGCGTGCCGACGGGGCGCTTTGGCCGGGATCTTGGGCACCGCGCGGAGAGGGGCAGTCAGGGCAGCAACCCGTCCGATGGGGACCTGGAAATCTCAGGGAGAACTTGGGTTCAATGTGGGTCCAAAACCGCCCAAACACCGGGTAAAACGAGGGTCTGGCAGATACCAGAAAGCAAGACGAGTCAACTACATAGCCTTTCCTGCCTAATCTGCAAAACCTCCACCCTCTCGGGCGCCGTCGCAGGCGGTGTTTGCAGAATTTGCAAGCGGTTCCGGAACACGCGTCCATGGACGACATCGAACGACCAAGACGCGGGACAGCCGACCCCGATTTTCCGGGGTCGGCTGCGATCTGCCTTCGTTGTTGCCGGCCTGTCACGCCGGAGGCCGCGGGTTCGAGTCCCGTCGACCCCGCCAATTAAGTGACACTAGTCATTGGAGATAGCGGAATCCCGTTCCGCTGTCTCCAATATGTCGAAACAGCTTGATGAACTGATTGCGGCAGAGACCGAACTTCGTGGAGCCCTCGCTGAGGTTGCAGCGATGACCGGCCCGCGCGGGCAGGCGGGACCAGGACTAAACTGCGCTGAGATTCGCGAGACTCGCGAGCGTATCCAACACGCGGCCGACCGCCTTCGGAAAGTCGAAGAGGCTACTGTCTAGATCAAGCGCCTCGCCATAGCGAAGGCGAACGGTATCGGGACCGTGGTAAGGCGCGCATGACCCCAACGGCGTCGCCAGCCGCGCGTTGCTGACGTCGAGCCCGGCGAGCCGACCGAGCAGTCGACGCTCCAAGGGTTCGCTGATTTCGGCAAAGACGTTCCGAAACACGTTGCCGGCCCGATGACACACGACCACCGTCTCTCGCTGGAGCGCATCGCACGCGCGAGCGGTGCCATCGACGCCGCATTCCGCGACTCTCCGCAGTTCGAAGCGCCCTCGTTGAGCGAGGACCTCGGCTGCCGGCTCGTCGTCAAGGTTGAGACACTCAATCCGATCCGCTCGTTCAAGGCGCGCGGCCCGTTATTCCTGATGTCAGAGCTGTCGGGACGTCCGCATCTGGTGTGCGCTACAGCCGGTAACTTCGGCCAGGGCATGGCCTATGCGGCAAAGAAGCACGGATTCCCGCTGACCGTGTTCACGAATAGCGACGCCAGTCCCCTGAAAATTGCGAGGATGCGGGCGATGGGCGCCGATGTTCGGGCGGCGGGCACGGGTCCCGATGAGCCGCATGATGAAGCCGTGGCCTTCGCGGCAGAGACGGGCGCGGTCCTGGTAGAGGACGGCCGAGATCCCGCGATTGCCGAAGGCGCCGGCACGATCGGGATGGAGTTGCTCCGCTGGCCGGAGCCGTTCGACGCGATCGTCGTTCCACTCGGCGATGGGGCGCTACTTGGTGGTATCGCGCGTTGGGTCAAAGCGCATGTTCCCGCCACACGCATGGTCGGCGTGTGTGCGGCAGGCTCGCCCGCGATGGAGCGTTCGTGGCGCAGCGGTCAGGTGGCGGCAGTGCTCCCAAAGACGATAGCAGATGGTATCTCAATCCAGACGCCGTTCGAGGAAGCAGTAGCTGACTTGAGGGGGATTGTCGACGAGATCCTGCTCGTCAAGGACGAGACGTTGATCACAGCGATGCGCCTTGCGCACCAGGAACTCGGCGTGGTGCTCGAACCGTCTGGCGCGGCGGGCCTCGCGGCGCTTTTCGCGCATGGCGAGCAGTTCCGCGGCAAGCTGGTGGGGACCGTGCTCACGGGCGGCAATCTCACGGCGGACCAGGTGCGGCAATGGCTCGCCTGACGGCGCTGGTCATCTGAAAGCCCTTACACGTCCTCTTCCGCCACCATCGAGTCCGCCGGCATGTGCTCGCGCTGCGCCAGCCACCAGAACGGTATCGCCAGCGCCTGGATCCCGGCGCTGACCACATACGAGGTCGGGTAGCCCCAGACGTCCGCCGTCTTTCCGAGAAGCGGCTGGATCACCGCGGCGCCGCTCGATCCCAGCAGCGAATCGAACGACAACACGGTCGCGCGTTGCTTCGACTCGATGAGCGCGTTGAGATACGACTGACGGACAGGAGTCACCGCCGCAAACATCAGCGCCCACAACGAGAGAAGCGTGATGACCACCCAGAACGCTGGCGCGAGACCGATGCTCGCCAGCATCGCGACGCTGACGAGAGTGCCGGTCAGCAACACGGTCGTCCGCCGGACGAACACCAGCTTCAAATGCGGAACGAGCAGACCGCCCGCAATTTGCGCGCCGGCCACGGCGGCAGCCGCAAGGCCGGCGATGCCGAATGCGCGCTCGTCGCCCCACAACTCCAGCAAATAGGGCTGCATCGCATAGAACGCATAGATCGTGACCCCACCGGTGAACGGCCCGGTCAGCATGACCCAGCGGACCGGCCGCTTGGCGAGCCCATTGGCGATTGAATCGCGCAGCACGTTCTTGATTTCCTGAACGGGACGCGTGCCGACTCGCGGCGTGAATCCGATGTCGTGCATTAACGCGAACGCCGTCGCAAAGGAGAGGACGAGAACTCCGACACGCAGCAGATAGGGCATACCAAGATTGGTTGCCTGTGCGACCACACCACCAGCAATCGAGCCGCCCAGCATCGCGATGCCTTCGACGATTTCACCTCTGGCGAACACGTCCTCGAGGCGGCCGCCCTGTTTCATATATTCGCTGACCGTCAGGGCATCCACGAGCCAGGCCTCGACGGCTCCTGAAAAGAAGGTGAAGCCGAGCCCGAGCAGCGCCGACGCCACAGCCCAAGCCGCAAGCGGCGCCTTGACGCGCCACAACAGTAGATAAAGCAGGGTCGCGAACGCGATCGTGATCGTGCCCAACAGATAAGACGTCCGGCGGCCGCGCGTATCAGCCAGCACGCCGGTGGGTACCTCGAAGATCACCATGCCAGCCGTGAAAAAGGCGTTGGCGGCAAACGCCTCCGTATTGCTCAGGCCGGCATCCAGCAAGAACAGCGTGTTGATACCCCAGATGAACGACGCCGCGAGCGTATGGAGCAGCAGCAGGACGAGATAGGTCGTCTGGACCCTTCGCGCGGCGTCGTTCATTGGCGGACGAGAGCCAGGATGTTGCGATCCGGATCCGTGCGCCATGCGACTCTAGTGAGCATCGGACAATCCTTTCTCGAGGAGCCTTCGTTGACATTGGACGCGAGGCCAGTTTCTATTACACCAGTTACACCAGCCGCGCGCGCGCTGGAAAACGCGGTGTCACGCGAATTCAACGAGATTTTCACGGCGGCATTGAGCGGGGCTGCACCATTCAACAGAACTTTCACGCCTTCTGTGTAGCCGTCCTCGTAATCTGACGATGGGGCTGATTGCTCGGAGACCTCAATCCTCAGGCCACTCCGCGCTCCGCCTGAACTACAAAGGAGTAAACGGTATGTCGGTCTTTGAATTCCCGATGATTTTTCCAGCGGACGGTGCCTCACTCGTGGGACGCGTCTATCGCAACGTCGACGATCTGGTGACGCCCCAGCCGGCAGTGGTCGTCACCGGAGCATGGCTCACAGTCAAAGAGCAGATGCCTCGTACCTACGCCTTGCGTCTGGCCGAGCAGGGGATCACCGCGTTCACGTTCGATTTTACGGGTTTCGGGCAGAGTGGGGGCGCGCCGCGCCAGCTCGAGCTGCCGGCTCGCAAGATCGCCGATATCGCGGCAGCGGCCGATTTCCTGTCCACGATGTCGTTCGTGAGGGAAGGCGGCGTCGGCTACGTGGGGATTTGCGCCAGCGCGCAGTACGCGCTGGCGGCGATCGCCCGCGGCGCCAGGATCCGGTCGTTCGTGAGTATCGCCGGCTGGTATGGCGACGCGGAGTCCATGGCGTCTTTTTACGGAGGGGCGGAGGGAGCCAGGCTCCGGATCGGCCGCGCGCGCGAGGCGCTCGAGACCTGGGCGAAGTCCGGCGAGGTCCTCATGGCGCCGGCGTACCGCCCCGGTGACGATCGTGCGGGAATGTTCTTCGAGCTGGATTATTACGCCAATCCGCGGCGCGGCGCGGTGCCGGAGTGGAAGAACGAGATGGCGGAGATGTCGTGGCTCTTCTGGCTGACATTCGATGGCATGCGCTCGGCAGGCGAAGTGAGCGTCCCCACCTTGATCGTGCACAGCGACGGAGCCGTGTTCCCCGAGCACGCAAAGGCGGTGCACGCCGCGCTCCGGGGTCCCAAGCAGATCGCGTGGACCGCGGGGAGCCAGATCGACTTCTACGACCAGCAGAGCCAAGTGACGAACGCGGTTGCACTTGCCGCGTCCCACTTTAGAAACACGCTCGGGTTGACGGAATCGTACGCGCAATCGGTAGGAGCGCGGACGTGAGAAAAATCATCGCGGCTCTGATCACGTCGCTGGACGGGTTGATCGAAGGGCCGAATGGAGAACTCGACTGGGTGGACTCGTGGGAAGATCCTTTTGATCTTCTCCCGCAGATTGACACGTGCATTCTTGGTCGGGGCATGTACCCGGGCTACGAGCAGGTACTGGGGCGCGATCCTGGCCGACCCCGGCGGCATTCTGCCCTTTACCGGCAAAGTCGCGACGAAGGGAGAGATCGACTACGCACGCTTCGCCGCCAGGACGCCTCATATCGTGGTGTCAAGAACGCTGAACGAGGTCGGCTGGAAGAACACTCGGATCGTTCGGGACGTCGAGGACCTTCGTGCGCTGAAAGAGCAACCAGGCAAGGACATGCATGCCGTCGGCGGCGCAACGTTGGTGTCCAGTCTGATGAACGCCGGCTTGGTCGATGAACTTCGCATCGTGGTTCAGCCCATCGTCCTGGGCAGAGGGAAAGCCCTGTTCAAGGATGTGAAGGACCGCCATGCGTTGACGTTCCTCGACGTCAAGCCGCTGCAGTCGGGTATGGTTCGTTTGACGTACAGCACCGATCCTCGTGGGTGCGAACGCGAGCGGTAGACCCAATGAAGCAGCCTGAGCTCTACGAACGCTTCCGCGCCCTTCACGAGCGAGAGGGCGGGTTCATGATGCCAAACGCCTGGGATGGCGTCTCGGCACTTCTGCTGAAGCAGGCGGGTTTCGAGGCACTCGGAACCTCATCGGCGGCGATAGCCTCTGCGATGGGTCGGCTGGACGGTCGACACGCCGTGACTCGCGAGGAGCACCTCGCCAACGCCGTACTCATTGGCGAGCTCACGGGTCTCCCGGTCAACGGTGACTTCGAGGATGGCTACGGGACGCGCCCGAGCGATGTCGCTGCGACGGTCGAAGCGGCAATTGCGGCCGGACTGGCGGGAATCGGGATCGAGGACACGACTGGGGATCCTTCCACACCGATCCGCGAATTCGACGATGCGGTCGAACGTGTGCGCCAGGCCGCGAAAGCCGCGAAGGGTCGGATTCTGCTGACGGGCCGCACGGACAACTTCATTCAGGGCCGCCCGGACCTCGAGGACACGATCAAACGGCTTGTCGCGTTCGCCGACGTTGGCGCCGATGTCCTCTATGCCCCCTATCCCACCGACATGGCTGCGGTCAGGGCGATCGTGAAGGCCGTGGCGCCCAAGCCGGTCAACCTCTTGGTCGGCACGATGCACGGTACGCTGCCGTGGGCCGAGCTCCAGAAGGCCGGCGTCAAGCGCGTCAGTCTGGGCGTGGCCCTCTACACGCGGGTGATGGGCGACCTACGGAAGGCCGCGAGGCAACTGGCCGACGGCGATCTCGCGTCGGCGTCGGAAGGCATCCGGTTCGGCGAAATCGAGCAAATGATTGCTGAGGTGGCCCAGGAGGTTTGACGTGACGGCGAAAGTGGGAATGAGGTGGATGATCAATGAGCGACGACCGTCCCATCACCCATACTGCGGATCCGCCGAAGGCCACACGCCGAGAATGGGTCGGTCTCGCCGTCCTTGCCTTGCCGTGCCTTCTGTACTCGATGGACCTCACTGTGCTGAACCTGGCGGTGCCACATCTCAGCGCGGACCTGCAACCCAGCGGCGCTCAGCTGCTGTGGATCGTGGACATCTACGGCTTTCTGGTCGGCGGATCGCTCATCACGATGGGCACATTGGGAGACCGAATTGGCCGGCGGCGCCTGCTGCTGATCGGCGCCGTCGCATTCGGCGCCGCGTCGGTACTTGCGGCGTTCTCGTTCACGGCGCCAATGCTGATTGGCGCCCGCGCGATCCTGGGCGTCGCGTCAGCCACGCTTGCGCCCTCGACCCTTTCATTGATCCGCAACATGTTTCTCGATCCACGCGAACGTACATTTGCTGTGGGTGTGTGGATCGCCAGCTTCTCCGCCGGTGGCGCGCTCGGTCCCTTGCTCGGCGGGTTGCTGCTGGAGCACTTCTGGTGGGGCTCCGTATTTCTCGTGAACGTGCCCGTCATGCTGCTGTTGCTGGCCCTTGGGCCACGGCTCCTCCCCGAATACCGTGATCCGAATCCTGGTCGTCTGGATCCGACGAGCGCGGCACTGTCCCTCGTGGCTGTCCTCGCGGTGATTTATGGGATCAAGCGAATCGCAGAAGGTGGGCACGTCTGGCTTCCGGTAGCAGCCATGGTTCTCGGCGTCGTCATCGCCGTGGTGTTCGTGCAGAGGCAGAAAACGCTTGCGGATCCATTGATCGACCTGTCGTTGTTCAAGTCCGTCGGCTTCAGTGCATCCCTGGCGATCAACATCGTCGGCTTCTTCGTCGCGTTTGGGACATTCCTCTTCATCGCCCAGTACTTGCAGCTCGTGCTCGGCATGAGCCCGCTCCGGGCGGGACTCTGGACGGCACCATCCGGTCTGGGATTCATTGCGGGGTCGATGCTGGCACCGATGTTGGCGCGCCGAATGCAGCCGACGCGCGTCATCGCATGCGGTTTTGGATTGGCGGCGGCCGGGTTTGTCATCCTGACCCAGATCGGACGAACGCAGGGACCGTCGGTCGTTGTGACCGCCTACGTCATCCTGTCGCTGGGGCTGTCACCCGTGTTCACGATGGCCACCGATCTCATTGTCGGGACGGCGCCGCCCGAGCGCGCCGGTATGGCGGCGGCGCTCTCGGAAACAAGCACCGAATTCGGTGGTGCGCTGGGCATTGCGATCCTCGGTAGCCTCGTCGCGACTGTGTATCGCAACATGATGGCTTCCTGGGTGCCGCTAGATGTTCCGTCCACGGCGGCTGAAACCGCCCGCGACACGCTTGGAGCGGCCGTAGCGGTGGCGGCAAGCTCGTCAGAACGGACCGCTGCGACGCTGCTCGAAACAGCCCGCGCGGCATTCACTGAAGCCGTCGTCCTCGCGGCGATGGTTAGTGCCGCCCTCGCGATTGTGGCTGCGATCGTTACCGCCACCATGCTGCGCGCCGCGGGCTCGCAATCGTCATCGGCGTCGTAACGGAGTCCGTTCGTGACATCACACCGCCCCTGGCGTGGTTACGCCATCATCGAAGCGCCGTCCATTCTTGGCCTGAAGCCGACGGGAGTCGATCGTCTGCCGCAAGCGTTGCTCGATAACGGGTTGGCAGAACGCGTGGGAGCGCGGCACGCCGGCCGTGTCGCACCACTGCCATATAGCGATGAGCGTGACGCGGCGACCGGTACTCTCAACGCACGCGCCATTGCCGACTGGAGTCCGCGGCTGGCCGATGCGATCGGCCGCGTGCTTGACGCCGGTGAGTGTCCGCTGGTGCTGGGCGGCGATTGTTCGATCCTTCTCGGCGCCATGCTCGCGCTCAAACGGCGCGGTCGGTTCGGCTTGCTGTTTATCGATGGACACGCCGACTTCTACCAACCGGCGGCGAATCCAAACGGCGAGGCGGCCTCGATGGATCTCGCCTTCGCGACCGGGTACGGTCCTGCGCTCCTGACCGACCTTGAACAGCGTGGTCCCCTGGTCCGTCCGGCAGACACCGTGGCGTTCGGATTTCGCGACGGCGATGAACAGCGTCAGTACCGGCAGCCAACCGCTGGCGACCGACATCCTGGCCCTCGACTTGACGGCGGTCCGGCAGATGGGTGTGGCGCGGGCGACGCAAGCGGCCCTGGACCGATTGACGCGGCCGGAGATCGAAGGCTTCTTCATCCATGTGGATGCCGATTGCCTCGACGACCGCATCATGCCTGCCGTCGACTACCGTGTGCCTGATGGTTTCAGCTGGATTGACGCTGCCTCCATCTTGAAAGTCGCGTTGGCAAGCGGGCGGGCCGTTGGAATGGAGGTCACCATCTACAACCCTGCGCTCGACGAGGACGGGACGGTGGGACGCGAACTCACGAACGTCCTGGTGGCCGCGCTTGGAACATCCGCTCCGTGGAAACATCAGGGAGTGAAGTCTTCCTGGTAGGAACGAGAATGCACGAACGACGCCGCAGCTGCGAGCGCCTTGACCGCGCGACCGATCTCGTCTTCCGTCAGACACGCGAAACCAAGACGCGCACCAGGAGCGGGCGCACCACCGTCTGACCATGGATCGATTACGGTCGTGGATATATGCGCTCAGTTGCCGCCCTGCTCACGTGAGCGATCGGAGTCTCGATGAACGCCGGCGTCTCTACACCTCGCCGCTGCTGTCCAGTGATCGAGTTGCGGCAGTACACGCTCAAGCCCGCTCAACGCGACGTGCTGATCGATCTGTTCGACCGACACTTCGTTGAATCGCAGGAGGCTGCTGGAATGACCATCGTCGGGCAGTTTCGTGATCGGCGGCGGCCGGATCGATTCGTCTGGATCCGCGGCTTTCCCGACATGGCGAGCCGCCATCAAGCGCTCGAGCGTTTCTACGGAGGTCCGGTGTGGGCGGCACACCGGACGGCCGCAAACGCCACGATGCTGGACGTGAGTGACGTGCTGTTACTCCGTCCCGTGCGGTCCGACAGCGGGTTCCTGCTCGAGAGCGATCAGAAGACACCGGGAGCGGCGCCGCGCAATCCGACGACCGTGCTGGCAGCCGTGTATTCGCTGGCGAAGCAGGCGGACGATGCGCTCGTGTCGCAATTCGAGAGGCAGGTTGCGCCACGCCTGCAGACCCGTGGGGTGACCCTCAAAGGCGTATTCGTGACCGAAATGGCGCCGAACACCTTCACCCGGCTGCCGGTTCGCGAGGGCGAGCACGTGTTGGTATGGATCGGAACCGTGGACGGCGCTCCCGACCATCTCGAATCCATCGCCGCGGACAGCACGCTCGCCGGCCACCTGCCTACCATTCTCGATCTCGAACCCACGTCTCGTTCGCTGCTTGGCGACGGCGGCCACGCCGTACGCGCGAGCAGGCACGATTTTGACTTTCTGCACGGCTCGTGGAATGTGCATAACAGGTACCTGAAGGGGCGACTGCGGCGCTCAACCGAATGGATTGAATTCGACGCACACTCAGACGTGCAGCCGGTGCTCGACGGCCTGGGTCAGATCGATCAGTATCGAGCCGTGCGTGAGGGCAGCGCCATCGACGGCATCACGCTGCGGCTGTTCAATCCGGCGACCGGTGAATGGTCATTGCACTGGGCGGACACCGTGAATCCAGGTGTTCTGTTGCCACCGATGGTGGGGAAGTTCAACGGCGATGTGGGTGAGTTCTTCGGCGACGAGTTCGTCGACGGCAAGAAGGTTCTGTGCCGTTTCTGCTGGACGCGCACGCACTCGGATTCCCCGCGCTGGGAACAGGCGTTCTCGGACGATGGAGGAAAGACGTGGGAGACGAACTGGATCATGACGTTCACACGACGATGAGCAGGCCGTCACCGGAACTCAGGTGCCTCGAACCGTTGCTCGCGTGTGGGAGGGTATGGCGCTCCCGACGAGCTTGGGCTACGTGGTCCCGACAGCGTCCACGAGCACGATCGTGAGATCGTCAGCGACCGGCCGCCCCGACCAGGCGTCCATGGTGTTCAGCAACGCGTCGGCTGCTGCGTCGGGAGCAAGCGCGATCCCGGCGGTGAGTGCGATCTTGACGCGCTCGAGGCCGAAGAAGTCCTCCGAGGCGTTGGCTGCATCGGTCAAGCCGTCGGTATAGAGCAGCAGTCGGTCGCCGGCTTCGAGCGGCAGTTCCAGTTCTTCGTACCGGGAGTCACGCATGAAGCCCAGAGCGAGACCGTTCTTCTCGATCTCGCGAACGTCTTGACCGCCATGAGTCACGTGCACCATGTATGGATGGCCGGCAGCGGCATACCGCATCAGCCCTGAGCGTGTATCGATGAAGAGGTATGCCGCGGTCACGTACTGTCCACCAAGCCGGTCCCAGAGCGTCTCGTTGAGTCCAGCCAACACAGCCGCTGGCTGATCGGCTCGTTCGCGCTGCGCGGCGAGCGCGACTTTGACCATGGACGCGATCAGCGCTGCGGGAACGCCGTGGCCGGAGACGTCGGCCACCAGCACGCCAAGTTGATGCCGGTCGATCTCGACGAAGTCGTAGAAGTCTCCCGCGACGGCGCTCATAGGCCGATAACGCGCGGCCAGCGTCAGCCCCGCCACACGCGGCATCGCCTGCGGCAGGATCGAAGACTGGATCTGCCGGGCGATGCTCAGTTCGCCATCGATCACGGCGAGACGTCGCGCGTCCTCGATTGCCCGCCGCGTCACCAGCGTGGCGAGGCATGCGACCAACATCGTGAAGCCGAATGGCTCCGGGTCCGGGCCGGGAAATTGCACGAGCGCCATGCCGCGCAGGTTGTCGGCCACAGCGGTCAGCATCCAGGACAGGGCGCCAATCCTGAAGATACGCAGCTCGCGTGAGACGCCCAGCCCCGGTCGGAAGATCACCGCAAGAAGCGCGCCGAGGACCGTAATCGCGATGAGGTTGTTGAGCGTGACTGCCGAATTAGGACGACGGAGGATCGCGTCGGACAGCACGCCAGAGATTGCGAACAGCGCCAGCGCGACGGCGGACCAATAGGTGAAGCGGCGCCAGGGGATCAGGTTGCGTACGAAGATGAATAACGGGAGTGGGATGACGTAGGTGATCGCCGCCTCGGCATAGCTCAAGACCGCCGGGTCCAGATCGAACACGAGAGGGCCTGTCGCTGTGCGTATCAGCAGGCGCAAGCCGTACAGAACCGCGAAGATGCCGAGCAACGCGCCGCCATGCGGATGACTACGCGCAGGAAGCGTGCGCGCTCGGCGTCGCGCCGCTCCCCACAGCACCAGCGCGAGCAGTCCGACGACCAGCAGCAGGCTGCCCAATACGAGGCCGACGGCATCGGCTCGCAGCATGCTACGGACATCGGCCGGACTAAGCTGTACAGGCACAGAGCCATTATGTCGCGAGGCTCATTCCAGCCGTCCTGGTGCCCGTGTAATTGATCCCGCACCTCGTGGTCTTCGCGCAGCTGACAAGGACCACGGCGGTGATGGGTCCACTCTACCGGGACGGCCATCAGTCCCATCGCCTCCGCCGTAACCTCCGTCGACTCTAGCGGAAGCGCAGCGTCGACCACGCCCGTGGATCGTTTTGCTGCCAGGAGCCATCTCATAAACCTGACGCTCGTTCCAAGGAGCGAGCGAGCCGTGCGAGCGAGCCACGCGACCGGCCCGCCTTCGCGCCGTAGGCGCTTCGGCGAGGTCTCGCCGCAGCTTTAGCGGAGGCGGAAGCGCGCCGGCGAAGCGGCGCGCGAGGGCGCGTGTAGGGGAGTCCGAGGGGCGAAGCCCCTCGGATCAGACTAGTGCACGCGCCCGCTGCGGAATTCTGCCTCGGCGGTGTCGAGGAAGGCGCGGTAGCCATCGGGGTCGATGAACGGGTCCACCGGGTTCTTCGCCGTCTTACTCGCGACGAACTTGCGGTACCGATCCCACGGTCTCGCACGCGAGGTCACCCAGATGTCGGCTGGGAGGCTCCGCAGCACCCGGAGGCTGCGCTCGAGGTCGGCCTTTTGTTCTGGATACCGCATCCCTAGCACGACCATCAGGCCGCAGGCGCTCACGACGTTCAGGTCTCGCTCACCATCGCGAACCTTGAACGACCACGAGGTGCAGCCCCGGGTGCTGCCGCCGGTAATGTGCGCCGTGAGCGCGATCGGCCCGACACGGATCGTCTCGCCGTCCTTGAACCGGTGGTCGACGCGCGCGGGCGGGTAGCCGAGGATCCCAATTTGGACAAGGGTCCTCAACGGCAAGGCGATGTCAGGGTCGTCGCCCCCGGAGGCGATGACGCGGGCGCTCGCGTCGCTGGCCCACAGCTCGGCGCTGGACGCTTGCTGGAGCGCCGCCAGCCCGCCGGCGTGGTCCCCGTGCGGCGCCGAGTTCAGGAGTACTTTGACGTCCTTGATGTCGAAGCCGAGGCTCGCGATGCTCGCCATGATCATCGGCGCGGTGCCGGGATAACCGCCGTCGAGCAGGACGTGGCCCTCGGGCCCGGTAATGAGGAAGGATGTCACGTCGTTCGCGCCGACGTAATAGAAGTTGCCAGCGATACGGAACGGTTCGGCGGGCTGCTGTCCGCCGCGAGCGGCGTTGGCCTTCCATATCCTGCCGAGGAACACGGCCGGGGCGACGCTCAGGGCGAGCAGCAAGATCAGCACATCTCGCCTGGTTAGCCGCAATGTTCGACCTCCCGCCTGTGAGACGCGCTCAGCGCTCGTGGCACCAAAGGACTTTATGATCCAAAGCAACGGACCGTCAACAAGTCACACCGCGCCTCGGTCGGGACGGAGATATAGTTGCCGACTGGCGGCCCGGCGACGTCTGGTAGCTTTGCCGACGTCTTGAGCTTCAACTCATCCGGGCCTGCGATGGCCATGGGGTCACTGGAGGGTGGGTGGACGAGCATCGCTGCCGAATCCAGTCGACTGAGGCCTGCGGGCGGACACGGGTATAATCCCGGCCACAACTTCATGACGATTGTTCCCGGTGCACGGTTCGGACCGTATCAGATTGTCAGTCTGATCGGTGCCGGCGGCATGGGTGAAGTCTACAAGGCAACCGACACCCGGCTGCAGCGCACGGTCGCCGTCAAAGTTCTTCCCGATCTGTTCTCGAAGGATGAGGAACGTCTCGCGAGGTTCGAGCGGGAAGCGCGAACGCTCGCCTCACTCAATCACCCGAACATCGCGCAGATCTACGGTCTCGAAGACGGTCAGACCGACGGCCGGCAGTCACGCGCGCTCGCGATGGAGTTCATCGACGGGGAGGACCTGGCCGAGCGACTCTCGCGCGGTCCGATGCCGGTCGAAGATGCGCTGGCGATCGCGCGGCAAGTCGTCGACGCGCTGGAAGCCGCCCACGAGCAGGGGATCCTGCACCGGGACCTCAAGCCCGCGAATATCAAGGTACGGCCCGACGGCACAGTGAAGGTACTGGACTTCGGCCTGGCAAAGGCACTCGACCCGCCAGGTGCGTCGCCTGGCGGCATCGCGGACACGCCGACGATTACCAACATCCACACGCACGTCGGTGTGCTGCTCGGGACCGCCGGCTACATGGCGCCGGAACAGGCCAAGGGAAGGATGGTCGATCGGCGCGCGGACATCTGGGCGTTCGGGGTGCTGCTCTATGAGCTGCTGACCGGTGCCGCGCCGTTCACGGCCGCAAGCACGTCCGAGATCCTCGCGCGGGTGATCGAGCGGGAGCCGGACTGGTCACGGGTGCCGGCGACGACACCACCCTCGGTCTTGCGTCTGCTGCAGCGATGCCTTCAGAAAGATCCGCGTCGCCGCCTGCAAGCGATCGGCGACGCGCGGTTCGACATTGACGAGGCCCTCTCTGCGCCATCGAGTGCGGTCACGGCGAAACCTTCTGTGCCGCGTGAGCGTCTGGTGCGCGTCCTGGCCGTCGCGGGACTCGCGTCCAGCGCAGTTCTTGGCGTCCTGTTGCTCCGTGCTCGTGCGCCCGAGCCTCACAGCGTTCCTCTCAGCGCAGCGATCCCGTTGCCCGAAGGGCGCTATCTCGATGGCGTCGGCCCGCCAGAGCTCGCTCTCTCCAAAGACGGGCGCACGCTCGCATTCCTTGCGCGTGAGGCGAACGGGTCGCAACAACTGTACGTGCGGCCGTTGAGTGAAGCGCACGCCACGCTGGTACCGGGCAGCGAGACAGCAGAGGGGCCGTTCTTCTCGCCTGATGGCCGGTGGGTCGCGTTTGCTGTCGGCACTTCCGCCGGTGCTTCCGGTCGACCCGCCGCGCGGCCCGAGCTGCGCAAATATTCCCTCGACACACGTCTGACGCAGCCGGTCGCGCCCATCGAGGACTACTTCGGCGGCGTGTGGACGAAGGACGACAACCTGATTTTCGTCGGCGCGCAGCCCCGCGGGCTCTGGAAAGTTCCTTCTGGCGGAGGCACTCCGCAGAACATCGTGCCCAAGGTTCGTGTCGACGGTGAGGATGTCGATCGAGGGCTCGCGTGGCCCGATCTGCTGCCAGGTGAGCGTTCGGTGCTGCTGAGCGACTGGGACACACGACAAATCGCAGCAGTCAATCTCGACACGCGTGAGTTGATCGATCTCAGGCCTCGAGGGCGTCGGTCCGCGGTTCGCTCCAAACGGTTACGTCGTGTACACGCTCGACACCGAGCTGCGAGGGATTGCCTTCAATCCATCCACGGCCCGTGTCACTGGTGCGCCCGTCGCGCTGCTTCAGGACGTAGCGTATGGGCGCAACGGTGCGCCAACCTTCGCGTTTTCTGGGGACGGCACCCTTGTCTTTGCAACCGGCTATCTCCGTGGGAGCCTGCGCGAGCCGATGCGGATCGTCCGGGCGACTCGGCAGGAAAAGCCGGTTGCCCTCGCAGCTCCGCCGCACCTGATCGGTCGTGGCTTCATGTTGTCGCCCGACGGGGGCCGCCTGGCCATCAATAGCTGGGGTAGTTCGGGTCCAGTGCTGATCGATCTCAAGCGCGGTACGACGGTCACGCTGGAAGACACGGGGATCACCCGAGCGTCATCGCTCGCGTGGACGACGGACGGTCGCCAGCTCGCTGTTTCAGGTCCGGTGGCGGGGAGGGGTCTCTGGGGTGTCTTTCTGAAGAATGTCAACGGAAGCGGCGAGCCGCAACCGCTCGTGCCCCCGGAGAACATCGAATTCCATCTCGCGGGGTGGACACCAGATGGGCAGACGCTCATGGCCTACGGCGGACGTCCAGTCCAGGTCAAGATGGAAATCATGCGCCTGCAGCGAGGCAAGCCTCGCGAAGTGATTCGCACCGAACCAGGCGCGATTTCGAGCGCGAGAATCTCACCGGATGGGCAGTGGCTCGCCTACGACTCGACGGCGACGGGTGCGATCGAAGTGTACGTTCTGCCGGTTTCTGGTCAAGGCGACCGCGTGGCCGTCACCGCGGCAGGTGGCACGACGCCTTTATGGTCGCCGGATGGTCGGGAGTTGTTGTTCCGGCGGGGTCGCGCCGTCATCTCAGTGACGGTCACGACGGTCGGCACGAGCATCGAGTTCGGCCCGGAGCGGAAAGAATTCGAATGGGACACGGCGCGAGAATGGGGAATCGCACCAAACGGCGATATCTACAGCGCAGAGCCGGTCCCCGGCGCCGCGCTGCAGACGACGATTCAACTGAAGACGGGGTGGTTCGCGGAACTCGCTAGACTGATTCGATGAGCGAACTACGCCAAAACGCGACGTGAAGCAGGTTTTCTGAGACCTCGCCTTCATCCCTCTCTCCCTGTCTGCGCCCGAGACAAGCGCCAGGTCCTCGGTCTCTGAGATAATCAGGCCCGACCGGGGTCTAATTACGTCAATGAACGAAATGCCCGTGTCGGTTCGACCTGCCCTGCGGCGGCTTGCGCGTCGTCTCGCCGCCGGCCTCTTTCTGGACGTGTGGCCGGCCTGGGCGGTCGCGAGCCTGCTCCTTGCGGGGCTCGTGGCGTTGGTTTGCCGCCTGTTCCTGCCCGGTGCGGCGTCAAGCCTGCACTGGCTCTGGCTGACGCCTGTCCTGATGGCCATTCCGGCGATCGTGATCTGCTTCAGGCGGTCATACCGGTCCGACGACGTCGTCGCGGTGGCTGACTGGCTGAATGGCGGCCAGGGAATGCTGCTGACGCTCCTCGAAACGAACGACCTGGCGTGGGCCGAGTCGCCTCTGGCGGAGTACGCCTCGACGTTCTCGCTCCCGCGACTGCGACCATGGCGCAAGCTCGCCGCACTGCCTCCCGCGGTGGCATTTCTGGCCATAGCGTTGTGGCTGCCGCAGCGAGTGCCTCCGGGAACGGACAGCGTGCTCGCCGACGACATCGCCGTCGTGCGACCGGAACTGGACGTGGAGCGCGACGCTCGCGCGACCCAGATCGGGCGGCGACGGGACGGGAATGTTGACGCAGAAGGGTCGCGTTCGGTGACCAGGATTGCCCGCAAGCACGTGACCACATCGTCCGCACAATCTGGGCCACGACCGGCGCGCATATCCTCACAAGAAGTGCAGCACGTTTCCAAACTAGGCAACCGCCTCCAAGCACCAGAAGCCGCGCGCCATCACCAATTTAGAAACACACGGTCACAGGATTCGAGTCCCGTCGACCCCGCCAACGAATCACTCAGTGACAGAACGGCGTACCGCTCATGGCGGGAGTCTGCTTGCGAACACGCTGTGGGTCGCGGGAGGGCGTTCGGCGTAAGCTTTCGCGTTGAATCCGACGTTATCGCAGTCACCGCTCGTAACGTCCGACGAGCTGGCCGATCGAGAGCGAGTGCTTCGAAAGCGCCGCCCGAAGATTCTCGATGCGTTCGTCGGAGAGCTCCAGGTATCTTACGTCGACAGCATGAACGCTGAATACGTAGCCATGCGGCCTATCGCCTGGCGGAGGACAGGGCCCTCCGTACCCGGAGCGGCCGAAGCTGTTGAGCATCGTCTTGCCGCTCCCCTCGCTGGGCCAGTGTGTCACTCGTGCGGGAATGTCGTACAGCACCCAATGGGTGAACGTTCCTCCTGCTGCGTCTGGATCTTCCATCGTCAGGGCGAAGCTGCGTGTGCCGTCCTGGCCGGGTGACCATTGCAACGGGGGCGGTACGTTGTCGCCGTCACACGTGAATTGCCTCGGTATGATCTCGTCGTCGCCGAACGCGGGGCTTGTCAGGGTGATAGACATCGTGACTGCTCCTTTCCCGAACCTTTCGCCTCGGCATTTGCGAGCTCGCTCGTGCCTACCCGGCGGATCGTCAAACCCGTTCGTAGGTCTCGGTCATCACGCCCAGTTTTCGGGCGACGTCTGACGTGAGTTGTTCCGGAAGCAGGCGCCATCGCCAATTGCCACCGATCGTCCCCGGCCGATTCATGCGCGCTTCGCTTCCGAGGCCCAACAGATCCTGGGCGGGAACAATCGCGGTGTCGGCGACCGACGCCAGCACGGCGCGGATGAAGTGCCAGTGCACGTCGGGACCATTGATGTTGAGATACCGGCGCGCGTGGTCGCGCTCGTCGGCAAGATCCGCGATCGATCGCGTACTGTGCCCGACCTCGCCGGTCCACCAGCCCATCGTCGTGTCGTTGTCGTGCGTGCCGGTGTAGACAACACGGTTTCGTGGAAAATTGTGCGGCTTGAAATCCGGCGCTTGCGGATCGGTGCCGAACGCAAACTGTAGGATTGCCATCCCGGGTAACCCGAACCGCCCCCGGAGTGCTTCGACCTCCGGCGTAATCACGCCGAGGTTTTCCGCGACGAAGGGGAGCCGTTCTGCGTGCAGCGCCGTTCGGACCGCGTCGAAGAGGGCGGCACCGGGTCCTTTGACCCACTCGCCCTGCGCGGCCGTCGTCGCACCTCGCGGGACCTCCCACGATGCTGCAAATCCGCGGAAGTGATCGATGCGGATGCAATCGACGAGATCGAGCAGCGCGCGAAAGCGCTCGATCCACCAGGTATATCCGGTGCGCTCCAGCGCCTCCCATCGATAGTGCGGATTGCCCCACAATTGTCCGGTCGCGCTGAAGTAGTCTGGCGGCACGCCGGCGACGACTGTCGGTTGGCCGTCCGGATCGAGGCGAAAGAGCTCCCGCTCTGCCCAGACGTCGGCGCTGTCGTGGGCGACGAAGATGGGCAGATCGCCCATGATCGTGATCGATCGCGCGCGGCAGGCTTCGCGCACGCGGCGCCACTGTTCGAAGAACAGAAACTGCGTCAGCTTGTGTAAACGAATGTCTCGCTCGCAGCGAGTGGACCACCGCCCGACGGCAGCGGGATCGCGGTGCGCGATGTCGGGCTCCCACTCGGTCCACGCCGCCTGCGCGTGCGCGGCTTTGATGGCCATGAAGAGCGCGAAGTCGTTCAGCCAGCCCGCCTGCTCGGCGCAGAAGCGTTCGAAGCTGTTATGCCGAGAGACGGCAGCCGTGTCGAAGCGATCGAGCACTCGCGGCCAGAGCGCGTGACGGTGCGCGATCACAGCTTGGAAGTCGATGGTCTCCTCGGCAAAGTCCACACCGCCGCGCGCTTCAGGCTCGGTGAGCAGTCCTTGCTCGATCAAGAGATCGAGGCTGATCAGCAGCGGGTTACCTGCAAACGCGGAAAAGCACTGGTATGGGGAGTCGCCATAGCCGGTTGGTCCGAGCGGCAGCACCTGCCAGAGTCGTTGCCCCGCGGCAGCGAGCAGGTCGATGAACTCGACAGCGTTGGCGCCGAGGTCGCCGATCCCGAACGGTCCGGGAAGGCAGGTGGGATGGAGGAGTACGCCGCTTGAACGAGGAGATGTCATAGGTGAGGTGCGGCGTCGGTTTCCCGGCCTTTCTTGCCCTTGAGATGCTGCTCGAGCAGCTCTCTGGCGGCATCTCGGCCGCCGAGCCCGAACGCGATCGCCAGTCCAAGCATCAACGCGCCAAACGTGATCGCAAAGGCCGTCAGGACCACGGTGGTCGCGAGGCGCAGCTGCTCGAGCGCCATGACGACAGCGATCGCGATGACCAGAAGGCGCAGCGTGCTACTCAACAGGCGTGCGCCCGGCAGTCCCGCATTCACCGATGCGAGCAGCGTGGCACGCCAGAGAAAGTTGCCCACCAGGAATCCGAGCGTGAGGACCAGGAGCGCAACCAGGAAACGGGGCACGAACCCGAAGAATTCCTCGACGAGTCCCTGAAACGGTCCGAACTGCAGCGTGTCCACGGCCGAGACGATGAAGCCGATCCAGACGATCCAGAAAACGATCTTCGCGACGAGCAGCTCGGCGCTTGGCATGTCGGCCACGCGCAGCATCTCGCTGGCCCCGGTGCGCAGCGCTAAACGATCGAACCCCAGCCACGCGAGTAATCGCTGGACGACTCGGCGCGCGACAATCGCCACGACGAAACCGCCGGCAAAGATAATGGTGGCGGCGACCAGGCGCGGCACGAACAGCACGAAGGCATTGGCAAAGTTGCGCCAGGACTGCACGAGCGCATCGCCGATCTCTTGAATCATCGCGACCTCACTCTTTGGCCGACCAACTGTTGACGAGCAGCGGCTTCAGCTGTTGGAACGTCCCACACAGCGAATCGAGTCGTGCTTGCACGGCGGCAGCGTCCTCGCGCGCCGTGTGCGCCATGAACGCGGACGCCCGCCACAAGTAGAGCGGTACGAACATCCCAGCCACGTGTTGGAGGCCGGTCGATCCGTGCCGCGCGGCCGCGGCAAACGCGTAGACGATTCCGGCCCACAGCTGGTCATCAAGGCGGAAACTCGGGGCCGACATGTCCTCGAGCACTCGCGCGAGAACCGACGGATCGAGCACGCCCGCGAGCAGGGCCTTGATCTCGACCACATCGTGACGTGCCTGTTCGGCGAGCGCCGTGTACTCCCAGGCTGGCGGGTCAGGGATCACCTGCGGATCGTCGCCCCAGGTGCGCAGCTGTGTCAGCCCGTTGGCCGACGTCCAGAACGAGTCGTGTGCACGAAGGCTCTCGACCAGGGACAGCACGACCTGCTGCACGGCGTCGCGCAGCGTTGTCCGGACGCCAGCGGTGGTCGAGGCAGGGCGCCAGATCTGACCGATTGTCACGTTCTGAGCGACGGCCTCGGTGCGCAGCCAGAGATCGATCGCGAAGCTCGCGATCTCGTGGTTCCAGATGTCCTGCTCGAGGCAATGCGACGCAAAGCGTCCGGAGCACGAGAACTCGACGCCAAGCGGCTCGTCGAGCGCGACGCCGTACAAGGCACGCACGAAGGGACGCACCAGTTGGGTGACGAGCACGCCATCGCGGGGATGCCGCCGATAGCGGGGCGTCAGGAACTCGATCTCGGCGCGGGCAACCGGGGTGATGAGCTCGGTCACGCGCTCGGGACTCGTTGCGGGACCGTTCGGATCGACGATCACCAGCACCTTGGCCTGGGTCAGCTCAGCCGCCGCGAATATCGTGCGGAGCGCCGTGAGCTTGCCCGGCAGGCCATGGTATGGCGCCAGCACCCGATGGAGCGTCCGCAGCGTATGTGACGTCTGCACCATATCCGCTTCCGTGAATGTCGCGGCTCGCATCAGCTCCGGCGTGCCGTCGGTCGAGCCGCCGTCCGAATTGATCATCACCGTGCGCAGGCGGGGAAAATCGCGCGTGAAGCACAGGTGAATCGCACGAACGACGTCGATAATCGTCGCGGCATTGTCGAGGGTCGGCAGCCCTACCAGGACGTCGACCTGGCCGACTGCCATCAGCTGCCTGAGGAACGCGTCGGAGAGGGTGCTCTCGTGCTCCACGGTCTCAGGCGTTACAGGCATCGAAGGTCTGACGGGCGGAGTCGGCGGTAGCCACTCCTTGCTTGGCGGAGTGGGCGGTAGCCACTCCTTGCTTGACGGAGTCGACAGTAGCCACTCCTTCACAACCAGCGCAGCCGGAACCAATAGAAGTCATACGGACCCATCATCATGACGTACGGCTCGCGTCCGATTCGCGGAAAGAGGCTACCGCCGAACATCTCGATCGGAATGGCGCCGGCCAAGGCGGAAAGATCGAGCTCCGCAACCTGGGCCGTTCCCGCAAGGTTGTTGACCGCGAGCACGGTCTCACGCCCGAGCGTGCGCGTGAAGGCCAACACGCGATGGTTCGCGGGCTTCAGGAACTCGATCGACCCACGACCGAAGACGTGCGTCGAGCGCCGAACCTCGATGAGGCGCCGCGTCCAGTTTAGCAATGAAGTTGGGTTTCGCTGCTGCGACTCCACGTTGACGGCCTGATACCCGTACACGGCATTCGAGATAACGGGCAGGCACAGCCGCTCGGGATCGGCGGTTGAGAAGCCCGCGTTGAGACCAATGTTCCATTGCATCGGCGTGCGGACGCTGTTCCGATCACCCAAATACACGTTGTCGCCCATGCCGATCTCGTCGCCGTAGTACACGATCGGACTTCCCGGCAGCGACATGAGCAGCCCGCTCATCAGCTCGATACGCCGCCGATCCCCTTCCATCAATGTCGCGAGCCTTCGTCGAATCCCGAGGTTGATCCGCGCGCGGGCGTCCTTCGCGTACTCGTCCCACATGTACTCGCGCTCGATCTCCGTGACCATCTCCAATGTCAGCTCGTCGTGATTGCGCAGGAAGATGCCCCATTGGCAGGAATCCGGAATGCTCGGGGTGCGCTCGATGATGTCGATGAGCGGCTTGCGGTCCTCCAGTCGAAGCGCCATGAACATACGAGGCATGAGGGGGAAGTGGAACGACATGTGGAACTCGTCGCCTGCGCCGAAGTACGGCCGCACGTCCTCCGGCCACATGTTGGCTTCGGCCAGGAGCACCTTCCCCGTGAAGTGCGCGTCCAATCGGGCCCGCAGCTCCTTCAGTACCTGCGTGCGTCTCCGGCAGGTTCTCGCACGATGTGCCCTCGCGCTCGATCAAGTAGGGCACCGCGTCCACGCGAAAGCCGTCGACGCCGAAATCCAGCCAAAACTTCATGACCGCCCAGATCGCTTCGCGAACTGCCGGATTGTCGTAGTTCAAGTCCGGCTGGTGGCTGAAGAACCGGTGCCAGTAGTAGGCCTTCGAGATCGGGTCCCAGGCCCAGTTCGAGAGCTCGGTGTCGAGAAAGATGAGGCGAACGCCGCGATAGCGATCGTCGGTCTCGCTCCACACGTACCAGTCCCGACGCGGATTGTTCGTCGAGCTGCGCGCTTCGACGAACCACGCGTGCTGATCCGACGTGTGATTCAAGACGAGCTCGATGATCACGCGCAGCCCGCGCGCGTGCGCCTGCTCCAGGAATGTCTCGAACTCCTGGAGCGTGCCATAGCTCGGATGGATGTTCGTATAATCGGAAATGTCGTACCCATCGTCCCGAAATGGCGATGGATACATGGGCTGGATCCAGAGGCAGTCGACGCCGAGCGCCGCGAGATGGTCCAGCTTGGACGTCAGCCCGACGAAGTCGCCGATGCCGTCAGCGTTGCTGTCCGCAAAAGACTTGACGTGCAGCTGATAGAAGACCGCGTCCTTGTACCAGAGGGGGTCGGTGGATCGGGAGATCGGCATAAGAGCTTCTACGCAACACACGGACCTCGTGCGCTGTGGTACGTACCCTTCTAGCATAAGGGTACGCCCGACAGGCAACTGTTCGCCTGATCCGCTGGACTTGCAGAGCCGTCACCTGCTGTCTGCAAACCTCGCTCTCTTGCGCAGCGCGTCGCCGCTTGCAAGCACTTGCAAACCGCTCAGAAGGCGGAAGACTTCCCAACTTGACGCCGTTACAATCCGTCTGATGGTGCAGGGTGGTTCACGTCCGCTTGCTGGTGATCTGGAGGAGAGTCATGACGCGCGCCCGGCT
The DNA here is from genome assembly GCA_963839705.1 of uncultured Acidobacteriota bacterium. Lineage (GTDB taxonomy): Bacteria > Acidobacteriota > Vicinamibacteria > Vicinamibacterales > 2-12-FULL-66-21 > DATBJJ01. The sequence goes on from CAWIWL010000019.1 coordinate 108,582, forward strand.
GGTTGCCCTCACGCTTCTGCTGCTTGTTCCTGCCTGCGGCCCACGATACGGCAGCACCGGTTCACCAGCCGCGCGAGCCCTTTATGCCACGGGTGACCAGGCCAGCAAATCCGGGCGCCGCGCCGAGGCAGCCGGCGCGTTTCGACGCGCCATCGAGGTCGATCCAGACTTCGTGGACGCGCACATGCGATACATCGAGAGCAGCCGGGCGTTGGCGCAGCCGGCGAGCCGCACGCCGGAGGTCCCTGAACTCAACGAGCTGTACACGCAGTGGGCGAAGCGGGATCCCCATCGCGCCGCGTTCAAATGGGCGCTCGGCTTCCTTTCGCACGATCCTGCGACCGCCGACAGCTTCTACAACGAAGCACTTCGCCTCGATCCGAGGCTCGCTCGGGCGCACGTGCAACTCGCCAGGAACGCGAACCTCCGGGGTGACTCGCCTGCCGAGCGGCAGCATTGGAAGGCGGCAGTCGAGAGCGATTCGGGCAACCCGGAGTACCTCGTCCGCTACGCAGAGGCCCACAAGCGGAGCGATCCGCCGCGCTTCAGGGAGCTCGCCTCGACCGTCGTCCAGAAGTTCCCCGACAGCCAGGCAGCGGCGCAGGCCTTGTCCGATCTCGCCACTGAGTCATCCAATCCCGAGCGGCGAGCGTACTTCGAGCGACTGCGGACGAACTATCCTCCCGACAAGTTCAGCTGGAGCTCCAGTGCGATGAGTTCGTACTACGGCGAGCTCACGACCCCCTCCGAAGCGCTGTCGCTCGCGCAGGACATGGCGAAGTGGCTGCCGGCGAGCAAGACGTGGCCGCAACGCGTCGCACAACAGCAGGCGCTGGCACAGGCAGCGACGCTCACCGCCGAGCGCCGGTTCGCAGAAGCGCTGGACATCCTTCAGCGCATGACGCGGCCGTCGGGCTCCCACGGAACGACGTGGGTACTGATGAAGGCGGAAACGGGTGCGGGCGCCGGACGACTCGAACAGGCGTACATCTCGCTCGTCGAGAGCCTTGCCAGGACACCGAATGACCGTGTGCAGGCTGCGCTCGTCAAGTATGGGAGGGCCCTGAAGAAGACCCCGCAGCAGATGGACGCCGACGTCTGGAAAATCCGGGACAGCAACGCCACGCCGGCGCCGCCGTTCGAGCTGCCGAACACCAGGGATGGCACGACCGTACGGCTGGCGGACTATCGGGGCCGTGTGGTGCTCCTCGCCTTCTGGTTCCCCGGTTGAGCCGCATGCCGTGAGGAGTTTCCTCACCTGAAGCTGGTCCACGAGAACTACAGGTCGCGCGGGTTCGACGTTTTGGCAATCAACCTCGAGCCGGCGCAGCGCGACGCCGTCTTGCCGCTTCTGACGTCGATGGGCGTCGCGTTCGTGTCGCTCGAGGCGAATTGGGAGTGGGCGGAAAAGATCTACGGCGTCAACGGAACGCCGGAGACGGCGCTCATCGATTCCGAGGGGCGCATCATGTTCAAACCAGTCGTGCACGACGATGCGACACGGCTGGTGGTCGAACGCGAGGTCGAAGCGCTGCTGGGTCGTTCTGCGGGTCGATAGGCCTGACGGAGTCTCATCGAACAAGTTGCTCTTCCGGCGGGGTCACGCGGTCATCTGGTGACGGCCACGACGGTCGGCACGAGCATCGAGTTCGGCCCGGAGCGAAAAGAGTGCGAATGGGACACGGCGGGTGAATGGGGAATTGCACCAAACGGCGATATCTACAGCGTCGAGGCAGTCCCCGGCGCCGCGCTGCAGACGACGATTCAACTGAAGACGGGGTGGTTCGCAGAACTCGCTAGACTGATTCGATGAGCGAACTACGCCAGAACGCCCCGTGAAGCAGGTTTTCTGAGACCTCGCCTTTCATCCCTCTCCCTGCCTGCGCGCGAGCCATGCGCCAGCCCCCTGGTCTCTGAGATAATCAGGCCCGACCGGGGTCTAAGTACGTCTATGAACGAAATGCCCGCGTCGGTTCGACCTGCCCTGCGGCGGCTTGCGCGTCGTCTCGCCGTCGGCCTCTTTCTGGACGTGTGGCCGGCCTGGGCGGTCGCGAGCCTGCTCCTTGCGGGGCTCGTGGCGTTGGTTTGCCGCCTGTTCCTGCCCGGTGCGGCGTCAAGCCTGCGCTGGCTCTGGCTGGCGCCTGTCCTGATGGCCATTCCGGCGATCGTGATCTGCTTCAGGCGGTCATACCCGTCCGCCGACGTCGTCGCGGTGGCTGACTGGCTGAATGGCGGCCAGGGGATGCTGCTGACGCTCCTCGAAACGAACGACCTGGCGTGGGCCGAGTCGCCTCTGGCGGAGCACGCCTCGAAGTTCTCGCTCCCGCGACTGCGACCATGGCGCAAGCTCGCCGTACTGCCTCCCGCGGTGGCATTTCTGGCTATAGCGTTGTGGCTGCCGCAGCGAGTGCCTCCGGGAACGGACAGCGTGCTCGCCGACGACATCGCCGCCAATCTCATGACCACGCTGGCCGGGTTGAAGCAACAGGAGTTGATCACGGTTGAGGAGCAGAAGGAATTGGAAGAGGAGGTCGAACGCATTCGCCGTAGCGCCAGGGAGCGTGTCGACGCATCTTCGTGGGAAGCGGCCGATGCGCTGCGCGAGAAAATCGCGGCTGGCGTGTCGGAGAAGCAGAATGCTCTGAAGTGGGCCGAGGAGAGCATGGCTCGCTACGAAGCCGCGGCCAAGGGTGGCGCGGACGCGGGCGCGGTTTCCGACGCTCAGGCCGCCGAACTGACGAAGGCGCTCGAAAAGCTTGCGCAGAGCGGCCTGCTGGCCGGCGCGCCCGCTGATCTGCAGCGACTTCTCAAGAGTGGCAAGCTTCCGACCGACGGCGCATCGCGCGCTGCGCTCATGGCCGCGCTGGCCAAGCAGCTGGCCGAAACCAAGGGACGCCTCGGCGGACCTGGCCGGCTGGGCAAGGAGTTCGGGCGGTTCGACCCATCGGAGTTTCCGCTCGAGTCCAGCGAGTCAGCCCCAGATGGCGATGGGAACCCGGGACGAGGCGGCATCAATCGCGGGCGTGGCGATGCCCCGCTTACCTGGGGCAAGGAATCGTTGCCGTTCGATCGGTTCAAGTCGCAACCGCTGCCGCCGGGGGCGGCACGAAGTCCCGACGATTGGGCGCCGGTCGTCGATCTGCCGGGGACGCCGCAGGAATCGCCCGCACAGAGTGCGTCCTCGGCCGCCAGGCAGTATGCTGCCGTCGCTGGCCAGACCGCATGGCGCCGCACGCTGGCGCCGCGCCACCAGAGCGCCGTCAAGAAATACTTCGAGAAATGAGCCGATGATGATGGGAGACGGTCGGGCACTCATTGCCCCCGAGCGCCTGGCCGACGGCCAGGCGAAGGTCGCGCGTCTCGTCAACGAGCTGCGCCGGGTGATCCTCGGCAAGGAAGCGACGATCGACGAAGTTGTCGCGGCGCTCCTCGCTCGAGGCCACGTGCTGCTCGAAGGCCTTCCGGGACTTGGCAAGACCGAGCTCGTCAAGGCGCTGTCGCGGCTCTTGTCGCTCGATTTCCGCCGAATCCAGTTCACGCCCGACTTGCTCCCCACCGACATCACCGGCAGCCACATCCTGCAGGAACGCGACGGCCGCAAGGAGTTCGTGTTTCACCCCGGCCCGGTCTTCACCAATGTCCTGCTCGCTGATGAGATCAACCGCGCTTCGCCCAAGACTCAGGCGGCGCTGCTCGAGGCTATGCAGGAGCACCGGGTGACGACGTTCGGCGAGACACGGTCGTTGCCCGACCCGTTTTTCGTGCTCGCGACGCAGAATCCCATCGAGCTCGAAGGGACCTATCCGCTTCCCGAAGCGCAACTCGACCGGTTCATGTTCAAGGTCGACATCGCCGGCGTCGAGCGGTCGGTGCTCGAGGAGATTCTCGTCACGCGCGTCCACGGGGCGCCGCCGCCGCTCGAACCGGTGCTGGCCGCCAGCGACCTGCACGAGCTCTTCTCGCTGGTCGACGCCGTGCACATGCCGCGGGGTGTTGCCAGTTACATCGCGCGGCTCGTCGCGGCGTCGCATCCGGCGTGCGCCGACGCGCCGGAGGCCGTGCGGACGTTCGTGAAGCATGGCAGCTCGCCGCGTGCCGCCATCTCCATCGGCGCCGCGTCGCGCGGGCTGGCGCTGCTGCGAGGCAAGCCCAACGTCGGTTTCGACGAAGTCCGCCGCGTGGCTGCTCCAGCCATGGCCCACCGGCTGGTGCTCGACTATGCGGCGCGGCTGGAAGGCTGGGACGGCAGGCGCGTCGTGGCCGCGTTGCTCGACGCGATCCCGGAAGTCGAACGAGGGCTGCCGCAGACGCTCGAAGCGAGGTAGATGTGAATACGCGCGGCACACGACGGCGCGGTCAGTGGCAGTACTCACTCTTGCTCCTGCTGTGGGCGTCCGTGTCGCTCGGTGCCGCAGGCGAGTATCGAACGGTCGACGTCGAGTCGCTCAAGATCGAGATCGATTCCGAATGGGCCGTGCGGACCACGCCGGGCTACTTACCCGTTCGCTTCGACATCACGAACCTCGGCGAGGCGCGCGTCATCGAAATCGTCGCCCACGGTCAACGGTTCTTTAGATCTGCCAGAACCATGCAGGGCGGGATCGAGGTCCGGCAAGCCGTGCGGATGGCGCGCGGCGATCGGGTGAAGCTGACGATTCCAGTGCCAGTCGTCGCCGATAGCGAGAGCATCCGGTTCGAGATCCTGGAGGACGGCCGCGTCCTCGAACGCTTCAACTACACAGGGTTCACGAGCGGGAGCATGCCGGGCGACGCGTCCGCGCTCATCGTGGCGGACCGCGCGACGCCGTTTGGAACGATGGCCGCAGCCTGGCTGCGACCGATGGGTCCCCCGAGTTCGGGTTTCTACGCTTCAGGAACAGTCCTTGCCGGTCCGACGGCCGGTCCGACGGGCCGGTTGACTCTTCGGTGCACGGCGGTCCAGCGACGCCGCTCGACTTCATGCTCGATCCCCGACGTCTCCCGACCAACTGGCTCGGGTACACGTCGCTTCGTGCGGTCGTGATCGGACCGGCGGAATGGGAGCAACTGACCGACGCGCAGAAGGACGCGCTGCTCACGTGGACTGCGTGCGGCGGCGACCTGATGTTTGTCGACGGCGACCCGAGCGCGATCCTCCCGGGAGCGCAGAAGCCTCCGCAGGCACCGAGGGGCCCGCGGTCCGCGCCTACTTTCTTGGTCGAATTCACCGGCCGACCTCGGCGTCCATTACGACGGCTGGCTTTGCCAGCATCCTTTCTGCCGCCGAGAAGGTGCAGGACGCCAACTGGGCCCTGCCGGTCAACCGCGCGCGCGACTGGGGCTCGATCGCAGCGCGCGGTTTTCGGCTGCCGATTCCCGGGGTCGAGGGCGTGCCGGCGCGCGCGTATCTTTCGATCCTGATCGTCTTCGGCATTCTCATCGGACCCGTCAACTACTGGTTCCTGTGGCGCAAACAGCAGCAGGTGCTGCTGGTGCTGACCGCGCCGCTCATATCGATGATTTTTATCGTGCTGCTTGCCGGTTACGTCCTGGCCGGCGAAGGCCTCGGCGTGCGCGGCCGCGCGATGACCTTCACGATGCTGGATCAGGTCAGGAAGCAGGCGGCCACGCGCGGCAGCATGTCGCTCTACGCCGCCGGCATGACTCCGTCGGGCGGGCTGCGCTTCCCGCGGGACGTCGCTGTGTTCCCACTCGGCCCCGACGGAACCGGCAGCCGCGAGCGACAGAGCCTGGATCTCACTGACTCGCAGCGATTCTCCGCGGGAGCCATCCAGGCGCGGTCCCCAACCAACCTCGAGGAAATCGGGTTTCGCCCCGCGCGCGAGCGGCTGAGCTTCACGCGCGAGGCCGGTGGGATGACCGTCGTGAACGGGCTTGGTGTGACGGTCTCCGCGCTGCGCTATCGCGATGGCGACACGGTGTACAGCTTGGCCGGCCCATTGGCTGCAGGCGGGAAGGAAACCCTCAAGGCCGCTGCAGGTGGAGCGGCGAATATGGTGCTCTCCGATCTGCCGCTGTCCTCGAGGTTCGTGCACCTCGTCGAGAATCAGCCAGCCGGTTCGTATCTCGCGGTTCTCGAACGCTCTCCATTCTGGGAGCCCGGCGTGTCGGGTATCGTCGAGCGCAGCAGTTTCCACCTCGTGATCGGGTGGCCCGGGGGCCAGCCGTGAGCAACGCGATGCTCCAGCTCGACGGGCTCGTCCGGCACTTCAATGGCGTGCGCGCCGTGGACGACGTGTCGTTCAGCGTCGAGCGGGGTCAAGTGCTGGGGTTCATCGGACCGAACGGGGCTGGCAAGACGACAACGATGCGCATCCTGGCCACGCTCGATACGCCACAGCACGGCGACGCGCGCATCGGCGGGTACTCGGTCCTGGAGGATCCGGCTAAGGTCCGCAGGATCACGGGCTTCATGCCGGATTATGCCGGCGTCTACGCGAACACGACCGTCACCGAGTATCTCGACTTCTTTGCGCGTGCGTACGGCCTGCATGGCAGCGCGCGGCGGCAGGCGGTCGAGAACATCATCGAGTTCATGGGCATCGGTGATCTCCGGGAGCGCCACGTCGAGAGCCTCTCGAAGGGCCTCAAGCAACGCGTCGCGCTCGGCCGCGCGATCATTCACGATCCGCAGCTGCTCATCCTCGACGAGCCGGCCGCCAACCTCGACCCGCGCGCGCGGATCGAGTTCCGGACGCTGATTCGGGAACTGGCCGCCGACGGCAAGACCATCGTGCTCAGCTCGCACATCCTGACCGAACTCGCCGAGATGTGCGACATCGTGACGGTGATCGAGAAGGGCAGAATCCTGGCCACTGGCACGGTGGACGACATCCTCGAGGGCGTGCGCCGCCGACGAATCCTGTCCGTGCGTCTCGCCGGTTCAAACCTCGCCGGAACGAACCTCGTTGGAACAAACGAGGGCCTCGAACGGTTTCTTCTCGAGCAGCCCGGCGTCTCGAACATTCACGAAGCCGGCGGGCGCGTCCAGTTCGAGTTTGGCGGTGGCGACGACGATCAGGTGGCGCTCGTCGGCCGGCTCATCGCCGCCGGGTTTCCGGTGCTCGAGTTCACCGCCGAAAGCGCCGGCCTGGAGGATCTGTTCATCGAGATCACCGAGGGGCGGGTGCAATGAGCACGACCCACGCCCTTCTCGATCGGCTCGAGAGCATGAGCGACTGGCTCAGCCCCCTCGTCGTCAAGGAGGTGCGGCAGGCCGTGCGCGGACGCGAGTTCCACTATTCATTCGGCCTCAGTTTGCTGGCCGGGTTGGCGGTTGCGTTCTTTGGCGCGGCCGATGCGCTCACCGGCGCTGGGACATCGGGCCGGTGGACCTTCGCCGCGCTGATGGGCTGCCTGACGCTGCTCGGCCTGGCGGTGGTGCCGCTCGGCACGTTCAGCGCGCTGCGCAACGAGCGGCTGGAGCAGACACTGGAGCTCATCACGCTGACCGCGCTCTCGTCGCGCCGTGTCGTGATCGGCAAGCTGCTGGCGCAGGCTGTGAAGCTGGCGACGCTCTTCGCCGGGCTCGCGCCCTTTATCGCGATGAGCTTTCTGCTGGGGGGGATCGATTTCGGGACCATCCTGGTCTCACTGCTCGTCTTGTTCATGTGGTCGCTGTGGGCCTGCGCGGCGTGCCTGTTCCTGTCCTCCCTTCTCAAATCGCGCGCGATGTCCGGACTCGTCCTGGGCGGCGTGGCCATCGTGCTGTTTCTGATGCTCCTTGTCGTCGGTGTGCCGAGAGCCATGTTTTTTCTCATTGGGGGCGGCAGCACCGGCTTCATGTTCACCGCGTCGGCATCGCAATCCTGGTGGCTGCTCGCGATCACGACCACGGCGTGCCTGATGACCATGGCCAACCTCGTGCTGCTTGCCGAGAACCGGCTCTCGCTGTCAACTGAAAATAGGGTCACGCCGCTGCGGGTTGGCTTCCTCGCGCAGTTCCTGCTGATTGCGGCGTGGGTGCTCGCCTTCATCAATGAACCGATATCCGTTCGATCGAACGCGCTTCAGGCGCTTGGCGTCATCGGCAGCGTGCATCTCGCGCTCGTGGCGATGTTCACGGTGACCGAAGATCTGGCGCTTCCGCGCCACATTCTGCTGCGGATAAAAGCCCTGCCGCCGTGGCGCCGGCTCCTGGCGATGTTTCTTCCCGGCGGCGGACGCGGCGCCATCTACATGCTGGTGCAGATGACGCTGCTCCTCGCGGTGGCGTGGCTGCTTGACCCGGTCTGGCCGAACGTCCGCTGGTTCCTTGCCGTGTGCGGTTACATCTGCTTCTTCACAGGCGTACCGGCTGTCGTGTTGCGGTTGGTCTGGCCCGGCCTCACTTCATTCCAGCTACGCGTTGCTGTGCTGCTGCTGGTGCCCCTCGCACTCCTATTGCCCGACCTCATCTACTACGTGCTCTGGCAACCGGCCGTCTTCAATCTCACTTACTCCGCCCGCCATCTGATCAATCCGTTCCGGACACTGGCGAACTGGGGCCTGGTGGAAACAAAGCACGGGTTCTCGATACCGGTCATGTTGAGCCTGACCGGACTCCTCGCCTATGCGACGCTCATCCACCTGGGGATGGAGCGGCAAGTCCCGATCGATTCGCACGGTTCGGCAGCCACGGCGGGGGAGTCCGACAGTGCCGACGTCCTCTATTGATTGGCCAGCGGTGCGAGCCGCCGCCGAATTCCGGCTAGCGATACCGCGGACGCCGATAGGCGGGCGGGTTGGTGAGCGGCTTGGCTCTGGCACGGGCAGCTCGCTGGAATTCCAGGACTATCGGCCCTACGCGCCCGGTGACGACCTCCGCCATGTCGATTGGGCCGCCTATGCGCGGTCCGAAGTTCTCGCCGTCCGTCTCTACCGCGAGGAGGTCGCGCCCCGAATCGACCTCGTGCTCGATATCAGCCGCTCGATGGTCGTGACAGAAGAGAAGCTCCGCGCCTATGGGGAGCTCGTCGGGGTGCTGGCCTGCGCCTGCGCGTCAACCGTAGCCGACTCGCGCATCATCACGACCTCGGCCGTCCCACCGCAGCCCTTACACGTGCCAGAGGACATCGAGCGCTTTCTCACATGCGACGCCAGCCTCTCCGCGCTCGAAGGTGTGCATCTGCCGTTCCGCCACCGCTCGCTGCGCGTCGTCGTCAGCGATTTCCTGTTTCCGCACGATGCTGACGTGCTCGTGTCCCGGCTCGCGCGTGACAGCGCGCTGCTGACGATCGTGCAACTCACGTTGCGCGAGGAAGCGGAGCCGATCGTCGAAGGCGGCCGCCGGCTAGTCGATGTCGAAGGCCGGGGCGAGCTCGATCTGGTGATCGACGAGGCAGCGGTTCGCGACTATCGCGCACGGTTCAGCCGTCTGCGGCTTGGTCTGTCGGGCGCCGCCCGCCGCGTCGGCGCACGCTTTGCCTACGTCGTCGCCGGTACACCGGTTCGTGAGGTGGCGCGTGGACTGGCGGCAGCGGGAGTGCTGGAGGCCGCATGATCTTCGCGACGCCGCTGGGCCTGCTGGCGTTGCTGGCTATCCCAGCGATCGTGGCCATTCATCTCTTTCGCCGGCGCTTTCCGGTTCGTCCAGTGGCCGGACTCTTCCTCTGGCAGCTCATGCGACGGACTCCGGAGGAAGGCAGCAAGATCGCAAAGCTGCCGATCACCAGGAGCCTGATTCTGGAATGCCTGGCCGCGCTGGCCCTGGCGCTCATTCTGGCTGGCGCGCGCGTGTCATCGACCGGCGTCAGCCCGCATCTCGTCGTGCTGCTCGATGACTCGGCGTCGATGGCCGCAGTCAACTCCCGAGGCGAAAGTGCGCGCGACAGGGCGGTGCGACGCGTGCTCGCCGAGCTCGATCGCCTTGGCAACCGGGCGCTGGTGACGCTCGTCGAGAGCGGCGAGCGTCCGTCGGTGCTTTCCGGCCCAGCCGCGCTCGCCGCCGAAGCGCGGCGCGCGCTGGACACATGGAAACCGGAAGCGCCGCATCATTCGCTCGCACTCGGATTGCGGCTGGCGCGTGAGCTCTCCGGGCGCGCCGGCAGGCTGATGGTGATGTCCGACGTCGCGCCAGGTTCGAACGGGGAAGACGGGATCCTCTGGGTGTCGGTGGGAGAACCGCTGGCCAACGTCGGCATAACTGCTGCCGACCGAACCCTCACGCCAGACGAGGGAAGAGGGACGGTGTCGCTGACGCTCGGAAACTATTCTGAGTCGCCCGCCCGCCGCCGCCTGAGCGTGTCAGCCGGCGAGAAGAACGTCCTGACCAGGGATCTCGATCTGCCGCCAGGCGTCTCCTCGCTCACGCTCCCGCTTCCCCCGGGTCTTCCGCCGGTGCGGGTCGCGTTGTCCGACGATGCGCTGATGCGCGACAACGCGGTGATACTGGCCGAGCCGCGACCGCGAGTCGTCGGCGTTGAAAATCGCTTGCCAGACGGCCGTGGTCGACAGGCGTTGATCAAGGCACTCGGCGCACTCGCTGGCCTGACGCAGGCCGAGTCAGGGCATCTGGTATTTGCCGAGGCGGGGGCGCTCGATGGGCCTCAGCCGCCAGGCGCGTGGCGTGTGGGGTTCGGCCGCGCGCCAGCCGCATGGCTCGCGACGGGGGAGCCCAAGGACTTTATCGGTCCGTTCGTGTTGGAGAAACGCCATCCTCTTCTTCAGGGGGTGACGTTCGGCGGAGTCGTGTGGCCGGGAGCGATGCCGCTTGTGGCAAGCGCCGTTCGTCCGCTCGTCTCCGCTGGAGATCAGGTGCTCGTGGGCCTGCCCGCGTCAGTCAGCTCGGGAGCGGAGCCTGCGATTCTCTTCAATCTCGACCTCGATCGTACCAACCTGATTCGATCGCCAGACTGGCCGATCCTGATTTCGAATCTCGTCGAGATGCGCCGGCAGGCCCTGGCGGGGCCCGAACGCTGGAATTATCGCGTCGGGTGAGTGGGTGCGCGTGCGACTCGCGCGCGATCCGAAGGGCCCGTTGCGGTTTCGTTGCGGCGCAGTCGAGCGCGTCCTGCCGCCGAGCCGTCTGCTGGAGTTCATCGCGCCGTCGCCTGGCGGACTGCTGCAGATTCTAGATGGCGACGAGGTTCTGTTCGAGCTCGGCGCGAACTTTCTCGACGAGTCGGAGACGAACCTTCGCAAGCAATCGACCGCCGATGTCGGTGCCTTTGCAGACGTCGGAGGGTTGCGAGCCGAGAGCGGCCCGGCGTCTGACCCGCTCTTCTGGCTGCTGCTGACGATCGGTGCGACGGCGATCGTGACCAACTGGTGCCTGCTCTCGCCGAGGAGCCGCGCATGAAGCCGACCGCCATCTCAGACTGCCGAGGCCGCCCACGGGACTCATCACGAAGCGACTTCACGCTCTTCGCGCCTTCGCGATCTTCGTGACACCGTCGTGACAGCACACGCTATGTCTTTCCTCTTTCCCGAGTTCCTGCTCCTCGTCGTACCGCTGCTGTTCGTCTACTTCTGGCGCGGCCGATCTCCCGCGCTCGGCGGGTACGTCCGTGTGCTCATCCTGGCCCTGTTGGTGCTGCTCGCGGCAGTGCCGGTGGCGCCGCTCGGAGGCAAGGGCGTCGACGTCGTGGTCGTCGCCGATCTCTCCCGTTCGATGCCCGCCGACAGCCGCGCCCGGGCGCTCGAGATCATCACGCTGCTCGAGCAACGGCGGGCGACGGGCGACCGGGTCGGGATCGTCACGTACGGACGCGAGGCGCGCATCGAACGGTTGCCCGAGGAGTTCGGTCAGGCGGGCGTGTTCGTGCAGGACGTGGACCACGACGGCAGCGATCTGGGCGGCGCGATCGGTCTCGCCGCCAGCCTGATCCCGCGCGAGCGTCGAGGCCGTCTGATCGTGTTCTCGGATGGCGAGGCCAACGGAACGCCGGTGGTGGCGGCGGCGCACGAGGCGGCGGCGCGCGGGTTGCCGATCGACTTTCGCCTCTTCGGCCGCGGTGAGGCGGCGGACATCGCCGTCGAATCGCTCGACCTGCCGGGCGTGGTCGATGAGCGCGAGCCGTTTCAGTTCACCGCGTGGGTGCGGACCGACCGCACCGTCGACACGGAGGCCGTCCTGCTGCGCGATGGCGTCGAGATTGCGCGCACGACGCGTACCTTTCAGCCAGGCGCGACACAGTTGACGTTTCGCGACCTCATCGACCGGCCCGGGGTCGCGCGCTACCGGCTGGAGCTCGCAGCGAAAGGCGATCGCGTCCCGGAGAACAACCGTCGGTGACGGCGCCGTGCGAGTCGACGCGCCAGCCACGATTCTGCTGGTCAATGCCAGCGGCCGGCCCGACAACTTGAGTCGCGCCTTGTCGGCGGGGAAGCTCCGTGTGACGACCATCACGCCATCGGCATTGCCGCACGATCTTGCCAGCCTCCTGGCTTTTCGCGCGGTCGATCCTGGAGAACGTGCCGGCCAGCCAGGCGGGGCCGCAGGCGCTCGCCGCACTGACGCACTTTGTCGGCGACGTCGGTGGTGGATTGCTGCTGACCGGCGGCACCGCGTCGTACGGGGTGGGCGGGTACTTCAAGTCGGTCCTCGACACGTATTTGCCGGTGTCGATGGAAGTCAAGAACGAGCATCGCAAGTTGTCGCTCGCGATGGCGGTCGTTCTCGATCGTTCCGGCAGCATGGCGGCGCCGGCCGGTGACGGCCGGACGAAGATGGATTTGGCCAATCTCGGGACCTGCGCGGCGATCGAGACGCTCGGACCCTTCGACGAGGTCGGCGTGATCGCCGTCGACAGCGCGCCACACGTGATCAGTCCGCTGACATCGGCGAGCGAGAAGGAGAAGATCTGTGACGACGTCCGGCGCATCCAGTCCATGGGCGGCGGCATCTTCACCTACACGGCGCTGGTCACGGCGGCAAAAATGGTTCAGGAGTCCGAGAAGGGGACGCGGCACATCGTGCTGTTCGCGGACGCGGCGGACGCGGAAGAGCCGGGCGAGTACGAGCGGCTGCTCGAGACGCTCAAACCTCTCGGGATCACCGTGAGCGTCATCGGTCTTGGCAGCGAGACGGATCCCGACGCGGCGTTTCTGAAAGATGTGGCCGCCCGCGGACAAGGGCGGATCCACTTCACCGCGAGCGCGGACGAATTGCCGCGGCTCTTTGCGCAGGAAGCCATCACCGTGGCACGCTCGAGTTTTGTGACCGAACCGACGGCCGCTCGCGCGCTTGCCGGACATGGTGTTGCTCGGCGAATTGCCGGCGTCGCCGTTTCCGAGCCTCGACGGCTACAACCTCACCTATCTCCGGCCCGGCGCAACGATGGGCGTGGTCACCACCGACGAATACCAGGCGCCCGTGCTGGCATTCTGGCATCGCGGGCTCGGCCGCGTTGCGTCATTGACGGCGGAAGTCGACGGACAGTATTCGCACCGTCTGAACGCGTGGAGAGATTTCCAGGAGTTTGGTGTCGGACTGGGCCGGTGGCTGCTCGGCGGCGAGCCGCCGTCTGGCGTTCAGGCCAGCATCGAACGCCGCGGCGGTCAGGGCATCGTCCGCCTCGAGCTCGATCCCGGCCGCCGCCGCGGTGGAGCTGACGATGTGCGCGCCGCGACGGCGACGATTGTGCCACCAGCGGCGGAGGCCCGTCAGAGCGGCTGTCCCTGGCATGGGTCGGCGAAGACACCTTGGAAGCGCGTTTTCCCATCCAGAAGGCCGGCCTGTACCTCGGCGCGGTTCAGTTGGGGAGCGGTGCCGTGCTGCCCCTGGCGCCGTTGAGCCTTCCCGTACTCGCCGGAGTTCGAGCCGCGCCCGGATCCGGACGAGGGTCGGAAAACGCTGCGCGAGATGGCGCGCGTCACAGGCGGCATCGAGCGAACGACGTGGGACGACGTCTTCAGCACCGCGCACCTTCGGAACCGTCAGGTGCGCGATCTCGTGCTGCCGCTCACGCTCATGCTGCTGGTCCTGCACGTGGCCGAGATCGGCGGACGGCGATTGCTGCTGTTCGCCGCGGCGCGCAGCTGGCTGGGAACCGTCCGGTTGCCACGGCTACGTCGTCCGTGGCCGCGTGCATGGTCGCGGCCGGCGGTTGCGTCCTCGGATCAGGAGAGCGCCCCGGCTGAAAAGACACCGCTTGGGTCACCGCCAAAGCCGGCGACGTCGCCACTGGCGCGGGCCAAAGCAAGGGCGCGTGATCGGATGGGACGTTGAGCGAGCGCGCGAGACTACAACCGATCTCATAAACCAAGCTCAGGCTGAACGCGCCGACGGCTACTGGGTCACGATGAACACGATGACTCGATGAACACGAAGGAAAACCTATGGGATCATCGTGACCATCGTGTCATCGTGTTGTAGCGTGGTCTCGTGACAGCATTTGTGAGACGGCTTCTAGAACGATTCAAGGGTTCGACTCCCGTCTGGGCCACCAACTCCAAGTCGTTCGCACACCCTCAGACGCGAGTTCTGCGGAGAGGTAGCGCCTACCGACCTTGACCGAGGTCGTCACTGCCTGGCGCACCCTTCCAAGTACCGTCGTTCCGGCATGCTCAGCGTGCGGCGAGCGGCGCGCTCGAACGACCGTCGCGCCCCGTCGGCATCACCGACCTGTTGCAGTAGGTGCGCGCGCACCGCCTCGACACGGTGATGCGAGGCCAAGGCCGCGTCCTGCTCCGCCGTGGCGAGTTGCTCGAGAGCCACGCGCGGACCGTGCACCATCGAGACGGCGACCACCCGGTTCAACGTGACCATCGGACCAGGAGCCAACCGCTGGAGCAGGTCGTAGAGGCCGAGAATCTGCCGCCAGTCCGTCGCATCGGCGTGCGCGGCCTCCGCGTGTACCGCGGCGATCGCCGCTTGCAGTTGGTACGGTCCGACGGGCGTCCGGGCCAGGGCCCACTGGATCAGCGTCACGCCCTCCGCGATGGCGCGACGGTCCCACTGCGTTCGATCCTGCGCCGCCAACGGCACCATCGAGCCATCCTGGCCCAGGCGTGCGGCGCGGCGTGCGTCAGTGAGCAGCATGAGCGCGAGCAGCCCGGCCACCTCGCCGTCACCCGGCGATCGCTCGCGCAGCTGCCGCGTGAGGCGGATTGCCTCAGTCGTCAGGTCGCGACGATAGAGCTTAGATCCGGCGCTGGCGGTGTGCCCCTCGGTGAAAATGAGGTACAGGACGCGAAGGGCAGCGTCGATGCGCGCCGAGCGCGTGTCCAGCGGCGGCAACTCGAAGGTGGCGCCGGCCTCTTTGATGCGCTGCTTCGCGCGGCTCACACGCTGAGCGATCGTGGCTTCCGGTACGAGAAACGCCCGCGCGACTTCTACCGTCGTGAGGCCGCCCACGGCTCGCAGCGTCAGGGCGATTTGCGAGGGCACCGTGAGTGCGGGGTGGCAACACAACAGCAGCACCGTCAGCGCATCGTCTGTCTCCGGCGTGTCCGGCTCCGCGACCACGTCGCGCGCGAGCAGGTAAGCCTCCCGCCGGCGCCGCGCCTCGTCGGCCCGATACTGTTCGATGCGACGTCGCGAGGAAACTGTGACCAGCCAGCCGGTGGGATTGTCCGGGACACCATGCACCGGCCACTGCGTCGCGGCGGCGAGCAAGGCGTCCTGCACCGCATCCTCGCACGCGGCAAAGTCCCCGAAGCGCCGCACCAAGACGCCGATCGCCTTCGGCGCCGCGACACTCAGGAGGTCACTGAGCGAATCCACAGGCCTCACATGTCCGAGCCGCCGAGGTTCATGATCGGTCGTACCTCGACTAGGCCGTGCTCCGCCTCCGGGATTCGTGCCGCAATGGCGACGGCGCGCTCCGGCGACTCGCACTGGACCAGGTAGATGCCCATCAGGTGCTCCTTGGCTTCGGCGAAGGGACCGTCCGTGGTCAGCGTCTGCCCGTCGCGCACATGCACGCGCGTGGTTGTGGCGATGTCGGCCAGGGCCTCCGCCACCACGAGTTCGCCGCTGGCCGCCAGCTCATCGGTCAGCGCGGCGTAGTACTGAAAGCCCGCGGCCTGCTCGGCTGGCGAGAATCTGGCCCATAGCTCGCGGCTCATGGGGTTGCTGTAGATCAAGATCAGATACTTCATCGGCGTCCCTCCTGTCGGTGTGGCTCCTGCTGACGATGTCGAGACCGCCACCTCGGTCTCGACATCTCCATAGACGCCCCAGGGCGTCCTCAGGAGGAGACCGACCTATGATACGAATCAACCTCGTGGCCGTGCTCGGCGCGGCCGTGCTGGCGTTCGTGATTGGCGGATTGTGGTATAGCCCGCTGCTGTTCGGCAGAGCCTACCTCACGCTCCGAGGGGGTGACGCGACGGCCATCAGCGATGCCGCCATGGCCATCGGCGAAATGGTGGGCGAATTCGGCCGTTGGCTGCTGATCACCATCGTGCTGGCAGCGTTGATGCCGCGCGTCGGCGTGCACACCATGCAGGCGGCGGTGATGTTCGGCCTGGCCATGTGGGTGATCATCTACGCCGCCCTCGCGGGGTCGGTGCTCCACGAAGGGTACCCGTGGCGTGTCTACGCGATTCACGCTGGGGATGGCCTTGCGAAGCTGGTGACGATCACGGCCATCCTCGGGCTGTGGCCGTCGCGTGAGTAGTCGCGTCGAGTCTGGAGGACAGGATGGCCAATCACACACGTTCGCTACGGAAACGATCGCCGACACGCGGGGCCGGTGCCAAGCCCGGAACGGTGGTCGTGCAGAACGTCATTCGTCCGGGAACGTCCCGGTCTGTTGATGCCGGAAAGTACGGCGCGATGCGTCAGGCCGTGCTCCGCGTCCTCCCACGGCAAGCGCCGGGCATGACCCTCGCCGACGCGTTGGCGGCGGTGCTCCCGCTCCTGCCGCAGGCGCTGTTTCCCGCAGGCGCGGCTGCCGGTTGGTGGTTCAAGACAGTCCAGCTCGACCTCGAAGCAAAACGACAGGTCGTCCGAGGGAGAGCGAGCCCGATTCGCCTCCACCGGATCTGAGGTGGCAGCCTGATGAGGGCACCGTTCTCTTGCGACTCATGTCATTGTGGCCCTTCGAAGCCGGCCGGTTTTGGAGAAACAATGGATCGAGCGCAGGCCATAGCCGTCCTCACTCGACGATGGCTCCACCGCTCAAGTTGGCGATCGTGCCGGTCATCGCGCTGGCCTGGTCAGAGGCCAGGAACGCGGCCGCGTTGGCGAGCTCCGCGAGCGTGGTCAGGCGTCTGAGGTGCGTCATGCTCTCGAGACGCGCTAGATACTCGGCATAGGTAACGCCCGCGGCCTGTGCGTATCGCCCAAAATTTTCGCGGATCGTCGCCGTCTCCGGCATCGCGTTCGGCATAACGCACACGACCCGGACCCCCTGCGGTGCGAGCTCGGCCGAGAGGGTGCGGGTCAGCGCCACGACCGCTGCATACGCCGGCGCAGTGCCACCCACGTTCGGGAACGCCATGCGAGACGTCGTGGCGGTGATCGTCAAGATGACGCCGGATCGCCTCGCGACCATCCGGCGCGCCGCGCTCCGCGCCGTGAGGAAATTCGCCTGCGTATAGGTCGTGATGGGAAGCGCAAACTGCTCGGCCGAGAGCTCCAGAAGCGGAGCCTTATTCGTCAACGCGTTGGCGATCGAGATTGCGCAAAAGGAGATGTCGATGGTCCCGGCTTTCTCGACGACGGCGCCCACGTACTTGTCCACCGCCTGCTCGTCAAGGGCATCGACCTGCGCCGCCTCGGCGACCCCGCCTCGGCTGACAACGTCGGCCGCAACCGCTTCCACCTTGCGAAGGTTCCGTCCACTCAAAAAGAGCTTCGCGCCCTCGCGCGCGAATGCGCGCGCGACGGCGCCGCCGACGTCCCCTCCGGCTCCGTAGATCACCGCAACCTTGTCTTTCAACATCATCTCTGGCTCCTTTGCGCCGCGTGGGTACACCCGCCCACCTCGTGAGTCCCCCGGCCGACACTCATTGGTGCGCGGCGGCTTTCGCCATCCGTCGAGGCTCGGATCGTCCGAGCCCGTTACAGATACAGACACCACGATGTCGAGAAAACGGGCGCGCCCAGTTCGCGACTCGACCGGTGTCTATACTTGGAGGGCGACTAGGAGAGCGAGAGAGACGTCACGCGGGGTGGAGGAGTGACAACGGACCTGATCACCAGGGCGCGGACCGGAGACAGCGAAGCATTCCGTGAGCTGACGGAACCGCACCGCCGAGAGCTGCAGGCGCACTGCTACCGGATGCTCGGATCCTTGCAGGACGCCGAGGACGCCCTGCAGGAGACGCTACTGGCCGCCTGGCAGGGCCTCGGAGAATTTGATGGTCGCGCCTCGATCCGCACGTGGCTCTACCGGATCGCCACCAACCGATGTCTCAATGCGCTTCGCTCGGCCAGCCGACGTCCGGCCAAGGAGTGGGACATGCCTGAGGTCGAACCAGCCGAGCCGTCTCGGCTCGGCGAAGTCGTGTGGCTTGAGCCGTTTCCCGACGCCCTCCTCGAGGGTGTGATCAAGATCCCGGTCGGCCCTGAGGTGCGCTACGAACAGACCGAAGCCATTTCGCTCGCCTTCGTGACCGCTCTGCAGATCCTGCCCGCTCGCCAACGCGCAGTGTTGATCCTGCGCGAGGTACTCGGATACCACGCCAACGAAGTCGCCGACATACTCGACTCGACGGTCGAATCGGTCAACAGTGCCCTTAAACGGGCGCGCGCCGGCCTGCGGCGCCGCCTGCCGCCGATGGGCGATGGCGAACCGCCTCCTGCTCCGGACTCACGCGCCGAGCGTGCGCTCCTCACAAAGTTCGTTCGCGCATGGGAGTCGGGTGATGTCGACGCGCTGGTCGCCTTGCTCACCGCCGATGTCAGCGTGTCCATGCCGCCCATTCCTCTCGAGTACCACGGTCGCGACGTCGTGGCCCGCTTCTACGCCAATCTCCTGCGCCGCCGATCGCACGACCTCGTGCCGACGCGAGCGAATGGGCAGCCGGCGTTCGGAGCCTACCTTCGTGCCCCCACAGGCGGCATCCGCCACGGAACCGGCCTCTTCGTCCTCACCCTCACCGGCGATCGGATCGGCGCCATGATCCGCTTTGACAGCAGCGTGCTCCGCTGGTTCGGGCTGCCGCGATCGCTCCCTGACCGATAAGTCAACTGTGGCCAACAGGCATGCGGTCGGTCCGCAGTGCGTCGGCGACGTCTCCAACCTCAGCACCTCGCACATCGACGAGCGGCGCCAATGACTGTCCCCACGATTGTCCCTGCGAGATGCCAAAAGGAGGGTGGTGTCCGTTTAGCAAGCCGCCTCACGCGACTCTCTGGAAGGACTCGATCCTGACTATCAGGTGCGTGGGCTTTCCAAGAGCGTGGGCAGGCCAAAGACGGAGGAGTGGGTCGGGGTGACGAAGCTCGTCATCTTGGCAATCGCGTTCCCTTCGAGCGCTATCGTGGCCGCCAGCACGGCGGCTTCAGCACCTGCAGCCGAAAAGTGGTGCAGCGCGAGTCGTGTCGATCGGAGTGTGGCACTGCGCCGGGAGTGATGGTCAGGCGCGGAGCGAACGATTCACGGCGCCGGCGCCACCGTTGGGGCCGGTATCCGCCGGGCGGTGCGCGCGGGCATTGGCAGATCGGGCATGGGCCGCGCGGTGAACAGGCGGCGGCACGGTATGGCGATGAGGCGCGCCCACCGGTTCGCGCGATTGACGCGCGCGCTGTCGGTCGCGATGCCGGTGTTGGCGTACATCTGCCGATAGAGCTTCGAAATCAGCACGAAGGCAATCCGCGACCGCAGGCTGACCAGGCACCGGGATCGCGCCCACACCCGCGGCAGGCTGTAGAACTTGTCCCAGACGGCCTGGGTCCGTGAGCGGATCTCGTCGCCGGACATCACCGGATGCGGCGTGTAGACCTTGGGTCGCTGCGCCTGCGGGATCAGCCAGTGCCGAGTGACGGGGATGCCCCCAACCTGGAGGGCGTCCTCCCCGAGCTTCTTCTCCCAGGCCGCGAAGTCCACGGTTCCCGGGTACGGCGTCAGCATCACGAACTGCGCGAAGGTGAGGCCGGCGCGGTCGGCGATGTCGGCTGTGGCCTCGAACGTCGCCGGGCGATCGCTCGGCAGGCCGAAGATGAACGAGCCGAGGACGTGCACGCCGCGCTCGCGGAACATCCGCAGGCGCGTGACCAGCGCTTCGCCGGAATCGTTGAATCCCTTGTAGACGTCCTTGAGGCCTTCGGGCGTGACCGCTTCGACGCCGACGAGCGCGCCCTTGATGTGGGCGCGACGCATCGCGTCGAGGAACGCGTCGTCTTCGGCCGCCTCCATGGTGATCTGGGTGAAGAACACCATGTCCGACGGCAGCTCGGCCAGCTTGTCCATCAGCTCGAACCGCTCCGCCCGCAGCGCTTTCAGCTGCTCGAGGCGTGGCGCATTGTTCTGGCGCTCGGCCATGGCCAGATCGGACAGCGTCACCGGATAGAAGTTGTCGTCGGCCAGGGCGACGAAGCGGAAGCCCCTGCGCCGGAGCTCCACGATCTCGCCGACCACCGCGTCGACGTGCCGTTGCCGCGGCTTCTGACCGTCGGTGCGCCAGACCGAGCAGAACGAGCAATGCTTCGGGCAGCCCCGGACGGTCTGCACCGAGCCCCACATGTAGCGTCCTTCTGGAAGCAGGTCCCAGCGCGCCGGGACGAACTGCTCGGCCTCGATGCGCCCTGCCTCGTACACTGGCTGGAGCGTGCCCCGCACCGCGTCGTCGAGGACGGTGGACCAGATCTGATCGCCGTCTCCCTTGACGACCGCGTGCGCGCCGCCGAGTCTCTGGGCTTCCTCGGGATAGAGCGTCGCGTGGATGCCGCCGAAGACGACCACCGCGCCACGCGCTCTCGCCCCGGTGCCGATTTCGTATCCCCTGAGCGCGTTGCCGGTGTGGATCCCGAGGCCGACCACGTCGCCCGGTTTCACCTTTTCCAGGTCGAACGATTCGAGCGTTTCATCCGTAATCCGCGGAACGCCATAGGCTTCCGGGGTGGCGCCAGCCAGGACGAACAGCCACCGCGGCGTGATCACGCCGACGCCGAAAGACAGATGACTGGGGTTGACGAGGTGAACGGTCGCTATGCCAGGCTGGACGCGGGTCGTGGGCATTCCTTTGCGACTGTACGCCGGATCGTCGACTACCGCTGTTCCATATTGCACAGGCCTTGACGACCCGTTCGGTTCTTCCACAGAATCACCTTTCGAGTTGCGCGAGACGGTCGATCGCCTTCTGCTTGAGGGCGGCCGCGTCGTCTGCGATTTGGGTCTCGCCCTCGCGTTCGAGGTGAGGGGTTCGGCTGTCCAGCGCGTGAATCAGCTCGCGCAGCTGCTCGATCAGCCGCTCACGACCGAGAACGGTTTGTGAGTGCGTGGCAGTCATTTCATGCCTTTCTGCGGGCCCTACGGATTTGCGCGTAGGCCCGGCATTGAGCGGGAGAGGGTATCTCATGGCGAAGGTCAAAAAAAGATCGCGCGCGGGCCGAGGCGACGGCTTCGTCGAATCGGCGGGTGTCACCAGCCGTGCGGCCGACTACAATGCCGGCGGCGTCATCTTCGCGCAGGGCGACCCGAGCACGACCGTCATGTTCATCAAAAAGGGGCACCGTGAAGCTGTCGGTCGTCTCGAAGACCGGCAAGGAAGCGGTCGTCGGGCTGCTCAAGAGCGGCGACTTCCTCGGAGAGGGCTGCCTGGCCGGTCAGAGCCGCCGCATGGCGACGGCTACCGCGCTCACGCCGACGAAGATCCTGATCCTCGACAAACAGGAGATGACGGCACGGCTGCACGACAACGTCCGCTTCTCGGATCGCTTCCTCTCCCACATGCTGGCAAGGAACATCCGCATCGAAGAGGACCTGGTGGATCAACTATTCAACTCCAGCGAGAAGCGCCTGGCGCGGGCGCTGTCTGCTGCTGGCGCGGTACGGCGATCGCGAGCAGCCGCAGCGCGTGCTGCCCAAGCTGTCGCAGGAGCTGCTGGCGGAAATGATCGGCACGACGCGTTCGCGGGTCAACTTCTTCATGAACAAGTTTCGCAAGCTCGGATTCATCGACTACAACGGCGGCCTCAGGATCGACAGCTCGCTCCTGAGCGTCGTCCTCCACGATTGAGGCCGTCTGGCTAGAACACCCGGCCGATCCACAGCAGGAGTTGCACGACGAGCACGATGGGCATGCCAAACGCCAGAATGGCGAACGGGATCGACAGGATCACGACGAGCAGCTGAAACACGTCCCGCAAACGGACCCCTTCCTCTTCTGGCGCCGTTCCGATAGGCCTGGCACGATTCGAGGGAAACGAGAGCGGGCGCGGGGATATCCCCGGGCCTGCTCACTTTAATGAGGCTGTCGGCTGCTGGGGGCCGGGAGGCTCAGGAAAGAGGCTTCATTATACTCCGGCTTCGCTTGACAGGCGCAGTCGGGTCACCCATAGTGAGTACTAGATTGTCGGTCAATCCTCCCTCAGTCTTCAGATTCCTGAACTAAGTCAGGCCATCTGGTCGCTCTCCTTAGGCCCACAGACCCCCTCAGGGAGCCGACATGCATGAAACCGTCACGCCAGGCCCAGTCATCGTCCCCAGCCAGTGTCCCAAATGCCGGTCGCTCGAAGTGACCACTGTGAGCAAGGTGGTTTCGGCGGAGAGCTACTGGAGATGCGCCGGCTGCGGCGAAGTGTGGAACGCCGGTCGTCGCCGTGAGCAGACCGGCTACCGACCCACCCGCCCCGGGTGGCGCTGAGAGCCTGTGAATTGTTCGTCGTGGCTTCCGCCTAGGCGGAAGCCACATTAACCTACGGACCTTCAGGCGGACCGAAACCTACTGACCCTCGGCGGGCACACGGTCACGCGAGAGCCCTTGCCGGGAATACCACCTCCAGCCAATCTCCAGTGCCGGGGCCGCCATGAGGCCCAGTGCCAGGCAAAAGAGCGACCAGTTGAATTCAGTGGGCAGCAGTTCTCTCGTCGCGTCCAGACCGAGCGGCATCGAGTGAATCGCGTCGGCCATGAATACGTACAGGGCGAGCACGATGCCGAGTGCGGTCAGGTTCCACGGGATGCTCCGTGAACGAGGTTGCCGGCGGGCGGTCAGCGGATTGAGTAACGAACGTGCCCCAGCACGACCATCAGCACCGCGATTGAGACGGGCGCAAGCACCGGTCCCCACCAGGGCAGCGGTAGCAGAAAGAGAATGTCCCAATCGAAGAGGGACGTTGGCCAGCCGGTCATCACGACCAGGAACACGTAGTAGAGAATGTCCCACACGCCGAACGCGATGGCGGTGTAGCCGAGCCGCGTCGGCCAGGTCCGCCCGGCCAGCATGCCAACCGTCAGCAGCATGACGAGCGTCGCCGCCTCGCGCACCATCTCGACCAGGCCCAGCGCTCCAGCGACCGGCAACGGATTCGCCTGATAGGGCACGACGCGGTCGACCAGGACGCGAAGGTAATAGACGCTCGCCGCTTCGACCCACGCCATTCCAACGGCGAAGAGAACGACGACGAACCAGACTCGTTTCGCGGGAGTAAGCGGTCTCATCGGCCTCCCTCCGCAGCGCCTGCCGTGCAGCGATCCGGGATCGCGGCTGACAGTTCCCGGATGCGCGATTCTACGCGATCGATGACGTCGTTGGGCGTTGAAGTCCCGGCGGTGATGCCCACGACGCCCGCGCCGACGAACCATTCGGCGCGAAGGTCCGACGCGGTCTGGACGTGGTGAACCTGCGAACAGGAGCGGCCGCAGGTCTTGGCGAGCTCGCGGGTGTTGTTGCTGTTCGCCCCGCCGACGACGATGACGACGTCGGACTGGCGCGCCAGATCGCGGGCGGCCTTCTGGCGATCTTTGGTCGGGCGGCAGACCGTATCGACGAAGCGGATGTCGGACTGGGGAAACCGCTGACGAATCAGTCCGACCAGGTAATGGACTCTCTCGATCGACTGCGTTGTCTGGGAGGCGACCCCCATGCGGGGGCGCGGTTCGAGGTGGGCAACGTCGTCTTCGTCAAGCACGACGTCGAAATCATCCAGATCTTCGGTCATTCCCCGAACCTCGACATGGTTGCGCTGGCCGATGATAACCGGGTGATAACCATCGCGAACGAGCGTCTTGACCGCCCGATGCGCGACATGCACGAGGGGGCAGGTCGCTTCGACTACTGTCAGGCCGCGCGCCCGCGTGTTAGCCAGCGCCCGTTCCGAGGCGCCATGCGCGGTGACCATCACTGTCGGAGTCTGCACCTGCGCGGGGTCGTGCGCAATCGCGATTCCTCTGTCACGCAGCCCGTCCAGCACCGCGGTGTTGTGTACCAGGTCGCCGAGGATGGTGAGCGGCCCGGTCTCGGCGTGCCGGACCGCCAGCGCGATGGCGTCTCGCACGCCAAAGCACATACCCAGGGAGTGTGCGCGGATGATTCGCATTGCATGGCCTCAGACGCTCTGTATAGGAGCGAACTTTACAATACAAAGTATTATAGGCCACAGCGCCTGGGTCCTGTCAATCGTTGACGAGCTAGCCGTCCCAGAGAGAGGGTCAGGTCTTGAGCCGGAACAGCCTCTTCGCGTTCTCGAACACCAGCTTGCGCTCGATGCTTCTTGTTGCCGCCAGACGGCGAATGGCCGCCAGGGTTTGTGCGCCCTGGCACCCGGCGCCGTCGTGATCGCTGCAATCACTGCCGTACACCAGCTTGTCCTGGTGGCGCGTCATGAAGTCGCGGGTGAAGTCCTCGTCCCGGGTCAGCGCGTTCAGTCCCGAGCCGGCGGAGAGGTCGCCATGCATGTTCGGGTAATCGGCCAGGTAGCGGTCGGTCAGGCCGCCTGGCAGGACCGGGCCCTTGGGGTAGAGGACCGACTGGTCGAGGTGGTTCCTGTCGATGTTCGCCCACCAGGTTTGAGCGTGACCGATGAAATTCACCCTCGAGTACTTTTCGAGCATCTTGTGGAACCGCTCGAAACCATAGTTGTACATCTCGAATTGCCAGTGCATCAGCACCGGGACCCGATAGTCCTCGGCGAGGGCATAGAGCCTCTGCATCTCCGGCGCATCGCAGTCCACCCCGAACTTCTGCTCGGCAATGGCTACCGCGCCGCGCTTCAGATACCGTTCGATCTCCCGCGTCGCGCCCTCGACGTCCGGCACCTCGTTGGCGCCGCAGCGAAACGCCTTCGCGTGGGCCTGCGCAAAGCGCAGGCAGGCTTCGTTGCCGAGTGCCTGCGCCTGCAGGCCGTTCGATACGCCTGCATGCGTGGACGGAGTATTGACCGCCCGGCCGGCGGGAAGCAGGATTGTCGTCGTCACACCCATGGCGCGCTGATGCGCGAGCAGCACGTCGTCGGGGCGGCCGCTGTACCCGAGGTGCTGATGGATGTCGATGATCGGTGCATCCCCCGCAGGGGAAGCCAATCCGCCGGCTTGCGCGGCAAGGCTCGCCAGTTTCGACCCTTGCGCCGCAAGCCCGAGCAGGGCGACACTTGAGGCCGACAGAAACTCGCGACGCGGCCAAGTCAGAGCATCCTTCACGGCAGCTATTCTGCACGATACGGCGCTCCGTCCATATGTTGCCAGCACGACTCACCGCCTGGGCCCTCCTGATGGTGACCGTTGCCGTCACCGGCCACGGGTATCAGACCTCGGTCCCCAATCGCCAATGGCCGGCCGGAGTCCAGACGGTGGCGGACGAGTCTCCGGCGCTGTCGCCAGGAGAGGCGCTGAAGACCTTCCACATGCCACCCGGCTATCGCCTCGAGCTCGTCGCGAGCGAGCCGTTGATTCAGGATCCCGTCGCGATTGACTGGGACACCGGCGGCCGCCTGTGGGCGGTCGAAATGCCGGGCTTCATGGCGAACATCACCGGTTCGACCGAACACGATCCAATCGGCCGCGTCGTCGTGCTGGAAGATACCGACGGCGACGGGAGGATGGACAAGCGGACGGTGTTCGCTGATGGCCTTGTGCTCGCCCGGTCGTTGAAAGTGCTCGATCGCGGTGTGCTGGTCGCAGAGCCACCAAACGTCTGGCTGATGCGCGACACCGATGGCGACCTGCGCATGGACTCGAAGGAACTCGTTACCGGCCGGTATGGACGGCGGGAAGCCGACCCTCAGAACAACGCGAACGGCTTTCAGTGGGCGCTCGACAATCGGATGTATACGGCTGGTCAGGCCGACATCCAACTCCGTCTGAAGAACGGCGCCTTCGAGGTGCAGGCGACGCTGCAGCGCGGCGAGTGGGGTGTGGCGTACGACGACGCCGGACGTATCTACCGGAATACGAACGAGTCGGCGTTGCACGTCGATCTCGTGCCGACGGCCTACTTTGCGCGCAACCCCAACCTGCTGCGCACGCGCGGGAGCTACGAGCGGCTCGCCGACGGCGGCAGCGACGCTGACGCGCTGAACATCATCTGGCCCGTGCGCGCCGAATCCAGGCACCAACCGTGCCTACCAGACCGGCATCGATCGGTCTGATGGTTCTCTGCAGAGATTCACTTCCGTTTGTGCGCCTGTGGTATACCGTGGCGATCGGCTGCCGGCAGATCTCTACGGCAGCGTGTTTGTCGCCGAGCCCGCCGCGAACGTCGTGAGCCGGCTCGTACTGAGCGACGATGGCACGACGTTGCGCGCCCGCAAGGCCTACGAGCGCGGGGAGTTTCTCGCGTCAACCGACGAGCGCTTCAGGCCGGTGTATCTGTCCAATGCGCCGGACGGGACGTTGTACATCGTCGATATGTATCGCGGGATCATCGAGCATCGGCTCTCCCTCACCGTGTACCTTCGCGACTACATCCGTGCGCGAGCACTCGACAAGCCGACGGGATTTGGGCGCATCTATCGCGTCATGCACGACACCACGCGGCGCGACAGCCGCTCGATCGAGGAGGCGCTCTCGAGCGCGTCACCGGCGCGGCTGGTTGAGGCCTTGTCGCGGGCAAACGGCTGGACACGCGACACCGCGCAACGCTTGCTCGTCGAGCGTTCGTCGCGCGGCGACCGGTCGGTTGTTCCGGCACTGGTCAAGCTCGCCGCGACTGCACCCGATCCACGGACCCGCCTTCACGCGCTCTGGACGCTCGACGGAATCGACGCGATCGAGGCCATCACCGTCGAGAAAGCTCTGGAAGATGCGTCGAGGGACGTTCGCGCATCGGCGATCCGTATCGCAGAGCGGTGGTTGGGCGAACCGAATCACCCGATTCAGACGGCGGTGCTGAAGCGGCTGGACGACAAGGACTGGGCCGTACGCTACCAGCTGGCCGCCAGTCTCGGCGCGATGCCCCCGGGCAGGCGCGATCCGGCGGCGGCCGCTCTGCTCGAACGAGATGGCGGCGATCCGGTCGCCGTCGACGCCGTGCTGAGCGGGCTGAGGGGCAGCGAAGTGGCCGTGCTCGAGACGATGCTGCAGGCCGACAGGCCGCAGACGCCGAGTCGAGAGGCTGTCATCACGATGCTCGCCGCGACGATCGCGCGAGGCGCGCAAGACGCTCCGGGACAATCGGTGTTCGGGTGGATCGCCGACCTCCGGCGGGCGGCTTGGCAGCGGGCGGCACTTCTTCGCGGTGTCGAAGTGGCGTGGCTCGGCGCCGCGATGCCGGGCGCCTCGACCGTGTCGGGGCCCCCGTCTGGACCCCGTCTGGACAACGAGGAGCGGTAGGGGCAGCCTTGCCCTGTCCGACGTGTCCAGGTGGGCGTGCCGGTCCGGGCGGCGCTTACGCATACTCGACGCCGGAAGACTTCGTCGCGGCTACCGGCCGCGCGCGTGGCCGGGGGAACGCACGTTCGGTGCGGTTGAACCGCGAACCGGTCGAGTTGCTGTCGCTCGCCGCTGGAGGGGACGCGCTGACCCCGAGGGTCGCGACCCTGCTCGAGCGCGTGACCTGGCCGGGAAAACCAGGCGGCGGGGCACCGATCGCAACCCTGACGGTCGAGGAACAGAAGCGTTACGACGCGGGACGTGAGGTCTACCGGAATGTCTGCCAGGCTTGCCATCAGCCTGACGGCCGAGGCCAGGACAGGCTCGCGCCGAGCCTGGTTGACTCGCCCCTGGCGCTCGCGGCGGCAGACATCACGACGCGCATCCTCATCAACGGCAAAGAAGGAACGTTCGGGCTGATGCCGCCGATCGGTTCGGCGCTGAACGACGAACAGCTCGCCAGCGTGTTGACTTACGTTCGCCGGGAGTGGGGACAGGCTGGCACGCCTGTCGATCCGGCCACGGTGCGATCAGTGCGGGCGTTGACCGCCGATCGGACACGGCCGTGGACGAACGATGAGTTGATGTCGCTGGCGGCGAAAAGCCCTTCATCGCCAGCAAGTCAGTCAGCCGCGCCGACCCAGGGCACCGGGCGCGGTGCCATCCAGACCCCAACCGGCGGCCAAGGTCCTGGCGCCGCTCCGGATTCGGGGAACCCGGCTAATGCTGCCGCCGATCTGTCGCCGAAGCCTCCGGTGCTGCCACTCGATCCGGCCGAGCAGGTCAAGCGCTTCTGGCTTCCGCCCGGCTATCGGCTCGAACCCGTCCTCTCCGAGCCGCTCATCGATTCACCCGCTCAGATCACATTCGACGGCAACGGCCGGATGTTCGTCGTCGAACTGCGTGGCTACGAGCAGACGCTCGACGGGATTGATTCCATCGCCCCGGTCGGAAGGATTTCGAGGCACGAGGACCGGAACAACGACGGCGTCTTCGAGCATCACACGGTGTTTGTCGACAAGCTGCTCTTTCCGCGCTTCGCGATGCCGCTCGGTGCCGACACCATCCTGACGATGGAAACGAATGCCGACGAGGTGTGGAAACACACGGATACCAACGGCGATGGCGTCGCGGACAAGAAGGAGCTGTTCACGACGAACTTCGGCCGCGGCGGCAACCTCGAATCGCAGCAGGCGGCGCTCTTCTGGGCGATGGACAACTGGCTGTACAGCACGGTCAACGCGTTCCGCATCCGGTGGACGCCGACCGGGATCCTTCGGGAACCGACCGGGCCAAACGGCGCCCAATGGAGCGCCACCCAGGACGACGACGGGAAAGTGTGGTTCCAGCACGGCGCCAGCGGCATGCCGGGCTACTTTCAGTTTCCCGTCCACTACGGCAACTTCGCGCCACCCGCCTCCGAGCAATTCGAGCCGGACCTCAACATCACGTGGGGCGCTCCCATCCTCATCGGAGACATTCAGGCGGGACTGCCGGGTACCCGTCTGCCCGACGGCTCGCTGATTTACGC
This sequence comes from uncultured Acidobacteriota bacterium, assembly GCA_963839705.1. Classification (GTDB taxonomy): domain Bacteria; phylum Acidobacteriota; class Vicinamibacteria; order Vicinamibacterales; family 2-12-FULL-66-21; genus DATBJJ01. The sequence continues at coordinate 137,736 of CAWIWL010000019.1, forward strand.
CACCGCGTCGGCGGGCAATGAAATCTATCGAGGCGATCGGCTGCCCAAGGATCTGGTGGGCGATTACCTCTACGGCGAAACCGTGGCGCGGATCGTCCGCCGCCTGCGGCCGGCCAAGATCGACGGGCTCACGCAGCTGAGGAACGTCTACACCCGATCCGAATTCATCCGTTCGCTCGATCCGCTGTTCCGGCCCGTCGACATCGCCGCTGCTCCCGATGGCGTGCTCTACATCGCCGACATGTACCGCGGCATCATCGAGGGCGCGCCGTGGGCGATGAAGGGCACGTATCTGCGGCAAAAGATCGAGCAGTACCAGTTGGACAAGGTCCTTGGCCACGGGCGCATCTGGCGGCTGACCTACGACGGCATCCCGAGAGATCGCACGCAGCCGCGAATGCTGAGCGAGACGGCGACGCAGCTGGTCGCCCACCTGGGGCATCCGAACGGGTGGTGGCGGGACACGGCGCAGCAGTTGCTGGTCCTCAAGCAGGATCGGTCGGTTGTTCCAGCGCTCGAACGGATGGTTCGAGCGCGCGGCAATTCGCTCGCTCGATTCCACGCGCTCTGGACGCTCGAGGGCCTGGGGGCGCTCGACCCGTCGCTGACGCGCGCGGCGCTGAGGGATGTGGACCCGCGCATGCGGATCCAGGCCATTCGCGCGAGTGAGTCGCTGTACAAAGCCGGCGACAAGTCGTTCGCCGACGACTGGCGCGCGCTTGCCGTGGACGCGGACACCGATGTCGTGATCCAGGCGATGCTGACCCTCAACGTTCTGAAAGTTCGCGATGCGTCCACGACCGTCAAGGCAGCCATGGCCAGCCGCAGCGCGCGGGGCGTGCAGTTTGTTGGCGACCGGATAGTGAATTCACCTGCGAACACTGCCACCGGTCGCGGCGGTCCGGCGTTGACGCCCGAGCAACAGACCATCATGGCGCGGGGCGGCGCCATCTACACCGAGCTCTGTTTTTCCTGCCACGGCGACGATGGTCGCGGCACTCCGGTGCCGGGCGCGCGCTCGGGCCTCGTGATGGCGCCGTCGCTGTCCGCGTCGTCGCGAGTCAACGGACACCGCGACTACGTGATCAAGCCGCTCCTGCACGGGATGTCGGGACCGATCGAAGGCAAGGCCTTTCCACAGGTCATGGTGCCGATGGGCTCGAACACCGATCAATGGGTCGCGGATATCGCGAGCTACGTTCGCAACAGCTTCGGAAATTCCTCGACGTGGGTAAGCGCGGCGGACGTCGCGCGAGTTCGAGCGGCCACCGCCAGTCGAAAGACGCCATGGACGCTCGCCGAACTGGAAGTGTCGCTGCCGCGGCCCCTGGTTCCGGATGCCGCGTGGACGGTCACGGCGAGTCACGCTTCGAGCCGAGCCGCCGGCGCGCTCGACTACACGCGCTGGACGAGCGATGCGCCGCAGCAACCCGGGATGTGGATCGAGGTCTCGTTGCCGCAGCCCGTCGTTCTGACCGAGATTCAGTTTGATTCTCCGCCCATCGCCGGAGGCAGGAGTGGCGCGCCACCGATCGCCACGTTCCCGCGCGGCTATCGCGTCGAAGTGTCCACCGATGGTACGACCTGGAGCGCGCCGGTCGCCGAAGGTCAGGGCAGTGGCCGGGTCACGGCGATCGCGTTCGCGCCCGTGAGAGCTCGCGTGGTACGCATCACTCAGACCGCCACCACAGAGAATGCTCCGATATGGTCCATCGAGCGACTGCGGCTGTTCGAGGCGCCGAGCAACCGGTGACGACGTTCCACTTGGTGGCAGTCGTCACGTTGCGCCTGACCTGAGGGCGGTCGGCCTGGCTAGGGCATTTCAAAAACGCTTTTCAGTGACAACTGCAGACCCGGAAACAACGAAGAGTTGAGGACGTCGCCATCCTCCAGCCTCAGTTCGGTCCGCTCGTATCTGCCGGCGTTCAAGCGAAAGACCTTCACCGCCTCGATCTCCGGATCGACGATCCAGTACTCGCCGACTCCCATCCGTTCGTACAGACGGCGTTTGATCATCTCGTCGCGACGTCGCGTTGATGGCGACAGCACCTCGACGGCAAGGTCGGGTGGGCCTTCGGCATTCCTGGTGCCGACGTGTGTCTTGAACCCCTCAGGCGTGAAGAAGAGGACGTCCGGCTCCACCACGTCGTGCTTGGTGAAGACGACGTCGAGCGGCGCGACGAAGATCACGCCGAGCCGCTGCGCGTGGACATGGTTGGCGATCAGGCGGTGCAGATTGCCCACGATGATTTGATGCGGCCACGACGGCGCAGGCGTCACGAAGTGCTCCCCGTCGATGAGCTCGTGCCGCATCCCATCGTCTGGGAGCGCGAGAAGATCCTCGTAGGTCATCCTGACGCGGTCCTCGGCGCCCTGCATCGCGTGGTCCTCGCTCACGAGCCAATTGTAAACCTCGGTGCAACACGGTGGCCAGCGGCGTACGAGGACCGTCATAGGCGGAATCGACTCGCGTTTCGAGTCGTTGTGTTTACCTCTGTTCGTGACCGGAGCGCAGAATCTGCGATCTGACGGACCGGCGAGGGTTGCAGTATTTGGTCGTTCCGCCGTCCTGTGACGGGCGGGGTTGTCTGTCCGGGAATGGCGATTACGGTTCGGCAGCAGATCTGCTAGCCTTGCTCCGCACCTGAGCTCGAGAAACGGAGGACTCATGACATCACCGCGCTCGCGTCGGCACATTGGCTACCGGCCTCCTGGTCCTGGTCTTCGTCTCGCGGATGTCCGCGCAGACCGTTCCCGCGTCGGCGTGCACGAGTCTGGCGCAGCAGCAGCTTCCCAATACGACGATCACCACCGCTCAGGCGATCACCGCGGGATCGTTCACGCCCACCGGCTCGACGAACGCCATCGGCAACCTGCCCCCGTTTTGTCGCGTCTCGGGCGTGATTGCCCCGACGAGCGAGTCGCAGATTCTCTTCGAGGTCTGGCTGCCGCTCGAGGGATGGAACGGCAAGTTCGCCGGTGTCGGCAACGGCGGCTGGGCGGGCACCATCTCGTTCGGTCCGCTCGCGGAGCAGTTGCAGACGAGGATATGCGGCCGCCTCGACCAATACCGGCCATGAGGCGGTGGGCGGCGCGAACATGGCCAGGTTCGCATTCGAGAAACCGGAACAGCTGATCGACTTCGCCTACCGCTCGCACCACGAAACGAGCGTTGCGGCCAGGACGTTGACCCAAACCTTCTACGGCAAGCCTCCGCAGTACTCATATTTCATCGGCTGCTCGTCCGGCGGGTACGAGGGGTTGATGGAGGCACAGCGATTCCCGGCTGACTACGACGGCATCGTGGCCGGCATGCCGGCGAACAACTGGACTCGCCTGATGGCTGGGGACTTCGACGCGTCGCTGGCGGTCTTCAAAGGTGGCATCAACAATCTTCCGACGTCCGCGCTCGGTCTCCTCCACCGCGGTGTCCTTGCCGCGTGCGACGGCAAGGATGGCGTCACGGATGGTGTCCTGGAGGATCCACGTCAATGCGCGTTCGACCCGGCGGTGCTGGCGTGCAAGGCCGGTCAGGCCGCTGACACGTGCCTCGGACCGTCGCAGATCGAAGCGGCCCGTCGTGTGTACGGCGGCCTGAAGGATCCACAGACGGGTGCGCAGATTTATCCCGGCCTCGCGCCAGGCAGCGAGCCGTTCTGGCCCAACCGCGACCCCGCCAATCCGTTTCCCATCCCGGTGGCGCACTACAAGTGGCTCGTCTTCGCCGATCCCAACTGGGACTGGAAGTCGTTCGAGTTCAGCGATCCCACCGACTATGAGGCCCATCAGAAGGCCGAAGCGAAGTTCGCGCCGATTCTCAATGCGACCGATCCCAACCTCAGCGCGTTTCGCCAGCGCGGTGGCAAGTTGCTGCAGTACCACGGCTGGAACGACCAGCTCATCACGCCGCTCAACAGCATCAACTACTACGAGAGTGTTCTCGCGTTCTTCGGCGCCGGCGGCCGGGATCGTGCCGGCACGCTGCAGGACGTACAGAGCTTCTACAGGTTGTTCATGGCGCCGGGCATGGCGCATTGCGGCGGCGGTACGGGTCCGAACACGTTCGACATGCAGACGGCGCTGGAGCAGTGGGTGGAACGCGGCATCGCTCCGGCAGAGATCGTTGCGACACGCTCGGTCGGCGGCGTGGTCGACCGTCTGCGGCCGCTGTGTGCGTACCCGAAGGTCGCGGCTTACAAGGGGACCGGCGACACGAACGAGGCCGCCAGCTTCGCCTGTCGCGATCCTGCCGCGCCGGGCCGTTGAGACGGCGCGACCACTACAACCTGTCTCACAAACCGGTCCGGGTCCAGTGCATCGTCATCCTTCTGTCCCGCCGCTCAGGCAGGCTTGGTTCGCGCCCTCTCGCGTTCGACGAGCACGCGGCGCAGGATTTTTCCCGAGGGTGCCTTCGGGATCTGCTCGATCACCTCGACTTCGCGGAGCTTCTTGTATGGCGCGACGCGCGCCGCAACGTAATCCATGATTTCCTCCGGCGTGACGTCGCTGCGCAGGACGACGAACGCCTTCGGCACTTCGCCGCATTCCTCGTTCGCAATCGGAATCACGGCCGCGTCGGCCACGAGCGGATGCGTCAGCAGCACCGCCTCGAGCTCGGCGGGAGCGATCTGCATCCCCTTGTACTTGATCAGCTCCTTCAGCCGATCGACGATGAAGAAACAGCCGTCCTCGTCGGCGTAGCCGATGTCGCCGGTGTGCAGCCACCCGTCGGCATCGATCATCGACGCCGTCGCGTCCGGTCGATTCAGGTAGCCCTTCATCACCTGCGGCCCGCGCACACAGATTTCACCTTCGCGCCCAGGCTCGAGCTCCGCGCCGGTTGCGACGTCTACAACCCGGGCTTCGGTGTTGGGGACGGGCGGTCCGATGCCGCCGATCTTCGTCGTTCCGTCGTCCATGCGCGTGGCGTGTGTCACCGGCGACGTCTCGGTGAGGCCGTAGCCCTGAACGACTCGGCAGCCGAGTCGCGCGCTGGCGACCGCCGCCACGTATTCCGACAGTGGCGCGGCGCCCGAGTACAGCGTGTGCACGCGGCTCAGATCGTACTTGTCAACCAGGGGGCTTTTGGCGAACGCCAGCACGAGCGGTGGGACGACATTGGCGAACGTAACCCCATAGGTCTGCATCGTCTGCAGGCACTGCTCCAGGTCGAATCGCGGCACCGTCACCACCGTCGCGCCGAGGTACATGCCGAGGTTCATGATGACGACCATGCCGTAGATGTGAAAGAAGGGGAGGACGCCCAGCAGCACGTCGCGTTCGCCGACGTTCATGACAGGCGCCGCCTGGAGCATGTTCGCCACCAGGTTGTAGTGCGTGAGCATCACGCCCTTCGGCAGGCCGGTGGTGCCGCTCGAGTAGGGGAGAACCACCACCTGCGTGCGTGGCTCGATCGCGACCGCGGGAGGCTCGCCGTCCGAATGGAGCAGCGCGTCAAACGGCGTGCCGGCGTTCCCTTCGCCGAACACGAACACCTCGCGCACGCCGGCTTCGCGCGCGGCGTGCGCCGCCTTGTCGAGGCAGGGCGGAACGGTCACCAGCGCGCGCGCGCCGGCGTCTTCGAGTTGCTGGCTCAACTCGGACGCCGTGTAGGCGGGGTTGATCGTGGTGACGATGCCCCCGAGGAGCGAGACCGCGTGGAAGGCGACGGCGTACTCGGGGAGGTTGGGGCTGTAAATGGCAAAGACGTCCCCCTTGCGGAAGCCGCGCGACGACAGTCCGGCCGCTGCCTTGCGCACGGCCCCGGCCCATCCCCGGTAGGTCAGCGTGCGCCCCGTTGGCCCATCGATGAAGGCCGGCTTGTCGCCGAGCGCTGCCGTGCGTTCGAGGAGAAACGGCGTCAACGCGACATCGGGAATGACAAGGTCGGCCTCCGGAGCGCGGAAAATCATGGCGACATCCTATCGCAGCCCCACAGTGATGGTCGTCGTCAAAATGAGAACCTACCTCATAAACAGCTTCTTCCGGGTATCGCTTCAATTTGAGGGAGACCACCATCAATGGATGGACGGGGGAATCCGTTGCCTCCGTCACCTCTCTGACGCATGATTGCTCAGCGAGGTTGTTGTACTGATTGGGGGAATTGAGCGGACGCGTCAAGCGCTCCGAACAGGCGCTTTCTCTACATGATCACGTCACACGCAATGCCACGATCGGGTCGACAGCCATCGCACGTCGCGCTGGAAAATAGCAGGCCGCAGTGGCAACGGCCGTCAGCAACAGCGAGACAGTCGTGAACGTCAACGGATCGCTCGCGGTCACGCCGGACAGCAGACTCGAGCCCGCGCGCCCGAGCCACCAGGCTCCCACGAGTCCGAGCGCGACACCGGTCAGGCTGAGAGTCAGCCCCTCCCCGATAATCGTCCGGAAGATGTGGCCGGCGTCTGCGCCGAGGGCCATGCGCAAGCCGATTTCCTGTGTGCGCGTCGCGACCGAGTACCGGATCAGTCCGTAGATCCCGACAGCGGCCATCAGTAACGCCACGACGGAGAAGCCGCTCAGGAGCGATGTCTGGAAGCGACGCTGCGTGAGGTACGTTCCGAGCTGCTGTTCCAGAGGCGCCACCCCAGAGATCGCCGCATTCTTCTCTACGCGACCGACGGCCGCTCGAAGCGCCCCGGCCATTGACAGCGGGTCGTCCGACGAGGTTCGTATGAAGAGATCCACGTTCCGGGAGGCAGGATTCTGCGCGAGCGACACGAACATCTGCGGGAGCGCTTCGCGCTCCAGCCCCTGCCGCCGCATGTTGCCGACCACGCCCACCACGGTGTACCACGGTCCGTCGGAATCCTGCGGGCCGAACTTGAACCTTCTGCCTACGGGGTCTTGCCCCGGCCACGAGCGCCGAGCCAGCGCGTCGTTGATGATCGCGACCCGCGGAGCCTCTGGCCGATCCCCGATCGAAAAGACGCGGCCGCGGAGCAACGGCGTTCCGAGCGTTCTGAAGAAATCCGCGCTGACTTCGTCTCGTGTGAACACCAGGCGCTCGAAAACCGCTCCGGCGTCCCGTTCGACGGTCAGGGCCTGTTCCCTGGGGTTACCCGTGAACAGATCGTCGATGATGCCGGCGCTCTCGACACCCGGCACCGCCTGAATCTGTTCGAGCACGCGGTCGTACAGGTCGGTCCGTTGCGCGGGGACACCGAGGGTCGGCGGGGCTGTGACGTTCATCACAAGGACCCGCTCAGGCCCGAATCCCGGATCAGTGTTGGTCACGTACCACCAGCTTCGGACGAGCAGGCCGGCGCCGACGAGCAGAACGATCGCCAGCGCAAACTCCGCGACCACGAGGGCGCGGCGGATTCGACGGCTGGATGCTCCGCCCGAGACACTTCTGCCACCCTCCTCGCCGGACGGACGCAGATCGCGGCGCATCGCCGTCATCGCTGGCGCCAGTCCCACCAGGATTCCCGCCAGAAGAGACATGGCCAGGGCCAACCCGAGGACGCGGAGATCGAGGCTCACGTCCTTCAGACGCGGCAAGTTGCCAGGGCCAAAGGCACGGATGAGGTCAATGCCTACCGAGGCGAGCAGTGTGCCAATCAGGCCTGAGAGGGCGCCAAGCACAACGCTTTCGGTGAGCAGCTGTCGCACGATCCGTCCAGCACTCGCTCCAAGCGCACCGCGAACGGCCATCTCGCGCGCGCGAGCGGTGTTGCGCGCCAGCGAAAGGCTGGTGACGTTGGCAGCGGCGATCACGAATACGCACAACACCGCGCCCCCGAGCATCCACAATGCCAAACGCGATCGGGGTCCGACCATGTAAAGACTCAATGGGACGACGCCGATGCCCTGGCGCCTTTCGGCCGCCGGCAACTGATCGTTGAGGCGGCGGGCGATGGCGCTCATCTCCGTCCGGGCCTGGTCGAACGTCACGGTCGGTCGAAGTCTTCCAACGACGAACCATGTCTGTCCGCCGCGCACGCTGCGGCGCGTCGTGTGCGGCTCCCACACGTCCGCGCCGAGCGTCGCGATCTGGAAATCAGCGGGGAGGATGCCGATGATCTGGGAAGGGAGCCCGTTGAGCACGAGGGTCGCTCCGATCGCATCGTCCGAGCCTCCGAAACGCGCTTGCCAGAAGCGATGACTAATCAGGACCAGTCGTTTCTGCTCCTCGGTTTCTTCGCTCGAAAAGTTACGTCCCCGCACCGGCTGGACACCGAGGAGTGAAAGCAGGTTGGGCGAGGTGCTGGCGCCGACGATCTGTTCCGTCCCTTCAGCTGCCGTCAGCGTCGTGGCCACGGAATCGAAGGTGGCCATGTCCGCGAAGCTCTGAGTTTGCGTCAGCCACTGTTCGACATCCCAAAGTGCCGATCGGCCCTCGTGAAGATTCTGCGTCGGATCCTCGGTCCACAACATCGCCAACTGCTCGGGGGCCCGATACGGGAGAGGTCGGAGCAGAACGGCATTCAGGACGCTGAACATCGTGGTGGTGGCGCCAATCGCCAGCGCCAGTGTCGCTGCCGCAGTCATCGTAAACGTCGGACTTTTGCGGAGCGTGCGAAGCGCATACCGCACGTCACGCGGCAATTCCGCCAGCCACATGAATGACCGGACCTCCCGATACACCTCCTTGGTCTGCGTGACGCCACCGAAACGACGCTGGGCGGCTTGGCGCGCCTCCTCCGGGGAAAGGCCCTGCCGCACGTACTCCTCTGTCGCTTCGGCCAGATGGCTGGTGATCTCGTCGTCGATCTCGCGATCCATCCGCCGAGAACGAACGAGGGCCGACAGCCGGAACAGAAGAATGCGCAGGCGTGTCATGAGGGGTTCTCCGAGATCTTCAGAAAGCGTTCAACGATACTCGCCGCACGCTGCCACTGCGCTTCTTCGTTGTGGAGCTGCTTGCGCCCGGCGCGTGTCAGGGCGTAGATCTTCACGCGACGGCCGCTCTCGGATGTGCCCCATTTGGACGAGATCCACCCCATCTGCTCCAGCTTGAGCAGCGCCGGATACAGAGTGCCCTGGTTGAGTGCCAGCTGATCCCCGCTGATCTGTTCGATTCGCCGCGCGATCCGATACCCGTGCAGCGGGCCCAGGGCCGCCAGGGTCTTGATAACGATCAAACCGAGGGTGCCGTAGAGAACGTCACTCTTGTCGGGCGTCATGTGTTGGGAGCCTACACCTCACAGATGTTGGCAGTCAACTGATCTCGTCAATCCTCCGGCGGCTCGCCGCTCGGAGCCATCTTGACGAGGCGGGGCTCGAACCGTGCCAGCGGCTCGACGAGATCGCGCTGCGCCGCCATGACCTGGTCGATGTCCTTGTAGGCCATCGGCACCTCGTCGAGTCCCGCCGAGAGCAGAGTGACGCCGCGCTCGCGCAGAAACCGGTGCGCCGCGTCCCACGTGAACAGCTCCCTGGCTTTCGTCCGGCTCATCCTGCGGCCGGCGCCATGCGACGCGGAATTGAGTGACGCGGCGACGCCCTTTCCACGGACGACGTAGCCCGGCGCGCCCATCGAGCCGGGGATGATGCCGAGCACACCAATCCCCGCCGGCGTCGCGCCCTTGCGGTGGACGATGACCTCGGCGTCCGTGCCGTCCGGGAGCCGGTGGCGCTCGCGCCACGCGAAGTTGTGGTGGTTCTCGATGTCGAGCAACACTTCGACGCCCAGCGCGCGGGCCATGTGCGCGTGAATCAGCGCGTGATTTGCCGCAGCGTATCGGCCCATCAGCTCCATGGCCGCCCAGTACTCCTGGCCTGCCTCGGACGACAGCTCCAGCCAGGCCAGGTGCGAGAGCGGCTTGGGCAATTCCGGGTGCTGCGCGCGCGCGAGTCGGCTGTAGTGATCGGCGACCTGGGCGCCGGTTCCCCTGCTGCCGGAGTGGCTGAGGAGCGCCAGGTATTTCCCCGCCGGCAGCCCGGCTTCGGCCTCGAGCACGGTGAGGAGGCCGAACTCGACGAAGTGATTCCCGCTCCCGCTCGTGCCGAGCTGCGCCCAGGCGCGGTCCTTCATTCGCGCGGTCACGCCGGTCACCTGCCAGTCGGCGTCCATGACATCGTGCTGCCGCCGCGTCTCGAATGCCGCGCCCATGCCGAAGCGGGTTTCACGCTCGATCGCTTTGGTCAGGCGATCCTGATCGGTCGCGAGCGTGCTCACCGGCAGGTCGAGAACGGTGAGCTTCATCCTGCACGCGATGTCGACGCCGACGGCGTAGGGAATCACCGCGTCCTTCGTCGCCAGGACGCCGCCGATAGGGAGCCCGTAGCCGACATGCGCGTCCGGCATGAGCGCGCCAGCCAGGGCAACCGGCAGCTTGCAGGCATTCTTCAACTGATCCACCGCGGTCGACTCGAGGTTGTCGCCCCAGATCCGGTACGGTGCATCGACTCCTCTAGGTCTAAACGTTCCCTCCGCCGCGGATTGTTCGAGCAGCCGCCGGGCCAGCTCCGCATAGCGCGGATCGTCGGTGAACCCGGACGGGTTCGCGGCAACCTGTTGCAGGTCGGCGATGACCGAATTCATGCTGCGTTTGGCCGTCCCGGCGTTCTGCAGGATCTGCTTGGCCGCCTCGGCCGCGGGGCCTGCCGGAATGCCGATCCTGACCAGGTCTCGTGTTTTCATTGGAAGATGTCTCGCAACTACCAAACCTGTCACGGCCAGCCATCACGAAGAGCGCGAAGATCGCGCGGATCACGAAGCAGAACGGCACATGTGCTTCGCGAGCTTCGCACGTTCGCGACCCACCGTGGCGCGAGCCTCTTTAGAGTGTAAACATCGTAACGAAACCACCACGAAGATTCCGAAGCTCACGAAGTTCGCGAAGGGCGCCCTTGAAACGTCTTCTTCGTGGCCATCGCGATCTTCGCGTTCATCGTGGTGAGCCGTGGGCTGCGTTCATGAGATAGGGTCTAGTGCATCAATCGTCGGTGCGTGTCTGGCACCGGGAGCGTCCGCCGATCGTATAAGGGAATATGGTGAAGTTCTTACTCTGGCTCATCCTGCTGGTTGTCTGCTGGCCGCTGGCCCTCCTGGCACTGCTCCTCTATCCCATCGCCTGGATTCTCTTACTGCCGTTCCGCCTGGTAGGCGTCGTCGTGGACGGGGTGTTCGAGTTCCTCAGCGCGATCATCCGGTTGCCGGCGCGCGCGTTGGGAGGAAGCCGCAGCTGACGGTGGTCGCGCCGATCCTTTGGCTTCGGACGCGGCTCAGCCGTCCATCGGTCAATCGTCAACGTCGGGGGGCGACGGAGGCGTCTGGCGCTGTGGCGTTGAGGCGGGCTCGTATGAACAGGTCGTAGTCGTAGCCGAGGTCGGCAGCATTCATCGGGTGACGCGAGGAGAACAGCACGACCGACCCTGTTTCGTCGATCGCGGCTCCCGCGCTCGCTTCCCACCACGGCGCAGATCCGCCCTGCGGCCCGCTCACGCGCGCGATCTGTCCTACGAGCCTGTGGAATAGGTACACATCGGACACGAGGTTTAGATCTGCTGACTGGTCTGGACAATGTCTGTCGCACGACAAGTCGGACGCATCGGACTCGAACGCGATGAACTGGCCGTCACCTGAGAACGCCGGGTAGCGGCTGCGGCCGTTGCCGCTCGTGCCCGCTGCCGTGCGGCTCACAAGAGTCATTTGTCCAGAAACCGTGTCGAACATGACCACGTTCTCCGCGGTGATCCGGGCCTTCCTGTCGATCCCAACGAGGTCCGGGGCTGTCGATGCAAAGGCGACGAAGCGGCCATCGCCGGTGATGGAGGGATGCGAACTGCCGCCGTCGCCGGCCGCTCCACCGACCGTGCGGCTCACGAGCCGCGTCGTTCCGCTTCTGACGTCTCGAATGAACACCTGACGCTGCGGCTTCGACCAGGCCCGGCGCGGCGGCGGCGAGTCGTCGAGTGATGCCGAGGAGACGAAGGCCACGTAGCGTCCATCGTCGCTGATGCTGGGACTTCCGCTCGATCCCTGCGCAGGCTGCAGGTTGTGCCGGCCGACGCTCACCCGCGAGATGGCTTGCTCTTCGACGTTGAACAGGTAGACGTCCGTCCCCCTGCCATTCGCATCGTCGACGGCAGCGAGATTCGTGGCCGCTGACTCGAAAGCGACCCACCGCCCATCGCTGCTGATCTCAGGCTCAGCGCTCCACGCGTTGCCGGGCTCCCGATTCGTTGCCCGAGAGACGGGCGTGGTCGTTCCGTTCTGCCTGTCGCGGAGGAAGATCTGTACAGGCACTGCATCCTCCAAAGCGGGCCAGTCCGGTACGAGATTCCGCGCCACCGACTCGAACACCAGGTATCGTCCGTCCCTGCTCAGCCTTGGATGGTTGCTCGAGCCGTTTGCGCTCAGGCCGTCGTAGGAGACGGTCTCGAGAGTCAGGCGATCTGACAGCCGATCCAGCACGTAAATGTCCTGCGTGCTGTTGCGATCAACCGGCAACAATCGGGCGGACGACTCGAAGGCAACAAATCGTCCGTCGCCGCTCACGTCGACGACCGCGGTTCCTGGGTGTTGCCCGTTGTACTGTTGAACGACCGTGGTTGGCGGTCCAAACGGCTCGAGTTGCGAGAGGAGACCACTCGCAAACACGCAGACAGACAAAAGGCCAGGCCTCATGGATGCACCGCACAGGTGCGAGACGGCCGTGCCTCCGCGTTGTACTCGGCGGCAGCCTTCAGTCCAACGTGTCGTGCCCGTTCGGTCTCGTAGTGGCTGCCACCATCGTTTCGAACTCCGTGTCGAGAGGCTCCGGGAGACGCCGCCAGCTGTCGCAGGTCGACCCCGTCGAGTTGCTCGAGGATGTGCTCGAGCTCGTGGGCGACGAGCTCAGCCGTGACCGATCGCCTGACCATCGAGATTTGCACATCCGCCCGCCGCGCGCGCCCGGCCTCGAATGCAATCTGCGTCCGCGCGTTCACGCCGGACGGGCACGATCCGCCGCAATAGCCAAAGCTGACGACAAGCCCTGTCTCGCCCGCGATTCGGGCCAGCTGCGCTCGAACGGTCGGCGAGCGATGCCAGATCTCGTGCACGACCCGTCTGAGGCCACCGTCTATTCGAAGCGCGTCGAGCGGTGCCCCGCACGATTCAGCTTGGCCAGCCGTCTCGGTAATCCCGGCGGCGATGAGGGTTGTGGCAGTCCGGTCGACCGTGGCAAGCAAGGTCGAGACGCAGGCGACCAAGAGTAGAACACGCAGGGCCTTTGAGGTTCGATTCCGCATTACCAGACCGCATTCCTTCCCGAAACCACGCAGGGTTGACGTTCTCTGTCCTCCATTACCTTCAACGCTGGCCCGCTGCGCTTCGTACACCCGGTCGTCTGAGTCATCCTCAGGCGCAGAAGTCAGCCTCACCAACGCATTGCTGTCGCCGAGAAGCTTTCCCACCGTACATAGGCAGACCGTTGGGGCTTCGTCGGCAGACAAAAGTCAGACGTTTGAGGGTTTTCAGGCGAATCATCGCCGACGGAAGTGTTATCTTCGCAAGGGGTTGGAGCCTTTCCTCGGTTCCCGCGCGACCCCCTGCCGAACGCGGAGGCTCTGGCCGTTCACACACTTACCGGCGCCGCCTCGCGGTAGCGTCCGGTCGCAGGGGAGTCCGGCACGGGCGCTGGCCTTGAAGTTGCCATTTGATGGTGACGACAAGGAGCGACGAACCGATGGAAAGCAGGAAAAAGAATTTCGTGATTGCTGGCGTGGTTGCCGCCGGGTTGTCCCTGGCCGTCGGGACGGCTGCCGCGCAAGATTACTTCTCCCCACTGTTCGGCGCCTACGTCGACCACGTGGTGCCCGGCGACTCGCCCTGCGGCGCGACGCCGATCAAGACGATCACGCCGTCGACTTATGAAGAAACGGTGATGTTGTGGTACCTGTGCGACGACAACCGCGTCATCGCGCGCCGGTTCTTCCGCTCGGGCGGCACCTCTGAGGTTCCCAAGCCGGTCTATCTCGTGAATCCGCCGGCGCTGCCGACGGTCGAAGCCACGGCGCCGGGGCTCGTGGCGACATACAATTGCCCGTTGGGGTTTGTTCCGGCCAACACCGGTGACGGGTGCGTTCCCCCGGATCACCCGCTCGCTCGCAGGTAACGTCGGCGCGCGAGCTTGCCCTCGCGCCGCCCAGCATCGTCGCTCACCTCCCCCGGAGAGCGAGCGCCCGGCATCCACTCAGGATGCCGGGCGTTTTCTTTTTGCTGTACGCTTCTTCGACATACTTGGAGAGGTTCATGAGCGAGCGTATCGGGTTCATCGGTCTCGGCGTCATGGGCAAGCCCATGGCGCGCAACCTTCTCGCGCGAGGCTTCAGCCTCGTCGTCCACAGCCGCAGCCGCGGGCCCGTCGACGAGCTGGTCGCGGCCGGCGCACGAGGCTGCCGACACGCCCGCGGCCGTGGCGCGCCAGGCGGCGATCGTCCTGACGATGGTGCCGGACTCGCCGGACGTCGAAGCGGTGCTCGAAGGCCCCGACGGTGTGTTTGCCGCGCTCGCGCCCGGCAGCCTCATCGTCGACAACAGCACGATCGCTCCAGCCGTGGCGCGCCGCCTCGCGGCGCGCGCGTCAGAGCTCGGGTCAGCGATGATCGACGCGCCGGTCAGCGGGGGAGAAGTCGGCGCGATCAACGCGTCGCTCTCGATCATGATCGGCGGCGACGAGGCGGCCGTCGAAGCGGGCGCGTCCCGTGCTCGAAGCGATGGGCAATCCCGAACGCATCGTGCACATCGGCCCATCGGGATCGGGTCAGCTCTGCAAGGTCTGCAACCAGATGGTCATCGGTGGCACGCTCGCCGCTGTCAGCGAAGCCTTCGCGCTTGCGCGCAAGGCCGGCGTCGATCCCGCGCGCGTGCGCACGGTTCTGCTCGGCGGCTTCGCGAGCAGCCGCGTGCTCGACGCGCACGGCGAACGCATTCTGCAGTCGAACTACGTCCCGGGCTTTCGCACGCGGCTCTTCGCCAAGGACCTCGGCATCGCCGCCGACACGCTCGCCGAATACCAGACGCCGGCCCCGGTCGCCGCCGTGGTGCAGCAACTCGTGAGCGCGCTCATGGCCGCCGGCCACGCCGACACCGACTACTCCGCGCTCGCGACGGTCCTCTTCGATCTCGCCGGCCTCGACCGCTGACGAACGGTCCAACGCTCGGCCAGAGACAGAGCTCACGAGCCACGTGACAACACCGAGCAACACGGACGGTGGCGAGTCTGGACTCCGACTCCAGACTGTCCAAGCTCAACCGCAAAATCGTTAGTCGTTTTTGCACACAGAAAACGTTCGCTTTCCCACAACCCGGCGTTATCCTCTGTGACACGGTACGAGGTGTGACCAGCCCCGCGTGCCGTCTCCCGACTTCTTCGTGGGAGGAACTATGCCCCGTGTTCGTCGGTACGCCCGTCGTACTCACGGGCGTGCTCCTGCTGGTGCCCGGTCTTGCGCATGCGCAGTCGACCTCGTCCGAGGATCGCGCGCCTGCTCTCAGCGCCACTGTCGGCGCCGCGCAGCCGACACCAGTCACGCGCCACTGGCGCAACGAGTGGTTTCGCGATCGCGACTACTTCGATCCGCTGATCGCCGAGCCGCGCGCACCGCAGATCGCGTTCACGTTTCCGGCGTGGATTCCCGAGTTGGAGTTCTCGGTCGAACCCGGCACGCGCCTGGCCTGGGAGGTCAGCCTCGGCCGCGAGATTCCGATCTTCACGCGCGCCAACTTCGACGACGCGACGCGTGCGCTCGAAGGGTTCGCAGGGCTTCGGCCTGTGGGTCGACGTCAGCTTCCACATGATCGAGGACATGGGGAAGGATCCGTCGAACCCAATCATCAACACCGACTATCGCTTCAGCCTCGCCAAGCTGAAGTACTACCGCGTCATCTCGGTCTCGCCGCCCACGCACCGGTGCCAATCCCGTCCGGCGATGGAAATCGATTGCGATCCGCGGCGATCTGTATCACCACGAGAGCACGCATCTTGGCGACGAGTTCGTCATCAACGGCCAGGGCGCGCACCCGGGAGAATTCGAGCGGCAGAACGTGAGCTTCGAGTTCTACGACATCACCGGCGCGTTCAACTGGGAACGCGGCGACGGCCTCCTCCATTCGATTCGCGGCGGGACGACGGGGCTGGTCAAGCCGTCGCATGGCTACTACTCGGACCACACGCTCGAGTACCCGTCCCAGCGCGACGTCTTCAAGTCGGAGCGCAACTTCGAGCCCTACATCCAGTACCAGTTCCACGCGCCGCACCGGACGAAGCTTGCCGCGGATCCGTTCGGGACTGCCGGCGCGGCGCCACGCCGGCGCAGGGCCTCGACCCGGGTGCCGGGGCATTCGAGCGGCCCGCACGCTGGGCGCCGTTCGTGTCGGCGGACTTCCGGCGGCGCATCGTGCTCGATTTCAACAAGGCCAGCGCAGACGTCAAGGAGGACACGCAGTGGTCGGTCAACATGCTCGGCGGGATCAGGTCGCAGGCCGGCAACTTCCGCTTCGCGATCAAGGAGATCTACGCGCGGTTCTATTACGGCGTGAACCCGCACGGGCAGCTGCGCACGCAGGACGACTATTGGCTGGCGGGCTTTGGCGTCAACTTCGCCGTTGGCGATCGGTAGGAGGCACCGATGTGGAACTACCATCCTGACGTCGTCGTGGAAACCTTCGTCCGGTTTCACCCCGGCCGGTCGTTCACGCTGCAGGAACTGCAGGACTACGATGCCGAACTGTTCGCGGCCAACGACGCGTTCTTCACGAGCGCGCTGCGTGCGCGGGGGCTCCCCAATCCCAGCCCCTTCGACAAGTCCAAGCTGTTGCAGATAGCGTGCGTGTCGCCGGGCGCCTTCGATGCCGCCGTCGTCTACGCGGCAGGCGCCTACGTTCGCGCGCTCAGCCTGGGCGTGATCGGCTAGGACCACGGATAAGACGGGCAGCAGGGATAAGTCGGGCCACGGACAACACGGAGCAACGTCGGATAGGTCGGAGCCGCGGACAACACGGACAACACGGATCGCATCGTGGGGAGTCAGATCGCATGAATCGAGACTGCTGGAGGACATCATGACTGATCCGTGGGATGACGCCGGTCGCAGCCAGGCGGGCTTCGTCGTGACCGCTGGCGGGCTGCGCGTTCCCGTCGCCGCGCCGACCTCGCTTGGCGGCTGGCCCGCGACGGCGGACGCGGCGGCTGGAGCGGGACTGGCCGCGTCCGCCACCCAAGCCCGATACCGGGGCGTCGGCCCGAAGGGCTATCAACGCTCGGATCCACACCTGCGCGAACAGGTGTGCGAACGCCTGCTGCTCGATCCCTACCTCGACGCGTCGCGAGTGGTCGTGAAGGTCTCGAAAGGGCGGGTCGCGCTGACCGGCAGCGTGCCGAGCGAGCGGATGCGCGACGCGGCGATCGCCGCGGCATCGAGTGTGGCGGCCGGCGCCGTCGATGCCCGCTTGGAAGTTGCGGCGAGTGCGGCCCGCGCGTGCCCGGCGCGCGTCGGCCAGGACGGCAGGCATGCGCGCCAAGTCAGGGCGCAAGCGTGGAGGACGACGATGAAGCGGTCGGTGAGGGCGGCGATGGTTGTCAGCGGAACGGCGTGGCTGATCGCGATGATGGCGGTTGTCGGCGGGGACGTCCGCGGGCACGCGCAGACGCCTGCCTACAGCCAGGAGGAGGCCGACTACGGGTACGCGAACCGCTACCTGACCGACGCGCAGCGCGCCGGCCGCGACACCTGGTATTTCTGGACCGGCGGCAACGAGAAGTTCTGGGTGAAGATGGCGGAGCTCACCGAGGGCAACGTCAACCTGCTCGCGTACGTGGACTCGCGGCTCCACGGCCGCCGGTTCGCCACGCTCGGCGCGATCACGCAGCCAGGCTGCCGCGCGGCGACGGCGCCGGACCAGTACGGGCTGTGGATGGATCAGTGCGAGCAGCCGGTCGTGCCTGGCGTCCCCGGCGATCCGTCCGGCATCGTCGGCCTGCGCCGGTTTCCCAATCCGAAGTTCGACAAGGCCAACTGGAATGCCGAGGCCTACTTCAAGAGTCCCGGCAAGATGGAGCCGCCATACCTGATCGGGATGGCGTGCGGTTTCTGCCACGTCGGATTCAACCCGCTGAACCCGCCCGAGAACACCGAAGCGCCGAAGTGGAGCGAATCTTGCCGGCGCCATCGGCAATCAGTATTGGGAGGAAGGCCGGCTGTTCAACCTCCGCATGCCGCCGACCGACTTCCGGTGGCACGTCGGCAACCGGCAGCCGCCCGGCACGTCGGACACGTCGCGCTTCGCGACCGATCACATCAACAATCCAAACGCGATCAACTCCGTCTTCAACCTCGCGTTCCGGCCGACCCAGCCCGAGAAGATGGCGGATGGCACGACCCGGCAGGTGCATCACATCCTCAAGGACGGCTGCGGACTCGATTGGCGTCGCCGGCGCGTCGCTGCGCGTCTACGTGAACATCGGCATGTGCTCGGACTACTGGCTGACGCTGCACGATCCGGTGAACGGGCGCAAGCCGCAGCAGCCGTTCAGCCTGGACTACGCGCGCAAGAACTGCGAGGACTGGCGCAACACCGAAGCGCGGATGGAGAACGCCGAGGCGTTTCTCAAGACCCTCGGCCCGATGCACCTCGCGGATGCGCCGGGCGGCAGCGGCGTACCTGACGGCCAGCGCCGAGACGCTGCGCAGAGGGCAAGATGGCGTTCGCCGACAAGTGCGCGCGCTGCCACTCGAGCAAGCAGCCGCCGCAGGAGATTGCGACCGACCGCGTCAAGGTCGAGGCGTGGTATCGCGAATCCGTGCTGAGCCCCGATTTCCTCGACAAGAACTTCCTCTCCGACGATCGGCGGTATCCGGTCTATCAGCTCGGCACCAATATCGCGCGCGCGGCCGGGACCAACGCGATGGCCGGGCAGGTCTGGGCGGAGTTCTCGTCGGAGACCTACAAGGAACTGCCCGAGATCGGAAAAATCAGCGGGCTCTACAACCCGCAGGAACCCGAAAAGCCGCTCGAGTGGGAGCTCAAGGGCGGCGGCCGCGGCTACTACCGTACGCCGACGCTCATCTCGATGTGGGCAACGGCTCCCTATCTGCACAACAACGCGCTCGGGATGTACGTCAAGGATCCGTCGGTGCGCGGCCGGATGCTCTCGTTCTACGACTCGACCGAGAAGCTGCTGTGGCCCGAGCGGCGCCTCGGCGTGCAGTCGATCATCGTGACCTCGATCGACACCGAGCTCAGGATCCCGGGCCGCGACAGCCCGATTCGCATTCCCGCCGGGACGCCCGTCGATCTCATCGCCCGCGTCGATCCGCGCGAGGTGCCGTCGATCGTGCAGAACCGCGTCGTCCTGAACGTCCTGTCGGATCGGGCGCTCTTCCGCGGCCTCATCCGGCAACAACCAGGCGCCAGACTTCGTGCTCGACCGTGGGCACATGTTCGGGACCGAGCTGTCGGACGAGGACAAGCGGGCGCTCATCGAGTTCCTGAAGACGATGTAGGCGACGGGGACACTCAAGGTTGAGTGTCCCCGGTTACGAATTTGTAAGAACTGCGCAGAAAGCTGCGGGGACACTCAACCTTGAGTGTCCCCGGAACCACGAAAGGCAACCATGATTTCTCGTAGACGCGTGCTCGAGACGATGGCGGCGGCGCTCGCCGCGGCGCGGCCGTGGGCGGCTGCGGACTCGCGCCCTCGGGCGGAGGTCCGGCAAACGCCGGCTGCTCAGCCGGCGGCGGCGACCGGGCCGGGCGTGGCGCTCTATCCACAGCTCTTCTCGCCGCTGAAGTTCAGGAACCTCACGGTGAAGAACCGCGTGTTTCGATCGAACGTCGCCGGACGCTTCGACAACTTCGACGGCTCGGGCAATCAGGCGCGGATCAACTGGGAGGTCAAGTTCGCGAGGGGCGGCGTCGGCGCCGTGATCTCGTCGTTCGTGCCGGTCGCGATGCGCGGCCGCATCATGCCGAACTACGCGACCATCGACCGCGACGCGTGCATTCCGTTCTGGAAGAAGCTCGTCGAGCAGGTGCACGGCGAGAGCGACTGCAAGTACATCCTGCAGTTGAGCCACGGCGGCCGTCAGCGGGACGTGCCCGGAATCGAGTACGCCAAGGGGCTCAGCTCCACCGACAACAAGGATCCGCTGCACGGGTTCGAGTGCGAGCGGGCGACCGTCGAGCAGATTCAGGACATCGTCAAGGCGTTCGGGCAGGGCGCCCGGCGCGCGCGCGAAGCCGGCGCGGACGGCGTCGAGCTGCACGGCGCGAACGGCTATCTCATCACGCAGTTCCTCAGCTCGGCGATCAACGACCGCAAGGACGAGTACGGCGGCGAGCTCAAGAACCGCGCCCGCTTCGTCATCGAGATCGTGCGCGCGATTCGCGCCGAGGTCGGCCGCGATTTTCACCTGCAGATGAAGATCAGCGCGATCGAATACAACGACGCGCTCCTCGACCGACGAGCCGAAGGGAAACACGCTCGAGGACTCGATCGAAGTCTGCAAGATGCTCGAGGCCGAGGGCGTCGACGCCATTCACGTCTCGAGCGGCAGCTTCTTTCCCCATCCGCGCAATCCGGCGGGCGATCTTCCGATCGAGGAGCTGCGGAAGACCTACGACACGCTGATTTCGAGCGGTCTGCTGACCAGGGCGCAACTACCTGCTCTTCAACGGCCGCCTCACCAGCAAGTACTTCAAGAGCAGCTGGGAGAAAGCCAGGGGCGATTTCCGGCATATCGAAGGGATGAACCTCCCCGACGCCCACCGCATCAAGCAGGCGGTCAACATCCCGGTGCTGTGCACGGGCGGCTTCCAGACCGCGACCGTCATCGAGCAGGCGCTCACCGACGGCCTGTGCCACGGCGTGACGATCGCCCGGCCGCTCATCGCCAACAACGACCTCGTCAAGGTGTTCGCGGGGGGCGCCGCGCGCGCCGACAAGCCCTGCACCTACTGCAACAAGTGCCTGGTCAACGCCGTCGAGAACCCGCTCGGGTGCTACGAAGAGTCGCGCTTCGCCTCGCGCGACGAGATGGTGCGCCAGATCATGTCGGTCTTCGATCCGCCGCCGTTTTCGGGAGGTGCGTAACGATGCTTCGTCTCCGGTTCCCGTGGGCCGCGGTCGCGCTTATCGCGACTGCTCATGCACGATCGCGGTCAAGGCGCAGACGCTTCCGGACTCCGAGTCGTTTCCCGACGCTGACGATCATTTCAAGTACGGGTCGATCGGCACCGAGGAAGGCGTCGGCCTTCCGTATTGGATTTGGAAGGTGTTGCCGACGGTTTTCGAAGACAAGCTGCCGAAGCGTCCCGGGGTCGGCTGGGAGCGCATCGGCTTCCTCGTCGACGCGAAACACCCGCGCCCCATGGGCACGTCGTACAAGTCCGGCCGCGTGGCGCGAGTCGGGCTCAACTGCGCCACTTGCCATGTCGGCACCTATCGCGAGAGCCCGACGAGTCCTCGTCAGGTCGTGGCGGGCATGCCCGCCAACAACATGGACCTGCAGGGCTATGCGAACTTCCTGACGGCCTGCGCCAACGACCCGCGCTTCAACTACGGGACGCTGATGGCGGCCATCCGCAAGGAGAACCCGGAGATCGGCTGGTTCGACCGCCTGATCTACAAGCTCGTTCGTCGTCGGTGCGACGAAGAAGGGCATCCTCGAGCGCGCGCGCGACAACGCCTGGTTCGACAGGCGGCCGCCGTTCGGTCCCGGCCGTGTCGATACCTTCAATCCCTACAAGGTCATCCTGAGGATTCCCATCGACGACGTGGTGGGGACGGTCGATCTGCCGTCGCTCTGGAACCAGCGCATGCGGGCGCGGATGTGGCTGCACTGGGACGGGAACAACGATTCGGTCGAAGAGCGGAACAAGAGCGCGGCCATCGGCGCCGGCGCGACGCCCGACTCGCTCGATCTCGACTCGATGAAGCGAATCGAGAACTGGATCCTCGATCTCAAGCCGCCGGCGTTCCCCGCGGCTCGCATTGACGCCGTCCCGGGCCGCCGAGGGACGTCGCGTGTGGGGGCAGGCGTGCGCGAGCTGCCACTCGGTCGAGAGCCCGCTCATCGGGCAGGTCACCAGCCTGGCCAACGTCGGCACCGACCCCGAGCGGCTCAACTCGTTCACGCCCGATCTCGCCCGTGGCATGAACACGATCGGCGAAGGGAAGCCGTGGCGCTTCAGCCATTTCCGCAAGACGAACGGCTACGCCAACATGCCGCTCGATGGCCTCTGGCTCCGCGCGCCCTACCTGCACAACGGGTCGGTGCCGACGCTCCGCGCGCTGCTCTTTCCCGAGGAGCGGCCCGCGGTCTTCTACCGCGCCTACGACGTGTACGACTGGACGAACGTCGGGTTCGTCTCGAGCGGTCCGGAGGCTGAGGCCGGCGGCTTTCGCTTCGACACGTCCCTCAAGGGCAACAGCAATGCGGGTCACGTCTATGGCGCGAAACTGTCACGGCCAGGAGCGCGAGCTGCTCCTCGAGTACCTGAAAACGTTATGAGCGCGCGCGCATGGTTTCGAGTTCTCGTGTCGTGCTGGTGCGCGCTTCTCCTGGCTTGCGCGGGGGGCATCCGTCCCGAGTCGCTCCCGAAGTTCGAGACCATCGAGGATCAGTTCAAGTACGGCTCAGTGGGGATCGAGTCCGAAGAAGGGATTCCCTACTGGATCTGGCAGGTCCTGCCCCGGGTGTTCGCCGACAAGCTGCCGCGGCCAGGGGGATATGGCGCGTTCGGATTTCTGTGGGAGCCAGGGAAGGAGCTGCCGGTTGGCTTCTCCAAGGTCGATCTCTACGGTGGCCCGCGCGTCGCGATCAATTGCGCGTTCTGCCACACGGCGTCGGTGCGCACGAGCGAGCTCGCACCGCCCCGCATTGTTCCGTCTGGCCCCGCGAACCAGACCAACCCGCAGGCCTACGTGAAATTCCTCCAGGCCGTCGCCGACGATCCCAGGTTCGACTCCGGCGAGCTCCTGACGGCGATTGGCGGCCTCACGAATCTCTCGTGGCGCCAGCGTATGCAGTATCGCTACCTCCTGATTCCAGCCGCGAAACGGGCGCTCAAGAAGCAGCGTCGAGCAGTACGCCTGGATGTACCGGAATCCGGAGTGGGGGCCAGGCCGCGTCGATCCCTTCAACCCGGTCAAGTTCGGCATCCTGGAGCTGCCCGTCGACACGACGATCGGCAACTCTGACATGGTGCCGATCTGGAACATGAAAGCACGGCAGGGGATGTCGCTCCACTGGGACGGGCTGAGCGCGTCGCTGCACGAAGTCGTCCTGAGCAGCGCGCTTGGCGACGGTGCGAGCCGCAAGTCGATCCAGCTGCCGAACCTTGCGCGCATCGAACAGTGGCTGATGGACGTCCAGGCGCCAGCGTATCCCTTTGAGATCGACAAGGCGCTCGCTGGCGAGGGACGTGGGGTTTACGACCAGCAGTGCGCGCAGTGCCACGCGCCCGGCGGCAAGCGCACGGGAACGGTCGTTCCTGTCGAGGAAGTCGGAACCGATCGGCACCGCATCGACATGTGGACCCCCGCCGCGCCGATTGCCTACAACAAGTACGCCGACGGCTACGCGTATGACTTCACGGGGTTCCGCAAGACGGGCGGCTACGTGGCCGTGCCGCTCGACGGCGTATGGCTGCGCGCACCGTACCTGCACAACGGGTCGGTTCCTTCACTGCAGGAGCTGTTCGAGCCGCAGCCGGCGCGGCGTGCGACCTTCTATCGCGGCTACGACGTCTACGACGCGTCTCGCGTCGGCTTCGTCTCGGAAGGCGAGCAGGCGAAACGCATGGGCTTCCTGTACGACACCCGCCTCTCCGGCAACAGCAATGCCGGTCACCTCTACGGCATCGAGCTCACGGCGGCACAGAAGAAGGCGCTCATCGAGTATCTGAAGACGCTGTAGACGGGCTCAAGGCTCAGGGCTCAGGCTTGGAAAAGCCTTGAGCGCCCAGCCGAGCGACTTGAACGACTCTGGCTCTTCCTAGAGCCTGAACCCTGAACCCTGAGCCCTGAGCCCTGAGCCCTGAGCCAAACCAACCGTTGCCCCCCGTGCCGCAAGCGGCGGATAATCAAGTAGTTCGGCCGCCGGCGGCACTAAGCTGATCCGGCGCCTCTCTTGGGATCTGGCAGCCCCGTCATGCATCGCCGTTTACTTCCGCTTCAGCACGCACTCCGCACGCTCCAGCAGCGCGCGGTGACCCTCGTCCGCCGGGCGTTCACGGGACGACCGAGGACACTCGCCGCGACGATCGGTATCCTCGCAATCGCGGTGCTGGTCATCGGCCGGGTCGGTCGCCTGGTTCGCCTACGACTTGACGACGGGGCTCCCCAACCGTCAGGCGTTGCGCGACATGGGCGACATGGTCCAGTCGACGACGATTTTCGACGCGAGCGACCGGCCGGCCTTCACCATCTTCAAAGAGCAGCGGATCGAAGTTCCCCTCGAGAAGATGTCCCAGAACTTCCTCAAGGCCGTGATCTCGGTCGAGGATCAGCGGTTCTTCGACCACAGCGGTATCGATGCCTTCCGGATTGGCGGCGCGCTGCTGAAGAACCTGCAGTCGGGTCGCCGCTCGGAGGGCGGTAGCACCATCACGCAGCAGCTGGCGCGGCTGATGTTTCTCAACCGGGGCAAGACCTATCGCCGCAAGCTCAAAGAAATGATCGTGGCGGCGTACCTCGAGAACCTGTACTCGAAGCAGGAGATTCTCGAGATGTACCTCAACAAGGTGTACTTCGGCGACGGCCTGCACGGCGTCGAAGCGGCTGCCCGCGGCTATTTCGGGAAGCCGGCCGCCGAGCTCCAGGTCGACGAGGCGGCGCTGCTTGCGGGTCTCATCCAATCGCCGTCGAGCTATGCGCCGAACGGTCAACCTCGATCGCGCCATCGCGCGCCGGAACGTCGTCCTCCTGACGATGGTCGAGCTCGGGGGCGATCGACGCGGCCACGGCCGAGCGAGCGAAAGCCGCGCCCGTCAAGATCATCAACGCGCTCGAGATCAAGGAAACCTTCGGCCTCTACTTCAAGGAGCAGGTGCGGCGCGAGCTGGTCGAGCGTTTCGGCTGGCAGCGCGTGTACCAGGGTGGCCTCCGCGTCTACACGACGATCGACAGCGACCTCCAGAAGGCGGCCGAGGCCGTGCTGGAAGAAGGGCTGCAGGACGTCGAGCGCCGGCCCGGCTTCAAGCACCCCAAACGCGCGGCTCCGGCGGCGGGCGCGCCAGCGACGACGGATGCGCCGGCGTACCTCCAGGGCGCGCTGATGGCCATGGACCCTGCGAACGGCCACGTCAAGGTCGATGGTCGGTGGCCGGGACTTCGGCGAGAGCCACTTCAACCGTGCCGTGCAGGCAAAGCGGCAGTCCGGATCGGCGTTCAAGCCGTTCGTCTACGCGGCTGCGCTCGAGGCTGGCTATTCACCGGCGTCGCTCATCACCGGGCTGAACGATCCGATCCTGACCGTCAAGGGCGCCTGGCTTCCCGAGGACGACCACTCCACAGGGGACGAGATGACGATGCGCTCGGCGCTGCGGACGTCGAGCAACCGGGCGGCGGTGCAGATGCTGGCGTCGGTGGGGATTCCAAAGGCCGTCGGGTACGCCGAGAAGCTCAATGTCGGCAAGCCTCCGAGCGTGCCGTCGCTCGCGCTCGGCGCCAGCGACGTGACGCTCGCCGCGCTGACCGCGGCGTACGGCGCCTTCGCCGACGGCGGGATCGTGCGCACGCCGATCCTCATTCGTCGCGTGGAGGACGGCGACGGCGTGGTGCTCTATCAGGGAGGAAGACAAGTCGCACCGCGCCGTGAGCGAGGCGACCGCGTTCCTCATGGCGAGCATGCTCTCCGACGTCATCAACGCCGGAACCGGCTTTCGCGCGCGGCAGACCGGATTCGTGCTGCCAGCCGCCGGCAAGACGGGAACGACGAACGACTACAACGACGCCTGGTTCGTCGGCTTCACGCCGCATCTGGTGACCGGTGTCTGGGTAGGCTTCGACCAGCCGCAGACCATCGCGTCAGGCGGGTACGCTGGAGAGCTCGCCGTTCCGATCTGGGGCGCGTTCATGAAGCGCGCGACGCAGCGGCGACAAGCCGGACTGGTTCGAGCGTCCGGCGAACATCGTCGGGCTGAATGTCTGCCGGATGTCGGGCAGGCTGCCGGCGGGCGGCTGCGACAACGTGTCGGTCGCCAACCGCGATGGCCTGGTCGAGAAGCGCTCGATGGTCTACACCGAGTATTTCGTGCGCGGCACCGAACCGGCGGAACTCTGTCCGCTCCACAGCCCGTCGTTCACCGATCGTCTGGCCGGCATCTTCGGCAAGGAAGCCGGCGTTCCTGTCTCGGCGCACGACGCCGGGCTGCCGCCGCCCTCGGCGAGCACGTCGGGCACGCCAGCGAATCCGTCCGTCGCCTCCGCCGAAGTGGCAAAGGACGGCAAGGTCGAGGAACCGAAGAAGAAGCGCGGGTTCTGGGGACGGATTTTCGGCGGCGGCGACGATGAGGCGAAGAAGGCAAAGAAGGAGGAGGAGCGGAAGAGAGAAGAAGAACGGAAGGCCGAGGAGCGCCGGAGAAAAGGTGGATAGGTGATAGCATTCGGGCGCAGTCAGCATGCCTTTTCGTGACATCGTCGGACACCGGCACCTGTTGGATCTCGTGGCCGGCGCGGCGACGCGGGCATCGCTGCCACCGAGCCTGATCTTCGCGGGGCCCGAGGGTGTAGGGAAGCGGGCGTCGGCCCTGGCGCTGGCTCAGTTCGTGAACTGTCCGACGCGCATTCAGAGCCCAGATCTGGCCGCGCCGGATCTGCTGAGCGCAGATCGGGCAACGCCGGATCTGCTGAACCAGGATCTGGCAACGCCGGATCTGCTGAACCAAGATCGGGCAACGCCCGATCTTTTGAATAACGATGCGTGCGGCACCTGCGCGTCGTGCACGCGCATCGCGCGCCTCGTGCACGCGGATGTGCTTCCTCGTCGAGCCCGGCGACACCGGAGTCATCAAGGTCGACCAGGTGCGCGAGGTCGTCGAGCGCACGGCGTATCGCCCGTTCGAGGGCCGCCGCCGCGTCGTCATCGTGGACGAGGCGGACGCGATGCTGTCCGAGGCGCAGAACGCACTGCTCAAGACGCTCGAGGAGCCACCGTCGGCCTCGATGTTCGTGCTCGTCACGTCGCGTCCAGACGAGCTCCTGCCGACTGTTCGGTCGCGCTGTCAGCGGCTGCGCTTCGGAAGGTTGACGGCGGGGGAGATCGCGGCAGTGCTGATGAAGCGCACACGACTTCTCGTCTGCTGACGCGCACGCCGCCGCCTCTGCCGCCGATGGCAGCATCGGACTCGCGCTCGAGGGTGGGGCGGCCGCGCTCGTCGAGGCCCGCGAAGCGGCAGCCGAGGTGCTGCCAGCACGTCGCGGGGACACGCGACCCTCGCCGGCGGCTCGACAGCGCCAAGGTCCTCTCGGGTGGCGGCGATCGGGACGAGCTGCGGCGCCGTCTCCGCGCGCTGGCGTCGATGGTGCGAGACCTCGGCGCGATTGGGGCGCGCGCCGATGAGCGATGCCTCGCGAACGCCGACCTGCAGCAGCCGCTTCGGCGAGCTGGCAGGCTCGTTCGACCGCGAGCGCGTGTCGCACGCGTTTGCCGCGATCGACCGCGCGCTCGAGGCGATCGATCGCAACGCGAGCCCGAAAATCGTCGCCGACTGGCTGGCGTTTCAGTTGTAAGTGGAGTCTCGACCGGGGCCACGGCGTTTTCACGAAGATCACGAAGCCACGAGACTCGCGAAGAGCATCGGTTGAGCTTGGTTGACCCTCCGGGCACTGGCGTTGCCAGCGCTCGGTTTAAAGATAGAGGCCTTATGCACGAAGGCCGGGAACGTCCGTTCGTCAGCGTCAAGTTCACGCCAGTCGGCCGCACGTACACTTCCTGCTGCCGGACCTGGCTCTCGATTCCGAATCGGCGCGCGAGTCTCCTGCGACTGACGAGACGCGGATCACGCATGACGGGACGCGGACCACGCGGATCTCCTCTGAGCCACAGGACGCGGATGGCGCCGAGACCGCCCGTCCTGCCACGTCCCCGATGCTTCCGCCCGCGTTGACTCCCGGCGAGGCCGTTGTGGTCAATACCGTCGAAGGGCCGGCGGTCGGAACCGTCGTGCGCGCGATCCCGGATCTGGCTGTCCGCAAGCGTCCGCCCGCCGAGTCGTCCGATCGCGTCGTACGGAAGGCGACACGCGACGACATCGTCACACGCCTGAAGCACCAGCAGCGCGAGCAGGACGCGCAGCGCATCTGCTTGATGAAGATCCGCGAGCGGGGCCTCTCGATGAAGCTGGCGCGGGTGGAGCAGATCTTCGACGGTTCGCGGCTCATCTTCTACTACACGGCCGAGGGGCGCGTGGACTTTCCGCGAGCTCGTCCGCGATCTGGCGGCGCACTTCCGTGCCCGCATCGAGATGCGGCAGATCGGCGTGCGCGACGAGGCCAAGATGCTCGGCGGCTACGGGTCGTGCGGCCGCCCGCTCTGCTGCACGACCTGGCTGCAGTCGTTCGAGCCGGTCTCGATCAAGATGGCCAAGCAGCAGAAGCTGAGCCTCAACCCGTCGAAGCTGTCGGGCATGTGCGGCCGGCTCAAGTGCTGCCTTCGCTACGAGCTGCCGAACGGCAAGGGCGTGAAACACGGCGGATGCGCCGACGAGGGCGGATGCGGAAGCTGCGACAACCCGACCGGGCCTGGCGGGGGCTGCGGCTCGTGCGGGAGCGGGGGCTGCGGGAGTTGCGGTCATTGATGGACGACAGACGCTGAATGGCGACAGGCTCGAAGCCCGCCATCGGGATCACCGTCGGCGACCCGGCCGGAATCGGTCCAGAGATCGCGCGCAAGGCAGCGGCGGACCCCAGAGTGCTCGAAGTGTGCACGCCCGTGCTCTACGGCCCGCCAGACGACGCATCGTTTGCCGTCGGACGCGTCTCGGCAAAGGCCGGCCAGGCCGCCTACGACGCGATTGTGGCGGCCGTCGAGGATGCGCAGCAGGGACGTATCGCGGCCCTGGCCACCGCGCCGATCAACAAGGAGGCGTTTGCCGCGGCGCGCCTGCCGTGGCGCGGGCACACCGAGCTTCTCGCGCACCTGACCGGCACACCGCGGGTCGCGATGATGTTCTACTCCGACGTGCTGCGCGTCGTGCTGGCGACGGTCCACATCCCGCTCGCAGAGGTTCCCCGCGCGTTGACCCGTGAGAGCTTGGAAGAGACGATTGCGCTGACTGCCTGCGAGCTGCCTCGATTCGGATGGCCGTCGCCAAGGCTTGCGCTTGCCGGGTTGAACCCGCACGCGGGTGAGCACGGCCTGATGGGACTCGAAGACGACGCGGTGCTGGCGCCGGCCGTCGAGGCCAGCCGCGCGCGTGGCATTACGATCGACGGGCCGCTCCCAGCCGATACCGTATTCGTTCGCGCGATGCGCGGCGATTTCGACGCCGTGATCGCGTGCTATCACGACCAGGGACTCATCCCCGTCAAACTGGTCGCGTTCGGTCACGCGGTCAACGTCACGCTGGGATTGCCCATCGTCCGCACGTCGGTCGACCATGGGACGGCCTTCGACATCGCGGGACGGGGCGTAGCCGACCCGTCGAGCCTCGTTCACGCGGTGCTGCTCGCCGCGCGCCTGGCGGTCCGCGCATGATCGTCGTCAAATCGTTTCTGAAAAGTAGGCTGTCGCGGCTAGGACCGGCCCGAGCAAAGCGAAGGGCCGACAGGCGGTGGGGGTGGGCCGCCTCCGCCAAGGCTCCGGCGAGCTTTGCCGAAGCATTGCGAAGGCGAGGCCCCACGCAAACTAAAAAATGAAAACCGAACGCGAACTGGCCCAGCAGAACATCGCCGAGAACCGAAAGGCGTTCCACGACTATCACATCGTGGAGACCTTCGAGGCGGGTGTGGCGCTGCTCGGAACAGAAGTCAAGTCAATCCGCGAAGGGAACGTGAATCTGCGCGACAGCTTCGCCCGCGTCGAGTCGGGGGAAATCTGGATTTACAACGTGCACATCAGCCCCTATAGCCATCGCGGCTACTCCGACCACGAGCCCACGCGACGCCGCAAGCTCCTGCTGCATCGCCAGGAGATCCGCAAGCTGATTGGCAAGACCGTCGAGAAGGGCATGACGCTCGTGCCGACGCGCATGTATTTCAAGAACGGGCACGTCAAAGTGGCCATCAGTCTGGCCAAGGGCAAGAAGGCCCATGACAAGCGCGAGACGATCAAGCGGCGCGATGCTGAGCGCGAGACGCGCGCTGCCGTCAAGGAGCGCCGCGGCCGGTAGCGGCGCGACGGCCAATCAAGGAGCGCCGCGGCCGGTAGCGGCGCGACGGCCAATCAAGGAGCGCCGCGGCCGGTAACGGCGCGACGGCCAATCAAGGAGCGCCGCGGCCGGTAGCGGTGCGACGGCCAATCAAGGAGCGCCGCGGCCGGTAGCGGCGCGACCTCCGGCCTCCCGGTCCTTGTGGTAGATTGATACGTTTTTCTGGAGGATAGGGAACTGATGACAGGCAATCGTTCGCTCTTTATTGCGGTCGGCGTCGTGGCGGTCCTGATTCTCGGTTGGTGGCTCTTTAGCCGGGGCGGAGGCGCGGGGGCCATCAGCCTGGTCGATCGGTTCGATGCAGCCCAGAAGCGTCCGGACCCCGGCGTCTTCACCATCGGAAACGTCACGATTGACAACGAGACGAAGAGGAGCATTTCCGTCGCTCCCGGGATCATGGGAAGCCGCCTGATTTTCAAGTCGCGGATTCCAGACGATGGGTGGCTGCGGGTGTACGTGGCGTTGAAGCAGGAAGCCTGGACGCTCGAAGGCGACGGCGTCCGCTTCCAGGCGGTCGTGTCCGACGGTCGCGCTTCGGACGAGCTCTTTGTCCAGGATGTCAACCCGTTCCTGAATCAGACGGAACGCAAGTGGATCCCGCTGATGCTCGACCTGTCGGCTTACGCTGGCGAGGAGGTTGACGTGGTCTTCAATACATACGGCAGTCCGCCCGGGAAGGGTGTTGACCTGCGCAACGACCTTGCGGTCTGGGGCGCGCCGGAAATTGTCGTCAGGTAGCGGCAGGCGTCAGTTCGGGGCATCGGTTCGCTGCCGGGCCCCACACACCCCATGACGGTTCAAACCTCGGTGCCTCTCCTCGACCTCGAGGCGCAGTACCGGCCGATCCGCGAAGAAGTGCTGGCGGCCGTGATCCGCGTGTGCGACAGCCAGCGGTACATCCAGGGGCCAGAAGTCGAAGCGCTCGAGCGCGAGCTGGCCGATGCGCTGGGAGTTGCCGAAGCCATCGGCGTATCGTCGGGAACCGATGCGCTGCTGGTCGCGATGATGGCGCTCGGGATTGGCGAGGGCGACGAGGTCATCACGAGCACGTACTCGTTTTTCGCGACCGCCGGGTGCATTGCCCGTCTCGGCGCGATCCCCCGTCTGGTCGACATCGATCCCGCAACCTACAATCTTTGCCCTTCAGCGGTCCGGTCCGCGCTGTCGCCGCGCACCAAAGCGATCGTTCCAGTCCATCTCTACGGTCTCTGTGCCGACATGGATCCATTGCTGGCGATTGCCGCGGAGGCCGGCGTGCCAATTATCGAGGACGCCTGCCAGGCTATCGGGGCGACCTGCAAGGGCCGGCAGGCCGGATCGATGGGGGCGGCGGGATGTTTCTCTTTCTTTCCGAGCAAGAATCTCGGCGCGTTCGGTGAAGGCGGCCTGGTCACGACCCAGGATGCGTCGCTCGCGCGGGAGCTCAGGCAGCTCCGCAACCACGGGTCCGAGACGAAGTACTACCACCGGCGGATCGGCGGCAACTTCCGGCTGGATGCGCTGCAGGCGGCGGTGCTTCGCGTGAAACTGCCGCACCTGGCGAAGTGGACCGCCATGCGCCGCGAGAACGCGTCACGTTATCGTCGCCTTTTTGACGACAGCCTGGGCGGCGCGCCGATCGTTCTCCCGGTCGAGCCCGAGGGCTTCTTCCACATCTACAACCAGTTCGTGATCCGCGTGCCCGGACGCGAGCGCGTGCGCGCGTTCCTGACCGAACACGGCATCGGCACAGAGGTCTACTATCCCGTTCCGTTCCACCTGCAGGAATGCTTTGCGTCGCTCGGCTACCGTCGCGGCGAGTTTCCAGCCGCCGAATCGGCAGCCGAGTCTACTCTGGCACTGCCCATCTATGGCGAGCTGACCGCCGCCCAACAGGAAGCCGTTGTGCGGACGCTGGCCAGCGCGCTCGGCAGTCCAACGTCGCAAGCGGCGCAGCGGTCGTAAGCATGCCGCGGGTGATGGTGACCGGCGCCGCCGGCCAGCTGGGGTCTGCCGTCGTGTCACGGCTGTCGGAGAGCTGGGAGGTCTCCGCGTTCACGCGAGCGCAGCTCGATCTCTCCGACGCGACGGCCGTTCTCGACACGATGACGACCTGTGCCCCGGACGTCGTCATCAATTGTGCGGCGTACAACGACGTCGAGGCCGCGGAAGACGACGCCCAGGCGGCACTCGCCGGTAATGCGCTCGCCGTCCAGGCGCTGGCCCGGGCGGCGAACGCCACACGAGCCACGTTGATTCATTACGGCACCGATTTCGTGTTCGACGGCGCCGCCGCCAGTCCGTATGCGGAATCCGACGCGTGCCGGCCGCTCAGCACCTACGGCATGTCGAAGCTGCTCGGCGAGTGGTTTGCGCTCGAGGCGCCAGGCGCGTACGTTCTGCGAGTGGAGAGCCTCTTCGGCGGGCAGCCGGCAAAGAGCAGCATCGACAAGATCCTGATAGCCATCCGCACCGGTCAGCCAGTCCGCGTCTTTGCTGACCGGACGGTGACGCCGAGCTTCGTCGACGATGTCGCCGCGGCGACCGAGCAGCTGATGGCCGGGCGGCCAGCGCCCGGTGTCTACCACTGCGTCAATACCGGCGTGACGACCTGGCTGGGCATCGGTCAAGAGATCGCCCGACTCCTCGGTCGTGACGCCGAGCTCATCCCGGTCAAGTCGACCGAGGTCAAGCTCAAGGCGAGGCGCCCGGTCTACTGCGCGCTTTCGAACGAGAAGCTCAAGGCCGCGGGGATTGGCATGCCCTCGTGGGAGGACGCGCTCGAACGCTACATTGAATAGATAGAGCGTTTTTCATTTGTCCGTCGTGTCCGCCTTTAGGCGGACACGCTGAAGTCCGGCTAAAGCCGGACACTACGCGCTACAAAGTAATGAGAATCGCTGTAGAAGCTATCTCACAAACAGCGCGAACGAGCGGCAGCGAGTGAGCCTGGCGAGCGGCGCGGGGCGCCGGGGTCCCCGCGAGCGAGCCAGTAGGGGAGTCCGAGGGGCGAAGCCCCTCGGAAAAGACTAGTCGTGGGATAGTCGAGACGGCGTCTACGCGGGCTTTCGAAATGCCTGAATCAGTTCGCCCTGCAGGATGTACCGTTCTTCCTCGAAGCGCAGGCCACGATCGCCCATGATCTGGACGAGTTCGCGGTTGGTGTAGTGGGAAATGTGCTCGTCTTTGTACCCACCCGGGACCAGCCCGTAGAGCTTCTCGATGTACACCCACTGCCAATTTGCGTAGTCCGGCGTGCCCAGCACGAGACGGCCGCCTGGCTTGAGGACGCGGCACAGCTCGTCGAGTATCGGGGACTCTTTGGGGACGTGCTCGATGACCTGCGAGCACAAGACGCACGCAAAGGACTGGTCGGGAAACGGCAGCGCGAACCCTGAGGCGCGGACGAGAGACCTCTTGAAACGCCTGGCGTAGCGGAGCTTGCGCTGGAGGATGTCGACGGCGACGCTGCCCACGGGGAGGCCGCCGATGATCCGGCTCGAGCCGCAGCCGATGTCGAGCACCGCGCCCTCGCCTGCGATGAGCTCCATCACGTAACGATGACGCGAGCGCTGCCAGTAGCGCTGCAGGAAGATCCGGCTGTCGTGGGCACGGTCGTCGTAGTCTGCCGCGAGAATTGAGTTGCGCAGCTTCCAGAGCTGACCGAACGTGCGGAGGCAGGCTGTTCCGACGCGCCATACTCGTGCGCTCGAGGTCCCGTATTCCCGCGGCTCGTAGACGAAGGGCACCTCACGCACCCGCCAGCCCTCGGCAAACGCCTGCACGAGAATCTGCTGCAGGACGTCGAAGTCGCGGCTCGTAATGTGCTGCTCGCGGAGCATCGCGCTGCGGTACAGCCGGAATCCACTCGACATATCGCGAATCGGCACGTCCAGCCCGCGCGAGAACAAGGCATTCAGGATGCGGCTGAGCGTGTAGCGGTAGATCCCCATGTTCGCGTGACCGCCCGGCACGTAGCGGGAGGCGACCGTCAGGTCAGCGGCCTCGCGCTCGTTCCAGAGGCGCTCGATGAATGCTGGCGGGTGCGACAGATCGGCGTCCATGGTCAGCAGATACGTGCCAGACGCGCGAGCGAAGCCGGTTACCAGTGCGCCTCCGTACCCTGGCTCGGCTTGTTCAACGATCTGCGCGCCGTGGTTGACGGCCGCCTCCCGTGTGAGGTCGTCGGCGTTCCGGGTGAGCAGGAGGATTTCGTACCGTAACTGCAAGCGTTCCAGGATGGCGTTCAGCTGCGGGAGCAGGATCGCGAGGTTCTCGCCTTCGTGAAGCGCCGGAATGAGCACGCTGAGATCGACCGTCTCGACAGGGACCGTGGCGGGGCCTTGGGACAGCGCGGCAATGTTGGCGCGATCTGGAAGAGCCGACCCGGTTCTGACCGCTGGCATCGGGGTCTAATTATAGGATGACCACCGACCCCGCCACGGGCGCCAATTTTGACCGAGGTTGCGGGCGCTTACCCATGCGCCCTGACGATCTTCCCTACATGGCGGGCGATGGCCAGGCACGAGGTGAGGCCAGGAGAATCGATGCCGGCGACCTGCACGAGTGCCGGCACTTTCGCGTCCCGCCGGATCATGAAATCGGCGAACGACTCCTCGGGCGGGTGGAACTTGGCGCGGATGCCGCTGCCGGCGAGGCGAAGATCGGAGAGCGTGACGCTCGGCAGCAGCTCGCGCGATGGCTCGAGGAAATCTTCGAGCGCCAGCCGGTCCGTCTCGTAGTCATCCTTGCGCGGCTGGAAACGAATCGTGGGGCCCAGAAGGACCGATCCCCACGTCGTCTTCGTGGCGTGGACGCCGAGCCCATGGCCTGACGCGTGCGGCAGCGGGTACACCGGCCGGTTCACCAGGTAGCGCTTCGACGGCGTGAGCTCGGCGTACTCGCCCCGGCACGGATAGATGCGGAACGTCTCGCCGCCGAACATCGCCGATACGTCATCGGCGTAGAGGCCGCCGCAGTTCACCACGGTGGCGGCCGTGACGCTCTCGCTCGGCGTGCGCACGACCAGCCGATTGCCATCGTGCTCGCCCGCCACAGCCGCGCTGCCGACGACCAGCATGACGCCGCGCGCATCGCACAAGTGCTTGAGTGTGTGGATGAGCGTCTCTGCCTCGACGATCCCCGTCGATCCAGACCAGAGCGCGGCGGTCGGGCGTACGTGGGGTTCGCGGGTCCGGACGAAATCGCCATCGACCATCTCGAGATCCTCGACGTCGTTGGCCAGGCCTTGCGCATGGAGGGACTCCAGTTGCGAGGTGTCGCCGGTCGAGGGTGCAAGAATCAGTTTGCCGCTGCGCTGATGGGGAACGCCGTGCCGTTCGCAGAACTCGTACATCAACCGCTTGCCTTCGACACAGAGCCTGGCCTTCAGCGTCCCCGTCGGATAGTAAATCCCCGCATGAATGACGCCGCTGTTATGGGTGCTCGTGTCGAGACCGGGCCTGGCGTGCCGCTCGAGCAGGCAGACGGATTGGCCAGTGGCGGCGAGCTCTGCCGCGCACGAGAGGCCCACGACCCCGGCGCCGATGACGACGGCGTCGACCTCTGAACTGGACACGATCAGGATCTCCGGCTCCGAACGAGCCGCTTCATGAACGCCAGCCGCATGCGCAGGCCGGCGTAAACGAGTGGCGCGAGCAACTGGGCCGCGCGGCCCGCATGCTTACGATAGAGGCGAAAGGCGCTGCGGTGGAAGGCCTCGAGCGACGCGTCAGCGGCATGTCGGCTGCTGCGTCCGCCGACGTGCACGGCGCCAGCCGTCGGGACGTACATCGTTCGCCACCCGGCGTGTTTCAGCCGACGGCAGAAGTCGGCGTCCTCCCAGTAGAGAAAAAACCCTTCGTCCAGTCCTCCCACTGCCTCGAACGCGTCTCGCCGGACGCACATGCAGGCGCCCGAAACCCAGTCCACGTCGATGGCTGTCGTGTCCGCCGGGTCGCGCGCGGGCAGGTTACGTCGCGACATGGGGTTGCCCGGCAGGACTCGCGTCAGCCACGAGCTTCGGCCGGCGACCGCCGTAGTGAAGTCTGGAAAACGGCGCGCGGAGGGCTGGACGGTGCCGTCGGCGTTCCGGATGCGCGGACCTGCCACCGCGACGTCGGGATGGCCCTCCAGCCACTCGGCCAGACGACACACGGCTTCGGGCTCGAGCACGCAGTCTGGATTGAGCAACAGAAGGAAGCAAGAGGCGGTGGCACGGACGCCGTTGTTGACGCCCGCGGCAAAGCCGTGGTTACCGGCATCGCGCCGCAGCTGAACGTGCGGAAACTGCTGGCTCAGGAGGTTGGCGGCGTCCGCGTTGCTCTCATGATCGACGACGACCACGGAAACGCTGCCGCACGCCCGTTCGATCGACGCCAGGCACCCGTGGAGCTCTTCGTAGCTCTGGTAGTTGACGATGACGACCGCAACGCGGGCCGCCTCCCGCCGAATGCTCACTCGTGGATGATAACAAAAGGCTCTAGGCTCCGGGCTCTAGGCTCAGGGAAGAGCATGCTGATCGTGTCGAATCAGTGTGCTCTTCCCAAAGCCTAAAGCCTAAAGCCTGGAGCCTAGCTCCTATCGTCGATCGTCGCCTTCGGTCTTGGGCGAGATCCTGACGTTGACGGGGATGCGTGTCTGGATCCCGTTCGACCCCGTGCGGAGGAACACGAACTCGTAGCGACCCACAAAGCCTGGGCCGGGCTGCCACGAGAAAGTTCCCGAGGTCCGATCGAGGGTCGACCCGATCGGAAGCGGTCGCATACGGCCGTTCATCACGACGTAGCCTTCGTAGCTCGCCTCGCTGTCGTCGAATTGGCTCGCCAGCCGCACCTCGACCTGTTCGGTTTCACGCGTGCGGATGCGGATTTCGCCCGACCACTCGGGGAAGACCATTTCAGGCGTCTGGTCGTCGGAGGCGGCCTTCTTGACGTGCACCGCCGAGTAGTCAGGCGGCACTTCGGATATTGTCTCGACGGTCTGGCCCATCGCCGACTCGGCCGCCACCGAGGAGCCCTCAACCGACGCGGCGGTCAGCGCACCGGAGCCGTTCTGGACCGTAAAGAACCGGCTGCCGATGCCTTCCGTATTGCCCAGGTTGTCGCTCACCGTCCACGCGATGGTGTGCGTGCCGTTGGCCAGCGACGTGGTGTTCAGCGTGTAGTAGCCGATCGCGCCGTTCGAGTTGGCGTAGCCCGGGAACGCCGTCGCGATATCCGAGCGATAGTTGTTGTAGACCGGACGCCCCACCCCTATGCCGTCGATGTAAACCATGATGGTGGACCCGTTGGTCGGAATTGTGCCTCGCGGCGACAGCGCCCACCCGAACACCGTGTAGGCGGAGCCCGACGCCGTGCCTCCCTGTGCGGGCGTGTCAATGGCCCCGAACGGCCTGACCGAGGCGGCGTTGTTGGTGTTGATGTTCTTCGCGCCCAGGTAAACCGCTCGCGCCTCGGCGTCGATCGCGTAGGCATGCAGCCGGAACGGGCCGTTGCCGCCGACCGGCCGTCCGTTCGTCTGGTCCGGGAGCATGTTGGTCAGCACCATGAAGCCCCAGCCGGTGCGATAGTTCAGCGGCGAGTTCGGGTAGAGATTCTCGACGTCAGGCCGTGAGCCCGCGATGATCGACGCGTTGCCCAGCAGCACGAGGCCGCCCTCTCCTGGCACCGGGTCCCGGTAAATGTCGACTCTAGCGACGGCCACATCGTCGACCGCCCAGCCCGTGACCGGGATGGCGCCGACCACGTTCGCAGCGCCGTCAGCCGGCGTGTCGAAGGATCCTACTGGCGCCCCGCTGGCGCCCGCGGCATAGACGCGGGTAGTGACGGGAACGTCGAGGTTTGTCGTGCCGGTCGTGATTCGCACCATGTTCGTGTAGGTGCCGGCGGCAAGCGACGCCGAGGCGAAGGTGACGGTGACTGCCCCGGTTCCGCTGCCGCTCGCGGGCGTGACGGTAATGCGGGTGCTTCCGGTGCCCACGCTCGCGGCCGTCCACGCCCTGGGGCTGCCGGCGGCCGTCTGGGTGATCATCATCCGCTGCGCCGGGGTCTTCGGACCGAGTGCCGTGCCGCTCGCCTGGACCGCGCCGAAGTTCAGCGCTCCGCGCTCGAGCGTCAGGCCACCGCCACTCGGCGGCGGCGGCGTCGTCGGAATCGTGGTCGACACTTCGTTCGAGGGCGCGCTTCTCAGGCCCGAGGTGTTCTCGGCGTAGACGCGGAAATAGTAGGTGTTGCCGGCGACTGCCGTAGTCAGCGTCCATTGCGTCGTGTTACCCACGTGCACGAGCGTCTCACTGCCACTCGGGGATGTGCGATATCCCACGTAGTAGCCGGTGAGATCAGTCTCGGCGTTCGGATCCCACGCGAGCGTCACGGAAGCGGCTTCCACGCGTCCGACGAGCGCGACCATGACGACGCAGAACAGTCCTATGAAACGGAACAGTCGGGGCATGCCTGAGCCGTTGGCAAAGTGCGTGCCGCGGCTTTTCAGGCCGGTTTTCTCCGCCCGAGTGTTCCAGTGCGGACCTCGTAGTTACAGAACTGCGCGGCCGATTTCACAGCTGGACCCCACGATTTGCGGGCAAACCGAGCTGATCCGTTGGGGGCCACCTCAGCCCGCGTGAGATCCACTGTAGTACGGAGCGAGATAGAGGAGCGTAAGCTGGTTATCCGCAGCGACAGTAGACGAGCGGAAAAACTACCGGGTCTGGCGCATCACGCCTGCAAAAAATACGCTGACCCGAATCAGCGCCACCGATCGAGGCGCGTTCGTAAAAGGCTAGTCGTCGGCCAGGTGCTCGCGATGCAACCGCAAGGTGTGGGTGTCTTCTCTCAGCCGCGTCCGTTCCAGATCGACCTCGCGGCTCGTCCCGTTGATCGTCAGCTCGGCATCGAGCCTAGAGCAGCATCTGCGGCCTGATATACTGAACCCTTCCATCATGTCCAGACGCGCTCTCATCACTGGTGTTACGGGTCAGGACGGGTCGTACCTGGCTGAGCTGCTGCTCGAGAAAGGGTACGAGGTCGTCGGGGCGGTGCGCCGGGCCAGCACGACCAACTACTGGCGTATCGAGCACCTGCTGGATCGGGTCACGCTCAAGCCAGCGGACCTCCTGGACCAGCTCTCGCTGATTCGTGTCATCGACGACGTCAAGCCCGACGAGATCTACAACCTGGCGGCGATGTCGTTCGTGCCGGCGTCGTGGGATCAGCCGATGCTGACGGGCGAGTTCAACGCGCAGGGGGTGACGCGCGTCCTCGAAGCCGTCCGCCACGTCAACCCGCGGATCCGACTCTACCAGGCTTCGTCGAGCGAGATGTACGGCAAGGTCCGCGAGGTGCCGCAAACCGAGCTGACGCCGTTCTACCCCCGCAGTCCCTACGGCGTCTCGAAGGTGTTCGCGCACTACATCACGGTGAACTATCGCGAGAGTTACGACCTCTTCGCGGTCTCGGGCATCCTCTTCAACCATGAATCGCCGCGCCGCGGCCTGGAGTTCGTGACCCGAAAGGTCACCGACGGGGTCGCGCGCATCAAGCTCGGCCTCTCGGACTCGCTCAGCCTCGGCAACCTCGATGCAAAACGCGACTGGGGCTTTGCCGGCGACTACGTCCGTGCGATGTGGCTCATGCTCCAGCAGGAGAAGGCCGACGACTACGTGATTGCGACCGGCGAGAGTCACTCCGTCCGCGAGCTCGTGGAGATTGCCTTCGGGCACGTCGGACTCGACTGGCAGAAGCACGTTCGCCTGGATCCGAGGTTCCTGCGTCCTGCCGAGGTCGATCACCTGGTTGGCGACGCGTCGAAGGCCCGAGACACGCTCGGCTGGACGCCTGACGTCGATTTTCAGCAACTGGTCAAGATGATGGTCGATGCCGATCTCGCGCGGCTGTCGGCTGGCACCGGCGCGCCTGCCAGCGCCGCGCACCGCTGACGCGGGCGCGACCCCTCAACCCAGGCGACTCGCCCGCGTGTCTGCCTGGCTCAGCGCGACTTCTTCCCGAGCCGGACGAAGCGATACTTGAAGCACGCGCGAATCCACGTCAGCGGGTCGCGGAAGAACGAGACCTTCTTGCCCTCCGAAAACGAGCGCGACTGGTAATTGACCGGGATCTCCAGCGGGCGATAACCGGCCCTCACCAGCTTTCCGACCAGCTCCCAGTCGAAATCGAACCGATTCGATTCGAACGTCAGTCCGTACAGGCAATCGCGCCGAAGCACCTTGAACATCGTGAAGGGATCACGGAGTCGCGTGCCGTAGACGACATTGAACAATGCCGTGAAGAACACGTGTCCGAGATTCATGACCTGGCTGACGCCGGCCTGATCGGTGAAGTGGCGGATCTTCCAGTTGCGGCCATCGCTGTCGTGGCGCGAGCCGAGGACGAATGCCGAGGCTCCGGTCATCAGCGGCTGCAGCAGCGGCTCGTAGTCATTCAGGTCGTACTCGAGATCGGCATCCTGAATCAGGATGTAGTCGCCGGTGGCATGCCGCAGCCCGGCGCGGACGGCGTGTCCCTTGCCCCGGGGCGTTTCCTCGGTACTCGATCTTCACGCGCGGATGGCCATCGAATTTTCGTACCTCCTCGCGCGTGCCGTCGGTGGAGTTGCTTTCGACGACGACGACGTCGATGTCCACGTTGGGGATTGACTTGCCGAGCAGCCCGGCCATGACGACCGGAAATGAGGAGCGCTCGTTGAACACCGGCATGATCACGGTCAGGCGATGCGACCGACCGGCCAGTGGCGGCTCGGTCGATCGCCGGGCAAGGACGTTGATGCCGCTCGCGACGACCCTGACGTGGCGGCGGCGCAACGGTCCCGGGAGCAGTGCGCCGGTCAGCTGCGCGAGCCGGGTCAGAACGGGAACCGGAAATCGCCGGAAGTGCTGAATGATGTACTCGGGGCTCAGGGTCTTCCAGCCCGTCGTGACCTCGATGGCTTCGAACCCGCTCCTGAGGAGCGCCGTCTGCACCGTCGAGCTGTCGAAGTAGAACAGGTGCTCGAGCTTGAACTCCATCCACCGCTCGCGCATCAGCCGTGCCGACCAGCTGTCGAGGCTCGGGAGCGCGATGAAGAGCGCGCCGCCGGGACGCAGGAGCCGCCAGACGTGCGCGAGATCGGAGAGCGGGTGGCGGGTATGCTCGATCACATCGGCGAGCACCGCGACGTCGAACGAGGCGTCAGGCAGATCGACCGTGTCTATTGTTCCCTGCCGCACGCACTCCGCGCCGAGCCGCTCGTTAGCGGCGCGTACCTGGCTGGCCGAGTATTCGACGCCGGTCACGTCGTACCCGCGGTCTCTTGCTTCGAGGAGAAGATTGCCCAATCCCGAGCCGACTTCGAGCAACCGCCGGCGCTGTCCATTCGCGGGCCCGGGCCTGTCGAGTCTCGCCTCGATGGCGTCGAGGTAGCCGGCGGCGGTGCCCCGCTTGAGACGATCGGCTTCCGCGCCGGGAACGAGAAAGTACTGCTCCGTATAGATGGCCGCCAGTTCACTGTCTGACGGCTGCGGATTGCGCATGACGATCCCGCACCGCTGGCAGCGCACGATCGGTGTGGTTGAGTGCGTGAACTGATAAACGAGGTGCTCACTCTCGCAGATCGGACATTGCGACAGCGCTGGAACGCCGGACGACATCGCCAAGAGTTTACAGTAGAATTGCCGCGTGTTCGCCCGGCTCGTGCTCGGCTACGCGGTCGCGCTTCCGCTGATCGTCGGGTTGCTCGCGGGCGCAGTCGGCGATTCACGTACCTACACGATCTCGGTGACGATGGAGTCGAGCGTGCCTGGGCACGTGCAAGTGTTCTTCGACTCCGGCGCCGGGTTCAGAGAGGTCCAGTCGAGCAACGCCTGGTTCGACACAGGGCCTGGCGCGCACGAATATCGGCTCAGGCTTCCCGCCGGGCGTTACCGGACGTTTCGCATCGACCCGGGGACGCTTCCCGGACGCTACGCCCTCGAGCGCGTCGTGGTTCTCGCTCCGGATGGATCGATCCACGCCGAGATCCCCCTCACGGCCCTGGAGCCCGCCTACCAGATCACGGTTGTCGAGAAGAGCGAACGGCGTCTCGTGGTGACGACACCGCCAGGCACGAGCGATCCGCAACTGCTGTACTCACCAGCCGCACCCATCGTCATTCCGCGTCTTGTGTTCACGTTTCGCAGTCTGGGGACGGCAGTCCAGGTGGGCCTGGTGTGGGTGGCCGCCGTGGCGCTCGTCTGGTTTCTCGGTCGTGTCCTGGGACGTCCTGGATCGTGGCTCGATCGCACGCTGACCGAAGCGGAAACGGTCTGGACCGCTCGTCCAGCGATCGCGGTCGCGGCTGCGGCCGTTTTGGCCACGCTGTTGTCGACCTATCCGGTGCTGCTGGGCCGCAGCTTCGTGGCGCCTACCAACGGGTACATCAGGCTCTTCTACGACAGCGTGCCGTTTTCGCCAGGCTCTGACGACGAGCAGATCGAAGAGACGCGCGGCAGCGACGTTGCGGCGACGGTGTACGCCTTCATGCCGTACTCGCGTCTTCAGCGCGAGGCGCTGTCGCAGGGAGAGATGCCGCTGTGGAATCGCTACAACGCGGCTGGCCGCCCTTTGTGGGGTCAGGGGCAGACGTTTCTTCTCGACCCGCTGCACTGGCTCACGATCGTGACGCCGGACCTCACACTCGGGTGGGATCTGAAGTTCATCGCGCACCGGCTGTTATTCGCGCTGGGCGTCGGTGTCGCGGCGCTGCTGGCCACGGAAGCCAGCGTGCCGGCGGTCATCGCCGCGACCGCTGCTCCGTTCGTGAGCGTATACCTGTTTCGCCTGAATCATCCGGCGGCGTTCACCTTGTCGTACGCGCCGTGGGCGCTCGCCGGCTGGTTTCTGCTGGCTCGGGCATCGAGCCGGCGGGAGTTGAGTCGCGCGGCGGCGCTCATGGCGGTCGGCATGTCCTTCGTGCTGCTGTCGTCGCCGCCCAAAGAAGGCGCAGTGATGCTCGGTGGCCTCGCGGTTGCGGGCACGCTTGCCGTGCTCAATGCGCCGGGCGCCTGGGCGGATCGTCGCAGGCGAATCGTTGCTGCGAT
The DNA here is from genome assembly GCA_963839705.1 of uncultured Acidobacteriota bacterium. GTDB lineage: Bacteria > Acidobacteriota > Vicinamibacteria > Vicinamibacterales > 2-12-FULL-66-21 > DATBJJ01. The sequence goes on from CAWIWL010000019.1 coordinate 181,091, forward strand.
CGTGGGAGGCGTCGCGGTCGGCCTCCTGACCGCTCCGCACTGGCTCGTTTTTCTCGATACGCTGCGGCTGTCGATGACCTCATACGACAGGCCCTCCGCGGTTTTTGCCGGCCGTGAGCACGCATTGGGGTTGTTTCTGACGCCTCTCGTGCCAGGCCTGCTGCGCCCTGGACTGAACGTTCTCGTGCTCGTGCTGTTGATTGCCGCCGCCACGTCACCCTGGCGGTTGCTGCGCGCTCCGGCGGTCTTCGCTTGCGCTCTGGTGGGGTTTGCGCTCCTGTCCGTGGCCTTTGGCGCCGTGCCCGTCAGCTGGCTGCTGCGGATCCCGTTTCTCGCCAACATCGGCCACATCGACGACGTGTTCATCACGGCGTCTGTTCCGCTGCTACTCATCGTCGCGGCCTGGGGCGCAGCGGTTCTCCTCGCGTGCGGGTATTTTCGGAGGACCGTCGTGAGCGCGGTGACTGTTTTCATCGGGCTCTGGCTCGTCAGGCAGGTCGGGTGGCTCACGAAGCCTGGTGGATTCGAACCCTTCGCGGTTGCTCTCATCCTCGTGCCGGCAGCAGCCCTGCCCTGGGTGCTGCGCGAGCCGCGCGCGGGTCGACCGCACCGCACGCTCCAGGCGGCCGCGACCGCGGTCGTGGCCGTGCTCTTGCTCCCGGTCGGTCTTCACCTCAACTCCAGCGTTCCGCTTCTCGAACCGCTGCTCATACAGCCACGTCCGCGAACCGCGGTGGATGGCGCGCCGCCTGCGGCTCTCGCTGTGCGCGCCGCATCCTCGGAACCGCAGCGGGTCGTCGGGGTCGATTGGTGGCTCTTCTCAGGTAGTCAGGGCTTGTATGGGCTCGAGGGGATTGGCGGTCCGGATGCACTCGAGACCGCGGCATACGAGGAGCTCGTCAACGCAGGCGGGATCACCAGGTACTGGTCCTGGCTGACCACCGTGCCCGCCACGAATCTGGATCGACTGGCCCCGCTGCTCGATCTCCTCAACGTCGGGTTTCTTGTCGCCGGCGCCGAGGATGCACCGCCCGGTTTCGCCGACCTCTCGATCGTTCCGCCGGATCGCGCGCGAATCGGCCGCCGGGAGAGTGCGTGGCCCCGGGCGTTTTTTGTCGACGGCGTGAGCACGTACGGTGACGTGCAGGAGTTCCTGGGTCAGGCCGCCTCTGCCCGCCGGCCTATTGCAGGTGTGCAGGCGTCCGACCGCCAGGCTGTCGAGGCGACGCGTGCGTTGCCGACTCCATCCGGCGTCACGATTCCGGCCCGCGACTACGCGCTCACCGTCAACACGACCAGGTTTACCGTCGTCACGCCGAGGGCGGGGCTCGCGGTCCTGGTCGAAACATTTCTGCCGGGGGAGTTCCACGCGACGTTGAATGGGGTTCCGGTCTCGTACTTTCGCGTGAATCACGCGTTCAAGGGCGTTGTCATTCCTGCTGCCGGCGAGTGGACCGTCGAGTTCCGGCACCGGCCGCGTCGTTGGCAACTCTCGCTGGCGCTTGCAGGGTTCGGCGTGGTGACGCTCGTCGGCATGAGTCTGCCGCTGAGAAGAGAGTAAGATTCTCACGTGTTCGCCCGCCTGCATGTCCTGATGAGGAGCATCCTTCGATTGCGCTTGTGGGGCAGCTCGGGTTGGTGTGGGCTGCGGTGGTGATCGCCCTCTGGGTCGCCGAGCGGTTGCAGTTCTCCCGGTGGCCAGGGTGGGCCCGCTTTCTCGAACGCTTGACCGGCTGGTCCCATGCCCATTCGTCGGGGGCGATCATCGCCACATCACTCGCGGCGACGGTCCTCTCCACCTACCCGCTGTTGTTTCTCGGGCGCAGCCTCGTGTCGCCGAACAACGGCCCGCAGAGCATGTTGTACGACACGCTGCCGCCCACGCAGCAATCAAGCGACATGCTTGTGGAAGACACGCGTGGCGCCGATATGGCCGCTGCCATGTATGCGTTTGTGCCCTATTCGCAGGTTCAGCGCGAAGCGATCAAGGACGGTGAGTGGCCGCTGTGGAATCGCTACAACGCAGCGGGCAGGCCTCTTTGGGGACAGGGGCAAACGTTTCTGCTCGATCCGCTGCACTGGTTGACACTCGTCACTCCAGATCCGTCTCTGGGATGGGATCTCAAGTTCGTCGCCCACCGCTTCGTATTCGCGGTTGGCGCAGGTCTGGCCTCGTTTGCGGCGACTGGCGCGTGGCTTCCCTCGGTGCTCGCGGCGTTTGCCGCGCCATTTGTCGGGGTCTACGCATTTCGCGTGAGTCATCCCGCTTCATTTGTGCTGACGTACGCGCCCTGGAGCCTGCTCGCCTGGTTCCACCTGGCGACAGCCACGCGGTCGCCCGAGCGTGCGCGCGCGACGATCCTGCTCGTGGCAGCGACCTCGCTCGTGCTCGTGGCGTCGCCGCCGAAAGAAGCCGCAGTCATGCTGCTCGGCACGGGCGCGACCGGGCTCGCGTGTGTGCTCCTGTCGGATGGGAGCTGGACCAGCCGAATGAAACGCCTCCTGGCAGCGGCGGTCGCGGGAGTCGCAACGCTGCTGCTGACGGCCCCGCACTGGCTGATCTTCTTCGACACGCTGAGAAAGTCCACGACGAACTATCAGGCGCCGTATGTCCAGGCCACCGGACTCCCGGAGCGTGTGGCGTTTGTCCTGGGTCCGCTGACCCCGGGGCCCGTCCTGCCCGGGTTTCACGTCCTTGGCTTCGTGCTGCTGCTTGCTGCATTGACGGACCGTTCCCGTCTCCTCGGCTTGCGGCAGGTGCTGGCGTGCGCCATCGTAGCGTTCGGACTTCTGGCTGCGGCTTTTGGCCTGGTGCCAGAAGCCGTGCTGATTCGGGTTCCACTCGTTGCGAACATCCACCACGTACACGACGTGTTCGTTACGGCGGCGCTGCCGATGCTGCTCGTGCTCAGCGCGGCAGGGGCCGCCGCGCTCCTGACCGCGAGCCGCGGCCGGACGCTCCTCGTGACCGCGATGATGATTCTCGCTAGTACGTGGCTGCTCGTAAGAATCTTCCTGATGTCTCAGCCGGGCGGCTTCGAACTATGGGCCGCAGTCCTCGTCCTGGTACCCGCCGTGATGCTCCCGGGAATCCTGCGGATGGTTCGCCTTGCCCCTGGCGTCGTGGCAGTCGCGGCGACCGCTGCCGCTATCGTCGTCCTGACGCTGCCAGGAGGCCTGCACGCCTACACTGGCATTCCTCAGCTCGACACCCTGTTGGTGCAGCCGCGATTGCGCGTGCCGCTCGATGCGAACTCTCCGGCCGTTGACTCGATCCACCGTGACGAACGAGAGCCCGCGCGAGCGCTCGGGGTCGACTGGATCATGTCGTCGGGGAGTCAGGCGATGTACGAGCTCGAGGGGCTGCACGGTCCTGATGCCCTTCAGCAGGCCAACTACGAAGAGCTCCTCATAACCGCGGGCGTCTGGCGCAGGTGGGGTTGGTTCACGCGAGTACCCTGTGAAGGACTTTCCACGCCTGTCGCCGCTGCTCGACCTGCTGAACACCGGGTACCTGCTCGCGCGCCCGGACGCGAGACCGCCGGGCTTCGAGGGTATTCCTGCTGCCGGCGCGGATCGGCTGAAAGCCGGACGCCGTCCGCGATCCTGGCCTCGCGCCTTCTTCGTCGATGGCGTGACCACCTACGCGGATGCGGCGGACTTGCTGCGGCGAGTCTCGACATCTGGAACGCCTGTCGCGGCAATTCAGCAAAGCGATCGCCAGGCGATGGAGGCGGCAAGCGGACTACCGAACTCGCCGAGTACGATCGTCCGCGCCGCGCAGTACCGGCTGACCGTGAACTCCACCAGTTTCGTGGTGACGGCGGGAGGTCCAGGGGTTGCCGTCTTGACCGAGAGCTTCCTGCCGGATGACTTTGAGGCCAGGTTAAACGGCCGCCGTGTCGAGTACTTCCGGGTGAACCACGCCTTCAAGGCGGTGAGGATCCCATCGGCAGGAGACTGGCGGGTCGAGTTCGAGTATCGTCCCGCGCGCTGGACATTCAGCCTAGTCCTCGGTGCGCTCGGGCTGATGGTCCTTGCGTCCCTCGGCTATTTGGCCCGTGATCGGCGCCGGGCGTGAGGAGCCGCATCGATTACGCCGCTCGGCACAGGCGTCTCGTGGTCGCCGGTCGTACATTGTGAGGGTCACGAATTTGTCGGACGATCACTGCCAGATCTGTGGGCATACCGCCTTTCTTCACGACGACGTGCTGTGGCCGGATCTGATTCAGGCGTGGCAACTGTCGCCAGCCGAGGTCGCCTACGTCAACGTCCAGCAAGGAACACGCTGCGAGCGATGCGGCGGCAACGTTCGCACGCAGGCTCTCGCACGGGCGCTGGTGCACGCGGCCGGCGGCCGGGGCACGCTCGAAGAGTGCGTGCGTCCAGAGGGGGTTCTTGACCGCCACCTCCTCGAGGTGAACGAAGCGGGAACGTTGACGCCGTGGCTGTCGCGCCTGCAACGACACGTTCTGGCCAGATACCCGGAGTGTGACATCACCCAGCTGCCGTATCGGGAGGCAACATTCGACTTCGTCGTGCACTCGGATACGCTCGAGCACGTCAGCGATCCGGAGCAGGCGCTTCGTGAGTGCCGGCGCGTCCTTGTGCCCGGCGGGTACTGCGTGTTCACGGTTCCGGTGATCGTCGGTCGCGTGACTCGCAGTCGCGAGGGACTGTCACCGATCTACCATGGCCATGCGGACTGTCGCGAGCCGGATTTCCTGGTGCATACGGAATTTGGCGCGGACGTGTGGGCCTTGGTCCTGCAGACGGGATTTGCGAGTTGCCAGATCGTGCCCTTTCGGTATCCGTCAGGGCTGGCGCTCATCGCCACGAAACCGGAACGCGGCTAGTCCTAGTCCGCTCTGCAGAGTCGGTACGCCTGCAACGTTGACGCGTCGAGCGACCAGAAATCGAATGGCTCGCCGCCTGGCGCCAATCGAAGGTCGATCACCCAGCCGCTGACGAGTGCATCCTCGGTTCGGAATCGTTCGCCTACATCGCCGCGGCCGATGAGCGGCGGTTGCACTGCGACGATCCGACGGGAGGAACCACTCGTCAGGATTACGGCGTCCGCGGCCCGGTTGCGTGTCGGCAGGAAGGCCCAGCCTCCTGCCATCAGTCGCGGGCCAATTGTCGTCACGAACTCTACGGCTCCGTAAGCGCACTTGGGCCCGGGAAGACCGCCGTCGATCCAGGTTGGAGCTGCCGGCCGCCGCCTTCGCCATCCGGCCGTCTCCACGTGGTTCATCTGCTGTTTGATGTACGGCCAGTCGAGCCACGGCGGGACCATGGGCCAGCCACTCGGGGCAGCATCAGCAAACATGTAGACCGCCTGGCCCTGAAGCCGCTCGAGATACTTGAGGTGAGCTGCACCAAGGTGGTACGGAAGGCTGAGCGCGTAGAGCAACGCGGTCGCGCCGCAGACGGCAAGCCAAGTCCGCGCCGGCCCCGGCGTCGTGGAGCGATCTCGCAGCGACGTTGCCAGCATGATCACGCCGATCAAGGCCCACCCCGTCAACGAGGCATAGCGCGATTCCAGAAGTGCCGCAGGGCCATAGCCGACGCGGCCGACGGCAATGGCGCCTGCAGTCAGAAATCCGAAGCTCCCCAGGACCACCCATGGAGCAGCTCGGGCGACGAGTGCCGCGTCGTTACGACGGCGCCACAGGCACAGTAATAGCCAGATGAATGCGCCGATAGTCGCGGTGCCCGTGATCACGGTGGCCGTGATGGCTTGCTGACCAAGGCTCAGGGGAATTCCGACACACTCGGCGATGCCCGACAGCAGCAGGAACGGCTGGCGCAACCCCGCGAGCACGGATGGAGTCTCGGGAGGAGCCTCATAGTCGAAGAAGTAAAGACCGATCGCGCCGACCGCGCACGTGGCCCAGAGACTCCATTTCCAGGCTGTGTCGCGCTTAGGAAGACCATGCCGCACCACGACCAGTGCGACAGCGAGCGGCCAAATGAGAAGGCCGGGTAAGATGGAAAACGTTGCCGCGGTGGACAGGGCCGCAGCGGCGGTGAGCGCGAGACCGAGGCTGGCCCTCGGCGATGATGTCAGGATGATGCTGGCTAGGAGGCAAGCAGAGGGGATGTAGAAGCAGATCTGGAATCCCCAGAAGAGGTTTTGGTACTGAGCGGGCGAGAAGAGGACGAACGACACCAGCGCGAGCGAAGCCAGCGCCCAAGGCGCCCGGCCGGTGACCGAATGCCGCCAGAGCGCGATGCAGCCGCCCATCATGGCCAGCAGGACGATCTGCGTGAGCCACATCAGGGCGCGCGTGTCCCAGCCAACGCTTCGCGCCACGACAAGCTGCAGGACTCGCGGCACGAGCATTCGATGTTCGTTGTGCTGGTCGAACAAGCCCCTGAGGGTGAGTGTGCCGCGGTCGATCGCTTCGAGGTAGCCCGCTACCGTGACCTCATCCCAGAACGGGACGTCGACGGCGTAGCGGAGGACCAGCCAGGCGGAGAGAAGGGCGGGCGCTGAGACGAGCGCCCACAGGAGCGCATGGCTTGCGGGGGCGTTCGGCCGCGGGGGGGGATTCTCGAGCGTGACGCGTGAGGACCGTGTGTGGATCATGCGAGAATGCGAGATGGTGCGAGCGAAGAGATTATCCCACGCCAGTCTCTTGCGACTGGTGTTCCCGGTTTGTGTCCTGTCGTGCGGTGCGTGCGCTGCGCCGTCTGGTTCACCGGTGAGCACCCAAGTGCCGAATCAGCCGCCGCGTGGCGTGATCGACGAACCGCGCGACGGGGCGATGGCGCCGCCGACGTTTCGAGTGCGCGGGTGGGCGGGCGATGACCGGGGGATCAAGGCGATTCGTGTGCTCGTCGATGGGGAGTTGGCGGCGATAGCATCGTTTACCTGGGAGCGTCCGGATGTGAGCAAGGTGTTCCCTCACTTTCGGCACGGCAACGATCGCCACGGATGGGAGACGACCGTCGACGGCACGTCACCTGGGCTTCGTGCTATTCATGTTGAAGCCGTCGATACCGACGGCGTGGCGAGCGACCTTGGCACCGTGGGGATTACGGTGTCGGTCCGTTGAGGGCCAGCGTTCGCCACGTGCGTCCGCCGGCCTACCTACCAGTGCCGCGGTTGTTACAGTAGAATCCGGCCGTGCTCTCGCGGGCCTCCCTCGCGTTCATCCTCGCTCTTCCGTTCTTCGTGAGTCTTACCGCGAGCGCCAGCGGAGGGCATACCCTCGTCCTAACCATGGCGTCGACCGTCCCGGGTTTCCTTCAGGTGTTCTTCGACACTGGTCAAGGGTTCTCCGAGGGGCAGTCGGTTTACACCCCAACCTACCCGTCCCAAGAGCCTCGCGAATACCGCATCCTGCTTCCGCACGGGCAGTATCGGCACCTTCGAATCGATCCAGGCACATCGCCAGGACGCTACGACATTCGTGGAGCGGCGGTTCTCGCGTCCAACGGGTCGACGCGCGCCGCGATCCCGGTCGCGGAGATCGTTCCGCTGCATCAGTTGACGATCGTCGAGCGGACTCCTACGAGGCTCGTGGTAGACGTGATTGCAGGCGGCGCCGATCCACAGCTACTCTACGCGCCGGGCACTCCTCTGGACATTGCGCCGGAACAGCGCATTCCCCGGGGAACGATTCGACGCCTTGCGCTCGCGTGGCTGGTTGCACTGGTGGCGATCCTCGCGGCGGAACGACTGTTCCAGCGCGCGACTCGTCGGCTCGACAGCGCGCTCCACCGGCTGGGGTCCGCCGCAACCGTACATCCGCGGACCGCGATTCTCGTTGTCTCCCTGATGGCCACCGTTCTGGCCACCTACCCGGTACTGCTCCTCGGGCGCAGTCTGGTCTCTCCTAACAACGGCAGCTTGAGGCTCTGGTACGAATGGTTGCCAGGGGTACCGGCGTCGACTGACCTCGAAGTCGAGGATACGCGCGCGAGCGACGTTTCGGCCGCCCTCTACGCGTTCGTCCCCTATAGCAAGGTGCAGCGCGAGGCGATCGCCAGCGGAGAATGGCCGCTTTGGAATAGGTACAACGCGGCCGGCCGGCCACTCTGGGGCCAGGGTCAGACGTTTCTCCTCGATCCGCTGCACTGGCTGACGCTCATCACGCCCGATCCGGCGCTTGGTTGGGATCTGAAGTTCGTCGCGCATCGATTCCTGTTCGCCCTCGGTACAGGCCTGGCGGCTTTTGCGGTCACCGGCGCGTGGCTCCCCGCGGCGATTGCCGCGATGGCCGCGCCGTTTGTCGGGGTGTATGCGTACCGGGTCAATCACCCGGCCGTCTTCTCTTTGACCTATTCCCCCTGGGCGCTGCTCGGCTGGTTCCTGCTCGCTCGCGCGAGCGATGGCGTCAGTCGTGCCCGCGCCGTCATCATTCTTGCGGCCGGCACCGCGTTGATCCTCTTCGCGTCCCCACCCAAAGAAGCGATCGCCGCGTTGATCGCGACGTGCGGCGCTGGTGGCTTGACCGTCCTCTTGTCCGAGGGGCAGCGGCAGCGCATGCTGAGATTGGGCACTGCTGTCCTGGGAGGTGGCGTGGTGGGGCTCGTCGCCGCGCCGCACTGGATCCTGTTTCTCGATGCCTTGCGCCAGTCGAAAACGGCCTACGATACCCCGTACGCAGAATTCGGCGGCCTAGCCAACGCCCTTGCACTTTTTCTGGGCCCTCTGGCGACTGGATCTGTTCTGCCGGGTCTTCATGCGCTCGCGCTGGTCATGGTGCTGGCCGTCCTGAGCGCTCCCGGCTGGGTGTTCGCCACCCGCGCCGTCCTTGCGTGCGTGATCGTGGCCGGCGCCTCGCTCGCGATGGCGTTTGGCGTGGTTCCTCAGCAGTGGCTGTTCAGAATCCCGTTCATCGCCAACATCGGACACGTGCACGATGTGTTTGTCACGGCCGCCGTGCCGCTGTTGCTGATTCTCAGTGGGGCGGGGGCCGTCGTCCTGATGTCAGCAGGGGTCGTGCGCGCAGCGCTTGTGACCGGGCTGACTGCTATCGTCGGCTGGTGGCTTGTCAGACGCGTCGCTGAGGTGGCTTCGCGTGATGGCTTTGAGCCCTGGGCAGCTTTCTTTGTCCTCGTTCTCGCCGCGATGTTGCCGGGCTGTTTGAGCCGGCTCAGGCAGGACGTCATGGCGAGTGTGGCGGCCGCGGCAACCATTATCGTAGTTCTCCTGCCAGGCGGGCTTCACGGGCGTTCCGGTATCGCGCCGCTGGACGCGTTGCTCGAGCAGCCCAGGCTCCGTGTGTCTCTTGATGCAAACTCGCCAGCCGTGGAGTCGATTCATCACGCGGCGACGGAACCTACTCGAACGGTTGGTCTCGAATGGGTGCTTGTGTCCGGAAGCCAGGCGCTCTATGAAGTCGAGGGGCTGGGAGGGCCGGATGCGCTCGTGGTTGCCAGATACGAAGAGCTGGTCAACGCCGCAGGTATCTGGCGGTCGAACTGGCTGACGCGCGTCGGGACCGGCGACGTCGCTCGCCTGGCGCCGTTGCTGGATCTGCTCAATGTCGGGTTCATGCTCGCGGCGCCGGCCGCCGTTCCCCCTGGATTCCCGGAGGTCGCAGTATCCGGTCCGGACCGCCTGAAGATTGTCCGTCGAGCCACGGCCTGGCCGCGTGCGTTCTTCGTCGACGGCACAACCAGCTACGCCGGAGCATCCGATTCTGGTTCGCGAGGTCGGCGCGCACCGAGGGCCGTTTGCCGCCGTCCAAGTAGGCGACGACCGGGCTCTGCAGGCCACTCGCCACCTGCCGCCTCCTTCCGGCGCTGTCGTGCCTGCCCACGGCTACAGGCTTTCGACCAATGCCACGACCTTCAGCGTCCGTGCGACTGGCGCGGGTGTCGCGGTGCTCGGGGAGACTTACTTGCCCGATGACTTTCGCACAACGCTGAACGGACGTCCCGTCGAATACGTTCGTCTGAATCACGTTTTCAAGGGCGTCGTGGTCCCCTCGGCTGGAGACTGGGAAGTGGTTTTCGAATATCGTCCCGCCCGGTGGGGATTCAGCTGGGCCCTGTCGGGCCTCGGGCTTGTCGGAGCGGCCGGTCTTCTCCTCACGGCGCGGTTTGCCCGCCTCGCTGTCACACCACCGTCCGAGGGCTCGTCGACAGCGTGACTCGCGGAGCGTATCCAGCTGAATCAGGGCGCGCTGGTTGGGGCCAGGCGGGCGTAGGGGGTGCGTAGCCGGAGGCAGGACACGACATCCTGGTGGCCAGCCCAGCCCGCCTCGTGCAGGCCGATGATCTTCAGAGACGACTGGCGCTCGACCTGTGCGCAGACGAACGCGGTCGACGACAGCGAAATGCCGAAGGCTTGATTGTTGGGGGAGACGAACCCGAATCCGTCAGTTGCGTATCCTCGCATCAGCGACTGCTGTTCGTCGGTCGTAAGCCCGTAGTCGAAAAACCCGTCGATCATCCACTGGACAGGCTGCCGCCCGTGGGTGGTGAACACCAGCACTCCGTCGGGATTCAAATGATCGGCGAAGAACTCGAGGAAGTGCGGCCACCGATCGCGGTCGAGGTGGGTGAAAAGCGATCCGCACCAGATGAGATCGAAGGTACGGAGCATCACGAGGCGCCTGACGTCGTCGGCGGAGTAGACCGGGTCGGCGCCAAACTGCGCCGCGCAGAAATCGACACCGTCGCGATCCAGATCGCACGCCGTCAACTGAGCATCCGGAAACGCTGCCCGAAGCATCCGGCAGACCCGCCCGTGGCCGCACGGCATGTCCAGGATGGTCTTTGGCACGGGGTTGACCAGCCTCAATTGGTGCCGGATGCAGTCAAGAGCCGACAGGCCAACCGGGAAGTACCACGCCTGGCCGGTGTTCCACATGTGATCGTTCGGCGACACGGTTTTGCTATACGTGAGCGATTCCAACGCGGATTTCCTTTCCGTTAAAGCTTGATCGGCTTTTCATCCAACTCTGTTGCTGCTATTGTGAGGCGGTACGACCAGTCGCAGAGAGCACGCTGGTGACGGTCATTCCTCGGGGTGTGCTGATGCTCGGTCTCACGAACGATTCCCATATTGCGACGCTCGATCGTCTGATGCAGGCGTCGCCGCCGAACGCTTCGCCGGTGACGTTGTTCCGCGACGTGAGCGACGATTTTTGGTTCTGGGCGTTTACCGAGGGGTATCGAAGCGACAGACGACTGGTTGAGATTCTTCCGGCATTTCCCTCGGAGGACGTCCAGTGCCGGTTCACGGGCGCCGCAGGCGACGATACCATGCGGGAGGCCTTTGGATTCTACAGTCTCGTTCGGGCTGTGGCACGCCAGCACCGCGCGCAGCCCGTCACGTCAATTCTCGAGTTCGGCTGCGGCTGGGGGCGGATGATTCGCCTGTTTCTCCGGGATGTCGAGCCGCAGAACCTGAGCGGCATCGACTGCATGCCCGCAGCGATAGAAATCTGCAAGGACACCAATCCCTACTGCAATTTCCGGTTGGTGGATCCGCTTCCGCCGAGCCCGATCGGGCAGGCCGCGTTCGACCTCATCTACGCCTACTCGGTCTTTTCCCACCTTTCCGAGGACGCCCACGAGCGCTGGCTGGTCGAGTTCAAGCGAATCCTGCGGCCTGGCGGCCTGCTCGTGGCGACGACCCGCCCGCGCGAGTTCATCCTGGCGTGCGCGGAGGCCCGTCGCCGGCACGAGGATCGCGACTGGGCGCAGGGCACGGTTCTCGCCTTTCCGAACACAGCCGAAGCACTCGACCGCTACGACCGAGGGGAGTTCCTCTACGAGCCAATCGGCGGCGGCGATGTCCTGGATAAGTCGTTCTTCGGTGAAACGTGTATTCCGCGGCAGTACGTCGAGCGCCGTTGGACTCGGCACCTCGACGTGCTCGACTACATCGACGATCGGCAGCGCTGCCAGCAGAACGTCATCGTCGCCAGGAAAGCGTGAGTCATCTCGCCCCCTGAAGCCAGCGCAATGTTCGCTCGAGTCCGTCCGCGAAGGTCACCTGTGGCTGCCACCCGAGCACCGTCTTCGCCGTGCCGATATCGAGGACGTTGACGGGTACGTCGAACGCCCTGCCCTTCGAGTAGCGGCGCGATACGGTACGACCCAGCAGGACCTCGATCGCTGCGATCAGATCGTTCACGCTGTGGCCCTCGCCCGATCCCACGTTGAATACATCGGCGGCGGCTTCACTCGTCGCCGCAAGGCAGAACGCCCTCGCCACGTCACCAACATACACATAGTCGCGTACGGCGCAACCGTCGCCCCAGACGGTGATTTCGTCGCCGCGCAGCGCCTGGTCCAGAAACACGGCCACTGCTCCCTGAGACGCGTCGCTCCGTTGTCGTTCGCCGAACGGATTGGCGAGCCGGAGTACGCAGTAGCGCAGCCCGTACAGCGAGTGATAAAGGTGTAGGTACTGCTCGATGGCGAGCTTGTGGATGCCGTACGAGCAGAGGGGCTTCGTCGAGTGGCTCTCGGGGATCGGCACAGATTGCGGGATGCCGTAGACCGTGCCGCCCGAGGAAGCGAACACGACTTTCTTGACGCCGCACTCGACGGCCTCTGCCAGAAAACGCACGGTCGGCACGAGGTTCGACTCCAGATCGTGGATGGGATCCTCGTTCGAGCTCCGTGGCAACGTCGTCGCTACCAGATGGAAGGCGACATCGCAGTCTTCCAACGCGGCAGCGACATCACCCCGGTTGCCGAAGTCGCCCTCGTACCATTCGGTTGTAGCGTCGATGCGGGCAGCCGTTGCCCGTCGGGGCACGCGATCGAAGATCCGAACCTGGAGCCCTTCGTCCTGGAGGGCTTCGACGATGTGCCCCCCGAGAAAGCCGCCGCCCCCGAGCACGAGGCAGCGCGGCCGTGGCGCGAGTGCGGACATGCGGTCGTTGATGCGCGTCATCCACCGAGAACGGTCAAGGTCCGCAGCAATTCATGCTCCTTGTAAGACGCCGGACCGTCCACGTGGAGGCCCAGGTACTCGTACGTCGACTGGAGGTGCGCCTCTCGCTTTCGCTCCACGTCGGGCGTCAGCGCGTGCCGGTCGAGAATGTGCCGCTGCACGAGGAGTGTCTCGCGCATCAGGTTCAACCCGCCGTTGCCGATGGTCACGCTGCCGCCGTGGCGGCGGTGGTAGTTCAAGGGTTCCGGAAAAAAGGCGAGATCGCCGGACTCGAGGAGGTTCACGTACACCAGCCAGTCGCCGGCGTTGCGGAGCGTGATGAGCTCAGAAGCGATCTCGGAGAGATCTGGCTTCCGCATCAGCACCGCACTGACGTTCGGAATGGTGTTCTTGACCGCGAGGCTGTCGCGGAGTTCATCGATTCCCCGCCTGACATAGGCCTGATGCCATTTCGTCGCGTCGACGTCCTCGGTCCAGGCAAGGTAGTCGGATCCAATCTCACGGCCCGCTGCATCGATCTGTCTGGACTGGCAATAGGCCAGGGTGACCTCCTGCGCGGCGAAGGCCGGGACGAGCGTCTCGAGCAAAAGTGGCGAGCAGTCGTCGTCGGCTTCGGCAATCCAAACGAGATCACCTGTCGCCTCTTGGAGCCCTCGGAGCCACTGGCGATAGACGCCCTGGTTCGTCTCGTTTCGGATGATGCGAAACGGAATCGCCGCCGCCTCCAAGACGTCCCTGGCGATGTCGACGCTCGAGTCGGACGAACAGTCGTCAAGGAAGATGATTTCGTACGGCCGGTAACTCTGCGTCACAATCGAGCGCAGGCGAGCCGGCAGATAGCGCGCGTAGTTGAAGTTCGGTACGATCACCGACACTCGCGGGCCCTGCGCAAGGTGCACGAGGTCTCGCGCGTAGTCGATGAACGAGTATTCTCGGTTGATGATGTCCTTGCCCACCGCGCTCAACCGACTGGCCTCGGAAGGATTGTCGAGGAGTTCAAGGAGCGCGTCTGCCATCGCCCTGGTGTCGAGATAGGGGACCAGCACGCCACAGCCCCTCTTCAGGAGCTCGACGAAGCCGCCTCCGCCGTCGAACCCGATCACCGGGACTCGCGCGTCGAGGGCATCGAGCACCACCAGTGGGTAGGGGTCTTCCCGCGACGTCATCAGGTAGGCGTCGGCGCCAGCGAAGTAGGCGTCTGGGTGTTCCACCAGCCCGGGGAAGAAGAACCGGGCGCCCGCGCCAGACTCGGCAACCCGCGCCCGAGCCGCCGAGAGGGCATCGGCGTCATGGTGTCCCACCCACACGAAGCACGTGTCTGGCCGACGGTCGAGGAGATCGAGGCCGACCTCGACGAACAGGTCGATGCCTTTTCGTCGATCGGCAAAGCCGACGGCCAGAACGATCGTGGCATCTTGAGCCAGCCCGAGCCGCGTTCGGATGTCGCGCCTCGCCGTCTCGCGGTCATCGGCGAAGCGGTTCTGAGCCAGGAGACCCTGGGGCCGGACGACAGCCTTCTCGAGCGGCATCCCCGTAAGGTCGATGAAAGGATCGCGAACGATGCGTGCGGGAAATACAACTCGGTCGGCGTGCTGCGCGATGGAAGCTATCGACGCCTCGAGACCGTACTGACCAATGAGACCTGGCAGCTCGTGAATCATCGATACGACTTTGAATCCGGCCTCCTTGAGAAGCTCGACCGTGTCCCCGACGACGCTCGTGTTGCAGAGCGCCAGGCGGGCACCTCGATCGAACAAGTCGCGCGCGATGCGCTGTCGCGCTTCCGGCGTGGACGCTGCGGCGGAGAACTCGTGGACACGGCCGACCTGCCCGAAGTCGGCCGTAAGCGGACCGCCGCCGCACAGCAACACGTCGACGTCGTACCCCAGCGACCGTGCGAGCGTCGTCGCCAGCGTCAATGCGAGCCGTTGGGCACCGTGGAAGTAGGCGTCGTGAGAGACGACTACTATCGACGGTCGATCGACCGGGAATTTGCGAAGGGCGTCGGCGGTTGCCTGGAGGTACGCGTATCCGTGGGCTCGGTCGGGCTCTAGGTGCGCACCCTCGGCCCACTCGTTCCACGCGTTGATAAAGACGAACGGCCTATCGGTTCCGATGCACTCCTCCGTATGGCGGCAGGCGTTCTCGAGCCATTCGCCGTAGAGGGACGGCGTCGAGCCCACGAACACGGACCCACGGCATGGGCGCCTCGCCTCGTTATCCCACATCGGAGTCACGCTGCGGAAGAGCAGGTAGTCGAACGGCGACTCGTAGTGGCGGCTGCGCTGGACCAAGTGTGAGTAGTCGTAAATCGTGCCAGAGAAATCATGATCGACGCCAGCCACCTCAGCGGTGATGCTCGCGGTGCCCATATTGTTCGGCGCGAATTCCACTGCCGCATCGAAGCCGAAATCATGTGGGTTCGATCGATCGAACGCCTGCGCGGATACGAGGAACAGGTCCGGCAGGCCCGCGCTCCGGCGATACGTGCGCCAGCGCTCGACGGTGTCTCTGGCATCTGGCAGCAAACCGGGGCGGTACACGATCAACAGTGGACGCCCCTCCACGCAGATGTAGCGGTCGTCACTGAGCGCACCTTCAATGTCCTTGATAAAGGCGAGATCGTCTTCCGGTGAATGCTCCTGGGCGATGAGCCTCTCGGCGTCCAAGCCATCCCATCGCCGCGTCCAGTTCTCGTTCGCCCAGCACAGGCAGAAAGGAAAGTCGAGGTCGGGATTGGCCAGCAACTGTTCGAGCGGCCGCCGGAGCAGCCGCTTACCGCCGAACCAATAGTGGTGATAGCAGAATCCGTGAAGTCCGTACGCCTTCGCCAGTTCGATTTGGCGTCGTTGCACCTCCACGAGGCGAAGATCATAGAAGCCCAGCTCGCCCGGGAGGTGCGGTTGATAGTGTCCCGGAAACCGTGCCTTCCCGCGGGTCACGTTGTGCCACTCGGTGAACCCCTTGCCCCACCAGGCATCGTTCTCGGGAATCGGATGAAACTGCGGCAGGTAGAACGCGATCGCCTTGATCCTGGTGTGAACGGCCTGCGCAGTCATCAGCGGGACGTACTCGACGGCGACATCGCCCAGGTACCTCATCGGCGCTTCGGTTTCGGGTGCCGCCGTTTGTCCACCGGCTGGAGTGTCCGCAGCGGTGTTCCGCAAAGGCAAAGGCGTCGTCGGTGCCGTCCCGGCCGATTGCCGTTGCCAGTCTTTATACGCAACCGTATGCCGCACGAGCCGCGGCGCAAGGCGGAACAGCGTCTCCTTCATGGCGCGCTTGCCCCCGGCTGTGAGCGGAAGCCTGCGATAGGTCGCACGTGCCGTATCCGACATGAGTTTTCGGCTGAACCCTGCCGTGCGATCGGCGAGCCTTCTGGACGCGCGGAGCGGGGCCGTGACCTTCCACGAGTGGCTGCGCTCCATCAGGGCGACCCGAGCGCTCAACGCGTCCCGCACGCCCTCCAGGTCGGCGATAGCAGCGGAGGCCGCCGCCCTCTCGACGCGCCATTCCTCGAACTGGACGTCCCGCTGACGTAGTCCTCTGACAAGGTCTCGGTTGGTGGCCTCGAGCGAAGAGAGCCTTTCTGCCAGGCCCTCGAAACGCGCGTGCGCCTCGCTGAGCCGCGCCCGCGTCGAGCCGAGCTGGTTCTCCGAGGCGGCGAGCTGCCGGCGCGCGTCCTCGAGCGACGCATGCGCCTTGTTACTGAGTGCTTGCAGCTCGCGCCGGGAGCGATCGATCTCATCGATGTGCTGGCCGCGACGATCGATTTCCTCTTTGAGGACGGCGGTGACTGCCTCGCGGTGGTTCTCCTCTGCGGCCTGTGCGGCGGCCACGCCCGCAACGTGGTCGGTCGACCAGAGGAAGTCGCCTCCATCGAGAATCCCGGCGGGAATCTGCGGCACCTTGCCGTCGCTGGCAAGACCGATGAAGTAGAGCGGTGCCTGCACACCGTCAACGCGGGTCAGCCCGCCTTCGGTCTCCGCGAACGAGATGAACGCGTTGCCTTCATCCGCAGAGAGCGGTCCGACGATCGAACCGGCGCGGATCCGCTGACCGACCAGGCGCACCTGCGAAAAATGAGAATCGAGCAGTCGCGCGAACTCGCTCCGGTCGAGCTCGTGCGCGTGGTATGGGTTCTGGTACTCAGGGACTTCGGAATACTCGTGCCGATCGGGACTGGAGATGATGAGGAGTCCGCCCGGTCGCAGGACGCGCTTGACCTCCTGCATCATCTCGGCGTGCCGGTCGTGATGTTCGAGGGTCTCGAAGGAGACCACAACATCGATCGACCGGTCGGCAAGCGGGATGGCGCTGCAGTCCCCGGCAGCAAAGGCCAGGTTCGGTCGACGGTACCGGACTCGTGCATGTCGCACGACCTCGCCTGCGATGTCCACGCCGACGACGTACTCGGCGACCTCGGCCAGCAGGTCCGAGCCGTACCCTTCGCCACAGGCGATATCCAGGACGCGCTTGCCTTTCGACAATTCCCGGGCGAGGAGATAGCGATGGAGATGCTCGAGCCGGATATTTCCCGACACTTGAGGGACGTAGCGTTCGCCCGTCCATTCGAGCGCTGGGCCCCGATCGTCTGCGGTGGTCATGGGCTGTCCACGGCCCGGGCACCGCCACACCGCGGCGCGTGAGCGTGGAACCTGATTATAGGACGGAGTCCTGGCTGGCGCTCGTTACCGCGCCGGGCTCGCCTCGAGCGAGAACCCCGCGGCTCGAGCATCGTCGTAGAACATCTTCACCGTCTCGAGCGAGTAGTCATCGAGACCCTTGCCGACGAGCGACAGCTTCTTGAGGATGTCGTGGGTGACGGTGATGATGTGGCAGCCGATGGCATCGGCCTGGAAGATGTTCAGCAGCTCGCGCGGGCTGGCCCAGATGAGCTCGGCGCCGGGCTCGATGCGGAGGATGTCGACGGCTTCGGTCATGAGCGGGACTGGATCGCGGCCGGTATCGGCGATGCGGCCGGCAAAAACGGACACGTTCGAGGCGGCTCCGCCCTTGACGGCCGCCGCCACGTCCCGCACCTGCTCGAGCGTCATGATGGCCGTGACATTCACCTTGACGCCGGCCTGCGACAACCGGTGGATGAGATCGTACGCAGGGGCACGCCTGGTGTTGGTGACCGGAATCTTGACGTACACGTGCGGCCCCCACGAAGCAATCTCGCGCGCCTGGCGCTCCATCTCACCGAATTCGTCGGAGAAGACCTCGAACGAGATCGGCCGGTCGGGAATGGCGGCGAGAACCTGGTGCGCGAAGAGCCGATAGTCGGTGATGCCCGCTTTTCGCATCAATGTCGGGTTCGTCGTGAACCCCTTGATGTGCGGCTGGCGATAGAGCGCGAGCATCCCTTCCAGCTCCGCGCCGTCGCCGAAGATCTTCGTGCGCAGATTGGTCAGCGTCATCCGTTCACCATGGTCGAGAGGATCCAGTCGGCCGCCTCCGCGAGCGAGCGGACACGCACGTCCGGCGTCACCGGTGGACCTTCATCATAGCCGTAATCAACCAGGATTGCCGCTCGGCATCCGGCTCTACGGCCGGCCTCGATATCCCGCCAGCGATCGCCGACGACGACGCTGCGCGTGAGGTCGTGGACCGGCGGCCTGGTGATCAGGCCGGGCTTCGGCTTGCGGCAGTCGCAGGCATCGTTGTCGTCGTGCCAGCACACGCGAAACTCATCAATCGGCAGGAGGGCGGCCAGCCGGTCGTGCATCGCGTTCACGACAGCTGCTGTCTGACGTCCGCGGGCGACGTCTGGCTGGTTCGTGACCACGACCAGTGCGAAGCCCGCGGCCTTCAGTCGCGCCAGCGCGTCGTCCACTCCAGGAAGCACTTCGAGATCTTCCAGCCGGTCTGGCGGATACGGCTTGCCGTTCCGAACGACGGCCCGGTTGATCACTCCGTCGCGGTCGAGAAACACTGCGGGTCCGGGCTTCACCGGGTGGATTCCCACTTCGTGGGGGCCGTCTTCAGACGGGGGTGAGACACCAGCAGATGCCAGACCACGGCCTGAAACGCCTCGCTGTGCGGCGTGACAGTCTCAGGATTGACCGTGGGAACGATCACGCACACGTCCGCAACGCGTGCCGTGTAGCCGCCGTCGCGGCCGACAATGCCGACGATCGTCGCGCCGACCGTCCTCGCGTGATCCAGCGCGCGCACCAGGTTGGCGCTAACGTTTTTTTCCACGCTGCCGCCACCGACTGACAACACGAACACGCCGTCTTCCTGGCGAAGCCGGCTGCCGGCGAGCCACGCGGCGAAGACCGTGTCCCAGCCCTCGTCATTCGTGCGCGCGGTCAACTCGGACACGTTGTCGGTCGGGGCGTAGGCCTCGAAGCCGGCGAGCTTGCGGAAGTCGTTGACGGCATGCGAGCAGTTGCCGGCACTGCCGCCCACGCCGAGAAAAAACAGACGTCCGCCACGGCTTCGGACGCCGGCCAGGGCCTCCGCCATGCGCTCGATCGCATCGGCGTCGAGGCCCTCGATGATGCGGGCTGCTTCCTGCAGGTGCTGTCGCGCGTAGCTCATGAGGTCAACCTCCGTGCGTCTTCCCGGCCAGGAACGCACGCGTCTCTTCGAGTCCTTCCGGAGATCCGATCTCGTAGAAGCGATCCGTGGTTTCGACGCCGGCCAGGTCGTCGTCGGCGAGCAGGCGTTGATAGACCGCAGCAAGGTCAGACGGGCGGTCGGCCGGAACCGGCGCCAGGGCCCGTGCGGTCAACACGCCCAGGCCGTAGTCGATGTGCCGCATCTCGGGTGTGCGATGCACCTTGTCGTAGCGCAGGAGCCGGCCGTCCTTGAAGAGCACGTTGCTGCGGTCCCACCTGTCGTCGTTGCGAAACACGGTCATGAGGCCGGCACGCCCGCTG
The DNA here is from genome assembly GCA_963839705.1 of uncultured Acidobacteriota bacterium. GTDB lineage: Bacteria > Acidobacteriota > Vicinamibacteria > Vicinamibacterales > 2-12-FULL-66-21 > DATBJJ01. Next base: position 200,852 of record CAWIWL010000019.1, read on the forward strand.
GCACGGAAGACGCGTTCGATGGCCGGCAAATCGCAGGTGAGCAACGAATCGCCATAGAGGACAAAGAACGCTTCGCCCAGTAACGGCAGCGCACGCTTGAGCGCGCCGGCGGTTCCGAGCAAGGTCCCGCCGTCGAACACGTAGTCGATGCGCAGGTTCCAGCGCGAGCCGTTGCCAAGCGCGTCGCGGATCATCTCGCCGAGGTGCGCCACGCAGAACACCACGCGATCGACGCCCTGACTCCGGAGCCAGTCCAGCTGGTGATCCGCGAACGGGCGGCCGGCGACCTCGACGAGCGCCTTGGGTACCGTCGTCGTGACGGGGTGGAGGCGCGTGGCGAGGCCTCCGGCCAGGATTGCGACAGGCAGGCTCACGCGAACAGAACCTTCGTGCCTTCGAAGTCGAAGCGGAACCGAACTTCTTCGAGACCGGCCGACCCCATGGCGGTACGGAGGCGCCGATGATCCTCGGCATAAAACATCAGAAAGCCGCCGCCGCCCGCGCCGACGAGTTTGCCGCCGAGCGCACCGTTGCGCCGCCCGAGCTCGTACCACTCATCGATCTGCGGGTTGCTCATCCCTTTCGAGCGGCGCTTCTTGTGCTCCCAGTGCTCGTGCATCAGCTCACCGAACCCCGCGGTATCGGCCTTCTCGAGCGCCAGGCGGCTGCGATGACCGAGATCCTTGACGTAGTGCAGGTTGTTCAACATCTCGGCGTCGTGCTCGCCGGTTCGCTGCTGCTGATCGGCGAGGATGCTTCCCGCCGTTCGCGAGAACCCGGTGAAGAAGAGGAGCAGGTTGTCTTCGAGGTTGAACATCGCGTCGATCGGCAGCTTGAGCGGCTCGGCCTCGACCGCGCCTTCCTTGTGGAAAGTGAAACACGTCAGGCCGCCGTACGCGGCGATGTACTGGTCCTGCTTGCCTATCGGCTCGCGGAGCTTCTCGATCTCGACCTCGCACGCCAGCTCGGCGAGCTCGCTCGGATGCAGCAGCCGGCGCCGGTGCGCGTAGAGCGCCTTCAGCAACGCCGTGGTGAAGCTGCCGGACGATCCCAGACCGGTGCCCGCCGGGATGTCGGCGAGCGTCGTGATTTCTACCTGAGGTGTCTTGAACCCGACGAGCTTGATGGCCTCGCGAATGATGGGGTGGTGCACTTCGGCCGCGGTCTCGACGTGTTCGAGCTTCGAATACTTCAGATAGATGCCCGGGGTGAACGGCCGCATGACCGTCACATAGACGTACTTGTCGATAGCCGCGGCGATGAGGAATCCTCCGTGCTCGCGGTAGTACGACGGCAGATCGGTGCCGCCGCCGCCGAGCGTGATTCGGAGGGGACTACGCGTGATGATCATCTACTGGTTGCGCCGCCCGTCGTGAGGTCGATGCCCGCCATCATAGCCCGACTGCTGGTAGATTCGTTCCACCACGGACAGCGTCGCGCGGGCCGCATCGAGCCCGGCCGCTGGCTCGCGGCCGAGGCGGATGTCCTCGAGGAACTCACTGAACTCGAGAGCCCAGGAGGTGTCGCCGCGCGGGTACTCGGAGGCGGTCGTCTCCGGCGGCCCCATTTCCGGCAGCATCTTGTAGAGCGTGAAGCGCTCGACCCCGTAGCTGCCGCCCAGGCCATCGATGGCGACCTTGCCGTCACGGCCATAGATCTCGAGCGAGAACAGGTTCTTCCACTCCGTGCAGCTCACGTGGAGGAAGGCGATCTGTCCGCCTGCCGCTTCGAGCAGCATGAAGGCGTTGTCGTCGACGGGCATGTCCCAGAAGAAAGTGCTCGCCGTACCGCGGACGTCTTTGAAGGGGCCCAGGAACCATCCGGCGAGATCGATCAGGTGGACACCCTGGTCGATCAACTCGCCGCCGCCGGATTGCCGCGGGTCGGCCCTCCACTCGCGCTCGTAACCGACGCGGCCGCCGTGCCCGTAGCGCCCCCTGATGAACATCAGGGGGCCGAGTGTTCCGGCGTCCACGGCGGCCCGTGCCGCGAGCAGCGCTGGATGGTAGCGATGGTTGAAGCCGACCCTGACGCGACGGTCGTGCGCACGTGCGGCCGCGAGCAGCCGGTCGAGCTCCTCGACGGTTCGCGCGGCAGGCTTCTCCACGAGCACGTGCTTGCCCGCTTCGACGGCGGCGATCGCGATCGCCGTCAGGGCGTCGTTGGTAGTGGCCACGATCACCAGATCGACATCAGGAGCGGCCACCGCGTCCTGCCAGCGTTCCTCGGCTCTCGCCCCCGACGATCGCGCCAGGTCTCGCGCGCGTTCCGGCACGGCGTCGGCGCAGACGGTGAGCGTGGCGCCGCCGAGGGCAGCCGCGCGCTTACGCCCGATGAGGCCGCAGCCGACGATCGCCACGCGCGGAGCGGGACTCAGCGGTCCCCCCATGTGAAGCCCCGATCCTTCGGCACGATTCGCCGCAGCGTATAGACGTCGCTCTTCTCGAGATCGCCACGATGGCCAGGCAGGTCCTCCCAGGGGTCCCAGACCGCACTCAGTAAGCGCCCGGTGATCCCGTCGCTCGCCGCCGAGGCCAGGAACACCGCCAGATCGGCGGCCCGCTCGGGTGGCGTGCCGCCTTCAGCCTGGCGGCGCTCGGCGTCCCGGTACTCGGCGCCGGCTGCCTCCGGACCTGCCTCGAGAATCTCTTCGAGCATGTGCGTATTCATTGCGCCTGGAGCGAGGGCGTTGACGTCGATGCCCGAGCCGCGCAGCTCCGACGCCAGCGTTTCCGTAAACCGTACGAGCCCGCTCTTCGCCGTCGCATAGGCAGAGAAGCGAGGGCGTGGTGCGGTCGCACCGCCGCCGGAAATATTGACGATCTTGCCGTACTTCTGGAGCCGCATGGCGGGGAGCGCCAGCCGGCACAGGTTGACTGGCGCGAGAAGATCGGTGCGGATGGTCTCGTGCCACTGCTCCCAGTCGACGCGATCGAGATCGCCGATAGGACCCTGGACGGCAGCGTTGTTGACGAGCGCCGTCAGGGCGCCGGCCTCAGACGCGAAGGCGGCGATCGCTGTTGCCATGCCTGCCTCGTCCAGGACATCGCTCACGAACGCGCGAACGATCTGGGCGGTGGAGGTCCGGGATGCTTCGATGGTACCCCGTGCGACGTCGAGCGGCGCCTGGTGCCGGCCGACGATGGCGACGTGAGATCCCGCGGCCGCGAATCGACGAGCGATCGCCAGCCCCAGGCCCCGCGAGCCTCCGGTGATGAACGCGGATCGTCCTGCCAGCGGCGCCGTCGTCATGCCGCCCCCGCAGCCGAACGACGTCCGGCCGGGTGGGCCGAGAGCGCTAGACGTGAGTCCACGAGGCGCGACACGAGGGACCACGGCACGGCCCGCTCCCAGAGCGCGCGCTGTCGCACGCCGAGCGCCTTGAGAATCTTGAACCGGATGATCTGGTCGAAGCCGTCGACGAAACCGGGATACACCGGGTCGAGGCCCGCCGTCTGCATCGCAAGAGCGAGCGTTTGCGGTTCGAAGAAGCTGACGTGGATCTCGGGAATGACGTAGCGCCACTCCGGCAAGCGGTTTCGATACGGCTTGGCGTTGCCGGTGGTCAGGAAGACCACGCCGCCGGGCTTCAGCAGGCGCGCGATGACGCCGAGGACCTCCACCGGGTCGACCACATGCTCCAGGACTTCAATCGCAGTGATCACGTCGAAGGTGTTGCTCCTGTCTGCGAGCTCGCTTGCGTCGAGCATTGCAATCCCCTGGGCCTGCGCCCGCGAGGCAATCCAACCCGTCTCGTGTCCCACGACGTTGTCGACGCCGTGCTCGCGTGCCCAGCGCACGAGGCCGCCGTTGCCACACCCGAAGTCGAGCCAGCGTGTCTCTCTCCCGACCGGTGCGAGCGACTCGACGGCCCGGAGCAGTCCTCGCCACTCATAGGATCGTACCGTGGTCTCTGGGTGCTCGAGCTCGAAGACGTAGTCGACGTGGGGGTCGGCGCCACGACCATGATAGTAGGCCTCCGAGTAGATGGCGTCGTACTCGGTCCACGGATCGGTGACGAAAGAGAAGCGGCAATCAAGGCAGTGAGCCAGGCTGAAGCGTCGCCTGGCGAATTGTCCGGCGGCAGAACCGGCCGATTCGAGTCGCCTGCTCCGGCAGATCGGGCAGGTCAGATCTTTCAGCGACGGGCCGCTCACTGACGGGCCAGGACCCACTCGCTCTTCGCCAGGAAGTCCACGGTCCGGATCACCGACTCGCGAATGGTCAATTTGGGGGTCCAGCCGAGAGCCCGGATTTTAGCCGTGTCGAGAAAGATGAACGGGTTGTCGCCGATCCATCCCCGGTCGCCACCCGAGTATTCGAGCGTCGGCGTGACGCCGAGGTGCCCGGTGATCCACTTGATGGAATCGTTCAGCTCGCAGGTACTCGTCGGTGCCGAGATTGAAGATATTGACCTTGTCGGTGGCGCGCTCGAGCGCGACGAAGATGGCATCGATGCAATCCTGCACGTAGAGATACGACTTTCGCTGCCGGCCGTTGCCGAGCACGGGCAACCGCGAGGGATCGTCGGCGAGCTTGCGGTAGAAATCGAAGACGTGGCCGTGCGTATATCGTTCACCCAGGATCGAGACGAACCTGAAGATCCAGGCCTGAAACCCGAATCCCTCGCAGTAGGCCTGGATGAGCCCCTCGCCGGCCAGTTTCGAGGCGCCGTAGAGCGAGGTCTGGACAGGGAAGGGTGCCGTTTCCGGAGTAGGAATCACCGCCGCCTCGCCGTAGATCGATCCGGTCGAGGCAAAGGCGATACGCCGCACGCCCGTCTCGCGCATGGCTTCGAGCACGTTGAACGTGGCTATCGTGTTCTGCTCGAGGTCCTTCCGCGGGTGGTCAGTGCCGAAGCGGACATCGGCGTTGGCGGCGAAGTGGAAGACGATGTCGGCGCCGCGCATGGCGGCGGTCAACGCAGCCAGGTCGAGCGTATCGCCCCGCGTCAGCGTGAACGTCGGTCGGGGGATCGCGGTCTCGAGGAACCGCTCCTGGCCAGTCGAGAAATTGTCGAAGGCGACGACGGAGTGGCCGTCCGCAAGGAGTCGATCGACCAGCGTGCTGCCGATAAAACCAGATCCGCCGGTCACAAGTGCGCGCATGAGAGAATCACGAGCATCCTATCACGCAGTAGGCGACAATCGATTGGGCCGCACGGCCGCGCTCTAGAGCACGGTCTGGACTATTCTTGGTGTTGCCGATGGTGACCGGACGTCGTGTCTGACTTCTACTACGAACACTACGGCTATTGTCCGATCTGCGCATCGCCGACGAAGTTTGTGGCGAGGGAGCAGTGGTTTCGCGATCACTATTTCTGTGAGCGGTGCGGGTCGCTGCCACGTCAGAGAGCGCTCACGCTCGTCCTCGAAATGGTGTACCCCAACTGGCGTGACGTTGAGATCTATGAAGCCTCACCGTCCGGTCCGGCGTCGGATCGGATGCAGCGGGAGTGTTCGAAGTACGTTTCCAGCTACTGCTATCCCGGCGTCCCGCCTGGGACGTTCCACCAGGGGTTTCGCTGTGAGGATCTGGAGCAGTTGACGTTTCCCGACGGGCGCTTCGACGTGGTCGTGACTCAGGAAGTGTTCGAGCACGTCTTCGACTATCGCCGCGCATTCCGTGAAGTCATGCGGACGGTGCGCCCGGGCGGCGCGCATGTATTCACCACACCGAAGTACAAGCACCTCCGCAGAAGCCAGGAACGCGCCGTGCGCTCGGCTGGCGAGGTCGTGCACTTGGCCGACCCCGAGTATCATGGCAATCCCATCGACAGTAACGGGTCGCTGGTGACCGTGCACTACGGCGATGACATCTGCGAGATCATCTGGAAGGAAACGAGGTGTCCGACGACTATCTATGTCATGCGTGAGGAGACAGACGGGGACCATTGCCGAATTCATGGACGTGTTCGTGACCAGGAAGGTCTGAGTAGACACGCATGTCGGACGACGTCCGTGTGATCGCGTTTTACCTGCCGCAGTTTCACCCGATTCCGGAAAACGACAGATGGTGGGGCGCCGGTTTCACTGAGTGGACCAACGTCACTCGCGCCGTGCCGCTCTACCGGGGGCACGACCAGCCGCGGCGACCGGGAGAGCTCGGCTACTACGATCTGCGCGTCAGGGAAACCCGGCACCGGCAGGCCGAGCTCGCGAGCAAACACGGCATTCACGGGTTCTGCTACTACTACTACTGGTTCTCGGGCCGCAGGCTGCTCGAGCTGCCGCTCGAGCTCATGTTGGCCGATCAGGATCTGCGGTTCCCGTTCTGTCTGTGCTGGGCGAACGAAAGCTGGTCCCGCCGGTGGGACGGGTCGGAGCGCGACATCCTGATCGAGCAGTCGTATGGGCCGGACGATCCTCCCAGGTTCATCCGCGAGGCTGCCCATATTCTGCGCGACCCGCGCTACATCACCGTGGACGGCGCGCCGATGCTGCTCGTCTACCGTCCCGCCGTGATTCCCGACGTTCGCAACGTGCTGCGCAGCTGGCGAGCGACGGCCGCAGAGATCGGTTTGCCGGGCCTTCACTTGTGCGGCGTACAAAGCAACGACTACACGTCTGGCCTGGAGGACGGATTCGATGCGATGGTCGAGTTTCCGCCCCACAGCATCCCGGTCGGTGAGATCACGCGCAAAGTGCCGGACGTCGCTTTGGACTTCTCGGGGAAGATTTTTTCCTATGCGGATGTCGTGCGGTACTCCACCGCGCTGGAGTCGTGCATCCGCCTGCCGGTATATCGCGGCCTCATGACCGGCTGGGACAACACAGCGCGCCGTGGACTGGCAAGCCATATCTACTACGACTCCACGCCCGAGCAGTATGAAGTCTGGCTCAAGCGCCTGCTCGCGTATACGCGCCGTCACCACCAGGGCGAGCATCGGCTCATCTTTGTCAACGCCTGGAACGAGTGGGCGGAGGGAGCGTACCTGGAGCCTGATGCTACGCATCGACAGGGTTATCTAGAGGCGACGGCCCGCGCTGTCTTCGGCCCGCCAGACCGCTCAGCGCTCTTCGCTACGCTTCGCCAGATTACCGACGGCAACGACGAGGCGCAGCGCCTGCTCGACGAACTCGAGCACGTCGTCACGGTCAACGAACGGACCGCTGCGCTGATCGAGGCGCGCGACATGGCGGCCCAGCGTCCGACACGAGATGGCGTGTCCGTTACGTTCCACGCCATCGAGAGCGCGGGGTTCACGGTGCCGTCGACGATTGTCTCGGACGCCGCCGTCGGTTTTGTCGACAGCTTGAACACGCCGAACTATCAGCGTGGGGTGACACTCAACCGAAACTACGACGTGCTGCTGCAGGGATGGATTGCCAGCCGGCTCGTGACTGCAGACGCGAATTCTCCGGTCATCCTGCAGCTGACGAACCTGGAAACCGGCAACCGCTATGTCACCCGCGTGCTCGCGCGGATGCGGCGCGACGATGTCGTGGCGCATCTGGCGGGACAGCGCGCCTATCGACGGCTGGGTGCTGACTGCGCGCTCTTCAGCGGGTATCGTGCCTACCTGAATATCGCAGCGCTCGACCCGGGCGCGTACACGCTGGATGCCATCCTGCCGCTCGCGGGGGAGCAGCGGGGCGCTGCGCTGCGGCTGCACTCGTCGATTGTGATGCTCTAGGCCAAGTAGCGATCTCAAAAGGGAGCCTCCTCGCGAAGGCCTCGAAGATCACGAGGCTCGCGAAGAATCCACCCGAACAGCAAACCTTCGTGAGCTTTGCGGTCTTCGCGATCATCGTGAATGAGCCGTCGGCCGTGTTTATGAAAGCAATCCTTTCGGCTTCAGGAAGCCTTGTCCTGGGCATCCTGTCAGGACTGCTCGTCGTTCTGGCGCTTGCGATGATCTCGGGCTTGACGTTCCCTCGCGCCCGCGTGATCCAGGTGGCCAGGGACGCGCTGACGTCCGGCGAGTTGGCGTTCAACGAGCACCGCGAAGAGGACTATTTCACGGAATGCAGCCTCCTGACGATGCAGTACGTGCGGGCTTCCGGCATTTTCCGCAATGCGATCGAGACTCGCTACGCGGAAGGGACGCGCCATCCCTGTCAGAACCTTGAGTCCCTGATCACGACCGGGAAAATGGCCGACGGGTCGGACCCGCCCGTCGGCGCGTACGTGAACTATCCGTTTGGCAGCCGGTTCCTGGAAGCGCTCGTGCTCAGTGTGCTCGACTTGCGCTCCGCCAAATCGCTGTACGGATTCTTGTCGTACGGGTCGATCCTGATCCTCATCGCCGGCGCGTTCCGTAATTCGCCGTCCACGGCGCTGACCGTCCTGCCGATCGGCTTCTTCCTCCTGTTCGGGTTCTCCATGCATCGGTTCGGGCACAACCTGGCGCACGCGCCTGGTTTCGTCCTGGGCTTCACGGCTCTCGGCGTGTTTCTCGCCGCGCGCGTCCGTTTCCGGAACTCCGCGGCGCGGGTGATGTTCTTTGGCTTCCTGGGAGTCGTCATCGCCTCTTTCGATCTGATGCACGGCTCAATCCCGGTCGTTCTCTCGGTGGCGATCGTGCTCAATCACCTGTTCTATGTGGCGCCGGCCCTTCGGGCTGACTCCACTCTGTCGCCTGGCGGCTACTGGCTGGGTGCGCTCCGAGAGGCTGTGGTTATCTGCGTCTGCTTTGTTGTGGCCTACGGGACGGTGACCGCCGGCCGTCTGTTGCTGCTGAGCGCGCTCGCCGACGGAAGCTGGCATCGGTACGGGGTCGCACTCGGATCGCGCCTGGGTCATGAGGTTTCCGGCGTCGTCATCAACACCAATGACGTCATTGAAAAGCTATGGCAGGCGCGGTTTCAATTGATGCCCGGCGGCCTTACTCCCTCGACATGGATGCTGGTTGTTTCGTTGACGGCGTGGATCTTCACGATCTGTCTGCTCCCGATCGCCAGCTGGCGCCGCCATCGGGCCCCCCTCGTTCTCCTGGCCGACCTGTCGGTCATCGTGCTGGCCGCCGCCGGCGCGCTCGCCTGGTATCGCCTGTTCCGTCAGCACACGTTCATCCACGTCCTCTTTGTCGTGCGCATTGCCGCGCTTCCCGCGTCGTTCGGATTGGTGGCGGCGGCACTCGTCGTCCGATCGCTTGCGGACGCGCAGTCGCGCGCGCTTCGTTGGGCGCCAGCAGCGTGCGCGGTCGTGTCCCTCGTCGCCGCCGCCTGGCTGCTCGAGGGGACGATGTCGGTGGTGACGTCAGCTCGAGTGGCTGACCAATCCATGGTCGATGAGGTCTCGTGTGCCCCGCTCGGACTTCGGAGGGATGGCAGGCCGGACGGGTTGATCGAACTCGGGGTGCGCACCACGCAGGTGTCTCCTCCCCTGGCAGCCATCGGCTGGCGTCCACGCGACTTCGGTCGGATGTATCTCCGCCTGGAGCGTTCAAGTCCGCCGGGTTGGTGGGAGACGGGCGCGGCACTCTACGTCCTTGGTATCACCGTGCGCCCAGACAGCGAGCTGATCAACCAATCGGATGGAAGCGTGCTTGTGCCGCCTCAGCATCCAGCGTTGTTTCTTCACTTCTGTCGAGATGGCCACGACACGCCGGAGTCCCGCTACCGGCTCTACGTCGGAGACACGTCGCTGCCTGTCGAACAGCGGCGCTGATGCGTCCTACCGCGACCAGACCTGCAACTGCTTGTCGCGCAGATCCTGACGGTTGCGGTAGTCCTCCCGCGACAAGGTACTTTTCGAGGTAGCAATAGAGCACAATGAAGAGGTACCGCGACCCCATCTCACGGATCTTGAACTTGGACACCCCGGAGGTGCGGTTGTACCAGGACGTGGGTATCACCGTGTAGCGATAGCCGCGGACGATCGCCTTGAGCGGTAGCTCGACGGTCAAGTTGAAGTGATAGGCGAGCAGCGGTTGCACGCCGGCGATAACCGAGCGCCGGTACAGCTTGAAGGCGTTGGTGACGTCGTTGTACGACATCCAGAACAGCATGCGGATGAAGAAGTTCGCCATGCGGTTCATCACCAGCTTCGGCCACGGGTAATCGACGACGCGTGCGCCCTTGATGAACCGCGAGCCGAACACGCAGTCGTAGCCCTCTTGCATCGCCCGGTAGTAGGCGACGAGATCGGCGGGCGAGTCCGACGCATCCGCCATCACGATGGCGATCGCTTCGCCCTTGAACGCGGCGAGGCCCGCGCGAACCGCGAACCCGTACCCGTTCGGCGGCGCGTTGTTGATGTAGCGCAGCGACGGCACCTCGCGCCGCAACGCGTCGAGAATCTGCTGCGTGCCATCGCGGCTGTTGTCGTTGACGACCAGGATTTCGTGCGGGACCCCGGCCTCCGACAGCGCGCGGTACAGGTCGCGGACGGTCGAGGCGATCCGGCCCTCTTCGTTGTGAGCGGGAATGACGACCGACAGCAACCCCGGCACGCCGTCGGCTTCCCATTCCGCGAGGGACCGGACCTCGAGCGGCATCAGCGGCTCTGGGGAGGCGCGGCGCGCTCGGCCATCTCGCCGTGGATTTCTTCGATGGTCCGCTCGAGCGAGTACGAGAGCGCCCAGTCGGGGTAGTGCATGGAGAACTTGCGGATGTCGCTGACCCACCAGATGTGGTCGCCGGCGCGGTTGGTGTCGCTGTAGCTCCACTGCATCGGCCGGCCGGTCACGCGTTCCACGATGGCAATGGCTTCGAGCATCGAGCAGTTCGACGCCGGGCCGCCGCCGATGTTGTAGACCTCGCCACTCCGCGGCGCCCGGAAGAAGTGCCAGAACGCGTTGACCAGATCGAATGAATGGATGTTGTCCCGAACCTGCTTCCCCTGATAGCCGAACACGGTGTAGGGACGCCCGGTGACGGCGCATTTCACGAGATACGACAGGAAGCCGTGCAGCTCGGCCCCCGAATGGCCCGGGCCGGTCAGGCAGCCGCCACGGAAGCAGGCCGTCTTCAGCCCGAAGTACCGTCCGTATTCCTGCACCATGACGTCGGCAGCGACCTTCGACGCGCCGAACACGCTGTGCATGCTCGCGTCGATGCTCATCGTCTCGTCGATGCCGTGAGCGCTGAACGGATGCCGATCGTCGACCGACCACCGGGTGTCGCGCTCGACGAGCGGCAGTCGGTTCGGCGTGTCGCCGTAGACCTTGTTGGTGCTGGTGAAGATGAACGGCGCATCGGGGCAGTGCCGCCGCGTCATTTCCAGCAGGTTCAGCGTGCCGTTGGCGTTGACCGTGAAGTCGGTGATTGGCTCGCGCGCCGCCCAGTCGTGGGACGGCTGCGCGGCGGCGTGGATGACGAGGGCGATGGCACGCTCATGCGAGGCGAACAGCCGGTCCATCGCGGCTTCGTCTCTGATGTCGGCATGGACGTGCCGGTAGCCCCGCACCGTACGCTCGAGCATCTCCCGCCGCCACGCCGTGCTGCCATCTTCGCCGAAAAAGTACCGGCGCATGTCGTTGTCGACGCCGACGACGTCGAAACCCTGACCGGCGAAGAACCGCGCGGCTTCGGAGCCGATGAGACCGGACGCGCCCGTGATGAGAATGATGGCCATGATTCAACGGACTGTCTGGGTCGCGGGCATCGAGCCGGCGCCAGCGCCGCTCAGGACCGGCTCGAGCGCCGCCCGATGCTCGCGCAGCCAGGCGAACACTTCGTCGAGCAGCGTCTCGAACGGACGGGATGGCGACCAGCCCGTGGCGGCGGTGACGGCGGCATTGTCGGTGACATAGTACGGCACGTCGGCCGCGCTCGTGTGCGGTTCCGAGTCAACCGGAATGGACGCGTCCGCGCGCGCGCGGCACAGGCCGGTCAGCTCGGCCAGCGAAACGCTGTTGGCCCTACCGCCCCCCACGTTGTAGACGCCGCCAGAATAGCGTGTCACGTCGCCGAGCTGCAGCCGGACGAGATCGTAGAGATCTGCCACGTGCAGCACGTCACGCACTTGAGCCCCCTCGCCGCCGAAACCAATGTAGGCGAGACGGCCTCCATAGAGATGCCGCGAGGCCCACAAGACGATGAATCCCTGATCGACCTTGCCCATCTGCCACGGGCCTGAAATCACGCCGCATCGGTTGACGATCGTCCGTAGCCCGTACATCGCCCGGTACTCCTCGATGAGGAGCTCCGACGCGAGCTTGGTTGCACCGTACATCGAACGAAAGCCCTTGAGTGGGAAGTCCGCAGCGATCCCCTGGTGCGACCAGCCGGCGCCGGAGGCACGCTCCGGCAGATCCAGTCTCGAGCCTCGGCGCTCGAGCGGAAGCGCGCGCAGCGCCTCGATAGGGTAGACGCGGCTCGTCGACAGCATCATGACGTCTGCGTGGTACTGACGAGCTGCTTCCAGACAATGGATGGTGCCGACCAGGTTCGTCTGCAGGACATACGACGGGCTGCCGCCATATCCGGCATGGACCGACGGCTCGGCGGAGCATTCGATCAGCAGGTCGAAGGGGCCCGCCTCCGCGAGATCGTCCGCGATTCGCACGTCCCCATGGGTGAACTCGACGCCGGCATGCCTGAGCCGCCCGAGCGACAGCTCGCTGCCGCGGCGGCGCAGGTTGTCGAACACCCGGATATCGTCGCCGGGACGGTCGCGCTTCAACATGAGCGCGAGGCTGGATCCGACAAAGCCGGCTCCACCGCTAATCAGGATCCGCATGCTAGTGTCCCGTCCCAGTGGTTCGTGGCATGACTGGCGGGCGGGGCATCCCCGCCGGCGGCGTTGCTCCTCGCTCAAATATGTCGAATATTCTCGCTCGTCGCGCCTTGCCAGCGGGGCGCCGCGCTCCGGCATTCATGCCACGATCCACTGGGACGGAACACGAGGTCAGGGACACCGCGCGTCTGCAGACACGCTATGATATCCGACGATGGACGAACCGAGAACTGGGCCGCTCGCCCTCGATCCGCTCTATGCGACGCGCTTCCCCGAAGCCGACCGCGGGGCAAAAGACGCAATCTGGCAGGTTCTCTGCCCTCACTTCTTTCAGCGCTACGTCCGCGAGACAGAGACGGTCCTCGACATCGGCGCCGGATTCGGCGAGTTCCTGCGTCATATCCGCTGCGCGCGGCGGATCGCCGTGGATATCGAACGGCTCTCGGGGCGTGTGCTTCCACCAGGCACCGAAGAGGTCTTCACGCCCAGCCACCGGCTGTCCGAGCACATCGCTGCCGACTCGGTGGACGTCGTCTTCTGCAGCAACTTCTTCGAGCATCTCCCGGACACGGCCACGTTCCTGGCGACGCTCAAGGAGATCCGGACGGTCCTTCGACCGGGCGGACGACTCCTTGCGCTCCAGCCGAACATCCGGCTGACCGGCGGCGCTTACTGGGACTTCGTCGATCACCATCTTCCGATTACCGATCGGTCCCTCGTTGAAGCGTGCCAGAGCCTGGGCTTCGAGATCGTCGAAGTCATTCCGCGCTTCCTCCCCTACACCACGCGCAGCGCGCTGCCGCAGTCGCCATGGCTGGTCCGCTTGTACCTGTCGATCCGGCCGGCGTGGTGGTTCCTCGGAAAGCAGACGTTCCTGGTGGCCAGGAAGAGTCGGTAAGGGCCAGGGCAGGGTGTCAGCACATGCGATCCCGCGCGATGCGGCGGTCTATGTGGCCGGACATCGCGGCCTCGTGGGATCCGCGCTGGCTCGCCGCCTGACGAGCGCCGGCTTCACGAACATTCTCGGCGCCACGCGCGAGCAGCTCGACCTGCGCGAACAGGCGGCCGTGAACGACTGGTTCAAGGCAAACCGCCCCGAGTACGTGTTTCTGGTCGCCGGCACGGTGGGCGGCATCCTCGCGAACTCGACGCGTCCGGCGGAGTTCATCTACGACAACCTGATGATCCACGCCACCATTACGCACGCCAGCCACGCGCACGGCGTGAAGCGACTCCTGTATCTCGGCAGCTCGTGCATTTACCCACGCGACGCCGACCAGCCGATTGTGGAGGAGGCCCTCCTGACCGGGCCGCTCGAGCCGACGAACGAGCCGTACGCCATCGCCAAGATCTCAGGAATCCGTCTATGCCAGTCGTACCGACGCCAGTACGGCTCGGACTTCATCTCGGCGATGCCGACCAACCTCTACGGCCCCGGCGACAATTTCGATTTGAATAGTTCGCACGTCGTACCGGCCCTCATCAGGAAGTTTCACGACGCAAAGCTGGCGGGGGCGCGGTCGGCCGTCGTGTGGGGCACCGGCCGTCCTCGACGCGAATTCCTGCACGTCGACGACCTGGCCGATGCGTGCCTCTTTCTGATGGAGCGGTACGACAGCGACGAACACATCAACGTCGGCACGGGGGAGGACCTGCCCATCGGCGAGCTCGCCGCGCGGGTGCGCGATCTCGTCGCGCCGGACGTCGAGATCACGTTCGACTCCTCGAAGCCCGACGGGACGCCCCGAAAACTACTCGACGTCAGCCGGCTGCATCGTCTGGGCTGGCGGCACCGCTGCGGGCTCGACGAGGGACTCCGCTCGACCTACGAGTGGTTTCGCGCCCAATGCTGAGCGTCTGCACGATCGTCGCCGCCAACTATCTTCCCTACGCCCGCGTGCTCGCCGATTCGTTCTTCGCGCACCATCCGGATGGCGCGTTCGTCCTGCTCCTGATCGATGACGAAGAGAAGGCCGTCGATCCGGGAAACGCGCGGATCGACTGCCGTCGTCTCGGCGATCTCGGGCTCGACCGCGCAGAGATCCGGCGCCTTGCCGGCATCTACGACGTCACGGAGCTCGCGACGGCGGTCAAGCCGCTGCTGCTGAGGAAGCTTGTCGAAGAAGGTTGCGCGAGCGTCACCTACCTCGACCCGGACATCCGCATCTACGACTCGCTGGAAGAGGTCTCGCGCCTGGCCGTCGGGCACGGGATCGTGCTGACGCCTCACACGATGCAGCCGTATCCCAGGGACGACCGCCAGGTGGACGGGTTCTTCGTGCTCTCGGCCGGGGTCTACAACCTGGGATTCGTTGCCATCGCCCCGTCGGCGCGTCCGTTCCTGGATTGGTGGTGGCAGGTCACGCGGCGCGAGGCGCTGTCGGACGTGTCGCGCCACATGTTCACCGACCAGCGCTGGGTCGACTTCGTGCCGGGCTTCTTCGATCACACCATCCTCAAGGACCCCGGCTGCAACGTCGCGTATTGGAACCTCCACGGCAGAGAGCTGACGCACGATGGCAGCCGCTACCTGGTCGACGGCGCGCCTCTGCGCTTCTTCCATTTCAGCGGCTTCGACATCAGGACGCCCGACGTACTCAGCACGCACCAGGGCGACCGTCCGCGGATTCTCCTGAGCGACCGCCCGGTGCTCGCCCGGCTGTGCCGGGACTACGCGACCGACCTCGGGCACGCGGGTCTCGACGCGCGCGAGCGCCGGGCATACGGCTGGAGCCGGGCGGCGTGCGGTCTCGACATGACCACGCGGATGCGTCGGCTCTACCGGACGGGCGTCATGGCCAGCGAAGAGAAGCGAGGCGCGGAACCGCCGGACCCCTTCGACGACAGGAACCCCGAGGCGTTTCTCCGCTGGCTCAACCAGCCATCAGACGAAGGCCCGCGCCAGCTCTCGCGCTACCTGTACTCGATCTATCAGGATCGACTCGATCTGCAGATTCAGTTTCCAGCGATCGACGGAAGCGACGCGGCGAAGTTCGCCGAGTGGATCTGGCGTGACAGCGATCTTCGGGAGAAGACGCCTTTGGAGTTACTGCCTGTCGGAGGAGGGGGCCCACAGACTGTCCCTCGTTCTGGGCCTGACGATGCCGCGGTCGCTCCTCCTGGCGCGCCGGGAGAGGACGGCTCGGGAATCGGGCCGCTCGAGTCGATGCTTCCGCACCTCGAGGACATGGCGACGTTGCAGCAGAGCGCCGCGGGCGCACTCGCCGGGTTTCGACGCGCGGCTCAGGGCGTGCTCTTCCGGCTCCTGCGGCCCTACGCGTTTCAGCAGCATCAGCTCCAGATGCACTTGATCGCCGCGCTCCGGCAGGCGACGGTGGCCTTGCGGCGCCAGCAGCAGGTCCACGACTCACTCGATGCCCGGGTCCGCGAGCTCACGCGGGAGCTGCTGGCGGCGAAGAGCGAGATTCGGCGGCTCGAAAAAGATTAGAAGTGGCCGTCGGCGCATAAACACGGGCCTACGGCTCATTCACGATGATCGCGAAGACTGCAAAGCTCACGAAGGATTACTAGATGCAGCCGTCGGCGGCTACCGCCGTCGCGCGAAGCAGAGAAGGGCATCCTGACGGCCCGCGCGCTGAACTCGCCGCGCGAGCGGCGCCCCACCCGAACGCACGATCCACTCCGTCAGTCTCGCGCGAAGCCCGCCGGGTGCATGTGTGTACCGGAAGTTGATCGTTTCCTGGGGTCCCCACATGACGTGCTCACGAACGAAACGCACGTCGGAGAACCCGGTTGCCTCGAGCAGCCGGCGAAGGCTGTCCTCGCTGAAGTAGTAGACATGCTCGAGCGGACTCAGGACCGCCCAGTCTCGACCGAGCAGGTACCGGCTCGCGGCATCGACGTTGGGCGTGCTGATGACGAGCGTGCCGCCCGGCGCAAGCGCTCTGGCGATTGCCGCGAGCACGGCGCGCGGGTCGAACAGGTGTTCGATCACATCGAACATCGCGGCCGCGTCGAACGACGCGGGCTCGATGGGCGCGTCCTCGGCGCGCTCGCGACGGATCGGCAGTTCCAGCCGTTCCACGGCAAAGCGCGACGCTTCGGTCGAGAGCTCGATCCCCTCGACTTGCCATCCGGCGCGCGCCGCGGCCTTGAGAAAGAAGCCGGCGCCGCAACCAACCTCGAGGAGCCGGCGCCCAGGCGCCTCGTCGGCAATCATCTTCAGAACAGACGCATGCCGGGCGTCGAAACGCGTCAGGTCGAACGTGCCGTCCACCACGCCGAGCGAGGGAAGGTACTCCTTCCAGAAATAGTCCGAGCTGTAGCGGCCCAGGATCGCCGCCTCCGGCGCGCGCGGATTGGCGTAGATCAGCCCGCACTGCGCGCATCGGCCGATGGCGTAACCGGACTTGACGTAGAGCGGGTCGGTCCGGGCGCCGCCACAGACCGCGCAGGCAACGGCGACGCCGTCGGTAGCCACGGGAGAATCCAGGGCCATCAGCTCACGCCCGCGCTCAGGGAAGGATGCGTCGATTCGGGGCTGACGGTTCGCGACCGCCATCCTCGGACCATGGAGACGAGCGCCAGCAGCGCGATCGCCGCAGCCGTCAAGCCGACAAACCTGGATCGCTGGACGACCGACCCGGCAACCGCCGATCCGAACGCGACTTCGGCGGGTTGCCTGAACGCCAACCAGGATGTCGGCGACGCGTCCACTGCCACGACTTTGAAAGGACCGTTCGGGCAGCGCGCAGTGATTCCCACCCAGCCGCCGGCGGCCAGCCACGGCGGGCCGACTCGCGTCTCCTCCCCGGTCTGCACACGCTTGAGCGAGAGCTGCAGGCCTGACCAGCTCGCCGAGCTGGCGACCTCGAACCGCAGGCGTCCGAGTGATTGGCACGTCACCGGTTCACTCTCGAATCTCGCCTCGCCCGTGGGCCCCGCGCTGGCGTACGAATCAAATACCGGATGCGGGTAGCCCGCCGCACCAGATGAGTCCAGCAGTCCGCGGCCGGGCGCCGCGCCCACGGGCCTGACGTCGAGCGGCACTCGTACGGCTGCCGGCAGGATGCCCCGGATGTAGGGGTGCTCGAGCCAGCTCGCGAGCATGGCCGCGCTGTGGTACGGCACTTCCTGTGGGCCCTTCAGCGCCAGGAAAGAGCGCACATCGTCGGTCATGACGAACTGACGCACATTCCGGATGTGCTCTCGCGTCCACTGGCGGCGCAACGGGGCATGCGTAGCGAGCATTTCCCTGCTCACCCTATAGACGCCGATGCCGGTTACAGCGAACCACGCGACGAGCGCGAGGGCGCTCGCGGCCATCAGCCGGCGGCTGGTGCGCGGCGTCAGCCACGAGAGGATCACCGCCGTGTTGGCGAGATACCCGAGCGCAACCATGTCGAGATAGCGCGACGCGGGCGCAGCGCCGTTGGCGCCGCGCGAGTACGCCATCGCGGCGCATTGCACGACTACCCAGGCGCCCATCGTCAGCGTGACCTGCTCGATGGTAGTGGTTCGCAGACGGCGCCACAGGACGATCAGGCCCACGGCAGCCAGCGGAAGCCACATGGCTGCCGTGCCCCGCGGGTAGTTAATCCACGGGAACGCCAGGCTCCGCGCAAACGAGATCTCGAAGTTGCGCAGCGTGCCGGCCTTGAGCGTCTCGTGGGAGGAGATGGGCGGCGGGAGTGCACCGTATCCGACCGCCGCGATGGCCGCCAGCACAAGCGCGCTGATCGCAAGCATGCGCCATCCCCAACGATCGGCGATTGCCCGGAGGACGATCAGGCTGGCAATCCCCGGCAGGATGAGGGTACCGCCTGCGACCGTGAAGGGGCAGCACATCGCGAACAGGCACCCGAGAAACCAGCGCGCGGAACCAGGCCGCGAGGTTCCCATCAGCCACAGGGCGAGCCCCGAGAACAGCACGAGGAAGTAGAACGCCGACTGAAACCCCGCGAGCGAGTTCTCGATGGCAAACGGCGGAGCGAATGCGAGAACGACCGCGAGGGCCACGCCAGGTAGATTGCGGCGGCCCATCGCCAGCCACAGCATGGCGGCGAAGACCAGCGCCGCCAGCGAGTGGAGGACGGCATTCACGACGATCTGCAGGTGCGGATCCCACTGCCCGTTGACGACGAGCAGCGTCAGCGCCAGGAGGCGGCTGAAGAAAATGCGATGCTCGTTGTGAAAGGTGAACATCTGGCGCCAGGTGACGCCGTGGTCGGCCCAGGGGATATAGAGGGTCAGGACCTCGCCATCCCACTGATCCCAGAACGGCACGGGCACCGGGTGCTGCTGGAGGAGCGCCAGCTTTGCCCAGACCACCGTGAGCATCAGCGCTGCGAACCACAGCGCGTCACGCCTCGAGACCGGGCCGGCGCGGATCTCACGCAGGATGAACGCGAGCCCGGTCGCAACGAGGACGGCAACCGCCCCGGCGATCCATGCCAGGGAGAAGGGCGTGACCAACTGCAGGTCGTACCAGCGGGGTGCTTCGGTGAGCCAGCTGCTCTTGGTGACCAGCATCGGATCGTTCGCGCCTGCCGTCGTGACGATTCTCACGCCCTCGGGCTCCGGCCTCATGATGGCGATCTGGTTGAGCGGCGTCATCACCATCGGATCGATGGTTCGTACGGTCTGCCCGCGTTCGTCGACCACGCGCATGCGGCGGATGAGGACTTCGCCGTCGCCGTCGAGCGGATCGAAGCGAAGGACCTCGAGTGGCTTTTGCGGCAGTGGAAAGCGGAGCGTGTCGAACGTTCCCTGACCCTGATGCAGCATCGCCAGGCTCGAGTCGTTCGGGCTCATGGCGAAATCGGCGCTCCAGAAAATCTGTGCGTAGCGGCCGCCCTTGGCGACGAGCTCGACTTCGAGCGCGCGCCCTCCTGGCCGGAAGAGTCTGGTGCTGGCGACCGCGACGGAGACGAGCGGCACGACGACCAGACCGACGAACAGCACGATGCCGAGCAACCGCGCGCGCGCGCCGCGGCGGGCGGGTGCGGCGGAATCGAGATCACGCATCGAGTCGATAGTCCGGGAAGTCCCGAGTCAGGTTGGGATTGTAGTACGGATCGCGGTCGATGACGTCCGCCCACCGCCGGCGCATCTCGGCCAGCCCTGCGAGATCCTGTCGCCGGACGCCGAAACTGGCGGACTCGTGATGGTAGAGCTGCGCCCACGGCGTGAAGACCACGCGATAACCCGCCTGACGCAGCCGGAGGCAGTAGTCCACGTCGTTGAAGTCGATCGGAAACCGCTCGTCGAATCCGCCCACCTCGTCGAAGACCCGCCGCCGCGTCATCAGGCACGCCGCCGTGACTGCCGAGTAGTTGCGCGTCATGATGGCGCTGCCTGCGTAACCCGGCGAGACACCCGAGTGCTGGTGAAACGCGTGCGCGGCAAGTCCGGCGACGCCCAGCACCATGCCGATGTGCTGCAGCCGTCCGTCGGGGTAGAGCAGCTTCGCTCCGACCGCCCCGATCGCCTGTTCCTGCGAGTACTCGAGCATCGCCGACAGCCACTCCGGCGAGATGGCTTCGAGGTCGTCGTTGAACAGCAGAACGTGCTCGCCCGACGATGCCGACACGCCAGCATTGATCTTCGCCGAGAAATTGAACAGGCCGAGCCTCGCGAAGGCCAGCACTGTGTGGCGCGTTCCCGCAAGTGCGCGCGTCGTAGTCGCCGGCACGCCGCCCTCGTCGGCAACGACAATGATCTCGTACGCGTCGTACGACGTCTTCTGGACGACACTCCGGATGGCGTTGGCGAGGAGATCGACAGGCGTGCCGTTGACGTCTCGCGGCCGGCCGGCGGTCGGGATGACGATTGACACGAGCGGTCGATCCCGAATCCGGCGCCGAACGCGGTAGAGGCCCGGCGCGCCGCCAGGCAGCACCTCGGCGTCGATGGTGTTGCGCCGTACGTAGTCCTCGATCGCCAGACGGCCGGCGTCGAGCGCCCATGGCTTGGCTTGTCCCGCGCTGGCGGTCGACTGGGGCAGCTTGCGCCAGTGATACAGCACCCGCGGGATGTGATCGATCCGCCCGGTCCGCTCCATCAGGCGCAGCAGGAGGTCGTAGTCCTGGGCGCCCTCGTAGCCAGTCCTGAACCCTCCGATCTCGTTCATCAACTGTCGTCGAACCACCATCATGTGGCACGTGTACATGCAGGTGAGGAAATGCTCGGGCGACCAGTCGGGCTTGAAGAAGACGTCACACCTCGCACCCTGCAGGTCGAGCTTGTCTTCGTCCGAATAAATGACGTCGACGTCGGGCTGGGTATTCACGTGACGGACGACTTCGGCCAGCGCATCCGGCGCCAGCTCGTCGTCATGATCGAGCAGCGCGATGAAGTCCCCGCTCGCGAGCTCCAGGGCGAGGTTCGAGGCGACCGAGATGCCGCCGTTCACCGAAGCATAGCGAACGTGCACGCGCCTGTCGGATGCGAACTCGCGCAGCGTCTCCACGGTCGCCGGCGCGGTCGAGGCATCGTCGCACAGACAGAGCTCCCAGTTTGGATACACCTGACGCCGGACCGATTCGATACACGCGCGCAGCCACTGCGGGTCGGTGTTGTAGACCGGGACGATGACGCTGATGAGCGGCTGGTAGGGGAGCGCGGCGATTTCCTGTGCGAGCGTCGCGAGCTCCCCTTCGGTGCGCGTGTGCTTGGCGACCCACCGCGGATAGGCGTCGGCGTCGTGCGTGGTGATACCGGCAGTCGTGAGCAGCTCGAGCGACGATCGCAGCCCGTTCGTCCGGAGGCGGCTGGTCAGGATTGCGATCGAGCGGCGTACTTCGGCAGAGCTTCGATGCCACTCGAAACGCGGTTCGCCGAAGAGCGCCCACGCGTTCTCGACGCCGGCGCCAGTGGCGACGCGGGTCGAGAGCGTCACGACGACGTCGAGCGAGGCCTGATCCGTCGGCGGGAGATCGATCGAGACGGTGTGCCAGCGCCGGTCGGTCCAGATCGCGCCGGGATCGATCGAGACGGTCACCTCGCGGCGCCACTCTTCATTTCCGTCGCTCATTCGAGCGACCTGATCGCTCGTAGCGGCCGGCACGTGCGCGACGATCGTGAACTCGATTCGGGGCGGATGTTCCTGCCAGACTTGTGGCGAGACCGCGCATTCGCAGACGAAGCTCGAACCCGCCGGAACCGTCATGCGGTACTCGACGCCGGCCGGTGCATGGCAGAGGAGGGCCTCGAACGATCGATGACGGATGTTGACCGGGCCGATCCAGCGGATGGCGAGCGACTCGTCGCCGTGCTCGAACCACCGGCGGGCCGGCGACGACAGCCGGAGCGGCAGGAATCGCCGGCGGAGATGGTTCAGGGCGCGCCTGGCGGTCGCCGGGGCCTTGGTCGAGAGGAGCCCCCGCACGACGGTGCCCGTCGTCCAGATCGGATGACGAATCGCCCGCGCCGCGCGCGTGCCGCTGTGCCGGATCCCGACGAGCCATCGGCGCCCGCCGGAGGCCGTCATCTGGTCCAGCTCGCGATGGAGGCGCTGATTGGTTTCCTCGGCGCGCGCGAGCGCCGTCTGGGCCTCGGTCAGCGCGTCGCGCAGGCGCTGCCGGAGGGCGGCTGCGGCCGCACGAGGATCGCTGACCGGACGCGGATCGCGCGAATTATCCACGGGCGTTTCGGATTTCATCCAGTCGCTGGCGGACGACCGTACCGGTGACGCCGGGATCGCGCTCCCGTGCAACCTGTTGTTGAGCTCGCTCGCCGCGTGCGCGGGCGACATCAGGGTGTTCCACGATGAGCCGTATCAGCCGGGCGGCTTCGTCGAGATCGGGATCGGCCCA
Organism: uncultured Acidobacteriota bacterium; assembly: GCA_963839705.1. Classification (GTDB taxonomy): domain Bacteria; phylum Acidobacteriota; class Vicinamibacteria; order Vicinamibacterales; family 2-12-FULL-66-21; genus DATBJJ01. The sequence continues at coordinate 223,252 of CAWIWL010000019.1, forward strand.
CGACGCTCCGCGCATGTAGGGGCCATAGTCGCGTTCGAGCTGGACCAGGCGATAGCCGAGCGGAAAGCTGTTCTCCTCGGTCATGAAGTCCATGTTGCCCGAGTACGCGGTGGCGATGACGGGTTTGCCGAGCCGCATGGACTCGAGGATCGTCAGTCCAAACCCTTCGGACCGGTGCGGCGAGAGGTAGCAGTCGGCGGCGTTGACGAGCGCCCAGATCTCGTCGCGATCCATGTAGCCATCGAGCAGCACGACGTTGAGGCCGGCCGACTCTTCGTGCAGCCGGCGCACCGCGTCGCGATCGTACTCCGCGTTGGTGAACTTGAGCACCAGCACCGCTTCGTCTCGCTCGAACCCCGCCTTGCGGAACGCCTGGATGGCGCCGAATGGATTCTTGCGCTCGGCCTGGCTCGACACGTCGAACATGTAGAGGAACGCGGTGCCCATGGCCGGGATCCGGAAGTGCGGCCGTCCCAGCGTGGGAATCGTCGGGACGACGATTGGCAGCGGCATGCGGACGACCGGCACCGGCGATCGGGCCGCGAACGCCTGCCGCATGAACTCGCTGGCCGCCCACACTTCGTCCACGAAGCCGAAGAAGGGGATCCATTCGTCCCTGAACTCGGACAGCTCCCAGAACCAGTAGCCGATCGTATACCGATGCCGGAAGTAGGCGCGGCCCTGGTCCGCGGCAAACCAGCCCATGTTGTCGGCATTGAGGTGCACGAGGTTGAAGGGATGGGGATTGTCGCGAACAAAGGCGCCGGCATAGGACAGGTCCTGCTTGCGCAGGCGCGACGCGACATTGTTGAGCGCGACCGGTATTCCCGCCGCCTCGAGCGACCGGATGCTGCCGCGCGCCGCTTCGCCCATCCCGCTTTCCGTGTCGAGGTAGCCGGCGACGTTGACGCCGACCGGTGCGGTTTTCACGAAGCGCGCCACGCCGGCCTGACGGCGTAGCGGGCGGGCCAGGCCACTGAATCCGCCTTCAGGTCTTCGCTGGAGCCCGAGGCGCGCGCGTGCGCGGCGCAGCGTCTCGATGGCGCGCCAGGTGTTGCTCGCGCGAATGGCCGCGATGCGCGACTGCGTGGCGGCCGAATCCTGCTGCACTTCCTGATATCGCGCGACCAGGCGGCGGAGATCCTCGAGCGCTCTGTCCGACTCGGCGCAGATCGCGCCCAGCTCTCGAGCGAGGCCGTCGGCCTCGGCGCGCGCCGCCGCGAGCTCGCGCTCGAGCGCGACCAGATCACGCGTCTGGTGAACGGTGTTGTCGGTCACACATTCCCTTAGGTCGGACGGTCCATCCGGCGGGTAATGAGCATGATTGTCTCACCGCGCGGGTGGGACCGATCCTCGAGCCGTTCTGCCCGGCCGCCGACGGCCTCCACGATCGCGGCCAGCATCGCGAAGCTGTAGTGGAACGGCTCGCGATCGCTGTAGGTCGTGGATCCGTCCGGGTGCACAATCCGGTCGAACCCGATCGGGTCGGGGTTTTCCGGCCAGGTGGCGTAGAAGCGCCCGTCAGGCGTGAGCGAGCGGATGACGTTCGCGATGGCGCGGGCGATGCTGTTGAGGGCGAGGCGGCGAAAGAGCGAGCTCGCAATCGCGACATCGAACGGATGCCGCGCCTCGGACAGGTCGAAGTCGTCATTGACCATGAAGTGCCCGAGCTCGGCGCGCACCCCCGCGCGCGGCAGCTCGATCTGCGCACCGGCGATGTACAGCTCGATGCTCTTCTCGTAGCCCCAGTAATGGTACGGCTCCATGTAGGGCAGCAGCCGGCTCGCGGCCGAGAGGCTGCCGCAGCCGAGGTCGAGGACGTACTGATCCGGTTGCAGTCCCTGGCGACGGAGGAAGTCGAAGACCCACGCGCCCTCTTCCGACCAGCGGCCGCCACTGGCCAGCCGATGCCACGCCAGATCTGCGCCGGGCGTGGCGCCGGCCGGTGCCGTCTCGTCGGCGGCGTCGGCGGGACCGAGCGCCTCGTGCGGAGAGGCGGCGGTGAGCCGGCGATACTCGGTGAGGCCGCCATCGACCGTCCCGTCATACAGGAGGCGGCCGTGATCGAGCAGGCAGGCCCGATCGCAGATGGCCTGAATCGCCGTCGCCGAATGGGACACGAAGACGATCGTCTTGCCCCGCGCCTCGAACGACTTGATGGTCGCGACGCACTGCTTCTGGAAATCTTCGTCGCCGACGGCAAAGATCTCGTCGAGGAGGAGAACATCCGGATCGAGCGTCGCGGCGATCGCGAAGCCCAGCCGCATGTGCATCCCCGAGGAGTAGTTCTTGATCGGCACGTCCATGAAGTGCTGCAGCCCGGAGTACGCCACCACCCGGTCGTAGATGTCGAGCGACTCCGCGCGCGACAGGCCGTGAATGGACGCGTTCAGCAGCACGTTTTCCTGGCCGGTCAGTTCGGGATGGAACCCGGTGCCGAGCTCGATCATGCTGCCGATCCGCGCGCCACTGGCGACGAGCAGATCGCCGGTCGTCGGCCGGTGGATGCCGGCGATGACCTTGAGGAGCGTGCTCTTGCCCGACCCGTTGCGGCCGATGAGGCCCACCGATTCGCCCTGACGAATCTTCAGCGTCACCGACTTGAGCGCCCAGAACTCCTCGACCCGCTGCCGCCGCGACAGGTCGAAGAGGCCGAGCAGCCGGACTTTCAGTTCGGCCGCGGGGTTGTGCCGGAGGAAGAACCGTTTGGACAGGTCCCGCGATTCGAGGACGAGGGACAAATCAGATACGCTCCGCGAAGCTGTCTTCGTTGCGGACGAGCAGCCACAGGCCGAGGCCGAGCGTGATGCCGGCGTACGTGATCGCGGTCAGCCAGACGGCGCCGTCCGGCCACTGCCGGTAATAGAAGATGTCGTGGTACGCGCTGACATACGGCGACAGCGGACTGAAGAAGACCAGGCGCCGCAACCCCGTCACCGGCCGGCCCAGCTCGTAGACGATCGGCGTCGCCCAGAAGCCGACGGCCAGTCCCACGTCCACCAGGTGGCGCACGTCGCGAAAGAACGCGGCGCTCGTCGCCAGGATGAGCGCCACGCCGATCGTGAAGAGCGACTGCAGGCCCACGAAGATCGGAAAGAGCAGCATCGGCGGCGCCGGCGGCACGTCATAGTAGACGAGCATCAACGGCAGGAACACCAGCACCGTCAGGATGTACTGGGCGAGGTTGAAGAGGACGGTCGCGGTCGGCAGGATGGCGCGGGGGAACCAGACGCTCTTGACCAGCCCGCCGTTGTCGGCGATCGATCCGGTCGACATCCCAGCCGAATTGGCGAAGAACGTCCACGCCAGCAGCCCCAGCATCAGATAGAACACGAAGCCTTCCGACCCCGCACGCATGATCTTCGTGAAAGCGACGGTGTAGACGACGGCCATCAGCAGCGGGTTGGCAAGCGACCAGAGGAAGCCGACGACCGAGCCGCGGTACTTCAGCTTCAGGTCCTTGAGCACGAGGTTGCGGAGGAGATGACGATACTGGCTGCAGGCCAACGAGGGTTCGCCGAATCGACGGCGCGTCGGCCGCGCGGTTCACCATCGCGCTCACGGCCGGATCACCGACCCTGAACCTGACGGAGCGCGGGGACCGGTCCGATGTCTTCGAGCGCAAATCGCATCGTTCGGATCGTGACGCCATGCTCGCGGCAGACCGCTGCCACCTCGGCGAGCCGCATCCGGTCGATCGCTTTGATGCTCACCAGGAGCTCGGTGATGTTGTGCGCCGCGAGCAGCGCCGGCAGGTTGTCGAACGTGCCGAGCACCGGCACGCCCTCGACGTGCAGCCGGTGCTTCGTGCGGTCGTCGTCGACGAAGCCGACCGGGAGGAGCGCGAAGGTGCGATCCTCGAGCAGCGCGTGGACCAGCAGGCGGCCGCCGCCTCCCGCGCCGTAGATGAGGACCCGCCGCCCGCCGCCGCGCCGCGTGCGCAGGTACGAGTCGAGCGAGGTGATGAGCAGCCGCGTCCCGAGGACCAGGAATATCAGCAGGGCAGCGTCGATGACGAACACCAGTCGCGAGAAGCCGACGAACTGGTACATGTAGAGTATCAGCAGCGCCGAGCCGGCGAAGCCGATCGCGATGCCCTTCAGGATGCCGACGATCTCTGGCGCGCCGAAGTTGCGCCAGACCTGCCGGTACTTGCCCGCCACGGCCAGCCCGCCGAGCTGGCACGCCAGCACGAGCGGAAACGACGTGGCGAAGTACGGAAGGAAGTGCGTGAAGGCCTCGCCCTTGAAGCGGAATCGGAACGCCGCGTAGTAGGCCAGCGCCAGGAGCGCGAGATCGAGCAGGACTTCGAACGTGCGGTTCTGGTACGCCACGTCCGACACCAGCGGGGGCGCCGGACGATCGGCCTCGATCGCGTGCGCCTCGACGTGGCCGAGCACGATGCCGATCGCGGCGAGCAGCAGCAGATAGAGGGCGATGAGCAGGGCGGCGTAGCTCACGTCGGCGTGCTGCAGGCTCAACGCGATGAAGCCTCCGAGCGCGGCGAGCATGTACAGGCCGAGCACCGCGCGCCGCTCGTCGATGCCCATCGCGACCAGGCGGTGCGAGAGATGGTCGCGGCCGCCGAGAAGCGGGCTGCGGCCCGCCAGCCGGCGAGTGACGCTCACGAACGCGGTGTCGAAGATGGGGACGAGCAGGATGAACAAGGGGATCGCCGCCACCGGGACGACGCCGGCCTTGAGCTCGGGTGCCGCGAGCAGCGCCGCGCCGCCGAGGAATGCGCCGAGGAACAGGCTGCCGCTGTCTCCCATGAAGATCGAGGCGGGCCGGGCGTTATAGATGAGGAATCCCAGCGAGGCGCCTACGAACGCGGCGACGGCGAGGGTCAGCGGCATCCCGCCACCGGACGCCAGCGCCGCCAGGAAGAACATGCCAGCGATCGCGGCGATGCCCGCCGAGAGGCCGTCGATGTTGTCGAGCAGGTTGAACGCGTTGGTGATCCCGACGATCCAGACGAGAGACAGCAGCCCGTCGACCGGTGCGATGCCCGTGATGTGCGCCGGCGGCATCAGAAACACGACGACCGCGGCGATGATCGTCTGGACGACGAGCTTGGTCGTGGCCCCGAGGTGGAGGAGATCGTCGAGCGCCCCGAGGCTGAACATCAACCCCGCGCCGACGAGCAGCGGCAACAGCGGCTGGAAGGGCGTGCTGAGCAGCGTGGCGCCGAAAAAGGCGGCGGCGATCGCATATCCGCCTAGCACCGGGATCGGATCGGGATGCCACCGATCCCGTTGCGGCTTCGCCACGAGTCCGGCTCGCAGGGCCAGCAAGCGCACAAGCGGCGTCAGCGCCGCAGAAAGCGCGAAGCTTCCGAGAAACGTCAGCAGGGTGGGCGTTACTATCACGAGTTGCGGAGGCCGTCAGACGTTCGAAACGCTCAGGTCCCCTTGGTGGTATTGAGAGAATACACCAAACTGTCGCACGAAACCCACCCCAAAAAGGCCCGCGGAGCCGTCCCCGGCCGCTATACTAATGGTCGACTGACATGACCACCGACAGCGCAGCGCTTTCGCCGGAAGAGATTCGGCGCCGTGTATCCGAGTACGAGTGGTATCACACGATTGATCTGGGCCACGGCATCACGACGCCCGGACAATACGACCTGACGCCGCTCCTCAAGCACTATGGGCTGCCCGAGTCGCTCGAAGGGAAATCGGTTCTCGACGTCGGGCCCGCACACGGGTTTTTCAGCTTCGAGTTCGAGCGGCGGGGTGCCACCAAGGTCGCGACCGCGGAGCTGCCAAGCTGGGTGGAGCACGATGCCAGCCCGGTACTGCAGGAGGTCTTCGATCGTGTCCCGGCATCGGCCGACGACTATCACCGCGGTGCCCTGGGGTTCGCCATCCAGGCTCGCCGGTCGCGCGTCGAGCGCCAGTTCTGCAACGTGTACGACCTCACTCCGGAGCGCGTGGGCGCCTACGACTTCGTCTTCTGCGCGAGCGTGCTCCTTCACTTGAGCGACCCGCTCCGCGCGCTCTACGGGCTCCGCCGCGTGTGCCGCGGCGAAGCGATTGTCAGCACCGGAATCGATACCCACATCCACGTCATGAACCAGGCGCGCGCCCTGTTTCTTGGAACCGCTACGGGCCAGGCGTTCTGGTTCCCAACCATGACGTGCCTCGAGCAGATGGCGCTGGCCGCGGGGTTCGCGCGCGTCGAACGGGTCTCGACGTTCGCCCTTCGCAGCGCGGACGGCAAGTTCGATACGCCGCACGGCACAATACGGGCGTTCGTGAAGTAACAACTTCGCGGGTGTGCAAGATTTGCCCTGGCCCTTCCGACAGCTTCGGGAGCTGCACGCACGTTCTCGTTCCTGCCCCCGAAAGTTCACCGGCCTTACAATTCGTGCCGCCTGTGCTCCGTTCTTGAACAGGCAGCAGGCTACTCTGTGTGACGGTTTGGTCCTTCCACGAGAAACCGCACGATCGGGGTTCCTCCGCCGACTACGGGCGTTCCAGGCCGAATACAGGGAGGGCACTGGCCGACCTCTTGCAGCATTGGTCTACTTGAGGTTTATATTGATGAGGCGGTTAGTGTGCCTGGGCTGTCTCGTGATCGGGCTGAGCGCGACGCGCGCCGCGGCCCAGATCACCGTGACCGCGCCATCCGGTGGCGCCAACGCCGTCGCGTCGGCCAACGACTTCGCGACCCAGGTCTTTCAGGACCCCTGGGACATGAACGAACGGAGCGACCTCGGGTGGTGGCTCAACAGCATAGACTTTCCATCGCACGGCTTCTCGAGCTTCAACTTCAGCGGCGGTCTCTTCAGCGGTACGATCGCGGCTGATCCCAACGTCTGGCTGGTCGAGACCAGCTTCCCGAATCTGCCGCCGATCGGGAAAAACGGCGCCGCCTTTCCCATCAACGCCAACGTGTACCGCGTAGTCGCGATCCGGATGCGCACTCCGGCCGACGGCCAGTACATGCTCTTCTACTGGACCACGAACACGATGCACGACCCGCCGGGTATGCAGATCTCGAACGTCGTCACGACGACTCCAGGTTGGCGTATCTACTTCGTCGATCTGGCGACGCTCGGACTTCTGAGCGGAAGCGAGCCGTGGAATGGCACCAAGCGGTCGCTGCGGCTCGATCCCGCGCAGGACAACGCGGCGGCCGGCGGTCAGATAGATATCGACTGGGTGCGGCTCGTCGACAATCAGCCCGCCCTTTTCAGGAACATCACCTGGAACGGTTCGGGGGCGGTCAACATTCACCTCGACAACGATCAGAACGCGGGCAACGGGACGCTTGGCGCCGTCGCGCTCAGTGTCTCGGGCGGCAGCTACTCGCTCAATGCCGGCGCGCTGGCCCCTGGGAACTACTACGTCGCGATTCAGCCCGCCGGAGGCGGTGGCTTCGCGTATTCGACCGGCTTCTACCAGGTCAACGCGCCGGCGACGCTCAACGTGACGTCCCCGTCCGACGAGGGCAGCACGGACGATTTCGCGACGACGCACCTCAACGACCCCTGGGACATGACGAGCCCCGGCGACATCGATCACACGATCAACCTGGCGAGCGCGAGCATCGCGACGATCCCTGGCGCCGAAACTGAATCGGGCACGGCGCTCGGCAACATCACGACGCTCTTCGGGACGAGCGCGCTCGGAGACTTCTCGAACCCGGCGCTCTGTGCGCAGTTCGCCAAGCCGGTCGTGTACCCGCTGCACCGCAACATCCGCGGCGCGCTGCATCACATCGATCCGAACAGGTACCGCATCCTCACCGCCGAGATCGGGTTGCCCAACAAGCCGCGGGATCTCTGCGGCGGGTCGATCGTCCGCGTCGTCTGGAACGTCGACGGCGAGGCCAACGAGAGTTACAGCTGGGGTATCACGCTCAACAGCCGTGGCGGCGCCAACGTGCTCAACCGCCTGAACTTCGACATGGCCGCGATCCCCATCGATCCGGGCAGCCCGTCGCAATCAGGCTGGGTGCCGGGAGTCAGCTCGTTTCCGGGCATCTCGAGCTTCAGGATCGATCCACACGAGTTCGCCAACCCGACCTCGTTCTACATCAAGCGCATCAAGCTCGCCGCGTTCGAGACGGCGCACACCAGCTACACGGTGCGATGGACGTCGAGCAAGACCGGCGGCACGGTCCGCGTCTACTACGACACGGACAAGAGTCCGTCGGTAAAGACGCTCATCGGATCGACCAGCGCCTCGTCGGTGAACGGCAGCCTCAACTGGAACACCAGCAACCTGCCGCAAGACGCGCAGTACTACGTGTACGTGGAGTTCGACGACGGAACGAACGTCAACGGCGCCTACTCGAAGTGGCCGATTCGGATCGATCACTCGGGTGCGAGCACCGCGCGACTGGTGCTCAACCGCTCGCTGCTCAACTTCGGCATCACGGCCGGCACGGTCAAGACGCCGCAGCAACTCCTGCGCCTGTCGACGGTCAACGCGGCGGCCGGCCAGCCGTGCTGGACGGCGACCGCCGACCTCGCTTTCCTCACGGTGAGCCCCACCTCGGGTTGTGGCGCCGCCACGCTGACGGTCAGCCTCGTCAACCAGACCTATCACGGTATCGGCGACTTCTCCGGTTACATCCGCATCACCTCGAACGGCGCCATCAACTCGCCCCAGTTCGTGCAGACAGTCGTGCGCGTCCTCGGGGCAACGTCCGCGCCTTCTGGCGTGATCGACACGCCTGCCAACGGCGCAACGGTGACCGGCTCGGTCGCGGTCACGGGGTGGGCGGTCGACGACGTGGGGATCTTGCGGATCACGATCTGCCGGAGCCCAGTCGGCAGTGAGCAGGGCGGTCACCCCGCATGCGGCCCGAACCAGGTCTACCTCGGCGATGCCGTCATGATCGACGACGCCCGGCCGGACGTCGAGGCCATCGCTGGGACCTCTCCGTTCCAATATCGTTCGGGTTGGGGCTTCATGATCCTGACCAACATGTTGCCGAACCAGGGGAACGGCGCCTATACGCTCCACGCAAACGCCTTCGACCTCGATGGACGCTACGCGTTGCTCGGTTCCCGTGCCATCGTGGCGCTCAACTCGACGGCGACCGAGCCGTTCGGCGCCATCGATACGCCCGGACAAGGCGAAACGATCGGCGGCAGCTACGCGAATTTTGGATGGGTATTGTCGCGGGTTCGCCGCGCGGATCCTCCAGGCGGCGGGACCGTCACGGTCTGGGTGGACGGCGTGGCCGTCGGCAGCCCGGCGGGGTGGAATCAGCGCGCCGACCTGACCGCGTCTTTCCCCGGCTATCCTGGCATCAGTACCGCGCTCGGCGTGTATGGTCTCAACACGCTGGCCTACGCGAACGGGCTCCACACCATCGCCTGGGTCGTCAGGGACAACGGCGGCGTGACTGCCGGCATCGGGAGCCGCTTCTTCTCGATCTTCAATACCGGGGCGTCGCTGACCGAAGCGGCGATGCGACCCGCCGGACCCGATCTTGGACGAAGGCTGAGCGACGTCGCCCTTCGAACTGGCGCCCCATTGAGCGCCCCATTGAGCGCCCCATTGAGCGATGAGCCGATCCTGATGCGCACGGGCTTCTCCCTGACCAGGCCGGCCGCGCCGGTGCGATCGGGGCTGGACGGACGCCGCCACGTGTTTGCAACCGAGCGCGATCGCGTGGAGATCCGGTTGGCCCAGGGCCGGGCGCGGGACGAGTACGCAGGGCTACCTTCTCGTTGGCGGTCACCTGCGCGAGCTGCCGAAGGGCTCGTCGTTCGATCCGGACCGCGGCAACTTCTACTGGCAGCCCGGCCTGGGCTTCATCGGCGACTACGACTTCGTGTTTGTTCGCACCGGGGCCGATGGCGCCCGCGAGCGCATCCCGGTCCGCGTGACGCTGCAGCCTGCGGCGATTCGGTTCGCATCAACGCTCTCGGGCCCGTGGGCGCGCGTCAGCTTCATGCACTGAGCTGTTGTTCCCTATCCAGAACCGATAGCCTACTGGACCGTCACGCGAACGAATTGCGCCGCGGAGAACGAGTTCGTGACCGTGCTGTGCGAGTAGACGACGAGGTCGTAGGTCCCCGGCGCCAGTCCCGAGGCTGCCATGTTGTAGCCGCTGGGCGTGAAGCGCGAGCTTCCGAAGGCCGCCGCAACATCGGGCCTGCCGCCACCGAGCGCAGGCACACCGACGAACACCGGGGGTCCACCCGTGATCGGGTAGGCCCAGACGTGGATCGTATCGACGCCCGTTCCGCTCGGAGCGGACGTATCGATGGACCATCCTGCCAGGTGGAACGGCTGGTTCACGGTCGAGAAGTTCGCCGGACGATCGATCGCGAGGAGGGTACTCGAGACGATTGTGACGTCGAGGGTCCGCGCGATCCCGAACGTGCCCAGGGCGTCCACCCACCCGAACAGCCATAACTGATAGACGCCGGGCGGCAGGCCGGACACGACAAGGCCGAACCCGGACGGGGCGAACTGCGCCCCGAAGAAGGCGCCGACATCCGGACGGGTGCCGAAGTTGGGGACGCCGACAAACCGCGGCGCGGCGCCCGAACCGGGATTCGGAAATGCCCAGACGTGGATCGTGCTCATCCCGGTGCCGTTCGCGGCACTGGCATCAAACGCCCAGCCCGCCAGGACGAAGGGCTGCGTCACGACGGAGCCCTGCGCCGGCAGATCGATGTTCAGAAGTGGATTGGGCGCCCGCTCGGCCAGACTAACGCGGTGCACTACGCCATTGAAGCTGCAGAGGTACATCTCTCCGGCCGCGTCGACGCCGAAAGAGGCGATGTTGCCGAGCGCGGCCGATCCGCCGAGCTCGGCGGTGTGTTCGAGGAGACCGGATGCCGTGGCCTCACCGGTCGACGGATTGATGTTCAGCGCGAACGACCAGATGCGACGGGAACCGAAATCCGCGAAGAAATAGCGTCCGCGGAAAGCCGCGCCGAGCGCCGATCCGCGATACACGATCCCGCCGGTGACGACCGTGCCGTCACCACGGCCGTACTCGAAGATCGGATCGATCAGCGGGAGAAACGCCGGTGGACGGTCGGTGATGTTGTCCAGCGTGCCTTCGCGATTACGCCAGCCGTAGTTCCGTCCGCCCCGTCCCGCAGGCTCGTAGTCGATTTCCTCGCGCGCGCTCTGACCGACATCGCCGATGACCATCGCTCCCGTGCCGCCGTGCACGGGATCGTCGAAGCTCCAGCGCCAGGGGTTGCGCAGTCCAAAACTCCAGATCTCGCCGAGGTAGCCCGGCCGACCGACGAACGGGTTGGTCGGAGGCACGGTGTAACCATCGGGGTCGCTGCCCGAGACGTCGATCCGCAGCATCTTTCCCAGCAGGCTACCCGGGGTCTGCGCGAGATGATCAGGATCGTTGCCGTTCCCCCCGTCACCCATGCCGATGTAAAGGTATCCATCGGGCCCGAACGCGAGGTTGCCGCCGTTGTGATTCGCGAACGGATGGAAGATGGCCTGCTGGCCGTCAGGCCAGCGGAGGTCGAAGCGGGATCCCGCGTCGGCGACGAGCGGATTGCTCGATCGGAGAAACCTCGAGACGACGATATGGCCGGCGGTGTTGGTGAAGCAGACGTAGAACCGGCCGGACGATCCGTAGTTGGGCGGAAAGGCCAGGCCGAGCAGTCCCTGCTCGCTGCCTCCGGACACCAGCGTTGAGATGTTCAGGAACAGCGTCGGGAGGACGGTGCCGTTCTGGACGACCTTGATGCCGCCCCCTTGCTCGACAACGTACTGGAGGGTCGCGTTGGAGGGATCCTGCACGAAGGCGACCGGACTCGAAAGCCCGGATACGTAAACGGTCGATCGAAGCTGAGCGCTCGCCGGCGCCCCAATCAGCAGGACCGCCAGGCAAGCCGCGAAGAGTCGGCGGTAGCCGAGCAGATTTGACATTCTTCTACGCTCCAACCTTTAGTTAGTGCCAACAGCCGGGCACGGCGCCCCCGCCCCGTGCAAGTCGGGTGCCGCGATGCTGCCTGGGGGGCCACGGGATTTGAGTAACGAACGTCCGCAATTGCCGTTATAAGAGGAGGGTCCCGGCAGTTCCGGTTGTCACTTGACCCAGGGAGGAAGCTGACGATGCCTGCATCCGTTCGCGGTAGTGCCTTCGCCGCAGTGCTGGCGCTTGGCGTGGGCTGGCTGACGAGCGATACCGCGCTTGGCCGTCAGGGCTGCGTGACCGGCTTCAGTCCGTCAACGCTGACCATTCCCACGTCGGGGGCGACCTCTGCGAGTCCAGCTACCTTCACGGTCATCACATCGTCGAGTTCCTGCGTGTGGATGTACGAGAGCACCCAAGTGCCAGGAAGTCCGCCGTTCGCCGGCTTCCCAACCTGGCTGGGCTTTCCGTCGCAGTTTGGCGGAACGGGCACGTCGACGGTCTCGTTCAGCACCGTCTGGCCAAACCATGATCCGGTCCCCCGGCTTCTGACGCTCACTTTCGGCGGTCAGTCCCTGACGGTTACACAGGCGGCCAATCCATGTCCGCTGACCCTCTCAGCTCTGTCTCCGACGAACATGCCGGCCAACGGCGGAACCGGAAGCTTCACCGTAACTACCACCGGCACGTCCTGCTCGTACGTCGCGATTCCCGGCGACGGCGTGACGATCGTTTCAGGAGGCAGTGGGAGCACGTTTCCCGCCACCGTCACCTTCGCCGTCGAACCGAACACCAGGCAGGATCCGACGCCGCGACGCATTTCCGTCTCGAGCCTGGGGGCAGGGGCATGGTTTCTGGCTCCATCCGTCGGAATCGCGCAGAACGGGCCACCTATCGCGACCGATGCTCTCTTGAGTAGCTTCGTGTTCGCCGTCCATCGTTCCGGCTCGGGATCGCCGCACGTCTCGTCGCCGGAGCCTCTCCGCCTCACGAACGCCGAGAACCCGACAGCAACGTGGACCGCGACCACGTCGGTACCGTGGCTGATTGTGTCTCCGTCGTCAGGGACGACTCCGTCGACAGCGACTATTTCGATCGACGCGGCGGCCGCCGCAGTCCTGCCTCGTGGGACATACGGAGGCACCATCAGTGTCGTCTCATCAATCGCGCCCGGTTCCCCTAGAAGCCTGACGGTCGCGCTGCGGATCACGGACGGATCGTCCATGACCCGGGGACCGTCCGGCTTTCTTGATATTCCGATCGCGGGGGCCGCGGGCCTGAGCGGCGCCGTGCCCGTGGGTGGGTGGGCGGTAGACGACGTCGGGATTAGCCGAGTGCTGATTTTCCGCAACGCCGTGGCGGGAGAGCCGCCCGGAGAGATCTTCCTCGGGGACGGGACTCGCGTACGGGGCGCGCGGCCGGATGTCGTGTTCGCGTCGCAATCATTCAGCAGTCCGGGCGTGAGGAGTGCGGGATGGGGCCTGATGGGTACTGTCCAACGTTCTTCCGAACGGCGGGAACGGTACCTTCACCCTGTCAGCCTACGCCGACGATGTCGAAGGCCATCGAACGCTGCTCGGGCGCAGAACCGTTACGTTCGACAATACGGGGTCGCCATTTCCGTTCGGGACGATAGATCATCCGGATCAGGGCGCGACGATCTCCGGGACCTACAACAACCAGGGCTGGGTGCTCGCGCAACCTGGACGATCGATTCCGTTCGACGGCTCAACGATCCGTTTGTTCCTCGACGGCGCCGAACAGCCGCACGTGGCCGGGTACGGGTTCGCGCGGCCAGACGTCGCGGCGCTGTTTCCGTTTCCCACCTACCTAAACGGCAACGGGCCGGCGGCGCAGTTCACGTTCGACACGACAGTGTTGGCCGACGGGCTGCACACGATTGTGTGGGTCGTCGCCGATGATCTGGGTGTTGTCCAGGGCATAGGCAGCCGATACATGAACGTCCAGAACGGCCTCGCGAGCCAGGTCGCGGCGTCTGCGACGCTTGAAGCCCGAAGTGCGGCCGACGTGCGTGCGGTGCCGCAGGCGACGGCCCTCCTGTGGGAACGCCTGGGCCTCGAGCCAGGGACGTGGGCGCTGCGGTTCGCGGGCGACGCGACGCAGGAGATCCGGCAGAACCGCGGCGAGCGCGTGGAGGTCGGGCTCGACACCTGGTGGTGGTCGGAGGGATGCGGCCCGTACGCGGGGTACCTCATGACGGGCGACGTGGCTGGTCCGCTGCCGCCCGGGGCGTCGCTTGACGGAGACGAAGGGGTCTTCCGGTGGCTGCCGCCGATCGAGTTCGCGGGCGCCTACGAGTTCGTGTTCATCCGGCAGGCGTGCGGCGGCCGTGAAGAACGGATTCCGTTTCGCGTGGTGCTCGCGGCGAAATGAGGCCGGGACACTAGAAGCTATCTCACAAACCTGACGATCGTTCCACGTCGCGAGCGAGCGTTGGCGAGCGAGCCACGCGACCGGAGCGCGCCGGCGAAGCGGCGCGCGAGAGAGCGTGTAGGGGAGTCCGAGGGGCGAAGCCCCTCGGTTAAGACTCGGTAATTTGAGTTCGGCCCCCCAAGCTGGCAGAATACTGCTCTCCCCAAAATGTCTGCGGCGTCGCGCGGATCGCACGCGAGAATCCATCACGTCCAAGGATTTCACACATGCGCAAGTTCCTCACGCTTCTCCTTCTGTCGAGTTTTGCGCTCGTGTCGCAGCCGCTGCTGGCATCCACCATCGTCTATCGCACCGACGCCGAGCTCATCGCACTCTCCGAGCGGGTGGTGCACGCGCGCGTGGTGGCCCAGCGAGCGGCCTGGGGAGGACCGAATCTCGATCGCATCTACACAGTCACCACGCTGCAGGTTCTCGAGGACCTGACTGGACGGCCCGGAGATCGGGTTGAGGTCTGGGAGATGGGAGGCGTGATCGGCGACAGCGCGGAGTATGTCGGCGGACAGGTCAGGTACGAGCTCGGACGGGAGGTGGTCGTCTGTCTCAGCCGAGGTCCGCAGGGGCTGCGCAGCGTGGCGATGGGGTTTTCGAAGTTCGACGTGCGCCGATCGAGCGCGGGAGATGACGCGCTCGCGAGAAACCTTCGCGAGACGCTGGTCGTTGGCGCTCCCTCCCAGATTGCGACTCGCAGCCTCGGAGAGTTCCGGCGGCTTGCGGAGCAGGTGACCGGCCGTCCCTCACGCCGCGTGCAGCAGGGCGGAGCGGACCAGGCTCAGGGTGTCGAAGCAGCGTTCACGCTGCTCGGGAACTTCAGGTGGGCGGAAGCTGACACGGCGACGCCCGTGAGCTGGCGTCGAAACCTCACCGCGGCGTCTCCGCTGACATCCGGCAACGTCGACACCGAGATCGGCGTCGCGTTGGCGGCGTGGACGAACCCCCCGAGCGCATCGTTGATCCTCCAGTTCGCGGGCACGACGACACAGGCGGATCCCAGGTCGGGTTTTACGGGCGGCGTCATCACGTTCGAGGATCCCAACGATGAAATCGCTCCCCCAGTCCTGGCGCTCGGAGGCGGCGCGTGCACGGAATGCACCAGCTCGACCGTCAACGGCACCGTCTTTACCAACTTCACCCGCGGATATGTGATTTTTGACAATGCGGCCACATTCCCCAGCGCCTTCAAGACGCCGCCCAACTTCACTCGTGTCGTGGAGCACGAGATCGGGCACGGCATCGGCCTCGGGCATTTTGACCAGGACGATCCGTTCGTGACGAATCCGGAAGCCAACATCATGAACTCGTCGTGCTGCTTTCCGGAGACGCCGACGCCCCCCGCCATTGGCACCGATGATCTCGCAGGCCTGAACTTCATCTACCCCTCGAATCCATCGGGACCTGTGATGGCGCTCGACAGGACGTCGCTGCGCTTCGGGGCGGTGACGTTTGGCGCAACGTTTCTGTCGCAGACCGCGGCGCAGGTGGTGCGACTGACGCAGAACGGGAGCGGCTCGGTGACGTGGACCGTGTCGTCGAGTCAGCCGTGGTTGCAGGTGAGTCCTGCGTCGGGCAGCGGGGCGGCCAGCTTGTCGGTCAGCGTCGTGTCGGCCGGCGGGTTGCCACCGAGCGGGATCGTTTCGGCGGCGATTACGCTCACGTTCGTTGGCGCATCGACTTCACCAGGTCCGATCAAAGTGACGTTGACGCTCTTCCCCAACGGAACGTCGGCCACGCCGGTTGGGACCGTTGACACGCCGGCGAACAATGACGACCGGGGTCACGGGGGCGGTGCCGTTCACAGGGTGGGCCCTCGACGATATCGAAGTCCTGCGCGTGATGATCTGCCGGGCAGCGGTTGGTCCGGAAGTGCCGCCGGAATCGGATCCCAATTGCGCGGGCGCCTCGCAGATCTTCGTGGGGTTCGCGGTGTTCATCGACGGCGCCCGTCCGGACGTGCAGGCCGTCTATCCCGGTATGCCCGTGAACACGAAGGCGGGGTGGGGGTTCATGGTGCTGACCAACACGCTTCCGGATATTCCGTTGGGGGAACCGGCCGGCGGCAATGGCCAGTTCCAGTTCTTTGTGTACGCGCAGGACCGGGATGGCCACGCGCTGCTGTTAGGTGCGCGGACGATGACGTGCGCGAACGCGAGCGCGACCAAGCCATTCGGCGCGATCGATACGCCGACGCAGGGTGGCGTGGCGTCGGCGACGAACTTCGTGAACTTCGGGTGGGCGCTGACGCCTCCTGGGCCGACGATGCCGTTCAAGATGATCCCGCTCGACGGGTCGACGATTACGGTGCTGGTGGATGGCAACTCCCTCGGGACGGCGGACTATAACCACGAGCGCCCAGACATCGAGGAGCTCTTCCCCAATTACCAGAACACGGCAGGGGTCAATGGGGCGGTTGGGTTCCGCGTCATCGACACGACCCTGTTGACGAACGGGCTGCACACGATCTCGTGGACGGTCACCGACAGCGGAGGCGCGATCGAAGGGATCGGAAGTCGGTTCTTCACGGTTTCGAACGGGGGAGGGGCGTTGACCGCGGCAGTGGAAGGCGACGCATCGAGCCGCGTGATGCCATCTGCCAAGGTGATCGCCGCGACGCCACCGGATGACACACCGGTTCTGGGACGTCGCGGCTGGGATCTTGACGGGCCGTGGCGATGGTTTGGTGTGGGCCGCTCGGGGCGCGCGGTGATCCGAGGAGAAGAGATCGATCGCTTCGAGGTGCAGCTCGGCGAGCACGCAGGTGCGCAGTACACCGGACACCTGCGCGTGGGCGAGGAGTTGGCACCGCTGCCGATCGGTTCGCAGTTGGACGCGGCGACTGGCCGGTTCACGTGGGCGCCGGGCGTCGGCTTCGTGGGGTCGTACGACGTGGTCTTCGTGCGCTGGGCGGGCGCGCGCGCCGTCGCGCGGCACGAGCTGCGCATCATCCTCGCACCGAAGGGCCGCGGCCACGTGGGCGTGCAGGTGGCGATCGACGTTCCGCGCGCGCAGCAGGACGTGCAGCAGCCGTTCCTGCTCGCGGGGTGGGCGGCGGATCTGGACGCAGCCGCGGGGACGGGGATCGACACGCTGCATGTGTGGGCGTATCCGTCGACGGGCGGTGCGCCGGTATTTGTGGGCACGCCGGCACTCGGCGGCGCGCGGCCGGATGTCGCGGCGGTGCACGGCGAGCAGTTCCGTGAGTCAGGCTTCGCGCTCTCGCTGCAGGGGCTCATCCCAGGCACCTACGACCTTGCGGTGTTTCCGTGGAGCAACGTGACCGGCGCGTTTGCCCCGCCCAACGTCGTGCACGTCACCGTGCGATAAACAAGTGGTGATTCGTCGTGGCTCGTTCCGCACCCCGCGCCTTCACCGTAAAGTGTGTAGCCTGTGACCGTTAGTCGAGCACGTCGCGACCCGGCCGGGCCGCACGGCTTTCAATCCTGTAATCCAACGTCCAGAATCGGGTCTCCCTGTAAAGCACAGAAATGGTTGAGCTAGCGGAAGGACGGGCCTTTCCGCCCGCCGAGGGAGCATGGCGCTCGATTTGCTGAGTACCCAGCTCTTATGTGGTGCTGGGGTCGAGCGGCGTTCGCGTTTCTGGCCTGTTTTTGCGCCATTGCTGAGCCTGTCTGGGCGTCAACGGTCATTTTCCGCACGGATGCGCAGCTCGTCGCACTCTCTGAGCGCGTGGTTCATGGTCGCGTCGTTGGACAGAGGACGACCCGTGGACCGCAGGGCCTCCGGATTTACACGGTCACGACCCTCCAGATCATCGAGGACCTCACCGGCGTGGACGGCGACACGATCGAGGTGTGGGAGCTCGGCGGCGTGCTCGGCGACGAATTCTTCTATGTCGGCGGCGCCGTGGAATACCGCATCGGCGAGGAAGTGCTCGTGTGTCTCGAACGCGGGCCGCGTGGACTACGCAGCGTCGCCATGGGCTTCTCGAAGTTCGACGTCCTGCCCGTAGTCAACGGCGATCGCCGACTTCGCCGGAATCTCCGCGAGACGGTCGTAGTCGGTGGCGCGGTTTCGCGCGAGCCGTTTCTCTCGGAGTTTCGTTCACTCACGACGAGCCTGACCGGTCGGCCGTCCCGTCCAGGCCGCGCGCCACGTGTTGGGGCCGAACTGCAGTCGGTCGAACAGCCGTTCACGCTCCTCGGCGTGGGTTGGCGATGGGTTCAGGCGGATTCGGCGACGCCTGTAACGTGGTTCATGAACTCGACCGCGTCCTCGCCTCTGCTGACCGGGGACGGCGTAGCCGAGCTGCAGACCGCGTTGGCTGCATGGACCACCCCGTCATCCGCGTCGATCATCCTGCAGTACGGTGGTGCGACGACGCAATCGAGTCCCGACGGCTTTCCTCCCGATCCTCCGTGGGTGGGGCTTCCGGCCGGACGTGGCGTCGTCACGTTCGAGGATCCGAACAACGAGATCAGCGGCTCAACGCTTGCTGTCGGAGGAGGGTGGGGCAACTCAGGCACCGGCGGCACTGTGAACGGTACGACGTTCAACCGTTTCGTGAACGGCTACGTCATTTTCCAGAATGCCACGGACTTGGGTGCCCTGAGCCCCAGCTTCAGGCAGTCCCTGAACTATACGCGCGTGCTGACCCATGAGATCGGCCATGCGATTGGGCTCGGCCACACGCAGACCGACGGCACCGTCGTCAACGCGAACTCGAACATCATGTACCCGTCGTGCTGCGCAAGTGCGACGCCGACGCCGCCGGCGATCGGGCCCGACGATCTGGCGGGGCTCAATTTCATCTATCCATCGGGCGCGTCTCAGACCTGCACGTACAGCATCAATCCGACAAGCGCATCCGCGTCGAGCGGCAGCAGCAGTGGCTCGCTCTCGGTCTCCACGGAGGCTGGCTGCAGCTGGACGGCCGCGAGCAATACGGGCTTTCTCGGCATCAGTTCGGGCCTGGTGGGGAACGGGCCGGGCACCGTCGGTTACACGGTCGCGGCCAATCCGGCCGCCTCGATACGTTTGGGTACGCTCTCCGTTGCGGGTCTGACGTTTACCCTCAACCAGGAGGCCGCGCCCTGTTCCTACGCGATCTCGCCGCTGTCCTCGGTTGTCCCCGCTGCGGGCGGGACCGCGTCAGCAGTCGTGACGGCGACGACCGGCTGTTCGTGGACGGCCATGAGCAATTCAGCCTTCCTCGGGATCACGTCAGCCGCGAGCGGAAGCGGAAATGGCACCGTCGTCTATAGCATCGGAGCCAATGGCGTGTCGGCGCGGTCGGGAACGCTGACGATCGCGGGCCAGACGCTGACCGTGAGCCAGTTCGGTACCGGGCCGATGGTAACCCTCGACCGATCGGCGCTTCGCTACGGCGCGACTCTCAGCGGCGCGACTGTCACGACCCAGACTGCGGCACAAGTCGTTCGACTGACGCAGACCAGCGGGCCGGCGGTGACGTGGACGGCGACGTCGAACCAGCCGTGGCTCCAGGTCAGTCCCGCGTCGGGCAGCGGCGGACGCGAACTGTCGATCACCGTGAACCCCGCCGGACTGACCGTGTCGACGACCGTCAGCGGCAGCGTGACGATCGAGCTCAGCGGCGCGGGTAATACCGCCGGCCCCATCGGCGTGACGCTCGTCACCATGCCCACGGGCACATCGGCGAGCCCGGTTGGCATTATCGATACGCCGGTCAACAACACCACTGGCGTGACCGGTGCGATTCCGGTCACGGGCTGGGCGCTCGACGACGTGGACGTGGCCAACGTGTTCGTCTGCCGTGCTCCGATCGCGGGAGAAGCCGCGGTCGCCGACGGCCGCTGCGGTGGGCTGGCCCAGGTCTACCTGGGTGAGGCCATATTCATCGAGGACGCGCGGCCCGACGTGCAGGCGGCGTACGGGACGATACCGCGCAACTATCGCGGCGGTTGGGGCTTCATGGTGCTGACCAATATGCTGCCCAACCAGGGCAACGGCCCGTACACGCTGTTCGTGCACACTTTGGATCGTGAGGGACATTGGCTCGCGCTCGGTTCGCGGAACATCACCTGCGCCAACGCGAGCGCGACGCTGCCCTTTGGCACGATTGACACGCCGGGGCAGGGGGAAACCGCCAGCGGGGCGGCCTATGTCAACTTCGGATGGGCTCTGACACAGGCCGGCAAGTTCATTCCCGTTGACGGATCGACCATCACGGTCTTCGTCGACGGCTCGGCCCGCGGCACGGTGTCGTACAACCACAATCGAGCCGACATCGCCACGCTTTTCCCCGGACTCGCCAACAGCAACGGGGCCGTCGGGTTCCGCACTATCGATACGACCGTTCTCTCGAGCGGCCTGCACACCATCGTATGGACGGTCACCGACAACACCGGCGCAACAGCTGGCCTCGGCAGCAGATATTTCCGAGTGCAGAACGGCGTGTCGGCGCCGGCGATCTCTACAGGAGATGGGCTGACCGCGTCGGCGGTTGCCAGCATCGCCGCCGAGGCGACACCGATCATTGCCCGGCGTGGCTGGGATCCGGCGGCCCCATGGCGCGCGTATGGGGTAGGCCCGGCGGGGCGCGCCGTGATCCGGGGCGAGGAACTGGACCGCTTCGAAGTGTGGCTGAGCGCTGAGCCCGGGGCACGCTACACCGGCAACCTGCGCGTCGGCGGCGCGCTCGCGCCGCTGCCCGCGGGCTCGCAGCTCGACCCGTCGAGCGGCGTCTTCACATGGTCGCCTGGTCTCGGCTTCGTCGGCACTTACGATCTGGTGTTCGCGCGGTGGGTTGACGATCGGGCCGTGGCGCAGCACAACGTGCGCGTGATTCTGCGGCCGAAGTCGTCAGGACACGTCGGCACGCAGGTCGAGATCGACAGCCCGAGGGCACAGCAGGACATCGCGCAGCCATTCAACATCGTGGGCTGGGCCGCCGATCTGGATGCCGCCGCCGGCACCGGCATCGACACGCTGCACGCGTGGGCCTATCCGCTGGCAGGCGGACCCCCGGTCTTTCTCGGCGTGCCTGCCTCTGGAGGTGTCCGGCCCGATGTCGCCGCGGTGCACGGCGATCAGTTCCGCGATACCGGGTACTGGCTGGCGATCCAGGGATTGCCGCACGGCAACTACGACATCGCCGTGTTCCCGTGGAGCAACGTTACCGGTGGGTTCGCCCCGCCGAAGGTCGTGCACGTAACGGTGCGATAGATCGTCAGCGGACCGTCACCAGCACGACGCTGGCGGCATCGAACTGGCCGCTCACGCTGCTGTGCGCATAGACGACGATGTAGTAAGCGCCGGGCGGGAGCGTGGCAACCGCGAGTCCGTAGCCCGCGCCCGCGAACTGAGCTCCGTAGGCCGCGGTGATGTCGGGTCGGTTTCCGAAACCCGGCACGCCAAGAAAGACCGGCGCCGACCCGTCGGCCGGGAATGCCCAGATGTGAATGGTGTTGATCCCCGTGCCCGCCGTCGCCGCGGGATCGATTGCCCATCCTCCGATCACGAACGACGAATCCACAGTCGAAAAGTTTCCGGGCACATCAATCGCGACGATGCCAGCCGGTTCGATGACGATTGGTACGGTCGCGACGATGCTGAAACCCTGCGTCGAATAGACCCACCCGTAGACCGCGATCGTCC
Source organism: uncultured Acidobacteriota bacterium (assembly GCA_963839705.1). GTDB lineage: Bacteria > Acidobacteriota > Vicinamibacteria > Vicinamibacterales > 2-12-FULL-66-21 > DATBJJ01. The sequence continues at coordinate 245,158 of CAWIWL010000019.1, forward strand.
AGCCGCCGGGCGCGAGGCCCTTGACGTTCAGGTGGTAACCGGTTGGACCAAACTGTGGGCCGAAGATCGCCGCGACGTCGGAACGGTTGTCGCCATAGTTGGCAACCCCGACGAATTGAGGCGCCGCACCCGACGCTGGAAAGGCCCACACGTGCAGCGTGGCGATCCCGGCATTCTGGGCGGTGGCATCCAGCGCCCATCCCGACAGCGCGAATGGTTGGCGAACGACTGTTCCCACGCCGGGCGATTCAACCCGGACCAACGGCGCGGCGGCTGGGGCGGCCTGCAGGGACACGATCGTGCCGTCGCGGTAGTTGACGACATAGAGCTCGCCGGCAGCGTCCACGCCGAACGAGGTGATCATCCCGACGGACGCCCCCGCGTTGATTTCGGCGGTGTGCTCGCGCAGGTCGGAGGCTGACGCCTCGCCGGTCGCCGGATCGAGCGTCAGCGCGAGCGACCAGATACGTCCCCGCACGAAGTCGCCGAAGACGTACCGGCCGGCCATCGACGGAGCGGCGCTGCCGTGGTAAACGAAGCCGCCCGTGACCGACCGTCCGGTGCCGTGGTCGTAGGCGAATATGGGGTCGATGAGCGGATCGAAGGCTGGCGGCAGCGAATCCTCGTGAATGTTCGAACCTTCGCGATTCCTCCAGCCGTAGTTGCGCCCGCCGCGGCCTGCTGGTTGGTAGTTGATTTCCTCGGTTTGGTCTTCCCCTACGTCGCCGATGACCAGCGCACCCGTTCCGCCTCGCTGGGGATCGTCCAGGCTGAAACGCCAGGGATTCCGCAGCCCGATCGCCCAGATTTCGGGCGCCGCGGCGCTGCCGATGAATGGGTTGTCGGCAGGAATGTCGAGTCCCTCCGGATCGCTGTCGCTGACGTTGACGTTGATCCGAAGCAGCTTGCCGTGCAGCTTCGAGAGGTCCTGCGCCTGATGCGACGCATCGTTGGGCTCGCCGCCGTCGCCCGTTCCGATATAGAGATAACCATCGGCGCCGAACACGAGGTTCCCGCCATAGTGGAGTGACTCGGGGTGCGAGATGAAACGGTCGCCGGTCGACCACTGGAGGTCGAATCGCGTGGCCGGATCCGCGACGTGCGGATCACCAGGCGAGCGATAGAAGCGAGAGACAACGGTGTTGCCGTCCGCATTCACGAACGTTACAAAGAAGCGGCCTGACTCGGCTGCGCCCGGCGGGAACGAGAGGCAGAGCAGTCCACGCTCGCCGCCGCCGCCGACGAACCCGCTCAAATCGAGAAATGGCGTCGGGAGGAGCGTCCCTCCTTGAACTACGCGAATCGTTCCACCCAGTTCGACGACGAACTGCACCGCGGCGTTCGAGGGATCCTGAACGAACGCCACCGGGTGCGTCAGACCCGAGACGTAAACCTGACCGCGAAGTTGCGCCGAAGCGTGAGACGTGACGAGAAGGAGCAGGGCGAGTGCGGTTACCGCACACTTCAATGAACGGTGAGAGTGCATGTTTGTAAGACCGCAGGCAGAGGCATTCGATACATCTTTCGGTCGAAGTCGGTCGTTCCTGTAGAACCCAGTCCGCTGATGTGATGGTCGAGCCGGCCACCGGCTGCTAACATAGCCCCGTGCTTCGCATCGGCTTCGACGGCCGCGCCCTCGCGTCGCCGGCGGCCGGCATGCGGCGTTACGCGCAGGAGCTCTTTCGTGCGCTGGCACTGCTGGATCCATCGCTCGCTATCGTTGCCGTCGGGACTCCGGCCGGAGTGTCCGTGCCGATGGGAATCGAAGTCGCCGCCGGTGCAAAGAGCCTGCCGACCAATTTCGGCTGGATGCTGACGGGCCTGCCGCGGGCCGCCAGGCATGCACGGCTCGATCTCTTTCACGCCCCGTCATACACCGCGCCGGTCGGCGGGCCCAGGCCGCTCGTTTTGACGATCCACGACATAAGCTACGAACGAAACCCGGAGTGGTATCCGTACAAACGGGATCCGGTGCGCAGAGCCTTCTATCGCTACAGCGCCCGAAGTGCCGACCGGGTGATCACTGATTCAGAGTTCTCCAGGCGGGAAATCCTCGACGTCTACGCGCTCCCGCCAGAATCGGTCGCCGTCGTCCCTTTAGCCGCGGCGCCCACCTTCCGCGAGGGACCCCCACTGCCGTTGCCGGCCGGATGGCCGACGCAATACATCCTGCACGTTGGCGACCTGCACGCTCGCAGGAACCTCCCGATGCTGGCCAGGGCGGTCGCGGCCGTGCGATCGCGCAAGCCGGCGTGGAGCGCCCTCGGACTGGTCCTCGCCGGGGTGGATCGCGGGACGGCCGCCGATCTTCAGCTTGTGAACGACCGTATCGGGGGACCGGCGCCGCTCGTCACGTTTACAGGTATGACGACAGAGCCGCAACTGCTCGCGCTCTATCGCTCGGCGGCCGCGCTCGCGTACCCGTCCCGCTACGAGGGATTCGGCTTGCCGCTTCTCGAAGCGATGGCCTGCGGGACACCTGTGATCGCCGCACGGACATCGTCGATCCCGGAGGTTGTCGGCGACGCGTCAGGTACTCCTCGACCCGGACGATGAGGGCGCGTGGATTGCCGCGATAGAGCGAGTGCTCGAAGATGGCCCTCACCGGGCACGCCTGCGGGATGCTGGACTGGACCGCGCCCGCGAATTCTCCTGGCGGCGCACCGCGGAGGCGACAGCCCGCGTCTATCGCCAGTTGATCACGCAACCCGGCGGGACCTCGTGACTCCCGTTATCTCCGTCATCGTCCTCACATACAACGGCCGCGCATGGCTCGAGCCGTGTCTTTCGGCGCTGACGGCGCAATCCGGCGCGCCGCTGTTCGAGATTCTGCTCGTCGACAACGCCTCGACCGACGGTTCGACCGGACTGGTCGCCGACCGGTTTCCTTCGGTGAGGATTGTCGAGAATGAACGCAATCTGGGGTTTGCAGGCGGCAACAATGCCGGCGCGCGAGCGGCTCGCGGCGAGACCCTGGCGTTCCTCAACAACGACACGATTGCGTCGCCGGACTGGCTGGCTCGTCTCCACGCTGCGCTGACAGAGGCGCCAGATCGGACGCTCGTCACCTCGAGGATCGTCTTTCTCGATCGTCCGGACGTCATCGACAGCGCCGGCGACGGCTACCTGCGTGCGGGCGGGGCATTCAAGCACGGACACGGCGCGTATGCCTCAGGGTTTATGAGCTCGCGCGAGGTGTTTGGCGCCTGCGGTGCCGCTTTTGCGATTCGACGGGAACTGTTCGAACGATTGGGGGGCTTCGACGAGGACTTCTTCATGGTTTATGAAGACGTCGACCTCTCCTACCGCGCCCGCCTGGCCGGATGTCGCTGTTGGTACACGGCGGATGCCGTCGTCCGCCACGCGGGCAGCGGGACGCTCGGGGTGATGAGCGCCGCTGCGGTGTTCCATGGCCAGCGGAATCTGGAGTGGACGTGGCTCAAGAACACGCCGCCGGCACTGCTGCTGCGAACGTTCCCGGCGCATGTGGCCTACTCAATCGCCGGCGTCGCCCACTACGCCGCAAAGGGGAGCCTTGGCCCGGCGTTGAAGGGCAAGCTCTCCGCGTTCCTCGGTCTTCCGCGCCTCCTGGCCAAGAGACGAGCCGTGCAGCGCGATCGCCGAGCGGATTCCTCGAGACTCGAGGTTCATTTCGAACGCCGCTGGATCGCATTGAAGCGCGCCGAGAAAGCGAACGCGCGAGCTCCGATCACCCCGCCCTGACCTCGCCATCCCGGATTCGCGTGTCCTACTTGGGTTCCACTTTTCCAATCATGAGGACACTCTCTACGCCTGGCGGAGCGTCGACGACGCGGAGATCGAGGCGCCGGAACCGCGGCGCGTCTCTGTCCCTGGGCAACGCCAGCCGCAGGTAGTGCCACCGGTCCGACGGGACGATGACGATGTCGGCGGGCCGGCCATCGAGCTTCAGCTCGAGCCGGATGTTCGTCAGCGTGCTGATCGTGCGCAGCGGAACGACGACCATCTGTGCGTCGGCCGGAAGGAAGACACTGCTTGCAGGTCCGGCGAGCCGATAGCGAACGCCGTCGACCGCGTCACGCCATGTGGAGAGGCCGACACCGCGGTGCTCCAGATCGACGTCCGCCTTCTGACGATCCGCTCGGTACTGGCACGGAGACCGCGATCAAGACGATAGCGACTGGCACAACCCACGGCCGGAGCCGCAAGCCGACGTGGGCCGTATCGAGGGAAGCCCCCCAGCCGCACAGGGCTCCAAGGAGCATCCAGAACGCGAACGAGGGCTCGTCGATGAGGAGCGGGTGGCCGCCCAGCCACGACAGCGCGAAGGCCAGAAGTCCGGTGGCGACGCTCCACCGCAGCGCGTCGTGCAGGTCGGCCGCCAGGAGGCGGCGCACTTGCCGCGCAGCGCTCCAGAACAGCCACACAAAGACCGTAAACCCGACCACGCCCAGCTCGGCGAGGATCTGCAGGAAGTTGTTGTGTGCGTTTTCGTGAATGGCCGGCGGGAAGCTCTCGAGGAGCGCTGGGGAGCTGAACTCGCCGGACCTCGAATAATAGCGGCCGATTCCGACGCCAAACGCAGGGTTTGACGCCGTCATCCGGATGCTGGTTCGTGCGAGCTCCCAGCGCACGTGGGCCGCGGTGACCGCCGATCGCTGGTTGCCGCGCTCGGGGATGGCATACGCCGCGACGGCGGCCAGGAGCGCGAGCAGGAGCGCCGCGGAAGCGAGGGTCGTGATGCGCACGCCGCCACGTCGCATGCGCCACGCGCGCGTGATGGCCGGGAGGAGCATCGCGAGCATACCGGCCATGACCGCCATGCGCGATCCAGTCACCCAGACCGAGCAGCCGATGACGAGAACCGTGATGAGCCAGGGCCGGCCCTTCGGCCGCATAGCCAGACCGACGGCCGCGAGGAGCGCCATGACGAAGTACGAACCTGCAGCGTTGAGGTCTCCGTAGTGAACGTTCACGCGTTCGGTCAGAAACAACTGAACGAAGGCTCTCCACGGTTCGCCGAAGCGCTCGGCACTTTCCCACAATCGGAACACGTTGAGCCCGGCGGCCGCCGCCGCGCCGCAAACCACCCAGGACACGAGGCGCGACGCAAATGCCGGCACCTCCCGCGTGATTGTCGTGGCTGCTCTGAGGAGCACCAGCGATTCGATCAGGCGCATGGCCGAATCCACCGGATTGCCGCTCGTGGCGGAGATGAAGTAGTCGAACGTGATGAGCTGCCAGATCTCGGCCCGCGTCGGCGGTCCGCCAAAGCGCCATGACTCGATGAGGAAATGCACCGCGAGCGACGCCACGACGACCGATATCGCGAGCAGCCAAGGCACATCGAGCGTGTCTCGGTTGGCCGATCCACGGACGGTGCGACGGGCACAGTAGCCGGCGCAGAAGGCGACGACGAGCGTTTCGGACCACGAGACCGAGCCGTTCCAGTGACGTCCCAGCCAGGCGGCGAAGGGCGTCAGCCCCGCCAGCACGAGGAGCCCGGTGCGGGGACTCAGGGCGGAAAGCGGGACGAGCGCAGCAATCCCGACGAGGATGACGCGCGGAATAGGCTCGACGCGGGCAAGGGAAACAAGAAGGGTGAGGAAGACGGCGGCGGCCAGCGCCGCACCGACCCTCGTTCCCCAATCGCGCAACGGCGTCATCGGATCAGCCGGGTCAGCGCGCCCCGATCACGGCGTAGTCGAGGTGCGTGAACAGGCGTGCGTTGAGCTTCTCGGCGTTGGCATTGAACGCTTCGACGAGGTCGGCCAGCTTCTCATCGGCGCCGGCGGGAAGCGCGACGGCCTGCAGGCGATCCTCGGGCGCGACTGGCGAGCGATACTCGAGATCGGCGCGCGTGAATCCGCTTGCCAGGACGAGGTACTTCAATGTCTCCGGATGGAGCGGCCAGACGTGCGTGATGTCACGGATATAGCTGTCGAAGAAGGCGACCCAGCAGGCCGGGTTCAGCGTCTCGAGAATCACACGGCCGCCAGGGCGTGTCTTGTGAAAGGCGAGCTCGAGGAACTGCAGCAGGTATCCGGGCTGCAGATGCTCGACGACCTGCGCGGCGAAGATGCCGCCGAGCGAGGCATCGGGGAGCGTCGACAGGTACCCGACCGCATCGGCTTCCGTGACGTCGAGCCCGCGCGAGCGGCAGAGCTCTGCCATCTCGTGATTCAGGTCGATGCCGCGCGCGCGGACGCCGGCGTTCGCGAGCAGCTCGAGAAACTCGCCGCGTCCGCAACCGATGTCGAGCACGTCGGCGTCGGCCGCCCCTGGCCTTGCGAAAAACGGCAGATAGCTTTCCAGCCGGCCCCGGATCGCCTCGCGCGATCCGCGAAACTGGTCCTCGAACCCCACGTACTTGTAGCTGTCGAGGGATCGAAAAGGTGTGGGGGCAGCGCTCGCGGGGCCTCGCCTATGCACAGCTTCGGCGGAGCTCGCCGGAGCCTCGGCGGAGGCGGCCCACCCCCGCTCGCTCTCGCGCGGCGGCTCCGCGCCGCGCTCGGGCCGCAGGCGCTCGACTTCCCGCTTCATCGACAGCGAGGCCTGCTGCACCACGCCGATCATGGCGCGCAGCTCGTCATGTCCGGCGGTGAGGGCGTTCGCGCGAGCATCGGCGCGTTGGTCGCGGACGCTCAACGACTCCCACCGCTTGTCCACGTTCTCGGCCAGGCCGCTGAGCGACGCGTTGAGGACCAGCGCGCCGCCTGCGGCGCGGCGGTCCCGCGTATCGACGTAGGCGGTGATCTCCTGCAAGTACTGCAGCGTCCTCGCGTGGAATTCCGCGAGCCTCGCGAATTCCTCCCGCAACCGCGCCGTTGTTTCTTCCGCGCGTTGATGCGCGTGGCGGGCACTGGCCGCATTTCGGTTCAGGTGGTCGACGAGTCGCGCGTTGAAGGCGGCCTGTCGCTGCAGGTAGGGCCCGATCGTTCGCCAGATGAAACCGGCGAGACGGGCGCGCCAACCGGACTGACTCGCGGGCGCGGCTGCGGCAATATCCCACGCGCTGTTAATCGCCGCGAGCTGCGAGTCGTCTGCGCTTGCGTGCGGCGACGGCCACTCGCCAGGCCTGGGAAAGGCGCCATCGAGCGCGGTCAGCGCGTCGTTGTAGCGCCGATCGGCCTCCTCGCGTTCCTTGTCGAGGCGCCGCAGCGTCTGTTCGAGGGATTCCAACACGGCTCTGATGCTCAGACGCCGCGCGCGGTGCCGGCGAGCGCCGCGATCTTGCCGTCGGTCGGGCTGCTGGCGGAGGCGTGAGATCGCCGAGCGATGCGCCCGGCGCCGTAGGCCAGCCGGCCCGCCTCGACCGCGAGCTTCATGGCGGTGGCCATCGCGACGGGATCGCCGGCCAGCGCGATGGCGGTGTTCATCAGCACGCCGTCCGCCCCGAGCTCCATGGCAATCGCCGCGTCCGAGGCCGTGCCGACGCCTGCGTCGACGATCACCGGCACGCGTGCCTGCTCGCGGATGATCAGAATGTTGTTGGGATTCTGAATGCCGAGACCCGATCCGATTGGCGCGCCGAGCGGCATGACTGCCGCCGCGCCCGCTTCCTCGAGCTTCCGGCAGATGACCGGATCGTCGTTCGTGTAGGGAAGAACCACGAACCCTTCGTGCACGAGCACGCGCGTGGCTTCGAGCAGGGCGATGTTGTCGGGGAAGAGCGTCCGCTCGTCGCCGATGACTTCGAGCTTCACCCAGTTCGAGAGCCCGACCTCGCGCGCCAGCCGCGCCGTTCGGATCGCATCCTCCGCCGTGTAGCATCCCGCGGTGTTCGGGAGGATGAAGATCTTCGACTGATCGATGTGGCTCAGGAGCGACTCGGTGCTCCGGTCGGACAGGTTCACGCGCCGGACGGCAACCGTCACCATGTCCGCGCCCGATGCGCGGTGCGCCTCCGCCATCACGGAATGGGACGGATACTTGCCCGTGCCCACAATCAGGCGAGAGCGGAAGGTCCTGTCGGCGATGGTGAGATGGTCAGTGCTCATACCGTTCTGATGGTCACGGAATTACTCGCGAAGATCGCGAAGCTCCGAAGATCGCGAAGGATATTCCCAACCGTCTTGCCGGATCCGCCGGAGCCAGCCGTCGTTAGCCGCCGCCCACAAAATTCACGATCTCTACCTCATCTCCCTCGCGCACGACGACGGACTCGTATTTGTCGCGCTTGACGACGAGGAGATTGTGTTCGACCGCCACCAGGCGGGAGTCGATTGTCAGGCCGGCGAGCAGGCCGCCGATCGTGACCGGGCCAGCGATTTCGAGCGGTTCGCCGTTCACGCGAATGGTCACAGGATACCTCATTGAGGAGACGCGCTGCGCGCGCCGTCTCTGAGCGGCGAGCGCAGTCCGAACGGTTCGATCAAGCGATCCATCGTACCTCGTCCATCGTCCAGCAGATGAGCCGGCAGTGACACGGAAGGAGCGGGGCGCTTCAAGGCCTCGGCGATGAGTGTGCGGTAGTCGGCTGCCATTCGGTCGATGGAGTGGTTGTGCCCCCACCAGCCGCGCGCGGCCGAGCCGAGCGCCGCGCGAAGTGCGGGGTCGGTGCCAAGCCGCCGCATCGCGAGCCTGAGCGAGTGATCTTCGTCGACGATGTCGATTGCGACGGCGCAGGGCATCGCCGGATCGTCCTCGCGCGGCGCGACGAGAGTCGACCGCCAGGTCCGTGGGTCGACGGACGGGACGTCCGTCAAGTGCGCGAGGTCCATGATGATCGTCGGCTTTCCGGCGGCCAGGCAACGTAGCCAGGGGCCGGAGATCTCCCGCGCCGTGGGCCACCGCAGGTTGAGCGCGACGTCGCAAGCGGCGATGCACTCGGTGAATGCGTCGTCCGTCTCGAGGTAGCCGGTCAGAGTCACGGCGTCGCGGAGGCCATGGCGCTCGATGTCCTGTCCGAGATCGTAGTGCTCAGGCACGCCCCCGGCCAGCAGCAGGTGCGCGGTGGGGACATACGCGCGCGTTGCCGCAAATGCCGCGAGCACCTGCGGCAGGCGCTTGTCGGGCGAGAGCCCGCCGTAGCAGCCGAACACAGCCGCCCCTGGTGCGATGCCGTATCGGGCGCGCGCCCTCATTCCGGCGTCGCGGGCCTCTTCGACCGACAGTGGCGTGCCCTGACTAAGTCGGATTGACGCGATGCAGGCGTTCGGGTTGTCGTGGCGCAGTCGGTCGGCGAGGGCCGCGCTGTGGACGGCCACGACCTTCGAGGCGTCGGCCACGAGCCGGGTCATCGGCCAGGCGTAGTAAAGGTGATTGTCGAAGCCAGCTACCGCAAGCTCGGCAAGGTCAGTGCTGACGTCGGGGTGATTCCACGCGAATTCCGTGCGGTAGTCCCTGGCGCGGAACGTGCGGAGCAAGGCCGCCGCTCGGGCATGATGCAGGTGCGCATCGTGGAGCACCGTCAGGCCGGGATATCTAAAGAGGTAGGGCCACTGGTAGTCGTGGTGCGACGAGTTGCCCACCTGATAGATCGCCAGATCGTAGGGGCGTCGCTGGTGGCGCCACACGAAGTCGTGCGCCGAGCGCGTGTCCGGCGCCAGGCGCGCGACCGCCTCGTCCACGAAGAGGTCAATCTCGTGCTCGCCGGCGAGCGCCCGGACGAGGTCGGCGCTACACGCCGCGACGCCCGTGGCCACGGGCGGCATGGGGCTGAACCAGGCGAGACGGGCCATCTGGTGATTCTAAGTCAGGCTCACGGCTCAGGGCTCAGGGCTTAGGGCCAAGCCAGAGCTTGAAACGAGCCTTCGTCGGTTTTTGCCTGAGCCTTGAGCCTTGAGCCCTGAGCCGGCCGTGCGCCTGTGATAGCATTCGGTGCTTAGAAAGGTCGCGGGCGCTGACGCCTGTGGCTTCGGGACGCGTCGGAGTGGCGACGCGCCTTTTTTTGCGACGGGCTTGAGAAAACATTCACAAGCCGGTCTTCTGCTGCGGGACCTGACATGCACGGCTGGGTGCCTATCCTTATTATGATCGGCCTCGGGGCCGGGTTCGGGGCGTTCAACATCATCGCCTCGCACCTCATCGGACCGAGCAAGCCGACCCCCGAAAAGCTCGCCCCGTACGAATGCGGCATGCCGCCGGTCGGCGACGCGCGCGAGCGGCATCCGGTCAAGTTCTATCTCGTGGCGATGATCTTCCTGCTCTTCGACATTGAAGTCGCATTCCTCTATCCGTTCGCGCTGGCCTTGAAGTCCCTGGGCTGGACCGGCTTCGTGCAGCTTCTGGTGTTCTTTGCCATCCTGCTGACGGGGTACGTGTACGTCTGGCGCAAAGGCGTGCTCGATTGGGGACACGAGCGCGCGTAGCCTTCATACTTATGACCGACCACGATTTTCCCGAGGATCTTCCTTTTCTGACCACCCAAGTCGAGAAAGTCGTGCAGTGGGCGCGACGCTCGTCGGTGTGGCCGGTGACGTTCGGCTTGGCGTGCTGCGCCATCGAGATGATGGCGATGAGCGCGGGCCGCTACGACATCGCGCGTTTCGGCGCCGAAGTCTTCCGCGGATCCCCGCGGCAGTCCGACCTGATGATCGTCGCCGGCCGTCTGTCCCGCAAGATGGCCCCGGTGCTCCGGCGCATCTACGATCAGATGCCCGAGCCGAAATACGTCATCTCCATGGGTGCCTGCGCCTCGGTGGGCGGCGTGTTCGATAACTATGCGATCGTCCAGGGTGTCGACCAGGTTGTGCCCGTCGACGTCTTCGTGCCCGGCTGCCCGCCCCGTCCCGAAGCGCTGATCTACGGCATCGTCCAGCTCCAGCGGAAGATCGATCAGTCGAGGTCGTTCGTTTAGTCGCCTCCTGCAGCCACGACCCAAGCCCTATGCAAGCGACGGCCATCATCGAGGTACTGTCACGCGCCCTGTCGGCCGACCTCACGCGGTTCGAAGCCGTGGAGTCGCGCGATGGGATGCCGACGCTCTACGCTCCTGTCGATCTCCTCGTCGACGCGTGCCGCGTGCTGCGCGACGCGCCGGAACTGCGGTTCGTCTTCCTGGCGGACGTGACCGCCGTGGACTATCATCCGCGGGATCCGCGCTTCGAACTGCTCTACATCCTGGCCTGTCCGGGCGTTGTGGGCTACGGCGAGTCGCCGAAGCGCCTGCGCCTGAAGGTGCGCGTGCCCGAGGGAGCACACGTGCCGTCGGTGTCGAGCATCTGGCAGTCAGCGAACTGGGCCGAGCGTGAAGTGTACGATTTCTTCGGGCTGTATTTCGACGGTCATCCCGACATGCGCCGGATTCTCATGCCCGAGGACTGGGAAGGGTTTCCGATGCGCAAGGACTACCCGGTCCAGATCAATCAGCGGGTGAAGACCTACGAGCCGCTGCAGGTGTCCGAGGGCGAGTTCGTCGCCAACATGGAGGCGGCGCGGAGCGCGGCGAAGGATCCCGCGCGTCCCGGGCCTGCCCAAGGGCGCCGGGCGCGGCAGGACTGATGCCGCCGATCGATGGCGGCGCGGCCGTGTCGATCGTGATGCGCACGCTCGACGGGGCCATCGACACGCACCGGCGCATGCGCGGACTCGATCTCGAGTCGGTGGCGACGGCGGCGGCGGTCATTGCCGGCGCGCTTGGATCCGGACGCAAGCTCCTGGCGTTCGGCAACGGCGGCAGCGCCGGCGACGCGCAGCATCTGGTCGCGGAGCTCGTGGGCCGCTTTCAGAAGGAGCGGGCGGGATTTGCCGCGATCGCGCTGACGGCCGACACGAGCCTTCTGACGAGCGTGGCCAACGATTACGGCTTCGAGCGCGTGTTCGCACGACAGGTCGAGGCGCTGGGCGCGGCCGGAGACATCGCGTTTGCGATCTCCACGAGCGGCACGTCGCCCAACGTGGTTGCCGCGCTGAAGACGGCGCAGGGGCGCGGACTTCGGACCGTCTCGCTGACCGGTCGCGACGGCGGGGAAGCGGGACGCCTCGCGGAGGTCCACATCAACGTGCCGGACGACTGCACGGCGCGCGTGCAGGAAGTCCATATCACGTTGATCCATGCGATCTGCGAGATTGTAGAGATGGTGTGACGAGTGGCCACTGAACTTCGCACGGAAACGATGACCGTCAACATGGGACCTCAGCATCCCAGCACGCACGGCGTGCTGCGGCTGGTGCTGGAGTTGTCCGGTGAGACGGTCGTCTCCGCGGATACCACTATCGGGTACCTCCATACGGGCATCGAGAAGACGGCCGAGCAGAAGAAGTGGCAGCAGGTCATCCCGCTCGTCGAGCGGATGGACTACCTCGCGGCGCAGTCCAACAGCCTCGCCTTCTGTCTCTCGGTCGAGCGGTTGCTCGACGTCAAGATGCCCGAGCGAGTGCAGAACATCCGCGTCCTCATCGCCGAGCTCCAGCGCCTGGCCAGCCATCTCGTCTGGCTCGCGACCCACGCGCTCGAAATCGGCGCGGTCTCGGTGATGATGTATTGCTTCCGCGAGCGGGAGCAGCTCCTCAACGTCAACGAGATGCTGGCCGGCTTCCGGATGTTCCCGAGCTACATCCGCATCGGCGGCCTCCGCGAGGATCTGCCGAACGGGTTTCATCAGGCAGTGAAGAAGTGGCTGGACGACTTCCCGAACAAACTGGGCGAGTACGAAGACCTGCTGACGAAGAACCAGATCTGGCTGAAGCGCACGCAGACCGTCGGCGTCATCACTAAAGATGACGCGATGGCGTACGGGCTCGCCGGTCCGATGGCGCGTGCCGCGGGCGTGCCGTACGACGTGCGCAAGGCGTTTCCCTACCTCGGCTACGACACCTACGATTTTTCCGTGCCGACACAGACCGCGGGCGACGTCTACGCGCGGTACCTGGTGCGCATCGCCGAGATGCGGGAAAGCACCAAGATCGCGCAGCAGGCGCTGGCGCGGATTACCCCGCGCGGCGTGTTCGATATCCAGGACTACAAGATCGTTCCGCCGCCGAAGGACAAGGTCTACAGCGAGATGGAAGCGCTGATTCAGCACTTCCTGGTCTACTCGCAGGGGTTCAGCGTGCCGGCCGGGGAATCGTACGTGCCGGTCGAGGGGCCACGCGGCGAGCACGGCTTCAGCATCGTCTCGGATGGCACCAACCGGCCGTACCGCATCAAGCTCCGCGCGCCCTCGTTCTATGCGTGCCAGGGGTTGCCGAAGATGCTCGTCGGCGGCATGATCGCCGACGTCATCGCGGTGATCGGATCGACTGACGTGGTCATGGGAGACGTGGATCGATGAGCTTCCATCCGTTGATGGTCTACGACCAGCGCTTCCAGAAGTCGGAGCGCAAGTTGTCCGACGAGGGCCCGGCGTTCACCTTTACGCCGGAGCGTCGCGCCGTGCTGGACGACATGCTGACGAAGTACCCGCCCGACCAGAAGCGCTCGGCGATTCTCGGCGCGCTGTACCTCGTGCAGGAGCAGCAGGGGTATCTCACTGCGAACGGCATGCGCCACGTCGCCGGGATTCTCGACATGACCCCGGCCGAAGTCGAGGACGTCGCGACCTACTACGTGATGTTCTACAGGGAGCCTGTCGGCAAGCACGTGCTCCAGGTGTGCCGGACGCTCTCGTGCGCGCTGATGGGCGCCGAGCGGGTCACCGAGGCGCTGTCCGAAAAGCTCGGACTGAAGGTCGGCGAGACCGATGCGTCGGGCCTCTTCACTCTGATGGAGTTCGAATGTCTCGGCGCCTGCGATCGCGCGCCGATCGTCATGGTGAACAACGAGCATTGGCACGAGAAGGTGCGGCCCGAGGATGCCGGAAAGCTGGTGGACGAGATCAAAGCGAAGGGCGAGAAAGCCTTCAGCGGCTGCCACCTGGAAGTTGAGCCGTGACACGGCTTCGCTCGATGGACACTGGCGCTTTTGCGGCTGGCTGCTGGCCGCTGGCTGTTGCTCAGTCGGGCGACGAGCCAACGGCCAGCCGCGAGAAGCGAGCCGCGAGGGCGGTCGTGACGATCGTGGCGAGAGCCGTGCTCAGCGAATGCAGCGTGACTGTGTAGACCGATGGAACCCATCCTCACCAAATACGTTCGCGAGCCCAACAGCTTCACGCTCGAGTTCTCGCTGAAGCACCAGGCGTACGAGGGCCTGCGCAAGGCGCTCGGGATGAAGCCGGCCGAGGTGATTGACCTCGTCAAGGCCTCCGGCCTTCGCGGCCGCGGCGGCGCGGGTTTTCCGACCGGCCTCAAGTGGCAGTTCGTCCTCAAGGACACGCCGCTGCCGAAGTACATCTGCTGCAACGCCGACGAGAGCGAGCCCGGCACGTTCAAGGACCACGTGCTGATGGAGCGCAATCCGCACTCGGTCTTCGAGGGGTGCCTCATCGGCTGCTGGGCCATCGGCGCAAAGGTCGCCTACATCTACATCCGAGGCGAGTTCTACCACGTGCAGCGCGTGCTCGAAGACGAGCTGGCGAAGGCCTATGCGCAGGGGTACGTCGGTAAGAACATCATGGGCACCGGGTTCGACTGCGACATCGTGATCCACCGCGGCGCCGGCGCCTACGAAGCGGGAGAAGAGACCGCGCTCATCGAGTCGCTCGAAGGCAAGCGCGCGCAGCCCCGGATCAAACCGCCGTTTCCGGCCTTGTCGGGTCTCTACAACTGTCCGACGGCGGTCAACAACGTCGAGACGCTCTGCAACCTCCCGCCGATCCTCATCAACGGCGCGGAATGGTTCACGTCGCTCGGCCCCGAGAAGAACGGGGGCCCGAAGCTCTTCTGCGTCAGCGGCCACGTGAAGAAACCGGGCGTCTACGAAGCCGACATGAAGACGACGCTGCGCGAGCTGATTTACGACTACGCCGGCGGACCGTTCGATGGGCGGAAGATCAAGGCCGTCATTCCCGGCGGATCGTCGGTGCCGGTCCTCCTCGACGACCAGCTGAATATCCCGGCGAGCTTCGACGACGTGGCGAAGGCGGGGTCGATGCTCGGCTCGGCGGGCATCATCGTGATGGATGACACCACGTGCATGGTCTGGGCGGCGAAGAACCTCCTCTATTTCTACAAGCACGAGTCGTGCGGCAAGTGCACGCCCTGCCGCGAAGGCGGCGACTGGCTCTACAAGATCCTGACGCGCATCGAGAACGGCGAAGGTGAGATGCGCGACATCGACTTGCTGGTCAGCATCGGCAACAACATCGTCGGGAAGACTCTCTGCGCGTTCGGCGATGCCGCCGCGACGCCTGCGCTGACGACCGTCAAGCACTTCCGCGCCGAGTTCGAAGCCCACGTGCGTGAGGGCCGCTGCACGGTGCCGTCCCAGTGGCGCGCCCGCTCAAGCCCGAAGGCCCCGGTGGGAGCGCACTGATGAGTTGGTTGCCTCCTCCCGCGATCCTCGCGCACCTGGGCCTCATCTTCGTCATCTTTCAGATGCTCGTGCTGTCGGCCGCGTTCATGGTCTGGATGGAGCGAAAGGTCTGCGCCTACATCCAGGACCGTCTCGGGACCCAACCGCGTCGGCTATGCCGGCTGGCTGCAGCCGTTTGCGGACGTCATCAAGCTCATTACCAAGGAGGAGCTGCGTCCCAAGGCGGCCGACGCGCTGCTCTTCACCATCGCCCCGGTAATTTCGGCGGCAGCGGCGTTCGCGGCGTTCGCCGTCGTGCCTTTTGGCACCTCGACGACGCTCTTCGGCCTGCTCGACGAGCCGATGCCGCTGCAGGTGACCGACGTCAACGTCGGCGTCCTGGTGCTCTTTGCGATCACCTCGATGGGCATCTACGGCATCGTCATCGCCGGCTGGAGCTCGAACAGCAAGTATTCGCTGCTCGGTGGGCTGCGCTCGTCGGCGCAGATGATCAGCTACGAGCTCTCCTACGCGCTTGCGCTGGCGGCGGTGGTCATGCTGGCGGGATCGCTGTCGCTGCGCGAAGTCGTGATGTCGCAGTCGGGCTACTGGTGGGGGTTCATCCCCAAGTGGTATCTCTTCCTGCAGCCGCTCGGGTTCTTCATCTACATGTGCGCCGGCGTCGCCGAAACCAACCGTGCGCCGTTCGATTTCCCTGAAGCCGAGCAGGAGCTGGTCGCGGGCTACCACACCGAGTACAGCTCGATGAGCTTCGCGCTGTTCTTCCTCGCCGAGTACGTGAACATGGTGACCGTCTCGGCGGTCGCGACGAGCCTCTATCTCGGCGGCTGGCTCGGGCCCCTGCTGCCCGACTGGCTGGCGTGGATCTGGTTCCTGATCAAGGTTTTCCTCCTCCTCTTCTTCTACGTGTGGATGCGCTGGACGCTGCCGCGT
This sequence comes from uncultured Acidobacteriota bacterium, assembly GCA_963839705.1. Taxonomy (GTDB): domain Bacteria; phylum Acidobacteriota; class Vicinamibacteria; order Vicinamibacterales; family 2-12-FULL-66-21; genus DATBJJ01. Next base: position 261,365 of record CAWIWL010000019.1, read on the forward strand.
TACCGCTACGACCAGTTGATGGAGTTCGGGTGGAAGTGGTTGCTACCGGCGGCGGTGCTCAATTTCCTCGCCACCGCCGCGTTAGTGCTGTGGCTGGGATGAGGGTGTTTGTGTTCGTGCCGGACTGGAGTTGAGACTAGTGCGGGTGCTGTATCGGCAGCGCCTGCGGCCCGAGCGCGGCGCGAAGTCGCCGCGCGAGAGCGAGCGGGGGTGGGGCCCCGCGAGCATTAAATAATGGAAGTTTTCGCCTTCTACGTCTTCGCCACTATCGCCGTCATCGCCTCGCTGCTCGTCGTCGGGCAGCGCAACCCGATGTACAGCGTGATGCTGCTCATCACGTCGTTCGGCGCGCTCGCGGGGCTCTACGTGCTCCTCGATGCGCCGTTCACGGCCGTGACGCAGATCATCATCTACGCCGGCGCCATCATGGTGCTGTTCCTGTTCGTCGTCATGCTGCTCAACGTGCCGCGCGAGGAGCCGCTGCCGAGTGCCATCGCCGGCCTGCTCGGACCTTCAGGTATGCGCCTCGGCGCGGTGTTGTCGGCGATCCTCGGGGCCGAAGTGCTGTGGGCGTTGTCGCGGCTCGACGCCGGGCGCGTTCTCGCCCGAATCCGCCGAGAGGGTGAGCTCGGTGGCCAATATCGGCCAGGTGCTCTTCACGCAGCACGCCTTCGCGTTCGAGGTCACCTCGGTGTTGATCCTCGTGGCGATGGTCGGCGCTGTCGTTCTGGCGCGGAAGGAGCACTGAGCCATGGTGCCGCTGAACCACTACCTTCTCCTGTCAGGCCTCCTCTTTGCGATTGGCACGGCCGGCGTGTTCCTGCGCCGCAACCTGATTACCGTCCTGCTGTCGATTGAAATCATGCTCAACGCCGTGAACCTGACGTTCGTGGCGGTCGGACGGTTCCACGGAATCGTCGACGGTCAGATCATCACGTTCTTCGTGATGACCGTCGCCGCGGCCGAGGCGGCGGTGGGTCTCGCAATCGTCATTGCGCTCTTCCGGCACCGCGAGACGCTCAGCCCGGACGCGTTTACGTCGCTCAAGTGGTGACATGCTGCTCCTGATTCCGCTCCTGCCCTTCGCGGGTTTTCTCGTCAACGCCTCCTTCGGGCGACGACTGCCGAAGTCCGTCTCCGGCGGCATCGCCTGCCTCGTGATGATCGGGGCGTTCCTCGTGTCGGTTGCCTCGGCCTGGCCGCTCTTCGGCGACGGCGGCCACGCGGTCGAACAGGTCGTCTTCAACTGGCTGACGTCGGGCGCCCTGCGGGTACCCTTCGCGCTCAGAGCTCGACCAGCTCTCGGCGCTGATGATCCTCGTCGTCACCGGCATCGGGTCGCTCATCCACATCTACTCGACCGGCTACATGCACGAGGAGACTGACAGCGAGTACGCGCGCTACTTCTCGTACCTGAACCTGTTCGCGTCCTTCATGCTCGTCCTGGTGCTCGGGTCGAGCTTCCCGGTGATGTTCGTGGGGTGGGAGGGCGTCGGCCTCTGCTCGTATCTGCTCATCGGCTTCTACTACACGAAGCAGTCGGCGTCGGATGCCGGCAAGAAGGCGTTTGTCGTCAACCGCATCGGCGACTTCGGTTTCATCCTCGGGATGCTGCTGATTTTCGTGACGTTCGGCACCCTGGACTTTCAGGGCGTCGCGGCAGAAGCGGCCAAGCGGGCACCCGAGACGCTCGGCATGGGCGTGATGACGATTGCCACGCTGCTGCTCTTCGTCGGGGCCACCGGCAAGTCGGCGCAGCTGCCGCTCCACGTGTGGCTGCCCGACGCGATGGAAGGGCCGACGCCGGTGTCCGCGCTCATCCACGCGGCCACGATGGTCACCGCCGGCGTGTACATGATCGGCAGGAATGCCGTGCTCTTCTCGCACGCGCCGATGACGCTCGAGATCGTCGCCGGAGTCGGCGTGGCGACGGCGCTCATGGCGGGAACGATTGGCCTCGTCCAGAACGACATCAAACGCGTGCTGGCCTACTCGACGGTCTCGCAGCTCGGCTACATGTTCCTCGCCATGGGCGTCGGCGCCTATGCCGCGGGCATCTTCCATCTCTATACCCACGCGTTCTTCAAGGCCCTGTCTGTTCCTCGGGTCGGGCGCCGTGATCCACGCGCTCGCCGGCGAGCAGGATCTGCGCAAGATGGGCGGCCTGAGGAAGTACCTGCCGGTGACCTACTGGACCTTCATGATCGGCGCGCTGGCGATTGCCGGGGTTCCGCTCCTGTCGGGGTTCTTCTCGAAGGACGAAATTCTCTACAAGACGTTCGTCGGCACGCAGTACAGCCAGGGCAGCACGCTGCTCTGGGTCATCGGCGCGATTACCTCGCTCCTGACGGCCGATCTACATGTTCCGCCTGGTGTTCCTGACGTTCCACGGCGAGCGGCGCGCTGCGGCGGTGGCGTCGCACGACGCCCACGGCCACGGCGGGCATGCCGCACGGCGCCCCTCACGACGCGCCCCCGTCGATGGCGATTCCCCTCATCGTCCTGGCCATCGGATCGGTTCTCGCGGGCTACGTGGGTATTCCACACGCGCTCGGGGGCCATAACGCGCATCGAAGGGTTCCTCGAGCCTGCCTTCGAAGCGCACGAGACGGCAGCCGCCGGCGAGACGCCGCCGCCGAGCCCGTCGCGGCGCCCCTGCGGAGGGTAGTCCGGTCGCGCTGGCCGGCCAGGGTGAGGCCGTGCACACGCCCGCTGCCGCTGGCGGCGATATGGCGACCGAAGGCATGCTGATGGCGATTTCGACCGGCATCGCGGCCGCCGGCATCGTCATCGCGATGTTCTTCTGGCTCCGGCGGCCGTCGGCAGCCGCGGCTCTCGAACGTCAGTTCAGCGGCGTGCACAAGCTGCTGCTGAACAAGTACTACCTCGACGAAATCTACAACGCCGTGATCGTCCAGCCGATCAAGCAGCTGTCGACCGGCGCGCTCTGGAAAGGCATGGACGCAGGGCTGATCGATGGCTCGGTCAACGGCGTCGGTGCCGGCGTGCAGAGCTTCAGCACGTCGCTGCGCCGCGTGCAGACCGGGTCGGTGCGAACGTATGCGGCCGCGCTCTTCCTCGGCGCCGTGCTGATTCTGGGATGGTACCTGTGGGACTTCGACATCGTGGTTTTCGGATGCTACCTGTGGAACTGACCGCCGGCGGCGGCCTGAACAGGCGCGGTCAACCCGTGTGCATCGTGTTCCGTTTGCGATTACAGACATGCTCTCGCTAATCGTTTTTCTTCCTCTCGCAGGCGGGATCCTGGCGCTTCTGGCCGGCGGGCGCGGCGATCGGCCCGAGCGCGAGCCGCTGGTGCGCAACATCGCGCTGGCGACCTCGCTCCTGACGTTCGCGGCCACGCTGGCCCTCTGGTGGCGGTTCGATCCGGCCAGCGCCGACTACCAGTTCATGGAGACCCACGCCTGGATGCCGATGTTCGGCATCCAGTACCTAATCGGGGTCGACGGCATCAGCCTCTTTCTGGTGGTCCTGACCGGCTTCCTGACGCCGCTGGCGCTCCTCTCCTCGTGGGAGTCGGTGCACAAGAACGTCAAGCTGTTTTCGTTCTTCCTGCTGGCGCTCGAGACCGCGATGCTCGGCGTCTTCGTCTCCGTCGATCTGTTCCTCTTCTACATCTTCTGGGACGCCATGCTCATCCCGATGTACTTCCTCATCGGGATCTGGGGATACGAGCGGCGGGTGTACGCGGCCGTCAAGTTCATCCTCTACACGATGGCGGGCAGCGTCCTGATGCTGATTGCCATCATCGGGCTGGCGTGGGCGTATGCCGAGACCAGCGCGACGCGGGTGCCGAGCTTCAACCTGCTCGACCTCTATGGCCTGCAGCTCTCGCCGCAGATGGAGAGCTGGTTCTTCCTGGCATTCGCGCTCGCGTTCGCCATCAAGGTTCCGCTCTTCCCATTCCATACCTGGCTGCCGGACGCGCACGTCGAAGCGCCGACCGCCGGGTCGGTCATCCTGGCCGGCGTGCTCCTCAAGATGGGCACCTACGGCCTGCTGCGGTTCGCCTTTCCGCTCTTTCCCGGGGCGGCGCTGGCGTCGGCGCCGATCATCGCGCTCCTTGCCGTCATCGGCATCATCTACGGCGCGCTCGTGGCCATGGTCCAGCCCGACATGAAGAAGCTGGTGGCGTATTCGAGCGTCAGCCACCTCGGGTTCGTCGTGCTCGGCCTCTGCACGATGAACCTGCAAGGCGTCCAGGGCTCGCTCTACCAGATGCTGAACCACGGCGTGAGCACGGGCGGGCTCTTCATGATCGTCGGCATGCTCTCCGATCGCCGGCACACGCGCCTCATCTCGGAGTTCGGCGGCCTCAAGGCCGTCGCGCCCCGGCTCGTGGCTGCGTTTCTCATCGTCACCCTGTCGTCGATCGCCCTCCCGGGCCTCAACGGGTTCGTCGGGGAGTTCCTGATACTCGTCGGCGCTTTCGAGTGGAGCCCGAAGCTGGCCTCGCTCGCGGCCACCGGGGTCATCCTCTCGGCGGTCTACATGCTCTGGATGTTCCAGCGCGTGAACTACGGAGCGATCACGAACGAGAAGAACCGGAAGCTGCCGGATCTGACGCCGCGGGAATGGGCGCTCCTCGTGCCGACCATCGCCATGGCCGTCCTCATGGGTGTGCTCCCCGGCATGTTCCTGCGGCCGATGGAGCCGTCGGTGAATCGCCTCATCGAACGGGTGACCGCGAGCCAGCCGGCGCGCGTGCGGCTCGACAACCGCAGCACCCTGACCCCTGATCCGCGCACCTCGAACGGCGAACCGCGAATGGCGAACCGGGAACTGAAACAATGAGCGAATACACCGCCATCATCCCGATGGTCATCGTCGTGTTGTCGGGCTGCGCGGCCATGATCGCCGAGGCGTTCCGACAGCGCGGCGAGCGCATGCCGATCGCCGGATTCGGCCTGATCGGGCTCGCTGGGGCGGCGTTGGCCACCGTCTTTCTCTGGGGCAGCGACGCGCAGAGCTTCGGGGTCGTCCGCTCGGACAATTTCGCGCTCTTCATCAACCTCGTCCTCTGCATCATCGGCGTGCTGACGATGCTGTTCTCCGACGAGATTGTCGAGCGGGAACAGCTGCCTCCGGGGGAGTACTACGCGCTCACGCTCTTCGCGATCAGCGGCATGATGCTGATGGCCGCGGCGACGGATCTGCTGGTCATTTTCCTGGCGCTCGAAGTGCTGTCGCTCTCGGTCTACGTCCTGACGGGCCTGCGGCGATCGAGCGCCGCCGGCGCCGAAGCGGCGTTCAAGTATTTCCTGCTCGGGGCCTTCTCGAGCGCGTTCTTCCTCTACGGCGTGGCCTTCGCTTTCGCCCTGTCCAAGTCGACCCGGCTCGACGAGCTGGGCGCGGTCCTCTCGGCGCAGGGGGCCGGACAGCCGTCGACGATGGCCCTGCTGGCGCTGGGCCTCCTCGCGATCGGATTTGCCTTCAAGATCTCCGCGGTGCCCTTCCACATGTGGACGCCGGACGCCTACGAGGGTGCGCCGACGATCGTGACCGCCTTCATGTCCACAGGGGTGAAGGCCGCCGCGTTCGCGGCGTTCGTCCGCGTCTTCCTGTCGCCCCTCGAACCGCTGCAGGATCAATGGATTCCGGTCCTGAGCGTGATTGCCGCCGCGACGATGATTCTGGGGACCGTGGTCGGCGTCGTGCAGACCAACGTCAAACGGATGCTGGCGTACTCGAGCATCGCGCACGGCGGCTATCTGCTCCTCGGCCTGATTGCGACGACTGACACCGGAAAGGCCGCGGTGCTGTTCTATCTCCTGGCCTATGCCGTCTCCAACCTCGGCGCGCTCGGGATCGTCGCGCTGCTCGGAACGGGCCAGCACGGCCACGATGAGCTGAGGGACTTTGCCGGGCTGTCGAAGTCGCGCCCCGGCCTCGCGGCGCTGATGACCGTGTTCCTGTTGTCGCTCGGAGGCTTCCCGCCGATGGCGGGCTTCATCGGCAAGTGGTACATCTTCAGCGCGGCCGTCGAGCGCGGCCACTACTGGCTCGCCATCATCGGCGTGCTGACGAGCGTCGTCTCGGTCTTCTTTTACCTGCGCATCGTCGTCATGATGTACATGACCGAAGGCAGCGACGTCGTGCGGCCACGCGTGCCGCTTCCCGCCGCCGCCGGGCTCGCCCTGGCCACTCTGGCCGTTTTTTATCTCGGGATTCTGCCGACCAAGGTGATCGAGCTCGCGCTCGATTCGATTTCGACCATTTTCTAGGCTCAGGGCTCAAGGCAGAGCCTACGGATCAAGCCTGTGAAAAACGCTCGTAGTGTCCGCCTTTAGGCGGACTTGTCTTGGTCCGGCTGAAGCCGGACGCTACTAAACGTCGGTTTCTTCACAAGCCTTCAGGGTCCAAGGCTCACGCAAGATCCTCGTGTAAGTGTTCGAAGGTTTAGCTTGAGCTCTGAGCGCTGAGCCCTGTCACGGAAACAAGCTCGACGCAGCCGCGGTCACGAGCGCAGCGAGCTCATCGTCTTGTTCCGGCAGGCACGGTGCGGAGGTCGAGAACGACGCGGTCGTTCTCGATTCTTGCGATCACTGGGGGACGTCCGGCCCGCAGGGCGGACTCGAGACGAGCGGCGGGAAGTGCAATGGCCACGAGGCTTGTCGGCAGGCGCGTTCCAGGGGCGCTGCCGCCGCCGATGGCCGAGAATCCCTCGACGGCATCCGCCTGGAGGCCGGCGGCCGAGAGCCGGTCTACCAGCCCTTGCGCACGCCGGGCGATGGCGTCCACGGGCAGCGCGATCATGCGGACGACTGGAACCGAGCCGGCCGCGCGGCCGGCGGCGTGCTCTTCGAGAGTGGCCTCGAGGGCGGCGAAGGTCATCTTGTCCGCCCTGACCGCGCGCATCAGCGGGTGTTGGCGCACGCGGGCCACGGCCTCGACGCCGCCGGCGATGATGCCCGCCTGCGGGCCGCCGAGGAGCTTGTCGCCGCTGAACATCACGAGCGCGACGCCAGCGGCCACGCTGTCGACGACCGACGGCTCGTCGCGGAGCGCCGCGACGCCAGTAGGGAAGCCGAGGAACCCGCTGCCCAGGTCCTCCGCCACGGGAATGTCGAAGCGCCGGCCGAGCGCGACAAGGTCCTGGAGGCGGGGACGCTCGGCGAAGCCCTCAATCGTGAAATTCGACGGATGGACCCGCAGAATCAGCGCCGTCCGATCGGAGATGGCCGCGGCATAGTCCGACACGCGTGTCCGGTTGGTCGTGCCGACCTCGCGCAGGAGCGCGCCCGACTGCGCCATCACGTCCGGCACGCGGAACCCGCCCCCGATTTCCACGAGCTCGCCGCGTGAGATGACGACCTCCCGTCCCGCCGCGAGCGCGGCCAGCGAGAGGAGCGTCGCCGCGGCGTTATTGTTCACCACGACTGCGGCTTCCGCGCCGGTGAGCTCGCAGAGCAGGCGTTCGGCGTGCGTGTCCCGCCGCCCCCGGCCGCCCTTGGCGAGGTCGTATTCAAGGTTGGTGTACCCGGAGGCGAGCTCGGCGACGCGCGCCGCGGCGGTCCGGGCGAGCGGCGCCCGGCCGAGATTCGTGTGGATGATCACGCCGGTCGCATTGATGACCGCGACGAGCGACGGAGCGTATCCCGCATCGAGCCGAGCCTCGACGCCGCGCTCCAATATCGACAGGACGTCCTCGGGGGCGGCGTCCGGACCGGTGGCCGCCAGCCGTTCACGCAGCGCTGCCGCTTCGGCGCGCAACGCATCGACCACGGCCGTCCGGCCGTACCTAATCTCGAGATGGCGCATCGCCTCGCGCTGGCGCAACTGCTCGATCGACGGGATGCTCCGTAGGCGGGTCATTCAGGCAGATTGAACCACGAACCAGGGAAGACGCGAAGCCTTGTAGAATGGATTCGCTCATGAAGCCTGCCGATTCCCGCGCACCGGTGGATGACGGCTCGCCTCCCGCCGTGGAGGTACCCGAGTATCGTCCTCTCGAGCGGTTCTGGCCGTATCTCGATCTGCCGGAGCAGCCCACAGACGACGAGCTGGCGAATCTGGATCCCGCGCTGGCCGAGGCGCTCTTCGGCACGCCGCGGCGGCCGTTCTCGGTCTCGCTGCAGTTTCCGGCATTCGAAGGACCGGATTATGCGCGGGCGCTGGAGCTTGCCCGCGCCTCTGCCGAATACCTCGAGATCGGCAGCGGCGCGGCGCTACGTCACCGCGCGCGCTTCTATCCGCCCGACGCGCTGCAGCTGCGGACGCTTTTCGAGATCGTCGGGAGCCTCGACGCGTGCGAGGTGCTCATCGACGACCGGCCGCTGCCGTACGCGCGCGAGCTCTGGCTGCCGCTCGTGTGGTTTCTGATTTCCTGACGCCGCGGTCGACCTCAGGTATCTGCATGGCCGAACAGACAGACATTCAGAAGGACCTTCAGCTCCTGGCGGCCGATCTCAAGCGCCTCGAAGGCGAGTACAACATGTTCTTCTCTGGCCGCCTGCCCCGTCCGCCCTGGGAAACGCGCGGCCGGGTCGAAGCGATGGTCAAGCGCTACGATCGCGGCGTCAGCATGGGTACCGGGCGATCGGTTCCGGTTCGATATGCTGCAGTCCCGGTTCCAGTCGCTCGTGGAGCTCTGGGACCGCGGGATCCGGTCACGCGAAGAAGGCCGTAAGGGGCCGTTCGCCCAGCCGCTGCCGAAAGCCTCGCCGAAGGCGGCGAAGCCGGCGGGAGGCAAAGTGGTCAGTGTCACCGCGTTCACCGATCCCGTGCGCGAGATGGACAAGCTGCACACGCTCTACGATTCGCTCATGGATGCGCGGCGCCAGCACGGCGAGGATGTCGTGCCGTTCCACAAGTTCGCGGCGCTCGTGAAGACTCAGGTGACGAAGTTGAAGGACGAAGGCAATCCGGAAGTCGCGTTTCGCGTCGCGGTGAAGGACGGGAAGGTCGCGTTTACGGTCAGGCCGATGAAAGATATGAAAGAGCCGAAGGAGTGAAGCGGGGGGAGAAGCGGGGGGAACTGGAGACCGGAACGCCTGGCGGCGTTCCGGTCTCGTGCCGGGATTTAGCTGGGCTTCGTTACGTTGCCCGCCTGCTGGCCTTTGGGGCCATCGACGATCTCGAACTCGACCGCCTGACCTTCCTCGAGTGTCCGGAACCCATTGCCCTGGACCGCCGAGAAGTGGACGAACACGTCCGCCCCGCCGTCACGTTCAATGAAACCATAACCCTTGGCGTTGTTGAACCACTTGACCTTGCCTGTGATACGCATCGTACTTTTCTTCCTTGCGAAGCCGCGGCGCATGACGCCGCATGAGACCCATCCGCGACACGTTGAGGCAACGGCCGTGGACACAAAAAAAGACCGCGAGTGTGCGGCCTCGACTTACGATAGCTGGCCTCCCAGCCACGGGCCATACTAGGGAATCTCGGTGTAAATGTCAAGTAAACACACAAATATGCGAGCAATTTTGAGCGTTTCGGATAAAGCCGGGCTGGCTGACTTTGGCCGGGGCCTGAGCGCCCTCGGGGTCGAACTCGTCTCGACTGGAGGGACGGCCACGGCGCTCGCGGCAGCTGGTTTGCGCGTCCTGGGCGTCTCGGATGTGACCGGATTCCCCGAAATGATGGACGGCCGGGTCAAGACCCTTCATCCAGCCATCCATGCCGGCATCCTGGCCCGCCGCTCGCGGCCCGACGACCTCGCGGCGATCGCGCGCCACGGAATCACGCCCGTCGATCTCGTCGTCGTGAACCTGTATCCCTTCGCCAAGGCCGCGCAGAACCCCGAGACCCCGTTCGACGCGCTGGTCGAGGAGATCGACATCGGCGGGCCGAGCCTGGTCCGGGCGGCGGCCAAGAACTTTCGCGACGTGCTCGTCGTCGTCGATCCCGCGGACTACGGGCACGTGCTCGAGCAACTCGGCCGCGTCGGGGGACCCGAGCTGGAATTCAGGTTCCACCTGATGAAGAAGGCGTTCGAGCATACCGGCATGTACGACTCGATGATTGCGCTGACGCTGAAGACCGTCGATTCTGCCGGGGGGGCGATGACCCGGCAGGCGCTGCCGACGAGCCACCCTGCGCCGAAGGATCTGCGCTACGGCGAGAACCCGCACCAGAAGGCGCAGTGGATACCGAATCAGGCGCCGTTCCTGCCGCCATGGGAGATTCATCAGGGGAAGGAGCTGTCCTACACGAACCTGCTCGATCTCGACGCCGCTTTGCGGATTGCCCTCGAGTTCCCCGAGCCGGTTGGCGTCGATCATCAAGCACACGAACCCGTGCGGCGTTGCGCTCGGCGCGACGCTCGCCGAGGCCTACGTCAAGGCGCGCGAGGCGGATCCGCTCTCGGCGTTCGGCGGCATCGTGGGGTTGAACCGGACGCTCGACGCCGAGACCGCCCGGGCGCTGACATCGACGTTCATCGAAGCAGTGATCGCACCGGCCGTCGCCGACGAGGCGAAGCCGATCCTGGCGACGAAGGCCAACCTGCGCGTGGCGACCGCCGACTTCGCAAAGCTCGGCGCCCTCGACAATGATTTTGCGCGGGACACGCGAACGTTTCTCGGCGGCCTGCTCATGCAGGATCGCGATGTGGTCGCGGAAGCACGTGCGGCCTGGCCGCACGATGACTTTCCAAAGGTCGTGACCAGACGCGCCCCGACGGCCGAAGAATGGAACGCGCTCAGGTTTGCGTGGAGGGTGTGCGGCCACGTGAAGTCGAATGCGGTCATCTTCACCGGCGCCGACCGGACGCTGGCCGTCGGCGCCGGCCAGATGAGCCGGGTGGATGCGGTCAAAGTCGCGGTGATGAAGGCCGCCGGCGCACTCGCCGGGTCTGTCGTCGCCTCCGACGCGTTCTTCCCGTTCCGCGACGGCCTCGACGCTGTCGCCGACGCGGGCGCGACCGCCGTCGTGCAGCCCGGCGGCTCGGTCCGCGACGCCGAGGTCATTGCCGCCGCGGACGAGAAGGGCTCGCCATGGTGTTCACGGGTAAGCGGCACTTTAGGCACTGATCCGAGAAAGTTTGAAGTCTGACGTTTGAAGTTTGAAGTGGGGAAGTAGGAAGTGGGAAGCAAGAAGTAGAAGTTGGAAGGGAAGTCTGAAGCGGGAAGTGGGAAGTGGGAAGTGGGAAGTCTGAAGTGCGGAAGTACGAAGTGCGAAGTCTGAAGCGGAAGTGCGAGCCGTGGCGACTAGGAAGCGAGACTTGAAGAGTGAGAAGTAGGAACCTGACGAGTACGGAGGCCGTCCTGCTGAAGCACGCGCACTTCGCACTTCCGCACTTCGCACTTCCGCACTTCCCACTTCCGCACTTCCCACTTCCCAACTTCAGACTTCCGCACTTCCCACTTCCGAGCTTCAACCTTCCCGACTTCAGACCTCCCTTCCAACTTCTACTTCGTGCTTCCTATTTCCCACTTCCTCACTTCAAACTTCAAACGTCAGACTTCAAACTTTCATAGTCGCCCCAACATGTCTCGCCGCTACGCGCTGCCCGTCCTGCTGTTTCTGGCCATCTGTCCCTACTTTGTGGACCTCGGCGGTTCGTCGATCTGGGATGCGAACGAGGCGTTCTATGTCGAGACGCCGCGCGAGATGATGGAGCGCGGCGACTACATCAATCCCACCTTCAACTACGAGCCGCGCATCAACAAGCCGGTCCTGAGCTACTGGATCGTCGCGGTTTTCTTTCACCTGTTCGGCGTGTCGGTCGGCGTGCAGCGCATCCCGATCGCGCTCGGCGGCATCGTCTTGATTGCGACGGCCTTCTTCCTGGGGCGGACCGCGTCGTCAGCGGCGCAGTCGAGAGACGCCGCCTGGTGGGCGGCGCTCGGCCTGGCAGTGTCCCCCCGGCTGCTGATGTTCGCGAGGCGCATCTTCATCGACATCTACATCTCGATGTTCATGGGGCTGACGCTGTTGTTCTTTGCGCTCGCGGAACGCTATCCGGCGCGGCGCCGGCTGTTTCTGATTCTGATGTACGTCTGCGTCGGCCTCGGAGTCCTGACCAAGGGGCCGATCGCTGCGCTCCTTCCGGGCCTCGTCTTCGCGGCCTACCTCCTGGTTCATCGTGAGCTCGGTCGAATGCGCGACATGCTCGTGCCGGTCGGAACGGTGATCGTCCTGGCGATCGTCGCGCCGTGGTACGCGGCCCTCTACCGGCAGTCGGGGTGGGCGCCCATCGAGTCGTTCTTCTTCGGGGAGAATCTCGCCCGCTATGTAGAAGGGGTCGGAGTGAATGCCGATCGCCCTGTGTGGTGGTACCTGCCGGTGGTCTTCAGCGACTCGTTTCCGTGGTCGCTCCTCCTCTTCCCAGCGGCCGCGTTATGGCTCCGCACCCGCCGGCTCGGAAACAAGGAGGATCCCGCTTTTCGAATCCAGACACTGCTCTGGATCTGGGTCCTGGTGATCGTTGCCTTTTTCTCCCTGTCGGCGGGGAAGCAGGACCTCTACATCTACCCGATTGTGCCGGCCATCGTCGCCCTCGCAGGCGTCGTGATCGCGCGCGCGGTGGGGCCGGAGGGCGCCGGGGCGCGGGGCATCGGGCGCGCCGCGATCGCGATCGGCGGGCTGCTCGCGTCTGCTGGTGCGGGATTCCTGGCGCTCTTCAACAGCGCGTTGGCGGTCTACGTGCTCGCCGGTTCGGCGGTCGTGGGGACGACAGCCATCGTCGGCGGTGCCGCCGCGATGCTGCTCGCGTTGCGAAAACGCGTGGGCGCCGCGCTCGCGGCAGTCGCCTGCGCGCTCATCGTTGTCAACTGGATCTTCGTGTTGAAGGTGCTGCCCAGCTTCGAGACCTACAAGCCCGCTCCGGGCCTTGCCGCGGTACTCAAAGAGCGCGCGGGTCCGGAGGACCTGATTGTCACCTATAACGTCGCGCTGCCGAGCCTCGTGTACTACCTCCGCCGGCACACGGATGTCTTCTACGATCACGGGCCCGTGCTGGAATTGCTGCAGTCGGGCCGTCCACTGTTTCTGATGGTGTCGCGAGACGACTACGCCCGCGCGATTGAGCCCGTGACAAGTGCCAGGCTCTGCCGCATCAGCTCGCATCCGACCTTCGACGTCAAGCTGAGGAACGTGCTCTCCCGCCAACGCATGCCGGAGATATTGCTGCTGACGAATAAGTGCGGCGGGTAGGGCGCTACGAGGGCTCTGGGCTCTGGGCTTAGGCTCTGGGAAGATCGTGGTGTGTAGTCGAAGGTCTTGCTGAAGCCCAAAGCCTAGAGCCCAGAGCCTTATCTCAGTTCATCCACCGTCACCGTCGCCGCTCCGAACTTGCCGACGACGATGCCGGCGGCGCGGTTGGCGAGGCGGGCAGCATCGGCGAGGGTCGCGCCGGCAGCGGTGGCGAGCGCCAGGGCGCTGATCACCGTGTCGCCGGCGCCGGTGACATCCGAGACTTCGCGTGCCTCGGCGGATAGCTCGACCTCCACATCCTTGCCTTCGTGGCTGTCGGGGTTGTCTGGGCTGCCGGGCGCGAGCAGCCACATCCCGTGCTCGCCTCGTGTGATGAGTACGGCGCCGCTTTTCGCGCGGTCACGGAAGCGCCGCGCGGCCTCGCGCGCGTCAGATGCCGTTCGGATGCGCATGTGCGTGACCGATTCCGCCTCGAGATGGTTCGGAGTCACGACCGTCGCGCCTGCGTAGCGCTCGATGTGGGCGACCTTGGGATCGACGAGCAGCGGGATGCGGTGCGTGCGCGCGGCTTGCGCGGCCGCCGCGGCGACCTGCGGCGTGACGACGCCCTTGAGGTAGTCGGAGATCACGATCGCGTGCACCGCCGCCGCCTGTTCGCCAATCCTGCGGATCACGAGGGCTTCGGTGGCCGAGGCGATGTCGCTGTCGGCCTCGTAATCGATCCGCGCCACCTGCTGGTTGCGCGTCGTGACCACCCTTAGTTTTCGCGTCGTGCACCGCGACGGGTCGCTGATGATGCCCGCCGTGCCGATCGAGCGCCCGGCGAGGTCCTCGAGCAGACGCGAGCCGTCGGCGTCGTTCCCGACCACGCCGATCGCGTCGACGCGCCCGCCGAGGGCGACCACGTTGTTGGCGACGTTGGCCGCGCCGCCGAGCCGCCACGTCTCGTGGTCGAACCGGACGATCGGAACCGGCGCCTCCGGCGAAATCCGCTCGACTGTGCCGATGACGAATTGGTCGACCATCAGGTCGCCGATGACGAGGATGGAACGACCGGCGAGGCGATCGAGCAGCTGGTCGAGTCCCGGGAAAGACGGCATGCGCTACGCGGCCTTCCGTTCGGCGGCCGGAGCCGGCACGCGTTCGGCGGCGTAGGGAAGGGTGACCAGCACCAGGAACAGCATCAGGAATTCCGAGTCGCCGAAATTGTATTCGAACATACCCGCGGCGACCATCGCGACCACACAGGCGAAGCCGGCTGTCGCAAGCGAGGGCAGCGGCGAGGTCTTGCGCAGCCGCAGGAAGTCGACGAGCAGCGTGCCGACGAACCAGCACCAGATGCCGAGCGCCGGCAACCCGCGTTCGGCGGCAATCTGCAGCGGTACGTTATGGAGATGCGAGTTGCGCTGGCTGACCGCGGTCGGCTCGCGGTAGCCCGGATAGACTTGGATCACCATGTCTGGCCCGACACCGGTGAGCGGATTGTCCCTGATGATCCGGAGCCCGCTCTTCATCATCGCGATCCGGTCGCGGTTCGACTGCAGCGTCGAGGTGCTGGTCACGCTGTCGCCGACGGTTTCCTTGAGCGACAGCGCCGAGTAGAACCGATCGCTGATCGCCGACGGCGCGAACGCGATGAGCAGCCCGAGGACGACCGGCACCAGCGCGGCCATCCGGAACACCGAGCGGAGATCCCGCAGCAGGAAGAGCGAGCCGATGCCGGCACAGGCGCCGACCCAGGCGTTGCGGCTGAGCGTGAGGACGAGAGCGACGAGCACTGCCGGGAGGACGAGCGCGGCCCAGATCCGCTCGCGCCGCCGGAACATGACGCGCGCCACTGCGATGCAGGCGACGAGCATGATGACCCCGGAGTAGGTCATGTAGTGTCCGAGGTTACCTTGCACGCGCCTGGCGACGTTGTCGAAGTCGAGGATGCCGGTACTGGACGATGCCGTACACGGCGTTGAGGGCACCAACGGTGATGACCACATCGATCACCGTCAGGCTGCGCTCGCCGCGGAACAGCCGGTACGTGATTGGCACGACCGCGAAGAGCAGGAGCTGTTTGCAGTCACGGAAGCTGATCTCCGGATCGACCGAGAAGAGCGACGCGACGAGCGTTGCGCCCGCGTAGGCCGCGAGCGGCCAGAACATCCGCGGCACTTCGACGCGTTCGTGGTTGACGACCACCACCGCGATCCAGAGCAGCGCCGAAAGGCCGAGCAGGCTCTCGGAGACAGCAATCGAGAACTGCGGCGCCGCGGCGAACGCCAGGAGCGACACGTAGGCCGCGCGTTCCAGGCCCGACATGCGATCTGGCGGCGAGTCATCCGGGAGGCGGACAGCGACGTTCATGAGTGCATCCTGACGTTGGCGTGCGCGGTGCCGCGCGCGAGCGCGCGCTCCGCGGCCGCGATCACCGTCTCCGGCTCGATTCGCGTGAGGCAGCGGAAATCGCCAGGCGCGCAGACCCGCTGCTCGCACGGGCGGCATGGCAGACCATCGATTTCGACCGACTCGGTCGGGATTGCCGGATCGCGCCAGGGCGCCGATCGCGCCGACAGCGTCGGACCGTAGATTCCGACGATCGGCGTTGTCGTCGTCGATGCGACGTGGAGCGGCCCGCTGTCACCACCGATGAAGAGCGCGCTACGCTCGACGAGGGCGCGCAACTCCGCGAGATCGACATCGCCGAACTCGAGCACCTGGCCGGCGCGGGCGGGCCCGAGCTGTTGCCGGGCTGTGCTGGCGATGCGATCGGCCGCTGTGCGATCCGACGGGCCCGAACTGAGGACGATGCGGCGGCGTGCGTCGCGGGCCGCCAGCCCCGCGACGAGCGTCGCGAAAGCTGGCTCCGGCCATCGGCGAAAGGGGTTTCCCGCGCTTACGTGGATCACCATCACCTCATGCCGCTGGTCCACTCCCGCCGTGCGCAGGCGTTCGGCGATCCGCGCGTCCACCTCGGGATCGAGCGTCATCTCGGCCGGGTTGCGCGCCGGGTCCGGCGGCGCCGCCGACCAGCCGGCCACTGCCGTCAGCAACGCCCATTGGTTCACGACCGAATGGCGCGGCTGCAGCCCGCGCGGCCGGTGAACCGTCCGCGTATATTGCCAGCCCCGGCCTGGAATGTCGTAGCCAATGCGCTGGGGCGCGCCGGTCGCCCAGGTCAGCCACGAGCTTCGCGGGCCGCCGTGAAGATCGAAGACGACATCGAACCGTTCCGCCCGTAAACGCCGCGCGAGCCGCAGGTCGTCGCGGACACGCGCCAGCCCGCGCGTCCGCGGGACGACGATGACCTGGGCGAGGTGCGGGTTGCCGGCTACGACCGGCGCGGCGTCGCGTTCCACGAGATAAGTCAGGCGGGATTCAGGGAACGTCCGCTCGAGGGCCCCGAGAAGCGGCGTCGTGAAGACCACGTCGCCGATGAGACGCAGGCGGATGAGCAGTATCTTCACGTGTCTGCCGCGCGCCTGGCGCGCCTCGGCTGCCCCCTACGGCTCGACCGTCGCTTCGTCGAGCAGCATGACCGGGATATCGTCCTTGATTGGATAGACGCGCTTGCACTGGCCGCACTTGAGCGCGCTGCCGTTCTTGACGAGCTCCACCTTGGTCTTACAGTTGGGGCAGGCCAGTATTTCGAGCAATTCGGGATCGACGGGCATACAGCTGGCTCCGGACACCTTGGCAGGCAATCGTTGCCTGCGGTTGCACTATACCAGATGCCGTTTGCGTCTCGCGGCCGGCTGACGTCATTATAGTCAGGTAGATGCGGCCTTTTCTGCTCTCGGCGCTTCTCGTTTTTTCCATGCTCCCCGTCGCTCCAGCGGCGGCGGGCGGGCTTGCGCAACCGGGCGCCGAGCCGGGCGATCCAGGCTACTACTTTCTCATCGCGCGCCATCTCGAGAGCATCGGCCGGGTCGACGAGGCCATCAAAGCTCACGAGCGCGCGATTGCGCTCGACCCCGGGTCGGCGGAACTGCGCGCCGAGCTGGCTGGCCTCTACGCGCGTCAGGACAACGCCCTCGACGCGGTTGCGAATGCCGAGGCCGCCCTCGCGCGGGACGCCACCAACCAGGAAGCGAACCGGATCCTGGGCACGGTCTACGCCGCCTACGCCGAGCGGCGCCTCTCGCTGCGAAAGGGCGACGATCCGGCGACCTATCCGGCTCGCGCGATTGCCGCGCTCGAAAAGGCCCATGGAGAAGGCGACTCAGGCCTCGACCTGGTGCTGGGCCGTCTCTATGTGCAGACCAGGGCGTTCGAGAAGGCCGTGCCGCTCTTGAGCCGCGTCGTCGAGAGTCAGCCTGCGCTCGTCGATGCCGCCATCCTGCTGTCGACCGCGCAGGAAGGCGCCGGTCAGACGGAGCAGGCCGTCGAGACGCTCAAGAGAGTGCTCACCGACAACCCCGGTTCCTTCCGGGCCCAGATGCGTCTGGCCGAGGTCTACGAACAGGACGAGCAGTGGAGCCCGGCAGCCGATGCCCTGGCCCGGGCGCAGACGCTCAACCCCCGGGCACAGATGATTGCGCGGCGTCGTGCGGTGGCGCTCCTCTCGGCCGGCCGCAATACAGAGGCGCGCGACCTGCTGAAGACGACGATTGGCTCTGGCCGCCCGGAAGCGAAGGACCCGGTCCTGCTGTACTTGCTGGCCGAGAGTCAGCGCGTCTTGAAGGACCTCGAAGCGGCGCAAGCCACCGCAGAGCAGTTCGTCGCGGCGAACCCGGAAGACCCCCGCGGGCTCCACGTGCTCTCGCTCATCCTCCAGGACAAGGGGGACTTCAAGGGCGCCGAGAAATCGCTCCGGGACTTGATCGCGCGCGATCCGATGGACGCCAATGCGCTCAACTCGCTTGGCTACATGCTCGCCGAGCGCGGCGACCGCCTTGCGGAGGCGGTGACGCTTCTCGAACGCGCGCTCAAAATCGAGCCGGGGAATCCTTCGTACCTCGACAGCCTGGGCTGGGCCTACTTTCAGCAGGGCCGGCTCGATCTCGCCGACAGCCCGCTAACCGAAGCCGCCGACAAGCTGAAAAGCAGTTCGGTCGTGCAGGATCATCTCGGCGACCTGCGCTTCAAGCAGCGCCGGTTCGCCGACGCCGCCGCCGCCTGGGAGCGGGCGCTCGGCGGTGACGGCCAGTCGATCGACAAGACCAAAATCCAGAACAAGATCCGCGAGGCTCGAGGCCGGATGTGAATCGCGGGATTCGCCTGCTTCTGGCCGCCCTCTGCCTCGCTACCGCCTCCTGCGCACCACGGCTCGTCACGCTGCCGTCGGGCGCCGGCAGCGCCTACCCTGACTACGCTCGCCCCTACGAGCTCGCCACCGAAGGGTGCCGTGGGGTGCGGTCGATGGTCGCGGTCCTCTCCATTTCCGGGAAAGCGGGCAACCATCGACTGCGCGCGAAGCTCGATGCGGGTTTCGAGGCCCCCGCGCGGGTGCGGCTGGAATTCCCGGCGCCGGGAAAGCCCATCTTCGTGTACGTGGCGATTGGCGAGGACGCCACGCTCGTCCTGCCGCGCGAAGGACGGGTGCTTCGCGGCGCGCCTCCGGCGGCAACTCTGGAGGCGCTCGCCGGCGTGGCGATCGGGCCCGAGGATCTGCGGACGATCGTGGCTGGGTGCGGGTTCGCGACCGGCCCCGCCACCGCGGGCCGCTCTTTCGATTCCGCGTGGGTGGCCGTTGATTCGGGCGGCGCGACGAGCTGGCTTCAAGAGGTCAACGGCGCGTGGCAGATGACGGCCTCGGTGCGAGGGTCGGTAGAAGTCCGATACGCCGACTTTCAGGTGGGCCGGCCGGCTACTATCCGGTTGCGTGCCGCACCCGGCCGGGGAGATGGGCAGGCCTCCACCGTGACCGACCTGACGATTCGACTGTCCCAGGTCGACATCAACGAGCCGCTCGGTGCGGACGCGTTCCACGTCGAGGTTGCGCCGGATGCCACGCCGATGACGCTCGAGCAGCTTCGAGAGGCAGGCCCCCTTGGCCGCTAAGCCGGCGGCCTTCAAGCGCGTGCGCGTGCGCGTCCGGGCGCACGCGAAGGTCAACCTCGATCTGCGCGTGCTCGGCACACGGGCGGATGGCTACCACGAGCTGCGCACGGTGTTTCAGTCGGTGGCGTTGCACGACACGCTCCTGTGCGTGACGCGGCCGGGGCCCTTCGCGCTGAGGTGCCGGACGCCGGGCGTGCCGCTCGACGAGTCGAATCTCGTGTGGGGCGCGGCAGCGGCGCTCTGGACGGCGATGGGCCGCGCGGGCGCGCCTGCTGATATCGCCATCTCGATCAGGAAACAAATCCCGATGCAGGCCGGCCTCGGCGGGGGCAGCGCCGACGCCGCGGCGACGCTGCTTGCGCTCGCGCGGGTGTGGGGCGGCGTGCCGCTTCCGGTCATCCGCGATGTTGCCGGCGCGATTGGCGCCGACGTCGCGTATTTCCTCTCCGGCGGCACGGCGCTCGGCCTCGGGCGGGGCGAGGAAATCTACCCGCTCGTCGATCTGCCGACGCACTGGGTGGTGATCGTCCAGCCGCCGTATGGCATTTCGACGGCCGAGGCGTACGCCTGGTATGACGAGGACCGCACGGCCGGGCTGCGCGAGCCGCGCGAGCCCCAGATGCTGCCGGTGCCCTGGCCGACCAGGGCCGCGCAAATGATCAACGATCTCGAACCGCCGGTCGTGCGGCGTCATCCGGAGATTGGCACGCTCAAGACCGTCCTGCGCGAAGCGGGAGCCGTCGCGGCAGCCATGTCCGGGAGCGGGTCGGCCGTCTTCGGCCTGTTTCGGACGCAGGCGGCTGCCGTGCGAGCGCTCAAGCCGGTCACGCGGGCCGGCGCCCGTGCCCGGCTGACGCGGACCCTGAGCCGCGCCGAACACGAGCGGCGAGCCCGTCCGGTTGCCACTAAGTCGCGCTCGGTGTAAACTTACCCCTTTGCGGACAGGCTGCGGGACGCGCCTGAGGAGCGGCGTGTCACGAGCGCGTTGCTGCCCCTGGCGGAGGAGATTGCGAGGCTCCCGTGGACGTCCGGCCGATGGGGCGTGGCCAAGCGGTAAGGCGCGGGACTTTGGCTCCCGTATTCGGAGGTTCGAATCCTCCCGCCCCAACCAGTCCTGAGTCGCGCGAGGCCGACGGTATGAGTCGCGGGCAGCTGAAACTGTTTTCGGGAAGCGCTCACCGGGCGCTCGCCGCCGAGATTGGCGAGTTCCTTGGCGTGCAGCTGGGCCAGGCGCGGCTGCTGCGTTTTCCGGACACGGAAGTCTCGTTTCAGATCGACGAGAACATTCGCGGCACGGACGTCTTCGTCGTGCAACCGACGAGCGCCCCGGTCGACGAGCACCTCGTCGAGTTGTGCGTGATGATGGACGCGTTCCGCCGCTCGTCGGCGTCGCGGATCACCGCCGTCATCCCGTACTACGGTTACGCACGGCAGGATCGCAAGGACAAGCCGCGCGTGCCGATCTCGGCCAAGCTCGTCGCGAACCTGTTGAGCGCGGCGGGAGCGAACCGGGTGCTGACGATGGATCTGCACAAGGCGCAGATTCAGGGCTTCTTCGACATCCCGGTCGATCACCTGTTCGCGGCGCCGGTGATCATCGAGTATTGCGCCCGGCTCGGGATGCCGAACCTGACTCTCGTGTCGCCGGACGCAGGCGGCGCCGAGCGCGCCCGTGCCTACGCCAAGCGGCTCGACGCCGAGCTGGCCATCATCGACAAGCGCCGCAGCGATGATGGGACGGCCGAGGTGATGAACGTGATCGGCGACGTCGCCGGCCGGACGTGCATCATCCAGGACGACATCATCGACACGGCGGGGACGATTGTGAAAGCGGCGAACGCGCTCAAGGCCAACGGCGCCGAGCGCGTCATTGCCTGCGCCGTGCACGGGGTGCTGTCGGGTCCGGCCGTCGAACGGCTCGAGTCGGCGCCGATCGAGCAGGTGATCATCACCAACACGATTCCGCTGCACTCGGATCGCGCGCGCGGCTGCACCAAGATCCGGCAGCTGTCGGTGGCGCGCCTCCTCGGGCAGGCGATTCGGAGCATCAACGAAGAGACGTCGGTTTCAAGTTTGTTCGTGTAGCTCCCGGCTGCCAGCTCCCAGCTTCCAGTAAACCTGGAGCGGCGGCTGGAAGCGGGAAGCGGGAAGCTGGAAGCACAACATATGGCAGCAACATTGAAGTTCGAGAAGCGTGATAGTCGGGGCAAGAACGAGGCGCGGCGGCTCCGCGCGAGCGGGCGCATTCCGGCCGTGCTCTACGGCGCCGAAAAGGGGAAGGCGTTCGAGATCGCCGTCGACCCGAAGGCGCTGTCGAAGATCCTGCACTCGGAGTCGGGCGTCAATACGCTCATCGGCCTGTTAATAACGACGGAGTGGCTGACGCGACCCGCGACACGCGCGTGCTGGTGAAGGAGTACCAACTCGACCCCATCGACCACAAGCTGCTCCACGCCGACTTCTACCAGGTCGCGATGGACAAGATGCTGACGGTCACCGTGCCCATCCTGCTCAAGGGCGAGGCCAAGGGCGTCAAGCAGCAGGGCGGCATCGTCGACTTCGTGAACCGCGAGGTCGAGATCGAGGTGCTGCCGGGCGACATCCCCGAGAACATCACCGTGGACGTCAGCGAGCTGATGCTGAACCAGGGTGTGCGCGTCCGCGATCTGCCGACCGCCGGAGCGAAATGGACGGCGATCAGCGACGCCGACATGATGATCGTGCACGTCGTCACGCTGAAGGTCGAGGAAGAAGCGCCGGCGGCCGAGGCCGCAGCGGCGCCGCTGCCCGGTGCGGCGCCCGAGCCGGAGGTCATCAAGAAGGGCAAGACCGACAAGGCCGAAGAATAATGGCTGCGTGGAGCGTGCCGGGCTGTGGGTGATTCGAGCCGGCGGCTGGGTCGGCAGCGCCTGCGGCCTGAGCGAGGCGCGAAGCCGCCGAGCGAACGCGAGCGGGGGTGGGGCCCCGCGAGCTTCAAGTAATGAAGCTCATTGTTGGTCTGGGCAATCCGGGTCGGAAGTACGCAGGCACCCGTCACAACGTCGGCTTCGACGTCGTCGACGCCCTGGCGGCCCGGCACGGAGTCGAGTGGGAGGCAGCGCCGGCAGAGGCCCTGATCGCGAAGTGGCGCAGTGCCGGCGTGCTCATCGTCAAGCCGCTGACGTTTATGAACCTCAGCGGGTTTGCCGTCGGCGACCTGTTGCGGTATTTCAAGGTCGAGCTGCCGGATCTGCTGGTCGTCGTCGACGAGGCCCAGCTCGAGCTGGGACGATTGCGGACCCGGGGCAGCGGGTCGGCCGGCGGGCACAACGGGCTCAAGTCGCTCATCGAGCAGCTCGGGACCGAAGAGTTTGCGCGGTTGCGGCTCGGCGTCGGACGCGGCGATGCGCGCCGGGACCTGGCCGATCACGTGCTCGCTACGTTCGACAAGGACGAGCAGCCGATAATGGCCGAGGCGATCGCGAAAGCAGCCGATGCCGCGGAAGTATTCGTCAGCGAAGGCCTCGGGCCGATGATGAATCGGTTCAATCGTCGGGAAGATCGGGAAGAAGATAGTAAGTAGGAGACAGAGTCAGACGGAAGAAGATCGGTTGGCCGTGCCGAGCTGTCGATGATAGTTGGGAAAATGCCCAATCGGCAGCGCCTGCGGCCCGAGCGCGGCGCGAAGTCGCCGCGCGAGAGCGAGCGGGGGTGGGGCCCCGCGAGCACTGAATAAAGAAAGCGGGAAGAGACAATCCGTTTTCTCCTTGCTACCAAAGCCGTCAGCTTTCAGCTGTCAGCTCTCAGCAGAAAAGCTGAGAGCTGATGGCTGAGAGCTGATAGCTAAGAAGGTAGCCATCAGTCCACAAGGAGAGTCATGAGCGCAAGCAGACAGTACGAGCTCGTCTACCTCATCACACCAGATGCCTCCGAGCAGGAGGTCGCCGATCTGCACACGCAGATCGAGCAAATCGTCCATCGTTTCGCCAGCAGCAACGCGGTTCTCGAGAAGACCGAGAACTGGGGCCGGCGCAAGCTCGCCTACGAGATAGGCCATCACCGTGAAGCGACCTACGTGGTCGAGACGATCAACAGCACGTCTGGCGACGTGATGAAAGAGATCGATCGGCGGCTGCGCGTGACCGACCAGGTCATTCGGCACCTGGTCGTGCGCGTGGACGAGGAAATTCGGGTGGCGGATCGCACGCGGGACGCGCGCAAGGCCAACCAGGCCAGACGCCGGGTCGCGCGCGGGTTGCCGCCGGAGCCGGCGCCAGGCGAGAAGCGCGGCGACCAGGACTCCGATGACGATCGCGATGGGATGGAGGTTCAGCGATGAGCGAAGAACGAGGGGGCGGCGGCCGCGGCCGCGGCGGCAAGGGCGGCGACAAGGACAAGAACAAGGACGGCGCCCGCCGGGGTGGCGGCGGCTTCTTCCGCCGCCGGCGCGTGTGCAAGTTCTGCGCGGAGAAGATCGACTACGTCAACTACAAGGACGTGCGGCTGCTGGCGCCATTTCTGCCCGAGCGCGGCAAGATCCAGCCGCGCCGCATCTCCGGGACGTGCGCGCTCCATCAGCGCAAGCTGCAGACCGCAATCAAGCGCGCGCGGCAGCTGGCGCTCGTGCCGTATGTGACGGACTAACGCGGATGCCTCACGAGGGGAATCGCGAAGTTCGCGAAGCCTCGAAGATCGCGAAGGTCAACACATCGCTTCGCGGTCTTCGCAACTTCGGCGGTCTTCGCGACCCCGTCGTGACCATCAACAGGTGACAACCATGGAAGTCATTCTCAGAGAACACGTCGATAACCTCGGCCGGCGCGGCGAGATCGTGAAGGTCGCGAGCGGCTACGCCCGCAACTATCTGCTGCCGCGAAAAATGGCGCTTGCCGTCACCGAGGCGAACAAGAAGCAGATCGAACGCGAGCGGCACGCGGCCGAAGCGCGCGACCTCGAAGAGAAGGCACAGGCCGAAGCCTACGGTCAGCGCCTCACGCAGACCGAAGTCGAAATCGCCCGCCGCGTCGGCGAGAACAACACCCTGTACGGATCGGTCACTTCGGCCGACATCGCGCAGGCGCTGGTCGCGAAGGGATTCGAGATCGACAAGCGGAAGATCCATCTGCCGGAGCCGCTCAAGGCTCTCGGTGAAGTGACCGTCCCTGTGAAGGTGCACCGCGAGGTGACCTCGCAGGTGAAGGTGACGATCGTCGCCGCGCAGCGCTAGCGCCCGGCGCCGGCATCACGTATTCGGGTGATCGACAGAGCCGTCTGTCGATCACCTGGCTCGATGGATCTGGTATTCTTGCGCCGATTCCACCGATGCCAGACGTCGCCGCCGAACGCACGCTTCCCCACAGCCTTGACGCCGAGAAGTCCGTCCTCGGCGCGATCCTCATTCACGACGAAGCGTTCAATCACGCCGCCGAGCTCATCGACGCGCGCGATTTCTTTCGCGACGCGCACCGTCGAATCTTCAACAGCATGGTTGCGCTCAGCGAGCGCAACGACCCGATCGATTTCGTCACCCTCAGGGAAGATCTGTCCCGCACGGGCCAGCTCGACGAGGTCGGTGGTCCGGCGTACATCGCGTCGCTCGCCGACGGCGTGCCACGATCGGCCAACGTCGAGTACCTACGCCCGCATCGTCAAGGAGAAGTCGACCCTCCGCAACCTGATCCACTCGGCCAACAAGATCCTGACCGAGGCCTACGAGGCCGAGCAGGAGCCGGACCTCCTCCTCGATGAGGCCGAGCGCGCGATTTTCGCCATCGCTGAAGATCGTATCCGTGCCGGCTTCGTGCCACTGCGCGACCTCGTGCAGAGCAGCTTCGCGACGATCGAGAAGCTGCAGCAGCACAAAGGCCTCGTCACCGGCGTGCCGACGGGCTTCGTCGATCTCGACGAGATGACCTCCGGCCTCCAGCCGTCGGATCTGGTGCTGGTCGCCGCCCGGCCGGCCATGGGCAAGACGAGCTTCGTCCTCAACATCGGGCTTCACGTCGGCACCTCGACCGACATGACGGTCGGGCTGTTCAGCCTCGAGATGTCGAAGGAGCAGCTCTTCATGCGCATGCTCACCGCAGAGGCCCGCATCGACGCCCATCGATTCCGCAGCGGCTTCCTCAGCGAGAAGGACTACGGGCGCCTGTCGCATGCGCTCGGCACGCTGGCTGAAGCGCGCGTCTTCATCGACGACTCAGCGTCGATCGGTGTCCTGGAGATGCGCGCAAAAGCGCGCCGGTTGAAGGCCGAGCACGGGCTGCACCTGCTCATCATCGACTACATCCAGCTCATGCAGGGCCGTGGGCGGTTCGAGAGCCGTCAGGCC
Organism: uncultured Acidobacteriota bacterium; assembly: GCA_963839705.1. Classification (GTDB taxonomy): domain Bacteria; phylum Acidobacteriota; class Vicinamibacteria; order Vicinamibacterales; family 2-12-FULL-66-21; genus DATBJJ01. The sequence goes on from CAWIWL010000019.1 coordinate 286,788, forward strand.
GAACTCGCCTCCATCTCGCGATCGCTCAAGGGCCTCGCGAAGGAGCTGAACGTCCCGATCATCGCGCTGTCGCAGCTCTCGCGGGCGCCGGAAACCCGTTCCGATCACCGTCCGCAGCTCTCCGACCTGCGCGAGTCCGGCGCCCTCGAGCAGGACGCCGACGTCGTCATGTTCATCTACCGCTCGGATCAGTACCGCGACGATGATGGACAGCCGAATCAGGAGGCACAGGGCGTCGCCGAAATCATCATCGGTAAGCAGCGGAACGGGCCGACTGGCACGGCCAAGCTGGCGTTCATCAAAGAGTTCACCAGGTTCGAGAACCTCGCGCACGGATCGCCATGATCCGGCCGACCGTCGCACGCGTCGACCTCGACGCGATTCGCAGCAACTGCCGCGCGATCGCCGCGTACCTCGAATCTGCTGATCGGCCGGCGCCGGCGATTATCGCGGTCGTCAAGGCCAACGCGTACGGGCACGGCGCACCGCAAGTCGCGCGCGCGCTCGAGGACGCTGGCGCCGCCATGCTGGCTTGCGCGGACATCGAGGAAGCCATCGTGCTGCGCCAGGCGGGTGTGCGGGCGCGGATCCTGGTTTTTGGCGCCTTGAGCGTCAGCCATCTCGACGGCGTTTTCGAGCACGATCTGACCCCGACGATCTCCACGCCGGGCGCCGCGCGCGCGCTGCAGGCCGCGGCGGCGGCCCGCGGCATCGTCCTGCACTCCCACCTCAAGATCGACACCGGCATGAACCGGCTGGGGTTCCGCCACGACAACCTCGATCGGACGCTGCCCGAGGTCGCGGCGAGTCCCAACCTCGGGATCGACGCCGTGTACACCCACTTCGCGACCGCCGACGACCCGGACCACGCGCTCTTCGGCGAGCAGCGGACGCGCTTCGAGGCGTCGCTCACGCATCTCGCGGCGCTTGGCATCGACGCCCGCGTTCGTCATGCCGCCAACAGCGCAGCGCTTCTGCGCGACGAGCGGGTGTGGTACGACTTCGTGCGTCCGGGGCTTCTGCTCTACGGCGTCGCTCCTCCACCGCTCGCAACGACGATCGCGCTCCGTCCAGCCCTGTCCCTGCACAGCCGGATCGTTGCGGTGAAGGGCATCCGCCCCGGTGAAGGTACGGGCTACGGCATCAAGACGACAGTGGCCGAACAGCGGACGATTGCCGTCGTGCCGGCCGGGTACGCCGATGGGCTCGACCTGCGGCTCGCCGGCCGCGGTTTCATGCTCGTTCGCGGCCGCCGCATGCCGATCGTCGGGTCGGTGTGCATGGACATGACGATGATCGACGTGACCGGCACGGACGTGGCGCCGGGCGACGAAGTGGTGATCCTCGGCCAGCAGGGTGACGAGTCGATCGGCGTGCGCGAGATCGCCGCCTCGATCGGAACCATTCCATACGAGCTGCTGTGCCGCGTGGGCAGCCGGATTCAGCGGGTGTATTCCTAGGCGGCTCGCTGGCCGCTGCTCGCTGCTGGCTGCTCGCTACTGCTAACCCTGAAGATGTTTTTCAGTTTCAGCGTCGCTGTGAATCCGGCATGCTCTAAGCTGGAGGGCAGCGACGTGTCCGGCTGTGAGCAGCCAGCCGCGAGCCGCGAGTAGCGAGCCGCGAAACATGAAACAGAAAACCGTCTTCGCCTGTCAGGAGTGCGGCGCGCAGTCGGCCAAATGGCTGGGCCGGTGTCCCGAGTGCAGCGCGTGGAACTCGATGGTCGAGGAGCGTCCGGTTCCAGCGGCCGTCACGGCAGGCTCGGCCGAGAAACGGTACGCGCTGGCGGGGGCCGCGGGGCCTCAGCTCTACGCCGACATCGATACCGTCGTCGCCGAGCGGCTGTCGACCGGCATCGGCGAGTTCGACCGCGTGCTCGGCGGCGGCGTCGTTCCTGGATCGCTCGTGCTCATCGGCGGCGAGCCCGGCATCGGCAAGTCGACGCTGCTCCTGCAGGCGGCGGCACACTTCGCGAGAGCCGTGGGCCCTGTGCTCTACTGCTCGGGCGAGGAATCCGAGCACCAGATCAAGTCCCGCGGTGAGCGTCTCGGCGTCGAACGTGCACCGCTCTACATCCTCGCGGAAACCTGTCTCGAGCGAATCCTCGAGGAGATCGCCCGTCTCCGGCCCGCCTTCGTGATCGTCGACTCCATTCAAACGGTGTTCTCGCTGAAGTTCCAGTCCGCGCCTGGCAGCATCGGGCAGGTGCGCGAATCGGCGACGCAATTGCTCTTTGCGGCCAAGGGCCAGAACATTCCCACGTTTCTCGTCGGGCACGTAACGAAGGACGGCAACCTCGCCGGGCCGAAGGCCCTCGAGCACATCGTGGATACGGTGCTGTACTTCGAAGGTGAGAAGCATCATGCCCACCGCGTGGTTCGGGCGGTGAAGAACCGCTTCGGCGCCGTCAGCGAGCTTGGTGTCTTCGAGATGACGGGCACCGGGCTCAAGGCCGTGCCGAACCCGTCGCAGCTGTTTCTCGCCGAGCGGGCGGCCAGCGCGCCGGGGTCGGCCGTGCTCTGCTGTGTCGAAGGCTCGCGCCCGCTCCTGGTAGAGGTGCAGGCGCTCGTCAGCACCAGTTCCTATGGCAATGCGCGGCGCATGGCGAGTGGCCTTGATCAGAATCGGCTGTCGCTCCTCCTGGCCGTGCTCGAGAAGCGAGCCGGCCTCAACCTGATCGCGGAGGACGTCTTCGTCAACGTGGCGGGGGGCATGACCGTGGATGAGCCGGCGGCGGACCTGGCGATCGTGGCGGCTGTCGCCTCGAGTGTCCGTAACCGGGCGATCCGGGCCGCGACCGCGGTCTTTGGCGAGGTCGGCCTTGCCGGAGAGATTCGCGGGACCAGCCAATCGGCGCTGCGCGTGCGCGAGGCGGCGCAGATGGGCTTCACCCGCTGCGTCGTCCCGGAGGGTAACTTTGCCCCGGTCGAGGCTCCGGCCGGATGCGAGGTCGTCGGGGTCAAGACGGTATCCGAGGCGCTCGATCAGTTGATCGATTGGTAGCGAGGCGGGGCAGTATCATAAGGTACGTCTTCATACCCGGGTTCTTTCTTCGCGGAGCTCATACATGCCTTGGCATCTGATCGTCCGTGTGCTGTTCGTCCTCGCTGTGACGTATGCGGCCGTCCTCGTCCGGCCGTTCACCGCCGATGTCTGGACCAACGCCGTCGTCGGCGCGCTGCTGGGCTTAGTCATCATCGGCGTCGAGGGGCGCCTGCGCGAGGCGGAAGTCACCGACCTCCTCGGCGCGCTCATCGGAGGCGCCATCGGGCTCGGGCTGGCCAAGACGATTGGCGCCGCGCTCTTCTGGGCTGACGCGAGCGATCCGCGCGTCGCGTTCCTGCACAGCTTCACCCTGCTCGTCTTCCCGTACCTCGGGATCGTGATGGGAGCCCGGAAAGGTGAGTGGCTGCAGCCGGCGCGGCTCGTCTCGCTCTTCCGCGACGCCGGGCCCCAGAAACGCTACCGGCTGCTCGACACGAGCGTCATCATCGATGGACGGATTGCGGACGTGTGCGAGACGGGCTTCCTCGACGGCACCCTCGTCATTCCCCAGTTCGTGCTCAAGGAACTCCAGCTCGTTGCTGACTCACCGGATTCGCTCAAGCGCAACCGCGGCCGGCGCGGCCTCGACATCCTGCAGAAGGTCCAGAAGATGTCCGGTCTCGACGTCATGATCTCCGACATCGACTTTCCCGAGGTGCGCGAAGTCGATCTCAAGCTCATCGAGCTGGCGCGCACGCTCCAAGGCAAGATCGTCACCAACGACTTCAATCTCAACAAGGTGGCGCAGCTCCGCGGCGTCCAGGTCCTCAACATCAACGAGCTCGCCAACGCCCTCAAGCCCGTCGTCCTGCCCGGCGAGTTCATGAAGGTCTTCATCCTCAAGGAAGGCAAGGAGTACAACCAAGGCGTCGCCTACCTCGACGACGGGACGATGGTGGTGGTGGACAACGCGCGGCGCATGATCAGCAAGAACATCGACATCGTCGTCACGAGCGTGCTGCAGACGACCGCGGGCAAGATGATCTTCGGGCGTTACATCGAAGGACCGGGCGCGCAGCCAATGCTCGGACAGGTCACCGTCCCCGTGGCCGGCCCGGCGCAGGGAGTGGTGCCGACAACTGGCGGGGCGAGCAGGGCCCAGCCCAACGCGAAGTGAGTCCGCCGTATCACTGGTGGCGGACAGTTTTCTTCCTGATTCCCGCCATCGGCGTCTATACGATCGTCCTCGGCACGATCTCGATCCTGTCGTCGCTCGTCGATTCGAGCGGCGATTTGGGGCATCGATGCGCGCGCGCCTGGGCGTGGCTGATCCTGAAGACCACCGGAGTTCGCGTCACCGTGCGCGGGCTCGAGAAGCTCGACGCCAATCGCAGCTACGTCTTCGCCTCGAATCATCAGAGCATCTACGACATCCCGATCGTCTTTGCGTCGCTGCCGTATCAATTGCGCATCGTGTCGAAGGCGTCGCTCGGCCGCTTTCCATTCCTCGGCTGGCATCTCAGCCGGACCGGCCATTTGCTCGTCGATCGGGCGAATCCTGGCGCCGGCATCGTGAAGAAGATGGCGCGGCTGGTGCGCGGCTCGCGCTCGCTCATCGTGTTCCCTGAAGGGACGCGCAGTACGACGGGCGCCCTCGGCCGGTTCAAGGGCGGGATGTTCCTGGTGGCGATCGACGCCGGCCTGCCGATCGTGCCGGTGAGCATCTCGGGGAGCCGTCACGTGATGCTGAGGGGACGGCTGATGACCTGTCCGGGCGATGTCATGATGACGATTCACGATCCGATCCCGACCGCGGGCGTCGGGCGCGGGGCCGCGAGGGAGATCAGCAGCCGCGTGCGCGACGTCGTCGCCACGGCCGTCGAAGTCGACGGGGACGTCGAGTCAAAACCGGTATAATGATCGTTTGACTTCCGCGAGAATTACACGTTCATGCATGTGACCGCCATCATCGCGGCCGGTGGAAGCGGACGCCGCGTCGGCTCGGCCGTGCCGAAGCAGTTGCTGGAGATCGGCGGCAGGACCCTTCTCCAACGCTCGATCGATGCCTTCCGGTCCCATCCCGAGGTCACCAGCGTGATCGTTGCGGTCCCCGCGGATGTCCTGGCCGCGCCGCCACGCTGGCTGGACGGCGTACGAGACGTGCGGCTCGTGGCGGGCGGCGAGCGCCGGCAGGATTCCGTCGCGAACGCGTTTGCGGTGGTGGGCGCGGATGCTGAAATCGTGCTGGTCCACGACGCCGCACGGCCGTTTGTCACCGACGAGGTGATCTCGCGCGCGATTCGGGGCGCCGTGGCGCACGGCGCGGCGATCGTCGCGGTTCCGGTCAGCGATACGGTGAAGCGCGTGGAGGACGAGGTGATCGTCGAAACGCTGCCGCGCGAGGAGATCTTTCTCGCCCAGACGCCGCAGGCGTTCCGGCGCGACGTGCTCGGCGCCGCCATCGACGCCGGCCGTACCCTGGACGCCGCCACCGACGAGGCCATGCTGGCCGAGCGCGCGGGTCACCGCGTGCACGTCGTCGCGGGCGACACGGCGAACGTCAAGATCACGACCGCCGGCGATCTCGATCGCGCGCGCGCCGGTAAATCATCGAACGCCGCCGCGGGGCGCGTCGGTGTCGGTTACGACCTGCACCGGCTGGTCGAGGGCCGGCCGCTCGTGCTCGGCGGGGTGACCGTGCCGTCCGAGCGCGGCGCGCTCGGGCACTCCGACGCCGACGTCATCTGCCATGCGACGACCGACGCGATCCTCGGCGCCGCCAGGGCCGGCGACATCGGGCAGCACTACCCGGACACCGATCCGCGCTGGAAAGGTGCGTCGAGCACCGATCTGCTGAAGGAGGTCGTCGGGCTGGTGGGAGAACGCGGGTGGGGCATCGAAAACGTCGACGTCGTCGTCATTCTCGAGCGCCCGAAGATCGGCCCGTACCGCGATGCCATCCAGTCCCGCCTGGCCGAGGCGCTCGGCATCGATGCGGACAGAGTCAGCGTGAAAGCCAAGACGAACGAGGGCGTCGACGCCGTCGGACGAGGCGAGGCGATCGCCGCACACGCGGTGGCGCTCTTGACACGTCTGACTGACGACTGAGCCATGCGCGTAAGATTCGCTCCTAGCCCGACCGGTCAGCTGCATGTTGGGAACGCCCGCACGGCGCTCTTCAACTGGCTCCTTGCCCACGGCAAGGACGGCACGTTCGTGTTGCGCATCGAGGATACCGATGCGGAACGGTCGACGCGCGAGTCCGAGCTGAGCATCCTCGAGGATTTGCGCTGGCTGGGGCTCGACTGGGACGAAGGGCCTGATGTCGGCGGACCGCACGGTCCCTATCGCCAGTCCGAGCGGCTGCATCTTTACGCGTCGTACGCGAACGAACTGCTGGCGAGCGATCACGCCTACTACTGTTTCTGCTCGCCGGACAAGCTCGATGCGGACCGTCAGGCCGACCTGGCCGCCGGCCATGCCCCGAAGTACCACGGGACCTGCCGCGGGCTGACCCGCGATGAAGCCCAGGCGCGCGTGGACGCGGGGGAGCGCCCCGTCATCCGCTTTCGCGTTCCGGCGGGCGAGGAAATCCGGTTTCAGGATCTGGTGCGCGGCGAAGTCGTCTTCAGCACCGAGATCATCGGCGATTTCGTCATCGTGCGATCCGACGGGCGGCCGCAATACAACTTTGCCGTCGTCGTCGACGATGCGCTGATGGAAGTGACGCACGTGATCCGCGGCGAGGATCACATTTCGAATACCCCGCGTCAGATTCTGCTCTATCAGGCGCTCGGCTTTGCGCCGTCGGAGTTCGCGCACCTGTCGCTCGTCCTCGGGCCCGACCACACGCCGCTGTCGAAGCGGCACGGCGCGACGTCGGTCGCCGAGTTTCGCGCCCGCGGATATCTGCCCGAGGCGCTGGTGAACTACCTGGCGCTCATCGGCTGGTCGCCGCGGACCGATGGCGGCAGCGGCGAGAACGACGCCGAGCTCCAGCCGGTCGACGAGATGGCGCGCCGGTTTGCCATCGAGGATGTGGGACACGCCGCGGGGGTATTCGACCTCGAGAAGCTCGCGTGGATGAACCGCCACTACATGAAGGCGGCGGCGCCGGCGCGGCTCGCCGCCGAGTCGCTGCGCTACTTCACCGCGCGCGGATTCGTCACGAGGCGCACCGACGAGGCGATGGAGTTTGTCGCGCTGATCCTGCCGATGGCGGTCGGGTCGGTCGATCGGCTCGAGGAGATCCCCGATCGGCTCAGGTTCCTTTTCGACTTCGACGTCGCCGCCGCACTTGCGACGCACGAGGCCGCCGAAGTGATGGCCGCGCCGGGCGCCCGCGACGTGGTGGTCGCGCTCGCCGACGAGTTGCGCGGCGATGGGCGGCTCGACCGCGAGGCCTTTCGCGCAGCGGCCGCGCGCGTTCGACAGCGCACCGGCCAGAAGGGCCGCGCGCTGTTCCACCCGATTCGCGTCGCCTTGACCGGCGAGGCAGGAGGGCCCGAGCTCGACCTCGCCGTGCCGGCGATCGATCGCGGCGCCGAGCTGCCTCGATCGTCGGGGGTGGCGCTGGTGCTCGGGTGCCGAGAGCGCGCGGAGATGTTTGCGCGCCAGTTCCGCTGATTGAGCGGCGGTAATTCCACCGTCGATCGTGGTGCGAGGATGATCGTCTACGGCCTGAACCCGGTGATGGAAGCGCTGCGCGCGGGCCGCGTCCGCAAGCTGCGCGTTGGCCCCCGATCGGACCGTCGTGTCGAGGACGCGATCGCGCTCGCCCGTCAGGCGGGGGTGACCGTCGAGCGCACCGATGCCGCATCACTCGACCGTGCCGCGAAGGGCGGTGTCCATCAGGGAGTCGCCGCGGAGGTCGAGGCGCCGCGGGACTACGGAATCGACGAGCTCGTCTCTGCAGCGGCGCCGCAGCCGGCGCTCCTGGTGGTCCTCGACGGTGTCGAGGATCCCCACAACGTCGGCGCGATTCTTCGGAGCATCGACGCGTCCGGCGGACACGGCATCGTGCGGCAGGCGCGCCACGCGGCCGCGCTCGACGGGATCGTGGCCAAAGCGTCGGCGGGCGCCGTCGCCACGGTGCGGATCGCCACGGTCGTGAACATCGCCCGCGCCCTCGAGGAGCTGAAGGAAGCGGGAGTCTGGACCGTCGGACTCGCCTCCGAGGGACCGGACCTCTACGACCAGATCGACCTGACGCTGCCCACCGCGATCGTGCTCGGCGCCGAGGGAACCGGGCTCCGACGTCTCGTGCGCGAACGCTGCGACCGGCTGGCCGCGATTCCCATGAATGGGCGGGTAGAAAGCCTGAATGTGTCTGTAGCGGCAGGAGTTATGCTGTTCGAAGCGGCCAGGCAGAGGCGGCTGGCAAATCGTGTATAATCACTTTTTCCCCTTGCCGCTAACCCTCTACAGCTCCATGAGCTTGCGCCCGTGGCACGCGGTGTGCTACAAATATCGTTTTGTCTGGGCTGGCGTAGCTCAGTCCGGTAGAGCAGCTGATTTGTAATCAGCCGGTCGGGGGTTCAAATCCCTTCGCCAGCTCCACGTTTCCCGCCGAAAGCGAGACCTGAGCACGAGCGAACCCGAGGCAGCCCAAGGCAGAAAAAGACGAGCAGGACGGCACGTATCACGAGCGGCGCAAATCCTGACAACAGATAAAGCAACACGAACAAGAGCGTTAGCCCCGGCGCGTCCGCCGGTGGATATCGGCGAGGTAGCGAAGCGGTCAAACGCAACAGACTGTAAATCTGTCGCCCCAGCGGCTTCGGAGGTTCGAATCCTCCCCTCGCCACCAGCCTTCGCTCGCCGCTTCGCGGCGAGCTTTGACTGGCAAGCCAGGTGATAGACACGGGGAGCGGCGAGCTTCGAGCTGGTAGACAGGGCGCGGCGAGCTTCGGCTGACAAAGCCAGCTGATAGCTGCAGAGCGCGGCGAGCTTCGGCGACCGGTAAGTGGGTCATGAGTATTCGGCAACACGCGGCAGGGCACGTGAACCAGGCTGGAACGCACAGGCGGGCTTGCCCGCCGAAGCGGCAACAGCGAAGCGAGCGAGCCGCGAAGGCGGGAGTAACTCAGTGGTAGAGTCACAGCCTTCCAAGCTGTTGGTCGCGGGTTCGATCCCCGTCTCCCGCTCCAGCCTTCGCTCGCCCTCCGGGCGAGCTTCGGCTAGGCAAGCCAGCGAGGGTTCGACCCGCGAAGGCTGTCTCGCCGAAGCTCCGCGGAGCGGAGCGAAGGCGGGCGAGATTCGGCGCAAGGTCGTCTGGGGATCGTGAAAGGTGGCCGATAGGCCGGCTAGTCGCTGCGAGGTTGTGCTGGCCGACTTGTCGGCCAAGCGCCGAAGGCGCGAGGGCTGGCCGACTTGTCGGCCGTAGCCCGAAGGGCGCAGGCCGATGTAGCTCAGTTGGCAGAGCGCGTCCTTGGTAAGGACGAGGTCACCGGTTCAATCCCGGTCATCGGCTCCATCCTTCGCTCACGGTTCACGCGAAGGATGCGCTGACATCGGGTGAGCTTCGGATGGCAAGCCAGCGCGCGCGTTCGGCGAAGGACCGGTCTAGCAACACGACGCGCAGGCGGATGACAAAACGTCGGTAGAGACGCAATCGAGGGACGGGATAAACGACATGGCAAAAGAGAAGTTCGATCGATCCAAACCGCACGTCAACGTTGGCACCATCGGGCACATCGACCACGGCAAGACCACGCTGACCGCTGCACTGACCAAGGTCGCCGCGGACAAGGGCTGGGCGAAGTTCGTTCCCTATGATGAAGTCGCCAAGGCTTCCGAGTCGCAGGGACGGCGCGACGCGACGAAGATTCTGACGATCGCGACGAGCCACGTCGAGTACAGCACGGTCAACCGTCACTACGCGCACGTGGATTGCCCGGGGCACGCCGACTACATCAAGAACATGATCACCGGCGCGGCGCAGATGGACGGCGGCATCCTTGTCGTCAGCGCGGTCGACGGCCCGATGCCGCAGACGCGCGAGCACGTGCTCCTGGCCCGTCAGGTCAACGTGCCGCACCTGGTCGTCGCGCTCAATAAGGTCGACGCGGTTGATGATCCGGAGCTGGTGGATCTCGTCGAGCTCGAGGTCCGGGACCTGCTCAAGAGCTACGACTTCCCGGGCGATGACATTCCGGTCGTGCGCATTTCCGCGCTCAAGGCGCTCCAGGGCGATCCCGAAGGCGTGGCCGGCGTCACCAAGCTCATGGAGGCACTCGATACCTCGATCCCGCTGCCGCAGCGCGAGATCGACAAGCCGTTCCTGATGCCGATCGAAGACGTGTTCTCGATCTCGGGCCGCGGCACCGTCGTCACGGGCCGCATCGAGCGCGGCAAGGTCAAGGTCGGCGAGGAAGTCGAGATCGTCGGCTTCAAGCCAACTGAGAAGAAGATCGTCACTGGCGTCGAGATGTTCCGCAAGCTGCTCGACGAGGGCGTGGCCGGCGACAACGTCGGCGTGCTGCTCCGCGGCGTCGAAAAAGACGACGTCGAGCGCGGCCAGGTGCTGGCCAAGCCCGGCTCGATCAAGCCGCACACCAAGTTCAAGGGCGAGGTCTACATCCTGTCCAAGGACGAGGGCGGACGCCACACGCCGTTCTTCAACGGCTATCGGCCGCAGTTCTACATCCGGACGACCGACGTCACCGGATCGCTGAAGCTGCCAGAGGGTGTCGAGATGGTGATGCCGGGCGACAACACCAGCATCACCGCCGAATTGCACGTGCCGGTCGCGCTCGAAAAGGGCGCGCGGTTCGCCATCCGCGAAGGCGGTCGCACCGTCGGCTCGGGCACGATCTCGGAAATCATCGAATAGCCGCTGTTCGCCGACTCGCTGCTCGGAGCTCGCAAGGGCCCGGGTAGCGAGCAGCGGACCGCGAGCCGCGGTAGGAATAAGCAATGAGAGACATCATTTCGCTGGCGTGCGGCGAGTGCAAGCGCCGCAACTACAGCACGACGAAGAACAAGAAGAAGACGAGCGAACGGCTGGAGTTCAGCAAGTTCTGCCGCTTCTGCCGGAAGCACACGCCGCACAAGGAAACGAAATAGCCCGCCTTCGCAACCTGATGGTTGCTTCGGCGAGGCAAGCCAGTTAGTGCGGCGAGAACGATTGAGCGAACGGAAACGGAGCGGGCGCTTTTGGCCCGCGGAGTGAAGTGAGCCAGGCGGGGTGCAGGGGACCCCGCCGATCAATAAAGGACAGTAGCTCAATTGGCAGAGCACCGGTCTCCAAAACCGGGGGTTGGGGGTTCGATTCCCTCCTGTCCTGCCAGTGACAGGCTCTGGGCTCGAGGCTCAGGGCTCATGTGTGAGGAGGTCGGAGCGGCGGTTACGGCGGCGCGAGCGCTCGGGCGAATCAGCCCTGAGCTTTGAGCCCTGGGCCCTGAGCCGACAAGGATCAAGAGAAATGAAGACGGCAATGGCGGAGCACGAGGAATCGATCGGTGGTCGTGCCCGGGACGGCGTGGCGGGCTGGTATGGCCGGTGCGCGGCGGTTTCTCGCCGAGGTGCGCAACGAAATGGCCCGGGTCACCTGGCCGACGCGCCGCGAGGTCTACGCGACCACCCTCGTCGTGATTATCACTTCGATCTTTTTCGGGCTGTATCTGTGGGGCATCGACTTGATTCTCGACAGGTTCATGCGCTGGGTCTACGGAACGTTCGGTGTGGCGTGAGCATGGCGAGCATGACCGACGATCGGACGAAGCAGTGGTACATCGTGCACACGTACTCCGGCTTCGAAAACAAAGTGAAGGAGTCGCTCGAGCAGCGCGTGCAGGCCTACGGCCTGCAGGCCGAGATCGGCGAGATCCTGATCCCGACCGAGCAGGTCGCCGAGATGCGCGGCGGCAAGAAGGTCGTGAGCTCGAAGCGGTTCTTCCCCGGCTACATCCTTGTCGAGATGCACATGTCCGACAACGCGTGGCACGTGGTGAAGAACACGCCGAAGGTGACCGGCTTTGTCGGCGCCGGCGCCAAACCGACGCCGCTCTCGCGTGAGGAGGTCGACCAGATTCTCAATCAGGTCACGGAAGCCGCCGAGAAGCCGAAGCCGAAGTACACGTTCGAGAAGGGCGACCAGGTCCGCATCAACGAGGGCCCGTTCACGAGCTTCAACGGCATCGTCGACGAGGTCAATCTGGATCGGAACACGCTCAAGGTCATGGTGACAATCTTCGGCCGCTCGACGCCGGTCGAATTGGACTTTTTGCAGGTGGAAAAGCTGTAGCTTTCAGCTGTCAGCTATCAGCTCTCAGCGGAGCGACAGTGACCGAGAGCTTCTGAGAGTGGCACAGGGTTTCTAAACAGCGGCGCGAGCGAAAGCGAGCGCTGGCAGGCGGCGGGGGTGGGGCCCCGCCGCAAGCTGAGTAAAGATGGCAAAAAAAATTCAGGCAATGGTGAAGCTCCAGATTGCGGCGGGGAAGGCGACCCCCGCGCCGCCGGTCGGGACCGCGCTCGGTCCGCACGGCCTCAATATCATGGACTTCTGCAAGAACTTCAACGCGAAGACCAGCAAGGACGAAGGACTGATTATCCCCGTCGTCGTCACGGTTTATGCGGACCGGTCGTATTCGTTCATTACCAAGACGCCGCCGGCGTCGATCCTCTTGAAGCGCGCCGCCAACCTCGCCAAGGGGTCGGCCGAGCCGAACAAGAACAAGGTCGGCACGGTGACCAAGAAGCAGGTCGAGGACATCGCCAAGCTCAAGATGCCGGACCTGAATGCCGAGTCGCTCGAAGCCGCGTTCAAGACCGTCGCCGGCACTGCCCGTTCGATGGGCATCGATGTGGTTGGGTAGCTTCCGGCTGCCAGCTTCCAGCTTCCAGTTAGTCGAGCTGGGCTGATGTTGGAGTAAGACCAGGCGTTGTATCAGCAGCGCCTGCGGCCCGAGCGCGGCGCGTAGTCGCCGCGCGAGAGCGAGTGGGGGTGGGGCCCCACGAGCGCTGAGTAATGCAGACACAGCACTCGAACAACCCGGTAATTGAGGTTACGTGGGAGGCCGCTCGTCGGCCGTTTGCACCACCGAGGTAGACCATGCGTAAGACAGGCAAGAAATTCGCTGCCGCGCGGCAGCAGGTTCCAGCGCGCCCGCACACGATCGAAGACGCCGTTCCCCTGATGCAGAAGGTGAAGTACGCGAAGTTCGACGAGACCGTCGAGCTTTCGCTTCGCCTTGGTGTCGATCCGAAGCACGCCGATCAGATGGTGCGCGGCACGGTCGTTCTGCCGCACGGGCTCGGCAAGAGCAAGCGCGTGCTGGCGATTGCCGGCAGCGACAAGCAGAAGGAAGCGCAGGACGCCGGCGCGGACTTCATCGGCGGCGAGGAGCTGGTCGACAAGATCCAGGGCGGCTGGACCGACTTCGACGCCGTCGTCGCGACGCCGGACATGATGCGTGCGGTCGGCAAGCTTGGCAAGGTGCTCGGCCCCCGCGGCCTGATGCCCAACCCGAAGACCGGGACGGTGACCGTCGACATCGCCAAAGCGGTCAAGGAAATCAAGGCCGGCAAGGTCGAGTTCCGCGTCGACAAGACCGGCATCGTGCACGCGCCGATCGGCAAGATCTCGTTTGAGACCCAGAAGCTCGTCGACAACGCGCATGCGCTCGTCGACAGCGTGGTCAAGGCCAAGCCATCCGCGGCCAAGGGCAAGTACCTCCGCAACGTGACGCTGTCCTCGACGATGGGTCCGGGGATCACGATCGATACGGCGCACGTGACCGACGTGGTGAAACACTAGCGCCTGCGGCCCGCGCGAGGCGCCAAGTCGCCGAGCGCGCGCGAGCGGGGGTGGGGCCCCGCGAGCAGTTAAGGAAGACAACAAGAATCATGGCAGTCACTCGAGCGTTCAAAGAAGAAGAGCTGCAGCAGCTCGAACAGTCGTTCAAGGGCACCGACAGCGCCATCGTTGTCGACTACAAGGGCCTCAAAGTGCCCGAGGTGACCGAGCTGCGACGCCAGGTGCGCCGCGCCAAGGGCGAGTACAAAGTCGTCAAGAACACGCTGGCCCGTCGCGCGCTCAAGGGCACGACGTTCGAGTCGTTGAGCGAGTTCTTCAGCGGCACGACGGCCGTCGCCTACAGCGGCACGGATCCGGTCGCCCTCGCCAAGGTCCTGACGACGTTTGCCAAGACCGCGCCGGCGCTGAAGATCAAGGCCGCCGTCGTCCAGGGCCGCGCGATCAAGTCGGCGGAGGTCACCGACCTGGCCTCGCTGCCCGGCAAGCCCGAGCTGTACGCCAAGCTCCTCTTCCTGCTGCAGGCTCCGATGGTCCAGCTGGTGAGCGTGCTGAACGCCGCCCCGCGCGACCTGATGAGCGTGCTCGTGCAGGCGGAGAAGAAGAAGAGCGAAGGAGCTCCTGCAGAAGGGGCCTCCGGTGAAAGTGCGTCCGCCTGAAGGCGGAAGCCACGGGGATACACGAGGGGAACGCAGACACTCGTAGGAACGCAGACACTCGTAGCTTCCGCCTTTAGGCGGAAGACTCAGCCGCCTTCAGGCGGAAGGCCAGTTCGGTCAACGGAATCATCAACCGGGTTATTAGGAGCATTCAGATGGCACTGACGCAGCAGGACGTAGTCGAATACATCAAGGGGATCTCCGTGCTCGAGCTCTCGCAGCTCGTCAAGGAGCTGGAGAAGGAGCTCGGCGTCTCGGCGGCGGCGGCGATGCCGATGGCCGTGGCGGGCGGCGGCGGTGCGGCGGCTGGCGCGGCGGCGCCGGTGGAAGAGAAGACCGAGTTCTCCGCGATCCTGACCGAGGTCGGCGCCAACAAGATCAACGTCATCAAGGTCGTCCGCGAGGTGACCAGCCTCGGGCTGAAGGAAGCCAAGGACCTCGTCGAAGGCGCGCCCAAGCCGATCAAGGAAGGCGTTCCCAAGGACGAAGCCGCGGCGATCAAGAAGAAGTTCGAGGAAGTCGGCGCGAAGGTCGAGATCAAATAACGTCGCGCGGGGGGTTCCCCGCGCCTCGTGCCTGTAGGGTCCGGCTTCAGCCGGACCTTGCAGCGTCGGCCACAGAGCCGATCAGGTCCGGCTGAAGCCGGACGCTACGTACGTCGTCTCGAGTTTCAAACCCGCTTCCCGAGGGTTTTCACAGCATGTACAGCCTTCCCAAGAACGTCTACCGCGAGCGCATCGACTTTTCGAAAATCAAGACGACGATTCCGATCCCGAACCTGATCGAAATCCAGAAGAAGTCGTACGAGCGGTTCCTGCAGATGAACCGGTTGCCCTCGGAACGCGAGGATGCCGGCCTGCAGTCGGTCTTCAAGTCGGTCTTTCCGATCTCGGATTTTCGCGAGAACTCGTCGCTCGAGTTCATCGAGTATTCGATCGGAAACTGGGAGTGCAAGTGCGGCCGGCTGGCCGGGCTGCACCACCTGCGCAAGCCCTGCGTCAACTGCGGGCATACGCTCGTCGCCGATCCGTACGGCGAGCACGAAGTGCTCTGCCCGCGCTGCGGCAAGCCGAACGACGCCCGCGGCGACGTCTGCGACATCTGCGGCAACACGGTCGGCCTGAAGCTCAAGTACGACGTGGATGAGTGCCAGGAGCGCGGCATGACCTACGCCGTGCCGCTCAAGGTCACCATCCGGCTCGTCGTCTGGAACAAGGACCCCGAGACCGGCGTCAAGACCATCCGCGACATCAAGGAGCAGGAGGTCTACTTCGGCGACATCCCGCTGATGACCGACAACGGGACGTTCATCATCAACGGCACCGAGCGCGTCATCGTGTCGCAGCTCCACCGTTCGCCGGGCGCCTTCTTCCACTCCGAAGACAAGACGCTCTACATCGCGCAGATCATCCCGTATCGCGGTTCGTGGGTGGAGTTCGAGTACGACACGAAGAACCTCCTCTACGTCCGCATCGACCGCAAGCGGAAGTTCCTCGCGACGGTGTTCCTGCGCGCGCTCGGCCTGCGCGGCGCCGACGAGATCATCCGCACCTTCTACTCGGTCGACCGCCTGCAGTTCAAGGGCGGGGCGATCCAGTGGGCGGTCAACGACAGCCTCCAGGGGCTGCGCGTCGCCAAGGACGTGACGTCGGGGTCTGACACCCTCGTCCACGCCGGCAAGAAGATCACCTCGAACGGCCTGGCGGCGCTCAAGAAGGCGAACGTCGAGTGGGTCGAGGTCGCGGACGCCGAGCTCGAAGGCGCCTTTGCCGCCGGGGACGTCGTCGATCCGTCGACAGGTGAAGTCATTCTCGAGGCGAACGAGGAGCTGACGCCGCGCGTCATCTCGATGGCGCAGGAGAAGAACGTCGACCGGATGGAGATCTTCTTCCCCGAGCGCGACGAGATCGGTCCGGTGCTGTCGACGACGCTGAAGAAGGATCCGATCCACACCCACGAAGAGGCGCTAATCGAGATTTACCGCCGCCTGCGGCCGGGCGATCCCCCGACGCTCGACAGCTCGCGCTCGCTCTTCGAGAACATGTTCTTCAACCCGCAGAAGTACGACTTCTCGCGCGTCGGCCGGCTCAAGCTCAATACCAAGCTCAAGCTGAACACGCCGCTCGACGAGAAGATCCTGCACCCGCAGGACTTCTACGAGGTCATCAAGTACCAGCTCAAGCTGCGGCGCAATCCCGCCAACGTGGACGACATCGATCACCTCGGCAACCGGCGCGTGCGCTCGGTCGGCGAGCTCCTCGAGAACCAGTTCCGTATCGGCCTCGTCCGGATGGAGCGCGCGATCAAGGAGAAGATGTCGGTCTACCAGGAAATGGCGACCGCCATGCCGCACGACCTGATCAACGCCAAGCCGGTCATGGCCGCGATTCGCGAGTTCTTCGGGTCGTCGCAGCTGTCGCAGTTCATGGACCAGACCAACCCGCTCTCCGAGGTCACGCACAAGCGTCGTCTCTCGGCGCTCGGGCCCGGCGGTCTGTCGCGGGAGCGCGCCGGCTTCGAGGTGCGCGACGTGCACCCGACGCACTACGGCCGTATCTGCCCGATTGAGACGCCGGAAGGTCCGAACATCGGCCTCATCTCGTCGCTGTCGTGCTACGCGCGCATCAACGAGTTCGGGTTCATCGAGTCCCCGTACCGCAAGGTCAAGGACGGACGCGTCATCGACTACGTGATGATCGTCAACGCCGGCGGCAACACGAAGTACAAGGTCGGCGACATCGTCGAGGCCAACGACGTCGGCGCCAATCCCAAGGACGTCGAGAACAAGGGCGGCCGCCGCCGCCGCGGTCTCGAGTACGAGCCCTTCTCCTACTACCTGTCGGCGTGGGAAGAGGACCAGTACGTCATCGCCCAGGCGAACGCCGCCGTGGACGAGAAGGGCCGCTTCACGACCGACCGCGTCAACGCCCGTCAGGCCGGCAACTTCATCCTGACGCCGCGCGACAAGGTCGACTTCATCGACGTCTCGCCGAAGCAGCTCGTCTCGGTCGCCGCCTCGCTCGTGCCGTTCCTCGAGAACGACGACGCGAACCGCGCGCTGATGGGGTCGAACATGCAGCGGCAGGCTGTGCCGCTCCTGCGCGCCCGGGCGCCGTTTGTCGGCACCGGCATGGAGTACATCACCGCGCGTGACTCGGGCGCCGTCGTCGTGGCGCGCCGTTCGGGCACCGTGGACTTCGTCGACAGCCAGCGCATCGTCGTGCGCGTGGAAGGGGAGACCGAGGCGACCTCGCGAGAGATGGGCGCCGACATCTACCCGATGACGAAGTTCAAGCGGTCGAACCAGAACACGTGCATCAACCAGAAGCCGATCGTCCGCGTGGGCCAGAAGGTCCACAAGGGACAGGTCCTCGGCGACGGGCCGTGCACGGAGCTCGGCGAGCTCGCGCTCGGACGGAACGTCCTGGTCGCGTTCATGCCGTGGCGCGGTTACAACTTCGAGGACGCGATTCTCGTCTCCGAGCGGATGGTCAAGGACGACTACTACACGTCCATCCACATCGAGGAGTTCGAGATCGAAGCGCGCGACACCAAGCTCGGACCCGAGGAAATCACCCGGGACATCCCGAACGTGGGGGAAGGCTACCTGCGCGACCTCGACGAGAGCGGCATCATCCGCATCGGCGCGGCCGTCAAGCCGGGCGACATCCTGGTCGGCAAGGTGACGCCGAAGGGCGAGACGCAGCTGACGCCGGAAGAGAAGCTGCTCCGCGCCATCTTCGGCGAGAAGGCGGGCGACGTTCGCGACGCCTCGCTCATCTGCCCCCCGGGCATCGAAGGCATCATCGTCGGCGTCAAGATCTTCTCCCGCAAGGGCATCGAGAAAGACGATCGAGCCAAGGCGATCGAGCAGGAAGAGCTCGACATGATGGAGAAGAACCTGCAGGACGAGATTCGCATCCTTCACGACGAAGTGAAGAAGCGGGTCCTCGGGATGCTGCAGGGGCAGGAGCTGCGGGCCGACCTCTACGACGAGCACGGCCGCGAACGGCTGCTGCGCAAGGGCACGGCGCTGACGCCCGAGGTGCTGCAGACGCTCCCCTACGAAGCCGTCGTGCGCGTGAAGATTGCGACCGACGATCCCCGGCTCGAGGAAGACCTTCGCGAGCTCGAGGAGCGGACCGAACGGCAGGTCGAGGTCATCCGTAACCAGTTCGAGGAGAAGAAGGAGAAGGTTCGTCGCGGTGACGAGCTGCCTCCGGGCGTCATCAAGCTGGTCAAGGTCTACGTCGCGATGAAGCGCAAGCTGTCGGTCGGCGACAAGATGGCCGGCCGCCACGGCAACAAGGGCGTCATCGCGCGCATCCTCCCCGAGGAGGACATGCCGTATCTGCCGGACGGCACCCCGGTGGAAATCGTGCTCAACCCGCTCGGCGTTCCCTCGCGTATGAACGTCGGCCAGATTCTCGAGACCCACCTCGGGTGGGCGGCCCACGCGCTGGGCCTCTACTTCGCGACGCCGGTCTTCGACGGCGCGACGGAGCAGGAGATCAAGAACTGGCTGGAGCAGGCGGGCCTGCCCAAGAGCGGCAAGACCGAGCTCTTCGACGGCATGACCGGCCAGGCCTTCGAGCAGGACGTGACGGTCGGCTACATCTACATGCTGAAGCTGTCGCACCTGGTCGACGACAAGATCCACGCGCGGTCGATCGGACCGTACTCGCTCATCACGCAGCAGCCGCTCGGCGGCAAGGCGCAGTTCGGCGGACAGCGCTTTGGAGAAATGGAAGTGTGGGCGCTCGAGGCGTACGGCGCGGCGCACATCCTCCAGGAACTGCTGACCGCGAAGTCGGACGACGTGACCGGCCGCGCGAAGATCTACGAGGCGATCGTCAAGGGCGACGCATCGTTCCAGCCCGGGCTGCCGGAATCGTTCAACGTCCTCATCCGCGAGCTCCAGGCGCTCTGCCTGGACGTCGAGCTGATGAAGACGAAGAAGAAGCCGGTGCTCGAGGCGGTCGAGACTGGTGAAGGCGAACCAGCGTTGGCGGAAGGGTAGTTGGCCGTGCCGGATTGAAGGTGATTGAGCCCAGGCGCTGGTTCGGCAGCGCCTGCGGCCCGCGCGAGGCGCGAAGTCGCCGAGCGCGAGCGAGCGGGGGTGGGGCCCCGCGAGCACCAAGAAAAGCAGACATCAAAGGTACAAAATGCGTCCATCCTTCGATACTCGCGGTTCGCTGACGTCGCGACTTCGACGCCATCCGGATCAGCCTTGCGTCCCCCGAGAAGATCCTCTCGTGGTCGCACGGCGAAGTGACCAAGCCGGAGACGATCAACTACCGGACGTTCAAGCCGGAGCGTGACGGGCTGTTCTGCGCGAAGATCTTCGGCCCGGTCACCGACTGGGAGTGCCTCTGCGGCAAGTACAAGCGCATGAAGCACCGCGGCGTGATCTGCGACAAGTGCGGCGTCGAGGTGACGCAGGCCAAGGTCCGGCGCGAGCGCCTGGGCCACATCACGCTGGCGACGCCGGTCAGCCACGTGTGGTTCTTCAAGGGGCTGCCGAGCCGCATCGGTCACCTCCTCGACATCTCACTGCGCGATCTCGAGCGGGTCCTCTACTTCGAGGCCTACGTCGTCATCGAGCCGGGGGACACCGACCTCAAGCAGAACCAGCTCCTCAACGAAGAGCAGTTCCGCAAGGCGCGTGAAGACTACGGCGTGAAGTTCCGCGCGCACATGGGCGCGGAAGCGATCAAGGAGCTCCTCAAGCGCGTCAACGTCGAGAAGCTCGCCGGCGAGATGCGCGAGAAGATGCGCGCGGAGTCGTCGGCGCAGAAGAAGCTCAAGTACGCCAAGCGCCTGAAGGTCGTCGACTCGTTCCGCAAGTCGACGAACAAGCCCGAGTGGATGATCCTCGACGTCATCCCGGTCATCCCGCCGGAACTGCGGCCGCTCGTGCCGCTCGACGGCGGCCGGTTCGCGACCTCGGACTTGAACGACCTCTATCGCCGCGTCATCAACCGCAACAACCGGTTGAAGAAGCTCATCGAGCTCAAGGCGCCAGACGTCATCATCCGCAACGAGAAGCGGATGCTGCAGGAAGCGGTAGACGCGCTCTTCGACAACGGCCGCCGCGGCCGCGTGCTGCGCGGGGCGAACAACCGTCCACTCAAGTCGCTGTCCGACACGCTCAAGGGCAAGCAGGGCCGGTTCCGTCAGAACCTGCTCGGCAAGCGCGTCGACTACTCCGGCCGTTCGGTCATCGTCGTCGGTCCCGAGCTGAAGCTTCACCAGTGCGGGCTGCCGAAGAAGATGGCGCTCGAGCTCTTCAAGCCGTTCATCTACAACAAGCTGGAAGAGCGGGGCCTCGTCGCGACAATCAAGCAGGCCAAGGAAATGGTCGAGCAGCAGCGTCCGGAAGTGTGGGACGTGCTCGAAGAGGTCATCCGCGAGCACCCGGTGCTGCTCAACCGCGCGCCGACGCTCCATCGACTGGGCATTCAGGCGTTCGAACCGGTCCTCGTCGAGGGCAAGGCGATCCGGATCCATCCGCTCGTCTGCACGGCGTTCAACGCCGACTTCGACGGCGACCAGATGGCCGTCCACATCCCGCTGGCGCCGGAAGCGCAGATCGAGGCATCAGTCCTGATGATGTCCTCGAACAACATCCTGTCGCCCGCGAGCGGCGCGCCGATCGCGGTGCCGTCGCAGGACATCGTCCTCGGCTGCTACTACCTGACCAAGGCCAGGGCCGGCGCCAAGGGCGAGGGTCGTGTCTTCGGCAACGAAGACGACGTGCTCCTGGCGCTCGAGGCGGGCGAAGTGGAAACGCTGACGCCGATTCGGCTGCGCATCAGCGGCCAGCTCCTCGACCTGACCGTCGCGCGCGACGACCAGGCGGTGCTCCAGGCCGAGGTCCAGGAAGTCGAGCGGAAGATCATCAACACCACGGTCGGCCGCGTCATCTTCAACACGTCGCTTCCGTCGATCATGCCGTTCGTCAACGGGCTCCTGAAGAAGAAGGGCCTGCAGCAGGTCGTGCAGTACTGCCACCTGCACTTCGGGCTCGAGCGGACGGTCGAGATGCTCGACAGCCTCAAGCACGTCGGATTCACCTACGCGACGCGCTCGGGCCTGTCGATCGGGATCGACGACCTGGTCATCCCGTCGGAAAAGGGCGCGCTCGTATCGCGTGCCCGCGACGAGGTCATCAAGGTCGAAGGTCAGTATCTCGAAGGCGCCATCACCAACGGCGAGCGCTACAACAAGGTCATCGCCGTGTGGTCGGACGTCACCGAGAAGATCGCCGACGAGATGTTCAACGAGATGGAAGACCTGGACAACTCGGGGCGCAATTTCAACCCGGTCTACATCATGGCCGACTCCGGCGCGCGCGGATCGAAGCAGCAGATCCGCCAGCTCGCCGGCATGCGCGGCCTGATGGCCAAGCCGTCGGGCGAGATCATCGAGACGCCGATCGTCGCGAACTTCCGTGAAGGCCTCGCCGTCATGGAGTACTTCATCTCGACGCACGGCGCCCGCAAGGGTCTGGCCGACACGGCGCTCAAGACGGCCGACTCGGGCTACCTCACGCGGCGCCTGGTCGACGTGGCGCAGGACGTCATCATCCACGAGATCGACTGCGGCACGATGGACGGCATCGAGGCCCGGGCCATCGTCGAGAGCGGCGAGATCATCGAGCCCCTGCGCGATCGCATCATGGGCCGCGTGACCCTCGAGAAGATCATGGATCCGCTCAGCGGCAACATCATCGTCGACGTCAACGAGGAGATGGACGAAGAGAAGGCGTCGGACATCCAGGAAGGCGGAATCGAGAAGGTCCGCATCCGCTCGGTGCTGACGTGCGCGAGCCGCCGCGGCGTGTGCGCGAAGTGCTACGGCCGCGACCTTTCGACCGGACGGCTGGTCGAGCTGGGTCTGGCGGTCGGCGTCATCGCGGCGCAGTCCATCGGCGAGCCCGGCACGCAGCTGACGATGCGGACGTTCCACATCGGCGGCACGGCGTCGCGCGTGTCCGAGCAGTCGACGCTCGACGCGAAGCACGCCGGCACGGTCCGGTATCAGGGCCTGCAGGTCGTCGAGACCAAGAGCAGCTCGGAGACGGCCAAGGGCGAGCTCGTCGTCATGAACCGGACCGGGTCGCTGGTCGTGCAGGACAGCAAGGGGCGCGATCGCGAGCGCTACCCGATCGTCTACGGCGCGCGCCTCAAGGTGCGCGACGGCGCGCCGGTCGAGCCTGGCCAGATTCTCGTCGAATGGGATCCGTACACCTTCTCGATCCTCACCGAGGATTCGGGCTCGGTGAAGTACAAGGACCTCATCACCGATGTGACCTACCACGAGGAAGTGGACGAGGTCACGGGCCTGTCGCGGAAGATCGTTGTCGATAGCCCCGACGAGAAGAAGCAGCCGATGATCGAGGTCCGCGACAAGGCCGGGAAGGTGATGCGCAAGTACCACATGCCGTCACACGCCCACCTGATGGTCGAGGACAACGAGGCGGTGTTCGCCGGGCAGGTGCTCGCGAAGATCCCGCGCGAGACGACCAAGACGAAGGACATCACGGGCGGTCTGCCGCGCGTCGTGGAACTGTTCGAGGCGCGCAAGCCGCGTGAGACGGCCGTCATCTCGGAAATCGACGGGCTCGTGCGGCACGGCGGCGTCGTCAAGGGGCAGCGGAAGATCCTCATCGTCCCAGAAGATGGGGGCGAGCCGAGGGAATACTCGCTGCCGCGCGGCGTGCACGTCAACGTCCAGGAAGGCGACCGCGTCCGCGCGGGCGAGCCGCTGATGGACGGGCCGAGCAACCCGCACGACATCCTGTCGGTCCTCGGCGAGAAGGCGCTGCACGCGTATCTCGTCAACGAGATCCAGGAGGTCTACCGGCTCCAGGGCGTCAACATCAACGACAAGCACATCGAGGTCATCGTCCGGCAGATGATGCGGTGGGTGAAGATCGAAGAGGTGGGCGACACCGAGTTCCTGATCGAGGAGCAGGTGGACCGGTTCCGGTTCATGGAAGAGAACGAGCGCGTGATTGCCAACGGCGGACGTCCGGCGACGGGCCGGCCGCTGCTGCTCGGCATCACGAAGGCGTCGCTCTCGACCGACTCGTTCATCTCGGCGGCGTCGTTCCAGGAAACGACGCGCGTCCTCACCGAAGCGTCGATTTCGGGCAAGGTGGATCACCTCCGCGGCCTGAAGGAGAACGTGACGATGGGCCGGCTGATTCCGGCCGGGACCGGGTTCGAGTACTACCGGCACGTGCACATCCCGGCGGACGAGCCGCCGCCACCGCCGCCGCCGACCCCCGAGGAGCTCGAGCTCGAACGCGAGATGGAGTACTTCGTGGAGCCGGAAGAGGCGTTTACGCGGGACGAGGTCGAATAGGGCCGCGGACTCACGGATGGCTGCTCGACGGCTCGCAGGTTCGTTTGTAGTGTCCGGCTTTAGCCGGACCAACTCAGAGGGCGATGATCGACAGATCATCGCCCTTTTTTTCGTTGGGTAACTAGCTTCCTGCTACTCCTCACCTTGTTGGCGTCGAGATGCCGCTGCTCGCCGACGGCGTATGCCTCCCGCACCCATTCGGCGAACTCGGCGTCGACCTCCGATTCCGAGCGGATTCTGAACACGTGCACATGATTCCTTGGCGAGAACGTCTGCACCAGTCGAAAGCGCGGATGCTCCAGCCGCCGCGCGAGCACGACGTGGCCATCGATCCACTGTCGACGCGGCGTGACCTGTGCGAACGACATGCGGACTTGAAACGCGATGCGCGTCTTTTCCGGCAGGACTCGCACGGGGCCGACCGCGGAAATGGTCTGGACGATTCGGTCGAACAGGGCGCGGATCTCCGGCGGCTTTCCGCGAAAGTGATGATCGAGGTCGTGGGTGGCGCAGGCGTGCGACTGGTTGCGATTGGCGAACTCGCGTCCGCAATTCGCGCAGCGCCACAGCGGTTGCGTGCCCATCGGGATGCGTGCCAATTGTAGCTGAGCAGACGGGCGCCAGTGGATAGGGTTCGTCCGGGCGCTCGCGCGGTAGAAGCTATCTCACAAGCCTTCCGCTCGTTCCAAGTCGCGAGCGAGCTTGGCGAGCGAGCCACGCGACCGGAGCGCGCCGGCGAAGCGGCGCGCGAGAGAGCGTGCAGGGGAGTCCGAGGGGCGAAGCCCCTCGGAAAAGACTAGAATCCTCCGATGGCTGCGGCGACACGCGGCGTGGGCTTGCTGGTCGGTCTGCTGTTGCTCTGCCTCAGCTGTTCTTCGGAGCCGGCCAATCCTGGCGCGCCTTCCGGGCCGGCGTCGAGTCCCGTCCGCGTTCTCATGCTGACCGCCACTGCTGGCTTCAGACACGACTCGATTGTCACGGCACGGCAGGCATTGACCAACCTTGCTGCTACGAGCGGCGCGTTCACGGTCACCGCGACCGAGGATCTATCTGCGGTAAGCGCGTCGAGTCTCGCCGGCTATGACGTGTTGTTCTTCGCGCTGACAAGTGGCGAGCTGACGTTCACGGCTGAGCAGAAGGCGGCGATGCTCGCGTTCGTGTCGCAGGGCGGAGGCTTCATGGGCGCCCACAGCGCGACCGACACGCTGTACACCTGGCCCGAGTACGACGCCCTCGTCGGCGCACATTTCCGAGAGCACCCATGGACGCAGACGGCAACCGTGATCGTCGAAGATCGTACGCATCCGGCAACATCGATGCTGGCCGCCCAGTTCTCGATTGAGGAAGAGTTCTACGCGTTCCGCGAGAATCCACGTCCCCGCGTCCGGGTGCTGCTGCGTCTCGACACGTCGTCTGTCGGTGCGTCTGGCGACTTCCCGCTCGCCTGGGCACACTCGTCCGGAAACGGGCGCGTGTATTACAACGCCCTCGGGCATTTTCCCGGAACCTGGACCAATCCGTTGTTTCAACAGCAGATCGCCGCGGCGATTCAATGGACGGGGCGCCGGTGAGAGTCGCCTTCAGCACCAGGCTGAACGCGCCGACGGCTATGGTTCACGATGAACACGATGGCCGGATGAACACGAAGGAAGACTTCTAGGGATCATCGTGAACATCGTTTCATCGTGCTCATCGTGTTGTAGCGTGGTTTCGTGACAGCATTCTTGTGAGACGGCCTAGTCCGCATGCCCAGGCACTAGGCCTTGGGCCTGATCCTCTTCAGCGCGCAGGTGCTCTATCTGCGACTCCATCGCCGTCGGCGATCTGGTCCATGGCGTGTTGCTCCTCGTGCCTGCGCTGCTGGCCAAGGGCGAGCGCCGCCAGGCACGAACCGTCCTCTGCTATCATCGGGCGGCCCGACGCTGTGAGGGCGCGGCGGGATATTGTCAGGGCGATTCAATTCAATCAATTCGAAGAGAGGAGTCAGCGCATGGGACCGGTGCTCAGGTGGGAGACGCTGAAGACGAAGCGTGAAGAGGACGGCTTGCTCGACTCGAAGTACCTCGCAGAGCGGGCCAAGGTGCCGGGAGGATGGCTGGTCGTCTCCCAGTTCCACATCGGCGGCGCGCACGGCCTGGCGTTCCTGCCAGACCCGAAGCACGAATGGGACGGCGGAAGCCTGCCGTAACACGGGTAGGGAGGTCGTGCACCACCGGAGAGGACTACAACCTACCTCATAACCCAAGACCAGGCTGAACGCGCCGACGGCTATGGTTCACGATGAACACGAAGGAATTCCTCTCGGGATCATCGTGAACATCGTGTCATCGTGCTCATCGTGTTGTAAGCGTGGTCTCGTGACAGCATTGTGAGACGGCTTCTTAGACAAGAATGCGTGATCCAACTCTAACGGCAATCGATCGTCGAACCGCGGTCCAGACGCTGGGCCTTGTCGCGGCGTCGGCGCTGACCAACTCCGAGATCATGATGGAAGCTTCCGGGCCCGCCGTCACGGCGGTCGATCACTTGCTGCTCGGCGTTGCCGATCTCGAGCGCGGCATCCAATGGGTGGAGGAGCGGACCGGGGTCAGGCCAGTCGCCGGTGGCAGCCATCCTGGTCGTGGCACCAGAAACGCATTGCTCTCGCTTGGTTCCAGGCAGTATCTCGAAGTCATCGCGCCCGATCCCGCGCAGAGCACTTCGACGTTCCGGATCGATCTTCGGACGCTGAAGGAGCCCCGGCTCGTGACCTGGGCAGCGGCCACCTTGGACATCGAGGCGGTCGCCCGCGCGGCGAAGGCCGCTGGTCGCGGCGTCCTCGGCCCGACCGACGGCTCGCGCGCGAGGCCCGATGGGCGAATGCTGAGATGGCGCTCGCTTGCGGTGGCCAGCACCCTCGCTGTCGGTATCGTCGAGCCCATTCCGTTCTTCATCCAGTGGGCCGCTGATGCCGTGCATCCTGCGAGCGACTCTCCAGCCGGATGCGAGCTGAAGGCGCTGCGCATCGCTCATCCCGAGCCGGCGGCAGTGGCCGACGCCCTCAAGGCAGTCGGAATCGACGCTGATGTGGCCTCCGCTTCAGAGGCTGCCCTTTACGCGACGATCAGCACACCCAAAGGTGTCGTCGAGCTTCGTTGAACTGCTACTTCGCCACTTTCCGAAGTGTCCTCACCACCCGCCCCGTCGTGCCGTCCTCGAGGCGGATGATTCCTCGTATCACGTAGTCGCCTGGCGTCAGGGCACCGAGGGGCACGACACCGGTAGCGACGACGCGCGCGTCGTCGGCGCGGGTCAGCGCGAGCGGCACCGTGGCCATCGCAGGGCCGTCGAGCGTACGCGAGACTTCGAGCGTCGCTGACAGCCGCTGCCCCTCCGTGCCGCCGTAGATGTCGAATGACGCCCGTGCGGTCAACTCGGATCCGAACTCGAGCTGGAGAAACGAAACCCCGTCGCGCGTGACGCTGAGCAGCAGCGAACCGAGTGAGAGCCCGCCAACCTGCGTGAGACCGACGTCGATGTCCGCCTCCGCCGCGCCCGGCCGCCCGGCGCTGTCGATGGCCGCCGCACGCACGCGGTAGGGGCCCGGCGGGACCGACAGCGCGCCGATGAGCGGGCGTTCGGTCGCGTCCCGGGCGTGCCAGTGCGTGACCACCCGGTCGCTGCCGTCGATCAGGAGGACGCCAGCCGATGCGAGTGTGACGGACGAGTCCACTGTTTCCAGCAGCATGCCCACGCGCAGCTTGCCGTCCGGATCGCGTACGGTGAAGCTTCCGACGCGCAGCCTGAGCTCGGTCGCGGCCTCGGTCGAGCCGAGGATATCGCTAATAGTGAGGCGCGTCGTCCTGGCGGGCGCCGTGTCGGTGAGCACGATATCGGGGCGTGCACGGACGGTGACGCCGGGGCGTGCGACCCGCACGCTCAGGCGACGGCTGCGGCCGAAGACTTCGCCGCTGGCGGGCTCGAGCTCGGCAACGTAGTAGGCCGAGCTCTCCCTCGCGACGCGGAGCAGCGAGCCGGTCCCGGTTGCGTCGAGCGGCAGGCGGGTTCCTCCGGTGGTGCCAGCGAGGTGCTCGATGCCCTCGAGCGGGTTGTCGGACCCGATGTCGCCGGTGCCGCCAACTGTCGGTCGCGGCAGCGACACACCGATCCCGATGTCGGCTGGCTGCATGATGTAGACGTTCGTGCGGACGGCGCTGGCCGTGCTCCCGACCTGGCGGAATAGCTCGACTCGCAGCTCGCACATCCCCGGCACGACGCCCATCGGTGCGTCTCGCCTGGGCCCGGCGAGACCGGCAGTAAAGAGGACCAGGGTCTGCGGCGCGTCCTGCGGACCGCGCTCTCGCAGCAGGCCGTCGAGCGATCCGAGGAAATCGCGTGTGCGGCAGGCCAGGCCGGATCCAGTCTCGGTGCGTGACCTCTGGCCCGCGACGCGACCCGCCGCCAACCGGATGCGCGCCTTGTCCGACGTGAAGGGCACCATCACGCCGCCGAACGGAAGCGCGGCGACCATCGCCCGATCGGCCGGCGTGAGCTGCGCGAGCAGCCCCTCGATTGCGTCCCTGAAGAGCTGCTCACGTCCCGCGGTGAAGGATTCCTGATCGATGACGAGTACGAAACGGCGGCCGGCCGCGACGTTGTCGTTCGTGCCGTAGGGCGGCGGCACGCGCGCCGGCGCAGCGGCGGCCGTCGGCGCTGGCGCGGCCGAGACCCGCCGAAGTGTTCGCACCGCCCGGACACGATCGGCGATCCGGATTTCGACCTCCGACTGCTGCAGGTCGGCGACCGGAGAGCCGCTGGCGTCCAGGGCGGTGAAGTCGACGGTCGGACCAGCCGGACGCTCGCTCGCGATCTGCGACTGGTGTGCCGACACGCGACCGATGGGATCGGTGGCGGCGGCCGCGAGTGCCCAGAACGCGACGATAAGAGCGAGCGATGCGTGATGTGCCGATGGCATCAGGAGCAATCCCCTGTGACTTCCGCCTGAAGGCGGAAGCCACGAGAGAATTTAGTCGCAAATTTTGAGAGCAGTGTGGCCGATGGCAGCTCGCCGCTGGTCGACGAACCAGCAGCGAGCTGCGAGTAGCGAGTAGCGAAGTAGAGACGAGCGACTTACCAGTTGAACCGGACCGTCAACTGGCCGATTCGACCTCCCGGATCGTAGGTATTGCTCGGGTCTATGTAGGCGCCGGTCGTGCGGAAGATCGTCGCGCCAGATCCGGGGTTGGCGACCGTGTTGTAGTTCGGCGAATCGAAGAGGTTGAGCAGGTCGAACCGCACCTCGACGTTCGTCGAGCCGCCGGTCTCCACCCGCTTCGCGACGCCGAAGTCGACGCGCTTGAACCACGGCGAGAGCAGTTGCAGGTTGCGCGCCGCGCAGTCGCCGGCCTTCACCTGGATGCAGTCGGCCGAGTTGGCGGGCGCGATGTACCGGCCCTCTGGTGCGCCAAGGCTCGCCGAGTAGCCGTTGAGCGTCGTGTTGCTCGTGCTGAAGGCGCGCCGCGTGTTGAGGACGATCTCCTCGGGCAGCATCCAGACCTCGTCGATGTTGGTCGAGAGGTTCTCCTTGCGGTAGAACTTGTAGACATCCTGCAGGTCGTTCAGAGTCATGCCGACGAGCCGGACGTTGCCGAGATTCTCGGCGGTCACCTGGAAGCGACCCACACTGGTGATGCTCCAGCCGCCCGCCAGCGCGTTCGCGAACCGGCCCATGCTGCTGCCGAAGCGCTGACCCTGGCCGAAGGGTAGTTCCCAGTCTGCCTGGAACTTGATCGCGTGGCGAACCGTCGGGTTGCCGGTGACGGGGATGTCGGACCACGCGCGGCCGGAGCTGAAGCCGTCGAACTGCGACCCGCCCTCGAACGCGTACTGATAGTTCACGTTCGCCGAGAAGCCGTTCGACAGGCGCCGGCGCAGCTCGAGCTGCAGCGCGTTGTACTTGCTGAACTGGCCGCTGTCGGTCACGTTGTTGCCGTTGACGGCGGGGTTGAGAACGAAGAAGTTCGCCGGAACTCCGACGGCCTGGGCCTGGTTGCGGCGCGTCAGGTTGCCGTCGAGATCGCCCGCCGCTCCGGTCGGGTTCGGGTTCGGCGCCGCAAGCCGCCCGGCGATCGCGGTGTTCGCCCACGTGGTCGAGGCATTGGCGTAAGCGGCCGGGTTAGTGGCATCCGTGCGCCCGTTGAAGTACGCCAGGTAGATGGGCAGCGGGGCAGTGCCCGTGCCCGATCCGAAGTAGGCGAACGAGCCGGCACGGTTCGAAGCGCCCGACGCGTTGTTCGCCGCGAGGTTCCCCATTGCGAGCTTGAACTCGTTCATGAACCCGTTGGCGACGAGGGTGTCACCGCGGATCCCGTTGTAGTTGATGGCCTCCCACTCGTTGTCGCCGCGGTTGCCGATGTAGCGGATCTCGACCGCCATGTCCCTCGAGAGCGACCGCGCGAAGCCGACCGTCCAGGTGCGCACGCGCGCGATCTGGATGTCCGGCGCGAACGCGTTGAGGCTGTCGGCGCGGTTCGCGCCAACCGCGATCGGATACGTCGGATCGGTGTTGAACGACGAGGGGTACAGACGATTGGTTTGCGAGAGGAGGACCGGCCACGACTCGCCCGCCGGCACCAGTGTCGGAGTGCCCGTATTCGCCGTCCGATTGAGCGATACCGAGGCGCCGCGGTTGTTCCCGTAGAGGGTGGTGAACCGGGTAAGGCCCTCACGGGCGTAGGCTTCCGAGTATCCCGCGCGTAGCGTCGCCTGATCGGGGTCGCCGAGGATCTTACTGAGGAACCCGGACTGGACGTTCGGCCGCCAGGCGATGCTGGCCGAGGGCGCGATGTTGTTCAGGTCTGTCTCGTAACCCTCGCTGCCCTTCTCCAGCAGGTTGTACTGCGGAACGGCGCCGCCCGTGGCGCCGGGCGCAAGAACATTGCACTTGCTGTATTGGCCGCCGTCGCCGAGACCCGACATCCCGCAGACGCTCGGCATCGTCACCGATGACATGACGCTGGTGAACGGGACGAAAGGCGACTGGATGTCGTACCGGATGCCGCCCGTCACAGTCAGATTCGGCTTCACTCTCCACGTATCCTGCGCGAACATGCCGAAGACTTTGTAGCCGCCTTCGAGCGTGCTTGGGGCCAGCTCCTCATACTGGCCCGTGCTGCCGTTGAGGACCGCGGTACTGGCCACGGTAGAGACACGGCCGGTCAGCACTGCGTAGGTGGCGCGCGCGGCAGTCAGCTGATCGCCCGACGCTCCAGGGAAGTTGGTGGTGTTGAACAAGCCGGCCGCCGGATCGAAGTCCGTGTTGAACCCCAGCGTGATCCCGGGAACCATGGTCTGCCCCGAGGACGAGGCGTTCGAGACCATGAAGTTCCCGCCGGTCAGGATGGTGTGCGCGCCGCGGTTCCAGGTCAGTGTGTCCTCGATGCTATAGGTCGGCGCCTTGCGCCAGCTCGGGGTGTTGGACGTGAACCAATCGGTGATCGTGTTGTTCGGCGTGCTGATCGCGAAGCCGCCAGAGTCTGCGAACGTGCTGGGATCGTTGCGTGAGGCGACGCTCGATGTGTAGCCGAAATTCGAGCCGCTCGCGTAGGCGGTCAGCCCGCCGCGCACCTCGTTGACGATGTTCTTGGACAGCACAGATCGCATGGCCAGGGCTACGAGCGGCCGCGTCGACACGAAGTCGCGCTGGTTGGGCGCGCCCGGAAACCGCGGATCGGCGTTGTTCAGGTAGTCCGGCGTCCGCTTGGCGGTGATCGAGGACCACGATCCCTGCAGCCGGTGATTGGTGGTGAGGTTGTAGTCAAGGCGCACCGTCGGCTGATGCTCGAAGAGCTCCGATGGGCTCTGCCACACGAAGTTGTCATACAGCGGATCGCTCTGGGCGGCACGGGTGCCGTTGCCCTTCGTCGAGGCGTCGATCTGCGCGAGCAACTTCATCATCGTCGGGTCCGTCGCCGAGAGCTGCCCGTTGGCGGCCGCGAGCTGGAGCAGGTTGACCTCGCGAACCTCGGTGCCCAACTGGTAGCGGAACCAGCCGTCGTATACTCGCGGATTGTAGACCGTCCGCGTGCGCGTGAAGCTGTTCGGGAAGCGGATCTGCTCGTAGTGCACGAAGAAGAAGGCCTTGTTGTGGCCGTCGTACAAGCCGGGGATCACGATCGGACCGCCGGCGCGCGCGCCGAACGTGTGCAGCTTGACCTCATTCTTCGGCTGATGGTTGATTTCGTTGAAGACGTAGTTGGTGTTGAAGTCGGGGTTCCGGTAGGTACTCGTAGGCGCTGCCGGTGAATCGGTTGCCGCCCGACCGCGTCTGGAACGCCATCGTGACCGCGCCTGCGCCGCCGCCGACCTGTGCGCCGGCCGCCGACAGGGTCACCGACACGGCCTCGACCGCGTCCTGCCGGGGCGTGACAGAGGCGAAGAAGCCATCTGTATTGCGCAGGAAGTTGTCGTTGTTGCTCACGCCGTCGATGGTGATGCTCAGAAAGTTTTCCGGGAGACCGTTGATCGTCGAGTCGCGGTTGGTGCCCGTCACGTTGACGCCGGGCAGAAACGCGACGGCGTTCAGCGCATTGCGGGTCGCCGTCGGCATGCGGGTGAGCTGATCCGAGTTCAGAGTCGCCGCGACGGTTCCGTTCTCCGTGTTGATGAGCTCCGAGCTGCTGGTGACCACGACCGTCTCTTCGAGCGCTCCGATCTCGAGCGTGAGCGCGATGGACACCGGCTGACCGGGCGCGACGCGGATGGCCTTCGACGATGCGGTCTTGAAGCCCGACAGCGTCGCCGTCACGGTGTAGGACCCGGCGGCAAGGGCCGTGGCCTGGTATCTGCCATCGGCATCGGTCGTCACGTCGACCGATCGGCCCGAAGAGTCGTCTTGGATGACGACAGACACGCCGGGAAGCACGGCTCCCTGGGCGTCCTTGACCACGCCGGAAATTGACGCAGTGGATTGTGCGTCGGCCCCCATCGGGACCGCGACGGTGAACAGCGCGACGACGAGCGCGACTCTCCAGCGCCAGGCTGAATGCGACATACTCCCCCTCCCTGGACACCCTTGCGGATGCCCTCTCCCCAGTTCAGTTGTGTTGCAGATTCGCCAGTTGCTGCCGACCCCCTGATCGGCGAAGTCTAAACCGGGGACGAGGGACGGTCAACCAACAACTTGGGACGAATTGCGTCGCGGCTGGACAATTTTGGCCTGTTTTGACACCTCCGCCCTGTTTTCTGGGATTAGCGATTGGTCGCAGCTCAGGGAACGGCCGTCCCGCGCGGTTTGGCGTTTGGGGGCGCGGGTTCCTGTGCTCGCGCTGCGTCTGTCCCTTGAAACAAATATGGTATGATGTTTCAGGAGAAACATGATGCCACGGCCAGCAGAGCGACCCGACGCCGTGTCCGAGGGCGCGGTCATGACCAAGGCGGTCCTGCGGGCCGCCGTCCGGCTGGGCGTGTCGAACAAGGCTCTGGCGGGCATTATCGGGCTCTCTGAGGCGAGCGTGTCGCGCATGGGCGCCGGCACGTATACGCTGTCGCCCGGCGACAAAGCCTTCGACCTCGCAGTGATGTTCGTCCGCCTGTTCCGGGCGCTGGACGCGATCGTTCATGGCGACGAGGCCGTCGCGCGCGCGTGGCTTCGGAACGAGAACGCGGCGCTCGGCGGCGAGCCGCTGACCCTCATTCAGTCGGTTCCCGGCCTTGTCCACGCAGTCTCGTACCTGGACGCCCGACGCGCTCTCGTCTGAGCGGCGCCGGCTCTCCGGCCCCTGCTGGCGCGCCGTGGAAGCGCAGCACCGAGTCTCGACGATGAAGATTGTCGACACGCTGGCCGAGCAGGGCCTCCTCGAAATGCTGCTCGAGCGGACGAAGCCGCCCGTGCCCTCCGAGTGTCGTGACCTCCACTACCTGCTCGCGACGCCATTCAGGTACGGCGCACCCTACCCATCGGGATCGCGATTTCGGCGCGCCGGCTTTACCCACGGTGTGTTTTACGGATCCACCACGGCGGCGACGGCCGTCGCCGAGGTCGCGTTTCATCGCCTGCTGTTCTTTGCCGACTCTCCGGAGACGCCGTGGCCCAGTATCGCGGGCGAGTACACGGTGTTCTCGGTTAAGTTCCGGACGACCGCGGGGCTTGACTTGACGCTTCCGCCGTTGAGCGCGGATCACGATCGCTGGACGCACCTCACGGACTATGCTGCCTGCCAGGATCTTGCCGATCGCGCGCGCGAAGCGGGAGTCGACGTGCTGAAGTATGGGTCCGCCCGCGCGCCGAGTGGCGCGAACCTCGCTCTGCTGACGTGCGGTGCCTTCGCGTCGCGTCAGCCTCAGGAGCGGCAGACCTGGCGCATCCAGCTTGGCGCGTACGGCGCCCGCGCGCTGTGCGATTTCCCCGAGGCGCGGCTCGAATTCGACCGCCGGGCCTTTGCCGCCGATTCGCGTGTCGCGCGGCTCGAGTGGGAGCGCTGAAGGTCTGGTGTCGCGACCGCTCGGAAACTGACGGTTCGTAGGCGCCGTAATATCCATTGTTGCGACATGACCGTCAAGACGTATCTCATCTCGTTCCCTGAGCGCGTCGTGCGGGCCGTACTTGGGCTTGGCGCGGGTGTCGTGCGTGAGGTTG
This sequence comes from uncultured Acidobacteriota bacterium, assembly GCA_963839705.1. Taxonomy (GTDB): domain Bacteria; phylum Acidobacteriota; class Vicinamibacteria; order Vicinamibacterales; family 2-12-FULL-66-21; genus DATBJJ01. The sequence goes on from CAWIWL010000019.1 coordinate 321,175, forward strand.
GCGAGGTGGCACTTCCGGAGGGTGTTCGCCGCAGCCAGCTGTATCGCAATATGGTTGATACCACGCTCCGCTTCCTGACTGAGCAGGTCGGCGGCGTCGAGCGGCTCTCCGGCGCTGAAGACTCGCTGCCCGACGATTTTCTCGCGCGCAGAACAGCCGGTAACGCCGTCGAGGTGCTCGGCATCGTCGCGTTTCGGGCATCGCCTGTCTGGGTGCTCGCGGCCCTGGCGGACATTTGCGGCATGGGCCGGCACCTGATTCCAGAGATCGCGGAGGCGCTCAAGGCGCGCGGCCTGCTCGAGGCCGATGCCCAGTCCACGAGCGTCGACGAGCTGCTCGACGGCCTCGAGAAGACATCGTCGCGGCTGGCCGCGACCATCAACACGCCGCCGCTCGACGTCAAGGGGCTCAGACAGGAATGGGAAGACATCCGGAAAGAGGCGCGCGCCCTCCAGCCGGCGAGTCTTCCTTCCCGCGAGTCAATCGGCGCCGTATGGGATCAGCTGAAAGAGGAATCGAAGCGGCAGAACACCACGGTGTTCGAAACGTCTTCGGTGATGGCCGTGTCCGCGGTGCGAGCGCTTCCGGAAGGCGTGCGGTGGCTGTCGACGTCCGCCCGCGTCGGCGCGGCGCGTACCGGCCAGGTGTTTGCCACTGCCTTGCTCGATCACTACACGCAGACCCTCGAGGAGATCCAGCGAACGGGATACCTGGCATATGCCGGACGGCAGCTGCGCCCCTACGTCCACGCAGCTGTGCGCCAGTTCTCACCGGCACATCGTACGCTGACCGAACGCTTGCTCGAGAAGCTCGACACATTGCGCAAGTGATACGAGTGCCAGGAGCCGTCCGGAAGAGTCCCCGGATGCTGCTGGTAGAGAGATTCCGACCGGGCTCACCGACATACGGTTCGAGAGGTAGAATGCGTTCCGGATGCCGAAGAAAAAGACTGTCCGCCGCCGTAAGCGTGTCACGGCAAAGTCCGTCGGTCTGAGCGCGCCTGAGACTGCCGAGGTGCAGGACGTGGCGGTCCGTACGCTCGCCTCACGCATCGTCGAGGACGGTGGGGCGGTGCTTGCGGTGTACCGGGAGCCGTTCGGCGGGACACCCGCGGTGCTCGCCGCGCTGCCTATCGATCGCGTGGAGCCGACGCCCTATCAGCGGGATCCTTCGGAGCCGCACGTCAAGCGGCTCATGACCGTCATCGAGACGCTCGATCGCTTTCTCGATCCCATCATCACCGTCCGTCGCGACGACAATTATTGGACTCCGAACGGGAACCATCGCCTGCAGGCGATGCGCAAGCTGGGCGCGCAGTCGGTCATCGCCCTGGTGATTCCGGATCCGGACGTCGCATTCAAGATCCTCGCGCTCAATACCGAGAAGGCGCACAACCTCAAGGAGAAGTCGCTCGAGACGATCAGGATGCTGCGCGCCCTGGCCGACGAGCGTGCCGCGAGCACCGAACGCGAGCTCGCCTTCGAGTTCGACCAGCCGTCCTTCCTCACGCTGGGCGCGGCCTACGAGGAGCGCCCGCGCCTGAGCGGCGGCGCCTACAATCCGGTCCTGCGCCGCATCGACGAGTTCCTCGACGAGCGTCTGCCGCGCGCGCTGAAGGAGCGGACCCGCCGCGCCGGGCTCGTCCTCACAATAGACGATGAGGTGACGGCGATCGTCGACAAGCTGAAGAAGCGCGGCCTGACCAGTCCGTACCTACGGCCGTTCGTGATTGCGCGCATCAACCCGATCCGTTTTTCGACGTCCACGGAGTTCGACTTCGATGACGTGCTCGGGAAGATGCAGAAGGCCGCCGCGAAGTTCAACGTCGAGAAAGTGCGTCAGGAGGATGTCGTGCGTGCCGGTGGCGGTCCGGCTGAGGACGCCGAAGGATAAATCGCCGAAGGATAAATCGATGAGCAAGCGCCTGACCGTTCTCCTGCTGCTCGGCGGCGTGCTGCTGCACGCGCAGACGGCCGGCCTCCCGGAACCCGCCCGCAAGGCGGCCGAGCGCATTACCGCCGAACGCCTTGCCCGCGATCTCGAATATCTCTCATCCGACGCGCTCAAAGGCCGCAACACCCCCTCTCCCGGCTTCGATCAGGCGGCGGGGTTCATCGTCGGACGGGTGCAGAAGGCGGGCCTCGAACCTGCGGGCGACGATGGCACCTTCTTGCAGCACTACACGATGCGCGAATCGCAGGTCGACACGGCGGCCGCGTCGATCGAGATAAGCGGTCAGCGGTTTCGTTTTGGCGACGACTTCGTCATGCGCGCGTTCGCCGGACCGGTGAGTGGAAAACTGGCGGTCGTGTACGTCGGGCACGGCTGGACGGTTCCAGGCAAGAACATCGATCCGTTTGCGGGCGTCGACGTGAAGGGCAAGGTCGTCCTCGCGCACGGACCTCGAGCGCTGCCGAAAGGCGTCGAGATTCCCCTGATCGGCCGCGTCAACGTCGGCGCCACCACCGTGTTCGCCGAGGCGGAGCGCCGCGGCGCCGCCGCCGTCATCTTCATCGCCCAGGCCAGCGCGCTGCAGAACTGGGCGCAAGGACAGAACCAGAACACGACCCAGCGAGAGCTCTACCCATTCGTGCCGTCGGCCTATGCTGCGGTGCCGATCACGTCGATGATGGTTGCGCCGCAGGTGACGAGCGCGCTGATGGCGGGGGAGCGCGTCGACGGCGTGGCGCTGGCGGCCCGCGCCGAATTGCAGGACTATCCCGAATCGTTTCAGCTCACGAAGTCGATTACCGTCAACATTCCGGCACTCACGACGACCGAGCATCGGCCCTACAACGTCGTCGCAATCCTGAAGGGCAGCGACCCGGTGCTCAGAGAGGAATACCTCGTCGTCGAATCCCATCTCGATGGCGCCGTCGGGACACGCGCCGTCAACGGTGACGACATCTACAACGCGGCAGACGACAACGCGTCGGGCAGCGCCGGCACGCTGGCTATAGCTGAGGCACTCGCCGCAGGGCCTCGGCCGAAGCGGTCGATCATTTTTCTCTGGGACAGCGGCGAGGAGCGCGGGCTCTGGGGCACGCGCTTCTTCGTCTCTCGTCCGCCGGTCCCGCTCGACCGAATCGTGGCCGAGTTCAATATCGACATGATTGGCGCCAACCGTGCTCCCGGTTCGCCGGACGCTGACGCCGCGGGCACGACAGGCCCGAACGAGGTCTACCTGATCGGCCCGGGCGTCCTCAGTGCCAGCGTCGACGCGCTGCTGGAGTCGGCGAACCGGAGCTACTTGAACCTGCGCTTCAACCGCGAGCACGACCGGGACGGCAGCGAGTTCTTCTATCCGCGCAGCGACGCCGGGCCGTTCCTGGAACGCGGCATCCTGACGATCGGCTTGACGACCGGCATGCACGCCCGGTATCACGGACCCGCGGACGAGGCGCGCTTTCTCGATCCGAGCAAGATGCAGGCGATAGCGCGAACGGTCCTGGTCATGGCGTGGACTTTGGCCGACTCGGTCGACCGGCCACGGATCGACAAGCCGATGCCAGCGATCGTGCCGAATTACAAGTAGGCGCCGCATGGACACAGCTTCGCTGCAACGAGTGAGTTACTGGTTTGCCGTAGCCGCCGCCATCCTGCTCATCGTCGTTCTGGTCCCAACCACAGTGGACTTGGCGCGCGGGCACCCACCGTCGTGGTCGTTCGGGATGCTCCTTTTTGCAATGTCACTTGGAATCTCGGGAGCGCTCCTGCGCAAGCCGATGTGGCAGATACCCCTTTCGATCGCGAGCCTCACCGCGACGCTAGTTGCGGCGAGTGCTCTGATTGGAGGCCGTTAGGATCGTCGAACCCACTGCCGCGGCCGGCCGATTTCGATCTGTCGCGGCGGAGTACTAAGTCGTTGGACGGACGAATGCCGCTGCTTCCGTATAAGAATTACGAGCTTGTTAGCGACAAAACACCCTCGGAGGTCGAGGCGGCGATGCGCTCCGCAGTGGCGCCAAGGCGGTCCTTCCGCTTCGCCGCCGGCACACGCCGTTCGAGGGCGAGGTCGGGGACCGCACGTTCGACGTTCAGCGAGCGATTGGCTACCGGAACTCATTCCTTCCCCAGATTCGCGGGGATATCATGGCTGCCGCCGGGGGAAGCCGCATCGCCATTAGATGAGGCTGCGTCTGTTCATTCTCGTCTTCATGATTATTTGGATGGGCGGCGTTGGAGCCGCGTCTCTGCTGATTCTGATTTCAGAATTTCGACGGGGTGGCTCGCCGGAGACGGCGTTGGGTCCAGCATTCATGTTTATCTTCGGCTGGTTCCTCTCGGCCGCTGGCTTTACCTACGAAGCAAGAATAGCTGAGCCTCTTCTCGCAAGAATAATGACGGCACGTTCGGGCAACGACACCGTCCAACCTCGCGTTGCGGCGGACGGGGCTGCGCCCCGCCGCTGAACACGTTATCGTTAGGCCGACGAGTTGATACTCCGATGGACGAAGTCTGCACCCGCCCGTTCTACACCGAGTTTGCCTGGGCATTTGACCTCCTCATCGACCGGCCTGTCCAGAAGGAATCCATGTTCATTGCCGCCTGGCTCGCAGACCGCGGCGTATTTCCCGGCGCAACGCTCCTCGATGCTGGGTGCGGGACTGGGCGGTACGCAGTCGAACTGGCGCGCCGCGGTTACGTCGTTGAAGGTATCGATCGGTCCCCCGACCTCATCGACGTCGCCAAAGCGGCCAGTGTCGGGGCGATAAGCGGCGTATCCTTCCAGGTGGGCGAGATCGCTGACCTGCCGATAGCCCAGTACCGACGGGATTCTCTGTCGGGGCGTCCTGAATGACGTCATTGACGATGCCGATCGCGACGCCGTCATGACGGCCTTCGCTCGGGCCCTGCGGCCGAATGGAGCGTTGATTCTGGACGTCCGCGAGTGGGGCGCCTCCGCGCAGCGCAAGGCGCGTGAGCCACTTTTCAGAAAACGCGTTTCAACCGAACGTGGCGAACTGACCTTCACGAGTGTTACCACCCTCGACCCTGAGAATCGCCAACTGCTGTTGTTCGAGCGCCACGAGCTGGCCGCAGACAGCGGGGACCGTGTCAGCGATTACCACTTTGTGATGCGCTGCTGGGAGCCTGACGAACTCGGTGTGTTGCTCGCACGACACGGGTTCGCGAGCGTCTCCTGCTTTGGTGCGTACGACCCCGGCATCGAGGTTGGCGCGACGGATCGCATTGTGGCGCTGGCGCAGCTCACTGGGGACACGGCTTGACAACCGCTTGCAGCCGGCCGCGGCCGGTGGGACGATGAGCCGCCGCGGCTGAAGCGGCAAGCGTCAGGCGGACAGCATCCAGAAGGCGCCGGGATCACGACGTTCTCAAGAGAGGATTCATGCAGCAAGGGAAGGCCGCACGGACGAGGTTCGAGCATGCCCATCCCATTCTGAGTGTCACCGAGATGAGACGGACCCTCCGGTACTATCTCGACGTTCTCGGGTTCACTAACGCCGAATGGGGTGGCGACGAGTTCACATGCGTGACGCGGGACGGGGCGAGCATCTACTTATCCCAGGGCGACCAGGGGCATCCGGGGACCTGGGTGTGGCTCGGCGTCGATGACGTGGAAGCCCTGCACGAAGAGTACAAGAAGAGCGGCGCCATGATTCTCCAGCCACCCGAGAATTTTCCCTGGGCCTGCGAGATGAAAGTTGGCGATCCCGACGGGCATGTTCTTCGGTTCGGTTCTGACCCGAAGGACGGCGGGTGATCGGCATCGATTCGAGCCGGGAGGCGCCTTGGCAGATGTCGCGATCCGAAAGGCGGCCGTCGCTGATTCGGGGCCCGTTGCCAGACTGGTCAGCGAGCTGGGCTATCCGACCTCGGCCAGTCAAATGCAGCGACGGCTCGACGCGATTCTCCACGACGGCGACTACCACACGCTGGTCGCGTGCGAGGACGGGCAGGTTGTCGGTTTCGTCGGAACTCGCGTCGGTCCGCTCTATGAAGACGACAGACCTTACGGCCAGATCATGGCGTTGGCCGTCGCGCCGGCGTATCAGCGTCGTGGCATCGGTCGGATGCTGATGCGGGCGGCCGAATCGGCGCTCGTCGACGCAGGTGCGCGAGTGTTGGTCGTGACATCTGGCAATCACCGGGCCGGTGCGCACGCGTTCTATGAGAGTTGCGGCTACAGTTTCACAGGGCGTCGGTACAGGAAGTCGCTCGCGATGTCGGCCTAATCAGGGCGCTGCAGCCGACGAGCGGCGTCGGCCTCAATGGCCTGCGTGTTCATGCGCAAGGTACTCACTAGCGCCTGATTGATGGGCGGGAAACTCGTCGACCTGCTCGGGAGGATGGCATGAACTGGAACTATTGGATTCGGCAGACCCACCGCTGGCTGTCCATCGCCTTTACGCTGGCCGTCATCGTTACGACGATCGTCCTGACACAGGAGAAGCCTCCCGTCTGGGTGAGCTTCTTGCCGCTGCCTCCGCTCTTCTTGCTCCTGTTCAGCGGTCTGTACTTGTTCGTGCTGCCGTATGTCGCCAAGTGGCGCAGCGGGCGACGCACCCACTGAACGGGCGGCGGGTCGCGTATGCGGCCTAGCCCCAATGAAAGGTATGAGATGAAGAGTCAACCAAAGGCAGCAGGCATGGCGGCCTCCAAGCTAATCGACCAACGGATTGCCGAGTTGGGCGACTGGAGAGGCAAAACCCTGGCAAGGATGCGCGCCCTCATCAGGGAGGCCGACCCTGAGGTTCTGGAAGAAGTGAAGTGGATGGGGACACCGGTCTGGTCCCATGACGGGGGCATCTGCACGGGAGAGTCGTACAAGTCGGTAGTGAAGCTGACCTTCTTTGAGGGCGCTTCCTTGAAAGATCCTGCCAAGCTCTTCAACTCGAGCCTCGAGGGTAACGTCAGACGCGCCATCGACATTCACGAGGGTGATGAGATTGACGCGAATGCGTTCAAGGCACTCATCCGCGCGGCCGTCACTCTCAATACTGCTGGCGGAAAGAAGGCCACGAACCGCAAGTGAGCATTCCAAGGTTGACGTGTTGGCGAAGGAACGGGTGACCGTGCTCTTGAAGGGTTAAGAAGTCGGCACGTTAGCCGGACGAGGACCAGATGGACCACGACGACGAGCTGAAAGAATACTTCGTCTTGAACGAGATGGTGACGGCATTCGACCAGCGTCTCCTCACCGTCAAGGGTTGGGGCGTGACGCTCAGCCTGGTCGCGTTGGGTCTTGGATTCCAGAATTCCAGCTTCGGCATGTTCCTGGTGTCGGCCGTAAGCAGCGTGGCGTTCTGGTGGCTCGAAGCCGTGATGAAGACGCATCAGATGCGCTTCTACCCACGATTGCGGGAAATCGAGGTCAATCGGTTCCGAAGAGCGTCGGATGCAGACAGGAAGTATTCTGCGCCTCGGATCAACTGGGGCTGGGTCCGCGCGAAGCGAGTCCTTCTGGGAAAGGCCGACACGCTCGGTCATCCAGAGCCGGAGGGCAAGAGCAAGTCGTTCAACAAGACGGCGTTCCTGCCGCACGTGATGATGCCGCATGGCGTGACGCTCCTCGTAGGAGGCGCACTGTTTTTCTTGTGTTGGTGGGGTGCCATCCCGGGTTTTGCATGGGGAGCCCGAGTCAAATAGCGGCGAACCCGGCATGCAGCCAGGCCCACGCGGCGCGGTTCGTGCCAACGTCCTGCGGTCGATGAGAAGGCAGCGCTCGTCTGACTACTGCGGCCACCCGTCGCGGGGAAGCCCTTTGATCACGTTGAGCGCGTTGCGGTAGTAGATCTTCTTGAGCACGTCGTCGGGCAGGTTCATGCCGTAGAGCTTCCAGAAGGCGTGATAGTCCCGGTAGTAGTCGAAATACTCGTCTGAAGTCTCGAACACGCGCCAGTAGTACGGGTATTCCTCTGGCTGGAACGCGTCCTTCCCGAAGAGGATCCGGTCCTGGTACTTGATGAAGAACTCGCGCGCCGCGCGCGGCTGTCGGCCGAGGTCGTAGAGGATCGCGCCGACTTCGACGACGACGTTGGGGTAGGTGTCGAGGAGTGCGGCGGCTCTTTTCAGGTCGTTCGCGTGCCAGCCGAAATGCGCGGCGATGAAGCGTGTCTTCGGATGCTTCCGGAACAGATTGTTGCGCTCCGTCATCAGCTCTTCGAAGGTCACCTGGCCCGGCTGGTTGTTGCGGCGATTCGCGAAGAGCGAGAGCTCCAGCCAGCGCTCGTTGTGGAAATCGAGGGGCTGGAAGAACTCCTGCGGTTCAGCGGTGTGGATGAACACCGGGAGATCCAGCCGCGGGAAGGCGTCCCAGATCGGATCGAGCTCCGGGTCGTCGACCTTGAGGCGGCTGCCATCGGGTTTGCGAGTGTTGAGTCCGAAGCTCTTGCCAATCTCGCCGACGCCGACGGCGCCTGCCTTGATGTCGGCTTCGAGCTGCTTGACGGCCTTCTCGCCCCATCCCGGGCCGACGTTGCGAAAGTCGATGCCGGCGAGCACGCGAAACCGGTCCTTGTAAGGGCTGGCGTTGATGGCCTGGAGCGCGCGCGTCAGACGATCGCCCGACGAGTTGTCGGCGCTCACGAGCACCCGCACGTTGAGCTTGTCCAGCGCCGCGACGACGTTGGCGATGGATTCGGCCGAGGACAGTGACGGAGGGTGGCCGTGCACGTCAATCGCGGGAAACTTCGCCTTCGGCACGGGATGCGCGTCGGTGACGAGCGTGGACTTCGGGCGGTAGTCGACGATGCTCGGCGGCGGCGCATCCGGCGCCTGACAGCTACCCGGACGCGTTTCGGTCGTGCCGGCCGGGCACTCTTCCCCGGGCTTGATGCTCGTTCGGGCGCCAGGTCCCTGCTGCGCCGCGGTTGCGGCGACGGCGGCCAGGGTCAGCAGGGCGAGCACGACTGTCGATCGGGGCATGGTGTCTCCTGTCGCGCTGAGGGGCGACTCAGCCGATTATCCTTCTAGTCTACAGGCACCCCGCCGTTTCACGGCGTTCGACGGAACGGTCCATAATCTCAGCGCGATGGTGCCAGCCGGCAGCTGATGGGAGTGAGACGATGAAGACGGCGCAGACACGCCGCGCGACGCCCGGTTCGGGAACGCCTCGAGCGCTTCCGCGCGCGCTCGTGGCGGCAATCGACGCGAGCAAGATTATTGGCATCCGGGCCGGCGCCCGCTCGGATCACCGCTTCATCGGCGTCTGGCCCATCGTCGTCGATGGACGCGTGTTTGTCCGTTCGTGGACGCTGAAGCCTGACGGGTGGTACAGCACCTTCCTCGACGACCCGCTGGGTGCCATTCAGGTCGGCGAACGAGAGGTGCGCGTGCGCGCTGTTCGAGTCCGGAGCGCTCGCATCCTCGACGCCGTCGAGGGCGCCTACGCGAAGAAGTACCCGACGCCTGGATCGCTCAGGTACGTCCGAGGCTTTCGCACCAAGCGGCGGCGCGAGACGACCATCGAGTTCGCGCGACGCTAAGCGCCGGCCGACGACTTCGGCCCCACCTTCACGCGGACGTCCAGCACGATCGCGCCGGCGCGCGTCGTGACCCGCAGATCCGTAACGTATTCAAGCCACTCCGCCTGATGGCGGTCGGCCAGCAATCGACGGATGTCGATGCGGATGCGGTCATCCTCCATGGTGATCCCTGGTGGCAGGGTCACCATGGCCGGAAGTGTCGACGCCGCCATGGCGACGAACTTGGACGGGTGCGCGAGTCTCAACCCAAGGATGGGACGTTCGGGAAGGTGCGGCTGATCCTCGATCGCAAGCGTGACGGGAATCGCCGGAAGAAACGTTGCGCCCGATAGCCGGATCCGCGCGGTCACGCGATTGCCCTCCTCGGTCGTGATCAGGAGGTCGCGGACCTTGCCTCCGTCTGGAAGCATCCCTGCAATGACCTCGTTGATCAGGCGGTCCGAAACGGGAATGGTCGCTGCGGCCTCCGCCCCAGCGAAATCCGGGAAGCCGGCCTGCTGCTGCCGCATGAGGAAGTCGAGAATCGCAGGGTGCATTCACGCAAAGTAGCACACGAACGGGACGCTGACGCAGCAGAGGTCGTGGCGCTGGTGGTCGCCGGGGTGCTGTTGCACAATATCTCAGCGCGTGAGGTAGCGGAGGTCCCGGAGGTAACGGAGAGTACTCACCACAGAGTTAGCGGAGTTAGCAGAGATTTCTTGGTTAGGACCTCCGCTGACTCCGCTACCTCTGTGGTGAATCCCCTCCGCTACCTCCGTGATTTCCGTTGACCCCCGGAGAGCACAAAACATGACCGACGAGAAAGCCTGGCGGGACCAGGTGGGGAAGCTGCTGGCCTGGGAGGACGCCCACGTCGGCTTCGAGGCAGCCGTCGCAGGGATCCCGCCCAAGCTTCGGGGGGTGCGTCCTCCAGGCGCCCCGCATTCGGCATGGGAAATCGTCGAGCACTTGCGCCTCGCGCAGTTCGACATCCTCGACTTCTGCATCAACCCTCGCTACGAGGAAAAGAAGTGGCCAGACGACTACTGGCCGTCGTCTCCCGTGCCCCCGTCAAAGGCTGCGTGGGAGGCGAGCATCGCGCAGTCTCTTCGCGACCGGCAGACGCTGCAGAAGCTCGCCGCCAATCCGAAGATCAAGCTGACGGCCAGGATTCCCCACGGCTCGGGCCAGACCTACCTGCGCGAGCTCGTGCTCGTCGCCGATCACGCCGCCTATCATGTCGGCCAGCTCGTGCTCGTGCGGCAGCTGCTCGGGAACTGGAAGGCGAAGCGCGGATGATGTTGGTAGCGCTCCTTCGCCTGGCCGGCTGCGTCACGGCGGCCGCGTTCCTGGCGATGTTCCTCCCGGTGGAATGGATGGCGTCAACGCATCAATGGCTCGGCCTCGGTGAGTTTCCGCGGGCGCCGGTCGTCGACTACCTCGCCCGGTCCGTCGCCGCGCTCTATGGCTTTCATGGCGTGCTGCTGCTCATCATCTCGGGTGATCCGATTAGGTATCGGGCCATCGTCTCGTATGTCGCGGTCATGAACATCCTCTTCGGGCTCATCGTGCTCGCGATCGACATTCATGCGGGCATGCCACTCGCGTGGACCGTCGTCGAGGGCCCTCCCATCCTCCTCTTCGGCATTGTCCTCACGCTCCTGAACCGACCCGCGAGAGGTGATAGCCTGAAGTAGGCCCACCTTGACAAGGTACGAAACAGGACTTCTCACCATTCCAATCAGGCCGAAGACGCCTGACGACGAGGAGAGGCTTGCCCGGGCGCTCGAACAGCTGACCGCCGACGATCCGACGATCCGGGTCCAGATCGATCGGCAGTCCCGCGAAGTTGTCCTCGGGGGCACGGGAGAGCTGCATCTCGAAATCATCGTCGACCGCCTGAAGCGTGAGTTCAACGTCGAGGCGAGCGTGGGCCGCCCTCAGGTCGCCTATCGAGAGGCGCTGACCCGGCCTGCCGAGGGCGAGATGAAGTATTTTTTGCACGTGGGAGGTCGAGGCCGATACGCGCACGTGAAGCTTCGGCTGCTTGGCGCGCCGCGTGGCAAGGACTACGTCTTTCTGAACTGCATCTCCGGCAACTCCATTCCGTCGGAGTTCATCGAATCGGTTGAGGTAGGCGTTAAAGACTGCCTCTCGCGAGGCGTCATTGCCGGGTATCCCATCCACGGCGTGCAAGTCGAGCTCTTTGATGGCTCGTATCACGACGTGGACTCGACAAACGCCGCGTTCAAGACCGCCGGCTTCCTCGCCGCGAGGGATGCCGTACAGAAAGCGGCGCCGGTTCTGCTCGAACCTCTGATGCTATTGGAGGTCACGGTTCCTGAAGAGCACGTCGACGAGGTGATGGGAAACATCATCAGCCGTCGTGGGCTGATCGACTCGTACCAGGACCGCGACGGGACGTGCGTGCTGCTCGCGCGCGCGCCGCTGGCTGAGCTCTTTGGCTACGCGACTGACCTCAGGCAGCGGACGGCCGGGCGTGGTGCATTCAAGACGCGTTTCTATCGGTATCAGCCGCGTCGCGCGGCGGGCGGCGAGGACGGGGACAGGGAGTCCATGGTTGGTGCTCCGCTCAAGCCCATGCCCAACCTGCGCGTGTCTAGCGTGGCGCTGCCGGAACCTGACGACGCCAAAGACGACGATCCAGACGACGACCTGCTGAGTTGCCGCTGAAGGTTATGGGCGAAGAGGCAGAACGTTTCACCCAAGCACGGGCTGGTCGGTGTAGGATGTGGCCGATCAACCGTCGTCAAATCGGAATCTCGGTTCGAGCGCTCGCCCTAATCTTGACCGCTTCGCACACGGAAAAATGACATGAGTGATGGCGGCGGCGCAGAGGCTCTGCTGTGAGCGAGCCCGGCCGCGATCGGCGCAAGGCGTCGTGGCGCGAGGCCTTGCTGAGCGTGCTAGCGGCGTGGAACCGCAACCAGGTCTGGAAAATTCTGACCAGTATCGTTGTGATCTGGATCGTCAGCGGCACCGCGCTCTACTTCGCGGAGCGTGGCACGAATCCGGCGTTCGCGACGTGGCGCGAGTCTTTCTGGAACGTCTGGGTCACCCTCTTCAGCGGACTCAACAGCACGCCCAACACTCCCCTTGGGCGGCTCGTGGTTTCTGGCGTGCTTGTTGTTGGTGTCGCCTTGGCCGGTTTGTTCACGGCCAGCGTGGCGTCGATCCTGATCGAACGCTCACTAAGGAGTCGTGAGGTGCCTAATATTGAAATGTCTGGCCATCTGGTGCTGTGCAACTGGTCGCCGAGAGCACTGGACTGGATACGCGAAGTGCACAGCGGTATCGTCATCGACAAACGGCCGGTCGTGATCGTTCACGACACACCCGACGAAGTCGTGCTGCCCGACAAACTGGATGAAGCCGCGTTCAACGACGTCTATATCGTCAAAGGTGACCCAGCCAACGAAGTGATCCTGCGCCGCGCCAAGGTCGCGCAAGCCCATTCCATCGTCATCTTGTCGGATGACCGCCAGGAGCAGCACGCCGACGGCAAAACCATCGTGTGCTGCATTGCCGTCAAAAACGCTTGCGGGGAAGGGCACGACCCGAACATCGTGGCCGAGTGCCAGGATCCGAAATACCGGGCGCACATGCGCAAGGCGGGTGCCGATGAAGTCATCTCGGCCGCCGACTTCGGGTTGCGGCTGATGGCACGTGCCTCGCTCTTTCATGGCATGACGCGCGTTTATCAAGAACTGCTATCGGTCCGGCGCGACGCCAACGAGATGTACCTGGTGCCGGTGCCTGCCAAACTTGTCGGGATGGATTTCGTCGCGGCGGCAAGCGTGTTCCTGCCCGATCGCACGAACATGAAGGCGTGCCTTCTGATCGGGCTCTATCGCGGTGAAACAATGATGCTCAACCCCGTTGACGCGGAGGCGGGACCGTTGCGCGAAGGCGATGAGCTGATCTTGCTGAGCCAGAATCTGCCGGATCTTTCGCGGCTGCAGCCGCCCGACGCCGCATAGCTTCTGCCCCGTCTCCGCCAGTTCGTCCTTGAACCTTGAACGTTGAACCTTGAAGTTGAACCTTGAACCATTGAACCAATGTCTGACGCGTTCGATCGCTGCCGCACGTTTCGTCAGCTGCACGAGTCCGGGTGTTTCGTGATCCCGAACCCGTGGGATCTCGGAAGCGCCCGCACCCTCGTGCAACTCGGATTCAAGGCGCTCGCGACCACGAGCTCGGGCTTTGCGTGGTCGATGGGAAGAGCCGACAACGCGGTGTCGCTCGACGAGGCTTTGGCTCACATCCGTTCGATCGCCCAGGGCGTCGACATTCCGGTAAACGCTGACTTCGAGGGCGGGTTTGCGACTGAACCCGACGCCGTTCGGTCAAACGTAACGGCTGCGACGGCCACGGGCGTCGCCGGCCTGTCGATAGAGGATTCCACCGGCAACCCGGCGGAGCCTCTCTTCGAGTTCTCCCTGGCGGTGGAGCGCATCCGAGCGGCCCGTCACGCGATCGACGCGACGAAGACCGGTGTGCTCCTGACCGCGCGTTCGGAGGGCTTCATCGTCGGGCGGCCGGACCTCGCCGAGACAGTCCGTCGCCTGACGGCCTACGCGGAAGCTGGCGCGGAGTGCTTGTATGCGCCTGGCATTCGCGCGGCAAACCACATCGCAACCGTCGTTCGAGCCGTCGCGCCGAAACCCGTGAACGTTCTGGTTGGAAGCGACTTCGCCACGGTCGCGGATCTCAGCCGGCTCGGCGTCAGGCGAATCAGCATCGGCGGGGCGCTGGCCCGAGCCGCGTGGACCGGTTTCCTCCAGGCCGCGACCGAAATCGCAGACTTGGGAACATTTCGTAACCTCGGCCGCGCTGTGTCCTTTGCCGAGGTCAATGCGCGGTTCACGTCGCGATAAGTGCGCCCTATAAGAGACTTGACCAGGCCGGCCAAAGGGTCGAGCATGGCGTCTTAGCTGCGACGGAGGGAACGATGATTCGCTCGCTTGCTCTCGGGCTCGTCCTCGCCAGCGGCGCTTTGGCTGGCAAGTTGCCGCCAGGGGAGGGGCAGACGCCTCCATTCGCGAACGTGCACGTTCAGCCGCCGGCTGGGGCGCCGTCGATTGTGCCGCCGTCGAAGAAGCCTCCCGTCGAGAACCTGTTTCAGACTCCGCCGCATGAATCCCCCGGACCCCGATGTCGCCGGTCTCGTCGAGCAGTTGAACGCCAAGACCAAGGTGGTCTGCGGCCTGACGATGTCGCAGGTGGATCCGAATACGGATCCCAAGATTCGGCGAGACATTCGCCAGCACCGGGGCAGAAACCGAACGTCAACGAACGGCCGGACTTCAAGATTCGACGCATCACACCGACGGTGTGCCGCGAATGACGGATCTGCGTTGAGCTCGGATGCGCGGATTGCCGTCGGGCGCCCGCGAACGTCTTGCGAGCTGCCGCTTTACCTCATCAGTTCAAGTATCATTCTAAGCTTTCCTCGGCAGGTTCCACTTGCCGGCCGTGTCCCTGTGCTGCAGAGTAGGCAGGACAGTATCAACCTGCGAAGCAGCGCGAGGCCTCATGCCAGCAGCGAAGAAGCGTCCGCGGCACGTCGACCCATATCGTGGCTACACCTTCCGGGTGAAGTGGGACGGGCGTCTCGTCGCGGGCATCACGCGCGTCAGCGCGCTCAAGCGCACGACCGACGTCGTCGAATACCGCGAGGGCGCGAACACGGGCGCCACGCGAAAGCTGCCGGGCGTCACCGGTTTCGAGCCCATCACGCTCGAGCGCGGGATTACGAACGATGCCGACTTCGAGACCTGGGCCCGCCTCGTAGCCGGAACCGCGGAGCCGCTGCTGGCGTTTCGCAAAGAGGTCCGGATCGAAGTCTATGACGCTCGCGGGCATCTGGCGCTGGCGTATAACGTCCACAGGTGCTGGCCATCGGAATACGTGTCGCTTGGCGGGCTCGAGGCCGGCTCGGGCTGCGCGCTCATCCAATCGCTGACGCTGCAGAACGAGGGCTGGGAGCGAGACACGTCCATCAAGGCCCCCGCGTACCGGAAAGCTTGACGTCGCGATGTGTTCGCACGATGAGCTGAGGAACAAGGCTTTAGCCACCTACGATGCGGCGGCCGATCGGTACGACGACTCCGACAACACGTTCTGGGAGCCGTTCGGCCGGCGAACGATTGCGCGTCTTGGGCTCCGTCCCGGCATTCACGTTAGCGAACGTGATCTACGCGGTTGCCCGCAAGCCCGTGCACTCGAGTTCTATCGCCATAATCCAAGCTTATTTGCCGATCGCCGCGTCCGCGGATACTGTGTTCCGCGGAGGATGAGCCGTGAGCCTGACGATCGTATCGAGAAGACTGCTGGTGCTGTGCACCGTGGGCGCGGTGTGGATCCTGCCGGCCGCGGCCAGGCAGAACGCCTCGCCCGCGCGGCCGCGCGTCGAGTTTGACGGGTTCCTGAACGCGACGGCCTTCCGGAACATCGGTCCGTTTCGCACCTCCGCTTGGGTGACGGAGATCGCGGTACCTGAGACTCCCGCGCGCGACCACCTCTACACCATCTACGCGGCGACGCGTACCGGCGGCCTCTGGAAGACGACGAACAACGGCATCACGTGGGATCCGATTTCCGACAGCGTCGAGGTCGCCGCCGTCGGCGCCGTCGCCATCGCGCCATCCAACTCCTCGATCGTCTGGATGGGCACAGGCGATCAGGCGAACGCGCGTTCCTCATATTCGGGCAAGGGCATGTTCAAGTCCACCGACGCTGGCAAGACCTGGCAGCCGATGGGACTTCCCGACAGCCACCACATTGCCCGCATCGTCATCCATCCGGCAAACCCAGAGATCGTCTACGTTGCCGCGATGGGGCACCTCTTTTCGAGAAACGCGGAACGCGGCGTGTTCCGGACGAGGAACGGCGGCCAGACGTGGGACAAAGTGCTCTACGTGGACGACGGGACCGGCGCGATCGACCTCGTGATCAACCGGAAGTCGCCCGACACGCTGTATGCGGCTATGTACGAGAAGCACCGGACGCCGTGGCAGCTCCAACTCGGCGGCCCTGGCAGCGGCGTCTACCGGACCGACGATGGCGGCACCAACTGGCGGAAGTTGAGCGGCCTCCCAGCCGGCAACGTCGGGCGGATCGGCCTCGACATCCAGCAGAAGAACCCGAACGTCCTCACCGTCATCGTCGAGAACCTGAACGCGCGGAAAGAGGGCATGCCGGCGCGGATCGACGCGTGTCAGGCGACGAGCGCGCGTGGCGGGGGCGTGGCTGGCGGCGGAAGGGCCGGACGCGGGGGCGGCCCGATGGGCAACGAGGTCTACCGCAGCGAGGACGGCGGCCGGGCGTGGAAGAAGCTGCACGGCGACGACATCGATGTCGCCGGCTCGAAGGCGCCGTATTCGTTCAACCAGATTAGGACCAACCCGGCGGATCCCTCGCAGATTGTCGTGACGAGTGATTCCATGTACGAGTCGCGTGACGGTGGCAAGACCTGGACGTGCGAGTTCTTCCGCAGCGTCTTCGGCGACTACCGCGCCATCTGGTGGGACGAGCAGGACCCGCAGCGCATCATGCTCGGGAGCGACGGCGGCGTGAACGTTTCGTACGACGGAGGTCGAACCGCTGACTACTTCCTGAACAAGCGAATCGGTGAAGTGTATGCCGTGGGCGTCGACATGGACGATCCCTACAACGTCTACGGTGGGTTGCAGGACCATGAGTCGTGGAAGGGGCCAAGCAATTCCAAGGGCGGCATGATCACGCTCGAGGACTGGACGACGGTCGGGACCGGTGACGGCATGTACAACCAGGTCGATCCGACCAACTCGCGCTGGGTCTACAACAGCTTTCAGACCGGCGGTCAACGGCGGTTCGATCAGCTGACCGGACAGGCGGCGAACATTCAGCCTCAGCGCCCGCCCAACACGCCGGCGCTCCGCTACAACTGGATCACGCCGCTCGTCCTGTCGCCGCACAATCCGCAGATCATTTATACAGGTGCGCAGGTTCTATTCCGCTCGCTCAATCGCGGCGACACGTGGCAGGAGATCAGTCCGGACCTGACCACAGCTGATGCGAGCAAATGCGGGCTCAATTCCGGCTACGTGCCGTACTGCACGCTCACGTCGATCTCGGAGTCGCCGATCACGGCCGGCGTCATCTGGGTGGGGACCGATGATGGCAAGGTGCAGGTGACGCGCGACCACGGGGCGACATGGGCGGACGTGACGCCGGCGGTCGCGGCGGCCGGCGGTCCGGCCGATCGCTACGTGAGCCGCGTGTTTGCGTCACCGCACGACGCTGGCACCGCGTTTGTCGCGAAGAACGGTTTCAGAAACGACGACTTCCGTCCGTTTCTGTATCGGACGGGCGACTACGGGAAGACGTGGGCCTCAGTCTCGTCGAATCTCGCCGCTTCGCCGATCAATGTCGTCGTGCAGGATCGGAAGAACCCGAACTTGCTGATCGTAGGGAACGATCTCGGCGTGTGGGTATCTATCGATGGAGGCGGCGACTGGACGCGGCTCAAGGCCAACCTGCCGACCGTCCCCGTGCACGACCTGACCGTTCACCCGCGCGAGAACGATCTCGTGCTCGGCACCTACGGTCGCGGCATCTTCATTGGCGACATCACGCACGTGCAGGAGCTCTCGGCCGAAGTGCTCGGCAAGCCGTTCCATGTATTCGCCGTCGAACCGCGGACAGCCTACAACTTCCGGGCGCAGGGAAACTTCCACCTGTTTGGGAACGCCTACATCGAGGTGCCGAACGAGCCCGATGCGCTGGTGATCAACTATTCGCTGCGCGCGAAGGACGAGGCGGGAGCGCGGGTGACGATCGCCGATGTCAAGGGGGCAGAGATTGCTCAGCTCAAGGGGCCGTCGGAAGCCGGACTCAACCGCGCGCTGTGGAACATGAGAGCTGGGGCGGCGCCGACCGGCGGGCGAGGCGGTCGCGGCGGCGCTGGACCGACGCTGCCGGCGGGGGAGTACCGGATCACGGTCGAAGTCGGTGGGTCGAAGGAGACGGTCGTCGGCCGGATTCGGGAGCGGATCAGGTAGGCCTTTCGCATCATCAGCGCGCTACAATTCCTCAGCATGCGCCGGGAGCTGAGTCCGTCTCCGGTCGAACGACAGTCTGGTGCCGCGTTCATCTGTGGCTCCCTGTTGGCAATCTCGACGCTCTCCGCAACCGCGCAACCTCCGGTCGATGCTGCGGCCTATCGACAACTCATTGACGAGTACCGCGCCGGTCGTCCGGCGGCCGATGGCGACATCAGCCGGCTGACGCGTGATCCATCCATCGTCGACCGTGTCGCCGAGCCGACAAGCGGCTGGTCAGCCATGGACCTTACCGCCGCGGCCATGCTCCACACTGATGTATCTCTGCTGCTGGTCAAGAAGGCCCTGCAGCCAGACGCTTCCGCTCACATCGATGCGGCCACGACGCTGCTCAGAGCAGCCGTGGACCGCAGTTCCGGGCAGTCGGAGTTCGCGCGCCGCTGGCGCGGCACAGTCGCGGGCCTTCTGCATGCCTTTGGAGCACCGGAAATCGCGTCGAAGTTGAACGCCTACGGGATGAAGTGGCTTCCGGAGTCGGAACGGCAACTCCGTGCGCTGGCGGCGGTCGAGATGGGTATCACGGCCGAGATTCAGGCTGCGGTTGCCGGTCCCCTCAGCGGGCCCCAACCGAGGCGGACGCCAGTCGTTCCGCCCGACGCGCGCAGAGAACTACGGGTCGCCGCACGACACTTCGAAGGCGCCGTGTCCGCCGACCCGTCGTGCGCGGAAGCGGCACTCCACCTGGGCCGTGTCAGGCTCCTCGATGGCCGCGATGCCGAAGCCGAACGGTCGCTTCGCGTAGCCTCGGGCGCCGACACTCTTCCGGTGCGATACCTAGCCATGATGTTCCTGGGGGCGATCGCGGAGCGTCAGGCGCGCTACGACGATGCCGCGAAGCAGTACCGGGCCGCGCTCGACACATTCCGGTGGGGTCAGGCTGCGCCGCTCGCGCTCTCGCACGTGCTCATGCGAAGCGGCCGAGAGCAAGAGGCGCGCGAGACGCTCGAGGCGCACTTCACGACGACGCGAGGCCGCACCGTCGAGCCGCTGTGGACGTATCTCGCCAATCCCGCAACCGACCTCGGTCCCTCCCTCGATCAGCTGCGAGCTGAAGTGTGGCGATGAAAACCGTCGCTGCCTTCATCGTCGCGTCACTTGCGGTCGGACAATCAACTCCTCAGCGGTTTCACAGCGGCGTCGACGTCGTCTCGGTAGACGCACTCGTGACCCAGGGAGGCCGGGCCTTGACCGGCTTGAGGGCGAACGACTTCGAACTGCGCGACAACGGCATCGTGCAGGAGATCGACTCGGTTACGGTCGACGAGACACCCGTCAGTATGCTGTTGGCGCTCGACACGAGCAACAGTGTTGAAGGTGCGACGCTCAGTCATTTGAAACGCGCGGCGATCGCTGCCGTTGACTCCCTGACGAAGGACGATCGCGCCGCCATCCTGACGTTCGCGGACGCCGTCAACCTCAGGGCCGACTGGGGCGCACCGTCGCAGCCCATGCGCAATGCCATCGCCGCGGCTGCCGCTAGGGGGTCGACCTCACTCTACGATGCCGCCTACGCGGCGCTGACGATCAAGGACGACCTCCCGGGCCGCCGCTCGTTCGTCCTGCTGTTCAGCGACGGCGGCGACACGTCGAGCTGGCTGCCGGCGCGTGCCGTCATGGAACGTGCGCGGCGTAGCGATGCCGTGGTGTACGTCGTGGCGCGGCGGCAGCCGCGACGGGATGTCCGCCTGGAGTACCGGTCGGGTATCGACCTCTGGACCGAGGCCAATGTTCCCCAGTCGGAGAACCCCGCGCTGCTCCCCACTATGCTCGAAGTGACGAACATCACCGGGGGTCACATCTTCATCGCGGAGCGCGCCGACGAGCTGGCGGAGCTCTTCTCCGCCATCGTGACGCAGTTCCGGAGCCGCTACGTCCTCACGTACCGGCCGCAAGGGGTTGTCGCCGCGGGCTGGCATACCATCAATCTTCGTCTGAGGAGTGGAAAGGCGACCATTACCGCGCGCCGGGGTTATGCGAAGTAGGCGCAGGTTCGCGAGCCGCATCAAGCGATCGGAATAGCACTCAATCCAGAACTTAGCGTCGATCGCGGTGCCTCGGAATCGAACCGAGAACCCGCAGATGTAATTGGTTACCGCGTCTGAGCGAATTGAACTTGTACTTGCGGAGAGATTCTGGCATAACTGGCGCGTGAGCCGGCGCGCAGAGCAGAAGCCCACCGAGCCGATCGAAAACCTTCGACAGGAGAACGTGCGGTTGCGTCGCGAGCTCGAACGATCCGAAGCCGAGCGCGCCCGCGTGGAACGGGACCGCGCACGACTGGAGCGCGAGAACGCGCGGCTGAAAGACGAATTGGAGGCGGCGCGCCGCGCGAGCACCCGACAGGCAGCGCCGTTCTCGAAGGGTGCGCCGAAGCGCCGGCCGCGCCGTCCGGGGCGCAAACCGGGTCGCGCGTATGGGCGCCGCGGCCAGCGTCCGATCCCGACGGTCGTGCACGAGAGACACGATGTGCCGCTGCCGCCGACCTGTCCGAGCTGTGGCGGGCCGGTGCGCGAGACACACGTCGCCGCACAGTATCAAGAAGATCTGCCGCCGGTGCAGCCGGTCGTCCGCCGCTTTGACGTCCATGTCGGCGAATGCGCCGGCTGTCACGGTCGCATTCACGGGCGGCATGCGCTCCAGACGTCCGACGCGCTGGGTGCCGCCGCCGTGCAAATCGGGCCGCAGGCGATCGCGCTCGCGGTGACGCTCAACAAACAATTCGGGCTCTCGTTCGGCAAGATCGCCACCGTGTTCCGGACACGCTTCGCGCTCCACGTGACGCCGAGCGCCTTGGTGCGCGCGTTGCCCCGCGCGGCGGTGCAGAGCGAGCCCACCTACGCGGCCCTGTGTGAGACCGTGCGCACCAGTCCGGTCGTGGTGCCCGATGAAACGGGCTGGAAGGTGCGCGGCCTGCTGCACTGGTTGTGGGTCTTTGCCACGGCGACGACCACGGTCTATCGCATTCGCCGGGGCCGCGGCTTCCGCGACGCCGCCTCGGTGCTCGGCGCCGACTTCGCCGGCGGCCTCGGCCGCGATGGATGGGCCCCGTATCGACAATTCACCGAGGCGTTCCATCAAACGTGTGTGGGGCATCTCCTCCGGCGCTGTCGCACGCTACAGCGGGATCATCCGCGCGCCCGTTTTCCGGCGCGGCTCGCGCGCATCCTCCAACACGCACTCGAGGTGCGTGACCGTCGCGCGGCCGGCACGATCTCCGCGCACGGCGTCGATGTCGCGCGCGGCCATCTCTTCAACCAGGTGCTGGACCTGCTCGATGATCCGGGCCCGATCGAGGACGTGCAGCGCTTCGCGCGCCATCTGACCGTCGAACTCCCCGCGCTCTTTAGCTTTCTCGTCGATCCCGATCTCGACGCGACAAATTGGCGCGCCGAGCAGGCGATCCGCCCAGCCGTCATCACTCGCAAAGTCTGTGGCGGCGGCAATCGATCGGCTCGCGGCGCCGACACCCAACAGATATTGGCGAGTCTTCTGCGGACCGCGCATCAGCGAGGCCTCGACGCGAGTGACGTGCTCACCACGCTGCTCCGCTCGCCCGCGCCGATCGTGTCTCCGCACTTCTATCCGACGAGCGTCTCCGTCAACTGACGCGGTAACCAATTACCCGCAGATTAAGAGTCGTTCCGAGCCCGTTTTTGCGATCACGCGAGTTCGTTCGGGAACTCGCGGATCTCATTGTCTGACGGCCGTTTAGCGTCGATCCACTAGCGCCGCAATCGACCGCAAAGAACCGCACAGAACCGCAGCCGACGGGATCAGACCGGGATCAGATCAGGTCAGGTCAGTCAATCCCGAGGATCAATCATCGGCTCACGTCGAGATACTTCTTGAACTTCTGTGGCGCCGCCTCGTTTTGCTCGCTCAACCATTCAGAGTGGCGTGTGCATCTCCGCCACAACTTTTGCGGTGGTCGTAGCCGGGCGGTGGTTGCGCGGTGCGCAGCACTCGACCAGCCTAGCCGTAGGTGGGCCAGGGGAGCCAGCTGGACCATTCGATCCGACGGTGTAGACAGGCGTCTTTCGTGTCCTGATAGGTGGTTGCACACCGCCCCAGCGCACCCGCGAAGTTTGCTTGACACGCCACGAGATAGCCTCTACGCTGACTCCCGCTGCGAGCCGGGCCACACGTGAAGGAGTTCGTCATGGTTCGGGCTTACTCTCCTGCCGATTTACCTCCGTGATACTGATCAACGCCGTTTTAGTTAGGTCCTGATTCTCTCGTTAGTCGCGCCCACCAATTCGGCGCCTAAGGAGCGTTTTATGATTAAACGTCGTTTCGCCCTCACTCTGCTCGGGTGTGGACTCGCAGTCGTGCTCACCCCATCGCTGGCGCGCCAGACCGCGACGCACGTTCACGGAGCAGCATCGGTTCGCGGAAGCGCTGCTCCCACTGCCGCTGCGGTTTTCCGTCAGCAAATCTTCAGCTCGCTACCCACAGCGGTCGACGGGAGTAAGTCTCCGGATCGGATTCCTGACACTCTGGCCTACCGTCATCTCATCATGGCTCTGGCTGGTGGTAGTACGCCATCCCGAAGCGAAGCGAGACGCCGTTCTGTCTTGATGAAGCACATCGGCGTGTCAGCTGGAGACGCGAAAGCGCTCTTCGCGGCGTTGGCGAATACACGCAATCAATTGAACGACATTCAGCGAGCCAGAACCGGCCTGTCTGCTGAGAGGGCAGCGGAGCGTGCAACTCTGGACAGCCTCCGCGCTCAAGAACACGGTGCATTGGACGCGGCTCGCGTTCGTATCCGTGAGTCCTTGAGTGCGGCTGGATCGGCTCGTCTCCAGACGTTTATCGACGACTACATGAAACCGCGAATTGTCATTCTTGGCGCGGAAGCGCCTGCCGACATGGCTCGATGAACATCTGACGACGTATAGGAGATTGATATGAAACTCACGAAGGGCATTTGCATGCACGTGGTGTCACTCCTCATCGTGATCGTGTTCTGTGGGCTTGTGAGCCCACGGCCGGTCGCGGCATCGGGCATGAGCTTCAGCATATACGTCGATGCTGACGTAGACGAAGACGGCATGATGGACATGTGGACGAGCGTGGTCGACAGCAGCTGGGGATGTACTCATTCTAGCTACTACACGATCGCACATATTGTGAGTCCAACCAATCGCACGAGCGACTCAGGTTCGTCCGGTCTTCAGTCAGACGCAAACCTAAGTGTCGTCGACGACTACGAGGACTACAGCGCGTACACAACGGGGACATACACGTGTTCGTGCATGTTTGGCAGCACTATTGGGTTTGGGGGCAGTGCTCAGGTAATCAAAGTCAGGCCATTTATTGCCCGGATGATCTATTCGCACGCCCTTTCCGACGTAGCCCCTCACGGTCCAACCTCGAAGGACCGCTATTTCAAACAAGACTGTTCAGGGTTCTGCCAACCAGAAATGCTTGAATACGATCACAGTGTGGGTCTGGGGCACAGCTATTTGGAGATTAAGGGGTTCGACACTGTGAACGAGTACCAGAAGACCAGATACTGCAAGGCAAGGACGACGCCAATGACGTCACTGCCCGGGTGCACGCCAACGTAGCCTATGGACGCGCTACAATTGGGTCAGGACAATGTCAGAGCGCGCGTGTGAAGCTCGGCTGGTGTCGTGTGTGCGGAACGATGATGCTCCCGGAGTTGGTGAGCTGCTCGCGTCCGGTCTTTGTGTCGACGCGTGCGATTCGGACGGAAACCCCGTCATTTGCTTCGCCATTACGGTGGGCGCGAGAAACGTCGTTCGGTTGTTACTAGCAGCCGGCGCCGACGCGAACAGCCGCACGGCGTCAGGTGAGACGGCTCTCATGCGAGCTGCTTCGGCCGCACACGAGCAGATTGCGCTGGATCTGATCGACGCGGGCGCGGATGTCGATGCCCGCGACAATTGGGGTGGAACTGCTCTGATTCACGCCGCGTATGCTCACTCGCCCTCATTGATTGCACTGCTCCTGAACGCCGGCGCGGACCCAAGACTGCGCACTCATGACGGTCGAACGGCGTTGTACGCAGCGAGATGGCGGGTGCTGGAGACCCTGGTCGCCGGGGACATTTTTTCCCGAGCAGGAAGGCAAGTCCCCGACGACGATTCAATCATTGTCGCACTCACAAACGCCGGTGCCACCGGCGAGTAGGTTACGCCCTCGGCGAGTGGGTCGCCACCTGGACTTCTCGTGACCAGGGAGGTGCGTCTCAGTTATTCGTCGTCCTCCTCCAACCGCTCACGACATTTGTGCAGAGGTGACTTCACACGGACGCGTTGCCGTCCTTTGCAGTTGGCGAGCCGCAGATGTACGATTTGCCGCAACGGCAAGGCGCACATGAGCACGAAAAACTTTCGACGACCCCACCGAACACATTCAGACGCGAGAGGCACTCGATGCGGAGGTCTCTAGGCGGCGTGGGTGTTCTCGGCGCGTCGGCGCCCCGTGATCGACGGCAGCCGCTCGACCGCGCATCCTTCCTGGTACTCGCGCGTCAGCAGCACCATGGCGAGTTGGAAGCCAGTCGCTGGCCACTCTTTCGGCGCGGGAACTCGATGATCTTCTCGATTCCGAGACCTGCCCGTCGTACCAGTTCACGACGATGCCGGGTCCCCAAACTGATTGATCGAGCCCAGCAGCGCCACCCGATCCGCGACCTGAAGGCAATGGGCCGGGAACGCGCGAAACTACGACCACGGTGGGGGTTCGTGACGATCCAGTCGACGTCCTCGGTCCAATGGAAAAACTCTCGCCCGCGATCGATCTCGCACGTCCTTACCTGGCCGCACGGGCGGAGCGCCCGCACGAAGGTCCCGGACCCGCGCAGGGCTCCAGGATCGTCCCTGAAGGCGGCAGCGCCCGCACGAGGGCGCGGGCGAGCCGGGGCGGGGTCATGACTCGATGGTCGGATCGATACGCGCGCGTGGGCTGGTGGCGGAGGCCCGTGCGGCTCTTCCAGTCGCGGCGCTCGTAGGCACGTTGCTGATACGATGGCCGGCAATAGAGTCAAGGGCGGGCCCTGGTCTTGCGGGCGAACGTTCGCCGGCAGTAGGCACATTTCGTCATCGCGTGAGCACGGTTGATACTGATGACCAGAATCGGCGTTCGCGTCCTGTTGGTAGTGGCCATCGCGGCGACGGTGAGCTGCGACCGTGCCACGAAGCACATCGCCGCGACGACGCTCGTCGGCGTGCCGAGCCAGTCATTCCTCGCCGATACCGTCAGGCTCGAGTACGTCGAGAACACCGGCGGATTCCTCAGCTTTGGTTCCGACCTGCCGCACGCCGTGCGGACGGGCCTCTTCACGGTCGGCACTGGCCTGGCGCTGTTGGGCACGATCGCCGGCGCGATTGTCTTTCGCTGGAGCGGTTGGCCCCTGCTCGGGTTGACGCTGTTTGTGGCCGGAGGCGCCTCGAACTGGCTCGATCGCCTCGTCCGCGGCAGCGTGATCGACTTCATCAACGTCGGCGTCGGCCCGCTGCGCACGGGCATCTTCAATGTCGCCGACGTCGCCATCATGCTGGGCGTAGCGGTCGTCGTCGTGGCCGAGCTTCGGCGCGGCAGGGCCGTCGAGGGCCTTCCGCCGGTGGATGGTGCGCGAGAGTAGAAGCCGTCACAAACGCGTCACGACATCACGTAACAACACGATGCGCACGATGACCGGCTGTTCACGATGGATCCCTGGAGAGAAGCTTTCTTGGGGCTTTCTTCGAGTTCATCGGATCATCGTGTTCATCGTGAACTCTGGCCGTCGGCGCGGTCAGTGAAGTTGTAGCAAAATCGCCGCACCGTGTTATCCGTGTTGTCCGTGGCTATGGTTGGGGGAGGCTCCATGATTCCAGGAACCGTGATTCGAGTCGTCGGCGCCGCGTTGGTCGTGGTCGGGCTCGTGCTTCTGGCTGCAACAGGCGCGGTGGCTTCGGCGCTGGGAGCGCAAGGTGGCGCGGGCGCAGTGCCGGGCGCCAGCGACCCGGCGTCCCTGGCATTCTGGTTTCAACTGTCGTTCATCCGGCTCTTCGGCACGACGCTCATCGGATTGGGCGTCATCCTGTTGTGGTGTCACATGCATCTCGCCATCGAGCAACAGCAGTCGTTGCTCAAAGTGCTGGCCGGAGCGCTCAGCGCAGTGGCAGTCGTCGCCGTGGGACAGCAGATGGCCATCTGGACTTCGACCGCTGGATGGATCCTGTCGGGTTCGCTGGTGCTGTTCGCCGTGACCTGTCTGATGACCGCCATGAAGCCTGGAACACGACAAGCCTTCTGAAGCAGGTGCTTCAGTCCGATTTCACTGAAGTGCAGGATGGTTTCAGACCCCGGGCGCCTAACTTGTTTCAAAGTGTTCGCGACGGTCGTGGCCGCTGTTGCTGCAGCGTGCGCCGTGGCCCGGCCGCCGGACGTGGCTCCGTCCACGGTCCCGCCCCCGGCGCTCGTCGTCGGCGAGTTCGTGGACGACTACGGCAGCCGCTACACGATTTCTACCGAGGAATGGCTACACCATCCCGCCATCAGCTATCGCGTCGTGAAATGGAATCCCGAACAGCAATACGCGATCGCGCAGAACTCGCCCTCGAATCTCCGGTCGGCGAACCTGTGGACGAGAATCGACTGGATGCCGCTCTCGGGGATGCCGCCCTACGAGTGGGCGTTCTGTTTGAGCGCGTACGAAGAGGCGAGCGCCGCCGCGGCCGAAGCGACCGAGATTGCGCGGCGCGATCAGCCAAAGACCGGATGCAACGGGTTTCCCTTTTCGCGGATGCGCCGGGTTCAGGCCGTCGCGGACTAACGCAGCATGCCTGATCTCGCAAGCGAGTTCGGCCAGATCGACATCTACCTCTTCGATCAGCTGCTCCGCGGACGTATCGCGCAGGGCATGCGTATCGTCGATGCAGGCTGCGGCGGAGGCCGTAACCTCGTCTACTTCTTCAGGAACGGCTACGACATTTTCGGCGTGGACGAAGATCCCCGTGCAATTGCCTCGGTTCGCGCCATCGCCCTCCAGCTTGCGCCGGGTCTGCCCGAGAACAACTTCCGGAACGAGCCCGTCGAGCGCATGACCTTTCCGGATGCGTTCGCCGACCTTGTGCTGAGCAGCGCCGTGCTGCACTTCGCGAAAGACGATGAACAGTTCGCCGGCATGGTGCGTGAGATGTGGCGGGTACTGAGGCCGGGAGGCCTCCTTTTCTGCAGACTCGCGTCCGACATCGGCATGGAGACCCGGATGCAACCGATCCGCGGCCGACGGCACTTGCTGCCTGACGGATCGGAACGCTACCTGGTCGATGAGAAGCTGCTGCTCGATCTCACTCGCGATTTGGGCGCGCGGCTGGTGGATCCTCTCAAGACCACGGTCGTCCAGGATCAACGCTGCATGACGACGTGGGTGGTCCGGAAGAACGCGACCAATCCGAACAGCCGCGGGGACGTCGAGCTCAGGTAGTGCGGGGACGTTCTGCCTGTTTTCTGGTCGATGAGGTTAGCAGCCATCTCATAAACGGAAAGCCTTCACGAAGGCCGCGACCAGCCTCCGCTAAAGCTACGGCGGTCCGCCGGAGCCTTGGCGAAGGCGGAAGCCCACGAGGCTCGCGAAGGATTCATTCGTGACAGTCTTCCTTCGTGAGTTTCGTGGTCTTCGCGATCATCGTGATGGGTCGTGGGCCGTGTTTATGAGAGGCTTGTAGTGTTAGCGCGATGAGCAAGGATCTCTGGATCGCTGTCGATCGCTACCTGACGGACCATCTCGTGCCTGCCGATCCGGCGCTCGACCATGCACTCGCGACCAGCGCGTCGGCCGGGCTTCCGGAGATCGCCGTTTCGCCAAATCACGGCAGGCTCCTCTATCTTCTGGCGAAGGTGCTGGCCGCGCGGCGGATTCTCGAGATTGGCACGCTCGGCGGCTACAGCACGATCTGGCTCGCGCGCGCCCTGCCGCCGGGAGGCCACCTCATCACGCTGGAGTTCGATCCGAAGCATGCCGACGTGGCCCGGGCCAACATCGGCAACGCCGGCCTTTCCCGCATGGTACAGGTCCGGGTCGGGGCGGCGCTCGACACGCTGCCTCAGCTCGCTGGCGAAGGGCGCGGCCCGTTCGACCTCATCTTCATCGATGCGGACAAGGTCAATACACCGTCGTACTTCACGTGGGCGCTGACCCTGTCGCGGCCGGGAAGCCTCATCATCGTCGACAACGTGGTGCGGGACGGAGCGGTGGCCGATTCGGCGACGACGGATCCCAGTGTTCAGGCGATGCGCCGGTTTTTCGAGCTCGTTCAGGGTGAGCCGCGCGTCGAGGCGACCGCGATCCAGACCGTCGGGATCAAGGGCTATGACGGCCTGGCGATTGTGCGCGTGACCGATGGCGCCAAGTGACGGGATGACGCCGCGGATCCGGGAGCTCGTCGAGCGAGTCTGGGGATACCACCAGCTCGGCCACGTGTTGACGAAGGCCGATGCCATCCTGGTGCTCTGCAGCCACGACACTGGCGTCGCCCAGCGCGGCGCCGAGCTCTTTCTCGACGGTTGGGCGCCGCTCCTCATCTTTTCCGGTGGCCTTGGCACAATCACCAGGCACCTCTGGACGGAACCCGAAGCGGACCGATTCGCGGCGATTGCCGAGCGGATGGGCGTGCCAGCGGCAAACATCCTGATCGAAAACCGCTCCACGAACACGGGCGAAAACGTCCTCTTCACCAGGCAACTTCTGGCCGACCGTGGGCTCGATCCGCAGTCGTTCATCCTCGTGCAGAAGCCCTACATGGAGAGACGAACCTTCGCGACGTTCATGAAGATCTGGCCGGAGAAACGCGCGATCGTGACCTCGCTGCAGGTTTCGCTCGACGAATACCTCGAGAAGTACTCGAACAACGAGCTCTCGATCGACGAAGTCGTGAGCATCATCGTGGGCGATCTCCAGAGGGTGAAGCTGTACGCGGACCTGGGCTTTCAGATTCCCCAGGAGATTCCGGCAGATGTATGGGAAGCGTACGAGGCGTTCGTTGCCGCGGGATACGACAAACGCCTCGTGCGAGCGTAATGGCTCGAGAAAACCTTCGAGAGCAAATTCCAAGATCTTGCCTGAGCCCTGTGAATTAACCCCTTGTGGCTTCCGCCTGAAGGCGGAAGATCAACCTCAGGGCCGACTTCCGCCTAAAGGCGGAAGCCACGAGTGATTGATTCACAGGCTCTGAGCCGCGAGCCCTATCAGCCGCCAACCGCGAGCCGCGAATTACTGCTGCGACGTCGACGTCTTCCTGCCCATTTCGGTCTTGAGCACTTCGACCGCTTTCTCAATCTGCGCGTCGCGGCCCTTGACGAAGTCGGCGGGTGTGTTATCGACATGAACGTCGGGCGGCACGCCGTAGTTCTCCATATTTTGACCGGTCACCGTCCACACGCCGCTGCCGGGCGTACGAATCGCGGCGCCGTTCAGCAGCGTGTACGAACCTGTGCCGATGACCGCCCCCATCGTCGGCACGCCGATCACTTTGCCAAGGCCGAGCGCCTTGAAGCCCGCGGGGAACATTTCGGCGTCCGACGCCGAGCGCTCGTTCTGCATCACGACCATCGGGCCGTAGAAGTTCTGCGGCCGGGGCTGCTGGAAGCCGGCGTCGCGTCCGATCGTGTACTGATACTGGCGTCCGGCCAGGATCGCGAGCAGCTCCTGATCGATGCCACCGCCGCCGTTGAACCGCTGGTCGATGACGAGCGCTTTCTTCGTGCGCTGCGCCGCGAGGTCGAGCTGGAACTGCCGCAGCGACGGCGCGTCCATGGCGCGAATGTGGAGGTAGCCAATGTCGCCGTTGCTCAGCTTCGTGACCATCTCCTTGCGATCGGCCACCCACCTCGCATACTGCAGGTCACCGAACGCGCCGCCCGCGACGGGCGAGATCGTCACGGTCCACGCGCCCTCCTTGGCGGGCTTGTCGTTCACCATGAAGTGGAACTTGGTGCCGGCCGCGAGCGTGAAGAACTGCCAGTAGTTGTCGCTCGTCTTGACGTCGCGGTCATCGACCGCGATCAAGTAGTCGCCCTTTTTGATCTTCAGGTAGTCGTGATCGGCCGGCCCGTCCTTGTAGATGTGGGCGACCTTGTAAAAGCCGGATGGATCCGCCGCGAGATCGAACCCGGGGTGTCTGGTCTGGAGTGCCGGACGGTTGTCGTTGACCGGCCCGCCGCCGGTGACGCCGGTGTGCGACGCGTTCAGCTGCCCGATCATCATCATCATGACCGTGTTCAACTCGTCATCGTCCACCAGGTAGTTGAGGAGTGGCTCGTACGCGGCCTTCGCGGCGTTCCAGTCCGCACCGTGCATCTTCGGATCGTAAAAGCGGTTCTTCATGATCCGCCAGCCTTCGTTGAACACCTGAGCGCGAAGCGCCTTGCGGTCGACCTCGATGTTGACCGAGTAGGTGACCTGACGCGCCGAGGCGTTGGCCGCTGGTTCTGTGACCGTTGGCGCACCGCCACGGCCGCCACCGCGTCCGCCGCCGCGACCACCGCCTGCCGCCTGCGCCGCTCGCCGCCGCCCGCCGCGAGATTGATCGGCGCGGCAAAGAGCCCGCTGCCCGAGCGGAAGTACAACGTCCGGCCGTCGCGCGCGAACGCCATGTTGCTGCCGCCTCCTGGCCCGCCCTGAGCGCCGCCGCGCCCGCCTCTTCCCGCACCAGCGGCCGCGTTCTCGGGCGCCGGCGGGACGCGGGTCAACTGGCCGCTCTCGACGTTGATGACAAACAGGCCCGCGCCCGCGTCGGGCGCACCGCCGCGGCCGCCACCAGCGCCTGG
This sequence comes from uncultured Acidobacteriota bacterium, assembly GCA_963839705.1. Taxonomy (GTDB): domain Bacteria; phylum Acidobacteriota; class Vicinamibacteria; order Vicinamibacterales; family 2-12-FULL-66-21; genus DATBJJ01. The sequence continues at coordinate 352,514 of CAWIWL010000019.1, forward strand.
TGTGCCCGCCGTCAAGGCGACCGAGTGACCCTCGGGCGCAGGCGTGAGTCCGCCGATCGCTGTTCCAGGAACAGAGAGCGGACGCGCGCGCCGCGCCAGGCCGTTCCAGTCGATGCGAACTTCCGGCGCCTGCGCAGCGGCGGCCCCGCCGCGGCCCGTGTTCTGCCGCGCGGCCGCTTCGGCCGCGAGGCCCTGCGCTTCGTTATCGATGTCCCGATTCGTCGGATCCCGATCCTGATCGCGCAGCGACAACGCCCACAGTCCCATGGTCGTGCTGATGCCGCCCTGCGATGCGATGCCGTTGTTGGAGCCTTCGGAGGACGTGAAGACGAGATAGCGCCCATCCGCGGTCCAGATGGCGTTCGATTCGGAATAGAGCAGGCTGTCGTCCGAGACGTGACGCTCTTCGCCGCCTGCGATGGGCACGATGTAAACGTGTGAGCGAAGCGTTCGATCCTGCTTGGAGAATGCGATCCACTTGCTATCCGGCGACACGGCGACCGAGCCGATGCGGCCCACCTCGCTCGAGGCGACGACGGCCGTCTTGCCGTCGGCGACGTTGTAGCTGTAGAGCTTTTTGTCGGCGGCGGTGTACAAAAGCGCTGTCGAATCCGGCGTCCAGACGAGGGCCCCCTTTTCGTTGTCAAGGTCGGTGATCTTCTTCGGCGTGCGACCCTCGGGGTCGCTCACCCAGATCTCGTCGCGTCCCGACCGATCGGACACGAACGCGAGGAACTTGCCGTCGGCAGACCATTTCGGCGACTGGTTGCGCGAGGCCATCTTGTCTGGCGCGACGCGCGTGATGTCTCCGCGATCGGTCGCGATCGTGAAGATCTGCCCGCGCGCGGAGATCACCGCCCGGCGGCCGGACGGCGAGAGGTCGAAGGTGTCGACCTCGTTCGTGACCGCCTCGAATTCGATCTCGTTCGTCTTCTCGTCGGAGGCGATGTCCAGCTTGATCTCGCTCGTCTTGCCCGAGGCCACGTCCAGCTTCCAGATGCCGAAGTTGTCCTCGTAGACGATCACCTTGCCGTCACTGGACATCGACGGCCAGAACAGGCTGCCGTCGGTGTGACGGGTCACCTGCGTCGGCTGTCCGCCTTTGACCGGAATCTTGTAGATGTTGTTGACGCTCTTCCGCACGTCGAGGCTGCCCGGGAGCACGCCCTTCTCGTTCGGCAGTGGATCGCCGACGAAGTAGATCGCGCCGTCGGCGCCCCACATCGGCCAGTACCGGTTGTACTGCTCGTCGCCGAGCAGTTTCGTGTAGCTCTTCGCGGCCACGTCGGCGATCCAGAGGTCGGCGGCGTAGCTGCCGCGATAGTGGCGCCGCGACCAAGTGGCCGGATGGCGGTTGAAGACCAGCGACTTGCCGTCGGGGGAGAAGCTTCCCCAGTAGCCCCAGTCGAGATTCAGCGACTGCTCCTGACCGCCCTTCGCCGCGATCTGATACAGCGTGGCCACGGACGGAAAGGCGCCCTCACCCCTGACCGACCGGAAGATGACCTGCGCGGAGTCGCGCGTCCAACCGACGACATCATCGCCGCCGGTGTGATAGGTCAGCCGTCTCGGGGCGCCGCCGGCGGACGAGATGACGTAGACGTCGTTGTTGCCGTAGCGGTTCGACGAGAACGCGATCGACCTTCCGTCTGGTGAGAACCGCGGATACACCTCGCGGGCCAGGTTGTCGGTGAGCCGATGAACGTTCGAGCCATCCTCGTTCGCCATCCAGATGTCGCCAAGGTAGCTGAAGACGACCTTGCCGTCGTGGTAATCGGGATGCCGGGCCAACCGGATAGGCGCAGCCGTGGGGAACGCGGCGCCAAATGCCAGAATGAAGGCTGCAGTCAGGCAGGCGGCGACAGAGGCTCTTCGAACCATACTCAACCTCCAGGCGTCGTAAATCGAGGGTGGACTGCCGGGATAGTACACCAGCTCCGTCGTTTCGGCAGCCCTACCGCAGGCCTATACTGATTGGATGAACGCGTCATCGAGCCTGAGCGGAATCGGAGGTCGTATGACTGACCAGCTATCGCGCGACCAGGCCTGGCCCGCCTTGCCCTTCGACGCATGGTCCGACACGTGCGCGACGCTTCACATGTGGGCGCAGATTGTCGGCAAGATTCGCCTTCGCGAGAGCGCCCCGATCAATCACGGCTGGCACAGCACGCTCTACGTCACGGCGCGCGGGCTGACGACGTCCCCGATTCCCCACGGGCTGCGCACGTTTCAGATCGACTTCGACTTCATCGATCACGCGCTCGTGGTCGAAACGAGCGACGGCAGGAAGGCGCGGGTCGCGCTCGAGCCGCAGACCGTTGCCGCATTCTACGGCCGCGTGATGGACGCGCTGCGAGGGATTGATCTCGACGTGCACATCTACGCCAGCCCGAACGAAGTGCCCGATCCGATTCCCTTCGACCGCGACGAAGTGCATCGCGCCTACGACGCGGCGGCGGTCAATCGCTTCTGGCGCGTGCTCGTGCAGAGCGACCGCGTGTTCAAGCGGTTCCGTTCCGGGTTCATCGGCAAATGCAGTCCAGTCCACCTCTTCTGGGGCGCGCTCGACCTTGCGGTGACGCGCTTCTCCGGCCGCGCCGCGCCGGAACATCCCGGCGGTATTCCCAACTTGCCCGATCGGATCACGCGCGAGGCCTACTCGCACGAGGTGAGCAGCGCCGGGTTCTGGGCGGGTGGCGGTGTCATCGCGTATCCGGCGTACTACGCCTATGCCTACCCGGAGCCGGCCGGCTTCGCCGCCGCCAGCGTCGCACCTGGTCAGGCGTTCTACAGCGCCGATCTTCACGAGTTCCTTCTGCCCTACGACGTAGTCAGGACGTCTGACGACCCCGATCGCACGCTGCTCGCGTTCCTGCAGTCGACTTACGTCGCCGCCGCGGATCTCGCGAAGTGGGATCGCGCGGCGCTCGAGTCATCGCCCGGCTGAGGCACCGCGAGCGCCGCTTCGCGCACGAGCACTCGCCCGTGCCACACGAGCGCGGCGAGGTTGGCGATCGACAGGAGAACGCTGAGATCGACCAGCAGCAGGCCTCGCGGCAGCGACCACCCGAGCCCCATGCCGATGCCGTAGAAGAGATTCATGTTGAGCGCCACGATCAGGCTGATGGCCCAGAAGAGACGCCGGATGGATGGTCTGAGGCCGGCGGCGAGGGCCAGCAGCGGCACCGCCAGCATCATGTGATGCTCGTGCACGCCGACCGACAGCACGAAGAACGCGTGGACGATGAAGGCCGCGCCGAGGGCATGGACGGCCAGATCGCCCGCGCGTCGGATCCGCCACAGGCTCCAGGCGCTCGCGAGGAGCACTGACGCCGTGCCCAAGGGCCGCGGGTTCGGCAAGCCGAGCTCGCGGAACGTGCTGACCGCCATGATCCGTCGGACCGGCGCGAGAAAGGCGCCCGTTGCGCCGAGTCGTGGAACCTGGTACCACGCCCGCAGCACGTAGTTGGCGATCCACCAGATGTTGGCCGCGTACCCCGAGAGGATGTCTCTGCGCGCGTAGAACGACCCGAACGCCAGCCAAACGTTCGGGAGGGCGCCGATGAGCGCGTAGGGCAGGAAGATCACGGCGGCCGTGACGATGCCGCCGACCGCTGCGGCTGCGACGGCCCGCGCCCCGCCGGTGCGCCATGCTCCGAGAGCGAGAATTGGCGCGACCAGCAACGCTTGTGGCTTGGTCAACATGGCGATGGCGAGGGTCGCGCCGGCCCATTCCGGCGCCCGCCGGTGCAACAGCACCAGCGAGGCAATCGCCGGCAGCATCATCAGCGGGTCCAGATACCCAAGTACTTCGCCGTTGAGAATGACGGCGGGGTTGGCCCAGTACGCGAGCGCCACCCAGTTCGCGCGGGCGCGGTCGTCGGTCATCCGCAGAACTGTCCACCAGAGAAACGCCGTCAGTGCGATGCCGAAGAGGAGGCCCGGAATCTTTACGGCGGCGGTGAGCGCGGGACGGTCCGCGAAGTCGGCGTCGAACAACCGATAGGCCATCCCGGCGGCGCCGAGCTCGTAGAGTGCAACCGGCGGATAGTCTACCGTCGTGGAATGGTGCATCCAGTGCAGCTCGCCACGCACCGCAGGATGGCCGCCGACGCCGTAGACCGTCGTCACGTTCTTCGAGGCGGCGATGGTCCAGATCTTCCAGGTGAGGACATCTTCGGTTCCGCGGAGCGGCAGGGCGGCGAGTCGGATGGCAGCCACGGTGGCGATGACGGCAATGGCCAGACCGATGCGGGTGTGGCGCGCGCGCGCGGCGTCCATGCAGTCAAGACTCTACAATAGGCTCAGGGCTCCCAGGGCTCAGGGCGTGTGCAGAAACGTAGTGTCCCGCTTCAGCCGGACCAAGGCCAGTCCGCCTAAAGGCGGACACTACGTACGGTGTCTTCACAGGCTCTGAGTCGTGAGCCTCGTCTCTCGCACCCGTCGCCGCACGGTACAATCAGGGTGCAGACACTCTGCGGCCCAGGATCGTGTCCAGACAGTCGCCGACCGTCATCCGGATAGACGCGACCCTCGTCGCGCGTCTCTATCAGCAGGCCCGGGCCTCGCGATGGGGCGTGTCCGAACGCACGTTCACTGCCGCCCTCGAGCGGAGTGCCGCCAAAGCGCTGCCTGACGCGCCGCAGGATCGCCAGCGCCTCGAGCGCTACCTGTCGTCGCTGCACCTCGAAGATCTTGCGCTCGCCTGTGCGTGCGCGGAAGGGCACGAGGCGGCGTGGGATCACTTCGTGCTCGAGTATCGTCCGGTGCTCTATCGCTCCGCCGATGCCATCGATCCCGGCGGCGGCGCGCGCGAGCTGGCCGACTCGATCTACGCCGACCTCTTCGGATTGCAGGAACGCGACGGCGAACGCCGGTCGCTCTTCAGGTACTTTCACGGGCGGAGCAGCCTCTCCACTTGGCTACGGGCCGTGCTGGCGCAGCGCCAGGTCGACCGCGTCCGCACCACGCGCAAGCTGACGCCGCTCGACCCGCTGGGTAACGAAGAGAACGTGCCGCCGGCCCTGGTGACCGCGCCGGCCGCCGCCGATCCCGAGGCGCCCAGGTTCGTCGCGCTCATCAGGCACGCGCTGTTGAGCGCGCTGGCACTGCTGCCCGATCGCGATCGGCTCCGGCTTGGCTGCTACTACCGCGAAGATCTGACGCTCGCCCAGACCGGCCGGTTGCTCGGCGAGCACGAAGCCACTGTCTCCCGCCAGCTCGCGCGCACGCGCAAGGTCATCCGGGCCGAAGTCGAGCGCCAACTGCTCCGGGAGGGTGGCCTGAGCGATGCGGAGGTTGCGAGATGTTTCGAGTGTACCATCGACGATCCGGGGCCACTCGACGTGGCCGAGCTCTTCAGCTCCGCGGGTGCGCGCAAGGATTCGGATCGCGGGCGTTCCAAGTAGGAGAGCGCCTGCGGCCCGAGCGAGGCGCGAAGCCGCCGAGCGAGAGCGTTTGGGGGTGGGGCCCCAAACGCATTGAGAGATGCTATCGGAGCTTGAGAAAGACATTGACGAACCGAAGACAAGGGGCACAGATCTAGCCGAGCTCTAAGCAGGCTGTGGTTGGTAACCACCGGCGCGAGCGCGAGCGAGCGCTGGCAGGTCGTGGGGGTGGCGCCCCACGACAAACTAAAAAATGACTGACCGCGATAAATCCGTGGAGCAGTGGCTCCGTCAGACGCCGGTGGCCGGCGCGCGGGTGGACGACTGCCTCGACGCCGACACGCTCGCGGCCTGGTCCGAGGGGCTCCTCGACGGACGGGAGCGCTCGACTGCCGAGGCGCACGCGGCGAGTTGTGCGCGGTGCCAGGCAATGCTGGCGATCATGGTCCGGACGACGCCGGCTCCGGCGGGTGCGGCGGGATCGCCGTTGCGCAAGTGGCTCATGATGCTCAGCCCGGCCATGGCCGCCGCTGCTGCGGTCGCGCTGTGGGTTGCGGTGGGTCAGCGTCCGGCGCCGCCCGCGATTGACGAGTTGCGGAAAGGACAGGCCAAGGCGGAGCGCGCGGCCGAAGTCGCCCAGGCTCCGCCCGCGCCGGCTGTGGTGGCAGAGAAAGAAGGGCGCGACGAGCCGCAGGTGGCGGCTGATGCGCGCCGCGAGCGCAGCACTCGCGCGGGCGCCCGGACGCCAGCGGACACGGGCTCGCCGGCTGCTCCTGGAAACGAGCGTGCGGACAAGAGCGCGGACAAGAAGGATCTCGCGTCCGCGACGAGCGCCGGCAAGCCGCTCGACGCCGCGAAGCTTCGCGCCGCAGCCGAGCCCGCTGCACCACCGCCGCCGTCATCGGCGCCGGCGCCGCCTCGTCCTGCCGCGGAGAGTGTCTCGGTCACGGCCGCGAGTCCACCAGTGGCGGTCCCGCCTCCGGGTCCCGCACCGCTACAGCAGGCCAACCAGGCACAGAATCCGAATCAGGCGCCAGCGCAGAACCAGCCGAGCCAGCGGCAGGCTCTGGAGGAACGCGTGATCGTGCAGGGCGAGAAACCTCTCGCTCGTGCCGCCCCTGACGCTGCGGCGGCGGAGGGCAGAAGTGCGGGTCGAGGTGGAGCCGGGGGAGGATTCGCCGATGCCTCCGCGATGAAGTTCCGGGCGAACGCCGGCACCTTCGACATTGCTGTTCCCGAATCATCGATTCGCTGGCGCGTCGTCGATGGGCGAACGATTCAGCGGTCGGGTGACGCGGGAGTGACGTGGGAGAACCGCCACACTGAGGCAAGCGACGTGACGCTGACGGCTGGCGTCGCCCCTTCGTCAAACGTCTGCTGGCTCGTCGGCCGTTCCGGAGCCATCACCTTTACGACCGATGGGCGCGTCTGGCGCCGCATCAAGTTTCCCGAGTCAGCGGACCTCACTTCCGTGGCCGCCGCTGATGCGCGCACGGCCACCGTGACCACCGCCGACGGCCGCCAGTTCGCCACGACCGACGGCGGGCGCACCTGGACTCGCCGCTAACACGGAAGAATTCGCCACAGAGTTAGCAGAGTAAGCGGAGGTCTCGCCGCGTGCCCGCGTTTCTCCGCTCACTCCGCTAGCTCTGTGGTGAACCCACTCCGATCTCTCCGTTGCCTCCGTTTGCTCGAAATCCCCCTGCCCGCGCAAGAAAACCAGCCGCCCCCGTTCTAAGGACAGCGCCCCAATGACTAAGGAGCTGTTCGATGAGTTCACGATATTTGCTGGTAGCCCCGCTGGTCGGCCTGTTCGCGCTCTGCTCGTCCTGGTCTGCCCCTGACGCTGCGCCGAAGCACAGTAGCGGGCAGGACATGACCACGCTCGACGATCAGGTGGACCTGTCGCTGACCGTCTACAACTCGGATATTGCGCTCGTGCGAGACGTCCGGCGTCTGGTGTTGCCAACTGGCGACTTCGATCTGAAGTTCATGGACATCGCGGCGACGGTGAATCCCGCGACCGTGCACTTCCGATCGCTCACCGAACCGTCTCGCATCAGCGTCGTTGAGCAGAACTACGAGTACCGATCTCCTCGAGCCTGACAAGCTGCTCAGAAAGTACGTGGGCCGCGAGGTGACGCTCGTGCGGACGGTGCAGCAGAATGGCACGACGCGTCAGGAGGAGGTCAAGGCCGAGCTCCTCAGCTACAACAGCGCGCCGGTGTGGCGGATCGGCAAGGAGATCGTCACCGGCCTGCACGCCGATCACATCCGCTTTCCCGAGCTTCCGGACAATCTCTTCAGCCGGCCGACGCTCATCTGGACGCTGCAGAACGGCGGCGCGCAGGCGCATCGCGTCGAGGCGTCGTACCTGGCCGGCAAGCTGGCCTGGAACGCCGACTACGTGCTGACGGTTTCACGCGACGACAAGAGCGCGGACCTCGACGGCTGGGTCACGCTTCAGAACGGCAGCGGCACGTCGTTCAGGAACGCGAAGCTCCAGCTCGTCGCCGGGGACTTGAACCGCGTGCGACAGGCGGTCGCCGGCAAGCGGTTCGACGAGGCTCGTCGGACCATGGAGATGGCCGCGGCGGCGCCGATGGCGCAGGAGTCGTTCTCCGAGTACCACCTCTATACGCTCGGCCGCAAGACCACCATCAACAATGCCGAGACCAAGCAGGTGAGCATGCTCGACGGGACCGGCGTCCCTGTCCAGAAGCGGTTCGTGGTCGACGGACAGGCGTTCTACTATCACAACCAGCAGCACCCCGGCGCGCCCATCAAGGATGTGGTGCAGGTCTACTACCAGTTCAAGAACGAGGAAAAGAGCGGGTTGGGCATGCCGATGCCTGCGGGCACCGTGCGCGTCTACCAGGCGGACTCGAAGGGTGGCCTGCAGCTGGCCGGCGAAGATCGGATCGGCCACACCCCGAAGGACGAGACGCTCAAGCTCAAGATCGGCAACGCCTTCGACGTCGTGTGCGAGCGCAACCAGATCGATTTCCAGAAGATTGCGAGCAACATCTACGAGTTCGAGTACGAGATCACGTTGCGCAATCACAAGGCGATTCCCATCACCGTCGAGGTCAACGAACCCATTGGCGGCAGCTGGCGCATGCTGCGCTCGACGCACACGGCAACGAAGACCAGCGCCTGGGCGGCGCAGTTCAACGTGCCCGTGGCGCAGGATGGCTCAGCGACGCTCAAGTATCGGGTTCGGGTGACCTACTGACACCCTCTCGCGGCTCGCTTCTCGCTTCTCGCTGTTGCTGAATCGACGACTGGGCTCGGACTATGCGCGAAAAGCGAGCCGCGAGAAGCGAGAGCGAGCCGCAAGTGATATAAACGCCTCTTGACCGGACGTCGTAGATAGACCTGATCTCTAGGTCCGTTTCTCGTCAGGAGGAGTTTGAATGCGCCGTATATCATTGAAAACATGGGCGTTGACCCTGGCAGCGGCGACGCTGGCAGTGGCCGTGACGGCAACACGGACGGTGGCTACAGCCGAGCCGCAGGCGCCTGCCGCGCAGGCGCTCCTGTCGATTGGGCCGCTGGCGTTTGCTCCCGATGGCGTGCTCTTCGCCGCCGACCGGCAGGCCGCCACGATCTTTGCGATCGACCTGGGCGCCAAGGGCACCGGCGGTGCGCCTGGGGCGAAAGATGTGACCGGCATCGACGCGCAGATCGCATCGATGCTCGGGACCGATGCCAAGGAAGTCCAGATTACGGACCTCGCCGTGCATCCGAAGACGCGCAACGCGTTCATCTCGGTGATGCGCGGCACCGGAGCGGACGCGAAGCCGGCGCTCTTGCGGGTGGATGGCGCGGGCAAGATCGAAGTCGTCGCGCTCGACGGCCTCAAGATGACCAAGGCCACGCTGCCGAACGCGCCGGTTGCGGCTGGCGGACAGCGTAACCCGCGGATGGAATCGATCACCGACATGGCGTTTGTCGACGGCAAGCTGGTCGTCGCAGGCCTCTCGAACGAGGAGTTCGCGTCGAAGCTTCGCACCGTCCCCTATCCGTTCGCGGCGGTCGAGGCTGGCACGAGCGTTGAGATCTACCACGGGAATCACGGGCAGTTCGAGACCCGGTCGCCGGTCATCTCGTTTGTGCCGTATAAGATCAACAACACGGCCAACCTGATTGCCGGCTACACCTGCACGCCGCTCGTGAAGTTCCCGGTGGCGAGCCTGACGCCAGGATCGAAGGTGATGGGTACGACGATCGCCGAGCTCGGCAATCGCAACCGTCCGACCGACATGATCGTGTACCAGAAGGGCGGCAAGGACTATCTCCTGATCGCCAACACCAGCCGCGGCGTCATGAAGGTCCCGACCGAAGGGTTTGCGACCGCGAGCGGGATCACCGCGCCGGTCAAGACCGAGACCGGCGGCGTCGGCTTCGAGCCGGTCACCTCGCTCAAGGGCGTCGAACAGCTCGACCTGCTCGACGACCAGCGCGCGATCGTGCTGCTTCGCGGTGAGGGCGGGGCGCTGTCGCTCCAGGCAGTCGTGCTGCCGTAGCGCACTGTAGATCCGCTTTTAGAGCGATTTTCATTACTTTGTAGCCGTAGTGTCCGGCTTTAGCCGGACTTCAGAGTGTCCGCCTAAAGGCGGACACTACGGACAAATGGAAAACGCCTTTAGGCGGAAGGAACCGAACAGGAACCAACTGATCTGATGGCAGAAACGGGAGTGCGGCGGTGAGTGTTCGTGCTCGACGCACCTTCCGTTTCTGCTGCTTCATCGCGCTGGCGGCTCTGTCAGTCGCCTGCGCTCGTTTTTTCCCGCCCGCTTCACCGCCGCAAATCGAGCTCAACGCTCAAACAAATACGGTCGACGTCACGGGCCTTTCGACCGCGACGGTTGCGGCTCTGTCGAAGGTCCGGTGGACTGACGCCGACTGGCAGTCGCTGCTGCGGATCTCGGTCAAGGCTGCCGCCGGCACGTCATTCGAGCGTCGGCCAGCGGCAGTGGCCGGCACGTATTCGGTCGCCGGTACAACGATTCGCTTCACCCCCATGTTTTCGTTCGACGACGGCCGTGAATACGACGTCGTCCTCGACCCCGCGCGCCTGCCTGGCGTCGATGGTGCGCCGTGGCGCCAACAGCTCGTGACCGCGGTCGTCGGCAAGCCGGCCGTCGCCCGGACGCCGTCGACGGTCGTGACCCACGTCTATCCCAGTGCCGATATCGTGCCGGCCAATCAGCTGCGGATGTACCTGCATTTTTCCGCGCCGATGGACTGGCGGAGCGGCTACAACTACCTCACGCTCCTCGACGGGCGCGGGGAGGAGGTCGTCGATGCGTTCCTCCCGCTCGACGCGGACTTCTGGAACGACGACCGCACTCGCTACACGGTGTTCTTCGATCCCGGTCGAGTCAAGCGCGGCATCCTGCCGAACCGGCAGATGGGGCGTGCGCTCGAGGCGGGGAAGCGCTACACGCTGGTCGTCAAGCGCGAGTGGCGCGATGGCCATGGGCTGCCATTGAAAGACGAGTTCAGGCACGAGTTTCGTGCGAGTCCTCCGGTCGAGCGGGCGCTGACGATGACGGCGTGGAGGGTGACGCCGCCGAAGGCGGGGACGCGTGAGCCGGTAGCGGTGACGTTTCCAAATCCGCTGGATCACGGTCTGCTGCGGCGCGCGCTCGGCGTGGCGAAGGGTGGCGCGGCTGTCGTCGGCGACGTGAGCATCGAGAGCGATGAAACCCGCTGGCTCTTTACACCGCGCGACGCGTGGGCGCCGGGCGACTACGAGCTCGTCGCGCTGGCGTTTCTCGAAGACCTTGCCGGCAACCGGATCGGCCGCCCGTTCGAAGTCGACAACTTCGAACGCACCGACATCACCCCCGAACCCGAACGGCGGACGCTGGCCTTCAAGATCGGCAACTGACGATCCTTCTTCGGTCGTCCGCTCATTTCATGGCTCCCGTGTCGAGGAGCGCCAGGAGCGCCCATCCCGTTGTCGAAATGCGCTGCGCGTAACTCGTCTGTCCGGCAGGCCTCGTCGTCTCGTTCCAGCTTCCGTCGGCAAGTTGCTCCCGAACCAGATAGTCGCGGCCTTTGGCGATCGCATCGGCGAGCGTCGCGCTAGTGAACGACGGCTCGGCGCGCGCAGGCCGGGTCGTCAGCGGGCGCAGCGCGAGGATCGCGACCGCCGTATCGAACGGCTCCGCGGGCGAGGTGACGTACGCGCCCCAGCCGCCGTCACTTCCCTGGCCCTTTCTCAATAGCTCAACGGCGGCACGCCAGTTGTCCGGCGCCGGCACGTCCGGCGTACCGCTGAAGGCGAAGACAATCGCCGCAGCATCGGGGACGTTGTGCGCCTCCACGCGTGCAAGCCAGGTGCCGGCGCGCGCGATGCGATCCGCAAACGACGGCTGTCCCGAGGCCATCAGCGTGCGCCGCGCGAACACCGTCGCCAGCGCGGTTCCGTACGTCGCGGGTGACCCGAGGCTATCGGACGAGTCGAGCCGCCACGAGCCGTCTGGTTGTTGATCCGCGGCGACGATCGCGGCCGCGGAATCGACGGAGGCCTTCGGCACGAGTGCCGCGGCAAACGCGGTCGTCGTCGCATGCGCGAACTGAATGCGCGCGAGCCGCTTGTCGTCGGCGCCGCCCTCGCCGCCGCCGTTCGTCTCCCACCGCTGTGGTTCGGCGAGCCACCGCAGCGTGTCATCGAGCGCCGTCCGGACCTCGGGCCCCCGGCCCAGACCCGCAATGAGCGCCCTGGCCGCGTCGCCGTTGTTATGGCAGGAGTAGCAGGGATGTGCCCGGCGCCACTGCGGTACTTCCCTTGACAAGTAGGCAATCGCCCGCGCCTCGGCGGATGCCGGAGACGGCGACTGTGCGCGCAAGGCGCGGAGTCCTACCGTCGCCACCAGTGCACAACCGATGACAATTATCCGGGCTGTCACGCCGTCGATCTTCCTCGTTCCCGGGCGTGCCGGCAAGGGCATGCTACGATCGGGCGTGGTCGAGGATGTCGTGCGGGGCGTCGGCTACGGCGTTCTCAAGCTCGTCACGTGTGGTACCTACCGAAGCGGTGGCAACGGGCTCCTTCTCGAGGGCTGCGTCGGCCTGCTGCTCCTGGCCACGCTGTTCTTCGTTCTTCAGCAGTTCGTTGCGTGAGGCGGGCGTCATCCATGAGCACGATCACCGCGAAGAAGAAGATCTTCAACAACGTCCTCGAAGCGATCGGCGACACGCCGATGATCCGGATCAACCGGATCACGAAGGGCGTGGTGAAGGGGACGGTCCTCGCCAAGATCGAGACTGTCAACCCGGGCAATTCGATCAAGGACCGCATGGCCGTCCGGATGATCGAAGACGCCGAGCGGAAGGGGCTGCTCAAGCCAGGCGGCACGATCATCGAGGGCACGTCTGGCAATACCGGGATGGGGCTTGCGATTGCGGCCGTCGTCAAGGGCTACCGCTGCGTGTTCACGACGACCGACAAGCAGTCGAAGGAAAAGATCGACGCACTCCGGGCGTTTGGCGCCGAAGTCATCGTCTGCCCGACAAACGTCGACCCCGAGGACCCGCGGTCCTACTACTCGGTCTCGTCCCGGCTCGAGGAGGAAATCCCCAACTCCTGGAAGGCCAACCAGTACGACAATCTGTCGAACAGCGCCGCGCACTACGAGGAGACCGGGCCGGAGATCTGGGAACAGACCGAGGGCCGTGTCACGCATCTGGTGGTTGGCGTCGGAACCGGCGGCACCATCAGCGGTGTCGGGCGTTTGCTCAAGGAGCGCAATCCGAAGATCAAGGTGTTCGGCATCGACACCTACGGGTCAGTGTTCAAGAAGTACAAGGAAACCGGCATCTTCGACAAGAACGAGATCTATCCCTACGTCACCGAAGGCATCGGTGAAGACTTCCTGCCGAAGAACGTCGACTTCAGCGTCATCGATCATTTCGAGAAGGTGACCGACAAGGACGCGGCGCTCATGACGCGGCGGATCGCCCGCGAGGAAGGCATCTTCGCCGGCAACTCCGCCGGCTCGGCGATGGCCGGCGTGCTGCAGCTCAAGGACCGGTTCGGCGAGAACGATCTGGTCGTCGTCATCTTCCACGACCACGGCTCGCGCTATCTCGGCAAGATGTTCAACGACGACTGGATGCGCGAGAAAGGCTTCTTCGACAAGAGCGGCGTGACCGCACGCGACCTCGTGGCGTCGGGCGTCTCGGGCGAGCTCCTGGCGATCGAAGGCACCGAGGCCGTCGAGGTCGCAGTGAAGCTCATGGGCGAGCACGACTTCTCGCAGATCTCAATCACTCGCGACAAGCGGCTCGTCGGCTCGCTCAACGAGGCTCATCTCTACGATCAGCTCGTGCGCTCGCCCGAGGTCAAGACGCAGCCGGTCGAGACGATCATGCAGCCAGCGTTTCCCTTCGTCGACATCTCGACGCCGCTCGAGCTCCTGTCGACGATGATTACGCCTGCGAACCCGGCCGTCCTGGTCCGCGACTTCAAGACCGACAAGACCTACATCATCACGCGCTCGGACGTCATCCGCGTCCTCTGCTAGCGCCAGCTGCCCGGGTCGCGATCTCGACTCTGACCGCAGCCGCCTGAGCTGTCCCGCACGTTAAAAAACAAGAGTTGGGCCCCGGCAACAGTCCTATAATCACCGGCTATGAAAAACATACTTACCCTGTTAGTTGGCGCGATCCTGCTGACGGGCGCGGCGTCTCGCCCAGACAACCGACGCAGCCGGGACTTGGGACCTCAGCGTCAACACGCCCAATGGCCCGATTGCCGTGTCGCTCGTCCTCAAGAAGGACGGCGAGAAGCTGACCGGCTCGATTGCCAGTCCCCAAGGCGAAGTGGCGGTCCAGGGCACTCAGAAGGACACGGCCGTTTCCGTCAACTTCTCGGTCCAGACCCCAAACGGCCCAATCGCCATCGTCCTGAACGGAAAGCAGGACGGTGACGCTTTGGCCGGAACGATGGATTTTGGCCAGGGTCAGGGGGAGTTCAGCGGCAAGCGGCGAACTGGGGCGCCGGCAACGGCCCCAGCGAACGGCGCAGCCCAGACCGATAAGCCGGCTGACGTGTCGGGCGTATGGGCCCTGCAGATCGACCTCGGCGGCAACACCGCGACACCGACCGCGACCCTCAAGCAGGACGGCGAGAAACTCACCGGTACCTACTCCTCGCAAGTGCTTGGAGAGCAGCAGATTACGGGCACGATCAAAGGAAATGCGATCAGCTTCGGGTTTCAGGCCTCGTTCGACGGGAACGCCGTCAAGGTGACCTACACGGGAACGGTCGATAAGGACACCATGAAGGGAAGCGTGGCGTTTGGCGATCTGGGTGAGGGGACGTTTACAGGAAAGAAAAAGTAGCCTTGACAGCCTTGGCTTTGCAATGCAAAGTATAAACGTGTTACTTTATAAGGCGGTTATCCGCTCCTGAATGTCCTTAGCGCCTGTAGAGTTCGATCTCGAGCTCATTCCCCGTGCGCGGGTGGACGTCATCGACGTCCGCCGCTTGGTGTCCCACCACTTCGGTGACGGCCTCGACGCCTATCCCAAAGCCCTTTGTTGCTCGCTCCATACGACGGCGGGGTATCTAGACCAGGGCCTGGCGACCCGGCTCAGCCATAGCCGGGGCGGGGTCATGTCCTACATCAACGTCTTCCGGACGATGTTCCCGGAGGGTGCGGGATATGAGCACGACAAGATTGACCGGCGGACCGAGCTGAGCGAGGCGCAGAAGCCCGAGGAACCGCGGAACGCTGACTCGCACCTGGCGTTCATGGCCGGGGCGCTCCGGACGTGCGTCACCTATCGCAACCGGCCAAACGAGCCGGTCTGTTTCATCGACCTCGACGGTGTCCACGACGGCCGGCCCAGGAAGCGCCGGACGAGCGTGCTCGGGTATACGAATGAAGAGCCGGTCGCGCAGACACGGATCGTCGTGCCGGTGTCCCGCCACGCGGTCGACTCGGTCAACCTGAAGAATCCGCAGCTGGGCATCTACGATCAGGTCAGACAGCTCGTCGGCGAGCACGGCGTCAGGAAAGGCCGCATCCGCCTGTCGCTAGCGCCCGGCGAGCGCAATGCGGGCCTGACGGTGAACGAGTACGAAACGCTCCTGATGCGCCACGACCTGTCCGAAGTGCTGCGCAACCCGCTGCGGTTCATGTTCGAGAAGGCCGGACATATGCTCGGTAACCCGCGGGCGATACCGGCCAAGACGCTCGACTACGCGAAGTACGACCTGGTGCGCGTCTTCAACCAGCTGCTCGATGCGGTCGGCCTGCACGAATCGATGGTCGAAAGCGTGCTGGCCAGGGCGATCGCGATGCCGGCGTCGCGGTTCCTGCGCATGAAGCGTTCGGTGAGTTTGTTCGTGTCCGACCGCAAGGGCGATCGCGGGACGATCGTCGAAGGCACCTACCAGAGTCCCATCCTCGTCCAATGGCACCGCGGCAATCGTCAGGCGCGAGTGCTCGATGTGACACTGACACGGTTTGTTTAATCAGGCTCTAGGCTTTAGGCTCTAGCAAGATCGTCGAGTGTGTTCTCGAAGGTTTGGCTAGAGCCTAAAGCCGAGAGCCTAAAGCCTGATTCCCCGTCAGTACCTCCACCCCTTGAGATCCGCTCCGGCCGGCGCGTACTTCTCGATGTGCGCGATCATCTTCGTCATCAGCTCGGGGCCGCGCGGGCCCCAGCAGTGTGGGGCGCGGCGCTCGAAGACGATCTCGCCGGTGAACTTCGGGTTGTCGGCCTTGATCAGGAACTCGTTGAGCTTCTCGACACCGTTGTTCAGGTAGTACGAGTCCATATCGCCGACGTAGACGTTGAGCTTGTGCGCCACCTTCGGTCCGAGCGTCGCCCAATTCGTCTCGAGCACGTGCCGGATGTCGTACTTGCGCCACGCCTCGGCGACGGACTTGTCGATCTGTCCCGTGGTCTTGTCCCACAGCCGCTTCGGGTAGCCATCGGCGCCAGCGGGCGAGTAGGTGGCTTCCCAGATGTCCCACTGGCCGCCCGAGCGGGACTTGTCGCCGACGACGAGCTCGTAGTGGTTTTCGTCCTTCATCATCGACTCGATGTTCCCGTCAGGCCGCTGCTGGTTCGGCCGGTCCACTTTCATCCAACCTTTGTCGATGAAGTAGGCGTTCGCGTCCTTGTAGATATCGACGATCTGGTGATACCTGAAGTCCAGCGAATCCGGGCAACTGGCGAACGCCCGGCCGTAGAAGTCAGGGTAGAAGACCTGGTGCGCAGCGGCGATCCACCCACCGGTGGAACCGCCGGAGAGGGTTCGTGCCCACGGCTCGCGGATGATCCGGAATTTCCCTTCGATGGCCGGGATGAGCTCCTGCAGGATCGCATCGCCGAACGGTCCGTTGTTCTCTGAGTTCACGCCGTACGAGTCGTCGTAGTACGGCGAAGGGTGCTGCAGCGTGACGTAGATCATCCGCGGCGTGGAGGGTGCGAGCCAGAACTTGTCAAACGCGCCGCCCGTGCCAAAACCGCCGGGCGCGCGCAGAGAGAAGTGACCCTGCTCATAGTTCACTGGATAGCGGACGCTCGGATGGCTGTCGTAGTCCTTCGGCAGCAGGATCGTCGCGCCAAGGTAGATGGGATGCCCCCACCACTTCGAGAGGATCTTGCTTTCGATCCTGATGCGCTTGACGAGCTCGGTATCCGGCGGCGGCGTGATCGGCGGAATCACCTTGTCCGCGACCAGGCGAACCGGCGTTGTCGAGCGCGGGTCGAACTGCACCCGGACGGGATCGCCGAAGATGTTGCCGGGCGAGCGCTTCCAGTCCTGGCCTTCCCACTGATCCATGTGCAGCCACACCGTCTTGCCATCGGCGCGCGCGAACCGCGTGTAGACGTTGACGAACGGCTGCATCCAGTACTCGCCGGCGGGGATGTCCTTGAGGCTGGCAATTGGGTGGCCCGGCTCGGCGCTGGTAAGCGTGACCGGCGTGCCGGATTGGAGATTGTTGACCGCAAGCGAGAAGAGTGGCGAGCCGGTTGGCGATGCCTGCTCGATCGGCGTCCGCTTGTTGTCGCGGCTGATGGCGAGGTAGACCATCCCCGTAGTGGCCTCGGCGCGGGCGTCAGGCGCGATCGTAATCTCGACTCGCGGACCGGCGGCCGGCTGACGCGCGGCCAAGTCGATTCGGGTTGCGACCGTCGCTGCCGAGGCCGCGACGACAATGCCGGCAAGAAGGCGCGTCACACTCATCCCCCCGGTTGTACCACAGCTGAGCTCGGGGACACTCAACCTTGACTGTCCCCGAGCTCAGCTTTAGCCCGGGGACACTCAACCGTGACTGTCCCCGAGCTCGGCTGTGGTACAAGGGTCGAGTGCCGAGCCTCCGGCTCCTGCTCGCGCTCGCCGTTTCCGTTGCGGTGATCCTGTCGTCGCCCTTCATCCGCGACATCCGCGACTGGATCCGGGCGTCGTTTCCAGGCCAGTACGCGACCGTCGTGGCGACGGCCGTCGCTCTCGCGATCGGCGGTGCGCTCGTCGTCGCCGTCGTGAGGATTCGCGATCGACGGGCCGCGCGGTACGGCGCGATTCTGCTGGCCCTGGCGCTCGGCACGGCGTATGCGCTCTGGAACGCTCAGGGCATCGCCGAAGTCGACGTCGTCGAGCGCGTGCACTTCGTCGAGTACGGCCTCATCACGCTGCTCTTCTACCGGGTATGGCGCCCGCGCGGCGACGCCTCGATGTTCGTGCTGCCGGTTCTGGCGGGCATCGCTGTCGGCACCCTCGAGGAGTGGCTGCAGTGGTTCATCCCCGGCCGCGTCGGCGACATGCGCGACGTCTTCCTCAACGGCGTCGCCATCGTCTGCGGCCTGCTCTTCAGCGTCGGCGTCGATCCGCCTGACGCCGGCGCGTTGGCCCTCCGTCCGGGATCGCTCCGCCGCATCGGCGTCGTCGCGACGGCCGTCACCATCCTGTTCGCGTCGTTCGTGTACTCGGTGCATCTCGGCGTCGAAACGAGCGATCAGGAGACGGGAAGGTTCCACTCACGCTACGACGCCGCGACGCTCATCAGCATTGGCCAGGAGCGACTCGCCCTATGGAAGGATCATCCGCCCATCGACAGACCCCGCAGCCGGAGCCGCGAAGACCAGTACATGAGCGAAGGGCTGCTGCACGTCGGGGAGCGGAATCGCCGATGGGAAGCTGGGGACATCCGAGCGGCATGGTCTGAGAACCTCATCCTCGAGAAGTACTTCGCGCCCGTCCTCGATACGCCGTCCTATGTCTCGCGCACCGGACACCGCTGGCCGCCCGGCCACCGCGCTGACGCCGAGCAGCGCCTTGCCGCCTTGCCGCCGGCCGTGGGTTCGTACGAAAGCCGCGCCGACGCAACAGAGGGGCGTCATTTCATCCGCACCTGGTCGCCGGTCGTCTTCTGGATGGTGGTCGGGCTGGTGATGGTCGGCATGCTGTCGGCGTGTTTTTTGCTCGATCGCGGAACGGCGCAGCGCTGACTTCGCGCCGTCGTCTTTTCAGAAACGAGGTTGACATGGAATCCATGCTTCGAGCGCTGAAACGTCTGCTCGCGCGGCTTGGGTTCTGGCCAGGACATCAATTACCGGGCGCCGACGCCGATCCCTACGCCTGGCGGCCGGTTCCGCGAAAGCCGCGGCCGAGCTCACGGAGCGGCGCCGTGGCGGTCGAGGAGCCCGACGAGTAGTCCGGGCCCACGGTGCGTACCGGCCTCGATGAGGCGGTTTTGTCGCGTGCAATGCTCAAGGAGCAGACATGTTCGTCGGGCACTACGGGGTGAGTTTCGCGGCGCAGGGCATGAACCGCCGCATTCCGCTGTGGACGCTGTTCATTGCGGTCCAGTTCCTTGACGTGCTGTGGGCGCCATTGATTCTGCTCGGGATCGAGAAGGTCCGCATTGTTCCGGGAATCACCGCCTCGAATCCGCTGGACCTCTACTACATGCCGTTCACGCACAGCCTGGTCGCCGCGGTGCTGTGGTCCGCTGTGGGCTACGGACTCTATCGGCTCTGGCGCGGACCGGTTGGCGGGGCCGCGGCGCTCGTAGGCCTTGCGGTGTTCTCGCACTGGATCCTGGACTTCGTCGTTCACCGGCCGGACTTGCCGTTGTACGACAACACGGCCAAGGTCGGTCTGGGCTTGTGGAACCAGCCGGTTCTGGCCTTCAGCCTCGAGGCTGCACTTCTCTTTGGCGGTATGTCGCTCTTCCTGCGCGGGCGACCAGGGCGCAAAACGGGCATGATGATCTTCGGTATCATCATGCTCGCCATCCAGGCCGTCGTGTTCTTTGGGCCGCCTCCCGTCTCGGATTCCGCCGCCGCAGCGACTGCATTGCTGTCGTACGGACTATTTGCTGCGTTTGTCGCCTGGTGGGAGAGACGTCACAGCGTGGTCGACGTCTAGGCTCACGGTGCTCCGCCAGCTGACAGCGGACGAGGGCTGTACAACCCATGAGGACTCCTGAATGAACCGCCGCGATGCGCTGAAGGCGATGTTCGTTGCTGTGAGCTCGGCGCGAGGCAGCGCGGCGGGGCCTGCGGTGTCCACGCTCATCGGTAACGGTTCGCCGGGCTACTCCGACCGCGAGGTCAATAATCCTTACGGCGTGA
Source organism: uncultured Acidobacteriota bacterium (assembly GCA_963839705.1). Lineage (GTDB taxonomy): Bacteria > Acidobacteriota > Vicinamibacteria > Vicinamibacterales > 2-12-FULL-66-21 > DATBJJ01. The sequence continues at coordinate 372,514 of CAWIWL010000019.1, forward strand.
CGATCGGACCAGATCGCGCGTTGTACTTCTGCGACCTCGACAATCAACGAATTCGGCGGCTCGACCTGGAAACCCGCCAGACGAGGACGATTGCCGGCAACGGCCAGAAGGCGTACATCGGCGATGGCGGACCGGCGGTCGGGGCATCGCTGAACATGCCGCACGAGATTCAATTCGACAGCGACGGGAACTTGTACATCGCCGAGCGAGACAACCATGTCGTACGGAAGGTCGACGCGAGGACGGGAGTGATTTCTACCGTCGCCGGAACCGGCGTGCCGGGGTTCTCCGGGGACGGCGGCCCGGCTGCGCGAGCGCAGTTGCGGCAGCCTCACAGCATTGCCGTCGATCGCGGAGGCCGGCTCCTGATTTGCGATGTCGGCAATCACCGCATCCGGCAAGTGGATCTGTCCAGCGGTACGATCGAGACCTATGGCGGCACGGGCGAACGGCTGCCGACGCCGGACGGCGCGCCCGTGAAGAGCGCGCCGCTCAATGGGCCTCGCACCATCGCCATCGATCGTGACGGCACCCTCTACCTGGCTCTTCGCGAAGGCAACGCGATTTACCGCATCCCAGCCAAGACCGCGACGGTTCATCATGTCGCCGGCACTGGCGAACAGGGCTACTCGGGAGACGGCGGGCCGGCGCGATCGGCCAGGCTCGGCGGACCCAAAGGGCTCGCGCTCGGCGAAGGAAACCTCTACGTGGCCGATACCGAGAACCACGTCATTCGCTGCATCAAGCTCGAGACCAGCATGATTACGACCGTGCTCGGTACTGGCCAGCGCGGGGACGGCCCTGAGCCGGATCCACTTCGGTGCGCGCTCTCACGGCCGCATGGAGTGTTCGTCGACGCGGCCGGTGCCCTCTATGTGGGCGACAGCGAAGCGCACCGCATCCGCGCCGTGCGTTGACCGCAGCGATCAAATTGGGCGAGTAAGCAGAGAGTTAAACCTAACTCATTGACCAGAAATAGGCTGAACGCGCGGACGACCGCAATTCACGGTGAACACGATGATCCGATGAACACCAAGAAAGCCTTTCGACACGGATGGGTTCCATATCAGAAAGAGCCGCATGTATTACCCTGACTTGACGGTGTTCCCTCAAAAGAGGGGCGACATAATCGCGGTTGGCTGGTTGAGTCTGGAGAATGTGTTCCCGCGGGGAGTAGTCCCTCAGAGCTTTGTCAGACGCCTGGCCAAGCTCTCCACGGTGCCCCGTTGCCCCACGTTCGGTGTGCATCCTTGCGACTTCTGCGAAGGGGAAGAGAGGCCGGTCGGGAACGGTCAAATCCATGTTCCGGCCGGCGGCGGCCGATGGTACGCGGCGCCGCAGCTCATCTACCATTACGTCGTGGAACATACGTACCGCCCGCCGGATGACTATATCGTGGCCGTTCTCCTCGCGCCGCCGTCGGCCTTCAAGCCCTTCGCAGGCGAGGTTGGACGGTGCCCCTCATGTCGAAAGACAGTCCGGCTGTGGTTACGGTCGCGGCCGCGAGAGATCGAGTGCGAGCGATGCGGCGCGGAGCTCCTTGTTGCGCGTGATGACGAAGGCTGGTGCCACGTCAATCTCACATCACCATCCGTCTGAACTATGCGTTGCCTGTCAGCGACGAATCCGATCCGGGGCGGGCTCGTGTGAAGATCGCCGCCTATCAGGCTCCATTGCTTCCCCAGGGTTCGATGGCGGCGCTAGGCCTCATTCGCCAACGCATTGACTGGTGCGAATCGGAGGGCGTGACGATCCTCTGCTGTCCCGAGGCGATCCTTGGCGGTCTGGCCGACTACGCCAGCGACCCCGCCGGAATCGCGATTGACGTCGAAGCTGGTCAGCTGGCCGCCGTCCTGGCGCCTCTGGCGAGCGACACGGTCACGACCATTGTCGGGTTCACCGAGGTTGACGGAGGTGGGCGCCTCTTCAACTCTGCGGCGGTCTTTCATCAAGGCTCGGTTCTTGGCGTGTATCGCAAGCTCCATCCCGCGATCAATCGGTCCATTTATGCTGCCGGCGATCAAATGCCGGTCTTCCCTGTCGGTGGCCTGACCTTCGGTCTCCTCATCTGCAACGACTCCAACTTTCCCGAGCCATGGAGAACGATGGCGTCTCGGGGCGCAACGGCGCTGTTCGTTCCTACGAACAATGGCCTTCCCGAGGGGAAGGCGGATGTCGTGGGCAGGACGCGGAATGCCGATATCGCTGGTGCAATCGCGAACGGCGTGTCGGTCATCCGCGCCGACGTCGCCGGCCGTGCTGACGGCAGGGTGGCCTACGGATCGTCGAGTATCGTCGATCGCAACGGGTTCGTGCTTCAATCGGCGGAGCGGCTGAGTGAGGATCTGCTTGTTGCGGATCTGTGAATCCGACAAACGCACGTCTGACTGAAAGGAACACGCGTGATAACGATCCGTCCCGAGAGCCCCGAGGACGCGTCAGCTGTTCGACGCCTCAACGTGCTCGCGTTCGGGCAGCCGGCGGAGGCCGATCTCGTCGAGAAGCTGCGGGCAGCCTGCGGCGACGCGCTGTCCCTCGTCGCGGTGGCAGACGATGTCGTCGGCCACATTCTCTTTACTCCGGTGGTCGTCGAGAGCGCTTCGAGACGCGTGGTGGGGATGGGCCTGGCCCCGATGGCCGTCCTGCCGGATCGCCAGCGGCAGGGCATCGGCTCGCAACTCGTGCGCCGAGGCGTGGACATCCTTCGTGAGCGGGGTTGCCCGTTCGTTGTCGTCGTCGGCCATCCCGAGTACTATCCGCGGTTCGGGTTCGAGCCCGCGTCGGCGCACGCGCTGGTCAGCCAGTGGGACGGGATGCCGGACGCCGCGTTCATGGTCCTGATTCTCGACGACCACGCCATGGCGGGAGTGGCTGGAGTGGCAAGGTACAGGGCCGAGTTCGACGAGGTTGGCTGAGCGTGATGTCAGGCCACACCATACGTTAGAAGCTATCTCAATGAATGGGAAGCCTTCACGAAGGCCGCGACCAGCCTCCGCTAAAGCTATGGCGGTCCGCCGGAGCCTTGGCGAAGGCGGAAGCCCACGAGGCTCGCGAAGGATTCATTGGTGAGATGGCTGGTACTGCGGAGAGGGCACAATGGACGTGCGCGATCGCGAGCGCTTGTGGATCATGGTGGCGGGACCTTATCGGTCCGGCTCGTCGGACCCGGCTGTCTGGGCGTTGAACCTGCGGAGGCTCAACGAGTTCGCGCACGCGGTCTTCCGCAGGGGGCATGTTCCGATCGTCGGTGTCAACCTGGCTCTCCCGGTCATCGAGAGCGCGGGCCAGGAATCGTACGAGCAGATCATGCCGGCACTGTCGTTGAGCCTCACGGAGCGTTGCGATGCGATCTTGAGAATCGACGGCACGTCGCAGGGCGCAGACGACGAGGTTGAGGCATTCCGCGCGCGTGGACTCCGGGTGTTCCGATCGGTCGAGGAGATTCCGGACGTTCTGCCCGGCACGGGCACCATTCAGCGAGGGCAATGATGACGAGACTATTGCCGGCGGCGGCCGTGACCCTTGCGATCGCGGTTACGGCGTCGGCGCAGGACGTGGATCCCGAGATCGCGCGGCACGTCGAGTCGATCAAGGCGATCGACAATCATGCGCACGTGATGGGGCTGAACCGCGCCACGGACAAAGGCTACGACCAGCTTCGCTGCGATGAGCTTCCGGTCACCCCCTCGAGCCCGCCGCCCCAGATGTTGCGATTCAGTCCGACGTTGCAGGCTGCCGTGCGCACGCTTTATGGCCTCGACATGCGTGACGACCTGGAGCCCAGCATCAAGAGGTTGCAGAGCGCGGCTACGAGCACGCGGGAGAAGAACGGCGCTGCGCACTACGCGTGGGTTCTCGACAAGGCCGGCATTCAGTCGGTGCTCGCGAATCGTACCGTCATGCCGCCGGAGCTGAAAGCGCCGCAATTCCACTGGGTCCCCTACGCCGATGCGCTGATGTTTCCGCTCGACAACAGCGCGCTGAAAGTGAACCCCGATCGCAAGGCGCTCTTCGCGATGGCTGATGACCTCGAGCGCGCATATCTGCGCGAGCTCGGGATGACGCGCATTCCATCGACGCTCGATGAGTATGTTCAGAAGGTTCTGCAGGCGACGATGCGCAAACAGAAGAGCGGTGGTGCGGTGGCCGTGAAGTTCGAAGTGGCCTACCTGCGTTCGCTGGCCTTCGACGCGGCCGCCAAGGATGCCGCGGCCAGCGTCTATTCGAAATACGCTGCGGGCGGCACGCCAGCTGCGGCGGCCTACAGGACGCTGCAGGATTACCTCTTCAAGCAGATCGTCCTCGAAGCGGGGCGGCTCGGCATGGCCGTGCACGTCCACACCGGCAGCGGTTGCGGCGAGTTCTTCGACGACAGCGGAGCCGGCGCGATGTTGCTGTCGCCGATGCTGAACGATCCAGAGCTGCGCGATGCGCGCTTCGTGCTGCTGCACGGTAACCGTCCCAGGGAACGTGACATTGCCGCGCTGTTGTTCAAGCCAAACGTATATGCGGATATGTCCGTCCTCGAGTTCTTCATGTCGACACGCGAGCTGGCCCAGGTGTTGAGACCGTGGCTGGAGACCATGCCCGAGCGCGTGATGTTCGGCACGGATGCCGGCCCGTTCGGCCCTGGCATGGATTGGGAAGAGACGACCGTCATGGGCGCGCAGCAGGTCAGGAAGGCCCTGGCGCTCGCGCTCACGGGAATGGTGAGTGATGGGGTTGTCACGAAGGCCAGAGCCCTCCAGATTGCCGACAGCGTCCTGAGAGGCAACGCAGCGGCGCTCTATGGATTGAAATAGAACGCTGGCGCCGGTGTAGGTACGTGTGAAGCTCCAGCAAATCACCATTCGGGATCTCACCGGGCAAGAGGTCGTTGCCCGGTTCCGTCGGGCGTCGCTCGACGACATTCCCGCGATCGAGCAGCTGATCGCTCGTTCTGCTCGGGGCCTGAGCCGGGAGGACTATTCGGAGGCCCAGATTGATGCCGCGCTGGGATCGGCGCTCGGCGTGGATTCACAGTTGGTACGGGACGGAACCTACTTCGTCGCGGAGATCGAGGGCCGTCTGGTCGCCTGCGGCGGATGGAGTTGGCGAAAGACGCTCTTTGGCAGCGACGGAGAGGCCGGCCGTCAGCCCGAGTCGCTGGATCCCACTCGCGACGCGGCACGGATTCGGGCGTTCTTCGTCCACCCGGAGTGGGCGCGCCAGGGTCTGGGCCGGACGACGCTCGATCTGTGCGAGGCGGCGGCGCGTATGCGCGGCTTCACGTCAGCGGAGCTGATGGCGACGCTGCCCGGCGAGCGTCTGTACCGCAGGTGCGGCTATGAGTCGCTCGACTCCATTGAGCACACGCTGCCGGGAGGCGTGGCGATTCGGTTCGTGCCGATGCGGAAGGTGTTTCGGCCCGAGCAGGCGCGGGTCGCGGCGAACGCGGCGCGGCAGGACGAAAGTGACGATATGGACATCGGCGTAATCCTGCGGCGGTTCGAGTCTCCAGACGAGGTCCGTGAGATGACGCTGGGTCGCTTTGAGGTGATCCGCCTGGGCGGCCTGACAGTCGGCCGCGCGACCTACCAGCCGGGGTGGAGGTGGTCGGCGCACGTCGGCCCAATCGTGGGGGCAACGCGCTGCAGCGTCGAGCACCTCGGGCTCGTCGTGTCGGGCGTTGCGACGGCGGCTTTCGACAACGGCCGGGTCGTCGAGCTCCGGCCGGGGGACTTGTTCTACATTCCTCCGGAGCCGCACGACAGTTGGGTCGTCGGCACGGAGCCGTATGTGTCTCTTCACTTCCTCGGAGCCGAGAGGTACGCCGCGAGGTAATGTCGAGTTGCTCGAGTCGAGACGATGCGGACAATGGTGATCCTGTCAGTCGCGCTCGTTCTTGCCGTGGGCAGTGGCGGCGCCGTTCCCGAGGAAGGCTCGCTGCACCTGGACCACGTCCCGATTGCCGTGCGCGATCTGCCGGCGGTTCTCGCCGAGATTCGCGCGCTCGGCTTCACGATCAAGCCTGGCCGGCCGCATCGGAACGGCATCGAAAACGCGTCGGTCAAGTTCGCGGATGGTTCGTATCTCGAGCTCATCACGTCACGCGGTGCATCCGACCGTCTGAGCGGGGAGTATCAGGAGTTCCTTCGGGATCAGGAAGGCGCGGCCTACGTATTCCTCCGCGACCAGCCGTCTGGGGCGTTCTCGTCGCGCGTGTTGAAGGCTGGTGGGCGGCGGGAAGAGTCAGGTCCGTTTGCATTCACCGAGCTGCCGGCCGCGTGGATGGCGCCGCGCCTGCAGCTAATTCACTACCTGGCGCCTGCGTCTGACGCGGCGGCGACATATCAGCATCCGAATGGCGCTCGACGCGCCGTCGCAATCTGGACGCTCGTCGAGCGGGAGTCCATCCGCGTTGCGCAAGCATTCAACGCGACGAGTGCTGGTCCTCTGGCTTTCGCATTCGAGAACCGAGATGCAGCGGCGGCTGGCCTCGCCGATGAGACGTGCCTGATCTTCACACCCCGCGGCGCGGGTGACCCTGCGCGGTCCGCGGCCATGGCGATTCTCCTCGAGGTTGATTCGTTGAGCCGATTGCCACGGCCCGTCGGATGGCTGTTCAGTGAACGCGGGTCCGCGCTCTGGCTATCTCCCTCGCAGATGCACGGCGTCTGGCTGGGTTTCATCGAGCGCTCTGCGTGGGCCCGGCAGCGATGTGGGGCCTGACCGGCGTTCTGGGATCCTGGCGTCCTGGTAGTCACACTGATGCCCTACTTTTTCATTCTTCCCGGCTTCGTCCTCTACCTGGTCGCGATGTGCATCGCGCTCGCGGGGACGTTTCTGTATGAGCCGGCGGCGTATCTGCGGTCGCACGTGCTTTCGGTGCTGATCTGGTCCTCCATGGGATTCGTCGCGTCGACCATCGCATATGCCGGACTGGCCGTGCTCGTGATGCTGGTCATGGAACGCGCTCCAGCAGGCGGGCTGGCTGCCTCGCTGAGCGGCATTGCGATGGTCGGAATGCTGTTCATTGCTCCATTTGTTGCGGCGGCGCTCGGGCTCGTCGGCGGTGCCGTCGTCGGACTGCGGCGCAGCCTGGCGAAAGCCAGGAGAGTGGGTTACTGAAACAGCTGCTCGATCAGTTGCTGCGCCTTGGCGCCGAACGCCCGCACGCGCGCGGCATGCCGCGCGTCGTAGGTCGTCATCCAGACCTGCACGCCAGTTTTGCCGCCGGCGCGCCAGGTGCTCAAGCGGAACACGCCGTCGTTCAGATCATCGACCGTGACGAATAGATCGCGTCCGGGGTTGTGCCATGCCACGGTGCCGGAGATCTGATCGCCCGTCGCGGCGCGGATGCCGACGTGTTCGCCCAAGGTCAGGCCGCCCTCGACGACGGTGAAGGCCGCCGGGCTGAGGAGGCGCTTCCACACGTCGTCTGTGCCGAGTGACGTGACGTGTTGCGCCGCCGCATGGTGACGGTCGCGGCCCTTGTGGTGTTCGAGGTAGTGGCGCAGGCCGCGGAGCTCGAACTGCCAGCCGGCGCTCACCGAGTCCAGCTCGTCGTCCCAGCTGGCGCCCTCGCCGAAACCAGAATGCACGATACGGAGCCGCGTCTGCCCGGCGCGCGTCTCGAGCGTGAACTCCATGGCCAGCTGCTGCGAGGGTTCTGCCAGCGGCTGACCGTTGACGTCGAAGGCGGGGCGGTTCTCGACGAGCCTCAGGCGCTTTCCCGGTTCCCATTCGTCGATCTGCGACTCCCACGCAAAGTGCTGATCCCATCCCCAGAAGACGCTCCCGCCCTTGCCTGGCGTGACGCGCGCCTGGAGGGGGAACCACCGCATCAGCTCGCCGGCGTCGGTGAGGGCGCGCCAGACTTCTTCTGGTGTCGCGTTGATGTCGATCGACATCGAGAAGCTGCGAGTCTTCGCGTCCGGCGTTTCTGTCGGAGCGGGCGGCTTCCGGGTTGTGGGCGCCATGAACTACTCCTTGTCTCTGGGAGTGACAACGGGCTGTACCTGCGGCGGTGCGGCAGCGTCCGGTGACGTGTCCGGCCGCGGATGGCCGATCGTCACCAGACGAAAACGGCGGCCGCGCGGAGACGTGTTGTCGTGATATTTCGCGACGAGCTCCGTGATGCGATCGGAGAGTTCCTGCGCAAAGGCTGACCGCGACTCAGGAGACGCGAAGCGGATCTCCGAGTCGAGCGTGAGCGTGGAGATTCGCCTCTGTTCGGCGCGCGCACGAGCGTCGAGGGTGGAGACTTCGGTGATGGTGCGGGCCGCGACCGCGACCACGTAGGATGCGCTGAAGCGATCCTGCGCGGACTCCGGCGTCGGGCCGAACGCCCCGAGCGCGTCCGGGCTGATGACGAACGAGCGCGCCGTCGCGCGCAGGACACGCTCGGTGCAGTTGCCCTTCCGGCGTTCTTCCACGCACTCGAGAAGTCCACATTGTTCGAGCGCTTTCAGGTGGTAGTTCAGCCGCTGGCGAGGAATGCCGAGCTTTCGGGCGAGCCCGGCGGCCGAATCCGGTTCGGCCAGCGCGGCGAGGAGCGAGCGGCGCGTGCCCTTGAGGGCCGTTGCGGCGGTCTCGGGACGGCGGATGACTTCCAAGCCAGAGGCTCGAGCTGACATGGGTTGGAGGTTATACCGAAAAATATATTTGTCAAGTAATATTAATATGTCGGAGGCAGGGTCGGACCGGTGTCTGACCCCAAGCTCCGATACAGCCCTGGCCCCGGCTCTTGTAACTCGCCTTCGCCGCCGATATACCCGTCGCAGCCCCCGATGTCTCAGCCATATGACCTGCTGGCGCTCGCCCACGAGCGGGCCATGGCGTTCCTCAAATCCTTGCCCGACCGGCCAGTGGCGCCCACGGCCTCGTTCGAGGAACTCCTGGCAGCCCTCGGCGGGCCGCTGCCAGAGGCGTCCCAGGACCCCGCCAGCATCGTCCTCGACCTGAGCGCGAGGCTCGAGCCGGGCGTCGCGGCGACGGCCGGACCTCGCTATTTCGGCTTCGTTACCGGGGGGAGCTATCCCGTGGCGCTCGCGGCGGACTGGCTCGTCTCGACTTGGGACCAGAACGCGGCGCTGCACATCATGTCGCCCGGGATGTCGGCGCTCGAGGCGTGCACCGCGCGGTGGATTCTCGATCTGCTCGGGTTGCCGGAACAGGCGAGCGTGGGCTTCGTGACGGGCGCGCACACGGCGAACGTGACCGCGCTTGCCGCCGCCAGGCACGAGGTGCTGCGCCGCGCACGATGGGACGTGGAGTCGCTCGGGCTGCAGGGTGCGCCGCCGCTGACAGTCATCGCCGGCGAGGAAGCGCATGCGTCGATCCACGCCGCGTGCCGGATGATTGGCGTCGGCAGCCGCACGATCATGCGCGTCGCGACCGACGAGCAGGGACGCATGCGACCCGATGCGCTCGAGTGGGCCCTCTCGGCGACGTCGGGTCCGACGATTGTGTGCGCGCAGGTCGGAAACGTAAATACCGGTGCGTGCGATCCGCTGGTCGAGATCGGCGAGCTCACGCGTGAGAACGGCGCGTGGCTGCACATCGACGGAGCGTTCGGGCTGTGGGCCGCCGCCTCGCCCGCGTATCGCCGGCTCGTCTCCGGCCTCGCCGACGCTGATTCGTGGACGACCGACGGGCACAAGTGGCTGAATGTTCCTTACGACAGCGGGATTGTGATCGTGACGTCACCCGGCCGCGCATCGTGCAGCAATGAGCCAGACCGCCGCCTATCTCCCGCCGGGTCAGGGTGAGCAGCGCGACGGCACGGACTGGGTGCCCGAGGCGTCACGCCGCGCCCGCGCCGTTCCGATTTATGCTGTGCTCCGCATGCTCGGGCGATCGGGCCTCGCCGAACTCGTTCATCGCTGCTGCCGGCTGGCGGTTCTGATGGCCGATCGGCTCCGGACTGCGCCAGGCGTGCAGGTGCTCAACGAGGTCGTGCTCAACCAGGTGCTGGTGCGCTTCGCGTCGGCGTCTGGCGAGAACAAGACGAATCAGGTCATTGCCGCGGTCCAGGCCGCCGGCGTGTGCTGGTGCGGCGGCACGATGTGGGCGGGCGCGCCGGCGATGCGCATCTCCGTATCGAACTGGCGAACGAGCGAAGAGGACATCCATCGCTCGGCCGCCTCGATTCTCCAGTGCTTCGACCGCGTCAAGGCGGGTTGAGGGCGCCGCTCACTTCACCGGCGCCGCGAACAGCCCCTCGTCCATCGGCACGTTGATCTCGATCTTCTCGGTGTAGGTGACGAGTGTGACCACCGGTTCCTTGCCGGTTCGTTCTTCCATGATGTCGAAGGGAAACTTCACCCCCTCGACGTCGCGCCAGTTGTCGTAGTCGATTGTGATGTCGAAACGACGGCCGTTCGGCAGGTTGAGGATGCCAGTGTGCCGCCGATCGAGGTAGGTCTTTGCATCGAGGTAGATCGGTACGCACCAGGCCGCTTTTGAGCGTTACGGTCAGCTTGAATGCCTCGCCGCCCGGCATCACCTCGCGGCCTGCGAGCGTGACGGTATGACCCTTCTCCTTCCAGTCGACGAGCAATCCATCGAAGTCGCCGTCGACTTCCCGGGATTCCGCGGCAAGCTGCGGCTGGCGAGACACGGCTTTGCCCTGCACCATGTCCCACACGGCGTCCGCGTTGATACCCCGGGGAGTCATCGCCGCGCCGGGCTGCGCCGGTCCCTGCTCGACGCGCATCAGGTCGGGCCGCTTCTTGTAGACGATGACCTTCAGCGTGGTACCGATCCCGCTCGCCACCGTCCGCGTCATCTTCACCGTTTGAATCGACGTCAGCTTGTCGCGGCCGCCTCGCGCCGCGATGTGACGCGTCACGATCTCGTCGACCGTCTGTGCGGGTGACGATGGGGCCGTGAGGACGAGCGCGAGGAGCGCAAAGATCGTCAGGCGGAGAAGCGCGCGCATCTGCATGCCGGTATTATCGTCGAACGACGGGCCGGCAAAAGCGGTTCGTCCCACAGTTTGCCACTATCATTCGTCATGGTTCACGAGCGTAACGCGACAGTTGATGGACGTGCCACTAGCTATCTGGAAGCCGGCAGGGGCCGGCCGCTGATACTGCTTCACGCGTTTCCGCTCAGCGCCGACATGTGGCGTGCGCAACTCGACCACGTGCCGGACGGCTGGCGGTTCATCGCGCCGGACCTGCGTGGTTTCGGGCCCGGTGGGGACGTGCCGCCGTCGCAGACCGTGGACGAGTACGCAGGCGATGTTCTCGCGCTCATGAGTGCGTTGGGGATCGAGTCCGCCGTGATCGGGGGTCTGTCGATGGGCGGATACGTCACGCTTGCCGTGTTCCGCCAGGCGCCCGATCGATTCGCCGGCGTCATCCTGGCAGATACGAAGGCGCCGGCTGACACGGCTGATGGGCGTGCGGGGCGACTCGCGATGCAAGAGACGCTGCGCACGAAGGGCGTGGGTGCGGTCGTGGACGTGCTGCTGCCCAAGCTCGTTGGCGAAACCACCAGACGCGAGCGTCCGCATGTACTGGCCAGCACGCGCCAGTTGATGGAGGCGAACCAACCGGGCGCCATCGACGCCGCCTTGCACGCGTTGATGACGCGGCCGGATTCAACACCGGATCTGGAGCGGATCAGGTGTCCGACCCTTGTCATCGTCGGTCAGGAGGATACCGTGACACCCGCCGCGGATGCCGAGCTCCTCGCGCGTTCCATTCCCGGAACCGAGCTGGTGGTGCTGCCGCGAGTAGGCCACCTCTCGAACCTCGAGGCGCCGGACGATTTTTCGAGCGCGCTCACGCGGTTCCTGGCCCGCGCCTTTTGACGATTAGCATACGATTAGCGAATGGGACGTGTTCTTCTCTCAACTGTTGTGCTGGCCTCGTGCCTGGCATTCGCGTCGGTCCGTGGGGCTCAACTCCCGCCACCCCCCGGCAGCGACCCGCTGCATCGGGCGCTCGATCAGATCCTCGACGTCAACGTCAGGGACGGGCTGGTCTACTACCGGGCGCTGCAATCGTCGCGCGGCGCGCTCGACAGGTATGTGGCGTCGCTCAACGTCTCGACGGCGGCCTATACCGCACTCTCTCGCGAAGCAAAGATGGCGTTCTGGGTGAACGCCTATAACGCCGTCGTCCTTCAGACCATCGTCACCCGCTATCCCATCCGTGGGACGAGCAGCGCGTATCCAGCCTCGAGCATCCGTCAGATCCCAGGTGCGTTCGATCAGGCGAAGCACCGGCTGGCGGGTCGGACCGTGACGCTCGACGAGATCGAGAAGACCATCCTCGCTGAGTTCAACGAGCCGCGACTGTCGCTCGCGTTGGGCCGGGGGGCCGTCGGCAGCGGGCGGCTGCGCAGCGAGGCCTACACGGCGGCGCGGTTACCGGAGCAGCTCGAGGACATTCAATCGGAATTCGTCACCAAGCAGCGCCTGCTAAAGGTCGATCGCACGGCGGGAGTGGTCTCGACGACGGCGATCCTGAGCTGGCATGAGTCGGAGTTCATCGCCGCGTATGGCGGCCAGGCGGGCGAGCGGTTTGCCACGCGGTCTCCAATCGAACGCGCGCTCATCGCGTTCGCCTCGCCTCACCTCCTGCCGCTCGAGAAAGAGTTCCTCGAGGAGAATCGATTCAAGGTCACGTTCCAGGAATTCGATTGGCGCCTGAACGATCTGACGGGTGGGCGGATAGAGTAGGGCTCCTTTCAAGGCTCTAGGCTTTAGGCTCTCGGCTCTGGCTAAACCTTCGACCACCTATTCGAGGATCTTGCTAGAGCCGAGAGCCGAGAGCCCTCTGTTAACTCCCCCGACTCTGTGGTGAAATAGCTCCGCTTTCTCCGTCACCTCCCCATATGGATCTCGGACTCACAGACAAGGTAGCTATCGTCACCGGCTCGAGCCGTGGACTAGGGTTGGCCAGCGCCCGAGCACTGGTGGCCGAGGGGTGCCGAGTGTGTCTGTGCGCGCGCGGTGAAGAGCGGTTGGCCGAGGCTGCGCTCGAAGTCGAGGCAGCCGCCAAGCGCCCCAATCTGGTGGCGACGGTTCAGGCCGACGTGTCCACCATGGACGGTGTCGAGCGCGTGATCGAGAAGGCGGTCGAGACCTTCGGTGGGCTCGACGTGCTCGTCAACAACGTCGGCCGCGCCGGCGGGGCCGACCTGCTCGACACCTCCGACGCGGACTGGCAGGCGGCCTTCGACGAGACGCTCTTTCCAGCGATTCGCGCTTCGCGGCTCGCCGTGCCGCACATGCGGCAGCGCGGCGGCGGCGCGATCGTGATGATTGCCTCGATCTACGGTCGCGAAGCCGGCGGCCGCATGACCTACAACGCCGTGAAAGCGGCGGAAATCAGCCTCGCCAAGTCGCTCGCGCAGCAGCTCGCGCCGCTCAACATCCGCGTCAACAGCGTCGCTCCCGGCTCGATCCTCTTCCCCGGCGGTTCCTGGTACCGTCGCCAGCAGGCCGATCCCGACGGCATCGCGGACTTCGTCCGCCGCGAGCTGCCGTTCGGCCGTTTCGGCCGTCCCGATGAAGTTGGCGCCGCGGTCGCGTTCCTCGCCTCGCCGCGCGCCAGCTGGGTCAGCGGCGCGTGCGTTCCGGTCGATGGTAGTCAGGGGCGGTCGAATATCTGAACCCTGAAAGTTTGAAGTCTGACGTGTGAAGTTTGAAGTGGGGAAGTTCGAAGTTCGAAGTTCGAAGCTTCAACCGCCAACCGCCAGCCGCGAGTAGCGTGATATAAACACGCTCCATGCTCGAACAGCTCGCTTCCTGGATCCAATCCGCCGCCGACGCCCTCTTCATGCCGTGGGTCGTCATCGTGCTGCTCGGATCGGGGCTTTTCTTGACGCTCCGCACCGGGTTCGTGCAGGTGCGGCGATTCGGCGAGGCGTGCCGCGTGGCGTTCGTCACGCACGGGAGCGGCAAGGACGGCGCGCTGACGCCGTTCCAGGCGTTCATGACCGCGCTTGCGGCGTCGATTGGCACTGGCAACATCGCCGGCGTGGCGACGGCCATCGTCTCGGGAGGTCCCGGCGCGCTCTTCTGGATCTGGGTCTACGGGTTCGTCGCCACCGCGATCAAGTTCGCCGAGGCCGTGCTCGGCGTGACCTATCGCGAGGCCAAGGGCGATCAGGTACTGTCGGGGCCGATGTACTACCTGCGCGACGGCATGCGCTCGCCGTTCCTCGCGTGGCTCTTTGCCTTCGTCGCCGCCGTTGCGGCCCTGACGACGACGCCCTTCACGCAACCGAACTCGATGGCGCTCGTGCTCGACACGGTGGTCGGCATCCCGCGGGTCGTCTCGGGAGTTGCCATCGCCGTCCTGACCTGGCTCGTGATCATCGGCGGGATCAAGATCATCGGGCGAACCGCCGAAAAGCTCTCGCCGATTAAGGTCGGTCTGTATCTCGTGGGCGGCCTGATCGTGATTCTCGCGAACATCGCTCGACTGCCGGGCATTCTCGCGCTCGTCGTGCAAGAGGCGCTGACCATGCAGTCTGCGCTGGGGTTTGGCGTGTTTGTGGCGATGCGCTACGGGATCGCCCGCGGCATCTACGCTAACGAGGCCGGCTATGGCACCGCGGCCGTGGCCTACGGCACCGCTCGGAGCACGCAGCCGTCACAACAGGGTCTGAATGCGGTGATGGAGACGTTCATCGTCTCGTTTGTCACGTCGAGCATCTCGGCGCTGACCATCCTGCTGACCGGTGCGTGGCAGTCGGGTCTGACCAGCACCGCCGCCGTGGCCCACGGCTTCAACTCGGTCATCCCCGTCGCCGGCGGCTACATCGTCGCTTTCTGCACTTTTCTCTTCGGCTACACGACGCTCATCGGCTGGGCGTACTACGGCGAGCAGTTCTTCGAGTACATCCTCGGGCGCAGGGTCACCATTCCCTATCGCTGGATCTACTGCCTGCTGATTCCGTTCGGCGCCGTCTCGCGCGTCGAGGTCGTGTGGGCGTGGGGCGATCTGATGAACGTACTGCAGGTGTTTCCCAACCTCATTGGCGTGATCGGGTTGAGCGGGATCGTGGCGAAAGTGGCGAGGACGAGTCTCCAGTCTGAGGGCAGCTCTAGCCGCTAGCTCGCGGTCCGCATCATTCAGTGCTCGCGGGGCCCCACTCCCGCTCGCTCTCGCGCGGCGACTCCGCGCCGCGCTCGGGCCGCCGGCGCTTTCGCCTCTTGATCGCCACCCCGCGTCCTGCTACCATCGGACCCGCAATTCCTTTGGCTGCATTGGTTTCCGCTTATGGCTTCACAGACCCTGCCGGCCATCTCCGGCGACAAGGACCGTTCGCTTCAGGAAGCGGTCAGCCGGCTGACGTATTCGCCCAGGCCCGGCGGGGAGGAGGCGGACCCGATCGTTACCGCGGTCAGGCGCCTTCCCGCGGTCTCAGCGGCGTTTGCGCCGTATCCCGATGGCAGCGACGATCGCCTCATCGCCTCGCTCGCCGCGCGCGGGATCAGCCAGCTCTACACGCATCAGGCGCAGGCGTTCGCGCACGTGCTCGGCGGGCGTAACGTCGTCACCATCACGCCGACGGCGTCGGGCAAGACGCTCTGCTACAACGCGCCGGTGCTCAACGCGATTCTCCAGGACCCCTCGACGCGCGCGCTCTATCTCTTTCCGACCAAGGCGCTCGCGCAGGATCAGCTGGCCGAGCTGCACACGCTGTCCGGGCTCGTGGCGCGTGATAGCGATCTCGAGATCGGCGTCTTCACCTATGACGGCGACACGCCGTCCGACGCGCGCCGGGCGATCCGCGGCAAGGCGCACGTCGTGCTCAGCAATCCCGACATGCTGCACGCGGGGATCCTGCCGCACCATCCGCGCTGGGCGAAGCTCTTCGAGAACCTGCGCTTCGTCGTGATTGACGAGCTGCATGCCTATCGCGGCGTGTTCGGGAGCCATCTCTCGAACATCCTGCGCCGGTTGCAGCGCGTGTGCCGGCACTATGGGTCGGACCCGGTGTTCATCTGCTCGTCGGCGACGATCGCGAACCCGCGCGAGCTGGCGGAAGGGCTGACCGGGAAACCCTTCGAGCTCGTCGACGAGAGCGGCGCGCCGCGCGGGGAGAAGTTCTTCCTCTTCGTCAACCCGCCGGTGGTGAATGCCGAACTCGGCATCCGCCGATCGTATCTGGCCGAAACGCGCCGCGTGGCGCTCGAGTTTCTGAAGTACCAGCTGCAGCTGATCGTGTTCGCCCAGAGCCGGCTGTCGGTCGAGCTCCTGACGACCTATCTCAAGGATGCGTTCCACGGTCCGCCCGGCGCCGCCGACGTCATCCGCGGCTATCGCGGCGGCTATCTCCCCAACCGCCGGCGCGATATCGAACGGGGCCTGCGCGAGGGGCAAGTGCGGGCGGTCGTGTCGACCAACGCGCTGGAGCTCGGGATCGACATCGGTGCCCTCGACGTGTCGGTGATGGCCGGATACCCCGGCACGATCGCCGCGACCTGGCAGCGGGCGGGCCGCGCCGGCCGCCGCACGACGCGATCGGCCGCGGTCCTCGTCGCCAGCAGCGCGCCGATCGATCAGTTCGTCATCCGCAACCCGTCGTACTTTTTTGACGCCTCACCCGAGCACGCGCTCATCAACCCCGACAACCTGCACATCCTGCTGGACCACGTAAAGTGCGCCGCCTTCGAGCTGCCGTTCGGCGACGACGAGAGCTTCGGACACGAGAACGTGCAGGAGATTCTCTCGGTGCTCGCGGAAGAAGGGTTCGTCCATCACGCCGATGGGCAGTGGAACTGGACCAACGAGTCGTATCCGGCCGACGCCGTCAGCCTGCGGTCGGTCTCGTCGGACAACTTCGTCGTGATTGATGCAACGCATGGTGACAATGCGGAGCGCGTAATCGGCGAGACCGACTTCACGAGCGGGCCGTCCACGCTGCACGAAAAGGCCATCTACATCGTCGAGGGCCAGCTCTATCAGGTCGAGCGCCTGGACTTCGACGGGCGCAAAGCGTTCGTGAGGGCCGTCGAGTGCGATTACTACACGGACGCCATCACTTACACGAAGGTCACGATCTTGGAGACGTTTGAATCGGAGGGTCCGGCTAAAGCCGGACACTACGACGGCCAGGGGCCGGCTGAAGCGGGACGCTACGACGGCCAGGGGCCGGCTGAAGCCGGACGCTACGACAGCCAGGGGCCGGGCGGTTCCGACCATCGTAGTGTCCGGCTTCAGCCGGACTATGTCGCTTCGGGAAAGAGCCACGGCGAAGTCCACGTTGTGTCCCGCGTCGTCGGGTTCAAGAAGATCAAGTTCTACACGAACGAGAACGTCGGCTCGGGCGAACTGGATTTGCCCGAACAGCAGATGCATACCTCGTCGTACTGGCTGACGATTCCCTCGGCAATTATGGCCGCGTTGCCATTCAGTGGCGACGACCGGCGCGATGGCGTGGTCGGGCTGGCCTTTGCGATGCGCAACATCGCGCAGCTCCTCCTGATGTGCGATCGGCACGACATCGGCCTCTCGGTGGATGGTGGCACGCTCGAACGGGCGCCGGGCAGGGGCGCCAGCGGCCCGAGCGAGGCGCGAAGTCGCCGAGCGAGAGCGCTTGGGGGTGGGGCCCCAAGCGCATTGAGTAATGCCAGCGCAGACACCCTCAGCGCCATTGCCGCCGAGCCGAACATCTTCATCTACGACAATTATCCCGGAGGCATCGGGTTCAGCCGGCCGCTCTTCGAGATGCACGGGCCGTTGCTCGAGCGCACGCGCGAGCTCGTCGTCGGCTGCCCGTGCGAATCGGGTTGTCCATCGTGCGTCGGGCCCGAAGGCAACACCGGCCCGCACGCCAAGGCCGTCGCGTTACGGATTCTCGACGAGCTCCACTCGTTTTCCGGCACGACGTTGCCGGACGCGGACACGGCCGCGCTTACTGACGGTTTCTGACATGGATCTCAAGTCGCGGCTGCGCGCCATAGTCAAGCCGTCACAGAGTTCCGAAGGCGGCTCGAAGCCGGTGAGGGAGCTCACGTACGAGCCCGACGTCGGCGGATACGAGGCTGGTCCGACGATCGACCGCGTCGGAGAGATCCTCGGCGGCCGTGCGGCCACCAACAACTTCGGCCAGTGCCTGGTCATCGATCGTCGCTACGAATCCGATCGCTGGCATGGCGACGTTCGGATCTCCGAATGCGAGATCGGAGACCTGAACAGCCTGGGACTTCTGGATCCTGGCCTTAGCGGCGCGTGCGCCAGCGCGATGGGGCGAATGGTCTTCATCGACCTCGAGACGACGGGCCTCAGCGGCGGTGCCGGTACCGTCGCGTTTCTCGTCGGCTGCGGGTTTTACGACCTCGGCGCCTTTCAGGTCCGCCAGTTCCTGCTAACCAGCTACTCGGCCGAGCGGGCGCTCCTCACCGCCGTCGCGGAGTTCTTCGACGATGCGGAGTTGATCGTCAGCTACAACGGCAAGACGTTCGACGTTCCCGTGATGGAGACGCGCTGGCAGTTCCATCGCATGGTGATGCCGCTCGAAGGCGTCCCGCATTTCGACGCGCTGCACACGGCACGGCGGTTGTGGAAGCCTCGCGCCGAGGATCAGGCGGACGGCGGCTGCCGCCTCTCGACGCTCGAGCGCGTGTTGTTCGATGTGCGGCGCGTTGGAGATGTTCCTGGATTCGAGATTCCATCGCGCTTCTTCCAGTTCATGCGCACGGGCGATCCGCGGCCGCTCGAGCCGGTGCTCGAGCACAACAGGCTGGATCTCGTTTCACTCGCCGCCGTCACCGCGCGAGCGGTGCGGCTGGTCGAAGAGGGCGCCGATGGATGTTGCGACGGGCAGGCGTTGGCCGTCGGGCGGATCTACGAACGCGCCGGACTCGTCGAGCGCGCGGAACGCTGCTATCGCCGCGCCTCGACCAGCGACTCCATCGAGGTCAGGTGCGAGAGTCTGTATCGGCTTGGCCTGCGGTGCCGCCGGGAACGACGGTTCAGCGAAGCCGCCGTCCTCTGGCGGGAGATCGTGTCGGTGACCGAACCTCGGTCAGCGCGACGCAACGAAACGGTCGCGGTGCTGCGGCAGGTCGCCGTCGAAGCGCTGGCCATCCATCACGAACACCGGGAGGTCGACCTCCAGACGGCGCGTGAGCTGGCGCTGTTCGCGTTGAAAGAGAATAAAGATGGAGGGAACGGAAGCCGTCGCGCGGACGGCTACAGGCACCGGCTTGCGAGGCTCGAGCGAAAGCTCGACAATGCGCGTAAGCTCGAAAAGCTAGACGATGCGCGCAAGCTCGAAAAGCTAGACGATGCGCGTAAGCTCGAAAAGCTAGACGATGCGCGCAAGCTCGAAAAACTTGACCGTGCCGGAAAGCTCGCTAGAAAAGAAAACGCTCAGCTCTTCTGGAGCTGAGCGTCTCCGATTCCTAGGCCTTGGCTGCGGCCGGCTGCTTCTTGGCCTTCGCGGCCGCCTTGCGGCTCTCTGAGGTCTGGACGCCGAATCGCTTCGTGAAGCGCTCGACGCGGCCTTCGGTATCGATTAGCTTCTGTCGTCCGGTAAAGAACGGGTGACAGTTATTGCAGATCTCCAGGTGGAGTTCCTGCTTGGTTGAGCGCGTGCTCCAGGTCGCGCCACACGCACAGCGGGCGACGACCTCGTGGTACTTGGGGTGAATCCCTTCCTTCACTGCTGGCTCCTTCGGGGCTCCGGGAAAAAGTCATTATACCAAACCCGCCAGGCCTCAGTCGCTCTGATTCGTATAACTACAACTGTATCTTGTGTTTACGGTCATTCAAAATCGACCGTCCGCTCCCATCTATGCGCCCTCAGCTCGCTCATGAGCGGGACCGCCAGGGTCTGACCGTCGCTCACACCCAGGTTCTGCTCGACGTGTTCGAGCTTCCGCATCCCTGGGATGACCGTCGAGACGGCGGGATGAGCGAGGATGTGTCGCAGTGCCAGCTGGGGCATCGACATGCCTGCCGGAACAACCGTTCGAAGCCGGGCGACGCGCGGTAGCGTGGCTTGCAGGTTGTCCGGGTTGAAGTAGAGGTTGCGAAAGTCTCCCGCCGGCCAGGTCGACGACGGGGTCAACGTGTCTGTGAGGCTGCCTTCGTCGAATGGAACCCTGGCAATGACCGCTATCCCATGCTTCTCGCAGTACGGGAAGAGCTCGTCCTCCGGGCTCTGGTCGAAGACGTTGTAGACGACCTGCACGGCGTCGATGAGCCCGCTGTCGAGCGCGCGCAGGACGTTGGCGGGCTGCCAGCGATTGATGCTGATCCCGAGCGCGCGGACGAGGCCTTCGTCCTTGAGCCGGCGGAGCGCTTTCTGCCAGCGATCGTCGCTCGCCCATTCATCCGTCCAGACGTGGAGCTGCTGAAGATCGAGTGTAGAGACGCCGATGTTCGTCAGGCTCTTCTCGGTGTACTCGCGGATGTAATCGGCGGGGAAGACCTCATCGAGCGCGTACCGAGGGTCTTGCCGGCCACTTGCGGTTCTTCGGTGGAATCTTGGTGGCGATGTAGAGCCGCTTGCCCGGATGCCGCTCGAGCGTCGCGCCCAGCAGCTTCTCGCTGTGCCCGTCGCCGTACGCCCAGGCCGTATCGAAGAAGTTGCAGCCGAGATCGATCGCCCGGTCGAGCGACGCAAACGATTGCTCATCGTCGCTACCGGTCCACCCGGCCATTCCCCACATGCCGTACCCGACTTCCGAGATCTGCCAGCCCGTCCTGCCAAACGTCCGATAGCGCATGGGAGATTCTACTTCGCTGGCTGGCTCAGGGCTCAGGGCTCCAGGGCTCGGGGTTCGGGCTTCGGCAAAAACCTTCGAGCAAGATCTGAATGCTCTTGCCTGAGCCCTTGAGCCTTGAACCGGCGTCACCTCTTATCCACCACGACCTTGCCGCCCTTCATCACCCACCGTACGCCGCCGAACAGCGTGTCGATTGCTTCGAGCGGATTGCCCTCGACGGCGACGAGATCGGCGATGAAGCCCGGCAGCACTTTGCCCAGGCGATCCTGCTCGCCGAGAAGCTCTGCGCCGGTAGCCGTCGCGGCCTTGAGCGCCTGTTCCGGCGTCATGCCGGCTTTTACGAACCACCCGAGCTCGCGGGTGTTCTCGCCGAACATTGAGTACACGGCATCCGAGCCCATCGCCAGGCGAACACCGGCCTTGACGGCCCGGCGTGCCGACTCCAGGTTGCGGTCGATGTAGGCCTGCAACGGTGGAATGGCTTCCGGCTTGAAACCGTAATCGTCCTTCGCGTCGACGTAGTACCGGTTGTGATCGATCGTCGGCACCCACACTGTCCCGCGCGTTGCCATCAGCGCGAGCGTCTCATCGTCGAGCTCGATGCCATGTTCTATCGAGTCGGCGCCTGCGCGCACGGCGTCTCTCACACCAGTGGGGCCATACGAGTGGATCGCGACCCTGTGGCCGAGCGCATGCGCCGCATCGACGATGGCCTTCATCTCGTCGAAGGTGACGGTCTGCGTCGTGTCGACGCTGTCGAAGCTCCCACGCGACGCGTAGACCTTGATCCAGTCCGAGCCAGCCTTGATGCGCTCTTCCGTCGTGCGGCGCATCGCTTCAGCGTCAGGCGCCGCACCTGCGCGGGCAGACAGGCCCTGGCCCGACACGAACATTCGCGGACCAATCATGGCGCCCATGTTGATGAGGTCCCGCATCGCGAAGTCGGTCTCGTTCGAGGCGCCCAGATCGCGCACCGTCGTGACGCCGGTCTCGAGCGTGCGGCGAGCGTTGTCCTGGGCGAGAAAGACGGTAACCGCGGGACGCCGCCGCTGGCCGAGTGGACGAGTACCCGGCTGCCGATCCCAGAAATACGTGATGTGCGTGTGGACGTCGATGAGGCCCGGAAGACCCGTATAGCGGCGGAGGTCGACTGATTCGGCCCCCTCGGGCACCCGACCACCAGCCTCCACGCGCACGACGCGATCGCCCTCGACGACGACGAGGGCGTCCTTGACGAGGCGCGAACCGTCCCACAGTTGCCCGAATCGGATCGCCTTGGTTTGAGCGCCTGCGGTCGCGGCGCAGAGAAGCAGTCCGGCGATCCCAATCGCGAGCCCCAGGCATCGGCGCCCGGGGCCAGGCGGTATGGACGATGTCATTGTCCTGGCTGGCAGGGCAGACCGCTCACCGTCGAGACAAACATCAGTGGCCTCGACCCGCGCCGCGTGATGCTGTGGGGCGTGCCCCGCGGGATGATGACCAACGAGCTGGCGCTCAACGCGTGATCGCGCCCGCCCATCCGGATGCTACCCTCGCCGGCGACGATATAGATGGTCTCGTCGGCGTCGCCGCGCGTTCGCTCGGCGATCGATTCGTTGGTCTGCACCATCGCGGAGGTGGCGCTCGCCATGCAACCGGCGACGAGCCGCTTGGACGGCGCCCTGCCGATGAAACTCGAATCAATCCACGATTCGAAGTTGGCGACGTTCGGCTGGTAATTGCCCGGTGGTACAGGTTGAGCGGCGGGCTGTGGTGGAGGTTCCGCCTTCGGAGCCTGCGGGGGCGGCGGCGCGGCGCTCAAGGACGCCGACGCGCGCAGGGGCTTCCCGGCCGCCAGGCTGACCTCTTTTTCGAACGTGATGAAACCCTCGAGCTCGAAGCGCAGGCGGTAGGTCCCTGGCGACATGTTGGCGAAGGTTACGAGACCAGACGGGTCCGTCGGGGCCTCCCGATCCACCGGGCCCGAGGCCTTGACGACGGTGTCTGGCAGCGTTTTGCCATCGAGCGCCGTGACCATCACCGTGAGCGAGAGCTTGGGGCCAGCAGGTGGACTCTGACGAGCGCGGCTCACCGCCGGCGGTTGCGCCGGCTTGTCGGCCGGCGCGGTCTGAGGCACTTTCTCTTGAAGAGAGAGTGAATGTGCCGTTGGAGAGGACGAGCCCGGCGCGAGCAGAAGAGCCAGGCAAAGCGATCCGAGATGTGCGCAGCGCATACCCCCTATGAGATTCGCTCACCCGCGCCGCCGTCAAGGGGAACGTGAGCTCTAGCAGAGAGTGCTCCCTTAGCCCCCAGGCACCCGGTTTCCCGGTGCTGTGGTTCCCTTACCCGCGCCGCCCTTCAAGTACCTTCTCCCACCAGGCCAGCTCATTGAGCATCCGGTGCACGTTGTTCCAGTTGCCGCCGATGCCGTGCGGCTGGCCGGCATATCGAATCATCTTGGCCGGGATGCCGCGGCGCTTCAGCGCGAAGTACATCTGCTCGGCTTCTTCGTAGGGGACGCGCTGATCGACCTCGCCGTGCACGAAGAGCGTCGGCGTCTTCACCTGCCCGGCGTAGGTGAGCGGCGACTGCTTGATCATTCGGTCGCGCGCCTCCTTCTCCCACGGCGTGCCGAAGAACTCGGTCTCCTTCGTGCGGTAGATGTCGGCGGTGCCATAGTCGCTGATCCAGTTCGAGATGCCGGCGCCAGTGACGGCCGCCGCGAAGCGATCGGGATACTGCGTGATGAGCCAGTTCGTCATGAAGCCGCCATACGAGTGGCCGGTGTGGCCGACGCGCTTGGCGTCGATCGGGTAGCGCTTCAGGACGTAGTCGATGCCGGACATGACGTCCTCGCCGTCCTTGTGACCCCAGGCGCCCCATGTCGCCCACTTGAAGGCGTCGCCGTAGCCGGTGGAGCTGCGGAAATTGGTGTCGAGGACGAAGTAGCCGTTGGCGGCGAAGTACCTGATCCTTGAAGTCGAACGTGTAGCCGGTCGCGCTGTGCGGGCCGCCATGGCTCGTCACGATGAGCGGGTACGGTCCCTTCGCGGCGTCGTAGCCGTAAGGGACCATCAACCAGCCCTCAATCTGCGTGCCGTCGTAGCTGGGCCAGCGCAGGCGCTCGGCTTTGCTCAACGCGATCTCGGTGGTCAACTGCTGGTGCACGTTGGTGAGGCGGCGCTCGTTGCCGCCGTCGATGTTCGCGACGTACAGCTCCGGCGGCGCTTCGTGGACGCTGACGGTGTAGAGAGCTTTCGTGAACGCCTTGTCGTAGCTGAGCGCGCCGATGCGGCGCGGGCCCTTGGTCACCTGCTCGACGCGCGCGCCCGGCACCGAGACGCGGAAGAGGTGCACCTCGCCGCCGATGCCGGCGGTGAAGTAGAGAAACCGGCCATCCGGCGACCACTGCGTCGGCCCGGGATCGAGATCCCACGCCGCCGTCAGGTTGATTGGCTCGCCGCCGCGCAGCGGGCGGACCCAGACGTCCTGCGACCCGCCGTGCGTCAGCCGCTTCTCGATGATCATGTCGGTGCCGAACGATCGCGAGTACGAGAGGTACTGGCCGTCGGGCGAGTAAGCGACATCACCATAGACGAAGCCGTCGTTGGTCAAGCGCGTCACCTTGCCGTCGACGCTGACCGTCCACAGATCGGGGGAGTTGTACTTCAACTCGTTGCGCCACTCGGGATCCGCGGTGAACGCGATCGTCTGGCCGTCAGGATGCCAGGCGAGGTTGGACGGGCGGAGATCCATGTCGACGAGGACCTTCGGCGCCGGCTCCGCGCCGGCCGGCCGCGGCCGGACGACAACCTGCTGCGCCGGCAGCGCCACTGGATTCGGCGCCGGAAACTCGGCGCCATCGCGCTGGAAATCCTTCCAGTCGAAGGTGACGCCCTTGAATCGCTCCTGGTGCCGTTTCTCGAACTCCGACGCGTAGACCGGCGGCGCCGTATCTCGAGTCTTGCTGACGGTCGCCGCCTCCCACTTGCCATCAGGGCTCGGTGTCGCCGCGACACCGCCGCCGCGTCCACCACGTCCGCCGCGACCAACCGCCGCGCCGGTCGTCGCCACTGGGATACCTCCCGGCGCGTCCGGATCGATCTTCCATCGCTCGCCGCCGGCGGAGTACCTGCAGCCATCCGTCCTCGGACCACGACGGGCTCGTGACGTTCTTCCCCTCGTGCTGCACTCGTCGCGGCGCCGCCGACGCGTCGCTCGGCACGAGCCACGCGTCGGACACGCTGCTGTTCGTGTCCGGCTCCTCGCGCCGCGTCGTGACCGTGAACGTCACCCACTTGCCGTTGGGCGAAAAGGCCGCACCGCCGATCGCCTGAATGCGGTAGTAGTCCTCGATCGTCACCGCGCGGCCGCGGGTTTGCGTGGCTGGGCTCGTCCCGGGTTGCTGAGCCTCCGGTACGCCGACGGAGGCGAGGACGGATAGGAACAGAGCAGTGATGACCGCAGTCGAACGAGACATGCCAAACCTCCCCAGAGGCCGAGTCAGGTGTGGCCGAATCGTATCAGATGAGTTGAGCAATCCCGTCGAATCATGGCACCCCTCGTGAATACCTAGATCCCATGAGCCGCCGCAACCAGCTCATCGTCAGCATTGCCGTCCTCGCCGTCCTGAGCGTTGCCGCCAGCATCTTCTACGCGACACGCCCGCCGGCCCTGCACGTCTCCGTCGCTGCTGTCACTCGCGGCGAGATCTCGCGTGTAGTGTTATCGAGCGGCGTGCTCGAGCCAACCGCCGGCGTCGACGTCGGCTCGCAGGTCTCCGGCACCATCCAGTCGCTCCTCGCCGACTTCAACGATCAGGTCAAGGCGGGGCAGATCATCGCGCAGATCGATCCGGCCCCGTACCGACACGCGCCTCGCCGAGGCGCGCGCCGAGCTGATTCGCGCCGAGGCCGGCTCCGAGCAACGCCGCGTCGAGTTCGAAGACCTGCGGACGAAGGCCGGCCGCGCGGTAGAGCTCCAAGCGCAGGAGCTCATCAGTCAGGCGGAGCTCGATGCCGCGCAGTTCGCCGTCCGGCAGGCCGAAGCGGAGCTCAACGCCGCAGCGGCCGCGATGCGCGCGGCGAAGGCCGGTGTCGCCGAAGCCGAAGTGAATCGATCCAGGACGACGATCCGCGCGCCGATGGACGGCATCGTCATTAGCCGCGACGTCGAAGTCGGGCAGACGATTGCGGCGTCATTCAACTCGCCGGTGCTCTTTCGCATTGCCGATCTGCGCAAAATGCAGCTGCTCGCGGACGTCGGCGAGGCCGAAGCTGGCGAAGTACGGCGTGGCGCGCCGGTGACGTTCGAGATCGAATCGATTGGCCCGAGGCAGTTCAGCGGCCGGATCTCGGAAGTGCGCTTGAGTCCGGTGCTCGCGCAGGGCACCGCCACCGGCAGCGGCCCGACCGCCACCGCCGGCGCAGTCCCGACGTCCGGTACGACGTCGACGGCCAGCAGCCGAGGAGTGGCCGCGACCAGCGGCAGCGCGTCCCGAGGCACCGCCCCTACGGGAGCGACTGGCACCGCGACCGCAACGTCGACGCAACCCGTCACGACCGCCACGGCCTCCGCGCCAGTTGGCTCTGTCGTCTCCTACACGGCAGTCGTCGACGTCGACAACTCTGACGGCAAGATCGTTCCTGGCGGTACTGCAGTCGTCATGCTGCCGACCGGCAGCCGAGCCGATGTGCTGCGCGTGCCGAACGCCGCGCTGGCGTTCCGTCCGAGCGCCGATCTGTTGCAGGCGACGGGGCAGGCGAAGATCACGCTGCCGGACGGTAAGACACAGCCCGGAGTTGCCGCGGAACGCCGCGTCTACGTCTGGAAGTTCGAAGGGGGGAAGTTCGTGCCGATTGCGGTCGCGAGCGGCGTCGCTGACGAGCGGTGGACTGAAGCGACAGCGGGGGAGATTCAGCCCGGCGACCAACTGGTCACGCAGGCCGCAATCCCCCGCCGCTGATCGTGTGACTGACTACTTCCCGTTCGCCATCGCGCCGAGGAACTCGGCGTTCGACTTGGTCTTGGCCATCTTCGACAGCAGGAGTTCCATCGCTTCGGTCGGCGAGAGCGGCGTGAGCACCTTGCGCAGGACCCACACGCGGTTGAGATCCTCCTTCGGGATGAGCAGCTCTTCCTTCCGGGTCCCGCTCTTCTGGATGTCGATGGAGGGGAACACGCGGCGATCCGTGAGCTTGCGATCGAGGTGAATCTCCAGATTGCCGGTGCCCTTGAACTCTTCGAAAATCACCTCGTCCATGCGCGATCCGGTGTCGATGAGCGCGGTGGCGATGATGGTCAGCGAGCCGCCGGACTCGATGTTGCGTGCGGCGCCGAAGAAGCGCTTCGGGCGCTGCAGGGCGTTGCTGTCCACGCCGCCCGAGAGCACCTTGCCCGACGCCGGGACGATCGTGTTGTAAGCGCGAGCGAGGCGCGTGACCGAGTCGAGGAGGATGACGACGTCCTTCTTGTGCTCGACGAGGCGCTTGGCTTTTTCGATGACCATCTCGGCGACCTGCACGTGTCGCGTCGCGGGCTCGTCGAAGGTCGAGGAAATGACCTCCCCCTTGACCGACCGCTGCATGTCGGTGACTTCTTCGGGCCGCTCGTCGATGAGCAGCACGATGAGATAGACCTCGGGGTGGTTGGTCGTGATGCTGTTGGCGATGTTCTGCAGCAGCATCGTCTTGCCGGTTCTTGGCGGCGCGACGATCAGGCCGCGCTGGCCCTTGCCGATCGGGACCATGAGGTCCATCACGCGGGCCG
This sequence comes from uncultured Acidobacteriota bacterium, assembly GCA_963839705.1. Classification (GTDB taxonomy): domain Bacteria; phylum Acidobacteriota; class Vicinamibacteria; order Vicinamibacterales; family 2-12-FULL-66-21; genus DATBJJ01. The sequence continues at coordinate 399,950 of CAWIWL010000019.1, forward strand.
ACAGGTTATCGGGCGCCGCTTCGAGGCGGATGCGCTCCTGCGGGTAGAGCGGCGTCAGGTTCTCGAAGAAAATCTTCTCGCGGACCCGGTCCGGCGGTTCGAAGTTGATGGCCTCGACCTTGATCAGCGCGAAGTACCGCTCGCCGTCCTTGGGCGGCCGGATCTGGCCGGAGACCGTGTCGCCGGTGTGCAGGTCGAACTTGCGAATCTGCGAGGGGGAGACGTAGATGTCGTCGGGGCCCGGCAGGTAGTTGTAGTCGGGGGCGCGCAGGAAGCCGAAGCCGTCGGGCAGCGTCTCGAGCACGCCTTCCGAGAAGAGCAGTCCGCTCTTTTCGGCGCGCGAGCGCAGGATCTCGAAAATGAGCTCCTGCTTGCGCATGCCGCCGGCGCCGGGCACGTCGAGCTGTTTGGCGATCTTGGTCAGCTCGGTGACGCCCATGTCCTTCAGCGTGCCGAGCTCGACGACCGGGGCTTCAGGTGTGGCCGTGGCCGTGGCTGCAGCCTTCGGCTCGGCGGTTGCCGTGCCAGGGGTCTTGGCCTCGGCCACCTTCTCGATCACTCCGCGTTCCTGGCGAGTCTTGCTATCGTTCTCCACAATTCATCCATTCCTTCGCCGCTCGTTGCCGATACCGGCAACACGGCCGTTCCAAACGTTGTTTCGAGTGTCTTCAGGTTCTTCGCGCGCTCGCTGCGCGCCAGCTTGTCGATCTTCGTGGCGACGACGTTGAAGGCGACGCCCAAGCGATTCAGCCATCCTGCTGCCGCGAGGTCGGATTCGAGTCCGGGATGGCGCGAGTCGACCAGCAGCATGGTCGCCGCCCGCTCCCGCGACGAGGTGTCCTCGTAGTATTCCTCTGCGATCCCCGCCAGTTCGGCCGCCGCATCGTCGCCCCCGCGTGCGTAGCCGTAGCCCGGCAGATCCACGAGGTAGACTGGCCACCGCCCCGGCCCCCCGGGTCCGCCCTCCATCGTGATCCGATAGAAGTTGAGCAGCCGCGTCTTGCCCGGCGCGGCGCTCGTGCGCGCGATCTTCGCCCGGCAGAGCGCATTGATCAGGCTCGACTTGCCGACATTGGAGCGGCCCGCGAGCGCGACGTGGGCGACCTCGTCGCGCGGAATTCCATCCGCACGAGCCGCACTGGTCACGAAGTCGGCGTTTAAGAGTTTCACTCTCGGCTCAAGGCTTAGGGCTCAGGGCTCAAGGAAGAGCATTGAGATCTCAGTTGCGGGGCTTCGATCAGAATGGTTTTCCTTGAGCCCTGGCCTTGAGCCCTGAGCCGACCATGGCTCAATGCGTAATGGTGTCGTCCGAAATGACGGGTTCGACTTCCGCGGCGGCGGGAGCCTGTGCGGCGATGGCGGGGAGTGGTGACTCCAGCGCCAGCTTCAGCACTTCGTCCATCGTTTCCACCATGTAGATGTTGAGCGCGTCGAGGACGTTCTTCGGAATGTCCGCGAGGTCCTTCTCGTTGTCCTTCGGAAGGATGATGTTCTTCAGCCCGGCGCGATGCGCGGCCAGGACCTTTTCCTTCACGCCGCCAATCGGCAGCACCTTGCCGCGCAGCGTGATCTCGCCGGTCATGGCGAAGTCCTTGCGCGTCGGGATCCGCGCGATCGCCGAGACGAGCGACGTCGCGAGCGTGATGCCCGCCGACGGACCGTCTTTCGGGATGGCGCCTTCCGGCACGTGGACGTGGACGTCGGTCTTGCGGTTCCAGTCCTTGGCCATGCCGAACTCGTCGGACTTCGACCGCACGTAGCTCATGGCGGCGTGCGCCGATTCCTGCATGACGTCGCCGAGCTTGCCGGTCAGCCGGAGGTGGCCCTTGCCGGGCATGAGCGTCGCTTCGGTCACGAGAATCTCGCCGCCGACCTCGGTCCACGCCAGGCCCGTGGCCACGCCGATCTCATTGGTCTCTTCCATGAGCGTCGGGCGGAAGCGGGGGACACCCAGGTACTCGGTCACCTTGGCGGCGCTGATCTCTTCGCTGAAGGACTTGCCTTCGACGACGACCTTGCGCGCGACCTTGCGGCAGATCGAGGAGATCTCGCGTTCGAGGCTGCGGACGCCGGCCTCGCGCGTGTAGCGCTGGATGATCGTCTGGAACGCCTCGTTCAGGAACGTCAGGTTGGCGGCGGTCAGGCCCGCGCCTTCGATCGCCTTGGGCGACAGGAAGACGCGCGCGATCTCGACCTTTTCCTGCTCGGTATAGCCGGCGAGTTGCAGCACTTCCATGCGATCGCGCAGCGCCTGCGGAATCGTGTGGAGGACGTTCGCCGTGCAGATGAACATGACATTCGACAGGTCGTACTCGACGTCGAGATAGTGGTCGAGGAACGTGTTGTTCTGTTCCGGATCGAGGACCTCGAGGAGCGCCGCCGATGGGTCGCCGCGGAAGTCCATCGACATCTTGTCGACTTCGTCGAGCAGGAACACCGGGTTCTGCGACCCGGCCTTTTTCATCATCTGGATGATCTGGCCGGGGAAGGCGCCGATGTAGGTGCGCCGGTGTCCGCGGATTTCTGCCTCGTCCCGCACGCCGCCGAGCGACAGGCGCACGAACTTGCGGTTCATGGCGCGGGCGATCGACTTGGCGAGCGACGTCTTGCCGACTCCCGGAGGGCCGGAGAAGGTGAGGATGGTCGCCTTCGGCTTCTTGATGAGCGCGCGGACCGCGAGGAACTCCAGGATGCGGTCCTTGATCTTCTCGAGCCCGTAGTGGTCCTCGTTGAGGACGGCTTCGGCGCGCTTGAGGTCGCGGCTCTCCTTCGTCTTCTTGTGCCAGGGAACGGCGATCAGCCAGTCGAGGTAATTGCGCGAGACGGTCGCTTCGGCTGACATCGGCGGCATCGACTCGAGCCGCTTCAGTTCCTGCACCGCCTTCTCGGCGACCTCTTCAGGCATCTTCGCCTGTTCGATCTTCTTCTTCAGCTCGTCGATCTCGTTGCCCTTCTCGTCCTTGCGGCCCAGTTCCTTCTGGATCGCCTTCATCTTCTCGTTGAGGTAGTACTCCTTCTGCGCCTTCTCCATCTGCTTCTTCACGCGCGACTGGATGCGGCGGTCCACCTGGAGCTTGTCCACCTCGGCCTCGAGGATGCCGGCGATGCGGTTCAGGCGCTCGACGGGGGAGATGATCTCGAGCAGGTTCTGCTTCTCGTCGACGCCGACGAGCAGGTGCGCGGCAATCGTGTCGGCGAGCTTGCCCGGGTCGTCGACGCGAACGGCGGCAATCATGGCGTCGTAGTGCAGGTTGTTCGAGAGCTTCACGTACTGCTCGAAGAGCGACACCACGCGGCTCATCGTCGTCTCGGCGTCGGTGCCCGTGTCCTTGTGCTTCGGGATCACCTTGACGACGACGCGATAGAAGCCCTTGTCTTCCTTCCACTCCACGGCCCGGGCGCGCTCGATGCCCTCGACCAGCACCTTGATGTTGCCGTCAGGCAGCTTGAGGCTCTGGACGATGTTCGCCACGCAGCCCATCGTAAAGATGTCGGCCGGCTGGGGATCGTCCACCGCCGCATCGTGCTGCGCCGCGAGGAAGATCCGCTTGTCCTTGACCAGGGCGTGTTCCAGCGCCCGCGTCGACGAGGGCCGTCCGATGACGAACGGCATCATCATGTGCGGAAACACGACGACGTCGCGGAGCGGGACGATTGGGAGCGTTTCGTATAGTTCCATGGATATCGGTGAGCGACAGTTTTTGGATCGACGACACAATCACGATGGCCGCGAAGACCACGATGATGACGAAGGGCGGTAATACCTAGTGTTTCTTCGTGGGCATCGTGAGCTTCGCGATCATCATGCCCGAGTCGTCGGCCGGAACCTGCAAGACCCTAGCCGGCCTTCTCGATCAACGTAATCGGCTTTTCCTTGCTCTGCACGACTTCCCGGGTGATGACGCACTCGCGTACCTTCTTCTGGCCGGGGAGCGTGTACATCAGGTCCATCATCATGTCTTCGATGATCATCCGGAGGCCGCGGGCGCCGATCTTGCGCTGCAAGGCGTTTTCCGCGATCGCCTCGAGCGAGTCGTCCGTGAAGCGGAGCTTCACGTTCTGGTACTCGAACAGCTTCTGGTACTGGCGCGTAATCGCGTTGCGCGGTTGCGTGAGGATCTGGACGAGTGCCGCCTTGTCGAGCTCGTGCAGGGTGCCGAGGACCGGCAGGCGGCCGACGAATTCCGGGATGAGCCCGTATTTGATCATGTCCTCGGGCTCCACCATCTCGAGCGTGGTCCCGATGTCGCGCTGGGCGGCCGACTTGACGTCCGCCTTGAAGCCCAGCGTCTTCTTGCCCGTGCGGCGCTCGATCTGCTTGTCGAGGCCGACGAACGCGCCGCCGCAGATGAACAGGATGTTCGTCGTGTCGACCTGGAAGAATTCCTGGTGCGGATGTTTGCGCCCGCCCTGGGGCGGCACGTTGGCGACGGTGCCTTCCAGAATCTTGAGCAGCGCCTGCTGCACGCCTTCGCCCGAGACGTCCCGGGTGATCGAGGGATTCTCGTCCTTGCGGCAGATCTTGTCGACCTCGTCGATGTAGATAATCCCCTGCTGGCACTTCTCGATGTCGCCGCCCGCCGCCTGCAGCAGCTTGAGGATGATGTTCTCGACGTCCTCGCCGACGTAGCCCGCCTCGGTGAGGGTCGTGGCATCGACAATCGTGAAGGGGACGGAGAGGAGCTTGGCGAGCGTCTGCGCGAGGAGCGTCTTGCCGGTGCCGGTCGGACCGATGAGCAGGATGTTCGACTTGGTCAGCTCGATTTCGTTCCGGCTGCGCGCCTGCTTCTGGATCTCGATGCGTTTGTAGTGGTTGTAGACCGCGACCGCGAGTTTCTTCTTGGTCTGTTCCTGGCCGATGACGTACTCGTCGAGGAACTTCTTGATTTCCTGGGGGACGGGCAGCGACGTGCGCGTGCCGCCGCGCGCCTCGAAGCGGTTGTCGTCGGCGATGATGTCGTTACAGACTTCGACGCATTCATCGCAGATGAAGACGGTCGGACCCGCGATTAGCTTCCTGACATCGTTCTGATCCTTGTTGCAGAACGAGCAGCGGAGGATTTCGCCGTCACCGGCTTTTTTTACCATGGGTTGGGTTAGCTCTCAGCTGTCAGCATCCAGCTCTCAGCGCCAAGCCGCCATCCGGCCCCGTCCGGCCGGCTGACAGCTGAAAACTGACAGCTGAGGGCCATTTAGGCCCTCTTCCGGATGACATCGTCAATGATACCGTATTCTTTGCCCTGGTCGGGGTCCATGATGTAGTCCCGCTCCGTGTCGTCCTGGATGCGCTTCAGGGACTGTCCGGTATGGTCGGCCAGGATCTGGTTGAGCCGCTCGCGCGTGCGGAGCAGCTCCCGGGCATGGATGTCGATATCGGTCGTTTGCCCGCCAAGGCCCTGGACCCATGGCTGATGGATCAGGATGCGGGAGTTGGGGAGCGAGTACCGCTTTCCCTTCGCGCCCGCCGCCAGCAGGACCGCTGCCACCGACGCCGCCTGGCCGATGCACGTTGTCGCCACGTCCGGCTTGACGAACTGCATCGTGTCGTAGATGGCCATCCCGGCCGTAACGACGCCACCAGGGCTGTTGATATAAAGGATGATGTCGCGGTCGGGGTCCTCGGCTTCGAGGAAGAGCATCTGGGCGATCACCAGATTGGCGACGCCGTCGTCGATCGGCGTGCCGATGAAGATGATGCTGTCTTTGAGCAGCCGCGAGAAAATGTCGTAAGCGCGTTCGCCGCGGTTGGTCTGCTCGACCACCATCGGAATGAGTTGCATGCGTTCGGTCATTTAGCAATCAATACCAGAGAATAGCAATAGACCATCAGAGCGACGGATTGTGCTGGGGAGGTCGTGCTCGGCCAGGCAGGTATCGTACGTGTAATTCTCTTAGAGTCTACCATGCCTTGGCCCGAACTACTATATCGGGCGCTCGGTGCCTTCCCTCTAGTTTGGCAAACGCGGGTTTGCAACCCGCTTGGCAAAATGAGGCGGCTGGCTGCCCGATTCGTCACGCGTTGAGAACGGTCGCTTTCGACAGGAGAAACTCCATCGTTTTCTCCCGACGCAGTCCTGTGTAAAGGCGGGCAAGTCCGCCTTCCTTCTCGAGCCGCGCTCTGACGGCCGCGGCCGTCCGGCCCGAGCGCTCCGCGTAGCGCTCGATCTCGGCGTCCATTTCCTCGTCGGTAGCCGTGAGGCCGTCGCGCCTGGCGATCTCGTCGAGGACGAGCGCGCTGCGCACGGCTTCCTCCGCCGCCTCGCGCTGCCGCTCGCGGAACTCTTCCCAGTTGACGTTGGCCTTGGTCGGATCGATCTGCTGCTCGACGAGCCGCCGCACGAACTCCTCGACGCGGCGATCGATTTCACGATCGACGAGCGAGGAGGGAACGTCGAAGGTGACGCGCGAGGCGAGCTGGCGCAGGAGATCGGCGCGCGTCTCGCGCTCGACCTCGTGCCGCGCCTCGTGCTCGAGGTCGGCACGCACCTGTCCGCGCAGCGCGTCGAGCGATTCGAACGACCCGAGGTCCTTGGCAAGTTCATCATCGAGCGGCGGGACGACGCGCTTGCGGATGGCCTTTATCGCGACATCGTAGGTAACGGTCGTGCCCGCGAGCTCCTGGACGGCGTAGTCCGACGGGTAGCTGACGTCGAAGGTCTTGGAGGCGCCGGCATCGAGGCCCGAGAGCGCCTCGTCGAAGCCCGGCGGATTGGCGCTGCCGCCGATGTCGACCGTGACGTTCTCATGTCGGTCGGTGTGGGTCTCGCCGGATGAGGTCGTTTCGCCGGGTTGCGCTGCCGCCGTACGCTTCAGATCCAGCACAACCGAATCGCCCATCGCGACCCCGCGCCCCTCGATCGGTTCGTAGCGGGCGGCGCGGTCCTGCAGGCGCGAAAGCGCCTGGTCGACAGCGTCGTCGTGCACCGCCACGTCTTTCCGTCGGAGCGTCAGGCTGCCGTAGTCCCCAGGGTCGATGGCCGGTACCGTTTCGAACGTCGCCGTGAACTTGAGCGGCTGACCTTCTTCGACGACGACGTCGCGGATGTCGGGAGTGTTGACCGGCTCGACGCCACGTTCGCGCAGCGCCTCGTCCACCGCACGGGGGATGAGGCCGTGTGCCACGTCGTGCAGAATCTGATCGCGGAACCGCTGGCGCACCACCTTCGGCGGCACCTTGCCGGGCCGGAAGCCCGGGATCCTGGCGGCGCGGCTGTAGTCGCGCGCGACCTTATCGATCTCGGCGTCGACGACCGTGCTCGGGATCTCCACAACGAGGTTCTTGCGCGTGTCGCTGACGTCGATGAATTCGGTTTTCACGTTGGATTCGGACTCAAATGTGGAAATCGCGACCCGCCGCCACTTCAAGAAATGCCCGCCTCGCCTTGGCTACGGCCGGCATCCGCCATGGCTCAACCTGCCATCCAGCGCGAGCGGAGGCGGATGCGAAAGGGGGGAGTCGAACCCCCAAAGCCTTTCGGCTACCGGATCCTAAGTCCGGCGCGTCTGCCAGTTCCGCCACTTTCGCGCTGGCCTTTAATTGTAGCCCATCCTCGATCGTGATGCGGCTCATCGGTGACCGGCTCCGCCCCCGACGCAGTAGGTAAAGCTCGCTTCATTCGTATCCAATCGAAACTCGTCCGCACCGAGCCTCCCGTATCCACCGGAGATTGTCCGAGCCCCATTGGCAGTGTGACTTGCGGCGATTCCGGCCCCCCTATCGCGCCCGTGGCCCGTCTTTCGCAGCAGCAGAGGACCGAGCACACGGGATCGACTGGCGTCGGTTCGAGTGCGCGAACGAACAGCTCGAGCGAACAGCTCGAACAGACGAGCACCAACAAACCAGGAGGATATCCACATGAAGCGGGTACTTGCAGGAAGTTTTGTCGCCGCCGCGTTTGCCGTGAGCCTTTCGGCTCAGGCGACGCCGCCACAGAGCCAGCCGACGCCGCCACAGAGCCAGCCGATGCAGGAGTCGAAGGATGCTGGCAAGAGTGTGACCGTGACCGGCTGCCTGAAGGCCGGTGATGCGGCCGAATCGTTCCTCCTCTCAGATCTCACGTGGGGACAGGATAAGGCGGTCGGCACCTCGGGCTCCGCGACCCCGGCCCCACCGCCCGTGGCAGCCACCACCCTCAAGCTCATCGGCAGCCCCAGCACCAAGCTGAGCGATCACGTGGGACACAAGGTCGAAGTCAGCGGCACGATCGCCGACAAGGCCGACAAGCCCGCGGGGGCGACCGACCCGGCGGCACGTCCGGCCCCTGCGGCGGGTGCCCAGCCGTCGCTGACCGTGCGCAACGTTCGGATGATCGCGGCCAGCTGCTCCGCACAGTAGACCCAGCACGTCAAATGGTCGCGATTGCCGAAGGCCAGCCCGACACCGGTCGGGCTGGCTTTTCTCTTGTGGCTGAGGATAGTCTGCGGTGTCGTCCAGCCCGGGCTCCGGTCAGGCCGGACAACAAGGCGATGTAACGCCTGAACCCGGCGGGCTGGCGGCGGCGTCGAAGCTCAAGAACGCTACGAGAGGCCGTCCGCGGCGTCGACGTTCAAGAACGAGCTCGTTGAAAGGGGAAGCCTTGTCCTCCACAGCTCTCGCCGTCGCCGTTGATCGCGCGCGTCTCATCGACTGGTATCGGCGCAACCGCGAGCGATCGCGGCAGTTGTTCGACCTCCTCGACCCGGACGCTTACTACACGCGTCCCATTGCCCTCCGCAATCCCATCGTCTTTTATGAGGGCCACCTGCCAGCCTTCAGTGTGATTGCCCTCCTGCAGCGTGGGCTCGGGCTGCCGGGCGTCGATTCGCGGATGGAGCGTCTCTTCGAGCGCGGCATCGATCCCGACAGTGTCGATCACGCTGTGCCCCGCAGCGGCGCAGGGACAATCTGGCCCTCTCGCGAGGAAGTGCTGGCGTTCGGGCGCCGCGCGGACGAGGCCATCGTAGACGCGCTTGGCACTGCGGCGTTCGACCTGTCCGGCGGCGAGCACCTCGCCATGCGGCGTGGCGAGGCCATCTTCACGGCCCTGGAGCACGAGGCGATGCACCAGGAGACGTTGCTCTACATGTGGCACCGGTTGCCGCCCCAGCAGAAGCGCGTCCCGCCGGGACTCCGCTACGAGCGCGGCAGCTGCCCGCCGCGCGAGACCGCCAACATTCCAGCGGGCGTGGCGACGCTTGGCGCCGGTCGTGCGGCGACTCCCTTCGGCTGGGACAACGAGTTTGGCGAGCATCGCATCGACGTGGGCGCGTTCGAGATTGACGTGCACAACGTCACCAACGCGGTGTTTCTCGAGTTCATCGACGCCGGCGGCTACCGGACACCCGACTTGTGGTCCGCGGCGGGCTGGCAGTGGCGCGAAGCCGAGGCAATCACGCATCCCGCGTTCTGGGTCCGCGACGGCAGCGGGTGGCGTTGGCGCGGGATGTTCGAAAACATCGAATTACCGCTGTCGTGGCCGGTGTATGTCAGTCACGAGGAAGCGGCGGCGTTCGCGCGCTGGCGCGGCCGGCGGCTGCCGACCGAGGCCGAGTATCATCGTGCCGCGTTCGGGACGCCCGAAGGTGGGGAGCGACAGTTTCCCTGGGGCGATGCCGCCCCGGACGCCAGCCGCGGCAACTTCGACTTCGCGTCCTGGGAACCGGTCCCGGCCGGTGCGCGTCCGCATGCCGCAAGCGCCTGGGGTGTGCAGGACCTCGTCGGCAACGGGTGGGAATGGACGTCGACCGTCTTTGCGCCCTTCCCCGGATTCGAGCCGATGGCGTCCTACCCCGAGTACTCAGCCGACTTCTTCGACGGTCAGCACTACGTGATGAAAGGCGCGTCGCCGGCAACTGCCCGCGAGCTCGTGCGCCGCAGCTTCCGCAACTGGTTCAGGCCGAATTATCCGTACGTGTACGCGACGTTCAGAACCGCTCTCAGCTAACAGCTGTCAGCAGTCAGCAGAACGCATTGAAGCAGACGACTTTCTGAGAGCTGAAAGCTGAGAGCTGAAATCCATGCCACTCACGACGACTCGCTCCCTTGCCGCTGAATTCGCCGCCGATGTCGATCGCGACCTCGCGCTCGTGCCCAAGCAGCTGCAATCGAAGTATCTGTACGACGCCCTCGGCTCCAGCCTCTTCGAGGCTATCTGCCGGCTGCCGTGGTACCGGATCACGCGGTCCGAGACCGAACTGCTCGCAAAGCATGCCGGGTCGGTCGTGGCGGCGCTCGGCGACACCGAGGGCATGATTGTCGAGCTCGGCTGCGGCAGCGGCGAGAAGATCGTGCTGCTCGCCGAGGCGCTCGAGCGTCGCGGCGCGAGCGCGCGCGTACACCTTATTGACATCTCGTCGCAGGCGCTCGAGCAGAGCGAGCAGCGGCTGAACCGGCTGCGTCACGTTTCGGTGGTCGGGCACTGGTCGACCTACGAGGAGGGACTGCGGACGGCGGTGTCGAGCCGTCGCGAAGGCAGCACGATGCTCGTGCTGCTGCTGGGCTCGAACATCGGCAACTTCGATCAGCCGGCCGCGGCGCAATTCCTCGGTCGCATCCGCGCGACGCTTGCCCCCGGCGATCTGCTGCTGCTCGGTGCGGACCTCGTCAAGCCCGAACGCGAACTGCTGCTCGCCTATGACGATCCGCTGGGTGTCACCGCGGCGTTCAACAAGAACCTGCTGGTGCGGATCAACCGCGAGCTCGGGGGCGAGTTCGACCTGTGTAGGTTTGACCATCAGGCCGTGTGGAACGCCGACGAGCGCCGCATCGAAATGCACCTCGTCAGCCGCTCGGACCAGCGGGTGCGTATCGCGGCCGCAGCGACCACGGTGAGCTTTTCGTGTGGGGAGCGAATCTGGACCGAGAGCTCCTACAAGTACGAGCCCGACGGCATCGTCGCAATGGGCGCCGAGGCCGGGTTCGTCACATCCGATCAGTGGGTGGATTCGGCGGCTGGATTCGCGCTGACGCTGCTCGAGGCGATCTAGTTTCTTCGCCGCGAGCTGCGAGCCCCGACCCGCCTGTCAGTATTCCCGCCCGAACGGTCCATCCCACCCATCGATGAGCCACTCCGCTTCGAGTTGCAGCGATCGGCGCGTCACCGAGGCCGAGTCCTCGAAGTGCTCGACGCGCTCGGTGCCGTCGGCGTCGGTGATGATGAGATCGAAGCGATCGCCGTTGACGAACTGCCGCACCTCGCACCTCAGGTGGCGTCCATGCTTGGCGTAGAACCAGATCACCTTTGTTTCTCCCCAGGGTTCGCGGGAGACGCCCGTCTCCGCTGACCAATGGGGCAAGACCGGGGCCGTGAAGGCCTACGCGCCGATCTCCTTGAAAACGACGTTCCGCCGATCCTACTGGAATCGAGACTGATCCGGAACGAGACACCGGCACCGCAGGATTGGTCAGCCAACCCACTTCTAGGGATGAGTCTTGGGACGAGTGGCGTGCGTCATTCCGAGTACCTGTGTGGCCGTGCGCTCGACCTCGTCGAGGATCTGTGCCGCCAGCTCAGCAGGCGCGAGCACGCGGGCGAGCGCGCCGAAACCGAGGATCCAGCTCCGCAGCGCCCAGTCGTTCGATACCGTCAGCGTGAGGATGAGCCCGCCGTCGGGACGCTCGTCGATCCGTTGTGACGGGTGCCAGATGCGATCCCGCACGTAGCGGCTTATCCGCGGCTCGAAGGCGATCTCGACGTGCTCGGGTGTCCCTTGATGGACGCCGAGTGAATGGGCGAATGCATCTTCCGACAGCGCCTGCGGCTCGAAGCGGTCCTCAGTCAGCGACAGGCCGAGAATCCGGTCGACCGAGAACGTGCGCAGCTCCTTGTATTCGGGCACGAACGCGAGGAGGTACAGCCCGCCCTGCGCGAACACGAGCCGTTGCGGCTCGACGGCATACGCCTTGTCGCGATTGCTCGAGAAGGAGTGGTAGCGCATCTCGATGCGCCGGTGATGGAGCGTCGCGTCGAGCAGCTGGGCGACCCGCGGATCGGGTTTCGCGCCCGCAAGTGCCCCAGCCTGCTGCGCGGGCGCGCGCACGCCGGGGTCGGCCTTGGCTTGGATCGCCAGCGGCAGCCGATCGAGGAACTGCCGCATGCCGGGTGTGAGCGCCCCGGCAAGCTTGTCGAAGGCGTTCCTCACGTCCTGCTGAAACGGCGCCGCCGCGAGGCATTCCGCCAGCGTCCGCGTGAAGTAAAGGGCGCTGAGCTCGGCCAGATTGAAGCCCGTGTTATCGAGACGCCGGAACGCTCGCTGCTCGAGCTTCCAGTAGCGCTTGCCCTCGTGCACCTCGTCGAACAGAGGGAAGCCCGCTTCCTGGAGCGCCTCGAGATCGCGCCGGATGGTGCGGGTCGTGACGCCCGTGCGCGTGGCCATGTCGTCGATCGTCAGGCTGCGCGAGGATTCGAGGTCGCGCAGGAGCGACCACTGCCGGATGACTTCAGCGTTGCGCGGCATCAGCGCCTGCGAGCGCCCGCCGACGCCTCTCCACGCGGTTCCCGAACCACCAGTGTCCGGGCCCCATCAGGGCGAAGCAGGTGGGCGACAACGGGGCCATCATCAACGGACCGCCCACGGCTATTGCCAGCGCAACGAATCCGACAGTGGCGCTTACGAGGTGATGGCCGGCATACGCCCTCGCATCGAACACCTCCAGTGGGGTGAGACCGAGGTCGATCCGCTTGTTGTAGGCGTGGCGGTACAGCAGCGCGAACAGGCTGAAGAGGATCAGGAACCCCAGGCCATAGATGGCCGATGCCCGGGACAGTTCCAGGAGGCTCATGCGCTTCAGTTCCGGGTACGCCGCGGGCATGAACTGCGCGAACATCGAATCGAACATGAACTTGAGCGGGTAGACGTAGAAGAGCGTCACGAACAACAGCATGCTGTTGACAAACACCGTCCAGGAATCCTGCAAACCGTAGCGCCTGAAGAACAGGTTGTGCTCGTGCCAGATCCAGACGAGCAGGGCAAAGCAGCAGGCAAACGACGGAAATCCCCTCATCGTTCGCATCAGCTCGTCGTAGCTCTTCGGAACGTCGAGCGAGACGACGAGGAGCGTCAGGGCGAAGGCGAACGCGGCGTCGCTGAACGCCTCGAGCCTGGAAACCTCATGCCGGCGCTCGGAAAGCATCGGAAAGGACTATAGCAAACGGTGGGCGGCAGTCGTGACCTACCCTGTCACACCCCTCCTCTAGACTCGCCAGTAAGGAGAACGCACATGCCCCGTTTCGATGGATCCCTGGCCCGGCAGTTCGACTTTGGCGATAACACGACCTCGACGTTCCCACCGGCGCGGCCACTCAAAGCGAGTCTGCGGCTGGCCCCGCGCGTGGTGGGCGTTCGGGGTCCGGACAAGTACAAGGTGCTGGAGCACCGTCGCCGCCAGGCGCAAATCAAGGCCCGGCGGCTCTTGGAGCTGTTCTGACCTGCGGGAGGACCCTCACCATGCGATCCGCATCGACCGACCACATTTGCGCGCGTCAGGCGATTTGCTTCCAGTGCTTTCGTGCCGGCGTGGAGCGCACGCGTGCCCGGCGGGAAGCCTGGGCCCAGCGGTCCCTGCCATTCGAAGTTGTGCCGGCGAAGCCCCTGACGTCCCGCGAGCTGGCCCACCGGCGTCAGATGCTGGAGCACCTGGCGCAGAGCGCGCGACGAGCCTAGTGAGCCCGTAAGCTGGGAGCTGAAAGCTGAAAGCTGAAAGCTGAAGGCTACCCCGCCCCTGATCCGCCACCACCGGCCGCGCCGCCGGCCCCGCCCCCGCCTCCGGCACCACCGTCCGCTCCGGCGCCGCTCGCCGCGATGAACGCCGGGAATCCACCGTCGTCACCCGACACGGCTAGCGCGCGGAACCATGGCGGAATGCCAGTGGGGTGGTTCTTGACGTACTTCGACCACGCCGCGGCGAGGCCGAGTGCGACCGCGAACGGCAGCAGGCGGGACGGAGAGTCCACTGTCATGTGGACGCGTTCTCGCGCGACTTCCTTCAGATGCCTCTGGTATGCGCGCCAGCGCTCGGCGCGCCGGACGCCCTCGTTCGAAAGAGGCGTCAGCGCGCCGTAGAAGATGAAGCCGACGATGGCGACTGCGGCGACGGCGGCGGGAACCATCAGGGGCCAACCTTCGAACTGCCGCGTCAGAAAGATCGCCGGGGCGACGAGGAGCGCCGCGAGGATGAGGAAGGTAATGGCAAATCCCAGGTACCGTGTCCGTACCCGCATCCGTTCGCCGTCCAGCATGCCGAGCGAGCGCAGTTCCTGATCCACGGCCGTCTTGAAGTCGCGGAGCCGTCGCAGGACGCGGTTGCGCGCCTGCGTCAGGGGGACGGCATCCTGTGGCTGGCCCTTGTGCTGAAAGGCAAGGTTGAGGACTGCCGTATCCTCAGGCGCGAGGGCCGCGTTTGACTGTCGACGCTGCAATGTGAAGTTCCGCTGGCCCCACTTTCGCGGCTCTTCGGTGATTGTCACGACGCCGCGATCGGCAAGCGCGAAGAGCGTCGCCATGGCGTGCTGCAGCGTGACGGTGCCGTTGGAGGCGAGGGCGCCGGCCACGGCCGGCCTCAGCGTGTCGGGCGGCGTTTCCACGGTCCCCGACGTAGCGCCGGCGCCGTGTGGGCTGTCATATCCCTGGCGCAGCCCGAACATGAACATCAGTCCGATGGCGAGTACGATGCCCGCCGCCGCGATCCACCGGGGCGCGACGGCCCGTGCCGCGATCTGGCGCTGCTGCCATGCTGGCGCAGCCGCGATCACGGCGCCTTCCTCGAACTCGAATCGCGTCCGCAACCATCCGTTTCTGCCAACGCCTCGGGCGAGGATCTGCACACGCTCGCCGGCTGGTTCGAGTACCGACGTTGGCCACGCGCTTCGAGTCGACGGTCGGCCGGACCACTGGCGTCGCGGGCAGCGCCAGGACGACCTCGCTCTCGTCGATGCGGTAGTCGTGCTCGGTCGGGAGTGCGACCCACTCCAGTACGTCACGTCCGGCTTGGCGCTGCACGACTCCCCGTACGATGTAGGTGAGCACGAATGTATTGGTCGAGTCGGTACGCGGAGCGAACCGCCACTCGACGCGCAGCTTCGATCCGTTCCTGACTTCGACCTGTCCTGATTCCTTGCCAAAAGCGAGCGCGCGGCCGTCCATTTCGGCGCTGACGATCTCGATGCCGTCGGTACGCCGCCGTGACAGGTCGCGGAAGACACGTTGGAACGTGCCCGACTCGAAGCGGAAGACGACCGTTTCCACAACTTCCATTGCGCCGTCCGGCAGTATCCGGAGGCGTGCGTCGAACCGTTGGGCCGAGTAGGTTTTTTCCGCCGCCGCCGGGGCGGCTACGAGCAAGAGCAGGAGGGAGGCAATCAGGGCGCGCATGATCATCCTCGTATCTGCCAGCACCGAGCGAGCGGCGCCGCGCGTTCTGGCGGGAGCCGCCTGCTGAGGCTGACACCGTGATCATATGCCGGGCTGTGTTACGGCCATGTTGCGAGCGGATTTTGCCCCGATCCGAGGCCGCGCGGCCCGGCCAGGCGGCCCGCGCGTGCGGGACGGCGCTCCGAGCGCTCGCGCCCTGCAAGCGAGAAGTTCAGCGATGATCGCGAAGCGCCACGCTGGCCAGGCGCCGGTTGATCAACCGAATCACAGACGCTACGCTAGCTCTGGTGACCCTGAGCGGATGAACTGTCCACCAAAACTCGTCGCGTCTGCTCTTTGCCTGGTCGTCCTCGCAGGCTGTCATCATGTGCGCACGACACCGCCGACCGGGGCGACGGCGGCCGAGTTTGAGCGCTGGTACGCTGCATGGCACGATGAATCCGAGACCATTCGCTACTCGAGTAACACGTACGACTACATCAGTTTGCCGAGTTATCGAAAAATCGTTGCCCTCGGCAAGCCGGCTTTGCCGGCGTTGGAACAGAAGATGGTCGAAGACAAAGGTCTGGACTTCATGCTTGCGTTTGCCGTCGTGGAGATCTGCGGCTGGGATCGACAAGAGTTCCGGGGTGGTAGCGAGCAGGAGTTCCGCGACCGGGTTCTGCGGAAGTTACGTCAGAAGTGAGCTGTCTCGCTCGTCCTTGAAGGTCCCGCCGCAGTCGCCCCGTTTCATCTAAAATCAGGGGCTATGAAGCTCCACCGAATCACCACGTGCTGTCTGACGTGCCTCCTGCTGGCCGTGACCGCCTCCGCGCAGGCCCGTCAGGCTCCGGCCACGCTCTCACATGAGCTGCTCTGGTCCTTTCAGCGCGTCGGCGCGCCAGTGCCGTCGCCCGACGGCAAGTGGGTGGTCTTCAGCGTGTCCGAGCCAGCGTACGATCCCCTGAAGGACGTCACCGATCTCTGGGTGGTGCCTGCCGACGGGACCGGCGCGCCTCGCCGGCTCACGTCGAGCAAGGGGTCCGAGAGCGGGCCGGCCTGGAGCCCGGACAGCACGCGCATCGCCTTTGCCGCAAAGCGGGATGACGATGAGGTCAATCAGATCTACGTGCTGGACGTGGTGCGCGGCGGGGAGGCGCAGCGAGTCTCGGCCGCGCCAACCGCGGCGAGCGTGCCGCGCTGGAGCCCGGATGGCCAGAAGATCCTCTTTCAAGCCGTGATGTGGCCAGGCGCGACCGACGAAGAGACGAACCGGAAAGCCGTGCAGGAGCGGAAGAACGCGAAGTCGAAGGTACGTATTTACGACACCTTCCCGATCAAGAACTTCGACCACTGGATCGAGGAATCGAAAAGCCACCTCTGGATAGTCGATGTCTCCGGCGATCGCAAGGCCCGCAGCCTGTTTGGCAGTTCGAAGACGGCGGCGAGGCCTGGCTTCGGCGGTGACGCCCTCGCGGCCGTCTGGTCGCCGGACGGCAAGGACGTCGTCTTTGTCGCCGCCGAGAACGACACCATCGCGGCGAGGGCCAACGTGCCGTCGCACCTCTGGCAGGTGCCCGCGGCTGGCGGTGAGCCGAAGCGGCTGACACCCGACGGCTGGGAGTTCGGCGCGCCGGCATTTCGTCCCGACGGCAAAGCGCTGTGCTATACGACAACCGACGCGAAGCCGGTGATCTATCAGCTCACGCGGCTCGGATGTTCCCCGTGGCCGCTGATCTCGTCCTCGCTCGTCACGGTCTCGGCCGTGACCAAGGGCTTCGATCGCGCGGTGGGCAGCTGGTCCTTCGCTTCGGACAGCCAGACCATCTACTTCACCGCGGAGGACGCCGGGCACGAGCGCATTTACGGGGTTGCGGCCTCAGGAGGAGCGCCAAAGCTGGCCGTCGACGCGACGCAGGGTGTCTACACCAACCTGCAGATCCCCGCACGAGGGGCGTCGGCCGTCGCGTTCGCCAACTGGGAGAGCGCGGTCAGGCCGCCAGAGATCGTCCGCATCGATCCCGCGACCGGCAGCCGCACGTTCCTCACCTCGTTCACGACGAAGTCGGCCGAATCGATCGACTGGCAGCCGATGCGGGAGTTCTGGTTCACCGGCCGCGACGGCCGCCGCATCCACAACTTCATCGCGCTGCCGCCGGGCTTCGACGAGTCGAAGAAGTATCCGCTCTTCGTCCTGATCCACGGCGGTCACGCAAATATGTGGCGCGATGCGATCACGTATCGGTGGAACTACCACCTGCTGTCCCAGCCGGGCTTCGTGGTTCTGATGACCGACTACCGTGGATCGACAGGCTACGGCGAGAAGTTCACGCTCGACATCCACGGCGATCCGCTGGCCGGGCCCGCCGACGACATCAACGACGCCGCCGACGAAGCGATCAAGCGGTTTGCCTTCATCGACGGCGCCAGGCAGGCGGCCGGCGGCGCAAGCTATGGCGGTCACCTCACCAATTGGCTCGCGGGCACGACGTCGCGCTACCGGTGCCTCGTCAGCCACGCCGGCCTGGCTACGCTCGAGATGCAGTGGGGCATCAGCGACAGCATCTACCACCGCGAGCTCATGATGGGCGGTCCCTACTGGGAGAATCCCTCGAAGTGGATCGCGCAGAGCCCGCTCGCCAAGGCCGGCGCCTTCAAGACGCCGACGCTCCTCTCCGTCGGGTTGAACGACTTCCGAGTGCCGGAGGGGAACACCCTGACGATGTACGCTGCGCTTCAGCGGATGAACGTGCCGACGCGGCTGCTGATATGGCCTGACGAGAATCACTGGATCCTCAAGGGCGAGAACAGCCGCGTGTTCTACCGTGAGGTCCGGTCCTGGCTCGAGAAGTACCTCTTGCCGGCGTCGCCGGCGACCGCGGCGGCGGGCCGTTGACCGACGTCGATCCGCGCAAGATCCAGCGAGCCTCTTCGAACGACAACGGCCTGAAGCGGATGCTGATCTGGACGCTCGCGGCGCTGATCGTGTCCCTGGTGATGGCGTTCATCGGGGTGACGCTGGCGATTCGGTTCTTTGACAGACCGTAGGTTTACCTGAACGAGCCTCACGTACGCCACTCACGATGGGCACGATGACACGATGGCCACGATGAATATGTGTTCGTGAAACATGCGGGCCCTGACTCGACCTGATAGGCTGTAGTGATGCCGTCCATCCAGGAACTCCAGCAGCGGGCCATCGAGTACGCCAAGTCCGGTGACTTTGGTCCACAGGCGCTCGCGACCAATCTCGAGCTGGCCAAAGTGGCGCCGACCAACGAAGGCGCCCTGACGCGCCTGTCGCGGTGCTACATGGAAGGGGGGCAGCTCGACGAGGCCACGGCGACGCTCGATGCCGCGATCCAGCTGAACCCTCAAAACACGATCGCGCGCAGCCTCCAGCTCGAGGTCACGAAACGCCGCGTCGCGTCCATGCCCGTTATCAAGCCCCAGCGACCTTCGCGAGCCCGGACGCCGACCGGCGCGCGTCCCGTTTCGCGCACCCCGAGAGTCACGGGACCGGCTGCGGCGGGCATCGGCCGCGCCGAGTTCGCCTCGCTCGGGCAGCTGGCGCCGGAGGCCGCGGTCGAGGCACTCGGATCGCGCCTGGAGCCGCTGCTCGTCGCGCTCAACGAGCGGCCGTTCGCGGCCAAGGCCGTTGAAACGCGCAATCGCGCCGGTCAGAGCGGGGCACGGCTCTTTCGCCGGCACACCGTGCACTCCGGCGGCCCCGGGTTCCTGCGCGCGTTCCACCAGGGCGCACGCTGGGAGCCGCAGCTGACGATCGGCCTGTTCTCGTCGACGCCGTGGGGACGCGATGGAGTCTGCGCGGGGATCGGATTCAAGCTGGCGCCGGAGGGCTCTGACGCCGATCAGGAGCGCGCGCTCGCGCACTTCGCGCAGTTTCAGCAGCTCATCTCGGGCGCGTGGCGCGGGTTCCTTACCCAGTGGATGTCGATGAACTCCGGCTTCATCCAGTATGGCGACACGCCGCCATCGACGAGCTTGTTGCCGAACGACGCCCTCGCATGGCTGGTCAACTGCCAGCACCCGGCTGAGGTCGGGTGGATATTCTTCGGCCGCTGGCTGTTCCTCGACCGGTCGCAGGACGCCGAGATTCTGGCCGACGGGCGCAGGCTCGCGGCCTGGATCGACAGCACCTTCACGGATCTGTTGCCGGTCTGGACGAGTCTGTACAGGAGCTAGGCGACGCTGCACGCAGAGAGGCGTGCGTGCCGACCTGTCGCTGAAGTTTGCGCGAATGGTGATTCGGCAGCGCCTGCGGCCCGAGCGCGGCGCGAAGTCGCCGCGCGAGAGCGAGCGGGGGTGGGGCCCCGCGAGCATTGAGAAAAGCAGACAGAGCTTTTCATAACCCCTCAGCGCTTCACGAACTGGCTCAGCACGGCTTCCTTCAGGAGGTCAGGCGGCAGCAGGCCTTGGGCGAGGATGAAGTCGTGGAACTGGCGCGCGTTGAACTTCTCTCCCATCGCGCGCTCGGCCTCCGACCGCAGATCGCGCAGCTGCGTGTAGCCGTAGAAGTACGACGTCGCCTGGGCAGGGGCGCGGAACATGTAGCGCTCGACTTCCTGCTCGGTCATCGCGCGCGAGAGCACGACATCCTCCAGGAGCACCCGGCGTGCGTCGTCCGGGGTGATCCGGCCCATGTGTAACTCGGGGTCGAGAAATGCCCGCGCGGCGCGCAGAAGCCGGCCCTGCAGCGAGACGAGCTGTCCTTCTGGCGACATGTAGGGCAGCATCATCCATTCGGAGTAGAGTCCCCAGCCCTCGACGTTGGTGCTGTTGAACGCGAAGAGCGCGCGCGCCGTCGACACACCGGCCTCGACGATCTTCGCGAACTGCATTTCGTGCCCGGGCCGTGCTTCGTGGGCAGTGAGGGTCCACGACGCCGCCTGGTAGGTGAAGTCGTCGAAGCGAAGCGACGCCGTGCCGCTCTCCGCGGCGGCTGGCATGTTCAGCGGCAGGATGAATTCACCCATCTCGCCGGTGTTGCCGATGAGTCGAGGCGGCCGCATGTTGGGGGCCGGCGACTGGGCCGCCTCGGCATCGGTGGCGATGCGGATCCGCGCCTCGCGCCCGGGTAGCGTGACGAGCTGTTCGCGCCGGATGATGGCCTCGATCTCGGCCAGCCGCTGGCGGTAGTGCGGCAGAATCGCCTCGCCGACGAGTTGGTCCTTCTTGAGCGCGCGGATGACGTCGCGATAGTTCGTGTTCTGGAGGCCACGCGCTTTTGCCACGGCAGGCGCCAAGCGCTGCATCTCTTCCTGGATTCCGGCGAATGCCTGCCGCGCCATCGTGGCGAGCGGTTCCGGCTTCAGTCCTACGCCCACTTGTTCGAGCGAGAGCGCGTAAAGGTCGATCGGTAGACGAAAATCCGTGCGCGCCGCCGGCAGCACCTCCGAGCGCACGAATTGCTGATACTCCGTGAGCTGCTGCTTCAGCGTCGCGAATGGTTCGCGCCAGCCGTCCACCTTGTACTGGTCGAAGAGTTTCTCGAGGCCTTGCAGAAGGATCGGGCCGTTGGCCAAGTCGCGCTCGACCTTGGACGCGGCCGGGCGAAGTAGCTGCGCCTGTCCCTGTCGATCGCGCGTCAGCCGCATCGCCTGCATGGCGATGGGCTCGTAATCCTGCACGAGCCCGGCGTATTTGCGCAGACGGATGACCGCGGCCGGCCGGCGCTCGGCCCCGACCTGCGCGTCGAGCAGCGATCGCAGGCCGCCGAATACCAATGCCGTGACATCGGTGTAGGGCAGCAGCCGATCCTGGGACAACCGGCCCGCGCGCAGGTTGGTCTGTGCCGACCGGATCAGGATATCGAGGTCCTGACGGACGAGCGGGTTCTCCTCGGCCTTGCGGCTGGCCAGCAGCGTCGCGACCGCCGCGGCCGTCGCCTCGCGGCCGCGATCGCCTGCGTCGGTGCTGAGATCGGTCACTTCCTCGTCGAGGCCTGCGACCCCGAACTGCCCGGCGCTCTCCGGCGAGACACGCGCCAGCACGTCGAGCAGCACCTGGGCGTGGCGATTGCTTGCGGCTATCCACGCGCGCGCGTCCTGCCGCGGCGGAGCCGCGACCGTCATCCCACTCTCCACGGCGATACCGATGAGGGCGGCCAATAGCGTGAGGAGCCGGATTGAGCGCATCAAATTGAGTCCACTTTCAGTCGGCTCAGATCGCCATTCTGATATTCAGCGTGCGGCGCTCGCGAGGATGCCATTGAAGAGGAGCTTGAACGTGCCATGTGGCTGCGCGCGCTGCAGAATCGCCGGCCCGAAGAGCAGCACGCGTCCGCTCCCGAGCGGCGCGTCGATCGCAACCACTCCGCCGTCGAGATACTTTTGGCCCCACGCCCAGCCGCTTCGGAGTGGCGATGGGCTGTCGAACCAGGCGATGGCGCGAACGCCGGCCGCCGCCGCGCCGGGCCCGAGCTTGAACACGGGGCTGTTGTCGAAAAAGAAGTCGGTGCGTGGGGCCATGCCGGCGGCAATGGCGTGGGTGATGTCCACCTTCGCCGAGAGGATGGATCCCGGCACGAAGTACTTGGCGCGCGCGAGGGCTGCGCCGTTCTCCGTCAGGTGATCCTCGACGGGCAGCTTGAGCGCGGCGGCGAGATTCAGCGCGGAGTCCCCGATGGCGATGACAGTCCCGCCGCTCTCGACGAACTGCCGGATCCGGGGCAGCGTCGACTCCACGCTCACCCGGCCCACGTGCGCGCGGTACTCCTGTGGGATCTCACCCGCGGCATCGGCTCCCGAGCCGCCGCCGCGGCCACCCCCTCGCCCGCCGCGTCCGCCCGCTGACGCCGCAGGAATACCGCCGTTGGGGAAAATGAGGACGTCGTAGGCGGCGTTCAGGTTCCCCGCGTCCAGCCTTTGGGCGAAGACCCGCTCGAACGGGAATTCGAACTGCTCGAGGATCCACCGCGTCCACCCTGACTCGATCGACCCGCCGTATTGATCCCACAGCCCGATGCGTGGCGCCCCTAGCGTCTGCGTCGCCGCCACAACCGCACTCGCGAGACCTTGAGCGCCGACGCCGAGGTCCGCCGCCTTCTGCAGCTGCGCGCCAGTTGCCGCCGAGGCGGCGACGTAGAACGCGTCTGCGCTTGCGGTGACTCGCGCACCCTGGGCGAGCAGGCGGTTCACCGCGCGATACGCGTCGTTGATTCGGCGGTCGAGGCGATACACGGCGGCGCCGGACGGGGCCATGACGCGGCCGGGCGGCGGCGCCACGTTCCAGTCGGTCACGCGCTCGAACGGTCCCGAGAATGGCTCGAGCACGCGATCGAAGGCCACGCCCATTTGATAGGCAAGCGTCCATCCCGCGTTGTCGTACGGTGGTGTTGGCGGCGCGCCCGGATAGGGAATGACGTTAGGATGGTCCTGCGGCTCGAACATGTCGAGCACGTGCGGCCTGAACGCCTGAGCGGTCATCACGACGAAGGAGCCCGTGGGATACGTCTTGCCAGCTACGGCGAATTCGCGAGTGGCGCGCTGCACGGTGACGTTGACCTCGCGCAGCGCGTTGACGAACTTGATCGCCGTCAGGAAATCCGGCTGGTCCGCAGGGATGATGTAGCCGCGCGGATCGCGGTCGGCGGGCTTGCGCAGCTCGGCCCAGAGTTCGGCGTCCCGCTCGGGGGTCCCGCCGCGCCCGCCTCCGCCCATTCGCTCCGCGACCATCCGCAGCCGCGTCGGCGACGGGGTCCAGCTATCCTGCCTGCCGCGCTCGATCGCGCGTTTCCCCATCGCGTAGATGTTGTAGAGCAGATGCTCGCGATTGCGCGCCGC
Organism: uncultured Acidobacteriota bacterium; assembly: GCA_963839705.1. Lineage (GTDB taxonomy): Bacteria > Acidobacteriota > Vicinamibacteria > Vicinamibacterales > 2-12-FULL-66-21 > DATBJJ01. The sequence goes on from CAWIWL010000019.1 coordinate 423,082, forward strand.
GTAGTCGATGACCGCCCGGTTGAACGAAACCGAATAGTCGATCGACTGCTTGAAGTGCCACTCCTGCGGGGCGATCGGGTAGGGAAGATCGCGGTTGGGAATCTGGCGCTCGATGACCAGCGGGATCCGCATCGGCGTCGGGCTGCCGATCGTCTCGGTCAGGATGGCGATGATGTTGTGGAAATTCCCTGTATTTCGGATGCCGCCGTTCCACCAGCCGTCATAGGCGCCGCCCGACGCCATCGTTGCGCCCGGCTTCCCTTCGGCCGCCAGCCGCTGGTGCATGTGGGTGCCGAGCGCCTGCAGGCCGAGAATCAGCAGCGGGTCGAGGTTGTAGTTGTAGGGGTCGCGCTGGGGCGAGGACCAGACGACCGTTCCCGCCGGCCCGCTCTGATGGTGGTTGTAGAGAATCTGCGGCAGCCAGTCGTGGTAGAGGACACGGTTGATGTTCTCGGTCTCGGCCTGCGTCGAAGCAAAGAAGTCACGGTTGTTGTCGTGTCCGATGTACTTCTGGTAGAGGCGCGGCAGGCCTGCGGCGCTGCGCTTCAGTGGATCCGGATTCCGCATGTACCAGTCGGCGACGAGATCGTTGCCGTCAGGGTTGGCGTGGACGAAGAGAATGATGCATTCGTCGAGGAAACGCATCGTCTCGGCGTCCGTCCGGCTGACCATCTGGTAGACCATCTCGGCGAGCTGCTGTGCGCCGAGCGTCTCGGTCGCGTGCAGTCCGCCGTCGATCCAGACGATCGCCTTGCCTTCCATCGACAGCCGCCGCGCCTCGTCTTCGGAGACGCCCTCGGCAAACGCCAGCCGGCGAGAGATATCGCGATACTTTGCCAGGTTCTTGTGGTTGGCCGGCGAGGTGACGATCGCCATCAGCTGCGGCCGGCCTTCAGCCGTCTTGCCGATCTCCTGCAGCACCATCCGGTCCGACTGCGCGTCGAGCTTGCGCCAGTACTCGGCAATCTGCGTGTAGTTGGCGAGACGATAGTCGTCGCCGAAGCTGAATCCGAGCTGCTCTTGCGGTGTGGTGATCCGGCTCTGGGCGGCAGGCGACAGGAGCGACGCGGCAACGATCAGGGCGGCCGCGCCGGCGCACACGGATGAACGCATGCGCGGAGTATACCGAAAGTGCCCGCCTGCCGAGGTGCGGCGTCAGCCCGCCGTGGCGGCCTTGAGATCCTTCAGCGCGCCGAGCAGCTCGTCGATGTCGCCCTCGGTGTGGGCCGCGTTGATCTGGAAGCGGATGGTCTCGTCGCCTTTCGGGACGACCGGAAAGGTCAGGCCCACGGCGAGGATGCCGCGCTCGAACAGCCCCGCGACCATCGATCGCACGCGGCCGGTGTCGCGCACGACCAGTGGCACGACCGGGTGCGGCCCGGGGATCGACTCGAATCCGAGCGACTCGAGCCCGCGCCGGAACTGCGTCGTGCGCGCCTGGAGGTTCGCCAGGCGCGCGCGCCCGTCGGCGCCGTCGGCGATCTCGATGGCCTTGGCTGCGGCGGCCGCATCCGCCGGCCCGAGGGGGTTGGTGTAGATGTAGGTATCGGCCTTCTGCCGCACGGCCTCGATCAGCTCGGCACTGCCGGCCACGAAGCCGCCGTTCACCCCGAACGCCTTCCCGAACGTCCCGACGAAGATGTCGACGCGCGCGCCGCAGTGCTCTTCCGTGCCGCGGCCCGTTCGTCCGTAAGCGGCGATTCCATGCGAGTCATCCATCACCGTGACAACGCCGTCGCGGAAGCGGTGTTCGTGCTTCGCGACGAGCGCCGCAATCGCATCGACGGGGGCGTTGTCGCCACGCATGCTGAAGATGCCGTCGAAGATCACCACCACGCGGCCCGTGCCGTCAGGCACGCGCTCGAGGTGCTGCGCCAGATCGGCCAGGTCGTTGTGCTTGTAGATCGCGCGCTGGGCCGACGGCACGTTCGCAATCCGCATCGCGCGGATGATGCAGTTGTGGTTGAGCGCGTCCCCGATCCAGAACGTGTCGGGGCCCGCGAGCGTAATCGCAAGGCCGAGGACCGTCGTGTAGGCCGAATTGAACGACCGCGCCGCCGGCCGGTCGACGAACCGCGCGATCCTGCGCCTCGAGCCTGGCGTGCGGCGCAAACGTGCCGTCGATGAACCGGACGGCGCCCGGCCCCGCGCCGAACGCGTGCGACGCGGCATCAGCCGCGGCCAGCACCTCGGGGTGGTTCGACAGCGACAGGTAGCTGTTGCTGTTCATCCGCAGGAAATCGCGGTCGCTGCCATGCAGCCGATAGCGCGGTCCCCGCGGGCCCGAGGCTGGCACGTAGCCGACGATGATCCGCTCCGGCGCTTTGGCCCGGCCTTCTTCCTTAAGGGCGGCGACGTCGGCGATCAGCGAGGCGGTGAGTTTGTGGAGAGACACGATTCAGAAAGTTTGAAGTCTGACGTTTGAAGTCTGAAGTGCGGAAGTCGGAAGTGGGAAGGTCGAAGTAGAAGTGTGAAGTAAGTGCGAAGTTGGAAGTTGGAAGTGCGGAAGTTTGAAGTGCGGAAGTTTGAAGTGTGGAAGTCGGAAGTGCGGAAGTGGGAAGTTCAGAAGTCGGAAGTGCAGAAGTCGGAAGTGGGGAAGTGTGAAGCGCGGCAGTGCGAAGTGCGCGAGCATGCGGTGCGCAAGCCTGCTGCTGAGAGCTGCAGCGTCGAAGCCCGTGGGCGAATGCACAGTCCTCACTTCCTACTTCCTACTTCCTACTTCCCACTTCCCACTTCACTTCTCACTTCAACACTTCAGACTTCGAGCTTCGAACTTACTTCATACTTCCACTTCGACCTTCCCACTTCAGACTTCCGCACTTCAAACTTCAAACGTCAGACTTCAGACTTTCCGCCGTTACTGCCTACGGTTTCCGGTGAAGCGGAGCAGCATCAGGAAGAGGTTGATGAAGTCCAGATAGAGCGTCAGCGCGCCGACGATGGCGTAGGAGCCGACCTGGCCCGAGGGCAGCGCCAGCGCCATCTGCTTCAACCGCTGGGCATCGTAGGCGGTGAGTCCCGTGAAGACGATGACGCCGATGAAGCCGAGCACGAACTGGAAGCCGTCGTTCTGCCAGAAGATCCCCACAAACGACGCCAGGACGACCCCGATGAGGCCCATGAAGAGGAACTGGCCCCACCCGGAGAGGCTTCGCTTCGTCGTCGTCCCGTAGACCGCGAGCGCGCCGAACATCCCGGCCGAGATCAAGAAGGTCGTGGCCACCGACTCGCCCGTGAACCGGAACAGAATGAACGCGAACGTCACGCCGGTCAGCGCAGAGTAGAGGATGAAGAGGAGCGAGGCCGTGCCGCCAGCGATCTTCTGGACCCGGGCCGACAGGAAGATCACGATGCCCAACTGGGCAATCATGAGCCCGAAATAGAGCACCGGATTGGTGCCAATGGCCCGGAGGAGCGAGGGCGACTGTGCGACGTAGAACGCCACGAGCGCCGTGATGCCGAGCCCGGCGCACATCCACCCGTAGACGCTGCGCAGAAAAGTCGTGACCCGCTCATCGGCGGCGTACGGAGTGCTGAACGTCCGGTCGGGCGTGATGTCGTACTGCGCCATGGTGCTGCTCCTTTTACGGTGTGTCCGGCCGAGCCCTGATGCTAGCACACAGATTCGATGGGCCGTTGCGGCAGTGTATTGCCCTTCAGACTTCCATCATCCTTCACACTTCCACTTCAAACTTCCACGTCAGACTTACTTCTTACTTCGCCTTCGGACATGTTTCTGACTGCACTTCTCACTTCACTACTTCAGACTTCGAGCTTCGAACTTACTTCATACTTCCACTTCAAACTTCCCACTTCCGACTTCCGCACTTCAGACTTCAAACGTCAGACTTCAAACTTTCCCCCGGTCATCCCTCACGGAACGGCAGCAGCATCGCGGCAGGGAGCAGATGCAGGTTACCGAGGATGAACCAGGGCCAGAAGCGGGCACCTTTTTCGCGCGCGAGGAGCACGTTGAAGCCAAAAACGAGCGGCAGGGTGACGCGCGTGACTGCCCCCGGGTAACCGTCCCACACCACTTTGTGAACGGTGAGCATGAGCAGCGCGTACGGGACGGCGACGCGCCACCAGGGTGAGGCGTACTCGCGGCGGTTGAGGAGATAGAACGTCTGTACTGCCAGGCAGACGATCACGCCGAGCTTGAGCGCGGTGAGGAGGTTGGCCTCGTTTCCGAAAAGCTGAGCGGCGGTCTGCTGAAAGACCTGCAAATAGACGACGACCGGACGGTCGAGCACGCCTTGCCCGGCTGCGGAAGTCGACCGGTAGATCGAGCGCAGGTAGTCCTGCCAGAGGAGGAGCGGGATCGCGGCAAGGGCCAGGGCCGTGCCGAGTTTCAGCCATCGCCACCGCCCGCCGGGCCACGGCAGGCCGGTCGCGGCGAAGAGGTTGGTCTCGCGGCCGAGCCCGGCGACTCCGATGATCGCAGCAGATGTAAAGAGCCGCCCGCGTTCGGCCGCGACGATGGCGAGCGCGATGAGGAGCATGCTCGGCCCATCGAGCAGCGCCGAGCGTACGGAGTGCATCATCCCATGCGAGAAGAGACACGCCGTCCAGAGCGCGAGCCCGCGAGGCGTGTCGGGCCGCAGCCAGCGCGTCATGAGCGCCGCCAGCAGCAGCCAGGCGAGCACGTTCTGCAGCGCGTAGGCTTGCAGGATCCAGTGCGGGCGGCCGAGCCCCAGCGCCCACGCGCTCCAGCTGAAGAGGATGCGCCGGGCGCGATACGGAGGGAGATCGAGCGCGCGGTCGATCGCCGGATCGCGCAGCAGCGGCTCGAGCGCGAGCTGCGCGTAGAACTGGCCGTCGTAGCTGCCCCAGGCCGGATGACGATAGTGCGGGATGGCCTGCAGCACCGGCAGCTCGCCCACGCCGCCGCTGGCGAAGCCGATCATCTCGGTGAAGCCGAAAGGCGGATGGTACAATCGCGCGACGGATGACAGGAGCAGCAGCACGAGCCCGACCGCTACGGCCAGGCAGACCCACCGACTGCGAGAGCGGCCAGCCGTCATCATCGGCGTGCGCGAGCCACCAACGTCGTCCCGATCCACATCAGACAGCGGAAACGTGCTCAAGGATTGGTCTGTCGATTGCGCTGGCGCTGACCGCGCTGGCGTTTGCGGCGTGTGCGCCCGCCGATCCGTCGCCGGTCCGGATCGTCAACCTCGTGCGCGATGTGCGCGACGCCGAGGCGCGCCCGTCGAGCGCGGCGTTCGAGGTCGCTGACGTGTCCGTGGCCGGCCGGTCGGAACCTGCCATCCGAACGATTGCGCCGAGCCGGCTCATCTTCGTGCTGCCCGTTCCGCGGCGCAGCGCGTTTGTCGCGCAGGTGGCCATCGACGGCGGGGTTGACGGCGCGCCAGCCCAACCCCTGCGATTCCGCGTTGGGGTCAGCGACGACCGAATCTACGAGCAGCTCGCTGACGTCATGCTGACGCCAGGCGCGCTGACCGGCTGGACGCCGCTTCGCGCCGACCTGTCGGCATATGCCGGCTGGCAGTGGAGCGTGTTCTATCGACCCGAGTCGCGCCGCTGGCGCCTCGTGCTGAGCACCGATGTCCTCGGCGGCGCGCCGGGCCGAGGTGTCTGGGGGGCGCCGGGGATCGACGGCGACCGATCGGCGGCGCGTGAGCACGTCGAGCGCGCTGCGCGCATGTCGAGAGATCGCTAGCGGACAAGCCACTAGCTTCGCGTCTTGAGCGCCGCCACGATTCTCGCCAGCGTGGCGCGCTCGTCCGCCGAGACCTTGCCCAGGCCGAGGATGCCGCCCGAGGCCGCGGCGATATTCTCGCTGTACTTGATCAACTCGTCGGCCGTGAGCGTCCCGCTCGCGGGGGACCCCGTGTCGAGCATGGCGCGGATCAACCGCGTGGCGCGCTCGAAGACGGCGGGCGAGGGCTGCCGCGACAGCCATTCCGACAGCTGCCGATCGGCCGGGCTGCCTTCCGCGATCCCGCGGCTGCGGGCCAGCGTCACGAGCTGCGTCCGCTCGGCCGCCGTGACGCCTCCCTCGGCCCAGGCCATCTCCACGATGGGCACGAGCGGCAGGACGCTGACCGTTTCCGGCGTGAAGCCGAGCGCCGCGAGCTCGGCCAGAAGCGCCGGATCGCTCAAGCCGGTCCTCGCGCTCAACTCGCTCTTAGCCCGGTCGGCTGCTGCCGCCGCGCGCATCTTCTCCACGAGCTCCCGGTCCTTCTTTCGGAAGTAGTCGTCTTCTGACGCGCGCCGACGATCGTCCAGGAAATCATCTTCCGGCATCGATACTCCTTGGTTCTTTTCTGAGATCCTAACACTGTCGGCAGTCCGGGTCGTCAGTCCCACTCAGTCCGAGTCAGCGGTCGCAGTCAGTTCCACAGTCCGTGCGTCGGATCCCCGAATTGGTGGATAGTGGTGTGTACAATCGACGCGACTTCAGACTTCAGACTGCGGACTGCCGACTGGGACTGATGACTCAGACTGCCGACCGGGACTGAAGACTGAGACTGACGACTGTGACTCCCGACTCCCGATTGTCGACCGACGACTGATTCATGCAGATCTTCCTCATCGACGGGACCTACGAGCTGTTCCGCTACTACTACGCGATGCCGTCGGCGCGTGGCGCCGACGGAGTCGAGGTGGCGGCGCTGCGGGGGGTGGTGGGGTCGGTTCTCGGGATGGTCAACGGGGGCGTGACGCACCTGGCGGTGGCCACCGACCATGTCATCGAGTCGTTTCGCAACCGGATGTGGCGCGGCTACAAGACGAGCGCGGGCATCGAGCCCGAGCTCCTGGCGCAGTTCCATCCGCTCGAGGACGCACTCCGCGCGCTCGGCGTGGTCGTCTGGCCGATGGTGGAGTTCGAGGCGGATGATGCGCTGGCTTCCGGGGCCGCGCTGGCGGCGCGAGACGCGCGCGTCGAGCGGGTGGTCATCTGCACTCCAGACAAGGACCTCGGGCAGTCGGTGCGGGGCACTCGCGTCGTGCAGCTCGATCGCCGGCGGAATATCACGCGCGACGAGGCAGGGGTGGTCAGCAAGTTCGGCGTGCCGCCGGCGTCGATCCCCGACTACCTGGCGCTCGTCGGAGACGCCGCGGACGGCTATCCGGGCCTGCGCGGCTGGGGCCCGAAGTCGAGCGCGGCCGTGCTCGCGAAGTTCGGGCACCTCGAGGCCATTCCCGAAGACTGGCAAACGTGGAAGGTCAACGCCGCCAACGCCGCCACGCTCGCCGCCACGTTCCTCCGCGAACGCGATCAGGCGTTTCTCTTTCGCGATCTGGCGACGCTTCGCGCCGACATCCCGCTCTTCGAGTCGGTCGACGAGCTCGAATGGCGCGGGCCGACGCCGGCATTCGCACCGCTCGCCGCGCGGCTCGACAAGGCCGCCACCTGACGATTAGAGATGCTAGACTGCAACCATGCCGTTCGTGATTACCGACCCCTGCATCGGCACCAAGGATACCGCTTGCGTCGACGTCTGTCCCGTCGACTGCATCCACCCGCGGAAGGACGAGCCGGAGTTTGAAGCCGCTCCGATGCTCTTCATCCACCCCGACGAGTGCATCGACTGCGGTGCGTGCGTGCCGGCGTGCCCGGTAGTGGCTATTTACGACAGCGTCGACTCAACCCCATCCAGCCAGAAAGCGCTCGTCGCCGCCAACGACGTCTACCGCAGCGGCGATGCCGGGGCCGTGTCGAAGGCTGTCGCTATCGTGCAGGATCACGTCGAGGCGCATCCTGATCTGATGGCGATCGATCCCAAGGAACGGCAGTCGTCACACTAGCAGCTCTGGCGGATCAACAAATCCTGCCTCCCACGCGCTACGGTTTGTCGCAGCGGAGAAGCGAGAACTCCGTCGTAGCGGCGACCGGTCCACACCCTGACGGGACCGCACATCGTTCCGACGCGACCAGGAACCAGCCGTTTGCCGGCGCGCCGTCGGTCCGGAGCGAGACTCGGTAGAACCGCTGCCAGTAGTTGATGAGTCCCCAGTCGTCGCCGGTGCCAGGACAGGCGCCGATCGTCTGACCGACTGGCGCGACAGAAGCTACGGCGTCGAGGTCACGAATCAGACTCGCGTTTCTCACTTCGAGCGAGCCGTGCGTCGAGAGTACGACGACCGCCGTGCTGAGAAGGCCGACAGCGATCCACGCGGGCGCACGCCAGGAAAGGCTTCCCGGTTCAGAACGGAACGACGCGACTGCCGGGAGCGCCAGGGTTCCGAAGGCGAGGGCGGAAAACGGGACCGATGGAAAGAAGTAGTGCCCGGCGAGTACCGGACTGATGAGGATCGGCAGGGAACTCGCCAAGGTGGCGGCGAAGAAGAACGCGGCTGGCCGGCCCATGAACTCCTCCACACGCTCCCGCCGCCGGAACAACCAGACGAGGCCGACGACGACGGCCATGCGAAGCCAAATACCGAGGGCCAGATGACGGAGAAAGTCGCTTCCCCGGGGCCCGGCGCCCCGGTCCCCGCCAAGCGTCGGCGCCAGGTGAGTGGTCATGAATGCGCCGAGGGCGGAACGCGCTGACGGCGTCGCCAGCAAGGCCGCCGCCAACGCTCCAGCCACCGACGCAAATACAATCCAGACGATCGCCGGATGTCTGGGTCTGCTCGAAGCCGGAAGGAGAAGGAAGAGGACGGGCACAGTCAGCGGGAAGAGGCCGACCGGGCCTTTGATCAAGGTGGCGGCCACGACAGAGGCCGCCGCGAGCGCCGCCCACGCAGCGACGGTGATCGCGGGCCGGCGGTCGCTCGTACGCAGCAACGCATAGCACGCCAGGCTCGTGAACACTGCTTGGGTGTTCTCCAGCATGTTGTTGATGACCGCCCACGTGACCACCGAGGGCACGAGCCACAGCAGGATCGGCAGCCAATCGTACCTGAGCGGGGAGGAGGCGTCGCCACATCGCCACGATGAGTACCGCGTTGGCGCCAAACATGAGAAGAGAGAACGCCCGCTCGACTGCGAAATGGTCGCCGACAAGCGCAAAGGCGATCGCTTGGAGCGCCATGCCCAGAGGTGGCTGTTCGAAGAATCGAGCGTAGATCGTGTCGCTGAGCGACGGCGCCCAGAAGTCGCCGATGCCGAGCGCCATGTTTCTGGCTACCACGGCGTAGGTCATGCCATCGGCGAACATGCCCCGTTGCCAGAGCCGCGGAACAGTCAACACGAGCATGCAGGTGGCCGCAAGGAATCGCCAGGATGTCGTGTTCAACCGCATCTCCGAGCAGCCTAGGCAACGAAACCGGCGCGCCAGCGGCGCAACGCGCGGTACAGCCACCAGGCGAGGAGGGCCGTGAGCACGGCGGCGGCGACCGCGCCGGGGAGCGCTCCGGGAAACGGACGCTGGGCGCCTCGCATCAGCGCGCCGGTCGCCATCATCGTGCCGAGTGCGATCGGGATCATCGTCAGATCGCCGCGCAGCACGGTCGCGTACGCGGCGAGTAGTCCGACCGCGAGCACCAGCCCGGCCGCGGCCCACCCGGCGAGATCCGATCCAGCGGGTGCGCCAGCCCCGAGGAATCCTACCAGCGCTACGATTGCGCCGGCGATGGCACGCCGCCGCGTCCAGCCGAACGTGATGTGACTGATGCTGACGAGTAGGCTCAGTAGCACCGCGGCGCGCGTGAGGAAACCGGCGAGGGGCTCGAGGGCTGTGGCAAGGAACGGCACGAGCGTGCCAACCGGCGCGATGGAGGCGGTAACGGCCCACGCCGGGGTTCGAAGCGAGCCGGCCACTGCCAGCAGCGCCGCACCGAAGGCTCCCGCTGCAATCCCGAGCAGCAACGCGTCGCGGTCGGGGAGGCTGGCGGAACCGGTCAGGCGAGCCGGCTGACCGCCGAGCGCGAGTCCGGCAAGGCTCGAGGTGATGACGAGCGCGACAAGCCCAGCGCCGATCGCGATCAACAGCTGAATAGGCAGCGGGATCTCCGTGCGCAACTGCGCCAGCACGGAGGGCCATGCATTGATCGCCGACACCAGCGACAGGGTCAGCATGATCCCGGCGACGGCAAAGAAGAGCCGCGGCGTGTACTTCCTGCGGCTCCAGGCGATCACGCCGGCGACGGCGGCCGACACGAGGAGGCCACCAAAGACGACGGCGACTATGACGCGCGCGATCAGGTTGCGTGTTTCGGCCGATCGCTGCTGGCGCTCCCACTGCTCGGGGACGAACACGAATCGTCGGACGCTCGCCACGTCGTCGCCGGCGAGCACGACCTCGATGCGCAGCTCGCCCTGCGAGAGCGGCGGGAGCGACAGGTCTGTGTAGGTGAACGTCCAGTCGGTCCGCGCCTTGCGCTTTGCGGGACGCGCCGATACCTCCCGCGCCTGCACATCTCCCGACCCCGCCCGGAGTCCGAACTCTTGCATCAGCACAGCCTCCGCACGCGTGCGCGCGGTGCTCTCGTCGAGCGTCGCGCCGGGTCGATCTTCGGGCAGCGTGTGTTCGACGCGAAGCACTTGACTCGTCCTGGTCACGAAGACATTCCACTCTTCGGCGCGCTCGGCGACGTCTCCGTCGAAGGTCGCGATGCGGACGTTCCATCGCGCGTCGGGAAGATACTTGCCGAGCAGCTGCCGGCGCCGCTCATCGCCGGAGGTCACCGAGACGAACTCTTGCGGTCCTCCGGTTCCATCGTCAGGAACCGGCATCACGCGCCACTGAGGGCCCAGCGTGACGCCACGCGCGGCGAGCGCGGCGCGAGCGACGTTGGCGGCGTCGACGCGGCTGACCGAGAACATCTCCACGCGATCGCGTGCGGCAACGGCCCAGACACAGGCGGCGAAGCTGACCGCGCCGATGACGATCCACGCCGTCCGCATTCGCGAACCGATTCCCTGATGGGCGATCGCCGGCGCGGCCTCTTCAGGCTCCGCGGCCGCCGGAGGTGTCCACGCGGCGTTGCGATCCGACGGCGCTGAGTACCGTCCACGCGCCCGACTGCCAGCGCCGCCCGACGACCACCCACAGCGGCACGAGCGTCATGACGATGACCATGGCCTTCTGGAACCAGATGCCTGGTGCGTCGGACAGGAAAATGGGCAGCGCGAACCAGACGACATCGAACGCGAAATGCAGCACGATGCCGGGGAGCAGGCCGTAATAGACGTAGAGCAGACCGAATCCGATCGACGGGATGATGAGTTCGACCGGTCGCGCAAACGAGGGCTGCGTGGGGTACGGCGCGTGGCCCGCGCCGAAGATGGCGGCCTGGATGGCGAACGCGACGACCAGGAACAGCGTGCGTTTTCCGAACCGGTCGCCGATGAGCGCTGCGCCGGCCAGCGGGACCGCACGGAACAGACACTCTTCCCAGAATCCCGCCTGGAGAGAGTTGGCGATGGCAGAGAGCCAGGGAACGTAGGTGGCGAGCACGTCGGGGTGAAGCAGCGCCTCCGACGGGGTCCACCAGCCGAACACACGCGTGGCGACGACGTACAGTCCGACGTCGTAGGCAAAAAAGATTGACACGAGCAGGAAGCCCGCGACAGTGCGGCCCAGGATGGCGGACGAGCTGCCGGGGCCTTTCGCCCACACGTGCCAGAACTGCGGGTGAGCCCCGAACGCACGCCGTGTGAGTGTCTCGGCCGCCATGAACGACAGCGCCATGAACGCGGAGAACCCGATCAACGTGGCGGCCAGCGTCGCGACCTGTCCAGCGATGAAAGTCGTGCGCGAGACCGCCGTGTCGTACGTCATCCAGACGAGCGGCCACTCGTTGAGCGACGCCAGGGCCTGCATGGTACCGACGATGAGACCCCAGATCGTGGCCTGCCGCCACAGCACGTAGCGGCTTCGCAGCATGAAGAAGAGTCCGACGCCGATGCCCCCGACAACATAGAGGAGAACCATGCTGACGACCGAGCCGATGCCGATAGCATCGTTTCTCGATCGCATGCTGGAGTACCGGCGCGTGAAGGCCTCCGGGATCTTGACGAAGTGGGTCACCTCCGTCAGCCGGTCGCCCGAGACCACCAGCCTGAGCCGGTACCGGCCCTCGCCGGGGACCGGCGCCGATCGCTCGTAGGTCATGGTGTGATCGATGCGTCCCCCCGGACGCTTCTCCTGCCCCTGTTCCACGAGGGTGAACGGGGCCAGGTCGACCTTCCATCGCGCGGGCGCTTCCGTCTCCGCGCGCCGCCGCGCCTCGGCGGCGTCGAGCGCGGCGCCCGGCGCATCCTCCTTCAGAGTCTCCTCGAAGCCGTAGGGGCGGCCGTCCGGCGTGAAGCGAACCATCGTCTCGTTCGTTTCACCTTCTCTGAAATGACGGACCCGCCAGGTGTAGGCGGCGTAGAGCCCGTCGCGCAGCATCGCGGTGAAGGCCGCTTTGCCACCTCCCTCAAGTTCGATGAAGGTCTGCGTCTCGCTGTCGAGCGCGAACGAGGCCGCCTGCCGGAAGTCCGCCGGACCCAGGTGGTCACGCGTCACGATCGCTCGCGCGTCGGCGAGCGCCCGTTCGCGCGTCATCGTGATGTCGAGCGCGACAATGGAGAAGGCCAGTGGAAAGTAGTGAACAGCAGCCGCGGTGGCGGCGGCGGAGACCAACCCAAGCAGGATCCAGAAAGCGGGGCGCTTCACACGGATTGCTCCTTATCAATGCTCGCGGGGCCTCGCCTTCGCGAAGCTTCGGCGCAGCTCGCCGTAGCCTTGGCGGAGGCGGGCTCCACGCCGCGCTCAGGCCGCAGGCGCTTTGCGGCCGCCTGTGGCCGGAGGTCGTTCGTGAGCCGCGATTCTACATGGATCTCAGCTTTCGGCTAGGAGCTCGCCTCTGGCGACTCGCTGCTGGCAGCGGGCCGTTGGATGCTGGCGGCCGGCAACTCGCGGCGTGCCGCCAACATCGAGCCGCGAGCCGCCAGTAGCGAGCCGCGAGCCGCCAAATAGCTGGCTACCGAATGACCCTCAGGTCCGTCGGCGTGGGCGGCGTGAGGCCGGCGACGCTCAGCACGACGCCGCGCGACAGGCTGACGATGAACAGCTCGCCGGCGGCGTCGACGCCGAACGAGCTGATGTTGCCGAGTTGACTCCCACCGCCGAGCTCCGATGTGTGTTCGGTCAGGCCGGCGGCCCGCGCCTCTCCCTGGCCGTCGATGCTGAGGCCAATCGACCAGATCCGGCCCTGCACGTAGTCGGCAAAGAAGTAGCGTCCGGTGTAAGCGGCGCCGAGGGCGCGGCCCCGATAGATGTACCCGCCGGTGATCGACTGCCCGGACGAGCGGCCGTACTCATGGATCGGATCGGTGAGCGGCAGAAACGCGGGCGGGCGCGAGGTCACGTTGTTGTGTGCGCCCTCGCGGTTCCGCCAGCCGTAATTGCGTCCGCCGCGATTCGGCGGCTCGTAGTCGATCTCTTCGAATCCGTTCTGGCCGACGTCCCCGATGACCAGCGCGCCGGTGCCGCCGCGCGACGGGTCGTCGAAGCTATAGCGCCACGGGTTGCGCAGGCCGAAGGCCCAGATCTCGGGTCGCGCCGCAACCGGCCGGCCGCCTACGAACGGGTTGTCGGCTGGCACCTGGTAGCCGACGGCGTGCGCGTCGGGCACGTTGACGTCGAGGCGGAGCATCTTGCCGAGCAGCTCCTGCGGATTCTGCGCGCGGTGATCAGGGTCGTCGCCCGATCCACCGTCACCAAGCCCGATGTAGAGGTAGCCGTCGGGTCCGAAGGCGAGATGTCCCCCGTTGTGGTTCGAGAACGGCTGTACGATGACGGCAGGACCGTTCGCGCCTCCGAAGCGGAGATCGAACCGCGACGCGGGGTTGGCGACGAGCGGATCCGCCGACCGTCGGAATCGCGCAACGACCGTGTCGCCGGATCGGTCCGTGAAGTTGACGTAGAAGCGTGCGCTCGCGGTATCGGGTGCGAACGCGAGTCCGAGCAATCCGCGTTCGCCGCCGGCTTGTACGGCACTCCGGAGGTCGAGAAAATCGGTGGGCTGGACGGTTCCGCTGCGCACGACGCGGATACGTCCGGCTTGCTCGACGACAAACTGCACGTTGCGATCGATGGGGTCCTGGACAAAGGCGACCGGCGCGGTGAAGCCTGACGCGTAGACCTGAGATCGAAGGCGGTCCTGGGCTCCGAGCACGAGGAGCCCCGCTACAGCGCCGCCGAGCGCGAGCGCGCCAAGGAGCGCGCGGCGCGGAATCATCGTTTCATTCTAGGCGACCACGAGTCCGCCTTGTTTCCGGACTGTTCGGGGCGATCGCGCTATCATTGAATGTAGATGCAACGGCTGGGCTGGCTCGGAATTATCGTGGCGGTGTTGGCAGGCGCAGTCGCTGCGTGCGGCGGTAGCTCGCCGCCGCCGTCGACGTCCGATCCGGGCGGCACGGGCGAGCGCATCTCCGGCAACGAGCGGCTCGGTTGGAACCAGCCGGCGAGCGATGCGAGTCAGCTCGCGACGTACAGGTATGTCGCGTACGTCGACAGCACACGCGTTGAGCTCGCCGACGTGTCCTGCGGTGGGCCGAGCGGCGGCGCCGCTCCCTGCAGCAGCCGGATGCCCGCCATGGCGCCCGGCGCCCATACGATCGAGCTGGCGTCGTTTGTGACGGATGGCAGCACGGTGATCGAGAGCAGCCGGTCCGCGCCGCTTCGCGTCACGATGACCGGCGCGACGGCCGGCGGCTTGCCGCCCTCTCCCACCGCTCCCGCCCCGACATTCCTGTCGACCGCCGACGGTGTTGAGCTGCGGCTCGACGCGCTCACGGAGCAGCTGGAAGCCGCAACGTCGATTGCCATCGCCGCCGACGGTCGCCTGTTCGTCGCCGAGCAGGAAGGGCGCGTCCGGATCCTCGCCAACGGCGTGCTCGATCCGCAGCCCGCGATCGTCATCGACGAGGCGCTGATGACGAGCGCGTCCGAGGGCGGACTGCTCGCGCTGGCGCTCGATGCGCAATTCGATCGCACGCACTTTCTCTACGCCGCCTACACGATCGAGGGCCCCCAACGTACTCGCCGGTTTCGCGTCGTCCGCTACCGCGAAGTCGCGGGCCGGCTGGGCGAACGCGTCGTGCTGCTCGACGGGATCCCGGCTGCCGCGCGACCGGCAGCGTCGCTGGCGACCGGCCCCGACGGCCGGCTCTACGTCGCGCTCGACGCAGCCACCAGTACCGGGCGTACAGCAGCCCTGGCGTCCTATAACGGGAAGGTGCTGCGCCTCAACGCAGACGGCACCACCCCACAGGATCAGCCGGCTGGCATTCCGGTGTTCGCGGCCGACATCCAGTCCCCGCGCGGGATGGACTTTCATCCCTCGACGGGCGCCCTCTGGATGGCGGATGTGAAGCGGCGAGACCTCGAGGAACTCCGCGTGATCGTTCCAGGCGGGGACTCCGGGGCGCCGTCGTCCGCACGGATCAGGATTCCGATCCCCGCCGGGGTCGGCGCCGCAGGGGTGGCGTTCTATCGTGGGACCCTCGTGCCTGCGTTAGCCCGCGACCTGTTCGTGGCCTCCGAACAGGGCCACGGCCTGCTGCGGCTGCGCTTCGACACGCGCGATCCCACGCGGCTCGTATCGGGCGAGCGCCTGCTCGAAGATATCGGCGTCCCCATTCGGGCCGTGGCGGCTGCCGCCGACGGCCTTGTCTACGTGGCAACGGACCGCGCTGTGCTGCGGCTGGGGCCGCGCTAGGGGTAGCTCTCAGCTGTCAGCTGTTCAGCCAAACCTACAGAGCAGAGTCGATCGGCTGGGCCCCGAACCCTTCAGCTGAGAGCTGAGAGCTGAGAGCTACTTGAGATGTTTGATCAGCAGCACTTCGTTGCCGCGCTCGTTGTAGACGAGCTCGTCGACGATCTGCCGCACGATGAGCATGCCGAAGCCACCCGGGCGCATGCCGCTGTCGGCGCGTTCGACTGAGGTCCGCATGACGTCGTCTGGATGCGGCGTCGCCGCGGCGTGGATCAGATCCTCGCGGTCGAACCCATTGCCGGGGTCTCGGAAGTGGAAGACGATCGCGCGCGCGGTCTGGGCCGCCGTCACTTCGATGACTTTTTCGGGGTCGAAGCCCGCCCCGTGTTCCATCGCGTTGAGGAGCATCTCGCGGAACGCGGTCATCAGCAGGTCGCGTTCGGACGAGGGAATGCTGGCGCTGTATTCCGTCATGAAGCGCGTCAGCCGATCGGCCGTGATCAGGCGGCAGGAGACGCGCAGGGTGATCCAGTACGGCAGCCCTGAGGTGACCTCGATGCCGTCACGCCAGTTCGCAGCCTCGATGGCTGTGCGGGACATGTCCGCGACTTCCTCGTAGTCGAGCGGCCGCGCGAAGCACGCGAACACGTGCTGGCGAAGCGCCTTGATGACCTCGGCGCTCGAGAGCGCCGGCGCGAGCACGATGGTCTTGATGCCCGGCCGCACCTGACTCAATTCATTGAGGAGCGCCAGGTCTTCAGCGGCGCCCGTCGCCGGATCTGTCAGCACGACGTCGAACGCGCGCCGGCGCAGGAGGCGAGTGGCCTCGAACGGCCCGGCGCACGTCTCGACGGTGTGATCCTTCAGATGGTGACTGGCCTGAAGCGCCCCCGCGAGCGCCGGCTCGTGTCCGATGAGCAGCAGCCTTCCCATGGCTCAAGTATTCTTTCGAATCGCCCAAATGGAAAGGGGAAGGGACGAACGGAAGGAAGAAACAGAGAAACCATTTGGGCCTATTGCCCGTCCAACCCGCCATGCAGGACATCCGCTACGCGCTCCGCTCGCTCCGCAAGCAGCCGATCTTCGCCCTGGTGGCCGTGGCGACCCTGACGCTAGGGATCGGCGCGAACACGGCAATCTTCAGCCTGCTCTATCAATACTTGTTACGGCCGCTGCCGTATCCGGAGGCGGAGCGCCTCGTTTTCATCTGGAATACCTACCCCAGGACGGGACTGCCGCAGGCGAGCGTGTCCATTCCCGACTATATCGACCGGAAGACCCAGGCCTCGGCGATCGAAGACGCCACCCTGTTCATGAACCGAAGCTTGACCCTGGCGGCGGAAGGCGAACCCGTCCAGGTCCGGGGCCTGGCGGTGACCCCGTCGTTCTTCACCACGCTGCGCCGGCAGCCATTTCTGGGGCGGGCGTTTGCGGAAGCGGAGGCGCAGCCAGGGGCCGACAAGTTCGCGATCCTGACCTACAACCTCTGGAATGCCCGGTTCGCGTCTGACCGGTCGATCGTGGGCCGGTCGATTCGGCTCGGCGGCGAGGCCTTCCAAGTGGTTGGGGTGCTGCCGGCGGACTTCGAGCTCCCGGCCAGGGACATCTCGGTGCTCGTCCCATTCGGCTTCACGCCCGAGCAAATGTCGGATCAGTCTCGCGGCAATGAATTCAGTTCGATGATCGCGCGGCTTGCGCCGGGCGCGACGATCGAGCAGGTCGACGCGCAGATGAAGACCATCGTTGATCGCGTGCTCGAACGTCTGCCGCAGCGCCAGGCATTCTCGCGGACGAGCGGCTTCGGCGGCTACGCCGTGCCCATCCGGGACGAGCTCGTCGGCGATCTGCGGACGCCGCTCTATTTCCTCCAGCTCTTCGTCCTGCTGGTCCTGCTGATTGCCTGCGCCAACGTCGCCAACCTGCTGTTGATGCGAGCCACGGGCCGCTACCGCGAGCTCGCGATTCGCACCACGCTTGGCGCGGGGCAGCGCCGGCTCATCCGCCAGATGCTGACCGAGGGTCTCGTGCTGGCGGTTTTCGGCGCGCTCGGTGGCCTCCTCCTCGGCGTGGCGGGAGCGCGTGCGCTCGTCGCCCTTGGCTCGCAGCAGGTGCCAGGGATGACGACCGCCACGCTTCAACCCGCCGTGCTGGCCTTCACGATGGCGCTGGCCGTCATCACGGGCCTGGTCTTCGGCCTTATCCCCGCCCTCGTCGTCTTTCGGGGCAACACCTGGTCGCTCCTCAAGGACGACAGCACGCGGGGGTCCGCTGGACGCAGCACGGGTCTGACCCGGTCGATGCTGGTGGTGTCGGAGACGGCGTTTGCGTTGGTGCTGCTCGTCGCGGCGGGGCTTCTCCTCAAGAGCTTCCTTCGCCTGCAGAACGTCGACCCCGGGTTTGCGACCGACCACGTGCTCACGGCCCAAATCTCGCTTCCCGCTGCGCGTTACCCCGACGCCGCGGCACGCCGTGCCTTCTGGCTTCGCCTGCTCGAAGTCGCGCGCGGTCTCCCCGGCGTGACCTCCGCGGGCTTGACGACCAACGTGCCGTTCAACGGGAACGTTTCGTCGGGGTCGTATTCGATCGTCGGCTATACGCCGGGGCCGACCGAGTCCGCACCGCACGGAAGGCAGGAAGTGGTCGGCGGCGACTACTTCACGGCGATGCGGATCCCGCTCATCGAGGGACGCTTCTTCAACGACGGAGACGCCGCCGACAGCCCGCCCGTCGTCGTCGTCGATCAGTTCCTCGCCAACAAGTATTTTGCCAACAAGGGCGCGCTCGGCCAGCAAATCAGGCGAGGCGGAGCGGCCTCGCCGGCCTTCACGATTATCGGCGTCGCCGGCACGATCAACAGCATCGACCTCGGGCAACCCGTCACCAAGGAACGCGTTTATCGTCCGGCGACGCAGCAGACCCCGGCCGCGATGGCGCTCGTCGTTAAGACGGGCATCGATCCGCTGACGCTAAGCAGCCAGGTCCGGGGCGCGGTTCGATCGATCGATCCCGAGCAGCCCGTCGGGGACTTGCGGACCATGGATCAATGGGTGTCGCGGTCGCTCGAGTTGCGACGCACGCCGGCGATGCTCCTCGCGCTCTTCGGGTCGGTCGCGCTCGTCCTGTCGGCGATTGGAATCTACGGCGTGCTCGCGTTCAGCGTGGCGCAGCGCGGCCGCGAGTTCGGCATCCGTCAGGCGCTCGGCGCCGATCGGAAGTCAATCCTCACGCTCGTGCTCAAGCAGGGTCTGATGACCGCCGGCCTTGGCATCGTCCTCGGCCTCATCGCGTCCGCCGCCGTTTCGCGGTTGCTGCAGTCGATGCTGTTTGGCGTCGACAGGCATGACCCGGCCGTATTTGCCGGCGTCACGATCGTTCTCTTCGCCGTCGCCGTCGCCGCGTGCTACATCCCCGCACGCCGCGCGACGCGTGTCGATCCGATAGTGGCGCTGCGGGACGCATGACGCGAGGTGTTCCATCGTGCCACCGTGTCCAACATAGTGCGCCGTGAGGCGCGACTTGGAAACCGCGAGCTGCGAGCCGCGAGTCGCGAACTAATTGATCTTGATCAGCTCTACTTCAAAGACCAGCATGCCCTTCGGCTGTCCAGGCTGTCCCTTATAGGCAAGTGACTCCGGTATCCAGAAACGACGCTTCTCGCCCTCGACCATCATCTGCAACCCTTCCGTCCAGCCGGCGATGACTCCGTTGACTGCAAACGTCGCGGGCGCGCCGCTAGCCACCGAGCTGTCGAACATCTTGCCGTCGGTCGTCCAGCCCGAGTAGTGGACGGTGACGCGGTCCGAGGGGCGGGGGTGTCGAGTGCCCTTGCCCGGCTGGAGAACCAGCGTGGACAGGCCGGAGGTTGTCTTGAGCGACCCTGCGGGTGGCGCCGCCACATCGGGCGGAGCAGGGACGGCCGCGCTGGTCGTCTCGTGCTGCCCGCCCGAGCCACACGAGGACAGGGCAACGCTGCAGGCAGCAATGATCGCCGTCATAAGGATCGTCCCGACGACCGCGGGCACTCGTGATTCTGACTGCAAGGTCCAACTGATCGAAGGCATGCGGGCATCATAGCAATTCCCCCATCGGTGCATCAGCGCACCGTCCGTTGTAGAATCGCTCGCGGCGTTCGAGTGTTCCAGTGGATATGAGTTCATTACCTGCTAGCCCGTCGGGTCCACCGCCGATTGAATTCGGCTGCGACAACCTCATGGTCCGGCTCGACGTCCGCCTTCCAGCCGATCCGGCGGCGATCACGCCGGTCGTCGAGAGCGTCCTGATGATGGCGCGGCAGATGAAGTGCGCGGAGGGCAAGGAATACGAGATCGAGACCGCCCTTCGAGAAGCGCTCGCCAACGCGATTCGCTACGGCTGCCGTCAGGACCCGTCGAGACAGGTCCAGTGCGCAGTCGCCTGCGACCAATCTCGTGGCCTGTTGATCGTGGTCCGCGATCCCGGGCCCGGCTTCGATCCGTCGTCGATTCCCAGCCCGATCGTCGGTCAGAACGTCTTCTCCCACCACGGTCGCGGGATCTACCTGATCAACCAGCTCATGGACGAGGTCACCTTCGCGCATGGTGGGACCGAGATCCGCATGCGCGCGAACTAGCTCGCTTTCCTCGTTTCGCTGATGAACACTGTCTTTCAAGACCTGCGTCACGCGCTGCGCTTGATGGCCAGGGCGCCCGGCTTCACCGCGGCGGCGCTCGTCACTCTGGCGCTCGCCATCGGCGTGAACACTGCCGTTTTCTCTGCCGTGTACGGTGTGCTGCTTCGTCCGCTGCCCTATGCCGGCGCCGACCGCATCGTCCGGCTCTCGGAGCTTCATCCAGGCGGAACCGCGATCGTCACCGACGGGCGGCTGAGCAACCTGACGTTCGAGGCGTGGCGGGGAAGCGCGACGACCATCGAAGCGGCCGCGGCTTATAGCAGTCAGTCCTACACCGTCGCGGGCAACGGCGAGCCCGCGCGAATCGAGGGCGCGCCCGTGTCGCCCTCGCTCTTCCCGCTCCTCGGCGCCGCGCCTGCCGCCGGCCGTTTCTTTCGTGACGACGACGCCGTGCGAGGCGCTGCGCCGGTAGTGGTCCTGAGTCATGCCTTGTGGCAAAGCCGGATCGGCGGTGACGCGTCGGCGATCGGCCAGACGATGCAGCTCGACGGGGTGGCGCACGAGATTGTCGGCATTGCTCCGGCGTGGTTCTACTTTCCCGACCGCGACGCGCAATTGTGGACGCCGTACGTTCTGCCCGCCGGCGGTCAGGGATCGATGAGCGTCCTCTACGCCATCGCGCGTCTGAAGCCCGGAGTCACTCCGGAGCAGGCAGCGGCTGAAGGAACGTCAGCGGCGCGCAGCGTGAAGCGGCCGATGGCCGCCGACCTGATGTTCGGCAAGGGAGGCCCAGTTGAGGTCCGCGTGCGCCGGCTCGTCGATCAGATGACGCTCGGCGTCAGGCCGGCGATGCTTGTGCTGATGGCCGCGGTAGGTACTCGTGCTCCTGATCGCCTGCGCCAACGTGGCGAATCTTCTGCTCGCGCGCGGAATTGCCCGATCGCGGGAGCTCTCGGTTCGCGCGGCGCTCGGTGCGGGGCGCGGCCGGCTGGCCCGCCAACTGCTGACCGAAAGCGTCGCCCTGAGCCTCGCCGGAGGCCTGCTCGGCGTGTTCCTTGCCTGGGGCGCGATGAAGGCGCTGCCCGCGTGGGCACCGGAGGAGTTGCCGCGCCTCGCCGACGTTCGGCTCGACCTTGGCGTGCTGGCCTTCGCCGTCCTGGTCTCCGTCGTCTCCGGTGCTCTGGCCGGGGTCTTTCCGGCGCTGCGGGCGGCTCGAACCGAACTGACTCCTGCGCTGCGATCCAATGACCAGCGCAGCGTCGGCGGAAGCGAGCGGGTGCGCAGCCTGCTGCTGGCAGCCGAGGCATGCGTCAGCGTGGTTCTGCTCATCGGCGCCGCGCTGCTCGTTCGCAGTTTTGTGGCGCTCGTGAACGTCAACCCCGGCTACGATGCGGCCAATGTCCTGACCGGGCGTGTCTACTTGAGCGGACCGTCCGCGAAGCCCGAGCGCCGGCTGCAAATCGTCGAGGCACTCGTCGAGCGGTTGCGGTCAACTCCAGGAGTCGTTTCTGCGGGCGCGGGCAGTATGGCTCCGCTCAATCCCTCGACGTCGATTTCGGGTTTCCAGTTTCGAGCGAATGGTGCTTCCGAGCCCGCGATGGCACGCGCGCTCTCCTACGTCGTTACGCCGGGCTACGCCGAGGCGCTGGGACTGCGAAAGATCGAGGGACGGTTGATCGAGCCGCGGGATTCCACGTCCGCGATCCAGACCATGGTCGTCAACGAATCGTTCGCGAAGTCCTACCTGAATGATGGGCAGCCGATCGCCGGCCGCCGCTATCAGGGGCTGATGGCGGAACCGAACGTCACGACCGAGATCGTCGGCGTTGTCAGCAGCGTTCTCAAGGACGGTCTCGATCGCGAGCCGCGTCCAGAGATGTACTTTGTCCACTCGAAGGCCCGCGGCATCACGCGGGAGATCAATCTGGTCATCCGCACGCACGGCGATCCGGGCGCCATGGTCGCGACCTTGCGATCGATCGTCCGCGATGTCGATCCGACCGCGGCGCTCGGCGAAGCCGGTCCGCTGGCGTCGCGCGTGGCGGCCTCCGTCGCGCAGCCGCGGTTTGCGACGGCGATCCTGGCCGCGTTCGCAGCGTTAGCGCTGGCTCTTGCCGCGACGGGGCTGTACGGCGTCCTCACCTACAGCGTCTCGCAGCGCCGCCGCGAGATCGGCATCCGCTCGGCCCTCGGCGCCACACGCGCGAACGTCATCGCGCTCGTTGTCCGGCAGGGGCTGGCCGCAACTGTCGTCGGCCTCGTTCTTGGTGTCATCGCGTCGGCGCTCGTAACCCGTGCGCTCCAGCCGCTCCTCTTCGGCATCACGCCCCTCGATCTGCCCTCGTTCTCAGTCATGCCGGCGATCCTCCTGGCCGTCGCCCTGGTCGCCTGTTTCGTGCCGGCGCGCCGAGCCGCCGCCACCGACCCCGCAATCACGCTCCGGAGCGAGTGAGTGCGGGGACACTCAACCGGGACACTCAACCGTGACAGTCACGGGGGACAGTCAACGTCCGGCGGATCTGAGTGTGTTCTCCGCATGTTGGCAGCGTACGAAAACCGGTGGGCTGCGGTCGTGAGCAGATTTGTGCAAACCCCCGGACAAGTGTCATGAATCCGTACGATCAAGTCCGCCGATCGCCTGGGCACCGAATGGCCGGGGACACTCAACCGTGACTGTCCCGGTTGAGTGTCCCCGAACCCCCGGACGCAGCCAATCCGTGAGATCATTCGGTCATGAACTGCCAGAACTGCGGCGGGGCGATGGAGCTCCTCGCACACCGCGGCTACTTCTTCTGCCGGTACTGCGGGTCCTTTCACTTTCCGGACACGAAGGCTGACGACGGCGTCCGGATTGTCGGGGATACGGCACAGTCCATGGCCTGTGCAGTGTGCAGCAAGCCACTCACAATGGCGATGCTCGACGAAACGCAGCCCATCCGATATTGCCAGAACTGCCGCGGCGTGCTGATCGCTCGGAGGTCCTTCGCGGCGGTTGTGCAGAAGCGGCGCTCTTGGGCTACCGGTACTCCAGGGCCGGCGGTTCCACTCAATCCCGACGAGCTCGCGCGCAAAGTGAGCTGCCCGGCGTGCACTGGACCGATGGCCACACACCCCTACTACGGGCCCGGCAACGTCGTGCTCGACAGCTGCGAGAAGTGCGAGCTCGTGTGGCTCGACTTCGGCGAGCTCCGTCAGATCGTCGATGCTCCGGGAAGGGACCGTGGTACACGCGAACTCCCTCGACAGGTCAGGGGCGAGCCGATGGGCAACAGCCTTACTGGATTCCGAGTCGTGGGGTCCGGCCCGAGTGGCGGCGACGACTCGGACGTCTTTGCCTTCCTGGCAGGACTCTTTTAGCCCTTCGATGAAAGCGCTGATTCTTCTCCTACTCTTGACGCTGTCTACGACTGCCTGGACAGAGTCCACGCCGCCCGCCCAGGAGTGCCGCGAATGGCAGGAGTGCCGCCAGCTCGCGCTCGCCGCTGCCGAACGGCAGGACTACAACGCGTTCCACGACCTCGCCTGGCGCGCGCTGCAGGCGGGTCCGAAGAACGACCCAGCGTTGATGACGATGCTGGCGCGGGCACAAAGCCTCAGCGGCAGACCGGGCGATGCGCTCGTGATGCTGAAGCGGCTGGCCGCCATGGGCGTTGCGACTGACGCCGCAACGAGCGACGACTTCGGCCGCGTTCGCGCGCTGCCGGAGTGGGCGGAGTTCGAGGCCAGAATCAGTGGAACGCCCCTGCCGGAGAAGAGTCCGGCGTCTCCCGCGCCGAAGACTCTCCCGCCAGCGAACCCTCCGCCTGCGAAAGCCAGTTCCGAGGCCGCCGCAGCGCCAAAGCGCGAGCCGGAGTCGCCGAAGGTCGAACCGAGGAAGGATGCGACGCGGGCTCCTTCGCCGTTGATTTTTTCGGCGCCGGGCCTGGCCGCGGTCGGTCTCGCGTACGACGCGGTGTCGGGGCGGTTCATCGTCGGGGACGCCAAGGACCGGCGGCTTCTCGTCGTTGGCGAGCGGTCAGGCCGCATGGCGAGCCTCGCCGGCGTCGACGCCGGCTTCGACGAAGTGTCGGCGTTCGAGATCGACCCGGTGGAGGGCGACCTGTGGGTCGTGAGCGCCTCCGGCCAGTCGCGTTCGTCGACGCTGCACAAGCTGCAGCTGATCTCCGGCCGGGTCCTGGCGTCGATACCGCTCTCGACCGACGATGGGCCGGGCCGCTTTTCCGACGTCGCGGTCACACCCCACAGCATCCTGGTACTCGACGGCGAAGGCCGCCGCGTCTATCGCGTCGCGAAGAAAGGCCGCACGCTCGAGTTGGCGGCGCAACTCGCCGCGCCCGACTGCTCGAGTCTCGCACCCGCCGGCGACGGCGCCGCTTACGCCGCATACGACCGCGGCATCCTCCGCATCGATCTCACAACGCGGGCGATGTCGGTGGTGGATCCGCCCGCGCAGGCAAGCATCGCGGGGCTCCGCTGGATCCGCTGGCACCGCGGGTCGCTCATCGCCATCCAGCAGGTGGGCGGATCGTTTCGACTGCTGCGCCTCCGGCTCGACGATCAGGGACGCCGCATCAGAACGGTCGACGTCCTCGACGGGAACGTCGCGCTGGCGGGGCCGACGTCAGCCACATTGGCTGGCAACGTCGTGTACTACCTCAGCCCTTCAGGTGAGGATCAGGTCGAGGTCAAGAAGCAGACGCTGAAATAGACCGATCCCGGCCTCCAGGCTTCAATACCGTAATCCGCTTGCATCTTCGTAACTGCCTTCGAACCGCATCCGAGGGAAGTCCGCCGGAAATGCACAAATCTTCTCGTGAAAGCGCGTTTCCGTCACCGCACGTGTGCGGAACGACTTATGCGTCAGGTCAACGACAGCAACGGCACCTCTCCTCCAAACGAGGGCAGGGCGGCTGCGAAAGCACCGCCCTGCCGTCTCGTTTTACCCGGAGCCTCGGACATGAGCTTGTTTTCGGCCTTCGCGACCGACGTCGCTATCGACCTCGGTACGGCCAACACCTGCGTCTTCGCACGCGGGCGTGGCATCGTCCTCAACGAACCCTCCATCGTTGCCTTCAACATCGCCAAAGGTTCGATTGAAGCGGTTGGGAGCGAGGCGCACGAGATGCTGGGGCGGACCCCGGCGAACATCAAGCCCGTTCGTCCGATGAAGGACGGCGTCATCGCCGACTTCGACGCCGCGGAGAAGATGCTGATGCACTTCGTGCGGAAGGTGCAGGGCAAGAGCCCGCTGCGCCGGCCGCGGCTCATCATCGGCGTCCCGCCAGAAATCACGCAGGTCGAGCGCCGGGCAGTGAAGGACAGCGGCTATCGCGTCAAGGCGAGTGAAGTCCACCTGGTGGACGAGCCCATGGCCGCGGCGATTGGATCGGGTCTGCCGGTGACCGAAGCGGCCGGCAACATGATTATCGACATCGGCGGCGGCACGACCGACATCGCCGTCATCTCGCTCGCGGGTACCGTCTACGGCCGCTCGCTGCGCGTCGCGGGAAACGCCCTGGACGAGGCGATCATTTCCTACATGCGCCGCGCCCACAACCTCCTCATCGGCGAGCGCACGGCCGAGCAGATCAAGTTCGAGCTCGGGTCAGCGGCCGCCCTGGATATCCCGCTGACCATGGAGGTCAAAGGCCGACACCTCGTTGAAGGTGTGCCGCGGACGCTGAAGATTTCCGACGGCGACATCCGCGAAGCCTTGTCCGAACCCATCAGGCTCATCGTGCAGGCCGTCCGCGACGCGCTCGAACGCGTGCCGCCGGAGCTTTCGGCGGACATTTTCGACCGCGGTGTCGTGCTGACCGGTGGCGGGGCCTTGCTCCGAAACCTCGACAAGCGGCTGCGCGACGAGACCGGGCTTCCGGTCCTGGTGGCCGAGAACCCGTTGACGTCGGTGGTCCTGGGCGCCGGCAGGATGCTGACGGATCTGGCACTGCTGAAGCGGGTCGCGCTCGACTAGTCTTTTCCGAGGGGCTTCGCCCCTCGGACTCCCCTACACACTCTCTCGCGCGCCGCTTCGCCGGCGCGCTCCGTTCGCGTGGCTCGCTCGCCACGCTCGCTCGCGTCTAGGAACGAGCGTCACATCTATGAAGTGCTTATAGCCCATTTGCCCAAGCCCGATTGCCGGGCTCGTCACAGTCGATTCTCAATCGATCCCCGAAAGCGGGCACGTCCTACCCATAAAGAAGAGTTGGTGGCTGAGCCGTAATGTTCGGTTGCCCATCTCCGGTCGTTACATCTACCTGAAGGCCATTCGTCACGTCGGGTTCGGTCTATCATTTGGGGCCATGACGGCACTTTTCTGCCCGCGTCATGGCGCTCACGGCTGAATCCGAGCCGTCATGACCGATCTGGCCTCGACGACGGACTTGTTGCGTCGCGCCCGGGAGGGCGACGATCAGGCGCTCGACGACTTGATTCGGCGGCACCAGGGCCCGCTGCGGCGCTGGGCGCGTGGGCGTTTGCCGCGATGGACCCGCGATCTCCGCGACACCGAAGACCTGGTGCAGGAGACGCTCGCCCAGACGCTCCGGCACCTCAAGGACTTCGAGCCGCGCCACGATGGAGCGCTGCAGGCGTACCTGCGCCAGGCGCTCATCAACCGGGTGCGCGACGAGGTGCGGCGGGTCACACGGTACCCGACGCCGGCGGGAATGGACGACGAAGCGGAGCATGCGGATTCGTCCGCGTCCCCGCTCGACGAAGCGATCGGGCACGAGGCCGTCGATCGATATGAAGCGGCGCTCCAGCGCCTGCGGCCGGAAGAACGCGAGGTGATCATCGCCCGCGTGGAGTTGCAGCAGAGTTACGCGCAGATCGCCACTGCGCACGGCAAGGCGAGCGCCGATGCGGCCCGGATGGCCGTGACGCGGGCCCTGGTCCGCTTGGCTGAGGAGATGGACGTTGAGAGGTGACGATCGAGCGCTCGTGGATGCCGCCGCGTTGGTGGCTGACGGAGCGCCCGTCGACTGGGAGACTGCCGAGTCCCGTGCGGACGCCGACAACCGTCGTCTCGTTCGTCACCTGCGGCTCGTCGAGAGCATTGCGAGCCTCCATCGCAGCATTCCCGTTCGCGATCCCGACGACGACGTGTTGCTCGCCGGAAGGACCGATCGCGCGGTCGACCCGCGCTCTGGCGCGCCGCATTGGGGCCGCCTGTCGTTGCTCGATCGTATCGGTCAGGGGACATCGTGCGAGGTCTACCGGGCCTGGGATACGGCGCTCCATCGGGAAGTCGCGCTGAAGCTCCTGCACGACAAAGGCGACCATCCCGAGGCCGGAGGCCGGCTTCTCAATGCAGCTCACAATCGACTGCTCGAGGAAGCGCGCCGCCTGGCGCGCGTGCGCCACTCCCATGTCGTCCAGGTCTACGGGGCCGAGCAGCACGACGGCCGCGTCGGCCTGTGGATGGAGCTCGTGCGCGGCGAATCGCTCGAGCAGACGGTCCAGACTCGTGGAACGTTCGGCGCTCGCGAAGCTGCACTGATTGGCCTCGACCTCTGCGCGGCGCTCGCCGCGGTCCACGGCGCCGGGTTGCTGCACCGCGACATCAAGGCCCAGAACGTCATGCGCGAGAGCGGCGGGCGGCTCGTGCTGATGGATTTCGGTACCGGCGAAGAGCTGACGGGCACGAACCGTCTCGTCGGCACGCCGCTCTACCTCGCGCCCGAGATCTTCCGCGGCCAGCGCGCCTCGGTGCAGAGCGATCTCTACAGCCTCGGCGTGCTGCTGTTCTATCTCGTCACGGGTAAGTTCCCGGTGAACGCGGGATCGATGGAGCTGCTGGCGCGGGCGCACGCGCACCGCGAACGGCAGCCGCTGCGCGACCTCCGGCCGGATCTGCCGGAGGCGTTCGTCGCGGCGGTCGAGCGCGCGCTCGACAGCGATCCGACGAGGCGCTACCAGAGCGTGGGCGAGTTCGAATCGGCGCTGCGGGATTCGCTCGACAGTCCAGTCAGCCGTGCTGCCGTGCAGGCGCCTTCTCCCGTGCGCCGCCAGCGCTTCGGCTTCGCGTTCTTGGCCGCGGCGGCCGTCCTTGTTGCGCTCGTTGCCGGGCTGATCGTGTGGAGCGGACGGCCCGGGAGAGACGATGCGGCCATCGAGAGCCTCGCTGTGCTGCCCCTCGTCGATCGGTCAGGTGCGCTCGTGGCTGGAACCGGCGATGCGATTACCGAACAGTTGATCGCGACGCTCGGGCAGATCCAGTCGCTGCGCACCATCGCGCTCGGATCGACGCTTCCGTTCAAGGAGAGCGCGCGCTCTCGCTCGGAAATCGCCAAGCTGCTGGGCGTCGACGCCGTCCTCGAAGGAACGCTGTCGGCCGACGATGGAGACCCTGACAACCTGCGGCTGAATGCGCGGCTCGTTGCCGCCGGACACGATGCGATCTTGTGGAGCGGCGTCTTCGGACGGCCGCGCGGCGAAGTGGCCGCGCTGCTGGCGGACGCAGCGAAGGCTCTGGCTGATGCGGTCAATGCGCCGCTGACCGGGGCCGAGACCTCCCGCCTCCGTCAGGTGCGGTCTACGAGCCCTGAGGCCGAAGAGGCGTATTTGCAAGGCCGCATGCACCTCGCGAGCTTCGGGCCGGATCCCGCACGGCGAGCGCTCAAGTCGTTCGAGCGCGTCTTCGAAATGGATCCGGGACACCCGGCTGCGCACGCGGCTGCGGCCAGGGCCTACCTGCGGCTCGGCGGCACCAACGTGTTGACGCACAACGAGGCCCGGTTGTCGGCGCTTGCCGAAGTGCGCAAGGCGTTCGACGATGGCGCAGACATCGCCGAAGCGCATGCCGCGCTCGGAGACATCAAATTCCTCTACGACTGGGACTGGCGCGGCGCCGAGCGCGAGTACCGCCGGAGCCTCGATCTCAACCCTGGTTTCATTCCCGCGCGCAAGATTTTTGCGCAGATGCTGTCGACGCTGGGACGCTTCGATGAGGCCGTCGCCATTTCCGAGGAGACGCAACGCACCGACCCGCAGTCGATCGATGGCCTCATCAGTCACGGAATGCTGCTCTACTACATGAGAGACCTCGACGGCGCCAGCGGCGTGGCTTCGCGCGTCCTGTCTCAGGAACCCAGCAACCCGGCCGGCTATCTCCTCGGCGGACGCGTGGCGGAAGCCCAAGGCCGTTTCGGGGAAGGATTCGGCATGATGAAACGGGCATGGGAGCTGGCCGGAGAGGGCGGTGTCAACCTTCGCGTGCTCGTCATCCGCTTGCAGGCGCTCTCCGGCGATGTCAGTGGCGCCCGCGCTGCCATGACAGAGTTGGAGCACGCTGCCCGTGGAGGCACGGTACGCGTGAACCCGCGAGACCGCGCTCTCGTGGCCCTTGGATTCGGCGACACTGAAGAGGCGCTGAACGCGTTCGACCTTGCGTTCGGAGAGCGCGACCCCGCGCTCGTGTGGATGCCGGTCGATCCTCGCGTGGACAGTCTCAGGAGCGAACCGCGATTTCGCGCGATGCTGAAAAAACTGTCCCTCAACTGATCGTCGAGCTCGGCGAACGTCCGACAGAAGCGCCGGGAGCGTCTTGACGATCGCGCACGCCTCACCTAGACTCCGTTGTTGGCATTCTCCAAGGAGCACTTGTTGTGGTAAAGAAGCGAACGGCCTCCAGAAAGCCTGCGCGCGCCAAGAAGGCTCGCTCACTCCCTCGACCGAAGTCCAAGGGCGATAGCTCACGACTCGATACTGCGCCTCTTCAGGCGCACATCCGCAAGCGCATCAAGGACATCGAGGGCAAGGCGGGTCGCGCCGGCGCAGCTCGGCAGGACGATGGCACGCTCGAGCGTCTCAAGATCGCGCTGGAAACTCTCGAGGACATTTGCGAACCAACGATGACGATACCTATCTAGCCGATGGCGAAAGGCACGCGCGGGCGTGGGATTCGCGTCCGGCGCTCCCGACACCTGGTCGCGTACTGGCGTGGCCGCACCCTCATCGCCTCCAACTACGCCACCGCCACAAACGTCGAAGTCCCGCCGAAAGCCTGCAACCTGCTGACCGCGTGCGACGACTGGACGAAGCTCGACGATCTCGAGCGCGCGGGCTTCGTCTCGTCATCCACGTTCGCGGCCACCATCGATCGCATGGTGGAACTCACGCTCCTCGAGCGGTCCGATCGGCCGCGGGATCCGCGCGTCACGGCGATGGACTCGTTGCAGTCTTGGAACCCGCAGGCGGGCTTCTTCCACGCGACCACCAAGGACGTGCCCTTCGCGCCGCCGCGCGTCGTCGCCAGACGCGCGCGCGGGGGTCCGGCGTCACCGGCGCCTGCCGCCATCAAGCGCTACACGAACCGTCCGACGATCGACCTTCGTCGTCCAAACCGCGACGACGAGTTTGCGCGAGTGATCCACGCACGCCGCACGTGGCGCCGCTATTCGCCGCAGCCTGTAACACTCGGTGAGCTTGCGGCCATACTCGCGCTATCGGCGGGCGTTCAGTACTGGGTCGATGGCGGCGACGTGACGATCCCTCTCAAGACATCGCCATCCGGCGGCGCCCGCCATGCCACCGAGTGCTACGTCGTCGCGCGGGATGTGAAAGGGCTGAAGAAGGGCATCTATCACTACGCCCCGGCGCGTCACGCTCTGACACGCATCGGCAAGGCGGTTTCGATCCGGCGTATGCAGTCGTATGTACCCGGCAGCGAGTATTTCGCCAAGGCGTCGGCCATGGTGTTCTTTACCGCCGTCTTCGCGCGCATCCTCTGGCGCTATCCGTACGCGCGCGCCTACCGGGCCGCGCTCATCGAGTCCGGCCACGTGTGCCAGACGTTTCTGCTCGCCGCCACCAAGCTCGGCCTTGCACCGTTCAGCGTGATGGCTTTGGCGGATTCGGCAATCGAACGGGATTTGGGCATCGACGGGATCTCTGAATCGGTGCTCTATGCGGCGGGAGTGGGGCGTCCTCCACGCGGCGTCACCTGGGCACCGCTCGCCAGGGGGCCGAATCCGACGTTGCGGCGCAATTCGAGAATGTAGGTTCAGGCGTGAACCCTGTTAAACTTTGAGCACGCTATCGATACCTGATGCTTGAGGATCACGCCCGTTGAGGGCTGACGATCGCGCGCTCGCGGACCTCGCTGCGTCGGTGGCGGATGGCAGCCCCGTGGACTGGCAGGCGGCTGAGGCTGGCGCTGCGGCTCGTGATGTGCGCCTCGTCCGACACCTGCGCCTCGTCGACACCATTGCGGCCCTCCATCGCAGCATCCCCGCAAGCTCTGCCGATGTCGAGACGCTTCGTGTCGTGCCTCCGGCCTCCGACGGCCGTCGTTGGGGACGTCTCGTGCTGCTCGAACCTATAGGCAAGGGCACGTCTTGCGAGGTGTTTCGCGCCTGGGACTCCGAGCTCCATCGCGATGTGGCGCTGAAGCTGTTCTTTCAGGATGAGATCGCCGGCCGCGATGCGGGCGCAATGAAAGACGCGCACGCACGCGTCATGGAAGAGGCCCGGCGTCTCGCCCGCCTTCGTCACGAGCACGTCGTGCAGGTGTACGGCGCCGAGGAACATGAGGGCCGCGAGGGTCTGTGGACCGAGCTTGTCCGCGGCGAGTCTCTCGACGAGATCGTCCAGGCGCGAGGTCCGCTCGGCGCCCGCGAGGCCGCGCTCGTCGGACTCGACGTCTGCGCCGCGCTTGCGGCGGTGCACAATGCGGGCCTCCTGCACCGCGACGTGAAGGCGCAGAACGTCATGCGCGAAGCCGGCGGCCGCGTCGTTCTCATGGACTTTGGCACCGGCGAGGACCTCGCTGGCACCAACCGTCTGGTCGGCACGCCGCTCTATCTCGCGCCCGAGATCTTTCACGGTCAGAAAGCCTCGATTCAGAGCGACGTCTACAGCGTCGGCGTCCTCCTTTACTATCTCGTCACCGGCGCATTTCCCGTCGTCGCCGCGACGATGGATCTGCTGCAGCGGGCACATGTGCACCGCCAGCGTCAGCCGCTGCGCGACCTGCGGGCGGATGTGCCCGAGGGCTTCGTGCGCGTCGTTGAGCGGGCCCTCGACAGCGATCCGATCCGGCGATATCGAACTATCGGTGAGCTCGAGCAGGGCTTGCGCGAATCGCTGGACAAGCCGGCCGTCCCGCAGGCCGACGACAGGACGGTCGCGGCTTTACGGCGAGAGCGTCGATTCGCTCCAGCCTTCCTTGCGGCCGCGGCGGCCCTCGCCCTGATTGTGCTGGCGCTGCTCGTCTGGACGCGGAACCCGGCGCCCGTGACGACGCCTTCGGTCAAACGTGTGGCTGTCCTGCCGTTCAGGGACATCTCGAGCGATCCGGCGACCGCCTACCTCGCCGACCAGCTCACCGATCAGCTGATCTCGACGCTCGGCCAGATCGGCTCGCTGCAGGTACCGTCGCTGACTTCCGTAATGCCGTACCGCGAACGCTCGGCGACGGTGGCAGAGATCGGCAAAGAGCTGCGGGTGGACGAAATCGTCGAGGCAACGATGTCGGTGGTTCGTGGCCAGAACGGGATTCCGGACCGGGTCCGCATCAACGCCAGGCTCATCGCGGCGGGCAGCGACTCGCAGATTTGGGCGCAGCAATTCGAGCGGTCGCTCGGCGACACGCTGGCGCTTCAAGCGGAGGTCGCACTGGCGATCGCCGAAGGCATTCGTGCGGTGCTGACGCCAGCCGAGAGCCGCCGGTTGAGTCAGACGCGGCCGACGACTCCGGCGGCCAACGAGGCGTACTACCAGGGGCTGCACCTCTTGAGTCAGTCGTCGAGCGACGGATACGGTGCGGTCGACGCGTTCCAACGCGCGACGACGCTGGACCCCGACCACGCTGGCGCCCACGCGGGGCTCGCGCGTGGGCTCATGACGCTGGGGTTTCTCGGCGCCATGACGCATCAGGAAGCGCGGGCGCGGGCGCTGTCGGAGGCCAATCGCTCGCTGGCGCTCGATGGCGATTCGGCCGAAGCGCATGCCGTGCTGGCCGATCTGCGCTTCTACTACGACTGGGACTGGGCAGGCGCGGATCAGGGGTATCGGCGCGCCATCGCGCTCAATGGGAGCTTCGCTCGGGCCCGCTCCCAGTACGCGCGCTATCTGGCCGCGTCGCGCCGGGGCGTGGAGTCGATCGCCGAAGCGGTGCGTGCGGTCGAACTCGATCCGATGTCCGCCAGCGCCGTGTCGACGCGCGCGCTCATCTTGTACTACGCGCGCGACTATGAGGGTGCATTGAGCGCCATTCGCCATGCCCTGCAGCTCGAGCCGGGTTCGGCGAGCGCCTACTTCCTGTTGTCGCGCATCGAGGCATCGCGCGGGACCATGGACGAGGCGATGGCCGCCAACCAACGGGCGTTGGCGATTGCCGGCGACAAGGCGCCGAACGCCTGGCGGGCCCACATCGTTCGTCTCCAGGCGCTTACCGGGCGGGCCGATCAGGCCAGAGCCGGGCTGACACGCCTTCCCGCGGAGGTCGCGTCGCGACGCCAGCGGATCGGGACTGCCCAGCTCGCCTACGTCTACGAGCGCTCTGGGCGATCGGGCGCGCGCGCTCGACCTTCTCGAGCAGGCCCTCAGCGAACGCGAGCCCGATCTCCTCTGGCTCGCCGTCGACCCCAGGGCCGATTCCCTGCGCTCGGAACCGCGCTTCCAGCAGGTTCTGGCCCGCCTCGGCATTCCGCAGTAGGCCCGTCCCCTTTTTCTTGACCGCTTGTCGAGCCTGTCGGTAGACTCCGTCGATTGTCTTGACTGGAGGAGATCGTGGCTAAGACTCGTCGCCCGGCAAAGAAGCGTGGTTCGCCCAAGTCCAAACGCTCGAAACCGGCAAAGAAAGCTGCCGCTAAGGCGCCGAAGAAGAAAGCAGTGTCG
Organism: uncultured Acidobacteriota bacterium; assembly: GCA_963839705.1. GTDB lineage: Bacteria > Acidobacteriota > Vicinamibacteria > Vicinamibacterales > 2-12-FULL-66-21 > DATBJJ01. The sequence continues at coordinate 457,160 of CAWIWL010000019.1, forward strand.
GTGAAGGCCGTGCGGAAGGTCGACCTCAAGGAACTCCAGAAGCAGTTCGGCAGCGTGCTGGCAATCCTGAGCGCCCGGCAAGGCAGCTCGCCCGACAAAGAAGCCAGGCTCGACGCCACGCGCCGGCGCGTCAGTCAGTGGATGACCGACATCGACGACATCTGCACGCCGGAGGACCAGGAAATCTGCGGGCCTGACATGGCGTTTCCGCTTCCGTAGGGAGCCGAGTGGCGGTCGGACGGGACAGGCTCCGATTCCGGCGATCGCGCCACCTCGTGTTGTATTGGCAGGGGAGCCGGCTCGTCGTCCACAACTACGCGACCGGGCAGCGGGTTTCAGCCGCGCCTTCCCTCTGCCTGCTGCTCGACCGGTGCGCCGATTGGAAGACCAGGGATGAGATCGCTGCTGCACTCGGCCTGCCCGCACGGCTCGCGATGCGGCTCGTCGGGCGGCTCGTCGACCGTTCGATGCTCGAGCGCTCGGATCGTCCGGATCCGCGCGCTCGAGCCATGACGGCGCTGGATCGCTGGAATCCCGAAGCTGGCCTTTTTCACACCGCCACGAAGGACGTTCGATTCTGGCCTGCCTCCGAGGCTGCCCGGTTGGCGCGGGTGCAGGCGAGCCGGGTGCCGATGCCTGCGCCCGTCAAGCGCTATCGCGGCGCGTCCGGGATCGAACTACCCAAGCCTGCCAGGGGGGAGTTCGCCGACGTCCTGGCGGCGCGCCGGACCTGGCGCCGATTCTCGAGAGCACGGCCGGTAACCTTGACGGATCTCGCCACGCTGCTGGGATTATCGGCGGGCGTGCAGCGATGGGTCCCTGGCCCGGCCGGAAAACTGCCGCTCAAGACTTCTCCATCGGGCGGCGCCCGTCACCCGATCGAATGCTACGTTCTCGCGCGGCGGGTCCAGGGGCTTCGCCCGGGCATCTATCACTACGCAGCGGATCGACATGCGCTCGAGCGCGTGCGCGGGCCGGTCACGTTGGCGCGCCTCGCCAGCTATTACCCGAGCAGCGGCTATTTCGCCAAGGCCCCTGTCCACGTGTTCCTGACGGCAGTCTTCGCCCGACAGCTATGGCGTTACCCCTATTCGCGTGCCTATAGGGCGGCGCTGGCGGAGGCGGGCCATGTCTGCCAGACCTTCTGCCTGACCGCGACCTGGCTGAAACTGGCGCCCTTTTGTTTGATGGGCCTCTCCGACAGCCGGATTGAGGGGGACCTCGGCATTGACGGGATTACAGAATCGGTCCTCTATGCTGCCGGTGTTGGTCATCCCCCTCGGGGCGCGTCCTGGGCGCCTTTGGTGCGCGGAACGCTCACTTCCCGGCGAAATCCTCGGATGTAGGTTTTTCGGGGCTCGGGCTTAGCCAAGATCGTAGCGTCCGCCTTTAGGCGGACTTGTTCTTGGTCCAGCTAAAGCCGGACACTACAACACGTGGTTCTTCACGGCCGGGAACGCCAGCCGACTCAGCCATACCGCGGGCCCCCGGCCGCAAGAACCCCGCCCTTCGAGCCCTGCCCCCCCGAGCCCGAATTGGGTGTCATGTTCGGTTCTCCCGAAACCACCGTTACATCAGACATACGGGGACGGTCTACTAAACGGGAGTAACGGGAAATGGATACGGCAATGACGCTCAACTGGCTGGAAATGAGGCGAATCTCGAATGCACGGTCGCGCCAGGACGACCAGGCGCGGATCCTGACCTTGACTCGTGAGAATGCGCGTCTCGCGGAGGAGCACCATCGGCTCCACCAGCAGTACCAGGACCTTCTCGCGTCGACGGACATCTGGATCCGGCTCTACGAGGCTGCGCTCGACAGGGCCAACGGTTCCAGCGGCGGCGGGCAAGGCATGTCGGCCACGTCGAATCTCGTGAATTGACCTCGGTCGGACGCGAGTCCGAAAGGGCGTCGAGGGGTCGGAGGGCCTCGAGGCACCATGGAAACATCAACTGGTAATCAAGTCGGCGTTCGCCCTGCGAGGCGCGTGCGACTCATCGAGCACGGCGGCCTCGTCGTCGCCTATCCGGAACCGCACCGGACGCCGGTGCTTCCCCCGGGCTGGGCTCCTCTCAGCCGGGACCAACAAGAAGCCGTTCAGCAGGCCTGCGACGCTGCGCCGGAGTGCCTGATCTTCAAGCTCGGATCGCTCTGGGAGCCCGGCTGCGAATACCGGGTGTACCGGCTCGCCACCGAGCAGTGGGCCGGGCTGTCAGTCGTCTGCAAGTTCGCGGCTGCCGATGCCCGCAGGTACGCCGAAGCGTCGGGTCACCCGTCTGGCGTTCCGTGCAACGGACAGCTGCTGGGCCTGGCCTGGGAACCGCTTGCCGCCTTGCGGATCGCGACCGACTTCTTCAACTGGGACCTCGAAGCGCACGACCAAACCTGGCGGCTCGGCGTCCACGATACGCGCGTCGAGCGGTCGTAGCTCTGTCCTTCCGCCTGAAGGCGGAAGCCACACAGGTCTACTCGTTCAGTGTGCTGTGGCCTCCGCCTTCAGGCGGAAGACCCTGGAGCGGGCTGGTCTATTCGGAGTTCTCCGGCGCGAGCTCCAAGTCGGTACTCGGTTCCTGGTTCTGCGAGTACCGCCGCGCCAGACGCGGTCCACGCAAGCAACTCCAGTTGCGCGAGCAGCTCCGCACGGAGCGCCTCGAGCCGATCCGCAAGGTCGGCAAGGCGCTGTTCCATCCGCCCGAGACGCTGCTCGTTCTGAGCGAATCGCCGATCGACGCGCTCGAATCGTTCGAGCATTTCACCCCGGACCTGCTCCAGCCTGATCATGGTGGCAGGGATACCTGCTAGTTGTGTGCCGTGGCTCGCTGCTCGCTGCTGGCTGTTGTAGTTAGCAACGGCTAGCCGCCGGCCGCGAGTCGCCGTCTGCCCATCGCGTGGGGGCTCGCCGCTGGCTGCTCGCTGCTAGCGGTTGTAGTTAGCAACAGCGAGCCGCCAGCCGCGAGCCGCGAGTAGCTATCTCACTCCCGTCGCAAAGACCGTCCGCGTGCGGTAGGTATCTCCAGGGCGGAGCGTCGTGGACGGAAACGTGGGCCGGTTCGGCGAGTCCGGGAAGTGCTGGGTCTCGAGGCAGAAGGCAGAGCGCTGCCGGTAGACGCTTCCGCCTTTGCCCGTAATGGTGCCGTCCAGGAAGTTGCCGGTATAGAACTGCAGGCCGGGCTCGGTCGTCCTGACCTGGAGCGTGCGTCCGCTTTTCGGTTCGTAGACGTCGGCCGCGAGCGAGAGGCCGGGACCCGTTCGCGCCAGCACCCAGTTGTGATCGTAGCCGCGTCCGAACTGCATCTGCGGGTGCTCGCTCTTGATTCGCGCACCGATAGCGGTCGGTTTGCGGAAGTCGAACGGCGTCTTGTCGACTGATGCCAGTTCGCCGGTCGGGATGAGTGTCGCATCGACTGGCGTATACCGGTCGGCGTTGATGCGCAGCTCGTGTCCGAGGATGTCGCCGCGGCCCTGGCCCGCGAGGTTGAAGTAGGTGTGCTGGGTCAGGTTGACGGGTGTTGCCTTGTCGGTCGTCGCCTCGTAGGCCACGACCAGCTCGCTCTTGTCGGTCAGCGTGTAGGTCACGCGCACTTTCAGATTCCCCGGGTATCCTTCCTCGCCGTCCGTGCTCGTACGGCTGAACGCGACGCCCGCGCCACCGCCTCCTCGCAGCGTTTCACCCTGCCACAAGACCTTGTCGAAGCCGCGGTTGCCGCCGTGCAGATGATTGACACCGTTGTTCGCCGCGAGCGCATACACATGACCGTCGAGGGAGAACTGGGCTTTCGCAATCCGGTTGCCGTACCGCCCGACAACTGCTCCGAAGTACGGTGAGTTACTCGCGATGTATGCGGCGGCGTCGTCGTAGCCGAGCACGATGTCGGCGATCTGGCCATTGCGATCGGGCACTCGCCACGACGTGATGATGCCGCCGTAGGTGATCGCCTTCACTTCGACGCCAGAGGCGTTCGTGAGGGTGAACAGTTCGACGGGTTGTCCGTTGACCAGCGTGGCAGTGGCCGTGCGCGTGACGCCCGCCCGGCCCGCAGGCGCCGGTTGCGGCAGGGCGGTAAAGGCCAGCGAGGCGCCGACGGCGGTCGCGATCAGGATTCGCATACGTCTCCCCGGACCCTCCAGGCGGGTGAAAGTATTATCATACCCGCGCCACACCCATGCCCTTTGTCTCTCGCGGATACGCGCAACGCAGCCTGCACCGACGACGACATCACGATGAACACGATGATCACGATGCCAAAACCCAGGGGAAGCTCATCGTGACCATCGTGATATGGCCGTGAGCCCGATGAGCGTCAACGAACCGCCCCGGAAGAAGATGAGGCGCAATGAGTAAAGCGAGCGACCTTCTTTCCCGCGCCGGCCTTCCCGCGCGTGATGCTTACGATTTGCCCACGTCGAAGAAGCGATTCGACGACGGCGGCGAGTACCGAATCGAGATCCCGTCGACCGAGGGACCGAGGGCGATGGAGGCGGTCATCGAGAGTGCTGCGGCATACGACGTGACCATCCACCGCATCAGCCAGGGCAGCGGCATCATGCTGCAGACCGATGACGAGATCCGTGAGATGGTTGCGCTCGGCCGGCAGCACGGCGTCGAGGTGTGCCTGTTTGTCGGGCCACGCGCGAACTGGGACGTCGGCATTCAGGCGGCCAGCACCGCTGGACGCGTTGTCGGGTCGTCGCTGCGCGGCGCCGATCAGCTCGCGTTCGGCATCGAAGACGTGTTGCACGGCGTCACCCTCGGCATCAACTCGATCCTCGTCGCCGACCTGGGACAGTTGATGATCCTCGGCCGGATGAAGAAGAGCGGCGACCTGCCGCCGGACTTCGTGTTGAAGACGTCGGTGACGCTCGCGGCGCCGAATCCCGCGGCGGCGCGGCTCCTCGAGGACCTGGGCGCGACCTCGCTCAACCTTCCGGTCGATCTCTCGCTGCCGCAGATCGCCGCCATCCGTCAGGCCGTGGACGTGGCCATCGACTACTACATCGAGAGCCCGGATGATTTCGGGGGCGGCGTTCGCTACTACGAGATCCCCGAGATGGTGCGCGTTGCCGCGCCGATCTACTTGAAGTACGGATTGCGCAACTCGCCGCCGCTCTACCCGGCCGGCCAGCACCTTGCGGGCGCCGTGCTCGCCCTGTCGCGGGAGCGCGTGCGACGGGCGGCGATCGGCATGGGTATCCTTCGGCGGTATGCTCCAGCGGCGGTAGCCTCGCCGTTGCCAGCGGGGGATTGACAGGTCCGCGTGCCAGGACTCGAATTCCTCGACATCCACAAGTCATTCGGGGCCGTGCGGGCGCTCGACGGCGTGAGCTTTGCCGTGCACTCTGGCGAGACGCACGCCCTGATGGGAGAGAATGGCGCCGGCAAATCGACGCTCCTCAAGATCCTCGCCGGCATCGTCTCGCCGGACCGCGGCGAGATCCGGCTGGACGACCAGCGCCTGTCGGCCGCAAGCCCTCGCGACGCGCTCGCGCACGGGATTGGAATGGTCTATCAGGAGATGGTGACGTTTCCCAACCTCACCGTCACCGGCAACATCTTCGCGGGCCGCGAGCTGACCGGTCGCGGCGGCGTCCTGCTCGAGCGCGAGATGCGCCTGCGCACCCGCGACCTCCTCGCGCGCCTGCACCTGTCGCTCGCGCCGGACGCGCAGATGGGGCGGCTCTCCGCGGCGCACGGTCAGCTCGTACAGGTGGCCAGAGCCCTCGCCTTCGACTGCCGCGTGCTCGTGCTCGACGAGCCGACGACGGCGCTGACCTCCGCCGAAGCCGACCATCTGTTCCGCGTGCTCGACGACCTGCGTCATCGAGGCGTGACGATCCTCTACGTGTCGCACCGTCTGCCGGAGGTCTTTCGACTCTGCGACCGCATGACCGTGCTGCGCGATGGCCGGTATGCGGGAACGTTCGATCACCAAGCACGCTCCGCTGCGGGAAGTCCCGACCCGCGAGCCAGCATCAGCGAGCCGCCAGCAGCGAGCCGCGAGCTGACAGCCGCGAGCCGCGAGCCGCGAGCCGCGACCCCCGAAGTGATCGTCCGCGCCATGGTCGGCCGCGACCTGCCGGCACGGGCGGCGTATTCGCGCCCGGTGACCACCGAACCGGTACTGCGCGTCCGCGGCCTGGTGCGGGCGCCGGCCGTCGACAATGTGAGCCTGGACGTCCATCGGGGTGAGATCGTCGGGGTGTTTGGGCTCGTGGGCTCGGGCCGATCGGAGTTGCTCGAGACAATCTTCGGCTTGCACGCGGCCGATCGCGGCGAGGTCTTCGTCGGCGAGACGGCCCTGCCGCGCGGCAGCGTTCTTGGCGCGACCCGCGCGGGCGTGGCCCTCGTGCCCGAGGATCGCCAGCGTCAGGCGCTCCTCTTCAACCTCGCGCTGCGCCACAACCTGGCGCTGCCGCGTGCGACGACGAGCCGGTCGGTCTTGATGCACGCGGTCGAGGAGCGTGCGTTCAGCCATGACCTGGTGCGGAACTGGAACATCAAGGCGCCCGGCATCGAGGCGACGCCCGACCGGCTGAGCGGCGGCAATCAGCAGAAAGTCGTACTGGCGCGCTGGCTGGGCATCAACCCGCGCGTGTTCCTGCTCGACGAGCCGACCAAGGGCGTCGACGTCGGCGCCAAGGACGAGATCCACGAGATCGTGCGCCGAAAGGCGGCCGACGGCGCCGCCTGCCTGGTCGTCTCGAGCGATCTGCCCGAGATCCTGGCGCTGGCGCACCGGATTCTCGTGATGCGGGAAGGACGAGTGCAGGGAGATCTGTCGGCCGGTCAGGCCGACGAGGAATCGGTGATGCAGCTCGCGACGGCACCCGTGAGGCGCGCGTCGTGAGGCGTCTCGCCGGGCTGCTGCGCGTGCGCGAGGGGAGCACGCTCGCGATCCTGCTGCTCGAGATCGTCTTCTTCGGCTGGTATCTGTGGCCGGAATCCGGCAGCGGCTACCACCCGTTCCTGAACGGCTCGAATGCGCTTCTCGTCCTGAAGTACTCCTCGATCTACGGCATCGCGGCCATCGGTGCGGCGATCGTCATCATCTCGGGCGGCATCGACCTCTCGCCGGGCGCCGTCATCGCGCTCGCGAGCGTCGTGACCGGCGGCCTGCTCGTCGAGGGCGGCTGGAGCCTCGCGCCGAGCATCGCCGCGGGCCTGCTCGTCGGTGTCGCGTCGGGACTCCTCATCTCGCTCCTGGTGATCACCGTCCAGCTCCCGCCGTTCATCGCCACGCTCGGCGCGATGGGGATCGTGCGGGGCGCAGGATTCATCCTCACCGAGGGCCGCTACTTCGACGTCTCACGGATGCTGCCACAGGGGTGGCGGCCGCTCGGGATCCCGCTCGACTGGTGGCCCCCCGCAGTGATGATCGTGCTCGCGATCCTCTTCCAGATCGCCATGCATCGCCTGCAGTGGGGGCGCGCGGTCTATTCGGTCGGCGGAAACGAGACCGCCGCGCTCTATTCCGGGATCTCGCTCGGCGCGCATCAAGACGTCGGTCTACCTGATTTCGGCGACGCTCGCCGCGGTGTCGGGCGTCGTGCTGGCGCTCGTCCAGGGGCAGGGGAAAGCCGACCTCGCCATGGGCTACGAGCTCGACATCATCGCGTCGGCCGTCGTCGGCGGCGCCAGCCTCTCCGGCGGGCGCGGGTCGGTCGTCGGTGCCGTGCTGGGCGCGCTCATCTTCGGCGTGCTGCGCAACGCCCTGGCGCAGATTCCCGGCGCTACGTTCTATGATCGGATGATCGTTGGTGTCGTGGTGATCGTGATTGTCGTGATGGATCAGGTATTAGTGAAACGTGGAGCTTAAGTGCGCCCGTAGCGCGCAACTTTAGTTGCGCGTCACGGCGCGGAACTTCAGTTCCGCGTCCGGGCGTTCCGAACTTCCCCTGACGCGGAACTGAAGTTCCGCGCTACAGGTGTCTGAGACCTCATAGGGAGGAAGAAGATGAAAAGAATCGCAGGGGCCCTTGGACTTCTCGCCGCGCTGAGTGTGGCCTGCGGCGGCAGCGGCACGCCACCCGCCGATGCGCCGCGCAAGCTTCGATTCGCCGTCATTCCCAAGGCGCTCGACCTGCCGGTGTTCGACTATGCCAGGAAGGGCGCCGAACGCGCCGCCAAAGCCCTGGGGAACGTCGAGGTCATCTGGCGCGGGCCGGAAACAGGGGACCAGCTCAAACAAAAGGAGATTCTCGAGTCGTTCATCACGCAGCGCGTGGACGGCATCGCGATCTCTTGTCTGAACGGGGATTTCCTCACCGAAACCATCAACCGCGCCATGGACGCGGGCATCCCTGTGGTCACGTGGGACGCCGACGCCCCCAAGTCGAAGCGGATCGCGTTTTACGGCGTCGACGACAAGGCGGGCGGCCGGATTATGGGCGAGGAAGCGGTCAAGCTGCTCAACGGCAAGGGAACGGTCGCGTTGATGACGACCGCCGGCGCCACGAACCTGCAGCGGCGGCTCGATGGCGTTCTGGAGGTGCTCGCGAAGCACCCTGGCATCCGGGTCATCGAAACGTTCGACGTCAGGGAAGATTCGGTCAAGGCGGCCGAGCTCATCGCGACCGGGTCGAATCGCTATCCCGATCTTGGCGCCTGGATCTCGGTGGGGGGCTGGCCGGTCTTCAATCGCAACGCGTTGATGCCGGTGCCCAAAAGCACCTTCGTCATCTCGTTCGACACGATCCAACCCGCTCCAGAGCTCCTCAAGGAAGGAAAGGTGCAGATCCTGATCGGCCAGAAGTACTTCGGCTGGGGCGAAGAGCCCGTGAAGATGCTGGCCGGAATCAAGGCGGGGAAGATGCCGACTGCGACGGTCATCGACTCGGGCGTCGACGTCGTCCGTGCCGACAACGTCGATGCCTACATCGCGCAGTTCAAGAAGTTGGAAGAGGGGAAGTAGACGACGACGGGAAGAGGTCCGGCTAAAGCCGGACGGACTACGACCGTGCTACGACCGTGCTGCCACGCTACGACCGGGCAGCCGTAGTGTCCGGCTTTAGCCGGACCCGACAGTGAAGCTACGCAAACGGCTTGTCTATCGCCACCGACTGTTCCGTGAAGAACTTCGGTCCCTTGTCGGTGATGTAGAGGCAATCCTCCAGCCGGATGCCGAACTCGCCGTAGATGGCGATCATCGGCTCGTCGCTGAAGCACATGCCGGGGGCGAGTCGCGTCTTGTTGCCCTTCACGAAGTTGGTCCACTCATGGCCGTCCATCCCGATGCCATGACCAGTTCTGTGGGGGAGTCCCGGAACCTTGTAGCCCGGTCCAAAGCCCGCGTCGGTAATGACCTTGCGCGCGGCGGCATCGACTGATTCGCAGGTCGCCCCGACTTGCGCGGCGTTGAACGCGGCCGTCTGTGCACGCTTCTCGAGGTTCCACACGTCAGTCTGCCGCGCGGTCGGCTGCCCGAAGACGGTCGTCCGGGTGATGTCGGACTGATAGCCTTCGATGGTGCAGCCGCCGTCGATGAGCACGATGTCTCCTTCGCGGACGGCCTGTGGCGTAATGCTGCCGTGCGGAAAGGCCGAGAACTGGCCGAACCCGATGAGCGCCGATCCTCCGGGCCCGCCGAGAGCGTCGAAGGCCGCGCGGATGTTCCGGCCGAGCTCGACCTGGGTCATCCCTTCGCGCAGGGTCGTCAGCGCGGCGCGAAACGCTTCGATAGTGATGTCGCTCGCGCGCTGCATCAGCGCAATCTCGGTCGCCGACTTGATCATCCGGCAGCCCGCGGTTACCGGCGTCGCGAGGACGACTTTCGATGCCGGCGTCGCCTGCGCGATGCCGTCGGCGATGAAGAAGCGGACGCGCTCCTCGACGCCGATCTTCGCCGTCGACACGCCTCGATCCTTCAGGATGCCTAGGACCGTCGCACCCCAGTCCTCGTCTTCCTGCCAGACGCGGACGTCCTTCGTGAACGTGGTCAGCTCTCTCGCACGAGCCTCTTCGAATCCCGGGCAGACGTACGCCAGCTCGCCCTTCTGAGGGATGACGAGGAGGAACGGGCGCTCGCTGAGTCCCCACCGGACGTTGGCGAAGTAGGACATGCTCGTGCCCGTCTCGAGCACGATGGCGCCGATGTCGTTGTCAGCCATCAGCCGGCGCGCCTTTTCGATGCGGCCCAGGCGCTCCTGCTCCGAGATCGGAGCCGCCTTGCCAGGGAACGGCTTGAGCGCGCGGATGCTGTCGGGCACCGGCGTCGCGGGACCGCCCTGCCCGCCACGCTGAGCAGCCGCTGGAACCGCGTACGCGGCCGTGGCCGCGAGGGCTGAGGTCTGGACGAAGCGGCGGCGGGAAATGGGCATACGGGATTATGGCCCAAGGCTCTCGGCTTTTGGCTCTCGGCTCTAGCCAAGATCTTCGATGAATGGCTCGAGGGTTTTAGCTAGAGCCGAGAGCCTGGAGCCGAGAGCCTAGAAATGGATACAATCGTTGGCGCATGCAGACTGACAATTTCACTCCCGTCGCTTCGGACAGGTTCACGTTTGGCCTCTGGACCGTCGGCAACCGCGGCCGTGACCCCTTCGGCGAGTTCGTCAGGCCCTGGGTCGACCCAGTCGTCGCCGTCGAGCGGCTGAGCAAGCTCGGCGCCTGGGGCGTCAATTTCCACGACAACGACCTGGTGCCGATCGACGCGACGGCCGCCGAGCGGGATCGCATCGTCAGCGGTTTCAAGCAGGCGCTCAAGGATCACGGCATGTGCGTGCCGATGGCGACGACGAACCTGTTTACCGACCCGATCTTCAGGGACGGCGCGTTTACGTCGAACGATGCCCGCGTCCGCGCCTACGCGCTGCAGAAGACGATGCAGGCGATGGACCTGGGCGCCGAGGTGGGTGCGTCGACCTACGTGTTCTGGGGCGGGCGCGAGGGTGCGGAGGTCGACGCCGCCAAGGACCCGGTCGAAGCCATCAAGCGCTTCCGCGAGGCGCTGAACTTCCTCTGCGAGTACTCACGCGACCAGAAGTACGGCTTCCGGTTCGCTCTCGAGGCGAAGCCCAACGAGCCCCGCGGCGACCTGTATTTTCCGACCACGGCCGCATACCTGGCGTTCATCCCGACGCTCCAGTATCCCGAGATGGTCGGCGTCAATCCCGAGGTCGCGCACGAGCACATGGTGGGACTGAACTTCTACCATGCGATCGCGCAGGCGCTCGAGGCGGGCAAGCTCTTCCACATCGACCTCAACGATCAGAAGTTCAGCCGCTACGACCAGGACCTGCGATTCGGGTCCGAGTCGATCAAGGCCAACTTCTTCGTCGTCAAGCTGCTTGAGGATTCGGGCTACGACGGTCCCCGGCATTTCGACGCGCACTCGTACCGCACCGAAGATCAGGAGGGCGTCTGGGACTTCGCCAGCGGCTGCATGCGGACCTACCTGATCCTCAAGGACAAGGCGAAGAGGTTCCGAGAGGACAAGGAGATCCAGGCGATCCTCGCGAGCCTCCGCGATACCCACGGCGAACCGCCCGCGCCGGCCTATACCCGAGCCGCGGCCGACACGCTCAAGAAACGCACGTTCGATCGCGCCGCGATTGCCGCGAAGGGCCTCGCCTACGAGCGGTTGGATCAGCTGCTCATCGATTTGCTGCTCGGGGTGCGATAGTCGCGATCGCGCCGGCGGCTCTCGGTCTCATCGTGCTCATCCTGGCATCGTGACCATCGTGCTGCCGCCGCACGCCCGTGCTCAGTGAGCTGCGTGGGGTAAGGGTTAGGACGTTAAGGGAGTGCTCCGACCCGCGGCCAGCCGTCGTCCCACGCGATCGTGGAAATCTGCAGCGCCGACCCTCGACCCAGCCCGGCGCCGTAGTAGGCGTGAAAGAAGAGATAGTCTTTTCCCCCGTCGCGGAGCACTGCGGGGTGTCCCGGGCCTCTCCACGTCGGCGTCGTGGCGGCAATGACGAGCGACCCGCCTCCGTCGGTCATCTTCGTCCCCGCTTTATCGACGTAAGGGCCGGTGATCGCGTGCGCGCGTCCCACCACCACGTTGTAGGTGCTGTCGGCGCCGCGGCAGCAGCGATCGAAGGACACGAACAGATACCAGTAGTCGCCGTGGCGCACGATGAATGGCGCCTCGACCGACCCGTTCGTCGGCTGCTCGCGGGCGCGGCTGCTGAGCGAGTGCATCGTGGTGTCGGTGTCTGACAGCTTGCCAGTGGCCGGATCGACGCGTCGCATCTTGATGCCGCCCCAGAAGCTGCCCCACGTGAGCCAGACGTTCTTCTCGTCTTCGATCACCAGGTTCGGGTCGATCGCGTTCCAGTCGTCTTTCTCGACAAACGACCTCAGCACCATTCCCTCGTCCACCCACCGGTGGTCCGGGCTCGCCGGATCGAGCGTCCGGTTGGTGGCCAGGCCGATCGCCGAGTTGCGGCTGCCAAACGAGGAGACCGAGTAGTAGAGGTGGTACTTGCCGTTCAGGACGGAAATGTCCGGCGCCCAGGCATTGCGCGCCAGCGGGATTTCCCGCGTCGCCCACTCGGGGAGCGCCGGCAGGACGTAGCCTGCGTTCTGCCACCGCCGCAGATCGGTTGATGTCTTGATAGGAAGGATGCCCTGCCCCGAACGCCCGCCTGTCACGAAGACGTAGTAGGTGCCGCGCTCCTTGATGACCACCGGGTCGTGCACGCCGCCGACGTCGCCCTCGAGCGTCAGCATCTCCTGGCCGAGCGAGGAGCAGCGATCAGCCCGAAGGGACCAAGACCTGCGACGAGCGCCGCGGCGAGAGCCCAGGCGATGTGGATTGGGCGAGTAGCCATCAGTTGAGCAACGAGAAGGCGTGTCCGCGATGGACCACACCCACTCATGCTGTCCGTGTTGTCCGTGTTATCCGTGGCCCGTATAGTCCATGACGTTCGTAGTTTAGAAGCGGATGATACTCTTGCTCGACACGGACAGTATCACGATGAGCGCGAAGACCACGATGTTCGCGAAGCAACATTGCTGGATGTCCTTCGCGATCTTCGCGAGCTTCGCGCTCATCGTGTGTGATTCGTCCGCGCTGACACCGTTCTAGGCACCCAACAGCGCCTCCCGCTCCCGATTTGCATACACCTCGATGAGCCGCTGGTAGGTCGCCACGTTCGCGGGCTGCGGCTTCAAACGCGAATCAAGCCGCGGCACCACGAACCCCGCGATCACGTCCTCCCACGCGAGCGGACGGCCGTCGGCCAGCCGATCGGCGTGGAACGCCCGTAGTGCAGCGCCGAGCGCCGCGGAATTGCCTGTCTCGAGCTGCAGCACTTCGGCATCGAATACGTCGGCCATGACCTGCAGCACGTCACGATTGGCGGAGGCGCCGCCGGTGGCGTAGATCGTCGAGATCCGCACGCCCATCCACCGGCTGTGCAGCGCGAGCGACATCATCTGCGCTTCGACGATGGCGCGCACGTTGGCATCAGCATCGGCCGCGTCGAGCTCGTAACGCCTGACGCCAGGCTCGAGGACCAGTGGTGTAATCTCGGGGTCGAACCACGGCAGCATCGTGGCGCCCCGGTTGCCCGCGGGGGTCCGCGCGAGCGCCGCCGAGAAAGCGGGCCAGTCCATCCCATACTCGTCTCTGACGCGCTCCCGCGCGAGCGAGCCGTTCTTGAAGACCGACATGCCCATGTATGCGCCCGTTGGCGAGGCAAAGACGTGGCCGGTGCCATCGTCGCTCGGGCGAGGGGTGGGCATGATGCCGAAGATTGTGTCGCTCGTGCCGAGGGAGATGGCGACGATGCCCGGACGAACGAGTCCGGTGCCGACGAGGCTGCAGGGATTGTCGCCCGACCAGGCCACCACGCGCGCGGCAGGGAAACCGTACCGCTGCTGCCAATAGGGCGACAGCGTTCCGAGGACGGTCCACGACTCGGCGACGGGCGGCAATTTCGCGTCGAGGTTTGGCGCCGTTGCGCGGACGGCCTCCGCCGACCACTGCTTCGACGCGAGATCCATGAGGTTCATGCCGGAGCCGTCCCCGGGATCGATTGCGGCGTCGGTTCCGGCGAGCAGTGACGCGAGCCAGGAGCTGACGAGATGTACACGATCGGTTGCCGCATAGGCGGCCGGTTCTTCCTCGGCAAACTTCCGGATCTGTGGCCCCGTGAAGCGCTCGAACGCGCGCGAGCCGGTGATGCGGGCGAGAGCGCGCGGCCCACCGACCGCGGTCTCGATGGCGGCGCACTGGGCGGTCTGTACTCGAGTCCATCCAGATCGGCGACGTTGGACGTGAGAACACGTCGCCGAGCTGGTCGGCAAGCGGCCGCGACGGATCGAGCGCGCCGAGCCGCTGACGGGCGCCGGCGTTGACGTACACGCTGCCGTGCTGCTGTGCCGAGCCAGAGATCGCGCGCAGTCGGCTCCAGTCGACACCGGTGTCGCGCGCCAGGTCGGCGAGCATCCGATCGAGCGCCTCGGACCACATCAGCGGCGGCGCATGCACCGTGCGCGGATCGGCCGAGCGCAGCACGCCGTGCTCGGTCCCGTACCGGGGCAGCGCTTCGTCGTAGCGGAAGGTTCGCTCGAAGAGAATGGCGCGACGGTCCGGCTGCGCGTCGTCGATGTCAACGGCTGTCGCCGTCACGCTCTGCGTACTGGAATCGAGACCGAGGTAAATGGACACGGCTACTGCGGTACCTCCCAGCGTCCTGTTTCCGCTGACTTGAAGATGGCATCGATGCACGCCATGTTCTTCACGGCGTCTTCGATCGGCGAGGGCACGGTCGTGTTGTCGAGAATCGCCTTCGAGAAGAGATCGCCCTGGATCGTGTATTGGTTGCAGACGTCGACATCGATGTGCGAGATCCCGCCGCCGAAGAGGTCAGCGCCGGTGTCGACGATGATGCGCGAGGGCCGGTCGGGTGGCGCGTTGAAGGGAATGGGGAGCTCGATGCGGCCGGCGGTGCCGAAGATCTGCAGCTGCTGATAGAAGACCATCTGCGTGCTGCAGGTGCCGGCCGCATGTCCCGTGCCGTAGTCGAGCAGAATCGATGTCAGCCGATCGGTGTGCATCTCGGGGTCGCGCTGAATGGCTCCGGTCACGCGCAAGGGCTCGCAGCCGAAGATGAAACGCGACGTGTTGATGAGATAGCAGCCGATGTCCATCAACGCGCCGCCGCCGAGCTCGGGCCGGTTGCGGATGTTCGCCGGGTCGCGGTTGGTGTAGCTGAACGCGCCCAGCATGGAGCGCACCTCGCCAATCCGCCCGCTGGAGACCAGGTCCTTGACCGTCAGCCACTGCGGGTGCGTGCGGACCATGAACGCTTCCTGGATCCTGGCCCCCGTGCGCTCGCGCACTGTCACGAGCTGACGGGCCTCGCCAGCCGAGAGCGCGATCGGTTTCTCGCAGAGCACGTGCTTGCCGCGCTCGGCGGCCTTGATCGTCCAGGGGACGTGCAGATGATTCGGCAGTGGGTTGTAAACGGCATCGATGTCGTCGTCTTCGAGCAGCGCCTCGTACGAGCCGTAGGCCTTCGCGATGCCCAGTTTTGCCGACGCTGCGCGCGCTTTCTCGATGTCCCGTGATGCGATGGCGGTGACCTCGGACCACTGTCCACGCTGCATGGCCGGAATGACTTTATCGGTCGCTATCTTCGCGACGCCGAGCACGCCCCAACGAATCTTGCGCATTGGTGGAGATTCTATGCTGAATTCGAGGCCGTCGGAGGGGACGGAGGCAACGGTTTCAACGCGGAGGAACGAAGTGAACGGTGACGCACGGAGGCTGTCACGCTGCGACTGCTTGCGCGCCGGCCAGAGGCAGCCAGAGGCCGGCGCTGGGGTCGACCCCGCCGCGCGTGCGCGGCGCAAGCAGTGCTGTTTGCTGTTCACTGCCGGGGCAGCGTGACAGCCTCCGTGCGTCTTCGTTCGTCTCCGTTTCTTCGTGTTGAACCCGTTGACTCCGTCTTCTCTGCGCTCTCCCCATTCGAAAAGTCGATACGGCCATAAACCGGCCAGTCGGGTACTATGCGCGTCATGTCTGGATCGATCACGCGGCGGGAAGCGCTCAAACACCTCACCTCCGCTACCACGGGCGTTGCTCTTTCCGGGGGCATCATCCGAGGGCAGGCGACGGAGATCACGATCGGCGGCAGACCCGTCGAGATTGCGGTGTCGTCGCTCAGTCCGGCGACGGTCCGCATCACCGTCCTTCCAGTCACTGCCGGGGCGCCAGCGGCAGTGCCAGACGATGGCGGGTTGGCGCAGCCGGACGCGGCGAAGCGTGTCAGTGCTGCGACGACCGGAGAGGCATTCAAGCCCGTGCGCGCCGGGAACCTCACCGTGCGATTCACCGTACAGCCGCCCACGCTCCACATCGAGACGGCCGCCGGCGCACCAGTGCAACGGCTGACGTTCGACGCACAGGCGCCTGACATGACGTTCCTGCTGCCGAAAGGGCCCCTCCTCGGCCTCGGGCAGGGCGGCCCGCAGTTCGACCGCAAGGGTCAGACCGACCGCATGCGCAACGGCCAGGGCGGCTATCAGCTCCAGACGCACGGCGCGCGCGCGCCGATCCAGTGGCTCGTGGGCACAGACGGGTGGGGGATGTTCATCCATCACCCGCAGGGCGCGTTCGACTTCACCGGGACGGACGGGAAGTTCACGCCCACCGCTGCCGGCTCGCCAGTCGACGTGTTCCTAGTCGCATCGCGGGATCCTCTAGTGATCATGCGCGAGTATGCGCGCATCACCGGCCTGCCCGAGCTGCCCGCCCAGTGGACGCTCGGCTACATGCAGTCGCACCGAACCCTTTCGGGGCCAGACGAGATCCTGTCGATCCCGAAGACCTTTCGACAGAAGAAGCTGCCATGCGACGCGCTGATCTATCTCGGCACCGAGTTCACGCCCTCGGGCTGGAATACGCGCAACGGCGAGTTCGGCTGGAAACCGGACAACTTCCCCGATCCCAAGCGCATGATCGACGAGATGCACGCGCAGCACTTCAAGGTCGTGCTCCACATCGTCATCGAAGGCCGTCGGATGTCGGGCACGGTCGCCGATCCCTGCACGCCGGCGAACGCCGTGCCGAGCGGCCGAACGCCGGACAATCGCTGGCCCGAGGATCGGAACGTCGCCTGCTACTGGCCGTACCACAAGCCGCTCTACGATCTCGGCATCGACGGCTGGTGGCCCGACCAGGGCGATGGCCTCGACCTGACGTCACGCCTCGCGCGTCATCGGATGTATTGGGAGGGCTCGCAGCAGTGGCGGCCCAACGAGCGACCGTTCGCCCTGCATCGCAACGGCGCCGCCGGCATGCAACGCTACGGCGCGTTTCTGTGGTCGGGCGACGTGCAGTCGCGGTGGGAGACGCTCAAGACGCACGTGCCGATCGCCGTCAACACCGGACTGTCCGGTCTTCCGTACTGGGGCACCGATATCGGCGGGTTCGTGCCGACTGCCGAGTACACGGGCGAGCTCCACGTGCGGTGGTTCCAGTTCGGCGCGTTCTGCCCGTCTTTTCGCGCGCACGGCCGTCATTGGCACTTGAAGCTGCCCTGGGGCTGGAACGGCGGCGATGGCGGACCGAAAGAAACCAATGCCTTCTCGCCAGCGCCCGAAGAGTTGAACAACCCTCAGGTGGAGCCGATCCTCCGCAAGTATCTCGAGCTGCGGTATCAGCTCATGCCCTACATCTACACGGCCGCCCGCGAGACCGCTGACACCGGGCTGCCGATGATGCGCTCGATGTGGCTCCACCATCCCGACGACCCGGCCGCGTCCGCGCGCGGCGATCAGTTCTTCTGGGGACGCGATCTGCTCGTGGCCCCGGTTGTGGAAAAGGGCGCAACAACGCGGAAGGTATATCTGCCAAAGGGAATATGGTTCGACTTCTGGACCGCCGCGCGGGTCGAGGGAGGCCGCGAGATCGAGCGCGCCGTGACCCTCGAGACGACGCCGCTCTATGTTCGCGCGGGTGCGGTGATTCCGATGGGGCCGATCAAGCAGGTACGTCGACGAAAAGGTCGACGGTCCGCTCCGCCTCGTCGTCTATCCTGGCGCTGACGGCACGGCCTCCGTCTACGAGGACGATGGCCGGAGCTTCGATTACAGGAAGGGCCAGTTCATGCGGCTCGCCGTGACGTGGCGGGACGCCGGACGCCGCCTGACGTTGACGCTGGCGCCCGGATCGCGCATGCTGCCGCCCGGCAGCCGAAACATCGAGGTCGTCCTCGCGGGTCAAACCGCCGGGAAGCCCGTGACGTTCGACGGCAAGCCAGTGGAGGTACGGCTGTGACGCACGGCACTCTGGGCACGTTCGGTCTCGCAATCTTCATGATCTCCATGGGCGGTCTGCTCGCGACAGCGAGCGTCGGAACTCAGGCGCTCCCCCCGCAAGCCGAGCGCGTCGTCATCAAGGTCGACGCCGGGAAGCGGATCGCGCCGATGAAGCCCGTGTGGGCGTGGTTCGGCTACGACGAGCCCAACTACACCTATATGAAGGACGGACAGAAGCTGCTGACCGAGTTGGCCAAGCTCAGCCCGGTGCCGGTCTTCGTCCGCACGCACAACTTGCTGACGAGCGGGGATGGCACGCCGGGTCTCAAGTGGGGATCGACCAACGCCTACACCGAGGACGCCAACGGCAAGCCGATCTACGACTGGACGATCGTCGATCGCATCGTCGACACGTACCTGAAGCGTGGCATGAAGCCCATGATGCAGATCGGGTTCATGCCCGAGGCTATGTCGGTCAAGCCGCAGCCCTACCGTCACGACTGGCAGCCGGGCGTTCCGTATAACCGCGTCTACACCGGTTGGGCGCACCCGCCGAAGGACTATGCGAAGTGGAGCGAGCTCGTCTATCAGTGGGCCACTCATTCGGTGAAGAAATACGGCCGGGCCGAAGTCGAGAGCTGGATCTGGGAAGTCTGGAACGAGCCCGACATCGGCTACTGGCAGAGCACGCCCGAGGAGTATTTCAAGCTGTACGACTACGCCGCTGACGGCCTCAAGCGCGCGCTGCCGACGGCGCGGATTGGCGGGCCGGAGGTTACCGGTCCCAACGGCGCGCGCACGCAGAAGTTCCTGCGTGACTTCATCGAGCACTGCTTGCGCGGCACCAACAGCGCGACTGGGAAAGTAGGCGCGCCGCTCGACTTCGTCACCTTCCACGCGAAGGGCGCGCCGCGCGTCATCAAGGAGAATGACGCGGCGTTCGTACGGATGTCGGTCAGCAACCAGCTCCGCGCCATCGACAACGGGTTTTCGATCGTTGCCTCATTCCCCGAGTTGAAGGACGTGCCGATCGTCATCGGCGAGTCGGACCCCGAAGGATGCGCGGCATGTCCGGTGAAGACCGATCCCCACAACGCGTATCGCAACGGCACCATGTATTCGAGCTATACGGCCGAGCAGATCGCCCGCACCTACGCGCTTGCGGACCTGCATAAGGTCAACCTGCTGGGAACGGTGACGTGGGCCTTCGAGTTCGAGGATCAGCCGTACTTCTATGGCTTTCGAGACCTCTCGACCAACGGCCTCCCCAAACCGGTGCTGAACGTCTTTCGCATGCTCGGCCAGATGGGCGGCGATCGCGTGTCGGTCGAAAGCAGCGGGGCCGTGCCGCTCGAGACCGTGCGGGATACCGGTGTCCGCGAACGCGCCGACATCAACGCGCTCGCGAGCCGCCAGGAGCGGGCCATAGCGGTCCTGGTGTGGAACTACCACGACGACGATCTGCCCGCACCCGCTGCCGAGATCGGTCTGACGATCGCGGGCGTTCCAGTCGCGAACGTGAAGGTCGTGCACTACCGCGTGGACCACGACCGGAGCAATACGTACGAGGCGTGGAAGAAGATGGGGTCGCCGCAGCCGCCGTCGGCGCAGCAGCTGGCGGCCCTCGAAAAAGCGGGCGCGCTTGACGAGCTTGGGCCCTCGCAAACAGTCACGGCGAAACAGGGCGAGATCGCAGTAACGTTCCAGCTGCCGCGGCAGGGCGTATCTCTTGTTAAGCTAACCTGGTAGCGCGCGGCACGATGTCCACCGAGCCCAGGATGATTGCAAGGCATTCCGGTCTCGGTTTCTTCGTGTACGCGCTGGCCCTCGCAAGCGTTTGTGGCGTCGTCAACCCTGTCGTGTCCGGGAGATCCTCTGTGCCAGTTGCAGCGAAAGTGACGGAAGCGGCGTTTGGTGTGATGCCCGACGGCACCCCCGTCAAGCTCTTTACCCTGACCAACGCCGCCGGGATGGAAGTCAGGGCAATCACCTACGGGATCATCCTCGTGTCGATCAAGGTACCTGACCGGCAAGGGCGCCTCGACGACATCGTGATCGGTCACGAGAACCTGGACGGCTACCTGACGAAGTCCCGCTACTTCGGGGCCGTGGTCGGCCGATACGGCAACCGGATCGCTGGCGGGCACGTTGTGATCGACGGGCAGACGTACAACCTGACGCTGAACAACGGCCCCAATCACCTCCATGGCGGCGTGAAGGGATTCGACAAGACGGTCTGGAGCGCGGAGGTCGTGAACGATCCGCGTGGAGCGTCCGTTGTATTCACGCATACCAGCCTGGACGGGCACGAGGGCTATCCCGGAACGCTCGCCGCTCGCGTCGCCTACACAGTCACCGACACGAACGAGCTCATCGTCGAGTACTCGGCAACTACCGACAAGCCGACCATCGTCAACATCACGCAGCACAGCTACTTCAACCTGGCCGGCGACGGATCCGGCGACGTTCTCGGTCATCGCCTGACCCTGCACGCGGATCGCTACACGCCGGTCGACGCGAACCAGATTCCCACGGGCGAGCTCGCGCCGGTCGAGGGCACGCCGTTCGACTTCCGCCGGGAGACGCCGATCGGCGAGCGCATCGACGCCGACCATCCGCAGCTCAAGTTGAGCAGCGGTTACGACCACAACTGGGTGCTGTCGCGCAGCGGCGCTGGGCTCGCGCCCGCCGCCCGCGTTGTCGATCCCAAGACCGGCCGCACGATGGACATCACGACGACCGAGCCGGGCATCCAGTTCTATTCGGCCAACAAGCTCGACGGGTCAATGGTCGGCAAGGGCGGTCACGTCTACCGCTCGCGCACGGGCTTCTGCGTCGAGACACAGCATTTTCCCGACTCTCCCAACAAGCCCAACTTCCCGTCGACCGTGCTTCGACCTGGGGAGCACTACAAGTCGACGACGGTGTTCAAGTTCGGGGTGCTGTAGCCTCGTACGTAGTGTCCGGCTTCAGCCGGACCGACGTCGCGTGTCGTCGAAGGGTGTCCTGAGCGCTACAGGCCGTATTAGTTTCTTCGTTTGTCGCGCGGCTCAAGTCGGCCTCCTTCGACAGGCTCAGGACAGCCCTTCGGTGAGCTCGGCCCCAGTCCATCCCTAATCAAGCCAACCGGCGTGCACTTGCTGGCGTCAAGTTCCTATGGAGGTGGTGGGCATGCGTACGCTTCTAACGGCAGTGTTCGGCGCGATCCTGGTGCTCGTTGGGTACTCATTTCGGGCGGTTCCGGTCAGTGCCCAGACAGCGGGCGACTGGCTTCCGTTCACCGCCGGCGAAGTCTTGAGGCTCGAAGTCGATTTGCCAGGCGGCGTGTTCAATTGCAAAGTGACACAAGTCCAGAACGGATTCATCGGCTGCGCTCGGGACGAGCAGCAGCGGCGGTCCGAGCAGTGGGTCAACCTGCGGTTCGTCAAAGTCATCACACCACCGCGAGAACGTTAGGCTGCGTTCGGTTCGGAGTCAGTCAACGCACCTGATCCGGCGCACGAAACATTGCCGTACCCGTAGGGGCGTAGTAGTCCGAGCGCGTGGTTCGTCGCGCCCGCCAGGGCAACGTTGTCGCCGCCTGATTCAACGGTGTGACTTTCACGGAACCCTTGATCTCATCGGCGTTGACGGCGCCGCTGAAGTCATGGCGAGTAAGCCCGAGCCCATCGAGCGTGATGTTCAGCGTGAATCCGATGTCCGCACCGCGAAGGGTCACCGCTTCGAGGACCTCGCGGCGATCTCCAGCACGCACGACACCTTCCACGTTCTGAAAATATTGGTCGAGGACACACGCCTGCCGGAATCGCCGTCCCGCCAGTGTCAGATCCCAGACCCAGCTGCCGGCCACCCGTGCCGGCACGATCCACAAGTAGATTGGCGTGCCATCGTTGTTGACCTTATCGGGTTGCCAGGTGCCAAGCGCCCATGTGCTGGTGAGGACCCGGGTGCCGGGGCGTGCGCGTTCGAGTATGACCGGCCGCAAAAGGCGCATCAGCTCCGGAAATAACCACATCGTCACCACCGTTGCCTCGCGAAGGTCCACGTCGAACGCGTTCTGATGCTCGAACCGGACCCGGCCTGCAAGGCCCTCGTGTTTCGCGCGGTCGTTCGACTCTTGGACGAGCTTGGGATTGATGTCGACGCCGCGCCCGCGCAGACGGGCGTTCATCCGCGCCGCCGTCAGGGGAATCAGGCCGTCACCAGACCCGAGGTCGATCACGACGTCGTCGTCGCGGAGTCCGGCCAACTGGAGCATACGTTCGACGCTTTCCGGCGTGCTGGCCTGGAAGAACGAGAATCGTTCCTGCCCCAGCGTAGCCGGCACTGCAAGGAGCGCCACGATGATTGCGAAGCCGAGAGGACGTCTGGCCATCCTATAGTTATATGCGTTACGCGAACGATCCTGGCCTCATCCTTTTGCTCCAGCCAAGCTTGCTCACTGTTCAGGCAAGCGCTCTCAGACCTTGGTCGCGCGACCGAGATCTGAATGCTCTTCCTTGAGCCCTGAGCCCTGAGCCCTGAGCCTTCGGTAGGTTCCCTCCTGTCGGTGAAATCCGATCTCACACCTTCCGCGTAGTTCGGTCTGAGTCCCTGTCGAATCAGGGACGCCCCCGCGTTTGACGCGCGCCGGCGAACGCGTTGTCCGAAATCGCGTTCGTTGCTCGAATCGAGGATTCACACCGAAGAGGAGATTCACATGTTCGAAACCACTTACACGAAGACACGGAGCGTCGCCTCTGCTTGCCTGGCTTTACTGCTGGCTGCAGGCGCCTGGCACGTCACACTTGCCCAAGGTCGGGACGATGAGCGCTCATTCAACGACCCGAGAGTCATCGGTCTGAGAGTCATCGGGTTGACCGACGACGGCCGGTTGGTGTCATTCAGAGCGCGGTCGCCGGAGAGGACGAGCCAGATCGGATACGTCACCGGTCTCTCGGGACCCGACACGGCGCTCATCGGTATCGACTTCCGCGTGCAGAACGGCAAGCTGTACGGCGTCGGCAACGGCGGCGGCGTTTACACGATCGATCCAATAACCGCCGAGGCGAAGTTCGTGAACGCGTTGACGGTGCCGCTGGCGGGAACGGTCTTCGGCGTCGACTTCAACCCCGCTGCCGACCGTTTACGGATCGTCAGCGACGCGGGCCAGAATCTCGCGCACAACGTGAACGACCTGGGAGTCACTGCCCCCAATGCGACGCTGACCTACACCATTCCCCCGGCCACGCCAGTAGTAGCTGCGTTGGGCGTCACCGCGGCTGCCTACACGAACAACGATCTGAATCAGCCGAGCACGGGGACGACGTTGTTCGACCTGGATACGACGCTGGACCAGGTCGTTATCCAGTCGCCTCCGGGCAACGGCATCCTGGTCGCGACCGGGAAGCTCGGGGTTGATGCCGCACCCGCATCAGGCTTCGACATCTACAGCCTTCTCGTCGATGGCGTGACAGTGGCCAACGTCCCGTTCGCGACGCTCGCCGTGAATGACACGTATCGCTTCTACGCCATCAACCTCACGACAGGCCAGGCGTTCTCGTTGGGCCGATTCGACGAGGCCGTGGTGGACATTGCTGTCCCGTTGAACCAGTAGGTGACGCTCCCAGCGCTCGTCTTCATCATGCTTCCGACGGCGCGGTCGTTATGAACGACGCATGATGAGGGCGAGCGCCGGAAGAATCCGAAATGATTCAGGCCGCGGCAGTCGCACCGACGCTGACGGGCCGACGTGCGCGTATTCGTTGAAGCTGGCCAGGAGACGTTGAATCCGCGAGGCGTCAACGCCATCCGCACTTTTCCTGGCAGAGGCATACGGGTGTGCGGAGCGCGGACGCTCTCGTCAGACCAGCTCTGGAAGTACGTCAGCGTACGGCGTCTGTTCATCTTCCTGGAGCGATCAATCTACGAGGGCACGCAGTGGGTCGTGTTCGAGCCGAATGACGAGCGACTCTGGGCTCGCGTCAAGGACACGATCCGCCTCTTCCTGCGTGGGCAGTGGCGCAGCGGCGCGCTCATGGGTCAGCCCGAGACTCAGGCGTTCTTCATCACCTGCGACCGGACCACCATGACTCAGGACGACATTCTCAACGGCCGCCTGATCTGCGAAATCGGCATCGCCCCGGTCCGGCCCGCTGAGTTCGTGATCTTCCGGATCGGCCAGTGGACTGTCGAAGCGCACCATTGAGTTTGATGGCACACGAGATCCGACTCGGTCGGAATAACCAAGCTTCTAACAAGCCTAAATGCTGTCACGACACCACGTTTTCAACACGATGCCACGATGACACGATGCTCACAATGGATACGTGGAGTTCTCTTCGTGTTCATCGAGTCATCGTGCTCATCGTGAGCCATGGCCGTCGGCGCGTTCAGCTTGATCTTGGTTTGTGAGACAGGTTGTATTTCGCCTCGCGCTTGCATTCACGACGCTCGAGCCGCTACGCTTCGGACTCAGGAGATTCGCAGAATGAAGCTGTCCCGTCGAGAAGCAATGCGCAGCGCTCTGGCTGCATTCAGTGCCGCCATGGTGTCGTCGACCACGAGTGAGGCGCAGGCGCCGCGGCCCGCTGGCGCGCGCACGCGGCCAGCCAACGAGCCGTTCGGGTACTGTCTGAACACGAGTACCATTCGCGGCAATAAACTCGACATCGTCAGCGTCGTCAACGCCGCCTCCAAGGCCGGTTTCCATGCGCTCGAGCCGTGGATCAACGAGATCGACGCGTACACCTCGAATGGCGGCACGCTGAAGGACCTGAGGCAACGGATCGCCGACGCCGGGCTGACGGTCGAGAGCGCCATCGCCTTCAACGCGTTTCTCGATGACGACGAGGTGCGGCGCGCGGCGTCGATGGAACGGCTCAAGGTCGACATGGACAAGGTGGCCCAGATCGGCGGCCGTCGCATCGCCGCGCCGCCGGGCAACAGCAAGGTTGCCGTCAGTCTCGACAACGCCGCGACGTACTACCGCGCGGCCCTCGAAATGGGCGAGAAGATGGGCGTGCAGCCGCTCCTCGAGCTCTGGGGCACGCACCCCGTGCTCGGGCCGCTGTCGCACGGCATCTACGTGACCGTGGCCGCCGGACGCGCCGATGCCAGCCTCCTGCTCGACGTGTTTCACCTGTACAAGAGCGGAACGCCGTTCACGGCCCTGAAGCAGATCAACGGGGCGGCCCTCCACGTGATGCACCTCAACGATTACCCACAGGCGGCCGACCCGTCCACGCTCAACGACGGCAACCGCATCTACCCTGGCGATGGCGTTGCGCCGCTGCCGCAGATCTTTCGCGACCTGCGCGACAACGGCTTCCGCGGCTATCTGTCGCTCGAACTCTTCAACCGCGACTACTGGACGCGCAGCGCCGACGAGAACCTGAAAACCGCGATGGAGAAGATTCGCGCCACGGTGCGCTCGGCGATGGCGTAGGTCGAAGGGCCCGCCCTGAGCCTGTCGAAGGGGGCCTCCACTTCGCCGCGCGGAAAAACGACCCCTCCGCGCGAGTGCTTACGGTGACGTCGTCGGCTGGGGTGATCCGAGCGACAGGTAAGCATCGGTTGGGCCCGAGTTGCTCGACGGCTGGTGACGAAAGTCGCGCCGCCGACGCCCGCTGGCGCTACGGGACCGTTTTACTTTCTTCGCCGATCGCGCGGCTCAAGTCGGTCCCCTTCGACAGGCTCAGGGCGGGCTTCCGGATAGACCAATGGGCCGCGATTCGTGCCGATCGGTCAGCCGAACGTTGAGGACGTCGGAGGCTCGTAGACCGAGTCGCCCGCCACAAACAGCGTTCGCCCACCGCCTTCACGGCTGCGCAGGGTGGCCGCCCAGACGAGGCGTTCGGGGCTGCGATCGAACGTCAGCCACACGTCTTCCACTTTCTCGTCTGCGCGCTGCCGTGCGGCCGCCCGCGTCCTGGCCGACTCGGCATCGAGCCAGTCGCGCGCGAGGGGACACTGAGTGAGATCGCCGGCCCGCCGCTGATACGTCGAGTACCGCATGACCGTCCCATCGAGCAGGAACTGAAACAGCGCGACGAGACGGTCGTCCTGGGTCAGACCCACGAGCCACGAGTGCGGCTCCCGGCGCGGTCCCGCGACGAGCAGCGGTTCGGCGATCGCTGCCGACCGCCGAACCTGCTCGTCGCCGAACGTTCCACTGTCCAGGAGCCGCTGTGCGAGCGCTCGCATGCGCGCGGCGCGGGCGCTGTCGCTCATGGGTTCGTGTCACACGTGCTGCAGCACGGCCGAGTACGCATACTGATAGGTCTGCGTTGCCACGTTCTCCCACCGCGTGATCACGCCGACGTTGGGTGGCCAGGGATCATAGACCAGCAGCCCGCGGAAAGGGACCGGAAACGACAGAATGTTGCGGGTGTATCCGGCGACCGTTCGCGAGTGACCTGGTACGAAGCTGATGAGCGGACGGTTCGCGCGGATTTCGTCTCGGAAGATGTCGAACACCGGGTCGACGTGCATGGTCACATCGAGCGCGTTCGAGGTGAGCGCCTCGAGCACAGTGACAACGTCGCCGACTCGGGCGTACGGCAGCCCTTCTGGATTGGCCAGCGTGCCGAGCCCCAGCTCCTGAGCGAGGCGGACCTGATCGTAGTGGTAGCGATAGAAGTTGAGCAGCATCTCGGCGCTTGCGGCGACACACCAGACGTTGGTCTGCTGGCCGCGCAGCTCGTAGCAGATGTGATGGCTGTTCAGGTCGCCGGAGTAGTGTAGCTCGCGTGTATCGACGAGCTTGACCAAGAGGTTGGCGACGCGGAAGGCGTCCCGAGCGATGATGCCCACGTCAACGCGTCCGAAGGCTGGTTGATTCCAGGTTTCGAGGCGTCTGCCGAAAGCGCGTGCGCGCGCGCGCCGAATGTCCACTGGCGTCTCGTCGAGGACGCTCCAGCGCTCGAAATTGCCTGGGAAAGGGCCGACCGACCGCTCGTTTTCCCTAGGCTCCGAACGACCCTCTGCCGACATCGGCGGCACTTCCGCCCAGGTCAGGAGCTCGAGCAGAAGCACCTCGCGCTCCTCGAGAAGGAACTGGACGCCGATCTTGGGATAGCTGTAGGCGACAAAGCGCGTGCTGTCGTATTTCAAGCCGCGCCGGCCCTTCTTCGCAGCGCGTTCTGCGTCGGCAAGCAGCGCCTTCTCATTCCACGGGAACCCACTCGATACTCCCAGAAGCGGTTCGCCCATCGAGGGCTCGGCAGCCAGGTCGGCATAGGCGAGCGCCGTCTTGCCTCGGCCGAGCGCGAGACGGTGAAAGAGCAGCGTCCCGTTGAGGTCATAGACTGCCGTGCCCGCCGACGGCACACGAACCCGCTCGAAGTCGTCGCCAAGCGTGCCCGCGAGGCGGAGAGCGTTCAGTTCGAGGCCGGCAATCCGCTGGACCATATTCACTTGTCGTCGTGCCATGATGCCTCCTTGCCGTGACTCGCCGTATCCTATTTAACGTCGCAATCGGCAAAAGCGTACGGTTGCGACGCAAACGGAGAAGGCGTCAGCGTGTCTGTCATCCTTTCTGTTGGAAGTCATGCCGAGGATCCTGGAGCCTCTCCAGCATGGAGGCGCGACTCAACAATCGGATGCAGCTGACGAGGCCGGGCTTCGCACAGAGCCTCGCAGCTGCTTGCGGGTGGGATCGAACTCAGCCGCCGCCGTCGGGACGTAGCACTTCGACGATGTCGATCTCCGAGATACGCTGCGTCGCCACCCAGGTGGCCAGCGTGCTGATGACGAGGGTGATCGCCACCGCCGCCGCGGCCGCCGCAGGCACGCCGGCATCCGATCCTTTGATCAAAGTGGCGAGGTAGCGTCCGGCGCTACCGGCCGCGAACACGCCCACCGTCGCGCCGGCAGCGACAAGCCCGGCGCCCTTCCACAGCAGGTGGCCGCGCAGGCGACGCGAGGTCGTGCCGAGTGCCAGCCGGATGCCCATCTCGCGCATCCGCTCGCGGCAGGCGAACGACACGATGCCGTAGATGCCGAGAATCGACAGCAGCAGCGCCAACGCGCCGAAGAACACGACACTGGTCGCATAGAACTTCGGCCGAGCCAGGACCTCGTCGAGGCGTTCGCTCATCGACTTGACGTCGAAGACCGGCACGCGCGTATCGACCGCGGCCGCGGCCGCGCGGATCGCCGGCAGAAACGGCGTGACGTCGCCGGCGGTCCTCGCCACGACAATCAGCGCTTGCGGCGAACGCGCCGGCCAGTAGATCTGCGGCTCGGAGCGATAGAGCGGGCCGCTGTCGCGCATGCCGCGCACGACGCCGACGATCCGGGCCGGTTGCAGGCGCCGCGTCGTCAGCATGCGCCCGACCGCCTGTGCCGGATCGCCGAAGACCCGGGCGAACTCCTCGTTCACGATCGCGATTCGCTCCGAGTCCGAGAGATCGTCGCGCGTGAACTCGCGGCCGGCAACGATGCTGCCGCCAAGCGTGCCGAAATATCCCGGCGCGACCGGCACGGTCGTCGCCAGGGTTTCCGCGCCAACGTTGTCCATGGTGAACCGGTTGGCACTGTGCATGTCTACTGTCAGCGGCAGGAACTGCGTCGCGCTGACGGCGGTGACGCCCGGGATGGCCGCGAGCGTCTCGACCATCCGATCGTAGTAGGTCAGCGCGCCACGTTCCGCGTACGGCGTGCCGGCAAACGATACGCGCAGCGTCGCTACCGAGTCCAGCGCGTAGCCGTTGTCGACACTCATCAGACGCAGGAACGTTCGGCCGAGCGCAACGGACGAGGTCAAAAGGACGATCGTCACCGCGATCTGCGCGGCGATGAGGACGTTTCTCGTGCGCGCGTGACGATGGCTGGCGGTGGTGCCGCGCCCAAGAGACGCGAGCGGCAGCTTGGATACCAACAGCACGGGGCCGG
This sequence comes from uncultured Acidobacteriota bacterium, assembly GCA_963839705.1. Lineage (GTDB taxonomy): Bacteria > Acidobacteriota > Vicinamibacteria > Vicinamibacterales > 2-12-FULL-66-21 > DATBJJ01. The sequence continues at coordinate 486,244 of CAWIWL010000019.1, forward strand.
CGCCGAAGATCAAGCCGGTCGACACTGCTACGACGACTGCAAACGTCAGCACCTGCCAATCCATCACCGAATACGACTGGCTGGCGAGTTGCGCCGGCTGATACGCCATCGCCACCCTCGTCGTCCACCACGCGATGCCAAGGCCGAGCGCCGCCGCGACGAGCGCCAGCAGCGTGGTTTCGGTCAGGAGCTGCTGCACCAGCCTGGCGCGGCTGGCGCCAAGCGCCGTGCGAATCGACAGCTCCGGGCCGCGCGCGAGCGTGCGCGCGAGGAGAAAGTTGGCGATGTTGGCGCAGGCCAACAGCAGAAGCAGCGCCACGCCCGCCATCAGAACAAACGACGCCTGGCGGATTGGCCCGGCGAGCTCGTCGCGCAGCGGCAGAAGCGCCGGACGGTTGGCGGCGTCGACGTTCCGCCGTTCTGGCGATTGGCGATACGCCTCGGCTTCGAACGCCTGACGCGCCTGTGCCCACGTCAGGCCATCACGCAGCCTTGCCACCGCGCTCCACATCGCGCTCGGCTTCGGCACGCGCTTGTAGTCGAACACCGTGGCCGACCACACGGCGGTCTTCTGCGGATAGTCGAAGCCACGCGGCGCGATGCCGACGATGGTGAACGGGACGCCGTTGAGACGGATCGTGGAGCCGAGGCTGCGGGTGTCGCCGCCGTACAGCTGCTGCCAGAGTCCATAGCCGATGACCGCAGTCGCCGGCTGTCCCGGGCTGTCCTCGCCGGGCACGAAGCCGCGGCCAAGCGCGGGTTGGGTGCCGAGCAACGAGAAGAAGTTCGACGACGTCTCGGTCAAGCGCGCGCGGCCGGACTGGCTCACGTCCTCGATGTTGACCTCGGAGGAGGTGTAGCTGAACGCATCCAAGGCGTAGGCGCTCGTCTGACGCCAGGCGTGGAACTCGACCGGATTGAAAGCCGCCCCTGGCGGAACGAACATGCGCATCGCCGCCAGGCGATCGGGCCGCTCGAATGGCAGGGAACGCAGGAGCAGCGCGTTGAGAACGCTGAAGACGCCGGTGTTCGCGCCGATGGCGATGGCCAGCACCGCGGTGGCAAACGCCGTGTGCAGGGGCCGCGATTTCCACAGGCGCAGCGCGTGCCTGGCGTCCTGCCCAACCTCGCGCGCCAGCTGCGCCGGCAGCGAGCGCAGCCAGTCGCCGACGGTCTGCGACCACAACCGCAGCACGCCGGATGCGCCTCGGGCCTCGGCGTAGTCGTCGAGGAACTGCCGCTGCAACGGGCCGCTGTAGTTCTCGCGAAAGCTCGCGGGATAGAACTTGAGGAGAAACCGGTAGAGCCGCAGGGACAGGCGCATGTTGACCTCCGAATCAGGCGAGCTCGCGGGCTCCGAGCCGCGCCGCCGCCAGGCTGACGAGATCGCGCATGCGCGCCGCCTCGGCCTGCGCGACACGGCGGCCGAACGTCGTCAGCTTGTAATAGCGGCGACGCTCATCATCGAGATGCGGATCCGGCCGCTCGTCCGACTCTTCGATCAGGCCCTGGTCGAGCATCTTGGCAATCGATCCGTAGAGCACGCCAGGGCCGAGCGTGATCTTGCCGGCCGTGCGCTGGGCGATCTCGCGCTTGAGCGCGTAGCCGTGGCGTTCGCCGTCGGCCAGGCTGATGAGGATGTGGAAAACCGCGGGCGGCAGCGGCGTCAGGTCGTCGGCGGCAGCTTTGTGTGATTTGGACATACTAGTACAAAACAAGACCTAGTATATCCATACCAAAGCGAGTGTCAACCTCGCCTTCGGTCGGGCCCTCGCGCTCGAACACGTCGTTCGGCCTGAGCGCCAGTCGAAGGGCCTGTCCTGAGGCTGTCGAAGGAGGCCGACTTGAGCCGCGCGATGAGCGAAGAAACTAAAACGGCCCCGTAGCGGCACCGACTGTCGTCGGCGCGGCTTTCGTCACCAGCCGTCGAGCGACTCTGGGGCCCAACCGATGCTCACCTGTCGCCCGGATCACCCCAGCCGACGACGTCACCGTAAGCACTCGCGCGGAGGGGTCGTTTTTCCGCGCGGCGAAGTGGAGGCCCCCTTCGGCAGGCTCAGGGCAGGCCCTTCGGTGAGCTCAGCTGTGCTGATACCTTGTTGACAGGCAGACGATGGCAGTTTTCGCAACGCCAGTGGCCGTGTCAAGGAGGACGATCCGCTGATTGCGACGACGTTCGCCATCCAGACGATCACGCGCGCTGGAAGTTAACAGGTGGTCTCTTGAACCGCTTCTCGACTAGCGGTTGGGCGACCGAGGTTCAAATCCGGGCGGCGCAGTCACCCCAATAGAACGTGTGCAGCTCGCCGAGTCTTGGGCGCTGCGTCCAGCAGCCCGCATAGATTTCCGCCGTTTCTCTCGTTCGGCTCATGGACGCGGGAGCTAGCCCGGCTTCCCGTTGCAATTCCTTCAGGTTTGGGGACAATGATGGTCGCGCGGTTTGGCTGTTCGACTAGAGGAGCCTTCAAGATGAAACGCCGAGACTTTCTCGTAGGTGCCGCGGCCAGTGCTGCGAGCGTGGTGGGGATGGCGGGTCAGGGGGCACAGACGCCAGTTCCGGACGGACGACAGGGGGCTCCAGGCGGGCAGGGCCGGGGCGGAGGCCGGGGGCGCGGTCCGGCGCCGGTCGCGCCGGAGAAGCTGGCGCGCATCTCGCTGATGACGCTCAACTTTAATGGGTACCTGAGGAATCCGAACAACCAGAATCCAACGCCCGAGCAGACGCTCACCCCATTCGACCTGCCGAAGATGTACGTGGAGACATATGGCGTCCGCAACATCGAGTATCAGCACCAGACGATTGTCCAGTCCGAGACCGATCCGGCGTTCATCAAGGAGCTGAAGGCAAAGCTTGACGAAAACAAGGTCGCGATGACCCAGATCAACCTGGAGTTCGGCACGGCACAGTCGATTTCCAACCCCGACGCGGCAGGCCGCCAGCAAGCCGTCGATCACGTGAAGCAGTGGATCGACATCGCGGTGCAATACGGATGTCCGCGCGTGATGATCAACCAGCAACAGGCTCAGCTGACCAAGGCGACGAGAGAGGGTGCCGTCGAAGCCATGAAGGCGATGGCCGACTACGGCCGGCCCAAGAACGTGAAGGTGTCGGTCGAGACGCGCGGCGCGGGCACGCCCGAGTACGTCCAGCAGATCGGTATGAAGCCATGGGAGTTCATGCTCGGCATCATCAAGGACGCCGGCGCGGCCTCCAACGTGGACATCGGCAACGTCGGCGCGATGAACCAGCAGGAACTGCATGACTGCATAAAAGCCTGGCTCCCAACCTCGTCGGGCAACATGCACGTCAAGTCGAATCCCCTCTGGGACATCGGCCAGGCAGTCAAGTTCACCGAAGGCCTGGGCTACAAGGGGCTGTACGCGATAGAAGTGTCGAGGCACGAGGGCGTGCGCATCGTGTACAACACGATTTTGGCGAACCTGGCGTAGAGAACGTTGCCTAAGGCCTTCCCTGAAAGTGAATCTTGAGGCCCCCGCTGACCATTCGTGGCGCTCCGATCAGCGTGGGGAGCGAACCCACGAAATACTCCGTGTCGAGCATGTTTTGAACGGCGGCGAAGACCTCGAGGTTGCGTCCGACGGTGCGCGACACGCTCAGGTTGACGAGCGCGTACCTGGGCAGCACACGCGAGCTGGTGTTCAGATCGTCGTCGAACTGCGCGCCGGAGGCTTGTAGGTCGAAGGCGATCGTCACGAAGCGCGGATCGCTGTACAGCATCTGGAACGCGCCGCGATGGGTCGGTACCTGAGGGAGATAGAGGCCGACGAGCGCTGGGTTTGCCGGGTTCTCGCGCACTCGTGCGACGTCGTAGATATAGGCGCCACCGAGACGCAGCGTCGGGTTGATGCGGTACTCGACGTCGGTCTGGATTCCCCAGATGCGCGTACGCCCGAGGTTCTGACGCTGCTGGAGGTTTGGCGGGGTAATCGTGACGTTCGCGACGGGATCCTTGACGCGATTGTCGAACCATGTCGTGCGCCATGTGACGTCCTGCGCCGGGATCACGTTGACGCCGAGCTCGCCGCCTGCCAGCCGCTCCGGACCAAGCGCCGGGTTCGCAAGCGTCACTACCGCCCCCAGCGAGAACCGCCGGTAGAGCTCGTTGAGTGTCGGCGCGCGGAAGCCCGACGCGATATCTCCCCAGACTGACACTCGCTCGTGCACGCGATACAACGCGCCGAGCCGCGGGCTGATCACGGAGTCCTCCTTGTCGGGGAGGACCGGGTCGCTCACCGCGCCCGTCGCCAGAATGGTCTCGGTGTTGTGCGCGTCGTAGTTGCGCCAGCGGTCGAACCGCGCGCTCGCCGTCACCGTGAGGTCCGCGACCGGAATGAACACGTCCTGTACGAAGATTCCGAGTGATCGCTGGGTGCCCCCCGCGACGCGGTGCAGCGTTCTGGTCGCGCCGGTAATGACGTCGAAGGCATCTTCGATGCTGTCGCCGTCCACCCAGCGGAAGTCGGTACCTGCGGTCAGCACATGTTTGGCGCCCAGCGCGCGGGTCCACTGCACCATGCCGCCGATGGCATCGGTCGGCACGGTCTGATTCAGCGACAGGCGGCCTATGGCCCGCGCGCCCGTCGCGTCGGGAATCGCCAGGAAGTTGCTGTCGAAGGTTTTGTTGTCGGCGAAGACCGTCGCCTGCAGGCTGCTCGCGTCCATCGCCACGCGCACGCCGCCGCTCGTGAACGTCCAGGCCGTGTCGTTCAGCTCCTCCGTCAAGGGCCCCACGGTCGTGATTTTCCCGTTGTGCCGTTCCTCGCGGAAGTACCCGGTGCGCACGAAGGCGTACACGCGACCGCTCGGGTTGTAGTCGGCCTTGAGCGTCGCGTGGCCGAACTGCACGGCCACCTTCCTGTCAACCGGGCCGCGCAGCGATTCGAGCACGTTGGCGTACCCGTCGGTGTCGAACGCACTGGCGTCGATCGAGACGCCGACTTTGCCCCAGACGTCGCTGGCACGAAAGGCGATCTTTGGGCTCTGGCGACTGCCGTACTGCAGCTGCGCGTCAACCGTGCGGCGCTCGGGCGCACGCGTCACGACGTTGAGCACGCCGCCCATGGCGTAGGAGCCGTACAGGCTCGAGCTGGCGCCGTTGACCACCTCGATGCGCTCGGCACTCTCCATCGGCAGCGCCGTCCAGTAGACCCAGCCGCCGAACGCGTCGTTGACCGGCACGCCGTCGAGCAGGACCAGGCTGCGGCTGACGCCGCTCGGGCCGATACCGCGAAGCGACACGCCCTGGCTGGTTGGGTGCGCGGAGATGCTGTTCGAACGGCGGAAGAGACTGAACTCGGGCAGCTGGCGCAGCAGGTCGTCGGGAACGAGCGCCGGACGCCGCTGGATGTCCTCTTGGCGGATGACGCTGACGCTTGCCGGAATGGTGCCGAGTTGCTGTTCGCTGCGGGTGGGCGTGACGGTGACTTCGTCGCGCAGGCGCGCCGGCTGGAGCACGACCTCGACGCCGCCGGCGGCGGTTCCCTGCGCCAGCGACTTGCGCCACTCGGCAAACCCTGTCGCTCGCACAATCAGCGTGACTTCGCCCCCGGCAGGCTGCGCGACAGAGAACCTGCCTGACGGGTCGCTCGTCGTCTGCCGCTCGTCGCCCGATGCAACACGGACCATGACGGAGGCGCCGGCGATCGCGCCGCCCGTGGAATCGTGGACAGTGCCGGAGATGACGCTGCCGGCCGGGACACCCGTCTGCGAGACAGGCTGGGCCTCGACCGGAGCGCCGCGAACGAGGAGGGCCGCAAGAGCGAGCGCCGTCGCAAAGTCGTTCATGTTCGCGTAACGATCATCTCATTTCTTCGGCAGGGCGAAGGCAATGTAGCCATGCGGGGTGGTTGGCGTCTCCGGCTCGCCGCCAGTCCCGCCGCCTCTGCCGCCGCCGAACGCGCCAGGTCCGGCCGGGGGCGACATGAAGACGACGTACTGTCGATCCTTCGACTCGTACATCGTGGGGATCCCAATCGACTGACCTGCGGTCTTGCCCTTCCACAGGACTTTGCCGGTCTCGACGTCGTAGGCGCGCGCCCAACCGTCCTTGCCGTTCTGGAACAGCAGCCCCGTCTTCGTCACGAGCATGCCGTTTCTCGCGCCGACGCCCCCCGTATCGTGCGGGCCTTCGCCTTTGCCGAACAGATTCACCGTGGCGGGATCGTCGCCGTTCGGTACCTGCCACTTGATCGCGCCGGTGTTCAGGTCGTAGGCGGTGATCGTCGTGTACGGCGGTTTTGTCGCCGTCGCCATGACGTTATACCCGCTCTGGTACCGGGTCGGCAGCTTTGCGGCTGCCACGTCCTCCGGCCACGGCATGTTTCCCGCCGTGCCGCCGACGCCTGGATAGAACGGACCGCCGTACCGCGGCGGCAGCGGCGGGCGCGGCACGCCGCCGCTCGCGACGACAGGACCGGGTGGCAGCGGCAGGCCGCGGCCGCCGCCGCGTCCACGCCCTCGCCCCCGCCCCGGCCGGCGGGATTGGTGATCGACAAGTACGCGTGGATGGCGCGAATCTCTTCGGTGGACACGTCGAGGATCGGCCGCATGTTGTTACGTCCCTCGGACACGAGGACGCGCAGGCTTTCTTCGTCGATGCGATCGGTGACGCCGACGAGCGGCGGCACGCCAGGAATGGCACTTCTTTGATCGGCGCCGTGGCAGGCGACGCAGGTACTGCGTGTAGGCGCGCTGGCCCAGCGTCGCCACGGCCCCGTCGATCTGACTGCCGCCGCCGCCGCGCCCGCTGCGCGCAGCCGGATCCTGGACGTCGGTGACGCGCAGCAGCGCCACCTGGTTGACGCCGGTCACGAACACGAGGCCGCTCTGCGGATCCGCCGCCGCCGTTCCCCAGTTCGATCCGCCCTGGTTGCCCGGCATCGAGATGCTGTCGCCGTTGAGGACCGTTGGGTTGAAGAGGCCGCCCTGCGGACCGGTGCCGTTCTTCGCCTTCCGCACGCGCTCCCTGAGCGCCTCGTACTCCTCTGGCGTCAGCAACCACGGGTTGACGTCGTCTTCCGTGAACGACTGCCGTACGAATGGCGGCGGCTTGGTCGGGAATGGCTGCGTGGGCCATGACTGCTCGAGCGGCACGTCGCTCTTCTCGACCGCGCGTTCCTCGATCGGCCACAGCGGCTCGCCGGTGACACGGTTGAACACGTAGAGGAATCCGGTCTTGCCCGCGTGCGCCACGACATCGATCTTCCGGCCGTTGTGCCTGACGGTCACGAGCTGCGGCGCGGAGACGTTGTCGAGATCCCACAGGTCGTGGTGAACGGTCTGGAAATGCCACAAGCGCTTACCGGTACGCACGTCGAGCGCCAGCAGGCAGTTGGCGAAGAGGTTCTGGCCCGGGCGATCGCCGCCATAGAAGTCGGCGGTTGCCGACCCGGTCGTGAGATAGACGATGCCGCGCGCCTCGTCGATCGACATTTCCCCCCAGTTGTTCGCGCCGCCGATGTACTTGTAGCCGTCAGGCGGGTTGGTCTCGTAGCCGAACTCGCCCGGGCGCGGGATCGTGTGGAACTGCCAGAGCAGCTTGCCCGTGAGTACGTCGTAGGCGCGGATGTCGCCTGGCGGTGTCATGGTCTGCTCGCCCGACTGGCCGCCGAAGACCATGATGTTGCGCCAGATTCGGCCGGGGCTCGCCGGCATCGCGCGCGCGCTCGTGCCCTCGGCACGAAGCAGCCCGACCCGCATGTCGACGATGCCGTTGTCGCCGAACGTCGGAATCGATTTGCCGGTGCGCGCGTCAATCTGCTGGAGAAAGCTGTCGACAGCAAAAATCAGCCGGCGGTCCTTGCCGTCCGCGCTCTCCCAGTAATTGATGCCCTTGCTCGTGACACCGCTCAAGCCCTCGTGCACCCAGATCTCCTTGCCCGTCGTTGCGTCGAGCGCGACGAGCGCGGACGCGTTGCGCCCCAGGCCGTACAGCACGTCATTGGCGAAGACCGGGCTGAACGTCGGCGCGCCGTACGGGTAGAACCATGCCACCTCGAGCTGACCGACGTTGGATCTCTTGATCTGATCGAAGGAGTGGAAATTCGAGCTGTCGAGACCGGGCAGCGTCTTGCCCTTTCTCTCCGCGGCCGGCACTGTGAACGTGACCCCAGTCAGAAATGCGACGGTCATCGCGACAAACGCCGTGCGGCCGGCCGCGCCGAAGCCGCGTACGATGCGGGCGGCGAAGGCTTCCTCAACGAATCGTGACATTGGTAGCTCCTCCCCGGCGGCGCTTCCGATGAAATGCGGGGCGTGTCCTGTGGCTGCCTCTTCAGGGCACAGGCGATGTAACACGGCCCGGGAGCTATGGTAAGCGATTTTCGAAAATCCGCGGATCGTTCGGAATGCACGCAGTAGGATCATGGTGCGTGGCTGTAGGGCCGCCGGTCGGCTTGATGCGAAGGGCGCAAGCCGTGTAGGCTGTGCCGCCGTTGGTGGAGCGCACATGAAGAAACTGATCAACGACCCGGGGGATGTGGTGCGGGAATCGCTGGCTGGGTTCGCCGCAGCCCACTCCGAAATCCTCAAGGTCTGCTTCGATCCGGTGTACGTGGTTCGGGCGGACAGCCCCGTCACCGGCAAGGTGGGCATCATTTCGGGCGGCGGCAGCGGTCACGAACCACTGCACGGCGGATTTGTGGGCCAAGGCATGCTCGATGCCGCCTGTCCCGGCCAAGTCTTCACTTCCCCCAGTCCCGACCAGATGGAAGCGGCCACCTCCGCTGTCAATGGCGGAGCCGGCGTCCTCCACATCGTCAAGAACTACACCGGCGACGTCATGAATTTCGAAATGGCCGCCGAGCTCTGCCAGGCTCGCGGTATCGAGGTGCAGGCGGTCGTGATTAACGATGATGTCGCCGTCCAGGACAGCCTCTACACCGCCGGACGCCGCGGCGTCGGGGCCACCGTGCTGGCTGAAAAGATCTGCGGCGCGGCCGCCGCCCGCGGTTACGACCTCGTCCGCGTAGCGGCACTGGCCCACCGGGTGAATGCCTGCGCTCGTTCCATGGGCATGGCCTTGAGCCCGTGCACAGTGCCCGCCGCCGGCAAACCCAACTTCGTGCTGGGCGATGACGAAATCGAGATGGGCGTCGGCATCCATGGCGAACCGGGCCGGCGCCGCATGCCTCTCATGCCCGCCGCCGAATCGGTCGCGCACATGGCCGAGGCCATCCTGGCCGATCTGCCATTCCGCGCCGGCGACCGCGTCATTGCCATGCTCAACGGCTTGGGCGGCACGCCCCTCCTCGAGCTGTATCTCGTCTACGGCGAACTGGAACAGCACCTGCGCGCCCGGCAAATAACGGTCTCGCGCCGGCTAGTCGGCAACTACATCACCAGCCTCGACATGGCCGGCTGCTCGATCACCTTGTTGCGGGCCGACGACGAGTTGCTCTCCTTGTGGGACGACCCGGTGCTGACGCCGGCCCTCCGCTGGGGAATCTGAAGATGGCAGTGAGCACGCAGGATGTGCTGCGCTGGCTGAACGCTTTGCAAAAGGTCTTCGCCGAAAATCGGCAGCAGCTTACCGAGCTGGATTCAGCCATCGGCGATGGCGACTTCGGAATCAGTCTGGACCGCGGCTTCACTGCGGCGCAGGCGGAGCTTTCCGCTCACCCTCCGGCCGACCTCCGCTCTGTCTTTCAGAACGTGGCGAATGTCCTCATCCGCACCATGGGCGGTACCTCCGGGCCTCTCCTGGGCACATTTTTTCTCCGCGCGGGAGCGGCCTGTGCAAGCACGTCCGAGCTCGCGCCCGCCGACGTAGTGGGGCTGTTCCAGGCCGGCGTCGACGGCATCCAACAGCGGGGCAAAGCCGCGCTCGGCGACAAGACCATGCTGGACGCTCTGCTTCCCGCCGTGGATGCGATGCGAGGTGCCCTAGAGGCTGGAAGCGGCCTGACGGAAATCCTGGAACGGGGCGCGGCGGCGGCCGAAGCAGGCATGCGGGCGACGACTGCCATGTCGGCGCGCAAGGGCCGCGCGAGCTATCTGGGAGACCGCAGCGTCGGACACCCGGACCCCGGCGCGACCGCGTGTTACCTGATGCTGAAAGCCGCTGCGGACGAGTGGCGGCAGTGATCGGCCTGGTCATCGTCTCGCACTTCCCGTCGAATTCGCCGTCGATCCGAAGTCCCGAAGCTCTCACCCCATCACCGCGACCACCAATGTCGCCTTCCCGGCCGCCATCGCCTCAAAAAACAGCCGGCCTCGCGTTTGTGGTGTGTAGTAAATGGTCAACGATTTCCGAATGTTGTGGTGATGATCGAAAATGGTGTATAAGACGTCAGCTTCGATAACTTCAGGATTGACCGGGAAGATCCCACACATAACGGGCTACATTTGGCAACGCTGTCGAGGTGCGGTGCTATGAAAACACGTCGCATTTGTTCCGTGGCCGCGGCGCTGGCACTCTCTGCTGGCGCCACCACCCTGTTCGGGCAGATCCCGTTGGTACGCACGCCCCCTGGTCAAGAGACGCCGCAAATGTTGACGCTCAAGCCCAAGGCCGAGAACGTGCCCGATATCCCGGTCAAGGTGGTGCCCGACTTCATGAAGTTGCCCCCGAACGCCCGCTACCTCATGGGCGAGGGCATCGGCGTGTCGAGGAACTCCAAGGGGATGATCTACGTGAACACTTGCTCGCAGCAGACGCGGGTGCTGGAGTTCGACCCGAACGGGAACTACGTCCGTGAGATCGGCAAGGACCTCTTCGGTCTCATCTGGTGCCATGGGGTGCGCGTCGATGCCCAGGACAACATCTGGGCGATCGACTCGGGCGCCAACATGATGATCAAGTTCAACCCGGCAGGACGCGTGACGATGGTCATAGGTCGACGGCCGGAGTACCCGTGAGCGGGCTGATCTCCAGCCCGGGGTATAACGAAGCGCCGCCGCCCTACGTCATGAATCGCCCGACCGACGTCGCATTCGACAAGGCAGGCAACATCTTCGTGTCGGACGGCTACGTCAATGCGCGCGTCATCAAGTACGACAAGACCGGCCGCTTCGTGAAACAGGCCGGCACTCGCGGATCGGGGCCTGGCCAACTGACTCTCCCGCATGCCATCGCGGTCGGTCCTCAGGGCGATGTCTATGTGGGCAGCCGTAGCGACCAGCGCATCGTCGTCTTCGACAACGACCTGAACTACAAGACGGTGTTCGATCAGACCGGCGCGCCCTGGTCTTTGTGCATCGGCCCGGCCTCGCGACCGTACCTCTGGACCTCCAACTCGAACCCTGACAGCCAGAACACGCCGCTGCACGAGGTCACGGGCCAGATCTTCAAGATGGAACTGGATGGCACCGTCGTGGGCAAGTTCGGCGTCCCGGGCAAAGAGCAGGGACAGTTCAGCACGGTGCACGGCATCGATTGCAGCGTTGAAAACGAAATCCTGACCACTGAAATCACGCAGTGGCGCATGCAGAAGTTCGTCCTGCAGCCCACGTCGGGCAGAGGGGGCAAGTAATGAAGTCCTCACGCATTGCAGCCACAGCCCTCGCGGCCGCGCTCGTCGCGTTCTCCGACTCGCTCGTCTCCTCCGGCGGATCGGTCATCGCGCAGCAGGCCGCCCAGCAAAAGGAGATCGCGTTCGAGTCGGCTGGTGATTTCCTGACCATGCCGGCCGACATCCATCTGGGTGAAGTGGCCGGCGTCGCCACCACCTCTAACGGCAACCTCTGGGTCTACAACCAGGGCGGCGGCCTCAATCTCACCGTCGGTGCGGCACGCCTCCACCCGGCCGGCGGCGCGCGTCTTTTCGAGTTCGATCGTTCCGGAAAATTCCTGCGCGAGTTTGGCAGCACCAACGAGGAGCGCCCCTACGGCTTCCGATGGGCCCAGGGCGTCAGGGTCGATTCCGAGGGCAATGTCTGGACGGTGGACCGCGGCTCCAGGACGATCATCAAGTTCGCCCCCGACGGCCGCATTCTCATGATCCTGGGCCGAACGCCTGAGGCGATCGGCGAAATCGGCAGCAGCGCCGGTGGTGGTGGCGGCGGCCGCGGTGCCGGTGAGGGCCGCGGCGGCGCAGCGCCCGGCGCAGCGCCTGGAGCGGCGCCCGGAGCAGCACCCGGAGCAGCGCCCGGGGCAGCACCCGGAGCAGCGCCCGGCGCTGGCGGTGGCGGCCGCGGTGGCGGCCGCGGAGCGCCCGGCGCTGGTGCGCCCGGCGACAGTTTCAACCAGCCGACCGATATCGCCTGGGACGCTCAGGGTAACATCTTCGTTTCCGACGGGTACACCAACGCGCGGGTCGCCAAGTTCGACAGGACCGGGCGGTTCGCCAGGTCGTGGGGACAGACCGGCTCGGACCCCGGTCAGTTCAATATTCCGAGCTCCATTGCGGTGGATGCCCAGGGTAACGTCTACGTCGCTGACATGGGCAACAATCGGATCCAGGTGTTCGACAACAACGGCACGTTCAAGACCCAGTTCACGAACGTGGGCGCACCCCGTGCCATCTGCATCTCGCCGGGCGCGCAGCAGTTTCTCTACAGCTCGAACTCCAACCCGACCGAAGACCCGTTTCTCAGCGGCGAGATCTACAAGATGCAATTGGACGGCACGGTGGTCGGCCGCATCGGCCGCGCGGGCAAGCAGTTCAAGGAGTTCGGTATGGTCAATGCCATCGACTGCCGCGAGCCCAACACCTTGTACGTCGCCGAGCTCATGAACTGGCGAGTCCAAAAGCTCAGCCTGCGCAACTGAGACCGGCGAGCCCATCAACACAGGAACGGCGTGGGCATCGCTCCTAGACGTTGCCCTTTTCTCGCCCTTTGGCTGCTGCAAAGGCCGGCAAAACGCGGCAGACGCTGGTGCGACGCGAATGTGGCAAATCGGCTTGTTTCTCTCCCCACTTCACTGATCCGGCAAGCTTCAGCGCATGTCCGCAAAGGGCGGCTAACGCTTCTTGTTCCGCCTGTTAACAAGAGGGTTCCTGGTTCGAATCCAGGCTGAGGAGCCACTTCCCAAATCGACGCAATTCGAATGGAGCCAAGCGCTTCCGAGTTCTACTTCGGCAAATACAACGCCGCGAGTCCCTGGACGATCGTATCGACGTCCACATCGTCCATGTTGATGAGGACGATGATCGAGTAGCGGTCTTCGAGGAAGCGCGTAAAGCTCGCACGGGCTCCAGGACCGCCGCCGCCGTGATAGACCTGCGTCCGGCCGCGGGTCGTGGTGAGCTGCCAGCCATAACCATACCCGGAAGTGGTCCCGTCGTTCAGTCGAACCGGCGTCCACATCTCGCGGCGAGTCGCTTCGCTGAGGATGGTGTCGGTGTAGAGCATGGCGTCCCACATCGCCATGTCGAGAACCGTTGAGAGAAACGCGCCGCTCGGGCGCAGCGCGGTCCACTCCGCCGCACGGCGCGGGTTGTCGTTGTCCACGTATCCAATCGCGCGATTGGCGATCTTCACCGTGGTATTCGTCGGGAACGTCGAGATCATGCCCGATGGTTTGAAGACCTTCTCATCGATGTAATCCGCCCACGGGCGGCCGCTGATCCGCCGGATGATCTCGCCCAGAATGAAATAACCCACGTTCGAATACTGATACTTCTCCCCCGGCGCGAAGTGCAGCGGAGCGTCGAACGCCTTCCGGATCACGTCGATGTCAGGTTGGAACTTCGAGATGTCGACGCCGGGTGCTTCGCGCACGAGGCCGGCAGTATGCGTCAGCAGGTGCCGGATCGTGATGTCCTCCCACGCCGCGGGCGTGTCGGTGATGTGTTTGCTGACCAGATCGTTGACGGACAGCTTTCCGTCCTGCACCAGCAGCATGACGCCGGTCGCGATGAATTGCTTGCTGACTGAGGCAATCTTCAGGACGGTCTCGGGCGTAATCGAAATTTTCCGTTCGAGATCCGCGTAACCGTAGCCCGCCGCCTTGATGACTTTCCCATCCTTGACGATGGCCAGGGCCAGGCCGGGGATGTTTTGCTCGCGCCGTTGCGCGTTGATGAACTCGTCGGTCTTGTCCTGTCGCGCGGCGAGTGGCGCCAGGAGGAGCAAGAGCAATGCGATCGAAATCGCGTAGCGACGCACGCACGGAATAGTAGCATCCCGGCGCAGCGCCGGGCCCCGAGTGAGCATTCCCGCGGGACTCGGTCAGCACACGCGGCGTGTCGGCCGGATCGCCGGGCGTTATTCTCGACTCGCGTTGCGCGGCTGGCACCGACGAGGAACACCCGCTGCCTCGATTTGAACGAGCTCGAGAGCCGGAGGGGACTCAACAAGCAAGACGAGTCAACAACATACGCACCACCGGCCCTGCCTGCAAAACCTCCACCCGCGGCCGAAATCAGGAATCACACGACTCCAGCTTCGTCCCCCAAGGCCGTCGAGTTGCCGCCCGTCGTTGGTCGGGTGAGCCCGCCTTTCGTCACCGGCGGTCGAGGCGCACGGCCGCCCAACCGATGCTCGCCTGTCGTCCGGATCACCCCAGCCGACGACGTCACCGTGAGCGCTCGCGCGGAGGGGTCGTTTTTCCGCGCGGCGAAGTGGAGGCCGCCTTCGACAGGCTCAGGGCAGGCCCTTCGAGGAGGCTCAGGACAACCTTTGACGTCGCTCAGGACAGGCCCTTCGACCATGCGCATCGCAGGTCCTTCGACCAAGCTCAGAACGCGCCGCTATTTGCGTCCCTTCTTCGCGGCCTCCAGCGAAGCCATCCAGTACGCCTTCGACCCGATGTAGCCGCGCGTGTCCGGCATGGCGGCGAGGATGTGCCGCCGGACCTCGATGATGTCGACCTTGCCTTCCTTCTGATAGAGCACCTCGCCGCCCGGCGCGATCACCATCGTGAACGGCTGACGGAGGTTCCACTTCGCGCCCCAGGCGGCCTGGAGGGCGGCGCCATCGGCGGTCGCGAACTGCTTGTTGGGGCTCGAGGCGTACTGCGTCTTGAGAAACTCCAGCACGGCTGGACTCGCGTTCGGCGGATCGGTCGAGATGGTGACCAGGTTGAACGCCCTGAGACGATACATCCGGTACGTCGTCTCGAAGTCGAGGAACTGGTCGGTGCAGGTGCGGCATCCGGTGGACCAGAAGTTCACGAGCGTCACCTTCTCGGTGGCATTGGCGCGAAGAGCCTTTAGCTCCTCGGCGCCGACCATCTCGACGGTCACCGGCTCGGCTTTGATCTTCTCCCACTCTTGTGTGACGTCCTGGGACTTGCTCATCCACTTCGTGGTGCACCCAAAAGCCCGCGTCTCGGCGACGGCCACCTGGCGGCCTTCGAGCATGGCGTCGAGCGCATCGCGCGCGTCGTGCGTCTTGACCAGCTCCTCGCGCTGGTTGTCGTCGATCCGTCCCTGGTAGCGCAGCTTGCGCTCCTGGTCGAAGAGGAAGATGTGGGGCGTGGCGACGGCCCCAAACTTCATCGAGAGCGCCTGGGTCTCGCCGTCGTAGAGGTACGGCCACGCGAGGCCACGGAAGGACGCGCGAATCTTCATTTCCGGCAGCGAGTCGGTGACGTCCGTGTATCCGAGCTCGTTGAGTCGAACGGCCTTGGCGTTGTTCGGGTTGATCGCGACGAGCGTCACACCCTTGCGGCGATAGTCCTCGTAGAGCTTTTCGATCCGGCCCTCGTAGAGCTGCGAGACGGGGCAGTGGTTGCTCTCGAAGACGACCGCCAGCACCTTGGAGCCGAGATACTCGCTGCTCTTGTGCGTCTTGCCGTCCACGCCCGGCAAGGAGAAGTCCGGAAGCGGTGAGCCGATCGGCAGCACAGGATGCTCGCTGGCTTGTATCCCTCGGCCGCCTCCCTGACCCGGCGGTTGTGCTTGTGCCTGAGCTCGTGGCCAGGCGCCCGCAACGACAACCACAACCGCAGCGAGGACCACGATGAAGATCAGGCGCGCGTGCGCTCGGTGAACGCTCTGACGATCCGATTGATGGGCTGATGGTGTCATGTGGCCTCAGTTGTCGGATGTGATCCTGCAGTCACGTTAGAAGCTACCTTACAAACGGAGACCCTCACGAAGGCCTCGAAGATCACGAGGCCCGCGAAGCGTTCACGCGTGCCAGCAATCCTTCGTGAGCTTCGCGGTCTTCGCGATCATCGTGAATGAGCCGTCAGCCGTGTTCAGCATGGTTATGGTGATGAGATTCGTTCTACTTTCGAGACCAGTAGGCCTGCTGCCCGGCGGAGTCTTTGTCGTCAGGCAGATGCGCAAGAATGGCCCGCCGCAGCTTCGGGATATCCGCTGCGCCGAGTTCCTGGTAGAGGACGTCGCCGTTTGGCGCAAGCAGGAGCGTGAACGGCAGTGCCGCGGGCATCGCCGGGTCGAAGGCGGCCTGCAGCTCGTAGATGTCCGACGTGGCGAACTGCAGATTCCTGTGGGAGGAGTGGTGCTTCTGCAGGAACTCGATCACACCGGGTTTCTCCTCCGGGTCGTTGGTCGACACGGTCACGAAATCCAGGCCGCGGCCGCGGTACATGCGATAGGTCGCTTCCAGATCGGGGAACTCGGTCACGCACGGCGCGCACCACGTCGCCCAGAAGTTGATCATGAGCAGTTTCCCGGTCCCGTTCTGCCGCAGCTTCTTCAGCCCGTCGGCGCCCACCATGTCGAGCGTCACGGGTTCGGCCGCAATCGCGGCCTGCTCGGCCTCCGGTCCGCCGGGCTTCGACAGGTATGTTGGCGGGCACCCGACGGCGGTCGTGTCGGCAACAGGCACCGGGCGGCCGGCGAGGAGCGCATCGATCGCGTTGCGCGCGTCGCGCGAGGTGACGGCGTCTTCACGTGCGTGATTGTCGATCCGGCCCTGGTAGCGCAGCGTGCGATCCTTGTCGAACACGAGGATCTGCGGCGTCGCCACGACCTGGAACTGCTTCGCCACGGCCTCGCCGCCCGAAAGATACGGGTAGGCAAGGCGCCGGTGCTCCGCTCGCACCTTCATGTCGTCGAGCGAGTCGCCGACATCGGTATGGCTCAGCTCGTCGAGTCGAAGGGCCTTCGGATTGTCGGGGTTGATCGCCACCACGGCTACGCCCTGGTTCTGGTAGTCCTCGTGGAGCTTCGCGATCCGCGCTTCGTACAGCTGCGACGCCGGACAGTGATTGCACGTGAAGACGACAGCGAGGACGCGGCTGCTGGAGTAGTCGGACAGTGAGTGTGCTTTGCCGTCGGTGCCCTGCAGCGTGAAGTCAGGCGCCGGCGAGCCGATGGCCATCGAGTCTTGCGCGCCGGTTCCGCACGCGGCCGTCAGGAGCAGGAGCGGGACAATCAGGGCTAGTCGCGGCATGTCGCCTGACAGTCTACCAGCACCGCCAGGTGCGCCAAATCCCCGGCTTGGGGCCAACGCAATGGCATCAAAGGACTCACCGCCGTAAAGCTTTTCAACGCTGAGGACGCTGAGCGCGCAGAGCCAAACCCAGGTTGTCTCGGCGCACTCTGCGAGCTCGGCGGTGAGAAGCTCTTGGACAGTGGTCATCGTGTGTGGTTGCCCTCAAACACGAGCGATCCAGGAGAGGCTTCATGTTTCCAGGCTGCGGTCAGATACTGGCGACGCGCCCGGCCTGAGATTCTGGCGTTCGGGCGAGGAGCCACACGCCGAGGACCATGAACGTCACGATGCCGACCACACCCGTGACCCCGCCAAGGACCGGCGAGACACCGGCCACGAACATCGGAAGGATTCCCAGGCCATGCGTGTTGATGCCCGCATGGAAGAAGCTCGTGAGGTAAACACTGTCGTAGCGCAGGCGAAGCGCTGTCTGGGTGAGCGCGAAGGCGATTGTCAGCAGGCACATCACCACGGGGCCGAGAACAGGGTACCCCGGGTAGTTGTAGCCGCCCGCAATAATGGGAGCGTGCCAGAGTCCCCAGATACCGCCATAGATCAAGGCCGCGCGCCAGCGGCCCAGCGGGAGAAGCCGCACCAGGAGGTAGCCCGTCCAGCCGAATTCTTCACCGAAAGTGAAGAGGCTGGTGATGAGTACACCGAAGGTGAGCGATTGAGCAAGCATCGCCGCCGCGAGCACGAGCGGTGAAGGGAGATCTGGAAGAGGCTGCCCGCCTGAAAACTCCTTCATGCGGGCGGTAAGCTGAGCGAGGGTCGGGTCGAAGCGTCCTAGTCCAATCAAAACAGTGAGCGCGTAGATGCCTACCACGAGGAGAGGGACGCCGATCCACACGACCAGATACGGACGCCACGGACCGCGACGGAGCCCGGCAGTCGCGAAGCCTTCGCGCGTGATGAAGCGGCCCACGATGAACGCAGCGATGGCCGGTGTGAACATCACGGCCGCCAGCAGCGCCGTCGTCCCAAGCGTCAGCGACGTGAATCGCACACCCCGGGCGAGCGCAATGCCCTCCGCCGTCCAGGCGAGCCCGTAGGCGACGGCGACATAGGCGCCCACCGCCCTCCAGTCCACGGAAGGGATCGTCCCGCCGCGCTCGTTGTTGGTCACGTCGGCGACTCCGGTCTAAGGTTGAAGGCGGGTTGCCGGGTAAACGATCGGCTGGATGTTTCGAATGGCCACCAGGATTACCACGAACGCCGTCACATGGCACATGCCCATGATCGAAAACACCGTCCCGTAGCCCATCCCCAGATCGAGGAGTCGTCCCGCCATCAGGTTCGAGACGATGCCGCCCATGGCGCCGCCGAAGCCGACGAGGCCGGCAACCGAGCCGACGCTGCGGCGCGGAAAAAGATCGGTCGGCACGATCATCACGAGCGTCGACCAGGACTGCTGGCCGAAGAAGGCGATGCTGAAGAGGACGATGGCCAGGTCGACGGGAACGTGCGTCACAAAAATGATGAGCGGCATGACGGCCGCGCTGGCGCCGAGCGCGATCTTGCGGGCGGCGTCGATCGTGCGGCCGCGCGTGAGGAGCCAACTCGAGAACCAGCCGCCAGTCAGGCTGCCGATGCCGGCCGCGGCGTAGGGAATCCACGCGTAGTAGCCGACCTGTTTCACGTCGAAGCCGCGGGCGTCGTACAGGTATTTGGGCAGCCAGAAGAGATAGAAGTACCACGCGCCGTCGGTAAGGAACTTGGCCAGCACGAGTCCCCACACTTCGCGAAGGCGCAAGAGGCCCAGCCAGGGGATCGCCGGCGGCTGTGCGGCAGGCGCTGCGGCGGCGACGTCGCCGATGAGCGTTCGCTCGGCGGCGGACAGTCCGCGGTGTTCGGCCGGCGGGTGGTAGGACGCCCACCACCACACCGTCCAGAGCAGGCCGGCTGCGCCGCACGTGAAGAACGCCCACCGCCAGTTGGCGGAAAGTACGATGGCGGCGATAAGAGGCGGCGCGATGACCGCTCCGATGGCCGTGCCTGCGTTGATGATGCCCATCGCGGTCGAGCGTTCGCGGGCGGGGAACCACTCGGCGACGGCCTTGGTCGCGGCGGGGAAGCCGCCGCCCTCACCCGCGCCCAGCAGGAACCGGCTGAGTGCGAGCGATCGCAAGCCCGTGGCGAGGCCGTGCGCCGCGCAGGCGAGCGACCACGCGACCATGATGACGAGGAAGCCGCGGCGCGTTCCGAGCCGATCGATCAACGCGCCGCCGCCGGCGTACATGATGCCGTAGGCGGCGAGAAATGCGATCTGCAGCCGCGAGAAGTCGGTGTTGCTGAGCGGGATCTCCTTCTGGATGGCTGCGACGGCAATCGAGAGCGCCTGGCGATCCAGGTAGCTGATGGCGATTGCGACGCTGAGGATGAAGGCGATGCGCCAGCGCAGCGAAGTGATGATGTCCCTCCAGTGTCTTAAGAACCTATCTCATACAGGCTGAACGCGCCGACGGCCACGCTTCACGATGAACACGATGATTCGATGGACACGAAGAAGACCTCTATAGGGACCCATCGTGTCATCGTGCCCATCGTGTTGTTACCTGATGTCGTGACCCATTCATGAGACGGTTCCAGGAAATGCCGCGGCAGAGATTATGACCGCGTTTCAGTGTCCGGCAGGGCGTGATGCCGCCGGCCGTGCATTCGCATTAGTCATGACCTCATTAGGGCCTCCTTGGTCATACTATGGCCCGGGTGCACTACGCTCGTGCACGGTGCCACGGTGAGCGTCAAAGGAGCCCTCCTCCCCTCGCGTTCGCCGTGGCCTTTTTTTCGTGTCGGGGCGGTGCAGTCGACGACCGTCTTGTGGCATTTCTCAATGCTCGCGGGGCCCCACCTTTCTTAGTTTGTCGTGGGGCCCCACCCCCACGACCTGCCAGCGCTCGCTTCGCTCGCGCCGTTGCCTCGAGGCGACAGCCTGCGTGGAGGACCTTCGGTCTTGTATCATTCGCCGATGTCCCGCGAGACTGCCCTCTCGCTCCTCATCGCAGTCGCCGCGATCTCGTCTGTCATCGCTGGTCCCAATCGCTACGGGCACTCCGACCGGGTCGAACGTCACATGCTGCCGGCTGTTTCGACCGGCCCGCTCGATCCCGCCTGGAGCCCGGACGGAAAGTGGATCGCCTTCTCTATGCGTGGCGACATCTGGAAGGTGCCCGCCGACGGGGGAGAGGCCGTCGCGCTGACGCGCGGACCTGCGTATCACTTCGAGCCGGCGTGGAGCCCCGACGGTTCGCGCCTCGCCTTGTCCATGGATATCGACGGGAATCTGGACATCGGCGTGGTCAGTGCGGCCGGCGGTGACGTCGAGCGCCTCACGACGGACCGGCGCGTCGACGTCGAGCCGGCCTGGAGCAAGGACGGCGCCGCGATCTACTTCGTCACCGCGCGCGGCGGCAACTTCGACATCTATCGTTACCGATTCGCCGACACGTCCGAGACGCCGTTCATCGCGGGCCCGCGCGATCAGATTCAGCCGGCGGAGTCTCCCGACGGCACCAGGCTCGCCTATGTCAGCCCGCAGGCTGGCCGCCTCGGCACGGGCGGCCTGTGGATCAAGCCAGTCGGCGGAGGCGAGGCGACCCTCGTGCACTACGAGGAGACCGAATATCGCGCGCGGCCCGCGTGGACGCCGGACGGGCAATCGCTCCTCTTCAGTTCCGACGAGCCCGGCTCGAACGACATCGCCATCGTGCCGGCCGCCGGCGGGAATTCCGTGTATCTCTCCGCCGATCCGATGAACGAGTTCGCGCCCACGGTGTCGCCCGACGGCGCCCGCTTCGCGTTTGTCTCGAACCGCACCGGTCCGACGACGCTTTATGTCGCACTGATAGGGGGCGGCCCGATTTCGTCGTGGTCGGAAGTTGCGATCAATCCGCGCAAGTCGGCCGCACCCACCGGCCGGGTGCGAGGCCGAGTACTTGGACCAGACGGGCGGCCGACGTCCGCGCGCGTCTATCCGCTCGCGGCCGACAAACGCGCCTACGCGCCCGACGGGGGCTTTCACCGCGTCATCGCGGCGACCGAGACTCACTACTTCCACACGACGGGATCGTTCGAGCTCGAGGTGCCGGCTGGCGCGTTTGCCGTCGAGGCGATGAAGGGCTTCGAGTACCGGCCGGCGTCGACGACCGTGCAGGTGCCCGCGGGAGGCGCAGTCGAGGTCACGCTGCGGCTGCCGCGCCTGGTCGATGCGCCGGCGCGCGGCTGGTATTCGGGCGACACACACATCCACGATCTGCACCAGGGGCGTTTCGGCCTGTCGCACGAGCAGTTCTTCAACCAGCTCACCGCCGAAGACCTGCGCGTGACCAACGCGCTCGTCCACATGGACGGTACGCGACTGATGGGGCGCTGGTCGGACCTCACCGGCAAGCCGCATCCGCTCTCGACGGCCGATTACATCCTGCAGTACGGCGAAGAGTTCCGCGGCTCGCTCGGTCACATCGCGATGATCGGCATCAGCCGCTACGTACTGCCGTTCACCGCGGGCAATCCAGGAACGGCGTACGCCCAGCCCGAGCTCGATTTCCCCTACCTCGACGGCGCGCGGCAGCAGGGCGGCATCGCCGGCTACGTGCATCCCTACAACAATCCGGTCCGCCAGCCGTCCGGTGGGGCCGGGATTCTCATTCCCGTCGACATCGCGCTCGGCAAGGGAGACTTCTACGACATCGGGGCGCTCGTCTCCGACGAGATCGGCTCGGCCGAGATGTACTACCGCTTCCTTAACTGTGGCTTCAGGATCGCCGCCACGTCAGGAACCGACAACTTTTCCGACGTCTGGCGCGACCCGCCGCCCGGCGCCGACCGCGCGTACGTGCAGATCCGCGGACCTCTGAGCCTCCGCTCGTGGATCGATGGCATCAAGGCGCAACGAACGTTCGGCACGACGGGCCCGCTGCTCTTCCTCGAAGTGGAAGGCAAGGGCCCAGGCGAGGAGATTGCGCTTGCCGGCGCCGATCGTACCGAGCTGAAGGTCAAAGTCGAAGCCGTGTCGATCGCTCCTCTCGAAAAGCTCGAGGTCATCGTCAACGGACGGGTGGCGGCGACGGCAGTACCGCCAACCTCCCAGACGATCGCGTTCACCGGCACCGTGCCGGTGCCCCAGGGTGGCTGGGTCGCCGCTCGCGTCGTCGGACCCTCGTCTCGCTACGTCAGCGATAGCTATGCCTTTGCGCAGACGAGCCCGGTGTACGTGGTGCGCGACGGCAGGCCGTTCACGTCCGCCGAGGATGCGATCTTTCTGCGCGATGTCGTGGATGCGATCTGGGCGCGCGTTGACACACAGCAGACGCGTTGGCGAACGCCAGCCGAGCGAGAGAAGTTCAAGGCTGCGATCGACCAGGCCCGTGCCGTGTACGACGCGATCGCGAAGCGCTGATCGCTCCTACCAGAGCTTGTAGGGGAGCGCCTTTCGATCGAAGTACATGAAGGTACGGATACCCTTCGCCGGTGTCGTAGAAGGGCCGGAACTTCAGGCGCACGGCGCTTTTGTCCGGCAGCACGACGCGGAAGACGCTCATCGTGTCGCGCGTCTCGTTGTCCGGCTCGGGTCCGGGGCTCAGGATGGCCAGCGGCCTCGACCACTTCTCGGGAACGAGCCACGTGGCGAGGTCGTCATCGCGTTCCGGGAGACGAAACGCGCCGGCGTGATACGTGCCCTCGAGGATCAGCACGACTGGGCCGCGCATGACCGCGACGCGGTCGGGATGCTGACGGTCGACTGGTTCCATCCGGAGCGTCAGCGGAATCGTCACCTCGACCTTGTCGCCAGGCGCCCACGTGCGGTCGATCGTGGCCCACGTTCCTGGCCGGCACTCGACATTCGCCGCCGCGCCATTGACCTTCACTGACATGCCGCGCGTCCACGACGGCACGCGCAGCTTCAGTGCGAATGCCGATGGCCGCGCCGGCCTGAGCGTCAGCACGCTCGTCTCGGCCTCTGGATACAGCGTCTCCTGCTCGACGACGACGTTTCCGCCGGGCCTCTGCCACGTGACCTCCGACGGCACATAGAGATTTGCGTAGAGGCTTCCCGCGTCCTTGTAGTACGCCAGGTTGTAGTAGTCGGCCATGTTCTGGCTGTAGGTGCCGGAGCAGCAGGTGAAGTTGTCCCAGTTGTAGACCTTCATCCCGCCGCCGACGCGGTAGTCGCCGTAGTAGAAGTTGCGTCCCCGTCCGGTGAGGGGAAGCGCCGCGCCGACGCCGTTGTAGAACAGCCGCTCCATCCAGTCGCCGTAGCGGGCCTCGCCCGTGAACCGCATCAGGTAGCGCGCCATCTTGAATCCGGCCCACGACCCGCAGACGATCTCTGCCGTGTCGGATCTCGTGTCGAGCGCGCGGCCCAGGCTTCCATCGGGCGCCATGAACCGCTCGTTCGGCCCGTAGCCGCCGGTGGCATAGACCTGCGTCTGCTGCAGGTAGTTCACGATGATCCCCAAGGTGTTCCTTCGTGTCCATCGGGTCATCGTGTTCATCGTGAACAAAAGCCGTCGGCGCGTTCAGCCTGATCCAAATTCATGAGATAGGTTGTAGCATTGGCTCGATGTTCAAACTGCCGCTGCTCCTCGGCCTCCTGGGCCTCGCTTGTCTCGGGATCAGCCAGACGCCCGACCGGACGTTCCTGCTGAACCCCGATGCCCCCGAGATGAACCAGCGCGCTCCCGAGGTGTCCGGCATTCTCCTCGACACGAGCAAAGGCCGCATCGTGCTCGAGCTGAGACGCGCCTGGTCGCCACATGGAGCGGACCGTTTCTACAACCTGGTTCGTCACGGCTACTACGACGACGCGCGGTTCTTCCGCGTGCGGCCGGCAACGTGGGTGCAGTTTGGCATCGCCGCGGATCCGAAGGTCGCGACCGTCTGGCGCGCGCGCACCATTCCGGACGACCCGAGGGTTGTCTCGAATGCGCGCGGAACCGTCGCTTACGCGTTCAAGGATCCCAACGGGCGCACGACGCAGGTGTTCATCAACCTGAAGGACAACGCATCGACGCACGACGGCGAGCCGTTCGTGCCTTTCGCCCGGGTGATAGAAGGCATGGCAGCCGCTGACGCGCTCTATTCCGACTACGGTGAGAACGCCGGCGGCGGCTTACGAGGCGGCAAGCAGGATCCGATCTTTGCCGAGGGCAATGCTTTCTTCCTGCGCGAGTTCCCGAAGCTCGACTACATCCGGCGCGCGACGACGATTCCTTGATGTGGATTTCTGACGCGGTTCAATTGAACCACTTGACCGTGTGAACCAGCACTACACGTCACCTCATAGACACGGCTGAAGGCTAATTCACGATGATCGCGAAGACCACAAAGCTCACGAAGGTTACTTCTCACGCATGAATTCTTCGCGAGCCTCGTGATCTTCGAGGCCTTCGTGAGGGGGCTCCGTTCACGAGATAGGTTCTACTGCGAAGAGGTAGACGTCCGACGTCCTGTCTTCTGTTTCTCGACCATGGCGGACACATCCGCCAGTAGCTTCTTCGCGTCGTACACGATGCCATCCTTGATCGTGTACTTGACGCCGCCGATCCATTCCGGCTTGCCGGTCTGGTCGTTCAGCCGGAGCGCGCCAGTGCCGTAGAGGACCTTCAGGTTCTTGAGGGGATTCTGATCGACGATCACCATGTCGGCCAGCAGCCCCGCGCGGACCACGCCGCGATCGATTGGCTTGCCGGCGGCTTCCGCGAGCGTCATGGCGGGGTTGTAGGTCGCAGCCTGGATGACCTCCAGCGGATGGAAGCCCGCCTCCTGCAGCAGCTCCATCTCGTGAATGTTGCCGAACCCGTAGGTGTTGTAGATGAACGCCGCATCGGCGCTGACGGTCACGCGCCCGCCGAGCTTCTTGTAGTCGTTCAGCAGCCGGAACCAGACCTGGTAGAAGTTGCGCCAGGCGATCTCATCGTCGAGCGTCCAGTAATACCAGTAGGACCCGTGCGTGCTGCGGCTCGGCGAATAGAAGTCCATCAGCGACGGCAGCGTGTAGCGCGCGTGCCAGTCGGCGTTACGCATGCGCATCAGGTCGCGGCCGGCCGCGTATGCGGTCATCGTGGGATCGAATGTTGTGTTGAGCTTGCGATGTTCTCCGAGATAGGCCTTCCACTCGGGACTCCCGGGCGGGTAGATCTTGTCCCAGAGTCGCGCTACCTGGCCGAAACGCATCTGCTCGTCGTCATTGATTTGATCGACGGGCCACGGCTGGACGACGTAGTCCTTGAGCAGCGCTTCGAAGTGACCGTAGAAGTGCGTGACCGTCTGTAGGCCGAGCTGTGCGGCGGTCAGCGCGTTCATCTGAGCGACGCCGGTCTGCTGCAGATGCGCGGTCGAGCCCAGGTTGTGCTTCTTCGCTTCGTCGAGGAGCGCCGCCATGATGTCCGGCCGCTGCGCACCGAGCTTGAGTCCCTCGAGGCCATTGGCTGCACCCCAGCGAACCCACTCGCGCGCCGTATCTGTCGTGTCGACTGGGCCCTTGGCCCAACCGGCTCCCGGACGCTGATAGTTGATGAGCCGCGGCGCGACGATCTCGTTTCGGTTGCTGCGTTCGCGCTCGCTGACGGTGAGCGCGTGGCTCGTCAGCGGCACGCCGCGAACGCTTGTGACGCCATGCGCGAGCCAGAGCTTGTAGGGATACTCCGCGTCGGGGTTTTTCGGCGCCCCGCCCGCGTGCTCGTGCAGGCTGACGAAGCCGGGCATGACATACATGCCGGTCGCATCGAGCTCGAGGTCCGCGTTCTGCGGCGCGCGTCCGACACGCAGGGGGAGGCCCGGCGTGCCGGCGCTTCGCACCGCCTGGATGCGATTGCCTTCGACGACGATGTCGACTGGGCCGACCGGGGGTGCGCCTGTCCCATCGATGAGGATGGCGCCGCGAATGACGAGGGTCTTGAACGGCCCCCGTCCCTCGTCCGCCCGGCGGGCCGGGGCCGGCGTGAGCGGTTCACGCTCCGCAGCCGTGCCGGTCTGTGGCGCTTGCGGGCGCGGGCCCGTCTGCGCACCGGCGGCGAGCACGGCGCCGGTCATCAGGACTCCGACGATAACGGTCTGTGTCACGCTCGGTTCACGCCTTCCTGACCGCCGTATCGCTGATGCGAAGCGCGGTCCGCCGGATGCGCTGTCGAAGCTCCACTGGTTCCATGGGCGCAAGGGGACCGCGCTGGGCCTGCTTGTCGCTGAACCCCTGGTCCCAGTTGAAGGCGCGGACGATCTTGATGAGTTCGCGCGCCGTGTCCGAGACGTAGCCCTGCTCGCGATAAATCATCAGCGTGCGGCGGGGCACGGCCAGCTCGCGGAGCGGAATGCGCACGAGCGTTCCGTCGCGGAGCTCCTGGCGGACGGTGATGCCGGGCACGAACGCCATGCCGACTTCTTCCTGCACGAAGCTCTTGATGTTCTCGAAGCTCCAGAGCTCGGCGACGATCCGGCAGCGCGTGCCGTTCTGCTCGAAGAGCCGCAGGATTGTCTCGGCCGTCGTGCTGCAGAGATGGTGGAGGACGAACTGCTCGGAGCCGAGGTCGCGAATGCGGACCTCGGTCTTCGCCGCCAGCGGGTGTCGCGGCGAGGCGATGCACATCATCTCGTCTGAGTGGACGTCCACCCACTGCAGCTCGTGGAACGCCGGTTCATCCTTGACGAAGCCGACGTCGACTTCGCGGTCCATGACCTGGCGGGGAATCTCGTTGAGCCGGCTGCGATAGATGCCGACCTTGATGTCGGGAAACTTCTGCAGGTACGAGCGCAGCGGCGCCGGCAGCAAATAGACCGCGGCCGACTCGTGCGCGGCAATCGCCAGCGTGCCGGCCTTGAGCGACTTCAGCTCGGTGACCTGGCGCAGCGCCTCGTCGCGCAGGTGCACCATGCGGCGCGCGTAGTCGGCGAGCACGCGGCCGGCTTCGGTCAGCGACACCTCGTGCACGTCGCGCGCGAAGAGGGGAGCCCCCACTTCCTCCTCGAGCTTCTTGATGCTCTGACTGACGGCCGGCTGGGTCCGGCAGACGCGCTCGGCCGCGCGCGTGAACGTGCGCTCTTCCACGACCGCCAGGAAATGTTCGAGCTGCAGTAAATCCATTCGTTCGCTCCCTCAGGGATTCCGAGGATACCACCGTTCATTTTCCCGCCGGACTGGGCGGCACTTTCTGGACCACACCCTTTTCCTGGACGAGCTTCTCCATGTCGGCGAGCTCGGAAGGCAGGAAGTCGGTGAAGTTCTCGACTCCGGTCTCGGTGACGACGACCGTGTCTTCGTAGCGCAGGTAGAGGTTCTCTTCGCGCACCCACAACTGCGGATCGACCGAGAACGCGTGTCCAGGCTTGAGTGGCTCGCCGGCGTAACGGCCGACGTCGTGGACAGCCATCCCGACAGTGTGCGAAAACACGCCCCCGCCAGTGTCGACGAGCGTTCTCGCCGCTTTCTCGAACGTCGGCTTGGAGAACTTCGTCCGCGCGAAGACGGGCTCCATCGCCGTTTTGGCCTCGTCCATGATCTGACGGCTGGTCACCCCCGGGCGGATCCGCGTCATCACGGCGTTTCGGTACTCGAGGATGAACTGGACGAGCTCGCGCTGCCACGGCGCGTACTTCCCGTTGACCGGCCATACGCGTCCGATGTCGCTCGTGTAGTAGCGATAGTCCGGCGCGTAGTCCATGAGCACCAGGTCGCCGTCCCTCAGCGTCGACGTGTTGCGGAAGTAGTGCATGTTGTTGATGTTCTCGGTGCCGCTCGCCGTGATCGACCGGTAGCCTTCGAGGCGCGCGTCGTTGACCAGGAACACATAGCGCGCGGCGGCGTCGAGCTGGTACTCGGTCACCCCTGCTTCGGTGCTGCGCATCGCTTCCATCATCGCGAGGCCCGCGATCTGCGACGCGCGGCGGACCATCGCGATCTCGCGCGGGCTCTTGATGCTGCGCATCTCGTCGAGGATGGGGTTCAGGTTGCGGATCTCGGCCCGCGTCTGGCGCGCGCGCAGGAGCTCGACGAACCGCTTCTGGCGCGAGACGGCGCCGTCCCAGAAGTCGTTGACGCGCGAGGTCTCCGCGGCGACGAGCTCGCCACGGCTCTGCCCGAGGTTCTCGGCCGGGCTGAACTCGGCGTAGATCGCCGGAGGCGCGGCGCCGCGGCCACCGCCTCGTCCGGCGCCGCCGGCGCCGGCCGGTCCAGTCACCAGAGGCCAGCCGGCCGTCGCCATCGTTTCGACCGACGCTACCTCATCCGCTCCGGACACCCGTCTGACAAGCTCGACGTCGTCGGCCGACAACACGCGTCCTTCGGCAGCCTCCAGCCGCTGATTGCGTGGAGGCAGGTAGATCGTGACTTTCCTGGTCCGGCCGTCGAGCAGCAGGTATGCGCCGGGCGTCTCGATTCCGGACAAGTAGTAGAACGTGTTGTGCTGGCGGGGGAGGGTGAAGCCTTCCGTTTGATGCACGCCCTGCACGACGGCGACGGCGTTCTCGCCGATTTTCGCGAAAACCTGGGCGTGCCGCGCCTTGAACTCGTCCGCCGGAAAGTCGGTCTGGTAGGTACTGCGCGGCCGCGGCGGCTGGGACGAGCAGCAGCGCGGCCGCGATCGGGGCGTACTTCATCGAGGCTCCTCGCTGGCGTGCGTTGCCGCGATTGTAGGCCCGAGAGCCGGTTATGAGCGCATTACTTTTTCACATGCGCCGATGGGCGCATCACTATTATCGATTTGCTACCGTCGTCACAGCACTGCAGCATCAGCGTCATCCGCAAGTGCGTTCGAGCCTGGCGGGGGAGGATGCCAGTGGGGATGATTCCATTGATGACGACGAACAACATGCGGATAACGATCGGGCTGAATGCGATCAACCTCTTCGATCAGAAGACGGTGACCGGCTTCCAGACGACGCCGTATCGCGATGGCTTCAACGTCGCAGACGCGACGTTCTTCGGCGGGTTCGATCCCGTGGCGGTGGCGTCGGCGCAGAACTTCAGACCCGAACGCGCGATTCGGCATGGCCAGCGGCTTCCAGGATCCGAGGGTGATCCGGGTGCAGGCGAAGTTCATGTTCTGATATGGAGCGCTCTGGCGGCTCGCGGCTCGCGGTTGGCGGATTCAGGGATCAGGGATCTGGGATCAGGAAGAGCTTTGCAGTCGTCGTTCAGAACTTGACCAACGAGCTTGCGCGCCTCGCGCCGGCAAGGTGACAGGCTAGGCTCGATCGCGCGGGAGCAGCCGCGGTGCGCCCTTGATGGCCACGGCGCCAAAGTGCCGCAGGTCGAGCGTCGCCACGGCCTCGACCTGGAGCCGTTCGGCGAGGGCCATGACCACCGCGTCGACGAGGCCGAGGCGGAGCGCCCGGTGCCGGCGAGCGATCTCCCGCGCGCGCTTCAGGTCCGCGTCCGTGCCCCACTCGATCTGGAAAGCCCCCGATGCGAGATCGTCGAGCCACGCTTCCTGCGCTTTGACGCCCACGTGTGCGCCGACAAGATAGTCGACTTCGGCGAGGATTGCCCAGGGCAGGATCCAATCGGTGGGCTCGTCTTCGAAGAGCGCCAGCAGGGTCTCGTGATGGCGGTCCGAGGTGTCGATGAGCGCGAGGATCGCGCCCGTGTCGGCGAGGATCATCGGCGCGGCAGGCCGGCCAGCAGCTCTTCGGCCCGTTCGCTGAGGTCCCCGCGCTTACTGCTGAACCTCCCGATGCTGCCAGGACGCCGCCGGACGTCGTGCCTGGCCACATATTCAGCCACCGCTTCCCGCACGAGCTGCGCGGGGGCCACGCCTTTCGCGCCGGCAAGCGCCTTCAGCCGCCGGTAGTCGCCGGACTCGAGGTAGAGCGTGGTCTTCTGCTTGGACATATGGCTGACATATATGGTAGCACAAGGGCTCGCGGTTGGCGGATTCAGGGATCAGGGACCTGGGATCAGGAAGAGCTTTGCGATCTCACTCGGCCGGCGCCATCGGGTGTGATCAGTGTGCTCTTCTGATCCCTGATCCCTGGTCCCCGGATCCGGCAACCGCGAGCAGCCAGCCGCCAGCCGCCAGCCGCCAACCGCGAGCCGCCAGCCGCGAGCTGCTATCCATCCCTCAGCACCCGCGCCGGATCGATGCGCGATGCCCTCATCGCCGGGATCCAGCCGGCCAGTGCACCGATTGTGCCGAGGACGAGTGCGGCGATCGTCATCGTCACCGGATCGCGTGGCTGGAGGCCGTAGAGCAGCGGCGTGACGAACGTCGACGCCCACAGGCTCGTTCCGAGGCCCACGAGCACGCCCAGGCCGACGAGTAGCGCGACACGGCCGAGGACCATCCCGACGACGCCGGCCGGGGCCGCGCCGAGCGCCATGCGCAAGCCGATCTCGCTGCGTCGGCGGCTGACGGCGTACGACGTGACACCGTAGAGCCCCAGCGCCGCCAGGAGCAGCGCCAGCAGGCCGAAGAAGCCCGAGAGCGTCGCGACCAGCCGCTCCTGCGTCATCGACGCATCGATCTGGTCGGCGATCGGCCTGAAGGTAATGGCTACGCGGCTGTTGACGCCGGTCAGGGCGGACGCGAGGCCCTTGGTCAGCAGGGCGGGAGAGCCCGTCGCCGCCCGCACGCTGATCGAAGCAGAGGATGGCGCCGCGGTGTGCTGATCGAACGGGATGTACATCGTTGCCGGGATGGGCTCGCGCAGAGAGCGATAGGCGGCATCGGCGACGTAGCCTACGATCTCGCGCTCGGGAATCGGGCCGCTCGGACGCGCCTGTTCGCGCACGCGCCGGCCCATCGGATTTGCGCCGCCGGTGAACTTGCGTGCGAACGCCTCGTTCACGATCGCGACATAGGGCGCGCCGCGCTTGTCCGCGGCGGTGAAATCGCGGCCGGCGAGCATCTTCGTGCCGTAGGTCTTGAACCACTCGGGGCTGACCAGGTTGACGAACACGCCCTTGTCAGCTGTCTCGATTGGTTTGCCGTCGAGCATCTCGAGGCGGTAGGACCATGTGCTGCCGCTGATAGGCGTCACGGCCGAAAGGGCGGCGCTCTGCACGCCGGACGTGCCGAGAGCGGCATCTCGCAGCCTGGTCAGCAGGTCCCCGCGCGCGTCCGGCTCGAGCTGCAGCGGCTGGATGTTGATCGCGGCAACAAGCACGGGTCTCCGGTCGAATCCCAGATCGAGGTTGGCGAGCGACGTGAACGTACGAACGAACAACCCGGCGCCGACCAGGAGCACCATCGACAACCCGACCTGAACGATGACCAGCAGGTTGCCGAGCGCGAAGCGATTCTGTCCCGCGATCCCGCGGCCCTGCGCCTTCATCGCGTCGTGGGGATCCACACGCGTCGCGCGCAGGGCCGGGACGGTGCCGAAGATCACCGCGGTGGCGATAGCGACGGCAGCGGTGAATCCGAGGATCCGCCAGTCGAGCGCCATCTCCAGGTGAACGTTGGTCGTGGTGGTCGACAGCTGCCGGACGAGCAGGCTGCTGAACCACCGCGCGACGAAGAGTCCGAGCGCGGCGCCGAGGCCAGACAGCACGAGGCTTTCGCTCAGCAGCTGCCGCGCGATTCTCGCGCGTGACGCGCCCAGCGCGAGGCGCACGCTGAGCTCGTGCCGCCGTGCCGTGGCGCGCGCGAGCAGCAGGTTGGCGATGTTCGCGCAGGCGATGAGCAGCACCAGGCCGACAACCACCATCAGCGTGGTCAGCGGGCGCTGGTAGCGGGTGCGGAGCCCCGAAGTGCCGGTCGCCGCCGCGTCGAGCATCAGCGACTCCTTCAGGTAGGTCTGCTTATCGTCCTCGCGCCAGTCCTGCGGCATCGTCGCCTCGCGCAACTGGGGCTGCGCGCCGCGCAGCGCCGTTTGCGCCGACTCGAGCGATTGATCGGATCGCAGGCGGGCCATGACGCTCAGCCACCAGTTCGAGCGGCGATCGAGGGCGCTTTCCTTGCCGCGGATGAGGGGCTCGGTGCCGAGCGGGATCGCGACGTCGAAGGTGCGCCCGACGTCGACGCCGAAGAATCCCGGCGGCGTGACGCCGACAATCGTGAACGGCACGCGCTCGACGACGAGCGATCGGCCGATGACATCGGCCGCGCCGCCGAAACGCCGCTGCCAGAAGGCATAGCTGATCACCGCGACGGCGCCATCCGGTCCGCCCCCTCGCCGGTCATCGTCTTTGGTCCACGTGCGACCGAGGATGGCGGAGACGCCGAGCACATCGAAGTAGCGTCCGGTCGTCCAGACGCCGTCGACGAACTCCGTCGGTCCGCCCTGCGAGAGGTTGAACCGCGTGCTCGACCAGGCGAGGGCGCCCTCGAAGAGCTCGGGCCGATCGCGGATGGCCTCCCAGATTGGATTCGTCCAGGAGTTTCTGCCGTTGGGCAGTTGGCCTACTAGGACGAGGCGGTCCGGATCCTTGACCGGCAGGGACCGCAGCAGCAAGCTGTCGAGAATCGAGAACATCGCCGTGTTCGCCCCGATTCCAAGCGCCAGCGACAGGATGGCCACAGCCGACACGACCGGGGCGGCCCTCATGGCGCGAAAGGCATTACGAAATTCGTTCATGTCCGAATTCGACGGGTAACGGACCTGATTGGTTGGCCCGCCTTCGCTCGCTGACAATAGCTCGAGCACGCGGCAGGCCCGCCTTCGCTCGCTGACAATAGCCCCGAGCTGGCGCAGCCTAATACGCCCATCATATTTAGGAATTGCGGGCCGGAGCCGGACTCGATCAAGAATCAAAGGCTGCACGGTCAGGAGGATGAGCTTGAAGCTCGAAGGCGTATACTCGGTGCTCCCCACGGCGTTCACTTCAGCCGGCGATCTGGACGATGCCAGCCTGCGGCGCGTCGTCGATCTCTTCATAGCCGCCGGCGTGAACGGCGTCACGGCCCTCGGCGTGACGGGCGAAGTCGCGCGGCTGGACGACTCGGAGCGCCGCCGCGTGCTCGAAGTCGTCACTGATCATGTCGCCGGCCGCATCGGCGTCGTGGCGGGGACGACTGCTGAGGGAACCAGGACGTGCATCAACTACAGCCGGCACGCGAAGGAGGCTGGGGCCACCGCGGTCATGGTCAGCCCGCCGCGGATGCCGAAGTTGAACTCGGACGCGGTCCTGCGTCATTTTCACGCGCTTGCCGAGGCCGTCGACATCGAGATCGTGGTGCAGGACTACCCGCCGATTTCGGGCTACGCGATGGAGCCCTGGCTGCTCGCGAGAGTCGCCAAGGAGATCCCGCGCGCGCGAACGATCAAGCTCGAGGATCCGCCGACGCCGTTCAAGACGTCGCGCATCCTGGGCGAGGTGGAGAAGATCGGCGGGGCTGGAGACGTCCGCATTTTCGGAGGGCTCGGAGGCGTGTTCCTGCTCGAGGAGCTGCTGGCCGGGGCGACCGGCGCCATGACGGGCTTCGCGTTTCCCGAGATCCTCGTGCAGATTGTCGGTCTCTATCGCGCCGGCCGCGTGCAGGATGCGGCCGACGTGTTCTACCGGGCGGTGCCCCTTCTGCGCTTCGAATTCCAGGAAGGGATCGGCATGGCGATCCGGAAGGAAGTGCTGCACAAGCGCGGAGCGCTCGCCAGTCCGGCGACGAGGGCGCCAGGCGCCGCGCTCGACAAGACAACGCGCGAGGCACTCGATCGCGTGATGGCATGGGTCGAGGCCAATGGGAGCGTGGCACATGGCAAGGTCTGAATCAGGCGTGGCGAGCCCGACTCTCACGATACAATCCGACGCGCGGAGTGGCATGGATCTAGGGTTGAAGGGCAAAGTGGCGATGGTTGCCGGCGCGAGCCGCGGCCTGGGGTTCGCGGTGGCGCACGCGCTTGCCAGCGAGGGCGCGCTCGTGTCGATTGCCTCGCGCGACGAGGCCTCCCTCTGCGCGGCGGCGCAGCGGCTCGGGCCGCACCAGGTGCTCGCGACGCCGCTCGACGTCAAGTCCGCCGAGGGGATCGTCCGCTGGACCCGCGCGACGGAAGACAAGTTCGGCGGCGTCGATCTGCTGTTTGCCAACGGCGGCGGCCCGCCCGCTGGCGCAGCGCTCTCGTTCGATGATGCGGCGTGGCAGGGCGCCGTCGATCTTCTACTGTTCAGCGCGCTGCGGATGGTGCGGGCAGCGGTGCCCTCCATGGTCGCGCGCGGCGGCGGCGCCATCCTCATGTCGACGTCGTCGTCGGTGAAAGAGCCGATTCAGAACCTCGGGCTCTCGACCGTCCTGCGCGCCTCGGTCTCCGCGCTGGCCAAGACGCTGGCGCTCGAACTCGCCTCCTCAGGAATCCGCGTCAACCAGATCGTACCCGGCCGGATCGACACCGATCGTGTGCGCCAGCTCGACGAGATCAACGGCAAGAAGCAGGGGCTGACGGCCGAACAGGCCAAGGCCAAGTCGATGTCCGCGATTCCGCTGGGCCGCTACGGCGAACCTGACGAGTTCGGCCGCGTCGCGGCGTTCCTCCTGTCGAACGCGGCTTCCTACATGACGGGCGCGACCGTGCAGGTTGACGGCGGCCTCATTCGCAGCGTGCTCTAGTCCTGTCCGAGGGGCTTCGCCCCTCGGACTCCCCTACTGGCTCGCTCGCGGGGGCCCTGTCGCCCCGCGCCGCTCGCCAGGCTCACTCGCTATGCTCGTTCGCGCTGTCAATGAGATAGCCTCTTAGACTCAATCGGACGACTATCCGGGGATCCTCTTTCAATGAGCGTGATGAGAAAGACGCTGCTCGCAGCGTCGACCAATCCGTGGCTGCGTGACCACGTGACCAAGTGGGGGTTCGTGCGGCGGTCGGTCACCCGCTTCATGCCCGGCGAGCGGATCGAAGATGCGATCGAGGCAGCCCTCGAGCAGCAGAAGGCCGGAATCAACGCCATCCTGACCCGTCTCGGTGAGAACCTGACGCGGGCCGAAGAGTTCGAGGAAGTCACGCTGCACTACCTCGAGGTGCTCGACAAGGTGAAAGCGGCGGGGCTCGACGCGCACATCTCGATCAAGCCCACCCAGCTTGGCCTCGATCTCGATCGCGCGCTCTGCGAGCGCAACATGGACCGCCTGGTCGAGCGAGCCGAGCAGCTCGGCAACTTCGTCTGGATCGACATGGAGGGCTCGCCGTACGTCGACCCCACCATCGAGATCTTCAAGCGCTCGCGGGTCAGGAGCGCGCGGGTCGGGATCGCGATTCAGGCGTACCTCTTCCGGACGCCGAACGACATCGAGGCGATGATTCCGCTCGGTCCGGCCGTCCGCATCGTCAAGGGCGCCTATCTGGAGCCCCCGGACATCGCGTATCCGAAAAAGGCCGACGTCGACGAGGCGTTCTACACGTTGTGCACGCGCCTCATGGCCGCCGACGCGCAGAAGTCGGGGACCCTGCTGCATATCGCGACCCACGACATCCCGCTCGCCGATCGGCTGCTGGCCTACATCAGGCAGCACAACGTCCCCAAGTCGGCCTACGAGTTCGCCATGCTCTACGGCATCCAGCGCCAGCAGCAGCAGCGGCTGGCAGCGGAAGGGCAGCGCCTGCGCGTGCTCATCAGCTACGGCGAGTACTGGTTCCCGTGGTACATGCGGCGGCTCGCCGAACGTCCGGCCAACGTCTGGTTTGTCATACGCACGATGTTCGGGTAGGGCGCTGCGCCCGTAGCGCGCGACTTTAGTCGCGCGTCGCCGACGTGACGCCGAACTGAAGTTCGGCGCTACGGGTGAGGCGTCGCCGACGCGCCGCCGAAACTAAAGTTCGGCGCTACGGGCGAGCTGCTAGAAGCTGAACCCCGAGCTCAGGTGCACCCTCGTGTCACCGTCTCTGAGCCCGTGCCCGACGTCGACGTTGATCTTGAAGACCGTCGCGATCAGGAAGATACCGCCGCCGACGCCCTGATGCCAGGCGGCGTCCTTCATCTGCTGTCCCACGTTGAAGGCTTTTCCCGCATCCATGAAGGCCGTGAGGCCGAGCTTCGCGCCGCTCAGCACTGACGTGATCGGCACGCGCAGCTCGGCGGACGATACGAACATCCGGTCGCCGTCGAACGTGCCGGTCCGGAATCCGCGCAGGTTCGAGGCGCCGCCAAGGAGCAGCCGTTCGTAGTCGGGGAGCGTCCGATCGGCCGACGAGTATTGCACGCGGCCGGCGAGCACCACCTGGCGTATGACGCCCAGATACCCGCGCGCCTCGGTCGTGTACTGGTTAATCGGCAGCTCGAGGCGGCGCACGTGCAGCGCGTTCCAGCCGGCGGCGAGCATGACGGCGTTGCGCGGGAACGCCGGGTCGCCGCGCGTGTCGAGCGCGACGTTCGCGCCGACGGTCCAGAGCCGGTCGTCGGTCTGACCGAACTCGACGGTGCTTTGCGACGTGTCGACGCCGGCGCGGACGAGGCCGGCGAAGCTCCGTTCGGCGCGCGCCGTCCACTCGACCCGCTGATCGTCGAGCTCGAAGTGCGGGTTCTCGCGCTGCCAGATACCGAAGGTCGACGCGATGCGCGTGAGCGGGCCGGACGCGAACGTGCGTTCGAACTCGAGCGCCGCCTGGCGGGTCCCGCCCCAGGTCAGCGGCACCGACAGCCGCTCGCCGGCGCCGAGCAGGCTGATCGAGCTCACTCGTCCGCCGTAGGTGAAACCATAGCCGTCGTCGTAACCGATGATCGGCAGGAACATCAGCCGGCTCTTCACACGGGCCCAGCCCAACGCCGACGGACGTTCGTCGATCGTTTCCGACGTGACGCCGGCACGCTCGTGGACGCGGAGGATGAGCGAGACATCGGTCGTGTTTTCGAGCGCGCGATAGCGCTTGAGGACCTCGATGCTATCGAAGTGGCCACTGGCCTTGAGCCGCTGTTCGATATCGCGAAGCCCGTCGGCCGGGAGCGGTTGACCGATCGCCACGCCGGCGACTCTGATGACCTCGTCATCCCGTACGTAGGCGTTACCGTGAACGCGTATCTCGACGATCACTTCGGCCTGGGGAGCGCGCTCCGGCACGAAAGGGCCCGACTGTTCCTCCTCTCGCTCTCTATCCTCGTCGGCCTCTTCGTTGTCAGGCGCCGGAGCCTTGGGAATCCTGATGAGCGACTTGACGTCGGCCTGCTTGTAGTCGGAGAAACGGCGCGCGTAGGCGGCTTCGAGCGAGCCCATCGCCATCGTGACCCCGGCGTGGATGTTCATCTCGCGAGGCAGCCAGACGCCCGGGAACGGCTGGCCCATGGTCATCGACGCGCGGATGTCGTCGACCTTGACCAGCCAGCCCCCCGGGAGGAAGTCCATCCAGACGTTGTCGAACGTGTACTTGACGATCTGATGCTCGGCCGGATCGACCCAGAGGGTCACGAGCGACGTCTTGTTCATCTGACGCTCGATCCGCTCCTCAGTATCACGCTCGCGTTTGCGCTCGCGGTCGGATTGCTCGCGTTTCCGCTCGCCGTCGCGTTGCTCGCGATTCCGCTCGCGGTCGCCCGCTCGATTCTTCTCCGCCTCCTCGCTGTCCTTGAACATCCGCTTCGGGTAGTACTCGATGCGCAGAACCTGCTGGCCATCGAGCTGTTCGCGGCCGGCGAGATAGTAGTTGCCGGGCTCGAACTTGAAGTCCATGAAGTAGGCTTCGGACACGAACCTCGGCGTCGGAATGGGCGTCGCCCCCGATGGGCTCGCGGGGTCGTCGGAGGTCACCGCCGGTTCCGGCGTCTGGGCCGGAGTGTCCTTGTCCTTGTCGGGACCCTTGGCGTCTTTCCGCTCGAGCCGCGCGCGCTCGCGGCGCACCCAATTGTCCTCGTACTCCTTGCGCGCGTCATCGCCGACGTTGACGCCGTCGAAGCGGACCGGGCTGCGCACGTGAAGGCCGTCGCGGACGTACCACGTGTACTCACGCTTCTGGCGGTAGACAGGCATCTTCGTCGGCCCGAGCACTTCAAACTGCTCGCTCTCGTCGAGCACGTACTGTTCGAGCGTCTGGCGGTTGACATCTCGCCGCTTCAGGACTTTCTCCATGAAGGCGTCGAGCTCGTTCGTTACGCCTGAAGCTGGCGCCGGGGTAGGTTTGGCGGGGGCCTGTCTGGCAGACGCGGGGGAGGCCAGGCCACCCGAGCAAAAAAGCACGAACGCGACGCTCGCGCGGAGTCGGACACGGATCACGGACGCCTCCGGAGGCTGGCTGGCATCGAGTTAAGACGAACAGGACCGATAAGTGGTTCCCCCGACGTTAGTTGACCAAACCGGACTCGAACGGGCACGATACCGTCACTGGTGCCGAGGTCCCTTCAGGTGGAGATTCCATGAGAATGTTGCGATTCCTGGCCGTGGCGGCCGCCGCGTCGGCTGTTTTGCAGTGGCAGGTCGGCGCCCAGCAACCCGTTCCCCAGTATCGCATCCAGCCGCTGACCGATCTGACGGGTGCACCCGCCCTGTCGCTCGCCTTGCGGAAGCTGACGACCATCGGCACGGTCATCCACATGACCGCCCACCCAGACGACGAGAATAATGCAGCGCTGGCCCTTTACGCGCGTCACGTGGGCGCGCGAGTGGCGCTCGTGACGGCCACCCGCGGCGACGGCGGACAGAACGAGATCGGCACGGAACTCTT
Source organism: uncultured Acidobacteriota bacterium (assembly GCA_963839705.1). GTDB lineage: Bacteria > Acidobacteriota > Vicinamibacteria > Vicinamibacterales > 2-12-FULL-66-21 > DATBJJ01. The sequence continues at coordinate 525,065 of CAWIWL010000019.1, forward strand.
TGACGCGCTCGGCATCCTTCGCACGGAAGAACTGCTGACCGCGCATCGCTTCGACGGCGCGGAGCAATACTTCACTCGCGCCGTGGACTTCGGGTACTCGTTCAGCCAGCAGGAGTCGTTCGAGAAGTGGGGCCGCCAGGAGATTCTCGGCGATTTCGTGCGCCACATCCGGACGCTTCGGCCAGACGTGATCGTGACGATGAGTCCCGACGGGATGGGAGGGGGACAGCACCATCAAGCCTCCGCGGTGCTGGCAACCGAGGCGTTCCGTGCGGCGGCCGACCCGTCGCAGTTCCCCGAGCAGATACGCGACGGCCTGCGCCCATGGCAGGCGTTGAAGCTCTATCGTCCGGTCGGCGGATTTGGCGGCCGCGGCGGGCGCGGTGGCCCGGGCCCGGGCGCGGGGCCCGGACGTGGACAGCGCGGTGGTGGGGATCCGCCGCCGGTCCCCCCGGACGGGACGTTCGCGACCCTCGACACAAACGTCTACGAACCGCTCCTCGGCTGCACCATCGGCGAAGTAGGCGGCGTGGCCTCGGGCATGCACATGTGTCAGGGGCGCGTGCCCATGGTTGCGCCGCCGAGCGCGACCGCCGCCCGCTACCGCCTGTTCGAGACAGTGCTGCCCAAGCCGCGGCCGTCGGCGGAGACATCCCTCTTCGAGGGGATCGATGTGTCGCTCGCCGGTCTGGCGCGATATGCGGGTGATCCTCCGCCGCAGGCCATGGTGACGGGCCTCGCGACGATCGCCTCTCGAGTCGACGCGGCCTCACGCGTGCTCGAGACGCGCGGGCCGTCGGCTACAGTGCCGGACCTCCTCGCAGCATTGACTGCAGTTCGCGAGCTCTCCGGCCAGACCGCATCGATCGGGCTGAGCGACAACGCGAAGTACGAGATCGACCTTCGACTGCGACTCAAAGAAGGACAACTGCAGGACGCGATCGTGCTGGCGCAGGCGCTCCGGATCGACGCGACCGCGAACGACGGGCTCGTCGTGCCGGGACAGCGCATCGGGGTCTCGGTGGTCGTCGGCAATCGAGGCGCCGGCGAGCTCGGCGTCGCCCGGGTCACCTTGCTCGGCTTCGACGGGCCTGGAGCGTGCGCTCCCGGAGTTGCAACAGGCAGCGCTCCCTACGTCTGCACGTCTGATGTGAGCGCGCCGGCAAACGCGCGCTTGACCGACGTCTACTGGCAGCGGCCAGAGAACGCGGGACGCGCGACTTTCGACGCCGATGCGCCGTTCGGTCTGCCGTTCAGGCCGTCGCCCTTCCGCGCGCGTCTCGAACTGGATCTGTCCGGCACGCGCATCGTCCGCGAGCTTCCGGTGCAGTACCGCTACGAAGGTCCAGGATTGGTCGGCGAAAAGCGGATGGAGCTGAACGTCGTTCCTGCGTTCGCGGTCAGCGTCTCGCCGCAGATCGTCGTGGTCCCACGAAAGCCCGGTGCCGTCACGGCTGCAGGTTCCGCCGGCCGCGAATTGCGGGTCACGGTCATCAACGGAGCAAAGGGCCCCGCGTCGGCCACCGTGCGCCTCGCGACGCCGGGAGGGTGGCGAGTCACGCCTCCCGCCGCCACGGTGAGCTTCACGCGGGAGGACGAGTCGACGACCACGCGGTTCACCGTCACACCGCCCGCGCAGGCCGCCGCCGGAGAGCAGTCCATATCCGCCGAAGTCGTTGAGGCAGCTACTTCCGCCGCCACATCTGGAGTGGGTTACCAGGTCATCGAGTACCCGCACATCCAGCGCCGGCACAAGATCATTCCCGCGGTGGCCCGCTTCAAGGTCATCGACGTCGCGATCCCCCCTGCGCTGACGGTCGGCTACATCATGGGCGTTGGCGATCAGGTACCCGCGGCACTCCGGCAGCTTGGCGCGCGCGTCTCGCTCATCGACGGCGACGAGATGGCGTGGGGCGACCTCTCGAGGTACAACACCATCGTGACGGGCGTGCGCGCGTACGAACAGCGCGCGGATTTGCGGGCGAACAATCATCGGTTGCTGAAGTATGTCGAGAACGGCGGCACCGCGATCGTTCAATACAACCGGACGGAGTTCAATCAAGCCCAGTACGGACCGTATACGGCCAGAACGAGCGCCGAGCGCGTCACGGACGAGAACGCTCCGGTCAAGATCCTCGTGCCCGGTCATCCGGTGTTCAGCGTGCCCAACAAGATCACCGATCGCGACTGGCAGGAGTGGGTTCAGGAACGAGGAACCTACTTCCTCGAGCAGCCTCTCGACGCCAAGTACGTCGACCTCGTCGAGATGGAGGACCCGTTCGAGTACAACAAGGGGCCGAAGCGAGGGGCGCTGGTTGAGGCCCGTTACGGCAAGGGACGCTGGCTGTATGTCGGGCTCGGGCTGTGGCGCCAGGTGGCGTCAGGCACCGACGGCGCCTACCGACTGTTCGCCAACTTGATCAGTCTGGGGAAACCGCCGGCACGACCTTTACCAGTCCTGTTGGAAAAGTAGCCGCGATCTATCACCGAACGCTGAAGCGCTCTTCGTGGAGCAGGGCGCCGTCGCGCGTTCTGAGCTCCACCCGCCACTCTCCGGGCGCCACCGTGTTGCGGCTGAAGGTGCGATATCCAGCCCCCGGGTTGGCGGCGATCTCGAGATTGGCCGACTTGCGGAGACGATCGCCTTGGTACCAGCGATGCTGGATCGTCGTGTTGGTCTGAGATTTCACGCGCGTGTAAAAGAGAAGCCGTCCGCTCGCGACCGGATTGCCCGGGGGATCGCATCGCCAATTGCCGCTGGTGACCAGGTCCCTGCACATTTGTGCGCCGACGAGGATGAGTGGTGGCTTCTCATCCGAGGGTTTGGTCCGGTTTGCTGCAGCAGGGCCAGCCGTGGTCTCTTTGGGACTGACCTTTTTCGCCGCCGCATCCGCGCGAGGTTCGACTGGCGCCGGCACGACGGGTTTGGGTTCGGCTGCCGGCGCCTGACTCTCAACCGGCGCGGCGGGTCGCGCTGACGACGCCGGCTCATTCCCATCGCTCCCGCCAAAGAGCAGCCTGCCCGCGACCAACGCCACGACAAGTCCGCCGAAAAGGAGAGCGCCGATCGCAACCGGGCGAGGCATCGTCCCGTGTTCGACGCTAGGCGTTGCCCCGGTTGTCGACTGCGCTGGTTTCTGCGGCGCGACCGATTCTGTGCGATCGGATGTCGAGAGCTGCGGCGCAGCCTTGACGGGTTCGGTTTCGCGCGTCTCCGCCGCCTCGACAACCACGGGCGGTGGCGCTGGCGGCGACACCGGAGGTGGCGTCAGGGGCGGCATCGGCGCGGCCGCTGGTTTCACCTTGGTCTTGAGAAAATCTTCGAGGTTCTGCCGGCTCGTGGCGACGAAGGGATGCTCAGGCGGGAGGACGGCGGCGGCGATTTCGGACGCCCGGCGAAAGCAACGCTCGGCCTCCTCCGGCTTCTCGGTCACCTCGTATACGACGCCGAGGTTGTTGAGCGTGTTGGCGAGCTCGGGGTGAAGCGGTCCGAGGCTGGCCTCCTGCAGGTCCGCTGCCTCGCGCAGCAGCCGCTCCGCAGACGGGTAGTCGCCGCCGACGGCGGCCTGCTCCGCCGCGAGGATGACGGATTGAGGGTCGCGCGTGTCCGGCATGCAATCTCCGAATGAAGACGTCTGGACGACCGGCTCCATTGTACGGCATCGATCACGGATCAAATCTCTACGGGACGCGGATTGCGCGGATCGCCAAACGGGACGCGGATCACGCGGTTCACCTCGCGGGCCACCCGTCGGGCACATCTTCTACTAAACTGGAGCCCGGGCCTCGAGCTCATCTACCGGCCAGAGCTCCTGTTCGAGCGTCTTTTGTTCATGGATGCGCTCTTCGAATCCGCCGGCCGCGCATTGGCTGCCACTTATGCCGCCTACCTGGGGCTCCTGGGCGTGCTGGGCCTCGTCGGGGTGCACGCCGGCGTGCTTGCCGGTCTGCTGTATCTGGCCTGGCGTCGCCGGCTCGATCGCCGACTGCTGCCGCTGGAGCTGGCCTACGGGTTCGTCAATCCTCTCATCTACCTGCTCGTGTTCGAACCCTACGGCGCCTTCCGACCGCGAAAGGCGATAGACAATTGGATGGACGCGATCGCCTGGACGCTCTTCGTTGCGATCTGGGGGACTCGTGCGTTGCTGCCGCGGCCGGTCGAGATGTCCGCGCCCGCGAGGGCGAGGCTCGCGCGTCTGTGTCTGCTCGGCGTTGGCACGCTGGCGCTCTTTGCGGTCAACGACGCCGCGCGCGTGTGGGGCAATGCGGCCGGTTCCGGAAACCCCTCATTCACGTCGTGGGTGGGGCGTGCGTGGCTGCTCCTCGCGTTCGCGCCCCTCTACGCAATCCCGGCCGTGCTCCTCAATCGCTATCGCGTGCAATTGACCCGAACACGGGGCACTCCTGGCTTTCTCTTCCTCTCTCGACAATCGGCGCGACGAGTGGCGTTTGCTACGGGCGCCCTGGCACTCGCGGCGCTGGCGGTCTCTGTGTACCGGCCGTCTGACGCGTCAGCCAGGGCACGGATCGACCAGCTCGCGCCGATCATCGCCGAGGCAGCCAGCCGGTATCAAGTCGATCCCCGCCTCCTCGCCGCCATCGTCTACGTGACCGAACGCGAACAGAACAAGCCGTTTCGTGACGAGCTCGAGAGCCTTGCGAGCGCGGCATTTCTGCTCGATGAGAGCGGCCATCTCATGCTCTCGAAGCCGTTCGACTTTTCCCTAGGGCTGGCGCAGATCAAGCCGGTCACGGCGTTGACGGCCCTGAAAGTCTGCCGCGAGATTGGGCAGCCGTGGGAATTGTGGTTCAAGCATCTTCGGGAGGTTCCGAAGCTTGGCCGCGAGTGGAAGCTCGGCCCCGATGCCGCGGCCGCCTGTCAGCCGCCGCTGTTGCCCGTTCCAGTCAACAAACCCGAAGTGGTGTCGGCGCTGATGCGCGACGACGACAACATCGCATTCGCGGCCATGATTCTCGCGCTCTACCGGTGGCAGTGGCGCACTGCGAACCCCGACTGGGATATTGCTTCCCGTCCGGACATCCTGGCCACGCTCTACCAGATCGGCTTCGAGAAGTCCCACCCGCACGCCGCGCCGCGCAGCAATGCCTTCGGCGCCAGAGTCGCTGAGGTTTCTCGCGAACGCTGGCTGAGAGAGCGGTTCGAAGGCCATCGCCTCGCGCGATCGCACGTCGCTTCCGTGGGACGCTTACCTCACTGAGGTCCGCAGGGAGTCCGCGGACCGAGAACGGTCTGAGTGTCAGGAGTCAGGAGCTTACGGAGGTAACGGGTTCAACACGGAGAAACGGTGTGAACGGAGATGCACGGAGGGCGGGTCTGCTGAGCGGCACGCTAACTTGGGTGCTGAGTGGCCGCATCGCCGGCTGCGCCGGCGACGTGAGTGGAGAGGATCACGCACGGAAGGGCGCGTGATCTCCTTGGATCTATAGCGCGCGCTCTTCCGTGCGTGATCCTCTCCACACATACCGCGCAAAGCGCGGTGCGGCCACAGTTTCTTATCGAACGAAAGTTCTCTTTGAGCTTGATCCGATTCCGTGGACATCTATCGAAAGGTGGATACGATGTCCCGTATGGAATCAAGCACGCCAGGCCGACGAGCCCGGCGACAGTTCTCGGACGAGTTTAAGGCCGGCGCAGTCCGGCTCGTCTTGGACGAAGGCAAGAGCGTCGGGGCGGTAGCGCGCGAGCTCGATCTGACCCCGTCGGCCCTCGGCCTCTGGGTCAAGCAGGCCCTGGCCGAGCGAACGAAAGGCAAGAGCGGGCTGATGAAAGAAGAACGCGAGGAGCTCGCCCGCCTGCGCAAAGAGAATCGCATCCTCGCCGAGGAGCGCGACATTCTAAAAAAAGCCACGGCCTTCTTCGCCAAGCAGAGCCGGTAAGGTTTCGGTTCATCGCCGTGGAGAAGGCCCGTCACACCGTCACGATGCTGTGTCGATGTCTGCACGTCACGCCGAGCGGGTTCTATGCGTGGCGGCGTCGGCCGGAATCACCACGGGCCCGCGAGGATCGCCGATTGAAGATCCTGGTACGGGCCTCCTTCGATGGGAGCCGTCGCAACTACGGCAGCCCGCGCGTCCATGAGGACTTGATCGAGCTGCAAGTGCGGGTCAGCCGCAAACGCGTCGTACGATTGATGCAGGAGGAAGGTCTGAAGGCCCGTGTGCGGAAGCGGTATAAGCACACGACGGTGAGCGATCATGACCAGCCGATCGCCGACAATCTCTTGAAACAGGCGTTCGACGCGGCACGGCCTAATCAACGCTGGGTGGGCGACACCACCGAGTTCGTCATTGGGACCAGCGGCAAGCTCTATCTCGCGGCGATCCTGGATCTCTTCTCCCGGTTTGTCGTGGGCTGGGCCGTCAGCGCCGGGAATGACCGACACCTCACCATCAAGGCGCTCGAGATGGCGCTCAAGCGGCGATGCCCGAAGGCGGGTCTCGTGCACCACTCGGACCAGGGCTGCACGTACGCCAGCGAGGACTACCAGGCGATCCTCGACGCCAACGGCGTTGTCTGCAGCATGAGCCGGCGCGGCAACTGCTACGACAACGCGGTGATGGAGAGCTTCTTCTCGACGGTGAAGAGCGAGCTCGGCGACCAGTTCGCCAGCAACGGGGACGCCAAGATGGAGTTGTTCGACTACATCGAAGTGTTCTATAACCAGCGGCGTCGGCATTCGACGCTCGGCCAAATCAGCCCTGCGGCATTTGAGCGGCGGGCGACTCAGGCGGCGTAGCTAAACCGTCCACGGAATCGGATCAAGCTTCACTTCTTCGTGCGTCTTCGTTGCCTTCGTTCCTTCTATGAACCCGTTACCTCCGTCTCCTCCGTTCTGTCATGTCCCTTGTCGCCGGCTGCTCTCACCAGTTCGAGCCTGACTTCAGTGACGCCTGCTGCAGAAAAGCAATGTGACTGTCCTGTCCGCGGCTATCTCACGTTAGTGTCGGTGATGGCCAGTCGAAAGACGTAGTGGAGAACATCGACGGCCGGTTGTGTGCGGATGAGACACACAGGACCAGGCTCGCGAGATTGTCAGCGGGAACGTCTGGTGTGCACGACCGTCAGCATAAAGGTCGAGCTTGCCGTGTTGCATCACATCACACCGGCTCGCTCGGCATGCAATCAACGCGATTGACAACACCTCGGCATTTCCCTAATCTCGAAATTGCCGGGGGAGCAGGAGGAGTGTCTATGCGATCCCGGACCTCGCTCGTCCTCTCGGCAACGCCCAAATCACCCAAATCAGTGGAGGAGCGATCCATGTCATTTCCGCATGTCGGACGACTGGGCATCCTGACACTCGTGTCAGCCGCGCTGCTGTGTGTGGTGACCCCGGCGCGTGCCCAAGAGGACCGCGCGCTTGCCGGTCTTCTGCTGGACCTACTCACGCGATCGTCTATCAACGCGACCGATACGACGCCTGCGACCCCTGTTGTGCATCAGCCGCACTTTATCCCCGGAATAGCGCTCAAACTTGCACCGCGTGAGTTGAACAAGGCCATTGCACTGCAGCTCACAAGCTTCCCGTTGCCGTCCTCAGCCGGCGGCTTTGCTTACACCACGGATCCGGCAACCGGTGAAATCCGCCTCGCGTCAGCCACGTTCGGGCCGGTCTACGCGGAACGCGCGCTGACCATCGGGAAAGGACGCTTCGACTTCGGCCTCTCGTTTCAGCCCACGAGCTTCGACTCCTTCGAGACCGCCGAGTTGACGGACGGCAGTATCAAGTTCGTTCTCGAGCACAACAACTGCTGCCCAGGCGGCACTCCAGGCGTAGCAAATGAGCCGACCGTGCCGACCGGTGAAGGACCGAACCCCTTCATCCCGGAGTTCGAGCGCGATCTGCTGCAGTCGCAGTTTTCCCTCGACATCGACACGAATACCGCGGTGTTTTTCGCGAATTACGGCATCTCCGATCGTTTCGATGTCGGCGCCGCGATTCCCATCGTCACGGTGCAGCTCGGCGGAAGCGTAACGTCCACAATCCTGCGCACCGCCTCGGCTGCCAACCCGAGGACCCACAGCTTCGACGGGCAGGGGCTCGCGACGCTGACGGCCGCCGAAACCCGTTCGGCCACCGGCCTGGGCGACATACTGCTGCGCGCGAAGTACAACTTCGTACGACAGAACGCCAATGCGCTGGCCGCCTCGATCGACCTTCGCCTGCCGACGGGCGACAAGGACAATCTGCTGGGAACCGGCGCGACGCAGACCAAGCTCATGTTCATGGCGTCTGGCGAGTACGGCCTTTTCGCTCCTCACGCCAGCTTTGGTTACACGTTCTCCAATGGCAACGTCAGCGATCTCACGTCAGAGGTCGGGATCGATCCTGACTTGCCAGGCTCAGGCTCGGTGATCCTCCTCGAGCAGCCGCCATTCGACGCGAGTGTGCCGGACGAAATCAACTACAACTTCGGGCTCAGTGCGGCGCCGCACCCGCGGCTAACGCTGGGATTCGACTTCATCGGGCGAACGATTCGCGACGTGTTTCGTTTCGATATCGGCGATCGGTCGTTTCCGAATCGCGCGGCCGGCGCCCTGCCGACGGACGCGTACCCGTCGAACGACGAGTTCCTCGTCAGGGGCGACCCGGCGACCGGCACGCCCGAGAACCTCAACCTGCTCCTGGGGGTCATCGGCGGCAAGGTCAATATCGGGCGGGGGTTGCTCGTCAATGCGGGGGTGCTGTTCCCCCTCAGCAATAGCGGGCTGCAGCCAAAAGTGACACCGTATATCGGTTTCGATTACGTCTTCTAGCGTCTGCCTAGCGGGAGCCGGCCTCTGGGCGGCTTCCGCTCGACTATTCGAGGAGGATCCAGACGTCGCCTTTTCGTTGGGCCCGCCACGTGAGCCGCGAGGCCTGGGGGGATTCCGCACCCGGCATCGCGCCCCTCTTATAGGTGTACCTATACTGAGCGGTTAAGGTCACGCTGGCGGTCTGCCGATCGGGACTCAGCACGATGCGGGTGTCCGAAATAGTCAGCTGCGTTGAGCTCAGATCCCTGGGGAAATCTTTGAAGGACGGCTTGAGGCGCCGCACGCGTCGGACGTCCATCGTGTTGTAGGCCTCCACGTAGTCCGCCAGCAGTTTGCTGATAGCGAACTCATCGAGCGCGCGGGGATCCGACTTGACTTTCGCGGCAGCAGTCCTGTACAGCTCCGCGGCCGCGCCGAATTCAATAACAATTGCCTCCGCGTTCTGCGGTCCAGCGGTACGAGTCGAGTTGCGTGCTGTCCGAAGGCGCTCGTTGCCATCGACGTACTCGGGCCGGTCTTTCGCTCCCGCAGCATCCGCTGTCTGTCTCGCGTTAGTAGCCTCGTCTTCGGCCGTGCGGTAGAGCTGCACAATCGTTCCAGTGAGTTCGGAATTCTTCGGATTGTCTTTGAGGCCCTCGACAAGGGCGCGAGCCGCCCCAGTGAGATTGCCTTGAGCGATGAGATTCTTGGCCCTGTTCACGATGGGTCCCACCCCGACAGGCGGTGGGGGAGAGGGCGGCGCCACTGCTGCCGCGTCTCTGAAGAGCTTCTCCGCAGCCCCGTACTCCCGCACGGCCGCCTCTGCATCTCCGGGGCGACCCGAGCGTCTGTAGTCGGACGCCGCGCTAAGGCGTGACGTGGCGTTGACGTACTCGGATCGGCTCGAAGCGCCAGCAACGCCATCCGTCGACCGCTTTGCGGTAGTGGCCCCGCCTTCTGCCGCGTCAAGAATTTCCTGAAGCGTCTTCTGGAACTCGCGGTTGCCGGGAATCACGCCAAGACCGGCGGCGACGGCGCGCGCCGCTGCCGCAAGATTGCCCTGCTTGATCACGCCTTGGACATGCCTGTTCACGGCAGCCGTATACAGTTCCGACGCGGCCACGTAGTCGCGCAGGGCGTCCTCATCGCCGGAACTGCCCGAGCGGCGCGAGGTCTCAGCAGATTTCAGGCGCGTACTGCCGTCGCCGTACTCCGGCCGGCTGGAAGCACCCGACGCCTCAGCCGCCAGCTTCGCACTATTTGCAGAGGCCTCGGCTCCGTTGAGAATCTCCTGAAGCGTCTTCCGGAGGTCAGCGTGGCCGGGCGCGGCAGTCAAACCGGTGGTCGCGGCACGTGCCGCGCCGTTCAGGTTGCCTTGCTTGAACATTGCCAGGGCGTATGAGTTCACAGAGTCGAAGTACTTTTGCGCGGCAGTTACGTACTGTTCGACAGCTGACGCTTTGTCTTCGGCTCGATCCGAGGCTCCAGCGCTGACTGCAGACTTGATTTGCGCGTTGCCGTCGGCGTACTCGAGCTGGCCGGAAGCGCCAGAGGATGTTGCAACGCGCTTCGCTCCGGCGGCGAAATCTCTGGCAGCAACGAGCGCCTGTTGAAGAGTTCCCAGCAGGTCGGTGTTTCCTGGAGCGCGTTTGAGCGCCTCCACGATCACCCGTGCGGCTTGAGGATAACTGCGCTGTTTGATCAGCGCTGTCGCATTGTCCACAACTGGAGCTGCATCAAACGTCGGAATCGCCTTCCTGTACAACTCTGCTGCGCTGGTGAACTCGCGAACGGCCGGCTCGACGTCTTCGGAACGGCCCGAACGTCTCGCAGTGGCTGCCGACTGAAGGTGCTTGGTGGCCTCGCCGTATTCGCGCTGACTCTGAGCGCCAGAAGAATCGGCATTCGTCTTGGCGGCGTTCGCCCCGTTTTCGGCGGCGCCGAGAATCTCCTCACGAGTCTTGAGGACGTCGGGGTTCTCCGGCGCGGCGGTCAGGGCCGGGACAATGGCGCGTGCGGCCGCGACGAGATCACCAGTGCCGAGATGCCGTCTGGCATCGGCCACCATCGGACCGACGTCAACACCTTTCGTCGGTGGCGTGACGGACACTGGGCTACCCGTCGGAGGCGGATTGCCCGTCGTCGTGGGTTCCGCCGCTGGAGTCGAATCGACATTCTGTGGGGCATCGGCGGGGCCCTTCCAAACGCCTACCGCCACAGCGACTGCCAGCACGAGGACGCTAGTAATCCTGAACGTGTTCGAGTAGATCGCCTTCGTCCGGAACCAGACGGTCGCCGATGACAGCGTGGGCCACAGCGAGAATCCTTTGACCGGGTGCTTCTTTTCTTCCTCGACTGCGCGCTGAACCTCGGCGCGAAGCGATAGCGCCGCCGGATACTGACTGTCGCGCGCCAGGACTTCGTTGATGAGGGCGAGAGCGGCCGTGTAGTCGCGCCGGCGTTGCCGCTTCGCGGCTCGGGCCAGCGTCTTCTCCATTTCCTGACGCGCGATTTCTTGCTGTCGACGCGCCTCTTCCGCGGCGTGCTGCGCCTTGAGGCCGTCCGCGGCGGTCGTCGCAAGTTGCTCCACGCCTGTTACGCCAGGCGCGAGCGCCCGCAGTTGCTCGACGGCGTCCAATGCTTCCTGGAACCGCTGCTGATTGACGGACGCCTGCGCCGCGGCCATCAGGCGCGCGACGCGCTCCTCGCGGGCCGCGCGTTCGGCTTCGATCCTCGCTCGCGCTTCCTGTTCCTCTCGGACGCGCCGGAGTTCCTCGGCCTGTGCCTTCAGCGCTCGAATGGCCGCCGATACCCTGTCGTGAGCGGGCTTGAACTTGCTCAGATCCGCGATGGCGCGCTGGTGGTTGCCGCGCGCGAAGTCTTCTTGAGCCTGCTCCACGGCCGCGCGCGCCAGTCGGTCGAGTTCTTCCTTCCGACGCACGCCTTGCAGCCGCTCGCGCAGCACGTGGAACTCTGCCGTCGACTGGAAGCGACCTTCGGCCGCATCGAGCTCGGTGCCCGCGAGGTCGAGCTCGTTGCGCGTCAAGTGCTCCTCGATCGTCTGCTGAGCCGCCGCGATCTCGCTGCGCCGCTGCTCGGCTTTGAGCGCGTCGAGATCCGCCTGCCGCTTGTCCAGCAAACGCCCCGCTTTGGCGTTGCCGGGATCCCGACTGAGGACGTCGTTGAGGATTTCGATCGCGGTGTCGTGGGTTGGCGCCGCCTCGGCGGTGGCGATCATGTCTTCGATCTGCCGTTGCCGTTCCCGTTCCTGGGCCGCCTTCCGCTCGGCCTCCTTCTGCCCCTCGATCGCTTTCTGGATCTGCTCATGCAGGAGCTTGGCAGCTGGATGATTGGGATCCAGCCCGAGCAGGACGTCCGTAATGACGATCGCCTTGGTCAGGTGACCTTTCGTCAGGTGCCGAGACGCCTCGTTCAGATGGTTGTCGATCTCCTGACGCTTCTTAGCCTCGGCTTCGAGCGCCGCCTTGCCGGCTTCGGCGTCAGAAACGAGCTCCGAGATGCCTTGGGCGTTGGCGTCGAGCGCGGACGCCTGACGAAGCGTCTCGAGCGCCTCGTCGAATCGCTGCCGGCCGATAGCCTTGCGAGCCGAGTCGAGATGCTGCGCGATCTCGTCTGCTCGGGCCCGCTTCTCGGCCTCGGCCTCGAGGCGGATCGCTTCCTCCGCGTCGCGGCGGCGCTTGTCGTGTAGTTGCGCGAGACGCTCGCGGAGCGGTGCAAAGGACTCGGCCGGCGCGCCCAGCTCGTCCGCGCTGGCGAGCGCATGTTCCGCCTCCTCGAGGTCGCCACGTTCGAGGTGCCGGGCGATTCGTTCTTGAACCGTAGCGATGCTGCGTGCCCGTCGCTCTTTGGCCTCAGCCTCGGTGCGCAGCCGGTGCCGTTCCTCGAGCAGTTCCTTGACTTCGGCGTGCTCCGGATCGAGCCCGAGCGCCTCATCAAGCAGCGCAATCGCCTCGGTGTCCGAGTCGGTGGCGTTGGCGCGCGCGATGAGCGTTCCGATCTTCTGGCGAAGCTGGCGGATCCGCCGCTCTGCTTCTTCGAGTCGAGTTCGTTCCTCTATCCGCTGCTGGAGCGTCGCCACAAGTTTGAGTGCGCCCGCGTGCTGCGGTTCAATCTCGAGCGCCTTGTCGAGTCGTTTACTTACATCGTCCAACGCGCCGCGGGTCAGCGCAGCCTCGGCCGCGACCAACTGCTCCGCGACGGCCGCCGCTCGCGCGGCGCGCTCCGCCTGTACGCGCTCGGCCTCGACCCGCGCCGCCTCGACACGCTCTGCCTCGACTCGCGCCGCTTCAACCCGTGCCGCTTCGACACGCGCTGCTTCGCCCCGCGCCGCTTCGACCCGTTCCGCTTCGACCCGTTCCGCCTCGATACGCGCCGCTTCGACACGCGCTGCCTCGATCCGCGCCACCTCGACGCGCGCCGCTTCGAGCGCCGCTTTGACCTGCGCCTCCTCGACACGCGCCGTTTCTCCGCGTTCGACCTCTTTCTTCTTCTCGATTTCTATCTCGCGAGCGATCGTCTCGGGCTGAACCGGCCTTCCGCCGAGCTCGAAGGCCTTCAGCATTTCAACTGCCGCCGCGGCCACCCGGCGGCTGTCGTCCTCCGCGAGGCGTTTCAGCATTTCTCGGGCCGCGTTCGAGCGTCCCGCATGTCGCCCGCGCAGGATAATGTCGAGCTCTCGGACCGCCTCCAGGCGGACGCTTGGCAGCGTGCTGCGTACCGCCTCCTCGATTTCGGGCGGCAGCTTTACCCGGCTCGCGGCGGCGTTTTGTGCGATGACGATTTCGCCCTGCTGTCCGAACGCCCATTTGCCGGGTGTTTGCTTCGGCGTGTCGTTGAGGACGTGCTCGTAGACGTAGTCGTAGAGCTCGTCGATGGTGATCAGCCCGTCTTCGTCACGATCGGCGGCCCCGGTGCGGAGCCCTTCGATCATGTAGTGCGTAAACAGTGAGTTCTCGACCTCGCCGAGCACCTGATCGCCTTCCCACGCGTACTGCGTCGAATCGGTCGCGGTGAGGACGACGCGCCCGCGCCCGGTGCCTTCGAAGGCCGTGGCCGTTCCGACCGTTGCGCCCTGTGCCGCCTTGGCGCCATAGCCGAACGCGCCACTGTGACAGCAGTCGAGTACGAGCACCAGGCGCTTCGATGCGCTGCGATCCATTCGCGTGGTCACATACGAGGCCTCGATGGCCGTGCCGGCGAGAATCGCGCGTTCCGTGTCCCGGACGGCCAGATACAAGTGGCCCTGCTCGTCACGTACGCCGTGGCCGGAGAAATAGAGCAGCAGGAGATCGTCGCGGTGCTTGGCATCGAAGAATCGCGCGATCGCCCTGCGGACGGTCGCGAGGCCTTCGTTCATGAGGGGAACGACTTCATCGAAGGCGCCGATGCCGGGGGTGCTGAGGACTTCCGCCAGCGCGCGGACATCGACGTCCGGCGCCGCGAGCTTCGCGAGCCCCGTGTCCTCGGTACTGGCTGTTCCCGATGATGAGCGCGAGCTTGCGCGCCATGAGAATCCCGGCTCTATTGCGGCCGCGGCGTGGCGCCGGGCGGCGTGAGCGTGTCGGTCATCTTCTGGATGAGCTCCTGCACCGCCACTTCCGACGCGCCTTCTGGATACTCGATGTCGACCGAGCGATCGCCGACGGTCGCCTTGATCTTGACCGTGCGATCCTTGCCGCGGAGCGACCAGGCCTGAAGGAACTCGATGAGTTTCGGCAGGAGCTGCGGGACGACCGTGACCGCGAGGGCGCCGATCGTCATCGCCTCCACGGACTTGCTGCCGGCCGGCGCGCTACCGGACGTTTGAAGGGTGACGGCTTCGACGCCGAAGTCCTGAATCTCGGAGCGGAGCCGGCGCGTGAGGGTGTCGACATCCTCGGCGAGGGCATCCTTGCCACCGTCGACGATGAGCGTGAGACTCGTAACGTGCGGATCGCCGGGCATCGCGGGCTCTCCTACCTGGATATCAAACGCAGGTGAACAAGCCGGATTTTGACGCGCGCCGATTCTAGCACGCGCCTGATCGGGCATAACGGCTGAGCCAGACAGACCCCGACCCAAGGGTGTCCAGCCTCTATGGAGATAAACGATATACAAGGATCAAACGAACAGTCGCTATTTCTTGAATAGCTGACTCGTGACGTCGGTGATGACCCAGACCTGTTTCTCGGCGCGGAGACGGAGCGTCGCTGGATGACTCATCTCCACCCGAACACCGCCAAAGGGCGATAGCTCTTGCCACCTCTCGTAGCAGTGCAGAATTGCCGTCGGCCTGCGGCTGGTCTGCGCAGGTTCGAGGTCTGCGACAACGGGTTGCTGGCACTGAATGCTCGGCGGAACTGATCGGGGGTTTTTGAAGAAGTCGGTCAGAGTCCTCCCCGCCTCGCGCGACATCTCCGGCCACACAGCCTTGATCTCGTCGAAGTTTCGGTTCTTGAGCCCTGCCTCGTACCGCTGCCGCACGCGCTCGATGGCGGCAGTTGCCGCTGCGACGGCCGGTGACACGGGCGTCGTCGGCTCAGCAGGCTTGGTGGCGGCGGCCTCGCCGAACAGCCGGGCGGCCTGAAGGTAGCGCGGGATGGCCGTTTCGTGCCGGCCCTGGTCGCGCCGCCGATCGGCCTCCCTCTGGTTTCGTTTCGCGTCCGCGAAGGCCCGCGACGACATGGCAAGAGTGCCGGCCTTTTCCGCGCCCTTTTCCGCGTTCGCGGCGCGCAACTGTGCCTCGGCCTCGATCTTCAACAGCAACTCCAGTAGGCCGGCGTCGGTCGCGTCCACAGTCAGGCCGAGCTGCAGGCTCCTGAGTGCTCCCTGCAGGTTGCCCGCCTCGAGTTGGCGACGTGCGGCGCTTTCCGCGTTGATGACGGCCTCGCTTCGACTCGGTGGCGGGGGTGGCTCCTGCACGGGCTTCTCTGGCTCGGCCGGTTCGGTCTTCGGCGGCTCCTGAATCGGTGCCGGAAGCGAAGATGTCGAAGTCGGAGTTACCGGCGGTTGTGGTGGTGGTGGTTGTTGTGTGTTGGGGGAGTGCGCGCCAGATACCGATTGCGGCAGCGACCGCCAGGATGAGCCCCGCGGATATCCTGAATGCATTCGAGTGGAGCCCCTTCGTTCGGAGCCAGGCGTTCGCAGCCGAGAGCGCGTCCCGCAGCGAGAATCCAGGCGGGTGCACCGATGGGTCCGCGATCGCGCGCACGACTTGGGCGCGAAGCGACAAAGCCTCGGCGTTTTCACCGTCCCGTGTGAGGACATCCTCGGTAAGGCCAAGGGCCGTCGCATAGTCGCGACGGCGGTATCGCTTTTCGGCACGCGCCAGCATCTTGTCGAGCGCGCGACGTTCGCGCTCGGCCTCCTGGCGTGCGAGCTCTGCGGCGCGCTGCGCATCGAGCCCGGCCTGCACGACGTCGAACAGCTGCTGCAACCCGGCGGTGTCCGGCGCGATCGCGCGCACTTGCTCGAGCGCGTCTGTGGCCTCATCGAAGCGCTGCTCGTCGACCGCCGTCTGTGCGGCCGCCATGAGGCGAGCGACTCGCTGCTCCGCCTCTTTTTGCGCCTCGATGGCCCGTTGAATGTCAGCCTGCAGCGCCCTGGCCTCTGCGTGCTTGGGATCCAATCCCAGAGCGAGGTCAGTGACCACGATCGCATTGGTCAATTTGCCGCGCGTCAGATACTGCTCCGCCTCCGACAGGTGTCCCTCGATTTCGCGTCGCTTGCGCGCCTCGGCTTCAGCCGCTGCCCGCGCAGCTTCGGCTTCGCGACGACGATCGGCCCAGGCCTGCGCGAGCCGTTCCCGGAACGGCGCGAGATCCTCGGCCGGCGCTGCCAGTGCGTCCGCGCTGGCGAGGGCTCGTTCGGCCTCTTTCAATTCGCCGCGCTCCAGGTGCCGGACGATCCGCTCCTTCACAGTCGCCAGGCTGCGCGCCCGTCGCTCAGCCGCCTCTTCCTTCTGGCGAACCCGATGCCGCGCTTCGAGCAGTTCCTTCACTTCGCCATGCTCCGGGTCAAGCCCGAGCGCTTCGTTCAGGAGCGCGATGGCCTCGTCGTGCGTCGTCGCGGCGTTCGCCCGGGCGATCAGCGTCCCGATGCGCTGCCGCAATTCGCGGATGCGCCGCTCGGCGTCCTCGAGCCGGGCACGCTCCTCCTCGATGCGCCGCGCGTCCTCCGCTGCTCGCGCTCGTTCCAGCTCTTTCTGCTTCTCGATCTGTATCCCGTGGGCCAGCACCTCAGGCTTCACGGGGCTCCCCCCGCGCTCGAAGGCATTCAGGGTATCGATCGCCGCCGCAGCCACGCGGCGGCTGTCGTCCTCGGCGAGCCGCTTCAAGGCATCGCGGGCGGCGCTCGCTCGCGGCGCGTGCCGTCCTCTGAGGAAGCTGTCGAGCTGACGGACCGCTTCGAGGCGAACACTTGGCAGCGTGCTGCTGACTGCTTCCTGGATTTCTGGTGGTAGCGTTCCCCGGCTCGCGGCAGCGTTCTGCGCGATGATGATCTCGCCCTGCTGTCCGTACGCCCACTTGCCGGGCGTCTGACTGGGCGTTTCGTTGAGCACATGGTCGTAGACGTAGTCGTACAGCTCGTCGATCGTGATCAGGCCGTCGCCGTCGCGATCCGCGGCGCCCGTACGGAGCCCTTCGATCATGTAGTGGGTGAACAGGGAGTTCTCGGACTGGCCGAGCACCACATCGCCGTCCCACGCGTACTGCGTCGAATCGGTCGCGGTGAGGACGACACGTCCCCGGCCGGTGCCTTCGAAGGCCGTTGCCGTCCCGACGGTCGCGCCTTGCGCGGCCTTGGTGCCATAGCCGAACGCGCCGCTGTGGCAGCAGTCGAGGACGAGCACCAGACGCTTGGAGGCGCTGCGATCCATACGGCCAGTGATGAACGACGCTTCAATGGCCGTGCCGGCGAGCACCCCTCGCTCGGTGTCACGCACCGCCAGATACAGATGTCCCTGCTCGTCGCGCACACCGTGGCCCGAGAAGTAGAGGAACAGCAGGTCGTCGCGATGCTTGAGATCGAAGAACTGGGCGATGGCCTTGCGGACAGTCGCGAGCCCTGCGTTCAGAAGCTGCGTGACGTCATTGAAGGCGCCGATGCCCGGCGTCGACAGGACTTCGGCCAGCCCGCGGACATCGACATCCGGCGCGGCGAGCTTGGCCAGGCAGGCGTCTTGATACTGACTGTTGCCGATGATGAGCGCGAGCTTCCGCGCCATAGATCAAAACCACACGCCACGAGAGGAACAGTCGGTGGCGGCCGTCGGTCCTTGGACTTTCGGAGCACTGTCGGGCGGTCAGGGCTGCCACCGGGAGAGCGCAGCGTCATCTTCTGGATGAGCTGGTCGCGACAATCATCGAGCTCGGTTCGCTCGAATTGTCGCTCACCACGACGCGCTCTACTACACGTTTATTAGACGCAGGCCGCGCAGCGCAGAATCTAACGCTCTTGTGCCGGTATGGTCACCGGCTTCGCGGTCATTGCTGAGTCGGCCAGACCCCGACGCTCGGGTCGCCAGGCCTGTACTAACTAAACGACATTGGAGGGAAGAAGCGAACAGCATCGCTGAGTGTGCGGAGCCGGCACACCGAGTGCGACGCGCAACTAAAGTTGCGCGCTACGGGTGTCTCTGCACGGGCGTCGGTGTCGCCGACGGACTCTCCGAATGGTCCCAATAGCAGAAGGGATAGGCTTTCCAATCTTCCACGAGTCCGCTGCGGACCGGATTCTCCTGTATGTACCTCGCAACCTCACCCCAGTCGTCACTCGGTCGAAGCACCCGTTCGTGATAGCCGCTCTGCCAGAGCCGTTCACCCCTCAGCCGACGATAGGCGACGGCCGTGCGTTGCCGCATCGTCTTCATGAATGGCAGGAACGCACCGTCCGACCTTTCAGCGCGTACGAGGAAGTGGATGTGGTCCGGCATGAATACCGAGATACGTGAACAGAAGAGGCGTTCCTCACACGTCCACAGGAATTCTCGGCGGACGCAGTCGACAACGTCCGAGTCGACAAAAACCTTTTTGCGGTCGTAGACACAGCATGAGACGAAATACTCGTGCTCGCCGACGTAGTCGAACGACTTTAGACGTGAAGGACGGCGTGCATTCGTCATTCCAGCGGCGCGTGCATCAGAGATGCCAGTGACGCCTCACAGACGCCCGTAGGGCGAACTTTAGTTCGGCCGCAGCGACGCCTCGCAGACGCCCGTAGGGCCGAACTTTAGTTCGGCCTCAGCGACACAGTCGTTGGATCCCGGGGGCCTTCACATCTCAGCCCGGCTGTTCGGACTCTGACGCGCAACTAAAGTTGCGCGCCACGGGCGTCTGCGAGCGACCCTGTCGCAGTTGGATTTCGGGCCTTCACTTCTCTATGAGGATCTTGTCGTTCAGGAGCGTGTCGAGCGTGGTGTTCAACTCGGTGGCGTTCGCCGCCGAGAGGACCAGGCCGCCCGCGTTGCGGACGCCGCTGAACTTGCTGGCTTCGATGTCGAACGCGACGAAGTAGATCGACGGACGCTCGGCGTTGGGCCGCTTGCCAATGGCGATCGCAACGCGGTCAGGCGGCACACCGTCGGTGTTCTCGCCGTCGGTGACGACGAGGAGGTGCCGTCGGGTGAGACCGGTTTCGTCGAGTGCCCGCTTGGCGGTGATCATGGCCTGTCCGATCGGCGTGCCGCCGTCGGCGTCGAGCCTGGCGATGGCCGCCGCCGCCCGCTCACGGTCGGGTGGGCCCATCGGAATGATCTCGCGGCAGTCGGGTTCGCCGCGCCGGCGGCTGAACTCGTACACACCGAGGAGCACAGGTTCGTCAGTGTGCGCGCGCGCGTAGCTGGCGAACTGCTCGACGAGGTCGAGTGCGGCGCGCCGGGCGATGTCGATCTTCGGTTCCTTGCGCTTGTTCTCTCCGAGGACACCATCGTCCATGCTGCCCGAGACGTCGATGGCGATCGCCGCCGCCAGTCCTTCCTTGGGCTCGACCGTCTTCTGCGGCGTCAGCTCCTGGTCGATTTGTTGCGCTTCGGCCTGCGCCCGTTCCTGCTGCCGCGCCGGCTGTTGCCCCGGCTCGCGATCGCAGGTCTTGAACAAGACCACGATGGCGATGAGCCCGAGGAGCAGCCGGACGTTCTGACGGCTCACGCCGGGCTGCCTTTCAGGACGCCGTCCTTCACCGCGATGCGTCGCGCGACGGCGGCGCCGGAATTGAGAGCGCCCTCCATGAAGCCCATGAAGGCGTAGCAGGTATGTTCCCCGGCGAAATGGAGACGCCCGAGTCCCTGCCTGAACGTCGGCCCCTGCGCCGTCACCTGCCCGGGGGCGGGGAAGGAGTAGGAGGCCTTGACCCATGGATCGGACGGCCAGTCCATGAACCGCGCGCGCACGAAGCTCGGACGGATGCCCTTGTAGATTTTCTGCAACTCGGCGAGGTAGTTCTCGGTGCGAGCCGTGGGTGACCACTCACGGCACGTGTCGGCGGCCGTGCCGCCCGAGAAGGCGACTAACGCCTCTCCGGCGCCGCGCTGCCCATCGGTTGCATGCCACGTCGCCGAAACGGGACCGTCGGTCAGGATTTCCGGGCCGAGCTCGGCGCGCCGCCAGAACGGACCGTTGAGGGCCATCAGGAACTTGACGTTGCTGCCCATCTGCGGCGCCAGGCCGGTGGGCAACGCCGGGTCGATGGCGATCCGGTTCCAGACCGGCGGCGGCACGGCGAGCACGACGTGGTCGCTCTCGAGCACCTTGCCGCTGGCGAGCGTGACGCGAACGGTCTTGTCGGTGACGCCAACCGATCGAACGATCGCGCGCGTCAGCACACGCGTGGGCCCGATGGCCTCGACGAACTTGCGCGCGAGCTGCTGATTGCCGCCCTGGCAGCGGTACACCTCAGACTCGCTCCAATACTTCTCGAGGCCGCCGCCCTTGACCATCGCCAGGTTGCCCAGATAGCTCTGCCAGTGAGTCACCATGCCGTTGTCGGACATCATCATGGTGTGCAGGCCAGTCTTGCAGAGCGGAGACACCGAGAGCGCGTCGATCCACGACGCGAGCGTCCGCTTGTCGAGCGCCTCGGCATTGGCGGCCTTCCACGGTTCGTCGGCGTCCACCTTGGCGGCGTCGGTCACGATGGTATTGAACGCCTTCTCCATGTCCTCCCAGAGCGCGTCGGACTCGTCTGAGGTCAGACGCTTGCCGCCGAGCACGATCGGCGCCTCGAGGTCTTCCTCGCTGATGTCGAGGAACTTGAGCCCGAACTGCTTCGCGTAGCCGACCCACGCGGGATGGTTCGAGCCGATGAGCTCACCGCCGCCCTCGACATTCTTGCCGGCCACGAGGTCGGAGAAGCTGATGACGCGCCCGCCGACGCGGTTCCGCGCTTCGGCGACGGTGACGTCATACCCGGCTTTCGACAGCTCGTAGGCGGCGGCCAGGCCGCTGAACCCGCCGCCGATGACGATCGTGCGTCCCGCGGCGGCGCGGGGGAGCGACATGAAGCGGTCGCTCATCAACAGGGCAGCGGCAGCCCCAAGCGATCGTTCGAGCATCTCCCGGCGCGTGATGCCGGTCGGTGAACCGTGCTTGCGATAGAGCTGCGTGTAGAGATTGGGCATAGTTGTCTCTTCGCTGTCGGCTTCTTCGCTATCAGGGATCACGGGATCAGGGCTCTGGGGATCGGGGCTCAGTGAGCTTCTGATAGTAATCGTTCGACTGAAGATGATCCCTGATCCCTGATTCCCGAATTACTCAAGCGTGAACCACTGCACTTCGACGCGACGATTCAGATCCGAATTGGGGCCCGCTGGCTCTTCCCAGCCCCGGCCGACGATCTCGAGGCGTTTGGCATCGACGCTGTAGCGTTCGACGAGCAGCCTGCGAATCTCGCCCGCGCGGTCCTTGCTGAGCGACATGGCGCGTAGCGCCATCCTCTGGACGTAGGCCTCGCCGCCCTGCTTGCGGAATTCGTCGACCTTCGCGTTGTCGACGTGGCCCCGCAGCAGCAGCGTCGATCCGGGGCTGACCTGGAGCAGGCGCTTGATCGCCTCGAGATTCTTGAGGTTCTCCTGGTTCGACTGGTCGAGTGTCGACGAGTTCACCTCGAACAGGAAGCGGATGTCTTTGCTGAGGAGCGGATCCGCCTCGAGCGATGCGCCGCCGCCGGATCGGATGGGCGCGATCGCGACTTTCTGGTCCTTGAAGGTGCCGCTCTTCTCAATCGTCTGGAGCGCTGCGAGGCTGGTGAAGCGGCTGGCATCCGGCGGGTCCTTGATGAGGCCGCTGCCGTAGGCGAGGACCGCCGACTGATAGATGCTGTCGAAGCTGCCCGCCGCGTCGATGGCCCCGGAGAAGAAGGCGAGGTTCTCGGGGAGGTTCGCGAGGTGCACCTTGCTGAGCTCGGCTTTCGTGTCGTCGCGGTTCCACTTGAACGACCGGCCGACGACGTCCAGATACTGGTCGGGGCGATCCCGCACCATGCGGTTGCCTTCGAGCAGGCCCTGCACGAGCCCGTCGACAATCTTCGGCTGCTCTTGCGCGAAGCCGCGGTGGACGATGAGCACGTCGGCGATTATGAGCAGGTTGCGGTTCGTGGTCAGCACATGCGCCTGCCCGCCGCTGCCGTCGACGACCTCGGACACCTTCGGTTCCCACGTCACGCAGCCGGCAAGCCGGTTCTTCCCCGACTTGATGTCGTTCAGGAACAGATCGCCGGCGCCGAATCCGTCCTCCGTGTAGACGAGATTCAGCCGGTCGGGATGCGGCGTCGCGTCGAGGCTGCCGAGCGTATTGATCGCGAGGCCGGCTTCCTGCGCGAGGTAACGGATGAAGAAGTCGACTTCCGTGAATTGCGCGGTCGCAATCGTCTTGCCTTTCAGCTGGTTGATTCGCTTGATGTCGCTGCGGACGACGATGCCGTCGGCGCCACGGGAGAATCCAATCTGCGCCGGCACGACCGCGTGCAGCTGCTTGCCGTACGCGGCCAGCACGTCGACGGTCGTGACCGAGGCAGCCATCTTGCCCTCGTTGAACTCGGACCACGACTCGTCTTCGCTGATCGTGAGCCGGACCTTGAACCCGTGATTCTTGAAGAAATACGAGTTCTCGGTCGGCTCGAGCCCGCCGTTGGCCGCGATGAGGCCGGCATAACCGGCGTACTCGCTGATCTCGATCGGGACGATGTTGTCCTTGAACTGGAACGCGGCGGGCGGCGACAGCCGCGGCACCTCGACCTTGACCTCGGTGACGTCGGGCGCCGCTCCGCTCCCCTCCGCTTTTTCGGCGGGCGCGCCCGGCGTGCCGCCCGACCGGGCGCGGATCATGTAGACGCCCAGCCCGATCAGGCCCAGTACCAGCGCGATCGAGAACAGCTTGCCGAGGATCGTGAAACGAGGTTGCCCGTTCATCGCTCTGGTCCGATCTCCTTCGTCGTGGCCGGCTGCGATTCGGCAGCCGGTGCGGCCTGGATGCCCTGCGAGGCGAGGAACTCAGCCAGGGCCACCTGCTCGAGCGCCTTGCGCTCGTTCTCCTTCTCGGTCACGGCCTCGAGGTCGACCATGTCCTTGGCGAGGCGAGCCTTGCCGGCCGAGACCTCGTAGCGCTTGGCGAGCACTTCCTCGACGGTCTTCATCGTGTCGCCCAGGTCGCCGACCTTGAACGCCACGCTCGACAGCGCCGAGGCCGCCTCGGCCTGCGCTTCCTTGATCTTGACCTGCGAGAGCTGCTTCTCGAGGCGGTGGACTTTATCCTCGAACTCGCGCTGCGCGAGCTTCGCCTGACGAAGGTTGGCCTGGTAGGCCTCCTCGGTCTCTTTCAGCTCGCTCGAGTCGACGCCGAGATCCGCCTTGAGCTCCTGCAGCTCGCGGGCGAGCGACCCGGCCAGCTCCATGTTGCCGGCCCGGTGGTTGGCGAGAATCCGCCGCTCGAGGTCCTGCGCCTTGACGGCCTTGCCGTTTACCTGGCTCTTCAGCCGCTCGGCGACGCCGGCCATCTTGGCGAGCGCGAGGTTGTACTGCGTCATCTTGGTGCGGAATTCCTGCCGCGCCGCTTCCATCAAGGCCTCGGGGTTGGCCTCCTCGAGCCCGCTGATGAAGAGTCCGAAGAACCCGCGAAACAGTCGGCCGATGCGAGCAAACATCGTGTGTGTTCTCCTTGTGGGGGCATTGTAGGCCGAATGGCTCAGGGTAGAGGCTCTTGGCTCTAGGCTCCAGGCTTTAGGAAAACCTTCGAGTCGGTCCTCGACGAACTTGCTAAAGCCTAGAGCCTGAAGCCTAGAGCCGTCCCTCCTACACGAATCGTCTCAATTCATCGATTCGGCCTTCGATCTCCTCCGGCGACAACGCCCGGAACCGCTCCGGCAGAAAGCGCACGTCCGTACACTCCTTCACCGCCACGAGGTCCATGTATTCCAGTTTCCTCGTGTGCGGGTTCGGCCGCACCTCACGCAACAGCTCCGCCAGCACGTCCTTGACGGGGCGCTTGGGCTCGGGACTCAATTCATGGGTTCGCAATGCTCTGACGAGGACACCCTCCAGCTCGTTCCCCCCCAGGCGGAGGTCATCGGCAAACGGTGGTAGATCCCCGGCGGCCAGCGGAAACTTGAGCTTTTTGGCGATGGCCAGGAGCAGCGCCTCGCGCTCCGCCGGCGTTTCCGGCGGGAAGAGCGGAATGTGCACGTCGAGGCGGCCCTGGCGCTTGAGGTCGACCTCGAGCAGGTCCGGCCGGGACGTGGCGAAGACCCAGATGATGCGGCCGCGGTTGCGCGTGTCGGACATCTCCTTGGCGAGCATCGAGTAGACGCGTCCCGACAACCCGCTGTCGCCGTCGCCGCCCTCGCGTTTGCCGGCAGCCTGGTCGGCCTCGTCGACAAACACCACGACCTGACCGAGCGCGCGGAGGATCGCGAAGATCTTCTCCAGGTTCGACTCGGTTGCGCCCACCCAGCGATCGCGGAAGTTCTTGAAGACGACGCACGGGATCCCGAGCTCGCCGGCCCAGCACTGCACGAGGAACGTCTTGCCGGTGCCGATGCGCCCGCAGATCAAGTACCCCATCGGCAACGCCCGGAGCGCGCCCTTCTTCAAGAGCTCCGTGTCTTCGCGCAGCCATTTCTTCACGGGCTCCATGCCGGCGACGTGGTCCATGGTGAACGGCGATTCCACGAAGTCGAGCAGCCCCTGGCACTCGCGTTCGATGAGCTCCTTCTTGATCTGGCCGAGCCAGGCCGACGTGATTCGCTTGTCGTTCCCGAGCGCCAGCGCGATCGCCGTCCGCGCGCCGACGCGGCTCAACCCTGTCAGTCGCGCCGCCAGCGTCTCGATCGGCACGTCGCACTTCGCCATCATGTCCGGAAACTGCGTCGTCGAGAGCGTGGTCAGGTAGGCGAGCATGTCCGTTTCGTCCGGGAGCGGGAGGTGCAGCGCCGGGGCGTGTGGATTCTCGACGACGAGCGAGTTGAGATCGTGAAGGCCTTCGCTGAGAAGGACGGTGACGATGTTGGACTGGACGACGGCAGGGTCGTTGGCCCAGCCGAGGACCTTGACGGTGTTGGCCGCGAACGGCCCACCGAGCTGGAGCGCGTCGCCGCGTGGCACGACGAACTCGGCGAACTCGATGATCACGGCGATCTTCTTGGGTTTCCCCGCCGTGCCCCCGGGCAGCGCCTGCAGGTTGAGCGCGCGGAGGAGGTAGCGGTCGATGAGCTCGAGCGCCGATCCCGGCTCGCGCATCAGCGTCTGAGTCGCCGCCTCGCGGCCGAGAGAACTCTGGAGCCAGTCGCCCCAGTCCTCCCCGCCGCGGGTCGCGCGCACGCCGCGGCTGCGGTCGTAGCGCAGCACCACGTCGTAGCTTGCGAACATGACCTGTTCGAGGAAGGCCGGAACCGACAGGAGTTTCCCGCCGTGCGGCACGACGTCGAAGACGCTGCCGTGGAGCAGAAACTGCGCGGCCGATCCCGACCGAAACAGGTCGCGCATTTCGGCGGCCCAGGCGGGCAGGTTAGGGTCGGGCATTAATCACCAGCATTCGAAAGACGCCGAACTAAAGTTCGGCGCTACGGGCGTCACTGACTCTCCCGCGCCCGCGCATCCGGTGCGAGCGGCGGCGGTTCGGTCAGCAAATCCTCCATCGCCCCGTACACCTTCTGCTGATCGCGGATCCACTGGCCGGTGGTGCCGAGCGTGGCCGTGATCTCGTCGATGCGCTGCGAGAGGAGCTCGGGGTCGGTCGAGAGCGCGGCCTGTTCGCGAATGAGCTCCACCTGCTGCTGGATCCGCTCGAGCTCGGCGTCGATGTAGGCGAGCTTGCGTTCCGCGTCGGTGCGCTGGAGCAGCCGTTGCTTGAGGATTTCGAGCTGCCCGGCGAGGCTGCGCCGGAGCTCGTCGCTCAACGTGGGGGTCAGCGAGGCGTCGGCCTGTTGGCGTTCGATAGCCGACACCCGCTTCCGCAGGTCGGCGACGTCGCCCGATTCGCCGATCACTTGCCGGATCGTGCGCCGCGCGACGAGCAGCCGCAGGAACATCCAGGAGAGCCGCCCCAGGCTGTCGGCCTGCGCTTCGAGCCCGCCGGGAACTTCCGCGTTGGCGCCGGTCAGCTGCAGATCGATGATCGAACGGCAGCGCTGCGACAGGAGATCGTAGATGCGGCGGTCGCCGGCGTCGAGGCGTCCGAGGAGGGCATGGATCCGCTTGTTCCAGTCGGCGGTGGCCTCGACGAGCGGGACGGCGGCTACCAGCCGCTGGAAGCGCTCGTTGGTCGCGAGCGCCAGCAGGTAGCCGAGCTCGAGCCCGGCGCCGAGCACCCAGAAGCCCGGTTCCATCACGCCGAGCAGACCGAAGGCGCCGAGCCCAATCCAGTTCGGCGCGACGAACATGCCGAACGGCCGCGCGTTGAAGGCCGCGGTGATGTAGTCGAAGAAGCCGGGTTTTTCGGCCATCGATGACGGTATTTTATGTCAGGGCAGACTCAGCGGCCCGCAAGGCCCCTGATGAGGGTGAGCAGCATGTCGATCGCGACCGCATTATGCCCTCCTTGCGGGACGATGATGTCGGCGTAGCGCTTGCTCGGCTCGACAAAGTCGAGGTGCATCGGCTTGACGGTCCCGAGATACTGATCGATGACCGATTGCATCGTCCGGCCGCGATCGGTGATGTCGCGCTGCAGGCGGCGGATGAAGCGCGTGTCGGCGTCGGTGTCCACGAACACTTTGACGTCCATCAGCCGGCGCAGTTCAGCGTCGGTGAAGATGAGGATGCCTTCGACGATGATCGCGCGCCGCGGGGAGGCCGTCTCGCACATCGCCTTGCGCTGGAACCGGGCGAAGTCGTAGACCGGGAGCTCGACCGGCCGGCCGGCGCGCAGCTCGTGCAAGTGGGCGACGAGCAGGTCGGTCTCGAGCGAGTCCGGGTGGTCGTAGTTGAGGGCCGCGCGTTCTTCGAGCCGCAGATCGTTCCGATCCCGGTAGTAGCGGTCGTGCTCGAGCACGATGACCTGCTCGGGTCCCAGGCTGTCGACGATCTGGCGGACGACGGTCGTCTTGCCCGAGCCGGATCCGCCGGCGACGCCGATGACGATTGGCTCGGATCCGCTGGATTTCGCGCCGCTTCCTGGCATGGTCACGGCCTGACACCCTTTTTCACGGTTTTTCACCAAGCCGGCCCGCCCGCCGGGGCGTCCGATGAGAGTGAAGCTTATCAGCGACGTCGGCTCCGTGTAAGATGGCTAGACCCCAGCACAAATGAATTGCGCCCGGCGGACGCCCGCCGGCCCGGAGACAAGGAACGGTGGAGATTCTATTCTTCGCGCTGATCCTGCTGGCCGTGCCTTTCGTGCTGCCCATCGTTGCCTGGGTGTCGGCGCGCAGGACACGCACGCGGCTCGAGACGCTCCTGAGCGTGGTCGAATCGCAGGAACGGGAGATCGACGAGCTTCGTTCGCGCGTGAGCCAGTTGTCGCGCGAGGCGGGGCCAACTCCGCAGCCCGCCTCGCAGCCATCAGCGGCTGCAGCGCCTGCGCCGGCCGCGCGGCCTGAGCCAACGCGGCCAGCGGCACCTGTCGTGCCGCCAACGCCGGTGCCGCCCGCGGCCGCCAGGCCCGTTCCGCCGCCGGCGCCACTCACCGTTCCCGAGCCACGCGTCACCGAGCGTCCGCTGGCTACGCCGCAACCGCCCGTGCCGCCGACTCCGCCCGCATCGCCGCCGCCACGGCCCATCCAGCCTCCCGCGGCGACAGGTCCGGCGCCGTCCGCCACGCCACCGCGGCCACCGTCGCCTCCACTTGTGCCCCGGCCTCCGGCTCCGCCGCCTCCTCCAACGCCACCCAGCCGGCCGGCCGCCGCAGCGTTCGAGTGGGAGAGTTTGATAGGCGTGAAATTGTTTGCGCCGCTCGCAGGCATCGCGCTGGTGGTGGCGGCGGTGTACTTCCTGAAGTACTCGATCGAGGCCGGGTGGCTGCAGCCGCCGGTCCGCGTCGCGATCGGGATTCTTGTAGCCGTCGCGCTGCTCGTCGTCTGCGAGATGAAGGCGGCGCGTCGATATCCCGCGACCGCCAACGCGATGGACGCAGCGGCTATCGCGATTCTCTTCGCGACCTTCTTCGCCGCGCACGCGCTGTGGAACCTGATTCCGTCGCTCGTCGCATTTGGCCTGCTCGCCATGGTCACGCTGATCGCGGTGCTGCTGTCGATCAGGCGCGAATCGCTCTTCATCGCGGTGCTGGGCCTGCTCGGCGGCTTTGCGACGCCTGCACTCCTCTCGACCGGCGAGAACCGCCCGATCCCGCTCTTCGCGTACCTGCTGCTGTTGAACGTCGGGCTCGCGCAGGTGGCGCGCGTGAAGCGCTGGCCGGTCCTGACTGTCCTGACACTCATCCTGACAACGATCTATCAGTGGGGATGGGTCCTGAAGTTCCTGGACAACAGCAGCGTGCCGCTCGCGATGGGCGTGTTCCTCTTGTTCCCGCTAGCGGCGATTGCCGGGCTGATGTTTGCAGGCAGTGCGCGCGGCGCCGCCGACACGACCGGTCAGAGCTTCGAGAAAACGGCGTTGGTCTCAGCAGTAATGCCGCTGCTGTTTGCCCTCTACCTCGCCGCCGTCCCGGCGTACGGTGCGCGTCCGTCGCTCCTGTTCGGATTCCTGATCCTCATCGACGTCGGGCTCCTGGCGATTGCGATCTCCCGGCGCCAGGGTCTCCTTCATGCGGTCGGCGCCCTTGCCACGATGCTCGTCATGGCGACCTGGATGTCGATGTGGATCGGGACCTGGATTTCGGCGACCCTCGGAGGATCCAGCCAGGGTCTCATCGCGGTCGGCTTCACGGCGCTCTTCTCTGTCTTCTACCTCGTCGCGCCGCTAGTTGCGGGACGGTTTGCGCGGCCCCTGACGGGCGCGGCCGCCCAGGCGCACTATGCCGGGCCGCTCCTCCTGGCCACGTTCCCCGTGCTGGCGGCGGTTGAGCCCTCCTTCGCGGCACCGTGGCCGCTCATGGGGGCGCTGCTGGCGCTCGTCATGTTGATCGCCTGGCGAGCCGTCGCGAGTGGCAGCGGTTCGCTGTACTACGTCGCGGCGTTCTTCGCCATTGCCACGCAGGCCGTATGGTCGGCCGCGCACCTGACGCTCGAACGGCTCGATACGGCCGTGGCCATCTACGTCGCGTTCGGCCTCGTCTCGCTCGGTGTTCCGGTGGTCGCCCGCCGGATATCGCGGCCGATCCAGCCGGCATGGGGTGGCGGAGTGGTGCTGCTCCTCGGGCTGACCCTTCTGTTCTTCCTGTCGCTCGGACCAGTGGCGGCCGCGGCGCTTTGGGCCCTGGCGCTGCTCCTCGCCATCACGAACGCCGCACTCTTTATCGAAAGCGCCGCTGGACGTCTGCCGACCGTGTCCCAGGTGGGCAGCGTCCTGTCGTGGATCCTGATGATGACCTGGTGGTCGGAAGCCGCCGGAAGCGTCGGCGTCCTGCCGTCGCTCATGGTCGTCGTCGGGCTGACGCTCGTCACGCTCGCCGGCCACGCGTGGTCGGTGCGCAGCCTGGACGGCGACGGCGCGGCGGCTCAGGCGCCGTTTGCGCGCGGACTCTACCTCGGGCTCATCGGTCATCTCTTCCTGCTGCTGCTCGCCACGGATCGCACGTGGTCGCTGCCGCCATGGCCCGTGTTCGCGGCTCTGGCCGCGATGACGCTCGCGACGAGCGCCGCCGCCCTCTGGAGCCGCGTCGCGACCATGCACACGGCCGGTGCGATCGCCGCCGCGGCCGTCGTGACGGCTTGGAGCGCGGGCGCCGGCGCACCCGAGTGGGGACTCACGGCTGTGCTGGCGGCGGCGGCCGTCAGCGGCTACGCGCTTCTGTGGCAGCCGCTGGCGAATCGATTCCGGGAGAGCCAGCAGGTCGCGTGGGCGGCAGGCGCCGCGCTCTTCATCGGAGAGCTGTCGCTCATCGGTGCGGTCGACGGTGGAGCGATGCCCGCATTCCCGGTGCTGCTCCTCGCGCACGTCGTCAACATCTGCGTGCTCCTGACACTGACGACGCTCCATCGCTGGCCATTCCTCGCGGTCGGCGCCGTCGTCCCCGCGTGGCTGGCAGTGCTGCAATGGCAGACCAGGAGCGATCTGGCCGTGATGTGGCCGAAGCTGCTGGCGCTGTCGGCCGCACTCTACGCCGTCTTTGCCGTGTATCCCTTCGTCGTCGGCCGCCGCGTGCGCGACAGTCGCGATCCGTACCTCGCGGCGGTCGTCGCGAGCGCCATGGCGTTCTTCGGCGCGCGCGCGGCCTTTGTGGCGGGCCAGCTCGACTGGATGATCGGCGTTATCCCAGTGATCGAGGGGGCGGTGCTCGCGCTCATGCTGCGCTCGCTGTTGAGCCTCGAGTCTGGAGGACAGCGCGATTTGGGCCGTCTCGCCCTGGTGGCCGGTGCCGCGCTCGCCTTTGTCACCGTCGCCATCCCGCTCCAGCTGAAGCAGCAGTGGATCACGATCGGCTGGGCGCTCGAGGGAGCGGCGCTGGCGTGGGTCTACAAGCGCATTCCCCATCGCGGGCTCCACTACTCGGGCGTCGCGCTACTCGGCGCGGTGTTCGTCCGGCTGGCGCTCAACCCCGAGGTGCTGGTCTACGAGCCACGGGGCTCGATGCGGATCTTCAACTGGTACCTCTACGCCTATCTCCTCTGCGCCGCGGCCATGTTCGTTGCTGGCTGGTTCCTGTCGAAGACCAAGGATCAGCTCCCCGGCGGCCTGCGCAGCTCGTCGCTCCTGCCGGGCGCCGGCGTGGTGCTGCTGTTCCTGCTCCTCAACATCGAAATCGCCGACTTCTACGCGACCGGACCGACGATCATGTTCAGGTTCGGCGTTACGGTGGCGCAGGACCTCACCTATACGATCGGGTGGCTGGTATTCGGCATGGGACTGCTTGGGGCTGGGATTGCGCTCGGCAATCGAACGGCGCGCATAACGGCCGTGACGCTCATCGCGGTGACGACCTTCAAGTGTTTCCTCTACGATCTGAACTCGCTCGAAGGGCTGGCCCGTGTCGCGTCGTTCGTCGGCCTGGCCATTTCGCTGGCGCTCGTGTCGGTCGTCCTCCAGAAGTACGTGCTCAAGACGAGGAATGCGACGTGAAGCGCACCACGCTTCTGTTTGTCGCGCTCGCGTTATCGATGGTTCCTCACGTCGGCGTCGCGCAGCGGCCAGCGGAGCCAACCTACGAGCACCCCGTTGTCAGTGTCGGTCCCGGTCCCCAGCGGCTGGCGATCGATGCCGGCCTGCTCACAGCCGGCGCACCGTTTCGCGTGCTTCGCCGAGGGGAGCGGTCCTACGCCGAAGATGGCTTGACCGACCTCCGGCTCGTCGCCGACGGTGGCCGTCCGGTGCCGTACCTGCTGATCCACTCGTCGTCTCCCGAACGCGAATGGATCGGCGGCCGCCTCCTCAATATCGCCGCCACGAAGAAGAGCAGCGGCTTTGAAGTAGACCTTGGCGCACCGAGCGCCGTCGACATGATTCGAGTCGAGGGGCTGCCCGTCCCGCATTTGAAGCGGCTGACGCTCGAGGGCAGTGGCGATCGCGAGCGCTGGACGATGCTCGTGGCGGAGGGAACGCTGTTCGATCTGCCCGACGAGCAGCTTCGGCAGGACACTCTCGGTTTCACGCCGGGACCGTATCGGTATTTTCGCGTCACCTGGAACGATGCGAACAGCGGCCGGGTGCCGAATCCCAGTGCGGTCGCCGCGCGGCGCGTCTCGATTGCGCCTCCGCCGCCCGCAGCCACGCTTACCGCGTCGATCGAACGGCGTCCGAGCGAACCGGGTATCAGCCGATACCGCGTCAGGCTTCCGGGAACCAGGCTGCCGATTGTCGCGTTGGATCTCGACGTTGGTTCTGGCGTCGCCAGTGGCCACGTGTATCGCCGCGCGATAGTGAGCGAATCCCGATTCGCGGGGTTCGAGGCCGCGCCCGTCGAGCTCGGACGAGCGATGCTGTCGCGCGTCGTCCGCGATGGGCTCACGGCTTCGGCGCTCAGGGTGCCCGTTGCCGTTCCCGCCGAGGCCGAAATCGAGCTGACGATCGATGACGGTGCGAACGAGCCGCTCGACTTGCGGGGGGTCTCGGTCGTCCTCGCCGAGCTGCCGTGGATCTACTTCGAAGCGCCGGCTGGCGCACTGACAGCCCAGGCTGGCGACCGGACGCTGACGAAACCTCGAGTACGATCTCGAAGCCGTGCGCAGCTCGGTCGACCTCACGAAGGTGCCGGAGGCGAAATGGGGTGACGGCGGCACCACGCGCCTCACGATCACCAAGGCCGCTGGCGCGCCGTCCACGCTCGCGCCGAGCGCAGGAGCCGCGCTCGACGCCACAGCATTCCGCTTCAGCCGAGCTGTCGAGTTCTCTCCGGAAGCTGGGGAAACGGCCGTTGGCCTCTTCGCCCTTCCGCTCGATGCGCACGCGCTGGCGCACACTCGCGGGCCCGCCTCGAGGTTCGCCGACGTGCGGCTGCTCGACGGCTCGAGTCAGCAGATTCCCTACCTGCTCGAGCGGCGCAACGAGCCGCTATCCGTCGATCTGGCCGTCAAGCCCGCAGCGGACTCGCAGGCGCAGGGACTCAAGATGCCGGCTGGGAGCCGACAGCGATCGGTCTACGTCGTGGCGCTTCCGTACGCGAATCTGCCTTCGTCTTCGCTCGTCCTCGAGACCTCGGCGCGCGTGTTTCAGCGGAAGGTTACGATCGGCGTCGACCGGCAGCCCGACCGGAACCGTCGCGACGCGTACTTCGAGGTCAGAGCCGCCGAGAGCTGGCGGCACGCGGACGACCAGACGCCAGCCCGGCCTCTGCTGTTGCGCGTCGAGACGATGCCAGACACGCAGCTGTTTCTGATTGTCGAGGAAGGGGACAACGCGCCACTGCCGATCACCAAGGCGCGGCTCCTCTTGCCGTCCTACCGGCTGCGATTCTTTCACGCGGGGAACGCGCTGCTTCGGCTGACCTACGGTCGAGACGACCTGCAGCCACCGCAGTACGATCTCGCCCTACTGGCCCCGAGGGTCATGGGCGCCAGGGCCACCGAAGTCGGCGCGGCAACCACGGCGAGTGCCGCGCAATCCTCTCCCGCGTCCTTCGCCTCGCCGAGGACATTCTGGGTCGTCCTGACTGGAGCGGTCCTCGTCCTGCTGGCGCTCATCGTGCGGTTGATTCGCGGGCAGGGGGAGCAGGCGGGGAGCTGATGGGCGGGAGTCAGGGATCGGAAGCCAGGGATCAGAACCAGGGGATCAGGGATCAGGGATCGGGAAGAGCATTCAGATCCCAATCGTGCGACTGAGATCTGAAATGCTTTTCCTGATCCCTGATTCCTGATCCCCGGTTTCTGATGCCCGATCCCGTTACTTCTGCAGCTTCACCGCCACCTGCCGTACTTCCTCCATCACGCGCAGCAAGTTGCCGCTCCAGATCTTTCCGATCTGGTCTTCGCTGTAGCCTCGCCGCACGAGCTCCAGCGTGACGTTGAACGTTTCGCTCGCGTCGTTCCAGCCGTCGATGCCGCCGCCCCCGTCGAAGTCCGACGAGATGCCGACGTGATCGATGCCGATCTTCTTGACGATGTAGTCGATGTGATCGACGAAGTCCTTGACGTTGGCGCGGGGCGGCGGTGGAAACTGCTTGTCGATTTCGGCGAGCAGCTTCTCGGCCTCCGCGCGCTTGTCGTCGGGGAGCTGGGCCAGCGCGCCGCCACGGCCGCGGCCACGGCCCTGTGCGCCGGCGGGTGCGGTGGCTCCCGGAGCGGCTGCCGCCGCGGCAGGGGCGCCGCCGGGAGCAGCGCCCGCGCCACGTCCCCGTCCGCCGCCGCGCCCGCCTCTTCCGAGGCTGCCTGCCGGAAGCCCGAACTGCTCCTCGAGCTTGGTTAACGCAGCCACCCGTTCGGCGGTCGGCGGGGGAGGCGTCTTCACGTAGGCCGCGAAGGCGACGGTCTGTACCACACCACCGTTCTTCTTGATCGCCAGCAGCTGCTCGTCGTCGAGGTCGCGGCTGTGGTCGCAGAGCGCGCGGGCGGCGGAGTGCGACGCGATGACCGGCGCTTTCGAGAGCGCGATGGCCTGCATGTTGGACTGCTTGGAGGGATGAGACAGGTCGACCATGATGCCGACCCGATTCATCTCGGCGATGACCTGCTTGCCGAGATCGCTGAGCCCGTTGTGTAGCCACTCGCCGGTGGCTTCGCCCGTGTTCGAGTCGGCGAGCTGGCTGTGCCCGTTGTGGGCCAGCGAGAGATAACGTGCGCCGCGGTCGTAGAACTCCTGGACGCGCTTGACGGCAGTCGATGCGTCGCCGAGCGAGTAGCCGTTCTCGACGCCGATGAGCGCGATTTTCTTGCCGGCCTTGTTGATGGCCCGCACGTCGGCTGCCGTCAGTGCGAGCTCTATCTGGTTGGGTGCGATCTTCTCAGTCAACAAGTGGATCGCGTCGAACTTCGCCACCGCCTGCTGGTACGCGTCGTTGTAGCCTTCCGGCGTGAATGGGCCCTGTCCAACGTAGACAATGAAGAACGACGCGTCGAGCCCGCCCTTGACCATCTTGGGCAGGTTGACCTGGTTGCCGAGGTCCTGGGTGTAGTTGCGTTCCGGCGTGAAGTTGGCGGGACTGATGTCGTCGTGCGTGTCGAGCGCAATCACCCGATCGTGAATGGCGCGCGCGCGTGTGACAAAGGCGTCTTCTGCAGGTGATTGAGTCTGTCCGGTCGGGGCGCAACTCGCGGCGGCGAAGGCGAGCGCGGCTACGCCGCACGCGGTCAAAGAGCGTGTCATCCAGGATCCTCCGCAGGAAATCATACACGCGGAGGCCGGCATCGAGGGCTCTGACGCTCGTAACTCTGACACCCGTAGCGCGCAACTTTAGTTGCGCGTCAAACGTCAAATAGCAGCCATTAGCTACTCTGATCTCGCAGACGCGCAACTAAAGTTGCGCGCTACGGGTGCCCTTATTCCCCCCTGAGCGCGACGGTCGGGTCAATGGATGCGGCGCGGCGTGCCGGGAGGTAGCCGGCAGCGAGCGCCGACGCGACGAGGATCGCGGCGAGGCCGGCCGTGATGCGCGCGTCGCTCGACGCCACGCCGAGCAGGCCCGCCTCGATGAGCCGGCCGAGCAGGAGCGACAGCGTGACGCCGAGGCCGACGCCGACGGCCGTCAGCTTCCCCGCCTGTCCAACCGTGAGGCGGAGCACATCGCGGCGCGTGGCGCCAAGCGCCATGCGCACGCCGATTTCGTGCGTGCGCTGAGTCACCATCGAGGCCATCACGCCATAGACGCCGATCACGGCCAGCAGCAGTGCCAGACCGCCGAAGGCGAACATGATTGCGCCGACATACTGGAGGCCGATCGTTCGCTCCAGCAGCGTCCGCCGCATCGGCTGGAGTTCGAAGAGGGGTTGTGACGAGTCGACCGAACGGACCGCCGCCCGGGCCTCGGCAGCAACCGTCGACGGGTCGCGCGAGGTGCGGACGATGAGCGCCATGCCGCTCGCCGGCGCCTGCTTGAAGGGCCGATAGATCGTCGGGTAATTGCGCCGCCCGAACCAGTTGTGGATGTGGTCGCCGCAGATACCGACGACCGTCAGCCACGGACCGGTCCCCAGCTTGATGCGTTTGCCGAGCGCATCGGTGTTCGGCCAGTGTCTTCGCGCGAGGGATTCGGTGACGATGGCCACTTGTTCGGTGTCCTCGCGGTCGGCGTCGGTAAAGCCTCGCCCAGAGCGGATGGGAATCTGCAGGGTCTCGAACAGCGCCGGTGTGGCGGTGCGATAGTCCACCGACGGCGGGTTGGCCGGATCGGGATTGGGAACGCCGTCGACCTCGACCGATCGGCCCGAGTTGTTGTCGGACGCCGGCATCACGTTGACGGCAGCGGCACTGGCGACGCCCGGCATCGCGCGCAGGCGGTCGACGGTTTCTTCCGCAAACCTCGTGCGGGCCGTGCCGTCCCGATAGCGGGCATCCGGTAGCAGAAGCCGCATCGTCAGGAGGCCCTCAGGATTGAATCCCTGCGGCCCGTTGAGGAATCGATGGACGGTCAGCACACTGAGCGCGGCAGCGACCAGCAGCGGCAGCGCCAGCGCGATTTCGCCGACGACGAGCCCGCGGCGAAGACGCAGGCGCGCGCCGCCGGCGGTGGCGCTGCGCCCGCCCTCCTTCAATGTCTCGGAAAGCCGCGGCCGCGAGGCCTGAATCGCCGGAATGAGTCCGAAGACGAGCGCCGTGACGATCGCGAGCGCCGAGGTGAACGCGATCAGCCGGACGTCGACGTCCATCGAGTGCCAGCCGGCCACGAACCGCGCGATCTTGGCCGGCATGTACGCCACGATCAGCTTCAAGCCGACCCAGGCGACGGTGAGCGCCGCGGGAACCGCGGCGAGCGCCAGCAGCCCGCTCTCGATGAGCAGCTCGCGCACCACGCGCGCGCGGCTCGCGCCGATCGCCAGCCGTACTGCCATCTCGCGCTGGCGTTCGGCGCCGCGCGCCAGCAGCAGGCTCGCGACGTTCGCGCAGGCGATGAGCAGAACGAAACACGCCGACGCCTGCCACATCGACAGGATCGCCCCGAGCCCGATGTCCATCATCCCGTCGCCGAGCGTGTAGACTCGTGCCTCGCGACCCTTGTTGGTCTCGGGATGATCGCGCGCGAGCCGCTCGCCGACAATCGCCATCTGCGCCTTCGCCTCGTCGAGCGTGCGCCCGGGTGCCAGACGGCCGAACCCGGTGAGATAGAGCGACCGGCGATTGGCCGAGCCCTCCACGCTGAACGACAACGGCGCCCAGATCTGCGCGCCCATCGGGAAGTCGAATCCCGGCGGCGCGATACCGACGACCTCGTGCTGCACGCCGTCGACCTCGATCGACCGCCCGACGATCGACGCGTCGGACGCGAACCGGCGCTGCCACAGCCCGTGACCGAGCACGACGCGCCTGTGCCGCCCCTGGGTCTCCTCGTCACCGAGGAATCCTCGCCCGGCGACCGGTTGAACACCCAGGGTTGGAAAGAAGTCCGACGAGACGAAGAAGCCCTGGACATTCTCCGGCTCGTCCCGGCCGACCAGGTTCGCATTCCACCACTCGACTGCCGCGAGCCGCTCGAACGCATCGGGCTGCTGCCGCTTCATGTCGAGATAGTCGCCAGGCGAGAGGGCTTCGCGCCGATCGATATCGTCGGGGCGTGTGAAGGAGACGACCGTGATGCGATCGACGTCCGGCATCGTGAACGGCCGCAGCACCAGCGCGTCGATCATGGAGAACACCGCCGCGTTGGTTCCGAGCCCCAGGCCGAGGGTGATCACGACGATGGCGCTCATCGCCGGGCGCTTCAGGATGCTGCGGCAGGCATGACGCATTTCGAGGCCGAGTGTGCGCATCAGCGAGTCTCCAGAAGGGGGTGGTGCAACGTCGGGGGAGATGTACTTGGGACGCCGGGGTCCCCGGGCGTACGAGATGATGGCTCTGGCGGAGAGCCGAAGCACCTGCAGCCAATACCAGAGGCTCGCCCGCAGCCGCGATCGGCCGGCACGAGCCCGGTGCTCTTCGTGCAGGTCGCCGAGGATCGAGTCTGTCCATTCGCCGCCGCCGAGCGTCGTGGCGAGGAGGCGCTCGGCGAGCTTCGGCGGCATCTCTCGAGATCGCGTCATGACTCGAGCCTGCCTTCGAGACCCTGCCAGAGTCGCAGCAGGCCCTTCCTGGACTCACGGATTGCGGCCAGCCCCGCCGCCGTGACAGTGAAGTAGCGCCGCGAGCGGCCGCCGCGCTCGGGCAAAGGGTCGCTCATCCGCGAGCGCAGGCATCGTTTGGTCTCGAGGCGCTCGAGCGCCGTGTACAGCGCGCCGCGCGCGACCGAACGTCCCGTGCGGTCCTCGATCTCTTCCCGGATCGGGATCGCGTAGGCGTCTTCACCCAGGCGCAGGATGGCGAGGAGGACGATGTGCTCGAATTCGCCGAGATTCATCTGGCCTGCATTGTAGGCCAAATACGGAGTTCGGGGGGCGGAAGTTCAGGGATCGGGGATCGGGAATCAGGGATCAGGAAGAGCATTCAGATCTCAGTCGAGCGGCTTTGATCTGAAAGTTCTTCCTGACCCCTGATCCCCGATCCCTGATCCTGTGATACTTCGCAGCATCGGAAGCAGAGTGACCAGGTGGAGGCAGTCTAGAATGGTTCGAATGATTGGTTCAATCGCGTGTGTGGTGTCGCTTGTCACGGCGCTCGTCACGGAACAGGGCGTGATCCCACCCGACCTGGCGGCCATGGCCGACACGGAGCGCGAGTTCGCGGCGACTGCCAGGTCCAAGGGGTGGCGCGACGCGTTCCTTGATTTCTTTGCGGACGATGCGGTGGCGCTCGGGCGAGAGGTGACGCTGGCGAAGGACGGGCTGCGCAAGCAGCCGTCGACGCCATTCTCGGAGTTAGAGCTCGTGTGGGAGCCGCGGCTGGGCGATGTCGCCGCCAGCGGGGACCTTGGGTGGCTCACCGGCCCGAGCACATCCATCAATCGCACGTCGAAGGAATCAAAGCCAGACTACGGCTGCTACCTGTCAATCTGGCGGAAGCAACCCGACGGCAGGTGGCGCGTTTTCATCGATGTCGGCGCCGGCGCTCCCGAGCCCGTGTCGTTCGCCAGCGGCTTTACTCAAATGCCGTTCGGCAGCCGATACGCTGGCAACGAAGGAAAGGACGCAGCGGGAAAAAGTCTGGCCCAGGCCGACCGCGACCTCAATGCGCAAATGGCTGCGCAGGGAGCAGCTCAGTCATTCGCCAGCCGCGTGGCCGCCTCTTCCCGGCTCCACCGTCCCGGGTACACTCCGGTCGTCGGCGCCAAGGGCATCACTGCGTGGCTCAAGGAGCATGCGTCCACGGCTACGGCCAGGGACGGTGCCGCCGAAGCGGCGGCCGCCGGAGACTTCGGATATACCTACGGCAATTTCGAGATCACGGCGCCCACGCCGCTCGCTGGCGCTTACCTCCGGCTCTGGAACCGCGACGCATCGGGCCGCTGGTGGCTGATGGTCGACGTGGCACAGCCATTCAGAACTCCGGATTAGCGCCTAGTTCGTCCGTAGCGACCGCATCGGATCCACGCGCGCGGCCCGACGCGCCGGAAGCCAGTTGGCGGCGATCGCGAGGGTGAGGAGCACGAGCGTCGCACCGGCGAGAATGACCAAGTCATGCGCCGGGACACCGAACAGCAAGTCGGCGAGCAGCCTCGCGAGGCCAAGCGACGCCGCCACGCCGACGGCGACTCCCGCCGTCACGTTGACCAGGCTGCGCCGTAACACGGTCCGGACGATGTCCGCGCTGCGCGCGCCGAGCGCTACGCGGATGCCGATCTCGCGCGTGCGCTGCGACACCAGGTACGACGTCACTCCGTACAATCCGCCGAGCGCCAGGACGAGCGCCATGCACGCGAAGATTCCGAGCAGCCACGAGTAGGTCGCGCGCTGCGCCATCGACCGTCGCAACGCTTCTTCCATCGTCCGCACTCGAAACATCGGGAGCTCCGGGTCGAGCTCCCGCAGCGTGGCCCGCGCCGTGGCGGTAAACGCGCCCGGGTCGGCTGCGGTCCGGATCGCAACGGTCATCGTGTTGAACCTGCCGATGGTCAACGGGAAGTAGATTCCCGGCCGCATCGGACGCTCGAGACCGTAGTGCTTCACGTCGGCAGCAACGCCGACGACGGTAATCCACGGCGCCTTCGGGTTGCCGGGATTCTTGAAGCGCTTGCCCACCGGGTCGTTCACTCCCGGCCAGAAGGTCTTCGCGAACGTTTCGTTGACGACGGCGACCCGGCGGTCGCCGACGGCATCCTGATCCTCCAGGAAGCGACCTTTCAGCAGGCGGAGTCCCATCGCCTTGAAGTATCCCGGCGATGCGGGACGCTGCAGGACCACGGGATTGGTTTCTCCCGGTTTGAGCGGCGCGCGACCTTCGGGGGCGAAGAAGTTTCCCCAGTGGCAGCCGAGCGGCGGACAACTCACGAGGCCTACGGCGTCCACTCCGGGAAGCGTCGCGAAGTGCCCCGTCAACCGATCCCAGAACGCATTGACCTTCTTGCCGCCAACCGTATCGTCGCTGCCCCCGTAGCTGGCCTCCGGCAACGCAACCATGAACGTGAGGACGTGATCCGGCCGGAAGCCGGCATCCACGTGCTTCACGCGCTCGTAGGCGCGGAAGAGGAGGCCGCTCGCAACGAGCAGCAACGCCGCCAACGCAAACTCGGCGGCGACGAGCCACGACAGCGTGCGGCGTCCGCCTGGTCCAGCGGTCGTGCCGGTGCCGGCCTCGTGCATCGCGCCCTTGAGATTGCCGCGGATCGCGTGCAGCGCCGGCGCCCAGCCGAAGAGCACAGTCGTCGCGGCGGTCACGACGAGCGCGAAGGCCCCGACGCGCAGGTCGAAGTCGAAGTTGGCCCAGGAGGGCACCTGATCGCCGGCTGTTGTAATCAGGACGCGGAGCGCCCAGTGGCCGAGCGCCAGGCCGGCCGCACCGCCGAGTGTGGCGAGGACGACGTTCTCGACGAACAGCTGGCGGGCGAGGCGCGTACGGCTGGCGCCGACGGCGAGCCTGATTCCCATTTCCCGCCGCCGCGCGAGCGCTCGCGCGAGCATGACGCTGGCGACGTTGGCGCAGGCCACGACGAGGAGGATGGCGACGGCGCCGAGGAGCGTCCTCGCCTGCGTGCGAAAGTCGCGGGCGAGATCCTCGCGCAGCGGGCGGGCGTATGGCGATACCGTGTGTTCCTTATCGCGCGCGTCCCAGATCGGTTGGTGCGCACGCAGGAGGTCCTTCTCGGCGTCCTCCACCTGGACGCCCGCCTTCAACCGGCCGATC
The DNA here is from genome assembly GCA_963839705.1 of uncultured Acidobacteriota bacterium. Classification (GTDB taxonomy): domain Bacteria; phylum Acidobacteriota; class Vicinamibacteria; order Vicinamibacterales; family 2-12-FULL-66-21; genus DATBJJ01. Next base: position 566,161 of record CAWIWL010000019.1, read on the forward strand.
GCGTTGGCGAAGTAGCTCTGATACTGCTGGGCCGGATCCCCAGCCATGGGCACCCACAACCGGACGTTGCCGGGAAACCGAATGGCTTCGGGAATCACGCCGACGACTGTGTGCGCCACGCCGTTCAGTTTGAGCGTGCGGCCCAGGACGTCCGGCGTCCGGCCGAAGCGGTCGCGCCACACGCTTTCGTTGATCACGACCACGGGCTCGGCCTTCGGTCGATCTTCCTCGGGCGTGAACGTTCGGCCGAGGAGCGGGCGGACGCCGAGCACGGCGGCGAAGTCGTGGGTGACGAGGGCACCCTCGATACGTTCGGCCCCGGAGCCGTCCGACAGATTGAAGCTGTCGCCGTCGTAGAGCGCGATGTGCTCGAACAATTTCGCGCCCTGGCGCCACTGCACGAAGTCGGGAAAGTTGACGCCGACCACTTCGAGGTTCCATCGCGGCGCGGTCTCGTTGATGTAGACCAGTCTGTCCGGTTGGGGGAACGGGAAAGGACGCAGGAAGAGGCCGTTGACGAGGCCAAAAACAACGACGTTGGCGGCGATCCCGAGCGTCAGCATGACCACGACGAGCGCGGTCGAGAGCTTCTGGCGCGCGAGCGATCGCAACGGTGTACTTGAGATCGGTCCCCAGCATGAGCAGACGCCTTTCGTGGACGGGTTGCGGCAAGCGCGGGTGACGGCGAGTCAACGCGCGCGCGATCGACACGCGGAGCAGGTCCCAGACGGCGGCGCTCCAGGCGCGCGCGGCGGCCGCTCGGCCGCGCACGCGGGCGTCGGCGAGCGCGTCGACGAAGAGGTCGGCCATTTCCTCGGCGTGGCTGCGTCGCAGGCCGCGAGGGCCGAGCCACAGGAGCACTCGATAGACCTGCCGGGCCCGGATCGTCGTCGTCGCCACGTTATCGGCGGTCACGAGGTTTCCCCGGCGCGCGGCTTCACGCGGGCACGCGCGACGCGGACCAGGCCGGCGAGACGGTGGGTTTCGGCCGCCGCGGCGGCGCGGCCCGCCCGGGTGATCCGGTAGTATCGTTTCCGCTCGCTCTCATCCGGCCGCCGGCGGGCGTCGGTGACTTCCTCAATCCAACCCCGATCGCTCAGATCCTCGAGAGCGCCGTAGAGCATGGCCGGCCACAGCCGCACCTGTCCGTCGCTGAGCGCCAGCACTTCGCGCGCGACCGCCAGGCCGTGGCGGTCGGAGGGGGCGAGCGACAGCAGGATGTAGTACCAGGTCGTCTTGAGCGCCTTGCCGTTCATCGCGCCTGATTATAGCGATCGATATAATATCGATCAATAGCATGCGCCGAAGTGGTGTTGAGCTTGCGTATCTATCCGGAGGAAGGTGGAGATAACGGATTCAGCACGGAGGAACGGTGAGAACGGAGACGCAGGGAGGCTGTCGTCGACCCGGAGACCGGTCGCGTCGCCGGCCGAACGGCCGGCGAGTGGCATCGGGAGAGCGGCGCAACGCAAAGCACCCCGTGTGTTTCTCGGTGCTTTGCGTTGTGCCGCTCTCTCGATGCCGCCCCGCGCTTCGCGCGGCGCGACCAGTCCTTCGTTCGTCTCCGTTCGTCTCCGTGTCTTCGTGGTGAATTCGTTGCCTTCGTCCCCTCGGTTGTAGGATTAGAACCTGCGGTCGCAAAGGCCCGGCATCCGCATTTGAGCGGAACAGTGCCGAGCTCCGAAATCCGTGCAGGGGTGACCGCGTGAGGACGCTGTTTCACATTGCCTCGGCCGTGGGAATCATCGTCGGCCTGATGGCCGTCGTGGCCGGGGTGCTGTACGCGTTCTGTTGCGCAGTGCTGTTCCTGGTTGGGTTCGTGCCCGTGATTGGGAGAAGGCATCGGCACGCGCACTGGGACGAGCTGACGAAACGATCGGGGCGCGCGTCGAACGCTACAGACGGTGTGTCAGCCAAGTCGCGGAGACCACGCGCGTCGTGATTCGGCTCGCCGCAACAGCTCCGCAATCACCGACGGCCGTTATCCGACTTAATGATGCGTCGCCCGCCGCGATGGACTCCGGCCCGTAGCCAGACTTGTCGGACACCTCCCGGATGTTGTACAAGCTGAACAGACGCGCCGAGCCCGGCGCGCGGCCTATTTCGCTCTCAATCAAGGAGTTTCCGTGAATCGCCAGTTGCCAGGGGCCGTTGCCCGCGCCGGAACTGCACTGTCTTTCGGGTTGTTGGCTGCCGCGCTCATCGACAACCCGACGAGCGCCCAGGATCGCCTGAAGACGATGCCGGGCTACGCCCAGTACTTGAAGATGAGCACGCAGCTCAGTGGGGCCGTGCGCTCGGGGGCGATCAACGGGACCTGGAGTGCTGACGGCGCGAGCGTCGACTACGTGCTCGACGGCAAACGGTATCGCTTCGACGTCGCCGCGGGCAGCGCGACTGACCTCGGCCCGGCGGCTGATGCGGCGGGAGCGGCCGGGCGTGGCGGCCGGGGTGCCGGCCGGGGCGGCACGGGCATCGAGCGCGGGCGGCAAGCCGCGTCGGCCGAGTCGCCCGACGGCAAGCTCAAGGCGTTTTATCGCGATCGCAACCTGTGGGTGAGCGAGGTCGGCGGCGCCAACGAGTCCGCCATCACGACCGACGGTAACGACAAGGACCGTATCAAGTACGGCACGGCGAGCTGGGTCTACGGCGAAGAGCTCGCGCAGACGACCGCGATCTGGTGGTCGCCCGACAGCCGCAAGGTCGCCTACTACCGGTTCGACGAGAAGCAGGTCCTCGACTACAACCTGCCGCTCGATCAGACCAAGATTCAGAGCGCGAACGACGTCGAGGCATACCCGAAGGCCGGCGCAGCCAACCCGATCGTCGACCTCTGGGTGTACGACGTGGCCACGAAGAAGAGCACGAAGGTCGACGTGCGCAACGGCACGCCGTTCGACAACAACGTCGTCGGACACTACGTCTATCGCGTGTCCTGGTTGCCTGATGGCCGCGAGGTGCTGTTCAACCGCACCAACCGGCGTCAGAACATCCTCGAGTTCGCGGCCGCGAACCCCGACACTGGCGCGACGCGCGTCATCGTGCGCGAAGAGTGGCCGACCGGGTGGGTCGACAATCGGCCGCCGATGCAGTTGTTGAAGGACAACCGTCGCTTCATCTGGGAGTCGGAGCGCAGCGGCTTCGCCAACCTCTATCTCTACGACCTCGCGGGCACGCTCATCACGCCGCTGACGAACCACGCTTCTTTCGAGGTCACGGGGTTGGTGAAGGTCGACGAGACCGCAGGCGTCGTGTTCTACACCGCGCGCGACGGCGATAACCACCTCAAGCTGCAGCTGCACCGGGTCGGGCTCGATGGCAAAGGCGACGTGCGCCTGACGGATCCTGCGTTTCACCACACCGTCGGCTCGTGCATGGCCGGTGCTCCGGCCGGGGGCGGCGGGCGCGGCGGCTTTGGCGGACCCGCGGCGTGCGGCATCTCGCCCGATAACAAGCACTTTCTCGACACCTATCAGACTCACGACACTCCGCCGGCGACGAGGATCGTCGACGCGTCGGGGAAAGTCGTTGCCGAGATCGCCAAGAGCGATCTGACGAAGTTCAACGAGCTCGGGCTGAAGAAGGCCGAGATGTTCACCTACAAGGCCGCCGACGGCAAGACGACGCTGCACGGGCTGATTCAGTTTCCGTCGAACTTCGATCCGGCGCGGAAGTACCCGGTGCTCGTGCCCGTCTATGGCGGTCCGGCGTCGGCCAGCAACACGGCCCGCGAGACCTTCGTCACGCCGAACGCAACCGCCGAGTACGGGTTCCTCGTCGTCAACCTCGACTCGCGCGCGGCGCCGGGGATGGGCAAGCGGACGCTCGATGCGATCTACCTCAAGCTCGGCCTCGTCGAGATCGACGACATGGCGGAAGGGGTGAAGGCGCTCTGGAGCCGCCCGTACGTCGACAAGGCGCGCGTCGGCATGTATGGGACGTCGTACGGGGGCTACTCGTCGGTGCTGTCGATCCTGCGCCACCCGGACGTCTATGCGGCCGCATCGGCCTCGTCTCCGGTGACGGCGTGGAACCACTACGACAGCATCTACACCGAGCGCTACATGTGGATCCCTCAAGAGAACAAGGAGGGCTACGACGCGGGCAGCGCCATGACCTACGCAGGTCAGCTCAAGGGCCGGCTGATGCTCTACTACGGCACCGCCGACAACAACGTGCACCCGTCGAACATGATGCAGCTCATCGCCGCACTGCAGCAGGCGGGGAAGAGTTTTGAAGTGCAGGTAGGCCCCGACCGCGGCCACAGCGGCATCAACGCCGATCGCATGATGGAGTTCTTCATCGAAAACCTGGTGATGAAGCCGGCGTCACAGGCCACGACGTCGCAGTAGCAGGCCGGGGATCGTTCCCGACTTGCGTCCCTGATGGCTTAATCCGCGTGATCCGCGTCCCGTGTATGTTTGATCCGCGTCCGTCTGCGTTTGATCCGCGATTCGCATGCTCAAGACCCGCATCGCCGTCATCATCGCGCTGATTGTCGGCTTCATCGCCTTCCACCTCGTCGAGCGTGTGTGGCACGGCGGCCGGGCAGCATCGTTTCCCGAAGAGCTCCTGTTCATCGGCGGGCTCGTGCTGGGCGTGTCGCTGCTCGTTGCCGGCATTTTTCGCCTCAGGCTGATCCGCCGCGTCAACCAGGTCAGCTCGCGGGCGCTTGCCATCCTTCACGCCGACAGCTGGACGGCCCGGCTCGAGGAGGGGAGCGCCGGGAGCGACCTGGCCGAGCTCAGCGGAGCCGTCAACCGCCTCCTCGAGGCGGCGGACGCGTCGCAGCAGGAAGTGCGGGACAGTGAGCGCCGGCTGGCGGCACAGAGCCAGGCGCTGACCGAGTTGACCTCGCGGCAGACCGGCGTCTCGGCGACGGTGACCGATCGGCTTCGTGTGGTCCTCGAGACGTGCGCGCGCACGCTCGAGGTCGCGCGGGTGAGCACCTGGCGCTTCGAGGACAACGGCTCGACGCTTCGCTGCGACGACCTGTTCCAAAGCAAGAGCGGCCAGCACTCGTCCGGCGAGCGACTCTACGAGCGCGACGTGCCGGCCTATTTCAGCGCGGTGGGGCACGACCGGGTCGTCGCGGCGTCCGACGCGCACACCGATCCGCGGACGCGCGAGTTCAGCGAGCTGTACCTCACGCCGAACGGCATCGGCGCGATGCTCGACGTGCCGCTCCGGCAGGAGGATCGGCCGCTCGGCGTGATGTGCATCGAGCACGTGGGTGGGCCGCGCACGTGGAAGGTCGACGAGCAGAACTTTGCCCTGTCGCTCGCCAACCTGGTCGTCGTCGCGCTGGCGGATGCCGACCGTCGGCAGGCCGTGCAGAACCTCGCCGAGAGCGAGGCCCGGGCGCGGCTCGTCCTCGATTCGGCGCATGACGCGTTCATCGGTATGGATTCCGACGGACGGATCGTCAGGTGGAATGCGCAGGCGGCGGCGACATTCGGCTGGTCGCGCGACGACGTGATCGGCCGGCAGCTGTCGGAAACGATCATTCCGGCCGGGTTCCGAGCCGCGCACATCGAGGGGTTGCGCCGGTTTCACGAGACCGGCGAAGCGCCCATCGTGAACCGGCGCCTCGAGCTGCGTGGCCTGCACCGCGACGGGCGCGAGTTTCCGATCGAAATCACCGTGACCGATCCGGTGCGCGCCGGCAAGGGCTACTTTTTCGGCGCCTTCGTGCGGGATATCTCCGAGCGCCTCCAGCACGAGGACGAGCTGCGGATGGCAAAGGAGTCAGCCGAAGCCGCGACGCGCGCCAAGAGCGAGTTCCTCGCCAACATGAGCCACGAGCTGCGCACGCCGCTCAACGGCGTCATCGGCTACGCGCAGCTCCTCCAGCGCGATCGCACGCTCAGCCCCAACCAGCGCGATGCGCTCAACGCCATCAGCGCCTGCGGATCGCACCTCCTCGACCTCATCAACGACGTGCTCGATCTGTCGAAGATCGAGGCCGGCCGCATGGACATCGAGGCGACACCGTGCGATCTGCGCCAGGTGGCGGTCGATCTCCGCTACGTCATCGAGGAACGGGCGCAGCGGAAGGGCCTCGCCTTCGTCACGCACATCGATCCCGGCGTGTCGCCGCGGGTCATCCTCGATGGGCGGCACTTGAGGCAGGTCCTCCTCAACCTGCTCGGCAACGCCGTGAAGTTCACGCCCCATGGCGAGGTCCGGCTCCAGATCGAACCGGGTTTGCCGGGGCGCCTTCACTTCGACGTGATCGACACCGGAATCGGGATCGAGGCCGAGAACCTGAGCGCCGTGTTCCAGGCCTTTCGCCAGACGCGATCGGGAGCGGAGCTCGGAGGCACGGGGCTGGGGCTGACGATCAGCCATCGCCTCGTCCGCGGCATGGGCGGCGAGTTGAAAGTCGAGAGCGCGCCGGGCAAGGGCAGTCGCTTTTATTTCGAACTGCCCCTGGTCGAGGCCGAGGAGCTCACGGTACCGGTGAGTGCGGATACGGATAGCGAGGCGCTATCCTCGGATGCGCGACTGGCTGCGGGCGAGCACCTGACGGCCCTCGTCGCCGACGACAGCTCGGTCAACCGCCGCATTCTCGCCAGCCTGCTGGAGAGTGCGGGCGTCCACGTGATTACTGCCGCCGGCGGACTCGAGGCGGTAGAGCTCGGCCGCACGCATCGGCCGGACATTGTGCTGATGGACCTGCGGATGAGCGACCTGAGCGGTTTCGAAGCGACCAGGCGCCTGGGCGCCGACGAGGCGACGGCGGCGATTCCAGTAATTGCCGTGTCCGCCAGCGCGTGGGGCGAGGTGCGGCAGGCCGCGCGCGACGCCGGGTGCGTGGATTTCCTGCCGAAGCCGGTCAAAGCCGACCTGCTCTTTGCCAGGCTCCAGCGCTACACCGGCGTGCGGTTCGTCAGCCCGGTGGGAGACACGGATATCGCGCTCGCGCCGCTCGACCCCGTGGGAGCAATGAACAATCAGGAGGGCGTGCGCCACCTGGCCGCCCGCATTCGCGAGGCGGCCGCGATCGGCAGCGTGGCCGACCTCGATGCGATCGCCGGCGAGCTCGCGATGGCCGGCGACGCGCCCGGCACGCTCGGCCGGCGCATTGCGGCGTTGACTGCCGCATTCGATTACGATGCCCTGCTCCGGCTTGCGGCCTCGCTCGACCAGCAACCATGAGGAAGCCGTAACCAAGGAACCCCTCGGACCTATGGACATCGCACCCCCCGTGCCGCCCGTCGGCTCGCCGCACACGATGCCCGGCGCCACCATCCTGGTCGTCGACGACAGCCCGGTGAATCTGCGCCTCGTCGTCCGCACGTTGGAGGGGCGGGGCTACCGCCTGCTCGCGGCGAAGAACGGTCGCGCCGCCCTCGATATCGCGCGACGCGTGCGCCCTGATCTCATCCTGCTCGACGTGATGATGCCGGAGCTCGATGGCTTCGAAGTCTGTCGCGCGCTCAAGAGCGACCCTTCGACGCGCGACGCCATCGTCGTCTTTTTGTCGGCGCTGGGGGAGGTCACCGACAAGGTGACCGGCCTCGAGCTCGGCGCCTCGGACTACATCACCAAGCCGATTCAACCCGAGGAAGTGATTGCGCGTGTCGCCAATCACATCGCGCGTCAGCAACTGGAGCGCGAGGTCCGGAAGAGCCGCGATCGTCTGGAGCGGGAGCTGGCGAGCGCGGGCGAGATGCAGCGGCGGATTCTCCCCGCCGCATTGCCGTCCGGCATGGGTGTGACGTTTGCCGCATACTACCGGACGAGCCTGTACGCCGGCGGGGACTATTACGATGTGTTTCCGCTACCCGACGGCCAGTTCGGTGTGATCGTCGCCGACGTGTCCGGTCACGGCGCGCCGTCAGCCATCGTGATGGCGATGATCCGCGCCGCGGTGCACGCCTTTCCCGGGTTCGCCTGCGATCCGGCCGAGATGCTGCGCTATCTCAATCGGCATTTCGAGTTCCTGTGGGAATCGCCGATGTTTGCGACCGCGCTCTGCGCGCTCATCGATCCCCGCGAGCGCAGCGTGACGGTTGCCTGCGCTGGGCACCCGCCACCGCTCCTCCTGCGCGATCGCCACGTCAGCGTCATGCCGGTCGACGCGACGATGCCGGTGCTGATGATGGACCTGCCGAGGGTCCCTGATGTGCGGCACTCGCTCCAGAGCGGCGACCGCCTGCTGTTCTATACCGATGGCGTGACCGAACGGCCCGACCTGACCGACGACATGTTCGACCTGCCGCGCCTCACGGCCTCGCTCGAACGCACAGCCGACCAGGCGCCCGCCGATCAGGTGCTCGCCCTGGTCAAAGACCTCGATGGGTTCGCCGGCGAGCGCGAGCCCGACGATGATCAGACGCTGTTGCTGATTGAGATTGAGTGACGGGAGCGTCACAGAAAGTTTGAAGTCTGACGTTGGAAGTTTGAAGTGAGGAAGTGGAAACGCTGAAGTGTAAAGTAGAAGCCCGAAGTAAGTGAGAAGCGGGAAGTAGGAAGCGCTTCTCACTTCCTACTTCTCACTTCCTTCCTACTTCTACTTCTAGCTTCAGCGTTCTCACTTCCTCACTTCAAACTTCCAACGTCAGACTTCAAACTTTCTGGGACGCCTTCCGACGTCAGACTTCAAACTTTCTGGACGCTACTTGACCGTTCCCGCGTTTTCCCTGTCGACCCTGACGTCCCGGACCGCTCCGTTCGCGCCCGGTGCCCCGGGGTCTCTCCCATTGATCGTCCACGCGACCGCGCCGGCGTTGCCGAAACGGATCGTCATCTCGCGCTCGGCCACGAGTGTGTGGCGCTCGCCTGGCTGCAGAATCTGGTAGATCGTGCGCCGCCCGTCGACCGTCGCGGCCACCCAGCACGGGCCGGTGAGGGACAGGATCACGGTAATCGCACCCGGCGCCGGCGCCGCGGCGATTGCCGGCGCGGCGGTGGGGTCCGGCGGAACGACCGGCGTGGGAGTGACTGGCGGGGCGGCGGTTGGTACCGGTGTGGCCGTTGACGCGCCGGTAGTGCCAACGCTCCCGGGCGGTGGTGTGGTGTCGCTCCTGCGTCCGAGCACTACCGCGGCGGCTACCACCAGGAGCAGGATAGCGACGGCCGATGCCATGCCCATCCATTGCGACGGCGGCTGCCAGGACACGTCGGGCAACTCGCGCAGAACGGGAGCGCGGCTGGAGTCAGGCTGATCCGGGAACTGGGCAAAGAAGTCGCGAACGACCTGATCCGGATCCAGATCGAGCTCTTCTGCGTAGTTTCTTACGAATCCCCGGGCGAAAGGGTGCGGTGGGAGCGCTGACTGGTCGTTTCGCTCGATGGCGGCTAGCGTCCGCGCGGGTACCCGCGTCCTTTCGGCGAGCGTGGCGATCGAGAGGCTCTTGGCCTCCCGTGCGGTTCGAAGTTGCGCGCCGATGTCCATCGTGATCCCCGATGCTCCTGGAGGAGCGTCTGGCGCCGCCTGCTTTGAGCATAGCACCAGCGGACGGTCTCGCCGTAGCTTTTGAGAACCGAAATCAAGCAGGAGCTAGGATAGGAGGACATGGAGGACACTTCACCCACAGCGACGCCAGAAACCGACGTGCCGGCCGTAACTGAGCCCCGGTCGAGCACTCCGCTCGAACCTCAGGTCGAGCCGGCCGGTGTGCGTCAGCTCGACCCGCAATATGTTGCGCTCGAACGCGCCGTCGGCTGGATCGTGACGGCGTCGGTGTCGGCCGGCCTGCTGGCGGCGACCGGCGTTGTTTGGCTAACCGCTGACCTTCCCCGGTGGGGCAGCGTCCTGCTGATTCCAGGCTGGCTCTTGATCACGCTTGGCATCGGCTGGTTCACCTACATCTGGCCGGACGTCCACTACCGGCACCTCTCGTATGTGCTCGACGTCGAAGGGATCGAGATCCGGTCCGGCGTGTGGTGGCGTGAAGTGGTGAGTGTGCCGCGGTCCCGCGTGCAGCACATCGACGTGTCGCAGGGACCGTTGGAGCGCTCGTACGGGCTCGGCCGGCTCGTGCTCTACACGGCGGGCACCGATCACTCGCGCGTCGAGCTTCCGGGGCTGAGCCACGCCGTCGCGCTCGTCCTCCGCAACCACCTCCTGCCCCGGGGCGGCGACGATGCCGTCTGAACGCCGCCTGCATCCGCTGTCGTTCGCCTTCGATATCGCCGGACAGTTTCGGCAATTCGTCGTGCCGGGTATGGTGGTGCTCGTCGGCGCGGGATCGGCAGGGCTCGACTGGCAGGGATGGCTGACGCTGCTCGTGATTCCTTATGCGATCATCGCGCTCGTCCGGTCGCTGACGTTTCGCTACCGATTCGATCCTGACGAGCTCGTGATGACGAGCGGGTTGATCTTCCGGAACGAACGCCACGTGCCTTACGGCCGGATTCAGAACATCGACGCCGTGCAGAACGTCCTGCACCGGCTGCTGCGCGTGGTCGAGGTCCGGGTCGAGACCGGTGGCGGCGACGAGCCGGAAGCCCGCATGCGCGTGCTCCCCTTGCCGGCGCTCGAGGAGATGCGCGAGCGCGTGCTTGCCGGGCGGACTGGCCGTGCCGGCCCGCAGCCCGCTGGGACGGCGGCTGCGGTCGAACAGCCGCGGCCGGAGCGGCGCACCCTGTTGGCGCTCGGTCTTCGCGAGCTCCTGCTCGCCGGGTTCATCGACAGCAAAGGACTCATCATCGTCGGCGCCGCCTTCGGGCTTCTGTGGGAAGTCGGGCTGTTCGACCCGACGATCAACTTCATATTCGGCGAGAACGCCACGGGTCGCGGCGTGACGCGCCAGGTTGGCCGCGCGCTGCTCGGCGGAGGGATGCCGTCCATCGGCCGAATCGCAATTCTGACGCTCGGGTTCGCCGCGTTCGTCCTCGTGATACGCCTGCTGTCGATGGGGTGGTCGCTCATCAGGCTGTGGGGATTCCGGCTGAGCCGGGTGAGCGACGATCTCGGAACCGAGTTCGGACTCTTCACCCGGGTGATGGCGACGATTCCGCTCCGCCGGATTCAGACCCTGACAGTGCGACAGAGTCCGCTGCATCGCGTGTTCAAAGCCGCCGCGATTCGCGTCGATTCGGCAGGAGGCACGGGAGGGGGCGAGGGAGGACAGGGCCGCGGCGCCAGGCGCGAGTCGCTCGCGCCGATCGTCAACGTCGCTGATGTGCCGCGGCTGCTCGCGGAAGTGCTGCCCGACGTCGACGTGGCGGGCGTGACCTGGCGGCCGGTCGATCCCCGCGCTTTCGGGCGCGCGTTCAGGGCGTCGCTCGTTCTAGTGATCCTGTTGACCCTGCCTTTCATCCTTATGCTCCGTTGGTGGACGCTCGCGTGGCTCGCGGTGCTCGTCACCTGGGCATGGGTCCATGCGACGCTGTACGTGAAGCATCTCGGGTGGGCCGTCGGAGACTCGGCGGTCCTCTTTCGCAGTGGATACTTGTCGCGCGAGTTCACCGTAGCGCGCTTCAACAAGATTCAGGCCGTGACCGTGGCCGAGTCTCCCTTCGATCGCCGCACCCGTATGGCCAGCGTTCTCGTCGACACCGCCGGCGCCGCCGACGCGCCACACCGCGTAGCGATCCCGTACCTCGCGCGTCAGACCGCGGACGATCTCTATCGCCGGCTCGCCGGCGAAGCCGCACGGACGGCGTTTAGGTGGTGAACCTTGAACCTTGAACCGTTGACTATACTTGGCACTGAAGGAGTCGCAAGAATGCACCTACGACGAAGCGTCTCGCGGTTGGTCGTTGCCGCAGTGTGTATGGTCAGCGCCACCGCCTCGAACGTATCGCGTCCGCTCGCGGCCGGACAGGCGTCCGCGACGCAAGGGGCCGGTCAGCTGCAGGTTCCGATCGAGTACTTCAAGCTGAAGAACGGTCTGAAGGTGGTCCTGTCGCGCGACATGACGACGCCGACGGCGGTCGTGGCCGTGTACTACAACATCGGCTTTCGGAACGAGCCGAAGGACAAGACCGGCTTCTCGCATCTCTTCGAGCACATGATGTTCCAGGGGTCGCAGAACCTCGGCAAGATGGCGTTCATCCGCTTGGTCGAGTCGAACGGCGGCCTCCTGAATGGTTCGACCCGTTTCGATTTCACCAATTACTTCCAGGTCGTGCCGTCGCACGTGCTCGAGACGATTCTCTGGGCCGAGGCCGACCGGATGCGCGGGCTCAACATCGACGCCGACAACCTCAAGAACCAGCAGGAAGTGGTGAAGAACGAGGTCAAGGTCAACGTCCTCAACCAGCCCTACGGCGGGTTCCCGTGGATCGACTTGCCCATGGCCGCCAACCAGAACTGGTACAACGCGCACAACTTCTACGGGGACCTCGCGCACCTCGATGCGGCGACGCTCGACGACGTGCGGTCGTTCTTCAAGACGTTCTACGCGCCCAACAATGCCGTCCTTGTCGTCACGGGCGATTTCGCAGCGGACTCGACCAAGGCCTGGATCGAAAAATACTTCGCTGACATCCCGGCGACGAAGCTGCCTCCGCCGGCTGACTTGCGGGAACCGCGCCAGGTAGAGCAGAAGCGCACCGGCCGGACCGACCCGCTGGCGAATCGTCCCGCGCTCGGGATTGCCTACCACCTGCCGGAGCGCCTCACGCCCGAGTGGTATGCGTTCGGGCTGATCGACCGCGCGCTCGCGCAGGGAAGCGACTCGCTGCTCTACGAAGAACTCGTGCGCAAGAGTGGCCTCACTGGCGGCGTCGACGCGGGGATCAACTGGGGTCTCGGCAGCATGTTCGACTACAGCGGGCCGATGTTGTGGATGGCGCAGTTCTTCCACGATGCCACCACGCCTTCCGACAAGCTGCTCGCGGCGATAGACACTGTGCTCGAGCGCGTCAGGAAGGAGGGGCTCGATCAGGCGACGCTCGATCGCGCGCGGGTCAAAATGCGCTCGGCGCTGTACGCCGACATCGAGCAGTTCGCAGGGTTCGGGCGGGCCAACCTGCTCGCGTCGTTCGCGCTCTTCGACGACGACCCGTCGAGGATCAACCGCCTCGAGGCGGAGTTCGCCAAGGTGACGCCAGCCCTCGTGCAGAAGGCCGCAAACGAGTATTTGCGGCCTGGCAACCGGACGATCTACGCGATCACGCCGGGGAAGAAGGGCGCGGCGGAAGCCGCCGGGAAGGGGGGCTCGCGATGAGAACCCCGATCGCGACCCTGCTCCTCGCTGCATTCATTACCGCGGGCGTTGCCGCGGGCCTTGCCGGTGTGGTCATCGGCGCGCAGACGAAGCAGCAGCCGCCGGCTCCGGGCACACCCAAGGACTTCGTGATCCCGAGCCCGAAGCGGTTCACGCTCTCGAACGGTCTTCCCGTGACGATGGTGCCGTTCGGCCAGGTGCCGAAGGTGACGATCCGGCTTGTTGTCCAGGCCGCGAACGTGCACGAGCAGAAGAACCAGGTCTGGCTCGCGGACCTGACCGGCAACATGATGGAAGAAGGCACGACCGCGCTGACGGCCGACGCGCTCGCGCGCGAATTCGCGGCGATGGGCGGACAACTCGGCATCAGCGTCGGACAGGACACCACCTCTATTTCGACCGATGTCCTGGCCGATCACGGCTCGAAGGCCGTGCAGCTCATCGCTGACGTCGCCGGGCACCCACGGTTCCCGGAGTCGGAACTGGCGAGGGTGAAGGCGAACATGGTCCGCGACCTGGCGATCCGGAAGAGCAGTCCGCAGTCGATAGCCGAGGAGAAGTTCTCGGAGCTGATGTACGGCGACCATCCGTACGGCCGAGTGTTTCCGACCGAGGCGATGCTCTCTGGCTATACGCTCGACGAGGTACGGACTTTTCATCGGAATCACTTCAGCGCCGGCCGCGCGCGGCTGTACGTCGCCGGCGTGTTCGATGCCGCCGGGATGGAAGCCAGCATCCGCAAGGCCTTCGACCCCTGGGCGCGAGGCGCTGCCGTCACGCCGCCCGCGAAGTCAGCGGCGCGGGCCGGCGGGTTCGCCCTCATCGATCGCGCGGGCGCGCCTCAATCGACGGTCATGCTCGGGCTCAAGGTCGTCGATCCATCCCACGCCGACTGGGTGGCCCTGGAAGTGGCCGATTCGCTCCTCGGCGGATCGTTCGCGTCGCGGATCACGGCCAATATCCGCGAGCAGAAGGGCTACACCTACTCGCCCTATAGCGCCCTCGACTCGCACCCTGGCGACGCTCGCTGGTACGAGGCCGCCGACGTGACGACAAACGTCACGGGACCGTCGCTCAAGGAAATCTTCTTCGAGATCGAACGCCTGCGAAAGGAGGCGCCGTCCGCCGACGAGCTCCAGGGCATCAAGAACAACCTGGCCGGCGTCTTCGTCGTGCAGAACGCGTCGCGCAGCGGCGTGCTCGGCCGGCTCGCCTTCGTCGATCAGCACGGTCTCGGCGATCAGTACCTGGCAACCTATGTGAAGCGGGTCATGGCGGTGACGCCAGACGACGTGCGGCGAGTCGCCAGCCAGTACCTGACGCCGGACAAGATGACGCTCGTCGTCGTTGGCGATACCAAGTCAGTGCAGGAGCAGGTTGTCGCCTGGAGCAAGAGGTGAAGCTGCAGGTGGTCTGGGCCGTGAGCAAGAACATGCTTCGTTACGTCGTCGTTCTGACTCTCGGTGCGGCGGCCTTCACCGCGTCGGTTCCGGCGCAGCAGGGCGCGCCGCTCAGCCCAGCGCTCTTCGCCGAATTGCGATGGCGCAACATCGGTCCGCATCGCGCGAGCCGTACAAGAGCGGCGGCCGGACATGCGAGCCACCCGTACACCTTCTATATGGCGGCGGTAAACGGGGGCGTATGGAAGACGACCGACGCGGGACGAGTCTGGAGACCGATCTTCGACGACCAGCCGACCGGGTCCATCGGGACCATCGCCATCGCGCCGTCGGACGCCAACGTCATCTACGTCGGAAGCGGCGAGGGGCTCCACAGGCCGGACCTCTCGACGGGCGACGGCATCTACAAGTCGGTCGACGCGGGCAGGACGTGGGCGCATCTTGGCCTCCGCGACGCGCAGCAGATTCCCAACATCGCCGTCGACCCGAAAAGTCCCAATCGGCTGTTCGTGGCCGCGCTGGGACATCCCTACGGTCCCAACGAGGAGCGCGGCATCTACCGCTCGACCGACGGCGGAACGACATTTCAGAAGGTGCTCTCGAAAGACGAGAACACTGGCGGCAACGACGTCGACATCGATCCGTCGAATCCCGACACGGTCTACGCCACGATGTGGGAAGAGCGCCAGGGCCCGTGGGAGAATTCGGTTTGGGCCGGCACCAACGGCGGCATCTTCAAGTCGGTCGACGGCGGCACCACGTGGAAACCGCTGACCAGCGGACTTCCGGTCGTCGTCCAGGCGAACGTGGCCATTTCTCCGGCGAATCCCAAGCGATTGTTCGCCACGGTCGCCGGCTACGAAAAACCTGGCACCGGCAGCGATCGTGGCGCGGCGGGCATCTATCGCAGCGACGACGCCGGCGAAACGTGGACGAGGATCACGACCGACGCGCGTCCGGCCGGCCGCATTGGCGGCGGAGACCTGCCGATGCCGATTCTGCATCCCAAGGATCCAGATGTCCTGATCATGGCCAGCACGGTGTCTTGGAAGTCGACTGACGGCGGGAAAACCTGGACCTCGTTCAAGGGCGCACCGGGCGGTGAGGACTACCAGAACGGCTGGATCAACCCCGACAACCCCGACATCATCCTGCTCGCCGCCGACCAGGGCGCCGTCGTCACGCTCAACGGCGGAGACACGTGGAGCTCCTGGTACAACCAGCCGACCGGGCAGTTCTACCATGTCGCGGCAGACAACGCGTTTCCGTATCGCGTGTGCAGCGGACAGCAGGAGAACGGATCCGTCTGCGTATCGAGCCGCGGCAACTACGGCGCGATCTCGGATCGGGACTGGCTTCCGGTGAACGTCGACGAGTATGGCTTCGTCGCGCCCGATCCCCTCGATCCCGACATCGTCTACGGCGGCCGCACCGTGACGCGGTTCGATCGGCGAACCGGCCAGGTCTCGGTCGTCGGTCCCGTCGGCGGCCGCGGCGGCGTCGGCGGCGCGCAGGGCACGTTCCGTCTGGTGCGGACGATGCCGGTGATTTTTTCGGAAGTCGACAAACGCGCGCTCTTCTTCGCCAACAATCATCTCTGGAAGACCGTCGACGGCGGGACGAACTGGAAGCAGATTAGCCCCGATCTGACGCGCCAGACGTGGACGGTGCCGGCAAGCGTCGGCAAGTACGCGAGCGACGCGGCGGCGCAGCCGGCGCCGCGCGGCGTCATCTACACCGTCGCGCCGTCCTACCAGGACATCAACCGGATCTGGGTCGGAACCGACGACGGGCTGATTCACGTGACCGCCGACAGCGGCGTCACCTGGAAGGACGTGACGCCGCCGAGCCTCGGTCCGTGGGCCAAGGTGTCGGTCATGGATGCCGGGCGTTTCGCGCCCCTCACCGCATACGCGGCGATCAACACGCTTCGGCTCGACGACCTCCGGCCGCACATCCTCCGCACCCACGATGGCGGCAAGACGTGGACCGAGATCGTCAACGGCATTCCGAACGGCGAGACGGTCAACGCCGTTCGAGAAGATCCGAAGCGGAAGGGGCTGCTCATTGCCGGCACCGAGCGCGCCGTTTACGTGTCTTTCGACGATGGCGCGAACTGGCAATCGCTGCGCCTGAACATGGCCGTGTCTTCAGTACGTGATGTCATCATCAAAGACGACGACCTGGTCGCGGCCACGCACGGCAGAGGGTTCTGGATCCTCGACGACATCACCCCCTTGCGGCAGATTGATGCCACGTCGGCGGCGCAGGATGCGATCCTGTTCAAGCCGACGACTGCGTGGCGGGTGAGGTGGAACACGAGCGTCGACATGCCGTGGCCGAAGGAGGAAGCGACCGCGCCGAATCCCCCGGAGGGCGCGCTCATCAACTATTACCTGAAGTCGGCGTCGAGCGGTCCGGTCACGCTCGAGATCCTTCAGCAGGACGGCCGGCTCGTGCGGCGCTACTCGAGCAGCGATCCCGTTGCCGCCATCCCCGATCCGCCTGCGGCGCCCGCACCGGTGTACCGGTACCGTCCGCCACAGCGGCTGTCGACTGCCGCGGGGATGCACCGTTTCGCGTGGGACGTGCACTACCAGCCGCTCGCGGGGCTGAGCCCAGGTGAGGGTGCGCTCGGCGCGGTTCCGACGCAGCTGCCGATCCAGGCGATTCCCTATAACACCGTTCCCGCACCGACGACGCCGTGGGTCAATCCCGGCACCTACACCGTGAAGCTGACGGTCGATGGCAAGAGCTACACGCAGCCGATCGTCGTGAAGCAGGATCCCCGAGTGAAGACGCCGGCGCTCGCGATGCAGCAGGTCTACTCGCTGACCCGGGCGATGTACTACGGCGCCGCCGACGCGCGGATCGCGGCGGCCAAGCTCGGAGCGGTCCGCCAGCAAATCGCGAAGATGCAGGCGCAGGACGCCGTCGCGCAGGCGCTCGCAGCGTTCGGGCAGAAGGCCGCAGCGCTCGAAGGGACGCCTCCAGCTGCCGGCGGTGGACGGGGAGGCCGTGGCGCGGGCGGGGGAGCTACCGGTGGCCGGGGTGGACCGGCAGCCGCGGCGCCCACCGACACACTCTGGTCGGTGAGCTCGTCACTCGGCGCGGTGATGAACGCCATGCAGGCCGCTGACGTCGCTCCGACCGCGAACACGCTTGCGGCCGTCACCGCCGCGCAGCAGAACGCCGCGCGCGTGATGGCACGATGGACCGCGCTCAGAACCGTGGACCTGCCTGCGGTCAATGCGAAGCTGAAGGCCGCGGGCCTCACGCCGCTCACGATCGAGTGAAAGGAGCCGGGCATGAATCCGAGCGCGATCGGTCTCGTATCGGGTGTGCTCCTCGCGGGGCTTACGGCGGGAGTGGTCCCGGATGGCTCGCGGGTAGCGGCGCAGGGCCACAACCTCGAGGTGATCCCGATTGTCGGGCATTGGCAGCACGACGCGGACGGCGGGGAGTCCATCGTCACAGTCGACGCGACGAAGTGGGACAAGAAGCCGGCCTCTGACCCGAAGAGTATCGCCCGTCAGCTCTTCACGCCTCATGCGGCCGAGGCCAGCGCTGAGTTCATCGCGAATGCGTCGTCTGCTGGCGCGTTTCCGCTGGCAGCGGTGCGAAACGTCGAGACGTTCTCGAGCGGTACGGCGCGCGTCCAGTTCAAGCTGATCGCCGGCGCATCCGATCAGCTGGCGGGCCTGGTATTCAACCTCCGGCCGAACGGCGAGTACCTGGCCGTCCGTTACAACACGAAGGACGGCAACGCGGCGCTCTGGAAGTATGTCGACGGGGCTCGAACGCGCCTCGCCGACGGCACCGATCATGCGCAGCTGCCGCTCGGCATCTGGCACACGATCGAGCTCACCGTCGTCGATCGGAGCGTTACTGCTCTCGTGAACGGCACGCTCCGCGTCGAGCACACGCTCGATCAGCCCGTCAGCGGGCGCGTCGGTTTCTGGGCCAAGCCGGACAGCGTGTCCGCGTTCAAAGGGCTGCGGATTCAGAAGTAGCGGCTCGCTGCCACGACAGGCTCACGAAGACCACGAAGGTGCGAAAATCTGGATAACTGGCTGCAAACTGTTTGAAGCCGTGGAGTTGAGTACTACGACTGCTGGTAGTAGATAGACTTTTCCGGTTGAATCGACGCTCAGATGAACTTCAATGTCCTCAACCGCAAGGTCCACTACTGGGCGAGCGCGATCGTGGCGATTCCGCTCTTGGTCATCATCTGCAGCGGACTGCTGCTGCAAGCCAAGAAGCAGTCCGCGTGGGTGCAGCCGCCAGAGCGTCGCGGCACCGGAAAGACTCCCGAGATTTCGCTGCAGGAGATCCTCGAGCGGCTGAAACAAGTGCCCGGCATGCACGTTGCGGGTTGGGACGACGTGAACAGGATGGACGTCCGGCCAGGCCGCGGCGTGGTCAAGGTCTGGCTGCACAACGGATACGAGGTGCAGGTCGATCTTGGGACGGGGCAGGTCCTGCAGGTGGCGTATCGCCGCTCGGACCTGATCGAGTCGATCCACGATGGGTCCTTCTTTGGCGGCGACTGGACCAAGCTCGGGTTGTTTCTGCCGACCGGTATGACGCTGCTGCTTATGTGGTGCGGCGGCGTGTGGATGTTCTGGGTGCCGTTCTGGGCGAAGCGCAAGCGTGCGATCGCCCAGAAGCTGGCCAAAGCGGGCGCCGGCCGCGCCGCCGCCACGTCGTGAACCATGTGAACTTCCTGAGCCCATGAACCTCCTGCTGTGGCTCGTGCAAGTGCTGCTGGCCTGCGCGTTCGGGATGGCCGGCGTCATGAAGTCGACTCAGCCAGCTGACGCGCTGGTGCAGGCGGGAATGGCGTGGGCGGGGCAAATGCCCCTGCCCATGGTTCGGTTTATCGGCGTTTCGGAACTGCTCGGGGCCATCGGCCTCATCCTGCCCGCCGCCACGAAGATCAAGCCGTTCCTTACGCCGCTCGCCGCGCTCGGTCTCCTCACCATCATGATTCTCGCGATGGCGTTCCATCTCTCGCGCGGCGAGATCCAGGCCACGCCGATCAATATCCTTCTGGGCGGCCTTGCGGCGTTTATCGCGTGGGGAAGGACGAAGAAAGCGCCGATCCGCTAGACGTGTCTCGAGACGGTGCTCATGCCGGCACTAATTTTCGTCATCATCGTCGGCGTCGTCTTTGCGGCACACACGGTGCCGTTTCCGTTCCTGCTGGAAGCATTTCGCCCATCGAAATCGCTGTGGCGTGTCAAGCCAGTCGCTGGGTCGCCGCCGACGCTCTATCTGACGTTTGACGACGGCCCGAATGCCGCGTGGACGCCGCCCTTGCTCGATGCGCTTCGCGACACCGGTGTCAACGCGACGTTCTTTCTGATCGACGACCACATCACGGACGAGACAGTGGGGATCGTCAAACGGATGGTTGACGAGGGGCACGCCATCGCTTTGCACAGTGGTACGCGCCGCCTCATGATCATGCCGCCAGCAGAGCTGGCGGAGCGTCTGACGTCGGCGGCGAATCGCCTTCGAACTATCACCGGTCGTCAGCCATGCCGGCTGTTCCGGCCGCACGCCGGCTGGCGCAGCTCGACGATGTACTCCGGGCTGAACCGCGCGGGCTACCGACTGGCGGGCTGGAGTTGGGGTATGTGGGACTGGGATTGGTGGCGCACGCCACAGGCCGCCCGCGTGGCTCGCCGGCTCGTGCGCAAGGCCTCGGCCGGAGACATCATCGTGATCCACGATGGTCACCACAGGAATCCTCAGACAGACAGGCGACATGCCGGCGAGACCGTTCGACAGCTCGTTCCTCTGCTCCGGACACGCGGATTCGCGTTTGCCGCGCTGTGTGCGCCCGAGACATAATGCGACCCCATGCCGCTCGCTTCGGTCTCCAGACGCCGCTTCCTCGCAACCGGCAGCGCCCTCGTCGCGGCCACTACCGTGCCGGCGTGGGCGGAGCTGTTTCAGTCTGGTCCGGCTGACGATGCGCTGCGGACCGAGATTGCGGAGGCGGCGCTCGCCCGTGCGGCGGCGTTAGGGGCGACATACGCCG
The DNA here is from genome assembly GCA_963839705.1 of uncultured Acidobacteriota bacterium. Lineage (GTDB taxonomy): Bacteria > Acidobacteriota > Vicinamibacteria > Vicinamibacterales > 2-12-FULL-66-21 > DATBJJ01. The sequence goes on from CAWIWL010000019.1 coordinate 586,737, forward strand.
ACATCCGCGTCAATCGCTATCGCCGGGAATCCATCGCTACCCGCGAACGGCAGGTCCAGAACGTCTCGCGCTCGACGAGCCGCGGCTTCGGCCTGCGCGTCCTGGTGAACGGAGCGTGGGGCTTCGCCGCGAGCAACCGCCTCGAGCCGGCCGCCGCGAGAGCCGTTGCGGAACAGGCAGTAGCCATCGCTCGGGCGAACACGGTGTTGACATCCCGCAAGGTGATCCTCGCGCCCGCCGACAGAGTGGTGACCAGCTGGACGAACGCGTTCAAACGCGACCCGTTCGAGGTGCCCCTCGACACGAAGATCGCGTTCCTGATGAAGCTGAACGAAACTGCGCTGGCTGTGCCTGGTGTCTCGTTTGTCAGCTCGCAGGTGCTGTTCGTCGACGAGCAGAAGTACTTTGCCTCGAGCGAAGGATCGCGGATCACCCAGCGTCTGGTTCGGACCTATCCGCAGTTCAGCACCACCGCGGCAGACCGCGGTAGCGGCGACTTTCAGACGCGCGCCGTCGTCGATCGCGCCCAGCTCGTCGGCTACGAATACGTCGAGGACTACCCGTGGCTCCGCGACGCCGAAAAGGCCGGCCACGAAGTCATCGAGAAGCTGAAATCGAAGCCCGTCGCCGCCGGCAGGTACGACCTCGTTGTCGACCCGTCGCAGTTGTTTCTCGCCATCCACGAGTCGGTCGGCCACTCGACCGAGCTCGATCGGTCGCTCGGATGGGAGGCAAACATGGCTGGCACCAGCTTCCTAAGAGCGAGTGACGCCGGGAAGCTCCGCTTCGGCGCTGCGATCGTCAATCTGGTTGGCGATCGGACGCAGCCTGGCGGCCTCGCGACCACCGGCTTCGACGACGAGGGGGTGAAAGCCGAACGGTGGCATCTCGTGCGCGACGGCATGTTCGTCGACTGGCAGACGACGCGCGAACTGGCGCCGCTTGTCGGCCAGCAGCGTTCGCACGGCTGCCTGCACTCGGACAACTGGTCGAGCGTGCCGTTCCCGCGGATGCCGAATGTCTCGTTACAGCCGGCGTCGACTGAGGTCTCGCTCGACGACCTCTTCGGCGGCATCAAGCGCGGGCTGTACATCGAAGGGCGTGGAAGCTCGTCGATTGACCAGCAGCGCTACAACTTCCAGTTCGGCGGCGCCGTCATTCGCGAGATCGTCAACGGCAAGCTCGGCGCTATGGTCAGGGACGCGGCGTACCAATCACGAACGCCGGACTTCTGGGCGTCGTGCGATGGTCTCGGCGGACCGGCGACCTACCGGTTATGGGGGACGTCGGCCGACGGCAAGGGTGAGCCGGGGCAGACCAATGCCGTCAGCCACGGTTGCCCACCGGCGCGTTTCCGGCAAATCACGGTCCTCAACACGGCAGCGGTCTGATGCTCGAACGCGACGACGCGCTCAAGATTTGCGACACGGTACTCGCGCACGCGAAGGCCGCGGGCGCCGAGGACGCGAGCGTGTCGATCCAGAGTTCGGTCGAAGCGCACGCGAGGTTCGCCGACAATCGCATCAACACAAGCGGCCGCTCCGAGGACCTCGACATCACCGTCACCGTGTGGGTCGGCCGGCGCCGCGGCACGATTACCGGGAACGACGCGGGCAGCGACGCGCTGAAGCGTATGGCCGACGACGCGGTGCAGGTGGCCCGCGTCTCGCCGGTGCATCGCGAGTACGTGGCCACGCTGGGATCGCTCGACTATCCGGAAGCACGAGGATTCGCGAGCGCGACGGCCGACGTGAATGTGACGGCCCGGGCGACATCACTCGAGGCCGTGCTGGCCGCGTGCCGGAACGCCAAGGTGACGGGAGCCGGCTTTCACTCCGCGCGCGCGTCGGCTGTCGCCGCCGCCACCGCGAACGGCAACCGCCGGTACTTTCGATCGAGCGAAGCCGGGCTGAGCGTCACCGCGCGCAGTGCCGACGGAACGGGATCGGGCTACTATGCCGGCGACCACTTCGATCTCGCCCGCCTCGACGTCCCACGGATCGCCGAGCAGGCCGTTCAAAAGGCCATCCGCTCGCGCGAACCGAAGCCAATCGAGCCCGCGGCCTACCCGGTCATCCTCGAGCCGCAGGCCGTCTCCGACCTGATGGGGTTCCTCGTCAATAGCTTCGATGCACGGACGGCGGACGAAGGGCGGAGCGCCTTTGCCGCGAAGGACGGCAAGACGCGGCTCGGCGAGAAACTCTTCAACGAGCGCATCAATCTCTACAGCGACCCGATGCACCCGGAAATGCCGGCGGTGCCGAGCACGTCCGAGGGTATTCCGGCGACGAGACTGTCGCTTGTCAGGTCTGGCGTGCTGGAGAACCTCGAGTACTCGCGGTTCTGGGCGCAGGAGCGCAAGCGCGAGCCAACTCCTGGACCGGTGAACTACATTCTCGAGAGCTCGCAGCCGGGGATCTCGACCGGCGAGATGATCAAAGGCATGGACCGTGGCCTGCTGATCTCCCGGTTCTGGTACGTCCGTCTCGTCGATCCACGCACCATCGTCCTGACCGGCCTGACGCGAGACGGCCTTTGGTGGATCGACAAGGGCGCCATCAGCCATCCAGTGCGCAACCTGCGCTTCAATCAGAGCGTGCTGGCGATGCTGGCGCCGTGGAACGTCGAAGCGATCGGCACTCCGCAGCGCCTGTCACCGATGATGGTCCCGGCCCTCAAACTCAGCGCCTTCACGTTTACGTCGGTGTCTGACGCCATCTAGTCTCATCCGGGGGACTTTGTCCCCCGGACCCCCTTACACGCTCGCTCGCGGGGACCCCGACGCCCCGCTCCGCTCGCGTGGCTCACTCGCTTCCGCTCGTTCGCGCCGTTTATGGGATGACTTCTAGTCCTCCCTTCCTTCGTAGCGTCCGCCTTTAGGCGGACCGTGCCAGGTCCGGCTAAAGCCGGACTCTACGTTCTGCACAGAAGTGGAAACAGGCCCAAATCCGCGCTATTGACACTGGCGGCATTCAGTATATACTGTGCATATTAAACATGAACAGTGACGGTGGTCTCCTGATTTCGCAGGCCGACAGGCGGCCCATGTATCTCCAGATCATGGAGCAAATCAGGCACCGCATCGCGGTCGGCGACTGGGAATCCGGCCGCGAGCTGCCCTCGATTCGAGCCCTTGCGGCGTCGGTGCAGGTCAGCGTGATCACGGTCAAGCGCGCGTACCTGGAGCTCGAGCGCGAGGGCGTGATCCTCACGCGACAGGGAATAGGGTCGTTCGTGGCCGAGCGGGCCGACCTCGGCATGCAGCTGCGGCGCAGCGAGCTCGACCAACACCTGACGGCAGCCGTTCACATCGGACGCGAGCTCGGGATGACGGCAGACGAGCTCGCAAAACGCCTGCGGACCGCGGCCGGCGCGAAAGACGAGACGGAACGATGACCGAGCCTGTGATCGAACTCGAGGGCGTAGGCAAGTCGTACCGCTTCTTCCAGATGAGCGACGTGTCGCTGCGGCTGGATGCGGGTCAGATTCTGGGCTTCGTCGGGCCGAACGGCGCCGGCAAGACGACGACGATCCGAATCCTGATGGGCATGATCCGGCAGGACCGCGGCACGGTTCGCGTGCTTGGTCATCAGCTCCCGGCCGAGCAGGCGGCGGCGAAGCGCGACATCGGTTTCGTCTCCGAGGACATGCGTCTCCAGGCGTCGGCGACGCTGGCCTGGCACATGCGCTTCGTCTCGTCGGTGTACGGTGCGTGGGACTCGACCTATGCGGACACGCTGTTGAAGCGCTTCAACCTGCATCCCGATCAGGCGGTCAAGGCACTGTCGCACGGCGAGCGTGTGAAGGCGTCGCTGTTGCTCGTGCTGGCGCGGCGGCCGCGGCTGCTGCTCCTCGACGAGCCGACCACGGGTCTCGACCCGGTGGCGCGCCACGAGATTCTCGCCGAGCTGATGGACGTGGTCCGCGACGAGCGGCGCGCGATCCTGTTCTCCTCGCATAACACGCAGGACGTCGAGCAGATCTCGGACCAGATCGCGTTCATCGATCGCGGACGGGTCATCGATTCGAGCGACAAGGAAACGTTCCTCGATCGGTGGCGGCGTCTGCACCTCGACGTGCCTCCGGGCACGATCATCCCGCCGCTGGCGGGCGTCACCCACACGAGCGCCGGCGGGCGCGTCGCCGTTGTCACGACCAAGTCGTACACGCCTGGAATCGAGTCGGCCTACACGCGCGCCGGGATCATCGTCCGCGACGTGCAGCCGATGACGCTCGAAGAGATCTTCGTGGCCAACGTCATGAACAACAGGCAGGACCAGCAATGAGCCGTTCAGTCGTTCGACAGCTGATTGTCAAGGACCTCTACCTCACGCGCTGGATGGTCGTCGGATCTCTGGCGGCTGGAGCCGCGGCGATCGCCGTGATGCCGCTGAGCGTCGTGTCAGGTTATGTCTCCAGCGTGTCGCTCATCTGCACGCTCGTCATCCTGAACATCTTCCTGGTGATGAGCGGCATCGTCCAGGAGCGGAAGGACAAGGTCCAGCTCTTCTTCCTGAGCCTGCCCGTGTCGACGGCGCAATACACGATCGCCAAGATCGTCGCCAACGCGATCGGATTTGTCGTGCCGTGGGGCATCCTGACGATCGCCACGCTCGTCGTGATCGACGTCAGCGCCATTCCGAACGGCGCCATGCCGTTCTGGTTTGCCGTCCTCGTCTACCTCTTGTCGTACTACTGCGTGCTGCTGTCGGTCGCGATCGTCTCGGATTCCACAGGCTGGCACGCGACGGCGATCACGGTTGGCAACCTCTCGGTTAATTTTCTGGTTCCGTTTCTGCTCTCGTTGCCGTCGGTCGTCGCACACCGGACCGGATCCGTCGCGGTCTGGACCCCGGACATCGTGGCCATCATCGCCATCGAGCTCGGCGTGGGCGTGTTTGCGCTGTGCGCTGCGGTCTACGTCCGGTCACGCGTCGCTGACTTTGTGTAAGGAGCTGTTCATGTCTCACCCCGATCGCCTGCACTCGCTCGACGCCGTCCGCGCGTTCGCGCTGCTTCTCGGCGTCGTCTTCCACGCCGGGTTCTCGTTTCTGCCAGGGCTCATACCGGGCATCTGGGCGATGACCGACAACTCTCCGAGCAGCGCCGTCGCCGTGCTTCTGTTTACGTCGCACATCTTCCGGATGTCGCTCTTCTTCCTTGTGGCGGGGTTCTTCGCCCGGATGATGGTCGAGCGTCAAGGCTGGCGCGGCTTCTGGACCAACCGGCTGAAGCGCATCTTCGTGCCGCTGGTGGCCGGCTGGGTCGTCCTCTTCCCGGCGATTGCGGTGGTGTGGATCTGGGGAATCACGAAGACCTTCAACGGCGTGATCCCGCCGCCGCCAGCCGAGGTCTCCCCTTCGCCACCCGGTGCTTTCCCGCTGACGCACTTGTGGTTCCTCTACTACCTGCTGGTGTTGTACGCCGTCCTGTACGCGGTCCGGGCCGTTGCAATGGCCTGCGATCGCGACGGCCGCATTAGACGCGTCGTCGACGTGATGGTGCGCAGGTCCGTTTCGGTTGGGGCTGCCGCGGTCCTGCTTCCCCTTCCGCTCGTCGCGTCGCTGTACTTCCGGGACTACTGGGTCGTCTGGTTCGGCATCCCGACGCCGGACCACTCGTTGATTCCCGAAGCGGCGTCCCTCGTCGGCTACGGAACGGCCATGGCCTTCGGCTGGCTCGTCCATCGTCAGGCCGGCATTCTGGCGACGTGGGGACGGCAGTGGCCGGCGCATCTGGCGGGGGCTGTCGCAGCTACGGGACTCTGTCTCTGGTTGGTTGGCGTTGCCCCCGTGTTCGCACCCCATCCGCGGGATCTCTCCAAGCTTGCGTTTGCGCTGTCCTACGGCGTCGCGATCTGGTGCTGGAGCTTTGCCGTCATCGGCGTTGCCGTGCGTTACTTGTCGCACCCACGTGCGGGGGTCCGTTATGTAGCGGACGCCTCATATTGGATCTACCTGGTGCACCTGCCGATCGTGGCGGCATTCCAGGTGGTGGTGGGACGCCTGCCGTGGCACTGGAGCATCAAGTTCCCACTCATTCTCGTCGCGAGCCTGACGCTGTTGCTGGCGAGCTACCGCTACCTCGTCCGGTCGACGTTCGTGGGTCAGCTCTTGAACGGGCGCCGCTACCCGAGGGCCGTTGGCGGCGTTGCCCCGGTGCCTTCCCCGTCAGCCTCTCGGCTGGCGGGCACGAGTGACCTGCGTGCCCAGTCGGCGGTCGAACGACCGTCTCGGGACTCCGCACCGCTTGCGCTCCTTGAAGGCGTGCACAAACGCTACGGGACGACGGTCGCGCTCGCGGGTTTGGATCTCGACGTTCGGCGCGGCGAGCTCCTCGCGGTGCTTGGCCCGAACGGCGCGGGGAAGTCTACGGCCATCTCGCTCTGGCTCGGCCTCCTCGAACCCGACGCCGGGAACGTCCGGCTCTTCGGCGAATCACCGCTCGACGTCGACGCCCGCCGCCGGGTCGGCGTGATGATGCAGGAAGTCGGATTGACGCCTGAGCTGCGCGTGCGTGAGCTCGTCGAGCTCACCGCCAGCTACTATCCCGCGCCGCTCGAGACGCCGGAAGTGCTTTCGCTCACCGGTATCGAAGCGCTCGCCGATCGTCCGTACGCGAAGCTGTCGGCCGGGCAGAAGCGGCAGGTGCAATTCGCGATCGCGATCTGCGGTCGTCCGCCGCTGCTCTTCCTCGACGAACCGACCGTCGGACTCGATGTGGAGGCGCGCGAGACCATGTGGCGCACGATCCGCGCGCTGCTGGCCCAGGGGTGTTCCATTGTCCTGACGACGCACTACCTCGAAGAAGCGGAGGCGCTGGCCGATCGCGTCGCTGTGCTCGCCAACGGCCGATTGATCACGTCGGGAAGTGTCGACGAGATCCGTGCGCTCGTGTCGCGAAAGCAGATCACCTGCTCGACCACGATTAGCGTGGACGAGGTCAGTCAGTGGCCGGGAGTGCTGTCCGCTGTCCGGTCAATCCATCGACTACAGGTGACCGCCTCGGATGCGGAGGGCGTGGTCCGCAGGCTGTTGTCAGTGGACGCGGGTGTTCGCGATCTCGAGGTGAGGCAGGCGGGCCTCGCCGAGGCGTTCAGCGAGCTGACGAAGGAGGCTGCATGATGACTGTAACGTCACTGCCGTCGTTGGTCGGGTCCGTCGGGCGCACGGAAATGCCGATCGCCCGGCTGATCGGGGCGTACGCGAACGAGATCAGGTTCGAATCGCTGCGGATGCTCCGGTCTCCAGGCTTCGTCATTCCGTTCCTGTTACTGCCGGTGCCGGTCTACCTGTTCTTCGGCGTTCTGCTCGCCGCTCCGGCCATCGCGAAGAACCCTGGCGTTGGGAACTACTTGTTCTCCGGCTTCTCGGCGTTCGCGATCATCGGCCCGGCGCTCTTTGGCGTCGGTTGTTCGCTCGCGCTCGAGCGCGATGCCGGGTTTCTCAGGCTCAAGCGCGCGCTCCCGGCCCCTGGGGGCGCCTACCTCGCGGCCAAGATGGCAGTTGCCCTGATTTTTGCCGCGCTGGCCATGGGCTCGATGCTCATTGCGGCGCTGATGGCGGGATCGGTGAGCCTGTCCGCCGGCCAGCTGGCGATCATCGCAGCCGTAATGACCGTCGGGTCGCTGCCGTTCGCGGCGATCGGCCTCTTCATCGGCGCCTACGCGTCGGGTTCCGCGGCGCCCGCGTACGCGAACATCCTGTTCCTGCCGATGTTGTGGCTGTCGGGCATCTTCATTCCGCTGCCGAAATTCCTCGAACCGTGGGCGGTCATCTGGCCGGCGTTTCACGTCAACCAGGTCGCGCTCGGATTCGCGGGCGTCTCGGAGTTCTCGTTCCTGCCACCAGGGATATCAGCCGCTGTCCTCGTCGGCGTCACCGTGGTCTGTGGTGGGTTGGCGATTCGGCGGCTGGCGCGGCACGGCTAGAGCAGCGAGCGTTCACAATTGAGGGCGAGGTTCGGCACGCGCGGAGGAGACGGCGAGTACGTAGAGCGAGGAGCCTGGCAGCCATGGCCACCTCCGCCATGAATCCAGGGTCCGCGCTCACCTGATTCGGACGGGCCAGGCGCGACTCCTGCTACGACTTCGGAACCGTCAGATTCCTGCCGAGCTGTCGCAGATAGTCTTGAATGACGTCCGCGTCGGCGTGCACGAGGGAGTCGAAGCAGAACACGAAGTCGACGTTCCGATCCGCGACCATTTCCAGCGACCATCCGTTGTTGACGTGGTAGTCTTCACCGAACAGCGGCAGGATGTGTCGCGCCTTCGAGAGCGAAAGAGAAACATGAACCTGGAGGGCCGCATGGCAGGACAACCAAAACTTACGCTCTCGGCAGCGTCGGCATTGCTGCTAGTGCTGACGGCATGGATGGTGAGTTCGCCTCCGGCGGTGGCCGACGAGGCACAGGCCCGGAGTCTCCTCAAAGCCATGACCGACTATGTCGGCGCGCAGCAGTCCATCGCGTTCGACTACGACGCGACCCTCGAGGTCGTCACCAAGGACCGGCAGAAGCTCCAGCTGGCCTCATCTGGAACGGTGTCGCTGGCGCGGCCCGACAAGATCCGCACCACGCGATCGGGCGGGTTCGTGGACATGGAGACCGTGTTCGATGGCAAGACGCTCACCTTGTTCGGCAAGAACAAGAACCTCTACACGCGCGTCGAGGTACCCGGCTCGCTGGACAACCTGGTAAACGAACTGCAAAAGAAGTTCGACCGGTCCCTACCCGCTGCCGATCTGTTCCGCACCCATGCCTACGACGAGATCACGGGCGCCGTGACGAACGTCAAGGACCTTGGCAGCGGCGTCGTCGGCGGCATCGAGTGCGACTACTTCGCTTTCCGCGCCAAAGACGTGGATTGGCAGATCTGGGTGACGCAGGGCGCGAAACCGCGTCCGTGCCGGTACGTCATCACGTCCACCGGAATCGCCGACGCGCCGCAATACACCGTCCAGCTTCGGAACTGGAAGACGGGCCGCGAGGTTGCCAAGCCGGACTTCACGTTCAAGCCACCGTCCGGTGCGAAGCAGATTAGCGTCGACGAGCTCAAGAAGGTGAAGGACATGGGCGAGTTACCGAGCAATTTCATCCTCGGAGGCCAGTGATGAGCACCACCAGAACACTACGCGCGCTGCTGCTGCTCGTGATCGTCGTCTTGGGTGCCATCGAGCTGGGTGACCGGCTCTCGATCCCGGTCCTCACCGGTCTCGCCACGGGGGTGAAGGCTGAGGTCGGGCGTCCGCAGTCGCCCGTCAGCGTCGCCGGCGTCGCGCGTCGCTCGGCGCGCCGCGACTGATCGGACCGCCCATCGTCACCGTTGGCTCCGCGAGCGGCGCGAGTGTCGCCATGGCTCTCATGGTGAGTCCTCATGCGAAGTCCAGGTTCTTTTTGACCGATGACGGTCGGTGAGGACCCGAAACGTTCCGTCCAGAAGGCATGACTGAGTACGGTTGTTTGGTACGCCGAGGAGGTCTGGTCACCATCAACGAAGAACCGACCGAGCAACGGCCGGACTTCCGCGGCCCTGAAGAACTCGAGCGTTACGGCCGCGCCCTGGACTGGGGTGACGGCTTCGCCGATCTTCACCTGACGTGTCCCGGCCGTGTAAGAGTCGACGGGCGGCGTCTTGTACGTGGGTGGGACCTCGCAGCCGCCAGCGACGGCCAGAGCGACCGCAAGAACCCACCTAGGTCCGTGTCTCATAGAAACCCCTCTTCCTCCGGCCTTGCGTCCTCACGCGAAGTCCAGGTTCTTGTAATGCGCGTTCCGCCTGTCCGGAACGCGTCCGTCAGGAGGCGGATGCGCCTCTCGGCTTCGGACAGGTTGACGTTGTCGAGATTCGCGTTGAGCAGATCGATGTACCACGGCAGCTTCAGCTCGTCGAGAACGTACGCGTCGACGATGGCCCTGGCAATCGGGAGCGTCGTCGTCTTCGAGACGTCGTGGACGTCGCGGTTGTTCGCGTTCTGAAGCTTCACGTACTCCTCGGCAAGCAGCCGCGCGCAGAGCTCGGGGGTGAAGCGGTCTCCAGCCTTGACGCCAATCTCGTCGCCTTCGGTCAAGGTCGCGCGCTTGTGGAGCCACTCCCACAGGATGCTGAGGCGGATCTCGCCCGTCGCCATGTCTTCCATCAGATACAGCACGTCGTCGTTGCCGAAGAAGTCGGCCGGCTTGAGCGCGGCAGCCTGGAGCCCCTGGCCAAAGGCGTTCCCGTATTGGAGCGCCACGCTCAGCAGATCGCGGGCGCCGCGAATGGTTCGTGGCGCCGGTTCGAGCGTGGTGAGACCGGCTGCGTCGGCTGACGTGTACGTGAGCCGGGGAAACGCCCGCCCGAGCTGATTGTCCTGGCCGACCTTCTCCCACACCGGCCTCACGATGTGAACCATCTTCCAGTGAGCGACCCACTTGCCGCTCGCGCCCTCGCGTTGCTCGCGCTCGGCGCCGCCAGTCGCCCTCTTCATGCCGCTCGCGACGCCAGCCTCCGACCCGACCGGAATGTTCGGCTCCATGCCACCCTGCCAGAGGGCACATTGTCCCAGCCGGTCGGGGGTGTTGACGGCCCGACGCACGCGGTCCTCGTAGTTCCGCATATAGCCGTACGTCATCGTAATGGCATCGATGTTCGGGTTGACGAACTCCGGGTCCCATGCCATCGCATCCGAGACGCTGTTGATGTAGTCCCACCGGCCCGTGTTGAAGCCAACGAAGTGCGTGCCGAGGGCGGCGCGGATCTCCATCAACTGGAAGCACGCCTCGATCTGTTCGACGAGCACGTACACCTTGATCGCGCCGACCGGAAGCGCGAGGTGCTGCTCGAGGGCCGTCAGGATGTCGTTCCACAGCGCAGCTTCTTCTGCCGTCTGGATCTTCGGCAGATAGAGCGCCAGCGACGCGCCGGACGTCCGCAGCCGTCGATGGTTGTGGACGATGTAGAGCGTCGCGTCGACGATGGAGGCTGAGAAGCCGGAGCCGTCGGCATGCCCGACGTGCCGATCGTCGAGGTGCAGCCCCCGCGGGCGAAACAGCTTCGTCGTGAAGTCGAGCTGCCGCGACCAGTCGTCGATCGTCGGCCGGCCGAAGAAGCCGCGCGCCCATTGATTCATTTCTGCGGCGACCTGTTCGGCAACCGCGAGAAACACGGGCTCTCGATGGATAGCCAGCCTCAGGTTCCGCTGATTGTCGAGCGACATCGTCGAGACCTGCCCGAGCGCGTCTTCGCCGTCGAACATCCACCCATCGGCGCCGGAGAGCAATGCGTACGCGACGTTGCGGATGCTTTTCTCGACCGGCGCGCCGGGCCTGGTCGCCGGGCCTGTGCCTTGAATCCACTGGCGGCGGAGGTCCGTTGGGATCTCGCCTCCGGTGAAGGCGCCGTTCCTGGCATCCTCGACGGTGATGCTGGTTCGCGGGATCCTGGTGCGCGCGTCCAGGAAGGCTATGCGCTCTTTGTTGCGTGCGCGTGCTGCCCGCCGCTCGATGCGCGCTGCCATCACGGCTTTCCGATCAGCGTCGAACCTCGCCAGCTCTTCGAGGGCGTTGATGGCGTCCGCGGTGTAGATGTCCTGATAGGCATGCGCCAGATTGCTTCGGATCTTGAGAGTTCGTGGTGTCATTGCGGGTTCAATGTCCCTCACGGCGTCGAATTGGTCAACTGATGGGTTTATCATTCCAGTTGCCTATTCCACACGTCGGCGTATATTCGGACGGCAATGCCAACGACGCCGCACTCTTCTACGGTTCAGCTAAACGATCAGGACCGTGCGTACGCGGGGTCCACGTTTCGCGAAGTCGTCGACGCGCTTTTCGCGAACCCGTATCAGCGGGTGTGGGGCCGGGAAGGCGAACCTCCGCTGCCCTTGTACGAGGTCTCGCTCGACACCGTATTCGGTGGCCTGATCCCCATCGGCAAGCCTGACTTCTTCCGAAGGGCCAGCGAGCGCGCGCTGGATTCGGGCGCGGACTTGCGCTGGGGTCCCGACGGCAAGGGCTGGAACCGTCTGGTGCATCCGAACGGGTTGTGCCTGATTGGACAGTGGCGGATCACCGAGGCGACCGAATACTCGGGTTACTTCAGCCAGGGCAGCACGGCGCTCGCGATCGGGCGGTACTCGACGTGCTGTACGGAGACGCGGCGCGGCGTCAGTCGGTCACTGTCCATGGTGGGCAAGCTCTTTCCAACAACCGACCCGAAACACGCCACACCGCTTCGAACGGCCAACTTCATCACTCAGGAAGATATCGGCGGCAGTGACACGGAGTACATCAACGATATCGAACTGCGCAACGCTCCCGACACGACTGCGTCGCGACGTGCTGCAGGCGCGGCGCTTCTGTTGAAAGTGGGCCTCACGTTCGGCGATGTCGACCGCGAACCGAGCATTCGTCAGCTGTACCCGATCGCCGAGCTCGGCAAGCCGGAGGGAACGCCGACGCGCGCGCCCGAGTTCATGCGCCTGCTCGTCGCCGAGCATCAACCACGCATTCCTGGCGCTGACCTCGATTTCCGCGACGAGGTCATGGCGCAGATCTTCGATCGAGGCGACCCGACCCCGAAGCGGACGCTGACCTTCAACATCGAAGTGACCGACGAAGGCGAGACGAGCGGGCCGCCGTTCGCGGAGAAGCGGACGTTTCGCGGTTGGCGCCGCATCGGCGCGCTGACGTTCGACAACGCCGTCATCTCCTACAACGGCGACTTCGTCATCCACTTCCGCCACCCGACGTGGCGCGACGACCGCAACGATCCCAGGACCGCGACGCGCATGGACGGGAAGAAGGTGCGGTAGTCTCGGCGGACGACGATCGCCTCTTGACCTGCAGCCCCAGCTAGTGTTTCCTGTCGTCCACGAACATTCGCATCCAGGGAGCAGGAATCTCAGCTTCAGGCGTCCAGCTTGAGTGAGGAGGACCTCATGCCGCGCGCTCGACGTTGGTTTGCGATTCTCAGTATCGGCTGGATGATCCCCACCGCCGGGAGCGGTGTGGCGGTGGCGCAAGAACGGCGACCCAACATCGTGATGATCGCCGCAGACGATCTGGGATACGGCGACATCGGCGTGCATGGCAGCAAGGACATTCCGACGCCGCATATCGACGCGCTGGCGAAAGCGGGAATTCGCTTTACCGATGCCTATGTCACTGGTCCGCACTGCAGTCCGACGAGAGCCGGGCTGCTGACAGGACGTTATCAGCAGCGGTTTGGACACGAGGTCAACATGGGCGCCGGGGCGGGTCCGGACGCCGGGCTCTCGCTGGGGGAGACGACGATGGCCGATCGGCTCAAGGCCGCGGGCTATCGAACGGCGTTGTTTGGCAAGTGGCATCTGGGTTCGGCCGAACGTCTTCATCCGATGGCTCGCGGGTTCGACGAATTCTACGGATTCCTCGGCGGGGAACACTCGTACTTCGAGGCCGCGCCCAACGCCAGGAATCCACTGCTCGAGGGGCGGCGTCCGGTCGAGGCGACCGGGTATCTCACCGACGTGTTGACGGATCGTGCCGTCGATTTCATCAAGCGCGAAAAGTTGCAGCCGTTCTTCCTGTATCTCGCCTACAACGCCGTCCACACCCCGATGCACGCGCCGGACAAATACCTGTCACGCGTCAAGGGAATCGCTGACCAAGAGCGACGCACGTACGCGGCCATGTTGTCAGCTCTGGACGATGGGGTTGGACGGACGCTCGATGCCCTGCGCGCCGAAGGTCTGGAAGACAACACGCTCGTGTTCTTTTTCAGCGACAACGGCGGTCCCACAATGGAGGGGACGACGATCAACGGATCGAACAACGCGCCGCTACGTGGGTCGAAGCGTCAAACCTGGGAAGGCGGCATTCGCGTGCCATTCATCATGCGATGGAAGGGGCACCTCGCGGAAGGGAAGATCGATTCGCGTCCAATCATTCAGCTCGACATCCTGCCCACTGCGCTCGCAGCCGCTGGTGTAGCCACGCAACCCGAATGGAAGCTGGACGGCGTGAATTTGCTGCCGTACCTCACCGGCAAGGACCAGCGGCCTCCGCACGAGGCGCTGTACTGGCGACTGTTCGCGCACATGGCGATCCGGAAAGGCCCGTGGAAGCTCGTGAAGACGATGGAAGGACCGCTGTTGTTCAGCGACACGACTCAGCCGGACTTGTCGGGCGCACAGCTGTTCAATCTCGCCGACGACATCGGAGAGCAGACCGATCTTGCAGCCGCCCGTCCCGACAAGTTGAAGGAGTTGACAGGCGATTGGCTACGCTGGAGCCGGGAGATGGCGACACCAACGTGGGGACCCGGTGCTGGTGGACGCTGACAAGGCGACGCGCCAACTCTCGAGGGTCAGCCCAGCACGGTTCATCGCCCCTGGGGCAACGGTCGAATCCTGATGTTCCTCCACTTAATGAACAGCGGCTGCGACGTCGTGATGCCTGAGCCGGCGTTGGCGGGCAGGTTCACTTCACGCTCGCTCAGTCCATGGATCTGCAAGCCGATGAACCCGCGCGCGTGCGTCTTGTAGACCGCCTCGTTCACGATGTCTTCCACCGGTTGTCCGTTCACCCAGGTCTGAATCCGCGGGCCCTTCGCGACGATGCGCATCTTGTTCCAGCCCTCGTCGACGAAGTACGGGTGCCCCTCGTCGATCTTCTGCTGCGACGACAGCCAGTTCGTCCCCATCGCCTCGCCGTAGAGGAGGCCCGTCGCCGGCTGGCCTTTATAGGTCCGGCGAATCTCAACCTGCGGCCCGTTGACCCGGCCGGCGCCAGCCTCGAAGCTGCGTCCGGTCATGGCCACGGGACGAACCTGGCTCCGGATCTGAACTCCGGAGTTGGTGATGCGATCGATCGTGGTCTCGAGCTCCAGCTCGAAGTCGTCGAACTCCCGCAAGGTGCAAAGGAACGAGTTCATGCTCGCGCTGCTCTCCACGGTCCTGCCGACGATGGCACCATCCTCGACGGTGAAACGATGCGCGCCGTTCAGGTGCACCCAGCCGTTCAGCGTCGACCCGTCGAACAGATCGATCCAGCCGTCGGCCGAGGCTTCGGTGGCGCCTGTAGCCTTGTGACTTTGCAGGCCGGTCGTCGGCAGCGCAAACGCAATGATCGAATCGCCCGCCTTCGTACCGTTCTTGCCGCTGCCGCCCGCTGCGATCACGACATACTGGCGTCCATCGATCAGGTACACGCTTGGCGTCGCATAGCCGCCAGCCGGCAGCTGATGCTCCCACAGCACGCGTCCCGAGCTCTTTTCGAACGCCCGGATCTTCTCGTCCGCCGTAGCCGCGACAAAGATCACCCCGCCGGCCGTCGCAACCGCGCCGCCGAAGTTGAGTGTTCCGGTGTTGCGAATGCCCTTTGCGACGAGCTGCGGGTACTCCCCGAGCGGCACCTTCCAGGCAATCTCTCCTTTGACGAGATCGATCGCGTTGAGCGTTCCCCACGGTGGTGCGATGGCCGGCACACCGTGCGGATCCAGGAAGAGCGGATAGCCATCGATGGTGTAGCGATCGGGAAGCGGAGCGGTTGGCGCCGAGCGCGTGACAGCGCCCGGCGGCGTCTTCAGGAATGCGGACAGCGCGCTGAGCTCACCAGGACGAAGCTGTCTGAACGCAGGCATGGCATTGCGTCCCTGCACGATCACCGTCTCGATCTCCTGCGGTGTGCGCTTCAGGTCGACGAGAGGCGGCGTATGGGGAGGCGTCCCTTGTCGCGCGGCACCGTGACAGGCCATGCAGGCCCGGTCGTAGATCTGCCGTCCGAACTCTACGGGCGTTTGTGCTCCAGCCGCGGGGCGATCGTAGACGGCGACGCAGCCTGTTGATGGTCGGCGCCTCGTTCACGTTGACGTACAGCATGTTGAGCACGGGATCGAAGCTGGCGCCGTGCCATTCGGCGCCGCCGAGGTGTCCGGGTGTCGTAATCGTGCCCTGCAGGCTCGGCGGCGTGTAGATCGGCCCCGACAGGTAGCGGCGGAAATCTCTCAGCGCCTGCGCGCGCGCCTCCGGCGTGATGCTCGTCAGATCCGCCTCGGTTAGCGTTTGCCGGACCAGCGGCTGGGGCTTCAGCGGAACGCGCTGCGTCGGTGCCGTCTCCTCGCCCGGCACCGTCGAGCGCGGCACCGGCACTTCAGCCACCGGAAACAGCGGCTGGCCCGTGTCCCGATCGAGGACGAACGTGAAGCCCATCTTCGTGAGCTGAACGACCGCATCCTTCGCCGTGGGGCCGGACCCGAGCGTGACGAGGATTGGCGCGGGAGGATTGTCGTAGTCCCAGATGTCATGCCGCACCGTCTGGTAGTGCCACTTTCGTTCGCCGGTCGTCGCGTCGAGCGCCAGAACCGAGTTGGCGAAGAGGTTGTCGCCCTTGCGAAATCCACCGTAGAAGTCCTCAGTGGCCGAGCCCGTCGCGGCAAACACCCAGCCGCGCGCTTCGTCGATCGTCACGCCGCCCCAGGCATTGGCGCCGCCGTAGCTCTCCCCCTTGACCCACTTCCAGGAGTCGTGGCCCAGCTGTCCCTCGCGCGGAATGGTGTGGAACGTCCACTTGAGTGCGCCTGACACCGTGTCGTACGCGCGGATGTGCCCTGGAGAGGCGTCGTAGCTCTCGTTGACGCGCGACGCGACGATCAGGAAGTTCTTGAACACGGCACCGGGCGAGGTCATCTCGATGACCGCCGACGACGGATCCACGCCCAGATCCTGGCGGAGATCGATGAACCCGGCCTTGCCGAACGTCGAAATGAGCGCACCGGACTTCGCGTCGAGCGCATAGACGCGATCGCGCACGAAGTGGAAGATGCGCTCTCCCTCCGCCCCCTTCCAGTACACCAGGCCGCGGTTCCGGAGTCTCACGACGATGCCGTTGTTGTGCCTGGCTGGATCGAACGTCCAGATCTCCTTGCCGGTCTTGGCGTTCAGCGCGACTGCCTTCAGGCTGGGCGTCGTGACGTACATGACGCCGTTCACCACGATCGGATTCACGTGCATCGTGGATCGCTCATTTGCGTCGCCGGTCTTGTACTCCCACGCGCGCTCGAGCTTGTGCACGTTGGCCGCGTGAATCTGCGCCAGCGCCGCGTACTGGTTGCCCTTCTGGTCGGAGCGATACACGGGCCAGTCCACGTCTGTGGGGCCGCCGGAGGGCACCACGGCCGCCTGGTTCCAGGCAATGACGGTAGTTCCACACGCGATCGTCACGACGACGAAGCGGAGCAGCGCCCGCGTACTCATGTGTGCCTCACTGCGAACCTGCATCACTGCATCACCCTGGCGACTTCCCGCGGCCGGCGACTCGCTCCTGGTGAGGATACACGCACTCGCTACTCGATGTCCCCAGATGGGCAATGGTTCGTCACCGTCGGCGGTCCGCGATGGAGTCCACACGCAACGCGTCGTATCGTGCGGCGTAGTACCGGCGGTCGGCCCGACCGCCCTGGGCCGCATTCAGGCCGCTTCGGGACAAAACGCTCTCCCCGTCGGCTCGCCAGCGACGATGCTGGCGCAAACGACTGGAGGGGGCATGCGAATCGTACGATTGACTGGAACGATCGGGCTCTGGGCACTGCAGGTCCTTTTTGGTGCGCTGTTCGTCCTGCTCGGCACTGGAAAATTCGCCGATCCGACGTGGCAGCGAAACTTCGCGCGATGGGGGTATCCGGACGGCTTCTACATGGTCGTTGGCGTACTCGAGGCGCTGGGCGGCCTGATGTTGTTCGTTCCGCGCCTCACGTCGTACGCCGCGGCCATGCTCGGGATCATCATGATCGGTGCGTCGTTGACTCATTTTGTCCACGGTGAGATGCGCCGCGTAGCTCCCCCGTTGGTTTACCTCGCTGTTCTGGCGATCGTAGGCGCGGCGTCACGCGGCGATTCGGTCGGCATCGATGCGACCGCCCGCGACCGAGTTCGGGCCGATGTAAGCTGACCGCGGTGAATGACGCACGATCGCTGCCGGCATCCACGGTCTGGCTGACGTCGGCGGGTTGCTTCACGGCGCTGGCGCTGCTGTTCACCAGCCAGGTGTGGGTGGACTACAACTACGCCGGCCGTCCGCTGACGTGGGGCCTGGCCCTGCTAGTGGCGCTGATCGACTGGGAGCTATGGGCGATCCTCGCTCCCGCGGTCGTCCGACTGAGCGAGCGCATCAGCTTCTCCCGCCACCGCTGGCGCCTGGCGCTCGCCGTGCACTTGCCGGTCGGGCTCCTCATTGGCGGCCTGAAGCTCGCGGTCGAGGGATTCATCGTCAGCCTGATCCTCGGCGCAGGACGCGGGCCGTTCTCGTTCCTGAAGATCCACCTGACGCTGCTCACGTATTGGGGTATCGTCGCGGTCACGCACGTCGCCCGACACTACCGGCGCGCGCGCGAACGCGAGTTGCGAGCGGCTCAGCTCGAGACCGAGCTGGCCCGGGCGCAGGTCGAAGCGCTCAAAATGCAGATCCATCCGCATTTTCTCTTCAACACGCTGAATGCGGTCTCCGGACTGATGCGCGAGAACGTCGACGCGGCTGACGTCATGCTCTCCAAGCTCGCGGAGTTGTTTCAGCGCACGTTCGAGACCGCCGACATCCAGGAAGTGCCGCTCCGCCGCGAGCTGGAGTTCATCGATGCGTACCTGACTATTCAACGAACCAGATACGGAGATCGGCTGCGCACCGCGGTGACGATCGATGCGACAGCGAAAGACGCCCTCGTGCCGAGCCTGATTCTTCAGCCTCTCGTCGAGAACGCGATTCGTTACGGCATCGCGGAGCAGCCTGGGCCCGGGCGTGTCGCCGTCGACGCGCGTACGAACGACGGGCGTCTGCTCGTCAGCATCACCAACGACGGTCCGCCGATGGCGGCGACGGTCCGGGAAGGTTATGGGATCCGCAATCTGCGCTCGCGTCTGCAGGCCCTCTACGGATCGCGCGCTGCGTTCTCGTTGAAGGCACACCCGACGGGCGGGGCGATCGCCGTGCTCGACCTTCCCCTGTCACACGAGGTATCGCTGCGTTGACGCTCACCGCGCTGGTCGTAGACGATGAGCCGGTCGCCCGGCGAAAGCTGAAGACGCTGCTCGAAAGTGAGCCGGCCGTCAAAGTCCTCGAGGAGTGCGAGGATGGCGCAAGCGCGGTGGACGCCATCCGGCGGCTCCGTCCGGATGTGGTCTTTCTCGACGTGCAGATGCCGGGGCTCGACGGCTTCGACGTCATCGACGCGCTCAACGCGCAAGAACAGCCGGACATCGTGTTCGTCACCGCCTACGATCGCTATGCCGTCCGCGCCTTCGAAACGCACGCCGTCGACTACCTGCTGAAACCCTTCGAACGCTCCCGGCTGCGCAAGACGATCGAACGCCTCGCCACGCGGGCGGATGGACGGGATGCCAGCCGCCGCGTCCACGCGGCCGTCGACAGCGTGCGCGCTCAGCAGCCGCTCCGGCGCGTGCTCGTGAAGACCACCGGGCGCATCTACGCCGTGCGCGTCGAAGAGATCGATTCGATCGAAGCCGCCGGCCATTACCTCGAAATCCACACCGGATCCACGACACACTTGGTCCGTGAATCGATGAGCGCACTCGAGACGCGCCTGGATCCGGCCCGTTTCGTCCGGATCCACCGTTCGTCCATCGTCAACGTCGACCACATCCGCGAGCTGCAGCCGGCGTTCCACGGCGAGTTCGTCATCGCCTTGCACAGCGGCCGCCGACTGCACTGCAGCCGTACCTACTCCGAAAAACTGACCGAGGCCATGTCCAAGTGATCGTTTGCACGTCCGCATGTCCGCACAGCGCACCCTGGGCGGGAGACCGCGGTTCGTTATTCAGCGGCGATCCGGTTCGCATCGCTGAGAGTGTGAAGTCCACAGACAGTGGTCGAACGTACTTCTGACGTGTGACTTTTCTACTCTGAGCGTGCACGAAGTACTGAAAGTACCCGTTCGGGAGTAAAAGGCACTTCCCGAAGTCTGACTCCCGTCGCATCGAAGATGGCGTTGCCAATGGCGGGCGCCACGACGGTGATCGACGTTTCGCCGGAACCGCAGGCTTCGACGTCAGTCTGATTGAGGAGCACGCTGTCTATCGTCGGTGGCGCGAAGCCGAGCGTCAGCGAGTGGTAGGAGCTCCAGTCAACCGAGGTGATCTGGCGGTCGTCCCACGTCACCTCTTCGCCAAGCGCACGGCTGATGCCCTGAAGAGCGCCGCCTTCGATCTGGTTGCGCATGCCGTCGGGGTTCGAGATGGGCCCGGAGTCCTGTGCGATGACGAGCCGCGTGACCTGGATTCTGCCGGAATCCTGGTCGACGGTCACGTCGGCAATCATGGCGACGTAGCCGTTGTCGCCTTCGTAGCAGACGCACGCGACGCCTCGCCCGCTGACCTTGCCCGCGCGTGCGCGACGAGGCTGCGGGGACGGCCGGTGTTCCCAGTTGGCCGCCTTCGCGGCGGCGCGAACGGCCGCACTGAGACGCGCGTGATTGAGATGCTTGAGACGGTATTCGACCGGGTCGGCTTTCACGTGGGCGGCCACTTCGTCCATGAAGCACTCATGTGCGAAGGTGTTCTGCAGTCGCTCGGGTGCACGCAGCGGACCGGTGAAAAACGGCGACAGGACGCGATGCGAGAGAACACGCTCGCTCCGAATCACGCCTGCGCCCCGGGCGGAATCGCGCACACGGCCGGCGATATACGAAGGGGCGGTGTTGGATCCGTTGTTGAGCGGCGTGGCAGGCGCTGGAGCGGGCGTACGTGGAGCGAACGCAGCCGGACTCGCACCCACGAGGAAGCCCGTGACGACGTTGCCTGGCGTGTTGTAGCCGGGCCGGGCCCCGCGAGCGGCCGACCACGCCTCGTAATCCCACACGCTGATGTTGCCGCCTGGATCGAGCGCCACGCGCTGATCGATGACGAACGCGTTGCCGAAGTTCTCCCAGGCCATCTCGTCCTTGCGCGAGAGCTGTACGCGAACGGGCCGGCTGACGGCTTGTGAGAGCAACGCGGCATCATAGGTGACCGTGTCGGCTCCATTGAGGCCGTAGCATCCGGCGCCGCGCACGTAGATGACACGGATGCTCTCGGGTGTGAGCCCGAGGAGCGTCGCCGACGTGTTCCGGATCGGAAACGCCGACTGCGTTGCCGACCAGAGCGTCGCCTTGTCACCTTGCACATCCGCCACCGCGCACGAGCTGCCGATCGAGGCGTGCATCTGGTAGGGGTGATGATAGGTCGACCTCAGAACCGTGGACGCCGCCGCCAGCCCGGCATCGACGTCGCCGGAATCCACGAGCAATGTGTCTCGAGCTGGTTGCTTCCGGATCTCCCAGGTACAGGTTGGTGTGTGGGGACAACGGGGTGCCACGCGTCCAGCTCACGTTGAGGCGCTCGGCGCCTTGCATCGCTTGCCACGGCTTTTGTGCCACGACACCAACGAAGTTGCCTTTGACCACGACCTTCACGATGCCCGGCAGCTCGCGGATGGACCTTTCATCGACGCTGCCGACGGTGGCGCCGACCTCAGGTGGACGAACCACGCAACCGTGCAGCATGCCTGGGACGTTGACGTTGTGGACGAACTCGAATCGGCCCATCACCATGTCGCGCATGTCTACGCGCGGGACCGGCGTACCGAGCACGCTCCACTCACGCGGGTGTTTGCGCACCGCTGCCTGATCGAGTTGGAGATTGAATCGCCGTCCGCCGATCAGGTCACCGTATCCCGCGCTTCGAGAGGGGTCAGTCTTGACCGCCACGAGCCCATCACGCGCGACCAGATCGGACGCCGGCACGCCGAGTGTCTCGGACGCCATTCGTATCAAGGCCTGGCGAGCGGTCGCGCCGGCCAGCGCCAGGTTGGTGTGATTGAAGTTTGTCGGGTGCGACTGTTGTCCGGAGGTTGTGCCCTGATCAGGCGTGACCGATGTATCGCACTGAATGAGGCGGACGCGGCTCAAGGGCACGCACACTTCTTCGGCCACCAGCTGCATCTGCGCCGTATAGAGTCCCTGGCCGAAGTCGCATTTTCCCGTGTACGCCGTGACGATGCCGTCGCGTCCGATGGCGATCCAGGAATCGAGTTGCGCGCTGCCGGCCCCGTTGAAGCCCTGGGCGAACACCACGCCCAGGCTGTCCGCGACCGTCGCCGACGAGAATGCGACGACCAGAGCACCCGAGCCCTTGAGAAACGATCGCCGGGATATGCCGGCGCGACCGAGTGCGCTCCGGGCGTCCGAAGAGAGGTGATGCATCATGCTGTCCTCTCTCCGGCGTAGCGCCGAATGGCTTTGAGCATCCGCACGTTGACGAAGCAGCGACAGAGCACATTCGAGAGCGCCTGCTGGATCTGCTCGTCGGTGGCCCGTGGGTTGCGGTCGAGAAATGCCTTCGCCGTCAGGATCACGCCGCTCAGACAGAACCCGCACTGCGCCGCCTGTTCATCGATGAACGCCTGTTGAAGCGGGTGTGGCGAGTCGGCCGTGCCGAGGCCCTCGAGCGTGGTGATCGCACCTCCCCTGACGGCACTGACCGGCGTGACACACGATCGGGTGGCCTGGCCGTCGACGATGACGGTGCAGGCCCCGCACTGGCCGAGGCCGCACCCGAACTTCGGGCCCCGCAGCGCCAGGTCATCGCTGAGGACGTAGAGCAGTGGTGTGGCCGGATCGACGTCCACCTGCTGCGAGCGTCCGTTTACGTTCAGTGTCAGGAGGCTCATAGCGGCAGGATACATCTGACGCGGCAAAGTGTGAACCGGCCGAGTCATGAGCGCGCCAATGGCTCGTCGCACGCCCGTGTAGTGTCCGCCTTCAGGCGGACCTTCCGGTCCGCTAAAGCCGGACACGTCTGGTCCGGGGGACTTTGTCCCCCGGACCCCCTTACACGCTTCCGCCTTCGCTAAAGCTACGGCGAGACCTCGCCGGAGCGCCTACGGCGCGAAGGCGGGCGCTCGCGGGGACCCCGACGCCCCGCTCCGCTCGCGTGGCTCACTCGCTGCCGCTCGTTCGCGCTCGTTATGAGACAGCTTGTACTAGCGCGGCCCGAGCTCAAGCGATTCTGAAGTACGTGTTGTACCTCTCGGTGTCGATCGTGAAGTACGGCACGAACACCACATCGCGTCCCGCAATCTCTGTGCGGTATGCCTGTTGCGATGCGGACAGCGGCGACAACGATCCGGGCAAGTCGATGGACTGCTCTTGTATGCCGTCCCACGGATTGAGGCCGACATACATCACCGCACCGCGCATCAGTGCCGCGAGCTTCGGGTTTTCAGTGTCGATGGACAGCGTGCGTAGTGGTTGGGGCACGACCAGGTCGATCGTATCGCCGGCCTTCCAACGGCGCCTCACGATGGCGAGCGCACCGGGCGCGGCGTTTTCAGTTTTGCCATTGACCCGCAGCGTAGCGCGGTTCGTCCACGCCGGGATGCGCAGTTTCACCGCAAAACGGCCGTCGCCCGGCTCTCTCACGGTCAAGCGCACGGCGTCCGCCGCCGGATAGTCGGTTTCCTGAACGATCGTGACCGCTCCGCCCGCGCGCTTCCAAACCACCTCCGAGGCCACAAACAGATTGACCAACAGTGCGTCGTCGTCGTGGAAATATGCGTTCAATACATAGTCGGCGACGCCCTGCACCAAGGTGCCGGAACAGCAGGGCCACTTACGGTGGTAATACCTTTTCTCCGCACCGGCTCCGTAATCCGAATAATACGGGTATTCGCCGTCGCTCGTCGGCAGGCGTGTCGCCAGCATGGTGTTGTAAAGCGTGCGCTCCAGCCCGTCGCCATATTCAGAACGGCCCGTAAAACGGACCAGGTATCGTGCCAGTTTCAAGTCGGCATAGCTGCCGCAGGGCGTCTCGAAATGAGCCTTGGAACTCTTCAGACTCTCTGCGAGCTTGCCTTGCCCCAAGGGAACGAACTGCTCCTCTGGCGCCCAACCGCCGGAGGCGTAGCGCTGCGGCTCGAGAAAGCGCCAGGCGTTCGTCAGCGCTTTCAGGTATTTCGCGTCACCGAGATTGAGATAGGCCTGCGCGCCGGAACTGAGGCCGATCGTGTGACTGTAGGCGTGCTTCTCCGGCAAGACGTCGATTCCGGCGGCCAACGGGTCGAACCACTCCTTGTTGAGCAGATAGTGCACCGCTAACTGGTGATACTTGTCGTCGCCGGTGATCTTCGCGACGTGGAATAAGTTTTCCGAAATGACGTAGGTCTCGTCGTACGGCGGATTTCTCTTTCCAATGCGGTCGCGCGACACAGGAGAAATGTACGGCAGACATTTATCAATGGTGACGGGCAGCAGGCGTTTCGCTTCCTCAACGCCGCTCAGTCGAAAGGCGTCGACAAGCCCGACGACGTATTTGTCCATCACATAGGCGGCCCACTGCGCTTGCGCATTTGGCCCGGCGTAGGGAGTGTCGGCGCGCCGGATGAATTCACCGAAACCTGAGACCAGCCTCGCCACCTTTGTGTGCGCCGCGCTATCGCCCGTCGCCGCACCAAACCTCGCCAGTCCGGATATGTATTGTCCAAGGGTCAGCCCGGGCACAAAGCCGTCGGTGTCGTACCAACCGCCCATGTCGGGTCCCGGCGCCGGCAAGCCGGCGCGTTCGCGAAACACCTTGAGCAATCGGTCGTTGTCCAATGCGAGATAGTGCGCGTGGATGTGATCGAAATGCTGCTTGATGGGGCCGCCTGTCAGCTGGACTGCCCCGTAGGGAAACTCGCGCATGACTTCCCGGATGCCATGAGGCTCCTGGCCAGTGGCGAGAGCGCTTGGAATGCCTGTGAGAGTGGTCCCCGCCGCAGCGCAGACCGCGCGTCGCATGAACCCGCGTCGTGAGATCCCGTTCATACGCCCGCAATTCTCGATCATGTCCGCAATCTTTCTCCCCTCTGGCACGTCGACCAGCTGTGCGTTGCGCAGAAAGCTACACGTCGTCCCATACACACGGCCGACGGCCAATCCACGATGATCGCGAAGACCGCAAAGCTCACGAAGGCTACCTTTCACGCATGAATTCTTCGCGAGCCTCGTGATCTTCCGCCTTCGCCAAGGCTCCGGCGGACCGCCGTAGCTTTAGCGGAGGCTGGTCGAGGTCTTCGTGAGGGGTTCCGTTTATGAGATCGATAGTCTAAGTCTAACGAGGGGCACTATTTTCCGGCCAGGATAACGCCGAACGCGCCGTCAGCGCAGCCCAGCCTGTTTTTGCGATACCATGTCGGCATGTCAAAACTGTCGACCGTCCCGACGCTCGCCGGCCTCGCGCTGACGGCGTTCGTGGCCGCGTCCGCACAGGGTCAGACCCCCCAGCAGCCGCCGCAGGAGCAGCAGCCGCCGCCGCAGTACTCGGCGGTGCTCAACGTCGGCGATCGGGCGCCCAACTTCAAGCTCCCGGGCTCCGACGGCAAGACGCACTCGCTGGCAGACTACAAGGGGAAGACCGTCGTGTTGGCGTGGTTCCCGAAAGCCTTCACCGGTGGTTGAACGGCGGAATGCCGATCGCTCCGTGAGAGCGGTCAGATCCTCAAGACCTACGACATCGCCTACTTCATGGTGAGTGTCGACACACTCGAAGACAATACGAAGTTCGCCAAGGAGCATGAGGCGGACTTTCCCATCCTCGCCGATCCCGCAAAAGACACCGCGAAGCTCTACGGCGTCATTCGCACCGATGTGCCTCCGGAGCGCCAGCTCGCGGCGCGCTGGACGTTCTACGTCGGTCCTGACGGCAAGATTGTGGCCATCGACAAGTCCCCGACGACCGCAACCGCCGGGGCGGTCATGATCAAAAAGCTCGACGAGCTGGGTGTGAAGAAAAAGTAGGGATCATCCCGTGACGATCGCCGCGCGCCTTGGACCAGCTCCTGTATCCAGGCGCGCGGCAGCGCACTCAGGCACTGAGGCACACAGCCTCTGACACCTGAAGCACCTCAGGCGCCAGGCACCACGGCACTCAAGCACCATTCGACCTACTCGGCCCCCAGCACCACCCTCACCTGGTGCACCGCGCCGTCGTCGACGATTGCGATGTCGCGTCCGGTCTGCTCGATTCCATCGACGTCGAGCCGCGCGACGCCCCGGCTCACACCCTGCGGATTCTCGACGACGATGCGGTACTCGGAGCGGCCGGGCTTGAACACGATCTCGTAGCCCGCCCACGCTTTCGGGATGCACGGGTCGATGTGGAGTCCGCCGCCGCGCCGGGTCAACCCGAGGAGGGCTTCGACGCCGACGCGATACATCCAACCGGCCGAGCCGGTGTACCACGTCCACCCGCCTCGCCCGGTGTGCGGCGGCTGCGAGTAGAGGTCCGCCGCTACGACGTAGGGTTCGGCGCGGTAGCGCCGAATCTCGTCGGCGTTTCGCGTGTGGGTCAACGGATTGAGCATCGAGAAGAGCTCGGCCGCCCGGTCGCCGTCGCCCAACCGCGCGAAGGCGAGTACCGTCCACAGGGCGGCGTGCGTGTATTGGCCGCCGTTCTCGCGAACGCCCGGCACGTAGCCCTGGATGTAGCCGGGGCTCGGCGTCATCGTGTCGAAGGGCGGCGTCAGCAGCAGCATCATCCGGTCCTCGCGACGAATCAGATGGCGATCGGCGGCTTCCAACGCCTGCCGCGCCCGCGCCGAATCTCCTCCGCCGGATAGCACGGCCCACGACTGCGCGATCGCGTCGATGCGGCATTCCGTGTTTTCCTTCGATCCGAGCGGCGTTCCATCATCGAAGTAGGCGCGTCGATACCACTCGCCGTCCCAGGCCTGCTCGAGCGCGCGCTCGAGCGCGTCGGCATGGCGCCGGTAGGTGTCGGCGCGGTCCCTTTCGCCGCGGCCGGCGGCGAGATCGGCGAACGGCCGCAGGATCGACACGAGAAACCAGCCGAGCCAGACACTCTCGCCCTTACCGCCGGCGCCGACGAGACTCATCCCGTCGTTCCAGTCACCAGTGCCCATGAGTGGGAGGCCGTGCTCGCCAGTCGAGAGGTTGAGGGCGATGGCGCGGACGCAGTGCTCGTAGATCGAGGCCGTCTGCCGGGAGACGCTCGGGCGCTCGTACACCTCGTGCTCGTCGGGCTTGAGCACGCGGCCCTCGAGGAACGGCACGGTCTCTTCGAGCAGCCCCGTGTCGTTGGTCGCGGCGACGTACTGCAACGTCGCGTACACCAGCCACAGCCGGTCGTCGGAGAACTTCGTGCGAACGCCTTGCCCTTCCGGCTCGTGCCACCAGTGCTGCACGTCGCCTTCTACGAACTGTCGCGAGGCGGCATGAACGATGTGGTTGCGCGCCAGATGTGGCGCCGCCAACATCAGTGCGAGGACGTCCTGCAGCTGATCGCGGAATCCAAAGGCGCCGCTCGACTGGTAGAACGCCGATCGTCCCCAAATCCGGCAGGCCAGTGTCTGATAGAGGAGCCAGTGGTTGAGCATCAGATCCAGCGAGCGGTCTGGCGTGCTCACCTGCACGGTGCCGAGCAGCGATCGCCAGAAGCTCTGCACGTCGTTGAACGCGGCGGTGATCCCCTGCGGCACGCGGCTGCGCCGGACGAGCGACGATACGCTCGCCTCGTCGGCGGCTTCGCCCAGGAGTCCGATCACCGTCTGCTCCTGCGACGGCTCCAGCGTGACGCGGACCTGCACCGCGCCGCACGGATCCATCGCCGCGCCCGTGCGATCCGAGAGCCCGACGCGCCCGAGCGCCGCCGGGGCGCCGAGCGATCCGTTGCGGCCGATGAATTCGGTCCGGTCGCCGGTGAGCGTCCGGTTGTCGCCGCCAAACAGATCCACGAACGCGACGCGATCCGCAAAGGCGCTCCGGAAGGCGTTCGACGCCAGAAGCGCGCCCGTCGACGGCTCGCGGCGCGTAACGATGTGCGGTCCCGTCCGCTCGCGGTTCTCGCCAAGCACCCACTCGACGTAGATGGTGACCGACACCTGCCGGCGGCGGCTGGAGGTGTTGCGCAGCGCAACCTGGAACACCTTGACCGGTTCCGCGGCAGCGACGTACACGAGCAAACGCGATTCGATGCCGTCCCGCGCGTGCTCGTAGGCGCTGTAACCGTGCCCGTGCCGAACCGTGTAGGGCTGGCCGCCACCCGCAGGCAGCGGCGTAGCCGACCAGACGCGGCCGCTCTCCTCGTCGCGGAGGTAGAGCGCCTCTCCCTGCGGATCGCTGACCGGATCGTTGCGCCACGGCGTGAGCCGGTTGTCGTGGCTGTTTTCCGACCAGGTGAATCCCGTCCCGAGGTCGGACGCCGCGAAACCGAATGTCGGGTGGGCGACGATGTTCACCCACGGCGCCGGGGGAAGCGCGTCGGCGTTAGGACGAAGGCGGATGACGTACTCGCGACCCTGGTCCGCGAATCCTCCGATGCCGTTGAACGACTCGAGCTCGGGGGGCGCGGCCCGAGGGGTCGCCGGCAGGTTGACCGCCGGCGCAGGTTCGGGCTTCGCCGCCCTGACGCGGAGCGGCTCGGGAAGTATTTTGTAGGTCGCGACCGGGCGGACCAGCTGCTGGCTGAGGCCGCCTTCGGCTCCGTCCATGACCGCGCGCGCGGCCGCGCGCAGGAGCAGCAGATCCTCGGCGGGCATGAGGTCCGCCCGGCGCAGGAACACGCCGCCCGGCCGATCGATCCACGCCTGCTCCGGGCCGCTCTCGATCATCTGTTGCGCGGCGTCCTGCAGATCCATCCGATACGTCGTGCCATGGGCGTTCAATACGACGAGGTCGAACGCCATGCCCTTGCCGCGCAGGTACTCGTGGGCCTTGAGGAGATCGGTCAAGAGCGGCAGCTGGCTGCCGTCCTCGATCGTCGCCAGCACGATGGGGAGATCGCCGGAGATGCCGTACTTCCAGAGTTCCGGCTGTCCGCGCCGGTTCTCGAGCACCGCCTCCGGCGATCGCAGGCGGGGATCGCCGAAGAGCAAGCGGCCCGCCAGCCTCTGGAACCGCAGCGTGTCTTCGACGGTGAGGCCGAAGTGCCGCAGTTCGATCTGCGCATGCGTGCTGGCCAGGGCGATCGCGCGCGCGACCGCCCGGCGGTCGTGGTACTTCTCGATCAGTCGCCGGGCCCCCGCCTCGGTGTCGGCGAATCCGGTCGTGAACGACAGGCGCGCGGTGCCGCCGGGCGGCAGGCGAATCGACTGGCGAAGGCTGACGATCGGATCGAGCACGGCGCCGGTCGTGTTCGACAGCGGGCCGCCGCCGCCGAGCGCCGCGGGGTTGGCGAGCGTCCGCCCGCGTCCGATGAACCGCGCCCGGTCGGTTTCGTACTCGGTGGCGCCGCCGATGCGGCCGCGGCCGCTCAATACGTGAACCAGGTAGACGCGGTCGGTACCGGACCTCGGGCGGCGCGTGCAGAGCAGGGCGTCCCATTCGGGCACGGCCGTCGTCTCGATGAAGAGGTTGCTGAACGCCGGGTGGGCCAGGTCGGCGCCAGGCGGGGCGAGGACGACTTCGGCGTAGCTGGTCAGGTCGAGGCTGCGTGCCCGATGGCTGTTGTTGGTGATCGACACGCGCCGCAGCTCGGCATCGTCTTCGGGCGAGACGACGACTTCGGTGCGCGTTTCCAGGCCCGAGTCGACACGGCGCCAGACGGCGCGGTCGAGCGAGAACGTGGCCTCGTACTCGTCCGGCCTCGCGCCCCGACGGCTGGTGCGTCGTCGACCAGACGTCACCGGAATCGAGATCGCGCACGAAGACGAAGCTGCCCCAGGCATCGCTCGTGATGTCCTCGCGCCAGCGCGTCAGGGCCAGCTGCTGGCGCTGGCTGTAGCCGCCGCCCGCGTTGGTTACCATCACCGTGTACGAGCCGTTCGACAGCAGGTGCGCGCGCGGGCTGAGGGTGTGCGGCGTCGTGTAGAGGCGCATCGGCGGCGCGATGGCGCGCCGCCGGTTGAAGGGTACGTGCGCGGCCGTCTCCATCGGCGGATTCTTCAGCGGGACGAGCTGCGGCACGCGCTCCTGGAGGAGGAGCTCGGCCGCCTGAATCCTGGGATCGGCGTGAAACCGCTGCTGCATCGGCGAGTCGTTCAGGACGTTGTCGAGCGCGAGCAGGCTCATGCCCTGGTGGTGCGCCATCCACGTCCGCAGCACCACGCCGCGCTTGTGTTGCGCGGGCAGACGCTCGGGCGTGTAGTCGATGGCTTCGTAGTAGCCGAACCGGCCGTTCAGGCCCTCGGTCGCGAGGCGCTCGAGGTTTTCGAGCACGGCCTGCGGCGCGATCGGCGCCGCCAGGATTGAGGCGTAGGGCGCGACCACCAGGTCGTCGCCGAGGCCGCGCTTGAGGCCGAGCCCGGGGACGCCGAAGGCGCGGTACTGGTAGTTCTTCTCGAGGTCCTGGGCGTAGTAGGCGGATTCCGAGATGCCCCACGGCACGCCGCGCTGCGCTCCGTACTCAATCTGCCGCTGGACGACGGCGTTGTACGTCTCGTCGAGCAGCGTGCCCCGGTAAGGTCGCATGACGAGCAGCGGCATCAGATACTCGAACATCGATGCGCTCCACGAGAGGAGCGCGCGCGAGCTGCCGCTCGGCGTCAGCGATCGGCCGAGCTTGAACCAGTGCTCGTGCGAGACAGTGCCGGTTGCGATGGCCATGAAGCTCGCGAGCCGCGCTTCGGACGCGAGCGTGTCGTAATACGAGTTGTCGAGCCGGCCGTCGGTGACGCTGAAGCCGATTGAGAACAGCTGCCGCTCCGCGTTGAACAGGAAACCGAACTCGGTCTCTTCGATGAGGTCGTCGGCGAGCGCGCCCAGCCGCTCGCCCCGCTCGATGAGCTCCTCCGCAAGCTGTCGCGCTTGCTCGATGGCCTGCCGCGCCTCGTTCGACGCCGGGCGCTCCGCGACTTCGTTGAGCGCCCGGTCGCAGAGCGTGATGAGCCCGGTGAGGCTCGGCAGCTCGGCGAGAAGATCGCGGATGCCCGCCGCCTGCAGCCGCGTCATCCAGCCTGTGAGCCGTTCGAGCTCGATCTGCCGCGTCGAGAGGAGGGACGCGGCGCGCTCGAGCCACGCCGAGGCCTCATGCAGCGCCACTGGCACCGTCTCGGTCGGCAGACCGCCACCCAGCGGTTCCTCGAATTGATAGAAGACGTCATGAAACAGGATGCTGACGGCCTGCAGACGTTCGTCGATTTGCGTGAGCAGGCGCCGCCACTCGAGCGCGGTGCCCGGCCGCCGGCCCAGCTGCGTGCGCAGAGTGCCGAGCTCCCGCTTCAGCCCGCTCGTCGCGCGATCGCGGGGCAGCGCGTCGACCTCCGCCTCGAAGAGGTTGATCGCATCCTCGATACCCTCGAGCACGCATCCGTCGACGATCGGCCTGGTGTCGGCGAGCGAGGCTAGTCCCGAGCGCAGCGTGAGGAGGTAACCGGCGAGGTTGCCGCTGTCGACGGTGGAAATGTAGGCCGGCACGAGCGGGGCCAGCGTCCGCGTGTCGTACCAGTTATAGAAGTGGCCCCGATACCGCTGCATGCGCAGCAGCGTGTCGAACGTCGGCTCGAGCCGATCGAGGACTCCGGCATAGCTGAGATACCCGAAGTCGGACGCCGCCAGCGTCGAGAGCAGCTGCAGCCCGATGTTGGTCGGCGACGTCCGGTGGGCGATGACGTCGTGCCGGTCTTCCTGATAGTTGTCGGGAACGAGCCAGTGGTCCGCGGGGCCGACCAGTTCCTCGAAGAACCGCCAGGTGCGGCGCGCCACCTCGCGGAGGCGTGACCGCTCGCTCCTCTCGAGGGCCGTCTCGCGATTCGCCAGCGGCAGCCCGGAGACGTAGACGAGCGCCGGCGAAATGAACCACAGGATGAGGATGGGACTGGCGAGCAGGAGTCGCCCCGGCGCGATGACGGCAACCGACCGCCGCTATGCCCAGCGCGACGACCGGCGCCTGCCACATCCGCCTGGCCACGGTCCACACCGTCGCGTGCCCGTTCTCGGCCCGATCCGCCGTCATCCACTCGAGCAGGCGCCGCCGCGTCACCACCATCCGCACCGTCGCTCGGGCGATCGCGTCGAGCATCACGACGCTCTGGTGCGCCAGGATGAACGTCGAGAACACCGCCTGCCGCAGGCTCATGATGATGGTGTCGCGTTCGGCGCGCAGGTGTTCCCGCAGCGGCACGCCGGACACGTGGCTGCCGAGCGAGCGCGCCACCTGGATATAGGCAGGAAACGCCAGCACGAGCGCGACGAGGGTCGTCCAGAGCGCGGCCGAGCCCGGCAGGACCGACCACCCGGCGGCGAGAAGGAGCACGAGCGCGGGAGGAATGAGACTGCGCCGCAGGTTGTCGAGGATCTTCCACCGCGAGATGACCGGCAGCGTGTTGGCGACCGTCCTGCCCGCGGCGTCCGGAACCGTCCGCCACAACCACCGCGCTATCTGCCAGTCGCCGCGCACCCACCTGTGCTGCCGTGCCGAGTAGGCGAGGTAGCTGCCCGGATAGTCGTCCACCAGATCCGTGTCGGTGACCAGCCCCGCGCGCGCGTAGAACCCTTCGAAGAGGTCGTGGCTGAGGAGCGTGTTCTCCGGCACGCGTCCGGCGAGCGCGGATTCGAACGCGTCGACGTCGTAGATTCCCTTGCCGACGTAACTGCCCTCATGAAACATGTCCTGATAGAGATCGGACACCGCGGTCGTATACGGATCGACGCCGACGTGTCCTGAGAACACGCGGGAGAACATCGTCCGGTTCGCGCTCACGACGCTGACGCTGATGCGCGGCTGGAGGATGCCGTAGCCTTCCGTGACGCGCTGGCGGCCGGCGTCGAATCGCGGGCGGTTCAGCGGATGGGACAGCGTGCCGACGAGCCGGCGCCCGACTTCCATTGGCAGCTGCGTGTCAGAGTCGAGCGTAATCACATAGCGAACCGACGGCAGGATTGACGTGTCGCCATGCTGCACGGCGAAGCTGGTGTCGGTCGCGCCGCGCAGGAGGCGATTGAACTCGGCGAGCTTGCCGCGCTTGCGCTCGGCGCCCATCCAACGCCGCTCGCCGGCATTCCACTGCCGCGAGCGGTGAAAAAAGAAGAAGCGATCGGGGCCGTGGCGCGCGTTCAGCTCGTCGACGCGCCGTCGCGCCGCCTCGACGAGCAGGTTGTCGTTGGGCTGCGTGGCCTGGTCGGCGTCGGCAAAATCCGAGAGCAGCGCGAAATGCAGATGCGCATCCTGGTTGGCAAAGAATCGCACCTCGAGGTCGTCGAGGAGCGACGCCAGGCGCGCTTCGGAATCGACGATGACCGGGACGGCCACGATCGTGCGGTCCTCGGCGGGGATGCCCCCGCGCATGTCGAGCTTCGGCAGCTGCCGCGGATTGACCTGCGAGGTGACGACGAGGTTGATCAGGCTGATGGCCAGCTCGCTGAGGGGCAGCAGCACCACGAACGCCGTCAGCCAGAGATCGCCGGTGTCGCCGCCCTTGCGGTGCGCGTAGGCGACGAAGCTGGCGACGGCGAGCGCCGTGAGCCCGGCGATCGTGCCGAGGTAGCCGAGGACCGGATGACCGTAGAAGAAGCGCGCAAAGCGGTCGCGTAGCGTCGGCGGGTACCCGACTTCCTGCTCGAGACGGAAGCGCCCTCGCGAAATGAGGTAGTAGCCGACGTGATGCGTGCGGTCGCGTTCCGGAGAGGTTCGCTGCGCCGCCGCGGCGAGGTCAACGGCGTGCCGCGCCACGTCCTGTTCGGACACCTTCGCGGCTCGCGACAGCTCCTCGACGGAGTGCCGGTAACGGTCGCGCGTCGGAAAATCCATGCGGGCGTAGGCGGCCGCGGGATCCTCGCGAAGGATCTGCTCCACCAGGCTGACCCGTTCGAAGAAGAGCGGCCAGTCGATCGACGACAGCAGCCGCATGGTCGTGATGATGTTGCCGATCGCCAGCTGGCCCGCAGCCTCGCGCTGGTGCTCGACGCGCAGCATTTCTTCGGGGGAGTCGCCCTGGCCTTCGAGCGCGCGCTGCAGGGCGTGCCACGCCGGGGCGGCAGACGAGGGCTGATCGCGCAGCCAGTGGAGCAGCTCGAGGACGAATGCCGCCGACAGGCGGCCGCTCGCTTCGGCCTCGTCGCGCAGCATCTCGTCGATGATGCGTTCGGGATCGCGTCCGCCGGCGTTCAGCTGGACGCCCCACGCGCGTGCGCGATCACGGCTGCGTCGCGCCGCCACGACGTCCGCCGCCAGCCGCCGCAGCTCTTCGACGAGCGCCAGCCGCAGCATGATCGGGATGGCCCAGATTTCGCCGATGGTCAGCGGCGCGGCCCGCTGATAGGCGCTCGCGAAGTCGACGAGCGTCTGGAGGTCGAGACGGCCCGCGGTGTGCGCGATCAGCTCGCGCGCGAAGGCATAGACGCGCGGATAGCCCTCGAAGGGGCCGTCGGCCAGCTTGGGCAGCTCGAGATAGTACTGGCGCGGCAGGTCCTGGCGGATCTCGCGAACCTGATCCTGCACGACATGGTGGTTGTCCCGCAGCCAGTCTTCCGACCCGACCGCCGGCGCGTCTTTCGTGACGGCCGCTGACAGGAATCGATAGGCGTCGTCGAGCTCTTGCGCGCTCGCGTCGAGACGCGGAAGGAGCGGACGTCCGCGCCCCGGGTCGGGCGCGATGCGGTAGAGGTCGGCGAGGGTGACGGCGTGCCGTTCGAGCCGGTCCTGGCCAAAGAGCTCGGGCTCGGGAGGACGGTCGTCGTGGGCGAGGGAATCTGGAAGGAGGGGGTCGGCCGGGTGAGTGAGCGACGATGGCATCCCCTCTCATTATAAGAAGCTCAGGCTGACGAAACTGTTTAGATTGCGACGTTTTTGATCGCTGGCTCAGCCGTGTGCGCCCGCGGCGCGCACGGAAAAATGAAGAATCACTCAACGTTTTTCGCGAAGCGCGCCAGGTACGGACGTTGATACGCAGTTCGATTATGCAATCCTGGCAATACCGTGCAGTTTCGGGCCTCGCCCTCGGCGCGGCCATCATCACGCTCGGCGGCGTTCTCAGCGGCTGCAGCAGCGAAGAGAGCCGCGAGGCCGTGGCCGTCCGCGAGTTCCATCAGCGCCTCGAGCAGGGGCGTGTCGATCTGATCTATGCGGGCGCGAGCGACCTGCTCAAAGGGCAGCTGAGCGAGGCCCAGTTCCGTCACTTCCTCGCCGAGACGCGCCGCCTCGGGCGGTTGCAAGTTTCGGAGCGCGCCCACTACGACCGAACCTCCGTCGCCGGCGGCTCGGACATCGTCCTCGCCTTCTACAACTCGCGCTATTCGAAAGCCTCGTGCCTCGAGTCGTTTTCGTGGCAGGTGGAGAAGGAAGGCCTGAAGCTGGCGGCCTACAGCTGCGCGCGTGACATGCAGGTCAGCTGTCCGGGTGGTGCCAGCGCCAAGTGCGAGACGAGCCCCGCTCCGGCGCTTGGATTGGCGAGCCTGCCGTAGAACTGGTTCACCACAGAGCTAGCGGCTCGCGTCTCGCGGCTGGCTGTTTCAAATGCGACCACCCGCTGCTAGTACCAACGCGAGGCGCGAGTTAGCAACAGCCAGCCGCGAGGTGCGAGCCGCCAACAAAGTTAGCGGAGAATCCTTGGGAAGGGTCCATTCTCCGTTGGCTCGGTCTCTCATCTCCGTTCGCCCGCATCCTCCAGCACCGCGATCAACGACAACGGATCAACTCGCGCGCTGCCGAAACGCATCGTCCAATGCAGGTGCGGTCCAGTGACCCGACCGGTCGCGCCGGATAGCGCGATCCGCTGGCCGCGCTCGACTATTGCTCCTTCCAACACGGCAAATTCCGACAGGTGCGCGAGGTAGGAATAGACGCCTAGCCCGTGGTCGATGATGATCGTACGGCCCGGGAAGTACTGGTCGGCCGCGAGCGCGATGCGGCCGCGATTGGGGGCCACGACCGGCGTGCCCGTCGCCGCCTGAAAATCCGTTCCGGTGTGCTGGCCGCGCGGTGCGCCGTTGAGGATGGTGCGGCGTCCGAAGCTGCTCGTGGCGGTGCCTGGAACCGGCACGACGAAGGGCTGGCTCCAGAATCGCTCACCAGTCGGCTTCGCGAAAATCGCCTCGACGGCTTTCCGTTCCGCTTCGATTCTCGCCAGCTCATCGGCAGGAGGATCCACGAACTTCGGCTCGACCGTGATTCGACGCGCCGGGAACGTCCGGGCGGCGATGGTGATCGGATACGCACGCTCGAGTGTGCGGCCATCGCTCGTCCGGGCACGAACCGATAGCGTCTGACGACCGGCTGCGGCGGCGACGTCGATGGGTGCCAGGCCTTGCCACCCTCCAGGCTCGATTTGATAGAACAAGACCGTCTGACTCAGCCATTGAGCCTGCACGTCCCGCAGGGCGACGGCGCGGACGTCGACGAGCACCACCTCGCCCGGTGACATCGCCCGCGCGCGATGAGAGATCTGAAGAGGCGAGTCGCTGCTTGCCGTGGCGCCTCTCGTGGGCTTTTGCGCGCCCGCGGCTCCCACGACCTGCAGCGCGACCGCGATGGCGGCCGCAAGAGAGAGGGTCCTGACGATCATCCGTGCAGTCTGCACTGCCGGCGCGGAACTCCGCAATACCTGCCAGCGACGTCCGTGTCACGGACCACAAGCCTCAGACCACATCTACAACACGGTACCGAACCGGAAGTTCGGCGGGACTGGGGGTTGTTCGTTTCCCGTACCGTATTCGTTTAAGCTGATCGGCGCCACTTTCACGCCGCACCCGTGGTGTGAACCGCCGAAGCGCCGCGAAGTCGGGTAGTCCACAGGAGGACGCATGGCAAAGAAGGGCAAGAAGTCTCGACGCGCGAAGCTCCACCGCACCTGTGGAGCCATGGCCGCTCACATGATGCTGCTCGAGCGGTTCCCGTCGTACCGCGCGAATCAGATGCGGCTCGAAGACGCGACGGACCGGCGGCGCCAGACGAGGTTCGATCTCAGGCAAGCGAAGGTCGTCACCATCAAGACGGTCGTCAACGTGGTCTACAAGACGGCCGAGCAGAATGTGTCGAAGGCGCAGATCGACAGCCAGATCAAGGCGCTCAACAAGGATTTCCGCGCGACGAACCCCGATCGGAGCCAGACGCCTGCGGCCTGGACGGGGCTCGTGACCGACTCGCGCATCCAGTTCAAGGTCGTGAAGATCACGCGCACCGAAACGACCGAAGACGACTTCACTCACGACGACGCGGTCAAGAGCAAGGCGACGGGCGGGATCGTGCCGTTCAGTCCCAAAACGCATCTCAACCTCTGGGTCTGTCCGTTGCGAGACAGCCTGCTCGGCTACGCCCAGTTTCCTGGCGGTCCGCAGAGCACTGACGGCGTCGTCATCAACTACCTGGCGTTCGGCACGATTGGTACGGCTCAGCAGCCGTTCCACAAGGGCCGCACCGCGACCCACGAGATCGGTCACTACCTCAACCTGCGTCACATCTGGGGCGACACGCCCGACTGCAGCGGGTCCGACATGGTGCCGGACACGCCGAACTGCGCCGGCCCGAATACAGGCATGCCGCCGTTTCCGACGATCACCTGCAACAACGGCCCGAACGGCGACATGTTCGTGAACTACATGGACTATACCGACGATGCGGGCATGTTCATGTTCACGACGCAGCAGGTGCTGCGCATGCGCACGTCGCTCGATACCGAGCGCAGCGGGCTGGTGTAGATCTGTTGGCTCCAGGCTTTAGGCTCTGGGCTCTAGCAAACCCTTCGAGCAGTTACTGAAGGTTCTTGCCTGAAGCCTAAAGCCTAAAGCCGAGAGCCTTGTGTCGAGCCGCCAAGTATCGAGCGGCGAGGAACCATGGAGAATCGGCTGTTCGCGACAGGGTGGGTGCACGCCTTCGAGGAGGACACGGCGGAGGGGGCCGTGTATCGTCCGCGGGGCAGCAAACTGCCTCTGTCGCGACGGCCGAGGGAACGGCTCGAGCTCGATGCCGACGGCACGGCCCGGATCTTCGTGGGCGGACCCGACGATCGCAGCATCGCTCAGCCGGCTAGCTGGAGCGACGAAGATGGTACTGTGGTGATTCGCGCGCGCGCGGGCGGGACGACGCTCAGAATCGTCGACCGATCGCCCGAGCGGCTGGTCGTTAGAATTGACCCAAGTTAGAGCACACTTGACGAAGTCTGAGCAGGACCCAGCCTGAAGGGATAGCGTCTCGGCGAAAGGGACAGACGGCTCATGGCGAGGCGACCGCCTCTGCAAGCGAGATCGAGGAAGTCCTCGAAGACCGTGGCGCCGGCAATCCAGGCGTACGACGTCAGCGACCGCGTGCGCTTTCAGGCCGGGGTCCGGCCCTATCAGCGCGACCCGCGCGCGCCGCTCGCGCGGCCGCTGCGGATCTACACCCTCGACCCGTCGGTATCTGACCGCATGGGCGGCGTCGCCACGGTGATGGTGCCGTACGAGAAGCTGGAGCCGGGCCCGATCGGGGCGCTCTTCGCGGTCAATAGTCTGGGCGCACCCGAGGAGCTTCGAGCCGAGGCGCTCGACCTCGACGACCCGCACCTCCTCCTCTCCGGCGGCCTGTCGCCGACTCCGACCAACGGCCGGTTCCACATGCAGATGGTCTATGCCGTCTGCAGCCTCACCTACGGTGCGTTCAGACGGGCCCTCGGCCGGGAGATCGCATGGGCCTCGACGGCGCCCGCGGATGGGCCGCTGCGGCTCATCGTCCGGCCGTTCGGCTTCAGCGGCACCAATGCCGGCTACAGCCGCGAGGCCGGTGACCTGTCCTTCGGCTATTTCCGCGCCGGAGAGAAGGCGGCCGGCTTTACGCTCAAAGGGGGGCTGATTAGCACCGCCCTCAGCCACGATATCATCGCCCACGAGACGACGCATGCGCTGCTCGATGGACTGCGGTCGTCGTTTCTCGACCCGACCAACGTCGACGTGCCGGCGTTCCACGAGGGCTTCTCCGACCTGGTCGCGCTCTTTCTCCATTTCACCTACGCCGATGTCGTCGAACAGGCGATTCGCGAATCCGGCGGGACGATCACGCACGGGTCGCTGCTGACTGACATCGCCCGGGAGTTCGGCTATGCGCGGTCGCGGACCGGCAGCGCCGACGCGCTGCGGTCAGGCGTGGACGTGAAGGGCATGGCGGCCTTCGACTCGGATGTCCTTCCCGGCAAGGACGGCGGGCCCCGAGTCTACGATCCGAAGCTCGAGCCGCACACGCTTGGATCGGTGCTCGTTTCGGCGGTGTTCGAAGCGTTCACGACCATCGTGCGGCGCAAGACGGAGCGTTTCTATCAGATTGCGGGGATCAACCGGGAAGGGCTCGGCCGCGTGTCGCTGAGCGAGGCGCTGGTAAAGGCGATCGCGCAGGAGGCATGCGACGTCGCCGGGCAGTTCCTCAACATCTGCATCCGCGCGATCGACTACTGCCCCCCGGCCGACATGGAGTTCGGCGAATACTTGCGCGCCATCATCACAGCGGACGGGGATCTCGAGCGCACCGACAAGTGGGGTTTTCGCGAAGCGCTGATGCGGTCGTTCCGACGCCGGCAGATTTTTCCGGATCACGTGCTCTTCATGACAGAAGACGCCGTGCGCTGGCAGCCGCCGGGCGAGTCGCTGCACATCAAGGGACTTGCGTTCCGCGACTTGAAGTTCCAGGGGGATCCCGGACAGCCGGCGAGCGCGAAGGAACTGGTGCGGCAGGCCCACGCGCTCGGCAAGTTCGTGACCAACCCGAAGTACGCGGAATGCTTCCGCCTGGTCGCGCCTGCCGAGCGGTTGCCGAAAGGGATCGTCCAGGCCTCGCCGCCGCTGGTGCAGTCGATCCGCGTGACGCGCCGCGCCGCACCCGACGGCCGGATCCTCTTCGACCTGGTCGGCGAGGTCACGCAGTCGTGCACCGTCAACCGACAGGGCGAGCTCTTCGACGTCAACGGCGGGTGCACCGTCGTGATCGACCCGGAAGGCAACGTCCGGTATTCGATCTTCAAGAAGTTCGACAGCGAGAAGCGTCAGGCCCGCCAGCACGCGGCCATGCGCGGACCCCTCAAGCGCTTCTGGAAGAAGTCGGGCCGGAAGTTCGAGCTGCAGCCCCACGTGCTGCGGCGGCTGCACGCTGGGAAATAGGCTCTAGGCTTTAGGCTTTGGGCTCTCGCAAAACCTTCGAGTAAGCAATCAAGCTCTTGCCAAAGCCCAGAGCCTAAAGCCCAGAGCCTTTCCCTTCGCAACTTTTCCCCCTCCCACGACATTACAGTGTAGGCAGCCGTTACGGCTGCGGCCGACGGCGGTTTCGAAGGCTCCTGTGACGACCGACGAAGAGTTGATGCTCGATGCGCGGCTCGGCGTGCGCGACGCCTTCGAACAGTTGTTCGAACGCTACCGCGGGCCGATATGGCGGTTCTTCCGGCGGCGGGTGCCGGATCCGGCCAGGGCGGAGGAACTCGCGCAGGACACCTTCGTGGCGGTCCTTCAGGGCGCGGCCCGGTACGAGCCGCGGGCGCCGTTCCGGTCCTATCTGTTCGGCATCGCCTACAACCTTCTGCTCGCCGAGCGGCGAAAGTCCTCGCATCAGGCCGTCGAGTCGTTCGACGGCGACCCGCCGGCAGCGAGTGCCGGCGATCCCGAGGCAGAGATGTCGGTGCGCAGCGCGCTCGCCCAGCTCGACGCCGGCGACCGCGACATCCTGATGCTTCGCGAATACGAGCAGCTCAGTTACCAAGAGATTGCACAGCTCAGGAAGATGCCGCTCAACACCGTTCGCTCGCGGCTCTTTCGCGCGCGTCTGGCGCTCAAGGAATTGCTCGAGCGTCCGGTGCGCGTTCCCATGCAAGTGACCCCGGTAAAGGTGAGCGAAGGTGATCGATGAAGGCCGCTGACCATCCCGTGAGCCCGGAAGATCTGATGGCCTACCTTGACGGCGAGCTGCCCCTCGCGCAGGCAGCGGTCGTTCAGGCGCACGTCGCCGGATGCGATGGCTGTCAGCGCTCGAGCGGTGAGCTGCGAGGAGTGTCGCGAGACATGTCGCGATGGCAGATCGAGGATCCGCCGGCGACGTTCACGGCGCCCTGGCCTCCGTCTGGACGCCAGGAAAAAGTAGCGTCTCGCTTCGGCTGGCTTCTGAAACCCTCCATCGGGCTCGTGGCAGTTGGCGCGGTTGTGGCCGTTCTGGTTCCGCTGACGTATCCGAGGCTGTCCACTCAGCCAGCCCAGATGCTGGCCGTAAGCAGTCCTGCCGTCCCGGCGACCTCGCGCGCCGCGCCGATCGCGGCCGTCGCCGGACAGATCTCGCTCCCCCTTGGAGGCGCCCAGGCGACGATCGGCCCTTCAATCGCCCGCACCGCCCGGCTGCGACTCAGCTCGCGAGACTTCGAGGGCACGCGACGCGCGGTCGAGCGAATCGCCGGAGACCTGGGCGGATGGTTCAGCCGCATGGATGTGTCGAGGGTGGGGGAGGCTCGGTCCCTCACAGCGGCAATTCAGGTTCCGGTGGCGCGCCTGGACGCAGCCCTCGCCGCCCTCAAGCCGCTTGGCATCGTTCTCGACGAGTCGCAGAAGGGCGAAGACGTAACCGAACAGATCGTCGACGTCGACGCGCGGCTGTCCAACGCGCGCAACACCGAGAAGCGCCTCGTCGATTTGCTGCAGAGGCGTACAGGCGAGCTCGAGCACGTCCTGGCTGCCGAGCGCGAGATCTCACGGGTGCGCGAAGAGATCGAACGCTTCGACGCGCAGCGGAAGAACCTCGATCGTCGCGTGACTTACGCGACGCTCACCGTCGAGGTCATCGAAGAGATACAGGCGTCGATCAACCTCGGCCCGCGGCCAGTGCCTGGAAGATTCCGTGATGCCTTGGTCACCGGCCTGACCGAAGCGATGGATACCGCGCTGGGATTGGCCCTGCTCGTCATCCGGCTCGCGCCCACACTTCTCTTCTGGGCGGCGCTTCTTTTCTTTCCCGTTCGCGCCCTCGTGCGCAGGAGCCGCCGCCGCCTCAACCCTGAACCCTCGTAATCCTCTCGAACGGTGTAGACTTTTTGCGGGTCCAACCCGGCGAAAGCCGCACGCGCAACAGACTACCGAGGGAGTCGCTCATGAGCTCACGCATCGGGTTTCTCACGGCGGGAGTCGTGGCGTTGGGGCTGCTGTCTGGGTCGTCGGTCGTGGCCTTGCGTCAGGACGTCACCCTCACCTATCGCTGGACCAAGGGAGAAACTTTGCGCTATCGCATCGTCCAGCAGAACACGACCACGATTTCAGGTCTTCCGGGCGGAATGGGGGACCTGGCCATCGACCAGACCTCCACCCAGACAATACGTTTGGCGGCGGAGGACATCTCGGCCGACGGCACGACGACGATCCGGCAGGTCTTCGAGACCGTGAAGATGGAGATGAACTCTCCGATGTTCGCGATGTCGTACGACAGCGCGAAGCCGGATGCCGGAGACAATCCCATGACCGCGATGCTGAAGCGCGTCATGACGCCGATGATCGGCGAGTCGTTCACTCTCGTGATGGCGCCGACCGGCGAAGTGCAGAAGGTCGAAGGGTTGACGAAGCTGACCGAGAAGATGTTCCAGGGCCTGCCACAGGATCCGGCCGTGGCGGGCATACTGGACGGGATCAAGGCCAACCTGAGCGACGACGCGATGCGCGGTATGTTCACGCAGACCTTTGCGCAGTTCCCGAACAAACCGCTCAAAACCGGCGACACCTGGAACGCTCAGATCAGCGTCGCCAACCCCATGCTGGGAGGGCTCATCACGTCAACGACGTCGACGCTGAAGTCGGTGGAGGGCGAGGGCAGCAACAAGGTGGCGACGATCGTGACCGCATCTACGATCAAGCAGGACTCCAGCAAGCCGCCGCAAGTAAATCCCATGGGCCTGAGCGCGCAGATGGGCAACGGCGTGGGCGACGGGGAACAGGTCTTCGACGCCGGCACGGGACAATTCCGCCGTTCCACAACGCACGTCTCGATACCCATGTCGATGTCGGGCACCGGTCCGGACGGCACGGTTCTGAGCATGAAGACGAGCATCAAGACTACGACGACCGTGGAGCTCGTCCAGTAACACCGATCGTGCATTCCAGCTGACGGGACGCGGATCACGCGGATTTACAGAATTGCTTTGCGTGATCAGCGTGATCCGCAGAACCCGCGTGATCCGCGTCCCGTGACCCGTGAGACCTGCGTTTTCGCGACGAGAGAGCTCGGGGACTGGAAGCCATCTCATAAACCTGACGCTCGTTCCAAGGAGCGAGCGAGCCGTGCGAGCGAGCCACGCGACCGGCCCGCCTTCGCGCCGTAGGCGCTTCGGCGAGGTCTCGCCGTAGCTTTAGCGGAGGCGGAAGCGCGCCGGCGAAAGCGGCGCGTGAGGGCGCGTGTAGGGGAGTCCGAGGGGCAAAGCCCCTCGGATAAAGCTAGTGTTCTCCGCCCTCTTCCGTGATCCATTGGGCGAGAAAAAACAGGATCGCCATGCCGGTATAGCCGATGACAAACGGCCACGCCGGCGCCAGCTTCAGCGCGGTATCGGCGAACGTCCACTCGTAGGAATGCATCAGCCCGGTCGCTGACAGGACCGCGGCGCAGGCACACCAGGCCGCGGCCACGTTCCACCGGCGCTCGATGACGCCGACGACGGCGGCCGAGAGAATCATCGCGGTGAACAGGAAGCCCTGCTCGATGGCGAAGGCGCCGTGGATCCACGTGTCGCTCTTCTGGAACTCGCCGATGAGTCCTGCGTTGAAGGGACCGGCGGGGCCCCCGAGACCGGCGGCACGGAGCCCGTTCTTTGCCATCAGGGCGCCCCATGCCCCGATACCCGGAAGCAGCCCGACGACGACCGCGGGAGCGTGCTCGCGCGGCGTCGCCTGGAACGCCTGTGCGACGATCATCATCCCGATCCACAGCACGATCGCCATCCCCGCGTCGATGGGGATCGCCCACGCAATCCACGCCAGCGTGCCCGTCAGGCAGATGATCGTGACGAACGCGCCGTTCAGCATCGAGTAGCCGGCCCGGGCGCCAATCGCTTTCCACCCGGGATGACCGATGTAGATCGTCGTCGGAAACGTCGATCCGAAGATCCCGGCGGCGAGGCTGCCGATGCCGTTGATCATCAGCGACGACCGCGTGTCGTAAGCGTCGCCCGCCGCCTCAGCCGACTCGATGTTCTGGAGCGATCCGAGCACGTTGAAGAGGCTCATCGCGATGATGACCGACAGATACGGAACGAGGTGCCCGCCGCCCAATGACGCAAAGAGGTCGCCGAAGACCGGCACCGGCAGGTGGAACGCGGCTGCCTCGGGCCTGGCGCCGACCGGGGCGAGGCCGGTCATCCAGGCGATGAGCGTGCCGACGCCGA
Source organism: uncultured Acidobacteriota bacterium (assembly GCA_963839705.1). Lineage (GTDB taxonomy): Bacteria > Acidobacteriota > Vicinamibacteria > Vicinamibacterales > 2-12-FULL-66-21 > DATBJJ01. Next base: position 630,969 of record CAWIWL010000019.1, read on the forward strand.
CCGCGACGACGCCGCCCGGCAGGTGTCCCTTGAACCGCACCCGGCCGAAGTAGGTCAGCATCACGATGGCCAGCGTCGTCAGGCCGATCACCGGATGGGCGAAGGTGCGGAAGAGAAAGCCAAGCGAGATGAAGCTGAGCGCGATGCCGGCGAGCGTCGAGAGCAGCGCCGCACGCGGCGTGGCCTTGCGGACCCGCTCGGCGACAAACGCCGCGCCGAGCTCGATGACGCCCGACACGAACGTGGCGAGCAGCCCTGCCTGCCACGCGACGCGCGCCGGATCGACCGCGCCCATACGCTCGGCAAGAGCCTTGGCCGGGAGCATGACCAGGAACACGTGGGCGAAGAGCGAGACGGTGTTGATGCCGTAGGGCAGGGCGCAGACGTCGTGGCGGCCGGTGCGTTCGGCGAGCCGCCGCGCCTGGATTGCGTAGGCCACGTTGCCGACGAGGATGGAGATCGCCGCGGCCGGCAGCACGCGCCCGTAGACGAGCTCGGGAGGGAAGCCGAGCACGCCCCGGCACAAGCGTGTCGATGAGGAGGAGTTGAACGAGATTGTCGAGGGCCAGGCCGAAAAACCCGTCGACGTCGCCGCGCACGATCCAACGCACGCCGGAGAGCATAGCAGGGCTCGGGGTATGATGCCTTTCTTCCCATGAACAGAATCGTCGTCTTCAGCGGACATGCGCATCCCGATCTGGCCCGGGCGCTCTGCAGACGCCTGAAGGTTCCCCTCAGCTCCTCGACGACAACGACGTTCAGCAACGATTGCCTGGGCGTGCAGCTCGATGCCAACTGCCGTCAGGCCGACGTGTTCATCGTCCAGCCGCTGGCTCCACCGGTGCAACACCACCTGGTGGAGCTGCTGCTGATGCTCGATGCCGCCCGAGGTGCGTCAGCCGCGCGGATTACCGCCGTGATTCCGCACTTCGCGTACGCACGATCTGACAAGAAGGACGCGCCGCGCATCTCGATCGCGGCGCGCCTCGTGGCGGATCTCCTCGTCGCCGCCGGCGCAAACCGCGTCCTCGTGATGACCCTGCATTCGCCGCAGGTGCACGGATTCTTCAGCGTGCCTGTCGATCATATGAACGCACTCAAGGTGCTGGCCCGGCACTTTCGCTCCCACAGCCTGAAGAACACCGTCGTCGTCTCGCCGGACCTCGGCAACGCGAAGGAAGCGTCCCACTTCGCGCGCAGCCTCGAGCTGCCCATGGCCGCCGGGAGCAAGAAGCGCGTGAGCGACGATCGCGTCGTGATCGACACACTCGTCGGCGATGTAGACGGAAAGAATGTCATCGTCCTCGACGACGAGATCGCCAACGGCGGTACGATGGTGGAGGTGTTGAACAAGCTTCGCGAGCGGCGGGTGAAGCGCATCGCGGTGGCATGTACGCACGGACTCTTCACGGGCAAGGCCATTGCGCGCCTTCGCGCTCAGCCCGACATCGCGGAGATCGTCACGACCGACACCGTACCGATTCCAGCGGAGAAGCGCTTGCCCAACATGAAGATTCTCTCGATTGCGCCGCTCTTCGCGGAGGCGATTCGCCGGATCCATGTGGGGGAGTCCGTCAGCGTGCTGTTTGACGCCTGAACGGCCTAGTCTCATCCGGGGGACTTTGTCCCCCGGACCCCCTTACACGCTCGCTCGCGGGGACCCCGACGCCCCGCTCCGCTCGCGTGGCTCACTCGCTGCCGCTCGTTCGCGCTGTTTATGAGACAGCTTGTAGAACCATCCACGGCCTACGACGATCTGATGGCCGTACTCATCATGAAACACCGCGGCATAGCGTAGAGGCGGCGCCCGTCTGTGAATCGCGTCACTGCACGTCCTGAATCGACCTCGCGGCAGCAAGATTCAGCCACCGCTCGCGGCCTTCGCTGGACACGCGCACCCACGTGCCGACTCCCAGCTGCGCGACGGCAACCGTTTCGCGATCGCCGGCAGGCCACGTGACCTCGTACCGGCCGCCGGGCCTGACGAACGGCGGAAGAGCGATGGCCACTGTTGGAGTGTTGACGACGCGGACGTCCGGGACAGTCGCGAGGGAGACTCTCCAGTCTCCGCGCTGGCCGACGTCTATCGGCGGCAGCCTTCGAACGTCGACCTCGCCCTGCACGGTTACCGTCCCCGTGCCGAAGCCCGGCGTCGGCTGCACCTGCCCAACCATCGATTGCACCCAATACAAGACGCCGACGGCCATGAGAATCGCTGTAACGAGCTTCGTGCGCATACCTTCACCTCGAGCTTTAGAGTGCTCCGGTTCGACAGGCGTTGGGTTAGCAGGACCGGGAACCGCTTGCTAATCCCTCCCGCAGGCTGAAATGATAACGGCCATGCCCACCGCGTACCCCAACCTGATCGACGGCCGTTCCGTCGAGTCGGCCGATCGGACCCCTGACATCAATCCGTCGAACATACAGGACATCGTAGGCGAGTTCGCGCGCGGGACACCCGCCGACGTCGAGCACGCCGTGGCGTCGGCGAAGCAGGCCTTCGCCAAGTGGTCGGTGTCGAACCCGCAGGAGCGGTTCGACATCCTCGACCGCGCTGGCACCGAGATCCTGGCGCGGAAGGAAGAGCTCGGTCGCCAACTCTCCCGCGAACAGGGGAAGCCGCTGGCCGACGCGATGGGCGAAGCCGGGCGCGCGGGCGCGATCTTCAAGTACTTCGCGGGCGAGGCGGTCCGGATCCGCGGCGACAAGCTCGACTCGGTGCGGCCGGGCGTCGAGGTCGAGGTCACCCGCGAGCCGGTCGGGGTCGTCGGGCTCATTACGCCCTGGAACTTCCCGCTGGCGATTCCGGCGTGGAAGATTGCGCCGGCTCTCGCGTTTGGAAACTGCGTGGTCTTCAAGCCCGCGGAGCTCGCGCCGGCCTCGCCCTGGTCGCTCGTGGATATCCTGCAACGCGCGGGGCTGCCACCGGGCGTCCTGAACCTCGTGATGGGACCGGGCTCGAAGATCGGGCCCGCGATCACGTCTTCCCCAGACGTCGACGCCGTGAGCTTCACGGGGTCGCAGGACATCGGAGTCGGCATCGGCGTAGCTGCCGTGAAGAACGGCACGCGCGTGCAGCTCGAGATGGGCGGCAAGAACCCGCTCATCGTGCTCGACGACGCCGATCTCGCGACGGCGGTATCGGTGGCGGTCAACGGAGCTTACTTCCAGACGGGTCAGCGCTGCACGGCGTCGAGCCGGCTGATCGTGACGGAAGGCATTCACGACCGCTTCATCGCCGCCACGATCGAGCGCATGAAGCGGCTCGTTGTTGACGACGCGCTGAAGCCGGGCACGGAGATTGGTCCGGTGGTCGACGAAAAGCAGCTGGGCAAGAACCTCGAGTACATCCAGATAGGACAGAAGGAAGGCGCCACGCTCGCCTACGGCGGAGAGCGCCTGACCCGCGCGACGGAGGGCTACTACATGGCGCCTGCGATCTTCACCGAGACCGCCGCGTCGATGCGCATCAACAAGGAAGAGATCTTCGGGCCGGTGGCGTCGGTCATCAAAGTGAAGAACTACGAAGAGGCGCTGGCGGTCGCGAACGAAACGCCGTACGGGCTCTCGGCAGGGATCGTGACGACGTCGCTCAAGCACGCGAGCCACTTCAAGCGGCATTCGCAGAGCGGGCTGGTCATGATCAACCTCCCGACCGCCGGTCTCGACTACCACGTGCCGTTCGGCGGCCGGAAGAAGTCGAGTTTTGGGCCGCGCGAGCAGGGTGCCTACGCGAAGGAGTTCTACACGATCGTCAAGACGACGTACGTGGCGCCTTGACCGCCAATGCTGACGGGCGGCGGGGGACTGACGGGCTACGTAATTCCGCTTACGAAGGCTGCCGGCGCGAGCCGCCAGCAGACGCCGCCAGAAGCGTGCCGCCGGACTCGATATGGCACCCGCCTTGCTGTTAAGATGAACTGCAGTTCCAGGCCAACGAGATTGCTGTTCGTCATGCAACTGAGCGCCTGCGGCCTGAGCGCGGCGCGAAGTCGCCGCGCGAGAAGCGAGCGGGGGTGGGGCCCCGCGAGCGTTGATTAAGGAGCACTCAATGTTTCGCATCGTCAAGACCGCGGTTACGCTCGTCGCGCTCGTCGGCGTCTACCAGGTCGCTGCCGGGGCCAACGGCACCGCGATGCCGTCCTCGCCGTCGCCTTCGGCATCCGCCACACCATCGCGGCCGCTGACGCCGGAGGAGATGGCGGTCGAAGCCTACAACAGCGGCATCAATCACCGCGATCGGGCCATCAAATCCGACACGCAGGCGATGAAGGACAAGAAGGATTCGGATCGCCTGAAGAACCAGAAGAAAGCGCGCGAGGAGTACGAGAAGGCGCTCAAGGATTTCACGAAGGCTGCCAGCCTCAACCCGTCGCTGCCGCAGGCCTACAACGGCATGGGCTACTCCTACCGCAAGCTCGGCGACTACGCGAAGGCGCTCGAGAACTACGATCGCGCGCTGCAGCTCGCGCCGAAGTTTCCCGACGCGATCGAGTATCGCGGCGAGGCGTACCTCGCGTTGAATCGGCTGGACGATGCGAAGCAGTCGTACCTGACGCTCTTTGCGATGGACCGCAAGCAGGCCGACATCCTCATGGCGGCGATGAAAGAGTACGTCGCGAAGAAGAAGTCGGACCCGTCAGGTGTTGACGCCGCCGCGCTGTCGGGCCTCGAGAGCTGGATCAACGAGCGCGCTGGTGTTGCCGAGCAGACGAAGCTCATGGCGTTCAACGCCCACCACGGATCCTGGCGGTAGATCGCGGATAAGGCCCATCAAACGCGGATCACGGACCTACGGGACGCGGATTACGCGGATCGCTCAAAGGGATACATTTGGGGGGCTCACGTAGTGAAGGGCCCAATCCTCTCGTCAGTGTCCGCGTTGCTCGTGGTTGTCCTCTCCGTGGTCGGGCACGGTTGTTCACGCGCCTCAGCGCCGGCGTCGCCACCGGCGCCGGCAGAGGTGGTGCCGTTCGCGTGGCGGCTCCCACCCGGCCTTCCGGTTCCGAACGTTCCCGCTGACAATCCCATGACGGTGGCCAAGATTGACCTTGGCCGCCGTCTGTTCTACGACACCCGACTTTCGGGCAACGGGACGTTCGCGTGTGCGACGTGTCACCAGCAGGCGCGCGCGTTCACGGACGGGCGGGCGCATGCGCTCGGGTCGACCGGCGCGTTACACGCCCGCAGCTCGATGTCGCTCACCAACGTCGCGTACAACGCGTCGTTCGGCTGGGCCGATCCCAGGCTCCGCACGCTCGAGGCGCAGATGGCCGTGCCGATGTTCAACGAGCACCCGATCGAGCTCGGGCTCAAGGGGCGCGAAGCGGAAGTCGTCTCGAGGTTCACCCAGGAGGCCGGCGATCGCGGCCGGTTCCAGGCGGCGTTTCCGGAGGATCCGTCTCCCGTCACGCTGGCCAACATCGTCAAGGCGGTTGCCGCGTTCGAGCGCACGCTCGTCTCCGGCGACTCACCGCTCGACCGCTATCTCTATCGCGACGACAAGAGCGCGATGCCGGCCGCGGCGCTGCGCGGCATGAAAGCGTTCTTCTCGAATCGGCTGAAGTGCGGAGAGTGTCACGGGTCGTTCAATCTCTCTGGCCCCGTCGACTTCGACGGCGCGCTCAAGGCTGGACAGAATGCCGAGCTCGTATTCCACAACACGGGTCTCTACGACGTCGACGGACGCGGCTCGTATCCGCCGACCGATCGCGGCGTGTTCGACATCACGAGCCGGAAGACCGACATGGGCCGATTCCGCGCCCCGACGCTACGCAATATCGCCGTGACGGCGCCATACATGCACGACGGAAGCGTGGCGACGCTCGACGCCGCGCTGAGCCACTACGCGACCGGCGGCAAGCGAAGCCCGTTCCGAAGCGACCGGGTGCGTGGGTTTCTGCTGACGGCCGGCGAGAAGGCGGATCTCGTGGCGTTTCTCGAAAGCCTGACCGATCAGGGGTTTCTGACCAATCCGGCGTTTTCCGCGCCCGACGCCGGGCCGACGAAACCGGCCAAAACGGTTCTCCGACGTCCTAACGAACATGGAGTTCCCGGCACCGATTGATGGCGAGCCGCGCGTGGATGAAGACCACGCCCATCCCCTCGATCCCTACTATCAGTTCCTGACGCCTTCCCGTCCCGTCCGGGCAGTGCGAACCGGCCACGGCGTCAGTGGCCTGACGGTCTCGCTTGCCGCACACGGTTTGCTTTTTCTCGGCGCCATTCTCGTCCTCGGGCGCGCGCCGGCGCCCTCGCCAGAAAAGGGGCCGTTGGTGTCGATCCCACTCGTGTGGACCCCTACCCGCGACGCCGGGGGCGAACGGCGGGGCGGGGGTGGCGAAGAGGACACCACCCCCGCGCGCCAGGCGCAGCTCGTCGGACGCGAGGCGGTCACCGTTCCGGCGGCGAAGCCCGTCCGGCTCGATCCGTTGAAGCCGGCCGAGACGCCGGATCCGCCGCCGCGGATCGAAATCCCGGCAATGCCCGTCGAATCCGGCCTGCAGGAAGTCGTCGGTGCTGTGGCGGAGCTGCGGCCGCTCGACTCGCTTACACGCGGTCCCGGTGCAGGATCTGGCGCCGATGGTGGACGAGGGCCTGGCATCGGCCGTGGTGACGGCAACCGGTCCGGCGAGCGCGATGGCCCGGGCGGTGAGGGAGATGGCTTCAAGCCTGGCAACGGAGTCAGCTGGCCGCGCCTCGTCAGAGAGGTGAAGCCGAACTACACGCCCGACGCGATGCGCGCGCAGGTCGAGGGCCTGGTGGAGCTCGAGATTCTGGTCCTCGAAGACGGCTCGGTCGGACGCGTGAGCCTCGTCCGATCGCTCGACGCGCGGTTCGGTCTGGACGAGGAAGCGATCAATGCCGTCCGCCGGTGGCGCTTCGATCCAGGGCGCCGATTGGGCAAGGCCGTCGCCACGCGCGTCGGCGTGGAACTGTCGTTCAACTTGCGCTGACCCCCGAACTGCGAGCCGCGAGTAGCTATTGCGCATTTCAGAAGTTCGTAGCGTCCGCCTTCAGGCGGACCTTGGAATGTCCGGCTAAAGCCTGGCTAAAGCCGGACTCTACGTTCTACACGGAAGTGGAAACCGCTCTAGCCGCGAGCCGCCAGCAGCGAGCCGCCAGTGTGTGATGCTACGCTTATCGCGTGAGCGTAGCCCTCGCCGATGACCCTGCCGACCCGATCGTCAGGCAGGAGGTCTTCCCCGCATCGGTCACCATCACCCGGACGTCGCAGGAAGACTTCAAGTCCCGTCAGCTCATTGTCTGGGTCGACGGCGATCGTGTGGGTGACCTGCTGTTCGGCGACACGGTCACCAGGGAGCTCGAGCCAGGGCCGCACCGCATTCGCGTCAGCAACACGCTCGTCTGGAAGACGATTCACTTCACGCTGACGCCCGGCGAGCGGGCGTTCTACGAAGCAATCAACCGGCCCGGCTGGGGCTCGCTGCCGATGTTGCTGGTGCTCGGCGCGGGCCCGCTCTTCGTGAAGATCCGCCGCATGGACAAGTGACCGACGACGTGACTTCGATTCGCCAGATCGCTGCCAGCATCCTCGCCCTGAGCGTGACGGCCTGCGCGCCGGTTGCACCTGCCGTTCCACGGCCTTTGCAGCGCACCGGTCCCGCGTCGGTCTTGTTGATCTCGCTGGACGCCTTTCGGGTCGATTACCTACAGCGCGGCTTGACACCGAACCTCGCGAGAATCGCGCGCGAGGGCGTCAGGGCGGAGTGGATGACGCCTTCCTACCCGTCGCTGACCTTTCCCAATCACTACACGATGGTCACGGGTCTGCGTCCCGACCACCACGGGATCGTTCACAACAACATGCGCGATGCCAGGCTTGGCGCCTTCAGTCTGAGCAACCGCGAAGCGATCGGCACTGCGGCATGGTGGGGCGGCGAGCCGGTCTGGATCACCGCCGAGAAGGCCGGGCTGCCGACGGCGCCATTCTTCTGGCCCGGAAGCGAGGCCGCGATTGCGGGTGTCCGTCCGACGCGTTGGCAGCCGTACGACGAAGCCATACCCGTGACCGCGCGCGTTGATACTGTGCTCACTTGGTTGAGTGAACCGGAGACGACCCGCCCGCGGTTCGCGACGCTCTACATGGAGACGCTCGACGACGCGGGGCACCGCACTGGCCCGGACTCCGTCGAGATGCGCGACGCCCTGCGCGAGGTCGACGCGGCGATGGGACGACTGATCGACGGACTCGCGGCGCGCGCCTTGCTCGACGAGGTCAACCTGATCATCACCTCCGACCACGGCCTGGCTCCGGTGGCCCAGGGAAACACCGTGGCCATCGAGGAGATGGTCGATTCAAAAGATGCTGCCGTCGTCTCGACGGGGCAGTCCGTCGGCTTCAATCCGGTCGCAGGTCGTGAGAAAGAGGCGTATGCGAAGCTGCTCGGCAAGCACTCGCAATACGACTGCTGGCGCAAGAGCGAGCTTCCAGAGCGGTGGCACTATGGCCGTCACGCGCGCGTGCCGGACATCGTGTGCCAGATGCACGAGGGCTGGGACGCCGCGTCGCGTGCCGCGCTGGCGAAGCGGCCCCAGGGGGTTCGAGGATCGCACGGGTACGATCCGGCGCTGACTTCGATGCGCACCATCTTCATCGCGCGCGGGCCCTCGCTTCGCGCCGGACTGGTCGTGCCACCCATTGACAACGTGGACGTCTATCCGCTGCTGATGGCGCTGCTCGGCCTGCCGCCAGCCGGGCATGACGGCAATCCGCGCGCGCTCGCACCGGCGCTGAAGACGTCTGTATCGACGGGGCAGCGTCACTGAATCGTGGCGTCCGCCTCCGGCCCGCGGCTTGCGCCTTCAGGCTCGCTGTGGCTTCCGCCCGGGGGCACGGTGTCGTGGACGAACATCGGCAGGCTGAAGTCGCCCGCGGCGAACGCCGACGCGATGTGGCGGAGGTGCTTGCGGATCTGATCCCTCGATGCGCTGTCGTCTGCCGTCTTCGCCGTGACCTCGATGGTTCCCCCCGTCTTCTGGAGCAGGAAGTGGTGGGTCGTCTTTTCCTGGTCGAAGCCCATGCCCTGGTTCGCGCGGTCAGGCGCCTGGGGATGCTGGTGCTGGGCGGCGGTTCCAGACGTCAACACGAATGCGATAAGGAGGAGTATGTGTGTCATGGGCCGATGCTAAACCCCGGAATCGTTCCAGGGTCAAGCCCCGGGTCAGAAGCCCTCTCATAAATCGGAAACACGGCGCTGACGCGACATCACGATGAGCGCGATGGACACGATGGTCACGATGAATCCTGGGATTTCTTCGTGTTCATCGTGGCATCGTGGTCATCGTGAACGAGACCGTGGCTCGTGTCGAGTGACTTTGGCTCTACGAGAGAGCTTCTACTGGTGCAGGTTAGCGCATGCGCGGCGTCTGGTGCACTCGTACCCTGCAGCGCGCCCCTTGTCCCTGCCACAGACGCGTTGGACCCATTGGAGAACCGCGATTGCCCACGCCGCGGTAGCCTGCACGGCACGGTGCTGTTCAGGAGGGACACGATATGTGTTGCACACGGTTGACCGGCGCTCGCGTCGCCCTGGCCCTGCTCGCGGCCTGCGCGGCCAGTGCGCCTGCGGTCGCGCAGACCGCCGCGCCAGCGGGCAAGATCCCGATCACGACGTCGTCCGAAGAGGCGAGGACTCTCTACTTGAAAGGGCGCGACCTGGCCGAGAAGCTCCGCGCGACCGATGCGCGCCGCTTCTACGAGCAGGCCGCGGCGAAGGATGCCGGCTTCGCGCTGGCCTACGTCGGCCTGGCCAACACGTCGGGCACCAATCGCGAGTTCGTCGAGGCCGTGACGAAAGCCGTCGGCCTCGCGTCGAAGGCGAGCGAGGGTGAGCGGCACATGGTGCTCGCGCTCGACGCCGGACTGAAGAACGACCCAGCCGCCGTACTGCGGCACTACACCGAGCTCGTGGCGCTCTTTCCGAAGGACGAGCGCGCGCAGACGCTCCTCGCGAACAACTACTTCGGCCGGCAGGAGTATCAGAACGCGATCGACCACTTCGTGAAGGCGACCGAAATCAACGCCACCTTCTCCCAGCCGTACAACCAGATGGGTTATGCCTACCGATTCCTGGGAAAGTACGGGGAGGCGGAGGCGGCCTTCAAGAAGTACGTCGATCTGATTCCCGGCGACCCCAACCCGTATGACTCGTATGCCGAGCTCCTCATGAAGGTGGGGCGCTTCGACGAGTCGATTGCCATGTACAACAAGGCGCTCGCGATCGACCCGAACTTCGTGGCGTCATACATCGGCATCGGCAACGATCAGCTGTTCAAGGGCCAGCCCGCTGCCGCTCGCGAGACGTTCGCGAAGATTGCCAAGGTCGCGAGGAATACAGGGGAGAAACGCACGGCGCACTTCTGGACCGCGGCGTCGTACGTGCACGAAGGCGCGACCGACAAGGCGCTCGCCGAAATTGACGCGAACTATGCGCTCTCGGGCGCGGAAGAGGACCGAGGGACGCAGTCGGGCGACCTCACCTTGATGGGGGACATCCTGCGCGAGGCTGGACGCGTCGACGAAGCGCTCGTGAAGTACAAGAAGGCGGTGGAGGTCAGCGAGGCCGCGAACGTGCCACCCGAGGCCAAGGCCGCCACGCGGCGCAACTATCTCTTCGAACAGGCGCGCGCGGCGGTGGCCAAGCACGATCTCGCCACGGCCAAGACGCAGGCCGCAGCGTACGCCGCCGAAGTGACAGCACGCAAGGTGCCGTTCGAGTTGCGCCAGCAGCAGGAGCTCGAAGGGCTGATCGCCCTCGAAGAGAAGCGGTACGCGGCGGCGGCGCAGGCGTTCGCCAAGGGCAACCAGCAGGACCCGTGCGTGCTCTATCTGACCGCGGTCGCCCTGAAAGGCGCCGGCGACGCCGCTCGCGCGGCGGGGATGGCCGGTAAGGCCGCCGCATTCAATCAACTCAGCTTCAACTACGGCTACGTCCGCACCAAGGCTCTGAAGATGCAGGGCACGTCCAACTGAACCTGATGAGCCGTTCGCTCCGAGAACTCGACAGCCCGTGTGTGCGCCACGGGCTGTCGAGGCTCGCACCCCCGTGCTATACTTTCAAGTTCCGGCCAGTCGTTGTTCACCCTTCGTGCGGAAGTGGCGGAACTGGCAGACGCGCAAGCCTCAGGAGCTTGTTCTCGCAAGAGAGTGGAGGTTCAAATCCTCTCTTCCGCACCAGCAATCAATTCAACAAGTTAGCTGGCGTTTCTGTATTCGTTTCTGCTGCGCTGTCGGTGCCTTCCGAAGCCGGCGTGTGCGAATGGTGTGCGAATCCGGCGCCGCCCTCGAGATTTGCCAGCGCGCGCTCCAGCCGAACCGGCGTGCTGCGCAGATAGGTGCTTGTCGTAGTAATCGCCGCGTGGCCCAGAAAGAGCTGCACGTCGTGCAGGTCGGCCGACGACTCGAGGAGTCGGCTGGCGAATTCGCGGCGCAAATCGTGGACGTGCAGGTTGATAGTCTGAAACGCTGCACGCGACTCGGCCGTCAGCTTGCCTCGGCTGCGAAGCGGTGTCACCCGGTGCGCTTTCAGCACGGCATCTTCCCACTGTCGCCGGATCGTGCGGACGCGTTCGCCCGTCTCGGTCCCAAACACATACGCGGTTGCCGGAAGCGCCTCACCGTCCGGCCCATGCTGACGCAGGCTCAGCTCCGCGCGGAGTCGCGAGCCGACTGGAATCACTCGTGCCTCGGCCGTCTTGGTTTTCGCTGCCGGCAAGACGATCCAGCGCGCCTCCCCGGCATCGTCCCGGCGAATCTGTGACCATTGCAGGCTCAAGATCTCACCGATACGACAGCCCGTCGAGAGTGCCGCCACCAGCACCGCCCGCAAGAACGGATCAGCGTGAGCCAGGAGTCGGTGCTCTTCGGCGACTCCTGACAGCCGTTGCGTCCGGGCGCCCTCGACGCTCGTTTCCAGTTTGACGACTGTCACCGGGCCGAGCTTGAAGGGCGTATCCGTCCGAAACCCTTCTGCGATCGCCCAGTTGAACAGGTGGCGCAGCCGAGACAAGAGTCGATTGGTGCCGGCCTCGCCGCCTTTCGCGCCAGGGCGAGTCTTGCCCGCGGCCTGCTGTTCACGGCGCCAGGTGCGCACGGCTTCGATGTCGGCCTTGGTAATTGCGTCGAAGGGTTTCTGCTCGAGTGGGGTGGTCGTGCCACCAGCCGCGGGGATCTCAGCCCGTCTCGCTAGCGAGATCTTGTCCGTCATTTCTTTGCGCCCGCCCGCCCGTCGCGTTGGCGTGCGGACGTGGTTCTTGAGATACAGCTCGCACACGTCGCCAAACGTCAGCCGCGTATCTGGCGGCACTTCTGGCTTGGGTATGTCCGGATCGACAAACGTGCCGTCGCGAATCTCCGCCCGTAACCGATCGCGCCAAGTGACGGCTTGGTCCTTCGATTGCGGGGGCTTCTCGCCGCGTGCGTGCGCCAGCTTGGTCAGGGAATAGCGATACTCGCGCCCGTCACGGTAAAAACCAAACCACCACGGACAGGCGCAGTCCGCCCACGTCTTGCGCGTGTGCGCGCATCGTTTCTTCAGTCCGTCGTGTGTGCGTCTGGGCATCGCTCACTCCACCTTGCCGAATCCGCGCCCACGAAGCGTCGACAGCGCCGTCAGTGCCCGCTGGAATCCAGCCGTAGCGGCTGCACCGTCTGTGCTATCAAGCTCCTGCAAGCGACGTCGCATGATCTGCACTTCCAGCAGTGCGCTTTGCAGGGCGTTGACGAGCTCGAGAACGACGGCATCTGTGGTGGGGGTCATTCGGCACCGCCTGCCGACGCCGGCTGTCGGAGGTCGCCCTGACAGCCCTTGACCAGATCAATGGCCGTGGCCAGAGTCCAGCCGCAGCTAGGTTCGTCTATACGCTGCTCCTCGAGGTGCTCGAGCAAAATGACAACGGCCTCGAGCCGGCCAGAAACGGCGTCAGCCATATTGGCCATCATGTAGGCAGTTTCAGGAGTCCAGCGGTCAGGTCGGTCAGCGAACGGGTTCGGGTTCTTCGACATGTGAAGCCTCCAGGCAGAGGCTCTGCTACGATTGATCGTAGCTGCGAGCCCTGCTCATACCAGGGTTAACGGTTAGGCCTTCCGCCGCGTGACTGCGCGACGGGGGGCCGCTTTGATGGCCTTCGACTCAATCCACGATAGCAACGCTCGGCGCACCTGTTCCGTGACAGAAACGCCGTCCCGTGCCTTGATTTCCTGCAACGCGGCCAGAATGTCGCGCTCTAGTCGAAACGTCGTGGGTTTGAGGTCTGGAGCCATTTCAACCATCCTAGCGTTACTTGTATTGCTTTGTCAACTTTATCACGAGCTGGCGCTGTCTACTCGCCTTCCGCCCCACGCCGCCAACCCAAGCGCCCGGTTTCGAGCCTCGCGCAATACCTCGTTCTCACGCTGCGCAGACGCGAGGCGCGCCTCAAGGTGGCGAACTCTCGCGCGCAGCGCTGGATCGTCGGCAATCTGCAAACCTCTCGCTTTGCCCTTCCGTGAAATGTAGCCAGGTCGTGCCGCGCCAGCCATTACGCTTCCAGCGCCAGTAACCGCGTTTCCAGTTCCTTGACGCGCGTGAACAACTGCCACATGCCACCGTTGATCAGCCTGGTATGCTTCGTCAGGTTCACGAAGCCACCCTCTGACAGAATGCCCGCCTTCACCAGATCGTTCCGGTTGTACTGGACGAACTTGTCCCAGGCAGACTCGATTAGGTCTGGCCCTTTGCACACGAGGTCCAGCGTCCGCAATAGCGCCACGTCGTCCCAGGTGTCGTAATTCGCAGGCGCGGCCCCGTCATAGTGCATGTCGCCTTCGACGTCGAAGATGAACCGCGACGCGCCGCCGGCTCGGAAGACAACGATGTTCTTATTGCCATCCGGCAACGTGTAGTTCCCAGCGCTTAACTCGTAGGTGTCAAAGTCGACGATGCCGTGAGACGTGGTGCTTTTGGTTGTGTCGCCGCCGCCGTCCGCATATAAACCCTGAAACAGGAGACAGGTATTAGCGCCAGCCTCCGCCGCACCGGTCATCTGCAGCCCGCCGCCGCCGGTTTGCACTTGGGCAAAGTAGCCGAATGAGTCTGTTTCAGCCGTGGGGTGGCCCGTGTTCACGTTGGGATCTTTGAACGCCATCACGTGATCAAAGGCACTGCTTTTGATCGTCAATCCCGCGTCGGTGATGTCGGTGTTGACGCTGTCACCGATCAAGAGCTGACCCGCGGCGGTCAGCCGCATGGTTTCCACAGCGGCCCCGGTATAGAACCGGATGACGCCCGACGCGTGACTCGTCACGATCGAGATGCCACCCGCGCGCGTATGCCCAAGCGTCATTCCATCCTGGAAGTTAAAGGCCGACGTGGTGTAGGTGCTCGACTGAACCGTGAGCACGCCTGCCGCCGACGTGGCATCGTTGCCGAGCACGAGCCCTGAATACATCGTGGTACCGGCCGACGTGTTCCGGATGCGTAGCTCGTTACCGCCAGTGCCGCCAGCCGAGAACAGATGCGTCCCGAATCCTTCCGCCGAAAGGATCCCGCCGAAGTTAAACGTCGCATACGCCCCGGCGCCAGCGAACATCTCATCCACGCGGGCATAAATATGGTTTTGCAGGACCGTGTTGGTAAGTAACGTGCCGTCGCCGTTTGGATTGGCGGCCGAGCCTGTGTCCGAATTCCATGTATCTCTAGAAATAGTTGATGCAGCCATGTCGTTATCCTCTTGAAATCTGACGGAGCGAGCAGCGCCCGCACAACATCGCCGGGCGATTCATATCGAGGTAACTCGCCGGGCGTTTCTTGCACACATCACAGCGGCTCGGCGGGCCTTCGTTCTCCTGCGTGGGACCCATGGGTCCCAACGTGATCCCTTCCGCCGTGCGCACTGTCCGTGAGGCTAGACGTAGCTTCGGTTCAGTGTTCATGTCGAGTCGTGCCCGCGCTTCGTCTTAGTGCCTGGCGCGCTGTCACGCTCGTCTGCACGTAGGCAGGAAAACTCACGGGACCGAGCTCGATGACGCGAGCGCGATGGATCGTCCGGAGTGGAATCGCACCCGTATGGCCGTACTCCCACGTTTCGTCTTCCGGCAACAGCACGAACTGAAAGCTGGAGCCGCTGACGTCCCGCCGTTGCACTTGCGCCATCACGGACATGGCGGCCGGATCCAACGGATTAATCAGGACGCTGTAGAACAATCCCCGGGCGTCCTCGTGAATCGTCGCCGTGCCGGCAGACCGCCGGCCCAGAATGCGGCTAGCGTCGTGATTGTAGGCAATTCTTTGGTCGTCCTCGAGGACGGACAACGCGAATGCTCCGGGAGCCACGCGCTCATAAAACTGAATGCCACGCTCGCTGATGAGCGCTTTGACGTTGAACAACGCCGCATAGCCTTCGAGCCGTGTCGCCCCCGCGACTGATCCGGTTGCCCGTTCTTGTCGCAGCGTCACGGGCGAGACGCTCAAGCGTCGTTCGGTCACTTGGCTGGCCATTGCTTTACCTGCTCGATTGCCTTGCGAGCCTCAGCCAGTCGCTGCCGCGACAGTCGTGTACTGGTGACCTGCTCCCGCCGCTTTTCGTCCGCAGCATCAGCGCACCAATGGCACAGCGCCTTACCGTCACCCGTCGCAACAGCCGTAGGATTCTTTTTGCACTCGTCACACGTCGGTTTGTTCAGCAGCGCCCGGCACCCTGTGACGTAGGTGGGCGGAATACTGCGCCGTTCGTCGGCTCGTTCGGAATCGTTCTTCATCGTCATTTCCTATTACCTAAAAACGTCATGGACCGGGATCCAAATGAGTCTGGACGCGCCAGAAAACGCGCCCAACCGAGCGCCGACCGGCACCATGACTAAGGAGTTCGACGCCCGGCGACATCGATCACCGTGAAAGCGCCTCGAAATCCGGAACCGTCAAGGGCGTCAGCACCTGGCGTGCCGCGACAGGCACGGGCTCAGCCGTGATCCGATCCGTCTGCGACATGAATGCGTATGCGGCCCTAGCCACGTTTGTATCCGCGACGTGCGGCTGCGCTGGCAGCCCGGCACGCTGCAGGAACGACGCGCGGTTGTCCTCGAAAATCGCCAGCCGATTCATCGCCGTCACGAATGCCGCCGCCGCCTGCTTCGCATCAGCGGCGAGTCGTCGGTGCTCGGGAGTGGTAATGGATTCCTTCGCCGCCGCGAATGATCTCAGGGCCGCGTTCCGTTTGTCGACCACGCGCTGCGCTGCCGGCTGCGCCGCGTCCGAAAGAACTGAACTGATCTGACCGCCCCGGTCAGCCTGGGCCTCTTGAAACTGGCGATCGCGCTCCATGATCTTTTGCAACTGTGCCTGGAATGGCACCAGGACTGCCCGCGCTTCAACTTCCCAAGCCTGGAAATCAATCTCTCTCTTCGTCTTGTCAACATGATCCGCTCCTCGTTTTCCGTTTTCTACGGCCGTTTTAACAACGTGTTTTTTGTGCCCCGACTTTTGATCGCGCGCCGCGGTTTTCTTGCCATTAGACAGTTGTCTCATTCGCACGAAGCACATGCGCGATCGCCGCGCCTGTGCTCATGCCGTATAACTCGTCCCAAGGCTGTAGGTGCAAGTCGACATGGTTGTCGCTCGTGCTCAGTTGATAACCCTGCGATGACGTGACACCAGAACTCCCTAAATAGGCCACGCCCGTGCCGCGATTCCTGATAGTCACGCGGATGATTCCGTGCTCGCTGCCGCTACCTGCGAGCGAAACCGGCGAGGTTGTTAGCGTCACAACTAAACTTTGGACTGGCATTCGTTACTCCCTATGTGTCACTCGCCGTCGAGTGCATTCCAACCGCTACGCCCGGAGTAACCCAACTCCGACAGCGCGTCGTAGGTACTCGCCCGCATGCGGCTCTGGCCGCGTGTCTCTCGCCCGTTGCCGTCCTAGTTGCTCCATCCGCGACAGCCAGTGACGCAGCCGCCCGGCCTGTCTGGGGTGCTCCGCGATCAACGCCTCGATCTCGAGCGCGTCCTCATGGAGCACAGCGCGAAAACTTGCCAGGTTCCAGCCGTCGCCATAACCCTCATCGCCAGATCGGCGCGGACGGTTGATGTTCCAGCTCCCGCCATGGCCATGAACCGGATCGACACGCATCCAGGCGTACCGCAATGCCGCTCGGGGCACCCACGTGTCGCGGGCTTGCTGAAGCAACACCCACGCAGTGCGCTCCGACGGACTCAGCACCGGAATGTCGCCGACGCCGCCCCACTTCGCCCGGCGCTCGAGCTCTGCAGCGTCTAGCTCCATCGCTGGTGCCGGTGGCCGTCTCCGCATCACTGCCGCTCCGTCGCCAGCGGGCCGAGCCGCTGCAGCGCCGCCAAAAATTGCCGCACTGCCGCACGAGCCGCCTTCATATCGCCGGCCGCTCTTGCCGTCGCGGCGTCGTCGTACGATTGCGCCGCCACTCGTGCGATGTGACCTTCCGCTGCGCTCGGATCAAAGTCTCTGAACACGGCTCGCAGAAACGTGGCGCCGGGCTCACCCAACCCTTCAAGCAGCTCCGCTGGCGGCTCCGCATGCGCCGCGATCGCGCGGGCTGTGGCACCGGTTGTCGGGGATTGATGCCGATCCGGTCTGAATGTGCCCGCCATGACGTGCAGGTGCACCGGCTTCTTGTTCCGTCCGCCTGATCGGCCCTTAATTCCGCTCATATAACGTCCTCAAAAAAACTCCAGTTCGCTGCCAAATGCTGCGCGAACCCGCCAGCGGTCCCGCAGGGCCGGGTGGCACACTTATTGACCGCCCCCCTATCCCCAAGTTGCCTCCAACGCGCCAGGCGGCGCTACAACAGGCAATCGGTAGCCTTCACATACATGAATGCGTGCGTTTATTCGGCTCGCTACAGCCTGAGCGTTGGCCGCATCGCTGATGATGACAAAGCACGACGCACTACCGGCACTATGTAAGCGTCGAAGCGTGGCTTCCAGTAGGTCACCCATGAGAGCAACAACATGCGGGCTGCGTGGGTACAGGGGCTGCTGGGCCAGGGTGTCTGCTATGCGGTCTGCGTCCCACACGATGTCACCCGGCTTGCGGTGGGCCTGTACCCAATGGCTCTTGCCGCTGCCCGGTACCCCTGTCACCACGATGCGCTGTGTGCGTGGGGTGTCCTTGGGGGTAGCACTACCCCACCCACTATGATCACGCGCGGTGCGCTGGCTATGGTGGCTATGGCACAGGGCACGCAGGTTAGTGGGGTCTAGCCTACGCTGTGGTGCCTCACGCACAGACAAGATGTGGTCTGCATCAGTAGCAGACTTACCGCACCCAGGTACTGCACACTCGGGATGGGTAAACAGGAACTCTGCCCGTACACGCTTCCAGTCCTTGTCGTACCCACGTTGGTGAGATGTTCACCCTGTGCTGGGTGTAGTGGGTAGCGCAGAAACCCTCACGCGTACCACGCCCCGCACAAAGGGGCGATCGGCAGGACGGCAGGGGCGCACAAGGGCTCACGCTTCGCCACCCTTGGCTTCATAGGCTTCGGCTTCGTCAGCCTGCGCACGCAGCCTCGCGGCAGTTTCGGCCAGGTGGTTGGCAACCTCCCGCAACGCGGCACTCGTCGGCGCCAGCGAGAGAAAGATCTCAGCGTGGCTTTCAAGGTCACGAAGGATGCGCCGGGGATCACGCGTCATAGCGCTCACAGTCTCACCTCGTCGTCGTCCTCGTCGTGTGCACCAATCGGGTCGCTGAAGTCTGGCTCGGTCAGTTCGGCCAGGCACGCCGGCAAGTCGTCTTGATCGCCTTCAGTCTCGTGCGCGCGCGTATACCCCCTGAAACCGTGTCCGTCGTCCGTTGTGTCTAGAGAAGAGTGTCCGGAGTGGACAACGGACGGTGTTTTAGGGGGTATCAGAGAAAGAGCCCCATTGGTGGCGGAATCATTAGCAAATTCGAAGGTGCTGCCCTCGTTTTCGTGTCCGTGTCCGATGGTTTTTCGGACACTTATTTCTGTCCGAATCGCGTCACGAGCAGTGTCCGAATCGGAATCGGACTGTCCGTCCGTTTTCTCGCTCGACCGGTCGAACTTGAGCACGGCGGGGTGTTTGTAGACGTAGACCGTCCGGTCGTTCTTGACCTTCTCGCGGAGCCGACCGATAGCGACGTAGCCATCGAGGAGCGTGGTGGCACGTGCGCCGGACAATGTGAAGGCATCCCGGAACTTCTGCTTGGTGAAGACTTCGACCTCGCGGAACCACGTCAGCATGTCCGGTTCGGTCACCGTGCTCGGCGCGGCTTCGACGAGCAGGCCATCGGTGAACGTCAGGTGGAAGATTTCAGCGGCCGCGTTGCGATGCAGCACGGCGAGGTCACGCGTCGCCACGGTGCCGTCACCGGTCGTCGTCAACACGAGCACCGTGTTGCAGAGCCGACTCCACGCCTGCGACCCAAACACCTGATCGCGTTTCAACTGGTATTGCTCCTGCGGCCGACTCTTCGGGGCGCCCACGGACAAGATGATCGCGAGGCTGTAGTGTTCGGCGAGCTGGCGCAGCCCGACCACGAACGGCGTCACGACTTGGGTCTTGCACGGGTCCTCGACCAGCAGGTCGGCGCCTTCGACAAACACGACGGCCGGACACTCGGGGCACCGTTCCACGGCCTCACGCACCGCCTGCAACGCCGCTGCACCGTCCGTGGTGGGCGGCAAGTGATCCAGCGGCAGGGTCGCCGGATCGATCTTCATGCGCTCGAGGGTTTCGCGATTCGAGACGGCGCCCCGGTCCGCAAACAGCACCAGAAACTCCAGCCCGGCGCCGGGGTGCCCGAGATACGGCGCACGGCGGGCCTGCATCCGTAGCAGATCCAGCGTCAGGGTCGTCTTGCCAGCGCCCGAACTGCCGGCAATGAGGTGGACGGCGCCGCGTGCAAACCATCCGCTGTAGGGGCGCATCACCAGCGGCCCCAGGACACACTGCCCGAGTCCTTCGGTGATGGCCGCCTGTGCGAATGACGGCGCGGTCTGCGGCTCGTGCGGTCGGTTCTGCGGCCCGTCGAACGCGGGCGTGTCCTGCTCGCCATATCCGAGCTTGGACAGCGCCAGCGCCGCCTTCCGGAAGTCGCCGGCATGCTCGAGGACAGCGAAGGCGCCAAACTTGCTGTAGGACTTTTCCGGCTCGAACGCCGTCGAGCTCGAGAAGCACCACAACAGGTCGGAGCCGTGCACGTTCGTGGTCGCACTGACGCCGTGATCTTTACCGGGCCGAGTCCAGTGCGTGACCTCTCCGCGCTCGTAGATTGGTTGCCAGCCGTGCGGCGTCAGAATCGAATGCCAGTCCGCCCGAGCGTTGAAGTCGTCGCCAGGACGGTCCCCAGCGGCCGCCCTCTGCGCTGTCGGCCGCGGCTCCGCGGCTTTGCGCGGCATCGCGTCGAAACTTCGGGCGAGTGCGATCAGGGCGTCACGTTCCCCGGCGGTATACGTCGCGATGGTCGGGAAGCCACCCGAGACACGGACGTAGGCACCGCCACTCGGGTGCGTGCGTCCATTCGACGGTGCCAGGACCGCGAACGTCGTGGTCTCGATCAGTGTTTTTATCTTCGGTTCGCCATCCCGACCGGGGCGACGTGCGTACGTCTCGTCCGTCCACACCACATCTTGTGGGTATGTCGCGATCCACCGAACCCCACCACTAGGGGTTCGATCCTCATAGCCGTCGCGAATCCGCTGGACGACGTCGCCGAGTCCCATCTGATTCGCGGCTTCGACGTAGGCCGTGAAGGTGGCGGGGCAATCAAAGTCCCACGTCTCGCGATACCCGCTGACGGGTCCGGCAACCATGCCGAACCCCTCGCGATATTCAAAGCCCCACGCCCGCATCTCTGCCTGCGTGGGACGTTCGTGTTTGTATTGTTCCCAGCTCGGGCCGGCCGGCGCTTTCGAGCCGTCGTCCTTCACGGGCAAGATCGACAGCCCGGCCGCGTAGGCCAACCGGGCTGCCTCGAGGGTCGTCAACTAGAACCCCACCTCGCTCGCCACGAGCGGTTTTTGCACAACGATGCACCCGACCTTCTTACCCTGGAAACGTGTCACGCCCTTGACGAGCTGGATGACGGTGCCGGGCCAATCGTTCGTGTCCTCCGAGCCGGCGATTTCCGAGACCGCCTCGCCGCGCGTCAAGTTACACACGAGCGCTTTGACGTCAGGTTCAACGAACTTCACAATGAGCTTCAGTTCGGCATCCGCGCCGGCTCCAAGGGTGTCGGTGACGACTTCCTTGATCGTCGCGGTGATGGCGCCGCCATCAAGATCAGCGACTTGCAGGTACTTCGACGGAAACGTTTTCTTCCAGTGAGCCATGACTAACACCTAGACCTTGTCCGTGGCATGATTAAGGTCGAAGTCTCGCGCGGCCACTACGCCGCGAGGCTTCGTTCTGAGCCCGCGCGCCACACCCGGCGCCGGGCTCAAGCTTTTGTCTTCAGTGCTTTTCCACAGGCGTGGCAAGCTGCTCGAGCGCCGTGTCGAGCCACGATTGCTTGACGCGGATATGCTTGCGGCCAGCTCCGACGCGCGCATGACGCAGCAGTCCGGCCTTTATGAGTCGGCGCAGTGTCGCTTCGTGGCACAGCGCGCGTTCTGCGCACTGCTCCAGCGTTAACCACTGGTCGTCTGTGTATGTCTGGGTTTGCATCTGCACCTCTCGCCTGTATAGGCGGAGGCACTAGACACGGATACTAGACGCGGGTAGAACTAGCGACTGGCGGACTTGACGAGACGCGGGGCAGGAGACGACTGGCGCGGCTGGGCTTTCAGAAGACGGTCAGCCCTTTTCCGCAACGCCTCCCAGGTGCTCCATTTGGTGTGGGCGCGTCTACAGGCTTCGGCTGGCGTGAGGCCGTCTTCGATAAACTCGAGCACCGCTGCTTGTTTCTGACGCAGGCTCACGGCCGCCTTACGCAGAGCCCGGACGCGCCGCCGCAATTCCTCTGGGTCGGTCGGCCTACCGCGTACAAGCTTGGAGTCTATGACTTGAGACTTGACGCGCCGATCGCGTTGAGTCTCGCGGTCAGCTTCGTTAATGACGGCGGTGGCAAGATACGCCGCAAGGTCCACGTCGTGCACCTTGCCAACCATCCACGTCGGCTTTTTCCCCTTGAGGATTCGATACAGCGCCGCCTGATTGCGAGGGGTGGCCGGCAGGTCGAGAAACCCGAGAAGATCGTCCAGCGAGGCGCCTGGCGCGTTAGGAAAGAACCGCTGAGTGATCGCCCTCCGCCGAATGGCGGCGCCCTGCATCTGATACGGCAGCGTAGCGCCACGCCATACGTCGCGCTGCGCTGCCTGGATCGCTCGGGCTAGTCCGCGAAGTGTTGCCATTGGTGGTGTGCGAATCCTGTGCGAAAGACGCCGTGAACTGCGCTAGTTCTAGTGCGTTCCTGCCTAGGCCGTGTAACCAGAATACATGGGAATTCGCCCGTGTCTAGGTCTTGGGCAAGTCTCAGGAGCTTGTTCTCGCAAGAGAGTGGAGGTTCAAATCCTCTCTTCCGCACCAACAACAACCCCCTACAGTTGAGCGGTTTGCGGCGACACTGATTCGGCGTGAGCACTGCCTTCGCAGCGCAGCCGAGTTGCCGGTTTGGTAAACCTTTGGTAAATCTCCTGGAGTGACAACGTAGAGCAGAAAGCTGCAAAACCTCCATCCCCGGTTCAAATCCGGGCGGCGCCTCCAACATTTTTTCAACGCCTTCCTTGGAATGTAACCGTATTTGTAACCGTCGCGCGGTCGCCTAGCCGCGGCGCTCAGCGGCGGCGTATCCCTTGTCTGTGACGGCGAAGACTTCGCCCTTGTATCCGCGGTCCTGAATTAGAGCCTCGTCGACCAGCTCGCGGACTACCGACTCCCACCGTGCCTCGACCCTCGGGTTCTGGCGTTCTTCCACGAACTCGCGCCCGTTGGTGCCGACGCTTAGGCCGCTAAAGGTCCTCGTGCGGAGAATGGTGCCGTGCGGGTCCTTCGCGGCTTCGCGCAACAGCGCCCAAGCGTCGTCGGCGAGCATCGGCGCGTCCGAGGGCGCGCCGGCCTGCCACCGAAACACCGCCTCCCGTTGCTCCGTCGCCCCGTCGTCCGCGCGAGCCCACCGGTCGAGAACTAACTGGATCAGCTGCCGCCCGAACTTCTCCTTGAGCTCGGACGGGGACTCGAACGTCTCGACTAGCCCGCGCGGCTCGCAGTAAGCGCGGAACTCCCGCAGCGCTCGGTATTGCGCCTCTTGCGCCTCGTCGATGCTGTCGGGCCGCACCGGCGCGTTCGAGAAGTAAATCATCGCCGGCTTGCCTTCCTTCAGGTGCTCCTCAATCTCCTCGACCGTGCCGCTCGCCGCTTCGCCGGTCGGGCTGCCGAGCCGCGTCCAGAACACCGCCACGAGCAGGTCGCAACCCTTCAGCACCTGCTTGTTGATGAGGGCCTGCGGACGATCCCCCATCATCGGGTGCGCGTGCGTGTCCCATCCCACCGGGAGCAGCACGACCTTCTTGTCGTCGGCGAGCAGGGCGTTCCACTGGTGGACCGCCTCCCTGATGATCTGCCGCTCCTGCGGAACGTCGCTCGGTGTCGCGATCATCACCTTGAAGACGCGGGCTTCATACATGGCTGCGCCACTCGCCCGTCTCGTATGGACATTTCAGACGCTGGTGTCCCATAGCTTGAATTCTCGCACGGGAGTATTCTCTTGTGCATCATGCCGACGGCAACCTGCAGCGTTCTCAGGTGTGCCGCACCCAGGAGGAGATCCTGAACCTCACGGAGTCGTGGAAGGCCGCGCTGATCGGACGCGGGTGGGCTCAGCGGTAGCCGCGATAGAACGCGGAGCCGAGGATCTCCGCAGTTCGCGCACTTCCCGACGTGCTGCCGCAGCTTTTGGTAGCAGGCGGGCAGGAACCGGCGACTCTCTATGGGTGCAGCCTCCAATCTTTTCTCGTCGTTCCCAGCCTGATGTGAACACGCCGATGTGACTTCACGCCTTGGACTGGGACAACCGCGTAGCAGCGTCCTTCAATTGCTGCTGATCCTTTAAGACATCCGAGATGTTTTCCAGCAAAGCTGTCAGGACGATTCTGATGTCCGCAGCCTGCTGAAGACACTGCTCGTCGGTAAGCTCGTGTAATCCTTGGCTTAGCGGGCGATACAGGAGCGTCAGCGGATTCTGTTTGTCGAGGATGAGCAACTTCGCCGGGAGGGCATCCTTCAACATCTCCACTGCCTTTGCAAATTGTGTCTCCTGAAGCGCCTTCTCGTAGATCGCTACGTCCCCACCCAGTTGTTTGGCCGCGTCTCTGATCTCTTGAACCAGTAACTTCCACTGACTTTCGACTATGCGCCTGAAGTACGTCGCTGCGCCTACGCCCAGCCCTTGCGCTTCCGAGCGCGTGCCTTTGCGATACATTTCAAGATCAGCCTTTTCAAGCAGCGTTTCCACCTTTCGGGAGACCGGTGCGCTGAACGGCGGATACTCGCCCAACTTCATTACCTCAGCGTCGACGGACTGATCTGAACTGCGGCGAATCAAAACGGCAAAGAATTTTGAATAGCGTCCGCAGTCTCGGCAGGTGTAGGTGAGGAATTTCCAGTTCCAGACCTCACCGACGTCGAGGGCCGCTTTTGGGTCGAAATTCCGCATGTCGCCACAGGTCTGACAGTGCAACTTCAGCCAAATAGGCGGAATCTCGAATCTGTCGCCGTTCATGTAGGACGACTTTTTGGTGCATGGGGTTCATCCCTCCGGGCGCCGGGAAAACCTTGCCTCGCCAGGGATTAGCGCGGTCTGCATCGCCTCAGGCGCCGCGCCGCCGAGCGTTTCTCTGGTCACGCACCTGCCGGCGTATCAGCGCCTTCATCGTGGCCATCAGTAGCGCGTGCCGTGCAGGCTGCACTGCGGAACGCGTTTAGCCGCCTGAGCCATTCGGCGATCCGGTTCAACTGACGAAATTAGGCTCACCTGCTCGTTCACTCGAGGTCGCTGTCGGTGGGGTTATCAGTCACCCAGTGCCATTGAGGCCCATCCGGCCACTCAGGTTTAAATTGGGCCAAGAATCGCTGACGCTTTGGCGACTGTGAAAGGCCCACGACAATCGCTTCAGAGAGTTTGCCGATGTCGTAGTCCCAGCGGGTGTCTGCGACCTCCAGCCCCTGACGACGAGTAAGTGACTGAATATCCTCGGGCAAGTCGCCCCGGCTCGGAAAATGGGCGCCACCAACGAGAACAGGAATGGTCACAAGATTTCTCTCGAGCGCCGTCCTGATCTCCTCGCGATGCAGATCATTCGGATCGTGAAGACGGCCATCAAGCCATCGTGGGCCAATGATCACAATCATGACCACGGCACGCTGCAACCTGTCGCGCACCACATCGACAAAATCCACGCCCGGTGGTAGTGACTCGATGTCCTTGAACACCTGACCAGGACCAAAGTTCGCGATCAGACGTTCACCAATTCGCCCTGCGTGCCCAGGCGCATCGGCACGGCGGTAGGCTATAAACAGCTCCCATGTCGGCGTCCCAACGCCCGTCACTTCCACCACACCGTCGCCAGGGACGACCCGCTCTGTGACGCTTCGGCAGCGCATGATCTTCCCTTCGTCCGGTGCACAAATCGTGAGAATGTGAATACCGACCCGGATCGAGCACGGGATCGCCTTGCTGGACATAAGACCCCGGCATGCGATGCACTCTTATAACGTGACCAGGGACAGGTGGTTGACCGAGCGGTGGCATCAGCGTGATAGTGGACATTGGTTCAGGTCAGACCGCTTGCCTAGAAGGTTTGTGCAGGAAGTTCGGGGGCAGAATAGCAGAATCTCGAATCGGGAATTGGCCGGCAGGGATTCAACGAGCGGCAGAGGCCCCGAACGACGCGCAAGACCCGCCGACCCGCGCGATGGAGTCTCCTGCGGCCGTCCAGACCGGCGGAGAGGGCGCCCGCAGCGATCATGCAACCAACAAGATCCGGCGGTGAACGTCACCCGTCCAAAGGCGTCCGTATCCGATCCCGCAATCAAGGTTGGGAAAGCTCGCGGATGTACTCGACGGCGATCAGGTCGGCTCGCGCCTTGACGCTACTGATGAACGGCGCAAAGGCTGCGTCCATTCGCAGCGGAGCGAGCAGCGGATCGTTCAGGTACCAGGCGCTGCAGAGCATGCCAGTGTCAGCCGCCTGGCGAATCCAGCGGAACGCCTCGCCCATCTGCCCCAGTTGCGCGTACGTGGCGCCGAGACTATACGTCACATGGTGATCCTGGTAGGCACGTGACAGGATGTCCTTCACCAGCGCTCGGGAGTCGCGCTTCGCTCCGCGCGCGGCGAGGAAGCTGGCCAGTAGCGCACGGCCGCGCTGCGCCGGCGGCGCGCTGCTGCCCCCGAACCCGGAGAGCAGCGCCTCGGCGCGCGCCGTCTCGCCGGTGTAGTAGAGCCCCTGGGCGACGAGCACCTCCGGGACAGGTTTGGAGGAGAGCGGCTGGAATTGCTCGAAGTGCATTCGCGCCTCAGCGAAACGACCGTTCCAGAGCGCGGCCATCCCTCTGAGCCGGAACGCTTCTCCGAGGTTCTGCGGGTTCGCTTCCAGCCCCGCTCTGATTTCCCGCTCGACGAGATCGAGACGCCCGATGTGTTGAAAGGCGGCGGCCAGGTAGAGGTGCGGCAGGTCGAGGCTCGGGTTGAGTCGCAAGGCCGCCACGCTCTGCTCGATCGTGCGGTCCCAATCGAAGTCGGCGTGCCTCGCCACTGCCGCAAGCGCCTCATGTGCCTCCGCGAGCGTGCCCTCCAGTTCCAGCGCTCGCCGTGCGTGCCGCTCGGCACGAGATCGCCACTGGTCGAGGTCCTGTGCAGCGGTAAAGCGGATGTACATTTGCGCGCTGGCCTTGGCGAGCCCCGCATGCGCCAAGGGATATCTGCTGTCGACCGCAAGTGCGCGTTCGAATGCCGTGACCGCGGCGAGCGTTCTTTCCGCAGTGAGATGCGCGAGGTGCGCCCGTCCTTCGAGGTACGCCTGAAATGCCAGCGGGTCCTCGGTATGACCGCGGCCGGGTGTGCCGCCGGCCCGGAACGCGGAGGCGACGCGATCGGACACCGCGGCCTCGAGGCCGATGAGATCGGCCGCGGCGACATCGACCGTGCTCCGCCAGACGGCTCGTCCCGTCGCGACGTGCAGCAGCTGGAGCTCCGCCCGATCGCGTTGCCCGCTACGGCGCAGCGTAGCGGCGAGGACGTAGTCGGCCCGGAGCGTGCGCCCCACGGCTCGAACATCCGGGGTTTTCTGGTCGGGTGCTCGCGTGGCCGCTATGGGGCGGACTCGAATTGCTCCTCCCGTCGCGAGACGGGCGATCACGGCATCGGCAAGGCTGAGGCCGAGGTATTCGGGCGCGCCCTCCACATCCAGGACGTCGAACGGAATGACCGCGAGCGTAGAGTTGGCCGGTAGCGTAGCGCTCGGACCTGACGCGCGCGACAGGACCACGAAGAGAAGACCGGCCATGGCCAGGACGGCTGCCGTCGCTATGAGTGCGCGGAAACCCCCGACTGGCCATCGCCTTTTCGTCTCGGTGCTGGGCGGCGCACTGACGACCGACTCCGCGTCGTTCGGGACGAAATCGACCGGTGCTATGAAGCGGTAGCCGCGACGTGGGAGCGTCTCTATGTACCGTGGCGTATTCGCATCGTCTCCAAGCGCGGCGCGGAGCTGCTTGACCGCGTGATTCACGCCCTGCTCGAAGTCGACGTGGACGTCGGCTCCCCACAGTTCCTGGTGGATCGTCTCTCTCGTGATGACCTCACGCGGGTGCGACACGAAGATCCGCAGCAGCTTGAGCGCCTGTGGTCTGAGTCTGACAAGACGCTGAGCTCTGCGTAACTGAAGGGCCGATGTGTCGAAGTCGAAGACGCCGAATCGAACGAGCGGTTCGTCACCCACAGCTACCCGGGCACAGTCTACACCACGGCGACAACCGCGTACAGACGACCGCGTAACGCGCTTTGATAGAGCCGCTTAGCCGTTCACCTGTAAAACCATCCGAAACTCATCTCCTGCCCATGGCGCCGGCGTGACGCTATCGATAACGTGCCGCAACATTCGGAGTCGCTGCTTGCGTCGCCTGGGTCCGTGCAACCGAGTCCGCGCGCACACAACAACGACCGTGTCCTTCAGGAGGCAGAGATGAAAAGGGTTTCCATCATCGCGTGTGCGTGTCTGACTTGGGCGGCGCCGGCCCGCGCCGATGTCGTCGTCGATTGGAACCAGTTCGCCGCGCAGGCCATCGCCGCCGCGGCGCGGCAAGGCCCCACCAGCGCCTTTGACTTCGCCATGGTCCACGTCGCGATGCACGACGCGATCCAGGCGATTGAGGGACGGTTCGAGCGATATTGCGCGGGGATCCCCAGCGGCTCTGGCTCGCCGATCGCAGCTGCCGCCACGGCCGCTCACGATGTGCTCGTGGACCTTTTTCCTGGTCGCACCGGGGACCTCAACGCTATCTATGACAACTATCTGGATGGCCTTGGCCTCACGGTCAACCCGGGAGTGCTCACGGGCCAGCAGGCCGCCGCCTGCATTCTCAGAATGCGCGCCGGTGACGGGCGCTTCCCTCCCAGCCCGGAAGCCTTCTACGGTGGCACTGGCCTTGGCGAGTGGCGTCCGACGTCCTTCGTTCCTGGCAGCAATCCTCCGGTTCCCGTACCGATGGTGACGGCGTGGGTGGCCACTGTCACGCCTTTCACGCTTAAGGACCCTGCACAGTTCCGGGCCTCCCCGCCCGCGCCGCATCTGACCAGCGGCCAGTACGCCAAGGACTACAACGAAGTCAAGGCCCTGGGAGGTCTCAACAACAGCAGCCGCTCGCCCGAACAGACCGACATCGGCTATTTCTTTGCCGACAACTCGATTCTGTTGTGGACGCGGGCCTTGCGGACCGTGACTGGTACGTATCTCAATAACGTTGACGATAGTGCCCGGCTCTTCGCCCTCAGCTACATGGCAATCGCCGACGCGTATATCACGGCGTGGGATAGCAAGAAGTACTGGAATTTCTGGCGGCCCATTACGGCGATTCACGAAGGCGACAAGGACGGCAACCACAGAACGGCCGGCGACACTGCCTGGCAGCCGCTGATCACCACACCGAACTATCCTGACTACACGTCCGGGGCAAACAACAATTCGGGCGCTGTGACTACCATGCTGGCCAACTTCTTCGGAACTGACGAAGTGACCTTCTCAATGACAAGTAACACACCGCAGGTGGTCCAGAAGACACGCACGTACCATCGATTCTCCGACGCTGCCGACGATGTGGTGGACGCTCGCGTCTACTTGGGCATCCACTTTCGTTTCGCAGATGTCGTGGCGCGCAGACAGGGTTCGCACGCGGCCAACTGGGCCTTCAGCCACTTCCTGCGGCCCGTGGGAACGAACCCGAATTGACAGGTGTGCATGGCGAATTGCTGATTCGTGGGCGTTCTTGCCGAGCCTTAGTCGAGACGAATGACCGCGGGTGGTTGAGCTGCGCTTGGCCCGCAAGCTGGACCGGGGCTCGCGACGCGGGTCGGACAGTCGCGACCCTGACGCCACCTCATCATTTGCTAGCCAGCCTGCGCTTCCAACCCGGTCCGAGGTGGTTGGCGGGCAGATCTACGACAAATTCGGTCCTTCTACTAGGCGCTTGACGAGGGTGCGTCGAGTCGGTAGTAGAACCCTGCGAATATTGACCGGAAACGACGACGCCGAGATCTGTTATGCCCTCGGCCCGGAAGTAGCAGCGGCCGTCCTCGGGGGCTGCGTCTAACCCCTATGAACCCCGGTCGGCTGTGAAATTCGACCGAGCGTAGGCATCACAAACAAGCACGAACCTGTAGTGCGCCTCGGATTTGTTAGTTGCGCGGTCGCAATTCAGCCAGATTTAACGGGAGAGCGGTCCTGAGCGACCCGCCGAGAATTGTGCTCGACAGTTCCAGAATCTCGTCAGCGATCATCGCTACGCCAACCGTGTGGTCCACGCCGGCGTACGTAACTGTTTCGGAACCGAGCACGATGCCTACAACGGCGAGCTGACCCTCATGGTTAAGCAAAAGCGGACCGCCTGAAAGTCCTTCGGGAAATGGACACGAGACCTCGTATATGGCTGGCTTGTCCTGTAGACGATCGAACCCGCGCGTCGTGACGACGTGCCCTTTGTACGCGCGGAAAACCACTTCAAAATGCTCCTGATCGTTTGCTCGGGTAACAGCGTGAGGGTAACCGAACGATGAAAGATCCGTTAGCACTTGCACGCGACTGGTCAACCAGATGTTCAGGTGAGTGACCGGCCCCGTGTTGCAGAACAACAGAGCGATGTCCCTGTCGGGCCAGATTTCCCACCGGGTGACCGGCGCCCCGCCCATCATCGGGGTATCCGTAGGTCCGCCGAGCGACAGCGCTCCGTGGGCCGCCGCCGCATTGACGACGTGCGCAGCCGTGAAGAATAGGCCATCCGCGACAGCGAACGCCGTCCCGAAGAAATCCGCCCGCGTCAGCTCGGTGGTCCGCCCTGGTTCGGTTGCTACAACAGGGAATACGGTTCGCATGATGTCGATGAATGGAGCTAGTGGCGCCACGAGGCCGCAATGTTACCCGAGAAGTGGATCTTTGATTTGGGGGAGGGGGGGCAGATGGGATCGCCCACAAGCGCGTTCCTGTCTATGCCGCCAGCGTCACTCGGCGGTAAACATCGGCAGTCCACAAGCGTCCGTATCCCGCTGGGGACGCCACAATCTGATCGCCGTGCGTCGGGAGTACCCAATGAACCCGAAGTTTCGCGATCTGGTGGAATCCTTGGAACCGAAATGTGCCTCGACTCAGCTTGTTGGTCACAGATGGGTCACGAACTCTCTGGTACTGGCCGTCACAAGGGGTGACTAGGTCGCTTGGGGCAATACCGGAACGCCAACAGAACCGGCCTGTTTGCGACTTGTGGGCACTCGACAGAATCCGCCCGGCCCAATCCTCTCTTCCGCACCAATCTTCGATCTCCTGTTCACGCGAAGGTTGCAAGACGAGAGCTACGGCTGGCGAGCAAGGCTTCGCCAATAGGCCAGAAAACTGGGCCTTCTTAGTTGTACGCTCGTGAAAGGCTAACGGTGCCGAAGGCTGTGTGTTCTTGCGCCGCAGCCAGTTTCGGCCTTACGAAGCGCGCTTTCACGAGGGATCGACGATGCGCTATGCAGCGATAGTCCTGCTCCTGAGTGTTCCTCTCGCGGCGTGCAAAT
This sequence comes from uncultured Acidobacteriota bacterium, assembly GCA_963839705.1. GTDB lineage: Bacteria > Acidobacteriota > Vicinamibacteria > Vicinamibacterales > 2-12-FULL-66-21 > DATBJJ01. The sequence goes on from CAWIWL010000019.1 coordinate 662,232, forward strand.
CCGCATCTCCCGTGCTTCCTCGTTACATCGTCAGCACCGCACCGCTCGCGCTTCTGGGCGAGCCACACCCGGGATTCTGTGTCGCGGTCGACCCGAGCGATGAGAAGGGTGTCTGGTGGTGGGAGCCCGGACGGTCGGGGTGCTCCAGCCGATCGACCGGACCAACTGCCTTCCTCGCGAGTCACGCTGCGGTTGCGCACTCGTCGTCCGGCGCGATCGACGTATCGTTCCAGATCCAGCTGATGACGGCCGGGCCCCTAGAGGTCAAGCTCACACTTCGTGATGACGCGATGCTCGAGGAGCGGACCGGCCTGCGGGTTCCGACGGAGCGCAAAGGGAGCACTGAAGTGCCGGAAATGCCGCCGTACTCGCAGGCGCGATAGCTGTCGTTCCGACCCACCAGAATGTGATAACCGTTGCGAACAGCACGGCATCGTCCTCCGTCCAGAACGCGTACGCCAGAGAGACCGGGGGTGCTGAACTGCGAAGTAGAGCAAGACCGCCTTTACGCCAAGCCATGCGACGAAGAACCTGCACAACGTCAACATGGTGACCTACATGCGGATGCTCGGCCTCGTGCCGCCATCGAGCTTGGGGACCGGAGCTGGTCCAATCATGAAGATTGGCGCCGCACCCAAGCGCCGACCTTGGGGTCTCGTGAACTCGGGGCTATGATGCTCACGAAGGCTGTAAACGACGAGGAGCACGCGCCATGAAGACATCGATTGCTGCGATCGTCTGCATCCTCGGTATAGTCGCCGCGGCCCTCGCGGCGCAATCGAATACGGCTCAGACCACCCGTCCCTTCCTCACTTCGGAGTTGCTTTTTCCGCTCGAGCACTGGCACAACCACGGGTCGACGGTCGTCGAGCTGCCCGGCGGCGATCTGCTCGCCTGCTGGTTCCACGGCTCCGGTGAGCGGACGGCAGACGATGTAGTCGTGCTCGGATCGCGACTGTCCAAGGGGCAGACGCGGTGGAGCGAGCCGTTTGTCATGGCCGATACCGCCGGATACCCGGACACGAATCCGACGATGTTCGTCGATCCGCGCGGGCGGCTGTGGCTGCTGTGGCCGACGATCCTCGCCAACGAGTGGCATACCGCGTTGATGAAATACCGGATTGCGTCAGACTACGGTCCTGGCCGCGCCCCACGGTGGGAGGTCAGCGACGTGCTGCACGTCACTCCCGGTGACGAGTTCGCGAGAACGGTCAACGCGGAAGTGGATCGGATCCTCGCATCGAACCCTGACGCCGGCGACGACCGGGGACGCGCCTACCTCGAACGGCTCAAGAAGGACGCGGCCGAGAAGCTCACGCGGAGATTGGGCTGGATGACGCGCGCGCATCCGTTCGTGCTCGATGGCACGCGGCTCATCGTGCCGCTCTATTCCGACGGTTTCAGCCTCTCGCTGATGGCGATCACTGACGATTGGGGAACCACATGGAAGACGAGTACGCCCCTCGTCGGGCTGGGCAACATCCAGCCGTCGCTCGCGCGAAGAGCTGACGGCACGCTCGTCGCGTTCATGAGGGACAACGGTCCGGCGCCGAAGCGTCTAGCGGTCAGCTCTTCGCGTGATCGAGGAGAGACGTGGAGTCCTGTTCAGGATTCGGATCGCCCGAATCCGGGCTCCGGCGCGGAAGTGTTGAGGCTGAAGAACGGCCACTGGGTGCTCGTGTACAACGATCTCGAACGCGGCCGCTACAGCCTCGCCGTGTCGTTGTCGGAAGACGAGGGCCGGACCTGGCGATGGACCCGGCACCTGGAGCGCGATGCCGAGACGTCCGATCCCCAGAAGCGCGGGGAGTATCACTATCCGTCGATCGTGCAAGCAGCTGACGGTACGCTGCATGCAACGTACAGCTATTTCGCTCCTCCGGCATCCGTCACGCCGGATGCGAAGCAGCGGCTGCCACGCAAGTCGATCAGGCACGCGCACTTCAACGAGGCGTGGATACGGCAGGAGTAGGCGATTCCGGATACGCGGCTTGCCGTACAGATTCTCGCTCGCCCGGGTAATAAACTATAGAATGTATGTACCGCGTTCGCGCTTTTCATGGAGGTGTTTTGTGAACCAACTCCAACTCTCACTGCTTGCCGCTGTCGCTATCACGCTGGCGCTTCCGGCGCCCGTTCGAACTGCCACGGAAATCTCCGAGAAGGAGCGCGCCGCGATCGTCCAACACCTCACGACCACGCGGGATCAGGTGCTCGCTGAGGCCGCGCAACTGTCGGAGGCCCAATGGACTTTCAAAGCCGCGCCGGACCGATGGTCCGTGGGCGAGGTCGTCCAGCATCTCGCGCTGGCCGAAACGTTCATTTTCGATCTTCAACAGAAAGCTATGAGCGGTGCGCCGGCGACGCCTGAACAACTGGCGGCGGCCAAGGGGAAAGACGAGATGATTCGCACGGTGATCCCCGATCGCACCAAGAAAGTGCAGGCGCCTGAGCCGCTGCAACCGGCCACCTCCAAAATGGGCGGACAAGCTGAAGTGGTCGCGGCGTTCAGAGAACGGCGCGGCAAGACGATCGAGTACGCCGCGAAGACCAAGGACGATCTTCGCGCTCGCGTGTCGGACTCGGCGCTGGGGCCGCTCGATGCCTACCAGTGGCTGATCTTCGCGGCCGCGCATTCCGAGCGGCATCTGGCGCAGATCAAAGAGGCGAAAGCAGACCCGAAGTTTCCGAAGACTGCTGGGAACTGACCAACGACGGGACGGCACGGCGGCAGAGTCCGTTCAGCGCAACCGACGAGCAGCGTCTTCGTCGAAGGCAGGTCGGAGTTCCGCGCAGAGGCCGTTCCCCATGTCGGAGACGACGACCTGCTCGCAATGCTTTTCCAAACAGCCGCATAAATCCGTCGGAAGCCGTCGCTGGCTGCCGACATGCCCAGCCATCAGCGCGTCTTACAACGTCGTGCTCCTTGGCGTCGTGACACCGAGGGTCTGACGATGACCCGATCGCATTTTCCCTTTGCCTTCACGCGCAGGCGCTGGCTCGGCAGAGGTTCGGAACGGCAGAGCCAGAACGTTGCCTTGCGCAGTATTGCGCACGTTCCTTGCGTCGAGCGGCCCTTGTCGCCAAAATGCCATGTGGGATGGCAATTCTTTGCCGCTTACGCGTAGCGCACACGCCAATCTGCGTCTGGCTGCTCCTCATCCTTCCGTTGCTGTCCTCGTGCAAGTCGGAAGTCCGAACGGTGACGTCGCCGGCACAAATCCGGTGCGGCGTGCAGGCTCAGGCGGAGAAGCTGTCGTTCACGTTCGACGGCGGAACCGGCGCCATGCGGGTGACGACGAATCCCGAGTGCACGTGGTCCGCGCAGAGCGAGGCGCCGTGGGTCACGCTGACTCCACCAATGAACGGGCAAGGCGAGGGCACGGTGCAGTTCACGGTCGCCGCCAACGGCCTTCCTTCGTCGCGGTCCACCGCGATCAAGGTCGAAGATCAGCGCCTGCAAATTTCGCAGGACGCCAGGCCGTGCGAATTTCGGCTGTCGTCGACACTCGAGACAGTGGAGGCAGCAGGTGGAGAGCACACGGTTCAAGTCACCACCACGAGCGCGCAATGCCGCTGGACCGCGATATCGGACGTTCCTTGGATCACGATCGTCTCTGGGCGCGAGGGCGATAACAGCGGCGTTGTCACGTTCCGCGTCGAACCACTCAGCGGACCCCAACGAGCCGGCACGCTGACGATCGGCGGTCAGACCGTCCAGGTTCAACAGGGTGCGGGCTGCAGCTATAGCGTCGGCACGGAGGCGCTCAACGTCGGTGCGGCTGGCGGCACAACTGAAGTTGCGGTGTCGGCGCCGGTCGGCTGCACGTGGACCGCCCAGAGCGGAGTTCCTTGGATCACGCTGACGCGCGGCGCAACGGGCAGTGGACCCGGCGTCGTGACCCTGCAGGTCGCCTCGACGGATGGTCCAACACGAAGCGGCACTGTGACGATCGCCGGTCAGACCGTTCAAGTTCAACAGGGTGCGGGCTGCAGTTATAGCGTCGGCACCGAGGCCATCAACGTCGGTGCGGCTGGCGGCGCAACCGAAGTCGCTGTGTCGGCGCCAGCCGGCTGCACGTGGACCGCCCAGAGCGGAGTTCCTTGGATCACGCTGCCGCGCGGCGCGGCGGGCAGTGGACCCGGCGTCCTGGCCCTGCAGGTCGCCTCGACGGATGGTCCCACACGAACCGGCACTGTGACGATCGCCGGTCGCGTTGTCACGGTGACGCAGTCGCCGGGATGCAGTTTCACAATCGACCCGCTGACCTACGCGGCCCCGGCGGCCGCATCGACCAGCGCGACGACGGTTCGTGCGGGGCCGGGCTGTGCCTGGACGGCGGCGAGCTCCTCGGATTGGATCGTCATCACTGCGGGACAGAGCGGCAGCGGCGCTGGAGACGTTCGGTTCAGCATCGCCGGAAACTCTGGTCCGTCCCGCGCCGGGAGCATCGGCATCGCCGGTCAGACGGTGACGGTCAACCAGGCCTCGGGCTGTGCGATCACCGTCACGCCCACTAACCTCAGCGTCGCAGCTGCGGCCAGCGCGAACACCATTCAGGTGACGACGGCGCAGGGGTGTACCTGGTCGGCGGCCAGCGGAGCGAGTTGGATCACCATTGGCGGCGTGGCGAGCGGCAGCGGTAGTGGCCAGGTGTCGTTGTCCATCGCCGCAAATTCAAGCCCCGCCCGTCAGGGAACGCTCACTGTCGGCGGGCACACGGTCACCGTCTCTCAGGCCAGCGGCTGCACGTATACCGTGACGCCACCATCGCAGGATGTGGCTCCGGCGGGCGGAACGGCGACGGCGTCGATAGCGACCGGTTCCGGCTGCCCGTGGAGCGCGTCGAGCAGCGCCACTTGGATCACGCCAGGCGCTACCTCCGGCAGCGGTCCCGCGCAGGTGGCGTTGACCGTTGCTCCAAACAATGGACCTGATCGGACTGGAACGGTCACGGTCGCCTCGACTGTGCTCACCGTGAACCAGGGGTCGCCATGTGGATGGGTGCTTGCGCCGCCGTTCCATACCTACGGCCCAGAGGGCGGCAATGGAAACGTTCTCGTGATCGTGACCGGTGCCTGCACGTGGACGGCCGCGAGCAACGACGCTTGGATCACCCTCACGGCGGGCGCGTCGGGCACAGGTAACGGGCTCGTGCAGTTCGTGGCGGCGCCAAACAACGGCCCCGCGCGCACGGGCTCGCTGACGATTGCCGGGCGTCGCTACGACGTGATTCAGGCCGCTCGCTGAGGCGAGTTCGTTCGGCTCGAGGCACAGCCCGACGTGCATCGATTCGCCCGCGATCGAACCGCCCCTTTCGATACCTCGGCCGCGGCCTACCGCGGTACGAACGCCTGCACAGACTAGCGAGCGATGTTTCCAGCCAGCCGCAGTTCGAATCCATGGACACGTTAGGCACGGACATGCTATCTGTGCTGAACAGGTCGCATCTGCAAGGAGACGACGATGGTGGAATCTCCCTGGCGGCTTTCGTCTCGCCTCCGCGTTGAACGGCTCGCACTTTCGCTTGGCCTGATCGTCGTCGGGCACCCTCCACTCCGGCGCCGCGTCTCAGCAGGCTCCTGTGCCCCGGCAACTGGGTACGGTCGAGGTTCTTTCTGGTCCGGCGGGATGTAGCGGAGGCGAGTGCTACGAGATTCGAGTGACCTGTTCGGAGGTTGCCGCTCCCGCTCGAGCGCGATTGAAAGTCGCGGCTGCCGGCAAATCGCCAAGAGGCACGATACTGTTCGCCAGCGGAGGGCTTGGCACGGCTTCGTATGACAGCACGCCTGAAACCGCTCGTATCCTGAGCGATCTTTCGACGGCGGGATTCCGCACCGTCCAGCTGCAATGGATCGACAGCTGGGCGCTCGGATCGGCTGGCAAGGAAGAAGGCCACGTCCGATTGGGATGTCGGCCGGCGTCGGTTGCCCGGTGGGTGCACGACCATCTTCACCAGCCAGGGCCCACGAGCGCGTTTTGCGCAACGGGCCATTCAGGCGGCGCGGCACAAGTCGCCTACATGCTGAGTCACCATGGTCTCGAAGAGATTCTCGCAGCCGTCGTCCCCACAGGTGGACCGCCCATGGCGAGGATCGATCGAAGCTGCGCCCGCGACGACGCGAAGGATGCGAGCCTGACGTTTCCCGACTGGGCGACGCGAATCATCGATGCCGGGTTCGGCTTTTTGCCGCCGGGCGGCCCGCAGAGTTTCGCTCCGAACGAGGTGCCGCCGGCCGTAGGGCCGTGCGCTCGCAATGAGCCGTCCTTCCGCGAGAAGCTGCGCCAGGCCAGCGTCGCCTCCGGTGAGGGAGACTACGTTCATCCCCGCACGATGGTGTGGTTCGTGTTCGAGGGCATCGACGACACGCACGCTGTCGCGATGGGCACGGTTTACCATGACCTGCTGCTGGAGCGGGGGTCGCCGCTCGTCCGCAAGACAGTCGTTCCGGACGTCAGCCACTCGGGACCCAAGGGGCTTCTTGGCAGCCGGAACGGCGCTGACAGAGTTCGAGACATCCTGCTCGAGGAATGTCGTCCCAGGACGCCGTAAGGGCTTGCCCGAGTGCGTCTCAGTAAGCGGCTGACCGCGCGGCCGCGAACTTGGTGACGCGCAGGGCAAAGCTAACCAATCGGGCGGGGAGTGCTGTCTCAGCCATGCAGGAGGGTTCCGAGCCCGGCGTGCCGCCTCCTGTTGCATGGAAGGCAGCACGTGCGCGTAGGATCCCAACGGTTGCTACGCACATGGCTCCGCGTATACTCCTCTCTTACGGAGGCCAAAATCGCGGAGGTTCGCATGCGGAGCCGAAAACTCTATCTTCGTGTCGCCTGCTGCTTCATGTTGTCGGCCGCCAACGCGAGGGCGCAGATCGCTCCTGACGCCAGTGGACTGGGTCCCTACGCGACGATGAGCTCGGAGTACAAGCTGCCCGCGTCAGTCGATCCTGATGTCTCGACGGAGCTCGCGACGGAGCTGTGGGCGCGCGTGTACCGCCCGGTCGATCTCTCAGCCCCTTACCCCCTCGTCGTGGTCCTGCACGGCAACCACGCGACGTGCGGCCGTTTCGAAGGCATCGGGCCAGGCCGCTTCGATATCAACGTCCAGTACACGTTCACCGGTACGTGCCCTCCCGGCTACGTCGTCGTGCCCAGCCACGAGGGCTATGCGTACTTCGCCGACCGCCTTGCGTCCTGGGGATACGTCGTCGTCTCGATCAACGCAAATCGGGGGGTGAATGCCGCGCCCGGTGTGCTCGGCGATCGCGGGTTGAACCTTCGGCGCGGGCGGTTGGTCCTCAAGCACTTGCAACGACTGCGCGAATGGAACGATGGCGGCGCCGCCCCCCCGAGCCTGGGGTTCGATATCCGCGGCGTCCTTGATTTCACACAGGTAGGGATGCTGGGGCATTCACGCGGCGGAGAAGGGGTCCGCGCGGCCTACAACTTGTACCGGGACGCGAGCAGTCCCTGGCCGGCGCGCATCGGCCCCGTCGCCTTCGAAGGGATTTTCGAGATCGGTCCCGTGGATGGACAAACAGATCGGATCCTGGACGCGGACGGCGTCGCCTGGAACGTGCTGCTGCCGATGTGCGACGGCGACGTGTTCAACCTGCAGGGCGTTCGGCCCTTCGACCGCATGCTGCTGATTCGATCGGAGAGTCCGGCGCCGCGTCCGAAATCGACGTTTACGGTGTGGGGTGCGAACCATAATTTTTACAACACCGAATGGCAGCTGAGCGATTCACCGGGATGTCTGGGTCACCAACGGCTCTTCGGTAATCTCCTCGGCTCGTCCGATCAACGCACCACGGCTCTGGCGGCCGTGCTGGCGTTTTTCCGGGCGCACGTTGGATCAGCCGCCGATCCATCCCTGGCCGGCCTGTTCAACCCGCAGTTCGAGCTTCCGTCGATTGTCGCCGATGTCACTCGTATCGATCGCGGCTACACGGATTCGGCCGACGCCGCGCTGACGACGACCTTCGACGATTTCGATCAGCCGACCGGGGTCAACAGCTCCGGCGCGTTGAACAGCGTCAGCAGCGTCAGCGTCACTCACGGCGGCATCGCCAACCACAGCCTTCAGCAGCGTGTCGCGCAAATCGCGTGGAAGGCAGCGGGGGCCAACACCTATTTCCAGAGCAATTGGACGCCACCGGGGCAGGGCCGAGACGCCGGCAGTTTCAGGACGCTCGACTTCAGAGTGGCACGTCAATGCGGCGATGCCGCCTGCTCGAAGACGGACGCGCAATGGCTGGCCGCCACGAGCTTTTCGGTCCGCCTCGTGTCGGCCGATGGAAGCCTGTCGAACGCGATTCCGATCGGCAATTACTTGACGCTGACGGGTCCGGTCGGAGGGCTGGTAAGGTTCGTTGGCTCCTCGCCGCATCCGATTCTCCAGACGATACGTATTCAGCTGGGGCAGTTCGGCAGCAGCACTATTGTCCGCAACCTGCGTGGCGTGAGGTTCACCTTCGACGACACGAAGGGAGACGAGATCTTCATCGGCAACATTCGGCTCTCGAACGTCAGCAGCGTCGACACGAGTGGCTTCGTTGCGTCGCCGGTTCTTGCGAGCGATGACTCGCAGATCGATGACGGTCCCGCAAAGACGGACGTGAACGAGGTCAAGTCGATTCGCTCCGCGAACATCAACCAGATCGAGATCGGGCTTGCGAGCAACCGCGAATTCCTGCCCCAGGGAGAGCTACTCGTTCTGCGTATCGGCGCACGCGAATTTACCGCGAGCCGTTATCCGCAGACCGGCGAGACAGGAAGTGTGACGTTCACCCTGAGCGCCGAGGAGTTCGCCCAGCTCGAGGAGGGCGCACCCATCAGCGTGCGGTACGGCGAAGGACATGACAACGCCGGGTGGCGGTTCGGCCGGCTCAACAAGGGGCAGTTGGCCAAGTAGTCGCGCAGGGTGTGGTCACGCAGTCTCCCCTCCTGGGTCGTGGCCTGTGGATCTGGCTCTCGAAAAGGCAGGTGGTGCATGCGCAAGCCGTTGGCTCTCTGGACCACGTGCGCGGCGTTTGGTTTGTTGCTTTGGTTGTCGAGCATCGGTGTGGGCACGCATCCAGCCTACAGGCTCGTCCTGATGGTTGCGATGCTCTCTTGGTGTGCTTGGTTCGTGGCAGCACCAAGGATGCGCGGGTAGTGGACTGCGAGGCCAGAGTGATCACAAGGCGACCGTTTGGTTTCGTGCGCGTGCTCGTGGTTTTTGCCGAGGCACTGCTCATCTCCGTTGCGCTGACATACCTGGCAGAGTATGCGGGGATGTCTCTGGTTCGAGAGGCCGGAGGCGCCATCGAGCGCCGCAGCGGTTCGGTGCCTTCTGAGCATTCGCGGGCAGAGAGGATTGTCATGTCCAGAGAGACGCCTGAGCAAGTCCTCAACTCGATGTCGAGGGAATCAACACCGGGAATCTCGACGCCCTCATGTCTCTCTATGAGCCTGACGCCGCCTTTGCGTCTCAGCCTGGGAGCCTCGCTCACGGCCTAGCGGGTGTTCGTCAATCACTGGCGGCCTTCATTGCGATGAAGGGCACGCTCGATCTCAAAAGTGACGCGCGTCCTCGAGGCCGGTGGCCTGGCTCTCGTCGCCGGGGTCTGGTCATTCACCGGAACAGGGCCAGACGGCAAACCCGTGACGCTCACGGGGCGCAACGGGGATGTTCTGCGTCGTCAGGAAGATGGCTCCTGGCGCTTTGTGATCGATAACCCCTGGGGAACGGACTGACGACCTCAATTTCCATGGACTGAGCTTTCCTCTCTCCGCGCCAAGAATCTCGTAGCTTTCATGTATCGTCTGTGGCCGTCTCTCGACGAGTCAAAGCCCTTGTAGCGATTCGGCAGGCCACCTAGCGCGGTCTGCGCACGCGCGCAGCCACACCTTCAACAAGTCTATCGATTGACGACCCGGCTGCGGCCGTGGTTCGTCTCCTGTCCCTCCCAACTCGCGAGGCGTGCGTTCAGTACGCCCAACCTTTTTCTTGGGTTCATTGAAAGGATGATCATGGGGTACCAATCAGAACAACACCGCTGGAATGCAATCTTGTCTCATCTCGGATTGAAGACAATCAAGCTGAAGAAGCCAGCGCAACCGGAACAGCGACAGCTCCGCGAGATGATACGGAAGGATCCTCGGAAGAGACGCTCACGCCGACGATAGAAATCCGTTCGTCTTTTTGGTTCGTATATCTACTGTTCGCGAGCCAGGTGTCGCAATGGTCCCTGGCAGTTCCCTGCACCACGGTCCCGCTTTGCGGTGTCAGGACAGGCCGCTAGCCCGGCCGTAGCCGCCCGCCCGTCGGCAGGAACCACATGGAGGATAAACGTCACCAGGAATGACTAGAATGTGCAAAGTGAGCCAGGTCGATTTCTTCGCGCGCCAGAACAGGAGGCTCCCCAATGCTACGTCGCATGTCGCTTCTGGTCGTCGTCGCGTTCCTCAGCGCGTCGTGCGGTGGCACAGACGCAGTCGTGAACCCGACGCAGCCGTCACCCACCACTAGCGCGTTATCGGTTGCAGTCGGTACCTACTTCACCGATTGCTGTCGCGCAGAAGATCCAGAATCCCTTCTGCCCCTCCGTCACGCCGTTCAGCGTGCCGCTCGTCGTCGTGGTCCAGCCGCCCACCGGGGTGAGCGTTGTCGTCACCTCAATCCGCGCGCAGTTTGTCGACACATCGGGCGCCGCTGCGCCTCAAGTGACGTTGCCTGCGCCGGTGCCCGCCACGCAGTTCGGGAGCGCACTGGAGCAGGCCCGTTCCGGGCAATCCTTTCCCCTGACGGTCGGGATCGGCTGCGGTACCGGGACTACGGGGAGTGTGCGGATCTTCGTCGAGACGCGCGACACGCAAGGACGGACCGGAATGGGGCAGGCGACCGTCGGTGTCCGCTAGACCGGAAGCCGCCTCACAAATGGGTCACGACATCACGTAACACGATGTGCACGTTTCCGATGGATCCCAGACGGTTTCTTCGTGTTCATCGGATCATCGTGTTCATCGTGAACCGTGGCCGTCGGCGCGTTCAGCCTGTTTGTTTTTATCAGATAGGTTCTGGCCAGTAATTGACCGTACTCTTCAGCCTTGTCCTCGGCGCGATTGCTGGGGCCGCGCACTTCACCCTGTGCCAGGTCCCGACGCGCTCCCCGGACGTCGCCTTTGCCCCGACCGCCCCTGTCGTCGTCGACGCGATGCTCGCGCTGGCCCGAGTGAACGCGAATGACGTCGTTTACGATCTCGGGTCCGGCGATGGGCGGATCGTCATCATGGCCGCGAAGAAGTACGGCGCGCGCGGTGTTGGCGTGGAGTTGGACCCGAAGCTGGTGAGCATCTCGCGGCAGGCCGCACTGGAGAGTGGTGTCGCCGACAAGGTCACATTCATCGAAGGCGATCTATTCACCCAGGATATCTCGCAGGCGACCGTCGTCACGATGTACCTGTGGCCGAGCGTGAACAAGCAACTCGAGATGAAGCTCAGGCGTGAGCTGCGGCCGGGCTCCAGAATCGTGTCCAGCGCGTTTGGGATTGGGAATTGGCGGCCGGACGCAACGAGTCATGCCCCCGATGGGTCGACGCTGTTGCTCTGGACCGTGCCCCGGCCACCGGCGCGCACGCCCGACGTGGACTTCGTGCCGACGCCGGAGGCCGTGGCCTACGAGATGCTGGAGCTCGCGGGGACGAGTGCTCGCGACGTGGTGTACGACCTCGGTTCCGGAGACGGACGGATTCCAATTCTGGCAGCGCAGAAGTACGGAGCGCGCGGCGTCGGCGTCGAGCTGGATCCCCGGCTCGTTGAGATCTCGCGTCAGGTTGCCCGCGACGTCGAGCTTGCCGATAGAGTGACGTTCGTCGAAGCCGACTTGTTTGACGCCGATATATCGAGTGCAACCATCGTCGCGCTGTACTTATCGGCGAATGTGAACGCAAAGCTCGAATCGAAGCTGAGGCGCGACCTCCGGCCCGGGACGCGAATCGTGTCCCATCAGTTCGCGATCGGCGACTGGCCTCCAGAGAAGGTCGTTCGGGCCGCCAACGGAACCAACCTGTATCTCTGGACGATTCCTACTCCTCGCCGCCCTTAGGCACACGCCGCTCGTACGCCGGCCGCGGCGGCGTTGCCGGCTGCTTGGCCATGCGGTCGGTGACTTCCTTGATGGCCCGCTCGAGCTGCGGATCGGAACCCTTCGCCAGCGCGGTCGGATCCTCGCCAACCGGGATGTCGGGCTCGACACCGTGGCCCTCCGCGAACCACTGACCCTTCGGGTCGTACATGCGGAAAGTCGGAACCGTGACGTTCCCGCCATCGGTAAGCGCCGGCGCGCCGCTGATCCCGATGAGGCCGCCCCAGGTGCGGGTGCCGATGAGCGGTCCGCGGCCGGCCTCACGGAAGTAGAACGGAAAAGCGTCGCCCCCCGATCCGCTCCAGCCGTTGATCAGCATCACCTGCGGTCCGTTGTGTGAGACCGGCGGCCACTGCTGGCTGCGTCCGTCGCGTACGCCCCAGTACCAGAGGGTTGGCCGGTTCAGCAGTTCGATGAAGCGATCGGGAATCTGCCCGCCGCTGTTCCACCGCTCGTCGATTATGAGGCCGTCCTTCTTCCACTGCGCCATGAACTGTCGCATCAGCTCGTTCTGCGCGTCGACGCCCGTGCTCTGCACGTAGATGTAGCCGGCCTTTCCGCCGGTGGCCTTGTCGACGATCTGCCGGCGCTCCTCGATCCAGGCGCGGAACCTCAGCTCGCTCTCGTCGGTCAGGCACTTGACGACCACTTCGCGCGCGCCGGTGGCCGATGGCGTGCCGTTGACCGTCAGCACGACGGTCTTGTCACCCAGCCCCTGGAAGCTCGCCCACGGATCTGCCTTCGTGTTCAGCGGCACGCCGTTGACGGTGAGCACGTAGTCGCCCACCTTGACGTTGGCGCCGGGCTCGTCGAGCGGCGACCGCACCGCGGTGTCCCACGGACCGCCGGCAACGATGCGCTTGACCCGGTAGGCGCCGCTCGACAGTTCCCAGTCGACGCCCAGCATCCCGACGTTGCGCTGTGGCGCCTTCTCCTCGTCGCCGCCCCCGCGATAGGTGTGCGACGCATTCAGCTCCCCGATGAACTCGCCGAGCACGAAGTTCACGTCCCACCTCGTCACCGCATCGTCCAGGAGCTTCGCGTAGCGTGTGCGCAGCGCGGACCAGTCGACGCCGTGCATGTTCGGGTCGTAGAAGAAGTCGCGCTCGAAGCGGTAGGCGTCGGTGAAGATCTGCTTCCACTCGGCGCGCGGGTCGACCGGCACCTCGATGTCGCCGGTCGCCATCGGCTTCTCGAACTTCTGCGCCGGCTTGACCTCGACCATCGCGAACTTCTTCTTCTGGGCGACGAACAGCTTCTTGCCGTCCGACGTCACCTCGAACCCGTCGGCTTCGTCGAGCACCGTCTTCTCTTCGCGCTCCTGGAAGTCGAAGAAGACGATCGGGCTCTTTTCGTCGCTCGAGCCCGTGCGAGGCAGACGCCGGAAGAGCAGCTTGCCCTTGATCGCCTGCAGGTCGGCGTAGTTGCCGGCCTTGGCCGGCAGCACCACGCTGCGCGTCTCGAAGCCGTCGAGATCGATGTCGACGTTTGCCGGCGGTGGAGGCGTCGCGGCGTCGTCCTTCTTTTCCTCCTTCTTGTCCTGTGGCTTCGCCTCGGGCGTCTTACTCTCGGCGTCGTTGCGCGCCTCGAGTGGCGACTTGACGTCCTTGCGGAGCGGGACGGCGACGAGCTGCGTCGAGTTCGGATAGGTCCACGAGTTGTCGAAGTTGCCGTAGACCGGCTCGAACGATCAATCCGACGCATAGAAGAGATACTTGCCCTCGGGGTCGAACACAGACTGCGAGTCGTTCAGGTACCCGGACGTCGCCTGCTGCAGCTTCCCGGCCTTCGTGTCGTACAGGAAGATCGCGCTGTTGCTGGTGGCCGACGGCCGGGCGTAGGTCAGCCACCGCGAGTCGGGTGACCACTGGAGGCGGAAGGGCTCGAGGCCGCCGTGGCTGATCCAGTCCGGGCTCTGGTCGACGTCGGTGACCTTGCTGGTCGCGACGTCGTAGATCCGAATCTTCATCGCCTGATCGATGAACGCGAGCTTCTTGCTGTCGGGCGACCAATACGGCGCGTAGCGGAACCCGGGCCCGAGTGACGTCACCTTCTGCTCGTCGCCCGGCGCATCGGCGGGACGAAGCGTCAACTCATACTCGCCGCTTCTGTCGCTCCAGTAGGCGATCGTCTTGCCATCAGGCGACCAGCGGGGATACCGCTCGGCAACGCCAGACGAGCGCGTCATGTTCATGACGGCGCCGTGTTCTGCCGGCACGGTGACGATGTCGCCGCGCGCGCCGAAGGCCGCCCGTTTGCCGCTCGGCGAGATCGACGCGCCGCTGATCAGCGCTTCGGCCTTCGCCGTACGCGTTCGGAGTGTGGTCTCGTCGGTGACGACGCGGACCGGCACTTCGGTGGCCTTCTCCGAGCCGCAGTCGAGAAGATAGAGCCGTCCGCCCGCCTGGAACACAATCGCATCGGCGCCGGCCGAGGGAAACGTCAGGTCGAAGTCCGAGAACTGCGTGACCTGTCGCGCCTTGCCAGACGCCACGTCCAGCGCCCAGATGTTGTTGCGCTGTGTCGCACCGCGATCGGACACGAAGTAGATCGTCGTGCCATGCCACATCGGCTGTGCGTCGTTGGCGGGATCGTTCGTCAGGTTGCGCGACGCGAAGGTTTTGAGGTTGAAGAGCCACAGGTCCGGCGCCCAGCCGCCCCGATACCGCTTCCAGGTGCGGAAGTCCAGCGACATCGGCATGTAGACGAAATCGGTGCCGTTCTGGGCAATCGCGCCGAACTCGCCGTAAGGCACCGGCAGCTTTTCTGGCAAGCCGCCGTCGAGCCCGACGAGATAGAACTGACTGAAGCGCTGACGACCGCTCTCCCGGCTCGAGGCAAAGAGCACGCGCTTGCCGTCGGGGTGCCATCCAATCACGCGGTCGGACATCGGATGATGCGTGAGGCGGACCGGTTCGCCGCCGCTGGCGTTCACGACGTAGACGTCGGTGTTGCCGTCGTAGGCGGCGCTGTAGGCGATCTTTGCTCCGTCGGGAGAAAAGCGCGGAAACGACTCCTCGCCCTGCGGCGAGCTGAGGCGGGCCGCCGTGCCGCCTTTCCTCGGGACGACCCAGATGTCGCCGGCGTAGACGAAGGCGATCTGCGTCTGTGAGACCGTGGGCTGCCGGAACATGCGGGCATCGACCTGGGCGTTGGCCGTGTCGGCAGTCGAGAGGGCCAGGAGCAGGGCGAAAGCGGCGACCGATCGTCTGGTGTTCATGACGCGATCCTATCGGATTTCAGCGTTTCTTCAGCCCCCGCTCACGACTTCCGATGCCGCGGCAGGGGAACCTGTACTGGCCTGCGGCGGGTCCGCCGTGGGTCCGGAAAACCTCAGGATTGGAGGGCGGTCATGAATCGGTCACTGCCAGCGGTGCTCGTCCTCGCGTTCCTCGCCTCGCCGCCGCCTGCCGGCGCGCAGCCCGGTGACGAACGCCTTTCCGGCGCCATCAGGCCCGGCCTCACGGTGTCGATTGTGGACGACGAGGGTCGTCAGACCGAAGGGCGCGTGATGGATGTATCAGCCGATGTGATCCGCGTGTCCCTGCGTGGGACGAGCGAAGAATTCCGGCTCGATCGGATTGTCCGCATCGACAAACCGGACAGTCTCAAGAATGGCGCCCTCATTGGCCTTGGCGTTGGTCTCGCCCTGGGCGTAATCGGGCCCGTCATGCAAGCTCCAGATATTGAGGCGAAGTGGGTAGTGGCGAACATCGCGTGGAGCGGCGTCGCCTGCACGCTGCTCGGCACGGGCATCGACGCTCTCGTCGACACCCGGCGGACGCTCTATCAGCGGTCGGGAGGCGTGCGGGGCCGCGTCTCGCCGATCGTCGGGCGCGGAGTGCGCGGCGCCGCGATGACCCTCAGCTGGTGACGAACCGTGCTCCGCGGTTCAGAAGAGCTGTCCGACTTCTCCCAGCATAGCCTTCCGGATGAGCGGCAGCGGCAGCGGTCCCAGACCGATGAATGTGTCGTGGAACGTCTGTAAGGAGTACTGAGCGCCCATCTTCGCTTTGTAGTCTTCGCGGAGTTTCAGAATCATCAGCTTGCCCATGGTGTAGTAGCCATAGGTCGGATCCGACGTGCCGCGCTTGCTCTCGGAGACGGCCACGGGCCGCGGCTGATAGCCTTCCTTGACGAAGTAATCCTCGGCCTGCTCCCTCGTCATGCCTCGGGTGTGCATCCGGATGCCGACGATGAAGCGGGCGTTGCGGAGGAGCGCGTCCTGGATCTGCGCGAGGCGATAACGAGGGTCGTCCTTGTGGAAGCCCTCGTCGATGACCATCTGCTCGCAGTAGTGCGCCCAGCCTTCGCTGTTCGAGCTCGCGCCAAGGACCTTGCGAACGTCAGACGGAAAGCTCTTGGCGTAGAGAAACTGCAGATAGTGACCCGGCCAGACCTCGTGCACCGAGACGTTCGATATCGCCGCGTAGTACCACTGGCGCATGAACTCGTGCTGCTCCTTGGCCGACGCCTTCGGATCCGGCAGCGTCATGTTGTAGTACGCCTCGGTCGCCACGGTTTCGAAGGGTCCCGGAATCTCCATCGACGCGCTCGTCGTCGCGCGCAGGAACGGCGGCGTCTCCTGGACCACGGCCGGGGCGGCTTTCGGGATCGTGATCAGGTGGTGGTCCGACATGAACCGGCCGAGTGCGTCGAGCTCGCCCTGCGTGGTTGACAGGAGCTTCGGCGCGGGCGGGTAGTCCGCCTGCACTTTCTCCAGGACCTGCATCGGCGTGCGCTTGGGATCGATGAGGCGTGCGGTCTCGGCAAACGCCGCCTGATTCTTCCGGAGGTCTTTCTCGGCAATCGCCAGCAGGTCGTCGAGCGATAGCGTGATCATCTCGTCAGCGGCGAGCTTCTTCCGGTAGGTCTCTTCACCGATAGCGAACTCGCCGGCCGAACGCTTGATCAGGTCATCCTTCAACCATTTCTTGTAGTCGTCCAGCGCGGCGATGACCGCGTCGTTGACCTGCTTGAACTCTGCGAGCAGAGCCTTGTCGGTGACGGTGGGGAAGGCCGAGGCGACCGCGGTCTTGAAGAAATCGCGATTGCCGTCGATCTGCTCGATAGCGATCTCGGTGTAGATGCGCGGAGGGTTCTCGAGGTTCTTGCGCGCCTCGGCCAGCGTCGCCGGCATCGCCCGCTCACGCGCGATGAGGTGCCTCAGGCGCTCCTCTGGCGGCGCGAAGGCTCGCTTGATCATGAGATAGGCGGTGTTGGTCAGGCCGCTGCTGTAGCTGTCAGGATCCCTGGCCCACGGCCGCACGACGTCGAGCGTCAGGATGCGCGAATCAATCGCGAGGAGCAGCTGCTGGTGATCGAGCTGGTTCGACGGCGACAGCGTCGAGGCATCAATCGCGGCCGCGCGCTCCCTGAACTGCCGCGCCGCAGCAATCTCGGCGACAACGGCCTCACGCGACGGGTCCCGAATCGTCTCGTCGTACTGATGAATGCCGAGCAGCGTTGCCAACGTCGGCTGCCGGCGATAGGTGTCTTCGAGATAGGCCCGCGCGATCTCGTTGAACGCCGCATCACCGGAAGGTTTCGCCGGCGGCGGCGGAGCCGGCGTGCTGCACGAGGCGGTCATCACGATTCCAACCAACGCGAGCAGGGCGAGGACAGGCCGACTGGAAGCCGTGGTCATTGGTAGATCCTATACAAAGCCGCGGCCGAGTCGATGTATCGTGTCTGCCGTAGAACATCGGACAAGGCGGACGTAGGATACTCTCTGACGCGGCGCTCCGCGGTTGTCCGCCGCGCCCTGAAGGGAAGGAAGGGAAGGGTGGTGACGATGTCGGGTCGAGCTAGAGGACGCGTCATGGCTGCAGTGGTCGTGTTTTTGGCGGCGGTCGTCACAGGCGATCAGCCTGCCGCGGACGAGGGCATGTGGACGTTCGCGAACCCGCCTCTCAAGCAGCTCAAGGAGCGTTACGGATTCGAGCCCACCAAGGCCTGGCTCGATCATCTCCGCCTGTCGAGCATCCGCTTCAACGACGGCGGATCGGGCTCCTTCGTCGGGCCGAACGGCCTGGCCCTCACCAATCATCACGTCGCCGTCGGGCAGTTGCAGAAGGCCTCGACGCCGAAGCACGACCTCGTGAAGAGCGGCTTCTACGCGCCGACGGCCGCCCGCGAAATAAAGTGCGCGGATCTCGAGCTGAACGTGCTGGTGTCGTTCGAGGAGGTCACCGCGCGCATCCTTGGCGCCGTGAAGCCCGGGATGGCGCCGCGGGACGCGCTGACGGCGCGCGAGGCGACGCGCGCGGCCATCGAGAAAGACAGCCAGCAGACGACCGGACTGCACTCGGAGGTCGTCACGCTCTACGCCGGCGGCGAGTACTGGCTCTATCGCTACAAACGCTACACCGACGTCCGCCTCGTCTTCGCGCCCGAGCGGCAGGCCGCGTTCTTTGGAGGCGACCCGGACAACTTCACGTATCCGCGCTACGACCTCGACTTCGCGCTGGTACGCGCCTACGAGAACGGCAAGCCCGCCCGAACGCCGCACTACCTCAAATGGAACGCGGCCGGCGCGCGCGAAGGAGAGCTCGTCTTCGTGTCGGGTCACCCCGGATCGACCAGCCGGCTGAGTACCATTGCCCAGCTCGAGCTCGAGCGCGACCTGCAGCTGCCGAAGACGCTGACGCAGTTGAAACGGCGGCTGACGTTTCTCCGCACGTACTCGTCTCGGGCCAACGAAGAGGCACGGCAGGCAGCCGAGGAGATCTTCGGGATCGAGAACAGCATCAAGGCGCTCGGCGGCCAGCTGGCAGGTCTTCAGAACGCCGCCACAATGGCCCGGAAAGCCGACGATGAGAAGACATTTCGCGACCGGATCGCCGCGCGGTCCGAGTGGCAGCAGCAGTACGGCCGCGTCTGGGACGACATCGCCGCCGTCGTACGCAAGCAGCGTGAGCTCGCGCCGCTCAGTTATCGGACAATCTTCGGCGCTCAGGCCCTGACCTCACGCGCCCGCCAGATTCTCCGCACTGTCACCGAGCAGGCCAAGCCGGATAGCGAGCGGCTGGACGGGTATCACGATTCGCAGCTCACGCAGCGACGGTTCTACGTACTGTCGCCCGCTCCGATCCACCTCGCTTTCGAAGAGGCCTCGCTCGCCGATCACCTCGCGCTGGCGCTCGAGACACTTGGACCCGACGACGAAGTGATCAAGGCTGCGCTCGACGGCCGCACACCGGCCGCGGCCGCGGCTGCGCTTGTCGGTGGGACCAAGCTCGGCGATCCGGCGTTTCGAAAGTCCCTGCTCGATGGTGGGCTGCCGGTGGTCACGGCATCCACCGATCCGCTGATCGTGCTGTACAGAAGGATCGATCCCCTGCTCCGGCGGGACATCGCGCGGATCGAGGAGGAGATCGAGGCACCGCTCAGCACGGCCGGCGAGCTCCTGGGTCAAGCACGCTTCGCGGCGTTCGGCCGGACGACGTACCCGGATGCGGACTTTTCGTTGCGCTTGTCCTACGGGGCGGTCAAGGGCTATCCGATGAACGGCACGCAGGCGCCGCCGGTGACGACCTTCTACGGGCTCTTCGATCGCGCGCAGAGCTTCGACCGGAAGCCGCCCTACGACTTGACGCAGAAGGTCGCGGCCGCGAGGCCGCGGCTGACGCTCTCGACCCCGCTCAACTTCGTCACGACCAACGACATCATCGGCGGCAACTCGGGATCGCCCGTCGTCAACCGGGCCGGCGAGCTGGTGGGGCTCGTCTTCGATGGCAACATCGAGAGTCTCGTGGGCAACTACGTGTACGACGATACGACCAACCGGACGGTCGCTGTGCACAGCGCAGGGATTCTCGAGGCGCTCCGCGCCATCTACGGCGCTGGCGTGCTGGCCGACGAGATTCAGGGGCGGCCGGCCGAAAAACCGAAGGCGGCAGCAGGCGCGCGGTAGGCCCCGACTCGACGAGCAGCTCAATTGATCCGGCCTTCGACGACGGTCATCGTTATCGGCGCCGGCGCGTTCGGCGGGTGGACTGCGCTCGAGCTGCGACGGCGCGGCGCCCGTGTGACGCTCATCGACGCGTGGGGACCCGGCCACGCGCGCGCCAGTTCCGGCGGAGAGACGCGCATCATCCGCTCGACCTACGGTACGCGTGCCGTCTACACGAAGATGGCCCTTCGAGCCTTGGAGCTCTGGCGAGTCCACGACCCCGGGCGCCGACTGTTGCGGGAGACCGGGGTCCTGTGGATGTTCGGCGACGACGACAGCTTCGGTCACGCGTCGGCGCGGGTGCTGCGCGAACACGGAGCCAGCCTCGATCTCCTGGCGCTGCCGGACGTGGCGAAACGATACCCCCAGATCAATTTCGATGGCATCCGCTCGGTGTTCGTCGAGCCGGCGGCCGGATATCTCTTCGCGCGCCAGGCGTGCGAGGACGTCGTCGCAAACCTGATCGCCGAAGGTGGGGAGTATCGACAGGCTGTCGCCTCCGGTCCCATCGTCGTGGCTGGAACCGAGATGACGCACGTCGTCCTGGGGGACGGCACACGTCTCGAGGCCGATGCGTTTGTCTTCGCGTGCGGTCCCTGGCTCGCGTCGCTGTTTCCGGACGTGGTCGGCGCCAACATCGCGGCCACGCGGCAAGAGGTCTTCTACTTTGGCACGCCGGCGGGCGATGCCCGGTTCACGGGGCCCGAGCTGCCGGTATGGATGGACTTTGCAGCCGGTTCCCGGTCTGGTCAGATCTACGGCATCCCGGGCACTGGTTCGTCCGGATTCAAAGTCGCAGACGATGCAGCGGGACCGGCGATTGATCCAACCACGGGCAACCGGGAAGCGAGCGCCGACGGGATCGCTCGAGCCAGGGCGTTTCTGTCGCGCCGGTTTCCCGCACTCGCTGACGCGCCCCTCGTTGGCGCGGAGGTCTGCCAGTACGAAAGCACACCGGACGACCACTTCATCGTCGATCGACACCCCGCTGCGTCGAATGTGTGGATTGCTGGCGGCGGCTCCGGCCATGGCTTTAAGATGGGGCCGGCCATCGGCGAGATGGTCGCGTCGGCCCTGCTGTCGAACGCCAAACCTGACGCGCAATTCAGCCTGGTGCGATTCGCCGCGCCGCCGCGCGAAGGCTGGGAGAAGAGATGGTCGTGAATGGAGGTAGGCGATGTTGTTTCTGCTCGTGTTCCTGATCGCACAGGCTGCCGCACCCGTACAGAAGAGCCGACCAGCAGATATTGCTTTCAGAGTGCATATGGTCGACCCCGGCTTCAGCGAGTCGGTTGCCGTCGCGGATTTCAACAAGGACGGCAAGCTCGACATCCTCTCGGCCGAGTACTGGTATGAGGCGCCGGCCTGGACGAAACACAAGATTCGCGACATTCCGTTCAACGGCAACTACATCGACAATTTCAGCGACCTTCCGCTCGACGTTGACGGCGACGGTTACACCGACGTCGTGCAGATCGCGTACTTTGCCCGGAGGATCGTCTGGCTGAAGAATCCGGGCAAGGGAGGCGGACCCTGGATCGAGAACGAAATCGATGCGATCGGTCCGACGGAATTCGCGTTCCTCGTCGATCTCAACAACGACGGCAGGGCCCAGGAAGTGCTGCCGCAGTTCACCGGCGCCGTCGGCGCGCCGCTCTCATGGTACGAAGTCCAGGCTGGCAAGTGGGTGAAGCACGTCGTCAGCACGCAGAGCTACGGGCACGGGATAGGCGCCGGCGATGTGAACGGCGATAAGCGGAACGACATCATCACGCCGCAAGGCTGGCTCGAAGCTCCGGCGGATGTTCGTGCCACCGGAAACTGGACGCTCCACGCGACCGACTGGTCGCAGCTTCCGTCTGGTCCGGCGGCCCCAGCGGCGACACCGCCGGCGGCGTCAGCGGCCCCTCAAGCGCCGCCCCGGCCGGCCGAGTACGCGTTTATGTATGTGATCGACGTCAACAAGGACGGCCGCAACGACGTCGTAACGACGATGGCGCACAGCTACGGCGTGCTGTGGTTCGAGCAGACCCCCGATGGACAGTGGATGCGACGGATGATCGACAACACGTGGGCCCACTCGCACTCGTCGGCGATGGCCGATCTCAATGCCGATGGGCAGCTGGATCTCGTGGCCGCGAAGCGTTATTTCGGGCGCAACGGCAACGACCCCGGAGAGCGCGAGCCGATGGGTATCTACTGGTATGAATTCCGTCCGGGTCCGAAGGACAGCGTCGAATGGGTCCGGCACATCGTCGACTACGGCGGCCGCGCGGGAGGGGGGCTGCAGATGGTCGTCGAAGACATCGACGGTGACGGCGATCGCGATGTTATCGCGGGCGGCAAGACGGGGTTGTTTCTATCCGAGAATCTGACCAAGACTGCAAAAGCCGGACGTCCGCCTCATGACTGATTCGATTCGTCTCTACGACCGCGCGCTTCAGAAGCTGTCGCGCCGAGAACTGCTGAACGTTGCCTGGAAGGTCGGGCTTGCCGCGGTGACGCAGCCGGTCTGGTCGACCAGCGTGTTCGCGCAGCCACTCTTCAGGACCTTTCCGTTTCCCCTGGGAGTGGCCTCAGGCGAACCGTGGCCCGACGGGGTGGTGCTGTGGACGCGGCTCGCGCCCGAGCCCCTCGCTGGAGGCGGCATGCCGATGGTCAACGTCGAGGTCGGCTGGGAGGTCGCCAACGATCGGGCCTTCACTTCGATGGCGACGAAAGGGACGGCCGTGGCGCGGCCTGAGCTAGGTCACAGCGTGCGGGTCGAAGTGGGCGGCTTGGAAGCCGGTCGCGAGTACTTCTATCGCTTCCGGGTTGGACGAGAGGTCAGCCAGACCGGGCGGACCAAGACCGCGCCGCCTCTCGGCGCCGCTGTCGATCGTCTCCGATTCGCCGTCTGCGGTTGCAGCCACTACGAGACTGGCTACTTCACCGCCTACCAGCGGCTCGCGGCGGAACAGTTCGACTTCGTGTTCCACACCGGCGACTACATCTACGAGGGACGCGACGACGGCGGAAAGAACCCTGCGCTCGTGCGCCAGCATCAGGGCGACGAGATCTACACGCTCGTCGACTATCGCAACCGGTATGCGCAGTACAAGATGGATCCCGGCCTCAGAGCGGCGCATGCGTCGGCGCCGTTCGTGGTGACCTGGGACGACCACGAAGTGGACAACGACTACGCAGGCGACCGCGACGAGAACGACACGCCGCCGGAGGTCTTCCTGCTGCGGCGCGCCGCCGCCTACCAGGCGTTCTTCGAGACGATGCCGCTGCGCGCGGCGACCATTCCGAGTGGGCCCAACATGCGGTTGTATCGCCGGCTCAGGTTCGGGACGCTGCTCGATCTGAGCGTGCTCGACACGCGTCAGTACCGTTCGAAGCAGGCGTGCGGCGCGACTTCAGCGACGGGGTGCGCCGCAGCGCTCGATCCGTCCCGGACGATTCTTGGGTCGGCTCAGGAGCAGTGGCTGTTCGAGCAGCTGGGCATGGCGAAGGCGACGTGGACCGTGCTCGGGCAGCAGGTCCCTACCTTCGCGCGCGATAACCAACGCGCCGCGCCGAACGGGCGTTACTCCATGGACAAGTGGGACGGCTATGTCGCATCGCGGCAGCGGCTCTACGCGCGGCTGAAGGAGAGCAAAGCGCCCAATCCGATCGTGCTCTCGGGCGATGTGCACGTGCACTACGGCGCCGATTTGAAACTCGATTTCGAGAACCCGCGCTCGGAGACGGTCGGCGTCGAATTCACGAACACGTCGGTGACCTCCGGCGCCGACGGTGCCGATGTCAGCGCCACCTGGGAGCGCATGCGCCTCGACAATCCGCACATCAAGTATCACAGCGCTCGCCGCGGCTACATCGCCTGCACGGCCACGCCCACCACGATGCGCGCCGACTTCAAAATCCTCGACCGCGTGACCGTGCCTGACGCGGCCGAGCGCATCGGCAGCTCGCTTGTCGTCGAGGCCGGCCGTCCGGGCGCGTCGTCGGGGTAGGGATGGACCCGCGTCTGGTCGCCACCCTGCCGATGTCCGCAGTCCAAAAGCTTCTCACCGCAGAGGCCGCGGAGAACGCAGAGCCTTTTTGTCCTCTGCGAGCTCTGCGACCTCTGCGGTGAAATGCTCTTGGACAGTCTGAGGCTTCGGGGCCGTTTTGTTGTTGTCCTGAACTTCTGCAAAAACCGTTGTAAACTTCCGCGGATCGGCCAATTTCCCCTTGGAGCGACGATATGAAGAAATCGCGCGTGGGTCGACGTGAGTTCGTCCGTGGCCTTGCCGGGTCCGCGGCCGCTATCGCGGCGCTTCCCTCACCTGGATTCGGGACCCCGCTGCCTCGCCAGGCGACGCCCAAGATCAAGTTCGGCGTCGTCGGCATCAACCACGGCCACATCAACGGGCAGGTCTCCGCGGTGCAACGCGGCGGCGGCGAGCTCGTGTCGATGTACGCGAAGGAGCCCGACCTCGTCGCCGAGTTCGTCAAGCGGCATCCGAACGTCAAGGTCGCGCGCAGCGAGGCGGAGGTCCTCGAGGACAAATCGCTGCAGCTCGTCGTGAGCGCCTCCATCCCCGACGAGCGCGGCCCGCTCGGCGTGCGCGTGATGAAGCACGGCAAGGACTACCTGGTCGACAAGCCGGGCATCACCACCCTCGAGCAGCTCGCCGAGGTGCGGAAGGTGCAGGCAGAAACGCGCCGCATCTACTCGATCATGTACAGCGAGCGGCTGGAGAACCGCGCGACGGTCAAGGCCGGGGAGCTGGTGCAGGCAGGCGCGATCGGCCGGGTGCTGCAGACGATCGGCGTCGGACCGCACCGGACCAACCTCAAGACGCGTCCGGCCTGGTTTTTCGAGCGCGAGCGCTACGGTGGCATCCTCTGCGACATCGCCTCGCACCAGGCCGATCAGTTCCTCTACTTCACCGGCTCGACGAGCGCCGACGTGGTTGCCTCACAAGTGGGGAACCTCAATCACCCGCAGTACCCGGGGCTCGAGGACTTCGGCGACATGATGCTCCGCGGCAACCGTGGCACCGGATACGTCCGCGTCGACTGGTTCACCCCCAACGGTCTCTCGACCTGGGGCGACGGCCGGCTGACGATTCTCGGCACCGACGGCTTCATCGAGATCCGCAAAAACGTCGACATCACGAAGCGGCCCGAGGGCAATAACCTCTACCTCGTCGACCAGAAGGAAACGCGGTTCATCGATTGTCAGAAGGTCGAGCTGCCGTTCGGCGAACAGCTCGTGCAGGACATCCTCAATCGCACCGAGACGGCCATGCCGCAGGCGCATTGCTTCCTCGCCACCGAGCTCGTGCTCAAGGCGCAGAAGCAGGCGCAGCGCGTCAACTTTAAGTCGTGATCACGGCTGGTCACGATGAGCGCGAAGACCACGAGGACCACGAAGAAACTGCCTGATTGATGTTCTTCGCGAGCTTCGTGAGCTTCCGCCTTCGCCAAGGCTCCGGCGGACCGCCGTAGCTTTAGCGGAGGCTGGTCGCGGTCATCGTGATTGGTTCGTTCACGTCGACGAAGCGAATGGTATGAGGAAACAACGTATGGCAGACACGGTGAGCAAGACGTCCCGGCGCAAGTTCCTCGCGACCGCAGGTCAGGGCGTTGTCGCCTCGACGGTCGTCGCCGGCTTTCCGGCCATCGTCCCGTCGTCGGTCCTTGGCGCGGCCGCGCCGAGCAACCGGATCAACGTCGGGGCGATTGGCATGGGCCGTATTTCACGCGGTCACGATCTGCCGGGTATCTGGAAGCACGACGCCGCCCGGATCATGGCCGCCTGCGACCTCGACGCCAAGCGCGTGGACGAGGCGAAGCTCTTGATCAACGGTCAGTACGGCAAGCAGACGGGGAAGCCCTACGATGGCGTCACAGGCTACGGCGACTACCGCGAGCTGCTGGCCAACCGGGACATCGACGCCGTCGTCATCAGCACGCCGGATCATCAACATGCGAGGCTGGCCATCGATGCGGTGCAGGCGGGTAAGGACGTATACCTGCAGAAGCCGGCATCGCTCACGATTGCAGAGGGACGCGCGCTGAGCGACGCCGTCCATCGATCGGGGCGCATCTTCCAGATCGGGAGCCAGCAGCGGTCGTGGCCCCAGGGCCAGTTCCGGCGCGCGTGCGAGCTCGTGCGGAACGGCCGCGTCGGCGAGTTGAAGACCGTGGAGATCGGCCTGCCCGGCGATCCCTCTGGTCCCGTGGAGTCGGAAATGCCGGTACCGAAGAACCTCAACTACGACGCCTGGCTCGGCTCGACTCCGGTCGTCTTCTACACCGAGAACCGCGTGCATCCGCAGAACGGTTACGGCCGTCCGGGCTGGCTCAGGTGCGAGCAGTTCGGCGCCGGCATGATCACCGGCTGGGGCGCCCATCACATCGATACCGCGCACTGGGGGATGAACGCCGAGTACACGGGCCCGATCGAAGTCTGGGGAACCGCCGAGTTCCCCAAGAGCGGGCTCTGGGACGTGCACGGTGACTTCAAGACGGAAGCCATTTACGCCAGCGGCGTCAAGATGATCGTGAGCGGTGCCTTCCCGAACGGCATCAAGTTCATCGGGACCGAAGGGTGGGTCTTCGTCTCGCGCGGCAACGAGACGGTGACCTCGAGCGATCCGGCCGCGCAGGTGTTCGTTCAGCCGCTGGCGGCGAGCGATCCGAAGATTCTCAGCTCGGTCATCGGGCCAAACGAGATTCACCTCCCCGAAAGCACCGACCATCACGGCAACTGGCTCTCGTGCATCAAGTCGCGGCAGCAGACCATCGCGCCCGTGGAAGTGGGCCATCGGGCGTGCAGTGCCTGCCTGATTCACCACATCGCGATGCGCGCAAAACGCAAGCTGTACTGGGATCCGCAGAGAGAGCGGTTCAAGAACGATGATGCGGCAAACGCGCTGCTGTCGCGGCCGCAGCGTTGGCCGTATGTCCTGGAATAGAGCAGGGATTGGGGATTCGGGGCTCCGGAAAAGAGCATCGAGAGCTCGATTGGGCCCGCCGGGTTATGCGCGGCGTTCAGTCTGCATTTATCAATGCTCGTGGGGCCCCACCCCCACTCGCTCTCGCGCGGCGCCCGCCTACGCTCTTCGAGCTTCGGCGAGGTCTCGCCGTAGCCTTGGCGAAGGCGGAACTTCGCGCCGCGCTCGGGCCGCGGGCGCTTGCTGTCTCGAGTCCCGAGGCCCGAGCCCCGAACCGATTAGGAGCCTTAAACATGATCACCCGCCGAGATATCGTCGTCGCGCTCATCGCCGCCAGTGGAACGCTGGCCGTCGCCGCTGCCCAGCAGCCCGCCGCGATCCTGAAGTCCCAGGTCTTCGACTGGAACGCCATGACGCCCAAGGAGAACGCCTATGGCTCCACGCGGGCGATCGTCCGGGCGCCGACGGCGACGCTCGATGAGCTCGAGATGCACGTAACCACCCTCAATCCTGGCCAGACATCGCACGCTCCCCATCAGCATGCCAACGAAGAGCTGATCATCCTTCGAGAGGGCACGCTCGAGACGCTCTCGCTCGGGCAGTGGAAGCGCGTCGGCCCCGGATCGATCATCTTCAACGCCTCGAACGACCTGCACGGCGTGAAGAACGTCGGCACGGTGCCCGCGGTCTACCACGTCGTCAACTGGAAGTCGGCGACAACGCCGAAATAGGGCCGGACTGCGATCTGCCCCGAACGGCGCGCCCGGGCGCCGGCCTCTTCAGCGAATCCGGACTTGGCTCGCCGGAGCCTTGGCGAAGGCGGCTATACTCGATCGCAGGAGGCCTCTGTGGCTGTTAGACGCGGCGTCATCGTCGTACTCGTGCTCATCCTCGTGGCGGTCGCCATTTCGGCAGCCGGGCTGCTGTTCATGGGCCTCGCGGTGGGGCGTGGACCGCTCATCTCGTCCAACTCGACGCTGCTGCTGGACGTCTCTGGCGACCTCCAGGAAACCGAACCGAGCGGCGTGCTCGGGCAGTTCATCGAGGCGCAGCCTACCGTGCGCTCGATCGTCGACGCGCTGCGCAAGGCGAGCGTCGATCGGCGGGTGTCGAGCGTCATCATCAGGCCGACCAGCGACGCCGCGCTCTGGGGCAAGGTGCAGGAAGTGCGCGACGCGATCGTCGACTTCAAGAAGTCGAAGAAGCCGATCATCGCCTTCCTCGAGTACGGCGGCGATCAGTCCTACTACCTGGCGAGTGCCTGCGACAAGGTCTTCCTGATGCCGACGGCGTCGCTCGACCTTACCGGGATGGCGAGCTACGAGCTCTTCCTGCGCGGCACGCTGGACAAGATCGGCGTGTTTCCCGATTCCATCCACGTTGGTGAATACAAGACGGCGTCGAACACCTTCACCGAACACGCGTTCACGCCGGCCCATCGCGAGATGGCCCAGTCCCTCAACACGGATCTCTACGAGCAGCTAATCGCCGGCCTTGCCGAGGGCCGCCACCGGACGGCGGCAGAGATACGCGACCTCATCGATCACGGGCCGTTCCTGGCCGAGGACGCGGTGCGCGCGGGTCTCGTCGACGACCTGGCCTACGCGGACGAGATCGACGACAAGGTCCAGCTCGGACGCGGGCGCACCAGCATGCTGCGGCAGCACGAGTACCGCGCCGTCGGTCTCAACACCCTTGGGCTCAACCGCGGTCCCCGGATTGCCGTCATCTACGCCGTCGGGATGATCACGTCGGGCGCCAGCAATGATTCGCCGTCCAGCCAGGTGCTCGGCTCCGACACCATGGTCGAGTACCTGCGCACGGCGCGCGCGGACAGCTCGATTCGCGCCATCGTGATCAGGATCGACAGCCCGGGCGGGTCGGCGATTGCGTCCGACGTCATCTGGCGCGAGATCATGCTGACGCGGGATCGAAAGCCGGTGATCGCTTCGATGTCAGATGTGGCGGCCTCCGGCGGGTACTACATCGCCATGCCCGCCCACACGATCGTTGCGCAGCCAGCGACGCTCACCGGGTCGATCGGCGTCGTGCTGCTGAGGTTCGTGATCGACGGCACGTTCGACAAGCTCGGTCTCAACATGGAGACCGTGAAGCAGGGGAAGTACGCCGACTTGTTTTCGCCGGTCAGGCCGTTCACCCCAGACGAGCGCAAGAAGGTCGGGGAGCTGATGCAGGCGACCTACGACGCCTTCGTCGAGAAGGCGGCGGCGGGGCGCAAGACGACGCCCGAGCGCATCGACGCGATCGCACAGGGGCGCGTCTGGACCGGCAAGCAGGCGAAGGAGCTGGGACTCGTCGACGAGCTCGGCGGCCTGGACCGAGCGCTCGCGATCGCGAAAGACCGCGCGAAGATCGCGCCGGGCTCGGAAGTGGAGCTGGTGGTTTTTCCGGCGAAGAAATCGCTGTTCGAGGTGGTGAGCGAGCCGTGGGGCCGCTCGGACAGCGGCGCGACGCTCGACGCGCTCCTCGGCGCCAGGAACGCCCGCGCCGTCGACGCCGTGAGCGCCCCGCTGCGCCTGTTCCGCCGCGGCGAGCCGCTCACGCTGATGCCGAATGTGTTTGTGAGGTAGGCGGCAGGCTCTGCGGCTCTGTAGGCTTCAGGCTCTAGCAAGAGCTTCGAACTCCTGCTCCAACGCATTCTGCTAGAGCCTAGAGCCAAGAGCCGAGAGCCTACCCGATCACCTGCGCAATGACCTGCGGGTTGGACTTGATGGTCATCCGCTCGCGGGCCTTCGCCATGTAGGAGCCGTAGAAGCGCTGCTTCTGCTGGCTGACGAGCTCGTTCTTCACCGCGTCGCGCCCGGTCTTCAGCTCGTCGGCCGTCGGGCTCTTCTTCTCCAGCACCTTCACGATGACGGCGCCGGTATCGGTGACGATCGGGTCGCTCACCCCGCCCTGCGGGAGGGCGAACGCGGCGGCATCGACGGCGGGGCTCATGCCCACGTCGGGGACCGCGGCGCCGCGGACGATGAGGTCGGTGGTCTTGGCCTCGAGGCCAGCGGTCTTGGCGGTAGCCGTGAAGTCGGGGGCCGTCTTGAGCTGCGCGGCGATCGCGGTCGCTTTCTGACGGGCGGCTTCGACTGCCTTCGTCTTCTGGACGTCCTCGCGGACGCGTGCCTTCACTTCGTCGAGCGCCGGGACGCGCGATTCCTGCGTGCCGGTCACAGTGATGAAGAGGAAGCCGCTCTGCGAGCGGATCGCTTCACTCACTTCGCCGGCCTTCATCTCGAACGCACGGTTGCCGACCGCCGGGGCCATCCCGATGCCGACGATTGGCTCGTTGCGGGCAAAGAATCCCGTCTCGCTGACGGTCAGGCCGCGGCCCTTGGCGACGGTATCGAGGTCTTCGGGCTTGGTCAGCTTGCCGGCGAGCTCGGTCGAGATCCGCTCGGCTTCCTTCTGCGCGCGCTCAGACTTGAGGATCTCTTCGATCTGCACCCGCGACTCGTCGAGCGAGCGGGTCGAAGCGGCCTTCTTCTCCAGAAGCCGGATGATGTGGTAGCCGAACTGAGACTTCACGAGGTCGCTCGTTTCGCCAGGCTTCAGCGCAAACGCCGCGTCTTCGAACTCCTTGACCATCGAGCCGTCCTTGGCGAAGGGCTTGAGCTCGCCTCCCTGCGCGGCGCTGCCTTCGTCCTCCGAGATCTTGCCGGCCAGCGCCGCGAAGTCGGCGCCGCCCTTGACCTTGGCGAGCACGTCTTCAGCCTGCTTCTTCACTGCCGCGTCGTCTTTACCCTCGGTTTTGAGCAGGATATGGCTGGCGCGCACCTGTTCGGGCGTGGAGTACTGCTGCTGGTTGTCCTCGTAGTAGCGCTGGACGTCCTGCGCGCTGACGGTCGTGCGCTGGCGGATGGTCTGCAGGTCGATGAGCGCGTACTTGATCTTCCGCTTCTCGGGAATCTTGTAGGTGTCCTTGTTCGCCTCGAAATGGGACGCCACTTCCGCATCGGTGACCGCCACGCCGTCCTTGAACTTGTCGGCGGGAAACGCCACGACGGCGAGCTTGACCTTTTCGTTGCGGCGGTTGAACTCGGCGGTGACGTCGGCATCCGCGACCGTGATCCAGTCGGTCAGTGCGCTCTGCAGTTTCTCGAGCAGCACGCTGCGGCGAATTTCTTTCTCGAACTCGCCGGGATTAATCGGCGGGTTCTGCATCTGGAGGAGCTGCCGATAGCGATCGTTGCCGATGAAGTGCCCGTTCTCCTGGAAGGCGGGGAACGCCAGGATCCGCGCTCGCACTTCGGTGTCGGTGGCCGTGATTCCCTGGCGCCGTGCCTCGACGAGCGCCGCCTCCTCTTCAATCAGCTGCTGCACGATGCGCTGATCGACCCCGAGCTGGCGCAGCAGCCGTTCGTCCATGCTGCCGCCGTACGCGTTTCGATAGGCCTGCATCTGCTGCTGGTAGACGCGGCGGAACCGGGCGACGGTGATGTCGTGGCCCTCGACCGTCGCGACCACGCCATACGGGCTGGCGCCATCGAGAGACGGGCTTTCCATGAAGCTGGGGATATAGAGGGCAACGAACGCCACGACCACAATCGCCAGGCTCCACTTGAGCCAGTTCTTGTGTCGGCGCATCCGATCGAGCATCGTCATTTTGCAGCGGGCCTCGTTTGATGGCTGGGAAACCTTGATTATGCCAGAGGGCAAGGCTTCCTGTCAGGGTTCCAGAGGGATCGGGGATCAGGGGTCAGGGGGCTGGTGTTTGGATTGAGGACTGGGAACGAGATCTGGTCAATATCGGCAGGTGGTGCAGCACAGGCCCCGGACCCCTGATCCCCGATCCCTGGATCCCGATTTCCGACCCTGATCCCTGGCTCTGGCCTCCAGTTCCCAATCGTCCGATACCTTAAAGAAGCCAGCCGGACCGTCCGGATGTGGTATATTTGTTCTGTACAGAACGACTTAGAAGGATTCGCCATTCCACATGGGACGCAGAGTCGAGTGACCGGGAGAGCTCGGCAGACTCGCGCCCGTCGGCGCCCGGGCAGGGCCAGCGTGCCGGTGTTCCGTACGGACCTCGCCGACAGGCTTCGTCCGCTGCAGGCGGCGCTCCGGCGCAAACTGGCGCGCGCCGACGTGCTCGCCGAGATGATTCGGGCCGTCAATTCAAGTCTCGATCCCGAACGCGTGGCCGACACGCTCGTGCAGCGGGTGTCCGAGTGGCTTCCTGCGCCGTGCTGGCTCGTGCTCGCCGTCGATGACGCCGGCCGGGTTCGGTCGCTGGCGGCGCGTGCGCTGACCTCGACGCTGACCGACCCGGCACAGGCTGTCGGGGAGTGGGTCATGCAGACCGGCGAGGTCTTTGCGACCGCCAACCTGGCTGGCGACCGCCGCGTGGCCCAGGAGACGTCGAAAGCCCGCG
Organism: uncultured Acidobacteriota bacterium; assembly: GCA_963839705.1. Lineage (GTDB taxonomy): Bacteria > Acidobacteriota > Vicinamibacteria > Vicinamibacterales > 2-12-FULL-66-21 > DATBJJ01. Next base: position 694,630 of record CAWIWL010000019.1, read on the forward strand.
CGGCGGTGATGGGGTTTCCGCTCGACTGTCGAGGCCAGACCGTCGGCGCGCTGGTGGCGCTCGACCGGGCCCCCGCGACACGGCAGCCGAAGTTCACCGCCGGGACGCTGACCAAGTTCCTCGCGGCGCTCGAGCCGGGCGCGATTGCGCTCGACAACGCGCTCCGCGTGCAGCGCGCCGAGGCGCTGTCGGTCACCGACGACCTGACACAGCTCTATAACTGGCGCTACATGCAGCAGGTTCTCCGGCGCGAGACCAAGCGGGCGCTGCGCGGCAACCGTCCGCTCTCGCTCCTCTTCGTGGACCTGGACGGGTTCAAGTCAATCAACGACTCGCACGGGCACCTGTTCGGCAGCCGCGCCCTCGTCGAGTCGGCCAGCGTGATTCGCGCCAGCGCCCGCGAGACCGACATCGTGGCGCGCTTCGGCGGCGACGAGTTTGCGCTGGTGCTGCCGGACACGGCGAGCGACGGCGCCGTGTCGGTTGGCGAGCGTATCCGCGACCGGCTGGCCGCGCACCGGTTTCTCGAGGGGGATGGCCTCAGCATCGCCCTGACGGCGTCGGTCGGCGTGGCGACGCTGCCCGACGTGGCCGCCACCGCCGAGGAGCTGATTCAAGCCGCCGACGAGGCGATGTACTGGGTCAAGTCGCATGGCAAGAACGGCATTCATGTGGCTGGCGCCTAGCGGGAAATGCTGAATGCTGAATGCTGAATGCTGAATTGAATGATGAATGGTGTTAGGTTGTAATGCTGAACTCAATTTCGAAGTTGGCCCTTGCGCGCTTCGCCATTCCCTTCGGCATTGTCTTTAGCTCTTTGTTCAGCATTCACTTCAGCATTCATCATTCAGCATTCAGCATTGCAAAGGATCACCGTTGAGTCTGCGCTCTCTTTTCTCTCTTTTTCGAGCGATCTCGCGATCGACCTCGGCACGGCCAACACGTGCGTGTACGCACGCGGCAAGGGCATCGTCGTCAACGAGCCGTCGATTGTCGCGATCAATAAGGTCAACGGCCGCATCGAGGCGGTCGGGAAGGACGCGAAGGACATGCTCGGCCGCACGCCGGGCAACATCGTCGCCATCAAGCCGATGAAGGACGGGGTCATCGCCGACTTCGAGGTCACCGAGAAGATGTTGACCTACTTCATCAAGAAAGCGCACAACCGCAACGTCTGGGTGCGTCCCCGGATCGTGATCGGGGTGCCGTCGGAGATCACCCAGGTCGAGAAGCGTGCGGTCAAGGACAGCGCCTATCGGGCAAAGGCCAGCGAAGTGCACCTGGTCGAGGAGGCCATGGCGGCCGCGATTGGCGCCGGCATGCCCATCACCGAGCCCTCGGGCAACATGATCGTCGACATCGGCGGCGGCACGACCGACATCGCGGTGATCTCGCTCGCCGGCATCGTGTACAGCAAGGCGGTCCGCGTCGCCGGCAACGAGATGGATGAAGCGATCATCCAGTACATCAAGAAGACGTACAACCTCCTCATCGGCGAGCGCACGGCCGAGGCGATCAAGATGGAAGTCGGATCCGCCTATCCCCTCGAGGAGCGGATGACGATGGAAATCAAGGGACGCCATCTGATCGAGGGCGTGCCCAAGACCATCACCATCACCGACGAAGAGATTCGCGAAGCGCTGGCCGAAACGGTCAACGTCATCGTCGACGCCGTCCGCGTCGCGCTCGAGCGCACGCCGCCCGAGCTCTCGGCCGACATCGTCGACCGCGGCATCGTGCTGACTGGCGGCGGGTCGCTGCTGAAGAACCTCGATAAGCGTCTGCGCGAGGAAACGGGCCTGCCGCTGGCGATGGCCGAGGACCCGCTCTCGTCGGTCGTGCTCGGCGCGGGCAAGATGCTCTCGGATTTCAACTTGCTGCGAAAGATCTCTATCGATTAGGTCCGCAATGCTGAATGCTGAGTGCTTGAATGCTGAAGTGAATGATGAATTCAGCATTTCAGTTCAGCATTCAGCATTCAGCATTCAAAATTGCTGTGATCGACCTAACCCCCCGCACGCCCTACCGCCAGCGCACCGGGATTCTCTTCGGTGCGGTGATGATGGGTCACCTCATCCTGATCTCCGCGCAGGTACAGTCCAGGGCTGGCGTGCCGGTCCTCGAAGGCGTCACCTTCGGCGTGTTCTCGAGGATTCAGGGCGGCGCTGCCGGGTTGTTCCGGGGCATCGGCGGCACCTGGAGCAGCTACGTTGCGCTGCGCGGCGTAAAGGCCGAGAACGACGTGCTTCGGCAGCAGGTAGCCGCGCTCGAGGTCCGTCTCCAGGAGCAGCGCGCGCTGGCCGCACGGGCCGAGCGGCTGCAGGCGGCGCTCGGGCTGAAAGAGAGCACGCAGCTCCCCACGCTGGCGGCGGAAGTCATCGCCGGCAACCCCAATCCCGGGTTGATGACCGTTACGGTCAATCGCGGCACGGCCGACGGCGTCCAGGCTGACATGGCGGTAATCGCGCCGAAGGGCGTGGTCGGGCGCGTCGTCGGCCCGGTGGCCGCGCATGCGGCGCGCGTGCAGCTCATCATCGACCGCAACGCCGCCGTCGGCGCCGTCAGCGAGCGAACACGGGCCGGAGGGATGGCGGTCGGCGTCGACGGCGACCCGCCGCTCAGCATGGAGCTCGTGTCGAACCTGACCGACGTTGTCGTCGGTGACGTCATCGTCGCGTCCGGCGTCGACGGCATCTATCCCAGGGGGTTCACCATCGGCACTGTCGAGAAATCCGACCGCGGACCGAGCCTCCACCGCGTGATCGCCTTGCGGCCGGCGGTGGATTTTTCGTCGCTCGAAGACGTGCTCATCGTGCTCGTGCCCGCCCGAAGCGCCGTCATCGACGCCCCCGAGGACAAGAAATGAGGATGGTCGGCGTGCTCGTTGCACTCGCCGGGGCGCTGGCTCTCCAGACGACGCTGACGGGCCTGACGATTGCCGGCGCCACCGCCGTCAACCTGGTGCTGGTGGCCGTGATTTATGTCGCGCTGGCGTTTGGCCCCGTAGCCGGGCTGCTGGCCGGCTCGGCGGGCGGCCTGGTGCAGGACGCTCTCGCTGGCGGCATCGTCGGGGTCGGCGGTTTTTCCAAGACGCTGGTGGGGTTTCTCGTCGGCCTGCTGGGGGCACAGTTCATCGTGGCGCAGTCCCTGCCGCGGCTGGTGATGTTCGTCAGCGGCACCCTCGTCCACGAGCTCTGTTATCAGGCCCTCTACGCGCTCGTCGAGACGCGGGCGTTCCGGATGCCCTGGTCCGCGGCGCTGACGCAGGCCGTGCTCAACGGCCTCATCGGCATCCTGGCGTTTCAGCTGGTCGATTCGGGTCCGGGTCTCCTGCAGCGGCGCCGGTCGCGCGGCGCTACACTTAGTAGACGGCAATACTAGCCATGACCTCCAATACGCCTTCGCTGCCGGCCGACGACCGCCGCAACCTGAGCCTCAGGCTGTCGGCGCTACAGGCCGTCGTTGCTGCGGTCTTTGCCGCGCTCGCCGTGGCCTTCTGGATCTTTCAGGTCGCCGAGCACCAGAAGTTCGACGAGATGGCCGACAACAACCACCGCCGCCGGCTTCCGCTGCCGGCGCCACGTGGAGTGCTGTTCGACCGCAACGGGAAGGTGCTCGTCGAGAATCAGAACACCTTCAACATCGCACTCGATCGCGAGCAATCGGGCAATATCGAGGACACGCTTCGCATTCTCGCGGCGGCGACCGGCGCCGACGAGGCGAAGATGCGGGAGACGGTCAACCGACGGCGGCGGGAGCCGAGCTACCGGCCGATTGTCCTCATTGAGAACGCCACGATAGAGCAGGTCATCGCCTTCAAGGCTCGACAGCTCGAGCTCCCGGGCATCATCAAGCAGGAAGTGCCAGCTCGGCAGTATCCCCAGAGCGAGATGGGGGCGCACCTCTTCGGCTACGTCAGCGAGGTCAGCGAAGCCGATCTTGCGCGGCCCGAGTATGCCGGTGTCGAAGCCGGCTCGATGGTGGGGAAGGCGGGCGTCGAACAGGAGTACAACAAGCTGCTGATGGGCACGGACGGCGACCGCCTGGTCGTTGTCAACAGCCGCGGCCGGGAAATGGGAACGGCTAGCAGGAAGGACCCTATCGAGGGCAGACGCATCCAGTTGACGATCGATGCCGACATCCAGCGGGCAACCGAGGAGGGCTTCGCCCATTTCGGATACAACGGGGCTGCCGTCATCCTGGACCCGCGCTCTGGCGAAGTCCTGTCGTTCACCAGCCTGCCCGCCTACAATCCGAATGAGTTTGCCGGCGGCATCGACCTGGCGGACTGGAATTCGCTGCTGACCGACGACCTGAAGCCGCTGCAGAATCGCGCCTTGCGGGGAACCTACTCGCCAGGCTCGACGTTCAAGATTGCGGTGGCGACGGCGGCGCTCGAGGAAGGGATCTCGCCTGATTTCCGCGTCTTCTGCCCGGGTGGTGCGGTTTTCTACGGCCGCTACTTCCAGTGCCACCTCAAAGGCGGGCACGGTTCGGTCGACATGCGGCACGCGATCGAAAAATCGTGCAACGTCTACTTCTACACGCTCGGCAAGATGCTCGAGGTGGATAAGATTCACAAGTGGGCGTCGCTGCTTGGGTTGGGCGAGCGTAGCGGCATCGACCTGCCGGGCGAGCTCAAGGGCCTTGTGCCGTCGACCGCCTGGAAGAAGACGACCTCCGAGCCGAAGTGGTATCCCGGCGAGACGATCTCGGTCTCCATCGGACAAGGGCAGGTCAACGTGACGCCGATCTCGCTCGCCGTCATGATGATGACGGTCGCGAACGGCGGCACGAGGTACACCCCGCACGTCATCAAGGCCGTTGACGACGGCAAGGGGTGGGAGCCTGTTCCAGCGCCGCAGCCGCAGTCGACAGTGAAGATGAAAGACTCGACGATTTCGGCCCTGCACGAGGGGCTATGGATGGTCGTCAACGCCGCCGGCACGGGCGGCCGGGCCCGCATGCCAGGATTCAACGTCGCCGGCAAGACCGGGACCGCGCAGGTGATTTCGCTCACGGGAGCCAAGCTGATGAAGGGCAAGATGGACGTCCGCGACCACGGCTGGTTCGTGTTCTTCGCGCCGCACGACAAGCCGGAGATCGCCGGCGTGATCTTCGCCGAGCACTCCGAGCACGGGTATCTGGGCGCCCCAATCGCCAAGTACGCCATGGAAACCTATTTCGCCAAGAAGGAAGGCCGTCCGCTGCCGACGCTGCCTCCGAAGCCCGGCGCGCCGGCGACGGTCGTCGCCGCAGCGACGCCCGTAGGGCCGAACGTCAGTTCGGCCTCGCGGACGGTTGCTGCGTCCACCGTTCAACGTTGAACCCATGTTCGAACGCCGCCTGTTCTTTCACGTCGACTGGCTGCTGCTGGGCGCCATCCTGGTCATCACCGGGATCGGCGTGGCGATGATCTACAGCACCACCTACGTGCACGTGCCGGAGCCGGGCCATCCCGGATCGCAGTTCTACACGCAGATCTACGCAATCAGCCTCGGGGTGATCGCGCTGCTGGTGTGCCTGGCAGTCGACTATCGCAAGCTGGCCGAGAGCTCCCTCGTTTTGTACGCCGGTCTCACCGCCCTTCTCGTGTACGTGCTCTTCCAGGGGTCGACGCAGTACAACGCTACGCGCTGGATTGACATCGGCCCCTTCAACCTGCAGCCGTCGGAGTTCGGCCGCGTCACCCTCGCGCTGATGCTCGCCATGTTCTTCGGCGAGAACCGACGGGGCGCGCGCAATCCCGGCGATCTCGCGATGGCCGGAGCCTTTGCCGCGGTTCCGTTCTTTCTCATCGCACGACAGCCCGATCTCGGCACCGCCGTGACGCTGATTCCCGTCTGCTTCGGCATCGCCTATCTTGCCGGGCTGCGGATGAAGCTCATCGCCGTCCTGGCCCTCGCCGCCGTCCTGATGGCGCCGGTCGCCTGGAGCTTCGCGCTCAAGGACTACCAGAAAACGCGCATCACGACGTTCATCAATCCGGAGCTGGACCCGCAAGACACCGGCTACCAGCAGCGTCAGGCGCGGATCACCGTCGGGTCCGGCGGCCTCGTCGGCAAGGGGTATATGAAGGGCACGCAGGGCCAGTACAAGTTCCTGCCCGTCGCCCACAACGATTTCATCTTCTCGGTGCTCGCCGAGGAGAAGGGGTTTCTCGGCGTCCTGGTGGCGCTGGGACTGTATCTGTTCGTGATTTTGAGATCCGTCGAAGCGGCCCGGCTCGCCAAGGACCGCATCGGCGCGTATCTGGTGGGAGGGATCATTTCGGGATTTGCGTTCCAGGTGATCTACAACATTGCGATGTCCGCCGGTCTGGCGCCGGTGAAGGGTTTGACGCTGCCCCTCATGAGTTACGGGGGGTCGTCCATGATTGCGACGCTTGCGGGTTTTGGCCTCATCCTGAACGTCAGGATGCGGCGGTTCACGAACTGAGCTTTCAGCTTTCAGCCCTCAGCTCTCAGTTTCGAGACACTTGCTGATTGCTGTTAGCTGACAGCTGACAGCTTCAGAACGTTTTTGGTTTTGGTTTCGCCGATGATCGATCACTTGTGGCTGACGTTGACCGTCTTGCTGGCTGCCGCGCTCGCGGCCGTTACGCTCGACGTGCATGTCCGCTGCGGGGTCCCTGCGGCGGGACGCCACCGGAGTTCCCATGAACAAGGAGATGATCATCTCCTCGGGCGACCACGAGACGAGGGTCGCCATCCTCGAGGACGACCAGGTCGTCGAAGTCTTCATCGAGCGCGAGAAGCAGCGCGGCGTCGTTGGCAACGTCTACAAAGGCCGGGTGAACAAGATTCTTCCCGGCATGCAGTCGTCGTTCATTGACATCGGCCTCGAACGCGACGCGTTCCTCTACGTCTCCGAGGTCGTCAACACCGTCGAGGAATTCGAGCGGCTGGCCGGCGACGACGAGGACGAGCCGGTCGTGCCGCTGGGGACGCCGCCGGCCGAAGCCGCCGGCCCCGCCGACGTGGCAGAGGTGCTGGGCCTCGCCGAGGCCGTCGCCGTGGCGGAGGGCGCAGAGGCTTCTTCTGCCAGCCTCCCGGCGCCGGCGGCCAGGCCCGAGCGCCGCGCGCGCGAGCGCGGCGGTCCGAGTGACCGGGAGGACCGGCCCCAGGCCAAGATTGAAGACCTCCTGAAAGAAGGGCAGGACATCCTCGTCCAGGTCGTCAAGGAACCCCTGGGCACCAAGGGCGCGCGGCTCACCTCGCACGTGACGATGCCGGGCCGGTTCCTGGTCTTCATGCCGACGGTCGATCACGTCGGCGTCTCGAGAAAAATCGATTCGCGAGAAGAGCGCGGGCGCCTGCGCGGCATCGTGCGAGAGTTCCGCGAGCAGCACGGCTTCACGGGCGGCGTGATCATCAGGACCGCCGCCGGCGGCCGCTCCAAGGAAGATATCGTCAGCGATCTGACCTACTTCCACCAGATCTGGACCGAGATCCGTCAGAAGATGGAAGGGCGCCGCGCCCCGGCGGTGCTCTTCCAGGAGCAGAGCCTCGTCACCAAGCTGCTGCGCGATCTGCTGACAGACGACTACTCCGCGATTCGGCTCGACGACCCGCAGGAGCACCGGCGCGTCGTCGCCCTCGTGGAGCGCATCATGCCGAACCTGCTGCCGCGGGTGAAGCTCTACACGAAGGATTTTCCGATCCTCGAGGAATACGGCGTCCAGGCCGAGATCGACAAGGCCCTGCGCAGCAAGGTGTGGCTGAAGTCGGGCGGGTATCTGGTCATCAACCAGACCGAGGCGCTCGTGGCCATCGACGTCAACACCGGCCGCTACGTCGGCAAGCGCACGGGACGGCTCGAGGACACGATCGTCAAGACGAACCTCGAGGCAGTCAAGGAAATCGTGCGTCAGCTTCGCCTGCGGGACCTCGGCGGCATCGTTGTTCTCGACCTCATCGACATGGAGGAGAAGAAGAACCGTCAGAAAGTCTTCCAGGAGGTCGAGAAGGAGCTGCGGAAGGATCGCTCGCCGTCGAAGGCGATTCAGGTCTCGGACTTCGGGCTGGTGATCGTGACGCGCAAGCGCGTCAAGCAGAGCCTCGAGCGTCAACTGACGGAACCCTGCCCGTACTGCTCGGGTTCGGGGTCGATCAAGTCCAGTTCGACGATCTGCTACGAGATCATGACCGAGCTCAAGAAGATTGGTTCGGAGCTCGACGGGCAGGGCGTCATCGTCCGGGTCAACCCGGACATCGCGCGAGCGCTCAAAGAAGAGGAACCGGCGCTGCTGAGAGATCTTCAGCAGTCGCTAGGAAAGGCCGTCACCATCAAGCCCGACGTCCACCTGCACCACGAGCAGTTCGACGTGATGGCAACCTAGATGCGGCTCCAGGCTTTAGGCTCTCGGCTTTGGCAAGTGCTTCGAAGAAGTCGTCGAAGGCTTGCCAGAGCCAAAAGCCAAAAGCCTAGAGCCGTCAGGGCCTGTTACAGTCCTGCCGCCGTCGCCGGCAGGTAGATCAGGTAGTGATTCCCCGCCTTGTTGAACCACACCCTGACGTAGTCGTTCCCCTTGAGCGTCTGGACCTTGGAAGCGCCAGCCGGGGGAGGCGGGTCCTTGACGACCATCTTCACCTCGGCCTGCGGGACGATGCTGACGACCTCGCGGCCTTTCACGCTGCCGGCCTGCACGAACTCGACCCAGCGCTCGAGCTTCTCGGTTACGCCGACCGCAGCCGGTCCGGCTTCCTGTGCCGTCAGGCGGACCTGATAAGTGCCGGCTGGGAGCGGTTTGCCATCAGCCGTCACGCCCTTGGGCAGACTGACGGAACCAAGGGCCAAGTCTCCTACCGGAGCGGCCGCTTCCGCTGCCTGTGGCGGCTGTTGGTTTGGCGCCTTGTGCTGCGCGAGCGCGTCGCTCGCGTACAGCGTTCCAGCCACCATGATCCCCACCAGAACGCACTGCTTCTTCATAGCGATACTCTCCTGCAACCCGTGTGATTGTCGGGTCGCGGCCTCTGCTTGCGCGCGCCCTGCAAACCCGCCATGGTCCCGCGCACCTGAGCAATTATATCGACAATCGACAGCTCACGCTCCAGATTCGCGGAGCAACAAGAGTGCCAGAGCTGGCTGTGGCTCAGCCTTGGGGTTTCGGGGAGTTTCAGGAGCATCCCGATGGGACAGGACGGCCAGGACTACGCGGCTGTTGCGAAACCCGACAGCTGGATTTCGTGGGACCCACGAGGCGGGCAGGTGCGGAAGACTCAGCGCTTGGTAATGAGTATCGAGCCCGAAAAAGTCGTGAGGTCCAGCGATGCGCCGCCGCCGTTGGCCGTGCCCCGCAGGGAACGGCTGCGACCGGTGCGCTGGGCGCCGGACATGGTAATCGGGATGTCCGTGTTGATCGATCCGCTGAACGAGCTGGCCTCGATCTGAAAGCCGGCGCCCGCGGGGATGGCCAGTCGTACGTTGCCGGAGTGCGAGGTGAACTCGTAGCGGCCGTTTGACTGAAGGTTGCCGGCAAACGTGATGTCGCCGCTGATGGCCTGCGCGGCCACGCGCTCCGCCGTCAGTTCCTCGAGCTCCACGCTGCCGCTGACCGAGTTGACCGTCACGCCCCGCGCGGCCACGCGGCGAAGCCTCACCGTGCCGCTGATCGTGCCGGCCTCGATCGTTCCCTCGACTTTCGTGTCCACGAGCTCGACGTCGCCAGAAATCGAGCGACCGCTCGCGGCGCGTCCGGCGTTGGCAATGCGAACCGTGCCGCTGATGGTCTCGAGGGTGAGTGCGCCCTGGATGTCGCGCACGGAGATGTCTCCGGAGATGGACTTGACGATGATCCGCGTGCCTTCGGGGGCCGCCACCGTGTAGGCGACCGACACGTTGATATTGCGGCGGCCGTTGCGCCGCCTGTCATCGCCCTCCGGGTATCGCGTCCGTGCCTCGACTCGCGTGCCGCGCTCGGTGATCTCGACAGGCACGAGCGCGAGCATTTCGCGCGCCTCTTCGACGGTGGCGGCGCGCGCCGTCTTGACGGCCTCGATCTGCGCCGTCGTGCCGCCGGCGCGAGTCACGACGATGTCGCCGGCGATGTTGGCGAGGTCGATCTCGCCGCTGGCGCCGATGTTGACATTGCGCGCGATGCGTTCGGTCTGGGTCTCGCGGTCGTCGGTGCGGCGCTGACGGGACTGTTCTTCCCTCCGCGCCTCGCTCCGCCGTTCGACTTCGACGCGCCGCTCCACCACGCGGAGCTGCGTCACGTGCTCCTGCGCGAGGGCTGCCGGTGCCGCGGCGGCACCGGCGACGAGCGTGAGGACGATCAGTCTGCGCATCATGATTTGTTCGTACCCTCGACGACCTGGGCCACGCCGGCGGCGTTGCCCTTCCGCATTTCGTTCATCAGCGTAATCGTGTCCTGCAGCAGCGAGATCTTGCGCTGCAGCGCCTCGAAGAGGCTGTTGCGCGCCGCCACGTTCTGCGGTTCCTTCCGCAGCGCCTCGCTGCTTTCCGCGATCGCCTGATCGAGAATCTGCAGGTTGGTGTCGAGCGTCGCGGTCACGCCGGTCGGCAGCGCCTGGTCCTCGGTGCCCAATCCCTCTTTCAGCTTGGCGACGCCGCTTTGCAGGAGCCGCTCGGCTTGCCGCAGGTCCTCTACACCGCTTTGGACGGCATCCGTTCCGGCGGCGTTGCCCTGCTGCGCCGTCCTGGCCGGCCCCGAGCCGGTGAACTGCGGCATCAGCAGCACGAGGGACGTGCCCACGGCGAGAACGAGTGCGGCCGCAATCGCCAGCCAGACGTACTGCTGACGCGGCGTTGCGACCGACGCAGGCTGGTCGTGAATGCGCCCTTCCTGGCGCAGGCGTCCCGCGATCTGCAGCCAGACATGATCCGGCGGCTCCGGATCGCCGAGCGCGTCGGCGGCATCGCGGATGCGGCGCAGGTCGTGTTCGAGCGCGCGGCACGTCTCGCACTCGTCGAGATGGCGTTCGAGCTCCGCCGCGCGGATTGGTCCGAGCGTGCCATCCCCATGCCATCAACGAGTGACTGGATGTCGTCGGCCGATCGCGTGCAGGTCATAGCAACAAGCTCACCGGGACAGCAGCGTGCGCAGCCGCATGCGCGCCTTATGGACCTGAGATTTCGACGTTCCTTCGGCGATGCCCATGATCTCGCCGACCTCTCGGTGCTCGAGGCCCTGGACGTCGTGCAGCACGAACGCCGTGCGGCAGCCCTCTGGGAGTTGCGCCATGGCCCGCTCCAGATCCATTCTCGTCACGGCACGGTCGGCGAGCCCGTGGCTCCCCGCGTCCGGAAACGCCGGCTCGTCGTCGAGCGCATCGGTCATATGGATCGCCCGCCCGGTGCGGCTCCGGAGATAGTCGAGACAGAGATTGACCGCCAGGCGGTACAGCCACGTTCCGAGCGCCGACTCGCCGCGGAAACTCTCGAGCTTGCGGTGCGCCGCGAGGAAGATCTCCTGGAGCATGTCTTCCGCGTCGGCTGGGTTCCCCAGCATGCGAACGGCCACGCCGTAGAGCCTCCGCGAGTGCGTCCGGTAGACCTCTTCGAACGCTCCGAGGTCGCCCCGCCGGCATCGTTCGACCAGCTCGAGGTCGTCTTGCCGGGATGACCCCCCTGGGTGTCTTGTTACGTTAGACGACACAGGCACCTGACGGCGTTGCCGTCATTTCTCCACGGTTTCGGCCTATTTTGGCCAGCGCCGGGCGCCAAACTCACGAACCCTGTTCCCCGAGACCAGGATACCTTCGGCGCGGAGCAGCGCCCGCTTCAATCCCAGCCCGCTTCCCAGCGGGCTGTCGTGCGGGCTTCCGCGTCTCCCGCCGTAACCGCCGAGCCCGCCGCCGGCGGCGATCACCCGGTGGCAGGGCACGTCGCGGGCCGTGCAGTCGCGCATGATGTTGCCGACCGCCCTCGCGGCCCTCGGGCGGCCCGCCGCAGCGGCCACATCGCCGTAGGTGGACACGCGACCCGGCGGGATCCGACGCACCACGGAGAGCACGCGTCTGGTAAATGGAGCGTCCTTCACCGGGATCAGTCTAGGAGCTCCACCAGCTCCAGAGACGCGGGAGCGGCTTTCACACGATGGTACGACCCGACTCCGCCCGTCGGACTTCGACGAGGTCTCGGCGTAGCGCTTCGCGCGAAGGCGGACGGCCACGATGACCGCGATTCAGCAAGACTCATCGTGTGCATCGTACCATCGTATCCATCGTGCGAAAGGCGGGGCCGTTTCAGCGGGGCATTGTGAACGAGCCATTCATTTCAGAACAGGATCCGGATCCCTCCTCCAGCATAGACGCCGCCCGCATCGACCGAGATCGTCCGATTGTCCGGCGCGTCGAGATCGACTGAGGCTTTCGAGAAGCGCACCAGCCCGCCGACGCCGAACCGGCGATTCAGCATCCACATGACGTCGGCGCCGACGTTGAAAGCGGGCGCCGAGCCTTTTTCGCGCGTCTTGCGCGCCGAAGCGAACGCCGCCGTATCGAACGGAAATGATTCGGTAACGATGACTTCGGTGACGAGGTCCTGTTCCACAGAAAAGAATGAGGGTCCCCCGGACAGGACGAGCCGCAGCCGGCCGCCGGGATTTACCAGGTACATCGCCTGGACGTGCACCGCCGTCTCCGACCGCTTGACCCCGGTGGCTTCGCCCGTGACCTCGCGTGGCTGATTGAAAAAGAAGGGGTGCGGAACACTCGACGTCGTGCTGGCTACATCGTCGCGCGTGAAGTAGGAGACCGAGACGCCCGCGGCGAGGTTCTTCCAGAACCGATAGCCCGCACCGGCGTCGAAGATGAATCCGCCCTGAACGGGGTAGTCGACGCTGGTCGATCCGGTTTCGAGGTTGCGCTCGAACTCGAACCGATCGCTGAAGTCGTTCGTCGTGGCCTGAAAGGCGCCGTTGACGCTGACGTGGACGCGCTCGGGCCAGCTCTGGGCGGCGGCGGGAGCGGCGGTCGCGATCACCAGCGCGGCGGCGACGAGGCTCACGGCCAAGGCACGATGACTCGAAGCCTTCGCACGAGGCTTCGGCGGACCGCCGTAGCCTTGGCTGCCGCGGTCTATTCCATCGTGAATGCCGTAGGTGGGTGTTGCAGCGACAATGCGTGCTCTCAATTGACACCTACCGCAGTCCAGGCTTGTGTCATGGCACGTTCCGCGGCGCTGTTGGCGCCGAAGATGTCGCGGGCCGACTGGATCGTGGCCGCGCGCGCGACGGCAAACGTCGCGTTCGACGGCAGCATCTGCGTGAACGCGCGGTAGAACACCCGTTCGATCTGCTCCCGGTTCGCCGCGCCCACGCCCTGTACCGAGAGCCCCGAGGTGCGGTTGGTGCCGCCCTCGATCGCCAGGTAGTACACGTTGTTCGCGATGCCGGAGTTGATGTGGACGCCGCCGTTGTCCGCCGTGCCCGTAAAGCGTCGCGAGTAGTGGTCGGGATCGCCGTACGCCTGAGGGTCGGCGTGCGAGCGAATCCCGCCCGGCCGAAACACGTCCTCGCCCATCAGGTAGTCGGCGCGCAGGTTGCCGCTGCCGGGCTGCTGGAAGTAGAACTCGACAGACGTTCCCATGATGTCCGAGAACGCCTCGTTGAGCGCGCCGGACTCGTTCCGGTAGATCAGGTTCGACGTGTACTGCGTTACCCCGTGCGTGAGCTCGTGGGCGACGATGTCGAGCGCCGCCGAGAAGAAGTCAACCGTCTGACCGCCGCTCGTCAAGGGAGGCGGCAGGCCCTCGCCGTAGAGCATCACGCCGTCGCCGAAATAACCGGCGTTCAGGTAGAAATCGGGCACGATCGGGAAGACCTGGAAGAAATCAGCACGCCGCGCGGGGTGCACGATGTTGATGAGTGGGAGGTCGCGATTGTCGAGTCCGCGGCGGTTGAATCGCTTGAAGTAATAGTCGTAGGTCCAGCCGGAATAGACGTGGGCGTCGACTACGGCGCCGTCAGTCCAGGTGTTGTCGGCGTCTGAGCCCAGGTCGTTCGTCGTCAGCTGGATGACTTCGTTCAGGTAGTTGATGGTGCGTTGATAGTCGCCGCGCATGTCGTAGGTGTTGATGGCCGGCGGCCGCAGCCGGTCGGTCGCTCACGAACTGCCCGCCACTCGGTGAGACGCTGACTTTCTTGGTGTCGCCGAGCACGCCCTGCCCGCGCCCGACGGCGCTCTGCGTCTGGAGATCGCTGAAGTCGAAGGCGATGCTGCCGTCGCGAGCGTCGACGAAGTACTCCCGGACGTCGTCCGGCGTGGCGGCGCGCACGCGCCATGTCAGCACGAAGCTGTCGTCCTGGGGCAGGATCACGAGTTCCGGCGCCCGGCCAATCTCGACTCCGGCGCGCGCTTCGATGATTTCGCGGGCGCGGCCGGCCTCGATCGCCGGCGAGGTCTCGACGTCGATGCCCTCGTAGACGTTGCCGAATGCCGAGACCACCTGGCCGCCGTTCAACTGTTCGGCGACGTCGGCGCCGAACACGCGGACGCCGCGATGGTACTGGTCGTAGCGCTCGTGCGCGCGCCCGGCGACGAGCGAATCGTCGCGGCGGATCCGAAGCCGCAGCTCACCCGATCGGCGCAGGCTGTCGAGGCGCGGCGCCCAGTCGCGGAGCGCTGTTGTCGTCGTGGACGTAATGGTGACGCGCCCGCGGCCCGGCTGCTGCGCGGCAAGCGGCATCAGGCAGATCGTGAGCGCACACGCGCACACGGCCGCGGCGCCGGCGGTACGCCAGGCAGTCCTCCATTGTGGGACCTCACGCAAACGTGACATGAACGCCTCCTCAGGGGGGAACCGGTTGCCTGGCAGGGGATGGCGGCCCTATTTTACCTTGATTGCTTCCTTCAGCACGCGCCCGTCGGTCCTGGCGATCTTGACCCGGGCGACGGCGGCCAGCGTCGGCATCAAGTCTGCCGGTGTCGCGGCCGCGGCGTATCGCCCGCTCCGCACCGAGGCGCCGAAGAGGATGACCGGCACACGCTGGTCGTAGGCATGCTGGCTTCCGTGCGTCGTGACCGCGGTCGACATCAGCCACTTCTCGCGCGGAGCAATGATGATGTCGCCGCTGCGGCCGGGGAACTGACTGAGCGCCGCCGCGCGGAGGATGCGGTCCTTCGACGCGCGCGCCGAAGTGGTCGCGAGGTCCGGGCCCCAGAACGCGAACCCGATGCCCTCCACCGAGAGCAGCGCCTTGAACGCGGCGGCGCGCAGCGCCTTGTCCTTCGACAGCCGCGTGCGCGCCGCGTCATCCAGGTAGATGTTCGTGTAGGTCGACGACAATACGTGCGTTCCGGGCCCGAGCGCAGGCACGAGGACGTTCTGCAGGGCCGTGGTCACAGCCTTGCTCGTGACGCGGCCCCCACCGATCTGTTCGGGAATCTCCGATGACGCCATGATCGGCGCTCAACCCGAGCACATAGTTGCCGGCGCCGACTGTGGAGTCGAGGTGCTCGAGAAGCTTTCCAATCGTGCGGTCGAGCCTGACCAGTAGATCCTGGATCTCGTGGCTGCGCGGACCGTAGACGTGGCCGACGCCGTCGACCGCGGAAAAGCTCACGCCGAGAAAGTCCGTGGTTGGGCCCTGTCCGAGCTTGAGCGCATCGATCGATGCCGCGGCCATCCGGCCGAGGTACTCGTCGGCGTAGGGCGAGCGCTGCCAGCGGGCGTAATAGTCGGCATCAATCTTCCCTCCGGGCACCGCGAGCGGATGCGGGAACGTGCTCGTCCAGCCGACGACTTTCCCCTCGCCCTTCATGTCGTCCTGCCCCTGATACGCAGAGAGCGGAAGCGTGCGCTCCCACACCTGATCGTAGGACGCGCTCATGGGATTGGCGTCGATGAACGATTGCAGAAACGGGACGGGCCCCGGCGTGAACGCCGACGACGTCGTCCAACCGCCGCGATCGTCGAACCAGACGACGGCCGTAGCTTTGTGGCCGGTGAGCGTCACTGCCGAGCGCGGCTTGAACGAGAGCGCCACGCTCCGGCCGCCGCGATTGATGATCTGCTCGCCGATCGCCGGAACCGCCAGCAGCTTCGCGCTGTCGCCCTGGACGGGCGACAAGTGGTTGTAGCTGAGCTCGGTCACGGTCGGATCGTCGGTGCAATACGGGGACTTGCCGGTCTTCGGATCGAACCAGTTGTTCAGGATCATCCCGTGCCGGTAGGGGAAGGAACCGGTACCGATCGTCGCGTGGCCCGCGCACGTGATCGTGTTCAGGTAGGGATAGGCGGCTTCGGTGAACCAGGCGCCATCGCGCAGCAGCCTCGCGAACCCTGCCGAATAGTTCGACGCATACCACTGCAGGTAGTCGACGCGCATCTGATCGACGACGAGAATCACCACGAGCTTCGGCGGCGTCGCAGCCTGTGCGGACACTCCTCGCGCGGGGGAGCCGGCCCAGACGGCCAGCGCGCAGATCCACGCGACCGTCAATAGACACGATCGCCAGGGCATCCGGCCGACGTGATCGGCGGTCTTGTCTGTGTGAGTCATCGTCTTAGAATCGGCAGGTAGCAGAGGGCACCAATCACCACGTCGTAGGTCGCGCAGCCGACGAGATACCAGCGGGGCGCGATCGCTTCCGGCAGCCAGCCCGGACGATGGGCGATGTCGAGCACGGCATGGGCGGCAAACGCCAGGGCGAGGACGGTGAGCGCCTGGCGCGGATCGCGCACCATCGTCGACGCCGCGACGATGAGAAAGCCGACGGCGAAAGCGACATCGAAGCCCACGCCCTGCTGCGCTTCGTGGGCGATCGCGAATCCGATATACACGCCGGCGGTCATGGTCAGGAGCAGGGCGGCGAACTGGCCGAGGCGAAGCTCCGACACGAGACGGTCCGGCGACGAGGTCGGGATGAGCGACGTGCGGATGGCGTGCCAGGCGAATCCGATCGCCAGTCCGCACGCCGCCACGGCGACCGTTCGCAAGCCTTCAGTCACGAAGAAAGTATAGCCGGTCGAGTTTGCGGTGACCGGTTACACGCGCGCGACATCGATGAAATTCAGCGGATCGATTCCGTAGGGCGTGGGATCGAGCGGGGAGATCACGCTGTCGGCCTCCGAGCCGTCGGGGGCGCGCTCCCAGAGGTTGCGCTCGAGCGGGGTGTCGTAGCGGGTGCCGTCGGGGCCGTAGAGGACCTTGACCCGCGGCCGGTACGGATCGGGCGCATGCACGCGCGTCACGACCGCGACCGAATTGGACGCCAGCTTGACGAGCGTGCCCGGAGGATAGATGCCGAGCAGCTGAACGAACCGTCGCACGAGCTGCGCCTCGAACTGCGCGCCGTCGTCTTTTTTGAGGACCGCGAGGACGCGCTCCGTCGGAAACGCCTGCTGGTACGCGCGCTGCGACCGCATGGCGTCGTACACGTCAGCGATGCTGCAGATCATCGTGCCGAGGTTGAGCGCGCTCCGCTTGGCGCCCTCGGGATAGCCGGTTCCGTCCAGTCGCAGGTGGTGCTCGAAGGCGACGACCGGCGCCAGGATGGGCATCTCGGGCGTGCGCCTGAGGATCTCGGCGCCTTCGACCGGATGCCGCCGCATGATCACGAACTCCTGTTCGGTGAGCCGCTCCGGTTTCTGCAGGATTTCCTTCGGCGTCCGCACCTTGCCGATGTCGTGCATGAGCGCCGACAGGCCGAACTCGCGGAGGAGTCGTCCCTCGATGCCGAGCGCGCGCGCCTGGCCCATGCTGAGGATCGAGACGTTCACCATGTGGGTGAACGTGTAGTTGTCGTAGTTGCGCATCGCCGTGAGCGCGACGAGCGCCGTTCGGTTCTGGGTCACCGCATCGGCGAGGCCTTCGACGGCGTGCAGCGCCGCCGGCACGTCGGGCCTACCCTCGACCGCGGCACTCTCCCACGCGGTCTCCGCAGCGGACACCGCGTTCGTGTAGAGCTGCCGGATGGCGGCCATGTCGCTCGCGATGCCGTCGCGCCCCGGCTCTTCCGACGTGATGCGCCCGAGGCGGATGTGCGGGAAGCGCCACGTCGGCTCCGGGCCGCCGCCCTTGGGTGAGAGTTTGGCGACGCCGAGCATCAGGCCGACGATCTCGTCCGACGTGACGCCGCGCTCGAGCGAGATCCGCTCGACCTTGTTCGCGAGCAGCCGATCGATCAGATCCTTCATGCCGCTGCTCGCCTTGGGCAGCGGCGTGTCGGCGACGACGAACTCGTTGTCGACGATCCCGATCGTGATCGTCGGTTGCTGCTGCTGGAGCGCCTTGAGGGCGGTGAGCAGGCCCTCGACGTTGCGGCCGAGCAGCGGATGGTCGGCCGCGTAGAGCTGCGCCGCGCGCGTGCCGGAGGCGAACCGCCGGAGCAGTTCGTCGTAGAGCGCCAGGCGCGCGGTGGGATCGGTCGACATGGGGTTATCCCGCTCCTGCCAGCTCGGCGCGTGCCGCGCCGCGTGCGCCCGGTGCGCCGTTCGCAGACGCTTCGCGCAGGGCGTCCATGGCCCCGGGGGTGCCGATTCTGCGCAACGCGTGGGCGGCGGCGCTCCCGTACTTCCGGTTGGCGAAGATCGTCCACCAGTGCCCGGTGCGCAGCGCGACCTTGAGAGCCTCGATGGCCTCGGCGCCGCCAAACGCTCCCAACGCCTCGATGGCCGTCAGGTAGAGCTGCGGGAAACGTCCGCGATCCATTTGCCTGACGAGGTAGCTGTAGAGCGGCGCAGCCCGCTGGTCGCGCATCTTGAGCACCTCGCCGAGGAGCGTCGCGCGCGTCTGACCCTTGGCGGTGGTCAGCGCGTTCAGCAGGATGACGGCCGCTTCTTTCGTTCCGTTCAGCATCAGCCCCTGCACCGCTTCGCGCTGGACGAGCGGCTCGGAGTCGGAGAGGAGCGGCACCAGCTCCTTCAAGCTTTCGACGCCGCCGAACTCACGCAGCAGAAAGGCCGCGGTGCGGCGGATCTCCCAGCTCTTCGCGTTGAGCAGCGGCCGGACGGCCTCGGCGCCGCGCGGGCCGAAGCCGACCAGGAGATCGCGGAGGCGCTTCCTGGCCCGCGCGTCCTGCTCGGCGGCGAGCACCTCGGCCAGCGGCGCGATGATCGACGGGCCGATCGCGTGGCAGATGCTCTTGAAGCGCTCGTAGCTTTCATCCTCCGCCGACCGCAGGTGCGGCGCCACGTGCTTCATCAGCGATCCGCCCGCGAACCGATCGAGGGCGGCGGCCGCGTGCGGTCTCCGGAACGGACTGGGATTCCCCTGCGCGATCACGGTCTCGATGAGCGTCCACGCCTGATCGAAGTGCCCCACGCGCACCAGGTCGTCGGCGTGCGTGACGACCGTGTCCGCGACGTCGCGCCAGCGCGACGGATCGGTCTCGACGTGCAGCAAGTCGGTCAGCAAATCCTGATCGAGGCTGCGCAGCGCCGCGTCGCTGACCGTCGACAGCCACGCCGCGATCCGTTCGGGAGGGTCGTCGCTGACCCGCTCGACGTCCACCGGCAGCGTGCGGGCGTGCGAGAGCTCGCGCGCGTAGTCTTCCGAGACGTAGCGGGCGTCGGTATACGAGGTCAGCATCTGCTCGACGCCGTTCCACAGCCCGGTGAACTCCTCCGCATTCTGCTCGCGCCCCATCTCGGAGGTCGACACTTCCTCGCGCGCGAGGGCGAGCAGCTGCCGCTGACGATCGAACTCGGGCACGAGGGACCGGAACGCGTGCGCGAGCCGTTCGGAGGCGCCGCGTTCGGCGACGACCGAGTCGGCCACGAAGCCGGCGACCGACGCGTCGCTCATGCTCTCGATGATCGCGCTGACCACGTTGACGCTGCCCGACATCGCCTCAGGCCGCTTCCGCTCGGCGAGGAGCGCGATCATCGCCTCGACCGAGAGGTGCCGGGCGCCGCGGCCGAACTGCTCGAAGATCGTGTTCAACTCCTGCGGCTCGGTGCGGCCGACATAGTCCACGAGTCCCCGCACGATGTTGAGAAGCGCCGCGGTCTGGAGCTCGACGCCCTGCGGACTCCTTGACGCCGTCTGCTCGAGCGTCTGCATCATCTGCTCGAGCTTGGCTGGATCCTGGATGATGTCGATGACCGCCCGTATCGCCGCATCGTCAACGGTGAGCGTCGGGCCTGACATCGCGGCCTCGATGATCGAGTCGATCGTGGCGGCGAGCCCCTGCTTCTCGCGCAGGACTTCGGCGTAGTCGATTTCGGTGATTTCGAGGCTCGGCCCGCCGGCCGTGGCCCAGAGCCGGGCCATGCCGCCGTCCGCACGCACTTCTTCGGGGCTGCGTGCCAGCAGCAGCAGGAGCGTGCGCCACGATTCGGCGGTGGCGCCGGTGTTGACCGTCAGGCGTCCGATGAGATGGCGGTGCAGCAGGGCGGCCAGCTCCGAGACGGCCGGATCCGGCTTGGCCATCCGCGCTCCTTCGATCAGGAGTCCGTCCGACAGCACCTGGACCTTGTAGGGGCCTGCATCGGTCAGCTTGACGGTGGCCTGCTCGAGGCGGGACAGCGACACTCCGATCGCGGGGTGTCCACCGGGATAGAGCGATACCGCGCGCGCCGCCGCCTTGCAGACGCGCGCGAACTCGGCCAGACGGCTGGCGGCGTCAGCTGTGAGCGGGGGAGCGGCAGGTGACTCGGGCATCAAGGATTCGGCATTCTGCGCTCAGCGTTCAACATTTCCCGGTCGCCGGAATTCTAGCAAATTCCACTATAGTAGACTCCGCCTTTAACCCCCTCACTCGCTCAACATGCGCGCGGTCGACCTGATACGGCAAAAACGCGATGGCGGTGTGCTCGACCGAGCCGCCATCGACTCGTTTGTTTCAGGCGTCACCGCCGGCACGCTCCCCGACTACCAGACGTCCGCGCTCCTCATGGCCATTCTGCTGCGCGGCATGACGCCCGAGGAGACCGCTGCCCTCACCGATGCGATGGTGCGGTCGGGCGTGCGCGTCACCTATCCGAGCCTCGCGGGTCTGCCGGGGACGCCGGTCGACAAGCACAGCACCGGCGGGGTGGGGGACAAGACTTCGCTCGTGCTCGCGCCGCTCGCCGCCGCGTGCGGCGCGCACGTGCCCATGATGTCGGGCCGCGGCCTCGGCCACACTGGCGGAACGCTCGACAAGCTCGAAGCCATTCCCGGCTTTCGCACCTCTTTGTCGCTCGACGAACTCAAAGCAGCGGTCGCCGCGATCGGGTGCGCGCTCATCGGTCAGACCTCCGAGATTGCGCCGGCCGATCGGAAGCTCTACGCGCTGCGTGACGTCACCGCGACCGTCGAAAGCATTCCGCTCATCTGCGCCTCCATCATGAGCAAGAAAATCGCCGAAGGCATCGGGGCCCTCGTGCTCGACGTCAAGACGGGCGGCGGCGCGTTCATGAAGACGCCGGAGGCGTCGCGGGCGCTCGCCGAGGCGCTCGTGGCCATCGGCCTCGCTGCCGGGGTTCGCACCGAAGCGCTCATCACCCGCATGGACGCTCCCCTGGGCCGCGAGGTGGGGAACGCCAATGAAGTGATCGAGTCGATCGAGACGCTCAAGGGATCCGGTCCGGCCGATCTGGAGCAGCTATCGGTCCTGCTGGCGGCGCGGATGCTCGTCGTCGCGGGAGTGGCGGGCGACGAAGCCGCCGCGGAGGCGCGCGTGCGCGCGGCGATCGCTTCTGGCGCGGGCGTCGAGAAATTCCGCCAGATCATCGAGCATCAGGGGGGCGACCCGCGGGTCGTGGACGACTATTCGCGTCTGCCCTCGGCGCCGGATCGCGAGATCGTCGCCGCCCCGGGGAGCGGCTTTGTCGGCGCGATCGAGGCCGAGGCCGTCGGCCGCGCGGCTGTCGCGCTCGGCGCCGGGAGGGGACGCCTCGACGATGTGATCGACCACGGCGTGGGAATTACCGTGATCGCGGCGCCCGGCACGGAAGTGCGGGCCGGCGATCGCGTCATGGAGGTTCGGCACCGGAGCGGCCGCGGACTGGAGACGGCGCTCCCTCTCCTGCGGCAGGCCGTGCAGATCTCCGACGCGCCGCCCATCGCGCGGCCGATCGTCGTCGATCGGGTGTGACGTCACGGACACGACGGCTGGTCACGATGTGCGCGAAGACCACGATGTCCACGAAGAAGAACCAACCGGACCTCTCTTTCTTCGCGCTCCTCGTGAGCTTCGCGAACATCGTGAACGATTTTGCGTGACACGAGGCAGTAGTTCGACGGGTCTGTCATTCTTCAGCGAGGATTCATGTCCGATCCACACAGTCCGGCTGCTCGTCCGCCCCTGCAACGCGTCCCCTATGACTCGGGCGACGCCATGGTGCTCGGGGTCGCCGTGGCGGCCGCGGCGGTCTGCGCTCTCGTCGCTCAGTATGGAGGTGTGCCCAAGCTGCAGCCGCTCGTCGGCCTGATTGTCATCATGTCGGTGGCCTACGCGATGTCGACGAACCGCCGGGCCATCGATCGCCGGACGGTCGCCTGGGGATTGACGCTGCAGGTGGTGTTCGCGCTGCTGGTGCTCAAGACGGCGCTCGGCCAGGCCGTGTTCCAGCGGCTGGGCGCCGCGATCAATCGTCTCCTCGACTTCGCGTTCGTCGGGTCCAGTTTTGTTTTTGGTCCGCTCGGAGACAAGGAAGTCTGGCCGCGGATCATGACGACCGTGCTCGGGGCCGAGGGGGTCAGGTACGGCGTGGTGTTCGCCTTCCAGGTGTTGCCCACGATCATCTTCATCGCGGCGCTCTTCGCCATCCTCTACTACTTCGGCGTCATGCAGGTCATCGTGCGCCTGTTTGCGGTGATGATGCGCCGGGTCATGCGTGCCTCCGGCGCGGAATCGCTGAACGTCGCCGCGAGCATCTTCATGGGCCAGACCGAGGCGCCGCTGACCATCCGGCCGTTTCTGCCGCGGATGACCGAGTCCGAGCTGATGACCGTCATGACGTCGGGCATGGCGCACATCTCGGGCGGCATCATGGCGGCCTACATCCTCTTCGGGATCGAGGCGAAGCATCTCCTGACGGCCGTCATCATGACGGCGCCGGGCACGCTGATGATGGCCAAGATCTTCGTGCCCGAAACCGAGCAGCCCGACACGATGGGGACGGTGAAGCTCAACGTCGAGCGCACGGATGTCAACGTCATCGACGCCGCCGGGCGGGGCACGAGCGAGGGACTGTCGCTCGCGCTGAACGTCGGCGCCATGCTGATCTCGTTTCTCGCGCTCGTCGCCTTGGTGAACGCGATGCTCGGCCTCGCGGGTCTCAGCCTGCAGCAGATTTTCGGCTGGGTGTTCGCGCCGATCGCGTGGGCGATGGGGGTGCCGTGGCGGGACGCGCCGACGATCGGCAACCTGCTCGGCACGCGTATGGCGCTCAATGAGTTCGTCGCCTACTCGCAGCTTGGCGCGCTCAAGGCGTCGCTCGACCCGCGGTCGTTCACGATTGCCACGTTCGCGTTGTGCGGCTTCGCCAATTTCAGCTCGATCGGCATCCAGATCGGCGGCATCGGCGCCCTGGCCCCCAACCGCCGCCACGACCTGGCCCGCCTCGGCCTGCGCGCCATGCTGGCAGGCACCCTGGCGAATTTCGTCACCGCCACAATCGCGGGGTTTCTGCTATGACCGGGGACACTCAATCGGGACAGTCAACCGGGACAGTCACCGGGGACACTCAACCTTGAGTGTCCCCGGTGGTTGGGCGACACCCTGTGCACTTTCTTCCATGGGTAGGCGTTTCGAGTGTTGCAAGGTTTGAGTACGTGTGATGAGTTTATGGAAGATCGTCGCCGACTTGAGTTGGCCTGGTCGGACAAACCGGTTCGGGGACACTCAAGGTTGAGTGTCCCGGTTGAGTGTCCCCGATGACATATTTCGACAGCGTGCAGCAGGCGGCGGGGCGGGTCAGGGAGCGGATTGGGCCGCCGCCTGATGTCGCGATCGTGCTGGGATCGGGGCTGGGGGAGTTTACGACGACGCTCGGTGATGCGACCGCGGTTCCCTACGGCGACATCCCGCACTGGCCGGCGTCAGCGGTCGTCGGTCACGCAGGGCAGCTCGTGGTCGGGACGCTGGGCGGGAGGCGCGTGGCGGCGCTCTCCGGACGCGCGCACTTCTACGAGGGGCACGACCTGCAGACGGTGACCTTCGCCACGCGCGTTATCGGCATGCTCGGCGTGAAGACGCTCATCCTGACGAACGCGGCGGGTGGCATCAACCTGACCTTCAAGCCCGGCACGCTGATGCTGATGGACGATCACCTCAACCTGATGGGCAGCAACCCGCTCGTCGGCGCCAATGACGAGCGCTTCGGGCCGCGGTTCCCGGATATGTCGGAGGTCTACTCGACGCGCCTGCGGCAGCTCGCGGGAGATGCGGCGCGCGCGCGCGGGTTGACGCTGGCGCACGGCGTCTATGCCGCGCTGCACGGACCGAGCTACGAAACGCCGGCTGAAATCCGGTATCTGCGGACGATCGGCGCAGACGCCGTCGGGATGTCGACCGCGCCGGAAGCCATCGTCGCGCGCCACATGGGCGTGGACGTGCTCGGCATCTCGTGCATCACCAACATGGCTGCCGGCGTCCTGCCGCAGCCGCTCGTCCATGACGAGGTGATGGAGGTCGCGCGTCGCGTCCGCGGCGAGTTCTGTGCGCTGCTGGAGGGCATCGTTGAGCGACTCTGACAAACGCCGGCCCAAGCCCGTCTGGCCCGCCGTCGAGCGTCGGGTTTCAGCCGACCGCCGAGTCGAGCAGTCGGGCGCGCGGCCCCCGAGGCGCGACGAGCGCCGCTCGGGCAAGGACCGCCGGGACGATTCGACGTGGCGGTCCGTGCCGCTCGAAATCACGATGGCCACCGAGGCCGACCTTGCCGAGGCGCTCGTCGCCGCCGCGACGCTCGCGCGCACGCGGGCGCACGCCCGTTACTCCGGCTTCAAGGTGGGCGCCGCACTCGAGACGAGCGATGGCGACGTCGTGACCGGCTGCAACATCGAGAACGCGACTTACGGCCTGACCCTGTGCGCCGAGCGCGTCGCGCTTGTCAAGGCGCTCTCCGATGGCCACGCCGTCTTCACGCGTATCGTGGTCGTCGCCGACACCGAGAGTCCGACGCCGCCCTGCGGGCCTTGCCGGCAGCTGCTGTGGGAGTATTGCGGCGACATCGACGTCATTCTCGCCAACCTCGAGGGGACCACGGCGAGGCTCCGGTTGTCGGACCTGCTGCCCATGCCGTTTGATGGCAGACTGCTAGAATAACAATGCTGAAAGTTTGAAGTCTGACGTTCGAAGTCTGAAGTGCGGAAGGTTGAAGTTGGAAGTCGGAAGTAGAAGTCGGAAGTGGAAGTTTGAAGGTGGAAGTTGAAGTTGGAAGTCGAAGTTCGAAGTTAGAAGAACCCTGAACCCTGAACCAATCAGATCCCCATGCTCCCTACTATCGACTGGCAAGGCGACACGATCATCATGGTCGATCAGCGCAAGTTGCCTGGTCAGGAAATCTACGTCCGCTGCCGGACGGCGCAGGAGGTTGCGCGCGCCATCCGCACCATGATCATCCGCGGCGCCCCGGCCATCGGCGTCTCGGCGGCGATGGGTATCGCCCTCGGGATGCAGCGCAGCACGGCCAAGGGCACCAAGCAATTCGCCGTCGAGTTCCAGAAGACGTGCGACATGATGGCCGCGACCCGGCCGACGGCAGTGAACCTGTTCTGGGCCATCGATCGCATGAAGCGTGTCTTCGCCGAGGCCGCGCAGGCCGGGCAGTCGACCGAAGAGATTGCCAGCCGCCTCGAGCGGGAATCCCGTCTGATCCACGACGAAGACGTCGCGAGCTGCCGCACGATGGGCGGCTTTGGCGCCGACGTGGTTCCTGACGGCGCGCGGGTGCTGACCCACTGCAACGCCGGCGCTCTCGCGACGGCGGGCTACGGCTCGGCGCTCGGCGTCATCCGTGCCGCGGTCGAGAAGGGCAAGCGAGTCGCCGTCTTCGCCGACGAGACCCGCCCGTTTCTCCAGGGCGCGCGCCTGACCGCGTGGGAGCTCGTCCGCGAGGGGATCCACACGACGGTCATCACCGAGAGCATGGCGGGCCCGCTCATGCGTGCCGGCGAGATCGACCTCGTGGTGGTCGGCGCCGATCGCATCGCCGCCAACGGTGACACGGCCAACAAGATCGGGACCTACACCGTCGCCGTCCTCGCCCGCGAGCACAAAGTTCCGTTCTACGTCGCGGCGCCGCTCTCCACGGTCGATCTGGCGACGCCCGACGGCGACACGATTCCGATCGAGGAACGCGACCGCCGCGAGGTGACGCATCTCGGATCGTCGCGCCTGACACCCGAGGGCGCCCACATCAGGAATCCCGCGTTCGATGTGACGCCACACCGGTACATCACCGGCATCATCACCGAAAAGGGCATCTTCGGGCCGCCCTACACCGAGACCCTGAAAGGGGCCTTCGACATCCGCATTCCTTGAATGAGCTTGGCCGCCGTCTCCGTGAACCTGCTCGCGATCGAGACCTCGTGCGACGAAACCGCGGCGGCGCTCGTCGCCGAAACGGGCGATGCTTCGCGGCCCTGGCTCATCCGATCTTCGATCGTCGCCTCGCAAACCGACATCCATCGTGAGTGGGGAGGCGTCGTTCCCGAGCTGGCGTCCCGCCAGCATGTCCGCGACATCTGCGGCGTCGTCGAGGCGGCGCTGGCGCAGGCGGGTGCGCAGACGGGCGACGTCGATGCCGTTGCCGTGACCCAGGGACCTGGGCTCGTCGGGTCGCTCCTCGTCGGCATCACGTTCGCCAAGACGTTCGCATGGGGGCGGAGCATTCCCGTGATTCCCGTGCATCACCTCGCCGGGCACATCGAGTCGCTCACCCTGGCGCACGGCGAGCTGCCGCTGCCGGCGGTCGTGCTCGTCGTCTCGGGCGGTCATACGAGCCTGTATCTCGTGCCCGAGCCCGGCGTCTACCGGCTGGTCGGGCGCACGCGAGACGACGCGGCTGGTGAGGCGTATGACAAGGTCGCGAAGCTGCTCGGCCTCGGGTATCCCGGTGGGCCGGTGATCGATCGACTCGCGCGCGAGGGGCGGGAGGATCGCTTCAACTTTCCGGTGACGCGGCTGACCCACGCCGATCGAAACGCGCCGCGCGCGACGGGCGTCGATGTGCTCCCGGCCGCGGTGGCGCGACGCACCGACTTCAGTTTCTCCGGGCTCAAGACGGCCGTCCTGCGGCTCGTGCAGGAGCAGACCGCCGCACTCGCGCCGGGCGAGGCGTTGCCGCAGCAGGTCGTCGCGGACATTTGCGCGAGCTTTCAGCGCGTCGTGGTCGAGGCCCTTCTCGATCGCACGTTCGAAGCGGCACGCTGGCTCGACGCGCGAAGCGTCGGGATCGCCGGCGGCGTGTCGGCCAACAGCCGGCTGCGCGCGGAGGCCGAGGCCCGTGGCGCGCGCGCCCGCCTTCCGGTCTTCGTGCCGCCGATCGCGTTGTCGACCGACAACGCCGCCATGATTGGCGCGGCCGGACTGCGCCGATACCGCGCGGGCGTGGTTGGCAGTTGGGAGCTCAACGCCGACCCATCGCTGTCGTTATCGCTATGAAGTCATTCACCGACTATCTCTGGTTCACGACTAAGCAGCGGCAGGAATTCATCCGCATCACCGACGAGGTCTCGGCGATCGTCAGGAAGAGCGGTGTCGACGACGGGATGGTGCTGGTGTCGGCCAGCCACATCACGGCCGGCGTGTACGTGAACGATTGGGAAGATGGCTTGATCGCCGACTTCCAGGTGTGGCTCGAGAAGCTCGCGCCAGCGGGTCTGCCCTACAAGCATCATCAGACGGGCGAGGACAACGCGGACGCGCACTTGAAGCGAACGATCATGGGCCACCAGGTGATGGTCCCGATCACGAACGGCAAGCTGGACCTCGGGCCCTGGGAACAGATCTTCTACGCCGAGTTCGACGGGCAAAGGCGCAAGCGGGTGGTTGTGAAAGTGATGGGGAATGAAGTAGGAGCTAGAGCGAGGAGCAGAGCTGGACAGTGCGGCAGCCCTCCAGAGGTCGTGCCGGACTGTCGTGGGATTTTGCGCGGATGTTGAGTCGGCAGCGCCTGCGGCCCGAGCGCGGCGCGACGTCGCCGCGCGAGAGCGCGCGGGGGTGGGCCGCCTCCGCCAAGGCTACGGCGAGCTGCGCCGAAGCTTCGCGAAGGCGAGGCCCCGCGCGCATTGATGAATGCAGACAGAGCAGTCGTAGCAAGAAGGCGTTCACAAGATTACCCATGCCATCCGACCGCGAATACCCCGCACGACCGATCGTCGGTGTCGGCGCCGTGATTCTGGTGGCGCCGAACGAGGCCGTAGCGATTGGATGGCCGTCGCCACGCGAACGAGAGGGCGTGATCCTCGTCAAGCGTCTGTTCGAGCCGCTGGCGGGGAAGTGGAGCCTCCCCGGCGGGACGCTCGAAGTCGGGGAGACGCTCGAGGCCGGCGTGGCTCGCGAGATCGCCGAAGAAACGGGCCTGACGGTCGAGGTCGGGCCGATCGTCGAGGTCTTCGATCGCATCTTTCGCGACGAGGACTCACGCGTCCGCTATCACTTCGTGTTGATCGATTACGTGTGCCGCGCCACCGGCGGACGTCTTCGCGCCGGATCCGACGTCGGCGACGTTACCATCGCCGATCCCGATGACCTGGCGCCGTTCGAGCTGACCTCAATAACCGAGGACGTGATTCGTAAAGCCGTGTCCGTGGCGAGCAACCTTCCGCCTGACCAGCCTCCGCTAAAGCTACGGCGGTCCGCCGAAGCCTTGGCGAAGGCGGAAGGCGGAAGCCACACGATGAAGAAAGACTGAAGGGACGAGATCGACATGCTGTCTCGTGATGATGCCTGGGCTCTGATGACGGAGTACACCGAGGGCGAGAGCCTGCGCAAGCACATGCTCGCCGTCGAGGCGGCGGTCCGCGGCTACGCGCGGCTGTGGGGAGAAAACGAACGCGAGTGGGGCGTGGTCGCGCTCCTACACGACTTCGACTACGAGCGGTGGCCCGATCAGAGCAACCATCCGTTTCGCGGCGTCGAGATCCTCAAGCAGAAGGGATATCCCGAGTGGGTGACACGGGCCATTCTCTCGCACGCCGAGTATTCCGGCGTGCCGCGCGAGACGCGGCTCGAACATACGCTCTTCGCCTGCGACGAGATGTCGGGCATCGTCACCGCGGCAGCCCTCGTCAGGCCCTCGAAGAGCATCCTCGATCTCGAAGCCAACTCCGTCATCAAGCGGATGAAGGATAAGGCGTTCGCCCGGGCGGTCAACCGCGATGACCTGCGGAAAGGCGCGGAGGAAATCGGCCTGCCGCTCGACGAACACATCACGAATGTGATCGCCTTCATGCGCGTCGAGGCCGAAGCGCTCGGACTCAAGTAGCGCGAGCGCCTGCGAGAGCGAGCGGGGGTGGGCCGCCTCCGCCAAGGCTACGGCGAGCTGCGCCGAAGCTTCGCGAAGGCGAGGCCCCGCGAGCATTGAGTGATCGAAACCCGCTGAGCCCGTTTCGCGTATAAGCTAACCACTTGGCTTCGAATCTTCAGACCCCAGGGCCGGACGTGAAGCTGATGCCTCAGAGCCCGCCGGGTGCCGCCCAGCCCGCCGTCCAGCTCGAGGGTGTAACGGTCATCTACGGCAAGAATCAGGCCCTCAAGAACGTCAGCGCGCGCTTCGAGCGCGGCGCCGTCGGACTGCTCGGACCGAACGGCGCCGGCAAGAGCACGATGCTCAAGTCCCTTCTCGGGTTCGTCAAGCCGGACCAGGGCCGCATGCAGGTGCTCGGGCTCGACGTGGCCGAACGGCCCATGGAGATTCGCGCGCGCCTCGGCTACATGCCGGAGACCGACGGCCACATTCCCGGTATGAACGCGGTGTCGTTTGTCGCGTATTGCGGTCAGCTCGCCGGGCTGCCTGCCGTCGACGCGATGCAGCGCGCGCATGAGGTCCTCTACTACGTCGGCCTCGGCGAGGCGCGCTACCGCAACCTCGAGACCTACTCCACCGGGATGAAGCAGCGCATCAAGCTGGCGCAGGCGATCGTCCACGATCCGGCCCTGCTCTTCCTCGACGAGCCCACCAACGGCATGGACCCCAAGGGCCGCGACGAAATGCTCGAGCTCATTCGCGATCTCGGTCACAACAAGAACGTCAGCCTGATTCTCTCGTCACACCTGCTGCCCGACGTCGAGTACACCTGCGACCACGTGGTGGTGATGGACAAGGGGCAGGTCGCCGCGCAGGGCCCGATCGACGAGCTGAAGGGCCCGGCCGGGCGCGTCTTCGAGCTGCGCGTGAAAGTCGCCGTCGGCAACCTGCCCGGCTTTATCCAGGTCCTCCAGAAGTCCGGGATGGAGTGTCACTCGACCGATGAAGACGTCATGCGCGTCTTCGTACCTACCGGCGTCGGAGGTTCGGATCGCCGGGACCAGCAGATCATCTTCTCGCTCGCGGCGAACGCGGGCGTGCAGGTCAGGCACCTTCGACCCAGCGTCCCGACGCTCGAGGACGTGTTCGCGAAAGCGGTCGGAGAGGAATAGCGCCGCATGCCTATTCACGACCAGAGCTATCGGCATTTCGAGGGTGCGAAGGCTCCGCCGGGCCGCGCGTGGCTGGTCATCGCCAGGGCCGGGATCATGACCATGATCCGCAAGCGACTGTTCCTCGGCTTGCTGATGATGTCCTGGGTTCCGTTCCTCATTCGCGCGGGTCAGATTTATTTTTCGACCAATTTCCCTCAGATGGCGATGCTCGCGGCGACGGCCGAGACCTTTCGCGAGTTCCTGGCCGGCCAGGATGGTTTCGTCTTCTTCATGACCATCTACGTCGGCGCCGGCCTGATCGCGAACGATCGGCGGGCCAATGCGCTGCAGATCTACCTCTCGAAGCCGCTGCTGCGCTCCGAGTACATCGCCGGGAAAGCCGCCGTCCTGTTCTTCTTTCTCCTGCTCATTACTCTGGTTCCGGCCATCTTCCTGCTGCTCGTGCAGGTGCTATTTGCTGGAAACTTCCAGTTCCTGCGCAAGAACCTGTTTCTGTTCCCGGCGATCACCGTGGCCTCGCTCCTCCAGGTGCTCCTGTCGACGTTCACCATGCTGGCGCTGTCGTCGCTCTCGAAGAGCAGCCGCTACGTCGCCATCCTGTACGCGGGGATCATCTTCTTTACCGCGGCCGTCTACCAGGTGCTCTACGCCATTACCGGGAGCTCCGCGTTCTCGTGGATCTCGCCAGTCACGAGCCTGGCCCAGGTCGTCGACGTCGTGTTTCGCATCACGCCCCGCTACATGACTCCGTGGCAGGTGTCCCTCATCGTGATCGTCGGACTCGTCGCGATCTCGATTTCGATTCTCGAGCGGCGGGTGCGCGGCGTCGAGGTGGTGACATGAGCGCGCCCGGCGCCGCCACTTCGATCGTCACCGCCGAGCATGTGTCGAAGTGGTACGGCCAGGTCATCGGCCTCAACGACGTCAGCGTGAGGGTGCCGCCCGGCGTCACGGGACTCCTCGGTCCGAACGGTGCCGGCAAGTCGACGTTCATGAAGCTCATCACCGGCCAGCTCCGGCCGAGCAAGGGCGCGGTGACGGTCCTCGGCGAGCCCATCTGGGGGAATCCCAGGCTGTATTTCCAGATCGGCTTTTGCCCGGAGCAGGACGCGTTCTACGAGCGGATGACGGGCCTCGAGTGGGTGACCGCGCTCGTGCGCCTCAACGGCCTCGACGAGAAGGCGGCCGACGAAGCGGCGCGGCGCGCGCTCACCATCGTCGATCTGATGGACGCGGCGGGCAAGAAGATTGGCGCCTACAGCAAGGGCATGCGCCAGCGCGTCAAGCTCGCGCAGGCCATCGTCCACGACCCCGCGCTCCTCATCCTCGACGAGCCGCTCTCGGGCATGGACCCGCTCGCCCGCCGGCGCACGATCCGCCTGATCCGCGAATGGGCCCGCGCCGGAAAGTCGATCATCGTCTCGAGCCACATCCTGCACGAGATCGAGTCGATGACCGCGAACATCCTCCTCATCAACAACGGCCGGATCCTCGCCGAAGGCGACGTTCACCACATCCGCGACCTCATCGACGAGCATCCGCACACGGTGTACGTCCGCGCCGCGGATCCGCGCCGCCTCGCCCGCGAGTTCCTCGCGCACGACGATGTGAGGAGCCTGCGGTTCGAGCAGGACGCGGTGGTGATCGAGACGGGGAAGCCGGACCGGTTCTACACGCGGCTGACCGACATGGCCGCGAGCGGCGAGTTCGGCACGATCGACGAGGTCACCTCGCCGGATGACAACCTGCAGGCCGTCTTTCAGGTACCCTGGTCAAATGACGAACGAAACGTCACCGCCGGCGCCTGTCGCTGTTCTGACGGCCGCTCCCGGCCGCCGGGCGCCCGGCTTTGTCGTCTCGAGCCTGCGCATCTTCGATCTCTCGATCGGCGAGATGCTCTGGTCGCGGCGGACGATTTTCATGGCGCTGGTCGTCGGCGCGCCGGTCCTCATCGCGCTCATCCTGCGTCTGCTGGTGAGCCTGGGGGCGCCGTTCTTCGACGAGCCGAGAGGCGGCGGCGGGTCCATTCGGATGAACGGCCCGGCCATGTTCGGGTTGATTATCTGGGGCATGTACCTGCGCTTCATCGTTCCCGTTCTGGGAGTGTTCTACGGGACCTCGCTCATGGCCGACGAAGTCGAGGACAAGACGATTACATATCTGTTCACGCGGCCGATTCCCCGCGGAGCGGTCCTCGTCGGGAAATACCTCGCGTATCTCGGCTGCACCGTCTTCGTGGTGCTGCCCTCGGTCGTCGTGGTCTACCTCCTGATTGTGCCCCTCAAGGGCAGCCTGGGCGCCGCATTCCCCGACCTCCTGAAGGACCTGCTGCTGCTCGGGCTGGGCCTGGCGGTTTACGGGGCCCTGTTCGCGTTCGTGGGGGCCCAATTCAAGCGCCCCTTGCTCATCGGGCTCATTTTCGTCTTCGGCTGGGAACAGGCTGCGCTGGCGTTTCCCGGGTATCTGAAGCAGTTTACGGTGATGTTCTACCTGCAGGCCATCGTCCCCCACGCCATGCCGAGCGATGGGGTCGTCAGCATGATCCAGGGGCTTTTCCGGGAGACCCCCGGGCTCGGGACGAGCCTGTTCTGGTTGGCGGTCATCTGGGCCCTATTCCTGGGCTGGGGCGCCCGGATCGTCGGGCGGAAGGAATATGTGCTGGAGCAGTGACGGCTCAGGCTCTCGGCTTTAGGCTTTAGGCTCTAGCAAAGGCTTCGAGTAGTTTTTCGAAGGTTTTAACCAGAGCCTAAAGCCTGAAGACCAAAGCCGGCCGTCGTCCGTCCCACCTAACTGCCGCAAATGTGGCCCTTTGCGGAACTTTTTACCCGCTGAGCCGGTATAATGCATTGAGGGCACACGATGACGAGGAAAACCCGCTACTTCATGACAGGTTCTGCCGCCGTGCTGGCCGGGGGGCTTTGCACGGGCCTGGTTGCGTATTACGGTGGTGGATTCCCGGCCCTCGTGGCGTCGACGGGTCCGACCGAGCTTAGCTATGTGCCGGCCGATGCCTCGGTCGTCGCCTTCGCCGACGTCAAGAGCATCATGAATTCCGAGCTCAGACAGCGGTTCAAGCAGTCGGTGCCGATGCCGATAGGCGAGGAAGGCCAGCAGGAATTTCTGGAGAAAACGGGCATCGACATTGAAAACGACATCGACTATGTCGTGGCCGCGGCCAGTGCGCTCCCGAATGGCGGGGACTCGCACCCCCGCGGCGTCGTCGTGGCGCGCGGCCGCTTCGATATCGTGAAGCTCGAAGGTCTGGCGCGCGAGCACGGCGCCCAGGTCCAGGAGTACAAGGGCAAGCGGATGTTGACCCTCCAGCATCACGAGTCAAATCTCGAGCTGCCGGCTTCGGGCGAGCCTTCGACGACCCAGACCGCCAGCACGACCGGCGTCCTCGCGTTCCTCGAACCGGGTCTCGTCGCCCTCGGCGACCTCGCCAGCGTCCAGCGGGCCATCGACGCGCAGCTCAGCGCGCAGAGCATCACCAGCAACAGCGAGATGATGGACCTCGTCAAGGACATCGCGCAGTCGAACAACGCGTGGGCCGTTGGCCGCTTCGACCTCATTGCCAGCCAGGCGAAGCTGCCGGACGAGATTTCGCAGAAGATTCCGCCCGTCAAGTGGCTCGCGGTCGCCGGTCACGTCAACGGCGGCATCTCGGCCCAGCTGCGCGCCGAAGCCAACGACGAGGAGGCTGCGCAGAACCTCCGCGGCGTCCTCAACGGCGTGATTTCCCTCGCCCGGCTGCAGGGACAGAACGACCCGAAGCTCACGTCTCTCATCAATTCGCTGCAGCTGACCGGCGACGGCAAGACGGTCAGGCTCTCGTTCGCGGTGCCAGCAGAGATCTTCGAACTGATGCACCCGAGGGCGCAGGTAGTGCACTAGTTTCATCCGAGGGGCTTCGCCCCTCGGACTCCCCTGCACGCGCTCTCGCGCGCCGCTTCGTCGGCGCGCTCCGGGCGCGTGGCTCGCTCGCGGTGCTCGCTCGCGCCGCACTTGTGAGATACGTTGTAGTCTCATCCGGGGACTTTGTCCCCCGGACCCCCTTACACGCTCGCGGGGACCCCGACGCCCCGCTCCGCTCGCGTGGCTCACTCGCTTCCGCTCGGTCGCGCTTTATGCGACGGCTTGGAGTCTCGTGGCTCGTTTCTCGCGTTTCGGCGTTGGAACGGTCGGCTGGTGACAGCCGGCCGTTTTCGTTTTCCCGGTAGTGCGGGCGGCGAAACGCGAGCCGCGAGCCGCGAGCTTGCTCCTCCTCCCGTCCTCCGTGGACCCTTCTCCCGCGCGTCACCCGTGGCTGACCTGGTTTTCTTCTACGGCACACTGATGGCCGGCTTCGATCGCCGGCGGCGCGCTGGCATCGACGGCAAGCTGACCTACGTCGGACGAGGAGCGATCCACGCGGCGCTCTTCGATGTGGGGCTCTATCCAGCCGCGGTCCCCGCGCCGGATGGACTCGTGTGGGGCGAGGTCTACGCCGTGACGGATCGTGACACCGTCCTCGCGGCGCTCGACGAGATCGAAGGCTATCGCGTGGACGATCCCGATCGCAGCCTGTACGTCCGTCAGGAAACCGACGTGCGGCTCCCGGACGGCGCTGTCGCGAAGGCGAGTGTCTACTTCTACAACGCGCCCCTCGGCCG
Organism: uncultured Acidobacteriota bacterium; assembly: GCA_963839705.1. Classification (GTDB taxonomy): domain Bacteria; phylum Acidobacteriota; class Vicinamibacteria; order Vicinamibacterales; family 2-12-FULL-66-21; genus DATBJJ01. The sequence goes on from CAWIWL010000019.1 coordinate 729,767, forward strand.
GGCGGCGCGCATTGCATCCGGGGACTATCTCGAACACGTACGGGCACGCTGAACGGCGACGGCTATCGCGAAGGATGCGACGATCACGATGGGCGCGAAGAACGACAAAGTGAATCTTCGCGATCTTTGCGAGCTTCGCGGGCTTCGCGACTGACGTTCGTGGCAAGGAATGTCCTCCTATATGATTGACGAAACCGACAAGCGCGAGAAGGAACGGGTCGCCCCGACAGGACAGCTCGAGGGCGCGGTCATGGTGTTCCAGACCATGACCATCGTCGAGATCAGCCACAACGGCGCCCAGATCGAGACCCCGTTCCCCCTCCAGCTCGACTCGCTGCACGAATTCCGCCTCTCGCTCGGCGACCGTTCGGTCGTCGTCAAGGGCCGGATCGTCCACTGTTACGTCGGCGAATTGCGCAACGACATCACGGTCTACCGATCCGGCATCGAGCTCGTCGAGCCCTCGGAACCCGTCCGGCAGGCCATCGCCGATTTCGTCGACGCCCTGAGCGCCGCCCGCCGCATTCCGGTCATCATCGACGCCGAAGTCACCGACGACGGGCTGTAGACGGGCTCAGGGCTCAAGGCTCAAGGCTCAGGCAAGATCCTCGAATACACATTCGACGCTTTTGTCTGGGCCTGAGCCCTGGGCCCTGAGCCCTGAGCCCGTGTTACAGTGCTGATCCTGCGGATATGACTCTGGGAGCCTGACGCTGGGAGCACGTCTCGGGTACTTGTCGCTCGGGCTGGCGCTCTTCTTGGCCTACAGCGTGGCCGGCTGGGCGCGGCAGGAGAGCTCGCTCGCGTTGTCGATCTTCGGCAACGTCTGCCTGATTGCTTCGGCTGCCCTGGTGCCGATCGTCATCCTCCGGCGCCGCAGGGAGTGGGCCGGTTCCCAGCGGCTTTTCTGGGACGTCATCGGTGTGGCGATGACGCTCTGGATCATCGGCCACGTCGGCTGGATCTCCGACCACTCCTGGCTGAAGTGGCACACCATTTTCAGCATCTGCGGCGGTATCGGTCCGCTCATCGCGCTGCTGGCGCGGCCGCATCGCGGCGCCCGCGCCGGGTTCGTCGCTCCGACGGCGATGACGATCGGCGCCTACTGGCTGTTCGCGGTCTTCCTCTATTCGTACTTTGTCCTCGTGCCGAGCCTCCTGCCCGAGGCCGTGCCTGCGGCGCAAGCACGCCTTCTGTCCTTCATCCAGTGGAACCGCCTGCTGCTGCTCGCCGGCATGGCGGCCGCAGTGTGGTTCGCGCGAGGCACCGACTGGCGCCCGACGTATTTGCGGCTCGCCGTCGGTGTCGGCATCGGCTTCGTGTGGCGCATCAGCACCAGCCAGGCGATTGCAAGAGGCGACTATCAGGTCGGGACCTTCTACGATTTCGCCTGGATCGCGCCGTGGCTGTGCTACGCGTGGGCGGCCGCCGAGGCGCCGGCGTCGCCTTCGCGTGTCCCCGAGAGCGAGGATCAGCATGAGGCTCTGTCGGTGGGCCTGCTGGTGGTGCCCGCGCTCCTGATTCCGCTCATCGGCTACAGCGTCCTCAATCTCGAGTCTGGTGGGGATACGGTCGACTCGATCAGGTTGTTTCTGACCAGCCTGACGACCGTCGTCGGGCTGGGGATCGTGACGCTGCGGCTCGCGGCGCAGGGGTCCGAGCTGCAGCGCGCGGACGCGCGCCTGCAACTGCTGGCCGCGGCCACCGAGCACACCGGCGACCTCATCCTGATCACGCGGCCGGACGGGTCGTTCGAGCACGCGAACACGGCGTTTGTGCGTGCGCTTGGCTATTCGCGCGACGAGCTCGCGGCGCGGAAGTTCGTCGATCTCATCGAGCCCGGGATGGATCACCTGCAGCACGACATTCCGGCCGAGGTGATGGCGAAGAGCATCTGGCGCGGCACCCTCAAGGGTCGGAGAAAAGACGGGTCGTCGTTCCCGGCCGCGTGCACGATCACCGCGATTCGGGACCAGAGCGGCCGCCTCACGCATTTCGTCGGCGTCGAGCGCGACATGACCGAAGACCTGGCGCTGCGCGACCAGCTCGTGCACAGCGAGCGCCTCTCGGCGATCGGCGAGCTGATTGCGGGCGTCGCGCACGAGATCAACAACCCGCTGCAGACAATCATCGGCTGCACCGAGCTCATGCTCGACGAGCCCGAGGGAGTCAACAAAACCGACCTCGAGCTCGTGCGCAAGGAAGCCATGCGCGCGGGTCAGATCGTGCGCAACCTGCTGGCATTCGCGCGCCGGGGCGTCTCGGATCGCTCGCCGATCGACCTCAACGACCTGGTCCGTGCCACCGCCGAGCTGCGCAACTATCACCTCCAGCAGATCAACATCACGCTCGTGCTGAAGTGTGCCTCGCACCCGCTGCCGGTTGCGGTGAACCGCGAGGAGATCCGGCAGGTGATTCTCAATCTCCTGCTCAATGCCGAACACGCCGTTGCCTCGACATTGGGAGGCGGCACGATCACGGTCGAGACGTCCGGCAACGGCGCCGTGCAGACGGTCGAAGTCTCCGACAGCGGCCCTGGCATCAGCCCTGAGTTGCGGGGACGTATCTTCGAGCCGTTCTTCACGACGCGGGAAGTCGGGGAAGGCACTGGCCTCGGCCTGTCCATCTCGCTCGGAATCGCGTCCTCTCACGGGGGTGTGCTCGGGCTCGCAGACTCTCCTTCAGGCGCGCGCTTCAGGCTCACGCTCCCGGCTCACACCGAGAGCGCGGCACTCGCCACCGGACCCCTGGGCGCCGGCGTCCGCGCCCTCGTAGTGGACGATGACGCGCCGATTCGGAAGCTGATTGTGCGTCTGCTGGAGAAGCGGGGCTACGAGGTGTCGGAAGCCGAAACGGGGGAGTCGGCCATGGCCCTCGCCCTCGACCGCCGGCCGGGCATCGTCATCTGCGACACCGGCGTGCGCGGGATGACGGGCTTCGATCTCTACCGGCGCCTGGCGGCGAAGGACGCCGACGGCGCGCCGCGGTTTCTCTTCATCAGCGGCGAGAAGACCGCCGTACCAGCGGACTCGGATGTTGCCGGCGTTCCCGTGTTGTCCAAGCCCTTCACCGCAACCGACCTCGAAACGGCGCTCGTCGCGGCAGGGATTGCCGCGCCTCGAGCCTGATCCATCGCGACGCCGTCGGCAGCGGACGCGCTGCGGCGTACGTCGGTCAACGATTGCGCATTTCAGAAGTTCGTAGCGTCCGCCTTTAGGCGGACCTTGCTATGTCCGGCTAAAGCCGGACTCTACGCTCTACACGGAAGTGGAAACCGCTCTAGCTCAGTCAGCCGTGGGCGCCGGCGTGCGCGCCCTCACACAAAAAAGCCCCGCGGGCATGTCGCCCGCGGGGCTGTCGAAAAAAGCCGGCCGGTCTAGACGTTAGAACCGGAAGCTGGCGCCGATGCGAATCGCGCGTGCTGCCTGGAACGTATTCGGCAGCAGGTAGCGCGGATCCTTGCGCAGCGACGGGTTCGCCGCGAGGATCTGATCGATGTTGAACCCGCCGAAGAACGCCGCGTCAGAAGTGATCGGCACGATGTCCCGCACGTAGTTACGGAACACGTCGATCGTCTCGTCCTGATTGAACAGGTTGAGCACGTTGAGCGTCACCTGGAACCGCTTCTCGCTCCCCGGCAGGCGGACGTCCTGCTGGACCTGGAGGTTGGTCTGGTTGAAGACCGGCGTCCGGCCGTCGGTCAGACGGCCGTCGTAGAAGACCGGCGTGGTGCTGCCCATGTTGGTGATGCGGCTGATGGGGATGCCGCTCGCGACGACGAACGTCGCGCTCACGCCCGTCAGCGTCGGGAACTGGTAGTAGACGTTCGCCTTGAACTGGTGCGGACGGTCCGTGTTCAGGCGGCCGAAGACCGGCGTTGCGTGGTCGTCGAACGCCATGTAGATGGCGTCGAAGAGACGCGTGACGTTCGGCGAGGTGCGGGCGACCTCGTCCGAGCTCGCCAGGCCTGGGTAGTTGCCGTAGAGGCGGCTCAGCGTATAGCTGAGATCAGCTTCCCACCGATTCGCGAAGCGCTTGCGCAGCTTCAGCTCGAACGCGTCGTAGTCGCGCTTGACCTTCGGCAGCGGCGGGAACTCCTCGCCGACGATGTGCGTGGCCGCGCCCTCTCCCGGATTGGCGATGTAGAAGACCTCGCCGAGGAACGGATCGAGGACGCCGACGTCTTCAATCGCTCGGTCGATCTGCTTGTGGACGTAGCGGCCGCTCAGCGACACTCTGGCGCTGAGCTCGTGCTCGAGGCCGAACACGAGTTCCTGCTGACGCATAGGCTTCAGGTCCGGGTCGATCGCGCCGCACTCCGGGCAGGACGGATCATTCGAGGGGATGCGGAAGTTCACGTCCTCGAGGAAGGTGCCCGGGAAGTTGCCGTTGGCGCCGATCGACAGGTAGTCGAGCGTGTCGAGCGTGTAGTACTTCTCGATCCACTTGTCACCGCCGAAGGCGCCGCGCGGCAGCTCGAGCTTCATCACGTCGTAGAACATCCCGTAGCTGCCGTAGGCCTTCCACTTGCCATCGCCCTTGACGTCGTAGGCGAAGCCCACGCGAGGCGCGAACTTGTCGCCGAAACCGAACTTGAAGCCGTTCAGTCCCTCGACATACGACGGGACGTCTTCCTTCTCGGTGCGGACGCCGAGGTTCAGCGTCAGCTTGCTGTTGACCGTCCAGTCGTCCTGAAAGAAGAGCCCGAGGTTGTTGACGTGGATGTCACCGATGGTGCCGAACTGGCGCCACGAGTAGTAGCCGTAGGTGCCGCGCACCACGTTGCCGTTGAGCATCGTCCGCGAGGCGTTCCAGTTGAAGCTGATGTGCGGCGCCTGCTCGGCGCTGAACACGTCGTTCCGGATGCGCTCGAACTGCACGCCGCCCTTGAACGTGTGCTGGCCGGCGAAGTTCGCGTAGAACGTCGCGTCGCCGCTCACGCCGAGGCGCTGGTACATGTCCCTGACGCTAGCGCTATTTGTCAGCAGCGAGTTGTAGCCGACAGGCTGAACGTTCGTCGCGCCGGGGAACAGGCCGTTGGAACCCTGGACGAAGGTGATCCAGTTCTCCGCCGGGATGCCGATATCGCGCGAGTCGTAGCTGAGGTAGCCCACCTTCGCGTTCAGGAAGATATTGGGCCGGGCCACGTAGTCGACCGAGCCGCTGGTCGCGACGTTCGGCCGCTCCGCGCCGAGACCTGTGAAGTTCGTCGCAAAGTTGCTCGAGCCATCCTTCGCCGGCAGGCGGCCGTCCTGCTTATAGATGCTGTACGAGCTGCGAACCTGTGCCCGCAGATTGTTGGTGGCCTGGGAGGTGATGTTGCCGGTCAGGTAGTGCGTCTTCTCCTTCGACTCGTACGAGCTCGTCTGGTTGTTCGAGCGGAAGGTGACCGTGCGATTGGTGTCGTCGAGCTGCGGCGTGTAGCCGCCGTAGAACCACAGGCGATCCCTGAGGATGGGGCCACCGACCTGGAAGAACGGTTCCACGCGCGAGAAGTCGTCTTCGGCGAGCGTCACGTACTCAGACACGTTCTGGCCGGTAAGCACCAGCCGGAGCGTCGGCCGCTCGTCGCAGCACAGAGCATCGTTCATGAAGTACATGCCGGCATCGCCATGGAACAGGTTGCTGCCGCTCTTGGTGATGACGTTGACGACGCCGCCGGTCGAGCCGCCGAACTCGGCTGCGTAACCGCTTGATTTGACCTGCACCTGATCGACGAATTCCGTCAGGAGCGCCTTCCCCGAAACGCCAGTGCGCAGGTTCGTCGTGTCGGCGCCGTCGATGAACCACTTGTTCTCGGACGCCGACGCGCCGTCGATCGAGATGCCGCCGCTGCGGCTCTCCTGGTTGGCGCCGGGGGCAAGGGTCACGAGCGACGAGAAGTCACGGCCCTTCGGCAGGCGGTCGATGAAGGCGGCGTTGATATTCTGGCCCGCCGCGCTGTTCTTGACGTCGATGAGCGGCGACTCGGCGGTGATCTGCACCGACTCGGTGAGGCCGCCGAGCTCCAGGCCCAGGTTCAGCTTGAGAACCGCCCCGAGCGTCAGCTCCACGACGTCACTCTTGGCGGGCTTGAAGCCTTGAAGGGTGGCCGTGACCTCGTAGGCGCCAGGCGAGAGCGACGGGAACCGGAAGATGCCGGCTGCGTCGGTTACGGTAGTCGAGGTTCCCGCGGCGCTCTTGGCCTCCACGGTAACGCCCGGTAGAACGCCGCCCGAAGCGTCTTTCACGATGCCTTCGATGGAGCCTCTCGTCTCTTGTGCCGCCAGCGGCGACGCGCAGAGAAGCAGGGCCATCAAGGCGGCAAAAGTACGTGCACGCATTGGTGTCTTATCCTCCTGAAATAGCGCAAACATGTCAGCGGGTCGGCCGTGTGTCCTGTGAGGGGCGTTCGGTCGAGCCTGACGGGATAAAAGCCGGCACGGGGAGCGCCGGTCGATGCTTCTTTAAGCACTCCCCATGCCTGCCCCGCTGAGATGCGATTTGCGTCAGATTATTGGCGATTCGTCACGTCTAGAAGGCTGTCGGACACGATAACCAATAAACCGGATCCGATAGGTTGAATTGTGGGACGAGAAGCGAGTGCTAGGGGGACCTAAAAAGGCTGTTTTCCCCGCTGTTTCTTAAGGTCGTCTTTCAACCGTGGATTCACTTTAAAGCCCGCCCTTTCGGCCAGGGAAACCTCCAGCTCAGCCTGATCGAGCCGACCCGTGAGCATGTACAGCACGGCGAGATTGTTGTGGGCTTCGCCGAACGCTGGATCCACCTTCACGGCTTCCAGATACTCGCGTTCCGCGCTCTCCTGGTCGCCCACGCGATAGTAGGCGCTGCCGAGCGCCATTGACAGGCCAGCTGGCACAGGCAGCGGCGCAGCGCCCTTCGAACGACCCAGGCGAGATTCGAGCTGTCGCTGTTCTTCGCGGTTCCTCTCAATCGCGGCGTAGAGACCTGGCGATTGTGTCTGCGACATCCGTTGCAGCTGGCGGCCGTAGTCCTTTGACGCCTGGAGCTGGTCCCGGAGCCGGCGGTCTGCCGCCTCCCCATCGAACTTGTCGGCGGCAAGCGATGCCTTGAAGGCGTCGCGGGAGCTGAGGTACGCCCGCACGGCCCGGTCGTAGCGCTTCGTGGCCATGTAGACCTGGCCGAGGCCATAGAACGCTGCGTCGAACAGCGGATCAATAATGACCGCGTTCTGGAACTCCGCTTCGGCCTTCTGGTACTGCTCCGCTGCGAGCGCCGACATCCCCGATCTGAAATGGTCGGACGCCGAGCCTGTGATTATCTGTCGTTGCCACGCGGTCGACAACACGAGCGAAGCGAGGAGCAGTACGACATGCGTGCTCATGAACGGCCTCTGGTCTGAGTCAGATCGAAGATACTCTCGAACTTTCGGCTGATTCCCGTCAAGTGCCAGCGAGCGTTCGAAGCTCCTTCGCGCGGCGGGGAGATCGTTGGTGCACAGCTCGGCAATACCCTGCGAGGCAAACGCCGCGGCGTTTGCAGGGGCGAGGCGCGTCGCCCGCTGGAAGTCCGATAACGCGCTGGCGCAGTCGCGCTGCTCCATTCGATAGCGGCCTCGGAACAGCCAGATTTCCGGTTCGTCCGGTTTTGCGATGGCGGCGTCTGTGAGCAGTTTGAGGCTTCGATCGACCTGGCCGCTGCGCTGGTATCCGATCGCGCGCCCAATCAGATGCCGTGTGCCTTCGGGCAGCCCGCTGGCAAACGCGCGCACGAGCAGAGTGTCCGACTTGTCGAGCGATGTGTTCTCGGCGAACAACAGATCGCTCAGGTTCCAGAGGGCCGAGGCCAGGCTGGGATCGACGACGAGCGCCTGCTCGAAGGCCTCGATGGCCTCTGTCGTCTTTCCCTCTTGTTTCAGGAGGAGCGCCTCGTTGTTGAACGATCCCGCTGTTCGCGTGCCGATCGCGCGTCCCTGTCCCGATGATGCTCCGACGTAGCCGAGGGCGCGAAGTTTGGCGACGGTTTCATCGTCTGCCGCCGGTCGCGCGCGAGGATCGCTGAAGCGCTACGAAGGTCGCCGGGCGGTAGCGCGTCCGATAATCCACAGCACTGTCCCGAGACCGCTGGCGCGCCCGCAAGCGGGCGGGCCGGCGAGGTCCTCGCCCGGTGGAAGCCCGAGCAACGACAGCAGGGTGGCGCAGACCTGCTGAACCGTCCCCTGTCCCGAGTGCCCGTCCGACGGCTGGATCCCCGTTCCCCAGAGCAGGTAGATCCCGTCGTCGGTGTGCCAACGAGCGGCGGTGGCGTTGGCAACGCTGGAGAGCGTGGTCGGCCGACCCTCCCCCCACTTGAACCCATGATCGGACGCCAGCACGAGCACGCTTCCCGTCGATTCGGCAAGTCTCGCGTACTCACCAATCATGCGATCGATGCTCGAGAAGAACCGCTCGGGCACGTCGTGGTACTTGTCGTAATCCACCTGGCTGACCGATTCCTGCCGAGGTGGGGCGTACGGGGCGAAGACGTGGCCGATGCTGTCGGTGCCCTGGATGTAGACCAGCAGCAGGTCCGGTTGCTGGCGGCTGAACCACTCACGCCCGAGCGCATCGTAAATGCGTGTTTCGACAAGGATGCGCCGCAGCGCGCTCACCGGATGGCTGTAGGGGTCGACCGCCTTCGCCGCCTCCTGATATTCGAGCTCGGTGAGCCATGGCAGCAGGGCTTTCAGCTCGGCGTAGCCAACTTCACGTTCGATGCGGCCGAGCCTCTCGCGTGCCCACGCTTCCTGCGACGACGGATTCACCACGCCCGGCGGCGGAGACGCTTCTGAGTACAGGAACGTGAAGAGGCGGTCGGAGACGATCAATCCGTCGACGGCCTCGGCGGGATAGGTCGCCCAGAATCCGAGCGACGCCGATCGCTTTCCTGCGTAGGTCGCCATGTTCCAGACGGCAGGGCTTTGGCGTTCGTCGCTGGTGATTGGCTCGCGCTTTCCGCTGACGGGATTCACCCTCAGAAAATCGAGGATTCGGTGCTCGAGCGGGCTGACGCCCGTGAGCATCGTCGTCCAGATCAGTGGGGACAAGGGGGGATGGATCGTCTTCAGCTTGCCGCTCGTGCCCTCCTTGACCAGCTTTGCAAGCGCTGGCATGGCGCCCCTGGCGATGTACTGATCGAGCAGGGACCAGTCAGCGCCATCGAGGCCGATGAAGATGACGCGCCGGCCGTCTGATGCAGGATGCCACGCGGGTTGGCCGCTGCGCCGGCGCGGCGTCGTCCTGTGGGGCGAGTTGAGGCTGCCAAATCCACCACGTCGCGATAGCGGTCGACGAGGATGACGGCGCATCGCGATCCCGAACGCTGAGACGGCGGGTCATGTGAGGTGAGCGTAGCAAAAAAGAGGGCCTCGCGCGATTCAGCGAGGCCCCTCCGAAGTGTCAACTACGCCGGCTTGCGCCGGCGTGACGTCGTCTAGAACGTGAAGCGCACGCCGAACCGGAGACTGAACGGCTGGGTGAACCCGATGCCCTTCTTCAGGTAATCCGGATTGCTCGCCGTAGCCTCGCGGGTTGGAAATCGAGCCCAGCCGGTGTCAGGAGTTCACCGGTCGTCGCGATTCCTCCGTCGCCGTTGCAGAGTCCCGTGGGAATGCCGCCGCACTCGCCGTCCGAGATCAGGTTGTACCGTTCGTCGAGCTGCGTGATCGACTGCCGGTTGAACAGGTTGAAGATGGTCGGCGATCACGCTGAGTCGTTTCTCCCCGCCAAACCTGATGGGATAGGACAGATGGAGATCCGTTTCCCAGTCGGAGCGGTCCGCGACCCACCGAACCGCGTGGTCACGAGGTAGTACTCCCAGTTCTGGTACGCGAGCGAATACCCGTAGGCGTTGAGCGGCGTGCCCGAGAGCCAGCGGAACGACCGCCCGACGTTCAGGCCGGTCATCGCGTCCGCTCGAGAACTCGTAACTGCCGTCGAACTTGAGCTGGACGTTGCGGTCGTTGCTCAGCTTGCCGTCGGCGTTGACGAGGAAGTCAGCGTAGTCGAAGGCGGAGTTGATGTTCGGATCGAGCTGACCGGTCGAGGCCTGGAACGTCCCGTCGTAGTTGCCTTCGAGCTTGCTGAAGACCGCGCTGGCGATGAACTGCCAGTTGTTGCTGAAGCGCTTGCTGGCGGTCAGTTCGAACGCCGTGCTCTCTCGCTTGGCTTTCGGCGCCGTGCGCCGTGTGCACGCCATCGTAGAAGGCCATCTCCCTGCCGATACCCGTTGCCGGGATTGGCGATGAAGTAGTTACCCTCGGATGGAATCAGGAAGTCCTCGATGACGCGCCCGAGATCGCGCTTGGTGAACTTGGCGCCAACGACAAAGGATGGCGCGAACTTCATAGTCGTAGCCGACCAGGAACTCCTCGAGGTACTGGCCCTTGAGATTCGGGTCGACTGGTTCCGCGCCGCCGAGCAGCGACTGCGCCCGACGGGGCGCACGGGCTCCTGGAGGTAGTTCGCGGGATCCGGGCTGAAGTTGTAGCAGAAGCACTGACACCTCGCCGCCGAACGCCCGGATGTTGATGTCCATCGGGATGCTCTCGAAGAACCGGCCCCAGTTCGCATAGAGCTTGCTCTTGCTGTTCCGTGTCACGTCCCACGCGAACCCGATGCGCGGCGCCCAGTTGTCGGTCAACTTGAACGCCGACTCGCTGTCGCGCGATTTCGGACGTCCTGGCCCTCCCAGCGGATGCCGCCATTGATGGTCAGGCTAGAGCCCACGCGCCAGCTGTCCTGCACGTACCACGAGAGGTTCTGGGAGTCTGGCTCGGACGTCAGCGGCACTGCGAATCCCAGGTGGTCGGGTCGCCCCGGACGTAACCGGGGGCGCGGTCGTCAACGTAGAACCGGTGGCGGTAGTAGACGACGTCGCGCGCGTCGTCCTCAGCTTGTAGATCCGCTGTCCGGCGCCGCCGTTGAAGTTCTGGTTGACGGCCTTGACGTGCTCGAAGTCGATGCCGCCTTTGACCGAATGGGCCGCGAAGAACGTGGTCAGGTCGGCCTTGTAATTATCCCGCGTGAACTCCTGATCCTGGAAGAACCCGAACCCGCCGGATAGCGGCGTTCGGGTTCACGGTCGTATCGATCGACAGCGGAATGTTCCGTCCCCGCCCCGAAGTTCTCTTCCTTCTCGACATGCCGCGCGGCCTGGCCCGACAGCAGCCATTTGCTTCCAAAGATGCCGTCGTACTTGCCGACCAGGTCGGTGCGCCCGTCTTCCTTTCGCCGTCCCACGTGCTCGCGGGACCAGCAATGGCGAAGATGTTCCGGTCCGCGTGGTCGGATCTCCGAAGATCGGACCCATTCAGGGTATGGCCCGTGCCCAGCTTGTAGGTCACTTTGCCCGCGAACAGCGTGTTCTTGATCGTTACCGGAATGACGGAGTCGATGGCTGGGCTGCCCGGAGTAGCGATCGCTCGAATGACCGTGGCGTCACGCCCCTCGTCCGCGTAGTCCATCGAGCCGAAGAACCACAGTCGATCCTTGACGATGTAGCCGCCGAGGGTTCCGCCGACGTCGACCCAGGTGACTGGTGTCGGTTACCTGGGTCGTGGTCTGCGGTCGTTCGTCGCGGGTCGAATCGTCGGCCCGAAGGAACCCACCTTCGGTAAATCCGAAGAGCGACCCGCGAAACACGTTGCTTCCGCTCTTCGTGATGGCGTTCACGATGCCGCCCGTATTACGTCCGTACTCCGCCGGCAGGCCGCCCGTCTTGGTCTCCACCGCCTCGATGAAGTCCATGTTCACGTTCTTGCCCTTGTTGCCCAACTCCACGCCGGTGGTGTTGAGTCCATCGATGATGTACTGATTCTCCGCGCCGCTCGAGCCGTACACGCGTCATGCCCCACCCCATCGTCGGTGACTCCGGCTGCCAGCATCGATGCGGCGTAGATGTCGCGACGAACCGGAAGACGGGTCGAGGATTTCCGAGTCCGGCGACGATTCCCGTCACCGTCGAAGTCGAATCGATGACCGGCGTGGTTCCTAAGACCGTTACAGCCTCGGTCACGCTGGCGAGCTGGAGTGTGACAGGGACTGTCGCCGTCTGGTCGAGAGGGACCTCGAGATTGGCCAGCTCGAACGTCTTGAAACTGGAGAGCTCGGCCTTCACGGTGTACCGGCCCGGAGGTACGCTCGGGAACCGGAACCGACCTTCGCCATCTGAGACCTGCGACAATGCGCCCTGAAGGGCCGTGCTCGTGATCGTCACCGTCGACTCCCGGAACGACCGCGCCCTGGGCGTCTACGACTTGCCCTTGAATTCGCCCGTGGTCTGCGCCCAGAGCGACGGAGCTCGAGGCGAGCAGCAGGGCGGCTGCCAGCGCGGCTATGAAACGACTACGTTTGGTCATGTGTGACGCCCTCCTGAGGCAGTCCTGAGTCGAGTGGGTGCGACCGGGCCGTGAGCTTCAGACAGAATCAATGCAGTCAGGTTCGGAAATGTGTCCGACCCAGCTAAGCACGCTGCGTGCCCATGGACGACTCTATTTTGAACCACATTTATTGGCAAATGGTCATCCTGCAGTGTCATTCATCACAGTAGCTACGGTTTACTGGATTCGCATGTGGTGGGATGGATCCGCTTTATCCCGCTGTCAATGCGTTTCGTCCCACCGACCAGACGCATCAGCACGTTCTGCGCGACCGCTACAGCAAGCAAGGAGTCTGCGGCGTCGTGGTCGGGGGAATCAGGCACCGCGCTATGATGACTGGGAGTGGATCCGGTTGAGCTGGCGTCGCCGCTTCCGGGTCGCCGGGCCAGTCACACCGACACTTCGTTCGAGGGTCAGAGAGGCTCATGCGGTTAGCCGTAATCCCAGGGGACGGCATCGGCAAGGACGTCACGGCCGAGGCTCTCAAGGTGCTGTCAGCGATCGGCGAGCGGTTCGGACGGCGGTTCGAGGTCGAGCGCCTGCCGTGGAGCGCCGACTACTACCTCGAATCGGGGGTGACGATCCCCTCCGGCGGCTACGATACGCTTCGGGCGTTCGACGCCATCTTCATCGGCGCGCTTGGTGATCCGCGCGTGCCGGACAATCGGCACGCCCGCGACATCCTCCTCGGCACGCGTTTCGAGCTCGATCTCTACGTCAATTACCGGCCCGTGCGTCTCCTGCACGAACGCCTGTGCCCACTCAAGGACCGCGGACCTGACGAGGTCAACTTCGTCGTCTTTCGGGAAAACACGGAGGGTCTCTACGTCGGTATCGGCGGGCGGTTCAAGGCTGGCACTGATGACGAGATCGCGATTCAGGAAGAGTTGAACACCTACAAAGGCGTGCACCGGATCGTCCGCCACGCCTTCGAGTTCGCGAAGTCGCGCGGCCTGACGAAAGTCTGCATGGCGGACAAGAGCAACGCCATGACCGACGGCCACGCCCTCTGGCAGCGCGTCTTCCGTCAGCTCGCGGCCGAGTATCCCGGGATCACCGCGACGCACTACTACATCGATGCGCTGGCGATGTACATGGTGCTCGACCCCGGCCAGTTCCAGGTGATCGTCACCAACAATCTCTTCGGCGACATCATCACGGACCTCGGCGCGACGTTCCAGGGGGGGCTCGGTATGGCCGCGTCCGGCAACCTGCACCCGGGCAAGACGTCGATGTTCGAACCGGTGCACGGATCGGCGCCGAAGTTCGCAGGAAAGAACATCGCGAACCCGATCGGCGCGATCGCCTCAGCCGCGCTGATGCTCGAAACGCTGGGAATGGCCGACGAGGCGGCGGCCATCGACGCGGCAATTCTGAAGGCCGTGCGCGAGCGGCAGGTGACCCAGGACGTCGGGGGGACGCTGGGAACAAAAGAAGCAGGGGATTTCATTGCGGCGGCCGTGCGGGTATGACGGTTCACGGCTCCATCGCGATGGCCGCGATGCTCGCGAAGATCTCGAAGGCTCTTGAAGTTCTGTCTTCGTGAGCATCGCGGTCTTCGCATGTCTTCGCGATGAGTGCCGTGATTTGAATGCCGAGCCGACGGCATTTCTGACAAGGGCCGTGATCACGATTGCGGAGTGACAGCGAGGTCTGATGAATAAGGAGATCTACATCCTCGGCGGCGCCCGGACGCCGATGGCTGACTACACCGGCAAACTCAAGGACATCTCGGCGCTTGATCTCGGCGGCATAGCTTCGCGTGCCGCGATGGCGCGCACGAGGGTGGCGCCCGAGATGGTCGATCACGTCGTCTTCGGCAACGTCCTCCAGACGAGCTCAGACGCGGTCTACGGCGCGCGACATGTCGGCCTGAAGGCTGGTGTGCCAATCGAGGTGCCGGCGCTGACGGTCAACCGGCTTTGCGGCTCCGGCATTCAGTCCGCGATTAGCGGTGGCCAGATGATCCTCCTCGGCGAAGCCGACGTCGTGCTCGCCGGCGGCACCGAGAACATGAGCCAGGCGCCGCACGTGATCCGCGGGCTTCGAAACGGCCTCCGCCTTGGGCAGGGGCAGCTCGAGGACTACCTCTGGGCGTCGCTCCTCGATCCCTACTGCGGTTGCACGATGGCTGGCACGGCCGAGAACTGCGCGGCGAAGTACGGTATCTCGCGCGAAGAGCAGGATCGGTATGCGCTCCGCAGCCAGCAGCTCGCAGACGCCGCGTGGAAGGCGGGCCGCTTCGCCGAGGAAGTCGTGCCGGTCGAGATCAAGAGCCGCAAGGGCGTCGAGATGTTCGCGGTCGACGACCACATGCGTCCGGACTCCACGATGGAGGGCCTGGCCAAGCTCCCGGCGGCGTTCAGCAAGAATGGGTGCGTCACGGCGGGTAATGCGTCAGGGATAGTGGACGGCGCCGCAGCGATTCTCCTTGCCTCCGAGCGCGGCGCGAAGACGCACGGCCTCGCGCCGATTGGACGGCTGACCCACTGGGCGACGGTCGGCGTCGACCCGTCGCTGATGGGCATGGGCCCCGCGCCGGCCACGCGCAAGGTGCTCGAGAAGGCAGGCCTCACGCTGAAGGACCTCGACCTCATCGAAGTCAACGAGGCGTTTGCCGCGCAGTACCTCTCGGTCGAGAAGGAGCTCGGCCTCGATCGCGACAAGGTCAACGTCAACGGCGGCGCGATCGCGCTCGGTCACCCTCTGGGCATGACCGGCACCCGGCTGTTACTGACGCTGCTCCTCGAGTTGCGCCGCCGCGGCCTGAAGCGCGGCCTGGCCACCGCCTGCATCGGCGGAGGTCAGGGGATCGCGGCGATTGTGGAGACCGTCTAGCCTCAGGGATCAGGGATCAGGGATCGGGAGTACCCGGATCCCTGGACCCCCGATCCCCGATCCCTGAGACGGGTTATCTCCTCCCAAACTCATACGACACATTGAACCTGATCACCCTCGGCGCGAGCAGCTGCGTCGGCGACAGGAACGCCGTGATCGGCGTGAGCGGATTGCTCGGATCGCCGTCGACGCGGATATTCGCGATGCCGGTGTTGGTACGCACGCCGAAGACCGTGTTCGCGTTCGTGGCGTTGTAGAAGTCCACGCTCAACTCGAGCTGGCTGCCCTTGAAGTTGAAGAAGCGCCCGGCGCGCAGGTCGAGCGTCGGCAGCCAGTCGAGCTCCACGCTGCCGCGCGGCTCGGCGTTGACGGTGACCGCTCCCTGCCGCAGCGTCGTCGCCGGGGTCTGCCAGGTCCTTGTGATCGGAAGCCCTGACTGCAGGCGGAAGTTGGCGCCGAACTGAATCTGATAGGGCAGATCGTACGCGCCGCTCGCCTTGAAGTTGTGACGCCGGCCGCCGCTCTCGCCCGCGGCGTTCACATAGGCGGCGTTGGGATTCGCCAGGCTCGTGAGATCCACTCGCGTCCGCGAGTAGGTGTAGCCTGCCAGTACCGTCCAGCCCCGTGAGTACCGCTTGCTCACCACCAGGTCCATGCCGTCGTAGCGCGTCGCGAGGCGATCGTCGTTGACGTTGCGCGGCGACGTGACGGTGCCGACGCTGTTCTGGTTGTAGACCGTGATCGGCTGATCGTCGCCGGTGCCCGCGATGCCGTCGCGTCCCGGTTCGGTCAATGTCACCGGGGTGAACAGCTGATCCCACAGATCGATGTTCGCGTCGACCTGCCCGGTGATGTCGTGCTCGCGCGTGCGCAGGTAGGTCAGGCTCACGAGGATGTCCGGAAACAGCTCGTGGTCGAGGCCGACTGTGAACTCGTTCCGATACGCGCGCCGCACGCTCTTGTCGAACACGGCTACCGCGAGGTTGCTCGTGTTCTGGAGCGCGCCGAACTCGCCACCGACGTACTGGGATCCGTTCCACGCCGCAGCCCCGGGTTGGAACGTGAGGTCGGCATTGGCGTCGTTCCAGACGTAGGTCTGGTTGATGTTCGCATTCGGGTTGGGTGGTGTTCCGGTGTTGATCTGGTCGAGATACTTACCGAGCGATACCTTCGCGACGGTCTTGCCGTTGCCGCGCACGTCATAGGTGACGGCGCCGCGCGGACCCCAGTTGTACCAGAGCGGGTTTTCTTTGACCGCGTCGAACGACTTGCGCACGGTGAAGTCCTGGACGACGCCGTTGATGCTCACGCCGTTGAACACGAGGCCGTCGGGGAAGAACCGGCTCTCGGGGGCCTGCTGCGCGGGGAGGTACCCTTCGACGCGCTCCCAGCGGATGCCGCCGACGACGGTCAGCCTGCCGATCGAGTAGGAATCCTGCGCGTACAGCGCCGTGCTGTTGACGGCCCTTTCCTGATGCAGCGGCGTGTTGAAGATCTGCACCGTCGTCCCGCGCGGCGTCGGCGAACTCGCGAACGTCACGTTGACGTCGTCGACGCGCACCGTATCAACGTCCTCCGGCGTGAAGCCGTTGTCGAAGCCGCCCTTGAACTCGTGCCGGCCGCCGAGGAAGTTCGGCACGTAGTACTGCAGGTTCGAGACGAGCTGCACGCGTCGCCGGAACATGATCTGGCTGCTGGCGCGGTTGCGGTAGAGCGTCTGTGTAGTGCTGTCGGTCAACGGCTGCAGGTCGGTTTTCTGGTAGAGCGGGAAGTGGGTGTTGTTGTAGCTGACCTTGCTATCGAGAAACAGGCGGTCGCTCAGCACCGAGTTGTATGAGACTTGCGACACGACGAACGTGTCGAGCTCCTTCGAATCCGAATCCTGCGTCGTCGAGGCGTTGGCGCCGCGGTTCGGCTTGTCGTAGCGCTGCTTGGCGATGAAGCCCTCGAAGCGGTTGCTCGCGTTGAGCTGGTAGCTGATCTTTCCTTCACCGGCGAGGATGTCGGTCGTGTCCTGATCGCTCGTATCGATGAGCGGCGAGGCGACGTACGAGGGCACCACGGCAGGGAAGCTCGGCACCTTGATGTGCGTTGCCTGAAAATTGAAGGTGCCGAAGAAGAAGAGCTTGTTCTGGACGAGCGGCCCGCCTACCTGCGCGTTCGTGTTGTTGAGGAGTTCCGTCGAGTTCGCGTCGGGACGGAGCCCAGCCTGCCGCTGCTCGGCGTCGACGTTTTTTGACTGCGTGGCCCGGCCCTGGTAGGTCTGGAGCGCCGACCCGGTGTATCGATTGGTGCCGCTCTTGGTCACCATGTTGATGAAGACGCCGCCCGTGCCGACGGCGATGTCCTGCGCGCCGGTCGAGACCTGAATATTCTCGAGCGTCGTCGGCACGTAGTAGTACATCGCGAAGCCCTGCGCCGCCGGGTCGTTGACGTTGACGCCGTTGAGCATCTGCGTGTTCTGCGCGTTCGGCGTGCCGCGCGCCGAGAGCGATCGCTGCAGCCCGCCCTGATTGCCGCCGACGTCAGGCGATTCGACGACGACGCCCGGCGCCTTGTACTCGATGACGTTCCAGATGTCGCGACCGCCGGGCGTCTTCTCGAGGATGGCCGTGTCGATGTTGACCTTGGCGCCGACCGTCTTCGCGTCGACCACCGGCGATTCGCCCCGCACCGTGACCTCTTCAGACAGGTTGCTGACCTTCATGCCGATGTCGATGGTTGCACTCTGTCCCTGACGCACGATGACGCCTTCGCGGACAACGGTCTGAAATCCCTGGAGCGATGTCTTGACGGAATAGGTTCCGACCGGCAGGCCGGGGAGCTGGTAGATGCCGCCGGTGTCGGTCACGCCGACCAGCTCACGCGGGAGGACTGGGCTCGACACGCTGACCGTCACTCCGGGAATGACGGCGCCCTGCTCGTCGACGGCCTTGACGACGAGGATTCCCGTTTGCACCTGGGCCGCAGCCTCCACCATCGACAACACGGTCACGGACAATCCGGCCACGGTCAGCACCGAGAACACGGCTGACCGGACAGCCACGGATAACACGGACCACACGGAACGGATGTGCGATGTCGTTTGTCGCATCTTGCTGCCTCCCCCTGTATACGACACGAATGCATTGAGGATACGTCGTTCGCCGCGACTCTATAACTAATTGTGACGAATGAAGTTATGAATGGCAGAAATGGACGTCGCGGTCAGAAGATGGACAAAAATGGCCCTACTGGAGCGTCGTGATCAGCCGCTGCGCCTTCTCTTTGAACTCGCGATCTTCGGGGGCCCAGTTCGGGTCCGTCGGCCCATCGATGACACGCTGCAGCTCGGCCCGCGCGTCGGCCTTGCGCCCCATGTCGATCAGCGTCTCGGCCAGGAAGAAATGCGATGAGCTGCTGTCGGGGTTGTAGGTCAGAGACTTTCGGAGGTGCTCTTCGGACTTCTTGTTCGACCCGCCGAAGAGACCTGGCACCTTGAAATACCAGCGCCCTAGCGCGCGGTCGGCGGACCCATGCTGGAACGCGGGATCGATTTTCAGAACGAGCAGCAGCTCGTCCTTGATGTCGCCGCGGTACTTGAGGCCCTGGCGCATGCCGAACGATTCGGCCAGCGCGCCCATGTTGGCCGCGATCCAGAAATGACCTTCGGGCCGGTTCGGCTCCAGTGCGGCGGCCGCGCGCCCCGCAGCGATGCCCGCTTCGAGGAGGCCCTTCTGCTCGGCTTGGGGGGCGCGCCCACCCAGCCAGTACCGCGCGCGGGACAGCTTCCACGCCGCTTCGAAATCGCGGGGGTTCGCCTGGAGGCGGCTGGCCCAAATCGCCGCGGCCTCGCGAGCTTTTCCGAGATCCTCCCGGGCCGCATAGAGGACATCGGGGTCAGGCTTGGCCGGAGCCTGCGACCGTTCCGCGGCGACGGCGTTCTCGAAGAAGGAGACCCGACCGTCAGTCGCTGGCGTGACCAGACCGACTGAAAGCAGGAGATACAATACGACCATGCAGGACATCATTCGGCAGCTCCTGGCGGAACTGGGGGAGGACCCTTCGCGGGAGGGCCTGCTCGACACGCCGAAGCGAGTGGAGAAGTCGCTTCGTTTCCTGACCAGCGGATACGCCGCCGACGTCGACGGCGTCCTCAACAACGCGCTCTTCACCGTCGATTATAACGAGATGGTGATCGTGAAGGACATCGACTTCTACAGCCTTTGCGAACATCACCTGCTGCCGTTCTTCGGCCGATGCCACGTCGCCTACATTCCCCAGGGCCGGGTGCTCGGGCTCAGCAAGATTCCCCGGCTCGTCGAAGTGTTCGCGCGGCGGTTGCAAGTGCAGGAACGGCTGACCAATCAGATTGCCGAGACGCTCCGCGAGAAGGTCCGTCCGCTCGGCGTCGCCGTCGTGATGGAGGCGTCGCACCTCTGCATGTCGATGCGCGGCGTCGAGAAGCAGAATTCGGTTGCCGTCACGAGCGCGATGCTCGGCGTGTTCCAGCACGACGCGCGCACGCGGATGGAATTTCTCGACCTCATCAAGCGCCCCGAGGCCGGCGATCGCTCGCTGAAGGCGATGCCGTCGGGGATCGGGTGCGTGAGCGATTGAGGGGCGGTCGGTCCGGGGTTCAGCTGACGCCCGTCGCGCGCAACTTTAGTTGCGCGTCGGAGAGCTGAGAGTAGCTATTGGCTGCTATCGGCGGGCCGACGCCGCGCGCGCGATGCACTGATGTAGCCGCGCGACCCCCTCGGTCAGTGCCGCGGGCCCGGGCTGCAGGATGTAAGTCGACTTGATCTCGTAGATGTGATCGGCGCGCACGGCGCTCACGCGATCCCAGCCGGGGCGTTCGACGATCGTTCGTTTCTTCATCGCTTTCCCGCACCACGAGGCAACGATCACCTCTGGGTCGCGCGAGGCGACATCGTCCGGCGAGACGATCCGGTTCTTCGCCAGGCTTTCCTTCCGTAACGCCGGGAACAGCGGACTGCCGCCGGCGATCTCCACGAGCTCGTCCACCCAGCAGATTCCCGAGATGAGCGGGCTGTCCCACTCCTCGAAGAACACGCGCGGGCGCCGATCGAACGCCGCTGCCTTCGCGCTGATATCGTCGAGGCCGCGCTCCAGCGAATCGGCGAGCTCCGCGGCGCGATCGCCGCAGCCGACGAGCGCACCCACCATGCGGACCATCTGCAGGATCTCGGCGATGCTGCGCTGGTTGAACGTCACTACTGCATGACCGCGGCGGATGAGTTCGGCGGCGATGTCCGCCTGCAGGTCTGAGAACGCCAGGATGAGGTCGGGCCGGAGCGCCTCGATCTTGTCGAAGCGTGCGTTGATGAAAGCCGATACCTTCGGCTTCTCTCGCGCTTCCGGCGGCCTCACGGTGTACCCCGAGATGCCGACGATCCGATCGCCTTCACCAAGGAGATACAGCGTCTCGGTCGTCTCTTCGGTCAGACACACGATGCGCGACGGGTAGCGGCTGCCCACGGTGCTGCAATTATTTCCTGAGTGATGGCTCATTTGTGTAGTTAGTGCACGCGTCCGATTCCTGCTGAGGTCGCGAGCGCCTCGAGCTCGACTGGAAGAACCATCGCAAAACCTGCGTGTTTTCAACTTGTCTACCTCTGGCAGAACTCTTGCCACCGGAGTCTGCCTGCGACAAGTGAGTTGGCGAGTTGGGCTCGAACAAACGAGTTGGTTCGCGATGTTCGAGTCCGGAGGCAATGTACACGTCCGTTTCGACCAGCACTGACGTGGCCCGCGTGTGTTCTTGACCGCGCGAAAAGCTTAACCGGGAGATGAGCGTTGCCGAAAAGGCTGATCCAGGGCGGAGCTCTGTCCGCAGTGGCGATGGTGTGCGCGCTGGCCTTCGGCGCAGTTCGTCTAGATGCGAAGGGCGAAACGCTGCCGAGTGGCTGGACGAGTCAGGATGTCGGGCAGTCCGCGTGTGGCGGGGAGTGCGAGCGAGGCGTCAGGCAGATGGACGCTCGACGGCAGCGGGGCCAACATCTGGAACAAGTCAGACGAGTTCCGATTCGCGTACCAAGCAGTGTCCGGCGATGTCGACATCCGCGTCCGGGTCGCGAGCTTGGAGGATGTCAACGCCTGGTCGAAAGCCGGTGTGATGATTCGCGAGTCGCTCGCGGCCAACTCGCGCAATGCTTTCATGTTCGTCACACCGGGCGGCGGTCGCGCGTTCCAGCATCGTAGCAATACGGGCGGTTTGACGACGCGCGCGAGCCCTACCGATGGAAGGGCGCCTGTCTGGCTGCGTCTCGTCAGACAGGGCAGTCAATTCACCGGCTATCTCTCCGCAGACGGCACGTCCTGGACGACGGCTGGCAGTGTCACGATCAGCATGACATCGTCGGTGTATGTCGGTCTGGTCGTCGGCAGCCGCGTCGACTCGACGCTCGCCACGGCAACCTTTACGAATGTCCAAGTCGCGACCGCGTCGTCTACGTCGGCGCTTCCGGCTCCTACGTCGGCGCTTCCGGCTCCGTGGACGAATGGCGACATCGGCAGCCCAGCGCGCGGGGGTTCCGCGTCCGCAGCTGGCGGCACGTTCACCGTTACGGGCGGCGGCGTGGACATCTGGGGCACGTCCGATCAGTTCCAGTACGTCTATCAGCCGCTTCAGGGAGACGTCGAAGTCATCGCGCGGGTCGGCTCACTTCAATATGCCGATCCCTGGACGAAGGCGGGCGTCATGATTCGCGAAACGCTCACCAACGCTTCGCGTCACGCATCCATGTTCGCCACTGGCACCCAGTGGTGGGCGGTCCAGGGCCGGATCGCGACTGGCGGCACGAGCTATGACTTGGCCGGCCAGACAGGCGCGGCCCCAGGCTGGGTGCGCCTCGTCCGTGAGGGTAATCTCTTCAGCGCGTATCGTTCGACCGACGGGACATCGTGGACCCTCGTCGGGACCGACACCATCACGATGGCGGCGACGGTCTACGTCGGCCTCGCGGTAACGAGTCACAATTCGGAGGCCACCGCCACCGCCACGTTTACCAATGTGACGGCTCGAGCGCTGACAACCGGGAATCAGCCGCCTACGGTCTCGGTCACCAGCCCCACGACAGGTGCGACCTTCACCGAACCGGCGACAATCACCCTCGCCGCTACGGCCAGCGACACTGATGGCACGGTTACCAGGGTCGACTTCTACCGAGGGACGCAGCTCATCGCGTCGGACACGACCAACTCTTACACAGCGTCGCTGCCGAATCTGGCGGCCGGAACCTATCAGATGACCGCCGTCGCGACTGACAGTGATGGCGCGACCTCGACGTCGGCGCCCGTCAGCGTGACGGTCAATCCGCCGAACAACCGGGTTCCCACGGTATCGATCACGAGCCCGGCGGCCGGCGCCACCTTCACCGCGCCCGCAAGTGTCACCATCAGCGCTGCCGCGAGCGACACCGACGGCACGGTGACCCAGGTGGACTTCTATCGGGGCACGACGCTCCTCGCCTCCGACACCACCAGCCCGTACGGCTATACCTGGAGCAACGTGGCAGCAGGCAGCTACGAGGTGACGGCTGTCGCGCGAGACAACAATGGCGCCACCGGAACCTCGGCTGCGGTCGCAGTCACTGTCAACTCGGCGACCAACCAGGCGCCGGCAGTTTCACTGACCTCGCCTGCAGCGGGCGCGTCGTTCACCGCGCCGGCGAACGTCACGCTGACCGCGTCGGCCAGCGACACGGACGGCACGGTCGCGCGCGTCGAGTTCTATCGAGGGTCGACGCTCATCGGGTCGGATACGACGAGCCCGTATTCGGCGGTCTGGACCGGCGCGACGGCCGGGAGTTACTCGCTGACGGCGCGCGCCGTGGACAACGGCGGGGCGACGCGCACGTCGACGGCCGCCGGCATCACCGTCACGTCAGCAACCAATCAGCTGCCGACCGTTTCGATCACCAGTCCGATCGCCGGCCAGTCGTTTACAGCGCCGGCCTCGCTGACGATGACCGCGGCGGCGAGCGATACCGACGGGACGATCACTGGCGTCGACTTCTATGTCGGGACCCAGCTCATCGCCACGGACACGACGAGCCCCTACAGCGCGGCGTGGACCAACGTCGCCGCGGGGAGTTACTCGCTGACCGCCGTCGCGCGCGACAACGCCGGCGGGACGCGCACGTCAGGAGCCATCGCGGTGACGGTCACCGCGGTTGCGCCTCGACCGAGCACGCTCGTATTCGTCGCCTCGGCCGACCACGCGACCAACGTCACGACCTACATCGTGGCGCTTTATCGTGGCGCCGACCCGATCACGGCGAGCCCGGTGGCCACGCGCGATCTCGGTAAGCCGACGCCCGTCAGCGAAGAGATCTCGGTCAACATCTCGACGCTGGTCGATCCGCTCCCAACCGGCTCGTACTACGCCGTCGTCCGCGCGTCAGGGCCGGGCGGCACGACTGCGAGCGCGCCGTCGGGGGCGTTTGCGAAGTAGTCAGGCTCTAGGCTTCAGGCTCTGGGCTCCAGGCAAGATCATTCGACCATTCGCTCGACGGTCTTGCTAGAGCCTGAAGCCCAAAGCCCAAAGCCTAAGGCCTTAAGCCTGCCGTATACTGCGACGATGCGTCGCATCGGATCCGTTATCGTCGCCCTGTGCATCGCCGTTGCCGTTCCGCTGCATGCGCAGCGGAGCACGACAACCGGCAAAAAGCCGGCGCCGGCGCCCAAGCCGGTGCCGAAGACAGAACCGGCGGCGGTGACCTGTCCCGAGCAGCTCGGAACAGGGCTCAGGACCAAGGCCACTTTCTGCTTCGTGCTCGCGGGCCGGGATCCCGCCGAAGGCGTGCTGGTGAGGATTCCGCCGCACACGCAGGCCACGCTGACCTTCGACCTGCACAACCGGCACACGTACTCTGAGGAAGAAATCCGGGCGGGCCGCGGCTTCGCCAAATACACGGCGATCATCGGCGTGCTCTCGATGACCGGCGACCTCCTCGGCCGCGGTGCGGTGCAGACGGAATTCCGCGCGGTCAAGGATCTGTACGACCGCATCACTGGCGGTGCCGGTCCAGGTGGAACGAAGGCCGTCGCGCCGCTCGGCCGCGAGCAGGTCAGCATCACCATCCCGGCTGGCGTCGATCAGGTAAGCATGCTCGGCGAAGTTCTCGAAGCCACCACCGCCGCCGGCCGCGAAGTGGCCACGCCCGGAAGGCCCGTCGCGATCATCAGCAACGTCCAGGTCACGTACCTGCCCGCGCCGCCGCCACGGAAGCGGTAGGTGGTTTCAGGGATCAGGGATCAGGGATCAGGACGAGCCTGAGCTCAAGCCGGTCGATTAGGATCTGAGCTCTTGCCCGATCCCTGGTCCCCGATCCCTGGATCCCTGATCCCTGAACCAATCCCGCGTTCAAGCTATGATCGCGAGATGGTACTTCGCGATGTTGTCGTCGTCGGTGCGGGTCCGGCCGGGCTGGCCACCGCCATTGCCGCTTCCAAGAGCAATCTTTCCTGTCAGGTGATCGAGAAAGGGGCGCTCGTCAATTCGCTCCTGCACTATCCCACCGAGATGGTGTTTTTTACGACTCCCGAGCTGATGGAAATCGGGGGCATGCCGTTTGTCAGTCCCTATGACAAACCGACGCGGCTCGAGGCGCTTCGCTACTACCGGCGCGTGTCCGACGCCTTCAAGCTGGACATCGTCTTCGACGAGGCCGTCGTCGCGGTGAATCGCGACACATTGTCGCCCGACGGTTCGCCCGACGGCGCCGGGTCGTTCGTCGTCGACACGCATTCGACCCGCGGCGTGCGGCGGTCGGTTCACGGGCGGACGGTCGTCGTCGCCACAGGCGCGTACGACATCCCTAATCGCCTCGGCGTCCCGGGCGAAGACCTCCCGCACGTCTCGCACTACTACACGCAGCCGCATCCGTTCTTCAGAAAACGAGTGGTGATCGTCGGCGGGAAAAATTCGTCGGCGGAGGCCGCGCTCGACCTCTACCGCGCCGGCGCGAAGGTCACGATCGTGCATCGCGGCCCGGCGATGGGGGACTCCATCAAGTACTGGGTCAAGCCCGACATCGACAACCGCATCAAGGAAGGTTCGATCGTCGCGCGCTTCGAGACGCACGTCGTCGAGATACGTCCGACGAGCGTGGTCATCGAGCGCGAAGGCGTGGCCGACGAGCTCGAGGCTGACGCCGTGTTCCTGCTGACCGGCTATGGCGCGGATACGAAGCTGTTGCGGAACGCAGGCATCAATCTCGACGCCGTAACGTGCGGCCCGGTCTTCGACTCCGAGACGTTCGAGACCAACGTGCCGGGGATCTACACTGTGGGCGCGATGGTGGCGGGCGTCCAGAGCGGCCGGATTTTCATCGAGAACGGCCGCTTCCACGGAGAGAAGGTGATTGAAGCGATCGCGGCCACGTTGCAGAGCAGTAGACGTCCTGGCCGCTGAACCTTGACCGTGAATCCTGAACGTTAGAGCTATCTCACAAACAAACAGTGCGAACGAGCGGCAGCGAGTGAGCCTGGGGAGCGGAGCGGGGCGTGGGGCCCCCGCGAGCGCCCGCCTTCGCGCCGAAGGCGCTCCGGCGAGGTCTCGCCGTAGCCTTGGCGGAGGCGGAAGCCAGTAGGGGGGCTCCGGGGGGCGAAGCCCCCCGGATGAGACTCAGTGTTCCCCGCCCCATTTGTTCTGCGCGACAATCACCTTCATCTCGAGCAGCTCGATGAGCGACCGGCAGCGGGCGAGCAGGCCGTTGCGCTCCAGGAGGGCCTGCTTTTCGACTGGCTCGAGCTCGAGGTACTGAGCCAGGGCGTTGACGAGATCTTCGTCGGCCATCGAAGCCGGCACCCTCGTGTCGGAGCCCCGGCCCTTGGGCTGCGGCACGAGCAGGGCTTCGAGCCGCCGCCGTGCGAGGCGCATCTCATCGCGGTCGTCGCCGTTGGCCGGCACGTCCTCGATGCTGTCGACGCGCGCCAGGCGATAGGAGCGGCTGCCGTCCTCGTCAAGGACACGGAACTTCTCGAGCCCCTGCAGGACGATGTTGTAGCGGCCATCGCCGAGGCGTTCCGCGTGCGTGATGAGTCCCGCGCAGCCCACGGGATAGATGGCAGGCCTGCCCTCGTAGTCCTCTTCCCAGCCCGGCCGGAGCAGGACCATCCCGATGATGCGGTCCTCGGCCAGCGCGTCGGCCACCATGTCGCGATACCGGTCCTCGAACACGTGCAGTGGCAGGAATACGTTCGGAAAGAGCACCACGTTCGGCAGCGGGAAGAGGGGGATGGTCGGTGGCAGCATAGCTGTCAGTGTCCGGCGCACGTCGAAGCGGATTCAGGACAGTTGCCCGTGTCCGCTAGTGGACCGTCCTCGTCTTCTTGTCCATGTAGTCCATCAGTACGTACTTGCCGAGCGTTCTCGGTGTCGTGAAATACGCCTTGCCGTGGCAGATTTCGGCGACCTTCCGGACGAAGCTGACGAGGTCGTGGTCGCGCGCCAGCATGAAGGTGTTGATGAGGATGCCGGCCTTGCGGCACGCGGCGACTTCGGCGAACGTTTCCGAGACGATGAAGGGGTCGAGGCCGAAGGCGTTGCGATAGATGCGGCCGTCGGGGCGGGTGAGCGCCGATGGCTTGCCGTCGGTGATCATGATGATCTGCCGCATGTCCTTGCGCTGCCGCTCGAGGAGCCGCCGCGCGAGGCGGAGGCCTTCGCGCGTGTTGGTGTAGTACGGCCCGACCCGGACGCGCGCGAGCTGGCTGAGCGGGATCTCCTCGGCCGAGTCGTGAAACAGCACGACCTGGAGGGCGTCGCCGGGGTACTGCAGCCGGATCAGGTTGGCGAGCGCCAGCGCGACGCGCTTGGCGGGCGTGAATCGATCTTCGCCGTACAGGATCATGCTGTGGCTGCAGTCCAGCATGACGACCGTCGCGCACGAGCTCTGGTACTCGCCCTGGACGACCATCAGATCTTCGTAGTCGACCTCGACTGCCGGCCCGCCAACGCTCTGCTGCCGCCTGACGGCGTTGAGGATCGTGCTGCTGGCGTCGATGTTCATCGTGTCGCCGAACTCGTAGGCCTTCGGTGCGCCGCTCGCCTCGATGCCGGTCGCCATCTCGCGCGTATCGTGGCGGCCGAGGCTGCTCTTGCCGATCGAGCCCAGCAGATCCCGTAGTGCACGATAGCCGAGGAAGTCCAGGCTCTTGTCCGTGATCTCGAAGCGGACGTTACTGTCGGGGCGGTCGTGTCCGCCCTGGCCGCCGCCCTGGCCTTCACGTCCCTCGCGAGCCGTCGGATCCTGACTCTCTAGTGCTCCAGTCAGGTACCCCTGATGCTGGAGTTTTTCGATGATCCGCCGAATGAGGTCGTCGAGCCGCTCCTCGGCATCCTCGGCCTGCTGCCAGTCCTTGCCGAGCATCTTCTCGAGCGTCTCGTCCGAGAGCATGCCGCCGTTGAGGATCGCCTCCAGGATTGCGTCGTGCAGCGACTGCATCGAATGCCCTGGTCCGTCATCGTCGTCGTAGGGCAGTCCGTAGGGGCTGTCGAAGCCGCTCGAGAGCAGCAGATCGGACAGGCGCGAGAGCAGATCCTCGAGGTCGATCTCGTCGAGGTCATCGCCGGTGAACTTGGAGTAGCGATACTTCATTCAGCTCTCAGCTCACCGGGGGACTTCGTCCCCCGGACCCCCTTACACGCTCCCTCGCGGGGACCCCTACGCCCCGCTCCGCTCGCGTGGCTCGCTCGCTGTGCTCGCTCGCGCGATTGCTTCACACGCTCTCGGCTCTCAGCTATCACGTTGGTTTGTGCTGACAGGTGAGAGCTCTGCTTCAGTTGTAGTACTTCTTCTTGCTGCCTGGCACCTGCCCTGGCATCTGAATGTCGCGCTCGATCATCTGTTCGGGCGTGACGCCGCGCGGGGCTCGCCGGGCGGGCTCTGCGCCCTGATACTGGAACTCTTCCGAGCGGCTGATCTTCTTCTGGGCGTAGAGCCCCTCGAGGATGAAGTCGACGGCCGACGCCACGAGCGGGGCCGGGGCGCCGACGTCGACGCCCGCGTGCGTCGCGAGCTCGCGGACGCCCTGCACCTGGGCCACCCGCGCCAGCAGTTCGGTGGCCGGGAGAGAGTCGTCTATTTGCAGCGTTCCTCCCGAGATCGAACCACTCGGTGACCTGCTTGAGCTCGACGCCCGCGAAGTAGCCGCCGAAGACGTTGCCGACCGCGGCGCGGATGATGTCCCGGGCCACGTTGTCGGCGCCGCGAAGCTCGCCCTCGGTACTCGAGCTCGAACTTGCCGGTCATGGCCGGCAGCGCCGCATAGATGTCGGTGATGCGGGGGACGATGACCGGCTCGGCGGCGAGGAGGGCGCGGCGCTCGGCGCTCGAGACGACGTTTTCGAGGAGCGAGATGGGCAGCCGCTGGCTCACGCCCGACCGCTTGTCGATCTTCTGATCCTGGCGCGCCTGGAACGCGATCTCCTCGACGACTTCGCGGACAAACGCCGGAACCGACAGCGCGCAGCCGCCGCGCTCGACCCAGGCTTCCTGCGCGGTGATGGCCATCGCGTGCTGCCGCGTCGCGGGATAGTGGGTTCTGATCTCCGAACCGATGCGGTCCTTGAGCGGCGTGATGATCTTGCCGCGCGCCGTGTAGTCTTCGGGGTTCGCGCTGAAGACCAGCATGACGTCGAGCGGCAGCCGCACCGGGTAGCCCTTAATCTGGACGTCGCCTTCCTGCAGGATGTTGAAGAGGCCCACCTGGACCTTCCCGGCCAGGTCGGGCAGCTCGTTGACGGCGAATACGCCGCGGTTGGCGCGAGGCAGCAGACCGTAGTGCATCGTCAGCTCGTCGGAGAGCTGCAGGCCGGCGCGTGCGGCCTTGATCGGATCGAGGTCGCCGATGAGGTCGGCGATGGTGACGTCGGGCGTGGCGAGCTTTTCGACGTAGCGGGCGTCGCGGTCGAGCCAGGCGATGGGCAGGTCGTCGCCGGCCTCTCGCACGCGCGTGCGGCACGAGGAGCAGAGCGGCGCCAGTGGGTCGTCATGGATCTCGCAGCCGGGCACGACCGGAATCGACTCGTCGAGCAGGCTGACGAGCGCGCGGAGGATCCGGCTCTTCGCCTGCCCGCGCAGGCCGAGCAGGATGAAGTTGTGGCGCGACAGGATCGCGTTGACGATCTGCGGCACGACGGTGTCGTCGAAGCCGATGATGCCAGGGAAGAGCGGCTCGCGCGACCGGAGTCGCTCGATCAGGTTGCCGCGTATTTCGTCCTTGACGCTGCGTCGCGGCAGCCGGCCGGCGGCGACGTCGGTGCGAAGCTGGGCAAGTGTGGCCGGCCGGGAGGCCATGGACTCTGGGCGCGAGACCGAGGAGGGCATGCCTGCATCTTACAACGGCGCCCTGCTAAGATGAGGGCCTTGGCCGAGTTTTCTCAGCCCGGGCTGTCCCGGCCGCTCGTCTTCGCCCATCGTGGCGGCTCGGCGCTGCGGCCGGAGAATACGATGGCGGCGTTCGACCATGGGCTGTCGCTCGGCGCCGACGGTGTCGAACTCGACGTGCATCTGTCGCGCGACGGCGTCGTCGTCGTTCATCACGACGACACGCTCGAGCGCACGACGGACGCGCAGGGACCGATCGCCGCGCGAAGCGCGGATGAGCTCGCGCGCGTCGATGCCGGGTACCGCTTCACACCCGACTCGAAGCGGCCGCGCCCGCGCATCCGTTCCGTGGCCAGCGAGATCGGCGTGCCCCGCCTGCGCGCCGTGCTCGAGCGGCATCCGTCCGCCCGAGTCATCATCGAGCTCAAGACGGCCGACGCCGAGCTGGCGCGCCGGACGATCGACGACATCCGCGCGGCGGGCGCGGTCGACCGCGTCGTGCTCGGCTCCTTCCATGGACGCGCGCTGAACGCGGCGCGCCGGTACGAGCCACGCATTCCGACCGGTGCTGCCAGTGAAGAGACGCGGTGGGCGCTCTACCGCTCGCGGGTGCGCTGGCCGCTCGGCCGCACGAAGTACCGCGAGTTTCAGGTGCCCGAGCGCTCGGGGTCGACGGTGATCGTCACCCCGCAGTTCATCGCGCACGCGCATCGAGCTGGCTTGCCGGTTCGCATCTGGACCGTCAACGAGCGCGAGGACATGGTGCGGCTGCTGGAGTGGGGCGCCGACAGCTGATCACCGACCGTCCGGACATTGCCGTGCCGGTGGTGCGGGAGTGGGCGGGGTCAGACCGGGGTCAAACCGGGGTCAGACCGGGGTCAAACCAGGGTCAGACCAACGTCTGACCCCGGTCTGACCCTCGTCTGACCCCGGTTTGACCCCGGTCAGCGACGGGCCGACCGCGTCAGCGCGGGCCGAGCGTCGCGGCGGTCGTGAACTTCGGCTCGATGTCGACGGGCACGCCGGTCAGCCGGTCGAGCACCTGTTGCACCTGCGGGCGCACGACGCCGAGCGTGTCGATGAGCGCCTTGGCCTTCTGGTAGCTGCCTTCCGCCTGCAGCGTCATGATGTCGCGCGTGAGTGACGTCACGGCCGCGCCAATCTTCGTTTCGTCGACGGTGAACCGGCCGTCGGGTCCGACGACGAACGCGCCCTGATCGAGAAAGTAGTTGAGCTGGATGGCGATGCCGCGGCCGTGGGCTTCGTTGACTCCGAAGCGAATCGATCGGAACGACGAGGCGAGGAACGTCGTGTACATCGTGCGGGCGATCTCCTTGTCGATCTTTCCCTGATCGGCGAGCTGCTTGAGCGCCCAGAGCCCGGAGACGTCGGCCTTCGCTTCTTCAATCGCGCTGTAGGTTTCCTTCAGCTCCTGCCGGACGGTCGTCTGGCGCCCGCCGACGCTGATGTTGTGCGGCCCGAGACCGTGCATGAGCTCGTGCATCAGGATATGGGTGAAGAACGCGTCGAACGCGACGTTCTTCTGCTGCGCCTCGGGAAGCGCCACCTTCGCGATCGGCTCCAGCGCCATCCTGAATTTGGCTTCCTGGACGTTCTTCAACATCACGCGCTTGGTGCCCTTCTCCTTGACGACGCGCTCGTCGTTCGGCAGGTTGAACGCCGCCGTCTGCACGCCGCGGTTCGCGTCGCCCGCGGTGAAGACGACGTTGACGACCTTGATCGGCGCAAGCGCGCCGAGCTTGGGGTTCCTGAGCGCCGGATCGATCGGGAGGGCGTTCTCGAGACCCTGCAGCTCCGCGCCGAACACCTGCAGCTTCTTCGACTCGGCCTCGTCGCGAACGGTGATGAACGCCTCGAACGCCGCCTTGAAGTTGAACCACTCGTCCTCGTAGACCTCGTAGGGGCCGATCGTCGGCTCGATCGACGCATCGAGCTCCATCCACGCCACGTCGCTCGCGTAGTAGTCGTTCGAGATGAAGGCATCGGCGCGGCTGGTCAGGAACTTCTTGAGCGTCGGTTGCGCCGTGAGCTGCGCGGCCTCACGCAGCAGCGAGGCCGCCGAGCGTCAGCTCGCCCTGATATTCGACCGAGTACGGCACGGACATGAAGCGGCCGTCGGGTCCGCGGCGGATGGTCGTGAAGAAGCCGGTCGCCGCCGTTTTGGCAGCTCCCGCTCAGTGAATCCAGCCACTTCTGGATCTCGTCTTTCGTGGCGCCCGCCGGGTAGAAGTTGGCGGACTCGGGCTTGGCGGGGACGCCGGGGATGAACGGCTTGTGGTGATCGAGGCGCGACCACGGGCCCTTGTTGATCAGGAAATAGTGCAGCGCGTCGGCGGCGTCGCCGCCCGCGACGGCCTGACGCGCGAGCGATTCGAGCAGCGCCGCGTTGCCGGACCAGACCTGGCGGAGAAAGAGCCCGTCCATGATGCGCGCCGCCTCGACCAGCCGCGCCAGTGCCTGCCGTTCGTTCTCGGGAAGTGCGCGTCAAATCGGCGCCGATGTCGGCCGGCGCAAAGCGCGCCGTCATCGTGCGAAGCGGTGACGGCGGCGGCGGGCGCTGCCGCGGGTGGAGCAGTCGATTCTTTCACAGGGGTTTCTCCGGTGCAGGCCGCCATGGCGGCCGAGATGATGAGGATGAGTGCGATCGCGCGTGTGTGTGTCATGTTGAATTCTGGCTCGAGTTTGCGAAGGCATCTGCTCGAGGTTACGAAGGCAACGGGTTCAACACGAAGAAACGAAGACGAACGAAGACGCACGAAGCGCTGGTCGGCCGCGCTTCGCGCGGCTGCGCATGGGAGCATGCCGAAAACGCAAGCATCGCATCGAATCTTCCGATGCTTGCGTTTTCGGCATGCTCCCATGCGCGACGCCGGCCAAGGCCGGCGTCCGACCAGCGTAGAATCCGTGGGTTCTCGGGTAGTTCTTCTTCGTGCGTCTCCGGTTGCTTCGTTCCTTCGTGTTGAACCCGTTGCCTCCGTCGGCTCCGTCAGAATCCGTTCCAGCCCTCGGCTTCCTCCCGTCCCGCGCTACAATAAGAGGATTGTAATCCCGGCGAAGTTTCGCAGAGAGAAGGCTTGGACCCCCATGAAAAACGTCGCGCCGCGTGACGCCTCCGAGATCGAGGCTATCGAACAACGGGAATGGCTCGAATCACTCGACTACGTCGTCCAGCAGGGCGACCGGGGGCGCGTCCAGCGGCTGCTGGCCTCCCTCCGGCATCGGGCCCGTTCGGCCGGCGTGTCGCTGCCATTCACCGCTGAGACGGCCTACGTCAATACACTGCGTCCCGCCGACGAAACCCCGCTCCCCGGCAGCCAGGAGATCGAGCGGCGCATCAAGAGCCTCGTGCGGTGGAACGCGATGGCCATGGTCGTGCGCGCGAACCGGCTGTCGGAGGGCATCGGTGGACACATCTCGACCTATGCCTCGGCGGCGACGCTTTATGAGGTGGGGTTCAACCACTTCTTCAAAGCCCGGACCCAGGACGGCGAAGGCGACCTCGTGTACTTCCAGGGCCACGCCTCGCCGGGCATCTACGCACGTGCGTTCCTCGAGGGGCGGCTGTCCGTCGAGAAGCTGCACAACTTCCGGCAGGAGCTCGCCGCGGGCGGGGGACTCTCGTCGTATCCGCACCCCTGGCTGATGCCCGACTTCTGGCAGTTCCCCACGGTCTCGATGGGCCTCGGCCCGATCATGTCGATCTATCAGGCGCGGTTCAACCGCTACCTCGAGGATCGCGGGCTGCGCAAGCCGTCAAACAGCAAGGTGTGGGCGTTTCTCGGCGACGGTGAGACCGACGAGCCCGAATCGCTCGGTGCGATCAGCCTCGCGGCGCGCGAGAAGCTCGACAACCTGATCTTCGTCATCAACTGCAACCTGCAGCGTCTCGATGGTCCGGTGCGCGGCAACGGGCAGATCGTGCAGGACCTCGAGGCGATCTTCCGCGGCGCCGGCTGGAACGTCATCAAGGTGCTGTGGGGCAGCGACTGGGATCCGCTCCTGGCGGCCGACCACGAGGGCCTGCTCGCCAAGCGGATGGGCGAGATCGTCGACGGGCAGTATCAGAAGTACACCGTCGAGTCGGGCGCCTACCTGCGCGAGCACTTCTTCGGCAGTCGACCCGCGGCTGCTCGAGATGGTCAAGCACCTGTCCGACGACCAGCTGAAGAAGCTGCGGCTCGGCGGCCACGATCCGGTCAAGGTCTACAACGGCTACAAGGCCGCGGTCGAGCACAAGGGGCAGCCGACGGTCGTGCTCGTGCGGACCATCAAGGGCTACGGCCTCGGCGAAGCCGGCGAAGGCAAGAACGTCACGCACCAGCAGAAGAAGCTGAACGAAGCCGACCTGCGGACGTTCCGAGCGCGCTTCGGCATTCCCATCTCGGACGACGACATCGCGGACGCGCCGTTCTACCGTCCGTCGGACGACAGCACGGAGTTGCAGTACCTGCGCGAGCGCCGCAAGGCGCTCGGCGGCTTCATGCCGTCGCGCGCCGTGCGCGCCGAGCCGCTCAACGCGCCGATCGAGCCGCTCTTCGAAGAGTTCGCTCAGGGCACCGAGGGCCGCAAGGCGTCGACGACGATGGTGTTCGTGCGGATTCTGTCGAAGCTGCTCCGCGACAAGGAGATTGGCGACCTCATCGTGCCGATCGTGCCCGACGAAGCGCGCACGTTCGGGATGGAGGCGCTCTTCCGGCAGGTGGGCATCTACTCGCACATCGGCCAGAAGTACGAGCCGGTCGACATGGACACGCTCGCTCTACTACAAG
This sequence comes from uncultured Acidobacteriota bacterium, assembly GCA_963839705.1. Classification (GTDB taxonomy): domain Bacteria; phylum Acidobacteriota; class Vicinamibacteria; order Vicinamibacterales; family 2-12-FULL-66-21; genus DATBJJ01. The sequence goes on from CAWIWL010000019.1 coordinate 764,113, forward strand.
GAAGCGCAGGACGGGCAGATTCTCGAGGAAGGCATCACCGAAGCGGGCTCGATGTCGTCGTTCATCGCCGCCGGCACGGCCTACGCCACCCACGGCATCAACACCATTCCCTTCTTCATCTACTACTCGATGTTCGGCTTCCAGCGCGTCGCCGATCTGATCTGGGCCGGCGCCGATTCGCGCACGCGCGGGTTCCTGCTCGGGGCCACGGCCGGCCGCACGACGCTCGCCGGTGAAGGCCTGCAGCATCAGGACGGCCACAGCCACGTCTTCTCGCTGTCGGTGCCCAACTGCATGTCGTACGACCCGGCGTTCGCCTACGAGCTCGCCGTCATCATCCAGGACGGCATCCGCCGGATGTACAAGAACCAGGAGAGCATCTTCTACTACCTGACCGTGATGAACGAGCAGTACGAGATGCCCCCGATGCCCGAGGGCGCTCGCGAGGGGATCCTCAAGGGCCTCTACCGGTTCAACACCGCGTCGAACGGCAAGGCCAAGCTGAAGGCGCAACTGCTCGGCAGCGGCGCGATTCTCAACGAGGTCATCGGCGCGCAGAAGCTGCTCGAAAAGTACGGTGTCGCGGCCGACGTGTGGAGCGTCACGAGCTATCAGGAGCTCTACCGCGACGCCCACGCCTGCGAGCGCTGGAACATGCTGCACCCGGCCGAGAAGCCGCGCGTGCCGTACGTGACGCAGTGCTTCAAGGACGCTCCGGGCGTCATCATCGCCGCGTCCGACTATCTGAAGGTTCTGCCCGATTCACTCGATCGCTGGATGCCGCGTCGCGTCCGGTCGCTCGGGACCGACGGCTTCGGCCGCAGCGAGGATCGCACCGACCTGCGGAACTTCTTCGAGGTCGACGCGCGTTTCGTCGCGCTCGCGACGCTCGCCGAGCTCGCCCAGGATGGCCAGCTCGATCGCGGCGCCGTCGCGCAGGCGATCAAGGATTTCGGCATCGACGCCGAGAAGGCCAATCCGGCGACGACGTAACTATCTGGATTGACTATTCGTAGTGTCCGGCTTTAGCCGGACGCAGGCGGGTCCGCCTAAAGGCGGACACTACGAGTAGCTGATAGCCAAAGGGACCATGCCTACTGATTTCACACTTCCAGAACTGGGCGAGAACATCGCCGGCGGCGATGTCGTCCGCGTGCTCGTGGCGGCCGGCGACAGCGTGAAGAAGGATCAGCCGGTCCTCGAGCTCGAGACCGACAAGGCGACGATCGAGGTGCCTTCTTCGGTGAGCGGCACCGTCAAGGAGGTGCGGATCAAGCAGGGCGAGCGCGTGAAGGTCGGGCAGGTCGTGCTGACGCTCGACAACGGCGCGGCGCCGGCCCAGGAAAGCGCGAAAGGCGCGAAAGCGGATAGCCGAAGGCCCAGCGGCCGGCGCGACCCCTGCGACTCCCCCCGCCGGCCGGCGAAGAAGGCGGGCTCAAGCCAGGAGGTCCGGCGACGCCGCAGCGCGCCGGCTTCCGAACCGAAGCCCAAGCGCGGCGAGGTCGTCGACATCAGAGGCGGAGCGCGCAACGCTCCCGCGGCGCAGCCGCAGGCCGAAGCCGAGCCGCAGGGACCCGCGGCACCCGCCGCTCCGTCGGTGCGGCGCCTCGCGCGCGAGCTCGGCGTCGACATCCGTCGCGTCGCGGGCAGCGGCCCCGCCGGCCGCATCAGCGCCGACGACGTGCAGGCGTTCGTGAGGAACGCCATGGCCGGGGGCGTGACCTGCCGGCGCGCCGTCGTCGCTCCCTGACTTCAGCAAGTGGGGCGAGGTCGAGCGCAAGCCGATGAGCAACATCCGCCGCAAGACGGCCGAGCATCTCTCGCACGCCTGGAACGCGATTCCGCACGTCACGCAGCACGACAAGGCGGACATCACGGCGCTCGAGGCCCTGCGCAAGCAGTACAGCCCGCAGGCGGAGAAGGCCGGCGGCAAGCTGACGATGACGGCCATCGCGCTCAAGATTGTCGCCGCCGCGCTCGGGAAGTTTCCGCAGTTCAACTCGTCGATCGACATCGCGCGCAACGAGATCGTCTTCAAGAAGTCGATTCACGTCGGAGTCGCCGCCGACACCGAGCGCGGGCTGCTCGTGCCGGTCATTCGCGACGTCGATCGCAAGGGCATCATCCAGCTGGCCGCCGAGCTCGGCGCCGCGTCCGACAAGGCGCGCGCCGGCAAGCTCTCGCTCGACGACATGCAGGGCGGCGGCTTCACCATCACCAATCTCGGCGGCATCGGCGGCACGTCGTTCACGCCGATTGTGAACTGGCCCGAGGTGGCGATTCTCGGCATCTCGCGCGGCGCGCGCGAGCCGGTCTACGTCGACGGCGCGTTCGAGCCCCGGCTGATGCTGCCGCTCTCGCTGTCCTACGACCACCGCGTGATCGACGGCGCCGACGCGGCGCGGTTCCTGCGCTGGGTCGCCGAAGCGTTCGAACAGCCGTTTGTGATGTCGCTGTAACCAAGCCTGTCACGTCACGAACCATCACGATGAGCGCGAAGCTCGCGAAGCACACGAAGAGGACTGATCCAACAATTCTTCGTGGTCTTCGTGGCTTCGTGCGCTTCGCGAGTGCCTGTCGCGTCGTGGTCAAGTGACCTGTCTAATCCTATGTCAGCTTCCACTCAACTCGTCGTCATCGGCGCCGGTCCCGGCGGATATGCCGCCGCCTTCTATGCCGCCGATCGCGGCATGAAGGTCACGCTCGTCGACCCCTCGCCCAACCCCGGCGGTGTCTGCCTCTACCGCGGCTGCATCCCGTCGAAGGCGCTGCTGCACGTGGCCGAGATCGTCAACGAAGCGAAGCACGCCGCCGCCTGGGGCGTGACGTTCGGCGCGCCGGCGATCGAGATCGACAAGGTCCGCGCGTTCAAGGACAAGGTCGTCACGCAGTTGACCGGCGGCGTCGGTCAGGTCGCCAAGCTCCGCAAGATCGACTACGTGCAGGGCACCGCGGCCTTCCGCGACGGCCGCGTCGCTCGAGATCACCAAGGCCGACGGCACGACGAGCACGCTCGCCTTCGAGCATGCGGTGATTGCCACCGGCTCGAGGCCGGCGACCGTGCCGGGGCTCTCAATCGACAATCCGCGCGTGATGGACTCGACCGCGGCGCTCGACTTGCCGGATATCCCGAAGTCGCTCCTCGTCGTCGGCGGCGGCTACATCGGGCTCGAGCTCGGGAGCGTGTACGCCGCCCTCGGATCGAAGGTCACCGTCGTCGAGATGACCGACGGCCTTCTGCCGGGAGCGGACCGCGACCTGGTGAACATCCTCGCGAAGCGGATCGCGTCGATCTGCGAGGCGGTACTGCTCAACACGAAGGTCGCCTCGGTCAAGGACGCCAAGGACGGCGTGACGGTCACCTTCGAGGGCCAGCTGCCCGAGGGGATGGCCGAACGAGCGGACCTTCGATCGCGTGCTCGTCTCCGTCGGCCGCCGCCCGAATTCCGCGGTGCCCGGGCTCGAGAAGACGCGCGTGAAGGTCAACCAGAAGGGGTTCATCGAGATCGACTCGTCGCGGGCGACGGCCGAACCGGCCATCTATGCCATTGGCGACGTAGTCGGGGAGCCGATGCTCGCGCACAAGGCGTCGCACGAAGCACGCGTCGCCATCGACTCAATCCTCGGCGAACGCGTGGTCTTCGAGCCCGAGGCCATCCCCGCGGTCGTCTTCACGGATCCCGAAGTCGCGTGGTGCGGCCTGACCGAGAACGAGGCCGCGAAGCAGAAGCGCGAGGTCACCGTCACGCGGTTCCCATGGGGCGCTTCGGGCCGCGCGATCACGCTCGACCGCACCGATGGCATGACCAAGCTCGTGATCGACCCCAAGTCCGAACGGGTCCTCGGCGTCGGCATCGTCGGGCCCGGCGCCGGCGAGCTGATTGCGGAGGCGGTGCTGGCCGTCGAGATGGGCGCGACCGCCGCGGACCTCAAGCTCAGCATCCACGCGCATCCGACGCTCTCGGAGACCGCTCATGGAAGCCGCCGAGGTGTTCTTCGGCGAATCGACGCACGTCTACAAGCCGAAAAGAAAGTAGACGCGGCTCTAGGCTCTGCGGCTTCGGGCTCTAGGAAGATCCTTGACTGAGTAGGCGAAGGTCTTGCGAGAGCCTAGAGCCTCTAGAGCCTAAAGCCGAGAGCCCGAAGCCTGCCCCGTCAATATCCGCCTCGCCCTCGCAAACACCGCATCCATCATCGGCGGCGTGAGCTTTCCCGTATTCGTGTTCTGCCGGCTCGGGTGATACGAGCCGATCACCGTGTAACCGCCGGCGGTCTCGTACGCCACGTCGTGACCGAACGGCGGCCGCGGCCGGACGATGATGCCGCGGTCGGCGAGCAGACGCCAGGCGGCGTCGAACCCGATGCGGCCGAGGCCGATGATGATCGAGACGCGCGGCAGCGCCTCGGTTTCGGCCAGCAGATGCGGATGGCAGGCGGCGATTTCGGCGGGCGTCGGCTTGTTGTCGGGCGGAGCGCAGCGGACGGCGGCGGCGATGAACGCATCGGTGAGCGTCAGCCCATCGTCGGCATGCCGCGCCGTGGGAATGCTCGCGAAGCCGTGCGCGTGCATGGCCCGCATGAGGAAGTCTCCCGAGCCGAGCGGGCCATCGCCGGTGAAGACGCGCCCGGTCCGGTTCGCGCCGTGCGCGGCGGGCGCCAGGCCGATGACGAGCACGCGCGCCTGCGGGTCGCCGAAGCCCGGCACCGGACGGCCCCAGTAGGTCTCGTGTCTGTGCGCGGCTTTCTTCTCGGTCGCGATGCGCTGGCAGTAGGTGCGGAGCCGCGCGCAGCGATTGCAGGTGATGATCTGCTCCCTGACGTCTGCGAGCGTACCTGTCACGCCGCCGTCACGAAGAGCACGAAGCTCGCGACGACCACGAAGAGAAGAGGGTTTGGCCATCGCGATCCTCGCGAGCTTCGCGCTCATCGTGGTTGATCGTGCCCGTGACCCGCGAGTGCTCTACTGGACGGCCGCTTCGTAGGACTGCGTCTGCTCGTGGGCATGATACGAGCTGCGGACGAGCGGTCCCGATTCGCAGTGGCCGAAGCCCATCTCGAGCGCAAGCCGCTTGAGCTCGGCGAATTCAGCGGGCGCGTAGTAGCGCTCCATCGGGAGATTGGCGAGCGAGGGCCGCAGGTACTGGCCGATCGTGACGATCTGGCAACCGGCCGAGCGCAAGTCGCGAAGCGTCGCGACGACCTCGTCCCATTCCTCGCCGAGCCCCACCATCAGCCCGGACTTCGTCGGGATCGCCGGCGCATAGGTGCGGGATCGATCGAGCAGCTGGAGCGCCCGGTCGTAGCGGCCGCCCGGCCGCGCCGTGCGGTAGAGCCGCGGCACGGTCTCGATGTTGTGGTTGAGCACGTCGGGCTTCGCATCGAGGACGATGCGCAGCGCCGATTCATCACCTTTGAAGTCGGGGATGAGCACCTCGAGCCGGCACGACGGAATCCTGGCCCGCGTCTCCTGCGATCGTCCGCGCGAAATGCGTGGCGCCGCAATCGGCGAGATCGTCGCGATCGACCGAGGTGATGACGACGTAGTCGAGCGCGAGCGTCGCGATGGCGCTGCCGACCTTGACCGGTTCGTCAGCGTCTGGAGCCTTGGGCGCGCCGTGCTTCACGTTGCAGTAGCCGCAGGACCGCGTGCACGTGTCGCCGAGGATCATGAAGGTGGCGGTGCCGTGGTGCCAGCACTCGCCGATGTTGGGGCAGTTGGCTTCCTCGCAGACCGTGTGCAGGCCGAGCGAGCGCATCAGTCCCTTGAGCCGGTGATAGTTCTCCGACCCCGGCGCACGCACCTTCAGCCACTCGGGCTTGGGCTGCCGCGGCAGTTCGCTGTCGCGCTTCTTGCGCCCGCGGATGAAGTTGAGCGGTGCGGTGGGCATTGTGCTTGTTTTGAGCACCTTGTTTGGTGCGAGGTTTCTGTCAGCTTTTATCAGTGCTCGCGGGGCCCTCCGCCTCCGCGCGCCTCTTAACCCATGCGCGCTACGGCGAGACCTCGCCGTAGCTGCCCGACATTCTCGCAGCGAAGGCGGGCACCCCCGCTCGCTCTCGCTCGGCGACTTCCGCCTTCGCCAAGGCTTCGGCGGACCGCCGTAGCTTTAGCGGAGGCTGGTCGCGCCTCGCTCGGGCCGCAGGCGCTGCTGATCGAGCGGCTGCGCTTGACATGCCGTCAGCCCAGCACGCTCCAATCTCGCACTCTTTATTATACTTGCCCCATGACTCCTCTCGCGATTACGTGGTTCGGGCACTCTACCTTCGTCATCATGACCCCCGGCGGCAAGCGCATCGTCACGGACCCGTGGCTCGAGGGCAACCCGAAATGTCCTCCTGGTGCACGGATCGACAAAGCCGATGTCATCCTGCTGTCCCACGGGCACTCCGACCATTCCGGCGACGTCGTCAGCGTGGCGCGGGCGACCGGCGCCCCGGTCGTGGCGATTCACGAGTTGTCGTTGTGGCTCGGGCGGAAGGGGCTGCAGAACGTGCATGGGCATGGGGATCGGCGGGACGATCACCGTCGCGGGCCTCGCGATCTCGATGACGCCCGCCGTGCACAGCAGCAGCGTGATGGAGAACGACGCCATCGTCTATCTGGGGCAGCCCGCGGGCTTCGTCGTGCGCATGGAGGATCGGCGCGCGTTCTACTTCGCTGGCGACACGGCGCTCTTCGGGGACATGCGCCTCATCGCAGACGAGCATGCGCCGGAAATCGCTTTTCTGCCGATTGGCGATCACTACACCATGGGGCCAGATGCCGCCGCGCGCGCATGCAAGCTGCTCCTGGTCCGCCAGGTCGTTCCGATGCACTACGGGACGTTCCCGATTCTCACTGGAACTCCCGAGCGGCTGAAAGAGCTCGTGGAGCCTGGCGTCGACGTGCTCGTGCTGAAGCCGGGGGAGACGGCGCAGTAGGCTCAGGCTTTAGGCTCAAGGCTCAGGAATGACAGTTCGTGATTCGTACTCGAAGCTCTTGGCTCAGCCTGAAGCCCTGAGCCTGAGCCAACGACTACACCATGAACAACCTCCGCTATTCCCTTCGCACCCTTGCGCGCGCGCCCGGCTTCACGCTGAGCGCGGTGCTCGACCCTGGCGCTGGGCATCGGGGCGAATGCGGCCGTGTTCTGCGGTCGTCCACGCGGTTCTCCTCAACCCGCTGCCGTACGCCGACCCGAGTCGCCTCGTCCGCATCTGCGAGTCGAATCCGGCGCAGGGCATCGAACGCGGTGACGTCTCACCGGGGACCTACGTTGATGTGCGCGCTCGCAGTCGAGCGCTCGAGCAGCGTCGGATCGGTCTTCATAGCGCGGCGATGGCTGCTCTCATTCGGTGACGAGCCCGAAGCTGCTCAACGGCGCACTGAGCTCACGCCGAGCGTCTTTCGACGATGCTGGGTGTTGCCCCCGTCCTGGGACGGACGTTTCGCGCCTGAGGCCGATCAGTTGCCCCCCTATGGAGACGATGGCGAAGTGGTGATTAGCTACTCGCCTGTGGCAACGGCGGTTCGGTGGGCGATCCGGACGTGGTGGGGCAGGTCGTCAAGCTCGAAGGACGCCGCGCGCTGACCATCGTCGGCGTGATGCCCGCCGGCTTCGACTTTCCCGGCGGACGGAGTTCTGGCGCAACGCGGCGTTCGTGCGGCCGATCGGCAACGCCGAACGCGCTGTCCGATATCACGAGTCGATCGCGCGGCTCGCGCCGGGTATCTCGCTCGACCAAGCGCGCGCCGAGCTTTCCGGCATTGCCCGGCAACTCGAGGCCGAACATCCCAGAGCGAATGCCGGCTACAGCATCCGCATCGAGCGCCTGGAAGAGGTAATGCTGGGAGGTGTCAGGCCGGCGCTCCTCGTGCTACTCGGCGTCGTCGGCTGCGTGCTGCTGATTGGCTGCACGAACGTCGCGAACCTGCTGCTGGCGCGGGCAACGGCCCGCCGGCACGAGATCGCGGTTCGAGTAGCGCTCGGCGCGGGACGCGGGCGCCTCCTTCTTCAGAGCCTGAGCGACTGCGCGGTGCTTACCGTCCTCGGCGGAGCGGGCGGATTGCTGCTCGGCTACTGGGGTATGCGCCTGCTGACGACGCTTGGGCCGCAGGACACGCCCAGGTTGCAGGAGGTGGTTTTCGGAGCGCCGGTCTATGTGCTGGTTATCGTCCTTGGGGTAACCGCCGCATTCCTGATCGGCATGGTCCCAACCCTTACGGCAGCACCCACCAGCGTCGCCGCGGCGCTCAGGCACGGCGGGCGCAGCGAGGACGGCGGTGTCGGGAAGTCCACGCGATCGTGGCTCATCGGGGCCGAAGTCGCGCTGACGCTCGTGTTGCTTGTCGGCGCGTCACTCCTGCTGCGAAGCTTCATCGCGCTCAGGCACGTCGACCTGGGATTCCAGGCCGAGCGTGTGCTGACGGCAGACCTTATCCTGAGCACCGCACGATTCCCGACGCAAGCCGTCCCTGGTTCCGCCTCGCGCAGCACTTTGACCAAGTGCTGTCCGAGCTCGCCGCACTTCCCGGCGTCGAAGCTGCCGGCGGGATTACTGGCATGCCGCTGGCCGGAGAAGTGCCGTCAGGAAAGTTCTGGATGGGCGACGGCTCGACAGAGCGACCGGACGCCACGCGACAGTTCGACGTCGGAATCAGCATCATCACGCCCGGATACGTCGAGGCGCTGCGCATTCCCGTTACACGAGGACGGAGCTTCACCCCGGCCGATCGCCTTTCCGAGGCCGCGCTCACCGCTCCAGCCGAGCAAAGGGCCGACAAGCCGCGGGGTGTGGTCATTGTCAACGAGTCGATGGCGCGCCGGTACTGGCCCGGTGGGAATGCGGTGGGGCAGTCGATTGTCCTCGCCGATCACTGGGCCGTCTCCTCGAGTGTCATTGTCGGAGTCGCCGCCGACGTTCGTGCGGCCGGCGTCGACCAGCCTTCCACGCCGACCGTCTACGCGCCGATGGGTGAGGTTTCCGGATTCCGGCTCTCGGTCGCTCTCCGAGGCCGTGAGGCCGTCGAGCCGCTCGCGTCATTGCTCCGAGCGCGATTGCGTGCGTTTGACCCGCAGATGCTGGTGTCGAACGTGCGCACGCTCGACGACGTCGTTTCCGGCGCCGTCTCTCGTCCGCGCTTCAATCTTGTACTCCTTTCGGGCTTCGCCCTACTGGCGCTCGCGCTATCCGCGGTGGGCATTTCGGGCGTCATGGCGATACCTCGTCACACGACGAACCCGCGAGATCGGCATCCGGCTGGCGCTCGGCGCGCGGCGTGGCGATGTGCTCGAGCTGGTCCTTGGTGAAGGACTGCGCCCCGTCGTTGGCGGCGTTGTCGTGGGCGCCGCAGTTGCCGTGGCTGCGGCGCGCCTGATGCGGACGCTGGTCTTCGGAATCGTGCCGGTCGACCCTGCGAGCTTCGCGCTCGCCGGCGCATCGCTGGTCGTCGTCGCGCTGGTCGCCGCATGGATCCCCGCGCGCCGGGCTACGGCCGTCGATCCACTGGTGACGCTCCGGGAGGAGTGAGGGCCACTGACAGCGCCAATCTCCGCAACTCGGCCACCCCGACCAATCGCGCCGGATTTGACCGCCGTCCCGACTTTCAGGTACAGTCCGCTGCGTGTACGCCGTCACGGAGCGCGGATTCGCCTTTACCAGCCTGACCGGCCTGGTCAGGCCGGAGGCTCGCTGCGGGTAGATCCGGACGGCACAAAACAGATTGTTCTCCACGGCCACTGCCCGACGGGGAGTGGCCGTTTTTGTTTTTCACTGAAAGTTTGAAGTCTGACGTTGGAAGTATGAAGTTTCACGGAAGTGTGAAGTGGAAAGTTCAAGTTGGAAGTGAAGTTTGAAGTGTGAAGTTTGAAGTTGAAGTGGGAAGTGGGAAGTGGGAAGTGGGAAGAAGTTGGAAGTCTGAAGCTGAACTGAAAACGGCCGGCGCCTGTGCTGCGAACTGCCAGCCGCGAACGGCCAGCCGCGAGCTGCCAGCCGCGATTGGAGAACCATCAAGAGGGAGCGAGTTATGAAGATCGGATTTCAAGGCGCAGTGGGCGCGTACAGCGAAACAGCGGCGCAGCGGGCGTGGCCGGGGTCGGAGACGGTGGCGCTCGATCGGTTCGAAGACGTGTTCGAGGCGGTCGCGTCAGGGCGGACGTCGCACGGGATTCTGCCGGTCGAAAACTCGATCGGCGGAAGCATCCATCGCAACTACGATCTGCTGCTCGAGCGCGATCTGCCCATCGTGGCTGAGACGGAGCTGCCGGTCGTCCACAACCTGCTGGCCCTGCCGGGCACCACGATCGAGTCCGTCCGCCGGGTCTTCTCGCACCCGCAGGCGCTCGCGCAGTGCGAGCTGTACCTCCAGACGCTGCCGGAGGTCGAGATCGTCGCGACCTACGACACGGCGGGCAGCGCCCGCCTGATCAAGGACGGCAACCTCACCGACACGGCGGCGATCGCCTCGCTGCGCGCGGCCGAGGTCTTTGGCCTTGCCGTCCTCCAGGAGGGGATCCAGGACTACGAGGACAACATCACGCGGTTCCTCCTGATTGGCCGCGACGGCAAGCCGCTCGGGACGCCTGACAAGACGACGCTGGCCTTTGCCCTGCACAACGGCCCCGGAGCGCTCTTCAAGGCGCTGAGCGTGTTCGCGCTGCGCGACATCGACTTGACCAAGCTCGAATCGCGCCCGGCACGCGGCCGGCCGTGGGAATACGTGTTCTACGCCGAGCTGTCGGCCGGACGCGAGGAGCTGCGGTGCGGCCGGGCCATCGTGCACCTGGCGGAGTTCGCCCGGTGGGTCAAGACGCTCGGCTCGTACCCCCACGCGAAGGGGCCCACGGCACCACCAGTTAATAAGTAGAATTTATGCAAAATGTAAGATTATAATCTTGACTGATTTGCCGGCCCGTACCTACGGTAGAAGGTATGTCCGGCTCGCGTTCGACTCTCAGCGGCAGCCACCGCGCCCCCGCCCGGGCCATGCTCAAGGCGGTGGGGTTTACCGACGACGACCTGCGGAAGCCCCTCGTCGGCGTGGCCAACACCTGGATCGAAATCGGTCCGTGTAACCTGCATCTCCGCCGTCTGGGGGCCGCAGTCAAGGAAGGCGTCCGCGCTGCCGGGGCGACGCCGATGGAGTTCAACACCGTCTCGGTGTCCGACGGCATCACCATGGGCACCGAGGGGATGCGGATGTCCCTCGTCAGCCGCGAGGTCATCGCCGACTCGATCGAGCTCGTCGCGCGCGCCAACCAGTTCGATGCGCTGGTGATCCTGGTCGGCTGCGACAAGACAATCCCGGGCGCCGCCATGGCGCTCGCCCGGCTCGATATTCCGGGCCTCGTCCTCTACGGCGGGTCGATCGCTCCCGGACGCTGGCAGGGCAAGGACGTCACCATTCAGGACGTCTTCGAGGCGGTGGGCGCCTTCGACTGCGGGAAGCTCGGCGCCGAGGAGTTCGCGGCGCTCGAGAACGCCGCCTGCCCGGGCGCCGGCGCCTGCGGCGGCCAGTTCACCGCCAACACGATGGCGACGGCCTGCGAGTTTCTGGGGCTCTCGCCGTTTGGCAGCGCGACCGTCCCGGCGATGAACGCCGGCAAGGACGACGTGTCGCGCCAGGCCGGCGCATTGGTCGTCGACCTGCTGAAGCGCGGCCTCAGGCCGCGGCAGATTCTGACCCGCGCTGCGTTCGAGAACGCCATCGCCTCGGTCGCGGCGACGGGCGGCTCGACCAACGCCGTGCTCCACCTGATGGCGATCGCCAAGGAAGCCGGCGTGCCGCTGAGCCTCGAGGATTTCGACCGCATCAGCGCGTCCGTGCCGCTCCTGGCCGACCTCAAGCCCGGTGGCCGGTTCGTGGCGACGGATCTCTATGCCGCCGGCGGCACGACCGTCGTGGCGCAGCGCCTCGCCCAGGCGGGCCGGCTGCAGCCGGCGTCCATCACTGTGACCGGGCGGACGATCGGCGACGAGGCCTCGCAGGCCGCCGAAACGCCCGGCCAGGAGGTCATCCGGCCGCTCGATTCACCGCTCCAGGCGTCGGGCGGGCTCGCGATCCTGCGCGGGAACCTCGCGCCCGCCGGCTGCGTGGTCAAAGCCACCAAGACGACCCCGAGGCATCATCGCGGTCCCGCACGGGTCTTCGACAGCGAAGAGCAGACGGCCGAGGCGCTCGCCGCCGGGAAGATCCATGCAGGCGACGTTGTCGTCATCCGATATGAAGGACCAAAGGGCGGACCAGGGATGCGCGAGATGCTCGCGGTCACGGCCGCCATCATGGGCGCCGGGCTGGGTGAATCCGTGGCGCTCATCACCGACGGGCGTTTTTCGGGGGCAACCCGCGGCCTGATGGCCGGACACGTCGCGCCTGAAGCCGCCTCGGGTGGCCCGATTGCCGCGGTGAGGGAAGGCGACGTCATTACCATCGACGTCGAAGGACGCAAACTGCACGTCGACGTGTCGGACGAGGAACTCCGCGCCCGGCTAGCGACGTGGAAGGCGCCGGCCGCACGCTACGAGTCTGGCGTCATGGCGAAATACGCCAAGCTGGTCTCGTGCGCGTCGGTCGGGGCGGTAACTGGGTAGTTGTTCGTGCCGGTATGTCGATGAGTCGTGGGCCGTCGTGATATCGGCAGTGCGTGCGGCGAGCGAGCGAAGCGAGCCACGTGAGCGGAGCGGGGCATTGGGGCCCCGCGAGCGCCCGCCTTCGCGCCGTAGGCGCTTCGGCGAGGTCTCGACGAAGCTTTAGCGGAGTTGGAAACGTGTAAGGGGGTCCGGGGGACGAAGTCCCCCGGGTAATTAATGAAACGAACTGGATCGCAGATTCTGTGGGAATGTCTGGTGCGCGAAGGCGTGACCGACGTCTTCGGCTACCCGGGCGGAGCCATTCTTCCGGCCTACGACGCGATGCTCGACTTTCCGATCCGTCACATCCTCGTGCGGCACGAGCAGGGCGCGACGCACATGGCCGACGGGTATGCCCGCGCCAGCGGCCGCGTCGGTGTCGCCATCGCGACGTCCGGGCCGGGGGCGACCAACATGGTCACCGGCATCGCGACGGCGATGATGGACTCGTCGCCGATCGTCTGCATCACGGGGCAGGTCGGCAGCCGTCTGATCGGCTCGGACGCGTTCCAGGAAACCGACATCACGGGCATCACCATCCCGATCACCAAGCACAACTATCTGGTGACCCGCGCCGAGGACGTCGCGAAGACCGTGCGCGAGGCGTTCGCCGTGGCGGCGTCCGGACGTCCGGGACCCGTCCTCATCGACATCACCAAGGACGCGCAGCAGTCGTCGTGCGAGTTCGAGTACGAGAAGACTCCCGCGCCGAATGCACGGCACGTCGGCGTGCCGCGGGCAACGATCGCCGACGCGGATCGGCGCGCCGCGCTCGATCTCATCAACGGCGCGCGCCGTCCTGTCATCCTCGCCGGCCACGGCATCATGCTCTCCGGCGCGATGCCCTTTGTCCGTGAGCTCGCCGAGCGCGCCGGGATTCCCGTCGCGATGACGCTCCTCGGCATCGGGTCGTTTCCCGCCTCCCATCCCCTCAATCTCGGCATGATGGGCATGCACGGCGAAGCCTGGGTCAACACCGCGATTCAGGAGGCCGACCTCCTCATCGCGCTCGGCATGCGGTTCGACGACCGCGTCACCGGCAACGTCAGGACTTATGCGCGCCAGGCAAAGAAGATCCACATCGACGTCGACGGCGCCGAGATCGGCAAGATCGTTTCTGTCGACGTCGGCATCGTGGGCGACCTGTGCGACGTGCTCGGCGCGCTCGTGCCCGGGGTCGAGGCCGGACAGCGCAAGGACTGGATCGCGCGCATCGACGACCTCAAGGGCGACTCGGCCGTCCGCGACATCCAGAATCTTGCCGACGATGGGCACCTGTATGCAGCGCACGTCATGAGCGACCTGTGGCGCGAGACCAAGGGCCGTGCCGTCGTCGCGACCGACGTCGGTCAGCACCAGATGTGGGAAGCGCAGTACTACCATCACGATTCGCCGCGGACGCTCATCACCTCCGGGGGCCTGGGCACGATGGGCTTCGCGCTGCCGGCGGCGATTGGCGCCAAAGTCTCGCGGCCCGACGCCGAGGTCTGGACGATTGCCGGCGACGGCGGTTTTCAGATGACCATGCCCGAGCTCGCGACCATCAAACAGGAAGGGCTCGACATCAAGATTGCCGTCATCAACAACGGCTTCCTGGGGATGGTTCGTCAGTGGCAGGAGTTCTTCTACGAGCGGCGCTACGCCGCGACGCCGCTCATCAGCCCGGACTTCGCCAAGATTGCCGAGGCCTACGGCCTGCGCGCGTTCACGGTCAAGACGCGCGGCGAGGTGATTCCTGCCATCGAGGCGGCACGCGCGCATCAGGGCACGGTCCTCATCGACTTCCAGGTCGAGCAGGAGGACACGGTCTACCCGATGGTGCCCGCCGGCGCCGATCTCCACGCGATGATTCGCCGGCCGTCGGCGCTCGTGGAGACCGCGATGGACGAAGTCTGAACGGGCTCTCAGCTATCAGCCAAGATCTAATCACGATGAAACTGAGAGCTGAGCGCTTGTGAAGCCATTGCGCGAGCGAGCAGAGCGAGCGAGCCACGCGAGCGGAGCGGGGCGTCGGGGTCCCCGCGAGGGAGCGTGTAAGGGGGTCCGGGGGACGAAGTCCCCCGGTGAGAAGCAATGAGGAGGCTAACGTGACGTCCGCAGCTGGTTCGCATGTGTTTGTCGTCGAAGTGGAAGACGAGCCGGGCGTGCTCACGCGCGTGTCGTCGCTCTTCCGCCGCCGCGGCTTCAACATCGTCTCGCTCACGGTCGGGGTGACCGAGCGCCCGGGTGTCTCGCGCATGACCATCGTCGTCGACGCGCCCGAAGTGGCGGCGCGCCGGATCGAGGCGCATCTCTGGAAACTCGTCAACGTCATCCGCGTCGAGGACGTGACCGGCGCCGCGGCCGTTCGCCGCGAGCTCGTGATGGTGAAGGTGGCGGCCGATGTCGAGGCGAGGACGCACGTGATGAAGCTCGCCGACGTCTTTCGCGCCCGCATCGTCGACGTCGCGCCCGAGTCCCTGATTCTGGAGTCGACGGGGACGAGCGACAAGATTGCGGGGCTGCTCGACGTCCTGCGCCCGTTCGGCCTGCTCGAAGTCGCCAGGAGCGGGCACGTCGCGATGGTGCGGGGCGTCCAGGTGCAGTCGCGCGAGAGCCGACGCGGCCGTGGCGCACGACAACGTGACCTATTCGGTGTAAGAAAGTTTTCGGCTGTCCGGCTAAAGCCGGACACCACGACAGAATCAGATGCAGGTCCGGCTAAAGCCGGACATCCACGACAGAATCAGATGTAGTGTCCGGCTTCAGCCGGACCTGCGGGTAAGACGACAAGGAGCACGCAGACAATGGCCGTCATGTTTTACGACCGCGACGCCGACCTCAACTTGATCAAGAGCCGCAAGGTGGCGGTCATCGGGTACGGATCCCAGGGGCACGCGCACGCGCTCAACCTGAAGGACAGCGGAGTCGACGTCCGAGTCGGACTCCACGAGGGGAGCAAATCGCGCACGGCGGCGGAGGCGGCGGGCCTGACGGTCGCGAGCCCGGCGGCGGTGAGCGAATGGGCCGACGTGATTATGGTCCTCGTGCCCGACACCAGCCAGTCCCAGCTCTACACCGAGTCGATTGCGCCGCACCTCAAGCCCGGTAAGACGCTGATGTTCGCGCACGGCTTCAACATCCGCTTCGGCTGGGTCGTGCCGCCGAAGGACGTCGACGTCACGATGATCGCGCCGAAGTCGCCCGGCCACCGCGTCCGCGAGCTCTACGTCGAGGGCGCCGGCACGCCGGCGCTTCTGGCCATCCATCAGGACGCCAGCGGTCAGGCGCGCGCGCTCGCGCTCTCGTATGGCAAGGGCATCGGCGTCACGCGCGCCGGCGTCATCCAGACGACGTTCGCCGAGGAGACCGAGACGGACCTCTTCGGGGAGCAGGCGGTCCTCTGCGGCGGCGTCAGCGCGCTCGTCAAGGCGGGCTTCGAGACGCTTGTCGAGGCCGGTTACCAGCCCGAGATCGCCTACTTCGAGTGCCTCCACGAGCTGAAGCTGATCGTCGACTTGATCTACCGCGGCGGGCTGAACTACATGCGCTACTCGGTGAGCGACACCGCCGAGCACGGCGACTACACCGGCGGCCCCCGCGTCGTGACCGAACAGACGAAGCAGGAGCTGCGGAAGATGCTCGCCGAGGTGCAGGACGGCACCTACGCGAAGGCCTGGATGGCCGAGCACGCGGCCGGACGCCCCTGGTTCGACGCGACACGGAAGGCCGAGCGGTCGCATCAGATCGAACAGGTCGGCGCGAAACTGCGCGACATGATGCCGTTCCTCGATCCGGTCAAGGACCCACTGCGGAAGACGGAGAAGGAAGGCGTCGGATCGCGGATCGCTGACAGGTCACGGACGCGGATCGCGGAAATTCAATGAGACTGACGGGATCTGCGGAATCACGCGAATCTTCTGACGGGAACGCGGCATCACGAAGATCCTCAGACTGTTTGACGGGACGCGGATGACGCGGATCTCTTCTTTATCGAACCGCTCACTCTGAGTGTTAGCGACCGAGCGCCGTGGCCCGTCGGTAATCCGCGTGATCCGCGTCCCGTCATCGGTGTGACGATCTGCGTGATTCGCGTCCCGTGAGCGGATTTGATGATCCGCGAGATCCGCGTCCCGTTGAGGGGATCGCCGGATCCGCGAATCCTCCGCAGCCATAACGATCCTCGCGACTGGTATTGGGGCCGTCTTAGGGGCGTGGTTGGATCGAGGCTGGAAAGGACCGCCTATGACTCTCGTATACTTGGCCAACGGACAAACGAAAACAAGCACTCGCTACCAAGCATATTAGTACCGCTCATAGCTATTCCCTCGCCAACCCCGCGATCTCCTCGACGATCCGATCCACTGGACGGCCGGAGGTGTCGATCGTGTGGGCGGCTGACGCGTAGAGCGGCTCGCGCGCGGCGAGGAGCGAGCGCAGGTCGGACATGGCCTGGGGGTGGTCGGTCATCGGCCGGCGGTCGCCCTGCCTCAGCACGCGGTTCCAGTGATCTTCGGGCGTGGCGCGCAGCCAGATCGTGAGAGCCGAGCGCCGAAGCAGCGTAAAGGTGTCGGATGACGTGACGAGGCCGCCGCCCGTCGCGAGCACGATCGGGCGCTGGTCGTCGAGCACCACCTGGAGCACGTCGCGTTCGAGACGGCGATAGTACGCCTCGCCGTGAAGAGAGAAGAGCTCGGCCAGGCTCAGGTTGGCGGCCTGCTCGATGCGCCGATCGAGCTCGACGAATGGCACGCGCAGACGGCGCGCGAGGCGACGGCCGACAGTCGTCTTACCGGCGCCGCGAAGGCCCAGGAGCGCCACGATCGGCTCGGCATTCTCGGCCGGGAGGGCGATGAGCGACGCTGGCGTGACCTCGAGGGCGCGGGCGACGTCGGCGAGCCGCCGCACCGAGATGTTGCCGCGTCCCGCCTCGAGCTGGACGAGGAAGCGCGGCGACACGCCGGAACGCTCGGCGACCTCGCGCAGCGTCCAGCCGCGCTCCAGCCGTCTCGCACGCGCGCGCTGCCCGAGCGATCGCAGCAGGTCTGGGGGCATCGGCGCCACCTATCTTACGCGCGCCGCATGCGCAGGACGGCCCGGCATGCGCGCTCCACATGACTTGCATGATCTCCCGCGATGGACTGCTCATGCGCCACGCGCATTGATGCCATGTGAAAGTTCTGTGCGACACGCATGACAGCGGGTTCTATCATCCGATCCATGAACCTAACGGAGGCGGGCGTCGTCACGACACGTACCCTCACCATCGTTCTGCCGGAATCCGAATGGCAGGCTCTGCGGACCGCCGAGCCCGACGCCATCGGCTGGCTGCAGGAGCAGATCCGCCGCCGTCTCGGCGACGATCCGGCGCCGAAGCGCCAGGACGAGTCGAACTGGTCCGACGACTACTGACAGTCGACTATCGGCAGTCGAGAATCGAGAGTCTCAGTCGACGGTCGTCGACTCCCGACCCCTGACTGTCGACTGACGACAGCAGTATAGTGCGCTGTCGCTGAATCTTGCCCGCAGTATATTGCCTTGACACGGATTCAGCGCCACGGGTACGCTGAGCCGACATGGCAGTCGGCACCAACGCAAGCCAGCCACGGGTATCCTTCGCCACCTCACCTGACGAATACAGACACTGGAAGCTCTCGTTCGACGGAGCAGTGGCGACGCTGTCGATGGACGTCCAGGAAGACGCGGGGCTGTCGCCCGACTATCGTCTGAAGCTCAATTCCTACGACCTCGGCGTCGACATCGAGCTCGCCGACGCCATCGAGCGCATCCGCTTCGAGCATCCCGAAGTCCACGCCGTCGTCATCACCAGCCTGAAAGAGCGCATCTTCTGCGCCGGCGCAAACATCTTCATGCTGCGCGGCTCGAGCCACGCGTGGAAGGTGAACTTCTGCAAGTTCACGAATGAGACGCGCCTGGCGATGGAAGACGCGAGCGCGCACTCGGGCCTCAAGTTCCTGGCTGCGCTCAACGGGATCTGCGCCGGTGGCGGCTACGAGCTGGCTCTCGCCTGCGACGAGATCGTGCTCGTCGACGATGGCAATTCGGCCGTTTCGCTGCCGGAGACACCGCTTCTTGCCGTTCTGCCTGGCACAGGCGGCCTCACGCGGGTCGTCGACAAGAGAAAAGTCCGGCGCGACCTCGCGGACGTGTTCGGAACCGTCGCCGAAGGGGTGAAAGGCCGCCGGGCCGTCGAGTGGCGCCTCGTCGACGCGGTCTATCCGACGAGCCAATTCAAGGATCGCGTCGCGAAGCGGGCCGCTGAGCTGGCCGCTTCCTCGGACCGTCCGTCGAGCGGGCCGGGCATCACGCTCCGGCCGCTCGGTCCAACGGTCACGGATGATGCCGTGCATTACTCGTTCGTCTCGCTCCGCATCGATCGGGCAGGCCGCGTCGCCACGCTGACGGTCAAAGCGCCTGATGGGCCGCAGCCGACGACGCCGGAAGAAATCCTGAAAGCCGGCGACGAATTCTGGCCGCTGCGGGCGTTCCGCGAGCTCGACGCGGCGCTGCTGCACCTGCGCATCGACGAGCCGCTCATCGGGACGGTCGTCGTTCGCACGGAGGGCGATCCCGCCCGCGTCCTCGCCGTTGACGAGACGCTCGTCGCGCATGCGGACCACTGGCTCGTTCGCGAGATCGTGCACTTCATGAAGCGCACGCTCAAGCGCATGGACCTGACGGCGCGCAGCTTCTTCGCGCTCATCGAGCCTGGCAGCTGCTTCGCGGGGTCGCTCTTCGAGCTGGCGCTCGCCGCCGACCGTTCCTACATGCTCGACGACCCCGAACGTCCCAACACGATTGCCCTGTCGGCCATGAACGGCGGCCCGCTGAAGATGAGCAATGGCCTCACACGCCTCGAGACGCGGTTCCTTGGGCAGCCGGAACGGGTCGCTGAGCTTCTGGGTGAGGACGAGCCGTTCGATCCGCCGGCTGCGCTCGACGCGGGCCTTGTGTCGTTTGCCCCCGACGAGCTCGATTGGGACGACGAAGTGCGGTTGGCGATCGAGGCGCGCGCGGCGCTCTCGCCCGACGCGTTGACCGGCATGGAAGCCAATCTTCGTTTCGCCGGGCCTGAAACGATGGAGACGAAAATTTTCGGCCGGCTGACCGCGTGGCAGAACTGGATCTTCCAGCGGCCGAACGCGGTGGGTGAAAAGGGTGCGCTCACGGCCTACGGCTCGCAGGCGCGGCCGGAGTTTGATTTCAACAGAACGTAGGCTTTGGGCTCTTGGCTCTGGGCTTTGGTAAAACCTTCGACCAAGTAATCGATGCTCTTGCCTGAGCCTAGAGCCTAGAGCCTAGAGCCGACAAGGAACTCCCCATGATCTCCGCCGAAAAGATCCCGAACAACGTGGGCCTGTCGAGCAACAAGCGGCTGCAGCGCGCGCTCGAGCACTGGCAGCCCGCCTACATCCAGTGGTGGCGCGACATGGGCCCGCAGGGGTTCCAGGATCTCCACCAGGTGTACGTGCGGACGGCCGTCAGCGTCGACCCGTCGGGGTGGGCGCACTTCGAATACGTCAAACTGCCGGAATACCGGTGGGGCATCTTCCTGGCCGATCCGGTGCACGACCGTCGCATCGGGTTCGGGGACTTCTACGGGAAAGAAGTCTGGCAGGAAGTCCCGGGAGAGTTCCGCAACCAGCTGCGGCGCCTGATCGTGACCCAGGGCGATACGGAGCCCGCGAGCGTCGAGCAGCAGCGCTGGCTCGGGCAGCGCTGTCCGAGCCTGTACGACCTGCGCAATCTCTTCCAGGTCAACGTCGAAGAGGGCAGGCACCTCTGGGCGATGGTCTACCTGCTGCACTCCCATTTCGGGCGTGACGGGCGCGATGAAGCCGAAGAACTGCTCGAGCGGCAGAGCGGCAACCGCGACAAGCCGCGCATCCTCGACGCGTTCAACGAGCCGATCGACAACTGGCTCGACTTCTTCATGTTCACGATGTTCACCGACCGCGACGGCAAGTCGCAGCTGCTGTCGCTGTCGGAGAGCTCGCTCGATCCGCTGTCGCGAACGACGCGCTTCATGCTGACCGAGGAAGCGCACCACATGTTCGTGGGTGAGACCGGCGTCGCGCGCATCATCGACCGGGCCTGCCAGCTGATGAAGGAGGCCGGCTTCTCGGGAGACGTGCGGAAGCTCGGCGGTATCGACCTGCCGACGATTCAGCGGTTCATCAACCTGTGGTTCAGCCTGAGCCTCGATTTGCACGGCAACGAGATTTCGACCAACGCCGCGTCCTACTTCGCCAACGGCCTGAAAGGCCGGGCGCAGGAAGACAAGTGGGACGACCACCTGGTCACCGAGCAGTTCTACGAGCTCGACGTCCCGGCGTCGGCGGGCGAGGGCCGCCTCGAGCGCAAGGCGATCCCGATGCGCACGGCGATGAACGAGGTGCTGCGCGACTGGTATTGCGGTGATTGCGAGGCCGGCGTGCAGCGCTGGAACCGCATCCTCGAACGCCACGGCCTCTCGGACCGTCTGCGGCTGCCCGATCGCAAGTTCAACCGTGGCATCGGCATGTTCTCGTCGCTTCACTTCGATCCGAACGGCGCGCCGATCTCGGATTCCGAGTGGGAGCGCCGCAAGCACGAGTGGCTGCCCAACGCCCGCGGACCGGGAGTACCTTCTCAGCATCATGGCGCAGCCGGTGTACACGCCGGGGAAGTTCGCCAACTACATCGCGCCGCCGCTCCGAGGCGTCAATCGGATGCCGATTGATTTCGAATACGTGCGGACGGAGACCTAGGCCAATCGGTTGCTGTCACGGGCACGATCTCATCACGATGAGATGCGAAGATCGCGAAGACCTCGAAGAAAATGCTTCGCGCTCTTCGTGAGCTTCGCGAGCCTCGTGATGGATCATTCGTGTCATCGTGCCCATCGTGATGAAATCGTTGAGACGCCACAAATGCCATCAACAGCCGTTCTCGAAAAGCACCTCCTCATCGATAACCAATGGCGTCCCGCGGCGTCGGGCAAAACTATGGACGTCGTCAATCCGGCGACCGAAGAGGTGATTGCCTCGGTCGCGTCGGCCGGTGCGGCGGACGTGGACGCGGCCGTGGCTGCGGCCCGGGCGGCGCTCGACGGTCCCTGGGGAAAGATGTCGGCGCGCGAGCGCGGGCGTCTCGTGAGCCGGCTGGCCGATCGCCTGATGGAGAAGGCCGACGAGGTGGCCCGGCTCGAGACCATTCACAACGGGAAACCGATCAGCGAGTCGCGGAACATCGAGATTCCGGCGGCGGCCGAGTGCTTCGAGTACTACGCCGGCTGGGCCGACAAAGTGATGGGGGAGACGATTCCCGTCAAGGGCAACCACCTCACCTACACGCTCCGCGAACCGATTGGCGTTGTCGCCGCCATCGTGCCCTGGAACTTTCCGCTGCTCCTGGCGGCGTGGAAGGTCGCGCCGGCGCTGGCGTGCGGCAACACCGTCATCCTCAAGCCGGCCAGCCAGACGCCGCTGACGGCCATCGCCCTGGGTGAGATAGCGATCGAGGTCGGGCTGCCGCCGGGCGTCCTGAACGTGATCACGGGCGCCGGGTCGACGGTGGGCCAGGCACTCGTCGAGCATCCCGGCATCGACAAGGTCGCATTTACCGGCGACACGTCGACCGGCAAGTCGATCATGCGCGGCGCGGCCGACACGCTCAAGACGATCACGCTGGAGCTCGGGGGCAAATCACCGAATATCGTCCTGGCGGACGCCGACATCGACGCGGCGCTTCGCGGCGTCGCGGTCGGCATCTTCTACGGCAAGGGCGAGGTGTGCGCCGCCGGGTCGCGCCTGCTGGTGGATCGCACGATCAAAGACGAGTTCATCGACAAGCTCGCCGCGCGGACAAAGAAGGTGGTGCCCGGCGATCCGATGGATCCCAAGACGCGTTTCGGATCGGTGTCGTCGAAGAAGCAGCTCGAAACCGTGCTGCGCTATATCGAGTCAGGAAAGCAGCAGGGTGCGTCGCTCGTCGCCGGCGGGGAGCGCGCCGACATCGGCACGGGCAAAGGTTACTTCGTCCAGCCAACCGTGTTCGCCGACGTCACGCCCGAGATGACGATCTCGCGGGAGGAGATTTTCGGGCCGGTCCTCGCGGCGATCGAGTTCGCCGACCTCGACGAAGCGATCGCCAAGGCGAACGATACGCAGTACGGGCTTGCGGCCGGTGTGTGGACCCGCGACATCAAGAAGGCGCACTACGTCGCGCGCAAGCTCCAGGCCGGTACCGTCTGGATCAATACCTATAACGTCTACGACACTGCTGCGCCGTTCGGCGGCTACAAGCAGAGCGGCTTCGGCCGCGAGATGAGCGCGCACGCGCTGCAGCACTACACGCAGGTCAAGAGTGTCTGGGTGGATCTGAATATGTGACAGTGTTCAGTCGGCAGTCTTCAGTCGGCAGTCTTCAGTCGACAGTCTCAGTCGACAGTCTCAGTCGACAGTCTCAGTCGACAGTCCGAGTCGGCGGTGTCCAGGGTGTGTTTCAGCCATGTGGCTTCCGCCTTTAGGCGGAAGATCGCGACGTCTGACCCTCGCGGCAAGCGCCGCCGGATCGATTTGCAACTCGTTCTGCAGCAGTCGATCGAAGTCTGCGCGCGGAAGCCGTCGGACCTGTGACGGCGTCATCGCGGTGTAGTGACGCACCGAGCGGTTGAAGTTCTTCACGCTCGCGAATCCCGCCCGCCTCGCCGCATCCTCCACCTTCGTGTCCCGATTGCGAAGCTCTGTCAGCCCGTGTGCGGCGCGCACCCGCCCGTGGTAGGCGATGGGCGGCATCCCGAACGTCCGACTAAAGTGTTCGTCGAGAGCCGACCGCGACGCGCCGACGGCCCGTGCGACTCCCTGGATATCGGCAGGCTGCGCGAACCGCTCGCGCAGAATGCGCGCGGCACGCCAGGCGGGCGGGAAAGGGTGGTGCCGGGCGAACTCGGCGGCGTAGGTCGAGGCCCAGACCGTCAGCAGACGGCGTGGGTCAGTCTGCGAATCGAACCAGATCCGCGCGGCGCTCTCGATCGGGCGAAAGCCGCATGACAGCGGCGTTGTCCGGTGATGCCAGGCGTGGAAGTCGATTCCAAGTCTCTGCGTGAACTCCACAAATCGCGCTTTCAGGTCGCGTCGCTCTGCCACGTTCGCCGGCGGCGGCGTGCGGTCGGCCAGCCGATTGAACGGCTCGGCGAATGTCTCGGCGTCCAGGTCGAGGATCTCGCCCACCACCGGTTGTAACGCCGATGCAACGGCGTGAGACCAGCTGTCGCGGATGAGCGCCGCGCCGTCCAGGCCGAGTGCTCGATCGGAATGCGGCGATGCACCCTCCTGTCGCCTCTCGGCCG
The DNA here is from genome assembly GCA_963839705.1 of uncultured Acidobacteriota bacterium. GTDB lineage: Bacteria > Acidobacteriota > Vicinamibacteria > Vicinamibacterales > 2-12-FULL-66-21 > DATBJJ01. The sequence continues at coordinate 788,051 of CAWIWL010000019.1, forward strand.
CAGATCGATGCAAAAGGGAAGGCGATTTCTGCTGCATGACGTTTCAGCTGAGCCAGAATCCCGCGCAGTCTAGCAGGGTCGCGAATACCCGATCACCTAAAAAAGTGCGTTGACAACTCGAACAATGCATTTCAACACCTCCCATCGTTGGTTGGCGGCGTTGGCAGCTTCGGCCGCAGTCACTGTTCTGGCGTCCGACCTGGCGCACGCGCAGTCGCCGTTCAAGCCCGGCAGCGCGAGGAGCGGCCGGTCGCTGGACTCGGCGATGCCGAACGAAGCCGTCGATCCCTTCTCGGGGACGCTGTCGATTGTCGAAACCGATCTCGTGCTGCCCGGGAACGCCGGCCTGGATGTCCGCGTGCAGCGCGTCTACTCCAGCGCGATCTATCCGGGCTACCAGACCGGCGACCTGACGATCGAAGAGGACTCGTGGGCGGGCATTGGCTGGAAGCTGCACTTCGGGCGCGTGATCAATCCGGATGCGACGACAAGCGGCACGACACAGATCGAAATGGGCGACGGCGGCCGGCAGGCGCTGTACACGACGCCGGTGTCGCCTGGGTGGACGACCAAGGGCTTCGGCCTCTACGACCGCAGCACGCACACGCTCAAGCTGCCCAACGGAGTCGTCTACGAGTTCGGCCACGTCGTGACGCTCGCCGGCAGCCTCGGCACGATCCGGTATGTAACCGTGATCCGCGATCCCTACAATAACCGTCTCGAATTCAGCTACTTCTCCGCGCCGGGACCCGTCGATGGCGTGGCGCTGATCCACCAGGATGTGGGAGGGGGCCAGGCACGTGATATCACGTTCACCTACGACCCCACCCACAAAGCCCTGGCGACGATGCTGTACGGCGGGAAGACGTGGACCTACATACAGCAGGCCGCAGGCCCGGCCGGCTACAGCACGCTTGAGCGCGCGCAGTCCCCGGTGGGCCTCGGGACGGAGTACGACTACAGCACGCCGGGCAGCGGCCAACCTGGCCATGAACTGACCGTGCTGCGGACTGCCGGCGGCGGCACGGTGACCTACACCTATGGCGATGTTGTCCAGCACGCCGGCGCCGTCACCAACACGGGACGCGGAGTGCAGACCAAAGTCCTGGAGGGCCTGTACGTCACGCCCGGCACGTGGACGTACACCTACGGGACCGGTCCGAATCAGGACCAGACCCGAGTCGTGTGCCCGTGCGGAACGACGACCTACACCTTCAACGGCATCGGGACGTCGGGCACGTTCAGTGGATGGAAGGCCGGAACGTTGGCCGAGCGCACGCTCGAGCACCAGAGCGTCTTGGTCGAGCGGGAAGTCTTGACATGGCAGTCGTCGGAGGCCATCTCGCCGGATCCGACTCAAGGCACGGGCGGCATCTGGAGCGACGCGGATGTGTACAGCGCGCTTCTCGCGACGCGCACGGTCACGCGCGGCAGTCGTTCGTGGATCACGAGTCACGAGGACCCCGCGCGGGGCTCGGCAACTTCAACGATTACGGGCGGCCCTGGCGCACGACCGAAGACGGCGAGCGGGACCGCACGACGACGCGAACGTTCCGCGCGGCCGCGCTCACACCGTACATCATCGCGCCGGTCGTCACCGAGGAAATCACCCCGAACGGATTCCAGGTGAACATGGAATACGACCAGGCCACGGGCTTCCTGGTCGCGCGGACGATCCACCTGTTCGTCCCGAACAGTCCCATCCATACCTACGAGGCGTGGCCGAACGGCAACGTCAAGGCCGTCATCGATCCGATCGGCAACCGCACGGACTTCCAGTATGCCTGGGGACGGGTCAGCAAGGTCACGACGCCGAACCTGATCACGGACTACGGGATCTGGGCGGATGGCACGGTGGCGTGGGCGGAAACCGGTGGACTGCGGACCAACTACGAATACGACGCTGCGTTTCGCCTCCTTCGGGTGAAACCTCCGAGCCAGGCGCCGCAAGTGACCACCTGGACGGAGTACGGCTACGACGACATCGGTGCGGCATCTGTCATCGTGTCGCGGGCGCCCTCGGTCGTCACCTCCTATCTGGACGGGTTCGGTCGCGTGCGGAGCACGTCCGACCAGACCGGTGTCAAGACCTGGGTCGACCGGGACGGGTGCGGCCGGACATCTTCGAGAGTTATCCCTACACCACGGGAACGGGTTCGACCGGCGTGGGGACGACGTATGACGCGTTGCACCGGCCGCAGACCGTGACGGACGGTGTGGGCACGACCACGCCGACGACAACCTCGTATGGCTACCCGGCCGGCTACGTCGTCATCACCGATCCCAAGAACCGCGCCACGACCTACGATACCACGCGTTCGGCGATCCCGCCGATGCGGCGATGGTGATGGTGCAGGACGCCGACAACAAACTGACGCGGTAAGGGTACGACGCCTTCGGCAATCTCATCACGGTCAATGGTCCGAACGCCTCAGGGGCCATCGGCTCTCTGCCCGAGCGGATCTGGGGCTATGACTATAGGAATTACCTGATCGCCGACAGCCAGCCCGAGCGCGGGATCACGAGCTACGTCAACGACGCCGCGGGCAACGTGCTGACAATTACCGATGCCGGCGGCACGACGTACTCTCTACTACGACGGGAACAACCGTCTGTGGAAGCGCGACGCGCCAGGGACGGCCGATGATCTCGAGATTCACTACGACGCCGCAGGAAATGTCGATCAGCTGGCGAGCCCCACGATCGCGAGCCCGACCGCCCGCACGACCTATGGCTACGATCTGGCCGGGCGCGTGCGGTGGCGCACGGACCTCGTCAACGGCTTGACGTTCAATTCGTCGTACACCTACCTCGAGAACGGCGCGATCGACCAGATCACCTACCCCACGGGCCGCACGATCAAGTACAGCTACGACGCCCTCGGCCGCTCGCGACAGTCAAGAACAACGGAGCGACGTTTGCCGATGCGTTCGTGTACGACCCCGAGACGGGGCGGTTGTGGAAGTACAACACGGGTCCGGTCACCCACGAGATCACGTTCGACCCGAAGCAGCGGGTGTCGCGCATCAAGTCCGGCACCAGTGGTCTGGACCTCACCTACACGTACGACGAAGCCAGCCAGGTCGCCGGCATCGCCGACCCGCGGCCGGGCATGTCGCAGACGTTCAACTACGATGCGGTCGGCCGTATGTGGGCGGCGGACGGGCCCTACGGCGCGCTGCGCTGGAGCTACGACGCCGCGGGCAATCGCCTGACGGAGACCCGCGGATCGATCACCAGCTATAACTATGACCCCCCGACCCAGCGGTTGATGTCGACGAGCGGCGCCATCGCGGAATCGTTCACCTACGATGGCCTGGGTCGGTTGGAGACGGACAGCCGCGGGACCTACACGTACAACAGCCGCAACCTGCTGGCGACGGTGACGAAGACGGGCCTGTCGGCCAGCTACAGCTACGATCCGGCGGGCCTCCGCGCAGCCCGGACCGTGAACGGACACACGACCTACTCGGCCCGCGGCGTCGGCGGCGAAGTGCTGAGCGAGTTCACGACGCCGTGCGGGGCGCTCACGTGGTCCAAGGATTCCGTGTACGCGGCCGGCCGGCCGCTCGGCGCCGTGCGGAGCACCGCCACAACGCCGACGGTGGCAGTAACGGCCGCGACGGCCACGGTGGCGGAGGCACAGACGTCGATGCAGGTCGGTGTGCAACTAACGACGCCGGGTGGGGCCACCCTCGGCTGTCCCGTCACCGTGGCGTACGAGACGACGGCGGGCACCGCCACGCTCGGCGGAGACGTCACGCGAGTCGGGGGCACGGTGACGTTCCCCAGCGGTACCGCGTCCCTTGACGTGCAGTACATCACCGTGCCGCTCCTGCCCGACACCACGAATGAGCCCCTCGAGACGTTCACCGTCCTGCTGTCGACGGCAACCGGGGCGACGCTTGCGAGCCCGGCGGGGCAGACGATCACGATCGACGACGACGACCTCGGGCCGGCGATGGCGGTGGAAGCGCCCACGGCCGGCGCGACGATGAAGACGCCGTTCACGGTGTCGGGGTGGGCGATCAACGAGTCCATCACCATCGGGGACGGGGATCGATCTACATCCAGCGTCCACGCCACTCCGACCGGGGGCAGCTTCGATTCCGCTGGGTTCGGCCACGTACGGACAGGCGCGGCCGGACATCGCGACGCTCTACAACCACAGCCGCTTCACGAACTCCGGGTTCACCTTCACGGCGCACCTGCCGCCCGGGCCCCTATGTCGATCACCGTCTACGCGGGCAACGCGGCCACCGGCTAGTGCTGCCAGGCGCAGGACGGTGCCAGTGACGGTGGCGCCGGCCAACCCGCAGATGGCGCTGGAGGCGCCGAGCGCCGGGTGGCACTTGCCGCAGCCGTTCGTGGTGTCCGGGTGGGCGATCGATCTGGGATCGGGTGCGGGGACAGGCGTGGATCGCGTGGACATTCGCGCCTATGCCTCGGGCTCGGGGACGCCGGCGATGGAGTGGTTGAACGTGACGTACGGGATTCCCACGAGCGCCATCGGGCAGACCTATGGCGCGCAGTTTACGAACAGCGGATACCAGCAGGAGATTCGGGGGCTGGCGCCGGGCGTCTATCGCCTGGAAGTGCAGGCGCGGAGCACGGTGACGGGGACGTTCAATCAAGTGCGGGACGTGACGCTGACGGTGTATGCGCACCCGCTGATGTGGGTCGAGCAGCCGAGCACGGGCACGAGTGTCAATCAGTCGTTCACGATCAGCGGCTGGGCGGTGGATCAGGCAGCGGCGAGCTGGCACGGGCGTCAACACCGTGCACATCTGGGCGTATCCAAATCCCGGCTCTGGGCAGGCGCCTATCTGGGTGGGCACGCCGACCTACGGCCTCGCGCGGGCCGACGTGGCGGCGATCTACGGGAGTCAATTCACTCAACTCCGGGTTTAGCATGACGGCGACGCTGCGCGCCGGGGGTGTATCAGCTCTACATCGCCGCCTACAGCCTGGTGGCGGGCGGCTTCAATCAAGCGCAGAACGTCACCGTCACGGTGGCGACCTCGCAGCCGGTGCTGGCGATCGAGACGCCGGGGACGGGCTGGTGGCTGAACCAGCCGTTCCACGTCGGCGGGTGGGCGATCGATCTCGGGGCGCCAAGCGGGTCGGGCGTCGACGTGGTGCACGTGCATGCCGATTGTCCAATGGCGGCGCCGGCAGCGTGGACGTTCCTCGGGGCGGCGACATATGGCGGGGCGCGACCGGACGTGGGGGCGTACTACGGGAGTCAGTTCACGAATAGCGCGTATGGGCTGAACGCGAGCGGGCTGGCGCCGGGGTACTACCAGCTCAACGTGTATGCGCACAGCACGGTCTCGGGGCTGTGGTCGGTGCAGACGATCTACATCACGATTCCGTAAGCGCGGAGTGGTGGCGCGCGGTACAAGGGTTCGGGGTTCGGCGGTGGCGAGGAGTCCACGGGTCAGTGGCTTCGGCCTTCGGGCGTTTGGAGTTGTAGTGGCAGCCGGCCTTCAGACGGCTGGGGTGTCCGGCGTCAGCCGGACCGACGGTGGTGGCCGGAGGAAGAGTGGCATGGTATCAGACCACAGCCGGACGGAGCAGGATAGTGACGAGTCGATCAACCATGAGCGCGTGAGATGGTACGTGCGTGGGTGCTGGCGGCGAGCGTGGGGGTCGGGGTGGCGGCGCAGGAGCGGGGCGTGGCGATCCCGGCGGCGGTGCGCGAGGCGCAAGGCGTGCTGGTCGCGGCGTTTCCGGAGCTGCGCGAGGGGCGGGTGGTGTGGCGGATCGTGACCACCGCGACCGGGGTCGCGGTCGAGGCGCGCCAGCCGGCGACGCCGTTCGAGGACCTGACGGCGATGGCGCCGGTCGTCGCGGCGGCGGTGACGGTCGACGAGCAGGGCGGGGTTGCAGGCGCTAGCAGACGCGCGAGGCATGCTCGATCGAGCAGAGCCCGGGCCAGAAGAGGCCGGCGACCCGCTCGCGCGATGCCGACGGGGACCTGCGGGCGGTGGACGCGAAGTTTCCGCCGAGTGATGTCGCGGCGCGGGCGGCGCTGGTGCCGCTGGGGCTGCAGCGGCAGCTCGGGGCGGCGGCGGTGCGCGAGACGGCGTTTCGCGCGGAAGGGACGGCCGGAAGCGCCGCAGGATGCGCTGCACGTGGCGCGTCGAGCTCGACACCGACGACCCGGCTGGCCGGCCCTACACGCTGGTCTTCGAGCCCGGTCGAGGGGCGGTTGCTGTCGGTGGTGCGGCGATGAAACGTCTGTTACGCCTGTTCGTCGTCGTCGGGCTCGCGCTGGGCCTTCCGGTCTCGGTGGCGGCGCAGGAGGCGGTCGAGTACGTACGGGACGGATGCCATCGGCTCGGTGCGCATCGTGTTCGATGCAAGCGGCACCGTCGTCGGGCGGATGGACTACGGGCCGTTCGGCGAGCAGGTGACCGTCTCGACAGTGGTCCAGAAGAGCTATGCGGGGCTGTTTCGCGACGGCGAGGCGGGGCTCGACTACGCCGAGGCGCGATCGTACCAAGTGCGCACGGGGCGCTTCAACGCGCCGGATCCAGTCTACGCGGGGCTGTTTGCGCCGCAAGCGTGGAACCGCTATGGCTATGCGCTCAACAATCCATTGAGCTTCGTCGATCCCACAGGGCTTGTGGCGGATAGCTGCACTACGACCGACACGTGGTCGCAGGACGGCGACAACTGGATTCTGAACACCACCCTGAAATGCAAGGACAACAATGGCGGCGGGGGAGGCGGGAGCTGGGCTGACTTCCTGAGTTGGATTCACAGCACGTGGGGAGACTCGTCGATTTATGGGACCAGCGGTGGAACAGAAGGTTATGCGACCAGCGGTGGAGGAGGAGGTAGCGGCGTTGGGGGCTCCGGTTGTATCTTTTCCGCTGAGGTCTGCAGCAAGGCCCAGAAAATCGAGTCTGAACTCGGCGAAGTCGAAGTCAGCATTGCCGGAGTCCCCAGCGGCCCGGCCGTCGCCGCCGCCGCGCTTGCCATTGGAGCGCGTGGCGAGCAGCTGGTCAAAGGTGCGTTCAACATTGGATCAAAGGTTCAAACGCTCGTAAATGGGCGCATCCGCATCCCGGACGGGACCTTGCCTGGAAGGATTTCCGAAATCAAGAACGTCGCATATCAGCCATTGACTCGGCAATTGCAGGACTACATACAGATTGCAGGTAGCAGTGGCGCCAAGCTTGACTTATGGGTTAGAAGTACGACAAGACTGTCAGGTCCGGTTTTAGATGCCTCGAGGGCGGGCACGATCCGAATTATTCCCGTGTTGCCACCGCGATGAAGAAACAGAGAGGCATGACAGCGGCCGAGCATGTGGCGGAGCTTAACGCCGATCCTGAGTTCCTCAAGCGGCGTCGCGCGGAGGACGAAAGACTGGCCGCCATGAGGCATGAGCTGCAGCTCGCGGAACGCCCAGTGGTTCAGGCGCTCAACGACGCCGGCTTGGGGTGGGTTCGCTCAGTATGGGATCTGGTCAACACGGCGGAGCCGTACCCCAGGGTGCTCGACATACTGGTCGAACACCTTCAACGAGATTACCCCCCGCGCGTACTCGAAGGGATTGGTCGGGCGCTCGCGGTGCCAGAGTCCCGACGCTTCTGGAGCACGCTTCTCAGGTTGTTTCGGAGTCATCCGGATGGCGCCGTACCAAACGGGGTTAAATGGTCGATTGGCTGCGCGTTATCCGCCAGTGTGACTGAAGATGTAATCGACGACGTCGTGGCCCTTATCGGCGAGCCGAGGCACGGAGAGAACAGGATCGTGTTCTTGAAGGTGCTCATGGAATCGCCTTCGTTAAAGGCGCAGGCTGCCTTTGAGCAGGCAGGGCGTGACTCTCAACTGATGAAAGAGGCTCGGTTTTTGAAGCGCCTTCGGGATCGGCGGGTCCGCAAACCGAAGATGCAGTGAAACACGCGCACCAGTGAGTGACGGCTCGAACCGCCTGCACGGCGAGCCGTCTAAAGGGTGGACTTGATCCGAATCGGTGGACGGTCTACCTATGTTGCTTGGGTCGTTGCGATGAGTTCCGCGCCGCCAGACCCGGCGCTGGGTCTCTGTGCCAAATGACAGCCGCTGATCGCGCTCTCAACATACGCGGACCCGCCGTCATCGCCCCGTGAACTTCGGCTTCCGCTTCTCCAGAAACGCCGTCGTCCCTTCCTGCTTGTCATCCGAGTCGTAACAGATCGCCTGCGCCAGCGTCTCGATCAGGAGGCCCGAATCGAGATCGACTCGTGCCGACGCGTTGAGCGCCAGCGTGGCCAGACGCGCGGCGAGCGGGCCCTGGCGCAGGACCTTCTTGGCCAGCTCGCGGGCGCGGGGCTGCAGCTGGCCGGCAGGCGTGAGAGCGGTCACGAGACCGATGGCGAGCGCCTGCTTGGCCTCGATGATCTCGCCGGTGAGGATCAGGTGCTTCGCCCAGCCGAGCCCGACCACGCGGGGCAGGCGCTGGGTGCCGCCGGCCGCGGGGATGATGCCCAGGCCGAGCTCGGGCTGGCCGAACTTCGCGGTCTCGGAGGCCATGCGGATATCGCACGCCAGCGCCAGCTCGCAGCCGCCTCCGAGCGCGTAGCCGTTGATGGCCGCAATCGTCGGACGCGGAAACCGCTCGACGGCAGTGCAGAGCGACGCGGCAATCCCGGCCAGCCCGTCGTTGCGCGTGCGCGTCCGGATGTCGCGCTACAGCTACGATCCGGCGGGCCTCCGCGCGGCCCGGACTGTGAACGGGCACACCACCTACTCGGCACGCGGCGTCGGCGGCGAAGTGCTGAGCGAGTTCCTGACGCCGTGCGGGGCGCTCACCTGGTCCAAGGATCTCGTGTATGCAGCCGGCCGGCCGCTCGGCGCCGTGCGGAGCACCGCCACAACGCCCACCGTGGCAGTAACGGCCGCGACGGCGACGGTGGCGGAGGCGCAGACGTCGGTGCAGGTCGGTGTGCGGCTGACGACGCCCGGTGGGGCCGCCCTCGGCTGTCCCGTCACCGTGGCGTACGAGACGACGGCGGGCACTGCCACGCTCGGCGGAGACGTTACGCGAGTCGGGGGCACGGTGACGTTCCCCAGCGGTACCGCGTCCCTTGACGTGCAGTACATCACCGTGCCGCTTCTTCCCGACACCACGAACGAGCCCCTCGAGACGTTCACCGTCCTGCTGTCGACGGCGACGGGGGCGACGCTGGCGAGCCCGGCGGGCCAGACGATCACGATCGCCGATGACGACCTCGGGCCAGCGATGACGGTGGAAGCGCCCACGGCCGGCGCGACGGTGAAGACGCCGTTCACGGTGTCGGGGTGGGCGATCAACGAGTCCATCACCACGGGGACGGGGATCGACTACCTCAGCGTCCACGCCACTCCGACCGGTGGCAGCTTCATTCCGCTCGGTTCCGCCACGTACGGACAGGCGCGGCCAGACATCGCGACGCTCTACAACCACAGCCGCTTCACGAACTCCGGGTTCACCTTCACGGCCCACCTGCCGCCGGGCCCCTATGTCGTCACCGTCTACGCGGGCAACGCGGCCACGGGCTGGTGCTGCCAGGCGCAGGAGGTCCCAGTGACGGTGGCGCCGGCCAACCCGCAGATGGCGCTGGAGGCGCCGAGCGCCGGGTGGCACTTGCCGCAGCCGTTCGTGGTGTCTGGCTGGGCGATCGATCTGGGATCGGGTGCGGGGACAGGCGTGGATCGCGTGGACGTTCGCGCCTATGCCTCGGGCTCGGGGACGCCGGCGATGGAGTGGTTGAACGTGACGTACGGGATTCCCACGAGCGCCATCGGGCAGACCTATGGCGCGCAGTTTACGAACAGCGGGTACCAGCAGGAGATTCGGGGGCTGGCGCCGGGCGTCTATCGCCTGGAAGTGCAGGCGCGGAGCACGGTGACGGGGACGTTCAATCAAGTGCGGGACGTGACGCTGACGGTGTATGCGCACCCGCTGATGTGGGTCGAGCAGCCGAGCACGGGCACGAGTGTCAATCAGTCGTTCACGATCAGCGGCTGGGCAGTGGATCAGGCAGCGGCGACTGGCACGGGCGTCAACACCCTGCACGTCTGGGCGTATCCGAATCCGGGCTCTGGACAGGCGCCCATCTGGGTGGGGACGCCGACCTACGGTATCCCCCGGCCCGACATCGGAGCGATCTTCGGCCATCAGGGTCAGTTCACCAACTCCGGCTTCAGCATGACGGCCACGCTGCCGCCGGGGGTGTATCAGCTCTACATCGCGGCGTACAGCCTGGTGGCGAGCGGCTTCAACCAGGCACAAAACGTCACCGTCACCGTGGCGACCTCGCAGCCGGTGATGGCGATCGAGACGCCGGGGACGGGCTGGTGGCTGAACCAGCCGTTCCATGTCGGCGGCTGGGCGATCGATCTCGGGGCGCCGAGCGGCTCCGGGGTCGACGCGGTCCACGTGCACGCGATTGCCAATGGCGGGGCGGGAGCGTGGACGTTCCTGGGGGCGGCGACATATGGCGGCGCCCGGCCCGACGTGGGGGCGTACTACGGGAGTCAGTTCACGAACAGCGCCTATGGGCTGAACGCGAGCGGGCTGGCGCCGGGGTACTACCAGCTCAACGTGTACTCGCACAGCACCGTGTCCGGGCTGTGGACTGTGCAGACGATCTTCGTGACCATTCCGTGAGCGAGTCGAGTCAACCATGACGAGCAATCTGAAACGCACGATGGGGTGGGCGCTCGCGATGAGTGTCCTGGCGGCGGTGGCCGCTCCGCAGGAACGCGGCGCGTCGATCCCGCAGTCGGTGCGCGAAGCGCAGGGCGTGCTGATCGCGGCGTTTCCGGAGCTGCGGGAAGGGCGGGTGGCGTGGCGGATTGTGTCGACCCCGACTGGGGTCGAGGTGGAGGCGCGCCAGCCGGTCACGCCGTTCGAGGACCTGACGCCGACGGCACCGCTCGTCGCCGCGACGGTGACCGTCGACGAGGAGGGACAACTGCAGGCGCTGCAGGTGCGCGGGACGCTGATTGACAGCGCGCGGCAGAAAGGCGCGGGGGCTGGTGGGCGCTCACGCGACGTGGACGCGGACCTGAAGGCCGTCGGCGCGAAGTTTCCGCCCGGCGACGCGGGCACCGCGGCGGAGATGGTGCCGCTCGGCGTGCAGGAGCAACTGGGGGCGCACACGGTCCGGGAGACGACGTTTCGCATCGAGGCCCCGGCTGACGCGCCCCAGGACGCGCTGACCTGGCGCGTCGAGCTCGAGACGGGCGACGCGGCCCGTCGTTCCTACACGCTCCTGTTCGAGCCCGTAGAGGGCCGGCTGCTGTCGGTGGTGCGGCGATGAGCCGTCTGGCTCGCGTGTTCGTCGTGTGCGCATTCGCGCTGGGCCTGCCAATGTCCGCGGCGGCGCAGGACGTTGTCGAGTACTACGGGACCGACGCGATCGGCTCGGTGCGCATCGTGTTCGACGCCAACGGCAACATCGTTGGGCGCATGGACTACGGGCCGTTCGGCGAGCAGGTCACCGTTTCGACGGTGGTCCACAAGAGCTATGCGGGGCTGTTTCGCGACGGCGAGGCGGGGCTGGACTACGCCGAGGCGCGCTCGTACCAGGTGCGGACGGGCCGCTTCAGCGCGCCGGATCCGGTGTATGCGGGGTTGTTTGCGCCGCAGGCATGGAATCGGTACAGCTATGCGCTCAACAATCCGTTGAGCTTCGTCGATCCCACAGGGCTAGTGGCCGATAGCTGCACGACGACCGAGACGTGGTCGCAGGACGGCGACAACTGGACTCTGAACACCACCGTGAAATGCAAGGACAACAACGGCGGCGGGGGTGGCGGTAACGGATGGAGCGAGTTCCTCGCATGGGTCGCCACGCGCGTCGGCGATATCTTCACTGGCAGCGCAGTGCTCAACGGCCCTGAGGCGGATCGTGTGCCGTACGCGAGGTATTCACCGCCTCGAGGTGTAGAGGCTGGGGTCGAAATAGGGCTCCTCGCAGTCGCAGTGGTCGCCGGCGCGAAGGCTGGGGCAACGGGCGCTGGAGTTGCGACCGCTGTTGACACAACAGCCACTAAAGCCGCCGCAACCCAAGCGCTCAAGGCTGGCCTCACACTGAACAACGGCAACATGAAAGCTGGGCTCGAGCACATCTTGCTCAGACACAGCTTCAACTCAAGCGCAGAGAATGCCTCGAAGTTTCTTCGTGGGGCCGGCTTCATTGAAATCAAGGCGCTAATCAATGAGGCCGCAGGCGGGACGACGGCCTGGGAAATACAAGGAGGTGTGCGCGTCTTGAACACCAATATGGGGCGAGTCATCGGGTATGATCAAACGGGTAGTGCCGTATCAGGGCTAAGAATAGTCGCCCTGCCGAATGGCTCAGTGATCACGGCCTATCCTGTGCGATCGCGATGATAACGCTCGATTTCGAAGTGGACCATGGCGTTCTCGAAGAGGACTTGCTCGCATCTCCAGTAACTGCCGAGGCTGGCGTTTTGGAAGAGACGTACTTCGTCATGCCAGTCACGTTTGTGGTCGACGGAGCAGATCTTCTCACTTTGCCAGGGCATCGAGCGCATTCTCTCCCAGTGCTTGGTTTCTCGAGTCATATGCTGCAGGCACTCGAACAGATGCCTTCGACAGGTCAACGGCGAGTCTACCTCGCTGGCGGCGGCGATATCGGTCTTCGAGCTGCCGGCAACCGCGTCGAAATCAACAGCTCACTGACCAACCGACAGGTGAGTGTGGATCGCACGGAACTGCTGTTGGCCTTTAGTAAGTTTGCTGATCGGGTTAAGCACCAACTCCTAAGCCTGGTTCCTGGGATGGAGAGTCACCCTCATTGGCGGGGATGGTTCCCACTCTAGCTTTAGACTAGCAGGCTGCTGAAAGAGTAAGTACCACGTGACGCTCCATTCGGTACTACGATGCTCCCACACTCGAAGGGAGCCGCCTGATGGTCGCTGTTCCAAATGACAGCCGCCGATCGCGCGCTCTCAACATACGCGGACCCACCGTCATCGCCCCGTGAACTTCGGCTTGCGCTTCTCCAGAAACGCCGTCGTCCCTTCCTGCTTGTCATCCGAGTCGTAACAGATCGCCTGCGCCAGCGTCTCGATCAGGAGGCCCGAATCGAGGTCGACTCGTGCGGACGCGTTGAGCGCCAGCTTGGCCAGACGCGCGGCGAGCGGGCCCTGGCGGAGGATCTTCTTGGCCAGCTCCCGAGCGCGGGGCTGCAACTGGCCGGCGGGGGTGAGGGCGGTCACGAGACCAATGGCGAGCGCCTGCTTGGCGTCGATGATCTCGCCCGTGAGGATCAGGTGCTTCGCCCAGCCGAGCCCGACGACACGCGGCAGGCGCTGGGTGCCGCCGGCCGCGGGGATAATGCCCAGGCCGAGCTCGGGCTGGCCGAACTTCGCGGTCTCGGAGGCCATGCGGATATCGCACGCCAGCGCCAGCTCGCAGCCGCCTCCGAGCGCGTAGCCGTTGATGGCCGCAATCGTCGGACGCGGAAACCGCTCGACGGCGGCGCAGAGCGACGAGGCAATCCCGGCCAGCCCGTCGTTGCGCGTGCGCGTCCGGATGTCGCCGATGTCCGAGCCAGAGACGAACGACGATTCGCCGGCCCCGGTGATGATGAGTACGCCAGCCTCGTCGCCGGCGGCAAGTCCGGCCAGCGCCGCAAGGCACTCGTTGACCGTCTCGCGGTTCAGCGCGTTCTTGACCTCAGGCCGGTCGATGGTCAGCGTGGCGATCGATTCGGTGACGTCGAGGTGGATGTTCGAATAGGGGGTTGGCATGTGGCACTGTTGGTGCGAGCGGAGTCGCTCAATTCCAATCTCTCACGAGCCGTCAGCCCGTTTAGCGCGTCAAGGGACGATCCGACCTCAATACTCGGTTACACGCCCCGTCCGACTTTGCGCCCGAGCCGCCCGGCTTTGACATACTGCACCAGCAGCGGGCACGGCCGATACTTCTCGCCCAGGCCCTGGTGAAGGTATTCGAGGATGCTCAAGCGGGTATCCAGCCCGACGAGATCGACCAGCTCGAAGGGGCCCATCGGATGGTTCAACCCGAGCTTGAGCGCCTTGTCGATGTCGCGCGCCGAGGCGACGCCCTCCATCAGCATGTAGAATGCCTCGTTGCCGATGCTGGCGTTGACGCGGGTAGTGATGAAACCCGGCGACTCGCGCACGAGGACTGTCTCTTTCCCCATCCGCACGGCCACCTCGTGCACGGCGTCGAGTGTCGCGGGCGAAGTCTCGAGCGCCTGTACGACCTCGATGAGCTTCATCTTGTGCACGGGATTGAAAAAGTGCATGCCGGCGACGCGGGACGGCTTCGCCAGGGTCGCCGCCAGCTCGGTGAGGCTCAGCGCCGACGTGTTCGAGGCGACGATTGCGTCTGCCGGCGCCAGGCGCTCGATGTCGGCAAAGATCCGGAGCTTGAGATCGATCCGTTCCGGCGCCGCCTCGACGATGAAGTCGGCATCGGCGACGGCTTGCGCCAGGTCGGTGGCTGTTCCCAGCCGGCCCAGAATCGTGCTGGCGTCATTAGCCGCGATCTTCCCGCGCTCGACGCTGCCCCGGACGATCTCCTCGATCGCCCGTCGTCCCCTCTCGACGGCGTCCGGCGACACGTCGAACATGACCGTGTCGTAGCCGGCGGCCGCGGCGGCATGTGCGATCCCGTGGCCCATCGTCCCTGCGCCGAGCACCGGCAATCCGTCGAATCACCATCCCGATCGCGCTCCGACGGCAATCACGTCGTCCAGCACCTTCATCGCATCGTCCACATCGTCTTCGTTGTTGTAGAAGTGCGGCGAGATCCGGATGCCGGCGTCCGGCCGGTAGTCGATGATGATGTTGCGGCGCAGCAGGTCCTTCGACACGGCTTCGCCGTTCGGCACGTCGAGGATCACCGCGCCGCCACGCTCGGCGTCGTCGGTGGGTGTGTTGATGGAGTATCCGGCCCGAGTCGCGTGGTCGATGATGCGGCGTGTCAGCCGCAGAGACTTCTCGCGGATGGCCGGCACGCCAATCTCGGCGACGATCGAGTAGCCGGCGCGCGCGGCGTAGAGAGCCGGGACGTTCGGCGTGCCGCTCTGGAAGCGCTCCGCGCCCTCGGCGTAGACTACCGGCCCGGTCGCAAACGCGAAGGGCTCGGCGTGCGCTGCCCAGCCGATGAAGCCGGGTTCCAGCGTGCGCGCGAGATCGGGGCGGACGTACAGGTAGCCGGCGCCCGGCCCTCCGCACAGCCACTTCACCGACCCGCCCACGGCGAAGTCCGCGCCGAGCGCTTCGATGTCGAGGGGCACGGTCCCCGCAGCCTGGTAGACGTCGAGGATCACGAGCGCGCCCACGCGGTGGGCCTTCTCGATGACGGCGCGGGCATCCTGGATGCACGAGCTCCGGAAGAGCACGAGTGACAATGGCACCAGCACCGTGCGCTCGTCTATCGCATCGAGCAGTTGATCGAGATCGTTCCTGATGGCGTTGCCTGACTGGACGTAGACGATCTCGGCGCCGTAGCGCGCGAAGCCCTCGAACAGGTACATGTTGGTCGGGAATTCGAGCTCGGTCAGGACGATCTTCCGCCGCGGACCGTCATAGCGGAAGCACGACGCGATGATCCCCATCGCCACGGTGACGTTCTGGTGCATCGAGATCGAGCCTGGCTGCACGCCGAGAATAGGCGCGAGCAGGTCTCCCGTGGTGCGGCCGATCTCCCACCAGCCTTCGTGCCAGGCCCGCACGCCCCGTCCCATCCACGTCTCGGCGTACTCCTGCAGGTTCGCCGCCGTCCGGCGCGGCATGGCGCCGAGCGAGTGGCTCACCAGATAGGTGCAGTCCTCGACTGTCGGGAACTCGTCGCGCCAGACCGCGAGGGTGTCACCGGACAACGATCCGGCCTTTCAGGTTGTTGTTATCCGGATCCTCGTGGTCGTGAAACCCGCAGGTGCGAACGGTGACGAGGTTGCCCGTCTCGCGGCTCTGGCCTGGCGTCAACAGCCCGACCTGGTTGAGGGCCGGGCACTCCAGGTGGTCGGGATGGTCGTCGGACGTCATGTCATGGCGGCGTCCATCGTTGTTCACGAAGAGGACGCGGGCGCCAGGCGCCACGGTGAGATCCTTCGGCGAGGCGACGCCCGAGGCGATGGTGATCACGTTGGGGTTGGTCGGCGGCGGCGAAGGCGCCGGTGTACTGCCGCCTCCTCCGCACGCCGCCAGCCCGAGACATAACCCCGCCAGCCCCACCCTGCCTGCCATCATAGGCAGTCATTATCGCAGGTTTGAAACGGCCGCTACCGGACGACGATGCTCCCGCGGAGATTGGCGTTCGTGTCGTCGAGATGATCGTGAAACCCGCACGTGCGCGACGTCGTCATCGCGTTGGTGGTGGCGCTCTGCCCGGGATCGATGACCGCCACCGTGGCGAGTGGCGGACAGTCTGTGTGGGTCGGGTGAGGATCCGAGTTCATCTGGTGCGGCCGGTTGTGGCTGTTCGTGAACCTGACGCTCTCGCCGTTGTTGATCGTCACCGTCGTCGGGCTGATGGTGCCGTTCGCGCCGATGGTGATCGTGGCGGTCACCGGTCCCGGGCTGCCGCCGCCTCCTCCCGGGTTGGGCGATGGTGCATTACTCGAGCCGCCGCAGGCGATAGCCAATGCAAACGCGGGCACGATACCCGCCAGTGTCCATTTCTGTGTGTTCGTCACGATGCGTCCCCCTGATAGATCGATTGATTCCGGCGCTGGCACACGCCTCAAAAGAATTTTCGCGAGATGTTGAATCCTAGATACCAGTCATCGCTGTCGAATCCGCCACGTGCCATCTGCGCCATCGTCGTCCCGAAGCCATCCGAGACGTTGATCTGAAACGAGTGGCCGCCCGCACGCATCTCGATGGCGAAGCTGGCGTAGGCGATCCCCGGGTCGTAGCCGAATCGCGGTGCGGCTTCGGCCACGACGTACAGCTTGGGTCGGAGGCGCAGCCGGGTTCCGACGCCGACGATGAACGTGTCGTTGTCCTCACCTGCGACGAGGTCGAACGAGTTGGTGTTGCCGATCCAGATCGGCTGCGCGTAAAGCGCGCCGTGGACGCCGAGCTTTTTCGAGATGATGGCGCCAACGGCCGGCGAGTAGATGTCCTGGAAGTTGTCCCTGCCTTCGATGGTCACGATCATGTCGAGGCCGAGCCACTTGCCCTCGGCCTCACGAATCAGCTGCTGCTGGCCGAAGAACTGAATCGTCTTGTCGCTGGTGCGGTGAACGCCGAGCTGTGTTCCGCTGAAAATCCCGAAGCGGTATTCCAGCCCGATCTGCGCCCCGCCGTCGGTGCCGAAACCGTCGCCGAGCAAATCGCCGAAATTGCCCTGGCCGAGCGAGCGGGTGAAGCGATGGGTCACGCGGAACGCGCTGGCGTGCCTGGGCATGCGCAGCGTGGTCGGAAGACCGATGAGAGTGAAGTCCGGTTCGCTCGGATCGACCGCGCGATCGTCGGGAACTGCCGGGGTCTGGCTCGGCGGCGGCGGAGCTGGAGTCGCCTGTGTAGGATCCTGCGCCTGGCCCGCGGCAGCCGTCTGCGGGGCGCACAATGTCAGAATAAAGGCCGCCGCGATCGCACTCCTCGTCACATACACCTTCATCGCACAGTTCTCCCCCTCCGCACTTGCGTTGCGCAAACGCAATGCCGGAGCGTTGTGTTTGACATGCTCGGAAAACCAGACCGAACGGGCCCGGACCCTTACGAGAGACGAATTGAGTTACGCGTCACGTAAGGCACGAATCTCTAACTGATGCGGTGCTTTGCCAGGTAATAGCTGAGCGCCCGCTGGGTCAACCCCATGGTTTCCGCTGCGTCTTTCTTCACGCCATTGGCGCTCTCGAGCGCGCGGCGCACGGTCTCGCGTTCCGTCCAGTCGAGGTTCTGTCGCAGATTGAGCGAGGGCAGCCCCGCCGCCGGCGCCGTACTGACGCTCAGGATACGCACGGCATCGGGACCGATGACTGGCGTTTGCGAGAGGACGACGGCGCGCTCCATCGTGTTCTCGAGCTCGCGGACATTGCCCGGCCAGTCCGACGCCTGCAGCGCCTGCATCACGCCGGGTGCGATGCCCTCGATGCGTTTGCCCGCGCGCTGCGCGTGCTTCGGCGATGAAGTGTTCGACGAGGACGGGGATGTCCTCGCGTCGCTCGCGGAGCGGCGGAATGTGCACCGGGATGACGTGGAGCCGGTAATAGAGATCTTCCTGGAACCGGCCGTCGGCGACCATCTGGCGCAGGTCGCGGTTGGTGGCCGCGATGACCCGCACGTCGACCTTCTGCGTGCGCTCCGAGCCGAGCGACTCGAACTCCCGCTCCTGGATCACGCGCAGCAGCTTCGATTGCAGCGTCGGGCTCATCGTGCCGATCTCGTCGAGGAAGATCGTTCCGCCGTCGGCGAGGGCGAACTTGCCGCGTTTGCTGGTCGTGGCTCCGGTGAACGCGCCGCGGACGTGTCCGAAGAGCTCGGATTCGAGCAGCGTTTCCGGTATCGCCGCGCAATTTACCTTGATAAGCGGCATTTCGCGCTGCGCGCTGTGGTAGTGAATGGCGCGCGCGACCATCTCCTTGCCCGTGCCCGTCTCGCCCATGATGAGCACGGTGCTCCGCGATTTGGCGACGACTTCGGCGGTGCGGATGACCTCTTCCATCCTGCGGCTACGGCCGACCAGCCCGTAGTGATTGAACTCGGCGTCGCGCTCGCTGATGAGATACCGGTGCTCGGTGCGCAGCCGCTGATGATCGAGCGCCCGACTGGCGACGACGAGCAGTTCGTCGACTTCGAAGGGCTTCTGCAGGTAGTCGAACGCCCCGAGCTTCATCGCTTCGATGGCGCTCTCGATGGTCGCGTGCGCGGTCATCATGACGATCTGCGGCCGCTCGGTAGCGCCGGAGGCGTGCAGCTCACGGATAAGATCCAGCCCCGTCAGCTCGGGCATGAGGTTGTCGACGACCAGCAGGTCGAACATGCGCTGCGAGAGCAGCCGCTGCGCTTCACGCGCGCTCGTGGTCGCATGGACTTCGTGCCGGTCCTCGCGCAGCGCCTGGGCCAGCGCGTTGAGGATCTTCGCTTCGTCGTCTACAAGGAGGATTGAGCCGGTTGACATAGCTGCGGAAAGTCTGACGTGCGACCTCACACTTTCATCGTAAGTTCGATGCGCACTTCCGTCCCCTGGCCCTGGCGGCTGGACACCGCGATCGTGCCGCCGAGACCCTCGACGATATTCTTGGAGATCGCCAGGCCGAGCCCGGTGCCCGTCCGCCTCGTAGTGAAGTAGGGATCGAAAACGCGCCCGAGATCATCACCTGCAATGCCCGTGCCCTGATCTCGTACCTCGATGGCAATCCTGCCGGGACCCTTCAGTTTCGTGCGCAGCCGGATGGCATCCCGGGCGGCCAGTGCCTCGGGCCGGGCGGCCACCGCGTCACGGGCGTTGCTCAGGATGTTGACGAGCGCCAGCCGGAGCCGTTCGGCGTCGGTCACGACCACGGGCAGGGACCGATCCAGGTCCAGCCGGATATGGATGACCGGGGCGTCGGAACCGGCGGCGCGCGCGGCGTCTTCGCAAAGCGCATTCAGATCGGTCGGCGCATGGTCGAACTTGATGGGTTTGGCGAAGTCGAGCACCTCCGACACGAGGCGGTTGAGCCGGGCTGTCTCTTCGTCGATGTCCGTTACGGCGGTCCGCAGGTCCTCGGGCGAGACGTTCGGCGTCCGCAGCCGCCGAAGAGCGGTCTTGATGATCATCAGCGGGTTGCGAATCTCGTGCGCCACCACGGTGGAGAGGCGTCCGAGCGACGACAGCCGCTCGCGCTGCGCGGCTTCACGCTGAAATCGCGCGATCGAATCGGTCATCGTGTTGAACGTGGTCGCGAGTAGCCGGGCGTCCTCATCTTCCCAGGCGGCGCCGCCCGGCGGAGCGGCGATCCGGCGCGTGAGGTCGCCGGTCGCGGCCATCTCGCGCATGGTCGCGGTGATCGCTCCGAGCGGACGCGTCACCGTTCGCGCAATCGCATAGCTCAGAAGCGTGGCCGCGAGCACTGCGACGACCGCGATGATTCCCAGCCGCCCATGGAGCGGGTTGAGGAACCCCAGTCGCTGGGTTCTCGAACGCAGAATGATCACGCTCGCCCCGGTCGCCTCGGCAGGTCCCTGGCTTGGGACGGATTCGCCGGGCGCCGGTAGAGCGGTCCTCAGGGTCCTCGTCTTGGCGATGTAGTCTTCGTTGCCGATGGGCACGCTTTGCCGCAGCAGGTCCGAGCTTCCGAGCAGGGAAGCCAGGGAGGGCCACAGCTCACGCGCGAGCGTCGAAGCGCGAATCGTGCCGTTCATCCCGAACGCGATGTCGCTGTTGGTCAGACTCTTGAATCGGCTCGCGGCCCCGCTGTCGAGGCTGACGCCGACGCTGAGCGTTCCGAGGATCTCTGGCTGCTGAGGATCGATCCAGATGGGCACGCTGACGACTTGCAGGATGCCGCCTGGATGCGGCCAGAAAGACTCCGACTCCCGGCCGGTGGACGCGGCCTTGACGCCGGGCAGCGACGCATACGAACCGGATGAGGCGTTCTCCGAAGTGACTTCCGCGAGGGCTTGCCCCTGCCGGCCGGTAATGAGCAGGAGATCGGCTGTCAGCTGCCGCTGGTACTCCGCTGCGATCGGGTGCATCGTCGTCGGATCGTTGAGATCCACGGTGGCCTTCAAACGGGGCAGATCCGCGATGAGCCGCGCCTCGCGCGTGAAGTGATCGACGAGGACTCGGCGGTATTCCTCGATGATCGTGTCGGCTTCGTCCAGCCCTTTGCGTAGTTCCTCTTCGGCCTGCGCCGTGACGGCCACATTCACGTTGTAGATCGCGATGGCGATCGAGCACACCGCCAGGAGCGCGCTGCCAAAGAAGATGCGGTTGGTAAGCGAACTGAACAGGCTCATGCGGGGTTCATTCCCCGTTACCGCCGGCCCAGCGCGAAATTGACTTCCACGTCGCCGCCCGCTTCGGGCACCATGATGCGCCGCGACTCGCTCGGCGCCGACTCGTTCCAGGCGATGACCGTGTACGTGCCCGGCGGGACGTTGTCGAGACGATACCGGCCTTCGTCGTCGGAGACCGCGAAGTGGCGGTGCGCGAAGACGAGGATGAAGGCGCTCATGTGTGAGTGAATGTCGCAGAAGACGCGAACGATCCCGGGACGATCGAACTTGACGGCCTTCGAATGGCCCACCGCGTACCGCCCGAGGTCGAACGGCTTGGTGGGCGAGAGCGAAAACACGTTGTGGTACGTCTTGTCGTTGTTGGGGAAGTCGACCGTCGTTCCAGCCACGATTGCCAGCACGTGCGGCACGAACGCCTCGTTGCGCTGATCGAGCCTGGCGCGCGGTTCGTCACGCTGGTCAAACGCCGCCCTCGGCGCGGTCTCGAGATAGACGACGCTCCGCCGGCGGTCGGTGGGATCGTGCGCGCGCGGCATCCCGACGTCGCCGACGTGGGGGCGCGGCGCCAGATCGGCAGGAGCCTGTCGGAGCTCGACACGACCCCTGATGGTGCCATTGACGATGCCGTCGAGGGCCGTCGTGGATGTGGTGACGGTGGGGACGCCAGCCGCGAACGCCACGAGGGCGACGGCGACGAAGAGCAGTCGAACCGATGGCAGGCTGGATCGCATCAGAACCAGTAGGCCACCTGGCCGGAGTAGTAGGTGCGTTGGCGCACTCGCCCGCCGTCGCGATCGTTGTACTGGACGGCGAACCGTGCCACGAGGTTACGCTGAATGAAGTAACCGGCGTCGGCCTCGAGGCGCCAGAGGTTCGCGTCCCAAGTCGGCGTCAGGTTCTGACCGGCCTCGATGCGGGAAAACCCGAGGCGGTCGGCGCGGCCGGAGACGACGATCCGCGGCGTGATCCGGTAACGTCCTTCGACCCAGGCGCCGAGCGCGCCGACATTCGTGCTGGTCGCCGGCGTCGCGAAGGGCACGTTCCAGCGGCTCCAGACGATCTCGCTTCGCACCAGCCAGTATCCGCGGGAGTACTCCGCATCCGCGCCGATCGCCGTCTGCGCGTGTGACCCGTCGGACTCGGGAAGCGCCGCAATCACGTCGCGATCGAAGAACTCGCCGCGTGCTGCCGACGCGCCCAGCACGAGCCCGGCCGTCGGGCGATACGCGAGTCGGCCCGACACCTGCTTGCCGCCGTTGTTGTCCGACACTCGGGGATCGGCGAGCGTGCCGGTCGTGACGCTTCCGGTGACGTCGATCGCCTGTCCCTGCCAGTGAGCCTGAATGCCGGTATCCCAGCGAAAGGCGGAGATGAGCGGTACGCCCGGACCCGGTGTCTGCGAGCCGATGGGATAACTGGCCCGCCAGCCCCGTCCGCGCATGACGAGCAGGTCGGCCACCGTCGCGGGCGCGGCATCGGGACGAAGCGAGGTCAGGTACTGATAGGCGAGCGGGTACCCGATCAGGGGATTGCTGTCCCCCTGATAGCCGCGGCGGCCAAATGCCCCGAAAGTCGGGGGGATCTGTCCGGCCTGGATGTCGAACGCGCGATTGAGCCACGGGCGGACCCGGATGTAGGCCGCATACGGCCTCACGTGATCGAGGTCCTCCGACCGGATTTCGCCCACGACCGCGATTCGGCTGACAGGGCGCCAGGAGGCGGACATCGCGACGCGGAACATCCGCAGCGTGTTGTGCTCGTAGTCCGTGTAGTTGAAGAACGCGACGTCGTCTTCCTCCCCGAAAGTCGCGACGACCTCCGCGCCGACCGCCAATCGGCCGTCGAAGGCGCTCACAGGGCCCGCCGGGAGCGGCTGTGCCAGCGCGGGCGGCGGCGCCAGCAGCCACGCGGCGACCAGCACCGCGCCTGCCGCCAGTGGCGTCGGCGACCATGAAGAGGTGAGGCGAATCGGGGGCCGGCACATGCTAGGTTACACTCGAGATTAACACTCGGAGGGAACGGCAATTATAATCGTGCTTGGTGACATCAGAATGCCGGTGACCCAAGACATCGCCCGGAGATGTCCATGAGCGAAGACCAGCCCATCTTTTCGCTAGACGAGGCCCGGGCGCTGCTGCCCCGAGTCAAGCACCTGACCGCGGACGCAGTCCGTCGAGCCGAGCTCCTGTCGGCCCAGCTGCACGGGGTTGCGGAGGACGATCCGGAGCACGCGACGCTTTCGGCGGCCCTGCGCGACGTCGTCAACGGATGGGCCGACGAGCTGCAGACGCTCGGCGCGGAGCCGAAGGGGCTCTGGCTGGTGGACTTCGACAACGGCGTCGGCTATTACTGCTGGTCGTACCCCGAACCCGGCATCACGCACTACCACGGATACTCGGACGGGTTTGCCGGGCGCGTGACGATTCAATAAGGCTCTTGGAGGGATAGTTGGCGTACATCATTTGCGAACCCTGCATCGGCACCAAGGACTCCGCCTGCGTGGACGTGTGCCCGGTCGACTGCATCCACCCGCGAAAGGACGAACCGGAGTTCGAGACGGCCGAGATGCTCTACATTCATCCGGATGAGTGCATCGACTGCGGCGCCTGCGTCCCCGCCTGTCCCGTGGAAGCCATCTTCGCGCTGGACGAAACGCCCGAGAAGTGGACGAACTTCATTCCGGTAAACGCGCAGTACTACCAGAAATAGGACGGTCGACAGTTTGAGTCGGCCGTCGGGGAGGTCAAGTACCGCGTGACGATCGACATGGAGCGCAGCGTCGTCGGGCTGGAGTCACATTAGCGGCTCGCGGCTGGCTGCTAGGTGCTCGCAGCCCCGTGCCAGCAGCCGCCAACAGCGAGCCGCCAGCCGCGAGCATCGAGCCCTGAACCACGTATCATCTGTGGATGTGTCCCGCCAAGCGTCCCTCTGAAAGCGCGACGGAAATGGTGCAGGTGGTCCTGCCGAACGATGCCAACCCCCTCGGGTACATCCTCGGCGGCACGGTGATGCACCTCATCGACATCGCCGGCGCGATTGCGTGCCACCGGCACACGCGCAGCCTGCTCGTTACTGCGGCCGTGGACGGTCTGCAGTTTCTGCATCCGATCAAAGTCGGCGACCTGATCATCCTCAAGGCCCTCGTGACGGCGGTGTGGAGCACGTCGCTGGAGGTCGAGGTGGAAGTGTTCTCGGAGGAGACGCTGACCGGCGTCAGGCGGATGACGAGCCGGGCGTTTCTGACCTTCGTCGCGACCGACCGCGAGGGCCACCGCCAGCCGATTCCCGGGTTGATCCTCGAGACACCGGAGGAGAAGCAGCGCGCCGCCGACGCCGATGGCCGACGCGCCGAGCGTCTGAAGGCCAGGCGCGAGCTGGAAGCGAGGCTATAGAACGCAGACCAGGACCACGTTGCTTTATCCGTGGAGTCCACGTGATGTCCGTAGCTCAGTTGCTGCAGCGTTTGTCGAAGAAAGCCTTGAGCTTGCAGCGGAGCTCTTTCGGGAGGTCCTCGTCGCGGATGGAGTGGAGCAGCGACAGGGTCGACTCGTAGGTCTTGAGCTGCGCCACGCACCGCGGGCACTCCGCCAGGTGGTGTTCCAGCTCTTCGTGTACGGCGGGCGGAAGCTGATGCTCGACGTAGTCTGCCAGAAGTCCCACGAGGTCGTTGCAGCTACGCGTCACAATGCTGAATGCTGAATGACGAATGCTGAAGTGAATGCTGAATTGTCGACCATTTCGGCCTTCATTTCAGCATTCAGCAGTCAGCATTCAGAATTTCCTAGAAGTCATACCCGATCCAGACGCTGAACTTCACCTTGCGGAACCATGTGCTGCCGGCCTGTGGCCCGACGACGCCGTCGACGGCCGCGGGGTACGAGAACACGACGTCCTCCCAGTCCCTGTTGAAGAGCGTGCGCCATGACCAGTCGAAGTGGATCGGGAATCCCAGCGCGAACGTTTCCAGCCCGACGCCGTACGACGCGCGGCTGTCGATGAGGCGGAAGCCCGACACCGGCCGCGGCGTTCCATACACCGGCACGAACTGACTCGGCGATGTCGGATCGTAGGCGTAGTCGATGAGCGGTACTTCGATGGTCGTCTTGTCGGTCCACACCGTCGTCGGCGCGCCTTCGTAGCCTGCCGCGCCGAAGTTGAAGAAGAAGACCCCGCGCAGGCCGCCGACCACGCCGATGGGCGTCAGGGCCGCTTCGATGATGGGGAAGCGGAGCTCGGCATCGGTGAAGAACCCCTTGTTGCCGAGGAAGGCGAGGTAGTCGTAGCCGCGCATTTCCGAGTTGCCGCCGAAGTACAGGTAACCCGGGTACTCGCCCCAGCTCTTGTATCCGCGTCCGCGGAAGGCCAGCACGCCGTTGGTGCCGAGCCGCAGGTAGTAGCGCGCGTCAGCCTCGACGGTCTGGCGGGACAGCAGGCTGCCCGCGCTCGGCGCGTACTCGAAGCCGACCGACAGGGTATGGCCGGCAAGCGGGCCGTACTCGCGGAAGATCGTCGTCTCGCGCACCAGGTTGAGCGAGAGCGGCATGAACTGCCCGTCGACGAAGAGCACGCGGCCGTACTGGTCCTGCTGGTACTCATCCGCGACTTCCTGCAGTCCGGGTTCGTTGTATTCCTGGCTGAACTGCAGGAATCCGAAGCTCCCCTCGAGACGCGTGTACCGGTTGAGCGGATAGATGCCCGAGATGGTTCCGCCACGGGCGGTCTGAGTCGCGATGGCCTGGTCGCGATCGATGTAGCCGTATTCGATGCCGTAGAAGGCGTACGGATCGTAGGCGTAGAAGAACTGCGTCTGCGAGTACCCCTGAATCGCGTACTGCAGCCGCCGCGACAGGTTGATGTACGACGCCGAGAGCGTGCGGTACTGCGAGACAGACGCGGCGAAGATGTTGAACTGCTTGTCGCCGAGGACGTCGGTGAATGTCACCTGCGTGCCGCCGAAGAGATCGCCGCCGCTCGTGACGCCGAGCGCGACCGGCGGCCGGCCTTCCAGGAACAGCTTCTCGAACGTGCCCTTCTTGCGCTTGTTGGCGGGCACGATCTCGTGCGTCAGCGGCGGCACGAAAATGATCGGCGGGCCGAGCTCGGCGTCGCCGAAATCGCTCGACGCAACCGTGTGCAGCGGCTCCTCGCGCGACAGCACGTGGATGCCGTACTCGCCCTTGTAGTAGGTGACGAAGCCAATCCGCGGCGGCTTCGTGTCGCGCAGGACCACCGGCGACGTGTTGCCGGTCAGCGTGTCGGTGTACTGGCGCAGCTCCCTCGTCTTCAGGTTCAACGTCCAGATGTTGTAGATGTTGCCGTTGCGCGCCACTTCGGCCTCGACCGGCTGGTTGGGATCGATGGCCGTCGACGGAAACACGAGCGTGTCGTCGTCGACGAATTGCGCGCCGCCCTCGTCGTGCGTTCCGAACGTGAGCTGGGTCTTCTTGCCGCTCGCGAGGTCCAGCGTGAACAGCTTGTCGTTGCCGCTGGCGCGGGCGAGATAGACGATCGACTTCCCGTCGGGCGACCACGTCGGCGCGAAGTCGCCGAAGGCGTCCTTGGTGACGTTACGGACCTCTTTGGTCTCGAGGTTGACGACAAAGATGTCGCCCGTGGCGCCGACGAGTCCCGAGAACGCCACTTCCTTGCCGTCCGGGCTGATGTCAGGCGATTCCGGCATGTCGACGGTCTTGAGCTCAATCCGCTGCTCGACCTTGCCGTTGGCGGCATTCTGGAGGATCAGCGTCTTCATCTTCTCGGTGCGTGCGAAATACGCGATCCGATCGCTCGCGGTCGACCACGACATCCACGGAACGGCATTGTTACGGAAGCCGCCGGGCGTCGCGATGTACTCGAAGCCGCGGTCCTTGTTGAAGCCGCTCGTCAGGTTCCTGATGACCTTGCTGTCCTTGGTCGAGAGCAGGATGATGTCGAGCTCCTGCTCCTTGCGGTTGCCTGCGGCGACGGCGATGAGGTCGCCCGACGGCGACGGTTCGATCGACACCACGCTCACAAAGGGTGTCTTCTCGCGCTTCGGCGCCAGATCGCGGCCGTAGTCGGCCGGCCGTTCCTTGTCGCGGAACGGCTTGAAGCGATCCTTCAGGTACTTCTCGAACTGCTCGTCGAATTCCTCGGCCTTGAGCCGGAAGGCTTCCTCGTACGCGCTCTCGCCGCCGCCGATGACGTTCTTGCGCAACGCGAAGAGAAACTGCCGGATGCCTTCCTTGCCCCAGCGCGATTCGATGAACTCGAAGGCCGCGTGGCCCAGATTGTAGGGCAGACGACCGTCGACGAAAGCGACGCCCTCGAAGTCGCTCATCGCCGGCACGGTGTCGGCGATGGCCGCGTCGCGAACGGTCATCAGGTCGAACGAGTTCCAGTAGCTCGTCATGTAGTCGGCCAGACCCTCGTCAACCCACAGCGGAAGGCCGCGGCGCAGGAGCGATCGGGGGATGATGTCGAACTCGAAGATGTGGGTGAGCTCGTGCGTAATCAGCCGGTAGAGCGCATCGTCCACTTCGTCGATCGGGAGCACCATGCGGTCGCGATAGGGCTCGGCGAAGGCCAGGACGCCCTCGGGCAGCTCGCTCGGCTCGATGTTCTGCTGCTGGAACTCGCTCTGCGTCTTGTAGAGCATGAGCGGCACCTTGAACGCGAGGTCGTGCTTGAGGTCAGAGCTGACCGCCTGGTAGGCGCTTTCCGCGTAGCTCACAATCCGGCCGAGGTGCTGCTCAATCTCGGGGTAGTAGTAGACCTCGAAGTGATCCGTCGTATAGATGTGCCACCTGAAGTTGTTGTACCGGATCTTGTTCTTGCCGTAGTAGGGGATGTAGCCCGTCTGCGCGGACGCCTCGTGCGCGATCCCCGCGCTGAAGACCAGGGTCAGAAGAGCAGTCCCCACCAGTGCGACGGGGCCGCGCGAGTTGCGCGTGCACATGATTCACCTCGGAAGTGGCAGCGGAAGGCCGGCTGCCGCCGATGTTACTGTAGCTAGGACGGTTGCCGCAACGGTTGGGTCCCCGGAGCCTTCGTGGATGGCGCGCGGACTCCAGGCCGCGCCAGCGCTGCCCTGCGGTCTGTCCGCCGCCGAGCAAGCGCGATGCCGCCGGTAAACAGGCCATTTGACGGTCGAAATCCGGCTGGTTCGGGGGGGTGTCCTCGGATGCGAACGCCTGCCGTCCGCCATTGAGTACAATCGGAGGAATAAACACGGACCCTGGAGGTGTTCTCCTCTTGGGGCGTGTTTTGAGCACGCCATGGTCTTTGGCCGACGTTCGAAGCTGTCCGACACCGGGTCCACGGGAGCCCCGGGCGTCCCGCCAGACAATGACGCCGGCGAAGACCGCGCGTTCGCCGACGAGGCACTGTCGTACATCGACGCGCTCTACGGGACCGCACTTCGATTGACGCGGCGGCCGCAGGATGCCGAGGATCTGGTTCAAGACACGTATCTCAAGGCGTTCCGAGCGTCGAAGCAGTTTCAGCGCGGCACGAACCTGAAAGCGTGGCTGTTCACGATTCTCCACAACACGTTTCGCAACATGCGCCGGCACGACGGGCGCAACCCGGTCGACGTCAACAGCGAGACCGTTGAGCAGGCGGCCGACGTCTCCGGTGACGAGCGGACGCCAGAGCAGCTGTTGACGCGGGCGACACTCGACGCCGATCTGCAGGAGGCCCTCGACGAATTGCCAGACGCGTTCCGTCAGGCCGTCTGGCTGCGTGACGTCGAGGAGTTCACCTACGCGGAGATCGCGCGAATCGTCGACGTGCCGATTGGCACCGTGATGTCGCGGATTTCGAGAGGCCGCCGGATGCTGTTTGAGCGTCTGGCGCCCAAGCGCGGCGGTGCCGCCGCTCGCGCAGCGTCGGGGTGAGGCCTTACGATCTGCAGCGATGACTTTCGCGGCACGTAAGGGCCGCATGCGAGCGCGTAAGACGCGTTAGAGCGCGTGAGAGGAATGATGACCAAGACGAATCATGGCTGAGTGTCGCGACCTCGAGTCGTTGTTTGCCGCCTACGTCGACGGCGAAGCTGGGCAAGGCGATTGCGCGGCGCTCGACGCCCACTTCCGGAACTGTCCCGCGTGCCGCGATCGCGTCGCGGCCGAGCGCGTGGTCCGAGAAGCCGTGGCGGTCCGGCGCGAACGCCTTCGTGGATGCGCTTCGGGCGAACTGCGCCGCCGATGCGAGGCCAGTTGTTCGACGGTCGCATCACCGCGGCCTGGCGCGGCGTTCCCACGGCCGGGCGTGTTCTCGAGAAGGACGTGGGTGCCACTGTCGATGGTCGCCACGCTGGCGCTCGCCGTCGCGGGCGTCTTCCTCTTCGGGCTCAGGGACGGCGTGGAAGCGCTTGGCACACAGCTCGCCGCCGATCACATCAAGTGTTTCGAATTCGCGCCGTCGCCTGCCGTCACGCCGGATGCCCGGCTGCTCAGCAAGCAGTGGGCAAAGGACCGCGGCTGGACGCTCAGGCTCCCCGAGAGTGAACCGGTCGAGCAGTTGGAGCTGATGGGCCTTCGCCGGTGCATTTCGTCCAGCGGATTCACGGCCCACATCATGTACAAGTGGCGCGGCCAGCCGTTTTCCGTGTACGTGCTGAACAGCCAGCATCCGCGCGTTGGGCCGGTGCCTCGGCTGGTCGAACACCTCGGCCAGGAAGAGATCATCTGGTCGAAGGGTGGCCGCACCTACGCGGTCGTCGCGCGCGGGCGCCCGTCGGACATCGAGCATGTGGCGCTCTACGTTCAGCGGTCGGCCGAGTAGCCTTCAGAAGAGCAAGAACAAGAGGACAGAACCACATGATGACCACTCGCTGGATGATCGCCGCCGCCGGCTCTCTGGGCGTGGGCGTGCTGACCGCGTCGGCGCTTCTCGGGCCGACGAGGCACGTGAGCTCGAACGAGGGCGAGGACGCGAGTGCGCCGGAGCGCGCTGCCGGGGTCTGCGAGGCCAAGAAGGCGAACCTCGACTTCACCGTCAAGGACATGAACGGCGCCAAGGTCCGACTGGCGGACTACAGGGGCAAGGTCATCCTGATCAACTTCTGGGCGACGTGGTGCCCGCCGTGCAAGCTGGAGATTCCCGGATTCATCGAGCTCTACGACCAATACAAGGACAAGGGGTTCGTCCTCCTCGGCGTGTCGGGCGACGACGATGCCGAGACGTTGCGGACGTTTGCGGACGAGTGGAAGATTAACTACCCGATGCTCGTCGGGCTTGGTGAGGATCAGCTGCTCGACGCCTACGGCCCGCTCTACGGATACCCGACAACGGTCCTCGTCGGGCGTGACGGGGCGGTATGTGGCAGGCACGTGGGCCCGGCGACGAAGGAGGAGTTCGAGCGGGAGATCAAGGCGCTCCTGTAGTATGATCCTGAGACGATGTTGAAAGGGTTCACGCACGCGCGCCTGGCCTGCGGCTGCCGGATCAGCTTCCGGGACGGCGTCGAAGGCAGCCCGGTGACCGTCGTGATCGACCAGAAGGGCGCGACCTGCGCGCTCTCGCTGCACGTCCGCGATCTGCCCGTGTTCGACTATCGCGAAGCGCTTCGCCCCTCGACCCGTCTCGTGCCCCGCAACGAAGAAGAGTACGAAGAGTCCTAGGCAGCGGTTTGTCGTCCGCTCACGTCTTGCCCTGATCGCTCTCCGGTTTTTCCCGCCCTGCTTCTTTCAGCGCCCGTCTCAGGATGAACTCGATCTGGCCGTTCAGGCTGCGCAGGTCATCGTCTGCCCAGCGCTGAACGGCCTGGAGCACGTCGCGGTCGACACGAAGCAGGAACGGCTTCCGCTCAGCCACGGGCTTACTGATAGATCGTGCCCGTGTTGATGACCGGCTGAGTCGAGCGCTCGCCGCACAGCACGACCAGCAGGTTACTGACCATGGCGGCCTTGCGCTCGTTGTCCAGCTCGAGGATGTCGCGCTGTGAGAGCAGGTCGAGCGCCATCTGCACCATGCCGACGGCGCCTTCCACGATCCGCTGCCGGGCCGCGATGATCGCGCCCGCCTGTTGACGCTGGAGCATCGCTTGCGCGATCTCGGGCGCGTAGGCCAGGTGGCTGATGCGCGCCTCGAGGACTTCGACGCCCGCCTTCGACAGCCGATCCTGTATCTCCGTCTTCAGGTGCTCCGCCACCGCGGCGGTATTGCCGCGCAGGGACATCTGGTCCTCTTCGTGGGCGTCGTACTTGTAGCTCGTCGCGAGATTCCGGACCGCGGCTTCGGTCTGCACCTTCACGAAGTTCTGATAGTCGTCGACTTCGAACACGGCTTCGGCGGTGTCGACGACACGCCAGACGACGACGGCGGCGATCTCGATCGGATTGCCTTCGAGGTCGTTGACCTTGAGCTTCGTGCTCTCGAAGTTCCGGATGCGAAGCGAAATCCTCTTCTTCGTATAGAACGGATTCGCCCAGCGCAATCCGGCGGTCTTCTCCGTTCCGACGTAGTCGCCGAAGAACTGCAGGACGCGTCCCTCGTTGGGATTGACGACGAAGACGCCGACGAGCAGGAAGCCCGCGACGAGAATCAGCAGCGTCTCGGTGATCATGACGCCGGGCGACTCGCCGAACGCCTGCGTGACGAGGGCGTAAATCAGGAACCCCATGGCGAAGAGCACCACGAGCAGGACCGGTAGTCCCGGCAGAGTGGCGGCGGCGCGTTCGCGAATCATGTCACTGACCTCCTGAATAAGCGATGTCAAAGTGATATCACTTTGAAAGCACAGCTGTCAATACGGCCGAGACTGACCTGCGGTGCCCGACGAAAGATGACTGGGGGTGAGGCGCCAGCCACCCAGTGGGCGGCCTGTAGTAACAAAGACGTGTTGAGGCAACGAGTTACGGCGATGGTCGCTCCGTCAGTTTTCGAAACCGACGCGAAGATTCGCGACAAGCGGAAGGTGGTCCGAGGCGAGCATCGCGCGGCGGGTACGCGGCAGCTCGACGCTGCGGACGTCCACCTGTCCTTCGTAATAGATGTGGTCGAGGTGTAGCACCGGGAAGAATCCAGGGTAGGTGCGGCGCCGGCTCAAGTGTTCCTGAATGTTGATGCTGTTGAAGAGGGCGCTCAGCGTCCTGGTGGCCAGCCCGCGCATCCACTCGTTGAAGTCGCCGAGGATGATCTTCGGCCCCGTCACGCGATGATCGTGGACGAACGCGGCGAGACGCGGCGCCTGATATCGACGCTCGAGGACGGCCGTGCCGAGGTGGACGTTGTAAATATGGAGGAGCCGTCCATCGCCGAGGTCGAGGTCGGCCCGTTGACAGGCGCGCTCCTCGCACGTGCGCCAGGACAGGTCGGTACTGGGTGTGGTGGAGCACCGGGTAGCGGCTCATGATCACGTTGCCGAACAGGTGCTTGCGGAGGTGACGCACCGGCGCCATCACCCACCCCATGCCGAGAGCCGCGCCGATCTCCTCGGCCTGACCCGAGCCCGTCGGTCCGGCGCCGACGACTTCCTGCAGCGCCACGATGTCGGCATCGATCTCGCGCAGAACCTCTGCGATCCGCGACGGCGAGACCCGGCGATCCATCCCGCGCGACCGATGAATGTTATAGGTGGCAATCCGAAGATCCACGTGACGGCGGCTGCCGACGGGCGGACTCACTGCTGACGCTCCAGGATCCAGATGAACGGTCCGACGACTTTTTCCCAAACAGGCCGGGCCCGCCACTGGGCCAGGGAGATCTCGTCGCTGTCGCCGACGTCGCGCCGGTAGTCGTCCATGAGCCGCGCCGCGACGGCCGCGTCGCGCATGGCCAGGTTGACTTCGTCGTTGTGCTCGAAGGAGCGGTTGTCCATGTTGGTCGTTCCGAGCACGGCCCACTCGCCATCGATGATGAGCACCTTCGCGTGCATCATCGCGCCGCGATACTCGTGGATGCGGATGCCGGCCTCGAGCAGCGGACCCCACATCCGCCGGCTGGCGTAGCGCACCCAGCGCTGGTCGGTGGCAGCCCCCGGGAGGATGACCGAGACCTCGACGCCACGGGAGGCGAGCTCGATGAGCGCGCGGCGCATGGCGCGGTCCGGCAGGAAGTAGGGAGTTGCGAGACGCACGTCGCTGTCGGCGCCTTCGATGAGGAGGTGAAACGCCACGCGCGAGGCGGTGGCGCGATCGGCCGGCGAGCTCTTCACGACAAACGCCGTTGTCTGGCCCACTTCCTCGAGAGTCGGGAAGTACTCGGGCCCGGTCAGCACCTCTCCGCAGCACTCCAGCCAGTTCTCGGCCGTGACGCCCTGCAGGGCGGCCACCACCGGCCCCTCGATCCGGACCATCGTATCGCGCCACGCGCGCTTGTGCTTCCCGCGAATCGCCCACCAGTCGGCGATCCCCGCGCCGCCGGCGAACGCAATCCGCCCGTCGATGACCAAGAGCTCCCGGTGGGTGCGGTTGTTGAGCCGGGCAAGCGAGAACCATCGCAGCCGCTGATAGGACTCGATCCGGCATCCGGCCTTTCGCAAGCGACGCACGGGACGGCCGCGGAGGCTGAAGCTGCCGATCGCATCGACGACGATGGTGACGTTGACGCCCTGCCGCGCGCGGTCGGAGAGCGCCGCGATGAACTGGTCGGCGATCTTCCCGGGCTGGAAGATGTAGAGCTCCATGTTGACCGAGCGCGTCGCGCCGCGGATCGCCTCGATCATCGCCGGATAGAACTCGGTGCCGTCAGTGAGGATTGTCGCGCGGTTACCGTGGTGCAGGGTGGCCTGACACGTGGACTGGATGGCGTAGAGGAAGCCGGGGTCGTGTACCGACGTCCTGTGGCTCAGGTGGTAATTGATGCCCGGCGTAAAGAGGACCACCAGGATGAACCAGACGAGAAAGACCGCGAACGCTATGGACAGCCAGCCCATCACGGATGCGAGCGTGCGTCGACGGTCCCGGCGCGGCACATGGGGATATCATAGTCCGATGAGCCGATGGTGCAGGGCCGGGCGCGGTGCGCTGCTCGCTGCGCTGGTGCTCGTCTCGGCCTGCGACGTCCCGCGCGACCCCATCGTCGTCGACGAAGGCATGATCACCGTCGAGAACATGACGTCGCGCGAATGGCGGAGCGTCAGGATCACGGTCAACGACCACTTCAGTGGCGGGGCGCCGTCGCTCCTGCCCGGCGGCCGTCTGTCGGCGCCGCTCAGCGGTTTTCAGACCGGCTTCGGGCAGAAGTTCGATCGCGGCCGGCAGAGTGTGTTCAAAGTCGAAGTCACCGCGACGGAACCCGACGGAACAGCCGTCAAGCTCAAGTGGGGCCAGGACCAGCGCCGGTGACAGCGCGCGACACCGTGGGAGAACAGACATGAGCCTCAAATCCGAGTTCGAAACGACTTGCCCCTGCTGTCAGTCGACGCTCGTCATCGACGCGAACCTGAAACGGGTAGTGCGGCACGTCGAGCCCGTTCGCGGCGACCGGCCGGAACTGTCTGACGCCCAGCGCATCCTCGCCGAGGCCGCAGCCAGGCGGGAGGCGCTCTTCCAGCAGTCGGTGACCGCTGAGAAGACGCGCGGCGACGCTCTGTCCAAACGGTTCGAGGAAGCGCTCAATCAGGCGCGGAACGAGCCGATCACGAGGCCGGCGCGCGACTTCGATTTGGACTGACGCGAAACTCTGCGGGTATCGGCGTCCACCGATCCATCCGCCGGTAGTAGACGGGCTTGCGCCCGAATCGCTTTCTGAACTCCCTGTAGCGCTCGCGCAGCCGATCGATGTGCTGGTCCGAACTGCGGATCGTGCGGTGCGGATAGTCGAGCAGCATCCGTTCCACTTTCCAGACGTTCCGTTCGGACAGTCTCCAGTCGTAGTCGCCGAGCGTCCGCAGGTCGACCAGGGCGTAGGCGGTCACGCGTCCCGTGAAGTCGACGTACGGATCGACATAGCTGAGGGCGAGCGCCCGTGGCGTGGCAAAGACCGCCTTGCGTCCGTGGAGGCCGGGGTCTCTCGATCGTGCGACGGATCCCCACCGGCCGTTCCTGCGATAGGCGAAGATCACGTGGTCGAGCTGGTCGATCGACTCGAAGCTGATGACGAGCGGCGGATGGCCGTGCTGCTCGAGGATGACGGCAGCCGAAAGCGCCGCCTCCAGACAGTGCGCCGTCCGATGGCGCACGACGCCGCGGAAGCTGCGCAGCATTGCCCGGCCTGGCGGCGGCTCCATGTTGTAGTCGAGCGCGTTCAGGAAATGCTGTACGGCCAGCGGCGTGGGCAATCGCTGGATCAGGCGCCGTTCCTCCGCCGTAAATGTTGACAAGGGCGGCGCGCTACCGGGCGCCAACGGCGCTCCTAAGCTCGGCCACCAGCTCGGGTGGGGTCCACTGCATGCCGTTCATCACCTTCACCAGCCGCCCGTTGGCGTCGACGATCGCTGTCCTGAGGTTGTGGACGACGCTGCCGGGGTCGGCCCCCTCACGCATGACGGACACGCCGAAAAGTGCGGCGAACGACTCGACGTCGGCCTGATCGCCGGTCAGAAAGTTCCATGCCGCGGGGTCTGCTCCCATTTTCTTCGCGTGTGTCGCAAGCACGGCGGGCGTGTCGTACTCCGGATCGAAACTGATCGACAGCAGCTGCACGCGCCCGCGCAGCGCGTCGTCGTCCATGACGAGCTGTTGCGCGTCGGCGAACTGCCGATCCATCCGCGGACAGAAATCCGGGAGCGGGCAGCGCGTGTAGATGAACGTCACAGCCAGCGCCCGGCCGCGCCACTCGCGCATCTGTCGCGTCGTACCCGTTTCGTCGACGAGCGCCACGTCGGGGATCTCGTCGCCCATATTGAGCGCATCGACGCGAGGGCGCGGCGGCGGTTCGGTCAACGGCGCGTGTCCGGCGCGTTCGATCGCCTTGAGATACCCTTCCGAGCCCTCGACGACAAGCGTGGCCCGGACGAGATCGCCAGGCACGCGACCCTCGAGGAGCGTCGCGTCCCTCACCTTGAACGGCATCGTCATCCCCGGCATGAACCCTTTGATGTCGTCGTGCTTGATCGTGATCTCGCGCCGAACGGCGTCGACGGCGAGGATTTGCCCACGGAGCTCGGTACTCGCGACCACGACCGCACGCGGCGGCGAGCGAGAGCAGGAACAGCGTCGCCCACGCGCGCTCGCTGACGGAAAACGACTTCCTCGATTCGAACATGCGTTTCACTGTAGCTGGTTGTTACGGCAGGGGTAAAGCCTCGCGGCTGAGGTCTCTTCCGAAGCCCTGCCACGGCCGCGATGCGCGCGTCACGTCGAGCGTTCCGGCCTCCCGGACAGCGGCATGCATTCTGCTATACTCGCCTAGCAATGGGAGCCCGCTCCTTGCCTGCGCAGGTTCGACGATCCTTCCGCACAGCAATCCGCGACGCCTTCCACACTGACGCAGCCGCTTCGGAACGCGCGAGCGCTGCGCTCGGACCACACATTGCGCGTCAATTCTGGCAGGGGTAGGTGACAGGATGGGCAGGAGACTCTACGTCGGCAATCTTCCGTATTCAGCCACGGAGGAGCAGCTCACCGAGTTGTTCAGCCGAGCGGGGAAGGTCGACAACGTACGCGTGATGCGAGACATGGCCACGGGCCGTGCGCGCGGCTTCGCCTTCGTGGAGATGGCCTCGGACGAAGACGCGCAGAAGGCGATTAGCGAGTTCCACGAGCAGCAGATGGAGGGGCGTGCGCTTGTGGTCAACGAGGCGAGGCCCAAGCCCGAAGGTGGCTTTGGCGGCGCTGGCGGCGGCGGCCGCGGCCGCGGCGGCGGCGGCGGGCGTAGCTTCGACGACGGAGATTTCTCCGGCGGTCGTCGCAAGGAACCCCGTTGGTAGAGTAAACAAGAAAGGCCGGTCGTCTCGCGACGACCGGCCTTTTTTACGTACCTGCAATTCTGAATGCTGAATGCTGAATGCTGAACGGAATTCTGAATTCACTTCAGCATTCAGCATTGCTCTATTCATCAACCACCCACCCATCCCGAAGCTGGATGATCCGGCTACCGTAGGATGCGTTGGTTTCCGAGTGCGTGACCTGGATGATCGTAGTCCCCGTCTCGTTCAACTTCCGGAAGAGCTCCATGATCTCCTTACCCTGACTCGTGTGCAGGTTGCCGGTCGGTTCGTCGGCGAGGATGACCTTCGGGTTGGAGATGACGGCGCGCGCCACCGCGACGAGCTGCTGCTGTCCGCCCGAGAGCTGATTGGGATAGAGGTCCTTCTTGCCCACGATCGAGAACTTGTCGAGGATGTCGCAGACCATGCTCTCCCGTTCGGCCTTCCGGATGTCGCGATACGAGAGGGGGATGTCGAGATTCTCGTAGACCGTGAGGTGATCGAGCAGGTGATAGCTCTGAAAGACGAAGCCGATGTTCTGCTTGTGGAGCCGCGCCCGATCCTTGGCGCCGAGCTTGTGCACCGGCTGGTCGAGAAAGTAGTACTCGCCAGTCCAGGCGCTGTCGTGCATGCCGACGATGTGCAGGAGCGTTGACTTGCCGGCGCCCGACGGCCCCATGATCGAAATGAACTCGCCCTCCTTCACGTCGAGGTTGATTCGCCGCAGCACATACGTGCGGCTCGTGCCGTGGGCGTACGACTTCTCGATGTTGCGCAGGCCGATGAGCGCATTGGGCGCAAGCCCGGCATCAGCGGGGAGTGCGTCGACCTGCGGTGCGGGCTGGCTCGACCGGGAGAAAAACGACATGGGCTCTTGACCTCGTCTTCTGCTTCTCTTGTGACGTCGGGGAGTTAGACGGCACGACCTCCGCGACGGTTTCTCTGATTATACAGGCCTCGTCATCATTCCCTCCGCAGCGCGACGATCGGGTCGACCCCGGCCGCCCGGCGTGCCGGCACGACGCAGGCCAAAATGGACGCTGCGACGAGAAGGGCAGTCATCCCGCCGAAAGTGGCCGGGTCCAGGGCTCCGACGCCGAAGAGCAGCGACCTGAGGCCGGCGCTCGCCGCCGCCGCGGCGGCGACGCCAAGCAGGATGCCGAGCGCGGTCAGTCTCAGCCCGTCCCCGACGACCAGGGCGAGGATGTCGCGGCGGCTGGCGCCGAGCGCCATGCGCACGCCGATTTCGGCGGTCCGATGCGCCACGGTGTAGGAAATGACGCCGTAGATGCCGACGAGCGCCAGCGCCAGCGCGAGCAGGGCGAACACCCCGACGATCACCGCGAAGAACCGCGGCTGGTCGATCGACTCCGCGACGACGGTCGACATCGCGGTCATCCCCGACACTGGAATATCTGGATCGAGGTCGCGCACTACGCGACGGAGCGGGGCCGCCAGCGATTCAGGCCTCCCCGCTGTCTTCAAGACCACGTTGATGCCAAGCTCGGGGAACTGCCAGTACGGCAGGTACACTTCGCTGCGGCTCTCGCCGCGAGGCCCGCGCATGCGCACTTCGCCCGCCACGCCGACGACAGTGAACCATGGCGCGCTGGCGTCTTCGCTGAAGCGCACGCGGCGGCCGAGCGGGTCGCCGTCTTTCCAGAAGCGCCGCGCCGTGGCGTCGCTGACGATGATGGCCGGCGCTGACTCGCGGGGTTCGAAGTTCCGGCCGCGCCTCAGCGCTATCCCCATCGCGTGAAAGTACTCGGGGCTGACGAGACGGTACCAGACGGCGTCGCCTTCGGCATTGTTCGCCGGTGCGGGCTTCCCTTCGACGAGGACGCTCATGTCGCTGTCGCCGCCAAGGGGGACGATCGACGTGAGCGCGGCGGACTCGATCCCGGGCAACGACGAGACGCGCTCGAGCAGTCGATCGTAGAAGGCAACTTGCTGCGCGGCGGTCCCATAGGACACGCGCGGCGGGTTTACCGCTCCGACGAGCACGCGATCCGGGTTGAAGCCGAGATCTGACTGCTGCAGGCTCACGAACGTGCGCATCAGAAGGCCGCTCGCGACCAGCAGTACGAGCGCGGACGCGATTTCGAGCACGATCAGCGCGCGCCGCGTGTGATGACCGGCGGCTGCCGAGCCGCCGCGTCCGCTCTGCCGCAACGCCGGCGACACGTCGACGCCCGACGCTTGCAGGGCCGGGACCAGCCCGAAGATCGCGGCGGTGAGGAGGGTGAGGACGGCCGCGAAAAGGAACACCGTTCCATCGAGCCCGATCTCCCCGACGCTCGGCGCGCTCTGCGGCGCTGCCGCGACGAGCGCGTCGATGCCCCAGCGCGCCACGAGGATGCCGAGTGCTCCGCCGATGGCTGAGAGCAGCAGGCTTTCTGTCAGCAGTTGTCTGACGAGCCGCGCGCGCCCGGCGCCGAGCGCCAGTCGCACGGCTATCTCGCGGGTCCGCGCCGAGGCGCGAGCGAGCAGCAGGTTGGCGATGTTCGCGCAGGCAATCAGCAGCACGAAGGCGACGGCACCGAGGAGGACCAGCAGTCCCTGCTGAATGTTGCCGACCAGTTGCGCGTGCAGCGACACCATGCCGATTCCGGCGCCGGTGTTCGATTCGGGATGCGTCGCGGCGAGTTGCGCCGCGAGCAGGGACGCCGATGCCGAAGTCTTCTCGAGCGTGTCGCCGGGCTTCAGCCGCGCGATGACCCTCAGCACGACCGCTCCTCGCGACGGATTGGTCAGGTTCAGACGACGTGGCCGCCACACATCGGCGCCGTCGATCACGCCGGGACGGAACGCCGCCGGCATCACGCCCACGATCTGGTGCGGTTCGCCGCCGAGTGTAATTGACTGGTGAAGGATGCGCGGATCGGCGCCGAACCGCCGCTGCCAGAGCGCGTGGCTGATCACGACGACGCGCGGAGCATTGGGCACGTCCTCGCTCGCGTGGAACGATCGGCCGAGCGCCGGGCGAACGCCGAGCACGTCAAAGTATTCGTAGGTCACCTGCTCGCCGAGGAGGGGCTCCGCCTCGCCGCCGCCGGTGAGGCTGGCCTGCCACCCCTGAATCGCGGTCAGGCCGGCAAAGAGCCCGCTCGCCTTCCAGTCCGCGACGTTTCCGGGGGTATCCCACTCCTGGGCCGGCCCGCCGCGGGCGCGCAGGTCCTGCCATACCATGACGAGCTGGTGCGGTTCCGGGTAGGGCAACGGTCGCAGCAGTAGGGCGTTGACGATGCTGAAGATAGCCGTGTTGGCGCCGATACCAAGCGCAAGAGTGGCCACGCCGACGAGGGCGAATCCAGGCGATCGGACGAGCATTCGCAGGCCGTAGCGCAGGTCCTGCAGGAGCGTGGTCACCGGGTCACCATACCGCAGGTGGAGCCAGACGCGTGCCGAATGCTGGTGGTTTGTGTAATGTGCTTCAGCTAAAAGGGTTACGCTTGATCGTGCGCCGTCAGGGCTAGCGGGCGCTTGTTCAGTTGCGAACGCTGCCGTCCCACGGGTGGACGGACAGGCGGAAGATCTCAGAGGGCGCAGCCCCGAGGAGGCCGAAGTGCAGGTTCGCTTTGCTGACTGCGAGCTCGACACCGACGCGAGGCAACTCGTTCGCGCCGGGCAGGAAATGCATCTGTCGCCGAAGGCCTTCGAGTTGCTGAAGGTCCTCGTCGAGCACCGGCCGCGCGCGCTCTCGAAGCAGGAGCTGCTCGACAAGATCTGGCCGGGCGTCTTCGTGTCGGACGCGAGCCTTGCCCGGGCCGCGAGCGAGATCCGTGACGCCATCGCCGACCACTCGCGGTCCGACGGATTCCTGCAGACCGTGCACGGATTCGGCTATCGGTTCGCCACCGCCGGCGTCGTCTCGTTACCGCAGCGAGGCGCGCCGGAGCCGGGCTCAGACTTGGCCGCCAGGCACGCTGATGGGCCCGCATGCTGGTTCGTCGGCCGCGACTGCGAGTTCCGTCTCGCCGACGGCGAGCACATCGTGGGACGCGAACCCGGGGTGGCGGTTCGCCTGGATTCTCCGAAGGTCTCGAGACACCACGCGCGGGTGACCGTCACCGGACGCGAAGTGTCGATCGAGGATCTCGGGAGCAAGAACGGGACATTCGTGCGCGGTGTCCGCATCGAGGAGCCGACGCGTCTCAGCCCGGGCAATGACATCCAGATCGGACCGATCAAGCTGATCTTCAGGATAGTCGAGGCGCTCGGCGGCACCGAAACTGAAGTGTGGAGCCAGGACTCGACCTGAGCCAGGCTGGGGGGGCGGTGCGCCAGCCGTTGTACACTGGTGACCTGCCCGGGTTGAGGCTATTAGAGGACGTCGGTCGTCTTAAGAGCAACGAATGAGTTCTACGGCCGTCCTCCTTTTCATGCTGTTGCAGGCCACGCCTGCGACGCCGGGCACCGCGCCGGCCAGCCCGGACCCCATGGCCAAGCCCCCGCCCAATACGAGCGCCGGCGAGGCGGCCGATGACCTGCCGGTGTCGCTCTCGCGGATACAGCGGGCACTCTCCGCCCCACCAGCGCTCAAGATGCTCGAGCCGCAGATGCGCAACGGCCGGCCGGTGTTTCGCGTCGACATCGAGGGCGAGAAGATCGACCTCCGGACGCTGCTCGCGAAGGAGTCGCTGCGCGGTGCAGTGCCATATGGCGGAATGACGCACCAGGAGTTTCTCGACCTGGTGACGCCGGACGACGTGCGCGGGTACGCCGCGTTCTCGAATGCGGAAGGCATCACCGTCGCTGCCACATCGATCGCGCTGCAGTGGGCGGTGCTGAAGGCGATGGACGCTCTCAAGAAGGCAAAGGACGCGCGCGAGCAGGAATCCGCGCGAAAGGAAGTGGAAGACGCGCTCGAGGCCCTGCGCCGGGCGCGCCGCGCCGCGGGCCTGCCTGACAAATAGCGCCGTTGCCTATTTCTTTCCCGCCATGAACCGTTCGATCTCGGCGATCGTCCGCGGCACGCCGCTCGAGAGCCGATCGAGCCCCGTCTCGGTCAGCAGGAACGAATCCTCGATGCGCACGCCGATGTTCCGGTACTTCTGCACCGCTGGCCGGACCTTGTCGATGAAGGCCGCGTTCTCGGCGGTCTTGGGCAGGTTCTCGAGCGCCGCTTCCCGGATGTAGATGCCCGGCTCGATCACGAAGGCCATCCCCGGCCCGAGCGGTCGCGGAACGGCGACGTCGTGTACTTCCATCCCGATCCAGTGCGAGACGCCGTGGGTCGACCAGATCTTGAATTGCTGGCCCTTCGGGTCGGTAACCAGACCCAGCCGCACGAGTCCTGCGCGCAACACCTCGTCGCACGCCGCCTGAATGTCAGCGAAACGATTCCCTGCCTTCGCGGCCGCGATCCCCGCCTCCTGTGCCGCGAGGACGATCTCGTAGATGTCGCGTTGCGCGGGCGCGAACCTGCCCCCGACGGGGTAGGTACGCGTGATGTCGCCGGTGTAGCCCTCGTAGTTTGCCGCGGCGTCAACCAGGAGCAGGTCGCCTGGCTCCATGCGCCGGCTCGACTTGTTGTAGTGGAGGATCGTCGCGTTCGGTCCGCTGCCGACGATCGAGGGATACCCCCAGCTCATCGCGCCGTTGCGAAGG
Organism: uncultured Acidobacteriota bacterium; assembly: GCA_963839705.1. GTDB lineage: Bacteria > Acidobacteriota > Vicinamibacteria > Vicinamibacterales > 2-12-FULL-66-21 > DATBJJ01. Next base: position 830,394 of record CAWIWL010000019.1, read on the forward strand.
TAGACGTGCTCGATCGCCGCTTCGACTTCGTATTCGAACTTGCCGGGCGCTGCCGCACGCATACCGGCCTGGTGCGCCTCGTTCGAGATGGCGAGGCTCCTGCGCATCACGGCCTGTTCGTACGGAGTCTTGATCTGGCGGAGGTCCCAAAGGATAGGCGTTGCGTCCTGCACGGTGAAGCCGAAGAACCGTTCCTTGAGATTTGCGCCGAACTGGCGGACCGGGCCCGGCGCGGCCGTCAGGCTGGCCTGCGGTTCGAGCAGCATCGACAGCCTGGCGCGTCCTTCGTTCAGTGCAGCGAAGAACACATCGGACTCGCCCTCGGCGCCGCCCATTGCCCGCTTGGAGAACATCGCCGCCACGAACGGGTCGAAACGACCTGCAGTCATCACCGTCGCGATGCCGCTCTGGGCCATGGCCTCGTCGGGTGTGAGGCTATGGCCCTCCCAGTGCTCACGCCGGGCGTCGGCTTCGCGAACGAAGAGGATCTCGCGGCGCGTCGTGTTCCCCGGCATCAGCACGAGCACCGTGTCCGGCTGATCGATGCCCGTCAGGTAGAGGAGATTGCTCTCCTGGCGATACTCGTAGTCGACATCGGCCGAATAGACGCGAGTCGGGGCGCTCCAGAAGATGGCGATCGTCTCCGGGCCAAGACGTTCCATGACCTTCGCCCGCCGTGCTTTGAGGTCGTCCTGCAGCGGTCCGGCGCCGGCCGCGAGCGGCATGAACAGGACAACGAACGCGGCCAGGCAGCAGCCGGCGACGCGGGCAATCTCGACGCCCGGCGGCAGGGTCGCGAATCTTGCGGTGGGCATGGGACGGGAATCCTACCAGAATCCGCCATTCACCGGCCATTCACCGGCTTTCGCCGGAAACGCCAGCCCACGGCGGCCAGCGGCGGCGTATCGTGAAGCATGGACCTGCGGCAACAGCCGGGCCAGCCTCGAGTCGGCCAGGCGCGCGTCGTCTTTGGGCTCGTGGTGATGCTCATCGGCACGCTGCTCATGCTCGATCGGCTCGACTGGTGGGGCGTGTGGCTGCCCAATTTGGGCCCCAATTTGGGCAACGTGCCGCTCTGGCCCTGGATCCTCATCGTGCTCGGACTGGTGCGGTTGACCGACCGGTCGACGGATGCCAGGGGCTGCACGCGCGGACGCCGGTCAGCGGGGTGGCTGCTCTTCATCGGCGCCTGGGGACTGCTGAACGAGTACCGGCTCTTCGGCCTGCACTACGGCCACACCTGGCCGATTCTCTTGATCGGCGCGGGCGTCCTGATCGTGTGGCGCTCGATGGACCAAATCGCGCCCCATCAGCCGGCATCGCCGTCACGCGAGCTCTAATCATGGTTGACCTGCAGACCGCGGCCCCTTCGTCGAACTTCCGGATCACGCCACAGCTCATCGTCGGCCTTCTGATCATTTTCGTTGGCGTCGTGTTCACCCTCGACGAGCTCGGGATCGCACCGGCCATCAACTACCTGCGCTTCTGGCCGACGGCACTCATTGCCATCGGCGTGGCGAAGATGCTGCAGGCGAGGGACGGAGGCGGCGCGTTCGCCGGGCTCCTCTTCACGCTCGTGGGATCGTGGCTGCAGGCCGAAGAGCTCAACATCATTCACATCCGAATCTGGCAGATCTGGCCGCTCGCACTGGTGCTCTTTGGCGGGTATCTCGTCTGGCAGGGGCTCGCGGGACGTGCGCCCAGCGGACAGGCGGGCGCAGCCGGGCCGGTGTTGTCCGAGAGCGGCGAACGCCCAGCTCCGAAGACCGAATGGGGCTGCGACGCTCCGGCACGAATCGTTGACGCGAACTCGACGCTGAGCGCGATGGCCATTCTCGGCGGCGTATCGCGGGGCAACAACTCGCGGGCCTTTCGCGGCGCCGACCTGCTGGCGATCATGGGTGGTTGCCAGCTGGACCTCCGCCAGGCGGCGATCCACGGGGAGGCCGTCATCGAGGTCTTCGTGATGTGGGGCGGCATCGAGATTCGCGTGCCGGAGGACTGGACCGTCTCCAGCCGCATCGTGCCGCTGATGGGTGGGGTCGAGGACAAGACGAGGCCGCCGCAGGGCGCGACCGCGCACCACTTGATCCTCCGAGGGTTTGCCATCATGGGCGGGGTCGAGATCAAGAACTAGCAATGCTGAATGCTGACTGCTGAAGCGAACGAAATTCAGAATTCACTTCAGCATTCAGCATTCAGCATTCAGACTTCTGAATGCACCCGATCCTGGCGCGCGGCAGCCGTCTTGCGCTCTACCTGAGCTTGTGGGTGCTCGTCTCCGCCCTCCTGGCGCAGCCGATCGCAGGACGCCTGGGGCTCTCCTGGCTGCAGGCGGCGCTCGTCGCGCTGCCCGTGGCCATTGTGTACGCCTTCGTCTGCCTCTCAGCTTGGTACCTGGCCCGCGGACTGCCCATCAAGACCACCGGCACGTCGCGCATTCTCCTGACCGGTCTCATCACGTCCATGCTGTCGAGCGCCGTCTGGCTCGCGGTGGCAGGGTTCTGGCTCTCGTTGCTGGTGTCCCAAGGGTGGGTGCCGGAGTCGGCGCGCGGAGGCGGCTATCAGAGCCTGATTTTCGGCTTCGGCGTGCTGCTCTATTCGTTGTCGCTGACGGTCGGCTATCTGCTCGTCATGTTCGAAGAGAACCGCGCCGCCGACCGCCGTGCGCTGCAGGTGCAGGTGCTCGCGCGCGACGCCGAGCTGCGCTCGCTCCGCTCTCAGCTCGACCCTCATTTCCTCTTCAACTGCCTCCACTCGATCAGCGCCCTGACGACGGCGGATCCGCCTGCGGCGCGCCGGATGTGCCTGCTCCTCGCCGAGTTCCTGCGCGAGACGCTGGCGCTCGGGAGCGAGCGGCGCATCACGATCGCCCGCGAGCTCAAGCTGGTGGACCGCTTCCTTTCGGTCGAGCGGATTCGATTCGGCGACCGGCTCGACGTCGATCTGTCGGCGGACGCCGACGCGGAGCCGTGCCTCGTGCCGCCGCTGCTGCTGCAGCCGCTGGTCGAGAATGCGGTGACGCACGGAATCGCACACATGCTCGAGCGCGGGACGATTCGGATTGCTGCGTCTCGCACGCCGGCGCGGCTCACGATCGTGGTCGAGAACCCGTGCGATCCCGATCGGCCGAAGAGCAGGGGAGCGGGCGTGGGAGTCTCGAACGTGCGCGCGCGCCTCCGCGCGCTGTATGGGGCCGAGGCGATCGTGAACAGCACCGAACAGGGAGGTCTCTGGCGCATGGAGCTGTCCTTTCCCGCGACGACGGAGCCGGCATGAGCGACCTCGATGCGCTGCGCGTGATCATCGTGGACGACGAGCCGCTGGCCCGCGCGGTCGTGCGCGAGTACCTCGGCGGCGCACCGGGGGATCACGATTGTCGCCGAGTGCGGCAACGGCTTCGATGCCGTCAAGGCAGTGACGGAACTGGCGCCGGATCTGATGTTCCTCGACGTGCAGATGCCGAAGCTCGACGGCTTCGAGGTGCTCGAACTGCTCGGCCGCACGGTGCCGGTCATCTTCACCACCGCGTACGACCAATACGCGCTGCGCGCGTTCGACGTGCACGCGGTCGACTACCTGCTCAAGCCGTTCAGCGAGGAGCGGCTGGGGGAGGCGCTGTCGAGGGCGCGCGGCAGACTCGCGGGCCGGGAAGGGGAGGGCGCCGGCGAGGCGCCGCTCGACGTCGGCGGATTGGTCGCCGCGGCGCGGCCGCGTTCGGGGCCGCTCGAGCGCGTGCTCATACGCGATGGGGCGCAGGTGCACGTCATTCCGGCGGAGCGCATCGACTTTGTCGAGGCGCAGGACGACTACGTGTGCTTCGTCGCCGACGGCAAGTCGTTCCTGAAGGATCAGACGATGGCGGCCGTCGAAGAGGCGCTCGATCCGGCGCGCTTCGTGCGCATCCACCGGTCGTATCTGCTCAACATCGAGCGCATCGCGCGGGTCGAGCTCTACGCGAAGGACAGCCGGGTCGCGATCCTGCGCGACGGCCGGAAGCTGCCGGTGAGCCGCGCCGGGTATCAGCGTCTGTCACGACTCCTGTGAGGCGATGCGGAAGGCTCAGGCCCTGAGCCCTGAGCCTCGAGTCCCGGGCCCCTGAGCCGGGCTTGACACGCGACCGGATTCTTGTTAAATAACTGGTCAGTGAAATTAACTGACCGGTTAGTCAAGCGGCGTGGGCGGCCCGAGCGGCCGGTGCGCCGCGCCGCCCGCCGGCGCGGTCCGGCGGCCAGCGCCGATCCCTCGCGCGATCGCGTGTTTGCCGCCGCCGCCACCGCCTTCGCCGCGCACGGATTCGCCGGCACCAGCGTCGACCGCATCGCCGACGCCGCGCGCCTCAACAAGGCGATGATCTACTACCACTTCGGCAGCAAGGCCGGGCTCTACCGCGACATCCTCCGCGACATGTTCGGCGCCGTCGGCGCCCGCGCCCGTGCCGTCGCCGCCTCCGACCTCCCGCCGACCGAAAAGGTCCGCGCGTTCATCGACACCTTTGCCAGCGAAGCGCAGGCGCGGCCGCACTTTCCCCCGATCTGGTTCCGGGAGATCGCCGAGGGCGGAGCCCATCTCGACGACGCCACGCTTGGCGAAATGACCGGAGTGCTCAAGGCCCTCGCGTCAATCATCGACGAAGGCGTTCGAGCCGGTGCGTTCCGTCCGATCAATCCCTTCCTCGTCCACGCCGGCATCGTCGGGCCCGTCCTGTTGTTCTTCGCCTCCGAGGGCATCCGGCGCCGCGTCGAGCGCTCCGGCGTTCGCGGCGCCGGGACGCTCGCCCGCGACGAGGTGGTCGCCCACGTCCAGCGCGTCGCGCTCGGCCTGCTCGAAGGGCGTACGTGAGTCGCGGATTGGACGGGACGCGGATCACGCGGATCACGGATTGGACGCGACGCGGATGACACGGATTGACATGTCATGAGGATTGGATTCTCGAGGAAGCTGTCGGTGGCCATTCTGGCTGGCATCTGCGCGGCCTCAGGCGTGTTTGCGTGCCGCAATGGGGGTGCGCAGGCGGCGCCGCGCGCGTCGGGCTACGTGGAGGCCACCGAAGTGCGGGTCTCGCCGGAAGTCGGCGGGCGGGTCGTCGAGCTCAAGGTGGGCGAGGGCGATCGCGTCGAAGTCGGGGCGCTCATTGCGCGTCTGAGCACGGCCGACGCCGAGTTGGACATCCGGCGGACGGAGGCTGACCGCGATCAGGCGGTCGCTCAGCTGCGACTGCTCGAGGCGGGTGCCCGGCCCGAGGAGATCCGCCAGGCGCAGGCGCAACTCGACTCTGCCGAAGCCGACGTTCGCGCCGCCGCGGCCGAGCTCAAGTCGGCGGAGGCCGATCTCCAGCGCTTCGACGCGCTGCTCGCAGCCAACGCCGGATCGCGCAAGCAGCGTGACGACGCCTTGACGCGGCGGGACGTGACGATCGCGCGCGTAGCGGCGGCTCGCGACCGCGCGAAAGCGGCAGCCGAGGCCCTGGTCAGAGTCCGGTCGGGCGCGCGCCGGGAAGAGATTGCCGCCGCGCGGGCGCGAATCGCCGCCGTCGAAGCCCAGATCGCGACGCTCCGCAAGAGCGTCTCCGACGCCGTGCTGACCTCGCCTGTCGCGGGCATGGTGACCTCGAAGCTGGTGGATGCCGGCGAGGTGGTCGCGCCGCGAACGCCGCTGGTTGTCGTCACCGACCTCGACCATGCGTGGGCGAACGTCTATGTCGACGAGCCCGTGGTGCCGCGGCTGCGGCTCGGCCAGAAGGTCACGCTGGTGACCGACGCCGGCCACCGTCTCGAAGGGACCATCACCTTCATCTCGCCGAAGGCCGAGTTCACGCCGCGCAACGTGCAGACAGCCGACGAGCGATCGCGGCTCGTCTACCGCATCAAGGTCAGCGCTGACAACAAGGAGGGCGTGCTGAAGCCGGGCATGCCGATCGAGGCCGAGCTCCCCGAACTGTCCAGGGATCAGCCCCGGGACCAACAATGAGCGCATTGGCCTTCGATCGCGTCACGAAGAAGTACGGCGCGGTCACGGCGCTCGACGCCGTATCGCTCGACGTCGCGCAGGGCGAGATGTTCGGCGTGATTGGTCCTGACGGCGCCGGGAAGACGACGGCCATCCGCGTCGCCTGCGGTCTGCGTTGCCGTCGACGGTGGGCGTGTGTCCGTGCTCGGCCGCGACCCCATCCGCGCCCATCGCGCGGTGACGCAGGCGGTGGGCTATCTCTCGCAGCGATTCAGCCTCTATGGCGACCTCACGATCGACGAGAACATCGCGTTCTTTGCCGAGATTCACGGCGTGTCCAGGTATCAGGCCGCACGCGACCGCCTGCTCGAGATGACCCAGCTGACGCCCTTCCGGTCGCGCCGCGCCGACCGGTTGTCAGGCGGCATGAAGCAGAAGCTGGCGCTCGCGTGCACTCTCGTGCACGAGCCGCAGGTGCTGCTGCTCGATGAGCCGACGACGGGCGTCGATCCCGTATCGCGCCGCGAGTTCTGGAAGCTGCTGTCCGAGTTCCTGAGCGACGGGCTCACCATCGTGATGACGACGCCGTACCTCGACGAGGCAGAACGGTGTGCGCGCGTCGCGCTGCTGCACGAGGGGCGCGTGCTGGCAGTGGATCGCCCGGCCAACCTCCAGGCCGGTCTCGACGGACGGCTGCTCGAGGTCATCGCCGACACTCCCCGCCCGCCGATCGAGATGCTCGCCGCGCTTCCCGGAGTGGAGGACGTGCAGGCATTCGGTGAGCGCGCGCACGTGCGCGTCGCGGACGGGCACGCAGGCGTTAGGTGTGACGACGGTGACCGGCGCGCTCCAGGCGCAGGGGATTCGCGTGCTGACCGCGCGGCCCGTTCCCGCGACGCTCGAAGACGTATTCATCGCCCTCATCACCAGAAGCGCGGATGACGGGTCCAGGGATGCGGATCTCGCCGATCGCGCGGGCTCGCCACAGGGCGGTCAGGCAGAGAGACACTCATGAGACCGAGATCTGCGTTGGGCAGCTTCATCGTCTGCCTCGTTTGTGCGGCCTGGCCAGCCGTGGCACAGGTCCAAAAATCTCCGGTCACGCTTACGCTCGATGACGCGATCGCGCAGGGCTTGGCCAACAGCCTGCGTCTGGCCGAGCTCGAGGCACGGCGGGACTCTGCCGAAGCAGTCGCGCAGGGACGCGCCGCGGAGCGCCGCCCGAGCGTGGCGGCGCAAGCCGGCTATACCCGCATGAATCACGTCGAGGAGTTTGCCATCGTGCAGCCGGGGCTGGGGCGGCAGGTCGTGTATCCCGACATTCCCGACAACTTCCGGACGCGACTCGATCTCCAGTGGCTGTTCTATACCGGCGGGCGGCTGGACGCACTCGAGCGCGCGGCGCAGGCGGAGCGGCAGGCGACGGGCGAGGATCTGGTGGCGGCACGCGCCGACCTGCGGCTCGAGATTACGCGGGCCTTCTGGGCGCTCGTGATGGCGCGGGAAGCCGAGCAGGTGCTGGCCCGATCGCTCGACAGCATCGGCGCGTACGTGAAGGATCTCCGCGTGCGCCTCGACCAGGGGCTCATCCCGCCGAACGAACTGCTCTCGGCCGAAGCGCAACAGTCTCGCGAGCGCCTGGCCTCGATCGAGGCGACGAACGCCCGCGGGATTGCCGAGGCCGATCTTCGCCGGCTACTGGGCACCGAGGGGTCGCGCGCCGATCGAACCCGCCGCGCGGCTGGACCCGGTGGTCGGCGCAAGCGGCAACGTCGACGAGCTCATCGCCGCTGCGATTGCCGCGCGGCCCGAACGGCGCGCGCTGGCCGAGCGCGTCGCGGCGGCCCACGCACGAACCGAGGCGGCGAAGTCGGGCCTTCGTCCGCAGGTCGGGCTCAACGGCGGCTATGACTACGCCAGCCCCAACTCGCGCTTCTTCCCGCGAAGCGACCAGTGGCAGGACTCCTGGGACGTTTCGGTCAACGCGTCGTGGACGCTGTGGGACGGAGGACGGACGAGCGCCGCGCGCGCGGACACCGCGGCGTCGGCACGGGTCGCAGAAGCTCGCCTCTCGGATTTCGATCGGCAGGTCACTTTTGAAGTACGTCAGCGCCACCTCGAGCTCGAATCGAGCCGCGCCGCGATTGCCGCCAGCTCCGACGGTGTGCGCGCCGCCGCAGAGGCGCGCCGCGTGGTCGCCGAGCGCTTCGCCGCCGGCGTCGTCACCAACACCGAAGTGCTCGACGCGCAGACGGCACTTCTCCAGGCCGAGCTCGAGCGCACGCGCGCGCTCGCGAATGCCCGGCTGGCCGAGGCGCGACTCTCGCGCGCCGTCGGCCGCTGAGGCCGTCATGCCACAGGTCCTTGATGCCGGCGCAGGGCGCGGACGCCAAGAACGCCATCGACGTCAGGAACCTGACGCGACGATTCGGCGCGTTTCTCGCCGTCGACGGCGTGTCGTTCACCGTCCGCCGCGGCGAGATTTTCGGCTTCCTCGGGAGCAACGGCGCCGGCAAGTCGACGACGATCCGGATGCTGTGCGGTCTGCTGCGGCCGACATCGGGCAGCGCGTCGGTCGGCGGCATCGACGTGTCGGCCGACCCCGAGGGCGTGAAGCTGCGTATCGGCTACATGTCGCAGCGTTTCTCGCTCTACGAGCTACTGACCGTCGACCAGAACATCCGGTTCTTCGGCGGGGTCTACGGGCTGAGCGCCGAGCGCCTCGCTGCCCGGCGCCGCTTCGTGCTGGAGATGGCCGGCCTCACCGGACGCGAGGACACGCTCGCCCGCGACCTTGCGGGAGGATGGCGTCAGCGACTCGCCCTCGGGTGCGCCATCCTCCACGAGCCGGCCGATTCTCTTCCTCGATGAGCCGACGGGCGGCGTCGACCCGCTGTCGCGGCGCCAGTTCTGGCGTCTCATCGACGTGCTCTCGCAGGAGGGCGTCACGGTTCTCGTCACGACGCACTACCTCGATGAAGCGGAGCGCTGCCACCGGGTGGCGCTGATTCACGCCGGCCGCCTCGCGGCGCTCGGCACGACCGGCGAAGTGAAGCAGATTTTCAAGGGCCGGCCGATCGTCGAAGTGCGGGCGCCGCAGGCCGTCGCCGTGATGCGCGCGCTCGACGAGATGCCGGATGTCGAGAAGACGAGCCTGTTCGGCACGGCCGTGCACGCGGTGCTCCGGAGCGAGACGGCGAAGCCCGCCGAGCTCGCCGCGCGGCTCGCCGCCGGAGGCCTCGCCGTTGATGACATCACCGAGGTCCTGCCGTCGCTCGAGGACGTCTTCCTCGACGTGGTCGAGAGGGCGGGTGGGGCGCGGTCATGAGGAAGGCGCTCGCCGTCTACCGCAAGGAGCAGCGACAGATCCTCCGCGATCGCCGTACGCTGCTCATCCTGGTGTTCATTCCGGCGCTCTTCCTGTTGCTCTACGGCTACGCCCTCAACTTCGACATTCGGCACATCGCGCTCGCGGTCGACGATCGCGACAGTTCTCCGCAGAGCCGCTCCGTGGTGTCGGCGTTCGTGAACTCCGGTTATTTCGATCTGATTGCGACCACCCATTCGCCGGCCGAGATCGAGCGCCTGGTCAACCTGAACCGCGCGCGCGCGGTGTTGATCATCCCCGAAGGGTTCGGCCGGGATCTCTCGTCCGGGCTCCATGCCCCGGTGCAGGTGATCATCGACGGCGATAACGCCAACACCGCCACGACGGTACTCGGTTACGCGACGAGTCTCCTGCGCACGGTCGGCGCCGAGCTGTCGCCGTCGGCGATCGTGCGGCCGGCGCCGCGCGCACCGCTGACGGTCGAGCCGCGCATCTGGTACAACCCCGAGCTCCGCAGCACGCTCTTTCTCGTGCCCGGCCTCATCGCCTACATCGGCATGATCACCGCCGTGGCCTCGACGGCGCTCTCGATCGTGCGCGAGAAGGAGTTCGGCACGATGGAGCAGGTGAGGATGGCGCCGATCGGCACGTTCTCGTTCGTGTTGGGGAAGACGCTCCCGTACTTTCTGATCTCGCTCACCTCGGCGGCACTGATCATTCTCGCGTCGATGGTGCTCTTCGGCCTGCCGATGCGCGGCAACTGGCTCGCGCTGCTGCTCGCCACCTCGCTCTTTCTCATCGGCGCGCTTGGCACGGGATTGCTGATTTCGACCGTGGCCGACTCGCAGCAGGTGGCGTTCCAGATGGCGCTCCTCATCTCGCTCCTGCCGACCATCATGCTGTCCGGCTTTATTTTTCCCATTTCGGGCATGCCGGGGTTTCTTCGCGCCGTGACCTACGCCGTGCCCGCCAAGTACTTCCTGATCGCGCTGCGCGGCATCGTGCTGAAAGGGTCGCCGGTGGGGCACCTCACCATTCCGCTCCTGGCCTTGACGGCCTATGCCGCGGCGATGCTTGCGCTCGCGTCGTTGCGTCTCTCGCGGGAGAGGGCCTGATGCAGCGGCTGCGCTGCCTCGTTCGCAAGGAATTCCTCGAGCTGCGGATGAATCCGAGGCTGTTCGGCCTCGTGATCATCGCGCCGATCCTGCAGCTGACGATGCTTGGCTACGCGGCGACGACCGACGTCAAGAACGTGCCGCTGCTCGTCGCCGACGGCGATCGATCCGCGGCGAGCCGAGAGCTGGTCGCGCGCTTCGACGCGTCTCCAAACTTCACGGTCGTCGACATGGTCACGACGGTCCGCGAAATCGAGCCGTACCTCGAGCGTGGCACGGCGTCGCTGGCGCTCTCGATCCCAGCAGGCTATGGCGCGAGCGTCAGGGCCGGACGCGCGGTCACGGTGCAGGTCGTGGCCGATGGCACCGACTCGAACTCGACGACGGTCGCGCTCGGCTACGCCACGAGCCTTCTCGGAGGGTATGCGGAGGAGCTCGGGGCGAGCCGCGCGACGGGACCGGAGTCTGCCGCCGGGTCGGGCCCTGCCCCAGGCATCGACGCGCGCATCCGCGTCTGGTTCAACCCGCAGCTCGAGAGCCGGCACTTCATGATCCCAGGGGTTCTGGCGCTGGTGCTCTTGATCGTGACCGCCAACCTCGCCGCCATGGCCATCGTCCGCGAGAAGGAGCTCGGCACGCTCGAGCAGCTGAACGTGACCCCGCTCCGGCGCTGGGAGCTCATCGTCGGCAAGCTGTTGCCGTATGGCCTCATCGCGCTTGTCGACGTGCTGCTCGTCGTTGCGGTTGCCGTGTTGTGGTTCGAGGTGCCGCTCCGCGGCAGCTTCGCGCTGCTCTTCACCATGAGCCTGCTCTACGTGCTGTGCACGCTTGCGCTGGGCCTTTTCATCTCGACGATCTCCGACACGCAGCAGCAGGCGATGATGACCGCTACGTTCTTCTTCCTGACGCCGATGATCTATCTTTCGGGGTTCATCTTTCCCATCGAGAACATGCCGGCGGTCATCCAGCCCTTTACGTATCTGATTCCGCTGCGGTATTTCCTCGTGATCGTGCGCGGGATCTTCCTCAAGGGCATCGGGCTCGACCTGCTGTGGCCGCAGGCGGCGGCGCTCGGGGCATGGGGCGCCGTGATGCTGTCGCTCGCCGTCGTGCGCAGCCGCAAGATCGCGCGTTGAGGGCCATCGGTCCTCCAGCCCTCGCCGCGGAAAGTTCGCCGCCGCGCCCGACGAGCGCGCGCCGGGGTAGACTGACGGGCGTGAGCGACTCACTTTCTTCACGCGTGTTCGTCGGGACCTCTGGCTACAACTACCCGGAGTGGCGCGGGACGTTCTATCCCGAGAAGTTCAGCACCGACAAGATGCTGGCCTACTACGCCGAGCGCTTTCCGACCGTCGAGATCAATTACACGTTCTACCGTCTGCCGACCGAGAAGCTGCTGGCAGGGTGGGCCGCCGGCACGCCCGAGCACTTTACGTTCACGCTCAAGGCGCCGCGCCGGATCACGCACGACGCGAAGCTGCAGCGCTGCGAGGACATCACGCAGACGTTCTGCAGGACGGCAGCAACGCTCGGCGCAAAGCTCGCGGTGCTTCTCTTCCAGTTGCCACCGACCTACAAGAAGAACACAGAGGCGCTGCGCGCGTTCACCGAAGTGTTGCCCGAGGGGACGAGGGCGGCGTTCGAGTTCCGGCACCCGTCGTGGTTCGACCCGGAGGTGTTCGACGTGCTTCGCGCGAGCAACCTCGCCTTGTGCGTGGCCGACAGTGAAAAGCTCAGCACGCCAGTGGAGATGACTGCCGACTACGCGTATTTCAGGCTGCGCGACGAAGGGTATCAGCAGGCGGACATCGAACGCTGGGCCGAGGTGATCAAGGGGCTGGCACAGGTGAAGAGCGCGTTCGTCTATTTCAAGCACGAAGAGCAGGGGTTGGGTCCGGAGTTTGCGAAGCGGCTGACATCGCTGCTCTAGCGCCGGTGTGCGCTTTCGCGAACGCCAGGATCTCGTGCTCGGCCCAGTAGCCGTCATTGTCCTCGCCCCCAGCGGCGTCAGCCCTGTCGGTCACGAACGCGCAGTGTCCGCCGTGCGTCGTGATGCTGACGCGGAGGCAGGGATTCGCTGTCAGGCTAGGGTCGCGGAAGGGCGCGGTCGGCACGAACGGGTCGTCCTCGGCGGTGATGATCCGCGCCGGCACCCGCACGCGGCCGATGACCCGCATCGCGCTGGCGCGGTGATAGTAGTCCGATGCGTTCGCGAAGCCGAAGTGCGGCGCGGTATAGACCTCGTCGAACTGGCGGACGGTTCTGATCTCGTCCAGGCGATCGACGGCGAAGCGTCCGGGGAAGTACTCGGCCTTGCGCCGCATCCGGCCCTTCAGGCCGCGGACAAAATTCCACTGATAGAAGAAATTCTGTCGCCGCTCGAGGGCGCGTACGCACGCCTCGAGCTCCATCACCGGTGAGACGGCGCACACGCCGCGCAGTTGCGGCGGTGGCGCGTCGGCGTATTCACCAGCCAGCTTCAGCGCCAGGTTTCCTCCGAGCGAGTAGCCCGCCACAATCACCTGCTGCACGCCATCCTTCGCGACGATCTCGCGGATGACGTAATCGGCGTCGGCCGTCAATCCCGAGTGGTAGAGCCCAGCCGACAGCCGCTCCGTCCCACCGCAGTTGCGCTGGTTCAGGAGAACGACGTTGAAGCCGGCGACAAAGGCCTTGTCCGCCAGACCCCGCATGTAGTGCGCCTGGCTCGACCCTTCCAGCCCATGGAGCGCCAGCAGCAGCGGGTGACGGCTGCGCTCGGCGTGCCAGTGGCAATGCGCCAGCACGCTGGTGTCCGGCGCGACGTCGAAGAACCGCTCCGCCGGCGCCGGTAGCCGCGGGAACTGTCGGGGTTTGCCCCAGGCGTAGATCGTCATCAGGTGGCCATTCGCCAGGCCGCGCTTGGGCTCGTACATTGCGGGGACACTCAAACGGGACACTCAATCGTGACAGTCACGGGGGACACTCAAACGGGACAGTCAGCAGAATCCGCGTGCACGCAAAGGCCTCCTGACTGTCGATCTGTGCAGAAAGCGCCATGCCTGCGCAAGCGTTGCTCAGCATCGGCAGCCTGAGCAGCATGAGCCATCTGTCACTAAGGTGAATTCACGCTACCTGAACCAAGCTCGACCATGCCGGGGACATTCAACCGTGACTGTCCCGGTTGAGTGTCCCCGCAGTGAGGTAAGGAAGTGTACCGCACCGACCGATAGGCGGGGGAGAGCACAGACGATAGATATTGGAGGCGGTGCAAAGATGCGCACGGAATTGCACGAACGGTTGAGGCTGGCGCGGGAACGTCGGGGGTTATCCCTGGCTACCATCGGCCGGCAATGGGGCGTCCGCGAGCAGAATCTCGAGCTCATCGAGCGCGACAGGTTCGAGGAGCTTCCCACGGGGCTCTACGGGCGCAGCGCCGTCCGCGCGTACGCGACCGCTGTGGGCATCCCGGCGGACGAGGCGCTGGCTCAGGTCGTCGATCGCCTGCGTACGCCGGAGGACCCGCTGGACGGGCTGGCGCGCGTGCGAGGCCTGACGCGTCAGCCGGAGCGGACGTTCAAAGACATCTTGCACGTCGCCAGCCCGGAGGTCACGCTGAGCGAGTCCTCCCGCGCGCATGTGGCGACCGCGGTCGACGGGGTGGTCCTGCTCGGCCTCGACTTTGCGCTGCTCGAACTGACGGCGGTCGTGGCCGGTGTGCGCGCGACAGAAATCCTCCGCGTCGCCGCACCGTCGATGATTGCGCTCTTCGCCCTGATCGCGGCGCTTTACTTCGTGCTGCTCGGCGGCCTCGCGCGAGCCACGGTCGGCTCGAAAGTCGCGCACACTTCCGTCGATCCGGCCATGGTCGAGGGTGTCGTGCGAATGCTTCGCTTGCGAGAGTCTGATCGTACGGCCGGAGCTTACGTCCGAAGCAGGCCGTAGCTACCTTAGTCGGTAGATCTTCAGAGGGCCGGAACTGAATTCCACGGGCAGGTCGAGGGGCCGCTCGCTCACGAGATAATCGAGATCGTACTGCTGTGCGAGCTCGCGCGCGCGCTCCGGTGTCAGGGTCGTGAACTCGCCGACGGCTTCGACGCGCTCGCGCGTTCTCGCCGCCACGGCACGGTCGTACATCCCGACCGCCCCATCCTTAATCGCCTCCACGAACACATCGCGCCGCGCAGCAACGCGCACGCTCGTGCCGTAGCGCGCGGCGTGCCCGGGATCCGCGAGCCAGCCGCTGTCTGTCCGAGTGGTCCTGGCCCACGCCATCGCCCGCGCCCAGTCCCCGTCTCCGACGTCGATCTGGGCCACGCGGCGATCGGGAAACTCCACGAGCATGATGTACGCGCCGCGGACGAGGGACAGGACGACAATCGCCACCGCGACCGTGCGCGCGCGGCGAGGGCTGGCCGCCGCGCCTTCTGCTGCCGCCCAGATGACGTAGACGACCGCGAGGAAGTCGAGCATCCAGAACATCCGCGCGGGTTGTAGCTGGATGGCGAGCGCGAGGCGCGCCGCGTTGAACGGCAGGGTCGCCGCAAAGACGAGCACGAGCGAGAGGCATCCTGCCACGAGCGCGGCCCTCGCGAGCGGCGAGCAGCCCGGCGGCTTGCCGGCGACGGAAGATCCAGAGCACGATCGGGATATAGCCCAGGTTGACCAGCCACGCGGTCGCCGGCCAGGTCAGGGGAAACAGATAGTCTTTCGCTCCCAGTGTCTCGAGCCAGACGGCATCCATCCGAACGAGGCGTCCCGCGAGCGGACCGGCGACAAGCGCCCAGGCTGCCACCGCCGCGGCTACGACGACGGCCGCCGCAGTCGGCCGCCGGAGTCGTGGTTCGGCGAGGACGGTGGCAACGCCGAGCCAGATGGCGAACCAGAGCGCGGTCGTGGGATGCAGCGCCCCCGCGACGGCGACGAGCACCCACATGACGGCGTAGCGGCCGCCGAGGAAGCTGGAAATCGCGAGCGCGCCAAAGCCGAACGCCAGTTGCCGCGGATGAAAGTACCCCTCGAGCGTATTCGTGCCCGACTTGATGATGGCGTGGCGCAACGTGAGTGCGGCCATCAGCGCGACAGCCGACCATTCGGTGCGATAGAGCACGCCGGCGACGCGAAAGCCGGCAAACGCGAGGAGACAGAGGGACGAGACGTGCAGCACGGCGAACGCCGCCGGCAACGACACGCCGGTGACGCGCGCCAGCGGTCCGAGCACGTCGTCGACGAGCGTCAGCCTGGCTTGCGATCGGATGAGCGCCGAGTCACGAGGATACAGAGTGGGATCGATGCTCTTCAGGATCGCGGGCGCATAGAACGCCTGGTCGGACGCGCCGTATCGATATCCCGCCGAGTTGATCGTGCCGAGCAGGACGAACGGCAGAAGGCACACGGCAAGGACGCCGTATCGCCTGATCCGGTCAGAAACCTTCATCCGCCGTCGGACCGTAGATCGGCGGGAGGGGCACCTCGTTCAAGCGGAGGTACACGCTCAACTGCCCGCGATGATGAATCGAGTGATTCATCACGAAGCTGCGGATCGCCGCGATGCGCGGCATCGTGAACAACTCCTGTTCGCCTTTCTTGAGCGTCCACGGCGCCAGCAACTCCGGGTCGGTCGATTGCACGAGCCGCGAGCGTGCGGCCGCGACCTTTCGATCGAACTCCTCGAGCAGCGCGTCGCGGGACGCCGGCGCTTGCGGACGTGTGTCGCCGGGGAGCTTCTCCAGGTCGACGAACGGCGCGTCGAGCGTTGCCGAGCACCAGAACGGAATGTTGGCGAGATGGCCGGCGAGCTGACCGAGCGTCATCGACTTGTCGTGGGGCTTCCACGAGAAGTTCGTGTCGGGTACTCGGTCCAGGAGGCGGCGGGTGGTCGCCATCTCGTGGTCGAACTCAGGCAGCAGGGCGTCGGTGATAGCCATGCCCCGAGGATAGCCGAAAAAGGAGACCTCGAGTACCCGGGCCGCGGAGGAGAGGCTCAGGGCCCGCCCCCGCGGCCGGCACACCGCTAGTCTCATCCGGGGGACTTCGTCCCCCGGACCCCCTTACACGCTCGCTTGCGGGGGCCCCGACGCCCCGCTCCGCTCGCGTGGCTCACTCGCTACGCTCGTTCGCGCTGTTTATGAGACAGCTTCTATCGGATGTCGTCGGCCTCGACCTGCACGGTCGTCAGGAGCTCCTTGCCGCCGACCGCGAGCTTGATGACGTAGGTTCCCGGATCGACCGCGTTCGCCCCGACGGTGAACGGCACGCCACGACCGCCGCGGCCCCCTCTCCCGCCACCACCGCCGCCGAAACCCGCGCCGCGGCCGCCCAGTACCGGGAGTCGGGCCGAGGTTCCACTGGACTCGATTGAGCCCGGGTTCTTTCGTGCCGTCCATTTCGCGGACCACGCGCCCTGTCGAATCGCTGATCGTAATCTTCACGTCGCCGGTCGCCGCGGCCTTCAGGTAGTAGCTGATCGCCGTGCCGCCCTGCGGGTTCTGCCCGCGGAAATGCTTGTCGCCACCGAGGCCGTTGGCCTGCGTGATGTCGTTCGCCCACGCCGTGGCCTTTCGCACCTCGAAGAGGTGTGCATCGGCCGTGGTGACGGCGTCGGTCATCTGCTGGAGCGGCGTGATGTCGTCGAGGATCCAGATGCTCCGGCCGTGCGTGCCCACGACGAGGTCGTTGTCGCGCGGGTGCACCAGGATGTCGTCGATGCGAACCGACGGCAGGCCGGTCATGAACTTCTTCCAGTCCTTGCCACCGGTCAACGAGATGTAGAGGGCGTACTCGGTGCCGAGATAGAGGAGGTTCCGATTCTTCGGGTCCTCTTTGATCACGTTGACGTTGCCTTCGGGCAGGTTGGCCGAGATCGAGGCCCACGTTTGCCCGAAATCACGCGTCACGAACACGTACGGCTTGTGGTCGTCGGTCCGATGGGCGTCGATCGAGACGTAGCACGTCCCCGCGTCGAATGCCGACGGCTCGACGCGCGACACATGGGCTTCGGCCGGCGCGCCCTTGATGTTGCCGGCGACGTTCTTCCAGGTTGCCGCGCCGTCGCGGCTCACCTGGACGTTGCCGTCGTTGGTACCCACCCAGATGAGGCCGGGCACGAGCGGCGATTCTCCAATCGTGACGATATTGCTGTAGGACGCGGCGCCGTCGTGCTTGGAGGCCATCGGGGCGGTTCCAGCGACGCCCATGATCGGACGGTCGTTTCTTCCGATGTTCTTGGTCAGGTCGGGCGACGCCGTCCACGAATCTCCGCGCGTGGTCGACTTGAACAGCCGGTCGCCGCCGAGATACACCGTGCTCGGATCGTGATGCGAGAGCATGAACGGCGTGCTCCAGAAGAAGCGGAAGCTCGTGCCTGATGGCGGGGGAGGAACGATGTTGCCTGGCCCCGCGCCGCGGCCGCGTCCGCCGCCCTGACCGGCTCCGCCCTGACCGGCCCCGCCCTGCGGCGGGGGAGCACCGGCCCCCGCGCCTCGGCCCTGTGGGGCGGATTCGTCGGCCGGTGGCGCAGGCGGCGCCGTGAACGGCGGCGTCGGCCGGATCGATCTGGTCTGCCCCGTGCGCAGGTCGTAGCGATTGGTCGCGCCGTCCTGAGATTCCGAGTAGCCAATCGTCCAGTCACGCGGATCGTTGGCCGTGTAGAAGCCGTCGCCCCCGCCGATGCGATACCAGTCGGCGTTCATGATGCCAGTGGCGTTTCGAACGGCGCTTGGTCCGCACCACGAGCCGTTGTCCTGCAACCCGCCGCAGACGTAGTACGGCTTCCGCATGTCGACGCTGATCGCGTAGAACTGGCCGAGGGCCGAGAGGCTGATCTCTTCCCACGTCGCGCCCTGGTCGTAGCTGATGTCGACGCCGCCGTCGTTCCCGATGATGAGGTGCTGGCCGTTGCGCGGGTTGATCCAGAGCGCATGGTGATCGCCGTGGCTCTGGCCACCCATCACGTTAAACGTCTTGCCACCGTCGACTGACTTGTAGGAGCTCGCGCCGGTCGTGTACACGATGTCCGGGTTGCTCGGATCGACCCGGATCTTGCTGTAGTACATCGGGCGGTTGTTGTTGTTGATCATGAACTTCCACGACTTGCCGGCATCGTCGGATCGCCAGACGCCGCTCTTGGTTGGATCCGGCGGGGGCGCCTCGCCGCCCCGGCCGCCGCCGGCGGCGCCACCGCCCCCACCCCCGCCTCGGCCTCCCGGTGGCGCGAGCGAGCCGTCTTCGTTGACGCCCGCACCAGTGCCGCTGCTCGGCCCGACCTCGAGCTGCGCGTAGATCGTGGTGGGCTTGGAGCGGCTGATGTTCAGCCCGATGCGGCCGAGAATGGGGTTGATCGGGAGCCCGTTGCCCATCAGGCGCGTCCAGGTCTTGCCGGCGTCGTTCGTCCGCCAGATGCCGCTGCCGGGTCCGCCGCCGTTGAAGCCCCACGGCTGCCGCCGGCGCTGATAGGACGCGGCGAAGAGCGTGTTCGGGTCGGTCGGGTGCATCACGAGATCGATGAAGCCCGTGTCGTTGTCGATGAACTTGGTGTTCGTCCAGGTCTTGCCGCCGTCGGTCGACTTGAACACTCCACGCTCCGGGTTTGGCCCGAAGAGATGGCCGACCGCAGCGACGTAGACCGTGTTGGGGTCCTTGGGGTGCACGACCACCTTCGCGATGGTCTGCGTTTCCTTCAGTCCCACGTATTCGAACTTCTTCCCGCCGTCGCTGGACTTGTAGACGCCGGCGCCGAACGACGAGCTCTGGCGGTTGTTGGGCTCGCCCGTGCCGACGTAAATGATGCTGGGGTTCGACGGTGCCAGCTCGATGTCGCCGACGGAGGCGACCGGGTACTCGTCGAAGATTGGCGTCCACGTGGTGCCGTTGTTGACGGTCTTCCAGATGCCGCCGGTTGCGTAGCCCACGTAGAAGGTCGAGGGATTGCTCTCGTCGACGGCGATGTCGTCCACGCGTCCGCCCATGACGGCCGGGCCGATCGACCGCCAGACGAACCGTTTGAGGAGCGGGTCGTCCGACTCATTGACTGGCCGGGGCGCAGGCGGCGTATCCTGGGCTTGCGGCTGTTCGGCCAGCATGCCCGTGCCTCCACCAATCGCACACAGCCCCAGTCCGACCCATACCAGCAGTCGCGCACGCACGTGTCCACCCATGTCGACGCCCTCTCCCTGTGACTGCGATTTCGATGTGAATCGACTCAAGGCTCAGGGAAAACCCGAGCCCTGAGGCACTGTCAGTCGTCGGTAATCTACTACATCGCTTAGTAGAGCGCTTACCGCTTGAAGTCGACTTTTGGAAGTTTCTGCGCGTCGGGCGGCGCTTCGAAGTACTTGGTACTCCTTGAAGCCAAACACCTTCCCGGTCACGTTGGAGGGGAAGCTGCGCCTGAGCGTGTTGTACTGGCGCGCGGCATCGTTGTAGCGCTGCCTGGCGACGGCAATCCGATTCTCGGTTCCCGCCAGTTCGTCCATGAGCCGCTGGAAATTGGCGTCCGATTTGAGCTGCGGGTAGTTCTCCACAACGGCAAGGAGCCGGGAGAGCGCGCTCGTCTGGGCGTTGGCCGCCTCAACCTGCTCGTCGGGGGTCTTGGCGCTCATCATCCGCGCGCGCGATTCGGCGATGGCCGTGAAGATGTCGCGTTCCTGACTGGCATACCCCTGCACCGTCGCGACGAGGTTCGGGATGAGGTCGTTGCGCCGCTGCAGCTGATTCTGCACTTCCGCAAGCGCCGTTTTGAGCGCCTCCTCCTGTCCCGTGAACTTGTTGTAGGAGCAGCCGGACAGTGTCAGCGCCGTCGCGACGACGAGCGCGAAGTTGAAAGCGTTCCTGAGTCTCTCCATGGTTACCACCCTCCAGAGGCGCCACCGCCGCCGCTGCGGCCGCCGCCAAACCCGCCGAATCCTCCGCGGCCGCCGCCGCCGCCGAATCCGCCGAACCCTCCGCCGAAGCCTCCGTGTCCGCTCCCGAATGGACCGACGCCGCTATTCCAGCCGCTCCAGGGGCCGAGCCCCCAGGAGCGCCGGCGCCGCGAGCGTCGGCTCACCATGAAGATGATGAACAGGATGAACAGCAGGACGCGCAGGGCCTGAGCGAAGTCCTGTCCGGATCTCGCCGCAGGCGCCGGGACCTCCCGCGGTATATCTTGCAGCTGTACGCTGCGACCCTCGGCAATGCGGCTGATGACGCGCGTGGTCCCCGCGACGAGGCCCCTGCCGGTACTGACCCTCGCGAAACTGCGGCAGGATCGCTTCGCGGATCGTCTGACCGGCGAAGCCGTCGGTGACGAATCCTTCGAGACCGTATCCGACTTCGATCCCGACCTTGCGATCCTCGACGGCGACGACGATCAGCAGTCCGTTGTCCTTGCCGCGCTCGCCGATGCCTCGTCCATGGTTCTCGAACATCTTGACGGCGTATTCCCTGATGTCCGCGTACGGCTGAAACGTCTGCACGGTCGCGATCACGACGGTGTCACCGGTGGCGCGGTGCAGGGCCTGGATGTGTCGATCGAGCTCGCGCTCGCTGGATTCGTCGATGACTTTGGCGAAGTCGTTGACCGTGCCGGCGAGTGCCGGCGGGGCCGGCTGCGCCAGCGCCGCGGTTGCACCGAGCGTCACGATGACGGTCGCCAGGGCGATCGTTCGCCTCACGCGCGCCACCCGTCGACGAATCGCCAGATGCGCTCGCTTGCCTCGATGTATCGCGAGAAGAGCGCGGTCGGGTCCGCCACGGCGCTGAGGCCGGACGAAGCGGCCAGGACCTCGACGATGAGCGGCGACGGAACGCCGATTGTGCGCTCGATGGTCGAGGCGAGCGCTTCATTGCCTCGATCGCGAGTGGCATCGCTGTTGGGGTCGAAACGGCCGCCGCCGTCCAGGCGGGCCAGATTCGTGAGCAACGTGCGGAACGCAGGCGCCGACGACGTGATCAACCGTGCGATGTGCCGCGAGTCGCCCTGGGCTTCGAGGAAGGCTTCGCGCAGGTGGATGAGGTGGCTCTTGGCCTGTTGTTCGCAACCGCGGCGGCGATCGGCATCCGCGACGCGCGTTCCGGCGAACGGGCTGTCGCCGACGATCACGACGTGATTCGCGATGATGTTTCCGTACTCGAGCGGGAAGACGTCAAGGGTTCGTTCGAACTCGTGCCGCGAGAGGAGGAGCGGGACGGCCAGCCCGCGGCGCTGCCACTCCGCCGCGAGCGGCGCGGCACGGGCGAGGTCGTCGAACGTGACTCGTTCGAACAGCCCGAGCGTCCGCATGTAGCCCGCGCCCGTGTCGAGGTCCAGGCCATAGGCGACGAGCGCGTGCAGCCGGGAGCCGAAGATCGTTCGCAGGTCGCTCACGAGCGCCTGCAGCGCCGCGCCTTGCCGATCGGTGAGGTCTTGGCCCGGGGCTGACGCCATGAAGGCCATTATACTGACCACATTCCATGCAGCTTCGAACCTTGAACGTCGGATGCTTCGGCGGCGGCACGGGTCTGCCGAGTCTGCTCGGAGGACTCAAGACCAACCCGTGGCTGATCGTCCATGCCATCGTGACGATGTTCGACAGCGGCGGGAGCTCCGGTCAGCTGCGCGACGAGCTCGGCGTCCTTCCGCCAGGCGACGTGCTGCGATGCGCGCTCGCGCTCGCGCGGAACGAACGCGAAGCGCGCAAGGTGCTGCTCGCCCGGTTGTCGATGCCGGAACATGCCCGGCTCCGCGGGCACACAGGCGGCAACCTGCTGCTGTCGATGATGGAGCGCTACAGCGGGGATTTTCTGGCCGCGGTCGATGGCTTGCGCGCCCTGCTGGGGTGCGAAGGGCACGTCTGGCCCGTCACGACCGAGCCGGCGAGCATCTGCGCCAACTATGGCGATGGATCGGCAACCAAGGGTGAGGTCGAGGTCGACGCGGGGCAGACCGCCGGCCACGCCATTACGCGGCTCTGGCTCGAGCCGGACGTCCGGCTTCACGCTGCCGCCGAGGCCGCGATTGGCGCGCTCGACGCCGTCGTCATCGGCCCCGGCAGCTTCTACACGAGTCTGATGCCGATCCTGCTCGTGCGCGGCGCGCCCGAGGCCGTGAGGGCGGTGCCCGGACCCATTGTGCTGGTCACGAATCTGCTGACCGAGGGGCGGGGCATGTGGGGATTCACGGCCGGCGAGGCGGTGCGCCGGATAGCAGAGGTGCTCGGGCGTCCCGTCGACGTCGTGATTGTGGACAGCTCGACGCCGTCCCAGGCCACGCTGGCGCGCTACCTCGAGGAGCACAAGCGTCCCCTCGAGCGCGGCGACATTCCGGCGTCGTGCGAGGTGGTGGAAGGGGAGTTTTGGTCCTCCGACATCGCGCGGCACGACCGCCGGCGTCTGGCGCAGGCTGTCTGGGCAGTTCTCGCCAAGCGCCTGCTCTAGTCTCATCCGAGGATCTTCGCCCCTCGGACTCCCCTGCACGCGCTCTCGCGCGCCGCTTCGTCGGCGCGCTCCGGGCGCGTGGCTCGCTCGCGGTGCTCGCTCGCGCCGCATTTGTGAGATACGTTGTAGTCTCATCCGGGGGACTTTGTCCCCCGGACCCCCTTACACGCTCCCGCCTTCGCTGAAAGCTCCGGCGAGACCTCGCCGTAGCGCCTCCGGCGCGGAGGCGGGCGCTTCAGCTCGTTCGCGCTGTCTATGAGACAGCTTGTGGTCTAGGCTGCTCGTCGCGACAAGACAATTCGTGGCGCGGGCTGTCCAGTGCGCTATGATGGGCGCTCTATCCCGAGTCATGGCAGACCCGCTGCCCGGTTCGCTCTCGACGCTGTCGCTCTCGCTGGGCGGCAGGGAGACCCATTCGTCGTTCGAGCTCCTGGTCCGCGCTCAGGACGGTGACGAGGCTGCTCGCAACGAGCTGTGCGCTCGTTATCTGCCGCGCCTGCGCCGGTGGGCGCACGGCCGACTGCCCGTCTGGGCGCGCGAGCACCTCGATACCGAGGACATCGTCCAGGATACGCTCCTGCGCTCCGTCCGCCAGCTCGACTCGTTCACCCCGAAGCACGAGCGCGCGTTCTGTGCCTATGTGTGCGAGGCGCTCCGCAATCGACTCCGCGACGCGCTGCGCCGGGCCGCGCGACGACCCGCCAACGCCTCGCTCTCCGACGACGAACCGGCCAGCGATCCCTCGCCGCTCGAGCTCGCCGTCGGCCGTCAGACATTCGGGCATTACGAAGCCGCGCTCCAGCGGCTGCGCCCGTCCGACCGGGAGTTGATTGTGGCCCGCGTCGAGCTCGGTCTCGAATACCGCGAGATTGCCGAGTTGCTCGACAGGCCGTCCGTTGGCGCTGTGCGGGTCGCGATCAGCCGCGCCCTGCTGCGCCTGGCCTCGGAGATGGGCGTTGAGCGATCAGCCTGACGACGCGTGGCTCGTAGCGCTCGGGACCGACGTCTCAGACGGCAAGACCGTCGACTGGGATCTCGCGGACCGCCGCGCCACCGACGACGAGGCACGGACGCTCGTCGGCAATCTCAAACGCCTCGAAAAGGTGATCCTGGCGCACCGGACTCCCGGCGGGGACGCGCCCGGCGCGACGTCTGGCAGCGAGTCGGGGACGGCGCACTGGCACCACCTGGTTCTGTTCGAGTCAGTTGGCTCGGGCGCATTTGGCACGGTCTATCGGGCGTGGGACACCAAAGTCGATCGTGAAGTCGCGCTCAAGCTGATACCCGCCAGCACCTCGACTACGCGGTCGCCTCTGAGCGAGGCTCGAAACCTCGCCAGGATCAGGCACCCCAACATCGTCACCGTCTACGGCGCCGAGCAGGATTCCAAGGGCGTCGGCATCTGGATGGAGTTCATACAGGGCGAGACCCTGGCCGCCATGGTTCACGACCGCGGCCCGATGAGTGCTCGAGAGGTTGTCGGCGTCGGCGTCGATCTGTGCCGCGCGCTGTCGGCGCTGCAGGGGGCTTCGCTGCTCCATCGCGACATCAAGGCGCACAACGTGATGCGCGAAGTGGGCGGGCGCATCGTCCTGATGGATTTCAGCGGCGCGTGGACGTCCGAGGCAGGCGAGACGCCCGCGAACCTGTCTGGCACTCCTCTCTACATGGGTCCGGAACTGTTCGAGGGGCGGCCGGCGAGCGTCGCGAGCGACATTTACAGCCTCGGCGTCCTGCTGTTCTATCTGTTGTCCGGTCGGCTGCCGATCGAGGCTGCGTCGCTCGCCGAGCTGAAGAGCGCCCACGCGCGACAAGTGCGGACGCGCCTGCGTGATCTGCGGCCGGAGGTTCCTGACGCCGTCGTGCAGGTCGTCGAACGCGCGGCGGCCCACGACGCGCGTGAGCGATATCAGACCGCGGGAGAACTTGAGCACGCCCTTGTCGGCACGCTCGGCGCGCACGCCGCGCTCTTGTCGACGACATCGGAAACAGGTGGGACTCGTCCCGCGGCCGCCGGCCAGCGGCGGCCAATCGGATGGATTCTCGGGACTGCGGCCGCTGCCGCGATCGCGGTCGCCGCGCTCGCTATGGGCGGGTCGCTCCGGCCCGCCGCCGCACGCGATCCGATGCTCATCCGGTTTCCTCTTGGACTGCCCGACAACACATGGAGCTGGCCGCGTCTGTCGCCCGATGGCCGCCTGATCGTCTACGGCACCACCGTCGAGGGCCGGGACGCCTTGTGGGTGCGCGAGCTGAGTTCCACCGAGGGACGGCCTATCCCTCACACGTCCGCGCGCGAAACTCCGTTCTGGTCTCACGATTCGCGCACGCTCGCGTTCTTCGACGAGGGCAAGCTGAAGAAGATCGCCCTGGAGGGCAACGGCGAACCGCAGGTACTTGCCGACGCGCCGAATCCGAAGGGCGGAGACTGGAATCGCGACGGTGTACTGCTTTTTGCCACGAACGACGGGCTCCGGCGCATCAACGCCGACGGCACGAGGCTCGCGGCGGTCACGACGATCGATTCGGCGCGCGGCGAGTATTCGCACGGCTGGCCGGAGTTTCTTCCCGACGGGCGCAGGTTTGTCTTCGTGATCCGGAGCACACAGCCCGACAAGTCGGGGCTGTACTTGATGTCACTCGACGACCCGACGCGCAAATGGATCATGCCGGACCATTCGCGTGCGGCCTACTCGTCGGCGGGATACCTGCTCTACGTGCGCGATGGATCGCTCGTGGCGCAGCGATTCGACGAACGCACGGAAAAGGTGCTGGGCATGCCCGAGCAAGTCGCCGTCCGGCTCAAATACCACACGGGGGGCGACGGCGCCTTCGATGTGTCCGACGATGTGCTCATCTACCGCCAGTCGGAATCTCTGCCCCTGACCCGGCTGATGCTTCTCGACCGGGACGGGCACCAGACGAGACCCGGCCTGCCGATCGGCACGTACCGGCACCCCCGATTCTCGCCCGACGGCAAGCGCATCCTCATGGAGAGCCTGGAGGCGCGAAGCTCCAACGCCGATCTCATGCTCTACGATCTGGCGCGATCGATATTTTCTCCGGTCACCAGAAACGATGCGCCTGACGTCGCGCCAGCGTGGTCGCCTGATGGGCGCGAGATCGCCTTCTCGTCGAAGAGGGGCGGCCGCTACGAAACCTATACAAAAGTCATCGACGATGTGAGGCCGGAGCAACTACGCCCTGGACCCGACGGGGACAAGTACGTCGAAGACTGGACCGTGAATGGTGCGCTGGTAGAGACGATCATAAGGGGAGGTCTCTGGCTCGCGCCGCTCGACGCGGGAAAAGGGCCCTCGCTGATTCGCGCAACGGACCGGGCCGAGCGGTGGCTTGCCGAGGTGTCGCCCGACGGTCGGTGGATTGCCTACACCACGTTCGAGTTCGGCTCACCGGAGGTGTACGTCGAGCCGGTGGCGCGTTCAGGCGCTCGATTTCAAGTGTCGGCCCGCGGTGGCGCCGAACCGCATTGGCGTGGCGACGGCGGCGAGCTGTTCTACCTGACAGCCGACAGCTACGTTGCATCAGTTCCGATTACCCCGGGCGAGACCTGGCAGCCACAAAAGGCGCAGATCCTTTTTCGAGCCTGGGTCCCCGAGCCGGCCGGCACGTCTGACTTCCATGTGACATCGGACGGCAAGCTCTTCGTGGTCAATACGATGCTCGGATTCCCGTCGGTGCCATCGGTTCAGGTCGTCGTCGGCTGGACTCAAGCGCTGGGCCGGTAGCCACTGCTGAGTATCTACTCTTTCCGGTGTAACAAAACTACCCCCACGGCGTTTACACCTCTGAGCTGTAATTGAGGACGAACCGTTAGGTGGCTGGCACCTTCCCGCAAAGGTGTCTGGCACCTTTGCAGCCAATTTTCTCATGTAGAGGTAGGACGCGGATGCTGCAGAACAGAGAGCACGACCAGGTAGCGGGCCGTGGAGAGGTCCGGATCGGGCCGCTTGCGGCGCGCGTGGTGATCGCCGATCAACAACCGCTGATGCTCGAGGGCCTCGCGCAGGTGCTGCGCGCGATCCCGGCCTCAACGGTCGAGCGGTGTCGCACTGGAGCTGAACTGTTATCGGCACTTCTCAAACGGCAGCCCGACCTGGCGATCCTCGACGTTCGTCTGGGCGATCCTGACGGTCTGGCGGTGTTGCGAGAAGTCCGCGGACGCGGTCTGCAGATTCCCGCCATCCTGGTGACGGGCCCCTTGCGGGACACCGAAGTGCTCGAGGGGATCCATCTCGGCATCCGCGGACTCGTCGCGAAGGACGCGCCGGTCGATGAAGTCGCCCACTGCGTGCGTTCGGTCCTCGAGGGCGGCACGAGCCTGGATCAATCGCTCGTCGGGCGCGCGATGGCGGCGCTCCTCACGCGCGAGACGGCGCTGCGCGAGCTCGCCCAGGTGCTGACCGCGCGCGAGATGCAAGTGCTACAGATGGTGGTGGCAGGAACGCGCCCGCGCGAAGCGGCGGGCCGGCTCGGCGTCAGCGAAGGGACGCTCAAGGTCCACCTCCATCACATCTACCAGAAGCTGAACGTCGCCACGCGCGATCAGTTGATCGTGCACGCACGCGACAAAGGTCTGTGACGGCTGTGCTGAAGAATGGACCGGAGGAGACTGAGCGCGACCGCCGGGTCGCGCTCAGTTATTGTCGCTACTGAATGACGGCGCCCGTGGCCTTCAGCTGATAGGTTTGCGATGCCTTCGGGTCGTGCTTCGCGTGTTCTCCCGCGGCTTCCTTCGCCTCTGCATTTCCGCCCACGGCTTCGAACACGCCCTCCGCGGACACCTTGCGGCCCTTTGCCGTCATCGGAAACACGATCACGCCATCGTCGACCTTGATTCGAACCGTGGCACCTTTTTCGTCGCCCTCCGCGGCCACGGCCATCCAGCACCCCATGGCGCTGCAGACCGCGGTCGCGACGCCATCGACCCTGAGGGTCTTGCCGACGTAGGCGGCGGGTTGCTCGACGAGCGCCTTGATCGCGGTCGACTCCTTCAGGCTGACGCCCGTGCCGAGCCTGGTTTCACCCGCGGCGAGCGGCGCCACGAGCGCGAGCACACCGATTGCCAAGAACGCTTTCATCCAATCCTCCAATCCTGCCAGAGCACCCATTATCGCCGCTTTCGCTATGATTGAGTGACGTCGACTGCAGGTCGTTCGGTACTTCGGTATTCAACCTTCACTTCCACCATTCAGTAGTGAGCATTGCCCCTACTTACCCTTGATCGCGTATCGCTGTCGTTTGGCCACCTGCCTCTCTTCGAGGACGCGAGCCTCCGGATAGAGGCGGGGGAGCGCATCTGCCTCATCGGCCGCAACGGGACGGGCAAATCGAGCCTCCTCAAGGTGATCTCCGGCGAGGTCCCGCCAGACGGCGGATCGATCTGGCGGGCACCCGGGTTGCGCGTGTCGCGCCTGGACCAGGACGTCCCTGCGGCTGCGGATCGCACCGTTTTTGACGAGGTCGCGGCCGGGCTGGGGGAGCTCGGCGCGCTCGTCGCGCAGTACCACCACGTGGCGCGCGAGGTCGCGGATGGCCGTGCGGCTCTCGAGCGCCTGGGCGATCTCCAGCACCAGCTCGAGGAGCGCGACGGATGGCGGCTGGAGCAGCGGGTCGAAACCGTCGTCTCCCGCCTGTCGCTGCCGGCGGACCGTTCACTCGGCGAGCTCTCTGGCGGGTGGCGGCGTCGCACGCTTCTCGGCAAGGCGCTCGTCTCCGAGCCCGACCTGCTCCTGCTCGACGAGCCGACGAATCACCTCGATATCGACGCGATCCGCTGGCTGGAGGACTACCTGCGCGAGTTTTCCGGCTCCCTGCTGTTCGTAACCCACGACCGCGCGTTTCTCTCCGCGCTGGCAACGCGCATCGTCGATCTCGACCGCGGGACGCTGACATCCTGGCCTGGCGCCTACTCCAGCTATCTGGACAAGAAAGCGGAGGCTGAGAATGCGGATGCCCGTGCGCTCGACCGGCTCGACAAGAAGCTCGAGAAAGAAGAAGCGTGGCTGCGGCAGGGCGTCAAGGCGCGGCGGACGCGCAACGAGGGCCGCGTGCGCGCGCTCATGGCGCTTCGCGCGCAGCGTGCGGCCGAGCGGACGACGGGCGGGGACGTGCGACTCACCGTCGATGCCAGCGAGGCGTCTGGCCGGCTCGTGTTCGAGGCGGACCACGTGTCGAAGTCGTTCGAGGGGAGCTCGGCCCCCATCCGCGTCGTGCGCGACTATACGCAGCGCATTCTGCGCGGGGATCGCATCGGCCTCGTCGGTCCGAACGGCTCAGGCAAGACGACGCTGCTCAAGTTGCTGACGGGCGAGCTCGAGCCGGACGCGGGCACGGTTACGCGGGGTGCGCGCGTGCGAATCGCGTACTTCGACCAGCAGCGCGAGCAGCTCGATCACGAGCAGTCGGTCGCCGACAGCGTCAACGACGGCAACGATACCGTCGTCATCAACGGACAGCCGCGGCACATCATCGGCTACCTCGCCGATTTCCTGTTCCCGCGCGAGCGCGCCGTCTCGCCGATCAAGTCGCTGTCGGGCGGGGAGCGCAACCGCCTGATGCTGGCGCGCCTCTTCGCGCGTCCGGCCAACGTCCTCGTGATGGACGAGCCGACCAACGACCTCGACATCGAGACGCTCGAGCTGCTCGAGGAGCTCATCGCTGACTTTCCGGGGACCGTGCTGCTCGTCAGCCACGATCGCGCGTTCCTCGACAACATCGTGACGAGCACGCTGGCATTCGAGGGGGAGGGGCAGGTCGTCGAATATGTCGGCGGGTGGGCGGACTATCTCAGACAGAGACAGCAGCGCCTGCGGCCCGAGCGCGGCGCGACCAGCCTCCGCCAAGGCTACGGCGGTCCGCCGAAGCTTCAGCGAAGGCGGAAGTCGCCGCGCGAGAGCGAGCGGGGGTGGGGCCCCGCGAGCGTTGAAAAAAGTAGACCCGGAAGCCTCAAAAAGCCAGACGTACCGGCAGATCCGTCCGGACGCCAGAAGCGCAAGCTCTCCTTCAAGGAGCAGCGCGAGTTCGAGTCGCTGCCGGCGCAGATCGAGTCGCTCGAGGCGGAGCAGCGGCGTCTGACCGAGGAGTCACAGGCGGCCGACTTCTACAAGTCCGGCGGCGACCACATTCGCGTCGTCCTCGCACGCCTCGAGCAGCTGCCCGCGGACCTCGAGGCCGCGCTGGCGCGCTGGCTCGAGCTCGACGAGCGCGTCGGCACCAGTCGTTAGAAGGTTCCTAGTCGAACGATTTCGCGAAGAGCGCTTCGATCGCCCGGCGGCTGTTGTCCTGGAGCTGTCGCGTGCCGGTACCCGTGAAATGCGGGTGCGTGATGACCGGCGCGGCGGCGCCGCGCGCCTTCCATTCCGACCCGGTCCACTCGAACCAGCCGTCCTTTTCCTGATCGAAGACGAAGAGCGGCTTGTTGCACAGCTTCGCGAACTCCGCTCCCCAGCCGGTTCCGCCCCGCACGGTCCCATCTTCGAGAATCACCCCGATCACATAAATCTCCTGGCCGTGATTCACCTGGTACCAGAGCGTCTGGAGCACTCGCCTGATCGTCGGACTGTCGGTGTATCGACGATGCATCAGCCGCGACACGTACTCGAGGCTGACGTCGCCGGCCTGCAGCTCCTCGTGATTGAGGACGCGGATCCCGCGGCTGCGCACATCCTTGTGACCGTCGAAGGTGAAGTTGACCTCCTCGATACCGTGGCGTTCGGCGCACGCTCCGAATTCGGCCTCGGCGCCGGCGGCGGCGCCACTGAAGAGAATGAAGTCAGTTTTGTTCATGATGGATGTCAGGAGGCGGAACGTCGTGTCCCGGCGGGTTTCTTCCGTGTTCGAGGTGCTGCGATTTTCTTCTTCGCACTCTTGACCGTCTTCGCGGTCTTCGCGGCTGGTTCGGGTGTCGTGGGGCCGCTCTCGCGCTGCGCCTTCAGCGCTGCGGCCTTCTTGATGATCGCGGCCAGCATGGCCCCGGTCTCGCCGCCCTTTGCCGGTCGGTTGGAGACCCAGACGTCGGGGTTGTCAGCGGCGAGGATGTCTTCGAAGTCACCATCGCTCTTGACGCTGCGCGGGGCGAACTCGGCAATGTCCAGGTCGCCCGCCCAATCGTCCTTGTGCTTGATGAGCAGCCAGCTCCTGGCGCCATCGCTGCCGCCATACCCTCCGCCCCACCGGCCGGCCGTCCGTACGAGCACCCACGAGCCTTTGAGCTTGTAGCCATCGAGCGTGAACTTCAAGTCGCCTTTGGCAAGGGCTGCATCGACGTCATCGGCCTCGGGTGTCCACGTCCCCTGATCCCAGAGCATCACGATGCCCGCGCCGTAGCCCTCGGGGATGACCCCCTCGAACGTGCCGTACTCGTAGGGGTGATCCTCGACGTGCATCGCGAGGCGCTTGGTCTTCGGATCGAGCGACGGACCCTTCGGCACGGCCCACGAGAGCAGGACACCGTTGTGCTCGAGCCGGAAATCGTAGTGGAGGTGACTGGCGAGATGCTTCTGCACGCAGAAGAAGAGGCCCTTCTCGGTGCGCGCCTTCTTCGCCCGCTCGGCGACGGTTTTCGGATCTCCCGTCGGCTCGGGCGTGCTCTTGAAATTCCGCTTCTGGCGATATTTCTCGAGGGCCATGGTTCAGTGGCCTTCGCCCATAAGGCGACGGATCGGTTTGACCACCGCGAACATGATCAGCGCCGCCGCCGCGAGGGTGCCCGCGACGACGCCGAAAAGTGTTTCGAGGGGCATGCTGCTGATGAAGCCGGCCACCCAGCCTGCGAGCTTGTTGCCGAACGCGTTCGACAGGAACCAGACGCCCATCATCATGCCGAGGATCCGAACGGGCGCGAGTTTGGTCACGGCACTGAGGCCGACGGGACTGAGGCAGAGCTCCCCGAGCTCAGAAACAGCGTACGCGACCACAAGCCACATGGGGCTGACCCGAACGCCCTCACCTGCCTGGGCCATGGCGCCGGCTGGTACTAGCACCAGAAACGACGCGGCCATGAACACGAGGGCGAGCGCGAACTTGGTGGGAACCGATGGCTCTCGCGGCCCGAGTCTTATCCAGAGCCACGCGAACACCGGGGCGAGCAGGATCACGCAGATCGGCTGCACGATCTGAAACCAGGATGACGGGAACGAAAACCCGAGGACCTCGAGCCGGGTGTAGCGATCGGCGAAGAGCGTCAGCGTCGAGCCGGCTTGCTCGTACGCGCCCCAGAAGAGCGTGGCGACGACGATGAGGATCACGATGGCGCCGATGCGCTTCCATTCGGTGGTCGAGAAGCCCAGCCATCCACCGTCGGACACAGGCGCCGGAGCGGTTGCGGCCGTGGGAGCGACACTGGCACTGGGCTGAGACGTCAGGCGTTCGACTGCCGGCTGGAGGCGCTTGCGCCCCAGGACGAATTGCGCCACCCCGAAGGCCATGCCGACCCCGGCACAGGCGAAGCCCAGATGCCAGTCGATCTTCTGCGCGATGTACCCGGCGATAAACGGCCCGAGGAAGGCCCCGAGGTTGATGCCCATGTAGAAGATTGAGAAGCCCGCGTCGCGCCGGCTATCGCCGGGCGCGTAAAGCGACCCCACGACTGTGCTCACGTTGGGCTTGAGCAGTCCCGTTCCGACGACGATCAACGTGAGGCCACTGTAGAAGAAGGGCAGGGCCTTGAATGCCAGGGCGAAGTGGCCGAGGGCAATGATGATGCCGCCGATGAGCACGCTGCGGTACTGTCCCAGGAATCGATCCGCGACGATGCCTCCGAGGATCGCCGCGCCCCATACGCTGCCGGTGTAGGTGCCGTAGATCGATGCCGCGTCGGGGTCCGAGAAACCGAGACCGCCGCCGGCCACCGGCGTCACCATGTATAGGATGAGGAACGCCCGCATGCCGTAGTAACTGAAGCGCTCCCACATCTCCGTGAAAAAGAGCGTGGAGAGGCCACGCGGGTGACCGAAGAAGCCGCGGTCGTCGAGCCCGGGAGCGTGCATGGCGTAAAGCATATGACAGTCTCGTGCCACAATGCCGGTGTGGTTCTGCTCATCTCCACGTATGACCTCGGGCGTCAGCCCTTCGGGCTCGCGTCGGCCGCGGCCGCGCTTCGGGCGGCTGGCATTGATGTCGTCTGCGCCGACCTGTCGAAAGAGCGGCTCAGCGAAGACGTCGTGCGGAAGGCAGTAGCGGTCGCGTTCTTTCTTCCTATGCACACGGCCACGCGGCTGGCGATGCCGGTGATCGCCCGGGTGCGCACGCTCAACCCTGGCGCGCGGCTGGTCGCCTACGGCCTGTATGCCCCGCTAAACGCGCCGATGCTCCGCGAGCAGGGCGTATCGGCGATCGTCGGGGGCGAGTTCGAGGATGCGCTTGTCGAGTCGGTCTCCGATCCGGCCCCCGGCGCCGTCAGTGCCACTGGCGCCAATGCACACGTCGCTGGCGCGGCGACAGGTGCCGGCGCACGGACCGTTCCCCGCGTGCACTTCCTCGTGCCGGATCGCGACGGACTGCCGGCGCTCACGAAGTACGCGACGCTGCAGTGGGGAGACGAACGAAGGACAGCCGGATACACCGAAGCGAGCCGTGGCTGCAAGCACCGGTGCCGCCACTGTCCGATCGTGCCGGTCTACGACGGCCGCTTCCGCGTCGTCCCCATCGACATCGTCATGGCCGACGTTCGCGCGCAGGTCGCGGCGGGCGCCCGGCACATCACGTTCGGTGACCCGGATTTTTTCAACGGTATCGGCCACGCCATGGCGATCGTCGAGCGGTTTGCCGGCGAGTTTCCTGATGTCTCGTATGACGTCACGATCAAGGTCGAGCACCTGCTCGAGCATGCCGACGCGCTGCCCCGGTTGCGCGACACCCATTGCGCCTTCGTCACGACGGCGGTCGAAGCGGTCGACGACCACATCCTTGCCCGGCTCGAGAAGGGCCATACTCGCGCCGACTTCGAACGCGTCGTCGCGCGCGCGCGCGAAGTGTCTCTGACGCTCGCCCCGACGTTCGTGGCGTTCACGCCGTGGACCACGCTCGAGGGCTATTGCGATCTGCTCGGCACGATCGATCGGCTCGGGCTCGTCGAGCATGTGTCGCCGATTCAACTCGCCATCCGTCTGCTCGTGACGGAAGGATCACGGCTGCTGGAACTGCCGGACATCCGCGACGTGATTCACGAGTTCAACCCGCGCTCCCTGAGTTATCCGTGGACGCACGCGGACGTTCGCGTGGACGATCTCCAGAAGCGGATCGAAGCTTTTGTCGGCGGCAATCTCTCGGGGCCTCGCCGGGAGATCTTCGGCAGTATCTGGACGCTCGCGCACGAGGTGGCCGGCATCCCGGCCGAGCGGCGCGCCGAGCCCGATGGGACGGCTCCGATGACCATCCCGCACCTCAGCGAACCCTGGTACTGTTGCGCGGAGCCGACGTCGGAGCAGCTGGCACTGCTTTAGAAGCCGTCTCACAAATGCTGTCACGAGACCACGCTACAACACGATGAGCACGATGACACGATGGTCACGATGATCCCATAGGTTTTCCTTCGTGTTCATCGAGTCATCGTGTTCTTCGTGACCCAGTAGCCGTCGGCGCGTTCAGCCTGGTCTTGGTTTAAGTCATTTCGCGGGCATGAGGGTTCGGCCGAACCCCTTCACGGGCTGACGGCCGATGACGATCTTGATTTCAGTTGGCTGCCCACATCGTGCGCATTGTTTCATCGTGCCGATGTAAACTGGCCATTGGCACGTCGCCTCGGGTACGCTTTGGGTTGGCACGCTTGTGACCAGAGTTCTTCTCCTGTCCACGACCACCGGCTATCAGCTGCGGTCGTTCAACGACGCGGCCGAGCGGCTGGGCATCGAACTCGTGTTTGCCACGGACCGTTGCCAGCAGCTCGACGATCCGTGGCGCGACCGCGCGATCGCGGTGCGCTTTCACGAGGAGGCGGCGTCGATCGAGTCCATCGTCGCCGAGGCACGGCGGTCCGCCTTTCATGGCGTGCTCGCGGTCGGCGACAGGCCAGCGATTCTCGCGGCCCGAGTCGCTGCGCGTCTCGGACTTCCTGGCAATCCGCCGGAGGCGGCGAGCGCCAGCAGCAACAAGCTCGCGGCGCGACAACGTCTGGCCGCGGCGGGGCTGGCGGTCCCGTCTTATTTCACGCTGCCGGCCGTCGGCGATGGCCGGCGCGCCGCGACGGATTCGCGCATCGTGTTTCCCTGTGTCCTCAAACCGCTCGGCCTGTCGGGTAGCCGCGGGGTGATCCGGGCGGACTCGCCCGCGGAGTGGGCGGCGGCCTTCGACCGCATCAGCGCGCTGCTGGCGCGCGTGGATGTACGCGCGGCGAGGACGGGGCTCGAGAGCGAAGTGCTCGTCGAACGCTTCATCCCCGGAGGCGAGTTCGCCGTCGAAGGGGTGTTGACCGATGGCGAACTGCAGGTCTTCACGATTTTCGACAAGCCCGATCCGCTCGATGGCCCGTTCTTCGAGGAAACGGTTTACGTCACGCCATCATCCCTTGGCCCGACAAGCCAGTGTGGGCTGGTCTCGACCATCCAACAGGCAACCGATGCGCTCGGACTCTGGCACGGGCCGATTCACGCCGAGTGCCGCGTGGGTCCCGATGGTGTCTTCGTGCTCGAGGTCGCGGCGCGGCCGATCGGCGGGCTGTGCTCGAAGGCGCTGCGGTTCGCCGACGGCTCGACGCTCGAGCATGTGCTGCTGCGACATGCGATTGGCGAAGACGTACGCGCATCGGAGCGCGAGACCGCGGCGTCGGCGGTCATGATGATTCCGATTCCGAAGCGGGGATGGCTGAAGCACGTCGACGGCGAGGCTGCGGCGCGCGCAATTCCGGGCGTCGAGGATGTGCACATCACCGCCCGGATCGGGCAGCTGCTGGAGCGGCTGCCGGAAGCCGGCAGCTACCTGGGGTTCATCTTCGCGCGCGCGGCGTCGGCAACGGACGCGGACGCTGCGGTTCGAGCGGCGCACGCGCGACTGTCATTCACGATTGAATCAGCGATCGAGATGGCGAAGGCCTCACCGTAGCTTCGGCCTTCAGGCGGAAGGCCCACCGACGCTGCAGTTACTTGGCTTGCTGCGGGACGAATCCGGGCGGAAGCGCTGCACCTTCGCCGAAGAAAAACTCTTCCATCTGCTTGGTGACGAGCTGTTGCGCCTCTTTCTGCCAGGGCATGAGGCGGTACTCGTTGAGGATCATCTTCATCCGCTCTTCCCAGAGCTTCCAGGCTTCGGCGGAGATGTTCTCGTACACGCGCTCACCCAACTCGCCAGGCCAGGGCTGCACGTCGAGTCCGGGCATCTCCTTCT
This sequence comes from uncultured Acidobacteriota bacterium, assembly GCA_963839705.1. GTDB lineage: Bacteria > Acidobacteriota > Vicinamibacteria > Vicinamibacterales > 2-12-FULL-66-21 > DATBJJ01. The sequence continues at coordinate 866,499 of CAWIWL010000019.1, forward strand.
GAAACTTCTGGCAGAAAACCTTGCGGCCGGTTTTGTTTCCGGTAGGGGGTTCCGGGGACGTTGGCCCTCCACACACGCTCATACTGGAATGATAGCAGGAAGCACAGTTCTGGTACGTATTTGGCCCCACTGTCTCATGTGTAGTTTCTCGTGTAGGGAAACGCTCCAATGGAAGTGCGCACATGTGTCACCCAGGTGCTACTCCAGGCCCCGGGTATGACCCTGAGGGGGCTCCAGAGGGGCTTTCCGGGGTCCAGACCGACCGCTGAGGTCTGGCACACGGTTTGATTGCCTGCTGGGTTGGCGGCGCGCGCGAATCCGGAAAGTAGCGGTTCGAGCCACTTTATTGGGCTCAACCACGAGATTCGCCCACGAGGCCACGAAATGTCGGATCGGCGCTTTTCGAGCGCCGTCCGGCGATGACACGAGACCAACGCCCGTTCAGCCCCCAAGGGGAGCCCAGGATTGCCGGCTCCGGACCTTGCAGAGGGCGGGCACTTACGAGGGCCAACCATGCAGAATTTCGAAAGCGGTCGCAACGACGGTATTCGCAAGGAACGCCGCGGGTTCGCCTCCATGTCACCCGAGAAGCAGCGTGAAATTGCGAGCAAGGGTGGACGCGCGGCCCACGAAAAGGGCACTGCTCACGAGTGGACCTCCGAGGAAGCTCGATCGGCTGGACGCAAGGGTGGGCAGATCAGCCGTGGTGGCCGCGGACGCCTCGCCGACGGCTTCCCGCCACAGCCCGAGAATCCGGAGGACGGCCAGGCCAACTGAGCGCGCTGATCCCCCGGGGACCCTCATGACGGCGTAGGCCGTTGATTGTGGTGCACTTGCCGGGCGGACAGTAGTAGAGTTGTGTCATGGACGTGAGCTACGGAGGCGGAGTGCGTATGTTGAAACGGATTGCGATGGCGATGTTGGCGGTGCTGGCGGTCAGCGCGGCAGCCTCGGCCCAAACCAGCGCGCCGTCGGCGCAAACTCAGACGTCGTCGGCTCAGGCTGCGCCGCAGCCAGCGCCGCCCGCTCCCGACTATGGCGATGTCCGTCCCGCGACGACAACGCCCATGGGGGACACGGGGCTGTGGTTCGTGCCGACGGCGGAGATTCTGCCGGCGAAGCGCTGGTCGGGGAGCGGGTACAGGACCAACTTCGACTACCAGCAGGGCTACACGGACGTGTCGGATTGGCCGGTGACCTTCGGGTATGGACTGAAGGACAAAGTGGAGCTCTTCGGCTCGTGGACGCTCGTGCGGCGCATCGACCGCGACGTACGGCCGATCTTCCGGCCGGGCAATTCGGTTGTGGGCGGCCTCGTCAACCAGTATCCGTTCGTGAGTGGTGGCTGGTCCGGTAACCAGCTAGGCGATCTGTCGTTAGGCGGCAAGTTCAATCTGATGTCCGAGTGGCAGCAGAAGCCGATGGCGCTGGCCGTGCGCGGGATAGTCAAGCTGCCGACGGCCAAGGACGACGAAGAAGGGGTCGGCACGGGCAAGGCGGACTTCCTGTTCGACTTCATCGCGAGCAAAGAGATCAACCAGAAGTTCGAGCTCTCGGGATACGGCGGATTCATCTTCCGCGGCGATCCCGACGAGGTGGATCTGTCGGACGGGTTCCGGTGGGGCATCGGCGCCGGCTTCCCGACGCGAAAGAGCCTGCGAGTGACGGCCGAGCTGCACGGCGAATCGCAGTTCGATGCTGTCGGCTATAGCGGTGCCTCGGTCGCGCGACTGGTGGGCGAGGACGGCTCGATTCCGCCGCTCGTGTCGGACAAGGACAGCCAGACGCACTTCACCGTCGGCTTGACCTGGATAGCGAAGAACGGCTTCTTCGCGGGCGCCGGCGCCAACTGGCGCTTCGGGATGGAAGGCCGGAGCTTCGCCGGTTCGGAATTCGGCGATGTGTCGGGTGACGAATTCGGCTTCCAGGCCCGCATCGGTTACCACCCTGGCGTGCGGATCTACGTGCCGCCGCCGCCACCACCTGCGCCAGTGGCACCGGCGCCGACGGCCAAGCCCGATCACGTGCTGGGTGTGAAGGCGTCGTGCGCGCCGTGCACGGTTGAAGTGGGTCGCCAGTCGACCGTGTCGGCCGTGGCCAACAGCTCGATCGGCTGCACGGTGACCTACAGCTGGTCGGCGCCCACCGGGACGCTGACGAACCGTACCGCGCAGAACACGCCATGGACGGCGCCCAATACCGAAGGCACTGTTCCGGTCACGGTCACCGTGACCTGCCCGCAGGATGGCAAGACGGCGAGCGATACCGTCAACATCAACGTCGTACGGCCGGTGGTGAAGCAGATCGTGTTCGAAGACGTCCACTTCGACTTCGACCGCTACTCACTGCGGCCGGAAGCGACGCGCGCGCTCGACGAAGCGATTACCGCGATGCAGCAGAACGCGACCCTGCGGATTCAAATCGAGGGTCACACCTGCAACATCGGCACGGCCGAGTACAACCTCGCGCTCGGTGATCGCCGCGCGATCTCGGTGCGCGACTACTTGACCAGCCGTGGCATCGCCGCCAGCCGCCTCGGTACGGTGAGCTACGGCGAAGAGCGGCCGAAGCACGACAACGCGCGCGAAGAAACGCGGCGGCTCAACCGTCGCGCCGCGCTCGTCGTGAACCTGCAGCAGCAGTAGTCGACCTCAGAGGACGGCCTCGGCACCGAGCGTGCTGAGGCCGTCCCGACCTCCATCCTCTTCCGTTCCCGGGAGGCGAGCGGTGCGGCTGGTCACGGTCTACCTCTCCGGATACTTCCTCCTCCTCCTCGGCGCATTAATTGCTTTGTGGTACGGTGAAGTGCTCCCGCACCTCTCGCCGGTGTGGGTGCTTGGCGGTCTTGCCGTGGCTGTCGGCCTCGGCATCTTGCTCTTTATCTCCGCGGGGAAGCCCGTCACCCGCGACTGACGTTTTCGATCTCCCCGCGCACATGGGCTTCTTCCGCGCGACGCGCCTCGCGCCTCTACTGTTGGTCGCCGTCCTCGCCGCCTGCAAGGAGGATCAAGCAGGCGTCGAAGTCAAGGACCTGTCCTTCAGCGGTAACGCCGCCGTCTCCACCGTTCAGTTGAAGTCGGTCCTCGCGACCGCGGAGAGCGCCAGGCTGCCCTGGGGACAGCGGGAGTATTTCACCCGCGAAGAATTCGACGCCGATCTCAAGCGCGTCGTCGCCTACTACAGTGACCGCGGGTACCCAGACGCCCGCGTGCGGTCGTTCGATGTCCGGCTGAGCGACGATCAGAAGTCCGTTCGCTTGAAGATCGACATCGAAGAAGGCGAGCCGATTCGCGTCGAGCGTGTCGTTATCAACGGGCTCGAAACCATTCCCGACGAGCATCGCCGCACCCTCGAGTCGCGGTTGCCGCTCCGGGCGGGCGCGGCGCTCGACCGCGCGCTAGTGCAGGCCAGCCGCGAGGCTGCGATCGACGAGCTCAAGGATCACGGCTATCCGAATCCTGACGTGAGCGTCACGGAGGCGCCTGGCTCGTCCGAGCGGCAGCGCGTCATCACCTATTCGGCGCGGCCCGGCCGGCTGGCCTATGTCGAACGGACGGAAATCGTCGGCGTGCAGAGCGTCAACGAGCGAATCGTCCGGCGGCAGCTCACATTCCGGCGCGGGCAGCTCTTTCAGCAGAGCAAGCTGCGCGAGAGCCAGCGCCGGCTTTACGCGATGGAGCTGTTCAACTTCGTCAACGTCGAGTCGGTTGGTTCGATCGCGCCGGAAGCCGCGGTCGCGCGGGGAGCCGCGGTAGCCGGGGAAGCCGCGGTCACGGGGGAACAGGCCGATCAGATCGCGACCAGGGTTACGGTGACGGAAGGCAAGCATCGCAAGGTCAACTTCGGCGTCGGCTACGGGACCGAAGAGAAGGTGCGCGGCGAGGTCGACTGGCGGCACGTGAACTTTTTCGGCGGGGCCCGCACCGCTGGAGTCTTCGCCCGCTACTCGGCGCTCGACCGCGGCGTTCGCCTCAACTTACGCCAGCCCTATTTCTTCAGCCCGAGGTTCTCCTTCGGCATGAGCGGGCAGTCGTGGTTCAGCGACGAGCCGGCGTACAAGCTCACGACGATCGGCGGCCGCATGACGGTGGCGCGCGAGTTCACGCGCGCCCGATCCGTGCTCGGCTCCCGGCAGACGAGTGTGCTCGCTCTCACTTACGCCAACGAGTGGGAGGACTACACCATCACCGAAGAGGCGCTCAACGACCCGGAGTTTCGTGACGAGCTGATTGCGCTGGGGCTCGATCCCGAAACGGGGTCAGGCCGCGGCCGGCTCTCGGCGCTGCTGCTCGACGCGGGCCGAAACACGACGGATCACATCCTCGACGCGAAGAAGGGCTACGTCGCGAGCATCCACCTCGAGACGGCCGGACAGTGGCTGGGCGGCGACTTCGACTATCGCGAAGTGTCGGCCGAAGGCCGCTATTTCCAGTCGCTGGGCACTCGTGCGGTCGTCGCCGTGCAGGCCCGTGCCGGGTCGATCGACGCAAAGGGACCTGAAGAGAACCTCGTCCCGTTTTTCAAGCGCTACTTCCTCGGTGGTGCGACGAACCTGCGTGGATGGGGACGCTATGAGGTTTCGCCGCTCAGCTCGGGGCTTCCGATCGGCGGCCTCACGTTCACGAACTTCTCGACCGAAGTGCGCGTGCCGCTCGCCGGCCGGTTTGGCGTCGTGCTGTTCCTCGACGGCGGCAACGTCTGGACCAATCCGTGGGACTTCAATCTCAACGATCTCCGTTACGATTCTGGACTGGGGCTCCGGTACAACACGCCGCTTGGCCCCATTCGCCTCGATGCCGGCTGGCAGCTCAACCCGATTCCGGGTCTGCTCGTGAACGGTGAGCCTCAGACGCGGGCGATGCGGATCCATTTCAGTATCGGTCAGGCGTTCTGATGGCTTTCATGCGACGCATCGTCCACGTAGTCGCCTGGGCCGGCACGCTGACGGTCGCGCTGCTGGCAGTCGCGCTCGTCGTGTCGCAGACGCCATGGTTCCGCGACTGGATCCGCCGCACCATCATCCGCGAAGCCAAACAGTACTTGAACGGCGAGCTCACCATCGGGCGGGTCACGGGCAATCTCTTTTTCGACTTCGGTCTCTCGGACGTGGCGGTGGACCTGTCCGGCGAGCGGATGGTCGCGATCAAGACCGTTGCGCTGGAGTACAGCGTCTTCCAGCTCGTGTCCCGGGGCATCGTCATTGACCGGATCACGGTGACGTCGCCGCGCCTGCACCTCGTTCGCGACGGCGAGGGCTGGAACATCCGGCGTCTGGTGAAGGACAGGGCCAGGGAGGCCGACCGGCATGGCCCCAATCGTTCGATCTCTCTGCCATCGATTGCCATAGTCGATGGCGCGGCCGCCATCGACACTGCGCGGCGCCCGGCGAACTATCGCTTGCCGCGGCGGATCGACGGCCTGGACGTGCAGGCCTCATTCGAGTACGAGCCTGTGCACTTCACGATCGGCCTGAGCCAGCTGAGTTTCCGCGGCGCCGATCCGGATCTGGCGGTCCAGCAGTTGACCGGCGCGATCGCGGTGCGCGAAGACAACCTGTATCTCGAGCGAGTCGTCGTCAAGACCGGAGAGAGCGCGCTGAACGTTGGCGGCGTCATCGAAAGCTATCTCCGGACGCCGGCGATCAAGCTGGTGGCCAACGGAACTCTCTCCCTTCCGGAGGTCGGGAGAATCGTGCCCGTCCTGTCCGGCTACGAGCTGCACCCCGAGCTCGTCGTGAGGACCAGTGGGACTCTCGATCGCCTGTTGATGGATCTGAACCTCGTGACCGAGGCCGGCCTCCTTCGCGGTCCGCTCACGACCGACCTGCGCTCGCCTGATTTCACTTTCGCCGGGCCATTCCACGTCGAGCGATTGAACCTCGCGCTCATCCTCAAGAATCCGGCGCAGCGCAGCAACATCACCGGAGACGTCCGAGTCGACTTGACGCTGCCCGCGAACCCGACGACGACGCCCGTGCTCGAACGGCTCGGCGGCACGTTCGCCTTCAGCGGACCACGGGTGCTCGCGCTGGGGTACGAGGCCGCCCAAGTGCAAGCCAAAGGCACGTTCAAGGGGTCTCGTATCACCTTGTCAGAGGCGCGCGCGCGCGCCTACGGCGGCTCGGCGACGACCCGCGGAGTGATCGTTCTGCCTCAGGGCCGGCGGCCCGTGTCCTACGATCTGCAGGGCACCGCGGCGGATGTCGACCTGCGGCGGCTTCCCGCCTCGACGCGGGCGCCGAAGCTCGACACCGAGCTGTCACTCTCCGACTACCGCGTGACAGGGCACGGCACAGCCGCATCCGGCTCCGCGACACTCAGCCAGTCTCAGGTGGAAGGCGCCTCGATCGCACCGGGCACCGTCGTGGAGTTCGATAACGTGGCGACTCCATTTGCCTACGCGGCGCGCGGGTCGCTGCAAGGCATGGACGTTCGACGCCTTGGCCGGGCCCTCGAGATCGAGGCGCTCGACGATGGACGCTATGCCGGCCGGGTCAGCGGCGACTTCGACGTCAGAGCATCGGGCACGTCGCTCGACGAGCTGAAGCTCTCGTCGACGGGGAAGCTGACGGATTCCGCGATGTGGGGCACGCACGTGCCTGCTATGACGTTCAAGGCAAACATCGAAGAGACGGCGCTCACGCTCTATGTGCGGGGTGCCTTCGATCAGCTGAACCCGACCGTCGTGTTGGAACGGAAAGCGCTCGACGGCAACGTCAACGGCACCGTGGACGCGATGCTTCACATCGCCAACCTCTCGGCGCCGGTGACGCCCACGTCCGTTGAGGTCGAGGGCAGCGTGGCGTTGACGCCGTCGCTCATCGGTGGTGTCCAGGTGGCCGGCGCCGAGGTGACCGGCCGCTACGCCGGCGAAGTGGCGGATATCACGAAGCTGCACGTCGATGGACCCGACGTGACGCTCGACGCGTCCGGCCGGCTGGCCACCGGTCGAGTCTCGGCATCGAACCTGACATATCACGTGAATGCGACCGACATCACGGAACTGGGCCGCATCGCGGGCCAGAACGGGCTCGACGGGACGCTGGTGCTCGATGGCACGATCACGGGCAACGCCGCGTCCCTCGAGACAAACGGCACCCTGAACGGAAACCGCCTCGCCTACGGCGAGCAGAAGGTCCTCGATGTCGACAGCAAGTACGCGGTGAGCGTCGCGGACCTGGATTTCGTCAACGCGCGCGTGAAGGCCACGAGCGAATCGACCTTCCTCGAGATCGGCGGCGTCCAGATCAACCGGTTGACCGCCACGACCGAATACGCGCAGAAGCGCCTCGAGTTCGAGTCTACGGTGCAGGAGCGGACGCGAGAGATCGCGGCGACCGGGAGCGTGATCTTCCACCCGGATCACCAGGAGCTGCACCTTCCGAAACTGGCCCTGACGACGCAGGGTATCGAATGGCGCAACGTTGCTGGCAGCGAGGCGGCAGTCCAGTACGGCCGGAACGAAGTGACGATCAAGGATCTGCGCCTCGCGAGCGGCGACCAGACGCTGGATGTGGCCGGCACCCTCGGCCTCGACAGCGACAAAACGCTCCGGTCGATGCAGGTGCATGCGCGCAACGTCGACCTCGCGCAGGTCGAGGCGCTGCTCCTGCAGAACCGCGGGTTCAGCGGCCGCCTCACCGCGGACGCCACGATCACGGGCAGCATCAGCGAGCTGAACGTCGATGGCAAGATCCAGGTCACCGACGGCGGCTTCCAGACTTACAAATACCAGTCGCTCGTCGCCGACGTCGACTACACCGGAAAGGTCACGAAGCTGGACGCGACGCTCCAGCAGGCGCCCGGCGTCGCGATCACGGCTCGTGGGACGGTGCCGGCGAGTTTCTTCCAGCGCTCAACGGGCGGCCACGTTGCTGGTACGCCCGACGATGCCATTGATGTCCGGCTGCAGACGCCGGCGCTGAATCTTGGCGTGATACAGGGGTTTACCACGGCCCTGACGCAAGTCGGCGGGACGCTCGAAGCAGACGTCCGGGTCACGGGATCGGGCCTGGACCCGCACGTCGTTGGATACGTCGAGATCAGGGATGGTGCATTCGCGGTGCCGAGATTCGGCACGTCCTATTCCGGACTCGACACCCGCATCGATCTCGAGCCGGACATCGTGCGCGTCCGCCGATTCGAGATCCTCGACGAAAACGGCGAACAGTTGGCAGTGGCCGGTCAGCTCGCCGTGCACGAGAGACAGGTCGGCGCCGTAGACTTCACGCTCGAGTCGCAGGACTTCGAGATCATCGACAACGAGCTGGGAGATGTCGGCGTCGGGACGAACCTCAAGATCACCGGCGAGCTGACGCGGCCGAAGCTCGAAGGAGACATCCGGGTGACGGCCGGCCGTCTGGAGCTCGATCGGATCCTGCGGCTCTTCTACGACCCGTATCGCGTCGAGGCGCTGCCAGAGGTCGTGTCGGCCGCCGCCGCCGTCGAGACTGCCGGCAGCGCGGAGGAGGCGACGCGGCAGGCGCTCGCGCGCGCCGGCAAGGGCGCCGCGCCGGCCGAGGCGGCAGCCCCGGTCGAGGCGCCGCCACAGCCGGCAAGCCTGTTCGAGAACGTCGCCCTCGACCTGCACGTGCGGATTCCCGACAATCTGATTGCGCGGGGACGGAAGCTCCGGCCGGGAGGACCGACGCGGGCCTCGATCGGCGATCTGAACATCACGCTCGGAGGCGACCTGAACGTCCGCAAGAACGCCGGGGGACCGGTCACGCTGGCGGGAACCGTCAATACAGTACGCGGCACGTATAAGTTTCAGGACCGTCAGTTCGACCTTGCCCGGAACGGCACGCTTCGCTTCACCGGTGACTCGGAGTTCAACCCCGTCATCGACGTCACCGCGACGCGCAAGATCCCCGATACGGGAGTCGAGGCGAGGGTCCGGATCACCGGGACGCTGCAGAAGCCGGAGATCGCGCTGTCCAGCACGCCGCCTCTCGAAGAGTCCGACGTCCTCGCGCTCATCCTCTTCAACCGGCCGATCAACGAGCTCGGTAGCACCGAGCGTGCTTCGCTCGCGGTGACCGCAGGTGGAATCGCGACCGGCTTCATCGCGACGCCGCTCGGCGAGTCGATTGGCCGCGCCCTCAACCTCGACATCTTCGAGGTCAGCGCTACTAGCGAGGGCGACAGCCTGGGAGCCGCTTTGACGATCGGCCAGCAGGTCGGTAACCGGACGTTCCTCAAGCTGCGCCAGCAGTTCGGCGAGCGGATCTACAGCGAGTTCCTGTTGGAGTATCAGATCTCGGACTTCATGAGACTCGTAGGATCGGCGGCGCCGGAAGCGTCGGGCGCCGCCAATCGTATCGGCCAACGCCGCATCGAGCTTGCGGGGATCGATCTGATCTTCTTCTTTAGTTACTGATAGCTCGGAGCCTGTAAAGAAAATGTAGTGTCCGGCTTCAGCCGGACCAAGATAAGTCCGCCTAAAGGCGGACACTACGTACGAATTCTTCACAGGCTCTCAAGGCTCAGGCAAGCTGAGCCCTGAGCCCGTGCTAGTGCCGTCCGAGCGACGTCACCTGCACGCGCGCGTCATTGAAGCACGCCCCGGCGCCCAGATCCGTCAGCGTATCGGGTGACAGCGCGTTCGATGTCGAGCCGTTGAAGGTGCTCCTGCGCCACAAGCCCTTCGATAAGCTGACGGTCCCCGGGCGGACGTTTGCGGTGACCGCCACGGGGCAGTGCACTTCGCCGAGGTCGTTGAAGATGCGCACGGGATCGTCGGTGCTGAGCCCTCGTTCCGCCGCATCCGAGGGGTGCATCTGCAGCATGCCGGGACGCTCGCGCAGCTCGCCGAGCATCGACGACACGGTCTTTTCGCTCGCCGGAGAAATGAGCGCCAGCGGGTACTGCTCCGTCGCCGGGTCGGGCTGGAATACATAAAGGCCGGAAGGGGCCTCCGCCTCGAGCGCGTCCGGAAACAGGTTGACCTTCCGGTCGGGCGTGAGCGGAAAGACGTCGACGAACTGGACGGGCCGGCCGCCGAACGGCGGCGTGATGGAGCCGCGCTCGAGGAGCTCGTTGCCGACGTCTGGCGGCAACCGGCGCGCGATCCGGAGGAGCGTGTCGGTCTCCTCCTCGGGTTCGCCGATCCCGAGGCGGTGTCCGAGGTCGGAGAAGACCTCCGGATTTGCCCGCGCCTCGCCGACGGGCTCGATCGCTGGGCGAACGATCTGCAGGCTGATTGGTCCATAGCCCTTGGCGATGTCGTAGTTCTCGACGAAGGTCGTAGCGGGCAGCAGGACGTCGGCGAATCGTGCGGTGTCGGTGACGACCTGATCGAACACCACCGTGAACAAATCGTTGCGCCGCAGACCCTCGAGCACGCGATTCTGGTGCGGCATCGTCGCCAGCGGGTTGCAGTTGTAGACGAAGAACATCTCCACCGCAGGATCCTTGTAGTCGACCAGCGCGTCGCCCAGCTTGTTCATGTTGACGATGCGGGTCGGCGGTTCCGGTGTGTCGTTCATCCACACCGCGGCCTTGATGCCGAGGGCCGTGGCGTTGCTCATCGAGAAGCCGCCGCCGCGCACGCCGAACTTTCCCGCCACGGCCGGCAGTGCGAGCACGGCGGCCACGGCGCTACCGCCATTGCGGTTGCGCTCGAGTCCCCACCCACAGCGGATCACGGCGGGGTTGGTGGCCGCGTAGAGCTCGGCGAACCGTTGGAGATCGGACAGCTCCAGCCCGGCGACCTGCGCGGCCCGGTCCATCGGCCAGGCGTCAGCCCGCGCCCTGATCCCGTCCACGCCACGCGCGTGCTGGTCGAGGAACGGCAGGTCCGCGCGCCCGCTGTCGAAAAGGTGCTTGTGCAGCGCGAGGGCGACGGCCACATCGGTGCCGGGCCGCAGCGGAATATGGAGGTCCGCCTGCCGGGCCAGCGACGTGGCGCGCGGATCGACAACCACGAGTGTCGCGCCAGCCTTGCGTGCTTCCTTGATGAACGGGATGAGGTGAATGCCTGACGTCGCAGGGTTGACGCCCCAGAGGACGATCAGTCGCGCGTGGACGTAGTCTTCGTACGTGACGCCGGGCATCTTGCCATAGAGCCCCATGTTGGCGGCCCCGGTCGCCGCCGCGCAGACCGTCCGCGCGAGGCGCGAGGTGCCGAACGCGCGCCACAGCGTTGCATCGTTGGTGTCCTGCGTGAGCAGCCCGTTCGATCCGCCGTAGCAGAACGGCAGAATTGCCTCGCCGCCCGAGCGGTCCCGAATGGCGATCATCCGCCCGGCGATGTGGTCCAGTGCCTCATCCCAGGTAACGCGGGTGAAAACGCCGTCGCCCTTCGTCCCTTTCCGGACAGCCGGATAGAGCAGTCGGTCCTCACCGTAGACGCGCTCGGGGAATCGCCGGACCTTCCCGCAGATGTAGCCCTTGGTGCTCGGGTTGTCGCGTCCGCCGTCGATCTCGACGATGCGGCCTTTCTTGACCGTGATCTCGAGCGTGCAGCAGTCAGGGCAGTCGAGCGGGCAGGCGCTCTGAACCGTCGAGTGTCCCCAGGATTCGGGCTCCCGTGTGCGAGGCATAGGCAGTGATTATCTCACGCCGGCGCGGCGCGGCGTGGCCAACTGGGCAGTGGATTGCGCGTCGCCCGTGAACGTCAGGTGAGTGCGCTACACTGTGCGCGCCTCGCGGTTGCGAGGCGATGGAGGATGAGATGACTTTTGGAGATCGGGTTGTTGGCGCGATGAAGCTGGATCCGAACGCGTTCGAAGATGTCGAGCGCGACCCGACGGCGATTGGCCAGTCGGTGGGCGTCATCGCCCTGGCCGCCGTCGCCGCCGGGATCGGCAGCATCTACAACGGCGGGCTGACGGGGATTGTCGGCGGGGCTCTCATGTCTATCATCGGCTTTCTCATCTGGTCACTCATTGTCTGGTTGGTGGGCACCAAGCTCATGCCCGAGCCGGCAACCAAAGCCGACTATCCGGAGACATTCCGCGTGCTCGCCTTTGCCGCCGCGCCTGGCCTGGCGAGCGTCCTCACAATCATCGGAATCATTCCGATCCTCGGCTGGCTGCTCGCGCTACTGATCTCGTGCGTGATCTGGGTGTGGCAGATCGCCGCAATGGTGATCGCCGTGCGCCAGGTGCTCGACTACTCGACAACCGGGAAGGCCATCCTCGTGGTCCTGATCGGCTTTGCGATCAATCTCATCGTGACGCTGGTTCTTCTGGCGCCAATCTTCGGAATGCGGCTGATGATGGGCTGAAAGGGAACCGGGCTGCGTGTCCGGTGTCTATATCGGGAGAAGGCAGAAGAAAGTCTGAAGTCTGACGTTGGAAGTCTGAAGTGAGGAAGTTTGACGTCTGAAGAGGGAAGTGGAAGTGCGAAGTAAGTAGGAAGTAGGAAGTAGGAAGTAGGAAGTAGGAAGTAGGAAGTAGGAAGCGGGAAGTGTCACCACTTCGCACTTCAGACTTCCCACTTCGCACTTCAGACTTCCCACTTCACACTTCCACTTCACACTTCCACTTCCAGCTTCCTACTTCCAACTTCCTCACTTCAGACTTCCAACGTCAGACTTCAGACTTTCAGGAAGGGGTCTCCCGATGCCTCAGGAATTCTTGCGTGATGTCCTTCGTACCGGCGATGCCGCGGGACGCCGTCAGCGGCGCTGGTCGATCCTGCCGCTGTCAATCGTCGGCCATGCGGTCGTCCTCACGGTGTTCCTCCTTAGTCCGTGGTTGAGCGAGGTGGATCTGCCGGTGATCGCTTCGCCTCTGCCGGACTACATCAAGGCGGTCGTGCCGTCCCCACCGCCGCCGCCCAGGCCGCCGACTCCAGTGTCAGCCGTGGACACCAGCAAGGCGCCGATCGTGGCACCCGCCGACGTCGGGCCCGAGCAACCGAAGTCATCGGCTCAAGACGATGTGGACGGGGCGATTGCGAACGGGCCGGACGTCCACAGCGGAACACCGCTGCTCGGTTCGTTGGGCGCGTCAGCAGTCGTTGCGCCGCCTGCGCCGCCACCGGTGCCCCCTGCGCCGAAGCTGGTTCGTGTTGGCGGCAATATTCGCGAGCCGCGCAAGATTTTCCACGTCGCCCCGATCTATCCTGACATCGCCCGGCATGCGGGAGTGCAAGGAGCCGTCATCCTCGAGGCTATCCTCGACGCGACGGGCAGGGTGGAGAGCGTGCGCGTGCTTAGCTCCCGACCGCTCCTGGATGACGCGGCCGTTCGAGCCGTGCGGCAGTGGAGGTATACGCCGACCGAGCTCAATGGAGTGCCCGTGCCCGTATTGATGACCATTACCGTCCGGTTCTCGCTCGAACGATGACGCTCGCTCCGTTCATCGCATCCATCTCGTGTCTGATTGTCTCCCTGACGGCCGGCGGCGGCCGTCAGGGAGCCGACGATCCAAAGCTGCGCGAAGCTGTCGATCGATTCTTCGCGACGCAACAGGCCGAAGACATCGACGGTTACCTCTCGTTGTGGAGCGCGAAGGTCAAGCGGCCCACCGCGGAACAGCTCAAGTACGTCTTCGAGAGCGGAGACGACACCTTCTCCGAGATTGCCATCGTCGCCACGTTCCCGGCGGCGGATCGCGTCCGTGTCCGCGTCTCGGCCACACGGGATCGCGTCACCCCCTCGCGCGTCCCCGGCCGTCCGCCGTTCACCTTTCACTCCACGACCGCGTGGAGCCTGACCTACGTGCGTGAAGGCGATGACTGGAAGCTCGTCAAAGAAGGGTCCGCGGTCGACGATCTCGCCGACAGCATCATCGAGACGCAGACGCCGGAGGCGATCGAGGCGCTCCTGCTGGCGGAGCCCCAGCTCGTGGGCGACGGCCTCATCATGGCGCTCTCGCGGCGCGGAGGTCAGGCCGCGCAGGATCAGGCGTACCCGGCGGCACAGGCCGCCTTCGAGCGTATGCGCGACGTAGCGCGGCGGGTTGGCAACAAGCGGCTCGAGGGCGAGGCGCTGCAGAACCTTGCCAACGCGCTGTACTTTCAGCGGAACCTCCAGGGAGCTCTGCAGGCGTACGAAGAACGTCTGCCGCTCGAACGCGAACGGGACGATTCGACAGGGACGGCGGCCGCGCTGCTCGGGATCGCGACCATCCGCTACTCGCTCGCGGAATACGCCACGGCGCTGACGACGTACCGCGAGGCGCTTGCGATCCAGGAACGCCTCGATGACCAGGGCGCGATGGCCACGACGCTCATCAGCACGGGGAACGTGCTGTTTCTCCAGGGTGAGTTTTCGGCGGCGATCGCAGACTACACACGGAGCCGCGACCTCTATAGGAAGGTGCCGAACCCGGCCGGCGAGGCCGATGCCCTCGAAGGCCTGGGCCGCGTGTTTCTCGCGCAGGGGAACTACCGCGCGGCGCTCGACGCGCTTGCCGGCGTGCTTGCGGATGGCAAGTCGCGCAACGATCGGAACGACCAGGGTGCGGCGCTGCTGAGTATCGGTGACGTGCACTTCCGGCTCGGCAATCTCGATAGTGCGCGGGCGGCGCTCGTCGAAAGCCGCGCGCACTTCGAGGCGTTGAAGCTTCTCTCACATGCCGGGCGCGCGTGGCAAGGTCTGGCACTCGTCGATCTGGTGGCGGGCCGCTTCACGCTGTCCGAAGAAGAGTATCGAAAGAGTTTCGATAGTTGCTCCGCAGGTGGCGACCCGGAGGGCGCGGCCAGCGCTGTCGCGGGGCTGGCTTTTGCCCAGACGGCGCAAGAGAAGTTCCAGGACGGGATCGCGTCGTACAAGAAGGCCATCGAGGCGTTCACCGGTCTCAAGCGATCGGAGCAGGCCGCGCGCGCCGAGATCGGGCTGTCCCGGGCGCTCGCGAGCAGCGGCGCGCATGCGGACGCACTCGACGCGGCCGGCCGCGCGCGCCGCGGCGCCGAGGCACTCAAGAATGACGACGTGCTGTGGCGCGCGCAGGTGGCCGAGGCCGAGGCGCTGAGGCGTCTGCGGCAGCGTCCCCAAGCCATCAGCGCCGCGACGGCGGCCGTCGCGGCCGTCGATCGCCTCCTCGAGGTCGCGAAGGTCCGGCCTTCGGCGCCGGTCGCGCGCGATTCCTCGTCGGCGTTCGCGATGCTCGCGCTGCTGCAGGCCGAGGACGGGGACGCGCCGGCAGCCTTCGAGTCCGCCGAGAGGATGCGCACTCACGACCTTCGCCTCCTGCTGGCGCCGGGCGAGCGGGACATCTTTCGCGGGATGACCGATCAGGAACGCGAGGAGGAGCGGAAGCTGGCGGGCGAGTTGGTGTCGGTGCACGCGCAGCTGACGCGCGAGCGCGGGCTGCCCAAGCCCGACGCGGCCCGCATCGCGCGGCTCGAAGGAGCCATCGCCGACGCCACGCAGAAACGGACGGCCCAGCAACAGGCGCTCTTCGATCGGCTCCCCGCGCTGCGCACCTGGCGCGGCCTGATGCCCGCCGCCACACGGGCCGACGTCGACCGCATCCTTCCGGACAGTGGGACGATGCTCGTCGAGTTCGTGGTTGGAGAGGACACGCTCCTCGTCATCCTCGCGAGGCGTTCGAGCAGTCCCGACACTAAAGAAGACGGGGTTCGCTTCTCGACCCAGTTCGAGCCGGCGTCTCGCCGGGCGATCGCGGAACGCGTGGCGAAGCTGCAGCAGCCGGAAACCCTGCGTGACGCCGACGCCTGGCGTACGGCGACGCTCGAGTTGATCCCGGGTTTCGCGGCAACCTTCGGCACAGCAACCCGTGCGATTGTCATCCCGCACGAGGTGCTCTGGCGGGTGCCGTTCGAAGCGCTGCCCGTTGAAGGCGGCTACCTCGCGGACACGACGTCAGTCGTGTATCAACCGTCGGTCACAGCGCTCGTTCGCACGCCCCCGGCACAACCGCGAGAGGTTTCGACCAACCGTCTGGTTTCGGTCGCGTCACCAGAGCTCGCGCCGGCGGTGGTCGAGGAGATCGCCCGGACTGCGCCGGGTTGGGCTATTCGAAATGGGGAAGCCGCCGCGAAGGAGGCGCTCGCCATCGCCGCTGGGGCGGAGGCCGATCGTGTGCAGGGCCTCGCTGGTGCCCTGGCGACCGAGGCGACACTCGCCGAGCGCCTGCCGCAGGCCGACGTCATTCACCTCGCCGCACCGTTTCGCGTCAACGGCGCGAGCCCGCTGTTCTCGCCGCTGCTCCTTGCCCCCGATCCCGCGAACGACGGTGCGCTCGAGGCGCGAGAAATCATGAACCTCGACCTGCACGCCGGCGTAGCGGTTCTTTCGGACGGCGCGGCGATGTCGATGAGGGATGCCGCGGATGAAGTCGGCGCCGTCGCCTGGGCGTGGCGAGCGGCTGGCGTGCCCGCCGTCGTCTTGTCGCGCTGGGGCGGCGACGATGCCGTCTCGAGCGATCTACTCACCGCGCTGCACGCCCGCTTGCGGGCCGGCGACTCGCCGGACGTGGCGCTGCAAACCGCTCGAGCGAAGATCCGCCGCGGCCGAGACACGTCAGTTCCGTTCTATTGGGCAGGATGGATGATTGTCGGCGGGCAGTAGGGGGCGTGGAGCTGACGGAAGTCTCCGTCCTTTCCGCCTCTCCGTCTCCTTCCCTCCGTCGCGACCTGACACACTGGCGTAGTACCATGCGGTACCCTCGTGGCGCTTCCCCATGTCGTGATCATCGGCGGCGGCTTCGGCGGCCTCTACGCAGCGCGGGCGCTGCGGCGCGCGCAGATTCGACTCACGATCGTCGACCGCCGCAACCATCACGTGTTCCAGCCGCTGCTCTACCAGGTGGCGATGGCCGCGCTCTCGCCAGGCGACATCGCGTCGCCGATTCGCTGGATCCTGCGGCGGCAGTCGAACGCCGAAGTCATCCTTGCCGACGTCCGCGCCATCGATCAGGCTCGCCAACGGCTGATCCTCGCCGACGGCGAGATTTCCTACGAGTATTTGATCGTGGCGAGCGGCTCGACGCACGCGTATTTCGGGCACGACGAGTGGCGGACGAGCGCGCCGGGTCTGAAGACGATCGAAAATGCGCTCGACATCCGCCGGCGTGTGCTGATGGCGTTCGAGCGCGCCGAGCGCGAGGCCGATCCGACCCGGCGCGCGCCGCTCCTGACCTTCGTGGTGATCGGCGGCGGTCCCACGGGCGTCGAGATGGCGGGCGCGCTCGCTGAGATCTCGCGGCAGTCGCTCGCCCGCGACTTCCGGCACTTCGATCCCAGCTCGGCGCGCGTCATCCTGCTCGAGGCCGGCGCGTCCATTCTGAGTACGTTTCCTGAATCGCTGCGCGAGGCGGCACGCGCCGACCTGGTCCGTCTCGGTGTCGACGTGCGTACGGGGGCCGCCGTGACCAACGTAACGGCCGGTCACGTCGCCGTCGGCAGCGAAACTATCGCCGCGGAGACCGTCATCTGGGCGGCCGGCGTGGCGGCCTCGCCGCTCGGCGCCACGCTCGGTGTGCCGCTCGATCGCGCCGGCCGCGTACTTATCGAGCCGGATCTGACGGTTCCAGGGTCGCGCACGGTGTTTGTCATCGGCGACCTTGCGTCGCTCAAAGGCGCTGACGGAAAACCGCTCCCCGGGGTTGCGCAGGTCGCGATTCAGATGGGAAAGCACGCGGCGCGCAACGTCCTGAGAGGGATCGAGCAGCAGCCCTACCGGCCGTTCGTCTACAGGGATCTGGGTAGCATGGCCACAATTGGCCGCGCCTCGGCGGTCGCCGATTTTGGTTGGCTGCGGCTCGACGGATATCCCGGCTGGCTGGCGTGGCTGTTCGTCCACATCCTCAACCTGATCGGCTTCCGCAACCGCCTCGTCGTCCTGGTGCAGTGGGCGTGGTCTGTACTTCAGCTACCAGCGCGCCATTCGGCTCATCACGGGATCGCTGCCGGAATTGGATGCAGACGTTAGATCGCTCGTGATCCCGTCCACGCCAGGTCTACGACGGGATTCGCCCAGCGAGCGACAGCCTTGAGCCGCCGTGAGCGCGACGCGCGAACGGCAGCGTTTGGGGGTGGGGCCCCAAACGCGCTGATGGACGTCGGACCCCGCGAGCATTGAGAAATGATGCGACTGCTGCGCATCACCGTTATCCTGGCGGCGCTCGCCGCCGCCATCGTCCCACTGCCGTCGAGAGTGGTGGAAGCGTGGTACTCGCGCGGCATCTATCCACCTATCCAGGGCGTCCTGACATCGCTCAGCAATAGGGTTCCGGTTGCCTTGCTGGACATTGCGGCACTCGGGCTGCTCGTGGTGCTGGCGCTCGGATTCGTGCGCCGCGTGCGCGCGAGGGGCCTTGTCCAGGCCCTTGTCTCGGGCGTGGTGAGCCTGGCGACGCTGACCGCGGTCACGCTGCTGCTGTTCTTCGTCCTCTGGGGCCTCAACTACCGGCGGGTGCCGCTCGACGAGAAGCTCGAGTACGACCGGACCCGTGTCACGCGCGAGGCCGCTCTCAAACTTGGTGGCCATGCGCTGCTCGAAGTGAACGCGTTGCATGCGCCGGCGCACGGGCTCGATGCCGGTGCCTCAGCGCAGGCGCCGACGCTCGAGGCGGCGTTCGATGCTGCGCAGCGGATGCTCGGCAGCAATCGGGTCGCCGTGCCAGGCGTGCCGAAGCGTTCGCTGCTCGAACGCTACTTCCGCGTCGCCGCGATCGATGGCATGACCGATCCGTTCTTCCTCGAGATCATCGTCAACCCGGACACGCTGCCTTTCGAGCGTCCATTTGTCGTAGTGCACGAATGGGCCCATCTGGCCGGGTATGCGAACGAGGCGGAGGCGAACTTCGTGGCGTGGCTGGCCTGCACACAGGGGGACGCGATGGCCCGCTACAGCGGCTGGCTGGCCGTCTTCGAGCACGTGGTGGCGTCAGTTCAGAGGCCCGATCGGACGACGCTGACGTCGCAACTCGCGGCGGGACCGCGACGCGATCTGCAGGCCGCGGCCGCCCGGTACGCGAGGGCATCGCCCGTCGTTCGGACGGCGGCGCGCGATGTGTACGACTCGTATTTGCGTGCGAACCGCGTCCACGAGGGGGTGGACAGTTACACGGTCGTGGTGCGTTTGATGCTCGGCGCTGGACTGGAGAATGGCGGCAGCCCGCGACTGCGGTAGGCTATCGCCGCGTTCGGATGGGATCGAGATCGTCGAGGTCTGTCGCTGCCACCGGCAGTGCCGCATGGCTGGCGCGCAGATCGTCGGGGCGGATCTCGGCGGCGTCGCCGTCGAGCGGTTTCAGGATCTCGACGTCGGCCCACGCGCGCCGTCCGCATTGATGACAACGATGGGGTTGTTTCGCGGTCAGAGCTTCACGGATGCGCTCATAGGCGTTCCGGAGCCGGGACGGGTAGACGCGTGGAGAGCCGCAGGCGACGCACTTCATTGTCAGGGTGTCGGGGCGATCGCCCGCCATCCTAACACGCCGTTTGGCGCGAGGCTAACGCGCGGCGATTCGAATGCCGCCGTTCGTGCCCTCGATGCGGATCGGGGCGCCGCCGCCGTTCAACCGGCCTTCGAGCCGGCGGCGGGTTTTCTCGGTCGTTTCGAGCGTGAGCCCGGTCGCGTCGATGCCGCCGTTCGTGATGCTGGCCGAAATCGATGCCTTCGACTCGGCGGGGAGCCGCAGCTTGATGCCGCCGTTGGTGCACTCGAGCTTCGCGCCGCCGTCGCCAAGGCGCGTGAGCTCGACGTCGACGCCCCCGTTGGTCGTGCTGGCGTCGATCGTTCCGGAGATGTCGCGCGCGATGACGCCGCCGTTGGTCGTTTCCGCAACGACGCGGCCGGAAAGGCCGGTGACGTCCACGCCGCCGTTGACCGTCGTGAACTTGACTTCGGCGCCGGCCGGGACGCGCACGGTGTATTTGACCTGCGTCCCGCCCATCTCGAACCAGCCGCCGCCACTGCGGGGCAGCTTCGTCGCGACCTTGATGCTCGACGCGGACACCTCCTCGCGGATCTCGATCCGTTCGAGCGCCGCCTTGGCTGCTTCCGACGTGTGGCCCTTGGCGGTCTTCAGGGCGACGATCTCGACCGCGTTTCCAACCGACGGTTCGACTTGAATCTTGCCGTTGATGTTGTTGATCTCGACTTGGCCGCCGGCTGAGAGCTCGTAGGTCTTCCGCCACTCGGCGGTCTCGCTCTGTTTGAGATCGGCGGTGACGACATCGCAGCCCTGCAGCGCGGTCAGGCTGACCAGCAGGATCGGGAGCGCGACGGCCGCCGGGATCCGGGTCCGGGCGCGGCGTGTTGAAATGGCAGACGGGGTCATGCGGCGGTACCTCAGGGCGTTAGACGGCCGGGAGGGGACCCGCGTTCCGCGCACATGAGGTCTCTGGTCTTATCCGAGGGGGGCTTCGCCCCTCGGACTCCCCTACACGCGCCCTCGCGCGCCGCTTCGCCGGCGCGCTCCGGTCGCGTGGCTCGCTCGCACGGCTCGCTCGCTCCTTGGAACGAGCGTCAGGTTTATGAGATGGCTCTCAGGTTTATGAGATGGCTCCCAATGAAGCTGCGCCTCAAACCGTCGAGTAAAGAGCGTCAGCGCCGGTTTGAGGCGCAGCTTCACTGGAGATAAGAGCGTTGGCGCCGGCGGGGTCCCGTCGGCGTACTCCAGGTGGAGTAGCATCGGGCGACTTCTTCGCCAAAAGGAGACGCTGATGCCCAACGTGCACGAGCTTATTCGGGACCACGTGACCCTGTCCATTCGCTGTCTCGACCGTCTCTATTTGCACGCCTACATGCCGCAGCTGCAAACGTCCGGCGGCCTGTGCTATTTCCTCCGCGATCACTTGGGCCATCCGATCCCGTCGCCGGCCTTATTCGCGCCCATGCTCGAGCGATTCGTCAGCACGATCAAGCGCTACGCGATCACGCAGGACGCCCCGCTGATCACGTTCGAGCGCGGCCAACGGAAGGACGACGTGGTCGCCGACTACCGCGCGCGTCGGCCGGTGACCGACGGGGTCGTCGTGATCGGCGTGGCGCAAGAAAAGATGCGGGCGTTCAAGGCGCAGAAGCGACACACGCCCCGCGGGAGCGTCACCTTCGACTTCACGCGGCAGTCGGTCGCAGTCAATCATTACTACTTCTACGTGCAGGATCGCGACTGGGGGCCGGCGTTTCTCAAGCTCGGGACGTATCTGCCGTATCCCATCAAGCTCTGTCTCAACGGGCATGAGTGGGTCAAGCAGCAGCTCCGACGCGCGGACGTCGCCTTTGAAAGTCTCGACAACGGTTTCCTCGCGTGTGCCGACTCGGCGCGGCTGCAAGCCATCTGTGATCACCTCGGCCCGGCCGACGTCCAAGCGTTCTTTGATCGCTGGACCGCGCGGCTCCCGGCGCCGATGACCCCGGCCGATCGGGCCGCCGGCTACACCCATCGGCTCGCGCTGCAGCAAGTCGAAGTCAGCCTCACGCAGGTGTTTGCGCGCCCGGTGCAGGGCCGGCACTTCTTCGAAGCCGTCATTCGCGAGAATCTGGACCTCGGGCGGCCCGACCGCGTCGGCCTCCTGTTTCCGCACCGCATCACGCGCCGCACGCCGCCACCGGCCTGGGGCTATCGCACGCGCGTGATCACCGAGGGGGTCGACCCCAGTCTGCACATCGAGTACAAGTCCTCGCACGTCAAGCAATACTTCAAAGAGCAACGCGCGTTGCGAACCGAGACCACGATCAACAACCCGAACGATTTTCAGGTCGCCAAAGCCGTGTCGAATCTCTCGCATCTGCGGGACCTGGGCGACCAAGTCAACCGTAAACTCCTCGAGGTCGAACGCGTCAGTCACCAGTGCGTGGTGACGCAGGATGCGCTCGACCGGCTCCAGAGGCCCACCGTCGAAGCTGGCCAGCGGACGTCCGCCCTCCGATTCGGCGACCCTCGCGTCATGGCACTCTTCCAAGCCATCACCGGGTTTGCGCATCTCCCCCGCGGTTTTCGGAACCGTGACCTGCGTCCACAGGTCGCCGCGCTCCTCGGTCACCCCTATTCCGCCGCCCAGATGACGTATGACCTGCGCCGCCTACGGCTCAAAGGCCTGATCCACCGCATCCCGACGACGCACCGCTACACCGCCACCAGCTACGGCCTGAAGGTGGCTTTCTTCTCCGCGAAACTCTATCTCCGCATCCTCCGGCCCGAGTGGCCACCGCTCGCGCCGGCTCCCGATCCGCTGCCCGGCCCGCTGCGCACCGCGCTCGACAACCTCGACGCACAGATCCGCAAAATCCACGAGGACGCCATCCTTGCCGCCTGAAAAACTTGCTTCAAGCTTTACGACTAAACCGATAGAAGATGTCTAGTCTATAATCGACCCGCTCCGCACAGAACCCCGGCCTGACGGAAGTGCCTGCGCGAGAGCCGCTGACATCGACTAGGCGTTCCCCAAGTCGGCTGTCGCCTGTAACCATCGGCGCGAGCGTAGCGAGCGCTGGCAGGTCGTGGGGGTGGGGCCCCACGACAAACTGATAAATGTCCGATCGAAAGTACCGGCAGCGAGGCTATCAGGACACACCGCGGGAGCCGCGGAGCGACCAGAAGCCTGCCGAAAAGAAGGAATACGCTCCTCGCGGGCAGCCGCCCCTGGCGCCGAAGACCTTCAACATGCCCGGGTTCCGGGAAGTCGTCCGCTGCGCGCCTTGTGGGAACGAGCTGAGCGTAGCCTCCGTGTGGAGTGCGGATGCGACGTGCGCGCGATGTGGCGCCGCGTTGCACACCTGCGCGCAATGCGCCCACTTCGACACGAGCGCGCCGTTCGAGTGCCAGCAGCCGATACCGATGCGCGTCTCGCCCAAGGATGCGCGCAACGCGTGTACGTTCTTCGAGCCCCGCACGACCGTCGAACGAGAGACAAAGTCCGCCGCTCCCTCCAGCGCCCGCAAGGCATTCGACGATCTGTTCAAGTAAAGCGGTCAGCTCTCAGCGCCTGTGAAGAAATGTAGTGTCCGGCTTCAGCCGGACCAAGACAAGTCCGCCTAAAGGCGGACACTACTTACGATTTCTTCACAGGCTATCAGCTATCAGACGGAGAGAGCCAAGTCGACCGGCTAGGGTTCTGAATGCGCTTACTGCGAGCCGACCGCCAGGGCTAGCGTCACGAAGACGAACCGCGCCAGCGCTCCCCGGTCGGGAGGGCCTTATCCACTGATGAGTCGGCGGCGAAGAGTTTTGTGTTGTGTTCGCCTTTACAAACGTTTTCGTCACGGGAAGACCTTGCATCCGTCCCACGCCGTATGCTACGGTCCTGTCGCCTCGCAAGCTAGTATGAACTGATGACCCGAATTTGGACTCTGTTCCGCTTCACGAAAAGGAGAGAGTCGGGCCTTCGGTGAGCGCCGCTCGGCGCAAACTTGTACGTCTGCAAGCCCTGGTAGCTATCGTGGGAGGAGGACCCGTGAACGAACCACATCGGTCTAGCTCGGTTGGGCTCCGAATACTCGCCAGTGCCTTCGTAATCCTAGCCATGTGCCTGTCGGTAGCCCCTGTCGTGGCACAGGTGCTCTACGGCAGCGTCGTAGGCTTTGTCAGGGACCCTCAGGGAGCCGCCGTTCCCGGGGCGACCGTTACTATCGTCAACAAGGACACCAACCTCACGCGGGACACGGTCACGAACGCGGACGGTTCCTACAGCCTGGTCAACGTCGTGCCCGGCCCGTATGACGTCAAGTTCACGTTGAGCGGTTTCCGCGAGGGCGTGCGATCGAGCGTCCCGGTGACCATCGGTCAGATTGCCCGCGTCGACATGACGCTCGAGGTCGGAACTATTTCCGAGACGGTGACGGTCGCGTCCGAGGCAAAGCTCCTGCAGACGGACAAGGCGGACCTCCACACGGAGCTGAGGGCGCAGGAGATCGTCAACCTTCCGCTCAACCAGTTCCGCAACTACCAGATGCTCATCAACCTGGTGCCCGGCACGACGCCGATGGCTTTCGGAACGCCGAGACCGACACGCCGGCCCGTTCGCTGGCGCACCAATGTCAACGGGACGAACCCGAACACCAACAACTCGACGCGCCTCGACGGCGCCACGAACATGTAACATCTGGCTGCCGAACCACGACGGCTATGTGGCACCGGCCGAGACGATCGATACGGTCAACATCTCGACGAGCAACTTCGACGCGGAGCAGGGAATGGCGGGCGGCGCGGCGATCACGGTCGTGACCAAGTCGGGCACGAACCAGTTCAAGGGGTCGGCCTTCGAGTTCTTCATGAACGACAAGATGAACGCGTCGCCGTTCTACTTCGGCACGGCCACCAAGCCGGCGAAGCTGCCGCTCGAGCAGAACAACTTCGGCGGCACGTTCGGCGGGCCGATCGCCAAGAACAAGGTGTTCTTCTTCTCGTCGGTCGAGGCCTACAAGCGCACGCAGAGCCTGGCCACGTTCTTCACCGTGCCGACCGCAGCGATGCGCAACGGTGACATGAGCGGCGCCATCAACACGAACGGATCGCTGCAGCAGCATCTACAACCCGTTCACCGGCAACACCAACGGCACCGGCCGCACCGCCTTCGAGGGCAACCGGATTCCGTCGAACCTGATCAACCCGGCGGCGCGCAGAGATCATCGACCTGCTGTATCCGCATGCCGAACACGACCGGGCTTCGGTGCCGGCAACCTGACCAACAACTACACCCGCACCGAGAACCAGGACGACCGATCGCGCGAACTACGACGTCAAGGTCAACTTCAACCGCACCCGGGCGCACCAGATCTGGGGCAAGTTCAGCTTCATGGACGCCACGGTCGACGACCTGACGAACTACCTCGGACCGGATCCGAACGCATCCGGAGACGGTGGCTTCACAAAGGTCTGGTCGTTCACGGCCGGTCAGACGTGGACGCTCAAGCCGACACTGCTCCTCGACACGACGTTCGGGTTCGCGCGGCAGAAGCAGGACGTCCTCGGTCCCGACTTCGACGCCGGCAACTTCGGGCTCGACGTGCTCGAGATTCCCGGCACGAACGATCAGAACAACCCGAACCAGACGTTCCGGGAGCGCTACGCCGGCTATCCGAGCTTCAATACCGGCCTCGCCAACTCGACGGGCGTCAACACCGTCGGCAACCGTGACGGCTGGAACCCGATCTTCCGCGACGAGCGCACCTATTCGATCGCCGCGAACCTGTCGAAGCTTGCCGGGCGTCACGACATCCGCGGCGGCTATAGCATCAACTTCCTGCTATCTCGATCACTGGCAGCCCGAAAGCGAACAACCCGCGCGGCGCCTTCACGTTCGCGGGCAACGCCACCGCGCTCAACGGCGGCCAGACTGCCAACTTCTACAACACGTATGCGGCGTTCCTGATGGGTCTGACGGCGCAGGCGTCCAAGAGCGTGCAGAACAATCTGATGACCGGCCGTGAGTGGCAGCACGCGCTGTATCTGCGTGACCGCTGGAACGTGAATCCCAAGCTCACGCTCGATCTCGGGCTGCGCTGGGAGTACTACCCGATCATGACGCGGGCCGACGGCCGCGGCATGGAGCGGCTCGACCTGACCACGCTCGAGATGATCCTCGGTGGGCGCGGCGGCAATCCGAAGAACGTCGGGCTCGAGCCGGGCAAGGACAACTTCGCGCCGCGACTTGGCGCGATCTATCGTCTCAACGAGGAGACGGTCTTGCGTGGCGGCTACGGCATCACCTACAACGCGATGGGATGGGCGCGGCCGATGCGCGGCGACCTGAACTATCCGATCGTCGTCTTCGCGAGGTTCACGTCGCCGGAGACAGTTCGGCTTCTACAACCAGCTCGATCAGGGGATCCCGCTCATCACCGCATCCCCGACGAGAGCAGCGGCCGGGTACCCCTCCCGAACACCGCGGGTATCGCGACGCCGGAGCCGGGCAATATCGACCGCGGTCTGGTCCAGACCTGGAACGCGGCATTCGAACGTCGGCTTGCCGTGGGACATGTCCGTGGACGTCGCCTACGTCGGCGCCAAGGGCAGCGGCGGCTACGCGTGGGTCGATTCAACCTGCCGACGACGTACGGTGGCGGGTGCGCAGAGCCGGCCGTACTTCATCTCCAACCGGACGTCAGCTGCGATCCAGTCGTGGGGCCAGCGGCTGGATACCGAGTACAACTCGCTGCAGATCGCACTCAACAAGTCGTTCACGAAGGGCTTCATGTTCAAGGGCGCCTATACGCTCAGCAAGTCCATGAACGAATCGGACAACGATGGGCGGACCGGCCTGACCTGGGAGCACCCGCTCGAGCTGGCGCGCAACTGGGCGCTGGCGGGCTTCGATCGGACGCATAACTTCCAGATCGGGTTCGCGTGTGCGCTCCCGTGGCAGAGCACGGGCAGCTACGAGAGACGTGATGCAGGCGGTCTTCGGCGACTGGCAGTTGAACGGCACCTTCGGCGCGTTCAGCGGCACGCCTTATACGATGACGGCCAGCGGCACCGCGTACAACACGCCCGGCACGAAGCAGACCGCCAACATTGTCGGCGGCTACAAGACGACCGGCGCTCGTCGGCGCCAGCGGGTTGTATTTCGACCCGACGCCAGTTCTCGCAGCCGGGTGCGGTCCAGGGCAACACGGGACGCAACCAGTTCCGTGGTCCCGGGGCATGGAACGCGGACCTCGCGCTCTTCCGATCCTTTGCGATGGGCGGGTCGCGGCGTCTCGAGTTCCGCTTCCAGGGCAACAACATCTTCAACCACGCCGTGTTCGCCAATCCGGTTGGCAACTTCAACGACGCGAACTTCGGGCGCATCGTCCAGGTTCTCGGCGGCGGCGCCCTAACGAACTCGGTCTACATCGAGCGGCAGCTGCAGCTGGGCGTCCGGTTCCAGTTCTGAGCTGCATCGCGCGGATTACCGGGCCCGGTGCGGGATTCCGCTCTGGGCCGCTCGTGACAATCCGGCCGCGGCCCACGCGCTGCGGGATTCCTACCGCGGCGCCTGTCTCGTTCCGACCGTCACCGGCAGCTTCGATATGCTGAGTCGGCGATGCCGGCTCGGTCGGTCATCGATGTCGCATCAGTGTCAGCTGGCGCTGGTCAGCTGGCCTCGACTTCTGCGTTCGGCGCAGGCGCGTCCCGCCGCTCCCGCTCTCGGTGTCGACAGTTTCCCGCGGCCGCGCGCGCCGCGGTGTCGCGGGCGTACACGGATGCTGCCGCCCGGCCCCAGGACGCCGCCGCGGTCGGTGCGCTCGGCCGCGTGCTGCACGCCTGGGAGCAGTGGGACGGCGCTCACGAGGCCTACACCCGCGCGGCGGCCCTCGCGCCGAAGGCCTTCGAGTGGTCCTATCTGGATGCGGTCGTGCTGCAGCGGCTCGCCGACACGATGAGGCTGCAGAACAGCTCCAGCGGGCGCTCGCGGCTTCGCCCGACTACCTCCCCGCGCGCGTGCGTCTTGCCGAGAGCCTGCCTCGAGGCTGGCGATCTGTCGCAGAGCGGCGCCAGTTCAGGCATTGGCGCGGGAACCTGCGGCCGAGCCGGCCGCGCACATGGGCCTTGGCCGAATTGCCGCGCTCGAAGGCACGTCATGCCGACGCGATCGCGCATTTCCAGAAAGCGCGATCGCTTTGTTTCCCGAGCTCGGCGCCGCCTATTACGCGCTCGCGCTTTCCTATCGAGCGCTCGGACGGACCGACGACGCCCGGCGCGCGCTCGCGCGAGCATGCGCAGTTCGGCGCGCGCTGGCCGGCGCTCGACGATCCGCTCCGTGATGCCGTGGCCGCGCTTCGCGACGATGGGGCCGCGAGTCTGCGGCGCGGCGTCGCGCTTGCGGAGGCGGGCGACGTGACCGGCGCGATCGCCGCGCACGAGGCGGCGCTCGCCAAGGATCCCGTCGCTCGCCCAGGCGCACGCGAACCTCCTCTCGCTCTACGGCCGCGCCGGACAAGTTCCCCAAGGCGGAGGAGCACTACCGGGCAGCCATCGCTCTTGGTGCGGATCTCGCCGAGGCGCACTACGATTATGGCGTGCTGCTCGGCCTGCAGGAGAAGTGGGACCTGGCCGCGGACGCGTACCGCAAGCGCGCTCGCGCTCAATGCGGCTGCACGCACAGGCACGGAACAATCTCGGGCAGGTGCTCGAGCGCCAGCGCCAGTTCGCGGCGGCGGCCGAGGAGTACCGGCAGGCCGTCGAGAGCCAGCCGACGTTCCGCCTGGCCCGGTTCAATCTCGGGCGCATGCTGCTGGCGCTTGGACGAAATGATGAAGCGATCGCCGAGCTGAGCCGGTTGTCGCAGCCCGAGGACGCCGAGACCGCCAGATATGTATTTGCGCTGTCGGCCGCGCACGTGCGCGCCGGCCACAAGGACGAGGGGATCAAGTGGGCGATCGAAGCGAGGCGCCTCGCGCTTCAGTATGGGCAAAGCGAGCTTGCCGCGATCATCGAGCGGGATCTCGCAAAGCTGAAATGAAACAGCTATCAGCCGTCAGCCTTCAGCTCTCAGCAGCCGCTGTCAGCCGTCGCTGGCCGGATGCGTCCTGCTCGGCGCGTCGCAAGCGCCAGCTCCCGCAGCGCCGCTCTTCGTCGAAGCGGCCGCCCAGTCGGGCCTGACCTTCACGCACGTCAGCGGGGCCAGCGGGCAGTACTACATGGCGGAGCAGATGGGCGCCGGCGCCGCGCTCTTCGACTACGACGGCGACGGCGACCTCGATGTGTATCTGGTTCAGAGCGGCAGGTTGGCCGAGGGCGCTGGAAATGTCCCGGCCCCGACCAGCCGGCTGTTTCGGAATGACCTGTCTGTCGCCGCGAACGGAACTCGCACGCTCCGTTTCAGCGACGTGACCGAGCGCGCGGGCGTCGGCAGCCGCGTCGTACGGGATGGGGGCCGCGACCGGCGACTACGACAACGACGGCGATCTCGATCTGCTCGTCACCTCTTTCGGCCCCGAGACGCTCTATCGCAACAACGGCAACGGCACGTTCACCGACGTGACCCAGGAGTCGGGCGTGGGCGATGCGCAGTGGAGCGCCAGCGCCGCGTTCGTCGACTACGACCGCGACGGCGATCTCGATCTCTTCGTCGCAAACTACCTGGACTTCACGATCGCGGGCAACAAGCGATGCAACGATGCCCTCGGTGCGCGCGACTATTGCAGTCCACGCTCGTATCGGCCGGTCCCCGATCGGCTCTACCGCAACGAAGGCCGCGGCCGCTTCACCGACGTGTCGGATGCCGCCGGCATCACCAAGGCCGACGGCGCCGGTCTGGGCGTGTCAACGGGCGATTACAACGGCGACGGATGGCTCGACCTCTACGTCGCCAACGACGCGACGCCGAATCAGCTCTGGATCAATCAGCGTAACGGCACCTTCAAGGACGAGGGCCTGCTGTCGGGATCGGCGTTGAACGCGGCCGGCAACCCCGAGGGCAGCATGGGGATCGCGTCTGGCGATTTCGATCTCGACGGCGACGAGGATCTGTTCGTCACCAATATCGTCGGCGAGACATTCGTCCTCTACGTCAACGACGGACGCGGCGCCTTCGACGATGCCCGGGCCAGGGTCGGGTTGGCGGCGCGGACTTCGGCGTCGACCGGCTTTGGTACCGACTGGTTCGACTACGACAACGACGGATGGCTCGATCTGTTCATGGCCAACGGGGCGGTCAACATCGTCGAGGCGCAGCGCGGCGAGAAATTCCCGTTCCGCATGCGGAACCAGCTGTTCCGCAATACCGGCGCCGGAAGGTTCGAGGAGATCAGCAAGGCCGGCGGGCCCGCGTTCGATCGCGCCGAGATCGGCCGGGGAGCGGCGTTTGGCGACATCGACAACGACGGTGACATCGATCTCGTCGTGACCAACAACAACGGACCAGCGCGGCTGCTCCTCAATCAGGCCGGAACACGCAATCACTGGCTCCAGCTGCGGCCGCAGCAGCCGCAGGGCAACCGCCTCGCCTTTGGCGCCTGGGTCGGCGTGGAACGCGCCGGACGGCCTACCGCGTGGCGGCGCGTTCGGACCGACGGCAGCTACCTCTCAGCCAGCGATTCGCGGGTCCACATCGGCCTCGGCGCGTCGCCCGGTGCCGTGGCAGTTGTGGTGCAGTGGCCCGACGGGGCACGCGAACGCTGGACCGATGTGTCCATCGATCGAGTCGTCACGCTGCAACGCGGTACTGGGAAGTGAGGGCTGTGAAGAAATCGTCCGTAGTGTCCGCCTTTAGGCGGACTTGTCTTGGTCCGGCTGAAGCCGGACACCGCATTTCTTCACTGACAGCGCGAACGAGCGGCAGCGAGTGAGCCACGCGAGCGGAGCGGGGCGTCGGGTCCCCGCGAGCGAGCGTGTGAGGTCCGGGGGACGAAGTCCCCGGATGAGGCTGTGAAGAAATCGTCCGTAGTGTCCGCCTTTAGGCGGACTTGTCTTGGTCCGGCTGAAGCCGGACACCACATTTCTTCACTGACAGCGCGAACGAGCGGCAGCGCCCGCCTCCGCGCCGGAGGCGCTACGGCGAGGTCTCGCCGGAGCTTTCAGCGAAGGCGGAAGTGAGCCTGGCGAGCGGCGCGGGGCGCCGGGGTCCCCGCGAGCGAGCCAGTAGGGGAGTCCGAGGGGCGAAGCCCCTCGGAAAAGACTAGAAGCTCCACTCCACGCCCATCAACGGCGCCACCCGATCGACCAGGCCGTTGTCGCTGACGCGGAACCGGAGGTTGAAGTCGAGCAGCACGCGGCTGGCGACGTTCGCCTTGAAGCCGACGGCCGCCGCCGACGACCAGTACGACACTTGCGCGAAGGTAATGTCTGGAAGGGTGACGCTGCCGGCCACGCCCGTGGCCGTGAACGAGGTGGTCAGGAGGCGCGGCGAATCGAGCACTCGCTGGCCCAGCCAGTCGAAAACCAGGCTGAAGTTGTCGTTGAGGCTGAGGTCGCTGCCAAGCGCATACACGAACTGATCGGGGAGATCCGACTTGATGTCGTTGACGATGTCGCCGGCGAGCACGCTCTTCCCGTTCCACTGGTAGCCGAGGTTGGCGTGTGGTGCGAACCGGCCCCATGCAGAAGAGAAGGCGGCAAACGGCCGAATTCCCGCCGCCCCGGCACCGAGGAGATTCTGCTCGTCGCCGGTCGGCAGGCGCACGTCGACGCCGGCGGCGAACGCGCGCGCGCCCTCCTTCAACAGCGTCGTCTTGGCGCGCACGACGAGGTCGCCGAGGCCGCTCGCCGATTCCTCGGCGAAGTACTGCTGCGACGACCCGTAGCCGCCGATCGCGTTGGCATCCTTGAAGTAGTGGACGCTGAAATTCGAACCGGTGCCGACCCGCTGGATCGTCGCGTTCGACAGCAACGAGAGCCTCGTGTTCACGACCGGTACGGCGAGCGAGACGTCGAAGCGGTCGGTTACGCCGTAGGTGACGGCGCCGCTGAACTGGTTGACCGTCGAGGTGATCGTGTTCATCGTCGAGACGACGTCGGTCCGGCCGCCGCCGAGCTGGGGATTGTCGTGACGGAACACGGCTGGCACGGCGACGAGCGGGACGCCGTCCAGGTGATCGAAGGTGAACGATTGATACGCGAAGTTGACCGCCAGGCGGCCGCGGCCGATGGTTTCGCCGCGTTCGGCGAGGATCGGCCCGAAGCTCTTGGTCGATCGGACGAACGTGCCGCTGCTCGAGTCAAAGGTATAGGTGAAGCCTGATCCGGGTGACGGCAGCGGGATCGCGGCGAGCTGACTGGTCAGCGCGATGTTCACCAGGCGGAACTCCGACTGGAAGGCGCTGTTGAAGTGGGCCGCGTGGTTCGTGCCATCGAGCTGCACGTCGTCGCTGCTGAGGACCAGGCCGTTGGGCCCGTAGATGTCCTCGAAGAGTGTGGCAAGCCGCGTCGGATGATTCTGTGCGGCCGCAGGCGCTGCAATCAACAGACTGAGGAGCGCGGCTGTCACGACTCTCGACATCATCAGTACCTCACAAGTGCGCGGTCGGTCACCGCGGGGAGCCAAAACGGAGCTGATCGATGACCCAGCCGGCGTTGGTGCGCCGGAGCGTCATCGTCGTGGGAGTGTCTGCGCGCTGGACCGGTCCTCCCGCTGGCAGCAACTCATAGTGGCGGGTCAGCGTGACCGTCGCTGAGGCACCCGACACGGAGATATGCGGATCCACGAGCTCGACGTCGATGCGGCGCGCGTGTTCGAATTCGGCCCGAATCAACGCCTGCTGCGTGCCGCCGAGAGTCGGCCAGATTCGCTTCAACGCTTCCATGCTGCGGCTCTCGAGTGCGACCTCATACCGCGACAGCAGGTCCCGGATCGCCAACTCTGCAGCCGCGTTCGCTGCCGCAGCCGCCGCTGCCGGGTCCGGGGCCGGCTGTGATGAGGTAACCGGAGCTGAGGCCGGCGCGGGCGCCGCCGCTGGCGGCGTCGGCGGAGCGGGCAGTGGCGCCGGCGGAGGAACGGGAGCCTTCTCGAGAGGCGTGACGGGAAGCGACGGGAACGTGGGACTCGCGACGGGTGCCGTCACCGGCGGCGCCGTCTGCGCGGGCGCAGGAGGTGCGGTGGCCGGCCGTTCGGTCTGAGCCGCCGCTCGCTGGCCAATCGTGGCGGCGGCGGTCTGCGCCGCGATCTCGGAGCTTCGGAAGAGGCCGGCTGCCTCGTAGAACTTGGCGGTGGCATCCGGGACGCGCCCGGCCTTCTGCAATCGCGCGGCCGCTCGTTCGGCCGCGATCGCCGATCCATAGGAACTGGCCGCCAGCTTCGGTGCCGCGGCGGCCACCGCGGCCGACTTGGCCTGCGCCATCCGCGCGTGCGCGTCGTCTACCGTCCGGCCGCGCGACTTGGAGGAACTCTCGGCCATGATGCGTTTCGCGTCCGCATTCGACGGTGAGACGCTCGAGTACGCTGCCCGCCGCCTCCGCGGCGTCGTCATAGCGCCCGGCGTCGAAGAGCGAGCGTGCGTCGCGCAACCCGCGATCGATGGTTTCGGCGGCCTCACGAGCGCGTTCAGCGATACGGCGCGCCTCCGGATGGTTCGGGATCTGCAGCAACACGCTGTCGGCGTATCGCGCCGCGCCCGCGTAGTCACCTATTTGAAACGCGTTCAGCGACTGCTTGACTGCAGTCTGGATCGCCGGATCGTCTGACGTCACCGCCGACACTGGCGGCGCCTGCGCCGGCGACGTCGGCGTTTGCCGCGGCCACAGCGAATAGGTGATGGGGCCACCAACAGCCACCGCCAGCGTAGCGAGGATTACTACTACCACGACGGCACGAGGGCTTCGCGAGGCGGGCGCGAGGGGTGCGGGTGCTGGCGTGGGCACCGGCGTGACCATCGGGGGGTTGTACTGGCCGGTGACATCGTCGTCGGTTGCCGATCGTATTCCCTCCGAGATCGGGCGCTGATCACCGGAAGCGGGGCGCTGACTGCCGGAAGGTGGGCGCTGTCCGCCCGAAGGCGGACGTTGACCACCCGAAGGCGGGCGCTGACCACCCGAAGGTGGGCGCTGTCCGCCCGATCCCGGCCGCTGCGCGGTGGCGGCAGGCGCCGGCTGCGGCAGCGGCGAGGGGAATTCACCGGTAACCGAGCGATAGCCGGTAGGCGAGTCGGAGAACTGCTGCTGCTGCCGGACCGTGAAGAGGTCGCGCAGCATCTCGCTCATCTGCTGATACCGTTCGTCGCGCGGCTTGGCGAGCGCGCGCTCGACGATGGCGACCATCTGCCAGGGCAAGGTCGAGTCGATTTGGTCCAGCGGTTCGGGAACTTCCTGCAGGATCTTGTAAAGAGTCGCGGCGAACGAATCGCCCTGGAACGCCTTCCGGCCGCTCAGCAGCTCGTAGAGGACGACGCCGGTCGCGAAGATATCGGATCGGTGGTCGGCGCGTTCGCCACGCACCTGCTCGGGCGCCATGTAGTTCAAGGTGCCCATCATCATGTTGCTGTGCGTCAGCTCGGACGTGACGAGCCGAGCCAGGCCGAAGTCCAGGAGCTTGACCGTGCCGTTGTCGGTGATGAAGATGTTCGCCGGCTTGATGTCGCGGTGAACGACGTTGTGGTTGTGCGCGAACTCCAGGCCCTGGCAGACCTCGATCGCGAGATCGAGCTTGTGCGAGAGGCTCATGCGGTCGTGGCCAGCCATGCGGCGCTGCAGATCCTCGCCCTCGAGGTATTCCATCGCGAGGTATGGCACTCCGTCGTCCTCGCCCAGGTCGTGGATGGTGATGATGTTGCGGTGTGAGAGCTGGCCGGCCGCTCGCGCCTCTCGGAAGAAACGCTCGCGCAGGTCGGTGTTGGCGTCGATCGTGGCCGAAATCACCTTCACGGCCACGATTCGCTGCAAGAGGGTATCGAAGGCCCGGTAAACGACACCCATGCCACCCTGGCCGAGCTTGTCACGCAGTTCGTAGCGGCCGATACGTTCCATCAGGCGTGTAGTGTCGAGCTGACCGGGGGTCCCTCAGGCGACGAGGCGGAAGGGGTCATGCGGCTCGCCACTGATTATGATAACGCAACCCCACATTGCCTGGTTCGGGGCCTGGTTCGGGGCTGGTTCGGGCCTGGTTAGGTTCTGGTTAGGCTTGGTTCGGGCCACTCCCTCCAGGTCAGTGCAACGTTGGGAACATCCGCTTCAATTCCTCCAGGGGAGCCTGCCGGCCGTACTGGCCGAGCTGGAACGCCTCGGCGTACTGGATCTTCGCCCCACGTTCCGGTCCGTACAATGAGACGAGACGCTCCCGATACTGGTCGGCGATGGCGATGTTGCGCTTCTTCACGATGTCGAGAAGGTACGCCGCTCGCTCGCGGTCGCCCTTGGGCACATTGGCCAGCGTGCGACCCTGCCAGGAATCCGCATCGCCGAACTGCGATGGCATCGCCGAGACACAGGCCCATTTCTTGTCCGCCACAGTGTCGATGCCGACCACGATGCTGGCCGTGAATGGCTTGGGATCCTGGAAGCCATCCGAGTAATACATGAAAACCGGGTTCCTTGGGGTTGGCGGCGTGTCGGGCACGAAGAACGGCGCCACGACCACGACCGCCGAATCGTCCATCAGAACACCTGTATAACGATGATCCGGGTGGTAATCGTACGGCCGGTGGCCCATGACGATGTCGGCCTGCCATTCGCGGATGAGCCGCGCCATGGTCTTGCGGTTTTCGAGCGACGGCGTCAACTCGCCGTCGTGAATGTCCATGACGTCGGTCTCGATCCCGAGGATGCGCGCGCATTCGGTGACTTCCGCCTTGCGCCTCCGTGCCAGTGGTCCTCCCGCCGTTGCGAAGTGGCCGACGTCGCCATTGGTCATCGCGACGAACTTGACCTTCGCTCCAGCCGCCGCCCACAGCGCCGCTACGCCGCTGGCCTTCAGCTCGGCATCGTCGGGGTGGGCGCCGAAGGCGATGATGCGGAGGGGTTGACCCTGCGGGGTCGCTACAGATCCGACAGGCGTTGCGGTGATCAGAGAGGCGCACGAGAGCACGAGCAGACAACTCAGCCGTTTCATGTCAGTCCTCGCAATCAGAAGTGAGTCACCCCAGGACCGCCCTGGTTCCGCAGCATGGCCGTCCATCCGGTCTGGACGGCTTCCAACGACACGCCGACTGCCGCCTGGAAGCGCTGCTGAATTGTGGCGACGCTGTCAGTCCGGCTGCTGGCGCGGAAGAACTGGAGCACGCGCTCGATGCCGTAGCGATCGATCGTGAAGCGCACGAAGGATCCGGCCTCGCGGTAGCTCAATACCTGATCGCTCAGGGCACGGAAATCGGTCGTCGACACGACGCGAGCGAGCGGAATGACGAGCGCTCCGGTCTGGAGGTATTGACTGCAGGCGCTGTGAACCTGCTGGCCATTGAACACCGACTCGAAGTCGCCGGTCGCTGGACTCGTCTGGAACGCGACGGCGATCCCCTCGTTGAAGAAATCGGACGGCCGCCCGACGAGCGCCGTGTAGATGTGCACGACTTCGTGGTTGTCAATCGGCCACAGGGTGTGGATCTCGAACCGCGAAGGCTCCGCAAACCCGTTGGTATTGTAGTTTCCGGTCCGGTCTCCCATAGCCTGCCGGCTCTGATACTTGTAGTACTCGATCTTCTGGGGCAGGCTCACGCCGAGGCGCGCGGTTGCCCAGGCATGGTAGCTTTCCTGCCAGTCGGAATCGACGTGATCTCCAGAGTCGTAGTGGTAACGAAAGTTCGGGCTTTCGCTCGCCACGGGCAGCGGTGGCTGTGACGGAGTCGTGGGGCCTGACGATTCGCCGCAGTGGGCGGCTGCCACTGCCAGCGCGAGGATGCCAAGCCTATTCCTCAATGGTGGAGCATTCATCGCACGAGCCC
Source organism: uncultured Acidobacteriota bacterium (assembly GCA_963839705.1). Lineage (GTDB taxonomy): Bacteria > Acidobacteriota > Vicinamibacteria > Vicinamibacterales > 2-12-FULL-66-21 > DATBJJ01. The sequence goes on from CAWIWL010000019.1 coordinate 902,655, forward strand.
GACTGCTGGCACTATAACGCAAGCGGACCGCCGCCCCGCATGGCGCGACCTGCGACCGGCCCTGTGGTACCCTCCGCGCATGCTCAAGTCGCAATCAGGCATCTCGGCGCGGACGGCGCGGACGTTGCCCGTCCTCGTCCTGTTCGCGGCTTTGTCCACGACGCTCCCTTACGCGGGGTCCGCGCCGCCCCAGCCGGCGACCGCGAGGGCGCAACCCGCGCAAACCGCGCTCGATCGGTATGTCGCGGCGCCGGACGCGAACTTCTCGTGGAGGGTCGCGCGCGAGCTTCCCGCGGAAGGCGTGACGGCGACGCTTATCGAGATGACGTCGCAGCAGTGGCTGACGGACAAGGAAGTCGAGCGGCCGCTCTGGACCCACTGGATCACAGTTGTGCGTCCCGCCGCCGCGCAGAAGCCGACTGGCGAAGGCGGGAACGTCACGAGCGACATCGGTCTCCTGTTCATCGGCGGCGGGAGCAACGATCGTCCGCCGCCCGCGCGTCCCGCAGCCTGGCTCGTCGACGCGGCCCGCGACACCGGCACGGTGACGGCCGAGCTTCGTCTCGTCCCGAATCAGCCGGTCGTCTTCAAGGACGATCCGTCACGGAAGCCGCGTACGGAAGACGACTTCATCGCTTACACCTGGGACAAGTTCCTGCGCACCGGCGACGAGAAGTGGCCCGCCCGTCTGCCGATGACGAAGAGCGCCGTCCGCGCCATGGACGCGATCACCGCGTTTACCGCGACCGAGGCCGGCGGCGGGAAAGGCGTCACGCGGTTCGTCGTGTCCGGGGCCTCGAAGCGCGGGTGGACGACGTGGACCACGGCGGCGACTGACCGTCGCGTCATCGCCATCGCCCCGGCGGTCATCGACATGCTCAACGTCGAGCCCTCGTTCGTCCATCACTGGCGCGTCTACGGGGCGTGGTCCGATGCCGTCAAGGATTACGTCGACCACCGCATCATGAACTGGATGGGCACGCCTGAATTCCGCGCGTTGATGAAGATCGAGGAACCGTACGAATACCGCGACAGGCTGACCATGCCCAAGTTCATGCTGAACGCGTCGGGCGATCAGTTCTTCCTGCCGGATTCGTCGCAGTTCTACTTCGACGACCTGCTGGGCGAGAAGCACCTCCGCTACGTGCCCAATGCTTCACACTCGCTCGACAAGACGGACGCGCTCGAGAGCCTGCAGGCGTTCTACTCGACCATCGTCAAGGGCACAGCCCCGTCCCACGTTCACCTGGACGTTCGAGCGCGACGGGTCGATCAAGGTCGTGGCCAAGGACCGCCCGGAGGAGGTGCTGATCTGGCAGGCCGTGAATCCGACCGCCAGGAATTTCCGTCACGACGTCATCGGGTCGGCGTACAGCAGTACGCCGCTGACGCCTTCCGGACCCAACACCTATGTCGCGCGCGTACCAGTGCCCGCTGCGGGATGGACCGCGTTTTTCGTCGAGCTGAGGTTCGCGAGCGGCGGAAAGTATCCCCTCAAGTTCACGACCGGCGTTCGCGTTTTGCCTGACACGCTGCCATACCCGGCGCCGAAACTCACGCCGCCGAGGTAGGTGAATCGGCCGTGTGGTAACGGGTGTTGTCGGCGGTGTTCCTGCGGTACACTGCCCTGCCATGGGGACATCGACATCGGTTCTGGCTGCGGGCTTGGTACGGCTCCTCGCGTGCGCCGTAGGTTTCGGAGGAGTGTCGATGATGGCTGCTGGATCTGGCGGCCAGCAGCCCGACATCATCGCGTCGGGCCGCGCGACGCGAAACGTGAAGATCTATTGGAACGAAACCCGACGGGGCAGTCGCTAGAGCACATCATGAGGATCTGGAACGCCACGACTATCGCTGCGCTCGCCGGCCTCATGGCTGCGGTTGTGCACGCGGGATCGCAAGCGACGCAGCAACCTCCGACGGCGCCGTCACCTCCTCCGACCACTGCCCCCGCCGGTGGCGGACGACAGGGCCGCGGCCAGGCTGTCTTCCCGCAGCAGCAGCGACCGCCTGGCGATCCGGCGGTGATCGAGCGCGGCAGGACGCTCTATGCAGTTACCTGCAGCGCTTGCCATGGCGTGGACGCGCGCGGAGGGCAGCTGGGCGGGCCTAACCTTCTTCGCTCGCAGCTCGTGCTGGCCGATCAGGACGGCGAGCTGATCGTTCCCGTGATCCAGAGCGGGCGGCCCGACAAGGGCATGCCGCCGATGCCGATCAATCCCGCTGACGGGAAGGCCGTGGCGATATTTCTGCACAGCCTGCTTGCGGCGGCCGGCCGTCAGGGCTCGCCGCCCCCTACCGACGCGCCGCCGCCGAACGTGCTCGTCGGCGACGCCACGGCCGGCCAGGTGTTCTTTGCAGCGAAGTGCACAGCCTGCCATTCGGGCACCGGCGACCTGCAGGGTGTTGCCTCGCGGATTCCCGACGCCAAGACGCTGCAGAACATCTGGGTCTCCGGCGGCCTCGCCGCCGGACGAGGAGGACGCGGGGGCAGAGGGCGGGGTTCGAGCGCCGCTGCGGTGACCGTGACGGTGACGCTGCCTTCTGGTGAAAAGACAGAAGGTCAGCTGCGTCGCCTGGACGATTTCATCGTCACGCTGGTGCAGGCCGATGGCACCGAATTAAGTTTTCGCCGTGAAGGCCCCCGACCGAACGTCGAGGTTCGAGATCCGCTACAGGGGCACCGCGATCTCCTGGCGGTCCTGACCGACAAGGACATGCACGATGTCACAGCCTATCTGGTGACCTTGAAATGACACTCAGGAAACTGTTGCTGCTCGCGCCGGCTGTTCTCGTGCCCATCGTTATTACTGCCGGGCTCAGCGCTCAAGGGAAGGGCGTCGCCCCTGCGGATCTTCTCAAGCCGCTCGTGGACTCGTGGCCCACCTACTCGGGCGACTACTCCGGCAAGCGCTACAGCGCGCTCAAGCAGATCAACAAGGCGACGGTGAAGAACCTGACGCTGGCGTGGGTGGCTAGATTGGCCGACGGCCCAGGCGGACCGGGTGGACGGCCCGTGATTGTCGGCGGCGAAGGGACCGGCGAGTTCGTCGGCGGCGGCGGAGACACGGTCAAGGGATCTGCGCTCGTCGTGGACGGCACGATCTACATCTCGACCCCCGACAATGCCTGGGCGCTCGATGCGCGCGATGGGCACGAACGGTGGCACTACTACTGGAAGACGCGAGGGGGCACCCACGTCGGCAATCGCGGCCTCGGGATGTGGAACAACTATCTCTACATGGAGACGCCCGACAACTATCTGGTGTCGCTCGAGGCAAAAACCGGCAAGGAGCGATGGCACAAGGTCATCGCCGATTTCAGCCTGCAGTACTTCTCGACCACTGCGCCCGTGATCGTCGACAACCACGTGCTCGTCGGTACGGGCAACGACCTCGACTCGCCGGGATTCCTGCAGTCCTTCGATGCCGAGACCGGCGATCTGCGGTGGAAGTTCTATACCGTGCCGATGAATCCCGGGGACCCCGGGCTCGACACCTGGCCGAGCCTGGATGCCGCGCGTCATGGTGGTGCGCAGCCGTGGCTCCCAGGCGCCTACGATCCGGAAACCCGGCTCTACATCATCGGGACCGGCAACCCGACGCCGGCGTATACACCGGGCCGCGGAGAGGGCGACAACCTCTTCACGTGCTCGCTCGTGGCCGTAAACGTCGACACCGGCAAGATGGCTTGGTACTTCCAGACGTCGCCCCACGACATGCACGACTGGGATTCGGCGCAGACGCCGATCCTGATCGACGGCGTGATCAACGGCAGGAAACGAAAGCTCGTGTCGACAGCGGCGCGGAACGGCTACTTCTTCACCCTCGACCGCGTCACTGGCGAGCACATCGTCACGAGCAAATACGGGATGGCGACGAACTGGGTCAAGGAGGTCGCCAAGAACGGATCGCTCAGGCGCAATCCCGACAAGGATCCGACGGTCGGCGGCGCGCTCGTATCCCCGACGGCGGGCGGCACCATCAATTGGGAGCCTCCAGCGTTCAACCCGGACACGGGCCTCTTCTACGTGTCCGAGCGGAACGGCTACACGCTCTTCTATCTCACCGAGACGGATCCCCGCGGCTCGATGGGCCTTGGGGGCGTCGAACAGGTGGGGGTCGGATCCGCCGGGAGCTTCCTGACCGCGATCGACTATAAGACCGGGAAGATCGCATGGAGACGCCCGTATCCGGGCTCGGGGAACGGCGGTGGCGGCGGGCTACTGACGACCGCCGGCGGGCTGGTCTTTGCCGGCGATGCCGGTGGCAATATCGTCGCCTACGACGCAGCGAGCGGGTCCCCGCTCTGGCATTCGCATATTGGCAACGTGACAGCGCCGCCGCAGACCTACATGCTCGACGGGCGTCAGTACCTGCTTGTCGGGATCGGCGACACCTACTACGCCTTCACGCTGTACTGACGGAAAAAGAGGCGGACTCGAGCGTGTTTTTCGTGCGATCGGCCGATGACCAGCCAGACGCTACAAGCCGTCTCATAAAAGCGCGAACGAGCGGAAGCGAGCGTGTAAGGGGGTCCGGGGGACAAAGTCCCCCGGATGAGACTAGTTGACTGGGCGCCGTTTCGCGGCGACAGGTCGCGACTTCGACAACTCGGTGCGCAAGCTGACGAGCGTCTTCTGCAGCGACTCCTTGGCGATGCCTTCGACCTTCGGGTTCACCAGCCAGCCGAGTCCGAACGGCACGTCCCGGCTGAGGCTCACCGACTCGCATTCGATGAGCACGCCGCCATTCATCTGCTCGTAGCGCCAGTACGCATTGAGCCGCCACAGGAAGCCGTGATCGCTGCCCGCAGGTTTCTCGCGTTCCTGTGCGGTGCCCGCTTTGTCGAGCTCGGCGATCTTCGTCGCGACGCTCCGACTTGACGCGCGCGCCTCGCCGAGCCGGCGGTATTCGACGGCGTGCTCGGTGTTGTACGTCACGACGATCACGTTCTCCCGGCGCAGCTTCATGTAGATGTTGAGGCGGTCGCCGTCCCGAGCGATGAGCTTGGAGCTCACTACGTCCTCGAACGCCTCCGACTCACGGCCGGCGCGATCGTTCAGGTACCGCAGGACCTGGTCAAGCGTCACGCCGGGGACGAAGACAGCTCCGGCCCAGTGATGAATGCCGCCGTCGGGAACCGAAGGCTCCGGCGCGCCTGGCGCGAACGACGGCACGCGGACCATCGACACGTGGCCGCCAGCGACGCGCGCGCGCCAGCCCGGCGCCAGCTTGAACGCGTCCTGCACGAAGAACGTGTCTGCGGCGGCAGGGCGCCCGTAGCGATCGTCGACCTGACGTTCGTACTGCTGCCACGCCGCGATCGTTGCCGCCCGCAACTCGGTGGTCGCGACATCCGCGTTCGCCGAGGACGGTACGCCCAAAGAGATGCCGAGCGAGAGCACTAGCGTGACCACGACGGGCATGACGGTCGCCTTTCTCGTCTTGAACACGAGGGCCTCGCTGGCCAGGAAGTTGAGTGTGGAGCACGCCGCGATCGCCACCGCGTTGGCTGCGACCGGCTCCATCGCGAAGGTGCCGCTAAGAATTTTCATGATGGCCAGGTTGCCGACAAGCGATACGCTGCCGTTCAAGACATGAAACCGCAGCAGTCTCGCCGCCACCGCACCCGGCGATCCACTGGGCCGGTCGCGCCACGTCCAGCGCTGGTGCCAGACGAAATTGTGCAACACGGCCGTCTCCACCGCAATTGTCGTAGCCAGGAGATAGTGCACGTGGAGCCCGTGGACCAGGAACCCCAGCAGTCCCACCTGCACGCCCACCCCCAACAGGCCGACGCCGTTGAAGGCCAGCCACCGCCGCGTGAGGCCTATGCCCGTCATACCCTGTAATGCGCAGGATGGGGGATTACAAGCTCAGCAGGTGGTTTTTGCTACCCTTGTCCCCTCATGCCCGAGCTTCCCGATATTGCCCTCTATCTCGAGGCCCTTGCCGCCCGCGTCGTCGATCAGCCCATCCTGAAGCTGCGCATTGGCAACCCGTTTGTCGTCCGTACCATTGAGCCGTCGCCATCCGACGTTGCGGGCCGCGAGGTGCTCGGCTTGCGCCGCCTGGGCAAACGAATCGTCTTCGCCCTCACTGGCGAGTTCTTCATCGTCGTGCACCTGATGATTGCGGGCCGCTTGCGCTGGCGGGATGCCGGCGCGGCGATTCCCGGGAAAGTTGGCTTGGCGGCGTTCGATTTTCCATCCGGGACGGTCATCTTCACAGAGGCAGGGTCGAAGCGGCAGGCGTCGATTCACATCGTGCGCGGCGAAGCGGCGCTTGCGGCGCTCGATCCCCAGGGCCTCGAGGTGCTGGACGCAGACCTGCCGACCTTTGCAGGCCGGCTTCGGCAGGAGAACCACACGCTGAAGCGGGCTTTGACCGACCCGCATATCTTCAGCGGCATCGGAAACGCCTACTCCGACGAGATCCTGCACGCCGCGCGCCTCTCGCCAATGAAGACTGTCGTGGCCCTGTCCGATGATGAGGTCGCGCGATTGTTCGCGGCGACGCGCGCGACGCTGGAGGCGTGGATTGCGCGCCTGCGCGAGGAAGCGGCTGGCGCGTTCCCGGAGAAGGTCACCGCGTTCCGTCCCGGGATGGCGGTTCACGGCCGCTACGGCCAGCCCTGCCCGGCCTGCGGGTCCCCCGTGCAGCGGATCGTCTACACGCGGAACGAGGCCAACTATTGCAGCCGCTGTCAGACAGGCGGACGGCTCCTCTCCGATCGCGCGTTGTCGCGCCTGCTCAAGGAGGACTGGCCTCGCACGCTCGAGGAGCTCGAGTCGCGCAAATCGCAGCGGCGGGGCTGAGGCCAGCGACATGACAGGCTTCCGTAAAGTTCATGTCTTGAACAGGTACTGAACAAACGCTTGACACAATCGTGGCGCAGAGGCGTACAGTTTTTTAGAGTGCCGCCGAAAAGTCCAGCCTCCCCCCGTTATCCCATTCGCGCCGTAGCCCGCCTCACCGGCCTCAGCGTCGATACGCTGCGAGCGTGGGAGCGCCGTCACCGCGTCGTGACGCCCCTCCGCGATGGCCGCGGGCGGCTCTACACCGGCGGCAACGTGAAGCGGCTGCAGCTCCTGGCTGCGGCCGTGGAACGGGGCCACGCGATCGGCCGCCTGGCGGCCTTGTCCGACGGCGAGCTCGAAGCCGTGATTGCGGCGCCGATGACCTCGCGCGCGCTCGATGACACCCACCGCGAGGACGCGGCGGCAATCGCGAGCTCGACGACGCTCCTTGCCGCGCTCCAGGCCTTCGACGCCGCGGCCGTGGAGCGGGAGCTCAACCGACTATCCTTGGCGCTCAAGCCGCGCGATCTCGTCCACCGGGTCCTCTTCAGGTTCCTCAAGCAGGTTGGCGACGAGTGGCACGCCAATCGGCTCAACATCGCTCAGGAACACCTGCTGTCGAGTGCGGTGCGCAGCCTGCTCGGCGCGATGGTGCGCCTCTACTCGAAGGAGGACGTGTCGCGGCGGCTGCTTTTTGCGACGCCGTCAGGCGAGCGGCACGAGTTCGGGATTCTCGCCGCCGCGATGCTGGCGGCGGCGGGCGGTCTGGGCGTGGTCTATATCGGGGCCGACGTTCCGGCGCGGCTCATCGTCGACTCCGCCGCGCGCAGCGGCGTCGACGTGGTGGTGCTCGGCGTCATCTACTCGGGGACGAGCCGGGAGTTGCGCAAACAGGTGGAGTACGTCGTCGATCATTTGCCCGGCCGGATCGAGCTGTGGGTGGGTGGTCCGCTGCCGGCCGATATCGGCCGGACGCTCGCGGGCCGGCAGATTGTCCGGCTGCCAGACTTCGCTGCGTTCGAGCGCCAACTCGCGCGGATCGGGGCGCGCTTTTAGTCTCATCCGGGGGACTTTGTCCCCCGGACCCCCTTACACGCTCGCTCGCGGGGACCCCGACGCCCCGCTCCGCTCGCGTGGCTCACTCGCTGCCGCTCGTTCGCGCTGTTTATGAGACAGCTTGTCGTCTAGTGAACGTCTTCCTCGTGAGCTTAGGGTTTCAAACTGCCCAAGAGCTTCTCACCGCAGAGCGCGCCGAGGAACCAGAGAACCACAGGGGCTCCGCGTTCTCAGCGTTCTCTGCGGTGAAAGGCTCTTGGCGGGAGAAACGCCGCTGAACTCACAGACTCAACCCGCCGGCTTGGCCCGCAGCACGCCGACTTGCACAAGGAGCCCGGTGAAATCCAGGATGCGCCGTTCGTGGGCGATGCGGCCGTTCTGCAGGCGGTAGATGAAGGCGCCCGCCACCTCGATTCGCCGTCCGGTCGGCGGCATGCCGAAGAATTCTCCGGCATGGCTGCCGGTGATGCGGCAGAGCACACAGACGCGGTTGTCGTCGACGAGCAGGTCCTCGGTCGTGAAGACGAGGTCGGGAAACGCCGTGAACCAGACGCGATAGATGCGCTCGATCTCCACCAGCCCCTCGAGGACGCCGCCTGTCGGGCTCACGACTACGCCATCTGGCGCGTGGTCGGCAGTCAGCGCCGGCGCGTCACGCGCCTGCCAGGCGGTCTCGCGCCGGTTGAACAAGGCGAGGATGTCGTCGCGCGTCATGTCAGGTCCGCCAGTCCCAGGCCCCGTTTGCAAGGGATTTGAGGCTACTATAGGCCTCTGCAGGGCAATGGACAAGGTCCAGGAGAAAGTCCGATGAACGTCCTCCTTCTCTCGATGCCCGATTCCTTCGAGCATACGGCGACGGTGACGACGCGGATGCCGAATGGCGCGCTCGCCTCGCTCGCCGGTAACGTGGACCGCCACCACCGCGTGGCGATTGCTGACCTGATTCTCGTTCCGCGGGAGGTACGTGAGACGGTCGAGCGACTGATGCGCGAGCTCGAGCCAGACGTCGTCGGCCTTTCCGTCATGACGTTCCAGCGGAGTACGGCGCGGAAAATCGTCGCGCTCGTGCGCGCGATGAGGCCCGGCGTCACCATTGTCGTCGGCGGCTACGATCCCAGCCTCGCGTCGGAGGTCTACGAAGATCCAGCATGGGGCGTGGACGTGATCGTGCGCGGCGAGGGCGATCTGACCTTCCGCGAGCTCCTGCGCGCGCTCGAAGGCGGCCGCGACCTGAGCGGTGTGGCCGGCCTCTCGTATCGACAGGGCTCGGCCTTCGTCCGCAATCCGGACCGGCCAGTGAGCAGCTTGTCGGGCCAGGACGTGGCGCTGCCCAATCGCAGTGCTCGGGTGCTGAACGGGTACACCTTTATCGGCCGCCCGATCGACGTCGTCGAGACGTCGCGCGGCTGCACCTACGATTGCAGCTTCTGTTCGATCATCGAGATGCGGGGTCGGAATTTTCACACCTGGTCGATCGAACGCGTGCTGGCCGACATCGCCGACGCCCGGGCGCGCGGGGCGCGCGCCATCTTCATCGTCGACGACAACATCACGTTGAACGTGGCCCGCTTCGAAGCTCTGTGCCGCGCCATCATCGCCGCGGGCTTTCAGGATGTCGACTACCTGGTGCAGGCGATGACGTCTTCGGTTGCGGCGCGCGGCGAGACGCTCGCCCCGCTGATGCGGGAAGCGGGATTCCGCTACGTGTTTCTCGGCATCGAGAACATCCTCGACGAGGATCTGGCGTTCCTCAAGGCCAGCGCCAAGAACGCGCAGCGCGAAGCCGGGCGATCGGTCGGCAACGCGACGACCAAGGCGATCGAAGTGCTGCACCGCCACGGGATGTACGTCGTCGGCGGGCTGATCGTCGGCAATCCCAGCGATACGCGCCAGTCGATCGAGGTCAACCTCGCCTTTGCCCGCGACTACGTCGACTGGCCGTACATTCAGCATCCCACGCCGTATCCCGGCACGCCGATGACCCGCGACTTCCGCGAGCGCGACCTCATCGTCAGCGACGACGTCGACGAGTACGACGGCACGACGGCGGTCGTGCGGAGCGAGCATCTCGGCGCGGCCGAGATCGAGTTCATGCGGTGGCGGGCGGAGCGGTGGATGAAGGTGCGTCACCTGTGGCCCGTGCTGCTTCACAGCCCGTGGTTCGTGCTGCGGCATGGCCACCAGATGCTCGCCCACACGTTCCGGGGCGCCTCATGGCGCTCGCTGCTCGGGCTCGAGAGCGAGCACGAGGTCTTCACGAGGTACAGGGAGATCAGGAGGGTGGAGAGACAGTACCTCTGAGACGTGAAAGTGTGAAGTCTGACGTGGGAAGTCTGAAGTGAGGAAGTGTGAAGTTAGAAGTTGGAAGTGGAAGTTTGAAGAAGTTAGAAGTTGGAAGCGGGAAGTGAAGCACCGTAGCTTCCGCCTTCAGGCGGAAGGACACGGAAGTGTGAAGTTGGAAAGCACGTAGCTTCCGCCTTCAGGCGGAAGGACACGGAAGTGTGAAGTTGGAAAGCACGTAGCTTCCGCCTTCAGGCGGAAGGACGCGGAAGTGGGAAGTTGGAAGCATCGTGGCTTCCGCCTTCAGGCGGAAGGACGCGGAAGTGGGAAGTTGGAAAGCACCGTGGCTTCCGCCTTCAGGCGGAAGGACACCCGAGGACATCTTGCGTAGTGGGGTCAAGGATGTGTGGACGTGTGAAGTGCTCGCAAGCCGCCCTGGCGGTTCTTGTCCTGTTGTTTCCAGAACTCGCCGCTCCGGTGTCCGCGCAGGCGCCGCACCACCAGCATTATGAACAGTCCGGCGCGGCGGCCCAGCAGGCGGGCCCCGGTGGCGTCTTGGCGCCCAGGTTGCAAAATCTGGGTGCTCATACCTTCAAGGTCACGACCCGGTCGTCGCGCGCGCAGCTCTTCATCAACCAGGGGCTGAACCTGGCGTATGGCTTCAACCATGCCGAAGCCGGCCGCGCGTTTGCCGAGGCGGCGCGCCTCGACCCGGCCTGCGCCATGGCGTATTGGGGACAGGCGCTGGTCCTTGGGCCCAACATCAACGCGGCGATGGCGCCAGACGATGAGCCCAAAGCGCTGGCGCTCGTGCAGAAGGCCGTGTCCCTGGCCCGCGGCGTGAGCGCACGCGAACGGGACTACATCGACGCGCTTGCGAAACGCTATACCGGCAAGGCGGACGCCAGGCCGGCGGGCGACCGTGCGTTTGCCGACGCGATGCGCGCGCTGACGAAGAAGTACCCGCGCGATGTCGACGCGGCCACCATCTTCGCCGAGTCGCTCATGGACCTGCGCCCGTGGAACTACTGGACGCGCGACGGGTTGGCTCAAGAGGGAACAGAAGAGGCCATCGCCGCGCTCGAGCGCGTCATGGCGGCAAACCCGAAACATCCCGGTGCCCTGCACTACTGGATTCACCTGTGGGAGCCGACGAAGACTCCCGAACGCGCCGAGCAGGAAGCCGATCGGTTGCTCCCGCTGATGCCGGGCGCCGGCCACATCGTCCACATGCCCGCGCACATCTACCTGCGGGTGGGGCGCTATGCCGACGTGGTCACCTCGAACCAGCAGGCGATGGCCGCCGACGAGGACTACATCGCCCAGTGCCGCGCGCAGGGGATGTATCCGCTTGGCTACTATCCGCACAACATTCACTTCGTCTGGCTCGGCGCGACCATGTCCGGGCAGAGCCGGCTGGCCGTCGAGTCGGCGCGCAAGGCCGCCTCGTCGGTCGCGCCGGCGACGACCGAGCAGCTGCCGTTCGTGCAGGGCTTCCTCGTCGTGCCCTACTTCGCGATGGTTCGGTTCGGACGCTGGGACGACATCATTGCCGAGCCGAAGCCGTCGTACGAGACGCTGTTCACGCGCGCCATCTGGCACTTCGCGCGCGGGTCGGCGTTCGCTGCGACCGGGCAGTTCGACAAGGCCGAACAGGAACGCGCGGCGCTCGAGGCCATTGCGGCCGATCCTGCGTTGGCGAAGGTGCAACAGTTTTCCCTCAACCCGCCGGATAGGATCGTCGCGGTCGCCGTCGCGGTCCTCAACGGCGACCTCGCCGCCCGACGCAAGCAGTACGACACGGCGATCGCGCATTTCGATCGCGCCCTGCGTCTTGAAGAAGGCCTCACCTACACTGAACCGCCCGACTGGCATGCGCCGGTCCGGCACTGGCTCGGCGCGGTCCTTCTCGCAGCTGGCCGGCCCGCGGAAGCCGAGACCGTCTATTGGGACGACCTGAAGCGCAATCGCGACAACGGGTGGGCCCTCTTCGGGTTGCACCAGGCGCTCGTGGCGCAAGGGAAGATCGACGATGCGGCAGTCGTGGAGGGGCGCATGAAGAAGGCGTGGGCCCGCGCCGACGTCACCTTGACGTCCTCGCGTTTCTGAACGGACTCCGGACCTAAACGATGCTAGATGCCCGTGACACTCTGAACTCGCCGCGGCGCGGTTTGCCCGCGATTCGTGTCGCCGTTGCGATGGCGGTCGCAGTCTGGGCCGCCTGGCCGGCGGCTCAAGTCGGGCCCTACGACCTGGTGCTTCGCAACGCCAGGATCGTCGACGGGACCGGCAGCCCGTGGTATCGCGCCGATCTCGGAATTCGTGGCAGCACGATCGCCCGCATCGCGCCATCGGTCGATGAACCCGCGCTTCGAACGATCGACGTCGGTGGTGAAGTCGTGGCGCCGGGGTTCATCGATATCCATACCCACGCCTCGCGCGGCATCTTTCAGATTCCCACCGCCGACAACTATGTCCGGCAAGGCGTCACGACTCTCATCGAGGGGCCGGACGGATCCTCCCCGGTGCCGTTGGGGCCGTTTCTCGCGAAGCTCGAAAAACTCCAGAGATCCGTCAACGTCGGCGCGTTCATCGGGCAGGGTTCCATCAGGGCGGTCGCCATCGGCGAGGTCAACAGGACGGCGACTGTAGACGAGCTGGAGAGGATGCGGGGGCTCGTCGTAGAGGGGATGACAGAGGGGGCCTTCGGTCTGAGCACCGGGCTCTTCTACGTGCCGGGCACGTTCACGCCGACCGACGAGGTCATCGAGCTGGCGAAAGTGGCTGGCCAATTCGGAGGCATCCACATTTCCCACATGCGGGACGAAACTTCGCGCGTTCTCGAGAGCGTCAACGAGACGATCGCGATTGGCGAGCGCGGCGGCCTGCCCACGCAAGTCACGCACCACAAGATCATCGGCCGTCCGAACTGGGGCAAGAGCGTCGAAACGCTGCAGGCCGTGGACGCGGCGCGGGCCCGTGGCGTCGATGCGACGATCGACGCCTATCCCTATACCGCGTCCAGCACCAGCATCCAGAGCGCGCTCTTTCCCGCGTGGGCGCAAGAGGGAGGCCGCAAGCAGGTGCTGGCTCGGCTCGCCGATCCCGCAATCCGTCCGAAGATCAAGGCCGAGATCGTTCGCGTGATCAAGAACGAACGCGGCGGCGGCGATCCGAAGAACATCGTCGTTGCCAATTGCGACTGGGACGCGTCGCTGGCCGGCAAGAACCTGAGCGAGGTCACCGGGATTCGCGGCCTGCTGCCGACGGTCGACAATGCCGCCGAGGCTGCGATGTGGCTGGTCGAGAGCGGAGGATGCCAGGGCATTTTCCACGCCATCGGCGAGGAAGATCTCGAGCGGATCCTTCGCCACCCCGCGACCATGATCGCGTCGGACGGAGAGATCCCGACGTTTGGCAAGGCGAGTCCGCACCCGCGCAGCTACGGCACGTTCGTGCGCGTGCTGGCGGTCTATGCTCGGGAACGCAAGATCATCACGCTCGCCGACGCCGTGCGCAAGATGACCGCGTTTCCGGCGCAGCGCCTCGGCCTGCTCGACCGCGGTCTCGTCCGGCCGGGCATGAAGGCGGACCTGGTGGTGTTCGATCCCGCCCGCGTCAAGGACCTGGCGACGTTCGAGAAGCCGCATCAGTACGCCGAGGGAATCTCGCGCGTCATCACCAACGGTCAAGTCGTTTTCGAGGGTGGAGCGATGACCGCAGCCCGGCCCGGTGCGGTGCTCTATGGTCCACGCCGTGCGGGCGGGCGGCCCTGATGTCGATCCTTCTTTGCCGGCATTGCCGCGAGCCCATCCACGAGAGCGCCAACGTCTGCCCGCACTGCGGCCAGGAACAGCCCGAGGCGCCCGGACTTCCGCCCGAACCCAATCTCGAGCTCGTGCCGGTCTTCAGGACCGTCGACGCGGGCCTGGTCGCCCTGGCCAAGTCGCTGCTCGAGGGCGAAGGGATCGAGTACATGGCCCGAGGCGAGGGGCTGCAGGATCTCTTCGGATGGGGCCGCCTCGCCGGATTCAGCCCAGTGGTCGGACCGGTCGAGTTCGTCGTGCGAAGCGATGACGCGCCGCGCGTGCGCGCCTTGCTTCGGGACCTTGGGGGCGCCGAGGAAGAGCGTGCCTCGGACGACGCTGAATGAACGTGCGTCAGGAGACTTCCGAATGATACAGAAAGTGACCAGTGGACAGCCGGTCGACATCGCGATGCGTGTGGGCGCGGCAGCCTGTATCGTCGGGTTGGCAGCTGCCTCCCTCGCGGGGTGGGCGTTCGCCGGCCAGACCGGATCCGGCGTGGGCATCGACTACCAGATCGTCGGCATGGCGGTGGGGAAGACTGCGCTTGGCGGCAGCGAGCTCGTCGCCATCACGCGGCGCGTGCGCGCGCAGTGAGGGAGTGCGAGCGTCGCGAGCGCCGCCGATGCACTGGACCGAGATCGCCGAACGGCGGAGTGGTGACGTGGTGATCTTCGATCTGCACGGCCAGATGACCCTTTCCGGCGAGGAATCGCCGCGGGTGCTCGTCGAGGTTCGGCGAGTCGTCCGCGAGGGGTGCCGGAAGGTGCTCCTCAACCTCACTCACGTGTCCTACGTCGACAGCACAGGAATTGGGGAGATTGCCGGCGCCTACACGCGCGTGGTTCGCGAGGGAGGCAGCCTGAAGCTCGCTGGCGCGTCTCCGAGGATCCAGGAACTGCTGGAAACAACCAGCCTCGCCACGATCATCGGCTCGTATCCGGACGAGATGGCCGCGCTGAGGGCCCTTGACGCGAACGCCTGACCGTCCATGATTTCCTTTATCGTTCCGGCCTACAACGAAGAATCGCTCATCGGACCTACGCTCGCGGCGATCCACGCCGCGGCGCGCGATTCGGGTGAGCCGTATGAGGTCATCGTCGTCGACGACGGATCGACGGACCGGACCGCGGAGGTCGCACGAGAGTGCGGCGCGCGGGTCGTGCGCGTGGAATGCCGGCAGATCGCCGGAACGCGCAACGCCGGCGCTCGTGAGGCGGCTGGCGAGATCTTGATTTTCGTGGACGCGGACACCGTCATCGCGCCGCCGACGCTGCGCGCGACGCTCGCGGCGCTCGCCGCCGGGGCCGTTGCCGGCGGCGCCAGCCTCCGGCTCGATGGACAGATTCC
The DNA here is from genome assembly GCA_963839705.1 of uncultured Acidobacteriota bacterium. Classification (GTDB taxonomy): domain Bacteria; phylum Acidobacteriota; class Vicinamibacteria; order Vicinamibacterales; family 2-12-FULL-66-21; genus DATBJJ01. The sequence goes on from CAWIWL010000019.1 coordinate 917,949, forward strand.
GTGGCACGGACGGCTGCTCCTGTCGCTGGTCCGGGCCGGCATGCGGATCGGCAGGCTGGCGGCGGGGTGCTATGTGTTCTGCACCCGTGCGGCGTTCGATGCGGCAGGGGGTTTCGACGAACGGCTGTATGCGAGCGAGGAGATCGCGCTCAGCAGGGCGCTCGCGCGCCATGGGCGCGTCGTCATCCTCCGCGAAACCGTCGTCAGCTCGGGGCGCAAGCTGCGCACGCACTCGGGCTGGGAGATTCTCCAGATGATGTCTGCCGTTGCGCGCCAGGGGCCCAGGGCGCTGCAGAGCCGCGACAAACTGGGGCTGTGGTACGGCAGGCGGCGGACCGATCCCGGTGCCAGGCGCTGATTGCCAGAAGGGCGGCTGAAAATGGCAGGCATGGAGGACTGGCTGTCGGTGGCGCGCGCGAACGATCCCGACGACGTCCGCGAGCGCATTCTCACGGGCTATCGCGATGGCAAGCCGTTCACGCCGTATGTGCCGACGGTGGCGTTGCCGGCGCCGATCGACCGCGTCCTGGACTTCGGGTGCGGGCTCGGACGGAACTTTCCTCACCTCACCTCGATTGCTCGAGAGGTCGTGGGGTTCGATCTGCCACCGATGATCGAGCGATGCCGGACGCTCGGCACGCACGCCGTCGCGCTGCTCACGAGCGACTGGCAGGAGGCCACGTCGCGGTCGTACGACCTGATCGTGGCGACCCTCGTCCTGCAGCACATCGAGACGGCGGCGTGCGTGGCGTACCTGAAGGACTTCGCCCGCCTGTCGCCGGCCACCTACGTTCTCACGCGCGTGCGCAGCGACTTCGACGCCAACGTGCTTCAGCTCATCGCCGACACCGGACTCTTCGAGGCTGGCGTGTGCATGGAGGTCGACCACGATCCGGCGACGCACCAGCTTCGCGTGCTGGGTCGAGCGTCGTTCGACACGCTTCGTCTGGCGGCCGAGGGTGGGCACTACGAGGTGGTGCTGCGAACGAGGTGAGCCTCACGGATTGGGTACGGAGGCAACGGGTTCACCACGAAGAAACGAAGCGAACGAGGACGCACGAGCCGTCACGCTGCTGCCGGCTTGCACGCCGGCCGCAGGCTGCCGCAGGCCGGCGACCCCACCGCGCTTCGCGCGGTGCAAGCCGTCTGAGACCAAGACACAGCCGGTGTCTTCTCCGTTCGTCTCCGTGCCTCCGTGTTGAACCCGTTATCTCCGTCCTCTCCGAGACAGTTCCCAGGAGTCGCCTTCTTCCTTGCCGAAGGCTGCGACCGCGAAACTCCGGACGGCCTCGCGAGGCAAGTAGGCGGCTCCGGCGGCGACAATCGGCGTCCGCGTGTCCGTGTAGATCGCCGTGATGCGCCCGCCGAGCAGTTCGAGCGCCGAGGCCCGGCCGCCCTTGAACACCATGCCGGTGTCGATCAGGATGAGCCGATTGTCGAACCGCGACACGATTCGGCCCGACTGCGAGGGCGTGTGGCCGGTGACGAACCGCTCGACGCCGAACCTGGTCAGGAGCGGTGTGACCTGTAATGCGGCCGTCTCTGGCGTGTCGGGCCAATTGGCGAACCCGCGAAACCAGAGGGGCCCTTCGGGTTCGAACAGCGACGACTTGCCGACTGCGAGGAGCGCCTGGAGTTGCTCGACGAACTCGCGCGTGACGTGATCGCCCGGCGGTGCGCTGGCCTGGAGCGCCGCGGAGATCCGCTGTAGTTCGCCGACCGCGGCCTCGACGGCCTCCGGGAGAGTGCAGAACGGCGGAACGATCTGCGCCTTGACCATGGCCGCGAGTGTCGCGTCCCACGCCGCGATCTCCCGCGCCGCGGTGCGGTTGATGTCATCGAACGTACCGCTCATCTCCATGCTGACGCCTGCGTGCATGAAGGCGGTTCGGCCCTCGGTGGCGACGATTTTGTGCGCGCGCAGCCAGCGTCCGTATTTTCCGCGGGGCCCGAACGCCTCGACGTACTCGAGGAACCCGGGCGGATGCGCAGCCAGCCACACGTCGCGCACGGGTGCGGCCTCACCTGGCGTTGCGCGCCGCTTGACGAGCCGGGCGTAGTCGTCGAACGCCCGCTGCCGGCGCGACTCGGACTTGGCATCGGCGAACTCGGCATAAGCCCCCGGCCCGACGTCTCTGAACTCGTGCAGCAGGTTCATCGCCTCGTGGTTGCCGAGGAGGAACTCGACCCGTCCGCCGCTGCGCTTCGCTTCGTCTTCGAGCCGGATGAGCAGGTCAAGCGTCTCGCGCACTTTGGCGCCGCGGTCAAGGATGTCACCTGTCTGCACGTAGACCGTGGTTCCACCCATCCACCGGAGCTTGGCGTCGACCAGTCCCGCGGCCTGCAGGATTTCCACGAAGGTATCGAAGGCCCCATGGACGTCCCCGATGGCGACGACGCGAGGGGCGGGCGCCTGGCGTGGGGCTGGCGGCGGCGCCTCGAAGCCGGCGGTCAGCACGGGTGAAACGGCTGCGATCGCAAGGCCCAGGCAACGGCCCAAAGTAGTGCGGCATCGGGTCATGCCGGGAATCATACTGCCTGGACGAAGCGTGATAGCATCACCCTTTCCCCGGACGGCCAGAGCAGGGCATGGGTAGAGTCCCGCCACAGCCGGATACGACAGCCTCCGGCCCGGGCCGGACACTAACAACATCTAAGGTGCCTTGATGACCCCGCGACGCTATATGCCCGCGCTGCTGCTGCTGTTTGTCGCCAGTGGCTGCGCCGCCCTCATCTACGAGATCGTCTGGTTCCAACTCCTTCAACTCGTCATTGGATCGTCGGCGGTCTCGCTGGCCGTGCTGCTCGGGACCTTCATGGGCGGCATGTGCCTCGGCAGCTTCCTCCTGCCGCGCTACATCTCCTCAAAAGAGCATCCGCTGCGCGTGTACGCGTTCTTCGAGATCGGCATCGGCGTCCTCGGGTTGCTCATCCTTTTCGGCGTGCCTGCACTGGCGAACATCTACACGGCATGGGGCGGCTCGGGTCCCGTCGGCCTGGTGTTTCGCGCCGTTGCCGCCAGCATCTTCCTGCTGCCCCCGACGATCCTGATGGGCGCCACACTCCCCGCCATGTCGCGCTGGGTCGAGACGAGCCCTGAAGGCGTGTCGTGGCTAGGCTACTTCTACGGCGGCAACACTGGCGGCGCGGTCGTCGGAAGCCTTCTCGCCGGGTTCTACCTGCTTCGCGTCTACGACATGGCGACGGCAACCTACGCCGCCGTGGCCCTCAATCTCCTCGTCGGCGCATTGGCGCTCCTCATTGCCCGCGCGACTCCCTACGAGGCGGCCGCGCCGGCGCGAGCCACGGTCAAGCCCGCCGCCGGCGCCTGGGCGGTCTACGTCGCCATCGCCATTTCCGGCATGACGGCGCTCGCCTCGCAGGTCATCTGGACGCGCACGCTTTCGCTGCTGTTCGGGGCCACGGTCTACACGTTCTCGCTGATCCTGGCGGTGTTTCTCTTCGGTCTCGGGATAGGGAGCAGCATCGGCTCGGTGCTGGCGCGAGGCCTCGAGCGTCCGCGCCTCGCGCTCGGTTGGGTACAGATGCTCCTCTGCGGTGCGATTGCCTGGGCGGCCTACACCCTCGCGCTCTCGCTGCCGTTCTGGCCGATCGATCCGTCGATCGCCATGAGTCCCTGGTACAACTTTCCACTCGACCTCGCGCGCGCGTTCTGGGTCGTCCTGCCGGCGTCGATTCTCTGGGGCGCGAGCTTTCCGCTGGCCCTTGCTTCGGTTGCCGCGAAAGGGCAAGACCCGGGTCGGCTGGTCGGCGGCGTTTACGCGGCCAACACCGTCGGCGCGATTGTGGGCGCCATCGGCGGCAGCCTGCTGATGGTCACCCTGTTGGGCACGCAGCACTCGCAGCAGGTCCTCATCATCCTCTCGGGCCTCGCGGCGCTGCTCGTGCTCGAGCCGCTCCAGTCGACGGCCGAGCCCGGCCGGACACGTTCCGCGTGGGCCGGCATGCTCCCGATCGTCGCCGGTGCCGTCGTCGCCGCGCTCCTGGCCCGCAACGTGCCACCGATTCCCAAGCTCCTCGTCGCCTACGGACGCTACGCGGCGACCCGGGCGAACCAAAACATCGACGTCATCTACATGGGAGAGGGTTGGAACGCGTCGGTCGCCGTCACGCGCCTGCCGGGCGGTGTCCTCAATTATCACAACGCGGGGAAGGTGCAGGCCTCGAGCGAGCCGCAGGACATGCGCTTGCAGCGGATGCTCGGGCACATGACGACGCTCATCCCGAAGAGCCCGAAGAGAGTGCTGGTGATCGGCTGCGGCGCAGGCGTGACCGCCGGCGCCGTGTCGATCGATCCGTATCTCGAGCACGAGACCATCGCCGAGATCGAGCCGCTCGTACCCAAGGTCGTCTCGACCTATTTCGCCGAGCACAACTTCAGCGTCATCACCAACCCGAAGGTCCGCGTCCAGCTCGACGATGCGCGGCACTACCTGATGACGACGAAGGACAAGTTCGACGCCATCACGTCGGATCCGCTGGATCCGTGGGTCAAGGGCGCGGCGATGCTCTACACGCGAGAGTTCTTCGAGATCGTCAAGTCACATCTCAACCCCGGCGGCGTCGTGACGCTCTTCGTGCAGCTCTACGAGAGCAACACCGCCGCGGTCAAGAGCGAGATTGCGACCTTCATGGAAGCTTTCCCGAACGGTGTCGTGTGGGGAAACACGCAGGACGGCCGCGGCTACGACCTCGTCCTGATGGGGACGGTCGAGCCACTCCAGATCAACGTCGACGAGATTCAGGCGAAGCTGAGCAGCCCTGAGTACGCGCCGGTCGCCAAGTCGCTCGGCGAGGTCGGGATGTTCAGCGCTGTCGACCTCTTCGCGAATTACGCCGGCCGTGGCACGGAGATGACGGGCTGGACGCGCGACGCAATCATCAATCGCGATCGGAACCTCAAGCTGCAGTACCTCGCCGGCCTGGGCCTGAACCTGTATCAGAGCGATCGCATCTACTCCGAGATGCTCGTCCACGCGAAGTATCCCGAAGGGCTCTTCACGGGCAGCGATGCCACCCTGAAGGCGCTTCGCGAAGCCATCGCCCGCACGCAGGGACGAGGGATGGCGCCATAGGCGGAGCGCTGACGACGGCGGAGGCCCTGGCCGCTGCGGCGATCGCGGCGCCCGTCGCCGCCGTTCTGGCGTCCTACCTCATCGATCGGCTCGGCGCGGCGATTGCGCCTGTACCTGTTCTTCTCCTGTCGTTGACGTGTGGCGCCGCGACGATCCTGTGGCACCGTCGATCGTCCGCGCGCCGGGATGCCTGGCGCGCTGATCTGGCCGCATTCGTCGGCGTCGTCCTCGGCGTTCTCGCCGCACTCCTGTGGCTCGCGTGGCCGGAGCTGCTTCCTACCGGCGGCGGGAGCGACCTCACGCACCATCTTCAGCTGATCGACTTCATCGACCGGCACTGGCAGCTCGCCCATACCCAGGCGGATGCCCTGCTCATCGGCAACATGGTCAACTACACGCCGGGTAGTCACCTGTTGACCGCGTTGGCCGGCGCGTGGGGCCGGAGCGACGGTTTGCATGCCGTCTACCCCGTGCTGGCACTGTCGGTCGCGATCAAGGCTGGCCTGGTGTTCCTCATCGTCCGTCGGATGCTGGGCGATCGCGGGCACACTCCTATCGCGGTTGGCGCCATCCTGCTGCTGTTTCTTCCCTACGATTACTTCATCGGATCGTTCGCCAGGTTCTCGTTCTTCGCGCAGGTCGTCTCGGAGACATTCGCGGTCGCCATGTGGCTGGCGCTGGTCATGTGGGACGAGCGTCCGTCACCGCCGTCAGCCGCGCTTTTTGGCATCGCAGGTGTGGGTGTGTTCCTGACCTGGCCGGTGTGGATCGGTCCGCCAGTGCTCGTGTTCCTCGTGCTGGCGCTCGTCGGCCGCGATCCTCCGCTGATGACCCGGCTACGGTACGTCGCCTACGCCCTGGGACCGATTGCCGTCGTCGGGACGCTCTATGCGGTCGGCCGGGCCGAATCGGTAGCGATCGTCCAGACCGGCGGCGCGTCGTTCTGGCCGACCGTCGGACGGTTTGGCTGGCCGTTCCTGGCGCTGGCCGGACTTGGCGTGCTCATCGCCGTGCCGCAGCGGTCGGGGCGCGTTACTGTTCTCCTGCTCGCGGCTGTAGCGCTCCAGACGTTGGCGCTGATCGTGGTTGCTCGTGCCGGGGGCGCTGAATCACCCTACATGGCGCTCAAGATGCCGCACTTCGCCATCTACCCGATGGCCGCGGCTGGCGCAGTGGCGCTGTCGAGCGCCTGGCGACTGCTGGCGCGCATCGTAGAGTCGGCGGTTCCGGGCGGTCGGGCCAAAAGCGCCTGGGTGGAAGGTGTGGCTTGGGTGCTCGTCATCTCGAGTGCCGCGTGGACAGGGTCGAGGTTCGTCGCCACGCCACGCCCGGTGCCCGCGATCACGGAAGACACGTATCGCGCAGGCCTGTGGGCCCGTGCTCACGCGCAGCCGGATTGTATCGAGTACCTCGTCCGGCAAGACTCGACGTCGTATTGGCTGCATCAGGCCGTGCTCCGAAACCCGATGCAACCGCCGCCCGGGTCGGCGCCGCCCGTGTTCTTCTATCGCGAGGCGGTCGTACGCTGGATCACCGGGAACAGCTTTCCGGTCGCGATCGCCGATCTGTCGGTCGTCCCGAGAGAGGTGCGCGAGGATCTAGACGTGCTCGCGCGCTTCGGGCACGTGGCGGTAGGCCGCCGGCGCGGGACGACGGCGTGCCCGGGGCGCTGAGCTCAATCGCGGCTCGTTACACGGGTCATTCGGGGCGGCGCGTGCATTCCTCCGCGCCGCGAGTTAACGGAGAAACGGAGAGCCTGGGGTAGGGCGCACGGTGGGGTTGGGTACGGCTGCCCGCTGGCAGCCCGCAGCTTGACAGCCTCCGGTGACTCCGTTCCTTCGTTACCTTGCAGCGCCTGTGACGATCCATCCGGCGCCGCCCCCCGTGGACATGTGAATAGGCCTGGGCGAGCACTCGCTGCCGTTACGTCGTCGGCGTATCGACTATCCGGCCATCGAAGAGATAGACGTGACGTTCGGCGCGGGCGATGTAGTCGGGGTTGTGCGTCGCGAGGCACACCGTGGCGCCGTCGGCGTGCAGCTCGTCGAGCATCTTCATCACGGCCGCGCCGCTCTTGGAGTCGAGATTGCCGGTCGGCTCATCCGCGAGCAGGATGGGCGGACGCCCGGCGAACGCTCGCGCGATTGCGACGAGCTGCTGGTGCCCGCCCGAGAGCGCGCCCGGCCGCTGCTTCGATCGGGCCGTCAGCCCGACGCGTTCGAGCGCAGCCTCGACGCGCTGACGCCTGTCGCTCGCGGACGCGCCTCGCACCGTCAACGGGTATTCGACGTTCTCGTAGATGCTCATGTCGCCGATCAGGTTGAAGCTCTGGAAGATCAGCCCGACGTCGACATTGCGCGTGCGCGCTCGCTCCGACGGCGAGAGCTCACCCGTCGCCCGGCCGCTCAGCCAGTAGCGCCCGGAGGTCGGCGAATCGAGGAGGGCCAGAATCGCCAGGAACGTCGACTTCCCGCAACCCGACGGGCCCGAGACCGTGACGTACTCGCCGCGACCGATGTCGACAGTAAGGTCCGCGAGTGCCCGCGTCTCCTCGTCCGCGTCGCCCTTGAAGATCTTGGTGACGCCTTCGAGCCGGATGAGCGGGAAGTCCGGGTTGTCGGTCGTCCCCACTCCAGCCGCCGTTTGCTTTTGGGTTTTACGTTGCCACCACGACATGGTGCTGGTGCCTCCACGCTAGTCTCATCCGGGGGACTTCGTCCCCCGGACCCCCTTACACGCTTCCGACTCCGCTAAAGCTACGTCGAGACCTCGCCGGAGCGCCTACGGCGCGAAGGCGGGCGCTCGCGGGGCCCCGACGCCCCGCTCCGCTCGCGTGGCTCACTCGCTACGCTCGTTCGCGTTGTTTACGAGATGCTCTTTAGCGTTCGCGGCTAGCCTAGCACCGGTCCGCCGCGAGAACCTACGTGTATGGGACGAGTGGCAGAACCCGTGGTTCCCCTTGGCGGCCTAAGCTGTCTCATAACCAGCAGTGTCCGCCTTCCGCCTTCGCCAAGGCTTCGGCGGACCGCCGTAGCTTTAGCGGAGGCTGGTCAGGCGAACCATCAGAGGTCCGGCTAAAGCCGGACACTACGACTCATGAATCTGTAGTGTCCGCCTTCAGGCGGACTATCAGAAGTCCGGCTAAAGCCGGACACTACGACTCATGAATCTGTAGTGTCCGCCTTCAGGCGGACCATCAGAAGTCCGGCTGAAGCCGGACACTACGACGAGCGCGTTAGTATTAGCTCATGCCCATAAGCCGGCTCGTTACCGCCGCGATTGCGGTGTTTGTCCTGTCTGCGTCTCCCCACGGCCAGTCTCCTGCACCCCTGACGTCCGACGAACGCGCGATCGTCGCTCACGTGGACGCGCACAACGGCGAGGCCCTGGCCCTGCTCGAGCAGGCCGTCAATATCAATAGCGGCACCCAGAACTTTGCTGGCGTTCGCCAGGTGGGAAAGCTGTTCGCGGCCGAGCTCGACGCGCTGGGCTTCACGACACGATGGGTCGATGGCGCGCCGTTCAAGCGCGCGGGTCATCTCGTCGCGGAGCGCGCGCGGCCGGGGCGGCGGTTTCTCCTCATCGGGCATCTCGACACCGTGTTCGAGGCCGACAGCCCGTTTCAGAAGTTCGAGCGGCTGAACGACCGTCAGGCCCGCGGGCCCGGCATCATCGACATGAAAGGCGGAGACGTCATCATTGTCCAGGCGCTCAAGGCGCTGCAGGCCGCCGGAGCGCTCGACCGCATGCACGTGACGGTCGTGATGACCGGCGATGAGGAATCTTCGGGCGATCCGCAGGACGTCGCGCGGGCGGCGCTCGTCGCCGCGGCGAAGGGAGTTGACGTCGCGATTGGCTTCGAGGACGGGGCGGGCGATCCGCGGACGGCCGTCATCGGCCGCCGCGGGACCACGGCCTGGCAGCTCACCGTCACCGGGAAACCGGCCCATTCGTCGCAGATCTTCCGCCCGGACATCGGGTATGGCGCGATCTTCGAGGCGGCCCGCATCCTCAACGCATTCAGGGAAACGCTGGCGGGGGAGCCGCACCTGACGTTCAATCCCGCGCTCGTCGTCGGTGGCACCAAGGTCGAGCTCGACGTCACACAGGCCCGCGGATCTGCGTTCGGCAAGGACAACGTCATCCCCGAGCACACGATTGTATCGGGCGACTTGCGCGCGCTTTCGACCGGGCAGTTCGCCGAGGCGCGCAAGCGCATGGAAGCCATCGTCGCGTCGTCTTCACTCGCGCAGACGAAGGCCACGATTGCATTCGACGAGGGCTACCCGCCGCTCGCGCCGACCGATGGCAACCGGAACCTGCTGGCGCTCTACGACCAGGCCAGCCGCGACGTCGGCGCGGGTCCGGTGACGGCCGTCGATCCCGATCGCGCCGGCGCCGCGGACGTGTCGTTCGTCGCCGGTCACGTGCCGATGATCCTCGACGGGGTCGGGCTGATGGGGGACGGGGGGCACACTGTCAACGAGACCGCTGACTTGACGGCGCTGCCGTCGCAGACCAAGCGGGCGGCGCTGCTGTTGTACCGGCTATCGCGCTGAAGCCGTGCTCACGTGCGCCGGGCCCAGCATAGCACGGCAGCGTAATCGACGATGAGCCGGCCGGCGTTCGCTTCGATGGCATCGCTGACCGCGTTGAGTAACTTCGAGAGTCGGTCGGCGCCAAGCAGCCGGTGGTCCGAATGCGTGCGCAAGAGATCGAGGGTACTCGGCGGTCGCGTACTCTGCGCGCCAAACGTACTCTCGACACTGCGCCGTCCCGAAATCGGTCGCGGCGGCAAAGAGCCCGAGAAAGAGGTCGCGTGCGGTCTGGCCGAGCCAGCGTGAATGGATCTCCGGCGCGTGTTCGGCGTAGGCCTGTTGGATCCCGGCGTCAACTGGCGCTGTGCCGGGGAGCGGTTGATTGGCGAAGACCGCAAGCGTGCCGCCAGATTTCAACGCCAGCGCGGCCTTCGGGAAACGCACGGCCGGATCGAGCCAGTGAAACGATTGGGCGGCGAATACCAGGTGGAAGGCGTCCGGTTCGACCGGCCAGTCCTCGAATGTCGTCACGGCTACCTGAGCGTCGGTGTCTGATGCCAGACGGCTTGTGACTACGTCGGCGAGCCGTGGCCCCGGTTCGAGGCAGAGCAGCCGATACCCCCGGCCGGCGAACAACACGCTGGCGTTCCCAGGACCCGATCCGAGTTCGAGAATTCTGGCGCCAGGGGGCAGTTGCGCCTCACGCACGATGTCGTCAATCAGCTCGAGCGGATACGTTGGCCGTGCCCGGGCATAAAGGTCGGCGACCTCATCAAAGACGAACCGCTGTTCCCGACCGGATTTGGATTCCGATGGGTGCATGATCGTTCAGTCGATCGTCCACAGTGCCACTGACGAGACGTCCTTGATGAGCACGCGATTGGCAGAGATGGACGGCTGCGCCCAGGTGGCACTCTCGGCAGTCGCACAAGGTGCGGTCCGAGCTCTCATGAGTTCTCGTCGAACAGGGATCGCTGGCGGGTCGTGTGGCGCGCTTTCGCCGGCCGCGCGTCCCGAGGCGAGTCCTGTAACGTGTCCTTGACCTTGGTGAGCAGCTGATCGATGAACGGTGCCTGCCCTTTCAGGATCTTCAGCTTCGCGACGTCGATCGGAAACCACCGAGCCCTGTCGACTTCCGGAAACTGCTCTTGCCGCCCGGACTTCGGCGGCCATTCCATGGAGAACATGTTGCTCTCGAGCGTGGATGCGTCGAAGTCGCAGCAGACGGCCCAGGCGAGCACCAGCTTGCCGCTCGGCTGCTTGAGGGGCTCGAGCGGCAGGAAGTCGCCATCGGCCGCGTGGCCCATCTCCTCCTCGAACTCCCTCCGGGCTGCAGCCAGCGGTTCTTCATCGTCCGCGATCTCGCCCTTCGGAATGGACCAGGCGCCGTCGTCTTTTTTGGCCCAATAGGGTCCGCCCGGGTGCGCGAGAAGCACCTCGATGCTTCCCGGGCCTCCGGTCGCTTTCCGGAAGAGCAGGAGTCCTGCACTTTTTCGTGGCAAGGCTCGCCTCGATTCGGTTCAGGCCGGCGAAGAAGATGCCGCGTGCAATCCTTACTTTTCGCCCCTGAGCAGTGGTGCCTTCCGGTACTCCGAGGCCACCGACACGATGTGCTCGCCCAGCTGAACCTCGGGTCGGCGGCGGCCGACGACGCGGACGTAGCCGAAGTAGCGGCCGCGGTCGGCCTCGAGTGCTTTAATCTCTGCTTCGTTGTCAGGCGCGATCACCCGGTGCCAGTCCAGCCAGCGTTCCCAGCCGTCCGCCATGGTGTCGGCCACTTCGATACTGAGGATGCCCGTTCGTTCCCAGTGCCGGCGCCACCACGGCGCGGAGTGCAGACACCACACGTCCTGGGTCCACCAGTCTCGAAGGTGCTCGGGGACGGGCCCCTCGATTTCCTGCATCATGCCCGGCCCCGGCGATGCCGATCGGGCCACCCGGTTTCACAAAGCGAGCGATGTAGTTCAGGTACAGGTCATCGGTCCCGTAGTAGAGGAACGAATCGATGGACACGATGGCGTCGAAGGACTCGGCGCCGAACGGCAGCGACCGGGCGTCGGCATGGATCGGTACGACTCCGCCTTCGACGCCCGCATCGCGGATCCGCTCGAAATTCTCCGAGGCGCTGCACCACAGGTCGGTTGCCCACACCTGGACGCCAAACTCGCGGTGCAGGAAGATCGATGACGCCGCGCGTCCGCATCCCAGATCGAGCACCCGCATGCCGGGTCGCAGGTCCAGCGCGGCCGTGAGCCACTCCGTCAACCAGAGTGAATTCGCCCCTCCACCTACACTGGCGATGACCCAGTCCGGATGGTACTTCGACGCGCGGGGAAATCGATCGGAGATGAACCGCTGGTCTGAGGTCACGTGGACGTCGATGTTACACCGGCTATCGAGAATTGCTGGGAAGCCACCTCATAAACCTGACGCTCGTTCCAAGTCGCGAGCGAGCCGTGCGAGCGAGCCACGCGACCGGCCCGCCTTCGCGCCGTAGGCGCTTCGGCGAGGTCTCGCCGTAGCTTTAGCGGAGGCGGAAGCGCGCCGGCGAAGCGGCGCGCGAGGGCGCGTGTAGGGGAGTCCGAGGGGCGAAGCCCCTCGGGTAAGTCTAGCTACGCGGCTTGGCCACACCCACGTACCCGTTCCGGGCCCGAACCTTGTAGCCGGGCCGTGTGACGCGCACCCGGATGCTGTGGTACTTCCCGTCGGTCGCGTGCGGCGAGGCGTAGGCCATCACGTATTGACTGTTCAACTCTTCGGCGATGCGCGCCGTGGCGGCGCGCAGGCCGTCCATGTCCTGCACGACCTCCGTCCGTCCGCCGCTCTGGCCGGTGAGCTCTCCAAGCGCGGCCGGGTTCACCCGGGTGTTAATCGCCTGCCTGCTGGGCGAGTCGATGGCAATCGCGTAGACGAACGCGTCGCTGCGCAGGAGCGAGGTCCGGACCTCGCCAACCGTCAGGTCGCTCGCCGTGTCGGCGCCGTCGGAAATCACGACGAGCGCCGCGCGCTCGCGTGTCCGCCGGCCGATCATCGGCAGCGCCCCGACCACCGCGTCGTAAATGGCGGTGCCGCCCGACGGCTTCACGGCAACGAGCGCCGCCCGGACGTCCTCCGGCGTACTCGTCCAGCGCGTCAGGATGTGCGGGTAATGATTGAAGGCGAGCACGAAGAACTCATCGTCGGCGTGCAGGAGCTCGAAGAGAAATTGCTCGACCGCGGCCCGCGCGTCGACCATGCGCTGGCCGAACATGCTGTCGCTCGTGTCGAGGAGCATGCCGAGGCCGACCGGAACGCGCTCGTTCGTGAACTGAGTTATCGTCTGCGGCTCGCCATCCTCGAACACCTCGAAGGCCTCGCGCGGAAGGCCCTGCGCGAGGCGGCCCTCCGCGTCGAGAACCGTGGCGGTGACGGCCACCACGTCGACGCCAGACCGCAGTACACGGTCGCTCCGCTGAATCTGCCGGGGGGTGGCCGAGGCGGTCGCGATAGCCAGGGCGGTCAGACCGAGGATCGCGACGAGCCGCGTGGGACGCACACGCATATCGTAAACCTTCCGAGTCCTTCCGCGGGTAGGTGATCGGCCCGGACTGGGCCAGAATCGTAATCCGACCGGCAAACCGGTAATCCGGGACTGGACTAACACCCTCGTTGTCAGCGGGTTGGGAGGTGCATGCGACTTGCATTTCCGCCAGCATGCGCCGAACGATCGTCCCCGTACTCGCCCTGCTGTCCCTCGTCAGGTGTGGCGGAGGAGGAGGCTCGCCGACGGAGCCCTCGCCATCAGGCTCCAGCTCGAGCGTTCTTCAGGGGCAAACAGTGAACGCCCTCGACGGGGCTCCCGTGCCAAACCTCTCGGTCCGGGTTGCCGGGCGCTTCCCGGTCACGACCGACGGCACCGGCAACTTTCAGATCGACATGGGCAGCGTCTCGACTTATCCCGCGATCGTCGACGGACCATCGGTCGTGGAGCGATCGACTCGCATGTCTGCCAATGGCTCACGCGCGCGCGTCTCGATGATCCCCTCGACCTTCGATCTCCGGGCATTCGACGAGATGTTCCGGACGTCGAACGCGCAGCTGCAGCGCTGGACCTCGCGGCCCGCGCTCGTCATCCTGGCCGCAGTGATGGAATATCGCAACACCTCGGATGAGACCTATTCGGCCACCGGCGAGCAACTCTCCGACGCGGAACTGGACCAGCTGAGAGCACACCTGACCGAGGGCCTGGCGTTCCTGACCGGCAACACGTATACGGCGTTCTCGTCGGTCGAGATCGAGCGTCCGGCGGGCGGCGCGCGCGTGAACACTCTCCGCGCCGGGCAGATCGTGGTGGGCCGCTACAATGGCGTTGCCAATCTGGCCAAGACCATCGGCTATGGCATGTGGTCGGAACAGCCCGACGGCAGCATCGGCGGCGGCGCGATGTATCTCGATCGCAATTTCGACAAGGACGACAACCGGCGTCGGTTACTGCGGATTCACGAGCTCGGCCACGCCCTCGGCTATCAGCACGTCGAGTCGCGCACGTCGATCATGAACCCGTCGATCGGACCCGAGCCGACCGACTTCGACCGGTCGGGCGCCATCATCGCCTTCGCCCGTCCGGTCGGGAACAAGAGTCCCGACGTCGATCCGGCCACTGCGGTAGTGTCTGTGTCCACCGGCGCGGGACGATGGATGGCGCCGACCACCGCCTGCGCGATGCCGAGTCGTTGAGGGCGACCCAGCAGCGAATCTAGGGGTTTGCAGCCGCGAAAAGCGAGCCGCGAGCAGCGCTATACCGTCCGCAGCGCCGTCATGGGGTCGATTGAGGCCGCTCGCAGCGCTGGCAGCAGGCAGGCGAGCCCGGCCACGGTGAGGAGGACCGACGACACGGCGAGGTAGGTCACCGCGTCGAGCGGTCCCACGCCGAAGAGCACCGTCGACAGCAAGGCCCCCAGGACCACCGCGCCGATGAGCCCAAGCGTCAGGCCGGTCACCGCCAACCGAACGCCTTCGCCCACGACCATCGATACGACGTCCACCCGACTGGCGCCAAGCGCGACACGCACGCCGAACTCCTGGGTGCGCTGAGTTACCGAGAAGGCAATGACGCCGGCGATCCCGGCTGCGGTGATGACGAGCGCCAGCGCGGCAAATAGTCCCAGCAGTGCCGTCGTGAGGCGGGGTGGCGCGAGCGACGCCGCGCGGACGTCGTCGAGCGAGCGCAGGCGATAGATGGGCTGGTCCCGATCCACGTCGCGCACGGCCTCGCGGACGAGTGGCGCCAGTGCCTCGCTGTCGGTCTGCGACCGGATCGCCCAGTTCGTCGTCACGTAGGGGACCTGGCGGATCGGCGCGTACACCTCGTCGACCGGTTCGAGCGCCAGCTGCTGGCGGACGTTGGCGACGACGCCGATGACAGCGAACCACGTCGTGCCGCCGTTGGCCGAGATGCGCTGGCCAATCGGATCTTCCTCAGGCCAGTTCCGTTCGGCAAACGACTGATTCACCAGCGCCACACCTGGAGCCTCGAGGTTGTCGCCGGCAGCAAAGAACCGCCCCCGGAGCAAGGGGATGTCCATCGCGCGAAAGTAGTCGTCGCTTGCGATCATCAGCGAGGCGCGCGGGCCCTGCGTGAGGTTCTCCGCTCCATGCTCCGCGGCGTCACGGCCGGCGATCAGAAGGGAGCCGAAGGAGCTTCCAGCCTGCTCTTGAAACGGGATCGTGCCGGTGGCTCCGACAGCCGTGACGCCTGGAATCTGTTGCAGCCTCACGAGAAGGCGATCGAGGTAGGCGGCGCGCTCCGGCGACCTCTGGTACTTGGTGAAGTTCATGTCGATCTGCATGGTCAGCACGTGATCGGTGCTGAACCCGGGATCGACGCCGGTCAGCTTCAACAGGCTCCGCACCATGAGGCCGGCGCCGATGAGCAACATGAAGGACGCGGCCACTTCGGCGACGATGAGCGCGCGCCGGAGATCGCCGCGGTGCGTCCCCCCGCGAGTCCCCCCGTGAGTCCCCCAGTGAGTCAATGTGCGCGGGCTGGCCGAGATCGCCGCGCGGCGGGGACCAAGGCGGCGCGATATCGCCGGCAGGACGGCAGCCATGATCCCGGTGAAAAGCGATACGCCCAGCGTAAAGAGCAGCACCGTGGTGTCGATGCGGACCTCGCTGGCGCGCGGCGTGAATCGCCCGGCGTATTGCACGAGCAGGTCCATGCCGACAAAGGCGAGCAGCAGCCCGCCCGCGCCCCCGGCGAGCGCGAGGATCAGGCTCTCGGTGACGAGCTGTCGCAGCAGCCGCCCCTGGCTGGCTCCGAGCGCCGTGCGCAGCGCCAGCTCGCGATCGCGCCGCATGGTCCGCGCGACGGCCAGGTTCGCCACGCTCGCGCAGACGATGAGGAGCACGAAACCAGCCGTGCTCACCAGGATGAGGAGCGTCGATTCGAAGTGTCGCGTGAATTCGCGGCGGAGTGGGCTGGCCGCGAGTGCGTGACCACGGTCTGCCCGATAGGATTGAGGGAAATCCTTCTGCAGGCTGCGCGCGACCTCGCCGAGATCGGCCTCGGTCTGAGCGATCGACTGGCCGGGCCCTCGCCGTCCGATTGCAGAGGCCATCCCGCCGCCCCGGCGTTCTCGATCGCCCGCACTCATGCGGAACGGACACGCCGACCGCGGCATGTAGACGTCGTTCGGCTGCGGGTACATCGGCACATCCGGGAGCACGCCCACGATCGTGTGCGGGCGATCGTTCATCTCGACCACCCGCCCGACGACGTCGCGGTCTGCCGCCAAATGCGCGCTGCCAGGTACTCGTGGCTGAGCACGAGCGTCGCGGGAGCATCGTGCCCGTCGTCTTCGGATCGGAACGTGCGCCCGAGGAGCGGTTTGACGCCGAGTGTCTGGAAGTAGTCCCACGACACGACGCCGGTGGCCACCCGTTCGGGCTCGTCGCCCCCGAGGAGGATGAAGTACATGTTGTGATACTCGACGACGGCGTCGAGCGAGGAGGAGAGGCGCCTGATGTCGTCGACGTCGAGCAGCGAAAAACCGTTGTTGTCGGCGCCGCTGCGCGTCTGCCTCAACAGGAGCAGGTCTTCACCGCGGGTGTAGGGGAGCGGCTGCAGCACGACGGCGTTGACGACGCTGAAGATGGCGGTGTTGGCGCCGATCCCGAGCGCCATGGTGACGATGACGGCGAGCGCATAGCCGGCCTGCTTGCGCAGACCGCGCACGCCATAGCGAACGTCCTGGTTGAAAGTTTCGACCAGTCGCGTCAGCCAGGCGTCGCGCACATCGTCTTTGATCGCCTCGACACCGCCAAAGAGCTGCCGCGCGGTGCGGCGGGCGGCGTCCGGCGCTACGCCCTGGCGCACGTATTCGGCCGCGAGCATGTCGAGGTGGAACTGCAGCTCCGCATCGAGCTCGCGCTCCATGGAGCCGCGGCGGAAGATGGTGCGGACCCGTTTTAGCCAGGAAGGCATGTGCTAGCTATCACATGGGCACGCGTTGGTCATCTGTGGCTTCCGCCTTCAGGCGGAAGTTGACCGAGATCATGATGGTTCCTGTGCCTGCAGTATCCGGGTGACGGCGTCGGTCATGCGCGCCCAGTTCTCGCGCTCCTCGGTGAGCTGACGGCGGCCGTTGCGCGTGAGCCGGTAGTACTTGGCCTGGCGGTTGTTCTCCGAGGCATCCCATTCCGCGTCGATCCAGCCCTGCTGCTCCAGCCGGTGAAGGGCCGGGTAGAGCGAGCCCTGATTGACGCGCAGCACGTCGCGCGAGATCTGCTGGATGCGCTGGGAAATGCCCCAGCCGTGCATCGGCTCGAGGGCGAGCGTCTGAAGGATGAGCATGTCGAGCGTGCCCTGGAGAAGATCCTGTTTCTGTCGAGCCATATGCGAGCCATTGTGCGGGGCGACTTGTCGATTGTCAACAAGAGACCAGTGACAGCGTTCTTGTTGACATTCGACAAGAGCGCCGGTATGCTCGCGGTCTCATGTCGGTCGTCGACAAGTGGCGGGGTTCAGGGCTCAGAGCCTGTGCAGAGATCGTGCGTAGTGTCCGCCTTTAGGCGGATGTGTTTGGTCCGGCTGAAGCCGGACACTACATTTGTACACAGTGCGTAGTGTCCGCCTTTAGGCGGACTTGTCTTGGTTCGGCTGAAGCCGGACACTACATTTGTTCACAGGCCCTGAGCCCTGAGCCAAGAGGAGTGCCATGGAAAGCGTGACGCAGGACTTGCGCGCCGCCTTCAGAGGCCTGGCCAGGAATCGCGGCTTTGCTGCCGCGGTCGTCCTGACGATGGCCCTGGGCATTGGGGCCAACTCCGCGATCTTCAGCGTTGTTTACGGCGTGCTCATTCGGCCGCTGCCGTATGCGGACGGTGATGACATCCTCATTCTGCGCCAGCAGCGGCCGCTCGCCGGGATCCAGACGCAGGGCTTTTCACCGCCCGAGATGGAGGACTACCGCCAGCAGTCGAAGACGCTCCAGTCGATCGTCGAGTACCACAACATGTGGTTCGTCCTCCTCGGCCGCGGCGAGCCGGAACGCGTGGCGACCGGTGTCGTCTCCTGGAACTACTTCGATCTCTTCGGCGTGAAGCCGGTGGCGGGCCGGACGTTCAGGTCCGCGGACGACGATCACGGGGCCGACGCGGTGCTGGTCCTCAGCAATGCGTACTGGAAGAGCCGCTTCGGCGGTGATCCGGGCGTGGTCGGGCAGGTCTTCGAGATGAACGATCGCCCCCACACCGTCGTCGGCGTGCTGCCCCCGATTCCGCAGTTCCCAGACGAGAACGACGTCTACATGCCGGTGTCCGCGTGCCCCTTCCGATCATCGGAGGGCGTCCGCACGGGCCGCAACGCGCGCATGGTACAGGCGTTCGGGAGGCTGCGTGCGGGCGCCACTCAAGACGCCGCGTTGAGCGACCTGGCCATGGTGGCCTCGAATCTGAAACAGACGTACCCGGAGAACTACCCCGCGAGCGCGGGATTCACCGCGACGGCGGTGTCGCTCCGCGACGAGCTGACGCGCAGCTTCCGTCCCACGCTCTGGATTCTGCTCGGCGCCGCCGGGTTTCTGCTGCTCATCGTGTGCGCCAGCGTCGCCAACCTGCTGCTCGCACGGTTGCTGAAGCGCGAGCGGGAAATGGCGATCCGGATGTCGCTCGGCGCGGGCAAGTGGCGCCTCGTCCGTCAGCTTCTGACGGAAAGCACGATGCTCGCGCTCGGCGGCGCTCTGGTCGGCCTTCTCATCGCGTCGGTGACGATGGAGCTGCTCGTCACGCTCGCCGGACAGTTCACGACGCGCGCGCAGGAGATCTCGCTGAACGGAACAGTCCTCCTCTTCACTCTCGGAATCGCGACGGCGACGGGAGTGCTCGTCGGCGCGATTCCGGCGCTGCCGGGCCGCATCAGCCTTTCGTCGGCCATCCAGGAAGGCGGCCGGACGGTGTCGGCCGGCCGCGGATCGCTCCGGAGCGCGCTCATCGTCGCGCAGGTCGCGGTGTCGTTCGTGCTCCTCATCGGCGCCGGGTTGATGCTCCGCAGCGTCATGCGCCTGCAGTCGGTGGATCCCGGCATCCGAACCGACAGCGTGCTCAGCATGCGCGTGGCGCTGAACTTCACCAAGTACACGACGCCGGCGCTCCGCGCTCAGTTCTTGACGGAGCTGTCCGAGCGGCTGAAGGGCGTGCCGGGAGTCCGGTCCGCAGGGGGCGCCGGGACGTTTCCGATGAACGACGACGGTGGCTTTCTCGCGGGGGTTCGCGTCGAGGGTCAGCCCGAGATGGAGGCGGCGCGGCTGCCACGTGCCGAGGTGCAGTCGGCTTCCCCGGGGTATTTTCAGACCGTCGGCATTCCGCTGCTGCGGGGACGATTCTTCGACGACCGGGACATCGCCGACCGCGAACGGGTCGCGGTCATCAGCGACTCGATGGCCCGGCAGTTCTTCCCGCAGGGCGAAGCCGTGGGCGCGCGGATATCAACCGACAACGGGCGATCCTGGCTGAGAGTCGTCGGCATCGTCGGTGACGTGCGCAGCACGCTCGCCTCGGCGCCGTCGCAGACGTTCTATCGTCCGCTCGCGCAGGCGCCGCTGCTGACCGTCATGTTCCTCGCGCGGACGTCCGGCGACCCGGCAACGCTCGTCCAGGAGATGCGCCGGGCCGTGCACGCGATCGATCCGCACCAGCCGGTCGATCAGTTCCGGACGTTGAACGAAGTACGCTCGGCGTCGCTGTCGGCCCCGCGCCTCACGGCCACGCTCATCGGCGTCTTCGCCGGCATCGCTCTCCTCATTACCGCCGCCGGCCTTGCGGGGGTCATCGCATTTTCCGTCAACCAGCGATCGCAGGAGTTCGGCGTGCGCATGGCGCTCGGCGCCTCGCGCGGGTCGGTACTGCAACTCGTCCTTGGACAGGGCCTCCGCCTCGTCGCGTTCGGCCTCGCTCTCGGCAGCATCGTCGCCATCGCGTTGTCGAGCACCGTCCGAGCGCTGCTGTTCGATACCGAACCGACGGATATCCCGACGTTTGTCGGTGTCGCCGTAGTGCTCGCGATTGTGGCGCTCGTGGCGTGCCTGCTGCCAGCCCGCCGCGCGTCATCCGTCGATCCGTTGGTGGTGTTGAGGGGGAACTGAGCTCTGTTGACGGAGGAGACGGGAGTCAACGGATTCACCACGAAGGAACGAAGCGCAACGAAGACGAACGAAGGGCGTCACGCTGCGGACGGCTTGCACGCCGGCCGTAGGCTGCCGTAGGCCGGCGACCCAACCGCGCTTCGCGCGGTGCAAGCCGTCTCGTCTGCTGCATTCTACTCACTCTTCTCCGTGCGTCTTCGTTCGTCTTCGTTGCTCCGTGGTGAACCCGTTACCTCCGTCATCTCATCGCCCCGGCAACGGCCTGGCGCACAAGCCTCGTCTCGCGCTATCTTTCTCTCGTGGCTAACCGAGATGCCGTTCGGTCGGACCCAGTGTCCATGACCTCGGGCGTCGTCGACGATGCCTTCGGGGTGTGGACGTTCCTACGCTGTCGCCCCGCGCACCTCGCGGGGCTGGTCGAGCACATCTGGCTGTTCGACGGTTCGATGACTTGCCTGCGCGAACGCACCTTCCCGAACGGGAACCTCGAGATCATCGTTCATCTCGGCGAGCGTTATCGCGTCGTCGAAGATCTGGAAACCTGGGTGTGCCCGACGACGTGTGTCACCGGGCTGCAGCTGGGGCATCTGGTTGTTGAGGCGCCGGCGTGCCGGACGAAGGTGCTCGGAGTGCGACTAACGCCCGCGGGCGCGTATGCGCTGTTGGCCAGGCCGATGCACGAGCTCGCGGGCCTGACCGTCGACCTCGGGGACGTCGCTGGTGGCGCGGCGCGTGAGCTGGCCGAAGCGTGCGGCGACGCAGGGCCAGGCGACGACACCGTAAGAGCTGCGCTCGGGTGGATCGACGCGAGGCTCGCCCGCGCCACGCGACTCGATCCGGCCGTCGCCTGGATGCTCGACCGCATCCGCCAAGAGCGCGGCGCAGTATCAATCGGCCGTCTGCGCGAACAGACGGGATGGTCGAAGACGCGGTTGACCTCGACGTTCGTGGAACAGGTCGGCGTCAGCCCGAAGCATTACGCCCGGGTGATGCGGTTCAATCGCGCGCTGAACCTGATCCACGCCCAGACGGCGTCAATCGCCGACGTGGCCACGGCGGCCGGCTACTACGATCAGCCGCATCTGAACGCCGACTTCAAGGAGCTCAGCGGTTTCACGCCGACCGAGTTTCTCCACGCTCACCGCTACCCCAACAGCGTGAGCGTCGCCGAGTAGGCGGACTCGACCACCGGACTTTTTTCCAAGACCGGCCCCCGCCCGCGGAGCGATCATCTCCAGCATCGGGCCGATGACCGGCTCAAGGAGTGCGTTATGGTGAAAGATTATCGACGGTCCGGCTTCCGTGCCCTGACCGTGGGCTTCAGCGTTCAAGGCTCGGCGGTCTTCCTCGAGTTCCTCAAGCGCGCGTTCGACGCGCGCGAAGGCGAGATCAACTGGAATGCCGATCGCAGCATCGGCCACGGCGAGATCCTGATTGGCGACTCGCTCATCGAAGTCAGCGAAGCGCGGCCAGAGTGGCCGGCCAGGCCGTGCTCGGTCCACTATTACGTCCCGGACACGGACGCCTGCTACGCCAGGGCGATCGCTGCCGGAGCGGTCTCGGTCACCAGGCCCGAAGACGCGTCTTACGGCGACCGGGCTGCGACCGTCCGCGACGCGGCTGGGAACGACTGGTTCATCGCCACGCGCCTCGAAGGCCCGCCGGTTCCCGAGGGCCTTCACTCCATCACACCGTACGTCATCACAGCTGGCGCTGACGCGGTCATGTCATTCGCCAAGGCTGCGTTCGGTGCCGCCGAGCGCGTGCGTGTTCCGGCCGGCGATGGGAAAGTAATGCACGCGGAAATGCAGATGGACGACTCAGTGATCGAGCTTTCGGATGGCAGCGCCAAGTGGCCGCCGAGGCCGTGCAACCTGCATCTCTACGTGCCGGACGTCGACCTGGCCTATCGACGCGCGCTCGCGAACGGAGCATCGTCACTCTACGAGCCGATGGACCAGCCCTACGGAGACCGTGAGTGCGGTGTGATCGACGCCGGCGGCAACTACTGGTTCATCGCCACGCATCTGTCCTGACCGAGGCGGGTCAGGGCAGTTGCGCCGCGAGGCGCAGATCCTGGGTCTTCTTCTCGCCGTCGCCGATCGTGACCGTGATCGCCGACCGCGAGATGAGCTCGAGGTACGCCGGATCGAACTGCTCACCGGGCTCGAGGTCCGTCACCGCCGTCATCAGGTAGTCGCCGGGCGGCAGGTTGGGCATCACGTACTTGCCGTCGACGCCCGGCCGTGCCGTTCGAATCCGCCTCGACTGCGCCATCCAGTAGGCCTTGTCGCGCGCGAATACGACGACGTGATACTCCGGCGCGGGCTGCCCGCTGGCGTCCTGGATCGTGCCACTCAGCTCGGTGGTGCGATCGGTGAACGTGATGACTGCGCCGTCGGTACCCTCGCGCAGATCGACGGGCGTGTCGACCGTGTCACGACCGAACATCACTGACGACTTCAACTGCCACGTGGTATCGGGCCGCGCCGACGGGATGAAGGCCATCAGACGATAGCGGCCGGGCGTGACGCCGGCGATGGAGAACGCTCCCGTCGCGTCCGGTTGACTCTGCATCAGCCCGAGGCTGACCTCACCTGCCGACTGCACTGGCTGCAGGTTGATTCGTATCCGTGACAGATCCGGCGGCGGGGCGCTCGTCCCTTCGAGCTGGATTCGGCCGGCGACGACCATACCCGGCTGCAGCGTCAGCGACACGCCCGAGATGTCCTGACCGGCGATCGTGACGTCGGCCCTCGCCCAGTGCGACGGTGCGCGTGGCCCAGGGCCCGGCGCCGCGGGCCGCCCGCCAGGAGGTGCGGGCGGCATGGCCTGCGCGATGACGGCGTACGGACCGGGGGCCACACCCGCGAACGTGAACGTCCCATCGACGGTCGGCGCCGAGCGTCTGAACAAATCGAACATGAGGCCCTGAGGATTGCTCCCGACCATCTGGAGCATGATCGTCTGCGGACTGATGCCCTCCGGGACAACGACGCTGCCCTCCACCTTCGCCGTCGGGACCAGTGAGAGCTGAAAATCGACACCGGTTCGTTCCTCTGCGACGCCAACCTTGATCGGGACCGCCTGAGCGGCGACCGAAGTGCCGGGATAGAAGACGGACGCATAACCGACGGTCCGCGGCCGTGCCTCAGGATTGGCGTTGCTCGCGGGATCTCCGGGCCGCGCCGTCCCGGACGCGATCTCGGACATCGCCCGCTTGATGTCGGCGTCGGTCAATCGTGCGATGTCGTTGTCCCGCATCTGGGAGGCGAACCCCGCATTCGCAGAGATCACGTAGTCGCCCGCCGCCAGGCCCCAGATGCGGTATTGCCCGCGATCGTCGGTCTGCCCGCTGTTCACGGGGACGAGCGTCCGTTGCCCGGTGCCGACGAAACGGTTCTGCATGGCGCTGACCTGTGCGCCCGAGAACGGCTCGCCATTCTGATCGACGAGGACGCCGGAGATGACGCTGCCGCGTGTCAGGCGCATGTTCACGTTCGTCATGTGCTGGCCATCGGCGAGCACGAGGGCCGTGCCAGGGCGGTTCGGCCGCTTCGCGCCGTAGGCCGCCATCACATATCCCTGTTTGGTCGCGTTCAGCATGTAGCGTCCAGCCGGAAGGGCGACGAATCCGAAGCGGCCTTCGTCGTCGGTCACCACGGTGCGGCCGACCTGCCGATCCGACGTCGTGATGCCGACGCGCACGCGTCGCAGCGGGCGGGCATCCGCATCGTCGCTGACGATCCGTCCGCCGAGCGTCGCAGTGCCGACCGGGGCCGGCTTCGCGGCGTCGCGAGCCGGCGTTTGAGCGATGGCTGTCGGCGGAGTGGTGACTGCGCCGAGTGTGAGAAGCAGGGTGCAGGTGGTGACGCGGATGGCAGTCATCAGCGGACCTCCTGCAGGCGTAGACTCTGAGTCGCCTTCTCGCCGTTGTCTATCTGGACGTGCGCGGCGCTCGCCGCCAGCTGCTCGAGAAACGCGGGATCCTGCCAGTCGCCGGCGAACGTTTCGGAAACGGCCGCGACGAAGTACGCGCCGGCCGGCAGCGGCGTCACGTTGTAGGCGCCAGTGTCGGTTGTGGCGACCTTCCGCATCCGTCTGGGATTGGCGCCGGTATCCATCCAGGCCTTCGAGTCGGCGGGGAATACGATCACCGCGACGCCGTCGCGCGCCGCACGTTCGGTCAGCTGGACCATGCCCGAGAGCGATGCCGGCCGATCGGTGAACGTGAGGATCACGTCCGCGACATCGGCCGAGTCGAGATCGAGTGGAACGTCCGAGAGGTCACGCTCGCCGAGGAACGCACCTTTGAGCGTCCACCCCGTTGGGGCGCCGGAGCGGACGTAGTAGCGTCCGGCGGGCTGTCCGAAGGAGGTGAATTGCCCCTTGGCGTCGATGCGGCCAGGCGGGGTGCCGCCGCGATCCATCTGGCCGTCGGCGGGCTCGAGATACACCGGGATGCGCGACAGCTGATCCGGTGTGGGCTTGTCCGCGGATCCCTCGAATTCGACACGACCGGAGACGCGGAGGCCCGTCCTCAGCACGATATTGACGCCCGTCATGTCAGCGTCGCCGACCGCGACCGGGACGGTCGCCCACATCGTCGGTTCGCTCGGCACGGGAGCGACTTCGGTGTTGGGAGCGAACGAAGTAGAGACCACCATGCCCGAGCCGACGGAGATGGCCATCGGCGGCGCGCTCGGCGCGGAAGGCCGCGGAATCTGAACAATCTTGATGACGTAGTCACCCGATGGCACGCCGAGGAACGTGAACCCGCCGCTCGCGTTCGTGATCGTGCCGCCGACATCTCCGGTCCGTCCGAGATCGTCGGATCCCTGCGGAGATCAAGCGGACCGGAACGCTCGTCGCGGACCCTGACAGGCCGGCCACGGTGCCGGACACTTTCACCATCGGTATGGGTTTGACCTGAAGGTCGACTCCCGTCCGTTCCTGTCCCGACGCGACCGAAACGATGGCGGCCGATGCAGCCGATGGTGCGGCCGGATAGAAGAGGCTCGGATACGCGAAGAGGCGCGGTCCGTCGGCTGGCGGTGGCGTAGGCGCGCTTCGTCCCAACGACTGCACTTCGTCGCCGATCTGCCGCGACTCCGTACTGCCCATCATCGTGGGCATCGCACCAATCTGCAGCATCGCTTGCAACATTTGATTGCGACCGAGATCGCCCCCCGCCATCATGCTCTCTTCGTACTGTCTTGCGACGGACACCGGGACCGACACCTGACTCGTCGTCATCGCGACTGCGTAGTCGCCCGGCGCCAGGCGCGCGATGCGATACATGCCGCGGTCATCCGTCGTTCCGACTCCACCTTGGACGAAGCGTCGCCGCCCGCCGACGATCGAGCGCCGCAGGGCCGTGACCTGGATCCCGGTGAGCGGCTCTCCTGCTTCGTCGACGATCGTGCCGGTGATCGCCCCGTGTCTCCACAACCCGATCACGAGGTTGCCCCGCCGCTCGCCGTCCGTGAGAACGATCGGCAGCGTCGGACCGCCCGGCCGCCGCATCCCGTACGCGCCGTCGATGTACCCCGACTTCGCGACCGTGAGACTGTGTGACCCTTCCGGAAGGTTGCGAAAGGCAAAGCGCCCGTCGCTCGTCGTCATGACGCGGCGCGACCCCGCGAGCGTGACGACGGCACTGCTGACGCCACGGCCCGTTGCCGCATCGAGCACCTGCCCGACGATGATGCCGGTGCCCGGTGCGAGCGGCGGGGGACCCGGGGGCAGTTGTGCGGCCGCGAGTGCCGGCAGGGTCAGGATGGCGCCGATGGAACCGAGGGTTCGCCCAAGACGCGACATACGCTCCTCCTGGGGTTGGGGCCGACGGGACAGGTGAGGGGATGATAACGCTGAAAACGCTGTGCCGCTTACGAATCTCGGAATCCAGATTTTGAATCGGCTCAGCCCGCGGCGAGACAGCCATTCGTGGCGGGAATGCGCCGCCCTATCCGAGGGGAGGCTCTCCGACCAGCACGAATCCTTCCTTAACCGCAGCCGCGGCCATCCGATCGTCGAGCGTGATGACTTCGAGCGATGAGGGCCGGCGTTCCGCCGCGACGAACGCCGCGGCCAGCTGGAGGGCGTCGGCGGTGCGCAAGGGATGCACGCGCAGGAAGCGCACGGCCGCCTCGCGGACCGCATCGCTCGGATCGATTTCGTGCCACCCGCCGGCAAGCTGTTTCAACCGATCGAATGCCACCGTCACAGCCGGCGCCTCGAGCGCGCCGTCGCGTTCGAGGCGAGCCAGGGCAGAGGCGCACTCGACTTCCGTTGCCCACCACACCAGCATCGCGGGGTCCTGCGCTGCAATCGCCTGCATCGTCTCGGTCGTCGGCTCCACGATGAGCAGCGGCACGATCGCGGACGCGTCCCAGAACTTCATCGGCCGTTTCGGCGATCGTCGAGGAGCGCGCGCAC
Source organism: uncultured Acidobacteriota bacterium (assembly GCA_963839705.1). Lineage (GTDB taxonomy): Bacteria > Acidobacteriota > Vicinamibacteria > Vicinamibacterales > 2-12-FULL-66-21 > DATBJJ01. The sequence goes on from CAWIWL010000019.1 coordinate 944,643, forward strand.
GCCGGAGGCGCCCTTCTTCGGCCGCGGAGGTTTGGTCGCGACGAGCGCCTTGGGCCGACCCGCACGCGCGGGTCGCACGATCCCCTCGCGCACGAGGCGATCCAGCCGGCTGCCGTCGTCGGCCGAGAGCCCGGTCACGGGCTCGAGCCGCGCGACGGGACGTCCCCGGTCGACGATGAGCACCGGGGAGCCGCCCTTCACGGCGTCAATCAGCGCGCTGAGGTTGTTCTTAGCTTCGGTGATACTCGCCTTTTTCATTATGGCTATAATAGCCTAGTTGTTATGGATCTTCAAACCTGTAAGGGGCAGATCGCCGGCCCTAGTTGGTTGCGAACGTAACCGTAAATATGGGAATATGGCTCAGTGAAGACCACCATTGAGATTCCTGATCGGCTGTTCCGGCGAGCCAAGGCCAAAGCCGCTGAACGGGGGCAGGCCCTCAGAGCATTCGTAACGGAGGCCCTGCAGGAGAAGCTGTCGAGCGAGAGAGTGCGGCTCGAAGAAGATGCTCCCCGCTGGATGAAGGGGTTCGGGCAGCTCCGGCGCCTTCGCCGCGAAACCGGCAGGATTCAGCGGGTCATCGATCGGGAGTTCGAGATCGTCGAGCCGGAAGACCGCCGGTGATTCTCGACACGAACGCGCTCTCCGCGTTTATCGACGGCGAGCGGGCTGTGGGCGTTCGGCTGTCGGTCGAAGCGCACGTCGCCATACCGGTCATCGTGCTGGGAGAGTTCCGGTACGGCATCAGTGGATCCAGGCACCGCAGTAAGTACGAGCAGTGGCTGGAGGACCATTTGCCGGCATTCGAGATCCTTGCCGTCACGGAACCCACCGCGGTGACCTACGCACGTGTGCGCCTGTCGCTGAAGAAACTCGGTCGTCCGATTCCGGCCAACGACGCCTGGATCGCCGCCCTCGCGCTCGAACATCGCCTGCCGGTCCTGAGCCGCGACGAGCACTTCGACGCCGTGCCCGGCGTGCGCCGCGAGGCGTGGTAGGACGTCCGCCGCGGTCCCCGCCGGAATGCCGTCAGCACACCGTCGGCCACTACCTGGCGGTCTCGACGGACGCTGCCCACGCCCTTGCCCGTGGCGGCATCGACGACTTGTCCGACGATGATCCCCGTGCCCGTGGCGACGGGCGGGGGCCCTGGTGGCTGCGCTGCGGCGACCGTGGGCAGCGTCAGGATTACGACGATGGCACCGAGGGTTCGCCCAAGACGCGACATACGCCCCTCCTGGGGGTGGGCCGATGCGGTGATGAGTGGAGAGGATGGTAGCGCTGATGCGGAAAGAAAAAGGAGGTAGTGGCGATCGTCGCTTGGCGGCTGCGAGGCCGGACGATGATTTCATCCAGACGTCCGGCCTCGCACGGTGTTCCGGTCACGGGTCGCGGTATTCGCTGCCGAATACGGCTCTGAGCTACTACACCTTCTTCGCGTGCAGCGAGAAGGCCGCGCCGTGCGGATCCATCGCGTTCACAACCCAGTCGCCGCCAGGAACTTCCAGCGGTCCGTTGAGGATCTGTCCGCCGTTCGCCTTGATGCGCTCGATGGCGGCGTTGATGTCGGGAACGCGGAAGTAGATCTGCCAGTTCGGCGGCACGTGGGCCATCTCGGGTGGCTTGTTCATCACGCCGCCGATCATCCCGTGCGGGCGGTTGAACATGTAGTACTTGCCGATGGGGCCCATATCCATGGTCTCGCTTGGCTGCCAGCCGAACACCTCAGTGTAGAACTTCAGCGCCGCCGGTGCGTCCGTGGTCATCAGCTCGTGCCACGAAGCCTCCCCCACTTCTGCCGCGGCCTCCGGCGCCTGCTTGGCGCTCGCCGGCTCGTAGATGTAGAAGGCGGCGCCCTGCGGATCGGTCATCATCTGCATGCGCCCGATGGTCGGGATGTCGATCACCGGCGAGCATTCGCCGCCGTCGAGGCGCTTGATGTGGGCCGAGGCGTCCTCGAGCTTCGGCACGCCGACATACATGGCCCAGAAGGGCGGCGCCTTCACCTCGTCCGGCCTCGTCATCAGGCCGGCCACGGGAACCTGTTCGCTCCGGCCGAACATGGTGTAGGGCTGGGGCGATCCCTCGAACGGCGCCGACGTCCAGCCGATCACGGTCTTGTAGAACGCCTCGGCCGCCTTCATGTCGGTGGTCATCAATTCGTACCAGAGGGGACGTCCGAGCAGGGTTGAAACAGCAACAGTCATTGAGAACCTCCCTCAGTGCGGAGAACGAAGTCCGAGCGCCCATTGCAGCGGACCGTTCGACTTCAGCGATCGAATACTGTGCCACAGTCCCAGCCTCCCGAGGATAGCGGATTCGCGCCGTACTGGGGTTATCTGGGATGAATAGGAGGACGAAACGAGGCCTCGGCTGGTCGGTCGTGTGTAGCCAGGTAGGAGCTGACTCATCAGCGGGACCTTCGCGATTTCAGCGACCTCGGATAGAAGGAGAGGTTCGGCCCAAGACGCGACATACGCTCATCCGGGTGGGATGCCCGACCGGTGACTGTGAAGGTGATTAGCGCCGAAGGAAGGATCGGGGCCATGACGGGTAACAAGGCAGCGACCCGGTCCGGACCGGGTTGCCACACGAGGCATCAGCAGGTCATCAGGCGCCTGGTCGCGAGACGCACTCCGCCAAAAGATAGTCACGGCAAGAGAGAAAGTTCTTGACAGGTTTCTGGCGTCGATCGTTGCGACAACCGCAGTGCCGCTCCAGACACCGTCTTCAACGCATCAGCCTGCCCTCTGACACGCCAATGTGTGCGGGCGCGACCTCACGAAGGTTGTGCAGGCCGTTCGTCTCTCACGGGCCATTCTCGAGTGGCGGAAACTGCGATGTTACAAAGGAGCATGACGACACTCGAGACCGTCACTCAACTGTCCGACTTGGAGCTGCTTGCGGCGGTCCAGGCCGCCGCGGACGTCGAATGCAAGGCGACCGCACGACTCGTCGCGCTGCTTGCAGCGGTCGACACGCGCCGACTCTATCTCGGTGAAGGCTGTTCGTCGCTCTTCACCTACTGCACGCAGGTGCTGCACCTCTCGGAGCATGCCGCCTACGGGCGCATCGAAGCCGCGCGAGCGGCGCGGCGATTCCCGGCCGTGTTGGATCTGCTGGCGGACGGAGCGATCACCCTCACGACTGTGACTCTCCTCGCCCCACACCTGACAGAGGCCAACCACCGCGACGTGCTGAACGAAGCGCGTCACAAGAGCAAGCGCGACCTCGAGCACATCGTGGCGCGCCTCCATCCGCAGCCGGCGGTTGCGGCGACCGTGCGCAAGCTGCCGACGCCGACACCCATCGTCGCTCTCGTTGCGGCGCCACGGCTTGGCAGCGATTCCGGCGACTCCGCGCCAGCCCTCGCACAGCAACGGCCGCCTCGGCCCGCGACGGTGACGTCGCTCGCGCCCGAGCTCTACAAGCTGCAGTTCACTGTCTCGCGTGAGACGCATGACAAGCTCCGATGTGCCCAGGATCTGCTGCGACATGCGATCCCGAGCGGCGATCCGGCCGCGATCTTCGATCGGGCGCTGACGCTGCTACTGGCCGATCTCGAGCAAACAAAGCTCGCGGCGACCACCCATCCACGTCCAGGTCGCCCAGCGGTCTCCGGCTCTCGTCATGTCCCAGCGTCGGTGAAGAGAGAGGTCTGGAAGCGGGACGGCGGCCAGTGCGCGTTTGTGGGTGCGTCCGGACGTTGTACCGAGCGAGGATTCCTCGAGTTTCACCACGTTGAACCGTACGCCGCCGGTGGCCAGGCTGTCGTTGAGAACGTTGAATTGCGGTGTCGGGCGCACAACATGTACGAAGCGGAGCAGTACTTCGGCAGTCGATTGCCGTTGCTGGTGCGCGAGGCGAGGGATGCCCCGGATTCTTGGAACTCGGTACAGACCGAGTAACGCGTGCACTCGAAATTCGCGACCGGATGGGCGTGTGCGGAGCAGACGTGAAGGCTCACGCGCGATGCACGTTCGACGCTCTGGGGCGGCAAGGATGTGTTGCATCGCCCGCTCGGCGCCGTCGGCATGGGCGACGTCGGTGTACGGGCCCAGCTGAAGTCGCCGTGGCCGCTTCCAACAGGAACGAGAGTTACGGTGATCCGCACGCGGTTTTTCAGAGAACCATGCCGTTCTCCGGCGGACGCGAGAGTCGCCAGGCAACTGCCGAGCGGTGAATTGTGAGGAGGACGACGACGCCGAGAGTACGATGAAGGCCAGGATCGTCACGCGGACGATGTGCCCGAGCCCACGGCATGAGACCCCCGGCGACAGGGCCGGGACAGCGAATAGCCCGTGTAGTTGGGGAGAGGCCATCGGGCGACCAACGCGGAGAGCCCGGCCGCCGCCGCGGCGACGGGCACGTCGACGCCGTGTCCGGCGTTCCGCGAGAGGCCTGGAAGGAATTCGGCCGCTGTTCCACCGGAGTGCTACCATGCGCCCGGACAGGAGAGGCTCACATGATCTGCAACCGTCGCACATTCTTTGCCGCTGCCTCCGGGCTCGCGCTCGGGACCCGCATGGCGACGGCGAAGACCCAGGGCGCGAACAACCGAATCCGCGTCGGCGTGATCGGCACAGGCGGCCGGGCACGCGGCCTCATGAACCATCTGAAGCGGCTGCCCGGCAACGAGCTGGTGGCAGTCTGCGATGTTTATGAGCCGCGCATGCTCCAGGCTGCCGAGATCGCCGGGACCACTGTCACCAAGGTCGCAGACTACCGCCGCATCCTCGATGATCGCGGGATCGACGCGGTGGTGATCGGCACGCCCGATCACTGGCACAAGACCATCACGCTCGACGCCGTGGCGGCCGGAAAGGATGTCTACGTCGAGAAGCCCGTCTCGCACACGATTGCCGAGGGCGCCGAGATGGTCAAGGTGATCGAGGCGTCGAAACAGATCGTGCAGACCGGCACCCAGCAGCGCAGCTGGGAGCACTGGGTGCTGGGGAAAGAGATCATCGACTCGGGCCGGCTGGGCCAGATTACGTTCGTCCAGACGTATTGGTATCAGCACGCCAGGGCGGGCAACTACGCGCCGGTTGCCATGGACAAGCTCGATTGGAAGCGTTGGCTTGGCCCGGCGGCCGACCAGCCCTTCCGGCCGGAGCGCTTCTATCAGTGGCGGCACTACTGGGATTTCGGCGGTGGCTGTCTGACAGACCTCATGACCCACTGGATCGACGTCGTCCATTGGTACATGGACGTCGACGCGCCGCTGTCGGCGGCGGCCACCGGCCACAATTACAACATCAAGCTGTGGGAGGCCCCGGATACGGTCACGGCGACGCTCGAGTTCCCGAAGAACTTCATGGCATCCTACGTCGGCACCTACGTCAGCAAGGTCGACGACGGCGGGCTCGAGTTCCGCGGCGACCTCGGCACGCTCAAGATCGACCGGACGCGGCTCGCCTTCTACCGGGACGATGCCGCCAATGTGCCGGGGACCCTTGCGCCAGAACCGGAGACCTTCATTCGCTCAAGTGGCGACGGCACGCTGACGCACATGCAGAACTGGCTCGACTGCATCCGCAGCCGTAAGACGCCGAACGCCCATATCCGCGTCGCACATCAAGCGGCGCGAACGTCGCACCTCGCCAACGCCGCCCTGCGCGCGGGGCACCGGGTGAAGTGGAACAACGCGGCGGAGAAGATCGAGAGCTGACAGGGTCGGGGCCGAACGACATCGTGGGGGCGTCCGCATTCGAGGCCTCGCGGCGCGGGCACGCGAACTGATGGCGCGCTCACCGTGCGCCCTTTCGAAGGGTTGATTCTCCTGACCGCAGATAACGCGCTGATGCACTCGCGGGCACCGCGCACCGCCTGCCGCTCAGGAGCGCTTGAAATGACCTGAGGGCCGTTGTCGCTGATCGTCGGCGCGCTGTGTCCGCTCGGCGCGGGAACCGGTTGGGTGTGGTTGATTGCGAACACAACCGTAAATATGAGGAATATGGCTCCGTGAAGACCACCATTGAGAACCCTGATCGGCTGTTCCGGCAAGCCAAGGCAAGAGCCGCTGAACGGGGGCAGGCCCTCAGAGCATTCGTGACGGAGGCCCTGCAGGAGAAGCTGTCGAGCAAGACGGTGCGGCTCGACGGAGAGGCTCCACGCTGGATGAAGGGTTTGGACAGCTCCGGCGCCTTCGCCGCGAGACCGGCAGGATTCAGAGGGTCATCGATCGGGAGTTCGAGGTCGTTGAGCCGGAAGACCGCCGGTGATTCTCGACACGAACGCGCTCTCCGCGTTTATCGACGGCCCTCGGGCGCGCGGGCCAGCGCCCCGCGGTAGAGGTCCGTGAGCCGATCGCGGGCGTCGGACGCCATGACAACGTCCGCTCAGCAAGCAATCAGACCCGCCACACAGGCGGCGCCGGCCGCGGCGGAGTCAGCGTTCCCAAAAACCACGGGCTGACCCAAGCCGCGACATTGCGCTCCTCCTTGGGGTTAGCCGACCGGATGGCGAGGACAGGATCATACCCCCGGAGGCCTCTGGGCCATCGGCGTTGAACTCGGTCCGGACCGGGTGCGCGGTCGAGACATCCGTGGGGTTGTGCGGAACGGTCAGCGGAGCGCCGGCGCGCGTGTTTCTCCGAAAAAATGCAGACGCTCAGCAGAAATCTCTTGACAGACTTTTCCGGGTGGACGCGGCGGGAGCACAGTGCCGCTCCTGACGCCGTCCTCAACGCATTAGCCGGCCTTGTGGCAGGCCGTTGTGTGCAGTCGCGAGCCGGCGAGAGTTGCGCAGGCCGATCGCCCCGCCCAGGTCATTCTCGAGTGGCAGAAACTGCGATGTTACAAAAGGGCATGACGAAACTCGAGTCCGCCTCTGAATTGTCCAACGCAGAGCTCCTCGCGGAGGTCAAATCCGCCGCGCAGGGCGAACGGCACGCGACCGCGCGGCTGGTCGCTCTCCTCGCAGAGGTGGACACGCGGCGGCTGTACCTCGGTGAAGGCTGTTCGTCGCTCTTCACCTACTGCACGCAGGTGCTCCACCTCTCGGAGCACGCCGCCTACGGCCGCATCGAGGCCGCGCGTGCGGCCCGACGATTTTCACTCGTGCTGGATCTGCTGACGGAAGGGGCGATTACTCTGACAGCCGTGACCCTTCTCGCACCCCACCTGACCCAGGCCAATCATCGCGACGTGCTGACCGAGGCGAGTCACAAAACCAAGCGCGATGTCGAGCACATCGTGGCGCGGCTTCGGCCGCGGCCTGCGGCTCCGGCGATGGTGCGCAGGCTTCCGACGCCGACACCGGCGGTCGCTCCCGCCGCGCCGCTTCTCGGTGCTCCTGTTCCTGACGACGACCCGCCAATGCTCCCTTCGCTACCGACGTCTCGCCCTGCGGTCGTGATGCCGCTCGCGCCCGAACGCTACAAGGTCCAGTTCACGGTGTCGCGCGCCACGCATGACAAACTGCGTCGTGCCCAGGATCTGCTGCGCCACTCGGTCCCGAGCGGCGATCCCGCGGCGATCTTCGATCGAGCGCTGACACTGCTCCTGGCCGATCTCGAGCAGGCCAAGTGTGCCGCGACGGCCCGCCCGCGCTCGGCTGGCCGAGCGCCATCAGGATCTCGTCACGTTCCAGCGGCTGTCAGAAGGGAAGTGTGGAAGCGGGACGGCGGCCAGTGCGCGTTCGTCGGAGCGGCGGGGCGGTGCACCGAGCGAGGGTTCCTGGAGTTTCATCACATGAGGCCGTATGCCGATGGCGGGGCGACCGTCGTCGAGAATCTCGAGCTGCGTTGCCGGGCACACAACGTGTACGAGGCGGAGCTGTACTTCGGGAGTCGATTGCCGCTGCTAGTGAGGGAGGTCGCTGAGGTCGCTTACTGCACGCCAAGTCGGTCCGAACCGTGCGACCCAGCAAGGACATTCGCGTGCGGTCGATTGAGCGTGTCCAGGACGCTGCGCTTGCCGCGCGCCCAGATATCGGTGCCCTTGTCGACCGCTTGCCCGCGCGCCTGCTCGGGGCTCATGTAGGCCGGCGTGTCGAGGATGCGACCCTCTTCGGTTCCCTCGAGCGAGCCTGACGGACGCTGGGTCAGGTCACCCTCCAATCCGACGGCCATCGTCTTGGCCAGGCCGAAGTCGAGCACCCTCGCGCGGACGTCGCCTGACGGAACGCCCGACGCGTTCACCGTGCTCTGGATCACGATGTTGGCGGGCTTCAGATCGCGGTGGATGATGCCTTTCTCGTGGGCGGCGTCGAGTGCCTCGGCGATTTGGCGCGCGATGGTTAGGGCGTCGGGGATCGGCAGGGTCCGCGCGCGAGGCGATCGGCCAGCGTCGGCCCTTCGACCAGCTCGAGGACCAGCGCTGTCAGGCCGTCTGTTTCTTCTGAGCCGTAGATCGCGCCGATGTGCGGATGGTTGAGTGTGGCGAGCAGGCGCGCTTCTCGCGCGAAGCGGGCGCGGCGCGCGGGGTCGGCCGTGAAGTGGGACGGCAGGATCTTGATCGCGACGTCGCGACCGAGCTTGCTGTCGCGCGCGCGATAGACATCCCCCATCCCGCCGGACCCAAGCGGTGCGACGATCAAGTAGGGGCCGAGCTGACGGTTCAACATGTCTGTGCCGCCAGACGCGCCAGCAGAGACGGCTGCCGCCGGCGTTTCGAGGAACAGGACTGCGCCGGACGAGTAACGTAGCAGGGACTCAACTTCCTGTCGCAGCGACTCGTCTCCATCGCACGCGTTCCTCAGGAACGCACGGCGCTCGCCTGGCGCGCGCTCGAGCGCCGCATGGTAGAGGGCAGAGATGCGCGCGCGTGATTCTGACGGCATAACGGTCTCATCTCGAGAGCAGGGCGCGCCAGTCGAGGATGAGCCGGGGCGGGTCATCGAGGGGCAACGGAATCAGAAAACGCTGACCATCGGCGCTGACCGCATACGGGCGATTGTTAGTGCCTCGAAGCGGTGTCGCGAACAGTTTCTGCGGAGCATCCGCAACGGGACCTGTCTTGGGATCGAAGCGTGCCACCATCATCGTGCCGTCTGGGGCCAGAAAGAATAGTTCCTTGCCGTCTCTGCGCCAGGCAGGGTACGCGCCGCCATCGCGCGAGATTCTATGAAACGGTTCCCTCGCGGGAAATGGCCGGACGTACACCTCGAACGGGCCAGTTGCATCCGACTGATGCGCGATCCATCGACCATCCGAAGACAGCGTTGCGTTCGTCTCGTGATACTTCGTGCCTAGAAACAGCCCGGGCTTGCGATCGCCTGACATTTCTATCGTCCACAGGTCCCCACCGCTGTTATAGATGATGGTGTTTGTAGCTGACCAATCTGGTCCCGCGACCCCGCCGCTCGTCTCACCCGGCACCAATGACTCGGCCTCGCCGCGTCCATTCGAGGCAATCATGGATAAGCCCCACTGGCCTTGCGTGGGGATCGGTTTTTCGTTGAATGCGAGTCGCTGCCCGTCCGGGGACCATGTGGGATCGAACTGCCATGCGGGGTAGTCGTCGGTCAGGCGGGTGGCGATTCCGGTCGACAGTTCGATCGTCCAGATGTCGAACTCGGAGCGACCGTCCTGTTCCGTCATACGTGACACCGCCAGGCGGTGCTGGTCCGGGCTCAGATCGAGGTTCATGTACACACCGACATCGCCGACGGTGCCACGAGGAGAGCCATTTCGGTCGATCCACGTCAGCTGCGATTTGGTCCGTGCCGACGCTCGGTACACGAGTGGGCCGGCCGCTGACACGGCGAACATCCCACGCTGATCGTGAGGTTCGATGCCCGTTCGCCGGCCCAGATCGATCGGATCGCCGAGGAGCTTCCGGTTGTCCGGATCGAATCGCTGCGCCATGAGATTGCCGCCGCGTACGAAGAAGAGATAGCCGGCCCCGTAGGCAGCGTGCGACTCGAATGGCGCGATGATTTCGGCGGTCGCAGGTGTCAGCGATCCGACGCGCAGTTCGAAACTGGTGTCGCCGGCTAGATACAGGAAGTGTCGTCCGTCGTCGAGAAACCACGGCCACCGGTCCCCGCGAGCGGTGCTCTTGGGGACGATGACCCGCGTCGGCTTCCCGCCTTTTGCGCTGATGCTATGGAGGGCGCCGTCCTCGAGCGGTCCGAACACGATGATGCCACTGCTACTCCAGGTTCCGCCGCTATTCGGGTGGGCGCCGCCGGGCGGACCTGTCGCACTCACCGTGAACGGAGCCCCGCCGTCCAGAGGAACGGTCTTCAGGCTCCGCTCCTGAAAGTAGCCGATCGACTTACTGTCCGGGCTCCAGAAGGGGCTTCGCGCGCCTTTCGTATCGGGGATCTCGCGCGGCTCGAGCGTGTCCATCGATCGAACCCACAGCGACGATCCGATCCTCGACGTTGCGATGAACGCGATGTGGCGGCCATTGGGAGAGATGGCGATCCCTTGCCCGGCGAAGCGGGAGTTGTCCGGCGGGCTGACGGAGACTTCGACGAGTTCAGGCTTGGCGAGGGCTGCGGCTGGACGATTGCGCAATGCGGCCCAACCCATAGCCGCGAGGGCTGCCGCTAAGAGCCACGGGAGCCACGCCCGCGTGGCCAGCGCCCGGGGCAAACGCCCCTTGCCGGTGTCCCGGCGGTCGTTAGTGGAGCAGTCGTCGATCTCGATGAGCGCGTCCGCGATGTCGTGCACGCGTTTGAGCCGGTCCTTGCGCACGCAGCGCTCGAGCAACGTGCGGATCGCCAACGGTGTCTGGTTGGGCAATGCGGCCCAGTCAGGATCGCGTTCGATGACGAGGGCAAGTGTGTCCGTCATCGTCTTGCCCTCGAACGCCCGGCGCCCGGTCAGCATTTCGTAGAGCACGCAGCCGAAGGCCCAGATGTCGGTGCGCTTGTCGACGGCCTGGCCGCGCGCCTGCTCGGGACTCATGTAGGCGGGAGTGCCCAGGATGCGTCCCTCTGCGGTGCCGTCGAGCGAGCCCTGCGGGAGCTGGGTCAAGTCTCCCTCGAGGCCGATGGCCTTAGTTTTTGCCAGGCCAAAGTCGAGCACCTTCGCGCGCACGTCGCCGGCGCTCCCCGATGACCCCTGCAGCACGACGTTGGCCGGTTTCAAGTCGCGATGGACGATGCCTTTCCCGTGGGCCGCGTCGAGCGCCTCGGCGATTTGGCGCGCAATTGTGAGGGCGTCAGCGATCGGCAGCGGCCCGCGCGCGAGGCGATCGGCGAGGGTCGGACCTTCGACCAGTTCGAGGACCAGCGCCGTGACGCCATCGGCTTCTTCTTCTAATCCATAGATCGCGCCGATGTGCGGGTGGTTGAGCGTGGCGAGCAGGCGCGCTTCTCGCGCGAAGCGCGCCCGACGCTCGGAGTCTGACGTGAAGTGCGGCGGCAGGATTTTGATCGCGACGTCGCGACCGAGCTTGCTGTCGCGCGCGCGATAGACCTCGCCCATGCCGCCGGCGCCGAGCGGCGCGACGATCGTGTAAGGACCGAGGTGTCGGCCGATCATCTGACTCTTGTCTGATGTTCGCGCGAGATCGCCTGCGACCAACGCCGCCGGAGTCTCGAGGAATCCTGAAGAATGGGATTCGTACTCGAGCAGCGACTCGATTTCCTGTCGCAGCGCTGCATCACCATCACATGCTCTTTGCAGGAACGCACTGCGCTCTTCAGGCGTACAGTCCAGCGCCCGATGATACAGGTCCGAGATCCGGTCGCGTGGCGGCCCGGGTTCCATGGCCTCCCTCCTGCCCAGAGTCTGACCGCGGTCTGCCCCCCGAGACAGAGGCGCAGGAAGCCTCGCCCAGCTGTCAGGCACCTGCGCCACGACTGCGCGACAACTCCCGCATCAGCCAGTTCTTCGCGAACTTCCAGTCTCGCATCACCGTCTCGGGCGAAATCTTCAGGACTTCGGCGGTTTCTTCGACGCTCAACCCGCCGAAAAACCGGAGCTCGACAACCTGCGCCTTGCGTTCGTACTGCCCCGCCAGCGCCCGCAGCGCATCGTCGATCGCGATCAGGTCCTCGGGACTGTCACTCGCGACTGGGAGGTTTTGGTCGAAGGTGACCCGCTGGAGCGCGCCGCCGCGCTTCTGGTTGTCGCGCGCCCGCGCGAAATCCACGAGCACGCGACGCATCAAGCGGGCGGCCATGGCAAAGAAGTGGGCGCGATCCTGCCACTGAACACGCCGGATATCAATCAGCTTGAGGTAGACCTCGTTGACGAGCGCGGTGGCCTGGAGCACGTGATCCGGACGCTCGCCAGCCATGTGTCGCTTGGCGATTCGACGCAGTTCGCCGTGCACCAGCGGGAGGAGCTTCTCGACGGCCCCGTTGTCGCCGGCTCGCCATTCGATGAGCAGGGCGGTCACGTCGCTTGGACCGCGGGGGCCGTCAGGTCGGACGTCGGACACGGCACCTCGCTGATGCCCGCCATTCTAGTCTCGTCCGGGGGACTTTGTCCCCCGGACCCCCTTACACGCTCGCTCGCGGGGACCCCCACGCCCCGCTCCGCTCCCGTGGCTCACTCGCTTCCGCTCGTTCGCGCCGTTCATGAGATGGCTTCTGCCCCCACGGTCATGACAGCTGGCCGCTTCGTCTTACGCCTCCCTCCCCGACACGCGGCTTCAGGCCGCAGGGAGGGACGACGTGGGGATTCAGTTCTCGGCGCTTTCTTCAGCTTTTCTGACCATTGCAGCCCTGACGTGCCTGCCAGCAGTCACGAGCGCCCAGCCGAACCGGCCCGCAGTCCTGGTGATGCTCCAGAACGAGGCGAACGCGCCCTCGGATCTCGTCGAGCGGGCGAAAGGCGAGGTGGCGAGGTTGTTCCGCCTCATCGAGGTCGAAATTGCCTGGGCCACCGACGTGCCGGAACCAGGCACACGCCTGCGGGTGGTCTCGATCACGACGTGGGAACCGCCCGACCAGAAGGTTCAGCCGTCAGTCCTCGGATATACGCAGATCGCACCGGGGAAGCGCGGGATTCGGGGATACGTATTCTGGCGGCGGGTCGAGCGAGCGTCTCACACGTTCACAGCCAGCCTCGACAACGTACTGGCCGTGGCGATCGCTCACGAGCTCGGCCACATGCTGTTGCCGGACGGAAAGCACGCGAAGAAAGGCTTGATGGCTGCGCCCTGGGATGCGAGCCACTTCCGATCGGCGTCGGCAGGCCTCCTGGACTTCTCGCGGGACTCTGCGACCCTGATCGCGCGGGAGATCGAAAAGGAGCGGGCGACCATGTCAGTGGCCAATCCTTCGGATCGGTGAGGAACCCGGAGGGAACTGTTACCGGCCGTTCTGAGCGGATCTTGTCGAAGCATAACGCCTCGCGTTATCATAGGCTGTGATTCGCGGTTTCCGCGACAGGGATACGGAGCGGCTGTTCAGCCGCCAGCGCGTCAGGAAGCTCGGGTCGGATCTCCAACGCGTGGCGCTTCGTAAGTTGAGGTTGCTCGATGCGGCTACGGTACTCGAGGATCTCAGAGTTCCTCCTGGGAACCACCTGGAGAAGCTCACCAGAGATCGCGCCGGCCGGCACAGCATCCGCCTGAACGATCGGTGGCGGATCTGCTTTCGATGGGATAAGGGCGACGCCAGCGACGTCGAGATTGTCGATTACCACTGAGGCGACATCATGCCGACCAAGAAACTCGCGCCTGTCCATCCCGGCGAGATCCTGCTCGAGGATTTCCTCAAGCCGCTGGCGCTGTCCCAGTACCGCGTCGCCAAGGGTCTTGCCGTGCCGCCGCGGCGGATTAACGAGATTATTCTCGGCAAGCGATCGGTGAGTGCAGATACTGCTTTGCGGCTGGCGCGGTTCTTCGGCACGTCTCCCCGGTTCTGGCTGAATCTGCAGATCGCTTACGACTTGGACGTGCAGACTGATCGACTCGCCAAACGCCTGCAAAAGGAAGTGAAAGTCCTCCGCGAGGCGAGCTGAGAGCTAAGAGCTGAGAGCTGAAAGCTGAAAGCTACGCGAGCGGCCAGTTCCTCGGTACGGTGACGACGTAGGTCCCCGCGATCTTGTCGTGCCAGGCCTGGCGCTCCTCGTCTTTGAGAATCCAGAAGCAGCCGAGCCCGGCCACAGTGAGGGAGAAGAGGCTCGCGATGCCGCGCACGAGCGCGTCGACGAAGCGGAGCGGCGATCCATCGAGACGAACGACCCGAAGCTGGCAGACGATGCCACCGAAGGTCGTTCCCTTCCACGCCCAGAAGCCGATGTGATACGTGAGCAGCGCGAAAATGAGGGGCCCCGGACCGTTGTGATCCAGTAGCTCAAGAATGCCGCAGAGAATGAGGATGAACACGAAGTCGAGTCCGAACGCTGCGGCGCGCTCGAAGAAGCCGGCCTTGGGAAAGGCGAGGAGGTTCGTGGCTACGCCGGGCGCGACGTATGGTGCCGCGATCGCCGCACCGTCCGGAAGCGATGCTGCAGGGGGCGCGTCGTCAGAAAGGACAGCCGCTGGCACACTCAGATCGGTCGTGTCGTATCTCGCGAGAGGCGGCGGAGGCGGTGGTGCGACGGGTTTCGGCCGTGCAGGATTCTCTCGCCGGTAGGCCGACGTAAAGGCCAGTGCGGCCGCACCGAGCCCGGTCACTCCCACGAGCGCCCAGGTGATGAAGCCCAGCACGGGCACCATGTAGATGAGGCAGATGGCCGCGAACCCTATGACGAACGACCGGGCTGACTGAAATCGCGTCGCTGGGGACGCTTGACCGCTCATGCTGTCGCCAAGACGCACGGCGACGCCCAGCTTGCCGATGATCCACGCGACGACGACCGCGCACAGCACGAACGGCACCACTGCGATGCCAACCACCGACGCGGCCAGGATCACCGATACCGGACCGGTGAGCAGCAGGACGAGCAAGCCGGTGAGGAACGTCGTGAATGGCCTCGCCGCGATCGCGTCCGCGCACGTGCGCACGGTGTCGAGAAAGACGAGCGAGAGCACCAGCGACACCAGGAACACGAACAGGACGATCGCCCAGACCCACGAGAGGCGTGGCACGATCGGCCGGCCGAGTAGCAGTCCGTCGGTGATCCACGGGACGACGCCGCGCACTCGGTCCGCGAGTGCTGTTGCACCGACAGCCACATGCTGGCCGCCAGGCGTGAAGGTCGTCGGCGCCTCGAGTCCGCCGCCGAGGACCACCAGATCCTGATGAACGGCGGCGCCGGGCTGCACGGTCACGTTGCCGCCGATCACGACAAGCGAACCACGGATGACCGCCGTCGGTCCGATCTGCACGGTGCCCAACACGACCGTGACGTCGCCGCGCACGTAGCCGTCGATGGTTGCCGGGCTGAAGATGACGACGACGTCGTGGACGCTCTCTCCCTGCTTGAGCGCGTAATCCTGGCCGATGCGCACCACGTTTCGACCCCAGCCGCGGAAGATTTCCTCCGGCTGCTCGATCGGCTGTGCGGGGTCCTGGGGTGGCCTGACGATGTTCGTGAAGGCGATGTTTGCCCGGAGCCCGGATGACGCTGCGCCCTGCGCATGTACGATCCCCGAGCTCGACCCGAGCACGAGAGCAGCAGCGAGCACGACGATCGAGACCTGACTGAACTTCATGTCTGAGGAACTCCTCCGAGAACGACTCGGCCCAACGCTGCGCCGAACGTGGCGCAGGCGGCACACATGACGAGAACGAGCACGAGCACGTAGACCACCAGCGGCTGCACGAGCGCGTGCCAGATGATTCGCGTGACGCTCACGACGGTCGAGGCCTTGGTCAGAGCCTCGGTGACGAGTGTCCGTGCCTCTTCCAGGGCTCCCCCGGAAAGCGCATTCGCGATCTGCGGAACGACCGCCTCCGTGCCCGGCCAGAGCCGCGCGATTCCCGCACCAAATGCGACGAGCAGCGTCACCGATGCGATCTGCCAGGCCAGCGGCCAGTCGAGCCACGGCCGTGCGCGTGAGATCGGGACGCGCGTGGCGTCGATCGCGGCCATCACACGCGGCATCAGCGTCTCCGGCGCCCGAGGGGCCGGCAATTGCTTCAACGCGCGGTCGACGAGATCTTCCAGATCACCGGGTGGCATGGGCGGATGTCAGCACGTCTTTCAGGGCCTCGCGGCCCCGATGGATGTCGGTCTTGACCTTCGCGAGCGTGACGCCGAGCAGCGCCGCGATTTCAAGGTAGCTCTTGCCGTCGAAGTGAAAGAGGACGATCGGCACTCGCTGGTGATCGGGCAGACGGCGCAGGGCACGTTCCAGGCGCTGCTGCTCGCTCGCGGCGTCGAGGCTGTCCTCACCCGTCGCTCGGTCCTGTGCACCCGCGCGCGCCATGAGAGCGTCGACGTGGTCACCGTGACTGACCTCATCGTTGCCCTCTGGGCCCTCTGGTCGAATCTCACTGAAGAGCCGCCACCGCGATCGATAGCGGGACAAGTGGTTGAGGCACAGGTTCGTGGTGACCGTCTTGAGCCAGCCGGCCGCCGCCGGACTCGATCCGATCTCGTCGAAGCGCTCGAACGCCCGCAGGAACACCGTCTGGGCGACGTCCTCCGCCTCGGCGGGACTCGAGAGCAACCTGACCGCGGTGGCATAGACCATGTCCTGATACTCGCGGACAAAAGCCTCAAACCGCTCGCTGTCGGTCATGCCGGATGGGATGCTCGGCGGTCACTGGAGGGACAAACCCAGGAGCCGGGCAAAAGTTGCAGAGGTGGCGGGTGTGCTATTCTCAACCCCGTACCTAGCGGGGTCCGACTGTACGCAGACGGGGCCCCTACCTGCGCGCTCGATCTCGCCGAGTCCGTGGATGTAGGCATCAGCGAACACACACGTGAGGTCTTGACCCTCAGAGTCATCTGGGTCAAGACCGTCCCCGCGTCAGCGGGACGTGATCAAGGAGGTGTGCGATGCCCTACGAACTGACAAAACTCACCCCGAACCTCATCGTATCTGACGTCGGGCACAGCCTTGCGTTCTATCGCGACGTGCTGGGCTTCACCGTCGGCCCGACGGTGCCGGACGCCCCGCCGTTTGTCTTCGCGATCGTCCAGTCTGGCCCGGTCGAGGTCTTTCTCAATGCTCCAGAGCCCGCGATCGCCGAATACCCGGCGTTCAAGGACCGGCCGATTGGCGGTACGCTGACGCTTTTCATCGAGGTAGTGGACATCGCCCGTGCCCACGAGTCACTCAAGGACCGCGTCAAGATCGTCATGCCGCTCGAGCACAAGTGGTATGGGGTCACGGAGTTCGCGTTCGAGGATCCCGATGGCTACCTGATTACGTTCGCGGAGCGCGACCAGCCGGCCTGATATGCACACCGCACCAACTTACAAGGATGTAACCGGGGACACTCAACCGGGACTGTCCCCGGGGACACTCAAGGTTGAGTGTCCCCGAGCTCTTCTGTTGGTCCTCATCCTGACGCTTGTTCCGCTGGGTGCGCAGGCACCCAGCGACTACCAGCGGATGGGCCGTGACGTCCTGAAGGAGCTCATCGAGACCGACACGACGCATTCGACCGGCAGCACTACGCGGGCGGCTGAACGCATGGCCGCGCGCCTCGTCGCAGCCGGCTTTCCCAAGGCCGACGTCCAGGTCGTGCGCGGAACGCAGAAGAGCGCCGAGACGAAGGGCAATCTCGTGGCCCGCTACCGCGGCAAGGGCACGCGAAAGCCGGTCCTCTTCCTCGCCCATCTCGACGTCGTCGAGGCGCGGCGCGAGGACTGGTCCATCGACCCGTTCGTGCTGACCGAGAAGGACGGCTACTTCTACGGTCGCGGCACGCTCGACGTGAAGGGCGGGGCGGCGACGCTTGTCGCCGCCTTCGTCCGCTTGCGCCAGGAACAGTGGACGCCCGACCGCGATCTCATCCTGGCGCTGACCGCCGACGAGGAAGGCGGCACCGACAACGGCGTCCAGTGGCTCCTGGCAAACCGCCGTGACCTCATCGACGCTGACTACACGATCAACCTCGATGCGGGCGGTGGCGAGCTGCGCGGCGGAAAAATCACCGCGCTCGACGTGCAGGCATCGGAGAAGGTCTACGCGTCGTTCTCGCTCACGGTGAAGAACGCGGGCGGCCACAGCTCGCTGCCGACGAAGGACAACGCGATCTACCGCCTCGCCGCCGGACTGCAGCGGCTCGCAGCGTTCGAGTTCCCGGTTCGCCTCACCGACATCACGCGCACGTACTTCGAGCGCATGGCGGCCCTGTCGGGCAATCAGGCCGCGGACATGCGGGCCGTCGCGGGAAAGACACCCGGTCCGGCGGCCGCCGCCCGCCTGGCCGCGAAATCGCCCTTTCACAACGCCCTTCTACGCACGACGTGCGTGGCGACGATGCTGCAGGGGGGGCATGCGGAGAACGCGCTGCCGCAGACCGCGCAGGCGACTGTCAACTGCCGGCTCCTCCCAATTGACGATGCCGCTGCCGTTCAGAAGACGCTAGTAAAGGTCCTTGCCGATCCGCAGATCGTCGTAGCGCCGATTGGCACGCCGACACCGAGCCCGCCGTCGCCGCTCGCGCCGGAGCCCTTGTCGGCGATCGAAGCCGCCGCAAAAGCCGTGTGGGGCAGCGCGCCCGCCGTTCCCATCATTCCGCATATGGAGACGGGCGCCACCGACGGGCTCTTCCTGCGCAACGCCGGCATTCCGGTCTACGGCGTAACTGGCATCGCCTACGATCCCGAGGACGTGCGGGCGCACGGGAAGGACGAGCGGATCTTCGTGAAGTCGTACTACGAAGGGCTGGAGTTCGCGTATCAGATCGCGAGGGCGCTCGGCACTCGCTGATCTTCCGCCTAAAGGCGGAAGCCACGTAGTTGGAAACCTGATCGGAACCCACGTGGCTCCGAACCTGTGGCTTCGGCGTGGCTACGAACCTGCGGCTTCGGTGTGGCTACGAACCTGTGGCTTCGGTGTGGCTACGAACCTGTGGCTTCCGCCTTCAGGCGGAAGATCGTTGGCTGTCCTTCACGAGGATCGCGCGTACGTAGAGCACCGCGAATCCGAAGCGCTGCGCGTTCTCGGTGGACTTCGACCCGGGCTGCGTCGTGACGACCGCGACATCGCAGCCGCGTCGCGCCGCGTCGAGCAGGCGATGGCGCAGCAACGCTGTCTGGACGCCCAGGCGGCGATGGTCGGGAAGCGTGGCCGCCCCGGCGAGCTGGGCGACACCCTGGTGGATTCTGAGGCTGGCGCCGCCCGCGACTACACCCGCGCGACGTGCGATGAAGCGTTCGAAGCTCGGCGTCGCGAACGTATCCCCGAAGATTTGCTCAATGGCCTCGCGGTTGAACGACTCGTGCGTGGGCGGGCCGTCAAAGGGGTCGGGGTGCAGGAAACCCGTCGCGACGGCGTCCATCCACGTGGTCGTCTCGTCAATACCCGCGCGCTCCACGGTGATGGATCCGTCTCCAGCCCCCTCGAGCTCGTTCGCGTCGAGCGGGAGCCCGAGCACGTTCTCGAAGCCGATGAGCTCGTATCCGCGGTGGGTCAACATGCGCGGGATCGCCGGGTTTCCCAGGGATGCGAACTCAACCTGGAGCGGCGCATGGCGCAGCGCGAACGCCTCTTCAATTGTCTCCAGCTCCGCCGTCGGCGGGAAGTCGCCGAAGCCCATGCCGGCCAGCTTGTTGGCCGGCGACCCCGGACCGGTATGCACCGCCACGCCGCCGCCAATCGGCGCGACGACGACTTCGCCACGGCCCAGCCGCGCGGCGGCGGCGCGGGCGAGTTCCATGAGCATCGTGCATTCGGCGCGTTCGATGCGGGCCGCGAGCGAGGCGGTGGCAAACATGACCGCGGACAGCTTACATGCCGCGGACAACACGGACAACACGGATTCGCGAAGCCGGGGAGAACACGGACAACACGGATTTACCAAGCCACGGACAACACGGATAGCACAGATGTCTGCTCCGGGCGCCGTTCAGAATCCTCCCCGACCGGCCCCAAAAGGATGTAGATTCTGCGATCGAGGGGGCACAACATGAAGACGCTGCGGATTCTCAACGCTGGTCTGTTGGCGGTTGGATGTGCGGTCATCGTCACCGTCTCCCTTTCGGGGACAGGTGCGGGGCAGACGGCGAGTCAGGCCGTGCCGATCGACGGCGACGACCTCGGAGGCGTGGTCACAGGCCCCAAGGGACCCGAAGCTGGCGTGTGGGTCATCGCGGAGACGGCGGATCTGCCGACGAAGTTCGCCAAGATCGTCGTCACCGACGACCGCGGCCGCTACGTCGTGCCCGATCTCCCGAAGGCCAGTTACAGCGTCTGGGTTCGTGGCTACGGTCTCGTGGACTCACCCAAGACGCAGGCGACGCCAGGCAAACCCCTCAACCTTACGGCCGTGGCCGCACCGAATCCCCGTGCAGCCGCCGAATACTATCCGGCGGGCTACTGGTTCTCGATGCTCCGTGTTCCCGACAAGAGCGAATTCCCGGGGACGGGTCCGACAGGCAACGGGATCGCGCCGGGGATCGGCAGCCAGGGCCAGTGGCTGCGCAACCTGAAGTCGGGCAGCTGCTGGGCGTGCCATGCGCTCGGCACCAAAGGGACGCGCGAGCTCCCCCGAATTTGGGCACGTTTCCAACATCGGCGGCGGCTTGGGAACGGCGGCTGCAGTCGGGGCAGGCCGGAAGCCAGATGATCAACGGCCTCGGCCAGCTCGGTCGCGAGCGCGCGCTCGCGCTTTTTGCAGACTGGACCGATCGCATCGCCAAGGGCGAGGCGCCGCCGGCGCCGCCGCGCCCGCAAGGGATCGAGCGAAACGTCGTGATCACTGAATGGGACTGGGCCGATCCGAAGTCGTATCTCCACGACTTGGTGTCCACCGATCGGCGCAACCCGACGGTGAACGCCAACGGCCTGCTTTACGGTGCTCTCGAGCTCAGCGCCGACTATTTGCCGGTGCTCGATCCCGTGCGAAACACGACGAGCCAGGTGCCGCTGACTGTCCGCGACCCGAACACGCCACCGACGCCGCCAGCCATGATGCAGCCGTCGCCGTACTATGGCAGCGATGTACTTTGGACAAGCAAGAACAACGTGCACAACCCGATGTTCGACGAGCGCGGCCGCGTGTGGATCACCTCCGCGGTGCGGCCGTTCGACAATCCCGCCTACTGCAAGGAAGGTTCGAGCCATCCGTCGGCGAAGCTCTTCCCGATTCAGCGATCCAGCCGCCACCTGGCTATGTACGATCCGAAGACGAAGAAGCTCACCCACATCAGCACGTGCTTCGGCACGCATCACCTGATGTTCGCCGAAGACGCCAACAACACGCTTTGGACGAGCGGCGGCGGTCAAGTCGTCGGCTGGCTCAACACGAAAATGTTCGAGGCGACGGGAGATGAAGAGAAGTCGCAAGGCTGGACGGCGCTCATCATCGATACGAACGGCAATGGCAAGCGCGACGCCTACGTAGAGCCGAATGAGCCGGTCGATCCCACAAAAGACAAGCGATACGGCGCGGCCTTCTATTCGGTCGCCCCGGCGCCCGACGGTGCGATATGGGGTTCCGTTCTCGGATTCCCTGGCGCCATCGTTCGAATCAACCCCGGCACGAACCCGCCGGAGACGACGCTCGCTGAAGTCTATGAGCCGCCGTTCAACAGTGCGAAGGCATCGATTCAGGGATTCTCGCCGCGCGGTGGGGACGTCGATAGAAACGGCGTGTTCTGGTCCGCCCTCGCGAGCGGACACATGGCCAGCTTCGACCGCCGCAAGTGCAAGGGACCGCTCAACGGTCCCGCGGCCACCGGTCAGCATTGCCCGGAGGGCTGGACGCTCTACGCCGAGCCATTACCGCAACTCACGGGCGTGACCGACAACGGAAGCGCCGAGGGCAGCTACTACACCTGGGTCGATCAGTTCGACACGTCAGGGCTGGGCGCAAACACGCCGATCGACACTGGCAACGCGTCCGAAGGTCTGCTGGCGCTGAAGGACGGCAAGTGGGTCGTGCTCCGCGTCCCGTATCCGACCGGCTTCTATACGAAATGGCTGGACGGGCGGATCGACGATCCCAAGGGTGGCTGGAAGGGGAGGGGGCTGTGGACGACCATCAGCACGCGCGCGCCCTTCCACATGGAGACCGGCAAGGGAACGACGAGCAAGGTGATCAAGTTCCAGATGAGAACGGATCCGCTGGCGAAGTAGGGCGCGGATCACTTCGAACGTGACGCGGATCACGCGGATCACGGCTTCAGCGGGACGCGGATTGCGCGCCGTTGGGATCGTCGGTCAACGTTCGCGTGCGCGTCGCCGACTCCCGCCGGAGCGGGCCGGTCGGATCGGGCCGACCTCTGAGCCGCGTGATCAGCGCAGATCTTAAAACGCCGCGGCCGCGGTACCGAGCCGGCGGCGGCGCTGATTCGTCTCCGGCGGCCGAGGGTCATCGTTGCCGAACCGATGCTTTACCGGCGTTCGGATCACCCGAGCCGACGCCGGTATCGTAAGGACTGTCGCGGCGGCGGCGTTTTTCCACGCGGCGAAGCGGGAGGCCCGATCCGACCGGCCCGCTCCGGCGTTCACCGCGCCGGCAACGCTGGTCCAATGCCCCACGCTTACGGCGAAGAAGGCCGGCTTCTGCAACGTGCCGAGTGGCCGGTGTTGAGAACGATGGAAGCCATTGCTTATCGGCCGCACGCGTACAATGCGCAATTTCGCTGACAACGATGGCTCCTGACCTGACTCGAGCGGGAGATGAGGCGATGGCTTCCACGAATGTCGCGGTATGCGGTGCGCTGGTGAAGCGGCTGACGCTCCTCGGTGTCCTCTCGCTGTGCTCGGCGCTGCCGGCGTGGGGACAGGTCACGTTCACACAGGGACCGGAACAGATCGCCGTCGAAATCGACGGCAAGCCCTTTACTGTGTTCTACGTCAGCGGCAATTATCTCAACCGGCCCTATCTTCATCCGTTGCGCTCCGCCTTCGGCAAAATTGTCAACCGCTCGTTCCCCGCCGGCCAGCTGCCTGGCGAGACGACGGATCATCCGCACCATGCGGGTCTTTCTACGGGCACGGCGATGTGAACGGGTACAACTACTGGGCCATTGAAAACGTCCCGACCTCGCCGGCGTCGTCCAAGGCAAACGCGACCATGGGGCGAATCGTCCTGAAAGAAGTCCTGTCGGTGAAGGGTGGCAAGGAGTCGGGGGTGGTGGACGTGGTCTTCAACTGGCTCAAGCCTGACGGCACACCGCTACTCATCGAGACACGAAAGATGAGGTTTTACGCCAATCCCGATCTTCGCGTCATCGATTTCGACTTCGACTTCGCGGCGATCGGCAAGGTCGTGTTCCGTGACACGAAGGAGGGCACGTTTGCCATGCGTATGGCAACTGCGCTCGAGGAACCGTCCGCGCAAGATCAGGGCAAGGCGACCGCGCCTCCGAGAACGGGGAAGCTGATGAATGCTCAAGGCGCCGAGCGGGAGGCAAACGTGTGGGGCAATCGGTCGGAATGGGTGGACTATTCGGGGACGCTCGATGGGGAGCCGGTGGGCGTCGTGATGATGGATCACCCGGATAATCCCAGGCACCCGACGTACTGGCACTCCCGCGGCTACGGGCTGCATTCGATCAATCCTTTCGGCGTGAGCGATTTTCGCAACGACAAGGCGCAGAACGGCAGCCTGACACTCGAGCCCGGTCAGCACGTCCGATTTCGTTACCGAGTGATCATTCATCCCGGTGCATCCCGCGCCAGTTTGGCAGCGATGTACAACCAATACGCGCAGCGCCACTGAAGAGATGCCGAGGTTACCGATGACTCGCCGGAACTTTTTCGTTACTGCTGGAGCGGCCGTAGTCGCCGCCACGGTTTCGGATGCCCGCATTCGGCAAGTGACACCAGGGAAGGCCCGCTTCCGAACGGGCCTCGTCGCGTACTCGTACCGACAAGCGCTTCAAGCGAAGACGATGACGTACGAAGATCTGATACGCATCGCTGTCGAGACGGGCACGGACGGCATCGACATGACGGTGTACTGGTTACCCAGCACGTTCGACGACTACCTGCTGCCGTTGCGTCGCCTCGCGTACAAGAATCGCGTCGAGATCTACAGCATAGGAACACGCGTGCGGCTTGCGCAGCCCACCGCTGAACTTCGCGACCAGCAGCTCGACGAGTTGCGTAAATGGCTGGACGTCGCGCAGAAGCTGGGTGCGACGCACGTGCGCGTGTTCGGCGGCCCGAAACCGGAAGGCGCTACTCTGGACCAGGCCATCGGGTTTGCGGCCGAGACGCTGAAACGCGGGGCCGAGTTGGCGGGCGCTCGCGGATTGATCCTGGGTCTCGAGGACGATGGCGGCATCACGGATTTCGCGAAGGAGACCATTGAAATCGTCAGGCGTGCGGACTCGCCCTGGGCGGGAATGAACCTCGACATCGGCAACTTCCGGCCGCCGGATGTGTACGATCAGATCGAGATGTCAATCCCGTATGCCGTCAGCACCCACGTGAAAACCGAAGTGGCGCTGGACGATGGCAAGACACGCGCGCCGTTCGACTGGGACCGCGTGTTCAAGATGTTCGCGGCGCACGGTTTCCGTGGCTATATGGGTCTCGAGTACCAGGCGTCCGGCGATCCGGCGACCGCCGTCCCCGCATGTCTGCGGCGCCTGAAGGAGTTGGCCGTCAAGTACTCCCAATAGTCGCGTTGTTCTTCGTCGAAAGACGCGAGCGAGCGAAGCGAAGCGAGCCACGCGACCGGAGCGCGCCGGCGAAGCGGCGCGCGAGAGAGCGTGTAGGGGAGTCCGAGGGGCGAAGCCCCTCGGATAAGCTACGTCTTCGGGAGCTGATACGGCGCTCGATACGTGCGGCCGAGAAGCTTGTCGGCCTCTTCGTCGCGTACGAATCGCTCGGCCGTTCCATCGAACTTCACCGAGCGGCCGACGCGGTAGGCAATGTTACCGAGGTGACAGAGCGTCGTCGACAAATGCCCCTCCTCGATCGGAGCCCTGAGTTTCTCTGATTTGCGCGACCGAACGCATTCGATGAAGTTTTCGAAGTGCGCCTGGCCGGCGTCGCGTTTCTCGTCCGCAACAATGGTGGGGCCAGGCTCGTTCTTCTTTCCGAAGAACACCTGGGCGCTTTGGTCACCGACCTTCATCCAGCCCTTGGACCCAAAGATGTAGATCCCTTGAGCCTCGGGTGGACCGCTGAACCAGTTTCGCAGGTCGCAGTGCAGCTCGGTACCATCGGCGTATTGGTAGATCACGTATTGCGAATTGGGCGTCACCTGGTCGGTCGGAGCACCGGCCTCGTGCAAGCCGCCGATGCAATGCGTCGAGCGAGGATGCTCACGCTTTCCGAGCAGCCAGCGCGTGACGTCCAGCGAATGGACCGCCGTATTCCCCAAGTCGCCGGTGGCATATTCCCAGAAGAAGTGCCAGTGATAGTGGAAATGGTTCTCGTTGAACGGACGCGCCGGCGCCGGCCCGAGCCACAGATCGTAGTTCACGCCCGACGGCACCGGACTGTCTGCGACGACGCCGATGGGATCACGCTGGCGATAGATCACAGTCCGTCCGGCATATATCGTTCCGAGTCCTCCCTCACGCAGGAACTGCTCGGCCTTCGCGACCACGGCGCCGCTGCGCCTCTGAGTGCCGACGGCCACGATCCGGTTGTATCGGTGCGCCGCCTCGATCATGCGTCGGCCCTCGACGATGTTGTGGCTGATGGGTTTCTCGACGTACACATCCTTTCCCGCCTGACAGGCCAAGATCGTCATCAAGGCGTGCCAGTGATCGGGAACGGCGAGAGTCACGGCATCAACGTCCCGATTTTCGAGCACACGCCGGAAATCGGTTTCCGTCTTGGGGTCGCCCCCATACGTTTCCTTCACGAAGGGCACCGACGAGGCGAAGAGCCGTTCGTCGATGTCCACGACGTGGCTGATACGAACGTTTGCAGTCTTAGACAGATGCTCGTAGTGATCCTGGCCGCGGCCTCTCGCGGTCCACGTCGGATGTCCCTTGTTGTCGCCGCGAATGCCGATCACCGCAACGTTGATCGTGTCATTCGCACTGGCCTGTGCGTGTCCGCGTGTCGTCACGCCCGTCGCCAAACCGGCAGTCGCGGCGGCAGTGGTCGTAAGAAAGCGACGACGGTTGATCACGGTCACCCTCCTTGACGATTACAGGCCTTGGTACGCGCGAAAGAGGCCACGAAAGTACCGCAGCACACGCACCGGATCGGCCGACTCCGGTATTTCGGCGAAGCAATACCCGTCGAATCGCATGTCCGTCAGCGCCGTGAGGAGCTGCCGCCATGGATATTCTTCGAGAAACAGGTCGCGCATGTGGACCTGCCCAATCTGATCGCGGACCAGGCGGAAATTCGCGTCGAAGCCCCCATCGAGCAGGTCCGTCTGATTCGAATTCCAGCAGACGCGCACGCCCGGATGGTTGCCGCCATAATCCAGAATTTTTCGGATTCGCGGCACGCGCGACGTCGTCTCGCCGTGAACTTCGAGCTGAATCTTCACGCCGTGGTCGGCCGCGAAGGCGCCGCACTCGCGAAGCGCTTTGCCGATCTGCTCGAGCGTCCTCTCCTCGGGCACCTCCTTGGCGAGGCCGTTCGGCCTCACCTTTACGCTCGGTGAACCGATATCGCGCGCCAGCTGAACCCACTCCTTGGTCTCGTCGATGTTCTTTCGAAGTACCGCGGGGTCCGCCGACTGATACTCGCAGGTCGTTCCAAGACCACCAATCCTGACGGGCGAGTCCTCGAACCGCTTCCGCACCTCTGCCCGCGCTGCGGCGGAGAGCGAGATTTCGACGCCATGCTTGTGAGTCGTTCTGAGCTCGACCGCGTCAAAGCCGGTGTCGCCGAGATTCTTGACGAGCGTCGGAAGGTCCCAATCCTTCGCGATGTTGTAGGTAACGGTACCGAGCTTCAAGCCCCGACGATCGGGCGAGGGGCGCGGCGTCTGGCCAGGTTGGACGCCGGCCAACGAAGAGGCGGCGACGACGCTCACGAGAAAGTCGCGTCGATCCATGGGCAGCAAGCTTACCTCACTCCGCGAGCCTGGCGGGTCGACAAGCGGAGCGCGCGGCTAGAGCGCGAGTTCCCAGGTCTCGGCGACGAGGTCTTTGCCGAAGCGGTTGTGCGGCTCCTGCGCGACGCATGTGAAGCCGGCAGTTCTGTAGATCTGACGCGCGGCGAGCAAGTTCGCTTGGGTCCACAGCGTGATCTTCTCGTAGGCAGCGGCCCGCGAGAAGCGGATGCACTCGTCGACCAGGCGTGTGCCGATGCCGAGCCCGCGCGCCGCCCGTTCGACGTGCAGCAGCCGCAGTTTCGCCACGGTGTCGGAATGCTTGACGATCATCACCGCGCCGACCCGGGCGGCGTTGCGCTCGGCGATCCAGCAGCGTTCGCGCGTGGGGTCGAAGTTCTTGAGGACCCGCGCCACGATTTCGGCCGCGAGCGCTTCGTATTCGGTCGTCCAGCCGTATTCCTCGACGTAGAGCGCACTTTGCCGCGAAACGATCCAGCCCATGTCCCCCGCGCGATGCACGCGCAGTGTGCACGGCCCGCCGTCGCCTTCATGCGCGGCCGCCGCTTCGCCGACCGCGGCGTCCCTCGGCTTGCCGAGCGAGGTTTGAATCAGATGCATCGCGTCCACGACGCGCCGACGCTCGGTCGGCGAGAGGTGTCGCAGCATGACGGCCACTTCGTCTCGCGCCAGCCGCTGCAGCGGCACGAGCGCGGCCCGTCCGCTCGCAGTGAGGGCGAGATGCGCCTGGCGTGCGTCGGCGTCCGACGTCGTGCGTGTGATGAGCCGGCGCTTGGCGAACCGCTGGAGGATGCGGCTCAAGTAGCCGCCGTCGATGTCCAGGGCCTTCGCAAGATCAACGGCGGTCGGATCCGTGTCGCGGGGCATCCCGGTGTCGCCGTGATACCCGATCTCGTAGAGCACGCGACCTTCGGTCAGCGAGAACGCGCTATGGAGGAGTTTTTCCTGCAGCACGCCAATCTGGCGCGTGTAGAAGCGGTTGAACCGGCGGACGGCGTCGACGTGCGGCGCGATTGCGGAAGCGGCCACGTGCGATCCTCTGTCGAATGGCCCGGAGGCGGCCTGCGGTTAGTGTGGATCCAATAGTTGACCGAGTCAAGTATCGTCTGTCACATCGCGAACGCTTTCTCGAGCCGCGCTCATGGATGGCGCTCTTCTACACCGAATGTTTGAGGCGACCGGCGATGAAGAGAAGTCGCGGGGCTGGACGGCGGTCATCATCGACACCAACGGCAACGGCAAGCGCGACGTGTCCAAGAGCTCTTCACCGCTGAGGCCGCTGAGAACGCTGAGGCCGAATTGTTCTCTGCGCTCTCGGCGCTCTCCGCGGTGAAGAGCTTTTTGGCAGCAAACCAGTGTGGGACGTCCGTCCTCCGGTTCGTCCCATTCCCATGGACCTCGGCCGCCGTCCGTGCTAATCCTTTAGCATATTCAGCCAAAACTCCCGAAGGAGCGCGCTCATGCTTGGTCAAGACCTTCGCTATGCCCTCCGGCTGCTCATCGCCAACCCAGCCTTCACTGTAGTCGCCCTGCTGACGATGGCGCTGGGAATTGGCGCGAACACGGCGATCTTCAGCGTGATCGATACCGTGCTGCTGCGGAAGGCGCCGGTCAAGGACATCGACGCGCTCGCAGTGGTGTGGGAGACGGATCGCAACACGAGCACAACTCGTGAGCCGGCATCGCTGCCGGACTATCTCGACTACAAGCAGCGCAGCCAGCGGGTCGAGGCGATCGCGGCGTTTCACGGCAACGAGGTGAACTACGCGCCAGAGGGAGGCGAAGCGATCCGACTCCAGGCCCTCGCGGTGACCCACGAGCTGCTGCCGATGCTCGGCGTACATCCGATCGCGGGGCGCGGGTTCACGGCCGAGGAAGCGAGGGCCGGTGGCCCGCCCGTCGTCGTCATCAGCGATGGGTTGTGGACGCGGGCGTTCGGACGGGATCCGTCGATCGTCGGCCGCGCGATCAAGCTCGACGACCGGCCCTTCACCGTCATCGGGATTATGGAGCGCGGTTCGGACTTCGGCGTGTTCCAGATCCTCACGGCGGCGGACTACTCGCGCGCGTTTGCCGACCGCGGAGCACGGGCGGCGGTGGACGTCTGGCTACCCATGCAGCAGACGCCTCAGTCGATGCCGCGGTCGACGCATCCCATCTTCATGGTGGCGCGGACGGGTGGCAGCGTGGCGGCGACACAGGAGGAGCTGACGGGGATCGCCGCGGATCTCGAGCGTGCGTTTCCCGAGAATGCTGCGCGCGGCGTTTTCGTCGAGCCGTTGTCGACCGTCGTCTTCGGACCGGTCCGCCCGGCGCTGCTCGTGCTGCTGACCGCGGTGGGGCTCGTCCTGCTGGTCGCGTGCGCGAATGTGGCGAACCTGCTCCTGGCGCGTGGTTCGGCGCGCCGCCGGGAAGTGGCGGTGCGCACCGCGCTCGGCGCGAGCGGGATGCGCATGATGCGCCAGTTCGCGGCCGAGGGCCTGCTGCTGGCGTTGGTCGCGGCGATGCTTGGAGCCGGCCTCGCCGTGGCGGGCGTCCGCGTCCTCGTCGCGCTTGCCCCGGCCGACATCCCGCGGATCGCCGACGCCGCGGTGGATCTCCGGGTGCTGACGATCACGCTCGTCGTCGCGATCGCTGCGGGGCTCCTGTTCGGCATGGTGCCCGCGCTTCAGGCGCGACGAGTCGACCTGCTGGGATCGCTGAAGGGTGAGGGCGGTCACGGCGGCTCGGCCGGCGGCGAGCGTACCAGGCTCCGATCGATCCTTGTCGTCGCGGAGTGCGCCCTTGCGGTGATGCTGGTCATTGGCGCGACGCTCCTCATCAAGAGCTTCTGGCGCATCCAGCACGTGGACGCCGGCTTCGAGTCCGCGGGAATCCTCAAGGCCGAATACCAGCTGCCATCGAGCCGGTATCCGGTGGACTTCCGCCGCTTTCCGGACCTCAAGGAGATTCACGCCTTTACCCACGGCCTGCTGCAGAAGGCCGAGCGGCTTCCAGGCGTCGGAGCGGCGGCCGTCTCCGGCTATCACCCGCTCGATCCGGGCTTCACCAATTCGTTTCGCATCATCGGCCGCGAAGCGGAAGCGGCCACGCAACCCGAAATCTCGGTTCGCCGCGTGACACCTGGCTACTTCCGCACGATGGGCGTTCCCCTCGTGCGCGGGCGCTTGCTGACCGACGCGGACCACACGAGCGCGCCGCCCGTGCTCCTGATCAACGAAGCGGCGGCGCAACGGTTCTTCGCGGGTCAGGAACCGCTCGGCAAGCAGATCAACTTCTGGGGTACGCGCCGCACGATCGTGGGCATCATCGGCAACGAGCGGTTCCAGGGATTGGCGGAGGCGCCGCCCATCGCCGTCTACGCGCCGCTCGATCAGGCGCCCTCTGCCAACGGCGCCGGCGTGCTCCTCGTGCGGACGTCCGGCGATCCACGGGCGCTCATCGCGAGCGTCCGCGGTGTGATTCGCGAGCAGGACCCCGCGCTCGCCGTGTTCGGGCTCGAGCCATTTACCGAGACCGTATCGCGCTCGGTCGCCGAGCGCCGCTTCACGATGCTGGTGCTGGGACTGCTGGCCTCAGTCGCACTCGTCCTGGCCGCGATTGGCGTGCACGGCGTGCTCAGCTACACCGTGACCCAACGCGCGCGCGAGATCGGCATCCGCATGGCGCTCGGCGCGCAGCCGTCGGGCGTACTGCGCCTGGTCGTGCGTCAGGGCATGACGCTCGCGCTCACGGGCACGGCGCTCGGCCTGGCCGCGGCATTCGTACTCACGCGGTCGATGGGGACGCTCCTCTTCGGCGTCACCCCGACCGATCCGCTCACCTTCATCGTCGTGCCGCTCGGCCTCGCGCTCGTCGCGCTCGTCGCCAGCTATCTTCCGGCACGGCGGGCCACCCGAGTGGATCCTGTTGCGGCGCTACGGGCTGACTGAGGCCGCGCGCCAACGCTGGCGCGGCCCCAGTTCACCGACGTCACATGCAAGAGGAGACCTAGTTCGACTACCAGCTCACCTCTCCTCGATCGGCTCCACCATTCGATTCACACGCGGCAGATCAACGTCGTGAACGCAGATCATGGCATCTGGCTCAACGGACGTTGGTTCAGTGTTGGTTCAATAACGTGTCATTCGATCCATCCTGCTCCACGTGCACGTGTCCGTAATGGCCGGGCACGTTCCAGAGCACGCGATAGCCGGCGAGCCGGAACACCGCCGAAAGCCCATCCGGATCCGACGATTGGAAATCGAGCGCCAAGCCCACATAGTGGGCGGACCGCCGGCTGTGGATATGGTCGTTTGCGGAAACGAGACGGACGTCTTCCCCGGTTCGAGCGGCCCAGATGTCCGCCAGGTCGAACATCCGCAGCGATGCGCGCGACGTCAGGTTGACCGGTACCCGAAGCCCGCGAACCACTACGGCTTGACTAAAGGGGGTAGGGTATACCCCTGTGACGCCAACAGCGAGCGCACACCTTCGAGTGCCTTACCTTGCTGTTCAACGGCATTCGCCAGTCGAGTGTTCGCGTCGAGCAAGGCGGCCGTCGTCCGGCGATGTTCGGCAATCAGAAACACGACTACTGCACCTGCCAGGAGCCACGGCAGAATCGCGTTCTTGAATTCGGTCCAGATATTCATTGAGACCTCCCGTAGCACACCTGAGGTGCGCACGCCGAGTCAGCACTTGCGCAGGGAGTTTTCGGCCTTGCCCAAATTTGCACATTACGAACCCGCGTTACCGTTCCGTGATCGGGTACGCACTTTCGTAGCCAAAGCCAGCCAGAACGGTCGACGCGAACCGGTTCCTGCGAGAATCGCGCCTTCCGGGCGGTGGCCTTGCCATTGCTCGCAACCTGTCCAGTGAATCACTCGGGTCGGATCTCCGGCCACGCCGGTGTTCCTGATTCTGCTGATCCTCTAGAAGTGCCTGCGAGCCTGCATGGAAGGGCGTCTGAGCCCTTGAAGGGTCGCCGGGCGGGTTGATCGACAAGATCGGCGACTGATGTCGGAAGAGCCGCGACTTTCATACGACGCCACCCGCCAGGGCCAGCGCATCGACTTCGCCGCCGAAAGGCCGCGCATCCTGACGATTGCGTTTGCGGTGTTCTGGCTCGCTGGCTGGCTACTCCTTCTGGTGCTGATGGCACTTGACTACCTGCGGTTCGGCAGCGCGAACCTCGTGGGTATCGTCGTACTCGTCGCTGGCGGACCTCCCGTCGCCGTGGCGTTGCTATGGGCGGCCTTAGGCAAGCGGGAGTCCCTGATCGTGACGCCATCCGAGTTGCTCATCTATCGATGGGTGGGGCCGATCCGGCTTCCGCGCTCGATCAACGCATCAACTGTGGTCGGACTCCGCGCGGCAATCGCCCCACGCGGGGTTCTTTCCGACTTTACTGCGGTTCGCACGTTCTACAGCGGCGGCTGCGGTTCGGTGGTGATCGACACTACCGATCGGACACTGAGCGTGGGTCACACGCTCTCGGTTGAAACTGCGAGCCAGTTCATCGAACATGTCCGCCCATTCATACCGCTGCTGAGCACGCGTTCCACGACGGCGGCCATCCCTCGTCGGCGCACGGCCGACTACGCCGCAGGATTCATGACCGTGACGATGATCGGATTCGCGTTCAACGTGCCGACCCGCCTGGCGATCACGGACCGGCCGATCTGTTTCTACGACGATACCGTCGTTCCAACCAACCCCATCGACGTCTCCTCGCTGCGCCCGGCCGGTCGCGTTTATCTTGTTCCGATCGAGGATTTTCCTGTCGATCGCGCGACGGCCATCGCGCGGCATTTTCGGACGAGGTTTGGCGTCGCCATCGATGTCGCGCCGGTTGTGGAATGGCCGGAGGGCGCGTATGTCGAAAGCCGGCGCCAAATGAACTCGGCGATGATGCTGACACGCCTCGAGTCGGCCTACCCGACCACTGGTGAGCCGGTTGTTGTCATCGGGCTGACAACCCGCGACATGTTCAACCCGGATGTGCGGTGGAGGTACGTGTTCAGTTATCGCCGCAAAAACCGCGTGGCGGTCGTCTCGCCAGCCCGCATGGATCGTGGATGCATGGGCGTGTTTGAGACCGATGATGGCCGCATGATGGCCCGTCTACGCAAGATGGTCGGCAAGAACATCGGCCTCATGCATTTCGGCCTCGAGATGAGCGCGGATCCGGCCAGTATGCTGTACGCGAAGATCGGCGGACCGCAAGAACTGGATGCGATGAGCGAGCAGTTCTAGTATCCTGACCGCATGGCCTTGGCGCGACGGCCCGGTGAAACAGGCGGCCCGGTTGATGTCCGCAGCCCAGGTGAAGGATGCCGACGCGTTTGTCGACTCGTCATCGCCGACGACTCAAAACCGTGTGTTGACCTGGACGTGGACGTGCCCGTCGTCGCGGACCTGTCGTCAACTTTTCTCCACCGGCTGCCTGGACGCGATAAACGCGCGATCGTAGTTCATTGGTCCCGTGACTCGTCCCACTCCACGAATCGCGAGTAGGATCTCGTCGTCACGCGGCTTGGGAATCTCCTGATCTTCTGATCTGCGGTTTAGTCCGCCCTATAATCTCCAGATGACCACGCTCCTTCTAATCGCGGCGCTCTTTCAGACCCCAGCTCAGGCCGAGCTGCCGGCCATCCCGAAGTTTCTCCAGGTCAGCCCGCAGTTCTGCACCGGCGCTCAGCCGCGACTCGAGGCTTTTGCGAAGCTCAAGTCTGACGGCGTGAAGTCCGTGCTCAACCTGCGGCAGCCCTCAGAACATCGCGCGGCGGACGAGCAGGCAGCCGTCGAGGCGGCTGGGATGAAGTACTTCAATATCCCGGTCGTCTACCGGGACCCGACCGACGCGGACGTGGATGCGTTCCTGAAGATTACCGACGACCCGGCGAACCGGCCGATGTTCATTCATTGCACGGCGGCGATTCGCGTCGGCGCCTTCTGGGCCATCAGGCGCGGCGTGCGGGACGGGCTCACGCCGGATGCGGCGCTCGAAGAGGGCAGGAAAGTCGGGCTGACCAACGCGCCGCACCTCGAGGAGTTCGCGCGCAAGTACATCGCCGCACACCAGCCCCAAAAGCAAGAAAAGAAGTGATGAGGCGGGGTGCGGCAGGTCGGAACCTTGCCGGCGCCATCCTTGCGGCGACCGTCATGGTCGCCGGTTGCCAGAACCGTACGCCGGCGGCGGAAGGCTCTGGCGCTCTCCGCACGGAGCGGTGTGTCGGCGTTGCCGACGCGACCGCTCGATGTCACGGGCTTTCCGTCTACGAGAATCAAACCACCCGGCGAGGCAGGACGATCTCGCTTCGCATCGTCGTCTTGCCAGCGACAGGCGGGGATAAGGCCAGTGATGCGCTCGTCTACCTCGCCGGCGGCCCCGGTCAGGCGGCGACCGAGCTGATCGGCGACGCATTCTCGGATAGCGGCGGCGTGCGCCAACACCGCGACGTGATCTACGCCGACCAGCGCGGGACTGGCGGGTCTCATCCGCTTCTCTGTCAGTTTTACGGTCCGCCTGACAACCCACAGACTTACTTCGACGCGTTCCTGCCGATCGAGAAGGTCAGGGCATGCCGCGAGAGTCTGGAGCGGGATGCCGATCTGGCCCAATACACGACCAGCGCTTCGGTCGAAGACCTCGAGGAGATTCGCAACGCGCTCGGGTACGAGCAACTGACGCTCGTCGGCGGCTCCTACGGCACGCGCCTGGCGATGGAGTACGTCCGGCGTTACGAGTCGCGCGTCCGCGCAGTCGTGCTCGACGGTCCGGTCACGCCGGCGATGCATGCTCCCGAACGCTTCGGGCAGCTCGCGGCACGAGCGCTGGATGGGTTGCTCGATGAGTGTCTGGCCGACGCCGAGTGCGCGCGCGCGTTTCCGGCCATCCGTCAGGAAACACGGCAGGTGTTCGACCGGCTTCGCCAGGGGCCGGTGACAGCCTTCGTTGCTCACCCGTCGTTTTCGGATCGATCTCGAGAGAGTTCGGATATCTCGAGAGATTCGATCGAGAGAGTTCGGATCGATCTCGAGAGAGTTCGGACCGCTCTCGAGAGAGCTCGGACCGGTCTCGAGAAACTCAGCGCCCAGCGGAAGTGACGCTCACCCGCGATCACGTGGCCGAGGCAATTCGCTACATGACGTACTCGTCGGCCGGCGCGTCGCGCGTGCCGCAGTACTTGCACCGGGCGTTCAGCGGCGACTATTCGCCGATCGCAGGTTTCCTCATTCGCTGGCGCGCCAAAGGCACGTTCGACGGGCTGTATCTGTCAATTACCTGCGCCGAGGACGTGCCGCTCGTCGCACCGGACGCGGCCGAGCTGGACGACCCGACGTATCTCGGCGGCTACCGTGTCCGGCAGCAGCGCGCAGCATGCGCGGTGTGGCCGCGCGGGACCAGGCCTGACGCGAGCACTCGGCCCGTGAAGACGACCGTCCCCATCCTGCTCACCTCCGGCACGCTCGATCCGGTGACGCCACCAGAGAACGGCGACACGATTGCGCATACGCTGTCGCACAGCCTCCACGTCCGCGTGCCTTCCGCCGGTCATTCGCCGTTCGGATTGACGGGCCTCGAGTGCCTCGACGGGCTCAAGCGCGCCTTCATCGAACGCGGCCGCTCAGACGGGCTCGACACGAGTTGTGTGAGCCGCATCGCGCGTCCTGGGTTCGCCACGGCGAGGTGAGGTAAGCTCTTCCGCGCATGGTCATTCTCGCGTTCGACAACATCGCCAAGAGCTACGGCGACACACCCGCGCTTCGCGGCGTCTCCTTTGACGTGCACGCCGGAGAGATCTTCGGGCTGCTCGGGCCGAACGGCGCCGGCAAGAGCACGCTCATCCGCATCCTGATGGACATCATCCGGGCGGACTCGGGTGAGGTGCGCGTGTTCGGCGAGACGCGGCGGCGCGAGCACCTCGACCGCCTCGGCTACCTCCCGGAGGAGCGCGGACTCTACACCAAGCTGACCGTCACCGACGTGATGACGTACTTCGGCTCGCTCAAGGGGCTGAGCCGCGCCGAGGCACGCCGGCGGTCGGTGGAGTGGCTGGCCCGCGTCGAGCTGCCGCACGTCGCCGGTTGGAAGATCGATCGCCTGAGCAAGGGGATGTCCCAGAAGGTTCAGATCGCCGCGGTGCTTCTCAGCGACCCCGAGCTCTGCGTGCTCGACGAGCCGACGACAGGGCTCGATCCCGTCAACGTTCGCCTCGTGCAGGATCTCCTGCTCGAACGCCGGCGCAACGGACGCACGACGATTCTGTCGACGCACCAGATGAACCAGGTCGAAGCGCTGTGCGACCGGGTCGCGATGATCAATCGGGGACGGCTCATGGTCTACGGCGAGGTCGACGAGGTGCGGCGCGACCATTCGCTGCCAGAAGTCCGCGTCCACGCCCGCGGTCCGCTGCCGCCGGTGCCTGGCGTCGCGAGCGTCATCGACGATGGGGAGGGGTCGTGGCGGCTGATGCTGGCCGACGGCAGTGCGCCGTCGGACGCGCTGGCCACGCTCGTGCGCGCCGGGGCAGTGATCGACCGGTTCGAGCCGATGCTCGCGCCCATGGAAGACATCTTTCTTCGCGTCGTACGGGAGGGCACCGAGGCATGATGAACCGCAAGGGTTGGCGGAAGACCTGGACGATTGCGACGTTCGAGTTCCTGACCGCCGTCCGTCGTCCCGGATACCTGATCACCACGTTCGGCATGCCGCTCTTTCTGGCCGCATACGGCGGGATCGTCGCGATCCCGGCGTACTTTGCCAGTCGGTCGGTCGCAGAGCCTTCCGTCTACGGCATCGTCGATCCCGGCAGCGTG
Source organism: uncultured Acidobacteriota bacterium (assembly GCA_963839705.1). Taxonomy (GTDB): domain Bacteria; phylum Acidobacteriota; class Vicinamibacteria; order Vicinamibacterales; family 2-12-FULL-66-21; genus DATBJJ01. Next base: position 981,372 of record CAWIWL010000019.1, read on the forward strand.
CTGCGGCTCGAGGCCGACGTGAAATCGTCGGACTCCCAGATGCCCGAGGAAGTGAAGCGGGCGCTCGAGGCCACGGGCCAGAGCGGGGCGGTCAACACCGCGTTCATGGAGTCGAACTTCGTGTTCCGGCCCTATGCCTCGGAAGCCGACGCGCGCGCGGCCCTCGCCGGGCGGAAGATCAAGGGCTACTACGTCGTCCCGGCCGACTATATCGGCGAAGGGGTCGTAGACGTCTACACGCAGGACACCATAAACATCTCCGGCGGCCAGGCCAGGGGTTCGTTTTCGAATCTCGTGCGCAAGCGCCTGTTGACCGGCCGCGTCGACGAGCAGACGAGCGAGCGCGTGGTCAGCCCGCTCAGGGAGACGCGCCGGTTCACCGTGACGAAGAGCGGCGAGATTGCCGACGCCGGTCAGGCCGCCGGCTTCGTCCGCGTCGCCGTGCCGCTCGTCTTCACGGTGCTCTTCCTGATGTCGGTCCTGATGACGTCCGGGTACCTGATGCAGGGCACCGCCATTGAGAAGGAGAACAAAGTCGTCGACGTCCTGCTCGCGTCGGCCGACCCCGACGAGATCCTGGCGGGCAAGCTGCTCGGGCTTGGGGGAGCCGGGCTCATGCAGATTGCCGTCTGGATCGTCATGGTGATGGTCAGCGGGATCGGCATCGTGCCGTTGCTCATGACCTCGAAGGTCGAGATGCCGTGGATCGCCCTGTCTTTGGCGATTCCCCTCTTCCTCATCGCATTTCTGTTCTTCGGGAGCCTGATGCTCGGCACCGGCTCGCTCGGCTCGAACATGCGTGAGGCGCAGCAGCTGGCGATGGTCTGGTCGCTGACGGCGGCACTGCCGATGATGATGATGGCCGTGCTGCTCAGGGAGCCGCACGGCACCGTCGCGCGCGTCATGACGTGGCTGCCGTTCTCGGCAGGCCCGCTCATCATGTTTCGCGCGAGCACCGATCTCGACTTCCTGCACTGGTGGGAGGTCGTGGGGGCCTTTGCCGTCCTGCTGCTGTCCACGTGGCTCGCAATCCGCATCGGCGCCCGCCTGTTCCGCATCGGCCTGCTCAGCGCGTCGCGTCCCAAGCTGGCCGAGATTCTGAGGCAGGCGCGGTTGTCGTCGTAAGTTCCCTTCCGCCTAAAGGCGGAAGCCACGGAAGAGTGATAGAGCTCCAGTCTGCCGGCTCGGTCTGACTGACCCCGTAGTCTGACTGACCCCGTAGCTTCCGCCTTTAGGCGGAAGAACCCGCTGACTCGGACGGCCGACTCGGACTTACGACTGAGACTGTCGACTGCGACTCCCGACCCCGACTACCGACTCCCGACTGACGGAGCTCTACGATGCTTCGTCGCTTGCTCGTAAGAGTAGGCAAGTGCTATGAGCCCCGCTTCATCCCACGCGCGGCCGAAGAACGTGATGCCGGCTGGAAGCTTGCCATCCCTCGTGTAGCCCATCGGCACATTGATCGACGGAAAGCCCGTCGTCGGCGAGAAGAACTGACTGTTGTCGCCGTGCGGAGTGTTCAGATCGCCGATCAGGCGCGGCGGATTGCTCCACGTCGGATAGACGAACGCGTCCAGCGTTTCCGCCTCCATCGTCTTGAGCACTGCCGCACGGACCTGGCTGCGATACTCCGACTCGGCCTTGCAGGCGGGTGTGTCCGGGCCGTTTTCGGTCCCCTCCTGCGACTGCTCTAGGCGCCGCTGCACGGTCGGGTGAAACTGACGCGACTGGATGATCGCGGCGAGGTTCTTCACCGGGATGCTGTCACCGTGTGACGAGAGCCAGCGGTTGATGTCGTACTTGAAGCCGCCGCAGGTGCCGACGCCCTGCGGCCGCCTGGCCTGATCCAGATCCACTCGAGCCGGATCGACGATGATGGCGCCGGCGCGCTTGAGATCGTCAACCGCGGCCATGAAGACCTTGACGATCTCCGTGTCGGTGGTCTCGCGTTCGTACGCCTGCCGGAGGATGCCGATGCGCCGACCCTTCAGGCCGTCCTTCTTGAGCGATGCCAGATAGTTCGGAATCGCCGATGGATGTCCGCCGGGGCTGAAGTCGAGGGCTGCCGGAGATCCGGCAACGGTCAGAGGATCATCGGGGTCCGGACCGGCAATGACCTGTAGCACGGCGACAGCGTCTTCGAGCGTGCGAGTCATCGGGCCGGCGATGTCTGCAAGCAGGTTGAGCGGGACCACTCCCGAACGGCTGGTGAGGCCCATCGTCGAGCGGATGCCGGCGAGCGCCTGATGAGACGCCGGACCGCGAATCGAGTTGCCGGTATCGCTCCCGAGGCCGATGGCGCCGAAGTTGGCGGCGACGGCCGCCGCGGTGCCTCCGCTCGACCCGGCGGTCACGCGGTCGAGCGCGTAGGGATTCTTCGTGTAACCCGGAAGGATCGAGCTCACGGTCTCGTACGGCGTAAACGCGAACTCGGCCATGTTCGACTTCGCCAAGACCAAGGCGCCGGCCGCCTTGATTCGCTTGACCTGAAAGGCATCGCGATTCGAGACAAAGCCCATGAGCGAAAGCAATCCCGCCGCGCTCTGGAGGCCGATCGTCTCGAAATTGTCTTTGACAATGGCAGGGATGCAGTGAAGAGGCCCGACGAACCCGCCCTGCTTCGCGCGGCGGTCGAGCTCGTCGGCTTCCGCCCCGGCGTTGGGATTGACGAGCACGATGGCGTTGATGGCGGGCCCGGCTTTGTCGTACACCTCGATCCGCTCGAGGTACTGCTCGACGAGTCCGCGGCACGTGAGCTGCCCCGCTTTCATCGCGGCGTGGATTCGCGCGATGGTGGTCTCTTCCAGCTGGAACGCGGGAGTTTGCTGCGGCTCGGCCGCGACCGAGGCCGTGGCGATGGCGAGCGCGGCGAGGAGCCCTGCGTGCTTCAGCAGCGATTCGGCTGGCATGGGAGTTTGGCCTCAGAAGACGCGTTGGAAGAACCAGAAGGCGCCGGCGATCATAACCCCGACAGATCCCGCTTGCGCAATGCGTCTGGCGAGCGGAGGGTTGCGCCGCCGCACGAGTGCCAGGGCACTCGCCACGACGACCACGATCGCGGCCTGACCGATCTCGACGCCCAGGTTGAACGAGAAGAGCGATACGCCCAACGCCCGGTCGGGAAGTCCCGTTTCGCGCAGGACACTTGCGAACCCGAAGCCGTGCACGAGGCCGAAGACGAGCGCAACCCAGGCCCGGACATCGCGCCCCTTCGTCCCGGCCAGCAGGTTGTCGGCGCCCACGTAGACGATGCTCAGGGCGATGGCCGGCTCGATGATGCGAGGCGGCAGATCGACGATTTGGAACGTCGCGAGCGCCAGGGTCACGCTGTGGCCGAGAGTAAAGGCCGTGACGATCGCCAGGAGGCGCGTGAGACTGCCGCCGAGCAGGAGCAGACCAACGATAAAGAGGATGTGATCGGGGCCGATGGCGATGTGATGGATGCCGGACGCGGTGAAGGCCTTGAACACCGCCACCAGGCCTTGCCGCGTGCCGGTGTAGAAGTCCACGCTCGTGCGGCCGCTGTTCAGGATCTCCTGCCGCACGAGGCTGTCGCCTTCGTAGACGTTGACGAACGTCTGATGTTCGGAATCGTACGGAAAGAGGTGCGCCGCGACTGTCAGCTTGCCCGTCGCCTCGCTCGCCGGCGCGCGCCACAACATCTCGACGGCATCACGATCGGCAAGCGGCTTGACGGCGGTGAGCGTCCACGCGATGGCCCGGCCGTCCTTGAAGAACGCCAGGCGCGGCTGGAGCAGCGCCGAAATCGCGGCCGACCGCTGCTCGACGAACGCCGGGTCGGCGAGCTGGGCCGGCGGCTCGATTTTCAGCTCGTACGCCACATCGAGGTCGTGAAGCACGAGCCGGCCGGTGAGGCCGTCGGCGGATACGTAAACGTCGAGATAACTGAAGGGGGCCGGATGCGCCAGCAGCCGGGCGGCTGACGAGACGCACCAGATGAGGGCGAACGCAGCCAGGGTCCTTGCGTATGTGTTGCTGATCGAGCGACGCATCGAAAGCACGTCACGAATCTTGTCGCGTTCGGCCCGCGCGGCGCAAGCTGGTGGCGACGGTTGACACATTCAATTCAGCATTCAGCATTCAGCACTCAGCATTGCTACAATGCCAGTACTATGCGTCGGTTGTTGCAATTTCTGATCTGCAGCGTCCTCGTCGTCACGTGCGTCGCGCCTGCCGGAGTCCAGACTGCGACGATCGACGGCGCGCAGCTGCTGCGCGATCTCACGACGCTCTCGGCTGACGACATGGAAGGCCGCCTCCCCGGCACGCCCGGCGGCGCCAAGGCCCGCGCCTACATCCTGCAGCGGTTCAAGGAAGCAGGAATTCAACCGATTGGCGACTCGGTACGAGCGTCCGTTCTCGTTTCGCGGCAGGGGAGATTCAGCCGACCGCGCAGGCGTCAACATCGTCGGCATCGTTCGCGGCCGTCGCGAACCGGGGCGTTTCCTTGTCATCACGGCTCACTTCGATCATCTGGGCGTGCGCAACGGTCAGGTGTTCAACGGTGCGGACGACAACGCCTCTGGCGTCGCCGCGCTCCTGGCGGTCGCCGCCCGGGTGAGCGCCGACAAGCCCGAGCACTCGGTGGTGTTCGCGGCGCTCGACGCGGAAGAGTCCGGGTTGAACGGGGCGAAGGCATTCATGAGCAATCCGCCCGTCGCGCGCGATGCCATCGTGATGAACGTGAACCTCGACATGGTCGCCCGCGACGAGAAGAACATCCTCTTCGCCAGCGGCACGTTTCAGAATCCGTTCCTGAAGGCCTACCTCAAGAGCGTTGCGCGTCCTCCCGTGGTGCTGCGGCTCGGTCACGACGGGACCAACCCCAAGGAAGACGACTGGTCGAAGGACTCAGACCACTATCCGTTCCACGAGGCGGGGATTCCCTTCATCTACTTCGGCGTCGAAGACGAGGCGCAGCACCACAAAGCGACCGACGATGCGGAGACGGTGACGAAGGAGTTCTTTATCGGCGCGGCCAATACGATCCTGGCGGCGATCCGCACGTTCGACGCGAACCTCGAGGCCATCGCCGCGCGCCGCTGAGGCCACTACAAGCCGTCTCATAAATGCTGTCACGACACTACGTTAGAACACGATGCCCACGATGCCACGATGTTCACGATGGATCCCTAGAGAGGCTTCTCTTCGTGTTCATCCAGTCATCGTGATCATCGTGAAGCATGGCCGTCGGCGCGTTCAGCCTGGTCTAGGTCTACGAGAAAGGTTTTATCTGGGAGCCCGGCGTAAGAGCGAGGAGCTTCTGAACCGATTCCAGCGTGTCGGCGTCCTCCGCTTTCTTGTCGGTGCGCCATCGCAGCATCCGGGGAAAGCGGACGGCAATGCCCGAGCGATGTCTCGTCGACTTCGCGATGGCCTCGAACCCGAGCTCGAAGACGTGCACCGGCTCGACGTGCCGTACCGGGCCGAAGCGTTCCCGCGTGTGCCGCCGGATCCAGCGGTCCATCTCCGCGATCTCGTCGTTCGAGAGCCCCGAGTACGCCTTGGCGATCGGGACGAGCTCACCCTGGTGCCAGACGCCAAACGTGTAGTCGGTCAGCAGGCTGGCGCGACGGCCGCTTCCTGGCTGCGCGTAGATCAACACCGCGTCGATCGTAAAAGGATCGATCTTCCACTTCCACCAGTCTCCGCGCTTGCGTCCGACGCCGTACGCAGATGTCAGGCGCTTGAGCATGAACCCCTCGACACCGCGGGCGCGTGATTCGCTTCGCAGCGCCGCGAGGTCGGCCCAGAGCGCGGTCCTGACGATGGGTGAGGCGCGGAGGACGCCTTCGGTCCGGCTGAAGCCGGACACTACGTCTTCGGTCCGGCTAAAGCCGGACTCCACGCCTTCGGTCCGGCTAAAGCCGGACTCTACGACTGATCCTGCGTCCTCGGTCGTAGTGTCCGGCTTTAGCCGGACCTGATCGGGCGTAGTGTCCGGCTTTAGCCGGACCTGATCGGCCGTAGTGTCCGGCTTCAGCCGGACCTGATCCGCGAAAGCCTCCGGCTTCAGCCTTGCCTCGAGCCGGCCGCGACGCTCCGCGAGCGGCAGACTCCGAACGTCTTCGCCGTGATCCTCGAGGATGTCGTAGGTCATGAAGACGACGGGGACCGCGCGCACGAGCTGCGCGACCTGTTTCTGCCGGCCAATCCGCTGCTGCAGCGCCGAGAAGGGCAGCGGCCGTTCGTCGCGGAAGGCGAGAACCTCGCCGTCGAGGACGGTGCCATCCGGCAGCCGTCCGGCGGCGGCGATGATTTCCGGGAACCGGTGCGTGATGAGCTCCTCGCCCCGCGACCACAGGTGCAGGATGCCTCCGCGCTTCACGAGCTCCGCGCGGATTCCGTCCCATTTCCACTCGATCAGCCAGTCGTCGATGCTCCCGAGCGAGTCGATCGGGTCCTCGAGCGGTGACGCGAGGAAGAACGGATACGGCCGCGATCGGTCGTCGTCTGTACGCTCGTGGGAGAGCAGCGAGGCGTACCATTCGGGCGTCGGCGTCCACTCGCCCATGATGCGGGCGGCGAGCGTCGCGGCCGGCAGCTGAGCGGCCTGCGCCAGGGCCCGGACGACGAGCGTTTGCGAGACGCCGACGCGCAGCTCGCCGGTGAGGAGCTTGAGGAGGATGAATCGTTGCAGCCGGTCGAGCGACTGCCACCACGTGGTCACGCGCTGCTGCTGAGCGGCCGGATCCAGTCCTTTCAGCGGCAGGATGCGATCCTCGACCCATCGCGAGAGCGGAAGATCTTCAGACGAGGCCGACGACAGTTGGTCCAGGACGAGCGCCGCCGTCTCCGCGCCGTCGCCGACGACCGAGTAGCACTCTTCGAGCATCCATGGCGGCAGTCCCGTCGCGGCGAGCGTCCAGCTGTTGATGGAGGAGTAGGGCAGGAGCCGCTTCAGCCGCCGGCCCGTGAGGAAGAAGACCGCCCAGGCCGCGTCCGCGGGCGGCGCCGAGGCGAAGTACGCCGCCATCGCGTCGACTTTGGCGTTGGTCGACGTCGTGCGATCGATGGCGTCGTAGAGCGGGAGAAGCGGTTCATTTCAGCACGATAAGGGCTCAGGCTCCAGGCTCTAGGCTTCAGGCTTCAGGCTCTAGCAAGACGACCGAGTAAGTTCTCGATGCTCTTACTTGAGCCAAAAGCCAAGAGCCTAGAGCCAACTCCGTTCAGTCACCCTCTGGTTCTCCCTCCCACGCGGTGCGCATGACGCCGGCGTCCAGGCCCTGTTCGCGCAGGTAGCGTGCGAGTGGCTCGGCGTGGCCGTGTGTCGCGTAGACGCGCGCGGCGCCGGTCTCGGCAATCGTTTGGAGCAGGGCCGGCCAGTCGGCGTGGTCCGAGAGGACGAACCCTCGATCGAAGGAGCGCTGGCGCCTGACGCCCCTGACGCGCATCAGGCCCGAGGCGAAGGCATCGGAATGTTCGCCCAGCCGGCGCATCCACGGCGTTCCTCGCGCCGAGAGGGGCGCCAGCACCAGCTCGCCCGCGAACTTCCGCCCTTTCGGCTGCTCGGTGACCGGCTCAGTCGCGAGCATGTGCACGCCGGCATCGCGATAGGCTTCGATATTCGACGACATCGCGCCGTGGACGAAGGCCGGTCGATCGGTCACCCGCGCGAGCTCGGCGAGGATGCGCTGCGCCTTGCCGGCGGTGTAGCAGAAGAGCACTGACGTCCGCCGGTTCCGGCGATTCTCTTCCCACCACTCGAGGATCTCGGCGACGACAGTCTCGGTGGGATCCCAGCGATAAATCGGCAACCCGAACGTGGATTCGGTGACGAAGGTGTCGCAGGCCACCGGCTCGAACGCGGTACAAGTCGGATCGGCGGCGCGCTTGTAGTCTCCGCCGACGACCCACACGCCGCCGGCGCCCCGCAGCAGCTCGAAGCGAATCTGCGCCGATCCGAGGATGTGGCCAGCCGGGTGAAAGGAGACGCGGACATCGCCAAGCGTGATCGCTTCTCCGTACGGCAGCGCCTCGATACGGACGTCCGGCCCGAGCCGGCGCTCGAGCAGGCGCCGCGACGGCTCGGCGCACAGGTAGGCCTGGCTGCCAGGCCGGGCGTGGTCGCCGTGGACGTGCGTAATCAGGGCGCGATCGACCGGTCCCCAGGGATCGACGTAGACGCCGCCGGCAGGGCAGAAGAGGCCGGAGGGGCTTTCAATCAGCATGGTGGTGCTGAGATGTCACGACGCACGTCACGAAGCGCTCGAAGACCGCGACGCCCACGAAGAAAGATCGGCCAATTCCATCGTGATCTTCGCGTCTTCGCGATCTTCGTGAGTGCGTCGGTGAATCCGGGCCTACGCCGCAGGCCTGCGGCGGGCCTTGATGAACTCCCACACCACCGGCAGCACCGAGATGAAGATGATGAGGATGGCGACGGCCGAGAAGTTCTCCTTCACGATCGGGATGTTGCCGAAGACGTAGCCGAGGCCGAAGCACGAGGCGACCCACAGGAAGGCGCCGGCGACGTTGTAGAAGGCAAAGGCGCTGTAGCTCATGTAGCCGGCGCCGGCGACAAACGGCACGAACGTGCGGACGATGGGCACGAACCGGGCGATGACGATGGCCTTGCCACCGTGCTTTTCGAAGAAGGCGTGTGCCTTTTCGAGATGCTCGCGGTTGAGCAGCCGGTGCAGCCGGCTGGTCTGGTCGTGCGCCGAGAAGACCTTCGGCCCGAGCGATCGCCCGACGCTGTAGTTCACGGCGTCGCCGATGATCGCGGCCGAGACGAGCACGATGGCCATGATCCACGGGTTGAGGAGCCCGGCGCCACAGAGCGCGCCCGCCGCAAACAGCAGCGAGTCGCCCGGCAAGATTGGCGTGACGACCAGCCCTGTTTCCGCGAAGACGATGAGAAAGATGACCCCATACACCCAGCCGCCGTACGTCGCCGTCAGCTCGAACAGGTGGTCGTCGATGTGTAGAATGAAGTCTATCGTCGCTTGAATGAAATCTATCGCCGCTTGCATCAGGATATTGTGACACAGGCACCGTGGCACCCGCCGAACCGCCCGCTGACAGACTGATGCGCATTGCCGTCACGCGCCCCGTTCCCGAGAGCCTCGCGCGCTGCGAGCTGACACATCTCTCGCGCGTGCCGATCGACGTCGCGGCCGCCAAGACGCAGCATCAGCAGTACGAGGAGGTCCTCCGCACGCTCGGCTGCTCGCTGCGGCACGTGCCGCCCGCCCACGACCTGCCGGATTCGGTGTTCGTCGAGGACGTCGCCATCGTGCTCGACGAAATCGCGATCATCACCCGGCCGGGTGCCGAGTCCCGCCGGCCGGAACGCGAGGCGGTGGCCGCCGTGCTATCCGAGTACCGGCTGCTCCAGTCGATCGCGGCGCCGGGTACGCTGGACGGCGGGGATGTGCTCCGGTTGGGACGCACGCTCTACGTCGGGCTCTCGACGCGCACGAACGAGGACGGAGCCCGGCAGCTGGCCCGCCACGTCGCGCCGTTCGGCTATGTGGTCGAGTGTGTGCAGACCGCCGGGTGCCTGCACCTGAAATCGGCCGTCACCGAGGTGGATTCCGACCGAGTGTTGTGCAATCCGGAGTGGATCGACTCGCGCGTGTTCAAAGAGGTCGAGCTCATCCACGTCGCTCCGACGGAGCCGTACGCGGCCAACGTCCTGCGGCTCGGCCACACGATCGTCTGCGCCGCCAGTCACGAGCGTACGGCCGCCGATCTCAGGGCACGCGGGTACAGTGTTTGTACGGTGGACGTTTCCGAGCTGGCCAAAGCCGAGGCCGGCGTGACGTGTTGCAGCCTGATAATAGATGGATAGTTGCTGCGGCTGGCTGCTGGCTGCTCGCTGTTGGCGGTTGCCGGCAGTCGGCTTCTGCAACAGCCAGCTGCGAGCTGCGAGCCGCGAAACAATGTGCCGACACCGTAGCTTCCGCCTTTAGGCGGAAGATCGGATGAATTTGAATAAAGGAGCGATGTGGCCGCTTACGTAATTGCGATGGTCGACGTGAAAGACTCCGTTCGTTACGAGGACTACCGGCGGCTCGTGCTGCCAACGATCACCGCATTCGGCGGCCGATTCATCGCCCGAGGCGGACGGACCGAGGTCCTCGAAGGCACGGCGCCGGCCGCGCGGTTGGTCATCGTCGAGTTCCCGACCCTCGAACGGGCGAAGGAGTGGTGGAGCTCTCCTGAATACTCCGAAGCCAAGGCGATCCGCCAGGCGACCTCCGAGGGGACCCTCGTCGTGGTCGAGGGCGTCTGAGTGTTCCCGACCCTGACTCCCCCGGATGCCTCGAGCGACGACCTCATTCACGTCCTCGAGCGTTACTGGGGCTATACCTCGTTTCGACCGCTCCAGCGGCAGGCGATGGAGGCCATCCTCGAGCGACGCGATTCGGTGGTCGTGCTCCCGACCGGCGGCGGCAAGTCCCTCTGTTTCCAGGCGCCGGCGCTCGTGCGTCAGGGCTTGGGCGTCGTCGTCTCGCCGCTCATCTCGCTGATGAAGGATCAGGTCGACACGCTCGTCGGCAACGGCGTGGCGGCGGCGCTCTACAACAGCACGCTCAGCTCGGATGAGAAGACGACCGTCTCGGCGGGACTGCGGGAAGGGCGATACCGGTTGCTGTACGTATCGCCCGAGCGTCTCGCGGGCGAGGGGAGCGATGGGTTTCTGGCCCGCCTGTCCAAGTGCGATGTGCAGTTCATTGCGGTGGACGAGGCGCACTGCATCAGCCAGTGGGGGCACGACTTCCGACCGGAGTACCGGCAGCTCGGCCGGCTGCGCAGCTTCTTTCCTGGCGTCAGCCTGCATGCCTACACCGCGACCGCGACGGCGCGCGTCCGCCGCGACATCGCGGCGCAGCTCGGGCTTCGCGACCCGATCGAGCTCGTCGGCTCCTTCGACCGGCCGAACCTCATCTACCGAGTGCTCGCGCGCGCAAGCCTGAAGCGGCAGATCCTCGACGTCATGGCCAGGCGGCGCGGCCAGGCCGGGATTATCTACTGCACCTCGCGGCGGGAAGTCGACGCGCTCGCGGCGTGGTTGACAGAAACCGGCGTGCGCGCGCGGCCGTATCACGCGGGCCTTTCCGATGGCGAGCGCAGCCGGAACCAGGATGCGTTTCTCGACGAGCACGCCGACGTGGTCGTGGCCACGGTGGCGTTCGGGATGGGGATCGACCGATCCGACGTGCGGTTCGTCGTGCATGCCGGTGCGCCGCAGTCGCTCGAGCATTACCAGCAGGAGTCCGGCCGTGCCGGGCGCGACGGCCTCGAGGCCGAGTGCGTGCTCATCTACTCGACGGCCGACTTCCTGAAGTGGCGGGTCATGCTCGAGAGGAACGGCGAGCTGACCGACGCGCGGCGCTCGCTCCTGCGCGACATCGAGCGCTACGCCTCGAGCGTCGGCTGCCGCCATCGGCACCTCATCGGCTATTTCGGCGAGAGCTACACCAAGGCCGACTGCGGCGCCTGCGACTACTGTCTCGACGAGCTCGAGGCCGTCCCCGAGCCTGTCGTGCTCGCGCGCAAGATCCTGTCGTGCGTAGCGCGGGTGGGGCAGCGGTTCGGCGCCGCGCACGTCACCAACGTCCTGCGCGGCAGCGAAAGCGATCAGGTCTCGGCCCGGCGCCACGATCAGTTGAGCACGTTCGGCCTCCTGAAGGAGATGAGCGTGCCCGAAGTCCGCGGCTATCTCGAACAGCTCTCAGGCCACGGCCTGCTGAGGCAGACCGACTCCGAGTTCCCCGTGCTCGAGCTGACCGAGGACGGCGTCGCGCTCCTCAAGGACGCCGACGCGCAGCCCGGCCTCGTGCTCGCGCGCCAGCGGCGCCCGACGAAGGACCGCGTGCCGAAGCGCGTGAAAGGCGTCGAGGCCGAGGCGTGGCAGGACGTCGATCGCGATCTCTTCGAGCGGCTGCGAACCGTGCGCCTCGAGATCGCCCGCGCCCGCGGCGTTCCGCCTTACGTCATCTTCCACGACACGACGCTGCGCGACATGGCGCGCCTCAAGCCGACGACGCTCGATGCTTTGCGCAACGTGTACGGCGTCGGTGAGCGCAAGGCCGCGGATCTGGGGGAGACGTTCCTCGCGGAGATCCGAGCATCATCAAACTAATCCAAACGCCATGCCGACGACATCTTCACGATGATCACGATGGTACGATGGACACGATGGCCTGAAGGATTAGTAGCTATCTCATAAACGGAGACCCCTCACGAAGGCCTCGAAGATCACGAGGCTCGCGAAGCACTCCTGCTGAAAACTAAGCTTCGTGAGCTTTGCGGTCTTCGCGATCATCGTGATCAGTCGTCGGTCGTGTTTTATGAGCTGCGTGTAGTTTCATCCTTCCCATCGTGCCCATCGTTTCATCGTGTCCATCGTGTGAATGCCGTTTGGTTCGTGCAGTAATGTAGACTCGACTCCATGAACCGCACAGCATTTCCGCTGCTCGTCACGCTGTTCGTCACAGCGTCGATCGCGGCAGCCAATCCAAAACCTGAAGAGACGTGGCCGGGATTTCGTGGCCACGGCATGACTGGCATCGCGCCCGGAAGCGCCGTTCCCGAAAGATGGTCGGCTACCGAGAACGTCCGCTGGAAAGTCTCGGTACCCGGGCAGGGCTGGTCGTCGCCGATCGTCTGGGGCGATACGGTCTTCCTCACCTCCGGCATCAGCAGCAAGCCGTTCAAGCAGCCGTCGGCCGGCCTCTACGGCAACGACTACATCGCCGAGCTCCAGCGGCAGGGTCTCTCAAACGAAGAAGTGATGCGGCGCGTCCGTGCCCGCGACAACGAAACGCCGGAAGAGTCCGACGTCATCAGATACATGGTCTACGCGCTCGACGCCGCCACCGGCAAGGTCAAGTGGGAGCAGGAGGCGTACCAGGCCAAGCCGTCGGGCGGCCGTCATCGCAAGAACACCTACGCGTCGGAGACGCCGTTCACGGACGGCGAACGGCTTTACGTCTCGTTCGGCCAGAACGTCGGGCTCTTCTGCTACACGCTGGACGGCAAGCTGATCTGGAAGAAGCACTGGCCGCCGCAGCCGATCTATCTCGACTTCGGCACCGCCTCGTCGCCGACGGTCCACGACGGCCGGGTGTATCTGCTGCACGACAGCGAAGCTGATTCGTACCTCACCGCGCTCGACGCGAAGACGGGCGAGGAGGTCTGGCGCACCGCCAGGCCTCGCACCGGCCTTCCGCGGTCATCCTGGACGACGCCGTATGTGTGGACAAACGAGAAGCGCACCGAGATCGTGACCCTCGGCCACGCGATGGTCCTCTCCTACGGCCTCGACGGTAAAGAGCTCTGGCGCGTGACCGGCATGTCGATGCCGACGGCGTCGCCGCTCGCGTCGAACGGGTGGCTCTTCGTTGGCAGCGGCTCGCAGGGCGACGCGAACCGCCCGTTCCTGGCCATCAAGCCCGGCGCCTCGGGCGACATCACGCTCGCCGATGGCTCGACGAGCAATGATTTCATCGTGTGGCGTCAACCCCGCGTCTCCGGATACACGCCCTCGGCCATCGTGCACGAGGGCCGTGCCTATGTCGTCCACGACACGGGCATTCTTGCCGTGCTCAACGCGAAGACCGGCGATGAGATCTACAAGGTCCGCGTCGGCGGAGGCGGGCACACGTTCTCGGCCTCGCCCGTCGCCGCGGGCAACAAGGTCTACCTGCTCACCGAGGGCGGAGTGACGTTCGTGCTCGAGAGCGGCGATCGAGTACAGGGAGATTGCCAGAAACGACCTCGACGAGATGTCGCTCGCGTCTCCCGCGATTGCCGGCGGCGCGATCTACATTCGGACGGAGTCGAAGTTATACAAGGTTCAATAGGTTCAAAGGGTTCATAAGGTTCAAACGGTTCAGGGGTTCAGGGGTTCAGCCGTGCCGTTGAACCCCGTGAACCTTCCTGAACCCCGTGAACCTTCCTGAACCCGTGAACCTCTGAACCTCCTGAACCTCCTGAACCAACAACGATCAGTTCCCCCCCCTCCCCCCCGCCCTTGCGGCAGCGCCGGCATGGCGGCGGCCGGGAAGCGCGGCAGCATCTCGTCGCGCATCGCGAGGTGATAGAGGAGCGACGCAATGGTCATCGCCGACTGTTTCGCGTCCTGCTCGATGATCCGCTCGTAGGTATCGAGGTTCGTGTGCCAGGTGGCGCTGTTGTACTCGATCGGGTCCTGGCCGAACCCGATGCCGGGGAGGCCGGCGTTGTTGAAGGAGGTGGAGTCGGTGCCGCCGGTGGCGCGGCTGCTCGTCGCCGACGCGCCCATGACACCGATGTCCTCGAACGGCTTGAAGATCTCGCGGACGATCGCGGCGGCCTCCGGCGGTCCGAACACGCTGGCGCCGCGCGCGCGGCCGGTGCCCGAGTCGATGTTCATGTAGGCGACCAGCTTCGGGTATTCGGGCTTCTGCGCTTCGAAGGATCCGAAGTGTTCCTTGACGTAAGCCTGAGAGCCCAGCAGCCCCTGTTCCTCGCCGCTCCAGAGTGCGACGCGGATGGTCCGCCGCGGCTGCACGCCGATCGCCTTGAGGATCCGCGCCGCCTCCATCATCACCGCGCAGCCGATCGCGTTGTCCGTCGCGCCGGTGGCCGAGTGCCATGAATCGAGGTGGCCGCCGAGCATGACGACCTCGTCTTTCTTGTCCGACCCGGCGATCTCCGAGATGGTGTTGTAGGCCGTCCTGCCGTCGGGGTAGACCGTGTTGACGATCGTGAACTGGAGCTCGACCGGCGTTCCATCTTCGAGGATGCGCGCGATGCGCCCGTAGTCTTCGTTGCGCATGACGACGGTCGGGACGACCTTGGCGATGTCGTAGGTGTTGTTCTGGAAGGCGCGGATCTGGCCCTGCTCGCGCGCCGCGTCGTTGATGCGTAGCCTGACCTTGTTCTCCAGCAGGAACTCGCTGACGCGCGTGTTCACCTGGTTGGTGGTCATCGCACCTTCGCGCGGCGTCGTGCCCTCACCGCGGCCCCGTCCGCCTCGACCATCGCGGCCGCCGCCGGGCGCCCCGTTGTAGCGGCCTCGTGCCACGTCATCGGCCATTCGCTTGGCCGGCGGCTCCAGGTTGACCGGGACCGGCCGGGACCGTCCCACGAGGACGATGGCGTTCTGCACGCTGGCCTTGACGCTCTCGAGATACTTGTCGAGCTCTTCCTTCATCGGCTGGTCGGGGGTGATGATGTTGACGGCCTTCGCCTTGATCGTGCCGTCGGTGCTCGGGGTCCACGCGAGCACTTCGAACTCGAGCTTGTCTTTGAACGGCGAGAGGGCAGCCCCGATGGCGACGTCGTTCGACCAGCCCGGCCGGGCGAAGTCCCACGGCTCGAGACGGCCGTTCGTGAAGCCCCACGACGCCATCTCCTTCACCGCCCACTCGCCCGCGGCCTTGAGATTGGGCGAGCCGGTCAACCGCGGCCCGTACACGTCCGTCAGGTAGTGCATGGTGCGGAGGATTTTCGAGTTGTCCTGCGCCTCTTTGCGAATCTTCGCGTTGATGTCGGCGTCGACGCGTTCCTGTGCCCCAACTTGAGCCCCAACTTGAGCAATGTAAGGGGGCGCGGCCGACGTCACGAGGGCGGACACACCGAGGGCGATCGCCAGCGTTCTATGCTTCATGAGGGCTCCTGAAAAGCGGTGTTGAGATTATACCTGTAGTGTTACATTGACCTTGTCATGCCGACTCGCACCAGCAGACTCGCACGGCTAGTTGTCGTTCTCACCAGCCTGAGTATTTCGGTGATCTTCATGGCGAACCTGTCAGGCGCCCAGCAGAAGAAGTCGCCGGCGCCCGTCGCCGGCTATCGCGTCGTCAAGGTCTACCCCCACGACCGGCAGGCCTTTACCCAGGGCCTGCAGTACGTCGACGGCGTCCTGTACGAGGGCACCGGACAGAACGGCCAGTCGGGGATCCGCAAGGTCAAGCTCGAGACGGGTGAAGTCCTCCAGCATCAGCCGCTCGACGCGAAGTACTTCGGAGAAGGGATCACCGTCTGGCAGAACACCATCGTCCAGCTCACCTGGCAGGCCGAGACTGGATTCGTGTACGACAAGACGACGTTCAAGCAGATGAAGACCTTCAATTATCCGGGCGAAGGCTGGGGTCTCACGCACGACGGCGCGCGGCTCATCATGAGCGACGGCTCGGCGGCCCTCCGCTTTCTCGATCCCGCGTCGCTCAAAGAGTCAGGACGCATGACGGTCCGCGAGAACGGCGTGCCGATCAAGAATCTCAACGAGCTGGAGTTCGTCAAGGGTGAGATTCTGGCCAACGTCTGGCAGACATCGCGGATCGCGCGGATCTCACCGAAGACGGGGGATGTGACGGGGTGGATCGATTTGTCAGGCCTGCTCGACCCGCGCGAAGCGGTCGGCACCGACGTGCTCAACGGCATCGCTTACGACGCGGCGGGCGATCGGCTCTTCGTGACGGGGAAGTGGTGGCCGAAGCTCTTCGAGATCAAGATCGTTCCGAAATAGAGACGACGACACCCGTAGGGCCGAACTTTAGTTCGGCCGAACCGAACGTTATCTCGGCCGAACTAAAGTTCGGCCCCACGGGCGCGCGTGCTATTTCGTCGCTTCGACGCCGTACTCACCCAGCTTGGCGACCATGTCCTCGGCCGACGACTTGGGCTGGACCGCCTTGTCGATGCCCAGGATCTTGCCGTCCTTGCCGATGTAGAACGTCCACCGCCGCGCCAGGCCGCCAGGGCTCAGCACGCCGTAGGCCGTCGCCGTCGCCTTGGTCGGGTCGCTCAACAGCGGGAAGTCCGCCTTTTCCTTTTCGGCGAATCCCTTGTTGTCTTCGACCGCGTCCACGCTCGCCATGAAGTAGGCGACGTTGAACTTGCGGATCTTGTCGCCGTTCTCCGCGAGGGACTTGCACTCGATCGTGCATCCGCTCGTGTAGGCCTTGGGGAACCAGGCCACGACCACGGCCTTCTTGCCCTTGAAATCCGCCAGCTTGTAGGTCTTGCCGTCGGACGCCGGCAGGCTGAAGTCCGGGGCCTGGTCGCCGACTTTCAGTTCGACCGCCGGGGTCTGGCCGTTCGCTCCAGTTGCCATCATCAGCACCGCCGCGAGAATCACTGCATTACGCATTACACACTCCTCCGTACTTGCCGGATAATACTCCCAAATCCCCTAGGACGCTTACCGGGCCGGTTCAGGTTCGGGCCCACGGACCGCACTGATAACAGGCCACGGACAACACGGAAAACACGGATAGGGCTGGCTGCTCGCTGCTCGCGGCTGGCTGTTGCGGGGGGCGCACGGACCGGTAGCGCCTCCGCGCCGCTATCCTACGGGGTGTGACTTATGTCCTGAAGTACTGCAGCCAGCCGCCAGCAGCTAGCCGCCAGCCGCTCCGTATATGATCTGCTGAGATGCCTGACTATGCCGACGACCTGAGAGCCACGGTAGGCCGTGCATCGGCGTCGCTCTCGGCGATGGCCGACGAGGCCGCGGCCCGGCGGCCGGCGCCGGACAAGTGGTCGCCCAGGGAGGTCATCGGACACCTGGTCGACTCGGCGGCCAACAACCATCAGCGCTTCGTTCGGGCCCAGTTTCAGGACGACCTGATCTTCCCCGGCTACGAACAGGACCGGTGGGTGTCAGTGCAACGCTACCAGGACGCGCCGTGGCAGGACCTCGTCTCCTTGTGGCGGTTCTACAACCTGCACATCGCACGGCTGATGGAGGTCACGCCCGACGACGTGCGGTTGCGCAAGCGCCATCGTCACAACCTCGACGAACTGGCGTGGCAGCCTGTGCCGGCCGGCGAGCCGGCGACTCTCGACTACTTCATGCGCGACTACGTCCTTCACCTGCATCACCATCTTCGTCAGATTGGCCGCTCATGATTAGAAGCTATCTCAAAAACAATGCGAGCGAGCGGCAGCGAGCGAGCCTGGCGAGCGGAGCGGGGCGTCGGGGCCCCGCGAGCGAGCCAGTAGGGGAGTCCGAGGGGCAAAGCCCCTCGGGTAAGACCAGACGCCGTTCGGAGATCGCACTTGTCATTCTCAGCATCGCTGCGGCCTGGGCTGCGACGCATCTCGTGTCCGCCGCCGGCGACAACTGGCCGGGATTCCGCGGCCCGTCGGCTTCCGGCGTCGCCGACGGCCAGCGTCTCCCGGACACGTGGAGCGGGGTCAGCGGCGCGAACATCCGCTGGAAGGTTCCGATCCCCGGCCTTGCGCATTCGAGCCCGATCGTCTGGGACGACCGCATCTTCGTGACGAGCGCGATCAGCAGCCGCGCCGGCGTCACCTTCAAGCCAGGCCTCTACGGCGAAGGGACAGCCTCCGAGGACCGCACGCCGCAGCAGTGGGTGGTGATGGCGCTCGATCGGCGGACCGGCAAGAGCGTGTGGCGGCGGACGGCCTACGAAGGCGTGCCGAAAGAGAAGCGGCACATCAAGGCGACCTACGCCAACGCCACGCCGTTTACTAACGGCCGCTACGTCGTCGCGTTCTTCGGATCGCAAGGACTCTACGCCTTCGACATGGAGGGCCGCCCGGCGTGGAAGAAGGACCTCGGCGTGCTCAACACCGGCGCCTACGATCTGCCGGAATACGAGTGGGGCACGGCGAGCTCGCCGATCATCTACAGAGATCTGGTCATCGTGCAGTGCGACACGCAAGACGAGTCGTTCGTGATGGCGTCGGACGTGAAGACCGGCAAGACCGTGTGGAAGACGCTCCGCAAGGAATTGCCGTCGTGGGGAACGCCGACGGTCGTCCAGCCGCAGGGCGGCGGTGCGGCCGAGCTCGTGACCAACGCCTCGAACTACATCCGTGGCTACGACCCTGACACGGGCGCCGAACGGTGGCGCCTCGGCGGCAGCTCGAAGATCACGGCGCCGACGCCCGTGTTCTCGAAGGAGCTCGTCATCGTGGCCAGCGGCCGCGCGCCCGAGCGGCCGATCTTCGCCATCAAGCCGGGCGGGAGCGGGGACATCACGCCTGCCGGCGAAGGCACGTCGGGCTCGCACGTGGCCTGGCGGAAGACGGGCCGCGGTTCGTACATGCCGACGCCACTCATCTATGGCGACATCGTGTACGTGCTCGGCAACGCCGGGCTCTTCGATGCCTACGACCTGACGACTGGCGCCGAGATCTACCGTCAACGCCTCGAGCACGGCGGCAGCGGCTTCAGCGCCTCGCCGGTCGCGGCCGACGGGCGCATCTACCTGTCGAGCGAGGACGGCGACATCTTCGTCGTGCGCAGCGGGCGGACGTTCGAGCTGCTGTCGAAGAACGCCATGGGTGAGCCGTTGATGTCCACACCGGCGCTCGCGGGGGGCACGATGTTCGTGCGCGGCGAGAAGCATTTGTTTGCGGTGGGGCGGTGATGTCGTCGTAGTGTCCAGCTTAGCGTGTTGTCGTAGCGTCCGGCTTAGCGTGTTGTCGTAGTGTCCGGCTTAGCGTGTTGTCGTAGTGTCCGGCTTAGCGTGTTGTCGTAGTGTCCGGCTTAGCGTGTTGTCGTAGTGTCCGGCTTTAGCCGGACCATGCCATGTCCGGCTAAAGCCGGACACTACGAATGATCACGACGGGTCATGAGCGAAGATAACCGATGAAGAACCTGACCAAGGCCACACAACGATCGATCAGGCGAAGATGCCGAGCCGTCTCGCCCGAAACCGACTTCAGCTTCGACTTTCACGACCTGCTGCTGAAACCGGCGCGCAGGTAGGAGCTCTGGATATGCGACGTGTGGTTCTGGCGGCGGGACTGGCGGCAGCGGCGATGGCGACGGGAATGGCACAGTCGGCGGGCAAGACGCACCGGCTGGAGGCGACCCCCTCGACCGTTGCGTATGGTTTCTACGACGCTGCGGCGAAGCCCGTGCTGCGCATCGCGTCGGGGGACATCATCGACGTCGACACGCTCCTGACCAACACGCCGCGCGCGCTGGAGCGGGCCGGCGTGAAGCCCGAGGATATTCAGGCGTCGCTTCGGGCGATCGTCGACGGGGTGACGGACAAGGGACCGGGCGGCCACATCCTGACCGGGCCGGTCTACGTCGAGGGAGCCGAACCCGGTGACGCCCTCGAAGTGCGCGTCCTCTCGATCGACCTGGCGATCGCCTACGGTTACAACGGCTGTCGCGGATTCCTGCCTGAGAACTGCCAGCAGGGCAGCCCGGCGAAGATCATCCCGCTCGACCGCAAGGCGATGACCGCGACGTTCGCGCCAGGAATCGTGATTCCGCTCCGCCCGTTCTTCGGCAGCATGGGAGTGGCGCCGCCGCCGTCGGCCGGGCGCATCAGCAGCAACCCCCCGTCCATTCACGCCGGCAACCTCGACAACAAGGAGCTCGTCGCCGGGACCACGCTTTTCATCCCGGTGCATGCCCCCGGAGCGCTCTTCGAGGTCGGCGACGGGCACGCCGCGCAGGGCGACGGAGAAGTGGATCAGACCGCGATCGAGACGTCGCTCCGCGGACGGTTGCAGCTCATCGTGCGGAAAGGGATGTCGCTCGCCTGGCCCCGCGCCGAGACGCCGACCCACTACATCAGCATGGGGACGGACATCGATCTGACGAAGGCGACGAAGATCGCGATTCAGGAGATGATTGACTTTCTGGTCGCGACCAAAGGCCTCGACAAGCACTCGGCATATCAGCTGGCGAGCATCGCGGCCGATGTGGCCATCACGCAGCTCGTCGACGGCAACGTCGGGGTTCACGTCAAGATACCGAAAAGCATTTTTATATCCGCAAAATAACTCGTGGCGTCCGGCTTCCGCCGGCGAAGGGGAGGACACGGCTCAGATGCATTCCAGACGATTCGTCATCATTTCGACTCTCTTCATCATGATGTGTGTCATCGCGCCCGCGGCCCAGCAGGCGTCGAGGGCCGGCGGCATCGGCTCGATCCAGCAGGAACCGCTCAAGGAGTGGCTCACCTACATCGCGTCGGACGAACTGCAAGGACGCGCGACCTACAGCGAGGGGCTCGGCCTCGCGGCCGGCTACATTTCGAGCCATCTCGCGGCGTGGGGCGTCAAGCCGGCGGGCGACCGCGGCACGTACCTCCAGGTCGTCCGCGTCCTCGGCGTGCGCACGACGAGCCGCGCCACCGTGACCGTCGAGGTCAACGGGCAGACGCGGACGTTCAACGATGGTGAAGGGATCGCGTTCCCGAAAAACATGGGCGGCAAGCAGACAGTGGCTGCCGATCAAGTGCAGTTTGCCGGGTACGGGCTGACGCTGCCGGGGGGTGCGCACAACGACTACGCCAACGTCGACGCCAAAGGGAAGGTCGTCGTGTGGCTCGGGTCAGCCGGGCCGAAGACCTCCGAGACGGGATACCTCCGCCTGCTCAGTTCGACCGCGCGGAGCCGTGCGGCGATCGACAAGGGCGCGGTCGCGATCATCGGGCCGCCTGGCGGCGGCGGTTTTGGCGGTCGAGGGCGCGGCGGCGCCGCACCGCCCGCGACCCCGACGCCATCGGCAAGTCCGACCCCTCCGGCTACGCCCGCCGCACCGCCCGCGCCGCCCGCGGCCGGCGGTCGAGGGCGCGGCGGCGTCGTCGACGATGGCGACTTCACGACCGTTCAGCGATTCGACGGCAAGGTCACGCCGTCGGTTACCGCCGAAGACGCCTTCTTCGAGTTTCTCTTCAGCGGGTCTGAACTGAAGTACGCGGACCTCAAGGAGAAGGCCGCAAATCGGGAGACGCTGCCGCCGTTCGCGCTCAAGGGCGTCAAGATCACATTCAACGTGGACGCCGACTACACAGTGGTTCGCACCCGCTTCACCCACAACGTCGTCGGCATCGTGGAGGGCAGCGACCCGAAGTTGAAGGACACCTACGTGGCCTACGGCGCGCACTACGACCACACCGGATACCGAGAGGGCGCGGTGACTGGACGAGGCGGGCAGCCGCCAGCGAATCCCGAAGATCGCATCAACAACGGCGCCGATGACGACGGTTCGGGGACCGTGGCGATCATGTCGATCGCGCGCGCGTTCGCACAGGGGCCGAGGCCGAAGCGCTCGCTGCTGTTCGTCTGGCACGCGGGCGAGGAAAACGGCCTGCTCGGGTCCGAATACAACGCGGACTATCCCGTCGTTCCGCTCGAGAAGATCGTCGCCCAGCTCAACATGGACATGGTGGGCCGGAATCGCAACGACGATCCCAAGCAGGCCAACACCGTCCTGGTCGTCGGCTCGGATCGCATCAGCACGGAGCTCCACAACATCAACGAGGAGGCCAACGCCTCGCTCGCCAGGCCGATGACCATGGACTATGAGATGAACGACCCGGCGGATACCGAGGCCATCTATACGCGCAGCGATCACTACAGCTATGCGTCCAAGGGCATCCCGATCATCTTCTACTTCACGGGCCTGCACCCCGACTATCACCAGCCGAGCGACAGCGTCGACAAGATCATCTTCGACAAGATTCAGCGCGTCGCGCAGCTCGCGTACCAGACTGGAAGACGGGTGGCCAATCTGGACCACGCGCCGGTGCGAGACAACAGGGGACCGAGGGTGGGGAAGACGGTGACGGGGAAGCTGAAGTGACGGGGGCGGGTAGGCTTCAGGCTCTAGGCTTCAGGCTCTAGCAAGATCTTCGAGTAAGAGGTCGAAGGTTTTGCCTAGAGCCTAAAGCCCAGAGCCTAGAGCCCGTGTCTCGTGTCTACCGAACCCTGACCAACTGTCCGCGGATCGCGCCGCCGCCGTTCAGCGGGGTGTGCATGTTGAAGTAGTGGCCCGCCGGATTATTGAGGACGGCCGTGGCCTGACTCTGCCTGATTAGAACCTGCTCGAAGTTGATCGTCGCGGATCCGCCCGGGGTTGGAATCGCGTTGGCCGCGTTCAGGAGCGTGTCGACGAAGATTCCCGCGTTGACGCCGGTCGCGCCATTGTGAATGTGCGCCGCTCGAATCGTGCTGGTGTCGGTGAACCCGCTCACGACCGCCTGCACGTTCCACACGCCGTCACCGGTGGGGTTGCCTGACCCGTCGCGCGGGACGCTGAACGTGATGGTGGCCGTGCCTTGCGCGTTCGACTCGGCGTTGCTGATCGGCGGATTCTCGTTCGAGGCCCGCAGCTCGGCGGTGAAGACGATCGGTCCCGAGTTGGACGGGCCGACCGGGTTGTCGTCGTCGCACGCCGGTGCCCCAAGGGCCAGCGCCACGGCAAAGAGAGCAAGTCGTCGCATGGTTTCTCCTCCTATTGGGTTCTCGCAAAGAGAGCTAGGGTTCTCGACAAGAGAGCAAAGGTTCTAGAGAGCTCGGTTCTCGACGAGCGCGCCCGGTCTCGAACCAGTCGCGCTAGAGCGTATCTCGGATCGTGCCTGCCAGGCGCGGCGAGTGCTCCCCGACTGAGGGACGCGGAGTACTCGTCCTCCTCCGCGCCTGGCAGAATGCTCGCATGAACTGAGTATTGCCTGTACCGAATTCAAGACGGCGGCTGAGCTATGGTTCACGTCCGCGCACCTCGAACTTCGGTGTCTGCTTCGCAAGCGGCGTGCCCGACCATTGAGGCCGCCCGTGAAGATTCGGACAGTCAAACGTCGCGACGCCGATAGACCCCCTTACGGTTTCAGTAAATAGTTTCGCGGGCGGTAATATTGCGGCAGAATCTGGAGCACGCGCTGTCGATCAACGGCTGGAGTAGCGGCCGAACTTCAAGTCGGCGTCGGGAGCCGATAAGTGAGATGAAGAGCAGACATCCGAACGACAGTGCACTGACCACGACGTGACGAAGCGCGCGCGCGATCGGACGGAGCTGGCGTTTCTCGTCGGCGGGCTGCTGCTGGTGCTGCTGCTGCTCGGGTTTGCGTCGTTGTCGGATCTGGTGCTCACGGGCGAGACCCAGCACGTCGACGATCGCCTGCTTCGCGCGCTCAGACGGGCCGACGATCCGTCGCGTCCGATCGGGCCGCTCTGGCTGCGCATCGCGGCGCTCGACATCACGGCGCTCGGCAGCGCGTCGGTGCTCACCCTCGTCGTGGCCGCCGTCGTCGGATTCCTGATCCTGCAGGGCCTGCGCCGCACGGCCCTGCTCGTAATCGTGGCCAGCACCGGTGGCTGGTTGCTGAACTCGCTGCTCAAGACGGCCTTTCAACGCCCGCGGCCCTCGGTCGTGCCGCACTTGAGCGAGGTCATGACGCTGAGCTTTCCGAGCGGCCACGCGATGACCTCGGCGGCGGTGTACCTCACGCTCGGCGCGCTCCTGATGCGGGTCGCCGACCGGCGGGCGACCAAGATCTATTGCATGACGTGCGCGATGGTGCTCGCCGGCCTCGTCGGGGTGACGCGCGTGTATCTCGGCGTGCAC
This sequence comes from uncultured Acidobacteriota bacterium, assembly GCA_963839705.1. GTDB lineage: Bacteria > Acidobacteriota > Vicinamibacteria > Vicinamibacterales > 2-12-FULL-66-21 > DATBJJ01. The sequence continues at coordinate 1,005,682 of CAWIWL010000019.1, forward strand.
TACCCGACCGACGTCCTGGCCGGTTGGCTGGTCGGGCTGTCGTGGGCGCTTTTCTGCTGGCTGGTCGAACGAAGAATTGAACGCCGCCGCGGCGTCGAACGGCCGGAGTGAAGTCGGAACGGAGAAGAACAGTACGTAGTGTCCGGCTTTAGCCGGACCAAGACAGGTCCGCCTAAAGGCGGACGCTACGTACGATTTCTTCACCGGCTGAGCCCTGAGGCAACGTCCCGTATACTTGTGCCGATACAGACTGCATGCCCGACATGTCACAGGAAACGATACTCCTCGTGGAAGACGAGCCGGCGGTACGGCAGCTCTTCGCGACGGCCCTGTCTCGTGCCGGATACACGGTTTTCGAGGCTCGCAACGGCGAGGAGGCCGTCAAGGTCTTCGACCAGCACGCCGACGCCATCGACCTGCTGCTGACCGACATGCGTATGCCGTATATGGGTGGCGCCGAGCTCGCGAAAGAGCTCCGCAGTCGAAAAGAGACGCTCAAGATGATCTGCATCTCCGGCTACGGCGGCGCGGCTGCCGCCGCCGTCGCGTCCGACTTCCTCGCCAAGCCGTTCTCGCGCGACGAGATGCTGAAGAAAGTTCGAGAAGTCCTGGACAGAGGTTAGACCTATCTCATAAACCAGAAAACAGGCTGAACGCGCCGACGGCCACGGTTCACGATGAGCACGATGATTCGATGAACACGAAGCACACCTCTCAAGGGATCCATCGTGACCATCGTGTCCATCGTGTGGTTACGTGGTGTCGTGACACATTCATGAGACGGCTTCTACAACGTATCTCACAAATGCGGCGCGAGCGAGCACCGCGAGCGAGCCACGCGCCCGGAGCGCGCCGACGAAGCGGCGCGCGAGAGCGCGTGCAGGGGAGTCCGAGGGGCGAAGCCTCTCGGATGAAACTAGTGTCGCGCCTCACTGTCTGCCTGTCGCTGCTGGCCCTGTGCGCGGTCGCGCTCGATGGTCAGGACCGGCCGTCGCCCGCCGACGCCGCTCAGGACCACGAGGGCCGTGGCGCGCTGGCGGTGCTGCGCCGGGACGGACTGCTGCTCCCCATCGCCTCGTTCGATCGCGATTCGTGGCGCGTCACCTGGCCCGTCTACCCGACCCGGTTCAAGGAACTTCCCGCGACACCGGCCGCCATTCCGAAGGACTGGTGGGGCACGCGATGGCCGGATCAGTGGCGGGCGCACCTGACGAGCGGCGACGCCGTGTTTCTCGAGATCAAGGCGCCGGCGGTCTACGAGGTGTTCTGCGGCCCGGTGCTCGGCCTCCGGACGAACTACCGTTCGGATCAACCTCTCCCGATGGTGCCCGTCGATCCGTTTCCCAAGGACGGGCTGGCGATCAGCGGCGGGGTACCTCTCGAGCCGATCGAAACGGTCAGCCCCTCGTCGCCGGAATGGCCGGCGATGGCCATGTCGCTGCTGAAGGAGTTCAATCGACTCGAGGACGTCACCATTAGCGGGGTTCGTCACTCGGCGCAGTGGCGTCACCCGATCCCGCGCGAGACACGGCACACCCTGCCGGTGCGCCTCGAGTCGTGGTATCGCTCGCCGTCGGGCGAGCCAGGATGGACCGTGTCGTACGTGGAAGCCGTGCGACAGTATCCGCCAGGTCCCGACGATAAGGGTTGCGGGCTCGAAACGTTCGTCAGCGGTTGGGTGCACCACCGGGACGGTCAGCTTGCGAAGGAGATGCAGCTGCGCGCGAAGCTGACCTACTGCGACCGCGTCGGCGTCAGCTACATGCTGCCGTTCGGCCGCATTCGACCCAAGAAGGACACCTACTGGGTATTTCAGCTCTCCGGCTGGGATGGCGAGTCGTACCAGGTCGTTGGAGTCCGGCCCAAACAGGTCCGATACGCCCTCAGAGTCGCCGCCGGCGGCGCCTCCCGCTGCCAGTAGCCTACACCCGATGTTTCCCTCGCGCGTGCATGCTGCCGCGGGCCTCTCGGCGCTCATCCTGATTGCGCTCGTCGTGCCGGCCGTCATTCCCCTCGCCAACTCGCGGCACGACGTACGGCCGCTCCCGCCGACGTATCTTCCGGCCCTCGAGGGGCCGCGCGAGCGGGCGCCATTCGACGCAGGACCGCATCCCCGATCTCCGGCGGCTGCAGCCGGGTTACGTGGTGATCGGCGATTCGATGGCCGGCACAAGGCTCGACGAGCGCCGGCTCGTCGAACTGACCGGCGTACAGGTGGCGCCGCTCCTCCAGGCTGGGTCAGGTCCGGCCTTCTGGTACCTGGTGCTCAAGAACTGGGTGATCGCGAGCGGCATCAAGCCGCGCATGGTGCTCGTCTTCTTCCGGGATGCGAACCTCACCGATGTGATGTTCCGTCTCGACCCGCAGTTCCGCTGGGCGCTCGACCTGGCCGCCCTCGATCGCGAGGACGAGCTCAACGCCGTCGTCGCGCGCCGGCTCGGCCTCCTGCACCGCGTCCACCGCTTCGTCGACGGCGTCGTCGGGATCGAGCAGGCGCGCCAGCGGATCGAGCCTGCGGTGACGGCCTGGCCCGTCGACGTGATGATGTCGTCGCGCCGCCAGCAGGCCGAGTTCGTCACCCGGATGAACGAGCGGCTCGGCCTCGATCATCTGCGCAAGATGGAGGCCGCCGACATCCAGGCGGGCGAAGATGCATCGCTCGACTTCGCGCGTGACGTCGAGGATTCGGTGCTGCCGCTGATGCTCGACGACGCGTCGCGCGCCGGGCTGACGATCTGCTTCGTGCGCGTGCAGCGCCGGCCCACCGCCAACCGGCCGCCGGCACAATCGCCCGCACTGCGCCGGTACGTCGACGCGCTGCGATCGTATGTGACGACGCGAGGGGCGCTCTTTCATGATGACACCGGGGACCCGGCGCTCACCATCGACATGTACGAAGACGGCGACCACCTGGCGCGCCACGCCCGCGGGCGGTACACCGAAAACCTCTACAACCGGCTGCGTCCGCACTTCCAGTGATCTTTCACAGCCTGGACTTCGTCGTCTTTTTTGTCGCGTTCGTCGCGTTCTACTGGACCCTCCCGCACCGCGGCCAGAACGTGCTGCTCTTTGCCGGCAGCTATTTCTTCTACGGGTACGTGCACCCGTGGTTCCTGATTCTCATCGCGACCTCGACGATCATCGACTACTGCGCCGCACGAGGGATGGAGGCGTGGCCCGCGCATCGCCGCCGCTTTCTCTGGCTGAGCGTCGTCTCGAACTTCGGCATGCTCGGGTTCTTCAAGTACTTCAACTTCTTTGTCGAGAATGTGGCCGGCGTGCTGGCGTCGTTCGGATTGACCGTGCACGAGCCGACCCTCCGGATCCTCCTGCCGGTTGGCATCTCGTTCTACACCTTCCAGGCGATGAGCTACACGATCGACGTCTATCGAGGCGAGCTCCACGCGCGGCGCAGCCTGCTCGACCTGGCGGTATTCGTGTCGTTCTTCCCGCACCTCGTCGCCGGACCGATTCAGCGCGCCTCGTATCTCCTGCCGCAGGTCGAGTCGCCGCGCCGCTTCTCGCCCGACAAGGCGCGCAGCGGCTTCGTCCTCATCTGCTGGGGGTTCTTCAAGAAGCTCGTCGTGGCCGACAGCGTCGGCGTCCTCGCCAACAAGGTCTTCGCGCTGTCCGATCCGACGTTCTACATCCTCTGGGCAGGTGTCTTCGCCTTCGCGATCCAGATTTACGCCGACTTCTCGGCCTACACCGACATCGCGCGCGGCACTTCGCGGTGGCTGGGATTCGAGCTCACGGAGAACTTTGCCCATCCCTACCTGGCGCGCAGCCCGACCGACTTCTGGCGCCGCTGGAACATCTCGCTCTCGAGCTGGTTCCGCGACTACGTCTACATCCCGCTCGGCGGCTCGCGCTTCGGCGCGTGGCTGTGGACGCGCAATGTGCTCATCACGTTCCTCCTGTCCGGGCTCTGGCACGGCGCCAGTTGGAACTACGTGCTCTGGGGGCTTTACCACGGACTTCTCCTGCTCGTCACGCAGGTGGCGGGAAGGATCAGGGCGCCCGGGCGTCAAGTGGGCGGTGGCTGCTCGTCCCGCAGGTTTTGGGTATGTTCGCGCTGACCAGCATCGGATGGCTGCTGTTCCGGGAGACCGAGCTGTCGGCAATCGTCCGCGATCTGACGCTGTCGCCCTTTGGTGTCAGCGATCTCGATCGTCAGACCGGACTGTATCTGTTCCTGCTCGCGTTCGCGTACTCCGTGCCGTTGTGGCTCCAGAGCCTGTGGGTGGAGATCACGCACGGTTCGAGTGATGTCGAACCGTCGACGTCAGGCGCGTTCGCGTCCTGGCCGCGACTCGTCTTTCAAGGCGTCGCGTGCGGTCTTGCGCTCGCCGCGATCCTTGTCCTGCGCAGCCGCACGTCGCTGGACTTCATCTATTTCCAGTTCTAGTTGCTAGAGCGGTTTCCACTTCCGTGTAGAGCGTAGAGTCCGGCTTTAGCCGGACATAGCGAAGGTCCGCCTGAAGGCGGACACTACGAGACTTCTGAGAATGCGCAATAGCCCCAGCTCCACCCACGGGTCATTCAGGGCGTCGCCTGCATCTCACCGCGCCGCAAGGTAACGAAGAAACGGAGAGTTCTGTTGTCGTGCGGGACTGCGGGAGTTGGGTACGGCTGCCAGCGGCCCGCGCTGCGCGCCGTCAGCCGGCCGAAGGCCGGCGGACCGCTGGCAGCCCGCAGCTCGACAGCCTCCGTTGACTCCGTTCCTTCGTTACCTCGCAGCGCCGGCCTGAATCCATCCGGCGCTGCCAAACGTGGACAAGTGAATACGGTTGAACTGTTGAAGCGTGGTGTGTCCGCCGATCTCTGCCGAGGTCTCGCGGCTGCGACAGCGCTACTTCACGGTCACTCTGGCCCAGTCCCACCCCTCGAAGCCCTTGCTGTTCACCGCCTTCACGGCGATGACCGTGCCAGGTGCAACGTTCGACAAGACTGCGCTCGGTTTGGTGACGCGTGTCTGCTGCGCGTCCGGTTTGTTGGCGGGACCATAGGACACGAGGTAGCCCGTGACTCCCGTCTCCGGGCTTGGCGTCCACGACACGGTTGCCGTGGTGCCCTTGAGGCCGTCGACCTTCAGATCCTTGAGGCGTGAAGGGCTCGACGCAAGAAGCACCAGCGTCGCGGCAGTGGCCTTGGCGACCTCCGTGATCTGCTGATGGTTCATGTTCTCGAGGACATCGTGCGATTGGTGATAGTGCGGGCTGCTCAGGACCGGATACGAGCCGATGCCGCCGACGATGTCGCCGAACGCCTCGTAGTACGCCGCGGCATCGGTGCTCTTGTAGTAGAGCGCATCGTAGGTGATCAGGTTGGTGAATTGAATCGCGGCCGCGTGCTGGATGTCGCGGATTCCCGGGTTCGAGTAGCGAATGGTGGCATCGAGCCGTTGATCGTTGGCCCAACCGACCATGTCGTTATTGAGGGCCCCGACGATGGCCAGCTTGTCGGCGACGGCGCGCCGCACGAACTCGCGGCTGCCGAGGAGGCCCGCTTCCTCGCCGGTGAACGACGCGAACACGATCGTTGCCGGCTGCGGACGCGCCGCCATGATTCGCGCCGTTTCGAGGAGCGCCGCGGTGCCGGACGAGTCGTCGTCGGCGCCCGGGCCGATGGCCACGGAGTCGTAGTGGCTGCTGACGACGTAGATGAGCTCGGGGTTGACGGTGCCCTTGAGCGTGGCCACGACGTTGGCCGTCTGTCCGCCGAGCGCGTTGGCCCGCTCGAACCATTGGAACTCCGGGCTGTACCCGAACGACTTGTAGGTCTCGAAGAGGTACGCCGAGGCGAGCTTGTTGCCCGGCCGCGTGATGTGCTTCGAGTCGAAGTCGAAGAGCGCTTTTTCGTAGCCGAAGATTCTCGTGGGTGACGCCTCGGCGACAATCGCCCTCACGCTTTCGGCGACCGGTGCGTAGAGGCGCGCGCCTCTGGCGCGCAGCGCCTCTTCGGCGGCGAGGCTCGTGGCAACGCGCGCGCGCACGTCCTCGCGCGTCACCTGGCGGCTGAGGTCCACCAGGTAGACGCCGCGCTCGGCCGACACCGTGTCGCCGTCGCGCTCGGCGGCCAGCAGGACGCGTGTGCCGTCGGGGCTCGCCTTCCACGAATACTCGGGCGCGATCGTGCGGACGGTGTTGTTGTGGAACAGGCGCGTGCGCGCGCCTGTTTCCAGATCGTAGAGAAAAGACCGGCGATGGCGCGCCTCGCCGACCATGCCGAGCAGCCGCGTCGCGGTGAGGAACTGAGGCAGCAGATCGTGCTGGATGTCGCGGGTGACGCGCAGCTCGCTCGAGCCATCGCGGTTCACGACCCAGATCTCCCAGTCCTCGCGCGTCATCATTTGGAACGCCACGCGGCTGGCGTCTGGGGACAGCGTGGGGAAGTCGAGCCGCTCCGGGCCCTTGCGCACGATCGCCGGCGCAGCTGACGGGTCCGCCGTCGCCACCGTCATCAGCCGCGTCTCGTCGGCGGTCCGATTCACGAAGACGATCGTGCCGCCGTCGGCTGAGAACGAGGGCGCGCTGCCGCCGATCGTCGCGATCTTCCCGTCTGGGATCGACAGCACGTTGAACGTGGCGGGCGTCGCGGGTCCGCCCGTTCCCCTGCCGCCGCCCGCGCCTCCCGTTCCGCCGCCCCCGCCCCCCGTTCCGCCGCCTCTGCCGCCACGGCCTCCGGGCGCGCGCGTCGTGAAGAGCAACGCAGTGCCGGTGGAGTTGATACTGCCGATGACTTTGTCAGTGGCGTCGGCAGTCAGGGCCGCGACGGGACGGGTGGCGCCAACAAGGTGAATCTGGCCCGGGCCGGTGCCACTGGGGGCCGCCGAGAAGAACACGGTGTCGTCGGCGCCAGCGACGAGCGACGTGGCCGTGAGTTCACCAGTCTCGAGCGCCGTCTCCCGGCCCGTGGCGATCTCGAAAAGCGTTGCCCTGGCGGCAGCCGGCGGCGCAGCCGCCTTCCAATACGCGATCTTCGCGCCGTCGGGCGAGAACGATGCTCCCCCGCCGCGCAGCTCAAAGACGAGGTGCGTCGGGTCGGCGGTGGTGGCCATGCGTATGACGCGACTGGCGAGGGGGCCGGCTTCGTACAGAATGTGACGGCCGTCTGGCGAAAACTGAGGGAGCGCGCCGTCGCGCGTCAGTTCCGTCGTCTGGTAGAGCTCGCCCGTGCGGAGCGCGATCGGTTCGAGCACGCTGGCGGCGTCCGGGGAGTCGAGGAGCCGCAGGTATCCGGCGAGCGCGGTGGGGTAGTCGCCGCGCTCCCAAGCGAGGTCTGCTATCTGCAGTGGAGGATCGGACGCCGCGCTCGTCGTGACGGACGTTCCGGCGGCCGGTGCGAGGAGTGCTATCGAAAGTAGAAGAACGGCGGCGAACGCTCGTGTCATTCCAGCTGTGCTCCGAGGATTCGCGGAGCATAACACGCCGGTCGCCGTCGTTACGTCTAGTCGTTACTTCTTGGCATTACTTCTTATCAAGCAGCAGCCTGATGGCCTTGAGATGCGTCGTGATCTCATCGAGCTGCCCCGGCGTCAGCGTAACGTTCGGGCCACTGATCGTCGTCCTGGTCGACCCGCTCGGGGTTTCGGACGAGACGATGGCGCCTCCGGCGGCGGCTGTCGACGCCTTTTGCGCAGCGGTCTGCGCGCCGAGAATCACCTCGATGGCTTCGACGTGGAGCAGGACGTCGCGCGGCGTGGCGGTCGTATCCTGTTCGTCTTCGCTCGCGACGGGCGAGTTCGGCCTCTCGTTAGCCGGTGGAGTCGAACGCGTAGGCGGTGGATCAGGTGTCAGCTGGGGCGGCGGCGCCGGAGCCGCTGCTGGCGCTGGCTCTGGCGAGGCGTTGCCGCTGGCGACGCGCTCGAATTCCTTCAGGTCGTTGCGAAATTCCACGAGCATGTCGCGAATCGCCGGATCCATCGGTTGGGTCGCTCCGCTGGTGCCTACCGCGCCGGCAGTGCTCGAAGGAGGCGCGACGGGTCCGAGGAGAGCTGTGAGTCCGGATTCAACCTTCGCGTACGACACACGCCAGTCAGCGCCGGCCGAGATTAGCTCGTTGAAGTTGTTGATCAGCTGTTGCATCCGAGTCCGCGTCTCGCCAGTCAGCTGCGCGGCCGCTGGCAGCTGGGTCACGGCGCTGAGCGTGTTGCGAGCCGTGGTCAGGCGCTGCTTCACGAGATCCTGATTCACGCTGGGGGCCGGCTGCGCGGTCTGAGCCGAGCTCGGCGCGGCGAACGCGATTGACGCGGCCGCAATGAGGGTCGTCATCCATCGAACATGTGTGCGCTTCGTGCCTGCCATGACCGTGGTCCTCCCGTTGGTCCCGTCCCTGTGCGGGTAAGAGCAAGCCAGGTGCCACCGATGAAATAGCGAAAATCCTCAGACTTTCAGCGCGCACCCGGACGAGCTCGCACGGGGAGACGCACCGCGTCGTGCACCTATTACCTGGCATTCTGCAAGGCTGAGCGGTTTCGTGATTGAATGACGCCCGGGAGAATCATGGCAGACACCAAGGCTCAGCTGACCGCGTCGCCCGCCTTCCATCATCTCGTCGCGCGCCGATGGCGCGTGTCGCTGCTGCTGACGGCGTGCCTTTTCGTTCTCTACTACGGCTACATCCTGCTCATCGCCGTCAACAAGCCGCTGCTGGCGCAGCGGATGGGCGGGACGACGCCTATCGGCATTCCAATCGGCGCGGCGGTCATCGCCGGGTCGTGGATCCTGACGGCCGTCTACGTCGTTTGGGCGAACCGCCACTACGATCCCGAAGCGCAGCGGCTGCGGGACACGCTCCTGACGCGTCGCTGACCGCACGCCATGCCGCCCGTACTCGACACATCACTCGGGAGCCCGACGGCTTCGGCCGTCGCATTTTTTCTGTTCATTGTCGCGCTGACGCTCGCCATCACGTGGTGGGCCGCGCGTCGAACGCGGTCGACAAGCGAGTTTTACGCCGCCGGCCGCTCCGTCTCGGCGCTCGAAAACGGCCTGGCGCTCGCCGGTGACTACATGAGCGCGGCGTCGTTTCTCGGCATCGCCGGCCTCGTCGCCCTGCGCGGGTACGACGGCATGATCTACGCGACGGGCTGGCTCGTGGGCTGGCCGGCGCTCATGTTCCTCATCGCCGAGCCGGTGCGCAACCTGGGCAAGTTCACGTTTGCCGACGTCGTGGCGTTTCGCCTCCGGCAGGTGCCGGTGCGTATCGCCTCGGCTTTTGGCGGCATCCTCACGGTGCTCTTCTACACCATCGCGCAGATGGTCGGCGCCGGCAACCTGATTCGGCTGCTATTCGGCATTCCCTACGAGTGGGCGGTCACAGGCGTCGGCATCGTCATGCTCGCCTACGTGCTCTTCGGCGGGATGATCGCGACGACGTGGGTGCAGATTACCAAGGCCGTGCTGCTGCTTGTCGGGGTCTCGCTCCTCACCGTGCTCGTGCTCGCGCGCTTCGACTTCTCGCTCTCGCAGTTGTACGGCGCAGTGTCGGCCCGCTACGGTCCGGCGGCCCTCGAGCCTGGCGGACTCGTCACCGATCCGTTGGACGCGGTATCCCTCGGGCTTGCGCTGATGCTCGGGCTGCTCGGGCTGCCGCACATCCTGATGCGCTTCTACACCGTGCCCGACGCGCGCGCGGCGCGGACGTCGGTGCTCTATGCCACGGGCTTCATCGGCTACTTCTACCTCATCATCCCCATCGTCGGGTTCGGAGCCTCGGCGCTCGTCGGCCGCGAGATCATCGCCAAGGTCGATGCCGGCGGCAACATGGCCGCGCCGCTGGCGGCCGAGCTCCTCGGCGGCACGCCATTCCTCGGCTTCATCGCCGCGGTGGCGTTCGCGACGATCCTTGCGGTCGTCGCCGGGCTGACTCTCGCCGGCGCGAGCGCGCTCTCGCACGATATCTTCGTCCACGTCGTCCGCCGCGGCGAGGCGACCGACCACGAACAGATCCGTGTCGCCCGCGTCGCGACCGTCGTGTTCGGCGCCCTGGCGGTTCTGCTGGGCATCGTGTTCAAGGGACAGAACGTCGCCTTCATGGTCGGTCTCGCGTTTGCGATCGCCTGCAGCGCGAACTTCCCGCCGCTTCTTCTCTCGATTGTCTGGAAGCGGTTCACGACTGCCGGCGCCGTCAGCTCGATCGTTACCGGGGCCGTCCTGTCCGTGCTCCTCATCGTGCTCAGCCCAACGGTCTGGGTCGACCTCTTCCACAACGCCACGGCGATCTTTCCGCTCCGTAATCCCGCCATCGTCTCGATGCCGGCGGCATTCCTCGTGGGAGTGATCGCATCGCTGCTGTCACGTGAGCCGACTGCGGAAGCCATGTTCGATGAGGAGAAGATCAGGACCTACCTCGGCGTGGGGGCAGAGTAGAACCGCGGATACGGCGAGCCATTATCCGCGTGATCCGCGTCCGTGTGGACAATCCGCGATCTAAGACGGGAGGCGGCTACACTAGCGGTCTCATAAACAGCGCGAACGAGCGGCAGCGAGTGAGCCACGCGAGCGGAGCGGGGCGTCGGGGTCCCCGCGAGCGCCCGCCTACGCCGAGGCTCCGGCGAGGTCTCGCCGTAGCGCTTCGCGCGAAGGCGGAAGCGTGTAAGGGGGTCCGGGGGACAAAGTCCCCCGGATGAGGCTATCGTGGTTTGGGTAGGAACTCGACGGCGACGACGCGCCTGGTGCGGCCGGGGGAGTCGTCCTCACGCCAGGTGACATACACGCGATCGGGTGGCGTGCGCGGGCTGCAATCGATACCGCCGCGCAGGTCCTCGCGGTGGCTGATGAAGGCGACGCCGGTCATCGAAGGCGCCGCGAAACGTTCGATCGTGCCCTCCACGTTGACGTGAAGAACGATGCCAGGGTCCGTGCAGTCGATGCGTTCGAGAAGTCCCTGGACGCGATGCTCGCCGGGCTGGACCCTTCGGTAGAGCGGCACCAGCCGGCCCTGGCCTGCGGCGGGCTCTGGAATCGCTCTCTGTCCCTCGAGCGCAGCCCGATAGGCGATGGCCTCGTGTTCGAGCCGCGCCACCTGCTCCAACACTGCCGACGCGTTCTCGCGGACCTGCGCCGAGTATCTAGGGGTTGTCAGAGGCGTCAGCATCTGACGTGCCGCGACGTACTCGCCGCGGCGCATCAGGATGAACGCCTCGAGCAGCATGTAGTCTTCGCGCCCCGGCGAGACCTTGCGCGCGCGTCGAATGGCGTCGAGCGCCCGAGGCACGTCGTCGTCTTCTTCCGCATCGAGGCGGGCGCCGAGGGCGTGGGCATTGGCCAGTTCCGGACGCGCGGCCAGGACACGTTCGAGCGCGGCCCGAGCCGTGGCAATCACGAGCGGATCGCGCTCGTCGGCTGTCGTCGCGATCCGGGTCAGGCCGGTGGCGACGTGGTACTGAACCAGCCAGTCCGTCGTGTCCGTCGCCGCCTCGAGCAGGAGCGCGCGCGCCCTGGCGTTTGCCTCGCCCCCATTTGGAAGATCAAGGAGCAACAGCCCGAAGAGCGCGCGGGCCCGCGCCGACGGCGGCGTCAGCGCGATCGCCTTCTCGAATCGTGCCGTGGTTTCGGGCGCCTCCGCCACGCGCCTCAGAAGATCGCCCAGCACGGCCTGGACGTCGCCTTCCGACACCACCGACGAGTAGCTCTTGACCGGCGGGATCCTCTGATCGAAACGGTAGATGACCGCCGTCATCACGTCCTGCTGAACGTAGCTTTCGAGCTGGCGCGTGATGTTCTGGTCCTTGAAGATCTGCTGCCACGCGTCGAGCGACGGCATGCCGTTGGAGGCGAGCCGGGCGTACTGCGAGAGGAGCTTTGCGCCATTGGTCGTGCCGGCGACGAGCATGTGCACGAGCGCCCAGGACTGTGCGTAGAAGAGTGTCTGCCGCTCGCCCTCGTTGTAGGCTAGCGAGGATTGGTCCACGGCGAGGAGCTCGGGGATGGTCAGCAGCCGCCGGACGTTGAGCAGCTGCAGGTGCGACGGGATGGCCCGGCCGATGAGGGCGCGCCTGCCGCTGTCCTCGACCTGGAAGGTGCTGTAGTACTCCGCCAGGCCTTCATTCAACCAGAGCGGCATGCCCTCCGAGACGTTGTTGATGACGAGGTGCACGTACTCGTGGAAGAATCGTGCGCAGCGCTTCGTCGCGGTCGGCATCGGCGAGCGCGACGATGTTCATGTCGTCGCTCGAGAAGAAGTAGCCGCCGAGCTTGACGGCCTTGCCGTTGAAGCGGGGACGGTAGGGTTCGAAGGAGCGCGCCGATCCGAACACCACGACGACTGTCGGCACGGCGGCCGGCGTTCCCGCCCCCGGGATCACGCGCGCGAGCGCTTCGCGGAATCGTTCGAACTCGTCGGCGATCTCCCTGACGCGGCGTTCGCCGGGTTCGCCGTAGACGATGAAGTTGGGCGTCTCGACGCGTACCCAGTCGGCGGCCCGGGCCGGGACCCCGGACAGCAGGAGGCAGGCGATGAGAGCGCTGAGGCGCACGGCCCCATCTTAGCCTGTCAACGGGGGACCCGCGATGTCGTGGGGCCGAAGCGCTCGACGGTGAACGACCTGATCCGCTTGACGGAGGGGACGGAGGGAACGGGTTCACACGAAGGAACGAAGCGAACGGAGACGCACGAAGGCCGTCACGCTGCAGCCGGCTTGCACGCCGGCCGCAGGCTGCCGCAGGCCGGCGCAGGAATCGACCCCACCGCGCTTTGCGCGGTGCAAGCCGTCTCAGACAGGGACATACTCAAGTCTTCTCCGTTCGTCTTCGTTTGCCCCGTTCCTTCGTGTTGAACCCGTTCCCTCCGTCCCCTCCGTCAATCACGCAGCCTTGATCCTAAAACCGCCAGTGCATCCGCACCGACGTGCGGAGCGTGTTGTTGATCTCGTCGCCAATCGAGCCGTAGTCGTACCGAACGTCGGGAACGATGAAGAGGTGAGGCGTGAGCGCGATGGCGAGATTTGCGCCGAACGTCGGGCCCCCGATGTTGCGCGTCGAAACCTCGGTGCGGGCGACAACGGCAGGGTGTTCGGGGTCGACGCCTTCCGGGATCGAGACCGGCGCATAGGACGCTCGGTTGCTCGTGCGCTGATTCGTCACGCCGACGATGACCCCCGGCGTCAGGCGCTTGCCGGCCGGCGGGTGAATGATGACGACTGCAGAGAAGCTGGCCGTGACGTCGCGCTCCGTGTCGAAGCGCGTGACCACGCCCAGTCGCTCGATCTCCGCACGTGACGCCCCCATCGGAGCGAACGAGACACTGATGCCGGTGTGCGACCGCGTGAACGTGTCGGTTGGAAAGGCGACCTCGAATTCGGCGTCCACGTACCTCGAGAGCGTCAGGCCGCCGACGATTCCCCCGGCGACCGAACGTCCTTCGACATCGTCGGCGCTGACCGAGAAAGAGCCGAGGCTTCCTCCCACATAGGGCCGTAGGCCCGATTGGGCGCGTGCGGGTATGGAACCGGCCAGGAACGCGATCACGAGCGCCACGGTGAAGAGTGGAACACGGGCTGTCATGGCATGGACTCCTGCTGGAAACGTCCTCTGTCTTGGGAATGTGACAACGAGCCGGCGTTCGGCTCACCGACGGCCATCGGCCGGCCACCGTCGTCTGAGCAACCGAAAGGCTGAGGAGGGTCGCGTTGGGGAGATGTCATAAGTCTGGTGTCTAATAGCTGACAACCAGCAGGAGCGTAGCTATGGATTGCCCGATTGCCCGGCGGGTGCGCCGTTACCTGGGGTTCCTCGTTGCAGCGATCGCGTTGGTCCCGGCATCGGCCGGTTCGCAGACAGTCCAGGGCGCAGTCCCGGTGCGCCCGGCTGTTCCGCCTACTGCGCAAGGCCAGCCGCCAAGGGACCGAGTTCCCCCCGTCCAGCGTGTCGGAACCGCCGCCCTCAAGGGACGCGTCGTGGACGGCGTCACCGGAGATCCAGTGCCGCGCGCGCGTGTGCGGCTGATGAGCAGCCCCGCAGGCCCGAGGCCACCGGTCCTCACCGATTCGACGGGCGTCTTCGAGTTCACGGCGCTGCCGCAGGGGACCTATAACCTGATGGTCGAGAAGTCCACCTACCTGAACGGCCAATTCCCCGAGCCCGTCGGATCAATCCGGGCGCGCATGAAGCCGCTCTTGCTGCGCGACGGTCAGGTCACCGAGCTGACGGTTCCGATGTTTCACGGCGGCGCCATCTCGGGCCGCGTGGTCGACGCACACGGCGACCCGGTCGACTTTGCCCAGGTTCGCGTACTGCGAGTGCCACGTGGGGGACGCGTCACGAGTGCTGGTCAGGCACAGACCAACGACCTCGGAGAATACCGCGTGCCGCGACTGCGGCCCGGGCGCTATCTCGTGCAGGTGCGGCCGCAGATGAATCAGAACTACCAGGACCCGAACCTGCCTGAAACGCCCCTGCCGCAACCCCTCCCGACCTTCTATCCAAACGCGCCTTCGATGTCTCAGGCGCAGCCCATTACCGTGAACCGGGCCGAGACCGTGCCTGGCGTGGACCTCATGCTCGCCGAGGGCGTGCCCACGCTGGTCGCCGGGACCGTTCTGAGAAGCGATGGGGAGGTGTCCGCTGGCGGCTCGGTGAGCGCCCGTTTCGTTGGGTCGGACTCCATCGGTGGATTCGACAACGTCGGCGGCACAGGGATTGGTTCGGGTGGCACGTTTCGATTGACGCTCGCACCTGGCGAGTACACGCTCGAGGCGCAGGTGGTGACGCGCCAGGGCCCCGGCCCCAGCGTCGGGCCAAACGAGCAGCTCTTCGGGAGCGCGCGGATTAATGTTGGGGGCGGGTCGGTCGACAACGTCACGATTATGGTGGGCCGTGGCGCGACCGCGTCCGGCCGGATCGTGTTCGAGGGCTCGACGCCTCCGCCACCGAGTCCCGGGAAGGCGCACGTGCCTCTCTACAATCCCGACGGTCCCGGCTGTCGCTCGGCAGAAGCGGTGATTGCCGCTGACTGGACTTTCAAGGTCGAAGGACTGGGCGGCACCTGCGCCGCGCAGCCAACGTCGATGTTCGGGCGCTGGACGCTCAAAGCGGTGACGGTCCGCGGCCAGAACCTCATGGATCAACTGGTGACGTTCGAGACCGGCCAGCAGTACACGAACGTCCAGATTGTCGTTACCGACAAGCGCACGCAGATCGATCTGCGTGTCAGCGGAGACGACGGGCAACCGACGCGCGAGTACGTGGCGCTGGTGTTTTCTTTCGACAAGGCACGATGGACGGGGCCCACGCGGCAGATGCGGACGTACGCGCCACAACCGATGAACACGACGATGGTCGGATCCAGTGTGAGAGCGACCACGACGATGGCCGCGCCGACAGGCGCTGTCATCGGGAGCGGGACGCTCTCGATGTCGAGCTCGATGAACATGGCCGGACCCCAGGAACGGATCACGGGACTTCCTGCCGGCGAGTACTATGTCATTGCTCTGGACGACATCGAGACCGAGGACACGATGGACCCGGCAGTGCTCGAGCGTCTGACCTCGAGCGCGATCCGGGTGACGCTGACTGACGAGGGGCCGATCGAGGTGCCGCTCCGCCGGTTCAATCTCGCCGATGTGATGCGGTAACGGCCATAAGGAGCTGAGGCTGGAAGCTGAGAGCCTGTGAAGAAATCGTACGTAGTGTCCGCGTAGTGTCCGCCTTTAGGCGGACTTCTCTTGGTCCGGCTGAAGCCGGACACTACATTTCTTCACAGGCTCTGAGAGCTGAAAGCTGGAGCTGGATGAGAGGCGATGAAAACACGACTTCCGTTCTGGTGTGTTGCGGCTGTTGCAGTGGCCCTGGGGGGCGCGTTGAGCGCTGAGCAGCGCGGGTCGCCGCCGCCCCGCGACGCGTCGGGTAATGTGCGCCTGATGACGCTCGACCCCGGGCATTTTCACGCCGCGCTCATCCAGAAAGAGATGTATCCGGGCGTGGCGTCGCGCGTGGACGTCTACGCGCCCCTCGGCTGGGATCTCTTCGAGCACCTCAACCGCGTCGCCGGGTTCAACCGTCGCGCCGAGCGTCCCACGGGATGGGACGTCGAGGTGCACACCAGTCCCGACTACTTCGAGCGGATGCTTAAGGAGCGTCCCGGCAACGTGGTCGTCCTCTCGGGCCGCAACGCCGTCAAGATGGATCGCATCCTGGCCTCGGTCAAAGGCGGCCTGCACGTGCTGGCCGACAAGCCGTGGATCCTAAAGTCCGCCGATCTGCCGAAGGTCGAGGCGGCGCTGGCCGACGCCGACGCGAAGAAGCTCGTCGCCTACGACATCATGACCGAGCGCTTCGAAGTGACGACGATGCTCCAGCGTGCGCTCGTCAACGATCGCGCGACGTTCGGCGAGATCGTTCCGGGGACCGAGGCCGAGCCGTCGGTCTACATGGAGAGCGTGCATCATCTGATGAAGGTCGTCTCAGGCGCGCCCAATATCCGGCCGACTTGGTTCTTTGATACGAACGAGCAGGGCGAGGCGGCGAGCGACATCGGGACCCACCTCGTCGATCTCGTCCAGTGGACGCTCTTCCCGGACCGCGCGATCGACTACCGCGCCGACGTCAAAATGCTCGCTGCGCAGCGATGGCCGACCTGGATTCCCGAAGCCGAATTCCGCCGGGTGACCAACACTCCAGCTTTCCCCAAGGAGCTGGCGCCGCTCGTCAAGGACGGACGGCTCGAGTACTACTGCAACACGCTCGTCTCGTACGCGCTCAAAGGCGTCCACACAAAGCTGAACATCATCTGGGACTGGGAAGCGCCGGCCGGATCCGGCGACACGCACTTTGCTTACTATCGCGGCACACGCGCGCGCATCGAGATCCGCCAGACGAAGGCCGATCGCTATCTGCCCGAGCTCTACATCGTGCCGGTCAGTGCCGCGGCGAAGACCGAGGTGCTCGCAGCGGTGCAGGCGAAGATCAAGGCGGTTCAGGCCGACTACCCGGGTGTCGGCGTCGAGGATCGCGGAGCCGAGATCAAGGTCAATGTTCCCGATGCCCTGCGCGTCGGCCACGAGGCGCACTTTGCCCAGGTCGCGTCCAGCTTCCTGAAGTTCGTGCGTGATCGCAGCGCGCTCCCGGCATGGGAGCGCCCGAACATGCTGGCGAAGTACTACGTGACGACGACTGGTGCGGAGTTGAGCCGCAAGAGCGCCCCGCAGCCCGCGGCGCGGATTGCTCCGCGGTAGCGTGTTCTACGCGCGTCGGTATCGGAGGCGAGCGCCGTGACCACGAAGCTATCGTTGGACGCGTGACACTCACCGCCGAGGCGGCGGCAAAAATCTCACTTCGATGTCTGGCGCTCGCCGACATCCTTCGGTAAGCATGGCCTCCCAACGACCAGCTGGACCTGCCTACTTCTTCTCCGGAAAGAGCAGCACGGTGACGCGGTTCTTGCCCTCGAGGTACGTCCGCGCCGCCTGCTGAATCATCGGCCCATCGATCTTCTTGTAGTACTCGGGGATGTTCCAGAGGGTCGCCGGGTCCTCGCCGAACTGATACTTCAAGCTGATCTGCGTCAGCAGATAGCCGTTCTGCTTGACGTTGGTCTCGAAGTCGCGCATCAGCGCCTCGCGCTCGTCGTTGACCTGCTTCTCGGTCGGCCCGTTGGCCTTGAACTGCTCGATTTCCTGGAGCACGCGCGCGATGAGCGAGTCAGTCCGCTGCGGATCGCACCCAAACTGGATCGAGATGGAGTAGTCAGGGATCGGGATCTTGCGGTATCCGGCGTTGGCGCTGATGCTGTACGTACCCCCCAGATCTTCGCGGATGGTATCGAGCAGCCGCGTCTGGAGGATTTCCGCCATGGCACGAATCGCCACGCGCTGCGTCTGGTCGTAGACGAACGGCCCCGTGAACACCATCGCCGCCTGGCTCTTGGGCTCGATGCCTTTCTCGACGCGTTTCTCGACGACGCCGGTCGGCGTCCGCACGCCGACGTCCTTCCACGTCTCCTTGCGATTCATGGACGGCAAGGTTGCCAGATACCGCTCGACGAGGGGCTTCATCGTCGCGAGATCGAAGCTTCCGAGGAAGACGAAAGTGAAGTCGCTCGCATCGGCGAATCGCTCCTTGTAGAACGTCGCGGACTTGTCGAGATTCCATTCGTCGACGGTCGCCGTTGTGGAGATGCGCCGCCTCAGGTGGTTCTGGCTCATCGTGTTCGAGAGCGCCTCCCGGAACGCGAATTCAGGGACAGCCGCCTGGTTGGCCAGCACCGTTCTCATCTGCGTGGCCTGAACGCCAAAGGCAGTCTGGTCAATCCTGGGCTGCGTGAACCGGAGATGAATCAATTGAAAGAGCGTCTCGAGGTCTTTCTTCGAGCTGCTGCCGTTCAGCCCCTCTTCCAGCTCGCCGATGAAAGGAGCCGCGGAGGCGATCTTCCCGGTCATGACCCGTCGCAGGTCGACGATGCTGAACTTCCCGACGCCTCCCGCCGTGATGACCTGCGTCGCGGTGCTCGCGGGGATGTAATCCGAATCGCTCGCCAGCGACGTGCCGCCGGGGCTCGTTGCCCTGAACACGATCTCGTCTTCCTTGAAGGTCGTCGGCTTGAGCATGACCTTCACGCCGTTCGACAGCTCCCACTCGGTGATGCCGGCGGCGTCCTTCGTCGTCGTTCTCGCAATCGTGGCAGGAGCAGGAACGGGATCGAGCAGCGTCGCCGCAGCCACGGTGTCCACGTACGGCGTCAGTTCCTTCGCCGCGGCTGCTTTCACGACGGCTGCCAGCTTCGCCTCATCGGGGACGGCGAGGCCGGCCTTCTCCGGTCCAAAGACGATGACGATGCGGTTGCGATCCGGGAACCATTGGCCGGCCAGCTTGTTGACCTCGTCGAGCGTGACTTCCGGCAGAAAGCGCTGATGCAGCGCGAACTCGTAGTCGGCCGTGGGCAGGGATTCCTGCTCGAGGAAGTTGCGGATGTACTCGCTCGCACGACTGTTGGCCTCGCGATTGTCTTTTTCCGCGACCATCCGCTCGTAGTTCCTCGCTGTCGCCTGCTTCTGCCGGTCCAGTTCCGTCGCGGTGAAACCGAAGCGTGACACGCGCTCGACTTCGCCGAGGAGGCCGTCCAGCCCGCGCTCGACGCCGTCTTCCTTGACGAGCGCGGTGAGGCCAGTGCTTTCCCTGGTGCGCGCCAGAAAGATGCTGCGGCCGGCGAACGCCTGGAGGAACGGGGCGTCCGGCTTCTGGGTCATCTCGGCCAAGCGGGCAGACAGCATGGCGGCGAAGAGGCGGTCGACCATCTCCTGCCGGTAGACGCCCACGGTGCCCTGCTGGCGCGCCGGCAGGAGCGTGCTGATCTGCACGCTCGTCGTCGTCATTTCCTTGTCCGTCGTGATCGAGTACCGCGTGCCGGGCTGGTCCGGGATGTCGTAGGTCGGCCGGGGCCTTGGAGAGGATGGCGACTGCAGGGACGTGAAGTGTTTTTTGATCAAACCCTCGACGGCGGCCTTGTCGAAGTCGCCGACGGCGACGACCGCCATCAGTTCCGGGCGGTACCAGTCCGTGTAGAACTTCTTCAACCGATCGGGCGTGAAGCCCTTGATGACTTCGGGCGTGCCGATCGGCAGCCGGTCCGGATAGCGCGAGCCCTTGAGCCAGATCGGGAAGACCTTGTCCTGCATGCGGGCGCCTGCGCCGCGCCGCACCCGCCATTCCTCGAGGACGACCCCTCGCTCCTTTTCGATCTCTGCCGGGTCGAATGTGACGCCCTGCGCCCAGTCTTCGAGGATGAGGAGCGCGCGGTCCATCGTGTCGGGCTTGTCGGTGGGGACGGTCAGCATGTAGACCGTTTCGTCGAAACTCGTGTAGGCGTTGATGTCGGCGCCGAAGCGCATGCCGAGCGACTCGAGAAACGAGGTGACCTCGTGCTTGGGGAAGTTGCGCGTGCCGTTGAAGGCCATGTGCTCGGCAAAATGTGCCAGGCCGCGCTGGTCGTCGTCTTCGAGGATCGATCCGGCCTTGACGACCAGCCGCAGTTCCGCGCGCTTCTCCGGTTTCTTGTTGGCCCGCACGTAGTAGCGCAGCCCGTTCGGCAGCTGGCCCAGCGTGATCTCGGGATCGACCGGTATGGCCTGGCTGAGAGCCGCGGATTGTGCCGGGTTGGCAGCGCCCTGCTCGCGCGCGGCGACCAGTGTTGTCGCGATCATGCAGGCTGCGGCGAGGAGCAACATCCGCGGAGTTCTGAGAATCGTCATGAACTTCTCCAGATCTCAAAGCCAACGAACCAGGGGCAGGATCCCGTCCGTGCCTTCACAGGTGAGGTGAGCCGCCCGAAGGGCGATGACCGGGCAAGGATGCGCGGATTATCTGCCCCGCCCGGACGGTCGTCAAGCCGAGGACACTCAGCCCGACGTCATCGTGCGGTCAGTGCTCCCGAGGAGTCCAGGTACTCGACGCCCGCGCCGTCGCCCACCATTCGGCCGCCTGCTCGCTGGTCCACGGCTCGACATCAGCAGCGGCAAGGAGCCGCGCGAGCTCCGCGGCGCTCCGCGGCCGATCCTCGGGCTTCTTGGCGAGGCAGGTGAGGATGACCCGTTCCAACGCGGGAGGCACGCCGTTCGGCGCTCGTTGGGATGGCGGGATAGGCGCCTCCTGCAGATGCTTTGCCATGATCTTCATTGGCGTGTCGCCGTCGAAGACCTGCTGTCCGGTGAGCAGATAATAGGCGACGCAGCCAAGCGCGTAGAGATCGGCGCGCCCATCGACCGTGTCGCTCAGCACCATCTCGGGGGCCATGTAGCCGGGCGTGCCGACGATGAGCCCTGCCTGCGTCGCCAGCGTCTCCTCCAGGCTCCGATCGGCGATGGGCTTCACCAGGCCGAAGTCGAGAACCTTGACGAAGTCGCAGACCAGCCCGAGTTTTCCCACATGGATGTTGGCGGGCTTGATGTCGCGGTGCACGAGGCCGCGCACATGCGCCTCGTCGAGCGAGGCGCACGCCTGGGTCAGGACGTGAACGACACGGCCAGCGGGTAGCGGGCCGTGCTGGCGCACCAGCGTGTCGAGATCCATGCCGTCGAGGAGCTCCATCACGAAGTAGAGCGTCTGGTCGTCGGTCACGCCGAAGTCGTAGAGCTCAACGGTGTGGGGCGATCGCAGGTTGGCTGCCACCTGCGCCTCGCGCCGGAAGCGGGTCACCGCGAGCTCCGCGGCCGCCGGATCGCGAGCGCCAATCGTCTCGGGACGAATCAGCTTGATCGCCGCCGGCCGGGCGAGCATGCGGTGCGTCGCCTTGTAGACTTCACCCATCCCGCCGCGTCCGAGCAGCTCTCCAAGCTGGTAGCTGCCCATCTCTCGCGCCTTGGCGACCTGCTGGCCGAGCGTGGTGACGATGTGCGAGATGACGACGGCGACGCCGACGAGCAGGTAGTCGGGATAGTGCATCAGCAGGGCGGTGCTCACGGGCTCGAAGGGCCACGTCCCTCGTGCCCGGGCGATCAGCATCGCCATCGGGTTCATCGAGACGGCAATCAGGCCGGCGACGAGCGTCTTGGCACGAGTGCTCGGCACGATGGCGGCAAACATGAGGACGACGGCGCCGATCCATGAGATCTCGGGCGCGATCTGCCGCTCCATGGGCATCGGGTTCCAGTGGAACACCAGGCCAATCGCCACAGCGGTCAGCACCAGGTACACCAGTCCGAGATCCAGCATCGTCCTTGGATCGCGCTCGCCCCGGCGCGTGTAGAAGAAGAGCAGCACGGACACCACGATGCTGAACGCGGCGATCACCTCGGGCATCCCGACCTTGAGCCACTGCGGGTCGCCGTGACTCATCGATCGAACGGCGACATGGCTGAGGGCTGTAGCAAGCAGCCACAGCCCGCCGGCAACGAGCGAGATGATGCCGAGCCGGCGGGAGGCATCCCTCAGGAGGTCATCGGGAAGGGGCCGAGGGCCGCGCGCGGAGGATGTGGCGCGCCGAACTGGGCCGATCAGGTGCGGGTCGCCCATGGTTCCTTCGTGGCGCGCCCGCGGTCCGCTGATGTCATCGGTGTGCCGTCCAAGCGTAGCACTTCGCCGGCAGGCTCAGCTTTCCGGGGAGGCAGTATCATCTGACCCATGAACACCGTCGTCGTTCTTGCTTTCATCGCCGCTTTGCAAGCGGTTCCCGCGGCCGTTCCGCAGGCGGCGGGGCTGGTCGAGGACGCCGGCCGCCTCACGGCGGCGACGACCAACGAGGCGCGTTTCGATGCGCTGACGTCGATGCTGCGCAACCGTGGCCTGACCTTCGCCGTCGAGCCGTTCACGATCGAGAAGCCAATCGGGCGTGAACCTCGCACCGAAGGGCGGAATGTCGTCGTGACGATTGGCGAAGGCGCGGACGTAATCGTGATCGGCGCGCACTATGACGCGGTACGGCTGGCCGATGGCTCGCTGAGCCGCGGCGCAGTCGACAACGCGGCGTCGAGCGTAATGCTGATTCGAGTCGCGGAGGCGCTGCGGGCCGAGAAGCTGGCGGTCCGCGTCAGGATCGTCTGGTTCGACATGGAGGAGCTCGGCCTCGTCGGGTCCGCGCAGTACCTGAAGCAGCACGCATCCGAGCGATTTGCCGCGATGCTCAACTTCGACATCAACGCCTACGGCGACACGATTCTGTACGGGCCCGCGCTGTCTGAGAATGCCGCGCTGCGCCGGACGCTCGTCGAGACGTGCGCCGCCGAGGAGGTTGCCTGCGTGGGCTTTGCCCAGATGCCTCCCGGTGACGACCGGTCGTTCGTGAAGGCCGGAATACCGGCGATCTCGGTGGGGATCGTTCCCGCCGTCGAGGCTCACCAGCTGTGGCTGATGATGAATGCCGGCCCGAACTCCGGGCTGGCGCAGGGGGTGGCGCCGCCTATTCTCAAGACGATCCACACGCCGGACGATACGCCGGACAAGCTCAGCGAGGAGACGATGAGCCGGATGCAGCGCTTCGCCGTGGCACTTGTCGCGCGAGTGGCGCGGCGCTGACGCCGGCAGCTTTCAGTTAGGTCGAGGGCGCCTTCGGCGCCGGCGGGACGCGCTCGTCGGGAAGCGTGTAGCCCGCGACGATCACGGTGATGTTGTCGCGCCCGCCGCCATCGAGCGCCTGCCGCATCAGCTCGGCGCACGCGTCGCTCGACATGGGCGATCCAACCAGGGTTTTCGTGATTGCGTCGTCGTCGACGAGGTCGGTCAGGCCGTCGCTGCAGAGCAGAATGCGGTCGCCATTTTCGAGCCGCATCAAATCGACGTCGACGTCGACCTGCTCGGTCGATCCGCCAATCGCGTTGGTCAGGATGTGAGCCACGCCCGAGCTGGCCACGTCGCAGGCCTGAAGCCGCCCGCAGTCGACCATCATCTGCGCGTAGGTGTGGTCCTTGGTCAAACGATGCAGCTGGCCGGCGCGGAAGAGATACGCCCGCGAGTCGCCGACGTGGACGATCAGGAGGTCGCGGCCGTAGCTGCGCGCCGCCGTCAGCGTCGATCCCATGCCGCGCAGCGCGGCGTCCTCGCGTCCCCGCTCGAAAAGCAGCGAGCTGACCTGCTGCACGGTCCGGCGCGCGCGGCGCTCAAGCTCCGGGGCGCCTTCCTCGTCGACCCTGAAGATCCAGTCAGGCACATCCAGGACCAGGCGTTATGAGCGCGCTGATCGCGAGCCGGCTCGCCACCTCCCCGGCGGCGTGGCCGCCCATGCCGTCGGCGACCACCATCGCGTAGTTGATCTCGTCCGCTCGCTCGGGCACATCGCCCGGCTGGAGGCTGGAGAGCATTGTCTCCATGGATCGCACCAGTCGGGTGACCAGGAACTGGTCCTCGTTGTTCGCCCGGACGCGGCCGGGATGCGACAGCGCGCTGACGTCGATGCGCACGAGCGATGAGTAGGGCCGGCGGCGCTCCGCGCCTCGCAGCAGGCGGTCCGTTGATGCCGGTAGGGTCTCGGTCATGATGGCGCTCCTTACTCAGCCGGGCCGAGCTGTTCGTCGTTCCGCGCCGCCCACCCGTCGGCGACGTGGATCAACGTAACTCGGAGCCAGGCAACCGTGCGAGCTGATAACGTGCGGCAGCAGTGTCTCATCCGCTCGTCCGTTCTCCAGGGCGACCAGAATCCCCTTGTACATGACATTAGCCGGACAGGCGCGTCAACCAGTCCGTGATCCCGAAAAACCCGAAGACGAATACCCGGGCCGGAAAACCCCGCCAATCGCGGCTCCGGCCGGCGCACCGGCTATCCGCCTGGCACTGGAGCTGCGATGGCGAGAAGCGGGCGGCCTCTGGCGTTGTGCATCAGCTGCGGTAGTATCGTCCTCGCGTCGGGCCGGGCCAGTGTTCCACTCTCCGATGTGCGAGGGTCCGTCATGAACGACTTTTTGCTGCCGGGGCTCTTCTTCGCCGTCGTGGCCGCTATGGCTGCGGCGGCCATTGGCATGCGCGCAGCCGCGGTCGAACAACGGTTGCGCGCGTTGTCGCGAGTGGAGGGAAAACTGGATGCGCTCCTGAAACATCAGGGCATCCGGTACGACCCCTATGGCGAGGTGCCCCAGGCAGTTCTCGACGCCGTGCGGAGCGGCAGGAAGATCGAGGCGATCAAGGCGTATCGCGCGGCGACGGGTGCGGGTCTCGCGCAGGCCAAGGAATACGTCGAAGAGGTCCAGCGTCGTGCGAGCGCGAAGATCTGAACGATGATCGACGCATTCGTTCACGCCGACGGTTTCACGCACCTCCTCGCGTTCCTGGTCTTGTTGTCGCGGATCGGCGACGTCGTGAGCACTCGGCTCGTCTCGCCGACGCTGCGGCTCGAAGCGAATCCAATCGTGCGCCGCCTCGGATGGCGATTCGCGGCATCGACGCTCGTGATCGCCTTGATTCCGTATTTCATGTTGGAACTGGGCGTCGTTGTCCTGACGACGTCTCTCTTGGTGGCTGGCTCGAATTTCTCGCGCGGTTGGCTCGCCCATGTCCTCGGCGAGGCCGAGTACCGAGGAACTGCTGCTTCGAGTCGCCAGCCGGGGCAACCGCCGCGTCGCGCTGGGTTTCATCCTCGCAGGCGCCGCGCATGTGGCGGCCGCAGGGCTCGTCATGATGTGGCTCAGCACGCCCATCCAGTGGGGCTACTATTCCGGTCTCGGTGTCTTGTTCTACGGCTTGGTGGCGGCGATTTATGGCTCCCTGTTCGTCGTCCGCCTGTTCCGCCGTGTCGGCCGATGACGGCGCGAGGTGATTCATGGCCCCGGAACGAATTGAGACCGAACGCCTCATCCTGCGGAGGCCTCGCCGTCAGGACGCGGAATCCATCTTCGACTGTTACGCCACCGACGCAGACGTGACGCATTATCTCAGCTGGCCGCGGCATGAGTCCGTGAGCGCCACACGCGCGTTTCTCGAGTTCAGCGACGCCGAGTGGCAGCAGTGGCCGGCGGGTCCGTATCTCGTGGAGTCCCGCCAGGACGGCGCGCTGCTCGGTGGGACAGGCTTCGGCTTCGAAACGGCCCAGCGCGCCTCGACGGGGTACGTGTTCGCGAAGGACGCGTGGGGGAAAGGCTACGCCACGGAGGCCTTGCGGGCAATCGTGGATGTCGCGCGCACCATCGGCGTCGTCCGGCTCTATGCGATCTGCCACACGGAGCACGTGGTGTCGTCGCGGGTGCTCGAGAAGTGCGGCTTCGCTCGTGAGGGCGTCTTCCGGCGCCACACGGAATTCCCCAACCTGCGGCCCGGCGAACCCGCCGATGTGTTCTGCTACGCGCTGATTCTGGGATGAGAGGCGTACACTACGCCCTACAGTCCGCCTTCGGCTACGGCGGACAGCCTTCGCCTGCATCGAGAGCGAAGGCTGGTGCCGGAGGTCGGAATCGAACCGATACGGGGAGTGAACCCCACGGGATTTTGCTGCCTGGGCGGCGGCTCTTCGCAATTTCATCAGAACATGCCGCAACCACGATTGCTCACGCGTGGCGCGCGGCGTGGGTGAATCCGACGCAGGCATGGCCCGCCGAATAAGGTTTAGGGCACGGCCGGTCGGCAGGCGGCGCTGTTGATCCCCAACCTAAGCGTGAAACCTGTCCGGGCCGAGTTGTCCAGGTGAGGGTGCGGCACCCACCACAACCACCAGCTGCCCTTGTACTCTTCCCGGGCCACGGGCACGCGATCGATCACGCACGTATCGACGCGCACGCTCGCGTCACGAACATCCCGGGCCCAGGTCATGACCCAGCTCGACGTCTCTTCGAAGCACGCGTGCCATGCCGCCTGACCCTGGGCTGCCTCTCGCCGACAGTCGCCAACTCGTGGATGTATGAGCCTGACGATGCCGTCCTCGGCTCGCGCATTCGCGAGAACTCTTCCCGCGGCGTCTTTGAAGACCAGATCAGCACTGCGAACCGGTTGGGATGCCCACGAACCGGTGCTGAGCGCGACGTCGTTCAATGAGACGTACACATACCCATAGGACGAGACCCGCCAGTAACCCCACCCAACAACCGCTATCACCGGCAGTGCCACGATCGATCCCGTGATGAGCGTCTGGGACCACGACCGCGAGTGCCGCCACACGAACCAGGTGACGACGGTCATGAGGATGAGCGTCAGCGGCAGCCACCACCGCGTCCCAGTTACGTTCAGCACTAATGAAACAAAA
Source organism: uncultured Acidobacteriota bacterium (assembly GCA_963839705.1). Lineage (GTDB taxonomy): Bacteria > Acidobacteriota > Vicinamibacteria > Vicinamibacterales > 2-12-FULL-66-21 > DATBJJ01. The sequence goes on from CAWIWL010000019.1 coordinate 1,032,274, forward strand.
GCAAGAGAGATGTAACTGATGGCGGCAGCGAGTGCTGAGATGAGTACCCGAATGGCCGTCTTCATGTCGCCAGGTTCAGGTCCTTCAGGGGCCTGACGTGGACTTCACCGGCTCGCCAAAGGCGAGTCCGGTGCAAGGCAGGGTTAGGCGTCGTCTTCATTGGCTTGCGGATAGCGACGCTTCGCCTCTGCTACCGATCGCGCTACCAACGTTTCTAGGACCTTCAGATCGACGTTGGCTAGGCGCCTGATGTAGACACATACTTTTCCAGTCTTGTGCTTTCCAAGCTTGGCCAACAAGACGTCACGACCTTCGAAGCCCGCCGCGATGTAAACAACCAACTCACTTCCCCGCACGGCAAACGCAGCGAGAGCGGAATCGCCTTCGTGACCACTGGCGTACTTGTAATGGTAGTTCCCGAATCCGACGATGCTTGGCCCCCACATCCTTGGTTCTTGCTTGGTAACTCTTCGCATTAGAGCAACCAGAGTCTGGGCGTCATTCCGTTGCTCCTCGTTCGCCATGGCAGCGATATGACTCTCGGCGCTGACTTCTGTGGGTTTGGTCTTGAGTACCGACACATGCGCCTCCGAACGGTATCTTTCCGACGCCTAACGTGCGCGCTCAGCCGCGCGCCACTGCGACATTCTCGCACGCACTGCAGGCGCGACGGCTGCAGCGCGAGGTTGGGTCGTCGACGGGTTAGGCAAAAGACGGTTGGCCGCCAACCCGGTGCTTCAGCACCAGGTACTGCCACACCGCGATCCCGAGCGCGAGCCCGGCAATAGCGCCGTAGGGCGGGAAGTGACTCTGGGCCAGCACATATCCTGCTGTGGCCAGCGGCAACGACACGCGCCAACCGTAGTCTCGCCAAAGCGCCAAGGCGGCAGCCAGTGCGCCGATTTCCAAGGCAAGGGTGGCGCCTCGATCGAGCCAGTCGATGGCCGATGGCGCGAAGAACAACGCCTCGAATGCACGGTCTGCCCCGACGCGATCCGAGGGAGCCAGGCCGGCGCGATAGTCGATGAGAATAGATGAACCGATTCCCAGCACGGCATCCACCGCAACATAGAGCAGTGCATAGACGATCATGGCGACCTTGCTGACGGTGCTCAGGATCCTTCTCGCTGGCAGCATCCACGATATCGTCATGCCGATGAGCGGAAAAAGGGCAACACCACCGATGTGTGCCGCGAGCCAGCGCCCCCGAATATTCGTGAGGTGTTGAATCCATTCGTCGAGGCCCGCGCTCCGAAGATGCTGCGTCTCCGACCAGCTGAGCGTGCCGTGCGAGAGGGAAAAGGCGATGAGACCGAGTGGCGTCGAGATCATTGCGATTCGTCTCGCGTTGTCAACTATTGTCACGGTGGCCTGGTCCCTTAGACAGACGGTCCTCACAGTTGGCCGCTACGGATTTCCAGGAACTACAGATCGCGACCTAACTACTCTTGGAGTACACCGGCGAGCGTCTCCGCAGCCAACGGCGGCTGCTCTGCAGCCATGTCGCCTTTGGCAACTCCAACACTGGCGGGATGATAGCACCGGCCTGCGCTACACGATCCGCCCGTTGGTTAGCTGCGAGCGGCGTGGTTGGCTGCGGCCGGCTTCAGTCAACGTCGTCGCATCGAGGTGTGTTCTTTGAGCGTCGGCGCTCCTGGCCGTCAGCGGAGAGAACCTGTCTACGGGTGCTTGCTACGACCCATTGCAGAGATTCTTCAGCGTCGTTGCAAATGAGATCAAAACCGGATTGGTACGACGAATGCCGCCGTCGCCATCGGTACCACCTCCCGACTTGCCGATCCGGTCGCAAAGAGCAGGCTTCCCGAGAAACGAAAACAAAACAAATAGTACGAAGCTCCAGGGCCCACGTACGTCACACCTCGATCGAATATCGAGTCGACCCCCAGCGGTCGGACAATTACGGCTTCCACGGAATAGCCAGACAGGCCGGCGTCGTATGGCCGAAGGTCCGCCCATCCGACCTTTGCGCTCAGGCCAGCGAGACCAGCATCAGCGGCAGCGACCAATCCGTGCACATGGCTCTCGTATCCGGTCAGGCGTCGTTCTTCGCCCACAACGAGCGTCACACCCGTACTTACACGAATCGGATAGCCGAAGTCGACTTGCCAAAGTGGTCTGACAGCCCGCCGCCATTCTGTCTGACGTATAACCGGCGCGTCTTGGGCAGACATACGGGTCGACGTGCAGCCGAGGGCCAAGACCAACAGAGCGGTCGTTTTCATGGGCTTGTGCAACTCCATCCGTCCGTGATGTCGCTTGTCTTGCCTTCAGTTTTGACCGTGGAAGCTCACATTCAGTCTGTCAATGTAGGCTGCCCTGAATGGGAAGGGCAAAGGGTGCCGTTCACCGACACCGTTGAGCATCTGTTGTGAGGGCCCGTCTACCAACGGCGATTCAACCCGTGATGGAGTTCGCGTACCTCACGGGTTGGCGCGTCGTGAGCGAGATTCTGCCGTTGGAATGGCGGCAAGTCGATTGGTCGGCCAGGATGGTGCGGCTGGAACCGGGCACCACGAAGAACCGCGAGGGGCGCAACTTCCCGTTCACCGTCGCTCTGGAGGCGTTATTACGCGACCAACTGGCGGAACATGAGCGACTGAAGAAGGCCGGTCGCATCGTGCCTCGTGTGTTCCATCGCAACGGGAAAACGATCAAGAACTTCCGCAACTCGTGGCTCAACGCGTGCGAAGGCGCGGGTGTACCCGGCCGGTTGGTCCACGACTTCCGCCGTACCGCCGTGAAGAACCTGGAGTCGGCCGGTGTGTCGCGATCAGCGGCGATGGCGATGGTGGGCACAAGACCGAGAGCATCTATCGGCGGTACACCATCGTCGACGGGGTCACCCTTCGTGACGCGGCGGCTCGAATCGACGCTGAAGCGGCTCGGCAGGTCCACCGGGTGACGGCCGATCACTCAATCGGTAGGCTCGTCAAAGTCGGGAGCGACAAAGTCACTGGTTCGACTCCTGATAACGCAGTCATCACCATGGGATAGCCGACCGCGCCGTACGGCTTGTCGGGCGAACCGGTGATCGACGCCATCGAACGGAGATCCTCAAAGAGGTAGCCTTCGATGAATTGCTCAAGGTAATCGTCGAGAGTCATTCTCAGATTCCGCTTTCAAAAAAGCCGCGACAGACTCCTGTCGAACGTCTGGGGAAAAACACGGGGAAAAAAGTCCGACGACAGATTTTCCGGCCCGACCCGCTCTCCAGAAATCCACTAATTCCCGAGGAAAGTTGGTGCCGGACGTCGGAATCGAACCGACACGGGGAGTGAACCCCACGGGTTTTGAGTGCTCACGGCGACGTTGCGAAAAGGAGCTAGTTTGCTGACGAATCAGCACGTTAGCCCTTTTCGTGTTTCACGGGACAGACGGCAAAACACGCGACAAACGCGACGAACCGTTAAAGTATCGTGAAACAGGAATTACTATACGCTCGATGTGGCCCATAGTGACCCTCCTCACGCTTTACGCTGCCACCGCGGGCAACCTGGATCTCGAGCAGGCGGGAAGGGCGAACCGCAGCGTTCTCGATGCGATCGTGTTCTACGCGGACCCACCTTCTGAAGTCGCGCAGTTCCCGCGCGACTTTCGCGAGGACCTGCAACGTTACTATCAGCGCCTTGGTGCGTACCGTCCGCGGCCGCGGCCTCCGCAACTGGGGTCCGAGATGACGATGGTGTATGCCGCGCGGGAAGGGTACGAGGGAAAGCTTGTTGCTGCTTCGACCAGGTCGGGTGTCGAGCAACTCGCGCAGGAGTACGTTGATACTCTGCGGCCGTGTTACGAATGGGAAGGTTTTCACGACTGCCCGGAGCGTGAGGCCATCTTCGCGCAGCGCTACCTGATCGACCATCCGGACACGCCGTTTGCCGGGCTTTTGCGCGTGCTCGCTGCCCATCGATGGCTCTGCGCTGCCGAGGCGTACCAGTTACGAGCAGCAACCGGGCAGCGCCGAGCACGCCCGGCACGAGTATCAAAGGGCGCTGGCCATAGCGGTCAAAGTCGAGTCGCCGTTGATGAGGGTCGCCGCCGACGAGCTGAAGTCGAGCGGCCGCTGCTATCAGTCCGACCCGTTTCTGCGGAAGGTTGCTGGCGTGCCGAGCCGAAGCTCTCGGGATAGATAGAGAAAGTCCGCCTTCGCGCTTTGCGCTACGGCGGACAACCTTCGCCTGCATCGAGAGCGAGGGTTGGTGCCGGAGGTCGGAATCGAACCGACACGGGGAGTGAACCCCACGGGATTTTGAGTTATACGCGGCGCTCGGGAAGGCTAGCCAATTCGAAGATTTCCTAAACAAATCAGCGCCCCAACCTAGTACTGGGTTTGACTGGGGAGGGCCGACTCCAACCGAGACGGTTAAAGTCGGGTTAAAATTGCCCACCTGTAGGGCACCCTGGACAGGCTCGACCGCGAGTACGCCGTTCTCACGGCGCGCTGTGCTGACGGCAAGGTCGAAGTCCGTGCCTGCACGACCGATGCTTTCGAACTGGTTGGCCCTGTTGGGGACGAAACACTCAACTTCATGAATGGACTCTCCAAGCCTCCGCGCGGAGGGCGAACCTTGGGCACCGTGATGGAGGTGCTGCCAAGCGCCAGTATCGGACCGTCCAATCCTAATAATCCTGTCAATGGCGCCGTCGTCTCGTTGAAGGGAGCCATGCTGGAACGGCAAACGGTCACAACCGATGGCCGCTTCGAATTAACCGAGCTCGCGAACGGCACTTACACGGTGAGCGTCGATGTTCCAAAGGGACTGGTCCGAGCCCAGCGCGCGCGCGGATACCGCATCGATTTTCCGGCACGGACCCCCTACGATCCGCAGTACACGCGCGTGGTGACCCTCGCGAACCAGTACGCCTGCAGCATCGAGCCGTTCATCACGTCGAGGGCGAGCGTCCGCCACTAAGCTACGATCCGCCCAACCAGCTCCGAAAGCGATTCTCGACACGGTGGTTGCGCCCGGCGGCGAAGAGGTCAGGCTCGGGAAGCACGAACTTTACATTCACTACCCGAACGCCAAGGCCGATCGAAGCTGAGATTCGCGGTGATGCGGGGCACGGGACGGCGAGGAACATCAATACGGTCAGGAAGCTCGTCGGCCTGGCTGCGCAGCTCTGAAATCGCCTCGACAGTGACCTGAACGCTCGGCTGACGTCGATCAGGCGGACATCGCTCTCCGTCCGCTTAGCGCAATCCATCCTCGCGCGACCCCGACGACGGTCGCGGCGCCGACGATGCCCATCAGCAGGCTGAAGGCATGAAGTGCGTAGATCGCCTGAGTCCAAGCTAATCAGCGACGATTCGGCCGGCACGGCGATCGATCCCTGTGACGGTTCGCGTGCGGAATCTCCATCCGATGAGTGCACGCGATCGGGGCAGGTTGAGCTGCAAACCCGAATTCAGGTTGTTCTTGTACAGCCGGTCAAACGGATTCAGCAACGGCCAATAACTGGATAACGGCGAGAAGGAAGAAGGGAAGATCCTTCTTCCTCCGTTCTAGCGGTCTTTCTGGGTAGGGAAGGGAAGGGGCGACGGATCGGTGGGCCCCGAAATGCACCCTGTGGCGGCCGACGTGACGAGGGCCAGGGCAATGAGCCGTAATATTCTCCACATCATGAACACCCTCCGCGGGCATGTTCGCGTGACCCGCGCAGACGATTAGACGCGCATCCCTCCGCAGACACACTACGCATTCGCGCAGCTTTCGCGCCGTCATTCCGCGCTCTCTTTTTTTGCACACCTACACGTTCAGGTAGTGCCTTCCTACGCACCCTGGTAGTGCGTCCTCTGCGAATGCGATGTCTACTCTCGCGTGCACGACGACACCGGCCAGCAATTCCGCGGGACCGGGCAGTCGTCATCAGAAAGAAGAAGAGGAAGTTCCACCATGCACTCGAAAGCCCTCGTTACCTTCGCGTCGATCGTTGCGCTCGTTGTTGCCTCCGCGTGCAGCGATAGCCAATCGCCTCTGGCACCGACGCCGTCGCCGGCCGGCCCCAGCGAACCTGCACCGCCCGCGCCCAACCCGACGCCCACGCCGAACCCATCGCCCACGCCGACCCCATCGCCCACGCCGACTCCAACGCCGACACCGACTCCAACACCCACGCCGACGCCGACCCCAGCACCCACGCCGACCCCCGGAGACGGGTTCGCGTTTATGCCTGATACGTCGTCACCCGCGCAGCGCAGCTTCTCGCTCCAGCCGGCAGGTGAAGCGAGCGGCGGTGACCTGTACGTCGCGCTCCACGCGAACGACTTCGGCGCCGACGCCGTCAACATGGTGCGAGCCAACATCAGCTTCGATCCCGCGGTCGTCACCCTGGCCAGTTTCAGCAGCGCCGGCAGCTGGATGGAGGCGTTTGGTCATCAGGCGACGTTCAAGGTGACGAAGAGCGGCTCGAACCTGATCAAGATCACCGTTGACATGCAGAGCTCGTCGGCAGGTGGGTCCGGTAGCGGAACCATTCTCCGACTGCGTTTCCGCAAGGTGGGTTCCGGCAGTTCGAGGCTGGAGTTCACGGACGCGAAGGCCTACGACGCCGGGTTCAACAACAGCCTGCAGGCGACGCACGGCGGCACGTTGGTCGTGAAGTAACGCCGCAGCGGCAACGAGAGTTCCGGCCATCCATCCTGTCTGGAGGATGGCCGGAGCGTGATCACTGTTGGAAGGAGGGATCTCGATGAATGCGACAATCACCGTCCAGGGCGGCAAAAGCGTCGTCCATGTCAGTTTGAGCAAGCGTAATTTGTTGACCCTGTTGTGCAGGCTGGACGATCCAACGAGCGTTCGCGAGCTGCGTCGAACGATTGACCGTGACCTCCATCTCAGTGTCACGGCCGAGCCGAATTTCGAACACTACGCGGATCGCGAGTTTGCAAAAATGCTAGCCTTGGAGCAGCAACTGTTCGATCATGAGGCCAGCTCGAGCGGCTTGTACCCGGACCAGGGTGGGGCCTGACCGCCGGTACGTGCTATCGTTCGGCCTCATGCGGGCGAGCGTCGCCAGATCCAGGCGCGTCAAACGCCTTCGGCGCCTCGCCCCCCTTCCGCTCCTCGTCTTCACGCTTTGTCTCTACACGGCGACTGCCTGGCCGCAGGATCTGCCGGCGATCACTTACACGACGGCAGACGGCCTCGCCCACGACGTCGTCATTCGACTTCTGCTGGATCCGCGCGGGTTTCTCTGGCTGGGCGGTGTGGCCGGTCTCGCACGCTTCGACGGTGAGCGATTCACTACTTATGGACGTGCTGACGGACTCGACGTGGGCACCAGCGTCAATGATCTGGCGCTCGGAGCGGACGGCAACCTTTGGATCGGGACCAACGGCGCAGGTATTTTCCGTTTCGACCTGACTTCGGCGGATCCTGCGACGCGGTTCACGCAGATTCGTGTGGGAGAGAGTCGGCCCTCGAACCGCGTGAACACGATTCTCGTCGGTCCAGGTGACCAGCTGTGGGCGGGTACCGACGCGGGATTGTTCAACGGCTCCGTCGGACGGGGAATGCAGCGACTAGCTTTGCCGCTTCCCTCAAAGTACGCCGCGGACGCAATCCAGATCAGGTCGCTCATCGCGAAGGCGTCATGGGTGTGGGTTGGCAGCTCGGCTGGCGTCTATCGCTGCGGCCTGGATGGAACAGGGTGCCACGCCGCCTCTGCCGGGGCAGTGCGCTCGCTTGTTCTAGGTCGCGACGGTCGCTTGAGGCTGGTACGGGCTGATGGGATTGAGCTCTGGCAACTCGATGCAGCAGGAGAGCTGGTGGGGGCGCCTGAGACGATCCGCCGCGACTGGACGCCAAGACGGATCGCTGACGTGTCAAACGGCACCCTCATTCTCAGTGACGACCGGCGGCTCATCTGGACGGACACGCGAACGGAGCGGGTCCTGTTCACGTCGGAGGTCTTCCGGCTCAACGACATCGTCGAAGATTCGTCCGGCAACTTGTGGATGGCGACCTACGGCGGGCTCGTCGCAATCCGGCGGCAAGGCGTGACGTTGTTTTCCGCGCACCGTAATCTTCGTCAGCCCTATCTGCGGAGGCTCGTGCGAACCGGAAGCGGCCGTCCTTATGTCGTGAGCCAGGACGACTGGGTGCACAGGATTGACGGTCAGCTCGTGACGTCCGCGCGTGCGGTGCTTCCGGCAGGAGTGGCACGCTCGCTCTGGCCCGACGGGTCGATTCGGATGGACAGCGGGGGCGACATCTGGTTCGGCACCACTGGCGGGCTGTATCGGTTTTCGAACGTCAAGTTCTCCGCGGACCGTCCACCGGAAGTGATGCCCACGGCCCGCTACACCGTTGACGACGGTCTCGCGGGCAATCATATCAGTGAGATCTTCGAAGACTCTGAAGGTGACGTCTGGGTCGCAAACGTTCCGGCGGGAGCCGAGACGTTGACCATTTGGAGACGTCGCGCTTCGCGGTTCGAGAAGATGGGTGCCGCGCAGGGCCTGCCGGCTTCGAATCAGCTCGGCGGCTTTGTCGAGGATACCGTCGGAACTGTCTGGGCGCGCCTGCGCGAAGGCGGTCTTGTGCGCATTCGCGAGAACCGCGCGACACACTTTGGTATCGAGCACGGCCTGCCCGCACTCGTCTCGGCTCTGCTGATCGATCGAAGTGGAGATCTCTGGATCGGTGGAGGCGACGCCGTGCTGCGCGTCAGGGATGCGAGCGGCGACGTGATCCACCCGATGCCGGCCCTGACGCGACTTGGCGAGACCGTCGTCTCTCTCGAACAGGACAAATCCGGCATGATCTTCGTGGGGACTTTCGGCGGCCTGGTTGCGTTCGATCCAACAACCGGCAAGGTGCGAAGGTTCTCCACGTTCGAGGGGCTTCCAAGAGGCAGCGTAGAGGCCATCGTCCGAGCGCCCGACGGCGCACTTCTTCTGACTGCCGGAGGAACGTTGGCTCGGCTCGACCCATCATTGCGGCCATTCGAGCCTGCGCCTCCCCGCTGTCTGCTGAGCGTGGTGCGGGTCGGCGGGCGCCCGCTTCCACTGCCTCAGGTCGGTGTCGAACGTATCGACGGGCTCGACGTTCAGCCAATGCAGAATCAAGTCGACATCGAGCTCGTGGGCTTGTCCCCGCGCCTGGGCGAGCCGCTCGAGTACCAGGTACCGGCTCTCGGGCGTGACCAGCGAATGGACGCGTGCGCCGGAACGGCGCGTGACGTACGCGGGCCTCGCGGCCGGCCGTTATAACTTCGAAGCCCGCGTGTCCGGCGCCGGGGGAGCATCCATTTCCCCGCCAGCCCGGGTGGCGTTTAGAGTGCTGCCGCCCTGGTATCGGCGTTGGTGGTTTCTCAGCCTCGTGGCTGCTGCGTCCCTGGTGGTGGGTTATCTCGCCCATCACGTTCGGCTCGCGCAGGCAATCCGCACCGAACGGCTGCGATCGCGAATCGCGACGGATCTGCACGACGACATCGGCTCGAGCCTGTCGCAGATCGCGATTCTTGCCGAGGTCGCGCGGCGGCGCGCGGGCGTCAGCGAGCCCCGCGTCGCCGAGCCGCTGGCATCTATCGCCACGACCTCGCGAGACCTGGTCGACGCGATGAGCGACATCGTCTGGGCCGTCAACCCACGGACCGACGCCTTGAGCGACCTGACGCGACGTATGCATCGATTCGCGGAGGAAACGCTGGGCGGCGCCGACATCGCGTTGACCTTCTCGGCGCCGCCGCCTGATGTGGATCTCAAGATCGGCACGGATCTCAGACGCGAGATTTATCTGATTCTCAAGGAGAGCGTGAACAACATTGCACGCCATTCCGGTGCGTCAGAGGCGGTCGTGGAGCTGACACTCGGACGACATGAGCTGCGGCTGGCGATCTCCGACAACGGACGAGGTTTCGATCCCGGCATTCGCGTGGACGGGAACGGCATCGCCAGCATGCGGAAGCGGGCAGCCGCGTTAGGCGGAGTGTTCACAATCGACTCGGAGGCCGGCCGCGGCACGCGCGTCCGCCTCACGGCGAACCTGCGCCGCCAGCCGCACTGATCCTACGCAAGCGCGTAGCGGAGCCGCCACGCTCACGTGGAATAGTGGAGCTGCAAGCTATGGATCAGATACAAGTGACAACCGTGGCGACCATTGAGGATCGCCGTGAAATCCGCGAGGGTCTTGCGACCCTGATCGACGACGCACCCGGATTCCACTGTGTCGGACGGTACAGGTCGATGGAGGAGGCACTGGATGGCTTTCGGACCCGCCCCGCCGACCTGGCGCTCGTAGACATCGAGCTGCCCGGCATGTCGGGCCTCGAGGGCATGCGGCTACTCCGCGAGCAGTACCCTCGGATGCTACTCCTCATGCTGACGGTGTACGACGACGACGACCGGATTTTCGAGGCGTTGTGCGCCGGCGCGTGCGGGTACCTGTTGAAGAAGACGCCTCCGGCACGGTTGCTGGAGAGCCTGCGCGAGGCTGTGGACGGTGGCGCGCCAATGTCACCGGACGTCGCTCGTCGGGTGATCCGGTTGTTCCGCGACGTGCGTCCGCCGGAGAAGGCCGACTACGATCTCACGCCGCACGAAATCCGACTGCTCAAACTGATGGTGGACGGCCACAGCTACAAGTCCGCTGCTGCGATTCTCCACGTCACCCCGCACACCATCTCGTTCCACCTGCGACACATCTACGAAAAGCTCGAAGTGCACAGCAAATCTGAAGCAGTGGCGAAGGCGCTTCGCAGCCGGATCGTGTGAGAAGGGGATGGTTTGGGGGTTGGGGGCTCCCAGACGAGCTCGTGCCCGAAGTCCGCCTACAACCGTTCGAGAGGGTCGGGCAGTAGTTCGTTCACTCGTGTGCGCGATGAATTGCCAGGGCGAATCCCTGCCGGGGCAACTCTTCCTTCGTCGGCAGGGATTGATGCTCAGCGCGGCGTCACACGTTAGCAATCAGTCTCAGGCTCGAGCGCGGCGGCCACTCGGTGGCCTGGAACCCCGATCGACTGCGCTTTCAGATTGGTGCGTCAGAGTTCCAGCGCCCACCAGCCAGTCACGCCAATGCTGGTCCTGGTGACGTGAAACGCAGACCATCTCTTCTCGACGAGCAAGTGCACCTCTCAGGCTCAGTCGCTATCGACTCAAGAACACACTGACTGTGTCGCTTTCGAGGTTGCTGGTCGCCACATCCGCTTTGCCGTCGGCATTCACATCGCCGACAGAGAGCCTCCACGTGCCCTTGCCCGTTGCGAAAGGCGAGCCGGGCCCCTGCGCGAAGCCGCCTCGACCGTTGCCCAGCATCACTCGAACACCGGTGTCAGCAGCAGCGATCACGTCCGCATTTCCGTCGCGATTCAGATCGACCAAGCCCATGTGCCACGCCTTATTGCCGAGATCGAATGGCGAACCCGCTATCTCGGCGAAGTTTCCTCGACCATCGCCGAGCAGAACGCTCACCAGGCGGTCCTCGGTATGGGTCGTCACGACGTCCGGTTTCTTGTCCTGATTCACATCGCCAATCGCGACAAACCACGTGCGCCCTGCCTTTACTGCGATCTGCGAGCGCCTGAAGCCACCTCGCCCATCACCAAATAAGGCCGTCAATCCATCGTTGTATGGGGCAGCAGCACGCGGCCCCAACCCGGTGCTCGTGACTACAATGTCCGTCATGCCGTCGGCATCCAGGTCACCGATTGCGAACGGATAAGGACTTCGTCCAACCGCAAACGGTGACCCAGGCGCACGGGTAAAGCCCCCTTGACCGTCCCCCAGCGCCACGGCGACGTCGTTATCGTTGTCGCTATTCACGGTGGCGAGGTCGGCCTTGCCGTCACCGTTGAAGTCGGCGAAGCCGAGACCGTGCGTATGGGGCTGCCGTCCGTCCTTCATCACGATCGGGGAGCTTGGCGCGGACTGAAAGGCGCCCCGGCCATTCCCAAGCATGAGGACGACGTTGTAGCTGTCGTGATTGGCGAGGGCAAGGTCCAGATTCCTGTCGCCGTTGACGTCGCCGAGAGCCACCTCGTGGGAACTCTCAGGAACTTCGAACGCTTCGTTTGAACTCGGGACGAAGCGACCGTCATTTTGACCAACGAGTATCGTCACCTGACGGCTCTGGCCGCTGATGACGATCAGGTCGGATCGGCCGTCGTTATTCAGGTCACCGATCGCAACGTTGTTGGCCCCTCGGACGCTGATCGGTGAACCCTCTGCGGGAACCAGCACTGGCGGACCGGCCAGCGCCATCATGCCGCCAGCAGTCAGCACAAGGGCGGAGAGGACGAGAACTCTAAGACGCATAGCCCCTCCTCGAGCGAGCGGCCCGGCCTGCGCATTGAATACTCAGGCTGCGACTATGAACATTGAACGCCCTGCCCTTGATGTCGGAAGGAGCGGCAGGGCTATCACGAGAATCCGCGGCCAATTACGACTAAAGGTGCCGATCTTCTCGCAGGCCTGGGCCGGCGAACGACAGATTACTCCCGATCAGTCGCCAAGTGTCGACCGATGGGTCGCCCGTGGCAAGTTCGCTGCATCGAGCAGAACAGGCTCAAAACGGGATCAGTTGGCGGTTCGGGCGTGGAAGGCCGACGGCGGACTCGGCAAGATCGTGAGATTTCCTAAGAAGTGGTGCCGGAGGTCGGAATCGAACCGACACGGGGAGTGAACCCCACGGGATTTTGAGTCCCGCGCGTCTGCCAGTTTCACCACTCCGGCGGAGAGGGGGAGGCCCGAGGACTCTTAGAATTTACCACGGTTCTCGAAACCGCCGCCTCACACGCGTCGGCGTCATTCGATGCCTAAGCCCTCCTGACGTAGGCACCACTCCGGACCGTGAGACGTTCTACTTGAACATCACCCAGAGCAGCTTCGAGAGCTTGATTCCACCGAGCACGACGATCGCGAGCAGGATCAGGAGCAACCAGGGGGAGATGTTGGCGGACACAGCGGCCAGTCCCCCAGACCCTTCATTCATTGGTGATCCTCCGACGATCTCCATCAATACACCCGAACCTGGGTTGTTGGCAATTGCTGCAGTGCTACCGCCCGGCCGCCAGTATGCGTTCGTTGGACAGCCCTATCGACTTCGGATAGCGTGTCGTCGGATGGTCCCGCCAAAGGAGAAGTCCCCGGCGAAGCAGCTCGCCGGTTTCATGGCGCCATACTCGCCCGCGGTGCAGAAGACGGCCCGTGTGGCCCTGACGAAGCTCCGCGCGCAGATTCCCGGCGCTGTCGAGATGGTCTACGACACGTTCAACGCGCTGGTCATCGGCTTTGGTCCGAACGACCGCGCGTCTGAAGCGATCGTGTCGATCGCGCTCTATCCGAAGTGGGTGAATCTGTACTTTCTGGATGGCGCCTTGCTCGCCGATCCGGAGAAGCTGCTCACAGGCAGCGGCAACCGCGTCCGCACGCTCCGACTCGACGACGCGTCGCTGCTCGACCGCCCGGCGATCAAAGCGCTCATCGCTGCCGCGGTCGCCAATGTCGACTCGCCCTTCGAGCGCCGGCGTCCTCGCCGGCTGCTCATCAAGTCGATCGCCTCCCGTCGTCGCGCTCGCCGCCCCGCATAGGGCTCTATAGACAGTTCTTAAGCCAGAAAACAGGCTGAACGCGCCGACGGCCTCGGTTCACGATGATCACGATGATCCGATGGACACGATGAAACACCTCTCGTCAGGGATCCATCGTGAACATCGTGTCATCGTGCCCATCGTGTTGTGACGTGATGTCGTGACACATTTGCGTCGCGGCTCGGGTCTGGCGGCGGCCCAATTGTGCAACATCGCGGGTTTCGCGCCACCAAGCCGCCGCGGGGCGAGCCAGCCGGCGCTATGACGCCTTGAGGAATTGGTTGAGGTCGAGCCCCTCGGCGGGGCGCAGCGTCTCGACGACGTGGCGCTCGTACTGGCCGGACAGCAGCCGGCGGCTCGTGTCGATCTCGTCTGCGAGCCGCTGCTGGTCGGCGCCGATCAGGGCAATGACCGGGTGCAATGGCTCCCCGGCAGTCGTGCGGACGACGACGCCGACTTCGTCGCGATCGGTGCGCACGACCGATCCGAGCGGGAAGAAGCTGATCGCGTTGACGAACGCCTTGACCAGCGCCGTGTTGAGCTTCGTGCCGGCAAGCCGCGCCAGCACCAGGCACGCCTGTTCCGGCATCGCCGGCTCCTGGTACGAGCGCGCCCCGGTCATCGCCTCGTAGATGTCGGCCACGGCCACGACCTGACTGAGGAGGTGCGGCACGGCGGCCTCGAGATCGGGGTATCCCGTGCCGTCGACGCCGCGATGGTGCTCGAGTGCCACGGTCGGCGTGAGCGGCCTCAGGCCGTCGACCTCGACGAGGATCTCCGCGCCGTAGGTCGTGTGCGCCTCCATCATCCGGCGCTCGCGCTTGTCGAGCGCGCTCGGCTTCTTCAGGATCTCGAGCGGAATCCGGGTCTTGCCGATGTCGTGCAGCAGCGCCGCCTCGGCGAGCGCCGAGGTCGCAGCCTGATCGAACCCGATCTGCTTGCCGATGAGGAGGCTCAGGGTCGCCACGTTCACCGAATGGCAGTAGGTGAGGTTCTCGTAGAGCTTCACCGCCAGGATCTGGCCGAGCGCGGCATTGCTCGCCGCGACCTTCTGAATCAGCAGGTGCACGATCTCGCGGATCGTCGCCAGGTCGATGCCCTTGCCCGTCATGACATCGTCGAACGTCCGCTCGGTGAGCGCGAGTGACAGCTCGTACGACGGATCCAGGGTGCCCGACGGTGCGTCGGGCCAATGGACAGTCTTCCAGCGCGTGTCGAGCGGCACCAGCCGCCCGAGGCTGATGTGATGAATATGCCGCGCCGCGAGCTGGACGTCGAGCGGCTCGCCGGTCGGCGCTTCCTTGAGCTGCCACAGAAACTCGGACAGCGCGAGCAGTTCCGACCGCGCAACGCCGGGCCTGATGTGGATGCTGTGGATGCCGAGGTCGGTCAGTTCGCGGAGAATCTGGACCTGCGTCTCGCTGTCCTGTCGGAAGGGGACGCCGTCGAGATGCGCCAGGCCGTGGATGACGTCCATGCGGAGCGCCGTCGCGGTGCGGATGTGGCGCTGCACGCTGTCATCGAGCTCGGCCAGCTTCTGTTCGATCGCCGGATGCCCGGCTGGATAGAGGCCGATGAGGCGGCGAAGGCTGACGAGGCCCTTCAGCAGGGCCACCGGATCGACGCGGTGCGCGTCGGACTCGGGTTTTGCGGTCTCGGGCCGGGAGACGCGCTGCGGGCCGGTGGGTCGTGATGTGGTCATTTGCTCGTAGGTGCCGTCAACATCGTCCTGGCCTGTCGCGCCACGCGGACGAGCGCAGGGTTCCAGAAGCGGTAGCGCAGGGGCACGAGGCTCTGCAGGATCGGCGCGAGGTTGGCCGCGCCGCTTTGTGCCGCCCGATCGAGTAAGCGCCCCGCGGTCTGCGGCTGACGCAGGACGAACTCCCGGCGGCCGAGCAAGTCGCGGATCTGGCGATCCGATTCGGTCTTCGGAAAGTGCCAGAGCGTTTCTTCGGCGGCGCTGCCGACCCAGTCGCGGTTCTTGAACACCTGCGCGCCAACGAGCGCCGCGGCGCGCGGCGTGCCGATCTTCGCGAGGCTGCGCAACGATTCGCGGACCGTGTGCTCGTCACGACTATCGAGCAGCTTGCCGAGCGGCACTTCGAAGCCGTGGCCGGCGAAGCCGAGAACCCTCGCGATTGCCCGCTGCAGGAACTCCGCGTTCTCGGAACCGTCGAGCACCGCCACGAGCGCCGGCGCGACGAGCAACGCGTGATCGCACAGCAGCTGCACCGCGGCGCGGCTGTCCTTCGTGTCGGTGGCTTGCGAGCGCACGGCGTCGAGGAGCGCCGGTCCGGCGGAGGGCCCGATGGCCTCGAGGATCGCGCCGGCCGCCACTCGTCCTTCGGCGCTGCGGCCGGCCAGCTCGACGAGCCGGGCCGCGCGGTAGGCCGTGCAGAACCCGGCGAGGTTCGCGGCGATAACTTCGGCCACGTCTGGCCGTGATTCGAGGCACGCCGCCGACACGGCCCGCAGCCGCGACAGCCATCCCGCCATTTCCTGCCAGCGCTGCTCGGCCTCGAGCGCTTCGAGGAGGTACGTGGAGCGATCGACGAATCGCAGCACCTGCTCCGGGTCGGGTTCGAGGCGGACCAGCCGCAGCAGGCAGTCGAGTTGGACGAGCAGGACGTCGGTCGCGCCGATCGCGTCCCGGATGCCATCGAGCGTCGCCACGGTCGGTGGATCGAGCGCCAGATCGAACGCGGAAAATTCGGCGAAGCTGCGGGCCTTGTCCCGATCAATGCGGGTCAGTTTCTTCGCGTGGGCGTCCAGCCCGGCGTCCTGGGGCTTGGCGCCCCTGCGCGCGTCCACGCCCGATTGCACGAGCGGCATCAACGCCGCCTGCCGTTCGGCCGGAAGTTCGAGACGTGCGAGCGCGGTCGTGACCACCTCCGGCGCCGCCGTCTCCAGATCGAGAAGCAGGCACAGCGATTCGGCCAGGTCGACGTCGGGGAAGTCGCGCAGCACCGTCCCGTCGATCTTTCCGTCGAGGAGGCCGGGGAGGATGGTCTTGCGCAGCAGGCTCTGCCGCGTGTCGGGCTGGAGATCGAGCACGGCGCGCGCCAGCTTGCCGAACATGACGCGCGAGACGCGGGGATCGAGCGCTGCGAAGAGCGTCGCGACGTCGCTGAACTTGCGGCTCAGGGCCTCCTCGCCACTCACCTCGTCTTCCGAGACGTCCTCCTCGGTCAGGCGCAGCAGCATGCCGGCGAGGGTCCTCGGGTCCTGCTCGAGAAGCGCGAGGTCGACGAGCGATACCTGTTCGAAGCGCGCGGTCGGATCGACGCGGACCCAGCCCTTATCGGGAGGGTAGAGATGGTCGATCGGTCCGCCCGACGCGAAGAGCTCATCGCGACGCGATCGCTGCTGATCGATGAGGCCCGCGACAGGTGCCGACGGCGCGCCGACCTCGATGACCTGCGGCCGGTACGCCGCGCGAAGAGCGATTCGGCTGACGCCGTGCTCTTCGAGGAGGTCGATGAGGCTGAGGTGCAGACCGTGCCTGGTGTCGCATTGGATCAGGTCGAAGCAGAACCGGCCGAGCTCACGGCCCGAGGTGCTTCGCTCGATCGTCACCTGGGCAATCGACGCGGCATGAAGGCGGCGCGCCAACTCCTGTTCGACGATGGTCCCGCTGCCGACGCCGACTTCGTCGACGATGACTTCGCGCGGCATGACGCGGAACACCAGCTGCTCGCGACCTTCGAGCGACACGAGCGCCCGCTGGCAGGCGTCGATCGCCGTCTGGCAGATCTGGCTGGTCGGCGGATAGGTGTGGAACTGCTGGATCGCGCGGGCCAGGAGCAGCAGAAAGTCGTCGACCGCCGGCGCGTCGGTGGGCCGCGCTACCGCTCGCGTTTGGACACGTGCGGGCGCACCGGCACGACCGCCGCTCAAACTTGTCGGCCGGCCATCAGAAGTGTAATCGCCTGCGCGTACGGGGACGGCCACGAGTTGTCGTTCTCGGTTGCTGGTACTCAATGGACGGAGCGGCTTACCGCCCCTGGGAGGGAGTCCCGGCGGCCCTTCGCGGCTGCCGCCCACCCGTGTGATCGCGAGGGGGCAAAAAGCGCGCCGGAAGGGCGCAATTCAGGGTGATCTGCGCGTGCTGATCGGCGGATGCGTCAGCGCGCGGACGAACAGATCGAAGTCACCGCCCCGATCGGCGGCATCGACCGGGTGACGCGACGAGAACGCGATGACTCGCCCGGTCGCGTCGAGCGCGGGACCGGCGCTGGGTTCCATCCATCCGCCGAGCTCGTCCTCACTCGTGCGTACGATGAGGCCGCTCGTCGAATCGAACAGGAACGTGTCCCACAGAAGGTTGATGTCATCGGCGTGTTCGGAACAGCGCTTCGCGCACGCCAGGTTCGCGGCGTCCGACTGGAACGCGACGAACCGGCCGTTGCCAGAGATGAACGCCCCCGTGCTCTCGCCGCCCGCCGGCGACCCGTCCGCGGCGCGGCTGACCCACGTAATCGCGTCGGCCTCGCGATCGTAGAGGAACACGTCGGATGCGCGGTTGTTGTCGTCGTCGAGGAGGTTCGACGCGTCCGACGAAAACGCGAGACGCCGGCCGTCGGCGCTGAGCGAAGGGAGCCAACTCGTTCCGTTGGGAAGGCCGTTGGCGGCGCGAGTAACGGGGGTTGTCCGGCCGCCAATGGTGTCGCGCAAGTAGATCTGTCGTGGACGTTTGTCACTCGATCCCGTTGGGGGGCCATCGGCGAGCGGAGCCGTCGACGCAAAGGCCAGCCATCGTCCGTCGGCGCTGAGGCTCGGCTGGATGCTGTCGCCGCGATCGGGCTGGACGCCGGCCGAGGTCACGCTCGCGCGGCTGATCGTGCCGCTCGACACTTGCACCAGGTAGACGTCTTCGATCGCTCCGTTGACATCGGGCCCGTCGGTCAGCGTCGTTGCCGCCGACGAGAATGCCACCACCCGGCCGTCGTCGCTGATGTCGGGGTCTCGGCTCCACCCGAAGGGAGCGGTGTTCCGCGCGGTCGTCGTCAGCACTCGCGACGTTCCCGCGGTCCGATCGCGCAGGACGATGTCTGCGCGCGGGGTGTTCATGGTAATCGGAGGCCGCGATTCGAAGACCAGGTAGCGGCCGTCACCGCTGATCCGCGGGTGCGAGTGCTCGGCCCTGTCGCCGAGAACTTCGCTCTCGAGCGTCACCCGCCGGGTCGCTCGATCGAGCACGTAGATGTCCAGGCAGTCGTCGGTGTCAGCCGGGACCAGGCGGGCCAGGGACTCGAAGGCCACCAACTGTCCGTCGGCGCTCACGTCGGACGAGCGGGGTGCCCTGACCGAGCGGAAATTATCGCGTTGCGCTACGGTCAGGAGCGCCGGCTCTTCCGCGGCCAGGAGCGAGGTGCCCGCGACGCCCGCAACGACGACGAATGATCTGATCACGGTGACCCTCACGGGCGCCGCGCGAACGCTTCACGCGCGACGCGCTGTCCGGTCACGATCGCGCGTGTCGTTTCGTAGGCCTCGAGATCGGCTACTCGCCGGACCCCGCTGCCTCGAAGCTGCGACTTGGCTCGGAGGTCGACGCCGTCGAGCTGCTCGAGGATGTGCTCGATCTCGTGCGCGATGAGCTCGCCGACGTCTGTTGCATGACCGAGCTGCACGTAGGCCTCGACCCGGCCGCCCGACAGCCGCTGGATCTGAGTCAGCGCCTTCGCCCGCGTGCCGACGGGCGAGTCGCCGCGAATGAGGACCGAGAGTAGCGGCGTGGCGGCGACCCGCGCGCACTGGCGCCGGAAGGTCGGCGAGCGGGCGAGCATC
Organism: uncultured Acidobacteriota bacterium; assembly: GCA_963839705.1. Taxonomy (GTDB): domain Bacteria; phylum Acidobacteriota; class Vicinamibacteria; order Vicinamibacterales; family 2-12-FULL-66-21; genus DATBJJ01. The sequence continues at coordinate 1,051,612 of CAWIWL010000019.1, forward strand.
GCGTCGACGATCGGCTGGTAGATCGAGGAGATCGTCAGGTTGGATGCGCACACTGCTCGTTCGAGCGCGGCGTTCTCTCCGGCGACGTAGACGCCCACCGCGCTCTGGGACGAGCGCGACAGGCTGGCCTCGCCCTCCGTGTCCGTTTGCGTGAATCCGGATACGCGGTGGACACCACAGACACTCATCAGCGCGGCGAGCACGATCGATCTGAGGATTGTTCTCATGCGCACGTCACTATCCCTGGAATATGGAGTTGCCAGATTGGACGGTGCGTGCGGCGAGATGGTTCACACACCCATCGAAAGACGATGGGACGAGCGGCGACGGAGGGGGCGAGGATCAGGTACGGTCGGCGATTGTCACGCGCAGGTCGGCCCGGTCGACGCCGCGAAGGATGCCGAGGGTGACCGTCGTCGCGATGCGCTCCTCGGTGAGCAGCCGATGCAAGTCGTCGAGGTTGGTCACCGGATGCGAGTCGAGCGAGACGACGATGTCGCCGTCGCGCAGGCCGGCGATGCGCGCAGGTCCGTCGGCCTCGACCGAGATGACGAGCACGCCGGACGCCTGCTCGAGGCGGTGGAAGCGCGAGACGCGGCGGAGCAGTGGCACGTCCTGTCCGGCAACGCCGAGATAGCCGCGCCGCACGCGGCCGTCGCGCAGCAGCGCGGGCAGGATGGCGTGGACCGTGTTGATGGGCACCGCGAAGCTCAGCCCCTGGCCGCCGGCGATGATCGCGGTGTTCACGCCGACAACGGCGCCGGTGCTCGTGACCAACGGGCCACCGGAATTGCCGGGATTGAGCGCCGCGTCGGTTTGAATCACGTGCTCGATCAGCCGGCCCGTTCGCGCGCGCAGGGATCGTCCGAGCGCACTCACCACGCCGGTCGTCACAGTGTGCTGGAAGCCGTAGGGGTTGCCGATGGCGATCGCCAGCTGCCCGGCCCGAAGCGCCTGCGAGTCGCCGAACTCGACGGCCGACAGATCCGACGCCGTGATGCGGATGACGGCGACGTCGCTGTCGCGGTCCTGGCCGATGAGGTCGGCCGGGCACTCACGGCCGTCGGGCAGGGTCACGTCGATGGTCGAGGCGCCATCCACGACGTGGCTGTTGGTCAGGATGAGTCCGTCGGTCGCGAACACGAACCCCGAGCCGCTGCCGGTCTGGGCACGTGATCGTTTCGCCGCCCCGGGCGCGCCGACGTTGATGCTGACGACGGCCGGGGCCACGCGCTCGACGGCGTGGATCACCGCCCGGGAGTAGGCGTCGAGGAGCTCGTGATCGGGGGTTTGAAATCTGCTGGCGGGGAATCCCATGGTTCCTAACCAATAGGACGCGCGGGGGTGGGGGTGGGGTTCAGGTTCGAGGTTCAGACTTCAGAGTTCACCGTTCATGGTTCACGGTTCACGGCGCAGGTTCACGGTTCACAGTGACTCATGTGGCTTCCGCCTTTAGGCGGAAGGGCCAGCCGGCGGCACTGAGCCGTTGCACTATGATGGTGCATCATGTCCCGCGGGTCAGGAGATGTGGCGCGCTTGGTAGCCGGTGTCGCCGCGATCGCGTGTGTCACGCTCGTCTACGTCAGATGGCTGCACGTGTCGAACGCGGCGACCGTGTCGACGTCCTTCCTGCTCATCGTCCTCCTGGTCGCTGCCACGTCGCGCCTGTGGGTCGCGGTGGTGACGTCAGTCGTTGCGATGCTCTGCTTCAACTTCTTTTTCCTGCCCCCGGTCGGCACCCTGACCATAGCCGATCCGCACAACTGGGTCGCCCTGTTCGCGTTTCTCGTGGTCAGCCTCGTGGCGAGCCAACTCTCGGCCGCGGCGCGCGAAGGAACACGGGAAGCGTTGTCGCGCCGGGATGAGCTGGCCCGCCTCTTCGACCTGAGCCGGGACGTGCAGGTCATCACCGACAGCCGCGAAGCGATCGCGATGCTGGCGCGCTCGATCGCCCGGCGGTTCGACCTGGAATTCGTCGCAATTGCGCTGCCGCGCGCGGGCGATTGGGACGTGCACGAGGCGGGCGCGGCGACGATTACGCTCGACAGACGGGAGCTCTCCAAGGCCTTCGCGGCCGCCCAGACCACGCTCGAGTTCGATGCCTATGCCCGCACCTACGCCGGCCACCGGACGATGGAGGTCGACAGTCACACGATTCGGCTCGTCCCGCTGCGGGTCGGGACCAAGCCCATCGGCCTGCTCGCCGCGGCCGGCCGGCCGATCGAGCCGGGCACGCTCGACACGCTCGGGGGAGTGGTGGCGATCGCAATCGAGCGCGCACACTTCCTCGAAGAGCGGAAGACGGCCGAGCTGACGCGTCAGAGCGAGGAGTTGAAGACGGCGCTGCTGGCCTCGCTTGGTCACGATCTGCGCACGCCGCTGACGGCGATACGCGTCGCGGCCAGCAACATCAAGGCGTCGTGGATGACCGCGGACGCCCGGGCCGAACAAACAGATCTGATTCTGGCAGAAGTCGAACGGCTGACTCGGCTCTTCCAGAACATCCTCGACATGGCTCGCATCGATGCCGGCGCGATCGCTGCGGAAACGCGCTGGGCGCACCCCTCGGAGATCATCGCCGCGGCACGCGGGCAGGTGGAGCAGACGCTGCACCGGCATCTGCTGGACGTGAGCGTCGATCCAGATGTACCGGTGCGGCTCGACCCGCGGCTGACGGCCACCGCCCTGGCGCACCTGCTGGAGAACGCGGCCCAGGTACTCGCCGGCGGGCTCGACCATCGGCGTGAACGCGAGCGTGAACGGCGAGGGGCTCGTCATCCAGGTACGCGATCGCGGTCCAGGTATCGCCACGGCAGACCTGCCGCACCTCTTCGATCGGTTCTATCGCGGCGCAGCGGCGACGACGCACCCTTCGGGTACGGGCATGGGGCTTGCGATTGCGCGCGGGCTGCTGGCGGTGGAGCGCGGCCAGATCTGGGCGGAAAACGGTCCCGGCGGCGGTGCCCAGTTCACCATCCTCGTTCCCGCGACGACCAGGGAGCCCGAGCCCTCGGGCTCACCAACCGCATGACACAGGAAGCCCGGATTCTGCTCGTCGACGATGAGGTGTCCATCCAGCGTGCAGTGGAGCCGCTGCTTCGGTCGCGCGGCTATCAGGTGGATGTGGCCGGCACCGGGACCCAGGCGCTCAAGCTGTTTGGCGACCGGTCGCCGGACCTGATCGTGCTCGACCTGGGACTGCCGGACATCGAAGGCACCGAGGTCTGCCGGCGCGTGCGCGCCACGTCGAGGGTGCCGATCGTCGTGCTCTCCGCGCGCGGGGCAGAGACCGACAAAGTGAACGCGCTCGATCTCGGCGCCGACGATTACGTCACGAAACCGTTTGGCCCGGAGGAACTCCTGGCGCGCATTCGCGTGGCGCTGCGCCGCGTGAGCGCCGAGGACGAAGCTGAGACCGGCGTCTTCCGCGCCGGCGATCTGACCATCGACTACGACCGGCGCCGCGTTTTCCGGCTCGAGACCGAGATCCGTCTGACGCCGAAGGAATTCGAGCTCCTCTCGCTGCTCGCGCGCAATCACGACCGCGTGCTCACGCACCGCGCCATCCTCAAGGCGATCTGGGGCCCGAACGCGGTGGAGCAGACCGAGAACCTCTGGACGCTCGTCGCTCAGGTCCGCAAGAAGATCGAGCCGGATCCGGGCAAGCCGCAGTACCTGCTCAGCGAGCCCTGGGTTGGGTACCGGTTCGCAACCGGCGACGCCGGCGGCAGTTAGTCGCGCCGGCCTCATCACGTCCCGCCCGTCCTCAGGACCTTCTCAGGAACTTCTTGGCCCCTTCTCAGGCGGTCCTCGCTAGTGTGGAGGTCGAGGTTCATGTTCTCCCGCTGCGAGGTGTTCCGTGCTCGACCTGGTGTTCGTCAGCGTCTCGATTCTGTTCTTTGTCGTGAGCTGCGGCTATGTGGCCGCCTGCGATCGACTGATGAAGTAGGGGTGGCATATGAGCGTCGACTACACCATCGGCTTCCTCGTCAGCGTACTTGTGCTCGGTTACCTGATTTTCGCGATGTTGAGACCGGAGAAGTTCTGACATGACCCTCAACGGCTGGTTACAGATCATTCTCTTCCTGCTCGCCATCTTCCTGGTGACGCCGGTCCTCGGCGGCTACATGGCCCGCGTGTTCACACGCCAGCGCACCTGGCTGGATCCGGTGCTGCGTCCGTGCGAGCGGCTGGTCTACCGCCTGACCGGCGTCGACGAGGCGCGTGAGATGCGCTGGACCGAGTATGCGGTCGCGCTGCTCATGTTCAGCGTAGTCTCGATGCTGGTGCTGTACGCGATGCAGCGGCTGCAGCAGGTGCTGCCGTTCAATCCGCAGGCGTTCGGGCCGGTCGCGCCGGCCCTGGCGTTCAACACCGCGGCGTCTTTCACGACCAACACGAATTGGCAGGCGTACGGCGGCGAAACGACCATGAGCTACTTCACGCAGATGGCCGGCCTCGCCTACCACAACTTCGTGTCGGCGGCGGTCGGCATCGCGGTGGCGATCGCCTTCATCCGCGGCATCGCCCAGACGGAGAAGGACACCATCGGGAACTTCTGGGTCGACATGGTTCGCGCGTCGCTCTGGGTGCTGCTGCCGCTCGCGATCGTCGGGGCGCTCTTCCTCGTGTCGCAGGGCGTGGTGCAGAACCTCAAGTCGTACGACAAGGCCGCGGTCATCGATCCGCAGACCATCACCACGACCGGCGCGGATGGGAAGCCGCAGTCGACCGTGGTGCGCGAGCAGACGATCGCTCAGGGGCCGGTGGCGTCGCAGGAGATCATCAAGCAGTTCGGCACCAACGGCGGCGGCTTCTTCAACGCCAACAGCGCGCACCCGTTCGAGAACCCGACGCCGTTGACCAACTTCCTGGCGATGTTCGGTATCTTCGCCATCTCGTCTGGCCTCACCTACACGCTCGGGTCGATGACTAAATCGCGCCGGCACGGCTGGGCGGTGTGGGGTGCGATGGCCTTCCTCTTCCTCGCCGGTGTCAGCGTCGCGTATTGGGCCGAAGCACGCGGCAACCCGCTGTTGAGCGGCGTCGGCGCTGACCAGACGGCGACCGCGTCGTCACCCGGCGGCAACATGGAAGGAAAGGAAGTCCGTTTCGGCATCGCCAACACGGCGCTCTTCGCGACCGTGACGACCGACGCGAGCTGCGGCGCAGTGAACGGCTGGCACGACTCGTTCACGCCGCTCGGCGGGCTCGTGCCGCTGGCGAACATTCAGTTGAGCGAGGTCGTCTTCGGCGGTGTCGGGGCCGGGATGTACGGTGTCCTGGTCTACATCATCCTGTCGGTCTTCATCGCGGGACTGATGGTCGGCCGCACCCCCGAGTATCTCGGCAAGAAGATCCAGGCCTTCGAGGTGCAGATGGCGATGCTGACGGTCCTCGTCTTCTCGCTCTTCATCCTGACCTTCACCGGGATCTCGTCGGTGTCGCCGGAGTTCGGCACGTCGAGCATCTTCAATCCCGGTCCGCACGGGTTGTCCGAGATGCTCTACGCCTACTCGTCGGCCGCTGGCAACAACGGGTCGGCGTTCGGCGGCATCAGCGTCAACACGCCCTGGTACAACACGACGCTCGGCCTGACGATGCTCTTCGGACGATTCTTCATGATCATCCCGCCGCTCGCCATCGCCGGGAGCCTGAGCCGCAAGAAGCGCATTCCCGCGTCGCTCGGCACGTTCCCGGTCACGACGCCACTCTTTCCGGCGCTGCTCGTGGGCGTGATCCTGATCGTCGGCGCCTTGACGTTCTTCCCGACGCTCAGCCTCGGACCGATCGTCGAGCATTTCATGATGAATGACGGGGCAGGTGTTTTGATGGCGACGACGCAGGCACATCGTAAGTCACTCTGGGACCCGCAGATCGTGCGTCGCGCGATCTGGGACTCGTTCGTCAAGCTGCATCCGCGCACGATGGCCAGGAATCCGGTCATGTTCGTCGTGGAAATCGGCAGCGTGCTGACGACGTGGCGGCTGGTGCAGGACGCGTTCACCGGCGGCGGCGATCTGTTCTTCGAGTTCCAGATCACGTTCTGGCTCTGGGTCACCGTCCTCTTCGCCAATTTCGCCGAAGCGATGGCCGAGGGCCGCGGCAAGGCGCAGGCCGATACGCTGCGGCGGGCAAAGACCGAGACCGTCGCGCGGCGCGAGCGCCCTGGCGGCGCCTTCGAGACCGTACCGGCGGCCACCCTCCGAAAGGGTGACGTCGTCCGGGTGGAAGCCGGCGAGGTGATTCCCGCCGACGGCGAGATCATCGACGGCGTGGCCTCGGTCGATGAAAGTGCCATCACCGGCGAATCGGCGCCGGTCATCCGCGAGTCGGGCGGCGACCGCTCGGCGGTGACGGGCGGGACCAAAGTACTCTCGGACTGGATTCGCGTGCAGGTGACGGCGAATCCGGGCGAGACCTTCCTCGATCGGATGATCGCGCTCGTCGAGGGCGCCGAACGGCAGAAGACGCCCAACGAGATCGCGCTCAACATCCTGCTGGCGGGGCTGACGATCGTCTTTCTGATTGCCGTGGTCACGCTGCAGCCGTTCGCCATCTACTCGGGTGCGCCGCAGTCGCTCTTCGTACTCGTGTCGCTGCTGGTCTGTCTCATTCCGACGACCATCGGCGGCCTGCTGTCGGCAATCGGCATCGCCGGCATGGATCGCCTTGTGCAGCACAACGTGCTGGCGATGTCCGGCCGCGCGGTCGAAGCCGCCGGCGACGTCCATACGCTGCTCCTGGACAAGACCGGCACCATCACGCTCGGCAATCGGCACGCCACCGACTTCATTCCGCTGCCCGCGGTGAGCACCGCGAAACTCGCCGACGCCGCCCAGCTGGCATCGCTGCCCGATGAGACGCCGGAGGGCCGGTCGATCGTCGTGCTCGCGAAGGAGAAATACGGCCTGCGCGGCCGTGAGCTGTCGCCGCAGCACGCGACCTTCGTGCCGTTCACGGCGCAGACGCGGATGTCCGGCGTGAATCTGCACGTGCAGCGGCCTGCACTGGTGACGTCGACCGCGTCGCCGGCCGACGAGAACAGCGACGTCCGCGAGATCCGGAAGGGGTCTGCCGACGCCGTCGAGAAATGGATTGTCTCGAAGGGCGGCAGCGTGCCCGGGGCCCTGTCCGAGATCGTGCAGCGCGTCGCCCGTGCCGGCGGAACGCCGCTCGTCGTGGCCGAAGGGCGGCAGGCCCTCGGCGTCATTCATCTCAAGGACATCGTCAAGGGCGGGATCAGGGAGCGGTTCGCGCACCTGCGGGCGATGGGGATCAAGACCGTCATGATTACGGGCGACAACCCGCTGACGGCCGCCGCCATCGCGGCCGAGGCCGGCGTGGACGACTTCCTGGCCGAGGCGAAGCCCGAGGACAAGATGGCGCTCATCAAGCGGGAGCAGCACGACGGCAAGCTCGTGGCCATGACGGGCGACGGCACGAACGACGCCCCGGCGCTCGCCCAAGCGGACGTCGGCGTCGCCATGAACACCGGCACCCAGGCGGCGAAGGAAGCGGGCAACATGGTCGATCTCGATTCGAACCCGACCAAGCTCATCGAGGTCGTCGAGATCGGCAAGCAGCTGCTCATCACCCGCGGCGCGCTGACCACGTTCTCGATTGCCAACGATGTGGCCAAGTATTTCGCGATCGTCCCGGCGATGTTCCTCGCGACGTTCCCGCTGCTCGGGGCGCTCAACATCATGGGGCTGCGGACGCCGCAGTCGGCCATTCTCTCGGCGGTGATCTTCAACGCGCTGATCATCGTCGCGTTGGTGCCGCTCGCGCTGCGGGGGATCAAATACCGTCCCGAGGGCGCCGCGGCGCTCCTCAGGCGGAACCTCCTGATCTACGGCGTGGGCGGGATTATCGTCCCGTTCATCGGTATCAAGCTCATCGACGTCGTGATCACCGCGCTTCACCTCGCGTGATCGCCTGGCGCTTTTCGAACGTAGTGTCCGGCTTCAGCCGGACTTCAGGATTCATCGGAGACCATCTATGAACATCAAGCGCAACCTCATCGCCGCCGTGCTGATGACGGCGGTCACCACGGTGCTCCTGGGGATTGTCTATCCCCTGGCGATCACCGCCATCGCCCAGGTCGCCTTCCCGCACCAGGCCAATGGTCAGTTGATCGAACGGAATGGCAAGGTGGTCGGGTCGAGCCTCATCGCGCAGGGGTTCTCGTCGCCGGGGTACTTTCGTCCAAGGCCGTCGGCGGCCGGAACGGGCTACGACGCGGCGAACTCGGCGGGTACCCAGCTCGGCCCGACGAACAAGAAGCTCGTTGACGCGGTCAAGGCCAACGTCGAGGCGGCGCGCGCGGAGAATCCCAACGCCGCAGTGCCCATCGACCTGGTCACGACGTCGGCGTCAGGCTTCGATCCGCACATCTCGCCGGCGGCGGCGGACTTCCAGGTGCCGCGCGTGGCGCGCGAACGCGGGATCGCGGAGGCGGATGTCCGTCGCCTCGTCGAAGCCCACACCGCGGGCAGGTCGCTCGGCTTCTTTGGCGAGGCTGGCGTGAACGTGCTCGAGCTCAACCTGGCGCTCGATGCGCAGTCCGCGACCAGGAAGTAGTCATCGTCACATGGCAGAACAACGCCCCACGGCTGACGCGCTGCTGGCCCGGCTCAAGGATCAGGAGCGGCCGCGCCTGCGAGTTTATATCGGCGCCGCGCCTGGGGTAGGCAAGACCTACGAGATGTTGCAGGAGGCGCATGCGCTTCGCGCGCGCGGCCTCGACGTCGTGGTCGGCGTCGTGGAGACTTACGGCCGTCGCGACACCGAAGCACAGATCAAAGATCTCGAGGTCATTCCCCGCCGCAAGATCGAGTATCGCGGCGTGGTACTCGAGGAGATGGACGTCGACGGCATCATCCGCCGCCGGCCGCAGGCGTGCGTGGTCGACGAGCTGGCACACACGAACGTCGCGGGCAGCCGGAACGCGAAACGCTACCAGGACGTGCTCGAGATTCTCGAGGCCGGCATCCATGTGATGACGGCTGTGAACATCCAGCACCTCGAGACGCTGAATGACGCGGTCGCGAAGGCGACCGGCGTCCGGGTGCGGGAGACGGTGCCCGACACGTTTCTCGACCGCGCTGATGAGGTCATCAACGTCGACGTGACGGTGGAGGAGTTGAGGAACCGACTCCGCGAGGGCAAGATCTATCGCCCGGAGAAAGTCGAGCAGGCGCTCACCAACTTTTTCCGCAAGGGGAACCTGTCGACCTTGCGTGAACTGGCCTTGCGCGCGGTGGCCGACGAGGTTGGCGAGAAGGCTGCCACGTATCGCGCCCGGGAGGGTTTGGAACCGGCCCTCATTCCGGAGCGGGTCATGGTGTGCATGAGCTCGAACGCGCTTGCTCCGCGGGTCATTCGGACCGGCGCCCGCATTGCGGGCCGGCTGGGGTCGAAATGGTATGCGGTGTATGTCGAGACGCCGCGGGAGCAGCCAAACCGCATCAAGTCCGAGGATGCCGATGCCCTGCAGCAGAACATCCGGCTCGCGGAGAGCCTCGGCGCGACGGTGGTTCGGGTCAAGGCCGAGCGGCCGGCGGACGGCCTCATCGCGTTTGCCCAACGTGAGGGCGTCACGCACGTCATCTTCGGCCAGAGCGCGTCGTCCCGCTGGGAGCTCGTCCTGCGCGGCTCCACCCTCGACAAATTTCTCAGCGCCGTGCCAGATGCCGCCGTGCAGGTCGTTCCGCTCAACGAGATCGCCGGCTAGCTGGAGCCTCGCTGTGGGCTATCATCCGCTCTCAGGCTGCATGTGGCCGTAACCCTCAGGACGCGTCTCCTGCTCGGATTCTCCGCCTTCGTCGCCGCGCTCATCGTCCTCGGAGGCTTGAGCGCCTGGCACATGTGGCGGATGAGCGCGCTGTCGCAGCGGATCATGGCCGAAAACTACGATTCCGTGGTTGCCGCTCAGGACATGAAGGAGAGCCTCGAGCGCCAGGATTCTGCGGGACTGTTCGCGCTCCTGAACCACACGGATCGAGCCGGCCTGCAGCTGCGCGAGTATCGCGCCCGATTCGATGCCGCATACACGCGGGCTGCCGCCAACATCACCGAGCCTGTTGAGCGTGACGTCGTCCAGACGATCGGCAGGACCCGCGACGATTACTACCGGCGCTTCGATCGATTCCTGCTCGACGCGCAGGGAAGTGGTGTAGGGGGCCAGCCGCCCCGCGCCCCTGCGGTCGACGAGTACTTCCGCCAGCTCGAGCCGGTGTTCACTGAGCTGCGCGGTCAATGCGATCGCCTGCTGACCCTCAATCAGGATGCGATGCGAAGAAAAGCCGCCGAAGCATCGACCACTGCTCGAGGGTGGTTTCTGGCGACGCTCGGAACCGCAGTGACGCTCGTCGTCGGCGGCATCGCGCTCGCAATTCTCCTGTCGAACAGCATCGTCAAGCCGGTGCGGCAGCTGACGGCGGCGACCAGCCGCGTGGCCGCGGGCGACCTCGACACGGTCGTGGAGGTCCGGTCCGGCGACGAGCTCGGCGTGCTGGCGGCCCAGTTCAACGAGATGGCGGGGCGGATTCGGCAGCTCCGACAGTCGGACCTCGGAAAGATCCTCGTCGCGCAGCAGACGGCCGAAGCGGCGGTCGATTCCCTCTATGACCCCGTGATCGTGACCGACGCCGAGGGACGCGTGCAGCGGATCAACCGCGCGGCTCGGCCGCTCTTCGGTCCCGAGGCCACGGTGCTCGGGAGGCGCGTCCAGGACGTCACCAACGATCCCCGCCTGTCGATGGCGGTGCTCGACGTGCTCGAGTCGCAGAGGAGCATCGTGAGCGAAGAGGGCGCGGCCATCGTCCCGCTCGTCGTGGACGGCGCGGAACGATCCTTCCGGCAGCGCACGACGCCCATGCGCGACGCCGACAACCGGCTGGTCGGCGCCGTGATGCTGCTCGAGGACATCACCCACCTGCGCGAGATCGACCGCCTGAAATCGGAGTTCATCGCCACGGCCTCGCACGAGCTCCGCACGCCGCTCACGAGCCTCGAGATGGGTGTGCACCTGCTGCTCGAGGGGTCAGCCGGCGAACTGTCCACGAAGCAGCACGAGCTGCTGGCGTTGTGCCGGGAAGACACGCTGAGGCTCGACAGGCTGGTGAAAGAGCTCCTGGAGCTGTCGAGGATTGAGTCGGGAAAGGCGGTCCACGATGTCGCGGCAGTCTCTCCGCGCGAGTTGGTGGTCGACGCAGTGGAACCGCTGCGGCGCCGGGTCGAGGCGAAAGGCCTCACGCTGCGGGTCGACATTCCGGCAGAGTTACCGGAGATCGCCGCGGACCGTGGCAAGGTCGAGCGCGTGATCACGAACCTCGTCACGAACGCGATCAGAGCCACGGACGCGGGAGGCGCGATCGACATTACCGCGGTGCGGCGGGACGGGTTCGTCGCGATATCCGTGCGCGACACTGGCCGCGGGATCCCCCACGACTACCTCGTTCGGGTGTTCGAGCCGTTCGTACAGGTTCCCGACTCGCCCAGTGGGGGAGCCGGCCTCGGCCTCTCGATCTCGCGCCGTACCGTGCAGGCGCACGGTGGACAGATCACGGTACGGTCGGAACCGGGTCAGGGCACCACGTTCACATTCACATTGCCGGTTGCCCCAGAGGCGCCGAGATAGTCGGTTGGGAGAGGAACAATGCGAATTCTCGTCGTGGACGACGAAGACAACCTCCGGCGGATGATACGCCTCACGCTCGAGGCTTCAGGCCACGAAGTGGCCGAGGCGGCAGACGGCGAGGAGGGGCTGAAGCAGTTCGGTGATGGCCTGCGGTTCGATGCCACGCTGCTCGACCAGCGGATGCCGGGCATGGACGGCTTGGAGACCCTCCGGCGGATGAAGCTTCAGCGGGCAGACGCGTGCATCATCATGGTAACGGCCTACGCCACCATCGAGTTGGCCGTCGATGCGATGAAGCTCGGGGCCACCGACTTCGTACGCAAGCCGATGACGCCCGATACGCTGCGGCACGCCGTCGCCGCCGCACTGGCGAAGCGCGACAAGCTGTCGGCGTCGAGAGCTGCCGGACAACCGTTGACGGTCCCGGCCTCGCCAACCGCACGTGCCGAGCTCCCGCCAGTCGAGATCTGGACTACCAACGGGTTTTTCGTGGCCCGAGCCACTCGGCAGACCGCGGCCGGCGCGCAGCAGGCTGCGGAATTTCACTTCGTCGTCAGGCGCGGGAAGGAAGGCGCCGGCGCCGACGTGGTGGTCGCTATCGACCCGACGGTCATGGATCGAGTCGCGCGGGAGGGCAAGCGGCCGATCGGTCCGGCAAGTGCGTTCTGGCGGCAACAGGCGGAGAGCGCGCTCGTGAACTACCTGTGGAGCGAAGCGGAACTGCCGGAGGCGGGGCGTCTGGTTCTCCGCCGGGTTACGGCCGCCATGCTGGACGCCGCAGTGGGCTGGCCGCACGACTAGTCTTTCCCGAGGGGCTTCGCCCCTCGGACTCCCCTACTGGCTCGCTCGCGGGGACCCCGGTGCCCCGCGCCGCTCGCCAGGCTCACTCGCTGCCGCTCTTTCGCGCTGTTTGTGAGATTGCTTCTAGCCTCATCTCTCATCCGGGGGACTTTGTCCCCCGGACCCCCTTACACGCTTCCGCCTTCGCGCGAAGCGCTACGGCGAGACCTCGCCGGAGCCTCGGCGTAGGCGGGCGCTCGCGGGGACCCCGACGCCCCGCTCCGCTCGCGTAGCTCACTCGCTTCCGCTCGTTCGCGCTGTTTATGAGACAGCTTGTAGCGCCAACCTCTCCACTTGACGGAGACGCTGCCGTGAACGCCCTTGTTACGCCTGCGGCGCGAGGAGCTCGTCGTGGACCCGGGCGCGCTCGCGATCGATCTGCTCGGGTGTGGCTCCCAGCCGGCCGAGAATCGTTTCCGTGAACGCCAGTGCGACCTCGCTTTCGCCCGAAAAGACTACGTTCGCGCCCGCGACTCTGAGCGTGACCAGCTCGCGGATGTAGGCTGTTCGCGCGAGGATCAGGATCGAGGGGTTCAGCTCGCGCGACGTCCGGATGATTTCCCCGGCCGTCGGGAGTCCGGCGACGCTGAGGATGATCGCTCCGGCCGTGGGAACGCCGGCACCCACCAGCGTGTCGCGATGGCCGGCATCGCCGTAGATGGCGGGGAGCCCCTCGTCGCGGAGCTCGCGCACGGTCTCGACATTGAGGTCGACGATTGTCGGCGTCACGCCGTTCTGGCGCAGCAATCGCGCGACGGTTCGTCCCACCGGGCCGTAGCCGATGACCACCGCGCGGTGCCGTGGATCGGTCGGGCCAGCAGGGGAGGGGTCTTCCGTGGCCGCGTCGCCAGCGGATCGCCGCTGCGGGATCCAGCGCTCGAGCGGGGCGACGGCCCGATAGAGGAGGGGATTCACGGCGATTGAAACAATCGCCGTCGCGATCAGCGTGTTCTTGACGTCATCGGTGACAATGCCGAGCTGGGCGCCCACGGCAGCAACGATGAATGAGAACTCTCCGATTTGCGCCAGCGCGACGGCGATGCGAAGTGCGACGCCGGCCGGGTAGCCCCACAACAGCACGAGAGCGAGGGCCACGAGCGGCTTGCCGATGAGTACGACCGCCAGCGCCGAGACGACGAGCAGCGGCGCCGTCATCACGTAGCCCGGATCGAGCAACATGCCGACCGAGACGAAGAACAACACAGCGAAGGCATCGCGCATCGGCAAGGCTTCCGAGGCGGCACGGATGCTGAACTCGGATCTTCCGACGACGAGCCCGGCGAGAAACGCGCCGAGCGCCATCGACACGCCGAAGACCTGCGCCGAGGCCACCGAAATCCCGAGCGCGAGGACGAGAATCGTGAGCGTGAAGAGCTCGCGCGAGCGGGTCGCAGCCACCCTCGTCAGCAGCCACGGGACGATGCGCCGGCCGCCGACGAGGACCAGGGCGGTCAAGAGCGCGACCTTGAGCGCCGCCACGCCGAGGTTCGCGGCGACGCTCGACTCTCCGGCGCTGCGGGCGAAGACGGCCGGCATCAGGACGAGCACGAGGACCGTCAACAGGTCCTCGACCACGAGCCAGCCGACGGCAATATGACCCGCGCGCGTATGCAAGTCGCGATTGTCCGACAGCACGCGGATGAGGACGACTGTGCTTGCTACGGAGAGGCCGATGCCAAACACCAGGCCGGCCGTCCACGGCCAGCCGAACACATGTGCGACGGCCATGCCCAGGCCCGTCGCGACGACGCTCTGAGCCACCGCGCCGGGCACGGCGACGCGCCAGACGGCGACGAGCTCTTCGATGTGGAACTGCAGTCCCACACCGAACATCAGCAGGATGATGCCGACCTCGGCCAGCTGCTCGGCCATGTGACGGTCCGCCACGAAGCCCGGCGTGTAGGGTCCGACGAGGAGTCCCGCGACGAGATACCCGACGATGGGGGAGAGCCCGGCACGATGCGTGGCAAAGCCGAACACGAGCGCCGCGCCGAGGCCGCCCGCCAGGGTCAGAATCAGATCGAGGGAGTGCATCGTCTGATTTTAGTTCGCGGCTCGCTTCTCGCGGCTCGGGGTTCGCGGCTTCTCGACTGCGCGGCTCGCTTCGCGGCCAGGTGACGGCTCAGGCGATATCCCGTAAGCTGGTGGCGGAAAGAGGTCGGTCGAAAATGACGAGTTCGTTCCGAAAAGTGTTCTGGATCGCGGCAGCGCTCACCGTGCTGGGCGCGCCGCTGCTCGAGGCAGGGCGCCAGGATCGTCCGTCATTCCGCTCGAGCACCCGGCTCGTCGAGCTGAGCGTCGTCGTCACGGACCGGGACCGGAATCCGGTTCCCGGACTGACGGCCGGCGACTTTCAGATCTTCGACGATGGGAAGCCGCAGAGGGTGGAGCTCTTCTCGGTCGAGGGAATCAGCACCGCGACGCCCGCACCGCCCGCGCCGCCGCGGCAGGCACGCGAGTTCTCCAACAAGCTGCCGGACACCGGCAGCGTGACGATCATTCTCTACGACCAGTTGAATATGCCTGACGCCGTGCGCATGAATGTCCGGGAACATGTCGCCAGGTTTTTGGAGCAGATCAGGCCGGACGATCGCGTCGGACTCTACGTCCTGACCGGCGACGGTCAGTTGCGCGTCGCTCACGATTTCACCAGCGACGCGAGCGCGCTCGTTCGCGCCGTTTCGAGGCTCCGCGGGAACGTCTCCGTCGCGATCGCGGCCGAGGAAGATGGCGCGCGGCTGGACGCAGAACTCGGCGAGTTGTTCGCGAACGATACGGAGAAGGGCCACCTGACCTCTCCCGGAACGGCGATGCGGGAACACTTCCAGGGCGTGCGCGCTGTGTCGACCATCGACGCCCTCGAGTCGATCGGTCGCCATCTGTCGGGCGTCCAGAGCCGCAAGAACCTGATCTGGGTCTCGTCGGCCTTCCCCCTGGAGTCGTTCACCTACCGTGGACGATCGAAGACCGGCGAGATCAACCGCGCGACGCGGGCGCTGAACGATGCGAACGTCGCGCTCTATGGCGTGGATGCCCGCGGGTTGATCCCCGCATTCATTGGCAGGCCAGGCAACCAGGCCTTCGCGACGCTCTCGATGGTGGCCGCGAACCAGGACATCCTCCAGAGCCTGGCTGAAGAGACGGGCGGTCGGGCCTTCCTGAACACCAACGACATCCAGGGCGCGGTCCGGCGCGCGGCCGACGATGCGCGCCTGACGTACGTGCTCGGGTACTATCCGACGACCGAGGTCTGGGACGGACGCTTCCACCGTATCGGGGTGAAGGTGAACCGCCCCGGAGTCGAGGTCCGTCACCGGAAAGGCTACTTCGCGGTCGCGACACAGCAGCAGGCGAGCTCGCAGCGCTCGGCGGCGCTTCAGGCCGCGGTCGCGAGCCCGATCGGGGCTAGCGGCTTGGGCCTGACACTGCAGATCGATCCCGTAGAGGGCAGGCCCTCGGAGTATCGCCTGGCGGTGCGCGTCGAGCCCGCTGGTATCGCGCTCGAACAGCGCGGCGATGAGTTGCGCGGCGCGCTCGACGTGATCGTGGCCCAGATCCGCGCCGACGGCGCAGACGCCAGGAGTTTCGACCACAGGGCGGACATCAGCCTGTCCCAGCAGCGCCTGCCGCAGTTCATGCGCGACGGCCTGCGCATCGAGCACACCGTAACCCTGATGCCCGACGCCGAGCGGCTACGGGTGGTCGTCCGAGATGCGCGGACTGGGGCCATCGGCGCCCTCGGCGTCAGCAGGCAGCAGATCGAGGCCATCATGCGCTGATCGCAGACGTCCTACCACGCAATCCCGTAGTCCTCCCCGTGGTTGCTCGACCCGCCCCAGATTGAGCCGTTCTTCCAGTCGAAGAAGATCGCGTTGATTGGTCCCGAGGTCAGCCGCTCGAAGTCGAGGCGATAGCCCATGCGCCGTAGCTCGTCGCGCACCCAGCTAGGCATACCCTCGTTCAGCGTGATGCGCCCGGGCTCGGACTTGTGATCGTCGAACGAACTGCGCATCTGGTAGCTGTTGAAGTTGGCGGCCTCGACTGCCTGCTGCACGGTCATGCCGAACTCGACGACGTTGAGGAAGAACTGGAGGAGGTTCTGATCCTGCCCGTCGCCGCCCTGGACGGAGAAGCTCAGAAACGGCCGACCGTCCTTGAGCGCGAGGCTCGGCGTGAGCGTGACGCGCGGGCGTTTGCCGGGCTCGAGCACGTTAAACGGGCCCTCGGACCGGTCGAGCACGAAGCTCTGCATGCGCTGGCTCATCCCGATTCCGGTGCGGCCAGCGATGGCCGCCGGAATCCATCCGCCGCTCGGCGTCACGGAGACGACCCAGCCCTCTTTGTCCGCCGCCTGAATCGACGTCGTGCCTGCCGTGAAGCCCTCGTCGAACGATCGATTGCCGGCGCGGTTCGGCTGTCCCGGCTCCGTCACGGTCGGTGCCCATTTTTGCAGGAGATCCTGAAACGGGTTCGTGCCGCCTTGAAACGGATACGGATCGCCGGGCTTCACGCCGGGGTCGTTCTTCGACCAGTCGATTTGCTTCGCCCGGACTTTGGCGTAGTCCTTAGAGAGGAGGCCCTTCACCGGCTCCTCTGGCGCGACGTAGGTATCGCCGTAATAGAAGTCGCGATCGGCAAACGCGAGGTTCATCGCCTGATAGAGGGCATGCACGTACCTGGCGCTGTTGTAGCCCATGGCTTTGACGTCGACACCCTCGAGGATGTTGAGCGTCTGAAGCAGCGCCGGGCCTTGCGTCCACGCGTTCAGCTTGTAGACCTGCACGCCCTTGTAGTCGGTCATCACCGGCTCTTCGACGTGCACCTTCCACTTGTCGAGGTCCTGGGTCGTGTGGAGGCCACCGAGCTCGCGCGAACCGCGGACGAACTCCTGCGCGATGTCTCCCCGGTAGAAGCGGTCGTACGCGGCCTGGATGGCTTCCTTGCGGCTCTTGCCTGACTCGAGCGCCTGGCGTTCGGCGCTGACGAGCTTGCGCAGCGTCGCCGCGAGATCCGCCTGCGTGAAAATCTCGCCGGCGCGCGGCGCTTCGCGCTCCGCTCCCGCGTGGGGCAGGAACACGTCCTTCGAGTAGGACCATTTCTTGATTTCGGCCTTCTGACGCTCCATGGCTTCGGCGGCCTGCGCTTCGATCGCGTAGCCGTCGGCCATTTCGATCGCGGGCGCGAGCACATCCGCGAGGCTGAGCGTGCCGAACTCGGCCAGCATGACCATCAGTCCGCCGGGCGTGCCCGGGGTGACGGCGGCAAGGGGGCCGTACTCCGGCGGATACCGCATGCCCTTCTGGCGATAGAAATCTGGCGTGGCTCCCGTCGGGGCGACCCCGAGGGCGTTGATGCCGACGACCTTCTTGGTCTTCGGGTTGTAGATGAGGGCCTGGGTTTCGCCGCCCCATGCGAGCGAGTCCCACATCGTGGCGACAGCGCCGAGCATGGCGCACGCGGCGTCGACCGCGTTACCACCCTTTTGAAAGATCATGGCGCCGGCGGTGGCCCCAAGCGGCTTGCCGGTGATCGCCACCCAGTGCCGGCCGTGTAGCGGTGGCTTGGCGGTCCGCTGGGCGGACGGAACCGGCTCGGTTACGAGCAGCACGGCGATCGTCAGCAGCAGTAGTCGGCGCATTGGCAAGCCTCCGAAGGGGGCGGTTTATTCGAGCATCTCGATTTCGCGGAGGTCGTCCGCTGACGGGCGGAGATGCGGATGCCGATCGAGGAACCGCGCGCACGCGTTCCATCGCAGGCGCGCGTCGTCGTTGCCGGACGGGCGCAGCCATTCGGCCCGTTCGAAATAGCGCATGGCTTCGGCGATCCAGTCGTAGGCGCCGACGCTCGAGCCGGGTCCCCCGTGCGCCAACTGCGCCTTGGCCCGCCGCTCGGCGATGATGCCGGCGTAGTAGGCCTTGTCGTACTCGCTCTCGAGCGCCGCAAGGGTCGCGCGTGCCCGATGGTGCGCGTCCGCCGCATGGCCGAACTGGTCCGTGAGCGCGAGCAGCAGCGTGATGAGTGCCGCCTGGTTGGCGGCGTCGACGGTGAGGATGTCGAGGCAGATGCTCTCGGCCTCGCCGGGCTCGTTGAGGAAGCGGTACCGCTCGGCCTTCGCCAGCGCGGCGTCGACGGCATCTCGCGAGAGCGGCTTGAGTTCGCGCATTCCGTGGGCCTCCTTCCTCCCGCCGACACTATATCCGTATCAGGCGCGGCCGGAAAGCATTCGCGGCACGGGGCTGACGCTGGAGGCGTCATAATAGAGCTTCATCCGTGTTCCCCGCGCTGCAGCATCGGAACTTCCGCCTTCTCTGGCTGGGACTCCTCGTCTCGTTCACCGGCACTTTCATGCAGACGGCCGCGATTCTGTGGCACGTCTCGCTGCTCGCCGCCGACGACAGGCGCGCATTGGCGCTCGGGCTGGTCGGGCTCGTGCGAGTCGTGCCGGTTATCGCCTTTTCGCTCATCAGCGGTCTTGCGGCCGACGCGCTCGATCGGCGGCGCCTCATGCTCGTGACGCAGTCGACGATGGCCGGGTTGGCGCTGGTGTTGGCGATGCTGACATTTCGGGGGCTCTCGAGCCTGTGGCCGATCTACGTGCTCGCCGCGTGCAGCTCCGCGGCAGGCGCCTTCGACCTTCCGGCGCGGCAGTCGCTTGCCCCCAACCTCGTCCCGCCCGAGCACCTGTCGAGCGCCATCACGCTGAACACGATCATGGGTCAGATCGCCTCGGTCGCCGGTCCCGCGCTCGGCGGCGTCGTCATCGCGGCGGGCGGCGTCGCGTGGGTATACGCCTTCAACGCGGTGTCGTTTCTGTTCGTCATCGGCGCCCTGCTGATGATGCGGATGCCGAAGACCGACGCGGGACCCGCCGGAGCGACGGATGGCGCCGGCATCCGCGGTAACTTCACCATCGCCGCGGCGCTCGAAGGGCTGCGCTTCGTGTTCCGCGCGCCACTCATCCGCTCGACCATGCTGCTCGACTTCTTTGCGACGTTCTTCTCTTCGGCGACGGCCCTCCTGCCGATCTTCGCCCAGGACATTCTCCACGTCGGCGCTCGCGGCTACGGCTGGCTTTATGCGGCGCCCGCGGTCGGCGCCGTCGTCGCCAGTGCGCTGATGATCCGCGGCGTCGACTGGATCGAGCGACGCGGTCTGGTGCTGCTCACGAGCATCGCCGTCTACGGGGCGGCAACGGCAGTCTTCGGACTGTCGCGCGCGTTCTGGCTGACGTTCGGCTGCCTCGCCGCCACCGGCGCCGCCGACACAGTAAGCATGGTCTTCAGAAACCTGATTCGCCAGATCGAGACTCCGGACCGGCTGCGCGGGCGCATGGTCGGCGTCAACATGGTGTTCTTCATGGGCGGTCCGCAGCTCGGTGAGCTGGAAGCCGGTCTCGTCGCCAACGCCATGGGCCCGACGGTTGCGGTCGTGACCGGCGGCATCGGTTGCCTCATCGCGACCGCATGGGTCGCGGCACGTACGCCGGCGCTGCGCGCGTACCGGCGCACAGTGGTGGCGGAGGGAGTCAAGGACGTTGCTGTTTGATGCCGCGGCTGGCGGCTGGCGGCTGGCTGCTGGCGGTTGTACTAACCAGGGCTTCGAGTAGACAACAGCGAGAAGCGAGAAGCGAGACGCGAGCCGCGTTGTTTCGACCAGGCAACAGCGAGAAGCGAGCCGCGATATTGCGTCCCATCAGCCATTCACGCTTATAATCTCGCCACGCTGTGGGCACACTGAATGTCGTCGTCCTCTACGATCGGTGGGAGGAGTCGGAAGACTCCGGCTCGTCAGCCTCCGACAAGGCGCCGTTGACACGCACGCTCGACAAGAAAGAAGTCGAGGACGAAGTCGCCGAGGCGCTCGTCAAGCTGGGACACGAGCCGACGCTCCACGTCCTCGATGGCTCGACCAAGGGGTTGCATGCGCTGGTGCGCATGGAATGCGACCTCGTCTTCAATCTCGCCGAGTCCTTTGCCGGCAACGACACCGCCGACTACGCCATCGCCGCGTATCTGGAACTCATCGACAAGCGCATCACTGGCGCGGGCTCCCACGGTCTGCTCTACGCCCAGGACAAAGCCGTCGCCAAGAAGATTCTCGAGTTCCACGGCCTCCACACACCGGTGTTTGCGAAGTCGTTCCGCGGACGGCTCGACTTCTCGCACGACCTCGTGTTCCCGGTGATCGTCAAGCCCGCTCGAGAAGACGGCTCGATCGGCATCGAGTTCAACGCCGTCGTCTCGTCCATCCGCGAGCTGATGGAGCGGATCGATTGGCTCCACGCGAACTTCGATTCGCCGGTGCTCATCGAGGAGTACGTCGAAGGACGCGAGATGTATGTCGGCGTGATCGGCAACGATAACCCGGTCGCGCTCCCGGTCGTCGAACTCGACCTCTCGAAGCTGCCGGAAGGGACGCCGCGGATCGCGGGCGCCGAGGTCAAGTGGGGCAAGGGCACGGCCGCCTACAGGGACACCAAGTCGGCGATTGCGGAGGACCTGCCGGAGGACACGGCCACGCTCCTGCAGACCACGGCCGTGGCGGTGTTCCAGGCGCTCGAGCTTCGCGACTACGCTCGAATCGACATGCGTCTGCGTCCCGACGGCAGAGTCGCCGTCATCGAAGCCAATCCCAACCCCTGGCTGGCGTCAAAGGCCGAGTTCGCGATGGCCGCCAGGAAGTCCGGCCGGAATTACACGCAGCTCATCGGAGAGATCGTCGATCTGGCGCTGGCCCGTTACGGCGGCTAGCCCGGCAGCCAGCCGCTAGCAGCCGGCAGCGAGCCGCCAGCCGTTACGGCCTGATCTTCCCATCCGCCTTCCACAGATAGAGCGTCACCTCGTCGCCCCTCGCACTGGTGAAGTGGTCGACCTTGTCGGCGGGCCAGGCCCGCCCCATGCTGAACGCGTGCGAGACAATTCGGGCGCCCGGGCGAAGCTGACGCGTGAGTATGGGCCGCAGTGCCGCGTTGCCCGATCCCAGCATGTACAGGGTGACGACGGTGGCCGGCGAGACGTCGGCAGCGAGGGCGTCTCCGAGACGAAACTCGACCAGATGCTCGACACCGGCGGCCTTGGCGTTGGCCCGCGACTCCTCGATACGCCTCGGGTCGATGTCGATGCCCACGCCACGGGCGCCAAAGGTCTTCGCTGCGGCGATGGGGATCCGCCCGTCCCCGCACCCCAGGTCGTACACGATGTCAGTCGCGAGTGGTTCCCGCCAGAACCAGCATGCGATCGACCACATCTTCCGGAGTCGGAACGTAGGGCGCCAGGCTCTGGATCGCGGCTGGCCCGCAAGGTTCCGGCGGTGCCGGTCAGGAACGGCCCCAAGAACAGGGTAACGAGGAGTCCGACAGCGGCGCCGGGGCGTAACATGGGCTCCGATCATACGCTCGAGGTGTCTCCTACCATTGGGTCGGCCGACCGCAAACCATTCCCACATATGGCCTTTAAGAGAGCGCGCGGAAGGAGGACGCGACCCGCCGATGCCCGCCGCTTTTGAGTGCGCAAAAATCGGCAAAAGTGGCCGTTTTTGGCCGGTTTTCCGTTGCCAGCGCGCCGGTGATTCGTTATAATCAAGGAACTGCTCGTCGCTCGCACACCTAACCTACTCAACCTAGCTCTGTGGGGGACATGTGACATTTCAGGTTGGTGACAAGGTCATTTACCCAAATCATGGACTCGGCGTCGTGCAAGGCATAGAAACGAAGACAATCCTCGGCACCACCTGCGGTTTTTATCATCTTCGAATGGTCGCGAACGAGACAACCGTGCTCGTTCCCGTCGACAACGTTGATGGCGTCGGCCTGAGGCGCGCCATCGAGGACCAGGAAATCGAGCGGCTCTTCTCGCTGCTCGGCGATGGCAAGATCGACAACCATCAGAACTGGAAGGGACGCTTCAAGGACAATTCGGATCGCATGCGGACGGGGTCGATCTACGACGTCGTCGAGGTCCTGAAGAGTCTGACGTTCCTCGCCCGATCGAAGAATCTGTCGTTCCGCGAGAAGCGCATGCTCGACCGCGCGAAGTTTCTCGTGGTGTCCGAGATTTCCGAAGTGTCGCACGAAGTCACGATCATGGTCGAAGAGAAGGTCGATCGCGCACTCGAGCGTTGCTTCACGATGAAGAACCGTTCGATTGCCCGCGCGAAGGCGGCCAAGGCGACGACCACGACGACGCGCATTCCAGTGCGCCGGACGACCGCCAAGGCGTCCTGACGTCGCGACCACACGCGAAGACTCTCAGGCCGGGAGCGTGCCCACGCTTCCGGCCTTCTTTTTTCGCCAGCCTTCGTCGTCGCCCCTTCTTTCCATGGTCTGATTAGCCCGTGCATTCCGTCGTCGCTGCCATACGCACGCTCGCCGCAGTCGTCTGCGTTTCGCTCTACGTCCTGCTCATAGGCTCGCCGTTCGTGCTCTTCGCGATCGCAATCCGAAACCCGGCGATTCTCTATACCGTAGGACGCCTCGGCGTGCGAATTGGCCTCGCGCTGAGCGGTATCCGGTATCACGTCGAGGGAAGTGAGCACATTCAACGCCACCGCGCAGCGGTGTACGCGGTCAACCACGCCAGCAACGTCGAACCGCCGATTCTCTTCAACGCCCTGCACGAGCTCTTTCCGCGTCTGCGCATTCTCTACAAGGCCGAGCTCCGCAAGCTGCCAGTCCTCGTTCGCGCCTTCGATCTCGCGGGCTTCGTGCCCCTCGAAAGGGGCAACCCCGAGCAGAGCCTGCCAGCCATCGACGGCGCCGCCAACGCGCTTCGCGCCGGCAACTCTTTCCTTATATTTCCCGAAGGCACGCGCAGCCGCACGGGCGCCCTCCTGCCGTTCAAGAAGGGCGGGTTCATCATGGCCCTGAAGGCGCAGGCCCCCATCGTCCCGGTCGCCATCAGCGGGGCCAGGAGCGCGATGCGCAAGGGCAGCCCGATTATCTACCCCGTCGACGTACGGGTCCGCTTCGGCGAGCCTGTCGAGACTGCGGGAGTGCCGGTGGATGACCGCGATCGTCTCATCGCCGAAGTGCGGCGGCGAGTGGAGGCGATGCTCAGGTAGCTGCGCTTTCAGCTTCCGGCGGGCGCGCTCAGGTCGCCGGAATCGGCGGCGGCGACGACCACCGTCGCTTGAGCGCCCTCACGATCCACGCGGCGAAGGCCAGCATCGTGACCACGCCGAGGATCACGACAAGCGCAGCCGCAACGGGGTACTTCAGCGCGAGCGCAGAGAGGCCGATGACGAAGGCGTCCTCGGCCAGGCTGAGGGCCCAGTTCGAGAACGGCTCGGGGCTCGCATTGGCCGCGGCCCGCGTTCCGGCTTTGGTGAGGTGCGTACCAGTCGCGAGGGTGCCGCCGAGAAGCGCAACCAGGCCCTTTACCGTCGGGCTCGCGTCGCCGAGCGTTACGACGGCAATCACCGCTCCGCCAATCGGGCGGATCACCGTGTGCACGGCGTCCCACACCGAATCGACCCAGGGGATCTTGTCCGCAACGAACTCGATGACGTAGAGGAGGATGGCTACGCCGATGACCACGTCGTTGTCGAAGACGCGGAACTGCTCGCGGAAGGTCCACCCAGCCAAAGCGCTCCGCCAGGCCCAGCATCGCAACCGTCGCGTAGAGGTTGATTCCGGCCGCGAACGAAAAGCCCATCGTCCGCCCAAGCAGCGCGAGTGTTTCGAGCATGGCTCTCTCCCACGTATATACGTCTGCCAGCCGCCGAAGTGCCATCCGGCGGTTCGGACTAACCGAGAGCTGAGAGCTGACGGCCCCTACCCGCTTTTCTTGCGCATCTGGAGCTCCCGCCCGCCGTCCTTGAACGCGACTTCATCCATCAGCTGGTTGATCAGGAAGATCCCACGGCCGCTGGACTTGAACACGTTCTGGCCGGCAAGCGGGTCTGCGACAGTGGCGGCGTCGAAGCCCGCCCCGGGGTCCCGCACGACGATCAGGATCTCGCCGTCTGTATCGCAATTGACGACGCACTGGACCTGCCGAGACGCGTCGCCCTTGCATCCATGGCGGATGGCGTTGGCGAGCGCCTCCTGCAGGGCCAATTCGACCTGCATGATGCGCTCTTCCGACCACTTCTTGTCGACGAGGACCTGCATGACGCCGTCGGTGACCGTGGGGATGGCCCGCGGATCGGCTGGAATCGTCATGTTGAACTGACATGCGGAGCAGTACGGGATGATCCCGCTCAGCTTCTTCACCTTGCTGAGCGATTCGCGGAGCTCGTCGATGAGTTCGAGCTGCTCCGCTTCGGCGCGATCCCGTGCGCCGAGCGCCGCTTGGAGATCGAGCAGGTTGGCCCGCAGTTCAAGCTGCGCTTCGACCTGCCGGCGCAGGGCATCGAGCGCCTCGAGCTGTTCCTGGCTCAGCGTGCGGGGCACCTTGTCGATCACGCACAGCGTGCCCAGCGCGTAACCCTGCGGCGTGACGAGCGGTGCCCCCGCGTAGAAGCGGATGCCGTTTTCGGCCACGACGAGCGGGTTGTCCCGGAAGGTGGCATTGTTGCGCGCGTCGGGGACGACCATCAGGTCGCGCTGTGGAATTGCGTGCGTGCAGAACGAGACGCTTCGCGATGTCTCCGCGATCGAGATCCCGACACGCGACTTGAACCATTGGCGGTCGGCGTCAATCAGGCTGATGAGCGCGATGGGAGTTCCGCAGATGTGCGAGGCGAGGAGCGCCAGGTCGTCGAACGCGCGCTCGGGCTCGGTATCGAGGATGCGATACCGTCGCAGGGCTGCCAGCCGTTCTGGTTCGTCCGTGATCATGTCGGGGCTCATATCCGGCTGTCCGCGCGTCAGCGTCCGGTGGTGAATGTCAGCGTCCAGGGCGCCAGCGGGTCGCCGCCGACCGCCGTGATCCCATCCAGTAGCTCGACCTTTACCGTCTGGAAACGTTCGAGGGGCTTGGCGAACTTCAGCTCGATGCCGCGCGCACCGACGTTGTAGTTGAACGCAAAGATCGGCGGTGCGGGCGGCGGCGACGCGGTCTGCGGCGGAGGCTGGTAAGCTGAGGCGGACCCGGTCCTTGAACGACCGGGCATCCATGTCGCGGGAGAACTGCACCCGGATGACGGCGCCGATCTCGACGTCGGTCTCCTCTGGGACGGGTGTGCTGAAGACGACGATCGGGGGCGGCTCCGCCGGCGTGACCGGTACCGCGACCTCCACTTCCGTCGCCTCCGGCGGCTTCGAGAGCTCGATCTCGCGCGCTTCGATCCATGCGCGGCTGCCGTCGCGGCGGACGGTTCCCGTCACCTGAACCCAGCGGCCGGTATCGACGCGAGCCGACGGGTCCAACTCGAAGCCTCGTCCCTTGGGCCGCAGTGCGGTCACCCAGACGGCCGCGTCAGCCGATTGCACGACGAAGTCCCATTTGCCAGGTGTCGGAATGGGTCGCGGCGAGGTCACCGAGAAGGTTCCGGCCGCGAAACCGGCCCGAGACACTTGCGCTGCGGTTCTCGTATCGCTCCGGCGCCAGCGCAATCGCACGCAGCGTGGCAGCTTGCGGCAGCGTCGATTCGACGATGCTCGCGTTGAGGATGAGGAACACCCGATCACGGCCCGGCCAGCGGCCGTCCGTGAGGGCCTCGAGAAGCGGTCGGAAATCAATCGACGAGAACCGGCTGTCGCCTTCGGTGATCCGGCCGAGATCCCAGAACTCGCCGCGGATTTCCCCGTCGGATCGCGCCGGTCGATCCCGCCAGTAGACGTAAATCAGTTTGCTCGCAAGGTCTGGCTTGGCGCTCGGGCGCTGCTGTCGTGCCTTGCGCTTCGAGACGATACAAGCCCCGTGATTCGGCGACCGAACCCAGGACGGCAATCTGCTTTCCGTGGAAGAAGACGGGTGAGGCCCTCAGGGCGTCACCCGTCGTCGCCATACGGCCAGGCGGCTGCGCCGGCGCGAACGCCGTCGCGCACACGACCAGCGCGGTTGTCGACAGGGCGATCGAGGGTCGGGCCATTCGAATTTGCTGATCGTATTTACGCGAACGCTAATCGTACGGATTACTTCATCAGTTTACGCTGTCCGACGCGCGCCAGGACGATGCCGAGCGCGAAAAAGAGCAGGCCGCCGGCGACGAGGCCGCTGGTCCCGTTGTGCAGGAAACCGACCAGGCCGAGATTGTCCGCGGCGTCGGCTTCGGGCACGATCCCGTTCCCGAACAGTATTGCGTAGAGGATCCCCGCGAGTGAGCCGCCGGCGATGAGGCCCGAACTGAAGAGGGTGCCAGACCCGACTTCGGACTCCTCGGCCGACCCGGTCTTACGCTCGACGTAAGCCCGCACCAGGCCGCCGGCAAAGATCGGCGCCGTCGTGGAAATCGGCAGGTACGAGCCGACGGCGAAAGACAGGGAGTGGATCCCGCAGAGCTCGAGCGTGATCGAGATGAAGACCCCGACCAGCACCAGGCCCCAGGGCAGATTCTGGCTGAGGAGACCCTTGATGATCGTGCTCATCAGCGTCGCCTGCGGCGCGGGAAGCGCCTCGGAGCCGATTTTCATCACCTGATGCAGATAGAGCGTCGTGTAGCCGATGATCATCGCCGACACGAGCACGCCGATGATGAGCCCGTACTGCTGATAGATCGGCGTGGCTCCAACGATATAGCCGGTCTTGAGATCCTGGGAGGTGGCGCCGGCGTTCGCCGCCGCGATGCACACGACCGCGCCGACGCAGAGCGCAATCGGGGAGTACCACTCGCCGACCCAACCGAGCGAGACGAAGATGGTGCAGGTCAGGATCAGCGTTGCGATGGTCATGCCCGAGACGGGGTTGGACGAGGAGCCGATCAACCCGACGATGCGCGATGAGACGGTGACGAAGAAGAAGCCGAAGATGATGACCAGCACCGAGGCGAGGGCGTTGCCCTGCGTCGGGAGCCCGGGGGCGACGGCCAGGAAGATGGCCAGGAGCACCGTTCCGGCGAGCACGATCGTCATCGGGATGTCGCGCTCCGTCCGCGTCACGGCGGCGGCGGTGCCCCTGGCGGAGAAGTCCTTCATGCTGTCTCGGAACGACGACACGATGGTCGGTAGAGTCCGGGCCAGGGTGATGAGGCCCGACGCAAGCACCGCGCCCGCACCCGTGTAGCGGATGTAGGCGCTCCACAGTTGTCCCGGCGTCATCTGATCAATACGCAGCCCGCTCGCGGGCACGGGCGGGAACGGCACCGTGAGGTAGTTGCCCATGATGGAGAGCAGGGGCAGGAGCACCAGCCACGAGAGCACGCCGCCGGCGAACATCACCCCGGCGATGCGCGGGCCGATGACGTAGCCGACGCCCATGTATTCGGGTGAGATGTCGACGTTCAGCGTCGCATTCGGGAAGATGCTGGCGCGGCTCAGGGACTGTCCAATCCCCGTCGGGAAGATCTGCACGATCCAGGAAACCGCCTTCCAGACCGCGCCGACCCCGAGGCCTTGGAAGACCGTCTTGGCGAGCTCGCCGCCGCGCTCGCCGGCGACGAGGACGTCCGCGCACGCGGTGCCCTCCGGATAGGGGAGCACCCCGTGTTCCTTGACGATGAGGGCTCGCCGCAGCGGCACCATCATCAGGACGCCAAGGATGCCGCCGGCAAAAGCGAGCATCGTGATCTGGAAGTAGTTGAAGAACCCCTGCCCGCGGTCGCCGAAGAAGAGCAGGGCGGGCACGGTGAAGACGACACCCGCGGCTACCGACTCGCCGGCCGAGCCGATCGTCTGAACGATGTTGTTCTCGAGGATCGTCGAGCCGCCGAGCCGCTTCAACACCGAGATTGCCAGCACGGCGATCGGGATCGAGGCGCTCACCGTCAACCCGGCGCGCAGGCCGAGGTAAACCGTGGAGGCGCCGAAGACCAAGCCGAAGAGCGCCCCGAGTACGATCGCCTTGATGGTGAACTCCGCCGGCGACTGGCTGGCCGGTACGTACGGTTGAAAAGTGCCGCGGGGTGATGGTGAGGCAGGCTTCGCAGGGGTCTGTGACATACGGGGCGCATCATAACGCAGGCTCCTGGATCGGGCTCCGGCTCCTCGGGCTCAGGGATCGGGATCAGGAAGCCCTTCGACCGAGCTCTCGACGGTCTGGCCCGAGCCTCGATTACTGAGCCTAGAGCCCAGATGCCCTGAGCCTGCGCTATGATCCAGAGCTTGTGAAGAGAGCGAACAAAGGAGCGGTTCCGCCGGCGCGCGGCGCCCCCGACGCGATTTCTGAGCTCACGACCAACCGGCTATCCGTCTATCTGCGCTGCCTCAACGCCCTCGACATGTCCGGAGTCCGCACGGTCTCGTCGCGGGCGCTCGCCGAGCAGTTCCACCTCAATGCCGCGCAGATTCGCAAGGATCTCGCATATTTCGGCGAGTTCGGGGTCCGCGGCGTCGGCTACTACGTCAAGGAGCTGCGGCGTCACCTGCGCGAGATTCTCGGCATCGACCGTGCCGTTCGGGTGGCGATCATGGGCGCTGGCAACCTCGGGCTCGCGCTCGCCGACTATCCCGGGTTCCGCGACGAGGGATTCGAGATTGCGGCGCTCTTCGACACGATGCGGGACAAGATCGGACAGTCGTCGCGGAGCGGCGTCGCCATCCACGATATCCGCGAGTTCCGCGCCGTGGTCCGTCGCGAGCAAATCACCATCGCCGTCATCGCCGTGCCCACCGAAGCCGCGCAATCGGTCGTCAATGCCATCGTCGCCGCGGGGGTCAAGGCCGTGCTCAACTTCTCACCCGGCGCGCTGCAGGTACCGTCCGACGTCAAGCTGAAGAGCGTGGACCTGACCGTGTCGCTCGAATCGCTGTCGTTCTTTCTTGCGCAGGGAGGGGAGCGCCTGCGGCCCGCGCGAGACGCGAAGTCGTCGAGCGCGCCGCGAGCGGGGGTGGGGCCCCGCGAGCATTGAGAAAAGTGAACAGGAAGGCGCCTGTCGGTCGGCGGACCTCGAGATCTGCGGTCCGGAAGCCCAAGCTCTCGCACGTCGGCCCTCGAGGCGAGGTGAAGATGGTGGACGTCTCTGCGAAGGCGGTCACTGCCCGAGAGGCTGTGGCGCGCGGGACGATCACGATGTCTCGCGAGGCCTTGCGGCAGATCCGGTCCGGCGCGATCAGAAAGGGCGATCCGCTCCAGACGGCCCGGCTCGCCGGCATCATGGCCGCCAAGCAGACCGCGGGTCTCATCCCGCTCTGCCACCCGCTGAACCTGTCGCACATCGACGTCAGCCTCACGGCCGTCCGCGACGGATACACGATCGAATCCAGGGTGCGCACGACGGAGCGGACGGGCGTCGAGATGGAGGCGCTGACGGCAGTGGCCGTCGCGGCGCTAACGATCTACGACATGGTCAAGGCCGTGGACAAGGCCATGGTGATCGGCGGCATCAAACTGATCGAAAAGCGCGGTGGCCGGAGCGGCGAGTACCGGGCGTGAACATCCTCGTCTCGATCACCAGTTCGTTCGAGATGTGGACCATTCCGACTTCCTACGTCGATCAACTGCGGGCCCGATTCCCGTCGCATACATTCATCCAGGCACGCACGGACGACGAGGCCTTGACGATGTATCCGGACGCGGATGCAGTCTTCGCCGGACAGATTTCGCGGGAGCAGCTGGCAGCGGCGCCCCGGCTCCGCTGGCTGCACAGTCCGGCGGCGGGCGTCGGCGGCATGTTGTTCCCCGAGATGATCGCGAGCCCGGTCGTCATCACCAACTCGCGCGGGATGTCGGCGGGTACCATCGGGGAGCACGTGATCGCCGTCACGCTCGCGCTTTTCCGCCGGCTGCCACACGCGTTTCGGAGCCAGGCGGCGGGCGAGTGGGCGCAGGACGCGATCGGCGCCGAGGGCAACCGCCTGATTGCGGGGGCGCGCGTCCTCGTGGTCGGGCTCGGCGCCATCGGTGGCGCGGTGGCCCACCGCATGACGCTCCTCGGCGCACACGTGACTGGCCTTCGGCGCCGCGCAGTTGGCGTCACCCACGGTGAGTGGACCATTGCACCGAGCGAGCGCCTGCACGACCTCCTGCCGGCCGCAGACGTCGTGGTGATCGCCGCGCCGCACACGCGCGAGACGCGCGGCCTCATCGGTCGGCGCGAGCTGTCGCTGATGTCGCGTGATGCAATCCTGGTCAACGTGAGCCGCGGGCAGCTGGTCGACGAACCGGCCCTCATCGACGTCCTGCGCGCGGGCACGATCGGCGGCGCCGCCCTCGACGTCTTCGTCGACGAGCCGCTGCCGCCCGACAGCCCATTCTGGACGCTCACGAACGTCCTCATCACGCCGCACACGTCCGGTTTCCGCCCGGACCACTGGGACGCCGCGACGTCCCTCTTCGCCGGAAACCTCGAGCGCTACGACTTAGGTCAGCCGCTCGTCAACGTCGTCGACAAGCTGGCGGGTTATTAGGCTCGGGCTCAAGGCTCAAGGCTCAAGGCTCAGGCAAAACCTTCGAGTGTGTGGTCGAAGATCTTGCCTGAGCGCTCGAGAGCCTGTGAAGAAATCGTACGTAGTGTCCGCCTTTAGGCGGACTTGTCTTGGTCCGGCTGACCAGCCTCCGCTGAAGCTACGGCGGTCCGCCGGAGCCTTGGCGAAGGCGGAAGCCGGACACTACATTTCTTCACAGGCTCTGAGCCCGCGAGCCGCGAGCCGCGAGCCGCGCGTATAATCTCCCGCGTGACGAAAAGCGCCGCGGCGTCGCGCGAGGATGAAGCCCCCGACGTCGACTTCGAGACGGTCGCCGACCTGCCGTTTCACGTCGCGGGCAGGTTTCAGAATCCAGAATTGATCGGCCGCTGCAGCCCCGACGGGATTGCGGCGCTCTCGGGCAAGGAGTTCTTCGAGCGCATCCGCGACGTGTCGCTCGGGCTTGGCGCGCTTGGTGTCGGGCCGGGCGATCGCGTGGCAATCGTTGCCGAGAGCCGGCCCGAGTGGCTGATGGCCGACTTGGCCATCCTCACCGGCGCCGCGGTCACCGTGCCGGTCTATCCCACACTCTCCTCGGCGCAGGCTCGCTACATCCTGCACGACGCGGCCGCGAAAGCGGCGATCGTCTCCACGAGGTTGCAGCTCGAAAAGATCCAGGAGGTCCGGCACCAGCTGCCGGCGCTCGAGGCCGTCATCCTGATGGATGACTGGACCCCCGGCGACAGCCCTTCGGTGATCTCGCTTGCGACCGTCGCCGAACGCGGTCATGCCCGTCTCGCGGGCGAGTGGGGCGTGGCCCGCGAGTTCAGTGACTGCGCACGCGCTGTGCGGCCCGACCAGCTGGCGACGATCATCTACACCTCGGGCACGACGGGCGAGCCCAAGGGCGTGATGCTCTCTCACGCCAATCTCGTGTCGAACGTCAAGGCCGGCGCCCAGGTGCTGCAGCTGACCGAGCAGGACGTGGCGCTGTCGTTCCTCCCGCTCAGCCATTCCTTCGAGCGGACAGTCTCGTACATCTACCTGCTGTCGGGTGTAAGGATGGTCTTCGCGGAGTCGTTCGACACCATTGCCCGCGACATCGGACGCGTGCGGCCGACGCTCCTCACCGGCGTGCCGCGTGTGTTCGAGAAGCTCCACGGCCGCATCATGGACAAGGGCCAGGCGGAGCCGGGGCTCAAAGGCACGATCTTCAGCTGGGCGGTCGGCGCCGGCACGGTGCGCGGCGAAGCCGCGCTCCGCGGCCAGTCCGTCGGCGTTCTGAGCGCGCTTCGGGCAACGGTCGCCGACCGTCTCGTCTTCGCCAAGATCCGGGACGGTCTCGGCGGCCGCCTCCGCTATCTGGTGTCCGGCAGCGCCCCGCTCCCCGCCTACATCGCCGAGTTCTTCCAGGGCATTGGCCTCCCGATTATCGAGGGCTACGGCCTGACCGAAAGCTCCCCAATCCTGACCGTCAATCCGCCCGATGCGCCGCGAGCGGGCACGGTCGGACGAGCCCTTCCCGGCGTCGAGCTGCGCATCGCCGACGACGGCGAGATTCTCGCGCGCGGCCCGAACATCATGTCGGGCTACTACAACAAGCCCGAGGCGACAGCCGAAGCCCTCAAGGACGGATGGTTCCATACCGGCGACATCGGCACGATCGACGAGTACGGGTACTTGCGGATCACTGACCGCAAGAAGGATCTGCTCGTGACTTCAGGCGGCAAGAAGATCGCGCCGCAGCCGATCGAAGGCGTGATCAAGCGCAACCCGCTCGTCGCCGAGGCAGTGCTGCTCGGCGACCGCCGCAGGTACGCCGCCGCGCTCATCGTGCCGAGCTTCCCGGCGCTCGAACGCCGGCTCAAGGATCTCGGCCGTCCGCCAGGGTCGCGCGAAGAGCTTGCCTCGCGCGCCGACGTGCTCGCGCTCTACCAGGAGATCATCGATGCCCTCAACCGTGACCTCTCCCAATTCGAGCGCGTCAAGAGGATTGCGATTCTCCCGACGGAATTCTCGATTCAATCGGGCGAACTGACCCCGACGCTCAAGGTGAAGCGCAAGGTCATCGAAGAGCGCTGGCGGGAGGCGATTGAGGCGCTGTACGCAGAACCGTCGCGTGATTGACGGCTCGAATCCACGACCACAGTCGCGAAGATCGCGAAGCCGCGAAGATCACGAAAGAAGACTTGCCGGCGCCGTCAGCCCGTGGCCACGTTCCTTGACGTCATCTCCGTCGGCGGCGGCTCGATATGAATGATGGCGTCGGCGATGTGCGGGTACTGCGTCATCAGCCGATCCTTGACCACGTGCGACAGGCGGTGGGCCTCATAGAGCGTCGTGTCGCCGGGAAACCAGACGTGCAGATCGAGAAATGTGTAATCCGCCGAACCGCGGGTACGGATGTGGTGGCAGCCCTTGACCTCGGCAACTCCCATCACGACGCGGCGGATATCTTCTTCGCTCATGACGACGCGGTCCGAGAGGATGCCTGACGCATTGCGGCCGATCTGGATGCCGGTGTGGGCGATGAAGACCGCAACGACCAGTCCGCCGATCGCATCGAGCTGGGGGTAGCCGAGCCACACGCCGCCAAGCGACACGAGCACGGCGCAGGACGTCAGGACGTCGCTGCGCGTGTGCGCGGCGTCTGCCAGAAGCAGCTCGCTCTTCAGTGCCCGGCCGCGCGCGGACTCATAGCGCACGACCAGCAGGTTGACCCCCAGCGTGACCAGCATCACGACGAAGCTGGCGAGAGTCACATGGGGGACTACGTTGCCGCGCAGCCGGCCGAGTGCTCCCTGCAGGACTTCGATCACCACGAGGAGCAGGAACACGAAGATGCCGGCGGCCGCCAGCGTCTCGTACTTGCGATGACCGTAGGGATGATCCTCGTCTGGCGGCTTGCGCGCCGCCCGCATGGCCACGAGGGCCATGACGTTCGACGCGCCGTCGGTCAGCGAGTGGAAGCCGTCCGAAATGATGCTGATCGCGCCGGTTGCGTAGCCGAACGCCAGCTTGGCGAAGGCGACCGCGAGGTTCAGCGCGAGGACGCGGGCGAGAACGCCCGTTAGAAGAGACGCGCGTGTGGAAGCGGCCACCAGCGCAGCTGCACCTTGCCGATGATGTACTTCTTCGGCACCCACTTCCAGTGCCGGCTGTCGGAGCTGTTGTTCCGGTGGTCACCCATCACGAAGTACTGGCCCTCGGGCACGACTTCAGGGCCCCAGTCGTCGTGGCTGCGATAATCCGTCGGCACGTAGTCGTCCTGGATCAGCACGTCGTTTCGGTAGACGCGGCCGTCGACGATCCGCACCTGGTCGCCTTCCTTCGCGATGACCCGCTTGACGAACGACTTGTCGGGGTTGAGCGGGTAGTAGAGCATCACGATGTCGCCAATCTGCGGTTCCTCGAAGAACTTGTAGGCGGCTTTGTTCACAATCAGCCGATCCTGATCCGCCAGCGTCGGCGCCATGCTCTGTCCTTCGACGCGCGCCACCTGAAACCCGAAGGTAACGATGAGCGTCGCGTAGACGGCCGCCGAGGCCAGCGTCTTCAGCCACGCCACGACCTCCTCGGCGATCCGGCCGGCGACGGTCGGGCCTTCGATCGACGACATGGCGCCGGACGACATGGGCACGAGCAGACCCTCGGTCGCCGCCCCCGTCGCCGACGACATGTGGACGGCAGGTAGGACCACCAGAGCGGGTAGCGGCTCGGCGCTCAGCAGGGGCTCGGCGCTCAGCAGCGGCTCCGGCGCAGGGAACGCTTCGGGCTCCGGCGCACGGAACCGGTCGGCGTCGGGGGCCTGAAAGAGGTCCGGCTGCGTGCCGGGCGATGGCGGCGAATACGGATCTTGCGGATCAGACATCTTTCACAGCCTCAAATACTCACGTAGCCGCCTGGTCTGCGAGCGGCTCACGGGAATCTCGCTGCCCTTGGCATCCTTCATCTTGAGGATGTAGTTCCGACTGAACCAGGGGACGATCTCCCGTATTTTGTTGATGTTGACCAGATGCGACCGGTGCACCCTCCAGAAGATCTCAGGGTCCAGCCTCGCCTGCAATTCATCCAGTGTCCGATAGTTAGACGTTCCTGACAAGCTGTTCGTTACAACCGTGATTACATCGTCCTCGACCGAAGCGTGAACAACCTCGTCGGTGTGGAGCAGAAGGAACCGATCGCCGACCTTGACCGCGAGCTGCTCCCGGCGGTTCTGGCGCTCGCCGAGCAGCTGCAGCACACGGTCGAGGCCGCTCGGAACGGCCTGCCCATTCCGTTCCGGCAGCATGCGTTTACGCACCCGTTCGACGGCCATCGCGAGGCGATCGGCCTCGACCGGCTTGAGCAGATAGTCGACCGCGTTGACGTCGAAGGCCTCGATCGCGTGCCGATCGTAGGCAGTGACGAACACCAGATGGGAGTCCGTGCCGCCCAGCACCAGGCGGCGCGCGACCTCGAACCCCGTCAAGCCCGGCATCTGGACGTCGAGCATCACGAGATCGGGCGCCTGCTCGGCGATCACTTCCAGGGCCCCGACTCCATCGTCGGCCTCTGCCACGACGTCGACGCCAGGAATCTGTCCGAGCAGGAAGCACAGCTCCTCGCGCGCCAGCCGTTCGTCGTCGACGACGACGGTGCGAAGCTTGTCGGGAGTGTTCATCGTGTTCATTGCGTTACGCCGGGATTCTCGCCGGGACGACGAGCTCGGGAATCACAATCCGCGCGCACGTGCCCCCGCCCGGAACACTGTCGAGCTGCAGCTGATAGTTCGCGCCGTAGATGACCCGAAGACGCTCGTTGACGTTCTGCAGGCCGATGCCGCTGCCAGCGGTCAGGTTGGCACGCTGGGTCGGCCCGTGTGGCACGCCTGCGCCATGGTCCCGGTGCGTTACGCCGACGCCGTTATCGATAATGTCGATGATCGAATGGCCGTCGTGCCGGCTGCTGCGAATGAGGATGCGTCCCTCGCCAATCTTGGGCGACAGGCCGTGCTTGATGCAATTCTCGACGAGCGGCTGCAGCAGCATGCTCGGCACGACGACGTCGAGGCTCGCCGGGTCGATGGATTTCTCGATCGTCAACTTGGGCCCGAAACGCACCGCCTCGATATCGAGGTACTCGTCGATGGCTTCGAGCTCCTCGCGCAGCGTGACGAAGTGCTCCTGGCTTCGAAGCAGTCGGCGCAGCAGTCCCGAGAGCTTGACGATGAGCGTGCGCGCCGTCTCCGGCTGCGAACGAATGAGTGAGGAGATCGAGGTCAGCGTGTTGAAGAGGAAGTGCGGGTTGATCTGGCTCGCAAGGGCGGCGATGCGGGCCGCGAGCAGAAGCTTTTCCTGCTCCTGCAGCCTGTGTTCGATACGGGCGCTGTTCCAGATTTTGATCGGGATCGCCACCGCGAGGACCGTCGCGAAGACGACGAGGCCAAGGAGCCAGGCCGTCGGGGGTGTGTGTGACGACGCCGACTCTGCGGCACTGGTGACGGTAGGGTACAGGCTCGGATAGTAGATCGTGCCGAAGCGGTGACCGAGCCATTGCCGCAGCAGCTCGAGACTGATCGGCGCCGCGAGGAGCAGGACGATCCAGTCGATCTGGAGGCGCCGCACGAACCTCCAGACATACCGGTGCAGGTCCGTGAAGAAGAGTGGCGAGAAATGCCAGATCGCCTCCTTGGGACAGATCTCACGGAGGCCGCCGCCGGCAAACCCGCAGCCGATCGCAAAGGGCAAAGCAATCCATTCGCCCGCGAGTAGCGCCGGGGTGCCAGCCATGGCCCCGACGATGGCGCCGGCATACGGGCCGGCCATCAGCCCGACGAGAAAGGAACCGGAGAGCGTCAGATCCGCGGCCTCGTAGTTCAACAACAGCCGGGCCAGCACGCCGACCGTGAGCGGAACGCCCAGGCTGGCGGCGAAGACGAGGCGTTCGGGCCAGTCCCGCTTTTCGGTGAGAAGGATCCGGCGAAACCAGGGGAACCTGACGAGCATCGTGGCGAGCACGGCCACGATGGCGAGCTTCACCATCAGGGTTACGAGCAGGAACTGCTCGGGCAGGAGGACCTTGGGTTCGTGGAGCATGACCGGTCCGGCCGAAGCCAAGACGATGTCTAACTATAACATTCTCTGCTAGTTGCCATGAGGTCCACCGGCCGGTGGCCCTCCCTTTTGGCTTTTCGCTCTGATATGATGCAGTTCCATGATCCGTCCGTTTATTATCGGCTTCGCGACCACCCTCAAACACTTCTTCAAGAAGAAGATCACCGTCAATTACCCGGACGAGAAAATCCCGGTCTTCCCGAAGTACCGCGGGAAACAGGTGTTGATGCGCGACGAAGACGGGCTCGAAAAGTGCGTCGCATGCGGCCTCTGCGCCGTGGCCTGCCCGGCCGACGCCATCTATCTCGAGGCGGCCGAGAACGACGGATCGGTGCAGGCGGGTCCCCGCTACGCCAAGGTGTACCAAATCCACAAGACGCGCTGCATCTTCTGCGGGTATTGCGAAGAGGCCTGCCCGGTGTCAGCCATCTTCATGGGCAAGGACTACGAGCTCGCGGTCTACAGCAACAAGGACTTCATCTGGGACAAGAAGGATCTGCTGGTTCCTGGATCGCCGGCGGCGACGGCCAAGTCCTAGGCGACTGATGCCTTGGTCAAGCCATCTTTTCTCGCGGAGCTCGATCGTCGCGTGCTCGTGTGCGACGGCGCCATGGGCACGATGCTCTATGCGAAGGGCATCTTTCTCAATCGCTCCTTCGACGAGCTGAATCTCACGCAGCCCGATCTCGTCGCCGAGGTCCATCAGACCTACGTCCGGCACGGCGCCGACGTCATCGAGACGAACACTTTCGGCGCCAACCGCATCAAGTTGAGCCATTTCGGACTGGCCGACCGGGTGCACGCGATCAACGTGCAGGGCGCGCGCATCGCGCGCAACGCCGCGAAGGATCAGGCCTGGGTCGCCGGCGCCATCGGTCCCCTCGGCATTCGCATCGAGCCCTGGGGGAAGACCGGCGTCGACGAGGCGCAGGAGTACTTCGCCGAACAGGCGCGCGCGCTTCTCGAGGGCGGCGTCGACCTCTTCGTGCTCGAGACCTTCCGCGACGTGAACGAGATCGGCGCGGCGATCCGCGCCGTCCGCTCCGTCTGCGACCTTCCGATCGTCGCGCAGATGACGACCGAGGAGGATGGGCACACGCGCGACGGTGCGGCGCCGGAGGCCTTCGTTCCCGAGCTCGAACGATGGGGCGCCGACGTCGTCGGGCTCAACTGCAGCATCGGTCCCGCGGCCATGCTCGAAACGGTCGAGCGGCTGGCCCGCGTCGCGACGGTGAAGCTCTCCGCGCAGCCGAACGCCGGACAGCCGCGCGAGATCGAAGGCCGCAACATCTACCTCTGCTCGCCCGAGTACATGGCTTCCTACGCCCGCCGCTTCATTGCCAACGGGGTCCGCCTCGTCGGCGGCTGCTGCGGGACGACGCCCGAGCACATCCGTCAGATCAAGCAGTCGGTTCGCGCGCTCTCGCCGGATGCGGTCGGGCAGGGGAGTGGGCGTCACGTCGACGGCTCGCCGGTGGCGAGCGCGGCCGGGCAGCCGGCGCCGGCAATCATCGCCAGGTCCGAGAAGTCCCGCATGAGCAACGCGCTCGCCCGCGGAAACTTCGTCGTCAGCGTCGAGCTCGTGCCGCCGCGCGGCTATCGCGCCGAGTCGCTCGTCGAGCAGGCGCGACACCTGCGCATCCACGGCGTCGACCTGGTGAACATCCCGGACGGCCCGCGCGCCACCGGGCGCATGAGCGCGCTCGCCGCGGCCGTGATGGTGCAGCAGCAGGCCGGAGTCGAGACGATCCTTCACTACGCCTGTCGCGACCGCAACATGATCGGCATGCAGTCGGACCTCCTCGGCGCGCACGCGATGGACGTCCGCAATCTGCTGCTCGTGACGGGCGACCCGCCTCGCGTCGGCGACTATCCCGACGCGACCGCTGTCTTCGAGGTGGATTCCATCGGGCTGACGAACCTAGCGGCGCAATTGAACCGCGGGCTCGACATCGGCGGTCAGGCCATCGGGCAGGGAACGGCGTTTCACATCGGCGTGGCCGCCAACCCCGGAGCGTTCGACCTCGACCAGGAGAT
The DNA here is from genome assembly GCA_963839705.1 of uncultured Acidobacteriota bacterium. Classification (GTDB taxonomy): domain Bacteria; phylum Acidobacteriota; class Vicinamibacteria; order Vicinamibacterales; family 2-12-FULL-66-21; genus DATBJJ01. The sequence continues at coordinate 1,090,610 of CAWIWL010000019.1, forward strand.
TCCGGCGATTTGAGTACAAGGTCGAAGCAGGGGCCGAATTCGCGGTCACCCAGCCGGTGTTCGATGCGGCGACGGTGCTGCAATTCCTCGAGCGCATCGAACGCGTCAAGATTCCCGTGCTCGCGGGGATCATGCCGCTCGAGAGCCTGCGGCACGCCGAGTTCATGGCGAACGAAGTTCCGGGCGTCAGCGTGCCAGACGCCGTTCTGGATCGCATGCGATGCGCCGAGGAGGCGGGCCGGGCACGCGAGGAGGGGCTGTCCATCGCCCGCGAGCTCGTCCAGAACGTTGCCGACAGGGTCCAGGGATTGCAGATTACGGTCGCGTCGGGAGCCGTCGACGCGGCTCTGCGGGTCCTCGAGGCCGCCGACCTGTGACGGGGAGCTCCCGCGGCTCAGTTGTGTGTCGCTAAGTTCTTGCCGCGCCTGTGCTAACGGGTTATAGTCCGGAAGCTCATTCATGGATCACACGACTGTGAGTCGCGAGCGCTGGCAGGACCACTGGCTGTTCCTGACCCACTTCAGGAAGAGTCCCCGGACAGTCGGCGCCATCGCGCCGAGCTCGCGCCGGCTGGCGCGCGCGATGGTGAATGGGCTTTCCCTCGAACAACACCCTGACGTCCGCGTGGTCGAGCTCGGACCGGGCACGGGATCGGTGACGGGAGAAATCGCCCGACGCCTGCCGGCCGACGCGGCGTGCCTCGCGATCGACGTCGACCCCGTGTTCAGCGCGCGCGTGGGCGCGCGGTGGCCACAGATCATGTCGGTGTGCGATCACGCAGAGCGACTCGTGGCGATCGCGCGCGCGCGCGACCTGCTGCCGATCGATCACATCGTGTCCGGCCTGCCGTTTGCGAGCCTGCCGGTGTCGAGTGCCCGCGCCATCGTCGAGGCTATCGTCTCGTCGCTCGGGCCGGGCGGCACCTTCACGACCTTTCAGTACGTGCACGCCTACGGATTTCCTTCAGCGGTCAGCGTTCGTCAGACCCTGACGCGGGAAATGGGATCGTCGCCTGCCCGCACATTCGTTTTTGGGAACCTGCCCCCGGCACTAGTGCTCCGTTGGCGCAAGCAGAGATAGGGAGAGCTCCTTGATCACGCTGTTCAGCCACGACAAGCCTGCGCCAGACGACGAGCTGGTGACCTCCGGCAGCGGCACCGCACAGTTGTCGGTGACCGCGGTCGAGAACGACTTCGTCGCCGGAGTCTACGAGAAGCTGGCGTCAGTCTATGACCTGGCGTTTGGTCCGACACTCCAGCCGGGTCGTGTCCGCGCGCTCCAGCAGATGGACATTCAGGCTGGCGAACGTGTGCTCGAAGTCGGCGTGGGAACGGGGATCAATCTCTCGCTCTATCCCAAGACGTGCCGCATGACGGGGATCGATTTCTCGTCGTCGATGCTGGAAAAGGCCCGCGAGCGCGTGGCGCGCGGCGGCCTGCAGCAGATGCGGCTGCTCCAGATGGATGCCGCGGATCTCAAGTTCGCCGACGACTCGTTCGACATCGTCTACGCGCCGTACCTGATCAGCGTGGTCCCCGATCCGGTCAGGGTCGCGCAGGAGATGCGCCGCGTCTGCCGGCCCGGCGGCCGCATCATCTTCCTGAACCACTTCCTCAGCCCGAACCTGCTCGTCTCGCGGGTAGAGCGGTTGATCTCCCCGTTCACGATTCACATCGGCTTCAAGGCCGATCTCGACCTGCCGGCGTTTCTGGCGCAGTCGGCGCTCGAGCCGATCTCGATCGAGAAGGTGAACGTGCCGCGGATCTGGTCCCTCGTGACGTGCGTGAAGGACTGAGCCGGCCGCTCTGGCTGGCGGTCATTGTGGCGGCGTTCGCGCTGCCGCTGTTCGTCGGCCTGGGCCGCACGGACATGGAGAACGACGAGGCCATCTACTCCTACGCGGTGGATGGGATCCTCGAGCGCGGTGACTGGTTGAACCCGCTCAGCAGTCCGCACGAGAACTCGGTCTTCCTCGAAAAGCCTCCGCTCAAGTTCTGGATCGTCTCCGCGCCGATTGCGGCCGGGCTGCTGCCCCACAACGAGCTCGGGATGCGCGTCTGGGACGCGGTGTGCGGCGGCCTTGCCTTCCTTTACGTGTTCGCCTTCGGCCGGCGCCTTGCGGGCCCGGTCTGCGGCTTCGTAGCGGTGTTCGTGCTCTTCGTCTACGGCCCGCTGCTCTTCGAACACGGCCTGCGCAACAACAACATGGAAGCGCCGCTCGTCCTGTCGTACTGCGGGGGCGTCTACCACTTTCTGGCGTGGGCGACGTCAGCCACGCCCGCGCGCCGCCGCGGCCACGTCGTCGCCGTGATGCTGTATTTCTTCCTCGGGTTCATGACCAAGTTCGTGGCGGCGTTGTTTCTTCCCGTCGTGGTAGGTGCACCGTCGCTGCTGCATCGCGAGACCCGGATCCGTGTACTCCGCGAGTGGAAGCTCTGGGCGGCAGGCGTCGGACTCTTCTTCGTTCTCGCTGCTCCGTGGTTCGTGTATCAGCAGATCGTCGCCGGCGCGGATCTCTGGCGGATCATGCTCGGCGCCCACGTTGTCGAGCGCTTCACGGTCTCGATCGATCCGAGCCACGTTCAGCCATGGAACTACTATTACGTGACAATTTTCCGCGAGATGTTCCGCACTGGAACGGTCTGGCTGTCGCTCGGCGGCATCGTGCTCGGTACTGGCCCGGCTCGTGCGCGAGCGCCGGCTCGAAGAGTGGCTGCTGCTCGCGTGGCTCGTGCTGCCGCTCGCGCTCATCTCGATCGGGACCTCCAAGATCCACCATTACGCCTATCCATTCCTGCCGGCCCTGGCACTGGCCGCCGGCTACGGTCCCGGATGGTTGACGGAGGCGAGCCGCGACCCGGTCGATGCGTGCATGACCATCGTCAACCGGCGGGTGATCGACGGCCGCGCCCCGCTCCTGCGCGCGCGCTACGTGTTTCTGGGACTCGCCGGCGTGGCGGCGCTTCTCGCGCTGGTCACGCTCGTGCTCGGCCAGGTCAATATTCGTATCGGCGACTTGCAACTCTTCCGCAACTCGCACGTCTTCCGGCCCGTGTTCGCCGCCTTCGTACTTGCCATGCTGGCGGGACGCGGCGTTCAGGCGGCGCGATGGATGGTGCCTATCGCCATCCTTCTGTCGACCGTGCCGGCCCAGGCGTACGAGGACACGCGCGTGCACCTTCGCCGCGAGGACCATCCCATGCGCTCGGCCCGGGACTGCCTCGTGAACGTCCGCGAGCAGGAGCTGAGGGCCGGACGGTCGGCGCCGGGCATCTACGCGATTCGCGAACAGAAGTGGATGCTGCACTCGCACTTCTACTACTTCCGCCGCCTCGCTCCTTGGGAGCGTGGTGACGAGCTTGACGATCGGGCCGTGTCCGACGGGCTCTTCGCCGCAGGCCGGCAGCGGCCGATTCTCATGAGCGACAGCGACTATCAAGCGTTCAAGTCGCGCCACGCTGAGGCGCTGTTGTCGGTGCCCGCCGTGCGGCTCCGCGACGTCCTGCTCCTCATGCCCGGGCCGTACGCCGCCTGCGGGCCGGCGCCCTCGCCGGGCGCCTCGCGCTAGAGAGAATTCGATGGTAGCCACACGCGTCGGCGTCTCCATCGTCATCCCCGCGTACAACGAGGAGTCCCGGCTCGGCGAGACGCTCGACGAGCTGACCCGCTTTCTGGCCGCGCAGCCCTGGGACTGGGAAGTACGCGTTGTCGACGATGGCTCGACCGACGGAACGTGCCGCGTCGTCGAGGAGTGGGCTCGCAGGCATTCGACCGTCGTGCTCCAGCGCGAGCCGCATCGCGGGAAGGGCGGCGCCGTCAAGGCGGGGCTGATGAAGGCCACCGCGCCGTACCGGTTCATCTGCGACGCGGATCTCGCCATGCCGGTGGGCGAGCTGCCGCGGTTTCTGCCGCCGGTGCTCCACGCGTTCGATGTCGCGATCGGGAGCCGCGAAGGCCACGGCGCGCGCCGCGTGAATGAGCCGCTGGTGCGCCACCTGGCCGGCCGCGTCTTCAACTACGCCGTCCAGCAGCTCACGGTGCGAGGTATCGAGGACACGCAGTGTGGGTTCAAAATGTTCACGGCGTCGGCGATCGAGACCATCTTTCCGTTCGTGCAGGTCGACGGGTGGGCGTTCGACATCGAGGTCCTGTGCATCGCGCGAGCGCGCGGGCTGCGCATCGTGGAGGTGCCAATCGAGTGGCATTACGGGCGGCAATCGCAGCTGAACCTGCTGCGGGACGGGATGGCGATGTTCCGCGAGCTGCTGCGCATCCGCTCGCGCTCGAGGAGTGGCGCGTATGATCCGCGTGCGGACCGCGGCCGCTGACGGGGCGAAGTCCGTTCCGTCGCGACGGCTGGCGGCCGTTGGCGTCCTGGCTCTCTACGTCGTCCTCTCGTTCTGGTACACGGCCCCCCTCGTTCAATTGAGCCAGTCGCGGATCGCCGGCGATGCCGGCGATCCCGTGCTCAACGCCTCGGTACTCTGGTGGAACGCCACAACACTGCCGCTCGGCGACTCGTGGTGGAACGCCCCGTTCTTCTACCCGAGCGATGGAGTCACCACCTTCACGGAGCATCTCCTCGGCGTCAGCCTGGTGGCGAGCCCCATCTACTGGCTGACCCACAACCCTCTTGCCGCCTACAACCTCAGCCTCTTTCTGACGTGGCCCCTGTCGGCGTTTGCGGTGTACCTGCTCGTCGTTTTTCTGACGCAACGAAAGGACGCCGCGATTCTGGCCGGCGTGGCCTGGGCCTTCACACCGTACCGGCTGTCGGAGCTGGGGCACCTGCAGTCGCTCTCTGCGTACTGGCTGCCGCTGATGCTGCTCGGCCTGCACGGGTTCCTGGCGCGCCGCCGCGCACGGTGGCTTGCGCTCTTCGGCGCGGCCTGGCTCTTTCAATCGCTGGCCAACGGCTACTACATGCTGTTTGGCGCCGTTCTGATCTCGATGTGGCTGGCGTACTTCTGTTCGAGCCGGGACGGCTGGCGAGCATTGCCGGCGGTGGTTGTCACGGGGATCGTCTCGAGCCTGCCGCTGCTGCCGATCATGTCGAAGTATCTCGCCGTCCATGACCACTTCGCGCTCCGCCGGTCTCTCGTCGAGCTCGCCGGGTTCAGCGCCGAGCCGCGCTCGTGGGCGCAGGTCTCGCAGCTCTCCTGGCTTTGGCCGTCGCTGCTGCGCGAGGACGCGCATAGCCTGTTTCCTGGCATCACCGCGGCCCTGCTCGTCGTGCTGGCGGTGGTGGTCTGGATCCTGCGAGGACGGCTGGCGATGAAAGACGAGTCCCGCGCTCGGCGAGCAGTTCGTGCCGGACTCGGCGTCGTCACCGCAACGAGTCTCATCGCAACGCTAGCGATGCTGACGGTGGGGCCGTGGCGGGTGGGAGTCGCAGGAATTACGCTTCGCATGGCGGATCTCAACCGCGCGCTCGTCATTGGGATCGTGTGCGGAGGCCTCTTCGCCCTCCTGACGCCGAGCACCCGGCACGCACTGGCACGGCGGAGCCCGTTCGTTTTCTATGTCGCAGCCACGATCGGCCTCGCCCTCCTCGCCTGCGGGCCTCTCGTCATCGTCAACGACCACATCGTCCTCGAGCCTGCGCCGTACGCCTGGCTTCTGTCGGTGCCGGGATTCGATCGCCTTCGGGTGCCGACCCGGTTGTGGATGCTCGGGACGATGTGCTTGTCGATTGCTGCGGGCCTCTCCTACGCCTGGTTGGCTAGAGGACGCTCGATGAGGCGCGCCATCGGATTCGTCACCGTGATGGTGTGTCTGCTGCTCGACGGATGGATAGGGGAGTTTCCGATGGCGGCCGCGCCGGAGCTCTGGCCGAGAGTGGAGCGGCGCGATCAGGCGCCGCCGATTCTCGAGCTGCCGCTCGGTCCGGAGTGGGACGCGGCCGGCACCTATCGCGCGATCTGGCACCGTCGACGGACGGTGAACGGCGTCAGCGGGTACGATCCGCCGCACTATGCGCCGCTGCAGGCGGGGCTGAACGCCCACGATCCCGCGATGCTGGCCGCGCTCGCCTCCCTCGGCACGATCGACGTCGTCGTCGACGGGACTTTCGATCGTGATGGCGCGTGGGCCCGCTACGTGTCGGCGTCACCCGGAGCCGCGCTCGTCGCCACTGATGGCGTGCGCACGACATACCGCATTCCGGCGCACCAGCCGCTGGAGCCTCGGGTCGGTGACGCGTTTCCGATCGTGGCGGTCGACGCGTTCAGGCACGAGGCCCGCGTCATCGCCGATGGTCGCATCGAAACCGAATGGGGAGACGATCCTCAGCGGCCCGCGCAGTGGATACGCGCCGACCTTGGGGAGGCGCGCCAGGTCGCCGGGATTACTCACGCGCTCGGCGAATACGCGCGCGACTTTCCGCGGCTGCTGGCGATCGATCTCTCAGTCGACGGGTCGAGTTGGGAGGAAGTCTGGCGCGGCCCCACCGCGGCACTCGCGTTCCTGGCGTCCACGCGTGCGCCGCGTGAGGCCGCAATGCACATCGCCTTCCCGCCGCGACCCGCTCGCTATGTGCGTCTTCGCCAGCTCGCGCACCATAAGAATATGTGGCGGTTAGCGGAGCTGAAGGTGCATGGGTCTACGAGCGGTCGATGAGGCGTTCGATCATTTCGGCAACGACCTCCGCGCCATTGGTCTGGGGGTGCTCGAGGGGCGGAGGGGACTCGATGATACGATCGAGCGCGCTGCGCCATCGTCCGGCGAACAGGTCCTGGTGATCGATGAACCCGCATCGCGCATATTTCGGCATCGCTTCCACCAGGGCGTCGTACTCCACGAAGTTTCCGCGCGACGTATACAGGACGGCCGTTTCGTTGGCGATGCACTCGGCGATGATGCCGTAACCGGGTTTGGTCGCGACGACGTCGGACGCGGCGACGAGATCCTCGTAGTGAAGGCCGGAGCCGTACAGCCGGGCTTCGCTGATCTGGTGGATGCCGGTCGGAGCACCAATCACCTCATCGCTCGCGTCCCGGTGGGTGACGGCGACGGCGTACGATGCGAGACAGTCAAGGGCGGTGACGTCAAAGCCGCTCAGGCCGTAGCCGCCGAACGACGAGAGTACGACCGGCTGATCGCGCGGAAGACCGAGCACGCGACGCACCGCGTCGCGCGGGTGGCGTGCGTGCCGGGCGATGAAGGGCACGTCTACGATCGTGTCGAAGGTCGCGAAGCCGCCGTGCATCGGCAGGCGCCATGCCGCGTCGGCCTGACGATAGGCCGTTCGAATCGACGGCAGCAGGGCTGGCGCGCCGGCGAGATGCGCCGAGTACCCTTCGTAGATCCAGTCCCAGGTGAAGTTGGTGAGGACAACCGACGGGACGCCCGCCGCCGCGGCGGCCGCGCAGGCGAGCGGCGGCGCATCCGAGATCACCAGCCGCGCGTCATGCGCGTCGAGGAGCACGGCTTCCTCACGCGCACGGCTGTCGAACGTTCGGTGGAAGGCGTCGGCGCGCTGGATGGTCGCGGATTCGTCCAGGCGAAGGCTGTCGATCTGCACGACGCCGGTATCGCACTCTCCCGCGATGAGCGTGATCGGCACCCGTGCCGCGCGGTCGAACAGCCACCGCGGAGCCGAGGTTCGTACGACGATGGTCAGGTCGGGGCGCCGCGCGCCGAGGGCGTTGATGGCCGCGATCTCCCGAGACGCGTGTCCGAAGCCGTGACCGGAGATGTAGAAAAAGGCGGCAGGCACCTGGACAGGATGTCGGTCAGACGTGCGGTGCCGCGACCGGGAAGGCGACCGTGAGCGCTTCATCAAGCGTTTGCACGGGATGGAACGTCATGTCCTTCCGCGCGTCCTCGGGCAGTTCGTCCAGGTCCGATTCGTTCAGCGCGGGAAGAATGATGGTCCTGATGCCGATGCGGCGCGCGGCCAGCGTCTTCTCGCGAATCCCGCCGACCGGCAACACCAGGCCGGACAAGGTAATCTCGCCGGTCATCGCGACATCTGAGCGCACCGGCACCCCGCGGGCCGCTGACACCATCGCCGTCGCCATGGTCACGCCCGCCGACGGTCCATCCTTGGGAATGGCTCCGGCCGGCACGTGAATGTGGATGTCCTGCTTGCTGAGGAACTCCGGCGCGATGCCGAGATCGCGGGCGTTCTGCCTGATGTGCGACAGCGCGGCGCGGGCCGATTCCTGCATCACGTTGCCCAGCTGACCGGTGAGGATCACCTGCCCTGAGCCGCCCGGCAGCAGCGCGGCCTCGATGTACAGGACGTCACCCCCCGTCTCTGTCCAGGCCAGCCCCGTCGCCACGCCTGGACGCGAGGTGCGGAACGGCGTTTCCGGCCGCACGCGTGCTTGCCCGAGGTAGTCGTGCACGTGCTCCGCGTCCACGCGCGCGGTGTGATCGGGAGTGGCCGCCACACGCGCCGCCACCTTGCGGGCGATCGTGCCGATCTGCCGCTCGAGCGTGCGCACGCCGGCTTCACGCGTGTATTCGCCGATGACCTTCCGCAGCGCGTCGTCGGTGAACTCGATCTGCCCGGAATGCAGCCCGTGCTCCTCGAGTTGACGCGGCACGAGGTACTTCCGGGCGATGTGAACTTTCTCGTCCTCGGTGTAGCCGCTCAGCGTGATCATCTCCATGCGATCGAGCAGCGCCGGGTGGATCGTGCCGAGCTGGTTCGCCGTGGCGATGAACAGCACGCGCGAGAGGTCGATCGGAATCTCGAGGTAGTGGTCGCGGAAGGCGTGGTTCTGCGCCGGGTCGAGCACCTCGAGCAGCGCTGCCGCGGGATCGCCCTGGATGCCGACCGAGATCTTGTCGATCTCGTCGAGCATGAGCACGGGGTTCGACGAGCCGGCGCTCTTGAGCGCCTGCGCCAGGCGCCCCGGCATCGAGCCGATGTAGGTCCGACGGTGGCCGCGGATTTCGGCCTCGTCTCGGACGCCGCCGAGCGAGATGCGAACGAACTTCCGATTCATCGCCCTGGCGATCGACTGGCCGAGCGACGTCTTGCCCACACCTGGAGGACCGACGAAGCAGAGGATCGGCCCCTTCATCCGCGCGGCCGTCGCCGGCGGCGGCAGGCCGCCGGCCTCCGAGATGGCGGGCGCTTCCAGGCTGCGCTGCCGGAGCTTCTGGACGGCGAGGTACTCGACGATCCGTTCCTTGACCTTGTCGAGATCGTAGTGATCCTCGTCGAGCACGCGGCGGGCCTCGACGGGGTCCAGCCGATCCTCGGTCGGCTTGTCCCACGGGATGTCCAGCACCCAATCGATGTAGGTGCGAAGCATCTGGTACTCGGGCGACGCCGGCGTCATGCGCTCGAGGCGATCCACCTCGCGCAACGCCGCCGTCTCGACGCGCTCGGGAAGGTGCGCCTCGGTGACCCGGGTGCGGATTTCCTGCACGTCGGTGTCGCCCTCGCCGAGCTCCGACTGGATTGCTTTCAACTGCTGCCGCAGCACGTACTGCCGCTGCGCGTCGGTCATCTCCTTCTCGGCACGCGACTCGATGCGTCCCTTGAGCTCGAGGATCTCAATCTCGCGCGACAAGGCCATGGCCACCGCATCGAGCTTGACTTCGATGTCGTTTTCTTCGAGGAGCTTCTGTTTGTCCTCGGGCTTCATGTCGAGGAGGCTCGCCAGCAGATACGCGATACGCAGCGGGTCGTCCATGCCGGTGACGAGCGCCTTGATGTCGGGCGAGAGCCCGGTGGCGAGCGAGAGAGCGCGGTCGACGAGCTCCTGAAGATGGCGGACGCGGGCATCGACGCCGACCGTGCGCTCGGCCGGCTCCCTGAGCGGCTTGACCAGCGCCTGCAGCACGCCGCGCTCGACCTGCAGAAACTCCGCGCGCGCTCGAGCGATCCCTTCGACGAGCACGCGCATGCCGGTCGGCGCCTTGGCCATCTGACGGATGATGCACACCGTCCCGACCTTGTGCAGATCGTCGGGGCCCGGCTCGTCCGTGTCGGTCGTCTGAAGAAGGGTCAGGATCATCCGATCGCCGGCGAGGGCACGGTTCACCGCCTCAACCGACATCGATCGGCTCACGCCGAGCGGCGAAACGCTCAGCGGCAGGACGACGGCGCCCCGCAGCGGAACGACTGGAAGCTCAGAGGGAAGGGCGGGTGCGGGAGGCTCGGCCATGCGTAGCAGACCCAGTGTACACCGTTCTGAAAGTTTGAAGTCTGACGTTGGAAGTCTGACGTGGGGAAGTGGGAAGTAGGAAGTCGGAAGTGGAAGTGGGAAGGAAGGGTGAAGTCGGAAGTTTGAAGTGCGAAGTGGGAAGTGCCAAGTCGGAAGTGGGAAGTGCCAAGTTGGAAGTCGGAAGTGCCAAGTTGGAAGGGCCAAGTGGAAGTAGGAAGTGGCCTCCTTTGTTTCGGGCTTCCGACTTTGCTTCCCACTTCCGACTTCGCTTCCCACTTCCACTTTCTACTTCCCACTTCCGACTTTGCTTCCCACTTCCGACTTTGCTTCCCACTTCCGACTTCGCTTCCCACTTCCACTTCCGACTTCCTACTTCCCACTTCCTCACTTCAGACTTCAAACGTCAGACTTCAAACTTTCTTCCGCCGCTCAGTAGACCCAAGGGATCATCCGGGTCTTCACCTGGCGGCGGTACGCCTGGTATTTGTCGCCGAAGGTGTCGACGAGCCCTCGCTCCTCCCAGGGAATTGCCATCATCAGGTACACGGTACTGATGACCGCGAATGCTGCGCGGGTGCCGGTCATCGTCGGAATACTGAACACGAAGAGCGCCCAGGCGAAGTAGACGGGGTGGCGCACGAAGCCGTAAAGCCCCTCGGTGGTAAGCGGTTGGGCTTCGCTTGCGGCCGGCCCGGCGTCGCCCGGACCTACGACCGCGCGTACACCCGCGAGGTTCAAAACGTCGAGCGCCTTCGAGGCACGGTAGGTCAGCAGGACTGCGAGTATTTGGCCGGTCCACCCGACGGCCCGCCACGGGCCGTCGAACTGGTAGAGCACGCCGGGGACCGGCTGCCACCAGGTGCAGACGACCAGGAAGAGCAGGCTGGCGACCCACGTATAGATCGACCGTTCGAGCTCGGGCGGGACAATCTGGCGTATCGCGCGCTTGGCGCTGCTCCGCGCGAGCACGCTGTGATGCAGCGCGAATGCGGAGAAGAGCAGCACGTTCACCGCCACGGCGGCCGTCGCTCCGCCAGCTGGCGCCGGCCGTCCGAAGCGAACCTGGTAACAGTAGACGAACCACGCGAGCGACGCGGCGAACAGTCCCGCGCCTGTCCACGCGACGATGAGAGCGGAGCGCCGGGGTGGTTGCATCGAGCTGCGGTTCCGAAGTGTAGACCCGAGTTTAGACCCCGAGTCTACAAGCTGTCTCATAAACGGCGCGAACGAGCGGAAGCGAGTGAGCCACGCGAGCGGCGCGGGGCGTCGGGGTCCCCGCGAGCGAGCGTGTAAGGGGGTCCGGGGGACAAAGTCCCCCGGATGAGACTAGACGATGTGCGATAGCTTGTAGAATCAGCGAGCGCGGGCTTTGGCGACGCCGCGCTCCCGCACATGCCCAACGCGCGATTGAGATTGGCCGGACAGACTTGCGACCGCGTGTAGCCATCCGTCTCGACTGGCTCGCCCTGACGCTCGCCGTCGGGGCGGTCGTCATAGCGTGGACCGGCGGCTTCTACACCGAGATTGGCGGCGTCCGGCTGTCGATGCGCAACTCCGACCGGGCGCTGATTCCCGCCGCGATCGTGCTGGCCATCCGGTGGTGGTTCGCGCGCGGTGTCAGGCCGTTTGGCGTGGAGCGGCCTCGGTGGCAGGCGTGGCGTGCCCGGTTGTTCCAGCCCTCGGCAGACCCGATCGACCGGCCCGCCTGGCCGTGGTGGTCCCGCGCGGCGCTCGCGACGCTCGGCATCCTCGCCTTCGGCGCCATTCTTCTGCAGCCTCAGCTGCGGCGCATGGACTCGGTGCCTGATTTCGGCGATCCGCTGTTCTCGATGTGGCGGATGGGCTGGGTGTACGAGCAGTGGCGAGGCGATCCCCGGCCGCTCTTCAGCGGCAACATCTTCTATCCGGAACCGCTCGCGCTGACGTTCTCGGATTCCATGCTCCTGACATCGCTGACGGCGATTCCGTTGCGCGAGGCTGGACTACATCCCGTCCTCGCCTACAACGTTCTGTTTCTGTCGGGGTTCGTGTTCTCGGCGCTCGCAACCTACCTGCTGGTCGAACGTCTGACGGGATCGCCGAGGGCGGCCTTCATCAGCGCGCTCATCTACGGCTTCTACCCTTACCGGTTCGAACACTACAGCCACCTCGAGCTGCAGATGACGCACTGGATGCCGCTCGCTCTGATCTGGGTGCACCGGTTCAGCGCGACGCTCAAGGTGCGCGACGCCGTCGCCGTTGCCGTCCTCGCCGCCGCGCAACTCTACTCGTCCATGTATTACGGCGTGTTCTTCATGTTCTATGCTGGCGCGGTGCTCGGCACGCTCCTGCTCGTGGCGCGGCCGCCCTGGCGGCGGCTGCTGGTGCCGGTGGCCTCGGCGCTCCTACTGGCGGTCGCGCTCGCCGTTCCGCTCGCGCGGCCGTACCTTGCCGCCCAGGCGGTCAAGGGCGATCGCGATGAGGGGGCAGTGAGGGTGTATAGCGCGGGTCCGTCGGATTACCTCCGCGCCCACCCGCGGAGCGCGACCTACGGCGGCCGGCTGCTCGCGGATCGCTATCCGGAACGGGCGTTGTTTCCCGGGACCGTGCCCCTCGCGCTGTCGGCGGTGGCACTCGTCCCACCGGTCGGCGCGATCCGGCTGGCATACGCGGCGGGCCTCCTCGCCACGTTCGACTTGTCGCTCGGGTTCAACGGCGTCACCTACAAACAACTCTATCGCTGGTTTCTGCCCATTCGCGGACTCCGCGTCCCCGCCCGCATCAGCATCGTCATGGCGCTCAGCCTAGCCGTGCTCGCCGCGTTCGGCGCGCGGCGGCTGATGGCGCGCTTCCGCTCGTCGGCGGGTCGAACGGGAGTCTTTGCCGCGCTCGTGCTGGCCGCCGCCGTGGACGTCTGGCCGGTGATCGAGTTGCATCCTGTTTGGTGGCAACCGCCGCCGATCTACGACACGATGAAGGGACAGCAGGTCGTGCTGGCCGAATTCCCGACCAGCCTGAATATTTCGTATGTCAACAACGCCGTCCCGTTCATGTATTTCTCGGTCTGGCATGGGCTGCCGATGATCAACGGCTACAGCGGCTTCACGCCGCCGGACTACGAGCTGCTCATGGAGGGCCTTCGCGACTTTCCGGCGCCGGCGACGATCGGTCTGCTGAGGTCGCGCGGCGTGACCCACGTGACGGTCAACTGCGCGCTCTACGTGACCGGTTGCGAGCCGATCTTGGCAACGATCGACGCCTCGCCCGCGCTGCGCGCGGTTGCCAGCGGCCCGTGGGAGGGGCAGCCGGTCAGGCTTTACGAGCTTGCCCGGTAAAGGCCGAGATGCCTGTGAGTGGAGTGTGGTTTGCAGGCAAGGTTTTTCTGGCCCGTCGCCTCCGTCAAGCCCTGCAGGACCGTTGTGAGATGAGAAATCTGACGCAAGGAGATCGGCCGGGCTTCGTAAGTGGCGTTCAGGCCAGTTACAGCGTTCCGCCAGGATTCGCAGCATGACCACGCCTGCGGTCGCCATCACCGGCATCGGCGTTGTCTCCCCGTACGGCGTCGGTCGGGAGCGCTTCTGGAAGTTCATCAAGAGTGGCTGCAGCGCGACACGTACGGTAACCGACTTCGACGCGACGCCCTATGGGTGCACTGTCGCCGCACCTGTTCCCCACGTCTCGATCGAGGATGCGGTGGAGATCGACGAGAGAGCTCCAGGGGCTCGAGACGAGCGGAGCGGCCGGCCGGACCCGCGGCGGTATTCGCGGGCCTCGCTAATCGGCGTCATTGCCGCATCCGAGGCGTGGGCGGATGCCGGGCTGCGCGTCGGCGAGCCTGACGCCGGCGTGCTCATCGGCAGTGGCGCCGGTGGGATCGACGTCGCCGAGCGTCAGTACTTCGAGTTCTTCACCGACGGTTGGAAGCGCGTCACGCCCTACGCCATCCCCGTCTCGATCGTCGGCATGCTCTCGAGCGAGATTTCGATCGCCCTCGAGCTGCACGGCATCAGCCATGTGGTGTCAACCGGTTGCACGAGCTCAACCGACGCGATTTCCTACGCGGCGGCGCTCGTCCGCAGCGGCGAGGCCGAAGTGATCCTCTCGGGCGGCGCCGACGCCTGCGTGACGCCTGGGATGATGTTCGGCTTCTCGAAGATGCGCGCCGTATCGGTGCGCTACAACGATCGGCCGGCGGCCGCGTCGCGGCCGTTCGACGCCGGCCGTGACGGTTTCGTCCTCGGCGAAGGCGCCTGGATGGTCGTGCTCGAGCGCGAGGATCGCGCACGTGCGCGAGGCGCCTCGGTCTACGCGACGATCGACGGGCACGGGTCGACCTGCGACGCGTACCACCGAGTGCAGATGGATCCCGACGGGACCCAAATCGTCCGCGCGATGCGGCTGGCGATCGAGCGATCGGGCCGGCCCGCCGAAGAGATCGGCTACGTGAACTATCACGGGACGTCGACCGTCCTCAACGACGCGGTCGAGTCGCGTTGTGTGCGGCAGGTCTTCGGACCGCTGGCCGACCGCATCCCCGGGTCGTCGACCAAGTCGATGATCGGACACCCTCAGGGCGCGAGCGGCGCGGCCGGCATCGTCACCGCGTCGCTCGCCCTGCGCTACGGATTCCTGCCGCCGACCATCAACCAGGTTAACCCCGACCCGGCGTGCGACCTTGACTTCATCCCCAACGTCGGCCGCGCCGTCGAGGTGTCCGCTGCGCTCTGCAACTGCCTGGGCTTCGGATCCAAGAACAGCGCGATTGTGCTAGGGAAGAGCAGGTAAGGAGAGAGGGCTGTTGGGTGACCGTGACGTGATCGTCGTCGGCGCCGGCCCCGCCGGTGCGATTGCGGCGTTGGTGCTGGCGCGCGCCGGGGTGCGCGTGCACGTACTCGACCGCGCACGGTTTCCGCGCTTCAAGCTGTGCGGAGATTCGCTGAACCCCGGCGCGCTTGCCATCCTGTCGCGGTTGGGCCTTAGCGGCGTCGTCGAGGGGACGCTTCCCGTGGACGGGATGATCGTGACGAGTGGGACGGGCGCTCGTTGTCAGGGCCGCTATGGCGACGGGCAACAGGGCTGCATGATCTCGAGGCACCGGCTGGACCATGCGATCCTTGCCGCGGCACGTGCGGCTGGCGCGTGCGTAGACGAGGGCGTGCTGGTGCGGGCGCCGGCCGTCGACGGCGGTCGAGTGCGCGGGGTCGAGGTCAACGCGGCCGATCGCCGTCACGTCCTCCGTGCGCGGGTGGTCATCGCGGCCGACGGCGCCAGCTCGCGCGTCGCGCGCGCGCTCGGCCTGGCCCGGCATGCGCCGTGGCCACGACGCTGGGCTGTGGGCGCGTACTTCGAGGACGTCGCGCCGGCCGGCGGAGCAGGCCGCTTCGGCGAGATGCACCTGCGGACCGGACGCTACATCGGCATCGCTCCCTTACCTGGCGGCGTGACCAATGCGTGCGTGGTGACCGCCGATCGCGCCGCGCTCCGCGATTCAGCGCGCCTCCTCACCGACACCCTGCGCACCGATCCTCAACTCGCCGATCGCTTTGCGCGCGCCCGCATGTTGACCCGCCCGGTCTGCCTCGGCCCGCTCGCCGTCGAGGCGACCGGCGGCGGCGCCCCTGGTCTGCTCCTCGCCGGTGACGCCGCGGGGTTCATCGATCCGATGACCGGCGACGGGCTGCGCTTCGCACTGCGCGGCGGTGAACTGGCCGCCGCTGCGGCGCTCGCCGCGCTTGAACATGGTCGAGAGGATGCGCACGTCCGGCTCGCGGACATGCGCCGCCGCGAGTTCGGATCGAAGTGGCGCTTCAATCGAGCGCTGCGATCTCTCGCGGGATCCCCGCTGGCGATGCGAATCGCGTCGATCGGTGCGGAATGGGCACCGGGATGGCTCGAGCGGACGATCAGCTACGCGGGAGATGTGGGGTGAGGGTCGGTTCAAAGGGGTGAACCCTGAACCGTGTGAACCCCCTGAACCCCCTGAACCCTTGAACCTAGGAATGTCCCGAGAACTATCATCCGCACTCCTGTTGGTTATCGCCTTCCTCCCCATGCTCTTCGAGGCCAGACGTTCAGCGGCCAACGAACGCAGGCTGCGATCGACTGGTGCGCGCGAACCGGCCGATGACGTGTACGGTGCGATGCGAGTCGCGTATCCGGCGTGTTTTCTCGCGATGGTGCTTGAGGCATGGGTGAGTGGACGCGCGTTCGGCGTCGCGGCGTTGGCCGGATGCGTCGTCATTGTCGGCGCGAAGGCGCTCAAGTACTGGGCCATCGCAACGCTCGGCGATCGATGGACCTTTCGCGTGCTCGTCCCGC
Source organism: uncultured Acidobacteriota bacterium (assembly GCA_963839705.1). Taxonomy (GTDB): domain Bacteria; phylum Acidobacteriota; class Vicinamibacteria; order Vicinamibacterales; family 2-12-FULL-66-21; genus DATBJJ01. The sequence continues at coordinate 1,107,034 of CAWIWL010000019.1, forward strand.
CCGGGTCCAGCCGGACGCTCGGCGGCCCCTATCGCGTCCTCCGGCATCCCAACTACATCGGCGTAGCCGGCGAGCTGCTCGGGTTCGCACTGCTCGCGGGTGCGCCCATCGCCGGCGCCCTCGCGTGCGCGGGTTTCGGGGCGCTGCTCATCGCCCGCATCCGCGTCGAGGAGCGCGCACTCGGTTTGCGATCACGATAGAATCGCACGCGATCGAAAACCCCGATCCAGGGATGGTGCGGCGATAGTGCAGCGACCCCGTGCGGCGAACGCTCTCGACTGGCTGGCGCTGGCGCTCGTCCTCGCAGCCGCGGCGATTCTCCTGAGCGGCGGCTTTATCTTCCACGTCGGGGGCGGCCGCGTGACCGCGCGCAGTCCGGGGCGCGCCGCGCTCGCCGCGCTGGTCGTCGTCGCTGTCCGCCTGGCGCTCGACCGGCGAACCCCTCCGCTCGCTCGCGCGCCGCTCGTTGCCCGGAGAATCCGCGATCGTGTCTATCGACCGCGCGAGGATCCCCTCGTCCCGCCTGCTGGCCCGCGCGGGCCATGGCGATCTCGCGCTCTGGCCGCCGCGGGTTTCTGCGCCTTCGCCGCCGTGCTGCTCTTTCCGCAGCTCCAGCACATGGACGCGGTGCCCGACCTCGGCGATCCGCTGTTCTCCATCTGGCGCTTCGGGTGGGTGTTTCACAAGCTCGGCGGCGACCCCCGGCCGCTCTTCAGCCCCAACGTCTTTCATCCGCACCAGCTGACGCTCACGTATTCAGACTCGATGCTGCTCCCGGCGCTGACGACGGCGCCGCTGCTGGCGGTGGGGATTCATCCGGTGCTGGCCTACAACCTGGTGATGATTCTGAGCTTCGTCGCGTCGGCCCTGGCGATGTATCTCCTCGCCGAGCGCCTGACCGGGTCGCCCGCCGCGGCGTTCGTGTCGGGGTTGCTGTTCGGGTTCTATCCTTACCGGTTCGAGCACTACAGCCACTTCGAGCTGCAGATGACCTACTGCATGCCCCTCGCGCTGCTGGCGCTCCACCGGTTCGTGACGACCGCGCGCACCAGGGATGCCGTGGCCTTCGCGCTGCTCGCCGCCGCGCAACTCTACTCCTCGATGTACTACGCCGTGTTCTTCACGGTGTATGTGACGGCGCTCTTTGCCGCCCTCTGCTGGCTGACGCGGCCGGCGCTGCGGCGGATGCTTGTCCCAGGCGCCATCGCCGGCGCACTCGCGTTAGTGCTCGCGGTGCCGCTGGCGCGGACCTACAGCTCCGCCGAGCTCGGTGACCGCGAGGTCCCGACGGTGACGTACTACAGCGCCACGGCCGCCGATTACCTGCGGGCCCACCCGCGGAGCGCGACCTGGGGAAATCGCACGCTGCCGGGCCGCATGCCCGAACGTGCGCTCTTTCCTGGCGTCATGATCCTGCTGCTCGCGGCAGTGGCGCTCATCCCGCCGCTCGGCGTGACGCGCGCGGCATACGCGGTCGCGCTCCTCGTCGCGTTCGAGATGTCGAGGGGCTTCAACAGCGTCTTCTATCCCTACCTCTACGACTGGCTGCCATTCATCCGCGGACTGCGCGTCCCGGCACGCGCCAGCATTCTCGTTGGGCTCACGCTCGCCCTGCTTGCCGCCTTCGGCGTTCGCCGTCTGAGCGCCGGACGATCGCCATGGCTGCAGCGCGCGGTTCTGGCAGCGCTCGTCGCGGCCATCGGCGTTGATTTGCGGCCCGCGCTGCGGCTCGAACCCGTCTGGCTCGAGCCTCCGCCCATCTACGGCCTCGTGGCCGGCGCTCGTGACGTCGTCCTCGCCGAGTTTCCCTTCGGCGGGAATCCAACGCGCTTCACGCCGAACGTGCCGTACATGTACTTCTCGCTCTGGCATTGGGCAGAGATGATCAACGGCTACAGCGGCCATTACCCACCTGGACAGGTGGACTTCGAGGTGGCGTTGCAGGGATTTCCGGAGCCGGCAGCCATCGATCTGCTGCGGGCGCGCGGAGCCACGCACGTGACCATCAACTGCGCGCTCTACCGCGGCGGATGCGACGAGCTGGTGGCCGCCGTCGACGCGCTGCCGGCCTTTCGCATTGTGACGGCGGGCAAGTGGCAGGGCGCGCCAGTGCGACTCTACGAGCTCAAGCGCTGATGCCGCCCGCGTTGCCGCTCGTCTAAAGAGTCATCTCATGAACAGCGCGAACGAGCGTAGCGAGTGAGCCACGCGAGCGGAGCGGGGCGTCGGGGCCCCGCGAGCGCCCGCCTTCGCGCCGTAGGCGCTCCGGCGAGGTCTCGCCGTAGCTTTAGCGAAGGCGGAAGCGTGTAAGGGGGTCCGGGGGACGAAGTCCCCCGGATGAGACTAGAACTCGCGGCGTTGCCGCTCGTCCCAGAACACGCGAATCGTCGGTTTCACAAGCTTTTCACGTCCCGATCGCGTCTGATCGGAAGTAGCCGTGTTCTATAATCCAGAAAGGCCCATGCGACAGATCTCAACGCATTTCTCTTCTCGCGCGTGGAGACGGCTCTTGGGGGCCGGAGCTCTGCTCGCCTGTGGACTCCTGGCTGTTCCCTCGATTCGTTCGGGTCTGTGGGCGGCGTCAGGCGCGGTCTTTGGTGCCGAAACGTCCCAGGCTGCGGCGCAGACGCCGGAAACGTTCATTCAGCAGGCACGACGGGCGCTCGCGCAGGGTCGCCCGGCGCAGGCCGAGGCGCTGGCGAAGGCGAGACCGGCTGGCGATCCCGACGCGGCGGTAGTGCTCGCGCGCGTCGAATCGGGCCGCGGCCGGTACGACGAGGCACGGCGGCTGCTCGAAGCAGCCGCCGCAGTCAATGCGTCTGGTGAGGCGGCGCTCGAGCTGGGATTGCTCTTGCAGCATCAGTTCGGGCGCGGCGATACCGCCGCCCAGCATTTCAACCGGGTCCTCGAGCGAGGTCTCCAGGGCCCAGACGCCGAGGCGGTGTTCCGTGCCGCGCGTGCCGCGCAGGCGCTCGGGCGCATGCAAGATGCGAACTCCCTGTATCGAGTCGCGGCCCGCGGCGGAGATCCCGCAGTCGAAACCGCCTGGGGCGAGCTCTTTCTCGAGACCTTCAATCCCGCCGAAGCGTTGAAGTCCTTCCAGCAGGTCATCAAGGGCGCCGCCGACTGGGCTCCGGCACACGTCGGGATCGCGCGCACGCTCGCCGGAGAGGACCCGCCGATGGCTGCGGCCGCCGCCGAGGAGGCGCTCAAGATCGACGCCGAGCTGGCCGACGCGCACCTCTTTCTCGCCGAACTCGACCTCGACAACACGCGTTACGACAAGGCCCGCGAGCGCATCGACGTCGTGCTGAAGACCAACCCGTCGCACCTCGAGGCGCGTGCGCTGCTCGGGGCGATCGGGTACGTTCGCGACGACAAAGCGGCATTCGACGCCGAGATGGCGCGCATCCTCGCCATCAACCCGTCCTTCGGCGAGGCGTACCGCGTCGCCGGCGAAGTCGCGGCGCGACACTATCGCTTCGACGAGGCCGTCGTGCTGACGCGACGGGCCATCGAGCTGTCGCCGTCGAACATCCGCGCCCAGAGCGATCTCGGGCTGCATCTCATGCGGACCGGTGACGAAGCCGGGGCGCGCGTCGTGCTCGACAACACGTTCAAGGTCTTCTCGTTCGACCAGGTGACGTTCAACCTGCTTGCGCTCCTCGACAAGCTCGAGAAGTTCGAGGTCGTGCGCGACGGCGACTTCATCTTCAAGTTCGATCCCAGCGAGGCGCGGGTGTTGCGCGAGTACGCCATCCCGCTCGCTCACGAGGCGCTCAAGAAGCTCTCGACGTCGTATCAGTTCACGCCCAAGGGGCCCATCCTCGTCGAGATCTTTCCCGTCCACGACGACTTTGCGGTCCGCAACCTCGGGCTTCCGGGGCTGGTCGGCGCGCTCGGCGCGTGCTTCGGCCGCGTCGTCAGCATGGACTCGCCGAAGGCCAAGGCTCCCGGCACGTTCTCGTGGCAGGCGACGCTCTGGCACGAGCTCGCCCACGTCGTCACGCTCCAGATGTCGAATCAGCGCGTGCCGCGCTGGCTGACGGAAGGCATCTCGGTCTACGAAGAGGGCCGCAAGACGGCGTCGTGGGGCAACGAGATGGAAGTGCCCTTCGCGCTCGCCATCGAGCGCGGACAGGTGCTGAAGCTGCGCGACCTGAATTCGGGCTTCACCAGGCCCGACACTATCGCGCTCTCGTATTACCAGGCGTCGCTGCTGGTCGAGCACATTGTCGCGACGCGGGGCGAGGCGGCGTTGCGCACACTGCTGCGCACGTATGGCGAGGGCGCCGAGGGGGATGCCGCCATCAGCAAGGGCCTCGGCATTTCCACCGACGATCTCCAAGTGACGTTCGACAAGATGCTCGAGCAGCGGTTCAGCGCCGTTCGGGCGTCGCTGCGCGACATGGCCAAGCCGGCCAAGCCAGGAGAGGACCGTCCGAGCGGTGACATCGCGGCGCTCAAGGCTGCCGCAGCGGATCGCCCCGGCAGCTATCGTGCGCAACTCGCCCTTGGCGCAGCCCTGGCCAAGCAGGGCGACAAGGCGGCGTTCGAGCCGCTCGAGAAGGCGGCAGCGCTCGTGCCGATGGCTACTGGGGCCGACAGTCCGCACGCCATCATGGGTCGCCTCGCCGAGCAGCTCGGCGATCCTTCCCGTGCCATGAAGGAATACCGGGCGCTACTTGACCAGGATCACAACGCCATCGACGCGGCGCGCCGGCTGGCGGAGCTCGCCGCCAAGACCAACGATCAGAGCGTCCTCGCCTACGCGAACGACCGCATTGTCGAGCTCGATCCGTTCGACGCCTCAGGCCACAGCGGGCTGGGCCGCGTGGCCATGCGATCGCGCGACACGAGCGTCGCCATCCGCGAGTTCAAAGTCGCGCTGGCCATCGGGCCGGCCGATCGCGCCTCGGCGCATTGCGACCTCGCCGAAAGCTATCTGCTCGCGGGGCGCGCCGCCGACGCGAAGCGCGAGGCGCTCGCGGCGCTGGAGATCGCGCCGAGCTTCGAGCGGGCTCAGGAACTCCTGCTCAAAGCTATCGGTGGCGGCCAGCCGTCGGTCAACCGCGAGATCTTCAGGTTGCGATGATGACATCCTGGCCGGGCCGCTCACGACTGGCATCTGTGCCGCGCCTGGCGTCAGGCCTCGGCGCAGCCAGCGTGCTGTTCTGGCTTGCGACCGGCATGGTGGCCCCCGATGCTGGCGCGCAGGTCCCCGCGCGGGCGGACACGCGATTCGCCGGCCTGCAGTGGACTTTCGCGCGCATCCGCTACGACGGATCCAAGCTTCCGGGCCTCTCGGGCTGCGACACCTACGACGAGTGCTGGACGATCGACTACCCGGCGGCCGAGCAGAACCTGTCGAGACGCGTCAAGACAGTGACGTCGATTCAAGTGAACGAGCCCGCCGTCGTGTCGATTGACGATCCGGCGCTCTACACTTTTCCCTGGATCTACCTGGTCGAGCCGGGCACCTGGATTCCGAAGGATAGCGAGGTCGCGATTCTCCGCGAGTTCCTGCTGCGTGGCGGGACGATGACCTTCGACGACTTTCACGGCCCCATCGAGTGGACTAACCTCGAGCGGCAGATGAAGCGGATCTTTCCCGATCGCACGATCGTCGATTTGCCGCCGGATCATCCGATCTTTCACTGCTTCTACAAGATCGACGAGTACCCGCAAACGCCCGGCCTCGGCTCGTTCCTGGCCGGCCGGACGTGGGAGAAGGCCGGCTTCGTCGCCCGTCTGCGCGCCATCGAGGACGACACCGGCCGCGCGATGGTCCTCATCAACTGGAACACCGACATGGGCGACGGCTGGGAGTGGTCGAACGCGGCCGAATATCCCGGGTACGTCCGGTTCACGGCCCAAGCCTACCGGATGCAGATCAACGAAATCGTTTACTCGCTGACCCACTGACCAATCGATGAATCCGCTGACAACCATTCGTCCACAGCCGGCCGCCGGCACGTCCTCGGACGACATTGCGGCCGTTGCCGAGCGCGTCGCGCGCGGGCGCGAGCGCATCCTGGCCGAGATCCGCAAGGTCATCGTCGGACAGGACGCGGTGATCGACCAGGTGCTCATCGCGCTCTTCACCGGCGGACATTGCCTGATCACGGGCGTACCGGGGCTCGCCAAGACGCTGCTCATCAAGACGGTCGCGCAGATCCTGGACCTGTCGTTCAAGCGCATCCAGTTCACGCCTGACCTGATGCCTGCAGACATCACCGGCACCGAAGTCCTCGACGAGGAAGCCGGGCATCGAACGCTGCGCTTCGTAACCGGCCCGATCTTCGCGCAGATCATCCTGGCCGACGAGATCAATCGCACGCCGCCCAAGACCCAGGCCGCGCTCCTCGAGGCGATGCAGGAATACCACGTGACCGCGGCCGGTCGCACTTACCCGCTCGATCGGCCGTTCTTCGTGCTGGCAACCCAGAACCCGATCGAGCTCGAGGGCACGTATCCGTTGCCCGAAGCCCAGCTCGATCGCTTCATGTTCAACATCGTGATGACCTACCTCGCCGAGGACGAAGAGGTCAGGGTCGTCACTCAGACGACAGGTGTGACGACGCATACCCCGGAACAGGTGTTGAGCGGGGCGGAGATCCTCGAGATCCAGCAGCTCGTCCGGCAGGTGATCGTCGCCGAGGAGATCGCACGCTATGCGGTCAGGCTCGTCGATGCCTCGCGCCCGGGACGGCAGGGCGCGCACCAGTTCGTGACCGACTGGGTCAAGTGGGGCGCCGGGTTGCGGGCCTCACAGGCGCTCATCCTGGCGGGGAAGGCCCGGGCGCTGATTCATGGCCGGTATCACGTGTCGATCGCGGATATCCACGCGCTGGCGCTGCCGGTGCTCAGGCACCGCGTGATTCCGAATTTCTACGCCGAGTCGGAGCGGGTCACGCCCGACACGATTGTCGAGCGGCTCCTCGAGGCCGTGCCGCTGCCGAAGAGCGGGATGTAGCCCATGCCCGCAACTCCCGCCGCGCGCGAGCTGCGGTTCCTGAGTCCGGCCGTCATCGCGCGGCTCGGCACCATGGAGCTGAAGGCGCGCACGGTGGTGGAAGGGTTCCTCTCCGGGTTACACCGCAGTCCGTACAAGGGCTTCAGCGTCGAGTTCGCCGAGTACCGGCAGTACCTCCCTGGCGACGACCTGTCGACGCTCGACTGGAAAGTCTACGCGCGCAGCGATCGGCACTACGTCAAGCAGTACCAGGAGGAGACCAACCTCGATTGTCACCTCCTGCTCGACATCAGCGCGTCGATGGCCTACCGCGGCACGGCTCCGCTGAGCCCGATGAGCAAGATGGAATACGCCTCGGTGCTCGCGGCGTCGCTGGCCTTCCTGATGAACCGCCAGCGGGACGCGACCGGGCTGATGGCCTTCGACGACCGGATTGTGCTCCGGCTGCCGGCGAGCGCGCGGCGGGGACACCTGCACAGCCTGCTCATCGCGCTCGAGCGCCTCGAGCCGGGACACCGCTCCGATGTGCCCCGGCCGCTGCAGCAACTGGCTGAAGCGCTCGTCAGGCGAAGCCTGGTGGTGCTCATCTCGGACCTGCTCGACGATCCAGAGCCGATTATCAAGGGGCTCAAGCATCTCAAATCACGCGGGAACGACGTCATCGTCTTTCAAGTGCTCGATCCGCACGAGCTGACGTTTCCCTTCCTCGGCTCGTCACGCTTCAAGGATGTGGAGAGCGCCGACGAGGTGACGGCCGAGCCGTCGAGCGTTCGCGCGGCATACCTCCAGGCGCTCGAGGGTCTGCGGCTGCGCTACGAGAGGGACCTGCGCGGGGAGGGCATCGACTACCGGCTGCTCGACACTTCGAAGCCCCTCGACTTTGCGCTGCTGGGTACCTCTCGGCGCGCGCCAGGCGCAAGTGAATGGCATTCCTCTATCCAGCTTTCCTGATCGGCGCGCTGGCCATTGCGATCCCCATTGTGCTGCACCTGCTGCGGCGCGACGTGGCGCCGGAAGTCCCGTTTACCGCCGTGCGGTTGCTGCGCCGCTCGACGATCGAGCGCGCGGATCGCCGGCGTCTCCGCGATCTGCTCCTGCTTATCGCCCGCGTGGTCGCGCTGCTGCTGCTCGCCGCGGCGTTTGCCAGACCCTACGTTCAGGGCGCCGCGCCGCCCGTGTTGCGCGTCGTGGCGATCGATCGGTCGTACAGCATGGATGCGCCGGGCGTTTTTGCCCGGGCGCTCGCGCTCGCCCGCGAATCCATCGACGAGGCTGCGAGCGGCGAGCGCATCGCGGTCGTGGCGTTCGACGATGGCGCGGAGGTGCTCGCGGCGCCGGGCGGTGCTGCTGATGCGCGGGCAGCGCTCAAGGGGCTCGTTTCCGGGTTCGGTGCAACGCGCTACGGGCCGGTGGTTCAACAGGCAGCCGACCTCGCGGGCGGTGCGGCGGGACGGCTGGTGATCATCACTGACCTCCAGCGCGCCGGTTGGGACGGGGAGGCCTCGTCGTCGCTGCCCGGAGGGTGGACGCTGAGCGTCAAGGACGTGATGCAGGATGCCGCCGCTCCTCGCAGCAACCTTGCCGTGACTGCGGTGACCGTCGCCGACGGGCGTGTCGCGGCGGCGATTCGCAACGACGGTCCGGTGGCGCGTGCCGGCAGGGTCCGGGTCGTTTACGACGGACACGAAGCCGCGGCGGCAGAGTACGCCGTTCCGCCCGGCGGCGCGATCGACGCGCCCATCGCGTGGCGTGCGCCCGAAACGGGCTCGTTCACGGTGGCGATCGACGACCCGGACGGCCTCGCCGCCGACAACACGCGTTTCGTCGCGCTGGGATCCCGGGGAGCGGCGTCGTCGCTCATCGTTTCTGGAAGTGCAGGAAGTGGGGCGGGAAGTGCAGGGGCTCGGACCGGTGGCGACGGAGCGGCGGCTTCCAACGCGGCGGGGAAGGCCTCGGCATTGTACCTGTCGCGAGCGCTCGGCACTTCGCCAGGCGATGCCGTCGAAGTTGTCTCCGGATCCCAAGTCGCCGCGATGTCCCTCGAGCAGCTGTCGACATATCGCGGAGTGGCCCTCGTCACGACTCTTGGGCTCGAGCGTTCCGCGCGCGAGCGACTGATGTCGTTTGTCAACGGGGGTGGTGGCCTCTTCATCACGGCGGCGCCGGACCTCGACGCGTCGATCCTTGCCGAGATGACCGGCTGGCAGCCGCCGCTGACGGCGGTCGAGCAGGGCGGGCCGCTCACGCTCGCCGCGACCGATCTCCGTCACCCGATCTTCCGGCCGTTCGGCGCGCTTGCCGCGAACCTGGGCCAGGTGCGCGTGGATCGTTCATGGCGCGTCTCCCCGGACGGCTGGTCCGTCGTCGCGCGGTTCTCGAACGGCACGCCGGCACTGCTCGAGCGGGTAGCCGGCCAGGGGCGCGTCGTGCTTTTTGCTTCCGACGTGAACCGCCGGTGGAACGACTTTCCGCTGCACCCCGCGTTCGTGCCCTTCGCCATGGAGGCGATGCGATACGTGGCCGGCGATCGCCGTCAGCCCAGGGATTTCACCGTAGCCCAGGCGCCCGCCCAGGCGAGACAGGTCCCGGGCGTCTATCGGGGGCCGGACAACCGGCCGTTTTCGGTCAATGTGGATGCCCGTGAAGGCGCGCTGGACCGCATGAACCAGCGGGATTTCGAGGGCAGGGTGCAGCGATCGGGTGCGGGCGCGTCACGCGCCGCCGATAAACAGGCTCAGCAGACCGAATCGAGCCAGAGTTATTGGCAGTATGGCCTGGCCCTCATGATTGCTACACTGATTGCAGAGTCAGTGGTAGGGCGCGCGTGACAGTCCACGACCAGCTCCGCTCGTTGCTCCTGAGTGTCAGGCGCCGATGGCGCGCCGAGGGCGTGCTGCGTGCAGTCGGCTGGGGTGCCGCGGGCGCCGCCGTGCCCGTCTTCCTCGGTGCGGGCATCGCGGCGTGGCTTGCGCCCGGCGATGCGGCGCTAGCGGTGCTGGGCATGACCGTCTGCCTGGCCGCGCTGGCGGCCGTGGGCGTGGCCGCCTGGCGGCTTGGCCATACGCCCGGCGATCGGCAGGTCGCGCGCTTCGTCGAAGAGCGCGCTGCTCTGCGAGGCGATGTCGTCCCGTTCGACGATGTGGTGGTGAGCGCGGTGGACGCGCAAGCGCCACTCGAGTCCCAACCGTTCCGCGGGTTCGTCGTGGAAGCGGCCGTTCGTCGCCTGGACGCGATCGGAGCATCGGGCATCGTCACCGCTCGATCCCTGCGCCGGGCGGCAGCGGAGGCTCTCGCAGGAGTCGCCGTTCTGGCCGTGGCGACCGCACTCGCGTGGCCCATGCTGGCGAGAGCGACCGAGGCTCTGTGGATCACCGTGTTTCCCCAGTCGATTCAGGTCGAAGTCCTGCCGGGCGACGCGCGGGTACCAGCTGGCCGGCCGCTGACGATCCGGGCGTCGGTGCGTGCGGGGGGCAAGCTGCTGACGCGCTTCACGCCGCGATTGACCGTCGAAGCGGGAGGGGAAGCGCGCACTGTCCCGATGACGCCAGACGGCGGCGGGTTCCTGTTCGCGTTCGAGTCGATCGATCGATCGTTTCGGTACCGAGTGACCGCGGGCTCGCGCCGCTCGAAGGACTATACCCTTACCGCTCTTGTCGGTGCGCGCGTCGCGCGCATCGATCTGCGCTACGACTATCCCTCTTTCGCCAACCTCCCACCGAGGGAGGAGCGCGACGCTGGCGACATCTATGCGCCTGCGGGCACGAGAGTCCGAGTGCGCGTCCACACGGACAAGCCGATCGCCTCGGGGCAGATGATGTTCGCCGAGGGCGCCGCCGGATCAGCCGCCGGATCAAAAGAGCGCGGCTCGGGCGTCCTCCGTCCGATTGGTGACCAGGTTCTCGAGGGCGACCTGCTGCTCTCCCGCGACGACTCCTATCGCGTCCGGCTGACGGACCGGGATGGCCTCGACTCGTCCGGCGACACCGAGTATTTCCTGCGCGTGATGGACGACCGGCCGCCCGACGTCCGCATTCTTCGGCCCGCCGCCGACCAGCAGATTACGCCGCTCGAGGAAGTGGCCATCGAAGCGCGAGCCGAAGACGACCACGGCATTTCACGCTTTGAGTTGGTCTACGCCGTGGCGGGGCGGGAACCGAAGGTCGTGCCCTTCGCGTCAACCAATGGCAACGCCGCCGCCAGGGCGGGGGTGCACACCCTTGCGGCCGAGGACCTCGGCGTGCAGCCGGGCGACGTGATTACCTACTACGCGCGGGCGCGCGACATCGGTCGCGGGAAGCGGCCGACTGAGACGAGGAGCGACATCTTCTTTCTCGAGGTCCGGCCGTTTTCCGAAGAGTTCGTGCTGGCGCAAAGTCAGGCGATGTCCGGGATGGCGAGCGAGCAGATCGAAACGCTCGTGGCGGCGCAGAAAGAGATCATCAACGCGACGTGGAACATCGAGCGGCGCGCGGCGTCGGGCGCGGGCAAGTCGGCGAGCGACGTGACGGCGATTGCCGCGGCGCAGGCCGAGCTCAGAAGCCGCGCGGAGCAGGTGGCCTCGCGCACGGGACGAGGCCGCGGAGTCATTCGCTTTCCACAACAGCTCACGCCGCCGCGTCAGGGCCCCGGCGGCCAGTCCCTTCGAGAAGCGCAGGGCAGGCCGCCGTCCGATCCGGTAGGCGCTGCGATCTCGGCCATGACGCGCGCTATCGGACAGCTGGAAGGGCAGCGGACGGGCGAGGCGCTGCCCCACGAGATGGCGGCGCTCCAGGGCTTGTTGCAGGCGCAGGCCGAGGTGCGTCGGCGGGAAGTGGCGCAGCAGGCGGGCGCGTCCATGGGCGCTCTCGGCCGGCAGGGCCAGGACCTGTCGGCTCTCTTCGACAAGGAGCTTCAGCGGCAGCAGCGCACCAACTACGAGACGCGGTCGCAGAGCGACACGCGCGCCGACCGTCAAGACGGCGAGAGCGCGCTCGACAAGATTCGCGAGCTTGCGCAGCGTCAGGAGGAGTTGGCCCGCCGGCAGCGGGAGCTGGCGAATACCGCCCCGCCCGCGGAGGAAATGAAGCGGCAGCTGGAGAAGCTGACGAGAGAGCAGGAAGCGCTTCGCCAGCAGACCGAGGAGCTGGCGCGCCAGATGGGTCAGCAGACGTCGCAGCCCCAGCGCGGCGAGGGCCCGCAGCAGGGCCAGTCCGGAGGCGGTGCGGTCCGCGACGCGAGCGAGCAGATGCGCTCCGCCGCCGGCGAGCTCCAGCGCCAGTCGCCGTCGACGGCTGCGGAGCGGGGTGAACGCGCGGCCGCCGAGCTCCGCCGGCTCGAACAGCAGATGCGACGGGACAATCCCGAGGCGCAGCGGCAGGCCGCTGGAGAGGCGCGACTCGAGGCCCAGCAAATCGCCGACGAGCAGCGCCGCATCGCAAGCGAGGCGGCACGGCTCGCGAAGGGCACCGACGCGGCGAATCGCGATGCATGGCGGCGGCTCTCCGGCGAGAAAGAGACGCTGGCCGACCGCGTCGACGCGCTGCAGCGAGCGGCCGAACAGCTGGCGACCGAGGGTCCGTCGTCTCCGCCGGGCAAGAGCGGCCAGGCGGCCACGGCGGCAAAGGAGATCGCGCGACAGCAGATCGCCGGCCGGATGCGCGAGACTGCCCGGAAGATACGCGAGACGGCTGCCGCGGAGCCTGCGGCGGGCCGCGCCGCAATGCCGGCCCCCGTCCAGGGTGCAGCCGATGCCGAGCAGCAGATTGCGCGCGCCCTCGACCGAATCGTGGATGCGCTCGGCGGTGGCACCGCCGACGCCGCGGACTTGTCGCGGGCGCTCGACGAGTCGCGCGCGATCCGCGATCGACTCGACCGGCTCGAACGTCAGGTGCGCGAGGCCGACGCTCGAAGCACGTCCGGCCGCCAGGGGCAGGGCCGCGCGACCGGAAGCGCGGCGGGCACGAGCCCCGGTTCAAGCCCCGGTTCAAGCCCCGGTTCAAACGATGCCGCGCAGCGACTACGAGAGCAGTACGCCAAAGAACTGCGGGGCGCGCGCGAGTCGCTCTCGCGGCTGGAGCGCGGTTCGCCGGGCGCCGGACTCGGCGGCACGTCGCCGGAATCACACGAGTGGAGTGGCGTCGACAAGGGCACCGAGGCATTCAAGCAGGATTTCTCCAAGTGGGAATCGCTGCGCAAGGACGTGGACTCGGCTCTCGAGCGCTACGAGGCGTCGGTGATCGCCAGGGCTGCGCGGAAGGGGCTTCAGGATCGCCTGAGTGCCGGCGGCAGCGATCGCGTGCCGGAGGAATATCGACAACTGATCGCCCGATACTACGAATCGCTGGCCAGGAAGAAGTAGGCCGGCGTGTCCTTCGCGCATCCGCTCCCTTGGTGGGCTCTCGCCCTTGTCGTTATCTCCGCCGGCCTCGTTGCATGGCTTGCCTATAGCCGGCGCACGCTGCCACGGCAGCGACGCGGCGTCCTCGTTGCGCTGCGCTTCGTTACCCTTCTGGCGCTCGTCGTTTTCGTGCTCCGGCCAGTGGCGAGCGGCACCGATGCCGACGCCCGCGACGCCGTCGTGGCGATTCTCGTCGACACGTCACGGAGCATGAGCATCGAGGATGCAGGCGGAGGCGATCGGCGGATCGAGCGGGCGCGGGAGATCGTCGTCGATCGCCTGCTGCCCGCGATCGGATCGCAGTTTCACGTCGAGGTGCTTGGCTTCGGCGACGGCGTCGCGCCGGTCGCGCCCGACGCACTGTCCGCGACCGCGAGGCAGAGCGACGTCGCGGGCGCGCTCGCCGGCGTTCGCGAGCGTTACCGGGGTCGCTCTGTGGCAGGCGTCATCCTCGTATCAGATGGCGGGGACACCAGTGGGACCGGGGAGCGTGTTGCAGAGGATGGCCCGCCGGTTTACGCCATCGGTGTCGGCTCACCTGTGGCTGGCAGGGACCGCGAGATCCTCGGCGTGACCGCCGCCGAGACCATCCTGGATGACTCGCGTGTGGATCTGGCGGTGTCGGCCGTGAGCCATGGGTTGAGCAACACGCCCATTGAACTCCGGCTGCTCGAGAACGGCCGTCCCATCGACGTGAGGCGCGTGACGCCCGCGGCCGACGGGGCGCCGGTGCGTGAAGTGTTTCAGGTGTCGCCGGGTCGCGGCGCCCCGACGGTCTATACCGTGGAGACTCCCGTCGCGGCTGGCGAGCTCGTGCCCGAGAACAACGCGCGGCGCGTCCTCGTCCAGCCGCCGTCGCGGGCCCGTCGCGTCCTGCTCGTCGAAGGAGCCCCGGGATTCGATCACAGCTTTCTCAAGCGCGCCTGGGCGACCGACTCCGGCCTCGAGATCGACTCGGTCGTGCGCAAGGGAAGGAACGAGCAGGGGGCCGATACCTTCTACATTCAGGCGGCCGAATCGCGGAGCGCCAGCCTTGCCGCCGGATACCCTCCGACCCGCGAGGCCCTCTTTCGCTACGACGCGCTCGTACTCGCCAACGTCGAGGCGCACCAGTTCAGCAGGCAGCAGCTCGAGGCGACTCGCAGCTTCGTCGGGGACCGGGGCGGCGGCCTCCTGGTGCTCGGCGCGCGGTCGTTCTTGCGCCAGGGACTCGCGGGAACCACCCTCGAGGATGCGCTGCCGCTCGAGCTCAGCGAACGGGGCGGCGGCGACGTCCTGCCCGCCGCGAGCGCCGCGGGCGTGAACCGCGTGTCCCTCACGGCGGCCGGGGAAGCGCATCCCGTCATGCAGCTCGCGGCCGGAGCGGACGATACGCGGAAGCGGTGGGAGACGGTGCCGGCGCTGGCGGCGATCGCGCCGGTCGGCGGACCGCGGCCGGGGGCCACCGTGCTTGCTGTGACCAGCGGGCCAGGCGGGACGCCACGCGCTCTGGTGGCTGTGCAGCGATTTGGCGAAGGCCGGTCCCTGGTGTTCACTGGCGAGGCGTCCTGGCGCTGGCGCATGCTGCGGCCCGCGACCGATCGCTGCGTACGATACGTTCTGGAAGCAGGCGCTGCGCTGGCTGGCGATCCCGGCGGCCGATCCGATCCAGCTGACTCTGCCGCCAGGCGCGGTGCCGGGCGACACGCTGCCCCTGCGAGTCCTGGCCCGGAACGCCGCGTTCGAGCCGTTGGGGAACATCGCGGTCGACTTGCGCGTCATCTCGCCGGACGGGCGAGTCGAGTCGCTCCGTGCTGCGCCGGACACGAGCCAGGGCAAGGAAGGACATCACGTCGCAAGCGTGCGACCCGAACAGGCCGGCGTCTTCAAGGTGTCGGCGGAGGTGCGCCAGGGACCGACCCTGCTGGGAACGGCTGGCGCGGCGGTGCTCGTCGGCGGGGCGGACATCGAGATGGCCGACCCGCGGTTGAACCAGGCGTTTTTCGAGCGGCTTGCCGCCGCTTCAGGCGGCCGCGTCCTGTCCGAGGATCAACTGACGGGTCTCCCGGGTATCCTGAAGGCAGCCGCGCCGGGCGCCGGGCTGGCGGTGCGGCGTGATCTCTGGCACACGGGGTGGTCGTTCGCGGCGATACTGACGCTGCTTGGAGCTGAATGGATCCTGAGGCGGACGTGGGGACTCAGATGAAAGATAAATGGGGCTCAGGGCCTAGGGCTCAGGGCTCAGGCAGGCGTACCGTTACGGATACCGTGGCGTCTGCTACCGATACCGTGGCGTCCGCTACCGCTACCGATACCGTGGCTTCCGCCTTCAGGCGGAAGGTCCTCTGTTTCCTCGCCGCCGCGACGTTTGCCATCCTCCTCGCGCAGGCCACCGCGGCGGTCGCCGGCGAGCGCTACGCGCTCATCGTGGCCGGAGCGAGCGGCGGACAGGAGTATGAGCGGCAATACGCCGCGTGGAGCCGCGATCTCGCGGCCGTGCTCGTCGATCGGATGAAGATCGATCGCGAGCACCTCAAAGTGCTCACCGACACGCCCGACCCGGCGGCGGCGTCCACGGCCGCAAACGTCCGCCAGTTTGTCAATGCCGTACGCCGCGGCATGACCCGCGCCGACCTGCTCCTCATCGTGCTGATCGGCCACGGCACCTACGATGGCGTCGACGCCAAGTTCAACCTCGTCGGCGCCGATCTGGAGTCGGCGCAGTGGGCCGATCTCGTTGCGGGCCTTCCGGGCCGTGTCGTGGTCGTCAACACTTCTTCGGCCAGCTTTCCGTTCATCGAGCGCCTGACCGGCGAGCGCCGCGTCGTCATCACCGCCACCGACTCGGTCGCGCAGCGGTTCGACACCGTCTTTCCCGGCTACTTCATCAAGGCCTTTCAGGGGGACGCCGCGGACATCGACAAAAACGATCGAATCTCCGTCTGGGAAGCTTTCACGGCCGCAACCGGTGAGGTGCGGCGCCATTACCAGCGGCGGGGCCAGCTCGCCACCGAGCGGGCGCTTCTCGACGACAACGGTGATGGCATCGGCCAGGACGCCGGGGGTAGCGGCGAGGACGGATCGCTCTCGAGCCACGTCTATCTCGACGAGCCGCTCCCGGGCGCCCAACCGACCGACGAGATTCTGCTGAAGCTCCTGCAGAAGCGCGCCGCGCTCGAGGCCGACCTCGACGAGCTCAAAGTCCGCCGCACCTTTCTGCGTCCGTCTGAGTATCAGTCGGAGTTCGAGCGGCTGATGGTGGAGCTCGCCAGAGTGAACCAGGAGATTCGGGCGCGGGTGAAGTCGTAGGCTCTCGGCTCTCGGCTCTCGGCTTCAGGCTTTGGCCAAAACCTTCGAGAGAATGTTCGAAGATCTTGCCAGAGCCCAAAGCCTAGAGCCTAAAGCCAAGAGCCTAAAGCCAAGAGCCGTCAGTAATCCCACCGCTCCCGCCGCCTGCCCTCCGCGGCCCGCCACCAGATTCCGGTAAGCGCGCCAACGGCGAACCCAACGATGTGCGCCCAGAACGCCACGCCGCCTGACGCGGCGTCGGCGCCGAGTGAGCCGACCCCGCTGAAGAATTGCATCAGGAACCAGATCCCGAGGAAGAAGATCGCGGGAATCTCGATGAGGTCCATGAAGAACACGATGAACACGGCCGTCAGCACGCGCGAATGCGGGAAGAGTACGAAGTAGGCGCCCATGACTCCCGCGATAGCGCCGCTTGCTCCAACCATCGGCACGACCGACGACGGGTTGGTGGCCGTCTGACCAAGTGCCGCGGCGGCGCCGCAACCGAGGTAGAACAGCAGGAATCGCCCGTGCCCCAGTCGGTCTTCGACGTTGTCGCCGAAGATCCACAGGTAGAGCATGTTGCCCAGAAAGTGCAGCCAGCCGCCGTGTAGGAACATGCTCGTCACGACGGACGGCCAGTTCAGGTACGCCGGCACGACCCCGTAGCTCTGCACGAACGCCTGTAACTCACGGTCGCTCAACGTGATCTCGAAGAGAAACGCGACCGCGTTAAGGGCGATGAGGCAGATGGTGACGACGGGCGTGGTGCGTGACGGGATGACGTCGCTGACGGGGAACATGCGATTGGGCGGGAGTATAGCTTTCACGGTTCAAAAAGGTTCACAGGGTTCACGAAGTTCAGGAGGTTCACATTGCCGGAACTCACGAATGCGCGGAATGGCACGAGGCTTCGCCGCGTGAACCCCTTGAACCTGCTGAACCCTCTGAACCCTGTATACTGAGAGCGTCATGATCCCGGCCGGGTGTGGCGTGTTCGCGAAGACGCTGCTAGCCGCGTACGTTCTGGCGGCAGCGCTTCTACCGCTGGCCCATCACGACATCGTCTGCCACTTCAAGTCGACGACCCACTGCACGACGTGCGTGGTTGGCTCGTCGGGGGAAACGGCCGGCTGGGCGGTTGCGCTCGACGGGACGTGTCTGACCGATGCCGGCCGTGCGATTCTTCCCTCGGCCGCCTGCTGCCACGCTGCTCCTGTCCGCGCCTCCTCCGGACGATCGCCGCCACCGCTCGGCTGAAACCCGTCTCCTTTCTTTCCGTTGATCCCGGCCTCTGGTCTGGGTCAAGGCGTTTCTTGTTGGCTGGGAATCCGTGTTCCCTCTCACCTGGAGGCACAGGTGGCTTTGACATTCTCATCGGTCAGGGCCCTACGCGTTGTCATGTGCGTAAGCACCGCGTTGGGATTGGCGGTTCCGGCCGCGGCACAGGCGCCGGCCGCGGCACAGGCGCCAGCGGCCCAGGCGCAAGAGGTGCGAGTAGAGCTCGACAAGCTCCGGAAGGAGTTCGAGTCCATCCGCGACGCTTATGGTGCGCGGCTCGCGGCGCTCGAATCGAAGCTGAGCGCCATGGGCGCTCCGGCTGCGCCCGAGGCCCCCGTCCAGGCGGTGGCGCCCACGCCAGCAGCTGTCCCGACGGAGGTTCAGGTCCCGACGGGTGCTGCGGGGAGCGGCGGACCATCGGGCACGCTTCCGGTCTACGGCAACCCGAGCGCGATGTCCAAAATCTTCAACCCGGACATGGCGGTCATCGGCAACTTCGTCGGCGCAACTGGAACGAACACCGTCAATCCGATGCCGGCCCTCGCGCTCGAGGAGGCCGAAGCGACGTTCCAAGCAGTCGTAGATCCCTACGCGCGAGCGGACTTCTTTCTCGCGTTCTCGCCCGAGGGTGTCGAGATCGAAGAAGGGTTCCTGACGCTCACTTCACTTCCCGGCGGGTTGCTCGCCAAGGTCGGCAAGCTCAAGGAGCAGGTCGGCAAAGTGAACACGCTACACGCACACGCGCTGCCGTGGGTCGACGAGCCTCTGATGATTCAGAACCTCTTCGGGGGCGATGAAGGGCTGTCGGACGCCGGAGTTTCGGTTTCGAAGCTGATCCTCAATCCGTTTCTCTTTCTCGAGGCCACGGGAGAGATCTACCAGGGCTCGTCGGGACTGTTCCAGTCGTACGAACGGAGCGACGTGAGCTGGGCCGGCCGGCTGCGCGGCTATCGCGACGTGACCGAATCGACCAACATCGACGTCGGCGGGTCGTTCGCCTACGGAACCAATGATGCCGGACCGGATTTCACCACGCGGCTCGCCGGAATCGACGCCACGTTCCGGTATCGTCCGCTGCGCCGCGCGATCTACCGTCGTTTCCAGGCGCGCACCGAGCTTTTCTGGAGCCGTCGCGGTCAGGAAGCCGGCACCGTCCACGCTTTCGGCATGTACGGGAGCGGTGAGTACCAGTTCGCGCGGCGGTGGTTCGCCGGTGCGCGCTACGACTGGTCCGAGCGGGCCTACGACGCTTCGCTCGTCGACAAGGGACCGTCGCTGGTGCTGACGTACTGGCCGAGCGAGTTCAGCCAGATCCGTGGCCAGTACCGGAGGACGCGGTACGCCGAGGATGTCACGGCCAACGAGTTCCTGTTCCAGTTCCTCTTTTCGATCGGCGCCCACGGGGCGCATGTCTTCTAAGCAGGGAGTTGGAGTTAGTTGTTAGGAGACGCCATCGCCTGCGGTCGTGCCGGGCTGCAGATGGAAATTGGCGCCGTGGTGATTCGGCAGCGCCTGCGGCCCCGAGCGCGGCGCGAAGTCGCCGCGCGAGAGCTGGCGGGGGTGGGGCCCCGCCAGCATTGAGTGATGCTGACACGAGGCCATAGGTTATGGGAAAGCTGATTAGTTTCGCTGTAGGAGCCGCGATTGTCGCAATCACGCAGACCGCGCACGCCCGCGCGGGCCTCAGCATCATCACCTCGACGGAGGACCTGGCGGCGCTCGTCCGGGAGGTCGGCGGGGACAAGGTGTCGGTCGAGGCGCTGGCCAAGGGCTACCAGGATCCGCACTTCGTCGAGGCGAAGCCAAGCTTCGTCCTCAAACTTCACAGCGCCGACCTGCTCATCGTCGTCGGCCGCGAGCTCGAGATCGGCTGGCTGCCGCCGCTCATCACGCAGAGCCGCAATGCGAAAATCCAGCCCGGCGGCCAGGGATATCTCGATGCCTCGCTGACGGCGCGGATCCTCGACATGCCGACAGGCCCCGTGACGCGCGCGATGGGGGACGTGCATCCGCAAGGCAACCCGCACTACTGGCTCGACCCGCGCAACGGACGGCTGATCGCCAAGGCGATACAGGACAAGCTGACCTCAATGAGCAGCGGCGACGCGGCGTACTTTGCGCAGCGCTATGCCGACTTCGACCGCCGGCTGGCGGAAGGCGAGAAGCGGTGGCAGGCGGCGACGGCGCCCTACAAGGGCCTGAAGATCGTCACGTACCACAGGTCGTGGCCGAACTTCGCCGACGTGTTCGGCCTTGACGTGGTTGGTTACGTCGAACCCAAGCCAGGGATTCCGCCGTCGCCGGCGCACCAGCTCGCCCTCACGCAGGAGATGAAGCGGCAAGGCATCAAGATCATCCTGGTCGAGCCGTACTTTGATCTTCAGACGCCGAACAAGATCGCGCGCGATACGGGGGCGAAAGTGCTCGTGATGCCACCGTCGGTTGGCGGCGTCAAGGACGTGCAGAGCTACCTGCAGCTCTTCGACTACAACGTCAACCTGCTGCTGTCGGCGATCAAGGCGACGGGAGCGACTCGCTGATGGGAGATCTGACCGTCTGGCAAATCGCCGAGTTCCTGGCGGCGCCGTTCGCGGCGAGTCTTATCCTGACCGGCATCCACACCTACCTCGGCCTGCACGTGGTCGAGCGGGGCGTCATCTTCGTCGACCTGTCGCTGGCGCAGATCGCGGCGCTTGGCGCCACCATCGCCATGCTGATGCCGTTCTCCGGCGGGGATCCGCATGCCCGCTCGGTCTACTGGGTCAGCCTCGCGTTCACGTTCATCGGCGCCGGCATCTTTTCGCTCGTGCGAACCAAGCGCGCGCGTATCCCGCAGGAAGCCATCATCGGCATCAGCTATGCGGTCGCGTCGGCAGCGGCCATCCTGGCCATGAGCAAGTCGACGTCGCAGGCCGAGCACCTGAAGGACATGCTGGTCGGCAACATCATCGCGGTCTCGTGGCCGGACGTCTTCAAGACCGCGGGACTCTACGGGGCCGTCGGACTCTTTCACTATCTCTATCGCAAGCCGTTTCTGGCGATCTCGATGAACCACGGAGACCCAGAGTCGACCGGGCTCAACGTGCGGTTCTGGGACTTCCTGTTCTACGCGTCCTTCGGATTCGTCGTCACCTCGTCGGTGTCGATCGCGGGCGTGCTGCTCGTGTTCTGCTATCTCATCGTGCCATCCGTCGCCGCCATGCTCTACGCCGAGGGGATCGGCCCCCGTCTGGCGATCGGCTGGACGATGGGCACGATCGTGTCAGCGCTCGGCGTGTATCTGTCGCTCGTCCTGGACCTGCCGACAGGCGCGACGATCGTCTGTACGTTCGGGCTCGTGCTGATTCTCATGGCCGGGGTCAGGCCGCTGATTCGGACAAGCGGTTCGGCCACTGCGGTAAAGTAGTCGGAATGCAGTGCCGTCAGTGTGGGACCGAGATCGCCGACAAAGCGATTGTCTGTTTTCGGTGTGGGGCAGGAACGACCGATCCAGTCCGCAAAGCGGTGCCGGTCAAGCCCGGGCGAAGCTTGCTGGTCCCGACCGTCGTGATCGCCACCCTGCTTCTACTCGCGGCCTACATGGGTCAGGTGTCGCGCACCGCCGCAGCCCCCGAACTGCCCCAGCTTGCCGCGGGTCTCTCGCTCGGCGCGGCGGTGGTCGTCCTGCTCCTTGGAATCCTCCGGCGACGCTGATTGTTGGGCTTTGAGCCCGGATAGTGCAATAATTTCTGATCCCATGTCCGATGCCCGCCTCGAGGTAACTGACGCGTTGGGCCGGCGTATCGTGCCGATCTCGAAAGGGCATTTCGAGATCGGGCGGCGCGAAACCAACGATCTCCGGCTCGCCGGCAGCGAAGTGTCCCGCGATCACGCCGAGATCGACTCAGAGGACAACCAGTTCCTGATTCGGGACAAGACCTCCCGGTATGGCACCTATGTGAACGGTGAACAGGTCACCGAGAAGACGCTGGTGCACGGCGATCGCATCCGGCTTGGCCGAAGCGGCGGCGCCGAGATGGTGTTTCTGCTCGCTGACAGCGCGCCGGCCGTCGACAAGGCGACCACGACGGCGATTGGTGATCTGCGCCAGATCGCCGCGCTCCTCGAGGGCCTCCGCGCGCTCGGGTCGGGCCGGGTGCTCGACGACGTGCTGGCACTGGTGCTCGATTCGGCCATCGAAGTCAGCGGGGCCGAGCGCGGGTTCATCATGCTCGCGGCGCCGACCGACGAGCTCGAGTTCAAGATGGCGCGCTCGCGGGGCCGCAACTCGATTCCCGGCGGCAGCTTCGCCACGAGCCGCAAGATTCCCGAAGAAGTCTTCCGCACGGGCGAGCCGCGCATCGTCGCCGATCTGCTCGACGGCGATCTCGCCAACGTGCACATGGGTACCGTCGCGCTCGGCATCCGCAACGTGCTGTGCGTGCCGCTCCGGCTCGTCCGCTATCTCGATCGCGCCGAGGCCGTCGGGGAGGAGCGCCGCATCGGCGTGCTCTACCTGGACAGCCGCGAGAAGGGCTCCCTCCTCTCGAACTCCACGCGCGCCGCGCTCGAGACACTCGCTACCGAAGCGGCCGTCGCCATCGAGAACGCCCGTCTGTACCGCGAGACGATGGAAAAGGCGCGGATGGAGCAGGAAATGCGGATCGCCGCCGAGATCCAGCAGGCCCTGCTGCCGAAGGCCGGCCGATCCGGCGCCTACTTCCGTGCCGCGGCGTCGTCGCTGCCGTGCCGCTCGATCGGCGGCGATTTCTACGACTACGTCGACCTGTCGGACGGATCGTTCGGCTTCGCGTTGGGCGACGTCGCGGGGAAAGGGCCCCCCGCGGCACTCCTGAGCGCGATGATGCAGGGCATGTTCGCGGCACAGGCGGCAGGCAGCGACTCGCCGTCGTCGACCATTCGCAAGGTGAACCTCGCGCTCTACCGGCGCGGTATCGAATCACGATTTGTGACCCTGATGTACGGATCGCTGCGCGCGAACGGGCAGCTGCTGTACTGCAACGCGGGCCACAACCCGCCGCTCGTGGTCGGCAAGAACGGGTTCCGGCGCCTGGAATGCGGCGGACCGATCGTCGGCCTCTTCGAAAGCGCGAACTACGAGGAGGAGACGGTCACACTCGCGCCGGGCGACTGGCTGGTCGTCTTCAGCGATGGCGTGTCCGAGGCGCTATCAGCGACCGGCGAAGAGTACGGGGAGGGGCGCATCCTCACGGTTGTGCAGCGCAATCTCAACGTCGAGCCCCAGAAGCTCCTGGAAGCGGTGTTCAGGGACGTGCGGGAGTTCGCCAGGGGCGCGGCGCAGAACGACGACATCACCGCCATGGTTCTGCGCTTCGGGACATGACCGCGCTCGGGCGGCGGGAACGCATCGCCGTCGGCCTCTGGATCATCATCGCGGCCGTCGTCTGGAACGGTCTTTACGATCTGCTCCTGGCGCGGAGTACCCAGACCTACTTGTTCAGGCAGGCGATCCACCAGGCCGGGCTCGGACCGTGGGTCGACTTGACCAGCGCCCTCGATATTGCTGTCCGCGAGGCGGCGTGGCTCTCGACGCTCTGGGCCTGCCTGCTGCTCCTCGCGGGCCTGATCACCATTCGCCTCATCCCATGCACCCGCTGATTTTCGACTGGAACGCGACCTCCACCACGAAGCCGCCCATCGTTCTCCTCGACGATGAGACACTCCGGGATGGATTGCAGTCGCCATCGGTAAGAACCCCGACCATCGAGGAGAAGCTTCGGATCCTCCACCTCATCGACTCGCTGGGAATCGATACAGCGGATATCGGACTGCCAGGCGCCGGGCCGCACGTCGTCAGGGACGTCGAGCGGCTGGCGCGGGAGATCGTTGACGCCCGGCTGCGCGTGGCGGCCAACTGCGCGGCCCGAACGCTCGTCGCCGATATCAAGCCGATCGCCGAGATCTCGCAGCGCGTGGGGATCCCGATCGAGTGCGGGGCGTTCATCGGGTCGAGTCCGCTGCGGCAGTACGCCGAAGGGTGGGGTATCGATCAGCTCCTCAAGCTGACCGAGGAGGCCATCACCTTCGCGGTGCGCGAGGGCCTGCCCGTCATGTACGTGACCGAAGACACCACGCGCGCGGATCCCGAAACCCTGCGCCGGCTCTATTCGACGGCGATTCGGGCCGGCGCCTCGCGGGTGTGCATTGCCGACACCGTCGGCCACGCGACGCCGGCCGGGGCCGCGGCCGTCGTGCGCTTTGTCGCGCAGGTCGTCGAGGAGTGCGGAGGGGGCGTCGGAATCGACTGGCATGGCCACCGCGACCGCGATTTCGCGGTAATCAATACGCTCGCCGCGCTCGAGGCCGGCGCGACGCGGCTGCACGGAGCGGGGATTGGCATCGGCGAGCGCGTCGGGAACACGCCGATGGACATGCTGCTCGTCAACCTGGTCCTGATGGGCTACATCGAGCGTGATCTCTCGGCGCTCGTCGAGGACCGCGAGGCCGTCTCGTCCGCGACCGGTGTGCCGATTCCGCCGAACTATCCCGTCGTCGGGCGCGATGCGTTCCGGACGGCCACTGGCGTCCACGCGGCGGCGGTGATCAAGGCATACCGCAAGAAGGATCAGGCGCTCGTCGACGCGGTCTATTCAGGCGTGCCGGCGAGCCTCGTCGGCCGCGAGCAGGAAATCGACGTCGGTCCGATGTCGGGTAAGTCGAATGTCGTCTTCTGGCTGGAGAAGCGGGGATTGCCGGTGACGGACGAGATCGTCGAGCGGATCTTCGCGAAGGCGAAGGGGGCGTCGAGTGTCCTCGAAGAGGCCGAGATTCGCGGGTTGTGCTACTAGCCGTTCTACGTTACGACGGGTATCGCGAAGATCGCGAAGTTCCGAAGATCGCGAAGCGCCAGCCGACGTCTCTTCGCGATCCTCGCGTCTTCGCGCTCATCGTGAATCCGTTCGTGACGGCTGTTATTCAGGGCTTCAGCAACCGCTTCTCGATCTCCGGAAGCGCGGCCAGCAACACATCGCCCACCACTTGCAGGGATTCGGCCGACACCTTGTCCAGCGTATCGCCCGCGGTGTGCCAGGCGGGGTAGTCGAGATCGATGATGTCGACCGCAGGTACGCCCGCCTCGAGAAACGGCAGGTGGTCGTCCTCAATCGCCAGTTCGCGATCGAGGAACTCGCGACGTTTCAGCCGTCTGGCTGCGGCCCAGACGAGGTCGGTCAGCCACTTCGTGGAGTTCGACTCGCGCGAGATCGTGAGGTTCCGATCTCCGATCATGTCGACGAGGATTAGGGCCCGGATGCTCGACACGGAGCCGGCCTTGCGCGCAGCCTCGACGTAGTGGCGGCTGCCGTAGGTATGGTCGGTGCCCTGCCACTCGCCGACCGCCTCCTCGCCGTCCAGGAAGAGGAGCTCAATCGGCAGCGCGTTCTTGCGGCTCTTGAGGACACGCGCGATTTCGATCAGGAACGCGGTGCTCGATCCCCCATCGCTGGCGCCGACGAAGGTGAAGTCGTGGAAGCGTTTGGTGTCGTAGTGGCCGGCGATGATCACCCGTGCCTGCGCTGAGCCTGTCGAAAGGGCTTGCTCTGAGCCTGGCGAGGCATTGCCCCCCGGGATCATGACGCGGAGGTTGACCATCTTCACTGGCCCGATCGGCGTCGCACCTTCGAAGGGCTGCTCCTCGACGGCCAGCCCGAGAGCCTTCATCTCGTTGGAGATGTAGTCGCGGGTCTGCTTCGCGCCCGGTGTGCCGGCCACGCGCGGCCCGATGGCGACCAGCTGCCGCACATGCTCGTGCGCCCGCGCGCCGTCGAACCCTGGTTTCGCGGCGGGCGCTTTCTGAGCCTGGCCGCATCCCAGGCTGATGAGCAGGGCGACGACGGCGTGCGCACTCCCGTGTGACATCGGCTGCCGGCCCTCTTTTTCAGCGGCGCTTGTCGCGCGACACGTAGTCCCGCGTCGCCGGTCCGACGTAGATCTGGCGCGGCCTGGCGATCTTCTGGTCCGGATCGAGGAGCATCTCCTCCCACTGGGCCACCCACCCGGCGGTCCGCGGGATGGCGAAGAGCACCGGGAACATGTCGACCGGGAAGCCCATCGCCTGATAGATCAGCCCGGAATAGAAGTCGACGTTGGGATAGAGCTTCCGCGAGACGAAGTACTCGTCGATGAGCGCGATGCGCTCGAGCTCCAGCGCGATCTCGAGCAGGGGGTTCTTGCCCGTGACCTCGAAGACGAGGTCGGCGATCCGTTTGATGATCGCCGCCCGCGGGTCGTAGGACTTGTAGACGCGGTGGCCGAAGCCCATCAGGCGCCCCTCGCCGCCCTTGATCCGCTTGATGAACGCGGGGACGTTCTTGATCGACCCGATCTCGGCCAGCATGCGCAGCACGGCCTCGTTCGCCCCGCCGTGGAGCGGTCCGTAGAGCGCAGCGGCCGCGCCGGCAAGCGACGAGTACGGATCCGCCTGCGAACTGCCGATGTTGCGCATCGTGCTCGTGCTGCAGTTCTGCTCGTGATCGGCGTGCAGGATAAACAGGACGTCGAGCGCGCGCTCGAGCACGGGGTTGACCGTGTACTTCGTCTCGGTCATCCGGAAGAGCATGTTCAGGAAGTTTCCCGCGTAGCTCAGGTCGTTGTCGGGCAGGTTATACGGCCGGCCGATCGAGTGCCGGTAGGCGTAGGCGGCAATCGTCGGCACCTTGGCGATCAGCCGGATGGTCTGCAGGCGGCGCGATTCGCTGGAAAAGATGTTCTTGGCGTCGAGATAGAACGTCGAGAGCGCGCCGACCGTGCTGATGAACATGCCCATCGGGTGGGCGTCGTACTGAAACCCCTCCATCAGCTTCGAGATGTTCGTGTGCAGCATGGTGTGCTGCACGATGTCGTGCGTCCACTGCTGATGCTCTGCCTCGCTCGGCAGCTCGCCGAAGAGGATCAGGTACGCCGTCTCGAGGAAGTCGCTGCGTTCGGCCAGCTGCTCGATTGGGTAGCCGCGATAGAGGAGGACGCCCTTGTCGCCGTCGATGAAGGTGATCCGGCTGCGGCACGCGGCAGTGTTGGTCATCGCCGGGTCGTACGTCATCATCCCGAACTCCTCCGGGACGACCTTGATCTGTCGCAGATCCATGGCGCGAATCGTGCCGTCCTGAATCGGGATCTGGTACTGCTTGCCGGTGCGGTTGTCGGTGATCGTCAGCGTGTCGGCCATGCGGGATTCTGTCAGGTCACGTACTTAGTTGTCGCGCTCGGGCTCATCGTCATCTGGCTGGCCCCCGGCGCTCTCGAGGGGGCTTTCGTCCGGGTCCTCAACGGGCAGCCGGTAGTCCCCTGAGAGCCATCGGCCGAGGTCCGCCATGCGGCAGCGTTCGCTACAGAATGGCCGCGATGCCGGGTCGATCCGCTGGCGCCGGCAGTACACGCAGAGGGATTCGGGCTCCGCCAAACCCGGTCATTGTATCAACGGCGGGAGGAAATGCAGAAAAGCGAGAAAGGCGGCTTTTGGCTCTCGGCTTCAGGCTCTAGGTGGGAGGAGCTTCGAGTGAGTGCTCGAAGGTTTGCCTGAAGCCCAGAGCCTAAAGCCCAGAGCCAGAGTCTTACGCCTCGACTTCTCCCGCGTGATGCCGGACGTCCTTCGCCGACACCATGAAGATGACGTCCTCGGCGACGTTGGTGGCGTGGTCGCCGATCCGTTCGAGGTGCCTCGAGATGAGGATCAGGTCGAGCGAGGGTTCGATCGTGCTCGGGTCCTGGAGCATGAAGGTCAGCAGCTCGCGAAATACCTGCGTCTTGAGCGCGTCCAGCGTGTCGTCCTCGTTGAGGACCCCCTGCGCCAGTTCGATGTCGCGGCGCACGAACGCATCGAGCGCGTTCCGCAGCATCCGCTGCGCGATGTCGGCCATCCGCGGGATGTCGATGAGCTCCTTCACCGGGGCATGCCGCATGTAGCGGCGCACGGCTTCGCCAATGTTGATGGCCAGGTCGCCGACGCGTTCGAGATCGGTGTTGATCTTGACCGCCGCCACGATCGCGCGAAGGTCGACGGCCATGGGCTGGTGCAGGGCGAGGAGCTTGAAGCAGCGGCTATCGATCTCGATGTGCAGCTGGTTGATCGGTCCGTCGCCTGCGAGCACGCGGTCGATGACCGGCGCGTCGCGCTGGACGAGGCCACGAACCGCCGAGCGGACGCGATCCTCCGCCAGCCCGCCCATTTCGAGCAGGCGCGTCTTGAGCTGTTCGAGCTCTTCCTGAAAGTGGGGAACGAGGCGCTCGGGCATGGTTAAAACTATCCTATCTAGTAGCTGAAACTGATAGCTATCCGAATCTTCCTGTCACGTAGTCTTCCGTGAGCTTCTCGGCCGGATTCGTGAAGATCCGATCCGTCGGGCCGTGCTCGATGAGGCGGCCGAGCCAGAAAAACGCCGTCCGATCCGAGACGCGCGCCGCCTGTTGCATGTTGTGCGTGACGATCACGATCGTGTACTCGGTCTTGAGCTGATAGATCAGCTCCTCGATGCGCTGCGTGGCGATCGGATCCAGCGCCGAGGCCGGTTCGTCCATCAGCACGATGTCGGGCTTTACCGCCAGAGCCCTCGCGATGCAGAGCCGTTGCTGCTGGCCGCCCGACAGCGCGTTAGCGGAGTCGTGGAGACGGTCCTTTACTTCGTCCCAGATGGCGGCCTGCCTCAGGCTTTCTTCCACCCGGCCGTTCAGGTCGGCACGGCTCGAGGCCAGGCCGTTGATCCGCAGCCCGTAGGCCACGTTGTCGAAAATCGACTTCGGGAACGGATTCGACTTCTGGAACACCATTCCGACGCGCCGGCGCAGCGCGACGACGTCGGTGCCGGGACGGTAGATGTCGTCCCCGTCGATGAGCACTTTGCCCTCGACGCGGGTCCCCGCAATGATGTCGTTCATGCGGTTCAATGTCCGCAAGAACGTGCTCTTGCCGCAGCCCGACGGGCCGATGAATGCGGTGACCAGCTTGGCGGGAATGGCGATGCTGATGTTTTCCAGCGCCCGCTTGGCGCCGTAAAAGAAATTCAGGCCGTGAACGTCGATCGAGACGGGATGATCTGCTTCCTGCGGCGACGGGGGCCGGACGCGGACGGTCAGGGGCGGCGGGGTTGTCTGCACCAGGTTCGATCCAGGGCTCATATACGACCCTGTCAGGCTATCCCGGCGCCAGTTTCCACGCAATTTCGACCGTGTAAATTTCGTGTAAACAGGCGGCTACAACCGCTGCCGGCTAGGGAGCCGTTGTTCCCGCCGCAGCTTCTGTCCGGGAACTGTCGCTCTCGGCCAGGAATGCCCCGATCTGGCGGCGCAGCTCGTCCTGGATGACCTCGACCTTTCGCCTGGCGTCGAGCACTCTGAACCCGAACTCGTCGGACATCGACGCGTATTCCTTCAGGAGCGCCTTCTGATAGGCGCGGAAGCTCTCGTAGATGTCGTCGCCGAGCTTCATGTCCATGCCCGATTCCCAGTAGTCCATACCCCTGGCCTGAAGGACGCGACGGATGAGTGTCTTCTCGTCGACCTTGAGATAGAAGACCAGGTGCGGCGCGATCGCGAACCCGTAGAGGTTGCGGATCCAGGTGCGATCGACGCCGCGGACGCCAGCGCGCGCCATTGCCGTGTAAATGTAGCGATCCGACAGCACGATGAAACCAGCCTTGAGGGCCGGGATGATCTCCTTCTCGAGCCGGTCCGCGAAGTCGGTCGCATAGAGGAGGACGAAGGTCAGCTTGTTCAGCGTGTTGCTCGACTTGGCCAGCTCGATCGTCGGCTGCATCAGCTCGGACCGGGTCCAGCCGGTTTCGATCACGCCGTACCCCTGGACCTCGAGCCATTCGCGAAGGAGCGTGATCTGCGTCGAGCGGCCGACACCGTCGGTGCCTTCGACGGCGATGATCTTGCCGGGGTACCCCTCGATCGGCAGATAGGGGATGGCGTTGCCATAGTAGCTTCCCGGCTTGGCGCCGCCGTTGGCGCCTTCCTTGTCCAGGTCCGTTCCGGCGCGACCGGCTTGTCCCGTTCGCTCCCCGTCAGGCAAGCTCGTCGAGCTCGTCATTCGTGTCCTCGATCGCCAGATGCTGAGAAACGATTTTGCGGAAGGTCCGCTGCTGTTCGGTGATGCTGCCGCTCGCGGCGATGACGCTGAGTTCGAACTCGTCGACGATACGATCGTATTCCTCGAGGACCTTCCCCTGGAACATCTTGAAGCTCTCGACCGCGTTGTTGCTCCAGCCCATGTCCATTCCCGCTTCGTAGAACTTGAGCTTGACGCGGCGGGCGAGCAGCCGATCGGTCGAGACCTCGATCGGCACGCGGAAATATACGGCAAGATCCGGCCTGACGGCGAAGCTGTACAGCTCCCTGACCCAGCGCCGATCCACCCCGCGCGCCGCATCGCGCGAAAAGGCGGTATACGCGTAGCGGTCGGCGAGCACGATCATGCCCGCCTTGAGCGGCGGGATGATGTTGTAGAGCAGCCGGTCGGCGAAGTCGGTCGCGTGCAACAGGCTGAAGGTCATCGGCGTCAGCGAGTTCTTCTTCTTCCCCGACTTGGTCGCGGCCTTGACCAGAGCCGACGAGTTCCACTCGGTGACGAAAACGGGGTGGCCGGCGGCGCTAAGCCATTTTGCCAGCAGGGCCAGCTGCGTTGTTTTTCCGGACCCGTCGATGCCTTCGACCACGAACAGCTTTCCCGGATACTCGTGACGCGTCGTCAGGTTGTTCAGCATGAGGTTTTTCTACGGCGTGGCCGGGCGCGGCGGTCGCCGGTCCCTTGTAGTCGTTGCCGGCGACTTCGAATCGGATCGGCTTGCCGAGCATCTCTTCGAGAGGACCGACGTGCCTGTGCGCAGCCCACAGCTCGAGCTCGGCGTCGCCGCTGGTGCGGAGGCGGGCCAGATAGTCGTCGCCCCGCGGATAGACGTCGATGCCCGCCAATGCCTGCGCGTGGCTGCGGTCGAGGCCTTCGGCGAGCCGCACCATGGCCGAGAGTTGCTTGACGGTTTTCCGCAACGGTCCCTTCAGGTCGGTGTACCCGTCGTGCGATTTCTTCGGCGTCGCCTGCCGATGGTACCGCGCGATGAGCGCGATGACCTCGATCTCCTGCGGGTCGAATCCACGCAAGTCGCCGTTTTTGATCAGATAGTACGAATGCCGGTGGTGCCGCTCGTAGCTGATGTGGACGCCGACGTCGTGCAGGAGCGCCCCGTACTCCAGCCACTCCCGCTCGCGGTCGACGAGCCCGTGGACGCTGCGCGTCTGGTCGAAGATGTTGAGTGCCAGCCTCGCGACCTGCTGTGCGTGCTCCGACCAGTAGCCGCACCGCTCGCCGAGCTCGACGATGCTCCGGCGCCGCACGTCCGGGTAGCGCTCGACCTTGCGGATGCGGGCGCTGTTGCGACGGATGTAGTCGAGGACGATGCCTTCGCGTAGGGCGAGGTCGCAGAGCGTGAACGAGTCAGTGCCGAGCCGCCGGATAATCGTATCGAAGAGGACCGATCCGGCCACCGAGAGATCCGCGCGACGCGGATCCATACCCGGCGTGGCGAGACGTTCCTCGATGTCCGACTCGACGAGGTGCTTTCTCAGCCGATGAAGAGCTTTGGCGCTGACGCGGAGGTTGCGCACGTCTTCGGGCGGCTCGCCGTCGCCGGTCGATGCCATCAGGCCGAGGCTGAGGATCGTGCCTGACGTCCCGATCACGCGATCGAAGCCCTTGCCCGCGATCTGATCGATGTAGGTGCCCATCTCGCGGTTGAGATGCTTGATGAGCCGGCGTTCGTCGCCTCCGCTGATCGGATCGCTCTTGACGAACCGCTCGGTGAGCCGGATGACGCCGACTTTGAAGCTGCGCCCGAGGGTCAGGTTCGTGGCCGATCCAAGCGTGATCTCGACGCTGCCGCCGCCGATGTCGACGACGACCGCGGTGGTCGCGCCGATGTCGACGCCATAGCCGGCGGCCAGGTGGATCAGTCGCGCTTCTTCCGTCCCCGAGATGACGCGGATGCGGATGCCGGTTTGCCGGTCGACTTCGCCGATGAAATCCCCGCCGTTGTCGGCTTCGCGCGTCGCGCTCGTGGCGCAGGCTACAATCTCGTCGACCTTGTGCGATTCGGCGATGCGCCGAAACTTGGAGAGCGTTTGGAGTGCCGAGCCGATTGCCGTCGGCGTCAGGCTGCGCCCGTCGAGGCCGCCCGCGCCGAGCCGGACCATGTCCTTTTCCCGGTCGATGACCTCAAACGACAGGTCGGGGCGCACCTGAACCACGATCATGTGGATCGAGTTGGTGCCGATGTCGATGGCAGCGATGCGCATGCAGGGAAACCGAGCTGAATGTGGGCTGGATTTGTGCCGTTACATAGCCGTTATATACTGGCGGAGCCGGCCGCAGTTTGCCGCATTTATTGGCCGTTTTCTCCAGAAGTTGAGCGCCATCCTACCATGAACCGTCGAATGTCTTCTGTCGCGAGCCGGTTGCTCGCGCGCCGAGCCGCGGCCCTGAAGCGTCACCTCCCAGGCGCTGTCGGCGGCGACGCCCACGGTGTGCACCAGGCCCGCGTGGCATCACGGCGCCTCCGTGAGGCCGTTCCCGTGCTGACCTCGGACGTCAAAGGCACGAAGTCGGGCAAGGCGCTGGGCAAGATCCGGCGACTGACCGGGGCGCTCGGTACCGTGCGGGAGCTCGACGTCACGATCCAGATCCTCGATACGCTGGTCGCCAAAGAGAGCCTGCCGCGGCCTGCGCTCGAGGCAGTCCGCGGCCGTGTCGTGACCGAACGGGACGGGCGACGCGCGGTAATGCTCAAGCGTCTGGAGCGGGTCAATCTCGAGAAGCTGGATCGGCGTCTGGCGTCCCTGGACGGAGTCGTCGCCGAAGCGGGCTCAGAGGCGTGGCGCGATGCGCTTGGAGCGCGCATGCTCAAGCGGTCCAAGGCGCTCGCCGCGGCCATCGCCGCCGCCGGCCACATGTACTCGCCCGAGCAGTTGCATCAGGTGCGCATCGCAGCCAAGAAGCTGCGCTATGCGATGGAACTGGCGTTCGACGCCGGCGTGAAGACCGCTTCAGCGCCCGTTCGAGCCGTCAAGCGCGCGCAGGACACGCTCGGCCGGCTGCACGACCTGCAGGTGCTGCAGTCGCATGTCGCTGCCGTGCAGGCGGAGCCGTCCGGCAGTTCGCTGCCCGACGGCGGCCTCGACATCATCAGCCGCGCGATCGAAGACGAGTGTCGCCATCTGCACGCCCGGTACGTGGCAACGATGCCCAGGCTGATCGAAGTGATCGAAGCGACTCGAGCGGTCGTCGTGCCCGACCTGGCGCACCGGGCGCGTGCCCTGCAGATGAAGAAGATGACGCTCAAGGCGCGTCCGGTCGCGAGACGCGCACACGCGCGTCCCGTGGGGCGGGCCGCGAGTGGGCAGAGGTAGCTGCTGAATGGCGACGTTGGAGTTGTACCTGATTCGGCACGGTGTGGCCGCCGAGCGCGGCGAAGAGTATCCGGATGATTCGAAGCGGCCGCTGACGAGCGACGGCATCGCGCGCCTGAAGAAGGAAGCGAAGGCGGTCGAGGCGCTCGGTATCGGCTTCGATCAGATTCTCTCGAGTCCGCTCGTTCGCGCACGCCAGACGGCGGACGTCTTCGCCGAAGTCATGAAGTCGAAGCCTCCGGTGGCCAATATCGATGCGCTGACTCCCGCGGGATCCCCCGGGGCGGTTATGCAGGAGCTCGGCAAGCACATGCGGAAGGGCAGCATCGCGCTTGTCGGCCACGAGCCGAACATGGGTGAGCTTGCCGCGTTCCTGATCGGCGCCAAGGTGCCCTTGCCGTTCAAGAAGGGGGCAATCTGCCGCATCGACTTTGCCATCTTCCCGCCCAAGGGCAAGGGCGCGCTCTGCTGGTTCGTCACGCCGAAGATGCTGCGGAAGCTGCTCTAGTCTCATCCGGGGGACTTTGTCCCCCGGACCCCCTTACACGCTCGCTCGCGGGGACCCCGACGCCCCGCTCCGCTCACGTGGCTCACTCGCTTCCGCTCTTTCGCGCTGTCTCGCGCGCCGCTTCGCCGGCGCGCTTCCGCCTCCGCTAAAGCTACGGCGAGACCTCGCCGTAGCGCCTCGGCGCGCGCGCCCATGCTCGCTCGCGACTTGCCGAGCGTCAGGTTTAGGAGATGGCTTGTAGTCTAAGCCTAGGCGTAGTCCGTGGTGTGACGGGCCAGGAGGAAGTCCTGCGCGCTGAACCGGTCCACGGCTTCGCCCGTTGACGCCGGTCTGTATTCCCCATCACGTCCGAGCACGGCAGCGCGATCCGCGTCGCGCAGGTAGGTCCCCAGCACCGTTTCTCGCAGAGTACTCCAGCAGGCCGCGGTCGAGTATCGGGCACAGCACCTCCACGCGGCGATCCAGGTTGCGTTCCATCAAATCGGCGCTGCCGACGAAGACCTGCGGTTCGCCGCCGTTCTCGAATGCATACACGCGCGAATGCTCGAGGAACCGTCCAACGATCGAACGCACGCTGATGCGTTCGCTCACACCCGTGACCCCCGGACGCAGGCAGCAGATGCCGCGCACGATGAGGTCGATGTGGACCCCGGCCTGAGACGCGCGGTACAGCTCCTGGATGACGCCGGTGTCGGTGATGCTGTTGACTTTGAACACGATTCGCGCGGGCCGGCCCGCCGCGGCGTGTGCGCGCTCGCGCGCGATGAGCTCATACAGCCGGCGTCGAAGGCTGACCGGCGCGACGAGCAGCTCCTGATAGTCCGTCAGCGCGGAGTAGCCGGTCAGGTGGTTGAACACGTTGGTCACGTCATCGACGATCGACGGCCGCGCCGTGACAAGGGCGAGGTCAGTGTAGATCCGTGCAGTCGACGCGTTGTAGTTTCCGGTGCCGATGTGCGCGTAGCGGCGGATGCCGTCCGGTTCCTTGCGCACGACGAGGCATAGCTTGCAATGCGTCTTCAAGTTGACCAGGCCGTAGACGACGTGGACGCCGGCGGCCTCGAGCCTCGTCGCCCACGTGATGTTGTTGCGCTCGTCGAATCGGGCCTTGAGCTCGACGAGCACGGCGACCTGCTTGCCGGCTTCCGCCGCCTCCTCCAGCAGGTCGATGAGGGGAGAGTCGTGCCCGATCCGATAGAGCGTCAGCTTGATCGTGACCACGTGCGGATCGAGGACCGCGGCCTTGAGGAAGGTTTCGACCGAGACGAAGGAGTCGAACGGATGGTGGAGCATGAAATCGCGGTGCCGAACGAGCTCGAAGACCTCGTCGAGATCGTTGCGGCCCCAGACGATCCGCGGCGAGAACGCCGGATCCTTGAGCTCGGGGCGATGCAGCGCCATCAGCTCCATCCAGTCGCCGAATCCGACGCGATGTGAGGTGCGCACGAGCACCTCGTCGTCTATTTCGAAGTTCTCGACCAGGATGTCGAGCACGCGCCGCGGCATCCGTTCGTCGACCTGCAGCAGGGACGGCGCCCCATGCCGCAGCTGACGCAGCCCCTGGTCGACGATTTCGAGCAAGTCGTCGGCTTCGTCTTCCTGAATCACCATGTCGGTGTCGCGGATGACGCGAAATACGTGGGCACTCTTCACGGTCGTGCCTGGGAAGAGCGACTCGACGTTGGCGCACACGACGTCTTCGATGAACACAAACGCCGTGCCCCCGCCGGCGAGCGCCGCCGGTAGCTGGACAAAGCGGGGGAGCACCGGCGGCAGCTTGATGCGCGCGAACTTCGTGCGACCGTCGTGCTTGACCGCCACCGCGAGGTTCTTGCTCCGGTTGGAGATGTGGGGAAACGGGTGACCGGGGTCGAAGGCGAGCGGCGTGAGCACCGGGGCGATCTCGCGCTCGAAATGGCCGGCGAGAAAAGTTGAGATGCTGTCCGAGTATTCGATCGGGTCGAGGAACCGGATCCCGTGCGCGGCAAGTTCAGGGCGCAGCGAGTCGGACCAGCACCTCGCTTGCTCGTCGAGCATCTGCCGCGCCCGGGCGCGCACCAGCGCGAGCTGTTGTTCCGTCGTCAGCCCATCGGGCGAGACGTGTTCGCGGTGGGTGCGCATCTGCTTCTGCAGGACGGCGACCCGAATCATGAAGAACTCGTCCAGATTGGTCCCGACGATGGCGAGGAACTTGACGCGTTCGAGGAGAGGGTGTCGGCGGTCGCGCGCCTGGTCGAGCACTCGTTCGTTGAATGCGAGCCAGCTGAGCTCACGGTTGAGATAGAGGGAGGGTGAATCGAGCGGGGGAACCGCAGGATGCCCCGCGCCCGCTTCCGACCGAAGTTCTTCTCCGGATAGTGTCACGCTCGTCTCCACAATAGGTTATGCCGGGTCCCATGTGTACTGGGTACCGGTGACCGGCTTGTGACGTTGCTGTGAAGACGGTGTGACGTACGCCAGACGGCCGGTGTCCGGCCGCGCCAGCGGAACAAAGACGGGCGTGGCGGTTCAGGACAGGGCTAGCTGTTTAGCTCGCGCATCACGATCCGGCCGGTGTCCTGTGCCGCATCGGTGTCGTAGGCGTGGTCACCGTTGCTCGGGTGTCCGATGCGTTGGTACAGTCCGATGAGGGCCGTCGTATCGCGCACTTCCGTGGCATCGGCGATCTCGAGCGCGTGCTGCAGTTCGTGGCCGATGAGCGCGATGGCCTCGCGCCTCGACAAGTCGGAGCGAATCTGAATCCGCAGATACCGGAAGTTGCCGGTCATCGGCATCATCGCCAGCCGTCCCATGGTGTTCTTCGGCAGGATCATCACCGATTCGACGTAGACGATGACGTCGGTCCGGTTCAATGCGGTCATGAGCGACGCGAACGTGCGCGACCGATTCAGCCCTTCGGCAAGGTACGAATGGAGACGCGCGTCGGTTGCGCGCACGCGACGGTCCGGAGCGTTCATCAGAAGGTAGTGCGCCGGGGACAACGATGCCGATGACGATGGAGCGGCGCCGGTGCGGCGGGATCCGCAAGAGCGATGATGCTGACGAGACCGACAGACAGCACTGAGAGCATGGCGCATCTCCTCTGCGTCGAGCGGCGTGCAATCGCGCACGGCACGTTGTTCGTAATCGGCTGCTTAGACGTGGTGAAGTGCGATCTCGTTTGGAAGTGTGCGCGCGTGAAACGATCGGACACGTTTCGTGACGAACGTGGGATGGAATGCGAGATGTGCGGGATGAGTCGTGTGATGGATCGCTGCTCGCGGCTCGCTGCTGGCGGTTGCTATTTCGGCACCGCGGCCGCGAGCTACAACAGGCCGACTTGGCAACAGCGAGCCGCGAGTCGCGGGCTGCGTTCGCGCGGACCGGCTCAGGAAAGCCGCTTCCAGCCCCAGACCCGCATGACGTCGGCCCCTGCGAAGACATGACCGAGCTCGCGCGCGCGAAGCATGATCTGGCCGCGATGATGCGCGTCGTGCTGGATGAGGTAGGCCATCATGTTGACCGACCGTCGGGGCATACCTTTGATGCGCGCGTCGCCGCGGAGGAGGGAGTCGCGGAACAGCGTCACGAGCGCCGCATTCGTCTGCCGAAGCGCCCGACGCGCCTGCACGGGCGTGACGCTGTTGCGGTCAAGGGAGGGCGGCACCGGTGCGCCGCCCATCTTCGCGAAGGTCTTTCGAACGCCGTGAATGTGCGCCACCATTGCGGCAATCGTCCGTCCGTGGCCGGAAGGCGGCGGCTGCTGCCAGAAGCGGCGCGGCACTACTGTGACCAGGTACTCGGTGATCTGACCGCACTGCTCGAATGCTTCGACGATCTCCTGTTCTGCGTTGAGCTGACGACGAATGGCCATAATCTGTCTCCTCCCGTCCAGTACGCGTCGCGCGCCGTGCGATGTGTTCTACGATTGTCCGCGACGTGCGTCCCGTTGATCCGTGGATCCGCGTGATCCGCGTCCCGTTGATCCGTCAATCCGCGCGATCCGCGTCCCGTATCCCAATCCCCGCTTCGCGTGATCCGCGTTCCCAGTGTGAGCTATGATCCACTATCCGCATGTGACTGAGCCGCCGCCTGGCGTCACGAGGTTGTTGCATGCGCTTGTCGGAGCCGTTGCATCGGGTCGATAGCGTCTCGAGATACTTGCTTGTTGCACGTGAGGTGTATCAGATGCGATTCGCTCTTGCCTGTACGTTGCTCGTGATCCTGTCCGCCGCGCCCGCCCTGGCGCAGTTCGATTCCGCGACCGTCGTCGGCACCGTGCGTGATGCGTCTGGTGCCGTCGTGCCGACCGCGAAGGTGACGCTGACCGGTGTCGAGACCGGCATCTCCGTCGTTCGCACGTCCGGAGAGAACGGCAGCTTCGAGTTTCCAGCAGTCAAGCCCGGCGTTTACATTGTGACTGCCGAGAAGAGCGGGTTCGCGCTCGCGCTCGTCGAAAACGTGCTGGTACAGGTTGGCGCACGGCTGCGCGTGGACCTGCAGATGCCCGTGGGGCAGGTCACCGAGAAAGTCGAAGTGACGGCGTCGTCGCCGCTCATCGAGACCGACTCGAGCCAGCGCGGCCAGGTCATCACTGGCGATCAGACCCGCGCCCTTCCGCTCATCTCGCGTGAGGTACTCGTCGCTGGCGCTGCTCACCACCGGCGTCAAGCTGGCCGGGTCGTCCCTCACGACCGGCAACACGCCGCGTGAGGGAGCCCTGAACGTGAACGGGCTGCGAAGCACCTTCAACAACTTCCTGATCGACGGCGTCGATAACAACGCCTACGGCACCAGCAACCAGGGGTTCTCGAACCAGGTGATGCAGCCTTCGCCGGACGCCATCGGCGAGTTCAAAGTCGTCACGAACAACCTCAGCGCCGAGTACGGGCGTGCGGCAGGAGCGACGATCAACGTCAACTATCGCAGCGGCACCAACACGATCCATGGCAGCGGCTGGGAGTTCCTGCGCAACACGAGCATGAACGCGACCGGCTTCTTCAAGCCGGCGACTGGCAAGCCCGAGCTCGATCGAAACCAGTTCGGCGGTGTCGTGGGCGGCCCGATCGTCAAGAACAAGGCGTTCTTCTTCGCCGACTACGAGGGCCTGCGCCAGACGCGCAAGGTGACGGGATTTTCGACGATTGCGACGCCGGCGCAGCGCCAGGGCCTGCTCACGGTCGACGTGCGCGATCCGCGGACGGGCGTGGTCTACGCTGCCGGCACGCCGATCCCGATGACGAGCTTCGCCCGCCAGGTCCTCTCGGGATTGCCGGATACCAACGTGCCGGGCAACACCAACAACTTCAGCACGCTCCAGGCCTTCCTGGCTGATTCGAACAAGGCCGGCGGCAAGATAGACGTGCAGGCGAGCCCGAGCGTGTCGATGTTCGGCCGCTACGGATTCCGCGATCTGACCACCGACGATCAGCCGAACATTCCGCTGCCGTCCGGCGGTGCCGGCAATGGGCACATCTACGCGCGCAACCGTCAGTTCGTCCTCGGCACCACCTGGGTGTCGAGCCCGACGTCGCTGCTCGAGGTGCGTTTCGGGTACTCGTGGACCGAGGCCGGGAAGGATCCGCCTGCGCTCGGCACTGACAGCGCGTTCGATCAGTTCGGGCTGCCCGGTCTGCCGACCGACGATCGGATCGCGGGCGGCCTCCCGACGCAGCTCATCACGGGTTACTCCGACCTTGGCCGGCAGGCGACGAACCCGCAGTGGCAGTATCCGACGGTCTACAACCCGAAGCTGAACTACACGTGGACGATGAAGGCTCATTCGTTCAAGACCGGTTATGAGTTCCAGCGGATCGACACGCAGGTCCAGGACGTGAACCCGCTCTACGGCCGCG
Organism: uncultured Acidobacteriota bacterium; assembly: GCA_963839705.1. GTDB lineage: Bacteria > Acidobacteriota > Vicinamibacteria > Vicinamibacterales > 2-12-FULL-66-21 > DATBJJ01. Next base: position 1,146,690 of record CAWIWL010000019.1, read on the forward strand.
ACACCTACAACGGCCAGTTCACCCGGCCCACCGGCGTGGCGTCGAACAACCTCTTCAACCTCGCCGACTTCATGCTCGGCCTCCGGGCGCAGTACGCGCTCAGCAGCGTGCTCGTGGCGGACCTTCGTCGGAACATGCATTTCGCATACATCCAGGACGACTGGCGTGTCGGGAAACAGCTGACGCTCAACTTGGGAGTCCGCTACGAATACTCGACGCCTTACTGGGAAAAGAACAATGTGCTGTCGAATTTCGACCCGGCGACCAACTCGATGATCCTGGCGAAGGACGGCTCGATGTACGAGCGCGCGCTGATCAATCCCGACAAGAATAACTTCGGGCCCCGCTTGGGATTCGCCTACACGTTAACGCCGAGCACCGTCATTCGCGGCGGATACGGCATCAGCTACGTGCACTTCAGCAGGGCGGGCGGTGGAGATATCCTCCCGATCAACGGTCCACAAGTCGTCAACGCCGTGGTCAACCAGACCGTGCCCACAGCCCCTTCGTTCGTCCCGGCCGAGCAGGGTTACCCGGTGGGACTGGCGGACCCTTCGAAGTTCAATCCTCTGACGGCGAACATCACTTACATGCCGTCAGATTTTCACTCGAGCCCGGTCCAGAGCTGGTATATCTCGGTCCAGCACGAGCTGCGGCACAACATGCTCCTCGACGTAGCCTACGTCGCGAATCGGGCAGAAGATCTGCTGCTCTTCGCGAACTACAACCAGGCATTCCCGAACAATGCCGCCGGGACCGTCCAGCTGCAGGACCGGCGGCCGAACCCGACCTATTCCGATATCACCTACCCCTTCAACGGCGGCAAGTCGCGCTATAAGGCGCTGCAGACGAAGTTCGAGTGGCGCATGAGCCGTGAGTTCACACTACTCAGCTCGCTGACCGTCTCGGAAGCCAAAGACAACGGCGCCCAGTCGTTGGAGAACTCGAACGGCAACTTTCCGGCGCCGCAGGATTTTCGCAACATGGAGGCGGACTTCGGCTTGTCGAACTATCACCAGCCGTACAACAGCACGACGAGCTTCGTCTGGTCGTTGCCCTTCGGTGCAGGACGCCGGTGGGGGTCTGGTGCATCACCGCTGATGGATGCGTTCATTGGCGGCTGGCAGCTGTCAGGCATCAACACGGTGAACGCGGGTGAACCGGTGACATTCACTTACACCCCCGGCGCGACGTTCGTCGTGTCCGGCATCGCGCAGGACTTCCGCGGGGCGAACAACTATCGTCCGAACGTGACCTGCGATCCGATGGCGTCCGGCGCGGATCGGACGATCGCCAACTGGTTCAACAGGGCCTGTGTGGTCGCGCCGACCGATCCCAGCCAGCCATTCGGGAACGCGTCGCGAAACTCGGTGCGTGGTCCGCTGTTCTGGCAGTTCGATCTGTCGGCGGCGAAGAGGTTCGACCTTGTCGGATCCGCCCAGTTCGAGTTTCGTTTCGAGGCGTTCAACCTGCTGAACCGGACGAACTTCCGAGCGCCGAACGGCAACCGCAGCGCCGCGGCATTCGGCACGATTACCTCGACCTACGACCCGCGGCAGCTTCAGCTCGGATTCAAGCTCCTGTGGTAGCCCGCGCCATGACGATGCTCGTGCTGACGGCGACGGCCGCAGCGGTGGCCGCGACAGTCGGAGCTCCGCCGCGGCCGCTCATCATCGCGCACCGTGGCGCGAGCGGCCATCGCCCCGAGCACACGCTGGAGGCGTACCGACTAGCCGTAGAAATGGGCGCCGATTTCATCGAGCCCGATCTCGTCTCGACAAAAGACGGCGTGCTCATCGCGCGGCACGAGAACGAAATCGGCGGGACGACGGACGTCGCCGCTCGGTTTCCGGATCGCAGACGGACCGCGTCGGTCGACGGCCAGTCGATCACGGGCTGGTTCAGCGAGGACTTCACGCTGGCGGAAATCAAGACGCTCCGCGCACGGGAGCGTCTGGCGTTCCGTTCGCACGCCTATGACGGGCAGTTCGAGATTCCGACGTTCGACGAGGTCATCGAGCTTGCCCAGAAGCTCGGCGCCGGCCGGGGCCGTCCCGTCGGCATCTACCCCGAGACGAAGCACCCGACGCACTTCCGGACCATACGTCTGCCGCTCGAGGAGCCGCTCGTCGAGTCGTTGCAGAAGCACGGCTGGAATAGTCGCGATGCGCCGGTGTTTATCCAGTCCTTCGAGGGCAACCTGCGGCTGCTGCGCGAGAAGACTAAGGTGCGGCTGATACAGCTGATGAGCGGCGCGGCGATGGTCGAGGGCGATGGATTGAAGAAGATCGCCGAGTACGCGGATGGCATCGGGCCGGAGAAGCGCCTGGTCGTGCCGGTCAATCCCGACGGGTCGCTCGGTGCGCCCACCGACCTGGTGGAGCGTGCGCACGCGGCGGGTTTGGTCGTGCACGTCTGGACGATACGTGTGGACAAACAGTTCCTGCCGGCCGGCTACCAGGGCCATCCGGAAGCGGAGTTCGAGCAGTTCCGTCAGCTTGGAGTGGACGGCGTCTTCACGGACTTCCCGGACGTGGCTGCGAAGACCTACGAGGTGGCGCGGGAGTAGAAGCCGTCTGGCAAAATCCTGTCACGAGACCACGCTACAACACGATGGCACGATGTTCACGATGATCGCCAGAGGTTTTTCTTCGTGTTCATCCGGTCATCGTGTTCATCGTGAACCATAGCCGTCGGCGCGTTCAGCCTGGTCTTGGGTTATGAGATGGGTAGTAGTCTCGCCGGGGCACGAGCGCGGTCGTCTCGCTCACTCAGATGGTACAGCTGCGTCTGCACGATCGTCGTGTGGCCGCGTACACCGCTGGCGCCGAGCATGCTGGACGCCTCGCGACGCGCAGCAGCCACCTCAGACGACAACGCCGGCCCCGACCCGCGCGCCCTTCGGAACGATGATGATGCCGTTGCGGATGTAGTAGCCGTCGCCGTCGGCGTGCTGCACCCCGGACTCGTTCACGAGTCGGACGCCGTCGCCGATGCGCGCGTTCTTGTCGACGATCACGCGATCGAGCACGACGTCGTGGCCGATCCCGAGCGGGATCGCGTTGGCCGCCGTATCCTCCTCGTAGTAGTCCGCGCCGAGCAGGACCGAACGCGTGATGCTGGCCCCGGGGCTGATCTTCGTCCGGATGCCGACGACCGAGCTCGAGACAGTACACCGATCCAGGTAGCAGCCCTCGGCGACGATGGTGGATTCGAGGCGGCTGTCGAACGCGCGGGTCGCCGGCAGGAAGCGCGGATGGGTGTAGATCGGCCAGCGCGGGTGGAAAAAATTAAACGGGGCGCCGCGCCTGGTCAGCTGGATGTTGGCGTCGTAGAACGATTCGATGGTGCCGACGTCGGCCCAATAGCCGCGGAACACGTACGGGCAGACGGCGTGCGTCGTGATGGCCTTCGGGATGATCTCCTTGCCGAAGTCGACGCCGGGCGCGTCGAGCATCTCCATCAGGACCTCGCGGTTGAAGACGTAGATGCCCATCGACGCGACGAATGGCTTCTCGGGGGTGGTCCCGCCGGCGACCGACCCCCGGGGAATGCTCGTGCCGATTTCGGCGAGGCGCGCCGCGTTGGGCTTCTCTTCGAAGCCGGTGATCTGGCCCAGATCGTCGAACTTGAGGATGCCCATCTGTGTGGCGTCGTCAGCGGTCACGGGCTGCACGGCGATGGTGATGTCCGCGTTCCCCTCGATGTGCGATTCGAGAAGCTCGTTGAAGTCCATTCGATAGAGGTGATCCCCCGCGAGGATCAGGAAGTACTCGGCGTCGAAGCCCTTGAAGTGGCGCGCGGCCTGTCGCACCGCGTCGGCGGTTCCCTGAAACCATGCCGAGCTGTCTGGCGTCTGCTCCGCGGCGAGCACTTCAACGAAGCCCTCCGAGAACATGTCGAGGCGATAGGTTTGTGCGACGTGGCGGTTGAGGGACGCCGAGTTGAACTGCGTCAGCACGAAGATCCGCTGCAGGCCGGCGTGCAGGCAGTTGCTGATCGGGATGTCGATCAAGCGGTACTTGCCGGCGAGCGGAACCGCGGGCTTCGAGCGCATGTGGGTCAGCGGGAAGAGGCGTGTCCCGCGACCGCCGCCAAGGATCAGGGTGAGAACGTCATTCATGTCGTGATCATCTTATCTTGCAAGGCGGAAACGCCGTCGTTGTCGGAACGTTACACGTGCGTGGGAACCTGATTCTACCGGCCGTCGGCCGGTGGTCGGCCCTGAGGGGGCCCCTGACCGTGAGCGCATAGTCTCACGCTGCAGGTGCCGAAAGCCCTCGCCGCCCACCGGGCGACGACCGGTTCGTCGGCCATCCCGCCCCTGTCGCCCTCCCCAGCAGGCGACCTCGCGCGCGGTCTCCCCGGAGGCCGCGCGAACTCTGTTTCGACAAGAGGAGGTCGCGCAATGCGCGTAGCCGTCTTCACAGACGCCGACTTCGATCGCTCAAGCAGTGTGACGACCGCGCTCGCGGCTCTCCTGCGGCATGCGCCGCCCGACGTGCGCCCACGGATCTATGCGCTCTCTGACCTCGACGTCGACGAGCCGGAGTACCTCACGTTGCGATCGCCGGCACTGCCGCTCGCCATCGCCGGCTGGCCGCTTCACCTTCCGCGCATCCGCGAGTTCGAGAGGCGGCTGGCATCGGACGACATTGGCGCGATTCATGTCAGCACGCCTGGCCCCGCGGGCCTGACGGGGAAGTATCTCGCGCACCGCACCGGGCTGCCGCTCGTCGGCAGTTTCCACGCTTCGGTCGCATCCGCCTCGGCGGACGGACGGGCCAGCGCGCGTCAGCCGGCGTTACTCCGTGCCGGCGTGGCCGCAGTACCTCAAATGGATCTACAGCGGGTGTTCGAAGGTGCTGGTTCCCTCCGCGGAGGCGGTTCGCCGACTCGCGCGCGCCGGCTGGGACGCCGATCGGCTCGTCGTCTGGCCGGGCGCAGTTGATGCGGACGTGTTCTCGCCCGCGCGTCGTTCCCAGCGGCTGCGCAACGAGTGGCATGTGTCTGACCGGAGGCCCGCGATCCTGTGCGTCGGACCCTTGATTCGCGGCAGCGGCGTCGCGTTGATCGATCCGCTCGGATCGCTCTTGCACCGCCAGGGTATCGCTCACCGGTTCATCGTGGTCGGCGAAGGCGCGGGGCAGGCCAGCCTGCGGGACGCCTGTCCCGACGCCGTGTTCGCAGGCCGTCTGTCGCAGCGCGACCTGGCGACGGTCATGGCGTCGGCCGATCTTCTTCTCTGGCCGCGCGAAGACAGCACCGCCGGACTGGTATTGCTCGAGGCGCAGGCGTCCGGTCTGCCGGTGCTCGTCGCGGGCGGCGGCAATGCCCGCGACCAGATGCGGCACGGCCTCACGGGCATGGCGTGTCACGCCGATGACGTGCTCGGCTTCTGTGCGCGAGCGGCGGAGCTGCTGACCGATACTGCCCGGCGCCGCGTCATGGGGGAGGCCGCCCGCCGCCTTGCCCAGTCCCGCTCGTGGCCCGCGTCGCTCGACCGCGTCTACGGAATCTATCGCGCGGCGGGCCAACCCGGCGCGCTCGGCATGGCGCCGGCCTCCCGACCTGTCCAGCCGCGCGTCCGCGCCCTGAGGGTCGGGCGATGAGGCTGGGCATCACGGTCATCGTCTGCGCGCACAACGAGGAACGACGCCTTCCTGCCTGCCTTCATTCGATCCTGGCGCAGAGCCGGCCGCCCGACGAACTACTGGTCATCAACAATGCGAGCACCGATGAGACGGGCGCCGTGGCGCGCCAGATGCCGAACGTGCGCGTGGTCGACGAGCCGCGCAAGAGCCTCGTGGTCGCGCGCGAAACAGGACGGGCCGAAGCGCGCGGCAACCTCCTCGTCTATGTCGATGCGGACTGCTGGACGCCGCAGACTTGGCTGGAGCGCATCGAGCGGCACTTCGAGCGGGACCCATCCCTGATCGCGCTCTCTGGCCCGTACCGCTTCCACGACTGGGACTGGTGGGGCCGCGCGCTGATTCGCGCCTACGACTACACGCTTGCGCCGGCGACGCAGGTGCTGGTCAAGCACGTGCTGCGGCTCGGCACCATTTTCTACGGTGGCAACTTCGCCGTCCGCCGCGCCGCGCTCGACGAGATCGGGGGCTTCGACACGTCGATCGAGTTTCACGGCGAGGACACCAACGTCGGACGCCGGCTGCTCGCCGTCGGCAAGGTCTCGCTCAAGTACGACTGCTTCCTCTACACCTCGGCGCGCCGCTACATGGCGTTGGGGAAGGGAGCGGTCATCCGCCTCTACGTGCGCAACTTCACGTCCGAAGTGTTCTATCGGCGTCCGAAGGACTCGTCGCACGTCGACGTCCGCTTGTGATGCCAGGCTACGAACCGTTCCTCCTCTGCGACTTTCACGTGCACACGCGCTGGAGCGACGGCCGGCTGACCCTGCGCGAAGTCGTCGATCTCTATGGCGAGACCGGCAAGTTCGACGTCATCGCCATTACCGACCACATCCTGATGAAGAAAGACCTGCTGGCGCGCATCGGGCGCGTCGCCACGCTCGGGCGCCGTAACTTCGGCCTGCGCGAAGAGACGTTCGAGGCCTATCTCGACGACATCCGGTCGGAAGCGTCGCGGGCCCTGCGCAAGTATGGGCTGCTCGTGATTCCTGGCGCCGAGGTGACCCAGAACAGCCTGCGCAGCAAGCAGAACTCCCACATCATCGCGCTCGACATCAAGCGCTATATCAGCGCCGACCAGCCCGCGCTCGACGTCCTGCGCGAGATCCGCCGCCAGGACGCGCTCAGCATCGCCTGCCACCCGCACCATCGCACCACGCGGCGGATCGAGGTGAGCACCTGTTACCTGTGGGATCACCGCAAGGAACTGTCGGACCTGGTGGACGTATGGGAAGCGGCCAATCGCGACGACTTGTTCTCGGTCACCAGTCTCAAGCACTATCCCTATGTGGCCAACAGCGACTTTCACAAACCCAAGCACCTGCACTCGTGGAAGACGCTGTTGAAGTGTGAAAAGACATGGCCCGCGATCAAGCGAGCGCTGCGAAGCAATGTCGACATCGCGTTGATGCTCTTCCGCAACGGCGCCTGGAGCGAGTCCTGAAGGGTGAAGCGCATCGGGTGCTGGTAAAGCGCGAGACCGGAGCGAAGGGCGCGCGTCGGCCGTGATCCAAAAGCCGCGTGCGCCCTCGCTCGTCGAAACGGCGCTGCTGTTCCTCCGCCTGGGAACGACTGCGTTCGGTGGTCCCGCCGCGCACATCGCGGTGATGGAGGACGAGGTCGTGCGCCGCCGACGATGGCTGACGCACGAAGCGTTCCTCGATTACCTCGGTGCGACGAACCTCATTCCTGGCCCGAACTCGACCGAGCTTGCGATTCACATCGGGATGGCGCGGCATGGCTGGACTGGCCTGCTGGTCGCCGGCGCCAGTTTCATCCTCCCGTCCACGATCATCGTCGGGGCGATCGCGTGGGCTTACGTGCGCTACGGCTCACTGCCTCAGGTGGTGGGCCTCTTCCATGGCATCACGCCGGTGGTCATCGCCATCATCCTCTCTGCGCTCTGGCAACTTGGGCGAGCTGCGATGAAATCGGCAAGTCTGGCTGTGCTCGGGTTGGGCGCACTGGTTGCGCTTCTCGCCGGTGTGCACGAGCTCGTGGTGCTACTGGTCGCAGGCGTGGTGAGTTCTGTGTTCGCCGGTAGACGAGTGGGAGTCCTGGCCTGGGCTGCCGGCGGCTGGGGAGTGTGTTCCGGAGCGGTCGTGGCGGCGGGCAGCGTGGCTCCAACAGCATTCTCACTGTGGGCTCTCTTCCTGGTGTTTGCGAGGATTGGAGCGGTGCTCTTCGGAAGCGGGTACGTCCTCGTCGCGTTCTTGCGCGCCGACGTTGTCGAGCGCCTGGGCTGGCTCACCGAGCGGCAGTTGCTGGACGCAGTGGCCGTCGGACAGGTTACGCCCGGCCCGCTCTTCACGACGGCAACCTTTGTCGGGTATCTCCTCGGCGGTGCAGCCGGCGCGACGGTCGCCACGGTGGGCATCTTCCTTCCGGCGTTCGTGTTCGTAGCGATGAGTGGACCGCTGGTGCCGCGTCTGAGGCGCTCGAGGGTGGCGGGCGCAGTGCTGGACGGCGTGAACGTCGCATCACTGGCGATGATGGCGGCGGTCACCTTGCAGCTTGGCTCAGCGACGCTGCGAGCACCTCTGCCAGTCGCGCTTGCGGGGTTGAGCCTCGTGCTGCTGGCCCGTTATTCGATCAATCCGACATGGCTCGTGGCGGCGGGCGCCGTGCTCGGTTGGATCTTCGAGCGTTCGCTGTAGTCTTGTGGCGGCAGACCTCTGCGCCGGCGGTGCAGCCGGTCCACGACCACCGGAGGACAGACCTGCGGTGGAAGGGAGGCGCCGACTTTTTTCTGCAGGCGGCCGGTGTCCCGGCGGACGGTCTCGATGTCGCCGAGCGCGCGGGTGACAGCTTGCCTGAGAGTTCTGCCGACCGGATCGCCGGCCTCGGCGAGGCGGTAGTAAACCCACAGGCCGTCGCGCCGCGTCTCGACCAGGCCCGAGCGGCGCAGATAGGCCAGATGCCGCGACGTTTTCGGCTGCGGAATGCGGAGGCTCTCGTGGATGTGGCAGACGCACACCTCCCCCGTCAGGAGGAGTCCGAGGATGCGAAGCCTCGTCGGGTCCCCGAGTGCCTGAAAGAGCGCGGCCATCGCGTCAAGGGGCGGCTTCATATTCGCGTTGACAAATATATCACGCGCGGCCTAGAGTCGTCACATGCGTGAAGGCGCATACATCTGCAGCGGCCCGCCGGTGTGAAGGAGCCGACATGTCTGCCTACAACGTGCTGTTTCTCTGTACCGGCAACTCGGCGCGCAGCATCATGGCGGAAGCGCTGCTGAACTTCTGGGGTAAAGGACGCTTCCACGCCTTCAGCGCGGGCAGCTTCCCGAAGGGCGAAGTGCATCCGCTGGCGATCGCGACGCTTCAACGAAGCCGTCTGTCGACAGATCAGTTGCGCAGCAAGAGCTGGGACGAGTTCTCGTCCGCGGACGCGCCGCCGATGCAGTTTGTGTTCACCGTCTGCGACAACGCCGCGGCAGAGGTGTGCCCGGTGTGGCCGGGACAGCCGATGACGGCGCACTGGGGCATCGAGGATCCGGCCGCGGTGAGCGGGTCGGACGAGGACAAGGCGCGCGCGTTCACGAAGGCGTTTCGTGAGCTCGACGCCCGTATCAAGATCTTCACCAGCCTGCGGCTCGACATGCTCGATCGAATGGCTCTGCAGCGTCAGCTGAACGAGATTGGTTCGACCAGGGCGGGAGTCAGCGTTCCGGAACCGTAAGGCGGGCGTTTCGCGCCGGCTTCGTGACGACGATGCGATCGAGTTCCTCACCACGCTCGGAGATTTGCTTGAGCGTCAGTCGCGCACCGTCGACATCGACCACGGTAAACGAGTAGACGTCGCCGATCAGCTTCTGCGTATACGGCTGCCAGGTCGGTACGTTGTCGGTCTGATCGGGGTCGTAGGCGCCGGCGCCGCCTGCGCCGGTCACGATGTACACGACCCCGTCGGGCGTCGTGTCGTTCTCCCCATCGAAAGTCTCATCGATCTCGAAGTCGCCATCGACGACATACGGGCTCCGGACCTTGAACGTGCGGTCAGGCGCCGTCTTCGCGAGAAACTTGAGGGGCCGCGTGCGCTGATAGTTGTGGATGTGGCCGTTGAAGACGATGTCGACGCCGCGGTGCTCGAGGATGTCGCTGATCAGGCGCATCTGCTGCTCGCTGAAGTGCGCGCGCGACGAATTGAACGGCGCGTGATGAAAGACGACGAACTTCCACGTCGCAGCGCGCGCCGACGCCAGATCCCGCGCGAGCCAGTTGCGGAGGTAGGCATCCGACCAGTCCACGTAGACGTTCGAGTCGAGGAACGTCCAGTGGGAGTTGCCGTAGTCGAAGGAGTAGTTGGCCATGCGGGGAAACGTCGCCCGGATCAGGCCCAGGTGCGTCTTGACGCGGTCCGGCTTTCCCTTGATGGTCTGTGTGTTCGGCAGTCCGGGTTCCGAGTACGGACCGTTCAGCGGAAACGCCCAGGTCAGGAAGTAGGCCAATCCGTCGGGGTCGCGATCGAGATCGCCCGTGCCGGCGTCGTGGTTGCCATAGGCGCCGAAGGACAGTCGCGAGCGCACGAGCGGTGCGCCGGTCTCCGGGCTGGCGGTCTCGGCGTTGTAAATCGGAAAGTACTTCTCACGATACTCGGCCATCCGGCCGGTGGAATAGACGATATCTCCGGCGATGGCGAAGAAGTCGGGGCGTGCCTGGTGCATCTGATAGACGACGCGCCTTTCCTGATCCGTATCGGCGCCGGTGTCACCCGTGACCGCGAAGCGGTACGGCTGATCGAGGGACGCGCGGGTCTTGCCCGCGGCCGTGAAGACTACCTCTCCATTCTTCGAGACGCGATACTCGAACTCGCGGCCGGGCTCGAGCCTGGTCAGCGGTACCGTGAACAGACGGTACGGAGCATCCGGCGTCCCCACCAGCCGCCCGCCGGTCACGATGGCTGGCCGCCACGTATCGCGATCGGTCTGCCGAACGTCGACGGTCCATTTGGCGCCGGTCTCGTCCGCCGACTGCCAGAGCACCCGCACGGGTTCGGACGGCGATAGCTTCGGCAGGTCGCCAAGTTGCAGGTACGGCTTGACGATGAACGGGTCCCACGGCGTCGACTGGCCGGCGGCGCCGAGCGCCAAACGCGCGATGGTTGCCAGCCCGACGACCAGGGCAACGCCAGCCGACACCCGCAATGTCCCCGCCCATCCAACCGGAGGGTCCGGCATCTTCGTCTGGCCTCTCAGTCTTTCTCGCCCGGCTCCGGTCGATCACGGCCGTGCAGCGAGTCTTGCTCGCTCGGTTCAGGTCGATCACAGCCGTGCAGTTTCTCGCGCAGCCTGGCGTGCGTGATCTCGAGCTCGGCTGCCCGGGTGGGATCTTCCCGGAGGCGAAATCGCTCATCCAGGAGCTCGACGATCTCCAGTTGACCTTCAGCCGCATCGTCCGTATCGATGGTGTCGTTCATGGCCTCGTCCTGATTATGCACCAAGCCCCCACTTTCGCAGGTTCGTGTGAGAGGCGTATGCTAGGGCCGTAGATGGGAGGCGTCCTCTGTCGTGCGCCCGCGCGTGACGCAGATGTTCCACACCAGTGACGCCGTCGTCGCGCGCCACCCGTACGCTGGCTACAGCAACGCCGGAGGTGGTCCATGAATCCTGAGCAGGTCCGACACACGCTTGCGCGCATCGAACGGGAGTACCTGGAGTTGCCGGGACTCAGCCTTACCGAATCGCAAGTGCGCAGGCTCTGGGGGCTTCCGCAAGAGCTGTGCGCAGCGGCGCTTGGCGAGCTCGTCCGGGACAAGTTCCTCGATCGAGACACCGCGCGGCACCTTCCAGCGCCGCACTACGCATTAGTCATCCAGCGAGAGGCGGCGTCCGCAGGCGCGTCCATCCGCGATCCATCATGCGATCGCGCCAGCGTTCGGCGATCGCGAACGCCTGGTCATGCCTCTCACATCGTTCGGTCCGGAGGATGGAGCCATCCATCACGACGCGGAGCTCGAGGCCCTCGGCGAGTGCCAGCAGCACGCAACGGGCCGAAGACTCTCCGCGGGTCAGCGTCCACAACGTTCCGATATCGCGCAGGCTTTGATCGCGGGACACAGCAGAAGATCGGGTTTGAGCCATCGCACACCTCACGGGAGCACCAAGCGACTCGGCCATGATAGGCGCCGCGCGCAATCACCGAATGAAGTGCGCGTAACAACCGTGCGACGGGCGCGAGGTCCGACGCCGTCTAGAGCAGAAAAAGGTGTGCCAGGCCGAGAAACAGAAAGAAGCCCATGCTGTCGGTGACAAACGTCAGCACGACGCTCGCTCCCTGGGCCGGGTCCCGCCGCGCCCGGTGCAGAAGGAGGGGCACCGCGATGCCGGTCATCGCAGCCACGACGAGGTTCAAAACCACGGCCGTCATCATCACGGCTCCCAGCGCGGCGCTGCGGTAGAGGGCAATCGCGAGCAGCCCGGTCACGGCACCCCAGGTCAGCCCATTGACCAGGCTCACCGTCAGCTCCTTGCGGATGAGCTGTCCGTGCTGCTCGCGCAACTGGTCCAGCGCGAGCGCGCGGATGACGAGCGCGACCGTCTGATTACCCGTGTTGCCACCGATGCTGGCAACGATCGGCATCAGCGCGGCGAGCGCGACGACGCTCGTGATGACGTCCTCGAACTGCGAGATCACGCGGGAGGCAAGAAAGGCCGTCACCAAATTGAGGGCCAGCCAGGGCCAGCGGTTGTGGACGGACTGGCGAACATTCGCAAACAGATCCTCGGCACCCCGCAGGCCGGCGCGCGTCAACGCCAGCTGCTCTGCGGAGTCTCGCAGGTAGTCCATGACCCGGTCGATCGTGATCCGGCCGATGAGCTTCCCTCGATCGTCGACGACCGGCGCCGACACGAGGTCGTACTTCTCGAACGCCTTCGCCGCCTGCGCCGCTGGCGTGGCTGGCGTGAACGTGTCGCAGTCGAGCATCAGCTCTTTCGCGGTCGCAGCCGGGTCGCTGCGAACCAGCGTGTGCAGCGGTATGGCACCCCTGACGATCTGGCGCGCATCGAGGACAAACAGCCGATCGGTCTGGTCGGGTATTTCCGGCAGCGCCCGCAGGTCGTGCAGGACGTCGGCGACGGTCTGGGCGTCGCGGACGGCCACCATGTCCAGCGTCATCAGCCGGCCGACGGAATTCTCGTCATGCTGGCGGGCGTCCTTGAGCCATGAGCGATCCTGCGCGGCGAGCGACTGGGACACCTCTTCGATGACGTCGTCGGGCGCTTCGCCGGACAGAAACGCCAGATCGTCGGCATCGAGCGTCCGGAGGATCGTCGTGAGCTCGTCTCGATTCAGCTCGCGAAAGAGCGAAGCCCGCACCGCCTCGCTCGCTTCGACCAGTGCGGCTCCCGCCTGATCCGGCCCGAGCTGCCGGAAGACGAGCAGACGATCGTCGTCAGGCAGCGAATCGAGGATGACGGCGACATCGGCGGGGTGCTGCAGCTTCAGGTGGCGCTGCAGCTCGACGAGGTTCTGTCGATGCTGCATCTGTTCGAGAAGGTCGTGCCGCGGCGTCTGCTGACGGCTGGCGAGGGACGTCAGCACGCGGTGGCGCTCGAGAAGGCGCATGACCTCGTCCTGCAGGTCGTGCACTGTCTGGCGAGTGGCCTCAGCTGACATGATCCGAACTCCTTCTGCTCCGATGAACCGCGCGATGCGCAGCACGAGCGTAGCATCGGATTGTTTCATCGTCCCACACGTCACACTGCCGATACACGCCGTCGTCGAAGCTCACGCAGTACCGATGAGCGGAAAGGTTGGCGGAGGAAGTTCGAATCAGGGTCTGGTGCGTTGCAGGAAGGGGAGTGCGCGACGGGCCAGTGGCGCCCTGACCCGTGTCAACGCTCTCTGAGGGGCACCGCGTCGCTGAGGCCGACGCCAAGCTGGACCTTGCCGGGAGAGATCAGGTTTTCGGCAGGCAGGTAGTCCTGGCCCAAGCGGAAGACCCGTCCCCACTCGATCCCGCAGCGAGGTACGGCGCCCGCCGGCGCACTCGTTAGTGCCCGGCATTCCCATTTCAGCGATGCGGCGCGGGACGGCGCGTGGACGGCGATGCGCACCCAGCCGTTGCGGTTGACCGCGAGATCCGCGCGGCCTCGCGTCGAGTCCTTCCAGCCGCTTGCGTCGGACCCGACCCTGACGCTGGCCGCCGCCTGCTCGAGCTGGAGCCCGGCCTCGACATACAGAAACTCGCGCGGATCCTCAATCTGCGTACCGATGCGTTTCTCCGCGACGAGCTCCCGCGCCATGAGCGGGTAGATCCAGGGATTGTCGTCCATCACCGACTCGCGCGTCCGGCGATCGAGGTTCACGATCCGCGGCACCGGGCGCACGCTCGCCAGGCTCTTCCCGCGATCGATGAACATGTTGTTCAGGGTTGCGATGAGCAGGGCGGGATGCTGTCCCTCGCGTGGACCGGCAAATGTGCGAACTTCGTGGTCAGGTCCCTGAAACCTGTCCTGCACGAGACGCGTGCCGTCCATCTCGACTTCGTAGATGAGCTCGATGTCGGTCGTGCGCCCCCAGCGCGCCATCAGGGCCGGCGCCGGCGTGCCGCCGTCCTCGTGGCTGATGATGACGCTGTAGCGGATCCACCCGCGACCATCGCGCCGGTCGTCCTCGACGTAGAGCACGAGCGGTATATCGCTCGCCGTGCCGATGGTGTCGGCTCGGATGCCCAACGTTGGCGTGTGGGCGAGGACGATGCTGTCGGGAGAACCTGCCTTCACCGCACGTGGCGATACTCCCGTAATGTGGAGACCCTCTGGCCAAGCCCAGAGCGTCGACCTCTGCAGCGTGATCCGGTGCGCGCCGGCGGGGAGCGGCCCGATCAGGGCGTCATAGCTCGTCCGGCCGGTGCCGGGCGTCATCAGGATGGACTGCTTCTCCTGACCATCGACGATCACCACGAGCGCGCCGACGGCGGCGGCGTCGCGCGCCGCACGGTCGTCGACCTGGACTTCGAGCACGACGTGATCGCCGGCGCCTGTCGATAGGCTGCCTAGGTCCAGACGCGGGGTCGAAAGAGGCATTTGGCCCGGCGGCAACCCCTCCCACAGGGCCAGCACCAGGGCCATCGTCACGGTCACTCTCATGGCGCCTCCAATCCTACGATATTCGTAAAAGCCGGGCTGTCAGTGTTTGGGGGAACGACGCTAAGTTGTTGATAGGATAGGGAGTGCAAACGCCCAAAATCTGTTTACGTGGAATTTACAGAATGTCCGACGTCTAACGGAGTACAAAGAAGGCGGCCTTCTTAAACCAGCGGTTCGCAAGCGGAGTGGCAGGGAGAAAAACATGTTCGCCAAGGAACTCAGGCAGGCAGGGCACACTAAGCGGTTCACGATTTCCCATGCAGCCAGCGAAGGCTGGGAAATCCGTGTCGAGCAGGATAGCGAAGTGGTGCGGCGGGTGAACTACACGGACTGGCACCGGGTCGAGCGCGCGGTGCTGATGATGTCCCTTGAAGTATCCGAGCTTCAAGGCAACGGGTGGCTGGAGACTCAGCCAAGCTGAGCAGGTCGCCTTTCCTCAGCGTTATTCCACGAACCTGTAACCAAGCCCTACGACGGTCTCGATCTGCGCACCTGCGGCGCCGAGCTTCGCGCGTAGCCGGCCGACGTGGACGTCGACTGACCGCGTTTCGATGAAGCGGTCGTATCCCCATACCCGTTCGAGCAGGCGGTCTCGCGAGAGCACGCGGTTGCGGTTCTCGACGAGAAACTTCAGCAGCTCGAACTCGCGGCGGGTGAGGCGCACGGCGCTGCCGTCGACTGAGATCGCGACGGCGTCGAAGTCGGCCGTCAGGTGCGCGCCGGTATAGACGTTCGCGCCGATGGCTGACCCCTGCTGCCGACGGCGCAGCACTGCCCGAACCCGGGCTGCGAGCTCGCGCAGGCTGAACGGTTTGGTGACGTAGTCGTCCGCGCCGAGATCGAGGCCGGTGACACGGTCGGCTTCGCCTGTCCGAGCCGTGAGCATGATGATCGGCACGTTGGCGGTCGCTGGGCGGCCGCGCAGGATGCGGCAGACTTCCGTGCCGCTCAGCACCGGAAGGTTGAGATCCAGAATCACCAGATCGGGCGTTTGGTCGGTGACCGCCCTCAGCGCCGCGTCGCCGCTGTTCACGATCTCGACCTGGCCGTCTCCCGACCGCTCGAGCGCGTGCTTGATGAGGTTAGCGATATCCTGCTCGTCCTCAACCACCAGCACCCGCGGCGTCCGGCTCATGGCTCGGCTGACACCGTCCGGCCGCTCCCGCACATCGCCCTTCGTATCAACTGTTTGTTCCATCGGTGGCCTTCGCTCTGATCTTGCATCCGCAGAGGAGCGTATCTCCAGGAGGTTTCTGAGCCGTGACGCACGAGTTAATTGTGAGTTAACAGGCGGATGGTGCGATGGGGTCAGCGCGTGTGCCGCTGGAGCCGATCTCTGAGGACGATGGCGGTCGCGTTCATGACCAACAGCAGACCCAGCAGGACGAGGATTCCGGCGGCGGCGTTTTCCGCAAACGAGGCCTGAGGCCTCGAGACCCAGGCGAAGACCTGAATGGGGAGCACCGTGAAAGGCGACCAGATGCTGTCAGGAGCGAAGGGAACATAGGTAAGCGCGCCGATCGTGACGAGCGGTGCCGTCTCTCCAATCGCACGCGACAACGAGAGGATCAAGCTCGTCAGGATTCCGGGGAATGCCGCCGGCAGCACCTGATGCCAGATGGTCTGCCACCTCGTCGCCCCGAGCGCATATGATCCCTCACGCAGAGAGCTCGGGACCGCACGAAGCGCCTCACGGGTGGAGAGGATCACAACGGGCAGCACGAGCAACGCCAAGGTCGAGGCGCCAGCAAGCACACTCTGTCCCATGCCCATTCCGCGCACAAAGAGTCCGAGCCCGAGCAGGCCGTAGATGATGGACGGGACGCCGGCGAGATTCGCGATGTTGATTTCGATGAGGCGCGAGAGTCGGCCACGCGTCTCGTACTCCTCCAAGTGAATAGCCGCCGCCACCCCGAGCGGGACGGCGATGGCCGCTGTCAGAGCGATCACGAAGAGGCTGCCCACCAGAGCCGCATAGATCCCGGCATCAGCGGCCCGCCGGGACGTGTAGCTGGTCATGAACTGCCAGGACAGCCGACCGGCGCCGTCGGAGACGACGTCGTACAGGAGGGCACCGAGCGCGACGAGGCCGAGGAGTGTCGACAGCAGACCGAACGACGTGAAAAGCCAGTCGCGCGTGTACCGCGAACGGGTGGTGCTCAAACTGACCTCGGCCGTAGCCGTCGACGCGGCGGTCATGTGTACTCTTCCCGGAAGCGCTCTCGCAGCCAATTCGAGAAGAGATTGAGCACGAAGGTACTGACGAAGAGCAGCATGCCGACGGCAAAGATCGTCCGGGTACTCAATCGTCCCACCCGGGGTGTCGCCGAGGCTGACCTGCACTATGTAGGCCGTCATGGTCTCGACCGGCACGCGCGGATCGAGCGTGAGCCGCGGCTGCTGACCGGCGGCGATCGCCACAATCATGGTCTCGCCGATCGCGCGCGACACGGCGAGCACGCACGCGGCCGAGATCCCCGAGAACGCTGCCGGGACGACGACGCGCAAGGCCGCCTCCATCCGTGTGGCTCCGAGCGCATATGCGCCTTCGCGCAGGCCGTTCGGCACACTTTGCAACGCGTCTTCCGAGAGTGAGGACACCAGCGGCAGGATCATGATGCCCATCACGATGCCCGGGCTGAGGGCGTTGAACCCGGCGAGCTCAGGCACGAACGCCTGAAGCGTCGGTGTCACGAAGAGCAACGCGAAGTACCCGTAGACGACAGTGGGCACTCCAGCCAGGAGCTCGAGGACCGGCTTGACGATCCTGCGCATGGCGGAGGGAGCGTACTCGCTCAGGTAGACGGCCGTCATGAGGCCAGCGGGCAGTGCCACCAGCATGGCGATGCCCGACGCGAGCAGCGTCCCAGTTACAAGCGGCAGGACGCCGAAATGCTTGTCGAAAAAAAGCGGGGTCCACACGGTGCCGAACAGGAACTCGCCAATCGGCACCTCGCGCAAGAACGCCGCGGTTTCAAACAACAGCACGAGGATGATCCCGACTGTGATCAGGATCGATCCCGCCGCGCTGAGGAAGAGCGCGCGTTCGATGGCGAACTCGGCGACTCCCCGTATCCGTCGCGTCATGTGGCGCTAGTCTATCGCGTGAGACGCTGCTCGAGCGTCACCTGACTGTGACTGTCGACGCCCTCGAACATTGACCCGGTCGTGCGGGCGCTGAACCGGTTCCGGACCATCGTGTACTCGCGATCCGTCAGCGGAATATACCCGACTTCGCGAATCAGCGGGACGCCCTGGTTGAGATAGAAGTCCACGAATCCCTTCACCTCAGGACGCTCGAGCGCCTTGACCTTGGCGTAGATGAAGATGGGCCTCGAGAGTGGCCGGTACGTCCCGTTCTTCACCGAATCGGGCGACGGGGCAATCGGTCCGGCGCCGTTCTTGTCATCTCCGTCGTCGATTGCAACGAGCTTGAGCTTGTCATGGTTCTGTTCGTAGTACGCGAAGCCGAAGTACCCCAGTGCGTTCTCATCGCCGCCGACGCCCTGGACGATGACATTGTCGTCCTCGCTCGAGGTGTAGTCGCCGCGGCTGGCCTTCGTCTTCCCGACGATGGCTTCGGTGAAGTAGTCGAACGTGCCCGAATCGACACCGGCGCCAAACAGGTGGATCTCGCGATCAGGCCAGCTGGACCGAATCTGATTCCAGCGCGTGATTTTACTCTGCGCTGCGGGCTCCCAAAGCGTCTTGAGTTCAGCGACCGTCATGGAGGCGGCCCAGGTGTTCTTGGGGTGCACGACCACCGCGAGGCCGTCATATGCGACCGGAATCTCGACGTAGGTGACGCCAGTCTTACCGCACGCTTCAGCCTCGGAAGGCGTGATGGGCCGGGAAGCGTCGGAGATGTCAGTTTCGTCCCGGCAGAACTTCTGGAATCCGCCGCCGGTACCAGACGTGCCTACGGTGACACGCGTTCCCGGGTTCGCGCGCTGGAATTCCTCAGCCACAGCCTCCGTGACTGGCGCGACGGTACTCGACCCGTCGGCAGTGATAACACGCGCCGCGGCGGATGAGCCGCCGTCTGACCCGCTTCCGCCGCCACACGCAATGCCGGCCAGCAGCGGAAGGATGACGAGCGAGACGCGCAGGGCACGAGAAGTGAGATGCATGAGGGTCACTTTACTGCCGGGTGGGTTTCGCGCCTGTTTCGCGCGTGAAAAATCTGTGTTAACGCGCTGGCGGCGGCGCTAGAAGCTGATCAGCATGTGGATAGCCCACCGCCGCTCGTTGGCCTTCAACGGCTCGTAGTCGGCGTTGTCGACCTGCTCGTAGTCGAAAAGCAGCGCAGACGAGACTGATCGCCGCTGCGGAAACCAATACGCTACTCCGGCAATCGTCCGGTTTCGCTCGCTATCGACCGCGGCGGTCGACTGGTCCTGCACCAGGTGATCGAACCTGAACAGCCCTTCCCAGCCGTGGCCCTTGCTGGTCTTTGGTGTCGCCCATACCGAGTACCCGTGACCATCGAGTTTCTGGTTGCTAGCGCTCGCCTGATCGGTCGTCGACAGGTAGTTGAACCCCACATGGACGTTGGGGTGCTCGTACGTCACGCCGATGATGCCGCGGCGCTTCTCGCCGTCTTGCACGTACGCGTCGAGGTTGTAGAAGCCGGTCGCGCGCACGCCGTGCAGATACTGGTGCTGCGGGAGCGGTCGTACCGTCACGCGCGTCATCCACGCCTTCTGGTTGTTCGCCTCGGGCTGGTTGTAGTTATCCCCGTTGTAGAACCCGGTGTGCAGGTCGCCGTAGTCGCTCTTGAAGTTGTAGTGAAACGACGCACCCACGTCCGACGAGGACAGAATGCCTTCCCGGTCTTCGAGCGTGGGTCCCTGAAAGCGGTAGCGGTAGATGGTGTCGATGAAATCGATCCATGGGGTCTGCTGCATGCCGAAGCGCGCCCAGGACCCTCGCGTCATCCAGTCGTCGAGGTTGAACTGGCCGTAGGCGTACTTCAAGCGATACACGTAACTCCCCGCGCTCGAGCTGCCGGATCCGGTCTCGCGCACGATGTCGGGCGTCACTCGGAACGCCACCAGCTTCGAAATGTTCCCCGTCACGTTGATGTAGGCGCGGCCGACGTTGAATGAGCTCGGCGTGAACTCGTTGCCGTCGACATCGGTGCTCTTGGGCTGGGCGGTGACGGTGTAGTCCAGGAACAAGGTTGCACCCACGCTGATCGACGGCGAATCTGGCGCCGGCGAGGCTGGCGGCTGGGCATCGGCGCGAGCGGGACCGAGGCTCAGTAGAACGCCGGTAACAGCGCCGGCGATGTTCGTCAGTCGCATAGTCAGATGATCTCTCTCTCCAACGTTTCAGCGTCGTCATGCTCATGTTACAGAAACGTCAATGGCCGGTCATTTCGATGTTCGCACAACGCGTGAGGGGACGCCTTGAATAGGCCTGAGGATGGGCGTGCCCCGGAGACATCGCACCCGCGGCTACGTCGAGATTTAACACTCGCGAAACCCGTCAGTGATACCCCAGTGATGATCCGGCGCTAGGCTCCGGTGGTGCTCGCGACAGGCGACCGAAGTTGTGAAAAGGGAGGGAGATTGGCTATGCGTGTGTGCTTGCGCCTATGGCTCTGTGGAATGCTCGCGTTGCTGCTCTGGCCGCCGATTGCGATGGCGCAGAGCAGCGCCACAGGATCGCTCAGCGGAACGGTCACGGATCCGAGCGGGGGTGTGCTGCCCGGCGTGACGGTGCTGGCGGCCAGTCCAGAAACGGGCGTATCCCAGTCCGCGGTGACGGGCTCGTCTGGCGAGTGGACCGTCGCGGCGCTACCGGTCGGGCGCTACCACCTGACCTTCGAGCTGAATGGATTCAAGAAGCTCACGCGCAGCGACGTGCTGATCCAGGCTGTCGTCACGCGCCAGATCAATGTCACGCTGGATGTCGGCTCAATGACCGAGCAGGTCACCGTCAGCGGCGATGCGCCCGTCATTGTCGCCAACACGGCAGCGACGTATCGCCGGTTGAATGCCGACGAGCTCACCCAGGTGCCGACCTCCACGCGCAGTTTCACCCACCTCCTTTCGGCCGAGGCTGGTGTCAGCGCCGATCTGCCGCCTGTCCTCGTTAACGGCACGGGCAATATTTCACCGTCCGTGAACGGCACGCGCACGACGAGCACGAGCCTCTTCTTCAACGGGATCGACGCGACCAACCTCTCGTCGAACGAGGGGTCGATGTCGGACAACATTTCGCCCGCGCCGGAGATGCTCGAAGAGGTCAAGCTGCAGACGAGCCTCTACGATGCGTCAACCGGCCGCTCCGGCGGCGGAAACTTCCAGCTCATCACTCGCAGCGGCACCAACACCGTGCATGGAAGCGCGTTCTTCAATTACCAGCACGAGAACTTCAACTCGAACGACTACTTCTACGAGAAGGACGGGATCGACAAGCCGAAAGCGCGTCGCAACGAAGGCGGGTTCACGTTCGGCGGTCCGCTGCGCCGCAACAAGCTGTTCTTCTTCGGCGGGTATCAGCGGACCGATGCCGAGACGGGGTTCGTGCCCACGGCGAGCAGCCTCACGGTGCTGCCCGCGGCGCTTCGCCTGATCGACGGTGCGCGAACGAAGGAGAACCTGTGGAACGCCTTCCGCACGCTGAACCCGGGGATCACCGGGGCAATTCCCAAGGCTCAGTGCGCGAGCGCAACGGATACCGCGTGCATTTCGGACGTCGCGGTAGCGCTCTTCAACCTTCGGAATCCCAAGACCAATGACTTCGTGATTCCAGCGCCGCGCGAGGACATTTCGACTTTCGGCGCCGATGCAGCGACCAACGGCAACCCTCTGGTACGACAGCGCAACGTCGTCCCCGCCGAGTTCCAGCAGGATCAGTTCACCTTCAAACTCGACGCGCAGCTGACCGGCAGCCAGCGCTTGAGCGGCACGTTCTTCTACGCCGACTTCCCTGGCCTCGACCCCTTTCCGGACCCATCATCGCTCGCGTCGCCGTTCACGCTGGAGCGCGCGGACCAGAATGCGACCTTTGCCGCATCCCACAACTGGGTGCTCGGCGGCGGCAACAAGGTCAACGAGATTCGCGGCGGCGTGTTCTACCTGCGAAACTCGAGACAGCTCGACGACTCGTTCGACAGCCTCACCAATGCTTCGGTGGGCGTGCCCAATCCGGCCACGTTCTTCGACGACTCCATCGCGACGCAACGTCTGGGCCACTACATCGGCCGGCCGGGGACGAACATGGAGCGGTTCTCGTTCGGAGGCCCGAACGACTCGTACAACAAGCGCCGGCAGCGCACCTGGACGATAGGGGACACGCTGACATGGGCCGCGGGCACACATGCGCTCAGAATGGGCGGCGAGTTCCGGCGGAACGAATACGACACCAACCTGCCGGAAGAGCAGGCGACGGAGTTCGAGAAGTTCGACACGTTCACGCAGCTGCTGCGGGGACTCGGCAGCGAGGGGGACACGCAGTTCGGCGTCACGAGCAAGCGGTTCCGGTTCAACGATTTCAGCCTGTTCGTGGCTGACGACTGGCGGGTCACACGCACGTTAACGCTGAATGCCGGCATGCGCTACGAGTTCTTCGGCTGGCCCACCGAGCTCGATGGGCGAATCGGCAACGTCGACTTCGAGGCCATCACCAACACCGAGAACCCATCGCCAGCCTTCATTGTCCCGAACAACGTGAAGAACACGGGCTATAACGCCATCGACTCGGCCATCGGCACGTCTGAGCGTGCGTCCAACGGGCATACGCTCAAGGGCCAGGACTGGAACAACGTCGCGCCACGCGTGGGGTTGGCCTGGAGACCGGGCACGAACGGGCGCTGGGTCGTGCGCGGCGGCTACGGGATCTTCTACGATCGGCCGTCGGCGGCCTTCATCAACACGGTCTTCTCGAACTACCCGTTCCTGCGCGAGGTCGAGGTCACCTTCCCGAGCGGCGCCGTTCCGATTACGCGCGCGTATTCGCAGCAGGACCCGAACTATCCGTTCAACCAGTACCTGCCCAACCGAGTGGTTCGAACCGGGGGCACCGGTGGTACCTACCAAATCCGTGACGGCACGCAGGTCACGAGCGGCGCGGATGGTACGCCGAATCCGATTGATCCCGCCACGAGCCAGCCCTTCCGCGGCAACGTGGCCGAGACATTCGAGTTCCGCGCCATTTCCCGCGACCTCCAGGCGCCGTACGTGCAGCAGTACAACTTCGGCGTGCAGCGAGAACTCGGAACCAACATGGCCATCGAGGTTCGCTACGTCGGGACCAAGGGCCACGAGTTGCTCGAAGCGCGCGCGTTCAACCAGGGCTACGACCTCAACGATCCCACGACGCCCGACTACATTTTCGAGCGCTTCAATCAAGCCTACGCTGCTGCCGGCAGTCCGAACGGGGATCTGAACGCCGGCGCCACCGCCAAGGCGCGCGGCGTGGGCCGTGCCTTCGGGTTCGCGAACACGACGCTCGGTGGCATGCTCGACTACAACCTGGCAAACGCCGGCGGCAGCGTCATCGGTTTCGAGTCGAGGGGACCCATCCTCGGGTTCAACATTCCCGAAGCCGTCCTGCTCGACAACACGGGGCGCTCGCTGTATCACTCGCTGCAGATGAACTTCCTGCGGCGGATGAGCCAGGGCCTGCAGTTCAACATGTCCTACACCTATTCCCGGTCGGAGGACACGAGCTCGGCGGACCCGGGTAGCACCTCGGGGGGCGGCAAGCCGGACGTGCCCAACGTGGGCTTCGCCGTCCAGGGCGACCAGCGCAACCTCGATGCGAATTACGCGCTGTCGGACTTCGACCGTCCGCATCGGTTCAGCACGAGCTTCATCTACGAGCTCCCAGGCTTCGCGCGCGGCTTCCGCGTGTCGGGCTTCGTCCAGTTGCAGTCCGGCCTGCCGTACTCCATCTATGCCGCGGAACCGGAAATCGGCAGCGCTGCGCAGTACACCGACTTGGTCCGTGGCTCAGGCGGACTCTACCGCGCAGCGTTCGGCCGACCGAGCCTGTGTGGCTCGCTCGACGACCTCCGTCGTGAGGCTTCCGATCCCACCGAAGGGGCGTTCAATCCCGCCGTGCTGTGCTCCCCCAGTACGATCGCCGGTGGATACCCCGGTAACCTTGGTTTCGGCAACCTGGGCCGGAACGAGCTGCGCGGGTTCTGGCAGCGCCGCGTCGACCTGAGCCTCGCGTACGCGTTCAGGTTCGGGGTGGTTCGAGATCTGGATCTTCGGTGGGACATCTTCAACGTGTTCAACACGGTCAACTACGCGCTCCCCGAGAACGTGCTGGGCGGATCGGACTTCAGTAAGATCACCAATAGCGTGGGCGGGCCGCGAGTAATGCAGTTGAGCGCACGGTTCCGCTTCTAGGCCGTCTTCAGCACCTGGTCCGGCTCGGGAGGTTCCCCCGAGCCGGGCTGATCACACTTCGGTCGAACACCCCCTCCGAATTAACGCGGCCGTAACTTCCGCGTCACCTACCGATAACACGCAGCCAATACGCTGCATGAGCTTCGGGCAACTCACAGCCTGAGTGATCGACAGTCGCTCGCGCGGGTGGGGGCTTGCGAGCCCTGGCCTTGTGTGGATTTCCGGGCGGCGAGAGCACGGATCTACGAGGAGAGGACTGCATGAGAGCGATGGCGAGGCGATGGGGGTATTGGGCGCTCATGGCGCTCCTGACCGTGGCCATGGGGGCACGGTCGGCCGAGGCACAGGGCCTCTACTACAAGGAGATTCGAAAGGACGACCGCATTTACGTCTTCAACAACGCCGAGGAGGCGGCCAGATTCGAGGCGTCCGGCGAAATGGGACGAGGGATCACGCGGCCGGGCACCGGTCCCAACGGTGAAACCGTCGTGGGCGACAGCGAACGGGCGCTTCAGCTTTTTTACTTTAAGCACAACATCTCGGAAGCTGTTCCCGAGCCGACCCCTCCCCTTCAGCGCGTCCTGTGGAGCGACGGAAAAACCAGAATCAGCACCGACTTCGCCTATCTCGAGATTTCAAATCGCGTGCAGGTCCGCTACACGCAAGAGATGCCAGACGACACCATTACGCTTCCTGGCACGGGCGGGCCCGGCGATACAAAGGGTTCGTTCCGTATCCGCCGTGCCAAATTCAAGCTGGAGGGGTGGTTCTGGATTCCACCCGAAGTGGCTCCCTGGCTTCCGCCCGGCGCGGCTCCCTCCCCCCGCATCATGCCGAAGCTGTCCTATGAGCTGCAACTCAACTGGGCGGGCGTTGCCGCCAACGTCGGTGCGCAACCCGCCAACGTCGGTGCGATTCTCGAAGACGCCAATATCGCGTGGGATCCACAGGGGATGGGCAAGTTCCGCGTCGTGCTCGGGCAGTACAAAGTGCCGTTCGGACGCCAACAGATGACCTCCTCCGGGAATCAGCAGTTTATCGACCGAGCTCTGGTGTCCGACGAATACGAGCGGGGGCGCGACATTGGCGTGTCTGTGCAGGGTGCGGTCTGGAGCAACAAGCTCGAGTACCGCGCAGGGATGTTCAATGGGAACGGCCTGACGCGGCCGGGCAACGACAACGCCAAGTTTCAATACGACGCCCGGCTGATGTGGCAGCCCAACGGCAATCAGGTATTGGCGCAGCGCGCGTGGATCAGTGGCGCGTTGTACTCCGAAGCAGACTTCGAATCGACGACGGTACCTCTATATGCCTTCGGACTGAACTACGAGCACAACGACTTCCACGGGACGACGACCGGCGTTGACCTCAAGTCAGACGCCGTTGGCGTCGACGGCATCTTCAAGTTCAAAGGATTTTTCGCCACAGGCGAGTACTTCTGGCGGGAGCGCAGGCCCGAGACCGGCCCCAAGTTCGAGTCGAGTGGGGGCTACTTTCAGGCCGGAATGATGTTCAATCGTCGTCGCACCTGGGAGGGAGCCGTGAGGTACGGCATGCGCGAGATCAGCGCCCTCATCAGCAACGACGACAACACCGAGCTGCGGGGCGGCCTCAGCTACTACTACCGTCGTCACACGCTCAAATTGCAGATGGACTTCGGACGAGTCGAGGTTGGCCGTCTCGCGACTTCGGGCAAGTCAAAGACTAACGAGCTGCGAATCCAGTCGCAGTTCATCTTCTGAACACTCAACAGTTGATCGGCGATAACCATCGGTCGGTAATTGGAAGGAAGGAAACCATGAAGCGCGTGCTCTTGACTCTTGCGAGTCTGCTTGCGGCGACCACGCTCGCGATCGCGGCGGGCCAGGTCGCGAAGGTGGATCCAGCAATCCCTGGCTATCAGAAGGCGAGCGGCGTGTCAGGAAATCTCAGCAGCATCGGGTCGGACTCGATGAACAACCTGATGACGCTGTGGGCCGAGACGTTCCGCAAGTTCTACCCGAACGTCAAGGTGCAGGTGGAAGGCAAAGGGTCGTCCACAGCGCCGCCGGCCCTCATCGCGGGCACGGCCCAGTTCGGCCCCATGTCGAGGACGATGCGCTCGACCGAGATCGATCAGTTCGAGCAGCGCTACGGCTATAAGCCGACTGAGCTCAGGACCAGCTACGATGCGCTGGCCGTCTACGTCCACAAGGACAACCCGATCAAAGAGCTGTCGCTCGCGCAGGTCGAAGCCATTTTCGGGAAGAGCCGCAAGCGGGGATTCAAGCAGAACGTCACCACGTGGGGTCAGCTCGGTCTCACAGGCGAGTGGGCCAGCCGGCCCATCGGCCTCTACGGCCGTAACTCTGCAAGCGGCACGTATGGGTTCTTCAAAGAGCACGTGTTGAAGAACGGCGATTACAAGGACACCGTCAAGGAACAGCCCGGGTCTGCCTCGGTCGTCCAGGGCGTCACGGAAGATCGGTATGCGATCGGCTACAGCGGTGCCGGCTATCGGACCTCGGGCGTGAGGGCCGTGCCCCTCTCCGAGCAACCCGCGGGTCCGTTCTTCGCGGGTTCGTATGACGAGGTGACGAGCGGCAAGTATCCCTTGAGCCGCTTTCTGTACATCTACGTCAACAAGGCGCCGGGGAAACCCCTCGACCCGATGCAGCTGGAATTCCTGAAGCTGGTGATGAGCAAGGAAGGCCAGGAGGTCGTGGTCAAGGACGGCTACATGCCGCTGACGCCGGCCATCGTCAAGGAAGAGCTCGCCAAGTTCGGGGGAGCCGCCGGGACCAACTAGTACGTACCGTTGCCCGAGGCGCCGCGTCGAGGTCGTCGCGACGCCTCGTTCGTGACCCTGTTCCTCCGGGACCACACCATGAGCGTGTCCGCGACCAACCCCGACGCACTCGCCCGGCCGCCGCAGGCCGAATCAGCCGTGCGCCGGCAGATGGCGGCGGCTGCGGGCCGCATCAAACGACTCAAGCGCATCGACCGTGCGGCGGTGGGGATCATCACGTTCGGGGGGATTGCGGTCGTCTTGAGCGTCATCGGGATCCTCGTTTTCATCGGAGTCGAAGCGGTTCCGCTGTTCCGGGGAGCTTCGGCCGAGCTCGCGGGCACGATTCGCCTGGGTGGAGCGGCTGCGCAAGGATCCATGGAGAGCCGCGCACTCGGTAGCGACGAGTTCGGTCGCTATGTATACACCGTCGAACCCACTGGCAAAGTCGCCTTCATCCATCGCGACACCGGTAAGCCCGAGATAGAGATAAGCCCCCCATCGCTCGCGGGAGCGACCGTCGTCGCCTCGTCGCGATCGATGTTCGGCGACTTCGTGGCAGCGAGTGGCGCCGACGGGCGAGTCTTTCTGTTGCAGGTGCGCTTCCTGCCCGTTCACGCCGACGGCGCGGTCGCCGGCGTCAAGGTGGACGTCAGGGAGCGCGGTACCGTGGCGCTCGACCCCGGGGGCCGCGCGGCCGTGCGCGTGTCCTATCTCGAGGAGGGCGAGCGCAAGTTCGTTGCTGGTCAGGTCGCCGACGCGGACGTCGCGCTGTGGTGGCTCGACGACGGGGGCGCAGAGCGGCGAGAGGTCGTGCGGGTGCCGGACGGGCAGAAGGTCACGGCCGTGCGCGTCGGCCGCACCGGTACCGCGATCGCGGGAACCGACGGCGGCAAGGTGTATCACTGGCTGCTCGGCGAAGCCGCGACGCTGACCGACGTGTCATCGGTGGGTGCCTCCGCCGTGACGGCGCTCGAGTACATGATCGGGAACAACACGTTCATCGCCGGCACACGCGACGGCACGGTCAGCGCCTGGTTCCGCGCGCCGGTCGTCGCCGATGGCGATCTCGGCGATGGTGCGCGCGTCGGAGTTCGAGCTACAGGGCTCGGCCGTGACGGCGATTGCGGCATCGACGCGGGACCGCACGTTTGCCACGGCCGGGTCGAACGGCCACGTGCTCCTTCGACATCAGACGTCCGGCCGCACTCTGGCCGCCCTGCCAGGCGCGACCGCTGTCCAGGGTCTCGTTCTCACCCCGAGGAGCGACGGCCTGTTCGTGGCCCGCTCCGGTGGCGAGATGGACCGCTTCAGGCTTGCCAACCCGCATCCCGAGGCCAGCGTGCACACGCTCTTCGGAAAGGTCTGGTACGAGGGATACGGCCAACCCGAGTACGTGTGGCAGTCCACCGGGGCCACTGACGATTTCGAGCCGAAGATGAGCCTGATTCCGCTCCTCTTCGGCACGATCAAGGGAACGTTCTACGCGCTGGTGTTCGCCATCCCCCTTGCCGTACTTGGCGCGCTCTACACCTCGCAGTTCGTGCACCCCAGCATCCGCGCCCGCATCAAGCCGACGGTCGAGATCATGGCGGCGCTGCCGAGCGTCGTCATCGGCTTTGTCGCGGGGCTTTACCTGGCGCCTGTCGTGGAGCGCAACCTCGTCGGCGTCATGTTGCTGGGCATCATGCTGCCGCTCTTTGGCACGTCGGGATTCCTCGTCTGGAACGTGCTCCCACCGGCGCTCAAGCGCCGCGTCAAGGTGGGCGCCGAGCTGCTGGTGATTCTCCCGCTGCTGCTGGTGGGCAGCTGGCTGGCTTTTGCGATGGCGCCGCTCGTCGAGAGCTGGATATTTGCGGGCGACGCGCGGCAGTGGCTGTCGACCACGCTCGGCATCACCTACGACCAGCGCAACAGCCTCGTCGTGGGGTTGGCGATGGGTTTTGCGGTCATTCCCATCATCTTCACAATCTGCGAAGACGCGTTCGGGAGCGTGCCGTCGAATCTGGTGGCCGCCTCGCTCGCAGTGGGCGCGAGCCGCTGGCAGACGGCCATCCGCGTCGTGCTCCCCACCGCGAGCCCGGGCGTGTTCTCGGCGATCATGGTGGGATTTGGACGTGCCGTTGGCGAGACGATGATCGTGCTGATGGCGACGGGTAACACGCCAATCCTGGACTGGTCGATGTTCAACGGCTTCCGGACGATGTCCGCGAACATCGCGGTGGAGATTCCAGAGGCGCCGCAGGGCGGCACCCTTTATCGGATCCTGTTCCTGTCGGCGGCGCTGCTTTTCCTCCTGACCTTCACGGTAAACACGGTGGCGGAACTCGTGCGCCAGCGCCTGCGGGAGCGCTACAGAGCCCTATGACACAGTTGCGACGCCTTATCCGTCGGGGCGATCCGGCGATCTGGTTCACCGGCACCGGTCTCGGCATCAGCCTGCTGATGATCACCGGGATGGTCGGGCTCATTCTCGTCAACGGCCTCGGGTTCTTCTGGCCCAAGCCGCTGACGCAAATTTCGCTTGCCGACGGAACGTCGTTGCTCGGCGAGCTCGTCGCGCGCGAGGCAATTCCGCAGCCCGGTGCCCCGGCGGCCAGCGTCCACCGCATCCAGATGAAAATCGGCAACCGTGACCTCGTGGGCGCGGATTTCCGGTGGGTCGACGAGTCCGAGATCAAGAGCCGGAGTCTGCCGCGCGAGGCCGTGTATGTCGAGCGCCGCGAGTATGGTCCCTTCATCGGTGTGCCGGTCCGTCTCAGCGAAGGCGAGAAGGTGCTGGCGAGCGGGGCGGACGGCGTCTGGCAGGCACTGCAGCCGCTCGTCTCCAAGGCCGCCGGCGACCGCGATCACATTCGCGAGATCGAGCGCGATCAGATCGGCGCGATCAATGCCGAGATTGAAGACGAGCGTCTGGCGACGCGCGCGGCCGAGTTGCGCGCGGACGGCGGGTCTGCGGTCGATATAGCGACCGTGAAGACCGCCAGCGAGCAGCGCCTGGCCGCGCTCAAGAAGCGTTATGCCGAGGCCGAAGAGCGCCTCGCCGAGGTCGTCGCGCAAACCTCGCAGACGCGCCTCACGCTGGCGGCCGTCGACGGCACGGAGAAGGACATCCCGACCGTCGACATCTTTCGCGTGTATCGGGCCAACGAGCTCTCGTTCGGCGGGCGGGCGACGGTCTACGCGGGCCGTTTGTGGGAGTTTCTCGCAGGTGACCCGCGCGAATCGAATACCGAAGGGGGCATCTTTCCAGCGATCTTCGGCACCGTCATGATGGTCGTTCTCATGAGCATGCTGGCAGTGCCGTTTGGCCTGCTCGCCGCGCTCTACCTGAGGGAATACGCGAGACAGGGCCTGCTCGTGCGACTGGTCCGAATCGGGGTCAACAATCTCGCCGGAGTACCGTCGATCGTCTTTGGCGTGTTCGGCCTCGGGTTTTTCGTCTACTTCATCGGCGGTTCCATCGATCAGGCGTTTTTCCCAGAGCGCCTGCCGACGCCGACCTTCGGCACCGGCGGCATTCTCTGGGCGTCGCTCACGCTCGGTCTCCTCACGGTCCCCGTCGTCATTGTTGCCTCGGAGGAGGCGCTGGCAGCAGTACCGCGCTCGATGCGGGAAGCCTCACTGGCGACCGGTGCCACCAAGTTCCAGACGATCTTGCGCGTCGTGTTGCCCGCGGCCGCTCCAGGCATCCTCACCGGCCTCATCCTCGCCATGGCGCGCGGGGCCGGCGAAGTGGCGCCGCTGATGATCACGGGCGTCGTCAAGCTGGCGCCCGATCTGCCGCTCGATTCCGTGCAGCCGTTCCTGCATCTCGAGCGCAAGTTCATGCACCTCGGGTACCACATCTACGACGTCGGATTCCAGAGTCCGAACGTCGAGGCCGCCAAGCCGATGGTGTACGCGACGACGATTCTGCTGCTGCTGATTGTCGTTGCGCTCAACCTCACGGCGATTATCGTGCGGAATCACTTGCGCAAGCGCTACCAGACGTCAGCCTTCTAGGGCCACGGATTACACGGACAACACGGATGGGCTCTCGAGGACGACGTAGTTCAGGGCTGGGGATGTGATGCAGACCGATTCAGGAGTCGAGGCTATGAGTGAGCCACCGGTGGCTGCGGGCGAGGGTCCGCTCATCAAGACCGACGTCCAGTTCACGCGTCCGAATCAGGCCGCCGCGAAACTTCCCCCTGCCATCGTGGTTCGGGACGTCAACCTGTTCTACGGCGCCAAGCAGGCGCTGTTCGACATCTCGATGGACATTGGGGCCAAAGAGGTCACTGCGTTCATCGGACCTTCGGGATGTGGAAAATCGACGCTGCTGCGCTGCATCAACCGGATGAACGATCTCATTGACAACGTGAAGGTCACCGGGACGTTCAACGTGCACGGGCAGGATCTCTACGCCGATACTACCGACGTCATCGACGTACGGCGGAGGATCGGCATGGTGTTCCAGAAATCGAACCCGCTGCCGAAATCAATCTACGAGAACGTCGTCTACGGCCTCCGTATCGCCGGCATCAGAACGAAGGCGACGCTCGACGAGGCCTGCGAGCGCAGCCTCCGGGGCGCCGCGCTCTGGGAAGAGGTCAAGGATCGACTGCACGAGAGCGGCCTTTCGTTGTCGGGAGGACAGCAGCAGCGATTGTGCATCGCTCGCGCGATCGCAATCGAGCCGGAAATCATCCTGATGGATGAGCCCTGTTCGGCGCTGGACCCGATCGCGACCGTGAAAGTCGAAGAGTTGATTTACAGCCTGAAAACTGAGTACACCATCGTCATTGTGACCCACAATCTCCAGCAGGCGGCGCGCGTCTCCGACAAGACCGCGTTTTTCTGGCTCGGGCGTCTGGTGGAGTACAGCGACACGCCGGAGCTCTTCACCAGGCCCAAACAGAAGCACACGAACGACTACATCACCGGGAGATTCGGCTAATGCAGCGCCATTTTCACGAGGACCTGCAGTCCCTCACCGAGCGGCTCACCGCGATGGGCGAGCTCGTCGAGTCGCGCGTTCGCGACGCGCTCACGGCGTTGGTCCAGCGCCAATCCGATCTCGCGGTCAAGGTGGCCACCGGCGATGTTGCGGTCAACGAGTTCGAGCTCGAGGTCGACGACTTGTGCATCAAGTTCCTCGCGCTTCAGAATCCGGTGGCGTCCGACCTCCGGCTCGTGCGGTCGATCATCAAGGTGAACACCGACCTCGAACGCGTCGGTGACCAGGCGGTGAACATCGCTCAGGGCGTGACCAGACTCTTGTCGCTACCGATGCTGAGGCCGACCTTCGACGTGGCTCGCCTTGGCGAAATCGCCGTCGCCATGCTGCACGACAGCTTGCGGGCGTTCGTGGAGCAGGACGTCGCCCTCGCGCAGTCGGTTCTCGGTCGTGACGACGAAGCGGATGCGCTGCGAGATGGCCTCTTCCGCGTTCTCCTTACCCACATGATGTCCGACCCTGCAGCCATCGAGCGCGCGCTCGGGCTGATCCTCGTCAGCCGCTGCCTCGAACGGGTCGCCGACCATGCGACCAACATCGCCGAAGAAGTCGTCTTCGCCGTCGAGGGGCGTGTCGTTCGGCACGGCGGCGGATCGATGAGCCGGCCAGTTCCACAATAGACGTCCACATTCCGCTCGATTTGGCTCTAACGGCGTAGAGCGTCCGCGCGGTCTGAGCCCTGAGAGCCTGTGAAGAAATCGTACGTAGTGTCCGCCTTTAGGCGGACTTGTCTCGGTCCGGCTGAAGCCGGACACTACGTACGATTTCTTCAGCCTTGAGCCCTGAGCCTTGAAGCTACGCCGATCAGCGATCCGCGACCGGCGACGGCACTTCGATCGTGAAGACGGCCCCGCCGTCGGGCCGGTTCGCGGCGCTCGCCTTGCCGCCGTGCAGCTCGATCAGGTGCTTCACGATGGCGAGGCCGAGGCCGGTGCCGCCCGGGTCTCGGGTGCCGCGCGTGCGGGACTTGTCGACGCGGTAGAAACGCTCGAAGATGCGCGGCAGGTCGACCTCGGGGATGCCAGGGCCCTCGTCGGCGACGGTAAGGCGGATCCGTTGGCCAATCCGCTCGGCGCCCATGGTGATGCGGCTGGATTCCGGCGAGTAGTTGGTCGCGTTTTCGAGCAGGTTGCGCAGCGCGTCGTGGAGCTTGGCGGGATCGCCGACGACCGCCTCGGCGTTGCCGGCAATCCGGTGCTCGACGACCTGCTGCCGTGCCTCGAGCGCTGATGCCAGCTCGGTCTCGACTGCGTCGAACAGCGGGCCGATTGGACAGCGGACGTGCTCGATCGGCTCCTGTCCGGCGTCGAGCCGCGCCAGGCGCAGCAGGTCTCGCACCAGGCGCTCCATCCGCAGCGTATGCCGGCCGATGATCTCGAGGAAGCGGCGGACCTGCGGGGGTTCGGCTCCTTCATTGCCTTGGTCGGGGCCTTGATCGAGCAGCGCCTCGACGTATCCGCGGACCGCCGTGAGCGGCGTGCGCAACTCGTGCGAGACGTTGGCGACGAAGTCACGGCGAATGCGATCGGCGCGCCGGAGATCGGTGATGTCGTGCATCACGAGCACCGCTCCGGCCGCGCCTGGAGACTTGACCGGCGCGCTCCTCGACATGATGACGAGCTCGGGTTCCCGCGGCAGCGTCAGCTCGAGGCCCTCGGTCGCCGTCCCGCGAAGCGCCGCGCCGAGCTGAGCGGCGATGTCGGGCTGTCGCACGATCTCGACGTAGTGACGGCCATCCGGGTCGTCCCGCAGCCGCAGCATCGCGCGCGCCGCCTCGTTGACGAGCTGCACGCGCCCGTGGTCGTTGACGACGAGGACGCCCTCGATCATCCCGCTCAGGATGGCCTCCATCCGGGCCCGATCTGAGGCGAGATCCGTCGCGCGCCGGCCGATTTCACGCGCCGAGTTGTCCAGGACGCGCGCGACGGTGCCAATCTCGTCACTGCCGTAGTCTCGCGCCGGACGCGACCAGTCGCCGCGCCCATACCGTTCCGCGACCGCGGCAATGGCGTGCACCCGCCGGCCGAGCAGCATGGAGGTCGTCCACGCCATGGCCAACGCGGCGAGGAGGCCGACGGCGGACGCGACGAGTGCAATTCTTTGGACGGCAGCCAGCTGCTCGGCCACGTCCGTGAGCGGCAGCGCCAGGCGCACGAATCCCAGGGCGGGCAGCGCCGGGTTGTTGACCGGTACCGCAACATACAACAGGTCAGCCCGGACGGTGGTGCTGTACCGTCGGGCGATGCCCAGCCCGTCCCGCCGCGCCTGCTGAATCTCCGGCCGCTCGCCGTGGTTCTCGGCCTCGGCGAGTGCCTTGTCATCCAGCTCAGAATCGCCGATGACGACGCCGTCGGAAGCGACCAGCGTGACGCGTGCGCCGACCAGGCCGCCGAGCGCATCCGCCTCGCCGTCGAGCTCGGCGGCGCTGGCAGCCTGCCGGTGCGAGAGGGTCTCGGCGGCCAGGCGCGTTTGGCTGACGAGGGAGCGTTCGATGCGATCCCCCATGGCCCGCCTGACGGACCACGAAATGAGCACGGTGGCGACGACGAGCGTCAATGCGGCTGTCGCCAGGGACGTCAGGAAGAACCGGGTGCGGAACGTCACGGCCGGTCGATCAGCTTGTAGCCGAACTGCTTGATGGTCTCGATGCCGTCCGACAGCGGCGGCAGCTTCTCGCGCAGACGCCGGATGTGGACGTCGACCGTGCGCGTGCCTCCAGTGTAGTTGTATCCCCAGACGTCACTGAGGAGGAGGTCGCGCGAGAGGACGCGGCCTTTGTGCTGCACCAGGGTACTGGAGCAGCAGGAACTCTTTCGCCGTCAGCCGCACCTCGTCGCCGTCGAGCGCCACAGTATGACGGTCGGCGTCGATCGTGATCGGCCCATAGTGGAGCGGCGCGCCAGCAGTGGTCCGGCCGCTGCGGCGCAGCAGCGCCGTGACGCGCGCGCTCAGCTCCTTCGGGCTGAACGGCTTGGTGACGTAGTCGTCGGCGCCGAGCTCGAGGCCCGATACGCGATCGGACTCCTCGCCACGCGCCGTGAGCATGATGATGGGGATGCCCGCGATCGAGGGGTCGGCCCGCATCGCCTGGCAGACGAGCAGGCCGTCTATGCCTGGCAGCATCAGGTCGAGAATCACCAGATCGGCCGGCGTCTTCCGAAGTCTGGGAAGGACGTCGGTGCCCGACGTCACGCGGTCGACGCGGTGGCCCGCCTTCTCGAGGTAGTGGGCGATGAGCGCGGCGATATCAGCGTCGTCTTCGACGACCAGGATGAGGGACATGGAGCGAGAGTTTCAATGCTGAATGACGAGTGCCGAAAAGAAGGACAAGTGAGCTTTGACCAATGACGAAAAACGACGCGTGGAGCCCCCGAGCACAGAATCGTGGTTGAGTATACCCGGGCGAGACGACTGTCCTCCGTGCGCACGTTCTGAGCGCTCCAGAGGACACTCCCGGGCGCGACCTCGTCAGCAGAATACGTCAAAACAGGCGGTTTCTGGCCACTCCCTTCGCTGGCATCGCGATTGGAGCAGCAGTCGCTGCCGGCAGAACGGTCATGCCGGAGGGAGATGGACATGACTATCACCGAACGTCGCTCGATGATGCCATTGGCGAAGCCCCTGATCGGTGCGCTCGGCGTGAGCGCGCTGTTGGTGACGGCAGGATGCGGTGCAGGTACGGGCCAGGGCGTGTTCGCGCAGCCTGTGGCGGCTGCGACGCCGGCCAGTCAGGGCGCGCCGGTTGTCGTGAGCTGCGAGCCGAATCAGCGCACGCTCGTTCGTCCGGTTGTCGTGAACGGTGCGACGCTGTCGCAGGTCGAGTGCATCACGAACACGACGGTGACGGCCGCGACGCCGACGTTTGCGGCTCCGGTGTCCGAGCCATACCGCCAGGTCCGCGTCGCGCAACCCTCGCTTGACAGCTTTGGCGATGCGCGCATCGTGCCGGTGTCGCAGCCGGCGACTGTCGCGCGGCCGATCCCGGCACGGCAGGTCGTCTACACGGATGCGCGGCCCGTGCGAACGTCGCGAACCGTCAAGAAGAGCGCGATCATCATCGGTTCGTCGGCCGGCGCCGGCGCAGGTGTCGGCGCGGCCATCGGTGGCAAGAAGGGCGCGCTCATCGGCGCGGCCATCGGCGGCGGCGGCGCGGCGCTCTGGGATCAGCTGACACGCCGGGATCGCTAGCAGTCGCTCCCGCCGCAAGCGGTGACACGAAAGCCGTGCCGACTCTGTCGGCACGGCTTTTTTTAGGTTGCTCGCTCCAAACGGGCCGCAGCCATTCTCCGGGCTCGGATAGAATGAATCGTGCTCCTCATCTCCTCTGCCCTCGCTCTGGGCTTTCTTCACGGACTCGGCGCGGATCACCTGATGGCGATTGCGGCGTTGTCGGTCGGCGCGGCCGGCGAGACACCGGCGCTCCAGCGCACGCGCGCGTTCGGCGTCGCCGTGCGCTTCGCGATGGGGCACGCGCTGCTCCTCGCGCTCGGCGCCGGCGCGCTCGTCGCGCTCGGCTGGTCGCTGCCGCTCGTCGTCGAGCGCGGTGGGGAAGTCCTCGGCGGCCTCCTCCTCATCGGGCTCGGCGGCATCGGCCTCTGGGGCGTCGCCGCGGGCAAGGTCTACGGCCACACGCATCGCCACGGTCACGAGCCCGCCCCGCACTGGCACCTGCACGTCGGCCGGCAGGATCACCATCCGCCGCCGTCCGCGCACTCGCATCTGCCGACGATGCTCGGCGCGGCGTTCGCCGTCAGCAGCCTGCGGGCCCTGACCATGCTCGCGCCGTTCGGCGAGGGCCTGGCATCCTCGCCGCTCTCCACGCTGCTGTTGTTGATTGCCGTCTTCGGCGTCGGGATCCTGCTGTCGATGTCGCTCTTCGGCGTCGCCTTCGCCCGCCTCATGACGGCCGCCGTCGCCGCACGCCTCGGCGAGGCCGCCGCCATCGTCATGGCCTGCGCGTCGATCGTGCTCGGGGGGTATTGGGTTATCTGGGCTTGAATGGCTCAGGGCTCAGGGCTCGGGCTGGCGACTGGCTTGTGGCTGCTGGCTGCTGGCTGCTGGCTGATTCGTCCCAACCTGGAAGTCAGCAACAGCGAGCCGCGAACTGCCAGCCGCCAGCCTGAGCCCTGAGTCTCAGAGTTCCCTAACCCCATGGCTCTTGACGAAAAAGTAGATCGCGACCAGCGAGACGAGTAACCCGTTGATCGCCAGGACGACGGGGATGGGGACGAAGGTGGCGGCAAAGCCGCTGGCGAGGCTGCCGAGCGGCATTCCGCCGCGGAACGCCACCATGTAGATGCTGACGACCCGTCCGCGCAGGTGATCGGGGACGATGAGCTGCACGAGCGACGAGGTCATCGAGAAGACCATCAGCAGCGCCACGCCGCAGAAGAAGAGCAGGATGTTGCTCACCCAGTAGATTCGCGACACTGCGAACGCGGCAATCAGTCCGCCGAAGATCATCTGCACGACGAGGAGCGCCAGGCCCATGTGCTTGAAGCGCCCCAGCCAGGCAATGACCAGTGCGCCGGCCACGGCGCCCATCCCCGAGCACGACATCATCCAGCTGTAGCGGCCGATATCGCCGTGAAAGATCTCGCGGGCGAAGATCGGCAGGAACGTCAGCAGCGGCAAGCCCAGAAACGTTGTCATTGAGGCGAGCACCGTCAGCGCGAGAATGTCCGGCTGGCTGCGCGCGTAGGCGAGGCCGCCCTTGAACTCATCGATCATCGGCTTGCGATCGGCCGGCTGGACGTGCGCCACCGAGAGCGACAGCAGCGCCACGATGACCACCAGGAACGAGAACCCGTTGAGGGTGAAGCACCCGATCGTGCCGAGCGTGGCGATGGTCGCGCCCGCGAACAGCGGGCCGAAGACGCGGGCGAGGTTGAACTGGATCGAGTTGAGCGCGATGGCGTTCGGGAGATCCTTCTTGTTGATGAGCGACGGGATCATCGCCTGATAGGCCGGTCCGCCGAACGCCTGCGCCATGCCCGCGATGAAAGACATCGCGAGGATGTGGCTGATGTGGATGCGGCCCTGATAGACGAGGGCGGCGAGCGTGAAGGCGGTCGCCATCTGGATGAACTGCGAGCCGATGAGCAGCCGCTTCCGATCGTGGCGGTCGGCGATGACGCCGCCGAGGAGCGTGAAGAGGAGAATCGGCAGCTGACCCAGGAAGTCGTCGAGCCCGAGATAGAACCGGGAGGAATTGGTGAGGTCGAGCACGAGCCAGCTCTGTGCGACCTTCTGCATCCAGGTGCCGACTGTCGAGGCGAAGGCGCCGAACCAGAGCACCCGGAAATCGCGATAGGTGAACGCGGCGAAGGCGCGCTGGAGGATCGGGGACCGCAGGGCAGTCGATGGTGGAGGCGGCGTAGACACGTGTCGGACCATCAATCTTAACAGCCCATCTGTCTGAGACTTACGCGAAGGCTTGACTCAGGCGAATAAAAAGCGAAAATAGGCTGTGCCGACCGCGCGCGCGCAGATCGAATCGCTGCTGAAAGCCCGGAAGCTCGACGTCACGCTGACGAGCGAAATGCCCGCGGGTGCGACCGCGTCGCCCGACGCTGACGACCTCGCGGCCACCGGCGTGCCGGCGATCGACGCGGCGCTCGGCGGCGGCCTGCGGCGCGGGCACCTGTCGGAGATCGTTGGCGGGCGCTCGACGGGACGGACCGCGGCCATCTGCTGCGCGTTCGCTGCGGCCGTCGCCCGTGGCGAGCTGGTGGCGCTCGTCGATACCTACGATCGGTTCGATCCGGAATCGGCCGCGTCGATCGGACTCGATCTGTCGCGGCTGTTGTGGATTCGCGAGAGGGGCGACGCCACGCGCGCGCTGAAGGCCATGAACCTCGTCCTCCAGGCCGGCGGGTTCGGTCTGGTCGTGCTGGATCTGGCGGACGTTCCGCTGCGGACGGTTCGCGCGCTGCCGTTCACGACCTGGTTTCGCCTGGCGCGCGTCATCGAAGGCAGCCAGACGGTGGCCGTGCTGGTGGCGGCCGAACATCTGGCTCGCAGTTCCGGCGGCGCCACGGTGGCGATGGACAGCCGGCGGCCAAACCCGAAAGACCTGCCAAACCCGAGAGACCTAACTGTCCCGGTCGATCTGAAAGCGCGGACAGGCATCGCTGCGCCTGTGCTGTCGCGCGCGCGCTGGACGGGACGATCGGATCGGGCGCGCCTGCTGCAGGGATTGGATACCGAGCCGCGGGTTGTCGGGGCTCGAGGCTGACCGGTCATGCCGTCGTTGTACGCGTGCCTCCGATCCCCTCGGACTCCCGATGTGGCGGTCGCCGTCGCAAAAGAGTTTTCGCCGCGGCTGCAGCGCTACGGCTGCGACTGCGTAGTGCTCGATGTCGGCGGGCTGGGGCGCCTGCTCGGCGAGCCGCCAACGATTGGCGCCGAGCTCGCATCACGGATCGCCGAGCTTTCTCGCGGGACGCAGAACGCGGATGCGTCTCACGGGACGCGGATCTCGCGGATCACTGGCACTTCAGACGCGATTCGGATTTCGCCGATCGCTGATTCTTCAGATGGGCAGGGATCCGCGGGATCCGCGTCCCGTCAAAACGATCAGTGCTCTGCGTCCCGAATAGATCCGCGATCCGTGAGCGTGGCGGTGGCGCCGTCGCAAATCGGGGCGCTGTTGCTGTCGGCGGCGTTTCCTGGACTCTCGGTCGAAACTGGTGACATCGCGGCCGCGGTGGCGCCGATACGACTCGAGGTATTGCAAGACGTGCTCGGCGAGGTCCACGGGGCCACGTGGCTTCGCCATGAGGAACGGAGATCCGAGAGATCTGCCTCCCGTGAAACTGACCCGCAGAGATCCGCGAAATCCGCGTCCCGTTTAGAGAATCAGCGTTCCGCGTCCCAAGAAAAAGATCAGCGATCGATGTTCGAGATCCTCGATCGTTGGGGGCTGACAACGCTTGGCGATCTGGCGACCCTGCCGGCCGGGTCGCTGTCGGCGCGGCTGGGACAGGCCGGCATCGCCCTTCAACGCATGGCGCGCGGCGTCGACGCGGGTCCGCTCGTGCCCGATCCCGACGTGACGCGCTTCCTCGAGCGTGTCGAGCTCGAGTGGCCGATCGAGGGGCTGGAGCCGCTGGCGTTTGTGCTGGCGAGGCTGCTCGAGCCGCTGTCCGCGGCGCTCGAACGTGCGGACCGGGCCGCGGCGGTGATTCACCTGGATTTGCGTCTCGTCGATCGCACGGTGCATGCGCGCATGCTGCAATTGCCGGCCGCCATGCGCGACCCCAAGGTGCTGCGGACGCTCCTGGTGCTCGACCTCGAATCGCATCCGCCCCAGGCGGCGATCGACATCGTCTCGATCGAAGTCGATCCGGCGCCGGGGCGCGTGCTCCAGTATTCGCTGCTCGAGCGCGCGCGGCCGTCGGCGGAGACGCTCGCGACGCTCACGGCCAGGCTCGGTGCCCTGGTGGGCGAGTCGCGCTCGGGTCAGCCGGTCCTCCTCGATTCCCATGGGCCTGATGCGTTCGAGATGCGACGGTTTGCGCCGGACGAAGCCGTGCCTCACGCAGTCGTAGTGTCCGGCTTCAGCCGGACTCGCGCTGGTCCGGCTGAAGCCGGACACTACGACCGTGCCGTGCTGCGGCGATTCCGTCCGCCCATTGCCATCCGGGTGACCGTCGAGCGCGGCCGTCCCCGACATGTGTTCATCGATCGGCGCGGGATGCCCGGCGGCCACGTCGATCAATGCGCGGGCCCCTGGCGATCGTCGGGCGCATGGTGGAAAGAGAGGCCTGGAGAGTTGCCGAGAGAACTGCCTGGAGCGTCACGGCCGTGGAACCGCGATGAATGGGATGTCGCGCTCAGCGATGGTTCGGTGTGCCGGTTGTTTCAGGCACGGGACACGGAGCACTGGTTTCTCGACGGGGTCATTGATTGATGGGGCGATTGATGGGGCGATTGAAGTGCGACTGAATGGGCGATGGTGAATGAGGCGCTCACACCGTGTACATCGAACTGCACGCGTCTTCCGCGTTTTCCTTTCTTGACGGCGCGTCGTTGCCGGAAACCCTCGTCGAGCGTGCCGCGGCGCTCGGCTATCCGGCGCTGGCGCTGCTCGATCGCGACGGGGTCTACGGCATCCCGAGATTCCATCAGGCCGCACGGCGTGCCGGGCTGAAAGCCATCGTCGGCGCCGAGTTGACCATATCGCTCGGGACTCGGGGCTCGGGGGCTGACGATCACGCGAAACGAAATAAGAACAACACCGAGTCCCGAGCCCCGAGCCCCGAGCCCAGGCTTTTCCGCCTTCCGGTCCTGGTCGCGTCTCGGGAGGGTTATCAGAACCTGTGCCGTCTTGTAACGCGCATGAAGTTGTCGGCGCCCAAAGGTGAGGGGGCGCTCGCGCTCGCGGATCTCGACGGCGTGGTGGGCGGGCTCGTGGCGCTGGCCGGCCGCGCGGTCATCAACGGGCCGCGCTATGGCGTGGGCGGACTGGTCGATCGCCTGGTTGGCACCTTTGGCTCGTCGAACGTCTGCGTCGAGCTGCAGCGCCATCTGCTGCGCGATGAAGAAGCCGACAATCACACGCTGCGCGATCTCGCGTCGGCTTTTCACCTGCCGGTTATCGCCAGCAACGGCGTGCGCTTTGCCGATGTCCCCGATCGGCCGCTCTATGACGTGCTCACGTGCATCCGTCACAAGACGACGCTCGAGCATGCCGGGCGGCGCCTGAGCTGGAACGCCGAACGGTATCTGAAGCCGGCCGACGCCATGGCGCGGCTTTTCACCGACCTGCCGGAAGCCATCGCCGGCACCCGCGAGCTGGCGGATCGTCTCGAGTTCACGATGGCGGATCTCGGCTACCGCTTTCCGGACTACCCGGTGCCGCCCGGCGAGACGATGGCGTCGTTCCTGCGGAAGATCGCCCAGGCGGGCGCCCGTGAGCGGTACCGGCCGTACCACGATCGCGCCCGCGCCCAGATCTCGCGCGAGCTGAACCTCATCGAGAAGCTCGATCTGGCCGGCTATTTCCTCATCGTCTGGGACATCGTCAATTTCTGCCGTCAGGAGGAGATCCTCGTGCAGGGACGCGGATCGGCCGCCAATAGTGCCGTCTGCTACAGCCTCGGGATCACAGCGGTGGATCCGGTCGGGATGGATCTGTTGTTCGAGCGGTTCCTATCAGAAGAGCGCGGCGAGTGGCCGGACATCGACCTCGATCTGCCGAGCGGCGACCGCCGCGAGCGGGTCATCCAGCACGTGTACGAGAAATACGGCAAGCACGGCGCGGCGATGACCGCCAATGTGATTACGTATCGCGGCCGGAGCGCGGCGCGCGAAGTGGGAAAGGCGCTCTCGCTCGATATCGATCAGATCGATCGGCTCGCGAAGGTCATGAATCACTTCGAGTGGGTCGACCCGAAGGAGACGCTCGAGCGCAACCTGCACGACGCCGGCATCGATGGCCAGCATCCGGGCGTTCAGCGCTTCGGCGAGCTCTGGACGCGCATCCAGGATCTGCCGCGGCATCTCGGCCAGCATTCCGGCGGCATGGTCATCTGTCAGGGTCGGCTCGATGCGGTGGTGCCGCTCGAGAACGCGAGCATGCCCGATCGCGTCGTCATCCAATGGGACAAGGACGATTGCGCCGACCTGGGACTCGTCAAGGTCGACCTGCTGGGGCTGGGGATGATGGCGGTCTTGCAGGATGCGCTGGCGCTGGTGAATTCAGGGATCAGGGATCAGGGGTCAGGGAGCGGGGCGTCCGCCGGCGCACGTGAAAATAGCACAGGTGTGCGTGACAGCACCGAATCCCTGATCCCTGATCCCCGATCCCCGATCGTCGACCTCGCCCACCTGCCCCCAGACGATCCGGCGGTCTACACGATGCTGCAGGAAGCCGACACGATCGGCATCTTCCAGGTCGAGTCGCGCGCGCAGATGGCGACGCTGCCGCGCCTCCGGCCCAAGTGCTTCTACGACATCGTGGTCGAAGTGGCGATTATCCGGCCCGGGCCGATCGTCGGGCAGATGGTGCACCCCTATCTGAAGCGCCGGCAGGGCGTGGAAACTGTCGTCTACCCCCATCCGGCGCTCGAGCCCATCCTGGCGCGGACGCTGGGGGTGCCGCTCTTCCAGGAACAGCTGCTGCGCATGGCGATGGTGGCGGCCGGATTCTCCGGTGGTGAAGCCGAAGAGCTGCGCCGCGCGATGGGGTTCAAGCGATCCGAAAAGCGCATGCAGCAGCTCGAGGGCCGGCTGCGCAGCGGCATGGCGCGGGAGGGCATCGTCGGCGAGCCGGCGGAAGCGATCATCCGATCGATTACCTCGTTCGCGCTCTACGGATTTCCCGAATCACACGCGGCGAGCTTCGCGCTGCTCGTCTATGCCAGCGCCTACCTCAAGGCGCATTACCCCGCGGCGTTCTATACCGCGCTCCTGAACAACCAGCCGATGGGGTTCTACCATCCGGCGACGCTCGTCAAGGACGCGCAGCGTCGCGGCGTCAGATTTTCGCCCATCGATGTCCAGGAGTCGGATTGGGAGTGCCGCGTCGATCCTGACGGGCGCGTGCGGCTGGGCCTGATGTATGTGAACGGATTGCGCGCGGAGGTGGGGAAGCAGATAGCATCGAGCCGCGATGTCGTTGAATCGAGGACTGTCGTCCAATCGGCAGCGCCTGCGGCCGCGCCGAGCGCGAATGCGCGAGGCGCCAGCGAGCGGGGGTGGGGCCCCGCGAGCGCTGATAAAAGCAGACAGATGCTCGAATCACCTCGTTGCCCCAAGTGTGGGAACGACGATCGCTCGATGATCGAAGAAACACCGAGCTCGACATTGTTCTGCAACGTGTGTGCGCATGAGTGGGGAGAGCAAAGCCCGAGCGCGGGGATATCAGTTGCAGATGGTCAGCATTACTCAGCGCTCGTGGGGCCCCACCCCCACTCGCTCTCGCGCGGCGACTCCGCGCCGCGCTCGGGCCGCGGGCGCTCTCGACGCAGGCCGCAGGCGCTCGAAGATTTGATCTCCCGCACCGGCCTTCGCCGCGACGAGCTCGCAACGCTCGCCGAGATCGGGGCGCTCAATGCGTTCGGCCACGATCGCCGCAGCGCGCTGTGGCAAATCGAACGGGCGGTGCGATCGTCGGGTGAGATGTTCAGAGAGGATGCGGCGGAAGTTGCTGACGTCTCGTCGCCCTTGCGCGCCATGACGCCCGCCGAGCGCGTGCGGGCGGACTACGCGGGGACGAGCCTGACCATCGGCCCGCACCCGATGGCGCTCTGCCGCAGCGAGCTTGCGCTTCGCGGGGTTCAGCGCGCGAGCGATCTTGCGGGAGGGCGTTCGGGCCGACGCGTGCGGGTCGCGGGTGCCGTCATCACGCGGCAGCGGCCTGGCACTGCCAAGGGGTTTGTGTTCCTGACCCTCGAGGATGAAACCGGCATCGCCAACATCATCGTGCGTCCCGATCTCTTCACCGACGAACGGACAACGGTGATTGGCGCGCCGTACCTGCTTGTGGAAGGCACGCTGCAGATTCAGGACGGCGTGACGTCGGTGAAGGCGGAGCGATTTCAGGCGCTGTCTACGAATGGGCCTGAGCCGCAGTCTCACGACTATCGCTGAAGCTCGACCGCTCGTAAGATCGGCCGAGCTCTGGCGTGGCACTTGCACACTGCCTGTCTGGACGAGGTGTTCGATGTATGTGGATACCCGATGGGAGGCTGAGCCGTGCGAGTGGGTAATCAACTTCACACGCTGCGCCGCGCATATACGAGGAGTGCGAGGTTCGTAGCGATCGGAGCGGTCGTAGTCCTCGCTGCGTGTCACCCGACGATGAAGTCGACGCTGCCTGGCCCACCCACCAGAGCGCAGCTGGCACAGCTCTGGGTCGAACCGGCCGCCGGTCGTGATCTTTACTGGGGCGTCGGCGGCAAGGCGCTCGCGCCGGATCCGGCCGCGACTTACACCGTCATCGAAATCAAGCGCACCGGCTTCAGTCCCGGCTACACCGTCACCGGAC
The DNA here is from genome assembly GCA_963839705.1 of uncultured Acidobacteriota bacterium. Taxonomy (GTDB): domain Bacteria; phylum Acidobacteriota; class Vicinamibacteria; order Vicinamibacterales; family 2-12-FULL-66-21; genus DATBJJ01. Next base: position 1,191,566 of record CAWIWL010000019.1, read on the forward strand.
CCGGCAACCGTCAGTGGAGCGCGAAGTTTCCGCCCGAAGCACCGACCGAAGTCGTCGCGTCGCGGATCCACTGGGGCCTTGGCTACCATCAGCCTCCGATCTACTACGTACAGAGATGGCGCGCCGACAAAGCGACCTCACCCAACCCGCAGCTGCCCGCGCGCTTTCGCGAAAAAGACCCCACGTTCCAGGGCGGCCTCGAGGATACCGGCATCTGGTCGTACTACGAGAATCCGTTCGTCGGCACGCGGGAGCTCAAGGGCCTGCTCGTCCTCCAGGCGATGCTTGGCAACTCTGATCTGAAAGAGGAGAACAACGCCATCTACACGCTCAAGACGCCCTTCGAGGGAGCGCGGACCTGGTACGTCGCCCGTGACCTCGGACATACGTTCGGTCGTACCGGCGTCATGAACGCTCCCCGCGGCGATATCGAGGTCTTCGAACGCACCCCCTTCATCACCGGCGTCGTCAACGGCCGGGTGACGTTCGACTGGCGCGGGCGCCACGACACGCTGCTCGACGATATCGCGCCGGCTGACGTGCGATGGATCTGCGGCCGCCTCCAGCGTCTCAGCGACGCCCAGTGGCGCGACGCGTTCAGGGCGGGTGGCTATCCACCGGCGGACACCGATCGCTTCATCCGAAGGCTCAGGCAGAAGATCGCCGAGGGCCTGGCGCTCAAGGGGTAGCCGCATGCCGCCACTGCAGGAAATCACCGAAGCCATACCGCGAATGCAGGAAATCAGCCATGCGCTCGTGCGCCTGCCGCTCGCTGCCGTCCTCGGCACGGCGCTCGCGCTCAGGCCGAGGCGGAAAGGCACGCCGACACGGATGCCCGCCGTCGTCCAGACGCAAATCATCCTCGCGGTCGTCGGAGCGATCATCATGCTCGTCGTCGGGGCGAGCCTGGCGCGGGCGTTCGGCATCGTGGGCGCGGCCAACCTGATTCGATATCGATCGAAAATCGACGACCCCAAGGATGCGGTGGTCATGCTCAGCGCGCTCGGCGTCGGGCTGGCCTCGGGCGTCGGGTTATATGCGCTCGCCGTCTTCTCGACCGTGTTTCTGGTCGTGCTCCTCGGCATCATCGAGTCGTTCGAGAAGGGCGTGAAGACCTACGATCTGACGATCAAGGCCGGCGATCAGACCGACGAACTGCGCCCGCAGATCGAGCCCATCCTTCGCCGCTTCGAGCTGCCCTATGAGCTGCGCGCCTCGGCCGACGCCGAGCTTTGCTACGAGGTAGGCGTGCCGCTCGACCTCGAGCGCGATCGCGTGAGCAACGCCATCCTGCGACTCGATCCGCAGGGCCACGCGTCTGTCGACTGGTCCGAAAAGAAGAACAAGGCAAAGTAGCGCACAGTGAAGCTGATCATCCAGCCCGAGGAGGGCCTCACCCCGCTTCTGCAGGCCGTCAAGCGTGCGAAGCAGTCCATCGACATCGTGATCTTCAGGTTCGATCGCCTCGAACTGGAGAAGGCGCTCGCTGCGGCCGTGGCGAGAGGCGTGACGGTCCGTGCGCTCATCGCGCATACCAACCGTGGCGGCGAAAAGAACCTCAGGAAGCTCGAGATGCGGCTGCTCGCCGCTGGCGTCATCGTGGCCCGGACGGCCGACGATCTGACGCGCTACCACAGCAAGATGATGATCGTCGACGATGCGCTGCACGTTCTAGGATTCAACTACACCAGGCTCGATATCGAGCGCAGCCGCAGTTTCGGCGTCGTCACCCGCGACAAGCGGCTGGTCAAGGAAGCCTGTGCGCTCTTCACTGCGGACACCACGCGCCAACCGTACATCCCTGGCCACGAGCGGTTCGTCGTCAGTCCGGAGTGTTCGCGCAAGCTGCTGACGACGTTCCTGTGCAGGGCGAAGAAACAGTTGCTGATTTACAACCTCAAGATCTCGGATCGGATGCTGCTGCGCACGCTCGAGGAGCGCCACAAGGCCGGAGTCGAGATCCGGGTGATCGGCAAGGTGGAGAAGGGCCTGTCGGGCGCCGAGACGCGAAAGCTCGCCGGCCTTCGCCTTCACGTCCGGGCGATCGTCCGCGACGGCACCGCGGTCTTTGTGGGGAGCCAGAGTCTGCGCAAGCTGGAGCTGGATGCGCGGCGGGAAGTCGGTGTGATCGTCACCGATGTCCGGGCGGCGAGGAAGATTCAGGCCGTGTTCGAATCCGACTGGACAGAGAGCCAGCCGGCGATCGTGAAGGAGAAGGCCGTCGACGAACGGGCTACTCCTGTTTCCGCCGCTGGATGATCCCGGAGTCGATGACCGCGCCCGCGCGTGAAATCGCGTTGAAGTAGAGCTCGTCGCCGTCGATCTCGGCGGCGAGAAACGCCAGGTCGGTGTCGAAGCCGACGGCCGTCAGTCCCGTGCGCCGATTGATGCCGTTTTTTCGCAGCTGGCCTCCGGATCCGATGACGAAGTGGACGATGTCCTTCTGCGGCTTCGTGCGCTCGTAGAAGTGGTCGTGGCCCGCGAAGACTGCGGTGACGCCGCCCTTCAGGAACAGCGGTTCGAGTACCTTGGCCAAATCGGTGTGCGACCCGTGCCGCTTGCCCGACGAGTAGAGCGGATGGTGGAAGTACGGGATGTTCCAGCGCTCGCCCGAGCTCGCGAGCTCCTTCTCGAGCCACGCTATCTGTGGCGCTCCCAGGTAGTCGCTCTCCAGCGCAAAGAATCGCACGTCCTGACGCGGCGCCTTGAACGTGTAGTACGTCCGCCCGTCCATATTGAACGGAGCGTACCTGGCCTGCGCGCGGTCGTCGTGGTTGCCGAGCGACGCGTAGAACTTCACGCCGCCGTCGAGCAACGCCTTGTACGGCTGCTCGAACTTCCTCTGCATGTCCTGCGGGCGTTCACCGCCGTAGATGTTGTCCCCGACGGTGATGACGAGCTCGAAAGGAAAGCGCGCACGCAGTTTCGCCATCTGCGCCGCGAGCTGGGATTGCGGATTCCTGCCGGTGCCGAAGTCGCCGAGGACGGCGAACTTCAACGAGCCCGGGCGGTTCGGGAGCTCGACGACTGCCGCCGCTTGCGGCGCCGCGGCGCTCGGCGCGAGCGGGCCGATAGCCGACACCCCGCACAGGACGGCGGTGAGACCGAGAACAACGGCGAGAGACCGGCGCGTACCCATAGTCCAGAATCTGAGGCGTCTATCGGGGCACGGCACCCGTGAGGTAATCGGCGATGATGTGCGCATCCACATCGAGGATGATGAGCGACGTTAGAATGAATCGGTACTCGAGCTCTTCGGGCAGCGCCGGCAGCGCCTTCAGGATCTGCGGCGGCACGCTCGAGAGCGGAAACGTGTCGGGGTACCGCCCGTTGACGACCAGCTTGACGGTCTCCCCTGGGTTCTCTTCCATGACCGCCTCCTGGAGACTCTTGCCATCGGGGCCCGTAAAGAGTCCGTAGAGCAAGCGGCGCAGCACCGGGCGCACGTCGCGCGTGAAGATGTGTCCCACCCCCTCGTTTTTCCGGGCCTGCTGAATCAGCCGGCCCAGGGCCCGCTGGTGCTCGTCGACGGCGGCGGGCGAGGCCTCCTTCGGGAGGTTCGGCAACGTGGCCTTGAGCTCGCGGTGCAGTCCGACGTACTCGGCCACTTCCTTCTGGAACTCGGCGATGGCTTTCGCGTTGGGATTGACGCGCGGCGCGGCGGCCTGCGGCGCGACGGTGGGTGCGGCCAGCACGGCCCGCACGACAACGTGTGGTGCGATCGCGGCAGTCATGACGAGTGCAGCCAGCGCACTCATCAGGCTCCAAGACTGGCCCGCACGCTTCACTCGACGCATGGTTCCCCCAGGACGAACGCTTTGGACAGCTTGGCGCCGGTGGTCAGCGTTGTCCGTCGCTCTAGCCGCGGTAGTTGCCGAACTGGAGCGCGACGCCGAAATCGTGCTCGCGCAGCACTCGAATCGCCTCCTGCAGGTCGTCCTTCGACCCCGAGGAGACGCGGACCTGATCGGCCTGGATCGCGGCCTGCACTTTCTTGAGCTTCCGGTCCTTCAGGAATTTGACGATCTCGCGCGCGGCATCGGCCGGGATGCCCTGCTGGAGCGTCACGACCCGCCTGACCGTGTCGTTGGCGGCGCGCTCCACGTCTCCAGGCGTCAGGTTCTTCGTCGGTACGCCGCGGCGCACCAGCCGTCCCTGCAGGATCTCCCAGAGCGCGGTCATCTTGAAGTCGTCGTCGGCCGTCAGGACGATCGTGTTGTCGGTCTTGTTGAGTTCGATCGCGGCGCGGGAGCCCTTGAAGTCGTACCGTTGTGCGACCTCCTTGCGCGCCTGGTTGACGGCATTGTCGACTTCCTGCAGGTCGACGCCGGAGGTGATGTCGAAGGATACGGGTGCGGCCATGTCTGGTGGCTGACGTGGGCGACGGGCGCTAGGAAGCTCGCGCCCGCATCTGGTGGACCTTGCGGCCGACGCGAAGCGAGTTTTCGAAGATTGCGCCCACGCGCAGGCCTCCAGGCAGGCGATGGCGGGCGATTGCCCCGAGGCCGGCCGAGGCGATGCACCCGCAATTGGAGCAGTCGGGGTTGCCGCCAAACTGGCAGGGCGAGATCGGATGCTTGAAGTCGGCCGAGACGCAGGTCGTGGTCAGCGCGAAGACGCACTCGTCGGGGTTGGCCGGGGGATTGGCGTAGACGTTGATCAGGCCCTCGGGCATCTGCAGCTTGGGGAAGAGGCGGCGCAGATGCATCAGGTCCGCCACGACCCGCGCGCGGTCTTCCGGGCGCAGCTGTTCGTCGGAGACTTCGCCAATCTGGGGCGTGTAGAGGCTCACCCAGATCGTGCGCACGCTCTCGTTCGCGGACCAGAACCTGATGAACTCTTCGAGGTACCCGTCGCGCCGGACCTGCTGCCGGGTGACCGTGCAGTGGACCGTGATCTGGTGCCCGACGATGTGCTTCAGGATGCGATCGTACGTGGCGGGCGTGCGCCGGACATCGTGCTCGGGCTGGAGCCCGTCGATCGACACCACGATTTGCAGCCGGCGCAGCTTGGCCCATTCCACAGGGATCGGCCGGACGGCGCTGGTGACGAGCTGCGAGTAGATGCCGCGCTCGGCCAGCCGCGGCAGGATCGTGTTGAGCTCGCGGAACCGGACCAGCGGCTCACCGCCGACGATCGAGAGGTGCAGCGGCTTGTGCTCGTCGACGAGCTTGAAGAAATTTTCGACCAGCTCGTCGCCCTTGTAATCACTGACCTGGCGGAGCGTGACCTCGCCGCCGAGATGTTCGTCGTTGTAAGCGTAGCAGCCGGGACATCGCAACGGACACTCGCGCGTGATCTCGATCGACAACGAGGGCCGATAGCCGGCGAGGATCCGGCCCCACGCGGTGAGAATACCTTCCATCACCAAACTATACCAAGAAATGCTGAATGCTGAATGTGGAATGCTGAAATGAATGATGAACGGAGAAAGGGTGAAGCCTTCGCGCTTCCGCCCTTCGTCATTCACTTCAGCATTCAGCATTCCGCATTCAGCATTTCTTTTGTGTTGTAATGACACGCGGATGATTCAGAAACGACGCTCGCGTATCCAGGGCTGGGGTGTCTTTGCGGCGCAGCCGATCAACAAGAATACTCGCATCATCGATTACGCCGGGGAGAAGATCACGAACCGGGAGAGTCTGAGGCGCGAGAAGCACTACCTTCGAGCGGGACACATCTGGTGCTTCAAGTTGAACCGACTCTACGCGCGGGACGCCGCGGTCGGCGGCAACGTGGCTCGCTTCATCAACCACTCGTGCCGTCCGAATTGCTATGCGCAGGTCATCGGCGAGACGATCTGGATTCGCGCCGCGCGCAACATCCGGCGCGGCGAAGAGCTTGCCTACGACTACAACACCGACGGGGCGGGTGCAATCCCGTGCCGCTGCCGGCCTGGCTGCAAGGTGATCCTCTGATGCACGTCCTCTACCTGCACGGCTTTGCCTCGTCCGCCCAATCGTCCAAGGCCGCGTTCTTCCGCTCGAAACTCGCGGCCCACGCCGTCGCGGTGCACACCCCGGACTTCAACGCGCCAGACTTCTCGACCTTGACGGTGAGCCGCATGCTCGGCCAGGTGCACGACGTCGTGCAGGCGCTTGGGCCCGGGCCGGTCACACTCATCGGATCGAGCCTCGGCGGGTTCGTGGCCGTCCACGCTGCCTTGCGGGACGCCGGGCGGATCGATCGGCTCGTGCTGCTGGCGCCGGCGCTCGATTTCGGTGGCAACCGCATGCGCGAGATGGGGGACCGCGGTATCGAGGAATGGCGCCGCACGAATCGGCTCGAGGTGTTCCACTACGGTTTCGGCCGGCTGATGCCGGTCCATTTCGAGCTGTACGCCGATGCGGCGCGCTACGACGCGTTCAACGCACGCCTCGATCTGCCGATCCAGATCTTTCAGGGACGGCGCGATTCTTCGGTCGATCCGGCGACCGTCGAGCGCTGGGCGGAGGCGCGTCCCAACGTCGTCCTGCACATGCTGGACGACGACCATCAACTCCTGGGGAGCCTGGAGACTATCTGGCGGGAGACAGCCGGCTTCATGGGTCTGACCCTGGTCTGACCCCGGTCTGACCCGGGTTCACGCGAGGGCGACGGTCTCGCTCGCGGGGCGGGGAGCGCCGAGCTTGAAGACGTTCCTCGCCGGAGTCTTGATCGCGTTCCGGGTGTCGACGATCAGATCCGACTCGGCCACCATCGCGTCGTAGTCGAACGACTTGTGGTCGGTGATCACCACGATGCAGTCGTACTGACCAAACGACCCGCGGCCCACGTTCGCGGCCTTGACGTCGAACCGTCCCGACCACTCGCGCCCGTGCACTTCCGGCACATGGGGATCGACGTAAGACACCTGCGCGCCGCGCGCGTGGAGGAGGCCCATGACGTCCAGCGCGGGCGACTCCCGCATGTCGTCGATGTCGCGCTTGTAGGCCACGCCGGCGATGAGCACCTTCGACCCGTTGATCGCCTTGCGCTTCGTGTTGAGCGCCTCGGCGATCTTGTCCACGACGTAGTGCGGCATGCCGCCGTTGATGTGGCCTGCAAGCTCGATGAACCGCGGGTCGAACCCGCTCTGCTTGGCCTTCCACGACAGGTAGAACGGATCGATCGGGATGCAGTGGCCGCCAAGCCCCGGACCGGGGTAGAACGCCATAAATCCGAACGGCTTGGTCTTCGCCGCGTCGACGACTTCCCAGACGTCGATGGCCATGCGGTCGCACATGAGCGCCAGCTCGTTCACGAGGCCGATGTTGACGGCCCGGAACGTGTTCTCCAGCAACTTGACCATCTCGGCGACACGCGTCGAACTTACCGGCACGATGGTGTCGATGGCCGAGCCATACAGCGCGCTCGCCAGTTCGACGCACGCTGGCGTGAGTCCGCCGACGACCTTCGGCACGTTGTGGGTCTGGAACGTCGGGTTCCCCGGGTCGACGCGCTCGGGCGAGAACGCCAGGAAGAAATCGCGGCCGGCTTTGAGGCCCGTCGCCTCGAGCAGCGGCTGCACGACCTCGTCGGTCGTTCCGGGGTAAGTCGTCGACTCGAGGCAGACGAGAAGCCCCGGGTGCAGGTGCGTGGCGATCGATTCCACCGCCGAGACGATGTAGGACATGTCGGGGTCCTTCGTCTTGCGGAGGGGAGTCGGTACGCAGATGTTGATGGTGTCGAGGTCCTTGACGACGGCAAAGTCGGTGGTCGCATCGAGTTTGCCCGCGTCTCGCAGAGTCTTGACGTCGGCGGTCGCCACGTCGGGGATGTACGAGCGGCCCTCCTCGATCGCCTGTATCTTGCGCCCGTCGAGATCGATGCCCGTCGCATGAAACCCGGCCTTCGCGAGTTCGACGGCGAGTGGTAGTCCGACGTATCCCAGTCCGACCACTCCAGTTCGTGCCCGGCGGGTCTTGATCTTCTCGAGAAGCGCAGCGGCGATTACTGACATGCGACCTGACTCCTGGTGAAATCGACGCCGCCCCACGTCAGCGGGGCGCCATCGGCGTCAACCAGAATAGCCGACTGACGCTGAACGGCCTAACCGTTCAGGACCTCGTGATCGAGCACTCCTTGATTTTGTTCAAAAGCGTCTTGTAGCTAACCTCCAGTATTTGCGAGGCTTTACGGCGGTTCCAGTGGACCTGGTTGAGCGTTTTCTCGATGAGCGCACGCTCGGCCTTCATGGCGGCGGCCCTGGCGACCGCGGCCAGAGAACCCTCTACTTCGTCTGTCTCTTCAATGCCGTCGTCGTCACCCGAGGTGACCGTCGGCGATGGCTCCGGGCCGCCGTGAGCCCCTGGACCTGCTGGCACTGCCGACGTCGCTGATGTTGATGCGATCGAATCCGCAGCGGCGGCAGGGAGGCTCGCGACACGCTGCATGCTGCGCTCGATCTCGGTAATGGCCATCTCCTCGTCCTGAAGAATCACGAGCCGTTTGACCGTGTTCTCCAGCTCGCGGATATTCCCCGGCCAGCTGTACTCCTGAAAGAGTTGTCGGAGCTGCGGGCTGATCCGCGGCGCCGTCCTTTTGTACTTCCGCGAATACCGCGCGATGAAGGATTCCGTGAGTGTTGGGATCTCGTCACGGCGTTCGCGCAGGGCGGGCACCGTCAGCTCGATGACGCGGAGGCGATAGTAGAGATCCTCGCGGAAGCTGCCGGCGAGCAGCATCTTTTCCAGGTCGCGGTTGGTGGCGGTGACGACGCGGACATCCACTTCGATGCGCTTGTTACTGCCGAGCTTGGTGAACTCTGCGTCTTGCAGGACGTGCAGCAGCTTGGCCTGGAGAGCGGGCGTCAGCTCGCCGATTTCGTCGAGCATGAGGGTTCCGGTATCGGCCTGCTCGAACTTGCCGATGCGCGACGTGGCGGCGCCGGTAAAGGCGCCCTTCTCGTGGCCGAAGAGCTCGCTCTCGAGGAGCTCCGCCGGAAGCGCCGCGCAGTTTACTTTGACGAACGGCCGATGGCGCCGCGTGGACTGCTGATGAATCGCCCGCGAGACCAGCTCCTTGCCGACGCCGCTCTCGCCGCGAATCAGAACGGCCACGTCGCTGTCGCCGACCTGTTCGATCACCGTCGTGATGCGCCGCATGCCCTCGCTGCTGCCCCACACCGCCTGGTCCTCGTTGTCGCTGAGCTGTTGGCGCAGTTCGCTCAGCTCTGACACCAGCCGGTTCTTCTCGATCGCATTCTTGATGGCGACGTCGAGCGCGATCTCTCCCAGGCCTTCGGGGTCGTCGGGCTTCACGACATAGTCGGTCGCGCCAGCCTGGACGGCCTCGACGATGGTAGAGGCCTGGTTGCGGCCCGAGAGCATGATCACCTGCGCGTCCGGGCGGGCGGACTTGAGGGCGCGCAAGGTCGCCATGCCGTCGAGACCCGGCATCATGACGTCGAGGAGAACCGCGTCAGGCGTGTCGCTCACCTTCATCGCTGCGAGGAGTTCGTCCCCGCGGGTGAAGCACCGGGCCTCGTAGCCCCGCAGCGAGAGGAACGTCTGCAGATAGGACGCGAACGCCGGGTCATCGTCGACGATCGCGATATAGGGCTTCGTCGCCCTGTGTAGCCCAGAGTCGCGAGCGCTGGACAATCCAGTGGCTGGTCGATCATCCGAGATGGTTAGTGACATGCCCGCGCCATGTTCAAGACTCGTACCTCATCTGCGTCGAGGTGGCGAGCTGTGGCCGAAACAGCTGAAAGCTCTGGATTTGAACCAATTCTGTCGTCGATCGCGACCCTGGAACGTGTAGGCAGAGCAGTCAAGACCGTTGGAGCGTGTGCCGTGATTCAAGACACAGCGTAGAGCTTACGGATAAAAGCCCAACAGTTATCCAGACGGGGGAAGGGTCACAATAGCGGTCGCCTTGCCGCGCGGTTTCTCGACGTCGACCGGTTCCGTGACCCGGTCCAACACGCGGCCGCCATGCGCCTCGATGATGCGGCGCGCGCTGGGAAGCCTCAACCCATTGCCGCCCCGCCACTCGTCAAAGGCCACCAACGCTTGCGGCTCGAGTTGCAGGAGTTCGGCCATCTGATTCGGTTCGCCGATCGTAATCCGGATGGAGTGCCCGACTTCGCCGTCTCGCGCGTCGACCTGGACCACGAGCTCGTCGCTCGCAACCAGTTCGCGCCGCAGGGCATGGAGAATTGACGCGAAGGCCGTCTTCAGCTTGACGGCATCGGCGTCGACTGAGGGGTCGCTGTCGACGATCAAGACAGTTTTCACCGTGCGCTCCGGCAGGTCCGGCTGGGCGGCAATGGCATCGGCGAGTATCGACGTGAGCCTGACAGTACCGCGGTTGAATTTCGTCTCGCCCGATTCGAGTTCCGAGAGCTCGCTGATCTCGTCGAGCACCTGCTTAAGCCGCGCGCAGGATTCCTCCACCTTTTTGAGTAAACCCCGTTGCTGCTCGCTGATCGGTCCCGCTTGCTCCTTCATCAGCATGCGGATGTAGCCGGCGACGACGCTGAGCGGGGTGCGGAGGTCGTGGGCGGAAAGGGAGAGGAGCTTGGGCCACTGCGGATCGATGCGGGGGGCCCTGGGCCGTTCCTCCATGCCGGAATTGTAGTCCGCAAGCGGGTGGGAAGGCGCGAACCGCCTGAGGTGTTTACGAGGTAGGGCAGCATGGGGGTACTATGGTTGCCAGGAGATTTACCTCGCGGCGGCATCTGAACTGCGGGCGCTACTGAACCGAAGCGGCACGAGTTGGCAGGGTGGGGCCCTGCCTGCAATCTGAAAGGTCAGTCCATGGTCATCAGGCGCGGTCCCGACCTCGGGTCCTCGGACATCACCGACGAGCAGCTCTACCTGCGTCGGCGCGAGTTCATGCGGTTGGCGAGCAGTGCGGCAGTGGCGGCGGTCGCGAGTCCGTTTATCGCCGGGTGCGGGAGCGATGCGCTCGCCGAGGGCGGCGAAACCATGACACAGGTGGCGCTGTCCGGCATCAAGCCCAAGGTCGTGACGACCGACGAGAAGTTGAACAGCTTCGAGGACATCACCAGCTACAACAACTTCTTTGAGTTCGGCACCGGCAAGGACGATCCGGCGCGTTACGCGGGCCGCCTCAAGACCAGTCCGTGGAAGGTCAAGATCGACGGGCTGTGCGCAAAGCCCGCCGAGTACCTGCTCGAGGATCTCGATCAAGCCGTTCGAGCTCGAAGAGCGAATCTACCGGCTCCGCTGCGTCGAAGCCTGGTCGATGGTGATTCCCTGGGTCGGTATTCCTCTCAGCAGCATCCTCAAGCGTGCCGAGCCCACGGCGAAAGCCACGTTCGTGGAGTTCACGACGCTGCTGCGACCTTCCGAGATGCCGGGGCAGAACCAGGCAAGTCTCAGATGGCCCTACATGGAGGGGCTGCGGATGGACGAGGCGATGCACCCGCTGACGATCATGGCGGTGGGTGTCTATGGCAAGTCGCTGATGAACCAGAACGGCGCGCCGCTTCGGCTGGTCGTGCCCTGGAAGTACGGCTTCAAGAGCATCAAGTCGATCGTGCGCATCCGGTTCGTCGACAAGATGCCGCCCACAGCCTGGAGCGACGCGACGCCGAGCGAGTACGGTTTCTACTCCAACGTGAATCCCGAGGTCGACCACCCGCGCTGGACACAGGCGCGCGAGCGGCGGATTGGCGAGCTCTCGCGGCGGCCGACGCTCATGTTCAACGGCTACGGGGATCAGGTCGCGTCGTTGTACGCCGGGATGGACCTCAAGAAGCACTACTGAAAGTCGGAAGTCTGAAGTTGGAAGTCTGAAGTGACGAAGTTTGAAGTGGGGAAGTTTGAAGCTGGACGCTGAGTCTTGATACGCTTTGCCAAACCCGCGGTCTTCGTCGTCGCGCTCTTGCCGTTCCTCTGGCTCGTCTTCAGGGGATTCACCGGGCGGCTCAGCGCGAACCCGATCGAGGACATCACGCTGACGACGGGGATCTGGGCACTGCGGTTTCTCCTCACCTCGCTGGCGATTACGCCAATCAGGCGAATCACCGGCTGGCAGCGCGTCATCCAGTACCGACGGATGCTCGGTTTATTCGCGTTCTTCTACGCGACGCTCCACCTGCTCACCTATGTCGTGCTCGATCAGGGACTTGCCTTCGAGTTCATCCTTCCCGACATCGTCAAGCGGCCGTACATCACCATGGGCATGATTGCCTTCACGATGATGGTTCCGCTCGCGATAACGTCGACGAAGGGATGGATTCGCCGGCTCGGCCGGAAGTGGCAGCTCCTGCACCGGCTGGTCTACATCAGCGGCATCGCCGCGTGCCTGCATTTTCTCTGGAAGGTCAAAGTGGCGATCGGAGAGCCGGTCTATTACGCCGCGATCCTTGGCGCGCTGCTGGGATTTCGGCTGCTGTGGCGGTTCCGTCCGGCGGCCCGCGCCAGGAGCGCAACCGCTGGCGTGTCCGCGTCTTAGCTCCTTTTTGCACTCCTGGCGCCCTCATTCTTCGGCATCTGGCACCCTGATCTGCCCCTTGACCCCCCTCTTCGGCCACTTGACCTGAAATTGGCTGTTTTGGCTTACCAAAACCGTTACGATGTGCGCCATGCACAAGCCGATCAAGTACGTCGAGAAGGGCCTGACCTATGTCGCCAAGGGCGCCTGGGTGGCGTTCGACGCGCTCAACAGCATCAAGCCAGGCGCCACGTTCACGCCCAAGTGGTCCGACCTGCCGCTGCAGAAGTCGCACCAGAAGGTGAAGCCGCCGCTCGGCTGGCCGCGCGAGACCGACTCGCTCTGCCCGGTGTGTGTGCGCGAGGCCAGACAGGAAATCCTCGACGGCAAGCGCGACTACAAGATTCTGCTCAACGAGAAGGTCGGCGAGATCAAGGCGACCATCATCGAGCGCGACGGGGAGATCCTGATGGTCAAGGATTGCCCGCTGCATGGGCACTTCGAAGACGTCATGTCGAACGACCCGGCGTTCTTCAAGCACCTCGAAGACGTCTTTCCTGGCAGCGACATCCGCGCCCACAACGACGAGAAGCTGCACAACCACGGCAGCAGCACCATCAAGTACGGCCGCGGCTCGGTCCTGACGATCGACCTCACGAACCGCTGCAACATGATGTGCGACCCGTGCTTCATGGACGCGAACCAGGTCGGTTTCGTCCATGAGCTCTCGTGGGAAGACATCCGGACGATGCTCGACAACGCGATCTCGATCAAGCCCAAGCGCCAGATGTCGGTGCAGTTTTCGGGCGGTGAGCCGACGATGTCGCCGCACTTCCTCGACGCCGTGCGCTACTCGAAGAAGGTCGGCTACAACAGCGTCCAGGCAGCGACCAACGGGATCGAGTTCGCCAAGAGCCCTGAGTTCGCCAAGGCTGCGGCGGAAGCCGGCTTGCGCTACGCCTATCTCCAGTTCGACGGCATCGGCAACGCCGCCAACTCGCATCGTCTCGTCGGCAACCTGTTCGACGTCAAGCTGCGCGCGATCGAGAACCTCCATGCCGCCGGCGTCGACATCGTTCCGGTGACGACGATCGTCAACGGCGTGAACAACGAGCAGGTCGGCCGGATCGTCCAGTTCGCGCTCGACAACCCGAAGAAGATCAACTTCCTGTCGTTCCAGCCGGTGTCGTTCACCGGCCGCGACGAGCTCGTGACCGACGAGCGCCGCGCGGCGCAGCGTTACACGCTGTCGCACCTGGCGCACGACGTGAAGGATCAGACGGGCATCGGCCAGCCGGTGCGCGACTGGTTTCCCATCTCGTTCATGAGCACGTTCACCGACTGGGCCGACCTCGTCCACGGACCGACGGCGGAGTGGGGCAACCTGACGTGCGGCTGCCATCCCAATTGCGGTATCGGCATGGCGGTGATGATCGACAAGGAAACGAAGGAGGCCGTACCGGTGACGGCGTTCCTCGACGCGGCGGCGCTCGCGACTGACCTCAAGCGGGTGAACGACGCCGCCCGCGGCCGATTCCTGTCGGCGACGGGCATGGCGCTCGCGCTGATGAAGAACTACGACCCCTTCAAGGCCCCGACGCACTTCAAGCTCGTGGACCTGATGAAGAAGTTCGACAAGACGTTCGGCGCCACCGGCAGGAACTACGGCAAGGTCACCGGCGACCGCACGGCGCAGGATATTGCCAAGCGCCGCGCCGATCGCTGGAACTTCTTGTTCATCGCCGGCATGTGGTTCCAGGATCTCTTCAACTACGATTTCCGCCGCACCGAGCGCTGCATCATCCCGTACGCGACGCAGGAAGGTGAGATTTCCTTCTGCGCCTACAACACGGGCATCGGCTGGCGGAACATCATCGAGAAGATGCACATGACGGCCACGCTCACCAAGTGGTACGAGGAGCACGGCCGTCACGACATCGTCGCCGGAGGCAAGCACGTCGATCTGCCGACGACGGCGCACAACCTGGTGCTCGACCCGGTGGCGGTGGCGGCCGGCAAGCAGACCGACCTTGACGAGAAGGGCATCGCGAAGACCGCCCGCGAAGAGAAGCTGCGCGCACGCGCCGAGGCGAAGAAGAACGACGCCGAAAACGAGCGGATGGCCGCGCTCTACCGCCAGCACGTCCTCAAGGAGGCGCCCGCTGAGCCGACCATCCAGATCAAGGGACTGGGCTCGAAGAAGAAGGAGCCGGTTCAGGAAGTGCTGCACAAGCCGCAGCAGTAGGCCGCTGTCGGCTCAGGGCTCATGGCTCGGGCTCAGGCCCGAAATGCACGGGGAAAGCCTTCGCGGCTTTCCCCGTTTTTGTTTTGCCTCACGTCCTGAGCCTTGAGTCCTGAGCCCTGAGCCCCGACAAATGGTCCGTCCACGTCTTCTTCAGCGCGCTCGGCACGAGTTTGAACAGGCGTTCCGACGCGGCGCGCCCGCGTCATTTGCCGTCGCGCCCGGCCGGGTCAACCTCATCGGCGAGCACACGGACTACAACGACGGCTTCGTCATGCCCATGGCGATCGACCGGCATGTGGCCGTGGCGTTTGCTCCACGCCAGGACCGCGTCCTGCGGGCCTATGCCCACGAGTTCGGCGAAACTCGAGAGCTGTCCCTCGATGTCCTGGAGCGCCGCACGACGAGCGAACCGGCCAGGCGCAGCGCGCGCGGCGGTTGGTTCGGCTACGTCGCGGGGGTCGCGTGGGCCATGCTCGGGGCGGGGCACTCGCTGAACGGCGCGGACCTCGCGATCGCGAGCGACCTGCCGGCCGGCTCCGGGCTCTCCTCGTCGGCGGCGCTCGAGATCGACGTGGCGCTCGCGCTCGGCGCCGTTTCCGGCGTGGAGTGGGATTCGCGCCGCGCCGCACGGCTGGCTCAGCAGGCCGAGCACGAGTTCGCGGGCGTCGCCTGTGGCATCATGGATCAGCTGTCCGTCGCTTCGGCGCGTGAGGGTTGCGCGCTGCTGATTGACTGCCGGTCGCTCGATACCCGCGATGTGCCGATCCCCGAGACGGCCCGGCTTCTCGTCTTCGACAGCGGCGTGCGCCGCGAACTGTCGGCGAGCGCGTACAACGATCGCCGCGCCGCGTGCAAGCGCGTGGTGACGGCCCTGCAGGCGCGGCACGGATGGGTCCGCGCGCTTCGCGACGTCGACGATGCGTTGCTGGCAGACGTGGCGCCGTCGCTGGATCCCGTTGATGTCCGGCGCGCGTCGCACGTGATCGCCGAGAACCGTCGACCGGCCGCCCTGGCGGACGCGTTCGCGTGCGGCAACCTCGAGCGGGCCGGGCGCCTGATGATGCACTCGCACGCCAGCCTCCGGGATCTGTACGAGGTGTCAACGCCGGAGCTCGATGTCCTCGTCGATCTCGCGATTGTCCAACCGGGATGCACGGGTGCGCGGTTGACCGGCGCTGGATTTGGTGGCTATGTCATCGCGCTGGCCGAGGCCGGATCGGTCGAGCGCGTGCTGTCGTCGGTCGAGGCCGGCTACGAGCAGCGCACCGGGCGAGCGACCACGGCGTTTGTCTGTCAGCCTGCCGGTGGCGCGCGGGTGATCGAGGTGAGTTGATTGATCATGGTTGAGGAAGGCGACGAAGAATCCGTTGTCTCCGCCTATCTTCGTTCCTGGTTGCTCCCAAGAAGTCCTCCGTTCTCCTGATCCCCAAAGTCCGCCGTTCCCCTACAATCTCCCAATGACTTTCAGGTTCACGCTCCTGACGGCCGCCCTCCTGCTGATTCCGTCTACGGCCACGGCGCAGGGAGCTCAGCCGCGCTCCTCACCTTCCCGCGGCCTGACGGAGCTCTCCCAATCGCTGCAGGATCTCGCCGAGCGTGTCAGTCCGAGCGTGGTGCAGATCTTCGTGACCGGATACGCCGAGCCCGACGAGGACGATCACGCGGCGAGCGAGCCCGTGCTTGAGCGCAGCAGCGGGTCTGGTGTCATCGTCGATCCCGACGGCTACATCGTGACCAACGCTCATGTGGTCGAGCGGGCGACGCGGATCGAAGTCGAGCTCGCCCTGGCCGCCACTGGCAACGCGGCCGGGACGTCCGTCCTCCGCCGGCGCGGCCGCGTCGTCGGCGCGCAGATCGTCGCGATCGATCACGAGACCGACGTGGCGGTGATCAAGATTGAGGCGAAGGCCCTGCCTGTACTGGCGTTCGGAGACTCGGAGGCGCTGCGCCCGGGGCAGATCGTGCTCGCCTTCGGCAGCCCGCTAGGGCTCGAGTCGTCGGTCACGCTCGGAGTAGTGAGCGCCGTGGCGCGGCAGCTCACGCCGGAAGACCCGATGATCTACATCCAGACCGACGCGCCGATCAATCCCGGAAACAGCGGCGGGGCGCTGGTCGATACCGAGGGGCGCCTCGTGGGTATCAGCACGCTCATCTACTCGCAGTCCGGCGGCAACGAAGGGATCGGCTTTGCCGCGCCGAGCAACATCGTGCGCAACGTGTTCGCGCAGATTCGCAAGACCGGCCGCGTGCGCCGGGGCGACATCGGCGTGCACTCGCAGACAATCACGCCGCTTCTGGCCGAAGCCCTCGCCGTATCGGTCGATGCTGGGGTCGTGCTGTCGGATGTCGCGCCCGGCGGGCCTGCCGCCCGCGCCGGGCTGCAGCCGGGCGACCTGGTTCTGGCGCTCGACGGCAAGCGCATGGAGAACGGCCGCCAGCTTCGCATCAACCTGTACGCGCGCGGTGTCAATGACACCGTCGTGCTCGATGTGCAGCGCGGCGATCGAAAGTTGAGCGTCCGGGTGCTCGTCGGCGAGCGCGAAAGCGAGGTCGGACGGCTGAGCGATCTCATCGGCCAGCAGATCCCGGTTCGGGCGCTTGGTGTACTGGCCCTGAACCTGACGCCGAAGATCGTCGAACTGCTGCCGAACCTGCGGCGCCAGAAGGGCGTGGTCGTGGCGACCGTGTCGCAGCACGCGCCGTACTCGCAACAGGGCAAGCTGCGGCCTGGCGATGTGATCTATTCGCTCAACGGCAAGGCGATCGAGACCGTCGCGGACCTCAACGCCGCCGCCGCCCAGTTCAAACCCGGCACAGCCGCCGTTCTCCATCTCGAGCGCGCGGGAACGTTGCTCTATCTGGCGTTCAGGGTGGAGAGGTGAATCAGTCGGCAGTCCTATCCCCCCCTCGTGTGCATTTCGAGATGCGCGTCCTTCTTGAGGGCACTCACGGGGATCAGCGCTTCGCGCATGGTGGAGCCGAGGCGTTCTTCGGCGCCGCGGTCGGCGCGCGAGGCCCAGACCGTGGCGATGAGGTGGCGGAGTTCGTCGGCACTCGCGCCGGCGCGGAGCGGCCGGCGCAGGTCGGTGCCCGCGCTGGCATAGAGGCACATCAGCCAGACGCCGTCGGCCGTCAGCCGGCTGCGATCGCAGCTGCGGCAGAACGGCTCGGTCGTCGACGAGATGATGCCGAAGACCGTGCCATCGGGTAGCGCGAACCGGTCGGCGGGCGCGGACGACTCTTCGTCGATCGCGGTGATCGGGCCGTAGTACGTCTCGAGCGTCTGGAGCATTTCGCGCCGCGACACTACCGCGCCGGGTGACCACCTGGTGGCGCCCCCGACGTCCATGTATTCGATGAAGCGGACTTCCGCCCCGAGCGGACGGCCGTACTCGATAATCGCGGTCAGCTCGTGGTCGTTGACGCCGCGCATCACCACCGTATCGATCTTGAGCGACTCGAAGCCCGCGGCGGCGGACGCCTCGATGCCGTCGAGCACCGCGTCGAGGCTATCGAAGCGAGTCATCTCCCGGAACCGCTGCCGATCGAGCGTATCGAGGCTGATCGTGATTCTGTGCAGGCCGGCAGCACGGAGCGCGGCCGCCTGGGGGGCCAGCAGGACGCCGTTGGTCGTCAGCGCCAGGTCGCGGATCGCCGGACGGTCGGCAAGCGACCGGACGAGCGACGTGAGGTCGCGCCGGAGGAGCGGTTCGCCGCCGGTCAGTCGCACCCGGTCGACGCCGAGATCGCAGAACGCGTCGGCGATGCTGCCAATTTCCTCGAACGTGAGGAGCGTGTCCTTCGGCAGCCACGCGTAGTCCGGCTCCGGCATGCAGTAGAGACACCGCAAGTTGCACCGGTCGGTCACCGATACGCGCAGACTTCGAAGCGGACGCCCGAAACGGTCGAGAATAGCCATGCGATACCCTCATTATCGTTGAAAATCTGTTATTCTCGGCGCCTCTGCCGTTCACTGCACCAGGAGCATCGTCCATGCCTCGACTGCCCCGAAGGTCTCGCGTTCGACTAATTCCCGTCTTTGTCGCAACCCTGGCGCTGACCGCCGCGCCCATTGCCCAGGATCAGGCTGTGCCCTCGATGTCGTCTGCCGCGTCCGCGACGCCCACGCGCCCGGTGAAAGATGACCCGCGCACCGAGCGTCTCAAGGCCGACGCGGTCAAGGACGTCGAGTCGATGCAGGTGTTCACGCAGCAGATGGTCGATTCCATCTTCAGCTTCGCCGAGCTCGGCTTTCAGGAGACCGAGACGAACCGTTATCTCATCGACGTCCTGAAGAAGAACGGCTTCACGGTCCAGGAAGGCATCGCCGGGATTCCGACGGCGTTCATGGCGACGTGGGGATCGGGCAAGCCGGTCATCGCACTCGGTTCGGACATCGACGGCATCCCGCAGGCGTCGCAGAAACCTGGCGTGGCGTACTACGCGCCGATGATCGAAGGCGCCCCCGGCCACGGGGAAGGCCACAATTCGGGGCAGGCCGTGAACATCACTGCCGCCATCGCCGTGAAGAAGATCATGGAGCGTGAGAAGCTGCCGGGCACGATTCGCATCTGGCCCGGGACAGCGGAGGAGCTGGTAGGCACGAAGGCCTACTTCGTCCGCGAGGGTTTCTTCAAGGACGTCGACGTCGCGCTCTTCACGCACGTCGGCAACGAGCTCGCGGTGTCCTGGGGCGATCGCGACGGCACCGGGCTCGTGTCGGTCGAGTTCACGTTCACCGGACAGACCGCGCACTCGGCTGGAGCGCCCTGGCGCGGACGCAGCGCGCTCGACGCGGTCGAATTGATGAACATCGGCTGGAACTACCGCCGCGAGCACCTGCCTCTCGAACACCGCTCTCACTACGTCGTCACCAACGGCGGAGATCAGCCGAACGTGGTCCCACGGAACGCCTCCGTTTGGTACTACTTCCGCCAGACGACGTATTCGAAGATCAAGGAACTGTGGTCGATCGGCGAGTCCATGGCCAAGGGCGCCGCGATGATGACCAACACCGAGCTCCAGCCGATGCGTGTGCTCGGGAGCGCCTGGCCGCAGCACTTCAACAAGGTCGTGGCGGAAACGACGTGGGCCAACATCCAGAAGGTCGGGATGCCCGAATGGAGCGAGGCCGACCAGACGCTGGCCAAGGCGCTGCAGAAGGAGCTCGGCAGCAATCAGCAGGGCCTGGCGATGAAGGTCGGCGCCGAGCTGCAGGGCCCGGTGCGGGACAACCGCGGCGGCGGGTCGGACGACATCGGCGACATCTCGTGGAACGTGCCGACAGTGACGCTCCGCTTCCCGTCGAACATTCCCGGGCTCCCCGGGCACAACTGGGCGAACGCGATCTCGATGGCGACGCCCATCGCCCACAAGGGCGCCACCGCCGGCGCCAAGGTGCAGGCGATGACCGTCCTGGATCTCGTGTTGAAGCCCGCACTGGTCGATCAGGCGTGGGACTATTTCAAGAACGTCCAGACCAAGACGATCAAGTACGAGCCGCTCATCCGCGCCGAGGACAAGCCGGCGATCGAGATGAACAAGGCCGTCATGGACAAGTACCGGCCGGAGCTTCGGAAGTTCTACTACGATCCGTCGCGCTACAAGAGCTACCTCGAGCAGCTCGGGATTACGTACCCGACGGTCAAGCGCTGATTACGGCGGGCGTCGACGTGGAGCTTTCTGGAATCCTGGGACTTGTCGCGGGATCGATTGACGATGGTGCCATCGCGCCTGGTGGAACCGCTCGCGCGTCATCCCCGGCTGCACGACGTCGACGTAGCACGCGGTGATGGATGAGACGTCGACCGTCGCATTGGTGAACGCTGATTGTTAGCCAGACATAAACCGATTCCTCGAATACATCCGGGACACAACGATGGGCAAGCTCTTTGACCGAATCGATCAAGGCTTTGAAGAGTTCATCGGAACACAGAAGATGTTCTTTGTGGCGACGGCTCCCTTAGACGGGGCCGGTCACGTCAATGTGTCGCCCAAGGGACTGGATACACTTCGAGTGCTCGACCCTCAGACCATGGCCTACCTGGACTATGTCGGCAGTGGTGCTGAAACAATTGCGCATCTCAGAGAGAACGGTCGCATCGTCCTTATGCTCTGTGCGTTTCAGGGAGCTCCACGTATCGTTCGGTTTCACGGTCGTGGCTCGGTCTTTGAGCCGCAAGATCAGGAATTCAGTCGGCTACGGGGGTTATTTCCAGCGGTGCCAGCTGGCCGCGCAATCGTTCGCATTTCGATCGACCGTATCGCGGACTCGTGTGGCTACGGCGTTCCTCTGTACGTATTCGAGGGAAACCGATCACAGCTTCCAGATTGGGCGGCACGGAAGGGGCCACAAGGGCTTCACGAATACCAAGTGCAGAAGAACCGAATCAGCATCGACGGTCTTCAAGCGCTGCGAGGGCCAGAGACGACCGAACCCAGATAGATCGGGCTGGCTAACCCGCGAATGGAGCCGACGCGACCACCGGTCCTGTACGATCATGTCGCCGCGGCGCGCGGCTCATTCGCAATCGTTAGCCAGAACACGAATTGGTTGAGTCGCGTATACAAGTGGCAATCGATATCCAGGCAGTTACCGGCTTGATTGAGGAGGCGGCTCGAACGCTGGTTCTGCCGCGCTTCTCCCAACTGTCTGTCGATGACGTCGAGACCAAGACAACACCCGGTGATCCAGAGGACCTCGTTACCATCGTGGACCGTGAAGTCGAGGCGCATGTGTCAGAGGCTTTGACCGCTCTGACCCCATCGGCCGCTGTCATCGGAGAAGAGGCCGCGCATCATCGTCCCGAACTTCTCCGGTCACTCGCCTCCGACCAGCCCCTATGGGTTATCGACCCCATCGACGGCACGAAGAACTTCGCCGCTGGCGATAGCGGCTTTGGCATCATGGTGGCGTATGTGGTGGAGGGGCGGGCGCAAGCGGCCTGGCTTGTGCTCCCGGCTCGGCGCGAGACGTTTGTCGCCGAGGCCGGCAGCGGCGCATTCGTCAACGGCGAGCGTATTCGGGTCCCTTCGGCTCCGCAAGAGGTCCGTTCGCGCGGAGCCGTGCTTGTGCGCTACATGCCGGATGGCCTTGGCGAGGCAGTGACCGCCGCGCTGGATGGCCGCGTGCTGATGAGGCCGCCTTCCGGCTGCGCGGCAATGGAGTACACCGACATTCTCAGAGGTCTGGGTGACTTCGTGATCTACTACCGGCTCCTGCCGTGGGACCACGCGGCGCCCGCGCTCGTTCTGACCGAGGCAGGCGGGCTCGTGAGTCATCTCAGCGGGCAGCCGTACACGGCACGATCGCAAAGCCAGCTGACTATCGTGGCGCGAGACGCTGTTACAGTCGATCAACTACGTGCTTGGCTTCGGCCAGACGTGTCGGCAAGTTCCTGAAGTCTGGCTAACACTCAAATGGAGCCGACGCGCCGACTGTCTGTGCGATCATGCCGCAGCGGCGCGCGGCTCATTTGGCACGTCAGCCAGACACGAACAAGCCTCAAACCAAAACGATGGTGACGCTGCGACCGACGCGGAAACTCCAGACCGCGTTGCCTGCGGCCGAGAGGGCTCCGATCGCGGACACGGCTCTCGGCGATTGGTACGTCAATCGCCTGATTGTGGGTCGGCAGCCGCTGCTTCTCTTGGTCAGTTCGACGTCGTTGCTCCCGATGTTGGTGCGCGCCCGGAACGTTCGGGAACTGCCGCTGCACCTGGGGGATATGGTCGCCCACCGACTGTCACGTCTGGGTGTCGCCCAGTCAATCATTGAAGCCGAACGACGAGCGATGGTGCCGGTCCGCATCGGTGCCACAGTCGACCGATCCGTGCTTGGGATCATGGTCGACTTCGCGAAAGGCGTGCCCTATTACCTTGATGTTGGGTGGGACGATGCCGCGCTTGAAGTGGTGGAAGATCGCTTGGCCGAGACGCCGTGTCACGCAGGAAAGGCATCGGAGCGGGTGATATTCCCAGACAAGAAGACCCGGGAGCTGCTCGCGGCGAAATGGGCTGGCTAACACGTTTGCTGAACCCGACGCCCTCCGACGCGCTTGCTCGCGCCTGCCGCTGCCCGCGCGGCGGTGCTATCCTGACGCCGCGCGGCGCGGATTAGCCGGAGACGTTAGGCACACAACCTACGTCGTCAGGTTATACTCGCAAAGACGAGGGGTTCCAGCAATGACTCCCAAACCGGCCGTGGTGCACAGCGACCCGAAGATCATGAGCGGAGCGCCCGTGTTTGTTGGCACACGGGTGCTGGTCCAGTCGCTGTTCGATTATCTCGAGGGAGGCGACACTCTCGATGAATTCCTCCGGCAGTTTCCGTCCGTTCGGCGCGAACAGGCCATCGCCGCGCTTGAAATGGCGCGAGACAGTGTGCTGACCAGTGCGCGTTCTGCTTGACGAGAACCTGCCTCACGATCTCATCGAACCCCTGGCAAGACACGTCGTATCCACCGTTCAGGGCGTGGGCTGGGCTGGCGTGGAAAACGGTGAGCTCCTGCGCCGCGCGAGCGGCCAAGTCGATGCATTCACGATGGACCGCAAGCTTGAGCGCGAGCAGAACTTGGCGGTTCTGCCATTCGGCGTCGTGCTGATCGTTGCGCGGTCGAATCGGGTTCAAGATCTTCTGCCTCTCGTGCCTGCCGTTCTTGCGGCACTGGACCGAATCCAGCCCGGACAATTGGAGTAGGTTGGTGCCTAACATCCCAAATGGAGCCGACGCACGCTGGCATCGTGATCGCGCGCGGCTCATTTGCGCGTTAGCCTGCGGGCCAATAAACGACAACAGTGACCGCCGAAAATGAGCTGGGAGCATCGTGACGATGAAGATGCCGACGCCTGACTCCAAGTCCGCCACGACGCGCTTCAGTCGCCGGGAAGCATTCAAGTCGATCGCGGCCTTGGCAGCCGTTGGGCCGGCAGCGAGCGGCCAGCAAGTAGCCGCACAATCGAGACCCAAGCCGCGCATCGTCTTCTCGGATGCGAACGCCGTCGTTGAGATTGCAACGGGAAGAATCCGTGGCTATTCGGACGATGGCATTCACACATTCAAGGGCATTCCGTATGCCTCGCCTCCAACAGGCGCCCTGCGATTCATGCCCCCCGAGCCGCCCAAGCCGTGGGCAAGCGTTCGGAACACTCTCCGCTACGGACCGGCGTGTCCTCAGGCAACCGGGCAATATGACGATCTGAGCCAGTTCTTCTTCGAGTACACCGAAAAGTCCTACGTCGACGAGGATTGCCTCTATTTGAATGTCTGGACACCCGGTGTGAACGACCAGCAGAAGCGACCGGTGATGTTCTGGCTGCACGGCGGCGGATTCCTCTTCGGGTCGAGCTTCGAGTTACCCTCGTACGACGGAGGCAACCTTGCTCGGCGCGGCGATGTCGTGGTGGTTTCCCTCAACCACCGACTCAACGCGTTTGGTTTCCTGTATCTCGCCGATTACGGCGATAGGTACAAGGATTCTGTCAACGTGGGCATGATCGACATCGTGGCAGCTCTGAAATGGGTCAAAGAGAACATTGCGTCGTTTGGCGGCGATCCGGACAACGTCACCGTCTTCGGTCAGTCCGGTGGTGGCGCTAAGGTGAACTTTCTCATGGCGATGCCTTCGGCGCGGAGGCTGTTCCACAAGGCGATTGTTCAAAGTGCTACGCCGGTTACCACCAACAACCGGACGATGGAGTTCTCGGCCCGTCACACCGCCGCCCTTCTCCGGGAGTTGAACGCTTCAGTCGATCCAGTTGAAGCCTTACGCAAGGTCCCGGCCGATACGCTCAGAATGGCGTACGGGCGGACATGGGTTCAGGTGGAGTTCGAGATGGATGCGATCACGCGATGGAACCGGCTTACCACTTCGGAGCTCCGACAGATTGACGCTCGACAGGCGGACGCTCCGTTAGGCGCCCTGCTTAGAGAGCGGTACGGATGGGATTCCAAGCGGGCGGAACTTGAGGTCGTGCGATTCAGCAGCCGAAGGTATTCGGACAACAACGGTCCTATCGCTGACGGCCGTGTGATTCTTGAGGTGCCGTTTAACCCGACCGCTCCGAACATCTCAGCCGACGTCCCGATGCTTATCGGCCACACGCTCAACGAAGGCTTTGGCCCAGGCACTAACCCGGCACGTGAGCTGTGGAGCGACGCCGACCTGCGAGCGGAATTCGCGAGATTGCCGACGCCGGTGCCCGACGCCGTCGTCGAGGCGCTTCGCCGAGCGTATCCAAGCGCGAAGCCCGTGGAGATCTTCGTGCATACCACCAATTCTGGAGGCTTGCGGTATCGGATCGACACGGTGACACAGGCCGCACGAAAGGCAGCGTTGCGAGCAGCTCCTGCCTACATCTACACATTCGCATGGAAAACGAGCGTGTTGGATGGCCGACCGAGAGCGTTCCATCGTAGTGAGATACCCTTCGTGTTCAATAACACCGATCGATGCGCGCATCAGACCGGTGGAACCGACGAAGCGCGGGCCTTGGCGGAAAGGATGAGCGACGCGTGGGTTGCTTTTGCCCGCACTGGTAGCCCCAGCCACTCGGGTATTCCGAACTGGCCGGCGTTTGATTCGGCAACGGTGCCGACGATGTTCTTCGATAACAACTGCGAGGTGAAGTACGACCACGACCGCGATGCGCGGCGGACATTCGCAGAGTTCTTGAAGTCGGTCGGCTGACCCGATGCGCCTGCGGCGCATGGACGTAGGCTGACCACGCGCTGGAGCCGACAGCGCATCGTGAAAGAAGCAGAATGCGCTGCGGCTGAGCGCACGCGTTAGCCTGACACCCTCAGGAACCGATGCAACAACGCGCTGCTCGTGTGCTCCTCATGCGGATCTGAATCAGGAACGATGCTTCCAGTAGTCGGGACGTCGGCTTGTATGAGCCACAGCGACGACGTAGATATCGTCCTTCCGGATCCGGTACACGACGTTGTAGGGGAATCGATTCACACGCAGCTGCCGGCTGGGACGTCGCGTCGGTCGGGGCACGCCGATCTCGGGATGTGTTCGAATCAGATCGATTGTTTCAGTAATGGCGTCGAAGAGTTCGCCGCCGAGGCCCGCACGCTGCTGCTCGTACCACCGAATGGCGTGGGTCAGTTCGGTCGCGGCCGGATCGCTGAGCTGAAACGGCTTCACCGGCCGAGCAGGTCTTTCTCGATTCGCTGCTTCACCTGTTCCCAAGGTTCGAGCCGGATCGTACCGGCCTCGATGGCCTCGATACGTCGATCGATCTCGTCGTTCCAGGCGGCCTCGGCACCGGGGTCGGTCGGGCCGTCGAGGCTTGCGAGGATTTCGGCCGCGAGTTCGGCGCGGGCTGACGAATCCAACCGCAGTGCATCGGCCAATATGGCTTGGGCGCCTTTGGTCATGCATTGATCTTACGCCTGGTCGGCGCTGCGCGCTAACGGGGCGGCCGCCAGGGCCACGAGTGCGCCACACGGGACGGCGTGCACGGTCGGCAGGTCGGCGGCGACGCGCCGTCGGGAGGTCGATGCTGGTTCTTTGTTCTTCGTCCGCCGTGCGGCAAGGGGCGAGCTCCGGCGGTGGTGTCGGTCGGGTGAACGCTGCGCGCAACCCCGGCGCCGGTGGCAATTGGAATTCGCCGGGACCGCATAACACCCGCTTGCAGCCGGTGGCGCCAAGCGTGATCATGAGGCGCTGCGGCTGAAACCTACCGTTAGGCGCCGGGAACCGGTAACCACGGACTATCTCTATGGCCGACAACAAGACCAAGCCCACCGACGCTAGCGTCGAGGACTACATCGCCTCAAGAGCCAACGCGCAGCAACGCACCGACTGCCGGGAGTTGATGGGTCTGTTCAAGAAAGTCACCCGGCACTCACCAAGAACGTGGGGACCCAGCATCGTCGGTTATGAGTCCTACCGGTACACCTACGAGAGTGGACGAACCGGGGAACCCCCTTTGGCAGCCTTTGCCATCCATGGCCGAGAACTGGTGGTCTACCTGATGGCGGAAGGAGAGGAGCAAAGATCCTTGCTGTCCAAGCTTGGCAAGCAGAAGATGGGCAAGGCTTGCCTGTACTTCAGGCAGCTTGCTGATGTTGATAGATCGGCGCTCGAAAAGCTTGTCGTCGGTTCGGTCGCGGAGGTAAGGCGGCGCTATGGATAGGACGACGGCGCCTAACAATTCGTTAGGCATTCGCAAACGAGATTGCTGAAGTGAACCATGACGGAAAGCACGAAGACCCTGTCGCAGCGGGGCAAGACCGAGTGGTTCGGGCAGACGGCATCACACTCGCGGAGTGCGTTCATGAAACTCGTAATCGGCTTCTTGTTTTGTGCCGCGCCGGCAGGCGTCCTTGCCTGGCAGCTCTCTGCTCCGTCGGACGTGCCGGTGGCCTATCCCGAGGGATATCGCAGCTGGGCGCACGTGAAGAGCGGGCTCATCAGCCCGGCCCACCAGAACTACGCCAACACGGGCGGATTTCAGCACATCTATGCCAACCCGGAAGCCATGACCGGCTATCGCACGCGTGCCTTCCCCGAAGGGGCGATCGTGGTGTTCGACTGGCTCGAGATGCGCGACAACAATGGCGCGTTCGAAGAAGGCGCGCGGCGGCAAGTGGATGTGATGGTCAAGGACTCGCAGCGCTTCGCCAAGACCGGCGGGTGGGGATTCCAGCGATTCGTCAAGGACAGTAAGGTCGAGCGCGCGGCCGCGCCGGCCCCGCAACAGTGTTTCGCCTGTCACGAGAAGCTGAAGAAGGACGGTCTGATTCTGAGCAGCTATCGGCCGTGAGCCGTTGACGGCGTGCAACGTTGAGGTCGACCATGCAGATGAATCCGTACCTGAGCTTCAACGGGCAATGCGAGGCGGCGTTCGCGTTCTACGAGCGGTGTTTCGGCGGCCAGCTCGGGGCGATCTTCCGCTATGCCGGGTCGCCCATGGCGAGTCAGGTTCCGGAGGACTGGCAGGACAAGGTGATGCACGGCAGCCTGACGGTCGGCGGGCAGGTATTGATGGGGGGCGACGTTGTACCGGCCGCCTACGAGGTGCCAAAAGGCTTTTCGCTCTCGCTCCAGATCACGAGCACGAGTGAGGCCGAGCGCATCTTTCACGAGCTGGCAAAGGAGGGCCGGGTCACGGTGCCGCTCGAGAAGACGTTCTGGGCCGCGCGTTTTGGCATGGTCGTGGATCGCTTCGGGATACCGTGGCTGATCAACTGCGAAGGATCCGCGTAGTCGTCGTTAGGCTGTGAGGACCTGACCAATGAGCAGACGACTGCGATATGGGGTGGCGGTGAGCCTGGATGGATTCATCGCCGGACCAAATGGCGAGTACGACTGGATCGTGATGGATCCGTCGATCGACTTCGCCGCCATCTACAAGCTTTTCGACACGGCGGTGATGGGGCGGAAGACGTACGACGTTCTTACCGCGCAAGGCGGGCACGGCGAAATGCCCGGTCTCGACGTCGTCGTCTTTTCCCGGACCCTCCCGCCGGCCACGTACCCTGGCGTTCGCATCGTCAATGAAGAACCGCACAAGGTCGTGGCTGCGCTGAAGAAGCAGCCGGGTCGCGACATCTGGCTTTACGGCGGCGGCGCCCTCTTTCGCTCGCTTCTCGATGCTGGTCTCGTAGACACGGTGGAAGTGGGCGTCATTCCCGTGTTGTTGGGAGCAGGGATCCCGCTTCTTCCGCCAGGCGCCGCCACGAAACTGATCCTGGCGGACCAGAAGACGCTTCCGGCCACCGGCATCGTCGCGCTCTCGTACTCGGTGCCGGGAGGCGTCGGTCCAGCGCCTCGGATTCGCTACATCAAGGCACCGAAGAGAAGG
Source organism: uncultured Acidobacteriota bacterium (assembly GCA_963839705.1). Taxonomy (GTDB): domain Bacteria; phylum Acidobacteriota; class Vicinamibacteria; order Vicinamibacterales; family 2-12-FULL-66-21; genus DATBJJ01. The sequence continues at coordinate 1,220,016 of CAWIWL010000019.1, forward strand.
CCGAAGAAGGTCGCGGCGAAGAAGCCGACGCGGTCCGCAAGGAAGAAAGCGCCATCCAGGAAGACTCGCATGCAGCCGTCAACTACCCGGCGGTGACGCACCAGCGGGAATCACATGGCGCCTGACGTCGCCATGCAGCTTGGAGAAGTCCACGGGCTTGTCGTTCTGCGGCAGAGACAGGAAATACTCAGTGAGGGGCCGGTCGTCGGTCAGGATCGGGCCCTCTCCGAGAAACGCCCTGATCTCGGCGGGCCCGGCGTCGTACTGCGCGAGGAGTGCCTCGAATGTGCTGAACCCCATCGCGTCGAGAGCCTCCTTCGACTGCGGCGACGCCTGCTTCCTGAGGAACGCCTCTTCCTCGAGCACCAGCGGACGCGCCGCGCCGACCATCAGGCTGCCGCCATGCCAGAGCGTCGTATGGGGAAAGACCGTGACGAACGTGCGCATGATCAGCTTGTACTCGGTCTCACCCGTGCTCCCGATCCATTGGACCGCGATCCCGTGCTTGTCCAGCACCCGCCGCATCAGCCGGTAGTACTCGACCGAATAGAGGTTGCCGGCGCCCGCGTGCATGGGCACGATGACGTCGGCGGTGATGATGTCGTAGCGATTCGGCGTCAGGAGCATGTGGTTCCGTCCGTCGTCTACTTTCAGCCGGACGTTGGGCCGCCGGAACAGATCCTGGTTGATGCCGCTGAACTGCCGGCCGGCGGCAACGACAGCCGGCGAGAGCTCGACGAGGTCGATGCTGGTGCGGTCGCTGAACGCCGCGACCGCGCCACCAGTGGCGCCGCCGCCGGCGCCGACGACGAGCGCGCGCCGGGGATCGGCGTGGATCGCGACCGGCAGGGTGCCTATCAGTCGGTGGTACCCCACCATCGTCGGCGTGTCGCTGGCCTGGTGCGTGCCGTTGATGTAGAGCCCGTGAACGGTCGGCGCGAATGGCGTGCTCCTCCGAAGGATCGCGACGGTTGCGTGTCCGTCCTCCTGCCGCCACACTGGAACTTCCCTTGGAAACCGTGAGTGCAGTAAGGCGACGACTGGATCGGGAATCGATCGGCCGGCGAGAGTGAACGCCGCTGTGGCGACGACGCCGAGCGCGAGGCCAGTTAGCCGCCTCGGAAACTGGGTCAGGAGCAGGAGGCCCGTGGCGAGCCCGAGCGCTGAGGTCAACAGCAGGCTCTCTCGGCTGCCCAGCATGGGCAGCAGCACGAAACCCGCCAGGAGTGAGCCGGCGACAGCGCCTGCGACGTTGACTGCGTAGATGCTCCCGATGCGCGCGCCGGCGTGTTCGGCGCCGGCGCTGCTCACCCACAGCGAGATCCCGACAGGGAAGGCCATGCCCATCAGCAGCGCGGCAGGAAGAATCGCCGCCACGCTCGTGAGCGCCATCGGTCCGAAGTAGGCGAGCGGGGTGCCCGAGAACATCGGTCCCGCCCACGCAAAGACGCTGCCGGCGTGACCGATGAGCCACATCGAAGCGACAGCGGCGAGCGCCAGCAGTAGTTCGAGCACTGCCAGCACGCCCACGAGATTCGCACGGCGCCGGCTCGTCACTGGCGTTGACAGCCAGCTACCAACAGCAATCCCAGCCAGGACTGTTGCAAGCATTACCGTGAAGGCATAGGTCGTCGGACGAAAGAGCACGATCAGCATCCGGAACCAGATGATCTCGAGCGCGAACGAGACGAAGCCGGACACGGCAAAAGTGAGGAGGATGAGACGACGCAAGAGGGCCGACGTTGGCGGGGCCGCGATCGCCGGCGCCTCGACGGATGGCGGCGTTTCGGCCGGCGCCGCAGATGTGTGGGCGCCGCGCGACATGACCAGAGCCCCGACGGCAACAAGCACGTTGATGATCGCGGCGATCCGGAACGCCCACGAGATGCCCAGCTGCGGAATCATCCAGATGCCGGCGACGAGCGTTCCGGATACGGCCCCTGCGGTGTTGCCGGCGTAGAGCAGCGAAACCTGCCGGCCGAGGATCGATCCACGCGCGAGCGAGGCCTTCACGACGAGGGGGAGCGTCGCGCCCATCAAGGTCGTCGGTACGACGAGCACGGCAAACGACAGCGCGAATCGTGCGAGCGCCACGAGGAACGGCCACCCATCGAGAGGGCCATGCAGGCGGACATACAGCGCCTCGACACCGGCGAGCGCGATCGGCGTGGCGAGCGCGGCGACGGCTATGCCGGCCTCGGCCGCGGCGAAGACGACGAGCGGCCGGCGCACGCGATCGGCCAGGCGTCCTGCTGCTGTGCTCCCGAGCGCGAGGCCGGCCATGAAGGCGGCGAGGACCGTGCTCGCGGCATGGATGGTGACGCCGAAGACCAGCGCCAGGAGCCGCATCCAGAGCACCTGGTAGATGAGCGCGCTGACCCCGGACAGGAAGAAGAGCAATAGCAGCGGCGGCAGCCGCGCACCAGACGGCCGGTTCGCATCCGCTGGGGGCATTCAGGGAATCATAGATGACGAATGGGGGGTGTGCGCGACGGTCCACTATAATGTCCAGATACAGGCAAGAACGAAAAAGGCCCAATAAAACGGGCCTTTTTCGTGCGTCTGGAGAGCCACCTGCTAACAGTTTGCTAACGCCGGGCCGGAAGTCTCCCAGGACGGGCCGGAGTCTCAGGTGAAGGTGGAAGCTAGGCCCGGCTGCCGGTCGACGTTCCTCCGGCTGCCAGGGGAGGCCGCCTTGGTCCAGCCATCTCGCCATATCTTTCTGCGCTATCTTATTGACATCAATCTGTCCGCAGCTTATCCTCTATATATCCGTTGCGTTTCGCGCGGAGCATAAGGAGCGGATAGATGATGGATACCACGGGACAAGCGTGCGTCGATTTCTGGAAGTGGGCACCCCAAAAGGGGCTGGTGAACGGAAACACCGCGATAGCGCTGCGGGTAGCGTGCTCGCAGGTGCTCGGGGTCTTGGAAAACTGGGAAACCCTCGACGTCGCTGCCTTGGACATCGAGGATGTGTTCAGTCGTTTCGTCAACCTGAAGGGCAAGAACTTCACGCCGGAGAGCCTCGCGACGTACAAGTCGCGCTTCGTCCGAGCGCTGTCGATGTTCTTGGAATACTCCAAGAACCCCGCCGTGTGGAAACCCAAGATCCAGACGACGACGCGGCGCGAGAAGCCTGCCGCCGCCACACAGAATGGTGGTGGCGATGCACCGCAGACGATCGTGCCCGACGCACCCGTTCCGCAGCACGTGACCAGCCGAAGCGGCCTCGTGGATTATCCATTCCCGTTGCGCGAGGGTCGCTTCGCGTATCTGAAGCTGCCCGCCGACCTGACCGCCGCCGACGTGAAGCGCCTCACGGCGTACTTGAACACGCTGGCTCTTGATGACGTAGCGTAGTCGTTCAGATGATGGCCGAGGTGAACACGCTCGGCCATCTCCTCTCCCCCTGGTAGCCGGACCGGAAGGGTGTCACGACAAACGCCGCGCACGCCGACCCAGGCTCGCGCCCAACCCACCGGGCACCGCTGGTCGTGACTTCCAGCACGTCGGGTCGCTGCGCGTCACGCCAGCGATAGAATGCGGCCTCACGGATCACGTGTGGACCATCAGCGAATTAATCCCAGCCTAGAATAGGGTCGTGTTCTTCTATGCCTGAGTCCGTGACCTTGACGATGTGGACCGGAAAGCCGCAACCGGCAGTCAGTTTCACCGTCAGACCAATCACCTGACGCATGAACATCACATCCATCACGCGGCGTTCTCGTTTTAGCGTTTCGAAAACGATCCGAGCATTCTTCCGGCCGACACCGATGGCGAGAAAGTCATCGTGCATCAACGCGACTTCCCCACCGGGACTGAACTCAACGGCTGTAACCTGCTCCTCAGCAAATCCAGCCGCAATAAGCGACGCGAGGTCAGCGGTTGGTCGCCCTACCGCTCTTGCACGCACTATTAATTGCTGGTTGTTTTTCGCGAGCGTGAGGCCAACTTCTTCCGCCCACTTTTGCCAGACCTGTGGGGGATCTGAACCGAGAACCTGATCCAGCGTCCATCGTGCGGTTTGGAAATCACCGGACCAACCCAAGGCGACACGATCGCTCTTGTGCCGATAGATTTTCGTCCAGTCGTGAACCTGCACTCCGTCGTCCGTGACCATGGAATCGGCCGTTAGGAACAGCCCTTCCGTGGTTTTCATTGCAACCGAAACCGTCATCTTGGAAAGCCCCCGCGACGACTCGAACGGGTCGCCCCCGGAACTGTTCCATACGAACGCGGGAGAGTCAAAAGCGCCTTGGGTTAGCAACACGGCGTTAGCCCACTACCGAATGTTCGGACACCTGTCCATACGCGTGATAGACAACCTGAAGTGGGCGGCCGCAGCGCCGACGCCGGAGATGGGCGCCGTCGCTGCTCGCGGCCTGCCGCCCGAGGCCGTCGGATGCGCTGCCCCGCGTGGTGGAAAACACGCGGAGCCGCGCTGACACTGGCCTACCGCGGAGGCCAGGGAAGGGTTATGCCGCGATGCCGGTGATGTGCACGCGCGGTGCGCGTGGGCGAGGGCCGGCCCGCGACGTGCCGCGACCATTGCTGGCCGCAGCGCACGCCAGTCCTTTCCGGCTGGCGCGTAAAGGCGTCCCTCGCCTTAGCTCGTGACCTCTGACGGCTGCTCCGCCTGCGCGGCGGCTTGTGCAGCGGCGTCCAAGATGCGCTCGGCCTGCGCGACGGCGGCGTCGTAGTGCGCTTGCTCGCGATTGACGCGCACTTCGAGTTCGGCGACGCGCTGCTCCAGCTCGGCGATCGTGCCGAACGTCTTGCCCGGGGACACATACAACGTGCCCTCGTGCAGGCGCCGCAGCGCGGACCGCGCGACGTTCTGCCGCTCGTACTCGGCGTCGCGTTCCCTCAAATTGCCCGCCAAGCGCCAGTCCTTGAACGTCGCGATCTCGGTCGTGAGTGCCTCTTTCTTCTCGAGCCACGCGTCGCGGTGCGCTCGCCACTCGGCCAGCGCATCGATGCGCTTCTGGGCGGGTGGATTCATCAACGTGGTGATGACGCCCTGCTTCGTGTTGTAGTCGGCCCAGAAGAGAGCGCGCGCGTCGTCTGTTGTCAGATCGCGACCGGTGCCGAGCGACGTGAGGTGTGCCTTCATCTGCGCGAGGAGGTCGGTGACGGTCATCGCCGTTCCCTTTCGCGTAGCACCTTCAACGCTGGCCCATAACCGTCAACGGGAGCGTAGGAGACGTCGGGCGCGTCGTCGTCCCGCTCGACGAGGATCAGCTCGTGCACCGGGACGTTCAATTCCGCCGCGGCTCGGATCTTTGCTTCGTCGATGATGGCTTTCCGCTCGTATTCGCGTTCGTTGTCGGCGAGCTGTTGCGCCGAGACGTCGAGCGCCAGCAGACGCAGCCGCTCGCGGTCAGCAGCGTCCTTCGCGTTCGCGATGGCGAGGCGGTCGGTCGGCGACGCGGCGGCGGTCCGCAGTGCGATGATCGCGTCGTCGAAACTGTCGTGGCTTTCCGCCGCGGTCACCGCGTTCACGCCTTCGACTTGCGTCGGCGAGTCCAGCACGACGGTGTTACCGTCGACGTGGTAGGTGAATTTCGAGCTGACGGTCTTGCCATCCTTGAACTCCTCGAAGCTACCGCCGCTGTCGGTGAGCTTCACGATTTGCATGAAGCCGGGGCTGACGCGCCGGAGTGCTTTCGTGAGTTCGATAGTGATGTCGGATCTGGTCATGAATTTGCTCCTTGTTGTCTGTCACTTCTTCGGTTTTTGATACGTGCCGACGACGTCGATGACGGGCGGGGTGTACGTGCCCACGGTGTTGATCGACGGTGCATACGTGCCGACGACGGCGAGTGGCTTCGAGGCCATCGCTCACCGGTCCTCCTTCAACCTCGGCATCTTGACGGTGTACTGCCGGACGACGCGCCGGGTGGTTGAATCTGACACCTCGGGCCACGAGCCGTCTGCGTTCGGCGCGACGATCACGCGCACGATCGTGAGGCGGTCGGCCAGCGCACGCTCGATGGCACGGAGCGCGACGGCGATCTCGTCGCGGGTCAGGCTCTGCGTCATCGCCAGCCGCCTTGCCGCTCGCGGCGCAGAGACTCGAACATCTCTTTCGTCGCGAGCTCGGCACGACGCTGCTGCTCTGCAGGATCGTCGTAGTGCAGCACGCGCCAGTCGTCGAGGCGCTGCTCGCGGATCTCGGCGCACTTGGCGAATGCCTGGTGGCAGAACGGGCAGCGCGGCGCGGGCGCGGGCTCTAGGCTGGCTCTAGGCTCTAGCAAGGCCGGCTCCGGGCTCTGGCCGGCTCGTTGGTCAGCTCTAGGAACGTTTATCTCGGGCGGGGCTAGGCTATCCCCTTCTAGGGACTCCGGCCGTTCCTGGGGCTGGCCATCAGGGACCGGCGGCCATCGATCAGCACCGGGGGCCGACATCGGAGGCAGTCGCATGTTGCGCGCCATCTGCGCTAAGTCCAGCGCGTATGCTTCAAGTTGTTCGGGCGTCATGTTCTCGACGGAGGCGTCAGCGGCTTCAGCGGGGCGCGCGGCTTCGAGCGCGTCACCGAGGAGCTGACCGAGTTCCACGAGGCGCTTGTGTTCTTGGCTGCCCGCCTTGAGAACTTCGAGCTGTTCGAGCACGCCGGCGTACTGTTCGCACATCGACTGCAAGCGCTGCGTCGTCGGGCGGTACTCGTCGGTCAACTTCTTGCGCAGCGCATCGCGGCGCAAGATGTTCACGGGATGCTTCCTGGCGAGGAAGCTTTGCTTCAACATGCGACCGCATCGAGGACACAAGCTCTTGCCGCGAGGGATGACGTCAGCTTTGCACTTCCCGCACCACTGCGGCGGCAGCGAGTCGGGGACGCCGGCGAGATGCTCGGTCGTCGGGGCTTCTGGCTCCCCCTCCACGTCGGAAGGCGTTTTTGCCCCACCCGGGTCTGTTAGCTGATTGATAGCAGGCCGTTGAGAGTCACTCATTTGCTAAGCATTCCTATGTGTTTTTTCAGTCTCTAATCTCTCTCTTACAGAGATGCCCGGGAGGCCCATCTGTCCAGCTTCTCGGGGTCCGAGGCTCGACGGACGGGCCGCGCTTAAAACGACTCCTTCCGACGCCTGGGTCAGCAGGCCGCAGACCGGGTCAAGGGTAGCGGTCATATAACCGCTGACCCGCTGACCCAGTTGCTCCTGACCGGGTCAAGAAACTTACCGACTCGCTCTGACCTGGTTGACCCGGTCTGGCTAAGTCTCTCCGTCGAAAACATTTGAACTGGGTCAACGCCTGTCCGGCAGCCGGCGTCAGCGTGCCCACGAGGTAGGAAGCGCATCGTCATCCTCGTTTCACCTCGTCGCGTTCATAGATGTGCATGGCCTGCGTAATGCGTCGATAGACAGAGCATCGATCCTCGTGCGTAAACTCTCGGTGTCCGTTGCCTCGATACTCCCGTGCATTGCCGCATCCAGGACACCGCACGCGTACACCGTCAGCGATCGGCGTGACTTCCATTAGCGAGGCACCGGGGAGGAACATCACATGTTGCATTCGACGAACCTCTCGACTATCGCCTCGGTGACGACGCTGTGCAGTTGCGCGCCTTGCTTTCCCGGCTTCGTGGTGATCTTGCCTTGCGCGATCTCCGACTTGATCGCCGCCTTCAAGACGTTCGCCGCGTGACCGCTCTTCTTCAGCCCGTTCAAGATGTCGTTACGTCCCGGTTCTTTTTCTGCCGCACCGATGAACGCGAGCACCGCAGGCAGCGCTTCCTCGATCTTGGCCTGACGTCGTGAACCACCGACGACGGTCAACCGCCTCGTCTCGGGGTCGTAGCCGAGTTCCTGCTCTTCGACGTCCACGTCGCGACCGTATGCCGTGAAGAAGCGCGTAGAGGCAGGGTCGTCGTCCTTCCGCATAAGGCGCCACTCGACATCCGGCCAATCGCGCAGCCGGCTATCACCGCGCGAGCGTTCGTTCGTGTGCCCCATGTGATGGATGACGAGCGCATCGGGAATGCTGGCCTCGACGAGCAGCGCATCGAGCGGCACGAGGAACGCGCCCACGTCATGGTGTTCGTCGAGCCCCAGTGCGTCGAGGATCGGGCGTAGGCAGTCGACGATGAGGTACGTAACGCCGAGCGCATTGAGGCGGGTGACCCAGTGGCTGCGCACCGCGACGTCAGCTAGGTTGAAGCTCGCGGCTTGGCCGCGCATCGGAATGACGACGACGCGATCGGTGTCTGATCTGCTGATCGCGATACCAGCGCTTCAATTGGTTCTTGCCGATCTCGAAGTCGAGGAGCGCGATCGTTCCCTTGATAGGAGTGACCGCATACTTGCCGAGGAACGGATAGCCGTCGCACAGCGATCGAATGAGGTTTCCGCCGAGTGTGGTCTTGCTGACCTTGAATTGCGCCGCGCACATCACGCGTGTAACTATCGGTTGACAGTAGGCGATCAGACACGGCGTCTCCTCGTAGGGCTCGGCTAGCAGTTTGCTGAGCGTGAAGAACGCGGGATGAATGACAGGACAGCGCTACTCGGCGTCAACAGCACGCTTAGCTTAGTTACGGATGCGGACGACGTGCTTCTGATGTTCGAGCGCCGCGACACGTGTTGCAGGGTCGGTGAGGTCGTATGGCATAACAGCAACACCTCGAGGCCGCTGAGTCCCGAGAGCGGCGGCGCGAACGGCTGGTCACGCTGATGCCAAGGCAGAGTGAACCACCGCTCGAAGGCGTCGTCCTCGGGCAGCGGCGGGCGGCAGCTGCTGGCGGTTGACGCGAGCGCCGCAATCTAGCGCGTGAGATCGAGATGAACGACTTAAAAAAAGCATGTGACGCACGAAGCGAAACAACTCGTAGTGCCGCGCGCCCGCAGCGGTCGACCTCGGGGATCTCATACGAAGCACCGGCGTGCTGACTAGCGTGCCGCGACGAGCCAGTCGTCGAAGAGAAAGCCCGACGCCGGAAACACCGTGATCCTCTCCACCGAGCCACGAACACGGCATGTAAAGCCCACTCCGTGTGACGGGAATGGGCTTTGATCTATACGGGGTCGTTAGTGCGCGGCTGTCAGTGCCTTGGCCTTACGACGCGATGTGGCGCGCCCGCTCTTACGTTCGTGCTTCGCCGCTCGTTGCGATCGCCTTGCGTTCTTGATCTTCCTAACTTGATCAAGCGCCTCTGCGGCACGGTAGGTCCACCACAACGCGTCTCGCTGAGGATCCAGTCTCCTGCGTCGGCCGGGTCGACCTTGACGTCGGCGCCGGATCTCCCTCTAAGTAATCTTTCAGGTCGCCGCCGTCGACGAGGTCGCCGTAATGGAGCGTTTGTAAGGCGTAAAACAGCAGGCGTCCTTTTGGTAGTTATTCATCGTCTGTTCTCCATTCATCTCCAAGGTTGTTGTTTCCAGTCACGCTCTAGGTCATCAGTCCTCCTTACCGACCTCGTGCCACTCGTGCCACCGCACGGCGTCTCAGCGGTCTCGAACCATTCGACCCGCAGCCGGGCGCGCCCAAAAGCTGCGGCAGCCGCGCAGGTCCTCAGGCGCGCAATGGAAATACGTGCAGCGCGGCGTTTCCTTCGTCAGCAGGCCGCGCCGGTCGCGCGGCAGATCTCGCCGCCGATGAACGGTGCGTGCGACGGTGGGCAGCAGATGACGACCGTCATCACTTCTCCGCCTCGTGATTGCCGTTCAGCGACGAGCGCCGGACGCGCACGAGCCGGCCAAGCTTGATGCTCTCGACGGTGCCTTTGTGGACCATCGCGTAGGCGAGTCCCCTGCCGATGCCGAGGAAGGCGGCATACTCCTCGACCGGAGCAGCTCGGGCAAATCGTCGTATTTCGTGAAGCGGTCAATCTTAGCCACGGTCCACGACCGCTTCGACGACCGGTTGCAAGAGCGTTCGATCGGCACGTCGAGCGCCGCGCCAGTCGCGCTTGCTGTTCGGGGGCCGGGTTGCCCGTGCCGCGCTCGATCTGGCTGATGAACGTCTGGGCGATCCTGACAAGGTCGCCGAGCTGGGCTTGGCTCCAGCCCTTCTGCCGGCGGGCGAATTCGAGGTGTAGCACGGTGCGTTCCTGCTGCTGACGGCCGGCGTCTGACGACCGGCGCGTGACTGAACTTTCCAAGAACTAAGCTAGCAAAGGACGTCTGTAACAAGCTATAAAAGTGTTGTAAAGCGCCGGTTCTTTCTGCTTCACAAAGTTTTTAGAGACGTAAAGTGCGCTGTTTTACTAGCAAAACCTACCGAAGTAAACCTGTTAAACAAGTAGCACTTGTGCTAAGATAGGCCCATGACGACAGCACCAAGACAGCACCGAAGCAGTTCATGGCCTTCAGGCCCGACCCCGAGATGGCCCGAGCGATGCAGCGGCTCCAGGCCCGCGACGGGATCTCGCTCTCCGAGCAAATCCGACGCTCGTTGTCGGACTGGCTCGCCAAGAAGAAGGTCGACTACCCCAAGAAGGAGAGGAAGCGATGACGTCCCCTGACCATCTCGACGACGACGAGAACGTGAAGATGATGCGCGAGACCGCCCGCACCATCGGGCTCACCCAACTCCTGATCGAGGTTCACGGATCAGACCAGTTCGGCATCGAGGAAACGGAAAAGTTCTGCCGTGTCCTTGAACTACTCGGAGTCTCGGACGAGGAGGTAGCGCGATGACCGGATCGATCAAACACAGAGGCGGCAATCGCTGGGCGTTGCATCCTCGACCACGGGAAGGTCGACGGCAAACGCAAACTGCAGTGGGTCAGCTTTCGAGCGACCGCCGAACGCGGCGGAAAGAAGCTCGGCGTGCGTGAGATGAAAAAAGAGGCGCAGGCCGAACTCGCGAAGCGGCTCGCGGCCTACAAGGACGGTCGCCACGTCGCACCGTCGGAGCTGACGGTGCTGGCCTACCTCAGAACGTGGTTGGAAAACTCCGTGAAGCCGCTGCGGCGTCCGTCGACGCACAGGACGTACGCGAACGTCGTGGAGCGGCACGTCGCGAAGTCGCCTATCGGGTCGGTGCGGCTTCAGGATCTTCGCGGCTCTCACATCGAGCGTTACTTCGCCGAGGTGGCGGTGTCGGCGGAGAGCCTCTCCGTGCACGCGTCGGTCTTCTCCGCGTCGATGCGGCGTGCCGTCAAAGACCGACTGTTGACAACGTCGCCGGCCGTGGATCTGGAAAAGAGAGAGTCGGAGAAAGACCCAGCGCAAGCGGCGAGGACGAACTGCTGGAGCGCGGCAGACGTCCGCAAGGTGATAGCCACCGCCACGGCGAGAGGCGACCAGGTCGGCACCTTCGTGCTGTTGGCCTTGGACAGCGGAGCGCGGAGGGCGGAGCTGGCCGGGCTCTCGTGGGAGCACGTGGACTTCGACAACGCGACGCTGACGGTCGAGCGTCAGCTGGACGAAGCCGCCACGGTGCCGCGGTTCGGCCCGACGAAGAACAAGAAGGTGCGCACGCTGCGTCTCTTGCCGGAGACTCTCCTCGCGTTGCGGGCTCACCGACAGCGCCAGTCGGAGCTGAAGATGCGGAACCGCAAGACGTATCAGGACCACGGGCTGGTGTTCGCGAAGGAGCACATCAACATCGTGCGCCCCGACGACGTGCTCGGGCAGCCGACGTCGACCCTCGCGACGGTCCCGTTTCACCGGCTCGTGACTGAGGCCAAGGTGAAGCGAATCACCTTCCATGGCGTGCGGCATACGGTGGCGACGGTGAGCCTCGGCGCGGGCACGCCGCCGCATGCGGTCGCGGAGCGGCTCGGACACGACGTCGCGACGCTGCTCGCGACCTACGCCCACGTGACGTCGGATCAGCAGGCTGACGCCGCCGCGCGGCTCGGGAGCGTGCTCTACGGGTGAGTTGCTAACGCCGCTGCTATCAGATCGCCAGAAGACGTCGTATCAGGCCGTCTCTCGTCGTACCGGCTCGTGCTGAAAAGCCTAACGGAATGGCACCAAACGATATGGGAGAGGACGGGGCACTACGACTGATTTAGAATGTCCAGATATCAGTACGGCGTCCTGGTCCCCCTGTATCCCCGGTTCCGACGAGCGTCCGAGACCTTATGCCAGAGCAGACGCGCCCTGCGCGCGGCATGCGTGACTTTCTCCCAGACGATGTGCGACGCCGCGATTACGTCATCGGCGTCGTCGAGGACGTGTACCGGCGGTATGGCTTCGAGCCGCTCGAAACGCCGGCGCTCGAAAACATCGAGACGCTGACCGGCAAGTACGGCGACGAGGGCGCGAAGCTTATTTTCAAAGTGCTGCGGCGGGGAGAGCACGAGGCCTCGGGCGAGACGGATCTGGCCTTGCGCTACGACCTGACGGTGCCGCTGGCGCGCGTCGTGGCCGAGCACCGCGGGAAACTGCCGCGGTTCTTCAAGCGCTACCAGATTCAGCCGGTGTGGCGCGCGGATCGTCCGGCCCGGGGCCGGTTCCGCGAGTTCTATCAGTGCGACGTCGACGTCATCGGCTCGCGCTCGCCGGTGGTGGAGGCCGAGGTGTGCGCGGCCGTGAGCGACGTCCTCGGCAAGCTGGGGTTCCCGGACTTCGTCATCAGGCTGAACCACCGCGGTCTGCTGCGAGGCATGCTGGACAGTTTCGGCGTGCCGGCGGAACTGCAGGATCAGGCGCTCGTGGCCGTCGACAAGCTCGACAAGGTCGGCCGCGACGGCGTGGCCACAGAGCTGTCGACGCGAGGCCTTGCGCCCGAGTCGATCGATCGACTGTTGTCGGCGTACACGCCGCCGGCGGCCGAGGCGAGCGACCCCGACCGGCAGTCGGTAAACGCGGGCCGCCTCGCGCGAGCGGCGGCGCACGTGGCAGGCCACGCCGGCGGGGAAGCGGCGGTCGCGAATCTCGGCGAGATCCTCCGGTTGAGTGCCGCGACCAGCGCCGGTCCTCATGTGCTCATCGATCCGAGCCTGGCGCGCGGCCTGTCGTACTACACCGGGGCGATCATGGAGATTGCGGTCCCGGATCTCGCGGGCAGCCTCGGTGGCGGCGGGCGCTACGATGGGCTGATCGGCATGTTCTCGGGCGAGGATCTTCCGGCGTGCGGGTTTTCGCTGGGCCTCGAGCGGATCCTCGTGGTGATGGCCGAGCGGAACATGTTTCCCGCGAGCGTGCAGTCCGCCCCGGCTGACGTGCTGGCGACGCTCTTCGACGATGAGGGTCTGGCGGACACGCTGCGGCTCGCGGGCGACCTTCGGCGAGCGGGACTTCGTGTCGAGCTGTATCCGGAGGCCGACAAGCTGGGTAAGCAATTCAAGTACGCCGCGGCCCGCGGACACCGGTACGTGACCGTCGTCGGCGGCGACGAACGCGCGGCGGGACAAGTGACCATCAAGAACATGCAAAGCGGCGAGCAGACCGTCGTGGCGCGCGGCGAGACAGCATCGTGGCTGGCCAAGAACCTTGAACCCTGAACCCGTTGAACCCGTTGAACCCTTGAACCCCCTGAACCCCCTGAACTCTGTTCTTCAGTCTATGAACCAACCCCTTGGAACGCTCGCGCGGACGCATACCTGTGGTGCTCTCACGGCGGCAGACGTCGGTCAGAACGTGGTGCTACTCGGCTGGGTGCACCGCCTTCGTGATCTCGGTTCGCTCGTTTTCATCGACATTCGCGATCGGCACGGCGTGACGCAGGTCGTCGTCCGCGACAACGAGGCGCTCGTCGGCCTGGCCGAGCGGCTGAGGGCCGAGTACGTGATCGCGGTCCTCGGTCACGTGGAAGCGCGGTCGCCGGAGACAGTGAACCCGAAAGTGATTACCGGCGCGATCGAGGTCCGGGCGGTCGAGATCCGCCAGCTGAACGACGCGAAGACGCCGCCGTTTTCGATTGCGGACGAGTCGCCGGTCTCGGAAGACACGCGCCTGAAGTATCGCTACCTCGATCTGCGCCGCTCGCGCATGCAACAGAACATAATGCTGCGCCACCGCGTCACGATGGAGGTGCGGAAGTACCTTCGACGAGCAGGGTTTTCTCGAGATCGAGACGCCGATGCTGGCGAAGTCCACGCCCGAGGGCGCGCGCGACTATCTCGTACCGAGCCGGGTGCATCCGGGCGAGTTCTACGCGCTGCCGCAGTCGCCGCAGATCTTCAAGCAGATCCTGATGATCTCTGGCCTCGACCGCTATTTCCAGATCGTCAAGTGCTTCCGCGACGAGGATCTCCGCGCCGACCGGCAGCCGGAGTTCACGCAGGTCGACCTCGAGATGTCGTTCGCGACCGAGAACCTCGTGTTCTCGACGGTCGAGCCACTGATGGCCCGGCTCATGGCCCTCATCGGACGTGATGCGCCTCAACCGTTCCTCCGCATGCCCTACGCGGAGGCGATCGCCAGGTACGGTTCGGACAAACCCGATCTCCGGTGCGGCATGGAGATCAGCGATCTGTCGGCGCCGTTTGCCGAGTCGACGTTTGCCGTCTTCCGAACGGCGATCGAGGCTGGCGGCGAAGTTCGCGGATTCGTGGTGCCCGGCGCCGCGAAGTATTCGCGCCGCGAGTTGGACGAGCTCATCGAGCAGGCCAAACAGCTCGGGGCCGCGGGGCTGGTGTGGGCGCGGGCCGCCGACGGTGCCCTGCAGAGCCCGGCGCTCAAGGCCGCGGGCGAGGACGCAATCCGGCGCGCGCTCGAGATGGCGAAGGCCGGGCCCGCCGATCTCCTGCTGATGGCCGCCGGCAAGCACGAGCCGACGTCCAAGCTCCTCGGGACGCTTCGGCTGCAGCTCGCGCGCCGCGAGAACCTGCTCGATCCCGAGAAGTTCGCGTTTCTCTGGGTCGTCGATTTTCCGATGTTCGAATGGGTGGAGGAGGAACAGCGACACGAGTTCATGCACCACCCCTTCACGTCGCCGCTCGAGAGCGATGCCGGGCTCCTCGAGACCAACCCCGGCCAGGCCAGAGCTCGCGCCTACGACCTCGTGCTGAACGGCAGCGAGATCGCCGGCGGGAGCATCAGGATTCACGATCAGGCGCTTCAGCGCCTGATCTTCAAGCTGCTCCAGATCTCGGACGAGGAGGCCCGGATGCGCTTCGGCTTCTTCCTCGAGGCGCTCGAGTACGGCACTCCGCCCCACGGCGGCATCGCGCTCGGCCTCGACCGCGTCGTCGCGATCCTCTGCGGCGAGAGCTCGATTCGCGAGGTCATCGCGTTCCCGAAGACGGCTCAGGCCGTGGACCTCATGGCTGATGCGCCGTCGACGGTCAGCCCCAAGCAGCTGCGTGAGCTGCACCTCAAACCGAACAGCTGAGGTAGGGCGGAGGGCCCGAATGTGCCAGGAACCGCGGCCGTGCTAAGATCGTAACGTTCAGTGTAACGTAATTGCAACGAAATCAAGGAGTTACGGCCATACCATCAACCACCGCGACGCGCAAAATCACGATCCCAGACGATGGGGTCGAGTCCGTGTTTGGAAGTTACGACGAGAACCTCAAGCACCTCGAGACGCTGTTCAACGTCCGCACCAGGACGAGCGGGCACGAGGTGATCGTGGAGGGCGACGCGGCGGATGTGGGGCGCGCGGAACGCGTGCTGGAGCAGCTCGCGGCGCTGTTGCGCGGCGGCTACAAGCTGGCCAAGGGTGACGTCCGTACCGCCGCTCAGCTCGTGGCGCAGGACGAACAGGTCGAGCTCGCCGACTACTTCCTTCGCGGCGCGGCGCGGTCGTCGGGCAAGCGGCAGGTCATCGCGAAGAGCGTCAACCAGCGAAAATATCTCGACGCGATCGACAAGCACGACGTCGTCTTCGGTATCGGCCCCGCCGGCACCGGCAAGACGTACCTTGCGATGGCGCAGGCGGTGACGTATCTCCTGTCAAAGCGGGTGAGCCGGATTGTCCTGGCACGGCCGGCCGTCGAGGCGGGCGAGAAGCTCGGGTTCCTGCCGGGAGACCTGCAGGAGAAAGTCAACCCGTATCTCCGGCCGTTGTACGACGCGCTCTACGACATGATCGATCTCGAGCGGGTCGAACGGTTGGTCGAACGCGGCACGATCGAAGTGGCGCCGATTGCCTTCATGCGCGGTCGCACGCTCAACGACGCGTTCGTCATCCTCGACGAGGCGCAGAACACCACGTCAGAGCAGATGAAGATGTTTCTCACGCGCCTTGGCTTCGGATCGAAGGCCGTCGTGACGGGCGACATCACGCAGATCGACCTGCCGTCAGGGCGCCCGTCCGGGCTCGTCGAGGCGATGAAGGTGGTTGGCGGCATCGACGGCATCTCGTTCGTTCACTTCGACGATCGCGACGTGGTGCGGCATCAGCTCGTGCAGCAGATCGTCAAAGCCTACGAGTCCTACGGTGGATCCCGACAGTAAACGCGTGCGCGTCCTGGTGAGCGACGGGACGGGCCGCGCCGTTCGCGACGGCGGTCTGGCGCGCTGGCTCGCCGCCATCGCGCCGCCGCGCGCCGCCGGCGAGGTGAGCGTCGCGCTCGTGGGCGATGCCCGGATGCGCGCCCTCAATCGCCAGTACCGCCGGAAGGATGCTTCCACCGACGTTCTTTCATTCCGCACCGATGTGATTCCGACGGACTCTGTCCGCATTTCTCAGCGCTCGCGGGGCCCCACTTCGTTCAATGCGCTTGGGGCCCCACCCCCAAGCGCTGCCGCTCGCGCTTCGCGCTCACGGCGGCTCAAGGCTGTCGCTCGCGTGCGAGCCGCCGGCGCTCCTGATGTGTCTGTCCTCGGTGACATCGTGATTGCGACTGGTGTCGCGCGCCGTCAAGCCAGAGACGCCGGTCATTCGTATCAGGCCGAGCTGCGAGTGCTCGCGCTGCATGGCCTCCTGCACCTGCTCGGTTACGACCACCACGATTCGAAGGATAACGGACGGATGGCGCGCGTCGAAGCGAAGTTGCGCCGCAAGGGTGGCCTCACCACGGGGCTGATCGAGCGAACGTCGGCACGGCCGCGCACGCGTGGGGCCCGCGCATGATCGCGCTGCTCCTCCTCCTCGCGCTCGCCGCCATCTACGTGGGCACGATCGAAACGGCCTTCAGCGCGCTGATGCGCCTCTCGCTCCGCCTGATGGTCGAGCGCGGCGGGAGCGACGATCGGCTCGGGTTCTACCTCGACGATCCGATCCAGCTTTTCATGCCGGCCCGGCTGATGCTCGGCCTCATCTTCTCGCTCGCCACGGTCGTCCTCGCGGTCCTCACCGGATCCGAGGGCTTTTCGTCGATCGGGATGCTGCTGCTCTTCGTCGCGGTCTTCATCCTCGTCTTCGAGCACGTGCTGCCGCTCCTCATCGTTCGGCGCAATCCCGAGAAGGCGCTCGAGCTCCTGCTGCCGCCGTTCGACTTCGCCGCCCGGTTCCTCCACCCGCTGACGGGCACCCTCGTGCGGCTGATTGTCGACAGCCGGCGTGAGCGCGAGACCGTAGCGGCGGGCAACGGCGCGGACGACGGCGCGGGAGAAGCCGCGAACGGTTCCGAGCCGGCCGAGGAACAACACCTCATCGAGCAGGAGGAGCGCGCGCTCCTGCAGTCCATCGTCGATTTCGGCGGCACCCTCGTCCGCGAGGTCATGACACCGCGTCCGGACATTGTCGCCATCCCCGCCGAGGCGACGATCGGCGAGCTGCGGGCGCTCTTCCGCGAGCAGGAATACTCGCGCATTCCCGTCTTCAAGGAGAACCTCGACAACATACAGGGCATCGTGTTCGTCAAGGACCTGGTCGTGCTGGCCGAGTCGGACACCGCCGCCGAGTCGATCGCTATACTCGTACGTCCAGCGGTCTTCGTGCCCGAGACCAAGCGCGTGCCCGAACTGCTGAAGGAGTTTCAGCGGCGGCAGGTCCAGATGGCAATTGTCGTCGACGAATATGGCGGCACGGCGGGCCTGGTGACGCTCGAGGATCTCCTCGAGGAAATCGTCGGCGAGATTAGGGACGAGTACGACGTCGAGACCGAGCCCGTCGTCGACGAAGGCAACGGCACCTGGGTGTTCAGCGCGAAGGCGAGCATCGACGAGGTTCGCGACCGGCTGGACGTGTCGATCGAACCCGAAGGCTTCGAGACCGTCGGCGGCTACGTGCTGACCCGCATCGGCCGCGTGCCGGCGGTCGGGGAAACGTTCGAGCTCGACGGCTTGCACGTCGAAGTCCTCGAAGCCGAGCGCCGGCGCATCCACAAGGTCCGCTTCCGACGCGCGCAGGAAGCGCCGGTCGAGCGCCGCTAGTGGCGCGCACCGGTTCGGTCTCGCTCATCGGCCGCCCCAACGCGGGCAAATCCACCCTCCTCAACCGGATGGTCGGCGCCAAAGTGGCGATCGTGTCGAACAAGCCCCAGACGACGCGCAACAGGATTCTCGCGGTCAAGCATTTCGACCATGGTGAGCACGCCGAAGATCCGGCCCACGGTGGCCAGATCGTGTTCATGGACACTCCGGGGATTCATCGGCCGCTCCATCGCTTGAACGTGCGCATGGTCGATGCGGCGGTTGAAACGCTGCGCGAAGTGGATGTCGTCGCGCTCATCTTCGACGCGTCGACCAGGCCCGGGCGCGGAGACGAGTACGTCTCCAAGCTTTTCCGTCACGTCACGCGGCCGGTCGTGCTCGTCCTGAACAAGATCGATCTTGTGGCGAAGCCGGCCCTGCTGCCGCTGATGGCGCGCGCCGGCGCGTGGCACGACTTCGCGGCGATCGTTCCCGTCTCGGCGGCAACTGGCGACGGCGTCGATCGCCTTGAACGCGTGCTCCTCGAGCACCTGCCCGAAGGCGAACCGATTTTCCCCGACGACTATCTGACCGATCAGCCGGAGCGCGCTATGGCGGCCGAGATGGTGCGGGAAAAACTCCTCTCGCACACGATGGCGGAGCTGCCGTTTTCGACCGCTGTCGCCGTCGACGAGTTCGACGAATCGGAGCGCGACGACCTGCTGCGCATCTACTGCACCATCTGGGTGGAGCAGGAGTCGCAGAAGCCGATCGTCATCGGCCGCGGCGGCGAGATGGTGAAGCGCATCGGCACGGAGGCGCGTCATGACCTGGAGCGATTCTTCGGAACGAAAGTGTTCCTGGACCTCCGCGTCAAGGTCAACCCGGACTGGCGGAATGACGAGCGCACGCTCGACCAGCTCGGCGTGCCGAAAAGGACGGCGAAAGCGAAGCGCACGCGCTGACGCCCGGAGATTCTGGAACCTTCCCGCCCCGGCAACTGAATACCCATTGTCGACGTCGAAACAGTCACCTTGTGGCGCCGGCGGCGGCACCCGCGTATGTCTTTACACGAGCTTCAGGACGGCGAGCTGATCAGCCGCGTCGCGGCCGGGGATGCCGAGGCATTCGCCCAGCTGTTTCGACGCCGTCAGGGACAGGTGTACCGATTCGCGCTCCACATGACGGCGTCGCCGTCGATCGCCGAGGACGTGACGCAGGAGGTCTTTCTGGCGGTCATGAGCGATGCGGGCCGCTACGACGGCGGCCGGGCATCAGTCGTCGCCTGGCTCTTCGGGATCGCCCGGAACCACGTGCGGAGACGCGCGGAGCGGGACCGGCCGCTTCAACCGTTCGCCGATGGCGAGGATTCCGAGACGGATAGCGACGGCCTGGACGACCTCCTGGTGGTCGAGGCCGACGCCCTCGGAGATCTGACCCGGGCCGAGAGTATCGAGGCGCTCCGGGAGGCGGTGCTGACGTTGCCGGTCAAATATCGAGAAGCCGTCGTCCTCTGCGACTTGCAGGAGATGACCTACGCGGACGCCGCGACGGCCATCGGCTGTGCCATCGGAACCGTTCGTTCCCGGCTGCACCGCGGGCGCGCGCTGCTGGCGGTGAAGCTCGCCAGTGTCGAGTGCGGCAACCAGGTGGGTCGGACCGAGCCGCCTGCGGTCGTATCGAGCATCACTCGGGCCCCCAACCGGGCGTTCAGGAGCGTGAGGAACCTCGCATGAAGTGCCACTCGTTGCGGGACGCGATCGTCGAGCTGGCGCGCGGACGGGAAGCTGGTCCGGGCACCGCCGCTGCAATCGAGAGCCACGTCGAGCACTGTGCGGCGTGCGCGGCGCTGATGACGCGAGAGCGTCAGCTGAGCCGTGGGCTGCGGGCGCTGGCCGACGCGACCGCGGATGATGGGCCGCCGGACGCACTCGGACGCCGGCTGCTGGAAGTGTTTGCCGAGCGGCAGTCGACGCCGCGGCCGGCGCCTGGCCGGCGTCTGAGCCGGCGTCTGAGTATGCCCGGCGGTCTGCAGGCTGGATGCGCGCGGCTGCGGCCATCCTGCTCACTGGCGCCGCGGCGGCTTGGTGGTGGAGCGCGCGAGGCGAGCCTGCTGCGGAGAGGGCCTCGACGACGGGCGCGGTGCAAGGCGATGCTCGGAAGCCTGAGCCGGCGCCTGCACCTGGAGTGGCCCTGACGGGCGACGGCCACCGGCCGACGCCGGTGGTTGCCGCCGGCCATCGACCTCGAGCCGTGCGCAGCCGGCCTTCGTCGCCGGTCGTGCGGCCTTTGGGCTTCGTAGAACTTCCTGGAGCGGCGGGGCTCCCAGACTTCGAGAGTGGGCAGATCATCCGGATGGAGATCCCGTTGACGTCGCTGCCGACCTACGGGATCGAGATTCTGCCCGACGCGCAGGGCTCGCCGGTCAAGGCCGACTTGCTCGTCGGACAAGATGGGCAGGCAAGAGCGATACGACTCGTGACGACGAGCGCATTGCGATGAGTCGGATCTTCCGCCTGAAGGCGGAAGCCACGAGATGGAATTGGGAAGACCGGAACTAAGAGAACCGTAGGAATCGATAGACCCGTAGCTTCCGCCTTCAGGCGGAAGGGCACATCCGTAGACGAGGAGTTTAGGACATGAGGCACACAATCACGATGACCATCGCCGCGCTGGCGCTCGCCGCGCCCGTGGCAGGACAAAGTGTCATGGTCGCACCTGCCGCGGTGCCAGGCAGTCCGCCAATTGAGGCGCAGACGGTGGCTGTCAGGCAGGCGGTCGAGCGAATGGCGGTCGAGTCACGCATCACGCCCGGCGCACCGTACGCGGCCGAGTCGGTCACCGAGTCGGTGCAGGTGCTGAGCGACGGCAATCGCATCGCCCGCAAGACGTTGGCCCGGGTCTATCGGGACAGCGAAGGCCGCACACGGCGCGAGCAGTTGTCGACCACCGGCGAGGTGCAGAGCGTCAGCATCAGCGATCCGGTCGCGGGGTCGACGTACGTGCTCAATCCGGCCGATCGGACGGCGCAGCGCAACCACGCGTTCGTCGCGGTGTCGCCCGCTTCCGGCGCAACCGTCGTGGCGCGCGGACGGGGCAGTGTGACTGCCGCGAGAACGGCGGACACTGGTGTCGTCGCTGTGGTACCGAACGAGAGCGGAGAGGCAGCCCGCCGGCGCGAGGTCGAAACGGCGGCGGTGGCCGCGGCGGGTGGGGGCGGTGGCCGCGGCGGCGGGAGTGGAAGCGGAACGGGGAGCGGAGGAGCCTATGCAGGAACGCTGGTATACCCGGCCGAAGGGGTCTCCCTCCCGCGCACCGTGGCGCCCGACGGTTTCGCCGGCGGTGGAAACGTGAACAAGGAGGATCTCGGGACGCAAGTGGTCGAGGGCGTGGCTGCCACCGGAACCCGAATGACCACGACCATTGCCGCTGGAGCGATCGGCAACGAGCAGCCGATCCTGATCGTGTCCGAACAGTGGTTCTCGCCCGAGCTCAAGGTGCTCGTGATGACGAAGCACAACGATCCGCGAACCGGCGAGACGACGTATCGCCTGACCAACATCGTCCAGGCCGAGCCGGCGCGGTCGCTCTTCGAGGTGCCGGCCGACTACACCCTCAAGGAGTCAGTCATCCGGCACCAATCTCCGATGCAGCCGCAGGAATAGCTGCACCGAGTGCACGTGTGCGGTCGCGGCGGACTTCTCCCCGCCGCGGCCGCAGCGTTCATCGCCCCGTCGGTCGCGTCGGTCCCTCCTTATTGGTCAGCTGACCTCGCGTCGCGACAATCGTAGTGTCCGGCTTCAGCCGGACCTCGCGACACGACAGCCCCGCCCCGCGCTTCTGCGAAACGGCTCTAGTCCGGCCCTAACTCCTGTGTTTCGTGTTACATTGGGCAGTTCCTATGGCCCAGCGCAAGCTCGACGTCGTGCTCGACTCTGTCAAGCGCCTCCAGCGCATGGGTGCGACGTCGAACCTCGTCAATCTGCTCCAAAAGCAGTATCCCGCCGACCTGGCGCAGCTCTTCGCCGAGCTGCCCGACAAGGATCGCGGCTCCGCGTTTTCGCTGCTCGTCGAGCGCAACAGCCGGCTGGCGATGGAAGCGTTGAGCGAGCTCGGGCCTGAAGCCGGGGCGGCGCTCCTGTCCGGACGCTCCGCCGAAGAGATCGTCAAGTTCACGCAGGACCTCCCCTCCGACGACGTGGCGGCGATCATCGACAACTTGCCCGAAGAGCTGTCGCTCGCCGTGCTGGAGCTGATGCAGAAGAAGCCGGCCAGCGCCGACGTCGGGGAGCTGCTCGAGTACCCCGAGAAGACGGCCGGCCGCATCATGAACCCGAAAGTCTTCGCGCTTTCGGAAGACATGACCGCGGCCGAAGCGATCGCCGCGCTGCAGGCCTCGCGCGACGTGGAGATGGTCTTTTATCTCTACGTCATCGACGCCCGCCGGCACCTCGTCGGTGTGGTCTCGCTCCGGCGCCTGCTCCTCGTGCCGCCCGACACGCCGCTCAAGCGGATCATGACGACCGACTTGATCAGCGCGCGCGTCGACACCGATCAGGAGGAAGTCGCGCGGCAGGTCGCCTCCTACAACCTGCTGGCGATTCCCGTCGTCGACGAGGAGAACAAGCTCGTCGGCGTCATTACCGTTGACGACGTCATCGACGTCATCAAGGACGAGGCGACCGAGGACGTCTACCGGCTGGCCGGCCTCGCCAGCGACGACCGTGTCTTCACGACGCCGATCGAATCGCTGCGCAAGCGTCTGCCGTGGCTCATCGTCAATCTCGCCACCGCGTTCATCGCCGCCTCGGTCGTCAAGCTCTTCGAGGGCACGATTGGCATCGTGACCTCGCTCGCTGTCTTCATGCCTGTCGTCGCCGGCATGGGCGGGAACGCCGCCACGCAGACGCTCGCCGTCATCGTCCGCGGCATCGCCATCGGCGAGCTGACGTGGAGCAACAGCCGCAAGGCCCTGATCAAGGAAGCCCTCGTCGGCGTCGGCAACGGTGTGGCATGCGGGATTGTCGGCGGAGGCATCGTCTGGCTGATCCAGGGGTCGCCGTGGATGGGAGTCATCCTGGCACTGGCGATGATCATCAACATGTTCATCGCGGCAACCGCCGGCACGCTCATTCCACTGTCGCTGCGGGCGCTCAAGGTCGATCCGGCGCTGGCCTCGTCGGTGTTCATCACGACGTTGACCGACGTCTTCGGGTTTTTCTCGTTTCTGGGGCTTGGCGCCTTGTTTATCAAATACTTGCGCATTACTGGATAGGGATAAGATAGGCAATGCTGAGTGCTGACTGCTGAATGCTGAAGTGAATTCTGAATTGCGAAGTTCGACATTGCATTCCATCTTCCCAATTCACCCTTCACTTCAGCATTCAGCAGTCAGAATTCAGAATTACCGAGATGGTCTATAAGTCGGACGCTCTGATCCTTCGAACCTATAAGCTGGGCGAGGCCGATCGGATTGTCGTATTCCTGACCCGCGACCGCGGCAAGAAGCGGGGGGTCGCCAAGGGTGCGCGGCGGCCCCGGTCGCGATATGTGGGGGCGCTCGAACCGCTGACGCGGGGCGAGGTGGCGTACTTCGAGCGCGAGCAACGCGAGCTCGTCCAGCTCAATTACGTCGACGTCGTGCGTTCTCCGCTGCTGTCGCGTTCGGGTGAGGCGCTGGGCCACGTCGGGTACTTCGCCGAGCTCATCGACGAGTGGGCGCAGGAGTCGCACGCAGATGAGCGGCTGTTCCGGCTTGGCGCGTCGATGGTCGACGCCATCGCCGCCGGCGCGCCGATCGACAAGCTGGCGCGCTATTTCGAGTACTGGCTGCTGCGCCTGCAGGGGGTCTATCCGGCATTGTCGTGCGTCGGCTGCGCGGGGACGTTGATGCCCGGGGCGGTGATGCCGCCGCGGGAGCACATGTTCGTCTGCCGGCGTTGCGCGCCGTCGGGCGGGGGCACGGATCTCTCGGCCGTGGCGATGCAGTTTCTGGCCGCCGCGGGGTCGGCAGCCCCCGAAAAGCTGGAATCGTTGCTGTTGCCGGCGGCGGCGGCGCGGGAGCTCGAGACCGCGCACCGCCGACTGATCGGCCTGCACCTGGAGAAGGAGCTGAAATCCGCTCGGGTATTGCGCGAAATGCGCCACACTCGCTAGTCGGTCCGCATGGTTACGCTGCAACAAGTCATCTTCAAGCTGTCCGAGTTCTGGGCGTCGCGCGGCTGCCTTCTGCAGCAACCCCTCGACATCGAGATGGGCGCGGGTACGATGCATCCCGAGACGTTTCTTCGGGTGCTCGGCCCGGCCCATTGGAGCGTCGCGTATGTCCAGCCGTCACGGCGGCCGGCCGACGGCCGCTTCGGCGAGAATCCGAACCGCCTGTTCAAGCACCAGCAATTCCAGGTCATCCTCAAACCGGCGCCCGACGACGTCCAGCAGCTGTATCTGCAGAGCCTCGAGTCGTGCGGCATCGATCTGCGGTCGCACGACGTCCGTTTCGAGGAGGACAACTGGGAGTCGCCGACGCTCGGCGCCTGGGGCATCGGCTGGCAGGTCCTCTTCGACGGCCAGGAGATTACCCAGTTCACCTACTTCCAGCAGGCCGGCGGCATCGACCTGTCGCCCATCTCGGTGGAGCTGACCTACGGGATCGAGCGCCTGTGCATGACGCTCCAGGACGTGGACGACGTATACGACGTCGAGTGGGCGGCGGGTGTGAAGTATCGCGACGTCCGTCACCGGGACGAGGTGGAGCAGTCCAAGTACGCGTTCGGCCAGATCGATATGCCGAAGGCGGAGCTGCACGCGCTGCACCGCAACCTTTTCGACGAGTACTACCTGCTCTCGCAGACGCTCTTGCGGTCGAAGCTGGTGCTCCCGGCGCACGACTATTGCCTGAAGTGCTCGCACATGTTCAACCTGCTCGACGCGAGCGGCGGTATCGGCGTGACGGAGCGGATGGCCTACATCCTGAGAGTGCGGCAGCTGGCGGTGGCGATCGCCAAGGCGTGGGTGGGGGAAGACAAGGATGACTAACGGAGACCGATACGGCGCCGGCATAGCCGGTTCACGATGAACACGATGAGACGATGATCACGATGCGCGACAAAGGAACGCCGCAGCGCAGGATCGGCCAGGCCGCGCACGGCGCGGCCCGCGAGGGAGCGGCGCGGGGCATCGGGGCCCCCGCAAGCGACCGAGCCGGGGTGTGGGGCGGAGCCCCACGTGAAAATGGATAGAGAGCTACTCATCGAAATCGGCGTCGAAGAGCTGCCTGCGGGGTGGATGCCGGAACTGACGCGGCAGATGGCTACCAAGCTCGGCGCGCGCCTCACCGAGTTCCGTATCGCTCCGGGCGCGCCGATCGAGAGCTTCAGCACGCCCCGGCGTCTGACAGTCCGCGTCGCGCACATCGCGGAACGCCAGGACGATCTCGACGAAACGATCACCGGTCCGCCGGTGTCGTCGGCGTTCGGGAAGGACGGTCAACCGTCGCCGGCCGCCCTCGGCTTCGCGAAGAAGCAGGGCGTGGCGTTCGAGCAGCTGACCCGGGCGAAGACACCCAAGGGCGAATACCTGGCGTTCCAGAAACACGAGCGTGGGCGCAGCGCTGTCGATACGCTGCCCGACATCCTCACGGGCCTCCTGCGCGATCTGCCGTTCCCCAAGCAGATGCACTGGGACGGCAGGCTCGACGACGGGCGCGGGGAACTGTTGTTCGGGCGGCCCATCCGGTGGGTGCTCTTTCTGTACGGCGGTCGCGTCGTGCCGTTCACGATCGGCCGGTCTGCGGCCGCCAGCGGACCCCAGGTTCAGGACGTGGAGTCAGGCGCGCTGACCTACGGCCACCGCTTCCTGGCGACGAGCGGCCGTGCCGGACGGTCGATCAAGGTTCGCAGCTTCGACGAGTATCAGGCGAAGCTCGCCGAGCACTTCGTCGTGCTCGACCACGCCGACCGGCGGGACCGCATCGCCCGCGACCTCGAGATGCACGCGCGCCGGCTCGGCGGGCGCGTCCACCTGAAGGATCATGCCGCACTCCTCGAGGAGGTCGCCGACCTCGTCGAATACCCGTCGGTCGTCGCCGGTTTCTTCGACGCGGGATTCCTGGTGCTTCCAGAGGAAGTGCTGTCGACCACGCTCGTGCATCACCAGCACTGGTTTCCGGTGGTGACCGAGGCGGGCACGATCAAGGAAGCGTTCCTCGCCGTCGTCAATACCCAGCCCGCAGACGAGCGGGTCATCGCGAAGAACGCCGAGCGGGTCGTCGCGGCGCGCCTGCGCGACGCGAAGTTCTTCTGGGAGGCCGATCGGGCGCAAACGCTCGAGTCGAGGCTCGACCGCCTGCACACGGTGCTCTTTCACAAGAAGCTCGGCAGCTATCGCGACAAGGCGGAGCGGATCGCGAAGCTCGCGGCGTGGATTGCGACCGACGCGTTCGGGCGGCCCGACGTCGCCGCGCACGCGGCGACAGCGGCGCGCCTGGCGAAGGCCGACCTGACGAGCGACATGGTCTTCGAGTTCCCTGAACTGCAGGGAACGATGGGCGGGATCTACGCCCGCGAAGAAGGACAGCCCGAGCAGGTCTGGAAGGCGATCTATCACCAGTACCTGCCGATCGGCGTCGAGGCCGACGCGCCGCCGTCCTCGGCCCAGCTCGGCGCCGGCGGCGGCCACGTGGGCCGCGGTATCGCTCGCCGACAAGCTGGACACGGTCGTGGGCCTCACCAACGCCGGCGAGAAATCGACCGGGTCGCGCGATCCGTTCGGGTTGCGGCGTCAGATGCACGGCATCGTCCGGATCCTGATGGACCTGCCGGAGCTCGTCGGCGTGGATCGCGAGCTTGGGCTGCGCGATCTGGTTGAGGCGACCGAACAAGGGGTTTGCCGGTGGGGGAGGCGCTCCAGTCAACGACGCCGTCGTCGCGTTCGGCCACGAGCGCGTGCGCTACGCGCTCGAGCAGCGCGGCTATCCGGACGAAGTCGTTCGTGGGGCGATCTCCGGTGGCGGCGACGTAGTGCCGCTCCGCGCGCTGCGGATGGCGGCGGCGCTCAAGGGGATGCGTGGCGTCGGAAGATTTCCAGGCGCTCGCGGTCCTCTTCAAGCGCGTCAAGAACATCGCGCGCGAGCTCAAGGCTCACGCGACGCTCGAACGTGCGGCGCTTACGGAACCTGCAGAGCTCGCGCTGCTCGCCGAGCTCGATGCGCGCCAGCCGCGGATTGAGCAGGCGACGCGGGCGGCGGACTATCGACAGGCGTTCACCGATCTCGCCGCGCTGCGGCCGGTCGTCGATCGGTTCTTCACCGAAGTGTTCGTCATGGCGGACGACGCGCGGGTGAGGACCGCGCGGCTGACGCTGCTGGCGGATTTGCGCGATCTGATTTTGAACCTGGCAGACATCTCGGAAATCGTTCCTCAAACGGAGTAGGACAAGTCGACATGGCAAAGAAGCTGGCACGGAAGGCAGTGAAGAAGTCTGGCCCGAAGGCCTCGCCGAAGCAGGCGGGACGCGAAGAAGGCGCCTGCGAAGGCGGGGAAGGCGGGCAAGTACGTCTACCTCTTCGGCCGCAAGACGGACGGCAACGGATCGATGAAGGCGCTGCTCGGCGGCAAGGGCGCGAACCTCGGCGAGATGTGCCGCATCGGCCTGCCGGTGCCGCCCGGGTTCACCGTGACGACCGAGGTCTGCACCTACTACTACGCCAACAAGCGCACGTATCCGCAGCAGCTCAGGGGCCAGATGGAGGCCGGCATCACCGCAATCGAGCAGCAGACCGGCAAGACCTTCGGCGATCTCAAGAACCCGCTGCTGGTATCGGTCCGCTCCGGCGCCCGCGACTCGATGCCCGGCATGATGGACACGATCCTCAACCTTGGTCTCAACGACCAGACCGTCGAGGCGCTGGCCACCAAGACCGGCAACGCGCGCTTCGCGTGGGACTGCTACCGCCGCTTCGTCCAGATGTACGGCGACGTCGTCCTCGGCGTGCAGAAGCGCCCCGACGAGGACCACGAGCCGTTCGAGGTGGTCATCGAGAAGTTGAAGCACGAGCGCCATCACCAGGACATCGAGGACACGAAGCTCTCGGTCGACGACCTGAAGGAGCTCGTGCGCCGCTTCAAGGCGCTGGTGAAGGATCGCGTCGGCAAGAACTTCCCGGCGTCGCCGTGGGATCAGCTCATGGGCGCGGTCGGTGCCGTCTTCGGCTCGTGGATGAACGACCGCGCCATCGTCTATCGGCGCAAGTACAACATCCCGACGGAGTGGGGCACGGCCGTCAACGTGCAGGCGATGGTCTACGGCAATACCGGCGAACGCTCGGGCTCGGGCGTCGCGTTCACGCGCAACCCGGCCAACGGCGTCAAGGAGTTCTACGGCGAGTTCCTGATCAATGCGCAGGGCGAGGACGTCGTCGCCGGCGTGCGCACGCCCGAACCGGTGGCGGAACTGAAGAAGCAGATGCCGCACGCGTATGCCGAGCTTGAACGGATCCGTCAGACGCTCGAGAAGCACTTCAAGGACGTGCAGGACTTCGAGTTCACGATCGAGGACGACGAGGTGTACATGCTCCAGACGAGAAACGGCAAGCGGACCGCGATGGCGGCGCTGAAGTTCTCGATCGACATGTACAAGGAGAAGCTGATCGACTGGAAGACGGCGGTGATGCGCAATCCCGCCGACCAGCTCGAGCAGCTGCTCGCCCCGGTGTTCGATGCGGCGGAAGTGGCCAAGGTGAAAGCCATTGCTACGGGACTGCCGGCGGGGCCGGGTGCAGCGTCGGGCCAGATCTACCTCAACGCGGATCGCGCCGTAGTGGCGGCCGACAAGGGCGAGAAGGTGCTGCTCGTCCGCGTCGAAACGTCGCCGGAAGACCTGCGGGGCATGATCGCGGCGGAAGGCATCCTCACGGCGCGCGGTGGCGTGTCGTCACACGCGGCGCTCGTCGCCAGGCAGATGGGCAAGGTTTGCGTGTGCGGCGCCGCGGCGATCGAAGTCGACTACCAGGCGCGGACGGTGAAGGTCGAGGGGAAGACGTTCAAGGAAGGCGACTGGATGTCGATTGACGGGACGATCGGCCAGGTCTACGCGGGCCAGGTCAAGACCGCGCCCTCGGAGATCGTCGCCGGGCTGATCAACGGCGACACGGCGGCCCAGAAGACCGAGAAATTCAGGAACTTCCAACAGTTGATGAAGTGGTGCTCGGACGCGTCGCGCATGAGCGTCCGTACGAACGCCGATACGCCGGAGCAGACGGCCAACGCCGTCGCGTTCGGCGCCGTCGGCATCGGCCTCACGCGCACCGAGCACATGTTCTTCGAGGGCGACCGCATCGATGCGATGCGAGAAATGATCCTGGCTGAGACCGAGGACGCCCGGAAGGCCGCCCTGGCGAAGCTGCTGCCGTATCAGCGTGAGGACTTTGCCGGGATCTTCCGCGCGCTGAAGGGGTACCCGGCGACGATTCGCTTCCTCGACCCGCCGCTCCACGAGTTCCTGCCGCACACCAAGGAGCAGCAGGAGGCGCTCGGCAAGAAGATCGGCGTGCCGGCGGCGCGCATCCACCAGCGCGTCGAGCAGCTGCACGAGTTCAACCCGATGCTCGGCTTCCGCGGCTGCCGCCTCGGCATCGGCTATCCGGAAATCTCGGCGATGCAGGCGCGCGCGGTCTTCGAAGCCGCCGCTGAGGTCCAGAAGGAAGGCATCAAGGTCCGGCCAGAAATCATGATCCCGCTCGTCGGGTTCAAGAAGGAGCTGGATCTGCAGATCGAAGTGGTGCACCAGGCGGCGCGCGAGGTGCAGGCCGAGAAGAAGGTCAAGTTGAACTACATGGTCGGGACGATGATCGAGATTCCGCGCGGCGCGCTCACGGCTGACGAGATCGCGCAATCGGCGGAGTTCTTCAGCTTCGGGACCAACGACCTCACACAGACCGGCCTCGGCATGTCGCGCGACGACTCGGGCTCGTTCCTGCCGCAGTATCAGGAACTCGAAATCGTCACGAAAAACCCCTTCGCGACCATCGACGCGACCGGCGTCGGCCAGCTCGTCGACATCGCGGTGAAGAAAGGTCGCGCCGCGCGTCCCAATCTGAAGCTCGGTATCTGCGGCGAGCACGGCGGCGATCCGTCGTCGATCCAGTTCTTCGAGAAGGTCGGACTCGATTACGTCAGCTGCTCGCCCTATCGCGTGCCCGTGGCGCGCCTGGCCGCGGCCCAGGCGGCGCTGCGGGTCAAGGTCGGGGATTGATCAAGCGCCTGCGGCTCGAGCGAGGCGGCGGGGCCGCCGAGCGAGCGCGAGTGGGGGTGGGGCCCCGCGAGCATTGATTACTGTCTACAAACACGAACGCGGGTCCACCCAGACTGTCGATCGGGTGGACCCGTCCTGGCTCACGACCGACAGCGGAGTCTGGGTGTGGGTGGATCTGAGCGCGCCCACGTCCGACGAGGCGAAGGTCCTCACCGACGTCTTCCACTTTCACGAACTGGCCGTCGAGGACGCGCTCGCCGAGATCCATCACCCCAAGGTCGAATCCTACGGCGACTACCTGTATCTGATTCTTCATGGCATCGACTTCAAGGCAAAGGAGCACGCGTTCCGGACCCAGGAGATCGATTTCTTTCTCGGCCCCCGGTATCTGGTCACGTTTCACAACGGGACGTCGCGGTCGATCGGCCGGATCGGCGAGATCTGCAACCGCAACGAACGCGTGCTCGGCGAAGGCCCGGCCGCACTCCTCTATCGCATCGTCGATACGATGGTCGACAACTACCGGCCGGAAGTCGACAAGCTGGGCGACCGGCTCGACGCGCTCGAGAAGGAGGTGTTCGCCCGGCCCAAGTCGACGCTCGTCAAGCGCATTCTCGATTTCAAGCGCGACGTCTCGTCGCTGCGGCGAGTGATCCTGCCGGAGCGCGACGCGGTCGCGCGGCTCGCGCGCCGTGAGTTCTCACAGATTTCCGAGTCGCTGTCGTACAAGTTCCGCGACGTGCACGACCACCTCGTGCGGCTCTCCGACGAGGCCGTCTACTTCCAGGACCGCATTTCGAGCCTGCTCGACGCGCATCTGTCGAACGTCTCGAACCAGCTGAACAGCGTGATGAAGGTGCTGACCATCATCTCGACGATCTTCATGCCCATGACCGTGCTGACGGGGATGTACGGCATGAACGTGCCCCTGCCTCATCTGCCCGGCGGAGACCACGCCCAATTCTGGTGGATAGTAGGGATCATGGGCGCGGTCACGGCGGTGATGCTGACGTTCTTCCGCCGGAGGAATTGGCTGTGACTGTCGACTCCCGACTGTCGACTGCCGACTGAGTCCTCATGCCCCGCATCCACCGTCTCCCTCTGCATCTTGCCAATCAGATCGCCGCTGGCGAGGTCGTCGAGCGGCCTGCGTCGGTCGTCAAGGAGCTCGTCGAGAATGCGCTCGACGCCGGCGCGCGGCGGATCGCCGTCGCCATCGAGCTCGGCGGCAAGAAGATGCTGCGCGTCGAGGATGACGGCGAGGGCATGGACCCCGAGGACGCGCGGCTCGCGATCGAGCGGCATGCGACCAGCAAGATTGCCGGCGCCGACGACCTCGCCGCGATTCGCACGCTCGGGTTTCGCGGCGAGGCGCTCCCCAGCATCGCGTCGGTTTCGCACTTCACGCTGCGCACGCGCGCCCGCGGCAGCGCGACCGGCACCGAGATCCGGGTCAACGGCGGCACCGTGTCGTCGGAGCGTGAGGCAGGCGCGCCAGAGGGAACGTCGATCGAGGTCGCGGACCTCTTCTACAACTTGCCGGCGCGCCGCAAGTTCCTGAAGTCGGACACCGCCGAGTCCACGCAGATTTCCCGGCTCGTCACGCAGATGGCGCTCGGCTATTCCGAAGTGGGCTTTTCGCTGACGAGCGGTGGACGCCGCCTGCTCGAGTGTCCGCCGGCGGCCGGACTGCGCGAGCGGTTCTTCCAGCTGTTCGGCGAGCGCTCAGATTTGATCGAGGTCCGGAAAGAGGCCGGGGGCCTGACCATCCATGGCTATGTCGCGGCGCTTCGCGATGAGGGCCCGGTACGAGGAGCGCAGAACGTCTTCGTCAACCGCCGGATCGTCAAGGACCGCACGATCGCCCACGCTATCACCGAGGCGTACAGCGTGGCGACGATTAAGGAACGCAGCCCGGAAGTGCACCTGTTCGTGCAGATTCCGCCGGACCGCGTCGACGTGAACGTGCACCCCACCAAGGCCGAGGTGCGTTTCCTCGAGCAGTCTCTCGTCCACGAGGTGCTGCGGCGGGCACTTGGTGAGGCGCTGGGGCAGGGCCGCGCGCCGGAGCTCCAGTTCACCCCCTTCGCGCCCCGTCCGGACGAGCCGCGCGCCATGAGCATTCCGGGCGTGCTGGCGGGAGCGACGGTCGGCAGCCGATGGGAGACGCGGCCGACCGGTCCCTTCACCGGGCCGTTTGCATCCGACAGCGGACCGGCGTGGAGCGAACAGCCGCAATCGTCACCAGTGATGGCGGCCAGCCCACAAAGTGCCGCCGACATCCGGCCGATGATCCCGCTCGGACAGTTCCGCGACACGTTCATCATCGCAATAGATGACGAGGGCGTCGCGATCATCGATCAGCATGTGGCGCACGAACGGGTCCTCTTCGAGCGGGTCATGGAGACGCTGACCGCCGGACGGCTCGAGAGCCAGCGGCTATTGACGCCTATCCTGATCGAGATGTCTCCGGCGCAGCGGCAGGCGCTCGCCCAGCACACCGAGACGCTCGATCGCTTCGGCCTCGAGCTCGAAGAGTTCGGCGGCGACAGCGTGCGCCTCTCGGCGGTTCCTGCGATCCTCGATCCCGCCGAGTGCGAAGCGGCGGTGCGCGCGCTCGGCGAAGATCTGGAAGGGCTCGATCGGGGCTCCGGCGTGCAGGACGCGCTGCGCCGCATCGCCGCGACGATGGCCTGCCACGCGGCGGTGAAGGCGAACTACCCGTTGACGATGGAGAAGATGCGCTTCATCCTCGAGGAGCTCCGGCGCACGGCATACTCGTCGGTCTGCCCGCACGGCCGACCGGTGGTGCTGCGCCTGTCGCGGCGGGAGATAGAGAAGAACTTTCAGCGGATTTAGGCTCAGGGGCTCAAGGCTCAGGCAAGAGCCAGATCCTAGTCCCACGGCTAAGAGCTGGTGGCTCTTCCCTGAGCCCTGAGAGGTTGTGAAGAAATCGTACGTAGTGTCCGCCTTTAGGCGGACTTGTCTTGGTCCCGGCTGAAGCCGGACACTACAGTTCTTCACAGGCCCTGAGCCTTGAGCCCCAGAGGTCTGAGCCCATGAATCGACGCGAGTTTCTGACGGCAGCCGGAGCGGTGAGTGTTGCGCCAGTCGTGGGCGGACGATCGGCGATGGGGCAGGCGCCCGCGGCGCAAGCCGACCGGGCGTACTGGGTGAGCGTGATGACGCGGCTCGCCGACCCCGTCTTGGAGAACCTGGCCGCCGGGACTCTCAAGGCGCGGATGCCGGTGGAGCAGGCGGCGGGCAGCGACAGGCGGGCGGTCAGCCACCTGGAGGCGCTCGGACGCCTGGTGGCGGGCATGGCGCCCTGGATTGAGCTCGCTGCCGACGATACGTCCGAGGGACGCCTGCGTGGGCAGTACGCCGACCTCGCCCGCCGCGCGATCGCGCGGGCGGTCGATCCCGCCTCTCCAGACTTCCTGAACTTCACGCGCGAACGCCAACCGCTCGTCGACGCCGCGTTCCTCGCGCAGGGCATCCTGCGTGCGCCGCGCGCGCTCAGGGAGTCGCTCGGGGCGACCACGACCAGGCAGCTCGTGGCGGCGCTCGAGTCAACACGCGCGATCACGCCGGTCTTCAGCAACTGGCTGCTGTTTTCCGCCACCGTCGAAGCCGCGCTCGCGCGTCTCGGCGCCACCTGGGACCGGATGCGCGTCGACTACGCGCTGCGGCAGCACGACCAGTGGTACAAGGGCGACGGCGTCTACGGCGACGGCCCCGCGTTCCACTGGGACTACTACAACAGCTTCGTCATCCAGCCGATGCTGCTCGACGTGCTCGACGTCTGCCGGGACGAGATGCCTGCGTGGAAAGAGCTCGCGGTCCGCGTCGAGCCGCGCGCGCGGCGCTACGCGGCCATTCTCGAGCGGCTCATTGCCCCGGACGGAACGTTTCCGGCGGTCGGCCGCTCCATCGCCTATCGCTTTGGCGCGTTCCAGCTGCTCGCGCAGATGGCGCTCCGCAAGGCGCTGCCCGAGGAAGTGTCGCCGGCTCAGGTGCGTGGAGCTCTCACCGCGATCATCCGGCGTTCGATCGAAGCGCCAGGAACGTTCGACGCGAACGGCTGGCTGCGGATCGGCTTCTGCGGCCACCAGCCGGGCGCCGGCGAGACCTACATCTCGACCGGCAGTCTCTATCTGTGCGCGGTGGGGCTGCTGCCGCTCGGGCTGCCGCCGGCCGATCCGTTCTGGTCGGCGCCGGCCGAGCCGTGGACCGCGGTTCGCGCCTGGTCGGGCCAGCCGTTTCCCATCGACCACGCCCTGGCGACCTGATGCCGGCGCCCCACCTCAGTCGTCGCAGTCGTGGATGTCCACCATGATGTCCGCGAGTTCCTCCTGCCGGAGGTCTGAACCGCGAATGAACCCGGCGGGTCGCTTCTTCGAGCCCGGCCGCAGAATCCACGCGGCCTGAACCATCTGAATGTAGCTCGGTTGCCGCGCGTCGCTGTAGGACGAGCAGAACGTGACCTTGAACGTGACGCGCGCCGCGCGCATCGACATCGCGTGGCACTGCACGATCTCCTCGTCGAGCGTGCGGCCGCGGATGATGGTCGAGAGCCGGCAGGTGGCGCAGAGGCTGCTGTCGCCATTGGCGGCGGTTCCGTTCTGGACTTTGAGATGCATCGATTGCTCCTGCGCATATAACTGCAGGCTCGTTGCCAGACAATCGACACAGCACGAACGCGGCGTTTCATTGATGTTTTCCGCTCCGGCGCGGATAGACGGTCCCGTCATGCCGCATTTTCTGCGACACAAGGCGAAGGTCGAGTGACGCACGATCTGCGTCATTGGAATAGGGTTCAGGAGGTTCAGGAGGTTCAGGAGGTTCAACCCCCTGAACCCCTTGAACCCCCCTGAACCCTCTTCTAGACGGCCGCCGCAATCTTGACCGTTCGGCGTTCGACCCGGTGGGTCCCGTCACGAAGCTGCAACCAGATAGTCACGAGGTAGTCGCCCGGCTGGCGATACTGGTGGGTCAGGCGCCACTCGCCGACGACCGGTGTCCACAGCGTGCCGGACTGATCCCCGAAGTCGACGCGCATCCGGCCGAATCCGGTCCAGCCGCCTTCGCTCTCGATGCCGATGTTCAGCTGGATCCCCATCCGATCGGACACGAGGTTCGAGTGGATCCCTTGCGCCGGGTTGGGCTCGAGCCTCGTCCAGTCGAACGTTCGATCGTGCGACGTGACGCACAGCCGGCATCTGTCGAGCGCGAGGAGGGCCGTCGCCGCAACATTCCGCGCCGTGGCTCGGCCGAGGAGGTACTCGTCGCGGAACCAGTCGCCGTTTGTCGCCGTCGCCGCCGTCGAAAGGACGGCGCTGAGCATTGCGCCGGCCGCGACGGCGACGGACGTTGGGAACAACGCGGCGCGCCGGGGGGTCGCCGGGGAGGACCGCAGGAAGCTCACGAGCGCGGCGATGGCGATCAGCCCCGCGAACGCCAGGAAGAGCCCGAAGTTTCCAGGCGACTCCCACCCGGAATCCCGGATGACCGGGAAGGCCAGGTTTGGCCGCCACCCGCTTCGCCCGGCCGCGTGGAGCGCCCCTAGCGCTTTCTCGTGATGGTTCCAGTTGTAGGTGAGGCCTGCATCGAGCGTCGTGACGATCGCGGCTACGGCCAGCACGCGCACGGTCCAGGACGACCAGAATCGGCGCACGAGCACGGCGACTGGCCAGACGAGGAGAGGGATGACGGCGACGACGAGGCGGCCGGGCGTGCCGCCGGCAGCGTTCAACGTGTGTGCGGACGCCGGGATGGCCAGCCCCAGGCCAACGGCGGCGACAAAGAGCGCGTGCCTCCAGGACTGGCGCGCGAGGAGAACGAGTCCGGGCACCACCGCCAGCAGGATGGGCGCGTGCGGCGCCAGTCCCCACGTGCGATCGAGCGCATAGCCGACGAGATTCAGCGGGACGCGGCCGGGAGTGAAGCCTTCGTCAGGCCTGGCTGCGTCCCAGAGCGCAGTCGGCAGGAAACTTCCGGTGACGTGATAGTTGAAGGCGAACACCGTGCAGTAGACGAGACCCGCGGCGGCGCCGAACGCCACTGGTCCTCGGCCGTTCGAGCGCACCAGGCCGCAGATCGCGAGAACCGCGGACACCAGAAGGAAGCGCGGGTGCAGCCAGGCCAGGGCAGCGGCGCCGGTGCCGGCGGCTGCGGCGAGCACGAGGGGAGTCTTCGCCGGCGTGAAGAGCACGTAGATGCTGACGAGAAGGATCAGCAGCAGTCCGGGCAGCTCCGGATAGAACTGAAAGGCGAACGCGGTCGTCGGCAGGCTCAGCATGGCGAGTGCCGCCCAGGCCGCGGCCAGGCTGTCAGACGCCAGCGCATGGCGGAGCAGGCGCCAGAGAGCGACCGCGCTCGCTCCGAACATCAGCAGCAGCATGACGTTCGTCATCACGAGCGACGGGGCGAACTCGCCTTGGTATCCGGGCGGGCGGGGTGAGAAAAACCGATCGAGGAAGTAGCCGGGGAAGAGCGTGAACGAGACACCTGGCTGATAGATCTGATAAACGCCACCGTTCTTGCCGCGGACGAATCCTTCTTCTCCGGTGGATCGGTTCCAGCGAAAGCTGCCGGGACTGGCGGCAAAGGCCGACAGGTCGGCGGCAAGATCCGTCAGATCCTGGCGAAGGCTGCTGAGGATCAGTCCAGGGATCCGCTGCAGCGCCGGCCCGCTGTCGGCAGGCAGTTCGGCGAGCATCTTCTTGCCGGAGATATCGAATCCGCCCCCCTGATACCAGAGCTCGCAGTAGCGGATGTACTTCGGTTCGTCGCCGTGAACCTGGTTCGAGAATCGCAGGTGCGGAGTCGAGATGATGGCGCACGCGATCGCCGAGGTGAAAAGCACGACGTCGATGACCAGCCGGCGGGAAGATGGCCGCCATCGCGCGGCCGCGGCCAGTACGCGTTCGAGGGGCGCGCCGATCAGGGAATCGATCTCGTTCAGAACGAGAACCAACGCGCCGCCCAACCACCACCAGCGGAGATCGTAAAAAAAATAGCCGAGCGGAGAGGCGCCCTCGCCCGAGCCAGGAACGGCCGGCGCGAGGCCGAGTGCCACGAGCCCGAGGAGTGTCAGCGGTGCGAGCCAGCGGCCCCCGCGTGCGCGCGCGGCCTGACTGGCGCCGGCCTGGCGGGCACGATACACGACGGCAGCAAAGAATCCCGCTAGCGCGACGAGCGCTGTCGCAGAGATCGCTAGCAGAGGCCTGCCACCCGGCCAGGCATAGAGGTACTGAATGTCGCCGCCCTCGCCCCGCAGAGGCACGAAGGTTCCGAAAGCGGCGGCGCAGAAACAGGCACTCGAAATCGCGGCGGCGGTGAGCCAGCGCATGGTGTCGGCATTCTATGACGGCGGCCGAGATAACGGAGGGAAGAGAGCCAACGGAGGTATCACCACAGAGTCAGCGGAGGTAACAGGGCTCGTGGGGCGGATTCAGGCGGAGTCTGGACTCTCGAGGCTCCGTTGACTTCGCTGCCTCTGTGGTGAGCCTGGCTCCGATGCCTCCACGCGCTCCAACAACTCCGCCCCATCCGATTTGACAACGCGCTCGCCGCTACCTACAGTGAGCACACTCATCAGATATGAACCTCCTGCCCTTGAACGCGTTCTCCGTCTTTCTAGCGATTGCCGCGGTCGGTTTCCTCTTTCTGATGATTTCGCTGTTTTTTGGCGAGATATTCGAGCACTTCGACGGTGGCCTCGACCACGATCTCGATCATGGCGGTCCGGGATTCTTCAGCACGCGAGTGCTCAGCGTCTTCATCACTGCGTTCGGGGGCTTTGGCGCCATCGCGACCGATTACGGATTGGGGCCGCTCGGGGCCTCGGGCATCGGAGCCCTGAGTGGTGTGATCCTGGCGACGCCGATTTACTTTTTCGCGCGTTTCCTCTTCGGACAGCAGGCGACCTCCGAGAGCCGGACTCAGGATCTCGTCGGGCAGGTCGGCCGCGTCGTCATCACGATCCCCGCCGGTGGCGTTGGGCAGGTGCGGTGCAAGATCGGCGAGGAACTCGTCGACAAGATCGCCCGGGGGCGAGAAGCGGAGGCGATTGCCGAGAACACGTCGGTCGTCGTCGAGGAAGTGGTCGGAGAAACCGTCGTCGTCAGGCGGCGCTGAACGCGAGGCAGGCTCATGTCATTCCCTACCACCGGTCTCTGGCTTCCCGTCCTCGTCGCCGCGACACTACTGGCGTTCTTCGCGGCTCTGTGGCTTCTCAGCCGCAACTACCTGAAGGTGTCGCCGAACGCGGTTGCCGTGCTGAGCGGCCGCAAGCGCAAACTACCCGACGGCCGCGTCGTCGGCTATCGCATGGTCAAGGGCGGCGCCGCCCTGCGGATTCCGCTCCTCGAGAAAGTCGAGTACCTGCACCTCAACGTGATGACGATCCCGCTCGAAATCAAGCGGGCGTACACGCTCAAGGGGGTGCCGGTTTCGGTCAAGGCTGTCGCCAACGTCAAGATTCGGGGTGATGAGACGTCGCTCCAGGCGGCGGCCGAGCGGTTTCTCGGGATGACGCATGTCGAGGTGCAGAAGGTCATCTTCCAGACGCTCGAAGGGCATCTCCGCTCGATCCTCGGGACGCTGACCGTGGAGGAAGTGAACAGCGATCGGCAAAGCTTCGCCCAGAAGTTGACGAGTGAGGCGGCGGCGGACCTCGAGAAGATGGGGCTCGGCGTCGACGTGCTGACGATTCAGGAGATCAGCGACGAGGAGGAGTACCTGAATGCGCTCGGCAAGCGACGCACCGCCGAAGTGAAGCGTGATGCCACCATCGGTGAAGCCGAGGCGATGCGGGATTCGAAGATCAAATCCGCGCAGGCGATGCAGGAGGGCGAGAAGGCCAAGTTCCAGGCCGACGCCGAGATCGCCCAGTCGCAGCGCGACTTCGCGATCCGCCAGGCGCAGTATCAGGCGGAGGTCCAGACCGAGAAGGCGCGTGCCGAGCAGGCTGGGCCGCTGTCGGAAGCCACGGCCCGGCAGGCGGTCGTGGCCGAAGAGGTCCGGGTCGAGCGGACGAGGACGCAGGAGCTGATCGCGGTTCAGGAGCAAGAGGTCCTGCGCCGGCAGAAGGAGCTCGAGGCGACAGTGATCAAGCCGGCCGAGGCCGATCGCCAGGCGGCAGTCACGCGTGCCGAGGCGTCGAAACAGGCCGCGATTCTGGAAGCCGAAGGCCGGCGCTCGGCGCTCATCGCGCTGGCAGAAGCGGAGCAGGAGAAGCTGCGCAAGGAAGGCGCAGGGCGTGCCGCGGCGGTCGAAGCGGAAGGGCGGGCGGAAGCCGCCAAGATCGAAGCGATCGGCCTGGCGCAAGCCAAGGCGATCGAGGCCCAGGGCGTCGCCGAAGCCGCGGCGATTCTGCGCAAGGCGGAAGCGTGGAAGCAGTTCAACGAGTCGGCACGCCTCCAGACGGTACTCGAGAAGATGCCCGCCATCCTCGAGGCCTCGAGCGGCATCTTCGGCGCTGTGTCGGCGCCGCTCGGCAACATCGACAAGCTGGTCGTGATCGATCAGGGCAACGGATCGGCCGAAGGCGGGAGCGCCGCGCTCGGCCGGCTCGCCAAGACGAGTCCGGCGGTGGTGTTCAGCCTGCTGCAACAGCTCGAAGCGCTCGGGTTGAACTGGCCTGCCATCGTTCAGCAGCTCGGTCTGTCCTCGTCCGCGCTGTCCACTCCGCAAACGCCGCCGGCGCCGACGGACACACCGCCCCCGCCAACGCGAAAGTGAAGACGGAGACGTTCCGCGCATTCGCGAGCACTGCCCGGTCAACCCGTGCATTCGATCTCAGCTATAAACTGCTGACTGCGTAAGATTTACGCTTGACAGTATTGTTATAGGGTTTTACAGTGTAAATATCCCAGCAGTCACGGGTTCCTGCTTTTCCAAGCGAAAAGGCAGCCCTGCCGTTTGAGGCGGGGTGCGCAAAGCTGTAAGCTCCGCGTGAGCGGGGTGGTTTAGCTGCCGAACTTGGAGTGATTCATGTCGACGCGCCGCGCAGTTCCAGCAGTTCTCGCCTCCGCATTCGCGCTCCTTTTCTTTGGGTTGGGCAATTATCTCGGCGCGCGCCAGACGGCCGACAGCGACGAGCAGATGGCTGTCCTGCGGACCGAGATTGCCCAGCTCAAGCGCCACTCGCTCCTTGCCGCCGGCACGACCGGCCGGTCGGCGACCGTCGGCGATATTTCCACTGCCGACACATCACGCGCTTCGATCGTCGCCGACGTGAAGCGGCAGCTCCAGGACGAGATGGGGCTGCTGCCCCTCAATCTCCTCCGGGAACGCAGCACTAGTTTCACCGAGCTCTACGCCTACGACGACCACGGGTCGAGCAGCTACGGGACCGCTGGGTATCTCGGCGAAGGCTAC
The DNA here is from genome assembly GCA_963839705.1 of uncultured Acidobacteriota bacterium. Classification (GTDB taxonomy): domain Bacteria; phylum Acidobacteriota; class Vicinamibacteria; order Vicinamibacterales; family 2-12-FULL-66-21; genus DATBJJ01. The sequence continues at coordinate 1,260,788 of CAWIWL010000019.1, forward strand.
TTCATCACCGTCAAGCACGGCGTCGTCGCGCTCAGCCAGGAAGGGCAGCCTGACCCGCGGACCATCACGTCGGTGAAGCTGATGTACAAGGGACAGCTCATCAACGCCAAGTTGGTGGATTCCGGCGATGCCCGCGCCGAGGTGGATCCGGGCGACTGGGCGATCGTGAAGGTCAAGGAGCAGATCGACATGCCGCCGCTCAACTTGAATTTGGCGTACGGCTTCGAGTTCGCGGATCCGATCTTCCGCCTGGGCAACGACTATTCGAAGGGGATCATCCTATCGACCGGCTACGTCGGTCAGCGGACGTCGAACAAGCTCGTGACGTGTCTGACCGACGGGCACCCCGGCGTATCTGGCGGCGGCGTGCTCAATCGCGAGGGAGAGCTGGTGGGGATTCCCATCGGCCGGATGCAGGGAGACTACCGGTTCTCGTTCATCCTTCCGCTTCGGGCGGAAATGTTCCGGAAGGTAAAGCACCTGAACTGACGCGCGCCCGCTTCGCTTATTTCGCGCCCTCCCGGCCTCGATTCGTCGGCCGATAGAACTTTCGTCCCCTGTGGGCGGGCGGCAGGCATTCCATGTCTGCCGCTACGCCGTCCGGCTCGTCGTGGGCGTATCGATACCCCTTACCGTATTCGAGCTGCTTCATGAGCCCGGTCGGAGCGTTGCGAAGATGGAGCGGCACCGGCTCGGCCACTTCTTTCGCCGCCGCCTCGGCGGCCTCCAGATAGGCGACGTAGACGGCGTTGCTCTTGGGCGCCGTGGCCAGGTAGATGGCTGCCTGGGCCAGCGCGGTGTTTCCTTCCGGCATGCCGACGAAGTGCACCGCGTCTTTGGCCGCGACCGCGATACTGAGGGCCTGTGGATCCGCATTTCCGACGTCCTCGGAAGCGAAGCGCACGAGCCGCCGGGCGACATAGAGCGGGTCCTCTCCAGCCTCGAGCATCCTCGCCAGCCAGTAGACTGACGCGTCCGGATCGCTGTTGCGCATCGACTTGTGCAGGGCCGAGATCAGGTTGTAGTGCTCTTCACCCGTCTTGTCGTACAGGAGCGCCCGGTTCTGCGCCAGGTCAGCGACGAGCGGCGTAGTGATCCTGGGCTCTGACCCCACAGACGCCGACGCCATGTCGAGAAGGTTCAACGCGATCCTTGCGTCGCCGTTTGCGTAGATCGCGATGGCGGTGAGTGCGTCGTCATCGATCGACAACCCCAGAGCGCCCAGCCCGCGGACGGAGTCGGTTACGGCGCGCGAGAGGATCCGGCGAACCGCGTCGGCCGACAGCGGTTTGAGGACGTAGACCTTCGACCGCGAGAGCAGCGCCGAGTTCACTTCGAACGACGGATTCTCGGTCGTCGCGCCGATGAGGACGATATCGCCTGCCTCCACGCGCGGGAGAAACGCGTCCTGCTGCGACTTGTTGAAGCGATGGATTTCGTCGATGAAGAGGATCGTGCGTCGTCCGCGCCGGCGGCGATCGTCCTCGGCCTCGGCCATGACCGTTCGGATTTCCTTGATCCCCGAGAGCACTGCGCTGAACGCCACGAACTTGGCGCGTGTCACCCGCGCGATGACCCGCGCCAGCGTGGTCTTTCCGGTGCCCGGTGGTCCCCAGAGGATGATCGATTGCAGCCGATCGCCCTCGATGGCCCGTCGCAGCGGACGGCCAGCGCCGAGGAGATCCTCCTGGCCGATGAATTCGTCGAGCGTCTGCGGGCGCATCCGTTCCGCGAGGGGAGCTGGCGCGCTCGCTTCTTTGATCTTGTCGCGGATCTGGTCGGGGACCTCGTCGGACGGAGTCTCGTCAAACAGGGACATGTCCATCTCGCTGCTTTGCTGCTTCGTAAAGAATCAACGCGGCGGTGATGGCGACGTTGAAGGATTCGACGGGCGGACGCATGGGAATCGACAGCCGCTCATCGGCGGCGGCCACCAGCGCGTCCGGGAGACCAGCGCCCTCACCACCGAGGAGTATGGCGACAGGCCCGCGAAATCGGAACGCCGGCAGCGGCGTGCCCTGCCGCGGCACGGTCGCGACGATGGTGATGCCCCGGCTCTTGAAACGGCTCGCCGCTGCCGGCGCCGATTGACGCACGGCGATCGGTAGCCGGAAGGTGCTGCCCATAGCCCCGCGCAACGCTTTCCACCCGAACGGATCCGCCGTACCGTCAGCGGCGATCACGCCGGTCGCGCCGCACCCGTCCGCCGCACGGACGATGGCGCCCACATTGCCGGCATCCTGGATACCGTCGAGCAGGAGCACCAGTTGCGGCGCTTGTGCCAGGGCGTCATCGAGCGTGCTGGGCTTGACACGAGCGAGTGCGACGATGCCGGAGGGCTGACGGACCGGACTCAGCGCAGCCATTACCTGTGCCGGCACGCGAACAACCTCTGCGCCCGCGCTCGCGAGCCGATCGACCAGGCCGTCAGAGGAGGCTTCAACGGCGCTGTCGACAAACGCCACCGTTTCGAGCGTGATGCCGGAGGCGAGCGCCTCCTCGACGAGGTGCTCGCCATCGAGCAGGACGAGGCCATCCGGCCCGCGGCCGCGCGCGACCTCGCGACAGCGCGTGACGAATGGATTGGAGCGGCTGGAGATGCGGCGCACGTCTATGTCCGGGGCCCATTATAGAGGCCGCGACGGCGCCGCCGTGCTACCATCTCAGTCGAGATGAAGGCGCAACTCCTCAAGAAGTTCCAGGACGAGATCCACCGTCTGGACCGGGAACTGAAGGCAGAGCTGCCGAAGGAAATTCAGCGCGCGCGCGAGCTCGGCGACCTTCGCGAGAACGCGGAGTATCACGCCGCGAAAGAACGGCAGCGCCTCGTCGAGGCGCGGATCAGCCTGCTGCAGAAGCGGGTCAGCGACATCTCGCTGATGGACCTGGACAAGCTGCCGCACGACAAGGTCGGCTTCGGTTCGACGGTGCACCTCAAGGACCCGAACGGGCAGACGATCATCTATTCGCTCGTCATGCCGGAAGATGCCGACGTCGAGCTGGGACTCATCTCGGCGGCGTCGCCGATCGGCCGCGCTCTGCTCTCGAAGGAAGAGGGCGACGAGGTGCTCGTGTCGACCCCGAACGGCAGCAAGCGGTTCGAGATCGTGAAGCTCCTGACGATCCATGATGAGAGTTCGAGCAACTGAAGCTTGAAGTCTGAGTGGGGAAGTTCGAATCATGCAGTCGTGAGCACATGACACTTCAGACGTTCTCGTGATCACTCCCGATTCTCCCGATCGCCAGGTACTCGACACGCCTCAGGACGGCTCTCGTGCTTGCGGGGTCCGGGACGGCCGGGGCCTACCAGGCGGGTGTGCTGCGCGCGCTGCACGAGGCCGGCATCAAGATCGACCTGGTCGCCGGGCGCGGCGCGGGTGTCGTCGGCGCGATGTTCGCCGCGATGGACGGCGGGGCGCGGCTCTGGGACGACAACGGTGTCTGGCGACGCCCCGCGGCGGCACGCCTCTACCGGTGGCGGCGGCCGCTCGGCATCGCCGGATGGGCGCTGGCTGGCGGGGGCGTGATCCTCGCGCTGCCGATCGTCCTGCTCCTGCTGGCTATGGCGATCGCCCTCACCGGCATGCTGCTGACGTTTGTCGGTCTCGAGTCGGCCGGGACCGCTGCCAACGCCGCCTACAGCCGCTGGATCGAAACGCTCTTCGCACCTGGAGCGGTGCCGACCTACGTGCCGCGTCTGGCAGTGCTCGCCATCCTCGTTGCCGCTGTGGCGGCGGCAGCCAGCATCGCGGCGGCGACCTTTTCGCGCCGCGCCCGGCGTCGATCGGGTCACGGCCTCGCCGGCCGACTGATCGGCGGGCCGCTTTCGGCGACGGCGCTCGTCGAGAGCTGCTGCGCCGAGCTGTGGAATCTGATCCGGGGCGCCGCGCCCCTCGCGTCGCCGTCGGCGACCGAGCTCGGACGGCGCTATGTCGAGCTCGTCGCCGAGAATCTTGGCCAGCCGGGATTCCGCGAGCTGCTCGTGACGGTTCACGACATGGATACGCGCCGCGATCTCATCTTCGCGCTCCTCGCCCAGAACCATCGGGCGCGATTCTTCACGAGGGCCGGGGGAGAGTCGGCGGCACGCACCGCCGAGGCGTTCGACCTGGGCGGCGTGGGGCGCGACCACGCCATCGATGCCCTCGCGGCCGCGCTGGCGATCCCGCTCGCCACCGAGCCGCACCTCGTGACGTTCTCGCCCGAAGGGCCGTGGCGCGGCGAGACGCACCGCGTCTGCGATCGGCCTGGAGGCCTGGCCCGGTTGCTCGAGGAAGTCGCCGCCGCCGGAGCGGAGCAGGTCATCCTGGTCACCGCCCTCCAGCCTCAGGGACGTCCGCACGAACTCAGCGCCGAACGGGGCGATCTCCGCGGGCACGCCGCCGAGTCGCTGGCCGCGTTCGAGACGGCCGGCGTCCGCGACGCGCTCGAGCACTGGAACGGCAGGTTCGTGGGGCTCTTCGTCGTGCGGCCGGCTCACAATCCGCTCGGGCCGCTCGATTTCGACGGCGTCTACGACGAACGCTCCGACCGCGTGCACACGCTCGCCGAGCTTGTCGACCGCGGTTACGAGGATGCCTACCGCCAGTTCATCGAGCCGGTCGTCGCGGCGAGTGGCGACCTCCTGGAAGCAGTCCAACGGTGAATTGGCGTAACGCCTGGCGCCGGCGGAGCGTTAGAGTCAATTCCTGATCATGAAGCCAGCGACACGCCTGATCCACGTCGCGGACGGCATCAACGAAGATGCCGCCCCGCTGACGACGCCTATCTACGAAACGACGACGTTCGTGTTCGAGAACGCGCAGCAGGTCCGCGACTACAACGAGGGGCGGTCGGCGAAGTTCCTCTATTCGCGTTACGCGAACCCGACTGTGCTGGCGGTGGAAGAGAAAATCGCCGCGCTCGAGGGCGCCGACAGCGCGCTCGTGTTTGCGAGCGGCCAGTCGGCCACCACCACCGCGCTCCTGGCCCTGCTGGCGTCGGGCGACGAAGTCGTTTGCAGCGCCGCGATCTATGGCGGCACGCTCCACCTCATCGCCGACATTCTCCCGAAATTCGGCGTCAGGCCGCGGTTTGTGTCGATCGACGAGTTGCGCCAGCCGGAGTCCATCTTTTCTCCGTCGACGAAGATGGTCTGGTTCGAGTCGCCGATCAACCCGACGCTGCGCTGCGTCGACGTGACGGCGATCGCCACAGCGTGCCGCGCCCGCGGCGTCGTATCGGTTCTCGACAACACGTTCGCGAGCCCCATCAACCAGCAACCGCTGGCGCTCGGTGTCGACATCGTGATGCACAGTGCCACGAAGTACCTCAACGGCCACAGTGACGTGACCGCCGGGGCGCTCGCCGGACCGAAGGATCTGATCGAGCGGGTGCTCAAGGCGCGCAAGCTCGTCGGCGCCGTCCTGGATCCGTACGCGGCGTACGCGCTCGGCCGGGGACTCAAGACGCTCGCGGTTCGCGTGGAGCGGCAGAACGCGAGCGCGTTCGCCCTGGCCAAAGCGCTCGAAGAGCGCGGGCGGGTCGAGCGCGTCTACTATCCGGGCCTCGAATCGCATCCCGATCACGCCATCGCCAGGCGTCAGATGAGCGGCTTCGGCGGCATGGTCTGCCTGGATCTCGGCGGCGGCTACAATCGCGCCGCCCGGTTCTTCGACCGGCTCACGGTCGTCAAGCGCGCCGCCAGCCTCGGCGGCGTGGAGAGCCTGTGCAGCCTTCCCGTGCTGACCTCCCAGTGGGGCCACTCCGACGAGGAGCTCTCGCGCGCGGGCGTCACGGCGAGCATGGCGAGGCTGTCGATCGGCCTCGAGGATCCCCAGGATCTGCTCGCGGACATCGAGCAGGCGCTCGCTTAGTCGGCGGCTCGCTGCTCGCGGCTCGCTGTTGCCTATTCGGTCGCTCGTAGCTGGCTCCCGCGGTTGGGCAGCAGCCAGCAGCCAGCCGCGAGGCGCGACCTCCGAACTTCCCCCCGCCCCCCCTCGTAATTCACTCGTGACTTCCATTGTCGATAACCTAGGCGTCACTGTAGACGACTTAGGTATACAGGGAAAGGTTCGCGTGAGCAGACCCTCAGACCTCATTCAGGGCACGCTCGATCTGCTGATTCTGAAGACCGTGGCGCTCGAGCCCCGCCACGGGTGGGCCATCGCCAAGCGGATTCAGCAGATGAGCCAGGACGTACTGCAGATCACCCAGGGCTCGCTCTATCCGGCGCTGCACCGCCTCGAGCAGCAGGGATGGTTGAAGGCGCAGGCGGGCCAGACGGATACCGGGCGCGAAGCCAAGTTCTACGCGCTCACGGCCGCCGGTCGGAAGCAGCTGGCGCGCGAGCTCGAAAGCTGGGACCGGCTCTCGACGGCCATCGGCCTCGTCGTTCGCGAGGCCGACTAGTGTCCCGGATTCGGGACACTAGAAGCCATTTCATGAACCTGACGCTCGTTCCAAGGAGCGAGCGAGCCGTGCGAGCGAGGCACGCGACCGGAGCGCGCCGACGAAGCGGCGCGTGAGGGCGCGTGTAGGGGAGTCCGAGGGGCGAAGCCCCTCGGGTAAGACTAGATACGCGGAGCACATCCATGTCGCGATTGATTGACCGCTTGCGCCTTCGCCTCGCGTCGCTCTTTCACGGGAACCGCGTGGAGGCATCGTTGAAGAGCGAGATTGAGCTGCACCTGCAGGAGCAGGTTGACGAGAACATCGCTGCGGGCATGAGCCCGGCCGACGCACGCGCGGCGGCACTCCGCATGTTCGGTCCGGTGGGACTCATCGAAGAGCAGTGCCGCGATACGCGCCGCGTCGCAGTCTTCGAACACATCGCGCAGGATTTGCGTTATACGCTGCGGTCGCTCATGCGGCAGCCGATGCTGCTGATTGCAGCCGTGGTCTCCATTGCCGTTGCGGTCGGCGCCAACACGACCATCTTCAGCCTGGCCAACGAGCTGATGTTCGCGATGCCGTCCGCACGGCGCCCTAATCAGCTCGTGCACATCCAGATGGGCGGCGGCAGCCACGTGTCGCATCTGCAGTGGCGCCAGCTCGAGGAGAGCGGAGCGCTGGGCGGTTTGACCGGCTTCAACATCGAGGTCAGCGTCAACTGGCAGGGACCAGAGCAGAGTATCAGCCTGACCCCGATGGTCGTTGCCGCCAACTTCTTCGAGATCATCGGTCCGCCGATGAGTCAGGGGCGGGGTTTCACGGCCGCGGAAGCGCAGGCCGAACGCGATCCCGCGGTCGCCGTGGTCAGCTACGGATTCTGGCAGCGCCGCTTGAGCGCCGATCCCAACGTTCTTGGCAGGACGCTCATGTTCAGCGGCCAACCATTCACCGTCGTCGGGGTCCTGGCCGACGGTGCACGGTCGATGGCCGGGTTCGGGCTGGCACCCGAGGTCTATCTGCCGATCGGTCGGGCGGTGATGCCTGACTTCGATACGGCCGGCAACGCTGCAGGCCTGCAGTTGGTCGGTCGTCTCCGGGAAGGGCAGAGCGTTGCAGCGGGCAGGGCCGCGATGGCCGCTGCCGGCGACCGCCTCGCGTGGACCGGGCCCGGAAAGAGAAAGTTCGGTGAGATCTGGCTGTTCGCTCCAGTCGGCTCGACCGAACAGTTCGGCAATCTCGCCACTGTCGGCGCCTTCTTTGCTGTCCTGCTCATCGTCGTCGGCCTCATCCTCGCGATTGCCTGCGCCAACGTCGCCGGGTTGCTGCTCGCGCGGGCGACCGCACGCAGCCGGGAAATGGCGGTGCGCGTCGCGTTGGGCGCCAGCCGACGCCGACTCGTACAACAACTCTTGACCGAAGGCTTCTGGATCTCGCTGCTCGGCACAATCGCGGGACTGCTCCTGATGGTGCTGCTCGTCAGCCTCCTCTCGCGCGTGCCGCTTCCTCTGCCGCTGCCGCTCGAGATTCACCAGCGGTTCGACGTCAGGCTCATGTCCTATTCGCTCGCACTCGTACTCGTCGCGACGCTCCTCGGCGCGCTCGCGCCGGCGCTGCAGGCGACGAGGCGCTCGCAGGCGCCGGCGCTCAAGCGGCAGGAGGCACACATCGCCGGTCGTCGCTGGACGATGCGCAATGTGCTGGTCGTCGGACAGGTGGCCGTCGCCCTGGTCCTCCTCGTGACGGGGCTGTTGTTCTTGCGCAACCTGGCCCGCGCACAGGATCTCGATCCGGGGTTCGACACCTCACACACTCTCGTCGCTCAGGTTGGATTCGTGCAGAGCAAATACACGCCCGCCACCGGCACGGACTGGCTGGAAGCGGCAGTGGAGCGCGTGCGCGGTTTGCCTGGAGTCGTAGCCGCGAGCTACGCGTTTGGTGCGCCGTTGACCTTGCGCAGCGGCATGACGACCGGTACCAATCTGACGATCGATGGCGCGCCGGACGGCGTGCAGGCGGATTACCAGAACAACTTCGTCGGTCCCGGCTACTTCAGCACGATGGGGATTGGCGTCGTGAAGGGCCGCGAATTCCACGCCACGGATCGCCGGGGTGCGCCGACGGTGATTGCAATCAACGAGGAGTTCGCGCGGCGTTACATTCCCAACCGCGATCCAATTGGCGCGTCCATTCGTCTCCCCGGGCCGACCGAGGCCGGCTACCTGGCGGAGGTCGTCGCGGTCGTGCGGAACAGCAAATACCGCACGCTCGGCGAGGAGCAGCGGCCGGCGATCTACGAGGTCTTTGCCCAGCGCGTCAACCAGTTGCGCATCGGGCACGTGTTCGTACGGACGACGGAGGGGAATGGGCCGACGACGCAGGAGGTCGCGAAAGTGCTGCAGGAGCTCGATACGTCAGCGGCCGTTGACGTCAAGGCGATGCGGAGCGCGCTCGCGTTCGCCTTCCTCCCGAGTCAAGTGGGCGCGGCGCTCTTGGGCGCGCTCGGTGCGCTCGGCATGGCGCTTGCCATGGTCGGTCTCTTCGCCGTCGTCGCTTATTCGGTCAGTCGCAGGACCTCCGAGATCGGCGTTCGCGTAGCGCTCGGCGCCACACGCGCGGCCGTCCTCAAACTGGTGTTGCGCGACGCCGTAGTTATTGCGTGCGTCGGCTGCGCGATCGGGTTGACGGCGGCGTGGTTCATCACCAGTCCACTGTCGATGTTTCTCGTGGCCGGGCTGAGCACGACGGATCCGATGACGTTTGCCGGAACAGCGGCGCTGCTGCTGCTCGTCAGCCTGGCCGCCGCTTGGGTGCCGGCCCGTCGAGCGATGCGGATTGATCCGGTGACGGCCTTACGGGCGGAGTAGGGTCAAGAGGTTCAGAAGGTTCACAGGTTCACGAACCCTTTGAACCCCTTGAACCTATCTTCCAACGGCCTCTTTCCGTTTATCTGCCGTCGGCTCGCGCAGGAACTGCTCGGCCATCTCGGCGATGCGCGCGCTCAGCGCGGTTCCGGTGAGGTCGCCGAACTTGGCGCGGAAGCGCTCCCACGGCACCACAGCCTTGGCCATGGCCCGGTGTCCACCGGCGTTGCCCACATCCCCGAACCACCGCTTCACGAACTCGCCGGCGTTGCGCGAGTAGCCCAGGTTGCGCACGCTCACGATCAGCGTGCCGTTGACGATCCCCGCGACGATCGTCCACTTGACGTCTTCGAGCTGCAGGAAGAAGTCCGCCGTGTAGGGGATGAAGTCCTCGCGCGGCGCCTCGCCGATGAACGCGCTGAAGACCTGGTCGCGCATGACGCCGCCCTGGCTCGCACGGGTCACGTAGGCCAGGCGCTCCAGCGTGATTTCGGCGCCTTCCATCTTGCGGATGAGCGCCGCGTCGGCGAGGGGATAGAGGAACGTGAAGGCCTCGAGATCGACGCGGTTGGTGTGGCGCGCGAAAAACAGCGTATCCGACTTGATCGCGTAAAGCATCGCGGTCGCGGTCCGCTCGGAGATGTTCACGTCGACGGCGCGCAGGTGTTCGGTCAGGATCGTACAGGTTGACCCGTAGTCGGCGCGGATGTCCTTGAACACGGCGCTGTACCCCGGCTGCTCGGGATGGTGGTCGATGACGAGGTCGGCTCGATCCAGCATGCCCCCGAAGTAGTGCGGCTGCACGTCGACAGTGGCGATGCGCTCGAATTCCTGGAACGACGCCGGCGTGATCTGCTCGACGTGGATATCGAGCATGTTTGCCATCCGCAGATTCTCGGGGCGCGTCACGCCCTGGATGGCGCCGATGATGGCTGTCGTCTTGGTCCGCCGCAGCAGGTTGCGCAGGGCGAGGCCGCTCGCGAGCGCGTCGGGGTCAGGGTCGTTGTGCAGGAGGATCAGGACTCTGTCCGCGTCCGCGAAGTAGCGCTGGTACTGCTGCACCCGGGCGCGGGTCATCGAGCGGCTCAGCTCGGTCACGAGCGTCGGGCTGATGAGCTCGCCGAGGCTGATGTGCGCGACGTCGGGTTCCGCCGAGCTCGAGTGCTCGGGAGTCTTGTCGGTCTTGGGGCCTGTGTGCAGCACGTAGATGAGCGTGCCGCCGGCATCGCGAATAGCGGAGATGATTTTCTTGGTGCTCCGCTTGGCGTTGTTCTCGACGATGAAGCAGGTGCTCGGGGTGATGTCGGCCTTGAGGTAGGTATCTATCCGGCGCGGGTCGCCCGCGGTAACCTGGATCCCCGCGTCGTGGAGGCGACGAGCCAGGGGCCGGCTCTCCACGAGGAAATCCACCTCGAAGGCCGGGAGCAATACGTCGTCCAGGGAGCGAATGACTAACTCGTCCTGACAGATCGCGAAAACGCGCACGTCAGCCGAGCCTCCCCGCATCCGTCAACCGCAGGGTCTTCATGCCGGAACTTTGATTATACGCCGATACGCCGTGCCGGACGTGGCGTCCGGCCCAGGGCGCGGCGCCGCTCGAATATTCACGGTTGCCAAATTGCGCAAAATGGCCATAATGTCGCTCAGGTCCGCGCATATGCCTGAGGGTTCACGCCGCTTGTCACGGCAGCACGCGATGGTGGCCTGTCGGCGCAGGGCTGTCCTTGGGCTCGCGGCCGCGGGCGTCGCCGCGGCGTTGACCACGGCGGTGGCCCAGCAGCGCTTCAAGGCCGCAGTCGACCTCGTCCACTTCTCGGTCGTGCTCACCGACAAGCAGGGTGTTCCCATCACCGGCCTCAAAGCCGAAGACTTCGAAATCATCGAAGAAGGGAAGCCCCAGCGCATTACGTATTTCAGCCAGGGCGACCCGGAGGACGGCGACAACCTCGGCGACGTGCTTCCGCTCCACATCGGTCTGACGCTCGATGTCAGCGGCAGCATGGAGCGAGACATCCACGATGTCCGGACGGCAGTCGTCAAGTTCCTCAACGCCAATGCGTCGGCGATAGATTTCACGCTGGTCGACTTCGACACGGAAGTCCGCGTGGGCCGATACGGCGCTGGCGAGATCGAGCGCCTCATCGAGCGCATCCGCCGGCGGAAGGCGGACGGCTGGACAGCGCTCTTCGACGCGGTCGGCGTGTATCTCAACGGCGTCGGGCCGCTCGACGGCCAGAAAATCATGCTCCTCTATACCGACGGGGGCGACACTCGCAGCGAGCTCACGTTTTCGGATCTGATCGACCTGCTCAAGGCGTCGGACGTCACTGTCTATGCGGTCGGTTACCTCGAGAACCAGTCCAGCAGCGCTCGGACACAGGCGCAGTCCCAGCTGCAGCGGATGGCCACGGTCACGGGAGGCCAGGCGTTCTTCCCCTCGAATATCAAGGAACTCGACAAGATCTACGAGAAGATCCAGCGCGAGATCGCAGCCCGGTACAGCCTGGGCTACCTGTCGACGGACACGCGCGCTGACGGCGCGTGGCGCAAGGTGGAGATAAAGGTGAAGCGCGCCGACCTCAAGGCCGCCAAATTGCGCACGCGCACGGGGTATTTTGCGCCCTACCGGCCGGGCAGCCACTGAATCCGCGAAGTCCCGGGCTTTTCCCAACCTATGGTACGATCTGGGGTTTAGCGCCTCCTCGAGGCGCGTGCCTGTACTTCCCACGACATGGCCTCCAAGTACGACAAATTCAATCTGGTCACCGACTTCGAGATCGCCGGCGATCAGGGGCGGGCGATCGACGAGATCGTCGAGGGGCTGAACCGCGGCGACAAGGCCCAGGTCCTGCTCGGCGTGACCGGCTCGGGCAAGACGTTCACCATGGCGCAGTGCATTGCCCAGGTGAACCGTCCGACGCTCGTCATGGCCCACAACAAGACCCTTGCGGCCCAGCTCTACCAGGAGTTCCGGCGGTTCTTTCCAGGGAACGCCGTTGAGTATTTCGTCAGCTACTACGACTACTACCAGCCCGAGGCCTACGTCCCGACGACCGACTCGTACATCGAGAAGGAAGCCACGATCAACGACGAGATCGACCGGATGCGGCTCTCTGCCACGCGCTCGCTCTTCGAGCGGCGGGACGTCATCATCGTCGCGAGCGTCTCATGTATTTATGGCCTCGGCTCGCCGGAGGCCTACTACGGGATGATGCTGCCGCTCGAGCGCGGGCAGCGGATCGAGCGCGACCAGATTCTGCGGAAACTCGTCGAGATTCAATACGAGCGCAACGATCACGATTTCAACCGCGGTGTCTTCCGCGTTCGCGGCGACATCGTCGAGGTGTACCCGTCGTACCGAGGACTTGGCGCTCAGGATCGAGCTGTTCGGCGACGAGGTGGACGAGCTCGTCACGTTCGACCCGCTCACCGGCAAGACCCTCCGCAAGCACGACAAGGTCGCCGTGTATCCGAAGACGCACTTCGTGACGTCGCGGGATCGCACGAAACAGGCGGTGGAAACGATCAAGGCCGAGCTGACCTGGTACCGCGGCCAGCTCGAATCGGAAGGCAAGGTTCTCGAGGCGCACCGGTTGCACCAGCGGACGATGTTCGATCTCGAGATGATCAAGGAGATCGGCTACTGCCACGGCATTGAGAACTACGCGCGGCACCTGACTGGCCGGGCGCCGGGTGAGCCGCCGCCCACGCTCCTCGACTATCTGCCCGAGGACGCGCTCGTCATCGTCGACGAGAGCCATCAGAGCGTGCCGCAGGTGCGAGGGATGTACCACGGCGATCGCTCGCGCAAGGAAGTGCTGGTGGCGTACGGGTTCCGATTGCCGTCGGCGCTCGACAACCGGCCGCTCAATTTCGAGGAGTGGGAGGCGCGGACGAACCAGCTCTTGTTCGTGTCGGCGACCCCCGGGCCCTACGAGCTCAGACACTCGGGCGGCGCCGTCGTGGAGCAGATCATCCGTCCGACCGGGCTGGTCGATCCGATCATCGAGGTGCGGCCGGTCCGCGGGCAGGTCGACGACCTCCTGACCGAGATTCGCGAGCGCGCCGCGCGTCACGAGCGGGTGCTGGTGACGACGCTCACCAAGCGTATGGCCGAGGACCTGACCCAGTACTATCAGGAGCTGGGCGTCAAGGTGAGGTACCTGCACTCGGATATCGAGACGCTCGAGCGGATCCAGATTCTCCGCGATCTTAGACGTGGCGAGTTCGATGTGCTCGTCGGGATCAACCTGCTGCGCGAGGGGCTGGACCTCCCAGAGGTATCGCTCGTCGCCATTCTCGACGCGGACAAGGAGGGCTTCCTCCGGTCGGGAGGGTCGCTCATCCAGACCGTGGGCCGGGCTGCGCGGCATGTGAGCGGCCGGGCGCTCATGTATGCCGACGCAATGACGGACTCGATGAAACACGCGATCGGCGAGACCGATCGCCGGCGCGCGATTCAGGAGGCCTACAACCGTGAGCACGGAATCACGCCGGCGTCGATCGTGAAAAGCATCGACGAGGTGATGAGCAGCGTCTATGAGCGAGACTACGTGACGGTTGCCACAGACGAACGCGAAACGTTCCGCACTCAGGCCGAGCTCGACGCGCATGTCGCCGATCTGCGGACGCAGATGAAGTCGGCGGCGGCGAATCTGGAGTTCGAGAAGGCGGCGTCGCTCCGCGATCGGATCAAGCAGCTCCGCAGCCGCGACCTGGGCCTGGTCGGGAGCCAGCGCTGACGTGGGAGAGCGCTTCATCGAATGGCTCAAATCGGCGCTCCTGGAGGTCCAGGAATACGTCGGCATGGTCGGTCTGTTTTTCCGCGGGCTCGTGTCCCGTCCCTTCTACTATCGCGATGTGGTCGAGCAGTTCGAGATCATCGGCGTCGGCTCGCTGACCGTGGTGCTCCTGACCGGCATCTTCACCGGCATGGTGCTGGCGTTGCAGTCCGGTTTCACGCTCGACCAGTTCGGCGCCCGGTCGATGGTCGGGCGCCTGGTGAGCGCTTCGATCGTCAAGGAGCTGGGACCGGTGCTGACCGGCCTCATGGTCGCCGGACGCGTCGGGTCCGGCATCGCCGCCGAGCTCGGCTCGATGATGGTCACCGATCAGATTGCCGCGCTGCGCGCGCTCGGCACCGACCCGATCCGGAAGCTGGTCGTGCCGCGCATCCTCGCCGGCATCGTGATGGTGCCGATCCTGACCGTGATCGCCAGTGCCATCGGCCTGATCGGCGGCTGGATTGTCACGACGACGCTGTTGCGCGTTGCGTCCTCGGTGTACTGGAACGCCGTCGTGCAGGGGCTCTACATCCAGGATGTGTGGATGGGCCTCATCAAGCCGTTCTTCTTGGGCTTCTCGATCGTCAGCATCGGTTGCCACGTCGGGCTGCGGACGCGGGGCGGCACGCAGGGTGTTGGTCGTGCGACCACGAACGCGGTTGTGGCCAGCTCGGTTGCGGTCATCGCGATAAACTATCTGGTCACCCAGCTTCTCATCGTCCTGCTGTACTGATGGCGAGCGAACAACCAAGACGTCCGGCATTGCTCGACGAGGCCCTGGGCCCCGGCGGGCCGATCATCGTCTTTGACAATGTCTGGCTCGCGTTCGACGACAAGGTCATCCTCCGCGACGTCAGCTTTACGCTGCAGACCGCGCACACCAAGATCTTTCTCGGCGCGAGCGGCGCCGGGAAGTCGACGATTCTCCGGCTGATTCTCGGGCTGCTGCAACCCGACCAGGGGCGCATCTTCGTCAACGGCGAGGAGATCGACCGAATGTCGGAGGACAGGCTCCTCGGCGTCCGCGCCGATCTGGGCATGGTCTTCCAGGAGGGCGCGCTCTTCGATTCCCTCACCGTGCGCGAGAACGTGGGCTACAAGCTCTTCGAAGAACTCTACTGGCCGCTCGACAAAGCCAACACCCGCGTCGAAGAAGTTCTGGGGTTCATCGGGCTCGCCGAATTCATCGATCGCATGCCCGCCGAGCTTTCGGGCGGTCAGAGGCGCCGTGTCGCGATCGCCCGCGCCATGGCGGCCAAGCCGCGCATCCTGCTCTACGACGAGCCGACGACAGGGCTGGATCCGATCACGGCGTTGACGGTCGACGAGGAGATCATCAAGCTGCGCGACCTGGAAGGAGTCAGCTCCATCGTCGTGACCCACCAGCTTCGCGACGCCTTCTTCGTCGCCGAACACACGGCCTCGCGGAACGGCGGCGGCGTTACGTTCGACAGGGCCGCAGGCCACAAGGCCGACGAGGCGGAGTTCATCATGCTGCGTGAGGGCCGCATCGCGTTCGAGGGCAATGCCGCCGAACTGCGCAAGGCGGCGGCGAAGGACTCTTACATTAACGCGTTCTTGTCGTAAGTCAGGTCAGGTCAGGTCAGGACTATTTATGCCGCGTACACGCTCTCTCGCCTGGTCCGAGCTGAAGATTGGCATCATCGCTGTCGCGGCCATGGCGCTGGCGACGATGATCATCTTCGCCGTCGGCGGCGCCTCCGGGTTCTTCTGGCAGCAGTACGAGCTCAAGACGAAGTTCACGGATGTGAAAGGCCTCAAGAGCGGCGCGGTCGTCCGCGTTGCCGGCGTCGAAGTGGGCAAGGTTAGCGACGTGGCGCTGTCCGGGGCGGAAGTCGAAGTGGTGCTGCAGGTCAAAAAGGGCAACGAAGGGCGGATCACGAGCGAGTCGCGCGCCTCGATCGGCTCGCTGAGCCTGCTCGGTGAGCCGGTCATCGACATCAGCCCCAAGACGACCGGCACGCCTCTCAAGGACGGCGACTACATTCCCGCCGGCCGGGCACCCGGGCAGCTCGCCGATGTCGCCGATGGCGCACGAGAGGGTATCGAGCAGATCACGTTGATCTTGAAGGACATTCGCGCCGGCAAGGGCACGGTCGGGAAGCTGTTCAGCGACGATGTGCTCTACAAGGAGATTACGGCGTTTGTCTCGGCAGCCGAAGGCGTGACGTCCAACCTTCGCGACGGACGCGGATCGATCGGACGCCTGATCAAGGATCCGCAGGCCTACGAGCGCCTCAACGCCTCGCTCGGCGAACTGCAGGAGATGACCCGGCGCATCAATGCGGGGGAAGGCAGCCTCGGGCGCTTCCTGAAAGACGACGCCCTGGCCCGGTCGCTGACGGCGACCTCGAGCAACCTCGAGGACCTGACCGGGCGCTTGAAGCGCAACGACAATTCGCTTGGCAAGCTCCTGACGGAAAAGGAGCTGTACGACCGGTTCAACTCGCTGGCCGGCAGGATCGACACGCTGGTGTCTGACATCCAGAAGTCCGACGGGACCCTGCAGCTGGTGCTGCACGACAAAGAGTTGTATGAGAACATTAGCGGCGCGGCCAAAGAGGCGCGCGCGCTGATCGAGGCCATCAGGAAGGACCCCAAGAAGTACCTCAACGTCAGGGTCAGCATTTTCTAGAACGGCAGCTTGCAGGAGACTCAGCCAATGGCCAGAGATGACGGGGGAGCGGGAACTGTCGTGGTTGCGTTCGTGCTCGGGGCGCTGACCGGAGCGGCAGTCGCGCTGCTGCTGGCGCCCGCGACCGGCGAGGAGACACGGCGAATCCTGAGCGAGAAGGCCAAAGAGGGGCGCGAGAAGGCGTCCGATGCCGCGCGTCAGGGCAAGGAGTTCCTCAACCGCCAGCGCGACACCTTCAGCTCGGCGATCGATCGCGGCCGGGAAGCCTACAACCAGGCGCGCAGCGGCACGCAACCAGGGCCATCCGGGGACACTCTGTGAACCTGAGTGAGATGTTCCTCGGCGTCATCGCGGCCGCCACGCTGCTGATGGCCTTCATCCAGGTGGGGGCGTTTGTCGCGATCCTGCGTGTCGCGAAGCAGGCCCAGCAGACGATGACCCAGGTCCATCGGGACGTGCGCCCGCTTCTTGAAAAGGTCACGGCCGTGGCGGACGAGGCCTCGCGGACGGCGACGATAGCCTCCATCCAGGCCCAGAAAATCGATCGGCTGCTAACCGACCTGGCGGTACGAGTCGACCAGACCGCCGGCGTCCTTCAGCAGGCAATCATCACGCCCGCTCGCGAGGGACTGGCAGTTGTGGCGGCGCTCAAAGCCGGTTTAGCGGCGCTGCGCGGCTTCCGTGAGCGGCCGCGGCATGGCCGGACCGGTGACGAAGAGGATCCGCTCTTTATCGGATGATCCGGTTGACCTTCGGTCCGGATGGGTGGTAGAAGAAGGCTCCCATCTGCTGAGGTAGCCATGATCATCCCAACGCGTCTCCTCGTGATTGCGGCGGTGCTGGTCCTCGCGCTCGAGAGCGTGCCAGTGGCACGCCAGGCGCCGACGTCGCCGCCAGCGGTCAAACAACTCACGCAAGTCCTCGACGCGGCGAAACTGGATGCGATTGCCGCCGCCGATCCCTCGGAGCCCGGCCGGTTCGTCGCAGCACTCTACATCCAGGGATCCCAGTTGCTCGTCGTCTCGGCCAAGTACGTCGCTCCGACGCTCCTCACCGCCAAAATCAAGACGAAGGAATACCGCGACATCTACATGGACCTGAGCGCCGCGTCGGTCGCGGGCAGCAAGGTGTTCATCATCGATCAGAACTGCGACGGACTTTCACCGAAACCCGAGGGCGACGCTGCTCCCGACAGCTGGGAGGCGGGCACTCAGCAGGTCAGCTTCGATGGGGACTGGAAGAAGGCGAACCTGAGCGAGGAAGCCTATCGCAAGGCGTTCTCCGCGGCCGACGAGCGATATGCGAAGGTCCTCGCGCTGTTGACAGAGCAGGCGAAGCAGTAGACGGACGCCGCGATGGCACGAAAGTGACACGGTTTACCGAGCCGTAGCTCGTTCGCAGACAGGATCTGGCCCGCCTTCGCGTCGCTCTGCGACGCTATGGCGCGGCATCCTTCGCCTTCATTCATGAGCGAAGGATGGCTTGCCGAGCCGAAGCTCATCGCACGTTTCACTGATGAGCGGAGGCTGGGCGCACGGTCACGAACACTCCGAAACCGGGAGCGACACGTCCCTCGTATCGCGACGCGAGCTCTCCAGGCACGATACTGGCCGACACGGTCCCCCCGATGCCGGACTCGATCCCTTTCCAGGGCTTGAACTGCCAGACATAGCCAGCCTGCACCTTTCCGAGCGTGAAGATGGTGGCTTCGAACTCGTGCGCGTGCAGATCGTGTGCAGGCTTCTCCACGATCTCGGCCCGGCCGAACAACGTGTGCCGCGCGTGAATCGTGACGCTACTCTCGGCGAGCACGGCAAACGTAGTGGCGTCGAACGCCCCTCCGGGGATGATTTCCTGTCCCGAGTTGAGCCCATAGGCCAGCGTCGTCGCCCAGATCCCGCCATCGCCGACCGGGCGGTGGTAGGTGGCGGACGCAGTCAGCCGGTCGAGGTCACTTCTCGGCTCGGGCGCGAACTCCTCCTCGGCTTCGTTCAAGTGCCCGGCAGAGACTTGCAGGGCGAGGCGATCGGTGGGCAGGAACGTGAGGCGGCCCGAAATCGAGTCGAGAGGACCGAGGTCCAGATCGGCGCGGTTCGCGTCCGGCTCCCGGCCGTTGAAGACGGACACTTCGGCCCTCCAGCGCCGGTCGTAGAGACCAGTGGTTACGAGCCCGAAGGTAACGTGCGTGGAATCGAGCCAGTGATGAGAAATGGGCGCGATCGGGTTCGGCAGCGCGGACAGGCGATGCGGAAACCCCACCGGGCCGAGCGCGGGCTCTCCCACTAGTCCACCGTAGACCTGCCAGCGGAGTGATCCGCGGAGCGGGCGGTCGTAGTCGGCGGCGAGCTCCATGAACAAGTCATGCGGATGCTGCCGGTCGTGGATGGTATCTCCCTCGCAAATTTCCCCCGTTGCCAGAAGGTTCAGCGACCCACAGTCGGGAAGGGTCCATGGCTCGAGGCTGAGCATCGCGCGAAGGCCGACACGGCCGGCGCCCAGCCGGCGCCGGGCATGCGCCATCCCCCAGTTGACGCTACCGAACTGGTGCGTGCTGTAGCCACCTGTGCGATGGATGAGGCCGGGTTCGTAGAGGAACTGCACGAACGCCAGCCCGTGCAGCATGACGTTCCAGTTGCCCCACGTTCTCTCGACCCCGTACATCGGCGTGTTGTCCGGCAGCCAGGCGGTTCCCGACGCCTCTCGGGCCGGGAAGAGTGACATCGCGCCCGTGTCGGCAGCGTGATGCTGGTGGGCTGGGGCCGGCGCATCCTGAGTAGTCTGCGCGAAGCTTGGAAGTGGGAGTGCCACGAGTCCGATGAGGACGACGAGCGAGCGGAATCCTAAAGTGGGTTCGTCGATGCGCATTCGGAGATGAACCGGGGAGAGGATTTGCCCGCCTCCGCCAAGGCTACGACGGACAACCTTCGCCTGACATCAGAGCGAAGGTTGGTGGGCGCCGCTCTCAAGAGATCGGGGAGCGGCTTCACGGTACATCGAACAGCGGCCTGCACGCGAGGATTCCTTGCCGCTTCCGCGTAGCGAGGGGCCGCACGGTGGCGGTCTGACGGCTCGCTGGCATGTCAGCGGGCATCCGAGGGTGACGCTGGCGTGGCGAGGACCTTCCGTCTATTGAGCCGGGTCGCGAGGCGTCGCCACCAGCCGACGAACGGTAAGAGCAGCACTTCGCGGAGCTTCAGTACGCCGGGCGTCCCTTCAAGCCCAACCTCGGGCCATTCGCCTTTGGCAGGGCGGAAGTAGGTTCCAAACACCCAATCCCACAATGGAAAGAACGCCGCGTAGTTCCTGCGAAAATGTCGGGGCTCGATGCTGTGGTGGATCCGATGGTACTGGGGACCCATGATCACGCTGGTTAATGGACCCAGATTGACGCGGATATTTGCATGAAAGAAGCTGCTCCATTGGCCGATGAAGAGCGCTGCCACTGCTGACGTCGCGGGTCCAAGGGCGACGAGCCAGTTCATAGGCAGCAGGATGAAGAAGCTCCTGAAAAACTCTTCGAGCCAATGGTGGCGGAAGTTTGTCGTGACGTTCAACGCCGGCTCAGAGTGGTGCAGCTGGTGGATCTCCCACAGCCAGTCCCATTGGTGCTGAAGTCGATGAAACCAGTAATAGAAGAAGTCGAACACCAGGAGGGGAACGAACGCGAGCAGAAACGCGCTGAACAGGCCCGTCGCCAACGCCCCCAGGTCGACACGCAACACGGGGCCGCCTAAGAGTCCAGCCACCGGGCTCGAGAGCCATCCGCCAGCCAACACCGAGATCGGCCCGAGTAAAATGAAGGCGACGTTCGCGCGGACGTCCGTCGCCAACTCGCCCGCGGTTGGGTTTCGTTGCGCTGGGATCAACCGCTCGAGGACCAGGAAGACCGCATAGCCGATCAGGATCGTGCCCCACGCTCCCCACAAGGCCGCGGGCGAGTATCGTGAGAACAGCCAATCCCACATAAGGGCGCTATCAAAAGTTGGTGGGCGCTAGTGGATTCGAACCACTGACCCCCGCCGTGTGAAGGCGGTGCTCTACCGCTGAGCCAAGCGCCCTTGAAGGGAACCTCAGTTTATCTCAGGCGTTCGGCAGCCGCAATCAGTCTACTTCCGCCTTTCCGGCAGCCGTCTGGCCGACGGCCCGTCGTAGCGGTGGTCTTTCGGGTCGATCTGGCGCATCGGCTGCTGGCGCTGGCGCTCCTCGTCTGCGTGCGCCGCGATGCCCGGCACGCGCGAGATGATGAAGAGCGCGTCGGCGATTGTCGGGGGAATACCGAGATCGCCGCAGACGGCCGCGATGGCGCCATCGATGTTCACGGGCGGCGTGCGGCCATGCTCGTCGGGATGGCCGTGGAGCACGAGTTCCACAGCGCGAATCATCTGGATGTGATCGGCCTCGACCTCGAGCTCGAGCGCCATCTGGAAGAGGCGCGCCGCGCGCGGATCCCGCGTGTGAAAGCGATGACCGAACCCCGGCGGTACCTCGTGAGTGTCCACATACCTCTGGACGATCTGCTCAGCGGCCGCGCGCAGCCCGGTGCCCTCGCGGAGGAGCGCGAGCCCGCTGTCGAGAAACTGCATGCAGGTCTCGATGTCGCCACCGTGGTACCGTCCGAATCCGAGCACTCCCGCCGCCACGCACGCCCGCAGTGGCGCGCCGGTCGTGGCGGTATTACGCGCGGCCAGCGTCGACGGTGGTGTGGCACCGTGGTCGATGAACGAGACCAGGAGCGCCTCCATCAGCCGGCCCATGCCCGGGCTCGGGACTTCGCCGACGAGTAGCAGGTAGATCGCTTCGCCGAACGTCAGCCTGCCCATGATCTCGTCGAGCGGGTAGCCTCGCACAAGGATCTTGTTCGGCTCGATGCACGTCAGCGCCGTACGCCACTCGTCGCCGGTGTCGCTGGCCTGGTGTCGCCCTGCGCTGGTGAGTGCGTCGAGTTCGGTGGGTCGAGGTTTCATGATGATCAGGTCCCGTACAACCGGTCGCCGAAGTCGCCCAAGCCGGGCACGATGAACTTGTGCGCGTTGAGACCCTCGTCGATGACCGGCGTGTAGATGTGCACGTCAGGATGATGCTTCTCGACGAGCGCGATGCCCTCGGGCGCCGCGACGATGCAGATCATGCGAACGTCACGTCCGCCAGCGCGGCGAATCAAATCCAGCGCGGCGACGGCGCTCCCGCCGGTCGCCAGCATCGGGTCGATCATCAGGACGAACGCACCGCTCATGTCGGGCGGCAGCTTCGAGTAGTACCTGGGACGCGATCGCCGTCATCTCGTCACGCTGCAGGCCGATGTGGCCGACACGCGCCGTCGGAATCAGCTCCAGCACCGCATCGAGCATCCCGAGTCCCGCCCGCAACACCGGCACGACCACCACGCCATCACGGACCCGCAAACCGTCCGCCGGGCCAATCGGTGTCTGGACCCGAACGGCGACGTTCGGGATGTCGCGCGTCGCTTCCGACGCCAGGAGCAGGCTGATGCGCACGGCCATGTGGCGGAACGTCTCCGGGCTCGTCGAGGCCTCCCGGAGAGTCGCCAAGGCGTCGTGAACCAGCGGGTGCTGAACAAGGTGCACTGGCACGCGTTCAATATAGTGCAGTCGGTAGTCGGCAGTCGACAGTCGTCAGTCTCAATCGTCAGTCTCAGTCGACAGTCCGAGTCGTCAGGCTCAGTCGTCAGGCCCAGTCGTCAGTCGGTCACGACGGAGACCGCGTCGTGCCCGAAGCGGGCTGTCGCAGATAAACAACCGGCGCGAGCGCGAGCGAGCGCTGGCAGGTCGCGGGGGTGGCCGCCTCCGCCCCGCCGCCGCCCTTCGGGCTACGTCGAGGTCTCGCCGGAGCGCTTCGCGCGAAGGCGGACAAGGCTACGGCGAGCGTCGCCGAAGCCGAGCGAAGGCGCGGGCCCCGCGACAAACTGAAAGAAGATAGAATTCCGCCTTGCTCATGCTTCGTTCCCTGTGTGCGCTTTTGGTCATGGCCGCGGCGGTCCTGTCCGCCCAGCAACCGGGCCGGCGCACCGTGTCCCTCATCGTCACCGGCGGCACTGTGGTGACGATGGACGGGAAGGGGAGTGTGCTGAGGCCGGGGGCGGTCGCGGTTGACGGCCGTGACATCGTCGGGGTCGATACCGTTGATGCCATCGCGCAGCGGTTCGCGTCGAGCGACACTGTCGACGCGGCGGGGCAGGTCGTCATGCCCGGCCTCATCAATACCCACACTCACGCGCCGATGGTCCTCTACCGCGGCCTGGCCGACGACCTGGCCCTGATGGACTGGCTTCAGAAATACATCTTTCCGGCGGAAGCCAAGACCGTCAGCCCGGAGTTCGTCCGGGCAGGCACGCGGCTGGCCGTGCTCGAGATGATCCAGTCGGGAACGACGGCCTACGCCGACATGTACTATTTCGAGGAGGAGATCGCGAAGGCCACCAAGGAGGCTGGCATCCGCGGCGTGCTGGGGCAGACGATCATCCAGTTTCCCGTGCCCGACGCGAAGACGCCGCGCGAGGGAATCGCGCGAGCGGCGTCGTTCATGCGGCAGTGGGCCGGGGACGAGCTCATCGTGCCGGCCATCGCCCCTCACTCCATGTACACGCTCGATGCGTCGACGCTCAAGGAGATCCGGGCGGTCGCGACCCGCGAGCGGGCCCCGGTCATCATTCATCTCGCCGAGACGGCGGACGAAATCAAAGTCGCCCGGGAGAAATACAAATCGACGCCGACCGGGTTCCTGGAGTCGATTGGCTTCTGGGGCGAGCGCACGATTGCGGCGCATGGAGTGCACGTGACGCCGGCGGATATCCGCATCCTGGCCAAGCACCACGTCGGCGTGTCCCACAATCCTGAAAGCAACATGAAGCTCGCGAGCGGCACGTCTCCCGTCCCGGCCCTTCAGACCGCCGGCGTTGTCGTCGGGCTCGGCACCGACGGCGCCGCGAGCAACAACGATCTCGACATGTTCGAGGCGATGCGGCAGGCGGCGTTTCTCCACAAGCTGACCAGCAACGATCCAAGCGCGCTGCCGGCACGGACCGCCCTGCGCATGGCGACGATCGACGGCGCCCGTATGCTCGGCCTCGACCGCGAAATCGGTTCGCTCGAGCCAGGAAAGCGCGCCGATCTCGTCATCGTGTCCATGCGCACCGCACGCCAGACGCCGATGTACGATCCCCTCTCGCACCTCGTCTACGTGACGCGGGGAGATGATGTGCAGACGGTCGTCGTCAATGGAAAGATGGTGATGCGAAATCGCAAGGTGCTGACCCTGGATGAGAGTGCCGTGATTGACGAGGCGAGGGGATGGGCGACCAGGGTGAGTGCCGCGGTGCAGAAAGAGCCTTTCTGAAGTGGTTTCTTCGTGATCATCGTGGTCTTCGTGCGCATCGTGAGGTGAGCCGTCGGCCGTTGAGGAACGCAGGCAGTTGAGGAGAGCAGGCGACCTGGTGGAAATACTCCTGACAACCGAACAGATTCAAACCCGCATCGCCGAGATGGGGGCGCAGATCGAGCGCGACTATCCGAGCGGCGAGGGGATTCACCTCGTCGGCGTGCTCAAGGGCGGGTTCATGTTCATGGCGGACCTGGTCCGCGCCATGAGTCCTCGTGTCACGATGGATTTCATCGCGGTTGGGAGCTACGGGAAAAGTACGAAGTCCTCAGGCGAAGTCCGAATGCTCAAGGATCTCGACTCCGGGCTCGAGGGTCGTCACGTCATCATCGTCGAGGACATCGTCGACACGGGGCTGACGTTGACCTACCTGCAGGACATCCTCCGCGCGCGCGCGCCGAAGTCTCTCAAGACCGCGTGCCTGCTGAGCAAACCGTCCCGCCGGAAAGTCGATGTCACCGTCGACTACGTGGGCTTTACCATTGAAGACCGCTTCGTAGTGGGGTACGGGCTCGACTACGCAGAGAAATATCGCAACCTCGGTCACATCGCGGTGCTGGACGGCGAATGAAGCGGTTCGAGATCATTACCGAGAGCGACGCACGCGTGCTCGAGATCGGGTCCACCGTCGAGCTGGCGCCCGGCGGGGTCGTGACGCCGCTTGCTCGCGACACGCTCACGGCACGGCGGATCACCGTCGTGGCCACGGGCGTCTTGGATCCCCAGCTGCCGTCAGACCTCGCGCCGGTCGCCGACGTGCGCCGCGTCGTCATCGGCAGCGATCACAGCGGTGTCGCGCTCAAACGGGCACTCGTCCAGCACTTGCGGGGCCGCGGGCTATCGGTCAACGATGTCGGCACCGACGGACCCGACCCCGTGGACTATCCTGACATCGCCGCCGCCGTGGGCCTGGCGGTCGCGCGTCGGGAGGCTGACGCGGGCATTGTCATCGATGGTGCGGGCATCGGCTCGGCCATCGCCGCCAACAAGATTCGAGGCGTCCGCGCGGCGATGTGTCTGGACGAGACGACGGCTCGCTACTCGCGCGAACACAACGGCGCCAATGTTCTGGCGCTTGGCGCCTCGCTGCTGCCGGGCACCGAGGCCGCCTGTCGCATTGTCGATCTCTGGCTGGGAACGGCGATGCGGGAGGCCCGCTACATCAGACGCTTACTGAAGGTTCGGCGGCTGGAAGAACGACCGTGAACCCACAGGACCTGCAACGGCTGGTTGAGATCATCACTGAGGAGCTGCTTGCCGCTCAGGGACCTGGCGGTTCGCCGGGCCGCTGCGCGTGTCACGCCGTGCAAGCGGACTGCTGTCCGACCCGGCTGCGCGGCGTGCTCGACGCGGGAGCGACGCGGCTGGGTCTTCATGCGAGCGGGGGCGCGCCTGGCGACGTGTCGGGCATGATCGACCACACGCTGCTCAAGGCCGACGCCACACGTGCCGAGATCGAAAAACTCTGCCGCGAGGCGGCGGAGTTCCACTTCGCCACGGTTTGCGTCAACCCGGTGTGGGTTGCCTTTGCCGCCTCGAGGTTGCGCGGCACCGGCGCTGGCGTCTGTTCGGTCGTCGGATTTCCGCTTGGCGCGACGACCGCGGACGTCAAGAACTTCGAGACCCGCCGCGCGATCTTCGACGGCGCCTCGGAGATCGACATGGTCATCAACATCGGCGCCCTCAAGTCCGGCGATCTCCGCACCGTGGAGCGCGACATCGAAGCCGTCGTCGAGCCGTGCCGGCAGTGCGGCGTGGTGAGCAAGGTCATCATCGAGGCGGCGCTCCTGACCGACGCCGAGAAGATTACGGCCTCGACCCTGACCAAGGCGGCCGGCGCGGATTTCGTGAAGACGTCGACGGGCTTCGGCCCGGGCGGCGCGACGGTCGCGGACGTCGCGCTGATGCGCCGGGTCGTGGGCGCCGAGATGGGCGTGAAAGCCGCCGGCGGCGTGCGCGACCTCGAGGGCCTGAAGGCCATGGTTGCGGCCGGAGCGACGCGCGTCGGCGCGAGCGCGGGCGTCAAAATTGTGCAGGAGTCGCGCGGGCAGAAGACCCCGACTGCGTCCACCGGCTACTGAAGTCGTCCTGCAACTGCCCCAGAGCTTTCCACCGCAGAGCTCGCTGAGTACCGCAGAGGAAACCATTCTGGCTCTGCGTGCTCGGCGCACTCCGCGGTGAAAGGCTTTGTGTCAGGTTGTTACCGTCGGTCCGCGCCCTCCCGTACCGCAACCAACCGCTCCGGGAACGGCACGGCGACGTTGTTCTGATCGAACGCCCGCCTGATGCGCTTGCGCAATTCCCGTCCGACTTCGTGCTGCCGCTGCGGCACGGTCTTGATCCGCAGCTTGAGCTGCATGGCCCAGTCGGAGAACGCGTCGACTCCCATGATCTCGATCGGCTCGAGGATGAACACGCCGTAGTGTGGGTCTTTCTGCAGCTCAGAACCGACGCCGCTCAGGATGTCGGTGACGCGGTCGACGTCCTCGTGATACGGGATGGGGAGCGTGATGACGTAGTACGAGAACTCCTTGCTCTTGTTGGCGAGGGTCGTGATCGAGCCGTTCGGGAAGACGTGAACCGTTCCCTCCTCATCCCTGAGTACGATCGTGCGCAGGTTGATTTCCTCGACCAGCCCGCCGGTGCCATTGATGGCCGCCGAGTCGCCGACACGCACCTGATCTTCGAGGATCATGAAGAACCCGGTGATGATGTCCCTGACGAGGGTTTGCGCGCCGAACCCGACGGCCAGCCCCGCGATGCCTGCGCCGGTGAGGATGGGCGTGATGTCGACGCCGAACTGCTCGAGCACCATCAGCACGGCGGCACCGATGATGGCGATAGTCGCGACGTTGCTGACGAGTGACCCGAGCGTTCGGGCGCGCTTGCCTCGCTCCAGCGCGTCGACGGTGGTCCCCTTACTCGTCTCGTGCTCGAAGCGCCGCACCAGGAGGGCCGTCGTCCGCACCAGCGCGTACGCCAGCACGGCGATCAGCAGGATCTTCAGGCCGTGTCCGAATGCCCACTCGGCCACGGTCTTGAGCGGCACGCCCGCGCGTGGTTTCAGTCCGGCCAGCTCGAACGCCGGGAAGAGCATCAGCGACGTGCACAACACGAACGTCGTGAAGCTGACGAGGCGGAGCGGCCCGCGGACGAGCGGGCTGGAGATCGAGAGCTGATCGCCGAGAAGCGCCTGGAGCGCCCGGCGGGCCAGCCGTCCGGCGACGAACGCGGCCAGCCAGGCCAGAAAAAGTGTCGACACAAGCGCGAGCAGCACGGCTTGCGAATTGGCGGTGCCTTCGAAGAGCGGCGTCATGTGCTGCAGGATAGCAGATGCGGCCGGGCCGACCCTCGGGCTGGCGCGATCGAATCAGTGCTGCTTCGAGGTGAACGGCTGCTTGGTCATCGGGTCGATGGGCACCGTCGGGTTCGTGTCGTAGACGTCGAGCTTCTCGACAACGAGCATCACACCGTACATGCGAACCCAGTGCCCGGGGAACGTGCAGACATAGACGTATTCACCCGGCTCCTTGGGCGCGGTGAACCCAAGACGCTCGGTCTCGCCCTCCTTGACGAGTTTCGTCGAGAAGAGCACCGCGGGCGAGTCTGGCACGAACGCCTTGGCCTCGGGATCAGATGGCATCGGCATGGCGGCCCCGGCGGCACCAACAGCTTCGAGCGAACCGGGCCGGCTCACGATCAGGTTGTGCGGCATCGCGTCAGGGTTGAAGAGGACGATTTGCACCGGCTTGCCGGCCTCGACGACGAACCATTTCAAGTCGAAGCTCAGTTTCTCGGGCAGCGCCTGGATGCGAACGACCTGCACGCCGAGCGCCCGCAGGTCGCGGCGGAGGGCGCGCCTTGGCTCGTCGGGCAGTTTCGCGGCCAGCTTCTCGCCAAACTGGATGGCGTCGAGCGCGGACGGTTCGGTCCGGCGATCAGGCGGCGTGCCAGACACGACGCTCACGATGGCCCGGGCAAGCGGTTCGATCGCGGCCGGCGGCCAGGCGCTCTCCGGGATCCGTTGAAGCGACCCGATGGCTGAGGCGCGCACCGCTTCATCAGCGCCCGGTGTGACTTCACGCGCCAGGGTCTCGAACGTAGCCGCATCGCGGCGGGTCCAGCCGAGAGCGTCGAGCGCGGCCGAGCGGGTGACAGGGTCTTCCGCCGTCTTCAGCAACGCGACAATCGGCGCGAAGAGCAGTCCGCCGAGATCGGGTGCGCCGCCCACTGCCGATGTTGGAAGGTAACGCACGCCGAGCAGGAGTTCGACGATGTGGGCCTGGTGCTTCTGGGCGATCTGCCAGGCGTCGTCCGGTTTGCCATCTCCGACTATCAGAGCGCCGTAGGCGCCGCGAAGCACGAGCGGCGGGCTGGACGTCGCGTCGATCGCCTGGGTGAAGATCTCGCGCTCCTTGCGCAGCGTTGCCGGCGGCTGCGTCAGTAGGAGGCCGAGGAGTTTCTCTGCCGTCAGCGCGTCGTCTATCGGAACCCTGGCCAGTGCTTCCAGGAGCACGCGACTCCGCGTGGTCTTGTCCATCTTGCCCAGCGCCACGAGAGACTCCTCGCGAAACTGAGCGGCCACGCCCTTGCGCGTGAGTAGCGCCAGATACACCGGCCGATACCTGACGTCGTCGTCTTTTCGCTCGACGAGTACGAGTTCTTCGTTCGTCAGGCGTCCGAGTTGGTATTCGACGGCACGCAGCGGCTGATCGAGGAGGATTCTGGGCGCCTGAGGTCCGTGCGCGAGTGACAGCCCTGAGCCGCCGTGAGCGCGAAGCGCGAGCGGCAGCGCTTGGGGGTGGGGCCCCAAGCGCTCTGAAAAAAGTGGGGCCCCACTCGCATTGAGTAATGCTGACCCGCTGGTGGTGTGAGCTTCCAAAGGCGACAGAAAGATCGTCACCAGCGTTGCGCACAGCAAGCCAGTCCGACGCCGCACAAACATCCCTGGATCTTACCGGACGAAGGGTTTGAGCGTGTTCATCGTTTGGTCGAGCGTGTACTTCAGGAAGCGGTCTTGCGGCTGAGCCAGCGACGCGAGAGCGACCTCGGCGGCTTCCTGGCTCTGGAAGAAGCTCGCGGCGCGAACCGCTTCGAGTCGTACGGCCGGGTGTTCGTCGGTGGCCTGCGTCTTGAGCAGCGGCAGCGGGTTGGCGACGCGGTCACGCCAGTAGCAGAGGACGCGCGTGGCGGCCGCCCGCGCCCACGGATCGCTCGATCGCAGCATGCGCGCCAACAGCTTCTCGTTGACCGTGTTGTGCCACTGGTAGACCCAGAGCGCCTCCATCATGTGATGCTCGTACCCCGGGGCCTTGGCATCGAGGCGATCGACCCACGTCTGGAGCGCGGCGAGCACGTCTTTGGTATTGCGCCCGCTCAGCTCGATCTTCGCGCGATAGCGAACGCGGTTTTCTGGTTCCTTGAGCGCGTCGAGTAGCTGCGGAATGGGCTGGCTACCAATCTGCACCGGCGTCAGCAGCGGCCGTCCGGGATAGGTCACGCGATACACGCGGCCATGTTCCTTGTCGCGCGAGTTGTCGCGAAGATTGTGCTGCATGTGCCCGATGATCGGGTTGTGCCAGTCGACGATGTACAAGGCGCCGTCGGGGCCGACTTCGGCGTCAACCGGGCGGAAGTTCTTGTCAGTCGAACTGAGGATCGGCTCGACCTCCGTTGACTTCAGCCCCGCGCCGTCTTCTGTCAGCGAGTAGTTCAGGACGCCCTGGAAGCCGATGGTATTGAGCACGACCATGTTGCCTTGCATCGTTTCGGGGAAGTGCCGGCTCGAGAGAAGCTCGGCGCCGCCGACCGGCCGCGTGCGGACGTCACCGGGCTTGGGAGCGGCCTTCGTCTCCATGGCCGGGTAGTACTTCTTTGTCGAGAACGATGGCCCGTAGTACGGCTGACCGCCGGTGGCATCGAACACGATGTCCCGGCTCCACTGGTCGAAGACGTGCCCATGGGGATTCGGGAAGTTGAACGGAATGTAGGTCTCGAACTTCCAGGTGCGGGGCTCGAACCGGTAGACGCCGCCATCAGCCTGGCGTACGACCGGCCCCCACGGCGATTCGACCGAGGTGCGGTGGAAGACGCCTTCCTGAAAGTAGAGCGCACCACCTCCGTCGAAGGTGAAGCTGTTCATCGCGTGGTGGGTGTCCGCGGAGTCGAATCCGTGGAGGACGATCTCTTTGGTGTCGTACTTGTCGTCGCCATTCGTATCCTTCAGGAAGACGAGGTTCGGCTGCAGGCCGACCAGGACCCCGCCGTTCCAGAACTCGAATCCTGTCGGGTTCTGTAGGTCGCCCGCGAACACCGTGGACTTGTCGGCCTTGCCGTCGCCGTTGGTGTCTTCGAGGATGAGCAGCTTGTCGTCGATGGGAGTCTTCGGCTGCCAGTGCGGGTAGCTCTTCCAGGCCGCGACCCACAGACGCCCGCGCGTATCGAACGCCATCTGCACCGGGTTGACGAGCTCGGGGAACTCCTTCTCCGAGGCGAAGAGCTCGACCTTCAAGCCCTTCCCGACCGTCATTTTCTGAATGGCTTCGGCACCTCCCAGAAACACGTGCGCGCCGCCGGGCCCCTCACCGGGTTCGTTGGTCTTCGCGTCGATGAACGTCGGCGTGTCGGTGTCCTCGACCTTGAGGTCCTCGCCGCGCGCTACTGCCCAGACGCGCCGGTCGCGATTGCGGACCATCACGTCGAGCACGGTGATCTCGCGCTGCAGGACTTCATAGTTGGTGGGCAGGATGTCGTCCTTGGCGACTTTCGCGGCTTGATCCGCGTTGACGTTTCGCGGGTTGCCTCGCACGAAGGTCAGAAACGCCCGGTCGCCGTAGGTCGCGTAGCCGTCGGTCGTTCGATAGCGCTGGAACCACAGCCGGTCTTTGTCGACGACCGCCTGCCGGAGCTTCGTGAGCAGCGCTTCCTGATACTTCGGCGAGTCACCGAAGAGGGTCCGGTCGATGACCTGCGCGATCTGCCGGTTGCCCTCGCCGTTGAGATGGATGCCCTGCATCGTCAACGGCGCCTTGATCTCGGCGTACAGCTTCGCGCTCGGGGTGAACAGATCGACGAACGTAACATTCCCGGCACGCGCGACTTCCGCCATCGCCTTGGTGTAGAGCGCCAGCCTCTGGTTGTTTTCCTTGCCGTCGGGCAGATCGGAAGTGCCGAGGTCCTCGTGCGCGATGGGGGAGAAGAGCACGACGCGCGGCGCCGATCGTCCGTTGTACTTCTGCGCCAGCGTGTGAGTTATCCAGCCGGCCAGCTCCTTCTTGAAGACCTCGAGTCCCGCCTGTCCGGCGTAGGACTCGTTATAGCCGAAGAAGGCGAACACGACGTCGGCCTTGGTATCGGTTCCGGCGAATCGGTTGTCCTCGTAACCACCGATCGGCTTGGCCAGACCGCTCAGCCACTCGTCCGGCGTGCCGAAGTTCTTCGAGCGGAGCCGGGTGCCGACCTCATCGCCGCTGAACCCGAGGTTGCGGAGTACCAGCTGATGCTTCGGGAAACGCGCCTGGAGCATCGTCTCGAGCCAGCCGTCGTGCTGCATCCGCTCGGCCAGGGTGTTCCCGATGATGCTGATGTGATCGTTCGGCTGGAGGGTGAATGTCTGCTGGCGGGCCAGAACCGCACCGGCCTGCTGTCCCGCCGTCACGGCCCATAGGATCGCGAGCCCTAGCCCCAGTCCCACCCAACGCGCACGTGTCTTGGTCATGGTTTCAGTCTCTTTTACCTTTACCTTCGCGGCAGCGGTCCTTAGCTTATCGCGCCCTGCGCGCTCCGCGGTGGCGGCGGCCCGTTACGGTATCCGGCGCGCTACCTCGGCGTTGTCTTGGGAATGGGTGTGTCCCATCCCGCGAGGTCCGACGGCTTCATCTCTTTCACGAAGCCTCCGAAGGCGAACGTCGTGGGGTGGAAGGGCCCGACGAAGCTGATGTTGCCGTCCGGCTGGATGCTCGACTCGAGACCGGCGGCCCACAGTGTGGCGTTGACTGCCATCCGCCGGAACCCGTCGTTCAGGAGATCTTCGGACGCACCGTGAGTTGTCGTAAAGACGCGGCCCGTTTTGCCGGACGTGCCTTGGTACGTCCGGTACCAGGCCACCGGCATTTCCTTTTTGTCCGCGGCCGGCGGCGAGTCCGGGGTCATCCCATTCAGGATCTGACCCATCGCCAGCACGTGGCTGCCGGCGATCGGATCGGCCGTGTAGCCGCCCGATTGCGCCCACATGTCCTTCACTCCGCGCACGATGGGGTGGTTGGCCTCGCCGGGCTGAATGAGTAACCGCGAGCTCTGCTTGTGGTTGCCGCCGTAGTGAGAGACCCATGTCTCTCCGAGGATTTGCCTGCCGAATCCTCCGGCGTAGTCGGCGCCCGGATTTTTCGTCCCGTTGTTCCATGTGTATTTCAGGAACTTCGCGTCGGGTCGCTTGATCTGAAAGGCGTGCGTGGCGGTGCGATAGCCGATGACCGGGCCACCACGATCCAGGTAGTCCACGATGTGCTGCATCTGGTCGTCCGGGAAATCCTGGAACCTCAGGAAGACCACAAGAAGATCGGCAGTCTTCAGGACTTCGAGCCCGGAGATGTTCGAGCTCCCGGGTTCGATGAACCCGGTCTTCGAGTCGGTCGTGAAGAAGACGCTGCACTTGAAGCCGTAGTGCCTCGCCATGATGCGCGCGAGTGCCGGGAGCGATTCCTCGCCGCGGTACTCGATGATCACCGGCCAGCCACACGATGTGTTTGCCCGCGCCTGGGCCCTTGTCGCCCTGGTAGACCACCAGGTGAGGATTCTGAGCCAGCCCAATCGCCGGAATCAGGCATCCCAGGGCGACGAGCAGCAGTGCCGAGCGTTGTTTCATCTGGTCGGTCCTTTCGCGAGATGGGTCGATTCTATGTCGCCAGGGACCGAGTCGACGTCCTGAGCGAAACGACGACACGGCGGACACATAGGGGCGATCCCAAGATGTGTCCGCCGTGACCGTCCTCCTGATCTATCCGTGTCGTCCGTGTTGTCCGTGGCCGGCGTCTGTCAGTGGCATTCGGGTTGTCGGTGGTCTAGAAAGTGAACCGGATCGCGCCCTGCATGACCCGCGCGTCGCGAGCACCGGTTGCTTGGCCGAAGCTCGCGTTGACCATCTCGCCGGCCGGATTGAACTGCGCGTTGGTGTTGATGGTCAACCAGTTGACCTGGTTGAACACGTTGTAGGCCTCCCACCGGAACTGAATCCGACGGCCGCCGCCCATCTGGAAGTTCTTGAAGATCGACATGTTGGAGAGGACGATCTTCGGGAGGCGGTAGAACGTCACCTCCGCGTTGCCGATGTCGCCGCGGCCGGTGAGGCGGCTGAACGCGGCCACGTCAAAATAGCTTCCCGTTCCGCCCGGCGTTGGGTCGCAGTTGCTGCTGCACATCGGGTCGCCGCTGATCCTCGGCCGCGTTCCCCCGTCACCCCCGGTGAAGTCGAAGTTGTCCGTGGTGGACGTGGACGCGCCCGCCCAATCGCCGCTGACCCAGGCGGTATCGCCGGAGAGCTGCCAGCCGTCGAGGAGGCCGCGCGTGAGCCAGTTGTTCCACATCTGGCTCCCGCGCGGAAGGTCCCACGTGTAGTTGATGACGAGGTTATGGAGCTGCGTCGACGTGTCCGCGCCAACGTTCCACGAGTCGGCGGCCCGTATCGTGTTGAAGCCAGGAGGGCTGCCGCTCGTGCCGTCAGTCACGGTTTTGCCAAATGTGTAGGCCACGGCGAACTGCAGACCATTGATGTACCGGCGGTTGAGCTGAACCTGCAGGGAATTGTAGGAAGCGCTGCCAAAATGCTCGCGGATGGTGATGTCCTGATAGCCGGAGTAGGGGCGCAGGAACTCGTTGGGTTTTGCCGTAGTCGGATTCTGCGGGTTCGCGTTCTGCGGGTTGACGTCGAGGAAGCGCGCCTGATCGGGCACCGTGTTGATGCTGGTAGCCATTTCAGCGTCCCGCATCTGGAACCCGGCGTAGGTCATGTCGAGCACCGTCCCCCAGCCGATTTCCCGCTGAACGCCGATCGAGTAGTTGTAACTTTTTGGCGTCGGCGCGTCTCGCTGGATTCCAAACACGGCGCTGGGCCGGTTCGAGAACGCCCCCTGCGCCCCTACGGCGAGCAGCGTGTCCATCGTCCCGTAGATGATGCTGGGTGTGTTCTGGGCAGGCGGGTTCCTCGCCATCGCGTCCAGGCCGTTCGCGTTGACGTGGGGATTGTGGTACAGGCCTACGCTAGCGTGCAGCCCCGTCTTGGAGTCGCCGGTCAGATCGTAGGCCAGCCCGAGACGCGGCTCGGGTTCGATGCCCTGGCTGTCGCGGAAGCCCTTCGGGTAGTTGGGGTCGGCGCTCGTTACCATGCCGTTGTACCGATCCCCTGTGCCGGGCACGAATGTGCCGACGAACACGTTCGGGAGCCTCTGTCCCGTCACCGGATCGAGCGCGACGTTGACGTTATCGATCCTCGCCGGCTCGTAGAGGCGTGGCGCCTTCGCCGGATCGTACCGCTCGGGGACGAACACTGCGGCCGGCTGCGTCGAGTACCACGGCGTGTACCAGAGGAAGCGCAGGCCGTAGTCGAGCGTCAAGCGCTGGTTGGCCTTCCACGTGTCCTGCACGTAGAACTCCGAGATATAGCGCTTGCCGATGACCTCCGAAAACGCGTCGATTTCGGTGTAGTCGCGGAAGGATCCAATGAGCGCGTTGGCGTAGCTGTGGTTGGTGTCAAACGGATTGTTCGTATCCGTGTTGAACGCGAACTGTCCCGCCCACGGCCCGGCGCCAACGCCACCATTCCCCTCCGAGTTTTGTGAGAGCTCGAAATAATAACCGGTCTTGATCGAGTGGCTGCCCTTGATCCATGTCAGGTTGGCACGGGCCGATGTCAGCCATGCCTCGCCCTGATCGACCAGCCGGTTGTCGAACGTGAAGTTCGGCGCGTTCGCGACGCTGAACGTCACCTTCGGGACGACGTTGCGCGGGTTCAGTTCCGGGTGGAACTGGCCGACGTTGAAGCCGATGGTGGCGCGGTTGATCCGATCCCAGTCCGCGTCGGTCAGGGGGTAGAACTGCTCGGTCTGCTGGCGCGTGCCGAAGTCCGAGTCGAGCACGAGGTTCGACCGGATGATCTTCGCGTAGCTGACGCTCCCGCCCCGATCCGTGTTCAGGTAGTGCGTGTTGAAGAAACCCCACTTGTTCGGCCCGGCGGTAATCTCGCTGCCTCTCTGATCCGAGTACCAATCCTTGAACGTGAAATACAGGCTGTCGTTCGACGTTGGTCTCCAATCGACGCGAACGACGTTATTCAATTTCGGGTTGTCCGCGTTCTCCTGTGTTGAATAGTTGAACTGTCCCTGTGTGAAGGTCCGGTCGAAATTGTTGGCACGCGGGAGCATGTTCAGGAGCGCGCGTCCGTTCGAGTTGAGCCGGTTGGTGGGGATGATGTTGCCGGGGAAACATCCGGGCCCGCCACTGACCGCGTTGCACGCGCCGGCTCGCAAGGGATCTTTGATGTTGATGAGCCTGCCTTGACTGTCCAGCGTTTGAGAAAAGTCGCCCTGCATCTCGGCTGCTGTCGGCATCGTCCAGTTGCGGAGCGGCCCCGGCCGGCTCACCAGGGGCGCTTCCATCGAGTAGAAAAAAAAGAGCTTCTTCTCGGCCTTCGGCACCGGCCCGCCCAGGTTCGCTCCATAGGTA
Source organism: uncultured Acidobacteriota bacterium (assembly GCA_963839705.1). Lineage (GTDB taxonomy): Bacteria > Acidobacteriota > Vicinamibacteria > Vicinamibacterales > 2-12-FULL-66-21 > DATBJJ01. The sequence goes on from CAWIWL010000019.1 coordinate 1,296,571, forward strand.
TTGAATCGGTACCGGGGCTTCGGCGCGTTGGCGCGGTTGGTGAAGAAGTTGTTCGCGTTGAGCGACTCGTTACGGCCGTAGTAGTAGAGGTTGCCGTGGTAGTTCGACGTGCCGCTCTTGGTAACGATCTGGACCTGCCCGCCGCCGGCACGTCCGTACTCCGCACGATACGAGTTCAACAAGACTCTGACCTCGGCGATCGCGTCGAGATTGATCTGCTGCGCCATCAGTCCGCTGTTGCCGACCTCGTTGGAGACGACGCCGTCGGTGATCACGTTGCTCCAGTCGCGCCGGGCGCCGCCCACGTTCGGAACGTTCGTGCCGAAGCTCATTCCGAGCGAATCGACGGTGTTCTCATAGCGGACCCCGGGGAGCAGGCGCATGATCGAGGTGACGTCGCGGCCGAGTACCTGGACCTGCTCGATCTGTTTCGAGGTGATGAGGCCGCTGTGCTGGGTCTCGGCGATGTTGACCTGCGTGCCGCGCGCCTCGACGACCACTGTTTCCCCGAGGCTGCCGATGTCGAGCGTCAGCGTGCCGACCGACAGCCGTTCGCCCGCGCTCAGGACGACGTTCTTTCGCTCGAGCGTGCGGAAGCTTGGCATCTCGACCTTCACGGTATAGCTGCCCGGCTGCAGGTTGGTGACCTGGAAGCTCCCGTTCCCATCGCTCACGGTCAGGCGCGCGTCGTTGGTCGCCTCGTTGGTGATTGTAAGCGTCGCGCCAGGGATGACCTGTGCCTGGGGGTCGGCGATGTTACCCGAGATGGTTCCGCTCACGGCCTGCGCGGCCGCGGGGCGGGGGAGCAGGATGGCCAGTGAGGCCACCGTGAGGGCGACGAGAAGTGTCTTGCCCGGACCAGACGAAAGCCTCGGCATGTGCAGTCTCCTCCGCAAGATGAGCCCAAAACCGGATACTGACATTCCAGTTTCGCGGAAACTACAGGAGGTCCACAGGCCTGTCAAGGCACGTGACTATTTCATCATGCGAAACAAGTGGAGTTGCCGACTGGTCAGCGGGATATTTCCCATTTCGGTCGACGGTCCGTAGCCTTTTGATGGAAACCGTCGACAGATCGGCCTTCGTCCGATGATTTCGGGTAACGTCGGCGGGTTTTTCAGGCGTATCGAATTGTCAAACGCGTCAGCGGCCGTGCCCGTCGGTGCCGAGTGCCGATCGGCGCGTGATCTCGTCGCGCACCAGCCAGAGGTTCGCAAAGAAGCGGACGTCGATCCGTTTGCCGAGGACTTCGACGGGAGTGCCCTGCGTGCCGATGACGTTCCCGCCGATGATGCGTTCGACGGTCTTCAGGTGCTGGAATCGCCACAGAATGGTGCGCTCGTCCCACGTGATCATGCATTCGGCGAGCTGATACAGCTCGTCGAGGTCCTCGCTCCGCTCGTAGACGTCGAGCAGCGTGCGGCCGCGCCTGACGAGCAGGCCGTCGAACGCATCGCCGAGGAGCGGCGACATCTTGTGGACGCGGCGGAACCCCGGCGAGTCGAAGCCGGCGCCGTGGCCGAGCGCCGTGCGGACGATCGCGTAGTCGCAGGGCGACATGTGTTCCAGCATGCCCAGCTGGTTCGTGATGAGCAGCATCGCGTCGCAGCTGCGCCGCACCAGCCGAGTCGCCGCCGCGGCCTTGTCCGCGTCGACGAGCGCCGTCGCCGCCTCGAGCTCCAGGCACGCCAGCTTCAACCAGAGCTCGGATGCCTGATGGACAGCCTGAAAGAGATGCTCGTCGCGGTGTACGGTCTCCGCGTCGGTCTTCTGCAGCGACAGGAGCTCGTCGGTCCGCAGGTATCGCTCGTAGTCGGTCGCTGCCGTTCCCGGCAGGACGGGCGTATTGAGATCCGCGGGATCAGCCATGCGTCAGCGCCACGGCCTCCGGCTTCACGTACGCGCCAGCGTGGATCGGGATGCGGAGGCTCGCCCGGCACCCGTGGCGATCCTCGCGGTTCTCGAGGATCAGGCTGCCTCCGTGCGCCTCGGCGATCTGGCGGCTGAGGACGAGTCCAATCCCCGAGCCCCCGGGCTTGGTCGTGAAAAACGGCACGAACAGATTTCCCGTGTTCGACAGCCCAGGGCCCTCATCTTCCACCCACAGCTCCATCGTCGGCGGCGACGATCCTGGCAGGCGCTGCCAGCTCACATGAACGCCGCCGCCGGTCTCGCGCACGGCGTCGACGGCGTTGCGAATCAGGTTGATGAGGAGCTGCTCGAGTTGATCGCCGTCGCCCTGAATCGTTACGCGCGGGCCAGGAACCACCCGGATGTGATGCGCCTTTTCGAGCGTGGCGACGCGATCGACGAAGCCCGCGACGTCGAGCGGCGCCAGCTTGGGCGGCGGCAGCTTTGCGAGGCGGGCATAGGCGCTCATGAAGCGGCTGAGCGATTCAGATCGGGACCCGATGACGGCGAGTCCCCGCTGGACGTCCTCGCGCCAGTCGGGCGGCGGCGGGTCGCGTTCGACCATTGAGGCCAGGCTGCCGGCGATCGACTTGATCGGCGCGAGCGAGTTGTTCATCTCGTGTCCGATGACGCGAATCAGGCGCTGCCACGCCTGACGTTCTTCTTCGCGCAGGGGCTGACTGAGGTCGGATAGCACGAGCAGCTCGTGCGGCCGCCCGCCCTGGCGGAAGAGGCTGCGCCTGATTTCCCATCGTCCGACGCCACCAGGAAACGCCGTCGTGATGACGCGCGGGGCCTCGCCGCTCAGGCAGTCATCAAGGTCGAGGTCCGTGGCCCGGCGCCCGAGGAGCCGCTCGGACGGCTGGCTCAGGAGGCGCGCGCCGGCGCGGTTCACGAACTTCAGCTCGTGTTCCTCGTCGAACGTGAAGACCGCCACGTCGATTTCGGCCATGACTTTTCTGAGGAGCGTGGTCGCCTCGAGCGCGTCGAGACGCTGGTGCCGGAGCGTCTCGACGAGGGCGTTGACCTCGATCATGACCTCGCCGAGCGGATCTCCACCGCGTGCGCCGCGCGCGCGGATTGAAAAGTCGCCCTCGCCAAGAGCCGCCAGCAGGTTGGAGAGCGTCTGGAGCGGCAGGACGACCCGTTCGCGCAGCGCCAGCGCGAAGCCCAGACAGAAGGTGATGATGAGGACAGTCAGCGTCCACTGGACTTTCGGGGTGTAGTCGCCGGTCCAGAGGAAGATGAGCGAGATGAGCGCGCCCGGCAGCGCCGACGCGAACGCCATCAACAGGATGCGGCGATCGTGACTCAGGCGCGGTTCGCGGGGCAGGGAAGAGGACATTGCAAGGCTCAGGGCTCAGGGCTCAAGGCTCAAGCAAGAGCTTTGAGATCTTACTCCAAGGTTTTGCCTGAGCCTCGAGCCCTGAGCCCCTCAGAGTCCATACCGCTGCAAACGGCGGTAAAGAGCGCTCCGGCTGAGGCCCAGCGCCTTGGCGGCCTGGCTCACGTTGCCGTCGAAGCGGGTCATGGCTTTCTTGATGAGGAAGCACTCGACCTCCTCGAGGCTCATGTCTTCGAGGCGCCCGCCACCCTCGCGCGTCGTGCGCAGTCCGAGGTCTACCGGCTTGACGAGCGGTCCCTGGGCCATCAGCACGGCGCGCTCGATCGCGTGGTCGAGCTCGCGGACGTTCCCTGGCCACGGATGCTCGAGCAGAATCTGCATGGCCCCGCTCTCGAAGCCGGTGAGCCGCTTGCGATAGCGCTGCGCGTGCTGCCGCAGGAAGTGCTGGGCGAGCAGCGGCGTATCCTCACGCCGGTCGCGAAGCGGCGGCAGGCGGATCTCGATCGTATTCAGCCGGAAGAGCAAATCCTGACGGAACCGTCCGCCGGACACTTCTTCGGGAATGTTGGCGTTGGTCGCCGAGAGGATCCGGACGTCGACGCGCCGCGTGCGCGACGAGCCCAGTCGTTCGAATTCTCCAGTCTCGATCACCCGCAGCAGCTTGTTCTGCTGGCTGAGCGGCACGTTGGCGATCTCGTCGAGGAAGAGCGTCCCCTGATCGGCGAGCTCGAAGCGTCCGACGCGGTCGGCCTTGGCATCGGTGAAGGCGCCACGAACGTGGCCGAAGAGCTCGCTCTCGAAAACGCCCTCGGACACGCCGCCGGAGTTGACGACCACCATCGGCCTCGACGCCCGGCTGGATACTGCGTGGAGTGCCCGCGCGACCACACCTTTGCCGGTCCCGTTTTCGCCGAGCACGAGCACGTTGGCGTCCGACGGGCCGACGCGCGAGATCACCTGCAGCACGTTCTGCATCGCAGGAGACTCGGCGACAATCTTGGGAAACCCCTCGCTGCGCAGCAGCGAGTTTTCGGCCTCCAGCCGTTGTCCCTTGCGGAGCGCCTGGCTGAGTTCGATCTGCGTCCTGATGATGGCGAGCAGGCGGGCGTTGTCCCAGGGCTTCTGGATGAAGTCGCGCGCGCCGCGCCGCATAGCCTCGACCGCAATCTCGACGCTGCCCCACGCTGTCATCACGACAACGGGCAGCGTCGGATCGAGCCCCTGCGTCCGCGACAGCAGGTTCAAGCCTTCTTCGCCGGACGTGGTGTCACGCGTGTAGTTGAGATCGATGAGCGCGACATCGAACTCGCGCGCTTCAACTGCCGCGAGGACACCGGCCGGAGACGACGCCGTCTCGAGCTGAAACCCTTCGGCTTTGAGCAGCAGGCGCAGCGCTTCGAGGACGTCGGGCTGGTCGTCGGCGATGAGGACGCGCGGCTCGCTCGGGCGCACGGTATGCCGCGCGTGCTCCGTCGATTCGCTGCGGGAGCCTCGTGAGTGATCGGTGAGGTGATCGGTGATCAGCATGGTACGAGAGATCCCTGAGGCTACGCCGGGAGCCTAAGGCTACGCCCGCCCGTCGGCTCCCGCGTGCCGGTTGCCTAGTGCTCGATGTGGAACCCGCTCTCTTCCATTTCCTTCTCGCCCCGCTTGCTGCCGTCTTCCTCGACGACGCGACCGTCGAAGAGGTGAATGCTGCGGTCGGCGTGGCGGGCGTAGCGCGGGTCGTGGGTCACCATGCAGATCGTGGCGCCCTCGCGGTGCAGCTCGCGCAGCAGCTCCATGACCGCCTCGCCGTTCTTCGAGTCGAGGTTTCCGGTCGGCTCGTCCGCCAACAGGATCGACGGCGCGCCGCCGACTGCCCGGGCCACGGCCACGCGCTGCTGCTGACCGCCCGAGAGCTGGCTGGGGAGGTGCTTGGCACGGTGGGCCATCCCGACCTTCTCGAGTGCGCCCATCACGCGCTCCTTGCGCTCGGCCGCCTTCATCCCGCGGTAGGTGAGCGGCAGCTCGACGTTCTCGTAGACGTTGAGGTCGCCGATCAGGTTGAAGCTCTGGAAGATGAAGCCAATCTCCCGGTTCCGGACGCGCGCGCGCTCCGAAAGCGGCAGGTCGGCGACGGCCTTGCCATTGAGGGTGTACTTGCCCTCAGTCGGCGAATCGAGGAGCCCCAGAATGGAGAGGAGCGTCGACTTGCCGCAGCCCGACGGCCCGGCGATCGCAATGTACTCGCCGCTCTTGATCTCGAGGTGAATCCCCGCCAGAGCGTGCGTCTCCACTTCATCGGTGAAGAACACCTTGGTGACGCCATCGAGGTGGATAAGAGTTTGCGCGGCAGTGTTCATCATCGCTCCTTAATAGTAGCTATCAGCTTTCAGCTCTCAGCTCAGATTCCGGCCTTCACTCAGTTCAGTTTGACCCGGTCGAATTGGTCGTACGACGACATGTCGGAGAGGATGACCTGATCCCCGGGCTGCAGGCCCTCGCGGATTTCGATCGTGTTCACGGAGCTGCGGCCGAGCACCACCTTGGTCCGGTGGGCTTCACCGTCGGCCGAGAGCTTGAAGAGCGTAATCGTGCTCTCTTCCTGTCCGAACGCCGGCCGGCCGACAAAAATCACGTCGTCAAGCTTCTGGAGCCTGACGGTGCCGTCGACGCTGAGGTCCGGCCGCGACCCCGGAGGCAGCGCGCCTTCGAGCGTGATGTCGACGCCGACGGTTCCATTCGAAGACGCGGGATCAATCCGCGATACCTTGCCGGCGACGACGCCGTTGCGCGTATCGACTTCGGCGACCTGGCCAATCTTGATGTCTTTCGTCTGGGTCTCGGCGATGCGCAACTCGGCTTTGAGGACCGTAGGGTCGGCGACGCGCGCGATTTGCTGTGCGGCCTGCACTGACGCGCCGACCTCGACCGGGAGTACCTGGAGGACGCCGGTCATGCCGGCCTTCACCTTCAAGTCGTCCAACTGGCGCAGGCGCAGCTCGTAGGTGGACTTGCGCTGGTTGACGTCGGCTTCCTGTGGCGCCAGCTGTGACTTCATGCCGGCCTTGGTGATTGCCAGGCGCTGCTTCGCGACCCCCAGCTGGTTCTTCAGGTCCTCGTCGGACGCTCGGTACTGCTTGAGCTGCAATTCGGAGATCAGCTTCTCTTTATAGAGCTCTTCGTTTGCGGCGAGCACGAGACTCGCCTGACGGGACTGGGATTCGAGTGTGGCGACGCCGACTTCCTGATTGAGTAACTGGGTCTGGAGCTCGGCCCGCCGGTTTTCGAATGCGGCCTCGGCGGACCGGTAGGCGAGCTGCGCGTCCATGACTGCTTGCTGCAAGTCCGGGTTGCTCAGCTCGAGGATCACCGACGTTGGCGTCACCTGCGCGCCCGGGCGGAGCACGAGTTTCTCGACGCGACCACTGGTGGTTGCGGTAATCCAGCGGATGTTCTCGGGTACCAGGGTGCCGGATCCGCGGACCTGCCGAATCATCGGGCCTCGTTTGACGGTATCGATCCAGACCGTCGCGCGATCGACGCCTGGGGCCGCGGGGCGGAGCCGCGACACGCCAACAGTGATCAATATGATGGCGAGCAGGGTGAAGACGCCGTAGATCACGCGGCGAACCTGCTTCTTACGTTTGACTTCCGGGGAGCGTGCTATATCGACCATTGAACTGCCTCTGTCCTGGAGCCGGGCATGAAACGACGCCGGCCGTCAGTGTCGGCTAAGCCAAACCGTGTGCCACGGGCTGAGCAGCTTGTAAGTTGTTGATTGCAATCATGATTGCCTTTGAGGCTCGACGCTGGCGCCGCGGGGCCCTGCCCGAATCCGACATGGTCTCGTCCCACATCCGGACAATCTATTCCTTTTCAGAGCCTCAGCCTTCGGTCGGTGGATTGGACGGAAGTGTCAACGTTCTGGTTTAGAACAATTTGCAGTAAATTAATTTGCTTTGACAATGCAAAGTGATTTCGGGACACTGTCCGCATGCCCATGCCGGCCAAGAGCGCGGCACAGCAGGTCATGAACCTCTATCCGAAGATCTTCTTCGCCTGCCACACGCGCCACGTTCGAGATCCGCAGAGCAGCCGGCTCCTGAGCCGTCACCAGGCGAGCGTGCTCGATCACCTGGATGAGATCGATCCGATCACGCTGAACGGTCTCGCCCGTCACATGGGCGTCACCTCCGGGACGATGTCGTTGACGGTCGATCGGCTCGAACGCAAGGGCTACGTCGTACGCCTGCGAGACGTCGCCGATCGCCGCCGCGTTCACGTCCGACTGACGTCGGCGGGCGTGCGGGTGCGCGAGGCGAGTTCGGTGCTCGATCCGCCGCTCGTCGAAGCCATGGTCGCGCGCCTGAACGACGAGGAGCGCGCCTCCGCGATCCACGGTCTGAGTCTGCTCGCGGCGGCGGCACAAAGACAGATGGAGGAGAGGCCTGACCGGCGGCAGGAGGAGCGCCTGCGGCCCGAGCGCGGCGAGTAGTCGCCGCGCTGAGAAATGCGACAGAAGACAGAGACGGAACGTGCTCCAAGCAGGCTGTCGCTTCTAGCCATCGGCGCGAGCGAAGCGAGCGCTGGCAGGTCGTGGGGGTGGGCCGCCTCCGCCAAGGCTACGGCGAGCTGCGCCGAAGCTTCGCGAAGGCGAGGCCCCACGACAAACTGAGAAATGCTGACGCTGACAGGAGGGCGCGATGAAATGGGTGTGGATCACCGCGGCAGTCATCGGCATCCTGGTTGTCGTCGTGTTGGTGATCGGTTGGCTGCTGCCCGAGAAGCACCGCGCCCAGCGTCAAGCGACCTTCAAGGCGCCACCGGAGACGGTGTGGGAGCTCGTCACGAATGTCGAGGCTTTTCCGTCCTGGCGAGGCGACGTCAAAACGGTGCAGCGGCTCCCGGATCGCGGCGGCCGCCCGGTTTGGGCCGAAGAGGGGAGCAACGGCCGCATCACGATGGCCGTCGAACGAAGCGAAGCCCCACGGCTGCTGGTCGTCCGCATCGCCGATCCGGATTTATCATTTGGCGGCACCTGGACGTACGAGATTGCGCCAGCCGCGAACGGCAGCACGTTGACCATTACCGAAGACGGAGAGATCTACAACCTGCTTTTTCGCGTCGTGGCCAGGTTCGTCTTCGGCTACGAGAGCACTCTGGCCGCATACTTGACCGCCGCCGATGCACGACTGGGGTCGAGCGCACGTCGGTGACGCATCGATGGAGCCTCAGTCTTACTTCACGCTTCATACTTAACTTCATACTTAACTTCATCCTTAACTTGATACTTTCGAACTTCCAGCTTCCACTTCAGACTTCAGACGTCAGACTTCAGAGTTTCTTCCAATGGGTTACGACGCAACCGGCACATTGAAGTTCGACGGCAAGACCTCGAGCGGAATCGCGCAGCTGGAACACAAGGACCTCGTGTTTCGCGGCACGGTGCGCCTCTCGATCCCGCTCGCCTCCATCAACGCGGCGACCGCGCGCGATGGCACCCTGCACATTGAGTTTAGCGGGGAGTTTGGCGGGGAGTTTGGCGGGAAGTCGGCCGAGCTCACGATCGGGGCCGCCGCGGAGAAATGGGCGAAGCGGATTACGAGTCCGCCATCGAGGCTCGACAAGCTCGGCGTCAAGGCCGGGATGACCATCGCGGTGATCGGCATTTCGGACGAAGGGTTTTTGACCGAGGCCGCCGAGCGGGCGGAGAAGGTGACCCGGAGGGCGCCGGCTGCCACTCGTCCGGCCGATTCTGATCTTCTACGGAGCCGACCACCGTGACGCGCTCGGTGAGCTCGCCGCGCTCAAGCGGCTCATCAAGCCCGACGGCGCCGTCTGGGTCGTGAGGCCGAAGGGGCGCAAGGACATCACCGAGGCGGAGACAATGGCCGCCGGCAAGCGAGCCGGCCTGGTCGACGTCAAAGTCGTGAGCTTCTCGGACACGCTGACCGCCGAGAAGTTCGTGATTCCCGTCGCCAAGCGACCGCAGAGTACCGGGCGCCGTAATGCCGATTGACCTTACCGCGCTTGGTTGGACGTCACGGCTCGCCGAGGCCTTCGCCCCGCACGCCGCCGAGGGCCTCGTCCCGGCGCGCGTCGCGCTCGAGCACACGCACATCTATCGAGTGTTCACCGACGGCGGAGAATGGCTTGCGCGTGTCTCGGGACGGCTGCGACATCGGGCGACGATGCGAGTGGATTTTCCGGCCGTCGGCGACTGGGTCGCCGTCGAGCCGCCGGCCGCGGGCGCCGACGCGCGCATTCGAGCGGTCCTCCCGCGCTTCAGCCGCTTTTCCCGCCGCGCCGCGGGCGACCGCACAGAAGAGCAGATCGTCGCGGCCAACATCGACACGGTGTTCCTGGTGTCCGGCATGGACGGGGATTTCAACCTGCGGCGCATCGAACGCTATCTCGTCGTTGCCGGAGACAGCGGCGCTACACCGGTCATTGTCCTCAACAAGGCCGATCTCGTCGACGACATCGCGACGGTCGTCGACAGCGTGCGGTCGATGGCCGCCGGCGTGGATGTCCACGCCGTGTCCTGTCGCAGGCCCGAGAGCCTCGACGTGCTGCGTCCCTACCTCGGGCACGGCCAGACGGGCGCGCTGCTCGGGTCGTCAGGCGTCGGTAAATCGTCCATCGTGAATCAGCTCATCGGCTACGAGATGCTTCGGACGCGCGAAGTCCGCTTGTCCGACAGCCGCGGCCGGCATGTGAGCACCGCGCGCCAGCTCGTGATGCTGCCCGGGCAGGGCGTGATTATCGATACGCCAGGCATGCGCGAGCTGCAGTTGTGGGACTCAGGGGACACGGTTGAAGGCACGTTCACGGACATCGAGGGGCGTGCGTCCGGCTGCCGGTTCCGCGACTGCCAGCATCGCACCGAACCTGGATGCGCCGTGCGCGCCGCCGTCGAGGCGGGCGAGGTGCCGGCGACGAGACTCGACAGCTTCCACAAGCTTCTGGGGGAGCAGGCGTACCAGGCGCGCCAGCAGGATGAGCGCGCACTGCTCGAAGAGAAGCGGCGCGGAAAGATCGGCGCCAAGGCGCTGCAGAAGCGGCTCAAGGACAAGGGGAGGACGTGAGCGCCGCCTGGCGCTGTCTGCCGCCCCGATGCCTCCGTTCGCCGGATGCGCCGATCCACGGGTCTACGCGAGGCGTAAGGTCTGAACACGGTCGCCGCCACGCATTCCCGGGAGCTGACAATGTCCGTCCTGACGGTCTCGAACGCCACGAAGACGTTCGGCAAGGTGAAAGCGCTCGACGGTGCGACGTTCGAACTCGGCGAGGGCGAGCTGCTGGCGCTGCTCGGGCCGAACGGCGCCGGCAAGACGACGCTGATTCGAGGGATCACCGGACGCGTTCGGCTGGATGGCGGCGAAATCCGGCTGTTCGGGCGGGTGCTCACAGGCGGCCACACGCCGCACGAACTGGGTGTCGTGCCCCAGGAGGTGGCGCTCTATCCGCTCTTGAGCGCGCGCGAGAACCTCGAGGCCTTCGGCCGTCTGCAGGGTCTTTCGGGCCGCGTGCTCGCTGAACAGGTCGACTGGGTGCTCGACCGCACCGGGCTCGCGGATCGATCGACCGAGCCCATCAAGCAGTTTTCCGGCGGCATGCGCCGCCGCCTCAACATCGCTTGCGGCATCGTGCACCGGCCGCGCGTCGTGCTGCTCGACGAGCCGACGGTCGGCGTCGACCCGCAGAGCCGCGATCGCATCTACGATGTGCTCGCCGACCTTCGCTCGACCGGCGTGTCGCTGCTGCTGACCACCCACCACCTCGAAGAAGCCGAGGCGCGGTGCTCGCGCACGGTCATCATCGATCATGGCAAGGTCATCGCGTCGGGGACGTTGCCGGAGCTCGTCGATCGCACCGTGGGCCGGCATCGGCTCGTGACCTTGCGCGCCGACGCACCGCTCGCGGCGGCGGTGTTCACCTCCGGCGCCGCCAGCGTCAGGACCGACAGCGGCATCGAAATCGACGGCGCCGACCCACGCGTCGTGCGCGCCCGTCTGACCGACGTCGGCCTCGAGCTGCCGCCGCTGCTCGACTGCCTGCGCCAAGCCGGGCGCACGGTCGAGGATCTCGATGTGCGGGGTCCGAGCCTCCAGGCCGTGTTCATCCACCTGACCGGAAGGGAGCTGAGAGAGTAATGCTCACGCTGATGCGCATCGCGTGGACCAACTTGACGCGCGACCGGGTGGCGCAGGCGCTGACGTTCCTGCTGCCGATCATCTTCTTTTCCATCTTCGCCACCGTGTTTGGCAATCAAGGCCGCGCGCAAACCACGAGGATCCGCGTCGCGGTCGTCGACGAGGACCAGTCGGAGCTGAGCGGCCGCCTGATCGAAGGGCTCAAGAAGGAAAGCGGGCTGCGGGTGCGGACCACCGGCGCTGACGATGCGTCCGGACCGGCGCTCGATCGGTCTGCTGCTGAACGGCTGGTGCGCGGCGGCGACGTGCCGGTTGCGGTCGTCATCCCCCGCGGGCTGGGCGAGGCCTTCGGTGAGTCTGGCTTCGGCGGGGGCCCCGCCATCGTGCTGCTCGCCGATCCGTCAGATCCGATCGCACCCAACATGGTCGGTGGTCTCCTCCAGAAAGTCACCATGACGGCGGCGCCGGATCTCATGATGCGAGGCGGCCTTCGGCAGTTCGAGACCTACGCGGGGCAGCTGACGCCGCAGCAGCGGACCGCCGTGGACGCGTGGATTCCGAGACTCAAGGCCGGAGAGGGATCGAGCGCGTCCGGCGCCGCGGGCGGCGCCGCGATGGGCGCAAACGTCCAGATCGTCGACGTCATGCGCACGGGCGACAAAGAGCGCGGGTCGCTGATTTCCTTCTACGCGGCTGGCATCGGCGTGATGTTCCTGCTCTTTTCCATGGTCGGCGCGGCCGGCGGGGTCTTGCTCGAGGAAGTGGAGTCGGGCACGCTCGAACGCCTCCTGTGCACGCGGCTCGGGATGTCGGGAATCCTCTTCGGCAAGTGGGTGTTCCTCGTCGCGATGGGCTTTTTGCAGCTGACCGTGATGTTTCTCTGGGGCAATCTCGCGTTCGGCCTGCCGCTCTTCTCGCACCTCCCCGGTTTCGCCGTGATGACGCTCGCCACCGCCGCGGCAGCGGCCGCGCTGGCGCTCATCCTGGCGACGCTCGCCCGCTCCCGCGCCCAACTCTCAGGTTTCTCGACGATCCTCATCCTGACGATGTCGGCGCTCGGCGGCAGCATGTTTCCGCGTTTTCTCATGAGCGAGACGATGCAGCGCGTCGGCCTCGTGACGTTCAACGCCTGGGCGCTCGACGGCTACTTGAAGGTGTTCTGGCGCGACGCGCCGATCTGGCAGCTGTGGCCGCAGCTCGCGGTTCTTTCGGGGCTCGCGATTCTGTTCCTTACCGGCGCGCGGGTGATGGCGCGCAGGTGGGAGGCGGTATAGCGGGGCCCCCCGGCTGAACGGCCCACGGGCTGCCAACACGATGGACACGATGGCACGATGCACACGATGAGCCTCTTATCAGTCATTCATCGTGACCATCGCGTCATCGTGTTCATCGTGAATGGTCGTTCGGCTCGTCTGGGCGCGCGTGTAAACTAACGCGGTGAAGCTCGCGCTGGTTCAGCAGGCCGCCGGAGAAGACAAGGCGGAAAACGTGCGCCGCGGACTCGCCGCGCTCGAGCGCGCGGCGCGCGAGGGCGCCGAACTCGTCGTCTTTCCTGAAGTCGCCTTCGAGCGCTTCTTTCCACAGCGTCCCGCCGGCGGCACGCCGTGGCGGCACGGCGAGACCATTCCCGGTCCGACGACCGACGCCTTCTGCCGTCGCGCCCGCGAGCTCGGCGTCGTCGTTGTCCTCAACCTCTACGAGCGGGACGGCGATCGCGGATTCGATTGCTCGCCGGTCATCGACGCGGACGGGGCACTGCTCGGCCGGACGCGCATGATTCACATCACGGAATACCCGTGTTTTCACGAGCAGGGCTACTACACGCCCGGCGACACGGGCGCGCCGGTGTACCGCACGAAGGCTGGCGCCATCGGCGTGGCCATCTGCTACGACCGTCACTATCCTGAATACATGCGCGCCCTCGCGCTCGGCGGCGCCGACCTCGTCGTCGTGCCCCAGGCAGGCGCGCTCGACGAGTGGCCCGAGGGGCTCTACGAGGGAGAGATGCGCGTCGCCGCTTTTCAACACGGGTATTTCGTGGCGGTGTGCAACCGCGTCGGCGAAGAGGACTGCCTCACGTTTGCGGGCGAGTCGTTCGTCTGCGCACCTGACGGCCGGGTGATCGCGCGCGCGCCAACGCTCGAGGATTCCACTCTCCACGTCGATGTCGATCTGTCGGAGGCGGCGTCATCGCACGCGCGACGCCTGTTCCTTCAGCACCGTCGACCGGAGTTGTACGTCGAGTGGGCTCGGGCGGCGCTGCCGTGAGATCCGTGACGCGAGTGATTCGCTGGTCCTGCGCCCTGGCTGTGGCGGTCGCCGTCGCGCTGATGTCGTCCGGCTGCAGCGACAACGACATCGTGACGAATTCGTACGCCACGCTGGCTGAGGCGCGCGATGCCGGTGTAGCTGGCGGGGGTGATCTTCCGGTGGGAGTGCCGGAAGGGGCACACGACATCCGCACGGCGACCGACCTGGACTCAGGCCGTCGCTGGGGGCTGTTCAGCTTTCTGGCACAGGACGCGGAGACGCTGCGCGCGATGCTCACCACCGAGGAGATTTCGCTCGCCGGCGTCGAGTGCGACATCCCCGGACGGATCGAGTGGTGGCCGCTGCTGCTGCGAGGCACGGTGAACGCCGACCAGGCGAAAGCTGCCGGCCTCCAGGCGTACCGATCGCGACAGGGTAACCTCGTCGTCGTCGTGAACTGGAAGCAGGGGAGGGCTTACTACTGGAAATCCTGAAGGCTGAAGGGAATGCTACCGTCGTATGGGAATGCACCACAGTCCCGAGGCATTCGATGTCGGTTCGGCGATGGTGACTGACGCAACCTCGAGGATCGCGGTTCGGCATACCTCCACGCTATCCTGAGGGACAACGAATGTGCTGGAGAGCAGGAAGAAGTCGCCGCCTTTTGCGACGGTCAGCGGCGATGTCGAGGTTATGGTTCCAGCCTGATCGCTGATCCGCAGGCTCAGTCGCCCCATCTCTGCCGAGGCAACCGAGTAGTAACCCTGCAACCACATCGTGACTGTCGTTCCTGGCCTGAACTCGCCTTGGTGAGCCGCGGCCTTGACGCGCACCGCATCCTCCGCCACCACCACGACTGGCGTTGCGGCTTCACGGCCGCGATACGACGCTGAAACGACCGCCTGCCCAGCCGACCGCCCGTTGACGACTCCCAGCGCTTCCACGGCGACTATTTCAGGACGCGTCGACGACCATGTCGCGTCGAAGGACACCTGGGGAGTTTGCCCCGAGCGCAGGCGCGCGACGGCGATACATGGGCTCTTCTCTCCGATCAGGAGCGAGGTCGGGCAGGACACTTCAACCGCCAGTATCTCGGTTTCACCACTCTGAGAACTCGGTGCCATCGGCGACGCGCCTCCACCCGCGCACGCCGTCACGCTAAGTGTGGCAACGACGGCGGCTATGTGCCGGGAAGGACCGAACTTCGGGGTCAGCGAGCGACGGTTGGCCTGCCAGCCGAAGCTCGGAGTGACAGTGGCAGTCCGCCTCCGCTCGCTTGCGAGCTTCGGCGGACAACCTTTGTCTGACGCGGAGCGAAGGTTGGTGCCGAGGGCTGGAATCGAACCAGCGACACCAGCATTTTCAGTGCTGTGCTCTACCAACTGAGCTACCTCGGCGTGTCTCGAGCAGAACCTCAATCATAGCAGCCCGGACTGTCGATCGACAACCGGGCCGTGACCGGTGGCGTCCGTCTTCGCTGACGCAACGCGTCGCCGCTACGCCACAAGAAACCATTTGTACTTTGTAGCGACTTGCGATACTTTGAGCGGGCGCTGACCGATCGATCGCGCGCGTTCTTTGGACTTGTACTTTCACCGCGACTCTGGTACTTTGCCGTTCCAACGATGAGCCTGAGCGGTTTTGACACGCCGAAGCTGCCACCCCGCCGTCGCGAGTACGTGTGGACGGGGCGGGTGCTCTGCTTCGCTGCATGCGTCCTTGCCGTGAATGCGCTGATTGGGGAGCGAGGACTGTCCGAAACGCTGCGCGCACGGCAGGATTTCAACGCGGCGGTCGCGGCGCTCTCACGGCTGCAGTACGAGAACGCCGTGCTGGCCGACACCATTCGCCGCCTGGAGCACGACGCTCCGACCATCGAAAATGTCGCACGCGCCGAGCTCGGACTCATCAGGCCCGGGGAGATCCTCGTCGTCGTCAAGCGTTCGCCAACGCCCGCGAGGCCGGCCGACGCGACGAAGACCGACGCAAGAAGGAAGACCGTCGCCACGAAGACAGAGGTGAAGACAGAGGTGACGAAGACCGCAGTGACGAGAGCTGATACGACGGAGGAGGCGCGGGACCCGCGCGAGTGACGCGCACTCCGGCCCCGCGCTCCGTGCTTTGATTTCGCTCTAGACGGCCGCTACTTCCGCTTCCTGTCCCATCCCAAGCTCGCGCCGGACCTTCTCTTCGAGCGACTTGAACACCGCCGGGTTGTCCTTCAGAAACTGCTTCACGTTCTCGCGGCCCTGACCCAGCCGGTCGCCGTTGAAGGCGAACCAGGTCCCGCTCTTGTCCACGATCTTGCGGTCGACGGCGAGATCGAGGAGATCGCCCTCGCGCGAGATGCCCTCGCCGTACATCACATCGAACTCGGCCTCGCGGAAGGGCGGCGCCACCTTGTTCTTGACGACCTTGACGCGGGTGCGTCCGCCGACCACGGCGTCGCCGTCCTTGATCGCGCCGATCCGGCGGATATCGATCCGGACCGACGAGTAGAACTTGAGCGCGCGTCCGCCGGTCGTGGTCTCCGGGTTGCCGAACATCACGCCGATCTTCTCGCGGAGCTGGTTGATGAAGATGAGGCACGTCTTCGATTTCGAGACGGCGCCGGTGAGCTTCCTGAGCGCCTGCGACATGAGGCGCGCCTGCAGGCCCATCTGCGCTTCGCCCATCTCGCCCTCGATCTCGGCGCGCGGCACGAGCGCTGCGACCGAGTCGACCACTACGACGTCGACGCCGTTCGAGCGCACGAGCACTTCGACGATCTCGAGCGCCTGCTCGCCGTTGTCGGGCTGCGAGACGAGAAGGTTGTCGAGGTCGACGCCGAGCTTCTGCGCGTACTTCGCATCCAGGGCGTGCTCGGCGTCCACGAATGCGGCCATCCCTCCGAGCTTCTGCGCTTCGGCGATGATCTGCAGCGACAGCGTTGTCTTGCCCGACGATTCCGGGCCGAAGATCTCGACGACGCGCCCGCGCGGGACGCCACCGATTCCGAGGGCATAATCGAGGCTGACCGCCCCGGTGGAGATGGCCGGGATGGCGGCCACGGCATCTTTCTGGCCCAGGCGCATGATCGAGCCCTTGCCAAACTGTTTCTCGATCTGGCCGACGGCCATCTCGATGGCCTTGAGGCGTTCGCGGTCGTTCTCTGGCGGCATTCGGTGTCTCCTTCGGTTTGCGAGCGGCCAACGATTTGGCTGCTCACAAGACACGGCATTCTAGGTTCGTGCCGGGGAGAAAGTCAAGCGAAAATCTGTAAAGTATGGCCTATTATCGTGTTGATTGGAGGCACCTTACGAGGGCCACGGACTTTCGCCCCTCACCCGGGACCGTCGCAGGTTCTGCAACGTGCCAAGGCTGCCGAGTTGGCAGTTTTTTAAACCGCAAGCTGCGACCTGCGGGTCGCTGACCTCATGCCATCCCCAATCGGTCACGCGATCGCGGGTGTGGCAGCAGGCTGGCTGGTGGCCGGCGCGCCGCGGCTGGCGCCTACTCTCTCGGCAAAGCTGACTGGCACCTTCCCGGCACAGGTGCCAGCCACTTTTTGGCGCGAGACCAGCGTATTCGGCGCGCTCGGCGCGCTTCCTGACATCGACCTGCTGTTCGGCGCGCATAGCGGACCGACGCACAGCCTCGGCGCGACGGCGGTCGTCGGGCTGACGGCACTTGTCCTTGCGAGGTCCTTCGGCGTCGGTCGCGCAGGCCGCCTCGCGATGGCCTGCGCGGCGGCGTACGCGAGCCACGTGCTCCTCGACTGGCTCGGGAGCGACACGTCGCCTCCGCTCGGTGTCATGGCGCTCTGGCCGTTCAGTCAGGCGCACTTCGAATCCGACATGCATGTCTTCATGGCAATCTCGCGTCGGTACTACCAGGGATGGACCTTCGTGGCGCAGAATGTGCGAGCCGTGTGCCTCGAGATGGTGATTCTCGGGCCGATTCTCGTGCTGGTTGGCCGCTTCCGACGCCGGCAGACCGAGTGGACCCTCGTATGAAACCCAGCGCGCTACAGTCGGCCCGGAGGCCGTACGCAGTGTTGGTGATGGCGATACTGGCGAGCCTCGCGCTCCCGGTCCAGGCACAGTCGCAACCGCCGGCGATCTCCGAAGCCGATCGGCACGCTTACGCCGACCTGCTGACGGTCTATCGCGGCGGTGAGATCGAACGCGCGGTCGAGGGCCTGGGCAGACTGCTCGCCGCCAGCGACGGCCAGCGTCAGATCGCTCGTTGGATCGGCGAGATGCAGAAGACGAACAGGAGCGGCGAATTGGAGGCGGTGTTCATGCTGTACTCCGACGCGGTCATGACCGTGTGGTCGCGCGACGATCCCTACCCAACGCGACTGCTGGAGCCCTACATGGCGCCCTTCACGCGCCTCCATCTCACCTTGAAGAAGATGAATCCGAAGTCGTCCTTTCTGAGGGCCTGGTATCTGCTCTGGGAGTCTTTCAGGCAGGTTCAGCTGAATTGGCCGGTCCCGGCCGAACTCGACTTCCTCGACGCTGCCCTTGCCGCCTTTCCCGACGATGCCCAGATTCTCCTTGCCGCCGGGTCGCGGCAGGAGCTGAACTGGTCGACGTCGCTCGAGAATGCGCAGCGCGACCTGGAGCGGGAACCGGCGGAAATCACCAGGTTCCTCACCCTCGCGCGTGACTACCTCCGCCGGAGCGTGGCCGCCGATGCGAAGGAGTCCGAAGCGCGGCTGCGTCTGCTCCATGTGCTCCTCGAGCTGAACGAGCTGAATGACGCGTCGCGCGTCCTCGCGGAATACGACTGGGCGCGCGCCGGCGCCGCCTTCGAGTACCTCGCGCGGCTCTTCGAGGGCGACCTGCACGAACGGCAGGGAAACGGGGCCGCAGCGGCCGCGGCGTACGACCGCGCGGTGGCGCTCGTCGAGATGCCACAAGCAGCTCGTATCGCGGCGGCCCATGTCGCCCATCTCGAGGGACGGCGCCTGGAGGCCGCTCAAACCGTGACGACAGCACTCTCGAGTCGTTCCAATCAGTCCGATCCGTGGTGGCCGTACATCCGTGGACAAGCGTGGCGGTTCGAGGGGTACCTCGCGATCGCGCGCTCGTTGGTCATCCGGTGAGACCGCTCTTCCTGCTCTTCCTCTTCTTGCTGTCGGCGGTGTCGGCAGCGGTGCCGGAGCAGGGCGCACAGGATCCTCCGCAGACCGCCCGTTTCAAGTCGCGCGCGGCCGCGGTGCGCGTCGACGCGCTCGTGACCAGCGGCCGCCGTCCGGTCTCCGGATTGACGCCGGCGAACTTCGAGCTCCGCGACAACGGCGTGCTCCAGACCATCACTGACGTGCACCACGAAACGCTGCCTCTCAACATCATCTGCGTGCTCGATCTGAGCGGCAGCGTTGCCGGGGAGCCGCTGGCGCACCTCAAACAGGGAGTGCGGAGTGTGATCGCCGCGCTTGCCGGCGAGGATCGCGCGGCGCTACTGACCTTCGCTCACCGCATCCAGCTCCATACGGCTCTCACCGCCGATCGCGCGCGCCTGCGCGCCCTGGTCGACGGTGTCCAAACTGGCGGGACCACGGCGCTCTTCGACGGGGTTTTTGCGGCGCTCGCGCTGCGCGAGACCGACGAAGGTCGTACGCTGCTGCTCCTGTTCAGCGACGGGCGCGACACATCCAGCTGGCTGACCGCTCGCAAGCTGGTTGACTCCGCCCGCCGGACAGACGTGGTGATCTACCCGGTTACTATCCGCACGATCATGCCGCTCGTCACCGTCCAGGGAAGGGTGGTGACGGGCCGGCGGTCGCGTCCCGAACCGTCAGAACGGCTGCTCGAGGCGCTCGCGGAGGACACCGGCGGGCGAGTCGTGTATGCGAGCGACGAGGCCGCGGTCGAGGCCACTTTCCTGGAGGTCCTCCGCGAATTCAGACAACGGTACGTGCTGAGCTACACGCCGACGGGCGTCTCCGACAGCGGCTGGCATACGATCGAAGTGAAGCTGCGCGGAAAGTCGGGTGAGGTTCGTGCCAGACGCGGATACTTCGCCAGATGACTCACGCGCGACCGAGCAGCCAGAACACCACGGAGATGAGGATGAGCGGCACGGCGGCCAGCACGAAGCCAGCCGTCGCCATCACCTTGCCCAGCGTCCGGCCCTGACGATCGGCGTCTCTCGCGATCTGGAGGCCCTGCCTGAGCAGAACGCCGCCGGCCGCGACGGCCACCGCCACCACCACGAGCAAGGCGGGCATCGCGCGCGATCGGAACAACGCTAGCGCCGCGTTGCGGTCGGTCTGCGCCAGGGCAGTCAACGTCTCGAGGTAAGAGGACAGCCAC
Source organism: uncultured Acidobacteriota bacterium (assembly GCA_963839705.1). Classification (GTDB taxonomy): domain Bacteria; phylum Acidobacteriota; class Vicinamibacteria; order Vicinamibacterales; family 2-12-FULL-66-21; genus DATBJJ01. The sequence continues at coordinate 1,316,523 of CAWIWL010000019.1, forward strand.
CAGACGGCCACGCTGCCGCCGATGGCGGCCAGCGCCCAGCCGAAGAGTGCCAGCCGTCGCGCCGTGGGATGTGTTGGCAGCAAGTGCGGATCAGTAACGGTAAAAACCCTGGCCGGACTTCCGGCCGAGGTGTCCTGCCGCCACCATCCGGCGCAGGAGCGGGCAGGGCCGGTACTTGGGATCGCCGAGGCCGTGGTGCAGAACCTCGAGGATCGCCAGGCAGACGTCGAGGCCGATGAAGTCGGCGAGCGTCAGCGGCCCCATCGGGTGATTCATCCCGAGCTTCATCACCTTGTCGATCGAGTCGGCCGTTCCGACGCCCTCCATCAACGCGAAGATCGCCTCATTGATCATCGGCATCAGGATGCGGTTGGCGATGAAGCCTGGGTAGTCCGACGCTTCGACGGCCGTCTTGTTGAGCCGCATGCAGAGCTCGGCGGCGATCAGCATGGACTCGGGTGAGGTGGCCTGCCCGCGAATCAGCTCGACGAGCGACATCAGCGGCACCGGGTTCATGAAGTGCATGCCCAGGACGCGATCCGGGCGATTGGTCGCGGCGCCGAGCGTCGTGATCGAGATCGAGGAGGTGTTCGAGGACAGGATGACGTCCGGACGGGTCAATTGATCGAGCCGCGCGAAAAGCGACTGCTTGGCTTGCCGGTCCTCGAAAATCGCCTCGATGACATAGTCGCTCTCCGCGAGCGCATCCACGTTTGTCCCCGTCGCGAGCCGTTCGAGCGTGGCTTCGCGTTCCGCCTTCGTCAGCCGGCTCTTCTCGACCAGCTTGGCGAGGGATTTCTCTATGGCCGACTTGGCCCGGTCGAGGGCGCCCGCCGCCGCGTCGACGAGCCGGACGTCGAATCCCGCCTGCGCGAAGACCTGCGCAATCCCGTTCCCCATGGTGCCGGCGCCCACCACTCCGATTCGCTGTATCGCCATTCTCTATGTCTCAGGATCGCTCGACCGCCAGCGCCACCCCATTGCCCCCGCCGAGGCAGAGCGCCGCAATCCCGCGCCGCGCGCCCCGTCGCTTCATCGCATAGAGAAGCGTCGTCAGAATCCGCGCGCCGCTGGCGCCAATCGCATGGCCCAGCGCGACGGCGCCGCCGTGCACGTTCACGCGAGCCGGGTCGATCCCGAGCTCCCGCATGACTGCGACCGCCTGAACCGAGAAAGCTTCGTTGATCTCGAAGAGATCGACGTCGTTCAGGCTCCACCCGGCCTTCGCCGCGACCTTACGCACGGCCTCGACCGGCGTCATCATGACGAGCTTCGGCGGGAGTCCGCTCGTCGCCTGGGCGACGACCCCGGCCATCGGCGTCAGGCCGAGCGCGCGGGCCCTCTCGGCCGCCATGATCACGACGGCCGCCGCAGCGTCATTGACTCCCGGCGCGTTGCCGGCCGTCACCGAACCATCTTTCTTGAACGCGGCCTTGAGCTTCGAGAGCGCTTCCGCCGTTGTATCCTCCCGGATGGGCTCGTCGGTGTCGATGACGAGCGGATCACCCTTCCGCTGCGGGATGTCGATGGGCAGGATCTCGTCCTTGAACCAGCCCTCGCGAGTGGCGTGCGCCGCCTTGCGGTGACTCTCCGCGGCATAGCGATCCTGTTCGTCGCGCCCGACCGAATACTTGTCGGCGACCACCTCGCCGGAAATCCCCATATGGCAATTCTCGAAGGAGCACCACAGGCCGTCGTTGATCAGCGAGTCGACGACTTTGCCGTCGCCCATCCGCAGGCCCTCGCGTACGCGCGGGAGGAGGTAGGGTGCGTTGCTCATCGACTCCATCCCGCCCGCGACCGCGATATCGATGTCGCCAGTGGCGATGCCCTGGGCGGCGAGCATGACCGCTTTGAGCCCGGAGCCGCAGACCTTGTTAATCGTCAGCGCGGCTACGTGGTCGGCCAAGCCCCCGTTGAGCGCGGCCTGCCGCGCCGGATTCTGCCCGTTCCCCGCCTGGATAACGTTCCCCATGATGCACTCGTCCACGATGGACGGGTCGATCCCCGCGCGGCGAACCGCTTCGCGAACGACGCGCGCGCCGAGCTCCGCGGCGCTCAGATCCTTGAGAGCGCCGAGGAACTTGCCGGCCGGTGTCCGCACGGCCGAAACGATGACGGATGCACGATTGCTCATATGGTTACCGCGATCGGCCGGTCTCCCTCTCGATGCGCAGTGATTTCACGCTGTCGGGCCCGAGAAAATGCTGGAGTCGTCTGAGGACGATGTCCCGGGCTCGTGTGATTTCGAGCGTCCAGCGCGCGTCCGTCGAGTGCACCGTGAGCACGCCTTCACTCAGTTCGACCGTCGTGGCCCGGGCGAGCGCAGGGCCGACGGCGATCTGCCACGCCAGCGCGGTGCGGGCAGGCGTAGATGGCTGACGGCGGATGACCTCCGCGAGCACGCCGGCGCTGAAATGCTGGATCGGAACCACAGGATACGGGTCTAAGGAAGAATACGAGCCACGGACAACACGGACAATACGGACGCGTTCGGGCCCGTTTCCACTAGTGTACGACACGCGGGATCATTAATCATTGCCTTCGATGCGCTTTGTCCTGGCCTCGGGCTCGCCCCGGCGCGCGGAGCTCCTGTCGGCGGCCGGCTTCGATTTCGAGGTCGTTCCACCCGACGTCGACGAGACACCGGCGGCAGGCGAGCGGCCGCGCGAGTATGTCGTTCGCGTGGCCCGCGCCAAAGCCGACCACGTTGCGCGGCAGTTCTCCGACGGCCGGTTGATCCTCGCCGCTGACACCGTTGTCGTCGCCGGCGAGAGGCTGATGGGGAAGCCCTCGGATGCGGCCGACGCGGAGTCGATGCTGAGGGCGCTTTCGGGCGTCGTGCACGAGGTCCATACTGCCGTGGTCGTGCGGACCGCCGAACGGCACCTCGAGCAGGTCGTCACCACCGCCGTCCGGTTCAACCCGCTCACCAGCCAGGAGATCGCCTGGTACATCTCGACGGGGGAGGCCGAGGGAAAGGCCGGGGCCTATGCGATTCAGGGGCGCGCGGCGCGGTTCATCGATCGCATCGACGGGTCGTGGTCGAACGTGGTCGGCCTGCCAATTTCGACGGTTTACCGGCTGCTCTCGGAGGCCGGTGCCGGAAGCCCGCCGGTACTGTCGAACCCAATTGACCGTGTCGAGCGGTAAACGGTATCCTGTGCTGGATTTAGGTCACTAACTTTCGGCGCGTGCGAGCTGAGCCATGAAAGCAAAAACGATCAAGATCGGTGCGACCGCCGCCGTCCTCGTAGCCGGCCTCTCCGGGTTGATGTACACCACGCTCAGCGAGGGCACCGAATACTACAAGCACGTCGACGAAGTCATGTCGGACCCCACGGTATGGCAGGGCAAGCGAATGAGCCTCCATGGCTACGTCGTGGACAAGTCGATTTTCGCCAAGCCGGACACGCTCGAGTACCGGTTCCAGATTCAGAGCAACGGGAAAGTCGTCGCCGCGCGGTACACGGGCGTGATGCCCGATACGTTCAAGGACGGCTCCGAGGTCGTGCTCAAAGGACAGTTGGGCCCCCACGGCTTCGACGTGTCGCCGAACGGCGTCATGGCCAAGTGCCCGTCGAAGTACGAGCCCAGCAAGACCCCTGGAGCGCCAGGCGTCTAGTCTTACGTGTTCTTCATTAGCCTCGCGGTCGTCGCGAACTTGTCGTCGCCGTGACAGGAACTCCAGTCAACCCCGACTAACCGAGACCAGGAACAACCATGCCGGCACTCGGTACCCTCGTCCTTCTTCTCGCCTTCGTTACCTGCGCATACGCGATTGCCGCATCGGTCGCCGGCGCGCGTCGCCGGTCGACGCGCCTCGTCGAGAGCGGTATCGGCGCGTTCTACTTCTTTGCCGCGCTGATGGTCGTCGCCTCGGCGGTGCTCATCCACGCGTTCGTGACGGGCAATTACTCCATCAAGTACGTGCAGCGGTACTCCGATTCGGCGCTGCCCCTGGCCTATAAGGTCGCGTCGTACTGGGGCGGCCTCGACGGCTCGATCATGTTCTGGGTCTCCCTCCTGTCGATCTTCGGGTCGGTGGCCATTTACGTGAACCGCGACCGGCACCGCGAGCTCATTCCCTACGTCGTTTCGGTCGTCGCCGCCACGGAGATGTTCTTCATCTTCCTGATGATCATCCACAAGAACCCGTTCTCGACGTTCTTGACGACGGCGCCCACAGACGGCGCCGGGTTGACGCCGCTGCTCCAGAACTTTTACATGGCGATCCACCCGCCGTCGATGTACGTCGGGTTCGTCGCGATGACCATCCCCTTCGCGTTCGGGATCGCCGCGCTCGTCACCGGCCATCTCGACGACGCGTGGCTGCGAGCCGTCCGCCGCTGGACGATGATCGGGTGGCTGTTCCTCTCGTTCGGATTGACGCTCGGCATGCTCTGGGCCTACGAGGAGCTCGGGTGGGGCGGCTACTGGATGTGGGACCCGGTCGAGAACGCGGGTCTCCTGCCATGGTTCACGGCGACGGCGTTCCTGCATTCGGTGCGCGTACAGGAGCAGCGGGGGATGCTGCGGGTCTGGAATGTCACGCTGGTGATCGTCACCTTTTTCCTGACCATCTTCGGGACGTTCATGACGCGTTCCGGGATCGTGCAGTCGGTGCACGCCTTCGGCGAGGACCGCGAGCTGGCCCTCCTCTTCACGATCTTCATGGTCGCGATCCTGACGTTCAGCTTCGGCTGGGTCATCTACCGGCTGCCACTGCTTCGGTCGCGGCACGAGCTCGATTCGTTCGTCTCGCGCGAAGCCGCGTTTCTGGCCAATAACTGGATTCTTCTCTTCTCGGCGTTCTTCGTCCTCTTCGCGACGATGTTCCCCACGCTGAGCGAGGCGGTCACTGGCGAGCGGCTGACCGTCGCAGCGCCGTTCTTCAATCGCTGGATGCTGCCGATTGGCCTGATCCTGCTGACGCTGACCGGCATCGGCCCGCTGCTCGCGTGGCGCAAGTCGACGGTGTCGAATCTCGTCTACCAGTTGAAGTGGCCCGTGCTCGGATTCGCCGTCACGGCCGGAACGCTCTACGCGCTGGGCGTGCGGGTCTGGAGCTCCGGCATCTGCTTCGCGCTCTCCGCGATGGTCCTCGTGACCATCATCCAGGAGTTCGTCCGCGGCGCACAGGTTCGTCGCGACGCGACCGGCACTGACATCGTCACCGCGCTCATCGGGCTTGTCGGGCGCTCGAAGCGGCGTTACGGCGGCTACATCGTCCATGTCGGCATCGTGTTGATGTTCCTCGGCTTTGCGGGCGAGGGGTTCAAGCAGGAAGAACAGGCGCTGATGAAGGTCGGCGAGCAGATGACCATCGGGCATTTCGCCATCCGCCACGACGCGCTGCGCGTCACCAACGACAGTCAGAAACAGATGGTGACCGGCCATGTCAGCGTGTTCGAGGACGGAAAGTCCATCGGGACGCTCGAGCCGGCCAAGTGGTACTTCAACAAGCGCGAGGAAGAGCCGACGACGGAGGTTGCGATCCGGCGCGCGGTTACTGAGGACCTGTATGTCGTGCTCGCCGGCTTCGACGCGTCGGCGCAGAGTGCGACCTACACGGTGACGATCAACCCGCTCGTCAACTGGATCTGGTTCGGGTTCGGCATCATGGCGCTCGGCACGGGGATCGCGCTCCTGCCCGAGCGTGCAATTGCGTTCGCCACCGCGAGCGTGCCGTCCGGAGCGGCCGGGGCGGCGACGTCGGTGCTCATTCTCATGCTGCTGCTGCCGGCCGTGGCGCATGCGCAGCACGTCGAGACTCCCGAGGCCAGGCGCACGATGGTCGCGCGGTCGCAACTCGAAAAGGATCTGTGGCGCGAGCTCATCTGCATGTGCCGCACGTGCGGCCGCAAGCGGATCGGCGACTTCTGCTGCAGTCACGCCGCCAAGATGCGCGGGGAAGTGGCGACGCTCCTCGACCAGGGCAAGACGCGCGAGGAGATCTATCAGTACTTCATCGCGGAGTACGGCAGCCAGGAGCCTCTCGGCGCGCCGATCGATAAGGGTTTCAACCGGCTGGCCTGGCTGTTTCCCTACCTGATCGGCGCCTCGGGCGCCGTGGCCGTGGCCTTCGTCGCCATGCGCTGGTCCAGACACGAGCAGGCCGCGTCTGCAGCCGCCGGCGCCACACTCGAAGACGCGTCCCTCCGCTCGAGACTTGATGATGAGCTCCGCGACCTCGACTAGCCAAGTCCGGCTGAAGCCGGACGCTACAGATGTCCGGCTAAAGCCGGACGCTACAGATGTCCAGCTAAAGCCGGACGCTACAGATGTCCGGCTGAAGCCGGACGCTACAGATGTCCGGTTGAAGCCGGACGCTACGGATGTCCGGCCGGACCCGGCCAGTTCCACGTTTCGTCCAGCGCACTTTTTCGTGCTCGCCTCGCTGATGGCGGCGACCGCCGCCGTGGTTGTGTCGCGGCAGTCGACGCCCGAGCATCTCGTGCTCATCAGCCTGGTGATCGCTTCGGCGGGTCTGGCCGCGGCCGGCTTCTATCGCATGCTGTCGCCGCTTGTCGGCGACGCATCGGCCATGGCCAGCGAAGCGCTCTCCGAGCGCGCCCGTGCGGTCCTCGCCCGCGAGAAGGCGCTGGTGCTCCGGGCGTTGAAGGATCTCGAGTTCGATCGTTCGATGGGGAAGGTGTCACAGACCGACTTCGAGGAGATGGCAGGGCGGCTGCGCACGCGGGCGCTGTCGCTGATGAAGCAACTCGACGACGACGGCAGCGGCTATCGCACGCTCATCGAGCGTGAGCTGAGCGCACGGCTCGCCGCGCGGGCGGCCGGCCCCGTCGTCGAAGCCGCGGCCGAACCCGCTCCGTCGCACGAGCCGGTTACGCTTGGACTGTGCTCGTGCGGCACCGCGAACGACACCGATGCGCTCTTCTGTAAGCGGTGTGGTGCGAAGCTGGCGGGGAAATGACATGGAAACGGCCGACGGCCATGCCTCACGATGGGGCACGTTGATTCGATGACCACGAACACAACAGCGTTTGCGAGACGGGCTCTCGTGCTCGTCCTGCTGCTTTGCACTGTACTGTTGTCAGTTTCGCGCCCGGTCAGCGCTCAGATGGATCCCAAGGCGGTTGCCGGCATCCCGCTGCCGGTGGCCGATGTCGCCGTCGGTACCGTCGTCGTCCGCGTCATCAAGGGCTCGCTGGCCAACAACCTTCCAGATCAGTTGGTTGAACTGCTCGGTGCGGGCGCGCCGCGCACCGCGAAGACCGATGCCGGGGGGCGTGCCGAATTCGCCGGCCTGGCGCCAGGCACGCGCGTGACGGTGGCGGCGACCGTGCTCGGACAGCGGCTGCAGTCTCAAGAGTTCGCTGTGCCGGCGGCAGGTGGCACGCGGCTGCTGCTCTTCGCCACGGATCCAGACACTGAGAAGGGCGCCCAGGCAGACAAGGGCCTCGCCGCGGCGCCGGCCCAGCCCGGCAGCGTCGCGCTCGGCGACCAGTCGCGGTTCGTCTTCGAGTTCGGCGACGGGAGCCTGTCGGTGTACAACCTCCTGCAGCTGACGAACACCACAAAGGCGCCTGTCATGCCGCCTGGACCCATCGTGTTCGAGCTGCCCGCGGGCGCCACGGGGGTGACCATTCTGCAGGATTCCTCCCCGCAGGCGACGGCGGCGGGCGGCAAGGTCACCGTGGTCGGGCCGTTCGCGCCAGGCGGCACGAACGTTCAGTTCGCGTACTCCATGCCCTATAGCGGCGGCAGCCTGACGATCGAACAGCGCGTGCCGGTGCCACTCAACCGCGTCATCGTGCTTGCGCAGAAGTTTGCGGACATGCGCCTGACCTCGGCGCAGATGACCGAGCAGCGCGAGATGCCGGCCGACGGCCAGACTTATGTGGTCGGCCAGGGCCCGGCGGTCCGGGCCGGCGAGCCGCTGACGTTCAACTTCTCCAACCTGCCGCACGAGGCGTTGTGGCCCCGCTATGTCGCTGTCGGGCTCGCCGTGGCGATTCTGGCTGGGGGGTGGTGGGGCAGCACGCGTGGCGGCCGCGGGAAGGGTGCACAGGCGCCGGGGCTGGAGCGCCTGGAGAAGCGGCGCACGCAGCTCTTCAACGAGCTGGCCTCACTTGAAGAGCAGCACCGGGCAGGCCGCGTGGAGGAGCAGAAATACGCTGCGAGGCGCGGGGAGCTGGTCGCAGCACTCGAACGGGTGTACGCCGAAATGGACCGCCAGGCCGCGTGATCGCGCGCGCATGGATTTCACTTCCCTGAGCTTCGCCGACGTCTCGCGCAGTTACGGCCGGCGCTGGGCGCTCAACCGCGTATCGTTCCGATGCGAGGCTGGCGAGATTGTCGCGCTGCTCGGTCCGAACGGCGCCGGCAAGTCTACCTTGCTGTCGATCGCGGCCTCGCTCCTCTCGCCGTCAGCCGGGAGCGTTCGCTATGGCGACCACCAGGCCGACGCGACGTCGGCCCTGCGGCAGCGCATCGGCCTCGTCGGCCACGATCTCTATCTCTATCCCGAGCTGACCGCAGCCGAGAACCTCACGTTCTACGCGCGGCTGCACGGCGTTCGGGACGTCGCCCGGCGCGTGGACACGGCGCTCGCACGCGCGCAGCTCGCCGCGCGGCGCGACGATGCCGTGCAGGGATTCTCTCGCGGCATGCGGCAGCGGCTGACGCTCGAGCGCGCGCTGCTGCACGATCCGCGGCTCGTCCTGCTCGATGAGCCATTCACCGGGCTTGACGATGCCTCGTCGTCTTCACTGGTGGAACGGCTGGAGGAACTGCGGGCGAATGGCTGCATCATCCTGCTGGCAACGCACGATCTCGAAAGTATCGACGGCCTGATCAACCGGGCAGTGATGCTGCGCGACGGGCGTCTCGTGCCCCTGCAGCCGGCGGGGGGATCGCTCCGGGAGCGGTACCGCCGTGCCGGAGTCGAGGGCGGATGAAGCTGCTCGAAGCCGCATGGCTCGTGACGCGGAAGGACCTCCTCATCGAGTTCCGCAGCCGCGAGATCGTCTACACGACGCTGTTCTTCGCGATTTCGGTCATGCTGGTCTTCTCGTTCAGCTTCGTCCGCGAAGGCGTGGCGGTCGATGGGGCGGCTCCGGGGATCCTGTGGGTGGCAATCGCGTTTTCAGGTACGCTGGCGCTCGGGCGCACGTTCGAGCGCGAGCGGCAGAACGAGACGTTGCGCGGGCTCCTGATGTCGCCGGCCGACCGACCGGCGCTCTACCTGGGCAAGCTCGCCGGCATCCTGCTCCTGATGGCTGCCGTCGAGGTCGTCGTCGTGCCGATGGTGGCCTTCATGTTCCAGGCGCCGCTCTTCCGCTACCCGGCGATACTGACGGGCCTGCTCGTCACCGGCACGCTCGGCTTTGCCGCCGTCGGGACGCTCTTTGCGGCGATGCTGGTGCGGACGCGCAGCCGCGACGTGTTGCTGCCACTGCTGCTTTATCCCATCACCGTGCCGGTCATCATCGCCGGGGTGCGCGGAACCGCGGCCTTACTCCAGACCGACGCCGATCTGCCCATGGCGCGCGCCTGGCTCTCGATGCTTGTATTTTTCGACATCGTCTTCGTGACGCTGGCGTTGTGGACGTTCGAGGCAGTGATGACAGAATAGGCACAGAGTTCTAGGCTTTAGGCTCCAGGCTTTGGGCTTTAGCAAGAGCTTCGAGAGCCTAGTCCAAGGTTTTGCTAGAGCCCAAAGCCTAAAGCCTAAAGCCGGACAATAGCTATGACACGCGTCTTTACCCCGCTCACTGTCCTTCTGGCCGCGATGTTCGCCGTCGCGCCGGTGCTCATCGTCGGCGCACCGTACGAGTCCTCAATGGGACTCGTGCAGAAAATTTTCTACTTCCACTTCGCCGCGTGGATGGGAATGTTCGCGGCGACGGGCGTGTGCGGCGTGCAGAGCGCCCGCGTTCTCTTCATGGGGCGCAAGGACGCCGACGTGTCTGCCGTTGCGGCGGCGGAACTGGTGGTGGTGTTCGGATTGATCGGGCTTTTGACAGGACCGCTCTGGGGGCGCAAGGCCTGGGGCGTGTGGTGGTCCTGGGACGCGCGGGGCACGTCGGCCCTCGTTCTCTGGCTCATCTTCGTTTCGTACTCGCTGCTCCGTCGGTTCGGCGGGCCGGGGTCCGAACGGCTGGCGGCGGCGGTAGGGCTGTTCGGCATGTTCAACGCACCGTTCGTCTACTGGTCGGTCAATCTCTGGCGGACACTTCACCCCAAGACGTCTGTGGTGCCGACGCTGCCAGTGTCGATGGGCCTGCCGCTCTGGTTCTCGACCGCCGCGTTCCTGGGGCTCTTCCTGCTGCTGCTCACGATGCGCACGCGCCTCGAGCGGCGCCGGACCGAGCTCGATTCGCTTCATCTCGCACTCGATGACTGAACCGTTGAAAACACGGATGGACATGAGCCGCGGCCAACACGGACAACACGGGACGCTGATCACAGCGACGGCGGAGAAAACGAGTAGCACCAGGATTTATCTCATGAACGGAGCCACTCACGAAGGCCTCGAAGATCACGAGGCTCGCGAAGATTTCACGGGAGAAGGCAGTCCTTCGTGAGCTTTGCGGGCTTCGCGTTCATCGTGAATGAGCCGTCGGCCGCATCGTGAGATGACAGCCGCGGACAACACGGGACGCGGATTAGACGGGATCGGGCTCATGGAAAAAACAGACATGAAGAGCGTTTCATTGCGGCGCCTTGTCGTAACGATGCTGCTCGTCGCAACGTGCTGGGCGGTGGTGCCTCTCGTCGCACAGACACAGCCGCCTAGCCCGGCACAAGAGGGATTCGTGCCGATCGATCAGCTCCAGCCGAAGGAGCAGCTGCCCGCGGCGCCGCTGGTCATGGCCGCGTACGCTGTCGCGTGGCTGGTGATCTTCGGCTACGTGTGGTCGATCTGGCGCCGCTTGAGCCAGGTCGAGCAAGAAATCGCCAGCGTCAGCCAGCGGGTGTCAGGAGGCGCCCGGCGGTGATCGGCGACATGACCTCGGCGCACTTCATCTTCATCCCGGCGGTGCTGCTGGTCGGGATCATCATCGGATGGGTGCTCGGGTCGCGCGCTGCCGCCGATGCTTATGCGATGGAACTGAAGCGGCGGGAAGAACGGGCGAAGAGGACCTGAGCCCCGAGCCTATCGCCCCACTGCCAGCCGGTTCGCCAAGCTCGCGGGCAGGCCGGCGCTCAAGATGCGGCGCTGGGCGGCATCGACGGGATACACGACCCGCTTGAGTGTCAGGGATAGAGCATCGGAATCGTAGAGGCCATACGCCGCGCGCGAGTCGCCATCGCGGGGCTGGCCGACCGACCCGGCATTGATCAAATAGCGCGCGTCCGGACGCAGATCGACCCTCGTCTCCTCATCCGGCTCGGGAACGAACCCGTCGAACATCTCCTTCTCGTAGTGAAACACGACCGGCAGGTGCGTGTGCCCGAAGAGACAGAGCGGACGTCCGCTCGTTCCGAGCGCCCGGAGGGCATCCTCGCCATCAAAGATGTAGTGGTCTTCGTCGAAGGGCGACCCGTGGCAGATTTCGACGTGCTCGTCGATGGCTTCCGGGCCGGCTGGAAGATCCCGGAGGTACTGCCGGTTATCTGCGGTGAGCATTTCGTTCGTCCAGACCGCGGCCAGGCGCGCGACCTGGTTGAAGTTGCTGCCGTCTTCGATCCCGCAGGCGGCTTTGTCGTGGTTCCCGCGGATGATGGCGATCGGGTCGAGCTCGCGGATACGATCGACGACTTCGTTGGGCGCCGCGCCGTACCCAACGAGATCGCCGAGGACGATCACGTGATCCCAGACCGGCTCCGCGTCGAGCACTGCGGTGAGTGCCTCGATGTTCGCGTGGATGTCGGCGATGACCAGGTAGCGCATCTAGCGTCGATTCTAAGACTCGAGATGATCCGCGATCTGTTCGGCGATGTCGCCCGCCGACGCCGTCCCGACGTCGATCCGAAGGTGCGCCTGCGCGTAGGCGACGCGGCGCGCGGCGAACAGCCGCTCCATCTGGCTGCGATCGGCGGCGAGCGGCCGCCGCCCGTCGGCGGGCAACCGGGCGAGCACGACTTCGATCGGTACGTCGAGCCAGACCGACAGGCCGTCGAGGTTGATCGCGGCGCGGTTGTCCGCGTCGACGAAGGTGCCCCCGCCGGTGGCCACGACGACGTGGCGCAGGGGCAGCAGCACCTTGAGGATCTCGCGTTCCACGGCGCGGAAGTACGGCTCGCCGGCGCGAGCGAAGATATCCGCCACCGGCCGCCGCTCCCGCGCTTCGATGAGCTCGTCCACGTCCTCGGCGCGCCAACCGAGACGCGTCGCGAGCGCATGTGCCACGGTCGTCTTTCCGGCTGCCATGAAGCCCACGAGATAAATCTTATCGGCCGTCACCGCGTCAGCCGTTCGAGCGCGTCGAAGAACCCCGGGTACGACACATCGACCGAGGACGCTCCCAGGATGGTCGTCGGCCGCGCCGCGCCCGTGGCGGCAATCGCAAAGGCCATCGCGAGCCGATGATCGCTGGCGGCGTCGGCCGTTCCTCCCGTCAGCCGACGGGCCAGAATCCGGAAGCCGTCCGGATATTCCTCGACGGACGCACCCATCGCCGTGAGCCCGGCGGCGAGACAGCTGATGCGGTCGCTCTCTTTGACCCGCAGCTCGCCGGCGCCGTGGACGCGCATCTCGGCGCCCTCGGGCAGGAGCGCGCCTAGCGCGGCCAGCCCCGGAATCTCGTCGATGACTCCCGGCACCTCGTGCGCTTCGATGGCAAAGCTCGTGGGGGAGCCGTATTGGACGCGGAGGCGTCCCACCGGCTCACCGCCGTCCTCCTTGTCGATCGTCACGTCGATTCTGGCGCCGGCGCGGCGGGCAATCGCGAGCATGGCTGTGCGCGACGGGTTCAGGCCGACGCCCTCGATCTCGATGTCGGCACCGGGCGTTCCTGCCGCGAGGGCGATCCAGAACGTGGCGCTCGACACGTCGCCGGGAACGACGAGGTCCCGGCCGGTCAGCCGCTGCCCTCCGACGACGCCGATTGCGTCGCCGGACTTCTTCACATGCACGCCGAACTCGTGAAACGCCCGCTCTGTGTGATCGCGCGTCCCCACCGGCTCGAGGACGCTCGTCTCGCCGTCGGCTTGCAGGCCAGCGAGGAGGACGGCGCTCTTGATCTGCGCGCTCGGGACTTCGGGCTGGTGGGTGATGCCGCGCAGCCGCGCGCCGTCGATCGTGAGCGGAGGCCGCCCATCCTCCGACCCGATGGCGGCGCCCATCTCGGTCAGCGGACGAATCACGCGCTTCATCGGGCGGCCGGACAGCGAGGCGTCGCCGCCCATCATGGTGCGAAATTCGTGCGCGGCCACGATGCCCGACAGCAGCCGCATCGTCGTGCCCGAGTTGCCCGTGTCGAGCGGATGCGCGGCGGCGGTGAGGCCGCGGAGGCCTCGGCCTTCGATCTCGATGTGACTCTCGGGCGTGCCGCGAATCACCACGCCGAGTGCTCGAAGGCAGGCGAGCGTCGACAGGCAATCGGCGCCAGGGAGGTACCCGCGGATGGTCGAGCGGCCGTCGGCCAGGGCCGCCAGCATGGCGTAGCGATGCGAGATGGATTTGTCGCCGGGCACTCGGAGACAGCCGGCCGCTCGGGCCGCCGGCTTCACCAGGGCCGCGTCGGCTGGCGCGTGCGGCATTTCCGCACTATAACATTGGGCTGAAGTCCCATTCCCACTCCTGGACGGATCCGGTTTAGAATAAAGCACTCGCGTGCGCTTCCAGGCCGCAGTTCCCATCGTCCACGCCGCGTCCGGACCTTTCGGCGCCGGTGCCGCCGCTACCGCATGCTGACACGCGGGGGTACGGTCAGGCTCCAGGTTCATAGCAATTTCGAGACGCTGGACTTCGTCCAGATGGTCAGCGATCGCATGGCCCACCTCGCCGGGCTCGACGACGACGCCGTCCACTGGATCGGCGTCGCGGTGCGCGAGTCAGTCATCAACGCCATCAAACACGGAAACCGCGAGCATCCCGACAAGCTCGTGACCGTCGAGTTCACGTTCGCGCCGGTGTCCGATCCGAGCGAGCTGGTCGTGCGCGTGCTCGATCAGGGTGAGGGCTTCGAGCCGGAGGAGATCGCCGACCCGCTCGCGCCCGAGAACCTGCTCAAGGCCAGCGGCCGCGGCATTTTCTTCATGCGCAGCTTCATGGACGACGTCACGCTCCGGCGGGGAGCCGAGGGTGGGATGGAAGTGCGCATGGTCAAGAAGCTGTCGTCCGGTGGCTGACGTCCCCGAGCCGCTGCTGCTCGCCACTGCCATCGAAGCCGTCATGCGCGCAGGCCAGGTGCAGATGGCGCATTTCGGCCAGGACTTCCGCGTCGACAAGAAGGGCGTCATCGATCTCGTGACCGAGATCGATATCGAGATCGAGCGCGGCTTCCGCGCCATGATTGCCGAGCGTTTCCCGGACCACGACGTGCTCGGCGAGGAATTCGGCGCCGGCGAGTCGGGCAATCGCATCCCGCACGCCTGTTGGGTATTCGACCCGATCGACGGCACGACCAACTACGCCCACGGCCTTCCGATCTTCTGCTCGTCGCTTGCGTTCGAGGTCGACGGCGAGCCGATCGTTGCCGCGATTTACGACCCGAATCGTCGAGAGCTGTTCACCGCCGAGCGCGGGCAGGGTGCGTGGCTCAACGGCGCGCCGCTGAAAGTGTCGGCAGCCGCCACGCTCATCGACTCGCTCTTGGTCACCGGATTCCATTACGACGTCCAGAAGGATCCCGGCGCGGTCATCGACCTCTTCGCCGCCTTCATCAGCCGCGCCCGCGCCGTCCGCCGCCTGGGTTCTGCCGCGCTCGACCTCTGCTACGTCGCGGCCGGGCGCTTCGACGGCTTCTGGGAACGCAGGCTCCAGCCCTGGGACGTCGCCGCGGGCGCGCTGATCGTGGCCGAGGCCGGTGGGGAGGTGACGGCCATGTCCGGGGGCCGATATGCCTCGCGAGAGGGCAGTGTCCTGGCGTCCAACGGCTTGATCCACGCCCAGATGCTGGAAACGATTGCGGGCGTGTGACCCCGCAAGGTGTCTCCAGTGACACCGATTAATGACAGTTGGTCGGCTCCCGCCTTTTCGCCTTCGCTCCGCCTTTGGCGGAGCTTCGGCGCGACAAGCTGCTGTCTCTGGGGGAGCTTGGCGCGGCAGGGCGGCTGGTCTTGGCCAGGGCAGGGCGCGTTGGGCCAGCTCTCTCGAGGCTTCGGTGAGGCCTTGAACCACCGGAATTCCCAATGACCTGGAGCTGGCATTCTTCGTGCTCCAAGGCTGACTGACGCTGGCCCGGCATGTCGTCCGGTCTGGCCTACGGAGATTGTCATGATGAGACGTTACAGGCTGAATCGCGTGAGGGTCCCGGCCTTGGTCGCGGCCATGGTGCTCTTGGTCGGAGGGCTGGCCTCGACGGCGAGCGCGCAGGTCGTCCAGGTCACACGCGCGGACGCGCGGAACCTGGTGGGTTTCAACCTGGGTTACTTCATGGTCAACGGCGAAGACAGCCGCGTCGACGACGACGTGCTGCTCGCGGACTTGAACGACCTGGCGTTCCAGATCGACGACTTCAATAACTGGACCTTCGGCGGCGAGTGGCTCTTCGGCGTGAGCCGCTATCTCGAGACCGGTGTCGGCGTCGGCTACTACTCGAGAACCGTGACTTCGGTCTATCGCGACTTCGTCAACGACAACGGCAGCGAAATCGTCCAGGACCTCAAGCTTCGCATTACTCCCATCACCGCGACGATTCGCTTCCTGCCCCTGGGTCGCGGCGCGGCCGTCGAACCGTATATTGGCGGCGGCCTCGGCATCTTCAATTGGCGCTACAGCGAGGCGGGTGAGTTCGTCGACTTCTCGGATGGCTCGATCTTCCGAGCGCAGTACAAGGCCAGCGGTACCTCGTTCGGGCCGGTGGTGGTGGCGGGGCTGCGCTTTCCCATGGGCGATGCGCTGACCGCCGGCTTCGAGTACAGGTGGCAGGAAGCCGACGGGGATACCAAACCCGCGGAAAGCGAGCTTCTGGGCAGCAAAATCGACCTCGGTGGGAATAACTTCCTCTTCACGATGCACTTCCGCTTCTGAACACTACAACCTGTCTCACAAACCAAGACCAGGCTGAACGCGCCGACGGCTATGGTTCACGATGAACACGATGACCCGATGAACACGAAGGAAAACCCCTACGGGATCATCGTGACCATCGTGTCATCGTGCTCATCGTGTTGTAGCGTGGTCTCGTGACAGCATGTGCGAGACGGCTTCTACGGCGTAGCCCGGTAGAGGGCTACGCCGCCTCCTTCCGCCACGCGTTCGAAGCCTTCGAGGAACCTGGCGAACTCCTTCGACCGCTGATACACGGCGTCCCCGCCTTCGGCGCGCTCCTCGATTGCCACCCACGTCACGTACCCGCGCGGTCCGTACTGCATCGCCGAGGTCCACACCTCGCCGTTGCCCTCGTGCAGGAAATCGTGGATGGCGAAACCTTCGCGGGAAAGGTCGTGCATGTAGTGGGCAAGTGATCCCATGCTCATCATGATCGGACGGCCGTCGCGGTGGGCGACGAGGTAGGCGGTCACGGTTCGACGGCCGGCGAGATTGTGTGCGTCCCGCTGCGACTCGGCGATGACGGCGGCCGATCGATCGATCGGCGAGACTTCCCAGATGACGGCCGCAACGGCGGCGATGGCCGCGAGCGCGCGAATGCGGCGCGGCAGCAAGCCGATCCCGGTACCGGCGAGCGCGGCGCACGCGACGACGAGCGGCACGCCGTAGCGGATGCGAAACGGATGTCCCTGGACGTACGCGTACCATGGCAGCGCTGCTGCCGCGCTGAGGGCCAGGACCAGCACCAGCGATGCTCTCGACCGGGACCGCGCGAAGTTCCACACGACCAGCGCCGCTGCCGCGTAGGCAGGCCACACGAGCGCGGGTCCGGAGAGGCGATAGACGCCCTCACGAACCTGATCCCAGGCGATCAGCGGCCGGCCGAGCCCCTCGTTTTCCGCGACGAAGAAGCCGCTGCTGACGAACCACGCGCCGACGGTCCATCGGCTGTTGAGGAGGAAGAGCACGACCGCCAGCACGGGATACGCAGCGAGGCCGGCGACGGCACGCGTAGCGCTGCCGAGCGGGGTGCCGCGCCGCAAGAGTACTCCCAGCGACAGCAGGACGAGGGCGCCGCAAATCGGCCACGCCTCGTACCGCGTCATACACGCCGCAACCAGCGCGAACCCCGCCGCGCGCGGCCGTGCTGGCGCGCCGCGATCCAGCCAGTCGGCGGTCAAAGCCATCGCAACGAGCGTCGTCCCGAACAGCAACGGCTCGGTCATCGGCGTGCTCTGGAGGTAGAGGACGTTCGGATTGGCGAGCAGCAGCGCCGCTCCTGCCGCGCCCGCGACGACCGACCCGGTTCGCCGGACGATCGTCGACGACAGAGCCCACGCGCCGGCGGCCATCGACATGACCGAGATCGCGATCGCCGACGCGCCCGTTCGGTACCACCCATCCACCTGAACGGGCAGCATGTTGAGCACGTGCGGAAGCGGGAGCCAGACCGCGCCGACCTGCTGCCAGCCCGGCATCAGGCTGTCGAGGATTCGGCGCGCGACGACGAGGTGGGCGCGTGCGTCGTAGTGGGCCAGGGCCAGGTCCGCGCGAGAGTAGTAGATCGCAGCCGCGCCACCCAGCACCAGCGTGGCGAGAGCGATCACCCGCGGCGCCCACAGATTCACTCTCTCGGACAGTCTGCCTTCGTCGTGTCCGCGGTCGAGCTCTCGGCCGTCGTAGCCGTCGTCGTGTCCGGCTTCCGCCTTCGCAGCGGCTTCGGCGGATCGCCGTAGCTCCAGCGGAGGCTGGTTAGCCCGACCGTGACGGGACGCAAGACGTGCGTCACCGGGGCTGACGGGCTCGTCGGAGTGCTGCGTCGTAGTGGCCAGAGCGCTTTCTAGTCTACACTTTGGGCCAATGGCGGGTTTCTTGGAGTGGATCAAGGCAGTCGCGGTTTCTCTCGGTGGTCCCGGGCTCTTCCTCATCGCCTTTCTGGACTCATCGTTTCTCTCGTTCCCCGAAGTCAACGATATCCTGATCATCTGGCTGACGACCCAGCACGAGGAGCGAATGGTCTACTACGCGTTCATGACCACGCTCGGATCCGTGTCGGGGTGCCTGTCGCTCTACTTCGTTGCGCGCAAGGGCGGTGAGGCGTTTCTTCGCAAGCGATTCAACCCGCACTATCTCGAGCGCGCCATGGCGACGTTCCGCCGATACGGCCTGCTCGCCATCCTCATCCCGTCGATTCTGCCGCCCCCGACGCCGTTCAAGGTCTTCGTGCTGGCGGCCGGCGTTTCCAAGGTCCGGCCGTCCCATTTCATCGTCGCGATCGCGATCGGTCGCGGCTTCCGATACTTCGGGGAGGGCTTGCTGGCGGTCTACTACGGCGACCACGCTGCGGAATTCCTGCGAGACAATGCGACGACGGTGGCCTTAACGGTCGCGCTGGCGTCGCTCGTCTTCGGCGTGGCCTGGATCCTGTGGCGGCGCCGAAACCAACGGCAGGCGGTTTGACGGTATGGCCGGAAGGCCTGTATAATCAGTCGTTTATCGTTATTAATGCGAATGCAGCCGGACATCTCGGTCGTCGTCCCGATGAAGAACGAGGCGCTCAACGTGGTGCAGCTCTACCGCGAGCTGACCACGGCGCTCGAGGCGTGCGGGCGCTCGTACGAAATCGTGGCGATCGACGACGGGAGCACGGACGACACATTCGCGCGTCTGGCCGAGCTGCAAGCGTCGGACTTCCGTCTACGCGTCATTCGGTTTCGGCGCAACTTCGGGCAGACGGCGGGCTTTGCGGCTGGCTTTGCCCATGCCCGCGGGCGCTACATCGTCACGATGGACGGCGACCTGCAGAACGATCCGGGTGACATTGCCGCGATGGTGGATCTTCTCGAGACCACACCCGCCGATATCGTCGCCGGCTGGCGCAAGGATCGGAAGGACGCGTTCATCAACCGGCGGCTGCCGTCGATGCTGGCCAACTGGCTGATCTCGAGCGCGACAGGCGTGAAGCTGCACGACTACGGTTGCTCGCTGAAGGTGTTCCGCGCCGAAGTCGTCAAGTCGATGAAGTTGTACGGAGAAATGCACCGATTTCTCCCGGCGATTGCCAGCGAGTTCGGCGTCACCATCGTCGAGCACGTCGTCAACCATCGGCCGCGCGTGCACGGCAATTCGAATTACGGGATCTCACGCACCATTCGCGTGGTTCTCGACCTGATGACGGTCAAGTTCCTCATCAGCTATTCGACGCGGCCGGTGCAGATTTTCGGCCTGCTGGGTCTGGGCATGGGGGCGCTCGGAGGGCTCGTGCTCGGGTGGCTCGCATACGTCAAATACTTTCACCACGAGGGCATCGGTGACCGACCGATGCTGTTCTTCGGCATCCTGCTGGTCTCCACCGGCATTCAGCTGCTGGTGTTCGGATTGATGGCGGAGATGCAGGCGCGGACGTACCACGAATCACAGGGCAAGCCGATTTACATCATCAAGGAAGTCAGGGAGTCGGAGCCGTCGCGCGCGAAGGAAAAGAGGGGCGCGTGACGCGGGTGTTGGTGCTCGCCGTACTTGCTGTGTCGCTCCTGTCGAGCGGATCATGCGGGAGCTCGCCGATGTCGCCCGGACCGGTGACGTCCGGCACGCCGCCGGTGACCGCGGTCAACGCGGCGCCCGTGATCGAATCCATTGTGCTGTCCGCCTCGCGCGCCGAAGTCGAGAGCGACGTCACAGTAACCGCGACGGTCCGGGACGCCGAGACGCCGGTGGCGCAACTGAAGTACAGACTGGAGGGCGGACACGGGAACGTTCTCCGGCGAAGGCGCGTCGGTGACATGGCGCGCTCCGAAGGGCGCGACGACACCGGCCGACTACACCCTCCGGCTGACGGTGACGGAGACGTACGGGGCGGCGAACGCAGGGGGATCGCAGCAGAATATCGTCAACGGCACGAGCCCCGTCATCAGACTGCACGATTCGCCGAAGGAGCTCGGGGATCTGGCGTTGGGGTTCCTTGGCGACTTCGCCAACTCGTCGGTCTCGCCATCGACCTGCGTGAGGAATTTCAGCGACAGTTGCCGGGGGAAGGCCGACGAGAAGGCCGATATCGAGTGGAACCGGGAACATTTCGTTATCGTGGGCTCGTCGCTTCGGCTCCAGAACGTCAGGGTCGGGACGAGCGGCACGACGGCCGACATGAGCGTCGCATGCAGCTTCACGTCGCGCATCATCAAGTGCGAGCCTGGGGACGTGGGATGTGCTGTGGGAAGCGTCGGCACTGGCGCTGGCGACTGCACGCTCACCGCCGTGTACGAACAGCAGCGGTGGTGGCTCTGCGAGAGCCGCTACGCAGGCAGGGATACGCCGCCGGGTTTCAAGTCGTTCTTCTCCCGCGGCCGAGACTGACGTGATCTTCCGCCTGACCAGCCTCCGCTAAAGCTACGGCGGTCCGCCGAAGCCTCGGCGAAGGCGGAAGGCGGAAACCACTGGTACTTAAAAGCTGCGACGCCGATCACGATGAGCACGGTCGCACGCCAACTGTCGGTCCTTGCGCTGACGGTCGCGATAGGCCTGCTCGGACTGACCGTCGGGTGCGGCGACTCGCCGATGGCCCCGCCGCCTCCACCTCCTCCTCAGCCACCGCCGAATAACGCGCCCGTCATCTCGTCGATCAGGATTCAGGGCGCTCGTCTCAACGAGCCCCCGAACTTTGCCGACCTCCTGGAATCGGTGAACGTGACGGCCGACGTGCGAGACGACGAGACGCCGGTGGCTCAGTTGCAGTTCATCTGGTCGTCGACGGTCGGTACGTTCAACGGGAGCGGGAGTTCCGTGACGTGGCAAGCGCCAGCGGCGGCCACCACGCCGGCCGACGTGACGCTCCGGCTCGAGGTCGTCGAGCGGTACGGTCCGCAGACCGCTCCGACCGCGTTCGAGCATCGCGTGTCGAGCAGTGCCACGCTCAAGCTCCACGATTCCTTGAAAGAAGTTGGCGACATGTCGCGTCAGTTTCTGCTCGACTTCTCCGACTCGAGCATCCGGGATGTCGCGTACATCATGCGGAACTTCGAGCCGGGCTGCTATGGCACGGCAGACGAGGCCGCTGAAGTGGCAGAGAATCGCGCGCGGTTCCGGCTTGTGTCGTCGGCTGTCGGCGCGGCGGCGGTGACCGTCAACTTCGGCGGCGTGTGTCCGTTCAGGGCCAGGCCGGGCGATGCCTGTGCCCAGGTGCCGGTCGTATGGGATTCGATCGATCTCAGGTACTGGAGTGCGGGGCGTCGTGCGAGGCACCAATCAGGTGGCGGCCGTCTACGTTCGCAGCCGCGCGGAGTGGCGGCTGTGCGATAGTCAATTCAATGGAGTCGTGCCTTTCCAGCTGCGCGGGTTCATCCGGTGAGCGGCGGGCGGCGTGCCGTCGAGTGCTCCGCACGCTCCTGATACTGCTCGGTCTGGTCGCTGCTACGACCGCCTGCCGCGATGCGGCCGGCCCCTCGCAAGCGGCGCCCGCGCCTGCCGGTGGGAAAGCTTCTTACCAGTCCGCAATTCCCGGCCGTCTCCGCATCGACGGGACACGCTTCGTCACGCCCGACGGCAGGGCGTTCCAGTGGCGTGGCATCACCGCCTTTCGACTCGTGGACTACGTTGCGGATGGCCAGGAAGCGCAGGCTGAGAGCTACCTCGCGTGGGCAGCCAGCCAGGGACTGACGGTCGTCCGCGTGCTGACGATGATGGCCGGGCAGTTCGACCTGCGGCCGGAAGACGGCCGGCGCGCCCTGCCGCGCGTACTGGAGCTCGCGTCGAAGCACGGTCTGTACGTCGAGGTGGTCGCGTTGGCAGGCACCGCCGATATTCCCGTCAACCTCCAGGAACACGTTGGGGAGATCGGCACAATCCTCGCCGCGTATCCCAACGGCCTGCTGGAGGTGGCGAACGAGCCCGTTCACCCGTCGCAATCGGCGGATGTCCACAAGCCTGCGGGTACTGAAGACACTTGCCGAGCGCGTGCCCGCTGGGATTCCGATTGCCCTCGGGTCGATTGAGCGCGGCGACGGCTTTGGCGACGGGAGCTATGTGACGTGGCACGCGCCGCGCGAGTCGGGGAGGGGCGGGTGGGCCCACGTGCTCGAATTGGCGCAGGGCGCCGCACTGCTCGAGCGCTGGAAAAAGCCTGTCGTCAGCGATGAGCCGATCGGCGCGGGCGCCGCGTTTCAACCGGGGCGTCGTGACGATGCGCCGGCCCGGTTTCGTGCAGCGGCGCTGCTGACGCGCCTCGCGGGGCTTGGCTCGACGTTTCACTACGAGGCGGGCCTGCAGGCCCGCGTTCCGGAAGCCCGCGAGCTCGAGTGCTTCAACGCTTGGAACGAGGCGTGGACGCTGCTGCCGGCCGACGTGGAGCAGCACGGGACGTTCAGGAGCGGCGGCGCCGCGGGCAGCAGCGTCACCTCGTTCGACCGCGAACGAATCCTCGCCATCTACGAACGCGCCGACACCGCGCGCGGGTGGCTGCTGATCCTTGGGGATGACTCGTCTGTCGTGACGCCGTCGGGCGGCTGGACGGTTGTCGAGAGCCGTCGAATCGACGGTGGCCGGCTGGTTAGAGTAACGCGGTCGGCGGGCTGACTTCGTATTGCTGCCTGATGCTGTCGAGGAAGATCTCGGCCATGCGCTGATAGCCTGGCTCGCTCGGGTGCAGTCCGTCCTGGCCGATGAGGGTCGGGGAAAGCAGCGCGTTGATGTCGACGATCGTGGCCCCCTTCTTGGACGCCATGGTCTTCAGCCCATCGTTGTAGCGCGGCAGGAAGTCTACGGCGCCGCCTTTGGGCGGACGCTGCGCGGGCAAAGTGGCGACCAGCACTGGGATGCTGCGCCCGGTCGCATCTCGCACCATGTCCTCCATCGCCGCGACCGTGGCATCGACGCCGGCGTTGATCGCGGGAGGGATGATGGTGTTCAGATCGTTGGCCCCTTCCATGAGGAGGAGCAGTTCTGGGGAGGTCTCAGAGATGCTGCGCGCCAGCCTCGAGCGATCTTCCGCCGCCTTACGGCCGGCGAAGCCTGCATTGAAGACGGCCACGCTCTGCGCCGAGTACCGCGCGGCGAGCAACGTCTGGAGCTTGAACGGGTACGACTCGGGCTTGCCCGCGTCGATCGCCTGAAAGGTGAACTGGGGCGAAACCGTTCCCGCCGTCATGCTGTCGCCAAACGCGAGGATCCTGGTGATCCGCAAGCTAGGTGGCGTCGGCGGTGGAGGGGGCGGCTGCGGTTCAGGAATCGGCGGTGGAGGGTTGACTCCGCTCGGACGGGTCGGAGGGTCTCCGCAGCCTTCCGTGAGGCCCGCGGTGACCAGGGTCGCCCCCACGCCGATAAGGAATTGCCGTCGAAACATCCGGGACATATCAGAATAGCACAGCCGTTCCGACGCCGGCTTCCGCCTGAAGGCGGAAGCCACGGGAAGCTGAAGTAAAACTCGCGTGGCTCAAGCAAAACTCGTGTGGCTCAAGTAAAACTCGTGTGGCTTCCGCCTTTAGGCGGAAGGGCATCGCTCAGCGCAGCGCGCTGCCTAGCGAGGCTGGCCTGGGCCGGCTCGACAGCCAGACATTCCGGTAGATCGTGCCGGGAATCGACGCCGACTCGGAGCCGCTGCGACCCGTTGGCGCGCCCAGATACGCGTAGTGCGGGCTCGGCGTGTACCGGCCGTTCGGCGTCGCCACTGACACGTTGTAGAGCGTCGTGGTCCCGCCGACGCCGCCCTCGCGCAGCACGGTCCTGACCTCCCCGGTCTCGCGTCCCCACGTGAACTTCCAGAAGTAGGTCGTCGATGGGCTGAGCAGGAAGACGGAGCGGAACCTCACGTCGGTGTCGGGCTCGTACTTGCAGCACGGGTCGTCGCCGTACAGCACGCGGTAGGTGATTGCGTTCGCGGGAAATCCCGCGGTTCCGCGATACTGGATGTCGACGCGATAGCGGTTGGTGATGTAGTCGTCCTGGCCTTCCTGCATCCCGAAGACCTTGGCCTTGTCGCCCGGCCCGTTGGCGTGAAGGCCCTCGACCTCCATCGAGAATTCGCCGTTCGGGACGGTCTGCGGCAACAGGTACTTGACGTAGCTCGTGGTCGTATTGAGCCGGATGCCGCGGCCCGGGACGAAGTCCGTTGAGCCGATGCGCTCGCCAACGGTCTCGCCGTGGATAAGAGGATCGTACAACTCGTCAGGCCGGCTGAATCCAACCAGCTTCGACTTGAAGCGGCCCGTGGGCGACCAGGGGCCCGTCGATGTTCCCTGTATGGCGCGCGCTCTCCAGTAGAAGAGCGTCGTCGGCTGCAGATCCTGATCCGGCGTGAAGCCGGTCGTGCCGCCGGCGCCCTCGGGCACGCCGGTCTTGCTCACGGTGGCCGCATATCCCGAGACGTTGGACGCCGTGGACGCGAAGCCGCTGCTGTCGGAGATCTGGAACTCGTAGATGCGCGTGCCGGTCTGATCGGAGGTGGCGTTGCGCACGGTCAAGGTGGGCCGCAGCGTGTCGGTCTGCTCGTTGTCGGACGGAGTCGCAAGCGCGGGCGCGGTCACATTGACCGAGGCTGGCGTTGGCGTCGTCGGGCTGGAGTCCTCGCCGCACGCGACCGCCACGACGGCGAGCGCTCCGACAACAATCCATGATGTGCCCTTCAAAGTTCTCAAATCGATCCTCCAGATTGAGTTCGCGCGACCGAGCGGTCCGCCCGCTCGGCGCGAGGCTACGGGGAGACCTTTGCCGTCGACCGGGCGCGCCGCACGGGGCGGGGACTCGGTGACCGGGGACGTCGGCGGGATTCGAGCACGATGATGCTCCGCTGCTGAAGCGTCACGTCCTTGGACCGGCGCGCCGCGCGGAGAATCTCTTCAATCGCCTTGAATGTCGCCTGGTCGGTTCGCGAGAGCCGGTGGTCGGCGATCGCGTCTGCGATTGTCAACTCGACCTCGGCAATGGTGCGCGGGCGTTCGAACGAAATGAGCGCTCGCCCGTCGGGAAGCGGCACCAGGCTCACCCCCGTCCACTGTTCCAGCGTACGCGTCGGGTTGACGACTATGACCGCGCGCTGCCCGAAGCGGGCGAGCTCGGCGGGCGCGTGCGGGCGCTTCCGGAGCTCCGGCTGCGTGAGGCGCACGACCGCCCGGCTCAGGTCAGGATCGACCGCGCCAAGTGCATCGATAACGTGCTCGGGTAGCGTCAGCGTGATGGCGCGTGAGGGGGCCAGAAACTTCCGCGGCCGGCCGCGCTTCGGTCCGAGTGGGTTGACGGGAGAATCCATAGGTCGTCAGGTGTGCCGCGGCGCGCCGCCGGGCGCCATGATTTCTATTAAGTATATCGTACAAATGCCATATTTAACCCTCTAAAAACCACGCCGACGTGTGTCGATCGAGTCATCGTCGCGGTCCAGACCGGCCCGCGGCGGCGGGTCCCGCCGCCCGCTGTAATGTCATAATTGCCGCCGTGCCATTCGTGAACGCCGGGGAGAGCCACGATCGAGGACCGCTGCATGTCGTGCTCTTTTCGGGCGGCCGTGGGTCTGCCGCCCTTGCCCGCCAGCTCGTGTCCAGCCCGGCCGTGAGCCTGACCATCGTGATCAACGGCTACGACGACGGCGCGTCGACGGGTGAGGTACGCCGATTTCTCGGCGACAGCCTTGGGCCATCGGACTTTCGAAAGAACGCGTCGAATCTCGCCGCCACCCTTCACACTTGCGCGGCCGAACTCGTCGAGTTGCTGGACCTCCGGCTGCCGGTGCCCTGCCCGCCGGCGGCGTGGGCGAGCCTCATGGCGGCGCTCGACGGCTCGTCTGCGGAAGACGCGTTCACCACTCGCGCTCTCCGGTTGTTCGAGGCGATTCCCGCGGCGCCACGCGCAGCGGTCGGGCTGCGGCTGCAGCGCTTCACGCAGGAAGTCGAATCGACCGGCCGGACGTTCGTATTCGACGACTGCAGCCTGGGAAACCTGGTGTTTGCCGGCGGGTTCCTGCTCGCGGCGCGTGACTTCAACCTCGCTGTGGACGAGTATTGCGCGCTCGTCGGCCTGGCGCCGGGCCTCATCGAAAACGTCACCGATGGGACCAACGCCTATCTCGTCGCACTCGACAGCGACGAGCGTCTGCTGGCCACGGAAGAAGCCATCGTCGACGCCGCGCGGCCAAACCGCATCCGCGACATCTTCTTGATCGACCGTCCCCTCGCCGCCGACGAAATCGCCGGGATTGAGGCCCGCAGCGTCGATGCCGCACAGGTGCTGGGCCGGCGAGAAGCGCGGCTCGTCTTGAATCCGCGGGTGGCGGAGAAGATCGCCTCGGCCGCTCTCATCATCTACGGTCCGGGTACGCAGCACTCGAGCCTGCTGCCCTCGTACCTCACGCCGGGGCTTGGCGAGGCGGTCGCCGGCAACCTCACCGCGATGAAGGTTCTCGTCACGAACCTTCAGCCCGACGCCGAGATTACCGGCAGCAACGCCGTCGATCTGGTGGAGCGGGCGGTCTTCTATTTGCGGGCCAAGGGGCGGTCACGGATCCCGACACCGTTCCTCATCACGCACAGTCTGCTGAACGATCCGTCGGTGCCGGAAGCGACCCGCCCCTACGTGCCGCTCGGGCCGACCGATACCATCGAGGATCCGCGCCTGGTGCGCATCGGGAACTACGAGGATGGAGTCAGCGGCCGCCACCACGCGGCGCGCGTGCTCGAGCCGTTCATCTCCTCGATTGTCAGCCGGCGCGAGCGGAGGCGCGTGGCCGTGCTGCTCTCGGATACCCAGTCCCTCAACAAGGTGACGCAGACGCTGCTCGAGATGGTGCGCGGCGGGATCGAGCATGTGCCGCTCGACGTGACGGTGTTCTACGCGGCGCCGGAACCGCTCGATCCGACGCTCGCCGCGCGCCTGCCGGTCGAACTGCATCATCTGCGTGACGGGGAAGGGGCGTTCGCTGGCGTCGCGCGCGACCTAGTCTTCGATTACGTCCTGCTGTTCGAGTCCTCCGGAATGTATCGGGGCGAGGAAACGGTCCCGCTGCTGTCGCAGCTCGCGACCGGGCGTCTCGATGCCGTCTGGGGGAGCCGCCGCCTCTCGGTCCGCGACATCGAGGAGTCCTACCGTTTTCGATACAGCGCCAGCGCCCTGAGCGGCACGGTCAGCTACCTGGGAAGTTACGCGCTGAGCGTGGCGTGCCTCATACTCTACGGCCGCTACATCACCGACACGTTGTCGGGCGTGCGGGCGATCCGGGCGGCCGACGTGCTCGATCCGCGTGTCGATCTCGGGCACAAGAACGCCAACCACGTGCTGCTCTCGCGCTTGCTCCGCCGCAAGGCTGAGATCCTGGAGATTCCGGTACGCTTCGTTCCGCTCGCCCCGGATCGAGTGAAGCGGACCAGCGTGATCGAGGGAATGCGCGCGCTCGCGACCCTCGTGAGCCGCCGGTTCTCGGGCCGACCCCTCGAGCCGCCGCCGACCACGTTTGTCCAGGAATCTCCTGCGGCTGAGCGCTCGAGCAAATGACGTCGCGCCTGTTGATTGTTCCCGCGGCCGGGCTCGGCACTCGCCTCGCCGCCGACCGGCCGAAGCTGCTCGTCCCGGTCGCCGGCATCCCGATGATTGACCGTCTGCTCGGGCTCTTCGCCGGCACCGTCAATCGTGCCGTGGTCGTCGTCCATCCGTCGTTCGAGCGCCAAGTGAGGGAATACCTCGTGGCGCCGGCAGTTCCTGTCACGACCATCGTCCAGCCACTGCCGACAGGAATGCTCGACGCCATCATGCTCGCCGAGGCGGCCGTGCAGGCCGTCGAGCCCCACGAGGTATGGATTACCTGGTGCGATCAGGTGGCTATTCACCCGGCCACCGTTCGACGCCTGGCCGAGTTGACCGCGGCGCATCCGCGCGCGGCCGTCGTCTTGCCGACGGTATCGCGACCGAATCCGTACGTTCATCTCCACCGCGACAGCACGGGGCGGATCGTCGAGATTCTGCACCGCCGCGAGGGTGATGCCATGCCGGAGGAAGGCGAGAGCGACATGGGGTTGTTCGCGCTTCCACGGGCGAGCTTTACCGATCTCCTGCCGCGGTACGCTCGAGAAGTTGCGCTCGGATCAACGACGGGCGAACGCAACTTTCTTCCGTTCATCACGTGGGCGAGCGCCGAACACGAGATCGTGACGTTTCCGTCGATCGACGCGATGGAGGCAGTGGGCGTCAATACACCGGAGGAGTTGCGGGTCGTCGAAGACTACCTGGCGGCACGCGAGGCGGCCACGTCGTGAGCTCGACGCTGTCGGTCGTCATCCCGGCGTTCAACGAAGAGCGGTTCATCGGCACGCTCCTCGAGCGTATTCTCGCGGTCGATCTCGCGCCGCTCGGGCTCGCCAGGGAAATCATCGTCGTCGACGACGGATCACGTGACCGGACGGTCGAGATCGCGTCCGGCGTGCCGGACGTGCGCGTGCATCGCATGCCAGTCAATGGCGGGAAGGGCAAGGCCGTGCGCGCGGGCATCGAGCTCGCGACCGGTGATCTCCTGATCATCCAGGATGCCGACCTCGAGTACGACCCGAACGACTACGTCGCGATGGTGCAGGCGCTGCAAGCCGGCCGCGGCGACGTCGTCTATGGCAGCCGGTATCTGGGCCGTGGACGCCACCCGAATCAGTCTCTGGCCGCGTATGTGGGAGGCCGCAGTCTGAGCCTCGTGGCTCTGGCATTTACCGGTCGATATCTGACCGATACCGTGACCGCGTACAAGCTGTTCAGACGCGCCGACCTGGCGGGCCTGACGCTGCAGACCTCAGGATTCGAGCTCGACCACGAGATTACCGCGCGCCTCCTTGCGCGCGGGCTCCGCATCGTCGAAGTGCCGATCAGCTATCACCCTCGCAGCCGCGAGGAAGGCAAGAAGATAGGTCCGAAGGACTGGTTCACGGCTATCCGGACGTTCGCGCGTTTTCGTAACGGCTGACGGTCGGCTCACGACGTCGCCGACGGTCTCAGCCTTTGCGGCGCGCGGCGACGAAGGTCTGGCCCAGCCAGTACGGCACCTGACTCCGCGCGAGGCCGAGGGGCTTCGCGATCCCGCGCGCCACGGCCGTCAGCTGTTTGCTGAGCACCGCGCCTCTGGAGAGGATGTAGTCGAGCTCGAGCCGCTGGAAATGCGGGCGTATCGCCAGGACCTCGAAGCCGGCCGATTCGAGGAAGCGCGTCATCGTGCGGCGGTCGAAATAGTGCAGGTGCACCGACGTCAGAAACAGCCATCGACGTCCCAGGGCGCGCGCAATCCAGCTGCCGATGTCGGGGTAGTTCACAACCAGGACACCGCCGGGCTTGAGCAGACCTCGGCAGTGCTCGATCATCTCGCGCGGATTCGTCGTGTGCTCGATGACGTCCCAGAGCGTGACGACGTCGAAGCTCGATGGTTCGTAGGGCTGCTCGAAGACGCTGCCCGGAGCGGATGCGGACGCCGTAGTGTTTCGAGCCCCACGCGGCGAGCCAGCGATTCGGCTCGCACCCTTCGGCCTTCCAGCCGCGCTTGGTCGCCGCAGCAAGAAAACCCCCGGCCGCTGTCCCGATGTCGAGAAGTGTCCCTGGCCGTCCGACGAGCTTCTCGATGTGTGCCAGAGAGGTCGCGAATGTACGCTCCCTGGCGTCCATCTGGGAGACGTAGACCGGATCCTCGCCCTCCGCATAGCTCGAGAAGATCGAGATCGCCCCGCAGCCGGGGGCTGATGTACTGGAGCCCGCAGCCACGGCACTTGACGAGCCTATCGATGAGCAGCTCGTCGCCGGATGCGCGGAACTTCTGGATGAGATCGACGTCCTTCTCGTTCTCGTCCTGCGCCTCGAGGACGACCTCGCAGTCGTTGCTGCCGCAGACGGCGCAGGAGACGTGCTCGAGAACCGCGTCCCGCGATGCGCCCAATCCGGACTCCCGATCATCCGCGCCGTGGTGGCGAATCGGCTCTACGTTGTTTGGAACGTTCGTCGCTGGTTGCATTCGCGTGTGTGACGTCGGCCAGAGCCCTTATTCTACCCGGTAGACGCGAACATCCCCACTCGCGAACACGCGCGAGAAACGCTTCGGGTACTCGTCGAACTTGCGCACTCCATCAGGATACGCATGGGTGTCGGTCGCGTCCACGTAGAGGTAGTCGATCCTGAGGCGCCGGGCTGTCGTCGACGCCTCATCTGCATTGGTCGTCGCGAAGATCGTTTTGACGCGCTCCGACAGCACCGTGTACTCCGGCAGCGGCAGCAGTGAAATCGGCAGGCCCGCCGCCATTCGCCGGCCGGCAAACGAGGGGATGAGCGTCCAGTGCTCGCGGCCGCGAACCATCGGTTCCATCTGGACGACCGCGTCCGCCGGCGTGTGCGCGCGAATCCAAGCGAATGCCTGCTGCTGGTCGGGCGTGACCCACAGCGTCCAGCGGAAGCCCGGTCCTTCGCGACGGTTGCCGATGTCCTGCGCGTTCCACGTGTCGACGATGGTGGTCGGAAGGCCGATGGCGAGGATAACCGCCGCGAGCAACGCCGCCATGCGTGGGCCCATCGAGGCGAAGGTCAGTGCCAGGAGGATCGGGATCGAGACGAGGAGAATCTGGCCGGCGCGGAATCCGACCCAGGACGCTTCCGAGATGCGCACGAAGTAGAGCAGGAACAGGCCGAGGATGATGCCGGCGCAGGCAATCCAGACGGGCCGCGTCGCGGCACCCGGCACGCGGCGGAGTCCCGCCAGCGCGGGGACGAGGATGGGCCCGAGCGAGAGCGCCAGCGTGATCACCGGGTTGTGCGCGGCGATGTTGAAGAGGCCGATTTGGACGGCCGAGCCTGCGCCGTCCATCACCTTGCTCGCCGATCCCCACAGAACCGCGAGGATCACCGGTACGGCCGCGATCGTGTGCTTCGGAACACGTTGCCAGAATTCGCCGGAGCCGATGGCGTCGCCGACGACGGCCGCGCCGTAGACAAGTGAGAAGCAGCCGCCGAGCAATGGGTTCATCGTCGTCGCGAGGCCCAGAGCGAGGCCGGCCCCGGCGATGGCTCTCATCGACGCCGCCGAGCCGCCGGCGATGGCGACGAGCCAGCCGACGAGGCCGAGCGCGACGGCGGTGGTGTGCTGAGGCGTGTACCAGAGCGATCGCGGCACGTTGTCGACCCGCATTCCGGTGAAGGGGGGCCACGCGGTCACCGCATCGACGTTCATGTCGCTTAGCGCCGCCAGCGGCGCGCCACGGTGGACGAGATCGACGATCGCATAGAGACCCTCGGCGCTGGCGGCCAGTACGGCGAGCGCCACGGCGAGAGCAGCGGGTCCGGGTCGCGGCACCGCCGATCGGACGACAAGAAAGAGCGCGCCCATCATCAGCAGGCCCGACAAGATGGCATTGGCCTTCAGATAGCGCTGCAGATCGACGAAGCCGGCAGGAGAGGGCGGCACCAACTCGGCGGCGGTCGCCGGCAGGAGGAAATAGGTCCAGTAGTAGTTCATCGCCCGCGGCGTCAGGTACGGGTTGCGAGGCGGCAGCGAGAACTTGCCGACCTCGAACGCGAGCGCGCTGTGCCACAGGAAGTCAGCGGTGAAGTAGGCGCGATAATACCGATTGCCCTCGGCGTCGGCGCGGCCCAGATTGGCGTACGGCGGTCCCATCAAAACCGGAACAAGGACGAGCACGAGGAGCAACGCCGTAGTGTCAGGAGCGGTCCACGCGGGCAGTGAAATCGCTGGCGCATCGCCCGCCGCCCGCTTGATGAGCAGCGTTGCACCGAGGAGAACCAGCCAGGCGAGGACGAACGCTCCCGCCGCGGCCAGGCGCGACTCAATCACCAGCCAGATAGCGAGCTGCGTCAGTCCATATCCGAGCAGGGCCCCTCCGACCCATGCCGCCGGGTGGCGGCGGCCGAAGAGGGAGATGCCAAGCGGCACGCCCGGAAGCACGGCCAGCCCGTAGAGAGCGGTGTACAAGAGCGCCCGCGATTGACCAGCGAACCAGAGCGCCAGGAGCGTCGACAGGCCGAGAACCACAGCCGACAGGACGACGCGTTTCGTCATCCTCGATCTCCGCGCAGGCGATCGCCGTCAGCCCGCGGGGCGCGAGGACGATCGGCGTCGAACGCGTAGAGGAGGCTGCCAGGCAGGTTGCCGACGATGCCGAGCGCTACGAAGAGTATCGAGAGCGCCACCGCCTGCGGTGCGAGTACGCCCGCCTGGCCGAACAGATACTGAAACGCGGCCTGACTCGTGCCGAGCCCGCTGATGGTGATCGGCAGCAGCATGACGAGCAGCACGATCGGGATGAGCAGGAAGTAAGTACCGAGCGGCACGTCGATGGCGAGCGCGCGCCCGAGACAGTAGGCCTGCAGGACGCGGATCGCCTGCACGCCGGCGGACGCGAGCCAGGACGCGCACGAGCTCGACGTGATGATTCGAATACCGGCGCATCGCGCTGGTCAACGCCAGTCCGGCCCGCTGGGCCGCACGCCACGGCAATGTCGCGGCGACTGTCTGCGCCAGCGAGGCGGCGCGATCGCTGAAGACCGCCGCCGCGACGACGGCACAGCCAGCGGCGGCGCAGACCAGTGGGATCACGATCGCCGACCCGACGCCCGCGCGCGGGCTGAGCACGACCGCGCCGGCGCCGACCAGTGCGATGGCGAGAACGCCGAGCACGCGGTCCATGAGGACGGACGCCGCCGATTCGGAGAGCCGGACGTCATGACGGGACAGGCTGTAGGCGCGATAGGCATCGCCGCCGATGCTCGGGAGAAACGAGCCCACGAAGGTGCTCACGAAGAACGTGCGGAGGACTGCCGCGAAGTGGGGACGCGATCCCGGCGTCAGCGCGCAGAGGAGGTCCATCCATCGCCACGCCATCAATGCGCGATCGATCAGCACCAGGAGCACAGCCGCCAGGATCCACCGCAGGTCTGCCTGGGCTGTCGTGCGGAAGACGGTCCGCGGGTCTGCGTTCCAGATGATGACTGCCGTCAGGGCGACGGCGATGACGATGCGAAGGACGCGGAATGGACGCAAGCCCTCTATCTAGCTGCGGGCAAAGTATCGAGGTGCCGCTCGGGATGGCGCTTGACCTGGTAGGCGCGCTTCAGGAACTTCGCGTACAGGTACGAACTGCTTCATCGCGCCGACGTTCACCTGGCACGGGCTGAGGCACGTGGGGCAGACGTCGGTCTTCAGCCGGTCGCGATGGGCCAGATTATCGGCGCCGAAATACAGCGCCTCAGCCGAGGCGTCGAGCACGTTGCCGAGCTTCTGTGAGTTCTCACAGTAGTGCAGGTCGCCGTTGGGGTTGAGGAGCAGCCCCTGGCTCTGGAACGGGCACGGCATCGTCCGGTGATAGCCGTTGGCGATCATGTCGGCGTAGTGCAAGTACATGAACGCCTGGCCGCTCAGCACCGATTCCTCCTGCACACGGTCGAGGAAGAACTTGCGCATGAACTCTTCCTCGCGTCCGCGGAACGCGATCTTCTCCTCGAGCGCCTTGTTGTGCAGCATGGCGTCGGTGAAGCGCAGCATGTTGAACACGACGTCGAGGTTCTTCGTGCGCGCCCACGCGAGGATGTTCTCGCCGTCCGACATGTTGGTGGCGAAGAGCGTCGCCGCGATGCCGAACTGGAAATTGTCGTGCCTGGCCGCGAGCGTCTGCATGGCCTCGATCGTCTTGCCGGCCTTCTCGAAGCCGTTCTTGACGTGGCGGACCTGGTCGTGGATGTCGCCGATGCCGTCGAGCGACACGCGGATGCTGATGAGCAACCCCTGCTCGGCGCAGAACTCGACGATCGGCGTCAGCAGGCGGATGGCGCGAACCGGCGTCAGCCCCGTGGTGTTGATGCCGATCTTGCGGAGGCGCGGCAGGTGCCGGTGGAAGAGCTGCACCATCTCGGGCAGATCGTTCCTGGTCGTCGGTTCACCGCCTGAGATGTTCAGGTTTTCGACCGCGCCCCAGAACGGATGCGCCATGGCCGGTTCGAGCTCGGCGAGCGTCATGTCGGTCTTGCGGTCGCCGAACTTCCAGTTGTTGCACATCTCGCACTTGGCGTCGCAGACCCAGGTGCAGTTGTAGATGAGGACCGTCGGCCGGATGGGGTGGAGCCTTGAATTGACGAAGGTATTGACCAGGTCGCGAGGCACCCCGGTGGCCGCCTTGGCGAGGTACTGCAGGCGGAAGGTGTTGGTGGCCATGGGTAATCAACTGAGTGTAACCCGCGGGCGCCCCCGAAGGCAAAGAAGGGAAAACGTAAAAGGCAGAAGGGAAAGGGGTTGTGCCCTTTCCCTTCTGCCCCGAGTGGTCGTGCCTGGCTGGCGGCTATTCGCCGGGGAATGCCGGCCGTGGGCGTGAGGACGCCCACACGTTCTTGATGATGATGCCCGGCATCGTGGCGTCGAGGATGCCGGCGCGCCCGGCAGGCGAACCGAGATGGAGGTAGTGCGGACCGGGCCGATATGGGTGGCTGCCGGCTGCCCATCGCTGAAGTCCCACACGGTGCGGACCGCTCGGCCCGCTCTGCTTGACTTCGAGACGCGCGGAACGCGGTTCTCCACGTGAAGCGCCAGAAGTACCACGATCTGCTGTTGAAGATTCACTTGCGAGCGGTGGGCGTCGCGCGGGCTCGCCGTCGCCCGGAATGATGCGGAAAGTGACCGAGCCTGGCGCGCCGTAGTTGCGCCCGCGCAGCTCGTGGTCGGCCGGTAGTCGTCGGTCGTGATGTCGTTGACGTCTGGGCCTTCCTGCATGCTGAAGATCTTGCTCTTGTCGCCGGGATTGCCCTCGTCAGCGTTGAGGATCATCATCGAGAACTCGCCTTCCTGCAGGCTGTGGGCAAGCGGGTAGGTGACGAAGCTGCCGTGGTCGAGGAGGCGGATGCCGGACCAGGAACGAATTCCGATCGGACCGGAGGTATTGTCACCGGCCGTCTGGCCATTCACAGGGGATCGAACACCTCGTTGCCGCGGATGTAGCCGCCGGCGGGCGCGCGGAACGTCGCATTGCTCGACCACGGACCGGCCGCGCCCGCAAACAGCGCGCGCGCCCGCCACGTATAGGGCTGATCGAACTCCAGCGTGCAGCTGGGGGAGGCCTGGACCGACGATCCGCTGCCGCCGGGTACAGTGGTCGCGCAGAGCGTCGCCGTGCCACCGCTGTTGCGCACCTCAAACTCGTACGTATAGCTCCGGCGGCGCGCCAACCGCGTAAGTGGGACTCGACTTGCCCGCGACGAGCACCAGTGAATCGGGTTGTTGACCGTTGATAGGGGACTGTGGCGTGGGCGCGGTGGCCTTGAGCGTCTCGCCCGCCGGGCCGGCCGTGCTTCCACCAGTCTCGGCGCCGGTCGGAGATACAGGGGACTGAGAATCGTTGGAACAGCCGAGCGCGACAGCCATGACAGCCGCAGCCGCGCACGCCACAAACTTCTTGTGTTGCATTACTCGCTACCTCGATTGACGTGGATTGGGCTCGCTGGGGACGAGCGATTCAGCGACGAAAATCGTACTACACCGAAGGGACGAGACCTATCGAAAACAGATCGACGCGTCGAGCTGGGCCGTGTTCTTGAGAGGGCGTGTGATGGCGATC
Source organism: uncultured Acidobacteriota bacterium (assembly GCA_963839705.1). Taxonomy (GTDB): domain Bacteria; phylum Acidobacteriota; class Vicinamibacteria; order Vicinamibacterales; family 2-12-FULL-66-21; genus DATBJJ01. The sequence continues at coordinate 1,352,193 of CAWIWL010000019.1, forward strand.
GCGCCGGCGATCCTGGCGTCCACGCGACTGATCCCGCGGTCCATCGTGTTACCATGAGCGGGCCCGGGCGCCGCGAACGCCCACTCCATCGACGACTACCAGCGCGTCGTCTAGTTGAGCAAGGAGCGCAAGGAGCGTAATGAAAAGAACGTTGAGAACGTTGATGACCGCTGCCGCCATCCTCGTGACGAGCGCCCTGCTGGCGCCTCCCGCCCACGCGCAGATGCAATGGACCGACAAAGGATTCGCGAACGTGAGCTTCGGCGTCCAGGCGCCGTCGCACACGCTCACGACCAACACCACGTTTGACATCTACGGCGAGACCGCGAGCCAGGTCGCGAGCCAGGACGTCGGCGGTGGTGCGTTCTTCGATATTTCCGGCGGGTACAAGGTCTGGAAGAACCTCGCCGCCGGAATTGGCATCACGTTTGTTGGCAGCAGCGCCGACCTTATCGTCAACGCTCAGATTCCCGACCCGGGCTTCTTCGATCGGCCGAGGGCGGTGTCGACGACCCTCACCGACGCGAAGCACCGGCAGACGGCGATCAACCTGACCGGCACGTGGATGATGCCCGTCACCGACAAGATCGACGTCGGCTTTCAATTCGGTCCGACGATCTTCCTTGTGAGCCAGGATGTGCCCGGCACGATCCAGGTCGCCGAGCCCGGGCCGACGGTCACCTCGGCCGCGCTGACGAAGGACGACCACACCACGGTCGGCGTTCACTTCGGGGTCGACGCGACCTACCTCATCACGCCGCGCTACGGCGTCGGCCTGCTGGTGCGCTACTCGGTGGGGTCGGTCGACATCGTCGGCGCCGACGAGGGGCTGACCCTCGGCGGATTCCAGATCGGATTCGGCGGCCGCGTCCGCTTCTAACGCCCGACGCTCGAGCGGGTCGAGACTGTCGCCTCTGGAGAGGGGCGGCAGTCCTTTCCCGCACGGTTCTTCTTCCCAGCTCGAGTGAGCGCTCCCCCAGCTCCGATGAGAGATCGCGATCGTCTCGCGCTCGTGTTGATTCTCGCGCTGGGCGCGGCGCTGCGTCTGTTCCATCTCGACGCCCCGTTTCTCGACACCCATGCCTGGCGGCAGCTCGATACCGCGGCCATGGCGCGCAACTTCTACGAAGGGTCCTTTTTCCCGTTCGATCCGCAAGTCGACTGGGGCGGCCGCCAGGGGTATCTCGAAGCCGAGTTCCCGCTCGTGCCGGCGGTGATCGCCGTTGTCTATCGCGTGGCTGGCCTCCACGAAACGCTCGCGCGGCTGGTCATCATTGCCACCAGCCTTGGGCTCATCTGGGCGGTTTACCGCCTGTCGCTCGCGCTCGACGGCCGATTGTCCGCGGCCCGCGCCGCGGCATTTCTGATGGCTGTGTCTCCGATGGCTGTCTTCTTCGGCCGCGTCGTGATTCCCGACACGCCGATGATGCTGTGCATGGTGATCGCGCTCACCGGTTTCGTCGAGTATGCCCGCTCGGGATCGAAGCGATGGCTGACGGCCGCCGCCGCGTGCCTGACCATCGCCTGCCTGCTCAAACTGCCGGCCGTCTTCGTCGGCCCGGCAATCGTGACGGCACTCGTTCAGGCGAGGGGCTGGCGCGTCTTTCGAGATCCGCTGGTCTGGGTGGCTGGGGTCGTTCCGCTTGCGATCACCGGCGCCTGGTACTGGCACGCGCACGAGATCTTCGTGCGCACCGGCCTGACCATGGGAATCCTGGGCGCGCCGACGAAGTTCTATCCGGCGTACGTGAGCGCGGGCCCGTGGCCGTCGATTTACTCCAAGTGGAGCACGTCGGCATTGCTGTCGGACCCCGAGTTCTATCGGCGCATGTTCATGCGCTTCTACCACCTGCTCTTGTTGCCAGCCGGATTCGTTGGCGCGCTGGTTGGCGCGGCGATCTGGAAAGGGCGGGGCAGGGCAGTGCTCGCGGTCTGGCTGGCGTCGAACGTCGCCTTCTTCTTCATCGCCGGCGAGGTGCACCGCGTACACGAGTACTACCAGCTGCCGTTTGTCGCGATTGCGGCAATCTACTTCGGCGCTGTCGCCTGGCCGGTCTTCGACGGCGAGTGGCTGCGTTCGCAGGTCGGCGGCACGTTCCGGCCGGTCGTCATCTCGGCCGGCGTGCTGACGGTCGCTGGCGTTGCGAGCTTCTACGCGAGCGGAGTAACCGAGGCGTACTTCGCGCCCCGCGGGATGGCCGAAAAAATGTTCCAGGCCGGCCAGTCGATCGACGCCGTCACGTCGGACAACGATCTCGCGGTTGTCGTGGACGACTACGGCATCATGTCGCCGATCCTGTTGTATTTCGCGCATCTGAAGGGATGGAGCTTCGACCCCGGCGACATCTCGCCTGAGGTCGTGGACAACCTGCGGCGGCTGGGCGCCCGCTACTTCGTCACCACCCAGTGGTCCCACCTCGCGCGGGTGCGGCCTGACGCCACGAGCTTCCTCGAACGCTACCAGATCGTGACAGTGCCGGGCGTGCCGCCGGACACGGTTGTTCGCGATCTTCGCCGCTCGCAGTAGCCGACCGTCCGTGCGAAAGAGCGTCACAGGCTGCGGTTACTGACAGCTCACGTTGGGGTACGGGGTATACGTCGCCCCCAGGCCTGCTTCGAGCCACTGCAACTGCAGCGTCGTGCCGATGTTGTCGTAATCCAGCCCGAGGTCGACCCCCATCTCACCGTCGCCGCGGCGCCAGGCAAGGAAGTCGATGCTGATCTCGGGCCCCCCGCGTTTGAGGTTCCGTCCGAGGTCCATCCCCCCGCACTTCCCGGCCTCGATGATTCGGTCGCGCAGGAACTCCATGTTCGCCTGCCGCTGGCCGAGCGAACCGACCGGGGCTCGCCTGTCGGGGTACCTCGCGCTCACGCAGGCCACAATGGCCGGACCGTTGCTCGCTGCGCAGGACCCGCCCGGCGTTGGCGTCGGGGGAGGAGTGGGCGTGGGTGCGGGGGGCGGCGTCGGCGCGGCCGGCGTCTGGAACGTCTGCGTGGGCGCCCACGCGCTGGTCGATTCGCCGTCACCTGCCCGCACGCGCCAGAAGTATTGGCGGCTCGGCGGCAGGTCCGAGGTCGGGGTGAATGTCGATTGCGCACCCATTTCCTGGAATCTGCCGATGGAGATGACTTGCGAGATCGCGACGTCGAGGGCGATCTGGAGGTCGTAGATGAGCGGCCCCACCGCAGCGTTGCGATTCGGCGCGTTGATGATCAGTGTCGGTCGCAACGAGGTGACGCGCTGGTTGTCAATCGGGGTGACGAGCACGGGGGCGCCGAGCTCGGGCTGAGGCAACACCTCGAAGGCTGCCGTGACGTAAGGACCGGTATTGGCGCCGTCTTCAGCGCGGGCGCGCCAGTAGTACCCCTTGCCGACGACGAGCGGCTCGAGCATGATGGCGGTCGTTCCGCTGCCAGGGGTCACCTTGCTGCGTGCGTAGACCTGGCTCTGGAACGTGTTGTCGCTCGCGACTTCGAACGTGTACGACAGCGGGCGCACGCCGTTCGTGTTGGCGTTTTCCACCATCAGTCGAATCGGCTGCAGTGACGCCTTCACCTTCGCGCCCGGCGAAGGTTCGGCAGCCCGGGGCGCGCTGATTTCCACACCCGCAATCGGCCCGGCCACCGATGGACTGAGCGGGTTCTCGCTCTTTTCCACGCCGCATCCGGCCACGCCGGCGACGAGCCCGGCAACGAGCCCGGCAACGAGAACGAGGGGCAATAGGGCAGCGCGCCCGGCACAGAAACTAGAGCGGAAGAGCACCATGGTCACTTTCCCGTTTCCTCCGCCCGGGCAGGGCGGCCAGTGGCTGACAAGACAGGGTTCTCGCGCGTAAAGCTCACGCCAATTCGCTATCGGCCCGAGCGAGCGGTCTCTTTAGGCCTGTGGCGCCGCGGACGTCTGCGCCTGAGCCTATGGCAGGGTGCTGGGAAGCTGGGAACCGATCAAGGATAAGACCGCGCGCGCGGATCGTCAAGGAAATTGGGCGCTGACGCTCTCGTCCGACGGCAGCCCAGACCCCGCCCGAAGCCGCGACAGGTAGACGGCTCCCCCCGACAGCGAAAACAGCATGATGACGGCGGCGCCGACGAACGAGACGAGCAGGCCCGACTCGAGGGGAAGTCCGAGCCGGGTGAAGTAGAAGGCGAAAGTCGCTTCGCGGACGCCGAAGCCGTTCATCGACACGGGCAGCATCTGGACGATGAACGAGATGGGGACGACCAGGGCGAGTTCCGCGAAGCCCACCGGGATGCGCATGCTTCGGGCTACCGCGAGATAGAACGCCACGAGGACCGCCTGCACGACGATCGCGCCGGCGAAGCACTGGGCCAGGGCTGCGGGCGTCTCGCGAAAACGCGACAGCGAATCGGTGAGTCGCGCCAGACGCAAATCGATCCACTCGGCGTGCAGCACTCGCAGGGGCTGCAGCAGCCGTGTGAAGGCCTCGGGCGCGAGCAGCGCTGGCGCGGCCAGCACCGACGCGAGGGCGAAGCCCAGCCACAGAAGGCTCGGGCTGACCGGCCCGAGGTCGAGCTGACGGGAATTGATGAGGTGAAAGCGAACGGTCAGCGTGGCGCCGACCGCCGCGACCAGGACGAGTCCGAGCAGCCCCATCCCGCGGTCGATGAGGACGACCGTCGCGGCACGCGTCCTGGACCCCGCGGCAGGCGCGGTGTCGGCGATCCGGACGACGTCCCCCCCGATGTTGCTCGGCAGGAAGTTGTTGAAGAACGTGGCGACGAAGAACGACGACGTCAGCCGGCGGAACGAGAAGTAAAGGCCCTGGGCTTCGAGCAGGACCCCCCAACGCCAGGCGCTCACGGCAATCATCAGGTAGTAGAGACCGAGCGCCGACGCCAGCCAGAGCATCGATGCCGATCGTGCGAGGTGCCACAGCCGTGCCACCTCCACTCGCGAGAAAAGGAAGGCTAACAGCGCCAGGCTGACGCCTGCCTTCAGGAAGCTCAGAAGCAGGCCACGCGTCCGCGGAGTCACGCCCATCAGCATACCTTAACTCGCGCAAATTACGAGACTTACGTTGACCCGTCGAAGCCAAGTCTCGTACAATTCGTCAGTTCGCCATTCATGAAAATCCTCATGATCGCCCCCGAGCCGTTCTTCGAGCCCCGGGGAACGCCTTTCAGCGAATACCATCGCATTCGCGCGCTGCTCGAGCTGGGGCACACCGTCGATCTCGTGACCTACCCGTTCGGCAAGGACGTCGCGCTGCCGGGGCTGCGCCTTTTCAGGTGCCTGAGGCCGCCACCGTGCACGACGTCCGGATCGGTCCGTCCTGGGCGAAAGTACCGCTGGACTTCGCGATCGCGCTGACGACGATCCGCCGCGCCGCGAGCGAGCGGTACGACGCCGTGCACTCGCATGAGGAAGGCAGCTTCATCGGCATTGTCCTCGCCGGTTTGCTCGGCATTCCTCACCTCTACGACATGCACTCGAGCCTGCCGCAGCAGCTTGGGAACTTCGCCTTCTCGAAATCGCGTCTGCTGACCGGCGCATTCTCGTGGATGGAGCGGCTGGTCATCCGGCGTTCGAAGGTCGTCATCGTGATCTGTCCGCAGCTCGAAGAAACCGTGCGCGGGATCGATCGCGATGTTCCAACCGTGCTCATTGAGAATGCCCCGGGGTCCGGCGACACGCCTCGCGAAGGCTCGGGAGCGCGCGTGCGTTCCGAGCTCGGGCTCGCCGCCGATTCGCCCGTCGTCCTCTACACCGGCACGTTCGAGGCCTATCAGGGGCTCGACCTGCTGTTTGCCGCGGCCCGCGTTGTCCTCGCCGCACGCCCGGACGCGCGCTTCGTCCTCGCCGGCGGTCGGCCCGAGCAAGTCGATCAGGCGAAAAAGCAAGCGAGCGAGCAGGGCGTGGCTGACAGCGTCGTGTTCGCGGGTCAGCGGCCGGCTGAGGAGATTCCGGAGTACCTCGATGCTGCCGACGTGCTCGTCTCTCCCCGTAGCCATGGCACGAACACGCCGCTCAAGATCTATCAGTACCTCCGGTCGGGCCGTCCGATCGTGGCCACCAGGCTCCTCACGCACACGCAGGTGCTCGACGATGAAGTGTCGTTTCTGACGGCGGCGACGCCCGAAGGCTTTGGCGCAGGGATCCTGACGGCGTTGAGCGACCGCGCCAGAGCGCAGGAAGTGGGCGAGCGAGCGCGGCGGCTGGCCGAGACGAAGTACAGCTACGAGGCCTATCTGAATCGCACACGCCAGGCCTGCGGGCTTCTGGCCGGCGGGCGGCCCGCCCAGGTCGCGAGGGACGTAGTGTGACGACCGCCCGCGCGAAACCGACCGACCGCGATCACTACAGCTACTCGGTCTACGCCGACTCGGCGATGGCCGAGGGGTTCGACGCTCTGCGGTTCGGTGGTCCCATCGGCCGCCTGGTCGGCGAATCGCAGGAGCGTGTCCTGACGTCGTTTCTGTCGCCTGTGCTGGGCTGTCGCATTCTCGATGTCGGGACCGGCACGGGACGCGCGGCCATTGCGCTCGCGCTGAAGGGCGCGATGGTCACCGGCGTGGACGCCTCGGAGGAGATGCTCGCCGTGGCCCGGCGGCGCGCCGCGGATGCGGGTGCGACCGTGACCTTCGATTGCGGCGATGCGCACCGGCTTAACTATGGCGATCGATCGTTTGACGCGGTGGTGTGCCTCCGCGTCCTGATGCACACCCCCGGCTGGCGCGAGTCGCTCGCCGAGCTGTGCCGCGTCGCGAGCGCGCGCGTCGTGTTCGACTACCCGGCGCTCGTCAGCGCCGCCGCGATCCAGGCCGTGGCGCGACAGGCCGCGCACGCGGCGGGCGCGCGCGTCGAAGCCTATCGCGTCTTCACCGATCGCTCGGTCGGGGACGTGCTCGAGGGCTGCGGCTTCCGCGTCGTCGAGCGGCACCGGCAGTTCGTCCTTCCGATCGCGCTGCACAAACGTCTGGGATCGGTGGCGGCAACCGAGCGGATCGAGGGCATCCTCGCCCGGCTCGGGCTGCGGAGCCTCGTCGGCTCGCCGGTGACCCTCGTGGCGGAGCGTTGCGCATCCTAGTCACAGGCGCCACCGGGTTCACGGGGGGCCATCTGGCGCGCGCGCTGGTGCGCCGCGGCTACACCGTGCGTGCGCTCGTGCGTCCGGGCGCTGCCGGCGCCGCAATCGAGCCAGGCGCTCTTGGCGCCGTAGTTCAACCAGGCGCCCCTGGCGCCGTAATTCAGCACGATGGCCGTACGCGAGGGCTCACCGAGAGCGGCGTGACGCTCGTCGCGGGCGACCTGGGAGATCGCGCGTCGCTCGACCGGGCGACCCGTGACGTCGACCTCGTCTACAACGTCGCGGCACTGTACCGCGAGGCCGGCCTGCCCGACGAGACCTATCGCGCGATCAACGCTGGCGCGGTCCGGACGCTCATCGATGCGGCGGCGCGGAACGGCGTGCGGCGGGTCGTGCACTGCAGCACCGTCGGCGTGCACGGCGACGTCGAGCGCCCGCCTGCCAGCGAGGATGCGCCGTTCAGGCCGGGCGACGTCTACCAATGGTCCAAGCTCGAGGGCGAGCAGGTGGCGCGGAAGGCGTCGGCGGAGACCGGCGTCGAGGTCGTCATCGTGCGGCCCACGGGCATCTACGGCCCCGGCGATCGCCGGCTGCTCAAGCTGTTCCGAGGCGTCGCGCGACGCCGATTCGTGATTCTTGGTTCGGGCCGGATCTACTATCACCTTACCTATATCGACGATCTGGTCGAAGGATTCCGGTTGTGCGGTGAAGTGCCGGCCGCCGCGGGCCGGACGTATATTCTGGCTGGGGCCGAGGTCACGACCCTCGAGGAGCTGGTGGCGCGGATTGCGTCGGCAGCGGGCGTGCCGCCGATTTCGTGGCACTTGCCGGTGTGGCCGTTCTGGTTGGCCGGCGCGATCTGCGAAGGCGTCTGCGCGCCGCTGAAGATTTCGCCCCCGTTGTACCGCCGCCGCGTCGACTTTTTCACCAAGAGTCGCGCGTTCGACATCACGCGGGCGCGAACAGAGCTGGGGTTTGCGCCGGCCGTGGGGTTGACCGAAGGCATCAGCCGTACGCTTGACTGGTACAGACGCGAGGGGTGGATTTAGTCACGGGACACGTGTAAACACTGTCACGAAACCATCACGAAGATTCGGAAGCTCACGAAGTTCGCGAAGGGCGCCCTTGAAAATCTTCTTCGTGGCCATCGTGATCTTCCGCCTTCGCCAAGGCTTCGGCGGACCGCCGTAGCTTTAGCGGAGGCTGGTCGCGTTCATCGTTGTGAGCCGTGGGCCGTGTTTGTGAGATAGGTTCTTAATGATGGAGATTCCCCGGGCGCAGGATCAGTTGTTCGATGGCCAATCGTCGGCGCGCGACAAGTACGCGCGCCTGGTCGTCGGGCGAACGGGCCTCGGCGCGCTGCTGAAGCACGAGGCGGTCGTGATGTGCTCGCAGCATGTGCCTGGCGCGCTCGGGCTGGTGCTGCGGAAGCTGCTCTACCCGGCGCTCCTCGGGTCGTGCGGCCGCAACGTCGTCTTCGGACAGAATGTCGTGCTGCGCCACCCGCACAAGATCCGCATCGGCGACAACGTCGTCGTCGACGACAACTGTCTGCTCGACGCGAAAGGCGAGAGCAATGGTGGGATCGCGATTGGCAGCGGCGTGTTCGTCGGGAGAAACACGATCCTGTCGTGCAAAAACGGAGACATCGAGATCGCGGACGGCGCCAATATCGGGTTCAATTGCGAGTTGTTCTCCGCGAGCAGGGTCAGCGTCGGGAGAGACACGTTGATCGCTGCGTATTGCTACGTCATCGGCGGCGACCATGAGGCTGCCGATCCGTCGCTGCCCGTGCTCGCGCAGAGCCGCCGGTCCGCCGGCGTCTCGGTCGGCGCCGGCGCCTGGCTCGGTGCCGGCGCCAAGATTCTCGACGGGGTCACGGTCGGGGACGGCGCCGTCGTCGGCGCGGGCGCCGTCGTTCGCGAAGCGGTCCCGGCGCGGGCGATTGCCGTTGGCGTTCCGGCGCGCGTGGTCGGCACGCGTGACGAGGTGGCCAGCCGGTGACCGAGCCGGGAGGCGGAACGCCTCAGATAATTGATGGAGGCGGAACGCCTCAGATGATTGATGGAGGCGGAACGCCTCAGATGATTGATAGAGGCGGAACGCCTCACATCATTGATAGAGGCCGAACGCCTCGGATAGATGATGGAGGCGGAGGGACGCGGAAGCTCAATGTTCTGCAGGTGTGCGACCACCTCGGGTGGGAAGGATCGCGCATGCACGGCGTGAAGCGCCTGTTTGCGTGGATGATTCCCCGTTTCGATCGCGATCGCTACAACGTCTCGCTGGTCAGCCTGCGGAGGAAGGATCTGTCGGAGGAGACGCTGGATTCGTTCGGCGTCGACATCACCTACCTGCACAAGTCGAAGTTCGACCCGGCGACGCTTCCGGCGCTGCTCAAGGTCATCGATCGCAGGCAGATCGACATCCTGCACCTGCACGGGTACGGCGCCACTACGTTTGGCCGGGTGGCGGGCGGCATGCGACGGATTCCGACGATTCTTCACGAGCACGCGAACCTGACCGACACGCCGTGGTTTCAGAAGGTCGCCGATACCTGCCTGGAGCCGCTGACCGACATTGCTATTGCCGTCTCGGCGAGCACCGCGCAGTTCGTGATCAAGGCGCGGCGGATTCCGGCCGAGAAGGTCAAGATCGTGTATCTCGGCGTTCCGCTCGACGAGTTCAGCCGGCCGCGCAGCACCGAGGAGATCGGCGCCGCGCGCGCGGAGCTGGGTATCGCCCCCGATGAGTTCGCGGCCGGGACGGTGACGCGGCTGCACGAGTCAAAGGGCAACTCGTACCTGGTCGAGGCCGCCCGGCTCGTCGTCAACGAGCGGCCGCGGGCGAAGTTCTTCGTCGTCGGTGAAGGGCCGCTGCGCGAGCCGCTCGAGCAGCAGGCGCGCGCGCTCGGCCTCGACGGCCGGTTCGTCTTCGCTGGTTTTGCGCGCGACGTGGCGCGCGTCGTATCAGCGTTCGACGTCAGCGTGTTTCCGTCGCTCTGGGAGGGGACGCCCTTGACCGTGTTCGAGGCGCTGGCCATGGGGCAGCCGATCGTGGCGACCGACGCCGATGGCCTGCTCGACGTGCTGACCGACGACCGCGACGCGCTCATTGTGCCCAAGCGCAATGCCGACGCGCTGGCTCGCGCGATCATCCGCACGATGGACGAGCCGGCGACGCGGGCGCGCCTTGGCGCCGCGGCCCGTGTCAGCGGCCGGCAGTACGACATCTCGGCGTTCGTGCGCAAGATGGAGCGGCTGTACGACCTCCTGCACCGGGTCTCGCGCAAGACGCACCGCAAGGGTGCCGTGCAAGCGGACCTGTCCTTCCTGGATACGCGAGCACCGGCATGATGAGCGAGCCGGCGGCGAGCCTCGCTCCAGCGACGACCGCGGTGTCATCGGTTCCGGCCGCGAATTTCCGGCCGGGCGCGGTACTGGCCCTCCTGCTGCTCTGCGTCTATGGTGGCCTGGCGATCTCGGTCGATTTTCCACGCGCGGCGCTGGGTATCCAGAGCGACGAAGCCACGTACTACATGATGGGGTACAGCCTCGCGCTCGATGGAGACCTGACTTATCGCCGCGAGGATCTGATGCGGGTGTGGCGCGAATTCCCGAGCGGACCCTCGGGCGTTTTTCTGAAGAAGGGACGCGACATCACCGCCTGGGGGTTCATGCGTCGCCCGCCGTTTGTCTGGACGACGACCGTCCCCGATCCCGATCCGTCGCGCTACTTTTACGGCAAGTCGTTCATCTATTCGGCGTTCGCCGCGCCGTTTGTTCGACTCCTCGGGACCAACGGGTTCCTCGTCTTCCACGCCGTGCTGCTGGCGCTCGTCGCCTGGTGCGGCTACGTCTTCCTCCTCGCGCGGATGCGCGCGGCAACGGCCGCGATCCTGACGGCGGGCTTTCTGCTGGCGTCGGTCGTGCCGGTGTACTTCGTCTGGATTGCTCCTGAGCTCTTCAACTTCACAATCGGGTTTCTGGCGTACTTCTGCTGGTTCTACAAGCTGGTCGCCACACGCGAGCAGGCGCCCTGGGGAATGCGGTGGCTGTTCGGCGGCGCGAACGACATTGCGGCGTCCGTGCTGCTCGGAATCGTGACGTTCTCGAAGATCACCAACGCGCTGCTTTTTCCGCCGGTCCTGGCCTGGATGCTCTGGCGCCGTGAGTGGAGGAGAGCGATCGTCAGCACGATCGCGTTTGCCGCCGTCGCCGGGGGACTCTTTGCGAGCAACATCGCAATCTCCGGCGAGTGGAACTACCAGGGCGGCGAGGACCGCGCCAGCTTCTATAACGAGTACCCGCTGCAAACGCCCGAGTCTCGCTTCGAAGAAATCGGCGTGACGAAAGAACGCAACGAGGCGCTCACCGACATCATCTTCGACCGCCGGGTTTTTGCGACCAACCTCGCGCACAATCTCGGATATTCCATCGTCGGCCGATACTCAGGGCTTCTGCCGTATTTCTTCCCGGCGCTCTTCGCGCTCGTCGCGTTCGTGATCGGATTCCGTCGGCGGCCGACCTGGGAATATTTCGTGGTGGCGGCCGCGCTTGCCCAGCTGCTGACGTTCATCATCGGGACGCCTTACACCTGGCACGGGGGCGGCGGGTCGATCGGCAATCGCTACTTCATGAGCGCTTACGGTTTGTTGCTGTTCGTCATGCCGGCGTTGCCCCGGCTCTGGGCGGCGTTCGTGCCCTGGGTTGTCGGCGCGCTGTTCACGGCGCCGCTCGTGCTCAATCCGTTCTATGCGTCGTTCCATCCCGGCAGCTACGCGAAACACGGACCGCTCCGCTGGCTGCCGGTCGAGTTGACGCTCGTCTACGATTGGCCGATCAATACCGACTCGTCTCGGGTCATGGTCTGGTTCGGCGATCACGAGGACGGCAAGGATCCCGGCTTTCAGCTCTACTTCTTCGACGACAACGCGTATCTTCCCGCCGAGAACAAGACGTTCTGGGTCAAGGGCGAGTCGCGCGCCGAGTTTCTCATCAAGACCGACAAGCCGATGTCGAAGGCGGTGCTGACGCTGACCGCCGGCGTGGTGCCGACCGACGTGGTGATGACGGTCGGCCGGCGAACGCAGCAGGTATCGCTCAAAGCCGGCGAGCAACAGCGCGTGTTCTTCAACCTCGATCCGGGCTTCCTCTATCAAGGCACGTGGCCGGTCTGGACCGCGTCGGTGTCGAGCAGCCGCGGCTTCGTGCCGATCTTCCACGAGGCCGGGTCAACCGACACCCGCTATCTCGGCGTGCGGGTCGATCCGATGCTGATCCAGTGATGGGCTAGTGATGGGCCAGTGATGGAAATGAGCCGCATTGCGGTCGTCACCTCGAGCCCGCCGATGGTCGAGGGCGGTCACTTGGTGATGGCGCGGTCGCTCGTCCAGGCACTGCGCGAGGCCGGCCACGACGCCGATGTGGTGGTTACGCCGCAGAACCGCTTCGGACGCCAGGCCGCGGCCTACATCGCGACGTGGCTGACCGACGTCGGTTCGAGCGGCGGACGGCCGATCGACCAGGTCATCAGCCTGAGGTATCCGAGCTACGCGGTGCGCCACCCGCGTCACGTCTGCTGGCTCAATCACACGATGCGCGAGTACTACGATCTCTGGCCGCGCTTCTCGGCCAGGCTCAGCCCGCACGGGCGGCTCAAAGAGAGCGTCCGGCGCCGCCTCATTCACGCGGCCGACCGGTACCTCCTGACTCGGAATGTTTCGCGTCTTTTCGTGCTCTCGCGCACCGTGCAGAAGCGGCTCTCGATGTGGCCCGAGCTCAAATCGACGGTGCTCTTTCCACCGCCGCCACAACGGGACTATCGCTGCGACGCGTACGGCGACTACATCTTCATGGTCTCGCGGCTGACCGCACTCAAGCGGGCCGACCTGCTGGTGCGGGCGCTGGCTGCACCGGCCGCCGCCGGAATTCGGGCGGTTATTGCCGGCGACGGCGAGGAGCAGCCTCGCCTGATCGAGCTTGCGCAGTCGCTCGGCGTGTCCGGCCGGGTGACCTTCCCGGGCGTCCTAACGGAGGCACAGCTCGTGGAGCATCTGGCGCGGTGCCGCGCCGTCTGCTTTCCGCCGCTCGACGAAGACTACGGATTTGTGACCGCCGAGGCGTTTGCCTCCGCGAAGGCGGTGGTGACGTGCCGCGACAGCGGCGGGCCCGTCGAGCTCATCGAAGATGGGGTGACCGGCCTCGTCTGCGATTCGTCGCCAGACGCGCTGGCCACCGCGCTCGCGCGCGTGATGAACGATCGCTCCTTGGCCGAAACGATGGGCGCCGCGGCGTTGAGGGCGGCCTCGCGACTGAGCTGGTCCGACGCCGTCGCCGCACTGACCGCGGTAGACTAGAGGGTGAACCTGGGGAGGTCGGACAGACTTGGGCTTCAGACTTCAGACTCAAACTTCTGACTCAAACTTCTGACTTCCACTTCTGACTTCGAACTTCGCACTTCCTAACTTCAAACTTCAAACGTCAGACTTCAAACTTTCTGCCGATGTCATACGCCACGCCGCTCGAAACACGGATCGCCAAGAAGGTCACCAAGGCCATCGTCGACTACAGTCTGGTCGAGGACGGCGATCGGGTGATGGTCGGTCTGTCCGGCGGCAAGGACAGCTGGGCCCTGATGCAGATTCTGCACGTGCTGCGCCAGCGGGCGCCGATCGCGTTCTCGATCATCGGCGTGACGGTCGATTCCGGCTACGACGGGTATCGCCACGACCTCATCTCGAAGACCTGCGAAGAGCGCGGCTGGGAATACCGGATCGTCCACACGGAAATCGGCGAGAACATCGAGGATCTGCTCGCCGAGAATGCGACGCCCTGTTCGCTCTGTGCGCGGTTCAGGCGCGGCGTGCTCTACCGCCTCGCGACTGAAGTCGGGGCCTCGAAGATCGCCCTCGGCCACCACCTCGACGACTTCATCGAGACGCTCCTCCTCAATCTGTTCTTCGCCGGAGCGCTCAAAGCGATGCCTGCGCGCCTCGTCTCGGACAACGGCGAGCATGTCGTCATTCGGCCGCTCGTCGGGGTCACCGAGGCGGAGGCGCGAAACTACGCCAAGGCCTCGGCGTTGCCGATCATCGGGTGCTGCTGTCCGGCCTGCGGCGACCTGAGCCTCCAGCGTCAACGCATCAAGCGCCTCATCGCCGAACTCGAAGTGGAGCATCCCGAGATCAAGAACTCCATGATTCGCGCCCTCGCCAATGTCGGCCCGCGGCACCTCCTCGATCGCCGTCTCCACCCGGTCGCCGAGCAGGCGCTGTTCGCAGCCGACCACGGCGGCGACGGCGCCGTCCCGCTTCAGCTGCTCAGGCGCTGATGCTCCGCGCGTTTCGAGAGAAATGATGAAACAGGCGTTTGCTGCGCTGCTGCTTGTACTTGGACTCTGTGCGCCCGCCGCCGCACAGCAGCGCCCGCTCGTCACCGAGGATCCTGAGACGGTGGGCACGGGCAATATCCTCATCGAGGGTGGCTTCGACTCGCAGCAGGAGGCCGTCTATCCGGCGTCGGGCCTCACAGGGAATCTGCTGCGGCTGCCGACGCTTGGTGTCAGCTTCGGCTTCAGCTCGATTCTCGAGCTGCAGGTCGATGGCGGCTTCTACAACCGACTGAAGATCACGTCAATCGAACCGGCGCCGCTATCGGACAAGCTCGAACTGACCGGCGATACGACGAATGACGTCGAGGACCTCGTCATCGCCACCAAAATCAGGGTCCTGTCGGAAGGGCCGGGCCGTCCGTCGATCGGCATCCGTCTGGCGACCAAGCTTCCGATCGCCGGCAACGAGAGTGGCCTCGGGCTCGACACGATGGACTTCTCCGCCGTAGCGCTGATGGGCAAGACCGCCGGCTCGGTGCGCTTCGTCGGCAACTTTGGCCTCGGGATCCTCTCGGATCCGGTCGAGGGCGACCGCCAGAACGACGTCATCCTGTACGGATTCTCCGTGGCTCGGGCGCTCGCGCAGGGGTTCGAGCTGGTGGGGGAGATCAACGGCCGCTTCAATACCCGCAACGAGCGCATCCCGCCGGGAACGGAGACCCGCTCCGCCATGCGCGTCGGGACGCGGTTCACCCACGCCGCGGTCCGAGTCGACGGCGGACTCATCTTTGGATTAACCTCACACGACCCGAGCTTCGGGTTTACCGCCGGCGTGACCTACGTCTTCAAAGGTTTTACGCTCCCATAACGGACAATGGCAAGGTTCATACACTGATATGAACGACTGCACCATGATGAAGATGATGCGGGCTGTCCTTCCAGTGCTCGCTCTGCTTTGTCATGAAGCGTGCGGCGGCAGTGGCAGCACACCGAGCTCGCCGACCTCGCCGGTAACGCCTCCGCCCGCGGCGCAGACATGGTCGCTCGCCGGGTCGGTCGTCGACGCCGTCAGCGGGGCGGCGATCCCAGGGGCCACGTTGACGTTCACGACCATCAATCAGACACAGACGAGCGGCGTCGACGGCGCGTGGACCCTGACGGGTACGGGCACCGCGACGGCGCGTCAGGCGGTGACAGTCACCGCCTCGGGATACCAGACCTACGAGACGGCCGTGCGCTGGGAGCAGGCCGGCCGCCACGACATCCAGCTGCAGCTGATGCCCGACCGTTCGCCGTTCTCCTTGTCGTTCTACCGGGAGTTCGTCCGCAACGGGCTCGAGACGCCAGCCTCGCTGCGCGCGGTCGCGCGCTGGACCACGACGCCGAACTTCTACGTCAATACCTTCAATCCGAGAACGGGGCAGGCGCTCGAGCCGGCCGAGGTCAACCTGGTCGTGCAAGCGATCCGCTCGGCCGTGCCGCAGCTGACCGGCGGCCAGTTCAACGCCGGCGCGATCGAGACTGGGAACGGAGCCGTCGCCGAGCGGCGGGACTACATCAGCGTCACCTTCGTCTACGAGCCGACGGCCGAGTATTGCGGCCTGGCGTTTGTCGCGGCCAATCCAGGCGCGATCACCATCAACTACGATCGCTGCGCCAATGTCTGTGGCAGCTTGAAGGTCACGCCCGAAACAATCATTCACGAGGTCGGCCATGCCATGGGCTTCTGGCATACCTCGGGACAGGGTGTGATGAGCCCGTCCCGCGGACGGAGCTGCAGCAACGTCAACTTCTCGAGCCAGGAACAGATGCACGCCCGGCTCGCCTACCTCCGTGCTCCCGGCAACGTCGACCTCGATCGCGATCCCACAGGCTTCTCCAACGTCGTCGCCGAATCGGGCCCGCTCGTAATTTGCCGGCGCTAGACTTTCTTTTCCGAGGGGCTTCGCCCCTCGGACTCCCCTACACGCTCTCTCGCGCGCCGCTTCGTCGGCGCGCTCCGTTCGCGTGGCTCGCTCGCCAAGCTCGCTCGCGACTTGGAACGAGCGTCACGTTTATGAGATAGGTTCTCCTCTAACGTAGCTAGGCCTTCGTTTCCGCGATCGTGTAGAACCGCTGCACGGCGGCGATCTCTTCTGCAGTGCGATCCGCGGGCCATTCCAGTTCCCGCGCTGCGATCCGTCCGCACGCCGCCAGCGCGGCGTCGTCGGGTGGTCCGGCGGCGCCCAGCCCGGTCCGGCGAATCACGACGTCGGACAATCGAACCGCCATCTCGTGCCGGATCGCGTGAACGACCTCTGCGCCCAACGTGGCGGACGCCGGGGTGACCGGATCGCGAAGGTCGGGTTGCTCGTGCATCAGGCGGACGATGTCGGCGGCGCGTTCGGCGTAGATCGCGATGAGGTGGCGGATCGTGGCGAGGGGCAGCTCGATGTTGCACGCGCGCGCCGTTTCGATCGCCAGCGCCTCATGGTCCGCGATGCCCGCGCCGGGGAGCACGGTCGTGGCGGTTCGGGATGGCCGCAGGCGTTTGCCGAGCCGCTTCGCGACACGCTCGGTCACCTGCTGCGCCAGTCGGCGGGCAGTGGTGTACTTGACCCCTACGACAGTCATCGCTCCGGCAGCGCCGTCGGCCGCATGGTCGTAGACGATTGGCGTCGACAGGAGGGCAGGCGCCCCGTGCGCGCCGCCCTCGACGGCCGGGACGATGCCGCGGTGGACGAGCGTCACCTCGGCGCGCGTCAGGCGGAGCGAGGGGAAGGCGTGGTTGGCGTGAGCGATGAACGTGTCGACCTCGCCGGCCGTGACGCCTGCGGCATCGGGCTGGACGAATGTTTCCGACTGGCCCGTGCCGACGATCGCACGTCCCCGCCATGGAACGAGCGTCAGCATCTGCCCGCGTGACGTCGGTGCAGCCAGCGCGATGTCGCTCGCGGGCTTCGACGTCACGAGGTTTATCGCCTTGAGGAGCGGCAGGCTGCGCGACACACCGAACGCGCGCATGATGGCGCCGGCGTGTGCGCCAGCGACGTTCACGACCGCGCCGGCCTTGATCGCGACCACCTGGCCAGAGAATGCGTCACGAACGCTCATTCCCGAGATCCGGTCGCCCTCTCGCAGTGGCGTGAGGGCTTCGACGTAGTTGGCGAGATCGGCGCCGGAGCGATCGGCGGCGGCGGCGAATGCCAGCGTGAGCCGATCGGCTTCGACCATCTGGTAGTCGTACCACTGCGCGGCCCCGGTCAGCTTATCGGCCCGGACGCCCGGGAACAGCCGCAACGTCGCTGCCTTCGACACGAGACGCGCAGCCGGCAGATGCAGTTCGGGCTCGACGCCGGCGTTGCGGTCGCGTCCCAGCCACCGGTCGAGGCGGAAGGCGGCCCTGAACGCCAGGCGGCCGCGCGACACCGAACGGTACGTCCCCACAATGAACGGGAGCGGCCGGAGAAACCACGGCGCAATGCGGGCGAACGCGCGACGTTCGAGGATGCTTTCGCGCGCGCGGCGAAGGCTCGCGGACTGCAGCGACCGTAATCCGCCGTGCACGGTCTTCTGATGGTTGAACGAAGTGCCGCCGCCGAAGTCTCCAGCCTCGACGAGCGCCGTACGCAGACCACGGCTCGCGGCTTCGTAGGCGATCGTCAGCCCGTGGATGCCGCCGCCGATGACCAGCACGTCGTAGGTCGTCGCCGTGAGGCGCGTGAGATCGCGTGAACGCATGCGCTGCGCTTTATTCTATAGTAGTGGCCCGTGTCCCAACCCGAGCGCGCCACAACGGATGACGTCCGCAAGTATTGGAACGAGCACATCCACGACCTCGAGATTACGTCCCACCCGGTCGGTTCACCGGGCTTCTTTTCGGATCTCGATCACTATCACTTCGAAAAGCTGCATCACCTGCTCCGCCTCGTCAAGTTCGACGGGTATCGCGGGCAGCGTGTCCTCGAGGTGGGGTGCGGTGCGGGCACGGATCTCGTCCGTTTCGCGCAAGGCGGTGCGCGCGTGACCGGCGTCGATCTGTCGTCGTCTGCGATCGCGCTCGCGCGCCAGAACTTTGCGCAGCTAGGACTCGAAGCCGACCTCCGCGAAGCGGATGGCGAGCGGCTCCCGTTCCCGGACAACACGTTCGATCTGGTCTACGCGCACGGCGTCGTCCAGTACACCCCTGACGATCGGCGGCTGGTCGACGAATGCCGCCGTGTGCTCAAGCCGGGGCAGTTGGCGATCTTCCAGGTGTACAACCGCATCTCGTGGCTCAATGCGCTGTCGAAGCTGATGAAGGTCCCGCTCGAGCACGAGGACGCGCCGGTCCTCGGCAAGTACAGCGCGACGGAGTTTCGCGCGCTGGTAAAGGGCTTCAGCGATGTCCAGATCGTCGAGGAACGCTTTCCGGTCAAGTCGCGCCTCCATGGCGGGTGGAAGGGCGTGATGTTCAACACGGTCTTTGTCGGAACCTTCAACGCGCTTCCCCGGTCCCTCGTGCGCCGGTTCGGATGGCACCTGCTCGCGTTCTGCCGCAAATGAAGCTCATCAAGTCGCACGCCTTCGGCAACGACTTCCTGCTCGTCGATGCCTTCGACTTCTCCGGCATCGCGGACCCCTTGGCCTTCACCCGCGACGTGTGCGATCGGCATCGGGGCATCGGCGCCGACGGGCTGATCGTCTTCGAGACCCGCAGTGCCGGCGCTTCGATGCAGCTCTTCAACGCCGACGGCAGCCGCTCGGAAATATCCGGCAACGGCGTGCGCTGTCTGGCCGCGTGGATTGCCTCGACACAGGAGCTCGACGCGGGCATCTTCATCGATGTCGAGACCGACGCGGGGGTGAAGGCGCTCGAACTACTCAGTCGGCGGGATGGCCGCTATACGTTCTGCGCGGCGATGGGACAGCCCGAGCGCATCGAACAGGTGACGCTGCCGGTCGAAGGGCAGAGCGTCGCGGCCGTCACCTTACGAGTCGGCAATCCGCAATGCGTCGTGCTCGGAGACGTCACCGAGCAGCGCCTGCACACGATCGGGAGGGCGCTGGCCGTCCACCCGCATTTCCCCGAGGGCACGAACGTCGAGCTGGCCACCGTCGAGGCTCCGGACCGCGTCCGGATCCTGATCTGGGAGCGAGGCGTCGGGCCCACGGAGGCTTCGGGCACCGGAGCGTGCGCGGCCGCGGTGGCGGCCATTCGCTATGGCGGCGCCTCGCCCGATGTGCAGGTCGTGTCGCCAGGCGGGACGCAACGCGTGGAGTGGGACGATGACGGGCTGTTCCTGACCGGGTGGGCGGAAATCATCGCCGACAGCCGCTGGCTGAAGCCCTGATGCGCAGCCTCCACGAAGCCGGCGAGGCCGTCGAGACCTACTCACCGGCCGAAGAGCTGTTCAATCGGCGGCGCAGGACCTTCGGCATGATCGGCGGCCCCGTCGCGCTGCTGATCCTGCTCGCAGCGCCGATCCCCATCGCAGCGCCGGCGCATCGTCTGGCGGCGATCCTGCTGATGATGGTGATCCTGTGGATCACCGAAGCGCTTCCGCTCGCCGTAACGGCGCTGATCGGCCCGGTGTTAGCGATCATCCTGCAGGTCGCGCCGGCGCGCGTCGTCTTTGCGCCGTTCGCCGACCCCATCATCTTTCTCTTCATCGGGAGCTTCATGCTCGCCGAAGCGATGTTCGCCCACGGTCTCGACCGCCGGATCGCGTTTGGCGCCCTGTCGTCGCGCGCGGTCGGCGGCAGCCCGACCAGGATTCTGCTCGTCTACGGCGCCGTCGCCACCGGCATCTCCATGTGGATCAGCAACACGGCCACGACGGCGATGATGTTCCCGATCGGGCTGTCGATCGTCGCCCATCTCACCAAGGGCCGGGAGTCGGATGCCGCGAGCCGCAATTTCGCGACGGCCATGATGCTGATGGCGGCCTTTGGCGCGTCAATCGGCGGCATGGGGACACCGATCGGCACTCCGCCAAACCTCATCGGCAAGGGCATGCTGGAGCGGATTGCCCACGAGCACATCTCGTTCTTTCAATGGATGGTGCTCGGCATTCCGCTCACCCTGCTCCTGTTCGTCTTCCTCGTTGTCTACTTCCGGTGGCGGCTGCTCAAGGGGCTCACAGTCGATCTCGCGCAGACCGCACATATCCACGAGGAGCTGAGAAAGCTCGGTCCGATGTCTGCTGGCCAGCGCAACACGCTCGTCGCGTTTGGCGCGACCGTCGTGCTCTGGCTGTTTCCCGGAGTGCTGGCGATTGCCGGGGCCGGCGATAGCGGATTTGCGAAAGGGTTCGAGGCCGCGGTGCCGGAATCGGTCGCAGCCATGATCGGCGCAATCCTGCTGTTCCTGCTGCCCGTCAACTGGAGGGCGCGCAGGTTCACGCTGAGTTGGGAACAGGCGATCCGGATCGATTGGGGCATCATCCTGCTCTTCGGCGGCGGACTGGCCATGGGGGCGCTCGCCTTCTCGACGGGTCTGGCCGAATCGATTGGCCACGGGATCACCGCATGGCTCCCGGTTCGGTCGGCGTTCTCCCTGACGGTCCTTTTCACCGCCGTCGCCATCGTGATGTCAGAAACCGCGTCGAACACTGCGTCAGCCAACATGATCGTGCCGGTCGCGATTGCCGTGGCCCAGGCGTCCGGCATCGATCCCCTCGAACCGGCGCTCGGGGCCACCTTTGGCGCGTCGATGGGCTTCATGATGCCGATCTCGACGCCACCAAACGCGATCGTCTACAGCTCCGGCCACGTGCCGATCACGGCCATGATGCGGTACGGCATCGTGCTCGACATCGCGGGTTTCGTGCTCATCGTACTGGTGGTTTCGGGATTAGGCTGGTTGATCAAGTGAGCAACCCGTTTTGGGAAGACCTCGCGCAAGCCGACCCGCTCTGGGCGATTCTGTCCGCTCCCGACAAGTCGGGCCGGCGGTGGGATCTGGACGAGTTCTTCGAAACCGGCCGCCGGGAGATCTCCCTGCTCCTCTACCGGCTCCGCCAGCTCGACGTGACGTACGAGCGCGGCCCGGCCCTCGACTTCGGGTGCGGCGTCGGCCGCTTGACGCAGGCGATGGCCGAGAGCTTCGATTCGGTCGTCGGCGTCGACGCCGCCATGACCATGGTACGGCTGGCCGACTCGTTGAATCGGTTTCCGGGGCGCGTCCGCTACGTGCACAATGACGCGCCGGACCTCCGGGTCCTCGCGTCGCAGTCGCTTGATTTCATCAACTCGGACATCGTGCTGCAGCACATCGAGCCAGCAATCGCGAGTGGCTACTTGCGCGAGTTCGCGCGGGTGCTGCGACCGAACGCGGTCATGGTCTTTCAGCTGCCGTCCGATCGCCGTCACGACGCGGGCGAAGCAGTGCGGCCGCAACCCATGCCCGCCGGGGCCTACCGCGCGGAGCTGCACCTTCAGTCGGCCTGTCCCGCAGTCCTCGGCTGCGGCTCGACGTTCGATCTGATCGTCGGCGTGCGAAATGTCTCCGGCGAGGTGTGGCAGGCCGGCGCCGGGGGATCGCTCCGCGTCGGCAATCACTGGCTGACCGCGGACGGTGGGGCGATGCTCGTCCAGGATGACGGACGGACGAGCCTGCCGCAGGCGGTGCTGCCGGGCGAAACGTGCCAGGTCGCTCTGCGCGTGCAGGCGCCTGTCGAGCCCGGCGCTTACCTGTGCGAGATTGATGTCGTGCACGAGGGCGTCACCTGGTTCAGTGACCGGAAGTCTCCGACGCTCCGAATCCCGGTCAGCGCGGATCCTGGCTCATTCGAAAACAGCCTCACTCCCGCGTCAGCGGGCGTCGTGGTCGCGCGTCTCGGCGAACGACCCTGGCCTGACATCTATGCCGGGCTCCGCGGGGACGTGCCGTCTGGTCCAGTGGCGTTCCCCATGTACGGCATCGATCGCGACGAGGTGCTGTCGCTCCTGGCCGGCGCGGGCTGCGTGCCGCTCCACGTAGAGGCGGACGATCGCGCGCTTCCCGAGTGGAACGCCTACCGCTACTTCGTTCGGAAGCTCGCCTGAGCGGCTGGTCCTGTCTGCAATTCCTGCCACGCCTGCGCCCGCCGGCGCGTGAAGCCGCTGCGCACTTCTCGCGCGGCCGGCTTTCGGGGACGCGTGCGTCGATGTGAGCGACCTGCGGTTCGGCCGCCGATTTGCTCGTGAATCCGTCAGCCCGCGGCTGGCGTTCCGTCTCGCAGGGCGTGCAAGTAGTGAGCGAGCGCGCTTCTTGCAGCGTGCCCTCCCGGACGTGTGACTGGGATGGTGTACGATGAAGACCGTTGCGCCGCACGATCGTCCGCGCGAAAAGCTCCAACGGCTGGGCGCGGGTGCCCTTGGCGACAACGAGCTGGTCGCCATCGTGCTGGGGTCCGGGAGGGCCGCCGCCAGCGCCCTCGACCTGGCCAACGCGGTTTTGGCGCGGGCCGGCGGGATCGACGGCCTGGCGCGGGCCCGACACGACGAGCTCACGCGCGTGACGGGGATCGGCTCCGCCCGAGCCGCGCAAGTGCTGGCCGCCGTGGAGCTCGGACGCCGCACGCTGACGCGCGCGAACCGGCAACGGGTCCAGGTCACGGGCCCGCGGGCTGTGGCGGAGTTGCTCCTGCCCTTGTACGGCAATCGGCCGGTGGAGCAGTTCGGCGTGGTCCTGCTCGATACCAAGCATCGGGTGATGCGGACGACCGTGGTCACGGTCGGCACGCTCGATGCGAGCATCGTCCATCCGCGCGAGGTGTTCCGCGAGGCGGCGGCAGCGGGTGCGGCGGCGATCGTGGTCTTTCACAATCACCCGTCGGGAGACCCGGAGCCGAGCACGGATGACGTCGAGCTGACGCGCCGGTTGATCGCGGCGGGCGTGCTGATGGGAATCGACGTGCTGGACCACGTGATTCTCGCCAACGCCCGCTACTGCAGCATGAAGGAAGAGAGATACATCTGAAGCCGCGGGTCGCTCACGGACAGCACGAGCCACGGACAACACGGGTAACACAGAAACGGAACAGACCTCTTGAGACGTAGCTTGTAGCCGTGCCGAAGATTGCCTATATCGACTGTTTCTCCGGCGCCTCGGGCGATATGGTTCTGGGCGCCTTGCTGGATCTGGGCCTGCCTCTCGACGGCCTGCGCACCGCGCTTGGCAGCCTGGCGATAGAGTACGGATCCGTCTCGGCCGACCGCGTGCTGCGCGCCGGCGTGTCGGCGACGAAGTTCCGGCTGCAGGAAGCCCGGTTGACGGCCGTCGCGACAGCAGGCCACAAGGCGGCCGGCCATGGCGGCGGGCATCACCATCACCACGGTCACGCTCATGATCACGACCACGACCACACGCACGATCACGACCATGGTCAGGGCGCTTCGCACCATGGTCCGCATCACAGTCTGAAGGAGATCGCCGGGTTCATCGAGCGGTCGGCGCTGACGCGCGAGGGCAAGGACCGGGCGATTCATCTCTTCCGCCGGCTGGGCGAGGCAGAAGCCGCGATTCACAACATGTCGCTCGACGAGATTCATCTCCACGAGGTGGGCGCCCTCGACTCGATCATCGATATCGTCGGCGTGGTGTACGGCATGGACTGGCTCGGGGCGGACCGCGTGGTGGCGTCTCCGCTCAACGTCGGCAGCGGCACCGTCAAATGCGCGCATGGCACCTTTCCCGTGCCGGCGCCGGCCACGGCCCGGCTGCTCCAGGGCGTTCCCGTCTACGCTGGCGCGGTGAGCGCCGAGCTGGTCACGCCGACCGGGGCGCTCATCGTCACCGCCTATGCCGATTCTTTCGAGCGGCTGCCGGCGATGCGGGTCGAGTCGATTGGTTACGGTGCAGGCGATCGCGACTTCGCCGGTAACCCGAACGTGCTGCGGATCCTGGTCGGCGAGGCGGACGCCTCGGTGTCGGCCGAGCGCGTGGTCGTGCTGGAGAGCGAGATCGACGACATGAATCCGCAGCTCTTCGGTCCGTTAATGGAGCGGCTCCATCAGGCCGGCGCGCTCGACGTGTTCTACGCGCCGGTGCAGATGAAGAAGAACCGTCCGGGCACGCTCGTGACCGTCATCGCGCGTCCGGAACACCGCGAGTCACTCTCGGGTCTGTTGTTCGCCGAAACGACGACGATTGGCGTGCGCTATCACGAGATGCAGCGCGACTGCCTGGAGCGCGACGTGCGCAGCATTGCGACGCCCGTCGGCCCGATCCGTATCAAGATCGCCCGCCGCGCCGGCCGCGTGCTGAACGCGTCGCCCGAGTTCGAGGATTGCGCAAAGGCTGCTGCCGAGCACGGGCTCCCGATCAAGGATGTGCAGGCCATGGCCACAAAGGCCTGGCTCGATGTGCAGGCCGGCTGAACCGCTAGCAGCGACTAGCGAGAAGCGAACGGCGAGAAGCGAGCGGCCGGCAGCAACCTGAACTGTGAACCCGAACCCTGAACCCCGAACCGTGACCCGTTTCTACCTGACAACCGCCATCGACTACGTCAACAGCCGTCCGCACCTGGGGACGGCGTACGAGAAGATTGCCGCCGACGTCGTTGCGCGCTACAAGCGGCTGGCCGGGTTCGACGTCCATTTCGTGATGGGCAACGACGAGCATTCGCAGAACGTGTTTCGCAAGGCGAAGGAGCTCGGCGAGGAGCCGCTGGCGTACTGCGACCGCATGGCGGGGGAGTTCCTCGACGTCTGGCGCCGGCTCGATCTGTCTTTCGACGACTTCATCAGGACGACCGAACCGCGTCACCGGGCGAGCGTTCAGGAACTGATCCGGCGCATCACCGCAGCCGGCGACATCTACGAGGGCTACTACGAGGGGTGGTACTGCGTGTCGTGCGAGGCCTTCAAGCAGGAAAAGGACCTCGTCGACGGGCTGTGCCCAATTCATCGCACGAAGCCGGACTGGATTCGCGAGAAGAACCATTTCTTCCGTCTGTCGGCATACCAAGAACGCCTGCTGAAGCACTTCTCGGATCACCCCGACTTCCTTGTTCCGGAGATTCGCCGCAACGAGATTCTGCGGTTGATCGAAGGCGGCCTCGACGACATATCGGTGAGCCGCGCGGGACAGTCGTGGGGCATTCCGATGCCGCAGGATCCCGCGAGCGTGGTCTACGTCTGGTTCGACGCGCTGATCAACTACATCAGCGCCGTTGGTCTCGGGACTGATGACGCGCTGCTCGCGACGTGGTGGCCCGCCGACGTGCACGTGATCGGCAAGGACATCACGCGCTTTCACGCCGTGATCTGGCCGGCGATGTTGATGAGCGCGGGTGTCGCGCTGCCGCGGCAGGTGTTCGGCCACGGCTGGGTGCACCTGAAGGGCGAGAAGATGAGCAAGTCGCTCGGCACTGTCGTCGAGCCGCTCGAGGCGCTCGACCGGTTCGGGCCGGATCCGCTTCGCCTATACCTGACCAAGGAGATCACGTTCGGCAGCGACGGTGACTTCTCGTGGGAACGTTACGAGGATCGCTATAACGTCGATCTGGCGAACAACCTGGGCAACCTGGTCAGCCGGATTGCCGCGATGGCGGAGAAGTATCGAGGCGGCCGCCTGGCGCCCGCCGGTCAGGCCGGACGCCTGGCCGCAGTCGCCGGGCAGGCCCTCGACGACTACCGTCAGGCGATGGACGCTTTCGCGATCGAGCGTGGGGCGGCGGCGGCGTTTCAGATAGTCGACGCAGCCAACGAGTTCATCGCGAGCTCCGAGCCATGGGCTATCGCTCGCGACGAGGCGCGCGCCGCCGAGTTGTCGCAGGTGCTGTTTGACGTCGCGGAGGCCGTGCGCGTGGCGGCTGTCCTGCTGCTGCCCGTGATGCCGAAGTCGGCCGCGGAGATCCTGCGACGCGTCGGAGAGACCCGACCCGCAGGGGACATCAGGCTTGCGGACGCCGCCTGGAGCAACGGGGGGACACGGCAGGTCCTCAAGGGCGATGCCTTGTGGCCGCGCGCGGCCACGGTCCCTGCCGCAACTCTCGGCCTGACCGGCGACGCGCCGCAGGTCGTCGTCGAATCACCAGCCTCGAAGATAGACAGGAGACCTAAAGTGGAAGAGTCGCGAAATACACCCGCACCGCCGGCCGCGCCGTCAGCCCCAGCAGCCGCCGCGCCTGCCGCTCCGGCCGCCACGGGCGCCGACAAGATTTCGATAGACGACTTCATGAAAGTCGATCTGCGTGTCGCGAAGGTGCTCGCGGCCGAGAAAGTGCCCAACTCGCGCAAGCTGGTGAAGCTTTCGATCGATGTCGGCACCGAGCAGCGGACGCTCGTCGCCGGAATCTCCGAAGCCTACGAGCCCGAGCAGCTCGTCGGCCGCACGATCGTCATGGTCTTCAACCTCAAGCCCGCCAAGTTGATGGGCATCGAGTCGAACGGCATGGTACTGGCCGCGAGTCCCGACGGCGGCAAGCCGACGCTGGTGGGCTTCGATCAAGAGATCCTGCCCGGCACCAGGGTCCGCTAGCCGGGGACACTCAACCGTGACTGTCCCCGAGCTCAGCCGTAGGGCCTCATGATTGATTCCCACTGCCACCTGGCGGATGAGGCGTTCGCGGATGACCTCGACAGCGTGATTGCACGGGCGCGGGACGCCGGGCTCACAGCGGCGCTCTGCATTCTTTCCGCCGCCGACGACAAGGAGTCAGCGGCGGCGGCGAAGGTTCGAGCGTTGTGGTCCGAAGTTCGGTTTTCGGTCGGGATCCACCCGCACAAGGCCGGGGACTTTGTCGGACGGCTCGAAGAGGCGCGCACGATCGTGCGGCAGGGTGTCGTCAAGGAAGGGGCGCGCGCGATTGGCGAGATCGGGCTCGACTATCACTACGATTTCTCTCCGCGGGATGTGCAGCAGGCCGTTTTTCGCACGCAAGTCGCGCTGGCGCTCGAGCTGGCGCTGCCGGTGATCATTCACACCCGGGAGGCGACCGACGACACCTTCGGGATACTGCGCGAGGCCGGACCGTCGCTACGTGGCGTGTTTCACTGCTTTACAGGCGATCCCGCCATGGCGCGCGAGGCGCTCGACATCGGCTTCTATGTCTCGCTCGCCGGAATCGTCACCTTTCCGCGCGCGGAGTCGTTGCGCGAGGTTGCGACGCTCGTGCCCGCCGACCGCCTGCTCATCGAAACCGACGCGCCCTATCTGGCCCCTGTCCCACATCGGGGGAAGCGGAACGAACCCGCGTTTGTCGAGAAGGTGGCTGAGACGGTTGCCGCGCTTCGCGGCCTGTCCGCGGCGGAGCTCGGCGCGCAGGTGGCGCGCAACTTCGAGGCATTGTTGACGCCGCGCCTTGGGCCAACTGTTTCCCACCAAACGGCTTAGCGCGTTGACACCCCGCGCGGAACTCCACTATTCTGAGGTGACCCGGAACCGAAAACGGCACACCCTTTGAGCGATACCGCGCAGAAATCCGTCGTCTCGAGTGACCTGGCGCAGATCTTCGGCCCCATCCGCGAGGATCTGGACGCTGTCGAGCAGGAATTCGTCCGTCACATCCAGTCCCGCGTGGCGCTCATCCCCGAGATGGGGCGCTATATCCAGAAGAGCGGGGGCAAGCGCGTGCGGCCGGCCGTCCTGCTGATGGCGGCGAGGCTCGGCGGCTATACCGGGGACCGGGCAGTTCTCTACGCTTCGGTGGTCGAGTTCATCCACACCGCGACTCTCGTGCACGACGACATCATCGACGGCGCCGACCTTCGGCGCGGGCGGTTGGCGGTGCACTCACGCTGGGGCAACGACATCACGGTGCTCCTCGGCGACTACCTCTACATCAAGTCGATGGCGATGGCGCTGACGCACGACTCGCTGGACATCATCCGGCTGCTCTGCGATGTCACGCTGCGCATGATCGAGGGCGAGCTCTACCAGCTCACGAAGACCGGCGACGTCGACATCACTGAGGACGAGCACTTCGAGATCATCCGCCGCAAGACGGCGTTTCTCTTCGGCGGCTGCGCCCAGATCGGCGGCATGCTCGGCGGCGTGACGCCGGAGCAGGAGACCGCCCTGCGGGATTACGGCTTCAACCTGGGCATCGCGTTTCAGCTCGTCGACGACCTGCTGGATTACACCGCCGATGCGGCCGCCCTCGGCAAGCCCGTCGGCGGCGACCTCCGTGAAGGCAAGGTCACCCTCCCGATCATCCTCCTGCTGAGGCGCGGCGGCGCCGATGCCGACCGCCTGATTCGCGACGTCGTCCGGGATCGCACCGTCGCCCCCGAACAGTGGCGCGACATCCTCCGGCTGCTGCACGAGCATCGAACCACCGAGCTCGCCTACGAGACGGCACTCGAGTATGCTTCGCGCGCAAAAACCTGTCTGTCCGCGTTTCCCGCCAGCCAGGAACGGGACGCGCTCATCGCGCTGCCAGACTACGTTGTGTCCCGCGATCGCTAGAACCTTCCGCCTGAAGGCGGAAGCCACAGGGTCAGGGTGCCCTAGCTTCCGCTCGGGCGTCTCGTGGCTTCCGCCTTTAGGCGGAAGATCGTAATTCCCACTCATCCTATGACCCCCGCGGACCGCATCGAGCAGCTTCGCGACGAAATTCGGCGTCACGAAGAGCTGTACTACGTCCTCAGTACTCCGGAAATCGCCGACACCGACTTCGATGCGCTGATGACGGAGCTGCAGTCGCTCGAGAAGGCGCATCCCGAGCTCGTCACGCCCGATTCGCCGACCCAGCGCGTGGGCGGACGCCCGGTTCAGGGCTTTCCCACGGTTGAGCATCTTTCACAAATGCTCAGCCTGGACAACGCGTACGACGAAGCCGACCTGCGGGCGTTCGACGAGCGGCTGCGCAGAGCTGCGGGACTTGGCGACATCGCCGTCCCGTATGTCACGGAGCTGAAGATTGATGGCCTGAGTATCGCGCTCACCTACGAGGGCCGCCGCCTGGTTCGCGGCGCAACCCGCGGGGATGGCCTTCGCGGCGAGGAGGTCACCGCAAACGTTCGCACGATCAAGCCGATTCCCTCGACACTTCGCGGCGGGCCCTCAGCCAGGTTCGAAGTGCGGGGCGAGGTCTTTCTGCCGCGAGCGTCGTTCGACCGCATCAATCAGGAGCGGGCTGACGCCGGCGAGCCGCTCTACGCCAACCCGCGCAACGTCGCGGCCGGGACGATGCGGAATCTCGATCCCGCGCTGGTCGCGCGCCGCGGACTCCGGGCCTTCGTCTACCAGTACGTCGGGCCCGCCGACGCCGCCCCGACCAATCACAAGGAGCTGCTGTCGGCGCTCTCGGAGTGGGGGCTTCCGATCGAGCCTCATGCCGAAGCTTGCCAGGGCATCGATGCCGTCATCGCCTTCTGTCGGGAGTGGGACACGAAGCGCCAGTCGCTCGAGTTCGATACCGACGGTGTCGTCGTCAAGCTCGCCGACCTCGCGCTCCGCGAGCGGCTCGGCAGCACGGCCAAGTTCCCGCGCTGGGCAACCGCGTTCAAGTTCGCCGCGCAGCAGCAGCAGACCAGGCTGCTGCGGATTGAAGTGAATGTTGGCCGCACAGGTGCGAACACGCCCTACGCCGTCCTCGAGCCGGTCTTCATAGCCGGTTCGACGGTGTCGATGGCGACCTTGCACAATGCGAACGACATTGCCCGCAAGGACCTTCGCGAAGGGGACACCGTTGTCATCGAGAAAGCCGGCGACGTCATTCCGAGGGTCGTGGCCCCTGTGCTCGGCCTGCGGCCGGCGGAGTCGAAGCCGTGGGTGATGCCGACGACGTGCAGGGCGTGCGGAAGCGCGCTCACACGCGACGAAGAAGAGGTGGTCTGGCGCTGCGAGAACGCGTCGTGCCCCGCGCGGCTGCGGCGGAGCCTCGAGCATTTCGCTGGCCGGAGCGCGATGAACATCGAAGGGCTGGGCGAATCGCTCGTCGACCAGTTGATCGACCAGGGCCTCGTGCACGACTTTGCCGATCTCTATCGCCTGCAGCCTGAGCAGCTCGAGAACCTCATCGTTGCCCCGCGAGAGCCGCGCTCGGATCGGGCCGTGCCGCGGAAGCTCGGCAAGGTCGGGCGCAATGTGACGGCGCAGATCGAGAATTCCAAGCAGAACGACTTGTCGCGGCTCGTGTACGCCCTGGGCATACGCCACGTCGGAGAGAAGGCGGCGGCGACATTGTCGAGCCACCTGCGGACGATGACGACCATCCTGGGGGCCTCCGTCGAGCAGCTCCAGGCGGTTCCGGACATCGGGCCGGTGGTGGCCGCGTCAATTCGCAGCTTCGCCGATGAGCCGAAAAACCTGGAGTTAATGGCCAGGCTGGCCGAGGCAGGCGTGAACATGACGAGCCAGCAGCCGCCGCCGAGTGTCGGCGTCGCCGGGCCGCTCGCCGGCCAGACCTTTGTCGTCACCGGCACCCTGACGTCGATGAGTCGCGACGAGGCCGAGGCGGCCATCGAGCGCCTTGGGGGCAAAGTCACGAGCGCGGTCAGCCGAAAAACCACTTATCTGGTCGTCGGCGCCGACGCCGGGAGCAAACTCGAGAAGGCGCAGGCGCTCGGCGTCAAGACGCTGACGGAAGACGCGTTCCGGGCGATAATAGGGGAGTCTGACGGTCCCCAGGGACCCGGTTGAGCGGAGCGAGCCGGCCGACCAGCATACCCATGTCGAAACGCTTTACCCTTATCACGCTGGCGCTGTCGTCGTCGGTGGCGTTTCTCGTCGGCATCATCATGGCGGGGGGCGTGGCACGGACGCCCGTCGTGTCGAGTGCGCCCGCGCGCGAGGCATCGCCGAACGACCGGCCGAGGCCCGCGTCGCTGACCGGCGTCGTGAATTTCGCCGACGTCGCCGAGCGCATCAACCCGGCGGTCGTCAACATCGACGCGGCCTCCAAGCCGGGCAGCCGCACCCCGGTGCGGTCGTTCAGGGGCAGCGACGATCCGCCCGACGGCCCGCGCGATCCCGACGTGCCGAGGCAGGGCGCCGGCAGCGGTTTCATCGTCGATCGGAACGGTTATATCCTCACGAACTTTCACGTCGTCGAGGGTGCCGAGCGGATCACCGTGACCCTCGCCGACGGGCGGGCGTTCCGCGGGACGGTCGTCGGTTCGGATCCCGCGATCGACGTCGCGCTCGTGCACATTCCGAACGTCTCGAATCTGCCCGAAGCGCCGCTCGGCAACTCCGACGAGCTGCGTGCCGGCGAGTGGGTCTGCGCCATCGGCAACCCGCTCGGCTACGTCCATTCGGTAACCGTCGGCGTGGTGAGCTTCATCGGGCGCAAACTGTTCGACCAGAGCCTGGACGACTACATCCAGACCGACGCCGCCATCAACTTCGGCAACAGCGGCGGGCCGCTCATCAACTCGCGCGGCGAGGTGGTCGGCATCAACTCGGCGATTAGCTCCAAGGCCTCGAGCATCGGGTTCGCGCTGCCGATCAATCAGGCCGTCGCGGTACTGCCGCAGCTCAAGGCGACCGGCAAGGTCGCGCGCGGGTTCATCGGCGTGACGCTCACCGACGTGACGCCTACGCTGAAGCAGGCCCTGGGCCTGTCAGTCGGCGCCGGCGCGATGGTCCAGGACGTGACGCCGCGATCGCCCGCCGAACGCGCCGGCCTCCGCCCCTACGACGTCATCGTTGAGGTCGAGGGGCGCCGCGTAGCGTCCAACCAGGAGCTCATCGAGAACATCTCGGCGCGTCAGCCGGGGACGGTAGCAAAGCTGGACGTGCTCCGTGAGGGGCGTCGTCAGACGATGACCGTCAAGCTGGCCGAGCGGCCGGGCCGCGCCGGGAACGACGACGAGCTCGATCCGTCCAGGCCGCGCGACGGGGCGGCCTCGCCGCCGCTGTCCCGGCCGGCCGATCCGCCGCCGCCCCTCGGCGTGACGGTCCGCGAGATGGACCGGATGTTTGTCGGCAGGCTCGAGATCCCCGAGACCGTGCAAGGGGTGATCGTCGCGCGCGTCGATCCAACGGGCGCCGCCAGGCAGGTGCTCCGGCGCGGGTTTGTCATCCTCGAGGTCAACCGCCGGCCGACGCCGACCATGGCCGAGTATCAGCGGATCGTCGGCGCGGCCCGGACCGGCGATGCCCTGGCGATCTACTACTTCGATCCCACGGTCGGCCAGCGCTCGCTGGTGACCGTCGTCGTCGACTGATCGCGAGAGCAGATTTCGATGAAAGCACGCATTCTGGTCATCGATGACGAGGCGGAAGTGCGCCGATCCGTCGGGATGATCCTGCGCTACGACGACTACGAGGTCATCGAGGCCTCGAGCGGACCGGAAGGCATCGCGCTCGCCGAGAAGGAAGTGCCGGACCTGGTCTTCCTGGACATCAAGATGCCGGGGATGGACGGCCTCGAGGTGCTTCAGAAGCTGCGGGCCGCGAACGATGACCTGCCCGTGGTGATCATTTCCGGGCATGGAACGGTCAGCACGGCTGTCGAGGCGACCAAGGCCGGGGCGTTCGACTTCATCGAGAAGCCGCCGTCGAGCGAAAAGCTGCTAGTGTCGATCAGGAACGCGCTCGAGCGGTCGCGCCTGTCCGACGAGAACCGATCGCTCAGGCGCGCCGTCGAAGTGCGCCACCAGATGGTCGGCGAGAGCCCCTCACTCCGCCAGGTGTGGGATGCGATCAAACGTGCGGCGCCGACCAACGCCACCGTGCTGCTCCAGGGCGAGAGCGGCGTCGGCAAGGAGCTCGTCGCGCGCTCGATCCACCGCAACAGCCTGAGGAGCCGCGAGCGATTCATCCAGGTCAACTGCGCGGCGATTCCTGAGGAGTTGATCGAGTCCGAGCTTTTCGGCCACGAGAAGGGGTCGTTCACCGGTGCGACCGAAAAGCAGATTGGCAAGTTCGAGCAGGCCGACCGCGGCACGATCTTCCTCGACGAAGTCGGCGATATGAGCGCAAAGACGCAGGCCAAGGTGCTGCGCGTGCTGCAGGAAGGCGAGGTCGAGCGGCTCGGCTCGGCGCGCACGATCAAGGTCGACGTCCGTGTCATCGCCGCGACGAACAAGGATCTCGAGCAGGAGATCGAAAAGGGGACCTTTCGCGAGGACCTCTATTTCCGCCTGAGTGTGATCCCGATTCGCGTGCCGCCGCTCCGCGATCGGCGCGACGACATTCCGGCGCTCGTCCGGCACTTCGCGGATCTCTTCAGCCGCGACAACAACCGGCGGCTCCCGCGTTTTACGCCAGACGCACTCGAGTACCTGCAGAAGGCGCGATGGAAGGGCAACGTCCGGGAGCTCAAGAACACCGTCGAACGGCTGATCATCATGACGCCGGGCGATACGCTCGACGTCGACGACCTTCGGGACATCGTGCGCCTCGAGCAAAAGCCCGCCGCCGCGACCGACGGCGACAGGGAGCGCCCGGGCACGCTCCGCGAGTTCAAGGAGTCCGCCGAACGCGCATTTCTGGTCGACAAGCTGCGCGAGAACGGCTGGAATATTTCGAAGACCGCCGAGGTCATTGGAACACCGCGCAGCAATCTGTACAAGAAGCTCGAGCAGTACGGGATTAGCCAGGAAGGAGACGGCTAGATAACATCGGCTATATGCCGCCGCAGCAGGCCAGACAATCGTCCGCCTTCGCGTCCTTTGGACGCTTTCACCCGTAGCGCGGATCTTCAGATCCGCGCCACCGTCGCTGACGCGCAACTGAAGTTGCGCGCTACGGGCGAAAGCGCCGAAAGGGCGCGAAGGCGGGAGGAAAGTCCGAACTCCGAAGGGCAGTGCGCCGGGTAACGCCCGGTCAGGGTGACCTGAAGGATAGTGGCACAGAAAATATACCGCTCCGCCGAAGCGCCCGAAAGGGCGCGAAGGCGAGTAAGGGTGAAAAGGTGCGGTAAGAGCGCACCGCGCTCGTGGCAACACGGGTGGCAGGCAAAACCCCGCACGGAGCAAGGCCAAATAGGGAGGCGTTACCAGGACTGCCCGTCCGAAGCCTCCGGGTAGGTCGCTTGATCCCGTCAGTGATGACGGGGCTAGAGGAATGATTGTCGCTTCGGCCGCAAGGCCGGAGAACAGAATTCGGCTTACGGCCCGCTGCGGCGGCACTTCTCCACCTCTGAGTGCTGAACTGAATTCAGGATTCAGGATTCGGCCAGGTCACGCGTCTTACTGATATGTCTCAATACCTCGTCACAGGCGGCGCCGGCTTCATCGGTTCCCATCTTTCTGAAGAGCTCGTTCGGCGCGGCCACCAGGTGCGCGTGGCCGACTCGCTCGTCACTGGCAAGCGAAGCAACCTCGATCACGTGCCCGGCGTGGAGTTTCTCGAGGGCGATCTGGCCGACCTCGATTTCGCGCGCATGGCCGTCACCGGCTCCGACTTCGTGCTGCACCAGGCGGCGCTCCCGTCCGTGCCACGTTCGGTCAAGGATCCGATCACCTCGAACCGCGCCAACGTCGACGCGACGCTGAACGTCCTCGTCGCCGCGCGCGACGCCGGCGTTCGGCGCGTCGTCTTTGCCGGGTCGTCGTCTGCCTATGGCAACACGGTGACCTCGCCGAAGCACGAAGACATGCCGACCAGCCCGCTGTCGCCCTATGCGCTGCAGAAAGTGGTGGGGGAGCAGTACCTGCAGATGTTCACGTCTCTCTACGGCCTCGAGACCGTGACGATCAGGTATTTCAACGTATTCGGTCCCAGGCAGGATCCGTCCTCGCCGTACTCCGGGGTCATTTCGCTCTTCGCCATGGCGCTGCTCGAGAACCGCGCGCCGACGATCTACGGCGACGGCGAACAGAGTCGCGACTTCACGTTCGTGGCGAACGTCGTCGACGGCGTGCTGCGGGCCTGCGAAGCCACCGGCGCAAGCGGCCGCGTCATCAACGTGGCCACCGGCAGCAGCATCTCGCTCAACGCCCTCTTCGAGGCGATGCGGCGGCTGATCGGCGCGACCGTGAAGCCGGAGTATGCCGGGCCGCGCACCGGGGACGTGCGGGATTCGCTTGCCGATCTTCGCCTGGCGAAGGAAATCCTGGGCTACAAGCCGATCGTGCCGTTCGAAGAGGGTCTCAAGCGGACCGTCGACTGGTATCGGAGCGTGGCTGCGACGGCCTGACCGGCGGAACGCCCAGGCGACCTCGTCGATACACCGGCGCCGTTCGTTGGCTGGAGCGGCTGTCAGGCAGGCCACAAGAAGTTGATCCGCCTGAGTTGCTCTACCGAGGCACCTTCCCTAAGCCACTGAATCAGTTTTCGAAGCTCGCCTTCCTGCATGGCACGATAAGCGTCATCCTCGGACCGAATATCCGCATCATGAAAGAAGTGGTGAAGGTGAGCGTTTCCAAAACCGCCGCGATGTCCTCATTCTCTGTCATCGCTCTTGAATAGGTGCCGCTCTGCCTGACGTCAACGCATCACCCGCGGTGCGTCACGAAATCGCGTGCGCCGCCAGGTGCATGCGATGTTAGGCCGCACTTCCAGTGTCGCGTTTGGTGTCAGCGACGGTCTCTGTGCCGGTTGCAAGGGCCGCCAGCGCAGATGCAGCAGCGTGCTTCATTCGGCTCATTTTCCAGGCACCTCCGGCGATTACCCCACACAATGCGGCCGTGAACAAGAGAGTGCTCGTCCATCCAGGAAACACCCGTATATTCAGTAGCGCCGCCACACCGAGGAGAATAAACCCGACTACACTTCCACTCAGGATTTCCGCCTCTTGCTCGAGCTGCCCGTATCGAGCCGCCACTGCACCATTGCTCAATGCACTGATGTCAGACTGTGTCAGTCGAGTCCCTCTGTCGACTAACGCCATCGCCAGCAGCCCGATGACGTAGGCAACCACGAGAAGCGGCAGATTCGCGACTGCACTCCAGTTCGGACTCGCGTAGAGATTCTTGGCCACCACCGGTAGGTTGTCGGCAAAGACGCTCGCCGCCAGAAAGAGGCCCGCGAGACACAACACACCAACACCAGACGCGCCCGCGAATCCCTGAATGCTCTGAAACAGTGTGGGCATGTCTACGTAGGGAGACGGTTGTTAGGCATTTTCAAAACGACGTGCCGATACGGATTGTGGCCTAACTAAAGTAGGCCGACCGGCATATATATCTGGGGCGATTCCGCGAGGCACGCAGCATATCGCCAAAACGGTCTCGCAGGAAATATCGGCCACGTTCCGCGTCGCAGGGCTCGCGCGTATCGAGTATGTACGGTTCCATGAACGACGACGTTATATAAGGCGGGTTCTCCTGGGACGCCGGCGTGTGTCCGATGGTGCCGGAGTCGAGGTAGACACGGGGCTGAATTTAGCGGCTCAGTGGTGAATAGGGAAAGCGCATGGCACCAAGAAGAAGAGCGCGGAAGGTATCGAAAAAGCGCTCGGCGAAAAGGGCTGCTGGCAACAGAGGCACTGTCAGACGTCCGTTGGCGGCCGCCGACGCGCCGCTCAACAACCGGACCACAGGGAACGTGGTGCCTGGCTCCGACGAACGATTCAGACTCATCGCTGTTCCTGGCAGCGAGAACACCAGTCAAGCGTTCAAAGACAAGGTTGTCCAGATTGCCGCGCGGCTCGACACGAATCCCAATTTCCTGATGGCGGTGATGAGTTTCGAGTCCGGTTCGACCTTCAGCCCGTCAGTTCCGAACAAAGCTGGAAGCGGAGCCGTGGGCCTCATACAGTTCATGCCCGCGACGGCGCGCGGACTCGGCACGTCCACGGAAGAGCTGGTGCAGATGACCGCGGAAGCGCAGCTTGATTTCGTGGAGAAACATTTCAAGCCGTTCAAGGGCCGCCTGAAGACCATCGAGGACACCTACATGGCGGTGCTCCTGCCCAAGGCCGTGGGCAAGGGCAGTGATTTCGTGCTCTTCGAGCGGCCCAGCGTGGCGTTCAATCAGAACAAGGGACTCGACATCGACGGCGACGGGCGCATCACCGTCTTCGACGCGTCATTTAAAGTGCGGCGGTTGCTGACATCGGCTCGGGAGGGTACGGGCCAGGTTCTGAGGCGAGGCTCCACGGGACCCGAAGTCGAAACGCTGCAGGACGAGCTCATTGGTCTTGGCCATCTCCGGCCGGAGGAAAAAGCCGGCGGCCCTGGTGTCTTCGGGCCGCGCACCGAACGCGCGCTGAAGGAACTGCAGTCCGCCAACGGCCTCGTGCCGAACGGCACGCTCGACGCTGCCACTCACGAGGCCATCCGGCAGATCGACGAGGGCCTGGGCATCGGCGGCAGTGGCAGTGCCGTCAGGAGTTTGCAGCAGCGGCTCGTGAAGCTGGGAAACATGACCAACGCGCAGGCTGCGGCTGCATCCGGCACTTTCGATGTGGTCACCGCAGGCGCACTCAGGGAATTCCAGCTTCAGCAGGGCCTCGGTCCCACGGGCATCCTGACCGTTTCAACGTACAGAGCGCTGCTGGCGGCGGTGCCGCTCGACGCGGCGCTGGTGGCGACGGACGGATCGGAGGTCGACACGCTGTTGCCAGAAGTCGGCAGGGGTTTCGCCACCTTCAATCGCGAGCTTGGCGGGGCCGACCAGTTCGGCCGCGCCTCGACCATTCTCGCCATCCAGACGCTTGGCGCAGCGTGGGCCGACAGTCACAGCTTTCCGATCTTCGTCGGCGACATCAGCCTAAAGGGCGGCGGGACGTTTCCACCGCATTCGGCGCACAAAAACGGGCGCGAAGTGGATCTGCGGCCCTTCCGACACAATGGCGCAGCGGGCGCGACAAACATCAACGATCCGTCGTACGACCACGCGCTGACGAGGGAACTCGTGCTGCTGACCAGGCTGAAGTTTCCGCAAGTCAGCATCTTGTTCAACGACCCGCTCCTCGTTCAAGATGGTCTGACCAGGCGATTTCCGGGACATGACAATCACCTGCACGTGCGATTCGCGTGATTCGTCCGTCGCGCTGAAGACATCGAAGCGCACATTGCTCATCCGATAGACCGTCATGAGTGCAATCCCGTGACGCTTCGCCGCCTGATTCCAGGAACAGGCGTGCGCTTCGACCCGGAGGGAACATGTCAGACAACCTGCGCACGCAATCCGGCCCGTGGTGCGGCGGGCTCACAGACTCCTCGGTGATGATTCGGGCGAGCATCCTGCGATCCGTCACCACGGCGAGAGTGATTGTGGCCGAGGACGAGGCGTTGTCGACGAACGCGACAGCCCATGACGCGGTAAGCCTGTGGGTAGATCCCGACCGTTCGTACCGGCATCAAATCGTCACGTTCGTACCCGAGGGGCTGAAGGCCGACACGAACTACTTCTTTCGGCTCGAGCTGGATGGCGACCGAACGAGGGCGCTCCCAGGCCGCTTTCGCACGGCGCCGCGGTCCGGCGAACCGCTCGGATTCCGCTTTGCGCTGGGCGGCTGCGCCAAGCCCAAGTTTTTTGGCGGCGGCCGTCCGGAAGCCTACAAGGCGCTGGCAGGCATGTCCGATCTGTTGTTCTTTTTCCACCTCGGAGATTTCCACTACGAGAACGTCGGCGATGAGTCCGTTGTTCCGCGGCTCGAAGCATACGACGACACGCTGCGCCGGGAAGGCATCGGCGAGTTGTTCCGCCAGCTCCCGCTGGCGTATTGCTGGGATGACCATGACTTTCTCGGGAACAATTCCGAAGGCGGCGACCCCGACAACCAGGTGGCGCGGCGTTTCGCCAGGGATGCCTACGACATCTACGTCCCGCACTATCCACTGGCGTCGTCCACTGAAGGCATCTATCAATCGTTCCGGATCGGACGCGTGTTGTTTCTGCTGACCGACAGCCGGTTTGCGAAATCGCCTAGAAGTGGTTCCGGCACGTCTGGCAAGACCGTCCTTGGCGTCAACCAGAAGACATGGCTCAAGAGTGAGCTGCTGCGCGGTAAGGATCTGGACCTGATCGTGTGGGCCAGCTCCATCCCGTGGATTGGCGCGGAGGACGCGGGCGAGGATTACTGGGCAGGCTATGCGACCGAGCGCGCGGAATTGTGCCAGCACCTGGTCGACCACGACATCCGCAACGTGTGCATGATTAGCGCCGACGCGCACATGGTGGCCATCGACGATGGTAGTCACGGCGGATACGCGGCCGGCGGACGCGGAGGCTTCCCGGTGTTTCAGGCCGCCGCGCTCGAAAGCTCGGAGTCGGAAAAAGGCGGACCCTACTCGATGGGTGATGAAAATGGACAGCCCGGACCGGGCATCGCGGGTAACCGACAGTTCGGCGTGTTCGAGGTTGTGTATGGCGGGGGCTCGGGTCCGCGAGTGATCTGGACGGCCTTCCGCGCGGAGAAAGGTACCAGTACCGTCACACCGCTACTCCGGCACGAGTTCCCGGCTCGACAGACATTCGCCGGCTTCTGACCGCCAGGGCGCTCCTCCAGTTGACGCATTCGGCGCGGCGCCGCGCTGCATCGCAAACTCAATTCTCACCATCGCGCGCGCAACATCAGTGCCTGCTTGAAGTTCCAAAGACAGTGAGGCCGGGCCAACGATTCGGCAGCGGGCTTGCCTAGTCATGTGGCGTCCTCGCCTGTCGGATCTTTCACGGCGGCGCGACCTCTCCTCGTGTTGGTCTGGCGGGTGGGGACCTCACCAGTTACGTCATCAATGTAGTGCGGGGCGGGATGCCCTGTCAGGAGGATCGATGCGTCGCATGTCTTTCGCTGTCGTGTATGCGCTCTTGGCTCTGATGGCCGTGGCACCAGCAACCGCAATGGCACAGGACAAGGCCGCCAAGTCCAAGCCTGCGCCGGCTGTTTCGACGCCGGTCAACCTCAACACCGCCACCGCGGCGGATCTGGAGGCGCTGCCAGGCGTTGGTGCGGCGACGGCTCGTCTGATCATCGAGCACCGCGAGAAGAATGGCGGGTTCAAGAAGATCGAGGAGCTCATGAACATCAAGGGCATCGGCGAGAAGAGCTTCCTCAAGCTCAAGCCCATGGTGACCGTGACACCGCAAAAGGCTGAAGCGGCACGATGAGGCAGCCCGCGGCGTCGGAGCGCGGCCGCTCGCTGCTCGAGGTGCTGCTGGTCCTGGCGATGAGCCTCACGCTCGGTTCGCTTGCGATCGCCCTCTCGCGCAGCGCCATCGACGAGATGCGGACCGCGGTAGCAGCCAGGTATGTCGCCGGACGGATCGGGTCGACACGAATCGATGCTGTTCGGCGAGCCAGTGCCGTCGCGCTGCGGTTCGAGGCTGTCGGAGACGACTACATGTACGCACCGTACGAAGACGGCAACGGCAATGGGGTTCGGACGGCCGAAATCCAGGCGGGCATCGATCGGCGGCTCGGTCCGTACGAGCGGTTGGGCGACAAGTTCCCCGGCGTCCACTTCGAGCTGGCGCCGGGGGCACCGGACGCCGATGGGCAGGCCGGCACGGGTTCCGACGGCGTCCGCATCGGCTCTGCACGGTTGTTGACGATGGGAGTGGATGGGACGGCGACGTCCGGAACTCTGTACGTCCGGGGGCGGAGGGGCAGTACGCGGTTCGCGTACTGGGTGTCACTGGGCGCACGCGGATGCTACAGTACTCCGCAGGGGACCGTACATGGCTCAGCCGTTAACCGATCGTCGAGCCGACACGCGTTTCGGCCAACCAGTGATCGCCGGTACGCAGGCGATCTTGAGGCCGGGCTATGCCGTGTCGCTCGTCGATCTGAGCTCGGGCGGCGCCCTCATCCAGGGACCGCGCCCGCTCAGGCCTGGCGCCAGGGTCCACCTCCAACTGTTGACTGGCACCAGACGGCTGGGCATCACGGCGCACGTGCTGCGGTGTTCCGTCGCCTCCCTCGATTCACGCCAGGGCCTTCAGTACCGCGGCGCGCTGAAGTTTGAACGCCGCTGCGACACGCTGTGGGAAGCAAGCACCCTCGACGGGTATCTGGTCCCCGTAGAAGAACCGTCCGTGGCGGCGGGCGAAGGGCACGGCCTACCCGAACCGACGAACGGTCCCGGCGGACAACGGGGCACTGAGCCCGAATAACCCACGAATCGCACCTGGACGGGGCGGTCACGTCCCTTCACGTCCTGGCATCCGAATTGGTTACGCCCTCCGTCTGAGGTCAGAGGAGGAACGATGGTCATAGCAGAACCAGCGTACGCCTCCGCCGGCCCGACCCGCGTGGACAGGCGAGCTGCAGACCGGCGTCGAAGTGCGGCGGCGTTGTTGGCGGCGGTGACGAG
This sequence comes from uncultured Acidobacteriota bacterium, assembly GCA_963839705.1. GTDB lineage: Bacteria > Acidobacteriota > Vicinamibacteria > Vicinamibacterales > 2-12-FULL-66-21 > DATBJJ01. The sequence goes on from CAWIWL010000019.1 coordinate 1,393,619, forward strand.
CGGACTGGCGGTCACAAGAGACACCGTATTCGCGCGGGCCCGGTTCGAGCAGCTGTTACGGACGCTCGTTCAGGCACGCTCCATCACACTCTGCGAAGACCCGGCCGCGCCGGCCGGAGCCGATGTGATGTGCTTCGACGTGCCGGGGGGCGTTCCGCATCATCGCGCGCGTCTCGAGGCGGTGTTCGAGCCCGCGCGCATGCTCGACGGGTGGACGTGCCAGCTCCTCGACACGGCGACCCACATCGCCGCGCTCATTCTGGAGATCGAGCGCGCGCAGGGACGGAGCCTCGCCAGCCGAAACCGTGTCGACGGCGCGGCGCCCCTGATCGGATCGAGCCTCGCGATCCGCGCCGTGCGCGACCGCATCGAGCGCGTCGCAGCCACCGATTTCACCGTGCTCATCGAAGGCGAGTCTGGAACCGGGAAGGAACTCGTCGCGCGGCAGATTCACGAACTGAGCCGGCGCCGCAAGGGACCTTTCGTGGCGGTCAACTGCGCGGCGATTGTCGAGACGCTGCTCGAAGCCGAGCTCTTCGGGATCGAGGAACGCACCGCGACGGGAGTGCGCGGACGTCGTGGAAAGTTCGAGCACGCCCACGAGGGCACGCTGTTTCTCGACGAAGTCTCGGACCTCTCACCCGCAGCGCAGGCCAAGCTGCTTCGCGCGATCCAGGACCTGTCGGTCGAGCGGGTTGGCGGTTTCGGGTCCCGCCGGGTCGACACGCGCATCATCGTGGCGACCAACAGGCCGCTGTCCGGACTCGTCGAAGCAGGCCGCTTCCGGCTGGATCTGTACTACCGGCTGCACGGCGTCGACGTACAGGTTCCACCGCTGCGGGCGCGTCGCGAGGACATCGGCGAGCTGGCCAGGTACTTTCTCGAGCGTCATCGCTTCGTGCGTCACCTGCAGCTGTCGACCGCGGCGGCCGACGCGCTGCTCGTCTACGACTGGCCGGGCAACGTTCGCGAGCTCGAGCGCGTGATCGAGCGGGCGGTGGTGCTGGCCGGCTCGGACTCGCTGGAGCTCGACGACCTGCCACCGGCGCTCCTCGGCGGCTATTCGGATGTCCTGGTGCCGTCGATGCGTCGGCGCGAGTCGATGCGCGCCTGGGCCAGCCGGTACGCGCGGCTGGTCTACGAGCGCTGCGGCAACAACAAGCGCCAGGCGTGTCGCGAGCTCGGAATTTCCTACCACACCCTGAGATCACACTTGCAGTTTCGCCCCGAGCGGGAAGAAGACGGGCCGTCAGGCCCCGAGGAGCTGTCGTAAGAGTCGTAGCGTCGAGCGTGCCGGGCGCCTCCGGCAACGGACGAGTGTGGCGAGGCAGCGCGATCGATGCCCGATCGCGGAGGTTGCGCGTCACACCGCTCATTGCCCCGATACGGGCTACATCAACGGGAGAACGGTATGGCAGGACGAGTGATGTTGGCCGTGGTGCAGGCGATCGCTCTGGCAGCGTTCGCCGGACCCACGGCGCTGGCGAGCGCTGACCCGCCAGCAACAGACAAGAAGCCTCCTCAACCTACGCGGGACACTCCGCCGATCTCCGAACGAGTCGAGATCGACGGGCGGAAGAATCCCGAGATGATCCCGCAGTGGGACGTCTGGCACGCCGCGTTCGAACTCATGGCGAGTAAGTCTGACCTTCCCACCGAGTTGTGGAAGGTGTTCACGAAGGAAGAAGTCGCGTTGGCCCTCGAAGCGTCGAAAGAGAACGCCAGGAACTTCCTGACCTGCCAGCAGCGGGTCCTCAAACTCATGCCCAGCCTCCAGACGGAAGAAGCGAAGTTGATCAACGAGCGAACGCAAGCGATCAACCTCGAGTTTCGCTGGCAGGTGCTTCGTCTACGTGACCGTGTCCTCGCGGCTCTGGGGGCAGCAGCGCAAACGGCCCTGAGCCAGTACGTCGAGTCCCTGAAGGAAGGAATGCGCGTGTTCGTTCCGAAAAAGGAACTCGCGTTCTATCGGCAACCGCAGTAATCCCCCAGTTAAACAAGGACGAGGTGTCACAATGAAGCGCTTTTTCATCATGGTCGTCGCCGTGTGTGCGTTTCCAGCAATTGGGCACGCTCAGATGCCCTTTCCAGGCTCCTTCTTCGCGCTATGTGGGCAAGTCCGGTTGGGCAATGACGCCAGACAGTATGGCCAGCGTGGCCTGTGGTTGGAGTACACAGTCTCCACGGTGCGCGACGTCACTACGTGTCCCCTCTCGGTGGCAGTAGAGGCTCACGTCCCTGGGGTTCCTGGTTCCGGTCTGTCAAATATTGGTCTGTTTGCCGCGTCGGTGAACAGGCAAATCCCGGTGCCCTATCCCGACAGGTGGGAGAGCAGGGGGACGCACGAATTCTCGTTGTGGGTTCCCACACCAGTCGTGATTCAGGAGTTCAAGTTTCCACTCCCCCCAACGGTGGACGACGTCGTCATCGAAGAGCGGCGCGAGGAAGTCGAAGTCGATCCGGTGTACTACTGTGAAGTAGTGGAGGGCGGCGCGTGGGAGGACGGGAAGTGCGCTTATCCCAATTGCCCACTGATCGTCGACACCGCCCGCGATGGTTACAAGCTGACGAGCGTCGACAACGGCGTCCGCTTCGATCTGAATGCGGACGGCGTAGCCGAACAGGTCGCCTGGACACGCCGCGATTCCGACGATGCGTTTCTCGCGCTCGATCGCAACGGCAACGGCCAAATAGACGATGGGTCGGAGCTGTTCGGGAACCACACGCCCGCGCGTCCTGACAGCCCGGACATCACGACGCCGAACGGGTTCGAGGCCCTGAAGTTCATCGAATCGTCAGCCTATGGCCCGAGCGCGCGCAACGGCGTCATCGACGCGCGCGACGGCGCGTTCTCGCGGCTCGTACTCTGGCGCGACCTGAACCACAACGGCGTCTCGGAACCCGGCGAGCTGCAGCCCGTCTCGGAGTCTGGCCTGGAGGCCATCGGCACCGAGTACAAGAACAGCAAGCGCGTCGACAAGAACGGCAACGAGTTCCGCCAGCGCTCGCAGGTGCTCTGGAACGACGGCCAGGACCAATCAGATCTTCGACGTCTGGCTGCTCTGGAGGAACTGACGACCGACTGAGGCTGACCGACTGAGGAACTGACGGACGACTGACGACTGAGAAGGAGGAGGCAGGAGACCGTTCCCATTCTCCTGCCTCCTGACTGACGACCGCCGACTGTCGACTGCCGACGGTGCTATTGACCCGCCGCCGAGCCGCATAGGACCCGTTCTGGGGTTGTACCTTGTGCCTGCCAGGGTGCTGACGGCCCCGGACGGCGGATCCCGCTCCACTCACTCACTTTGTTCGATCGACGCCAGCCGTCAGCGGCCGGCGCGGCCGAGCGGGCACTCGACCTAAGAATGTCTCAGGCGCTCTCCGGCACGATCAAGAAGACTCCGCTCAACGCGCGTCACCGCTCGCTCGGCGGCCGCATGGTCGAGTACGGCGGCTGGGACATGCCCGTCGAATACTCCGGCATCGTCCTCGAGCATCAGGCCGTCAGGACCCGCGCGGGACTCTTCGACGTCAGCCACATGGGGGAGATCGAGATCGCCGGCCGGGACGCGCTCAAGGCTGTCCAGCACATTACGAGCAACGACGCCTCCCGGCTCGCGGTCGGACAGGCGCATTACTCCGCCCTCCCCACGCCGCAGGGCACGTTCGTAGACGATGTGGTGACCTATAAGCTGACCGACGAACACTTCATGCTGGTCGTCAACGCGTCGAACATCATGAAGGACTTCAACTGGATTGCGACCCAGATCGCCGGCATCGGCGACGCGGTGGCCGTCAACACCAGTTCGCGCTACGCGCTCATGGCGCTACAGGGGCCCGCAGCCCGGGGCGTGCTGCAGGCGCTCACCGGCGTCAACCTCGGCGACATCAAGTACTACTGGTTTACGACCGGCGAGATTGCCGGCGTCCGCGGCACGATCTCGCGCACCGGCTATACGGGGGAGGAGGGCTTCGAAGTGTTCGTGCCGCCCGCCTCAGCCGAGCGCGTGTGGGACGCCATCCTCCTCGCGGGTAAGTCCGCCGGGGTCGTCCCGGCCGGCCTCGGCGCGCGCGACACGCTCCGCCTCGAGGCGGCCATGCGCCTCTACGGCAACGACATCGACGACACGACGACCGTGCTCGAAGCCGATCTCGGTTGGATCGTCGGCTGGAAGAAAGACGAGTTCATCGGCCACGAAGTGCTGCGACGGCAGAAGCGGGAGGGCGTGCCGCGCAAGCTCGTAGGGTTCGAAGTCCTCGATCGCGCGATCGCGCGCCACGGCCACGACGTCTATGTCGACAACCAGAAAGCCGGGGTCGTGACGAGCGGCACGCAGACGCCGTTCCTGAAAAAGTCCGTGGGCATGGCCTACGTGCCGAGCGATCGCACGGCCACGGGGACAGAGTTCGAGATCGACGTCCGCGGCCGGCGCGTGCGCGCCCAGGTCGTGCCGCTTCCGTTCTACAAGCGTCCGGCGCCCCAGACAACGGCATAAGTACACTTGAGGAGCGCGGGACCTCTGGCCCGCGAAACACGCGTATGTATCCCCCCGATTTCAAATACACGAAAGACCACGAATGGGTGAAGCTCTCCGGCGGCGACGCGCGCGTCGGGATCACCGACTACGCACAGAAGCAGCTCGGCGACGTCGTCTTTCTCGAGCTCCCGGAGATCGGCCGCAAGCTGACCAAGGGCGAGGTGTTCGGCACGATCGAATCGGTCAAGGCCGTGTCCGAGCTCTACGCGCCGGTGAGCGGGGAAGTCACCGAGGTCAACCGCGCGCTCGCCGAGAAGCCCGAGGTGATCAACGCCAAGCCGCACGAGTCGTGGATGATTGGGCTCAAGGTGAGCGGTGGGTACGACGATTTGCTCGACGCGGCGCAGTACGCCGACTTGACCAAGTGAGTTGCCATCTTCAGCAGTGAGCTTCGATTTCATCCTCTTCGAACGTCGATTCAGCAGTCAGCACTCAGCATTCAGCATCGCCCGATGACCCCAGAAACGCCCGGCTCTTTCCAATCCAGACACATCGGACCCGACTCGGCCGAACGCGCCGCGATGCTCAAGGCGATCGGCGTGCCGTCCATCGACGCGCTCATCGACCAGACGATTCCCCCTGCGATCCGCAGCCGCGCGCCGCTGGATCTGCCCGAGGGTGAAACCGAGCACGCGTACCTTCGCCGCCTGCGTGGAATCGCTGCACGCAATAGCGTCGCTCGTTCCTACATCGGCATGGGCTACTACGGCTGCCTCACGCCGAGCGTGATCCTGAGGAACGTTTTCGAGAATCCGGGGTGGTACACGCCGTATACGCCCTACCAGGCTGAGATTGCCCAGGGCCGGCTCGAGTCGCTGCTGAATTTTCAGACCGTGGTCCGCGATCTGACGGCCATGGACATCGCCACGGCCTCGCTCCTCGACGAGGGGACGGCGGCGGCCGAAGCGATGGCCATGTTTCATCGGCTTCAGGCGAAAAAGGTCGGGACAGGTGAGAGCCTGTTCCTCGTTGGCCAGGGCTGTTATCCACAGACGCTCGACGTGCTGCGCGGCCGCGCCGAACCGCTCGACATCAAGGTAGAGGTCGTGGATCCGGCGCAGGTGTCAGATGAGACGCTGTCTCGCGCGTTCGGGCTCCTGCTTCAATACCCGGACGATCGCGGCGGAATCGTCGATCTCCGGCCCGCGATCGAGCGGGTGCACGCGAAAGGCCTGCTGGTCGCGGTGGCCACGGATCTGCTGGCTCTGACGCTCGTCACGCCTCCGGGCGATATGGGCGCGGATGCCGTCGTCGGCAACTCGCAGCGGTTCGGTGTTCCCCTCGGCTGCGGCGGGCCGCACGCCGCGTTTCTGGCGACGCGCGAGGCCTACGTGCGCCAGGCGCCGGGGCGGATTATCGGCCTGTCGATCGATGCCCGCGGCCAGCAGGCGTACCGGATGGCGCTCCAGACGCGCGAGCAGCACATCCGCCGCGAGAAGGCGACCTCGAATATCTGCACCGCCCAGGCGCTCCTCGCCAACATCGCGGCGATGTACGCGGTCTATCACGGTCCGGCCGGGCTGCGGGCGATTGCGACGCGAATCCGCGAAACGGCCGGCGCGGTCGAACGCGCGCTGACCTCCCTGGGCTACCGCCAAGCGAACGGCGCCTACTTCGACACGCTCTGGATTGAGGGCGGCGACACGGCCGCGGTCCGCCGGCTCGCCGAAGCCCGCGGCATCAACTTCCGCTACGTGGCATCGGGGATTGGGATCGCGTTCGACGAGACGGTCTCGGACAGCGATGCGCAGGATGTCGTGGCCGTATTCGCCGAGGCGAAGGGCAAGCCCGCGCCGCCGGTCGCGATCGCGGGCGCGGCAGCGGCCATCCCGCCGGCGCTCAGACGAACGTCCGAGTACCTGACGCATCCGGTGTTCAACACCCATCACTCCGAGACGCAGATGATGCGTTATATTCGCTCGCTCGAGCGCAAGGATGTCGGGCTGGACACGTCGATGATCCCGCTCGGCTCGTGCACGATGAAGCTCAACGCGGCGTCCGAGATGATTCCCGTGTCGTGGCCGGAATTCGCGGGCATCCATCCGTTCGCGCCGGCGTCGCAAATCGCGGGCTACGCCCAGATCTTCGCCGAGCTCGAGACGGCGCTCTGTAGCATCACAGGCTTTGCCGCCGTCTCGCTGCAGCCGAACTCGGGCGCGCAGGGCGAGTTCGCCGGCCTGATGACGATCCGCGCCTTCCATCGCGACCGCGGCGATCTCCGGCGCACGGTCGTCCTCATCCCCTCCTCCGCGCACGGAACGAACCCGGCGAGCGCGGCCATGGCAGGCCTGAAGGTAGTGGTCGTGGCGTGCGACGCCGACGGCAACGTCGACCTGACCGACCTGCGAGCCAAGGCGGAAAAGCATCGCGACGAGCTCGCGGCGCTGATGGTCACCTACCCCTCGACGCACGGCGTCTTCGAAGAAGGGATCCGGGAGATCTGCGCTATCGTCCACGAGCACGGCGGGCAGGTCTACATGGACGGCGCCAACATGAACGCGCAGGTCGGGCTCACGAGCCCGGCGGCCATCGGCGCCGACGTCTGCCACCTGAACCTGCACAAGACGTTCGCCATCCCGCACGGCGGCGGCGGTCCCGGCATGGGTCCGATCGCGGTGGCGACACACCTCGCGCCGTACCTCCCCGGGCATCCGGTCGTAGCCGTCGGCGGCGACAAGGCGATCGCCGCCGTGTCCGCGGCGCCGTGGGGCAGCGCGAGCATTCTCATCATCTCCTACGGGTACATCAGCATGCTGGGGGCGTCAGGCATGACCGACGCCACGCGCGTCGCCATCCTCAACGCCAACTACATCAAGGCGCGCCTCGCCGGCCACTACGACGAGCTCTTCACCAACCACAACGACCGCGTGGCGCACGAGATGATCTTCGATCTGCGTCCGTTCAAACACGGTTCAGGACCATCGGTCGACGAGCAGGATGTGGCGAAGCGGCTGATGGACTACGGGTTCCACGCGCCGACGGTGTCGTTTCCGGTGCCGGGCACGATGATGATCGAGCCGACCGAGAGCGAATCGAAGGCCGAGCTCGATCGCTTCTGCGAGGCGCTGATCTCGATCCGCCGCGAGATTCAGGACGTGATCGACGGCAAGGTGGACGCGCGCGACAACGTCCTCAAGAACGCGCCGCATACTGCCGCCGAGGTGTCGTCGGACAGCTGGTCGCACCCTTATACGCGCGAACAGGCCGCGTACCCGGCGCCGTTCGTCCGCGCGAACAAGTTCTGGCCGGCCGTCAGCCGGATCGACAACCCGTATGGCGACCGCAACCTGGTGTGCTCCTGCCCGCCGATTGAGGCTTATGTGGAAGAGGAGGTAGGAGGTCGGAAGTAACTACTGGGACCGTTGGCCGGGCTGCGTTGTCGTTGATTGATCCCGGCTGCAGAGTCAGCAGCGCCTGCGGCCCGAGCGCGGCGCGAAGTCGCCGCGCGAGAGCGCTTGGGGGTGGGGCCCCAAGCGCATTGAGAAAAGCAGACAGGTCGCTGGTAGAGAGTCAGCCGCCGCTCGCCACTGCCCTTTGCTGCGCGCTCAGCTCCCACGCCCTCTTTCGGAATCCCTCGAGCAGGTTGCGCGTCACCGGTCCAGGACGTCCGGTGCCGATCACCCGATCGTCGATTCGCACGACCGGCGTTAGCTCTCGCGTGGATCCCGTGATGAACGCCTCCTGCGCTGTCCCGAGGTCTTCCGGCCGGAGCGTCGCTTCTTCCACCGCGACGCCAACGTCGCGGCCGACCTCGAACAGGAACCCTCGCGTGAGGCCCTCGAGCAGCCCGGACGCGGACCTCGGTGTCAGCGCCACCCCGTCGCGCACGAGAAAGAAGTTCGACTGCGAACACTCCGCCAGCTCGCCCCGGTAGTTGCACATCAGGGCCTCTTCGCCACCTTTGCGATGCGCTTCCTGCATGGCGATGGCGTTGTTGAGGAGGTTGTTCGACTTGATGATCGGGTTTACCGATCCGGGGTGATTGCGGAGCACAGACACGAGCGCGATCGTGATCCCCTCGTCGAACACGCGGGCGGGCGGCTCGTCGAAGGGCTTGACGATGATGATGAGGGATGGGGCGGGAGTGGCCTTGAGGTCGTAGCTCAGCTCGCCGACGCCCCTTGTCAGCAGAATCCGGATGTAGGCTTCGCCAAGACTGTCTGGCAGTCGCCTCGCCACCGCCATCGTGTCCTCGATCCACACTCGAAGCGTGTCGTCGTCGAACGGGACGTCGAGCTGGAGCGCTGCGGCCGACGCGCGAAGGCGGCGCATGTGACGGTCGTAGAGGAAGGGGATCCGATTGTAGGTGCGGAGCGTCTGGTACACGCCTTCGCCGTACACGAAGCCGTGATCGTAGACAGGGATCACGGCCTGGTCGGCTGGCGTGATCGTTCCGTTGACGTAGACAGCGCCCTTCACTCGCCCTCCGAAGCTCTCAGCTCTCAGCCGTCAGCTATCAGCTTCTTGTGGACTGCGCTTCTCTGAGAGCTGATTGCTGACAGCTGACAGCTGAGAGCTAATTGACGCAGTCTAGCACAAGCAGTACGCTCGACCGACGCATGCGAGTGCTCAACACCGAACAGATGCGCGAGGCCGATCGCCGCACGATCGAAGACATCGGCATTCCGTCGATCGTGCTGATGGAGAACGCCGGCCGTCAGGCCGTCGCGGCCATGGAGGCCGCGTTCGACGACCTGGCGTCGAGCCGCGTGGGCGTCATATGCGGCCGCGGCAACAACGGCGGCGACGGCTTCGTGATCGCCCGCACGCTCGTGCAGCGCGGCATCGACACGGCCGTGTTCCTGCTTGGGAGCGTGGCCGATGTGCGGGGTGACGCGCGCACGAACCTCCAGGTGCTCGGCCGCATCGGCATGACCGTCGTCGAGATCACCAACGCGCAGGAGTGGGAGCTGCACTTCGGCGAGCTGTCGGACTGCGAGCTGGTGGTCGACGCGATCCTCGGGACCGGCTTCCGGGGCCCGCTCACCGGGCTGCTCGAGACCGTCGTCGTCGACCTGAACGGCCTCGGGGTTCCGATCGTCGCGATCGACGTGCCGACGGGCCTGTCAGCCGACAGCGCGGCGCTCGACGGGCCGGCCGTCGAGGCGTCGATGACGGTGACGCTCGCGGCGCCGAAGATTCCGCTGGTGTTTCCGCCGGCCGATACGCACGCCGGCGATCTGGTCATCGCCGACATCGGCATTCCGCTGCCCCTGCTCGACGAGCTCGAAGGGCAGCACCTCGAGCTGCTGACGAGGGACCGCATGCGCGAGATCGTGCCGGCGCGCAGCGCGGATTCCCACAAGGGCGACTTTGGCCGGGTCCTAGTCATCGCCGGATCGACCGGCCGGACGGGCGCGGCGCACCTCGCCGCGATTGGCGCGCTGCGGTCGGGCGCCGGCCTGGTGACGATTGCCACGCCCCGCTCGTGCCTGCCGATCGTCGCGGCCATGGCGCCCGAGTACATGACCGAGCCGCTCGACGAAACAGCCTCCGGTACCGTCGACTTCAGCGCCATCGAACGCGTGCTCGACATCAATGCCGACGTCATCGCCGTTGGTCCGGGCCTGGGCCAGGCGCCGGGCACCGCTGCCTTCGTCCAGGCGCTCCTCGAACGCACCGGCGTTCCCATCGTTCTCGACGCGGACGCGCTGAACGCGTTTGCCGGCGATCCGGACCGGCTGGTGGGGCGCGACGAGGTAGGCGTCGTGATCACGCCGCATCCGGGCGAGATGGCGCGGCTGCTCAACACCTCGATCGAAGCGGTCCAGCACGATCGCCTCAGGCACGCGCGCGAGTTCGCGGCCTCGCACCGCGTGCACGTCGTCCTCAAGGGACACCGCACCGTGATTGCGGCGCCCGATGGCCGGACGTTCGTCAACCTGACCGGCAACGCTGGGATGGCGACGGGCGGGACCGGCGATCTCCTGACCGGCATGATCGCCGCGTGGTTCGCGCAGCTCCTCGACGTCGAGGCGGCGTGCCAGCTGGCGGTCTACCTGCACGGCACCGCCGGCGATCTTGCCGAGGCCGACGAAGGTGAAGTGGCGCTCGTCGCGGGCGACATGGCCGCGCGGCTCGGCGACGCAGTCCTGGAGCTGACGGCCCGGCGGCAGGTGAAGCGCGAGTCGTGAGCGCCGACTCGGTCGAGACTGCCGGCGAAGAGGAAACAGTCGCGGCCGGCGAACGCCTTGCCGCGACGCTCTCGCCTGGCGCGGTCGTGCTGCTCTACGGGCAGCTCGGGGCCGGCAAGACCGCGTTCGTGCGCGGCCTCGCCCGCGGCCTCGGCGCGGCTCCCGATGATGTGTCCAGCCCGACTTTCACCATCATTCAGGAGTACGCGGGCCGCGCAGCGACGCTCTATCACGTCGATCTCTACCGGCTCGAGCCTGCGGAAGTGGACGACCTGGGGCTGGACGAGCTCGTCAGCGGGGCAGGGATCGTCGCGATCGAGTGGGCCGACCGCTGGCGCGAACGGCCGAACGACGCGATCGAAGTGCGGATAGAAGATCGAGGCGAGGAGCGGCGCGAGATCCGAATCAGAAGCGCGCCGTGGCCTGCGGCCTGAGGCGCGCAGACCGGCTCTGGGCTCTTGGCTCTCGGCTTTAGCAAAACCTCGAGAGGTCTTCCGAAAGCCTAGAGCCTAAAGCCAAGAGCCTTACTCCACCCTGTAGTTCGGCGCCTCTTTAGTGATGATCACGTCGTGCACGTGACCTTCGCGCAGGCCGGCGGGGCTGACGCGGATCAGCTTGGCGTCGCGCTGGAGCGAGGGGATGTCCTTGCAGCCGCAGTAACCCATCCCGGCGCGGAGCCCCCCGGTCAGCTGATGAATCATCGCGGCGACGCTGCCCTTGTGGGCGACGCGGCCCTCGATGCCCTCGGGGACGAGTTTTTCGCTCGCTTCGGGGTTGGCGTCGAGGTCGAACTCATCCTGGAAGTAGCGGTCGCGGCTCCCGCGGCGCATCGCGCCGAGTGATCCCATGCCGCGGTACTCCTTGAAGCTGCGGCCCTGATACAGAATCATCTCGCCGGGGCTCTCGTCGGTGCCCGCGAAGAGGCTCCCGATCATGATCGCGCTTGCGCCCACGGCGACGGCCTTGGTGATGTCGCCCGAGTAGCGAATCCCGCCATCCGCGATCACCGGCACCTTGTGCGGCGCGGCGGCCCGCGCGCAGTCGGCGACGGCCGTGATCATCGGGACGCCGATGCCGGCCACGACGCGCGTCGTGCAGATCGAGCCGGCGCCGATGCCGACCTTGACCGCATCCACCCCGCGCTCGATCAACGCCTCAGTCGCTTCGGCGGTGGCGACGTTGCCGGCGACGAGATCCACGTTCGGGTAGGCGCGACGCATCTGCTTGACCATGTCGAGCACGCCCTGCGAGTGCCCGTGCGCGGTGTCGATGACGAGCATGTCGACATGCGCCGCGATGAGCGCTTCGGCGCGCTGCATCGCGTCCCGCCCGACGCCAATCGCGGCGCCCACACGCAGCCGGCCGAGGCTGTCCTTGCTCGCTTGGGGGTACTTGACCATCTTCTGGATGTCTTTGACCGTGATCAGGCCCTTCAGCATGAAGCGGTCGTCGACGACCAGCAGCTTTTCCACCTTGTGGCGGTGGAGGAACTCGCGGGCCTGCTCGAGCGTCGTGCCCACCGGGACAGTGAAGAGCGGATCGCGCGTCATGATCTCGGCGATTGGCCGATCGAGGTTGGTTTCGAAGCGCAGGTCGCGGTTCGTGAGGATACCGACCAGCCGGCCTTCTTTGCCCCCATCCTGGGTGATCGGCACGCCAGAGATCCGGTATTTCTTCATCAGCTCGAGCGCTTCGAAGATGCGATTCTCGGGGGAGAGCGTGATCGGGTTGACGATCATCCCGCTCTCGGAGCGCTTGACGCGGTCGACTTCGGAGGCCTGCTCTTCGGGCGACAGGTTCTTGTGAATCACGCCGATGCCGCCCTGCTGCGCCATGGCGATGGCCAGCCGGGACTCGGTCACCGTGTCCATCGCCGCGCTCAGCAGCGGCACGTTGACGCGGATGTTGCGCGTCACCCACGACGACACGTCGACTTCGCTCGGGATGACGGTCGAGTGCCGCGGCACGAGCAGCACATCGTCGAAGGTCAGGGCCGTTGTGAGGCCGATCGAGATCTGCTCGGTGCTTAGAACGTCAGTGCGTGTTTCCATTCAGCCCTCATCACTCAAGGCTCGCGGGGCCCCACCCCCGCTCGCGCGCGCCTCGCGCGTTCGCGCTCGGCGCGGGCCGCAGCCGCTGCTGACTCCACCGTCAGGGCTCTCTTGATCTTCAGTGCAGCACGACCAACCGCGGACTGAGGAAGACTCGAGCCGATTGACTAGGACCCATGACATTTCTTGTACTTCTTCCCGCTGCCGCACGGGCACGGGTCGTTGCGGCCGACCTTGGGCTCGTCGCGGCGCACCTGCTTGATGACATCGTCTCCGCCCGTGCGGGCGGGGCGAGGAGATTCCGAGACCGCGTCGGCGCTCTTGCCCGAGCCAATGGCGCCAAATGGTGACGGCGGCGGCGCCTGCTGCGCGTTCATCGTCATTTGCGGGGGACGTCGCGGCGCTGGCTGCCGGACCGGCGCCGCGTTTGGATCGTCGCCGCTGACCGGCGTCAGGCGCCACAAGTACCCGGACGATCTCTTCCTCGATCCGGTCCTTCATGGCCTGGAAGAGCGCGAAGCTCTCCTTCTTGTACTCGACGAGCGGATCTTTCTGCCCGTAGCCGCGAAGCCCGATGCCTTCCTTGAGATGATCGAGGCTGTAGAGGTGGTCCTTCCACTGGGCGTCGACGATCTGCAGCATGATGTCGCGCTCGACACGCCGCAGGATCTCGGTCGGAATCAACGCTTCCTTGCTCTCGTATTTCTGGAGCACCGGAACCCAGAAGGCGTCGCTGATCGCGCCGGCGCTCAGCCCCTCGATCGGGATCGCGTCAAGCGCCTCGGCGTCCACGCCGTAGATTTCCGCGACGGCGGACGTCAGGGCGCCATGGTCGCGTTCCTCGGCCTCGATGCCTTCGCCGGCGTAGCGCTCGACGGTTGCGTCGAGCAGCTCCTCGGCGAGCGTGATCAGGTACTCGCGGCTGTCGACCGCCTCTTCTTCGGTGAGGTGAATCTTGCCTTCGAGCAGCTCACGTCGCAGCGCGTAGACGCTCTCGCGCTGCTTGTTCATGACGTCGTCGTACTCGAGGAGGTGCTTGCGGACGGAGAAGTTCTGCGCCTCGACCTGCTTCTGCGCGCGCGCGATGGCGTTGGTCACCATCTTGTGCTCGATGGGGACGCCTTCCTCCATGCCGAGGCGCTGCATCAGGCCCGAGATCCGATCGGAGCCGAAGATGCGCATCAGGTCGTCTTCGAGCGACAGGTAGAAGCGGGATGACCCGGGATCGCCCTGCCGGCCGGCACGGCCGCGCAGCTGGTTGTCGATGCGGCGCGCCTCGTGGCGCTCGGTCGCGACGATGTGCAGCCCGCCGAGGTTGACGACGTCTTCGTGTTCGGCGTCTGTCTGCTGCTTGAACGCGCTGTAGATCCGCTCGTACGCCTGCCGCGGCACGCGATAGAAATGGTCGATGTGGTAGAAGTAGACGAAGTCGTCGTCGTCGACGAACTTCTCCTGCCCCTTGGGCAGTTTCTCCGCGATCTGATCCGCTAGTGTCTGCTGGCGCGCCATGAACTCGGCGTTGCCGCCGAGCAGGATGTCGGTTCCGCGGCCCGCCATGTTGGTGGCGATTGTCACCGTGCCCTTGCGTCCGGCCTGGGCGACAATCTCGGCTTCCTGCGCGTGGTACTTGGCGTTGAGGACGACGTGCTTTACGCCCCGGAGCTTCAGCAGCTTCGAGAGCCGCTCGGATTTCTCGATTGAGACGGTGCCGACGAGCGCCGGCCGGCCTTGCTGCTGCTGCTCGGTGATGTCGGCGACGATGGCCTCGTACTTCTCTTTTTCCGTCCGGTAGACCGTGTCGGGCTCTTCGATGCGCCTCAGCTCGCGGTTGGTCGGGATGACCATCACCTCGAGCTTGTAGATCTTGTGGAACTCCTCGGCCTCGGTGTCGGCCGTGCCGGTCATCCCCGAGAGCTTGCCGTACTTGCGGAAATAGTTCTGGAAGGTGACCGTGGCGAGCGTCTGGTTCTCGCGCTCGATCTTGACCTTCTCCTTGGCCTCGACCGCCTGGTGAAGTCCGTCGCTCCATCGCCGTCCGGGCATCAGGCGGCCCGTGAACTCGTCGACGATGACGACAGCGCCGTCCTTGATCATGTACTCGACGTCGAGCTTGAACAGCGTGTGCGCGCGCAGCGCCTGCGTGACGTGATGGAGCAGCGGCATGTTCGTCGGGTCGTACAACCCGCCGGAGCCCGGCGCCAGCCGGCTGCCGAGGGCTCTCTCGGCTTTCGCCATGCCGGTTTCGGTCAGCGTGACGGTCTTGTGCTTCTCGTCGACGAGATAGTCGCCCGTCTTCTCGAGCTCTTCGCGGTCTTCGGCCTTGACGTTGCCCTGCGTGACGGCGCCCGGCGTGAGCTTGGGGATAATCCGATCGACCTCGTAATAGAGGTCGGTCGACTCCTCGGCGGGCCCAGAGATGATGAGCGGCGTCCGCGCCTCGTCGATCAGGATGCTGTCGACTTCGTCGACGATCGCGTAGTGATGACCGCGCTGCACGTAGTGCGCGAGGTCGAACTTCATGTTGTCGCGCAGGTAGTCGAAGCCGAACTCGTTGTTGGTGCCGTAGGTGATGTCGCACGCGTAGGCGACCTGGCGCTCCTGATCGTTGAGGTCGTGCTGGATGACGCCGACCGACATCCCGAGGAAGCGGTAGATACGGCCCATCCACTCCGAGTCGCGGCGGGCGAGGTAGTCGTTGACCGTGACGACGTGGACGCCCTTGCCCTCGAGCGCGTTCAGATAGGCCGGGAGCGTCGCGACGAGCGTCTTGCCCTCGCCGGTCTTCATTTCGGCAATCTTGCCGCGGTGGAGGACGATACCGCCGATGAGCTGGACGTCGAAGTGCCGCATGTTCAGCACGCGGTGGCCGGCCTCGCGTACCACGGCGAACGCTTCGGGGATCAGGTCGTCGAGCGTCGATCCGCTGGCGAGCCGCTGACGGAACTCGGCGGTTTTACCTCGCAGCCCGTCGTCCGACAGGCGCTGGATTTCGGCTTCCTTGGAATTAATCTCGGCGACGAACGGCCGGATGCGTTTCAGCTCGCGGTCATTCGCCGTGCCGATAACTTTCGCCAGGAGGGTGTCGACAATCATTCGGGGAGGATTCCCTGAGTCCGTCTTCGGCTGACCCTCGCGTGCACTGCGAGGCCCGGAACACTCAGGGTATCAACCGATTGTACGGGACGCTGCCCATCCGGTCAACTTTCACCGGCCCTGGTCCACGCCCGAGGGCGAACCTTGGCAGCGCGCTGATAGGTGTTACGACTGACGAGCGTGTGAGGTTCGGGGGCCGGCTGCCCCAGTCATTTCGAGGCGGCGAGCAGGCGCATCGGGTCTTGCAGCTTGCCGTTGACCCAGATCTCGTAGTGCAGGTGCGCGCTCGTCGAGCGGCCGGTGGATCCGACAAAGCCGATGATGTCGCCGCGGTTGACCTGCTGCCCGTTCATCACGCCGAAGCGGGAGAGGTGACCGAACTTCGTGACGATGCCGAAGCCGTGGTCGAGGACGACCATGTTGCCGTAGCTGCCATTCCAGCCAGCCGTCGTGACGGTCCCCACTGCCGGGGCGAGAACCTCGTCGCCACGGTTGGCGGAGATGTCGAGGCCGGGATGGAAGTCGCTTCCGCCGGTGAACGGATCGCGGCGGTTGCCAAACGACGACGTGAGCCAGCCCGCGACGGGCCAGATGGATGGGGTGGCGTCGGCCAGCGAGCGCCGCCGCTCGACACCGGTTCGCACAGCTTCGAGCCGGTGCTCGATCGCCCCAAGGACATCGCGCATCACGGAGAAGGCCGCATCGCCGGGTCCGAGTGCGGTTCCAAGGACGGCGTTGGCGACACTACCGCCCATGGCACGGGACCTGACGCCGGCGGGCAGCCGCTCCATCGCGCGGCTCGCGGCCGGATCGACGGCCGCGTTGATGCCGATTTCGTCAACCGCCGCTAGGAGTGCGGCAATTTGCGACGAGAGCTGTCCGGTCGCCTCGCGATAATTCTGGTTCTCGACAGTCAGGCTGGCGTTGATCGTGGTGAGGTCGTCGACCGTGGCCCGCGCACTCCAACTGGCGCCGAGGCCGATGAGGATAGGCAGTGCCAGCGCGACGGCGGTGGTCGTGATCGTCGGCCCCAGTGGGAGGGTGAACCGGCGGATGACCCCGCTTGAACGATCCGCGATGACAACTGAATAGCGTCTGGACGCCACGGCTCTCCTCGGCCGCCTCCCCCCGGCGCGGCCCAAACTCGTGTCTTGTGGAACGGAAAACTCTACCACGCAGCTTAGCCGGGGGGAAGTGACAAAAGCATGCGCGCTCATTCGCCGCGATACTGCAGGGCTTCGGCTAGATGCGCCTGCTCGATTTGCTCGCTTTGTGACAGATCGGCAATCGTGCGCGAGACGCGCAGGACGCGGTCGTAGCCTCGGGCGCTGAGGGAGAAGCGCGCGAGGGCGCGCGTCATGAGGGCCTTTGCCTCTCGATCGAGCAGCGAACGCGCCCGAAGCGCCCGGCCCTGGAGCCGGGCGTTGAGTCGCCCGTCGCGCGACATCTGACGCGCCCGCGCTGCAGTCACGCGCGCGCGCATTGCTTCGGACGGTTCGCCGGCCGGCGCGTCCTGCAGCTCGCGCGGCGGGACGCCAGCGACCCGAACGAGAAGGTCGAGCCTGTCGCGAAGAGGTCCGGACAGGCGCGAGGCATAGCGCGCCACCTGCGGCGCCGAACAGCGGCAGGCGCGAGCGGGGTCGCCGAGAAACCCGCACGGACACGGGTTCATCGCGCCAATCAGCATGAACCGCGCGGGGAAGACGGCCGTTCGCGCCGCCCTGGCAATACGGACCGAGCCCTCTTCGACCGGTTGTCGAAGCACCTCGAGCACGTGCCGGCTGAACTCGGGCATCTCGTCGAGAAACAGCACGCCATGGTGCGCCAGGCTGATTTCGCCCGGCCGCGGGTGCTGACCGCCGCCGACGAGTGCCACATCCGAGATTGTGTGGTGTGGCGCTCGAAACGGCCGCTCGGCCAGCAGACGAGTGCCCGTCGTCAGGAGTCCAGCCACGGAGTGGATCGACGTCGCTTCGAGCGCCTCCTCGAAGGTCAGCGGCGGGAGGATGGTCGCGACGCGCCGCGCCATCATGGTCTTGCCGGCGCCAGGAGGTCCGACCATGAGGACGTTGTGGCCGCCGGCAGCGGCGATTTCGAGCGCCCGCCGCGCCAGTGCCTGACCGTGGACGTCGGCAAAGTCTCCGTCGAATCCCGCGACTTCTACGGGTGCCGGCGGCAGGATCGCGGCCGGCGACGCGCGAAACGCCACGGGATCATTCAGCGCCGACACGGCTTCGGCGAGCGAGCGCACGGGATAGAGCTCGAGCCCCTCGACGACTGCGGCTTCACTGCTGTTGGGATGCGGCAGCAGCAGCGCATGACAGCGATGGCGCCGCGCGGCCGCCGCGATCGGCAGCACGCCGCGCGCGGTCTGGATCCCCCCGTCGAGCGACAGCTCTCCAAGCAGCAGAACACCGGCGACGTCGCGCCGCGTGATGTGTCCCGCCGCGGCCAGCACGCCGAGCGCGATAGGGAGATCGAACGACGAGCCAGCCTTGCGGATGTCGGCCGGCGCCAGATTCACGGTGACGCGGTGGGGCGGGAAGTCGAACCCGGAATTCCTGATGGCGCTGCGCACGCGGTCGCGGCTCTCGCGGACGCTCGCGTCGGGCAGTCCGACCATCTGGAACGCCGGCAAGCCAAAAGAGACGTCGACCTCCACCTGCACGAGGCAGGCTTCGATCCCGAATACCGCGGCGGTCCTGACGCAGGCGAGCACCGGGGATGAACATGCAAGCGGCAGCGCAGCCGGATTCCGGCCGGAAACTCGTTGGGGCTATAGAGAAGTACGCCGCGGCTGACACATGCCACCACGGCGAAGTTCGCAGATTCTGAGATCGACAGTCTGCGTAGTGTCCGCCTTCAGGCGGACACGGTCCGGCTAAAGCCGGACGCTACGTACGAGGGTTAGTTGCCCGACGCGATCTTGAGCTTCGTGCCCGGCGTGATCCGGTTCGAGCGAAGCTTGTTGAGGCTCTTGATCTTGGCCACCGTCGTGTCGAAGAGCTGCGCGATCTCGTACAGCGTGTCGCCGTTCTTCACCCGGTAAGTCACCGTCTTTGCCGAGGTGTTGACCGCCCTCGCCACGGGCTGCGCCGCGCGCGTCATCGGCGCCACGTCAGGCACGGGGGCGGCGGCAGAAACGTCGCGCGAGGCCACTTCGACAGGGGCCGACGGCCGGCTGTTGGTGGCGAGCAGCGTGGCCGGCGCGCGCGGAATCACGAGCGCCTGGCCGGCCGCGATCCTGGACTTGGTCGACAGATGGTTCGCTTCCGCGAGATCGACGCGGCTGACCCTGAGCTTGCGGGCGATCGTGGCAATCGTCTCGCCCTTCTTGACGGTGTACCACGTCAGCGCGACAAGCTCATTCGGCGAGGCGGACGCCAGCCGAGCCGTGAAGAGGCTGGCGGTGCCTTGCGGAACCTTGAGCTCGTACTCGGACTTGACAGGGGTCGTCCAGCGCCGGAGCTCGGGGTTGAGGGCCTGAATCTCATCGATGCTCCGGCCGGTCCACTCGGCGGCCCGGCGCAGGTCGATGGCCTTCGGCACGAGCACCGTCTCGTAGGCGATCGGTTCTTCGGCCGTGATATCGAAGCCGTACTGCGCGGGGTTCTTCGCGACGATGATCGCCGCCAGGATGAGCGGCACGTACTCTCGCGTCTCACGGGGCAGGTACCGCGAGCTGTTGGACAGCGACCAGAAATCATCCCGCCCGGACCGCTTCATCGCTCGCTGCACGCGGCCAAGGCCGCCGTTGTACGCCGCGAGCACCAGGTGCCAGTCGCCGTCAAAGAGGTCGTGAAGCGTCTTGAGATAGCGCGCGGCGGCGACGGTGGCCTTCTCCGGATCCGAGCGCTCGTCGACATACCAGTCCGTCTTGAGCCCTTGCTCAGTCGCCGTGGCCCGCATGAACTGCCACGGGCCCTTCGCGCTCGCCTTCGACAGAGCATTCGTCTTGAAACCGCTCTCGATCACGGGAATGTATGCGAGGTCGAGCGGCAGGCCCTCGGCGCGGAACACCGACTGAATCATTGGCAGGTACTTCGTGCCGCGGGTCAGGCTCTCGTGGATGTAGTCGTGCAGCCGACCTTGGAAAAGCTCGACATATCCGAGCACGCGGTCGTTCTGCGGGATCGGCACGTCGTGCTCGGTGGCCGCGAGGTCCGCCTTGACGACCTTTTCGGTCTCGGCGCCAGGCGCCGGCTTCGGGAACGTCGCGATCTTCAGGATCTCGTCGATCGACGCCGGCTCCGGTGCCTTTTCAGCGAAGCCGTCTCCCTGGGCGAGGGCCGTCACCTCGTAGGCGTTGATCCGATCGACCAGCCGGTCGAAGTGTTCGCGCAGACGGGCGTCGGTCCGGGCGCCGTAGGGCGAGTCGAGCAACAGCTCGATGGCACGGTCGAACTCGATTCGCGCACGGTCCAAGTGTCCGAGCCGCATCTCGCGCTCACCCGCAAGGAAGCGCTGCTGCGACGCCTCTATCAGAACTGTAATCGGGTCGGGCGTTGGGGGCGGAACGACGACGGGTGCTGGGACTGCGGGTGGCGGCGCCGGAACCACGGGCTTGGGATTGCTGGAGCCACAGGCGGCGGTCACTGCCGAGACCAAAATCAGTCCGGCGGCTGCCGCGTTCGGCAGCCAGGCACGATTGAACATGCGTGTCGCTCCGGAAGCCCTTAGCCTTGCTGGGAGTAAAAGAATACCATTACGCGGCTGGGATGGTCAACCCTAACCCCAATCTGCTCAATAGGAAGCACGAAACTCTGGAGTTTTTCTAGCGCGGCCAGTCGGCCACGACGAAGAGGTGGTGCTCCTCGCCGAAGTCCCGCGCGGCCGGCGTGACGATCGTGCGCTCACCGATGACAAGCTTGCGACCTTGGCGTAACGCCTGCCGGGCGTCGTCCTCGCAGACAAATTCGAGCGGCTTTGAGACCGGCTGTGCCGACGCGGCTGGTGCTTGGCTTTTGGCCTCGGCGGGCGCCAACGGCGGGGGAGCGTTCTCGCCCTTTACCGGGCCGGCGGGGCTGAATCCGGGAGCGACGTATCCCCGGGAAGCGAGGAACTCGTCGATGCGTCGAGTCAGGGGCCCGGCGGCGATGCCGGCAGGCGGCGGCGGGCCCGCGGGCGCCTTCGGCAGTCCGGACCCCGGCGCGGGTGCCGGCGCCGTCGCGCCCGCGCTCGACACTGGCGTCACCTCGTAGGCAATCCGCTTGATGTTCAACAGGTGCCTCGGCTGGATGTTGTCCGACGTAATGTTGCCGCCGTAGCCGCCGCAGCCGAGTGTCATCGCCGGCTCGAGCCCCGTCGACAACCCGATAGACCCGTGCGTGGTCGGAGAGTTGACCACGATCCGGAACGCCGGCTTCTTCAGGCCAAACTGCAGGATGACCTCGTCGTTGCCGGAATGGATCGACATCGTATGACCCATGCCGCCGTAGCGGAGGATCTGCTTGCAGCGCTCGCACCCCTCGCGCCAGTCGGAGACCACGTAGAAGGACAGGACAGGACACAGTTTTTCGATCGACAATGGATAGTCGCGGCCGACGCCCGCGAGCTCCGCAATCAGCAACCGCGTTGTCGGCGCGACGGTGATGCCCGCCTGCTGCGCGATGTAAGTGGCGGGGCGTCCGACGAGCGCGGGATTGGGGAGACGCTGCGGGCTGACGAGCACGCGGCCGACGGCGTCGATTTCTGGGGGCGTCAGAAAGTGCGCGCCGTGGGCGACGAACTGCCGCTTCACCTCCTCAACGAGGGGCGCGTCGACGACGACCGAGTTCTCGCACGAGCAAAGCACGCCGTTGTCGAAGGTTTTGCCGGTCACGATGTCGCGGACCGCCTTGACGACATCCGCGGACCGCTCGATGTACGCGGGCGCGTTTCCCGGGCCGACGCCGTAGGCCGGCTTGCCGGCGCTGTACGCGGCTCGCACCAGGCCCATCCCACCAGTCGCGAGAATGACCGCGGTCTCCCGCGCTTTCATCAGCTCCTGCGTGCCTTCGATCGTGACCGTCGACATCCAGCTGATGGAGCCGTCGGGCGCACCGGCCCGCCGCGCGGCTTCGTTCATGACTTCGGCCACGCGCGAAATGCAGCGGACCGCCGCCGGATGCGGGCTGATCACGATGGGGCAGCGCGCCTTGAGCGAGATGAGGATCTTGTAGATGGCCGTCGACGTCGGGTTCGTAGACGGAACGATCGCTGCAACGACGCCGAACGGCTCAGCGATTTCGATGACCTTGCGGTCCTCGATCCGATTGACGACGCCGACCGTCTTCATCGGACGGATGAAACGGTAGACCTTGTCGGATGCGAAGAGGTTCTTCTGGACCTTGTCGGCGACGACGCCGTAGCCGGTTTCCTCGTGCGCCAGCCGGGCAAAGGCCTCGGCCTGTTGAGTGGCGGCCTGGGCCATGGCGTCGACGATGGCGTCGATTTGCTCCTGAGAGAGCTCGGCGAGGAGGCTCGCGGCTTCCTTCGCACGGCGCGCGAGCGTGCGCGCTTCGTGAATGGAGGCCAGGTCGCGGTCGGTCTGGGCCGTGGTCTGCGCCATGCGGGACCCGAAGAAGGCGAAGCTCGGCCAACTACGACGCCTTGGCGTCCTTCACCTTGGGTAGGATCTTTTCGACTTCCGTGTGCGGCCGCGGGATGACGTGCACCGACACGAGCTCGCCCACGCGCCGTGCCGCCGCCGCGCCCGCATCGGTCGCCGCCTTGACCGCGCCGACGTCGCCGCGGACGAGGACAGTGACATATCCAGCCCCGATATACTCTTTTCCAACCAGGATGACGTTGGCGGCCTTGACCATGGCGTCGGCGGCCTCAATCGATCCGATGAGACCTTTGGTCTCGACCATTCCTAGCGCTTCGGACATCGCATTCCTATCATTTCGCCGCTTGCGGCTCGCGGTCGGCCGCTCGGGGACCTGGTTCGTCTTCGAGGTGCGGTCCTGGAACACGGCTTGGTTGCAACGAGCCGCAAGCCACAAGCCGCGCCATGGAACGGTCGCAGGCTAACATATTGCGGTACCTCGAACAACTGCAGTACCATCCGTCGGATTGATTTCCGAATTGCTGTCTATGTCCAGTCGCTCCAGTGTTTTCGTCTGCGCGCTCGCTGCGCTCGTTGCCGCCACCGGCTGCGGCCGGGAGGAAGAAAGCGCGCCCTGTGTTGCCACGCCGTCAGTCGCGCTCGCGCGGGATCGGGCGGCGATTGGCAGCCCCTTCAAGGTGAGCTACACCTTCGACGTGGCGCAGAACGCCGCCATCACCCAGGACTACCTGGTGTTCGTGCACGTGCTCGACGATCAGGGCGAGCGGCTGTGGGGTGACGATCATTCGCCTGCCGAGCCGACGTCGAAGTGGAAGCCCGGCCAGAAGGTGCAATATACGCGCACGGTCTTCGTGCCGAACTATCCGTACATCGGTCCGGCGCACATCCGCATCGGCCTGTACTCGCCGGCGGCCAGCCAGCGGCTTCCGCTCTGCGCGACTGACGTGGCGCGCCGGGAGTACGAAGTCGCCAAGTTCCAGCTGCTGCCGCAGTCCGAGAACATCTTCCTCATATATAAGGATGGCTGGCACCCCGCCGAAGTCTCCTCCCAGGACCCGACGAACGAGTGGCAGTGGACGAAGAAGGCGGCGACGATTTCCTTCCGCAACCCGAAGAAGGACGCGACGTTCTACGTCGAGTACAACGCCAGGGCCGACAAGTTCGGCGCGCCCCAGCAGGTCACAGTCCGTTTGGGCGATCAGGTGATCGGCACGTTCACCGCCGATTCCAAGGAGCCCAAACTCGTGATGCTGCCAGTGACCGCCGCGCAGCTCGGCTCCGGTGAGATGTCGGAGTTGACCCTCGACGTGGATCAGACGTTCGCGCCCGGCGGCGGGGACGTCCGAGACCTCGGCATCCGGGTGTTCCACGCGTTTATCGAAGCCAGGTAGAGCTTCCGGGACAATGCCTCACGAAATGGCCGAACTGTAGTGATTCTGGACACCACTCCCCACGAGGTGGTAGCATCATTACTTCCCAATGACACACCGGATTCTAAGGGCGGCGGCTGTCGCGCTTGTACTGATTGCCTGGTCGGGTGAGGCGCGGGCCGAGATCGTGATGCTGACCTCGGGCCGGTCGGTTTCGGTGAAGAGTCACCGAATCGACGGCGATCGGATCGTCCTCGTGCTCCGGACGGGCGGGGAAGTGACGTGCGACCGCTCGCTCATCGACAAGATCCTTCCCGACGAAGTGCCCTATCCTGAGCCGATCGTGTCTGTTACGGCGGCCGGTTCCGAGCAGTCTTCCGGCCAGGCCGGAGCGGTCCTCGAGTCGACACCCTACGGCGAGATCATTTCGGCCATGTCCGAGGCCCATGGCGTCGATCCGTTGCTGGTCCGGGCGCTCATTCAGGTCGAGTCCAACTACCAGACGAGGGCCCGATCCCGGAAGGGGGCCATGGGGCTGATGCAGCTCATGCCGTCCACCGCTCGCGTCTACAACGTCCGAAATCCGTTCGATCCGAGAGCCAACATCGAGGCGGGGATTAAGCACTTGAAGTCGCTCATCGACCGCTTCGGCAAGGTCGATCTTGGCCTCGCGGCGTATAACGCCGGGGAGGGCGCCGTCACGAAGTTCAACGGAATCCCGCCCTATCGCGAGACGCGCAACTACGTGTCCCGCATCCTGTCGCTCGCCGGGATCAAGTAACCCCATCGACCGTCACCCCGGCGCCGACGTACGGGTTCACCACAGAGGAAGCGGAGTCAGCGGAGGTCAAAGGGTTACGGAGTGATCTCCCGCCCCTTCGCTAACCAGATTTCCCAGCCAGCCGCCTTGTTTCGCTGTCTAACTCGAGGGAGCACTCCCTCGACGCTGCTCGGCGCTGGTATATAATCCGGGCAGGCGAGCCGCCGATAATGTCCACACAGACAAGAGCTTGCGCCAAAAGTGGCCGAAATGGGGCCAAGGTGTCAACGCTCTCGAGACGAGAGTGCCCGTTGGTGCTATTTAGTTAGTTAAATAGGCATGGAATTCCGCTGCAGGCTCGGCACTCCCGGTGGGGAAATCATCGAGGGCGTCTACGTCGCCGACAACGAAGACCGGCTGCGTCGCGAATTCGAGGAAAAGGGTCTGTACGTCCTCGCGATCCAGCGTGCGGGGCGACTGGCGGTTGGCTCGCTGGCGCTGCCGACGCGATCGCGGGTTGCGACGCGTGAGTTCCTGGTGTTCAACCAGGAGCTGGCCACGCTGCTCAAGGCCGGGATGCCGCTCGTGCAGTCGCTCGACATCCTTCGCCGCCGGGTGACCAACCCGGTGTTCAGGTCGGTACTCAACGACGTGTACGACCGCGTGCGAGCCGGCAGCGCGCTCTCGGAAGCGTTCGAGGCGCATGGGGCGATGTTTCCCGGCGTCTACACGGCATCGCTGATGGCGGGCGAGAAGAGCGGCAACCTCGAGCAGGTCATCCGGCGCTACGTTACCTACGTAAAGGTGGTGGAGGCGGTCCGCCGCAAGGTCATCTCCGCCCTGATCTACCCGGCGGTCCTCCTCACGCTGTCGATCATCGTGGTGGGGATCCTGGTGCTGAGGGTCGTGCCGCAGTTCAGCGGGTACTGACGAGCAATTCGGGAAGGAACTGCCGCTCTCGACGCGCATGATCGTCGCCATCTCGAACTATGCCACGGCGTATTTCGGGCTGATGATCGTGGTCGTCGTGGCGGTGGCGGCGGCGATCTGGTTCTGGCTGAAGCGGCCAGGGGAGCGCGAGCGGCTCGATCGCATGGTCCTTCGGGTGCCGTTGTTGGGTGGGGTCGCGCGAAAGTTTGCGACCTCCCAGGCGTGCCGGACGCTGGCGACGCTGCTCGGCGGCGGCATACCGCTCGTCAACGCGATCGATGTGGCGGCGCGCTCGATCAAGAACCGTTACATGGCGCGGGAACTGCAGAAAGCGTCGCAGCAGGTGCGCGAAGGCCGGGCGTTGGCGACGGCGATGACCGACAGCGGCGCGTTTCCAGACGTCGCGCTCAAGATGGTCGAAGTCGGCGAGCAGACCGGTGCGCTGCAGGAGATGCTCAACAGCTTGTCCGATTTCTACGACGAGGAAATCGAGACCAACCTCGACCGCTTCGTGACCCTGGTGGAACCGGTTCTGCTGATCATCATGGGCATCGTGATCGCCGGGCTGCTCCTGGCGCTCTACATGCCGCTCTTCAACTTGTCGAACGCGTTGCAGTAGTGTCGGGCGACGCGAGGGGAGTCAGCGAGTTTGTATGAACGGTAAACCTGCGTTGACCGCGAACGGCGCCGCCGAGAGCGAGCTCTACGTCGGCGGCGTACCCGAAGCGACCGCCGCGGAGCGGGCCGCCGAGACGGCCCTGGCTCAACGGCTCGCCGAGCGCTATCGGCTCGAGTTCGTCGATCTGGTGCACTACAACGTCGACCACGAACTCTTCCGGACGATCCCGGCGGACCTTATGTTGCGGTACGGCTTCGTGCCGTCGCACCGCGAGGGAAGCACGCTCGTGGTCGTCGTGTCAGACCCGACCGACCTGCCGATGATCGACGAGCTGGCAGTGCTGCTGGCGACGCACATCAAGGTCACCGTCGGCACGCCGTCGGCCATTCAGGCCATCCTGAAAAAGAGCGAGAGCTCGACGCGCGTGCTCGAGGAGGCGACAGAGAGCTTCCAGCTGCAGCTCCTTCGCGAAGACGAGGCCGGCGACGAACAGCTCACCGTCGACAAGCTGACCGCCGATTCCAGCCCGGTCATCCGGCTCGTCGATACGACCATCTATACCGCCATTCAGCGCCGTGCCAGCGACATCCACATCGAAACGGGCGACGATGCGGTCCACGTGAAGTACCGCGTCGACGGCGTCCTCCAGCCCGCGATGCGGCCAATCGACCGCCGCTTCCACAGCACGATCATCTCGCGCGTGAAAGTCATGGCCGAGCTCGACATCGCCGAGAAGCGGGTGCCGCAGGACGGACGCTTCAAGCTGCGGCTGCCGGGCAAGACGATCGACTTCCGCGTCTCGATCATGCCGAGCGTGCACGGCGAAGACGCGGTTATTCGAATCCTCGACAAGGAATCGATCAGCGAGCAGTTCCACGAGCTGCGGCTCGACATTCTCGGCTTTCCCGAGCAGGAACTGAAACGCTTCCGCAAGTACATCGCCGAGCCGTACGGGATGGTGCTGGTCACCGGCCCGACGGGCAGCGGCAAGACGACGACGCTCTACGCGGCGCTCTCCGAGATCAAGACGATCGAGGACAAGATCGTGACCATCGAAGACCCGGTCGAGTACCAGCTCCGCGGCATCACGCAGATTCCAATCAACGAGAAGAAGGGGCTGACGTTCGCGCGCGGGCTGCGGTCGATCCTGCGGCACGACCCCGACAAGATCATGGTCGGCGAAATCCGCGACCCCGAAACGGCGCAGATCGCCATCCAGTCGGCCCTGACGGGACACCTGGTCTTCACCACGGTCCACGCCAACAACGTGCTCGACGTGCTCGGCCGGTTCCTGAACATGGGCGTCGAAGCCTATCAGTTCGTCTCGGCGCTCAACTGCGTGCTCGCCCAGCGCCTGGTCCGGAACATCTGCGTGCACTGCAAGCGTCCGGCGAAGGTGACGCGGGCGATGCTCGAGGAATCGGCGATGGACACGGCGCTCGAGCACAGCGGCAAGTTCTTCGAAGGCGGGGGGTGCATCGAGTGCGGCGGGACCGGCTTCAAGGGGCGGACCGCGATCTGCGAGCTCCTCGACCTGTCCGACCAGATCCGCGAGATGATCCTCGCGAAGCGGCCCTCCTCGGAAATCAAGAAGGCGGCTCGTGACGAAGGGATGCGGTTCCTCCGTGAATCAGCGGTCGAGCGCGTGCTCAACGGCACGACCACGTTGCGCGAGATCAACAAGGTGACGTTCGTCGAATGAGTGCCGAGACGACAGTTCGCACGCGAAAGGGCCCGGCGGCCGGCTGGCTGGCGAGCGCGCCGCCGTCGGTGGCGGTCGAGATCGCCCAGAGCCATGTCACCGTGCTTGCGCTGGCCGAGTCGGGCCGCGAGGCAGTAATCGCGGGCTACGCCATCGAGCCGCTGCCGGCCGGGGTCGTGACGGCAACGCTGAATGCCCCCAACGTGCACGACCAGGCGGCGCTCGTGGCCACGATTAAGACGGCGCTGCAGAAGGTCGCCGCGCGCGCCCGCCGCGTCGCGCTAGTCGTTCCGGACACGACCGCGAAGGTGTCGCTCGTCCGGTTCGAGAAGATACCGGCCAGGACGCAGGACCTCGACCAGCTGATTCACTGGCAGGTCAAGAAGGCTGCCCCCTTCCGGGTCGAGGACGCCCAGGTATCCTGGGTTCCAGGGGTCGCGATTGACGGCGGCGGCCGCGAGTTCGTCGTCTCGATGGCACGCCGCGACGTGATCCAGAGCTTCGAGCGCGCGTGCGAGTCGGCTGGCGTGCACGCGGGCCTTGTCGACATCGCCAGCTTCAGCCTGATCAACGCGCAGCTGGCGGCGGTCGGCACGGCTGGCGGCGACTGGCTGCTGGTGCACGTCGGGAACGACTACGCGACGCTCGCGGTCGTGCGGGGCAGCGACCTGGTGTTCTTTCGCAACCGCGCCCTCAGCGGGGAAGGCGACCTCACGGATCTCGTCCACCAGACGGCGATGTACCAAGAGGACCGGCTCGGCGGCGGCGGCTTCGCGCGCGTCGTGCTCGCCGGCGCGTCGATGGCAGGCGCAGATCAGGCCGAGCGGCTCCGCCGCGGCATCGAGGAGCGCGTGGGCGGGAGTGTCGAGCTGCTCGACGTCAGAGCCGCGGCCGCGATGCGCGACCGCATCAGCGCGAGTGCTGGATTGCTCGATGCGCTCGCTGCCCCCGTGGGTGTGCTGCTGCGCGAGCGCGCCGGGGGCCGCGAGACCCGCGACGCGCGCCTGCATGCGGGGAGAGCGTCATGATCCGGACCAACCTCTCCACCCGGCCTTTTTACAACGAGCGCGCCGTGCACCTTGCGCTCGGCGCCGTCGCGCTCGTGGTCCTCGCCCTGACGGTCGTGAACCTGCTCGCCGTCGTGCGCCTGTCGCGGCAGAACACGGTCCTCTCGGCGCGCATTCGCGAAGACCGGACGGCGGCCGCCGAGCTGACGCGAAACGCACGCGAAATTCGACAGAACATCAACCAGGTCGAGCTGAACACGATCGTGGCTGCCGCGCGGGAAGCCAACGCGCTGATTGACGCGCGCACCTTTTCGTGGACGGCGCTCTTCAACCAGCTCGAGGCGACGCTGCCGCCCGACGTCATGCTCGCGTCGATCCGGCCGGCGATAGTCGAGGGCGAAACCAAGATCACGCTGATCACTCTCGGACGCAGGAGGCCGGACCTCGACGAGTTCATCGAGAAGCTCGAAGCGACCGGTATGTTCGAGAACGTGCTCCCGCGGCAGGAGAACCCGAGCGACGATGGCCTGATGCAGGCGACGATCGTCGCCACGTATGTTCCCGAGACGCCGGCCGCCGTTCCCGCCGCGCCGCCGCCTCCCGCGGCCAAGCCTGCGGCGCGGCCGACCAAGGCCTCGGCGTCTGCCGCCGGAGGTGCGCAGTGACGCTCGTCCGTCGTGTCCGCGCAGAAAAGCGGCGTCTCATCTATCCGCTCGTCAGCGCGGTTCTCCTGAACGCGGCGCTTTTCATCGCCGTCGTCTACCCGCTGTCGCTCAAGGTGGCCAATGGCGAGGCCGACGCACAGGCGGCCGCGACCGCGCGCAAGGTGGCGCAAACGGAGTACGACGCGGCGCGCGCCACGGTCATCGGCAAGAAGTCCGCGGACGAGGAGCTGAAGAAGTTCTACAGCACGGTGTTGCCACCGGATCAGAGCGGGGCGCGCCGCATCGTCTACGCGAAGGTCGACACGCTGGCGTCGGCGGCGAGTCTCCAGCAGGGACAAAAGGGAATAGACCCGACGCACGAGCGTGACAGCCGGCTTGGCAAGTTGACCGCCACGGTCGTCCTCTCGGGCGAGTATCGCAACGTCCGCAAGTTCATTCACGATCTGGAAACGGCTCCCGAGTTTCTGATCATCGAGAACGTGGCGCTCTCGCAAGGGAACGAGCGCGATCGCGGCCTGACCGTGATCGTGAAGCTGGCCACCTACTTCCGGATTGCCGAGTGATGGAAACTGAGACGCAGGGCACTGGGACGCGCGTGCGTGGCTGGCTGCTCGCGGTGCTCAGCGTGGCGCTCGTGGCGCTCGTGGCGTACCAGATGTGGCCCGAGCAATCGGCCGCGCCGGCCCTCGGGGCGGCTAATCGCCAGGCGGCCAATCGACGGACCGGAGCGGCGAGGATTGGGGCGGCGCGCGGGGAGATTGACCCGGCAGAGCTGAAGGTCAGGCTCGAGGCGCTGCAGGCGAAAGCACCGGATTTCGACAAGGACGAGCGCAACCCGTTCCGCTTTCAGCCGCCGCCGGCTCCGCCGCCGCCGCCGAAACCCGTGGCGCCGATTGTGCCGGTCGGCCCACCGCCTCCGCCTCCGCCACCGCCGATTCCGCCGATCCCACTGAAATTCATGGGAACGGTCGAGAGGCCAGGACTGACGCTGGCAGCACTGACCGACTGCAAGGGGTTTTCGTTCGCGGCCCGCGAGGGCGAGGTCATCGATGGCCGCTACCGGTTGGTGAAAATACAAGTCGAGTCGGTGATCCTCGAATATTCCAACGGGACGGGGCGAACGACCGTCCGAAAGAGCGGGGATTGCCCCAAATGACCTCTTCCGCCAAGGCAGAAGCCTCAAGTAAGACAGCGCAGGATTGACCGAAATGCGGTAGAAACGTACCGTTCCGTGGCCTTTCGCCTTTGGGCGGAAGATTCACTGGCAGCCAGACTAGGAGCCAGGTTAGTGAAACGAAGGCTTATCGCATTGCTCGTCGTCGCCGCGCTCGTATCGGGGTGCGCGGCCGGCCGTTCGTTCAGAAAAGGCCGGGACGCCGCGCGCGCCGGCGACTGGGACGCGGCGGTGCAACACTACACCGACGCCTTGCAGGCGAGTCCCGACAACGCGGAATACAAGATCGAGCTTGAGCGGGCGACGCAGAACGCCGCGCGCGACCACATCTTCCGCGCGCGTGAGTTCGAGCAAAAGGATCAGCTCGACGGAGCGCTCATCGAGTACAAGAAGGCCGTCGAGTTGGACGGCTCGAATCGGCTCGCCGCGACGCGCGCGGCCGAGCTCGAGCGCATCATCCGCGACCGCATCGAGAAGTCACGGCCCCGGCCCGCGATCGAACGCCTCCGGCAGCAGGCCCGGGCGCAGGGCGTTCCCGTGCTCAACCCGGCCGATCGCACGCCGCTCAAGATCAACTTCAACAACTCGAGCCTGCGCGACATCCTCAACTTCATCGGCACGACCACGGGGGTCAACATTCAGTTCGACACCGCCTATGTCGACAAGGCGTACTCGGTGAACCTCGACGGCATTACGCTCGAAGACGCGCTGCAGCAGATCCTGGCGGTGAACGGCTTCTTCTACAAGGTGCTCAACCCGACGACGATCGTCATCGCCCCGGACAACCAGGCCGGGCATCTGAAGTACGACGACCTGGTGATGCAGGTGTTCTACCTGTCGCACGCCGACACGCAGGAGGTGTCGCAGGCGCTCAACACGCTGATGCGTATCCAGGCGCAGGTGGCGCCGGCCATCTATCCGAACAAGACGTCGAACACGATTGCCGTGCGGGCGACGGCGCCGGTTGTCGCGGTGGCCGAACGCCTCATCCGCGCGCTCGACAAGCCGCGCGCCGAAGTCATTATCGAGGTGCAGATCCTCGAAGTGAATCGCAACCGGGCCAAGAGTTTCGGGATCAACCTCAGCGAGTACGCCCTCGGGTTGACCTTCTCGCCCGAAGTCGCGCCGCCCAATACGCCCGGTACGAACCCTCCGACGCCGCCGCCGCCGTTCAACCTCAACACGATCTCGCAGGGCATCAGCACGTCCGATTTCTACCTCACCGTGCCGACGGCCGTCCTGAGACTCCTTGAGACGGACTCGCGGACCAAGCAGCTCGCGAAGCCGCAGCTGCGCGGTGCGGAAGGGCAGGAACTGACCCTCAACCTCGGCGATCAGATCCCCGTGGTCTCGACCGTCTTCGGCGCGGCGGCAGCCGGCGGATTCGCCAACATCCCGCAGTCGTCGTTCACGTATCGCGACGTGGGCGTCAACATCACGATGACTCCGCGCGTGACTTACGAAGGAGAGATCATTCTCGATCTCACGGTTGAGAGCAGCAACCTCGGTCCGAACATCAGCGTGGCCGGCCAGGACGTGCCGTCGTTCGGATCCCGTCGCGTGAAGACACGGTTGCGCTTGCGCGAGGGTGAGTCCAACCTGCTGGCGGGCCTCCTGAAGGACGACCAGCGGAAAATCCTGACGGGCATGATCGGGCTCGTCCGCGTGCCCGGTCTCCGCTCTCTCTTCGGGTCGACCAGCGACGTCATCGAGCAGACCGACATCGTCATGCTGCTGACGCCCCATATCGTGCGCACGCACGAGCTCACGGTCGACGACCTGGCGCCCATGTTTATCGGCACGCAGCAGAACGTCGGGCTGAGCGGTCCGCCGCCGCTCATTCAGCCGCCGGCAGTGGAGGAGCCGCCTGTTGCGCAGACGCCAGCGCAGCCGGGCGCGATCACGACGCCGACCCCGCAGTTCCTGCCGCCGCCCGCGGGGACACCGGTCCCGGCGACCGGCGTACCGGCGCCAGTTTCGCCGAACGCTCCGGCAGCTCAGGCGCCACCGACGGCACCTGTGCCACCGCCGCCGGTCGGTGCGTTGCCGCCAGCCGGCGTCGTGCCGCCGCGCGACCCGGCGGTCGCGCCGGCTCCCTCGGCTTCGGTTCCGGCCCCGCCCGCCGCGCAGATCACCGTGACGGCACCGCAGGAGTTCCGGACCGCAGGCGGCCCGTATACCGTACCGCTCGCCGTAGCGAACGCGTCGCGGCTGTCGATGATCACGCTGACGGTGACGTTCAATCCGGCGGTGCTGCGCGTGCGCAACGTGCAGGAGGGGACCTTCATGCGCCAGGGCGGCGTGACGGCCAACTTTACGCCGCGCATCGACGTCGCCACCGGCCGCGTCGACATCGCGGTCGCGCGGAGCGGCGATCAGGCCGGGGCCTCCGGCTCGGGCCTGCTGGCGGCGCTGCTTTTTGACGCGGTCGGTCCGGGGAATTCGTTGATTCAGGTCAGCGGCGTGGCCAGCAACCCCGAAGGGGGGGCGCTACCGTTGCTCTTTGCGCCGGTCTCGGTGACGGTGAGGTGAGGTCGTGAGGCTGCGGGGATATCAGGGCGCGAGCGGCTTTACCTTCATCGAGCTGCTCATCGTGTCGACGATCCTGATCATCCTCGCGTCGGCGGTGATGCCGCTGGCGAAGGTCGCGAACCAGCGCCAGAAGGAAGCCGAGCTGCGGCGGTCGCTCCGCGAGATGCGGACGGCGATCGATAAGTTCAAGGACGCGGTCGACATGGGGCTCATTCCCGCGACCGAGATCCGAACCGGCAGCGAAGGGTATCCGCCGGATCTCGAGACGCTCGTCGAGGGCGTCAACGTCGCCAACGACGCGTCGGGACGGAAGCTCAAGTTCCTGCGGCGGATCCCGATCGACCCGCTGACGAATTCGACCGATTGGGGACTGCGGGCCTATCAGGATCGCCCGGGCGCGTTCGCCTGGGGCGGACAGAACGTCTTCGACGTGTACACGAAGGCGTCCGGCACCGGCCTCGACGGCACGAAGTACAAGGATTGGTAACGGAAGTGGCAGCTAGTAGCACTGCGTGTTGGAGAAGGAACGCATCATGAGCACGTACGCGTGCGTTCGGCGTCGATTCGGTATCCTCGAGTCGCGAGCTGCGAGCCGCGAGCGGCGAGCCGCTGGCTTCACGCTGATCGAGCTCTTGATCGTGCTCGCGCTCATCTCCATCCTGGCGACGATGGGCGTCGTGCAATACAGGAACGGCGTGCGTCACACGCAAGAGAGCGTGCTGCGGACGGACCTCTTCCGGATGCGCGACGCGATCGACCAGTACTATGCCGACAAGAACAAGTACCCGAGCTCGCTCGACACGCTCGTGAGCGACGGGTACATGCGGAAGATCCCCGAGGATCCGATCACGAAGTCAGCGGACACGTGGCAGACCGAGCCGGCCGAGTCCGATCCCAGCAACCCGACTGCTGAACCGGGGATCTACAACGTGAAGAGCGGGGCCCAGGGCACCGCGCTGGACGGTTCGAGCTACTCGGATTGGTAGGAAGCTAAGAACGTGACGACGCCTGTGATGCTAGAAACCTCGACCGCGTCCGCCAGGCGTGACGCCGCGGTTGCCCCCCGGTCCGAAAACCGGCGGCGGAGCTCCGCCGGGGCCAACGCCGGGGCCGCCACGTTGCCCGGGAGGGTTTCCGCGCTGCGGGCCCCCGCGTTGTCCTGGTCCGCTGCCGGGAGGAAAACTTCCGGGGGGGGTGTTGCCTCTGCCGTCGGGCGTGTTGGTCGCTGGCATAGCGCCGCCAGGACGTGGCGCGATGTTGAATTGGAACAGCCACTGGTCGTAACGCGTGGCGCCGCGGTAGGCGCGGATCGAGGTCTCCTCGCTCTTGCTGCGAACGCCCGAGATGCCGCCCGCCACCTGGCCTGTCGGCTGCGGCGACGTGTTGCTCCGGCCTGCGGCGGGCGGAGTGAGGCCGCGGCCTGCACCCGGAGGAGTTCCGCCCGGTTGATTGGCGCCGGCTCCAGGTATGCCCGGTTGCTGAGAACCGAACTGCAGCGGCATGAACTCGCCGTCTTTCGTCATCGGGTCCTTGTATTTCCTGCGCAGGAACCGGTTCTCGACAAGAAAGTCGATGCTCGGGGGAAGTGCGTTGGGCAGGTTGGCGTTCTTGAACCTGAAAAGGGCGATCGCGCGCGCGTACTGCTCGCCGCGGAAAACGAGCTCGGCCTCCTTTTCCCGCTGCGCCTGGTGACGCCAGACCGGCATCGCGACCGACAGCAGAATGGTCATGATGGCGAGCGTGACGAGCAACGCCGCCATGGCATATCCGCGCTCCGCGTCGTGACTTTGCAATCCGCGTAAACGCATGAGGCTACAATTCTTGGGTTTTTCTATGCTAGCACAATACAGATCGTCGGCCTGGGCGGCTCGCATTGGCCTCGCGTCGGTCGTTCTGCTGCCCATGACATTCCTTTCCGCATGCGACAAGGTGCCGCTGCTGGCGCCCGGCGGCACGGTCATCTCGATCTTCGCCACCGCGAATACCGTGCCGGTCAATGGGGAAATCGAGATCGTCGCCACGGCCATCGAGAACGGCACGACGGCGACAACGCCGACGACTCCGACAACTCCTACGACACCGACGACGCCCACGACTCCCACCACCCCTACATCGACATCGTCGACGGGTGCGGGCACGCCGGTGCAGAACGGTACGGTCATAACGTTTACGACGACGCTCGGGCGAATTGAGCCGGTTGAGGCACGGACAAACAACGGCCAGGTCCGGGTGCGCTTTATTTCGAACGGCCAGAGCGGGCTCGCGACGATTACCGCGTTCTCCGGCGGCGCGTCCGCCAGGCTCGAGAATCTTCGGGTCGGTACCGCCGCGGCTGAACGGGTGCTGCTGACCGCTACGCCGGCGGTTCTGCCGCCCTCAGGCGGCCTCACCGAGATCACCGCGCGGGTCGAAGACGTGAGTGGCGCGGGCATTCCTGGCGTTCCGGTCGCGTTTACCGCCGACCAGGGGCAGCTCGGGGCGGGCTCCGCAGTCACTGACTCGAATGGCGTGGCGAGGACGACACTCCAGGCCGCGCGAACGACGATCGTGACGGTGAATGTCGCGGGCAAGACCGCAACCGTAACCGTCAACCTCAGCGCCCGTACGGGCGTCAGCATCACCGGGCCAACGACGGCAATTGCTGCCGGTACGCCGGTGACCTTTACGGTAGGTGTCGGCGCGGCGCCGGCAGTGAACATCCGGGACGTGACGATCGACTTCGGCGACGGCTCGCGGAGCTCGCTCGGCGCCATCAGCACGTCGACGCCGGTTCAGCACATTTACACCGAGGAGGGCTCGTTCCGGGCCTCCGCGACGGCTACTGACTCGAGCGGCTTCGTCGAGACCGTCGCGACGTTTGTCACCATCCTGCCGCAGCAACCGCCGGGCGTCACTATCACGGCGGCGCCGACGAATCCGG
Organism: uncultured Acidobacteriota bacterium; assembly: GCA_963839705.1. Lineage (GTDB taxonomy): Bacteria > Acidobacteriota > Vicinamibacteria > Vicinamibacterales > 2-12-FULL-66-21 > DATBJJ01. The sequence goes on from CAWIWL010000019.1 coordinate 1,429,667, forward strand.
TCCCGGGTCAGACGGTCCGCTTCACTGCGACAGTGCAGGGGGCGACCTCAACGATTCTGCGCTACGAGTGGTCTTTCGAGGGCGGGTCGCCAGCGACAGCGATTTTGACTGGCAACCAAGCAACCTCGACGTTCACGGGAACTGGCACGAGGGTGATTCAGGTAAGGGTCATTCAGTCGTCCGGCCCGTCCGGTGACGGCATTACGGTAATCAACCTGCAGACCGGCGGCGGCATCCGGTAGTGGTGCGCGGTAGCTATGTCAAAGGCCGGGGATCAGGGCTCGGGGATTTCCCGAGCTCTGGTCCTTCTCTTTGTGAGATCCAAGGCTCGACACGGCCACACAAATCCTTCGCGAAGGTCTCGAAGCTCACGAAGACCGCGAAGTAGACGTTCGTGATCTTCGCGCGCTTCGCGATCCTCGTGATTGTTCGTTGAACGTGACGAACCAACTAGAAGCCGGGTGTATCGAGCTCGGCCACGATCGCGTCGTGCAGACGTGGCCGGACCCCTTTGATCGCCTCGTTGGTCCGCGTCGGGTGCACGCGGTTGGTCAGGAACACCACGTAGAGATCGCGCTCCCAGTCAATCCAGAGTGACGTCCCAGTGAAGCCGGTGTGGCCGATCGCACGGGGCGAGAGCTGCGTGCCACACGACGAAGTGGGGAGCATGGTGTCCCATCCGAGCGCGCGCGAGCTGCCCGGAATGTCTCTTCTTGCGATAAACGCCCGCATTGTCTCGGGGCTGGCGAGGATGGGATCGCCGGCGATCGTGCGCAGCACGGCGCGGGCAAAGGCGCCGACGGCCGCGGCGGTTCCGAACACTCCGGCGTGACCCGCCGCGCCGCCGAGCGCCCACGTGTTCTCGTCGTGCACCTCGCCGGCGAGCAGCCGTCCACGCCAGCCGTCGGTCTCGGTCGGCGCGGTGCGGATCCTCCACGCTCGGGGCGGACTGAAGCGCAGCGGTTCCGCCGTGAAGAACGATGCGAGACGGTGGAACTGCGTGGCGAGACTTCGAGACGGGTCGATCGTTCCGGGAGTGCCACGAAAGGCCGGTCCGGATGGCTGCGCGTCTTCCAGGATGAACCCGAGCAGCATGAATCCAAGGTCGCTGTAGATGGACTGCGTCCTCGGGGCGTACTCGAGCGGCAGCGAGCAGATAGCGTGCTCGAACTCGAAGCGTCCCGTGTAGTCTCGAAAGAGGGGCAGATAGGCCGTCAGGCCCGACGCGTGCGACAGCAGGTCGCGGATCGTAACGTCAGTGCGGTCCGCCCCTTTCCACTCACCGAGCCAGTCGCCGACCAGGTCATCAAGGTTCAGCCGGCCGTCGTCCACGGCCCGCATCGCGAGCGTGGTCGTCGCGATGACCTTGGTCAGCGAGGCCAGATCGAAGATGGTTTCGCGATCGACCGGCGGGGCGTCGCTGTCGTAGGTCAGTCGCCCCGTCGCGTCGCGCCAGAGCGGTCCGGCCGCCTGTCCAACCTCGACTGAAGCAGCAGGGAAGGCCCCGCCAGCAATCGCCTCTCGCAACAGCGCCGCCGCTGCCGCAAAGCGTTCAGGCATGACGACGGCTCTCGCCAGAATCGGGGAGGACATAGGACGCCGCGAGCGCGGCGGCGAAGGTGACCGACGATCCGATGAACGCGTACCAGGTCCACGCGGTGGCGGCGGTCCACCACACCCACGTCAGGACCGCAACGCCGGTGGCCATGCCCGCGATCATCGCACGGGAGCCTACCCGCACGGTCAGCACTCCCACGAGAAAGGCGCCGAGGACCGGTCCAGCGGCGAGCGACAGCACGGCCAGCCCGGTATCGAGTACCGAGCGGATCCACTGCGCGCCGAGGGCGACGCCGATCTGCGCCACACCCCAGAAGATCGTCGCCGACTTCGAGACGCGCATGAGCGTCGCCTGGTCGGCGTCCGGCCGCACGTACTTCAAGTAGAAGTCGTTGACCGTGGTTGCGGCGAGCGCATTGATCGACGGCGACAGCGCCGCAGCCACTATGGCCGCGACGATGAAGCCGGCGGCGCCGTGCGAGAGCGAGGTGACCACGAAGAGCGGAAGCACCTCGTCGTTGGTGGCCAGCGGCCGGGGAAGCGGGGTCTGCTGATAGAAGACGTAGAGCGCGATGCCGATCACCAGGAAGAGCGCGAACTGCACAAAGACGATGAAGCCGCTCAGGATCAGCCCCGTCGCGGCGGCCTTCGCGGATTTCGCCGACAGGAGCCGCTGCACGAGGAACTGATCGGTGCCGTGCGTGGCGAGCGTCAGGGCGACGCCGCCGAAGAGGCCAGCCCAGAACGTGTAGACGCGCGTCGGAATGAAAGCGAAATCGAGCACGCGGAACTTGCCGGCCGCTTCGCCTGCGGCGGCGACCGCGCTCCAGCCGCCGTCAATCTGCTGCAGCAGCGCCACGAACACGACCAGCGCGCCGGCGACGTAGATGAACATCTGCACCACGTCGGTCCAGATGACGGCCGATACACCGCCGCGCGTCGTGTAGATGATCATCGCCGTGCCGATGAGGACGATGGCGAGCGTCACCGGCACCTGCGTGACGACGGCGATGACGAGCGCGGTGGCAAAGAGCCGGACGCCGTCGGCTAGCGTTCGCGTCACGACGAAGATGACCGCCGCCACGTTCTTGACGTTGGGCCCGAAGCGCCGCTGGAGAAGCTCGTACGACGTGAAGAGCTCGCCGCGGAAGTAGGCCGGGATGAAAAGCAGGCTGACGAGCAGGCGGCCGATGATGTAGCCCACGGCGAGCTGGAGAAACGTCATGTTCCCCGCGAACGCCTGCGCCGGCACGCCGATGAAGCTGAGGGTACTGGTCTCGGTAGCGACGATCGTGAAGCAAATCGCCCACCACGGGACGGACCGGTCGTTGAGAAAGTAGTCGCGCGTCGTCTTCTGAAAGCGCGCGAACCAGGAGCCGAAGAGAGTGATGGCGACGAGGTACCCGGCGATGACTGTGTAGTCGAGCCAGGTCAGGGTCATGGGCCGTCGGCGGCCGTCACCGTGTGCCGGTGGAGGCGGCGGCGGGTTTCGCGAAGACCGATCGTCCGACGACCGCGATGTAGTCCGGCGACGACTGCCGGGGGTCGATCAGGCTGTCATAGGAAAAAAGCACGACGCCGGCCGCGCCGAGGCGGCGCGCCGTTTCGATGTTCTCGATGGTCTGCGCCGGCGGGAGCCGGTACGCGCCGATGCCGGCCCATACCGCGCGCCCACCCTTGACGTCCCGGGCGGCCGTAATCTGCTCGGCGAACTTCGCGGCCTCCGGCGTGTACGCCATCGGGCAGACCGCGTCGATGATGCCAGCCTGCAGCCAGGCCGCCCAGTCCTGCAGCCGGTGATCGCGCGCTTCCTGAATGTCGGGTGCGGTCGCCACGGAAACAAATGCCGATGGGCGTGCCGTCTTGACGGTTGCCCTGAGGCGGCCCATCAGCGTCGTCAGGCGCGAAATGCGGAACGCCTTCCACTCATTGGGGAACGTATCCGGATAGGCGAGCGGGTCCTCGGCCTCCTGGCCGTCGACCTCGCGCCGCACGGCGCCGACGAGCTGCGGCCGAACCGCCTCTCGGAAGGCGCGGATGGCGCCGCGGCTGTAATCGAAGCGCTCGGTTGGGTAGCGCGCGTAGTCCAGGTGGACGCCGTCAATCGCGTAGCGCGTTACGAGATCGCGCACGACGTTATTGATGTGATCGGCGGCCGCGGGAAGGATGGGCGAGGTATAGAGCCCTTCGAGACTGGCCGCCGCGGCTGGCCCGGACGTCTGCGCCCGGGTCCAGCGCGCGAGCTTGCCGACATAGGCCGGGCTCTCTTCGGGCACCCGCGACAATTCCTGCACGAGATCGCGCGGCACCATCAGCCACTCGGGATGCCGGTGCACGAGGTGCGTCGGCGCGATGGGCAGGTCCGCGGCGCTCGAGACGAGGTTGATGTTGACCCACGCATGCACGCGCAGGCCAGCGTCGTGAGCCTTGGCAAGGACGGTGGCCAGCGGGTCGAAGCTCGCCGACTGGCGCTGGAGATCGGCGGCGCGGGGTTCGAGGCTGCTGGCGTAGTACGCATCGCCGCGGCCGCGGACTTGCACGAGGAGCGTGTTGAAACCGTGATCGCGCGCGGTGTGGACCAGCGTCGTGATTGATTCTGTTGAACCGAGTGAGGTTCTGAGGACCCAGAGCGCGCGCGTTTCGGTGGGTGCGGCCTCGCGCGCGGCGCGCGGAGAGGCGAGCGCAAGCATCAGCAGCATCAGCAACGCGGCGACCGTGAGCCCACGGCGGGGCGTGGCTGAGACTCCTGATAGACGCATAAACTCCCTGAATCTAACAATTTGGAGCGTGTCGTGTCAACGGAATTGTCGTTGCGTCGGCGCCGAATTCGCCGATGGAACGTGTACCTTATCGGTGTTGAAGCCGTTGCTGATAAGCTGACGCGTCCAAGGACGATCGCGAGCGTCAGGCTCGCCGGAGCCCTGGCGCAGCAGTCCTCTGACCATGATTCACGTGTTAGGCATCGACGCGGGTGGCACGAAGACCGTGTGTCACCTGGCGGACGAGCACGGCAGTCTCATCGCCGAAGCGCGCTCCACTGGCGCCAATCTTCAGGCCGCTGGTGAGCTGCACGTCGAGAAGGTCCTGCACGACGTGATGGCGGAGGCGATCGGCCACCGCGGCATCGTACCGGCAGCCATCTGCCTCGGGATTGCCGGCGTCGATCGGCCGGAAGACTCGATAGTCGTGGCCGGGATCATGCGCCGCATCGGCGCGCACGCGAGGACGATCGTCGTCAACGACGCGCTCGTGGCGCTGGAGGCCGGCGCGCCCGGCGCGCCGGGCGTGGTGATTATTTCGGGGACGGGATCGATCTCGTACGGCCGGAACGCACAGAACGAGGGGGCGCGATCCGGCGGCTGGGGCCACGTCCTCGGCGACGAAGGGAGCGGGTTCTGGATTGGCCGCGCCGCGATACGTGCCGTGCTGCGCGAGGCGGATCGCCGCGGACCCCGCACGATGCTCACGCCGCTTCTCCTGCAGCACTTCGGCGTTCCCGCCGCGCAGAACTTGATTCACGAGGTTTACCAGAGCAACCTGCAGCCTTCGGCGATCGGTTCGCTCGCGCGCTGTGTGCAGGCCGCCTTCAGCGAGGGCGATGAGGCCTCGACGGGGATCCTACGCGGCGCCGGCCGATGAGCTCGAGTCGTCGGGCGTGAGCGTGGCAAGGCGCCTCGCCATGGAGGACGCGCCGTTCCCGTTCATTCTGGCCGGAGGGATCTTTCGCGCCGTCCCCTGGCTTCGCGATGAGATGCAGCGGCGGCTTCCCCTCGCGGTCCCGAACAGCACGGCGCGTCTCCTCGACCGCGAACCGGCGGCCGGCGCCGTCTCGTTCGCGATTCAGGAAGCGAAGGGCGGCGCGCGAATTCCGAGGTATCAATCGGCGTGATGCGAACGCCCGGTCTTCCTCGTCTGGCCATCTTTCGGGATGAACGTGCCGCCGCCCGCGCGCTGACCGACCGCATTGCCGTCGCGCTCGCGGCCACCCCGGCCCTCGTGCTGGGGCTGCCCACAGGCCGCACGCCTGTGGCCTTCTATCACGAGCTGGCCTCGCGGGTGGAGCACGGGACGTCCGATTTCTCCCGCGCGACGACCTTCAACCTCGACGAGTTCGTCGGGATTCCGTCCGACCACCCAGGCAGTTTTCGCACCTTCATGAACACGCATCTGTTCGGGCGGGTGAACCTCGCGCTCGAGCGGATCCACTTTCTGAATGGCGCCGCCGTCGATACGGCGGAGGAGTGCGAGCGCTACGAGCGCGCCATCGCCGCGGCCGGAGGGATCGACATCCAGATCCTCGGCGTCGGCAGTAACGGCCACATCGGGTTCAACGAGCCGGGGCCGGAACTCCAGGCGCGGACCCATCGCGTGACGCTCGAACCCGCGACGCGCCGCGACAACGCCGATTTGTTCGATGGCGATGCTGACGCCGTTCCGGCGGAAGCCCTCTCGATGGGAATCGCGACGATCCTGCAGGCGCGCCAGATCGTGCTGGTGGCGATGGGTTCAGCCAAGGCGGCGATTGTCGAGCGGCTGCTGCGGGGGCCGATCGCCACGGAGCTGCCCGGATCGTTCCTGCAGGTGCACCCGGACGTGGAGGTCGTGCTGGACGAGGCCGCGGCCGCCGGCCTCAGGGCGTCTTGACGACTGCGCGCCGCGCCGGGTCGGCATCCTCGCCGATCGCCACGCGCACGGAGTCTTCCGCCTTCTTCAGCCGGCGCAGCGCCTGCGGCAGGGTCAGCATCGTCTTCTGCATCACGATGGCCGCCTTGACGTTCCACTTGGCGCGCTTGAGGAGGGCGTCGGCTTCGTCGTAGGTCAGCCCCGTGACCGTGACGATGATGCGGCGCGCGCGATCCTTCAGTTTCTCGGACCCCGTCTGCACGTCCACCATGAGGTTGCCGTAGGTCTTGCCGACTTTGATCATCGCGATCGTGGTCAGCATGTTCAGGACCATCTTCGTCGCGGTCCCGGCCTTGAGCCGCGTCGAGCCGGCGATGAGCTCGGGCCCGACCGCCGGCGCGATCTGCAGGTCCACGAAGTTCTGTAGTTCGGAGCCCGGCCAGCAGGTGATGAAGATGATCTTGCCGCCGGCCTTGCGCGCGCGCGTCAGGCCGCCGCGCACGAACGGGGTCATGCCGCTGGCCGAGACGCCGATGACCACGTCCCGCGGCGTCAGGCGCAGGCGGCTGATGCTGCGCGCCCCTTCCTCGTAGTTGTCTTCGACGCCTTCCTTCGCGCGGAAGACGGCTTCCTGTCCTCCGGCCATGATCGCCTGCACCGTCTTGGGCGAGGTGCCGAAGGTCGGCGGCATCTCGGACGCTTCGACGACGCCGAGGCGGCCGCTCGTGCCGGCGCCGATGAAGATGATGCGCCCGCCCTTGCGCAGCGCGTGGGTGATGATCTCGACGCCGTGCGCGATGCGCTCTTTTTCCTTCTGGATCGCGGCGATGATCTTCCGGTCCTCGTTGATCACCATGTCGACGATCTCGGAGACCGGGGTCTTGTCAATCGCGAGGCTGGCCGGGTTGATGGCTTCGGTCGGAAGGGATTCCCACTTGGACTGTGTTGGCATCAGACGTCCGTCGGCGCCCGCGCCGGCGGGCAAGTCGCGTACGTTACTCCTCAGGACTGGGGGTGTCAAACGGTTCAGGGGTCAGAAATGGGCCCAGGGCTCAAGGCTCAGGGCTCAGAACGCCGGCAAAACCTTTGACTGCTCGGCGAAGGTCCTCAACAGGGCCTGAGCCTTGAGCCTGAGCCCCGAGCCCCGAACGATAGCCGTAGTACACTCCCTACTCACTAACAACATGGCCGATCGGACCCTTCGCCTCACCGATTCGCAGTCGCCTCCCATCCCGCTCGAGCGCGTCGCCGAGGTGGCGGGGCGGCTCGAACGCGAGCTCGCGAAGGCGATCATCGGGCAGCAGCGCGTCGTGCGCGAGATTCTGGTCGCGTTTCTCGCCGGCGGGCACTGCCTGCTCCGCGGCGTGCCGGGCCTGGCGAAGACGCTGCTCATCAAGAAGCTGGCCGAAGCGGTCGATCTGCGTTTCAACCGCATTCAGTTCACGCCCGATCTGATGCCGTCCGACATCCTGGGCGCAGAGGTGATCGAAGAGGATCGCGCCACCGGCAAGCGCGTCATTCGCTTCATCAAGGGACCCATCTTCGCCAACATCATCCTCGCCGACGAGATCAATCGCACGCCCCCGAAGACCCAGGCGGCCCTGCTCGAGGCGATGCAGGAGTATCAGGTCACGGTCAACGGCGTGCGCTTCGATCTCGAGCGGCCGCTCTTCGTCCTCGCGACGCAGAACCCGATCGAGCAGGAGGGCACCTACTCGCTGCCGGAAGCCCAGCTCGATCGCTTCATGTTCAACGTAGTCATCGAGTACCCGTCGGCGGAAGAGGAGCGTCGGATCCTGACCACGACGACAGGGCTCGCCGACCCGCAGATCGCCGTGGTCGCTACCGGCGAGGAGATCGAGCGGCTGCACTCGGTCGTCCGCGAGGTGCCGGCGGCCGAGAATATCGTCGACTACGCGACGCGTATCGTGCGTGCGACGCGGCCGACGGGCCCGGCGTCGGATGCGGCGCCGGAGTTCGTGCGGTCGTGGGTGCGCTGGGGCGCGGGTCCGCGCGCCGGTCAGGCGTTGCTGCTGGGCGCCAAGGCGCTCGCGCTGCTCGAGGGCCGGAGCGTCGTGTCGATCGAGGATATCCGCGCCGTCGCACTGCCGGTCCTGCGGCACCGCATCCTCGTGAACTTTCAGGCCGAGGCCGACGGCATCGACGCCGATCAGATCGTCACGCGCCTGCTCGACGCCGTGCGCCCGTAATTCGGCTGCGCGCGCATTTCGCGTACTCTGCCGTGCCGCACCCAACCTCTCTCGATCCCGTGCTGCTGACGGCGCTCGGCGACCTCGAGCTCGTGGCGCGCGTCACCGTGGACGGCATGCTGTCGGGACTCCACAACAGCCCCTTCCACGGCTACAGCGCCGAGTTCAGCCAGTACCGTCACTACCGATCGGGTGACGACCTCAAGTACGTCGACTGGAAACTGTTCGCTCGAACCGATCGCCTCTACACGAAGCAGTACCGGGAAACGACGAACCTGGCGGCTCAGGTGATGGTGGACGCCAGCCAGTCGATGGCGTTCCGCGGCCGGACAGGAGCGGCGAAGCTCGACTACGCCCGCATGGCCGCCGCGGCGCTCGCGTATCTGATCGCCGGGCAGGGCGATGCGGTTGGCCTGACCATCTACGACCAGACCGTCACGGCAGTACGTGCCAGGCCGGATCGGTCAGTCCCACCTCCGGGCCCTCCTGGCGGCGCTCGCGAAGATGCAGACGTCGGGAACGACTTCCGCCGCGCGATCGCTGCGGCGCTCCGTCGATCTGCTCAGCCGCCGCGGAGCTGTTGATCCTCATCTCCGATCTTTATGACGATGAGGAAGCCGTCGAAGCCGAGCTGCGGCGCGCCGTCCGGATGGGTCACGAAGTCGCGGTGTTCCATGTGCTGACGCGCGACGAGCTGGAGTTTCCCTTCGGCGCAGGAGGTCGAGCTCGAAGATCTCGGAGTCGGGGCGAAGAGTGTTGACTGGTTCGGCCGCTGCCGCGAGCTACCGCGCATGCGTTCGCCGAATTCCTCGAACGCTGGCATGCGCGCTGCGCGCGCGATCGGATCGACTACACGCGCATCGTCACCGACCAGCCGCTCGATGGCGCATTGAGGAGCTATCTGCTCCGCCGCGGCGTGGGAGCCGCGCGATGATCGGCTGGTTGAATTCCAGTGCGCTCTGGGCGCTGCCCGCTGGCCGCCTTGCCGATTCGTGATCCACCTGCTGCGCACCCACCACGCGAGGCGCGTGCCGTTCCCGAGCCTGCGATTCGTGCAGCCGTCGCGAACGGCGGCGGTGCGGATGCGGCTGCCGTCGGACATCCTCCTGATGATGGTGCGCGTCGCGGTCGTGGCGCTCGGCGTCGGCGCGCTGGCCGGACCGATCGTGCTGAGCGAGGCGCGCGTCGCGGCCTGGAATTCGAGGACGGCGCGCGCCGTCGTCGTCGACGTCAGCGACAGCATGCGCGCTGCCGATGGCAGCGGCGTGGCCACCGGAGGCCGCAGCCGGGGAGGCCGCCGCGGCCGAGCTGCGCACGGCGACCTATGGCCGGCGCATCGACGCTCGATGATTTGGACGAGGGACTCGCGCGCGCCTCCGCCTGGCTCGCCGCGAGCCCGCCGGCGCGGCGTGAGATCGTCGTGATCTCCGACCTGCAGCGTGGAGCGTTGGGCGCGTCACCGGAAGCCTGGGCATTCCAGAGGGCACGGGTCTGCGGTTCATCCCGATGGGCCGGCGCGCGGAGTCGACGACGTTCGACGGGACGCAGGCTGCTCGGCGCGGGTGGCAGTCGCTGTCCGCGAGCAGTCGATTCGAAGCGACTGCAGACGCGACGGCGGTGCTCATGCGGTCTCGAGCCGGGCGCGGAGACCGCTGGGCTACGGCTCATCGCGCCGGCGGGAGCGGAGCAGAGCGTCTCGCGATTGCTCCGCGCGGTCGCGATCGCCGGCGCACCCGCGGGTTCGGCCGATCAGCCGATTGCCATCCAGTTCGCCGGCGCAGCGCCAGGACCGATCGCCGCGAACGCCCATCCAGCCTGGATGGATGCTGCGGACGGTCCTGCGACTGCTCGACGATCCGGCCGTCGCCGGCTTTCCGTCGCCTCGTCAGGCGGCCGTGCCGCGGCGTGATGAGCCCCTGGAGCAGACTCTCGACGCCATGACGCCCGACAAGGCCGGCGCGCTGCTTCGAGCCGCGGCGTCTGGCAGCGAGTTGCTCCTCGACGTCGGCGCTCCGCCGGACGGACTGTTCGCGGCTGAAGTCGTAAGGGCTGTGCTGACTGCGCGGCTCGACCCTGCGGGCTACGACGAGCACGAGGTCGGGCGCCTCGACGACAGCTCTGGTGACCGCGCTGACGACGACAACCGGGCTCGGTGACTCGCGACGCGTGGCGCACGGCGGACTCGAGCGACGCGCGCTGGCTCTGGCTCGCGGCAATCGTCCTGCTCGGCGTGGAGCAGTGGCTCCGTGCGCGGTCGACACGCCAGCGAACATGAGGAGGCCGTGCGTGCTGCCGCGTGAGTGGCCCGACCGAAGCGCCGACCTCGTGCGCGATCTTGCCGCCGTCGCGCGGCGCCAGCGAATCGAAGCCGATCCTGAGGGCTGTCGCGGTAGCACTGCCCATCGCCGCGGTCCTGGGCGTCGTCCTCCGACGGACAGGGATGTCCAGTGCTCGGCGCCGGCATGCTCGCGACCGCGTCGCTGGCCGGCTTGTCAGGCGCTTGGCTGAGCCGGAACCGGACGGGTTGGATTCCGGCCGCGGCCGCCCGGGCCGTGGAGGCGGCCTACCCCTCGAGCCGCAACGTCGTGATCACGGCGGAGGAACTGCTGAGGCATCCCGATCGGGCGGCGCCGTCCGATCCGGGCAAGAGTGCTTCACGAGTCGGCCGAGATCACGACTGCGATCGATCGGCGGCAGGTCGTTCCCCTTACGCGTCCCGCCGTTCTCCGGCCGCGGCGCTCGTTCTTGCTGCCGCTCTGGTAGCTGGCGTGCCTGCGCGCGCCGCGCGCGTCGCCCTGCAGGCCGTTCAGCAGACGGTCGGCCACATCGAGTCAGGACAGCCCGGCGCGCTCACGATCGCGGCGACCATCGCTCCGCCGTCGTACACGCGCGAACCGTCGCGGTCGGTCCGGAATCCGGATCGCATCGAGGCATTGCAGGGGAGCCGCCTGAGCCTGACCGTCCAGGGCGCTGGAACCTGGCGCGTGCGGTTCGGCACGGATGCGCTCGATGCGCAAGCGTCTGGCGGAGTAACGGCCGTCGAGATGCCGCTTGCGCGCAGCGGCTACCTGGCGATCGAGCCGGCCGACCGCGACGCCGCCTCGTCGCGCCGGCTGGTGCCGGTAACGGTGATCCCCGATCGCGCGCCCACGATCCGGGTCGAGGCGCCGGGAAAGGATCTCCTGCTGCCCGACGCCACGCCCGTCGTCGGCCTCTCCGCCTCGGCCCAAGACGACTTCGGCCTCCAGTCGCTCGAGCTTCGCTATACCAAAGTCTCCGGCTCTGGCGAGCAGTTCGAGTTCAAAGAAGGGATCCCTTCCGCTGACCATCACGCGCGACAGCGGGCGAGCATGGAAGGCCCGAACCGATCTCGCCCTGTCGAAGATCGGCCTCGCGCCAGGCGACGCGATGATCTATCGCCTCGTCGGACGCGACGAGCGGCCGGGCGACGCCGGGATCGCGTCATCGGAAACCTTCTTCATCGAAGTGGCCGGTCCCGGCCAGGTCGCGCTCGCGGGGTTCGAGCTGCCGCCTGAACGCGAGCGTTACGCCCTCAGCCAGCAGATGATCGTCCTCAAGCTCGAGCGCCTGCGCGCGCGAGAGAAGACGATCGATCGCGCTGTGCTCGAGCAGGAAGTGGCGAACATCTCTGCCGAACAGCGCGCAGTTCGCGCGAATTTCGTATTCCTGATGGGCGGGCAGGTTGAAGACGAAGAGGCCGAGGCCGAACACTCTCACGAAATCCAGGAAGGCCGGCTCGAGAACACCGCGCGGCGCGAGATCGTCGACGCCATTCAGCACATGGGAAAGGTCGAGATCGGTCTTGCCGCCATCAGCACGAGCGCTGCGCTGCCGCCCGCGCGCGCCGCGGTCGAGGCGCTGCAACGGGCTTTCGGACGGAACCGCTACATCCTCCGGACGCTTGCCGTGCGCAGCCGCGTCGACCCATCGAGGCGGTTGACGGGGGAGATCTCCGCGGCTTCAGACTGGCGGCGGGAGCTTCTCCCGCCCGCTCCCGATGCCGCCGTGGGCACCGCCCGTGCCCTCCTGACACGGCTGCTCGAGCTGGCGCCGTCCGTCACGTCCGGATCGGTCGCCTCGTCGGTGTTGACGACGCTCGCGGAAGAGGCGCTCGCCGTGGATCCTGCCGCTGAAGACTGGCAGGCGGCCTCGAAAGGCCTGCTGCAGCTCCGCGATTCACGTGGAACGGCGGCAGAACGATCGGCCGTCTTCAATCAGGTTGTCGCCCGCGTAGCGGCTATCGCCGAGCGTGCGTCGATGGCCACTCGACCGCTCGATCGAAACCGTGCGTTGAAGAGCGCGTGGGCCGAGGAGCGGCGGCAGTGACAGTCACCCGTTGGCTCCGGGGCGCGGCGATCGTGACGGCACTCGTCGGGGTAGTGGACCCGTCGTGGACGGCCCGCCGCCGGGCGCCGGTGTCGGTCGACGTCCGGGCTGCCACGCGTTCCGTGGCGGAGGCGGACGACGTGCGCCGACGCCTGACGGCCAGCTTGTCCGGTGAAGTGACCTTCGATTCGGATGCCGAACCGGTGGCCGTTGTCGTGGTCGGCGACGCGGTACCCATGAAGTCGATGCCGCGAGGTGCTCGGACGATTTCGACTGTTGCGATTGCGCAACCATCGGTCCCGAACGTGCGAGTCGTCTCGGCCGGCGATCCGGATCCGGTTCGAGTGGGATGGGCGGCGACGTTTCACGCCGTCATCGAGGCGCGCGGGCTGTCGGGGAAGACTTCGCGCGTCGTCCTCGAAGAGCGTGGCGCCGAGCTCGCGCACGTCGAACACCAGTGGTCGCGGGACTCGGAACAGTTCGACGCCTTCTTGCGCTATTCGCCTCCGGCGAACGGGACGTCTGTCGTCACGCTGCGCGTCGTTCCGCTCGACGGCGAAACGACGGTGTCCGACAACGCCGTGGACCTCCGCCTAACGGCGAGCGGCGAACGGTTCAGGATTCTCGTCCACGAGTCGAGGCCGTCGTGGAACGCGACCTTCGTGCGCCGCGCGCTCGAAGAGGATCCGACCTTCGACGTGTCGGCGCTCGTGCAGGCATCGAAAGGACTCGAGGTTCGAGCGGGGAACCCGCCAGGTGCGCTGACGGCCGATGCGCTGGACCCGTTCGACGCCGTGCTCGTGGGCGCGCCCGAAGAGCTGCGCGCGTCCGAGATTGACGCGCTGAAGGCGTTCGCGCACCGCCGCGGAGGCGCCGTGGTCCTGCTGCCCGATCGCCGGCCGTCGGGACGCTATCTCGACCTTGTCCCTTCGCCCCAATTTGACGAAGTCCTCGTGGAGAATCCCATCGAGCTTGGTTCGACTGTCGGCGCGCCACTACGCGCAACCGAGCTCGCCGTCCACCGGACCGGCGTGGTGGGAAGCGAGACACTTGCGTCTCTCGATCAGGCAAAGGGGCAGCGACCCGTCGTGCTGGAGTGGCCCAACGGTGCGGGACGCGTGCTCTTCTCCGGGGCCATGGACGCGTGGCGCTTTCGTGGAGCGGCCGATGATGGGTTCGGGAGGTTCTGGAGGGCTCGTATCGCCGAGGCCGCGCATCGCCGCGCCCTCGCGCGTGGCGGTCACAGTCACCCCCGGCGTGCCAAGTCCCAACGAGGAGGTCGCCATTCGCGCGCGCATCCGGCCGACCGAATTCGATGATGCACCGGACCGCACGCGCTTGCCGGCGATCCACGCCCGACTCATCGGCCGAGACGGCAGCCAGCACGTCATCCGCCTCTGGCCGACCGCCGAGCCGGGCGTCTTCGAAGGCCGGTTCCAGGCTCCGCCCGCGGGAAACTACGATCTGCAGGTTGGGACCGCAAGTGGCGCGAGTATTGACGAGGTAGTGACCGTGGTGGCGGGAGCACGTCATCCCTCCGGCGCCTCAACGGGGGCGTTGCGCCTGATCGCCGCGGCCACCGGAGGCGTAGCCGTCAGCACTGCGGACCTCGCATCGCTCGAAAGGCACCTGCGGAACCTGCCGAGCGGAGAGCTCGAACGTACCGTCCGCCCCGCCCGGTCGATTTCGTTGGTTATCGTCTTCGCGACGCTCCTCTGCGCGGAGTGGACGATGCGACGGCGGCGGGGGAGGGTCTGAGATCAGGGATCAGGGGTCAGGGGTCAGGGGTCAGGGATCGGAAGAGCCTCGAGCACTCGATCGGAAGAAAGGCCGGAACCTGAGCCCCGACGCCCTGATCCCTGATCCCCGATCCCTGAAAAGAGGCACAAGGCTTGATCGACACCTACATCAGCTACCTGCGCGACGTTCGACGGGTGTCGCCGAACACGGTGGAGAGCTACGCGCGCGACCTCTCTGCGCTGGGGGGCTTTGCCGAGGCGCGCGGGACCTCGGTCGAGGGGCTGGAGCGGCGCGACCTCGAGGCGTTCGTGCGCAGCCTGATGACTCAGGGGTTGTCGCCGCGGTCGGTCGCGCGTTCGGTCGCGTGCGTCCGTGGGTTCTACCGGTTCCTCGCGCTCGAGCGGAAGCTCGAGGAGAGTCCCGCCGCCGACTTGCGGGCGCCGCGCGCGTGGCCAGCGTTGCCTCGATTTCTCGACCTCGACGAAGTCGATCGCCTGCTGGCGCAGCCCGACGTCTCGACGCCGCGCGGGCTCCGAGACAAGTCGCTCGTCGAAGTGCTCTACGCGAGCGGCATGCGCGTCTCCGAGCTCGTGGCGGTCAAGCCCGGCGACCTACGGCTCGACCAGGGGTATCTGACCTGTCTCGGCAAGGGCGACAAGGAACGAATCGTCCCGCTCGGCGACCAGGCGACGAGCTGGGTGCGACGCTACATCCAGGATGGGCGGCCGGCGCTGCTGCGCAAGCGTTCTTCTCCGTGGCTGTTCGTCAACGCGCGCGATGGCGGGCCGCTCTCGCGGGTCGGCGTCTGGAAGGTTCTCAAGACCTACGGGATCACGGCCGGCATCACCCGCGACATCAGCCCGCACGTCCTGCGGCACTCCTTCGCCACCCACCTTCTCGAGCGAGGCGCGGACCTGCGGGCCATTCAGGTCATGCTCGGCCACGCCGACCTCTCGACCACCCAGATCTACACGCACGTGCTCGAAGCCCGCCTCCGCGCCGTGTATGACAAGTACCATCCGCGCAGCTGAGGCGGTTCGAACGATCTGGCGCGGGCGACGTCAAAGGACTGTATGAGGCCGCCGTCCAGGTGGCCTCCACTGACGGGAGAAGTCGATGGAACGAACCTGGCGAGAGAAGATCGAAGGCACGACGGACCAGATCCTGGCGCAGATCAAGCACCTGATAGACGAGGGCAACATCCGGCGCGTGCTCGTCAAGCAGCAGGGCAGGGTGATCGCCGAGTTCCCGTTGACCGTCGGGGTGGTCGGCACGGTCATCGCACCGCTCGCGGCAGCCCTCGGGGCGCTCACGGCCGTGCTGGCGGAGTGCTCGATCGAGGTCGAGAAAACCAGTCCGCCCGCGGCGGCACCGACTGAGGCACCGGCGGCCGAGACGAACGTCGAGCCGGAAGACGTACGGCCGGCGGTGTAGTCTTATCCGAGGGGCTTCGCCACTCGGACTCCCCGATACGCTTCCGCCTTCGCGCGAAGCCCTACGGCGAGACCTCGCCGAAGCTCGAAGAGCGCAGGCGGGCTCTCGCGCGCCGCTTCGCCGGCGCGCTCCCGCCTCCGCTAAAGCTGCGGCGAGACCTCGCCGAAGCGCCTACGGCGCGAAGGCGGGCCGGTCGCGTGGCTCGCTTCCGCCTTCGCTGAAAGCTCCGGCGAGACCTCGCCGTAGCGCCTCCGGCGCGGAGGCGGGCGCCCATGCTCGCTCGCGACTTAGACGAGACACAGCTTCTAGCGCACTCGCGACCCAGCCGTCCCCAAGACCAGAGATCCGCGAAAATCCGCGTCCCGTGGGGATGGAAGAATCCGCGAGATCCGCGGTGTCGTTGCCCCATCCCGTGAAAATTTGGTAAACTGGGCGGATTTGAAACACACGTCCGTCCGACCAGATTCACACACGCAGGAGCTCCAAGCAACATGAGCCGAAACGGCCGCTATCTTTTCACCTCGGAGTCCGTCACCGAGGGGCACCCCGACAAAATCGCCGACCAGATTTCCGATTCCGTCCTCGACACGATTCTCGCGCAGGATCCCACGGCGCGGGTCGCCTGTGAGACGCTCGTGACGACCGGCCTGGCCATCATCGCCGGCGAAATCACCACCAACTGTACGTTCGACTTCCAGAAGGTCGTCCGCGACACCATCACCGACGTCGGCTACACCAAGTCCGAGTACGGCTACGATGCGGACACCTGCGCGGTGCTCTCCTCGATCCACGGGCAGTCGCCCGACATCGCGATGGGCGTCGACCCGGGCGGCGCGGGCGACCAGGGGCTGATGTTCGGCTATGCCTGCACCGAGACCGACGAGCTGATGCCGCTGCCGATCATGCTGGCGCACAAGCTCGTCAAAGGGCTTTCGTGCGCGCGGCGTGACGGCCTGCTCGAGTACTCTGCGTCCAGACGGCAAGTCCCAGGTGTCGGTCGAGTACGACAACGGCCGGCCAGTGCGTGTGGACACCGTGGTCGTCTCGACTCAGCACAGCGACCTCGTCTCGAACGAGACGCTGCGCGAGGACATCACCCAGAAGATCGTGAAGAGCGTCATCCCCGGCGAGATGATGGATAAGAACACCCGCGTCCTCATCAACCCGACCGGCCGCTTCGTCGTGGGCGGGCCGCACGGCGACGCCGGCGTCACCGGCCGCAAGATCATCGTCGACACCTACGGCGGTGCGGCGCCGCACGGCGGCGGTGCGTTCTCGGGCAAGGATCCCACCAAGGTCGATCGCTCGGCGTGCTACATGGCGCGCTACGTGGCCAAGAACGTCGTCGCTTCCGGCCTCGCGGACAAGTGCATCGTACAGCTGGCCTACGCCATCGGCGTCGCCGAGCCCGTGTCGGTCTACATCGACACATCCGGCACCGGCAAAATCGACGATGACAAGCTGGGCGAGCTCGTGCGGGCCCACTTCAAGCTCACGCCCAAAGGCATCATCGAGACCCTGAACCTGCGCCGCCCGATCTACAAGAAGACGGCCGCCTTCGGCCACTTCGGCCGCACCGAGCCGGAGTTCACGTGGGAACGCACCGACAAGGCAGACGCGATGCGCAAGGACGCGGGCGTGTGACGTTTTCTCCTGGCGTGTAACGCCCCTTCAATGACACGCAAGGCGCTGAAGACTGACGGCGGCCGTACTGGCCGCCGTTTTTCTTTGGCTGCTCGCCACGCTCCCGCCTCGTCCGGCCGTCGCCTCTGGCGCGATCGCCGACACGATACGAGCGCGCACGGTCACCGGCGCGTTTCACGTGCACAGCACCCGGTCCGACGGATCGGGCGACCGCGACGCGATTGCCGCGGCGGCGGCTCGCGCCGGGCTGCAATTCGTGGTCATCACCGATCATGGCGATGCCACCCGCTCTCCCGATCCACCCGCCTATCTGCACGGCGTGCTCTGCGTTGACGCGGTCGAGGTCAGCAGCAACGGCGGACACGTGATCGCGCTCGACATGCCGCCGTCGCCGTATCCGCTGGGAGGCGAGCCGGCTGCGGTAGTGGAAGACGTGCTGCGACTCGGTGGTATGCCCGTCGCCGCCCACCCCGATTCGGCCAAGGGAGAGCTCGCGTGGAAAGACTGGACGTCGCCAGTTGCGGGCCTCGAATGGCTCAATCTCGACAGCGGCTGGCGTGATGAATCCTCGCCGCGACTGGCGCGCGCGGCGTTTGACTCGCTGCTCCGGCCGGGCCCGGCCCTGGCGTCACTTCAGGATCGTCCCGCCACCACGCTCGCGCAGTGGGATCGGATCGCGGCGACGCGGACGATTGTTGCCCTCGCCGGTCATGACGCCCACGGCGGCCTGGCGCGGAGGGCCGAAGAGGGGAGTCAGCGGTGGACTCCCGGTTTTCTGTCCTCAAGCCTTGCGTCCTACGAGTCGAGCTTCTCTACGTTCGCGGTGCGGGTTCTTGTCGACGTCCCGCTGACGGGAGACGCGGCCGGGGATGGACGAAGGCTGTTCGACGCGGTGCGTGCGGGTCGTGTCTACACGGCCATCGACGCGATTGCGGCGCCAGCCTGGACCGACTTCCACGCCACGCAGGATTCCAGCGAACGGCGGATGGGGGACGTGGTTCCGCCCGGCGGAGGAGTGACGATGACCTTCCGGTCGACGCTTCCTGCCGGCGCCAGAGCGGTCCTGTTGCGTGACGGCGCTGCCGTGGCCGACTCCGCAACAGGGGAGTTGGTGTTCGCCGCATCGGCGCCCGGCGTCTATCGCGTCGAAGTTCGAACGCCAGGTTGGGCCGTGCCCTGGATCGTCACCAACCCGATCTACTTGCGGAACTCCGCGGGACCCGAGCCTGACGGGGCCGTACTGCCCTCACCGGCAGGGGCAACGGTCCTGGAGCTTACCGATCCCGGCGTGGTGGAGAAGGATCCGGTCTCAACCGCGGAGCTCGCCTCGAACGGAGGCACGCGCAGCCTGGAGTTCCAGCTTCGCGCTGGCGAGCGGGCAAGTCAGTATGTCGCGATCGCCGTTCCACTACCTGAGGGCCTGCCGCCGTTCGACCGCGTCGTCTTCGCCGGACGGTCGTCGTCTCCGATGCGGGTTTCGGTCCAGGTGCGATTCAACCGTGCCGGCGGGGCGAGGTGGGTGCACTCCGTCTACCTCTCATCCGAATCGCGTCAGGTCGTCGTTCCAGTCGAGCGCCTCCTGCCAGCGGATGGGCCCTCGCCGACGCCCCCCTTCGAGTCCGCCTCGTCGCTGCTCTTCGTGGTCGATCTGACCAACGCCTCGCCCGGCAGCCAGGGGCGGTTCGAAATTTCAGACCTCCGACTCGCCTCCGCACCGCCGCCTCGCTGACCATCGCCCCCTTTTTGTTTTTCGGCAAAATCCCCTGCTTACCGAGACAACTAGTGATCTAGTTAACTAGTGCACTAGTGTGATAGTGTTGTCGTGTGGTTATGCTTCAGATCGACGGCGACGATCCCCGGCCGGTCTACCGTCAGGTCGTCGACGAGGTTCAAAGGTCTGTGGCGCTGGGAGTGCTGAAGCCCGAGGATCCTCTTCCAGCCGTGCGCCAGCTTGCCAGCCAGTTGAAGGTGAACGCCAACACCGTTCAGCATGCGTATCACACGCTCGAGCGTGAGGGCACGGTCTACGTGAAGCGGGGGATAGGGACGTTCATCACTACGGCGCCGCGCGAGCGCGAGGTCAAAGGCCGGCAGGCGACTGTGGCCCGCCAAATCGCGGAGCGGATGCTACGGGAGGGCTACCGCCAGGGCATCCTCGCGAGCGACCTCATCGTGGCGTTGCAGGAGCTCGCGCCGAAGCGAACTCATTCGTAGTGTCCGGCTTCAGCCGGACCAAGTTCGCCTGAATCGAACCCTACGTACGTGCGCGTAAGAACAGGTAGGCCGCGAGCCCGACAACGAGGACGTTCGGTGCCCATCCGGCGAGGACGGGCGTCAGCAGGCCGGCCTTGCCGATCGCCACGAAGGCGCTGATGAGAATCCAGTAGGAGAGTGCGATGACGATCCCGAGGCCGATCCCGTAAAGGGCGCCGTGCTTCCCGGCGCTGACCCCAAATGGGACGGCGAGGAGCGTCATTACCAGCGTGACGAAGGGAAAGGCGAGTTTGCGCTGGAGCTCGACTTTGAGAGGTGTGACATTGAAGCCAGTCGGCTCGAGCTCGGTGATGTAGCGCTGGAGTTCGGTAACGCTCATCAGCTCGGCGTCCGGAGGCGCGGTCGTGAAGTACTCCGGAGATTCCAGCCCCGGAAGCGGGCTGCGGTCGATGGCCGACCACTTCGGGGGATCGGTCTTGAAGTCCTGCTTCCATCCCTGCTCGCCGATCCACTTACTGTCGCCAAAGACGGCGCGGCGTACGAAGGTTTCAGACGCCAGCTCCCACTTGTCCGCCCGCGGCACGAACATCGTCAGGCCGAGCATCTCGTTTTTCTGGGGGTCGAAGGTCCCGTAGTAGTAGATGACTTTGTCAGCGCCGACGACCCAGCGGAAATTGAGCAGGTTGGTCGTTCTCGGCGCCCGTCCGCGGATCTTCGCGTCGAGGACCTCGGCCTGGCGGTTCGCGGTCGCCATGAGCCGCTGCTCCAGGGAAAAGAGGACGGCGCTAAACGCGAGGGACAGCACGATGACCGACAGCGCTGTCCGGTAGAGGCTTATACCGCAGGCCTTCATCACCGTCAGCTCGCTGCTGCGCGCCAGCAGGCCGTAGGTCACGAGGGCGCTCAGCAGTGCGGCGATCGGGATGACGTAGTAGATGAACTGGGGCGTGAGCAGCACAAGAAGCTGACCGAGCATCGCCGTGGTCGCCTGGCCCTTGAAGACCTTGTCCGAGCGATCGATGAACGTTGAGATATAGAACAACCCGAGGAGCGCCAGGAACGACAGGCCGGCCACGCGCACGTAGATCCGGCTGATGTAGCGATCGATCAAGCTCGGCATCGGCGCGTTCAGGCGTGGAAAGCGGACGACAAGCCTGACCCCGGGCCGCGCGCGGTCGGCAGCCGGCTTGCTCCTGGGCGCGGTCTGGACGCGACGTCGGGCGAAGGCAGGCAAACGGAAATGCGGCATACGGAGGCCGAAGGGAAGTCGCCCCTCAGCGTGCCTGGCGCGCCATACGAGGGCGACGATGCCGAACGGTCCAAGCAGGATGTTGGGAACCCACCGCGCATACTCGGCTGGAATTCGGTGGCCCTTAGCCAACGACTCTGCCAGAAACATCGCGATGTAGTAGGCGAAAATGACGCCGATGCCGATAACGAATCCGCCGAGCTTGCCGTCGCGCGAGACACGGAGGCCGAGGGCCAAGGCGATCAGCGCGAAGACCAGACAGGCCGCCGGGATCGAGAACTTGGCGTGAATGTACATGATCTCGTTGTGCGTCGATTCGTTCCGGCTTTCCTTGTCCCGGATGTCCGCTCGCAGGTCTTCTATCGTCTTCTCCGACATCCCCCGGGCCAGGTTGACAGGCGGGTACACTTGATCGGGATCGAGCCGGATGATGACCTGCTCGAACCGCGTTGCGCTCGACTCTCCAGGGCCAGCCGTGGCGTAATTGACGCCATCTGTCAGGTACCAGCTCGACAGTACGCTTGGCGGGGTCGAGCACGATCTGGCCGCGACGGGCCATGTGCAGCTCCACCGCATCGACCTTTGACGTATCGGCGAGAAGGACGTCCGACCAGCCGGCCTCGCCTGGCGGGGCTTCATTCCGTGGGTACAGGACCCAGCCCGGGAACTCCTGAAAAAACACCCGCGGCTTGATGTCGCTTTCGACCTTCTTGGAAAGCGTCGCGAAGAGGATCTTGCGGTACTCCTGATTCGAATCCGGAATCGCTTCGATCATGACGTACATGGTCGCGGCGGTCGCCAGGCCGGCGAGCACCATTACCGGGCGCAGCAGTCGGTAGGGGCTGACGCCGCACGCCAGGAGCGCCACGGACTCACGGTCGGTCGAGAGCCGGCCCAATCCGATGAGGAGCCCCACCAGCAGCGCCATGGGAATCGTCAGCCCGAGCGCCTGGGGGCTCAGTAGCAGGATGATGCGGCCGACCGTCGGCCACGGGACGCCCTTTGCCAGGAGCTGCTCGAGCTGCTGCATCACCGGCGGCAGTTCGAGGACGAACGTAAAAATCAGCAGGGACAGAAGGAACGGCGGGACGACTTCCCGGATGACGTAGCGGTCGATCGTCTTCAGCATTCAGCCTACCGGTCCTCAGCATAACAGGAATGAAAGCCGGGTGGTTCCTGCACCAACCGTAGGGCGGACGCCCGTGGAAACGGTCAACACTTCATGCACAGCCGGGTTTTATTGGCTATTCCCTTAGGGTCTGATAATGAGTGTTATGTTAACTACTGACGGTGAAGTTCGGATTTCCGGCGGCTCGCGGCTCGCTGCTAGCTGTAATCCGCTATTGGGAGCATTCGGAGAGTTCCGTCACAGACGACTCCGACGCTGACGCCCGTAGGGCCGAACTTTAGTTCGGCCTCAGCGACCCGACGCGCAACTAAAGTTGCGCGCTACGGGCGTGTCTACTGGCTGCGGAGTTCCGCGATGATGCCTTCGAGTGCAGTGATGACTTCGTCCCGGTCGACCCTGGACTTGTTGAACTTGAGTTGGAGTTTGAATGCCTTGGTCGGGGCCCTGTAGCTGAACACGTAGGCCTTGGGCCGGCCTGGTTTGGGCTTGGCGGTCTCTTTTCGGACGACTTCGCGGGTCGCGCCGCCGTCGCGAGTGATTTTCTCGACCAGCTCGATCATTTTCTGGGGGTCTCCAAGTCTAACTATCTGTAAAAGCAATGACTTGGAGTGAATGTCGGCCAGCCGACAAAGGTTTTTCACCTCTTCGGGCATTCCGTTGATGGAAATGGACTCGGTGATCGAGGTCCGGGACTTCCCCAGCCGCCTGGCCATGTCCTCGTGCGTGTAATCGCACTTCGCCGCCAGCGAATACAGCGCTTCGGCTTCCTCGAACGACGTCAGGTCCTTCCGCTGCAGGTTCTCGACAAGAGCGACCTCAATGATCTCGTTGTCATCGACTTCTCGAATCACGATTGGGATTTCGCGAAGCCCCACCTGAATCGCAGCCTGGTATCTTCGCTCGCCCGCCACGATCTGGAATCGCGTTCCACGTTGGCGTACGATGACCGGCTCGATGATGCCTTTCTCGGCGATCGATGCCATCAGTTCGGACAGATCCCCCATGACCTGGCGCGGCTGATTCGGATTGGCGTCAATCTGGTCGATGGGAATCATCCGGCCGATCGGGCTGCCAGCCGAGCTGGACAGCGCCTCGACGTAGTGCTCGTCGTGACGCATGCGAACGGTTTCCGGCAGTCCTCGCTTAGGCACGGTCCATGACCTCCTCGCACAGGCGGTAGTACTCGGCGGCGCCGGTCGACTCGGGTGCGAACGTAAAGATAGATTCCTTGTAAGCCGGGCTTTCCTCGAGCCGGACACTCTTCGTGATCACGGTGTTGAACACCTTGCTTCCGAACACCTTGTCAATCTGCGAGCGGATGTCCCGCGCAAGTGCCGTCCGCTTGTCGTGCATCGTGATGACGACACCCAGGATGCGCAGACCCGGATTGGCCCGGGCGCGGACCTTCTCAATCGTTTCCAGCAGATCGTCCGTGCCTTCCAGCGCGAAATACGACGACTGGATCGGGATAAGAAGGTGCGTCGCCGCGACGAGTGCGTTGACGGTCAGCAGACCCAGCGTCGGCGGGCAGTCAATGACGATGTTCGGGTACTGCTCGCGAATGGGCTCGAGCCGATCCTTCAGCCGGAAATGCGCGTCCAACTCCCCCACCAGCTTCGCTTCGAGTTTGGCCAGCGCAATCCGGGCCGGCGCGACGAACAGGTTTGGCAGTGTCGAGGGAAGGATGACGTCCGCGAAGGTGACGCTCGGCTCGGAAATCGCGTCGTAGACGCTGCGCGAGACGCTGCCGACGTCCAGATACGACATCGAGCTGTTGGCCTGGGGGTCGAGGTCAATCAGGAGCGTCGGCTTCCCCCGCAACGCCAGTGCGGCAGCGAGGTTAATGGCGGTGGTGGTCTTCCCGACTCCGCCTTTTTGATTGGCGATGGCAACGATCATCGGACGTGCGACGCAACTGAATGTACGGACAAGGGTTGCCCGACATTGTAGGGAGCCTGTGCGGGGGTGTCAACAAAAGGATACAGACGTGCTCGAAACTGCAGGAAAAGGCACCCCGTTCCAAGGTATGGCGGGTGCCGGCGCGGACGCCACTACATCTTGTAGCGGCCCATCGTTTCTGGGTCGAGGCTCTCCAGCCACTTCTGGAGGCGCTCGGAGTTCTCCTTGTCGGGGACGAAGTCGACGGTCTTGGCGTTGTCGATGACGCGGTCCTCGACGAAAATCGGGGCTTGGGCCCGCAGCGCCAGGGCAATCGCGTCGCTCGGTCGTGCGTCGATCGCGACCGGTTCTCCGTTGACGACGAGGTAGATGAGCGCGTAGAAGGTGTTCTCCCGAAGGTCGGAGACGACGATCTTCTGGATGTCAGCCTTCAGATCGCAGATCACGTTCTTCAGCAGATCGTGCGTCATCGGCCGCGGCGTCGCGACGTTCTCCATCTGCATGGCAATCGCGTTGGCTTCGTAGACGCCAACCCAGATGGGGAGCACGCGCTGGCCATCCTTGTCCCGCAGGATGATGATCGGCAGGTTGGTGATGGGATCCACCATCAGCCCCTTGATGGTCATTTCGATTTGCATGACGACCTCGTTCCCCGAATTACCTGGTCCCTACCGCCCCCGCCTGCGCCCCAGCCTGAACGGCTTCTGCCCGCAGGCTGTTCGGATTCGCGTCGGTGACGCGAACCGTCACGATGCGGCCGATCCACTCCGGATCGCCCGCGAAGTTCACGACCGTGTTGCCGCTCGTGCGGCCCGACAGCTCCCAGTCGCGCCGGCGGCTGCGCGACTCCACGAGCACCTGTTCCTCACGCCCGACCGCCTGCCGATAGAGCTCTCCCTGAATGTCTCTCTGCAGGGTCTGCAGCGACACGATTCGACGCGTCTTCTCTTCCTCGCACACATCGTCGGGTAGGCGTTTCAGCGCCAGTGTGTTCGGCCGCGGCGAGTACTTGAACGAAAACATGCTGTGATACCGGACCGCTGATGTCAGCGAAAGCGTTTGGTCGAAATCGGCGTCCGTTTCTCCAGGGAACCCGACGATCATATCGGTCGAGAGCGCGATGTCCGGCATGGCCTGGCGGAGGCTCGCCACGAGCTCGAGGTACTCCTCGCGCGTGTGCCGGCGGCGCATGACGCCGAGCACACGCGTCGAGCCGGATTGGACCGGCAGGTGGAGGTGCCGGCAGACCTTCGGGAGATCGCGCATCGCCCGAATCATGCGGGGCGTCACGTGACGCGGATGGGGGCTTGCAAACCGGATTCGATGCAGGCCGTCGATCCGGTTCAGCCGCTCGAGAAGCGCGGCGAAGTCGCACGTCGCATCGTCTGGCGCCTGATAGTGATTGACGATCTGACCGAGGAGTTGGATTTCGATGGCGCCTTCCGCTACCGCCTGGCGGGCTTCGGCAATGATCGCCGATGCCGGCCGCATGCGCTCGTGGCCGCGCGTGTACGGCACGACGCAGAACGCGCAGAACTCGTTGCACCCTTCGATGATGGTGACGTACGCCTTCGCGGGATCGGCCCGGCGCGCGACGCCGAGCGGGAAGGACACGTCATCGAGCGGATCGATGTCGACGAGCGTGCGGGCGCCGGCGCCCGGCGTCGTCGCGCGCGACTGCTCGAGCAGCATCGGCAGCCGCTTGATGTTCTGCGTACCGACGATGACGTCGACGGCCGAGGAGCGGGTCAGGATTGCCTTGCCCTCTTGCTGAGCGACGCACCCGGCGACGGCGACCACCGGCCGTGTGCCGCGCTCGATTCCCTGCTGCCGGATCTCGCCGAGGCGGGTGAAGAGCTTTTCCTCCGCTCGTTCGCGGACGCTGCACGTGTTGATGACGATGACGTCGGCGTCGGTGTCGTCCGCCGTGGGCTCGTAGCCGGCCTGTTCGAGGAGGCCCGCCATCCGCTCCGAGTCGTGGACGTTCATCTGGCAGCCGTGAGTTTCGATGAGGTATTTCATTGGTTTTACGGGCAAAAGTGCCCGGTTTCGCTTTTGCTGTTTATTCGCCTTTCGCCCGTGTCCGTCTGGTGGCCAGCATCTCCCGCGCGCTGGCCATGACCGCCGCAGAAACGTCGCTGCCGCCAATCATCCGGGCGAGCTCCTCCTGACGCGCGTCGGCCGCCAGCCGTTCGACGCGAGTCACGGTCCTTCCCTGCTTGACCGACTTCGATATGGAGAGGTGTGTCCCTCCATGGGCGGCGATCTGCGGGAGGTGCGTGATGCAGAGTACCTGAAATCGCTTCGCCAGGCTTTGGAGCCGCAAGCCCACGACGTCTGCGACTGCTCCACCGATTCCGGCGTCGACCTCGTCGAAGATGAGCGTCTTGCCCGGGGCGTCATTCGAGCCAAGCGTTTTGAGCGCGAGCATGATCCGCGAGAGCTCGCCGCCCGATGCAATCCGCGCCAGGGGCTTCACGTCTTCACCCGGATTCGGCGAGATGTAGAACTCCGCCTGCTCGAGTCCTCGCTCCGTCCATTCGGCATCGGACCGCGCCGGCGTGAAGCGGACGTCGCAGCGCGTCCGCGCCATGGCGAGGTCGCCGAGAGACTTTTCGAGCGTCCGGCTGAAGACGGGCGCTGCGGACTGACGTCTCGCCGACACCTGTTCGGCTCGCGCGAGGTAGGCCTCGCGCGCGGTCGAAAGCGCGCGGTCGAGCTCGGCTGACCGCTCGGACCCGTGCGAGACGAAATCCAGGTCCCGTCGCATCTGGTCGCTCTTGACGATGACTTCAGCGAGCGTCGGGCCGTGCTTCTTCTTGAGACGCTCGAGCGCGGCCAGGCGGTCTTCGACCTCCTGCAGCCGCGCCGGGCTCGCGTCGATGTCCGCCGAATACGAGCGGAGGAAGTCCGCGAGATCCTCGAGCGCCGGCTTGACTGAGTCGCGAGCGGCAAGGTGCGGAGCGAAGCGCTCGTCGATTGCGGCGAGCTCGCTGACCCTGCGCCACACGAGACCGAGGGACGCGAGCGCGGCCTGGTCGCCCTCGTACAGAGTCTGGTACGCGTCGGCACACAGACGCTGCAGCTTGTCGGCGTTGGCGAGGACCTGACGCGTCGCAGCCAGCTCGTCGTCTTCGCCAGGCTTCGGGTTGACACGATCGATTTCAGCCAGCTGGAAGGCGATGAACTCGGCGCGCGACGCGCTCTCCCGCTGACTGCCCAGAAGGCGGTCGCGCTCCAGCTTGAGCGTCTGCCACGCGGAGAACGCGTCCGCGAGGCCGAGGCGTTCCGCTTCCAGACCTGCGTACGCGTCGAGCACGTCGACGTGGGTCGTGGGATCGAGCAGCACCTGGTGCTCGTGCTGGCCGTGGAGGTCGACGAGCGCGCCGGAGAGATCGCGAAGCGCGCCGCTCGTGACGAGCGCGCCGTCGACGAACGCGCGGCTCCGTCCTTGCGCCGACACTTCCCGGCGAACGATGACTTCGCGACCGTCGAGGGTGTCGAAGACCGCCTCGATGGCCGCCGAGTCCTCGCCCGTGCGCACGAGCTCGGCGGAGGCGCGGCCGCCGACGAGGAGTCCGACCGCTCCCATGAGGATCGACTTGCCCGCGCCGGTCTCTCCGGTTAACACTGTTAAGCCGGGACCGAACTCGAGCTCGATTCGATCAATGACCGCGAGGTGGCGAATCGAGAGAAAGCGCAGCATCGGGGTGTGACGCGAAGTTCCATCTTATCAGATGTTTGACAGCCTACAGGTGGCGTGCTACTCTGGCGAAGCTTGCGCTGTCCCAGCGGTGCAGTGAAAGGTTCTTAGTCGCGGAGGGCTGTTTGCACATGCCAGTCTCCGCCGTTGCGCTGTTGGCGCAAGCGGCGCAGCCGGATGCTGGGTCCGGTGATTTGAGTTCGAGTACCGACATCGTCCAGTTGATTCTTGACAGCTCCTGGCTGTCGCTGGGCGTCCTTTTTATCCTGCTCACGTTCTCCGCGATCAGCTGGGGAATCACGCTGTACAAAACTGCGGTCTTCCGGCGCGCGGCGCGGCAGACGGCGACGTTCCTGGACGTCTTCCGCAAGAGCAGCAAGTTCTCCGAAGTGCAGGCGGTGTGCCCGTCGCTCAAGGACAGCCCGCTCGTCGGCCTCTTTCAGGCCGGCTATTCCGAGCTGAATTCGCAGCTGCGGCAGGCGCCGCCTGCCGACCCGACAAAACCGGCCGTGCCCGCCGGACGTCCTACGTTGAGGAGCCTCGATGCCGTCGACCGCGCGCTGCTGCGGGCGACGACCGTCGAGCTCGCGAAGCTCGAACGTCACGTGCCGTTCCTCGCAACATGTGCGAGTATCACGCCGTTCATCGGCCTGTTTGGTACCGTCTGGGGGATCATGCTTTCATTCAACAGGATTGGTGCGGCCGGGTCGTCGAGCCTCGCCGTCGTGGCGCCGGGGATTGCCGATGCGCTGATTGCGACGGCCGCTGGCCTCTTCGCGGCCATTCCTGCCGTGTACTTCTACAATCACTTCACGCACCGCGTGAAGGAGTCGGCGAGTGCGATGGAGGATTTCTCTCTCGAGTTCCTCAACATCTGCGAGAGGAACTTCACGTAATGCCGAAGGTTCAACAACACGGCGCGACGAGCTCCGGACGCGGACGCCGGGGGCGGAGTTCGTACGTCGCAACCTCGCTCGCCGAGATCAATGTCGTGCCACTCGTCGACGTGATGCTGGTACTGCTCATCATCTTCATGGTGACCGCGCCGATGCTGCAGCAGGGGCTCGAAGTGAACCTGCCGCAGGCGCGCCAGGCCAAGCCGGTGAACGCGCAGCCGGTCTACGTCACCGTGCCCGCGGACTTCAGCAAGAACCGCATCGTGCAAGTGGACAAGAAGGAAGTCAGAATCGACATCATGCACGAGCTCGTGCGGCAGGCCCTGGTCACGCGCAGCGACAAGTCGGTCTACATTCGCGCCGACGGCGGTGCGAGCGTGCAGGATCTGATGACGGTGACCGACAAGCTACGAGAGGCGGGCGTCGACAAGGTCGGGCTGATGTCACAGCCGGTCCATAAGAGATAGATGCGGGCACTGAGCAGCTAGAATGCAGGAAGCCGTCAGCAGTATCCTCATCGGACGCAGCCGCGAGGCCGAAGGCCTCAGCCGGATGGTGCTCATCTCGCTCGTCATTCATGGCGTGCTGATGACGGCGCTCGTGCTGGTGCCGCGCGACTGGCTGCGCGGGCAGCCGGAGGAGCAGGCCCCGCCGATGATGATCTCGCTCGGGCCATCAGGCACGGCGGACACGGGCGGCATGACGGCGATCACCAGCGCGCCGGTGCAGGCCGAGTCCCCCACCGACGCGAAGCCGCTGAGGCCGGCGGAGAAGACACCCGAAATGCTGGCGCCGGCGCCGGAAGTCAAACCGAAAGTCCCGGAGAAGCCGGTCACGAAGCCGATCGAGAAGTCCGCGACGAAGAAGCCGTCGACCGGCCCGGAGATCAAGAGCGGCGCGGCGCGCGTGGTGACGCCGAACGCCGCCCAGATCCCCTTTGGCGGGTTGGCCGAGCGTTCCGGAGGCGCCAGCGCCGGCGGGCCCCGTCTCGATGTCGCGAACTTCTGCTGCCCGGAGTACATCGAGACGATGACACAGCGCATCCGGTCGAATTGGGATCACCAGCAGGGCGCGGCCGGAAACACGACGGTGAAATTCATCATTCGCAGGGACGGCTTTCTGACCAATGTCGAGGTCGAGAAGAGCAGCGGCAACCCGTTGCTCGACCTGGAATCCAGGCGGGCCGTCCTCAACACGCGCCAACTGCCTCCTCTTCCGGAACAGTTCACCCGACCGCAATTGACCGTGTACCTGGACTTCGACTACAAGCGCTGATGAGATCCATGAAACTTCTAACCAGTCTCTTCACGGTGAGCGCAGCGCTCGCCCTCGCCGCACAGAATCCTCCGGCCACGCAGCCACCGCAGCAGCAACAGCCGGACTCAATAGCTGTCAGTGTTGGCGATCCCGGCCGTCCGCCCCGTCTGGCGGTACCCGAGTTCATCCCGCTCGGCAATGAGCCGGAGGTCATCGCGGCCGCCAAGACCATCGCCGCCGTCTTGTGGGACGACTTCGCCTACGAGAAAGAGTTTTACCTGCTGCCTCCCGACATGCTGCGAACGGTGCCTCGCCCAAAATCCGTCGAGGAGGTGTCGATGGATCCATGGAAGGAGCTTGGCGCCGACGGCGTCGTCATCGGCACGGTGCGAAAATCTGCAGAGGGCATCGTCGTCGAAGTGCGACTGATGCGCGTGGCGACGGGCGCGATGACGCTGGGCAAGCAGTACAGCGGCTCGGCGAAGTCGGTCACCGACGGCGGGCGGGTCTACGCGCACGGCATCGCGGACGAGATCCACAAGCAGCAGCGCAACCTGCGCGGCGTGGCACGCACGAAGCTGGCGTTTTCCTCGGATCGGGACGGCCAGCGGATGAAGGGTCCGGTCGGCGATCGAGACGTCTCGAACATCTACATGTCCGACTACGACGGCGCCAACCAGATGCGGCTGACCGTCAATCGTTCGACCGACATCGCTCCCGCCTGGTCGCCCGACGCGGACCTGCTCGCCTACACGTCGTATCGAAGCGGCTACCCGGACATCATCCTTCAGTCGGTCCGCTCGATGCGGCCACCGACGAACCCGGCACGCGGCTCGCTCGACAACCACAATTTCCTCCCGGCGTGGTCGCAGGACGGCACGAAGCTCGCCTTCATGTCGAATCGCGACGGCAACATGGAGATTTACGTCGTCAACCGCGATGGCACCAACCTCCGCCGGATCACGAACAACCCGGGCGCTGACGCGACGCCCACGTGGTCGCCGAGCGGCACGCAGCTGGCGTTTACGTCCGACCGCACTGGCAAGCCGCAGGTCTACGTCGTCAACCTGGACGGGACGGGACTCATCAAGATCAGCGATGGTTCATGGTGCGACCGCGCGACGTGGTCCCCTCCCCCGCTGAACGAGATCGCCTATGCGTCGCAGACCGGCGGCGGCTACGAGATCAGGATCTTCAGCTTCGCCACGCGCGAGTCGCGCGCGATTACCGACGGCATCGGCAGCAACGAGAGCCCTGCCTTCGCGCCAAACGGCCGGCATCTCGCCTTCGTGTCCGATCGCACCGGCAAGCCGCAGATCTACACGGTCGCGCGCGACGGCACCGACCTGCGACAGATTACGAAGACAGGGAGCAACAAGTATCCGAACTGGTCGCAGTAACCGGGGATCAGGGATCGGGGATCCAGGGGATCGGGATTAGACCCCGGATCGGGGATCGGCCAGGGATCAGGGATCGGAAGTTTTGGGATCGAGAAACTAAGGGGATCGGAAATAGATCAAGTGGCAAAGGCCAGGTCGAATGACCACGGTCCCCTGGACCCCTGATCCCCGATCCCTGAATGCAGCGAGGTAGAGAATGAGAATTGGACGAGTTGCGACGCCGGTGGTCATCCTGGCCCTTGCGTTTACTTTCGGCGCCTGCGCCAAATCGAAGCCGCCGGTCGCGCGGCCGTTGCCGCCGAAGCCGAATATCGGGGATCCCTCGTCCGCTGGTATTCCGGCGAAGCCGCCGGAGCCGGTGCCGGAGCCCGTGGGCATTCCGCCGGAGCCGATCGTCGAGGATCCGCTCAAGGTCAGCGACATCGACAAGATCAACCAGAACTCGCCGTTCCAGCCGGTGTTCTTCCTCTACGACAGCTCGGAGATCGAAGGCGAGGGGCAGAAGGTCCTCGCGGCGAACGCGGCGATCCTGAAAAAGTACCCGGAGTGGGTCATCACCATCGAGGGACATTCCGACGAGCGAGGCACAGCCGAATACAACCTGGCGCTCGGTAACCGTCGCGCAACGGCTGCCAGGACATACCTCATCTCGCTCGGTATTCCCGCCGACCGTCTGCGAACCGTGAGTTACGGCAAGGAATTCCCCTTCGATCCGACCCATACCGAGTCGGGCTGGTCGAAGAATCGCCGCGCACACTTCGTGCTCACCAGCAAGTAGCGTGGTATAGGCTTGTGGGTGGGCCTGCTCTCGCTTCGCGAGCTTCGTGGCTGGCCGTCGGCCCGATTCTGACACTAGAGGATGCGTCATGAGAAAGTCACGTGCGGTTGCGGCTGGAGTCCTGGTTGTCGGCCTTCTGGCGCCTCGGCTGGCGAGCGCGGACGCCGACAAGGAGCACAAGCTCCTCATGGCAGAGATTCGGATGCTGCAGGAGGAACAGCAGCAGCTCCGCGCGGTCCTGCTCGGGCTGGGCGATACGCTCAAGGCCCTCAACGTGCGGCTCGACGCCGACGCCGGCGAGGCAGCAGAAGTCGTTCGCCGATCAGAAGCTCATCGTCGAGGGCGTTGCCGAGGCCACGCGGATTCTCCGCGAGAAGGCCGACGAGACCAACGTTCGGCTCTCATCGATGACGCAGGAGCTGCAGTCGCTTCGCCAGACGGTGTCGTCGATGCCGCCGGCGGCACCGCCTGTCGGCTTCCAGCCGATCACGGAGCCCACGGATCCCGCCGCCCCACCAACGGGCGCACCGGCTACGCCTCGGCGGCGACGCCTCTCCCGACGAACGTGTCACCGACGGTGATGTGGGATCGAGTCTACGCGGTCTACACGGCAGGCCAATGGGATCTCGCCGTCGACGGATTCCAGGCGTACATCCGGACGTTCCCGACTTCGCCGCAGGCAGACGACGCACAGCTGTACATCGGGCCAGTCGCTCTACAACGCCGGCAAGTACTCCGAGGCTGTTACCGCTCTGCAGCGGGTGATCTCGAACTATCCGCAGTCCGACAGCGTGCCGGGCGCGTACTACAAGGTCGGTCTCGCGTACGAAGCGATGAAGCAGTTCGAGCCGGCGCGCAGGGCCTTCGAGACGGTGATCAAGACCTACCCCAAGGCGTTCGAGGCCACGCTCGCGCAGCAGTCGCTGGTGAGGGTGCAGGACAAGAAATGAGCTTCCGCCTGAAGGCGGAAGCCACGATGTACACGATGCACGCCGACAGCACAACGTGGCTTCCGCCTTCAGGCGGAAGTCCACGGTTTTCCGCACGCTAAAACGGAATATCGTCGTCGGTCAGCTCGGTTGCCGGCTCGCCCATCGGCCCGTGCTCGTCCACGCCGGCCGGACCAGCGGCGCGCTGCTGCGGGCGTCCACCACCGCCTCCCCCTCCACCGAGCAGCACCACACGATCGCCACGGACTTCGGTGGTGTAGCGCTTGTTCCCGTCCTTGTCGTCCCACTGGCGCGTCTGGAGCTTTCCCTCGACGTAGATCTGCTTGCCTTTGGTCAGGTACTCCGACAGCGATTCAGCCGTCTTGCCCCAGAGGACGACGCGGTGCCATTCCGTCTTCTCCTGGCGCTGGCCTCCCTTGTCGTTCCAGATCTCGGTCGTCGCCATGTTGAGCGTGGCGACCGGCGCGCCGCCGGGCGTGTAGCGGAGCTCCGCGTCGCGTCCGAGGTTACCCACGAGGATGACTTTGTTTACGCTTCCCATGCCAGGAGTCCTTTCAAGAGTCCAGCCATTCTGAACTCGGTGTTTTCAGGCGTCAATCGGGATTTCGTGTCAGGATGCGCGCGGAAACTGCCAGCGCGCCGCCGGTCTGAGTACGCAGCGTTTCTGCACCTAGGTCTGGCGGCCGTACCGGTCCTCGAGCCGTACGACGTCGTGTAGTTCGGGCGTCGAGACCTCGAAGATATCGCAGTCGTCTATCGCCGTCATGCGGTGGACGGTCTTCGGCGTGATGTGCACCGCCTCCCCGACCTTCATCTCGCGCTTGACGAGGGTCTCGCCTTCGCCAATCTCGAAGAGCAGCCGGCCGGACCAGAGGAAGATCGTCTCGTCCTTCTGGTTGTGATACTGGAGGCTCAGGGCGTGCCCCGCGTTCACGTGAATCAGTTTCCCGACGTAGCGGTCGGTCTTCGCCCAATGCAGCTCGTATCCCCACGGCTTCTCTACTCGCGTCACATCATCTGCCACAACATTACTCCTCACAAATACAGACATGTTCGTGTCCACGAAACCCATCACGAGGATCGCGAAGATCACGATGATCGCGAAGCACATGAAACACGATTCTTCGCGCTCTTCGTGGTCTTCGCGCGTTTCGTGATTGACCGTCGTAGGGACAGGATGATTCGCCTATCTACGATCTTCTCGACTCCGCCGGTTCGGTCAACTCGCTCATGATCTTTTCCACCTCCGCCGCGGTGCGTCCGCGCAGGGCGCGGCCGGCGGCGACACGCGCGTCGGCGGCGCGCAAGCCGCGGATGACGCGCTTGGCGAGCGGAATGGCCGAAGGCGCCATGCTGAACTCGCGCAGCCCGAGGCCGACGAGGAGCGTGAGCAGCGCCGGATCGGCCGCCATCTCGCCGCACACCGCAACCGGAATGCCGGCGTGACGTCCGGCGCGGACGACGAGCCGGATGGCGCGGATGATCGCGGGGTGCAGCGGCTCGTAGAGGCGCGAGACGCGATCGTCGGTGCGGTCCACGGCGAGCGTGTACTGGATGAGGTCGTTGGTCCCGATGCTGAAGAAGTCGGCTTCCCTTGCCAGGATGTCCGCCGTCAGCGCCGCCGAGGGCAGCTCGATCATGACGCCGATCGGAACGTCCGGCACCGTGTCGCCGCGTTCGCAGAGCGTCGCGGTAGCCTGGGCGACGGCGGCGCGGGCGGCCCGGAGCTCTTCGAGGCCGGAGACGAACGGGAACATGATCCGCAGCGGACCGTGCGCGGCGGCGCGGAGGAGCGCCCGCAGCTGCGCCTGGAAGATCTCGTCGATCGCCAGGCTGAGGCGGACGCCGCGCATGCCGAGCGGCGACCGCGTGCCTTCGATGGCGGCGTGCTCGATGCGGAGTTGCGGCTCGCTGACGTCGAACGTGCGGATGGTGACCCGCCGCGGAGCCGCGCTTTCGACGAGCCGGCGATAGGCGCGATACTGCGCCTCTTCGGCGAGCGCTGCCTGCCCGGCTCCCGCGAGGAGGAACTCGGATCGGAAGAGCCCGATCCCGGCAGCGCCCCGCTCGCTCGCGCGCGCGGCGTCGTCGGGCGCCTCGATGTTTGCCTCGAGCCGGATCTCGACCCCGTCTTCAGTCACTGCCGGGAGGTCGCGGTACTCGTCGAGCGTCTGCTGGTGCGCCTGACGCCGGCGCTGCCGCGCCTCGATCTGCTCGAGTGTGTCCGCGTCGGGGTCCACCAGCACCTCGCCCGACGTGCCGTCGACGGCGACAACCGATCCGGGCGCGACGAGAACGCTGGCGTTGTGGAGGCCGGCTACGGCTGGCACGCGCAGCGACCGCGCCAGGATGGCCGTGTGGTTCGTCCAGCTGCCGGCATCGGTGACGAGCGCGGCGAGGCGCTGCCAGTCGAGCTGCGCGATGATCGATGGCGTCACGTCGTGCGCGACCAGCACCAGCGGGCCCTCGAGGTCCCGGAAGAGGTCGGTCGGGTCCCCGGCCTCGCGCAGGTTCATCGTCAGCCGGCCGACCACGTCTGCCACGTCGCCCTTCCGTTCGCGCAGGTACGGGTCGTGCGCCTGGTCGAAAAACGCCGAGATGTGCTCGAGCGCGCGCTGGAGCGCGGACTCGGCGTTCAGCCGTTCGTGGCGGATCGTATCCGCCGCGCGCCCGATCAGCATCGCATCGTCGAGCATCAGGAGCTGGGCATCGAAGAGATAGGCATGCTCGGCGCCGGCCGTCGTGGCGATGCGGGTCTTGATGTGCTCGATCTGATCACGCGCACGCAGCCGGGCGGTGTCGAGCCGCTCGAGCTCGCGCTCGACGAGCCACGCGGGAACCCGGAACCGCAGATCGCGTGTGCCCCGCTTGAAGACCAGGGCCTTCCCGACGCCGATGCCCGGCGAGACACCGAGGCCAGTCATGCGCATGGCGCCACCTCGTCGAATCCGCGCGAAACGAGCGCGCACAGTGCCGCGAGCGCCTGTTCTTCGTCGGCGCCGCTCGCCGAAATCGTGATGAGGCAGCCCTGCGCCGCCGCGAGCAGCAGCAGGCCCATGATGCTCTTGCCGTCCATTTCACGCTCTCCCCGTGCCACGCGGATTCGCGCGCTGAACCCGCTCGCGGTGTGAACGAACCTGGCCGCCGCCCGGGCATGCAGACCGAGCGGGTTGACGATCGTGACCGCGCACGACGTCACGGCCGCTCCCCGCGCAGCAGGTCCGAGGCGACCCAGATTGCATTGCGGCCGTCCTCGCGCATCTCCCGCGCCAGCGTCAGCAGATCTCCCTGCTTCGACGTCCGCGCCAGCTTGATGAGCATCGGCAGGTTCACTCCGGTGATGATCTCGACCTGCGGGCTCACGAAGGTCACCGCCAGGTTGGCTGGCGTGCCCCCGAACATGTCGGTCAGCACCAGCACGCCCGCCGGATCCGCGTCGGTGCCGCCCGCCGACGTCTTGACGCGGGCGATCGCGCGGCCGATCTCTTCCTTCGCGTGCTCTACGTCGTCGTGCCACCCGATCGATACCGCGGTGAAGTGCGGCAGGTCGCCGACGATCATCTCCGCCGAGTTCACGAGCTCGGCGGCCAGCTGGCCGTGAGTGACGACGACGACGCCGAGCTTCATGAAAACACCTGCATCCCCATCAGTCGATCGCGATGTCCCGGTGGGTTACGCGCAGCCGAATGCCCTCGATACCGCTCAGCCCCTTCTTGAGCGCTTCCGCCATCGCGACCGACCGGTGCCGGCCGCCGGTGCAGCCAATGCCGATCGTGAGGTAGGACTTTCCCTCGGCCACGTACTGCGGGATGAGGAAATTCAGGAGGTTCTGCGTGTGCCTCAAGAAGTCGGCCGTGGCCTCGGATCGGTCGAGATACCGGCGTACCTCCCGATCGCGGCCCGTGTGCGGACGCAGCGCCGGCACGAAGTGCGGATTGGGGAGGAACCGGACGTCGAACAACAGGTCGGCGTCGACGGGAATGCCGTGCTTGAACCCGAAGCTCAGGATGGTGACGACGAGGCGGCCGCCCGGCGCGCGGCCGCTCGCGACGCCGGTGAACACGTGACGGAGCTCGTGCACGGTCATCGACGAGGTGTCCACCACGTGGTCGGCCATGCGACGCATGACCCTCATCGCCTGACGCTCTTCGCGGATGCCCTCAATCGCGGACCGGTCCGGCGACAGCGGATGAGGCCGCCGGGTCTCGCTGAACCGGCGCACCAGCGTGCGCTCGGCCGCCTCGAGGAAGATGAGCACCGGGTTGAGGCCGTTCATGGACTTCAGGCGGCGGTAGATGCCGGGAAAGTCCCTGAGCAGGCGCCCCTCGCGAACATCGACGACGACTGCCGCGCGAGTGATTTCGCTGCCGGCGCGGAGGGTCAGCTCGGCCAGCATCGGCAGCAGCGCGACCGGCAGGTTGTCGACGCAGAAGTAGCCGAGGTCCTCGAGCGCGCGAATCGCCTGCGACTTCCCCGAGCCGGAGAGTCCGGTCAGGACGACGAACTTCGAGCGCACGGCGGTGCGTGCCGCGCGCCGCGCCGCGTGCCGCCGCTCCTTCGTCGCCGGCTTCTTGCCGCGAGGCACTAGAGATCCTCTCCGTACTCGAGTTCCGGCTCGCCAGGCGTCGCCAGATTCTCGAGCTGCTGATTGAGCCGCTCGGCCAGCCGCCGCGCCGCATGGTGTCCGCGCGACCGCAAGAGCTGATTGCGCGCCGCCACCTCGACGAGAATGGCGACGTTTCGTCCCGGGGCCACGGGCATGCGGATCATCGGGATGCGCGTGCCAAGGAGCTCGTAGAAGCTCTCGTCGAGCCCGAGACGATTGGTACTCGCGGCCGTGTTCCCAGCGCTCGAGCTGCACGACGAGCTCGACGCGCTTCGACGTGCGCGTCGACGCCACGCCGAAGAGGTCCTGTACGTTGATGAGGCCCAGGCCGCGAATCTCCATGTGGTGCCGCGTCAGCTCAGGGCAGCTGCCGAGGACGAACGACTGAGCCCGGCTCCGGAGCTCCACGGCGTCGTCGGCGACGAGCCGGTGGCCACGGACCACGAGGTCGAGCGCGCACTCGCTCTTGCCGATGCCGCTCTCGCCGATGACGAGCACGCCCAGGCCGAGGATGTCCATCAGGACGCCATGGATGATGCCGCGGGCGGCGAGGTACGTGTCGAGGACCGCCGACAGACGGGACATGGCTTCCGGCGTCGCGGCGCGGGTGCGCAGCAGTGGAACGTGCGCGCGGTCGGCCTCGACGGGCAACTCCGGCGGCGGCGTGAAGGCGTCCGTAATGAGGAGACACGGCAAATCGTGGCTGAGGACGCGGCGAAGCACGGACGTGCGCGCGGCACTGTCGAGGGACTCGAGATAGCGAACCTCGCTCTCGCCGAACACGAGGACCCGGCCTCCCCGCAGATAGGCGTCGAATCCCGACAAGGCGAGGCCGGTCTTCTGCGTGTGCGGAATCGTGATGTGGCGGCCGAGGCCGTCGGCGCCCGCCAGCAACTCGAGATCGAGCGCGCGGGAATCGGCGAGGTCGCGCAGCACGGTGGCGACGGTCACGCCGGGCGGTGGGCTGGGTGCGGTCAACGCAGCCTCTCCTGCTGCGCGGCCTCGACGGCTGTCACTGTCAGTCCGGCTCAATCAATCCGTAGTTCCCGTCGGTGCGGCGGTAGAGGATGCTCACCGCGTCGGTCTCGGCGTTGCGGAACACGACGAACGCGTCCGAGGTCGCTTCGACCCGGAGGGCGGCATCTTCAACCGACATGGGCTTGACGGCATACCGCGTCGCGCGCACGATTCTCGGCCCACGAGCCGGTTCGGGCGCGGGCGAGGAGGCAACCGTCCGCGCGCCGGCACTGCGGCGCTTCCGCTCTCCCCACTTGCCTTTCAGCGTCTGCGCCTGCTGTTCGATCTTGGCGGCGGCATCGCGCACCGAGACCGGCCAGCCGGTCCCCTCGCCCTGCCCGCGCAGCATGTGGTCACCCCGCACGTGGATGATCATCTCCGTGCGATGCCGGTACTTCTCCTTGGTGAGGATGACCGCGGTCGAGATGGCGCTGTCGTTGAGGAGGCGCTCCAGCTTGGTCAGCCGGCGGGCAATGAGCTGCCGGAGCGGAGCGGTGATGTCGACGTGCCGGCCGGTAACTTCGACGCGCATGTGATTAGCCGTGAGCTGTCCATATCAGCCATCAGCCGGGAGCTGACAGCTGATCGCTGGTAGCTAGAAAAGCACTTTCCGCTGGTTCGAGGTCGGGATCTTGAGCTCTTCGCGATACTTCGCGATCGTGCGCCGAGCCAGCATCAGGCCTTCCTTCTGCAGGATGCTGACGATCTTCGAATCGCTCAGGGGCTTGCGCGGGTCTTCGTTCTCGATGATCTTCCGGATGCGCTGCTTGATCGTCACCGACGAGACGCTCTCGCCGTACGAGCTGCTGATGCCGCTGTGGAAGAAGTACTTCATCTCGAACACGCCCTGCGGCGTGTGCATGTACTTGTTGTTGACCACGCGGCTCACCGTCGATTCGTGCATCCCGATGTCGTTCGCGACGTCGCGAAGGACGAGCGGCCTCAGGTACTCGATGCCGTGATCGAGGAATTCCCGCTGGAAGTTGATGATGCTCGTGGCGACCTTGTGGATCGTCTTCTGGCGCTGGTCGACCGACTTGATCAGCCACAGCGCCGAGCGGAACTTGTCCTTGACGTAGGCGCGCGTCTCGTCGTTCGACTCCTGGCCGCTCTTGTCGAGCAGACGCCGGTAGACCGGACTGATCCGCAGTTGCGGCAGACCCTCCTCGTTCAGCGCGGCGACGTACTGATCCTCGACCTTGACGATGTAGACGTCGGGGATGACGTACTGCGACTGGGTCGGGTTGTAGCGGCTCCCGGGCTTCGGATCGAGGTTGCGGATGATCTCGATGTGCTCCTTGAGATCCTCGATGCTCATTCCGAGCTTGCGGGCGATCTCGGGAACCTGATGGTTCTGGAGCAGCCGCAGGTGCTCGGTGACGATCTTCTCGGAGGGCGTGCCCTCGAGGCCGATGTGGCGGATTTGCAGCCACAGGCATTCTTGCAAGTCGCGGGCGGCGACGCCGATGGGATCGAAGGTCTGGATGTGCTGAAGCGCGCGTTCGACGTCGGCGACCGGCCACTCCCCCATCGCCGCCACTTCCTCGACCGACGCGACGAGGTAGCCGTCGTCGTCGAGGTTGCCGATGATGGCCCGGCCGATTTCGCGGAGCCGGTCGTCACTCGTCTGCAGGGAGAGCTGCCAGAGCAGGTGGTCCGAGAGCGACCCCGTCGTCGACA
Source organism: uncultured Acidobacteriota bacterium (assembly GCA_963839705.1). GTDB lineage: Bacteria > Acidobacteriota > Vicinamibacteria > Vicinamibacterales > 2-12-FULL-66-21 > DATBJJ01. The sequence goes on from CAWIWL010000019.1 coordinate 1,470,000, forward strand.
GCGTGTTCTCGATCGGCGGAAGCTCTTTGACCTCGGAGGGCGTGCGCGAGCGGTAGCCGTCGTCGAGGTAGTCGCCGAAGAAATACTCGTAGTCGGCGTCGTCCCAGCTGTCGGCCTTTTCCGTGGCCGGCTTGTCGGCCTCGGGCTTTTCGGCCTGCTGCTGCTCCGCTGGCTGGAGCTCTTCGGTCGGAACCTCCTCGAGCAGAGGGTTCTCGACCATCTCCTGATTCAGCAGGTCCGAGAGCTCGAGCGTCGACATCGGCAGCAGCTTGATGGCCTGCTGCAGCGACGGCGTCAGAATGAGCTTCTGAACGAGCTTAGTGTGGAGCCTCTGCTGGATCGCCATGAACGCTAACGGTTTCTCTCCCCTAATCTTAGTCCAATCGGAAGTCCGCGCCGAGGTAAATCCGCTTCACGTCCTCGTCGGCGGCCAGGCTGTCGGGGGTCCCGCTCCGGAAAATCACGCCGTCATGGACGATGTAGGCCCGGTCGGTAATCTTCAGCGTTTCCCGGACGTTGTGATCGGTGATGAGGACGCCGATGCCGCGCGCCTTCAGGTGGAAGATGATCTGCTGGATGTCCGTGACGGCAATAGGGTCAATGCCCGCGAATGGCTCGTCGAGCAGCATGAACTGTGGCGAGATGACCAGGGCCCGGGTGATCTCCACGCGCCGGCGTTCGCCTCCCGACAACGTGTAGGCAGGAGACTTGGCGAGCGGCGTCAGGCCGAGCTCGGACAGGAGCTCCCGGAGGCGGGTCCGGCGATCGGTGCCGTTCGCCCCGATGGTCTCGAGGATGGCCAGGATGTTCTGCTCGACGGTCAGGCCGCGGAAGATCGACGCTTCCTGAGGCAGATAGCCGATGCCCTTCCGAGCTCTGACATACATCGGGTCGTCGGTGACGTCGGTGCCGTCCAGGAGCACCCGTCCTGAGTCGGGCGCGGTCAGGCCGACGACCATCGAGAAGGTCGTTGTCTTGCCGGCGCCGTTCGGTCCGAGGAGGCCGACGACCTCGCCCGAGGCGATCTCGAGGCTGACGCCTTTGACGACCGTGCGGCCGCCGTAGGACTTCGTCAGGTCCCGGGTCCGGAGCGTCGCCATTCAGTGACGCAGCTCGGCGGGGCACGCCGGCAGCGGCTTGGTTTCCGTCGCGATTCCCGTCGTGGCCGTCACGCTGGTCTGGTCCGTCGCGCGAACATAGGTCATCGTGTTGCCGCGCGTTTCCTTGCACGCACCCTGCTCGTCCTTCTTTACAGAAATCACCGGATCTCCCGTGAGCACGTACGTGTCGGTCGCCGCGGTGTAGACCAGGTGCTTGGACGTCGCGTAGATCGTATCGACCTTGACCGCCACCTTGCCATCGGCCTCCACCCGTTCGACCTCGCTGCCGCCTTCCTTCATGTAGAGGTCGATGCGGCTGCCGCTCAGGTCCCCCTGGGCGTTCTTCAGGGTCGCGGGCGTCGTGCCGGTCGCGGTATAGGTCGCCAGCCTCTTCGCGTCATCGTAGACCAGCATATCGGCGCGCGCGTTGGTTTCCGTGGGCTTACGGACCTTGGTTTTCGGATCCTCGTCCTCGAGCATCATCGTCGAGCTCACGCTGCCGCGTGCCGTGAGGTTGCCGGTGCGATCGTTCATTACGATCGTGTCGCCGGAGATCCTGGACTTGTCCTGCGAGAGCAGGGCGCTGCCGCTGTAGGTCGCCTCTGAGACGCCGTCGTAGTCGAGGCGGTTGGAGTAGACGTTCACCGGCCGATCCTGTTTCAGCATCATCGGCATGTGGGTCTGGCTTGGAGCCGGCGCGGTGCCGCGCCCGCCGGGTGCCGGCGCGCCGGGTTTCTGCGGCTTGATGATGCTGCGGACGTTGGTATCGGCCTTGACCTTCTGCGTCGATGGCGATACCTGAATGTTGACCGCCTGGACGGTGAGCTGGTGGTTGTTCAGGATGGGGCTGACTCCCGTTTCGCCGCCCGGGGCCGAGAGATCGAGCTGCTCGCGCTCGATGTTGTACAGCGCGCGAGGGGCATCCGCGGTCATCTCGCCGTCGACAAAGTGGGCGTTGCCGCGAAAGTCGGCGCGTTCGACGGCTCCGAGACCGGGTTTGGTGTCAACGATGAGCCGCGTGGACCGCGCGTGCCGGTCGAGCGCCTGCGTCTTTCCCGCGGCGGCCCGCGTTTCGGCGAAGTCGACGCCGCCCTCGAACACGAAATTCTGCAGACCTTGCCCCGCCGGGCCCCCCGCGCGCAACGTGGCGGATGTGATCCGGCGGGCAGGCGTGTCGCCTTCCGCCGGCAGGTCGACTTGGACTTTCTCCTGCGCATTCAGGTTGACGACCGTCGCGCCATCGGCTGACATGATGGTGTCTATCGTCGTCCCGGCGATGCGGCGGGCGGGCGCACCTCCCGCGCCCGGGAGCTCGATCACCGAGCCCTCCATCTGCTTCGAGGTCTGGAGCGTCCGGCCATCGGCCGCATAAAACAAGTCGATGTGCCTGGCCGTCATCAGCTGCGCGTCCGCGCCGGTGCCCGTGATCCGGCTGTGCTCGCGCAGCTGCAGCTGCTGAATCTTTTCGCCCTTCTCGTCGAGGAGCGCCGTGATTTCGTCGGCCTCAGCGGTGCGGGTATCGGCAGTGAGGCGGGCGGCGCCTATGAGCTTGACGTAATTGTCGGCCCGGGCCAGCCCCGCCGTCGAGGAGGTCGCGTCGACGGCGCCGCCGCCCGTCGCATCAGGTGTGACTGTGATGTGCGCCTGCGCGAGGAGCCACAGCACGTTACGGGTCCGATCGTATGTCGCACCGACGCCGGAGCCCGTCATGCGTCCGCGGGTAAAGGTGACCGGCCCGGGGATGGTCACGATACCTGTCTTTCCGTCGTAGGTGGCTTCGGACGAGAGGACCTCGAGGCCGTTGTCGGTCAGGAGCTTCACGTGGCCGGTGAGCTTCCCGCTGGAAATGTCCGCGGGCTTGCCTGGAGGTGCGAGGAATTCGCCCTCATCAGCGGTGACGGTGAACGTCCGCCCGTCCCGATCGGGGAGCGTCATCGTGACCTCGACGAGCTTCGCCCGCCCGTCCCGATAACTTAGAGCCTTTGCGTAATTGATAGTGAAGTCGAGCTTGCCGAACTTGAAGTTCTTCCGTTCGCCTGCCCCGCTCTCAACGGATGCTTCGGGATCGGCGCGGGCGACATCGTTCGCGCCGCCCCGGGCCGAGGGGCGCTGCCGCATGGCGAGGAAGACGACCACGGCGAAGCCGACCACGAAGACGGCGATCGCGAGTCGCGCGATTTTCTGCCAGCGCACCTGTCTATTCTAGCGCTTTGATGTCGGCGACGTTGAGCTCGAGGTAGGTTTCACCCTTGTATTCGTTGCGTTCGAGCGAGAACGCCAGGTTGACGCCGGCGCGGTTCCGGTCGAGGAATTCGGCCTGTTCGGCCGCGCGCCAGGCGATGGCGCGGAAGCGGCGGCCCTCCTGGTTGAAGGTCATCGACAGGTGCCGCTCCTTGATGGACCGCGGGCCGTCGACAATCTCGACCGGGCTGGCGTGGAAGATGGGGCGCGGGTTGCCCATCCCGAAGGGCCCGAGCGAGTCGAGCCCCCGGACGAGGTCGGGTGTGATGGCCTTGAGGCTGAGCGGCGCGTCGATGCGCAGGCGCGGCCGCAGTTGATCCGGCTCGAGGACCTCGTCCGCGTAGGCGTTGATTCGGGCGCGGAACTCCGGCACGCGGGCGGCCTCCATCGTCAGGCCGGCGGCCTGCTTGTGGCCGCCAAAGCGGACGAAGACATCGGCGCAGTGCTCGAGGGCGGCCAGCATGTTGAAGTCGGGAATGCTGCGGCACGACCCGTGGGCCACATCCCCGTCGACCGAGAGCACGATCGCTGGCTTGTGAAACGTGTCGACGAGCTTGGACGCTGCGATGCCGATGACGCCGCGGTGCCAGCCCTCGCCGCCAACGACGAGCACGTTGTGGGCGCCGACGGCCGGGTCCGTCTCGATCGCCTTTTTCGCCTGGCTGACGAGCTCAGCCTCCTCCTGCTGCCGCCGGAGGTTTTCGTCGTTGAGCTGCTGGGCGAGCCCGCGGGCTTCGTCCGCCATCCCCTCGTCGGTGGCCAGCAGGAGCCTGGTGGCGATGTCGGGGCTGCTCATGCGCCCCGCGGCGTTGACGCGCGGCGCGACCATGAAGGCGACCTGGTAGCTGTCGATCGTCTTGCCGGTCAGCCCCGAAGCCTCGAGCAGCGAGCGCAGACCGATGGTGTGCGGTCCCCGCGAGAGCAACTGCAAGCCGAATCGGGCGATCACGCGATTCTCGCCGACGAGCGGGACGACGTCGGCCAGCGTGCCGAGCGCGGCAATCTTGACGAAGCCGGGCATCCACTTCCCTTTGCCCGCGCGCGTGCACAGCGCTTGCACGAGCTTCAGCGCGACGCCGACGCCGGCGAGGTGTTTGTCCGGGTAGGTGCAATCGTGGCGTTTGGGGTTGATCACGGCGACGGCGTCGGGCAGCGTGCCCTCAGGCTCGTGGTGGTCGGTGATGACGAGGTCGAGCCCCAGTTCCCGCGCGCGCCGCGCGGCGTCGGTGCCGCGGATCCCGCAGTCGACCGACACAATCACGTCGACCTTCTCCGCGTGCAGCCGATCGATGGCGGCCGGCTGGAGTCCGTAGCCGTCGCGCAGGCGTTCGGGGATGAAGTGCATCACCTTTCCGCCGAGCATCTCGAGAGCGCGCCGGAGGATGACGGTGGAGGTAATGCCGTCGACGTCGTAGTCGCCGTGGACGGCGATCCGTTCGCCGTTCGTCAGGGCCCGTTCGAGCCTCGCCACGGCGCGGTCCATGTCGGCGAGCAGAAACGGATCGTGGAGATGGTCGAGCGAGGGATTTAGGAAGCGATCCGCCACCGCCGGGTCGCTCAGGCCTCGCATGCACAGCAGGCGCGCGACGGTCGGGTGGAGGTTCAGAGCTCCCGCGAGCCCCAACGCGTCGTTCTCGTTGCAGGGCAGGTGCTGCCACAGGAGCGACTTCATAGTGTGGTCTTCACGAGCCTTGCGCTTCCGCGGGCGCGCTGACGTCGACGAAAGCCTGGCCTTCGCGGCCCATGCGCCGGAACTTGTCGTACCGGCCGCCGAGCAGTTCCTCGACGCTGAGCGTCGACAGCTCCGCCAAGGCCTGCGCGAGGGCCTGATCGACGAGTGCCGTCGCCGAGTCGTAGTCGTTGTGGGCGCCGCCCGTCGGCTCGGGCACGACGGCATCGATGAGTCCGAGCGTCAGCAGGTCCGAGGACGTGATCTTGAGAGCGGCGGCGGCCTCGACCTTCCGGTTCGAGTCGCGCCAGAGGATGGCCGCGCACCCTTCGGGGGGGATGACGCTGTAGACCGAGAACTCCTGCATGAGCACGCGGTCGCCGATGGCGATGCCGAGCGCGCCGCCGCTGCCGCCCTCACCGCAGACGATGACCACGATGGGGACTTCGAGCATCATCATCTCGCGCAGGTTGAACGCGATCGCCTCGGCTACGCCGCGCTCTTCCGACTCGACGCCGGGATATGCCGCCGGCGTGTCGATGAATACGACGATCGGGCGCGAGAACTTCTGCGCCATCTCCATCACCCGCAGGGCCTTGCGATAGCCTTCGGGACGCGCGTACCCGAAGTTGCGGAAGATCTTCTGCTTCGTGTCGCTGCCCTTCTGGTGCCCGACGATCGCCACGGGCTGGCCCTTGTAGTCGGCCATGCCGCAGACGATGGCGTGGTCGTCGGCGAACCGCCGATCGCCGTGCAGCTCGTCGAACCCGGTGAAGAGGCGTTCGACGTAGTCGAGCGTGTTCGGCCGGGCCGGATGCCGCGCCACCAGCACGCGCTGCCACGGCGTCAGATTGGTGTAGATCTCGGCGCGGATCTGCTCGGCGCGCGCCCGCAGCGTGTCGATCGACCGCTCGCGCTCCGGCGTCCGCGGCAGCATGCTGAGGGCTTCGATCTCCTTCAGCAGTACGCCGATCGGTTCTTCGAATTCGAGCAAATCAGGCATGCGTTTCCTAAAACACCTTACAGGACATCCGCCCAAAAGCCTTTCACCGCCGAGAACGCTGAGCCCGCTGAGCCTTTTGGTGTTCTCTGCGCCCTCGGCGGGCTCTGCGGTGAAAGGCTCTTGGACACGCAAAATGCGTTCGCCGTGTTCAGGCGCTGGGGGGTAATGCAGTTCATGGCACTCGAACTTACCTCAACTCAACCGATCCGGTCCCGCACAATTGCTCCACCTCCGCGACCAGCCGCTCGGAGGGCTTCACCCGCTGCGTCACTTCGGCGCGGACGCGGAGCGGACGGTCGGGGCCCCGCACATCGAGGACATCGAGCTCGATCGAGACGCGGCGGTCGCCGCGGTGCCGGGACAGGAGCTCGGCCAGCGCCTCGAACACGGGCCTGCCATGCCGGGGCCCTTTCAGGTGAATCGCCACCTCGCGCGTCGTCCGTTCCATTAACGCGGCGATGGGCAGGAGCTCGGTCGCCACGAGGCGCGCCGATTCGTCGTCTTTTTCGAGCTTGCCTCGGACGAGCAGCATGGCGTCGGTGTCGATGAGGCTCCCGTGCTTGCCGAAGGTTTCCGGAAAGACCACGACCTCGACGCTGCCGTCGACGTCGTCGAGCATGAACACGGCCATGCGATCGCCCTTGCGCGTCTTGAGCGGGCGAAGCCCCGAGACGATGCCGGCCATCCAGATGTCGGGTTCGGACCCGGTGAGCTCGGCCACGCGCCGCGCGCCGAAGAGCGTCAGGTCGCGCGCGAACCGCTCGAGTGGGTGGCCGCTCATGTAGAAGCCGAGCGCCTCTTTCTCTCCAGCGAGCTGCTGGCTCTCGGTCCAGGCGAGCGCGTCGGGTAGCGGTACGGCGCCAGTGGCCTCGCTCGCATCCTCGGAGGCGCCGCCGAACAGTTGATTCTGACCCTTCTCGCGGTCGCGTTGATGGCGCCCGCCGTGCTCGAGCGCGCGGTCCACAGCGGCAAACAGCCTGGCGCGCTTCACCGACGGCGGATCGTTGCCCGGGGCGACCGAGTCGAGCGCCCCCGCCTTGACCAGGCTCTCGAGGACGCGCTTGTTCACGAGTCGCAGGTCGACGTCTTCGCAGAGGGTGTAGAGCGAATCGATGCGACGGCGCTCCTTGCGAACGGCGAGCATCGAGAGCACCGCGCCCTCCCCTACGTTCTTGACCGCGCCCAGGCCGAACCGCACGCCTTCGCTCACGACCGAAAAAGCCAGCTCGCTCGAGTTGAGGTCGGGCGGCAGGATCGGCACACCGAGCTCGCGGCACTCGCCGAGATACATCGCGAGCTTCTCGGTGTTGGCCGCCTCGATGGTCAGGAGCGCGGCGACGAAATGCCGCGGGTAGTTGGCCTTGAGCCACGCCGTCTGGTAGGCCAGCAGCGCGTAGGTCGTCGAATGCGACTTGTTGAAGCCGTACCCGGCGAAGAACTCCATCAGGTCGAAGATCTTCGCCGCCTTCTTCTCGTTGATGCTGTTCGCTTTCGCGCCGTCCATGAACGCGGCGCGCTGCTTGGCCATGACCTTCGGGTCCTTCTTGCCCATGGCCTTGCGGAGCATGTCGGACTGGCCCATCGAGAAGCCGGCGAGGACGGCGGCAATGCGCATGACCTGTTCCTGGTATGCGATGACGCCATAGGTATCCGACAGGATCGGCGCGAGCTGCGGCAGCTCGTACTTGACCTCGGTCTTGCCCTGCTTGCGTGCGATGTAATCGTCCACCATCCCGCTCTTGAGGGGACCGGGCCGGTAGAGCGCGTTGAGCGCGATGAGGTCATCGAGCCGCTCGGGCTTCGCCTTGCGCAGCAGTTCGCGCATGCCCGAGCTCTCGAACTGGAACACGCCGTAGGTCTGGCCGTCGCCGAAGAGCTCGTAGGTTTTGGGGTCGTCGAGCGTGATCGTGTCGATGTCGATGTCGACGCCCTCGGTCCGCCTGATCTCGTCGAGGGCATCACGGATGAGCGTCAGCGTGCTCAGCCCGAGAAAGTCCATCTTGAGGAGGCCGACGCGCTCGACCTCCTTCATCGCCCACTGCGTGACGATTTCGTCCTTCTGGCTTTTGTAGAGCGGCACGAACTCGGTCAGCGGCCTGGGCGCGATGACGACGCCAGCGGCGTGGACCGAGGCGTGGCGGGTCATGCCTTCGAGACGGCGCGCGACCGCGAGCAGCTCCTTGACCCGCTCGTCCTTCTGCTCCATTTCCTTGAGCACGGGGTTCTGCTCGAGCGCCTTGTCGAGCGTCATGTCGAGCGCGGCCGGGACGGCCTTGGCGACCTTGTCGGCGTCGGCGTAGGGAATATCCATGACCCGGGCGACGTCGCGCACGACGGCCCGCGCCTTCATCGTCCCGAAGGTGATGATCTGCGCGACGTTCTCGCGCCCGTACTTGCGCGTGACGTAGTCGATGACCTCGCCGCGGCGGCGCTCGCAGAAGTCGATATCGATGTCGGGCAGCGACACACGCTCGGGGTTGAGGAAGCGTTCGAAGATGAGGTCGTACTCGATCGGATCGACGTCGGTGATGCGCAGGCAGTAGGCGACGAAGCTGCCGGCCGCCGAGCCTCGGCCCGGGCCGACCGGAATCGACTGCTCGCGCGCGTAGCGGATGAAGTCCCAGACGATGAGGAAGTACCGGGGTACTTCATCTGCTTGATCATCTCGACTTCGTAACTGAGGCGCCGCTCGTACTCCTCGATGGTGTGCCGGAGGATGCCACGGGCCTGCAGATCCTTCAGGCGAGGCAGACGGTACTCGAAGCCCTCGCGGACGATCTGCTCGAAGTACGCGTCGAGCGTGAACCCCGGCGGCACGTCGAAGTTTGGGAGGTAGTTGACCGTTTCAGACAGGTCGACATGACACCGTTCGGCGATGCGAACCGTGTTGGCCATCGCCTCGGGAAAGTCGCCGAAGACCGCCGCCATTTCCTGCGCGGTCTTCAGGTAGAACTGGTCGCCGTGGTACCGCAGCCGGTCCGTGTCGGTGACGGTCTTCCCGGTGCCGATGCAGAGCAGGACGTCGTGCGGCCGGTGATCCGAGTTCTTCAGGTAGTGCACGTCGTTCGTGCACACGAGCGGCAGGTTGAGGTCCCGCGCGATTGGCGCCAGGCCGACGTTGACGACACGCTGCTCGTCGATGCCCTGGTACTGCATTTCGAGGAAGAAGTTGCCGGGGCCGAGGATGTCCCGGTAGGTCGCCGCTGCCTGCATGGCTTTCGCCATCTGCTCGGTCCGAATCCCGGTCGCGACTTCTCCCTTGAGGCAGCTGCTGAGGCCGATGAGGCCGGCCGAGTGCGCGGCGAGCAGGTCCTTGTCGATTCGCGGCTTGTAGTAGAACCCTTCGGTGTAGCCAGAAGAGACCAGCTTGATCAGGTTGTGGTAGCCCTGGCGTGTCTCGGCGAGGAGGACCAGGTGATTGGCGGTCTCGCCCGGGGTGCCGCTCTTCGTCCGGCGATCGCCGGGCGCCACGTACACCTCGCACCCCAGGATCGGGTTGATGCCGCGCTTGCGCGCCTGATCGTGAAAGATGATCGACGAGAACATGTTGCCGTGCTCGGTAATCGCGAGCGCCGGCATCTTCAGTTCGACCGCGCGGTCCAGCAGCTCCTCGATCCGGCAGGCGCCGTCGAGGAGCGAGTACTCCGAGTGCAGGTGCAGGTGGACGAACTCGGACATCACTCCCACTCAATCGTCGAGGGGGGCTTCGAGCTGATGTCGAAGACGACCCGGTTGATGCCTTTGACCTCGTTGACGATCCGCGACGATATGACCGCCAGCAGCTCGTGCGGCAGCCGCGCCCAGTCGGCGGTCATCCCGTCCTTGCTTTCGACGGCGCGGATCGCAATCGTGTATTCGTAGGTGCGCGCGTCGCCCATCACGCCGACGCTCTGTACCGGCAGGAGCACCGCGAAGGACTGCCACAACCGGCGGTACCAGCCGGCGCGCTTCACTTCGTCGGCGACGATAGCATCGGCGAGGCGCACGAGGCTCAGGCGCGATTCCGACACCTCGCCGAGAATCCGGACCGCCAGGCCCGGGCCCGGGAACGGCTGGCGCCAGACGAACTCGTCCTCGAGGCCGAGCTCCTTCCCCACTTCTCGCACCTCGTCCTTGAAGAGCTGTCGCAACGGCTCGACCAGCTTGAAGCGCATCCGGTCGGGCAGGCCGCCGACGTTGTGGTGGCTCTTGATGACGTGAGACGGCCCGATGACCGACACGCTCTCGATGACGTCGGGATAGAGCGTGCCCTGCGCCAGGAAATCGAAAGAGCCGAGCTTCGCGGCCTCCTCTTCGAAGACGTCGATGAATGTCGCGCCGATGATCTTGCGCTTGCGCTCGGGGTCGGTGACGCCGGCCAGGCGGTCGAGAAAGAGCCGGACGGCGTCGACGAAGACGAGCGGCAGCTTCAGCCGCTCGAACCGCCGGCGAATCTGCTCGGCCTCGTCGAGGCGCATGACGCCGTTGTCGACGAAGATGCACGTCAGCCGGTCGCCGACAGCGCGATGGATGAGGAGTGCCGCGACGGTTGAGTCTACTCCGCCGCTCAGACCGCATACCACTCGCCCGTGTCCCACCTGCGCGCGGATCCGCTCCGTCGCCTCCTCTACAAACGACGCCATCGTCCAGTCGCCGGTGCAGCCGCAGATGTCGTAGGCGAAGTTGCGCAGGATGTCGAGCCCGCGATCCGTGTGCGCCACCTCGGGGTGGAAGAGAAGCGCGTAGAGCCGCTGCGCCGGCGAGGCCATCGCCGCGACCGGCGCGTTGGCGCTCGTGGCGGTGACGGAGAAGCCTGGAGGCGCGGCGGCGACAAAGTCGCCGTGGCTGGCCCAGACGCGCAGCTCGTCGGGGACCGTTGCAAAGAGCGCCGCTCCAGGCTCGATCCGGATCGTCGCCAGGCCGAACTCGCGGTGCGGCGCCGGCTCGACCCGTCCGCCCATGAGGTCGGTCATCAGCTGCATGCCGTAGCAGATGCCGAGGACCGGCACGCCGCTCTCGAGCACCGCCCGCTCGCAGCGCGGCGCCCCGTCCTCGGAGACGCTCTTCGGCCCGCCCGAGAGGATGATGCCGACGGGCCGCCGCCGTGCGATTTCCGCCGGAGGCGTGTCGAAGGGAAGAATCTCGGAGTAGATGGACAGCTCGCGAAGCCGGCGCGCAATCAACTGCGTGAACTGCGAGCCGAAATCGAGGACGACGATAGTTTGATGCGTCACGGGTTGGAGGGAAATCGACGGCATCGCCGATCGAAGATCGCGTGGTGCGCCGATTTCAGAAGCTATTATAGAGTGTGGCTCGCGCTCGCACCACATCGATCCTTGCGGTCTGTCTTCTGGCGTCGATCGCGGTCGACGGCGGCGCCCTCTCGCCCGAGCCAGCCGTCCAGGCATTTCCCACGTCGCCGATCTGGACGATCGAAGTCAAGGCGATGCCCGTTGCCCCGCCGGTGTCCTCCGGCGGCCGTCTCTTTCTCGCGCTGCAGTCGGTGGTGTCCGCGCACCGCCTCGACGACGGCGCCGAGGTCTGGCATACGTCGCTCGAGGTGGACGGCCCGATGGCGGCCTCCGACGACCGTCTCGTCGTCGCCGTCAAAAGCGAGCTGCGAGGGCTCGACACCGCGACGGGCGCCGTCGTGTGGACCGAGAACATCGGCCCATTGTCGGCGCCGCCACTCGTGCACGGCGATCGGTTGCTGGTCACCTCCGGCGAGCAGGTCATCTGCTATCGCGTGGCCGATGGAACGAGAGTCTGGAGTCGCGAGATCGGTGCGGTCGAGCAGCGAGTGGCAGTTGAAGGCACGCGAGTGTACGTGCCGGCTCTGGATGGCCGATTGATTGCGCTCGAGCTCGCGTCAGGCGAGCCGGCGTGGGAATTCGACATCGGGATCAAGCCAACCGAACCCCTCGTGGACGGCGGCCGGCTCTTCGTCGGGTCCGCCACGAAGCGATTCTGCAGCCTCTTTCTGGAGAGCAGCCGCAAGAGGCGGGATGACTGGTGCTATTCGGTCGGCGCGACGGTCATTGGCCGTGCAGCCGCAGACGCCACGCATGTCTATTACGTCGCGCTGGACAACCTGCTGCGCGCGCACGATCGCAAGAGCGGCGCCTACCGCTGGAAGAAGGATCTGCTCTATCGGCCTTCGGCCGGTCCGCTGCTCGTGGGCGCCAGCATCGCGGCGCCAGGGAGCGTGCCTCGCGTCGAGGTGCTCGACACGAGCCAGGGGAAGTCGACGATGCAGTTGACGCTCGCCACGAAACTCGTGACCGCGCCGCTCCTGATCGATGCGTCGCCCGGCCTGCCGGCCCGCATCGCGGGAGTGACTGGAGGACTGGCCAACGTCTGGAACGTCACGCTGGCGGGTCCCGCGCCTGCGGCCTTGCCGGCGCTGCCGATCGCGCCGCTCACGGAGCTGCCGGGGCTGGCGATTCCGATTGGCAGGCCGCCAGCTCCTCCCGGATCGCCGCTGCCAGCCGCCTCACTCCCTCGTCGATCCGTTCCGGCGCCGGCGCCGAGAACGACAGCCGGATGAACTGCCGGCCGCTGCCGTTGACGAAGAACGCCTCTCCCGCCACGTAAACCACGCCGTGCTCGACCGCGCGCGCGATCAAAGCGTCGGCGCTGATCGCCGCAGGCAGCGTCGCCCAGAGAAAGAATCCGCCGCAGGGCGCCGGCCAGGTCACGTCGCCGCCGAATTCCCGCGTGAGCGCGCTCACCATCACGTCGCGTTTGTGCTGATAGTAGCGGCGCAGCAACGGGGCCTGGCGATCGAGGATCCCTCGCCTGCACGCCTCGTAGACGATGCGCTGGTCGAGCTCGCCCGTACACAGATCGGCGGCCTGCTTGGCGATCTCGAGCTTGGCCGAGACCGGCGCCGGCGCATCGATCCACGCGACGCGGTAGCCGGGCGCCAGCGTCTTCGAAAAACTGCTCAGATACACGACGCGCCCAGACCGGTCGTCGGCGCGAATCGGCCGGACGTCGGCCTCTGTCGCCGAGTCCTCGAAGTACAAGTCGCGGTACGGATCGTCTTCGACCAGCAGGACGTCACGGCGGTCCGCCCACTCGAGGAGCGCGGCGCGCTTCGCCCGCCCGATCAAGAGGCCCGTCGGGTTCTGGAAGTTCGGAACCAGATACAGGAGCCGGGCGCGACGCCCCTCCCGATGAAGCCGGACATAGGTGTCGTCGAGCTCGGACAGATCGATGCCGTCGGCATTCTGACGGACGCCGACCATGTCAGCCTGGACGTTGCGGAACGCCGAGATGGCGCCGGTGTAGGTCGGCAGCTCGACGAGGATGACATCGTGCGGGTCGAGCAGCACCCGGGCGACCAGATCGAGCCCCTGCTGCGATCCGGTCGTGACGAGCAGCCGGTCGGGGGTTGTTGGCGCGCCGCGGCTCGCCATGACGGCGGCGATGGCCTCGACGAGCGGCCGATAGCCTCGGGTCGGGCCGTACTGGAGCACGGATCCATCCCGGCCGGAGAGCAGTTCGTGCGCGATTTCCTGAAAGTCCTGCCACGGGAACGTATCGGGTGCGGGAAAGCCCGGCGCGAAGGACACGATGTCGCGCCCCTGCGCCGCGACTCCGCCCATCTTGCGAATGGCGGAGGCCTTCATGTGCCCGGCGGCGCGCGAGTAGAACGTGTCGTAGTTGATCATGCGAGTCGCTCAATGGTGACCAGGCAAGGACGCTTGTCCCGCACGCTGATCATGCAGGACGTTTGTCCTGAAGGGGGGCGAGCTCCATCCCGCCGAGATAGTGACGATACTGCGTGAGGTAGGCGCCGAGCGCCGTGAGCGCCAGGTACTGGAACACCATGCCGCGCACGAGCCATGCCGCCATCTGGAGCGGCATCACCGCCACGGCGACGATGGGGACAAAGCCGATGAGGCCCAGGCCGGCGGTCGCGAGAATTGAGGCCGCGGTCGCGAGCAGCACGAGCAGCAGCACTACGCCGAAGATCCCGGCAATCTCCCGCACACTCGAACGGAGGAAGCGCACGACCGTGACCAATGCGCTCCGCAGCCCGGCGTCGTCCACGGCCATCACAATCTGGGTGACGAGATAGAGAAAGTTCACCAGGGTGATCCACACGATGACCGCGCTCGACCCGGCCGCCGCGATGACCGTCCACCATAGCAGCACACCGACGTTGTCGGCGAGCGCGTAGCCGCCGAAGAGCAGCCCGAAGTACGCCGCGGCTGTAATCGCGTACACGATGAGCAGCCCCAGGCCCAGCTTGACGTACCGCCACCCCAGGCGCCGACAGCCATTCAGGAATGGATCGATTCCCGTGCGATTGGCCCGCCGCAACATCTGCAGCCGCAGCGGCGGCCGCTCGATCCCCCCGGCGTGATCGTCTGCCTCGACGAGCACGGCCACCGTGCCGCCCTTGACCACGAAGGTCAGCGCCGATCCGCCGATGAGCACGATGAGGAAGGCCATCGCGAACGAGGTCAGCGCGGCTGGATTGGCGCGCAAGGCGGAGAACACGGCCCCCAGGATGTCGCGCACGTCGCCGCGGAGCAGGTCTTCCACGTTGGCGTCGAGCAGCAGCACCACGAGGAAGATGCCGCCGACGACCGGCACGCCGAGGATCAGCTTGAGCGTCGACTCGGCGATGAACTGCACCACGACGAGCGGCCAGTTGGCGGCGGCGATGAGCGCGCCGCGCTTGAGGGCCGTCTTCAGTGCAGGAGCATGAGACATCGACATTCACAGTTTACCTTTGCGGTATCCTGCTTGACGAGTGGCACTGCCCTTTCCGCACGACCGCCCCGGCCGGTCACGCGCGCACCCGGCGCTCCGGCTGGTGAGCTGGCGCCGTCTCCTGGTCGCCGGCCTCACGGCGGCGGCGCTGGCCGGTCTGGGCGGCGCTGCGCTCGAACGGTGGTGGCTGGGCCCGACCGATGCCACGGCGGCGGCGCGCGTGGAGTCGCTCGTCCGGCGCGAGTTTGGCGGCATGATCGCCGCGCTGGCGGAGGTTGCCACCGGCATTGCCGCCGACCCGGCAGCCCGTGCGCCTGAGGACGAGGCCGAGGCCGTCCGCACGTTGTTCGAACTGCTCGGGCGCACCCGAGACACGAGCCCGCATCCCGACGACATCGCGGTCACGGTCTACGACGTCATCCGCAACGAGGCTCGCGCCTGGAGCGGACGTCCTTCCGACAACATCCCGCCCGAGCGCATCGTCGGTCCGCAGGATCTCTTCGTCACGCGCACAGCCCTCGGGTTGCGCCTCGTGCACGTGGAGCCCATCGTAGGCGTTGCCGGCGGACCAGCCGGTGGTTCTGCCGGCGGCAACGACCGTCGCCGGCTGGGCGCCGTCGCTGCCGAGCACGTCCTGTCACGCGCGGCCGCCGGGGCGGCGATTGCCTCGGCAGACGACTCCTTTCCGACGTCGATTGCGCCCGTGTCGCTCCGGATGCGGTCCGAGGGTGCCGGCGAAATGCCGCGCGAGGGCGCCTTCCTCCTGCGCACGCCCGCGGGCGCTCCGCTTGTCGAGGGCTACGTCGCCCTGGCGGACTTGCAGAAGGCGCGCGCGGACTGGCGGCGGACCGTCACAGGGTGGGTCATCGTGATTCTCGGGCTGACCCAACTGCTCCTGATGGGGCCGCTCCTCGACGCGCGCGCTCGTGCCCTGCTGCCGAGGCCGGCTGTCCTGACGACCTTGGGCGCGAGCGTCTTGCTGCTCGGCGGTGCGGGCACAATCTGGCTGGGCCTCACGTGGTCGGCGTCCGGCCGGTCCGGGCTTCCGCTCACCCTCTCGTTCTGCGCCATCACGTTCGCGGCGCTCGCCGCGCTGTGGGCATCGCCAGCAACCCTGCTGCACACCGCGGCGCGTCCGCGCCGCGCGCCTGGCGCGGCGCTCCTGTCCTTCGTCTTGATGAACCTGCTCGCGGGGGTCGCGATGGCCGGTCTCATCCTGGCGTTTGCGCGCGTGCTCGCGATAGCCGTGGATCCGTCCACGGTGGACGTCCGCCACTTCTCGCTCTATCCATGGAACGGCGCCCGAGTGTTACGGCTCGCCGGCATCCTCGCCCTTCACGTGGCCGCGCTCTGGGCCGCGACGCTGGGCCTTATCGCGGCGCGCGGCGTCTGGTGTCTGCCGTCGCGAGCGGTCGGTCCGCGGCTGACGCTGCTGGTCTTGTGGGTGGCGCCGACGTTCGTTGCCGGCGTGCTCGCCATGGTGGCGGGGTGGCAGTTGCCGATTCTCGGGCTGCTTCTGTCGGCCGTTGCGTGCGCGGTGGCGGCACTGCTCGCCCGGCGCCTGGTGGTCTGGTACCGCCACGCCACGATTGCGGCCCGCATCTTTGGTCTCTTCCTGAGCTTCCTCGTTCCGGCGGTGCTGCTCTACCCGTCGCTCAACTTCTTTGCCGAGCGCGCGATCCAGCGGCTGATCACGACCTATGCCGTGGAAGCGCAGAACCATTCGGCAGCGCTACTCGACCGGCTGGACGAGGCGAAGCGTGAGATCGATGGCATTCCCCGGCTGGCGGATCTGGTCAGCGACGCGGACGACGCCGCGGCGTCGCCGGATCCGAAGAACGCGTTCTTCGTGTGGAGCCAGACGGTGTTCGCCCGTGCCCGGCTCACGTCGGCCGTCGAGATCTATAACAACGCGAGCGGCCGCCCGATCAGCCGTTTCAATTTGAACCTTCCCGAGTACACGTCGAGCGGCCAGCAACCGCAGGCCGCGCCCTCGTGCGAGTGGGACGTGTTTGGAGAGCCGCTGCCGATTGGTTCACAGAAGCGGCTCGTCCTGCACGCGGAACGCGGCATCTGCCCGGCGGAAGACCAGCGACGCTCGGTTGGCAGGATCGTGCTGCATCTGGCCGTGGACGACTACCGCACGCTGCCCTTCATCACATCGCAGAGTCCGTACTTCGAGCTCTTCCGGCCCAGCCAGAACGAGGCGTCGCGCGAAGCCGCGCCTGGCAATGACGTACATGTCGCGATCTACGGCTGGGGGCTCGAGCCCGTCTACACGTCGGGCCTCACGGCCTGGCCGATCACCGAAACGCTCTTCCAGCGCATTTACGATCCTTTGCGCCGGCCCTTCTGGGAGACGACTGCGCTTGGCGGCGCGACCTATCAGGTCTATTTCACCAACGACCGTGCTCGCATCTACGCCATCGGCTATCCGATGCTCACGCTGTTCGATCACCTGGTGCACCTGGCGGAGGTCAGCACGCTGGCAGGCGTGGCGTTCGTGCTGGTGCTGCTGGCGACCGCGATCTTCTCGAGGGTCAGTCGCGAGCGCCCGCGCGTCGGCCGCGCCCTGCTGCGCGAGATCCGCGCCAGCTTCTACCGCAAGCTGTTCCTGGCGTTCGTCCTCGCCTCGATCATCCCGGTGCTGATTCTGGCGCTGGTCATCCGCGCCTACTTCGCTGATCTGCTGCGAAAGGACATTCGGGGCGAGGCCGCCCGCACCGCCTCGGTGGCGCAGCGCGTCATCGAGGAATCAGACGCGCTCCTCAACCGCGCCGACGGCGTCGAGGTGCCCAACGACGACGTGATGGTGTGGATCAGCCAGGTGATCGACCAGGACGTCAACATCTTCAGCGGCCCGAGGCTGGTCGCGACGAGCGAGCGGGACCTCTTCGCGTCGGGCCTCCTGCCGACGCGAACGCCGGACGCCGTGTATCGCGCGATCGTGCTGCAGCGCCTGCCGAGTTTCGTCGGCGAAGACGAGCTCGGCGCGTTCCCGTACCTCATCGCCGCCACGCCCGTTCGCATCGGCGGGGGCTCGAGCGAGAGAATCCTGACCGTGCCGGCGGCGCTTCGGCAGCGCGACATCGAGCGCGAAATCGACGATCTCGATCGCGGCGTCCACCTCGCAGTGCTGTGCTTCGTCCTGCTCGGCGCCGCGCTGGGGCTGTCGCTGGCGGAGCGCATCGCCGACCCCGTCCGCCGGCTGACCCGCGCGACGCAGCGCATCGCCAGCGGCGATTTCGATGCGCGCATCGCGGTGCGCTCCGTCGACGAGCTCCGCCGTCTCGTCGACGCGTTCAACAGCATGGCCGGCGAGCTCAAGGCGCAACGCGGCGAGCTCGAGCGCACGCACCGCCTGGAAGCGTGGGCGGAGATGGCCCGTCAGGTGGCGCACGAGATCAAGAACCCGCTGACGCCGATTCAGCTCTCGGCCGAGCACCTCCTCCGCGTCCACGCCGACAAGGGTCAGCCGCTCGGGAGCGTCCTCGAAGGGTGCGTGCACGCGATCCTCGGTCAAGTGGGACTGCTCCGCCAGATTGCGTCCGAGTTCTCGAGCTTCGCCTCGTCGCCACAGGTGAAGCTGGCGCCGGTCGATCTTCCCGACCTTGTCGCTGAGATCCTCGATCCCTACCGCGCAGGTCTCGCCGGTCGCATCGAGATCCGCAACGACGCCACTGGCCCGCTCCCGCGCGTGCTCGTCGATCGCACGCTCATCATGCGCGCGCTCGCCAACATCGTCGAGAACGCCCTGCACGCCATGCCCGGTTCGGGTGAGCTCGGCGTCGCCGCGTCGGCCGTGGCGGATGCGGTGGTGTTGACGGTGCGTGATACCGGTGTGGGGATGGACGAGGATGCGCTGGCCCGCGTCTTCGAGCCTTACTTCTCCACCAAGACCTCGGGGACCGGGCTGGGGTTGCCGATCGCGCGCCGCAACGTCGAGCTGAGCGGCGGGACGATCGACGTCGAGAGCCAGAAGGGGTTGGGAACCACCGTCAGGGTTCGCTTGCCGGTGGCTCCGCCAGCTTTCGGGTCCGCAGTCGCGGGAGTACGCCAGTCCAATGAAGGCCGACGCGAGATATGTGTAGGCCAGGACGACGAGCGCCAGCCTCGGGTGGGTGGCGATGAGCGCGAGGCCGACCGCCGCGAGGAACAAGACGAAGTAGGACCGGCGCCAGCCGACGTCGATCGCCTTGATGCTGCGGAAGCGGAACGTGCTGACCATCAGGAATGCCGGCACGAGTACCATCGCGAGCGCCGGAAGCGCCGTCTCGCGATCCTGCAGGCCGTACGGGTAGAGATACACGGTGGCCGCGATCACGCCGGCCGCCGGCGGGCTCGGCATCCCCACGAAGTACCCTTGTCGGTGACCGTTCCGGTCTGGATGTTGAACCGGGCCAGCCGCATCGCCGTTGCCGTCACGTAGATGAATCCCGCCGCCCAGCCGAGGCGCTTGAGCGGCCAGAGGCCCCACGTGAACGCGAGCACGGCCGGCGCCAGCCCGAACGACACCATGTCGGCGAGCGAGTCGAGCTGAACGCCGAAGGCCGTCGACGAATTGGTCAGTCGCGCGAAGAACCCGTCGAGCGTGTCGAGGATCATCGCGACGCCGATGAAGAGCGCCGCGGTGTCGAAATCGGCGCGCGTCGAATACACGATGCAGGCGTAACCGCAGAAAAGGTTGGCCACCGTGAACAACGACGGCAGGAGGAAGACGCCGCGCCTGAACCGGTGCGGCCGATCTTCGCGCCGACGGCGTAGATTAGGCAGCATCGTTCCTCCGCAGGCAGGCCAGGACTGTTTCTCCACCCGTGACGGCTGCGCCGACGCTGACTTGGAGCTCGACCTCCGGCGGGAGGAACACGTCCATCCGCGATCCGAACTTCATGAGGCCGATCCGCTCGCCGAGGCCGATGCGCTGCCCTTCCTCGATCCGGCAGACGATCCGCCGCGCGAGGATGCCGACGACCTGGCGGAAGACGACCGTGATCCCGTCGGCGTCGACCCAGATTTCGTTGAGCTCGTTCTCGTTCGCGCGCGCGTCATACGCGGGCAGGAAGCGGCCCGGCCGGTACTCGATGCGCGTCACGCGCCCTTCGACCGGCGATCGATTGATGTGGACGTCGAGCGGCGACAGGAAGATGGTGACCTGGGTCCACCGGCCGGGAGGGGACGATTCGGCCTCAGCCGGTCCGGCTGCCATGACGCGGCCATCCGCCGGCGATACCACGAGATCCCGCCCGCTCGGCACCCGCCGATCCGGATCCCTGAAGAAATACGCAAAGAACCCACCGAGGAGCGCGAGCGACGTGGCCCAACCATACCGCCGCGCGGCGACGAGACCAGCCGCCGGGACCACTGCGGCGGCAATGAAGGGAAAACCAGCGCGATCGATTTTCATCGAAAGGAATGCTAGCCCGGGAGGCCGCGAAAGAACAAAAGGGCCAGCGCGGGACCCGGCCCGAATGGGTTCCGGTTCCAAACACGTCTGGCCCCAAGAAAGCGAGTCGAAAGGACTGAAGTCAGCTGCGCGCGGCCTGCGCGGCACTACTACCGACGCTGTAGCGGCGCAGAATCGACTCCATCTGATCCTTCAGACGCAGCTTCCGCTTCTTGAGGGTGACTTCTTCGATTTGTTCGGGTTCTGAGAGGTAATGGCGGGCGGTGAGGTGATGAATCTTTTCGTCGAGGTCGTGATGTTGCGTGGCCAGTTGGCGGTATTCCTCGTCGCTCTGCAGCAGTTTGCGCTTCAGCTCTTCGAAGTCTGTCGGCATTTCCGCCTCCTTTAGAAGGGGTCTATACATGCCCGCGTTACACATTCATAGCGGCAAGGTAACACAAGGGGCTATCGCTGGCAATCCTGAATACACCCTAGAGAATGCCTCAGGGCAATACTGAACTTCAGCATCCCCTTCATTTTGGGCGGGGTTCAGCCTTTGTCGTCCAGCATGGCCAGCGACAGTACCAGGGCGTCCTCGCTGGGCTGGCTGTAGTAGTTGCGGCGCACGGCGGCGACCGTAAAGCCGAGGCGTTCGTACAGGCGCTGCGCCGGCAGGTTGGAACGGCGAACCTCGAGGTAAGTGCGGCGCGCGCCGAGGCTTGCGGCTTCGGCCATAAGGTATCTCATCAGCGCAGTCGCAACCCCTTGCCGGCGAAGGCGGGTGTCCACGGCGATGGTATTGATGTGCAGCTCGTCGTAGACCAGCCAACAGGCGCAGAACGCCGCAACGGCGTAGCCAGGAAGCCGGACCACGTAGACGCGCGCGACATCTGACTGTCGCAGCTCGCGCTCGAGCATCTCCCTCGTCCACGGATTGGTGAACGTGGCCGACTCGAGTGCCGCGACGGCGTCGAGGTCCGCCGGCTCGGAAATCCGCTCGATCACCATCGCCGACGGTTCGAGCGCACTCACTCGGCCCGCCGCGCCCGGGCCAGCTCGACGTCAGGCCTCCGAATGTAGATCGGCACGATGGCGTGCGGAAGGACGGCGCGGCCGGGCGCGGCTGCCGCCAGCTTGCCGACGATGCCGGCGAGCGGTGGCGAGGGCAGAACCTCGATGCCCGCACCGAACCGCTCGCGGATGGTGGCCTCGTATCGCACCGCGCCGTCGCCGATGAAACGCGGCGCCTCGCCGGTCAGGGCGGCTGCCCATGCGTCGAGCGTGCGGCCGGGAGCAAGCGACGACGGCTCGTGCAGGACGCGCGTTCCCGCGGCGTCGTACAGCGTCGCGAACACTTCGCCGCGCAGCGCGTCGATCCACGCCGCCACGGGCCCGCGACCATTGCCGGCGGCGCAGGCCAGTGCGTCGAGCGCCGAGATTGGGACAACCTTTCGCCCGGTCGACATTGCCAGCCCCTGCATCGCGGCGATCCCGACGCGGAGCCCGGTGAAAGACCCAGGTCCGGCCGCCACCGCCAGCAGGTCGACAGCGTCCAGCCGGGCTGCCGCCTTGTCGAGGGCGATCATCAAGTCGCGCGGAAGCCGCCCGGCGTGCGTGTGCGATCCGTCGCCGACGATCTCGGCGACGAGCACCCCGTCTCGCACGACGGCGGCGCTTCCGGCTCGGGTGGTGGTGTCGAGTGCAAGGACTAACACGTGTCGGCTCAATGTTATACTCGGGCCTTCGGGTTCTCCACTGGCTAGAGTCCCGCGCACGAGAGATGTCCTCCCCAGTTTTTTCCGAACCGGCCGGGGCGACCCCGGCGATGCGGCAGTACTTCGACGCGAAGCGTCAGTACCGCGACGCCATCGTCTTCTTCCGGATGGGCGACTTCTACGAGATGTTCTACGAGGACGCGCTGACGGCCGCGCGTGCGCTCGAGCTGACCCTCACCTCTCGCTCGAAAGATGCCAGCGGCGGGGCGATTCCCATGTGCGGGGTGCCCTTTCACGCCGCCGACGGCTACATCGCCCGGCTCGTCCGGAAGGGGTTTCGTGTCGCCGTCTGCGAACAGGTCGAGGATCCGAAGAAGGCCAAGGGCCTGGTGCGCCGCGAGGTGGTTCGCGTCGTATCCCCGGGCACGCTGACCGACGCCGGATATCTCGAGGCGCGCGAGCCGGCGTTTCTCATGGCCATCGCGCCCGCTGCCGACGCGCCGGGTCTTGGCGTCGCGCCGCTCCCGGGCCTCGGAGTGGCCCTCCTCCCGGGCCTCGGAGTGGCCCTCCTTGACGTGTCGACTGGCGAGTTCACGACAGCGGAGTACCACGGCGCCGACGGACGCCAGGCGCTGGCTGACGAACTGGCGATCCTCCAGCCGCGTGAGATCGTCGTACCGGAGGGATTCGCGGACGCCGCGGCGCTCGTCGCCGAGGTCCGCATCGCCGCGCGCCTGACCTACGCCGCCGGATGGACCTTCGATCAGGAGTCGGCGCGGCGGACGCTGCTCGAACAGCTTCGTGCGCAGAGCCTGCACGGGTTCGGCCTGGAGGATCGGCCCGCGGCGGTGCGGGCGGCAGGGGCGCTCGTCCACTACCTGCGCGACACGCAAAAAGCCGACCTGGCCCACGTCCGCGAGGTGGCCTTCCGTGCCGCAGCCGACTGCCTGCTGGTCGATGCGACGACGCTTCGCAACCTCGAGGTCCTCGACGCGGCCGACGGCGGGCGCACGGGCTCGCTCCTGCACGGGATCGACCTGGACGATGACGTCGATGGGCGGCCGGCTGCTTCGGGCGTGGCTGCTCCGGCCGCTCGTCGCCCTCGAACGGATTCAGGATCGGCTCGACGCGGTAGAAGAGATTCGCGTTCCGGTCGACCGAGCGCGCGAAGCTGCGCGAGACCCTCAAGACCATCCATGACGTCGAGCGCCTCGTCGCGCGCGCCTCGCTCGGCATCGCCGGCCCTCGCGATCTGGTCGCGCTGCGCCAGTCGATTGCCGCCGTGCCGCGCGTGCGCATGCTCCTCACGGAACTCCAGGCGCCGCTCGTCAGGAGCCTCGTCGCCGAGCTCGACGACTGCGCCGACCTCCGCGACGAGCTCGATCGCACGCTCGTCGAGGAGCCACCCGCCGTCGCGCGAGACGGCGGCATGATCCGCGACGGCGTCGACGCCGAGCTCGACGACCTGCGCAGCATCAGCCGTTCGAACAAGCAGCACATCGCGGCGATGGAAGACGCCGAACGGGCGCGCACCGGAATTACGTCGCTCAAGATTCGCTACAACCGCGTCTTCGGCTACTACATCGAGATCTCGAAGTCGAATCTCGGCAACGTCCCGTCCGACTACCATCGCAAGCAGACGATTGCCGGCGGCGAGCGTTTCATCACGCCCGCGCTCAAGGACTACGAAGAGAAGGTCCTCGGCGCCGACGAGCGCAGCCTCGAGCTCGAGGTGGCGATCTTCGAGCGGCTGCGCGCCAGGGTCGCCTCCGACGCGCCGCGCATTCAGGAGACCGCTCGGGGGGTGGCTTCGCTCGATGTGCTTGCAGCGCTCGCCGAGACGGCCGCCACCGAGAACTACACCAAGCCGATGATGCACGCCGGAGACGACCTGGTCGCCGTCGACGTGCGGCATCCGGTCGTCGAACGTCACGTGCCCGATGCGTTCGTGCCGAACGATGTGACCCTCGACGCCGGTGCGCGCCAGCTCGTCGTGCTGACCGGCCCCAACATGGGGGGCAAGTCCACATATCTGCGGCAGACGGCACTGCTCTGTCTGATGGCCCAGGCCGGGTCGTTCGTACCGGCCCGCAGCGCGAAGCTGCCGATTGTCGATCGCATCTTTGCCCGCGTCGGGGCGTCCGACAACATCGCGCGCGGTCAGTCCACCTTCATGGTCGAGATGCAGGAGACGGCGAACATCCTGCACAGCGCCACGTCGCGCAGCCTGCTCATCCTCGACGAGATCGGGCGCGGGACGTCGACCTTCGACGGGCTGAGCCTCGCATGGGCGGTCGCGGAACACCTGGCGTCGAATCCGCGCGCCCGGCCGAAGACGATCTTCGCGACGCACTATCACGAGCTCACCGATCTCGCCGACGCGCTCCCGAACGTCACCAACTGCCACGTCGTCGTGCGCGAGTGGCAGGATGACATCGTCTTTCTGCGCAAGGTCGTGCCAGGGCGATCCGATCGCAGCTACGGGATCCAGGTGGCGCGCCTCGCCGGGTTGCCGCCGAACGTGGTTGCACGCGCGCGTGAAATCCTCAACGGCCTCGAGCGTGACGAGCTCTCGCGCGGCGGCCGCCCGTCGCTGAACGCCTCATCTCCCAACTTGGGGCCCAACTCCGAGAGCGACGCGAGCCGCCAGCTCGGACTCTTCCAGGCGTCCGCGCCAGCCGAGGATCCGCTGGTCGGGCGAATCAAGGCGATCGACGTCGACAATCTGACGCCGCTCCAGGCGCTCTCGCTCATCGCCGAGCTCAAGCGCGAGGCCGGCGGGTGACGTCCCGCGGCATAGTGGTGCCGGCGGTCGGCGTCAATCGCGTCTACTACAGCAACGCGGAAGTTGACGGGTTGAAGGCGGCCGCCTCCGCCGTCGACGACGACGCCCTGGGCCATTTCTGCTCGCGCGCGCAGCAGCTCATCGCCGCCGCGCCGTATATCAGCCTTTGGTACAAGACCAATGTGGCAGTGTTCCAGCCCGACATACAAGGCGTCCGCTTGTCGCCCATCGCCGACTTCCTGTTCCTCAAAGATCTGTCACGAGCAGCCTCTGCAACCACGTCTTCGGCGCGCCAGTGAACGTGCGCTGAGAATCGCGCTGCTCGCCGGCCTGACGGTGGCCGTCGCGGCCCTGGCGTCGGCCTCCGGCCGCTACGATCCCCGCCTTCGCTTTCAGACGATCTCGACGCCGCGCTTCGATATCCATTTTCACCAGGGCGAAGAGGCGCAGGCCCGGCGCCTGGCGATGCTCGCCGAGACGGTCGCCGCCGGCCTCGACGCGACGCTCGGGCGTCCCTCGGGCCGCGTCCAGGTGATCCTCGTCAATCAGAGCGACCTCTCCAACGGCTGGGCGACGCCCGTCCCTTTCAACACGATCGAAATCGTCGCCGCAGCCCCGGGCGGGTCGACAACGATTGGGAACACCGACGACTGGCTCCACATGGTGTTCGCGCACGAGTACACGCACATCGTCCATCTTGACCGAGGCCAGGGATGGATCGGCGGGCTGCGCCGCGTGTTCGGGCGCATGCCGCTGCTCTACCCGAACCTGTACCTGCCGCTCTGGCAGATCGAAGGCCTTGCCGTGTACGAAGAGAGCGCGTTGACGGGTCAGGGACGCGTGCCCGATCGCAGTTTCCGTGCGATCGCGGATGTGGCCGCGGACGCCTCCCGGTTCGAGCCGCTCGATCGCGCGAGCGGGGGCCTCGTCGACTGGCCCTCAGGCAACACGCCCTATGTGTACGGCGGCTACTTTCATGAGTTCCTGGCCGCGCGCTACGGTCAAGGGTCGTTGAGGCAGTTGACGGATTCGACGGCTGGACGCGTCCCGTACTTCGGGTCCCGATCGTTCAAGAAGATCTTCAAGCGCTCGCTCGGCGATCTCTGGCGGGAGTTCGAAGCGGCGTCGCACACGACGATCGATGGCGCAGACGGTACGGTCAGTCGGCTCACCGAGGATGGGTTCACCGTCGGCGGTCCGCGGTTCGACTCGGGCGGACGGCTCTATTACTCGGTGGTCAACCCGCACGGCTTTCCGTCGCTGCTCGTCCGCGAGCCCGGCGCGACGGCCTCGCGACGAGTCGCCAACCGCTACCTGGGCACGCAGGTTGGGTTTGCGGGGTCCGAAGTGATCTTCGATCAGATGGAGATCGAGAACCAGGTCGGACTGCAGTCGGATCTCTATGCGATTGACGCGAGCGGTGCGCGATCCAGGCGCTTGACGCACGGCGCCCGCGCGGGCGATCCGGATGTTTCACCAGACGGCGGGACGATCGTTTGCACCATCCAGCTCGCGGACCGACGGGAGCTCGCCACCCTGGCGGTTCCGCCGCGTGCGGCCACGCCTGCCCGTCCTGTTCCGCTCGTGTCCGAGCCAGGCGTGCACTTCTCCGCGCCCCGGTGGTCACCCGACCGCCGATGGATCGCGGCCGAGCGCATCTCGCTGCAGAGCCGATCGGAAATCGTGCTGATCGATCCGGCGACCGGACACGTCGCGCGAACCGCCGCGTCGTCGAGCGGCAGCCGCAGCGTGGCCCCGGCGTGGCTGCCCGATGGGCGTGTGCTCTTTGCCTCCGACCGCGGCGGCGACGGGTTCCGCATCTTCGTCACAGACGTGGACACCGGCGCCACGTCGCGGCTCGAGGATACGGGCGCAAACGCATCCTCTCCAGCGCCGTCGCGGGATGGGCGCACGCTGGTGTTTGTCGGCTACACGACCGCCGGATACGACCTCTATTCGCTGCCGCTCGAGTCGGCGCGATGGACGAGGGTTGAGACAGCCGCGGCGGATCCGGCCGGCAGCGCAGTGCGGACTGTGACGGGGGTCGTGCCCACGGCGGCGACGCCACAGAGCTACTCGCCGCTGCGGACCATCGCGCCGCGTTTCTGGATCCCGACGCTCGAGTCCGATGACGACGAGATCGTCGCAGGTGCGGCGACTGGGGCGAGCGACGCGCTCGGCCGGCACGCGTACGCCGCCGAGGCCGGTTGGACCACCGCTCGCGCGCGGCCGGACTGGCAGGTCGCGTACGCGTACGACCGGTGGCGGCCCACCTTTTTCGCCAACGTGGCCGACGACACGGATCCGTTTCGCGACGGCGACGTGCGGACGATCGAAGGCAACGCCGGCGTGCTGTTCCCGGTACGCCGCGTCCGCTGGTCGCAGTCGATTCTCGGGGCGTTCCACGCGTCGGTTGACGAGTTTACGTGCTCCGAGTGTGGCTCGGATGGCCACGCGCGTGTGGTTCGCCGCGGGTTGCGCGGCGGATGGTTGATCAACGACTCGAGATCCTACGGGTATTCCATCAGCCGCGAAGAAGGGTGGAACGCCAGGCTCACGACGGAGCTGACGCGCGAAGCGCTCGGTGCTGACGGCAACGGCGAGGCGGCGACCGTCGACCTTCGAGGCTACGTACCCCTCGGTCCCCGCCACGCCGTGATCGCGGCCAGGGCGGCCGGTGCGGCCGCGCGCGGCGACGCCAGGGCCCGGCGACAGTTCAGCGCCTCCGGCAACGGCCCGCAGAGCCTGGGCTTTGACTTCGGAAGCGACGCCATCGGTCTCCTGCGCGGAGTAGGCGAGGACGAAACTGCAGGAACGCGCGCGGCTGTCGTCAATCTGGACTACCGGTTCCCCCTGGTTCGCCTCGATCGCGGCGCCGGGACGCTGCCCTTCTTCGCACGCGTGTTGCACGGGGCGGTGTTCGTCGATGCCGGTGACGCCTGGGTCGAGTCCTTCCATCTCGCGGACGTCACCGTGTCGGTAGGCGCCGAGCTCTCGCTCGACGCGGTCGTGGTGTATTGGGCGCCCTTGACATTCACGGCCGGCGGCGCCTGGGTTTCGCAGGACCGCGGGTTCGTGGGGTTCGCGCGGATTGGCAGGGCTTTTTAGCATTCAGCTCTCAGCGGTCAGCCCTCAGCACCACCCCCGACTAACCTAAAGCTGATAGCTGAGAGCTGAGAGCTGTTAGCAGAGAGCTGTATACGAGGTATACTGTCGCCGCCATGGCGACGCCGGACTTTTTTGGCCAGGCTACGAAGGCGCTCGAGCAGGGGCGAGGCGCGGACGCGACGACGCTGCTCGTGCGGGCGCTCAAGCGACCGGGCCTCGATCGCGGGGAACAGGTTCAGGTCCGGTGTGCCCTGGCCGAAGCCTGGCTGCTGCAGGACGATATCCGACAGGCGACGGAGGCCTTGGGGCGACCGCCAGAGGCGCGAGAGCGGCTCGATCCGGCTCGGACGTCGGACGTCTGGCGGATGCACGGACGCCTGGCCGCCGCCCGGGGCGAACCCTCTCGAGGCATCGCCTTTCTCACCAAGGCGCTTCAATCCGCCCAGCGGGCGCATGACTCGCGTGCGATCGGGCTTGCCCATTTCGAGCTGGGACTCTGCTATCGACAGGTTGGCGACACTGGAATCGTCCGCGAGCACCTGACGCAGGCGGCTTCGGCGCTGCACGCCGTCGGCGACCGGCGTCACCTGGCGATGGTGCACTCGCTCTCGGGCGTGACGCTGGCGCAGGAGGGCCGGCTAGACGAAGCGATGTCCGCCCTCGGCCAAGCAGAGCGCCTGGCGCTCCTCGTCGAGGCCGGAGATGTGCAGGCGACGGTTTGCGGCAACCAGGCAAACGTTGCGCTGATGCAGCATCGCCACGACCAGGCGCTCACGCTCGCCGAGCGCAGCGTGGAACTCCAGCAGCAGGGTGGGACGCCCCATGGTCTCGGCGTCGCGCTCGCCTCGCTCGGCCAGATCTGCGTAAGGCTCGGCAGCCTCAATCGGGCGGAGGAAGCCCTCAACCGTGCCCTCGACGTGCGCAGCCCACTCCAGTTCATGCGGGAGACGACGGGCGCTGTCTTCGACACGCTGGCGCAGATCCACCTGATTCGCGGCCAGCACGAGGCTGCCGACCGCTGTCTGGCCAAGGCGCGCGAAGCCTACGGCGAGTACGGATCGCAGGCGTCGCGGTGGTATCAGTGGTCGCTGCTGGTGCTGCAGGCGCGCGTGGCTCTGCGCCGGGCACAGCCGGGGCCTGCCGTGGCGCTGGCGTCGGACGTCGCGAAATCGGTGGATGCGCCCCCCGGCTACGTGCTTCAGGCCGAGCTCATCGCCGTGGAAGCGCTCCTCGCATCGAACCTCGTCGAGGAGGCGCAGCGGCGGCTCGACGCCGTCGCCGGCCGCATCAGCCCGACGGCCATGAGCGGCACGTGGGGCGAGTTCCTCCGCCTTCGCGGCCGCCTCAACCGGGCTGCAGGCCGCTCGACCGAGGCGTACCACGACTTCGGCCAGAGCGTGAGCGTCTTCGAGCTGCTCGGCGAACGGCACCAGGCCGGGTTGAGCTACCTGGAGCTCGGGCGGCTCGCCGCGTCAGCCGGCGCTCGTTCGCGCGCCACCCGCTACCTTACGGACGCCCTTGCGATCTTCGATGCCTTGGGGGCGGCACCCGACCTGGCGGAGGCGCGTCAGGCGCTCGCCGAGAGCCCGCCGGTCGGGACCGGCGGGTACGTCGGCGTCCAGATGGACGGCGAGGACGCGCTCGTTCGACGCATCGTGGACGCAGCCGTGCTGCCGGCCCTGCTGGCGCGCGAGGGCGCAACGGCACTGCTCGAAGCCTGTGACGCGCAGGCGGCGGTGATCTTCGTCCAGTCAGCGTCGGGGCAGGTGAAAGTCGCCTCGTCGACCGGGTGCGATCCGTCGCGCGCTCGCGAGTTGGCTATTGGAGCGACACGGGCGCTGGCTGCCGGAGCCACCGCCACGGTGCCCATCGAGCCGCTCGGCCGCGATCCGGATGGCCCGCGGTTCGCGCTCGTTTCGAGCCCTCGGACGTTCTCGGGCAGCGCCCGACAGCGCTTTCGCACGCTCTGCGCCGTACTGCGCCAGGGGTTCGACCTGTGCGCCGCCCGCGATCGCCCCGCGGAGCCGGCCGGCGGCGTACCCGAGCGGCCGCTCGAGCCGCTCCTTCCGGGATTTGTCTGCGCCAGCGCCGCGATGCAGCGTGTAGCCGAGCAGATTCAGCGCATGCAGGGCAACGACCTCACTGTGCTGATTACCGGCGAGAGCGGCACCGGCAAGGATCTCGTCGCGCGGGCGATCCACGCCGGATCGCCCCGGCGCGGCAGCATGTTTCTCCCCTACAACTGCACGAGCGCGACCCGCGAGCTCGCCGACAGTCAGCTCTTCGGTCACCGCCGGGGCAGTTTCACCGGCGCCATCGCCGACCAGCCGGGTGTCCTCCGGACGGCGCTCGGGGGGACGCTGTTCCTCGACGAAGTCGGCGATCTCCCGCTCGACGTCCAGCCGAAGCTCCTGCGGTTTCTCGAGCAGGGCGAGGTCCTGCCCGTCGGCGACACGCGGCCGCAGCGTGTTGACGTGCGCGTGGTGGCGGCCACCAACGCCGATCTCGAGCAGCGCGTCGCCGACGGCAAGTTTCGCGAGGATCTGTTCTACCGCCTGAGCGTCATCCGCGTACACGTGCCGCCGCTTCGCGATCGTCGCGAAGAGATTCCTCACCTCAGCACGTTCTTCCTTCGCGAGGCGTCCGAACGGCTGGGAAAACCCGGCGTCCGGCTCAGCCCCGAGACGCTCGACCTCTTCGACGCCTTCGCGTGGCCCGGCAACGTTCGTCAGCTCCGCAACGAGGTGCAGCGTGCCGTGGCGATGGCGCTTCCCGGCGGCCTCATCGGACCCGATCTGCTGTCGCCCGTGTTCGCGGCGAGCGTAGAGAAGCCAGAGGGACTGCGTCGCAGCCTGGGCCGTCGGACGAGCCTCGCCACGGCCGTGGAACTGCTCGAACGGGAGCTGATCGAGGGCGCGCTCGAGCGCGCTGACGGCAACATCTCCGAGACCGCACGCTCTCTAGGGCTGACCAGACGCGGTCTCTACCTGAAAATGCAGCGGCTCGGTGTCAGCGCGGCGCGCGTCTAGTTTTATCCGAGGGGCTTCCCCCCTCGGGCTCCCCCACACGCTCTCTCGCGCGCCGCTTCGCCGGCGCGCGTCCGTTCGCGTGGCTCGCTCGCCCATGCTCGCTCGCGACTTGGAACGAGCGCCAGGTTTAGGAGATAGCCTCTAGCTTCCCGCGCGACACCACCCACGCCACACCGTCCCTACCTGGATCCGCGCTCGGCCGGATACCAGCTATCCAGGTAGATGCCGTGTTGGCTACTTGGTAATCACATCCAGGCCTGTTCGTCTACAAAACACAATTACCTGCAAATAGCTGCAAATACTTGGCTTAAATTCGATATAGTCCAGCGTCTCGAGGCGATCACAGAGGCGGCCTGCGACTTGATATGTATCCGCGCAGGAATCTCTCGGGGAGGCAGTCACATGGAGCAGAGACTTCGACTCGTTCAGGGTGGCCAGGGCAGGTCCGAGAAGCGGCAGGCGGAGCGGCTCGCCATCGAGGTACCCGGCCAGATCGTCTGGAAGGATGCGAAGGGCACCACTCGAATGGCGTCCGTCGTCACGCGCGACGTGAGCGAGCAGGGCGTCCGCGTCGAGTGCCTGAGCGGCACGCCGATCCCGCAGTATCGCCTGGTCTACTTTCAGGTCGATCGCGAGGCGCGTCATCGTCCGGACCTGCCTGCAGCGCTGCGCAAATCCAGCATGCTGTCTGCCGTCTTCCGCGTCGGTGAGTGCCTGCAGGCCACGGGTGCTCCGCGGGACTACGCACTACGGCTGCTCGTCGAACCGGAGCGCAAGGTCACGGCCACACCAGCCCGGCGCATGCACGTGTCGATTTCCGGTGAAGCGGGCCGATCGCTGACGGCGTAGACACGAGGCTCAAGGCTTTAGGCTTTAGGCTCTCGGAAAATCAAAGGCTCGAGGCAGCTTGCCTCGGGCCTTTTTTTTGCGCTCGTCCCGTTCACGTCGCCACTCGTCCCAACGTCGTCCAGCCGTCCGGCAATCTGCGATACGCTAAATCGCGTTTTGGTTTTGTGCTCCGGCTGGAGCCTGAAGCCGAAAGACTGAAGCCAAGAGCCTCCGAGGATCCCCATGATTGACCGCCGACGATTCGTCCAATCCATGATCGCGCTCGGCGCGGCGACCAGCGTGCGTCCGCCGCGCTCGCTCTTTGCGGCCCAGCCCTCGACCGAGCTGCGCGACCTCGCCGACGCCGCGCTGGCGTCGGCCAAGAAGGTCGGCGCGAGCTACGCCGACATTCGCATCAACCGCTACCGCAACCAGTTCATCTTCACCCGCGACCGCCGCGTCCAGAACATCGTCGACACCGAGGACTACGGCTTTGGCGTGCGCGTCATCGTCGATGGCACGTGGGGCTTCGCCAGCAGCAGCGTCGTCTCCAAGGACGAGATCGCCCGCGTCGCGGCGCAGGCGGCTGGCATCGCCAAGGCGAACCGGCGGATCAATGCCGAACCCGTCCGTCTCGCGCCGGTCGAGGCCTATGACACGGTGTGGAATACGCCGGTGAAGAAGAACCCGTTCGACATGCCGCTGCAGCCAAAGCTCGATCTCCTGCTGCAGATCCACGAGGAGGCGCTGAAGGTGCCGGGCGCCAGCTTCGTGTCGGCATTCATGCAGTTCGTGAACGAGCACAAGTACTTTGCCTCGACTGACGGATCGCACATCGAGCAGTCGCTCATCCGCTCGTATCCGTCATTCTCGGTGACGGCCGTGGACAAAGCGTCGGGCAAGTTCTATTCGCGCAACTCGCTGACCTCGCCGATGGGCATGGGCTACGAGTACGTGGAGGGCTACCCCCTGCTCAAGGAAGCCAGCGTGGCCGCGGAAGAGGCCGTCGCGATGCACAAGGCGAAGCCTGCTCCCGCTGGCCAGAAGGCGCTCATCCTTCACCCGTCGAACTTGTGGTTGACGATTCACGAGTCGGTCGGACATCCGACCGAGCTCGATCGCGCGCTGGGATACGAGGCGAACTACGCCGGCACGAGCTTCCTCACCACCGACAAGCTCGGCAAGTTCGAATTCGGCTCCAAGATCGTCAACATCGTCGCCGACAAGACGCAGGAGAACGCCATGGCCACCTGCGGATACGACGACGATGGCGTGAAGACGACGCGGTG
Organism: uncultured Acidobacteriota bacterium; assembly: GCA_963839705.1. Classification (GTDB taxonomy): domain Bacteria; phylum Acidobacteriota; class Vicinamibacteria; order Vicinamibacterales; family 2-12-FULL-66-21; genus DATBJJ01. Next base: position 1,502,856 of record CAWIWL010000019.1, read on the forward strand.
GAACCTGATCAAGGCAGGCACGTTCGTCGACTACCAGACAACGCGAGACCAGGCGCATCTGATCGGCCAGACGGCGTCGCACGGCTGCAGCTACGCCGACAGCTGGGGGTCCATTCCCTTTCAGCGCATGCCGAACGTTTCGCTCGACCCAGGCGACAAGGAGCTGAGCGAAGCCGACATCATCGCGGCCACCGACGATGGCGTCTATGTCAAGGGCGACGCGAGCTACAGCATCGACCACCAGCGGTACAACTTCCAGTTCAGCGGCCAGACCTTCTGGGAAGTCAAGGGCGGCAAGATCACCACGCAGTTGCGTGACCTGGCGTATCAATCCAACACGCCGGAGTTCTGGAAGTCGTGCGATCTCCTGGGCGGCAAATCGACGTATCAGCTCGGCGGCGCATTCAGCGACGGCAAGGGCCAGCCGTCGCAAAGCAACTCAGTGAGCCACGGCTGTCCGATTGCCAGATTCGCCCGCGTCAACATCCTCAATACGGGACGGTAAGCCATGATCTGGACCAGGGAGCAAACCAAGGCGCTCACCGAGCGCGTGCTGGCGTTGAGCAAGGCGGAACAGACGTTTGTCGCCGTCAACGGCAGCGAGCGCGCGAGCCTGCGCTTCGCGAGGAATACCGCGACGACTTCCGGCGCGTCCTCGGGAACGAGCCTCGCCATTACTGCGAGCTTCGGGAAGCGATCGGGAACAACAACGACCTCGCAGTTCGACGACGCCTCTTTGCAGCGCGCCCTGAGCAAGGCCGAGACGATCGCCAAGGTTTCTCCAGAGAACCCCGAGGCGATGCCGTTTCTGGGGCCGCAGAATTACTCTCCGATCAACGCGTACTTCGAGGATGCGGCCACGGCGTCTCCCGAGTGGCGCGCCCAGTCGGTCGACACGGCGATTGCCCTGAGCAAGAAGAAGGACGTCGTATCAGCGGGGTTCGTCGAGACGCAGTCGGCCATGCAGGCGGTGGCGAGTTCGCAGGGACTCTTCGCCTACGATCGTTTCACGGCGGCCGACTACAACCTGACGGCGCGCACGCCGGATGGCTCGGGGTCGGGCTGGGCGTCGAAGTCGTTCAACGAGCTCCGGCTGCTGCAGCCGGGCGCGTTGGCCGAGACAGCCATCAGCAAGGCGGCGATGGCGAAGAACCCCGCCGGGATCGAACCCGGGAAGTACACCGTGATCCTCGAGCCGGCGGCGCTCGCCGACCTGCTCGTGTTCATGCTGTTCTCCGCTGACGCACGACAGGCCGACGAAGGCCGGAGCTTCTTCTCGAAGAAGGGCGGAGGAAATCGCGTCGGCGAGCAGATCGTCGGCGACAAAGTCCGGATCTATTCCGACCCGGCGCATCCGCTGGCGCCGAGCATCTGCTTCGACAACGAAGGGCTGCCGATCGCCAAGAACATCTGGGTCGAGAACGGCGTGCTGAAGGATCTGTTCTACTCGCGGTTCTGGGCGGACAAGATGGGCAAGAAGCCGACCGCCGGTCCGGCAAACGTCATCATGGAAGGCGGCAACGCGACGATGGCGGACCTGATTGCCGGCACCGAGCGCGGCGTGCTCGTCACCCGGTTCTGGTACATCAGGCCCCTCGATCTGCAGACCATCCTCGTCACAGGGCTGACGCGCGACGGCCTCTACCTCATCGAGAAAGGCAAGGTCACGCGCCCAGTGAAAAACATGCGCTGGAACGAGAGTCCGATCGTGGCGCTCAACAACGTCGAAGCGATGACGCCGCCCGAGCGCGTGGTAAGCGGAGAGGGTGTCGGCGGCTCGGGCCTGGCGCTCGTCTGCCCCGCCGCGCGCATCCGCGAGTTCACGTTCTCGAGCTCGTCGGACGCGGTTTAGCCGACGGGCGTCCGCAGCTGGCGGCTGGGGGCTCGCTGTTGCTCATTCGCTACGACTTTCTCACGCCCTCCAGCTCTCGCTTGGCGTCGGTCGCATAGAGCGAGGTCGGAAACTCCTCGGTCACGCGCGTGAACGCGCGCACCGCTTCCTCCTTGCGGCCCGCGAGCGCGCACGCGCGGCCGAGCTGCATCAACACTCCATCGACGGGCATCTGCGAGCTCGTGTCGCGGCTCATCTCGGTGTAGATGGTGATCGCGCTGTCGTACTTCTTCTGCGCGACCTGCGTCTCGGCGAGCCCCAGCCGGCCCGTTCGCGCGTACAGAGTCGTCCCAGCCTTGGCGACAACTTCCTGGAAGCGCTGCTCCGCCTCGCCGTAGCGGCCGAGCGTCGCGAGAATGGATGCCGCGTGATACCGGGCGGCGATGCCGGACGAAGTCGATGGGTACTTGTCGGCGGCCTCGATGAATTTGGGAAGCGCCGCCTCGAGCTTGGCTTGCTCCGTAACGTAGGTTCCCGGTTGCTGCACCGGAGGAGCACCGCCCGGTGTCGGCGGGGGCAGCGGAATGACTGGCGCCTGGTAGACGGCCAGCGCCGCGGCGAAGAGCTCCGTCCCGCGGCCCGCGGTCGACTGGCGCCACCAGGCGTAGCCGCCGACAATCGCCAACAGTCCCACGACGACGGCGACCGCCCAGACGATGTCGCGCTGGCGCGTCGCCAGCGCGTCGCGCGCGTGCCCCACCGTGTTCGCGAAGGCGTTCTCCTTCAGTTTGTGACGTTCCTGACTCTTCATAAATCGTCCTCAATCAATCGAAACGAATCGCCCGCCTGCGCGAGCGAAGATTTGCCTGCTATGAGCGAGCCTGCGCACCGCGCGGCCAGGTGCGCCCGGCCCGCCTTCGCGCTCCGCGCTACGGCGCGCTCGGGCCTGAGCCTCCGCGTGGCTTGCCAGCCGTAGCTCACGCTCTCGCTGGCAAGCGTGAGCGAAGGCTGGTGCGCCCGGCAGGACGCGCGAAAGGTTGCACGATTCCTTTTCGAGGCATTGCCGCCTGATCCTATCCCACAAAAATGGACGCGCAGAGACAGCGCGCCCCTGCCCCTTCTGTGTTTCTGTCGAGCGTCATCTCCTACTGCTTTACCTTCTCAAGAAGAAGATCGATGGCTCGCGGCTCGTCGGGTGTGAGCGCGAAGTCTGGGTGCGTGTAGGCGCGATAACCTTCAGCTTGGACTGATAGCTGCCACTTCGTCTCGATCGGCGACCAGTCGGTGATGACGTAGCGGCCCAATTCATCGGTCGTGCATGGACGTGTCCCGAGACTCTTCTTGGACACAACGTCTTGCAAGCGGACGGTGGCGGCCGAAATCGGCTCGCCGCTCCGTGCTCTGACAACCCCGTGGACCGAATACCTGCGGTAGCGAACAGTCGGGTCAGCGTGACTCACGCTCATCTCTTGCTTCATGAGCAGGTCGGGAAAAAGCCGAACGTTCAACTGAACGCCATCGCGGTTCTGCGGAAGGCGAATGTCTCGCTGCAGCGTCTGGAAGCCAGACAGCGCGAATGTGATGGTCCACTCACCTGGGGCGAGTGCAGTGAATGAATAGTGGCCCCGCCCATCCGCCAGCACGCGCTCAGCCGCCACGGACCCAGCATAGTGGCTCCTCCCACCCGCCAGCACAGGTGCCACGGACCTGTTGACGATCGAAACGGATGTCCCAGGGATCACACCTTGTGCGCAGACGTCTCTTACTGTGCCGCTCAGCTCGTTGGCAGGGATTGGGCTAACGACAGCGACGAACAAGCTACTCGCCTGAGCAACCCTCTTGAGGATGATCGTCATGCTGACATTATCGGGTGTGACTCCCGCACGATTTCGCGCGGAGGCGCGCACTCGAAAGGTTGCTGGCTCAGCTTCCACGGTATCGCCGCCTAATCTTACCTCGGCTGGGCGCTAGCCAGAGGAAGGGGTGAATCTGGTCCATCGACCCTACTGCGACCGTCCATTGATCAGGATGTTGTAGACGGCGACAGCGATGCCAATGACAACGACTACCGCGCCTGCAACCAGAATAGCCTTCAGTCCGCGCGCGACGAACAGACCGACGATGACGGCAATAACGAGTAGCCAGACCACGGAGAGTCCCATTCGCCCCCCTTGTCGAAGTCGGCCTGAAGTATAGGGCAATCGTCATGTGGCCATCCTTGCAACGGGGAGAATCGCCTCGACCGCGGTGCCGTCGAGCGGCGTGTGCGTCAGCGGCTGGCGACGTAATGTACAAGGTGCGACGGCACTCTGTCGGAGCGACGGCACATGCTCCGAGAGATCCTCAGCCGCCCCGTCATGCTGACGCCGCGCGAACGAGCGTAGCGAGTGAGCCCACGCGAACGGAGCGCGCGTGGCGAAGCAGCGCGCGAGAGAGCGTGTAGGGGAGTCCGAGGGGCGAAGATCCTATGAGTAGTTGATGGGGACCTGCTACGTTGAGTTCAGTTTAGGTGACGAAAGGAGCTCAACGATGAGTCAGAGACCCCATCACGCAGAGTCTACGGAAAACGGGCCGGTCTTGTATATGGCGTTGGAGTTGTCGGCGAGCCGCTGGCAGCTGGCGTTCGGGCTGGGGTTGGCGACGCCGAGCCGGCGGCGGACAATCCCGGCCGGGGATGAGGCGGCGTTGCGCCGGGAGCTCGCGACCGCGCGGCAACGATTTGGCCTGGCGGCGACCGCGCCCGTGCGGAGTTGCTATGAAGCGGGCCGGGACGGCTTCTGGGTGCATCGGTGGTTGACGACGCTGGCGGTCAGCAACGTGGTGGTGGACTCGGCGAGCATCGAGGTGAGTCGCCGGCGCCGACGGGCGAAAACCGATCGCCTGGATGCGGACGCGTTACTGCGGCGGTTGATCCGCTACTGGCTGGGTGAGCGGGATCAATGGAAAGTCGTCCACGTACCCAGCGTGGCGGTGGAAGATGCGCGGCAGGCCGAGCGGAGTCTGGCGATGTTGACCGCTGAGCGCACGCGGTATCGCAACCGCCTCCATGGCGTGCTGGCGACGCAGGGCGTGCGGCTCCGATTGCAGTCGTCGTTTGTGGCGCAGCTGGCGACGCTGACGCGGCCGGACGGTGGCCGCCTGCCGGCGGGGGTGGTCGCGCGCCTGACCCTGCTGTGGGCGCTGTTACAGACGGTCGAGCACGCCTTGCGGCAGGCCCGGGCCGCGCAACGGACGCAGGTCGCCGCGGCGGCGACGCCGGCGGCGGTGCGGACGCAGCGGCTCGAGCAGTTGAAGGGGATTCGGGCGCGGTCGGCGGCCGTGCTGGCGACCGAACTGTTCGCCCGCGACCTCCGCAATCGGCGGGAGGTCGGCGCGCTGAGCGGCTTGGTGGCAGTGCCCTATCAGAGCGGGGACGCGGGCCATGACCAAGGGATTAGTCGGGCCGGTCTCAAACACGTCCGCCGGATCGCGGTGGAACTGGCCTGGACGTGGGTGCGGTGGCAACCGGACAGCGCGCTGACGCGGTGGTATCGGCAGCGATTCGGGCAGGGCAGCGGCCGGCTGCGCCGCATTGGCATTGTGGCGCTGGCGCGTAAGCTGGTGATCGCGCTGTGGCGCTACAGCGAGCAGGGGATCCTGCCGGCGGGCGCAGCGTTGCGGACGTAAGCCCGCGCGTCACGCCAGCGAGTCCCGCGGGTTGACGGGCGTTCGTCGAGGGGAAGGGGCGGTCTACCGCCCGAGGCTGAAGAAGGAACCCCGTGCTTAAGCGTCGTGCCTGCGCTTCGCGCGCATAGAGGATGTGGTGTTCGCCCCGTCACGGCGACACGGATAGGAGTTGGTGCGAGGATCACCTCGCCATCACCACGACGCGCCTGCTGGAGTGGGATCGGAGGGGATGGGATTCGGGACGAGGCGGGAAGAAGGCAGACGCCCGCCTCCGCAGACCGCGCATGCTCAATGAGCGGTCTGCTCCGGCGGACGTCTGCCTTCTTCCCGATCGATCGCAAGGGACTTGACAAGTGGGGCCCTCATAGGAGCCCCTCGGTTAAGAAAAGTGCGCCCGGCAGGACTCGAACCTGCGACCCCCGGTTTAGGAAACCGATGCTCTATCCACCTGAGCTACGGGCGCGTCTGTGCTTCTAAGTGCTAGTGCGTCAGCTGCTTACTCGCGCTTTTCTGCTTTGCAACGCGCACGTTCTGCGGCTTCTTCGGGGGCGTTTTTTGCAACGGTTTTGCAACGGCGGCGGCTTCGTCCTTCCGACGCATCCATTCTCGCAGCCCTTCCCTCTCCGCGTTGAGGTAGCGACTCGTCGTCGAAATGTCCGCGTGTCCGAGCATATCCCGCACGTAGTGCAGCGGACAACCCGCTTCGAGCAGGCGCGAGCCGCCTTCGTGCCGCAGATCGTGGAAGTGCAGATCGATCGCCTGCAACCGCGCCCTGCACGCGGCCGTCAGCTTGCCCTTGCCCGGCTCCCACTCCGGCGTGTGACCGTGCGCCTTCAACACCGTCGTCTCCCACGCCTTCTTCGGGAACGTGACCTGTTCGCCGACCTCGTTCCCGAACACGTACGCCTCCGGCGGGAGCTCGCGCCCTGCCGGGTCGAGGCGAGCCATCTCGAGCCACGGCTTCAAGCGCTCGGAGATCGGAATCTCGCGAAAGACCCCAGCCTTCGTCATGTCTGCTGGTAGCTGGAGCCAACCCTTCGCGACGTGCCGCCACTGAAGGTTCACCAACTCGCCCTGGCGTCCGCAGGTTTCGAGCGCGGCGATGATGAGGCGCTGCAAGAGCGGCGGCGCGGCTTCGATCAAGCGGCGCTCCTCGCCGGGCACCAGCACGCCGTCGTCGGTCACCATGTCCGGCCGCAAGCGGCGATGGCGCTGGTCGCTCCGCAGGTTCTCTCGACGAACATCGGAATCGACGGCGAACCACGAGCGCGAGAGATAGCCCTTCTTCTGCCCCCACTTCGAGAGGCTCTGACAGAGTTGCAGGTAGTTGTTGTAGGTGCTCTTCGACCGGCCTTCTGCTCGCAGCGCCCGCAGCGCCGCTTCGAGGTCAGCCTCAACGATCGTGCTGATCGGCATCGGACCGAGCAGTCCCTGAGCACCGGGCAGGTTCGCGAGCCGATTCAGCTTGGAGCGATCATCAGCGCCGCGCGCCTCGCCGCGATGCTTCCCCTTCCGCTTGGGGCACTGCTCGAAGAAGATGTCGCTGTAGGCGGCGAACGTCAGTTGGTCCGGCGCGACGACAGCCGCGGGCTTGGCCCACGTCGCCGCGTTGAACGTGCGGTCACGGATCGCATCGAAGATGCGTCCGGCTTCGGTCGCGGCTTCGATCTTCGAGCGCACCTTCCGACCGAGCAGCTTGTCGAGGCCGTAGCGGTGCGGAACGCCGGCCCACTTGAAGTTGACGAACCACGAGTGATCGCACTTCGCCCAGACGCGGCGCGGGCAGCCGCAGACCTTCCGCAGTCCGTCGTTCGTGTGTCGCGCCATCAGCCTCGCCCTTTCGTGGATCGCTGATCTGGATGCCAAACGGTTTCCTTGGAACGCTCGATCAGCGCGTCAAGGTCCTTCACGTCGATGAGGATGCGCCTGGACGTGCCGACCTGCCCGTGGCCGTTCCGCGCGCGTTCGGCCGGCAGCCGGACGATCGGTAACTGGCCGGCTTCGATGAGACGGTCAATGCTGCGGGTGCTCACCTGCAAATAGTGCGCGGCGCCATCGCGATCGCGGAGGCGGGCGCCGTCGAACTTGTTGGAAACGGATCGCTTCATCTCAGGCGCCCGCCTTTCGCACGCGCGCCGGTGCTGCCGACGGGGCGTCCACCGAGGCGTCCGTTGGCGCGCGAACTCGCGGCCTTCCGCCGGCTCGTCACCGCGCCGGCGAGCGCATGCACGCTGACGATCGCCACCGCCGGCGTCGGCCGCCGCATGAACTGTCGCACCGTGGCGACCTTCACCGCTGCCGCCGACGCCGCGTCGGGATGCGCCGTCAGATACGCGGCTAGCGTGTCCCGAATCGCCCGCTCAGCCTGCGCCTGCGTGCCGCCCTGCGCGTACACCGGCAGGCCGGCCACGTAGGCGCTGATCGCGCCGTGGGCCTCCCGTTCAAACACAATCGGATAATGCGTCGCCATCACAATGCTCCTGCGTCTCTGAGAATCCGGTAGCCGAGTTTTCCGGCATCGTGCCCGTGGACGGTCACCCAGACTTCCTTGCCCGTCGTCGGATGCACGAACAGGCGGTGACTGCCTTTGCCCGCGCGCTTCTCGATGAAGCCCGCGGCCTTGAGTTTGCGAATCACTTCTTTCCACGTCACAGAGACATTATAACCTATTGTTCGGTTCCTTTACGGCGACCGTTTCCGGCCGGCCTCGTGCGCGTGCACATCGGCGAGGAGCGTCGCGAAGGCGCGCTGCACGTGCGCCGGCAGACCGGAGAGATCCAGCGAGCAGCCGGACGTTGTGATCCGTGGATCACAATCAGTCCGCCGCGACGACCGAACGATGCGGAGGTGAGACGGACGCCGGCGAGTTGAGTCAGGGAACATGGGGCCTCCTGAATCGAGGCCGAAGGCGGGGTCGTGCGATACTCGCATCGAGCGCCGTCGGCACCCTACTGCTGACAGCTTCAACGGAGTGCTGGCGAGGCTCCTACTCCTCGCTGGCGCTCCAACTTCACTTCTCGTCTGGCTCGTCCTGGCGGCGTCGGTCGGCCGCGGCAAGCTCGGCCCTGATGACCGCCGGCACGCTGCACCGCGCGCGCTGCGCCCGCTCGAACAGCTTGTCGTAGGCCTTCGCCGGGATCGTCACATTCACTTTGACCGAGTCATCGTCGGCATCGAGCGGCGGACGGCCGAGGCGCTTCACGGCGTCCATCCTACGCTCCCGCCGCGACGGTCGAAAGCTGGTCTGGCCGGATGATCAACCGACCGGGAGTGAAAGGGCGCTCCCGACCGGCCGGGCGCGCCGACCAGACCCGAAATCCGCGCCCGTTCCTACCGCTCGACGCGGCTCCCGCCTTCACGGCCGAGTGCCGCCGGCGTCGTCAGACCCGTGACCTTCACGAAGGCCGACGGCCGATACACCGCGAGCGCCGCACGGACCTCCGCACGGATGGCCGTGAGATTTTTCACGAAGTAGTCCTGATGACTGTTCGAAGCGGCGACCGTGATGCCGCCCTTGGTGAACAGCTGCGCGGCGCCGCGGAAGGCGCCGACGAGCGCCGTGCCCGCCGCGATCTTCGAGGTCGGGACCACCGGCAGGCTCCACAACACCGGCGGCGTCGGCGGACCAAACGGGTTGCCCCCGAGATAGTTGCCGTTCGCATCCTTCACGAGCCGGAGTTTCCCCCAGTCCGTGGCGTTGAGCACGAACCCATCGGCCGCGAACCCGCTATCCGTCTGCACCTGCGCCATCGCGAGCGCGAGCGCATCCAACGCGGTCGCCGTCCCTTGTGGCAGCGTGCCCGTCCCCGGCACCGTCAGGAACCCGGTCAGGTTCGGCGCGATGCCGTCCCCGTTGAGGAGTTGGTGGTCCGCTTGCAAGCGCACCCACAGCCGGAGTTGCGCGTCGATGAAACTGCCGAGGGCCGGCACGTCCTCGAGAAATTCGTCCGACACCGGCAACCACGCCGCGATCTTCCGCAGCATGTCCGACACGGCGGCGAGCGTCAGCGTCCCTTCCGGCTTCGGCGCGCCTTCTGCGACGGTCGTCGCGGGATTCGCGGTGGGCGTCTGGCGGAGGTAGCCGATGGCGTTCCCGGTCAGCGTGCCCGGCGCGATCAGGTCGGCCACACTCGGCGGCAGCGGCGGCAGGCGGAGGCCGCCGTCGGAAAACTCCGTGACGGCGAGCGGCCCGTTCGTGACCCCGCTCTCGAGCAGCGTGGTGGCCATGAGCTCGACGACGGGCGTCTGCCAGGCGCCGCCGCGCATCCCCTTGTTCTCGAGCAGCCACTTGCCCGCGGCCGACTCCGCGAACTCCTGGCCGGCCGACTTCACTTCGCGTGCGCGCGCCAGGACGATCCGCCCGCGGCCGTCGCCCTCGGCGCCGCCGGTGTACCTCGCGAGGGCGTCCACTATCGGCGCCGCTCCTGCCAGCCGCTCGAGGTGTTCGCTGAAGCCGCGGATCTTGTCCACCAGCGCATCGTGCTGTGCGGCCTCCTCGGGCGTCAGCGCGCGGCCGGCGGCGCCCTCGAGCAGGGCCCGTGCGTCATGTTCGGCTCGATCGCGTTGCGCGATCAGCATCTGCTTGTTCACCATGGTGTGAGTCCTCCGATGTGCGGAGGGCGTGGGTCCCGTCGTGCTCCCGATCCTGGCCGGTGGCCGGTGAAGGCTCCTGCGGCGTGTCGTCGGCGTCGTAAAACCGATGCCCGTTCCTTGGATGTGCCTCCGAGTGTTACCGCGGGCGCGCGAGCGCCTCCGCGAGAGCGAATTGTCGCAGGGCGTGATCGAGACTGGCCCGCTGCGCGGCATGGGCCTCTGGCGCCGGCGCCGTGAGCCGGCGGATCGGCCCAACCGTCCCGCCTTGCGCAAGCTGCAACAGGACGTGCTCGAGGGTGTCGATGCGATCGACGAGACCGGCCCGCACGGCATCCGGCGCCGCGAGCAGGCGGCCTTCATCGTCAGGGAAACCGAAGCCGCTTCGCACGTGCGCCGGCGTCACGCCGCGGCCGGCGGCCACGTCGTTCACAAAGAGCGCGTAGGAGGCATCGACGAGCCGTTGCAGGGCGGCGCGATCGTCGGCGGTCAGCGGCGCCAGCGGGCTCCCCTCGGTCTTGTGCTTGCCGGCGCTGATCAACGTGACCTCGATCCCCTCTTGCTTCAGCGCCGCGGCGATGTTCTTGTGCGCGAGGTAGACGCCGATCGAGCCGGCCTGTCCGGTCGGCGTGATGACGACCTCGGAGGTCTGCGACGCGATCCAGTAGGCGCAGGAGGCCGCGAGCGTGTCCACGATCGCCACGATCGGCTTGTGGTCGCGCGCCTGGCGCACCGCGGCCGCCGCGTCCGTCGCGCCGGCGACCGTGCCGCCGGGACTGTCCACCACGAGCGCAATCGCAGTGACGGTGGGATCAGCGACGGCCGCGCGCACGTCCGCCGCCAGCATCTGCGTGCTCGTGCCGCCGGACATCTCGGTCATGGCGTTCATGCGCTGCGCGAGGACACCGAACACCGGCAGGACCGCGACGCTGCCCGTGCGCTCCGCGCGGCGCCGGTCCGGTGGATCGCCCCCGAGCCGGGCGCGAATCTCGGCTGGCGTGAGCGTGACGCCCTCCGCGCGGAGATCGACCAGATCGACGATGTCGTCCAGTTTCTCTTTCTGAATCGCCCACGGTTGCCCGTAGACGGCGTGCAGCACGCGTCGATAGCGATCGTGGCTCATGATGGTTCCCCCTCTCAGTGCAAGCGCGGCGGCGTGACGATCGCGTCCAGCGTGCTGACCGACGACGCGCAGATCACCCGCGTCTCCCGATTGTCGTCTTCGGCCAGGACGTGCGTCAGCAGCGTGGCCATCATCGCGCGTGCGCCCTCGAGCGCCGCGAACCGCGCGAACTTCGCGGACGACGTTTCCGAAAGTGCTCGTAAGTGGGCATCGATGACCGCGAGCAGGTCGGCCTTGATGCGCTCAGCCACGGCCACGGCGTCCGCTTCGAACTGGACGCGCTGCTGCTTGTTCATGGCCGCGCCTGCCCTTTCGTCCGCGCCTGCCGCCCGTGTACCGCGCGCTTGTAGGTCGCGCTCGTGAACGTCTCCGGCGCCGGCGTCGGCTCAGCGGTCGGCGCCGCCGGCGGGATCGTGGTCAGCACGCCGTTCGACATGATGATCCGCGTCACCGGGACGATCGGACCCGCGACGATCGCCGTCCGGTCGGTGCCGGCGTAGTCCGCACTCACACAGCCGTGGTGCTCGTGCTCGTCCACCGGGCAAGGACCGGGGTCGTGCTTCCACCAGAACGGCCAGCTCGAGGTCGTCATCGTCTGCCTCCTCGCTCGCCGGCGGCGCGCTCCGCCTCACGCAACTCGGCTCGAATGATCGCGCGCGTCGAGCGTGGGTCGGCTCCAGTGTTCATAAGCGCCTCCACAACATCCTCCCGGTCAATGTTGGGCAGCCTCGCCGGTGTGGGTCGATGCTCACGAGGACGGCCGCGCGGGGCTTGATGCTCGACGCGCTTCAAGCGTTCGCCAAATTCGCCGACGAGCAGCGCGGCGCGCTCGGTCTTAAGCTCCTGCACACGCTGGCGAATGAACGCCCTTGAGTAGAAGTCCCCCAGGCGGACGGCGCGCCACTGCTCGAGCGCGTCGTTGATGCGCGCCAGCTTCCGCTGCTGATTCTGCCACCGGCGTCGGCAGGCCGGCGAACAATGGCGCCGCGGTCGTCCGGTCGGCGGCGCCGTCGTCAACGCCGCGCCGCACGCGCACGTCGTCGGCCTCGTGACTTTTGCGGCACGGTCCGGCAGCCGGATGTCGGCGTCAACATTCATCTGTGTTGAGGTCTGCATCGCGTCTCCTCAAACCGCTCGCTCTCTTCAACTTCCCGCTCGGCAGAGGGGGGCGGTTCAAATGCCTGCAGACTCCCGAGCCTGGAGACCGTCGAAGTCCTCTTCGTGCGACCGCGTAATTCTCATTTGGGGTATCGAACGGTCCGGGGTATCGACATCGACCCCGGCCGTTCTGCTGCCTCTCAGAGCGGTCGGCGGCGGCCGGCAGTGGGCAGACTGCCCGCCGCACCGATCGACGCCGGAGCGCGCCGGCGAACGAGCGGCCGTGCCCCTCAGTGACGCACATCACTGACTCCGATCGCCCTTCATGGCGGCGTCCCTCTCATCGCTCATGTCATCCCCTTCGCGCGGAAGGCGCGCTTTCCCTCAGCGACTTGCTCATCGAAGTCCCGGCGCGCGGAGTCCAGGCCGAGAAACGCCGCGTCGATCGCGGCCTGTCGGCACGTGCACCGGAGCCCCTGCTCAGCGAGCCGCCGTTCGAAGATGGCCGTGACGACGGACGGACTGGGTTTCCCCTCAAGGCTGGCGATGTGGATGGCGTCCTTCGCCATCGCGACGAAGAACTCGAACGATGGGGCGTCTGCCCTCTCATCCGTTCTTGCCTCGTGAACGAGGTCCGGCGCGTCAGCGCCGGTGATCTTTCGTTCAGATGTACGTTCATTCGTACGTTCGTACGTTACGATCATCTGTACGATCGCCGCCGGCTGCCGGCGCCTGTCGAGGGCCAAATCGGCGCCTGTCAGCGTGTGAATCGGCGCCTGTCGTGCCGTCAGCCGGCGCCTGTCGGCCGTTGACAGCCGCCGGCTCCCGGCTCCTGTCGGCGTCAGCCGGCGCCTGTCGGCCGCTGATAGCCGCCGGCTCCCGGCTCCTGTCGGCCGTCCAGAGCGGCCGGCTCGGCAGTCTCTCCGCATGAAAGCGATACGCCGACACGCGGCCGCGGGGAACATAGCGCGAGGCGACGTGCCCGACGCGTTCAAGGATGCGGCGCTGCTGCAGGATCTCCACGGCTTGCCGCACCGTTGAATTGGCGTACCCGGTCTGCCAGGCGATCCGCTCCATCGACGGGAATAGATCGCGCCCGTGGGCCTTGCGATCGCACTCGATGAAGGCGAGCAGCACTAGTTTCTCCCTCGTCGGCAGGTCAGCATTCCAGACGGCCTCGCGTTGCTTCCATTCGTCGCTAAGGCCGTTCGCGGATGTCGGTGGTTCAGGCTGCGACGATCGCTTGGGCTGATTGGCACTCACGCGCTGGTCCCTGAGTTTGGTCAGCGTGTTTGGAACTTGCGCGGCGTGACTTCGACCGGCATGCTGCTCGCTTCAAGGTAGGCGTCACACCACTCCGGCAGGAAGCGCAGATTGCGCCGGCCGCCGATGCGCGCGGCCCGCAGCCGGCCAGCCGCCACCTCGTGGTACAGCGTTTCTCGGTGAATCCGCAGCCGCTGCGCGGCCTCCTTCGCGGTCAACCATGGGGAGGGGCGATCACTGTTGCCGGTCACGCGGCACCTTCCGTTCAGGCGGTTGATCCTCGTAGCGTTCGCCGGTGCGCTCCTCGAGCTGCAGGATGAGCGCGCCCACGTCCACGACGATGACGGTCCGCTTGGACTTCAACCACTCGACCGCCTCCGCTGCCGTGGTCAGATAGACCGCACCGGTGTGCGAGGGATCAGGGCCCATCGGATGGCCGAGGACCATCACGAGCGTCGCGCCGTTGGCTCGCGCGTCAGGCGTCCGCAGCCAGGCCCACGGCTTGCCCGTCGATGGCGGTGTCTCGAGCGCGTCGAACAACTCCTGAATGCTCGACACCTGCAGACCGACGCGCAGCAACTCTTTCGAGACAGAGATGCGGAGCGCGTCCTCGAAGTCGTAGCCGTGGTAGTGGCCGGAACCGGCGCGCCGCTTCCGAAGCACGCGGCCTTTCTGCAGGTTCTTGATCGTCGGCACACCGACGCCGCACATGCTGGCAACGTCACCGCGGGTGTAGGGAAAGGAATCGCCGGGAGAGGGTCTTGTCATATTGACAAGGAAGATATATCCGTATCCTTTGCCGGTCTACTTTAGGTGCTTAAAGTCGCCAAAAGTTTTTGCAACGGTTTTGCAACGGAAGCCGAAAAGGGGTGGGTTCGGACCGGAGGCCGCTGGCGAGAAGGTACGAAAACGCTGAATGAATTTGAAAGTCTTGGAAACGACGACCCGTAGTCAGGTAATTAGGAAACCGATGCTCTATCCACCTGAGCTACGGGCGCGCGACAACGTTCAGTACTGGAGCACCGCAAACAGCTGTTCCCCTTCCAGCTTCGACCGGCCGTTCAGCTCGACAAGCTCGATCAGGAAGGCCACGCCTTCCACTCGGCCGCCCAGCTGCTTGACCAGATCGACCGTCGCGCGCGCGGTGCCGCCAGTGGCGAGCAGGTCGTCGACGATGAGCACGCGCTGACCGGCCTCGATGGCGTCGTTGTGCATCTCGAGGCTGTCGCTGCCGTACTCGAGATCGTAGCTGACTTTGACCGTCTTTGACGGCAGCTTGCCCACCTTGCGCACGGGCACGAACCCCGCGCCGATCCGATCCGCGACCGCCGAGCCGAGGATGAACCCGCGGCTCTCGATCCCGACGACGAGGCTGATGCCCTTGTCCCGGTACGGGTTGGCGAGACTGTCGATGGCCACGCGAAACCCGTCCGGGTCGCGCAGAAGCGTCGTAACGTCGTAGAACAGGATGCCGGCTTTCGGAAAGTCCGGCACGTGTCGAATCTTCGATTTGAGTGCGTCCAAGTAATCTCCGAATCTCTGATGTTAAGGGACTAGCCTCATCCGGGGGGCTTCGCCCCCCGGAGCCCCCCTACTGGCTCGCTCGCGGGGCCCCTTCGCCCCGCTCCGCTCGCCAGGCTCACTCGCTACCGCTCGTTCGCGCCGTTTGTGAGATGGCTTCCAATGAAGCTGCGCCTCAAACCGTCGAGTAAAGAGCGTCAGCGCCGGTTTGAGGCGCAGCTTCACTGGAGATAAGAGCGTTGGCGCCGGCGGGGTCCCGTCGGCGTACTCCAGGTGGAGTAGCATCGGGCGACTTCTTCGCCAAAAGGAGACGCTGATGCCCAACGTGCACGAGCTTATTCGGGACCACGTGACCCTGTCCATTCGCTGTCTCGACCGTCTCTATTTGCACGCCTACATGCCGCAGCTGCAAACGTCCGGCGGCCTGTGCTATTTCCTCCGCGATCACTTGGGCCATCCGATCCCGTCGCCGGCCTTATTCGCGCCCATGCTCGAGCGATTCGTCAGCACGATCAAGCGCTACGCGATCACGCAGGACGCCCCGCTGATCACGTTCGAGCGCGGCCAACGGAAGGACGACGTGGTCGCCGACTACCGCGCGCGTCGGCCGGTGACCGACGGGGTCGTCGTGATCGGCGTGGCGCAAGAAAAGATGCGGGCGTTCAAGGCGCAGAAGCGACACACGCCCCGCGGGAGCGTCACCTTCGACTTCACGCGGCAGTCGGTCGCAGTCAATCATTACTACTTCTACGTGCAGGATCGCGAATGGGGGCCGGCGTTTCTCAAGCTCGGGACGTATCTGCCGTATCCCATCAAGCTCTGTCTCAACGGGCATGAGTGGGTCAAGCAGCAGCTCCGACGCGCGGACGTCGCCTTTGAAAGTCTCGACAACGGTTTCCTCGCGTGTGCCGACTCGGCGCGGCTGCAAGCCATCTGTGATCACCTCGGCCCGGCCGACGTCCAAGCGTTCTTTGATCGCTGGACCGCGCGGCTCCCGGCGCCGATGACCCCGGCCGATCGGGCCGCCGGCTACACCCATCGGCTCGCGCTGCAGCAAGTCGAAGTCAGCCTCACGCAGGTGTTTGCGCGCCCGGTGCAGGGCCGGCACTTCTTCGAAGCCGTCATTCGCGAGAATCTGGACCTCGGGCGGCCCGACCGCGTCGGCCTCCTGTTTCCGCACCGCATCACGCGCCGCACGCCGCCACCGGCCTGGGGCTATCGCACGCGCGTGATCACCGAAGGGGTCGACCCCAGTCTGCACATCGAGTACAAGTCCTCGCACGTCAAGCAATACTTCAAAGAGCAACGCGCGTTGCGAACCGAGACCACGATCAACAACCCGAACGATTTTCAGGTCGCCAAAGCCGTGTCGAATCTCTCGCATCTGCGGGACCTGGGCGACCAAGTCAACCGTAAACTCCTCGAGGTCGAACGCGTCAGTCACCAGTGCGTGGTGACGCAGGATGCGCTCGACCGGCTCCAGAGGCCCACCGTCGAAGCTGGCCAGCGGACGTCCGCCCTCCGATTCGGCGACCCTCGCGTCATGGCACTCTTCCAAGCCATCACCGGGTTTGCGCATCTCCCCCGCGGTTTTCGGAACCGTGACCTGCGTCCACAGGTCGCCGCGCTCCTCGGTCACCCCTATTCCGCCGCCCAGATGACGTATGACCTGCGCCGCCTACGGCTCAAAGGCCTGATCCACCGCATCCCGACGACGCACCGCTACACCGCCACCAGCTACGGCCTGAAGGTGGCTTTCTTCTCCGCGAAACTCTATCTCCGCATCCTCCGGCCCGAGTGGCCACCGCTCGCGCCGGCTCCCGATCCGCTGCCCGGCCCGCTGCGCACCGCGCTCGACAACCTCGACGCACAGATCCGCAAAATCCACGAGGACGCCATCCTTGCCGCCTGAAAAACTTGCTTCAAGCTTTACGACTAAACCGATAGAAGATGTCTAACGAGGCCCTGCCTCAGACCGTCGAGCATGTTTCGCACTGTTCGGAGAGGCGGGCACGGTCTGAGGCAGGGCCTCGTTAGAAAAAGAGGAGCCCCGGGAGCATGGCAGGGGTTGTACCCTGCGCCTACGTAATAGACCCTGTTCGGGTCGGTGGCCACATGGGCCGCGCTCTCCGGGAGCTCCATCACGATGATACGCAAAAACGTCGCTGAGATCCTCCAAGACCACGTG
This sequence comes from uncultured Acidobacteriota bacterium, assembly GCA_963839705.1. Taxonomy (GTDB): domain Bacteria; phylum Acidobacteriota; class Vicinamibacteria; order Vicinamibacterales; family 2-12-FULL-66-21; genus DATBJJ01. The sequence goes on from CAWIWL010000019.1 coordinate 1,520,136, forward strand.
ACGTTCGAGCTGGAGGCGATCGACCGGATGTATCTCAACGCCTATGTGCCGTCGCTCCAGACTGGCGGGGGATTCGTCTGGTTCGTGAAGACGCAGCTGGGCGCGCGCGTGCCCTCCACGATGATGGTCGCGCCGATGAGTCAACGGTTCGTCGAGGCCATCGAGCGGTTCGTCACGAGCGAAGGGATCGATCTGGTGACCTTCGAGAAAGGCCAACGGAAGGACGACGTCGCGCAGGAATACCTCGCGAGGTTCCAGGGCGACGAGGGCGTGCTGTTCGTCGGCAAGGCCCAGGAGAAAGCCAGCGTCTTCCGCACCGAGAAACGGCGCGACGCCCGCGGCGTCTATCCGTGGATCATTCGCTCGACGGCGATGGTCAATCACTATTACGTCTACCTCGTCGACAAGGACTTCGGTCCGCTGTTCATCAAGTTCTGCTCGTACTTTCCGTACCCGGCAAAGCTCTGTCTCAATGGGCACGAGTGGTTGAAACGGCAGCTGACCCAACGAGCGGTCGCGTTCGAGCCATTGGACAATGGCATCCGCTCCAGTGACGCGCCGGCCCGGGTGCAGCGGATCGCCGACACCCTGGACGCCGCCAAGATCGATGCGGTCTTCCGCAAGTGGTTGCGCCGACTTCCGCATCCATTCGTCGGCGCCCACCGCGCAGCCGGGTATCGGTATCAGCTGTCGATCCTCCAAGCCGAGTTCGCCCTGACGCAGGTCCTTGACCGGCCGCTCACGGGGCGGTGTTTCTTCGAGGAAGTCATCCGCGAGAATCTCGACGTCGGCCGGCCCCATCAGGCCCAGCTGATCTTCGATCGCCGCGTTACGCGCCGCACACCCGGGCGCTTTCGGACGCGCATCCTCACCGAGGGTGTCGTGCCCTCGCTCCATGTCGACTACAAGAAGTCGAGAATCAAGCAGTACCACAAAGAAGGTCAGGCCCTTCGCACCGAAACCACCATCAACAATACCTACGACTTCGCCATTGGTCGTGCGCTCCGCAATCTGCCCGCCCTGCGGGAGATCGGCTTTGCCGCCAACCGACGGCTGTTACACGTCGAATCCCTGAGCCACGACTGCCTGATCGGTGAAGACCACCTCCACGCCGTCACCTCACCCGTGCTCGTCCACGACCAACGCGCCGCCGGCCTCCGCTTCGGCGACCCCCGCGTCCACGCGCTGATGCACGCCCTCTGTCTCTTTGCGCTGGCCCCCACCGGCTTCCGGCATCGGGAGTTCCGCGATCACGTCGCGCAGCTCCATACGCGCGATCCGCAGACGTATTCGCCCGGCGCCATGACGTACGACCTCCGCCGACTCCGTCTCCACGGCCTGATCGAGCGGGTCCCCAAGACGCATCGCTATCGGATCACCCCACCCGGCGCCCAGATCGCGATGTTCTATGCTCGGCTCTACACGCGGGCGCTTCGCCCTGCGTGCTCCCTCACACCCCAGGGGTCGGCTCGGGCTCAACACGCCTTCGATCGGCTCGATGCCGCGCTCGCCGCCTTTCTTCAGGAGGTCAAACTTGCTGCATGAAAAACTTGACTCAAACACGCACGATCCTTCGGGTCAAGACTCCTAGCGGATCGAAAACCCAGTCGCTCGTCCCGATGGCGCAGCTGCTTCCCAGGCGACCTCGTCGACGAGGGCGCCGGACGGTCCGCGCCAGAGCGCCGCTTCCATCCGATCGACCGACGTCTCGTCGCCCTCGAGGAGCGCCTCCACCCGGCCATCGGGCAGGTTCCGCACCCACCCGTGGACGCCCTCAGCCGCCGCGCGGGCCTCGACGAAGAAGCGGAATCCGACGCCCTGAACGCGACCACTGATCAGAAACCGCCGCGCGACGAGCATCAATCAGACATTATACGGGACCGGCCGGTCCCATCGCTTCGGCTCCCCTCCAATCCCTGTGTTATTGTCCCGCCATGCTTCGTGTCGGTGCCAGCAGTCACGGCGAGTCGCATCTGCGGATGCTCAGGGTCGTTCGCCGCGGAGATCGGCATGACGCGCGCGACCTGACCGTCGCCTGCCGATTCGAAGGGAACTTCACCGACGCGTTCGTCGAAGGGCGATCGTCGGGCCTGGTGCCGGGCGAGGCACTGAAAAGCCTGGTGCATGCCACGGCCAGGCAGCATGCCGGCGCTCCGATCGAGAGTTTCGGGATGGCCCTCTGCGAGCGCCTGCTCGGCACGCACTCGCGGCTGACCCGCGCCCGCGTGGAGATTACCGAGCGGCCCTGGGATCGCCTGGAGGTCGCCGGCAAACCACAGGGGCAGGTGTTTCTGACCGGCACGCCCGAACGCCGCACCGCCGCGGTGACGAGCAACGGCCAGCAGATGGCCGTTGTGTCCGGGATCGAACAGCTGACCATCATGCGGACGTCCGGGCTCGCTCCGCCCCGTTTGCGCCCGGGCGATGAAGCGGATCCGAGCGGCCTCGACGACGGCCTGCAACGATTGCTGGTGGCCACGCTGTCCGCGCGCTGGACCTACACGAGCGCCGATGTCACCTTCGATCCGTACCGGCAGGGCGTGCGACAGGCGATCGTCGAAACGTTCGCCTGCCAGGCGAGCCGCTCCGTCCAGCAGACGCTCTACGGCATCGCCGACGTCGTCCTGTCGTCGTATCAGGAGATCAGCGACATCACGTTCTCGCTCCACGAGCGCCCGTACCGCCCGGTCGATCTCTTCAGCGCCGGCGTCGAGAACCCCGACGATCTGTTCGTCGCGGTCGAAGAACCCGTCGGCGTCATCGAAGTCACCGTGGAGCGCGAGGAACGAACATAATCAGCTCCAGGTTCCGGTCCACCAAGATCCTATTCACGTCGGGCAGGTCCGTCTTCACGATCGCATCGAACCGCGCCAGCTGGCGGTCGAGCCGGGCCGAGAGGTCCTTGAATACGGCGTACGACTGATCCGTCGGCTTGGCATCGCCGCTTTCCACGCTGCCCTGGAGCGCCGCGAGCTTGTTGTTCAGCCTGATCGGGTAGTTCAGCGGATCCTGGTTGCTGCGGTTGCGGTACTGATAGATCTCGCCTTCGACGGCTGTGAGCTTCTCGCTGACGGCCTCGGCGAGAGTCCTCAGCCTCGCGTCGGAGGTCGCGCCGATTCGCGCGGCGATCTGTTCCTTGAGGCTGCGGATACTCAGCACGGCCTCATGGGCGATGGTGACCTTGTCGTTGATCTGCTTGGCGAGGGTGAACTGCTCGATGAGGTCCTGGTCGGTGACCGTCGGCACGTTCGTGTTGCGCACGACGGCGAACTCCTGCGTCTTCGACATGCCGTGCGCGGTGAGCGTGACCTTGTAGCGCCCCGGAGGCGCGATGGGGCCGCGCGTGCTTCCGGCCCACATGATCAATCCCGGAAAATCGCGCGCGTTCGGATACCGCAGGTCCCACGAGAATCGGTTCATGCCCGCCGCGATGCCGACGCGAGCCGGCGGCGCGCCGCGGCCGCCACCCTCCTCGTCCTCTCCCCCGCCCGGCGCGTCGCCGCGGCCACCGCCACGGCCAGCGGGCTGTCCGGGCGTGCCGGTGAAGGTGGTGATTGTCTTGCCCTGCGCGTCAAGGATGTCGATTGTCACTTTGTCCGCCGGCTGCTTCAGGTAGTAGTCGATCGTCACGGCTGGCGAGACTGATCGGATGGCGTCGGCCGGATCGAAGAGCGCGACCGGTTCGCTGGTCGTCTCGCGCGAGACCTGCCGCAGGATGCCGATGTTTGGCATGACGTAGAACGATCGGCCGTGCGTGCCGATGACCAGGTCATCGTTCTTGATCTGGATGCCGTGCACCGGCGTGGCCGGCAGCCCGGTCTGGAGCGGCTGCCACGACCCGCCATCGTCGAACGACACGTAAAACCCCGTTTCGGTGCCGAGGAACAGGAGTCCCCTGCGCTTGGGGTCTTCGCGTACCGCGCGCGGAAAATCGTCGGCCGGGAGGCCGCTGACGATCTTCGTCCAGCTCTTGCCGTAGTCCGACGTCTTGTAGACGTAGGGCGCGCGATCCGAGCGCTGGTAGCGGTTGCCCGCGAGGTACGCGGTGCCCGCGTCGTGCGGCGAGGCATCGATGAGGCTGATGCGCGTGAAGTCGGGCAGACCTGCCGGCGTGACGTTGGTCCAGGTCTTTCCCGCGTCGCGCGTCACGTGCACGAGCCCGTCGTCGGAGCCGGCCCAGATGATGTTCCCGTTGACGGCCGATGGTGCGAGGGTGAAGACCGTCGCGTAGGTTTCGACGCCGGTTTGATCGAGCGTGATCGGCCCGCCTGAGGGCCCGAGGGTGGCCGGGTCGTGGCGCGTCAGATCGGTGCTGATGCGCTGCCAGCTCTGGCCTTCGTTGGTGGACTTCCAGACGTGCTGCGACGTTGCGTACAGCGTCTTCGGATCGGTCGGCGCGATGACGATGGGAAAGGTCCACTGGAATCGCTCGGTGATATCCGACGCTGAAGAACCCATCGGATTGTCGGGCCAGATGTTGATGGCGCGGCGCTCCCCGGTCCGGCGGTTGATCCGGGTCAGCAGGCCGCCGTAGCTGCCGGCGTAGAAGACGTCGACGTCCCGCGGGTCGGGCGCGATGTATCCGCTTTCGCCGCCACCGACCGCGTAGAGCTCCCCGCCACCCGCGCTCGGCACGCAGGCGGTCGAGTTGTCCTGCTGCGCGCCGCAGACGTGATAGGGCACGTGGGCGGTCGTGAAGACGTTGTAGAACTGCGCGGTTGGATAGTCCTGATCGGTCCAGGTCTCGCCGGCGTTCGTCGACACGTTGCCGCCACCGTCGTTGCTGTTGATCATCCGCGACGAATCCGTGCCGGCGATCCACAAGTCGTGGTTGTCGCCGTGGGGAACGCGAATCGACGTCAGCGTCTTGCCAGCGTCGGTCGAGCGATAGAACCCCGTGTTGAGGATGTAAACCGTGTCGCGCGCTTTCGGGTCGGCATAGATGCGGGTGTAGTAGAACGCCCGCTGCCGCAGCCGCCGATCTTCGTTGATGCGCGACCAGGTCATCCCGGCATCGTTCGACAGGAACACGCCGCCGTCGGCGGCTTCGATGATGGCGTAGACCCGGCTGCTGTCGGCGCCCGAGACCGAGACGCCCACCTTGCCCCAGAGCGGTGCCGGCAGCCCCTGGTTCTTCGTCAGGTCGGTCCACGTCTTGCCGCCATCGGTGGTCTTGAAGAGCCCGCTGCCGGGGCCGCCGCTCGACAGCGAATGCGGCGTGCGGAAGACCTCCCAGAAGCCCGCGTAGAGCACCTCCGGGTTCTTCGGATCCATCGACAGATCGACCGCGCCTGTCCGGTTGTTGCGGAAGAGCGCGCTCTCCCACGTCTTACCCCCGTCGGTCGACTTGAAGACGCCCCGTTCCGTGTTCGGACCGTAGGGATCGCCGAGCGCTGCCACGTAGACGACGTCTGGGTTGGCAGGATGCACGCGTATCCGACTGATCGCCATGCTGCGCGCGAGGCCCACGTGCGTCCACGTGCGTCCGGCGTCGGCCGACTTGTAGACGCCGTCGCCCTGAATGATGTTGCCGCGGAGTTGGACTTCGCCCATTCCCGCGTAGACGACGTCCGGCTGGGACTCGGCTACCGCGACGGCGCCGACCGATGACGACTTGAAGAAGCCGTCAGAGACGGCCCGCCAGGTGACGCCGCCATCAGTGGTCTTCCAGAGGCCGCCACCCGTCGCGCCGAAGTAGTACTCGTTCGGCCGGCTGTTGCTGCCGGCGACCGCGATGGATCGGCCGCCCCGCGCCGGGCCGATCGAGCGCCAGCGGAGCCCCGAGAGCAAGGCGGCATCGATGCCTGCCGCGGCCTGTGCGCGGAGGGATGGGGCCGGCGTGGGCACGAAGAGAACAGTGGCGGCGATGGCAGCGATCGCGGCTCGTAGCGGACGAGTGGACATGTCGGCCTCCTGCTGGACGGTAGGGGATGTTAGCCGAGCCATTGCCGGCACAACAAGCGCGCTGGCTGGCGCGATCGGAGGCGGTCGCCATCGCTGAGTTGGCAGGGAGCCACGGAAATGCTCGATCGGCCAGAATTTGGACCGGTAGCCAACGGATTGGCCAATTGCGGAGCGGCGTTCGAGGTCGGTTTGGCGGGTTTTACTAAGGATTCACGTTTGATCACACAGGTACGGTTGCTGCATCGCTCACCGGCCGGACTCAGACAGCAGGCAGCAGGGCCGATTTTCAAAGAGGTGCAAGTTCTGGTCTCCTCCGGTCCGGAACGCCTTACGAGCTCGCAGCGCTTTGGGGCTGGCACTTTTCGACCCTGCTGTCTGCTGACTGCAGTCCCCTTCCCCTACCCCTTCGGATAGTTCGCGTGCGCCTTGACCTCGCGGATCTGCAGGATGTGCCGCTGCGAGTGCGCGATCCAGCATTATCTCGGCACGACCTAGTGACTGCGTCACGCCTCGACTCCCGTTTGACTCCGTTGGGCCGACGAGGCCTCAGTGCACTTCGTAGCGCGACACCGGCATGACGTGGAGAGGCTCAGTGGTTGGCGGAGCGGCCTTGGCGGCCGTGGTGAAATCGGGCAGCTCGCTGAATCCGTTGAGGACGCGCTCGAACGACTCCCGGTCGTACCGCGAGTAGGTCGCCCAGGCCAGAATCTGATGAAAAGCGCGGTGGCCGGCAATCGTCGTGTGGAGATACTTGATGCGCGTCTGCTGAAAGAACCCTTCAATCTCGTACTGCAGCGCGTCGAATCCGCCGACGGTCCGGCGCTGAGGGCCGGTGCAGGAGATCAGCTGGATGCTGCCGGTCAACTCGGTGCGGGTGTTGACGGAGTGCTCGTAGACCGTCATCTCCGGGACGAAGTCCTCGACCGAGTCGCTGATGACGATCACGTGCCGGCCGTGGAGCGAGTTGATCGCTTCGATGCTCGCGGTTTCGTTGAGATCCTGCGCCTGGCGCCAGCCGTCGGGCAGTTCCAGCCGCGCCAGGCCGAGGGACTGGTCGACGAGCACGCGGGCGTCGGCCGGGTGCCCGGGCACGAAGCGGCGCAGGCGCTCTTTGTAACGGACCGCCAGTACACCGGCGGAAAGCGTAATCAAAAAAACGATTGTGTCCATGAAAGGGCGTTTACACCCGCCGAATGACTGCCACGATGCCAGCATCGTGCCCGGTACGGGCCGAGATGCGTTTCCGGATGGACGCGAACTTCGGGTAGCGCTTTGCCGAGAGTAAAGGTGTGCCACGGTAGGAAATGGACGCCCCCGGGGACTCACGCTGGCGGGGTTCGCCATCGAAGGGCCGGACGCCGTTGGCGAAAGACGTCCCGGCGCAGGCTGAGGCGTCAGTCCCCCGCGTGTGGCGGCCCTGCCGCCATCAGCAGCAGCGCTTGCGGCAGGAAGAACACGAAGTCGAACGCGCCAAAGATCCAATACTCGCGCGCTTGAAAGGCGAAGAAGATCACGCCGGCCAGGCGCCCGCCGGTGGCCAGCCACGCATTGACTCTCGCGCGCCGGCAGTCGAGCGCCGCCGGGACGTAGAAGCTGCTGAGGAGGATGAGCAGCAGGCTCGAGAATCTGACCCAGACCAGCGGAATCGCGTCTGGAAGCCTCGAGAGCGCCAGCATCTCGGCCGGCCAGAGGAGCGTCGGCAACGCCAGCGCGACGTTGGCGCAGATACCCACCCACATGACCCGCTCGAACCAGGTTTCGGATGTCGTGGCCATGGCCACAGCGTAATCGATCCGTCCTATGACCCCTTCGAGTGTCATCGACGTGTACCGCACAGCGCTTGCGCCGCAGGCTCGGCCAGAGGGCGCTACGGCGGAAATCCGCACGCGCCGGGGGTAGGGGGTATCAACTGGTGCCGGAGAGGCTCTGACTGTCGGTTGTCGACTGCGTCATACACTGAGCACTTTCTTCAGGGTGTCGATGATCAACTGGTCGAGCGGGAACGCCAGCAGGACGAGCGGGGCGAATGGGAGCGCCGCGGCACCGGCGATCAGCAGGATCTGAAACGTGGCGATTGGAATGATCGTCATGCCCCTGATCATTCCGAAGCTGGTGCCGAGGTCGGCCAACGACTGCAGATCGGGGGTCCCGAGGATCGGCTCGTCCGGCGGCGGGTCGGTCGGCAGCCACTTGGCTGCGAACGCCCGCGTGTAGGTGGCCGCGAGCGTCCCGTATTCCAGCAGCGCGCGTTGCTTGGCTTCGACCAACTTCCTGGAAAAGAAAACGAGCGGCGCAATCAGCACCAGCGTCCCCCCGATCACGACCGCCGTGGCCGGGACTGCAACCGCCGCTGGTGGCAAGCCGGCAAACAGAATCTGCTCGGCGTAGCTCGACGAGAGGACGGCGCCCATAGCGAAGGCGATCGGCGAAAGATCCACCTGCGCCACACCCAGTATCGCCAGCCCGCCCGCCGCGTCGGGATGGGTGGGAATCAGCTGCAGGTCCAGCCGGGCGATGCGCCACAGGAGTAGCGACCAAATCGCCAGGCGCCAGCACCACCGCCAGAACAGGAACTGAAACATCGGGAGACTTACCAGGCTGTACCACCACCCGGCCACCGTGTGTCCGCCGCCGGCCGTCGTGCGCCACGTCGAGGCGTCGAGCGGCAGGTCGGTCCGCAAGCCCGCCCAGATGAATGCCCCCGTCAGGACCGCAATCGCTGCCTCGATCGGCCAGGAGTTGCGGGCCCTGATAGCCTTTCGCACCGCGGCCGCCAGCCGGGGCGCCTCGCGCGGCAGCACCATTCTGATTTGCACGATCCGGCGAAGGACGTCTGCCACCCTGGTGTCGAATATCGATTCGGCGAAGAAGAGCAGCGGTATGGCCAGCAGCAGGCGCACGTGAGTGCCGATGCTTTGCCAGAACGGGATCGTCGATCCCTCACGGAGCACGCCCCCGAGGACGGTCAGAACGACGAGAGGGAACCACGTCAGGAGCGCCAGGATCAGGCCGAGCCTGATGAGCCCACGGGCGCCTGGGGGCAACCCCAAAACGCGGGCGAGTTCGTACAGCGGTCCCCCGCGGCAGATCGAAAACTCGGCCGGCATGGATGATTCGCGGAGCGCTTGCTCGGTCACGCGACCCCGTCCAGTGCTCCGCTTCTCGCGAGGTCGATGAAGGCTTCGACCATCTCTGGGCTTCTCAGGCCGCGCGAGGCTTCTTCTCTAAGCTCGGCGAACGCGTACTCGGGAGCGAGCGCGGGCCGGTACGGGCGCGCAGTGGTACAGGCATCGTAGAGGTCCGCGGTGCTGACGATCTGCGCGAGAACTGAGACCTCGTCGCCGCGCAGGCCGTCTGGATAGCCGCTGCCGTCGAGCCGCTCGTGGTGATGTCGGACGATCTCGCGGACGAGCCTCAGCGACCGCAGCTCGCCGCACAACCGGTCGCCGATGACCGTGTGCTGCTTCATCATCTCGAACTCGTCGCGCGTGAGCGCCGAGGGCTTGAGCAGAAGAGCGTCCGGAATGCCGATCTTGCCGATGTCGTGCAGGTAACCGCCGCGATCGAGCGCGGACAGATCTTCGGCGGACCGGCCCAGCAACGCTCCGAGCCGAACGGCATAGTGCGCCAGCCGCTCGCAGTGCCCGTCGGTGTATTGGTCTCTGGCCTCGATGATGAGCGCGAGGCTGCGCAGGATGCCCTCGGTGGAGTCGAGCTCGTCGGTGTACTGCTTGAGGCGCACGAGCGAGGCCACGCGTGCCTGGAGTTCCTCGGGGTCGAACGGCTTGCCGATGAAGTCGTCCGCGCCGGCCTGCAGGCCGCGAATCTTGTGCTCGCGGGCATTCAGCCCCGTGACCAGCGCGACCGGGATGAGCCTGGTCTCCGGCGCCGCTTTCAGTTGCGAGCAGATCTCGAAGCCGTTGACGCCGGGCATCTGGACATCCAGCAGCACCAGGTCGGGTTGCAGGTGGCGAAGCGTCGCGAGAGCCTCGGCCCCTGAGGAGACGGGTACTACGTGATAACCATAGCCCTGCAGCAATCGCACCAGGAGCGCACGGTTGATCTCTTCATCGTCGCAGACGAGCACGGTTCCGAGCGGCGAAGGTCCCTGTGACACCAATGGAGTGTACCCGAAACCCGCCGCAGGTTGAGGGCGCCGATCCGGGCGGAGCGCTGGATTAATCTTGGGCGCCAGCATACTGTGATGGCTTCGATCACAGGATGTTCACGCACCGATGCCTACCGCTCCGCTTCGTCGGTTCCTGCAGAAGGGTTCCTCGGTCGTCACTCTGACGAGCGTCACGCTGCTGCTCGCGTTACTGGCGCTCGTGAGCCCTCTCGGCGCGGCGGAGTCGCCGGCGCCTCGCGTCGGTTTTCTGCTCGCGCTCGCCGCATCGCTCGAGGTGCTCCACGGCGTCCGGCGGCCGACCGCCGCTGCCCGAAGGAAGGCGTCGATCGGCGCGCTCATCAGCATGGTGATCGCGCTCCTCCTCATCAATGCCCCGTATCTCGCCGGCGCGGCGCTCATGGCCGCGATGGCGGGCTTCTTCTTCGTCGATGCCGTCAGGTACGGGCTGAACGCGTGGCGGGAGACGGATCCGCGATCGCGCCGGCTTGCCGCGCTGGCCATGCTGGGGAATCTGACGGTCGTGCTGCTGATCGTCGCGGGACGAGAGTGGGCCATGGCGTGGACTGTTGCCCTCGCTGTGGCGGCGCGGATTGCTGGCGTTGCCTGGACCATCGCGGTGTCGCCGGTTCACACTGCCGGCGATGCCGAGGAGACGGTTGTCGCCGAGCTCGGTTTTGCGGACAACTCGCGAGTCGCGGCGATGGCGACCGAGGTCGAGGCCGCCGAAACGGAGCGCGCACCGGTCGATCGGGGGTGGACCCTTGCGTTTATCGCCACGCTCCTCGCGATTCACGTCGGCCGCATGGGCGCCGACCGTACGGTGCTCGGGTTACTTGCTCCGGTGGTCGCCGTCGCCGGCGACATGGCGGTGGCCTCGCTCATCGCGCTGCTCGTGATCAACCCGCTCTACCTGCTCTGGCGCTGGCCGACGAGGTGGATCGAGCGCCCGATGTGGCGGTGGTACGCCGCACAGGACGAAACCGCACCACCGGCCTGGCTTCAACGTCTGGCCACGGCGTGGCTGCGCCGGCGCCTGCGATTCGCCGTGCGCATGCGCGCCGCGCGTTACTCGGTTCGAGCCGCGCTCAGCCAGGCCCTGCAAGTGGGATTGCCCATCGCCGCGGTCGTCGCCGCTACGGCTCCCGTCTGGGGCATGAGCTGGTATTTCGACACCGAGAACTGGGCTGCGGGCATGTGGAACTCGTGGGCCGAGTCGCGGACCGACGTGTGGCGTGCCGCCATGGTGCGGGCCGTGCTGGCCGACGACACGGTCCGGGGACTGCCCCTGCCCTTCGCGCTCCAGCCGCCCGGAGTCGACAGGACCCGGAGACTTTTCCTTCCTAGTCATCGGCGATACCGGCGAGGGCGATGCCTCGCAGCACATCCTGCGCGATCAGTTGCTGACCGTCGCCAATCATCCTGATGTTCGCTTTGTCGTGATCTCGTCAGACGTCGTCTATCCCGTTGGCGCGATGAAGGATTATGAAGCCAAGTTCTGGCTGCCCTTCAAGGGCGTGACCAAGCCGGTCTACGCGATTCCAGGCAACCATGATTGGTACGACGCGCTCGAGGCGTTCGCGGCGACGTTTCTCTCGCCCGGCGCTGCTCACACGACGATGCGCGCCCGCGTCGAGTCCGATCTTCGGATCACCAGCACCACCGACGCCAGAATCGAGGAGCTCATCAAGGAGGCGGAATGGCTGCGGCAGCAGTACGGCGTGCCGACGGGCTTTCAGCGCGCGCCGTTCTTCGAGATTCAGACCGATCGGTTCGCGCTCATTTGCGTCGATACCGGCGTCGTGAAACGCGTCGATGCCGAACAGTTGGTCTGGCTGCGGTCCGCACTCGATCGCGCGCGGGGCAAAACGACCATGGCGGTCCTGGGACACCCGTTTTATGCCGGCGGGAACGAGCAGACCGCCGGTTACGAGGAGTTCGGCGAGCTGAAGCGGCTGCTGCTCGAACATGATGTCGCGATCGTGATGGCCGGAGACACTCACGACTTGGAGTACTACGTCGAGCCGCGTCCCCAGCGTGGTTCGATCCATCACTTCGTGAATGGCGGCGGCGGCGCGTACCTCAGCTTCGGGACGTCGCTCGCGTGGCCGCGCAAGCCGGCGACGACCGACTGGGCGTTCTACCCGGACACGTCAGCGGTGATGGCGAAGATCGAGGCGGACACTCCGTTGTGGAAACGCCCGGCGTGGTGGTGGACCCGCCAGTTCGGCGCCTGGCCGGTGACGGCCGAGTGGCTCTCGGCGATGTTCGACTACAACGTCGCGCCGTTCTTTCAGAGCTTCATCGAGGTGCGCGTCGAGCTGTCGGCCAACCGCATTCTCCTCAGGCCCTACGGTATTCGTGGACGGCTCACATGGGGCGACCTGGCGTCCTCAGAAAGCATTCGTCCGCCGGGCGTCACCCGTGGCACGCCGGTCGAGTGGATGGTCCCGATGGCGCGGAAGTAAGGGCGGTTTCGGTGGATGCCGAGACGCGCGGGCGCGCGTCGTGTTAGCATCCCGGCGCCATGATTGATGCGGCACCGCGTCCGGCCGCTGCGGTGGTTCCGGCGCCGGCCCCCGCCGTGGCCGCCACATCGCGGCTGACGTCGCTCGACGTGTTCCGCGGCGTCACGATGCTCTTCATGGCATCGGAGATCCTTCAGATTCCATCTGTCGCCCGCAAGTTTCCAGACAGTGGCCTCGCCCGTTTCCTCGCCAACATACTGGACCATCAGGCGTGGGTCGGGTGCGTGCCCTGGGACCTCATTCAACCCGCGTTCATGTTCATGGTCGGTGTGTCGCTCCCCTACTCGATCGCGAGCCGGCGGGCGAAGGGCCAGTCGTTCTCCCGCATGCTGGCGCACAGCGGCGTGCGAGCCTTCGTGCTCATCGCGCTCGGCATCTTCCTGCGCTCGCAGGCGCGTCAGCAGACGTACTTCACGTTCGAAGACGTGCTCACGCAAATCGGCTTGGGTTATGTGTTTCTCTTCCTGCTGGCGTGGACGCGTCCTCGCACGCAGCTCCTGGCCGCGGTCCTGATCCTTGCCGGCTACTGGGCCGCGTTCGCGATCTATCCTCTACCCCCTGCCGGATTCGATACGACGACTGTAGGCGTCCGCGCTGACTGGCCGCACCACGTCACCGGCTTCGCAGCGCACTGGGACAAGAACACGAACCTCGCCGCCAGGGTCGACCAGTGGTTCCTCAACCTCTTTCCGCGGCAGCGGCCGTTTGTCTACAACGGCGGCGGCTATCTCACGCTGAACTTCGTCCCCTCGCTCGCGACGATGATCTTCGGGCTGCTCGCGGGCGGTGTGCTGAAGAGCAGCCGGGCGGGGCCAGAGAAGCTCCGGCTGCTCATCTTCTGGAGCACCGCCGGGATCGCAGTCAGCGTGGCAATCCACCTGCTTGGCATCTGCCCCATCGTCAAGCGCATCTGGACACCTTCGTGGGCGGTTTTCAGCGCCGGCTGGGTCACGCTGTTCCTCGCCGGGTACTACTACGTCATCGATCTGAAGGGCTATCGAGGATGGACCTATCCCTTCATCGTCATCGGCGCCAACTCGATCGCGATGTACGTGCTCGTGCACGTGGCGACCGACTACGTGACGCGATCGCTACTGATTCACTTCGGTGCCGGCCCGTTCAACGTCTTCGGCGCCGTATTCGCTCCCGTGTTTCTCGGTGCCTGTACGCTGGCGCTCTTCTGGCTCATCCTGCACTGGATGTATCGAAACCGGGTGCTCGTGCGCATTTGAGGCGGCTGGCGGCTCGCAGCTGGCTGCAGCGCGTCCGTAGTGTCCGGCTTCAGCCGGACCGCGTGCAGGTGTGAACGACGATGACACGAGGACCATCTGGCGGCTCGCTACTCGCTGCTCGCGGTTGCTGAGTACCCGCTTGCTACGAATTAGCAGCAGCGAGCAGCCAGCCGCGAGCCGCAGTCATCGTGTGCATCGTGCCCATCGTGCGTTTGCCGTGTGTCAGTTCCCAGCTGTTAAACTACCCGGATGGCCCTCCCCCCGACGCGCCCCGCCCTGCGCGTCGCCAATCTCCGGAAGACCTACAAGGACGTGGTCGCGGTCGACGGCATCGATCTCAACGTGCCCGCCGGGCAGTGCTTCGGCCTGCTCGGCCCGAACGGCGCCGGGAAGACGACGACCATCGAGATCTGCGAGGGGTTGACGGAGCCGGACTCGGGTGACGTCGAGGTCCTGGGGCTCCGGTGGGCGTCCGATGCGCAGGCGTTGCGTCAGCGGCTGGGCATCCAGCTGCAGGAGACGCAGCTGTCCGACAAGCTGACTGTCGGCGAGACGCTGCGGCTGTTCCGGAGCTTCTTCGAGCGTGGCCCGGCGCCTGAGGAGGTCATCGCGCTGGTTCAGCTCGAGGAGAAGCGCGATGCGCGGGTCGTCGCGCTCTCGGGTGGACAGAAGCAGCGCCTGGCGCTCGCGTGCGCGCTCGTCGGCGATCCCGATCTCCTGTTCCTCGACGAGCCGACCACCGGGCTCGACCCACAAGCTCGGCGTCAATTGTGGGAACTCATCGAGGAGTTCAAGAAGGCGGGGCGGACGATCCTGCTGACGACGCACTACATGGACGAAGCCGAGCGCCTGTGCGACGAGCTGGCGATCATGGACCACGGCAAGGTCATCGCCCGCGGTAAGCCGGCGGAGCTCGTCGCCTCGATTGGCGCCGATCACGTCATCGACTTCTCGACGAGCGGTGCGTCTCACCCGATTGACCTCGCGGCCGTTCGGCAGGTCGAAGGCGTTCGGGATGTGCGGTCCGAGAACGGGAGCATCCGCATTCAGGCGACGGAACTGCATCGCGCCGTGCCAGCGCTCCTCGAAGAGCTTCGGCGCCAGGGAATACCGCTGACCGAGCTGAGGACGCACTCGGCGACATTGGAGGACGTCTTCGTCTCGCTGACGGGGCGGCACCTGCGCGATGAGTGAGCACGTATCCAGCCAGGCCGGCGACCGACGACGCACCGTGTCGGTTGGGCGGGAATCGTTTTTTGATCATCCCCTCGTCCAGCTGACGCTCGTCCGCGTGCGCGAGTTCACGCGAGAGCCCGAGGCTGTCTTCTGGGCGCTCTTCTTCCCGATCCTGATCACCGCGGGGTTGGGCGTGGCGTTCCGGAGCCGCCCGGCTGATGTCTTGAAAGTGGCCGCGTCGGGACCCGCGATCGCGCAGGCGCTCAGACAGGACCCGACGCTCGACGTCGCCGACGTGGACCCGCAGGCCGCGGAGCAGCTGCTGCGAACCGGCAAGGTCGCGCTGCTCGCGGAGCCGGGATCCGCAGGCGCCGTGGTGTATCGCTACGACGATACGAACCCGGAGGGACGCACCGCGCGCATGCTCGCCGACCGCGCCATCCAGCGGGCCGCCGGCCGCGCGGATCCGGTGCCTGCGACGGACCAGATCATCCGTGAAGCCGGCTCACGCTACATCGACTTTCTCGTTCCCGGCCTCGTCGGCCTGGGGATTATGAGCAACACGCTCTGGGGCCTCGGCTTCTCCATCGTCGATTCGCGCCGCCGCAAGTTGACGAAACGCCTGATCGCGACGCCGATGTCCCGGACCTACTACCTCTTGTCCTATCTCATGTGGCGGATGATGGTGCTGGTGATCGAAGTCGGCGTGCCCATCGGTTTTGGCGCGCTGGCGTTCGGCGTGCCCGTTCGCGGCCGGTTGTTCGACCTCGTTGTCATCTGCGTGCTGTCATCGCTCGCCTTCAGCGCGCTGGCGTTGCTCATCGCCAGCCGGGCGCGGACGATCGAAGCCGTGTCGGGCCTGATGAACCTCGCGCAGGTGCCGATGTGGATTCTCTCAGGCGTGTTCTTCTCTGCGCAGCGATTCCCCGACGTCGTCCAGCCCTTCATCAGCGCGCTGCCGCTGACGGCCCTGATCGACGCGCTGCGCGCGCACATGCTCCAGGGCGCCGGACTCCTCCAACTCGGCCCGCAGCTCGCCGTGCTGAGTGCGTGGCTGGTGGTGTGTTTCGGGCTGGCGCTCAAGTTGTTTCGCTGGCGGTAGCGGAGGCACTGGCGCGCTGCGTGTCCCCCTTGCCGAGTCCCTTGCGCGGACTTCTCTGTGCCTGACTCCCCCTCGTCGCGACGCTAGTAGAAACCTCCGATTTGAGGTCGATCTGCCCGCGAATCACCTGGGACCAGACTGGAGGCGTCGGGCTTGAGGCCAGGCGACGCGGACTATTGACCGATCTGCAGCGTCACTGTCATGACCGCCGGAATGGGCAAGCCTGGTGGCGTGGAGTGGCGCAGCCTCGCCGGCTCAAATCGCCACCGTCGAATGGCCGCCATCGCTCGGGCATCAACGTCCTCGCGCACGCCGCGCAGGAGGCATGCTTCCTGTACAGCGCCGATCAGCTCGGGCCTTTCTGGCGACGCGTCTCTGAAAAGGAATGACGGTCCTCGCCCCTCGTCACACAAACCACATTGGGAGCCTCGGTCGATTCAAGAAAAGTGTGAGAATTCAGGAAGAACTGACTCCGACTTGGCACCGTCTGATCGACCAAGAGAAGGGGAAGTTGGAGAACAAGCTCTTGGTTCTTAGCCGCACATTACTGCGGTGGACTCCGATCGAAATGGATTCAAGGTCGCTAGGGCAAGAGCTGCGGTGACAACAACCGGGTCATTTTCAGCTCGGGCACTACAGGCCGTGAAGTCAGCCGGGTGTTTGGAGCAGGCGGTCGCCAGCGGCGCCCGCTGCTCAGACTGTGCGTTAGCACCTTGGTCTCGAGTAGCTCGCGCCTCTTTCTCCTCGTTCTTCCTGTTCTTGCCGCTAAGGCTTGATGTTACCGCGTTTGTCCCTCCCTTCCTTCCTCAAGTGTTCGCTCGGTCGACCTCGATGCGACCTGCCGGATGGTGGCCGTGAAACAACACTAGCGGCGGAATCAAATCCGTGGGAGTGACAAGTGTGTCGGGATTCCGATGGACTCGCTGCTCTTTGCCATAGCGGGCGCCCAGTTTCTCATTGAGTTTTGTCCAGTGACAAGCTCCGCCGCACTCTTTGTTCGAACATTCCCGCAGGAAGAAATCGACGCAAACGGGCGACGGACCTCGCTTGTTGCCCAATCAGGTAGCGTAGCCGCGGAGAGCGGCTGGAAATGATCTCGAGCAACGTCTCGGCCGCCACGTTGGCGTCGCGTGCCTTGTCTTCCGAAGCACGAATGGCATTGAGAGCGCGCTGACGCCACGGGTCGTACTCTGTCAGGAGCGCTTCGTTTCCGTCATCAATGCGCGGCCTCTCCTTGCTGTCCCGCACCCGCGTTCCCGCTTCGTTTCCGATCGGCATGCTGGTCGGGACCATTGGCGCGAGCCCCGATCGCCAGGTTGGTCATACTGACCGCTGTCTGAAGAAATGTCCGTCTCGTCCTGCCTGACGATACGGCGCCGACCGCCACCGATATGTCGCAGGCTGCGAGACCGTGAGCGCCTGGGCGAATATCCTTCGACGCTCGGCTAACGCAGCGCTTCCAGCGGATTCAATCGTGCCGCGCGGCGCGCCGGGAACCAGCACGCCACCAGCGCCACCGCCTGCAGGATGACCGTCGCCGCCGCGAAGATGATGGGGTCGCGCGGGCCGACGCCGTAGAGCAGCGACGCGAGAAGCCGAGTGCCGACCAGGGCGACAGCCACGCCCACGCCGACGCCGGAGAGCGCGACGAGCCCGCCCTGCCTGACGATATCGCCAGCGATACGCGTCGGATCCGCCCCAAGCGCCAAGCGCACGCCGATTTCGACAGTCCGCTGGCTGACGATGTAGGCCATGACACCGTAGACGCCAATCACGCCAAGCAGCAGTGCGACGCTCGCCGCAATCACGAGCAGCACCATCGTGAAGGCCATCTGGCCAGAAGCACGGTCGACGGTCTCCTGGAGCGTGCGCACCTGCGCGACAGCCACATTCCTGTCGACCTCGGCGATTGCCTGCCGCACAGGCTGCGTCAAATCAAGCGGTCGTGTGGCCGCTCGCACGACGAAGCTCATGACCGACACATCGGGACCGGCCAACGCCGACTTCGCGACGCCGGGTCCGCTCGCGATGGACATCGGCATAAACAGCTGCGGAAGAGGGTTCGTCTCGCCGAGCGTGCGCACCGGCGTGTTCGCGACAATGCCGACGACGGTCAGCCATGTCAGCAACGGTGCTTCGCCCGGCCGTGCGCCCGGCCGGTTCGACGCCACGCGCTGGCCAACCGGATCCTGGTTTGGGAAGTAAGTCTTTGCCAACGTCTCGTCGATTACGACCACCGGTTCGCGGTGATCGACGTCGGCGCGATCGATGCTGCGCCCACGCACCAGCCGCATGCCGATCGCTTGGAAGTACCCGGCCGCGACGGCGCGGAAGACCGCCACCGGTGGGATCGTCCCCGGCGGGAGGACGCGACCTTCGATGCGCAGCGTATTCCCGTCGCATCCACCAGCCAGCGGCAGGCACGTGGATCCAGACGCGGCCCTCACGCCAGGCAGAGCCGCCAACTTGTCGAGAATCGCCTGATGAGCAGCGACGGCCGCCTCACGCGTCGGGTATTCACGATCCGGCAGGCCGATGCTGAACGTCAGCGTGGAGGACGGATCAAATCCCGGATCCAACGCGCGCAGCTTCTGGAAGCTGCGAACCATGAGGCCGGATGCCACCAGCAGAACGAGCGCCATCGCAATCTGTGCACCCATCAGCACGTGACGCGCCCGGTGGTGGCCGCGGCTGACCGTGTTGCTGCGCCCCTCCTCGTTCAAGGACGCGGCGAGCTCGCGCGTGCGCCACAGCGGGATCGCAGCAAACGTGACCGCGGCGACGAGGCTGACGGCAAACGCCATGGCGACGGCAACGCCGTCCAGCTTCACCTCGCCCAAACGCGGCAGATTCGCCGGCCCGAATCGCACGAGCATGTCGACGCCATATTCGGCGAGCACCAGTCCAACCGCGCCGCCGGCCAGCGACAGCAGCGCGCTCTCGGTCAGAAAGAACCAGAGGAGTCTGAATCGACCGGCGCCGAGAGCGCGCCGAACGGCCACCTCGCGCTGACGCGCATCCGAGCGTACGAGAAACAGGTTGGCGACGTTCGCGCAGGCAACCAGCAGCACAAGGCAGGACGAGGCGAGCAGAACCCACAGAGCGCGCCCCGACCCTCCGAGCGTCGCGTCTTTCAGCGCCATCCCGCTGAAGAAGACGTTCGACTGCACGTTGCCCATCGCCAGCGGATCGCCTGGATAGGCGCGCGGCACGTCGGCGATGAGTTGGTTCAGCTCCGTTCTTGCCGTCTCGAGTGTGGCGCCGTCGCGCAGACGCGCGATCCCTTTGTATTCCCAGAGCCCGAAGCCATTGGCGC
The DNA here is from genome assembly GCA_963839705.1 of uncultured Acidobacteriota bacterium. Taxonomy (GTDB): domain Bacteria; phylum Acidobacteriota; class Vicinamibacteria; order Vicinamibacterales; family 2-12-FULL-66-21; genus DATBJJ01. Next base: position 1,539,520 of record CAWIWL010000019.1, read on the forward strand.
GGGCGATGGGCGCGGCCACCCATACATCGACGCGTGAATCCGGAAATCCGAATGAAACCGGCATGACGCCGACAACTTGCACCGCGTTGTTGTTCAGCACGATCGGCCGGCCGAGTACGGCCGGATCGCCTTTGAACCGCCGCATCCACAGTCTGTGAGAGAGCACGGCGACCGGTGCGGAACCGGGCACTCCCTCCTGTTCAGTGAACCAGCGGCCGACCGCCGGCGGCACGCGCAGCACCGAGACGAGGGACGGCGTCGATCGCGCGACGCGGATGCGCTCGGGCTCGCCGTCGCCGGTCGCCGTCGCGTCGAAGGTTCGGTAAACCGCCGCGCTGTCCAACGATCGAGCGCGGTCGACGTAATGAAGATAGAGGCCGGCGGTGATGCCGAAGCCGGTTCCGAGCTTGAGTCGGTGCGCGCCATGGTCCAACTCAATCAAGTGATCCGACCCCGGATACGGCAGGGGGTTCAACACCACGCGATGGACGACGGCGAAGAGTGCCACGTTTGCGCCGATTGTGAGCGCGAGCGTCAGCAGCGAGGCGAGCGTGAAGGCAGGGCTGCGCCGCAGCCGTCGCGCCGCCTGCCGGATTTCCTGTCTGACCCGGTCCATTTTGCACTTCCTTGGTGTCTGCCTGAGTTTCCGCGATTCGGGTTGTCAAGCCTTACCGTGCGCTGCTCGCAGCTTGACACAGGCGGTCCTATACAGTCAATATTGATACTAACGTGAATGACCTTATCCTGCTGGCGGCGCTGCTCAGGGGGCCGGCCTACGGATATGCGCTGAAGAACACGGCCGGACTGATTCTCGGCAGCAAGGCGATGCACCCCAACGTGGTCTATCCGTCGCTAAACAGATTCGTGCGGGAAGGCTGGGTCGAGCAGGGGTCGGCGCCGGGTGATCGGGGTCAGACCCGTAAGCAATACCGAATCACAGCCGCGGGCAGACAGTATCTCCTCGAGCAGCTCGGCAGGTTCGGCGATCGAGAAGCCGCCGATGACGAGGCATTCCTCTTTCGCGTCGCATTCTTTGGCGCCTTGCCGAAATCGACACGGCGCAATGTCCTTGCCGCCCGCGCGTCGTTTCTGACGTCTCGATCTGAGCAGCTCTCGCACCTTCGAGATGTCATGAAACCCAGGTCATTCAGTGCCGTGGCCCTCGATCGTGTTCGCAAGTTGGTCAAGGACGAACTGAACTGGGTCCACCGGCTGCAAGTGCAAGTTGAGCGCGGCAAAGGAGCGTGACATGCAGACGGACGCGCACACGCCATGCTCCAGGGCAGCGATCCTGCGCTTCATGGAATAGCGCACGGCCGAGGCCTCGCGCAATTCACCAGCGCTCGTGATCAGACTGACCGTGAGAACGAGATCATCCGGGCCCTTCGGATCGAATCCGGCTTCGCTCAGCGCGTGATCGCGAACGCCATCGCGGCGACCATCGAGCCGGGGCGTCTCCCACCTGTAGCGGCTGCGCCGGCTGGAACTACGCCGCGATGCCTTCGACGTACACCATTGGGATCGTCAGCCGCAGCCCGCCGGGCCGGCTTGCGGTTTCGTTCAGAGCGCTTGCGAGATGGGTGAAGACTTCTGCTTCACGACCCGGCACAACCTTCTTCCAACCGTCAAGAAACCCCAGTTTGATGAAATGGTGGTTGAACAGGGCAGTCGCGTCGGCAAAACGCATGCAACCGGTCGTCTCGACGACTCGTCGCACGGAAAATCGCGCGTCTTCCAGGAGCTGACGCACGCCGGTGACGGTCGCGCGATGATGGATATGTCCGCGCAGCAACCGGCGCGCGTCGACATCGTTGCGCTCCTCCAACACTCGGTCGAAGACGTCGTAGAATTCCTGCATGTGGCCCTGCAGATTCGTCGTCAGGGCGAGGGTCGCACCAGCCTTCGCGACTCGCCGACACTCGCGCAGAGAGCCTGCGCGATCATCGAAGTTGTTCACACCCAGGTTCGAGACGATGAGATCGAAGGTCTCGTCAGCGAACGGCATCTTCGCCGCGACGCCCTCGTGCACGGTGACGTTCGCGGTCCCTCGAGCCGCAATCTTCTCTCGCGCGCGTGCCAGCGCGGCCGACCAGGGGTCGATGCCATGTACGCTGGCATGGGGTCCCAGTCGCTCCGCCAATTCGATGAGCGGGAATCCTGTGCCGCAGCCGACGTCAAGAGCCGAGTGCACGTTCTCGAGCGGAACGTGTTCCAGCAATAGAAGGCCGAAGATGGCGGACCAGAGCGGCAACTCGTCATAGGCGGCGATGATGCCTGGCGCAGAGAGATCGGCGTCGAACTCAAGGAAGCCGAGATCCGGCGCCATTGTTCCTCTTATCTGTGCGCGCGGCCCAAAGGCGCTTGAGCATCTGAATCTGTCCGGCGTGATACGCGTCATGCTGTGCGATGCCGAGGATCAACTCTCCCATCGTCCAGCGCTTTCCACCGGAGGTTGCCTCACCGTACCGCCGCGGAGGCACTTTCGCGATCGTGGTCAGCAGCCGTTCGTGCTCGGCTCGCAGCAACGCGATATCCTGCGCCCACGCGGCCGCGTCGGTTGGATTTGTGACCTTGGGCCAGTTGGCGGGACTGCGCGGAAAGCGCTCCCCTTTCACACCATCAAGGCGACGCCGCACAGCGTATTTCCAATATGCAATATGGAGCGCGAGCTGCCAGATGCTTTTTCGACCGGGCAGTGGAACCCACGCGGCCTGGTCGATCGTGACGCCACGCAAAGCGCCGAGCGGTGTGGGGCCGCCGTGCCAGCCGCCGCGTCCTCTGCGCGGCTGCACGTTTTCTAGCAGCAGAGATGCAATCGGGTCAGCCATCGTCGTCCCAGTTTAGACTGGCGCCGGGTGCTGCTTCGCGGTTCACCGGGACGACGCTGGCCGCCAGGTACGTCGCCGCCACAATCGTGGACTGGCGGTCGATGCCGCGTCGGTGCTCCTCACTGTCGGGCACGCTGCACCGGGGCCGTAAGCGGCCGCGGGTGAGCGCGCGACGTGACCCGCGATAAACGCCGCAGTGTTTAGAATTCCCGCGGTTGGCCCGTCCTGAGGCAGAACACCATGGTCAGGGTGATCACCCTGGGGAAGCGGTCAGGCGGGCTACCCTCATCTCCTCTGCATCCTCCCCCGCTCCCGCCACCTCCCCGTCGGGGTAACGGACGGCAGTCTCACTGAAAAACCCAATACAACTGGGGTGCGGCTGTGGGCCTGATGAACGGCACGACCGCAGCCATGTTCTTCATATTGCCGCTGGTCCGACATAAAATAGCGCAAATAAAGGGAGAGATGTCCGAGTGGTTGAAGGAGCACGCTTGGAAATTGATTCCGCTCGCGCGTGCTGACGCACACCGAAACGCACCAACGCACTCTCCCTCAACGACTTCCCGCAACAACGATGTGCATCGGAGTGTCCCCGTAAATCACGGTGTTTGACCGGGGTTTGAGGGGGTATCTGACACAGTTCTGACACAGTTCTGACGATCGATTAGTGCGAGGCTCATGGACGCGTACCGACAAGTACTCTTTCCGAGTCTGCGCGAATGGCGGTTCGGTTCCAATCGTTGCATTCACCTGAAGTGCACAGCGATTGGGCGCGTCACGCGTTAACACGCGAGGCCGGCATCCACGAGGTCATTCACCTGCCCTGGACCGCCCGTTGTGGCTACACCCCAGTACGCGCGATCCGGATGCCCAGCTTCCGCATACGGAACTGGAGAGTCGAGCGCTTCATGCCCAATCGGGCGGCGGCGCCCTTGGGACCGGCGATGACCCACTGCGACTGTTCGAGGGCCTTGAGGATCTGGTTGCGCTCGGTCTCGCCGAGCGTGTCGCGCAGCGTACTCGCTGGCTTGACGGCTTTCGCGATCGCGGCACGCGCCGTATGGGCCTTGAATTCGGCGATGGGCACTTTCAGGACCGGACCCCGCGACACGATGACGCCGCGCTCGATCACGTTCTGCAGCTCGCGGATGTTGCCGGGCCAGTGATAGTGCACGAGCGCATCCATCGTGTCCGAGGGAATCGTGTCGATACTTCGGTTGTTGCGCCGGCTGAACTGTTGAACGAAATGGCGCACCAGCACGGGAATGTCCTCGGGCCGCTCCCGCAGTGGCGGAATCCGGATCGGAAAGACGTTCAACCGGTAGTAGAGGTCGGAGCGAAACGTCTGGGCCGCCACCATCTCCGCGAGGTCGCGGTTGGTGGCGGCGATGAGGCGCGCGTCTGTATGAAGCGTGCGCGAGCTGCCCAGGCGCTCGAACTCGCGCTCCTGCAGCACCCGCAGTAGCTTCGGCTGCAGTTCCAGAGGGACCTCGCCGATCTCGTCGAGGAACATCGTGCCGCGGTGCGCCAGCTCGAAGCGGCCGACGCGCTGGGCGATCGCACCGGTGAACGCACCGCGTTCGTGGCCAAACAGTTCGCTCTCGAGCAACCCCGTCGGAATCGCCGCGCAATTCAGCTTCACGAATGCGTGGTCCTTCCGGGTGCTGAGGGTGTGGAGGGCCCGCGCAATCAATTCCTTGCCCGTGCCGGTCTCGCCGTAGATCAGCACCGTCGACTCCGTCGGTGCGACGGTCTCGACCTGACGCAGCACATGGCGCAACGCTTCGCTGCTGCCGACGATTTCCTCGAAGTTGAGCTCGCTGCGGATCTCGTCCTCGAGATACACCTTCTCCTGCGCGAGTTTGTCCTTGAGCGTGGCGATCTTGTCGTAGGCGATCGCGTTCTCCACGGCGATGGCGACCTGCTTCGCCACATCGCCAAGGAACGATACGTCGTCGTCCGTGAACGCGTGCTCGCGTTGCGCGCCCACGCTCAGGACGCCAAGCACGCGGTCGCGGCTGACGAGTGGGAGGCGGCACATCGACTGCGCCCCTTCGCCCGCGCTCGGCCCGTCCGCCTGGATCTCCTCGCGGGTCATGTTCAGCACCTGACCCGTCGCGAACACGCGGACCACGCTGTTGGTGAGGTCCGTGGACACGAGCCCCTCGCGGAGGATGCCCTTACTGCTGGGGAAATCGAGCGCGAACAACCGCAGTTCGCCGGTCTCGGGAGCGGGCAGTGACACGGCGGCGCCCTCGCAGTGCATCACGTGCCGGATGCTCGCCGACACCTCACGCAGGAGAGCCCGGAGATCAAGGTTCGAGACGATCCGGTTCGTGAGATCAAGGAGCAAGCGAAGCCGCTCCTCTGCGCGCTGGGACTCGCGGAAGTTCCGCGCGGCGTCCATGGCGAGCGCGATCTGCGCCGCCGCGAGCGACAGAAACCGGACATCCTCGGGACGGTACGCGCCGACGAGGCGGCTCGCGATCACGATGCTGCCCAATTGCCGGTGGGCCGTGCTCAGGGGAAACGCGCAGACCGATCGCAGGCCTACCAACTGCAGCCGCTGCATGCTGGGGCGAAACCGCGTTTCATCCTCGACGTCCGGGATGACGAGTGACTGCTGGTTCTCGTGCACCCATGCGGCGACGCTCTCGGTCTCGTCTGCGATCTGCAACGGGCGGGGCTCGCCTGAGGCGCCCTCGTTGCGCCAGTTGATCGTGGTGGACGTGTCGTCGAACTGCGCGATCGCGTCGAAGGGTACCGTCCGTCGGAGTTCGTCGACGAGCAGGCCGAAGAGGTCGTCGTCCCCCGTTCGGGAGCGAATCGCCCCTGCCAGGCGGATAAGGGATTCGTAGCGCGCTGCTTGCGCGGCGCCGGCGACTTCGGCCACGCCGAATTATCCCACGCCTGCCCATAACTTGGCAGATGCCAAATATTCGGCGTTGGCACCTGTCGGCACTTCGCTGTTCGTACGTCGCAACTCTAACGATATCAACACTTAGGTCAGTCAGACCGCTTGGCGGGCCGCTTGCCTTCTGTCTGGATGGCTGACGGAGACACCCAAATGCTGAGAGTTACGGAGCAAAACGAACCAGGCGCATGGCGGCTCACGCTCGAGGGCACGCTCGCAGGCCGCTGGGCCGCTGAGGCCGAGCGGGTGTGGTCGGGTGCCCCCGCGGGAAAACCCCGCGAAGTCGACCTGCGAGGTATCACGTCCGTAGACAGGGCCGGGCGCGACCTGCTCCACCGGATGCACCACGACGGCGCGAGCTTCGTCGCCGAAGGCGTCGTGATGAAGGCGCTGGTCGAGGAACTGCGAAGCGAGCGTTTCGATCGTGCTGGCACGATCGTCAGGCTTGTCGGCGTCGTCGCGCTGATCGGGCTGGCGTCTGTCGCGGCCGCGCACGCGCAGACCAGTCGGGCCGACGGCCTTGTAGACAAGAGCGCGCTAATGCAGGCAGCGCTCAGATGAAACAGCAGGTGAATATCATGACACTGAAAGATCAATCGTGGGTTCTCGTCACGGGCGCGTCGAGTGGTTTCGGCGAAGAGTTCGCCAGGCAGTACGCCGCACAAGGTCGGCCGCTTGTTCTTGTGGCGCGCCGCATCGAGAAGCTGCAGACGTTGGCGATCGAGCTGCGCCAGAAATATCGCGTTGACGTCATCGTCGAGCCGGTCGACCTTTCCGCGATCACGGCGGTCGTCGACCTGCACAAGCGGCTGCGTGAGCGAGGGATTGCGATCGACATCCTGATCAACAACGCGGGTAGCGGATTGCAGGGCCCCTTCCTCGATGAGCCGCTGGATCGAACGATGGCGATGCTGAACCTGGATGTCGTCAGCGTGACCGCCATGACGCGCCTTTTCGCTGAGGACATGCGGGAGCGGCGACGCGGACAGATTCTCCTGATTGCCAGTGTCCTGGGTTATCAGGCCGTGGAGAACTTTGCGGTCTATGCGGCGGCCAAAGCGTATGTGCTCGGCCTCGCCGAGGCGCTTCATCGCGAATTCAGGCACGACGGCATTGTCGTGACCGCACTCTCCCCTGGCCTGTCGGACACGGGATTTGCGGCCGCTGCGAACATGACGATCACGCCGATCTTGAAGCGGCTGATGATGCAGCCGGCGCCGGTGGTGCGCGCCGGGATTCGTGCGTTGCAAGCCGGACGCGTCAGTGTCGTGCCGGGGTGGGCCAACCAGGCGTCCATGTCCTTGATCAGGGCCGCGCGCTGGCTAAACCAGGCCATCACTGCCCGCCTCATGGGGAACCGAACTGATCGCGGCGATGCGAACACCGCGTCGGTCGGGGTCGCGCGACGATAGGCCGGATGCATCCTCGGCGACACTGGGGCGGCGTTGTGAAGACCGCCCGGCTTTGTTCGCATCGTTAACGCAATTTCGGGGAGCACTCCCATGACAGCCACCGTGTCCGAACTGCATCCCAAATCCGCCAACCGGTCCGACCGGGAGCGCTTCGGCGACATCCTCGCCGTCCAGCGTGCCGCGTATCTTCGCGACGGGGCACCGTCACTGACGAAGCGCCGCAGTGATCTGAAGAAGTTCAAGGCGGCAATGCTCGCGCGACGCCGCGCCATCGAGGAAGCAATCAACACCGACTTCGGCCATCGCTCACGCCACGAGACGGCGGTGATGGAAATCGTGGGCGTCGTCCAGGGCATTGACTACCTCGCGCGCAATCTCCATCGCTTCATGCGCCCGACGCGCCGCCACATCGCCCTGGACATGCGGTTCGGCAGCAATCGCATCGAGTATCAGCCGCTCGGCGTGGTCGGCGTCATCTCACCGTGGAACTACCCCGTCAACCTGTCGCTGATGCCGGTGGTCACCGCGATCGCCGCCGGAAACCGGGTCATGCTCAAACCGTCGAAGCTCACACCGGCGACGAACGCCGTGCTCGCGTCGATGGTCAGCGAGCTCTTCCCCGAAGAACAGGTCGCCATTTTCAGCGGCGACGGCTCCGCATTTTCCTCCCTGCCGTTCGATCACCTCGTCTTCACCGGGAGCACCGCCGTGGGACGAGCGGTGATGAAGGCGGCGAGCGAGAACCTCGTCCCCGTCACGCTCGAGCTCGGCGGCAAGTCCCCGACCATCGTCGCCAGGGGCAGCGTGCAGGACCGCACCGTGTCCGCCATCGTCTGGGGGAAGCTCCTCAGCGGCGGGCAGACCTGCATCGCCCCGGACTACGCCCTGGTGCACGAATCCGAGGTCAACACCTTCATCGAGAGCTACGACAGGCTGGTGAAGGCCGCCTACCCCGACGGCCCGACGAGCGAGGACTACACCTCGATCGTCAACGACCAGCAGTATTCGATGCTGATCGACCTGATCGACGACGCTCGCGCCCATGGGGCACGGATCATCGAGGTCGGACACCGGCCCGGCGACGCCACCCGTCGTCCTCACACCCTCGCGCCGACCGTCGTGCTCGGCGTCACCGACGAGATGAAGATCGCGCACGAGGAGATCTTCGGTCCCATCCTGCCGATCTTCGGCTACGGCAACATCGATGACGCCATCGACTACGTGAACGCACGGCCCCGACCACTCGCGCTCTACTACTTCGGCGACGACGACGCGGACCGACGGAAGGTGCTCGACCGCACGACGTCCGGCAACGTCACCATCAACGGCACGATCATGCACGTGGCGCAAGACGATCTGCCGTTCGGCGGGGTCGGTGCAAGCGGTATGGGCGCATACCATGGCGTCGAAGGCTTCCGCACGCTCAGCCATGCCAAGGGCATATTCGAGCAGGGCCGCTGGAATTTCATCGATCTCCTGCATGCGCCCTTCGGAGGCCGTGCCAATGCTGTTCTCAAGTTCTTACTTCGTTAATCGCTGCTCCGGAGTACCACCCATGGGCCTGCTACGCGATCTCTTTGATCCCGACATCCTGATGTCAGGAATCGCAATGATCCGAGATATCCCGCGGGCTCTGCGGTTGAAGCAGGTGGATGGGAGGCTCTTCTTCACGGAGGAGAAGCGGCAAGAGTATCGCCAGCGGATCGAGAGTGTGACACCACAGTCCCCGCGTCAGTGGGGCACCATGGAAGTGGACCAGATGCTTCACCACCTCAATCTGGCGTGCGGTGGCTCGCTTGGCTTCTACGATCTTCCGGACGAGAGCAACCTACTCACCCGAACACTCGGCAAGTCGATCACGGTGGATTGGTTTCCGGAGCAGCCCGTGGGTCTCCGCTTGCCTAAGGGCTTCAAGATCCCGCATTCGAAGAGATTTGAGTTCGCGGACGAAAAGGCACAACTACTGAACATCGTCGAGACCGCGTGGCACGCGAGAACTGACGAGGCGTGGAAACCGCATCCACTATTCGGGAAGATGACGCCTTGCCAGTGGGGCAAGCTCTTGCAGATGCACTTGGATTATCACCTGCGGCAGTTCGCAGCCTGAAGGAAGACGTTATGAAGGCCCGTGCCCCGGCCACCGCGGACCTCCACCACGTGCGACAGCGCGCGGACTATGGTGCGCAGCGCAATCAACCGCTGTAATCCTGTCGCCGCCTGTCCCCAGATTTGTCCCTGCCAAGACCGGGCCTACGGAGCCAACAGCAGCCAGAAGGCGGGATTGAGGAAGTGGTTGAGACGCTTGGATTTGCTAGAAAAACGAAGATGGCCGACAGAGTGGTCGGCGTTTAGCAAACGCCTTACGCCGCTCTCTGGAAGTCTTCGATGTATTGTTCGGAGCAGGTTCCAAATCTCCAACATTGATACTAGGTGCCGTTTCGAACCGATCCGCAGATTTTGGCCCTTGATCGGCCGCCGTCAGCCGCTCCGAGGCGCGCGGATTCACCGACGTCGAGCGTCGTGAAGGCGGCATCGCCGATTCCGGCAGCGGACCGCGCACGGCCGAGCGCGGCCACCGGCTCGTTCAGTCCTTCGGGCGTCAGCCGAAACGTGCCGAAGTGCATGCCGATGCTGCGGCGAGCACCGACGTCCAGATGCGCCTGCACGGCCTCCTCAGGATTCATGTGAATGTCCTTCATGAACCAGCGCGGTTCATATGCGCCGATCGGTATCAGCGCAAGATCGAGCCGCGGAAAACGCCGGCCGACCTCCAGGAAATGGGGACCGTACCCGCTGTCGCCCGCGAAGTAGATCTGCTGCTCATCGATCGTGATCATGAAGCCGCCCCATAGCGCGCGATTGCGATCGAAGGGCGTGCGGGCGGAAAAGTGCTGCGCCTGGGTCGCAGTGATCTCTATCTCGCGTCCACGGGTGACGGCCGGGTCGACCGTCTGCGCACCTAGCACGGCCGACATTTCGGCTGGCATGCGCTGCCACCAGTCGAGTTCGGCGATCCGCGTCACGCCGGCCGATCGCAGCAGCGTCGCGTTGCCCAGCAGTGTCACGACGCGCGGATGATCGCGGTGCTGCAACGCCCGCAGCGCTTCCAGATCGCAGTGGTCGTAGTGATTGTGACTCAGGAGTACGTAAGCAACCGGAGGCAGATGGTCGAAGCGAATGCCCGGCTGACGTACGCGCCGTGGCCCTGTCCGCCCGAACGGTCCGGCGCGCTCCGCGAAGACCGGGTCGGTGATGATGTTGCCGGCGCTCGTCTGAATCAGAAATGTCGCGTGACCAATGAAGGTGATGACGATCTCGTCGCCGCTCGTCGGCGGAAGCGAGGTTCGCTGCACGACTGGCACCTGCGCCGGCCATGGCGTGCCACGCTCGAACAGCATGCGCGGCGCCTTCCAGATTGGCTGTCCGTTTGCGCCGTTCGGGTTGAAGAACCGCCCGTTGTCGAAATGATCGCTCATCTCTTCGCTTCGATGCTTCTCGTTACTGCCCCGAGCGGAGATCACCGTGGACGGTGCTGCTGGATGAGCTTCCCGAACCGCCGCAGACCGATCGCGTCGGCAGCAGACGGCGACACGGCGTTCGCGAGCGTGAGCATCCTGAGCAGCCCTCCGCCCATGATGTGGGCGCGACGTCGCTGGCGGATGGTGGCGAGGATCTCGCGGGCGACCACGTCGGGCTCGCAGAGGGCGACGCCCATCTTGCGCCACATGTCGAAATATGGGGACTCCGACTCGGTGTTGGAGGGCACAGGCCCGAAGAACGAAAGCACCACGTCGGTCCCGACAAGCTCGCGATTGGCGCCTTGCACGTAGCTCGCCAGCGCACCGCGGGTCGCCGCGTAGGCGCTCATGAACGGCAGCGCCACCCGGCCGTCCATGGCGCCGCCGAGGTGGACGACCACGCCGCCGCCGGCTTGCTTGCGCAGCCCCGGCAGGAATGCCTGGGTCACGAAGATGGGCCCCTTCACGTTGACCGCGAGCAGCGCGTCGACGTCGGCCGGCGTGTAATCCTCGAGGGCCTTGCGCGGCGAGATGCCCGCGAGGTTCACCACCGCATCGATCCGGCCGAGGTGCTCGAAGGCCGCCGCCGCCAGCTTCTCGAGGCTCGCCGGATCGGTGACGTCCGCGCGCAGGTAAATCGCCGAACCGTCGCTCCGGCCGGTCAGCGCCGCGGCGTCGTACTCGCGGCGCGCCGCGAGCACCATCCGGAAGCCCTCGGCCGCGAGGAGCCTGGCCAGGGCGTGACCAAGTCCTCCGGTCACCCCGATGAGAACGGCGGTAGGCGCATCCATGCCCCGCTGTGCTGCGGCTCCGCCGGCTATCACAGGGGTCTTTCCACTCAGTCTAGTCATCTCGTGTTCCTTTCGGTGAAGATTAGTTACTATAAAAGTATCTATTGTGAGCAAAAAAAAGCTAACCAGACCTGGCCCTGATTTTCGACACCACGTCCGCCAATGTCGTCTGCCTCAGATCCCTACGGACGGCCTCCTGAGTGCCAACCAGCACGTCGCTCATGACTTCCTTGATGTTACAGCTCACGACACACTCCTTCGTTTTGGGATAGGCATGGATGGCGAAAGCATCTGGAGGGTTTACCGCAGAGTAGATGTCTAAGAGGGAAATACTCTTTGGGCTTCGTGCCAGGCCATAACCACCCGACCTACCAACAGTCGTCTTAGCCAGCTTCGCCTTCGAGAGTTTCACGAGGATTCTCTTAACGAAAACCGGGTTCGCATTCACGCTGCCTGCGAGAATTTCCGACGTGAAAACTCCCTCGTGATGTGCGATTGCCGCCATTACGTGGACGGCGATCGAAAATTGAGTGTTTACGGAAGCCATTTATGGATACTATATTAGTATCCATATTGGATGCAAGAGCAAAATGCAGAGGCGAGTGAGTTGTCGCTGGATCGTCGGCGCCTTCGTAGCCTGCGGAAGTTCGATATGGGCAAATGGCCTGTTTCGTAAACTGTTGATAGGGGACGCTTTAGGAGCTGGCTCGCCAGGCTGGACTCGAACTAGGCGGCTCTCTGGAAGTCCTCGATTTGGCGCATCCAGCTGGTCAGTGGGTTCCATCTGGGACAAATCTGGGCCACCAAATATTCAATCCACCGCAAGTGGCTGAAGGTGCGAGGGTTGGGCGGTTCGCTCGCCCGAAACGTCGGTTTCGATAACGTGCTGATTTCAAACGACATCCAATTGGAAACCAGATTGAAATCGAACCGCACGCATCAGATGGCGTCGATGTCGTAGTCGCGCTCGTAGGATTTCGAGCGCCGTTCGCGAAACAGATCGTGGTCAACCTCGCCATCGTCTGTGCGATCGCGGACTGCTGTGATCTCTTCTTCCGACAGGTCGTCCCCTTCACTGTGCGGCAGTGCACAAGAACGTTGGATTGAGAGGGGCTTCGGTACGGAACTCACTACCGCTCAACGCCTGTGAGCCTCTGAAGCCTCTTGGCTCCCGCACAGAGTGGAGTTCCCAGGATTTAGTGCTCAGCCGGGCCGACAATTCACCGTAAGCTTATGCTTCGCCTCCACCTGAAAAGTGATGCGTCACGGCAGCCCTAATGGGACTGCGCTCACGACTGTATCAGTGCGCGAAGGCTGACGCCCGTCCACAGCCGCTCGCGCATCTCACGCGTCAGCGCCAGCGATCGAGCGCCCGCTCGCGTCACCGCGAAGACGCGGCGCGACGCCGCATCGGCGGTCGACGCGCGAGACGAGAAGACGAAGCCCTTCGCCTCGAGGCGATCCAGCGTTGCATAGACGGAGCCGATCGTCACCTCGCGCCCCGTGACAGCCTCCAGCTCGCGCCGCACGTTCATCCCGTACGCTTCGTCCTCCGTGCGGACGACGGCAAGCATCACCTGTTCCTCGAGGGAGCCGAGCAGGACGGGTTCCGGGTCGCGTCGTTTAACCGTCATTCTCGTAACACCACCGCCGGGTCGGTCAGGCTGGCCCGGCGCGCCGGGACGAACGCGGCCAGGACACCGACGGCAAAAAGAACGGCGACAGCCGCGACAAACGCAAGCGGATCGGTCGGCTCGACGCCATAGAGCAATGTGGCCAGGAGTTTCGTCGCGATCACCGCCGCGACGATACCGATGACGCTGCCGGCGCCGACGAGCGCACCGCCGCGTCCAACGACGTGGCGGGCGACGTGCGACGGCTGCATGCCGAGCGCGATGCAGATGCCATAGTCGCGCGACCGCCGCGTGACGTAGTGCGACATCACGCCGTAGACACCGACGGCGCCGAGCACGAGCGCGAGCGCCGCCAGCATTCCAAGCAGCCTCACGATCTGCGCCGCGGGACCGATCGCCCGCTCGAACAATCGTGTCATCGTGGTCGTCTCCTGGATCGCCAGCTGCACACCTACTCGACCGATGGCCGAGCGCGCAGAGGAGAGCACTCCCGGAATCTGTTGCTCGGAGTCTGCCCTGACCACGAACGAAATCCCGCCGTACACAAACGGCATCTGCTCGTATAGCACGTATCGCGCGGGGACCGCTCCATCCGTCAGAGCCGCCTCGGCGGCGTTGGCGACGACACCGATGATCCGCTCGCCGCGCTCGTCGAAGGTGAGCAGCAGGCGCCCGAGCGGATCTTCGTTCGGAAAAAACTTCTCCGCGAGCGCCTCGTTAACGATGACGACGCGGCCGCTGCCTTCGCGATCGGAGACGTCGAAATTTCTACCGCGCAGAATAGGCAAGCCAAGCGTTGTGAAGTAATCGCGCGTGACCATCCTCAACGCGGTGGTGGCTCGATCTTCATTGGCGCGACCCTGGATACGGATACGCCAGTTGTCGCCGGATCCGCGCAAGGGCAGTTTCTGCGCCGCGGCGACGGACTTCACCCCCGGCAGCGCCTGTAGGACCGGCAGCATGTCGAGAACGATCCGCTTTCGCTGTGGCTGCGTTGCGCCGAGTGGCATGACCGCATCGACGATCGCGACCCCATCCGTACGCACGCCGGGATCAATTGCGCGGAGGTTTGTCACGCTGCGAATGAGTAGCCCGGCGCCGGCGGCAAGCAGGACGGCGAGCGCAACCTGCGCGATCACGAGTCCCCCTTCGAGGCGGCCGCCGCGAGCCGCCACACCTCCGGTGCGCGTCGTCGCCATCGTCGCCCGAAGGCTACTGCCGCGCCACAGCGCGATCCCCGGCACGATCGCGACGATGGCGGCCGCCGCAAGCGCGGCCAGCATCGCTGCCCAGAACACAGTCCAGTCGAGACGAGCGTTGTCAGCCAGCGCGCCGAGCGGCAGCGACGTCACGAGCAGCTCGAATCCGGCCGCCGCGAGCGCCGCGCCGGTAGCTCCTGCAAGCGCTCCGACGAGCAGCGCCTCGATGATCAGCTGCTGCAACTGGCGCTGGCGGTTTGCGCCGAGCGCGGCGCGTACTGCCATCTCGGTTGCGCGTGCGTCAACCTGTCCCAGCATCAGCGCCGCAACATTGCCGCAGGCCATGACCAGGATGACGATCACCGCCGCGAACGTCGCCTCGAGACTCGGACGGAGCTTTCCGACAAAAAACTCGCGTGCGGGCGTGATCGCCGGCGCCTTCGTCTTGTCCCACGCCGAGGCATACGAAAACCGCTCGGCGAGCGCGTCCGCCAACGCGCGAACCGGCACGTGCATGTTGTCCATCGACGCGCCGTCTGCAAGGCGGCCCACGAGCGTGTAGATGCCGGATCGGTTCTCTGGCCTCAGCTGCGCGGCGGCCCAGATGCGGGTCTGCGGACTCGGAAACCAGAAGCCGCGCGGCATCACGCCGATGACCGTGCGCGCGATGCCGCCAATCCGCAACTGCTTCCCAACGATTTCAGGATCGGATCCCAGTTCGTGCCAGAGCGAGTGGCTGAGGACCACCGAGGGCGGTGGACCAACCGTATCCTCGGCGGCTTGAAAGGTCCGTCCGAGCAAGGGAGACGCGCCGAGCACATCAAAGAATTCGGCGGACACCGAGACGCCAGGCGTCAGTTTCATGGGACTGCCAGGCAACTCCAGCGTGACGTCGTTGGGACGATAGGCGGCGACCTGCTTGAAACCGGGGAAGTTCGGCCGGAAGTGCAGGAACTCCTCCTCCGTCCACGAAACCGGCATCCAGAAGACGCCGACCTGTTCCTCGCGCGCGATGGGCAGCGGGTCGAGCAGGATGGTGCGGGCGATGCTGAAGACCGCGGCGGTTCCGCCGGCGCCAAGCGCGAGCGTCAGGATGGCCAGCAGCGCGTAGGTCGGGCGGCTCAACAGCCGGCGGCCTGCATAGCGAACGTCCATGATCCAGCTCTCGAACATTGGTCCTCCCGGTCGCATGCGGTTGGCGTGCGGCTCGAAGCCAGTCATGCCGCGCCACCAGCCGCGACGGACGAGAAAGGGCAGGGATCCGATCGCCTGCCGCCAGGCCCAGCCGTGCGCCGCCGCTCGCCCGAACTTGCCGGCGCGCCAGGCATACTCCGCCTGCAGATCGGCCAGCAGCTCGTCACGCTCGGCGATCGGGGTGAGCACGCGGAACAGGGCCGACACGACGACCGGGAGGCGCGGCATTGGCAATTCTACATTGTAGAAAGACGGGGGGCGGCGGCGAAAGGTTTATCGCGCGGGGAAAATAAGTTATCAAGAGTTCGTCAGGAGAAAAGCGTCGCGCGATTGTGTCCCTCGCGCCATGAGGATCGAGCGGCCGTCGGGGGACAATGCGAAGCGGAAAACCGTCAGATCCGTGAAGTCGGTGAACCTCTGTGCCGGTCGGCCGGCCAGGCGCGGACGCGGATGTTCGTCCGTTCGGCCCGTGCTGTAGAGCAGGGCCGTCCCGTCTTCGTCCACTGGAACGGCCCGAGGCCGGAACCCGGCGGATATCGCGGGGATTCGTACACAGGTTTCCCGCCGGCGATGGGCGACACACCGCGGCGGAACAGGGGGCGCCGGCGGTGGCGCAATAGGCGCCGGCCAGGAGCGTGCCCTCGGGAGACACGGCCGCGCGCTCGAGGCGATCCGCCACCAGTTGCGGCGCGCCTCCCTCGGCGGGATGCGTGCGCTACGTCGACGGCGAACCAGCGATTTAGAATCAGTGAGATACGGCCGCTCAAGATCTCGGTGCGGGCCTCAGGCCGCCACCAAGTAGCGCTCCGCTTCCCTCAGCCAACTGGCCACCCGGTTCCATCTGGGACAAATCTGGGCCACCATCCTGCCTGACACCGCAGTGTTTACCAACGGCTGCGCCGCCGGTCGGTCGTCACTAGGCGACTAAACGGGAGTAATCCTCAGGTATCCGCCGCATCCGCCGGAGCTGGTTCGATTCCGATCCGGGTCACCATCTTTTCATCAGCACTCTCGGACGGCGCCAAGTAGTTGAAAAGTGGTGCCGTTGCGGCGGTTCGATTGAATCGATTTCCGTCGGAACGCCACGCCTTCCGGAAAGAACAGCTGCTGAAGCCTCTGTTTGTAGTCGAGTGACGCCTGCACCCAGAGGTCTGATGCGCGCGGCAGAATACGTTCTGCAAACGCCAGGATGCCCTTTACGTCGAGTTCATCGACGGCCTCGGAGTGATGGTCGATCGTGGCGAGCGTCAGCTCCTCGCGCAGCTTGTCGCGTTGCCGGCCGTAGGTCGTGACGTCGATCGCCTCCGAATAGAGGAAGGCCTCGTTCAGCTTGTCCATCTTCTGCTGGATTGCATGTCACCAGAGGTTGCTGCTCAACCGTCCGGTAGTTCGCCTCGGCCCGACGCTGCTCCCACACATGGAAGATTCGATCCTTGACGTGATGTTGCACGATTTGGATGGAACAGTACATAGAAGGCCGCATGCGGCACGGATCTGGCACCGCGCTAGACGCTCTCAACCAGCCAGGGACAGCAGGATGGCGTTGACATACGAATCGGGCGAGGAGAGCCATCCGGGTGATCGCGTGACGTCCGCAGGCAACGCCGGCACGATCGAACTTGTCGTCGATGGTCCTGGCACTCCGGAAACGGATTGGTACTTTGAGAATTGTGGTGCTGGCGTCATGGTCGTCGAGCCAAGAGTGTTCGGGTGCGTCTCCATCCACGCTCCACACGATGACGAAGACCTTAACTTCGTTGGAGTTTCGACCGCTACCTCAAGTCCGGCTGCCGCACGTCCCCGCAGTGCGACACAGTTTCGTATCACGGGTGACAGATTTGTCGTCGTGTTCGCATCACGCACGGGATTATTTTCACCTTCGTCACGATACCTTTCAGTCGCGCTCACATGATCCGCTGCGATGCGCCGCTCCAACTGTTTGACCGATTCACCCAACCCTTAATTCTCTAGGACCACATATGAGCTTGAGAAACGGCCACTCGTGGGGCGTGCGCGCGTGCGTGCTGTTGTTATTTCTGCTGTCGTCACACGCGGCAAGCGCCCAGACGCCATCGCCATGGAATGGCGTGATCCGCGACGATGCGGAGCCGGCGGCCGGCGCGTTCGCCGGCTACAGCGTCGTGCGTCAGCGCAGCATGAGCGCCGACGGCCGGTTCCTCGTCATCGATTCGGACCGGACACTCGTCGACGGTGACACCAATGGTGCCCTCGACGTCTTCGTGCGCGATCGGCAGACCGGCGCCTTGGAGCGCGTCAGCGTCGCGACGGACGGTACCGAGGGAAACTCGCACAGTACCTGGCCGGCGATGTCGGCGAACGGCCGTCATGTCGTGTTTCAGTCATTGGCGTCGAATCTCGATCCCACCGACACCAACGGCGTCACCGATCTGTACGTCCGCGATCTCGATACTGGAGTGACGTCGCTTGTCACAGTCGGGCCCTCCGGCGAACGCCTGAACTGCAACTGCTCACCGTTGCCGGTGGCGCGACTCAGCGGTGATGGCCGCTTTGTGTTGTTCTCGGCCAACTTCGGTTTCGACGTCGGATCGCTGCTGTGGCTGCGCGATCGGGATGCGGACCAGAACGGCGTGTTCGACGAACCCGGCAGCGTCACCACCACGGGAATCGATGTGGGCACGATCGAAGGCGATCTCATCGCGTGGATCGATAGTGTCGCGATCTCGAATGATGCGCGGTATGTCGCGTTTTCAGCCGCCGCGGTCGACGAGCACTACACGTCGATCGGCATACGCGTCTACCTCCACGATCGCACGCTGGGAACGTCGACACGCGTGGATCGTCCGCTCCCGAGCTCCGGAGACGTGAGTGTCACCAGTCTCGCGCCAGACTTCAGCGATAACGGGCAGCTTGCCTACACCAGCACTGCGCCGAACCTCGTTGCCAACGACGCCGATGCATTCGCCGATGTGTTCGTCTACGACATTGCTACGGCCACCAACACGCGGCTGCAGCTCACGCACATCAGCGCCGCCTTCAACGAAGCATACGGCACCGCAATCAGCGCGGATGGCCGCTTCGTCGCGTTCACGGGGTATGAGGACGATGGGGCCGGGACCGGCCGATGGAACGTCTATGCGATCGACCGCGAGCTTCAGGCGTCATTTGATATCAGCGTTCGCACCGACGGGGCCCGCGACGACTACGCGACCGGCTCGTCGATGAGTGCCGACGGCAGTGCGATCGCGTTCAATGGTGGTACTCAAATCCTCCAGGAAGGCATTCTGGTTGGGGGCGTGTTCGTGGCGACGGCCGTGTCGATCACGTCAACCGAAACCGAGGTCCCGATGGAAGGCGGTTCCGTGCCGGTAGGGATCGTCGTGCCGGCTGACACGTTCTGGAAGGCGTCGCTGGTTGCGGGAACCAGCAACAGTTACGTGATGTTCTCGACATACAGCGGCATTGGTCCCGCCACCATAAATGTCGAGATTCCTTTCAACTCCTGGGGTGAGTCGACGACCTATCAGCTGTGGCTCGGATCGGAAGTAGTCAGCTTCGCGCAGCAAGTGAGGCCCATTCTGGGTTGGCTCAGTCGCAACGCGGGTCCGACGACAGGTGGCACGCCGTTTCAGATCGGCGGTTTCGGCTTCCAGGATGGTGCCAGCGTGACGTTCGATGGCGTTCCGGCGACCGACGTCGTCGTAGAGGGACAGGGCACCGTAATCTCCGGCGTCACGCCGCCCCATTTCTCTACCGGCGTCATGGTTGTCGTCACCAACCCGGACGGCGCCTCGAGCCGCGAAGAGACGTGGTTCTACTACTACGACGGGACGCCTCCTGTCGTCACCGCCACCGTCATCGGCGCGCTTGGCGCCAATGGCTGGTACACCTCCGATGTCGTGGTGCAATGGAACATCGAAGAGACGGACTCCGAGCTCTTCGAAGTGCCGTGCGCGACCGCCACGCAAACCACTGACGTCACCTCGCGTGTATTCAGTTGCTTTGCGAGCAGCGGCGGTGGCGGTATCACCGAAGAGGTCGTGATCAAGCGCGACGCGACACTGCCGTCGATAGGCATCGCACAGCCGCAAGCCCAAATGTACGTGCAGGGGCAGGCCGTGGCGATCGAATTCAGCTGCAGCGATGCAACGTCTGGCATTGCCAGCTGTACAGCGAACCAGGCCGGCAACCTCAATACGTCAACGCCCGGAACGTTCTCGTTCCTCGTGACCGCCGTCGATCACGCGGGCAACATCTCGCACTCGTCGGTCAGCTACTCGGTGAAGGCCAAGGTAGATACGTCGCTCTCGCTGTCGTCGTCGCCCAACCCATCAAAGCCGAATCAGGACGTGATCCTGACCGCTACGGTCTCGGCTCTTGTGCCTGACGCCGCTGTCCCGACTGGACTGGTCGAACTCCGTGTCAACGGCGTGCTCGTCGGATCCGCCCCGCTCGTGAACGGTATGGCGAGCGGGACCGTGAAGTTCAAGAAGGGGAGCTACTCTCTGACGGCCACGTATGTGGGTGACGCCAATTTCAACGGCAGCAATGGCACGGTGCTGCACCAGACAAAGTAGTGGGTGGCACAATCTTGGCCCGTGAAGCACTCACGCCGGGGATTTCATGAATGTCGCGGGGACACGGCCGCGGCGGGTATCGCCGCTGCCGGCTCGCCGAAGCTCGAGCGGGCTTACGCCACCTTCCAAACTGAGTCGATTCGCTTGAGAAATTCGTGGATCAGGTTCCAACTCGCGAAACTTAGGGTCACAACGCGAAGTCTGCGTTTCCGTCCAGCCCCTTCGGAAAGTAGCTGTGCCCGGACCGCGGGCGTGAATCCATTGCGCGTGCGGGCCGCATAGATCAATCGATCGCCGTCATAGTACCCGAAGATCAGTGCATCGAACGGATTTCCGCCCACTGTGTAGCCGCCGATGACAAACTCCTGGCCGCGATTGACGCGCATCTTTATCCAGGCGCCGGATCGGAGGCCCGCTTCGTACCGACTGTCCAGGCGCTTGGCGACCAACCCCTCGAAGCCCTGGGCCTTCACGGACTGCACAAGCACGGGCACGCGCGCGTCCAGCGTCGCCGCGTAGCGAACCGGCTCGCTCAGCTTCGGAAGCACTTTGTCTCGAGCAACTCGCGTCGCACCGTGAGCGGTTGGCGCATAACATCTCGACCGGCGAGGACCATTACGTCAAACACGAAGTACATGATGGCGATCTTCTCGGACCCGTAGTTCTGCAGGAGATTGCAGGGGGCCTCCGCACCTTCGTCTCTTCGGGAAGGGACGCAAGGAACGCATCTGCCCGCTCTGGCCACAGACGGCTGAGCTTTTGCGTTCGCTGCTCGCCGAGCACAGCACCCACGCACAGGCCGACCAGCCACTCTTTGTCAATCATCACGGTGGGACTCTCACGCGATTCGGCGTGCGCTACATCCTCGCGAAGTAATGCACGCGAGCGCGGGAGGCGATGCCGACGTTGACGACCAAGCGGTTGTACCCCCATAGCATGCGCCACAGTACCGCCGTACACCTGCTCCGGTCGGGCGTCGACATCGTCACCATCAGTCAGTGGCTCGGTCACGCCAGTGTCACCACGACCAATCGGTATGCGACCGTCGATCTCGAGATGAAGCGGAACGCTATCGAGCAGGCACGCCCATCGACCACGCCCGCACTGGCATCGCGTTATGGCGCACGGACGGGTCGATTCTCAAGTGGCTCGAATCACTCTGAAGACGAACAGCTTCTATTCCTGAATTCCATTCTGACCGCTACGAATGGGTTAACATCAATTGACAGCTCCGGCAACGCAGGTGCCCTTCCGAGAGGAGCGTCATCATGTCGCTCGATTCTTATCGGTTGCCGTATGACCGGAAACGGCTGTTACTGTTGGGCGCCACGTAGTCCTTTCTCATCGCGCGAATCACCCGCAGCGCATGATCGACTGGTAATTGCTGTTCACGAAAGTGTATCCATGGGAACCTGGCACACAAGGACAACATCCTGGATTGTGGCAATCGCGCTCGCGCTCGTGGGACTGCCAGATGCCCCGGTGACGGCACAAGCTCCAGCAAAGATCGCAGTTACAGGCAAGTCGATCGTTGCGAATCTCTACGTGCCCACATGCCAGTCGAAATGTCCCGTCGTCCTGCTGGTCGGAGGGTCGGGTGGCGGGATCGACTGGCAAGACTACATGGGCGCAATTCTCGCGCAAAATGGCTTCGCTGCGCTTGCGTTGGCCTACTTCGGGATGGAGGGATTACCGAAAGAGCTCGACCAGATTCCCCTCGAGTACTTCCAGAGCACGCTCGCTTACATTCGCTCTCATCCTTCGTTGAACGATGGGCAGATTGGCATCGCGGGCAACTCGAGGGGCGCAGAGCTTGCGCTGTTGCTCGCGTCGCAAGATCCGACTATTCGAGCCGTCGTCGCCTTTGCACCGAGTTCGGTCGTGTGGGAGAGCCTGCCAAGCGACGTGGCAAGGAACCGTGCGGCAGCCGGACAGCCCCGACATTCGTCCTGGACTTACAAGGGACAGCCCTTTTCCTTTGTCCCGTACGTTGCGGCAAGTCCATCCGATACCGGCGCCGATACGTACCGACGCGCGCTCGAGCAACGTGAGCTCGTAGAAAGAGCTGCCATTCGCGTGGAGTCCATCAGAGCTCCGATTCTCCTCTTGTCCGGAAGACAGGATACGACCTGGCCATCCAGCCTCATGTCAGAGATGGTGGTGGAGCGGTTACGAAGCCGCGCGTTTGGATTCTCGTACGAGCACATCGCGTATGACGATGCCGGGCACATGATCGCGTGGAAAAGAACCGACATCCCCGCCACGCGGCGTGGTGGCACCGAGCAGGGAAATCGAGTCGCGCAGGACGACGCAGAACGACGGATGCTCGAGTTCTTTGGTTGGCACCTCGCGTCGTCGCGGTAGACACGACGGGCCCGCCACCCAGCGGCTGGCTTTTGAGACCATTACGTCACGGATCTGCTTATGTGCAGTTGTCCAGCATCCAACAGTCAACAGCCACCGGCCGGTCGGCACTGTGACTCCACATTACAAGCTGCTCACCATTAATCGAGCGCCACCACCGCCCCGTCAATGACCGTGTCGTTCGGGAGCCGTGCGAGTCCCTGCATCACCGCCGGATAGCGAACCGCGAAGTCGTTGTCGTTCCGCGAACGGAGATGGATCGCGCCGGCGGTCTTGAAGGCAACGGCGCGATACCCATCGAGTTTCAGCTGATACGCCCACCGCGGATCGTCTGGCAGTGCATCGGCACGGAGGAGAAGTATTGGCTCGATGAAGCGAGCTCTGACTCGCGCAGGCCTGCGCCGAGTCTAGCCGAAGGAGCCCGGCACCTCAGCCCAGCAACGTCCGCACGCGGTTCTTGCGAATCCCATCCTTGGGTGTGACGGCGGTCGAGTCCGCCCAGCCTTGAGCTGCTGCACGCTGACTTCGTGCGTGACACGGGGATGACTCACCTGGATCTGGAGGCGCGTGGGCGGCCCAGGAGTTTCGACCCAGTGGTGACGCAGCCGCTGCAGACCCAAGGCCGCGCCGCCGCTGAATCGAACCGAGAACCCGCAGATTAAGAGACGAATCAAACGATCGAAATAGCGAATATTTCTAAGAATTTCGCGTGTCAGGTCTGCAGAATGCGGCAGATCGCTGCATCCCGACGCAACCCAGACTCAACCGCGTGATGCCGCAAAGGAAAGCGTCTGGGCGCTGCGACGATTGAGTGTGGCCGGCAAGACTAGGGCGGAGTTGATGGAGGAGTACCCAGCAGACAGTGGCGCATCCTACGGGATCAGATCGGGATCAGTGTGGCAACAGCCGCTCCGGAACCGTGGGGGACTCTTCGTCGAGTGAATCCCATCGAGCGCGAAGCGAATCCATGAACGACTTCTCGAGCTTGCGCCCACCTGTCAGTGCAATTGCTTGTTCTAGTTCTCTGCGGAGGATTCCATATTTCGTTGCCGTCACCTTGTGACGCGCGGCGCGCTCGGAGAACTTTAGGAACGTTTGCAGCCCGGAAAGGACCGCGGCAGTAATACTCAGCACGCCAACAATGATCTTCGTGCTGGTCGAAGTGTCAGACTGAACGGACGAAAACACGGCGCTGCCCACGATTGTGGTTAGAACGATAACCGGGACACCGAGGCAGACATTGTTCAGCTCGCAGGCCTTGGCGGCTGCGAAATGCCCCCTGTGAAGGCGGGACAGTCCGTTCAGCCACTGAGTGATTAACGTGTCCTCGTCCACCATTTCATCCTACTTTCGCCGCTTGCGGAAAGCGCCCTCTGGTGTGACGTTCGCGGAATCTGGCAAACGCGTTCGGATCTGGGCGGGAACAGTTGACAGAATGCCTCCTGAACATCTTGTCAGCTTGTATGCTCGTAGCGGCACGGTCGAATCGTGGCTGACGACCGCCTTGACGCGCTCATACTAGACTACGTGCACGGCCTCTTCAACCGGCTGAGGGTTGAGTGACGGGAACGGAGCCGATCTTCGTGGTTGATCGCGATTTGGATTGCACGCTTGGCGAAGTTGCCGCTGATCGAGCATCCAGGCGCTGGGTTTCACTACGGTCACTCATGGACCTGTTCGGATTGGATGCTCTACACCCTTGGAGACCCGAGGCAATGCTGACGGTGTCACGCACCTTTTCATCACCACGGCGTGCGAACGGACAGCTGACGGATTGCGCCGGCACGCGCGTCACGTCGCCTACCGCGGCATACGGCGCCATCGCTGGCGGCCCGATCGCTCGAGCATCAGCATCCCGACGACGGCAATGACAAATATGACCAGGAAACCGTAGTTGAAGGCGTCCATCCAATCGAGGCCGCTCCGCATGCTGTGCGAATCAACGATCTTAGAAACCGTTGCGTAAAAGGGCCGCGCGGTGACCGGCCTGGACTGTGCGGAACGCGGGGGCTTCAGCGCGCTTGAGGCCGCGCGCGCGGGTCGAAGTGCTCGATGACCCATGCGTCAGCCTTCGTGTCCGCAAGGCTGCATATGAGAGTATGCCCGTCGGGCGAAAGGTTGCAGACGTCCATTCCTAACCAGCCGACGGGAAAGGTGCCGACCTGCTCGACGGTGCCGTTCCGAACCGAGATTTTGACAATAGTTGCGCTCTCGCGTTCGTGCCCGTAGATCCACTCGCCGTCGGGTGACCACCCATCTGGATAAATCATCCCTGGCGCCAGCAATCGATCCTGGCGACCGGGCCATGAGAGCGTCCACAAACCACGCTCGCTCGGACGATTCCTGAAAATTGCCACGCGATCGCCTCTGGGCGAGAACCGAGGCATGAAAACCCAGCCCACCGGCGGTTCCTTCATCAGCAGCTCGTCTTTACCAGTCTCCAGGTCCCGAATCTTGTAATTGCGGGCATCTGCCGTCTGCCAGGCGAGACGACCGTCGGGCAGCCACGTCAGGAGAGGATTGGTAACAATTGCGTCCATGATCTCGAGAGCTCCCCGGCCGTCGGCATCGCTCACCCACACGCGTCGCGCGCCGCCGCGGTCGGACACGAACGCCAGGCGCCGGCCGTCCGGTGACCAGACCGCTGATGTCCCTTTGACTAGCGGGATCGGTGCACCGCCCGCGCGAGGAATCTTCATTACGTCGCCCGCCGGGCCGCCCGACATCAACACCCATTCACCGTCCGGCGACAGTCCGGGAAAGTTGTAACCAGACGTACCGAATGTCAGCGGCGTGGCATGCGGCGCTGGTAGGCTGAGATCCAGAAGCCATACGTTGGTATAGGCGGAAGTCCGCACGTGGAGCAGGTGCCGCCCGTCCGCACTGACACTGCAGCGCCTCCCCGACATTGGCAGCCCGGACAACAAGGTCTCCGGCGTGGATGGCACCGCGTCTGTCAGCGGCAGACGCAGAAGCTTTTGACCGGCAAAGAGGTACAGCGCATCGCCACCGGGCGACCAGCAGACGGCGCGAAGGGCGCCCTTGTCGGCGTACATCCGGCGAAGCTCTTGACCGTCTGGTCTGACCGTCCAGACGACCGACTCGCCTTCATCTGTCGACGTCGGAATGACGAGGCGGTTGGTGCCGGCATTCCAGTCCAGGCCATAGAGAGCCCGAAAGCCCGCCAACGCGACGGTCCGCCGTGCGCCACCACCGATTGGGACAACAGAAAAACCCTGGGAACCCGCACTGGCGATCGCCACATGGGAACCGTCAGGCGACATGGTGACGAACCCGCCGCCGGTGTCGAGGCGCCGGGCCGCCCCACCAAGTCGCGGCACCAGCCAAGTTTCAAGGCGACCCGACTGGCGGCCGCCGATGACGAGGTGAGAACCGTCTGACAGCCATTTCAGATCCCACAGGCTCTCGCCGCGCCAGAGTTCCAGTGGCTGACCGCCTCTGACGTCGCGCACCAGAAGTTGTATCGCTCGCTCCTCCTCACCAGTGGTGTACGCAACGGTTTGGCCGTCTGGCGATAGTGCGGCGTTCAAGACGTTTCCCGCGAAAGTGACCTGCCTGTGGGTGACTTCAGCCGGCCCCGGTGCCTGTGAGCTCCGAGGTCCGTACCAGAGTGCGGCAGCGGCGGCGATCATCATCACGGCCGCCGCCGCCCACCATGGCCATCCGCGGCGCGATGGACGGGCGGGCTGCTTCGTCGTCGCAACGCCGGTCGCTCCTGAACCGCTCGAGAGCCAGCGCAGCTCGTCGGCGAGGTCGCTCGCGCTTTGCCACCTTACGTCCGCGTCCTTCGCAAGACATTTTCGGACGAGCCGTTCCAGTCCCGGTGGAGCGAGAGGTTGATCGTCGGTGATCGGCGGCGGGTCACGGTCGAGAATCGCGGCGATCACTTTCGCTTGAGAGTCGCCAGCGAACGCCCGCCGGCCGGTTGCCATCTCGTACAGGATCGTGCCGAACGCGAAGATGTCGGCGCGCCAGTCCACCTCCCGTCCCTCGACCTGCTCTGGTGCCATGTAGAGAAGCGTGCCGAGAATGGTCCCCTTCGCCGTGAGGGGATCCGAGGATTCCGTTGTGGCGTAACCGAGGCTCTCGTCGGCGCGTGCGCGCGCAGGCAGCCCTTTGGCCAGACCGAAGTCGAGCACCTTGACGCCCGTCTTCGTCAGCATGACGTTGCCGGGCTTGAGATCGCGGTGGACGATGCCCGCGCGGTGCGCGACCGAAAGGGCCTCCGCGATCTGCGCGCCTATCTCGAGCACCTGGTGCACCGGCAGCGGGCCTTTCCGCAGCCGTTCGGCAAGCGACTCGCCCTCCAGATGCTCCATCACCAGGAACATCGAGCCGGCGTGTTCGCCGACATCGTGCAGCGTGCAGATATGGGGATGCGCCAGGCCAGCAATCGTTTTCGCCTCGCGCTCGAAGCGTGCGCGGCGATCGGAATCCGCGGAGAGATTGGCGGGAAGGATTTTTATTGCGACTGAGCGATCCAGGCGCGTGTCGCGAGCCTTGTAGACTTCGCCCATGCCCCCGGCGCCGATCAGTCCGAGGACTTCGTAGGGACCGAGCCGCGTGCCGGCAGCAAGGGACATGGGCGGTGCAGCGAATTATACGCCTCTGATCCGCAGGCGGCGGTTATAGACAGCGCGCCTTGGGCGCGCCAGCGAAACGGGTCGGAACCAACTCCTTCTGACCCCTCAGACCGGGACGCCGACTCGCCCGCCAATTCGGGCGAAAGTCAGGCCCCCGACTACAACGATTCTGACCTCCCTGTCATCAAGTCGGCCATACCGCTCTTCGGATGTACTCCGGACGGGTGTCACTAAACCGTCTTGACACCGCCATTCTTCACACCGCCATTCTTCTAGTTGACGCACCGTGCCGGCCGTGCGACGCTTCGTCCGTCACCGCGCCTTCTGCGTTCGACGGTTCAGGTCCGCTTCGCTGGGGGTCCATCCGACGTGGGGTCCCAGTCAGCTGAACGCTATGGCTGGTCCCCGAGCCTCGATACCTCAGCACTCGAGAAGGGTGCGAACGTGCCTGCTCGGCGTGGCATTCGCCGCCCCGCTGCTGTTCGTCGCCATCCCCGAAGCCGCAGCCGCCGATCGTGGATTGTCTGGTGCCGGACCTGACGCAAAGCGGCCCCAGAGATGTGGAGCAGCGGCTCGCGCGGGCCCAGCTTGTGCTCGGGACCGTGAACAACGTGGAGTCGCTACTGCGTCCAGGGACCGTCATGAGCCAGTCGCCTCCAGCGGGCGCTCGGGTGAAATGCGGCACTGGAGTCGACGTGTTGATCGCATTGTCACCGCGCCAGCCGCCCAAGCCCGTGCCCGTAACCATCACCGTACCGGCTCTAGAAGGCCGCGACCAGTTGGCGGCCACGCGCGTGCTCGAAGCGGTCGGGTTGCACATCGGCGAGGTCGGGCGGCGGCCGTCCGATGATCCGCCAGGCACGGTCGTCAGCCAGTCTCCCTCGGCTGGCACTGTCGTGAGGTCCGGCATGCCCGTTCAGGTCTGGCTCGCCGTGCCGAAGCCTGTTGAAGTTCCTGCTGTCGTGGGACGCCAGGAATCCGAGGCTGTGTCGATGCTCCGCGATCGGCGGCTGCGCGTCGGCGATATACGGCACCGCGAATCGTCCAAACCGTCGGGAGTTGTGCTCGAGCAGGCGCCCGAGGCGGGACGCCAGGTCAATGCCGACACCAGCGTCGATCTCTGGCTCGCAACGCCGCGCAAACTCCTGGTGCCGGATGTTCGCGGGCGCGACCAGCGCCGCGCCGTCGAGGCACTCCAACTCGCCGGGCTCGTCGTTGGGCGTGTGCGCGAGCGCGAGGGCTCGGCGCCGCGCGGTACCGTGATGGATCAGTTGCCGGCACCAGGGTCACAAGTCGGTGCTGGCACTGCGGTGTCGCTGTCGATCGCGTCCGCTGGGTCCGCGTCGCTAAAGCCCGATCCGCCGCCGGTCCAGCCGTCGCGTCCCTCGCTCGTCCGCGTGCCTGCCGTCGTCGATATGCCGTTGGCACGGGCGTTCGTTCTGCTCCAGAACTCGGGCCTCCGGGCCGGTCGGATCAGTGAAACACGTGCCAAGGCCACGGCTGCGACGGTAATGGCGCAGTTCCCGGCGGGGGGGACAGACGTGCAACCAGGCACGCCGGTGGATCTAGTTGTGGCGGCATCTGCGGCGGCCGCACCGCCGTTTGGGGCGCCCGCACCGCCGGTTCCCACCGTAGCGCCCCGAGATCCAGTCCAGACGTTCATCACCGAGCGTATGCAACCGCCTCGGCAGCCTTTTTTGCGCCGTCGCCAATGCAGCGTGATGAACCATCCGAAGTGGTTTTGGACATCGCTCCACCCACGATCTCACCGGACGATTTGGCGACGGACCTCAGTATCCTTGCTGGAGAGAAGCTGAAGTCCACAGGGGTGTCGGCGCCCAGGAGTACGACGCAGGGTGTCACAGCGTCCGGCTTGATCCGCGCAGCGCCGCGGATGGTGGCCAATCTCTCGGCAGACCGTGCGTGCACGATCACGCCGAAGGACCCACTGGACCGCGCGGTGGCTTCAGGCGAGCGCGTACGGTGGCGTTGGATCGTGACGCCGAAAGTATCTGGCTCGATCAATCTCACGGCCACGCTCAACGCGCCCGTCATTCTCGAAGGCAAAGAGACAAGCTATAGCATCAGCAGTTTTGACGAAACTGTCACCGTGACGGTCACGACTCAACAGCGAGCCGGCGATGTGGTTGAGTGGGCCAAGAATCGCTGGGTCATTTTGACCTTCGCGGGGGCAATGCTGCTGGGACTGCTGCGGTGGCTATGGAGTCACATACGCAAGCCCGCTCCACCATCCCCGCCAAGGCAATTGCCAGAATAGCCAACGCGTTGCGCCAACTCCACTGGCTGGGTCCTCCGCGATTCCCCGCGCCGGACGAGGCCCCCCGGTTCTCGGTTGGTCGCGGGTCGCAGTGCTCGGGGGTGCCCGGCAGCTAGCCGCCTCTTCCTCTCCACTGTCACAACGCAGGCGCCCGGCTTCAATGCACTTCAGCCTGAAAACGAGGCACTCCACCGCACAGTCCAGGTCGCCACCGCTCATTCGCGATCAGCCTTGAGCGGATCGCTCGTATCGGGTTTTTGGAATTGGCCGACACGTGCGGGATACGACCGAGGGCTCGTATCCCAACTATCATCAGCAAGCGCCGATCTCACCTCAAGCGTCTGTCGCCCGCGCTCCCGCCACCTCCCACGCGCTTCAACAGACGGGAGCCGCACAGAAAACCTCAATAAAACTGGGGTGCGGCAGTGGGCCTGATGAACGGCACGACCGCAGCCATGTTCTTCATATTGCCGCTGGTCCGACATTAAATAGCGCAAATAAAGGGAGAGATGTCCGAGTGGTTGAAGGAGCACGCTTGGAAAACGTGTTCTGCGCTCTCAATCCACGCGTTTAGCGCGTCGGCGCCATCCTTTCCCACTTTCTCTCCACCTCCCTGTCGCTCCTACCGAGGGCAGCCTCGCACAAAACCTCAATAGAATTGGGGTGCGGCTGTGGACCGGCTGCTCCGGTGAGATGGGCAGGAATCCAGCTCTCCTCGACGCGCGACGGGGCCATTACCGTGGGCAACTCTGAACACTTGGCGACTTCTGGTTGCCTTAGACCTTCGTCGGTGTCTCATGGACGATACCCGTCTCGGCTCGAAGGTGCACACTCGCACCTTTCAATCAAGAGGTCGGGCGCTTACTCTTCCTTCAGCAACAGGCCGTGTGCTGACGCTAGCAAGCTAAGATGAGTAACCGTCGAGAAAGGAGCCCGCGTGATGGCAAACAACCCCCAGGCGTACCGAAATACAAGAGATGACCTGCCCTTCCAGTTTTTGGGCGTCACGACGCTCTTGAGAGCGACGGCCGACACGACGAACGGCGCCTTCGGACTCATTGAGCATCCGATGCTGCCGCCCGGGTTCGAATCCCCGTACCATGTTCATCACCGTGAAGACGAATCTTTTTATGTGCTCCAGGGACACGTGGCATTCGTGTGCGACGGCAAGTGGCTCACCGCCGGACCGGGCGACTTCGTGTTCGGTCCCAAGAATATTCCGCACGGCTTCAAGGTTACCGGCACGACGCCCGCTCAGATGCTGCTGCTGGTGTCGCCCGGCGGCTTTGAGCGATTTACGAAAGATCTCAGCGAGCCAGCTGGTGCGCCCCCCTCGCCGCCGGACATCGTAAAGCTCGTGGCGGTGGCAGCCAACTACGGCGTTGACATACTCGGCCCATTGCCTGAAGGAGCACCCTAGAGTGCCTGGACCCTGTCGGGCCGCGGCCCCGCCGAGTCGAATTATGGCCTCCGACCTAACAGAGACATACGATCACCTCGCCCCCTCCTCCCACGCTCTCGCCACCTCCCACGGGCCTCCACGGAGGGAAGCCTCACAAGAAACGCCAACAAAACTGAGGTGCGGCTGTGGACCTGATGCCCCCTGATCGCAGGTTCTGTGAGTGCATGTGTGCCTCCCTGAGCTGCCGCGTGCCACACCGTTCATTGCCGCCCAAAAACCAGTTTCAGCACACGGTCGTCGACGCCGCCTTCGCTGATCGTCCTGACGTTGGTCATCGTCTTCCCATCAGGTGAAAGGGTCCGCACATCCTTCTGCACCCCATTGCTCCATCTGAACTCACCCAGGAGGGCTTGGCCCTCCCATCGGTATTTCACGGTCCCCGTGCCGCAGCACGTGGACTCAACCGTCACCTCTTTCCCACCGATCTCAACACGTGTGGCCGGGAGCTCTTCCCCATCCCTCGTGCCGGTGATCTCCAGGGCCGGCTCCTTGTGCTTGATGTGCATGACCCACGACGGAGCGGGCCGTCCGCCGATGTCGCTCTTGTCAGCAATCAGTGTCCACGTGCCGGTAAAATCAGGTTTTTCGATGTTGGTTTGCGTCAACAAGGGTGTGACGGCGATTGACGCCGCCAGCGAGAGCACCAACGCGATGTTCATGACCACCTCCCTGGCTTGGCGACGCCGGCTATTCGGGCACAGGTCGACCGCGAGGCAGGCGCCGCCTTTCGCCGATTCTCTTTGAGGATTGGTAATACGAATTGGTCTTACGGCCACCGCCGTCCTCTATCTGAAACCGGGAGTCGAGACGAGTATAGATCTCAGCCGCACGTCTCCGCGAGTTGCCAACTCCCGCGCCTGACGCCTCTTGCCATACGTCGCGATCGAGTGCGCGTTCGGCCGATTTCGATCGAAATTGAGACGGCTGACACCGTCGTGCCGCCGCGGAGGTTTGGTCAGCCTCCACCGCCATAAAAAGCCTTGCCGGCGAGCGTGCTGCGTTGACGCGTTGGTCCTGAAAAACGCCGGAGTGGCAACCAGCAGATTGCTCGGCCCCCTGAGCCTCTCGGCCAGAATTGCAAGGCGATGTGGGTCGCCGGGCATCGGGGCAGGAGGTCTCAGCCCGATGGTTCCTCGCACAGCCGCCGCCTTGCGGGCACTGGATGGCGAGCGCGAGCCCGACGTCACGCCCGCTGCCCATCCCCGGTCGCGGTGGCGGGATCCATCTTCCCTCGCTCTCGCCACCCCCCCTCGCCTCAACCGAGGGCAGCGTCACCAGAAACACTCAATAGAATTGGGGTGCGGCTGTGGACCGATCGCTCTAACGGACCAAACGACCGGCCCGCCGACGCTGAGCGGCCACCGCGTGTCGCCGGGGCGTCGAATCGTTGCCAGTGCTCGGCTCGGCGGGTTCCACGATTACCGCCTGGATAGCGTCGCAGAACGTAAGTTCTTGCGGAGTACGGCTTATTCGGAGACTCGCCGGCTCTATTCGCCGGCCTCAGTCATGGCTGTGGAGGACTTGGCAGCACTGGAGTCAGGAGGCACGCCCGCGCACCTTCGCCGCCAAAGTAGCAGGTCCCCGCGATCTGTCCTGCGTCATTGATCGCGCTGACGCGCCAGATACTGGGCCAGATGCCGCCTGAGTCCTTCTCGATGGCGCGATTCAGATCGATCAGTACGCCATTGCGGTAGACGAACATGGACGCGTTGGACTCGCCGATGATCTCGCCGCGATTGTTGATCGCCGTGGCGCCCGAGTAATGGAGGTCGTACCCCGCGGGCGGCTCGAGCAAGGGCAGCAGAGTGAACACACCGTTCTCCCATAAAAAAGCCCGTTGCCCCGGCCAGCCGTTCGTCCAGGCGACGCCGACGATTTGTCGCGCCCGGTTGATCCCGGTCGGTCTGCTTACCGAGTCCGGGTTGCCGTCGATATCCCTGAGCGAGTTGTCGCTGAAGAGAAATGCATGATCGTTGTGCGGCCCGCCGCCCGTGACCGTCTCGATCAAGCCGACGACGTCGCCAAGGTCGTTGATGGCGTAAGCGGTGCGCGCGGAGAGCCGTTTCACGATCGACATCGTCCCGCTCTCGTAGACGAACGCGGCGGCATTCGAGTCGCCGACGATTGTGCCGCTGTTGTTGATCGCGTACGGCACCGCGTACGGCTGGTTAGAGTATCCCGGCAGCGTACCAATGTCCGTGAACACCCCGTCCTGATACACGAACGCATGACCTCCCAGCAGTCCGGGAGGGGTGAAGACACCAGTGACCTGGCGAGCGTCGTTGATGCCTGCCGCCCATCCGTAGGTGTCGCTAATCATCGTCATGGTGCCGTTGTGATAGACGAACGGCACTTGGCGTTGTGGGTCGGAGGGCGAGGATGTGAGGCCCGCCACATCGCCATGAGCATTCAGCGCCAGCGCGGCGCTGGCCGCGGACCAGAAGTAGCAGCAATTCAGTGCTCCAAGATCTTTCACCGTGTACAGGACGTCATTCGCTTTGAGCGCGCCTGGTCGGACCAGCGGAAGCACGAACGTAAACACGACGAGCGCCGCGGCGCCAGAGACGAATCGCAAGGTCCGGCCGGAAGATGCAGACATGAGTCCTCCGGACCGCGTAGAACAACAACCGTGCCGAGCTCGTTCTGTGGTGATTCAGTCCGGCGATGGACCAGACCACTCCCGAACTGAAACGCGACTTACAGGAACGTCTTCCTTCAACCCTTTCCAAACGACCTGCATCAAACTGCCAGCGAGGGTGCCAGGACTGACTCCTGTGACTCCAGCCACCGCTGCCGCCGAAAGCGATGCAGCGGGGGTGCTATCAGAGATCGCCGTGATGTCGGTCACCCAATCCCATTCGACGTGGCGGCGGACGGGCGCGTCCTGCTGCTCGAACGAGCCGCTGCCCATGGCGCCTCGCTCTCTTCCCCCGCTCTCGCCAACGGCCGGTGGCCGTCACGGAAGGCAGTCGCAGCGAAAACACCAATAAAACTGGGGTGCGGTTGTGGACCCGCTTGAGGATCAGCGCGTCGTTCCGTCGCGTCGAAGAACGCTTGGACCGGGGAGGGGAAAGGAATTAGTTGCCCCTCATGCTGGCCGGAATGAGATGACCGTAGGTGTCACGCTATCTGGATGCTGCGTGCCCGAGCTGCTGCGCGACGTTCGTGATCCGAGCGCCTCCCGTACCGGCCGATCCGAAGCGCGGGATTGGCCAACAGTAGATCATCATCAAGCCGCTCACTTCGACAGGGTCGTGGTCCAATTTAAAACAATGGTAATCGGCGTCCGACGCAGTGCGTCTCGTGGTGTGGGTACGAGAAAACGGCGGCCATCCCTGGCGACGGCATACGGCCGCTGGTTAGTCGGCTCGAGGAGGCCGGTTTGAAAGAGCCGTTGAGGCATCGCTGCAATCGAGGCATTGTCCGCGTCGATGGCGGCGGTCATCAACATGCCATCCAACGCGAGGAAGAATAACTCGCGTCCATCCTTGCTCCATCGTGGCGCTCGTCCCCCCCGATGGGATATCAGATACTCTTTCCCACCAGTCGGGAACGGGCGGACATACACTTCGGAGCGACCCGATTTGTCCGACTGGTAGGCGATCCAACGGCCGTCCGGCGACACTGAGGGACTCGACTCGTCGTATGCCGTCTGAAGAAAGACGATGGGTTTCCGGTCGCCAGTGAGTGGCACCCGCCATAAATCCCCGCCCTTCTCATCGCCCTTGGTGTATACCAACGCATCGCCTTTTGGTGTCCAGGCAGGTGACTTGATCGTGACGCCTCGGTCGAGCGCCTCCTTCTGAGCGCTGCCGTCAACCCGCTGACGATATAGAACGGATCCCCCACCATACGGCACGCTGTGATACGCGATGTACGAACCGTCCGGCGACCAATACGGATCGAAATCGCGGTCCGCTTCGAATGTCAGGGGCGTCGACCGTGTCCCTTTGTCAAGGCCCACGACCCAGATGTCCACACTAGTCTGGCCACCTGGCTGCACCTTCGCCTGTGACACCGCCACCCTTCCATCATCCGGACTCAGGTCCAGGTTGATAAACACTCCCGGATCGGCGGAGGTCGTCACATGGTTGCCCTTCCTGTCGACCCAATCCAGTTGCGACACTCTGGTGACGGCCTGGCTATAGGCAAGCACTCCCTCAGCGGACGCGGAAAACACTCCACGACGGGTGGGCGCCCAGACCGCAACCTGATCGGCGAGCACCCGCGCGTCACCCGTCAGTTCCAAGGTCTTCATATCGAAGGGTTGGGCCGTCAGCGCGGCACCGCGGACCGAGATCAGATGGCCCGCTGCATACTCCGCATCCGAGTCGAAGGGGCCCAAAGGCTTCGTTTCTCTGCCGCTCAACGAACCAACCCTCAGCTCCGTCCGGGTTGGCATCCGCGCAAGATAGACGAAGTGCTCGTCGTCTGGCAGGAACCAGGGCCCACTATGTTGCGACTCGGTTTTCTCGAGCACGGTCGCTCGCACGGGCGTTCCACCGGTGGCCGAAACCTGCTGCAGCACATCGCCGCCCGCGAACAGAATGACCCCGTTGCGGCTCCAGGTCGCACTGGTCCAATCAATCAGTAGCGCAGGGCAGATCTCAACGGGCAATCCGCCGCTTAGCCGTACTGTTCGCAGCGCACCACGAGCAAAGAAGCCCACCTGTTGACTGTCCGGCGACCAAAATGGGGCCCGGGCACCCTCGGTACTCGCGAGCCGCTGCCATGAGGTCCGCGCGATTGCTTTGACCCATAACATGGATGTGCCTTCGCCATGCAGCACCGCCGCGAGGTACCGCCCGTCCGGAGAGACGGCATAGCTCGGCAACCCAGCGGACAGATCGGCAAGCAGTCCCCAGCCTTCGGGCGGATCTGCGGCGAACTCGATCGGAGATGGCGCCGCGACAGTTCTCGTGCGATCGCGCACGAGGGTCACGCTCGTCGTGACGAGCGCCACCGTGAGAAGCGCCACGATCAGCCAGAGAATACGCTCGCGCATCGGTCGCGGCCGGAACGTGGCCGCGGCATCCATTACGGACGCTTCACTCGACGCCAATGGCGATTGGCCGCTTTCCAAATCGAGACGCGCGTCAGCGATGTCGTGCAATCGCCAGTGCGGATCCTTCCGAAGGCACTGTCGCAGCAGGGTGCGTATGGCAACCGGCGTGTCGTTCGGCAGCACCGTCCAATCGGGCTCCCGTTCCAGGATGTGGACCAGCGTATCGGAGAGCGTATCGCCGGCAAAGGCGCGACGACCGGTCAGCATCTCATAGAGCACGCAGCCATACGCCCAGTTGTCCGTTCGTCGATCAACTGACTGCCCACGCGCCTGCTCAGGGCTCATGTACGCCGGCGTCCCGAGAACACGGCCTTTGATCGTCTCGCCGATGGAATTGGCGGCCTGTGTCGGTTCACCTGCCTCGCCAAGTGTCAGAGTCTTGGCAAGCCCGAAATCAAGAACCTTTGTCCGCACTTGGGACACGACGACTGCGGCATCGGCGACACCTTGCAAGACGATATTGGCCGGTTTGAGATCGCGATGGATGATTCCCCGCTCGTGTGCTGCTTCGAGTGCCTCGGCAATCTGTCTCGCGATCGCCAGCGCCTCAGCGATCGGCAGGAAACCATGTTGGAGGCGATCGGCCAGCGTCGGCCCGTCGACCAACTCGAGGACCAGCGCGGCAACTCCGTCGGATTCCTCCAATCCGTAGATTGCGCCGATGTGTGGATGATTCAGGGTGGCGAGCAGGCGCGCTTCCCGCGCGAATCGGGCCCGGCGCTCCGGATCCGCGGTGAAAGCCGCGGGCAGAATCTTGATCGCCACATCGCGCCCGAGTTTGGTGTCGCGCGCGCGATACACCTCGCCCATGCCCCCGGCGCCGAGAAGCGCAGAGATCTTGTATGGTCCGAGCTGCCGGCCCACCATATCGGGGTCCGGCTGGTGCGCGTTTGCCACTATCTGGGCTGCGGGACTCTCGAGGAACCGGGCCGCGGCGGGCTCATGGCGCAGCAAGGAGTCGAGTTCCTCTTGCAGCGCCGTATCCCCCGCGCACGCATCCTTCAGGAACGCGCTACGCTCCGCCGGCGGCCGTTCCAGGGCTGCGTGATACAGGCGTGAAATCAGTTCCCGGCGAGGAGTCTCCATAGGCGGAGTGCGCGCTGCTAGCCTCGAGTGAAGGTGCCGCATTATATGGCACGGTTCGCAGGATTCTCGGGCGTCCGGTTGAGCTCGCGTCACCTGTTGCTCATCCTCCCGCGCTCGCGCCACCGCCCCTTGGCCTCAACCGAGGGTAGAGCCAAGAAAACTTCAATGAAACTGGGGTGCGGCTGTGGACCTGATGCCCCCTCAATGAGTCCAGAACCGCACCCTGGCGGCGTGAGCGCAAATAAAAAAGGACCAGTGCGCCCAAATCGCACTGGCCCTTGACGACGTAGTGGGCCCGAGGTTCGGCCTCGGTTGGATGGAAGGTAAGTTGGAGGGATGGCGATTGCATCGAGGCCGCGGCAGCCTGATCGCTCTTTGGCTTCGTTCTCGTGAAGAGCACTGACGGTCACGCGTTCCGGAGGGGACAGATCATCAATCGCGGTCGTCGGATGCGGATCGTGATTGCCCACCAGGCGACGGCGGCTGTCGGAGATAATCCTCGCTCAGCCGCCGCAGCTTTCCGGCGAGGTCACGGGTGAGATTGCGCTGGAAGACGAACCGGGTCTCGGGATCGGCTTCGAGAAACCTCCGCAGCGTAGCCACTTCCCAACGCAATGCACGCAGCGGCTCCACTGCCACCGCGTCCACTTCGGCCGGGGCGCCGCTCAGCACGAGTGCGGAGCCGACGATGTCCCCGGCCCCCAGCTCCCCCAAGACCCGTCCGTCCTTCGACACACGCACGTTGCCGCGGACAACGAGTGCGATCGCCCCGGCAGGCGTGCCGTGCTCGATCAGACGCTCGCCGACAGTCGCTGTGGTCCAAGACCCGAGGCTGACAAGTTGCAGAACCTTGCGAGACGGCAGTTGCGCGAACGCGAGCCGGCGAACCTCCTCCTCGTCTGGCGTCAGCTTGACCGGACGACGTTCGAGGTAGAGACGCCAGGATTGGAAGGCATTAATTGCCGCGAAGACGACACTCCAGGCGATCGGTGCCCACTGGGGTGTAGGCTGAAGGACGAAGTACGGGAGCGAAATCAGCGATGCTCCCACCGCGAACAGTCGCAGCCATAAAATGTCGCGGACGCTGTACGCCACCAGCAGAAGGACGTTGGCTGCGTGAATGAAATAGTTTGGATTGAATGAAGTCATGATCCCCCTCGCACTCTGGCGCAAGCTTCGCGACGGTCACGCGGCTCAACAACAGGATATGGCAGTGACACTCGTCGAATCAGTATGGACTGGGTTGCATTGCGAGGGACTCAACGGCTGACCGAGGCCGCCTGCGCGTAGAGGGGCAGCCCGTTTAGGGTAGCTACCATTCAGTGGCGAGGTGCGACGCCGTCCGGACCTCACCGTTCCGGAAATCTCTTGACACTCATGATGGTGAGGCGCAGATTACGCACGAACAGCGCCGCACCGACCCCACAATCCGCGAATTGCTGGTTAATCGTGAGTTCTGAGGTGCCCGCATGAGCGCTACGTTCGACCCACCATTGGGTGATGACTCCGCCCAGACCGAGACTCATCGAGCATTCGGCTTGAGCGGCGGCACGATTGGCCCGTACCGGCTCCTTGAGCCATTGGGCGAGGGGGGGATGGGGAAGGTCTGGCTCGCCGAACAGACGCACCCGCTCCGACGGCAAGTTGCGCTGAAAATCATTAAAGCGGGAATGGACACTGCGCAGGTTGTAGCGCGATTCGAGGCAGAACGCCAAGCGCTAGCCCTGATGGACCATCCGGCGATTGCCAAGGTGTTCGACGCGGGCTCGACTGCGTCCGGCCACCCATATTTCGCGATGGAGTATGTGCGGGGGGAGTCGGTCACTGCGTACTGCGACCGGCAGCGGCTCACGATCCGCGAACGGCTTGAGCTGTTCGTGCACGTCTGCGATGGGGTCCAGCACGCTCACCAGAAAGGGATCATTCATCGGGACCTGAAGCCCTCAAACATCCTTGTGACGCTGCTGGGTGATCGTCCCGTGCCGAAGATTATCGATTTCGGCGTCGCAAAGGCAACGAGTCAGCCTCTCACTGAACACACGTTGTATACGTCCTTGAGCGGCTTCGTCGGCACACCCGATTACATGAGTCCCGAGCAGGCGGATGCGGGCGGCGTCGACATCGACACGCGCACCGATGTGTATGCCCTTGGGGTAATCCTCTACGAACTGCTTACAGGTGTGCTCCCGTTTGACCGGCACACGCTGAAAGACAAGTCCATCGATGAGATCCGACGCACGATCCGTGAATCCGATCCGCTACGCCCCAGCACGCGCATTACCCAGCTCGCAGCGGCATCGACGGACGTGGCGCGCACACGCCGTGCAGAGCCTTCCCTTCTCAGAAGCCTGTTACGGGGGGATCTCGATTGGATCACGATGAAGGCGCTGGAGAAGGACCGCTCGCGGCGCTATGACACGGCGATAGGACTGGCGAACGACGTGCGGCGCCATCTGCGGAACGAGCCGGTTTTGGCTGGGCCGCCCAGCGCACTGTACCGAACCAAGAAGTTCGTGCGACGGTACCCGATCGGCGTCGGCGCGGCGGCTACTTTCGTTGTGCTCCTCGTCGCCCTGGCCGCGACGATGACCATCCAAGCGCAGCGGATCGCTCGCGAACGCGATCGTGCCAACAATGAGGCGCAGACTGCGACGCAGGTGTCCGACTTCCTCGTCGGATTGTTCGAGGGGTCTCAGCCGAGCGAAGCGGCTGCTAACAGCGTCACTGCCAGGGAGATCCTCGACGAGGGCGCCAAGCAGATCGAGCAGGAACTCCGGGGTCGTCCGGAGGTGCGTGCGGCCATGTTGACCACAATGGGCCGAGCATACGCCAGACTGGGATTGTACAAAAAGGCAGAAGACCTGCTCGCCGCCGCCTTGGAACTACAGAGGCAGATTGCTCCAGCGAGCTCCGCGGTGCCTAAGGTAATGGTTGCTTTGGCTGACGCTATCGACCGGCAGGGCCGCTACTCTGACGCTGAGCGCCTCTCGCGCAGCGCGCTGGAGCTTCTTCGAGGGGGCCCGGACTCTCAAGATGGCCTGCTCGCGGAGTGTCTAGCACAGCTCGCGAGCAGTCTTACTGAGCTGGGGAAATACGTCGAGGCTGAGGCAACTTCTCGTGAGGCCATCCAGATCTATCGTCGAATGCGTAGTCCGCCGCCTCAATTCCCCATCGCGCTGGGCACGCTTGGCACCGTACTAGTGAAGAGGGCTGACTACGCAGGAGCTGAGACTGTCTTGGAGGAAGCGACCGATCTGATGCGAAAGTCTCGCGGGACGGCTCATCCGACAACACTGGTGGGGCTGAAGAATTTGGCGGTCGTCTGGACCTACCAGGGAAAGCACTCGAAGGCCGAGGCTGCGTATCGTGAAATCGTGGCGGCCGAGCGAGAGCGGCTCGGGCCCGATCACCCAGCCTTGGCAACGTCGCTCAACAACCTCGGCGCAGTGCTCTTCATTCAACACAAGTATGTGGAGGCTTCGGATGCGTACCGCGAGGCCCAGAGCATCGCGCGACGCAGTCTCGGCGATTCACATCCCAACATCGCGCGTTACGACAGGAACCTCGGGCAATCGCTCACGGCACAAGGAAAGTATTCGGAGGCAGAAACGCTGATGAGGGAGGCGCTGGTCATCGACCGAGCGGCCTTGGGCAACGACCATCCCTCCGTAGCTCTCACACTCGTCTTTCTATCGGACACGTTAACGCGTGCTGGCAGGCAACGTGAGGCCGAGCAGGTTGCAAGGGAGGCTCTCACGATCAACATTCATCGTCTAGGTCCGGATCATCCCCGCACTAAGGACGCGCAGGGGGCACTGGGAATCGCGTTGGCCAAGCAGCGCCGATGGCCCGAGGCCGAAGAGCTGCTGCTTAAGTACGGCGCCCTGCTCGAGTCATCAAAAAGTGATGTCGAAGGTGACTTCGATAAAGTCGCGCGGCTGATCGTGGAAATGTACGAGGCTTGGGGGAAGCCGGAAAAGGCAGCAGAGTGGCGAAGGAAGGCTGCGAAATAGTCCAAAGACCGAGACGGTGTTTGCGTTTGTGCGCGTAGTGCGCTTCACAATGGCCGCCTGCCCCCGTCCCCGCCACCTCCCTGTCGCCGTCACCGACGGTGGCGTCACGCGAGACCTCAATAAAACTGGGGTGCGGCCGTGGACCTGATGCTCCCTCGTCGCGACGCTAGTAGAACATTGCGGTTTGAGGCGGATCTGCCGGCGAATCAGCTCGGACCTGGCTGGAGGCGGCGGGCCTGACCCTCGACAGGGGTTTAGTTTTGGCGCTTGGCTGAGGCGCGGTGTCTGCTCTTCGCTGTAGGCGCTCTGACCCTATGCGCGATCCTCGAATCGCGGTTGCGACACACGGCTTGTGGCCGGCGCCGGGTGCTCGTAGTGTAAGGGGATGACGAGAGTTCTGAGGGCGATGGGGTTGGCTGTGCTGTGGCCCTTGCTGCTGGTCCCGAAGGCCACAGCGCAACAGGCTGATCCAACTGCCGAGCCCGCCCCGCTGGCTCGTGGCTACCGTACTCGGACGCTGGCTGTAGGGTGGGGGCACTCGTGGTTACACGGGTGGCCCGGCTACGACCGGACGGTCAGCGACATCCAGTACTTTGCCTTCTACCCGCAGATGGGCTGGTTCGTCACGAACTGGCTCGAACTGTACGGCGAAGGGACGGCGCACGTGTACTATCGCCCCCATGCCGCCATTCTCGGCGGGGTTGTCGGCATCGGCGGCCGGCACTACTTCCTGAGAGACCGGCGGTGGACGCCGTACTACACTCTGGCCGGCGGGATGGCGTGGACGACCCTCGAGGTGCCGGAGGTAGACCGGATCTGGAATTTCCAGGTGGTGTGGGGCGCGGGTATCAAACGTATCACTCGCCGCGGGCCGGGGCTGATGCTGGAGTTCCGCAACCACCACATCTCCAACGCCGGCACTCGCGGCGAGAACCTCGGCGTCAACGCCGCAATGGTGGTCGTCGGCGTTCACTGGGTGCTGCGGTAAGCCGGGGATGCGTCCCGAGTTCTGTAGAAAAAGCGTGGTGGCGTAACGCGCCTGCTGACCGTTGACCACTGTACCTCATAACCCGCGTGGAAAACCCGCCGCCAGTGCAATCTGAACCACGCGGTCGATAAACTCGCTCTTGGCGTTCGCGTACGTTTCTCGTGACGAAGACTCCGCGGCGTTGACCAGAGTCGCCAGATGTTTCTTGAGGGTGACGTATTCCCGTGCGACGCCGCCGTGCTCGCGCAAGTAATCTCGGAATGCCAGCGTGCGTCGTTCTTCGTGTCCGCCGGATTGAACGACGTGAACATGATGCGTGTGCGGCCATTCACGTGGTCGATGAAAGAACGGGCACACGGCATCGTCAACGTGGGGCACGTGAACATAGCCCAGCGTGGCGAGCGGCGCTAGGTAGACACGGAGAGGCTGCAGCTGTTCCACGGACACCTGAATGTCAATGATCGGCTTCGCCTCCAGCCCCGGAACCGCCGTCGAGCCGTGGTGGTCAATGCGACACGCGAGTGCCCCGAGCGCTCGCGCAAGGCGATCCCGTTCCGCCTCGAATTCCAGAACCCAGCGCGGATCGTACAGACGAGATCTGCAGTCGTTGGACCATGATCGTTTTCAACCGTCGAACTTCACGGGCTTAGGCAGCCTGAAACCATTCCTTTGCGAGAAATGCCGGCAGTTGCTCGTGTCCATCGATGTGAGGCCGGCACCCCACCGCCCACCCTTGAGCTCCGGCAAGTTCGCAAACGGGCACATCGTGGTTTCGAGCGTACGGAGCTTCTCGAACAACTGTGCACGCACTGCCGGCGTGAATCCGTTCCTAGTGCGACACGTCGGCCGCCGGCCAAACTCATTCCAGTAAACCGTATCTATCTAGGACCTCGGTCGACGAGCCCGAGCCGTTCGTCGAGCGCCTCGAACGTGCGGGAGATGTGCTGGCGGTACTGCTCCGGATACGCCCACCACCGACTCTGGAAGTGGAACAGCGACGTCACCGTTGCCAGTACAGAGAATGCCGTCACGAGAGCAAACACCCGCGGAGACAGGAGCCGCGCCACTCCCGTCCCCGCTCCTGCTTTGTGCAGATACGCCGCCAGGAACCAGACCGCCAGGGGCAGGAACTCCGTCGTGAACCGGTAGGCCAGCCAGTAGTAGGCGAGGATGAGCAGGCACTGGACGGCGAACGGTACCGCGCAGAGCGCCAGCAAGCGCCGCTCTCCTGGCGGCCCCGGGAGCATCCCTCCGCCCACGAGCCCCACCACGAGCCACGGCGAGACGAGCAGAGGAGAGATGACCAGGTTGGTGAGGTCGAGGTAGAGCTCCGGCCGGAACACCGACGGAAACGCGAACGTCAGGAACGGCACCCGGAGACTGAAGTTCTCCGGGGAGATGCGGAAGTACGCCAGCGCGCCGCTCGGCATGCGGCTCCAGTGGAGAGCACTCTCCACGCCCTTGGCCGCGATCGGAGCGAACTCGAACGGCGAGCCGAAGCGGGCGTGGTTGTACCACAGTTGGAAAAGCCCGGCCGCGATCGCCGGGAGGAGCGCCAGCGCGACACGCCCGGCCGCGGAGAGCAGGGGCCGCCGGTCGCGTCGCACCTGAAGGACGAGCAGACGCAGCGCAAGGCCTGAGGCGAGCGCATAGAGCGGCAAGCCAAAGGTCACTCGCGAAAGGAACGCCGCCCCCGCGGCTCCCGAAAGCAGGGCGAGGCTCCGCCACGCCCTCGCGTCATCCCGGAGCACGCCGAGCGCGAAGAACACGCCCCACAAGGCGGCGCAAAGGCCCCAGAGAATGGCCTCGTGGTACAGGTTCGCCAGCGAGCCGACGACCACGAGCGACGAACCCAGCCCCACAGCCGCCAGCGTCGCGAAGAACAGGACGGTGCGGCCGCGAGCGTCGATCCGCTCGTTTTCGGCGAGCTGGCGGCGAGCAATGGCGACGATGGCCCCTAGACTGAGGAGGAGTGCCAGAAAACTCGAGGCCCTCGACCAGAGTCCGTAGCGCGAGGGTGCGAGCAGATCCGGGAGCATGCGCAGCAGCGCAGGAAACGGACCGAAGTACATGGAGATGTGCCCATCGTGCTGCCACGCTTCCCACTGGATGTCCTCGGGACGAACGTCCGCCGAGCCATGGCGGAGGCTGCGCGCCAGCGAGTCATAGGCGCTGCCCAGCATTTCGCGCTCGCCCCAAGCGAACGTCCCCCGCGTCACCAACCACGCGTGGAAGGCCACGACACAGGCGAGCGCCACGAACGCGGGCACCCACGCGACGTCCTCTCGCCGCCGCGCGAAGCCCAGCATGACGGCCGCCGATGCGCACGCGACCAGCGCCACAAACGGCGTCGCCGTCCATGCGAGGACGATAGGAACGATTAGGGCGACGATAGGAACGATTACGGCGGATTGCACAAGATCCGTTATGCGACGATCCCCGCGCC
Organism: uncultured Acidobacteriota bacterium; assembly: GCA_963839705.1. GTDB lineage: Bacteria > Acidobacteriota > Vicinamibacteria > Vicinamibacterales > 2-12-FULL-66-21 > DATBJJ01. Next base: position 1,583,872 of record CAWIWL010000019.1, read on the forward strand.
GCCGCGCCCTCCCCCGGCGCAGCGCAGATCATTGCTCTGATGAACGCGCCCTGTCAAAACACCATGTGAGCACAGAGGCGGTAGGCACACTTCTCCCGAGCGCGATGAAACACGCGCAACCTCGAAGCGGGCTTATCCATACGTCACGCGTCCGGCGTCTGAGGGTCGGCGACGCGGCCGAGAAACAAGATGGCGCCGCTCGTGGTATCGCGGATGGCGAACAGGAACGGATGATCAGCTCGGAAGGTGACAACTGGGGGAGGGGCCGCTCCACACGTCATCACTGTAGCCGTGGCAGCCGCAGCCTCCGCTCCCTCCTCGTTGACCTCCACCCACGCCTGGTGGAAGACGGCTGACATGATCAGCGAATCTTCGTGTGGTGGCGTGTGGCCGCTGATTCCAGAAAAATCGGCGTGCAAAGGATCAAACGGCAGCGTCATATCGAGACCCTTTAGCCCGGTCGTTATATCCTCCGTCCCCCAGGTCATCCGAAACCGGGGCAGAAAGAGGTTCACCTCGTGCTCAACCATCCTCAGAAAACAATCGCGGAGCATCTCGGCGGTCAGCCTGGACTCCAACTTCCGAATCCCGTCTTTCTTGTCCGGAAGGAGCACCATCATCGATACGGCGCCTCCTTCGAAATCGAGATTGACCGCCTGAAAGCCGCGGTCCTGTAAGTAGCGGAACTGCTCGCGCTGGTACATCAAGGGTGCCGTCACGGTGCCTCCGCTTTCCACGTCAAAAGGCTCGTGGCGTGTGGCCGCCTTGGGGAACCGCAATACCCATGTCCCCTTGAAGTAGACGGCGTTCGCCAGGACGAGGCGCGTATCAGTCCTTACGTGGCCAGCGGACAGAAGGTCCCGGATCCTTCCTCGTGTCTCGTGTTCGACCCAGCGGTTGATCGTGACCCGCGCCTTCTCGGGCTGGTGACGGAAATCTACGACGTTCAGAGCGCCGCCGTAATGTCGGCCCACTCGTTCGATGAACTCAGGAAGAATAGGCAAGCCATCCTGGCTCCACAGCGAATTCGCGATGGCAAGCGTGCACTTGTCGTCTGTAGCGGCGTTCAGCCTTCGGAGGAGGCCGGCAAGATGGACATGCAGAGCCTCATCGGACGACCCGAACCGGAGAACACGCCTCATCTGCGCGGCCGTCTCTCCATTCGCACCGGCGTAAGACATCGCGAGGGCGATTCGAATACTGAAGGGAGAGAAGAACAGGTTGCGGTGACCTGAGCGTAAACGTTCGTACAACGCGAGCGCAAAGTCGTTATGGTCGTCCTCGAACGACCCCGCGTCCTCCGGGCGCGTCACGGACACCGTCCGGACAGAAGGACCCTCGACCGTGTTGTTGAACCAGGTTCGAACCCAAGCCGGGAAACTAGCCATCGTCTCTCTCCTGCACGACCGGCCGAACGTCTTTACGATTGCAATCACCGCATCCGGTAGTTGACCTGGTTGGTAACGACGGTTGGGACATGGCATTCGTCCAACATCGCCGGCGTGAACAGCAGGAGTGAAACGGCGCCAAACACTGCGGCTTCCAGTTGTCGACCAATGGGGCCGTCCAACGTCGTTGGGACGAAGGGATCACCGGTGAATCCGATCTATTGATGCCACCGGAGACCCGCACGCGCTGGCTGCATCACGTCTGTGCCCGGGTCGAATGCAAAGAGAAATATTAAACCGCGCATGTCTTGCCTCGTACGGAAGCGAAGCATTACGTTTGTTCCGTCGAGCTGTAATGTGCGTAACGGGTCGATGATGGCTCATCACATGGAGCCCGTATCAGATGTCAGCGACCCCGGCCAGGGCGGAGTACGCACATCGTGCGGACCGATGCGTGTCCCCCTTCGACCGAAGATGCGCCACAAATGTCACCGGCGCCCGGTTCCAGTTCGCGATGGCTACAATGGCGCACATGGACGAATCGCAGGAACTGCGCGAATTGTTCGTACTGAAGAACGCTCGCGGGGCGACTGTTCCTTCGGTCGATCGGGCTGAGATCGGTCGCCCTGCTCAACGCGCCGGCGGCATCCGCTTGAGCTCCTCGAACCAGTGCTGCACGAGGACGATCTCGCGAGCACTCCCAGGGCCGGGACCGCGCAGCATCACGAGGTCGCCGTTCGGAAACACGTCGTACTCCGGGCCCCAATAGGCGCTCTGAACATACTCGTCCCCACCCGCCAGTGCGAGACTCACCACGCGTGAGGGCGCGCCCAGTCTCAGCCTGCCGCCGTCCACCGACACGGGAACCGACATCAACGTGCGCCCGCCCGACTGCGCGCTCTCATAGAAGAGGGTCCTCCCGTCGCGGCTCCAGACCGGGCCCGCTCCGCCGGAAGAAGACACGGGAATCGGCTCGCCGGTGGGGTAGCCGCGGACGTACACCTCCGATCGCTGCTGCTGGTCGACGACGTAGGCCAGCCACCGGCCGTCAGGCGAGAACTTCGGACTGTATTCGGAGGTCGCGGCGCTCGCGAGCTGCCGTGCCACCGGTTTCTCGCCGAGTGTCAGCAGCCAGATTCTGCTCTGAACGCCGCCCTGGCTATGCGAGAAGGCGAGCACCGCGCCGTCGGGTGAAAATGATTCAGGCACAGGGGCGGCCCCACCGGCATCGTCCCGAAGGACGAGGTGCTCCTGTCCGCCGAGATCCTTGAGGTAGATGCCTGACGCCTCCGGGCGTCTCGCGTAGACGGCCATCGCCCTGCCATCCGGCCGCCAGACGGGATGCAACTCGGACCCGGCCTGCGTCAGCCTGGTCACGGTGCCGCGAAGAAGATCATGCACGTACACGTCGGTGTCGAACGCCGAACGGCCGGGCTGGGGCGATAGGAACGCCACACGCCGACCGTCGGGTGAGACGCGTGGCCGCCGGTTCGGACCAGCGGCCAGTGCGAAGGGCGTGAATGCCCCGGCGCGGCCGACACGTCCCATCACGCGCGCGGTGGCGCCGGCTCTCGGGACATACGCGAGCGTGCCGTTCGACGACACTGCCAGCTGCGGGGTGGGCCCTTCCGAGTTCGCACCGTCCCGTCGGACGTCGTCGGAGAGCGCTGACGCAGGTCCGGTGAGCACCAGGCGTTTCACGTCGATCGGCGCGACGAGCACCGCGTCGCCGCGCGTGAACGCGAGGTGCCCTGTTGAAAGATACCTGCCGCTACGGGCGTCTTCGGTGATCACGCGACGCTCGCCTGACTGCAGAATCACGGCCTCGAGCCGCGGACTGCGGAGCTGACTGAACCCCGTGGTGAAGACCACGGCGCCCGCCTCGGGCACATAGGACGACGGGGCGTGTACGAACTCTCCTTGAGCGACGTCGACGGAGGTGAGCGTGGTCGGCGAGCCACCGTCGGCCGGCACCTGTTTCAAGCCGGCCGCTGTTCCCATTGCACCGAAGACGATCGTGCCCGACGTGAGCCACACGCCGAATGTAAATCGGCTGCCAGCGATCTGTTCGACGAGCGTCACCGGATTGCCGCCGGAGAGGGCGATCTTCTTCAGTTCCCCGTCCCTCGTGAAAAACGCAACGGATTGTCCATCTGGCGAAAAGAACGGTTGGTGGGCGAGAAACGTCCCGGGCAGATCGCGGATCGTGAGACTGTCGAGCGAACGGACTCGAAGCTGAGTGCTCCGCTCGGGCGGAGCACCCGAGTTCGGGCTGACGTAGGCGACCTCGGTGCCATCGGGCGAAATCGCGATCGACTGATTCGGAAACCAGAAGAAGTCGACGGTGCGATCGGCCGGCAGGGCCAACGAGACGCGCTGCACAGCAGGCGGTGCCGGGCGACCGAACGTCTGCCACCCGATGGTCGCCAGCGCGGCGCCGACGACGAGACACACGGCGGCGGCAGCGAGGCCCCATCCGATCGCGCGGCGGGGAGCGGCCGGGGCGGATGAGAACGTCGGCGCCAGTACGGCTGCCTCGTTCAAGAGGAAGAGTGCCGTCGAGAGGTCACCTACGCGCCGCCGGCGATCCTTCACGAGCGAGCGTTCGATGAGCAGCCGAATCGCGGGCGGCAGATCGGCCGGGCGCGCCAGTCGGGGTCACTCTTGAGGACTGATGCGAGCATGTCGCTCACGTCGTCGCCCCCAAAGGCGCGCCGACCGCTCAACATCTCGTAAAGAACACACCCAAACGCCCAGACGTCCGCGCGTTTGTCGACACTCAGCCCCTTGGCCTGCTCGGGCGCCATGTAAGCGGCCGTGCCGAGAATCATTCCGAGCGCCGTCGCCGCCGGCGAGGTCAGCGTCGGGGAATCGGCGACATTGGCGCCGCTTCGACTTGCGTCATCTCCCGTCGGCTTTGCCAGGCCGAAGTCCAGGACCTTCACGGTCCCGTCGTCGGTGATCTTGATGTTGGCGGGCTTCAGGTCGCGATGAATGATCCCGAGGTCGTGCGCCGCGACGAGGGCCTCGGCGATCTGCCGCGCGATCGGAAGCGCGTCTGCAAGGCCGAGCCCTTGGCTTTTCCCAGGAACCTGGTTCGTGCGTGTCTCGCCGGCGATCAGCTCCGCCAGCGTTCTGCCGCCGACAAGCTCCATGACAATGGCTCGAACAGGCCCTGATTCTTCGATGCCGTAAATCTGTGCGATATGCGGATGATTGAGCGACGCGAGGACGTGTGCTTCGCGCCTGAAGCGCGCCACGCGCTCGGGATCCAGCGCGAAGGCATCGGGCAAGATCTTGATCGCGACGTCGCGACCCAGTGCGGTGTCTCTGGCGCGATACACCTCGCCCATGCCGCCTGCCCCAAGGGGCGAAAGGATCTCGTACGGGCCGAGGCGGATGCCGGGAATGAGGGCCAAGAACGGTTGCCGTGGATTATACGGGCCAGCGAGGGGCTCGGTCCTGAGTAACCGCAGTGTTTACGCGCCAAGGGGATAGGTCCCCACACGGCCTTGGGGGACGCCCGATCGCGCCGGGATGGGGTCAGGGGACCAATTCTCACCGCCGCACCATCCTCCCCCGCTCCCTCCACCTCCCTCTCGCCTCAACCGAGCGGAGCCTCACAAGAAATGTTTAATAAGACTGGGGTGCGGCTGTGGACCGATCGCTCCCTCGTCGCGGCGCTAATTAGAACAATGCGATTCGTAGTTGACGGTCGCGGAGCTCTGACGCGCCCACCCTTGCCGAGTCCCGTGTAGCTGTTCGTCCGACCGATGGAAAACCCGAGTGGGTTTCTGGCCAAAATCGGCTGGAGCCGACGAGCGGCAGAGCCAGCAGCTTCGCCGTTTGTTCGTCAATCTCGGAACTGCTTTTCTAAAACGCTTTCAGCCGCACGAGACGCGGACGGCGTCGGAAGTCCGCGCGTCCGCGTGAAGAATACCAACGGTCATTCGAGACACACGCTGGCGATTGCGCCGGACGTGGCGTCTGCCTTGCTTCAGGTGCCGTTGCGAGCCGAGGAGGGAAAGTGGCTGACCACACTGACGGCAAACCTTCAGCTGAGGCCCTGGAGGAATGCGAGGAGAAGGTCAAACACTTGAAGGAGGAGAACGCCGTGCTTCGACATTCGTCGCAGACGTTTGGCGATCTCGCCGAGCGGCTGAACACCAAGCGTAAGGCGGTCGAGGAGAAGCGGCATCAGCCGCAAAGGCGGAAACATATGGGCGACGCGGTGGCGAGGACAACGGATGGGCGTCGCAAGAAGGAATGATCCGGTGTTCCAGCACCGGCAGGTCCCTTGGCCGCTTGGCCTCGAGCGGTTCGTTCGCTGACGCGTCGCAAGCGTTCGCACCGAGGAATCTTTCCACCTGAACATCACCCACGTCGCACATGTGGCATGGATCTCGAATTCTTTCCTCGATGCAGGCAATGTGGGAACCAGGCGACACACCCTGTTCTCCCTGGCACAGCGGTTCAGCGAACCGCTGAACTTCGGAGCCGGCAACCCAGACCTGCGCGCCTGGCACTTGCTCACGACACACCAAGAGCAAGGCAGAGCACGAACCGAAGCAAAGAAGGAGTGACTATGTCTACCGATCTCGTGGCTTATGCGATCTATCCCGACAGGACAAGTTTTGAGGCCGCGCTCGACGCGCTGCGCGCGGCTGGATTCCGGAATAGCGACGTCTCCGCAATCTTGCCCGAGCGTGATCGCACCACGAAAGATCTCGCGCACGAAATCAACACTAAGGTTCCTGAGGGTGCGGCGGCTGGTGCCGGAACGGGGGCGGCCGTCGGCGGCGTCCTCGGATGGCTCGTCGGTATCGGGGCCCTGGCGATTCCGGGAGTCGGGCCCCTGGTGGCTGCGGGGCCCATCGTCGCGGCTCTCGCCGGCGCCGGGGCCGTGGGCGCCACAGGTGGTCTGGTCGGCGGCCTGATTGGGGCTGGCATTCCAGAGGTCGAGGCGAAGCGATACGCCGGGCGCGTTCGCGAGGGCGGCTATTTGATCTCCGTCCATTGCGACGACAGCACGTGGTGCCGGCGCGCGAAGGAAATTCTCGAAGCCACGAGCGGCCACGATGTCGTCAGCACGTCGGAGGCGGCGCCGGACTATCGTCCCTGACCCGAGGAGCAACGGGCGCCGTGGCGATGGGCCACGGCGCCCGCCGTTCGATCATCATTGGCATCCCGAACCGCGGACGAAGCGTGATGAGCGCCCATGGTTCAACCTTGCGTCCTGGCACGAGGTGAAGCCGATAGCTTTGCGCCAGTGTCGCCACAATCAGTTGCGCTTCGATGAGAGCGAATTGATTGCCGATGCACTGGCGTGGCCCTGCGCCGAACGGCAGGTAGGCAAATTTCGGACGGTCCGCACTGCGTTCCGGCAGGAAGCGCTCGGGATCGAACGCATCTGGGTTCGGCCAGTATGCGGGAAGCCGATGCAAAACATAGGGGATGACGAACGCGAGCCATCCGCGCGGCAGATGGAACCCGCCGAGCTCGTCGTCGGAGAGCGCCTGTCGCGAGAAGCCCCACGCCGGCGGATAGAGACGCATCGATTCGTCGATCACCATGCGCGTATACGGCAGATTCACCAGATCGGCGTACTCGGGCGGACGTCCCTCGAGGACAGTGTCGATCTCCTGCTCGAGTCGCCGCTGCGATGCCGCGTGCTGCGATAACAGATACCAGGTCCACGTCAGTGCCAGCGACGTCGTCTCCTGACCCGCCAGCAGAAACGTCGTCACCTCAACCCGCAGCTGCTCGTCGGTCATGGCCTCGCCGGTTTCCTCGTCGCGCGCCGCCAGCAACATGGAAAGCAGATCACCGTCGGCAGACGGGCTGCTCCGGCGTTGGCTGATGACGTGATCGACCGCACCCCGGAGTACGGCCCGCGCGGCCTGGAACTGTCGGTACTTCGACGTTGGCAGCCAATCGGTGAAGCCGAGCGACCAGAAGCTCTCGCCGATATGCTGATTGATGATGGTCCAGGCATGGTCGATAGCGGCCGTGAACGGACCGAGGTCGGCGCCGAGAAGGGCACGGAGCACGACAGTACGCGTGAGACGCATCATCTCTTCGCCGACGTCCGATGGCTCCCCGCGCGCTGCGATCGACTGCCACCGGGCTGCGGTATCCTGGGCCGCCTCGGCCATGACGCTGGCGAGTGCCGCAACACGCTGGCGGTGAAAGGCGGGCTGCGCAATACGCCGCTGGCGCAGCCAGAACTCGTCCTCACTGGTTAACAGGCCATTCCCGAGTGCCATCCGCAGTTTGGAGTAGAGCGGGCTCTTGTGGTAATTGCGCGCGTTGTCCTGCAGGACGTGACGAACATCCGCGGGGTTCGTGATGAGGAAGCCGCGCCGCGAAGCAATTTTGAGGTAGGCGACGTCGCCGAATTGACGAGCCGCGCGCGTGAATACGGCCGTTGGATCGCGCCTGAGAGCCGGCAGCAACCCGAGGATTGGAACCCCGCGCGGCCCCGGTGGAAGCGGACGTCCGGCTTGGGCGGAGTGTCCCATATCCTCAGACGACTATAGCCTTCTCGACTTCCTGGCAGTGCTGAGTTAGCGGGTCGTTCATGAACCGTCCATGAGCCGTGACATGACGTAGGCGATGGCGACCAGTAGCAGAACAGCACCGACGACGACGGCTTCGAGGTTCGCGTAGAGTCGTTCAAATCGCCTGGACATGCCATCCATCCGTTTCTGTTTCGATTTCATTATCACGCAAGAGGCAGCGGCCGGTGTCTGGGCGCTCCCACCGCTAAACGAATCGCCCCTGCCCTCCGTCTAAGCCTTCGCGGCTGCTCGACTACACCCAGTGGCCTATATTCGTTGAAGCAGATATATAGATCAGGGTCAAACCAGGGGGCACACGTTTGGGAATCCTCGCCGGCGAACTTCGCTACGCGCTGCGTCAGTTCTGGGTGGCGCGCGTGTTCACGATCACGGCGGTGTTGACGCTGGCCCTCGGGATCGGCGGCACCACGGCCATCTTCACGCTCGTTCACGCGGTCATGCTGCGGTCGCTGCCGGTCACCGACCCCTCGCGCCTCTACCGTATAGGCGACGGCGACTCGTGCTGCGTGCAGGGCGGACCGCAGGATCGCTGGGGGATGTTCTCGTATCCGCTCTTCGAGCGGCTGAAGGCCGAGCTGCCGGAGTTCGAGGAGGTCGCTGCGTTTCAGGCATCGGGCCCGCGAGTCAGCGTCAGACGGCAGGACACTGAGTCGACCTCCAGGCCGCTCCGGTCGGAATACGTGACGGGCAACTATTTCTCGACCCTCGGCGTCAGGGCGTTCGGCGGGCGCGTGTTCACTGCCGCCGACGATACGCCGGCCGCGTCGCCGGTCGTCGTGCTGAGCCACCACGTCTGGCAAGGGACCTACGGCGGCGATCAATCGATGGTCGGCGCGACGCTCGTCATCGAGGGCCACCCGTTCACCGTCGTCGGCGTGACGGCGCCTGGATTTTTCGGGGAAACGCTGCGCGGCGATCCTCCCGACGTGTGGATTCCGCTGCAGCAGGAGCCGTTGATCAACGGCGACACCTCGATCCTTCGTCAGCCCGTGTCGGCGTGGCTGCGCGCGATCGGCCGCCTCCGACCTGGGGCGACGACGGACGGCATGGGACCAAGACTCACCGGCATCCTCCACCAGTGGCTGCAGCACGACTCGGGCTACCCGCCGAACTGGATGCCGGACGTCATCCAGGGACTGCCGCGTCAGGTCATCGCGGTCGTTCCCGCGGGCGCCGGCGTCGGCGTGATGAAGGAACAGTACGGCCGCAGCCTGCAGATCCTTCTCGGGGTGTGCGGGCTGGTGCTGCTCCTTGCGTGCGCCAACGTCGCTAACCTGCTGCTCGCGCGCGCGGTCGCGCGACGCGGCCAGACCGCGCTGCGGCTGGCGATCGGCGCGTCGCGACGTCAGATCGTGACTCAGGCGCTCGTCGAGAGCGTTCTCCTCGCCGTCGCCGGCGGCGTCGTTGGGCTCGTCGTGGCCATCGGCACTGCGCGGCTGCTCGTGGCGCTGGCGTTCGCAGGGGCGCGCTTCGTACCGATCAACACGTATCCGGAGCCGTTGGTGCTGGCGTTCGCGTTCTCGCTCGCGCTCGTAACGGGAATCCTGTTCGGCGCCGCGCCGGCGTGGTTCGCGACGCGCACCGATCCGATCGATGCCCTGCGTGGCGCCGGCCGCAGCACGAACGATCACTCGTCCCTCACGCGCAAGGCCCTGCTGGTCGTGCAGGCGACGGTCGCCGTCGTGCTCGTCGCCGGCTCGGTGATGCTGGCGCGCTCCCTGGGCAATCTGCAGAGTCAGGACTTCGGCTACGAGATTCGGGGCCGCGTGCTCGTGGCGTTGAACCGTCCGCCAGCCACCTACACCGCCGACAAGCTGACCGCGCTCAATCGCGACCTGGAAGAACGGCTCAACCGGCTGCCGGGTGTTCGCGCCGCGGGACTCGCGCTCTACAACCCGCTCACCGACAACTGGGGAGAGCTGGTGCTCGTCGCGGGGCATCCCGCGCCCAAGCCGGGGGAACAGGCCGGCGCGTCATGGGATCGCGTCAGCGCGAACTATTTGCAGGACCTGGGCGTCAAGCTCGTCCGCGGGCGTCATTTGAGCGCGGCCGACAACGAGTCGTCTGAGCACGTCGCGGTGGTGAACGAGGCCTTCGTCCGGCGCTTTTTCAAGACCGACGAGGACCCGCTCGACCAGCGCTTCGGCCTCGACCTGCCGGAAAACGTCAACACCTACCGGATCGTGGGCATCGTGCGCGACGCGAGGTTCGCCGGCTTCCAGCTCGATCGGCCGGCGCGGCCCATGTTCTACGTGGCCCTCGCGCAGACCGTCGACTACGCGCACCCGTTGATGAAGCGGCTCGAATTCCAGTCGCACTTCGTGCGCGGGCTGATGCTGGTCACCGATTTGCCGCCCGCGGCGCTCGAACCGGAACTGAAGCGGGCGCTGGCGGCAGCGGATCCGAATCTGACCGTCAACAGCGTCAGGACGCTGCAACAGCAGATCGATCGCGTGTTCGATCAGCAGCGCGCCGTCGCGAGCCTCGCCGGGCTCTTCGGCATCGTCGCCCTGGTGCTGGCGGCGATCGGGCTGTATGGCGTCACGGCCTACTCGGTGGCGCAGCGGACGAATGAGATCGGCATCCGGATGGCGCTCGGCGCCGGTCGCGGCAATGTCCTGGGCATGGTGCTGCAGGGCGCCTTCCGTCGAGTGCTCTTCGGGCTGGCGCTGGGGCTGCCGCTGTCGGTCGGCGCCGGATACCTTCTGTCGGCGCAGCTCTATGGCGTGCGATTCTGGGACCCGCTGGCACTTACCGTCAGCTCCGTCTCCCTGGCTGTGTGCGCGTTCTTCGCGGCCGCCATTCCCGCGCGGCGCGCTGCGTCGATCTCGCCGATGCGCGCGCTCCGAAGCAACTGACGTCACGCGACCGGTCTTATCCGAGGGGCTTTCGCCCCTCGGACTCCCCTACACGCGCCCTCGCGCGCCGCTTCGCCGGCGCGCTCCGGTCGCGTGGCTCGCTCGCCAAGCTCGCTCGCGACTTGGAACGAGCGTTACGTTACGCCTTGCCATCCGGGCGCCGCGCTCCGGGATTTATGCAACGAATTACTGTTCGGGGACACTACAAGCGGTCACATAAACAGCGCGAACGAGCGGCAGCGAGTGCCCGCCTTCGCGCCGGAGGCGCTTCGGCGAGGTCTCGCCGTAGCCTTGGCGGAGGCGGAAGCCACGCGAGCGGAGCGGGGCGTCGGGGTCCCCGCGAGCGCCCGCCTTCGCGCCGTAGGCGCTCCGGCGAGGTCTCGCCGCAGCTTTAGCAGAGGCGGAAGCGTGTAAGGGGGTCCGGGGGACAAAGTCCCCCGGATGAGATTAGAACCTGAATTGATACCCGGGATCGAGCGACCGACCAATCGGATCGGCACTGAGGAGGAACTCCCGGATAAGGTACGGATTTGTCCGCTTCCGGAACGCCGCATTCTCAATGGCTTCAAAGCCATGTCGTATGCCCGACGACTCGTCGATGTCGATGTCGGCGGCGAGAGCGCCCGTGGCCGTCTCGCGCATGAACGTGACCTGCAGGTTGGCGTGCGCATCGCGGCTTTTGAAGCTGCCCTCCGCCATCTGAAAGCCAGGCAGCGGGTCGTGCAGCGTGTCCGGGGCAGACTTGAACAGCGGGCTGCGGCGGAGTCGTTCTGGTAGCCGCGCATCGACGCGGGCGAAGAACCGGTCCTGACGACAGACCAGGAGGCCACCAATCGCCGACATGCAGTCCCCGGTTGTGGCTGTGTCGGATGCTTTGACCGCGAGGTTCAAGACGCAAGCCGTTCGGAGCGGACCGAGCTGCTTGTAGAGATCCTCCGCGGCGAGTCCGACCAGGTCCCGGTCTTCAGGCTTCTCCACGATCATCTCAGCCTGTTCCAGGATGCCACGCACGCGTGGAGGCAGATCGTGGAACTTCGGCGCGCGTATGTCGACCACCTCGCTCGGCTTCACCCAGAACTCGACGTCGTCACTTGCCGTGTTGTTGCGATCTTCGCGGACAAGCTGGAAGAACCCGTAGGGACGATAGTGCGGCGTCGTCGCCAACACGCGATACATAGTCCCTGGGCCGCCACGGCACGTGATGCCCGTAATGGTGAGGTTCGGATCCGGTCCGGCGAGCGATACGGTCATCGCTTCTCCTCCGGTACCGGGCTCGCCTGACAATCGGTTCAGCGCGATGTCGACATCCCGGACCGGCTCACCGGCCAAATCAGTCAATCGAACGACGAGGTTGCCGCTGGCCATGGTGCTCTTCTATACAGATTGGAAGTATGCTTCGCGAGTCTGGAGAGGCTACACGTGCCTCGCTTACCTTCATGTGGCTTCCGCCTTCAGGCGGAAGATCATCGGCTGCTGTCTTCTTCCGCCTAAAGGCGGAAGCTACGGTGCGTTGATTATCAGGGTGGGTTGATTATCAGGGTCGGTTGATTATCAGGGCTTCTTCTCCTGACTGCGATCCTCGTACGGCCGCAGGTGCCATTCGAAGAACGTCCACGTCCGGTTCCACGAATCGCGCTGATCGGGTGAATCGTCGCGCTCGAGCGTTATCATGTTGACGCGCCGGTTGAAGGTGTGGCCCACACTGGAAGGCCCGGGCACTGGATCGACATAAACCTTCGTCTCGGCAAGGTCGGGCTTCCGTGAGCGCAGCGCATCGACTATCTGCTGATCCTCGACGTAGTTGACGTCCGTGTCATTCGTCGCCACGTGAACGAGCAAGGGGATCCGCAGCTTGTCGACGTGATAGAGCGGTGAGCGCTGGATGTAGAGGTCGCGCTTCTCGAACGGAAGCCCCTGCACACGGGACTGCGTCGAGAACTGCCGCTGGTAGCTCGGACCCTTGTAGGACAGGCGGAAGACGAGGTTCGTCACCGGCACCATCGCGCCGGCGGCTTTGAATGGGTGCTGGTCGCGGAACACCGAGAGCAGCGTGATGTAGCCGCCGTGGCTCCAGCCCATGATCCCCAGGCGATCCTGATCAACGTGCGGCAGCGTCTTCAGGAATTCGACGGCGCTCATCGTGTCGTCGATCTCGTAGCCGCCGTAATCGATCGCGTTGTGATGGGCCTCGCCGTAGCCCGTGCTACCGCGATAGTCGGGGCAGATCACGACGTAGCCGCGCTCGACGGCGTCCTTGACGAACGGGAACATGTTCACGCCCCAGTTGCCGTGCACGCCTCCGTGGACCCAGACCATCGCCGCGTGTCCCTTCGGGCCGCGTTTCCTGAGCGGCTGAAAGAGATAGGCCGGGATGTCCATGTCGCCGACGCTGCTGCGGTAGGTCACCTTCTGAAAATCCATGACGCCCTGGCTGGCCTTTGCGTACCGCGCTTCCGCGGCGACCCTGTTGTCCACGTCGCGCGTGAAGTTGTAGCCGCGCGCGTGATCGGCGGGATCCTTGCTGACATAAAGCTCGCGCGCGCGATCCGGATCCATAACGGTATCCGGACGGGAGCGGCCGGCGTCAGAGGGTTGAGACGGAGCTGGCGGCGCCTGCCGCTGCTGCGCCGATGGCGCACTGGTCGAGACGACGATGAGCGCCGCCACGGCCGGAATCGTGAAACGCACCCAGGAACGACGGCCCATCGGATCCTCCTGACGTGATGCAGACAATGCGGACGCAGTTGCCAGAACATACCGGCGGCGCAAGTGGATTGCAACCGGTGATCGGATAGACGAGCCACGAACAACACGAGCCACGGACAACACGGATAACACGGATAACACGGATTACTCGCTGAAACGCGCCGACGGAGCACTTGCCGGCGGTCCTTGACCGGCGCCGACCGCGCGGGGCGCTACGGCCGCAGCCCCTCCAGACGCAACGGATCGATGGATGGCCCGGACCCCGCCGCGCAGTCTTCCGCCATGTGCTGCGGGTTTCCTGTTCCAGGGATGACACATGTCACCGCCGGGTGCGCGAGGACGTACTTCAGCAGCAGCTGAGACCACGTCCGGCAGCCAAGTTCCGCTGCCCACTCAGGCAGCGCGCGTCCGTGGAGCCGCCTGACGAGTGCTCCCCCGCCAAACGGCCTGTTCACGATCACGGCCACGCCGCGATCGGCGGCCAGCGGCAGGAGCTCACGCGCGGCCTCGGGCTCTTCGAGCGAGTAGTTCAGCTGCACGAAGTCGAGCGGCTCGGCTCGCATGACCGCCGCGAGCTCGGCATGTGCGCTCGCGGTGTAGTGGGTGATCCCGACGTAGCGGATCGTGCCCTCGCCTTTCCACTGACGAAGCGTTTCAAGGTGGGTGCGCCAGTCGAGCAGGTTGTGTATATGCATGAGATCGAGCCGGGACGTCCCGAGAAGCGACAGTGAGCGCTGCATCTCGTCGATCCCGGCCTGCCGGCCGCGCGTCCACACCTTGGTGGCGACAAAGGCGCGCCCGTTGGCCTCGAGCGTGGAGAGGCACTTCCCTACCACCGCCTCGGCCCGCCCGTACATCGGCGAGCTATCGACCATCGCGCCGCCCGAGTCGAAAAGCGACCGCAGCACTCCGGTCAGCTGCTCAACGCCTTCACCGTCTGGTGCGACGTCAAACGCCTTCCACGTTCCGCATCCGATAACCGGAAGCTTCTCACCCGTTGAGGGAATGGGCCGGCAATCCATGCCGGCATTGTCGCCCATTCCTCGCGCAGCCCGGTCTTGTGGGCAACGCTGGACGCGGCGGGCTGACGCGCGAGGGGGCCGAGAGCCACCCGGCCCGCTGCGTGTCGATGGTCTTCGCAGGGTTGAGAATTGTCGATGGTCTAGGTAACATGTCTCGAGCCCATGCCCAAGCCATCCGACCTGCTCCAGGGAACACTCGACCTCCTCATTCTCAAGACCATCGCGCGCGATGCCCTGCACGGGTGGGCAATCTCCAAGCGCATCCAGGAGCTCTCTGACGAGGTGTTGTCGGTGCAGCAGGGGTCGCTCTACCCGGCGCTCCATCGCCTCGAGCACCAGGGCTGGGTCGTCGCCAGCTGGAAAGCGACCGAGCTCGGGCGCAACGCGAAGTTCTACACGTTGACGCGGGAGGGCCGCCAGCAGCTCGAGCGCGAGCTCGAGAGTTGGGATCGCCTATCGTCAGCGGTGCGGCTGGTACTGAAACGCGCCTGACCCCGCATCTGCCATGACCATCGCCCGCCTGCTGCGAATCTGGCGCCAACGTATCCGGTCCCTGATCCGGAAGGATGCGGTGGACGCCGAGGTCTCGCACGAGCTGGCCTTCCATTTCGATCTTCTCGTCGCCGAGCACGTCACGAGCGGCATGCCGCTCGACGATGCACGCCGGGCGGCGCGGCGGGCACTCGGCAACGTCGCCGTGATCGAGGAGCAGTGCCGCGACCAGCGGCGGGTGTCCTGGGCACACGACCTCCGTCAGGACGTGTCGTGCGGGCTGCGCGTCCTCGCGAAGAGCCCCGTCTTCACGCTGGTGGCCGCCGCGTCGCTGGCCATCGGTCTCGGCGCCAACGCGGCGACGCTCGGCGTGCTCCACTCGCTCAGAGTCCTGCCGCTGGCGTTACCCGACGCCGATCGTCTCCTCGTCTTGCGCTCGTTTCCTCTCGCCAATCCCGCGCAGCTCAGCGGCATTTCGCTCAGCGACTATCTGGCCTGGCGCGAGCGCAGCCGCACCATGGAAGCGTTCGGCATGACGCTCGGGGCTCCCGGTGACCTCAGCGCCGACGGCGGCGAGCCAGCGGAGCGTATCGACGGCCAATTGTTCGACGCCGGAGCCGTCTCGGCACTGGGCGTTCGCCCGCTCCTCGGGCGGGTCTTCACAGACGACGATCCTCGCTTCGGCACGCCGGGTTCCGTCATCGTCATCAGCCATCGTCTGTGGACCGAGCGGTATGGCTCTGACCTCTCGATCGCCGGCCGCCAGATTCGCCTGAATCGCTCGCTCGTGACCATCATCGGCGTGATGCCTCCGAGCTTCGTCTATCCCGACAACCGCACCGACTATTGGGGGCCGATGTGGACGCTCCGCCCCGGCGCTCGTGACGATGTCCGTCTCTACAATGTGCTGGGCCGGCTGCGGCCAGGCGTGAGCATCGAGGAGGTCGAGGCCGATCTCCAGGCGATTACCGGTGGCCAGTGGGGCGTGCGCGCGCGGCCGCTCCGCGAGGTGCTCTTTGGGTGGGCCACCGCTCCGCTCGTGACGGTCGAAGCCGCCGTGGCGCTCGTGCTGCTGATGGCGTGCGCCAACGTCGCGGCGCTGCTTCTCGCGAGAGGGACCGTGCGCGGTCCCGAACTGGCGCTGCGCATGGCGCTCGGGGCGGGGCGGGGGCGCATCATCCGTCAACTGCTGACGGAAAGCGTGCTCCTGTCGTGCATCGGCGGGGCTCTCGGGCTGTTTGTCGCCGCGGTGAGCGTCCAGGCGCTGAGAACGCTGGCGCCTCTTCCGGGACAGTCGTCCATCCCGCCAGTCGCCATCGACGCGCGGTTGCTCGCCATCACCGCATTCCTCGCCGTGGGCACCGCCCTTGTGTTCGGCGTGGTGCCTGCGTTTCGCAGTTCCCGAGTGCCGCTCGTCGATCAGTTCAAAGGGCTGCAGCGCACCGCGACCGGGGGCAGCCAGCAGTTTCTGCGAAGCGGCCTCGTCGCGGCGCAGATTGCGCTTGCGTTCGTGCTCCTCATCGGCGCCGCCCTTCTGATTACGAGCTTCGTCCGTCTCGCCGCCCGCGATCTGCATTTCGATCCGGACAACCTCCTCACGTTCGACTTCCGCGTCCCACCGACCGAATTCGTGCGTCCTGCCGGAACCCGTGGCGGCGCGGCGCACGTCGAGATCGGCCCTCTGCCCTCGGCGATTCTCGAGCGCGTCCTCGAACGACTGCGCACGCTGCCGGGAGTCGTGTCAGTGGCTGGCATCTCACACCACCCGACGAACACGCTCGTGCTGGCTCGCCCGCTCTTGACTGTGCAGGGACGTTCCACGCCTGGCGACGCTGACGGCACTCCCACGGTCTACTTCCTCGTAACGCCCGGGTTTTTCAGCACGATGCGGACACCAGTCATCCGTGGCCGGGAGTTCGGGCGCGCGGATAACAAGTCGTCGCCGTGGGTGGCGGTCGTGAACGAAACGCTGGCTCGTGCGCTCTGGCCGGGTGGTGACGCGATCGGCAACCGGATCCGCCTGGACGTGTCGTCCGACGAACCGGCGCGCGAGATCGTGGGCGTCGTTCGCGATATTCCCACCCGGCGGGCGCAGCTTCAGGCCGACCCTGTCGTGTACACGTCGACGCTCCAGCAACCGCCGACGTCACGGGTGCCATACGCCGGGATGTTCGGCCGGATGACATTCGTGGTGCGGGCCGCGGGCGATCCGGTAAGCCTCGCCTCCGCGGTTCGCGGCGCCGTCGCCGAGGTCGAGCCGGACAGGCCGCTCGCCAACATCACCTCCGGCCGCGTCGAACGATACTTCTGGGGCCGGTACTGGTACGTGTTCGTGCTGGCTGCGTTTGCGCTTGTCGCGACGCTCATCGCGTCGATTGGCGTCTTCGGTGTCATGAGCTGTGCCGTGACCGAACGCCTCCGCGAGATCGCGGTGCGCATCGCCCTCGGCGCGGACGCACGCGACGTGTTCGCGGCCGTCGCCCGGCAGGCGCTGACGATCATTGGCGTTGGGCTGGGCGCCGGGATCGCAGGGGCGCTGGGGATGACGCGCTTCATCTCGTCGCAGCTGTGGGGTGTCTCGCCGACCGATCCCGCCACTTTTCTAACAGTGGCGCTTCTCCTCGCCGGAGTCGCGGCCGCCGCCTGTGTCGTGCCCGTCCGCCGGGCGCTAGGCACGGATCCGGTGTCGGTGCTGAGAGCCGAATAGGGTCACAGATTCTCGACTGTAGAGGGGATTGCGGATCTTCCAGACCCGCGGTCCGCGTCCCGTGAATCCGTGATCGTTACTGCTTGTTGAACACGGTCGTCGCCGTGAACTCACCTTGCGGCGCCTTGATCGCGCGTGCGACGGTCAGGACCTTGCCGTCGTCGGACAGCGTCCACGAGTCGTTGATCTCGAACTCGGCTCCTTGCGCGCTCAGCTTGAACGACGTCGCGAGCACCTTGCCGTTCCATTTGCTCGTCGACGTCACTGGCTGTTCGCCGTCGGGCCCCATCCGCATCTTGTTCACGTTTTCCTTGCCGTCGGTCGTGAGCAGGCGTTCGTTGGTGGTCTCGCCCTGAGCGCTCTTTTGCGTCGTGACGACCTTGAGGCTCGGCTCTTTGTGGTCGATCACGTGCACCACGGAGTCGGGCGGCGGCATCGGACCGAAGTCGCTCTTGGCGACGTCGAGGTTCCACTTGCCGGTGAAGTTGGGCTTGGCGTCCTGCGCCACCGCGGACGCCGATAGGAGTAACAGTAGAGCCGCGGCACAGACGTTGAGGATGGCGTTCTTCATAGCTGCTGAGGGTATCACGGCCCGACGCGAGCCTCCGCCAGCTCGTCCCGGACCGCGATGGGCGCCTGCCTAGGCGAGAAGCCGCCTCATGCATGTGTCACGACCTCACGACACAACACGATGACGAGCTTCCGCCTTCGCCAAGGCTCCGGCGGACCGCCGTAGCTTTAGCGGAGGCTGGTCGCGGCCTTCGTGAATGGGCTCCGTTTATGAGATAGCTTCTACTGCCAGACGATCTTCACGTCGTCGGTCGCCTCCTCGACCAGGCTCGCGCCGGCCGCATCCGCGGCTTCGACGAGAATCCGGATCGTTTGGCCGGCGAATGCGTTCAGATTGACAGTCACGCCGCTCACCGTCGTGCCCTGCTGCTTGACGCCGCTCGAGGACGTGGCCTGCGGATCGCCTCGCTCCCAGACTCCGAGCGTCGCCGTGTCGGTGGCGTTCGGGTTTCGCGTCCATCCCTTGTCGGTCTCGAAGGTGTCCGCGAACACCTCCCGGGTCTTGACAACAGCCGGTCAGTGGTCATATCGTTGTCACTACCAACTATGGCTGGCACCGCCACCCTCTCGACTCAATCGGCCGCCGCGCTCGACCGCGACGCCGGCGCGCTTCAATCCGCCGTCGCGGATCTCGTGCGCGTGTACCAGTTCCGCGACCGCGATCGCATCTGCTGCCACGACATCTCGGTCACCCAGTGCTACGCGCTCGAGACGCTCGTCGATCAGGGCCCGATGCGGCTTGGCGCTCTCGCCGAACGACTCTTCCTCGACAAGAGCACGACCAGCCGCGTCGTCGGGTCGCTGGTGAAGAAGGGCTACGTCGAGCAGCAGGCGGAAGCCGGTGACAAGCGAGCCACCGCCCTGCTCGCCACGCCCCGCGGCCGCCGCCTGTGCGCCCGAATCACCCAGGATCTGGTGAGGCAGCAGAAGCAACTGCTCCAGGATCTGGAGCCGGATGTTCGCGAGGCCGTGGTCCGGGTCATTCGCGGCCTGGCGCGCGCCGCAGACTCCCGGTTTCGTTCCGGTGTGTCCGTGGGCCCGGCGTGCTGCGCGCCCAACGATTCCAGCACCAGCTCCTGCGGCTGATGTTTTCTTTGCTCCGATAGTTGCTAGTGACAATCATGGCCGAGACGAGAACTCGAGAAGCCACAGCGGATGATGCAAGGGCAATCGCGCGCATCTACAACCAGGGCATCGACGACCGCGGCGCGACGTTCGAAACCGACGCGCGCACGCCAGCCGACATCGCATTGCGGATAGCTGAGGCCGACCGCTTCCCCGTGCTTGTCGCTGAGATGGACGACAGCGTGGTCGGGTGGGCGGGCCTCAGCAGCTATCGGACTCGCCCCTGCTACGCCGGCATCGCCGAGTTCTCGATCTACCTCGATCGGACCGCTCGCGGTCAAGGCATCGGTCGGCAGCTCCTGGCCGCGCTCGTCGACGCCGCACGCGGCCGCGGCTACTGGAAGATCGTTTCGCGCGTCTTCCCGGCGAACGCGGCCAGCCGTGCGTTGTGCCGGGCGTGCGGTTTTCGTGAGGTCGGAGTGTACGAGAAGCATGCTCAACTCGACGGCCAGTGGATGGACGTCATCATCGTCGAGCGCTTGATTCCGGAAAACATGGATTTGTCTGGCAGTCGCCATATCGACGACTGAAGAGTTCCGCTGCCGCCGGAATTCGTTCGAACGAGGTCAACAGATGCCGCTAACGTCACTTCCCGTCGTCATCATCGGTGCGGGCCCGGTAGGACTAGCGGCCGCCGCACACGTCCTTGGCCGATCGCTGACGCCGCTCGTGCTTGAAGCCGGTTCACGCGTCGCCGACGGCGTCCGACGGTGGGGGCACGTGCGCGTGTTTTCGCCGTGGTCGCTCAACGTCGACCCCGTGGCAGTGGATCTGCTGATCCGCCGAGGTTGGACGATGCCTGCCGGCGACGAGTATCCCACCGGCCGCGAGCTCGTCGAACAGTACCTCGAGCCCCTGGCTGCGCTGCCCGAGGTGGCTCCTCATATTCGACTGAGCACTCGAGTCCAGACGCGTGGCCCGGCTGCACCACGACCGGATGAAGGACGGCGGACGGCAGGACGCCCCGTTTCTAGTGCGCGTGGCCGGCCCCGATGGTGAGCAGGACATTCTCGCGCGCGCCGTGATTGACGCGTCGGGCACCATCGACACGCCCGCGTGTACTCGGCGCTTCGGGCGTGCGCGCGATTGGTGAAGAGGCGGCGCGAACGCACGTGTTCTATGGCATTCCTGACGTCCTTGGCGCCGAGCGTGCCCGCTACGCGGGACGTCGCGTGCTCGTCGTCGGGAGCGGGCACTCGGCGCTCAACGCGCTGCTCGATCTCGCCACGCTCGCGACGGAAGAGCCGGCGACGCGCATCACTTGGGCGATCCGGCGGAAAACGATCGGCCACCTTCTGGGAGGGCCGAGAAAAGATCAGCTGGAAGAGCGTGGAAAGCTCGGATCGAGCGTTCGCAATCTTCTCGACAGCCATCGCGTCGAGCTCGTCACGGGCTTCCATATCACTCGGGTATCGATGACGCCTCATGGTGTTGTCGTCAGCGACGGCGACCGGCTGCTCGCACCCGTCGACGAGATCGTCGCCGCGACAGGCTTCAGACCGGACTGGTCGATTCTTTCGGAGTGCCGGCTCGACCTCGACCCGGCTGTCGAGAGCCCGCGGGCGCTCGCGCCGCTCATCGACCCCAACGTGCACAGCTGCGGCACCGTGCCGCCACACGGTGCGGAGGAGCTGAAACAGCCGGACGCGGATCTGTTCGTCGTCGGCATGAAGAGCTACGGACGGGCGCCGACATTCCTGATGCGCACGGGGTACGAGCAAGTGCGTTCGGTGGTCGCCGCCATTGCCGGTGACTGGGCCGCCGCGCGGCGCGTCGAGCTGGTGCTTCCCGAAACCGGCGTGTGTTCGACCGATCGAGACAGCAACGCGGTCAGCAGCTGCTGCGGAACCGCCGCCGAGTCGCAGCCGGACATCCAAGTCGCCCACCTCACGCTCAAGCGGCCTTCGGTGGGCGACGCCGTGCTGAAGGCGCCGAGCTCGACCTGCTGCTAGCAGGAACACGACTCAGACCCGTGCGGATGTTCTGAAGAGATGCGGAGGCCTCGTGAGTGAACAGATGAACCCGGTCCCGTCGACGACCGACGCGCACGCGTCTGCCTGCTGCGACACGGTACTGTTGTCCGCGTGCTGTGGAGAGGATGCCAAGCCTGCGTGTTGCGGGCCGGAACGCGCACCAGTGGTCTGCGGGTGCGGGGACCAGCCCGCGAGCGAAACGGTAGCTATCGAATCGCGGTGACCGGCGTGAGCGTCACCGGCCCAAGAAGGCCTGATTCGATGGGATCCCAGCTCGCGGCGGTAAAGAGCCCGTCCGGGCCGCGGTTCTCGGGAAGCCGCGCCGGAAAGTTGACGTTGTAGAACTTCTTCCAGGGAACTCCTCGACGATCGAGATCCCTGATGCGATTGGCGGAGAGATTCGTGACGCTCACTTCCAGAGCGTTTGTCTTCGACACGCTCGCGTCGCCCACGATGATGTGATACGGCGGTCCGATCAACGTTCCGAGGTCACGACCATTCAGCCGGATTCGAGCGCTGTCGCGGACTTGACCGAGATCGAGCCGCCACGGTCCCCGGCCGATCGACGGACGGGAAAAGTTGGCCGTGTACGTGGCGGTGCCGGAGAAGCTGGCGGCGTCCGCTCCGAAGGCCGTCCACGAAGAGAGTGCAGCGATCGAGCGTTCCGACGGCAGGCTCGGGCCGCCCTTCGTAAAGCGCACCATCCACGGGCCAGCTACTGGCTCCGATTCCCCATCTGCCCGATAGTTGTCGAACGTCTCGCGCGCCGGTGCGGGTGACGCGGCCACGATGAGCGACCCTCCGGTCGGAATCTGAAGGTACACTTCACGTCCGACCGCCGCGCTGCGGACGCGCGCGTTTCCTCGCCGGCCGGTCATCGGATCGAATGTCTGCAGAGAGGACGCCGTACCTTCTAACGGCACCCAGTCATCGATTGCCCGTTCGCTGGGATTGCTTACGAAGTAGATCTGCCCCAGCGCGTCCATGCGACGCGCGAACTGCAGTCCCTGGTTGACCATGCGCTCGCGCCGAACACCTGCGCGTGTCAACAGGCCCGGCAGGTCGTCTCCCCGGAGAATCCGTCCTTGCCCGATCGCAGCTTCGCGGATGCCATCCGCGCCGGCCGGTCCAAACTGCACGCCGTCGGCGGCGCTCCTGAACCGCGTGCGCCTCGCCTCGAGTCCGGCAAGCCCGGAGATGTCGGACGGCCACGCCTTGAGCGACAGGACCGTCGCGCCGCTCCGCGCGAGCTCCAGCACATGCTCGAACGTTTCGAGGGGAACGAACCGCGCCGCCGGCAGGACGATGACGCGGTAGATCGCGCCGCCTTCGGTGAGGAGCCGGCCGCCTTCGACACGCGCTCGTCGGACCTGGCGATCGGAGATGAAGTCGTAGGTGAACCCATCGCTTTGGAGGCGGCCGGCGGCTTCCTCGAACGTCGTGCCCTGGGCGGGTGGGCTCGCGCCGCCGAAGTGCGTCAGCAAAGCGTTTCCGCGCACGGCCAGCGATTCGTAGAACGGGTAGTAGAGCAGGACATCGTTGTCGGGCCTGCCAGCCTGCAGGAACGACTGAACACGTGACACGTAGCCGTTGAGCGTAGCGAAGTCGTCCCACCACGAATTCTGGGGATTGAACTCGACGGCGGCGTAGAACTGCCACCCCGGCCACGCCTCCCGCACCGGCGAATAGGCCGTGCCGTGGTAGCAGATGTGATTGACGCCAGCGACGAAGAATCGATCGACGGAGGCTTTGACGTCCGCGAGCGTGGACCTGAAATGTTCGCCGAGCCACGTTGCTGCCTCGGCCGAGGCCAGCGGCCGACCGGCCACGTGCGCCGCCGAGGTCGCCCACTTGAAGCGTTGGATCTCGGCGCCCTCGGTCTCCGGAATGTCGCTCGCCGCGTAGAGATCGAGGAGGCTCGCCGGTGCGCCGTGTGCCTGGTTGCGCACCTGTCGCTTCCGGCTCGCCGCCCACTTGCGCCACTCCACCGTGAATGTGTCGAGCAGCAGATCCGAGATGGTTTCGCGATAGTCCGCAAGAACGCGGGCGTTGAGGCCGTCCTTGTCGGGTGTGGCGGGGCGGACGAGGGCCGGGAGATGCTGGCGCAGATCGTAGCCGCGCCGCGTCTGGAATTCCTCGAAGAGCGACGGCGTCCAATCCGCCTGCCCGGTCGCATCGTCGACCTCGTAGGAGTCGTTGAAGAACGCGCGCAGGCCCAGCAGTTGACGGCCGGCGAACGCCCGATCGAACGGCGCGAGGTAGCCTCGGATCGCGGCGCCAGAGAAGTGGTCGATCACGTTGCCTTCGCCACCCGGCGCCGCACGCTCGACCAGCTTGCCGTGCCATCCGAGGAAGAGCGCGTAAAGCGTCCATCGGCCGGTGGGCGCCGACCAGTCCAGAACGCCGTCGGCTCTCACGCGTGAGGTCAGATCCAGCGCCTCACCCGAATCGCCATACGCCATCAGCACGCTCAACGGCAGATCGCGCGGATACTTCACCTGCTCGAGCGCCAGCGCCTGGAGGTTCTTGTTGGCCGAGACCGGGTCGGCCAGATCCGCGATCTGGATCGCTCGCGCATCGGATCGGATGACCGGCTGTGGTGGTGTGCCGGCGCGCGGCGGGTCCCCGGGTGCGCCTTCGTTGACGATGTGAATCTGGTTGCCGAGCGCACGAACGAGCGGCGTCTGACGCAGCCGGACGGGCTCGCTCAGGCGTTCGCCGGCGCTGAGGATCCAAATCTTATGCGCGATGGTTCGCGGTGACATGCTGTCGTCGACCCACGGCCCGCCGAACGGCCAGCCGGTGCCGGTGGCCATGTCGACCCCGAGGTCCAGCCGCCGCGCTTCGCGGAGCGTGTAGTCGAGCATCTTCATCCACGTGTCAGACAGGTACGGGATGAAGCGATCCTCCGTGCCGCGCACGCCGTAGATGGGAGTGATTTCGACGCCGCCGATTCCCGCGGCTTTGAAGGCTTCGAGCTGTGCCGTCAGCGACGCCGGCTCGACGGCACTCCCCTGCCACCACCAGCGCGTCCAAGGCTTGGTCTGGTGCGTGATCGCCGGCCAGCCGCGCGCGGCGGCCGCCTGCTGCTCCATGGCAGATGGGCGAACTGCGTCCGGCGTGACCAGCCAGGCGGCGAGGATGGCGGCGCCGGCAATTGCGCCGCCAATGGTTCGTCTTGAGTGGGTCATCGGGGTTCGCGCTGGCTCACAACTTGTAGTGTCCGGCTTCAGCCGGACCCAGACTCAGGGCTTGTAGTGTCCGGCTTTAGCCGGACTAAGACTCAGGGCTTGTAGTGTCCGGCTTTAGCCGGACCAAGACAAGTCCGCCTAAAGGCGGACACTACGACGTCGTATGCTCTTCCCTGAGCCCTGAGGATCACCCCTCGTCAGCCGAGGTCGACCGCCATCATGGAACGCCGGTCCCGAATATACAAGCGCGTGCCCACGAGGACGGGCGGCGTCCACGAAAGGTGGGTTAGGAGGGGCGCCTTGGCGGCGATCTTGAAGCCTTCGGTCGAGGGATGGGCGATCATCAGGTTGCCGTCCTGGTCGAGGGTGACGAGCTTCCCGTCCGCCCACACGAAGGTCGCCTTCTCGATGCTGCGTTCCTGCCAGTAGATCTTGCCGGTGCGCGCATCGACGGCACTCAGAATCGCCTGGCTCCCTTTGCCGCCGCTCGAAAAGTAGACGACGCCATTGATGCGCATCGCGTTGCCGTGATGGAGGCGCAACCGGTTCGAGCTCCACAGCTCGGTCGCCTTGGTCTGCAGTCCGTTGCGCTGTAGCTCAATGACCTTTGTGCCGGCGTTGTACTCAGAGGACACGAACAGCAGATTGTCGGGGCCCCAGACCGGCGTGGCGACGGCGATCGAGTAGTCGGCCTTGAACGGCACCTGCCATTGCAGGTCGCCGTTGTGCGGGTTGACGGCAATCACGAACCCGTCCATGACGACGGCCAACTGCTCGAGACCTCCGACGTCGATGAGAATCGGCGACGAATACACATTGCCGAAGTCGTTCTTCGCCCAGGCGACTTTGCCATCCGCCTGCTGAAATGCCATCACTGACTTACCCGGTCCTCCGACCGGCACGACGATCGTGTCCCTGAACGCGATGGGACTCGACGCGTAGCCATAGGTCAGGCGCGAGCCCCGATGGTCGTTCCAGAGCTGCTGCGTCCAGAGGACCTTGCCGGACTTCTTGTCCAGGCACTGGAGGCGGCCGGCGACGCCGGTCGTGAAGAGGCGGTCGCCGACGATGAGCGGGGTGGAATACGGGCCGTTCCCCATGTCCTGGGCGGCATCGCTCTGAAACGTCATCGAGCCCGATTGCTCCCAGAGTGTCGCGCCGCTTTCGGCGTTGGCGGCGATCACGAACTCCTCTCCTCGCTTGCCATACATCGTGTACAGCACGTCGTTCTCGACGACGGGCGATGAGTAGCCCTCGCCGAGCGACCGCTTCCAGATCACCCTCGGGCCACCCGCCGGCCACGTGTCCTTGATCCCGCTGGCCTGGGTCTGGAAATTGCGGTTCGGGCCGCCCCACTGCGTCCATGCGACCCCCGCGGCACGAGTCGGAGTGGCCGGCTTCTTCCCCTGGCCAAGAACCGGAGCCGCCAGGGCGATCGTCAGAAAGGTTCGTCGATCCATATCCGAGTCCTTTCCATGCTGAGCACGAAGTTCAATGGGTGGAGTGGCCCGAACATGCCAGGACATGGATTACAAACGCCGTGCCGGTTGCTTGGATCCGATTGTGCTGACGATCGTAGACGTCACACCCGCCGTCGTCGTCCGGGATCGGGACGGACCGTCCCGAAGACGAACGGCGTCGTCATCGTCGAGAGTCAACGGCTCAGTTCAGCTCACCGGCCCAGGACTGTGCCACTAGGCAGGTCTCCGCGTCGCCAGCACCAGGAGCGACATGCCGAACGAGGGATCGCTGTTCTCTTCCAGCTTGAGCACTGGCTGAATCCACCGGAACGCGGCGAGCTGGCCGCGCGGCAGGACGCGGCGTTTCAGCACGCGTGAATTGAGCCACCAGCCGAACACTCCCGGGCGATTCAGATAGCGAAGCGTCTGCACGTCGAATCCGGCGCGGGTCACGAGCTCGCCGAGCGGCGCGCGGTCGTACCGCCGGAAGTGGTTCAGGTGAATGTCCAGCGACCCGTAGAGAGCAGGCATCGCCGGGACGAGCAGGACGAGCCGGCCGCCCGGCCCGAGCACCGAGGCGAAGTCTTCGAGCGTCTCCTTATCCTGCTCGATATGTTCGAGGACGTTGAGGCAGACAATCGTATCGATTCGTTCCTGACGCAGCTCATCGCGTGCGGCCGGATCGAGCGGAAAGCGGTACGACGCCACGCGGATATTCGATCGCCGTTCGAACTTGCCGTTCAATTCACGGACGTAGTGCGGCTCGATATCCGAAGCGACCACGCGCTCCTTGTCCAGGAAGTACTGCGTCTGATTGCCGACGCCGGAGCCGACTTCGAGGACACGATTGCCGAGAAAACCCTTGAAACGCGCGTCCAGCCAGGCGTTGTAGGGGGCGAGGCGTGCCATCCGGCGGAGCGTCAACGCGCCCACGTCGTGCGCCGGCGCTTCCCAGGTGGAGAAGCGGATGATCGTCCAGAGCGCCTGGAACGCGTCACGCAGACCGACCTTCTTGCCTTCGGCATAGGTTCGGCCGCGATATGAGATTGGGACTTCGTAGACGCGCACGCCGAGGCGCGCCACTTTGCTCGCGATCTCGGGCTCGATGCCAAACCGCTGCGACCTGAGGTCGAGCCGATCGGCGACCTCGCGCCGCATCACCTTGTAGCCCGTCTCCATGTCCGTCAGGTTGAGATTCGTGAAGGCATTCGAGGCCAGGGTGAGCAGCCTGTTACCGATCGCATGCCAGAAATAGAGGACACGATGTCCGCGCGGCGAGCCGAGGAAGCGTGACCCGAAGACCACGTCGGCGTCGCCCTCCAGGATGGGGCGCAGCAGGATGCCGTAGTCGTCTGGGTTGTACTCGAGGTCCGCGTCCTGCACGAGCACGACATCGCCGGTAGCTTCGCGGAAGCCGCGCGCGACCGCGGCGCCCTTGCCGAGATTCTGCTCGTGGTAGATCACGCGGACGCCGTCGCGTCCGTCGAGATCGCGCGAGGATGTCGCGCGTGCCGTCGGAAGAGCCGTCGTCGACGATGACGAGCTCCTTCTCGACGCCTTCGAGCGCGACCTCGAGCACGCGGCGGACGATGTCCCTGATCGTCTGGCGCTCGTTGAAGGCCGGCATCACGATGGAGAGTTTCATTACTCGGTCGTCCTCCTGAACGCCTCTCGATCGAGCAGGCTGAAATTCTGCGGACTCGTGCCCCGCCGCCAGCATCGAACGATCTGATTGTCCGCGACCGACCAGAGCCGGGCGTGATGCCGATCGACGTCAGTCGGGTCCACGTTCCATTCGTCGTAGGGATAGCAGAACGCCCCGGTCGCCGCGACGGCGATCGACCAGGCGAGCGATCGCGGCCGCCGCTGCCTTCAAACCGCGCTTGTATGACGGGACCATCGCCGCGGCGGCGAGCGGCACCGCCACGGGCAAGATGTCCACCAGGTAACGCGGGCCATAGGTGTGGCCGCCCCACCATACGGCGTAGCTGCCGTAGAGCGCGAACTGCGCGGTAAGCGCGAGCGCGCACCACGTCAGCGGCGACCGCCACCCTTCGGCGAAGGCCGGTCCGATGCCCGCAGCCGCGACGAGCACGACGGGGCTGAAGACGAGGAGGCCACGGCTTGGCGACACCAGCAGGCCGAGAAACCCCTCGAGTTGGAAGTCAAACGATGCGCGGGTACGATGCACGAGAGCGTTTGTCTCCTGCAGGAGTGGCAACGCGCCGAGAGGATTCCCGAACCACTGAAGATTGGCCGCGCAGATGGCGGCCACGAACACAGCGACCAGGGCTGTTGCCACCAGGGCATCTCGGGTTGCGCTTCTGAGCCAGGTGCCGGCAAGGAGGATCGCGATCACCGGAGCCAGCTGTGGACGAGTCGCTCCCGCCAGTCCCAGGCCAACGCCGATCGCCACGGCGCCACGGCCGCTGATGCGGTCGCCCGGAGCGGCGAAGCCGAGCACGGCTAACGCCAGTCCGAAGACGGCGCTCTCCGTTTGCCACAGCGTCTGGCTGGCGGAACTCCAGAGGCCGGTCCCGAGTCCCAGTCCCACTGCCAGCAGTATCGCCCGGCCCCGTGGCAGCACGCGGCGCGCGTGCAGAAATGCGACCGTGACGGCGAACGAGACCAGAAGAGAGGCGGTCAGCGCCGCCATGAGCGCCGGTGCGAGCGGTGCCCGCACGTCGACGACTCCCGACTGCCACAACGGCCACGTGATGGCCGCAGCAAAGATGGCCGGCACCGGCGAGTAGATCGACCGGTAGTTTCCGTCGGCGGCCAGGATGAAGCCCCAGCGCGTGGCGTACTCCGGCGTCTTGCCGACGACGTGATTGAGGCTCAACGTGCCGCGCAAGAGGAGCTCGCGCGCCGCAAACTTGGTAGCCTGAGTGTCGTAGCTGCCAATCTCCCGCCCGTTGCTGTTGTACGCGAGCACCAGCCCGACGCACAGGCCCGCCGCAGCCAGTCGATCACGTCCGCGATCGGTCAGAGCCACGCGCAATTGGAGAAGAGCAATGGATACAACAAGCGGTCATTATATCGTGACGGCGGCGTGAACTGGCGTGCTCCTCACATCCCTTGTATGCGATGGATGAGCAGATGATTCGCATCGATGATGGCCGCACGCTTGACCCTTTCGCAGCGATAAGATGTATCGACCATGCGCGACCTCCTGAGGATTGCTGTCACGATTCTGCTGGCCTCGCCGGCTTCCCTCTTCCAATCTTCAGCAAACGACGCGGTCGTGCTCACGCGGGTGCCGAACGGCGGCATTCAGCCCGAGGTCGCAGTCGACGCGTCGGGCGTCGTCCACATGGTGTATCTCGTCGGAGAGCCCGGATCGGCCGACGTCTTCTACGTGCGCTCGTCAGATGAAGGGCGGACGTTTTCGCGCGCGGTGCGTGTGAACAGCCAGGCTGGAAGCGCGATCGCGACCGGTACGATTCGAGGCGCGCAGATTGCGATCGGCCGCAGCAACCGCGTCCACGTGGTGTGGAACGGATCAAGCAAGGCGCTGCCGCAAGCGCCTCCGAATCCTACGACGAAGCGCACAGGCGCGCCCATGCTGTATGCCCGCTCGAATGCCAGTGCGACAGCCTTCGAGCCTCAGCGAAACCTGGTTTCCCAGACGACCGATCTGGACGGCGGCGGGTCCATTGCCGCCGACGAGAACGGCGGTGTCTACGTTGCCTGGCATGGCGGCGCCGCAGACGGCCGTGGCGGTGAGGACGCGAGGCGCGTGTGGCTGGCGCGCTCGACCGACGACGGTGCGGCGTTCGCGAAAGAGCGGCCGGTGTCCGAATCCTCTATTGATTGCGACGATTACCGTGTTGAGCGGTGGATCGCGGTTCTCGTCAGCGGACACGCTTGATTCGATGGTGCATTTTGCGCTGCAAGCCCCGCTGCCTGTGACACTTACGCGCTGGAACAACCGCCCGTCTCCGCTGGCCCGCCGCTTGCGGCTCGTATAGGGCACGGAGGTGGGTCATGAAACGGCTGATCTGTGCGACGGTCGCGTGCTTGATGCTGGGCGGAACAGTCGTGTGGGCCTCGGCCACGCAGGGTAAGTCCAAGAAGCACAACGCTCAGTCTGGCGAGAAAGACAAAGCGCCGGACGCCGCCGTCTCCGTGCAGGTCGTCTTCGCATCCTCAGAGGTCGTCGTCCTCAGGAACCACTACGCGCCCCGGTATCGCAACCTGCCGCCAGGTCTCCAGAAGAAGCTGGCCCGAGGCGGACAGCTCCCGCCAGGATGGCAGAAGAAGTTCGAGCCGTTCCCCGTTGATGTCGAGCGTCAGCTGCCTCGCCTGCCGGATGGCTGCCGGCGCGGCGTGATCGATGGCCACGCGGTCATCTACAACTCGCACACCAACGTGATCATCGACGTCGCAGTGCTCTTCTGACATTCGACGACTCCCAAGCTGCACCCGGCCGGTGAGCCGATGCGGAGCGAAGACTCTGCCAGGGTATGATCCGGCATGTCCTTCCGTGTCACGGCGGTGCTTGCCTCATTCGTCGCTCTCGCGACAGTTTCTGCGCAACGTCCCGTTGCAGTTCAGTGGCCGCCGACCGTCGAGCGCGTGCCGTCGCCGGCCGCTGCTGGCAGCGGCCAGCCCCAGTTGTCCACCTCGGATCGCGGCGTGATTCTCAGCTGGGTGGAGAAGGACGCCGAGCGAGCGACATTGAAATACTCGGAGAGGACGGCTGCCGGCTGGTCGGCTGCGCGCGCGGTCGCATCCGGCACGGACTGGTTCGTGAATTGGGCGGACGTCCCTTCCGTCGTCCGCCTCGCCGATGGGACCCTCGCGGCACACTGGCTACAGAAGAGCGGTCCGGACACCTACGCGTACGACGTGCGCCTTTCCTACTCAAAAGACGACGGGAAGACGTGGTCACCCTCGTTCACGCCGCATAGCGACGGCACGAAGACGGAACACGGGTTCGCGTCTCTGTTTCAGATGCCCGGCGCCGGCCTGGGTCTGGTGTGGCTGGACGGCCGCGCCATGAAGCCGCAGGCGGGGCACGGCGGCCACGGTGCCTCGGCGGGCGCGATGAGCCTGCGGTTTGCGATGTTCGGCCGGGACTGGAAGCAGACGACCGAAGTTCCCATGGACGCTCGCGTGTGCGACTGCTGCCCCACGAGTGCGGCGGTGACGAGCGAAGGGCCGATCGCAGCGTTTCGGAATCGAACCGAAGACGAGGTTCGCGACATCTACGTCACGCGGCTCGAGAACGGCAGATGGACCGAGCCCGTGGCGGTTCACGACGATGGCTGGAAGATTGCGGGGTGTCCGGTCAACGGTCCGATGCTCAGCGCCCGCGGGCGAGACGTCGCCCTGGCGTGGTTCACCGGCAAGGACGAGCAGGGCCGAGCGTTCTTGAGCTTCTCGAAGGACGCCGGCCGAAGATTCGGTGCGCCGATTCGCCTCGACGGAAACG
Source organism: uncultured Acidobacteriota bacterium (assembly GCA_963839705.1). Taxonomy (GTDB): domain Bacteria; phylum Acidobacteriota; class Vicinamibacteria; order Vicinamibacterales; family 2-12-FULL-66-21; genus DATBJJ01. The sequence continues at coordinate 1,615,382 of CAWIWL010000019.1, forward strand.
GGACGCTCGGCCGCGTCGACGTCGAGCTGATGCGTGATGGATCTGCGGTGGCGAGCTGGATCGAGTCCGCCGGCGGGCGCGCGCAGTTCGTTGCCAGTCGGGTCGAGCCATCGGGAGCCAGATTCGCTCCGGTCACGGTATCCGGCCTTGCCGGTACGCGCGCGAGTGGCTATCCCCGTGTCGCCTGGCATGCTGACGAGCTCGTCTTCGCATGGATCGAGGCTGCGGACGGAACCACGACCGTCCAGACAGCAGTGGCGCGCACTCCTCCCAAGCGCTAGAGCGATTCTCATTATTTTGTAGCGCGTAGTGTCCGGCTTTAGCCGGACTTCAGCGTGTCCGCCTAACCAGCCTCCGCTAAAGCTACGGCGGTCCGCCGAAGCCTTGGCGAAGGCGGAAGGCGGACACTACGGACAAATGAAAACGCTCTAGCCTCGTCGTCAACCTTGGCACCGATCGCGCCGCGTAGCATGTTCAGCGGTAGCCCGGCTTAGCTACCGGATCCCGCCAACGTCGGCGGAACCCCTACCGTGCCGTCGACGGCCTCGACGAAGTTCCTCTCCTCGCGCAGGATGAGTCGGTGCGACTGCGCCATGGCGAAGTTCTCGCGCGCTTCAGGATCCGATTTCAGGCGCGCCCGGTAGGCTTCGTAGGAGGCGAGGCTGTCGAAAGCGATCAACCCCCACGCCACGTTGTTCGAGCCTTCGTGCGGAAGAAAGTACCCGACCAGGTGGCCGCCGCAGCGCGGAATGATGCGGCCCCAGTTCTCGGCGTACGTCCTGAAGGCGTCGCGCTGGAAGGGATCGATCTCGTAGCGGATGACGCAGGTGATTGTCATAGCGGCTGCAGTGTGACCGTTGTTCGACAGGCACGCTTCGTCTACTATAAAAGTGTGAATGACGCCGACATCACGGTCGCGCGCATCGCCGCCGCGATTGGCGAGCCGGCCCGCGCCCGCATGCTCTACTGCCTGATGGACGGCCACGCGCGAACCAGCACGGAGCTCTCCGTGGTCGGCGCGGTGAGCCCATCGACCGCCAGCGTGCATCTGAGCCGGTTGAAAGCCGAGCGCCTCGTCAAGGTCCTCGCACAGGGCAAGCACCGCTACTACAGCCTGGACGGAACGAATGTCGCCGTCGCGCTGGAAGCGCTGAGCGTCGTCGCGGGCCGTTCGCGCGATGCCTTCGTGCCGAGCACGCCGAGCCGGTTGCGAATCGCGCGAACCTGCTACGACCACATGGCCGGCACGGTCGCTGTGGCACTGCACGATCGCTTCAGAGGGCTCGAATGGCTGTCCGGCGATAACGCGTACGAACTGACGGACGCTGGAGCGAAGGCGCTCGGAACCCTTGGAATCGATGTGGCCGCGACTCGAGCGCTGCGCCGGCGGTTTGCGTTCCCCTGCCTCGACTGGAGCGAACGCCGCCCGCACCTCGGCGGCGCGCTCGGCGCGGCACTCCTGCAGCTCACGCTGCGCAGGAAGTGGTTCGTCCACGATTTGGATGCGCGCGCGTTGAGCGTCACCCGAGCGGGGCGGCGGGAACTGCTGGCGCGATTCGGGCTTCGATGCTGAGGGTTCCGCAGCTCGCTGCTCGCTGCTGGCTGTTGCCAGGTAGCGGCCCGCTGGTGGAAAGCGGCCCGCTGGTGAAATGTGCAACAGCCAGGAACGAGCCGCGAGCAGCCAGGCCCGGTTCGAACCCGGCCGATCGTGGGATTGCAGGTTCCCGGATGTGAACACCTGGGAGGAGCCGCGCCTCCTACACGATTGCTCCAAGTCTTTTGATGGCAGGAGTTATCGTCCGGCGCCGGAGATGGCAGCAGGTTCGCTAGGGTGCCGCCGAGACCTCCATGCTTCAAGACGTGAGATTAGCCGTCCGCTCGCTGTCGCGTAACCCGGTCTTCAGCTTTGGCGCGATCGCCACGCTGGCGCTGGGGATTGGCGTCAACAGCACGATTTTCACGCTGGCGAACGCCGCCCTCTTCAAGCCGATGCCCGGCGTGGCCTCTCCTTCCGAGCTCGTATGGATCTCGGGTGCCTTTCGCGAGCGCCCTCGACCTGGCGGGATGTCGTACCCCGAGTACCTCGATTACCGTGAGGCTTCGCGCGGGATCTTTTCGAGCGTCATCGCTTTTGGCCCCACGTCGTTCAGCCTTGGGAGTGGAGGCGAGCCGGAGCGGATCCGCGGCCACCTCGTCACCGGATCGTACTTCGCGACGCTCGGCGCGCTCCCCGCGGCGGGACGTGTACTGCAGCCCTCCGATGATCGTCCCGGCGCCGAGCCGGCCGCGGTTCTCGGGTACCGGCTGTGGCGGCAGCGCTTTGGCGGCGCGATGGATGTGCTCGGCCAGCCGATTGTGATCAACGGACGGCAGTTCACCGTCGTCGGCGTCGCCTCTGACGGCTTCACTGGTCCGGAGCTCGGGCAAGGAGCTGATCTCTGGCTGCCGATCGCAGCGCTTCCTGGCATCAACACGGCGCAGGCCGGATGGCTCAGCGAGCGAGGCACGCTGTGGCTTCGCGTCATCGGCCGCCTCGAGCCGGGAAAGACAGCGCAGCAAGCGGGCGCAGCCCTCGCAGGAATTGCCGCCGCGCTCGAGCGAACGTACCCCGACACCAGCCAAGGCCGAACGGTTCGTGTGTCTCAGGCCTCGTCAGGACTCTCGCCAGGAGAACGCGGCGAGATCCTGCCGTTTACGGCGCTCCTGCTCGGCATCACGGGACTCGTCCTGGTCATCGCGTGCGCGAATGTCGCAAACCTGCTTCTCGCGCGCGGCGCCGGCCGTTCGCTCGAGATGAGCATCCGCGCAGCGGTCGGGGCTTCGCGCGGTCGGCTCGTCCAGCAGCTGCTCACAGAAAGCCTCGTGCTCGCCGGCGCCGGCGGCGCGGCCGGCTTGCTGCTCTCTTTCTGGGTTTCGGATCTGCTGCTTCTGCAGCTCCGCGAGTCGGATTTCCGCGGACTGCAAGCGGTCACGGATCTCCGCGTGCTGGGCTTTACCGCGTTCCTGGCGGCACTGAGTGTGAGTGCGTTCGGGCTGCTGCCGGCGTTGGCCGCCACACGTTCGGCGCTCCTGCCCCGGCTTCGGCAGACTGCGTCGGCCGGAGGCGGCCGCTCGCGCCTCCAGGGGATCTTCGTCGTCGCACAGCTGTCGCTGTCGCTCGTGCTGCTCCTCGCCGCGGGGCTGAGCCTTCGCGCCCTGCAGAAAGCGGGCGGGCTGGACCTCGGGTTCAATCCGCGGCAAGTGATCACCGCATCCTACGACCTTGTTCTGCAGAATTACCCCGTCGAGCGGCGTGACGTCTTCCGCCGCGCGCTTCTTGACCGGATCGAAGCGCTGCCAGGCGTAACCTCGGCGACGCTCGCGAACCTGCCGCCCCTGAGCGGCATCATGTACGGGACGAGCGTCGAGTCGGCCGACGATCGCGGACAGCCGCTCGAAGCCCGCGCGTACTTGAATGCCGTCGGCCCGCGCTACTTCAGCACGCTCGAGATGCCGATCGCGGCCGGCCGCGAGATCGGCGCGCAGGACGTTCGTGGTGCGCCCAGGACGGTCGTCGTCAACGAAACGCTGGCACGACAGCTTTGGCCGGGTGGCACAGTGCTCGGGCGGGCGTTGCGCGTCGACGGCGACACGTTCGAAGTCGTCGGCATGGCTCGCGACGCGAAGTACGACGAGCCGACAGAGGATCCGCGCCCATTCATCTTTGTCTCGCTGGCCCAGTACTCGCCGCTCGATCGTGACACGGCAATCGTCCGCACGACGACGGCGCCAGCCCTTGTGGGAGCGGCCGTGCAGGCGGAGATCAGGGCTCTCGACTCGGCGTTGCCGGTGTTCGACGTCCGTTCGCTCGAGACAGTCTTGAGGGACCGGGCGGACAAGCAGCGCGGCGTCAGCATGCTGCTCGCCGCGTTCGGCCTCCTGGCACTGCTGCTCGCGGCGCTGGGGCTCTATGGCGTGATGGCCTATGCGGTCACGAAGCGCACGCGCGAGATGGGCGTTCGCCTGGCGCTTGGAGCCACGCCGGGGCAACTGACCCGGCTCATCGCGACCGACGGCCTCCGCCTCGCGCTCACGGGCGTCGCCATCGGCGGCCTCCTGGCGCTACCGCTCGCGCAGGTCCTCGGCGCGCTGATCTTTGGTGTCCAGATTGCCGATCTCGCAGCGTTCGTTGGCACGTGTGCGCTGCTGGTTGTGGTGGCGCTGGTGGCTGCCGTTCTGCCCGCGCGACGGGCGGCCCGGCTGGATCCGATCGTCGCGCTCCGGAATGAATGATCGGCATCCAGAATTGTCCGCCTCGTGATTGCCCTCCACTTTCCGCGACCAGCGAGGTGGACGAAGGCTACAAGCGGTCTCAGAAACAGCGCGAACGAGCGGAAGCGAGTGAGCCACGCGAGCGGAGCGGGGCGTCGGGGTCCCCGCGAGCGAGCGTGTAAGGGGGTCCGGGGGACAAAGTCCCCCGGATGAGACTAGACACGCCCCGTGAGGATCAGCAACAGCAGAATGAGCACGATCAGGCCTACCGTTCCGCTCGGTGCATAGCCCCAGTTCCGGCTGTGAGGCCACGCCGGAATGACTCCAAGCAGCATCAGCACGAGAATCACCAGCAGGATTGTGATCACGATTGTCTCCTTCTTGTAGCGACGAATACCATCGTCGCGCCACGTCTCACTCGAGAGACACCGCAAGGACGAGGCCAGAGTCGGCGGCCCGCATCTCGAGCAAAATGTCCAATCCTGTCAGTTCAAAATGGGCGCTGTCGGCAGAGGTGGGGTTGTCTGTCACCGACCTGATGTAGTCAGCTACCAACTGCCGCAGGGAAGCTGAGCTGCGGACACCGAGCCGCAGATGCTGAGGTATGGAAGAGTCCTATCCGTCCGACCGGAGCATCACCGTCGGATCGACACGAACGGCGCGGCGCGCGGGTCCGTATGAGGCGAGCGCGACCGCGGCGGCGGTGAGCGCGATGCTCACGACGAACGCGCCAGGATCAATCACCGAGACATTGTCGAGCCGGACGACCGTGCTGAGAAGCTTCATCACGCTGAAGCCGAGCATCAAGCCGATGGCTGCGCCGAGCATCGCTAGACGCGCCGACTGCACGACCACGAGCCGAGTCACGGCGCGGGTGCTCGCGCCGAGCGCCATCCGGATCCCGATTTCGCGTGTCCGCTGCCCGAACGTGTAGATCAGTACCCTGTACAGTCCCGAGATACTGAGGGCGAGCGATACGACGCTCAGGAGCGTCCCAACCCACGACGCGGCCCGCAGCGGGAACTTCTGAAGCGCGACGATCTCGTCAAGCGCCAGGACGTCGAACGCCAGCGGGTCGCGATTGACCTGCTGCAGCGCCGCCCTGAGCGTGTCGACGCGCATCTCGTTCGCGGGCAGCCGTACCAGCAGCGCCGCCGCCTGCACCCCCTGAGGGTTGGTGGGCAGGTACAAGTTGGCGGGATCCTTCCCCTGATAAACGAAGCCGTTCACGACGTCGGCCGCGACGCCGACGATGGTGAGGACTCGGGAGCCGGGCGATGCGTCGGTGTCGTCAGGCGCCTTGCGCAGCAACATGACCGTATCGGCGACGCCCGTGCGCTTTTCAGGCGGCTCGATGTTGACGCGAAGCGTCTTTCCGATCGGGTCCTCTCCGGGCCACAGGGCCTTCGCTCCCGCGGCGCTGACGACGGCGACGGGCGCATCCCCGGCCGCCTCGTCGGCCGAGAATCCGCGGCCGCGCACGATCGGAATCTGCAGCATCGCGAAGTACTCGGGCGAGACAAACGCGTACGACGCGAGGACCAGTCCCGAAGGTCGGCGTAACGGAATCTTCACCGTCTCGCCGAACAGCGGGCTTCGGCTGGCAACCGCGAGCTGCCCGATGCGCGGGTTGGCCGCCAGCTCGGCGTGTGCGCGGCCCAGGAGCGCGCGGTCGTTGCCGCGCGGCCGGACCGAGATCACGCCGCTTGTCTCGAGCCCGAGATCGGTCGCTTGAATCGCGGTTCCATTGCGGACGAGCGTCGCGGCGACGATGAGGAGGAGCAGCGAGACGGCGACCTGGCTCGTCACGAGGATCCTGCGGAGCGTCGAACTCTGGAGCCCGCCGGTCACCTGGCCTCGCAGCGCGTCGGTCAGCGTCACTCGCGTCGCCTGCAGCGCAGGCAGCAGCGCGAAGAGGATGGTCGCCGTGCCCGCCACGACGAAGCCGAAGAGGAATACCCGATAGTCGAAGTCCAGCGGCACGAAGCGCACTCTAGCCGCGACTGTCGGCGGAAGCATCACGACGAAAAGGTACACGCCAAGGCGAAGAAGCGCGCCGGCCAGCGCCAGCCCGGCGAGTCCTGCCAGCATGGCAATAAGCAGTCCTTCGGTTACGAGTTGGCGCACGATCCGGCCGCGGCTCGCGCCGATGGAGAGACGGATGCCGATCTCGCGGTGGCGGGCATTCGCGCGCGCGAGCATGACGTTCGACGCGTTGGCGCACGCCGCCACGAGCACCAGCCCGAACGCGGCAAACACTGGAGACAGAAACGCGACGCCCATCGCGGTGATCCGCGTCGGCGTCGCCTGCGGCTGGAGGTGCGCCCGGACAGCGTCCACCCGCCCGGCCACGCGCGTCTCGAATGGTTCGATGGCCAGCGACCCTTCGGTCTGCTGAGGCGTGACGTCGTGCCTGAGCCGCCCCGTCAGCCGCAGCTGGCGGGGCTGATTGCCGCCGAACAGATTTCCCCCCGCGCCGATGCCAGACATCGTGAGCGGCGCCCACAGATCCCGCGGCGCGTCGTCGAGGCCGACAAACGCGGGAGCGATGACGCCAACGACGAGCAGCTTCTCGCCGTTCACCTCGATCTCCCGGCCGAGCACCGCCGGGTCACGGCCGAAAAGGCGCGTCCATGCCGGATCGGTCAAGACAGCGACGGGCTCGGCGCCGGGGGCACGCGCATCGTCTTCCACGAGTCCTCGTCCGAGCGCCACATGAGGGCCGAGCGCTTGGAAGTAGTTTCCCGAGACGAAGCCGATGGACACCTGACGCCCGGCCGAGTCGACGGTTCGCGTCACCTCGGCGACGACGTCGTCGAAAAGATCCCGCCGTTCGCGGATGGCCTCGTAGTCGCGCCAGCGAAAGGTGGCGCCGCCCGCCTCCTGCGCGCTCCACCGGATCGCGTACAGGCTGTACGGATCGTGCACGGCGAACGGCCGCAGCACGTAGGCGTTGAAGATGGCGAAGACGACCGTCACCAGGCCCAGGCCGACCGCGAGCGTCAGGACCGTGGTGGCGACAAAGGCGCGGCTCTGACGCAACCCGCGCCAGGCGTAGCGCAGATCGTGCGCGAACTGTTCGACCCAGACGAATCGGTGCGCGTCGTGAAAGCGTTCCCGCACGCGCGTCGCATTGCCAAACGCGCGGTGCGCCGCGGCGCGCGCCTCGTCGGGCGGCATCCCCTCGCCCACCAGCCGATCCGCTTCGTTCTCGAGATGCGCACGGACCTCGGCTGCGAAGTCCTCGTCGCTGCGTGGTCTCCGCCACCACATCGGGTTATCGCTCCTCGGTCCCGACGATTCGGGCGGCTTCGTCAGCCTCCGGCCGTTCTCGGGTAGACATACAACCTGAGTCTGCACTCGACTCGTGTCGCCTGTCAACCAATCCAGATCAGGCGAGGCCCATGCGCGCGAGACATGGGGGGAACCGCGGGTCGCCGCGGAGATCGTCCCACTGCGGTGCGACCGCGAGGTGGACGAGTGCAGGGTCGCGGCTGGCCAGCGCGCTCTCGAGGTGATGAAACGCCGCGTCGAGGTGGCCGGCTTCGGCGTGGTGGACCGTCAACATGATCGCGGAGGCGCCCGCCTGCGCGCCCGCGTGCTCGAGGACGAACGAGACCACGCCAGCACGGCCGCCTTCGGCGTAGGCTCGCTTCAGCGGCTCGAGGGCCGCCGGGGGAACGCCGTGCCGCTCGGCATGCCTGATGCTCTCCGCCATGTGCCGGTCCGTGTCGCCCTTTTTGAGATACGCGGCCGCCAGATGCTCGCGCGCATGGGGGTGGTTCGGATCGAGCTCCAGCGCCTTGTTGGCCCACTCAATCGCGTCGTCGTAGCGCCGCTGGTGCCAGTACCGACAGCGAGATCTGCAGATGGACGAGCGGCGAGAACGGATCACGTTCGAGCGCTCGCTGTTTCATCTCGAGACCCCGATTGAGGTCGCACTGCGTTTCCATCAACCGTCCGGAGAGCAGGTAGGCTTCGGTGTGATTAGGGTTGATCTCCAACGCTCGTTCCAGGCTTCGTGCCGCCGCAAGCCAGTTCCAGTCGCTCAGGTACAGCACGGCGGCGAGCGCGACCTGGGCATCGGCGCAGGCGTCGTTCATGGCCAGCGCGCGAAGCGCCGCGGCCCGGGCTTCCGCGTACGATTCGGAGACGGGGGCCACTCGCAGCTCGGCTTGCGCACAGTGGGCCAGGGCAACACCGGCATGAGCAGCGGCGTAAGCCGGGTCGCGTTCAACCGCCGCTCGAAACGCGGCCAGTGCCTTTGGCGCTTCGAACATCGATGCCGCCAGCAGATGCGACCGGCCCCGGCCAAAGAGTTCGTACGCTTCGGGGCACCCGGTTGGCCGCGCCGTCGGGCGGGCCTTGTCCGGTGCGCTCGCGGCGCCGGACGAATCACGACTCGGCAGGCCGACGCCGAAGAGCGCGGCGATGTCGTCCGCCACCGCGTCTGCAATCGCGGTCACGTCAGCAACCGGCTGGTCAAACCGGCGGCGCCACGCTACCGATCCATCGTCTGCGCGAACGAGGCGCGTAGACAGCTCGAGCCGGTCGCCCGTCCTGATAAAAAAGGTGTCGATCACGGCGTCGACGCGGAGCGATCGTCCGATGACGGCCGGATCTTCCCCGCCCTGTCCGTACTTCTGGGTGGCGCGCGTCGGCCGGATCAGGATCTCCTTGATCGCCCCCAGCCGATCGATGAGCGTGTCCGAGATCGCCAGCCCCAGATTCTGATCGCGTCCCGACAGGATTTCTGTCGTGAGTGGCCGTGCCGGCAGGACCGCGAGCGACCAGCGGTGCGGCGAATCGCCTCCCGCTGCTGTCTCACGTGTGAGCGAAGCCCGTGTAACCGAGGCCCGTGTAACCGAAGCCCGTGTAACCGAAGCAACGAAGCGATACCCCGACCGCGGAACGGTCTCGATGTACTCGCTCTGACGCGCATCGTCGCCGAGCGCCTTGCGAAGGCTCGTGACGTGGACCGCGAGGATGCCGTCTCCGACAAAGGAGTCCGGCCAGACCAGATCGAGGAGCTCCCGTTTGGTGACCAATCGGCCGGCATGCCGAACGAGGGTGACCAGCAGGTCGTGTGTTTTTGGCTCGAGGGCGACAGGATACCCGTGCCGCGACAGTCTGCGCTCCGTCGCGTCCAGAAGGAACTCCGCGAAGACATAGCGTTCGGGGGCGAGCATAGATCGTCGGCGGATCTTACCGCGCATCAGCGCGGGATCGAGGCCGGGCTCGAATCTTAAGCAAACCTTAGTAATCCTCTCAGGACATTCGCGGGTCGGGATGGCTACCTTGAGTTGGTTCAACCCAGTCAAGGAGGTTCGCATGTCAGACCTGTTCGTTGGCACCTGGAGACTGAATCCCGAGCGGTGTCAGTTCGACCCGAATCATCGTCCGACGTCGGGATCGCTCGTGTTCGAGCGCGATGCAAACGGACACTACTTGATGAAGGCCGAGGGCACCAACGCGAAGGGAGAGAAAGTCGCCGAGCGGCCCCAGACGATCGTCCCCGACGGGGAGCCGCACCCGGTCCCGGACTTTCCGGGCCTGAGCGCGCGTGCGACTCAGCCGAGTCCGCACGAGTTGCGAGCGCAGTGCAAACGAGAGGACGGTTCGGTCGTCGGTGAGGCGACCTACATCGTTTCGCTCGATGGGACGTCGCTGACTGCCATCGCGGCAGGTTTCGATACGCAGCTGCGACGGTTCGAAACAAAGACCGTGTGGGAACGCGCCCTATAGAGCGCCTCACATACGTGCCTTAGCGGAGGCGACCTGTCGAGCGCGGCAGCATCGGCGGGTGCCGACTCAGACCTTACTCCGCACGCAGGGCGGCCACCGGGTCCATCGCCATGGCGCGGTGCGCCGGCAGCCACATCGCCAGCAGTGCGACGAGGCCGAGGATGGACGGGCCCGCGAGCAGCGCGAGCGGGTCGCGTGGGCTGACGCCGTAGAGCAGGTTGGATATGACCGGGCCCGCGATCGCCGTCGCGCCGAGCCCGGCAATCGCGCCGAACACGACGAGCGCGGCGCCGCGGCGGAGCACCAGCCATCCGACGTCGCTCCGTTCGGCGCCGAGCGCCATGCGAATCGCGATCTCCCGCCTTCGCTGCCCGACGCTGAATGCGAGCGCGGCATAGAGTCCAATCGTGCTGAGCACGAGGGCGAGCGCGCCGAACGTCACGAGGAGCGTCCGCGCCGCGCGAACGTCGGAGAATTCGAAGCCGAGGCGCGCACCGAGCGGGCCGACGTCAGTCACGGGCACATCAGCGTCGATGGCGGCGATCGCGCGGCGCATCGCGGGAAGCAGGGCCGCGGCGTTGCCGGATACGCGGACGTGCGTCCGTGAGTCTTGCGACCAGTTCTCCGCGCGGTCCTGCTGCCAGAACACTTGGTACGCGATCGGCCTGGGTGCCTCGAGGGCGCTGACATACTGCAAATCCTTCACGACGCCGACGACTTCGCACCGGCGATTGCGGATAGTCAGCGTGCTGCCCACGGCGCCTCCCTGCGGCCAGAGGCGACGCGCCAGCGTCTCGTTGACGATCGTGGCCGGAGGTCCGTCTGGCCTGTCGCGGTCATCGAACTCGCGGCCTTCGACGACGGCGACGCCGAGTGCCTTGAAGTAGCGTGGCCCGACGTATGTGGTCAATGCCTGAAACGCTCCAGCTGGATCGGCCGGATCGCCGGCGAGTTGCACCGGCACCGGCGAACCGTACCAACGAGGCAGCGGAGGGCTGTTGGCTGGACTGGCCGCGATCACGCCAGGGAGAGCCTCGAACCGGCGAATCACCTCGCGCTGAAACGCCCAAGCCCGCTCCGAGGTGTAGCCAAGCAGACTGGGCCGTAGGCGCAGCAGCACGACGGCATCGGGATCGAAGCCCGGTCCGCGCTGCAGCGAGAAGAAGCTGCGAACGAGAAGCCCGCTCGTCGCCAGCAGCAGCACCGACACGGCCACCTGTCCGACGATCAATGCCTCACGGAATGTCGAGCGGCGGGCGCTCGCGCCACCGGTTTCGTCCTTGAGCGTAGGCAACGTGTCGGGACGCGTCGACTGCAGCGCCGGAGCGATGCCAGTCACCAGCCCGGTCACGAGTGAGACGGCAAAGCCTATCGCGACGACCCGCAAGTCGAGGCCGAGATCGAGGTTATTCGGGCCACCGCTGTAGTTGACTCCGAAGAGGCCGCGCAGGACTTCGATCGACCAGATCGCGACGATGAGCCCGGCCGCGCCGCCCGCGATCGACAAGGCTACCGATTCGACGAGCAACTGGCGTATCAGCCGGCCGCGGCTCGCGCCGAGCGCCAGCTCGATCGCGACATCCCTGCGGCGGCGCAGGCCGCGCGCGAGCAGAAGGCCGGCGACGTTCGCCGACGCGATCAACAGCACGAGCGCAGCGGCCCCGGCGAGCAGGCGCACGATAGGCGCATTCTGGACTTGCTCCTGGGCGCGGACGCCGCGCGCTGGACTCACCAGCGCTCCGCGTCCCTTGTTCGTGGACGGAAACTCCGCTTCGAGTTGTCGCGCGAGGACGGTCATCTCCGCCTGGGCATCCGGAATGGAGGCCGACGCGTTCAGCCGGCCGATCATGTTGATGACGTTGCATCCCCTCGACAAGCCATCGCAATATCGATATCCCGCCTTGAACATCGCCGTGGGAATCCAGATGTCGATGGGCGTCACGCCGCGGACGATGCCGCGGAATCCTTCTGGCGCCACGCCGACAATCGTGAAGGACGTGCCGTTGATACGCACCACGGCGTCCAGGATCTGCGGATCTCCCCCGAATCTGTTTTGCCACAAGTCCTGGCTGAGAACCGCGACCGGATTTCGGTCTGGCACCTGATCTTCGTCGGCGGAGAAAAAGCGGCCGAGTGCTGGCTTCAGCCGAAGCACATGGAAATAGTTGGCGGTGACAACGCTCCCCGTGAGATCGAAGCCGCCATCGGCGGTCGACACATGCATCGGAGATGTCGAGTAGTGCGCCGCGAGATCGGCAAACATCCGCGAATGATCGCGGTAGTGGAGGTAGTCGGGATATGAAAGTGTAAACCCGGCCTGTTCGGGTCGCCAGGCCAGTGCCTGATCGACTAGCACGAGTCGTCGGGCATCGTCGAGTGGAAGAGGTTTCAGGAAGAGTGCGTTGGCGAGACTCCACACGGCGCTGTTGAGGCCCAGGCCAAGCGCAAGAGTGGCGATGGCCACGGCGGTAAAGCCGGGCGTCAGCTTCATCCTCCTGATCGCGTAGCGCAGATCTTGACCGAGCGTTGCCACGCCAGACCTCCTCGCGAGAACAAAAACCGGCTCCATAGCGGAGAGGCAGGAAGTGTGCCGAACGGGAAGCGTTCAGTTACGCAGACTTCCAGCGGGTTCGGGGGCTGTCACAGGCGAAACACGACCGCCTCCGAGAAGCTCGGTTCCGAAAACGGACACTGTCGGGGTTACTTAGCGGTCCCGTACACCTGTTCCCGCGTGTGGAACTTGTCGCTGATGATGATCTGGTCGACGAGGTCCTTATGAACGCCGATTGGCGTCAGGAGGAGCGACTGCACTTCCTTCAAGCCGTTGTTGATCGTTGAAGTGCCCTCGACCTTCTCGCCCTTGGCCATCTGCACGGCTGCGGACGCAGCCCCGCGCGCGAGCGGTCTCAGGGGCTTGTAGACGGTCATCGTTTGCATTCCGCTGACGATCCGGCGCACGGCATCGATGTTGGCATCCTGGCCCGACACGACGACCTTGCCGGCCAGCCCGTTCTTCTCGAGCGCGCGGATCGCGCCGCCCGCGGTCACGTCGTTCGACGCCACGACCGCGACGACTTGATTGCGCGCCTTTTTCAGTGCCGCCTCGGTCAGTTCCATCGCCTCGTCCGCCTTCCAGTCTGGCGTCCATGGGTTGGCGACGATCTTGATCTCGCCGCGCTTGACGGCGTCGTCGAGTGCGGCCATCTGGCCCTCGCGAATGAGCTTGGCGTTGTAGTCGGTCGGTGCGCCGCCGAGGAGGATGTAATTTCCCTTCGGCGCGCGATTGCGGAGGAACTGAGCCTGCTGCTCGCCGACCCTCCGGTTGTCGTAGGACAAGTAGAGGTCGACATCGGCCTTCAGGATCAGGCGGTCGTAGCTGATCACCGGAACGTTTCGCTTCTTGGCGGCTTCGACGATTCGCCCCGCCGCTTCCGCGCCGTGCGGAACCACCACGAGCGCCTGCACACCGCGCTCGAGCAGCGACTCGGCCTGCTGCAGTTGCCTCGCATCGTCGCGCTCGGCGGCCTCGACCAGGACGTCGGCGTCAAGCTCCTTGGCGCGCTCGAGGAACAGGTCGCGGTCCCGCTGCCAGCGTTCTTCCTGCTGGAGCGTGTCCATCAAGAGACCGATTTTGGGTCGCGGCTCCTGCGGTTGTGCGGGCCTGGGCGACGATGGGCCGCAGGAGACAAGGAAAGCCGAAAGCATGCCGAGGACGACGGCTGAGCCAGACCTTGTCATAGGACCGCCTCTCTGATGCTCTTTCCGAAAACGGGCCGAGTGTATCACCAGTGTCACGCGCCATGGACGAGTCGTTCCCGCCCGGGCCGATCGTGGCGGTGATGCGACTCTCCCAGGCGCTCGGCTCGAGCGATCCGAGGCTTTGCTGGCGCAATCCGGCACGGCAGCTCCCCTGCTGACCGACGATGAGCGCCGGGCGATCACTGAGCGGCTCGGCGCGATCAACCAGGTCCGCTCGGCCAAGCCAGGCTAGTCCTGGCCTAAGGGCACGACAGGCCCGTTTTCGCGCCGGCCCGACTGCATGCTTGAGCTGACGTCGTTTCGCTCCCAGGTTGTCACGGCAGGAGGACACCCGGAGTATTCCCGGCGACAATAGTGCCCTTTTTTGGGCCGTTAATCGCGTGAGATCCAGGGAAATCGATCTGGCGTCGACATTGCTCCCCGTCGATGCATGACTCGACGCCTTCATCGCTCAAGCATCTACCGATCGCTGATTGCGTCCGTCGCTGCGCTCACGATGAGCGTGTCTGCGGCCGCGCAAACGCGCATCGAGCCGCACCGCAATCGCTTCTCGCCCCAACAGGATGTGGAGCTTGGCAGGCAGGCGGCGGCCGACGTCCGGCGACAGTTGCCGATGGTCAACGACGGCCTGACACACAACTTCGTCGAACGAATCGGTGAGCGACTCGTCGCCGAGATTCCGAACGATCTCCGCCAACCGAGTTTTCGGTACACGTTCGACGTCGTGAATCTGAGAGAGATCAACGCGTTCGCGCTGCCGGGCGGTCCGATGTTCCTCCATCGGGGAATGCTCGAAGCCGCCAGAACCGACGCCGAGGTCGCCGGCGTCATGGCGCACGAATTGAGCCACGTGATCCTCAGGCACGGCACAGCGCAGGCCTCGAAGGCACAGAACTTTCAACTTGGCGCGATCGCCGGACAGGTACTGGGGTCCATTGTCGGCGGCCGCACCGGCGCCGTGATCGCGCAGGGATCCCAGGTTGGTCTGGGAACCTACTTCCTCAAATACAGCCGTGAGTACGAGCGCGAGGCGGACCTGCTCGGCGCGCAGATCATGGCGCGTGCCGGATACGATCCGCGCGAGATGGCCAACATGTTCCAGACCATCGCCCGCCGGAGCGGCGGCGGAGGCCCGGAGTGGTTGAGCGACCATCCGAATCCCGGCAACCGCTACGACGCGATTAACCGCGAGGCGGCCATGCTGCGCGTTCATCGCTCGCCGGGATCGGCCGCGGGAATCGCGTCGGTCCAGGGCCGTCTGGCGCGAATGGCGCCGGCGCCGACGATGCAGCAGGTCACACGCGCGCGGCAGAGTGATCCGAATTCCAACGTTTCGAGGTATCGCCGCCGTTCGCGTTGAGCGACTCTCTGGCCGATGGCGGAACTCGGGTGATGAGCGGGCTGAAGAAATGTGACTGCAGGAATGCGAGCGCTTCCGTTTGTCCTCATGATGACGACGGGCTCGACGTATGCCTTCGGTCAGCCAGACTTCGCTCGCCCTTCGGGCGAGCTTCGTCCAGGCAGGCGGTTGACGTGCTACCTCATCCAGCCTGGTGATACGGCGGCGCGTCTCGCCAGGCACTTCACCGGCGACGCGCACAGCCGGCATCAACCCTGGTTTCAGATCGTCAACCCGACGACGGAGACCTTCATACCAAAATCGCGCTACGGCCTCATTCAGGCTGGGTGGCATGTGTGTGTGGCGACCGAGATGCTGAGACAGGGTTCAGCACAGTCGCGGTATCCCTTCGTCGCTGCCGGTGGACCTGTGCTGCTGCAGACGGGCGTTCCGACACAACCGACGGCGATCAATCCCAGCGTCTGGTGGTGGGCCGTTTCCGTAGTGGTCGTTTCAGGCCTGGTGCTCACCTGGGTCGTCGCCGGGAAGTACTTCGGCGAGAGACAGGCAAACCTCGACACGATGAAGGGCTTCGGCGACAAGTTCATTTCCGAGTTCGAACGACCACTGTTTCGCAGGAGTGCAAGCGAACCCGCAGTCAAATCGCGGCTCCGCTTTACGCCGAGGCGCCAGACGCTGGAGGTCCTTCTCGCGCCAGCCGAGGGGCGCACCTACCCCAACCTCTTCGATCACAGAAGGAACGTGGAATACGACGTTGAGCGCGTGCGGCGACTTCTGAGAGATGCGTCGTTTACGAATGGTCCGCTCTACACAGAGGGACCCTGGGTCGTCATCCCCTTTCGTCTCGAAACCGGCAGGCAACAGGAAGGTGTGCCGTGAATATTTTGATTCTCAGCTCGGGCGGTGGAGGCGGCAACATTCTGCGTTCGCTCAAGGCGTTGTTCCGTCGAGACCTGATAGTCACGCAGAAGGCTGATGCGAGGTACGCGGAGCGGCTCAGACGAGCCGTCACCACTCGGTTTCTCGACACGAATGAATTCTCGCTGACCGACGTGCCGAAAGAGGAGCGCGTGGTCATCGGCGCGGCCACTACGCGACGCCTGGGATCGATGCACAACCCGGAGCTGGCCAGGCAGGCATTGGAAGAGTCAAAGGACGACGTCGAGGCACTCCTGAGCCGGCACTCGGTGGTCATCGTGATTGGCACGGGAGGCAAGGGTACCGGCGCCGGGACGATGTTCCCACTCGCGCAGATGGCCCGCCAGCAAAAGAAGCTCGTGATTCCTGTGTTCGTCCGCCCATCGTTCGAGCGACATGAAGTGGAAAAGCGGCGCTACGATCACGCGCTGCGCGTCGCCGAGCGGTTCGATTCCGCGGGGATCCGGTTGATGGAGATCTTGAACGACCGCGCCTACGTAGACGCTCACCCCGAGCCGCAGGCGGTCGTCTGGGAGCGCATGAACCTCCCGATTGCCAGGGGGCTCCGCGGACTGCTCTACGTGCTGTGGGATCTGTCGCAGGTCGACCCGTCCGATCTTTCCAGCATGTTTGCCGGCCGGGGCAGGCTGCGAATCGGTTTCTCCGAACTCGATCCGCCCATCGGCCAAGAGCCCGGGGACGATCAGATTCAGGCGGCGGTGCGAGGCTGCTGGGACAATCCGTACTGCGCCTTCAACGGACCGGCCGGGACGTCGCTCGTTTGCATCCAGGGGGACTGGTCGAACGTCGTCGACGGCAAGATCAAGGGGCAACTCGCTGCGCTGGCGCTCCGCGATGCGGCCGAGAGCCCCTACAATCCGCTTTACGCGAGGGCCTTGTACGCCCCCCGTCCGTGGGGCGTGACTACCCTGTTTGCCGAGTACACCGGAAATCATCCGGCTCTCGACATGGAATGGAGCGCCGACAAACGAGTCCCTCTGCGTCTCAACGTTCTGTCCGCAGC
Organism: uncultured Acidobacteriota bacterium; assembly: GCA_963839705.1. Classification (GTDB taxonomy): domain Bacteria; phylum Acidobacteriota; class Vicinamibacteria; order Vicinamibacterales; family 2-12-FULL-66-21; genus DATBJJ01. The sequence continues at coordinate 1,632,439 of CAWIWL010000019.1, forward strand.
GGATAACAGCATCCCCTTTCGAGATGCAGACGAGGTGGTGGCCGTCACGTCACCACACAGCGATGTCATGCCGCCGACCGATGTCGCCGCGGCCAGCGAGGTCGCGCCGTCTCCATCGTTTTCTACGTTCTGGGAGTTCGCTCGTGCCCTCAACCGGTCCGATCCCGCCGCGCTCAGGCTGGCAGAGGATGGCGCTCAGTGCGACATACCGATGGATGGACCAGAGCTGAGAAAGCTTCTCGGCACGTTCTGGTTTCGATCCGTGTTCCCACACCTGTCATCTGAGTGGCGGGACCGCATGCTGAACGTGCTGGTCGAACACGCCGTCATTCCCAACCACGCCGTCAGGAATGGGCGCCGCACGGTGCACCTCCACGAGTTGACCCAGGAACAGCGTCAACGAGTGATGACCGAATCCGGTCTCCCGGAAGCCATTCGGGCCGATCTCCAGCTGCTGGTCACAGTGGCGACGCTCTGGGGCGCGGAAGCAGTGAACCGATTGGAGTTCATACCCGTGCCGGAGGCTGCCGACACCTCGAGAATTGCGGTGCTACTGCAGCCGTTCCGGCATTCCTAGCAAGTGTTGCACCGGTGCATCGGCAGGAGTAGTTTATGAGCGCCAGCGGTAGAGGGAAGCGGGCCGTTGTTGTTGCCCACGTGAAGCCGTAACCTACTTCCGCTCGGCGTGCGTTGCGGGACCTGCGCGTCCATGGCTCTCCTCTACGAGATCCTTCGATGGCTGACGGCCGCCGTTGGTGTCCTGGTCGTCTACCTCGCGGCCTTCACGTATGAAGGCACCGACAGGCTCATCAAGAACCGGCTGGAAGACCTGTGGCTGCGGTTGGCGTACTACCCTGCCACGCCTTTCGGAGTCGCCAGGCGATTGGTCCTCGTCGTTCTTGCCCTCATGGACAAGATATTCGACCGACTGTTTGGCCCGAACCGATTGTCGATCCGGACGCTTTCCATCGCCCTCTGCTATGCCTACAGCGGTCTGCTTTTGAGTTCTGTTCCGCTGTCGTTGTACGTCAGGCTGGCGGCCGTGGAACTTCCCACGATGATTCGGGAGTGGGGACGGCCGCACCTGATCATCGCAGCGGTGGCTTTCGTCATGGGGACGTTGCCCGCTCTGCACGCATCGCTGCGCTGGGCTACGTATTTCACGGTCTTCTGCATACTGTCCTCCCTTGGCTTGTCGGTGTGGGTACTGACAACCGATCGACCGGAGGTGACCGCGCAGCTCGGGTCGATGATCGAGGATCCCGGAGGCACGCTCGCGGGTCTGGCTGTCGCACTCGCGTACGGGATCGGAGTGGTCCACGCCATACGCTACGGCGTTCAGAGGACGGCCAGCGGCGAAACGACTCGGACTGATTTCATGCTCGTTGGCAGCGTCCTCATGATTCCGATTGTCGCCTTCGCGGCGCTTACGTCGGTTGCGCTGATCGTGCGCCACCCGAGGGGCCAGTTGACTCTCTGGCTCGCGAGCCTGACGCATCAGAAGGGTGTGATGTTTGTGCTCTTCACTTTGGGCGGACCGCTCTCTCTGTGGGGGCTCGGACTCTTCATCGGTTTCGCGCTGTCGCTCGTCGTGTTGTTCCACATAACCATGTGGCCAGTCATCCGATTCGTCCTGATGAAGACGGTGTATGCTGCTCAGCGTTACGAACTGATTACCCGCAAAGGAAGGCTCTGGAGCATAGGACTGGCCCTCGTGCTGTGCGCGATTGCACCGAGTGAGCTGCTGAAACTGGTCACCATGATCATTGGCGCGGTGCGATAGAAGGGCCGAAGGCCAGGCGAGGCAACCTACAACGGCACGAGGCGAACCGCTGGACACCGCATGGGCGATCCGGACGAATGCGCCGTGTGGCGCTTCGTCCGGACTCCCGGACGCTGGTCAGTTCTTCGAGATCTTGCGGATGCTACCGGCTGACGGGCTCACCAAGTACAGCGCGCCATCGGCACCAGTTTCGATGTGCGTGACAATGCCGAAGTTGCTGCCGAAGAGAATCTCGCCCCCTTCGGTTACGAAGTCGTCGAGGGCGAGGTTGTCGGCCACGTTGTCCTGGAGCAGCGGGTCGTCGAACTTCAAGTGGGTGCGCCCACCGTTCAGGCGGAACCGATAGAGGTGACCCGCGTTGGTCGGTCGCGCAACGGCCGAACCGACGATGAGATCGCCGTCGGTACTGCGTCCCGAGCCCCTCCCCGTCGATAAAGCCCAGCGCCGCCGGCGGCACGACCTGCTTCCAGCTGAACTCGGGGTCGATGAGGTGCGAGCCTGGGAGGCGGAAGAGGCGATCCCTGGCGTCTTCAGGTGTGTCGGCGATGCTCGTGGGTAGAAAGCGCATCTGCTGGAGTCCGGCGGGGCCGTTGGCGCCGAATCCCACGCTCACTTCGATCTGCTTGTACTCCTCCACGCGCGACACCGGGCCCATAATCTGCACCCAGCCGCCGTTGAATCCCGCCCTGACTCGATTGACTTCGTCGAACGCGCGCCCGCCGTTCTCGGTGGTCCACAGGTCGCCCTTCTTCGGGTCGAACGTCATGCCGAAGCTGTTGCGGACGCCGTAGGCGAAGATGCGCTGAAGGTTGTGGCGCACCTCGCTAGTGAACGGGCCGCAACCGCCATCCTGATCGTCGTCGTCTGTGTCGTCCCGCCGGCCCCCGTTGCAGAAGGGATTGTCGTGCGGCGTACTGCCGTCGTCATTGAGGCGCAGGATCACGCCCGTCAGATGCGCGTCCTCCGGCGCCGGTCCGCCAAAGTCATCGTCGGGCACCGGGCCCGCCAGATTGTTCTGGGTGAAGCCGCGGCGGCCGTTGTCGCCGAAGATGATGTATAGCTTCCCGTCCGGGCCGAATCGCAGCACGCCGCCGTTGTGGTTGCCCCGCAGCACCGGCAGCGTCGGATCGGCCACGTTGTTTCGATCGTTCTGGAACGAGCGCAGGCGGATGATGTTCTTGTCGAAGGTCAGCGTCCTGCCGTCCCACACGAAACGGTCCACACGATTGCCCAGCAACGGCACCTCCGCCGCGACGATTGAGTCGGCGCCGGTCGTACTCTCCGTGTTATAGAGATAGACGTACGGCCTAAGCGGGAACCTCGGGTGCAACGCGATACCCAGCAGGCCCCTTTCGCTATTGGAGTTCACCGCCAAATCGAGAACGACGCCGTTGACGACGCCGTCGGTCACCCGCTTGACCTGTCCCGACGCCTTTTCCGTGACCAGCAAGTCGTTGGGCCCGATGAAGGCCATGGCGATCGGTTGGTTGAGGCCGTCGACCACCGTCGACACGCCCAAGTTCGGATCCACCAGGACCTGCGCCCCGGCATTGGGGGGGTGAGTGAAAATGCCGGCGGCCATAAGGACGCCGAGCGATAGGGCTCGCGGTGACACACCTCTACGTTTCATCGATAACCTCCTTCAACGCGGTGATCGAGAACAAACCATGTGCCACAGAGACAAGCAGAGGTGTGCTTCGCTGGCGCCGGTCTTGACGACTTGCAGACGTGGAGTCCCCGTCGGATGGGTTACTGAGCTCGTAAACCAAGGGTCGAGGTCTGAACCGCTTGAGCTGTTTTCGCTTTCCGTGGGGGCTTTTCGTCGCGCGAAACTCAACGTCCGCGCCTCCTGCTGAGACCGCAGATTCGCGTTTTTCGACACGACGAGAGGACTCTGCAGTGGGGGGAACGGAGGTGGCGCACGACTCGACTGTTGGGAATCGGACGCGTATGATTGCCAACATATGCGTGTGCGCAGCGCCCGCAGGGTTTCGGTCTCGGTCGGCCTGGCAGGACTGTTGGCAGGCGGCGGGGTCATCTTGACGGTGCAGGCGCAGCAATCCCCGGCGCCGGCCCGCCCCTCGATCGCCGGCGCCAAGGGCGACCCGAAGGTCGCCCCGAACGTGACGCTCGTCGAAGACTACTGCGTGACCTGCCACGACGACGAGGAGAAGAAGGGCGGGCTGTCGCTCGAGAGGGTCTCGGCTGATGTCTCCCAGCAGCAGGAGGTCTGGGAGAAGGTCGTCCGCAAGCTCCGCGCGCGCCAGATGCCGCCCGTGGGACGAAAGGAACGGCCGGACGAAGCCACCTACGATTCGACGGTTCGCTACCTGGAGACGTCGCTCGACCGCGCTGCCGCGGCGCATCCCAATCCCGGCCGGACGGCGACGATCCGGCGCCTGACCCGGACCGAATATCAGAACGCCATTCGCGATCTGCTCGCGCTCGATGTCGATGTAACCTCGCTGCTGCCCGCAGACGAGTCCAGCTACGGGTTCGACAACGTGACGGTCGGCGACCTGTCGCCGACGCTGCTCGATCGATATATGTCCGCGGCGGAGAAGATCAGCCGCGTCGCCGTCGGCCGGCCGAGCCGTTCGCCTGGCGGCGAGACCATCAGGATGCCTCCCGACCTCACCCAGGAAGAGCATCTCGAGGGGCTACCGATCGGAACGCGCGGCGGGGCGGTGCTCGACTACACGTTTCCGATGGACGGCGAGTACGAAATCCAGGTTCGGCTGATGCGAGACCGCGACGAGCACGTCGAAGGCCTGACCGAGCCGCACGATCTCGAGCTGCTGCTGGACAAAGCGCGATTGCAGGTCTTCACCGTGAAGCCGCCGCAGCGCGAGCCCGAGCACGCGACGGTCGATCAGCACCTCAAGATCCGCGTGCCGGTGCAGGCGGGGCCGCACGCGCTCGGCGTGGCGTTCGTGAAGAAACCGTCGCTGCTGCTGGAGACGGCGCGTCAGCCCTACCAGGCGCATTTCAACTACTACCGTCACCCACGCGTACAGCCGGCCATCTATTCGATCTCGATCGTCGGTCCCTATGGCACGAAGGGTCCAGGCGATACGCCGAGCCGGCGACGGATCTTCGGAGCGCGTGCCGCGGAGTCGGAGTCGGACGCCGGCGCGCGACAGATCCTGTCCGCGCTCATGAAGCGGGCGTACCGGCGGCCCGTCACCGCCGCAGATCTTCGCGCTCCGCTGGCGCTCTATCAGAAGGGCCGGGCCGACGGCGGCTACGACGCAGGCATCGAGATGGCCCTCTCGGGCGTGCTGGTGAATCCCAACTTTCTTTTCCGGCTCGAGCCCGATCCCGCCGGCATCGCGCCGAATACCCCGTATCGCGTCAGCGATCTCGAGCTGGCCTCGCGGCTCTCGTTCTTCCTGTGGAGCAGCATCCCCGACGATGAGCTGCTGAATGTGGCGATTGCGGGCAAGCTGCACGAGCCGGTGGTGCTCGAACGACAAGTCCGGCGCATGATGGCCGACTCGCGCTCGCGGGCGCTCGTGGACAACTTCGCGGCGCAGTGGCTGCACCTGCGCAATCTCGCGTCGATTACTCCCGACATGCGGCTGTTCCCCGCCTTCGACGACAACCTCCGCCAGGCGTTCCGCCAGGAGACGGAGCTCTTCTTCGACAGCGTCCTCCGCGAGGATCGGAGCGTGCTCGACCTGCTGCGCGCGAACTACACGTTCGTCAACGAACGGCTGGCGAAGCACTACGGCATTCCGCACATCTACGGCAGCCACTTCCGGCGGATTGCGCTCGACAAGAACAGCGAGCGGGGCGGGCTGCTTCGCCAGGGCAGCATCCTGACGGTCACCTCGTATGCGACGCGGACCTCACCTGTCGTTCGAGGCAAGTTCGTCCTGGACAATCTGCTTGGCGTGCCTCCCCCGCCGCCCCTGCCGGACGTTCCTGCGCTCAAGGACAACACGGTCGACGGCAATCTGACGGTGCGGAAGCGGCTCGCCGAGCACCGGAGCAATGCCGTGTGCGCCGGCTGTCACAATCTGATGGACCCGATTGGGCTGTCGCTCGAGAAGTTCGATGCTGTCGGGCGCCGTCGGAACGTCGAAAACGGTGTCGCCATCGACGCGTCCGGAGGGTTTCCCGACGGGAGCAGGTTCGTCGACGTCGACGGGCTCGAGGCGGCGCTGCTGCGACGGCCGGAACTGTTCGTCAGCGCGTTTGCGGAGAAACTCCTCACCTACGCCTCAGGACGAGGCGTCGAGTACTACGATGCGCCCGCGATCCGCACGATCGTCCAAGACGGGCGGGCGCAGGATTTCCACATCTCTTCGATCGTCCTCGGAGTGGTCAAGAGCAAGCCCTTTCAGATGAGGATGTCACGATGATTATCACCAGGATGGCATTGCCACGCCGGACGTTCCTTCGCGGCCTCGGCGCGAGCGTCGCACTCCCGCTGCTCGACGCCATGGTTCCATCGATGACGGCCCTCGCGAAGACGGCGGCCGATCCCGTGCGCCGTCTGGGCTTCGTCTACATGCCGATGGGCTGCGACCTCCCCCGCTGGACGCCGCCGGGCGAAGGCCGGCTGACCGAGCTTTCCCCGAGCCTGCAGTCGCTCTCCTCGGTCGTGGATCAGCTCACGGTGATCAGCAACCTGGAGCTCAAGAACGCGTACCCCGGCACGCATGCCACCTCCAACGCCTCGTTCCTCAGCGCCGCGAAAGCCAAGTGGACGGAGAGCACCGACTACCACCTTGGCACGACGGTCGATCAGGTCGCGGCGAAGCAACTCGGCCAGCAGACGCTGCTGCCGTCGCTCGAACTGTCGATGGACCTGCTGCAGATGGTCGGTCAATGCGACAACGGCTACGCGTGCGTGTATCAGAACAACCTCTCATGGTCGTCACCGACCACGCCCCTTCCCGCCGAGGCGCACCCTCGCATCGTCTTCGAGCGGCTGTTCGGCGAAGGCGGCAGCGCGGCAGATCGGAGAGCGGCGTTGCAGCGGAGGGCCAGCCTCCTCGATTCGGTCAAGGACGACATCACGCGGCTGCAGACGAAGCTCGGGCCCGAGGACCGCACGAGGGTCGGCCAGTATCTCGACACGGTTCGTGAGGTCGAGCGCCGCATCCAGAAGGCCGAGGCCAGCACGGCGGACCAGCCGCTGCCGGATCTCGATCGGCCGGTCGGTGTTCCGGCCGCTTACGCCGACCACGCGAAGTTGATGTTCGATCTGCAGGTGCTGGCGATGCAGGGTGACGTCACACGGGTCATGACGTTCCAGCTGGCCCGCGAAACGAGCAATCGCACCTATACCGAGATCGGCGTGCCCGATCCGCATCATCCGCTGACGCACCACGGCAACGATCCGGACAAGATCGCGAGGATGGCCAAGATCAACGCCTTCCACGTGTCGCTCTTCGCGTACTTCCTGGAGAAGCTGAAGGCCACGCCGGAGGGCGACGGGTCGTTGCTGGATCACGGCTTGTTCCTCTACGGCAGCGGCATGGGCAATCCCAACGTGCACGATCACGTGAACCTGCCGATTCTGGTCGCCGGCGGCGCCGCGGGCCGGCAGAAGGGGGCGCGCCACATCCGGTATGCGGAGCCGACGCCCCTGGCGAATCTGCACCTGACGCTGCTCGAGCGAGCGGGTGTCCGGCTCGATGCGTTCGCCGACAGCCGCGGCAGGGTCGACGAGCTGCTTTCCCTCTAGCTGATCATGACCAGTACACCAGGCATCGCGGCCGCCGCTGTTGCGCTGTTTGTGTCAGTCGTTCCTTCGACAAGCTCAGCGCAGGCGATCTCAGTCAACCTCGGAAGGCCTTCGACAAGCCCCAGTGATGTGGGACGGGGTTCGCCGCTGGCCGATGCGGCGGAGAAAACCGATCGCGCCAGAGTCCGCACGCTGCTGGCACAGCGCGCCGATGTGAACGCCCCCCAAGCTGACGGGATGACGGCCCTGCACTGGGCGATCTACCGCGGCGATCGGGAAATGGCGGGACAGTTGCTCAGCGCCGGCGCCAGCGTGAAGGCGGCCAACCGGTTCGGCGTGACGCCGCTCTCGCTCGCCTGCACCAATGGCAGCGATGTGCTGGTCGAGATGTTGTTGAAAGCGGGCGCCGATCCGAATCTTCCCCTGCCTGGCGGCGAGACTCCGCTGATGACCGCGGCGCGAACTGGCGCACTCGCGTCAGTCAAAGTGCTCCTGTCCCGTGGCGCGAGCGTAGATGCTAAAGACGAGTCGCGCGGTCAAACCGCCCTGATGTGGGCCGCCGCTGAGGGCCACGCGGCCGTGGTTCAGGAGCTCGTCACCGCCGGTGCGGATGTCCGTGCGCGGGTGCCTTCGGGGTTCACGCCTCTGCTCTTTGCCGTGAGGGAGGGCCGTCTCGATGTCGCTCGCGTCCTGCTGAACGCCGGCGCCGACGTGAACGAGACCATTCCCGTCGAAGGGCCTCGCCGCCGGTATGGAGGCCCGTTGCCGAGGGCCGGTGTCAGCGCGCTGCTGCTGGCGGTGATGAACGCGCACTTCGACCTGGCGGCAGCTCTGCTCGACGCGGGCGCGAATCCCAATGCGGACCTCACCGGGTACACCCCGCTCCACGCGATCACCGTCGTCCGCCGTCCGGGCGTTGGCGACAACGATCCGTCGCCGGATGGCTCGGGAACGATGAGCAGCCTCGAGCTCGTGAAGAAGCTCGTGGCGAAGGGCGCGAACATCAACGCGAAAATGACGAGGAAGGTGAACCTGAACAACACCCGGATGAACGAAATCGGGGCGACGCCCTTTCTCCTCGCCGCGCTGACGGCGGACGCCGAGTTGCTGACGACGCTAGCGGCGCTCGGCGCCGATCCTTTGGCGGTGAACGTCGAGAACAGCACCGCGCTGATGATGGCGGCGGGACTGGCCACGCGTTCGCCCGGCGAGGATGCCGGCACCGAAGATGAGGTCCTCGAGGCTTTGCGGGTCCTTCTGGCGCTCGGCGCCGACGTGAATGCTGTGGACAATAACGGCGAGACAGCGATGCACGCCGCGGCATACAAGAACCTTCCGAAGGTCGTGAGGTTCCTCGCCGCGAAGGGTGCCAGGATCGAGATCTGGAATCGGCCGGACAAGTTCGGGTGGACGCCGCTTGCGATCGCCGTCGGCTACCGGTTCGGGAACTTCAAGCCCTCGGCTGAGACAGAGGCTGCGGTGCGTGAAGTGATGATCGCCGCGGGCGTCACGCCGCCGAAGACCGTCGTCGCCAAGACTCAGCAAATCTACTAGACCCTCGCTTGCTGTCCCGAATAGGTCGCCTCAGCCTCTTCTTGATCCTGCCCCCGTTGGCGTCCTGCGGATCGAGCCCTTCAAGCCTCACGGGGCCGTCGGAAGCCGAGGCAACCATCACCATCGGATCAGCCGGAGTATCGCCCGGCGAAGTGCGCATCGACGCATGGAGTCAGGTGAGATTCGTCAACAACGACACGCAGCCACACTCGATGGTGTCCGATCCGGTCGACGTGCACAACCAATGTCCGCCGATCAACATGGTGGGAGTGCTTCAGCCTGGCGAGAGTCGAAACACGGGCACGCTGAACCTGTCGGGCACCTGCGGTTTCCACGATCATCTCAGCAAGACGAGCGCCGCGTGGCGGGGCCGCATCGTCGTGAAATAGCCCGCTAGTGTCCCGGATCCGAAGTTCGTTGCCAAAGTCCCGGGCGCGGCGCCCGGATCGCGAGGCGCGACGAGCGAGCATATGGCGTATATGTGAGCGAGGAGCAACGACGCGAGGCGGGATGCCCCGTCCGGGAATTTGGTGACGAACTTCGGATTCGGGACGCTAGATTCCCATCCGTTCGGACAGCAGGCAAAGACTACATTCTGTGCGTCAGGACCGCGATGGCGCAGGCATCGCGTGGCTGCGCCATCGCCTCGACGTCAACTCCCCCGTGCTGCGACACTGCTGCGACGATTCCACACATGGTGACCCCTCGATCGTCAGAGTGCAGGCAGCGCCCTGTACGCTTGCCGCGAGTGCAACGTTAGGAAGAAGTAGGGATTAGGGGGCGCTTGCTGAGTCGGGGGCCGGAACATATACTCTGGGCCACACAGCACCTATCTCGCACCTGGCGACCAGGTCCCGGGCATCCCGCAACACGTAGTGCGACGGGGCTGTCCGGCGACCGGAGTGCGGACAAAGAGACGAACATGACCCGACTGACGGGCTTTTTCACGATACGTGTGTGCCTCATGGTTCTCGCTGGGCTGGCATCTGCGACTTCGGTCCAGGGGCAGACGACGGCGTTGTTTTTCGACAGCCAGCCGGGCGACTACATCGGCCAGGGGGTGCAGCGGACCTACACGCCTGCAGACGGCACGTTCGCGATCACCCCCGCTGGCACCAACGTCGTGAGTGTGTCCGTCACTGGTCCGAGTTTCAGCTTCTGGTGGTCGCTGCAGTTCTCCACGGCGGCGGGCGTGCCACTCACGGTCGGTTCGTACGGATCGGCGCGGAGGTTCAGTTCCGCGGCGGGAAACGGTCTGGACGTGTCCGGATCGGGCCGAGGGTGCAACCAGTCGACCGGGCGGTTCGACGTCCGGGAAATCGTACGGGACCCTAACGGTACCGTGCTCGCGTTTGCCGCGGATTTCGAGCAGCACTGCGAGGACGGCGTTCCGGCACTCTTCGGCGCCATCCGCTACAACTCGACGATCGCCGATCTGCTTCCGTTCGGGGGGAACTATCCGATCTATCAACTCACGGTGACGCCCCACAGCAACGGCCGCGTGACCGGCGGCGGTGTGGACTGCGGCTCTGGCCACGCCGTCTGCCAGGTTGTGTTGCCGGCCGCCGCGCTACTGCCGGTGACGGCGACACCCGATTCCGGCTACGTCTTCACGGGGTGGACTGGAGATTGTCGAGGCGCGTCGACGACGTCGGTGCACGTCAATGGTCCGAAGGCGTGCTCGGCGCTCTTCGAGCCGCTGATCTCCTCATCCCCTCGCACCGTCTTGTACCTGGGATAGTCAAGCTGGGGACTACATCGGCCAGGGCGCGAAGGCCGTCTACTCCCCCGCGAACAGTCAGTGGCTTTTGACATCGTCCAGCGACGGCAGTCGGATCGACGCCGCGATCGAGGACGGCACAGACAATTGGCGCCTCTCCTTCTCCGGGCCCGCGGGACAGCCGCTCGCCATCGGCTACCACGCTGCAGCCCGGCGGAGTCCGTTCACGCCGTTCAACGGACTGGATGTGTCTGGTTCCGGACGCGGCTGCAACACGTTGACCGGACGCTTCGTGGTGCTGGAAATCGTCCTTGGATTGAATGGGACCGTTCAGCGGTTCGCGGCAGACTTCGAACAACACTGCGAGGATGGGGTCTCCGCGTTGTTCGGAGCCATACGGTACAACTCGACGATCGACGAGGTTGCTCCGTTTGGCGGCGCGTATCCGTCGTACCAGCTCCTGTTGACGCGGCCGGCACACGGCCTCATCAGTGGCACCGCGGTCAACTGCGGCGGTGCCGCCACGCAGTGCCAACTGACGCTCTCCACGGCCGCACAGGTCGCGCTGACGGCGACGCCGGACTTCGGATACACGTTCACGGGTTGGACCGAAGACTGCAGCGGGGGCACTGCCACGACCTTGCACGTCAACGGTCCGAAGCGGTGCGCCGCCAGCTTCGAACCGACCGCCGCCGTCGTTCCGCGGACGCTTCTGCGCTGGGACAGCCAAACCGGCAACTACATCGGGCAGGGCCGGAGCGAAGTGCTCTCGTTGGCCAACAGCCGGTGGACGGCGAATTCGTTCCAGACCGGCAACATGGTCGAGTTCCGGATCGACAGCGTGGGCCCATTCGCGGCTTCGAATTGGACGCTGCGGTTCCAGGCGCCCACCGGAGAGGCTCTGCAAGCGGGCCGGCAATACCTTGGAGCCCGCGACTTCGCGAGCCCGGGAGTGCCGTCGCTGGTGATCTTCGGGAACGGGCGCTTTTGCGGTGGCGGCGAGTTCACCGTTCGCGAGCTGTCACTCGGTCCTCAGGACACGGTCCTCAGGTTCGCCGCCGACTTCGTGCTCGACTGCGGCTCGGCGTCAGGACCGCTGTTGACCGGTTCGCTACAGTACAACTCCCGTATCGACGTACCGACAACGACGCTGTCCGTCGATCCTGCCTCGCTTCGTTTTGCCTCGCTTCACAACGGGACGAGCGTCACTCTGCAGCCCTCTCCGCAGACCGTTCGATTGACGCTGAGTCGTCCAGGCGTTGGATGGACGGCGTCCGCCAGTCAGCCCTGGATCCAGATATCCCCGTCGTCCGGCACAGGGTCGGCGACGCTGACCGTCGCACTCAACGTGCTCGGCGGTCACCCCGGCACGGGCAGTGCGACAGGCAACGTGACGGTCACGCTGACCGACGGTAGCGGATCGTCGCAGACGATCAATGTCACCGTGACGTTGCACTCGATTGGCACGAGTGCTCCGCCATTCGGCGTCATAGACAGCCCGCTGGAGAACATCACGGGCGTGACCGGAGCGATTCCGATGACCGGCTGGGTCCTCGATGACCTGGAAGTGACCGGCGTCACGATTTGCCGGGCGGCGGTCGGCGGCGAGGTCGCGCCCGTCGATGCCAACTGCGGCGGCGCCGCGCAGATCTTCGTCGGGCACGGCGTCTTCATCGAGGGCGCGCGGCCCGACGTGCAGACGGCGTATCCGACGTACCCGCGCAGCAACATTGCCGGCTGGGGATTCATGCTTCTGACCAACACGCTGCCCAACCAGGGCAACGGTTCGTTCGTGTTCTCGGTGTACGGACGCGACCGCGACGGTCATGTCGTGCTGCTCGGCACGCGTACGATGACGTGTGACAACGCGCACGCGACCGCTCCGTTCGGGGCGATCGATACGCCCGGACAAGGAGAGACCGTCAGCGGTTCGACGTACGTGAACTTCGGGTGGGCGCTGACGCAGAACCCGAAGTTCATCCCGATCGACGGGTCGACGTTGATGGTCTACGTGGATGGCGTAGCGGTTGGCAGCCCGTCCTACAACCACTATCGGCCTGACATCGCGACGACGTTCCCTGGTCTCGCGAACAGCGACGGGGCCGTGGGTTTCAGGATCATCGATACGACGACGTTATCGAATGGGCTGCACACGATTGTGTGGACGGCGACCGACAGCGCAGGCGTGACGTCGGGGCTGGGCAGCCGCTATTTCCGCGTGGCGAATGGGGCGGCGCCGAGCGTGACAAGTGCGACCAGCGCAGCGATGACCGCGAACGTCTTCGGGAATGTGCCGACAGAGAACTCGCCTCTCGTCGCCCGCCGGAGCTGGGATGCGGAGGCACCGTGGCGGAATCACGCTGCCGGACGCACGGGCCGCGTCGTTTTGCGTGGCGAGGAGCTCGACCGCTTCGAGCTCGAGCTCGGCGAGCATCCCGGCGAAACCTACGCGGGCTACCTGCGCGTCGGTGAGCGCCTGCGGCCGCTTCCGATCGGGTCTCATCTGGATCGGCAGACCGGCAGGTTCACGTGGTCGCCCGGCGTGGGATTCGTCGGCACGTACGACCTGCTGTTCGTGCGGTCCGCAGGTGCCCGGGCGATCGCCCGTCGCGAGGTCCGCGTCATCCTCCAGCCCAAAGGGAGCGGTCACGTCGGAGCCCAGGTGGTCATCGACACGCCGCGACCGCAGCAGGACCTCGCGCAGCCATTCGCGCTCGGTGGGTGGGCTGTGGACCTGGACGCGCCAGCGGGTACCGGGATCGACACGCTGCACGTGTGGGCGTATCCGTTGACCGGCGGCGCGCCGGTGTTCCTCGGCGCCGCGACGTATGGCGGCGGCCGGCCGGATGTCGCGGCGATTCACGGCGAGCGATTCCGTGACGCGGGATACGGCCTGCTGGTGCAGGGCCTCATGCCTGGCGACTACGATCTGGCTGTATTCGCGTGGAGCAACGTCAGCGGCGGGTTCGTGCCGGCGCAGGTGGTACGCGTTACGGCGCGGTGACCTCCCCGCTAACGAACCGTCAGCCGCACGGCTTTTGCCGGAGCGAAATCGCCTTTGCCGGTGCTCCACGCTGACGGGAATGCTCGAGCCAGGCAGCGGAAGGCGGACATTGTCGAGCTTGGTCGGCCCGTGCGTCAAGTCAGCGTGCCGGTTTTGCTACTCGCCCTTCAGCGCTTCCGCCGGCTCGATCCGCAGCCCGCGTCGCGCGGGGCCGAGCACAGCGCAGAGCCCCGCCGCGCTCATGACGAGGACCGTGCAGGACAGGAGCATGCCGGGCCGCCCCCCGAGCGCTTCTCCTCCCGCTGCCGCGTCGAGCAGGAGCGCCATGCCGACCCCCAGTACCACGCCAATCGCGATCTGCCGAAGCGCCTGGCCGAAGATGCCGCTCAGAAGCCGGCCGGGCTGTGCACCGAGCGCGGTGCGGATGGCGATCTCGCGGCGCCGCTGTGCGACCGTGAACGACATCAGCGCGTAGATCCCGGCCGCCGACATCAGGATGACGCTGAGCAGCGCGACACCGATCGCCAGGGCGGCGGTCGTCAGGCCCGCCCGCTGCAGGCGGTAGGCATCCGTCAGGGGGACGACGTTGACTTGAAGCGTCGGGTCGAGTGCCGCGGCGACTTCCGGAAGCTTTCGTGCGAGCGCCCGGTGCTGGCTTTCATCGATCCGGACCGCAAGCCGCGCACGGCTTCCCTCCACGTGCGTCATCGGATGGTAGACGCGAAGATCGACGAGGTCGCGACCGAATGGGTTTGCATCGATGTTCTCAACCACGCCGACGATCTCGTACCAGCGCTCCGTTCCGGCGTCGCTGGGATTCCGTGAGTGTTCGGGGACGTAACGGATGCGGCGCCCGAGCACGTTGCCGCCGCCCAGCGCTCGATCGGCGAAGGCGCGATTGACGACGATCACATCAGGCGAGCTCTCGCTTCGATCGCCGGCAGCGAACTGGCGGCCAGCAAGTAATGTGACGTCGAAGGTTCGAAAGAAGCGCAGGTCGACGGTCGACCGCTGCACCTCGCGGGTAGCGGCGGGAGTCGAGGTGTTGTCAGCGTTCTCGATGACGACACGCCACACTCTGCCCATCGTCGGAAAGTCGAGTGTAAACGCGTAGTCGTCGACGCCAGGTTGGGCGTCGAGCCTCCCGGCCAACGCCGTCTGCAGCGTGGCGAAGCGCGTTGGCAGCGTCGTCCTGTGCGTCGCGGCGTCTTCTCCGCTGGGCGGTTCCCGATCGAGTGTCACTTCAGCGAACAGGATTTGTTCCACTGGGAAAGTGGGCACGCTGAACATGTCGCGGACCTGGAACCAACCGAGAGCGATGGCGATGGGGACGGCGGCGGACGCGACGGAGACCTGGACGACGATGAGAGTCGTCCAGGTCCGGCCCATTCGCAGTCCGGGGCTGCTGTTGAATTGATGGAGATTCCAAATCACCCGGCGGCCGGTCGCTCGAAGCGCGGGGATGACGCCCGTGATCACCGCGGCGAGCACGGTGAGCGCCACGAAATAGACGAGAGCGGTCCACGACAGGGTGTAGTCGGTCCAGAAGGTCGACTCTTCGAGCTGCGCCATACTCGTGCGCGCCCAGTCGAGCCCTGTCCTCACGACCAGGAGTCCCACGGCTGCTGCTCCGGCGGACAGTACGAAGGACTCGGCGAAGAGTTGTGCGACGATCCGCGCTCGACTGGCCCCCAGAGCCGACCGAACGGCAATCTCTCCCAGCCGGGTCGCCGTGCGCGCGTAGATGAGGATGGCGACGTTGACGCAGACGACGACCAGGATCAGGCTGACGAGAAGCGCCATGGGCCAGAAGCCATCCGAGCTGTTTCTGCTCATGCCGGCGAAGGGATACGTGTAGGGCAAGACTTCGGGCCGGAGCCGCTGGTGAGTGTCTGGAAACGCGGCGGCCATGCGGTTTCCGATGACGGTGAGCTCGGCGTTCGCGCCGGCCAGGTCGACACCGTTTGCGAGGCGTCCCGCGATGAAGATCGATGGACCCTCGCCCCGCTTGTACCCCGATGGATCCGCCTTCAGCGGAGTCCAGTAGCGATGGTTCACCGGAAACGCGAACCCGTCGGGCATGACGCCGACGACCGTGTGGACCGTGCGCCCCAGCCGAAGCGTGCGCCCGACGACGTCGGGAGCCGAGGCGAAGCGGGACCGCCAGACGTCGAAACCGATCGCGATCACGTCAGCGGCGTCGGGGGCCGCGTCGGCGTCCAGGAGGCTTCGGCCAAGCAAGGGTGGGACGCGGGCCAGGCGGAAACCCGAGGGTGTGATTTCGGCCACCTGCACGCTTTCCACGGAACCGTCTTCGGCGATCACGTTCCGGGTAACCGTCCGGAACGCGGTCATGTCCTCGACCGATTTCATCTCCGCTCGCCAGAGGACGAAGTCGTGAAGAGACCGCCGTTCCTCGCGGTGCGTCCGCTGATCCCAGTTCTCGAGTCCCACCAGCCGATCCCCTTCGCTCAGTGGGATGGTGGGATAGAAGCGCGAGTGGAAGACCGCGAAGAAGCCCACGCCGATCGCGACAGCCACCGCGATTCCCAGACCCCCGACCAGTGTCAGGCCCGGATACTTCACGAGCATCCGGATGGCCAGCTTGAGATCCAGCCATGAAAAGGCCGACGAGCGGGCTCGGGACCGGGCCCTTCCACGGCCCGGGCCGCGGCGCGAGCCGGCCATCATCTCATCTCCCCACGCGGCGAGGGCGTTGGTCAGGAGCGAGGCTCCAAGGCGGACCAACCACACGCCGGCCCGTAAACCTGTGAGCTCTTCAGCACGGTGCCGGACGTCGGCCACCATGTCGTTACCCACGTCGTCTCGGAAAGACGATGGGTAAAGGAGCAAGAGCGCGCGGGTCAGCGTCGCCGCCGTTCTCGCGGCCCTCACCTCCGGCCTCCCGCCTTCGCCTGCTTACCCACCGTCGCTCGAAGAGCGGATGCGGATGCGATGCGTGCTCGCCCCATGGCCACGACGCCCCCCAGCCGCGTCAGCTCCGCCTCCAGCACCCGTCGGCCGAGGGCCGTGGCCTCCCAGGTACTCGCGCCGTTCGTCAGAGCCGGGCTCTGGCGCGTCGGTAGTGCGGATCAGATCCGCGTCACGGAGACGCCGGAGCGCCCGATAGAGGGTGGGGATTTCAAATCCTGGCCGGCCGTCGGTCCGCTCCTCGGCCTCCTGGAGGATCGCGTAGCCGTGACGCGGCCGGTCCACGACGCTCAGCAGGATGTGGAGCTCGACGCTTCGAAGAGGGATGTGCTGATCGTGAGTAGCCATCGACGCACCTCGGCACGATGTTCACGAAGTAGCTGAGTCACCTTAACAGGCTACTTGCGCTACGTCAATAGTCGGCGGCGGCTGCTGACGCGCTGAGGCGTGCATGAACTGGACCACACACGTGCTGGTTGGCTTCGGGGTTGCGGCATCCACCGGCCGGTATCTGTCTGGCTTGCTCTTCGGCGTGACGCCGGCCGACCCCGCGACGTTCGTGGTGGTCGGCGTCGCCTTGACCGCCATTGCCGGCGTCGCCTGCGGCATTCCGGCCAGGCGCGCCGCGAAAGTTGACCCAATCGATGCGCTGAGGCACTGACACCGCCATGAACTGGACGCCGATCGTTCGAAACGAGTTCACACGACCGACGTCCCCTCAGCTGGCGTGGCCGGCGGCCGAGAGCCGCCGATCGAGATCGTAGGCAGCGCTGATCAGCGCCAGGTGCGTGAAGGCCTGTGGGAAGTTGCCGAGGTGCTGTGCCCGCGGGCCCAGCTCTTCTCCGTACAGCCCCAGGTGATTCGCGTAGCCAAGCATCTTCTCGAAGAAGAACCGCGCCTTGGGGAGATCGCCCATGCGGGAGAGGCACTCGACGTACCAGAAGGAGCACATCGAGAAGGTGCCCTCCTGACCGGTCAGGCCGTCGGAGAAACTCTCACCGAGACGATAGCGATAGACCAGCGAGTCGCTCACCAGCTCCTGCTCGATGCCGCGCAGCGTGGCGATCCAGCGCGGGTCGGTCGGCGATACGAAACGAACCAGGGGCATGAGCAGCGCCGCGGCGTCGAGCGTGGACGCGCCGGGGTGCTGTACGAAGCCGCGGCGCGCCGAGTCCCAGAAACGCTCGTAGATGTCGCGGTAGATGGTGTCGCGTGCCTCGTGCCAGCGTGAGAGCGGAGCCGGGAACGAGCGCTTGTTCGCCAGGCGGATGACCCGGTCGATCGCCACCCAGCACATCACTCGCGAGTAGAGAAACTCCTGGCGCCCGCCGCGCACTTCCCAGATGCTTTCGTCCTTCTCCCGCCAGTGCTCGCAGACCCAATCGCTCAACCGGACCATGTTCATCCACTCGTCGTACCCGATCGGAGAGCCATACTTGTCGTACAGGTACACCGAATCCATCAACTCGCCGTAGATGTCGAGCTGGAGGTGGGTGCCGGCGGCGTTGCCGATGCGGACTGGACGCGACCCCATGTAGCCCTCGAGGTGGTCCAGTGTCTCTTCGCGCATCACCGGACGGCCGTCGATGCCGTACATGATCTGAAGCGAGCCGTCCGGCCCCAGCTCCTGGCAGCGCGTCATCATCCAACGCATGAACGCCGCGGCCTCGTCCGTGTAACCGAGTCGCATGAGTCCGTAGAGAGTGAAGGACGAGTCGCGGATCCACGTGTAGCGGTAGTCCCAGTTGCGCACGCCACCGATATGCTCGGGCAACCCGAAGGTGGGTGCGGCCACGATCGAACCGTGCTCTATGGAGGTAAGGAGCTTCAGCACGAGCGCGGAGCGATTCACCATCTCGCGCCAGCGGCCCTTGTACGTGCTGCGGTCGATCCAGCGGCGCCAGAAATTCACCGTCTCTTTGAACGCGTCGCTCACGTAATCGGGCCGCGCGCAAGGGGACGGCTCGTCCGCCATCACAACCTCGAGAACGAACCACGCCGATTCGTCGGCGCCCAGCGTGAACTGGGCCACGGCGGCTCCATCCGCGACCTGCATCGGGACCGATGAGCGCAGCCGGAGCACCAGCGCGCGCGGGCCGGCACGGCCGACGAACAGGATTTCCCTGTCACCCCGCCGCTCCGCCGTGTGCGTCGTGCGCGCGTAGTTGAAGCGCGGATCGCAGCGCATCCCGAACCGCACCTCGCCTCGGACCGTCTTCGCGCGACGCACGAGGTTGTGTGCGACACCCGCGTCCTCGACCGGCATGAAGTCGGACACCTCGGCCACGCCGCCGTCGGCCAGGAACCGCGTGAGCAGCACGTTGGTATCGGGCAGGTAGAGCTGCTTGTGAGCCGCGTCATCGAGCTCGGGGGCGATCTGGAAGCGGCCGCCGCGCTCGGCGTCGAGGAGGGCTGCAAACACTGAAGGCGAGTCGAAGGACGGGAGGCAGAGGAAGTCGATCGACCCGTCCTTGCCCACCAGCGCGACAGTGTGGAGGTCGCCGATGATCCCGTAGTCCTCGATGGGCGCGTAGCGGTTTGCCATTGCGTTCTCTCTGCATGGCCGCCTCGCGCGGGCAGCGAGTAAGCCATCCAAAATCTACTCTATTCTCGATGCCCGGGGACATCAGATGCCTGCGCGGCATCTCGCTCGGCGAGCAGGACCAAGATGATCAGCCCGATGATCAGCCCGGCGAGCAGCTGCGCAAGACCGAGGAGGTTCAGCCACGGCGTCGCACCCACACGGCCGCGCACCAGCGCGGTATCGCCGAGTACGTTGACCAGGCCCCACAGCCCCCACGCGAACAGGTAACCGCTCCCGACCCATGCGAGGGCCAGGGGAACCCAGAAACGCAACCGGCGGCCAACGCGTTGCACCATCATCAGCACGCCGACCGAAGCCGCCGTCATCGTCACACCATCGATGGCGTTGAGCACATGCGACGAGAACGTTCGCCTGGCGACCAGCTCGCTCGGGAGGCCGGACGTCGCACCACACGCCCACGCGAGGTGTAAGCCACCCACGACGGCTGCCATGAGCGCGGCCGCATTCGCCAGCGGCACCTGGACTCGGTGTGTCGCGCCTGGCGGTAGGGACCGCGTGGTCGACCCGAGCACTGAGGACCAGCGGATTCGCGCATAGAACACGAACGCGAGCGCGAGCCCGATTCCCATCCCGACGAACTCGGTATACACGAGCGCGTACACCCACGGCTGCACCGGTCCAGAGGGCGCCTGCATGGAACGGACGGTCAGCCTTCCGGCGATGGTGGTGAGAGGTACGGCGGCGACGAACCTGACTAACAGACCGAGCGCCACCCAGATGGGGGGCAGCACAAGCCAGGCCGGAAGCCGCTGTCCCCACGCGTGAGTGAAGGCCAGAGCGATTGCAATGGCAACCAGATCCATGCCGGCGGTGGCAACGTTGAGGGCGACCATGCTGGCTTCGCGCATCATCTTTGGATCCGCCACCCCCAGTTGACCCCCGGCGAGCCAAACCAGCTTCAGCGCCAGGTAGGGCACGGCACACGCGATGACGCCGTAGCCGACGGTGAGCCTCAACACGTGTCTGCCTCTTGGTTCGATGATGACCCTGATGCGTGGTTCCGTCGAGCGTATCCGAAACTGGACGTCGACGCGTTCGGCCGGCATGGCGAAGGTCGAGCAGGAGGGTATGGTTGCCAGGGACGCCCGGTGGGCCCGTGCGCTGAGACGAGCGGCTGGGCCGTACAGCAGAACGGCCGGCGTGGCCGGTGACTCACGAAACTCGAACGTACCGAGCACCATCCCTGCCCGATCTAGCTGTTCGACCGGTCACAGCAGCCATCGCGACGAACTGCCTCGTTACTTCGCACCGTGCTAACATCCGGCCTCGCAATGGGGTCACCTCGGCGGGCTTTGGTGTTGACCAGTGGATGTCTGCGGGTGCCGCAGAGTCGTTACCCCAAGGAACTGTTCGGCGTCAGCGAACCGTTGATCTGGAGGCGCGAGAGTGCCGCGAGATCCCGAGCAGGATAAAGAGCTGATCGCCGCGTGGCACACCAGCCACTGCGTCACGGTATATCTCGTCGAGCACCTGCCGCGCGAGTTGTGGTCGCAGAAGGTTCCGGGCAGTTCTCGGACAGTCCGGATGCTCGCGGCCCACATCCACAACGCGCGATGCATGTGGATCAAGATGCTGGGCGCGCGCCACGGCGTTCCGGTCCCGCGCACCGTTGATGGCCGCCTGGTACGTCCGACGGAGCTCCTCCGCGCGCTGTCGCGGAGCAGCGAAGGCATCACTCGATTGATCCGGCTTGGTGCCGCTCATGACGGCGTGGTTCCCCGGGCGGCTTGGCAGAACTTCCCTACCGATCTTCCGCACTTTCTCAGCTACTTCGTGGCGCACGAAGCTCACCACCGTGGGCAGCTGGTCATGCTGGCGCGGCAATTGGGGCACCGTCTGCCTCCGGCCGTCACCGCCGGGCTGTGGCAGTGGAACACGCGATCGCGGGAATGAATGTGTAGCACGTCCGCCGACGGTCCACGACGGACAAAGCGCGTTGCCGTCATTTCGCCTTCGGAGCATCCGGCGCAGGCAAGGTCTGGAGGACCTTCCCGTCCACGTCGAGGAACTCCAGCTTCGCCTCTCCACCCGCGGCGACGGACATCCGAAGACGGGGTCGCCCGTTCGCGTCGGAGAGCGTCACGGTTGCGCTTCTGTCCGCCGAGCGTCCGACAAACACCCTCGGCGCTGCGACCGCCTGCTGTCGAAGCGCGTCCCGTTCTGGCCCAGGTGGCAGTTTGCGAGCTTCGTCAAAGTTCCTCTTTTGTTCTTCAGCGGACGCGTCCGGCTGATCGAGGATGCGCAGCCCCACCGTGCGGCTGCCATTTTCATCGTTGTATCTCATCCCTATGACTTCGTCCCCGTCATACTTGTCGAACGCGAGCCCGCCGCCTGCGACGTACTTGCCGCCGCCTTCGGTGCTCGCGGTTCTCAGGCCGCCGCTCTCGTCGCCCTTGTCGTTGTAGAACAGGATTCCGGGCGACTTGAGACCTACGCGTTCGTACGTCTTCCCGCCCACGACGGGCCCGGGCAATCGCTCCTTGTTCGCGATCACGAGTTTGATCTTGCCGTCCCGTTCGACGATGTTGATGCGCTCGACATCGATCTCGTCGAACTTCTGGTTACGGGTTTGGGCAGCCATGGCCGTCAAACCGACGTAGCTCGGCAGCGCAATCAGGAGGGTCGCCATGACGGCGTACATCTTAACGATGCGAATATCCCGTTCCATCCGCGTTTCCATCGTGTTCTCCCATGGCTTCAATGCTTCTTGGCTTTCGCCGGAGCGGTTTCAATCCACCGCGTGACCTCTCACCGTTGGATGCGATGTCGAATGGCTTGGTTGGCAGTCACCTAGACTCCGCGCTCCTCCAGGAACCGCATCACACTCTGGCGCGTATACGAAGGAGTTCGTAGTATTCTGCGGCAAGGAAACGCATGCTCGACAACTGGGTGCAGGACATTAAGTTCGCTTCTCGGCTGCTTTGGAAGAGCCCCCTCTTCACCATCACCGCGGCGCTCTCGCTCGCCATCGGCCTTGGGGCGAACACCGCGATCTTCTCCGTTGCGAACGCGCTGTTGATGCGGCCCCTTCCTGGCGTCGCGGATTCCCGCACCCTCGTTGACCTCGGCCGGACGACCCAGGGCCAGGGGTTCGACACGGTTTCGCATCACTACTATCGCTCCGTTCGCGAGCGAACGACCACGCTGTCCACTGTCTTCGCGTATCGAGAGCCCACCGCGATGAGCCTGGGCGGACGCGCGCAGGCGGAGCGCCTCTACGGAACGATGGTCAGCGGCAGTTACTTTCCGACGCTTGGGACTCGCGCGATGGTCGGGCGCCTGCTGAACGATGGGGACGATCTCACCTTGGGGGCGCATCCGGTCGCGGTGATCAGCCACAAGTTGTGGGAGCGGAGATTCGACGCGAACCCTGGCATCGCGGGACAAACGATCGCGCTCAACGGACATCCTTTTACCGTCGTCGGCGTGGCGCCGCGCGGGTTTCAGGGGACCACGCTGCTCGAGGCTGATATCTGGGTGCCGCTGGCCATGCTCACCCAGGCGACGCCGGGCATGACGTCTCGGATGCTGACGGACCGTCGGACCGTGTGGCTGATGATGGGCGGGCGGATGAAGGACGGCGTCACGATTGCGCAGGCGCAGAGCGAGATGCAGGCGATCGCGGCCGGACTCGAGCGCGAGTTCCGCGACTCGGTACGAAGGCCTGAGGATTGCCGTAACGCGCTCGGTAGTCGTGCCAGGAGGCACCGGCTGGGTCGCCGGCTTTCTCACGCTGCTCATGACGATCGTTGGGCTCGTGCTGCTCATCGCCTGCGTGAACATCGCCAGCATGATGCTCGCGCGCGCGATGGCGCGCCGGCGGGAGATCGCGGTGAGATTGGCGATCGGCGCGGGCCGCGGCCGGCTCGTGAGGCAGCTGCTGACGGAGTCGCTGATCGTGTTTGCCGCGGGCGGCGTCCTCGGCCTGATCCTCACTCGATGGTTGACGTCGCTGCTCCTTGCGCTTCTGCCACGCCTGCCGGTGCCGATCTCGCTCGACATCCCGATCGACTGGCGCGTGCTCGGATTCTCGGTCGTGCTCTGCCTGCTTACAGCGATCCTGTCCGGCCTGGCGCCGGCGCTGCACGCTTCGCGAATGAACCTGACGCCGGCGTTGAAACCCGACGGACTCGACGCTGGCCCGCCGAGACTGCGTCTTCGCAACGCGTTCGTGGTCGGACAGATCACCATGTCTCTGCTGCTCGTGATCGTGGCGGGGCTCTTCCTGCGGTCGCTGCAGCATGCCGCGGGCATCGAGCCCGGCTTCGATCCCGATCACGTCGAGGTCATCGGGATGGACCTGTCCCTCGCCAGCCTGGATGAGAGTTCCGGCTCTGCGTTCATCCGGACGCTGATCGAGCGCGTGCGCGCGCTGCCGGGTGTCGAGTCGGCAAGCGCGGCCTCGGATCTGCCGCTCGACGCAGGGACGATGGCGCTGGGGACGCTGAAACTGCCGGGCTCGACGCAGGATATTTCCGCCGACTGGAACGTCGTCGAGCCGGGCTTTTTCCGGACGCTGAAGATCGGGTTGGTCGGGGGCCGCGATTTCGACGAGCGCGACGCCCGCGCCGCGGCACGCGTCGCGATCGTCAGCGAGACGTTCGCGCGACGCGCGTGGCCGGATCGCGATCCGCTGGGCCAGCGGCTCATCCAGGAAACTCCAGACGGCAAATCCGAGCTGACCGTGATCGGCGTCGCGTCCGATGCGCAGCTGGTATGGCTTGGTAGCGCGCCCGAGCCATTCATCTACGTGCCGAACGCGCAGCAGTTCATGTCGCGCATGTGGCTGGTCGTTCGCAACCGCAGCGCCGCGAGCGCCGTGCCACAGGTGCGTGCGCTCGTGGCGGGGCTGAATCGCAACCTGCCCGTGACCGAGGCGCTGCCGTTGAACGACGTCACAGCCATCGGCCTCGTGCCGCAACGGATCGCCGCATCGGTCGCGGGCACGCTCGGCGCGGTCGGACTGCTCCTGGCCGCGATCGGGATTTACGGCGTCACCGCGTACGCCGTCAGCCACCGCACCCGGGAAATCGGCATCCGCATCGCGCTCGGCGCGGACGAACGCCGCGTGCTGACGCTCGTCGTGCGCCAGGGCCTCGTGCTTGCCGGCATCGGCGTCGCGATCGGCGTGGGATTGGCGGGCGCCGGCTCGAGCTTGCTCGAGAGCCTTCTCTTCGGCGTCCGCGGCTTGGATCCGGTCACATTCGGCGGTGCCGGCCTGCTCTTCGCACTCGTGGCGCTGTCGGCAAGCTACCTCCCCGCTCGGCGCGCCGCGCGGGTCGACCCCGTAGTGGCTCTCCGCAGCGAGTAGGATTAGGCCGATCCGACGCATTGACGCCCACTGGCGGAGTGATATATGTATGACTCATATATATGTCAACACCGGCCAGCGACCATGCGCTCAAGAAGGGTACCGCAGAGCTCCTCGTGCTCGCGCAGCTGGAAGACGAGCCCCGGCACGGCTATGACATCGCCCTTCGCATCGAACAGCGATCGAACGGCGCGGTCGTGTTCAACGTCGCTTCCCTGTACCCGATCCTTTACCGCCTGGAGGCACAAGGAACCATCCTGGGCCGGTGGGTCGAACGCGCCGGCCAGCGCCGGCGGCGGTTCTACAGGTTGACACCAGCAGGCCAGAAAAGGCTGCTGCAGCAACGTAAGGCATGGGGCGTCTTCATGTCGGCAGTTCAGCGCGCCGCCGGGCTCGAGTATGCGTGACTTCGTCGCCTACGTACGGCACCACCTTCCCCGCCGTCAGGCTTCTTTGCGTCGGTACGACGAGGTGGTCGACGAGCTCGCATCGGAGCTGGAGGCCCGCTACACAGGACTCAGACAGCGCGGTGCGAGCGACGAAGACGCGTGGCGCGACGTTCAGGCGCAGGTTCCTTCATGGCCGGCGCTGGCCGAGGATCTTGCAGCCGTCGGTAGTGACGCTGGCGCTGCTGCTCGCCTCCCCTGGCTGCGCCGTGTTCTCGCGGTCGAACCCTGGAAGCGGGAACTGGCCTTCGGCCTGAGAGTGCTGCGGAAGGACCGCGGGTTCACGGCCACCGCTATTGTCACGCTCGCCGTCTGCCTGGGCGGCCATGCGGCGATTGCCGCCGCCGTCAACGCGATGCTGTTCCACCCGTTGCGAGTTCCGGAGCCGGACCGCGTGCTCCTGATGGCCAATCAGTATCCCCTCGTCGAGGGTCGACGAGGCACGCGCAGCTCCACACCCGACTACGGCGACAGGCTCCAGCATGTCACCGTGTTCGAGGAGCAGGCCCTGTACAACTTTACGGGCGCAACGGTTGAGGCTGGCGGCGTGCCGACGCGCATGAGCGGCATGGTGGCGACGCCGTCGCTCTTCCGTCTGCTGCGCGTCAATCCCGTGCACGGGCGGATTTTCACCGACGACGAGGGTCAGCCTGGCAACGACACCCGGGTCATCCTCACCGACGGTCTCTGGCGCGAGCTCTTCGGCGCGGACCCGACGGTCGTGGGCCGGACCCTTGGCATGACCGGACGTGAATTCACGAT
The DNA here is from genome assembly GCA_963839705.1 of uncultured Acidobacteriota bacterium. Classification (GTDB taxonomy): domain Bacteria; phylum Acidobacteriota; class Vicinamibacteria; order Vicinamibacterales; family 2-12-FULL-66-21; genus DATBJJ01. Next base: position 1,658,253 of record CAWIWL010000019.1, read on the forward strand.
CGTCGGAATCCTCCCTCGTGGTTTCTCGTTCGGCGATCCCAGCGCCCGTTTCTGGGTTCCGCTCGCCCTGACCGCACGGCAACAATCCGATGATGCCCGTCATCGCAATGGCTGGTTCAGCATCGGACGGTTGAAACCGGGGGCGACGATTGATCAAGTGCGGGATCAGCTCAAAGCGCTGGACGCGGCGAACCTGGAGCGCATGCCGCCGCGGCTGCAATCGATTGCGGGCACGACGGGGTTCTTTACTGGCGTCGAACGGCTCCAGGACGCGCGTGTCCGCGACGTTCGAGCTCCACTCTATCTCCTCTGGGGCGCCGCGTTGGCCGTGCTGATAATCGGAGTCGGGAATCTCGCCACCATCGCGCTGGCGCGTTCCCGCGCCCGGGTCAACGAGATGGGGACACGGCTGGCCCTCGGCGCGAGCCGATTCGACATCGTCCGGCAACTGCTCGTCGAGGGGCTGCTCATCGGGACTGCCGGCGCCGCCGGCGCGCTGACCCTCGCCGCCTGGATGCTGTCTGCGGTCCGTCTGGCGCTGCCAGGGACCGCACAACTCGGCATCGATGCGGTCGCGGCTGGAATCACGTTCGCTCTCGGAATGCTCGCGGGCGTGCTTGTGGGAATCGTGTCGGCGTCGCCGCTCTACACGATCCAGCTCGGAACCATGCTTCATGAGGGCCTGCGCGGCGGGACGCGAGGCCGGGCGGTGCGAATCACGTGGAGAACGCTCGTCGTCGCTCAGATGACATGTTCGTTCATGCTCCTCATGGGCTCGGCCCTGCTGTGGGTCAGCGTCCGCAATCTCCTGGCGGTGGATCCCGGGTTCAGAACCGACAACGTGATCAGCGGGGCGATGAGTCTGTCTGGCCCGCGCTACGCCGCCGACGATGCGGCGCGCGCGTTCATGAGCCGATCGCTCGAGTCGATCCGGCAGCTTCCAGGAGTCGCCGCCGCGGGCGCCACGACGATCGTTCCGATGACTGGCAGCAGGCAGAGCGGGCTCGTCCTCGCCGAAGGGTACGTTCCCAGACCAGGCGAACTCCCCGTGAGCGGCGTACGCAGCGTGGTCACGCCGGGCTACTTCGAGACCGTGAGCACGCCGCTCGTGCGCGGCCGCTACTTCGATGCGCGCGACGAGGATCCGGCCTCGCGGAGCATCGTGGTCGACGAACGGCTGGCACGCCGATTTTGGGCAGATGGCGACGCCGTCGGCCGGCGGATGTTCTGCCCGACCGATTCCACACAGCTTGCAAAGGTCGACGCGAACACGCGCTGGCTCACCGTGATCGGCGTCGTCCGCGCCGCCCGCTTGAACGGACCGGCCGTCGACGAGAGCCTGAGCGGAACGAGCGGGACCTACTATCTGCCCTACGCCGCGGCGGCGCCGCGCGACGTCGGCTATGTCATCCGCACGGATCGAGACTGGACCGGCGTCGTACGCGATGTCCGCGCGGTCCTGGCACAGATCGATCCCGAGATCCCGCTCTTCGACATCCGGACACTCTCCGAGCGCACGGAGTTGGCGCTCTCGTCGCGGACAAACACCATGCGCCTGGCGATGCTCTTCGCCGCCATCGGCGTGTTCCTGTCCGGGCTCGGCCTCTACGGCATGCTCGCCTACCTCGTCACGCAGCGCACGCGCGAGATCGGTGTACGCCTCGCCGTGGGAAGTGCACCGAGCGCCATCGTCGGGCTGATTCTTCGTGAAGGACTTTGGCTGGCGGTGGTGGGGATTGCGCTCGGCGCGGCTGCGTCGCTGGCGTTCGGACGTCTTCTCGCGTCGCATCTCTACGGCATCACACCCTCAGACCCTTGGGTCATGCTGGTGATGGCAGCGGCGCTGGGCGTAGTTGCGGCATTGGCTTGCATTACCCCGGCACGGCGCGCGGCTCACGTCGACGTGATGCGGATCCTCAATGCACCGTGAGCCTCGATGCGACCACCGTGGCTATAGACGAGGCATGAAAGAGCCCGCAGTGAGGCCGTGCTACACTTCCGGCCCCATGGACTCAGCCCTACGCTTCGGAAGCGCGGCGCTACTGGTTGTGTCGCTCGTGTCAGCATCGGGTGATCTTCTCGCGCAGTCTCCCCGAACCGGTCCTCAGCACAGCGTCATCGCGGCCGACGATGTTCAATGGAAACAACTGCGACCGGGTGCCGAGATCGCCGTCGTGTCTGGAGATCCGGACAAGGAGGGGTCGCCGTTCCTGCTGAGATTCCGATATCGCGGCAAGGCGCGCATTCCTCCGCACTGGCACCCTGGCGACGAACACCTGACCGTTCTGAGCGGGACGTTTCGGCTCGGCATGGGGGAAAGCGGAGACGAGTCTGCGACGACGACGCTCGGGCCGGGTGCGTATGCATTTGTTCCCGCGAAGATGGCGCATTACGCGTGGACTGACGGCGACACGACGGTCCAGGTCCATGGTATCGGGCCATTCGTGATCAATTACGTCAACCCGGCGGACGATCCCAACAGAGCCGGCAAGAAGTGAGTCGAACACGCGGCCGGCGGGACACTAGCGAGTGATAGAAATCGTGTTCAACCCGAGTGCTGCCGGGACGCGCCGAGCTCTGGTGGACTTAGTCGCCACCGGGTGGCGACTCCGCAACGTTGTGAGCTCTTCTGATCAACCGTTTGCTCGCTGTGGGCGCTCGGCGGCATCACGTTCGTGTGATGCTCACGACTTCGCCGGTGCGCCGATCGATGGCAATGGTAATGGTTTCGAAGAGGCCAGGTGGCTGACCGGGCAGTCTCCCGCGGAACGTCACACGCCAGACAAGACGCGTCTCTACCGTCGCACGCTCGGCGACGACGCTGTCGGGCGTAAAAGAGACGTGCTGCCGCGCGACGTCGATGGCGCGCTCGCGGGGGACCTCTTGAGCGAGTCCGCCGCAGGTCGCTCCAACGACCAGCACGGCAGCCACGTAAAGGAGGGCGGGACGGCAACCTCTCGACATCTCAGCCGCCATCGGGTTGGCGTACCGCCCAGATACTATCGAGAATCGGCCACCGGATCCGCCCAGAACACGTGCGTGATTACCTTGTGGCCGCGGCCAAAGTCCAGCTCGTACACCTGGACCCGCCCCCTGGCCTGCGACCGCGCGAGCCGGCCCCACTGCGCCGGTGCATCGAAATCGATCTGTCCCATCGCTGGGGGCATCGTGGCAGGCAGTGTGTTGCTGGCGATGGTCGTCACGCTGTCCAGGTGTGTGTAGATGGTTTCGAGCTGCTCGAAGTCGTGCGCGTTCGGATGCTCGTTGCTCAGAGGACCATCCGGGTCGCTGGTGTAGTCCATACACGATCCCAGATTGGGGTTATTGAAATTCTCGTCCTGATGGTCCAGCCCGAAATCGTGCGCAATCTCCTGACATGTCACGAGCCGCCTCCACGCAGGCGTATTGTAGGTTGGGGTGTCGAAATAGGTGTCGTTGAGTTTCGTGATCGCTTGCGTGATGTGCGAGCCGCTCACCCAGATCTGAGCGACGCCCAACCACCCGGTGCTCCCGTACTTTGCTGAGCAGGCCTCCATTCGTCCAGCAGTCGGCCGGCAATTCCGCGGTCTCGTCCCTCCCGCAACCTCAGTGAGTTCCAATACCGATGAGCCGTTCCAATCGGCTATCGCCTGGTCGAGGTACGCATCCCAGGCCGACGACACGTTGTCGCCCACCTTCAAGGTGAAAGGATTGCTCGTTCGCGCCCAATGGTAGTCCCCCCAGGAATGATGCGCCGACGGATACGCGGCGAATGCGCCCGCCAGTACCACCGCGATGACAAGCGAACGCGATAAAGGCACTTTGTACATGTGGCGTTTCTCCCTATGGCGAGTGGCTCTGCGAAGATGTTTCGAACGTGCGATCAATGATCGAGTTTGTGTCGGCGCAATGCAAGCGCAATGCGGCGCTGTGTCGGAAGCGCACACGATCACAATGTCGTACGGGTAAGTTGAATGCACCCGGTCGTTCGACAGCGTCAGTTGGCCGGCAATCCTGACCGCCTGCCGAACGGACACATTCGTCCGGCAAATGAAACGCAAGGAAACGCAAACAGGGCAGGTCGTCACTGCGAGGCGAGCGGCAGGATGGCGATTCTAGAAGCGGTCGCTTCCATTGCCGAGATCATTCCTGCAGTTGCGTGAGCGCCGTCGTCGCCGCGTCCTTTCTCAACACATCGTATGTGCCTGATACACCCCAACGCGTCCACTGGTTCCAGATCCCCACGCTCTTGCGAAACCACTCGCGGGCCTCGGTCCGGGCGCCGGTGCGCGCGTAAAAACGGCCGAGACTCTCATAACAGTCAGCGAGGTCTCTGTGCAGCAAGGGGTGAGTCGGGTGCAGCCGCAGCGACTCTTCGGCCGCTGCAAGCGCGCGGCGATGATGTGCCAGCGCTCCGGCCGAATCTCCGGTTTCCACTAACAAACTGCCCAGTTGATTCTCAGCGCGCTGCAGATCCCGGCGGAGCCTCATCGCGGTGCGATTCCGTTCCACGTCTCGAGCGAGAACCGGGATAGTCGCGCGCACCAAGTCGAGCGACTCCATTCGCCGTCCACTCCGTTCGAGCGCCGAGGCGAGAGCGAGGTTGACCATCAGTCGGTGGTGCTCGGCCCCTTCCTCCGGAACTGCCGTCAGCGCTCGTCGGCACTCGGCGACCGCGCCAGACGGATCGCCGTCCAGCATCGCGGAGCATCTACCCAGGCGCGCGATCGAGAGGTCGGAACGCGCCATCACATTGCTCGGATCGGCTGCGGCCAGATCCTCAGCAATGGCGTTGACTTTGGCGTAATGGCTGAGGGCCTCGACGCCATTGCGAAAACTGGGCAGATTTGGGCCCGACCACACAGCCGCCACCGCCTCGTAACTGTTCAAGAGGTTGCGGCGGTAGCCCGCATTTACAGGGTTGGCCTTCGAGAGCGCCTCGGCGACCGTGACGGCCTCGCGGGCATGTTCTAGTGCTCCAGTGAGATCGCCCTGCACCTGTAACGCGCGCGTCATACGCAGGCGGCCTCGGATCTGGGCGTTTCTTGCCTCGTCGCTTGGATCCTGGGACGCCCATCGCTCGGCCACGTCGAAGGTTCGTCCCCAACTTTTGATGGCCACGGACACATCGCCCATTTCCTGCCCGGTCTCGCCGAGATGGCCATGGAGGTCGAGCAGCAGTCCAACGGTCTCCGGGTTTCCGGGCTCGGCTTTGTACAGCGTCTCGGCGACCTCGAGCCCCTGTCGAAAGTGGGTCATTCCTGCGGCGGCGTCGCTGACGCGGAGCACATATCCGACCCGGTGATGGGCGCGCGCCAGCAGCCTCAGAACCTTCGGATCGCGATCGTTCGCCGCCAGTCGATGCGCGATGTCCAAAGCCTTGCGGTAGCTCTGCATCGCGGCCTCGCTGTCACCCAGATTCGGCCGAACGCCGTACCCCTGCACGTCGCCGATCCGTTGGTACGCCGATGCCAGCTGCCACTGCAGATCCGGATCGTCGCCCGACTCGCGTGACAGGCTGTCGAGGTACTCGAGCGCGATTCTGACCACCGATTCGCGCGCCTCTGTTGCCCCGGGCAGGTTCTGGATCTGATCGTGTACGTCGAACACGAAGGCGTCGGCCAGCTTGCGAACCTGTTGGAAGCGGCGATCGGCCCGTCGCGCTTGTTGGGTGGAGATGGCAATGCCGCCGATCAAGCTCCCGGCCACGGCGGCTCCGAGGATGACCGCCACCCGATTGCGCCGCATGAATTTCACGGTGCGGTATCCCAGCGTGCGCGGCCGTGCCAGCACTGGAAGGTCGTTCAGGTATCGCTGTAGGTCTTCGGAGAACTGCTCCACGGAGGCATAGCGTCGGCGCCAGTCCTTCTGCAGCGCCATGACGAGGATGTTGTCCAGCTCCCCGGGGATCTTCAGGCCGCCTTCCCGCGCTGCGACGCTCGGCAGCACGACGTCGTCCTCGCAAATCGCCCGCGCCAACGCCAGCGGTGTGTGGCCGGTGATGCGATGCGCGGCGGCGCCGGTCAACAGCTCGTAAAGGATCGTGCCCAACGAATACGTGTCGGAAGCCGTCGTGATCGGATCGCCGGTGACCTGTTCGGGGCTCGCGTGGCGCGGCGTCAGCGCCGGGTGATCCTGGGTCCAGCCGCGCTGTTCCTCGTCGCCCATCAGCAGCTTGGCGATGCCGAAGTCCAGCAGCTTCGGCGATCCCGAGTCGTCCACCAGGATGTTGGTCGGTTTCAAATCGCGGTGGACGACCAGGTTCTGATGTGCGTATTGCACCGCCGCGCACACGTGCCGGAAGAGTTCCAGCCGCTGAGCGAGGTCCAGATTGTGGCGGCTGCAATAGTCCGTAATGGGTACGCCCTTGACGTACTCCATCACCAGGTACGGCAATCCGTTTTCGGTGTTGCCGCCGTCGAGAACACGCGCAATATGCGGATGCTCCAGGCGCGCGAGAATCTCGCGCTCATGGCGAAAGCGCTCGAGGATCCGGTCCGTGTCCATCCCGCGCTTGACGACCTTGACCGCGACCTCTTTCTGGAAGACCTCGTCATCGCGACGAGCCAGGTACACCACCCCCATGCCGCCACGTCCCAGCTCGGACAGGATCTGGTACGGGCCGGCACGTGAGATGGACACCTCGTGGCTAGCGTCGAACGCGCGCACCGACTCCGCGACGACGCCGGCCACCACGCCGACGGCTTTGGCGTCGGCGGCGAGAAGTCGCTCCACCTCGTCGCGCAGCTCGCGGTCATCCGGGCAGTTGCTGGTGAGCCACCGGGCGCGCTCCTCAGGCTCGACGTCGAGCGCCTGCTCGAACAGACTCTCGACGCGCTGCCACTGTTCCGGTGTCACGCCCGTTCTCCAGGATGAAGCTGGGCGTAGAGCCAGGCCTCGGCCAGCCTGGTCTGGCGGCGCACGGTCGCCACCGAGATCTGAAGCGAGCGGGCCGTCTCCTCCTCGGTGAAGCCGCCGAAGTAGCGCAGATCGATGATGTTGGTTTTCCGCCGATCGATGCCGGCCAGCGCCTCCAGTGCGTCGTTGAGCGCGAGAACGTCGGCGCCCTGCCCTCGCGTCGCAATCGGCAGGGCGGCGTCGAGTTCCACCTTCACGACGCCACCGCCGCGTTTCGCGCTGAGACGCGCTCGCGCATGATCCACGAGGATCTGTCGCATCAGCCGCGCCGCCACTCCGTAAAAGTGGTGACGGCTCTCCCATTCATGGGAGTGGCTCTCGACCAGTCGTACGTAGGCTTCGTGAACGAGCGCCGTGGGTTGCAGCGTGACGGCATGACGCTCGTCCTGTAGATATCGATGGGCCAGACGCCGCAGCGTCTGGTAAACCAGCGGCAGGACCTGCTCTCTGGCCTCCTCATTCCCCTCGGCCCAGTCTCGGAGCAGTCGGGTCACGCGCTCGGTGTCCGACATGGCCGCCAGTATACGACCTTCAAAAAAAGGTGACAGGTGTGAGCGATCTCGGCGGGAATTTCCGCACGTAGAGGTGGAAGGGGGAACAATGCACGTCACGCAATCGGCAGTAGACACCCGGATCAGTTCGTCGAGAGCTCAGCTCGAGCAGGCGGTGGGACTTGCGCTCGCCGAGAGAGCGCGCCACCGGCGCGAGTGGGAGGACGTCCGTGCGGAGAACGCTCAGCTAGGGACGGAAAACGAGCGGCTGAGGCAGGAAAACGAGGCGTTGCGGAAGTCGGCGGAAATCTGGATACGGCTGTACGAGAGTCAGCTCGTCCGGGCCAACCGGGCATTGGCTGCCCAAAGTGATTGTGGAAGGGGTTAGACGCGAAGTGACCCACGGAACCGTTGTCGAGCCGATCCTCTCAGTTTGACAGGAGACCGAAAATGCCGCTCCGCCCGCTGACACGTCTGGGAATTCTCGCCCTCGTTCTGATCATCATGCCTGTCGCGATAGGCCCGCGAGATGGCTGGCTCAGCAAGTTGGCTCACGCCGCCAGCGTCGTGAACTTCATTGCCACCGACGAGCCCGGACCGTGGTTCGAATGCGTCGGCGATGGCTGCGTGAAGGCCGGCACGCAATCCCTGGCAGTCGTGCAACCAAATACCACTGTCAAGATCACGGTTGGCAGTGAGACGAACACCGTGCACACGTTCTCGAGCCTGCTGTTCCCGACCGGAGCGTCGCATATGCCCTTCGATCAGCGAAGCGCGTTCCGCGGCTCGAGCAGGACGGTGAACCTCAAGGATCCGGGACTCTACGTCTTCGTGTGCAAGGTTCATCCGTTCATGCTCGCGGCAACGATCGTGGACGACCCCGCCACGCCGGGGCTCGATCTCGGAGAGAACATCAGTCTCGTCAATGGCATCAACGTGCCGACGAGCAGCGACCTGGCGACGCGGCTGCTGCGGGCGTTCTGGCTGATCACGAACCCGGCCAACTACCAGGACCACAACCCCGCCACCAATCCGTCGCTGACCTGGACGATCAACTACCCGGCGGGTGTGCCGGTCAGGATCACCGGCGGAACCGTGGTCGACCTGAAGAACACGCTGGAAGCGCGATACGGCAACAACCTGCCGATCGCCGGGCCGGTCACGCCTGCAACTCCCGGCGTCGGCGAGGTCTGGGTGGATACGGAGTACGAGAAGACTGCGGGGAAGACGAAGCCGGGAACTGTCACGGCTGTGGACGCGACAACGTGGGCCGTCACCCGAAAGGTCGCGCTGCCCGCGATCAACATGAACAACCCCCACAACATGTGGACGGACATCGACCAGACCGTCATTTACCAGACGCAGTGGTTCGACACGAAGTTGACGGTCTTCGACCGCGTCACCGGTGCGATGCTGCAGAACATCGACGTTGGCGAATCACCCGCCCATGTGATGACCCGCGTCGACACCGACCAGGTGCACGTGAGCATCAACGGCGAGGATTCCGTCGTGGAGCTCAGTCCGTTGGGAACAGCCATCGAGCGGAGAATCGCCACGTCCTTCCCCGGCGAGCACCCGGCGCAGCCGCACGCGCACTGGATGAGTTTCGACGGGCACACAATGGTGACGCCCAACTCGAACACCAACGACTCGACGAGAATCGACATCCCGTCGGGCACGATCGCGGACAAAACACTGACCGGTTCCCTGCCGATCGCGACCGGCATGATGCCGGACGCGACCAAGTACTACGTCTCGAACTATCTCGATAGCACGATCACGTGCATCTCGATCGGACCACCGGCGTGCAAGTCGGGAGGGAGCGCGGTGGCGACGAAAAACATCAGCCTCCTGCTGGGCGGCACGACGCTCGCCAACTACGACCCGATCGGCGGGTCTGGCTTTTCGACGTCTGGCGCGCTGCCGATCCAGACGCCGGTGAGTCCCAATGGCAAGTTCGTCATCACCGCCTCGACATTGACCGGGACGATCACCATCATCGATACCGCCACCGACGAACTGGTCAAGGTGCTGCCGTGCAGCGCCGGCTGTCACGGCGTCAACTTCGGCGCGAAGAAAGGTGGCGGGTATTACGCCTATGTAGCGAGCAAGTTCTCGAACGATCTGATCGTCGTCGATCCCGATCCGAACGATAACGGGAACGTGTCCGATGCGCAGATCGTGGGGCGCATCATCCTCGTCGCGGGAGCGGACACGCCGGCCGACGATACGGTCAGTGCGTATGCGGGCATGGGGGGGCAAGGCGTCCTGCCGATCCCGCTCGTCTACAACGGCTGGGTCCAGAAGCTTCCGAACGTCTGGAAGGCGCAGCTGACGCCCCAACAGCGAAACCCGATCCAGTGAGGCATACCGCGGCCAGTCAGGGCGCCAGGTTTCTGCCTGCCGTCCCGACTGGGCGGACGACCTGCTCGGCGCCGGGGGACAGTTCTGGTGCTCGGGCGCGAGTCCTCGCATCAGTCGTGGGCGTCAGGAAAGCCCGGCGTGATGAGCCGCGTGATACGGGGCGCATTGACAATGCCCTGTGCGGTCATCCAGTCGGCGGCCTGGCGTACCAGCTCGAGACCGCGGTCGCCACCGAGAAGTTCGCCGCGACGGCGGCGAGCGACGGCTCCGTAGAACCCCATCCCCGCGAGGTCAAACCCCTCCGCAGCGCGGGCCAGTCGTCCTTCGGCGAGAACCGGATTGCCTTCGAGGTAAGCCACGGCAGCGTGGAGGAGCAACGCTAAGGGGTGGGACCACGGCATCTTTTCCCGCTCGATGTGGTTGGCTTCGTGGCGAGCCACTGAAAGGAAGCTGCGGACGTCTCGCCCGCTGGCGGCCATCAGCAGGGCGCAGCGCGCTCGCACGTATGAAGCCTCTATGCGCACCCACTGAGTGCGCAACAGCAGCGATCGCTTGACCGCCGTCCAGTTCTCCGCGATCAACTGCCAGGCCGGCTGTGCACGGCCGCGATAGAGCTCGGTCTGAATGCGCGCCAGAACGTGATTGTAGTGCTGCCGGTGAAAACCCTCGTGCGACCAATGCTCGATGACGTTATTGGCCTGCCGTTCTCCTTCATCGGGATCATCCGCCGCGAGCCAGACAAGCGTCATGCGTGTACAGAGCTCGGTTTCGAAGTACAGATTGCCGTGCTCCCGTGCGGTGGCCAGGAGGATCGGAAGCCGGCGGGAGACTTCGTGAAGCTGTCCTTCATACAGGAGCGAACCGAGCAGAAAGTTCTCGGCGCAGGTCGATTCCCACGTAACGCCCACGCACCGATCGCGCAGGATGCCCAGAGCACGTTCGCACAGAATGGTGGACGTGTGCCACTGCCCCACCAGGTATGCTGCCATTCCGGTCCCGAGCGTGGCCATTGCCATGGCATGCGGATGGTCAAGCTTTTCGGCCATGGTGCGGACACGCTCAATGAGCTCCGCCCTCCGCTGCATGCCAGCGCCGCCGGCGACGGCGGAGTATGCCACTTCGGTCGCCATGCCACGCGCGATACGGTACGGTTCGCCGGCGTCCAGCGCGAGGAGCAGGTGTCGCGCCTGGAACACTGCGGCGCGTATGCTATCGACCAGCAAGAGACCGGTCGTGACGGACCAGCACGTGTCGATGCGGAGCAGGTCTTCTGCCGGAATCTTCTCGGCCTCCCGCGCCACGAACTCCCAGCCCCGCCAGCGGAGCTGGGCGCGCCACATGAGCAGCGATACGAGCGTCATGCGGGGACCCATCGGGAAATGTATGCCAACCTCGCTCAACACCGCGCGAATGACCTCCAGCCCCCGGTCGATATGCCCGCCGATCAGCAATTGCTCGGCACATCGCCGTTGGAGCTCGACTCGGCGGGTCGGGTCCGCATCGCGCACCGCCGCGAGATAGACATCCGCGGCTTCGGTTGGACGTCCGGCATTCGCAAGGGCGGCCGCCCGTCGCTCCGTCCACTCCAGATGATCCGGAGCCTCCGGTGTGAGTTCGAGAGCCGCGCGGTAGTATCCCGCCGCCCGATCGAATGCCAGCGCTGCATCAGCTTTCGTCGCCGCCAGGGCCGCGTATCTCGAGGCTTCCGCGGGTTCGCCTGCCTCTCGAAAGTGTTCGAACAGCGCATCGGGGTCGTCTGCTCCCCTTGTGACGAGCGTGTGCGCGATCAGGCCGTGGAGCTGGCGCCGGTTCTCGCTCGAGACGTTCGCAACGATGGCTTCGCGGATCCGGTCGTGGTACAGCTCCACCCGTCGCGCGGAACCGCTGCTCCGGAGGAATTGGGCGGCGCGAAGCCGCGCCATGAGCGGTCGCGCGTCTCCGTCGAGGCCTGCTGCTTGATGCACCATATCCGGGTCCATCGGCCGTCCGCAGATCGCCAGAGTCTCGAGGAACGGCTGCGCTCCGTGAGGCAGACTGCGAAGGCGGTCCTCCATCACGTCGGCGAAGGTCGCTCGATGCCGCCCCATGGGGTGGGTTGCGAGATACGCCGCCAGTTGGCGCAAGAGGAACGGATTACCACGCGCCTCGTGCGCGATTTCCAGTAACGTCGTGTCGTAGATTCGGGCGTACGTGGGAATTACCGAGGCGAGGAGCGTCTCCGCCTCATCGTCGGTCATCGGATCAAGCGGGAGAGCGATGGCCGTCGAGCCTCGACGGTCGAGCAACGTTTGCAAGAATGGCTTGGATGCGATCTCTTCGGTGCGAAAGCACGCGACCGTCAAGATCGGCGGTGCCTGGGGTGGCCTGAACAGCTCCTCGAGCAGCACGGCGCTGTCGGCATCGGCCCAGTGCAGGTCGTCGATGTACAGAATCAACGGCTGCCTTGCTGCGACGCGGGTCAGCAGTTCCCGCAGTGCCGCAAACGCCCGCTGTCGCAGGATGAACGGTTCGGCGTTCTCACCCGCTCGCCAGTATGCGGATGCGACCGACTTCACCTGCAGCATGACCGGAAAAAGCCGTGACAGCGCGGCCACGTCAAATGGAAGCAGCGGTTCGGCCTGCGATCGCGGCAGGCCGCTCAGATGCTGACTGAGACTGTCGATCACCCCGTCAAGCGCCTTGTACGGCACGGATTCGTGCTCGTGGCAGCGGCCCCGCAACACGATGACGTTTTGACGGCTGATGACCTCCTCGAGAAAGCGTTGGACGAGGCTGCTCTTGCCGATGCCGGGCGGCCCATGGACAAAAATGGCGGTCGCGCCGCCCCCCTTTGCCGCGCTCAAGCCGGCGTCCAGCGCATCGAGGTACCATCGGCGGCCGATAAACGGTGGTTCGATTTCGGCGTCGACGTGACGGGTCTCGGCGCAAGCAACGGCGTCGCGCTCGAGTAACTGAAGAACCTCCGAGCCAGAGAATCGGTGCGCCGGATCGCGCCGCAGCAGGCCCATGCAGATCGCGTTCAACTCTTCCGGAACATTCGGCGCGACCTCGGCTGGCGGACGCAGATCGAATGCCCGCCGCTCGTGTTCGAAACGATCGTCGAACGGTAGATGGCCCGCCAGGGCCTTGTACACGGTCACGCCGACGCTGTACCAATCCTGACTTTCAGATGGAGCGGCCCCCGCACGTCGTTCGGGCGCCAAGTACGCGGGCGTGCCGGCCATGCTCTCCCACATGGCCGCGTCACTGGAAACGGCGTCGCTGGCGAGGCCGAAATCCAGGATCACGACGCGGCCGCCGGATGTAACCAGGATGTTGGACGGTTTGATGTCGCGATGAAGCTTGCCTCGACGGTGCAGAGCGCCGACGCCCTCGACAAGCTGCCGGATGACAGACTTGGTCCGCTGGGCACCGAGCGGGGCCGCCGCGGCTGCGGCGTCCCGAACGTACTCCACGAAATTGACCCCCTGTACGAGCTCCATCGTGAAGAAGCAATTCGCGCCGTCCACGACCAGTTCGTAAAGTGACACGAGGTTCGTGTGCGCGATGTCCGTGAGACTGCGAAATTCTCGCTTCAGCCGGTAGATGTCGGCCGCCCGCGCGCGAAGCAATGTCTTCAACGCGACCACCTCGTTGCGGGCCTGGTCGTGCACTTCGTAGACCACGCCCATACCTCCGGCACCCAGTTGCCGGCGCACAGTGAAGCGATCGGTGCCGCGGAATTCCGGACCTGCGCGAAATGAGACGAGTGGCGGTTGGATCGCGGAGCCGGCGTCAGCAGACGTCTCGCGTTGAACGCCTTCCGCAACCGACGCCACGTAGTTTTGAATCGTATCGGTGGTATTGCCGTCGAAGGCGAGCCGCGACTCTACTTCGGCGCGAAGAGCGTCAGACACCTGGTGCTGCGCGTAATATTCTTCCCGCTCCACTGGGGATCGGTCGGCCAACTCGTGGAATAGAACGATCGCGTCCGGGTCCATGGGTTCGAATCGAGGTCCGGCCCCGTCCCGACGCCATTATAGGAGCGGAATCGCGCTCGAGCGCCGAGAATCGTTCGTTCGTTACGATGGCTGAAATGTTGGCTTCGTGAACCAGCGCCGTGGGCTGCAGCGTGTCGGCATGACGCACGTCCTGTAGATACCGACGAGCCAGACGCCGCAGGGTCGCGTAAACCAGCGGCAGGACCTACTCCCGCGCCTCATCATTCCCCTCGGCCCAATCGCGGAGCAGCCGGGTCACGCGCTCGGCGTCCGACATGGGCGCCAGTATACGACCTTCAAAAAAAGAGAGCCGCCCGTGAGCGATCTCGTCGGCAATTTCCGCACAGGGAGGGGAAGGCTGAGGCGACGCTACGCCCTTTGGCAGCCCTTGGCCGCCCGGCCGGTGCTGAATGCCGGTCAGAGGTGCCGACCGAGCGGACAGGGACAGAAGGTGTTTGCAGAAAACGAGGTGGTGATGTGGAGGCAACATGGGAAGGCGTGCAAGTGGACGATCGCGTCCCTGGTCATTGCTGCGATGGCAGCCTTCGTTCCGTCCGTCGTCGTTCGGGCTGGTGTCGGTCCAGAAGTTGGAGGTCAGGAAACAAGCGTGCTCGCAGGCGCGCGCAGGATCTGGCCTAAGAACTGTCTTGACGTTTGCTTATTTATTCCACACACTGGAATAAATACTATGGCTGACCACCTGAAGGACTTCGAACTCATGGTCCTCCTCGCTGTGCTGAGGCTGGATGAGGACAACGCCTACGGCGTTCCGATTGCGACCGAAATCGAGCAAACCACAGGTCGTAGCGTCGCCCTTGCCAGCGTCTACGCCGCTCTTGAGCGACTGGAAGACCGGGGGTGGATTGCGTCGCGCATGGGCGCATCGACCGCACAGCGGGGAGGTCGAGCGAAACGCCACTTCCGTGTGACTACGAAGGGCGTCCGTCGGGTCCGTGAGGCGAAGGGCGCTCTCGTCAAGATGTGGAGGGGCATTCGTGAGCTCCAGGGAGGCACAACGTGAAACCAACCAATCCGCCCTCACTAGCTACGAAACTGCTGGAGTCGCTTGTCCCGCAGCGAACGTCTGAAGCACTAGCCGGTGATCTGATTGAGCAATATGAGTGCGGCCGCTCGCGGACATGGTATTGGCGGCAGGTAATCCTGGCTCTTGTGATCAGTGCCGGTCGTGAAGTGCGGACGCGCAAGCTCCAGACGGTTAGCGCCGTCGTCGTCGGCTATGTTACCGGCGCGTCGCTCTTCTATTTCACGACGTCGCTGGCTGCGCGATTCGTGGGGGGCTACACGGCCTACCTCGTATTCTTGCCGCTTGCTTTTGTCAGCGCCGCTGCCAGCGGCTGGATCGTGCGTCGATCACACCCCAGGGCGATGGTGCTCGTCTGGGCCGGGTTCTGCGTCGTCGCGAGTGTCGTGGCGTTTGCGGTGTGTGCCTGGCTTTCCGTCCTTGATCGGATGCCCGCTCCGATCGTCGCGTTTTTTGTCGCTGTCGACTTCATCATCGGGCCGCTCGGAGTGTTGGCGGGAGGGCTTTGGGGCTCGTCTGGTGCGAACGATGCCTGGGCGTCCACAACTGTAGAGGGTCCATAGCCGGTCCAGATCGAGTTCCTTGGCGGCCACGAGCACGTCCTCGCGTTGACTGTCCGGCAAATGAAAACGCAAAGCCGCCTTCGCCGCTAGCGGCTACGGCGCCCAAGGAAACGCAAACGAGGTCATTCAGCATTCTGCGGCGGGCCAGATGAAAAGTGCGCGGACAGCACAAAGGCCCGAAAGACCGGGCCAAATTGCGCGTCGTCGACAAGGCCCTCGCGATGGTGCGGGCGAACGGCGTGACCCCTGACCTCCCGACAGCGCCTCGCGCGGCGCTCGACGGCGGCGAGCCCGCCGAGAAGCCCTCCAGCACCGACTTCGACGATGCGTAGCAGCGCGCGGCGTTCGCCCTCTGCGGGCGAGTTGCAGCCGGCAATCCGCAGGCGCGTTGTGAATGCTCACGCGTGCCCCAGCGGAGCCGGGATCGTACTCTGCTAATCTGGAAGCGTGCGAGTTATGGTCCTGGAACTGGCGCTTCGCGTGCTGATCGCGGCCGCGGTCCTGAACCTGGTCCACGGGGGCGCGCTCGCGGTGCAGGCCATCAATCCGTCCTCGCAGGCTCAGGCGACCGCGAGCGACGTCGACGCCCTCGTCCGTCAGGTGCTCGCTGATCGGATCGCCGCGCAGGATATTCCGGATTTTGGCCTCTTGCGGGGCGCGAAGCGAATTGCCGTCCGCTCGGACCGTGTCGGACTCCCGTTCGCTCTCGGAAAAGGCGCGCTGCCAGCGCTCGAGGGCTACGAGCTTCGACTCATCTCCACCGAAGAGGCCCAGGCCGAAGCCGAGCGAACCCAGGCCATCGTCCACTTCATTGCCATCGAGACTCTCCAGATTGGCGAGGACAACGCGAGTCTCTGGATTGGCGTGGACTACACGACGCCTCCGGATCCAAGGTCGATCAAGATGTGCTGTTGCTCTAGCTCGCTGGAGTATCGCCGAGTCGAGGGCCGTTGGGTCTTCGCCCGGTGGGGCGGCGACGGTGCCCGCTGCAGCTGACGAGACGAAGGGCGGCATCGGGACAGTCGCGACGAAGGGACCACGCTTTCCGGCCGCTGTACCAGTCGCGGAAGGCAATGACCGCGGATACAACGACCGCCAGTGGGGACAGCAGAAACACCGGCAACACCGGAACGAGGAGAATCAGGGGGACCACATCCTTGGGGTCAGGACGATTGTAGGACGGCCAGTAACCCAGCGTGAGCCGTGCGACACTCGTAGAGAGCAGCAACAACGCGATCGGCCACAAAGGGAGAGTCGCGACAAGAAGCGGCCACCTTCGACTTTTCACGACGCGCGCATTATAGCGCTCTCAGCAGGAGCCGTCGTGAGGCTCACTTTCAGGCTGCCCTCACTTTTCCTGGGATTTCGCGTGTCCACGAGCGTGCAACTCCGCCTGGGGACGCCATCCTTGTCACCGCGAGCTTCGAGTTCCCGCGCCGACGAGAAGCCAGAGCAGGAGTGCGAACAGGGCAGTGAGCACCGCCGACGTGAGAGCGAGGGCACTGTCCTCCTTCATTGCCTTCGGCAGCAAGAAGCGGACGGCCCAGATGCACGGGCCGAGCGCCGCGATCGAAAAGAGTGTCTCGAAGTTCATCTGCCTACCCCTTGGACACCGGCATACGGAGCTCGGCCGACCGACCCGCGTGCGGTAAACGGAGTAGTACCCGCTGGGGCCGCCATGCCTGCCGCTACCGCCTGACGGGGACTTCGATCTTGACCGTATCGCCTGCGACAAGTGTCACGGGCTCCGCGAGCGGCCGCACGCGTTCGAGAAACGCGCGTTCCGTCGGATACAGGACCCCAGGGCTTGGAACGGCCGCGATGAAATAGCGGCCGGGAACCACCGGCCCGAGCAGGAATGTGAAGACCCGTCCAGGGCGACGAACGGCGCCTCCCGCCGCCGGCCGCACCGTCATGTCCGTCGTCGCCTGTATGGCCGTGTACTCCACCGAGCCAGCGTGCCATCGGTCGGGGTCTTCGGAAAACAGCATCACGAGCACGTTTTCGGGATCGTCCGGCTCCCGCAAGCCGGTCAAGGTCACCTCGACCTCGGCCTGCTCGGTGGTGAACGTGACGAGCAGATCGTCGATGACCTCCGTTCCCGTGAAGTGGACGGGTTTGCCAGCGAGATCATCGCCATTCGCGCGACTGATCGACACGAGTAACGCCCCGCTCATTTGCGCGTACACGACCATCGGACCTCGCAGTCCGGTCAACTCGAATCTGTCCGTGCCTTGCGGTTGAGCCAAGGCCTCCTTCGTGTAGGACGGGCCCAACTTGCTCGGCGGCCGCGTGGCCGTTACCTCTATGTTCGGAGAGGGCCGGTCTCTGTCGGCATCGCGCGGAGGCCCTTGAACGACGAAGCGCCCTGAGACTCTCGCGCCGGAGTTCGTCTGGACCTTCAGCGTGGCGTCTCCATCGACTGTGACGTTGACGTAGGCCGCCTCCTCCTGCCGGTAGCTCGTGCCGACGATCAGGTAGTAATCGCCCGACGGCACGTCAGAGAACACCAATGGGCCATCGTCCTGACGGCTCGCCTGGCGCGTCGAACGCGTGAGATACACATCGCCGAGGAGCGTAAGAGTCGCCGAGGCCTCACGGCCGAGCGGCACCCCGCGCGAATCGACGGCGTCGATCGCGACCCTCGCGAGCGGGCCGGACCCGAGTGCAACGTCCACCCTCGAGGTGTCCTTGCCGCTGCGCACCACGACGAGCTTCGCATCCTTGAGCGCCTGGGCGCCGGGGTGGTAGGTCGTCACGAAGCCGAAGCGTCGAGTCGTCGCGCGATCGCGTGGGGAATACACGGGCGTCGCGACGACGTAATAGTCGCCGGGTGAGAGATTGAAGAGCCGGAACTGCCCCCGGTCGTCCGTCGAGGCGCGCGCGGCGCCAGGCATCACCGTGACGTGGCCCCGGAAGTCGTTCTTGCGGAGAGCCTGAACCTCCACGCCCAACAGGCCCTCGCCGTTGCCGTCGGCGATGCGCCCCACGATCGCGCCGGTTCGCTCGAGTCGGATCGGCACGTCGAGCGCTCGTCCTTCGCCGACCATCGCTGGTCTCGCGCGTGGAAGCCCGACGAACCCGTTCGTTGCGTGGACGCTGATGTCGTACGAACCAGCGGGAAGTCCCGCGAAGTCGAACGCACCGGAGTCGTCCGTCTCCACTTCTCTCTGGACGTACGCGTGCTTCGCGCCGGTCCGCACTGCGGCGGGAACTCCTGAGAGGCGGACGTGCGCGCGCCTGACCGGTGCGCCGTTATCCCTCGCCAGCACACGGCCCGTGATGCGAGCGGAGCCCGTGGGCTGTGGCTCGGGGCGTTGCGGCGTGCTCTGCGCCAGCGCCGGGCTCGCGATCGCGCTCAGCAAAACGAGAGTCAATAAGCAGCGCACACGTGGGCGTGTGCGTTCCTGTCGCAGGCGTGGCATAAGGAATTAGACGCCGCACGAGCGCCAATGGCCCGGCAGGACTCGAAGGCACAACTGACCGGAGCAGCCAGAATCGTAATCGCGAACGGATGGGCCGCGCGGACACGATTGCGTCTCAGGGAGTAACACGCTCGGGCCCCTGCGTGGCTGTGAAGCTAGAGGTTCCGGGTGTTCTGGCTGCCCGTGGTTGAACCTGCGGGCGGCGGATCAGCCTCGCGAGGGCCATGTCTGGGCAGTACGCATCCGCTGCGGCCTTGGCCATGAATTGCTGCCAAAGAACGAATGCCAGTCTCACGGTGCTCCGAAGGGTCCACCGCACCTTGGCCACTTAGATCCGACCTTGCGAAACGCCAGATACCTGAACATGACGCACACCAGTCCTCCGAATATGGACTCAACCTGTCGACTGCTCGAATAGCTGGCGTCGTACAGGAGGTGTGGGTTCGGCATTGGTGGTTCGTTGAGATGGCCCACGCCCCACACAAACGACTAGACGCCCAGCGCTGCTAACGCCCAGCCGAGCATGGTCCAAGCTCGTTGCCTGTTCATAAACCATGTGTTTCTGGGACGGCCTGCGGCACCTCGTCTGCGCGACGTCGGACGCAACTACTTCGTGATGGAACTCCGCCGGCATGTGCCCCATCGGCCGAATGAAGAACGTCCTCGCGTTACTCACCTCCCCGCGCGTGTGACCGGGCAGATGACTCCTGAAGAGTCGCCGCGAGACTGCCGAAAACGTGCCAAGAATAGTCACTGCGGAGTCACGCAGGACTAATCGCGCCCGCCGGTCGTCACCGCCCGTATAATCGCGTCACTCTTGGCACTCACTCCCGGCACCCGTCTCGGTGTCTACGAAGTCACCGCCCTGCTCGGTGAGGGCGGAATGGGGCAGGTGTATCGGGCCACCGACACCAGGTTGAAGCGCCAGGTCGCCATCAAGATCCTGCCGCCTTCCGTCGCGGCGGATCACGATCGGTTGGCTCGGTTTCAGCGCGAAGCCGAAGTGCTCGCGTCGCTGAACCATCCGAACATCGCCGGCATCTACGGCCTGGAAGAGAGCGGGGGCGCGACGGCCCTCGTCATGGAACTGGTCGAGGGCGAGGAGCTGTCGGCGATCATCGCGCGCGGCCCGATTCCCGTCGCCGAGGCGCTGCCGATGGCGCAGCAGATCGCCGAGGCGCTCGAGACGGCGCACGAGGCCGGCATCGTGCATCGCGATCTCAAGCCTGCCAACGTCAAGGTCCGCGATGACGGCGTGGTCAAGGTGCTCGATTTCGGCCTCGCGCGTACGAGCGATCCCTCCGCGGCCAACCCCCTGGTGAGTCCGTCGATGGCGACGATGTTGTCGCCGGCAATGACCCAGGAAGGAGTGGTCCTCGGTACCGCCGGCTATATGAGTCCGGAGCAGGCGAGGGGGCGTTCGGCCGACAAGCGTTCGGACATCTGGGCCTTCGGCGCCGTCGTCTGGGAGATGCTGACGGGCCGTCAGCTCTTCGGCGGCGACACCGTCACCGAGGTGATCGCCGCCGTAATCAAGGACGCGCCGGACTTCACCGCGCTGCCGGCCAACACGCCGCCTGGCCTGCGCCGGCTGCTCGAGCGGTGCCTCGAGCGCGATCCCAAACTGCGCCTCCGCGACATCGGCGAAGCGCGCATCGCGCTCACGCGGGCCGACGAGCCGCGTGACGTCGTCTCGTCGCCGGCGGCGCGATCGGCCGGTCGTGTGCTGCGGCTGGCGCTGGGCGCGCTCGGCGTTGCCGCGGCGGCGGGTCTGGCCGGCTGGATCATGAAACCCGGCGCGCCGGCGGCTCCCGTCCGCCGTTTCGACCTGCCGCAGACGCTTGCCGATGCCCGGAACGCCGCGTTCGCGCCGGATGGCAACCGGATCGCGTACATCAAGGAAGGGCGGTTGTACCACCACGCACTCGCCTCCGGCGTGGCGGCCGATCTCGGCGCCGTGCCTCCCAACGCGGACAACCTCTTCTGGTCGCACGACAGCCAGACGATTGGCTTCGCCGCCGAATCGACCATCCGCACGGTTCCGGTCACCGGAGGCACACCGTTCGTCGTCTGCCGGATTCCCGCATCCGGCCGGATCATGGGGGGCCTCTGGCTGCCGGACAACACCATCGTGTTTGCCGTGTGGCGGGAGAGCGTCTACCGCGTGCCTGCGACGGGCGGCGCGCCCGAGCTGCACGTGGCGCTCGATCCGGCGACGGAGGTCGATGCCCAATCGCTGACGATGGCGCCTGGCAATCGGCTGCTCCTGACCGTCCATCTGCGTGGAGAGGTGGACGCTCAGCGTGTGGACATTGTTGAAAACAGCCGGCGGACTCCGCTGTCGAGTGACGGCGACGTGTGGACGCCGCAGTTCGTCCTCCCGAACCATCTGCTGTTCGTGCGCCGACAGACGAACCCGGGGGTCTGGGTGGTGCCATTCGACGGCGGCGCGCTCGACCTCACGAGGGCGTCGATGGTCCAATCCGGCGCGGCCGGTTTCAACGCCGCGCGCGATGGCACGCTCCTGGTGAGGTTCCCGCCGAAGGACCGGCGTGACCTGGTCTGGGTGACCCGTTCCGGAACGATGACGTCGGTGCCGGGCCCGGCGCGCGAAATGACTCCCGCAGCCTTCGGGCTGGCGCCGGACGGCGGCCGTGCGCTCATGTCGATCCTGGGGTCTGACTTCAGGGAGGAAATCGTCGTGCGCGACCTCGTCACGGGCACGGACACACGCGTGCCGGCGCCGCGACCCGTGAGCGCGATGACGACCGGGGCCACTGTCTCCTGGGCGCCTGGCGGGCGCCTGTTCTTCGGCGTGGGCGGCGTGGAGACGTCCGAGATCTTCGACTGGCCTGCCGATGGATCGACCGGGGGTCGCAAGCTCGTCGCGGGCACGAGCGCGCGAATGGTGGCGGGCCGTCCGGAGATCTACTTCACGCGCGACGAGAGAGGTGTCTGGCGTTTGCGCCGGGCGGCGCTGCGATCAGACGGGACGGTGGAAACGCCCGAGTCGGTGTTTCCGGGCAACGCAGAGCCCATTGTGCGCTCGTTCGACGTGTCGCAGGATGGGCGGCTGCTGGCGTTCTCGGACAACAGCGGGGACATCCGGCAGCTTAACGTCTTCGTCACGACGCTGCCGGACCTTCGAGAACGCCGGCAGGTCACCTCGAGCGGCGGCGTCCGGCCGAAGTTCTCAGCAGACGGCAAGGAGCTCTTCTACCTCAGCGGAACGCGGATCGGCGGCTCGACGCGCGGGCAACTCAACGCCGTGTCGCTCGCGATGGACCCGCTCACCGTCGGTGCGCCATCGGTGGTTCTCGTCGAGGATCCGGCGCGCGGGCCGTCGGTCGCGTCGTTCGACGTGGCGGCGGACGGACGGCTGCTGATGACCCGCAGGGCCGACGTGCTGCCCGGCGACGAAGCGCGCGTGGTGCTGATCCAGAACTGGCTGGCGGCGATCAGGAAATGAGCGGGAGCCGCTGCGCGACGCGCGCGCTTCACGACTGAAACCTGCGACATACATGACTGACCGATCGCGGCCGACTGAGTGCCCGAGCGACGTCGGCTCGCAGCCAGCCTTCAAGATAAGGAGACGCGCATCTTCCTCCGCGCAGCGCGGCGGGCGACACGCACCCCCCACCCCGCCCCCACCCACCCCCTGCCGGTGTACGTCGCGTAGTCGAAGACCGCTACCAGTCGATCGTGTTTCTCGATCAGGCGCGCCCAGTAATGCGGCGCATGGATACGAGCGTACTACTTCCGGTGACACGAACCACCTTTGCCTTCTTGGATGCGACTTTTGGTCCTAACTTGCTTTGCCTATCCGAGAGTGGTGGTCCGATTCGAGCTCTCGACACGAAGACGGGTCGCGAAGTCTGGCGAGTTGAACAGCCCGCTGGCCGCCACGTGCTGCGGGTCACATACGTTGAGTCGGAGCAGGCATTCGCCGCAATCGAGTACCTCGTTTACAGGAACCGGCTGCCCACGTGAGCTGGTTTTGCTGGATGCCACGACTGGCGCGCGGCGCAGCGTAGCCAAGCTCGGTTCGATTGCCGAGGCCGAATTCTGCGCGAAGGGCCAAGCTCTCTTGACATCCAATGGGCGGCTTATTTCGACGAGTACAGGGATAGTCGTTCGCACGCTACCCTTTGGTTGATGGCCGTTATCGCCGGTGCCGCTTGCAAGAGTATTCAAGGCGCACCCCGACAAATGAAACGCAAAGCCGCCTTCGCCGCTAGCGGCTACGGCGCCCAAGGAAACGCAAACGGGGTAAATCGGCAGTTCAGGGGCGGTCCAGACGAAAGCGCGCGGGCAGCAAAAAAGGCCCGGAAATCCGGGCCTGAATTGCGGTTTTGATTGGTCGGGGCGAGTGGATTCGAACCCGCCTTCGCTGAAGCTACGGCGGGGCAAGCCACCGACCCCTCGCTCCCGAACCACACGACCACGCTGCTAGGTTCGAACAATTCTGTGAAGTTTCGCCAGTCGGGTAGCACGCGGGAAGCGATTCCGAGGCGTCCTTCGCCTGGTTTCGCCGGCCATCTCCGACACGCACCGGCCGCCACAATGGTCCCTCTCCTGTAGCACGTGGTCCTTGCCGCAATCGCGACGCCAGCACAGCGACGCTGTTCAATGCCGTTCGAAGAGCACGTGGATTCGGCCAGGGCGGAGTGCCTCCGCACTATCAAACTCGAAGTCCTCATGCTGCTGGAGAAACGGCACTTCCCCGCATCTGTGTACTCGACACGCGGGCTTGTGCTTCGGACATTCATTGAAGTGACAGAGACGCCCGATGTACGTTCCCGTCGCATCGAAGAGGAAGATGTCCACCTGATGATGCGCGACACCGAGCCCCTTTTCCTGCCACAGCCGCTGCAACGCCTTCGCGGATAGCGTCCGCAGCTCATTGAGGCCGGTGACGGGATCGAGCCACACGGCCAAATCAGTGTCTTTCGGCTCGTGCAGATGAACGCTGCGCCGACGGCTAGTCTCCACGGTTGGCGCGGAAGCAACTGAGCCAAAGAGGGCGACGCGTCTCACCGATGGCTGGCCCGCGAGTGCGCAAGCGACGTACTCCGCCGCGGCCTGAAACGCTTCATAGCGCTTCAGAGTGTAGTAATCGTCATCATTCAATGGCCACTGGCTCCGCAGCATTTCTTGTACTTGCGTCCGCTGCCACAGGGACACGGATCGTTTCGACCGGTCTTAGCGTGCCGACGCGGAGTCCGCTCGGTCCCAGCGCCCTCAGCGAGGACAGCGGCAATCGACCGGCCCAAGTGCGCATATTCAGTGAGGGCCTTCGGGAATATTGGCCGAATCGTTGTAGCCAGAGCCTCGAGCGACTGGTCCGGCGCGGTCTCCTTCCGAAAAGCTTCTGCGATGTCCGGTGATGCAAAGAAGCTGAGCGTCAGCAACATCGCTGCGAACTCCTCGTCGAGTTCGTTCGGAACGTACGACTCCCAGAGCTCTTCCAGCCATTGGTGACCGCGCATGAAGCCACGCGACCATTGCCCGATCGGCGCTTCGGCATCCAGGTTCGCAAGCACGTCGTCACGGAAGACACAATCCGCCGGCAATACTGTCTCTGCGCGAACGCCGTCGTTGACGGAGTTGTACAACGACAACAGTTCCGCCACAACGCGCTTGGCTTCGTCGAGACTGGCGTATTCGGGCTCGGCGTCGCCAAACACCAGCGGCATCCACTCCGAAGGCTGGATCAACTCAGGCGCGCTGGCGACCGCGAAGAGAAAGCCTTGAAGTTCGTGGTAGCGGAGAGTGTCGGGCGACCGCGCAGGATCGCTCAGGAACGCTCCCAGCAACATGCTCACAACGGACGGTTCCCTGCTCTAGCCGCCTTAGCGACCCGCGGCCCGCTTCATGTCGCGGGGGAGTTCTTCTCGGAGCACACGACGAAGCGTCGCCTCGAGCGGTTCGCGCTTCGCGTGGACGTAATCGCGAAGCGCCGCATTGATCAGAGTCTGGTAGCTACCTCCGCCGGCCGCATGGACCTGCTTGCGGAACCACTCGAGCAGATCATCATCGATCCGGATGGTGATTCGAGTCTTTACCGGTGGAGTCTTGAGAACCGGTCCGCGCTTGCCATGGCTGAAGTCGTAATGTGCTCTCATGAATTGATTCCGTACTGCTCGCGTTCCTTTGGATCGGCCTTGCGAGCGGATATCAACCGTGGCCGATAGCCGCGCCACGTGTATACGACGACGAGCACGTTTCCGAGCGCGTCCATGCCGATCGTGACGTAGCGTTCTTCGCCTTCAGCATCCTCTCGAATCGTGTCGGCTTGCTCGTCGTGCAGGACTGTTGCGGCATCGGCGAAATCGACGCCGTGCTTCTTGAAGTTCGCGGACGCCTTGCGAGGGTCCCATTCGACGTCGTCGCTCATCGCCTCTTCCGAGTATATGCACAGTTGTGCATATCGTCAACATTACGGTCGCGGGAAGGCGCCGGACTGCATGTATCGGCGCCCCGAGACGACGACTTCCTTGTAGCCAGCGGCGCCAAGAAGCGCAACATACCCCGCGCCAAAGGTCGTTTGGACGCACTAAGCGATTCCGGGCGCACAGTTCGGGCATGTGCAATAGGAGCCGCGACAGCTCTGGAACGTTCTTGATGGTGCGGTACGATCGGATTCGAAGCACCGGTTCACTTGGTCAGAAACCGAGTGACCGGCCAACTTAGCGGAAAATCGTCGGTCGAAAAAGCAAAGAGGTCAAATTTCCAAGGAAATCTGACCTCTCGTCGATGTCAATTGGTCGGGGCGAGTGGATTCGAACCACCGACCCCTCGGTCCCGAACCGAGGATTGATCTGCCAATTGGCCAATTAATTGGACCACTATGGCGTGCAGCGTGCCTTCGGCATGCCTCTTCGGTCTCAGCGTGGAGATGGCAGCGTCGACCACGCACTTCGAGCGACGAGCCGTCGTGTGGCGTCGGCTAAGCCGATCCCGAGTCTGACGATTCAGGATCGGCCGAGGCTTCTCGGTCTACTGCTTTCTGAGGTAAGCAAGGAGGGCAGGCTCCTCGGCCGGGGTGAACGGGCGGTCCCTGTTGACACCGTCGGTGCTGAGGACGCCGAAGCCCGGTGCTGCTGGCGTCAGGGCAAGGCGGTTCTGTTGAGCGAAGAAGGCTCGGTACTGTTGGATGACGTCTTCGAGGGTCTTCGCGCTGTTGTTGATGAAGTAGGGGGCGGTCTCGTTGATTCCACGGAGATTCGGAACGTCGACCTTCTGGAACTCGAAGTTGTCGCCGATGAGAAGCAGACGGCCGGGATCGGAGCTAAGGCGGCGCACCTTAGCGCCGTTGGGAAGTGTAATCTCGTACGTTCGAATCTTGTTGGTGACGTTGGGCGAGCAGGCGAGCCACGGTTCGGCGGGCGAGCCTGCTGGCGGCGGAATCGGGCGCGGGCAGCTCGTGCGGATGTCGTGGTAGCGGTTGAAGTTCAGTCCGGGGATGGATTGAGGCAGCGAGGTGGTGGTAGATGGATGTTCCGGGTTGCCGTGGCAGTGGCCACAGGCGCGAGTGAAGACAGCCTTACCTTGCTGCTCGAGCGGATCGAGGACCGGATCCGGATCCGGCAGCGGCGTCGTTCCAGCGTCAATTGCGTGGGCAAGCTCTTCGACGCCATGTGAGGAGAATCTGGTGTTCTGGAACGCGGCGAGGTCGTCGAGGAAGCTCTGTGGCGGCAGCGTCGTGATCTGGGCGTGGTCGATGAGTGCGCCCAGCGCTTGATTTTGCAGCGTGTCCCGCCGTGCGTCGAGCTGATAGCCACCACGCCGGTTCGGCGAGGCGACCTGCCACTCGGGGAGTTGTCCATCTGGTCCCGTGATCTGGACGTCGAAGATGCTGGGAACCGCTCGCCAGATGTCGACCGTGGTCTCGCCGGTCAACGGCGCCGTCGCCGGGTTGCCCACCGGGCTGACCAGCCGGACGTTGCCGGGCAGCGGTAGCGTGATACGGATGAGGCCTTCCTGTGTGAGCGTCGTGTAGTCGCTCGCGCTGTCGCCGTTGACGCGAAAGTCGTCAGCGTCGATTGGACGGAACAGCGGGTCATCGGCAGTCGGATCGGTGAGACGCGCGTTCTGGAGGGCTTGGAACTGCGCGAGCGCTCGCTCGGGCGTCAGCTGGAAAGCATCGTTGGCGATGTGGCAGGTGGAGCAGGCTCGGCCGTTCGCCCCGAGTCCCGTCAGCGTCTCATCGAAGAAGTTCGCCTTGCCGCGACACTCGGGGGTGTCGACGAGCGTGTGCGCAGGGGGGCTGCCGTTCGGTGAGCTCGGTGGCTCGTCCGGCCTGTGGGCCTGGCCGGTGCACGGGTCTCCCCTGTCGAGAATCGGGTCCCGAACCTGGCCCCCAGTGACGGCCCCGACCGGGTCAAACGCGGTCGCGCCTGCCGCAATCGCGACGCAGAGAGCGAGCAGCATGGCGACGTTCTTCAACATTGTCCCCCTCCAACCGTTGCGCCGAAGTACCACTCAGCAGCGGTCCCCTACCCTATCAAGCGAGAATGCCGAACGAGGGGGGACACGCGAAGCAACCTCCCTCGCGTTCTTGGCGCTGTCTGACGGCAAGGACGCGTAGAATGCCAGCAGGTCCGACCCGGGTACGAACGTGTCGTCACATCAGATAACGGCGTTGCTCCAGGCTTGGGGCCAGGGCGATGGCGAAGCGCTCGCCGCATTGACGCCGCTCGTGCACGCGGAGCTGCGCGCGCTAGCGCGTTCCTACATGCGGCGGGAGCGCCGGGACCACTCGCTTCAGGCTACCGGCCTCGTGAACGAATGCTACCTGCGGCTCGTCGACACCCGCGACGTGGAATGGCAGAACCGCGCGCACTTCTTCGCGTTGTCCGCTCGTCTCATGCGTCGCATTCTGGTGGACTTCGCACGGGGGCGGCAGTATGCGAAGCGCCGCGGCGATGCTGCCCACGTGACGCTCGGTCCCAACGACGAACAGGTTCCGGCGCCGGAACCAGGCCGTGATCTCGTCGCGCTCGACGATGCGTTGAGCGCCCTGGCGACGATCGACGAGCGAAAGAGCCGGGTCGTCGAATTGCGCTTCTTCGGTGGGTTGAGCAGTGATGAGATCGCTGCGGCCTTGGGCGTGTCGCCGAAAACGGTGAAGCGCGACTGGCAGGTTGCGAAGCTGTGGCTGTTGCGCGAGCTTACCGGCGGCGACCTTGACGACCCAGACCGAAAATGAAGGCCAAGGATCGTTCACGACGGCGTTGGCAGCAGATCGATCAAATCTGTGCTCGGGCCCTGGAGCTGGAGCCCGACAACGATGCCCGCGCGTCGTGGCTCGACGCCGCATGTGCCGGTGACGCGGACCTCCGGCGCTCAGTCGACTCGCTGCTCGCGAGTGAGCCGGCCGCGGCAACATTTCTCGAAACGTCAGGGCTCGAAATCGCCGCACACGTGCTGAACCAAGAACCCGACGCCGA
This sequence comes from uncultured Acidobacteriota bacterium, assembly GCA_963839705.1. Classification (GTDB taxonomy): domain Bacteria; phylum Acidobacteriota; class Vicinamibacteria; order Vicinamibacterales; family 2-12-FULL-66-21; genus DATBJJ01. Next base: position 1,686,467 of record CAWIWL010000019.1, read on the forward strand.
TCTTGTCGGTCGCCGCATTGGACCGTATGTCGTGGAGGAGTGGCTTGGCTCGGGTGGCATGGGCGATGTCTACCGCGCGCGGGACGACAACCTGCATCGTGACGTTGCGCTCAAGGTCCTACCCGAGTCCTTCGCTCTCGATCCCCACCCCTCGACTGACGCGACTTCGCCTCGCGTGCCGTCGCGGGCCGATCGCCTTGCAAGATTCAAGCAAGAAGCGCAGGTGCTGGCCTCGCTCCGTCACCCGAACATCGCCGCTATTTACGGCTTCGAAGAGTCAGGTCGCGTCTGCGCGCTAGTCTTGGAACTGGTCGAAGGACCGACGCTGGCCGATCGCATTGCGCAGGGACCGATCGCGATGGACGAGGCGCTACCGATCGCGCAGCAGATCGCCGAGGCACTCGAGGCGGCGCACGAACAGGGCATCGTTCATCGCGATCTCAAGCCGTCGAACATCGGGCTGCAGCCGGACGGCACAGTGAGGGTGCTGGATTTCGGCCTGGCCACGGCGCTGCAGCCGGAAACGGCGATCGGCGGAGGCGCGATGATGTCGCAGACGGCGCCGAGCCGGGAGGAGACGCCGAGCCAACCGACGGTCCCAGCAGGCGCAATGCTGGGGACACCCGCGTACGTGAGCCCGGAACAGGCGAAGGGACGCCGGACGGACAAGCGAGGCGACATCTGGGCGTTCGGTGCCGTGCTCTTCGAGCTGCTGTCGGGGCGTCGTGCGTTCAAGGGAGAACGCACGTCGGAGATACTCGAATCGGTCCTGCACCAAGATGTCGACTGGAGTGTTCTCCCACATTCGACCCCGACGGCAGTGCGCCAACTGGTCGCGCGGTGTCTCGATCGCGACGTCAAACGCCGGCTGCGCGACATTGGCGAAGCACGCATCGTGCTCGGAGATCCGTACGCGTTCGATGTTGGCCATCCAGCCCTTGCCGTCTCGCCCTCCCGTCGCTGGGATCGCGTGTGGCCGGCCGTGCTGGGCGCGATCGCCACCGCCGCGGTCGTTGCCGCGGTCGTATGGCTCCTGTTCGCGAGAACCGTGGCGCCGTCGCCTGTCACGCGTTTCACCTCCACGTTGCCTGAGGGGCGGTCGCTCACGCTCCCCATGCCGCATCACATCATCGCCCTGTCGCCCGACGGATCGCAGATGGTCTACGCGGCAAATGGCCGGCTCTATCTGCAACCGATGGCCGAACTCGACGCGCAGCCGATTCGGGGCAGCGAGTCCCCTCAAGGCGTGACCGAACCGGTGTTCTCCCCGGACGGTCAATCGATCGCGTTCTGGTCCCGCACGGACCAGACGATCAAAATAGTCGCGGTCACGGGCGGATCGCCCGTGACCCTGGGCCGGGCCGACAATCCTTTCGGTCTTAGCTGGGGGACCGAGGGGCTGGTCTTCGGCGTGCGGGGTAAGGGGATCATGCGCGTCTCCGCAAGCAGCGGCACGCAGGATCTCCTTGCCCGCGTCGAAGGCGATGAAGAGGCACACGGACCCCAGCTGCTGCCGGATGGACGTCACCTGCTCCTCACGATCGCAACGGGCCCCGCCGCCGACCGATGGGAGAAGGCGCGAGTGGTCGTGCAATCGTTGGCGAGCGGCGAGCGCAAGACGCTTCTCGAGAATGCCACCGACGCACGCTACGTTCCAACAGGTCACCTTGTGTATGCCACCCGCGACGGTGTGTTCGCCGTCGTGTTCGACGAGCGGCGGCGCGAGATCGCCGGAAAGCCGGTGTCGATGATCGCGGGCGTCCGTCGCTCGCGAGTGACGGGCGCCGCCCAGTTCAGCGTCTCCAACACGGGCTCGTTGATGTTCGTTCCGGGTGTGATCAGGCGAGCGGAAGGTGCGAACAATGAAGTCGTCGTCGGCGACCGAACGGGACGCTTCGAACGGCTGCCGCTGCCGCCCGGCCCCTACACTGAACTCCGCGTCTCTCCTGACGGCACTCGCGTCGCGATTGCAGCCGATGATCGCAAGGAGGCGATCATCTATGTCTACGATCGCTCGGGCGCGACCTCGATGCAGCGGCTCACATTCGGCGGCAACAACCGCGCGCCGATGTGGAGCGCGGACGGCACACGCGTGGCATTCCAATCCGATCGTGATGGCGAGCCGGCCATTTACTGGCAGCTCGCCGACGGCAGTGGCCGTGCCGAGCGCCTGACCGCGCCAGCACGCGGTGAGGCCCACGTGCCTGAATCATGGATACCGACCGGCGGAGGATTCCTGTTCAGCGTCGCAAAGGGCAACGACGTGTCGTTGTGGACGTTCTCGCTGCAGGATCGGCAGGCGAAGCCGTTCGGCGACGTCCACTCGTCGATTCCGACCGGCGCGACGTTCTCACCGGATGGCCGATGGGTCGCTTACGCGAGCGCGAACCCGGAAGCTTCTTCGATGGCGATCTACGTCCAGCCGTTTCCCGCCACGGGTGCGAGGTATCCGCTCTTCGTCGCCCAACCCGTAAACGGTCCAACCAACGCGCCGCACAAGCCGGCGTGGTCAGCGGACGGCCTGGAGCTCTTCTATGTGCCGAGAATCGGCGGCTTCGAGGTCGTCCGCGTCACGACGCAACCGAGGTTTGCCTTCGGCAACCCTGTCACGGTGCGGCGGGCGTTCAATCCCGGGGCCCCGGATTTGCGGCGAAAATACGACATCTCACCGGACGGGCGGTTCCTGGGACTCGTTCCGACCGAGCCGAGCTACGCCGAAGAGTTGGGGTCTTCGAAGATCCAGGTGATCCTCAACTGGTTGAGGCGTGGAAAGTGATTCTTCCCCTTCCGCACGACCAGCGAAGAACAGACTCCACGAGGCGCGAAGTTGATTCCGGAGTCTTGGCAAACGTAGGTGGGTTGGCCCTCACAGCCGGACGCACCTGACCATAGGACCATTCAGGTGTTCGCCTTCCGGCGCGTTGAACAGTCGCGGGAACAGCCCCAACCCATCATCGCTTGAAATGATCGCTACCTTCATTCCTCACTCGACTGAGAAATCATCTACGGACTCGAAGGTAAGGAAGCATGCCTTCAGCATGCCTTTCATCGCGATTTTGGCCGTCCACCCGCCGTCCTAGAATGATTTCTCGATGGTAAATGCGAGAAATGCCAAGATTTGAGCCACTGACGACTCGGGTGAAACCGAGTGGCCCGGCTGACTGAATTCGGCGATTTTTCTCAGGAAATTGGTCGGGGCGAGTGGATTCGAACCACCGACCCCTCGGTCCCGAACCGAGTGCTCTACCAGGCTGAGCCACGCCCCGACAGGCGAGATGTGACGGCGAGTATCTGCAACGGCCGGGAACCGTCGCGCCGAAACCTCATTCTACTGCAATTGCCACTTCCCGCATAATAAACGTGGCCCGACTGCCGCGCCCCGAACCCCGAGTCCCAAGCCACGGAGATTGCACAATGAAACCGGCCCCAACCGCGGCGATTCTCTGCTTCGCGCTGGTATCCACCACCCTGGCGCTCAGCCCACCTCAGCTCCCCAACCCCGTCCTCGATCCGAAGACGAGCGGTGAGCAGACGGCGGTCCTCGCGGGCGGCTGCTTCTGGGGTGTCGAGGCGGTCTTTGAGGCTCTCGCCGGCGTCAAAGACGTCGTCTCGGGATACGCGGGCGGCAGCAAGACGTCGGCGAACTACCGCGTTGTCAGCTCCGGCACGACCGGACACGCAGAGTCGGTGAGGATCACCTACGACCCGGCAAAGATTTCGTACGGTCAGCTCTTGAAGGTGTTCTTCGCCGTCGCGCACGACCCGACCCAGCTGAATCGTCAGGGTCCGGACGAGGGGCCGCAGTATCGGTCGGCGATCTTCTTCAACGGTCCCGAGCAAAAGGCCGTCGCCGAGGCGTACATCAGGCAGCTGAATGACGCGAAGATCTTCCCGCGCCGCATCGTCACGACGGTGTCGACGCTCGACGGCTTCTACCCCGCCGAATCGGAGCACCAGGACTTCATCCGCCGGAACCCCTGGAACCCGTACGTTCTCGCCCACGATCGGCCGAAGCTCGAGCTCCTCGAGAAGGAGTTCGCGGAATTGCTCAAACGTAAATAAACCGAGCGTTCGAGCCGATGATCATGCGGGGACATTCCACCGGCAAATGATCGGTCGGCTCTGGCTTTAGGCTTCAGGCTCTAGGAAGATCTTCGAGTCCACATGCTTGGAGGTCTGCCGAGAGCCCAAAGCCAAAAGCCTAGAGCCGTACACAATTCCGTCAGTTAGTGTCCCATTTTGAGAAGCCCCTACTACCTCGACTGAAACGAGCGTATCTTGGAGGTAGGGGGGATTGAATATGAAGGCTGCACGCTCGATCATCGCGCTCGCTCTGGTCGTTTTGGCGACGACGGCGACGCCGGCGTTTGCGGGGCGTCTCCAGCAGGAGCCCACGGCTGCCGGCCGGATCAAGATCGCGTCGGGCTCGGTCGTCATCGTTCGCGCGGGTGCGACTATTCCGGCGACGGCCGGTCAGGTCGTCTTCGAAGCCGATACGCTCAGGACCGGCGCCGACGGGCGTGTGGGACTCACCCTGAAGGACGACACGCGGCTGTCGCTCGGGCCGAGCAGCGAGATCCGTCTCGACCGCTTCGCCTACGCGCCGGCTGAAGGCCGTCTCGGGTTCGTCCTCAACGTCGTCAAGGGCGTCGCGGCGTACGTGTCCGGACGGATAGCGAAGCTCGCACCAGACGCGGTTCGGCTCGAAACGCCGGCGGCGATCGTGGGCGTGCGCGGGACCACGCTGGTCATCCGCGCTTCTCAAGAATGAACAAGGCACGCCTGGCCGCCTTTCTCATGGCGGCCGCAGCCGCGGTGACTCTCTCGGCCTGTGCGCCGAAGCAGGTTCGTATACCCGAGCCCCCGCCGGACCCGAAGACCGGGACGCTCGTCGTGCTGCTGCCCGATGCGGAAAGCGGCACGACGGGGCGCGCGGCGGTCTTGGGCAAGACGCCCAGTCAGGCAACGAACAAGCCGGCATCCGTCGAGCTCACCGGCGCTCGGCAATCGACGCTCGTCGGCCTCAACGGGTCAGCGACCAAGGTGACGGTCCTCAGCGACGCCGAGGTGCAGGCGCAGTTCGGCAGCCTCCTCTCCGCGCTTCCGCCGGCGCCGCAGCACTTCATCCTCTACTTCCGCTTCGAATCCGACGAGCTGACCCCGGAGAGCCGCGCGCTCGTCCCCGACATCCTGCGCGCGGTCAAGGATCGTCCGGTGCCCGAGGTCGTCGCGACCGGCCATACCGACACGACCGGGACGCCTGCCAGCAATTTCGAGCTCGGGATGAAGCGCGCCACGATGGTTCGCGCGCTGCTGGCCGAGGCCGGGCTGGACCCGGCGTCGATTGAAGTCACGTCGCACGGCGAGGCGGCGCTGCTCGTGCGTACTCCCGACGAGACCTACGAACCCAAGAATCGCCGCGTCGAAATCACGATCAGATGAGATTCGGGCCTGGCCGCCTCGTGGTCCTGTGCGGCCTGGTGCCCACGCTCGTCGCGGCACTGCTCTCCCTCTATCGGCCGGCATTCCTCACGAACTGGGAGTACGGCGCCTACGACGCGATCCTGCGCGCCACTCCCACTCGCGCGCCGGGGGGGCGGATCGTGATCGTCGACATCGATGACCGGAGCCTGACGTCCGTCGGCCAGTGGCCCTGGCGCCGGGATGTGATCGGCCAGCTCATCTCCCGCCTGCGCGATCTCGGCGCCGCCACGGTTGCCCTCGACATCATGTTCGCGGAGCCGGACCGGTTCGAAGGAACCGGCACGACGCCCGACGAGCAACTCGCCGAGACGCTTCGGGAAGGCCGCGTCGTCCTCGGCTACGCGATGACATTCGACGCCGCCGCGCGCCGGACAGGTGCCATGCGTGCTGCACCCCATTGGTCTCGCCATCATGCGGCGCGACGACTCTACCGAGGACCCCTTCTTCCAGGCGACCGGCTCGATCTGCAATTTGCCGGTGCTATCGCATGCGGCCAACGCCTCCGGGTTCCTGAACGCGGCGCCCGATCCTGACGGCCTGCTGCGGCGCATTCCGGTCGCTCATGGCGCGCGACGGTCACATCTATCCGAGCCTCGGGCTGATCGCCGTCAAGTCCATCTCCAGCACGACCTACGTCGCGCTCCGCGTCGCCAACGTGAACGCGTCGTCGTTGGTACTCGGCGAGAGAAACGTACCCCTCGACGGTCAGAGTAACCTTCTGCTCCGCTACCGAGGCCCCAAACGGACGTTCCCGTATGTGTCGGCAGTCGACGTGCTTCGCGGGCATTCGCCGCCGGACACGTTCAAGGACAAGATCGTGCTGGTGGGCACGACGGCCCTCGGGACGCGCGAAGTCGTGTCGACGCCCCTCGACACCTTGTTCGCCGGCGTCGAGGTTCAGGCCACTGCCGCCGACAACTTGCTGCAGGGAGACTTCATCCACCGGCCGGAGTACGCGGTGGCGCTCGAGACGCAGATCGTCATCGGCCTGGGCCTCCTCTCGGCCCTGCTCGTCCGCCGGTTCGGCCTCGCCGCGGGCGCGGCAGCTGTCGTGGCGAGTCTCGGCCTGGTCTGGTTTGGACCCGTGGTGCTGATGTCGAGAAGCGGCGTGTTCCTGTCGCCGCTCTTCCCGACGATGGGTCTGACGATGGCGCTCGCGGCGATGACCGTCGCCCGGTTCACCAGCGAGCGGCAGCGGGCCGATCAGGCCGGCGAGGAGAAAGTCACCTCGCAGCGATTGATGGTGCAGTCGCTCCTCTCGCTGACCGAAGTCCGCGATGCCGAGACAGGCAAGCACTCGAGGCGGACGCAGGCGTACACGCGAGTGCTCGCGCAGCAACTGTCGACGCACCCGAACTTCCGCGACTATTTGACGCCGGATCGCATCGACCTGCTGGCGCGGCTCGCGCCACTGCACGACATCGGCAAGGTCGGCGTGCCCGATCACATCCTGCACAAGCCCGGTCCGCTCACGCCGGAGGAGTTCGTGGAGATGCGCAAGCACCCGGGCTACGGCCGCGACGTCATCGTCCACGCCGAGGATAACGCCGGCGTCCACGACGACGTGATCCTCACGTTGGCGAAGGACATCGTCTACACCCACCATGAGAAGTGGGATGGCAGCGGCTATCCCCAGGGCTTGAGCGGCCGAGATATCCCCATTCCCGGGCGGATCATGGCGATTGTAGACGTGTACGACGCGAGCACGACGCGGCAGCTGTACCGGCAGCCGCTCTCGCACGACGACGCCGTCGCCTTCATGCTCAAGGGCCGCGGCTCGCACTTCGACCCGGACGTCGTCGACGCGTTCCTGCAGGTGTCGCCGATGATTCGCGACTTGTCGCTGGACCCTGAGCACTCGGTTGCGGTTTGAATCGACGGGCTCAAGGCTCAAGGCTTTTCGTTTTGTAGTGTCCGGCTTCAGCCGGACCAAGACAAGTCCGCCTAAAGGCGGACACTACGATTCCAAGATCTTACCTTGAGCCCTCAGCGTTGAGCCCCCACTACTAACTTGACGCCCCGCACGCCTGCGGCTACCCTCTCTCCTGATTGATTTAGGAGAGAGGCCCATGCGCCTTCGACGAGCGTTCGACGCGGTCCGGGCGCGGACCCGGTTCGAGCGCGACCTTCGTGATGAACTGCACGCCCACATCCAGCAGCGCGCCGACGACCTGGCGGCACGAGGCCTTTCTCGGGACGATGCGGTACGTCAGGCTCGCGTGGAGTTCGGCGCGATCGAGTCGTACAAGGAAGCGTGCCGCGATGCGCGCGGGCTTCCGCTGATTCGACCGTTCCTCGGCCTGTTCGGCGATATCAGTCTCGCCTTCCGTCGGCTGCTGGCCACTCCCATGTTTTTGATCTTCGCCGTGGTCTCGCTGGCGCTCGGGGTTAGCGTGACGACGACGGTCTACTCAACGCTGTACGCATTGTTGTGGAAGCCTCTTGGGATCCGCGATGCGCCGGGCATCGCGGTCGTGACCGCACTCGACGTTCGCGAACGCTGGCGTTGGTCGATGTCCGTGCCAGACTTCGATGATCTTCGTCAGCGGCAGCAGTCTTTTGCCGACGTAGCCGGATATATCGAGGTCTTTCAACCGCTCGAGTTCCCGCGCGCCTCCGAGCTCGTTGCTATCGAAGCCGTGACGGGCAACTACTTCCGTGCGCTCGGCATTGCTGCCGCGCACGGCCGTGTAATCCAGCCGGCCGATGACGAGCGCCGCACCCCTGTTCTCGTGCTGAGCCACAGCATGTGGCGCAGGCGCTTCGCTGCCGATCCCACCGTCGTCGGCAAGACCGTCAGAATCGGGAGCCAGCCCTTTGAGATTGTCGGCGTTGCGCCGGCGACATTTGCCGGTTTGCAGTCCACCGGCGGACGGCCGTCCGCGGGCTGGGTGCCGTTCACGACGGCGTCGCTCGCAGCAAAGGCAGCGCCCGCGACGGCTGATCCGCGCGACCGCCGCGAGGTGACGGTCGTTGGCAGGCTGGCCGCGGGTCGCACTGTGACGATGGCCGCGGCGGAGTTGGCGGCAATCGGTGCCGCGCTCGACGCCTCGTATCCGGCGCATGCGTTTCGGGCCGGAGATGGCTCGCGGCAGGTCGTGGCGCGACGGTGGTCTGCAAAACCTGCTTCCGAAGCCACTCGACCCATGCCGGGGCTTCGGGTCGACTACCTGCTTGTCGGCCTGACGTTGCTGGTCCTGCTGGTCGCGTGCACGAACCTGGCGAACTTGATGCTGTCGCGTGGCGCCTTGCGGCTGCACGAGCTCGCGGTTCGGCGGGCGCTCGGCGCGTCTCGCTGGCGTCTGGTGCGTGAGCTTCTTGTGGAGGGCACGATCATCACGTTCATCGCCGCCGCCTCCGCCATCGCTCTGACGCGCGCCATGATGGCCCTGGCCACGCTGGAGATTCCGACAGCTCATGGACCCGTGTTCATCGACCCCGAGCTCAACGTGTCGGCACTGCTCTTTGCGTCAACGGCTCTTCTCGTATCGATGATCGTCTTTGGTCTCGAGCCGGCGCTCAGCCTTACGCGCAATAGCGTCAACGTCCATCTGGCGAGCGAAGCCGGCGCGGCGCCGGCAACGCGAGCACGACGACAGCGGTCGTTCATCCGCTGGCAGGTGGCCGTCTCGGCCTGCTTCTTCCTCATCACGGCCGTTCTCGTCAGAACCGTCGTGGCCGAAGCGCGCAACGACTCGGGGATCGCGCTCGATCGGCTCGCGGTTGCCACGGTTCACTTCGGGGTTCTCGGCTGGGACGAAAGCCGGGCGCGCAACGCTTTGGAGCGTGCGCTGGAGCAGACCCGCGCGCGTTCGGATATCGCAGCGGTGGCCGTCTCGAGCGGCCTGCCATTTGGATTTCAAATGACACCCCTGGCTCAGATCACCACCCCCGACAGGCCGTTCGTGAACGGCGTCCGACGAGAGTCGACCGCGGTTCTGTCCGGGACGCCAGACCTGCTGCGAACGCTGGACGTGCCGCTCGTGCGTGGCCGGAACTTCGACGGTCGTGATGAGGCGGGAGCCGCGCGAGTCATGATCATCAGCGAGCTCACCGAGCGAAAGCTGTTCGGCACGACCGGTGCGATCGGGCGGGACATCGTCCTGCGCCATTCCGAGAAGAGGCCGGTGGAAACGTTTACGGTCGTGGGAGTTGCGAAACAGACCGACGTGGACGCGCTGATGGAGCGCAAGGATCATCTCGTCTACGTTCCATTTGCGCAGAGCTACTATCCGAACGTTGCGCTGGTGGCGCGGGGATCCGGCGATCCCGCCAACGTCGCCCGCGCCTTGCAGTCGGCACTGCGTCAGGCGGATCCTGACCTCGGCACCGGTGTCGCCGGCGCAGCGTCCTGGCTCACCGCCGGCCCTTACGTCGCGGCGCGAATTGCCGCCGCCCTGGCGGGAGCCCTCGGCGCGCTGACGCTGATTCTGGCGATGGTTGGCTTGTACGGTGTCCAGGCGCAGATTGTCGCGCAGCGCACGCGCGAAGTCGGTGTCCGCATGGCGCTCGGCGCGGCCTCGTCGCAGATCGAGCGCATGGTGCTCAGGGACGGCTTCCGTCCGGTGGTTCAGGGCTTGCTCATCGGCCTGTTTCTCGGAACGCTCGCCAGGGCCGTCATCAGGGCGATGCTCGCCGCCCCGATCTCGATCGTCGACCCCTTCGCACTACTGGTCGTGCCGATCCCGCTCGCCATCGCGGCGTTTCTGGCCTCGTACGTGCCGGCCCGGCGTGCCGCGCGCGTGGATCCGAATGTGGCGCTGAGGCACTTATAGCCAAGAGACGAGGTTCAGGGCTCAGGGAAGAACTTCTGATCTCAATCGAGGGGCGTAGGGCTCAAGGCCTTTCGTTTTGTAGTGTCCGGCTTCAGCCGGACCAAGACAAGTCCGCCTAAAGGCGGACACTACGATTCCAAGGTCTTGCCTTGAGCCCGTCTCATCCCAGCAGCGACTGCAGCGCGGCAATCTCGTCGTACGCCGTCAGATCCGGCTGCAGCGGTGTGACCGAGACGTAGCCGTCCTTGACCGCCTGGTAGTCGGACTGATCGTGCGGCTCCCAGGAATCTTCGCCCTCTTCAATCCAGTAGTACGGCTTGTCGCGCGGGTCGACGCGGACGTCGACGACGGTGACGTGGTTGCGCTTGGCCTGGAAGGTGGCCCGCATGCCCTTCGGCTGGACCGAGGGCACGTTGACGTTGAGGAAGGTTCGCGGCGCGAGACCCTGCGGCAGGACGAGCGCGGCGACCTGCGCCGCGGCAGACGCGGCGGCGGTGAAATCGTACGTGCCCAGGGTCCGCTCCTGCGACACCGCGATCCCCGGAATCCCCAGCAGCGCCGCTTCGAGCGCGCCCGCCACGGTACCCGAATACGTCACGTCGTCACCCAGGTTGTAGCCTTTGTTGATTCCCGAGACGACGAGGTCCGGCATCACGCCGCTTGGTTTGTATAGCTGGGTGACGGCGATGTTGACGCAGTCGGTCGGCGTGCCGTCGACTTCGTAGCACGCCTTCGCCGAGGAGCTCCATCCGGAGCGGGCGGCGCAGCGTGAGCGCGTGGCCGATGGCGCTCGCTTCGGTCTGCGGTCCGACGACGATGACCTCGCCGAGATGCTTGAGCGCCTCCGCCAGGGCGTGGATGCCCTCGGAGCGCACGCCGTCATCGTTCGTAACGAGTATTTTCTTCATCTCTCTGCTGGGAAAACAACGAGTATAGCAGCCCGATCGCGGCGACTGCCACCGCGGCGCCGGTGAAGAACGCCGCGCTCGGCGAGACGCGTGTCCAGATGATGCCGAACATCACGCTCGACACCAGACCTCCGATGCCGAGCGCCGCGTTGTAGATGCCAAACGCGGTGCCGCGCGCACCCGCCGGGGCGAGATCGGCGACCCACGCCTTCTCCACGCCTTCGGTCAGTCCGAAGTAGGTGCCGTAGCCGAGGAAGATGACGATGATGGTCGCCGGCGAATCGAAGTACCCGAAACCAGCGTAGACGAGCGCGTAGCCGAACCAGCCGGCCGCGATGAGCGTGCGGCGGCCCAGGCGATCCGAGAGATCTCCACCGGCCAGCGACGACAGCACTTTCACAATGTGGAGACCTGACCACAGGAGCGGAATCCAGACCGCCGCAACGCCCAGGTCGTTGAGGCGAAGAAGAAGAAAGGCGTCGCTGGCGTTTCCCAGACTGAAAACCAGAATCACGAGGACGGCTTTCCACAATGCGGGAGGGAGGGAGAGGGGTTCATCGGGTTCATTAGGTTCAGCAGGTTCATTGGGTTCACGGGGTTCATCAGGTTCAGGGGGTTCAACAGGTTCACGGGGTTCGCTGGTGTTTGTGTCGGGCAGGCGCAGCAGGATCAGGACGACGACGATGCCGGGGATGATGCTGAGGGCGAAGAGGGACCGGTAGCTGTCCGGGTAGAAGAAGAGGAACGCCGAGGCGACCAGTGGACCGACGACGGCGCCTGCGTGATCCATCGCGCGGTGGAAACCGTAGGCACGGCCGCGCAGATGCGGCGGCGCGAAGTGCGCGAGCATCGCGTCGCGCGGGGCTGTACGCAGGCCCTTGCCCTACTCGATCGGCAAAGCGAAGACCGAGGACGCCGGTCCACGACGTCACGAACGCGATGAGCGGCCTGACGGCGCCGGACAGGCTGTAGCCCGCGAGGACGATTGCGCTTCGGCGCGCCGGTCCGATCCGTGAGGCGGCCGGACGGCGATCTTGAGGACGCTGCTGGCGGCCTCGGCGGCGCCTTCGATGACGCCGAGCGACATCGCGGTCGCGCCGAGCACGCGCGTGAGAAAGATCGGGAGCAGCGGGTAGATCATCTCGGACGCCAGGTCCGTGACGAGGCTCACCCAGCCGAGGAGCCAGATCGGACGCGGCAGACCGAGCGCGGAGAAGGCCAAGGTAGGGGGGACCGGCGACCCAGTATAATCGCTCGAGAGCCGTGCCTCAGCCCTTCGACGCCGTGTTGATGATCGCCTTCGGCGGTCCGCAGGCTCAGCCGGACATCCGCCCGTTTCTGGCGAATGTGCTGCGCGGGCGGCGGGTCTCCGAGGGACGTGCCGAGGAAGTTGCGCATCACTACGAGATCGTCGGCGGGCGCTCGCCGCTCAACGACCTCACCGAGGCGCAGGCCGAGGGACTCCGGCAGCGACTGGCCGCCGCCGGCACGCCGCTGCCCGTGTTCGTCGGCATGCGCAACTGGCATCCCTACCTCGCCGACACGCTCGAGTCCATGGCGAGGGCCGGTATCCGACGCGCGGTGGGGTTCATCGCCGCGGCGCACCGCAGCTATTCGAGCTGCACGCAGTACCGCGAGAACGTCAGGGACGCGCGGGCCCAGCTGGCGCGTGCCGGTCTCCCCGATGTCGAAGTCACCTACGTGCCCGACTGGTCCAGCCACCCGCTGTTCATCGACGCGAACGCGTCCTGCGTGTCTGCCGCGATGGCCAGGCTCGAACCGCGCGTGCGCGACGATGCGGAGCTGGTGTTCACGGCGCACAGCATTCCCGAGTCGATGGCCGCCCGCTATCCCTACCGCGAGCAGTTCGAGGAGACCGCGCGGCTCGTCGCGAATCGGGTGCGGCGCAACCAACGGCATGCGACGGTGTATCAGAGCCGCAGCGGCCGTCCCGAGGATCCGTGGCTCGGGCCGGATGTCTGCGACTATCTGCGCAGCGCGCGTGCGGGCGGGCTCGAAGCGGCGGTCCTCAGCCCGGTCGGCTTCATCTGCGACCACGTCGAAGTTCTCTACGACCTCGACGTCGAGGCCGCCGAGGTCTGCCGCGAGATCGGACTGCCGATGGTGCGCGCGCAGGCGGTCAACGATCATCCGCTGTTCCTCGACATGATGGCCGACGTGGTCTTCGGCGTCTGCCGCCGTTACCAACACGCGCGGCCACTGGAGCTGGTGCCAGCTGTATGACGAGAACTCTCGGTCGGGTCGGCACGAGGCTCAGAGCTCAGGGCTCGCGAAAGAGCCGTCGTAGTGTCCGCCTTTAGGCGGACGTGTCTTGGTCCGGCTCAAGCCGGACACTACGAAGTCCGGCTGAAGCCGGACACTACGAAAGGTCGAGTTCTTCACAGGCTCTCAGCGCTCAGGCAAAACCTTCGAGACCTCGGTTTGGAGCCGCGCTCGGAGCTGCCGCCATCTCTGCGCTCGCCGCGCACTTGAGCGTAGGCCCGGATTCTGTCGGCCCAGACCGCCCCGTCGCGCGGCCTCACCGCGGTGCCGGGCCTCAAGGTCGGCCACCACACGCTGACAGAGCGTCCAACAGGATGCACGGTCGTGCTCGCGGAAAAGGGCGCGACGGCGGGCGTCGACGTTCGCGGCAGCGCGCCGGGGACGCGTGAAACGGATCTGCTCGCGCCCACGGCGAGCGTCGACCAGGTGCACGCGATCATGCTCGAGCGGCGGCAGCGCCTACGGGCTCGACGCCGCGAGCGGCGTGATGCGGTATCTCGAGCAGCAGGGCGTGGGCTTCAAGTTCGGCGGCGCCGTCATACCGATCGTGCCCGGCGCGATCCTCTTCGACCTGGGCGTCGGCGATCCGAAGATTCGGCCGACGGCCGAGTGCGGCTACCTTGCGGCGAAGGCCGCGACGGACGGACCGGTCGTCGAAGGAAACGTCGGCGCCGGGGCCGGCGCGACGGTCGGCAAGATGGGCGGCCGCGACCGCGCGATGAAGGCCGGCATCGGCAGCGCCGCCATCACGCTCCCGAACGGCCTCATCGTCGCGGCGCTCGTCAGCGGTCAACGCGCGCGGCGACGTCATCGATCCGTCGACCGGCCAGGTCATCGCCGGCATGCGCACGGAGGACGGCAAGGCGACTCGCCGACGTGCGGCGGCGACTCAAGTCCGGCGCAGCTCAATCTGCCGCTGCCCGAGGCGCTCCAGCACACCACGCTCGGGGTCGTCGCGACCAACGCGACGTTGACGAAAACGCAGGCGACGCGGATCGCGCAGATGGCCCACGATGGCCTCGCCCGCGCAATCAGTCCCGCCCACACGTCCGCCGACGGCGACGCCATCTTCGCGCTGGCGACCGGCGTGCGCCCGGGCCCGGAGGATCTGGATACGATCGGCACGCTCGCCGCCGAGGCGATGGCCGAGGCGATTGTGCGCGCGGTTCGCGCCGCAACCGGCATCCCGGGCTATCCGGCCGCCCGCGATCTGCGGTGAGCCTCACGCTCCTCCTGCTCGTCGCGTACTCCCTGCTCATGGCCGGCATCGGCCTGTGGATCGGGCGCCACGTCCGGGCCACCGGCGATTTCTTCGTCGCCGGCCGTTCGCTCGGACCCGCGCTCATCTTCGCCACTTTTCTTGCCGGCAACATCGGCGCAGGATCGACCGTTGGCGCCGCCGGGCTCGCCTATCGCGACGGCGTGAGCGCATGGTGGTGGAACGCGTCGGCCGGCATCGGCTGCCTCGTCCTCGCGTTCTCGGTGGGCCCGCGCATGTGGCGCGAGTCGGTGAAGCACGGCGACCTGACCGTCGGGGACTTTCTCGAACGGCGCTACGGACGCGACCTGCGCCTCGCGGTGGCGATCCTGATCTGGGTGGGCACGCTGTCGATTCTGGCGGCGCAGCTCCTCGGCATGTCGACGGTCTTTCAGGTCGTCGCCGGGGCCTCGAAGTTCACCGGTTGCCTGCTCGGCGCCGCGCTCGTCAGCGTGTACTTCGTCACCGGCGGCCTCCTCAGCTCCGCTTACGTCAACCTGGTGCAGCTGGCCGTCAAGCTGGTCGGATTCGCGCTCGTGGCGCCGATGGCGATGGCCCTCGCAGGCGGATGGGACGCGATCGCCAGCGATTCCGCGCGCATGGATCTCTTCGCCGGCGGTTCGCCGCAATCGGGATGGCGGCTGCTCTTCTTCCTGGGCCCGGCGTTCGTCGTCTCTCCCGGCCTCATCCAGAAAGCCTTCGGCGCGCGCGACGAGCGCGCGGTCACGACCGGCATCGCGGTGAACGGCGTGGTGCTGATGGCATTTGCGGCGCTCCCGACGCTCATCGGGATGTCGGCGCGGGCCCTGCATCCCGACATCAACAAGGACCTCGCCTTCGCGACGATGGCGAGCGAGCTGACGCCGGCCTTCGGCGCGCTCGCGCTCGCGGCAGTCTTCTCGGCCGAGGCGAGCGCCGCCGACGCCGTGCTGTTCATGCTCGCGACGTCGGGCTCGCGCGACCTCTATCGCCGCTTCCGGCCCGGCGCGACCGACCGCGATCTGCTCCGCGCGGCGCGCGTCTCGGCGATTGCCGGCGCCCTCCTCGGCCTCGGGCTGGCGATGATGCACCGGTCGGTCATCGACGCACTCGGCACGTTCTACGCCGTGATGGTGGTCACGCTCTTCGTCCCGTTGCTCGCGGGGCTGTACGCGCCTCGCACGTCCCGGCGCCAGGGGCTGGCGTCCCTGGCCGGCGTGCCCGTGCTGGCGGTCGTGTATTTCGCGACCGACGGCGCCGGCTATGGGGCCCTGACGCCGGTCGTGTCCGGGGTCCTGGCCAGCGCCGTGGCGTTTTTTGCGACGCCGTACCACGACACCGCGTAGTGCGCATGATGCGTCCACTCTCGCGGGCGTCAGCCGCACAGGGTTCACGGCGGAAGTCAGCGATGGGCACGAGCGACGGTGGACACGATGAGTCCTTGGTTGTCTTCATCGTGGCGCGATCGTCAGCCGCGCTGGCGAGCGAGCGGGCGGTTCGGGGCTCCCGTCTGCATTACGCAATGCTCGCGGGGCCTCGCCATCGCGAAGCTCGGCGAGCTCGCCGTAGCCTTTGGCGGAGGCGGCCCTCGCCCGACTTCTCTCGCGCGGCTGACTACGCGCCGGCAAGCTACGTGACTGCATGCTCTGCGGCACTGATTTCTCGATCTTTTACATTCTTAACAACAAAATGCGGGCCACTGTCCGTCGCGCCATGTGAGAATCTCTACAGTTCCGGCCACAGTCGCTTTTACGTCCAGAGACATATGCGAGCACAGAAGACTTGCCTTGCAGCCACCATCGCCCTGGCGCTCTCGCCCGCACTCGCCGTGGCGCAGACGACGGTCGAGCAGACGATTCAGATCAGGACCGGGCGGCGGCGTGGCGGCGGGGCGATCCAGTTGCCGGGCATGATGGGCGGTCCGCGTACAGTTCAAGACCGGCACCGGCCGCATCCGCGGGCGCGTGCTCGCGAGCGATGGCGCCGGGCCAATCCGCCGGGCGCAGGTCCGCATCTCGGGCCCGGACGTCGCGCCAAAGGCGGCGCTCACCGACGCCGAGGGCCGCTTCGAGTTCCGCGAGCTGCCGGCCGGCCGCTTCACGCTGCAGGCGACCAAGTCGGGGTTCGTCAACGTCCAGTACGGGCAGACGCGGCCGTTCGAGTCGGGCAAGCCCATCGAGCTCGCCGACAAGCAGAGCCTCGACAATGCGGACATCAGCATGCCTCGCGGCAGCGTCATCGCCGGGCGCATCGTCGACGAGTTCGGCGACGCGATTCCCGACGTCTCGGTGACGGCCATGCGCCAGACATGGCAGAACGGCCGGCGCCGCCTCGCGCCCTCCCCCGGGCGCGTCGCGCAAACGAACGACCTGGGACAGTTCCGGATCTACGGCCTGCCGCCTGGCGACTACTACGTGAGCGCGACGCTGCGCACGGCGGCGGCTCGATATGATGGACATGGAGCTGATGGTGTCTGGCGCGTCGACGAGCGCCGGCCCGACGGCTTCTGCGCCGAAGTCCGGCTACGCCGCCACCTACTATCCCGGGCACGCCGAACGTCGCCGAGGCGCAGCGCATCACGCTCGCCGCCGGCCAGGAATCGCCGAGCGCCGACTTCGCGCTCGTCGCCGTCCGCTCTGGCGAAGGTCTCGGGGATTGTGATCGGCTCGGACGGTAAGCCGCTCGAAGGGTCCCAGGTCTCGGCCGTGCCAGCCAACCGTGACTTCGGCGGCCTGCTTGGCCAGACCTCCGCGCGAACCGCAAAGGACGGCAGCTTCACGCTCAACAGCGTGCCGCCAGGCGACTACACGCTGCAGGCCCGCTCGGTGCAGGTCATCACCAGCTCGCAGGGCGACAACATGATGGTCTTCCGCGCGGTGACCATGGGCGGTGGCGGGGACTCGGAATCCGGGTCGACGCCGCTTTCGGTCGCTGGCGAAGACGTGTCGGGCATCCTGCTGACCACGAGCAAGGGCGGGAACGCGACCGGCACCGTCGTCTTCGACGGGCCCAGGCCAGCGTCCATGGGTTCGATTCGCATCACGTCGATGGCCGTCGACAGCGACGGACCGGCGCTCGGCGCCGGCGCGGCAAGCGCTGAAAGACGATGGAACGTTCGAGCTGAAAGGGCTGAGCGGCCCGAGACTCATTCGCGTCGGCAACGCGCCACCGGGATGGACCCTCAAGTCCGTCAAGCTGAATGGCACCGACATCACCGATACGGGTGCGGAGTTCAAGACCGGCGAGACGACATCGGGAGTGGAAGTCGAGCTGACGAACAAGGCCACCGCCGTCAATGGCAGCGTCACCGCGAGCGACGGCGCGCTCCTCAAGGACTACACCGTCGTCATCTTCTCGGAGACGCCCGAGCACTGGCGGCTTCCGATGACCCGGTGGGTCACGGGCACGCGCCCCGATCAGGATGGACGCTTCAAGGTGCAGAACCTGCCGGCGGGCGCGTACCTGGCGGTCGCGGTGGACTATGTGCCCCAGGGCGAATGGGGCGATCCCGAGGTCCTCGACCGCCTGAAGTCCAAGGCGAAGCGGTTCACGCTCGCCGATGGCGCGACGCAGACGCTCGACCTGAAGCTGACGGGTGAGTATTAGAACCTATCTAATGAAGACGGCACGGCTCACCACGATGAACGCGAAGATCACGATGACCACGAAGAAGACGTCTCAAGGGCGCCCTTCGCGAATTATTCCTTTAAAAGCGCCTCGGCCTCATCGTCCCCGCCATCGTCCTCCACCGGACCCTTGCTGCGCGCGTACAGGTACGCGACCGTGAAGATCACGCCGATCAACGCGAACGAGAGCCACTTGTTGATCTCGAAGTGGACGAGGCCCAGGACGTTGAGGTACTCGATGAGGAGCTTCACGCCGATCCACGCGATGATGACGAAAGCGCCGTCGACGAGCGAGGGATAGCGCCGCACGATCGAGAGCAGCTGGCCGACCACGATCCGCATGGCCAGGATGCCGAGCAGCCCGCCGGTGAGGATGACCCAGAATTTCGGGCGACATCGCGACCGCGACGAGAATCGAGTCGATCGAGAACGCCAGGTTGACGAGCTCGACCTTCACGACCGTCGCCCAAAGGGGCGACAACCCGAGCCAGCCCTGCGCCGGCTTGGGCCTTCCCCGCTGGTCGGCATTGCCGCCGGCGAAGAAGTGATGCTGCGCCAGGTACAGCAGATAGAGCCCGCCGAAGAGTTTGACCCAGCTGATGCGAATCAGGTACGCGGCGAGAACCGTCGCGATGATTCGGAACGCGAACGCGCCGACCAGCCCGTAACGTAGACGCTTTCTGCTGGTCGGCCCGCGGCAGCCCCAGGATCATCACGGCCATCACGAGCGCGTTGTCCGCGCTCAGCAGCCCCTCGATGAACACGAGGAGCGCTACGGTGATGAGATCTGCAAACTGGAAGTCCATTTAGGCGCGAGGGGATCCTTGACACGGTCCGTATCAATACCTATATTTGGATCGACGCAACTTTCGGGCCCGATGACCAGGGCCCAGCGTCAGCCCTGGCGAGGCCATCTGAGCGGGAGGCTGGCAGCGAACGGCGACATATGGCAGTCGAACACCATCTCTACTTTATCAGCATGGCGGCGCGGCTGCTGGACATGCACCCGCAGACGTTGCGAAAGTACGAACGCCTCGGCCTCGTCCGGCCGACGCGCACCGTCGGCAGCATGCGGGTCTACTCGCGCGAAGAGCTCGATCGCCTGAAGCTCATCAAACGGCTCGTAGAGGAAGATGGGGTGAATCTGGCCGGCGTGCAGCGCCTCCTCGACATCGCCGAGGCCGTGCAGCGGTTGCGCCCGCTCATGCAGGAAGGCGCGGCGCGGCCGGAGGTCCGGAAGCGCGTCGCGCAGGAGATCGAACGCATCGGACGGATGGTTGGGATCTAAATGGTTCAGGGTTCAATGGTTCAAGGTTCAGAACGGGTTCAACAGTGACGCTTGGCCGTGCTGGGACGATGTTGAAGTTAGACCAGGCGCTGAATCAGCAGCGCCTGCGGCCCGAGCGCGGCGCGAAGTCGCCGCGCGAGAGCGCGCGGGGGTGGGGCCCCGCGCGCATTGATTAATGGAATTCAAGGACTACTACCAGACGCTCGGCGTCACCAAGAGCTCGTCGGAGAAAGAGATCAAGCAGGCGTACCGCAAGCTCGCCCGCAAGCATCATCCCGACGTGAATCCTGGGGACAAGTCCGCCGAGGGACGGTTCAAGGAGATCAACGAGGCGTACGAGGTCCTGGGCGACGCCGACAAGCGGAAGAAGTACGACGAGCTTGGCGCCAACTGGCGGACGTACGAGCAGGCGCGGCAACAGGGTCAGGACTGGCCGCCCGGCTCGCCCTTCGGCGACGCGGCCGGCGGCGGAGGCGCCTGGAACATCAACATGGGAGGTGGCCCAGGCGGCTACCGCACCATGACCGAAGAGGAAATGCAGGAGCTCTTCGGCAATCAGGATCCCTTTTCGGACTTCTTCAACACGTTCTTCGGGGGCGGCGGCGGCGCGCGCGAGGCCGGGGCGCGGCCGGGCCGGCCGCGCGAACCGCAACCAGAAGGGCCGCGACATCGAGCACCCCGTCGAGCTGACGCTCGAGGAGGCCTTCCACGGCGCCACCCGCCGGATTTCCATCAAGCAGGGCGGCCACGCACGCAGCGTCGACGTGCGCATACCAGCCGGCGTCAAGGACGGCTCACGGGTGCGCGCGGCCGGCGAGGGCGAATCCGGCGCGAACGGCGGTCCCAACGGCGACTTGTACCTTCGCGTGCAGACCCGCCCGCATCCCGTGTTCGAGCGCAAGGGTGACGACCTGCACACCACTGTTGCGCTGCCGGTCACCTCGGTGGTCCTCGGTGGCGAGGCGCAGGTGCCGACAATCACCGGATCGGTCCGGCTCAAGGTTCCGGAGACCACGCAGGGCGGCCAGGTCTTCCGCCTCAAAGGCCACGGCATGCCCGTTATCGGCAAGCCCGATACCCGGGGTGATCTGTACGCCACCATCGACGTGCAGCTCCCCCGCTCGCTGACGAAGGAGCAGAGAGAGCATTACGACGCCTTAGCCAAACTGGATAAGTAGGCCGTGCTGTGATGATGTCGAGTGATGGGAAAGCGTTGGCTCAGCAGCGCCTGCGGCCCGAGCGCCGCGCGAGGTCGCGGCGCGAGAGCGAGCGGGGGTGGGGCCCCGCGAGCATTGAAAAAAGCAGACCGAAACGCATCGAGTAACACTGGCCCCGCGAGCACAAGAAAATGAATATCAGCAAGTACACAGAGAAGGCGCAGGAAGCAATTCTTGCCGCGCAGCAGCTGGCCGATCGTGAGGGGCATGCCGAGATCCTCCCCGAGCATCTCCTGCTGACGCTCCTCGAACAGAAGGAAGGCGTCGTCCCCGAGATCGTCCGCAAGATGAACCCGGATCCGCTCGGGCTGGCGTCAGCCGTCCGCGCCGAGCTGGGCCGTCTGCCGCGCGCCCACGGTGGGTCGCAGGTGGGCTTTTCCTCGCGCCTGCGTCAAGTCCTGACCGCCGCCGAGCAGGAAGCCGAGCGGCTCAAAGATGAGTACACGAGCACCGAGCACCTCTTCGTCGCGATCGCGGGAGAAGGCGGGCGCTCGTCGGCGTCGCGCCTGCTCCAGCAGCGCGGCATCACCAAGGACACGATTCTCCAGGCGATGACGAGCGTGCGCGGCTCGCAGCGCGTCACCAGCCAGAACCCCGAAGTCCACGTATCAGGCGCTCGAGCGCTACGGCCGCGACCTCACCGAGCTCGCGCGCAAGGGCAAGCTCGACCCGGTCATCGGACGAGACGACGAGATTCGCCGCGTGATCCAGGTCCTCTCGCGCCGCACGAAGAACAACCCGGTGCTCATCGGCGAGCCAGGCGTCGGCAAGACCGCCGTCGTCGAAGGTCTCGCTCAGCGGATTGTCCGGCAGGACGTCCCTGAGGGTCTGAAGAACAAGAAGATCGTCGCGCTCGACATGGGCGCGCTCGTCGCCGGCGCGAAGTATCGCGGCGAGTTCGAGGAGCGCTTGAAGGCGGTCCTCAAGGAAGTCGCGGACGCCGCCGGCCAGGTGATCCTCTTCATCGACGAGCTCCATACAGTCGTGGGCGCGGGCGCCGCCGAAGGCGCGATGGACGCGTCCAACATGCTCAAGCCGATGCTGGCGCGCGGCGAGCTCCACACCGTCGGCGCGACGACGCTCGACGAGTATCGCAAGCACATCGAGAAGGACGCGGCGCTCGAGCGGCGCTTCCAGCCCGTGATCGTGAGCGAGCCGTGCGTCGAGGACACGATCAGCATCCTGCGCGGCCTGCGCGAGCGCTACGAGGTCCATCACGGCGTCAAATTCAAGGACTCGGCGCTCGTGGCGGCCGCCGTGCTGTCCAACCGCTACATCACGGACCGGTTTCTGCCCGACAAGGCGATCGATCTGATCGACGAGGCCGCCTCGCGCCTGCGTATGGAGATCGACTCGATGCCCGCCGAGCTCGACGAGGTCGAACGCCGGATCATGCAGCTCGAGATCGAGCGCGAGGCCCTCAAGAAGGAAACAGACAAGCCGTCGAAGGAGCGCCTGCAGAAGCTCGAGAAGGAGCTGGCTGACCTCAAGGAAGAAAAGAGCCGGTTGACCAGCCACTGGCAGCAGGAGAAAGACACCATTCTTGCCGGGCGCAAGCTGAAGGAAGAGCTCGAGCAGGTGCGCATCGAAATCGACCGCGCGCAGCGCGCCGGCGACTACGCGAAAGCCTCTGAGCTGCAGTACGGCCGGCTTCCGGCGCTCGAGCAGGAGATCAAGGCCGAAGAGGCGCGGCTCACCACGCTCCAGCAGGGGCACCGGATGTTGAAGGAGGAAGTCGACGAAGAAGACATCGCCGACGTCGTCAGCCGCTGGACGCACATCCCCGTCAACCGCCTGATGGAGGGCGAAATCCAGAAGCTGCTCCGGATGGAGGCGCGGCTCCACGACCGCGTGGTCGGGCAGGACGAAGCGATCTCGGCCGTCGCCAACGCCATGCGGCGCGCGCGAGCCGGGTCTGCAGGATCCCAACCGTCCGCTTGGCAGCTTCATCTTCCTCGGCCCGACCGGCGTCGGGAAGACCGAACTGGCCCGCGCTCTCGCCGAGTTCCTGTTCGACGACGAGCACGCGATGGTCCGGATCGACATGTCGGAGTACCAGGAGAAGCACACCGTCTCCCGCCTGATCGGCGCGCCTCCGGGATACGTCGGCTACGAGGAGTCCGGCCAGCTCACCGAAGCCGTGCGGCGCCGGCCGTACGCGGTCGTGCTCTTCGACGAGATCGAGAAGGCGCACCCCGAAGTCCTCAACGTCATGCTGCAGATGCTCGACGATGGGCGGCTGACCGACGGCAAGGGACGCACGGTCGATTTCAAGAATACGGTGGTCATCATGACCTCGAACGTCGGCAGCCACTTCATCGCCGAGGCCGCGGTGGCGCGGTCGATATCGGAGAGTGACGACGGCGCGCTCGACGAAGGCACCAGGCGGCAAGTGCTCGACACGCTCCGGGCACAGTTCAGGCCGGAGTTCCTCAACCGCGTCGACGAGATCATCGTGTTCCACGCCCTGACGCGCGTGCAGATGCGATCGATTATCGACATCCAGCTCAAGGGACTGATGAAGCGGCTCGAGGACCGCAAAATCCGGGTCGAGCTCTCGGACCGCGCCAAGGATCTGCTCATCGCCGAAGGCTACGACCCGACCTATGGTGCGCGGCCTCTGAAGCGAACGATCCAGCGCGAGATCCTCGACCCGCTGGCGATGCGGGTGCTGCAGGGCGACTTCAAGGAGGGCGACGCCATCCGCGTCGACGCCGCGGGAGGCGGCCTCCAGTTCAGCCGTGACGAGAAGACCCTGCAGGCGTAACGGACGTACAATCGAATCAGATGTCTGAAGATACTCCGGGGACGGCGCCCAACCCCCGCGGCCGGCGGCTGCCGCCGCGTCCGGCGCCGGGCACGGCCATGTGGTACGTGCTGGGCGTCCTGATGCTGCTGGCCATCGGCAACGCCGTCTTCTTCACGCTGCAGGGCGGCGAGGTGATCCCGTACAGCGAGTTCAAGACGCGAGTGCGCGAGGGCAAGGTACTCGAGGTCACGGTCGCCGAGGATCGCGTTCAGGGCAAACTGAAGGCCGAGGGCGCAAAGGGACGCGGCTTCGTCACCATCCGGATCGACGATCCCAAGCTCGTCGAGGATCTCGAGCAGCACGCCGTGAAATACACCGGCGAGGTCCCCAACCGCTGGGTGGGCGAACTCCTCGGATGGGTGATCCCGCTGCTCTTTCTCGTGGCCCTCTGGAGCTTCTTCTTCCGGCGCATGGGCGGCGCCGAGGGCGGCGTGATGTCGTTTGCGCGCAGCCGGGCGAAGATGTACGCCGCCGAAGACGAAGTGAAGGTGAAGTTCGGCGACGTCGCAGGCGTGGACGAGGCCGAAGATGAGCTACGCGAGATCGTCGAGTTCCTGAAGAACCCCAAGAAGTACACGAGCATCGGCGGCCGGATTCCCAAGGGCGTGCTGCTGGTCGGGCCGCCGGGAACCGGCAAGACGCTCCTCGCGCGCGCAGTCGCGGGCGAGGCCAACGTGCCGTTCTTCAGCCTCAGCGGCTCGGAGTTCGTCGAGATGTTCGTCGGCGTCGGCGCCGCTCGCGTCCGCGATCTCTTCAGCCAGGCCGAGAACAAGGCGCCCTGCATCGTCTTCATCGACGAGCTGGACGCGCTCGGCAAGGTCCGGATTCAGTCGCCGATGGGCAGCCACGAGGAGCGCGAGCAGACGCTCAACCAGCTCCTGGCCGAGATGGACGGCTTCGACGCCCGCAAGGGCGTGATCATCATGGCCGCGACCAACCGGCCAGAGGTGCTCGATCCGGCCCTCATGCGGCCAGGGCGGTTCGATCGCCAGGTGCTCGTCGACAAGCCTGACGTCCGCGGGCGCGAAGAGATCCTGAAGATCCACGTCAAGAACGTGAAGACCTCCGACCGCGTGGACCTGAAGGTCATCGCGGCGCGCACGGCAGGCTTCGCCGGGGCCGATCTGGCGAACCTGGTCAACGAGGCCGCGCTGCTGGCCGCCCGGCGTGACAAGACATCGGTCGAGATGAAGGATTTCGACGAGGCGATCGATCGCGTGATCGCCGGACTCGAGAAGAAGCGCGTGATGAACGACAAGGAGCGCCGGATCGTGGCTTATCACGAATCGGGTCATGCCATCGTCGCCACCGTGCTGCCGGGGCTCGACCCCGTGCACAAGATCTCGATCGTGCAGCGCGGGTTCGGGGCCCTCGGCTATACGATGCAGCTCCCGCTCGAGGACAAGTACCTGATGACCCGCAGCGACCTGCACAGCCAGCTCTCGGTCCTGCTGGGCGGGCGAAGCGCGGAAGAGATCGCCTTCGGCGAGATCTCGACCGGCGCGCAGAACGACCTGATGCGCGCCACCGACATCGCGCGCGCGATGGTCACAGAGTTCGGGATGAGCGACGCGCTGGGCGTCGTCAACTACGACGGCCACCGCCAGCCGGCGTTCATCGAGAACCCCTTCGGGCGCGAGCGCGGCAACTACGCCGAGGAGACTGCGCTCCAGATCGACATCGAGATCAAGCGCATCCTCACCGACGCCCACGAGAAGGCCCGCCAGATCCTGCGCGATCACCGGGACATCCTCGATCGCCTCTCGGAGCGGCTGCTCGAGAAGGAAGTCATCGAGGCCGACGAGCTCAAGGCGATCATGGCGGCTTCCTCGCTGACCAGTCCCGGAGGCCGGCATCGCCTGATCTGCAGCTGCACGTTGTGACCTACCGATTCGACGACTTCACGCTCGATCGAAGCACACGCCGGCTGCTGCGCAGCGGGTCGGAAGTCCATCTCTCCCCGAAAGCGTTCGACCTGCTGCAGCTGCTCGTCGCCAACAGCTCGCGCGCGATGTCGAAGAGCGAGCTGCACCAGCATCTGTGGCCGTCGACGCACGTGCTCGACACCAATCTGGCGAGCCTGATCGCGGAAATCCGTCACACGCTCGGCGATTCGGCGGACACGCCCCGCTACGTCCGCACCGTGCATCGCTTCGGCTACTGGTTCATCGCCCCAGTTCAGGACAACGTGCAGCAGCCAGCGGCGGAGGCCGGGCGGACGGTCCGCTACTGGTTGATGTTCGAGGGCCGGCAGACCGCGTTGGCCGATGGTGACAACGTCCTCGGACGGGCTCCGGATGCCGAGATCTGGGTCGACGTCGCGGGCGTGTCACGCCGCCACGCGTGCATCCGCGTCGACGGGTCTCAGGCGTCGGTCGAAGACCTCGGCAGCAAGAATGGCACGTTCCTGAACGGCCAGCCCGTGCGCGAGCCTCTCCCGCTCGTCGACGGCGATCAGATCCGGCTCGGCACCGTAGTCATCACGTTCCGGATCCCTCCCCCGCCCGAGTCGACCGATACGGCGTTTCCCGCGTCGTAGTGACCGCCTGAGCTTTGGCGGCGGCGAAGTGGAGGCACGAAGACCTCTCGTATCCTCGATATAGAATCGTTCGTCCCAGCCCGATGAAAATCGACAGGACGGCTCCGCCCGCGTCGTTCGGACCCTACGTGATCGTGGCGCCGCTCGGCCGCGGTGGCGGCGGTGAAGTCTATCGGGCGTGGGATCCCCGGCTCGAGCGCGAGGTGGCGCTCAAGATCCTGCGCGAGCGGCCCGGGGCCGATCCCGATCGAGTCCGGCGATTCGTCTCCGAAGCGCGGGCCGCCAGCGCCCTCAACCACCCCAACATCGTCACCGTCTTTGATGCGGCGATCGACGGCGAGACCCCGTTCATCGTTTCGGAGGTGATCGAGGGAGGGACCCTGCGCGACGAGCTCCGCCGGGGTCCCGTGGCGCTCAAACGGCTGCTCGATCTCGTGACGCAGATCGCCGATGGGCTGACGGCCGCGCACGCGGCGGGGATCGTCCACCGCGATCTCAAGCCCGAGAACATCATGGTGACCCGCTCAGGGAGGGTAAAGATCGTCGACTTCGGTCTCGCCTGGTCCGGGCGTTCGCAGGCCAACGGTCCAGAGTCGCCCGCCGACGAGACCGAGACGCTGACCGAGCTCGGCCTCCGGGCCGGCACGATTCCGTACATGAGTCCCGAGCAGGCGCGGGGAGTCGAGTCGGACTTTCGGACCGATCAGTTCGCATTCGGTCTCATCGTCTACGAGATGACGACCGGTCGCCACCCGTTTCGCAGAGGCACTCCGGCTGAAACGCTGCACGCCATCATCAACGAAGACCTCCCCCCGACGCCTGCTCCAGACGGGCGCGCGCCCTTGCAGCTGAGTTGGATCACGGAACGATGCCTGGCGAAGGCGCCCGACGATCGGTACGGGACCACCGCCGATGTGTATCGCGATCTGCGAACGCTCCGTGACCGCCTGGGCGAGGTCGTCAGCCAGAACGCTGGGCTCCTGGCGCCAGCCCGCGGCGGAATGCGAAGGCGGGCACTGGTGGCGGGCAGCCTTGGGGCTGCACTCGCGCTGGGCGCTGGCTCGATGTGGTTCGCGCTCGAGCCATGGCTCGCCGATCGCTCTGAACTTCGCTTTACGCCGTTCGCGACCGCGCCGGCCCTCGAAACGTTCCCCGCCTGGTCGCCCGACGGTCAGACAATCGCTTACGTCGCGGAAGTAGAGGGAATTCTCCAAATCCACACGAGGGGCGTATCGTCGCCATCGTCGGCCCAAATCACCTCGAGACCCTACGACTGCAAGTACCCGTTCTGGTCCCATGACGGCAAGCGTATTTACTATGTCTCGCTTGCGGCTGATCGCGAGGGCATTTGGTCGGTTGGCGCCACCGGCGGGACACCGCAAGTGGTCGTCAGGAATGCCTCTCGGGGCGCGATTTCCGCAGATGGAAGACTGGCGTTTCTCCGCGCTGAGGATCGCGCCGAGATTGTCCCGTCCGCGTCGCTCTTCATGGCCCGGCCGGCCGGGGAACCGCCGTGGACGCCAGAGGCGGTGGACGCGGCCGCCGAGAAATACGCTCCGCTGCAGTCCATGCGATTCGTCGAGGGCGCGCTCGCCTTCGCCCCCGACGGAACCAAGCTCGGTGTCATGGCGGTTGGTTCGTTTGCGAACTCGGACGCCGACCTCGGCTGGCAGTTCTGGACCGTTCCGTTGGCTGGCGGGCCCGCTCAGCGTCGGCTGCAATCGTGGCCGAACGTCGTGCCCGTCGTGACGAGCTTTGCGTGGCTGCCCGACAGCCGGCATGTCGTGCTCGGAGTCACCGCCATCGACCCGGCGCGAACGCACCTCTACACAGCCGACCTCGAGACCGACCACGCCTGGCCGCTCACCCACAGTGCCGACAGCGAATTCCATCCATCCACGAGTCCAGGCGGCGAGTCGGTAGTTTTTGTGAGGGGCGAGCCCGACTACGATCTTACAGAGTTCTCGGTCGCCGGCTCGAGCGCGACGACGTTGCTGTCCACGGCGCGGAATGAGTCGGACCCGGCGTGGTTTCCAGACGGGCGATCGTTCGCGTATGTGACCGACCGCCGGGGAAAGCCCGAGATCTGGCAAAGAGCGAGGGATGGCAGCATCGACCAGCCGCTCGTGACGCAGGAACTGTTCGGGTCGGATCTGACGATCCTGCTGACCGAGCCTGCGGTGTCTCCCGACGGTCAACGGGTGGCGTACCTGCGGAATGGGTACGTTCCGATCTGGCCGCTGCGCATCTGGATTTCGTACGTCGCCGGTGGAACCGCGACACCGCTTCTGCCGAGAAGCCAGGGGGGCCTTCAGGGGGCGCCTAGCTGGTCGCCCGACGGTCAGTGGATCGCCTACAGCGAGTACAAGGACAGGCAGGTGATGCTCGTCAAGGTGCGCGTCGGGACCGAGGAGCGGATCGTGCTGCGCCGGGACGGCGTCCCGAATGCGAACGCCCGCTGGTCGCCCAGAAACGACTGGATTACGTGGGAAACCGAGAATGGATTTTCGTTGGTGTCGCCAGACGGCACGAAAGATCGGCATCTCTACGATGGTCAGTTTCTCGTGCATGCGTGGTCGCCGGAGCGGCCAGAAGTGATCGGCATCGAGGAAACCGAGGATCTGCGGCTGGTGCTGAAGGCCGTCGATGCCGGGACCGGGCGCGTGCGCACGCTGCGCGAGATTGGGCCGTCGCCGCCGGTCAACCAGCAGGTGAGGGGCCTGAGCCTCGGCGTCGATGCCCGGACGATCGCAACGTCGACGGTCACGCTCCGCGGCGATCTGTGGCTGCTCCGGGATCTACCGTGGCGGGAATGGTCCTCGCGATGGCGCTGGGCTTTTCGGCGGCCGCCCATGAAAACCCCATAAAAATCCCACGACTGTCGGCTTGACACCCGAGCGGCTCAGGCGTAGGTTCATGCTCTGACGGCGATCACTTGACGGAGGATGACTATGCTCCGGCGTTCCATTGCCACCGGTATCGTGGCGCTTGGCCTTCTGTCGGCGTCAGGTGCCGACTTGAGTGCATGCGGAGACAAGTTCCTGCGCGCGGGGCGCAGCGCTAGACAGAAGAACTATGCCGCAGCCTACCCGGCCTCCATCCTCATCCTCAAGTCAGCCACGTCGACGCCGGAGGGTCTCGAGTACTGGCGGAAGATTCTGAAGCAGGCTGGACACGCGACTCCTGTCGTCGTGGACGGACCGGGGCTCGCGACAGCCATCGCCGGCACCCGGTTCGACGTCCTGTTGGCCGACTACTCGGAAGTGGGAAGAGTCGATGCCGCGCTCGCCCAGACAGGGTCAAAACCCGGGCTGCTGCCGGTGCTGCATCAGTCGAGTGCCGCGCTCACCGCCGAGGCCCAGCGGCAGTACCATTGCGTGATTCTCGCCAAGAAGATGGACGCCGCCCAGGCCATGGCGGAGATCGATCACCTCATGGAGCTCAGGCGAACAGGGACGAGCGGCGCCAGGGCAGACTAGGTCAAGGACGGACGAATGCGAGCCGACACACGGCGTCATCTTCGCATCGCCCTCGCCGTGCTGCTATTCGTCTCCGGGTCTGCACCGCGTGCGGAGGCTCAGGCCTGGCTGCCGCCCAAAGGCGAAGGGTCGGTATCGGTGCTGTATCAGGATGCGTTGGTCGAGAACCACTTTCTCGCCGGCGGCGGGAAAGTCGACCGCGGACACATTCAATCCAACAACCTGCTCTTCGACGTGACCTACGGCGTGACCGACAAGATGTCTGTCACGCTCGTCGTCCCCTACATCCGGTCTCGCTACAACGGAACATCCCCGCACCCTACGCTTCAGGACGATGGAGAGGCACACAGCGGGTTTCAGAATGTGCGGTTCGGGCTCCGGTACAACGTTGTGGAGACGCCCGCCGTCACCATTACGCCATTTGTCGGTACGAACATGCCGACGCACAACTACGAGTATTTCGCGCATGCCGCCTACGGGACACGCGTGCGCGAGCTCGACGTCGGCGCGTATGTCGGCCGGACGCTCAGTCCGGCGCTGCCGAACGCCTTCGTCCAGGCGAGGTACTGGTACAGCTTCGCGGAGCAGATCGAGTCGATCAAACACGACCGCAGCAATCTCGACATCGAGGTCGGATACGTCGTGACGCCGGCTCTGAGGGTCTTCGTCCTCGGAGCCGGACAGAAGACGCACGGCGGTATCGACACGCCCGACGCCGGCTGGCGAGCCATGCCGGCCAACCTGGCGCCGCATCACGATCGGCTGGCACGGCTCGAGATGCTCGACTTCGGCGGCGGCGTACAGGTCAGCGTGTCCAAGTCGATTGAAGTGTTCGGCTCGTTCGTGACGACCACTGCAGGACGGAACGCCCACGCGCTCTCTCGCGGGATCACGCTCGGTGCCTCGTGGAGCTTCGGGCGCGGAGTGCCTCCGCTGGTCGG
The DNA here is from genome assembly GCA_963839705.1 of uncultured Acidobacteriota bacterium. Taxonomy (GTDB): domain Bacteria; phylum Acidobacteriota; class Vicinamibacteria; order Vicinamibacterales; family 2-12-FULL-66-21; genus DATBJJ01. The sequence goes on from CAWIWL010000019.1 coordinate 1,717,053, forward strand.
CTCGGCCGGTCCCGGCGCCGAACCCACAAAAGTCCTCGCCAGGTGTCTCTGTCAGAAGTAGCGCCGCGCGAGGCTCGCACCCGCGAAAAGCCCATCTCAAATCCATAGAACCCCGAAGACTTCCGCTCGACTCCCCGCGTAGTCTCTCCACAGGATGCCGCCCAAGAGAATCCTGGCCCGGCCACTCGAATGCCAGAGGGAGTGGCCATGGGAGATTCAGAAACTGCGAAGAATTCCGTCAGGATTACAGGAAGACTGGTGAGCCAGGCTATCGACCTTGAGAGTACGACCCCCGCACGGGAACCAAATCGCCGCGAGAGGACAGAACGGAAACACGCGAACAGGAGAAGACACTATGACAGGGCTCCGAAGACTCACAGGCCTCATCATTGGTAGTTGTCTGATGTGGGCAGCGCCGGCGGCGGCCGACCCAATCACCGAGTTGAACGTGATCGCGGCGGAGACGATCTTCGCCGGTGGACGTCCAACCGGGGCTCCGCCGCTCCTCGACTTTGCCATGGTCCACGCGGCGATCCACGACGCCGTTCAAGCGTACGAGAAACGGTTCCAGCCTTATGCCGTCAGCATTCGCGACGCCTCCGGCTCGCGGGTGGCCGCCGCGGCGGCGGCCGCGCGCGATGTCCTGGTGAATCGGTTCCCGGCGCAGACCGCAACCATTCACACGAAGTACCTCCTCTTCCTCACGAATCATGGGTTGACCGAAGCCGATGAGGGCAGGCTCGTCGGCGAGGCCGCCGCGACTGCGATCATCGCGCGGCGGGCGGGTGACGGAAGCTATCCGCAGCCGCCACCTCCGCCCGATCTCGGCGGCACGGGAGCGGGCGAGTGGCGACCAACGCCGACGGCGTTCGCGGCGTTTTCCGCACCGTGGCTGGGTGCCGTCGAACCGTTCACGATGGACTTCAACGAACAGTTTCGCGCTCGTCGGCCACCGTCGCTGACCAGCATCGAATACGCCGAGGCCTACAACGAAGTGAAGGCCCTGGGTGGACCGGTTGGCTACCCTGGCGTGACCCGTACTCCAGAACAGACCCAGATCGGCTTCTTCTGGTCGGGCAACACCATTGCGCTCTTCGAAGGCATGCTCCGGGGACTGATCCAGGAGTGCGAAATGGGATCGGAACAGCGGTACTGCAAGGACCTCAACGGGCTCGGCGACAGTGCCAGGCTGTTCGCCCTGGCCAGCCTGGCGAGCGCCGACGCCGGCATCACAGCCTGGAACACTAAGAAGCATTACAACTTCTGGCGACCGATCACGGCGATTCAGCAGATTCTACCGGAGGACAACGACGGAAACCCGCTGACGGAGGCCGATGCGACATGGACGCCGCTGAGTCCCAACCCGCCCTATCCTGACTACACATCGGGCGCCAATAACGTGTCCGGCTCCTTCACGACCATCGTCAGGCGCTTTTTCGACGCCGACAAAGTGACGTTCAAGGTCACCACTACTGCCCCGCAGGCCGTTCCGAATGAGCGAACGTACCATCGCTTCTCGGATTTGGCCGACGACGTGGTCGAGGCTCGCATCTACATGGGGATTCATTTCCGGTTCGCGGACACAGCGGGGCGGAGGCAGGCGACTCGCGTCGCGACGCAGGCCTTCAATCACTTCCTGCGGCCGGTCAACGATCGCGGTCACGATCATGACAAGGAGTGCGTCGATCGCGACGACGACTAGGATGATCATCGTGGTCGCGGCAGCGACTGACGCAAGTAAGTTCGGATTTGAGCCGGCCGTCGCCCGCGGGTGACGGCCGGCTACGCCACAGCGCCCGCGGCGCGCAGTGTCGAGCCTTCGTCGGAGTGTCGCTCAGTTTGACCGCTCGTCGCCGCCAACAGCCCCTCGCCTCCGCCAGCGTCTTCCATCGCTCCATTCGGTTGGCGGCCTGTTTCCACCTGAATCGAGGGCAAAGGGCCCTCAGCTTCCTCCCTTCCGGCATCCCGGGTACAATCCGAACATTCCTCTACGCCGCAGACAGACCAAACCCGAGGCCGTTTCATGAGACGAACCGCGACCTTTGTCTTGGCAGGAGCCCTGATCGCCCTGACCGGACCCACCGGCACGATGCAATCGCCCGCTAATCCCTATGCGCGTGATCCGAAGCAGCCCGTGGACGAGACGTATACAAAAAAGCTGAAGGAATACACGACGGAATCGTTCTTCACCTCGCCGCTCGTGGACTACCTGCCGGCGTCGAAGACGGTGCCGACCCCGACAGCGGTGCTCGGCGACATCGCCGGGGCGCCGGGCAAGCTGCCCTATTCGCACGAGGTCTACCAGTACATGCGGATGGTCGAGAAGGCCAGCCCGCGGGTGAAGGTGTACTCGATCGGGAAGACCGAAGAGGGCCGCGAGATGCTGGCGGTCGCGGTGTCGTCCGAGGCGAACCTGGCGAAGCTCGAGGAGAACCGCGCGCGGCTGGCCAAGCTGGCCGACCCGCGCACCATCGCCCTGAACGACGCGGAAGCCGACAAACTGGTCGATCAGTCGGTGCCGGTCTACTACATCACGGGCGCCATCCACTCGCCGGAAACGGGCTCACCCACCGCGCTGATGGAGCTCGTGTATCGGCTAGCCGTCGACGAGAGCCCGTACGTCCAGAAGATCCGCAGCCGCATCGTGACGCTCGTGACTCCGATCGTCGAGGTCGATGGGCGCGATCGCCAGGTCGACATCTATCGCTGGCACCTGGCCAACCCCGACAAGCACTGGCCGTCGCTGATCTACTGGGGCAAATACGTCGCGCACGACAACAACCGCGACGCGATGGCCCTGACGCTCAACCTGACCAGGAACGTGCTCAACACCTATACCGAGTGGAAGGCGCAGGTGCTGCACGACCTGCATGAGTCGGTCGCCTACCTCTACGACAACACCGTCGGCGACGGTCCCTATAACGCCTGGCTGGATCCGATCCTGACCGACGAATGGCAGATGATCGGCTGGCACAACGTGTCGGAGATGACCAAGATGGGGATGCCGGGCGTCTTCACGCACGGCACGTTCGATACCTGGACGCCGGGGTATCTGATGTTCATCGCGGCGACACACAACGGGATCAGCCGGCTCTACGAGACGTTCGGCAACGGCGGCGCCGACACGCTCGAGCGTACGCTCGGCCCGAACGACACCGCCCGCACCTGGTACAAGCAGAATCCGCCCGCTACCCAAGGCCAAGTGGTCGCAGCGGAACAACAACAACTACCAGCAGACGGGACTGCTCGTCTCGCTCAACCATTTTGCCGACAACAAGAATCTCTTTCTCAAGAACTTCTATCTCAAGAGCAAACGGTCGATCCTGAAGGCGAAGACCGAGGGTCCCGCCGCCTACGTGTTTCCGGGCGACGATCCGAGACCAGGGCCGCAGGCCGATCTCCTTCGCATCCTTCAACTGCAGGGGTGCGAAGTCTCTCGCGCCACGGCGCCGTTCACGGTGACGCTGCCGGGCAAGAAGCGGCCCGCGCGCGAGATGACCAACGACGGGGCGTCTGGCAACGGCAACGGTGACACGCCGGGTCCGAACGTGCAGGACAAGCCCGCGACGGAAAAGTCCGCGACGGACAAGCCGAGCCCGCCCGAGACGCGGACGTTTCCGACTGGCACCTACGTGCTGCGGATGGATCAACCCTATAGCCGCATCGCCGACACGCTGCTCGACTACCAGGTACCTGGGCGCCAGATGACCCGCAGCGGAATCCGTACGACGATACGGGCTGGACCTTCGGCGAGCTCTTCAACGTCAAGGTCGTGCGCGTCACCGACGTGAAGGTGCTCGACGCGTCGCTCGAGCCCGTCAAGGGCGAGCTGACCGCCCCTGGCAGCGTCACCGGGACAGGCAGCATCTTTGCCATCAATCACAACGCGGATCCGTCGCTCGCGACGTTGCGCTACCGCTTCCGCGACGCGCAGATTGACGTGGCTGAAGAAGCCGTTCGAGGCCGAGGGCCAGAAGTTCAACCGCGGGTCGTTCATCATTCGCGGCGGCGTCTCAGCCGCCGATCTCGCCAAGGCGGCCGCCGATCTCGGGCCTCAAGGCCGTCGGGCTCCAGACGGCGCCCGCGGTGCAGACGCATCCGGCCAAGGCGGCGCGAGTGGCCGTGCTGCACACCTGGATCAACACCCAGGACGAGGGCTGGTGGCGTCTGGCGCTCGACCAGCTCGCCATCCCTTACACCTACATGAACACGCAGGACGTCGCGCAGGAGGCGAACCTCCGATCACGGTACGACGTCATCCTCTTTCCGCCCGTCGGGCGCGGCGCCGGCCAGCAGATCATCACGGGAATGCCGATGTACGGCAATCCGCTCCCCTGGAAGACCACCGAGCTCACGCCGAACATCGGCAAGATCGATTCGACCGACGACATGCGGCCGGGACTCGGCTGGCAGGGCCTCGCCGAACCTGCAGAAGTTCGTCCGCGACGGCGGAGTCCTGGTCACCGTAGACGACACGTCGAACTTTGCGATCCAGTTCGGCTTCACGGCCGGCGTTTCGGTGACGCCGGCGCAGCGGCTCAAGATCACCGGTGCGGTCCTTCGCTCGAAGGTAGTCGACGGCGCGAGCCCGACTCGCCTACGGATACGAGGAGAACCTCTCGATCTACTCCTCGGACGGCCCGATCTTCGCCGTCAGCAACACGCTCGGCGGCCGCGGCGGCCGAGGCGGCGCGGCCGAACCGCGGCGCGCGACGGGCCGCGGCACGCCAGACGAGCCCGACCAGCCGCAGGGGCGGGCGCCGTCCGAGCCCCTGCCGCCGGACCCGAAGGTCGAGGCCTGGCAGGCGACGCCGATTCGCGAAGAGCAGCTCCGAAACGGCATCAGCATCATCCCGCCGGCACAGCGGCCTCGCGTCGTGTTGCGTTACGGCGACGCCCGCGACCTGCTCGTCGCGGGCCTGCTCGACGGCGGCGCCGAGATCGCGCAGCGCCCGATGGTTGTCGACGTGCCGGTCGACAAAGGCCACGTGATCCTCTTCTCGAACAACCCGATCTGGCGTGGTGAGACGCACGGGAGCTACTTCCTCGTGCTGAATGCCATCCTCAACCACGACAACCTCAACGCCGGGCGCAAGCTGGACGCTCGCTGACGATGCTGCTGCAGGATGTGAAGTACGCCGTTCGGACGCTCGCGAGGACGCCGGCCTTCACGCTCGTCGCCGTCCTCACGCTCGCCCTCGGAATCGGCGCGACCACCGCCATCTTCAGCGTCGTCCACGGCGTGCTGATGAAGCCGCTGCCCTACAGGGATCCGGACCGGCTGGCCAATATCTGGGTCGACCTCGGCGTCGGCAATCAGTCGCTGCCTGCCGTCTCGCCGGGAGACTTTCGCGATTACCAGCAGCGGAGCCGGCTGTTCGACTCTTTTGCCGCCGGCTCGGGGCCGTCGCTCATCGGCGCCACCGGCGCGCTCGCCGCGTCGGACGGCCGTGAGACCGAGCGCGTCGACGTGACGCCGGTGTCGGCCAACTTCTTCTCGCTCCTCGGCGTCGACCCGCTTGCTCGGGCGTCACTTCGTCGCAGAGGAGGAAACGCCGGGCGGTCCGCAGGTCGCCATTCTTTCCCATGCCCTCTGGGCTCGACGATTCGGCGCCGACCAGTTCCATCGTCGGCCGACGCATCCAGCTGGACGGGCTCCCCCACACGGTCGTCGGCGTCATGCCCGCGACGTTCAACCTGCTCCTCCCCGCCGAGGCGTTTCTCATCACCGACGCGCAAGTCTGGAAGCCGCTGCGATTCGACTACCGCCAGGCGCCGCCGCGCAACTTCACGCTCTTCACCGTTTTCGGACGGCTGAAGCCGGGCGTGACGTTCGAGCAGGCGCAGGCCGAGATGGACGGCATTGCCCGGCAACTCCGGCGTGAGCACGCCGTGCACGAATCTTCGGACATGCGCATCCGCGTCGTGCCGCTTCAGCACGATATCGTCAAGCACGCGCAGCCAGCGCTCATGGCGCTCCTCGGCGCCGTCGGGTTCGTCCTGCTCATCGCCTGCGCCAACGTGGCGAACCTCCTGCTCGCGCGCGCGACGTCGCGGCAGCACGAAATGGCACTTCGCTCCGCGCTCGGGGCGAGGGGATGGCGCCTCGTCCGGCAGCTTGCGACCGAGAGCCTCGTGCTGGCGGCCGCGGGAGGGATCCTGGGTCTCGTCCTGGCTGAGGGCGGGCTCAGCGTGCTGCGCTCCATGGATCCGACCAGCTTGCCGCGCATGGCTGCGATCCGGATTGATGCCGCCGTCCTGGGCTTTACGCTGGCGACGAGCGCCCTGACGGCGATCGTCTTCGGCATCGTGCCGGCGATCCGAGCCGCGCGTCAGGATCTCAATCGCACGCTCCGCGCGAGCAGATCGCTGTCGCCGACGATCGTGCAGGTGCGGCTTCGCAATGCTCTCGTGATGGGCGAGGTTGCGTTGGCGCTGGTGCTGCTCATCGGCGCCGGCCTGATGATGCGCAGCTTCGTCCGGCTGCAGCAGGTGAAGCCAGGGTTCGAGCACGAGCGAACGTTGACGTTTCGCGTCGCCCTTCCCCGTGCCGCTCGGCCGACGCCCGAGGCCCGGCGGGCATTTGTCGACGACCTGGAGCGCCGCCTTCGAGCGCTCTCGGGCGTCACCAGCGTGGGGTTCACTTCACAGCTGCCGCTGACCGGCAGCGGGTCGCTCCAGCCTTACGCGTATGACGAGAGCACGGCGCGCAACTGGGAGAGCGCGACCGCCGACCGGCGGATTGTCTCGCCCGACTATTTCCGCGCCATGGGGACACGTGTGCTGGCGGGACGAGTCTTCGATTCCCACGATACCAGCGGCCGTACGCTCATCGTCATCGATGACACGCTCGCCGCGAGAGCGTGGCCGGGCCAGACCGCCGTCGGGCAACGGCTCCAGGTCAGCCCCACTGGAAGCGAGAGTAACCTCTACGCCGAAGTTATCGGGGTCGTCGAGCACATGCGCGTTCTCGACCTGACGCAGGCCGTCAGGCCGCAGATCTGGGCGCCGATGCTCGGCGTGGCGGGAACGTTCTACACGGTCGTGCGCACCGACCGGGATCCGGCGTCGCTCGTCTCACCCGTGAGAGATTTGATGGCCGAACTCGATTCCCAGGTCGCCGTCGACCGCGTGCTGCCGATGTCCTCCTACGTCGCCGACGGCCTCGGCCAGGCGCGCCTCAGCCTGGCGCTGATGACCGCGTTCGGCGTTGCCGCGCTCGTGCTCGCGGTCGTCGGGGTCTACGGCGTGATTTCCTACTCGGTCGGCCAACGCACGCGCGAAATCGGCATCCGGATGGCGCTCGGCGCACGACCGGGGCGCGTCAGGAACGCCATCCTTTTCCAGGGTGCGCGACTCGTGGTTCCGAGCCTGTGCCTCGGCGCCGCCGGGGCGTGGCTTTTGTCGCACTTCATCAGCGGGCTTCTGTACGAGACCGACGCCGCGGATCCGCTGACGTTTGCCGTCACAGTCGCGTTGCTTCTCTTTGTCGCGTTGATGGGCTGCTATCTACCCGCGCGTCGCGCGACGGCGGTGAGTCCGCTGGTGGCGTTGAGGGCGGACTAGGGCCGCAGAATTCAAAGGAGCCGCGGACAACACCAGATACTCAGAACGACGAGACCCTTCACGAAGGTCTCGAAGATCACGAGGCTCGCGAAGAATCCAGGGTCAAGAGCCACGGACAACACGGACAACACGGGTTACGAGACCGTAGACACGGGACGAAGAGCAGGGGCGTTGGCGGAGTGCGATCTTCGATCGCACAGTCAAAAGAGGATCCGATGCACTCTTCAATCGCAGCGGTGGTACTCGTGCTCGCGGCACCGATTGGCCAGGCCGGCCAGCCTCCACAACCGCCTCCACAGAACGTTTCGCAATCTCGCGACGCGATCGCGCAGCGTCGGCTCGTCGTTACTTACAGCGACGGTAAAACAACCACGCAACTCCTCAAGCCGCGTGGCGGTTTCTGGATACCAAAGTTCCCGCGTCAAGCCGACCCGCCGCGGCACGATGGTCTCGCGCTGGCCGCTCTCCAAGTGGACTTCGAAGTCGCCCGCGACATCGTCATCACGGTGTCGCTGAAGTACGGCAGTCCGCATCAGAAGACCGTGCCGGTGGCAACCGTGCAGCTCGGTACGGAGCCGATCCGCGTGACTGACCTGGAGAGGCACGGGGTCGATCCGATTGTGCTCTCGCTGGACGACTTTTCGCCTGCACCGCTCGTGCAGCCGACGGTCACGTCGGCGTCGCCGTTGCTCGACGTCACTGTCGATCTGATGCGGCACGACACGCCGAACTACAAGATCACGTTTCGCAACCGCGCGGCGCGGGCGGTGATGGCCGTGTCCTTCAAAATGTACCGCGGCGAGAAGCAAGTCGGGAGCGGCCGGCGAAAGACGAACCGGAGCACGCCGATCGTCGATGCCGCGGGCGAGTACACGTTTACGCTGCAGGTCGGCGGCGGCGAGACCCCGGGATTCGATCGCTTTGGCGTGGACGGTGTCCTGTGGGACGACGGTAGGGTCGAAGGCAATCCCGAGTTGAAGGCCACCGAGCGGGCGCTGACGGTCGGACATGCGCAACAACTGCGCGGCGTGCTCGCCACACTGCGGACCGCGGCGCCGGCGAGCGACTCGACCGCGGAACCGACGAGTCTTGGACAGATTCGTGCGGCGATCGAGGCCCTGCCGATCAGGGCCGACTCCGCCGACGAGACTCTTGCTGCCGAAGGAGTCTCCGGACACGTCTATTCGGTCGAGATTGGAAGGCAGCAGGTCAAGGATGCCGTCCTGCAGGACATCGATGCCTACGTTCAGGCACATCCGGGAAGCACTCGATCATCAGCCGCCCCTTGGGCTCAGGAAGCCCGGCCGAAGTACTCGGCCTGGCTGAATCGAACCGGCAGCCGCGTCGTGACACCGCAATAGCCCACCTTTCGCCGCGCAAGACATCCTCATGAGAGGATCGGCGCTCTCAGGTGTCTTTACACATAGAGCCCGTGATCGCCGACGCCAACCTGCTCTTCGCCGCACATCGGGACGGGGTGTTCCGCTACCTGTGCCGCATCGTCGGCTACGGCGAGGCCGGTGAGCTCACGCAGGAAGTGTTTCTGCGGGTCTCCCGAGGCCCGGTGCCGGACGCCGGTGAGGCGGCCACCCGCGCCTGGGTGTTCAGCATCGCGCGCAATCTCGCGCTCAACCATGTGCGGGATGACAAGCGGCGCGGCGTCGCCGTCGAGCTGCTTGAGGCGGCCTCGGCGCCCACGCAGGAGCTGGCCGCGGCGCTCCGGGAAGCACTCGACAGGCTTCCGGCTCTCGATCGTGACGTGTTTCTGATGCGTGAGGCTGGCGGCCTGAGCTACGACGAGATCGCGCTGGCCTGCGAATTGACCCCTGACGCGGTCCGGTCGCGTCTCCACCGCGCCCGGCAGCAGCTCAGGGCGATTCTCGGCCCGGCGCTCGGCAGCGGTCCACGCATTTCGGCAGTGAGGTTCAATGACAACCAACGTTGATTCCACCGATGCCCCGCCTCCCGATGGAGCGCTCCTGGTCGTCGACGCGTTCGTCGACGGTGAGCCGATCGACCCGCAGGTGCTCAAGGAGGTACTCGCTCGTGAGGATGCGCGCGACTACCTCGTGGAGCTGCTCGCCATTCGCGAGGCTGTCCGTGTCACGGCGCCGCACCGCTGGTCGGTGAAGGAACGCGGCCGCGGGCGCCGCGGCGTGTCATGGCTCGCCGCGGCCGCAGGCGTAGTACTCAGCCTGACGACCGGGTACCTCGCCGGACACGAGGCGGCGGAGCAGCCGCCGGCGGACTCGGGCGTCGAGGCGGTCATGAGTCCGGCGGCGCCTGGGCTCCCGGAGCCGACACGCGTGATCTCCCTTCGGCCTGGCGTCAATTGGACGGAAACTTCTGGAGGCCGCTGACATGAGAGCTGTTACATTCGCCGCGCTGCTGACGTCGATTCCCATCGTAGCGTCGGCGCAGAACCAGTTGCCGCCAAACGACCCGATTGTTCAGGTCGGCCTCTACGGATACCGTGCGGACGGTTCGATCGCAAGCTTGGCGCACGATACGGCGCCGGACCTGAGCAGCATCGTCTACATGAACGGGCAGCGCTGTTTGATGGGAGCCGGCAATCGACCGGCGCCGGCAGACGCCACCGACGTGTGGCAGTTCAAGGGAAAGGTGCTCAGCATCACGCCAGAGCAGGCAATGGTGCAGCTCGATTGGCGGCGCACGGTCGCCAATGGCTTGCGCATCGACGGCAACGAGTCGTCTCAGCAATTGAGCCTCCGGTTTGGCGAAGCTGTACAGCTGGACCAGGCGGGCATGGAGGGTAAGCCGGGCTGTCCGACGGTTGCCGTTGCCTTCGAGGCGCGGTATGCGCCGCGCTTCTCGGGGCTCGCTCCAGGGGTTGTCGGTGGGGGTGTTGGCCGTGCGGGTGGCTCGGGCGGCAGTTCGGGGAGCGGAGCGGTGTCGGTCACGATGGGTACGGTGGCGCGAAGCGGCGGCTTCGGCACGGGCGTCGCCGTTCCTCAAGCTGGCGGTGGCGGCGGTGGGATGGTGTCGGCCGCCGGTTCAGGCTTGTTCGATGTCAACCTGTGGCTGGTGCGGGCCGTACCCGGGCGGCCCGACGAGGTCAACCACTCGTTGTTGCGCATGAACGAGAGCGGTGCGTCGTTCTCGTTCGCACCGATCGCGGTGACCACCAGCCGTGGTGAGGCGATAGTGCAGGTGTCTGGAACCCTGGCGGTAGTTCGGGGAACGAGCGGCGAGGAGCAGCTCGTGTTCTCGACGAGCCGGCGCGTTGGTCTTACCGCACCCGGCCAGGCGCCTCGCGACAGCGCCCCGGACTCATCCGGCACGAGCCGGATAATCAACCGCATGCCGGGCCCCGAAGAAGTGCTGTCGTTCGAGATGCCGCCGATCACGCTGAACGGCCAGCAGGCCGCACCCGACCAGCTCTCAGTCCGCTTGAAGATTGCGCCGCGCCGCCAGCCTGGCGAATCGCCCCAGGATTAGCGCACAGTTTGTTTCCAGGGCGCGGCAGACCTGGCTGATGGCTGTTCCTCCCCCCTCAGGGTCCGAGCAAGCTCGCTCAGAGGCCGATCAGTTAGGCGCCGCGCTCCGGGTGTTGCCGACGACTCGCTTCGCTCCAACTATTCTGGGGACTGCCCCACTCACGTTGTTCGCTTCCGGTGGGTTCGGACGTCCCTTCAGGCCCAGTCCTGCACGCCGGTCATGACCTCCACGACCCGAATCCTCCGAGCAGTTTTGTTCCGATGAGTTCCGATTCTTTGCCCACGCTGCCTGTACCAAAGTCCTGTGTTTGACGTTAATAGGAATGTGACGGCCGAGAGCTGATTCCTGCGCGAGGTCCAGCGTATGGCGCTCCTAGCAAGTTTTGACACACCCGCGTCGGTGCGCGATGCGCCTGCGGGGTCACCCTTCTACGCCGCCTGGAGCAGTTTCATCGCCGCCGGGCTGTCAGCCCTTAGGTTGGGCGACAGCGGCGGCGCCTTTTACGACCCGACAGAGACCGACGTGAACGTCGTCGCGACGAAGACCCTCACCTGGATTGGCTTCCCGCGCGACGTGCTGCTGCCGGGCAATCGCGACAACAAGCCGGCCGCCTACGCGACGGCCGATGCCGACGTCGCCCTCCGCGATCCACAGAACGAGTACTTCGAGTGGTACGTCACGCGAAACGCCGCCGGGAAGATCACCAAGCTCACGTTCGTGACCGAAACCCCGGAGTATTACCAGACGCTGTGGAACACCGACCCCAATCTGGTATTGACGATCTATCAGACTCTTGTCAGCCCTGCCGTGACGTTGGCGGACCTTCAGTCGGGCACCGCCTATAACAGGTTCAACCGCTGGAACACAACCGACGGCATCGTCCATTACATCCAGAGTATCAACACTCTGAGTGATGCTCTCGGCCTGGCGCAGGGCTCCGTCACGGCCCCACCACCATTTCCGGACAACTTCGAGGCGCGGCCGGGCAGCGGCACTGCCCGCACAGCGGTCGATCCCAGGGTGGGCTTCGACGTGCACATGCTGGTCCGCAAGGGCCTTTACGTCACCTTCAAGGATCCCGTCGGTCTTTACATCGTCGAGTGGAACGACAGCGGCTTCACGAAGCCGGACGGCACGCCGGCCGGCAACTACTGGACGATCGTGCGCGGCGTGCCGGGGATGGTGCTGCGGCTCGAGTACGAGGTTCCTGCCGGCGCGGGCTTCGTCGTCGGTGACCTCAGGATCGGCGGGCATCTCATCGAGTACGGCGGCCAGGTCGCCGAGCACATCACGGTTTCAACGAGCGGCACGGCTGGAAGCCCGGCATGAGGAGAATGCCCGATGCGAAGAAAGAAGATCACTCCTCTGAAGAACGCAGGTCAGGTCGTCGAAGAGATCGATCTCTCCCAGGAGAAGCCGCGAGCAGAGGATGAGACGGCGTTTGCCAACTTCACATTCGTCCCGCAGCTCGCCCTGAAGGGCATCACCCTTCCGGTCCTGACGCCGCTCGTTGGCATGGACGTGCCGGGATCTCCTCCCGAGCCCGTGTTCGATTCGGCCGCGCAAGGCGATATCCAGGGCAACATCATTCCCGGCTTCAACAAGGATCACCAGCACTTCCTGTTTCTCAGGATCCGTAAGCCCAAGGACGCTAAGTTCTTCCTGCGCGAAATTCTTCCGAGAATCTCGACGATGGAAGAAGTCATCGCGTTTCGGCGCCTCTACCGATCCAAGCGCGTCCTGCTTGGCAGGCACAACACCTACTTGTGCTCAACGTGGATCAACATCGGGTTCTCTCACCACGCGATCGAGTTACTCGCGAACAAGGCGGACGCCGACGCGTTCGGCGATCGCAGCTTTCAGCTCGGGCTGGCGCAGCGATCGTCGTACCTGGGCGATCCGACTTCGCCATCGCACGACGGCTCGCCGCGCAAGTGGAAGGTCGGCGGGCCCAAGAACGAAGCCGACATCGTGCTCATCCTGGCGTCGGACCACGTCAGCGTCCTCGACGACCTCGTGGACCTGGTGAAGCTGCGCGCAAGCGCTGCGGCCCTCCAACTGATTTTCGAACAGCGCGGCGACACGTTGTCGGGCGACCTGCGCGGGCACGAACACTTCGGATTCAAGGATGGCATCTCTCAGCCAGGTGTTCGTGGCAAGATTTCACCCGCCCCCGGCGACTACATCACTCCGCGCTACATTTCCGCCGCGGACCCCCGGCGCCTGTATTTGGCCAAGCCCGGGCAGCAGCTTGTGTGGCCGGGCCAGTTCCTCTTGGGCGAGCAGCGTCAATCAACGGAAGACCAGATCAATGCGGCTGCCGCGGCCTCAAATTTTCCGAAATGGGCCAAACGTGGTTCGTATCTGGTGGTACGGCGGCTCCAGCAGAACGTGCCGGAGTTCTACTGCTTCGTTGCGCGAGGCGCCGCGCAAGTTGGCCTGCCGCAGGACAAGTTTGCTGCAATGCTGGTGGGGCGGTGGCCGAGTGGCGCGCCCATTCTGCGTGTGCCCGGCGCCGACAATGCGGCGCTCGGCGATGACGACTTCGCCAACAATCACTTCATCTTCGACGACGACACGCGTCCCTCGTCGCTCGATCCAATTCCCGGCTATCCGGGAGACGCGTACCCTCAGGCGGCCGCCGACTTCCTCGCACAGGTATGCCCGCACTTCGCCCATATTCGCAAGGTACATCCACGGGACACCGCGACGGAGATGGGCAAACCGGCCGACAGTTTCGCGCGGCTGATCTTGCGGCGCGGGATCCCGTACGGCGCGCAGCTTGTCGGCGTCAAACGCCCGAAGCCCTCGTTGATTGCCCAGGACCGCGGGCTCATGTTCCTGTGCTACGGCGCCAGCGTCGAGGATCAGTTCGAGTTCCTGCAGCGGCGCTGGTCGAACTCTGGCTCACAACCGAACCGCGGCGGGTTCGATCCCATCATTGGCCAGAACGGCCGCCACGGGTCGCGAGTCAGGTTCGTCGACTTTCCCACTCCGGCCGGGGTCGTCCGGATCAAGACAAAGAACGAGTGGGTCATACCGACCGGAGGGGGCTACTTCTTCGCGCCGACCCTTTCTGCAATTCGGGACGTGCTGGCGGCTTGACGTCCCTTCGAGCTGGGCTCGCTCGCGTTCGCGCACAAGGCCGGCGCCGGCGCCTGCGCCTGGGCCGGAAGCCCTGCGCCGTCTCAGACGAGCGTTTCGCGGCTGTCGCGAATCTCTCCACGCGGCAGGCCGCCCAGCGCCTCGGCGTGTCGCATACGGTGGTCGCCCGCTGGCGCGCTGTAAACAAGACCCGCCGGGAAGCGCTCGTGGAAACCGCTGATTTGCTGGCGTCCGCGTAGCGCAGCCACGCTGTCACAAAATCACTTCTTTAGTTTCCAGCCGACCGCCGCGCGCGTATCAACTCGGCGGCGTTAGTCGGGATCGATCAACACTGCGCGACAAGGCAGGAGCACTAGACAACGCGGCGGCAGGATCCGTTGACGCTACCTGCCTACTGGCAGGAGGCGCTTCAGCTCCTCCAGCCAGTTCTGGACAATGATGATCCGGCCAGCCTGGGCCGCGCCCGTAGCGGCGTCGGCTTCGGCGACGACCAGGAAACGCTGCCCATCCCGCGACACGTCGTAGGTGGCCATGTCGGTCAAGCCGATGACGAGGCCCTTATCCCGAAACAGTGGCTGGGGAACGCCATGCGAGAACTCCCCCTCGGTCGACACCGTGACCGCCATCAGCGTGTCGCCCTCAAGATAGAAAAGTTCATTACCCGCTCGGCTCCAGCGATGTCTCGTCCCGCCGTGGTTCGACACGGTCCACTGGCGGCCGCCGTGTGGGAACGGCCGCACGTACACTTCAGTTCGTCCGCTTTGGTTTGAGCCGAACGCCACATAGCGACCATTCGGCGAGATCTTCGGCACGAACTGAGAGTCTGGTTCCTTCAGGAACACCTGGGCTTCGGACGCCCAGCGATTGCCGGTCTCGTCACGTTCCAGATACCAGAGGTCCCAATTGGTGGCGCTGTCGCGTCGGTCGAAGAACAGATACTTGCCGTCGCTCGACCAGTCGCCGACGTTTTCGTCGGCGGGTGTCGCGACGATGGGTTCCGCCTGTCCAATACCGTCGGCTCGCCGGACGATGACGTCGGCGTTGAGCCCGGAATTGAACGCCACGGCCGAGCCGTCCGGCGCCCACACCGGGCGATAGCCAGACCCCAGCAGCGTGCTCGCGCCGCTGGCGAAGGACTGACTCCACACGCCAAGATCGCCAACCCCGGCACTGCCCGCTGCGGCATACGCCACGCTCGCGCCGTCAGGCGACACCTCGGGATGCACCAGCTGAACACCTCTCACCCCGGTGTCCGCGACCTTGTTGCCGTTGCGGTCCAGCCACACGAGGGTGCGCGGCATGAAGGACCTTCCTGCCACGTAAACGAGCGTCCCCTCCTTCGCCACATCGTAGTTCGCGGTGCCGGTGGCAAGGGAGCCCCCAACCGCCCGCATGAGTCCTTGGAGGACCGGCACGGACCGACCGGAAACGACCCGGCGGTCAGGGTCGAACGTTCTGGCGAGGAGGGCGTCTCTGAGCGCATAGATCAGATGTCCGGTCGGCACGAAGCGCGCATCGCTCCCGCCCTCCAGCACGACCTTCCGCTCGCCTGTTGATAGCGACGCCACGACGATTCTGCCCTCGTCCCACGTCCCATTCGTGACGGTGACAAGCACTGAGTCACCGTCTGGGAGCAGTTGAGGACCGAAGATGCGCTCCCCCGGTAAGGCCGGGATCACCAACTTCGGCGTGCCGCCGTCGGCCGATACCCGAAAGACGCCCAGAGCTTGACCGAAGAGGATGGTGTGGTCGGTGGTCCAGGTTGCTCCGAAGGGATTCGAGGTCGTCCGACTGACGACGCTCGGAGCGCCGCCCGTGACCGAAATGCGTTTCAGTTCGCCCGCGAAATACCCTATCGACCGTCCGTCGGCTGAGAAGAAGGGGCTGCTCACCCCATACTCACCAGTGATCAGTTGCCCTTCTAACTCGTCCATCGTACGCAGGTAGAGACCCTTGGACGTGTTGTAGGCTATGGACCGACCGTCCGGCGAGAGCGCGATGACCGGCTTCCCCGCATCGCGGTACTCCACGTCATCCGGAAGGATGTGAACGGATCGGTTCACAGGGCGAGACTGGGCTCCCGGCCACATGCTCCAAGCGGCGACGACGCTCAAAACGGCGCCCACGAGCAAGGTCACGAGCGGCAGCGCCCGGCGCCACGCGGGTTGCGGGAGGTGCACCGCAGCCTGCGGGGCGATCGTCTCGAACGCGCCCTCGAGCGCGAGGCGCACGTCGCCGATCGCCTGCACCCGCTGCCGCAGGTCCTTGTGCAGGCAACGCCGGACACAGCTGGCGACGGCCGACGGCAAGCCGGCCGGTAGCAGGCGCCAGTCCGGCTCCGCGCTGACGACCGCCGCCAACGTGTCGGTGATGTTGTCGCCGGCAAACGCGCGGGTGCCCGTCAGCATCTCGAACAGCACGGCGCCGAACGCCCAGATGTCGGCACGTCGATCGACCGCTCGGCCGCGCGCCTGCTCGGGACTCATGTAGGCCGCCGTGCCGAGAATCATGCCCGCCTGCGTCATCGCCGGCGACGTGATGGTGACCGAGTGCATGGCGTGCGCTGTCGCGCCCGAGGCGTTCGTGTCGAAGGCTTTCGCGAGACCGAAGTCGAGCACTTTCACGGTGCCATCGGCTCGGACTTTGATGTTGGCCGGCTTCAAATCGCGATGGACGATGCCCTGCTCATGCGCCGCCTCGAGCGCCTCCGCGATCTGCTTCGCGACCGGCAACGCCTCGTCGAGTGGAATCGCGCCACGCGCGATGCGCTGCGACAGATCGTCGCCCTCGACGAGTTCCATCACGAGGGCGGAGACGCCAGTACCTTCTTCGAGCCCGTGGATGGCGGCAATGTTCGGATGATTCAACGACGCGAGGAGTTCAGCCTCGCGTTGAAAGCGCGCCAGTCGGTCGGCATCAGCAGCAAACGCGGGCGGCAGGATCTTGATGGCGACCTGACGTTTCAGCTTCGTGTCCGTCGCCCGATACACCTGACCCATGCCGCCGGCACCGATGGCGGAGACCACTTCATAGGGGCCGAGACGGGTGCCGGGTGTGAGGGACAAAAGTGGCGTCATTATATGGGCGAGAGGGGTCGCGAACGGGATAGGTCCGCAAAACGCCGTTGGTGGCGATCAATCCGCGGCCGGGCGATTCCTCGCCACATGTCGACTTTCCGTTAGGAAGCACTGAAGGAGCGTGGTGCTGGAGAGGTCTCGCTGACTCAACCCGGTTTGCTGCAAGGGCCTCACAGTCAACCACCCTCCCGCTTTCCGCCCCTGATCGCACAACGCCTTCATCAAGAGGGTTTTCCCTTGGGTTTCGTCGGCCGACGAGTAGCGTTGGGTGGGTGCAGGTCGCAGCCATCCATCCTGGCCGCAGCCATCCACGCCTCGTTCCGGGTTTTGGGCGCCGGCGCCACCGGGGCGAGCGGGCGCCTCGGCGGTGAGCGCCCCGAGCGTGTGGCGGTCGAACGCCTCACCCTCGGGTCTCGAACCTCTGCGACGTCTGCGTCGCCCGCGCTGCGGCTCGTGCCGTCATCAAAAGCGACACGAGCAGTACCGATGGCTTTCCGAGGACCGGCAGAATTATTTCACCGTCACGCAGGACTTTCTCACTGACTTGTTTCACTTGAGACGCAAGCGGAGCCCTGCGAGATCGAGGCGGCGAATCAACGCGTCTCGTCCGTCGTGCGTGAGTATCCGCTGATTGCCGACCGGGACGACGTGCCTTACGGCCTACGGCGCTGCTGATCTGGCCTAAGAGTAAAGTGCCGTGGCGCGCGCGCGACTCGGCAAGATGAGCCATCTTTCATGCCAACATGGCCCCACTAGATATGTGGTTTAGCGGACGATGCTACCCCTTATAGATGTAGTGACAAGCACTATTTGTCATTGACAGGCGTTGTCACCCCCGACCCCTATCTATGGTGTTGAGTCACGTGCTAGACCGCAATGACACGTTAAAGGGCGCCCGCCCACAGCGGAACGGCGACTGCATCGGGCTGTGCCTGGGCGCCGAGAAGGCACGGTACTCGCTTGTGTCGGTCGCGAGCAGCGAGTGATGACCGACGAGGCGAATCGTCCGAAACGTGAGTCGGGGCGGGAGGCGAATCGGCCGGGCTACTTGTGGGAGTGGACCGAAGATCGGTGCAAGGTCTGCGACACGCTCATCACCCACGGGCTTCGGTGGATGCATGTGGGGCTGTGCGACACATGTCGAAAGGCATCAACCCACTAATCGATGACAAGAGGAGACTCAATGCCCGACAACTATAACGAGTGGAAGAAGCAAGACCTCGAAGACGCAGAACGGGAAGCGCGGCTCGCGTGGCGGGCTGTCGAGTACGGCCAAAAGCCGATTGATTTCGAGGCCCATGTGAAAGCGATTGCGCGCATCCTTGAGAAGAACGGGGCGAGCAAAAAGGGCGCGATGGCCGAGGCGCGGCTACTGGTGCTCGACCACAAGCGGCAGCTTGACGCCGCCGTCATCAAACAGAAAGAGAAGGAAGAGAAAGAACCAGGAGCCGATGACCGATCTTGAACGCCTCGTAAAGGAGCCGCGTTCTTAATGCAAGCGACGAACGGATTCCATCCGTGCGCTGTCTGCTTGCAGCCGGAGCCCGTGTCTCAACTACGGCGAACCTCATTCGGTCCTCTGTGTCAGTCCTGCTGGCGGGTTTTTTGGGAGTCTGAACCCATTGGGATACGAATCATTCCGGCGCGGCCCGCACCCAAGACGGCGCGAACGGCGATCTCGGGAGGGCAACGCGGTCCGATTCCATTGCGGCCCCCGCCCAGCGCGGCGCGAACGGCCAGCTCCGGAGGGCAACGCGGTCCGGTTCCATTGACCGCGACCCAAATGCGACAACGCGAGCGCGCCGGCGAGTTCGGCAAGAAAACCGTGTGGGCCATCGACAACGCGAGGCGTGCCGTGTCTGACGGCGACAAGCAACGGTATACCAACCTGGCCGCGAGGTGGGCGCAGGACGCCTACCACTATGCCACCCTCAGTATGCCAGTCGAGTAAGGACGAGCCGCAGGATAAGCCAATGAACTCACGCGTCGAGAGCGGCTTGGTGCTGGGCCAGCCTCAGCGAGGCTTATAGAGCATCAGCGAGCGAGACTCGTCCCCCTGCGCCTGGTACATCTCGTCGTAGTTTTTCAACGGAACGCAGAAGATGACAGATACCGATTGCTCGGTGTCGTCGATGCCGCGGCCCCTCAACATCAAAGCGACCTGGGTGAAGCGCCGCGGCAAGACCTACCCGGCAGTCGTCGGGAAGCGCCGAGCGCCCTGCTACTCATCGTCGACATCTGTACCGCAGGACTGCTCGACAGGTTCGCCGTTGCTCTCGCCGCCGTCGACCGGCGCGCGAGGTGCTGTCGCGGGGTCACCCATCACGCAGTTCGCCCGCACCATCGCGAGGGCCTTGTCGACGAGCGCTTGCGACTCCGCCGCGATTTCCTCCATCTGCTGGATGCTCAGCCGACTGAACAGCTCGCGCTCCTTCTCGAGCTTCCGGTTCATCGTGACGTCGGCGGAGAGCTGGACCCGCTCCGTAGGCTTCCCGATGACGTGCGACCACACGAGCGTCTCGACAGCCGGGTGCACTCGACGTCGCCGGAAGTCCGCGCGCAATCGGTGCTGATAATCGACGTCGCCGGCCAGGACGCCCATCAGCTGGCGCAACTCGACGGTCTTACGATTCGGCGTGCCCCGTCGCCGGCCCGAGCCGTCCTACGAGGCCGTTTGGCGTTATGCTGCGTGCCTTGCGGAGTCGTAGGCATTGCCAGGCTGGCGGCGAATAGGAGAGCAACAATGGATCCGTGGATTTGTGCGTCTCTCATTCTTCTTGCCGGAGCGCTGGGCGGTGTCGTCAATGCTTTGATCACCGACAACGGCTTCGTCCGTCCGAAGGTTCTCCGCGGAATCTATTGCCCCGGCTTCATTGCGAACGTCTTGGTGGGTGCCTTCGCGGCGTTCGCCTCGTGGTCATTCTATGGGTCCGGGGCTGGAGTCGAACTCGCGGCGGTCGCCTCCGGCACGGAGAGAGCACAAATCAGCCTCACATTTTCAGCTCTCGCCGGGGCATTACTAGTTGGAGTTGCCGGCGCCAAGTGGATCACAAACGAAGTGGACAAAAAGCTATTGAAGGAAAGCGTCAAAATAGCCGGAATGAAAAAGCTGTCGATGGAAGAGTGCGAGAAGCTTGTCGAGGGCTCACCACGTCAGGTCTTGCTACAAGTAGAAGGGTTTTAGCTCAACACGGATGCCGAACGAGCCGCTGCCGAATGGCGGAGAGCACAGCCAAAGAGAAAACACGCCATCGAAGTCCCCGCCTCCCTGTTGACGCAATGCTTGAAGGGTGGCTGGGCTACCTCCACCCCTTGATCCAGTGATACCGCTCCCTCCACGCGAGCGCGACGATGGGCAGGGCGAAGAGATGGTGGCTTACGTCGGTGAGCTGCACCTTGCCGTCGATACGGTTAGGCGAAGTTCAGCGCCCTCGGAATTCGTCCAGAGGGAGCAGACGGCAACGTGCGCGTTCTTCTTCACGGACGCTACGGTGACCGCTACGCTGACCGGACCTGCACAGCGGGCAACGCCGCTGCCGACGGTCGCGGCTCCTAGCCTTACGGTGCGTCAGGCCGCTGCTGCATGGGGAGTGTCGAAGTCGACGACCGCGCGGGCGGCTACGAGCAGGTGCCGCGCCGGACACGGGACAACCATCCGCGATTGTGGCGTAGCCTTCGCTGCGGACTTGCGCCCGAATCGGCGAGGCCGGCAACGGCAAAGCGACGCGGGACAACCAACTGACTGTCCCGGCGGCTGTTATGCCTGCCTTGTGAGCGCCGTCGTGCCGACCGCGGTATGCTGGTCAGCCTACTATCAGTTGGCCCGACAAGAGCCATGTGGCGCGTTGAAGACATCGAAGCAATCCCCGTCGCACTCGACTTCTCGTCGTCGGGCCAAGGCCGTCGTTTCGCGACTGCCATCGAAACGTCCGGCGTCCGTCTCTTCAATGCGATCGAGCTGGTCGACGTAGAACCGACCGCGACGCAGGTCGAGGTGTGCGAGTGCTGCGGTTACTCCCAGTGCGCTCCTGGTGGTTGGATCGCCTTTCGACGGCTCGGTGACCGGGTTATCTGGATACCCGCTTGGGAGGAGATGGCGAAGGGCGAATGGGAGACGTCGGAGTACGGACCGCCTTCGTTCCTGCGGAGTGAGGGGGCTCCGGTCTTTAGCCCGGCGACTTGGGCGCGGCTCCGCGCACTTCATGACGAACTTCCGGCATGTGGCGATTTGCCGTGGATCGACTCTCGTGAAGCGGTTCGCCTCTGCCAATGGTCCGCGCCGGGTCACCTACTCGGCGAGTTTCCTCAGCAACCTCGCCTGCGTCGCGAGTTACTCATCGCCGTCACGGAGGGCGACCTTGCGGCGGAAGCGGACGCCGTGGACGCGCGTCTTCAAATGCACTTCGGACCCGTCCGCCAGATGGCGTTCGTGCCAAGTCACGTGGCGGTGAGGCCAATCGAGTTCTGGCTCGACCTGCCGGGCACTCCAAGCTGGACGAGCTTCGGGCACGTGGAAAACGACGTGTGCGTCCTTCTCGATCGCAGTACCGCGCTCGTTCTCGATGGCGGCCTCGCGGGGCATGGCAACTGAACGAGACACAGTCGTGGCAACAGAAATCGTCAGCCGTCGGGTTGTGTGACCCAACCGTAGGGAGTTACAGGCACTTTTTTGAGCCTGGTCATCGCGCGGCCGCTGGCAACGTCGATGAGCATGATGTCAAGCCGTGTTTCGTGTCGGCGAATGGTCACCACTAGCTGTTTGCTGTCGGGAGACCAGACCGGCCCCCCCCCGACGAAGCTCCCGTACGAAAAGAAGCCCTGCCTCAACTGCTTCACGGTCTTGAGACCCGAGCCGTTCGCGCGCATCATGAGGAGCGTCGCCCCACCAGGCGCGTAGTAGGCGATCCATTCTCCATCCGGCGACCAAGAGGGATCGAACCCTTCGCCAAAGGTCTGCAGTTCTCCGGTTGCGAGCGTGAGCACGCCGATGACCGGATTCCGGTTCGCGTCAGCTTCCGGCATCTGAGGACTGTAGATCAGACCTCCCCGTAGAATCTCCACGGCCAAACGCGTTTCATCCGGTGACCACGCGATGCTCGCTTTAGTCCGGATGCCAGCTTTCGGGTAGGGCGCATCGGCCCACGCTCTCGTCGTGACGTCAAAGATAAAGAGCCCCGCCTTGTGGTCCTGATCGGCCGAGAAGGCGATCTTGGACCCGCTAGGAGAAAACGTGGCGGTCCCGATGGCATCGAAGTCTCCGTAGATTTGCCACGACTCTTTGGCGATTGAATAGAGGCCCAAGGCGAACCTCGCCCGGTTCTGTCGTCGTGTCTGATCCCAGCGCGTACAGAATCCCCATGCGATGACGTCGCCGCGAGGCGATAGGGTTGGAGGCGCAAAGTAGCCGCCGTTGTATTTGGAGCCGCCAGCGGGAGGCGTTTTCAGCCGGATTTCGCGGTCGGGTGTGACGACGCGCAGATCGTCATACGTGCCGAAAAGGAGAATCGAGCCCGGCATCGAGAATGTGCCCGGTCTCTCTTTTTCCGCGGCGACCGAAAGCGAGGCCGCCGCGAAGAGCGTCAACAGAGCGCTGAGGCGCTTGATAGCCGCGACATGCAGTCCTCGGTTCATCCTCGGACAGTAGCAGGACAGCAGACGAGGAGTCGTGAAGGAAGGATGAAAAAAGGCTGAGAGCCGCCACAGTAGGACCTAGGCGAATACAAGATACGAAAGACCGCTGGCTCGGGTCCCTCGGGTTCGTGTGTGACGACATCGCGGTGCAGCCGGATCTCAATGCACGAACGTCCTCACTTCCGAGAAAGCGATCTCGCCCGACATGGTGATCGACCACACGCGCCACACCCACTCACCTTTTGTTGACCAGAGCTGGCCCGTCGAAATGTGCTGCGGCGCGCCTGGGTTGCGAGGTCGCAGCAGGAAGAGGCGCGCATCGTCGTGGTACCTGAACTCGGCGACTTCAGCGACGACATCCTCGCTGGTGCTTGAATGCCACGCAAAGGCGCCGAAGCGCGCACCATTCGGGGGGATAGGAAACTGACCATTCTGAGGTAAGTGCAACGTGGCGGGCGTCGGCAACGGGCCCGACGGAATGTCGTGTGCCAGGATTTTGGAGAGGCCGGGCAGCAGCGTCACGAAGCGGCGATTCGAGACCGGATCTCGCGCTGCAACGAGCAGTCGCCATAGCGACGAGGTCTTACGGAATGCGAGGAGAAGGGACGCGTGACCGACCGACGTGCCCGCCTGATACGAGGCGTTAACCGTCGCGAAGGCGAGCCGTTCGTTCCCCCATCCACCGCACGCGGTCACCCCGCCGACGGTGACCGGCTCGAGGTTCGGCCTGAGACCGGAGAGCCGCTCGGGATCCGCGTGACGCAGAACGCCGGCGTTGTCGCCGGCCAAGTATGCCGCCGCAAGTTCGTGAACCGCGAGGTCGGTGGGCAGACTCCGCGCTGACGACGCATCCTCACAACGCGGTGTCCTGAGCGCCAGCTGGCGAGCAGCGGCGTAGTTCTCCGAGGAGGTCAAGAGGAAGGTCCAACCCCGCGCAGTGCCGAGCAGCTCGTCGAACGAACTGGTCACCTGGATGAGCTGGTTGCGGATGACAGGATCTTGGCCGATCCCGACGAACGTGCCCAGTTGTGTGACGATCCCCTCGATGGTGCCGAAGTTGTCGAACACCAGGACGTCGGGAACGGATCCGTTCCTGTCGGCGGCAAAGAACCGATCGGCGAACGCCCGCGCGGGAAAGGCCTCAATGCTCAGGCGCCAGCCGCGGCTGCCGGCTTCGCGCGCGAGCGCCGGCGGCATCTCGGTGTCGGGCGTGTCTCCGGTGTGCGGAGAGCCCACTTTCCAGATCCGAATCGTGGTGCCCGTCTGCGCCTGCGGCGTCACGACGAGCAGTGCCGCGAACGCCGTGCACGCGAATGTGCGACACATGCTGGCCTCCGTCGTGCAGTTAGACGATAGCGCGCGGTGGCTGGTTGGCCTTCAAGTGGGGACGGGCACACGGTCAGGCGGCCGAGATCGAAACGGCGCATGAGACCGATACCGCTGGCGCAGATTGGCTCCCGCTGCGCCAAAACAGGTAATGTCGGCAAGACCCATCCGCCTAGCAGCAAAGTGCGTCGCGTCGAGGATGCGGATCGGTCTAAGCCGCCATCGTCGGATCAGATCAGGTACAACAGGTGCCCTGCGAGGTGGAACTTGGCCGACATTTCCTCGAGGTGTAGTCGGGTGATTATCTCTGCCAGCGATACGGTGTCTACCGGCTGTTGGTGTCGGGCGTCGGTGTTCGTGAACTCTGTTGGGTACGGTCGAGATGCGGGGTCCGCTGATGGCTGCACCCAGAACAAATCATCGGATGAAGAAGGACCCGCGACAACGAGCAGCGCGT
Organism: uncultured Acidobacteriota bacterium; assembly: GCA_963839705.1. Lineage (GTDB taxonomy): Bacteria > Acidobacteriota > Vicinamibacteria > Vicinamibacterales > 2-12-FULL-66-21 > DATBJJ01. The sequence continues at coordinate 1,741,674 of CAWIWL010000019.1, forward strand.
GACATCATTTCGGCAAGACTCGGAACTCGTTCACCACGAATAGCCGGTCCCGCCCTGCGGCTCCAACATACATGATGAAGAATCGGAGTCGGGTGCCATCTGGGGCTTCTTGAACGAACGGCTGCAACAGCGCGTTTTGCAGTGGCAGCCAGTAGAATTCTCTGCCAGAACGAACCTCAATTTCATGCTCAAACATCTCGGCGACTTGCATCGGATGGTTGAGCGCCTTTGCCCATCGGCGGAGCAGTTGGCGGCGAGCAGTTCCTACCTCTCGGTGCTTGCCCGTGAAAGTTCCTTCGACCGCGAACTTCACGTTCGTCGTTTCAATCGTGTAGTCGGTTCCCTCCAAGACCGTTCCTGCGAGCCACGCGTCTCTGAGGGATGCCGGTTGTAGTCATTCCAGTTGGGAGTCTCCTGCGCCGCAACGGTCGCACTCACGAGCGCCAGCGCAACGCACATTGCGTGGTATGTCACCTTGTCATCCTGTTCAACATATTGCCCATTCCTCTTTTCGGACAGAACGTCGCAGTCTGCAGTTGGGAACCCTGCAGAACGTTCAAGAACACCAGTGTGCAGCGCCAAGAACACCAGTGTGCACCGCCCGCACCATCGCCATCATCCTGTCGACGAGCGCTTGCGCCTCCGCCGCGATTTCCTCCATCTGTTGGACGCTCAAGCGGCTGAACAGCTCGCGCTCCTGCTCCAGCCGCTGGTTCATGGTGACGTCGGCGGAGAGCTGGACCCGCTCTCCCTCTCGCCGCTGCGGCCCTTCGCAACGAGCCGTCCTCATCCCCCCATTGATCCAACAATGGCCGTCAGTCTCACTGGTCGCGACACGCGTACCCTCGTCCCGACCGAGTTCTGCAGGACCACGTCGCTCAGGGTCACGGTCGCGCGGCGCAGGTGGGGTGCGCGCGCTCGGATCCCCGGAGGCGACAGCTCGATCGTGATTGTGCCCGCCACGGCCTGCCAGATTTCGGGTGTGTTCGACTCTTCCAAGATCGTCACGTCGGAACAAAAGCGAAACTGGCGCTGCGGCCGGGGAAACACGTGCGCCGCAACGGAGACGTTCACAGTCTCACGCGAGAGGTCAATGGTCGGCGACTGGGTCGAGAGCCCGAGCGCGGAGCCATCGACGCGCACGACAAGACTTTCGGAGCGATCCGCCGTCCACCCATACACCTCGAAATGTCCGCACCCGTCGGCGTCGATGTAGGTCATCTCCGGTTGCCGGTGGACGTTGGGGCGCCGATTCCAGTCGACGCGTTTCATCGCCGCGGCGCGCGCGACCTCTGCGTCGCGAACCTCGCGCCGTTCGGCGTCTGACTCAATCCGCTGTGTCGCGCGATGCGGTCCCTTCAGCACGGCCCATTCGGGATGCCCCCCGTCGTCGACGCGCAGGACGGCGTACTCGCGCACATCGAACGTGTCGCGCGAGGGGGGCGCATCTCCCTCGCCGGTGGCGAGCGAATCCAAGGCGTCGATGCGGATGATCTGATCGCGGACGACTTCAAAGAGGTGCCACTGTAGCGTCCACTGTGCCGACCGCGCCGACGGGTACCAGACGAACATTTCGATGAAGTGCCGCACAAGCGAGCGGGTCGGCCCCGTGGCAAGTTCGGTGTGCTGAAGTGGCAGGAACCGTGCGCCGGGCGGTCCGAAGGCCATCTCCTCGCGCCGCGTCCGGCCCTCGTACGTGACGGTCGCGGCCATCAAGGTCCATTCAATCGAGTGTCCAGGCCCGAGGTCGAACGTGACCGGCTCGAACCCATTGTCGAACCCGATGTTGGCGAGATGATGACATTCCCGGTCGAACTCGCGGCCGCGTGGGAGGAACGCGGCAAACAGCGGGAAGGCTTCCTGACCGAACGGATCGTCGTGCCTGCTCGCCGCGCGCATATACAGCGCGCAGGCGCGGAGCGGATCCGCGGGTACCCCGCGGCCTGTCTGGTAGAGTCCGGCCATGAAGAACTGCGCGGCAGTGTCGTTCGTTCGCAAGTCCTCGGCGATGGGTTTGAGGATCTCGGCGGCGCGCTGATAGTCGCCGCGCGCCAGCGCGACGACCCCGTCGGCCGTTCCTTTTTGAGCGGACACGCCACCGACGATGGTGGTGATGATGGCTGCGGTGAGGAAGAGACGCCGCCACATCAGCGCTTCCCCTGCCACGGGACCACTTCGGTGCGCGGCGAGGTTCCGGCCAAGATCGTGAACTCCGCTTCGCCGTTCGCATTGACCCGCAGCTGGACGAGACGGGCCAGGTCGGGCAATGCCGGTGGCGTGGGACCCTTTGCGACAAGGAGGTTCTCTTCACCGGCAAGCCCGATCCAGAGATCGCCCGCGACCTCGCCCAACCACCAGCCAAGCGTCCACGACGACGGATTCGCGACGGCGTCTGGCATCCAGTGGAACATCTGAAAGAACTCCCGGCGCACGCCGAGCGGCCGGGTGACGGCGAGGGGTGTGTGCCGGATCGGCAGGAACGCCGCGCCAGGCGGCAGGAGCTGGAGCATCCGCTGTTCCTGCCCTTTATAGGTGACGGTGATGCTCGTGTCCGCGATCACGACGCGATGATCGGGTCCGAGGAGGAACGACTGAGGCGGCCCACCCTGCCATCTCTCGTCCGCGACACACAGCAGGGCTGCCCCGTCGCCGAGCTGCGCCCGCATGAACGCGGCAAGCGCCGCGGATTGTTCCGAGAAGGGTTGCTCGCGCGCAGCGGCCCTCAAGAACAGTCCGCAGGCTCGTGACTCGTCGCGCACGACACCCTGACCCGAGTGATACAGGACCGCCAGGAAGAACTGCGCCACCGGATCCGGCCGCGCCGCGTCATCAGCAAGCGGCTTCAGGATGCGGGCGGCGGCCTGATAGTCGCCGCGCAGGACCGCGCGAATACCGTCCTCGGTCGTCGGCTGCGCCACCGCCGGTGTGGCGAGCAGCGTCAACACGCACACGAGAAAGGCACGGGTAGACAGACGCATCCAGGGTGGTCGGAGCAAACAATGCGCCGGAAATAACTGCTCAAGATCCGGCATCTTATGGGTCTCAAAGCCTGGCGGCCAGCCACGATGCCTTCCCGGCGGTTACAAATCTGGGCCGCCCCAGGCAGTAAGAAACGCGAGGCCGTCACACAGTCTCATGATCGCCGTAACGGCTCCTGCAGATGGGGCCTGCGGCCGCGCCCCGAGGCAGACGCCGCGCGCTGCTAAGCATCGTCGACGTCGGCGCCCGTGGACGTCTCAGCGGGCTCGCCGTTGCTCTCGCCGCCGTCGACCGGAGCGTCAGGCGCTGTCGTGGGGTCAGGCGTCACGCCGTTCGCCCGCACCATCGCGAGGGCCTTATCGACGAGCGCTTGCGACTCCGCCGCGATTTCCTCCATCTGCTGGATGCTCAACCGGCTGAACAGCTCGCGGTCGGCGGCGAGCCGCTCGCTGAACCCAATGCTGCCTGTCATTTGGATGGACTCCTTGGGCTTGCCAGCGACGTAGTGCCAGATTAGCGCCTCAATCGACGGATGCACCCGCCGCCGGATGAAGTCGCGGCGGAAACGGTATTGGTATCCAACGTCGTTCATCAGCTCCGACGCCAAGGCGACAGCGGCGACGGTATGACGGTTTCTCGTGCCCCGCCGACGGCCCGAACCCGGCACTTTTGGCGAGCCTTTTGGTCTGTTGAATGGCATCGTTCGTCACCACGCGCTTTCGTACGAGTAGACACGCTCGCCGTCTATTCCCGGTCTAAACAGACGCGGCACGGCGTTGCTCTATTCGTAGCGAACCCGTACCGGGAACGCAAATTGGCTGTCAGGTAGATGGCTAACCCCGCAACGTCGGCGGGGCGTCGCTCATAAGGGGTCAGATAAGGGGTCACTGCCGGGGCGCGTGGGCCGATATTGCGCGAATCCTTCAGAGATTTGCCACGATTTCGCGCCCTACCCCACCTTCTGCATCGACGCGAGGAAGTCCCCGTTCGACTTGGTCTTTCCCATCTTGTCGAGCAGCAGCTCCATCGCCTCGACGGCCGACAGCGGCGCGAGCACCTTGCGCAGCACCCAGACGCGGTTGAGGTCCTCGCGCGCGAGCAACAGTTCTTCCTTACGGGTGCCGCTCTTCTGCATGTCGATCGACGGAAACACGCGCTTGTCGGTCAGCTTGCGGTCCAGGTGGATCTCCATGTTGCCGGTGCCCTTGAACTCCTCGAAGATCACATCGTCCATGCGGGAGCCGGTATCGATGAGCGCGGTGGCGATGATCGTCAGCGAGCCGCCTTCTTCGATGTTGCGCGCGGCGCCGAAGAATCGCTTCGGCTTCTGAAGGGCGTTCGAATCGAGACCGCCCGACAGGACCTTGCCCGACGGCGGAATCACCGAGTTGTAGGCGCGCGCGAGCCGGGTGATCGAATCGAGCAGGATGAGCACGTCCTTCTTGTGCTCGACGAGACGCTTGGCCTTTTCGATGACCATCTCGGCAACCTGCACGTGGCGCTGCGCGGGCTCGTCGAAGGTCGACGAGATGACCTCGCCGTGCACCGACCGCTGCATGTCGGTGACTTCCTCGGGCCGTTCGTCGATGAGCAGAACAATCAGGAACACTTCCGGGTGGTTCTTCGCCACCGACTGCGCGATGCTCTGCAGGAGCATCGTCTTTCCGGTGCGTGGCGGCGCGACGATGAGGCCGCGCTGGCCGCGGCCGATCGGGGTCATGAGATCCATGACCCGGCCGGAGAGCGCGTCAGACGCCGTCTCGAGCGAGAAGCGCGCCTGCGGATAGAGCGGCGTCAGGTTCTCGAAGAACAGCTTGTCGCGCGCCTGCTCAGGCGCTTCGAAGTTGACGGCCTCGACCTTGATCAGCGCGAAGTAGCGCTCCCCTTCCTTCGGCGGACGGATCTGTCCGGACACCGTGTCGCCGGTCTGCAGGTCGAACTTGCGAATCTGCGACGGGGAGACGTAGATGTCGTCGGGTCCGGGCAGGTAGTTGTAGTCCGGCGCGCGAAGGAAGCCGAAACCGTCGGGCAGGACCTCGAGCACGCCTTCGGAAAAGATGAAGCCGCTCTGCTCGGTCTGCGCCTTGAGGATCTGGAAAATCAGCTCCTGCTTGCGCATGCCGGTCGCGCCGGCGACGGTGAGGTCCTTGGCGATCTGCGTGAGCTGCTGGATGCTCTTGTCTTTCAGCTCGGTGATGTTCAGGCCCTGCCCGCGGCGGTTCTCGCCGCCGCCTTGATTGTTCTGGCGTCCCTGGCCTTCCTGACGCGGCTGCCCGTCCTGGCGCGGCTGGCCCTCCTGACGCGGCTGACCCTCCTGGCGCGCCTGACCCTCCTGGCGAGGCTGCCCCTCCCGACGGGATTGCCCCTCGTGACGGGGCTGGCCGTCCTGCGGTCGGCCTTCTGCACGGGGCTGGCTGTCCCCTCGTGGAGCGCTCACAGGGAGAGCGGCCGGCGGGGCGACCTCCGGTTCCGTGGGCTCCTCGGCGGTGCTGGTGGCGGATGTCGAGGTCGAGGCGGCGGTCAGGGCTTCGGTCAGCTCCGGAGTCGCTTCGGCGCGCTTGTCGACATCAGCGGCGGGCTGGCGCGCGGTGCGCTTGTTGGGTGTTGGCATGGGACTGGTGGCGTTCTTCGATCGGGCTGTGGCCGAGTGTGAGTGTTGGTTGTCTGACGATTTCCGGCGTCCGGGCTTCGCGCTATATCGGAGCGGGCGTGTGGTGCGCCCGTGAGGCCCCGAGGCGAGAGAGGTTGTCTTAGGCTTGTGTGTGGGAAAGTATAGGCACCGGCGGAACGGGTTGTCAATGGGAAGGAAAGGGGGCTCAGTAGGTGCCCGGGCTTTCGCCTATCGCGATGATACTGCACGCCTGAATCGTCTTCAGCCCGAGTTTGCTGGCGCGTTCGACGACTGCGGGCGCGTCGGCACCAGGGTTGAGCCAGATCTCGCCGACCTGCTTCGCCGCCAGGTCCTCCATCACGCGCACGCCAACCTCCGGCTGGACGTAGACCGTTGCCATATCGACCGGACCAGGCACGTCGAGCACCGAGGCGTACACCGGATGCCCTTCGATCTCTCTCTCGTGCGGGTTGATGGCGTACACGGTGTAGCCCTGATGGGCGAAGGCGCGCAGCGCCTTGTTCCCGAACTTGCGGCGGTCGCTCGACGCGCCGATGACGGCGACGGTTCGTGGCATACGTGACGATTCTACTGCGAGGCTCGATTGTTGAAATCCTTCGCGATCTTCGTGGGCTTCGCGCTCATCGTGAAGGTCGTCCGTGAAGACCTCGGTTTCCGCCTTCGGGCGTAGAATGAATTCATGGCCACGCTCGCCGAGGTACTCGAAGCCCGGACGATCGAGGCGGCGCCTGAGCTCGTGGAGGCGATCGAGCGTGGCCGGCTGCGCTGTCATGCCTGCGGTCACGCCTGCCCCATTCCGGACGGCGCGGAAGGCGTCTGCCGCGTGCGCTTCAATCGCGGTGGCGTCCTCTACGCTCCATATGGCTACGTCGGCGGCGTGCAGTGCGATCCCGTCGAGAAGAAGCCGTTCTTCCACGCCCACCCCGGCGCGCTCGCGTTCAGCTTCGGCATGCTCGGGTGCGATCTGCACTGCTCTTACTGCCAGAATTGGGTGACGTCGCAGGCCCTGCGCGATCCACAGGCGGTCGCGCGGCCAAAGGACACATCACCGGCCGTCCTCGTCGCCGAGGCCTCGCGACTCGGCGCACGCATCGTCGTCAGCACCTACAACGAGCCCCTGATCACGAGCGAGTGGGCCGTCGCGATCTTCAAGGAAGCGCGCGCCGCCGGACTCATGACCGCGTTCGTGTCGAACGGGAACGCAACGCCCCGTGTGCTCGCCTATCTTCGGCCGTGGGTGGATCTCTACAAGGTCGATCTCAAGAGCTTCGACGACAAGCACTATCGTCAGCTCGGCGGCCGCCTCGAGCCCATCCTCTTCACGATCAGGGCGCTGCACGAGATGGACATCTGGCTGGAGATCGTGACGCTGCTCATTCCTGGCTTCAACGACTCGCCGGAAGAGATCGATCGCTTGACGAGCTTCGTCGCGAGCGTATCACCCGACATCCCGTGGCACGTCACGGCGTTCCACAAGGATTACCGCATGAACGATCCCGACAACACCACGCCTGAGATGCTCGTGGCGGCCGCCGAGATGGGGCGCCGGAACGGGCTCCGCTACGTCTATGCCGGGAACATACCAGGACGTGTCGGTGATTTCGAGAACACGCGCTGCCACCAGTGCCGAGCGCTGCTCATCGAGCGCGACGGGTACCGAATCCTGCACTATCGACTGACGCCGGCGGGCGGCTGCCCCGAATGCGGGACGAAGATTCCTGGCCGATGGGGATCAGCGTTCGAGGGGCAAATCACCGATGCGCCGTTTCTGCCCGGGAGCTTGCGACTGCGGCAGATCTAAGAGCCGTGAAGATCAGATTGACTCCTGATCGCTTGGTCACCTGCACGTCGTGACAGGAACCGGCTACTGTGTCAGCAGCTGATCGAGTGCGGTCTTGAACTGCTGGTACGGGACGGCGCCCCTTACTACCTTGACGACCTTCATCGGCTGGCCCGCCGCGGGCATGAGGCCGAGAAGAAACGTCGGCGTGCTGTCGACGCCGAGCGCCTGCATCCGCGCCACGTTGTCGCGGACTGGCGTTGAATACTTGCCGCCGTCGAAGCAGGTGCGAAACTTCCCGAGATCGAGCCCGACAGCCTTCGCCTGCGAGACGAGCTGCGGCGTGAGCTGGGCGCTGTCGCGCGTGGGGGGAGATTCGAAGAGCTTACCGTGCATCTCCCAGTACTTGCCTTGTTCGCCCGCGCAGTTGGCTGCCTCGTGCGCCTTGAAGGCGTCGGGATGCAGCTGGTCGATCGGGTAGTCGATGAAGACGTAGCGTAGCTTGCCGGTGTTGATGTAGTCGGCGTCAATCTGCGGCTGCGTCACCAGCGTGTGCCGCCGGCAGAACGGGCAGTGATAGTCGGACACCTCGACCATCATGATTTTGGCGGAAGCCGAGCCCCTCGTCGGCGCCCCGGCTACGACGATGGGCGCGTTGACCATCGCCGCCTCGGCCTTTTCGATGATCATCTGCTGCAGGTAGGCGCGAATCGCGTCGAGATCCTTCTGCATCTCGGCCTGCTGCGCCTTGATGGCGTCGATTTCCCGCTTCAAGGCCGCGGCGTCCTGCTCGATGGGAGGCGAGAGCGAGAAAAGGGCCACGAGCGCGACCGTTGCGACCTTCAAGACCATGGAAAGACTTTAGCAGATCCTAGAAGGTGCCTCATAAGCGAGTAGCTCGGGCAGGCGATCAGAAGTCCGGCTAAGCCGGACACGACGACCAGCACACTTTTACCGGCGTCGCACATGGATGATGCCAATTGGCGGCGTCAGGGTCTCACCGTTGGCGGTTGAGGCCTGAATCTTGCGGACGACGTCCATGCCCCGCACGACCTGCCCGAACGCCGCAAATCCCTGCCCGTCGGGCTGGCGCGCGCCGCCGAAGTCGAGCGACGGCTGATCCCCGACGCAGATCGAGAACGAGTCGCGTGCCGTGTCGGGCGTCGAGCGGGCCATCGACAGCGTTCCGTCCTTGTGCGTCAGCCCGGTCACGCTCGTCCGCTCGAGCGGGATGGCCGGAAAGAACTCCCCTCGCCGCTCGCGGCTGCCTGACGCCTGGACGACGGCGATCTTGACGGGCTTGTCTACCTGGTTGTCGGGCCGAACGGTGCGGAAGAACCGCCCGCCGTCGAAGAGCCCGGCGTCGACGTACTTCAGGAAGTTGGCGCCAGAGATGGGCGCGCGGACGGTGTCGATCTCGGCCTCGATCGCGCCGGCCTCGGTCTCGATGACCACGCGTACCGGCTTGGGCGATTCCTGCGTGACCGACCCGAGGACGAGCGCGACGATGATGAGCAGTCTAGTCATGGAAAGATCTTGCCCGGGTTGAGCAGGCCGTGGGGATCGAAGGCTGCCTTCACCCGCTTCATGAGGGCGATTTCATCGGGCGAGAGCTCGATCGCGATGAACGGCGCCTTGGAGAAGCCGATCCCGTGTTCCCCGCTGATTGAGCCTTCCATCGCCACGACTCCTTCGAAGAGCAAACGCTCGGCCTCGTGAGCGCGCTGCACCTCGTCGGTGTCTGCAGGATCGACCATGATGTTGACGTGGATGTTGCCGTCTCCCGCATGCCCGAAACACGGGATGCGCAGGCGCCGCTCCGCGGCGATTCGCTGCACCAGCGCGAAGAGCGCTGGTATCCGCGCCTTGGGGACGACGACGTCGTGATTGAACTTCAATCCGGCGACCATCTTGAGCGACAACGACAGCTCACGGCGGACGCGCCAGAGCTCTTGACGCTCGGCATCGTCACGCGCATGGAGCACTTCTGTGGCGCCGGCGGCAAGAAGCGCTCGCTCGACACGAGCCGCTTCTTCCGCCACCGAGGCGGGCACGCCGTCAACTTCGACGAGCAACACGGCCGCGGTCCCTTCCGGCGCGAGCGAGCGCACCTTGAGGTACCGCGCGACAGCTTCGAGCGAGAGGCCGTCGATGAGCTCGATGGCCGCGGGCACGACGCGCTCCCGGATGATCTCGGCCACGGCGGCCACCGCCCCCTCGACCGTCGGGAACGTCCCGCGAAGCGTCGCCTGCACCGGCGGCTTGGGCACGAGGCGCAGGATGATCTTGGTGATGATGGCCAGCGTCCCTTCGGATCCGACCAGCAGGTGCGTCAGGTCGTAGCCGACGACGTTCTTGACGACTTTGCCCCCGGTCTCGACAATCTCGCCTGTCGGCAGCACCGCCTCGAGGCCCAGCACGTACTGCTTGGTCGTGCCGTACTTGAAGGCCCTCGGCCCGCCCGCGCACTCGGCGACATTGCCACCGATGACCGACTGCCGCAACGACGCCGGGTCCGGCGGATAGAAGAGACCGAGCTTTTCCACCGCGTCCTGGATGTCGCCGGTGACGACGTTGGGTTCGACGATGGCGATGAGGTTCGCTTCGTCGATCTCGAGGATGCGGTTCATCCGCTCGAGCGAGATCACGACGCCGCCGCGCGTCGGGACCGCTCCGCCGGTGTAGCCCGTTCCGCCACCGCGGGGCACCATCGGGAGCCGGTGCTCCGCGCAGAGGCGGACGACTGCCGCGACCTCCGCGGTATTCGCCGGAAAGACGACAACGTCGGCTGGATGACCGCGCTTGAGCGCATCGGTGCCGTAGATGGCGCGCGACTGATCGTCGGTGCGCACGTAGTCCGCGCCAAGCGTCGTCTCGAGTTGCGTGAGGATGTCGGTTGTTGGTGTCACCGCGCGAGGCCCATCTCCCAAGCGCTCACGGCGTCACGAGTGGACGATAGTCTCATCCGGGGGACTTTGTCCCCCGGACCCCCTTACACGCTCGCTCGCGGGGACCCCCGACGCCCCGCTCCGCTCGCGTGGCTCACTCGCTGCCGCTCGTTCGCGCTGTTTATGAGACAGCTTGTAGGGTCCTTCGCGATCATCGCGAAGCAGCCGTGAACCGTGTCAGGACGTTAGGCGGTCGTTGTTGTCCGCGGGCGCTCGACGGAGCGCACGTGGTCGATGATCTTCTTCGCCCCGCGCTCGAGGTCTTCCATCGACGCCGCGTAGGACAGACGGACGAACCCGGGCGCGTCGAACGCTTCGCCCGGCGTGAGCGCCACGCGCGGCCCGTCGAGTAGCGACTGGGCGAGCTCGGCCGAGGTCCTGACGCCGTCCGGCGAGAGAAAGTCCGAGACGTCGGGAAACAGGTAGAACGCCCCGGCGGGCTTGACCAGGCGCAGCCGCGGCTCTTCAGCCAGCCAGATGCAGAGCTGGTCGCGGCGCCGCCGGTACTCGTCGAGCATGTCCGTGACGCAGGACTGCGGACCGGTCAGGCCGGCCACTACGGCCTTTTGCGTAATCGAGCAGACGTTCGAAGTCGAGTGGCTCTGGAGCGCGTTGCACGCGCTCACCACCGCGGCGGGCGCGATCGTCCAGCCGCAGCGCCATCCCGTCATCGCGTAGGCCTTGGACGCCGATCCGCACAGCACGGCGCGGTCTCTCATCGTCCGGGCCAGCACGCCGGGGAGATTGTGCGGCGTCGGGTCGTAGATCAGCTTCTCGTAGCAGAGGTCGAGCAGGATCCAAATGCCGCGCTTCGCGGCCTCGGTCGCGAGCGCCTCCAGGTCTTCCTCCGACATCAACGCGCCGGTCGGATTGCCGGGCGAGTTGATGATGATGCCGCGGGTCTTCGGCGTCAGCGCCTTGAGAAAGGTGTCGGCGCGCAGGCGGAAGCCGTCGTCCGCGTGCGTGTGCACGATGACCGGCGTGGCGTCGGCGAGCTTGATCTGCTCGACAAGCGTCGGCCAGCCCGGCATGTGCGTGATGACCTCGTCACCCTCGCCGAAGAGCACCATCACGGCGTTGAAGAGCGCCTGCTTGCCGCCGGCAGTCACGATGACCTCGTTGGTCGCGTACTCGATACCGTAGTCGGTCTTGTAGCGCGCGACGATGGCCTTCTTCAGCTCGTCGGTGCCGGAGTTGGTCGTGTACTTGGTGAAGTTGGCGTCGATCGCGGCGTGCGCCGCCGCCCCGATGTGGCGCGGCGTTGGAAAGTCCGGCTCGCCGGCGCCGAGATCGACGACATCAATCCCCCTCGCCTTGAGGGCCAGCGCCTCGGCGGTGACCTTCATGGTCGGCGACATGGCGATGCGCGTCGCGCGCGCGGCGAACGAACTCGCCAGGCTGGTTGACTGTGCAATTCCCATAAGTCAGGCCCTCAGCGTCTCACGCGCGAGCTTCTTCTCACGCAAACGGCGTTCTACGATGTCCGGAACGATGCCCTTGACGGATCCGCCGAGGGCGACAACTTCCTTGACGAGACGCGAGCTGACGTAGGTGTACGGCTCGGCTGGCATCATGAAGACCGTCTCGACATCCGGGTTGAGGCGGCGGTTCATGAGCGCCATCTGCATCTCGTACTCGAAATCCGACACGGCGCGCAATCCGCGAACGATGACGCCCGCCTGTCGCCGCCGAGCGTAATCCACGAGCAGCCCGTCGAAGGTGTCCACTTCGACGTTGGCCCGGTCGCGGAAAACCTCCCGCGCGATCTCGACTCGCTCGTGCACGGAGAAGAGCGGCGACTTGTCGGCGTTGATGAGGACCGCGATGATGATTCGCTCGAACATCCGCGATCCGCGCTGGATGATGTCCACGTGCCCCATCGTCATCGGGTCGAACGAGCCGGGGTAGATTGCAAGCGGTGCAGACATCGCTTTGAGATTCTGAATGCCGAGTGCTGACTGTTGAACTGAACCCTGAAGTGTAACGTTCGAAGTCCGGCGTGACCGCCCCGCTATCGATGCTCCGGTAGAATGCCAGCCCGCTATCCCCTGACGACAAGCTCCGCGTCAGCCTCAGCTTCCCTGCCTCGGCAGGTGCCGCGTCGCGCCTGGCGTGCTCGACGATCACTCGCGTGTCCGACGATGCAAGTTCGGCGGCCGCGGCGATGGCCGACGCCATCTCGCCGGCTCCGTAGGGAGGGTCGAGAAAGATGATGTCGAACGGTCTCGCACTCGACCGTGCCAGGGCTTTCGAGAGCGGGCTGCCACGCCCGCAAAATCCACGCGGATAATAGCATAGCCCTCTTTGATGCCGCAGTGCAGCAGGTTGGACTGGACGAGCTCCGTTGCCCGACGGTCGCTGTCGACAAACGTCACGTGCGACGCGCCGCGGCTGAGAGCTTCGATGCCGACGGCCCCGGTGCCGCTATAGCCGTCGAGAACCCGCGCGCCGACAACTGCCGGGCCGAGGACGTTGAACAGCGTCTCGCGCAGCTTGTCCGACGTCGGCCTGAGGCCGGGCCAGTCGGGCGACGCCAGGCGACGCCCTTGAGCGCGCCGGCAATGATGCGAATGCCGCGAATGCCGCGCACGCGCTACCCGACTCCGACCAGCCCGAACCGCTGTTCCCAACTGGAACGCACGAAGGCCGCCAGCTCGTCGGCATCGTGCCCATCGTCGAGCGCCGCCACGGCTTCCCGCCGCGCCTCTTCCATCATCTGGTGATCGCGCAGCAGATCGCCGACTCGCAGCGTGGGCATCCCCGATTGCCGCGTGCCGAAGAAATCCCCGGGACCGCGCAGCGCGAGGTCGCGCTCGGCGATGACGAACCCATCGGTCGTGTCGGTCAGCGCTTTGAGGCGCTCGCGGCCGGCGTCATTGAGGGGCGCCTGGTACAGCAGGACACAGTAGGACTGATGCGCCGCGCGGCCGACGCGCCCGCGCAACTGGTGGAGCTGCGACAGGCCGAACCGCTCGGCGTGTTCGACGACCATGACCGACGCGTTCGGCACGTCGACGCCGACTTCGACGACGGTCGTCGAGACGAGGATGTGGAACTCGCCGCGCGCGAAGGCGTGCATGACGCGGTCTTTGTCGTCCGGTTTCATCCGGCCGTGGAGCAGCGCAACGCGATAGGCCGGGAATACGTCCTGCTGCAGATGGTCGGCCATCTCCGTGGCGGCGCGAAGGTCGACCTTGGCCGACTCTTCGACCAGCGGATAAATCACATACGCCTGCCGTCCCAGGTCGAGCTCCTTGCGCAGGAAATCGTAGATCTCGTCACGCCGGGACTCCGGCTTGGCGACGGTCTTGATCGGCTTGCGTCCCGGCGGCATCTCGCGCATCACGGAGACATCGAGGTCGCCGTATGTGGTCAGCGCCAGCGTGCGCGGAATGGGCGTCGCGGTCATGACGAGGATGTCGGGGTGCATGCCCTTGGCGCGAAGCGCCGCGCGCTGCATGACGCCGAACCGGTGCTGCTCGTCGATAATCGCGAGCCCCAGCTCGCGGAACGCAACAGGATCCTCGACGAGCGCGTGTGTGCCGACCACGAGCTGAAGGGATCCGCCGGCGAGCTCGGCCTGCATCTCGCGCCGCTTCTTGGCCGCCGTCGTCCCGGTCAGGAGCGCCATGCGGAAGCGTGACGACTCGAGCATGCGCCGGATATTGATGTAGTGCTGCTCGGCCAGGATCTCGGTCGGCGCCATGAAGGCGACCTGGAAGCCGTTCTCCATCGCTACGAGCGCGGCCATCAGCGCGACGATGGTCTTGCCCGACCCGACGTCACCTTGCAGAAGACGGTTCATCGGATGCGGGACGCTTCATGTCGCCGACGATCTCGGCGATGACCTTCTTCTGATCGCCGGTCAGCTTGAATGGCAGGACGCGACGCGCCGACTCGCGGATCTCGTCGGTGATGACGACCGAACGGGGCTTCGACCTCGGCGCTCGCACGGCGCTTCCGCAGCACCAGCCCGCACTGGAAGAGGAAGAACTCTTCGAAGATCAGCCGGCGCTGCGCCGGCGATCGGAAGCTGTTCAGCTCGTCGAGGTTGGCGTGCTCGGGCGGAAAATGCGCCTCGCCGATCGCGGTTCGCCGGTCGAGGAGGCCGTGGCGCTGGCGGAGCGCGGCCGGCAGCGGGATCCGGCAGGACGTCGGGCAATTGTGCCAGCGCGTGGTGGACGAGCACACGCTGCATCTTGGTCGTGACCGTGCCGGTCTTTTCGTAGATCGGGACGATGCGGCCGGTGTGCAGCGTGTCGTCCCCACCAACCTCGTGTCCGGGCTCTCCTGCCTCGCTGGCCTCGCCTTCGGGTGCCGGCCTGCGGCAGCACTTCGTACTGCGGGTTCTGGAGCTGCAGGCCGTGCGACGTCAGCTCGAGCTTGCCAAAGAGGATGACTCGCTGGTGAGGCCGGAAGACGTCGTTGAGAAACGGCTGGTTGAACCAGATGGCGCGGAGCGCACCGGTCGCATCGCGCACGACCAGCTCGAAGATCTTGAAGCGCGGCCGGCGCGTCGGCCGGATGCCGCATCCGACGACCTCGCCGACGATCGAGGCCGTGACACCCGGACGAAGCGCCGCGATCGTCTGGAACGTGCCGCGGTCTTCGTAGCGGATTGGGAATCGATAGAGGAGATCCTCGACCGTGTGGAGGCCGACCCGCTCGAGATCGGCCGCGCGCCGCGGGCCGACGCCTTTGAGGAACTGCAGCGGCGACTGAAGGGGATCTATTGCACCACCATCGCTTCGCCCTTCCCCACGCGGATCTCCTTGATGCCGGCGGGAAGCTCGAAGGGGTCGTCCATGCTGATGCCGGAGGGCTTCTCAGGCGACTTGGAGTAGAAGGCGAGGAGCTCCTGGACCAGGCTCTTCGGAATCGCGATGCCGGAAATCTCGGCGCCCTCGAGCTGGAACCGGCCCACGCCGTTCTGCGTGATGAGAAGCCCCGAGGCAGTCAGCGGCAGCTTGCCGGTCATGTAGCTCATCGGATCGGTCCACGAGCGCTGCTTCTGCTTGCGGACCGCGTCGAGATCGATGGTCGCTGCGCCACGAACGCGCCCGTCACCGAGCGCGCTCAAGGTGGGCTCGACGACGCCAGCCGGCACCTGGTCCTTCAGGTGGTAGTGCAGATAGGCGTTCAGTTCCGCGTCGGTGAGCTGGGTAGTCTGCGAAGCCGCGCCTTTGGCCGACGCCTGCGCCTTGGGCGCGCTGGCGAAGCTCGGTGATGCGACCGAGCTTGCCCTGGCAGCGATCGGCGTCCTGTTTGGTCAGGCGTGTCTGGGCGGCGAGCGGCAGGATAGGGGCACCACAGCCGCCAGACTGAGGCCGACCAGCACTCCGGACCGCAGTCGCAAAGCCATATCGCAATTGTACACAGACTCGCGCGGAACGGGAGCACCTGGGGACGAGGCGCCGTGGCCGGTCTCCGATTCCCGGCGCCGCTACTGCAGTGACGTTTCAGAGCGGGCCTGCTCGCGCGCGCGGACGAGGAGGTCCAGCTTGCGTCTGCTCGATCTGCTCCTCGAACACGCTGAAGCCGCGCCTGCTGCCGCGTGTCGAGGACCTCATCGAGCGCGTCGTAGGCCTGGCGCAGCTCGACGGCGGCGCGATCGTCGTGGTCGCGCAGCGCCGCCAGCTGAGCTGCGGATGGCGCTCTCGTCTGCCTGGACGGGCGCCCGCGGCCCGGCCATCCGGCCGAGCTCTCGAACGAGGAGGTGACGCTGCCGCTGGTTTCTCCGCCGGATGTCCTGGAGCTTTTTCAGCCGTGCGGCAAAGGTGCCATAGCGACTCGTCGGCGATGGTGAGGGCTTCTGCGCCTGCACGATCGCATAGGTGTCGAGCATGTTGGCAAGGACCGCGTCGGGCAGCGACGTCGCCTGCGGCGTCGTCACCGCGGCCCTGCGGAAGCGGACGTTGTGGCGGCTGGGCCGGAGGCTGCGCGGCCGCTGTGCTCGACCGTGCCGGCAATCACCACGGCGAAGAAAAACTGTCGCACCATTGTAGTCCTCTACGTTCTCGTCATTCCAGATCGGTGGATTCCGCGTGATCCGCGTCCCGTGGTTCCGTGAGCCGCGCTCCCAACGCTATGCGCCCGGCTGTTTCGTTTCCGCCTGCAGCAATCGCACGAGCTCCGATCGCTCGTCAGTAGTCAGCGTGGCCATGGCTCGTCCGCAGAACCCGGCCGCGCGCCAAACCCCCAGCCTCGGCATCGTCCCAGGACACGTCGTCGGCAACCGTGCGCACGAGCGCCCACGCCGCGTCGGTGTCGGGATCTGAAGGCGTCGGGTGTCCCGGTCTGATCTGCGTCCGAGCCGGCGGTGGTCGCCGCGATCGTCACGTTGGCCGTCCCCGATGTGCGCCGGACAGCTGGCGCCTGGCGCGCCACACGCGACCCAGACACCCGCTACGAGCAGGAGCGTGAGCAGCGCTCCCGACGATGCGCCCATGTGAATGTCTCGCCGTCCAGCGCCCAACGGAACCACGCGATGCCGCTCCGGGCTCCGCCGCGCACGCCTTCGTGAACGCGCGCGGAGAAGTGTTCCCAGAAGAGCGGCGACGGTTCCGGCATCTCGACGGCTGCGGTTCGACTCAGCGACCTCGCGCATCCTGGCTGCGACCGCGCGGCAGTCGTCGCAGGCCCGAGTGGCCACGAGATGGGCCTCACGCGAGGGCGCGAGCGTCGCGTCGAGCAAGATCCACGAACTCGGCTTCGGTCAGGTGCGTCATCGCAGTAACTTCTTCAAGTTGGCCAGCGCGTGGAACAGGTTCGCCTTCGCCGCGCCGACCGAGCTGCCGAGAATACCGGCAATCTCCTCGTGTGGCAGCTCATGATAAATCCGAAGAATCAACGTCGCACGCTGCTTCGGCGGCAGCTGCCGGATGGCCGCCCGGACTTCCGCGAGCGCGCTCGTCGCGCAAGGAGCGTGGCGTCAGGGCGCTCGACGCGAAGATCGACAAGCGCTCGCCGGGCTCGAGCGGCTGACCCTGCGGCGCCTTGAGCGCCAGCCGGTTCAAGCAGACGTTCACCGCGATGCGGTAGAGCCAGGTCGAAAGGCTCGACTCCCCTTTGAAGCCCTTGAGGCCCTTGAAGGCGCGAATGAACGCGTCCTGCGCGAGGTCGGCGGCGTCTTCGTGATTGCCGACGTATCGATAGCAGAGCTGATAGACCTGACGGCGGTGCCTCTCGACGACGACGTCGAACGCCGCGCGACTGGCCGGCGAGGCACAGGCCGACGAGAGTGCGGTCGTCGGCGTCGGCCCATGCTGGATCGAAGGCGGCGGCGTCCTCTCCGCCACCCACGCGGATGGTCCAGTCAGGCGACACGTGTCCCATCCAGGCGCGGGTCAGCACGGTAAGTCACGCCGATGGTCGGACGCTCGGCACGGAACAATCGGCCACATCTGTTCGGGTTAGACCGTCTCGAGGGCGTCGGGGTAAAACGCACCCGCCGTTTGACTTTCGCTTTTCCTTTGCGTATAGTGCGCGCAACATGCTCCCACTGACCAAGCGCCAGCGCGAGATTCTCGACTACCTCAACGATTTCATTCAGCAGCACGGCTACGCGCCGAGCCTGGAGGAAATCGGACGCCGGTTCGGCCTCTCCTCGCTGGCGACGGTCCACAAGCACCTGACGAACCTCGAGGAGAAGGGCTTCATCAAGCGTGCATGGAACCGGAGCCGGTCGGTCGAGCTGGTGCCGACGCGACTCGGCAGCCGGGCACTCGAGCTGCCGCTCCTCGGCTACGTCGCCGCCGGCTCGCCGATCGAAGCCGTCGTCGGCAGCGAGACGATCGCCGTGCCCGAAGATCTCGTGGGCAAGCGCGACAGCTACGTGCTGCGCGTCAGGGGCGATTCGATGATCGACGAGCAGATTCGCGATGGTGATTACGTCATTGTCGAGGATCGCCGCACCGCAGACAACGGCGAGATGGTCATTGCCCTGCTCAACGGCTCGGACGTGACCCTCAAGAAGCTGTATCCGGGAGCAGGGCCGCATTCGCCTGCAGCCCGCCAATCCGGCCATGCAGCCGATGGTCGTTTGCCGCCGAGCAGGTCCAGGTTCAGGGCGTCGTCGTCGGCGTCATGCGGCGATACTGAGTCAACGGGAAGTTCGACCTCTCGCCCTGACCTCCACTGACGAACGCGCCCTCTGGGCGGCTCACGATGGCCACGATGGTACGATGGTCACGATGGGCAGAACCCGAGAATTCATCGTGTTCATCGTGTCATCGTGCCCATCTGATGTGGTCGTCGGCTTCAGACTCTCCACATTGCCGGTTAAGCTACCCGTCATGGATGAACGCAAGCAGATCAACTTCACGATCGTTCCCGACGACAAGGGCGAGACCCCCCGGGTCTACGCGAACTTCTGCGCGATCTCGCACACGCCGTTCGACTTCACGCTGTCGTTCTGCGAGGTCCTGCCCCTCTCGGACGACGATATTCAGCAGGCGCAGACCACGCACGTCGTGCGTGCCCCGGTGCGCGCGAAGATCGCCGTTCCCATCCAGGTTTTGCCCAACCTCATTGCCGCCCTCCAGGAACACATGCGAGTCTTCAGCGAGTCCACGGGGGCCAGCTGGGACAAGGGGCCAGTGCACTAGGGTTGGCTCAGGGCTCAGAGCTCATGTAGTTCACGGCTTCACAGGACCAGAGCCTTGAGTCCGCTTAGAAGGCGGACACTATCTGAACGGCCTTTCAAGAGCCCTGAGCCATGAGCCCTGAGCCGACCAACAAACAGAATTCGGTAAACGTCTGTGAGTGTTATGACCGGGCAGGCGATCGCAATGAGCGCGACCGCGGACCGGCCGACCGACGACGCCTCGGCACGGCTGGGCACTTTATTCGACGCGCACCACCAGCGGCTCTACCGCCTGGCTCGGCGTCTGTCCAGAAGTGCCGAGGATGCGAGCGATCTGGTCCAGGAGACGTTTCTTCGCGCCGCCCGCCACGCGGCTCGGTGCCGGAGGGCGCGGGGCACGAAGAGGCCTGGCTCGTGCGAGTGCTCATCAACCTCGCCCGCGACGATGGCGGCAGCTGGCCGTCAGGAAGCGAGGCGCGGACGACGTGGCGTTCGACGGTGACGCCGGTCGCCTCCGACACCGAGTCGGCCCTGCTGGCGCGCTCGATTATCTGGCAGGCCCTCGACCGGCTGCCGCCTCGGCGGCGCGCAATCATCGTGCTGTATGAGATTGAAGGCGTCGCGATCCCTGCGATTGCGCGGCTGCTCGGCGTCGCCGCGGTGACAGTCCGGTGGCACCTGTCGATAGGCCGCCGCGAGCTGGCCGCCGCGGTGGATGGCCGCGCGGGAACCTCGGGTGAAAGCAATGACTGACCCAAGCAAGAAACTCTGTCCCTGACGTGAGGAAACTTCTCAACGACGGCGATCCGTTCGCGAGGACGAAGGGCTGGCGCCGGTCGACGCGGAGCGGATGCGCCGGGTGATCGTGTCGGCCGCGCTCGAGTCGGCGCCCGTGCGCACGCCGTGGCTGCGTCCCTTCGCGATCGCGGCAGTGTCGGAGCGCTGCTGGTCGTCGTGGGCACCATGACCGGCCATCGCGTGGTCAGTTGGTCCGGCGACGGCTCCGGTGACGCCCGAGCCATTGGCCGCGGTCGGCGGGGGCAGCGGCGACGGGGAGCGCCGCCAGCTGCAGTTTGCGACGCCCGGCGGCACACGAATCATCTGGATCTTCGATCAGAACCTGCGCCTTCAGGAGTCGATGCCATGACCTGCGCGACCGGCGACTCACAGCCAACAGACTATGCGAGATACGCGTCTCTCGTCGCTCCGCCTGCCGCTCTGCGCCGTCGTGGTCGCCGCATCCATGGCGACGCCGGTCCTGGCACAGCAATCGCAGCCGGCGCCTCCGCCGCCGCGCGCTGTGCCGTCGCCGACGCCCGGCGGCCGAGACGCCGCCGCCCGTCGGCAGCCGACGTTCGCCCAGTCGCGACGTGCGGCGCTGCCGCAGGGATTCAGCGTCGTGCTCGTGCTCGGCGACATTCAGGGCGCGGCGATCGCCGACGACGTGCCGCCGGCGGCGCGGAAGGCACTCGTCGACATGCGCGAGTTCCTGCCGTTCAAGTCCTACAAGCTGCTCGACGCGGCGTGGGTGATGTGCTGCGGGCAGCAGGGATCGTACGCGCCGGCCAATCGGCGGCCCGCCGCACAGTCAGGCTCGAGCGGCGGCATGTCGCCGCAGACGTTGAGCCAGGTCCTGCGCGGTCCGGAAGATCAGGAATACGAGCTGAGGCTTTCCACCTCGCGCGCCGAGAGGCTCACGGGTCTTCGTCAGGTTCACGCTGCTCGGCGGCGGCGCGTCTCGAGGGATGTCGGTCGCCGACGCGACGTCTGCGTCGGCCGCGTCGCGCACAACCGCCCGGCGGATCGCCGATCTCACGGACCAGCGGGCGCTGCTCGACAAGCAGCTCAAGGAGGCACGGAGCAAGTACGAAGTTGGCGTGGCACCGGCGGACGCTATCGCGAAACTGGAGGTGGAGATCCGACGAGTCGACCGCGAGATCGAGGATCTGACCGCGCGACTTGACGAGGGGTCCGCGGGGCGTTCCGTGGCGCGCGCCAGCGCCGAGCGCGCCGTCCGCAGCTCCATCATCGACACGAGCTTCACGATGGACGTCGGCGAGACCGTCGTCGTCGGAACCTCGCGCCTCAAGGGCGGCAGCCGGGCGCTGATCGCGCTGCTGACGGCGGTGCCGCCGCGCGGGACGACGGAGCGGCGGGAATAGGCTCAGGCTCAGGCTTTAGGCTCTAGCAAGATCTTCGAGTATGCTCGTCGAAGGCCTTGCTAGAGCCTGAAGCCTGAGCCCTAAGCCTTGAGACTACAATGACGTCATGTCCAAGCGCGCGGCTTCGCGCAAGAGCGTGCCGTCACCGTCGAAGTCTCCCGCCGAGACGCGACGGATCATGAAGCGGCTCGGCACGCAGCATCCCAACGCCGACACCGAGCTTCATTTCACCAACGCCTACGAGCTGCTGGTCGCGACGATTCTCTCGGCGCAGTGCACCGACGAGCGCGTCAATCAGGTCACGCCGGCGCTCTTCGCGCGCTATCCAGACGCTCGCGCGCTCGCCCGCGCGACGACCGACGAGCTCGAGCCGCAGATTCAGTCGACGGGCTTCTTCCGCGCCAAGTCGCGATCGCTCGTGGGCATGGCGACCGAGGTCGTCGAGACGCACGGTGGCGAAGTCCCGCGGACCATGGAGGCACTCGTCAAGCTTCCCGGCGTCGGCAGAAAGACCGCCAACGTCGTCCTCGGTCACGCGCTCGGCGTGCCGGGGCTTCCCGTCGACCGCCACGTGCTTCGCGTGGCCAACCGGATCGGCATCGCGAAGTCCGATGACCCCGAGGTCGTGGAGCAGCAGCTCTGCGCCGCCATGCCGCCCGCCGCGTGGACGCGGACATCGGACACGCTGATTCTGCACGGCCGGCGCATCTGCAAGCCGCGCCCGCTCTGCGATCGATGCGTCATCCGCGGCTGACTGCGACTTCTACGCGCACTTGACACGCGCGGCGAGCCTCCGGCCTCCACGGTCGCGCGAAGCCCCGGGGCAAGTCGTGACGAAGGAGCGCTTCACGCAGCTCGTCGAAGACGCCCTGCGCGAGATCCCGCGGCGCTTCCGCAACGCCATGAAGAACGTCGCCGTCGTCGTCGAGGACCTGCCGTCGCCTGAAACGCTCGCGGAGATGGAGGTCGGACCCGACGACACGCTCTTCGGTCTCTACCAGGGCACTCCCCTCCCCGAACGCAGCTGGGGCTACGGCAACACGCTTCCGGATCGCATCTCGATTTACCAGATCCCATCGAGGAGGCGTGCGAAGACGACGACGAGATCCGCGACTGCGTCGCCGAGACCGTCATCCACGAGTTCGGACATCACTTCGGCATGAGCGAAGAAGAGATTGAGGAAATCGAAGAGAAGTACTGGCGCGGTGAGTCGCTGGACGACGTGTGATGCGACGGCAAGGCAAGCGTCCGGGCGAAGAAGAAGTTCGGACAGCATTTCCTCGAGCCCGCGTGGGCCGACAGGCTCGTCGAGGCCATCGCCCCGCGGCTGACCGATCGCTTTCTCGAGATTGGCCCGGGACCAGGCGCACTCACGCTGCGCCTCGCGCCGCGGGTCGCCCACCTGACTGCCGTCGAACTGGATCGCGACATGGCCGGGGCGCTGGCGCCGAGGCTGCCTCAGAACGTCTCGCTCGTCGAGCAGGACTTCCTCGAGTTCGACCTGGACACGATCGCCGATCGCGACCTTCGGGTCGCCGGCAACCTGCCCTACAACGTTCCTCCCCAATCCTCTTCCGGCTGCTCCGGGCGCGCCGCGATGGCGCCCGTATCACCGATGCGACGCTGATGCTCCAGCGCGAGGTGGCCGATCGCATCGAGGGAAAACCGGGGACGAAGGACTACGGGACGCTGGCGATCTTCGTGCAGCTCCGCGCCACGCGTCCGGCGACTCATGACGCTGCCGCCGGGAGCCTTCAGGCCCATCCCGAAAGTGCATTCGGCGGTCCTCCGCCTCGATTTCCGGGACGCGGTCGTGGGGCTGAAAGACGAGGCGACATTCGAGCGCCTGGTGCGATCGATTTTTACCCAACGCCGCAAGACGCTCCTCAACGCGCTGAAGCCCTTCGCCGAGGAGCGCGGCGGTGGACCCGAGGCAGGCCATCGCCGAGGCGGACGTCGACGGCACGCGGCGTCCGGAGGCGCTGCAACTCACAGAATTAGCGCGGCTTGCGGACGTGTTCGTTTCGTCTGCTTTTTCGCCTTCTTCTCGAGCTGTGCTATAGTCTGCACGGATTTTCCCTGTCCCTGACCGCCTGTCCCAGCAGACGTCAGGTGGGGCACGAGACGCGCGGCGCCCCGCCGCGCAGCACCGAGCGCTCGCACCTTCCCGGGTGTGTTCCCGCCGGTCGTCGTGCCTCCTGACGGGGCGGGCACCAGCGCCTTCACGATTCCATTTGCTTTGGCGTCTTTGGGCTCTGGCTGGCGTTCGCCTGGCACCTTGGCGACGCCGAAAGGACGAGGGTCTTCTGTCGACTCACGGAACTGACGCGCCGCTCGAGCTCGTGCCCCTCGGGGGTCTGGGCGAGTTCGGCATGAACATGATGGTCGTCGCCTGCGGCGACACCGCGATCCTCGTGGACGCCGGCGTGATGTTCCCCGAGCCGGAGCTCCTCGGCGTCGACCTCATCATTCCGGACCTGCGTCAGCTCCAGCAGTACAACATCGCGGCGATCGTGCTCACTCACGGACACGAGGACCACATCGGCGCCGTGCCGCACGTCCTCAAGGTTGTTCAGGGGCCGGTCTACGGCACCCCGTTTACGCTCGCGCTCGTCGAATCCAAGCTCGACGACGACGATCACGAGTCGAGGCGACGGCTGATACCGGTGAGGCCGCGCGAGCGCGTCACGGTCGGGACCTTTACCATCGAGTTTCTTCGGGTCACTCACAGCATCCCTGACTGCGTGGCGCTGGCCATCGAGACGCCGCTCGGCGTGGTCATCCACACCGGGGACTTCAAGATCGACCAGACCCCGATCGACGGCGAGGGCGTGGACGTGCACCGGCTGGCTCAGCTCGGCGCGACGGGCGTTCTCGCACTGCTGGCTGACAGCACCAACGTCGATCGGCGCGGATTCACTGGGTCCGAAGTCGACGTAACCGATGCCTTCGAAGAGATCTTCACCAACGCCGACGGCAAGATCGTCGTCGCCACCTTCGCGTCGAGCATCTATCGGATGCAGATCGTCGTCGATCTCGCGGCGCAGTTCGACCGCCGAGTGGCGTTCATCGGCCGAGGGATGATCGACAACTCCGAGATCGCGCAACGGCTGGGCTATCTCCGAATCCCGACCGGCGTCCAGATCAAGGACAGCGACGTCCGCAACTTCCCTGCTCAGGACGTCGTGTGCCTCTGCACGGGCTCCCAGGGGGAGCCCCAGGCGGCGCTCCCGCGGATCGCCATCGACGACCACCGCCACGTCCGGCTGGAGCCGGAGGACGTCGTGGTGTTCTCGGCCCGTGAAATTCCGGGCAACGAGAAGGCCATCGGCCGGGTGATGAACCATATTGCCAAAAGAGGCGCGGAACTGGTCTACGAAGGCCTCAAACACGTCCATGTTTCCGGACACGGCAGCGAGGAAGAGCTGAAATTGATGCTTTCCCTGGTCAGGCCGCGCTACTTCGTGCCGATACACGGTGAGTACCGCCAGCTTGCCCGGCACGCCCGCATCGCCGGCCGGGTGTCTCGGGGGACGAAAGTCCTGCTGGCGGAGAACGGCGACGTCATCCGCTTCGATGGCGAGGGCGGCCGGCTGGCGGGCAAAGTCCCGGCGGGCCGGATCCTCATCGACGGGACCCGCAGCGGCGAGGTAGGCGACGAGGTTCTCAGGGATCGGCGGCATCTCTCCGGGCGACGGCCTGGTCGTGCCGGTCGTGGTGATCGGGCGCCAGTCGGGAAGCCTCGAGGAGACGCCCGACGTGATTACACGGGGGTTCGTGCTGGACGCACGTACAGAAGGGCTGCTGAAGGAGATCCCGGCCCTGCTCGCCGCGACAATCGAGGGCGCGGGCATCGAGGAACGGACCGACCCCGGGCTCATCAAGGAGAAGATTCGCGTGGACCTGCAGCGGTTCTTCCGCAAACGTTCCGGACTCCGGCCGCTGGTGCTGCCGGTGATTATGGAGATCTGACGTGGCCGGAACGACGTTCGTCTCTCGTCGCCTGAGCGAGTTCATCGGCGTGGCGCTCTTCGCGCTGGCGCTGATGTGGCTGATCTCGCTTGCCAGCTACAGCCCGGCCGATCCGGTCTTCTTCTTCACGACCGGCACCGATGGCCGCCGTTGAACTTTGGCGGCCGGGTCGGAGCCTTCCTGGCGGAGTTGTCGTATCAGATGCTCGGCTACTCAGCCTACCTCGCTCCCGTGGTGCTGGTCGTGAGCGGCTGGCACTACTTCTGGTGCCGGATTCCCGATGCCGCCTACACGAAGCTCGTGGGCGCCGGGCTTGCTCGTCGGCTGCGTCGCGTCGTTTCTGTCGCTCGCGTTCGGGACGCTGCGCGTCGGCAGCCGCGAGATCCTCGCCGGAGGCTATCTCGGGAAGGCGCTCTCGTCGATCCTGGCGGAGTACCTCAACAAGACCGGCTCGATCATCCTGATCCTGACGCTCCTCTTTCTGTCGATCGTTCTATCGACCCAATTCTCGTTCGGCCGGCTCTTCGCCGTCGTGTTCCAGATGGCTCGCGACCGATGGGCGGGCGTGCTCGATGCGATGCGTGCCCGCAAGGAGGAACGGCGGCGGGAAAAACAGCGGCAGGAGGTCCTCAAGAAGCACCTCGACAAAACGGGAGACAAGTCCGGCAAGGATACGGGGAAAGACACGAAGGTCGTCAGGACGCCTGGGCTGGCGGCTTCGTCGAGGGACGACGATGACGATGAGGCTCCCATTCCTGCGCGGGCGAAGGCTGCTTCACTGAAGGCCGCTCCAGAGGAAGCCCCGAAGCCTTCGCGGGCCGCAGCCATGGTTGGCGCGGCAGCTGCGGCGCTCCGCGCCGCCTCGTCGCGGCCGACGCCGCCGTCGATCAAGCGTCCGCTGGTTGAGCCGACGCTACCTCTCTCGGATCCCGACAAGCTGCCGGCCGAGAAGATGGCGGAGAAGAAGCGCAACGGCGCCTGGGCACAGCCGCCGCTCGCGCTCCTCGACGCGCCCAGAGGCGAGCAGAAAGTCGACGAGCGGGAGCTCATGGACGGAGCCCGGCAGCTCGAGGAGAAATGCCGCGAGTTCGCGGTCGAGGGGAACGTCGTACAGATTCACCCCGGCCCGGTCGTCACAACCTACGAGTTCAAGCCCGACGCCGGCGTCAAGTACAGCAAGATCACGGGGCTGGCCGACGACCTCTGCCTGGCGATGCAGGCCGAGTCAGTCCTGATCGATCGCATCCCCGGGAAGTCCACCGTCGGCATCCAGATTCCGAACCCCAACCGCGAGCAGATCTCTCTTCGTGAACTGCTCGAGTCGGAAGCGTACCGCCGCTCGACCTCCCGCCTGACGCTTGCGCTCGGCAAGACCATCCATGGCGAGCCGTTCGTCAGCGACCTGGCCACGATGCCGCACCTGCTTATCGCCGGATCGACCGGCACCGGCAAGTCGGTCAGCGTCAACGCGATGCTGTCGAGCATCCTCTTCCGGGCGACACCTGAAGAGGTCCGATTGATCATGATCGATCCCAAGCGCCTCGAGCTCGGGATGTACGAGGAGATACCGCATCTGCTGACGCCGGTCGTCGTCGACCCCAAGCTCGCGGCGAACGCGCTGCGCTGGGCCGTGCGCGAGATGGAAGAGCGATACAAGACGCTCGCGGCCGTCGGCGTGCGCAACATCGAGCAGTACAACCGCAACATCAAGACGGCCATGGCCGAGAGTCAGTCGCCCGCTCCTCGACAAGAACGGACTCGAGGTCAAGACCCTGCCCTTCATCGTGGTTCTCATCGACGAGTTGGCGGACCTGATGATGGTGGCGAGCAACGAGGTCGAAGAGTCGATCTGCCGGCTGGCCCAGATGGCGCGCGCGGTCGGCATCCACCTGATCCTGGCGACCCAGCGCCCGTCGGTCGACGTCATCACGGGCCTCATCAAGGCCAACCTGCCCGCGCGCATTTCCTTCCGCGTGTCGTCGAAGATCGATTCGCGGACGATTCTCGACGGCAACGGCGCCGAGCAACTGCTCGGACGCGGCGACATGCTCTATCTGCCCCCGGCCTCGTCGCGCTTCGTGCGGCTGCACGGGCCCTACATCTCAGAGCAGGAGAGCGCGCGCCTCGCGAGCTTCCTGCGCAAGCAGGGGAAGCCGACCTACGACGAGACCATCACCGAGGAAGAGAAGAAGAGCGGCGGCGACCTCGACTTCGAGAAGGACGACCTCTACGACGAGGCGGCGCGCATCGTCGTCGGCAGCGGGCAGGCGTCGATTTCGTATCTCCAGCGGCGGCTGCGCATCGGGTTCAGCCGCGCGGCTCGTCTCGTGGACATGATGGAGGCCGAAGGTCTCGTATCCCCCGGCGCCGGCGGCAAGGCGCGCGAAGTGCTGGTGAAGAAGGATTACTTCGAAGAGGTCGACGCGCAGCTCAGGTGACCTATGACGTTCAATACTCGAGCAACCTTCGTGCTCCTGGCGGTCCTGGCCGTGACGGCGCCGGCCGCTTACGCGCAACCCCCACGAGACTTGTATACGCAGGCGCTCTTGCGAGACCGCGCGGTCCGCGACGCGAGACAGTCGCCGACGCTGAAGCAGATTCGGCAGGCCGTCGCCGCGTACGAGCGCGTCGTGCGCCGGTATCCAGCGAGCGGCTACGCCGACAACGCCTTGTGGCAGGGCGCAGAGCTCGCGCGCCTGGCGTGGGAGCGATTCGGCGACGACGCCGACAAGCAGACTGGCGTGCGGCTCCTCAAGCAGCTGCAGTCCGGCTACTCGTCGAGCTCGCTCCTGCCGGGAGTGGAAGCGGCGCTAACGCGTTTCGATGCGGCCAAGGCCGTGTCGACGTCCGGGACCACCCCGGCTAGCGCGCCAACGGCGCCGCGGCCGATTGCCAAAACCGAGACGCCCGCCGAGTCGGTTCCCGCCGGCATCGTGACCGTTCGTGGCATCACCCGCACTCCCCTGCCGGACGGCGTACGGGTCAGCATCGAGATGGATCGCGAGCTGGTCTTCAAGCAGGAACGGCTCGAGAATCCCGGGCGCGTGTTCTTCGATCTGCGAAACGCCAACCTGTCGCCCGGATTACGCGACAAGACGCTCAGCTTCTCCGGACGACATCGTGCGCGAGATTCGCATCGGCCGGCATCCGCAGAACACGACCCGCGTCGTCATGGACACCGAGGGGGTCGAGTCGTACAGCGTGTTCACGCTCTACAACCCGTACCGGGTGATCGTCGATTTTCGGCGCAAGAGCGCAGTGGCGGTCGCGTCGCCCCCGATTCCCGGCCCGCCCGTCTCGGCGGCCGTACCGACGACAGGGCTCGTGAAGGCGGAGCCCAAGCCGGTGCCTCCTCCCCCGCCGCCACCGCCAGCTGTCGTGACCGCGGCCCCGTTGACGCCGCTGCCGTCGCGTCCCGCTGGCGCCTTGAGCATGCCGGCGCCGACCGTGCCCCTCGCCAACTCCAACGGGCAGTTTTCCCTGGCGAGACAGCTCGGTCTTGGCGTCTCCCGCATCGTCCTCGACCCAGGCCACGGCGGGCACGACCCCGGCGTTCACGGAAACGGCATCAACGAGTCGGAGCTGGTCCTCGACGTCTCTCTCCGGCTGAAGAAGCTGCTTGAGAATCAACCCGGCATGGACGTCGTGATGACGCGGGACACCGACGTCTTCATCCCGCTCGAACAGCGGACGGCCATCGCCAACCGCGAGGGCGCGGATCTCTTTCTGTCCATTCACGCCAACGCCAGCCGCAACGTCAAGGCGCGAGGGGTGGAAACCTATTTCCTGAATTTTGCTGCCAACCCCGAGGCCGAAGCCGTCGCCGCGCGCGAGAACTCGGCGTCCGGCCAGACGATGCACCGGCTGCCAGATATCGTGCGGGCCATCACCCTCAACAACAAGATCGACGAGTCGCGCGACTTTGCCGACGCGGTGCAGAAATCGATGGTACGCACGCTCTCGCCGCGGAACCGCGAGCTCCAGGATCGGGGCGTCAAGCAGGCGCCGTTCGTCGTCCTCATCGGCGCGGGCATGCCGAGCGTCCTCGCAGAGATCTCGTTCGTCAGCCACAAGCAGGAAGGCGTGCTGCTCAAGACGTCTGCGTATCGCCAGCAGATCGCCGAAGCACTCTTCGACGCGATCGTGAAGTATCAGAAGTCGCTGAAGGCGAAGGCGACGATCGCGTCGCGGGAGAACTGAAGCGTCGAAAACTCGTAGTGTCCGGCTTTCGCCTTCGCCAAGGCTTCGGCGGACCGCCGTAGCTTTAGCGGAGGCTGGTCAGCCGGACGAGGCAGGTCCGCCTAAAGGCGGAAGCTACGACTTGACCTGACTACTGCGGTGTGATGCGAAGCGACTCGGAGTCCGGCACGGGTTCCAGGTTGTAGCGGGCGCGGAACATCTTGATGCCGATCAGGATGCCGCCGAGGAGCGCGCCGAGAATCACGGCGGCGAGCACCAGCGCCGCGACAAGACCGATCGACCCGACGAGCACATCGACGATCGTCGTCGACTTGACCGGCTCCTCGACGACCCGGACGATGATGGGATCAGGGGGTTGCATCCTTTACCGGCTTTGATCCCGCGGGCGCTCGCAAAGTTCCGCTACTTCCATTCGCCGCTCGTAAAGGCCAGTTCGGCCAGGGTCCGGACCGCCACGCCTGTCGGGCCCTTGGGCTGCCAGGGCTTGGCGTCATCGGCCCAGGCGGTGCCGGCGATGTCCAGATGGGCCCACGGCAGGCCGCCAGCGAACTCCTTGAGGAAGACTGCCGCGGTACACGCTCCGGCGGGCCGACCGCCGGTGTTCACCAGGTCGGCAATCTCGCTGCGGAGCTGCTCGGTGTACTCGTCGTAGAGCGGCAGCGGCCACGCGCGGTCGCCGGCACGCATCGAGGCGCGCCGGACGCTTTCGACCCACGCCTCGGGCTGTCCGAAGAGCCCCGAGGCGACTTTCCCGAGCGCCACGACGCAGGCCCCGGTGAGCGTTGCCACGTCGACGAGATGTGTCGCGCCGAGACGCTGCGCGTACCAGAGTCCGTCGCCGAGAATCAGCCGCCCCTCGGCGTCGGTATTGAGGACCTCGACCGTCTTTCCCCCCGCACCGGTGAGAACGTCTCCGGGCTTGGTCGCGCGCCCGCCCGGCATGTTCTCGGAGGCCGGCACGATCCCAATGACCTTGATGGGCGCCTGCAGAAGCGAAATAGCGCGCATGGCGCCGATGACCGCCGCGCCGCCGGCCATGTCGTCTTTCATGCGTTCCATGCCATCGGCCGGCTTGATTGAGATCCCGCCCGTGTCGAACGTGATGCCCTTCCCGACCAGTCCCAGCACGGGCCCAGCCGGCGCCCCGGGCGGATTGTGGGTCATGACGATCACACGCGGCGGTTCGGCGCTGCCCCGCGACACGCCGAGCAGCAGGCCCATGTGGAGACGCGCGATCTCGTCCTCGTCGAGGATCTCGACGGTCAGTCCCGCGTCGCGCGCGATCGCGGCACCGCGCTCGGCGAAGACCGACGGTGTGAGAATGTTCGACGGCTCGTTGCACAACTCGCGCGCCATGTTCGACGACTCACCCAGCACCCGGCCGCGCTCCACCGCGCGCTCGAGCGAGGACGCGCTGCTGCCGGCCGGGGCGACGATCAACATCTGCTCCGGGGCGGGACCGCAGCGGTCCTGACTCTTGTAGCGATCGCTGCTGAAACCGGCGAGCGTCAACCCTTCTGTGATGACCTGTACGGCGTCAGTGGCATCGATCGTCACACTTGCGGGCAGGCGGTGAACGAAGGCCATCCGGACGACATGACGCTGCCTGGCGGCGAGGGCGGCCGCGGTGGCTAGCCGGCGAAGGCGCTCGAGAGTGACCTCTGCCGCGGGTCCGGCGCCGATGAGGGCAACACGCGTGGCCTTCCAGCCATTAATGGCCGGTGTAAGGAAGAGCTCGTACGGCTTGCCCTGAATCTCCTTCGAGGCGAGGGCGCGATCGACTGCGCCCGAGGTCGCATCGGACAACCCCGGGACAGCTTCCAGGAAGGGCTCCCCTTCGACGAACGGAACAAAAATGAGATCGGTCTCGACATCGCCTGGCGCCGACGTCAGGAGCCCAATCGCCTGGTTGATGGCGGACCGAATCATCGATCGATTATATGGTGAATCCCGGCGATGCCTCCCTGCTAGAATGGGAGCACGAGCCCGTCTCAATTTCCCGGAGCGTGCCATGCAGTCCCTGATTTTCCTCTCGGCGCTGTTGTTGACGATCACGATCGCGGCGCCGGCGTTGGCGCCGCTCGACGATGGTGCCGTCCAGAAGCCGGGCGATCAGAACAAGAAGCCATCGATCAGCGTTCGAGCCAACCCTCCCGTCGGCTTTTCCCCGCTGCGCGTCGTTGTCACCGCCGAGATCAAGGGCGGCGCGAACGACTACGAGGACTTCTACTGTGCGTCAGTCGAGTGGGAGTGGGGCGACGACACCAAGTCGGAGAGCAAGGCCGACTGCGACCCGTATGAGGCGGGCAAGAGCGAGATCAAGCGGCGCTTCGTCCAGGAACATACCTTCCGTTCGCTCAGCGACCCGGGAGCGGCCGGCACTCCTACCGGTCCGATACAGTTCCGCGTCAGGTTCGTGCTGAAGCAGAAGAACAAGGTCGTCGGCTCGGGCCAGACGACCGTGGAGATCCGGTCGGGAATGGGAGACCAGGAAGAAGCAGAAAGTTTGAAGTCTGACGTTGGAAGTCTGAAGTGAGGAAGTGGGAAGTCTGAAGTAGAAAGTAGAAGCGGGAAGTAAGTCGGAAGTTGGAAGTGGGAAGCTGGCTTCGCACTTGAGGCTTCAAAGCTTAAGTTCACACTTGAGCTTCAGACGTCGCCCTTCACACTTCCACTTCGTATTTTGCACTTCGGACTTCCCACTTCAGCGTTCCCTTCTCACTTCCACTTCCGCCTTCGCACTTCGGACTTCCCCACTTCAGACTTCCAACGTCAGACTTCAAACTTTCAGCTGCACCGCGTGGGTCCGCGCCTCAGACAGCAATGTAGATTACGCCGTCCTCGACCGTTAGCTCGATGCCGGCCGCGTTGGCCGCTTCCTGCAGCGCCGCGGCCAGCATCAGAACCGGATCGCCGCCAACGTCGAGCCGCCGCATCAGCCCCTCCCCTTTCTTGCTGCCTGCCGAGAGGGCCACTTTGAGTCCGCGCCGCTTGCACTTGACGAACGTGCCGTCCGGCAACTGGACGTTCATCGGCTTGAGATAGGCGTCGACGTAGTGCACGCCGATGCCGGACTTGTCGTCGGTCAGGTGCGGCAGCTTCTCCACCGCCTGCGGGTTGACGTCACACAGCTTTGTTTTCATCAGTCTGTCTTCCTCGTACCGACCGTCAGGTGGCGGCCCTGACGATCCGAGCCGGCCGTCGGCCGGCCCACACGATTAAGGTGCTGGTCGATGGCCTGTCGAAATGCGCGAATGTGATCGGGCGTGCTTCCGCAGCATGCGCCGATGATGGTCGACGCCGCTATCGAGGAGCGGCACCACTCCGCGCACCATCTGCTCGGGCGTCTCATCGTAGACGACCTTCATGTCGACGAGCTTCGGCAGGCCGGCGTTCGGTTGGGCCATGACCGGCAAACCCATCGTCTTGCGGTAGCGTTCGACGGCCTGCCGCGCGCGCTCCATGTCCATGCCCGTGCCGCAGTTGAGCGCCACGATGTCGGCGCCGTGTTCGACCATGAAGGCGGCCGCGCGTTCGGGGTCGATCCCCATCATGGTGCGAAACGTCGAGCCGTCGAGGGTGACGTCGTAGGCCATCGACCCGATGACGCACGTGGCCCCCGCCTCCTTCGCCGCGGTGATTGCCAGCAGCAGCTCCTCGAGCGACGTCTGCGTTTCGATGATGACCGCATCGGCGCCGGCGTCGACGAGCGCCGTCGCCTGCTCGGCAAAGGCTCGTCGTACCTGGTCCTCCGTGAAGTCGCCGTATGGTTCCATCAGCCCGCCGAACGGGCCGATGTCGCCGAGCACCCACCCTTCCCGCTCGTCGAAGGCCGCGCGCGCGATTTCGACTCCAGCCCGGTTGATCGCCGCGACGTTGTCGATCTGCCCATGGCGATTCAGCATGATGCGCGAGCCGCCGAAGGTGTTGGTGATGATGCAGTCCGAACCGGCCTCAGCGTAGCGACGCTGGATGGCGAGCACTCGCTCGGGGTGCGTCAGATTCCACGCTTCGCCGCAATTCCCCTGCTCGAGCCCCGCAATCATGAGCTGCGTGCCCATCGCGCCGTCGCCGAGCAACGGCCGATCCCTGACCTCGTCCTGCAGGCGTTTCTTCTCCACGATGCTCCTTACTTCCCGTGCTCGCGCGCGAGCGCGAAATGGATCGTCTCGAGTACCAGACCCCACTTGTGCTGACGGCTGTCGGCTTCGCAGTAGCAACCCGCCGCGCTGGCCGGCCGGGTCCACGTCAGCACGTCGTCCAACCGGCGCCCGATAAGGGGCTTATCGCGATCGATGGCAGCCAGCAGCTCGTCCCGGTCCGTCACGTACCGGCACATGTAGGTGTGACCGTCATCCCCCTCTGATGGCGCGCAGTGCTGATGTCGAATCGGGTAGCCCTCTTCCCGCGGTCCAAGCGTGACGCGGTACTGGAACCGCAGCGCACGTCCCATGTTGGTGCAGGTCGTGCCCTCGT
Source organism: uncultured Acidobacteriota bacterium (assembly GCA_963839705.1). Taxonomy (GTDB): domain Bacteria; phylum Acidobacteriota; class Vicinamibacteria; order Vicinamibacterales; family 2-12-FULL-66-21; genus DATBJJ01. The sequence goes on from CAWIWL010000019.1 coordinate 1,775,404, forward strand.
AGCGAAAGACAGCGTCGATCGTCCCGTCAGTCCGGTGTGCGATCGACAGCCGCTCATCGCACCAGCGCTGGAGCGCCTTGCCGTTGACGGTGTACTTCGCACCGCGGTCCATCGGAAGCGGCTGTGGCGCGTTCTCCTCGACCATCGTTGGCCCCAAGCGCAGCAAGCTCAGGACTGGCCCCCTGCGGCGAACGGCGATACGGGGTCCGGCGGTACTGGCACGTCAGGAATGAGCAGTTGTCGCACGGAACGAGATCGGTGAGCCGCTCCACGCGGTCGACGTGCCTCGTAACCCCGAACACCGCCAGCAGCGATTTCTTCGGCCGCAGCATGCCGGACTCGAGCACATCGACTGGAACTGGCGGCAACTGAGCGCGCGCCCGGTTGATGAGATCCAGGAGTCGAGGCTGCTCGTCGATCGGCCATTCTGGATAGCCCGGGCTGTAGTGCGGCAGTACGGCCATGTGCCGGCCGTCGGCCCACGCGCACAGGCGCGCGCCCGTCATCGTCACCAGGTGCTCGACGACGGCGGATCCGTAGACTTCGAGGAAGAAGTACTCGTCCGGCTTCCCCTCTTCCCACAGCTTCCGAGCTTCGAGCTCGAGCTCCGGCCCCGCACTAACGGCGACGACAACAGCGCCGTGCGCGTCCGACGAGCTCAGCGTCTTCGCCAGCCGGCTGCTCGCAAACGAGACGCCGTTCAGCGTGACCTCGGCGCTGCCGATCGTCAAGCCATCGACTTCCCTGGCGTACACCCACGGCCGGCCATGTTGCGCGTACCAGTCGCGCGCCCAGCCGACGAGTTCGAGCGCGCGCTCGCCGACGACCCAGTCACGCGGGTAGCCCAGGAGCCGCTGGTACTCGGCCGGCTGCACGTTGACGTCGGGACTCGAGTCGACGAGCTCAATCATCGGCCGACTCGATCCGCGGATTCCACGGGTTTGAACTGACATCCCTCGACGAAGAATTCGAAGAAGTCGGGATGCGTCTCCAGACGGCAGTGTTCCACACGCTTGACGAGTGCCTCGAGCGCGTCGCGTCTGTCCACCGACAACAGCGCGATGCACGCCCCTTCGATGGCGGCGTTGCCGACCTGGACGATCGCCGCGTCCGGCAGGTTGGGAATCAAGCCGATCCGCCTGGACGCCTCTTTCTTCAGGTGACGCCCGAAGCCGCCGGCGAGGTAGAACACGTCGACCTCGTCGAACGAGATCCCGTAGTTGCTGAACACAACCTGCAACCCGGCGACGTTTGCGCCCTTGGCCTGTGCGAGCTCGTTGACGTCGCTTTCCAGAAAGTACACGTCGTGGCGAGCGTCGAGCGTGAACCGCGTGGCGCCGTCGTCGAAACGGCCCATGTCGTTCATGCGGCCCGTGCGGAGCAGCTCGCTCATCAGATCGACCAGCCCGGATCCACAAATGCCCTCAGGCGCGCCTCCGCCAATGACCCCCAGCGTGAACTCACCCGCCTCGTCGAGGGTCACGTCTTCGATCGCCCCGTCGAGTCCGGGCATGCCGCAGGCAATCGCGCCGCCTTCGAAAGCCGGCCCCGCGGGGCATGACGCGGCAAGGATCCGCTCCTTGTTACCGAGGATGAGCTCGGTGTTCGTCCCGATATCCATGACCGCGACCAGACGGTCGTCGTCGCCCAGACCGACGGCGAGCATGCACGCCGCGGCGTCGGCTCCCACGTGTCCGCTGATGATCGGCAGGCCGTACACGCGGGCCGCAGGATGAATAGGAAGCAGGCAGCGGCGCCCCGTCTCCGTCAGGCTCGTCGTTGTCCGCCGTCCTTCCGCCATCTCGATCTCGCTGATTGAACGGTACGGGGTCTGCCCGATCGTGTACACGTTCTGACGGAAGAAGAGATCGCGCATCGTTGAGTTGCCCACGACGACGACTTCGTAGATCGTCTTTGGGTCGACGGGAAACTCTTCGATCGCGTGGGTCAGGTAGCCGGCGAGCGTTCGCCTCAGCAGCTTGCCCTTGTGCACGGTGTCGTATTGGATCCGCGACATCACGTCGGAGCCGCCGAACCGCTGCGGATTCTCGAACGAGGCGTCGGCGACAAGCTCGCCGGTCTCGAGATTGATCAAACGAACCACAACCGTGGTCGTGCCGAGATCCATCGCCAGCCCATGGATCGGGCCGTTCGATTCTTCGAGCACCCTGCCGCTGATCCTGTCGACGATCCTGTTGCCGTCACGCGTCACCGCGGGATCGAGCGGCATGTGCGTGCGGCTGACCGGCAAATTCAGCGCCTGCCGCTCGATGCGCATGTGGCCACGGCGCATCGTGTGGCATTCGATGGCGCCAGCCTCGTCGGCGATGCGGCACTGACACGAGAGGCGGAAGCGGTCTTTCAAGTGCCGCTCGTGCTCGGTTCGCGGCACGAGGAGGTCCATTCCGCTCGTGACCTCGACGATGCACTCTTTGCACTTGCCTTGGGCGATGCAGGACGTGGGCACGCGCACGCCAGCCTGTGCGGCAGCGTCGAAGAGCGAGCTGCCCACCGGGGAATCGATGCGATGTCCGTTGATGGTGACCGCCGGCATGCTCGGATCAGGCCTCTACCAGTCCGCCTCCGCTTCGAGCTCGGCCCTAACGCGCTCGGCGACGTCCCCGGCGGCGCCCTCGCGCTGCTGCTCGTCGCTCCACTGCCACTGCGCGAGGTAGTCGTCGGCGCCCTGCAAGGCCCGCTTGGCGGCAAGCTGGTCGATGCGCTCCATGAATCGGTCGGGAAGAGACAGCGTGACCTCCTCGCGCTCGTCCTCGGCCTTAATCTGCGAGGGCACTTCCTGCCAATAGAGAATCTTGTAGGTGGTAATCACGGGTCGGTCGAGCAGCTACGCCGGTCTGGCCAGCTTCAGAAACAAGTCGACGGCGGCCGAGGCGTTCTGCCCGTAGCCATCGGCGCCGATCTCATCGGCGAACATCTGGCTGATAGGCGCGCCGCCGATGGCCATCTTGATGTGGCCGCGCCCCGCGGCCTCGAAGCCGTCGATGACGGTCTTCATGTAGGTCATCGTCGTCGTCAGGAGCGCACTCATCCCGATGATGGTGGGCTGGCACTTGTCGGCCGCGGCCATGAATTTCTCGACGCTTTGATCGACGCCGATGTCGTGCACCTCGAAGCCGGCGCCCTCCGCCATCATGCACACCAGGTTTTTGCCGATGTCGTGCAGGTCTCCCCGCACGGTGCCCATCAGAAGGACGCCGACCGCCGCGGTCCCGCCGTCCCTGGCGCTCAAGAGTGGCTTGAGGACGGCCATGCCAGCCTTCATCGCGCGCGCCGCGATCAGCACTTCCGGCACATAGAGCACATTGTGCTTGAAGTCCTCGCCGACGACGCTCATCCCGGCGATGAGCCCGTCGGTGAGCACTTCCTGGACCGCCCGGCCTTCGGCCAGCGCGTCCTTCGTCATCTGCTCGACCTCTTTGGCCTTGCCCTCGTAGAGGTACTGATTCATCAACGCGTAGTCAGGCATCCCGTCGTCATCTCCAGCCGAACTTAGTCACCCGAACAGGGCTCGAACGAGAGTTGCATTCGTAAGCCCCTCATTCTAAGCTTTTGTCGGCATTTGTCCACGACGCGAACAAATAGACTGCCGAAGGAGCCCAGGTGACCCTCCCTCTCCTTTCCCCCCTCGGTTGGCTGGCGATCGCCTGCGTGACGGCAGCGGCGCCATCCGCCGTGGCGCCTGGACGTACGAGCGACGACCTGACGCCATACCGGAACATTCCCCTCTGGGAGGCTGGCAGCGTGCCGCTCGCCACCGGCACCGGCCCGCTCGACGCGCCATTTCTCACAGTGTTCCTGCCACCTGCGGGCAAACGGAACGGGGCGTCGGTCGTCATCGCCCCCGGAGGCGCGAACATCATGCTGATGTATGGCGCCGAGGGCCTCGACATCGCCGAGCGGTACAACGACTGGGGCGTGACCGCATTCGTGCTGACATATCGGCTCTCCCCACGCTACGGCGACAATGTTCGTGTGCTCGACGGCACGCGCGCGATTCAGGTCGTTCGCTCCCGAGCCGCCGCGTGGAAGCTCGATCCGGCCCGGATCGGTTACATCGGCTTCTCGGCGGGTTCCAGTATGGGCCGTTCCGTGGCGGCTGCCGCAAAGCTCGGTGAGCCGAGCGCCGCTGACCCAGCAGATCGTGTGAGCTCGCGGCCCGACTATCTGGCGCTCGTCTACGGTGCCGGACGTCCGACGCCGGGAGAGTCGCTCAAGGACTTTCCGCCGACGTTCCTCGTTTCGGCCGCGGGGGATCAGGGACCGTCGCTTGGCAACGCCCAGCTGTTCATCGATCTGACCCGCGCGGGCGCGATCGCAGAGATCCATGTCTATCAGAAAGGGCGCCACGGTTTCGGCAGCGGATTCGGGAGCCCCGAGTTCGGCGAGTGGATGGCCGGGCTCGAGCATTTTCTCAAGGTCGGCGGGTTCCTGCCGAGCAAGCCCTGACGATGGAGCGACTCGCCTTTCCCTTGTCCGGGTTCGCGGCACTGCTCGTCGTGCTCGCCGCCGGCGCCCAGCCAGCCAGAGTCGTCACCGACGGCTACGGCGACTATCTCCTCGTGCCGGCCGGAACGTTCCGGATGGGCGACTCATTCGGCGATGGAGAGTCCCGCGAGCGGCCGGTGCACCAGGTCGAGCTCGATGCGTTCTACGTCGCCAGGGTCGAGATGACCAACGGCGAGTGGAAGAAGTTCCGCGACGATCCCGCATACGATGACCCGAAGTACTGGCCCGAACGGCGGGTCGTTCCCAAAGATCAAGTTCCCTATTGGACGCAGGCCAACAATCACGGCGGCGGGACGCCGGACAGCGACAATTACCCGCTGCTCGGCGTGAACTGGGATTCGGCGGTCGCGTACACCGCCTGGCTCAGCGCGAAGACCGGCAAGAAGTATCGGCTGCCGACTGAGGCGGAGTGGGAGAAGGCGGCGCGCGGGACGGACCAGAGGCGCTATCCCTGGGGCAACGCTATCGACCGATCCTTCGCCAACTTCGTCGGGGCACAGACGTTTGACACGGGCCGGCCGGTGGGATTCTACGACGGCAGCAAACGTGGCGAACTCCAGACGCAGAGCAACGCGTCACCGTACGGCGCGTTGGACATGGCTGGCAACGTCATGGAATGGTGCCAGGACTGGTACAGCCGCGACTACTACGCCACTTCCCCGCGCAAGAACCCTAAGGGGCCCGCGACAGGCGCGTATCGCGTCGTCCGTGGCGGATCCTTCTTCGTAGAGGCCTCCGATCTCCGCACTTACGCGCGAACGGCGGCGTGGCCGTCGTTTCAGGGTTACCGGATGGTCGGGTTTCGCGCCGTGCGCGAGCCCTGACAGCGTGACCAACATGGGCTCAAGGCTCAGGGCTCAGGGCTCAAGACTAGGAGCCATCTCATAAACCTGACGCTCGTTCCAAGGAGCGAGCGAGCCGTGCGAGAGAGCCACGCGCCCGCAGCGCGCCGGCGAAGCGGCGCGCGAGGGCGCGTGTAGGGGAGTCCGAGGGGCGAAGCCCCTCGGATAAGACAAGAGCGAGAAGGAACAGAAGAGGCAGTGATGATTGTCAACGTGAAGCGTTCCATGCCGTGGTCCATCGGGCTGGCACTGGTTGCCTCGGGTGTGTCGCCAATCGCGCAAGGCGGCCAGACCGCCGCTCCGCAAGCTGGCCAGGCGGCGACGCCTCCGGCAGTGGCCCAACCCGCTGCTCCGCCGTCTCCGGTGCAGATCGCGAATAACGCGGAACGGCAGCGGATCATGAACCTGCTCAAGATCTCTGCGATTCCGCCCGGCGCCGTGAGCTCCAGTCCCGCGACGTACAACGAGGCGGAGGCCAATCCGTATCCCAACCTCCCAGACCCGCTGCTCCTCAAGAACGGGCAGAAGGTAACGACCGCCGCCGTCTGGCGCAGCCGGCGCCGCGCCGAGCTCCTCGAGGACTTCCAACGCGAAATCTACGGGCGCACGCCGAAGACGCCCAAGGTCACGTGGTCAGTCGTGAGCACGGCCAACAACACGGTCGGCGAGATTCCCGTGGTGACCAAGCAGCTCCTCGGCAGGGTCGATAACTCCGCGTATCCGGCGATCAGCGTCGAGATCCAGGCCACGCTCAACACGCCGGCGAGCGCAACCGGGGCCGTGCCGGTGATCATCCTGTTTGGCGGCGGCGGGTTCGCGCCCGCCGACGGCGCGACAGCTCCGCCGAACCCCTGTGCACCGCCCGGAGGCTTCGGCGCCCGCGGCGCGGCGCCGGGCGCACGCGTTGGTGGTCCCGCTGGTCCCGCTGGTCAAGGAGCAGCCGGGGCCGGACGCGGCCCCGGTACTGGTGCGCCGGCGGGGCCGACCTGGCAGCAGCAGGTGCTCACGAAAGGGTGGGGCTACGCCAACCTGAACACCGGCAGCGTGCAGGGAGACTGCGGCGCCGGCCTGACGTTTGGCATCATCGGCCTCGTCAACAAGGGCCAGCCACGCGCCCTGGACGATTGGGGTGCGCTCTCGGCGTGGGGATGGGGCGCGAGCCGCCTGCTCGACTACTTCGAGACCGACAAGTCCGTCGATGCCAAACGAGCGGGTGTGCAGGGTCACTCGCGCTCGGGCAAGGCCGCACTTGTCGCCATGGCCTTCGACGAGCGCTTCGCGATCGGTTACATCAGCTCGTCAGGTCAAGGGGGCGCCAAGCTCAATCGGCGCAAGTACGGCGAGACGATCGAGAACGTCGCGAACTCCTTCTACCATTGGATGGCCGGCAACTATCTCAAGTACACCGCGCGCTGGGACACGATGCCCGTCGATTCGCACGAGCTCATCGCGCTCTGCGCGCCGCGTCCCGTGTTCCTGAGCGCCGGCAACAACCCCGGCCCCGTCAATCCTGATGGAACGGTGCCGATCAATGACGCGTGGGTCGACGCCAAGGGCAGCTTTCTCGCCGCGGTGGGCGCAGGCCCGGTCTACCGCCTACTCGGCAAGAAGGACCTCGGCACGACCGAGTTCCCCCCGATCGACACGGCCATCCTCGATGGCGAGCTCGGGTTCCGCCAGCACACGGCTGGCCACACGCCGGAGCCGACGTGGCCGACGTTCATCCAGTTCGCCGAACGCTATCTCGCCAGTCCGAAAGCGACGGCGGCGGCGCGGTAGAACGACAAGTAGAATGGCGGTCATGGGAGACATGACCAGGCGCGAGTTCGTGGCCGCCAGTGCGGGCACCGTCCTAGCCGGGGCTGTAGGCGCCGGCCAGCAACCCGCCCTCACGCCGCGCCGTGTCGTCGAACGCATCCAGGCCAACCTCGGCGTCACGTGGCGCACCGAGACGGTCGACACGTTCAAGGCCGGCAACCCCGACACGGCCGTCCGAGGCATCGCCACGACCGTCATGGCGACGATGTCGGTGCTCGAGCGCGCGGCCGCGGCGGGGCGAAACTTCATCATCAGCCACGAGCCGACCTTTTACGGGCACACCGACAGCACGGCCGAGATTGAGACCGATCCGATCTACCAACGCAAGGCCGAGCTGATCAAGAAACACGATCTGGTCGTCTGGCGGTTCCACGACCACTGGCACATGCGGCGGCCGGAGCCGATGGCGCAGGGATTCTTTCGCGCCATGGGCTGGGAACAGTACATTCAGCCGTCGAGCCGAATCCTCACGATTCCCGAGACGACGCTCGAGGCCGCGGCGAGGCTCGCGCAGGATCGGCTCCCCGTCAAGGCGCTGCGTGTCATCGGGGAGCCGGCGACGAAGGTCACGAAAGTCGGGTTCATGCCCGGCTACGGTCAGCTGCCGGCGCTAATGCGAATGCTCGCCGACGCCGACCTGGTGTTCACCGGTGAACAGCGGGAATGGGAGGGGCTTTACTACGCGCACGATGTCGTGTCGTCGGCGCGGCCGAAGGGCGTGATCGTCCTCGGCCACGCCGTCTCCGAAGAGCCCGGGATGAAGATCTGCGCCGAGTGGCTGAAGACCTTCATCACCGAGGTGCCGATCGAGCTGATTCCCGCCGGCGAGCCGTTCTGGCGACCGGTGGGGTAAGGACTGAGTTACTCGACCGCAAAACGCAGAGCGCGTCCGCTTGTCTGTCGATCCATCGACGCCTCGAGCTTCAGCAAGTACTCTCCAGGCGGCAGTGCCGCAAGCGGGAGCGTGATGACGCAGTCCGCGCGGCGCTTCGTAAACGCCTGCTCCGCAAACGCAAGCGACTGATCGCGCACCGCGCCGCCTTTGGCATCGAGGATTTGCACGCGCATCGAGACCGGCGCGATGGCCTCGGTGCGTTCGGTGCCCTGGTAGATCTGCAGCAGCGCCCGGACCCGCTCGTTTCGACGAAACACGCGGCGCGTCGTCGTTGACGGTGCGATAGAGGCGGCGCTGGTCGGCGTCGACGGTTACACCCGAGAGCGACAGTGCGGCGCTCTCAAACTTCGGCACGGTGATGTCGGAGAACACGCTTGCCACTTTGCCCGTGGCCGAATCCGAGACAGCGACCCGGACCGCGTAGTCCCCAGAAGCCAGCTCCAGATGCGACTGCACGTTCACCTCTGCGGGCGGGCCCGATCGCGGCACGAACGGCCGGAGATCGTCGATGTTTGCCGGGCGGACGCGACCGGTTGTCCCGTGCCATCGACCGCCAGGACGGCGATGTCCAGCGGCACGGCGGTCCCGTCCTCGCGGGCGAACGCTCCCGCATCGACGTTCACGCGCACGACGGGCCGGGCGCTCTCCGGACTCGCGAAGGGCGTCACCGCCAGCGCGAGCGGCAGGCCGGCACTCGGCAGCAAACGGTTGAGGGCCTCCTCGGGCGATGGGACGCGGACTGTCGCGGCCGCCGCCTCGCCCTTCTGGGCCGGCGGCAGCACATACTGCCGCTGCGCGTACACCTTGAAGACCCTTGCGTCCGACCTTGACTTCGATGGACCGCGGACTGTCCGGCCGACTCGACGCCCCCCGCTCGACGCCGAGCAGGTAGTACGCCTCGCTCTCCCTGAAGATCGCCGGCACCGTCTCGTCAGGGTTGTTCCGGCCGACGACTGTCCGGCCGCCCGTGCGTTCCGGGAGCACCTGCAGATTCTGACGACCGCTGATTAACTCAACGGTTTCGGCTTGCTGTTGTCCCAGGCGTACAGTCGGTCCACTCGCAGACAGGACGATCGATCCCACCACCGGTGACGCCCGCGTCTGCGGACCGATGTTCACCAGTCCCTGAGGATCGATGGAATGCACCGTCATGTTCGCGCGGTCCACCGCCGTGAACATGGTGGCGCGCGCGTCCTTGAGTAGGAACTCGCAGCCCACGTCCGCGCTGGCTGCGGCAGCGGAACGGGCCGATTGCCAGATCACATTGGTGCCGATAAAGAACAGTGACTTTCCGCCGTCGCGGCGTGCTCTGTACGGCCTCGGCCACTCGCGTGATTGTCTCGAGCACGCACAACCCGCACAGGCAGCGCCCGTCGCTGAGGGGATCCAGCTGCATTTCTCGCTTCCGCTGCCTTCGACATGCCCGTGCTGGGATCCCCCGTGTTGATGGCGCGCAGCAGGCGCGCGCGATCCGCGAGATTTGGATGGTCGGATTCTGGACGGCGCCGTTCTGGTGGAGACGACGGCCGCGAGGTCGTGCGGCCCGAGCGCCTCGACGGCGGCCGTGGCAATCTTCCGCGCCACGAGCGTGGGCTGCTCAATGGGAATCGAGCGGTCCATCAGGATAATCACCAGTCGCCCGTCCTGCTGGCCCACTTGGTTCGTGGCGACGTCCGGCGGCACCTCTGCGGCCCACACCGCCTCGGTCGAACGCGTGCGCGCGGCGAGCTCCACCGGCGTGAACGCGCGGATGGGTGTCGCGACACCGTTGTCGAGCACGGTGAAATCCGCGGCAGTCAGCCCGCGCACAGGCTGCCGCTTGTCGTCCAGGACCGCCACATCGAGCTGGATGAGCTCGACGCCCGCTCGAAACTGAGGCAGGTCGCTCTGGCCTTGCGCGAGAAGGCCGACGGACGACAGGACCTGGAGGCCGATCAAGCCGATTCTACGCACACGCATCGCTACTCCTCACGCGGGAGGCCGCGGTGGTTCTGCGGTAGCTCGGCAGGATAGCTGGCGGGCTTAGTGTAACCGACCTCCGCCAAGTCTGAATGCTGAGTTTCGTCGTCATGCTGTAGGCTTCCTGCGGCCCTTTACGCGCGCGGCATCCGAGCATCAGAGCTGCTTGATCGGTCGCTTGCTGAATTCCTGGAAGTAGCGAACGATCTGATCGCTCCATTTCGCCGCATCTTCGACCTGAATCGCGAGGCGGTCGGCGACTTCCTTGTGACGCTGCGGGTCGATCTGGCCGGCGAGCGACTGCCACGTCGTCTGCATCGCTGCGGCCTGCCGCGCGCCCTCCTGATACTTTTCGCAGAGCCCGTCCCACAGCGTCTTTCCTGATTTCAACTTGTAGTCCCACGCGCAGCGGTGGAACCACAGCAGGAATTTCTCGGGGCACGTCGCCAAGTCGTCGAACATGTCTCGGACGGGCGGGAAGTACTGCCCGACGGCCTTGTTCCCCTTCATCGTCCGATCGAAGCCGATCCCGTCGGCGGCCGCCTGGTGGTAATAGGTGGCCGTCCAATCCGCCCGCGGCGCCTTGGCGTTCTGCGGCATGGGCGCGTAGTGGTTGCCACCGATTAGATGGTGCAGCCCGAGCGGCATCGTGTAGTTCACGAACGCCTCGCGCGAGCCCATCATCATGGTTCGGATAGTCTCGAGGGTCTTTTCCTCGTTGCGTGAACGTCATCCGCGCCCACTCGTCGGCAATCTGCAACGCCGTGAGCTCGGGATTCCACGCCAGCCTTCCCGACGCGTACCAGTTGGATTGCGAGAAGTGGTGTCCACACCAGTTGCGGTCGAGGCCGGGGTTGAGCACCGGAGACCAGGCCGGTCACGCGCTGCGGGATCACTTCGCCCTCGATGACCTTCCCGACGGTTGATCCCTTCCCTTTCGCGTACGTGTCGGACTCGAGAAACTCCTGCCACATCGTACCGAGGTAGACGAGGTGTTTCGCCTGTCCGAGGTACTCCTGCGTCGCTTGAATCTCGGCGATGATCGGCGTCTTGTTGAGCGCGCCGAACAGCGGATGGAACGGCTCCCGCGGCATGAAGTCGATGGCGCCGTTCTTGACCTGCACGAGAACGTTCGGCCGGAACTGCCCGTCGAGCTTCGTGAATTCGATGTACGCGCGCTTGGCTCTGTCCGGATCGACGTCTTCGTCGTAGATGAACGCGCGCCAGATTACATGTCCGCCGTGCCCGCCGACGGCGTCGGCCAGGCAGTTCGCGCCCTCCGCGTGATTGCGGCCGTAGTCCTTCGGGCCCGGCTGCCCTTCCGAGTTTGCCTTGACGAGAAACCCGCCGAAGTCAGGAATCAGCTTGTAGATCTCCTCAGCCTTGGCCTTCCACCAAGCGATGACGCCGGGGTCGAGCGGATCGGCCGTTTTCAAGCCGCCGAGCCTGATCGGCGCGGCGAAGTTCGGCGACAGGTACATGCGCAGACCGTAAGGGCGCCACAGATCGGCGAGCGCCGCCACCTTCACGAGGTAGTCCGGCGTGAGAACCAGGACGTTGGCGTTGACGCTGTTGATGACGGTGCCGTTGATCCCGACCGACGCGTTCGCGCGCGCGTAGTCCACATATCGTCGGACTCATCGTTCCAGGGAGCTCGTTCCACTGCCAGAGCGATCGGCCCGCATAGCCGCGCTCGATGGACCCGTCCATGTTGTCCCAGTGGTTGATCATGCGGAGCTGCACCTTCGGCCGCTCCGTGATGTCGAGGCGATCGATCGGCTGCGCGGTCGCAAGCAGGCGCAGGAAGTGGTAGGCGCCGTAGAGCGCACCAATCTCTCCTTGCGAGGCGACGGCGATGCCGGAGCGGTTGCCGATAAGACCGGTTCGGATCACGAATCCTTCCGGGCCGGCCTTTGCGAGCTCGTCCTCCCAGCCGAGAGCCCGGATGGTTTCAGAGTTTGTCGGAGTGCCCACCACGACGTCGCCTGGCCTTGGGCCGTCATAGGTTATCGGGCTGCCGATTATCGAAGCGACCGCCCTCTCCATCTCCTCGCGAATGATGCCAGCCGTCGGCGACTTTCCTTCAACCACAACCCTGCCGATCCGCAGGAAGTATCGTCGCCGGACCTCTTGACTGGGCTGCGCGAAGCGCAGCCAGAGCTTGTATCCGTCCTCGCTTGCTGCTGGGGGCGTCTGAACCGTCGCCGCCAACAAGTCCATCTGCATCGCGCGAGAGGCATACACCGCAGCCGCGCCAGCGAGGCTGGCCGATACGAAGTCTCGTCTGGTGGTCTTCATGGGGTCGGCCTTTGAACGGACGCGCATAGCCGCGTTCGTGGTACTCGAAATAGTCGAAGTCGGCGGGCATCACGCCCAACATCAACAGGCTGATCATCCACCAGTGGAGTCTTTGTATGCGGAACGTCATGAGCGATTATTGAAGGTCTCCAGCGCTTCAAGCATCGCCCGGACGTTCTCACGCGGCATCCCCGGACTCACGCCGCCGCCGACTGAAAGGATGATCCCTTCCCCGCCGGAACCTTCGAGCACGTCGAGCGTGGCCGCTCGAACTTCCTCAGGTGTGCCGCGCACGGCGATCTCGAGCGGGTTGACGTTGCCCATGAGGCACATGCGCTTTCCGACGCGTGCCTTCACCTCGCGAATGTCTTTCTGCTTGCCCCAGTTGAGGACGTTGAAGCCCGCATCGGGCAGGTGGTCCAGGCAGGCGTCGACCTCGGCGTCGTTGTGATAGACCTTGACCCAGTCGGCCGGGAAGGCATCACAGATCCGCTTCAGGTACGGGTGCGCGAATTCCTGATAGTGGTCTTCGTTGATGAAGCCGACGATGTCGTCGAGGATGAAGATGCCTTCGACGGTGTCGCCCATGACCTTGTGCTGTGCCTTGAGCCAGTCGATGATGACGCGCGTGCAGAGATCGATCAGCTTGTGGCAGCCTTCGGGGTTTTCCACGAGCTCAATCATCAGGTTCGTCGTGCTGCGCACGAAGCCCGCCGTGCACAGCGGGCCGCGCGAGGTGACCATCGGGAGGATGTAGCCCTCGTCGAGGATCCGCTGCTTGTGCATCCCGATGCGGTGCAGCGTCATCGCCGCGAAGGCGTCGGCCTCCACTTCGTACTCGGGAAACTGGTCGATGTCCTCGAGGCGATAGAGCGTGTGATACTCGCTCGGCGTGTTGTCCTGCCAGAATTTGATCTTGGCGCCGAGAACCGACGGCTCGGCCGCCATCCCGTATTCCATCCACCACGACGGAACCATGATGATGTCGGGATACTCCCGCATGATTTTCAGGTTGGACTGAAACCAGAGCTCGGGGTCGAGGTAGTAGTCCATGTGCTTGATTCCCAGGTAGCCGGGAATCCACGGACTGTCCACGATCAGCGCCATCGGAATCCGGTCGAGCTTTTCGAGACGGGCCGCCCGCTTGAATGTGTCCCACTGTTCGGGTCGCATGAACCTTCCTCACGCACTGCCGATGCTATATTGTTTGCGACTCGAACAAGGTCGCCGCGCGAAGGGTACCACGAATCCGCGGCGAGTTCGAGGGCGATATACTCGCCGTACCTCTGACCCGCCTTGGCGGCGGCATCAACGGATCAATCTACAGTGAGCTCCAACCAGTTCGACATCGACGACCCCTCACTTCTTGACGTCGCGACGCACGTCCCCGGTCCTGTGGGTGCGCTGCCGCTGACCGCGGAGATGCTACGGTCGCGGCCTTCCGGCGACGTCTTCGGCTGGACGCAGAACGCGGGCATGGGCTGGGAGCCGTCGGCGATCGGCGGCGCGGAGTTTCTCATTCTTTCGACTCACGGCGGGATCCGGGCGCCGGATGGCACGCCAATCGCGCTCGGCTACCACACTGGGCACTGGGAAGTCGGCCTGCTCATGGAGGCCGCGGCGCGCGAGTTCAAGGGCGCCGGCGCGGTCCCCTTCGCTGCCTCCTGCACCGACCCGTGCGACGGCCGCTCGCAGGGCACGCCGGCGATGTTCGATAGCCTGGCCTATCGCAACGACGCGGCGACCATCTTCCGCCGCCTGATCCGATCGCTCCCGACACGTCGCGGCGTCGTCGGCGTCGCTACCTGCGACAAGGGTCTGCCCGCGATGATGATGGCGCTCGCCGCGAGCCACGACCTTCCGTGCGTGCTCGTGCCGGGAGGCGTTACGCTCCTGCCTGTAGAGGGAGACGACGCGGGCCGCGTGCAGACGATCGGCGTGCGGTTCGTCCACGGCGAGCTGTCGCTCGAGGAGGCATCGGAACTCGGTTGCCGAGCGTGCGCGTCCCCGGGTGGCGGCTGCCAGTTCCTCGGCACCGCCGCAACCGCGCAGGTGATCGGCGAGGCGCTCGGCATGTCGCTCGGCCACTCCGCGCTCGCGCCGTCAGGCCACCCGATCTGGCTGGACATGTCGCGCCGATCGGCCCGGGCACTCATGGCTCTCGAGCGGCGCGGCGTCACGATGAAGGACATCCTGACCGACGCGTCCATCCACAACGCGATGGTGACGCATGCCGCGTTCGGCGGGTCGACGAACCTCATCCTGCACCTGCCTGCGATCGCGCACGCGGCGGGTCTCCGCCGCCCGACCGCGCGCGACTGGACCGACGTCAACCGCCGCGTCCCTCGCATCGTCGACGCCCTGCCCAACGGACCGCGCCACCATCCGACGATTCAGGTCTTTCTGGCCGGCGGCGTCCCCGAAGTCATGCTGCATCTTCGGCGAGCGAACCTTCTCGACACTCGTGTGCTGACGGTCAGCGGCGTCACCCTCGGCGAGCAGCTCGACGAGTGGGAGTCATCCGAGCGCCGCACACGGCTTCGCGCCCAGCTCCGAGCGCGGGACGGCGTCGATCCAGACGACGTGATTCTGGCGCCAGAGCGTGGCCGCCGCGCGCGGGCTGACCTCGACGGTGTGCTTCCCGTCCGGCAACCTCGCGCCCGAGGGCGCAGTGATCAAGAGCACCGCCATCGATCCCTCGGTCCTCTCTGCCGACGGCGTCTATCGCTTCACTGGACCAGCGAAGGTGTTTCTGACTGAACCCTCGGCGATGGCCGCGATCAAGGAAGGACGGATTCAAGCAGGTGACGTCCTCGTGCTCATCTGCCGCGGCCCGATGGGCGCTGGGATGGAAGAGACCTATCAGCTCACCTCCGCGCTCCGCTACCTGCCCTTCGGCAAGCACGTGGCGATTCTGACCGACGCACGGTTCAGCGGCGTCTCGACCGGTGCGTGCATCGGACACGTGTCGCCCGAAGCGCTGGCGGGCGGCCCGATTGGCAAGCTGCGCGACGGCGATCTCATCCAGATCGTGGTCGATCGGGTGAAGCTCGAGGGTTCGGTCGATCTCGTCGGCGAGGCCGGTGCCAACGACGGACCCGAGGCGGGCCGTCAGGTGCTCGACAGCCGCGCGCTCCGAAGCGATCTCGCACCTGACCCGATACTTCCCGACGATACGCGCCTCTGGGCGACGCTGCAGGACGTCAGCGGGGGCACCTGGGGCGGGTGCGTCTTCGACGTCGACGCGATAGTCAAGGTGCTGGCCGCCGGCAAGCAGGCTCTCAATGGGTCGGCAAAAGCTCTCAATGGGTCGATAAAAGAATGACAAGAGCGATGAACGACTGGCTGAGCGCCGCGAAGTGTCTCCCCGAGGACCACGAGCGAGCAGAGCTCATCGGGCGCGTCTGGCGGCCCGACGTCGCGGTTCCGGGCCCGACGCTCGTCCGCGTTCAGAACGGCGAGCTCTACGATCTCTCCGGCGTCGCGGCCACGGCGAGCCAGCTCCTGAACCTCGACGACCCCGTCGCGTCGATTCGCCGGGCGGGCCCGCTGCCGCGAATCGCATCGCTCGGCGACGTGCTTGCGAACTCAGCCGAGGACACGCGCCGCGCGGATGGCGCCTGGCTCCTCGCGCCGTGCGACCTCCAGGCGATCAAGGCGAGCGGTGTCACGTTCGTCTCGAGCCTGCTCGAACGGGTGATCGAGGAACAGGCGCGCGGCGACGCGGCAAAGGCCGAGGGCCTGCGCGCCTCGATCACCTCGGTCATCGGCACCAACCTGCAGACCATACGGCCCGGATCCGAAGAAGCGCGGCGGCTCAAGGATGTCCTGATCGCGCAGGGTGTCTGGTCTCAGTATCTCGAGGTCGGCATTGGTCCGGACGCCGAAATCTTCTCCAAGGGTCAACCGATGTCGGCGGTCGGCACCGGCGCCGAAGTCGGCATCCATCCGAAGTCGGAGTGGAACAACCCCGAGCCCGAGATCGTGCTCGCCGTGAGCCACACCGGCCGCGTCATCGGCGCCACGCTCGGCAACGACGTCAACCTGCGCGACTTCGAAGGCCGCAGCGCGCTTCTGCTCGGGAAAGCGAAAGACAACAACGCCTCCTGCGCGATCGGGCCCTTCATCCGGCTCTTCGACGAGCACTTCAGCATGGACGACGTCCGGCAATGCGATCTCGCGCTCCACATGCAGGGCCCGGACGGATTCGCCTTCACCGGCCGGAGTTCGATGTCGCAGATCAGCCGCGATCCGCTCGAAATCGTCGGCCACACGATCGGCCCGAATCATCAGTACCCGGATGGCCTCGTGCTGTTCCTCGGCACGATGTTCGCTCCGACACTCGATCGTTTCGCCCCCGGCAAGGGCTTCACCCACATCGTCGGCGACGTCGTCACCGTCACGACCCCGCGGCTGGGGGCGCTCGTGAACCGCGTGAGCCACAGCGACAAGATCGCGCCGTGGACGTTCGGCGCCGTCGCGCTGATGAAGAATCTCGCTCAGCGCGGGCTGCTCTGAGACCTGCCCGGTCTGGCGCCAAAAGCTCTTTACCGCAGAGGTCGCTGAGCACGCAGAGCCACAGCACTGGGGCGCATTTCAGAGTTCGTAGCGTCCGCCTTCAGGCGGACCTTTGCCATGTCCGGCTAAAGCCGTACTCTACGTTCTGCGGAGCTGGAAACCGCTTGAGCGTCCCGGCCACCCAGGTGTTCACGACGCCAGCTCGGAACGCTCCTTGTACTGATCGAGCGCTTCTGGGTTGGCCAGCGCTTCCCTGTTTCGGACAGCGCGGCCGTGCACGACATCACGAACGGCTAGCTCGACGATCTTGCCGCTCTTGGTGCGCGGGATATCGGTAACCTGCACGATCCGGGCGGGAACGTGCCGCGGCGAGGAGTTCTCGCGGATACGGCGTCGAATCCGCTCTTCCAGGTCGGGCCCAAGACTGAGACCATCCCGTAGCCGCACGAACAAGACGACCCGTTCGTCGCCGTCCCACTGCTGCCCGATCACGAGGCTCTCGACGATCTCGTCGAGCTGTTCCACCTGCCGGTAGATCTCCGCCGTGCCGATGCGCACGCCGCCGGGATTGAGGACCGCGTCAGACCGGCCGTAAATGATCAACCCGTCGTGCTCGGTCAGCTCCACCCAGTCGCCGTGGCACCACACGCCCGGAAAGCGTTCGAAGTACGCCGCGTGATACTTGCGGCCGTCGGGGTCGTTCCAGAAGCCGACGGGCATTGAAGGAAACGGCATCGTGCAGACAAGCTCGCCCTTCTCGCGCCGCACTGACCGGCCGTGTTCGTCGAACACCTCCACTTTCATGGCCAGCGTCCGCGCTTGAATCTCCCCGCGCCAGACGGCGCCGTTCGGGTTGCCGCCGGCGAAGAGTCCCGACGATGTCCGTGCCTCCGGATATGGAGGCGAGGTGGACGTCGTGCTTGATCTTCCCGTAGACGAAGTCGAAGCTCTCAGGTGACAGGGGCGATCCCGTCGACGTGATGGTCCGCACGGTTCCCAGCCGGTGCGACGCGATGGGCGCCAGGCCCGCCTTGGCCACCGCGTCGATGAACTTCGCTGACGTGCCGAAAAACGTCGTGCCTGTCTCGTCGGCGAGATTGAAGAGCGTGTTTCCGTCCGGGTGGAACGGAGAGCCGTCGTACAAGACCAGCGTTGCGCCAGACGCGAGCGCCGACACGAGCCAGTTCCACATCATCCAGCCGCAAGTTGTGAAGTAAAACACGCGGTCGCCAGCGCCGATGTCGCAGTGAAGCTGATGCTCCTTCAAGTGCTGGATGAGCGTACCGCCAGCGCCATGGACGATGCACTTGGGAACACCGGTCGTGCCAGACGAATAGAGGATGTAGAGCGGGTGATTGAACGGGAGTGGCTCGAAGAGCGTGCCGTCGCCGGGCGTTGAGGACACGAACTCGTCCCAGCCGACGACATCGCGAATTGCGGAGATTCCTCCGCCGCCGAGGTACGGAACGATGACTGTCCGCTGCACCGACGGCAGCGCACGCACGACCTCGGCGATCCGAGCCGTGCAGTCATGGTGTTTCCCGGCGTATGAGTAGGCGTCGGCCGCGACGAGAATCTTTGGCTCGATCTGGCCGAATCGATCGAGAACGCCTTGCGCGCCGAAGTCCGGCGAACAGGAAGACCACACGGCGCCCACCGCCGCCGCTCCGAGCGCCGCGATGATCGCTTCGGGCAGGTTTGGGATGTATCCCGCAACCCGGTCGCCCGGCTTGATGCCCTCAGCGCGAAGCGCTAACGCAAATGCGGCGACTGCGCCGTAGAGCTCGGCGCGGGTCATCGTGCGGATCGGCCGATCCTCTCCCTTGAAGACGATGGCGATGCCGTCGCCTCGGTTCGACAACAGGTTGTCGGCAAAGTTCAGCGTGGCATCGGGGAAGAACCTCGCACCGGGCATCCGATCCCGATCGGCGATAACACGCGGTCCCATGGTGCCGCGCACGCCGCCGAAGTCCCACACCAGCCGCCAGAAATCCTCTGGCCGTGACACGGAAAAGTCGTAGAGCGCGGTGTAGTCGGCGATGGTGAGATCGAAGTGCGATTCCACGGCCTGCATGAAAGCCGTCATCCGGGTGCCGGCGACACGTTCCGGCGACGGCGTCCAAAGCGGGCTGTCCATACGCCATTGTAGGAGGGGTCAGACCGCGGTCAAGCCGGGGTCAGACCAGGGTCAGACCAGGGTCAGACCGGGGCTCCTAGACCGTGTATTGCTCCGTCTTGAAAACGGTGAATCCGCGAGCGAGGTAGTTCTGGATGGCAAACGGGTGATCGAAGCTGCAGGTGTGCAGCCAAACGCGGCGCGCCCCGGAGGCCCAGGCGCGCTCCACGGCATCGGTCAGCAGGTATCCGCCGAGGCCGCGGCCGGTGAACTCCGGAAGCAGCCCGAAGTAGACAATCTCCACGCTGGCATCGGGCTCATGCCGCAATTCGAAATAGCCCGCCACTCTGTCGCCGACAGTCATCACCCAGAGCGAGACGGCCGGATCCGTCAGATAGCCACGTATCTCTTCATCGGTCCACGCCTGTCGGTCCACCCAGCGATAGGCCTCGCCGACCGTTGCGTACAAGTAGCGCCAGAACTCGGGTTCGCACGGATCACGGCGGGCGACGCGGACTTCGCACTCGGGAGCGCGGCCGGGCCGGAGCGCGAGCGGGTCGGTCACCTCGAGATACGTGCGCGTCGCGGTAGACTGGGCAGCGCTCATGACTCGCCGCGACCGCCCGACGCGGAATCGTCGAGCGTCCGCCTCCACGCGGCGGCCTCGTCGAAGATCTGCTCCAGTTCCTGACCGGTGGCCAGGTCCTTCTTGAGCCGCTTCAACACCGCCGTCAGATCGTCGATGGCCGCGCTCAGCGCGTCGACGTTCGTAGCCGTGACGTCCCGCCAGGTGCCTGCGGGACTCGAGGCCAGCCTGGTCGTATCCCGCAATCCGGTGCCGGCAAGGCTCAGCCCGTCGAGACCGGTCCGTTCCCCTACGACCTTCATGAGAGCGCTGACGGCAAGCTGGGGAAGATGACTGAGGTAGGCCATCATTCGATCGTGGGTGATCGGGTCCATGACCTTCGGTAGAGCGCCGACGGCCGACGCGAGGCCGCTCACGCGCTCCATCTCGAGGCCGCCGGTGTCCTCGGCCTCGGGGGTCAGAATCCAGGGCCGGCCGCGAAAAAGATCCGCGCGAGCGGCGTCGAGGCCTCCGGTCGCGGCGCCGGCGAGGGGATGGCCGCCGACGAACCGCAGCCGCCGGGGCAGGTGCCGCGCTGCGTCCACAATCGCGCGCTTCGTGCTGCCGACGTCGGTGACGATCACGTCCCCGCGAACGCGCGTCGCGAGGTCGCGCAGCACGCTGATGTTCTGACGAACGGGCGCTGCCAGCAAGATGAGATCGGCCCCCTCGCAAAGGGAGATGTCGTCCCCTCCAGCTATCCGCGGCCTGCTGTCGGATCGCGGCGTCGACGACGGCCGACCGGTCGATCGCGACGAGGCGGCAGGCCGGCCACGCCTGCCGCAGCGCTAGTGCGACCGACCCGCCGATCAGCCCGAAGCCGACGATAGCGACTCGCTGGAACATGCAGTGTTGAATGCTGAGCGCTGAATGCCGACGTGAATGCTGAATCTACTTCAGCGTTCAGAATGCAGCACCCAGAATTACCGCCGTCAGTTCCCCCAACCCCGCCGGCTCACGGGCTCGAGGCAGATGCTCCGACCGATCGCCGGCGCGATGATCCGCAGTTCGGCCATCAACCGGTCGAACTGTGCCGGGAAGAGTGACTGCGCGCCGTCGCTGCGCGCGCGGTCCGGGTCGTTGTGAACCTCGATGATCAGTCCGTCGGCGCCGGCTGCGACTGATGCCCGCGCCATCGGCGTCACCTTGTCGCGACGGCCCGTGCCGTGGCTCGGATCGGCCAGCACCGGAAGGTGCGACAGCTGCTGCACGACCGGAATGGCGGAGATGTCGAGCGTGTTACGCGTATAGCTCTCGAAGGTGCGGATTCCGCGCTCGCAGAGCATGACGTTCATGTTGCCGCCGGCGAGGATGTACTCTGCCGAGAGTAGCCATTCCTCGATGGTGGCCGAGATACCTCGCTTCAACAGCACGGGCGTCTTCGAGTGGCCGAGCTCGCGCAGCAGCGTGTAGTTCTGCATGTTCCGCGCGCCTACCTGCAGAATGTGCGCATACTTCTCGATGAGCTCGAGCTGGCTGATGTCCATCACTTCGGACACCAGCTTCATGTTGTGACGGTCGGCCGCGCCGCGCAGCATTCGCAGGCCCTCTTCGCCGAGGCCCTGAAAGCTGTAGGGCGAGCTGCGGGGCTTGAACGCGCCCCCGCGCAGGACCTTCGCGCCTGCGTTCTTGACCGCGGACGCGGTCGCCTCGACCTGCTCCTCAGTCTCCGCCGAGCAGGGGCCGGCCATGACGATGACCTCGTCGCCGCCGATCCGCAGGTCCCCGATCGTGATCACGGTGTTCTCCGGACGGAAGGTCCGGCTCGCCAGCTTATACGGCTCGGTGATGCGGTGGACTTCCTGCACACCGTCCATGACCTCGATGAGGGCGGTGTCGAACTGACGATTGCCGCCGACCGCCCCGATGACGGTCTTGAGCGCGCCGGTCGACCGGTGCACGTCGAACCCCATTTCCACGAGTTGCGCGATTACGTGCTGCACCTGCTCGTCCTTCGCGCGTTCCTTCATGACCACAACCATAAGATCCTCTATTGTTTCACCGCGTTGCCGGCCGGGCTGCCAGGACGGCCGTTCCGTCTCTTCACCCTGTCATCTGTCACGTCCACGGATTACTCACGATGATCGCGAAGCCTCACGAAGATCCCGAAGGAACCTTGCCGAAGAGATGTCATCGTGGTCTTCCGCCTGCGCCAAGGCTCCGGCGTAGCTTTAGCGGAGGCTGGTCGCGCGCATCGTGGCTAGCCGTCAGCCTACTCACTCCCAACGTCCGCCTGTCGGGGCGCTTCCGGGTCTTCTCCGGTGGAGTCGCCGTCGGCGATCCGCTCCAGGCGCCTCGCCTCGTCGATGATCCGCTCGAACAGCCGTCGCACGGCTCCGTCGTCGAGGGGCCCGGGATTGATCTCCTGGACGTGCCCAAGCACTTCAGCCTCCCGGGAGGGCTGATAGACGGGCATTCCCGCGTGCTTCTTGACCCGTCCGATTTCCAGCGCGCACGCGGCACGCTCGTTGAGCAGGCGCACCAGCGCGTCATCGAGCGCGTCGATCTTCTTGCGCAGGCCGGCGAGACTGTCTACAGACCGTTCTTCAGCCACCGTACATACTCGCTTGCATACTCGCACTCGTTTGACGACGCCGTTCGTTCCGCCACGACATTGACCAGGGCGCTCCCGACGACGGCCGCATCGGCGACGCGGCACGCTTCGGCGACCTGGTCGGGATGCGCGATACCGAATCCCAGAGCGACGGGCAGATCGGCGCAGGCGCGCACGCGCGCCATCAGCCGTCCAACGTCTTCGGGCAGCTTGTCCCGGACACCGGTCACGCCGAGCCTGGAAATCACATACAGGAACCCCGAGCCGAGCGAGGCCGACTTGCGAATCCGCTCCTCGCTCGTGGTGGGGCTGATGAGAAAAATCGGGTCGAGACCTGCGTCGCGCAGCGGCGCCCGCAGTGGTTCGGCCTCTTCGACTGGATAATCGAGGACAAGCACGCCATCCACGCCGGCCTCGGCGGCCGTCCGCGCGAACACGGTCGCGTCCATGCGCACTACGGGATTCGCGTAAGTGAAGAGGACAATGGGGGTGTCGACTTCGGCGCGCACGCGGCGCACGACCTCCAGTGCGCCCCGCAAAGACATGCCACCGGCAAGCGCCCGTTCGCTGGCGCGCTGAATCACGGGACCGTCGGCGAGCGGATCCGAGAACGGCACGCCCACTTCGAGCACGTCGGCGCCGGCGCGGGCCACGGCCACGAGAAGCGCCACCGATCGATCGGCGTCTGGGTCGCCTGCGGTCAAATAGGTGACGAGTCCGCCCCGCCCGCCACTCTGCAAGCGCTCAAACGTCCGGGTGAGTCGGGACATCAGCGCGTCCCTGCCTTCTCGTCGCCGTCAACCGCCGTGGCAAGCTTCTTTTGCACGCTCATGACGTCTTTGTCGCCCCGGCCCGACAGGTTGACGAGCACGACCTGCTCGGGTCCCAGCCAGGGCGCAATCCTGATCGCGTGGGCCACGGCGTGCGCGGACTCGAGGGCGGGGATGATGCCCTCTTCGCGCGCCAGCCGCTGAAACCCCGTCAACGCATCGTCGTCGCCGATCCACGCGTACTCCGCGCGACGCGAATCGTGCAGCCACGCGTGCTCGGGCCCGACCGCCGCGTAGTCGAGTCCGGCCGAGATCGAATGCGTCAGCTCGATGTTGCCGTTCTCGTCCTGCAGGACGTAGGTCTTCGTGCCCTGCAACACGCCGGAACTGCCGCCCGCAAATCGCGCCGCATGCTCACCCGGTGTGATGCCGTGCCCGCCGGCTTCGACGCCAATCAGGCGCACGAGCGGATCTTCGATGAACGCGTCGAATATCCCCATCGCGTTGCTGCCGCCGCCGACGCAAGCGACGACGACGTCCGGTGCCCTGCCAAGGAGCTCCTGGCACTGCCGCCTGGCTTCCTGGCCGATCACCGATTGGAACTCGCGAACCATCAGCGGATACGGGTGGGGGCCGAGCACGGAGCCGAGCAGGTAGTAGCTGTCGGCGACCGTCGCGACCCAGTCGCGCATCGCTTCGTTGATGGCGTCCTTGAGCGTGCGGCTGCCGCCATCGACTTTTCGTACCGTGGCGCCGAGCAGCTCCATGCGGAACACGTTGAGCGCCTGACGCTCCATGTCGTCCGCACCCATGTAGACGTCGCAGTCGAGGCCGAGCAGCGCGCATGCCGTCGCCGTGGCGACGCCATGCTGCCCCGCGCCGGTCTCGGCGATGACGCGGCGCTTCCCCATCCGTTTCGCCAGCAACGCCTGCCCGAGCGCGTTGTTGATTTTGTGAGCGCCGGTGTGCGCGAGGTCTTCGCGCTTGAGGAGCAGGCGCGCGCCGCCGAGTGACGCTGACAAACGGCGGGCTTCGAAAAGCGGCGTCGGACGCCCGACGTAGTGTCGAAGCAGATTCGTCAGCTCGTCACGGAAGCTTTGATCGGCTCGCGCGGCGAGATAGGCGGCCTCGAGCTCAGCCACCGGCGCGACGAGCGTCTCGGGAACGAAGCGGCCTCCGTACGGTCCGTAGTAGCCGCGAGCATCCGGGTCGCGCTGACCGAACGAGGGCCCGAAAGACGGACCAGACGACGAACTGGAAGAAGGAGTGACAGTCGGGTTCATATCGTTTCCGCCTGGTGCTGGCTCACCGCACCAAAGAGCGCTCGGAGCTTGCCGGGATCCTTGACGCCCGGACTCGACTCGACGCCGGACGACACATCGACGGCGTAGGGCCGAACGGCGTCGATGGCTGCGCGAACGTTGTCAGCGTTCAGTCCCCCCGACAGGATGATCGGCCGCGCCTTCGCGGCCGCCGCCGCCTGCGTCCAGTCTATCGTCCGGCCCGTGCCGCCGCGCCTGACGGGGTCGTGCGCGTCGAGCAGCACCGTCGCGCGCGCCGGCACGGCCTTGACTGCGGCCAGGCAATCGCCTCCGTCAGTGACCGCCACTGCCTTAATCACCCGATACGAGGCCCGCGCGTAGGGTTCCACGCGCTCCTGTCCGTGCAGCTGGACCGCGCCGAGGTTGAGCAGGCGCGCCACGCCCGACACGTATGTCTCCGGCGCGTCCACGAAGACACCCACCGTCGTCACGAGAGGCGGTAGGGCGGCAACGATCGGCCGGGCGGCGTAGGGGTCCAGAAACCTCGGGCTCGCGGGCCAGAAGACGAAGCCGAGCGCGCCCGCCCCCAGTTCTGCTGCAAGAAGCGCGTCTTCCAGCCGCCGGATGCCGCAGATCTTCACGCGGGTCATTTGGTGTCAGGTCCGAACGGCGTCAGGTGGCCGCCCCATCCGTCGGGGTCTGACCCCGGTCTGACCCCGGTCTGACCGGGGTGCGCAGTGCCCTCAGCGCCGCACCGGGATCGGGCTCGGCGATCAGCCGCTCGCCAACCAGAAACGCGCGAGTAACCAAGCGTCCGACAGCCGGGCGATATCGCCTGGCGTGCGGATGCCGCTCTCCGCCACGGCCGATCGCCCCCGACGGGATAGCGCTGCGAGCCCTTCGAGCACGCTGCGGTCGACGGTCAGCGTGCGCAGGTTGCGACTGTTGACGCCGATGATGTCCGCATCCGCGATCGATGGCCCGCGTCGAGCTCCGCAGCGATCGTGCACTTCGACGAGCGGCGGCGAGCCCGAGGCGCGACGCGGTCACCGCCAGCAGCGTGCAAGCTCCCCGTCGTCGAGCGCGCCGACGATGAGCAGCACGGCGTCGGCACCGCACGCGACAGCTTCCACGAGCTGATACTCGGTAACGATGAAGTCTTTGCGCAGTAGCGGCACATCGACCGCGGCACGGACCTGCGCCAGGTGATCGAGACTGCCATCGAAGAACGTGGGCTCAGTGAGAACCGAAATCGCGGCGGCGCCTGCCCGATGCGTAGGCAGCCGCGTGCGCAGCTGGGTCGTAGTCCTTTCGCAGGATTCCCTTCGACGGCGAACGGCGCTTGCACTCGGCGATGACTCTCGGCGCCGGCGACGCGCGCAGCGCGTCACGGAAGGCCTGCCCCTGCGGCCGGCGCCGGCTGGCACCTGCCGCTCCAGTTCCTCGATGGGCGTCGTACGCGCTCGTGCCTCGGTCGTGTGCCGCGTCGCGGCAACGATCGTCTCGAGGAGATCCGACACGAGCGCGGAGGCCTATTCCACTGGTCATGCCGCCTCCGGAGCGGCGTTGGACAGCGCGGCGAGTCGCGCGAGCTTCGCGGCGGCGGAACCGGAATCGAGAGCGGTGGCCGCAAGCCGGATGCCCTGCGTCACGTCCTGGCGCCGCGCCAGCTATGAGGAGCGATGCGCCGGCATTCAGCAGGACGATGTCGCGGGCCGCGCCGAGGGCGCCGCCGAGAACCTCTTGCGCGATGCGGGCGTTCTCCGTCGAATCGCCGCCTCGCAGGGCCTCTGGCGCGGCCTTCGCGAGGCCTACGTCGGCGGGATGGATATAGAAGGTGTTCACCGCGCCGTCCCGATACTCCGACACCTTGGTGTAGCCGGTCGTCGAGATCTCGTCAAGGCCGTCGGCCCCGTGCACGACCCACGCGCGCGCCGATCCCAGCAGGCCGAGCGATCGCGCCACGAGCTCGGTCAGTTCCGGACGCGGCACGCCGACGAGCTGCCGGGCGGCGCCCGCGGGGTTCGTCAAAGGGCCGAGCAGGTTGAAGGCCGTCCGCACGCCAAGATCCTTCCGCGTCGGCCCGGCGTGCCGCATCGAGGGATGGAAGGTCGGCGCGAAGAAGAACGCGATCCCGGCCTCGTCCAGGCAGCGCTCGACAACGGCCGGCGGCGCGGCGATGTTGACGCCGAGCGCCTCGAAGAGATCGGCGCTGCCGCAGCGGCTCGACACCGACCGGTTGCCGTGCTTGGCGACTGTCACGCCGCACGCGGCGACCACGAGCGCAGCGACAGTCGAGACGTTGAAGGTGTGCGCGCGGTCACCGCCCGTGCCACAGGTGTCGAACACATCGGGATACGCCCGCGACAAACTCGTCGCGCGGGCCCGCATGGTCCGGGCGAGCCCCACAACTTCGGCGGGACGCTCGCCTTTCATGGCCAGCGCGACGAGGAGGCCCGCAATCTGCGCCGGCTGGGCGCGGCCTTCCATGATTTCGTCCATGGCCGCGGCTGACTCCTCGACGGTGAGGTCCTGGCGGCGCTGCAGTTTTTCGATCAACGCGGCGAACATCACATCTCCAGGAAGTTGCGGAGCAGCTTCCGACCCTCGCTGGTCAGCACGGACTCGGGATGGAACTGCACGCCGTGGACGGGATAGGTGCGGTGCCGGACGCCCATGACGGTGCCATCCTCGGTGTGCGCCGCCAGCTCGAGATCCGGCGGCAGCGGCTGCGCGATGACGAGCGAGTGGTAGCGCCCGGCGGCAAACGGCTGCGTCAAGCCACGAAAGACGCCCGCGCCGTCATGGTGTACCGCCGATGTCTTGCCGTGCATGAGCGCGGCCGCCCGAACCACGTTGCCGCCAAACGCGATCCCGATGCCCTGGTGTCCAAGACAAACGCCGAGCACGGGAACGCTCACCCCGAACCGCCTGATTACCTCGACCGTAATGCCCGCGTCTTCGGGCCGCCCCGGTCCGGGCGAGATCACGATGCGATCGGGCCGCATGCTCGGCGACCTCATCTGCCGACACCTCGTCGTTGCGCCGAACGACCGGCGGCGCGCCCAGCTCCCCGAGGTATTGGGCCAGGTTGAAGGTGAACGAATCGTAGTTGTCGATCAGCAGAATCACAGTCCCGCTTCCGCCATAGCGAGTGCCTGCAGCATCGCCCGCGCCTTGTCGCGCGTCTCCTCGTACTCGGCCGCCGGATTGGAGTCGGCGACGATACCCGCGCCGGCCTGGATGTGCGCGCGGCCGTTCCGCATCGTGATGGTGCGAATCGCGATGCAGAAATCGAGGTTGCCCGCGAAGTCGAGATAGCCGACGGCGCCGGCGTAAATCTCGCGGCGCGTCGGTTCGAGCTCCGACAGAATCTGCATCGCGCGAATCTTGGGCGCCCCCGACACCGTGCCGGCGGGAAAGCAGGCCACTAGCGCGTCGAGGTGGTCGCGATCCTCGGCGAGGCGCCCGTCGACGGTGGAGACGAGATGCATGACATGCGAATAACGCTCGAGCGCCATGTACTGCGGCACACGCACCGACCCGTATTCGCAGACGCGACCGAGATCGTTCCGGCCCAGGTCGACGAGCATCACGTGCTCGGCGCGCTCCTTTTCGTTCCGCTTGAGCTCCTCGGCCAGGCGGAGGTCTTCCTCGTCGTTCGTGCCTCGGGGGCGCGTGCCAGCGATCGGATGGGTCTCGACGCGCCGTCCCTCCACGCGCACGAGCATCTCGGGCGACGATCCGACGATCGCGAGCCCGCCCATGCGTATGAAATACATGTAGGGCGACGGGTTGACGTGGCGCAGCGCCCGATAGACGGTGAACGGATCGGCCTTGACGTCGGTCTCGAAGCGCTGCGAGAGGACGGCCTGATAGATGTCGCCCGCGGCAATTCGCTCCTTGATCGTGCGGACGCCGGCCTCGAATACTTCCCTCGTCTGGTTGGATCGGACCTCGGGTGGCGGCTGCTCACCGTTTTCGGTCTGCGAGAGCCCGCGCTCGAGCTCGCGTTCCAGGAACTGGATCTTGGCGCATGCGAACTGATACAGCGCGCGCAAGTCTTCGTCGGCCGTGATGCGCGCGTTGGCGATGATCAGAATCCGGTGCTTCACGTGGTCGAACGCCAGCACCGTATCGAACAGCATGAAGCCGGCATCGTCTTCGGCTGCTGCCCCCGGATCGTCCTTGCGTGCCGCCGTCGCTTGCGCCCAGGCCTTCTGCAGCGCGGGCTCGAAGATGGGCGAGGCATCGTAGCCGATGAAGCCGACGGCCCCACCCGTGAATCGCGGCAAGCCGGGCACGAATGGCGACTGGAGCCCGGCCATCAAGCGGCGCAACGCCGGTACGAACGCCTCATCGCTCTCCGACGTCGTTCCCGATCGCTCGAGCGTGGTCCCGCCCTCCCGCGCGCGCAGGACCAGAAAGGGATCCTTCCCGAGGAAGGAATATCGCGCCACCTGTTCCCCACCCTCGACGCTCTCAAAAAGGAACGCGTAGTCGGAGTGCTCGGCGATTTTGAGGAACGCGGAGACCGGCGTCAGCAGGTCGGCGATGATCTCCTTGACCACCGGCACGAACGTGCCTCGCCTCGCCAACTCGACGAACTCCTCGAACGTGGTTTGCTTCATATCACTGATGCGCTCCCTGGCGCGTCCACTCCATCTTTGCTACGGGCAATCGGCGTCGCCGCGGCCGCGTCGCCGGCCGTCGCCGCGGCCTCGAAAAGCCCAGCCGGCGGCCGTTGTCCCGTCCACAACTCGAATTGGCGTTCGGCTTGCGCGATCAGCATCTCGATGCCGCCGATTGTCTGGCATCCGGCCGCGCGCGCGCCGCGCAGAAGCTCGGTGTCGGCCGGCGCGTAGACGAGGTCGTACACGATCTTTCCGTCCAGGGCGGCGCTACCCATCGGTGTTCCCGGCGTCTTCTCGCTGCCGACCGGCGTGGCGTTCACCAGTACGTCCCAGCTCGAAGGCGGCGGCGGAAACACGCCCGCCGCGCCGCCGGCGAGGCCGGCAATCGTGCGCGCCCCCTCCATCGAGCGCGCGGAGATCGTCACCCGGGCCTTACGGCTGGCAAGCGCGACCGCCACCGCACGCGCCGCGCCGCCAGAGCCAAGCACGGTGACCCTCACCCCGTCGAGCGCCCCGCGGCGCGCGAGCGGCGTCAGAAAACCCTCGACGTCAGTGTTCGCGCCGAGCCATCGGCCGTCTCGAATCGTGACGGTATTGATCGCGCCCACACGTCGGGCGAGCGCATCGATCTCGTCAGCGCGAGGCATGAGGCTGATCTTGAATGGCGCCGTGATGCTGGCCCCACGCACGCCCAGGTGCGTCGCAAAACGAACGAAATCGTCGGCGTCTCGCGCCTCGAGGGGCACATAGACCGCGCTCAATCCCAGGGCGGCGAAGCCTGCATTGTGCATCGACCGGCGAGCGCGAGTGGATGATCGGGTTGCCGACGACCGCGTAAATCGCCGCGTCGGCGGCGATGCGCCGGAACCGGAAGTCCCGCAGAAGGCGGGATGCCGGCATCTGCCCTGGTGCAACGCCGTCGCCGGCAAACGTCCAGCGGTTTCCGAGCCGCGCCGCCAGCACTCGTGTCGCAACCCCCTGATTGCCCATGGCGATGAGGATGTGTCCGTAGCCAGGCTCATCGGGATTCGTCGCGGCGAGATCGAATAGCGGCAACGTCTCCTCGAGCGAGGACACCTGAATCGCCAGCTTGGCAACCTCGGCGCCGGTCGCGCGCAGGCTGGCGTAGCGAGCCTGAAGATCGGAGGGGGGCTCGCCAAACACGTGCGACGACACGATGACCCCCCGGCCTGCGCGAGCCCGGACCAAGTCGGGGGTAAAGTCCGCGGCAGCCTCGACATCGACATACTCGGCGCCGAGCGCCGCCGCCGACTCGAGCATGCGACGACGCTCCTCTTCACTACCCGCGAAGCCGCCGCCCTCCCAGCTCGCGCGACACGTGACGATGACCGGCGTACGACGGCCATGGAGGGCGCCGGCGACGTCCGGGCGGTCGACGAGGTCGAGGCGCAGCTCGACGAGATCGGCGTCGGACGCGGCATCCCGGTCGCGACGGAGATCATCCATCGTCGGTCCCGTGACGGTCACACAGAGCTGTGGTTCAGTCATCACCAGTCACGCAATACGGGCCAGCATCCCGCAGAAAACGAAAAAGCCCCCTCAGCACGGGGCTGAGGAGGCTTTTCGAGATCCTGTATCCTGCGGTCGGCAGGCTAGCGGATTGCCCCCTCAGCGCGCGCATACCACCACCAATAGGACGACTTCGTCCCATGGTGCCGGAGCGCGATGCTAAAGAGAGTCATCCGAGGGCAAACCATAACACCTTTCTCCTTGACCTGCAAGCGGTTGGTCCTTATAACTGATAGAAGCGTCTCCGCTTCCCCCTGTAGACTCATGAAGTTACCAGTCACAGCCGCCATGGTCGGCTTGCTCGCAACGGCTCTACTCGCGACGACACCGACATTGGCGGAATCGCCAATGGTGACTTCATTGATGCCCATCGAAGAGGTCAAGCCGGGCATGGTGGGCGTCGGGCGGACCGTTTTCGAGGGAACCGAGCTCAAGGACTTCAAGGTCCAGATCCTGGGTGTGCTCCGCAATGTGCAGGGGCCTCGGCGCGACCTGATTCTTGCCCGCCTCGAGGGCGCCGGACTGGCGCAGTCCGGGGTCGCCCAGGGGATGAGCGGAAGCCCCGTTTACATCGACGGCCGGCTGGTCGGCGCGGTCTCGTACTCGATCGGCGCCTTCTCGAAAGAACCGATTGCGGGAATTACTCCGATCGCGGAGATGAAGGACGCAACGCCGCTGCCGCGTCGCGCAGGCACCGGTCAGGCGAAGCTCGAACTGCCGATCACACGCGATGGACTCGCGGCGGCGCTCGCGGCTGCCTCCGCCCGTCTCGCGCCCTTTGCCCGCAGGCCGGCCGACGTGCAGTCGATCGGGATCGCCGCGTCCGAAGGCGCGCAGCTCGGGGCGATGCTGCGGCCGATTTCCACGCCGCTCATCCTGGGCGGCTTCGAACCAGAGACAGTCGACCTGGTCTCGGGCGCGTTTCGCGACGCGGGTTTCACGCCGATGGTCAGCGGCATGACCGCCGGTGCCCAACCAACGTCGGCGCTCGGTCCGCTGCGCGAGGGCGACGCGATCGGCGTTGCGCTGGCCAGCGGGGACATCGACATGGGCGCCACCGGTACGGTGACTCACATCGACGGGGACCGCATCTACGCGTTCGGCCATCCCTTCTACAATCTCGGCCCGGCCGCGTTCCCGATGACGCGCGCATACGTCTACACGATCCTGCCAAGCCTCCTGACGTCCTTCAAGATTTCGTCGATGGGCGACACGATCGGGACGATGACTCAGGACCGGCCCACGGCCATCGCCGGCACGCTCGGTAAAGGACCGGCCCTGGTGCCCATGACCGTCACGCTCGAGCGGTCCGCCGAGGGCTCTCTATCCGGTAGCGCTCCTGAATCTTCAAGAGACCCGCTGAAGCACACCTTCAAGTACTCGCTCGTCAACGATCAGATGTTCACGCCGCTCATCGCCTACGTCGCGATGTTCAACACGCTCGCCTCCTACGAGCGGCAGTTCGGCGCCTCGACGATCAGCGTCAAGAGCCGGGCGCGCATCAAGGGCCACGATGCGCTGAGCGTGGAGGACGTGTTCACGGGGGATTCGCCAATCCTCGGCGCCGCGACTGCGGTTGCAGGCCCGCTCACGATGCTCCTCTCGAACGACATCGAGCCGATCACACTCGAAGGGCTCGACATCACCATCACCTCCGCCGAAACGCCGCGCCGCGTGACCATCGAGCGCGTCTGGCTCGACGATATCCGGCCGCGGGCGGGCAAAACGACGCCGCTCAAGATCCTCACGCGCAGCTATCGCGGCGAAGAGCGAATCTCGACGGTGCCGATCGAGATTCCATCGAACGCGTCGGGGCGCCTGTCGATCCTCGTCAGCGACGGCCGGCAGCTCAACGTGCTCGAACAGCGCGACGTGCGCCGCACGCTCGAGCCTCAGACGGTGACGCAACTCGTCCGGCTGCTGAATAACACGCGCCGCAATAACCGCGTCTACATCCGACTCCTCAGCGGCACGCCCGGCGCCGTCGTGAACGGCGAGGCCATGGCCGCGCTCCCGCCGTCGGTGCTCTCGGTGCTCGAGAGCGATCGCAACGGCGGCAGCTTCACCCCGATGCGCAGCGCGACCGTCGGGGAATGGGAATTGCCGATGGACTCGGCCGTCGCCGGGTCGCGCCTCCTCACCATCGAAGTCGACAGCGGTTCCGGCCGTTGATGCCGCCACGGGTCCTTTCCACAGCCTCGCAACCTATGCGTACCGCGTGTCTTCTCACGCTGCTCGTCGCCCTCGCGTGCGCGGGCCTCGGCGCGGCCATGCCCACGTTCTGGACCGTGGCCACCCAAATCGACTTTCTGAAGGGCGACGTCGAGGACCTGTCGATCGACAGCGACGGGCGCGTGTTCCTCGGTCCATCGACGTCGCTGGTCGCCGAAACGGCGGCGCCATTTCTCTGGACGGTCGTGGCCGGCGCCGACGGCACTTTCTGGGCGGGGACTGGCAACGAAGGCAAGGTCCTCAAGATTGGCAAAGACGGCAAGGTGACGACGTTCTTCGATGCCACCGAGATCGAAGTCCACGCCATCGTCCAGGCACCCAACAACGGGCTCTACGTCGGCACTTCTCCCGATGGCAAGATCTACCACGTCAGCGCCGATGGAACGGCACGGACCTTCTTCGACCCGGAAGACAAATACATCTGGGCGCTCGCCCTCGACCGCACGGGCAACCTTTACGCGGCGACCGGCGACAAGGGCGTCATCTACAAGATCACGCCGGACGGCAAGGGGACGCGCTTCTACAAGACGAGCTCAACCAATGTTGTGTCTCTGGCGTTCTCGCCGAGCGGCGATCTCTTCGCCGGGACCGAATCGCCAGGGCGCGTGTTCCGTATCGACGCCACTGGCAAGGCATTCGTGCTCCTCGATTCGCCGTTCAAGGAGATTCATTCGCTCCAGTTGGCCGACGACGGAACGCTGTACGCCGCCGCGGTGAGTGGCGCGACATCGGTGACCGAAGATCGCTCGCTCCCACCCGGCGGCGCCGATCCCGGCCGGCCGCCCGTGCCGACGGTCTCGACCGAAATCACGGCGATCTCTGTTGTCGATACAGCGGGAGCCCAGGCGACAACGCCTGTAACTTCCGGCGGGTCGAGGCGAAGCAATCGAGGAGCGGTCTATCGCATCCGCGCGAATGGGCTGTGGGACACCTACTGGGAAACCGGCGAGGACTCGCCCTACGACCTCCTGGTGGAACCTGGCGGCAGCCTGCTCGTGGGCACTGGTCCTGAAGGCAAGATCTTCCGCGTCGGCGGCGACCCCGCGCGCGCCACGCTCCTCTCGCGCGCCACCGCGCGGCAGGTCACGGCGCTTCTGCGCGAACCCTCCGGCCGAATCGTCGGGGCCACGAGCAACCCGGGGAAGCTCTTCGCGCTCTCCGCGAGCCCGGCCGCCAAGGGCAGTTATGAATCGGACGTC
This sequence comes from uncultured Acidobacteriota bacterium, assembly GCA_963839705.1. Lineage (GTDB taxonomy): Bacteria > Acidobacteriota > Vicinamibacteria > Vicinamibacterales > 2-12-FULL-66-21 > DATBJJ01. The sequence goes on from CAWIWL010000019.1 coordinate 1,809,183, forward strand.
CGCGACGCCGGCACCGTGGCGAGCTGGGGCGTGATCCGGTGGCGCGCGACGGCGCGACCCGGTCAGGTCCAAATACTGACGCGTACGGGCAATACGGCGAACCCTGACGAAACGTGGAGCGCGTGGTCGAAGCCCTACACGAACGCCGACGGCGAACAGATTGGGAGCCCGAACGCCCGCTATCTGCAGTGGCGGGCGCTGCTCAGCGGCGAGGGTGGATCGTCGCCGGTCCTGACGTCGGTGACTGCCGCCTTCTTGCCGCGCAATCTGCGTCCCGAAGTCACTTCGATTACGTTGCATCCGGCGGGAACCGTATTCCAGCGCCCGTTCTCCGGCAGCGAGGTAGAGATCGCCGGCTTCGAAGAGAACACGTCTGACGGACGCCCGCCGGCGCAGGCGCAGTCAGGCCCTGGCGGTGCTTCCCCGCCGCCGCCTCCACTCGGCCGCCGCATTTACCAGAAGGGCCTGCAGACGATCGTCTGGAAGGCTGAGGACGACAACGGCGATCGCCTGCAATACGATGTGTCGTACCGGCGCGAAGGCGATACGGCGTGGAAGCCACTCAAACGAGGCATGTGGGACCCGATCTTCGTGTGGGACACGACGTCGGTGCCTGATGGGACGTACGTCGTGCGGATCAGCGCGTCTGACGCTCCGTCGAACGCGCCTGCAACGGCTCTCGTCGGCGACATGGAAAGCGCGGGCTTCGACATCGACAACACGGCGCCGCGGATCGAGACTCAGGCCGCCGTACGCACCGGGGCGCGCTGGACGATCGCGTTCACGGTTCGCGACGACCAGTCGCCTGTGCAACGCGTCGAATACTCGCTCGACGCGAGCCGCTGGCGGATGGTCTACCCGAAGGACGGCATCCCGGATTCGCGGCGCGAGGAGTTCGAGGTGGCGGTCGACGACACCGAGGCTGGCCGCAGCGTCATCATTCGGGCAACCGATGCGATGAACAACGTCGCGACGGCGGTGGCGACCCTGCAGCGTTGATCGTCGATGCGGCCTGGTCCGGCTGGAAGCCATCTCAGGAACGGAGCGCTTCACGAAGTCCGCGAAGATCACGAGGCCCGCGAAGAGTCCACGCGTGAAGGTAAGCCTTCGTGAGCTTTGCGGTCTTCGAGATCCTCGTGAATGAGCCGTTGGCCGTGTCTTTGCCAGCCTCAGCCCCGACTTCGCCCTCTGGCTTCAGTCGCGGCGTTCAGGCGGATCTGAGCGCCCGGGCCGGCTGCGTTGTCGCGGCCCGGCGCGCTGATGGAACCGTCGCCCCAAGCGCGGCCGCCAGGACCGACTGCCGCGCTTCCCCCGAGCACCAGCCAGTCGCCGGCGCTCACCTGATAGACGTAGTTCCCCATCAGCCTGCCCATACCCCAGGCAACCAGCACCCCGAGCACGACGCCGCGCAAGGCAAGCGACCCGCCATGTTGCACGATGAGCCGAAAAATCTGGCGGCTGGTCGCGCCGAGCGCCAGCCGGACGGCCATTTCGCCGGAACGCTGGACCGACACGAATGCGATGACCCCGTACACGCCGGTTACCGCGAGGACCAGTGCCGCAATGCCAAAGGTACCCATCATCAGCAAGCCGAGCTTCGGCCACGTCAGAGACGTCGAGACGACGTGCGACAGGGACTCGAAGTCGACCGGTACATCCGGGTCCAGCTTCAAGAGTTCGGTGCGGATCTGCGGCACGAGGCGCTCCGGTCGCCCATCAGCGGAGGTAATAACGATGCTCCGCCTCCAGGTTGGCACTTGGTTGTCGGAGACGTAGACCGTCGGCTCGGCGGCCTTTCTGAGGTCCGAGTACGGCACGTCTTCCATGACGCCGACAATCGCCGCATCCTGAGCCACCCAGCGATCGCCGACACGCCTCCCGAACCGCCCGGGACTGACGCGCTCGCGAAGCGGATCGAGGTCCGGTATGAACTTGCGAACCCACGCGCGGTTGACGATCACGACCGGCGCGCCATCGAGGCGATCGTCGACGGTGAACGGCCGTCCGGCGATGATCTGCATGCCGAAGACATCGAAGAATCCAGGGCTGACGACCCGCACACGGCCGTTGGGCCGGCTCGCCGGCGGAGTGGGCCGGTTCGTGATGTCGACAAACGCCGTCGAATCCCACTCGTGACGGAGCGGCAGAGACGATGCGACGCCAATCGCCGTGGCGCCCACCGAGCGCAGTCGCCTGTCCGCTTCCTGCTGCCAGGCGGCCAGGCGCTCAGGGTCTGAATAGGAGCGAGGCGGCAGGAGCACATCAATCGCCAGGCGCCCTTCCGAGGTAAACCCCGGGTCGATCGCGAGAAGATGCTGCATGCTGAGCAGCAGCCGCCCGGCGCCTGCCACCAGGGCCACAGCCAGCGTCACCTCGACGACAATCATCGCGCCGAGCACGCGTCTCGTGGCCGGGCCGTGAAGGCCGCCGCGCCCGCCCTCGTTTACGACCTCCGCCAGGTTGACCCTGGCCATCATGGAGGCCGGCGCCAATCCAACCAGCACACCTGCAACGACCATCACGATCGCCGAAAACAGAAACACCCAGGGATCGAGCTGCATGCCCTCGACGCGCGGAAGCGCCGATCCGCCCATCAGCACGATCGCGCGAACCGCCGCGCCCGCGAGCGGCAAGCCCAGCGCGGTGGCCGCGAGCGAGATGAGCATCGACTCGGCCAGCAGAGGCCGCACGACGTCCCACCGTGTTGCGCCCAGCGCAGCACGCACGGCGACTTCGCGTACCCGTGTGGCACCCCTCGCGAGCAACAGGTTCGCAACGTTGACGATTGCCAGCAGCAGTAGAAGTCCAGTGGCCGCGAACGCGATCACCACGATCGGGCCGAGATCGCCGACGAGCGTGTCGAGCAGCGGACGCATCGTGAAGATCCGGTTCGTGGCCTGGTCGGGATACTTCTTCGCCAGCTCCTCCCACATGGGCCGCAGCGGCCCGGCGATTGACGCCGGCCCGCTTCCCGGCCTGAAACGGACGTAGGCGTCGAAGGCATGGCCAATCGAGTCGGCATTGTGCTGAGCGAACCACAGATCGGCCTCGCGCGGTATGGCGAATGCACCGGGCGCCACACCAACCACGAGGGCGCTGCCCCCGGCGAAGCGGAGCGTGGTGCCGACCACTGAGGGATTCCCGCCAAGGATCGTGCGCCACGCCCGATGCGACAAGACGACGCGGCTGAGGGGCTTGGCCGCGTAGTCCTCGGCCGTGAAGGCCCTGCCGGCCGCCATCGGTAGCCCGAACAGGTCGAAGAACCCTTCGGATACGCCGAAGCTCGTGACCTGCCGCGCGCCCGCCTCCGTCAGGATGGTCTCGTCCCGGCGCTGGGTTAGAGCGGACCCGACGATGGCATCGGTGGCTCGCCGGAGCGAGCTCATTTCTTCCGACGCGACGAGGCCGATGGTGAACCTGCCGTCGGTCATCGCTGTCCGAACGGTGTAGATGTCCCGGTAGTGCGGATACGGAAGGGGCCGCAGAAGGGTCGCGTTGACGACGGCGAAGAGTGCTGTCGGCGCGGCGATGCCGAGCGCGAGGGTGATGATGGCCGCCGCGGCGAATGACCGGTGACGCCGGAGACGTCGGAAGGCAAGGGTGAACTCGCGCATGACCGGCGAGTCTACCGCAGGCAGGAGTCCAGTTGTTTACTGAAGAAGCGTACCGTAGCTTCCGCCTTCAGGCGGAAGTTCGCCTGGCCCGGAGTCCGTCGCGTCCTTCCGCCTGAAGGCGGAAGCCACACGTGTTTTATTGGGTCAGGCGGGCTCTATCGCGTTACAACCGGCTCTTGGGCTTGACCGTGGTCTGCGCGAGAAGCCAGACGAGGTTGACGGCCACGGGCGAACCGGCGAGCTCGGCCGGCTGCAGACGCGTCTGCGAGATGGCGTCGAGGATACTCGACACCTGCCGGCCGTGTCGCGCGTTTCCGAGGACCTCGAGGTCGGACACGCGGCCCTCGCGGGTCACGACCGCGGACACAGTCAGCAGCGTGTCGATATCGGACACGCCGTCGGCCAGCGCAGTGCTCTCGAGCGTCCGCTGCACCACACCGTCCTGGGGAACGCTTGGGAACCGGTAGCGGCCGTCCAGCCTCGCCGGATTCAGGTCGGAGCCCGACGGCGCCGCCATGACCGCAATCACCGCGGCCATCGAATCGTGGCGCTCGGGTGACGCGAACTGAAGCGTGCCGAGCGCGATGGCGCCGCAGAGGAACGTGGCCGTCGTGGACGCCAGGGCAATCCACACCAGGTGCATGTCCTCGAAGACGCGGCCGATCCGCGCGCGCAGCGACTCGTGGTTCTCCGCGCACATCCGGCCCACGACGCCGGGGGCCAATCCGGCCCATTCGTCGGCGGGCGCCGGCGCGGCCGCCATCCTCAGGAGGCCGCCGATGTTCTGCAGCTCCGCAAGCTCGCCCGCACACGGCGGACAATCCTTGATGTGACTCTCGAACGCGATCATCTCGCCCACGGGCAGCTCGCGATCGTGGAAGGCTGCGAGACGACGACGCACCGCCGCGCAGGTCAACAACCTCATACGTCCCTCAATCCCGCGCGAAGGGCTTCTCGTGCCCTTGCGAGGCGCGATTTCACCGTGCCGACCGCGATGCCGAGCGAGAATCCGATTTCGTCGTAGCTCAGCCCGTCGATTTCGCGAAGAACGAGCGCCGTGCGCTGATCGAAGGGCAACTCGTCGAGCGCCGTTCGAATGCGGTCTGCCAGAACCTTCTGTCCGAGCACGCGGTCCGGCGAGCCATCGTTGCTGCGCTCGGGCGGATCGCCATGGTCGCGGATGTGCTCGTCGAGCGACACCAGCTGCGAGCGATGCCGCCGGCGCCACCAGCGCTGGCGGTTCCTGGCCTGATTGATGACAATCCGGTAGATCCAGGTCCGCAGAGCGGACTGCCCCCGGAAGGCATGAATCGTGCGGAAGACTCTGAGGAACACCTCCTGGGAGAGGTCGAGGGCCTCGTTGTGATCACCAAGGAGGTTCAGCGACAGCTGATAGACCATCCGCTGGTGCTCGTTGACGAGTTCGGCGCAGGCCTCTTCGTCGCGCGCGGCGCAGCGCTGAATCAGGGCGGCTTCCCGCCCCCCGACCTCGGTCCAGGTGATGGCTCGAACCGGCTTCACAGACAGTCCCTGTGCCATCTTAGCACTCCACCGCTGGGGAATCACGGCTGCTCTGATGACTTAGAACCCGGTTCGTCCCTGAAGTTCCCCTTTGGGAAACACGGAACTGTAAGTGCTAGGATTCACGTGGTGAAGCGCCTCCTCCTGACCCTGCTCCTGCTGTCCGGGCTCGCTGGGGTCTACGGCTATCTCGTGACCCGTTGGGAAAACGGCCATCGGGACCTGATCGGCCGGGGCGACGCCGCCATGGCCGCGGGCGATTTCTCGACAGCCATCGAGGCGTTCAGCGGCGCGATCGCCCTGAAGCACGATTCGATGGTCGGGTATCTGATGCGCGGCGACGCTTATCGGCGCCGCGACGAGCTCGAGGCCGCGCTAAGGGATCTGCGGCAGGCAGCCGTGATCGACCCGGGGGCGACGAGACCTCGCGAGCTGCTCGGAGACGTCAACTACGCCCGGCGCCGCTATCCGCCCGCCGCCGAACACTACCAGGCCTATGTCGACCTCGACGATCGCTCACCGCGCGTTCTCTACAAGCTTGCGCTGGCGCGCTATCGGGCAGGACAGCCGACGCTTGGGATCGAAGCGCTGCAGAAGGCTGTCGCCATCGACGACACCCTCGCGGAAGCCTACTACCTGATGGGGCTCTGCCAGCGCGATGCCCAGCGACCATCCGAGGCGATCGTCTCGCTCCAGAAAGCGATCCGCATCGCACCTGCGGGCGCACTCCTGCAGGCCCGGGAGGAGCTCGCAGACCTCTACGGCCGCCTCGGACGCACAGAGGAGTGGATCACCCAGCTCGAAGCGTTGAAGGCGCTCGACCCAGGCCCGGCGCGTGACGTGACGCTGGGGCTTGCCTACTCGAAGGCCGGACAGTCCGATCGGGCGGTAATCACCTTGAAGCACGCCTCCGAGCGCCATCCGAAGTACCGGCACGTGTGGGTCGCACTCGGAAGGGTCTGGCTGGAGTCGGCGCAGGCCCGGTCGGATCGCGTAGACCTGAACAAGGCGCTGGAGGCCCTCGAGAAGGCCGTCGGTGAGGAGGACACGAGCGAGGCTTACATGCTCTTCGGCCGCGCGCTTCTGCTCGCGTCTGCCGCCGAACCCGCCGAGCGGATGCTGCAGCAGGCCACCGAAAAGCTGCCGGCCGATCCGCTCGCGTTCTACTACCTCGCCGACGCGGCAGAGCGCCGCGCCCACTTCAGCATCGCGCGCCAGGCGCTGCTCGATTACATGGCGCTCGCCGGCGAAGATCCCGACCCCCGCAGACGCGCCGCCATCGCCGTCCGCATCGCCGATCTCTCGATGCGTATGGACGACTACCCTCGCGCAGCGGCGTGGTACGACCGAGCCGCCCCACTCCTCCCGGCCGACGAAGCGATCGTGATCAAACTCGCCGAGGCGCGCTGGCGCGCTGGACAGCCCGATGTCGCGCGATTGATGCTCGAGAAGGTGATCGAGAAGAATCCGGAGAATACGGCCGCGCGCAATCTGCTGAGGCGCGTGCGGTAGTGCAAGCTTCGGATCCACCCGATCGCGAGCAGCAGGCGCCGGATGAGATACCGCAGCATCGGACGTGTGAGGAATACTCAACCGGCCTTCTCGTGTATCCGCAGCCGGCGCATCATCTTGGCCAGACCCTGCCTCGACACGCCGAGCGTGCGAGCGGCGCGGGCGCGCTGGCCACCGGCGTGCGCGAGTGCGGCCCGCACGAACCGGCGCTCGAACTCATTCCGCGCGGCCTCGAACGTCGTCGCGCCGGTGGCCGCGCCCCGCGCGATGTGGACGGGGAGCACCGCGGGCCCGATCCGGCCGCGACGCGGTGCGTGGACCGCGAGCGAGGCGATGACGTTCTGGAGCTCGCGAACGTTGCCGGGCCAGTCGTAGCGTGCGAGCGTCGAGAGCGTTTCGGCCGTGAGTGTCGCCGCTGTCCCTACCCGCGCCGCCGCTTCGGTCCAGAAATGCGTTGCGAGCGACGGGATGTCCGAGGCGCGCTCTCGCAAAGGCGGAACGACGATGCGCACGACGTCGAGACGGAAGCGCAGGTCGGCGCGAAACCGGTTGGCCGCGACTTCCTCGTCGAGCCGGCGATTCGTCGCCGCGACAATCCGCGCGTCGACGCGGCGCGGCATGTTTTCGCCGACGCGCCGGACCTCCCCGTCCTGCAGCACGCGCAGCAGCTTGGCCTGCGCGCGCGGCGAGAGCTCGCCGACTTCGTCGAGAAAGATAGTGCCGCCGTCCGCCTCCTCGAAGAGCCCTGCGCGCTCGCCCACCGCTCCAGTGAACGCGCCTCGCGCGTGCCCGAAGAGCTCCGCCTCGAGCAGGTCGTCGGCGAGCGCGGCGCAGTTGACCGTGCACAGACGCCGATCGCGCCTGGGACCAAATCGGTGCACGCCGCGCGCGACGAGCTCCTTGCCGCTGCCGCTCTCCCCCTCTATGAGGACCGGAAACGGTGCGCGCGCCGCGCGCACCACCGCGGCACGAAGCGCTACGGCAGCCTCGCTCGACCCGAGAAGGTCGCTGAAACCGGAGTCGGGCGACGGCACCGCGGGCCGGTCGAGGAGTCCGCGGACCGAAGCAGACGCAGAAAGCGCAGCGGCGCGCAAAAGAGCCGCGGCTCGGTCCCGGTCGATCACCGTGCCCATCGTCCACCGGCAGCAAAGCACCGCGATGGCCTCGTGACCGAACCGGATGGGTTCGGCCGCCTGGCGCGGGTCGCAGGCCCCTTGAACGCCGGCCGCTCCGCCGGCCATCACACGGGCGACAAGTGCCGCGTCTCCTTGCCAGGGGCGTCCGGCGCTGGCAAGTGTTCGAGATTCGCTGCTGCGGGGTCCTGGAGCGCCGGTGACGATCTGGATGCTCGCAGCGCGCAAGCGCTCGAGCGCATGCTGGCACACCGCGTCGAGCGCCGCGCCCTCATCTGCCGCCGCGTGGGCCATCTCCAGCAAGGTTTCGAGCTCGAGTAGTGCCCGGTCCGACGGACTCACCTGGACGTCGCCGGGATCGGCCTCCGCCCGTCTGCATGTGTCTTCTATTTCCTGTCGCAGCAACTCCGGCAGCGCGCGGCTCGACAGCGCCGATCGAAGATGCCCCAACCACCGGGCCTGGTGCCCGTCGATCCGCTGAGAGCCTTGCGCGGCGCGACCGGCTGTGACGAGGAGGCACCGTACCCGAAGTCCCGCGAGCGGCAGGTGCGCGGACGAGGCGGTCCGCAACGAGCGATCGCCCCACAACCGGACCTGCTCCACGTCGCCGATCAGGTGCTGAACGATGGCCATACTGCGGAAGACTGCGGCGGCGACCCTGGGAAGATCGATCCGGCCGGCGCCGTTGACCGCTTCTCCGGCCGCCGCGAGCGCCGGTCGGAGCTCGCCCATCGCGGCCCGCGATCGCGCCAGGAGCGCCCAGGCTTCGATCGTGTCGGGGTCGCTCGATGACGGCGTCGCGACGGTCGACAACTCGACGGCCGCTTCGTCGTACCGCGACTGCCAGGTACAGGCATCGGGCGAGCGCGCGCGTGGCAGAGATCTTCAGGCCGGCCTCACCGAGCAATGCCGCGCCGGCGCACGCACCGCGCAGCGAAGCTTCCGCCTCCCTGAAGCGCCGCTGATCGGTCCAGACGACCCCTATCCCCACGGCCGCACCGATTGCTGTGGCGCCATCGGCGCAGAGCCTCCGAGCACGCTCGAACTCGTCGACTGCACGCTCGCTGTGGCCGCGAGCGCGGACGATCCAGGCGAGTTCGACGGCGCACGCCGCGGCCAGCGCGGGTTCGCCGCGCGCTTCGAGCACGCGCAACGCGCGAGTCAGGAGGCGGATGGCCGACGCGTGCCTGCCCCGCTCCGCGAGCCGTACGCCCCTTTCGGGCGCATCGCGCAGGACCCGGCTCGCACCGTGCGAGGCCCGAGCCGCCGCAGGAGAGCCGAGCGCATAGGCCGGCGACGACTCGTGGACGACGGAGATGCGCGCCGTCGGCTCGCCAAGGTGGGTGGCGCGCAGACGTTCGAGGAAAAGGCCAGGGCGGCCGGCCGCTCCCCGCGCCGCGTCGAACAGCTCCGCGTGCGATGGCCCGCCGTCGTCGTCGATGAACACCATTGAGGTCATGGCCGCAATCCCCATTGAATCAATCTGCAGCGCGCCTGGACGCGGCGCTTCAGTTCGGGTGAATCGGAGCAGGGCGTGACGCCGCGCGCTTGCCGTCCCCATCTGAGCCAGGAACACGGCGAGGGTAGTTCGCTCGGCGGGCGGGTGATCGTCGACCAGAATGCAGAGGTGACGCATGGCCAGCCGTTCCCGCAGCCACGGAAGGCGCACGAGCACGGCGCTCGCGACGGGAACGAGCCCGGCCAGCCGCGCGCTTCGTGCAGCCAGCAGCCGGGCGGTGCGGAGTCCGGCTCCCCTGCCGCCAGCAATCTCGATGCTCGTCGGACCGCCGGGGCTGGCGACCTCGAGCGCTTCGCGCAAGCTTTCGAGCACCATCCGCGGCTGAAGGATGAGTCCGAGCGCCCTCTCGCTCGACAACCGGGGCTTTCGAGTGGGAGCGGTCCGGCGGCCAACCCCGGCGCTGACAACTCCACGCATGGCATGGTGTGACACCTGCGCGGTCAACGGCAACCCGCGTGATGCCAGAAACCGGCCCGCGTGCCGCAATAACTCGGAGGCATTGCGACCGACTACGAGCGGTTCGCCGATGCTGTACGCCTCGAACATCCGCCCGCTGGCGGCCACGCCGTAATCCAGGAGCAGGTTCATCAGCGGATGACGCAGCCTGAAGCGTTCCGCGCACTGTTCGCTCTGGATGATCTCCTCGGAGACCTGGCCTGCGTGCAGAAAGCGCAGGCGCACCGGTGCGCCGCTCGCCACGTCAATCCACGTGCGGCCGAGCGCCACGAAGCGGTCCGCCACCAACTCGTGCATGGTCTCGCACGACATCAGTGCAAGTTGGCCGCCGCCGAAAAGAGCACGGGATTTGCTGGGAGATCCGCGAGAGACCCGCGAGGAGTGCGCAGAAAATTAATATACAATCAACGCACAAATGGTGCGTTTTCTCACCGCCGGCGAGTCGCACGGGCGCGCACTCGTGGTGATTCTCGAAGGGATTCCTGCCGGCCTGACTCTCGATCCGGACGCTATTACACGCGACCTCCGGCGGCGCCAGGGCGGGTACGGCCGCGGCCGCCGCATGGCGATCGAATCCGACCGGGCGGAACTGCTCTCTGGCGTCCGCGCCGGCGAGACGATCGGCGGGCCGATCGCGATGATGATCGAGAATCGCGACTGGCCTAACTGGCAATACACGATGCGTGTCGGCCCAGACAAGGGTCCTGACAAAGAGAACGACCTCCCGGTCGAGGGCGGAGGCGCGCGCCGGGCGCCGGTCACGCGTCCGCGTCCCGGCCACGCCGACCTGGCCGGGGTCGCCAAGTACGGACGCACCGACGTTCGCGACGTCCTCGAACGCGCAAGCGCGCGGGAGACCGCCGCGCGCGTTGCCGCTGGAGCGATCGCCAAGCAACTGCTGGCCCGTGCGGGCGCCAGCATCACGAGCCACGTCTTCGTCCTCGGCGAAGCGGCGTTGCCGAAAGGAACGGTCGTCAGCTTCGAACGGGCGGCTGCGCTGCCCGACGACAGCCCCGTGCGCTGCGTCGACGCCGACGTCGAGCGGCAGATGATCGCCGGCATCGATCGAGCGAAGGAAGCCGGCGACACCATGGGCGGTGCGTTTGAAGTGATCGTCAGGGGCCTTCCGATCGGGCTCGGCAGCTATACCCAGTGGGACCGCAAGCTCGATGGCCGCCTGGCTCAGGCGCTGATGTCGATTCCTGCGATCAAGGCGGTCGGCGTGGGCCTCGGTCCGGAGGTCGCCGCGCGGCCGGGATCACGCGTGCACGACGAAATCGTCCCCGACACCACTGGCCTCCGCGAAACAGGGGTGGCCCGTCCGACGAACAATGCCGGCGGCCTCGAGGGCGGCGTCACCAACGGCGAGGATCTTCGCGTCTCGGCCTGGATGAAGCCCATCTCGACGCTGATGAAGCCGCTGCGGTCGGTCGACCTCACCACGATGCAAGCCTCGCCCGCCGCGATCGAGCGCAGCGACGTGTGCGCCGTCCCCGCCGCCTCTGTCGTCGGCGAGGCCATGGTCGCGCTCGTGCTCGCCGATGCCCTGGTCGATCGCTTTGGTGGCGACGCGATTGCCGACCTCGAGCGCGCGGTGGCGGCCTCGAGCGAAGCCGTCCGCGCTCGCTTCCGTTCTCGATGATTCGTCCAATCCTGCGTTACGGCGAGCGGCCGTTGCATCAGCCGGCCACGGAAGTGGCCTCGTTCGACGAGAATCTGGAGCGTCTCATCGATGACATGATCGAGACGATGTATGCCGCCCCCGGCATCGGTCTGGCCGCGACGCAGGTCGGCGTGCCGCTGCGCGTCTTCGTCGTCGACGTCAGCGTCGGGCGCAACCGCGACGACCTCATCGTGATGGTCAATCCGTCCTTCGTCGCGCGCGACGGCATGCAGCTCGAAGAGGAAGGATGCCTGAGCGTGCCCGGATTCAATGCCACGGTTGTACGGCCCGCGCGCACGGTCATCAAGGGGCTCGATCGGCAGGGCGTCGAGCAGACGGTCGAGGGCAAGGCCCTCCTCGCGCGCGCGTTCCAGCACGAGATGGATCACCTCGACGGCGTAGTCTTTGTCGATCGACTGCGCGGCATCAAGCGTGACCTCATCGTCCGGAAAATTCAGAAGTTGAAACGCAGCGGCCGATGGTGAGCATGCGGAGGCTCCGCCTTGTCTACTTCGGTACGCCGGAGTTCGCCGTGCCGACCCTCCGTCGGCTGCTCGACGCCTCCAACGATTCCGCTTCGCATGAAGTCGTCGCGCTTGTCTCCCAGCCCGACCGGCCGAAGGGCCGCGGCCATCGCCTGACGCCGACACCGACCAAAGAGCTGGCACTTGCCGCCGGCATCCCGGTGCTTCAGCCGGAACGTCTGAAAGACGACGCGTTCCTGAGCGCGATCTCCGCGCTGACCCCGGACCTCGGGGTTGTGGCGGCGTATGGGAAGCTTCTGCCCGACCAGCTGCTGAGCATTCCGCCCCTCGGCATGATCAATGTGCACGCATCCCTGCTCCCGCGCTGGCGCGGCGCGGCGCCGATCCACCGGGCCGTCATTGCCGGCGACCGCGAAACCGGTATAACGATCATGAGGGTCGTGAAGGAGCTCGATGCAGGCGCGTCGTTCAAGAAGGTCAGCCGCGCCATCGGTTCCGATGAGACGACCGTCGACGTCGAGCGCGACCTCGCCGAGATGGGCGCCAGCCTTCTGCTTGAGGTGCTCGGGGAAATCGCCGAGGGGCGCGCTATCGAGACGCCCCAGGATCCCTCTCTCGTCACCTACGCCGCCAAGATCACCAAGGCCGAAGGCGCGGTCGAGTGGTCGTTGCCGGCGGAGCGGATTCACAACCTCGTGCGCGGACTGCAGCCGTGGCCACTCGTCTCGGGCCGCATCGGCGGCGCGCGAGTCCTCGTTCACCGGACCGAGCTGACCTCGGCCGTCAGCCCGGACGCGCCGGGAACGATTGTCCGCGCCGAGCCGGAGCGGTTTGAAATCGTCGCCGGCGACGGCCGCGTTCTGCGGATGCTCACGATCCAGCCGGAAGGCCGCCGTGCAATGTCCGCGCGTGAATTCCTGGCCGGCCGCCACGTCGGACCCGGCACGAAAGTCGAACGGGGATGATCGCGCCCGCGCGCGAAGCGGCGTACGAAGCGCTCCGCGCAGTCTCGGCGGGCAACGCCGATCTCCCGCACGCGCTGGCCCGGGCCCGGGCGCGGCTGCCCGACGAGCGCGATCGCGCGCTCACCGCCGAGATCGTCACCGGTACGCTCAGATGGCAGGCCGCTTTCGATCACACCATCACCGCGTTCAGCCAGCGCCCGGTGAGCCGGCTCGATCCTGAGGTCCTCGATATCCTTCGTAGCGGCATCTTTCAACTTCTGCATCTGGACCGTGTGCCGGCGGCGGCCGTCGTCAGCGACGCCGTCAACATGACGCGTAAAGCCGGCAAGAAGAGCGCGGGCCCGCTCGTCAATGCGCTGTTGCGCCGTGTCAGCCGCGAGCGGGATCACTTGCCGGTGCCACCGCGCCCGGACGATCCGGGCGACCGCGCCGCCGCGCTGGACTACCTGGCCATCGCGCTCTCCCATCCGCGATGGCTCGCGGCTCGCTGGCTGGATCGGTACGGTTTCGCCGCGACCGAGGCATGGCTCCGGTTCAACAATCAGCCCGCGCCGTTGACGATTCGCTCCAACAGGCTCCACGCCGGCAGCGCGTTACTCGCCGAATCCCTGAGCGCGCACGGAGTCCGAGTCGAGCCCGGCCGCTTCGCCCGCGATGCTTGGGTGGTGCAGAAGGGCAATCCCCTGCTGACGCCGCTGGCCGAAACCGGACTCTTCGTCGTGCAGGACGAGGCGTCACAGCTTGTCGCATGCCTCGTCTCGGCCCGTGCCGGCGAACGCGTCCTCGACGCCTGCGCCTCTCCAGGCGGGAAGACCACGGCGATTGCCGCCGCCATGGGCGACCAGGGCCTCATCGTCGCAACCGACGTCCGCGGCCGGCGCGTGGACCTGCTGGCCCGGACCGTGCGGCTCTCCGGCACCCGGTCGGTAAGAATCGTTCAGGCGGATGCGTCTGCCCTGCCTTTGAGCGCGTCCTTCGATTGGGTCCTGCTCGATGTTCCCTGCTCCGGGCTCGGCACGATCCGGCGCGACCCCGACGTCCGCTGGCGCCGTGCCGAAGCCGACCTCCCGAGGCTCGCCGCCGCCCAGGCGCAGATGCTCCGCGAAACGGCCCGCGTGCTTCGTCCCGGCGGCCGAATCGTCTACTCGACCTGCTCGAGTGAGCCGGAGGAGAACGAGGACGTGGTCGCCGCATTCGTCGCGGACGGTGGCTTCCGACCCGTTGGCCCCGGCGATCTCCCCTCCACGGTTCAGCCCTTCATCAATCCGGCCGGACACCTGCGGACGTTCCCGTTCCGGGACGGCCTCGAAGCGTTCTTCGGTGCCGTCCTGGCGAAGCCTGAGTAAGGAGAGGGCTGATTAAGTCCAACTTGCGGTACAATTTGTGGTTACGCACCATTCAAAAGGCGCCCCAATGAATCCGGGGCGCCTTTTGTTTCTCTGGGCGGAAAAGCTAACAGTTAGCTAACGACGGTTACCAGGACGCTGGTTTCTTCAGCGTCTTGCCGTTGCCGTCGGACAGTTCATTGGGGAACTGCGCGCGAGGCATGACATTCAGTGGCAGATTCTGATGCTTATGGGCCGCAGCCCGTAATTCGGCTGCCATTCGGGGGCGGTTGAGGGAGGGCACGTAGACCACAACCTCTTTCTTGCGGAACCTCGTTCGGACGAATTCTACGCCTGGCACGAGGTCTGAGTCCGCACTCACGAGGATGAGTCTGTCGCAGCGATCCTGATACGCGTCGTCGATCATGTGAACTGCGATATTGACGTCGGTTCGCTTCTCTTCCTTCGACTCGAACAAGCGCGACCCTTGATGTGCACAGGTGGTGTGGGAGCACTTAACTTTCTTGGAGAGAAATGTGCCGTAGGTGATCGCAATGTCGGGGCGTGTCCTGAGCGCGCTGAGAAAGACCTCTTGGTTGGGTCGCGTGACGCCGGTAACGAGCGACGTGAAATACCGGATCAGGATGATGTCGTCGTGAGGGCGGATCAGCCGGAAGTACTTGCTGAGATCCAGCCACTTGTTCGGCGTACCACGCACGGCGCCGTAGTAGAGGTTGAACCCGTCAACGTAGACGATCGTGCGGGGTTTCTTGGGAGGCAAAAGAAAAGGGCGGTCATATAGACCGCCCATCCGGCCGTTTCAGACCGGGGAGTCGTGACGTCAGTGTAGCAAAACCGCAGCTTTTCGCAAGCCATACCGGTTGTGGTTCCGCTGCCAGTTGCCCCTCATGTAGCGGTCGAACACCAAGCCAGACCTGGGTAACGCGAAAATTCGGTTGCAGTCCTTGGTGTGACCGTTGTAAGATTTTGGTAGCTGCACGCTCGCAGCGACGTTATCAACCGACCGCGACACGAGGGCCTAGAGCCCCTGCGGTTTCGGTTTCGTAGCACATCGAGAGGTCCTAGAGACCCGTTCCGCGCCATGAGGGCATAGGCGCAGTAGGGGTCTCTTTTAACGTACGACGCTCCTCGCGACCGCGGACTGAAGCGGGAATTCAACGTTCTCAACGTCCGCCTCCAGCCAGCTCTTTACGACAGCCTGCGCGCCGTCGCCCGCCAAGACGGCGAGACCATTGCCAGCACCATTCGCTCGATCCTGCGCCGCGTAGTCGAGCAGCGGTCTGCCTCTCGTGATTCAGAGGCCGGCCGTGGGTAGCACGATCACACGCCACACGGCTTACGACGAGCTTCCGACCTGGCTCTCGGTCGAGGAGTTCATGACGTTTTGGAACGTGTCGCGCACGGCCGCGTACGATCTGGTCCGCAGCGGCAAAGTTCCTTCCACGCGGTTTGGCAACCTCATTCGCATTCCGAAGACGGCGCTCCGTCCACCAGACGAGGCGCGATCATGAGCGCCAGGATCAAGGCGTTCATCACCACCGTGATCGCCACGTTGCTCTGGACGCTCGCATCAGCGATCGTCAGGTTCGTCTGGCCTGGGTTCCGCCAGTCATGACGCCCGCGGCGATTGCCGATCGCTTGCACGCTAAAGCAGCCGGCGACGGCTGGCAGGCGAAGTGTCCCGCGCATGAGGACCGGAAAGCCTCATTGTCAATTGGCGGCGGTGCGGACGGTCGGACGCTGCTCAAGTGTCATGCCGGCTGCAGGCGTCGACTCAGATCCTGAACGGCTGCGGGGCTCGTGGCTTCTGACCTGTTCGTTGAGTCCTCGAGCACGAAGCCCTCGATCGTCGCCACGTATAGCTACACGGACGAGTTCGGCGCGGTGCTGTATGAGGTGGTTCGGTTTGCGCCGAAAGACTTCAGGCAACGCCGGCCAACCAAGATCGGCTGGGAGTGGAAGCTTGGCGATGCTCGGCGCGTGTTGTATCGCCTGCCGCATCTGCGATCAGCCACCGTCTACGTCGTCGAAGGCGAGCGAGACGCCGATCGTCTCGTGATCGCTGAAGTTTCCCGCCACCACGAATGCCGGCGGCGCGGGCAAATGGCGAGACGAATACGCCCAGCAACTGAAAGGCGCAGGCGTCGAGAACGTCGTCGTATTGCCTGATAACGATGCGCCTGGACGAGCACACGCGGCCGATGTTGCGCGGAGCTGCCATGCGCTCGGACTGGCGGTCAAAGTCGTCGAGCTACCCGATCTGCCACCAAAGGGTGACGTGTCCGATTGGCTCGACGCTGGACGCACACGCGACGAGTTCGCCGTGCTCGTCACAGGCGACAGCGCGATCGGGCACCGACACCAATTGGTGCCACGTTACCCACGGGTAACACACCAGCCCTGATTCGGCTGTCGGATGTGACCGCCGAAGACATCGATTGGATCTGGCCAGGGCGTCTGGCTCGCGGCAAGAAAACGTTGCTGGCGGGCGATCCAGGCGAGGGCAAGTCCACGGTAACGATCGACATCGCCGCAAGGATTACGAAGGGTGCCATCTGGCCGGACGGCGGCCGGGCACCAGAGGGGCAGGTGCTGATTCTCTGCGCCGAGGATGGCATCGCCGACACCGTGCGGCCACGAATCGACAAGCACGGCGGGGACGCGAGCAAGGTCTACGTTCTCGAAGGCGTGCGGGACGCGGGCGGGGTTCGGCATCTCAATCTTGCGCTCGATCTGGCCGCCCTCGAGCAGGCGATCGTCCAGGTGCAGCCGCAACTCGTCATCATCGATCCCATCACGGCGTATCTCGGGAAGACCGACAGCTACAAGGATGCCGAGGTGCGCGGGATGCTGGCACCGATCCTGACGTTGCTCGGGAAGTATCGTGCGGCCCTGCTGACGGTCGCGCATCTGTCCAAGGATCAGCAGAAGGCCGCCCTGCATCGTCCTGGCGGCTCGATCGCTTTCGTCGCTGCGGCTCGGCTCGTCTTCGCCGTCGCGACGGATCCGAACGACGAGAGTCGCCGCATTCTCTGTCCGCTCAAGGCGAACATCTGCGAGAAGGCTCCAAGCCTCGCCTTCAGGCTGCCTGACGGAGCCATCGCGTGGGACACCGAACCCGTCACCCTCGACGCTGAGACGTTGCTGCGGCCAGTCCAGCAGGACCGGGAAGAGCGCACGGGCGCCGAACAGATCATTGCCGAGTTACTCGAGGACGAATCCGTCCTGGCCCCTCGAGGCGAGGATGGCCGCCGAGGCCGCCGAGGCACATGGGATCTCAGAGCGCACCATGCGCCGCACGGCTGGCCGTCTTGGGTATCCGGATCTCGAGAGTTGGGTTCGGGTCCAAGGGGCGTTGGGTGTGGCATCGGCCCATAGCGGACACGCCCTCGTCAAAGGGGCCTCTGTCCCACATCGTGTCCCCTATGGCCGCTATGCAAAATCCTTCGGCAAAGGGGACATCCACACACATAGAGGACACACTTCGTTGCACTGAGGAGAGTTGACAGTGATCGCATCTGAAACCGCTTACGAAACGGTCGTGCTCAAGGGCGGCGTGAGCGGTGCCCCTTGCCGCCCTGCAAATCGGCTGGGAGCTCGAGGCGCGTGGATTGACGCTCACGGTGGACGGATCGGATCTGGTGATTGCCCCACGCGGTCACCTGAGCGACACCGACCGCGAACGTATCAGAGCCCACAAGGCATCACTCCTGTCGATCGTGAAGTACTGCGACGAGGTGCGGCTGTGAGCGCTATGAAGCGTGATCCGCGTCGCATCCTTCGCGACCTCGAAAGCCACGCTGAGATTTTTCTCGCGCTGGCGCCGACGAGTGCCGCGTTGCGGGAGGTAGCAAACCACCTGGCCGAAACTGCCGCGAGGCTGCGTGCGCAGGCTGACGACATCGAGCGAGGTGACAAGTGAGATTGCCTGCTGACTACGTCGTCCTGATTGCCGCCGCGGTCCTCGTCTATGCCGGGCTATCGCTAGTGGCTCACCGACTGAGCAGAGTCGCCCTCTACCTAGCGTTGTTGACGAAGGAGAGCCGAGGCGAGGACACCTCGCCATACGTGATTACCGTCGGGGTGCCGCCGACATCTTCACCCTCCAGCGACAGAGGTAGCCGTGCCCACTAGCCCGCTCGGCCCTTGCATTGTGGCGTCCTGCCCGTTGCTCGCAACCCCTCGTGGCAGGGGCCGCTGCCCCAGACATGCCCAGCAGGATCGGCGTGAACGCTATCAGCGCAACAGCGAGATTCTGTACGACGCCCGTTGGAAGCGAGCGAGTCAGGACTTCATCCGCGACAAGGCGTGCGTGGACTGTGGCCAGCCAGCCGAATTAACTGATCACTCTCGAGCACATAGGGGTGACGCTCGGGTGTTCTGGGACCGCTCGGCGTGGCTGCCGCGATGCTGGTCATGCCACAGCAAAAAAACGGTACGCGTCGACGGCGGATTCGGTCGGCCGTCGACAGTTAGCCGAGACGATGAGCCAATCTCATGGGGTTAAACGCGACGTGGGGCGGCCAGCGAAGTAGCCACCACTGGCTAATTCGGCGCTTGACGGGTTCGCGCAGCATTCTCCAGATTCAAATGAGGCCCTCTAGAAATCAAATGGCGAGGCGATCGTGGCAGGCATAAAGGGTCGGTCGGGTGGGAAGCGTCGAGGCGCTGGAAGGAAGCGGATGAGCGACGACTTGCACAAGTTGCGGGGCACATGGCGACAGGAGCGGCACGGGTTGCCGACGATAGGCGCGACGGCGATCGCGGCGGTGCCGGAGCCGACGGCGGAAACCGAGGCCCCCGCGCACCTGCGGCCGGAGACGCAAGCCTGGTTCACATCGGTGCTGGAAACCTGGGTACTCGACCAGCATGACCGAATGATCTTGCAGGCTGCCGCTGAAGCATGGGACCAGGCGCAACTGGCCCGCGAGATTCTGGCTGCGGACGGGTTAACGGTGCGGACGGCTGATGGTGGCTGCAAGGCGCATCCCTGCCTGACGGCGGCGACAACGGCGCGTGGGCAGTTTGCGACATTAGTCGCGCAGCTCGATCTGGATGCTGCCGGGACACCTGGAGGACGGCGATGAGCCAACCACGACGGACGGCACCAGCATCACCGACCCGGCTGACGTGGGAGGCGCTCCATGGTGTCGATTGGGTGCCACTGGAGAGCTTGACGTTCATGTGGGCGAACAGTGATCCGATTCACGGCGCCGGCGGCTGGAGCCTGCAAGGGTTTCACGCGGCGCTCGAGAACGATCGGCAGGCGATCGCGGCGTTCATCACAGCGCAACCAGGAGAGCGTGCGCGTCTCCACGGGTGGCTCGAGCAGATGGAGTTGTTGGGGCACATGCGGGACACGGATCCGCACCCGCGGGTGGGCGAGACTTACGAAGCGCTGGTCGAGTTGGGGTACAGCGGGAATCGTCAGTGGTATTCACAGCAAGTGGGATGAACACGACAAGGAGCAGATTATGAGTAAGGCACTAACAGTTGACGAAGTCAGGGCGATCGCGGACGCGGTACCGGCGACGTATGCCAAAGAGCAAGCGGTCTTCAACAGAGAGGTGGCGCGGGTCAAAGACTTTCAGGCGCAGCAATCTGAGAACGCCCTCCTTGGCGGCGACACCGGCCCGGTGCCCGAGGAGCTCGAGGCTCGCTACCTGTCGAGCATGGAGCGGCTGCGGCAGGCGAAGCGCAAGGCGTTTGCGACGGTGTATGCCGAACGGCTCGAGGCCGACTTACGACAGGAGCGGGAGCAGCTCGCGGCAGTGCTCGCCATCGTGCCGATCTGGCAAGGGAAGATAGAGACGACGCGTCGCCTCGCGGAGGCGTGTGGCGCGCGCGTGCCCGACGCGGTGATCTTGGACGAACAGGCCTTTGAGGTGCTGCGCGAGACGCTGCGGCACCTGACGCGCAACGTCCAGGCGAGCCGCCCGGCCCCGCCACGGCGGTCCCCGTTGAGCCCACGCGCGATCCTGGATCGCGTGCTGGCGAAGGTGTAGCCATGCCAGTACAGCACCTCACCGTCACGTTGTCGACGCAGCCAGTGTCGATCGCTGGTAGCGGCAGCGAGCACGGGATTATTCGCGTAACCGTCCGCAACCGTGGCACCGGCACGGCCTATTTGGGCTCGAGTGGCGTGACCACTGGTGGTGGGTTCCCGTTGACGACGGCCGGCGAGTTTGTGAATTTGGAAATGCAGCCGTGGGACGAACTCTATGCTGTGAGCACTGGGGCGGCGATCCTTCACGCACTGCGCGCTAACGAGACAACCTAGTTTTGGAGATCACGAATGACACAAGAAATGTATGAAGGGTTCGACGCCTTGATCAAGAGCAACGCGGCACTCGTGGCCGCCGTGCGCGACCTCACAGACCACATTCAGCCGAAGGCTGGACGTGATGCGGCCGTGCAGGCGATCAAAGACACGATCACGAAGCACGAGGCCCCGATCGCGCGCTTCGAGGCGCACATGAAGCGATTCATTTAGCCATCGACGGAGACTCCGCACCGCGGGCTCCTTTCACGTGCGGCAGGTCCGCGGTGCGGCCCACCACTCGTCCATGTGGCTGGGGACTCATCAACCTGTCGCACGGTTTTTTCGAACAAGGAAAGCGAATGATTTTGAAAGACACGATTCAATCGGACCGCCGAGAACAGGCGACAGACCACCGCGGCGCTCCGTGCAGTTTTGCCCGGGCTCTGAAAGCGCTCGAGGGCCGTTGCTGTCATTGCGAATCGCGTGCGGTTGTGGCGGACGGCTCAGGCGTCGGAGTGTGCGCCGCACATCGGCATCAGCGCGTAGCGGAGCACGAAGCCGGTATTCGAAACCTTCAACGAGTACGCCAGCGGATCGATGCCGCGAAACGAGAGCTGTGATGGAGATCAGTGGCTATGCGGCGCTCTACAACGTCGAGACGGTGATCGCCGGACTTTTCCGAGAGAAGCTGGCCCCTGGAGCATTCACCGAGGCCATCAAACGCGACGATGTCAGGGCACTTCTAAATCACAACCCGGATCATGTGTTGGGCCGGAAGAGTGCGGGCACGCTCACGCTATCGGAAGACTCGAAAGGGCTCCGGTATGCCGTGCGGTTGAATCCTGACGATCCGTTCGCAACCAGTGTGGGGGCACGTATCTCACGGCGCGATATCACGGGCTCGAGCTTCGCGTTTGCGATCGACAATCCCGAAACCGACGAAGAGTGGGAGCCACCGACAACCCGCGGCGGCCTTCCGCTTCGGACGCTGAAGCGGCTGCGACTCGTGGATGTCTCGCCCGTGACGTTTCCGGCTTACCCGACTGCGTCTGTCGGTGCCTGGGATGGCAGGGTAGCGGCTCAGATGGCAAAGGTTCGGGTTGCGATTGCGAAAGCGAAAGCATGGCCCTATTCAAGGACGGGACGGTAAGCGATGGCTGCATCTACGATTACGCGCGATTCGTTTTCGAATGACACGGGAAGTGCCTTAAATCCAAACGGGGATGGGACATTAATCGACAACAGCGTTTTGCAGAATTTTGTCTACGGCCGGATCGACTCCATGTTCGCGGGCGCGGGTGCGTATGCCACGTTCACGCTGGGCGGGATATTCTCGGCGGAAGGATTCGGCACGCACCTGTTCTCGGCTGGTGGAACAGGCGGCAACGAGTTGCGCGTCAGGAACACGACGGCCGGCACGACAATGTACTCAGGCTTAGTCCTGGGTAACGACGCCACGTCGGCGGCAAGCGTGCTGACGGCGCAGTCGAGCACCTACACGACAAGCGCATTTAACTTTCAAGATGGCCTGACGCTGGGCCATACACGCGCGGGTGGCATTTCGATCGTGACGTCACATGCCAGTGGTGTAATCCGGTTCTATACCGGGGCCGCCGTGGAAACCATGCGGCTGAACAACGTGGGATGCTTGTTCTTGAACGACACCAGCAACGCCAACATGACCGCGGGACTGACGATCAACCAGGGCGCGGCGGACGATGAGGTTCTGAGCTTTAAATCATCCGACATCGCGCATGGCGTCACGGGTGCGGCCGAAACGGACACCTACGGAAAGTTCCGCAAAGCGAATGCTGGCGGCGGGCTGCAAGCGGCCGGTTACTCCAGCGGCAACGTCGGCATCGAGTTGGACGCCACGTGCCCCACGCCAGACAGCACACGATCCACGTCGGCCGTGGGGCGCGTCATGATCATCGGCCACGATGTGTCGGGCGCATCAACGGCGAACGCCGAAGCGGACAGCAACCTGCTCGTGATCGCCTCTGGGACGGCGAGCGCCACGCGGCACATCTTCGACAGTGATGGCGATTACCACTATGACGGCGCGGCGCCAGCCAACTACGACAGTTGGGACGACTGCGCGTTACTGCGGACGCTGGACCTGACATTCAGAGGGCCAGACCTGATCGAGTCTGCCTGGGACAAGTTCGTCAACTACAACCGGAACGACCTTGTACGCGCCGGCATTCTCTCAGAGGGCGGCTTCGTGAACCTGACGAAGCACACCCGGCTGCTGAATGGCGGCATGTGGCAGTTGTTCACGCGGGTTAAGGAACTGGAAGCGCGGTTGCTCCAGCTCGAGGCGTAACGTGACGGCCAACGAATTGCGGAATAGCCTGGAGGCCGAGCGGGCCAGGGCGGCGCGGCTCGAGGAGCGATTGCGGCATACCGAGGCCGAGATCGCGGCGTTGTGTAACGCCCTGGCGTTCCATGTTGAGTGCGTCGGTGGCCGCGCTAGCGTCGAAGGCTTTGGCGATTGCTCTTTCAGTCTCAATGAGGACGACGCACAGGCAGTTGGGCGACCTCGAAGCGTTCGGAGTGGATCAGAGAATCTCTAGTCCACATCTCAACGCAGTACGTTCCGGGCTGCTCTAGTATCGCTGTAGGTAACGTGCAACAGAAGTCGCAGAACGAGGTCTGCAAAGTGATCTGGCCGGACAGTTCACGGAGGATCTTCTTCTTCGGATCAATGAGGCGAACGACGAGCGGCAATGGACCTGGTTCGGCAAGAACGTGTGCCGTGATCGCTACGCTCTTTAATTCAGCGGGGAAGCCTTGGACGAACACTTGTTGAAACAATCCGATCGCACAACCGCGCTGCTGCGCGTCGTTGTACGCATACTCGCTAATCAAGGCCCATTCGATCCGCGGTGTGCTCATGCGTTGGGATTCTAGTCGATCTTCTCGCGCACGCTGTAACCATTGACTTTGTAACTAACCGTCTTTACACTGACCCACATATGGTTCAACGGCGACTCTACAACTTCCGCATTGATCCTGACCTCGATGCCGGCTTAAAGCTGGTGAAGAACCGGGATCATATCCCTGAGAGCGAGCAGATCCGGTTGGCGCTGCGGGAGTGGTTAGAGCGACGGAAAGCCATCAAAGCGGACCGCAAGCGCGCGCGAACGCGCAAGCGGCCCTAACCACAACCCGTTGTGTCTGGCAACGGCTCGAGGCTTACCCATTGTAGCCCCGGGCCGTTCGCCAACGAGGTGCATCATGTCGAAGAACCAGAACCCGTTCGCTGACAGTCCTGACACATGGTCCCCTGAAGTTGCCTTCCTGATGGCCAATATGGCTGACGTCGTTTCTCGCCGGCTCGAGGCCGTCATTGTGCTCCTCGAGCACCTCGAGGAGCAGCCCGTGGACGAACCTAGCGGCGGCTGGACGCTGGCCACGGCCATTGATCTGGTCAAGGGCTGTCAGTCCGATCTGCGGCAGCCGGAAACGAAGGCAGGACAGCTATGAGGGGCAGTATCAGGCGACGTTACGAAGGAAGCTGGTCGCTCATTATCGATCTCGGCTACCAGCCCGATCCGTCGACGGGCCAACCGAAGCGAAAGCAGAAATGGATCACGTTTCGAGGCACGAAGAAACAGGCCGAAGCGAGACTCAATGACGCCCTGGCTCAGATCGGGCGCGGGGAGTTCGTGGAGCCGTCCAAGGTGACGGTTGCCGAGTGGCTGAAGGAATGGGCGGAGAAGGCGATCAAGCCCCCCAAAAAGCGAGCGTCGACCTACGCATCGTATCAACGGGTGATCCGCAAGGACCTTGGGCCGGCGATCGGATCGATCCGGCTGCAACAACTCAAGCCGTTGGATCTCGAGCGGGTACTACGCCGAACAGACAACGCTGTCGCCAGCGACGTTGAAGCTCCATCACGCCATCGTTTCAGGCGCCCTGAAGGCGGCAATCAAGGCGGGGATGGTGACGCGGAACGTCGCCACGCTGGTAACGGGGAAGCCGAAGTCAACCAGGGATCACGACGGGTTGCAATGCTGGGATCTGGACGAGGCGCGGGCGTTTCTCGTGGCGGCACGGGCGGCGGGGCCGCAGCCGGCGGCGTTCTACGCATTGGCCCTGGACATTGGCGCACGTAAAAACGAGCTGTGCGGGCTCAGGTGGAGCGATCTCGATCTGGACAAGGGCACCGCTCAGATCATGCGACAGCTTCTCTCACGCGGGCATATACCGGAATTCGGGCCAGTCAAGAACGACACCCCGCGGACGGTGGATCTCGGCGCCGAGACGGTGGCGCTGTTGAAGGCGCACAAGCGAGCCCAGGCCGAGATCAAGATGCAGAACCGGACGAGCTATCAGGATCACGGGCTCGTCTTTGCGAAGGAGTGGGGGCACCTCTACAGCCGGAAGGAGGCGCTTGGGCTCCCGTTGACGTCAGGCAGTATCGGCCGCGGAGAGTTCGCCAGGATCATCAA
Organism: uncultured Acidobacteriota bacterium; assembly: GCA_963839705.1. GTDB lineage: Bacteria > Acidobacteriota > Vicinamibacteria > Vicinamibacterales > 2-12-FULL-66-21 > DATBJJ01. Next base: position 1,834,116 of record CAWIWL010000019.1, read on the forward strand.
AGCGGCCAACGTGAGGACGATCACGGTGCACGGATTGCGGCACACCTGCGCCACGTTGCTCCTGAAGGCCGGCGTGCCGGTGCACGTCGTCGCGCAGCGGCTGGGCCACAAGAAGATCCAGATCACGCTCGACATCTACGCGCACGTGTTGCCATCCATGCAGCAGGACGCAGCGGAGCGTCTCGGGGCACTGCTCCACGGCTAACCTAAAGCTAACGAACGGCATTGCACAGGCCGGTATTGGCCGACATTCGGGGCGAGCGGGCTGGCCAGAAACAGCAATAAACACCGGACCGAATGGCGACAAGCGACACTCGACGGCACTAGCATCGTATAATTTGTGGTTGCATGCCACTGACGAAGCGCGTGTGGGGAGCCGGCAAGGTGCTCTTCCTTTGCGGCGCGCTGGTCCTGACTTACGTTGTTTTCGCGGCCGCGGCCATGCGGATGGCCCTGAAGACGCGTGAGGTGGTCGTGCCTGAGCTCGCTGGCAAGGCCGTCAACGACGCCTCGGCAACGCTGGCGGAATCGGGCCTGACCTTGAAGGTCGAGGAAGGCCGCAAAGTCGATCCCAAGGTGCCGGCGGGCCAGATCGTCGTGCAGGACCCGCTCGCCGGCGCCCGGACGAGACGACAGCGGAGCGTGCGGGTCTGGATCAGCGCCGGTCCGCGCTCCACGATCGGTGCCAGCGCTCGTCGGCGAGTCCGAGCGGACGGCTCAGCTGCGTGTGGCCCAGGACGGGTTCGGAGTCGGGCCGACCGCCGAGATTCGCTCGCTCGATTACGCCGCCGGAACCGTGGTCGCGCAGAACCCGCCGGCCAAGAGCAAGTCCGACACGATTTCGCTGCTCGTCAATCGCGGCGAGCGAGGGGCAACCTACGTGATGCCGGATCTCATCGGAGTCAATGGTGACCGGGCCTCCGATCTACTGCGAGCCCGTGGGTTCCGAGTCTCGGTGGTCGGCGATCACCCGTATCCGGGCGTGCCGGGCGGAGTGATCCTGCGCCAGAGTCCGCAGGCCGGCTTCCAGATCGCGCCCGGCGAGCCGATTTCGGTCGAGGTCAGCCGGTGAGCCTATCGATTGCCCCCTCGCTCCTGTCGGCCGATTTCTCCGACACTGGCGTCCGAGGTCGCGAAAGTCGAGCGGGGCGGAGCGGATCTGCTGCACCTCGACGTGATGGACGGGCATTTCGTGCCGAACATCTCGTTCGGTCCCCTGGTCGTGCGGGCGGTCCGCAAGGTCGCGACCGTGCCGCTCGACGTGCATCTCATGATCGAAGACCCGGACTTCTACATCGAGGAATTCGTCGCTGCGGGAGCCGCCAGGATTGCCGTCCACGCCGAAGTGCTGCCGCACCTGCACCGAACCGTGCATCTCATCCGGAAACTGGGCGCGCTGGCAGGCGTTGCGATCAACCCGTCGACGCCCGTGGGTGCCCTCGAAGAGATCGCCGGGGACCTCGACTACGTCCTCGTGATGTCGGTGAACCCGGGATTTGGCGGGCAGACCTTTATCCCGCGCAGCGAGTCTAAAGTGCGTGCTGTCCGGGAGTTGCTCGACCGCGCGGGCTCGCGCGCTCCAATTGCGATCGACGGAGGGATTGACGCCTCGAACGCCGGCCGCGTCGTCGCCGCCGGCGTGGAGATCCTCATCGCGGGTCAGGCGATTTTCGGCCAGGCCGACGCCGCGCAAGCCACGCGTGACCTCCGCGCGGCAGCGACGGGGGCCGGCGCCAGATGACGGTCGCGCCCACCTCGACGTCGATGGTCCGCGTACGGTACGCCGAAACCGACAAGATGGGCGTCGTCTACTATGCGAACTACTTCGTGTGGTTCGAAGTCGCGCGGACGGACCTGCTGCGCACGCTCGGCTGGAGCTACCGCGAGATGGAACAGGCCGGCGTGTCGCTTCCGGTGATCGAAGCGCATTGCGAGTACGTCCGGCCAGCGCGCTACGACGACGAGCTGGAGATTCGGACGACCGGCCGGCTGGTGTCGCCGGTCCGGATGGAATTCTCTTACGAAGTGCGGCTCACTACGGAGTCGATGGTGGCAGCGACCGGCCGAACGGCGCACGCTTCCGTCGACCCGAACGGGCGGCCGTGCAGGTTGCCCGTTCGGATTCGCGAGGTCTTTGCATGAAGGCGTTGGTGACAGGAGCGGCGGGGTTCATCGGATCGCATTTGTCGGCGGCGTTGCTCGATCGCGGCGCGGAAGTGACGGGACTCGATTGCTTTACCGACTACTATCCGCGGTTCATCAAGGAAATGAACCTTGCAGTGAACGCGGCGCGACCGGGCTTCCAGTTCATCGAGGAGTCATTGCAGTCGGCCGACCTCCCGGCGCTCCTCGAAGGCAAGACGCACGTGTTTCACCTCGCGGCGCAGGCGGGCGTTCGCAAGAGTTGGGGAAGCGATTTCCGCATCTACACGGACAACAACGTCGACGCGACACAGCGGCTGCTCGAGGCGTGCGTGGGCCTGCCGTTGCACCGGTTCGTGTATGCCTCGAGCTCGTCGGTCTACGGCGACAACGTCAGCATCCCGATGCGGGAAGATGCCCTTCCCCAGCCGGTTTCGCCGTACGGCGTGACGAAGCTCGCCGCCGAGCAGCTCTGCTACTTGTATTACGCGAACCACAAGGTGCCGACGAGCTCGGTTCGATACTTCACCGTCTACGGTCCGCGCCAGCGTCCGGACATGGCGTTTCACAAGTTCATGCGCGCGGCGCTCCGGGGCGATGCCATCAGTCTGTATGGCGACGGCGAGCAGACGCGGGACTTCACCTTCGTCACCGACGCGGTTGCGGCGACGATCGGGGCCGGGGATCAGGGCGATCTCGGGTTCGCGTACAACGTGGGCGGGGGCTCCCGCGTGTCGGTGAACCGGCTCTTCGAGATCATTGGCCGCATTCACGGCAAGCCGCTGAACATCCGGCGCGAGCCCGTGCAGAAGGGCGACATGCGCGATACTTTCGCCGACACCACCAAGGCTCGCGCCGACCTCGGATTCTCCCCGAAAGTCACCCTCGAACAGGGGCTTGAGGCGGAGTACCGCTGGCTGGCGGGCACGCCGGCACTCCTCACATAGCCCGTGGATTAGAATCGAAATGAACCTTTTTTCTGGAATGATGTTGTCCGTGCTGAGACCCGAAAGAGCGACTGGCATTAAAGCGTGGGTGGCGCTCATCTGCCTTGCGGCGGTGGCCTCGGGCTGCGCCGGGGGATCGACGAAGCCGCCGACGGGCACGCCCGAGCCCGACAAGTTCCTCTTCGAGAAGGGCACCGAAGCGCTGGACAAAAGGCGCTGGTTGGTGGCCCGCGAGTACTTCCGTGAGCTCACCGACACCTACCCGCAGAGCTCCTTCCGGGCTGCCGCTAAGCTTGGCATCGGCGACACTTATATCGGCGAAGGATCTGCGGAGTCGTACGTCCTGGCGCTCAACGAGTTCCGTGAGTTCCTGGCCTTCTACCCCCAGCACGCCCGTGCGGGATACGCGCAATACAAGCTCGGGATGACGCACTTCCGCCAGATGCACAGCGCCGATCGCGATCAGAGCGAGACCCGCGAGGCAATCAAGGAGTTCACGGCTTTCGTCGGACGCTATCCCGACGACCCGCTGATCGAGGATGGGAAGGCCAAGCTTCGAGAGGCGCAGGATCGGCTGAGCCAGTACCAGTACAACGTCGGGTTCCACTACTACCGTTCGCGGTGGTATCCCGGCGCCGTCGACCGATTCAAGAATCTTCTCGACAAGGATCCGCAGTTCACACGCCGCGACTCGGTGTACTTCTACCTTGGGGAGTGCTACGCGAAGGGCGATAAGCCGGCGGAGGCGCTGCCGTACTTCGACCGGATCATCAAGGAGTTCGAGCAGAGCGAGCACCTGGCCGAGGCACAGAAACGCGTCGAGACGCTGAAGGCGCAGATGGCTGCGCAGCCGGTCGATCCGGTCAAGAAGGTTCAGTGAGCTAATCTGAACGGGCTGGACCTTTCTGTACCGCGAGAACGTGATTGAAGCGGCGGTAGTAGTCGATTCCCGACACCACGGCGGTGATCACCGCGACCCACAGGGCGATCTTGCCGAGCACGAAGAACTGCTGCAGATGGTCGTACCCGAGAATGAGCAGGAGAATCGCGACGACCTGCGACACCATCTTGAACTTCCCGAGCGGCGAGGCGGCGATCACAATCCCCCGCGAGTAGGCGACGCCGCGAAGCACCGTCACCGCGAACTCACGGCCGAGAATCACGAGCACCATCCAGGCCGGTGCGAGGTCCATCTGCACGAGCGAGAGAAGCGCCGCGGTGATGAGCAGCTTGTCGGCGAGCGGATCCATCAGCTGGCCGAGCGTCGTGACCTGTTTCCGCCGGCGGGCGAGATAGCCGTCGAGCCAGTCGGTGAGAGACGCCAGGCCGAAGATGGCAGCCCCGACGAGCTCCATCCGAATCCCCAGAATCAGACGCCCCTCGAACTTCGTGACCAGGACCAGAACGAGCAGCGGCACAAGAAAAATGCGGGCGAGGGTGAGGGCGTTCGGCAGATTCATGTTCGGGATCGGCGACCCATGGGAATTCTAGCCTGAAGTCGGTATAAGATCGTCGATTGTCATGAAAGCTATCCTGCTCGCCGGAGGGAAGGGCACGCGTCTGCGGCCACTGACCGTCCACACGCCAAAGCCCATCGTGCCGATCTTCAATCGGCCGTTTCTCTACTACCAGATCGATCAACTCCGGCAGGTGCCAGAGATCGACGAAGCCATCCTGAGCCTCAACTATCAACCGCGCCGAATCGAGGAGATCTTCGGCGACGGCGAGGGGCTCGGGATGAAGCTGCGCTACGTCGTCGAGCCCATACCGCTCGGCACCGCTGGCGCCGTCCGCTATGCGGGCGACCAACTGACCGAATCGGTCGTGGTCTTCAATGGCGACGTGCTGACCCAGGTGGATCTGCGCGCGGTCCTCGCCCTGCACCGCCAGCGCAAGGCCAAGGCGACGATCGTCTTGACGCCGGTCGAAAACCCGCGGGCTTACGGGCTCGTCGAAACCGACGCGCAGGGCAATATCAAGCGCTTTCTCGAGAAGCCGGGCGAAGACGAGATCACCTGCAACACCATCAACGCCGGCATCTACATCCTCGAACCGGATACGTTCGACCGCATCCCGAAGGACACGGCCTGGTCCATCGAACGGAGCTTCTTCCCGTCGCTCATCGAGCGCGGCGAGACGTTCGTCGCTTACGTCTACGACGGCTACTGGATCGACATCGGCACGCCGGCGAAGTACCTGCAGGTGCATCGCGACATCATGGACGGCCTCTACTCCGCACCGCCCTTTGACGGCGCAGCGCGGAAGGCGTGGATCTCTCCGCAGGCGAGGCTCGAAGACGGTGTCGAGGTCCACGGCCCGTGCTTCGTCGACGAAGGTGTCGTCATCAAGACGGGCACGAAGGTCCTCCCCTACTCGGTCATCGGGCGTCAGACGCACGTCGACGAGGCGGCGGTGATCGACGGCTCGATCATGTGGCCGAACGGCTGGATCGGCCGCGAAGCCGTGGTCCGCGGCTCTATCCTCGGGCGCAACTGCCACGTCGGCCGGAACGCGGTACTCGAAACACCGGTCATCCTGGGCGACAAAACGGTCATCACCGACTACAGCAGGCTATGAGTATCGACGCCAACATCTTCAAGGCCTACGACGTCCGCGGCCTCTACCCGTCGGAAGTCAACGAAGACGCCGCGCGCCTGATCGGGCGCGCCTTTGTCAGCTACCTCGGCGCGAAGCGCATTGCCGTCGGCCGAGACATGCGGCTGTCGTCGCCGTCGGTGGCGGCTGCCTTCATCGAGGGCGCGCGCGCGCAGGGCGCGGACGTCGTCGACTACGGCATGATCGCGACCGACATGATGTACTTCGCCGTTGCGCGGGACGGACACGACGGCGGCGTCCAGATCACTGCGTCGCACAACCCGAAGCAGTACAACGGCATCAAAATGGTCAGGCGCGAAGCCTTTCCCTTGAGCGGCGACGCCGGCATCGGCGAGATCCGTGAGATGGTCACGACGAACACGCTGCCGGCGCCGGCACCGGTCCCGGGTTCGCTCTCGCATCAAGACGTGCTCGACGACTACGTCGACCACGTCATGTCGTTCATCGACGAGAAGGCCATCAGGCCCTTCAACGTCGTGCTGGACGCCGGCAGCGGCATGGCCGGCCTGGTCGGACCGAAGATCTTCGCCCGCATTCCAACCCGGAAGCTGACGACGCTCTGCTTCGAAGTGGACGGCAGCTTTCCCAACCACGAGTCCAACCCGCTCATCGAAGAAAATCGCCGCGACATCGTCGAGCGCGTGATCGCCGAGAAGGCCGACATCGGCATCGCCTGGGACGGCGATGCCGACCGCTGCTTCTTCATCGACGGCACCGGCGAGTTCATCGCCGGCGACTTCGTCACGGCCCTGCTCGCCGAGTCGTTCTTGATGAAGCATCCCGGCGAGACGATTATCTATGACGTCCGGGCCAGCTACGCGGTCAAGGACATCACCAGCAAGTACGGCGGCAAGGCCCTGATGAACAAGGTCGGCCACTCGTTCATCAAGCGGCGCATGCGCGACGAGCAGGCGATCTTCGGCGGCGAGGTCACCGGGCACTACTACTTCCGGAACAACTTCTACGCCGACAACGGGTTCATCCCGGCGCTGCTCATCCTCGAGCTGATGTCAGTGATGGGCCAGACGCTCAACCAGCTGCTCGCCCCACTGCGCGAGAAGTACTTCATCTCGGGCGAGATCAATACCAAGGTCAGCGACATCTCGATCGTGCCGCGAAAGCTTCGAGAACTCGCGGAGCACGACGTCTACGCGAAGAGCGGGAACACCTACACGCTGGACGGGTTCTCGGCCGAGTTTCCAGAGTGGCACTTCAACGTGCGCGGCTCGAACACGGAGCCGATGCTCCGGCTGAACCTCGAGGCGACGACGCAGAAGCTGATGGAAGAGAAGCGCGACGAGGTGCTGGCGTTCATCCGCTCGTAGCCGTGCTGTAGTGTCCGGCTTTAGCCGGACGCCGTCCTGTAGTGTCCGGCTTTAGCCGGACCCGCTCGGCGTGCTACGATTCTAGCCAGCGCGCGGGCTTAGCATAGTGGTAATGTCCTGGCTTCCCAAGCCAGTTAGACGGGTTCGATCCCCGTAGCCCGCTATTCAATCTTGATCTGGGGGCTTCGCCCCCAGACCCCCTACACAGTCGCTCGCGGGGACCCCTGCGATCCCCGCTCCGCTCCTGTGGCTCACTCGCTTCGCTCGTTCGCTCCTTTCCTTGGAGCAACGCCTCCACAATCTCTCCAGGGGGGAAGACGCGATCCGGCTGCTTGACGGACGACAATCCGGACTCGAACCTCACGATCGAACGGCACCACTCCCATTCGGTCCGACGACACCACACGAGCATGAGACGTCGGTTCAGCGCGGTGGATCAGCGAGGCTGTGGACTCGTAATCACCTGGTAGACGTAGTCAGTGAGATCGCGCAGCCGAAGAGCGGCAGTATCTCTCGACCAGTCGCCACTTGTCGGAATGCTCGGTATTTCTACCGCACGTGTCAGGATCAGCGCCGCAGCGATGGTCGCTCTTGCTTGAATTTCAGTCGGTTCCATTCTAGCTCCTTCTCGTAGCCGCTCAGGCCGCCATTCCTCGACGCATGACGGCGCTGAACAGATCACGGCGCACACCTCACCAAACAAGATCGACTTCGGACTGTCAGTCAGGATCGATAGGAGCTGCGCCGGCTGCCGCCTCACGTTCGAGATCTCCGATGCCTTTCAACGTCTCGGCTGTCAGTGCTCTCAGGTTTACCGCGTTAGAAGACGTCGCTCCGCCAATACAACACCTCCTCGCGGGAAAGCCGCAGCTGTTTCCCCGCGCCTGTGAGGAACCGCCCCGACATCACCTCTGTCGAAGGCCGCGCCGATACGATCGTGATCTGGGGAGGCACGAAGCCAGGCGGCAGCCACCCGCGGATGATCGGCCGTTGTTCCACTGGTTCGCGCGCGATGAGTGCTTGAAGGATGGCGCCAACACGTGCGCCAGAGGGGTCACGGTCGCCGCATTCTTCAATCGTCCACGTGCGGTCGACGATACTGACGACCATGTAGGCGGCGGCCGTGATGCCTTCCTCAGCGATGACAAATTGGAGCTGGCGAACACCGGCGGATCCCAACCCCGCCAGCAGTCGCTTCTTCGTAATGACATACTTCACAAGATCGACGTCTCGATCGAGGTGGAATCGGAATTGACTGGCACGGGCCTGGCCCATCGCGGCGATCGCCGCCAGATCTCGGTCCTCGCCACTGCGTACCAGCGTCATCGGCGCGCCGTACCGCGACGATTCCGCCACTTTCAGCTCGACATCCACCGTAGGGATCACCTCAAAGGACTCAGGCGCATAGCACATCCGGTCCGTTGTGCTAAAGAGAAGCGCAAGATCCGCTCCGTCCCGCTTCGCGTCGTCGATCAACCGCTCGACCAGCACCCGCGCATGACAGCCGTCGTGGCGCGCCAGGTCGGTGCACACCGCGCCAATGCCGCAGATGCTCACACGTTGCCGATCGATGGTCCCCGAGAAGTCGTATCGCTGCGCGCTGGCCAGCAGGTCAGCCCGCTCCACGAGCGCAAATCGACGCTGATGACACAGTGCCCAGGCGGTCTTCCTCTGGGCCGCGTCAAATTTGGCGAAGGCTTGGCGACTCAGGTCTTGGTGCAAGACCGGGTATGTCGTATCCAGGATCCGTTCGAGAATGGCGCCTTCAGCCGCCACAACGGTGGACATCTCCACATTATCGGGTGAGCCCAGATGAACGGCCGTTCTTTTCGAGCGCGGTCGACCTCAAGCGTCCGATGTGGGATTCAAAGTTCAGCGAGGGGACGCGCCGTGAACAGATGCCGACACGGCCTGGCAATCAGACGTGCCCACCGGTTCGCGCGGCTCAGACGCGCGCTCGGTGGCGATCCCGCCGAGTACGAGCGGCCAGATGACGTCGCCGTCACCCTTTCGGCAACAGACGCGCTGGCGGGTCGGATGGCGGGGCGTTAGTGTTGAACGAACAGCGTCCCGCCCGCCCAGGATGACAGCAGTGACGAATTGCCGCGAACAGGTTAACCGTTCTGGTGTGTTTCGCAGCGATATTCATGGAGCCATTGCGCGCTGACCGTGCCGAGATCGTCTTCACGGCGCGCCCGATAGTCGTACATCCAGATCATGACTGCGGCCACTCCAGACAGCCAGAGGAGGTGAATCAAGAGGCACCGTCTTGCGGCCCAGCCGGAGTTTTATAATGACACAGGAGCAGCGCGGCGGCCTGCGCCGGTCGCCGTCCGCCCCACACGGTAGAGAGAGCGAGACTGACCCCCAACGCACCTAACGTAGCCGTTGTTTCCATCGACCTGTTGTCAGGTCTAAAGCCGGGCGACAACAGAGATACCGCGATGCACAACCCAGCGACTGTTAGCATTGCGTAGCCCAGCACCTGAAAGAGGTTCCCCACGACAGACTCATGACGTCATCTCGGCACGCTCTCGAACTCTGGAGGGCGGATCGCGGCGAAAGGTTTCGAGGTATTCAAGCGTCGCCGTCTCATCAGAGGTGTACCAGAGATTGCCGCCTCGGCCGCTCGCGAGTCTGGCGCCTCTCGCCACGGCATACTGGACATTCCAATCGTCTCCTCGATACATGAGCGACAACCGATCGCTTGGACCGGGGGTGACGATCCAGAGTAAGTGCCCGGCCTGAACCTTCGAGACGACCACATCATCGACGTCGAGCGCACTTCTGGCCGCCATGTATTTCTCCTTTACTCCGATCGCGTCGCCCCTGCGCAAGAAGAGAGGCGGGGTTGCTCGACCCCGCCTCGCTGCAGTGACCTACGCGGCTACTGCGACCTTGATCTTGTTGGGCTTGGCTTCCTCGCGCAGCGGCAGCCGGACCGTCAGCACGCCGGCCTTGTACTCGGCGCTGACCTTGCCAGCGTCGACCGTCGGAGGCAGCGCGAACGTCCGCGCAAACGAGCCATAACTGCGCTCGATGCGATGGAACTGCTCCTCCTTGACTTCCGTGTCGAGCTTCTTCTCGCCACGCAGCGTGAGGGTGTTGTCTTCGACCGTCAGCTCAATCTCCTCCTCCTTCATGTCGGGCAGCTCGGCCTTCAGCACCAGCTCGTGCTGGCCGTTGCTGTAAATGTCGACCGCCGGCACCCACGCGCCGCGGGTGAGGTCTTCCTGAGGACGGGCGTAGAAGCCTGCGAGCATCCGGCTTAACTGCTCCTCGCGCGCGGCCATGTCACGTAACGCATCCCAACGAACAATAGTCATGATGATTCTCCTTTGCTGATGACACTCTGTCGGCGGGACTTCCCCGCTCCTCGCAACGGAACTGGGAAGCCGACGCGCCAGCCGGGTCGGGTTCAGGCAGTCGCGCGAGCACCGATCTTGTGGAAGGTGGAGCTGGACACCTCATACGTCTGCACCTGAGGCGTGCCCTCCACCACCGGCTCGAGTGCCTTCAGCACACCGGAATACGCGCTGCGGGCATAGGTCTCCGCGTCTTCTTTCAGGTCCCACACGCTGATACCGACCGCCTCCGCTCCGCCGGCGGCGACGAGCGAGATTTCGTCCTGGAAGCCCTTCTGTTTTCTGAGCACGGGGATGATGTCCTGGTCGAGGAGCCGGGTGAACTCTCCTGCACGACCGGGCTTGAGATGGAAGGAAACGGTGCGAGCAAACATGTCAACCTCCTGGTTGGCGTGCCTAAGAGGAGGGACCAGATAACCTGCTTAGTTCAGAGCATCTGAAGGATCGAGAGGGTATGCTGCAATCCTATTAAGCATTGTCGGTTAATTAACCCATTATGTCAAGCGTAATATGCGATAATATCGACATAGCCCAAGTTACTTAATCTACAAAGTTAATTTACAGACGGAGGAATTCCTGTGGATTTTCCGCTCCTCATCCGCCAGCGGCTCAAGGAGCTGGGAACCGAGCAAAGGGACTTGGCGGCGGCGGCCCAGGTGACCGAGTCCTACATTTCCCAACTACTGACAGGAAAGAAGGCGCCACCGGCGCCCGAGCGGACCGACATCTACGACAGGATGGAGACCTTCTTGAGGCTTCCTGCCGGGAAGTTAGCCACGCTGGCGGATCTCAGCCGCTTGGACGGCCTGAAGAGAAAGCTGGCGGACCCTCCGTCGCCCTTGTTCAAGGAAGTTCGGGAGTTGATTCTTCGCAAGTACGCTTCCGGAAACGCGCAGCCCATCCGTGCGATGTTCGAGAAGGAGCCCTTTGGCGCCCTCGAACGCCTCGTCACCCAGAAGCTGCTGGACGTTGCCAAGCGACTGACGAAACAGGAGTGGAACGATGAAAACTGGCTCCGTCTCGTCGCTCGACTCAGCGACAGAAGCTACGAGCAGATGCGGGTCATGGTGCTTGAGTTCCTGGAAACGGATGTCTTCAACGTTTCGCCCGAGAATTGCGTCACGTTTTTGGATCCGCTGATCGAATCGTGGGACATCGACCTCACGACGTTCGCGATGGAGATCGTCCTCAACCACCGCTTGGCGCCCGGGCACCCGAAAAAATTTGAATTCGTAGAACGGGAACCCGTCCCACCCGTCAACGAAGAGCCCGGGCTCCAGGCCTTTCTGCAGGATCCATCTCTGAGGGGCGATGCGACCACAGAGGAAATCGAGTTTCTCAAGAAGCTGAAATTCACGCAAAACCGGCCAACCGCGCTCTACTACTACCGGGAGCTGCAAAGCCTGCGAGACCCACTCCATTTTCGCCGCGCCCCGGCGGATGTGGCATCTGGTATCAGATCGTAGGAACCGGCGCGCAGGCGTTTCAGGGCGTCCACGCCGTCCTTCGCCGACGAGACCGAAAACCCGGCGGTCTTCAGCGTTTCCGTCAGGAGTTGACGCGTCGAAGGGTCATCTTCGACGACTAGAATGCTGCTCATGGCCCTGCTTCCTCTGCCGCTTGCGGCGTGTGGTCGCGCGCGGCCGAACGCTGGCGCGGCGGAGCGCCCGCCGCAGGCGCTGCATCTCACGAATCAGCACATCGTACGCCGCCAGCGACTGAGAAAGTTCCCCGCTCTTAGCCTGGAGCTCAAGTCGTTGTGCGGCTTCGACCACCGGAGCGGCTGCGAAATTTGCCGCAGCGCCCCGCAACGCGTGCGCGGGCTCGCGCAGCGCCTTGCCGTCGCCGGCGGCGATCGCGCGCCGTATGGCTCGCATCCGGGCGGGGCAGTCTTCGAGAAACAGACGCACCATCTTTTCGAACAGTCGCGCGTTGTCACCCAGCCTCGCACGGAAGACCCGCTCGTCGAAGGCGGGCCGGCCTGCGACGCTCGGCGCCACCGGGATTGCCGCCGCGGGGACCGTCCCGGGCGCTGCAGCGGGCGGCACGACCTGGTCGATGACGCGGGCCAGCTCGACGGCGTCGATCGGTTTCGTGACGTACCCGTCCATGCCGGCCTCCAGGTACCGTTCGCGGTCGTCCTGCATCGCGTGCCCGGTCAGCGCCACGATCGGAAGGTGCGTCCCCGAGGCGCGCTCGGCGTCGCGGATTGCGGCCGTGGCCTCGAGCCCGCCCATCACCGGCATCTGCAGGTCCATCAGCACGAGATCGAACGCCCCGCGCCCCGACTGCTCGAGGGCGGCGAGCGCCGCGTGGCCATCGACGGCCACGACGACGTGATGCCCCAGCCGCTGCAGGATCTGCCTCGCCACCTCCTGATTCACGGGATGGTCCTCGGCGACAAGGATCCGCAGCCCCGTCGTGCGGGCCGCCGAAGCGGGAGGCGGCTCGGCCTTCACCGTGCCGGCCAGCGTGAAGGGATCCATTTCCACTGGCCGCCGGTGTTCCGCGGGCCGCTGTTCGGCGAATTCCAGCGCCATGCGCAGCGTGTCCATGAACTCGTTGACCTTGATGGGCTTGGTGAGATACCGGAAGAATCCTGCCTCCAGGCCCTTCCTAATGTCGCGCGGCATGGCATTCGCGCTGAGCGCCACGATGGGGATGTGCGCAGTGACCGGGTCTTCGCGCAGGATTTTCATTGCCTCGATACCGCTGATGTCAGGCAGATTGACGTCCATCAGGATCATCTCCGGCTGCGAGGCGCGCGCAACCTCGATGCCGAGAGTCCCGTTCACCGCGGTCAGCAGGCGCAGATCGGGGCGGCGCGCGATGAGTTCCTCAACCAGCTTCAGGTTGGCCGGGTTGTCCTCTACACAGAGCAGGGTGCGCAGCCGCGCGCCGTGCGGCACGTGCGGTGGGGCAGGTGCGGCAGCTTCGCCTCCTTCAACGGCAAGTTGCGGTGCAGCCGCCGAGATCAGTTCGATCCAGAACACGCTTCCCGTCCCGACGGTGCTGTCCACGCCGATTGCGCCCCCCATCAGTTCGACGAGGCGCTTGGTCACCACGAGGCCGATGCCCGTGCCTTCCTCGCCCCCGGCCTCTTGTCCGAGACGATTGAACGGCTGGAACAGCTGCGCCAGCTTGTCCGGACGTAATCCCGCACCGGTGTCCGTGATGTTGATGCGAATGCGGTCCGGGGCGATCACGGTGTAGTCCACGACGACCGTTCCCTGCGCCTTGTTGTATTTGATCGCGTTGGAGAGCAGGTTGATGAGAATCTGCTTCAAGCGGGTCCGATCGGAACTGACGAAGCAGGGGTTGTCGAACTCGGGGAAGGTCATGCTGATGCCACGCTGCTGCGCCTGCGGTTCCATCATCGCCCGGCACTCGAGCATGACTTCGTCCAGCGACACCGATTCTCCAGACAGCGAGACCGTCCCGGCCTCGATCACCGCGAGATCGAGGATTTCGTTGATCAGGTTCAGCAGATGCCATCCCGCAACGAGAATCTGAGCAATACTTTCTTTCTGGGAAGGCGTCGGCGACTGGGAGTCGGACTCCATCAGCTGGGCGAACCCGAGGATCGCATTGAGCGGGCTGCGCAGCTCATGGCTCATGCTGGACAGGAAATCCGATTTGGCGAGGTTCGCTTGTTCCGCCACGGACTTGGCGCTCTCCAGCTCGACGTTCTTTTCGAGCAGGACCTGATCCAGACGATTGCGCTCGGTGACATCGCGTGCGGCGGCGAACACGCCCTGCAGAGTCCTGTCCCGGTCGTAGAAGGTGGTCGCGTTGTAGGACACCACGGTTTGCTTGCCGCCCCTGGCGCGCGCGGTCAGTTCGTAGTTGGTGACCTTCTTTTCGCTGAGCACCTGTTTAATAGCTGCCTCGGCTCGCTCCGGATCGGTAAAGTAGTTCTTGAACGGCGCGCCGATCAGCTCGTCACGCGTGCAACCGGTGAGCGCCTCCATCTGCTTGTTGACGTCGGTAATGATGCCGGATGGATCGGTGGTCATCAGTGCGTCGATGTTGGATTCGATGAGCGAGCGCGTGTAGAACTGCTGGTCGCGCAGCCGCTGATCGAGCTTCTTCCGCTCCTCTTCGACCTGCTTGCGCGCGGTGTTGTCGGTGCCGATCAACAGATAGCCGATGATGGCGTCCTGCGCGTCGCGCAGCGCCGTGACTGACACTACCGCCGGGAAGCGGCTTCCATCCTTGCGGATGTAGGTCAGCTCGTAGATATCCTCGATTCCGCGCGAGGCCTTGAACACCAATGCCTCGAAGCCCGGCGTAATCAGGGTTCCGAGCTCGACGCTCAGCGCCGCGGCGCGCGCGATAACTTCCTGCGGATCGGAAATGTCTGCCGGCGTGATCTGGTTCATCACGTCGGCGGCCGTGTAGCCCAGCATCCGCTCAGCGCCGACGTTGAAGATCTGAATGACCCCGTTCGCGTCGGTGGCGATGCTCGAGAAATTCACGCTGTTGAAAATCGCCGTCTGCAACGCCCCTGCTTCACGCGACGCCTCTTTGCTCCGGACCTCGTCGCCGACATCCAGGCGGCGGACGACGCCGTGGTCGGGAAACGCAGGATTGTAGATTGTCGCGGACATGTCCCACTCCTTGAGAGATCCGAATTCTCCTGCTAGGGCCAGGTGATGATCGCCTCAATGACAAGGGCATTTATGAGCGATTCCCGACTATCACTCCTGATGCCGTTGGCGATATGGACACCCCTCTCCATGAGGCTCACTTATGCGAGTTGAACGACGAACCACACGAGAAAGGCCGCGGCGATGAGAATCATCAACCCGCGCATCCTTTTCGCTGTCCGCCGGTCACCTTCAGCCCCTCGCGCCTGCCACTTCCGCCACCGGAGCTCGGCTTCGGGGTCGGCGACGATCGCAGCCTGATCGGTCATCGGCGTGCCTCCTGATTGCTCTCGGACAGACTTTGGCGAGGAGCGTTCCACCGCCACATCGTGACGATCGGCGGGAGGACGGCGACGCCAGCTAGGACAGCCCAGCTCGACAGTGAGTTCAAGTTCCCTGCGAGGCCAGCCATCAACACAGCCGAAATCCAGACGGTGGCCAGGACCGCCTCGAGCGATACGAGTTGCATGTCAGAAGAGTAGGCGCCGGCGCTGAACGGCGCTGTTCCCGAATGCACACATAGGCCGCAGCGTTCCGACCGTGGCCTCCGCAGGCCGATCTTGCTGCTGGCTGTCGCGGCCCGCGACAGCGTTCACGCGCTCGACGCCCTGTGCACAAACGCACAGACAGTGCGCCTGTGGAAGTGCAAGCATAGCGATACGCCGAAGGAGGCCTGATTACAGCGAGAACCCTATGCTGCTCATCATCGGCGTCGTCATCGCGTTATTCACGGTCGCCGCCATCCCGAGAATGCGCGTGCCAGGTGGCGTGAATCCGCCCATCTCGGCTGGATGAGCGAGCAATGGCTTGCCGAACATCGCGCCTCGCACTCAGCATAAGGCGTCCAGTCGAACTCTCGTCGACGATGAAGCTTCAGCGATCAAGTTCTCCTCCATTGGCCGGTAGTCTGAGCGGCCATCCGTAATGGCCCCGGAGGGTTTATGCTGTACGAACTCATCACGCTGCATCGCGACGACATCGTGGCCCGCACGAGGGACCGCGTTCGAGGCCGGCCGTGGCCGTCGGTGTCGACCCGTGAGCTCGAGCATGGGGTGCCCCTCTTTCTGACGCAGCTGTCCGACACCCTGCGGCTCGAAGCGACGGCGACCCCCTTCTCGAGCGACGCGATCGGTTCCACCGCGACGCGGCACGGCGCGGAGATGTTAGCAGCGGGCTTCAGCGTGTCGCAGGTGGTCCACGATTACGGTGACATTTGCCAGGCCATCACCGAGATCGCGTTCGAGCAGCACGCGCCGATCACCGTCGAAGAGTTTCATACGTTGAACCGTTGCCTCGACACGGCGATCGCTGAAGCGGTCACGGAGCACACCCGACTCATCGCACAAAACCGGTCCGATGAGGAAGTCGAGCGTCTCGGGCAGGCGGCTCACGAGCTTCGGAACCTCCTCAATGGTGCGATCCTGGCCTTTCACGCACTGAAGCGCGGATCGGTTCCCATCAACGGCAGCACCGGAGCGGTGTTAGGCCGCAGCTTGACCAGTCTGCTCGCTCTCGTGGACCGTGCGCTCTCTGAGGTCCGGCTGGCCGCCGCACGGCGACGGCGCGAGCGCATCAGCGTGACCGCGTTCGTCGACGAGATCGCCGCGACCGGCATGCTCCACTCGGAGTATCGCGGCATCCGGTTCATCGTGGCGCCGGTCGATCCGGCGTTGGCCGTTGAGGCCGACCCGCAGTTGCTCGCGTCGGCGGTGATGAACCTGTTGCACAATGCGTTCAAGAACACACGATCCGGCGGCGCCGTGGTCCTACGCGCGCATGCGGAAGGCGACCGCCTTCTCGTCGAGATTGAAGACGAGTGTGGAGGCATTCCCGAAGGCAGGACGGACCTGTTCCAAGCGTTCGGCAACCGACGCGGGACTGATCGCTCCGGGCTCGGGCTCGGTCTCTCGATAGCTCGGAAGGCTGTGAGAGCGCACGGAGGGGACATCACCATCCGGAATATGCCAGGCCGTGGCTGTGTCTTCGCGATTGACGTGCCGCTGGTTGCCGGAGGCATGAGCGTCCCGCAACTTGCCTAGGTGTGCAATTCAGCACAGCCACCTCTCTTGAACTGGAAAACACTAGCTTTATCCGAGGGGCTTCGCCCCTCGGACTCCCCTACACGCGCCCTCACGCGCCGCTTCGCCGGCGCACTCCGGTCGCGTGGCTCGCTCGCACGGCTCGCTCGCTCCTTGGAACGAGCGTCAGGTTTATGAGACGGCTTCTAGTCGTCTTGGGGCTGTTACAAGGCTTTCCAGAACTGGGGTGCATGTGATCTTCTCGAGCCGACCGCCGCCCATGATCCTCGTCATCTACGCCGATGGCGATGGGGACGCGTACGTGCGGTACCTGACGACCGCCGGATTCCGCGCGACCTCGGTGTCGACGAATTCTGCCGTCGACATCGTCGACCGCACGTTGGCCACGATGCCCGACATGATCGTCCTTGACTATGACTGCGACGGTGAGACCGTCGACCAACTGAAGTCGGATAAGCGCACGGCCCCCATTCCCGTAATTGTTCTCGCCGAGTTCCCAGGGCCGCCGGGCCGGGCGGGATTCTCGCGTGGTGCGCGAATGGGCACGGATGGACCCTCGACGCTTCCGCAGTGAGTCTTTTATGGTCTCGGACGAGATGTCCGTCCGTCTTTGAAGCGTCGACCCGCGTGCCATACTCATCTCAGTGGCGGGTGCACCGTCGCGTCGGCTTCGATGTGGAACAGGCCGGCAACACGACAGGGGCTGGCGAAAGCGTGCTCGGCGCTCGAGACATTGGCTGACGACTGTTAGGCAGACACGGGGGGAGCAGGGGTTGAATTTGCCGGGTCTCAAGGCGAGTGCGACCAGGAGAAGTGTGGGGTGATGGGGGACCGGCTGAACGCCAAAGCCGCGGTTGTGGCTGGGTGCACGGTGCTTGCGAAACCGTGCTCGCCGGAACGGCTGCTCGTCGAAATCGTGCGCGTTCTCGGTGTATGGCCCCCGGGCCCTGCCGCCACAGGCTCCACCACGGTAGACCAACTGACGCTGATGCTCTGGCGAGTGCTGCGCGAGAATGCGCAGCTCATGGAGCGAAACAACAGCCTGTCGGATGCGGCGCAACTATGGGCGACTTGGTACGAGCGTACGCTCAAACGCGCGAACCAGGCGTCGGTCGATGGCCGCCACAGCGATTGGTCGCTGCGCCAGACGGGACCAGACACGCCCGGGGTGGATGCGACGCTCGAGCCACCGCGCCGCGGAAGCCGCGGACGGCGCTGACCGACCGCTCCAATGACGGGGGACGCCCAGCTACCGTTGGTGTGAAGCGCGTCGTTCGGCCTGCCACCGTTCGCTCATCCAGCCGAGGTCGCGGCCGCGCACCTGTGCGGATCGTCGCAGTCGAGAGACGAGCCACACGGTCATGACCGCGCGGAAGAGCCCACCCAACGCCGAAGAGACCACCAAAATAGGAGCGTGTGCGTGGACGCGCATGGCGTCCTATTGATGTTTCAGCCGCGACGGCTTTCTGCCTGTTCAGTCAAGCATATCCCCCTCTCGTCGAGGGGTGTTCCCCTTGGTTCCCCTAGCTGCTTAGGAGACGGCGACCAAGGGAGCGAGAGTTGGTGGATGCCCGGCAGGGATGGTTACATTACGGGCGTGACCTTCACGATCGAGCTCGAACGCGAAGAAGACGGTCGATGGATCGCCGAGGTTCCCGCTCTGCCCGGGGTGCTGTGCTACGGGCAGGATCGTGATGAAGCGGTGGCCGGCGTCCAGGCCCTTGCGCTCCGCGTCATTGCCGAACGCCTCGAAAACCGGGAAGCGCCCGCCGGGTTCCTCAACGTCACATTCCAGGCGGCGTGAGCAACTGGCCCGCCACCAAAGCGCGGCGGGTTCTTGCCGCCTTGCAGCGAATCGGCTGGGTGCTCAAGCGTCAATCGGGCCCGCACGCTCTCTCGTCCTGATCGGCCGGACTTCGTCTTCGCCTTTCACGACGATGAGGAACTCGGCCCGCGCATCCTCGCTCGAATCGCCAAGCACACCGGACTGACACCCAGCGACCTCTAGTCGAGGAATGGCGCTGAGCGTCGCCTCGCCGAGTCGGCGCCGGACTCGTTGAGTCGAGCGCACCGACCAACGCCACCAGTTTCGATGCATCAGCGCTACAGCGGCCAGAACACGGGTTCGCGATCCGGTTCGATGCCAAAGAGCCAGATTCGCTTCGATGGACTGGCATGGCCGATCAGCCTTTGGCGCGCCCGCGAGGCTGCCGGTCAAATGCTGCCACCAGCGGAACGGGGTATCGAACGTCCACGTCTCGCCGTCGGTAAGTATGATCATCGCTCGCCCGTTGGCGGCCACGGACGCCCGGTCGCTGCGTAATCGCGGACGCTGTATATGCGAGCGCGTCGGGCGTCGCCTCGTCGTGCATCGCAGTCCAGAGCGCCGTCAGCGCGTCTATTTCGTCGCCCCTTCGCCGTGCCACTCGGCATGATCCTGGGCGTCGTCAACGAGGCTAACGTGGGTCGTGAGGCCCGGCTCCAGCGGCATCGCCCAGTGCATTGAGAATCGTGCCGCCATCAGATTCGGCTCTCTACCGCTTCTTGTGCTGATTGTAGACGAGCTCGGTGCAACACTGCGCCTCGTGATCCCGCGTGCCGAACGGGCACGGTGCCTGTTCGCAGCAGTAGCCCGATCGCTGACACGGCTTTGGCGCCTGGGTAGAAACGTCCTCGCGTTACTCACTCCCCGCGCGTGTGACCGGGCAGATGACTCCTGAAGAGTCGCCACGGGACCGCCGACAACGTGCCAAGAAACGGAAGTCACAGCGGCGTCAGACAGGACTAATCGCGCCAGCCGCCCGTCCCGCCCATATAATCGCGTCACTCTTGGCACTCACTCCCGGCACCCGTCTCGGCGTCTACGAAGTCATCGCCCTGCTCGGCGAAGGCGGAATGGGGCAGGTCTATCGGGCGACCGACACCAGGCTGAAGCGACAGGTCGCCATCAAGATCCTGCCGCCTTCTGTCGCGGCGGATCACGATCGGCTGGCTCGGTTTCAGCGCGAAGCCGAAGTGCTCGCGTCGCTGAACCATCCGAACATCGCCGGCATCTACGGCCTGGAAGAGAGCGGGGGCGCGACGGCCCTCGTCATGGAACTGGTCGAGGGCGAGGAGCTGTCGGCGATCATCGCGCGCGGCCCGATTCCCGTCGCCGAGGCGCTGCCGATGGCGCAGCAAATCGCCGAGGCGCTCGAGACGGCGCACGAGGCCGGCATCGTGCATCGCGATCTCAAGCCTGCCAACGTCAAGGTTCGCGATGACGGCGTGGTCAAGGTGCTCGATTTCGGCCTCGCGCGTACGAGCAATCCCTCCGCGGCCAACCCCCTGGTGAGTCCGTCGATGGCGACGATGTTGTCGCCGGCAATGACCCAGGAAGGAGTGGTCCTCGGTACCGCCGGCTATATGAGTCCGGAGCAGGCGAGGGGGCGTTCGGCCGACAAGCGTTCGGACATCTGGGCCTTCGGCGCCGTCGTCTGGGAGATGCTGACGGGCCGTCAGCTCTTCGGCGGCGAGACCGTCACCGAGGTGATCGCCGCCGTAATCAAGGACGCGCCGGACTTCACCGCGCTGCCGGCCAACACGCCGCCTGGCCTGCGCCGGCTGCTCGAGCGGTGCCTCGAGCGCGATCCCAAACTGCGCCTCCGCGACATCGGCGAAGCGCGCATCGCGCTCACGCGGGCCGACGAGGCGCGCGACGTCGTCTCGTCGCCGGCGGCGCGATCGGCCGGTCGTGTGTTGCGACTGGCGCTGGGCGCGCTCGGCGTTGCCGCCGCGGCGGGTCTGGCCGGCTGGATCATGAAACCCGGCGCGCCGGCCGCTCCCGTCCGCCGTTTCGACCTGCCGCAGACGCTTGCCGATGCCCCGAACGCGGCGTTCGCGCCGGATGGCAACCGGATCGCGTACATCAAGGAAGGGCGGTTGTACCTCCACGCACTCGCCTCCGGCGTGGCCGCCGATCTCGGCGCCGTGCCTCCCAACGCGCAGAACCTCTTCTGGTCGCACGACAGCCAGACCATCGGCTTCGCCGCCGAATCGACTATCCGCACGGTTCCGGTCACCGGAGGCACACCGTTCGTCGTCTGCCGGATTCCCGCATCCGGCCGGATCATGGGGGGCCTCTGGCTGCCCGACAACACCATCGTGTTTGCCGTGTGTCGGGAGAGCGTCTACCGCGTGCCTGCGACGGGCGGCGCGCCCGAGCTGCACGTGGCGCTCGATCCGGCGACGGAGGTCGATGCCCAATCGCTGACGATGGCGCCTGGCAGTCGGCTGCTCCTGACCGTCCATCTGCGTGGAGAGGTGGACGGTCAGCGTGTGGACATTGTTGAAAACAGCCGGCGGACTCCGCTGTCGAGTGACGGCGACGTGTGGACCCCGCAGTTCGTCCTCCCGAACCATCTGCTGTTCGTGCGCCGACAGACGAACCCGGGGGTCTGGGTGGTGCCATTCGACGGCGGCGCGCTCGACCTCACGAGGGCGTCGATGGTCCAATCCGGCGCGGCCGGTTTCAACGCCGCGCGCGATGGCACGCTCCTGGTGAGATTCCCGCCGAAGGACCGGCGTGACCTGGTCTGGGTGACCCGTTCCGGAACGATGACGTCGGTGCCGGGCCCGGCGCGCGAAATGACTCCCGCAGCCTTCGGGCTGGCGCCGGACGGCGGCCGTGCGCTCATGTCGATCCTGGGGTCTGACTTCAGGGAGGAAATCGTCGTGCGCGACCTCGTCACGGGCACGGACACACGCGTGCCGGCGCCGCGACCCGTGAGCGCGATGACGACCGGGGCCACTGTCTCCTGGGCGCCTGGCGGGCGCCTGTTCTTCGGCGTGGGCGGCGTGGAGACGTCCGAGATCTTCGACTGGCCTGCCGATGGATCGACCGGGGGTCGCAAGCTCGTCGCGGGCACGAGCGCGCGAATGGTGGCGGGCCGTCCGGAGATCTACTTCACGCGCGACGAGAGAGGTGTCTGGCGTTTGCGCCGGGCGGCGCTGCGATCAGACGGGACGGTGGAAACGCCCGAGTCGGTGTTTCCGGGCAACGCAGAGCCCATTGTGCGCTCGTTCGACGTGTCGCAGGATGGGCGGCTGCTGGCGTTCTCGGACGCACCGGGGGCATGCAGCAGCAGGGAACGTCTTCGTCACGACGCTGCCGGATCTTCGAGAACGCCGGCAGGTCACCTCGAGCGGCGGCGTCCGGCCGAAGTTCTCACGAGACGGCAAGGAGCTCTTCTACTTCAGCGGAACGCGCATCGGCGGCTCGACGCGCGGGCAACTCAACGCCGTGTCGCTCGCGATGGACCCGCTCACCGTCGGTGCGCCATCGGTGGTTCTCGTCGAGGATCCGGCGCGCGGGCCGTCGGTCGCGTCGTTCGACGTGGCGGCGGACGGACGGCTGCTGATGACCCGCAGGGCCGACTTGCTGCCCGGCGACGAAGCGCGCGTGGTGCTGATCCAGAACTGGCTGGCGGCGATCAGGAAATGAGCGGGAACCGCTGCGCGACGCGCGCGCTTCACGACTGAAACCTGCGACATCCATGAATGGCCAATCGCGGCCCTCGACCCTCGGACCTCGCTTCCTCCGCGCGGCGCGGCGGGCGACACGCACCCCCCCACCCCACCTCCACCCACCCCCTGCCGGATAGCGAAGTGATCACGGGGCGGCCGCCAAACACAACACTCGCTCGCCTCGCAGAGACCGAGCGGCCTTGAGGGCCGTCGTCACTCGCTGCGTCTGGCGAGGCTTCGAGGCGACCTCGTTGCTTGCGGCTGAGGTTACTCGCGTGAATCCAATTGGAGGGTGCTGGAGACACGTGCTAGGCTCGGCAATCCTGAGCCGTTTCCAGGCGTGTTTGCCCTAAGGGTCCGAGCTCTCCAACTGATGTAGTCAGAGCGACACCGCGCCATACGCAGCATGGTATGACGCCTCACTATGCTTCATGGCGTGCGCCGCCCAGAGCGCTCGCCCCAGGAATTCCATGGAACGACCACCGACCCTTCCCAAGATGGATTGTTCGCCGCACCGTTCGAAACGAATGAGGATTGCGCCGACGCGCACGACGCGTTCATTCGCGTGAGCGGGAACAACATCATCCGTTGATGGCGCAAGGAAACAAGGAGGATCGCCGTGGCTCGTTCTTCTGTAGGACCCGCGGACCGCGGCCCGCGCCACAGGGCTGCAGCCGACGTGTCGCCTCCCACCGTCTGCTTGCTGTCGAACGGTCGTTATACGGTCATGCTGACCCAGGCCGGGAGCGGGTACAGCACCTGCGAGGGGCTCGACGTGACGCGCTGGCGCGAGGACGCGACCAGCGACTGCTGGGGACAGTACTTCTACATCCGCGACCTCGAGGGTGGCCGCACATGGTCGGCCGGCCGGCAACCGCTCGGCGGCGACGCTGACGACTACGAGGCGATGCTCGGTTCGGATCGGGCCGTCTTCCTGCGTCACGATGGGGATATCGAAACGCGCTATGAGATCGCGGTCGCAGCTGACGCAGATGCCGAGGTTCGGCGGATCACGTTGACGAATCACGGCGCCGTTCCCCGCACGCTGGACGTGTCCAGCTACGCCGAGGTATCTCTCAACAGTCGCCGCGCCGATCAGGCCCATCCGGCGTTCGCCAAGCTTTTTCTTGGAGACCGAGTACCTGCCCGCGCCTCCAACGCTGTTGTGTCGCCGACGGCCTCGCGCGCGGGATCAGAAGCCGATCTGGGCCCTGCACTTCCTGGCAGGCCCGAACGAGGCCGACACTGGTGTCGGAGCGATCGAGTACGAGACCGACCGTGCCAGATTCCTGGGCCGGGGCCGTTCCGCAGCCTGCCCAGCCGCTCTGGACTTCGGAGTTGCCTTGTCGGGCTCCGTCGGGCCAGTCCTCGATCCAGTTTTCAGTTTGCGCCGCCGGGTCCGGCTGGCGCCGAAAACATCCGCGGTGCTTGCGTTCGGCACCGCAATGGCCGCCGACCGCAACGAGGCATTAGCACTGGCCCGCAGGTTCAGCGATCTGGCCGAAGTAGAGCGCACGTTCGAGCAGGCGAGAATCCACAGTCAGGCGACGTTGGTCGCGCTGGGCATTTCAGCAGAAGACGCGGCCTTGTTCCACCGGCTGGCCGCTCATGTTCTCTTCAGCGGGCCGGCCCTCCGGTCGCGACAGTCCGTGACGGGTAACCGTCTCGGGCAGCCGGGTCTGTGGCCGCACGCGATCTCCGGAGATCTGCCGATCGTGCTCGGTCGATTCTCCAACCTCGGTCACGCCAACTTGGCCAGCGAACTAATGCGGGCCCACGCCTACTGGCGTCGCTGCGGGTTGGCAGCGGACCTCGTCCTCTTGAACGATGCCGATCCGGCTGATGAATTGACCGACCGGCTGGAGGAACTCGTACGGTTGGGTCCGACGTCCGACTTGGTGGACAAGCCAGGCGGCGTGTTTCTGCGAGGCGCCCGAACGATGCCCGGTGCGGACGTCATGCTGCTGGAGGCCGCGGCGCGCGCTATTCTGCGCGGAGACGGTGGCTCGGTAGCCGAACAACTCGCGCAAGTGTCCACCCAGGCCACGCTGCCGACCGACCTGCGTATCACAACGGTCACGGCGACATCCGCTCCGAGCGAGTCCGTCCCTGCCAGCGAGGAGCTGTTGTTTGCCAACGGGTTGGGCGGGTTCACTCCGGACGGCCGGGAGTACGTACTGACTCTCCGCGGTCGCGAGCGGCCGCCGGCTCCGTGGAGCAACGTCCTCGCTAACCCTGGGTTCGGCTGCCTGATCACCGAAGCTGGCGCGGGCTACACCTGGGCGGGAAACGCCCAGATGAATCGCCTGACCCCGTGGAGCAACGATCCGGTCGCCGATCCACCGGGCGAGGCCCTCTATCTCCGCGACGAGGAGACCGGGGAATTCTGGTCACCCACGCCGAGCCCTTGTGGCGGCGAAGCGACGACTGTAGTGCGTCACGGGCAGGGCTACACCCGCTTCACCAGAACCAGCCACGGATTGGACCAAGATCTCGTCGTTTTCGTCTCCGCTGTGGATCCGGTCAAGCTGATTCGGCTGCGAGTCAGCAACACTGGCGCTCGACCCAGACGGCTGTCAGCAACGTTCTACGTGGAGTGGGTGGTGGGCGTGCTCCGCGAGCAGGCCGCACTGAATGTATCGTGCGCGCTCGACTCGGAGACCGGCGCCCTGTTCGCCCGCAGCGCCTGGGCGGGTGATTTCGCCGGACGAGTTGCTTTCGCCGACGTGGCGCGTCGCCCCCGCTCGTTCACGACCGACCGAACCGAGTTCCTGGGACAGTACGGCGCGCCGGAAGCGCCCGCCGCTCTCAGGCGCGAGCGGCTCTCCAACCAGGCCGGTGAGCTGTGCGATCCCTGCGCTGCGTTGATGACCGGGATCGACTTGCCGCCGGGTGGCGAGGACATCGTCATCTTTATGCTCGGACAAGCGGAGACCGATGAAGACGCGAGGCGGCTCGCGCAGTTCTACTGTGAAGCCGGGCGGGCAGACACCGCGTTGGAAGAGGTCAGGGCTGAGTGGGATCGCACCCTCGGGGCCATCCAGGTCCGGACGCCGGACGCCGCGCTCGATCTGATGCTCAACCGCTGGTTGATCTACCAGGCACTAGCGTGCCGGGTGTGGGGCCGGACCGGGTTCTACCAGTCGGGCGGAGCATACGGCTTTCGCGACCAGCTGCAGGACGCGATGGCGCTTGTTTACGGCGCCTCTGACGAAGCGCGCGGACAGATCCTTCGGGCGGCCTCCCGGCAGTTCGAGGAAGGAGACGTGCAGCACTGGTGGCATCCGCCGGGAGGGCGCGGTGTCCGCACGCGGATCACCGACGATCTCTTCTTCCTGCCGCTCGTCGCTTGTCACTACGTCGCCACGACGGGCGACACGGCGCTACTGGATGAGCGAGTGCCGTTCTTGCGGGCGCCGGTCCTGAAGCCCGAACAGGAGGAGGACTATGGCCTCCCGGATGTGAGCGACGTGACCGGGACTGTCTATGAGCACTGCGTGCGAGCGCTGGATCACGGTCTGAGGCTTGGGCAGCACGGCCTACCGCTCATGGGAACCGGCGATTGGAACGACGGCATGAACCAGGTTGGAGCCGAGGGCAAGGGCGAGAGCGTCTGGAATGGTTGGTTCATGCTGGCGACGCTGCGCGAGTTCGCCAGCCTGGCCGAACGGCGGGGTGAGGCCGCGCGGGCGGACTGGTGCCGGGAGCGAGCCGAGGCGCTTCTGAGAGCATTGGAAGAGCACGCCTGGGACGGTGGCTGGTACCGGCGCGCCTACTTCGACGATGGCACTCCGCTCGGCTCGACGCAGAACGACGAGTGCCAGATCGATTCGATCGCCCAGACGTGGGCAGTGATCTCCGGCGCGGGCGACCCCGAGCGGGCCCGTCAGGCAATGGCGGCGGTCGAGGATCGTCTGGTCCGGGAGAAGGACAAGATGATCCTGCTGTTCACGCCACCGTTCGATCGCGGCTCGCTCGAGCCAGGCTACATCAAGGGCTATGTGCCCGGCATCCGTGAAAACGGCGGGCAGTACACGCATGCCGCCACCTGGGTGGTGCTGGCGACGGCCCTGCTCGGCCGCGGCGCGCGCGCGCTGGAGCTGTTCGCATTGCTCAACCCGGTGCGCCACGGCGCGACTCCTGAAGACGTCGCGCGGTACATGGTGGAACCGTACGTAGTCGCAGCGGACGTCTACGGGGCGCCGCCGCATGCAGGGCGGGGCGGCTGGACTTGGTACACCGGCTCGGCCAGCTGGCTGTATCGCGTCGGCCTCGAGGCGATTCTCGGTTTCCACAAGCGAGGGGACCGACTGAGGATCGAGCCATGCGTCGCGCCGGACTGGCCGCGCTACGAGATTACTTATCGCTACCGCTCGGCGACCTACCACATCGTCGTCGAGAACCGAGCAGGCACCGGCCGCGGTGTGCGAGCCGTTACCGTGGATGCGCAGGCCGTGCGCGATGGCGAGATCCCGCTCATGGACGACGGAAAAACCCATACAGTTCGGGTCGAGCTTGGCTGACAGGCAGCGGCCACGAGAACAAGACGCACCGATCGCCGACCAGGTGCCGGCTGAGGAGGACCTCGGCCGGCTGCCGACGGACAAGGAGCTCGCCCGGCTTCAACGGACCACGGTGCTGTACTACCTTCACGAGACCAACCCGGACAACGGGCTGGTCCGTGACAAGACCGACCCCGGCGCGCCATGCAGCATCGCGGCCGTCGGTCTCTCCCTGGCGACGATCCCAGCGGTTGTCGAGCGCGGCGTGCTCATTCGCAGGTTCGCCGCGAAGGTCGCCCGCCGCAGACTGCGCAGCCTCATAGACCTCCCGCAGGGACCTGAGCCGGACGCGGCCGGGCACAAGGGCTTCTTCTACCATTTCCTCGACATCGACACCGGCCGGCGCGTCTGGAACTGCGAGCTCTCCACGCTCGACTCCGCGTTCCTGTTCGCAGGCGCGCTTACGTGCGGCACCTACTTCGACGCCGACACTGAGGACGAGGCAGAGGTCCGGAGCCTTGCCGACACGCTCTACCGCCGGGCCGACTGGGACTGGGCATGCGATGGCGGCCCGACACTCACCCACGGCTGGAAGCCCGAGACCGGCTTCCTGCCGCACCGCTACGAGGGGTATGACGAGGGACTCTTGCTCTACCTGCTTGCCCTCGGCTCGCCGACTCACCCACTTCCACCGGAGAGTTACAACGCGTACTGCGCCACGTATCAATGGAAGGAAATTTACGGCCGCGAGCACCTCTACTCCGGTCCGCTGTTCACGCACCAGCTTTCGCACCTGTGGGTCGACTTCCGCGGTATTCGCGACGCCTTCATGCGCGAGCGCGGCAGCGACTACTTCGAGAACACCCGGCAGGCGACCTTCGTGCAGCAGGAGTATGCAGTCAGGAACCCGCTGGGTTTCGAGGGCTACGGAGAGCACTGTTGGGGCATCACAGCCTCCGACGGCCCGGGCTGGGCCAAGCGCGCGGTGAACGGCGTCGACCGGGAGTTTTACGGCTACATCGCCCGCGGGGCCCCGTTTGGCCCCGACGACGGCACGGTTTCACCGTGGGTCGTAGTCGCGTCGTTGCCGTTCGCGCCGGAAATCGTCATCCCGACCGTGCGGCAGTTCGCAAGACTCGAGCTGGGCATGACCGCCCCTTATGGATTCAAGCCGTCGTTCAACCAGACATTCGCCGTGGAAGAGAGTCCGACAGGCTGGTGGGTCACGCCCCACCACTTCGGCATCGACCAGGGACCGGTCGTGTTGATGATCGAGAACTACCGCTCCGGTCTCATCTGGGACATCATGCGCCGCTGCCCAGCCGTGATCGCGGGGCTACGGCGAGCCGGGTTCACCGGCGGGTGGCTGTGAAACGGAGGTCAGGCGCGTCCGCGCTCGTGCACAGCGTCTGCATCGCTTATGATCCTGGCAGATGAGAACCACGGGGCCCGCCGTAGAAGATATTCCTCGATTCCACGCGGAAGAGGTCGCGGACCACCCACCGGCGTCTCGGAGCACGTTCCAGCGGGTGAAACGCCTGCGTACGCGAGAAGAGGTGAAACCGGACGCCGAGGCGCGGCGTCACCTCAAACGAATCCACGTCATCGGTCTGCTTCGTAACGCCGACGACGCCGTCGGCTAGAAGGTCAAGCCACGGCTTCGGCGAGAACTCCACGTTCGGTGTGAGGTCCAGACTCCGCCATCCTGGTTCGCCCTCGGGTGCGTCGAGCAACACCTTCGGCTCGATGTCGAGCTCATACACGAGACGCTGGCTTTTCACCCAGTTGAATGTGACGTTCCCCCAGAGCTGGAGGTTGCTCTGCGCCTGCGCAACCGCCGCCGCGAGGAGCCACACGACTGCCACGGTCGCACGTGCGAGCAATTTCGGCATGGATGTCCGCCACGGTACGTCAGCGCGAAATCAGAGGCTTTTTCACGACCTCGAACCTATCGAGCGTCTTACCATTCGCACCGATCGCTTCAATCCGGATCGCATCGTGCGTGACCTCGACGATCAGAAAGGAGTGAGTCGTCGCGTCGGCCTTCGCCAGAAACGTGTTCGCGTGGTCGATCGCGTTCGCTTTCAAACGCGCGCTGGCGCCGGCCGTCACGTACTGCACCTGATGACTCGCTGGCGCGCTCGCGGGCTGCAGGGTGGACCGACCGTAGTGATGATCGTGACCGGCAAGGACCAGGTCCACGCCGCCATCCACGAAAATGGGTTCGAGCAGGCGCCGCAATCTCAGCACCGACCGTTCGCTTCCGTGGCCCCCGGTTCTTGTTGCAGCGGAGTAAATCGAGTGGTGCAAGAAGACGACCTTCCATCGCGCCTGAGACTTCGCCAGGGCATCCCGGAGCCACACCAGCTGGGCATTCTTGACGGCTGCCTGCTCATTGATGAATACGACATCCTCGCCAAGCTCCGCGTCGAGCGTCTCGAGCCGTCGCCGTTCCGACGCCGTGAGCGTCGTCTTCTTGCGCTGCAGCGCGGCGCGCTCGTTGTCGAGTCGCGCTTTTTCGACGAGCACGAGCGCGCGGGCCTCGTCGGATAGCGCCGTCGAATCGAGCCCGAGGAATTCGACAAGACGGTCTCCTTTTGAGAACGCGTAGAATCGTCGGCCTGTCATGTTCCAGGGCGCATAGTGGATTTGCAGCTCGGTCCCGCGGCGAATATCGTGGTTACCGAGTACCGCGTAGAACTGGACACCCGCAGCCAGAAGATCGGCGAACGGAGCTTCGAAGACCTTCTGGATGCCCCGCCCAACGCCGTCGCTATAGATGTTGTCGCCGAGCATCAGCACGAAGTCGAACCTCGCGCGATCTCGGCGGTACGCCAGCATTTCGCGGGCAACCCCGCGTAGGCCAGGCGTGACTTCGCCGGTGTCGCCGATGACGCCAAAAACAATCGGCTCCTGTGCCTTCCCGGGCGTGGTGGCTGGCGCCAGCGTAAGGACGAGCGCTGCCAGGCCGGCAGTGCGGAGCCATGCTTCCCTGTTCACGGTGCTCCTTTCTCCGAACTCCACGCAGCGTGGGTCGATTCAGGTCGTCGGGGCGCGGAACATGCGCCCGACGCCTAGGTACGTACGCCAGCGTCCGTCGAAGCTCCAAGAGCCGGCTAAGACGACAGGACCGATAATCGTGTCCATCACGAGTCCAACACCGCCGTTCACTTTCCAGCCGGCGCGCGTCCACTCGTCAAACGCATCCCCATTCTCGAGCCATCCGCCGGCGAAGACTGCGCCGCCCATGAAATCAGGCAGCCGGCCCACGCGCCTGAGGTATCCAGCTGTTGCCACGTAATAGTGCGCCCCCCTGAGTTCGCCGGTGTCGTAGGCACCGAGCCGGAACGGCGCACCGAGCAAGAACTGATTGGTCGGCAATGGTTCCGAATCGAAGGATGTGCCGAACCCGCCGTACAGGAAGACGCGATTCGGTGGACCGATGCTCCAAAAGCGATTCGCGACGGCAGACAGCTGAGTCAGGCCCGTGTCGACGTCGAGCGTCTCCCCGCGTACCAGGAGGTCGGGGCCGCTGAAGATGTGGGTGAGTCGCACGTTCGACAATACGCCACCAGCCGGGACAACGGGACTGTCCTGCGTATCCAGCCGCCAGGCAAGATCTCCGACCGTCTCCTTCCCCCGCAGTTCGGGGAAGCCAGGGTCCCCGACCTCGATGGACACGGTCGTATCCCCGACGTACGCACCGATGCGCACATCACTGTACGCGCCCAGGTTCACACCGCCCTGAAGACCAACCCGCGCCAGCCTCTGCTTGTAGCGCGCAACGACTGTGTCGTCGTCAATCAGGTCGAACGTCATGCGTCCAACGCCCGCGTACGGTGCGACGAACAGCGGCGTCGGCCCAATCGGGCGATAGAGCTCGATCCCGAGGCTCGGATCCGATCCGAACGTACCGTCCACCCGCAACTCTGAACCCGATCCGACCGTGTCAAACGCCAGATAACGGGCTGTCGCCGTGATGCGGAAGTCGCTCGAGGTCGTGTTCTCCAGGTTGACGCCCAGCATCATGAACGGCGGCGCATAGGGCTTGACGCGTCCCTGCACGAACAAGCCCAGTCCGCGCGCGGCGTCGTGCGTGAGCCGCCAGGTCACCGTCTGGTAGCGATCCAGCCCCATGATTACGGCGATGTCCCGCTCCACTGCCGCAGGATCCAGCGGCGCGCCGACGTGGGGCGCGAGCAGCACATTCAGTCGCTTTGCGTCACCTGTTGCGAAGCCCTCCAAGTGTACGAACGTTGGCGCTGGCAGATCGGTCCGCCGCCGCGCCTGACGGGCGCGCCGCCACGCGTCGTAGTCACCTTCGCTGATGGCGAGCGGCACCAACTGATCGCGCATGCTCTCTGCGGCGCGGTAGCCCTCTTCGATCAGCGCACCAGCCCGCCGCCAGTCGAGCGATCCGTACTCCTGGAGTGGAACGTTGATGACGACATCGGCCACCGCGAGTGCGCGCCTGGTCGATGCCCGCATCATCGCGTCGATCGTATCGCCTGCGATCCCGAACATCGTGTAGGTGACGCCTTCGCGATCGGACAAATCGCCGACGTTGATGGCAACGACACGGTCGGCGCCCATCGCCTTGACGATGTCTGCCGGCACGTTGTTCATCGTGCCGCCGTCGATCAGTACCTGCCCATTCAGCTCCACGGGAGGAAAGATAAGCGGCAGGGACATCGTGGCCCGCATCGCATCGGCGAGCGACCCCTTGCGCAGCACAACGGGTTCCGCCGATAGAAGGTCGACCGCGACCGTTCGAAACGGTGTCGGCAGGTCGTCGAAGTCCTCGACGCCGAAGTAGGGAGCTGCGATCCGGCCGAGGAGCAACTCGACATATTCCCCGTCGTTCAACGCTGCGGGCGGCACGACGCCGCCTCGCAGACCGAACTCGAGACGTGACGGGTAGGCGCGTGCGTCGGCCTTGCGGCGGATGTTCTTGTGACCAAAGGACGAGGCGCCGAAGAGCTGATCCCAGTCGAGCGAGGCGATGAAGTCCTCCAGCTCGCGTGCATCCATCCCGCTCGCGAACGCGCCTCCGACCAGCCCTCCCATGCTTGTTCCGGCCGCCGCATCGATCGGGACGCGATGCTCCTCGAGCCAGCGGATGATACCGACGTGCGCGATCCCACGGGCGCTGCCGCCACCGAACGCCACTCCGACGGTCGATCGCCCGGACACCCGTACCGGGCGCGGGCCCGCTGGCGCCTCATCGGCTGCGGGTGGAGGCGGCAAGACGCGCTGGAGGGGGGCAGCACATGCTGAACACAATGCCGTCACAAACACCAGGAAGAGAGGCGAGCACCGGCAATGTGGCCGCATTGCTGCTACTTTTGCGCGGCTTTGAGACCCTGAAAGTACGCGTCTGCGTTGGCGACCGCGGCGTCTGTTCGGGCGAACAGCTCCGCCGCACTCGCGTTCAGCGTGTCCCCGTTCAGCTTCGCTGCGGTCATCGCGGAGGGAGTCAGGTCGCTGCCGAGCAACGTGATCTGATCGGCGAGATCCTTCCGGAAGCGCTCGAGCGACTCGTCTGCTTTCCTGAGCGAATACAGGACGCGGGCAAACTGCCTCTGGCTATCGTCCAAGCGCCGCTTCGCACGGCTCTGGAGCGCCGGATCGCTGATGGCCTCGATCGTCTGCGCTCGCCCGCTGAAGTACACATCTCCCGCCGTCTGCATCTCGGCAACCTTCTGGTGCGCCCCTGCCACGCGTTCGTTCATGGAATCGACAGACTTCATCAGGTTCTTGTAATCGCCTTTCATGCTCGTCGACGGCTTGGTCACCAGGGCGTTGTAGGCAAAGAGGGTCTTCTGCATCTGCTGTTCCGCCTTCGCGACAGCCCCCGTCATGCGACCGCCGGCTTTGACGAAGCGGTCGGTTTCTTTCAGACTCTGCGTTTGACTTCGCTGCGCGGCTTCCTGTGTGGTCGCCATCAGCGGCGCCATGAACACGGCGGCGAGGAAAATCTGTGCGATGCGCGTGATCGGTGCCGACATGCGTCCTCCTACCGTCGGAGGGGCCCTCCCGTGACAGGCCAGGTTACTTGGGGTTCGCCTTCGTGATCTTGTTCCCCTGAACTCCCAGGCCGGCCATGAGGCCCTTCTGGTCGAAGATGACCGCATAGATGTCGGCCTTGAGCGTCGTCGTCGTCAGGTTTTTCGACATTCCCTTGTTGACCACGACAAGGGTCGGGCCCACGCCGAGCTCGAATCCCATGGCCTTGCCCAATGCCTGCACGGCGTTGTCATTCATGAAGAACAGCGCATAGCCATACGTCTTCGCCCCGGCCTGCATGCCGACGGACGTGCCGGTGGTCGTATAGAACCCTTCCGGGTTGCCGTCCTTTATTAGTGTTCCGGTGCCACGTTGGAGACCGACTCCCAGGCTCGCTCTCGTGATCTTCGGGAACACGAGGATTGCCTGTGCCTTTTCGGCCAATGTCTGGGTGGCTGGCACCTTCTCATAGAGCGATGCCAGGGCCCACCCCGCATCCAAGGCGAGCTTCTCGGGCTTGCCGACCTTCTCGGCCTCGTCTTGGGCCACGAGGGCCGTCACTGGCAACGCCAGCCACGCGCCGATGATGACGACAACCAAACGATTCACTGACATGGCAAACGTCCTTTCGTATACGGAGTGGACTCGAGTCGAGCGCTGATCAACTCGTCCCTTGTCGTTCTGCGCGTCGCTCGGCGTCATCGCACGGTCCTGGATGGGGCCGTCTCTGAAGTAGCGCTGGTAGGCGGATTCAGGAGGCGTTCGAGGCCAACCAGACTCCACCCAGCGATTGCCCGCCGGAAATGCATGCGCACCGGTTCCTTCCACGACGGATGCGCCGCACTTTCCACCGACACATCGACTGCCACGAAACTGCCCTCTGAGACTGGTAATCCCGATGGCGCGGCGATCGTAGTCGTCGCGCTCCGCGTCTCGCCGAGTGGTCGCCTCTCGACCGTCATGTTGTCGAAGTTCGACCACGTGGCGCGGTACGTCGCGGACGCGTTCTCTCCCGCCGTAACCGCGGCGTTCTGGAACGTCAGCGAACCGTTCGTCTCGAGGCGCGGATTGACGACCGGGTTGATCGCTGTGAAGTAGGCGCGCCCGATCCGGTCGCGGCGCTTGATCAGCACGTCCGCCAGATACTGTTCGGCGGCGGCGTCGGTCAGCTGCCCCGTTTTGACGATCGCTCGGATCTGATCGTCGCGGAAGGCCATGACGCGATGCGCTGCCCAGAACGCATCATCCGCACGCATTTCCATGTAGGCCGTGGTCGGCGTATGCGGTTTCCACGTCGTCGGATCGAAACGGTCGCCCTCAAACCTTCCAACCGAGTCGAAGCTTTGATATCGCGCGGTCTGCCACGGGCTCAGCGCGAATCCGAACGACAACAGGCGCTTCCGCGTGGTGTCCCCTTGGTAGAAGTACTCCCAGCCCTCGTCCCAGTCATGCGGCCCGTTGGCCCCCATGCCAAACGTGGAGCCGACGTCCTGCAGATAGTGCTTCACCACGCCCCGGCCGTTCTCGGTGACGAGCGCATCCAACGTGTTGCCGGCCTTCATATCCGTGAGGTTGGTCCAGGCGCCGAACACGCGGAGCGCCCTCAACTCACGGCGGTGTTCGTGCGGGACGATGTCATTCGGATCGTCCGGACGCGTGCCCTCGTAGCGAAATCCGCCAAGGCTCTTTCCTGGCAGCTGCCGTGCGGCCGCGGCGCGATACGTGCCGTCCGGATTCCTGGCGGCCCGTTCGAAGATAGCCTCGAGATCGGCGCGCGCGAACGCCGTGCGCGCGCCGGACGGGCGACGCATGGTCGCTTCGGGGCTAATCGTCACGTGCGCCGGGTCGACGACCGTGAGGAATGTCTCGACCTGGTTGTAGCCAAGCGCCCAGAAGATCCGGTTGGCAATCACCACGGCCGCCGTCGCGCCTTCGGGATTCCCCGGCGGATCGAAGGATATGAACCA
The DNA here is from genome assembly GCA_963839705.1 of uncultured Acidobacteriota bacterium. Lineage (GTDB taxonomy): Bacteria > Acidobacteriota > Vicinamibacteria > Vicinamibacterales > 2-12-FULL-66-21 > DATBJJ01. The sequence continues at coordinate 1,869,179 of CAWIWL010000019.1, forward strand.
TGTCTCGCCGTTTGCGTCCTCTGCCGTGAAGCCGGGAGAGTAACCCGACGACTTCTCTCGAGTGATGATCCACTTCTCCGGCGCCGGTGGCCGGCCAATGTTGGGGCCGCGCAGGATCTCCTCCATGGTCAGCTCGCGGGTGCCGATGCGGTTCTCGAACCAGCTCGAATCCGGCACCTCATCGATCGTGTTGATATTCTGCGCGCGCGTATTCGAGGGCGTCCGCCTCGCGACCGCGAACAAATTGTAGGAGAGGTCGTACAGCAGGCTCATGTCCCACGGTTGCGCGCCAGACGCATCCTCCGGATCGGGTTCTCGGGCAATCGGGTCGTCGGCGTAGAACCGCGGACCCTGCGCCGACACGACATCGAGAGCGACCGCGGTGGCGCACGCGAACGCTACCGTCAAAGGCACAATCACAGACGCGACGCGCGCAGATCGAGTTCGTATGGCCATGGCAGTTCGCCCTCGCTAGAACGACGCTTTCGACGCAAACACGAACGCCAGCCCTTCGTTGCTTTTTGCCAGTTCAATGCGCAACAGCGTGGCCGCAGGTCCATGAAAGCGGAATCCCAGGCCGTAGTCGTCTTTCAGGCCATCGAGGTTCACGTCGGACCGGCGAGCGGTCACCTTGCCGGCGTCGTAGAACAGGGCCATCTCCAGAAAGCGATTCGCCAGAACTCGCCATTCCGCTTGAAGGAGCAGCGAGTGGCGATCGCGGAAGCGCCAGCTCGCGAACCCGCGCAGACTCGAGCCGCCGCCGAGCGACGGCAGCATGAAGAACGGAACCTGCTCGTTCCCGTCTGTGTAGGTGGTCTCAACACGACCGTGCAGCGACAGTACCCACGCCTCGCGATGGATCGGGATGTGCTGAATCACTTCGTAGTCAACCTGCCGAAAGCCGTACGTGTCGTCAGGTTCTGCGAAGTCGTGAACCGTCACGCCGTAGAAGCCGCCGCGCCGCGAATAGCCCGGGGACGTACGCCAGTCAAGGGCCACTGCCCCCTGTGAGTGCAGATAGATAGGACTGCTGCCGAGGCCCGGCAGGCTCGCCGGTGTGTAGACTTCCTCTACAGATGGTGCGGTCCCACTGCCGCTCCCCTGTTTCCACTGGCTATACTCGAGCCCGCCGCCAAGCACGAGCAGGTTGCGTGTGGGCCGGACGTCGAGCGCAGCAGACACGTACGGCTGTTCGAAGCTGTAGTTTGCGCGGTCGTCGGCCGAAGTGTTGGACGTACCAACGCCGTAGAAGCCGACTGCAGTCGCCTCTCGCCAGCCGCCGACGACCGACAGCACGCCTCGACGGTTGAACAGACGCGGTGCCAGAAACTCCGCTTCTATGCGCTTGTATCCCGAGAACGTGATGCTTCCCCGCACATCGAGCGTGTTGTACGGGCTGACGTGGCGCCTGTAGCCAGCGCCCAACGTGAACCCGCCACCCGCGTACGCGCTCTGAAAGAATTGATGCCAGCGTAGCCCGCCGCTGAGGAATAACTCCTCGGCGCGATCGAAGAGCGCTTCGGCTCTGTTCGGCTGGTAGGGCCGCAACGCCAGAGCCTTCTCGGCTTTGGTGCGCGTGATCTGCGTCTCCCGTGAATCCTGCGACGGCTGTGCAGCTACCGGCGGCGTTCCAATCGACACGGCCACCAGAGCGGCGAGGCACAACCGCCCGACGCCTCCGCATCCTGTTCGTTCAGTCGGCTTCATCATGCTCGCCCGCAGAGGCTCATGCCCGGTTCTTCACCGCGCACGTCCTATCGCTTCACAGGCACCAGTGGAATCTCGGACGCCAGCGAGACATTGACGATGGCATCGAGCTTGTTCTCGATTTGGAAGAAGCGCGCGGCCTTTTGGCCAGGCAGCACCGCACGAATCTTCGGAACGTACTGCTCACGCACGGCCAGCCGGTCGCGATCGAGCGCGAGCAAGTCGTTGAAAAATGCATCGGCTTTCGCGTCGGTCATCGTCTCGAAGTTGGCTGCGTATGCCGCGATGAGCTTGACCATGCGGTCGCCGAGCTTCTCGACCTCAGCGCGATACTCTTTGTAAGCTGGCCAGAAGGCCTTGGCCTCTCCTTCGGTGAGCGGCAGATTGGCCGCTACGACAGCCTGCCGATCCGCTTTGAGATCGACTTGCAGCTGCTGGATAGCTGTCCACTGGTCAACTTGCTGCGCGCGTGCCGCGTGGGGCATGGCCAGGATGGCCAGACTGGAGATGCCTGCGAAAAACGCTGCTTTTCCCATGGTTGCTGATCCTTTTCTCCTGAACCTGAATCCGATCACTCGACGGCATCACTAGAATCGAACGCTGATCCCGGTGGCCAGCTCGAACTGGTTTGCATACTGTGCGTTCCCGGCGAGGTAGCAGCCGTAGAACGGATCGCACCACCAGCCGGCGGCCTCAGACCTGATGTAGGTTGGAGTCCATCGCCCCTCGAGGCTGATCCCGAAGGCCGGTTTCGGATAGATTTTCAGGCCAGCCGCCCCGGTCCAGGAGAATCGCGTATCGCCTGGAATGTCCTGCTGCACGTTCGTCGCAGTAACGCTGACCGTGCCGTACTGCGTGGCTCCCAGCCCGAACAGCACGTACGGCCGCGCGGTGGCCTCGGCGCTACCGAAGTTGAATGCGTAGTAGCCGTGATAGTTGTGCAGTTTGATATCTCCGAGCTTGGCGGTCGTCGTGCCGCCGACTTCGAGATCCGTGGCCTGCTGGTTGTAAAGGAAGCCGATTTCCGAATTCTCGCCGGCGAAGAAGCCAAATCGCAGTCCCCACGAGAAGGCGTCTTTCGGGTCGATCCGGTCGAACGTCCCCACACCAGGCACCGGGACGGCAGTCCCGCTCACGCCCTCACTGAAGGTCCACCCGACCGTTCCACTGACTTCGCCACCCTGAGCTGAGGCGCTCGCGGCCATCACCATCATCGTCATCAGGAATGCGGACGTTCGAAGCATGGCTTCATCTCCTTCACGACACTGCGCAGCGTCAAGGCAAGATGTCGGCCAAGTCCAACGAAACAGGGTCGATGAGCGGCGGGGTGCGGAAGCTATTCAGATGCCACGCATACGTGTGTCGTACGAGGCCCCGCCGATCACCGGCTGAAGCGGCCGGACACCCGAAATATCACAGGCCACCCGAAATGTCGGGGGCTCTCAGTGGCAGCGCAGGTCGGCAGGAGCGATCATGAAGGTCGCTCAGCGGTCAACGTTGTCCAGCATCCAGACGTTGCCCGACGTCGATTCCATCGTCAGGAACACCTTGCCGCCGCCAACGTCCATCTCGGTAGTCGTCATCGAAGGAGAGATTTTGAAGCTCGGCGCGTCGAAATGTGTGAGCTGAACCGGCTCGCCAACCACTGCACCGCGGACGGGATCGAAGCGCGCTGCCCACAGATGGATAAACGAGCTGTCGGCGGCCAGAAAATACAACGTCTTGCCATCGGCTGACCATCGCGGCTTGTCGGCCCATCTTTGGCGAAGGGGAACTCGGGTCCACGGCCGATCTGGCGGGCCTTCCACTGCGATGACACCCAGGCTGGCACCCTGAGCCCTGGTACGCAGCGTTTCGAACACCAGCCAACGTCCGTTCGGTGAGTACTGCCCTTGCCACACGTTGTGCTGTGCCAGCCGGAATATGACACGGGAAGGACGGGCGTTCGTTGCCTCGTCGACTGGCCATGTCGCCATTTCTTCTGTAGGGCCGCATGCGAGCACAAATTGGTCGTCAGGAGACCAATCACAGGCGGCACGACAGCAGGCCCCGGGGATCCATGGCGTGATGAGGTGCTCACGCCCACCAATCGTGCGAACCGCAATGGCGTTCGCAGACAAGCGCCCGCTATCATCGGTACGCATCTTCGTGTAAGCGAGGCGCTCGCCATTTCTCGAGAGTCTTGCAAACTGCCCGTCAGCGCCGGCAAGCTCGGTTGGCGCGCGACCGGGCCGAATGAGCCACCACCGCGGCGTGAGACTTCGGCCGGGCTGCACAAAGTTATAGAGCACGCTGTCGCCATCGGGTGACACGTCGAGCGCTAGGGCCGAGCCGCCGTCCGGACTCAACGGACGGCCATCCTTCACCCCGCTTCCGGTCGGTGTGTATTGCCAGATTCGGATGGACGCGCGCTGTGTCACGAACGCTACCCGCTTCCCGTCGGACGAGAAGCCGGGTACAACGTCATCGCCAGCACCCGTGGTCAACCGCTCCACGCGTGTCCACGCCAATGTCCCGGGGTCCACTCGTACCCGCCACAGGTTCCAGACGCCTTCCACGGATCGAACTTCGAGGAGCAGCGTGGTACCGCTTGGGTCCCATTGGAACCGCGTCCTACTGAAGTTGGCGTTGTCGAGGCTGTTCTTCAGCGCTTGTGGGAGTACTCCGAAATCTGACGAACGCACGTCACCACTGGATGACACGGTGAAGAAGCCAAACTTACCCGATCGAGACCCGAGAAAAGACACCCGTCCGTCTGGGTGACGCCCGATCCACTCCCAGTCGCCTGCGGCGGTGAACGCGGGATGGATCTCGCGGATTGCCCTTCCATCCAGCGAGACGGCGCGCAAACCCGAGGAGTCGAAGGTGAACGTTTGCACGATGAACCACACCTCCGATCCATCCGGCGACCACGACGGGCGTTCGCCGAGCGCCGCCAACTTCACTTCCGCCCCTCCAAGCGCCGGCACAAGGTAGATGCCGCCGCCGTCGCGTTCGGACCGAAACGCGATAGTGCTGCCGTCGGGCGACCAGGCGGGCTGTGTGTCGGTCGCCGCGGACTTTGTGACCTGCACGGCGTCGCCGCCCGAGAGCTGCTGCACCCAAATATCAAAGTTGCCAGACTTGTCCGAGGCGTAGGCAATGAATCGCCCATCCGGCGAAAACGCGGGATCGGTCTGTAGCCCTTGATCAAATGTCAGACGCGTGAGACTCCGCTGAACCGGCGTGCTACTGACCAGGGAAGTCGTGGGCCCGGGTTGACGCGTCAATTGCCACGACACGAGACCCACGATGGCTGCCAATACTCCCGCTGCCAGGGCTCCCGCCCAGACGAGAGATCCTCGCCCGCGGGCGGGCACAATGGAGTCACGGACCGCTTCGAGCTGGTGCTGCACGTCGGCGATCGACGGCCAGCGCGCATCGGGATCCTTCGCCAGACAGCGACTCACCAGGTCGTCGAGCGCGCGCGGGGTGAGCCGCTCGAGCGATGATGGCGCCAGTGGCTGCGCATGCAGGATGTTGCCGATCAAGGCAGCGATGCTGGCGCCCTCGAAGGCGGGCCGTCCCGTCAGCGTTTCGTAGAGCACTACTCCGAACGCAAAGATGTCAGTGCGTTCATCCACCACCCACCCTTCGAGCTGCTCGGGCGCCATGTACTGCACGGTGCCGAGAATCATCCCGGGCTGCGTGAATGGTTCCACAGTCAGGTTCGTCATGTCACCCGCAATTGGCTGGTGCCGGCGCTTGGCGAGTCCGAAGTCGAGCAGCTTGACACCGCTCGACGTCAGCATGATGTTGCCGGGCTTGAGATCGCGGTGAACGATCCCGGCGCGATGGGCGGTCGCGAGCGCGTCGGCGATGTGAATCGCGCAGGTCAGCGCATCGGCGAGTGGCAGCTTGCCGCGCCGCAGGCGCGCCGCGAGCGTCTCGCCATCAAGAAATTCCATCACCAGGAAGTCGACGTCGTCCTGATGGCCGACATCGTGGAGCCCGCAGATATGAGGATGCGACAGGGCAGCGATCGCCCGTGCTTCACGATCGAATCGCTGACGCGCGGATGGATCAGCAGTCAGTTCGCGGGATAGAACTTTGATCGCGACCGTTCGATCGAGGCGCGTATCGCGCGCCTTGTAGACTTCGCCCATACCGCCGGCGCCGAGGGCGTCGACGATCTCGTATGGTCCGAGGCGTGTGCCGGGCTGCAGGGACATCGCGGCAGCCGTGATCGATCCCGTCGCCGGATCGCTTCCCGGCTCTGTATCGAACGCGGACCCCAGGCGCGCGTCCGCCGCGAGCAGCCGTTCGACCTGGTGGCGCAGCGCCTCGTTGGTGCCACATGCGCGCGCGAGGAATGCACCGCGCTCGTTCGGCGGCAAGCTGGCGGCCCGATCGAAGACGTCACGAATCTCGAGTGGATCGACCATCGTCGGTGCGCTCAACCGTCCACGTTGGAGGATAGTCCGTACTTAGGCGGTGGCGCCAGCCGAGTTACCGAAGATCCCTTTGAAGCATGGCTTCATCTCCTTCACAACAGTTCGCACGTCAATGGCAAGATGTCGGCCAGGTCCAACCACACAGGGTCGAAGAGCGGCGGAGTGCGGACGAGATTCAGATGTCAGGAATACGTGCGTCGGTACGAGGCCAGCCGATAACCACCTGGAGCGGCGGGAAACCCGAAATACCACAGGTCACCCGAAATGTCGGGGCTCTGCCCACCACGGCGGCAGAATCAGGACTCGCAGTTCAGTCCCAGGTTCCCACCATGCGCCGCGAGCACTGGCAGCTTGCACCCGAAATGTATAGTCGCCAGAATCCGGCCGGCGTCATCCGCAGAGACTGGTGTGGATTGATCGTTCATCTGTTCTAACCTTCGGCGTCGAGATCGCGGCTGGCAAGCTCCTCGAGGATTTGCTGGCGGCTCATGCGGATCGTGCTCGCAGCTTCCAACAGTTCCGCCCGCGCCGCCGCGGCGCCGCGCCTGTGGAGAACCGGCGCGGGCGCGGCTACGAGCCGCGGAACGAGCGCTGCGAAGATCCCTGGCGGAAGGACCGTCTCGAGATATTCGAGCGCGGTACCGCGCAGGTACATGTCGGCGGAGTCGAACGCCAGCGCCGCGATGTGTACCGGCTCGCGCTCGAGCACGAGAGCCAGGAGATTGAAGACGTGCTCGCGGGCGGCGCCATCATCGACGACGCCCGTGAGCTCGCGTTCGACCGCCGCATAGACGGCGGGCGGCGCTAGCGCCAGCTCGGGATGGCTGTCGGTCAGGGCCAGAAGCGCCCGTCCGCAGCGGAGGCGAACCTCGAAGTTGGACGCGGCAAGCGCCTGGACAAGGCCATCGCGTGCGAGGATCGACGCGCAGGACTTCAGCACAAAGGGCAACCGGCGGCGAACGATGTCCGGCGTCGCGGGGTCGAGCAGTGCGTCGACGAGCTGGCCGGCGGCGCGCGGACCAAACCCCGACAGGGCCTTGACGACGTGGTCGAGAATGGCCCTGTTCGCGAGCAGTGGAATGATCGCTCCGATGATGACTGGGTCCGTGGGCGGGGCACGAAGCACCTGCCGCACACGTTGGAGGTCTCCAGAGCGCACGCTGGCGATCGCCGAAACAACGGGATCGTCGTGTGCGGCCGTGACCTTCCACTCGGCCGCATCGTTCAGCGCGCGGCGTATCGAGGCGGCGTCAAGGCCCGTCATGCGGGTGGCGACCGTGAAATCGAATGGCGGCGCGGCCTGTTGGAGATCTTCGCCCTGACGCTTGAGCCCTCCCTCGAGCGCGGTCACGTACCGGGCCCGGAGCCGGCGGGTCACGGTGAATTCCATCCCGGCCGCGAGCACCCCGGCGGCATTTACCGCAACGAGTGCCACGACGGGGTCGAGGCGCGTGAGCAGAACGATTAGCGCCGCGCCGGCGCCCTTGCCGATACAGTCCGCGCTCACGTCCACCGCCGACTTGGCCGCTCGCTTGGTTGCCTCTGGCAGTGGCGTGTAGAAGAGCTCGTAGCCGGTCCGAAAGATTGAACCGCGGAGCGTCACGTCGAGTCCGCGCGGAAGAATGGCACGCAAAGGCGCCGGCAGAACGAAGCCCAGCACACCGGCCACGCCTACGAGCAGAGAGTGGCTGGCCACCGAGCCTGCGAGCCCGATCCGGGCAAGAATCAGGCGGCCGAGCATGGCTTGCAGCAGGAATGCCGCGAGGCCGGTCGCAGCATAGAAGAGGCCGAAGAAACGCACGAGCGGCTCGCCCTTTCCCAACCACATGACCACTTCCGCCTTGAGCAGGTAGTCCATCAGCGCAGCGAGCGCCGCGGCGAGAGCGACCACGAGAGCGAGCTCACGAAGCAGTGGCACGCGCCGGATCTCGGCCCATCCGCTCGGGCGCTCCTCCTGGACCGCCGGTTGTCCACGCCGCGCAGGCATTCCGCGACCGATGACCGCTGAACCCACGACAGACGCTCCGGCCGACAGTCCGAGCAGTGTGAACAGCGCTCCCTGTGACATGAGGGCCGCTACGCGCTCCGCGCCGACGCCCCCAGCCAGGCCACCAAAGGTGGCCGCTGCGGCCACTCGCGCCATGAGCGCCTTGGCCGAGTGCGGGTCGAAGCGCTCGTTGAGCAACGACCAGAACGCCGAGATCCCAATCGCCCCGAGCACACTCGCGTGAAAGTAGACGAGCCCCGACACCAGGCGCGGATTGGCGCCGAGCAGACGCCATTCCACAAGAAACAGCACTGAGCTGACGCCAAGGATGAAGGGAACGAAGCGAGCCGGGCCAAACCTGGCGAGGAGACGGCCTGACGACTCTGCCGCGGGGATCGCCAGGACTGCCGCCGCTCCCATGAAATACGGGAGGCTCGTGACCTCGAACCACGTGAGGAACAGCGCGTCTCGAACGGCATTGGATGCGACTTGCTGAGCGATCAGCGCCGCGGCAGTCAACGGCGCAGCGACAAGGGCCGAACGCCTCAGTTCACCAGCGGTGGCTGGCTGCCGTGGTGTCACGAGGATTCGTCCTTTTGACTCGCGCCACGATGCCGACATTCTTCGTGTTCGTCGCGCGCGTCGTGCTCATCGTGTTCGGCCGTGGGCCCGTGCAGATAACCAACTCAAGTGAACTTCGGGGGTTAGATGGCTTGTCGCTCGCCGAGCACCTCGCGCACGCTTCGCGGCTCCCGCCGCTCCTGACGGTTGAGCCGATGGCGTGCGATCGAGGAGCGTCGGTACGCTTCTTTTCGTACTCGCATGATCTCGCCGAGTGGCGCATGCTCCGCCGTGACCCGCCAGGGGCTAAAGGACAACGCGTCCATTTTTTCGAGGTTGTCAGCACCGGAAATGTCCTGCGCCGGTAAACGTACCTTGGCCACGGTGACGTATGGCGAGAGCGCCTCCAGCCATTCGACGGTCACGTCCTGGACGGGCATTTGCTCGAGATTCGTGCAGAGCTGCACCTGCAGGTCGAACTCGAACGGCCGCTGCTTCAGCTCCGCCACCAGCGCATGATGGTAGGCGTCGGGATCGGACATCAGATCGACATCGCGGCGTTCGATGGCGTCTGCGAATGCGCGCACGGGAGCGAAGCGCACCTTTGCGAGGAAGTCACCGTGGCGCACAGCCCCCTCCGTCCAGTAGTTAGAAAGCAAGACATTCTGCGCGGGCAGCCGAGCCAGTGCGAGAAATGTCAGCAGCTCATCCCACGCCCAGTCCTTCTCAGCGAGCGTGCCCTTCCCGGTCAAGAACTCCGACAGCAATTGGTGGGCGCCGGCCTTGCCTCTCGCAAAGTAACTTGGCGCGTCGGTGAACAGCTGTTGGATGAACAGGTAGTGCGCCACCGTGTTACAGAAGAAGACCGGCATGTTGATGGTGTTGTAGTCGAACGTCCCTGCGTCTGGCTCGTCGTCCACGAGGGTCGTACCGGCAATGTTGAACATTTTGAGCGCCAGCCCGAATGCATTCGACAGGGTGGCATCTGCCCCGAGATGTGCGACACCGTTCGAGAAGCGAATCAGCGCATCGTGCCGTCCAGGTGTGGCGTAGATGCCTTGGGCATATCCGGGCGGCAGCCCGTCAAGAATCTCCACCTCGGCACGCACAAGCCCATACCCTTTCGCATGGGCGAACCGTACCGCGCGTCCCACGCCCTCGCCCGCAACCGAGTTGACCACGTATTGTTCGACGCCGGCGACCACTGTCTTGAGATCTTCCTCGAAATGTGCGCTCAACACGTCGAGCTCCGGTGCATATCGAACGAACTGCGCTGGAGCAGCCGCCCTGGTTTGTGTTGTGGCCATCGTCGTTTCCTTTCATGCCAGGTTGGCGATATATCTGATCGCTGTGATGCTCGGTAGAAACACGTATGCAGCGGCTTTGGTCGTAATGAAGGTTGAGAGACCTGTTACCTCGATCGGCGGGCCCCCATTTGCCTGAGGGATCACGAAAATGCTTTCCGCTGGGTCCTGAGTGCCGATCAGGGGATCTTTCGACTGTGGGTGAAGCCTGACGGCCCCGGCGAATTCGCTGTCATTGACCCAACGTCGCAGCACGAACTCATATTGGTTTTCGATATTCGCGTTGATGAAATAACCGAGAATCCCGCGCTCGATGCCATCGTACGGTTTCCTTGGGTCATAGGTCGGACCATACGGCAGAAGGCAACGCATCAGCCGGTGAGAATTGTTGCTGCCGCCGGGCACCCCCTGGCCCTGAATTGGCTGACCTCGTGGGTTGACGCGGCGGATGTGTGCGCCGACCGGACAGCGGATCCCCTTCGCATCTCCAGAGCCATCGGCATTCACATACTCGAAATTGTTCATCTGTTCGGGCGAAATCCCTCCCGCAGGGCTATCCGTGTCCGGTGACAAGACGAGCGGAACGCCATTGCGCCATCGCCCGCACATCTTGGCCGCAAGCAGTTCAGGATCGATTTTGTCTTTGTTCGACTGCAGAAAATTCTCAAAGCCTACGACGTCGGTCTCGATCTTCTTGAACACTCCAAAGCTGCCGTTCAGGCCGAGCTGTCGCGGCTCCGGTACCTCGTAGTTTTCAGCGTCTTTCCGCAAGACGAAGAGCCATGGCTCGCAGGGCTGCTGGTGGTCAGGGGGATATTTCTCCGGGCCGCCGCGAATGGTGGTCCTCGAGATGCCGTCGGTATAGCCGAAGTGCGTCTTGCTCGTGGGGACGGGTTGGCCGTTTTGCATCTCCATCAACGCCATCCCGTCCTGACGCCAGATCTCTCGAAAGGCATTGCCTTCGGCAAACCAGGCACACACCCTGTCGCTGTAGCTCTTCATCGCGTCCGGGCTGATCGCGTGCAGCGTCACGAGGACGTGATCGTGCCCTTCGCCAAAACCGCCACTCCAGTTCTGCGGCGCACTTGCTCCGACATCTCCGACCAACTCCGCTCGTCGCGCGGCTCCTTCGGTGAACGCGCCAAATGACTTGAACGATAGGTTTGGGACGCGTTCGCCGATCTCCAGCGCCACCAGTCCGGGCCACGTGATGCCGATGTTGAGACAATAGTCGGGCTTGCGACGCGGGGCCGCCGCGGGATTGTCCCCGGGTCCGGGCGAGAACCCCACGTGCCAGTCCTCGGCGGTGGTGATTTGCGGGGCCTCGGATTCGTCGCCGCTGACGAGCCGTCCGAGTTGCCTGCGCGCGTGTGCCGGCGTTGCCTACCGCCAACAAGAAATGCCGCACCATCGGCATCCTGTAGCCGCGGAGAATGAAGCCCTGAATGTCCGCGAGGTCGAGCGCGGACTTGTCCATCGTCCCCGAATCGCCCTCAGTCTGCGCGTTCTCGCGTCGCCTTCGACGAAGCATTCGGCGAAGAAGCCCCGGGTCCTCCCTCGCCGGGGCTGCTGGTGCTTTGATCACCTTGGCCAACGCGCGTTCCTCCGGACTAATGATGGTTCGTGATCAAGTGACTCCACTGCTATCGAGCGGTGGCCGATTGTGACTTGCGATCGGCCAGCAGGGCTCGAATGTCTTGAACCGAGAGGCCTGGATAGGCGCTATAGAATCCGATGGGCGGATAGTTGTTTTCCAATCCCCACTGATAAAACGCCTGGGCGTTCTTTGCTACTGGAGTCGGCGGCGCGCCAACGACATGTGGAAAGAGAGTATCGAACACGAACGAGGTTTTGTCGGCGAAGTCCTGGAAGTACTTCTCCATATCACCGTCAAAGATCGTGAAGAAGCCTATGTGGTTGTTCTCAAAAGGCACCCAATGGGAGAAATGCAGCGTCCCAATGGAATCCGACGCCTTATGTCCCTTCTCTCCTATCAAGGCCTTCCCGACCAGCTTCAAGGTAAAGGCTTGCAGACGTGACTGGATGGTCATGTATGTCAGCAACGGGCCCTGCGAGGTATTGCCCGTAAAGCCCGCTGCACGCGCGCACGCCTTGATGTCCTGAACCGACGCGTCCTCGTAGGCGAAATACGTGTCTAGAGGCTTGCGGACATGATGCTTCAGCCATGTGATGACTCTTCTGAGGGTTACCAGCCACCGGCGTGGCCGGAGGGTCGTCCACGTGTTTGAAGATGGTGTCAAACACCGGGCCGGCGTTCTCCACGAGACGGTCGATATGCTTGTCGACCTCGCCGTCGATGTCCGAAAGGAAGAGAAGCTTCTCGTCTCCCTTGACCATGAACCGGGAGAAGTGCACGGTACCGAGCTGGTCCTGGGTCCTAGCGAAATCGGGCATCAACGGGGGCAGCTCTTCGGTGAGCGCCTTGGCATTCGCGGGTCCCTTGATCGGGAAGTCAATCGTGAGGTGGCTCTGGCTCATATCGTGTTTCACCTTGTGTTTTGTTCTGCTTTGCCAGCGCGGAGATCCTGATTGATCGTCGTTCCACAAGGGCTATCGAGCGGTGGCCGGTTGTGACTTGCGATCGGCCAGCAGTGCTTTAATGTCTTGAACCGAGAGGCCTGGATAGGCACTGTAAAACCCGATCGCCGGATTGTTTTCTTTCAATGCCCACTGATAGAACGGCTGGGGGTTCTTTGCTACTGAGGTCGGCGGCGCGCCAATGACATGTGGAAAGACAGTATCGAAAACAACCGTGCTCTTGTCCGCGAAGTCCTGGACGTACGGCTTGAAATCACCGTCGTAGACCGTGAAGAAGCCCATATGGTCGTTGTCAAAGGGCACCCAATCGGAGAAATGCACCGTCCCAACAGAATTCAACGCTTTTTTGCCCTTCTCGTGGAACAGCGCTTCCCCGACCAGCTTCAAGGCAAAGGCCCGCAGACGTGACTTGAAGGACATGATTATCAGCAAGGGACTCTGCGGCGTCTTGCCTGTAAAGCCCGCCGCACGCGCGCACGCCTTGATGTCCTGAACCGAAGCCTCGTAAGCGCAATACGTATCGAGAGGCTTGCGGACATGGGACTTCAGCCATGTGATGACTCTCTGAGGGTTGTCAGCCACGGGCATGGCCGGAGCGTCTTCCACGTGTTTGAAGATGGCATCAAGCACCGGGCTGGCATTCTCCACGAGCCGTGTCAGATGCGTCTCGATCTCACCGTCGAGGTCCGACAGGAACAGAAGCGTCTCGTCTCCCCTGACCATGAAGCGGGAGAAGTGCACGGTACCGAGCTGGTCCTGCGTCCTTGCGAAATCGGGCATCAACGGGGGCAGCTCTTTGGTGAGCGCCTTGGCATTCGCGGGTCCCTTGATCGGGAAGTCAATCGTGAGATGGCTCTGGCTCATATCGTGTTTCTCCTTGTGTTTTGTTCTGCTTTGCCAACGCGGAGCTCCTGATTGTTCGTCGTTCCACAACGGCTATCGAGCGGTGGCCGATTGTGACTTGCGATCGGCCAGCAGGGCTCGAATGTCTTGAACCGAGAGGCCCGGATAGGCGCTGTAAAACCCGATGGGCGGATAGTTGTTTTCCAATGCCCACTGAATAGAACGCCTGGGCGTTCTTTGCTACTGGAGTTGGCGGCGCGCCAACGATATGCGGAAAGATCGTATCGAAAGCAAATGAGGTTTTGTCTGCGAAGTCCTGGATGTACTTCTCGAAATCACCGTCGAAGATGGTGAAGAAGCCTAAGTGGTTGTTCTCGAAGGGCACCCAATGGGAGAAATGCAGCGTCCCGATAACATCGTTCGCTTTATGTCCCTTCTCTCTCAGCATTGCCGGCCCGACTGCCTTCGAGACAAACCTTGCACACGTGACTTGAAGGCCATGTATGTCAGCAAGGGGGCTTGTGAGGTATTGCCTGTAAAGCCCGCCGCACGAGCGGCCGCCTTGATGTCTTGAACCGAAGCGTCGTCGTAAGCGAAATACGTGTCGAGTGGCTTAGGGACACGAGACTTCAGCCATTTGATGACCCTCTGAGGGTTACCAGCCACCGGCGTGGCCGGAGGGTCGTCCACGTGTTTGAAGATGGTGTCAAACACCGGGCCGGCACTCTCCACGAGTCGTCTCAATGATGCTTGTCGACCTCGCCGTCGATGTCCGAAAGGAAGAGCAGCTTCTCGTCTCCCTTGACCATGAACCGGGAGAAATGCACGGTACCGAGGTGGTCCTGCGTTTTCGCGAAATCGGGCATCAACGGGGGCAGCTCTTCGGTTAGCGCCTTGGCGTTGGCGGGCCCCTTGATCGGGAAGTCAATCACGAGATGACTCTGGCTCATATCGTGTTTCTCCTTGTGTTTTGTTCTGCTTTGCCAACGCGGAGCTCCTGATTGTTCGTCGTTCCACAACGGCT
>CAWIWL010000020.1:0-65460 GCA_963839705.1 uncultured Acidobacteriota bacterium
GTAGCGCGTGAGCGAGTCGAACACGCGACCGGAGCGGTTGCCCATGCCGATGACGGCCATCCGCACGCGGTTGTTGGCGCCCTGCCAGGCGAACAGGGGCTTGGTGGCTGCCACTGTCAGCGCGACCGCGCCGGTCTTCAAGAGCTCTCGTCGATGCATTACCACTCCTTGGGGGATGAACTTTTGCGGAGTTTACATCCGATCTAACGTGTCATGGGTTACGACGACAAGCGACCGGCAGCTTACAACATCTTCCCTGCACGAGCCGAGTTGCCGCTCCCCCATCTGGAATGTCAGATCCGTACTGACCAAGTGGCATAGTCGATGCCCTCGCCGCTCGAATCCCGCGAGGACTTCGCGGGTTTGATCGTAGTCCACACGACTGATTCTACCCCCGGAGGACAGCGCAATCGCCCTCTTCTATTGCCTACTGCCGTGGGTGTCCTGCTGAGCGCGGTGGAGCGCGTGCTGGGGGCTCGCGCGCAGGACGAAGGCTGGCTCGCCGGAGGATTCGCGCGGTTCCGCTGCGGCGACTGCGGCCTCGACCGGCTGGTCCCATCTTCCTGCAAGGGCCGAGCGCTCTGTGCAAGCTGCGGCGGCCGCCGCATGGCTGAGCCCACCGCCCACCTCGTGGATCACGTGTTCCAGACGTGCCCGTGCGACAGTGGGTTCTGAGCGTGCCCTACCGCGTGCGCAACCAACTGGCGTGGGACCACGATCTCTGCCGGGCGGTCGTGGGTGTCCTGCTGAGCGCGGTGGAGCGCGATCGATGGCATGCTCCGACTGTAGCTTCCAACGCCCACACTCAACCCCTTACATGCTCGCCCGTGGGGCCCCATGATTCCCATTCCGCTCGCGTGGCTCACTCGCTTTGCTCGTTTGGTCCACTTAACCTCTCGCTCGCTCGATTCGCATCTCGTGTGACGCGCGCTCACGCAAATAGTACCTCCCTGCCTTTTCAGTCGCTGCTCGCGCGTTTGTACTGCAGCGTTCGATTCTTGTCGATACGCGTTGCGCGCCGTCCGGGTGCCAGGATGGAGAGCGCGTCATTGACTTGAATCGGCCCCCCGCATAGGATGCTCGGGATTCCCCACAAAATGCTTCGAAGCTGGCCGGTTCCCTCGGCACTTGGCATCCTTGCTATGGTCTGGCCGGCAAGCACCGCCAGGCAGATCGCCAGCGACTGCAACCAGAACCCCCAGAAATGATCGGGCGCACCTTCTCCCATTACCGTGTCATCGAGCGGCTCGGCGCGGGCGGAATGGGCGAGGTCTATAAAGCGCACGATCAGCACCTCGACCGCGAGGTCGCCATCAAAGTCCTGCCACCAGGCACGTTGGATGACGAAGAGGCGCGCCGCCGGTTCCGGCGCGAAGCCAAGGCGCTGTCGCGCCTGAACCACGCGCACATCGCTACGGTCCACGATTTCGACAGCGCCGATGGCGTGGACTTCCTGGTGATGGAGTATGTCGTCGGCCGCACGCTGTCCGAGCATATTGGCCAGTCGCCACTTCCCGAACGCGAGATAGCCGCGTTCGGGCATGACGTCGCGGCCGCGCTCGAGGAGGCTCACGAACGCGGCGTCATCCATCGCGACCTGAAGCCGGCGAACATCATCGTCACGCCGAAGGATCGCGTGAAGGTGTTGGATTTCGGCGTCGCGCATCTGTCGGGGACCGCGGCCGACACCGAACAGACGGCGACGCAGACCGGAGGCTTTGCGGGAACGCTGCCCTACATGGCGCCGGAGCAGGTGCGCGGTGAAGCCATCGACGCCCGCACGGATATCTACGCGCTGGGCGTTGTGCTGTTTGAGATGGCGACCGGAAGGCGGCCGTTCAACGAGACGCATTCCGGACGTCTCACCGACGCGATCCTGCATGCACCGGTCACGCTGCCGTCGCAACTGCAGCCGCGCCTGAACCCGGAGATCGAACGCATCATCCTGAAGTGCCTGGAACGGGATCCGGAGAGCCGGTATCAGTCCGCCAAGGAAGTCGCGATTGACCTTCGGCGGCTCGCGTCGCCGACAACAACGGCACCGTTGCCGCCCTCGCCGGCGGCGCGGCGTGTGTCAGGCAGAGGGACAGCCCTGACTGCTGCAGCAGCGATCGTCGCCCTGGCCGGCGCGACGGGCGTGTGGCTCGCCACGCGCGACAAAGGCAATCCCAGCGCCACGGCACCCCACGCCGTTGCCTCCATCGTCGTTCTTCCGAGCAAGATTCTCGCGCAGCCGTCCGACCAGTTCCTGACGGACGCGATCCCCAATACGATCTCCGCGCACCTGGCACAGGTGACGGGTCTCGAGACCAAGGTGCCGCCGTCGAGTGTCGAAGTCGAGCGCGTCCGGGGGGATCTCGGCAGGCTCGCCGACGCGTACGGCGTCAGCGCTTTCGTGTTGTCGTCGGTCATCGCGGAATCGGATCGTCTCGTGCTGAACGTGCAGCTCGTCGACGCACGGTCCCGGCGCCTTTTGTGGAGTCGCGACTTCGAGGGACAGCGCGGCAACTATCTGACGCTGGCACGGGGAGCGGCCGAAGAACTGCGCGGAGCAGTCAGGCCCAATGCCGTGCCGCTCGCGCCGCGGCCTGGCACATCGAGTTCGGAGGCCGAGCTCGCATACCAGCGCGGGATGCATCACTTCAACCGCTACAACAACCAGCACGAGAAGTCGGAGTTCGATCGTGGCCTCGCTGCATTCGAGGAGGCGCTGAAGATCGATCCACGGATGGCGGACGCCGCAAGTGGCATCGCGTGGCTTCACGAGTTCGCGATCGAGGCGGGAGCGCCGGTCGAGAAGAGGTTACCGGATGTGCGTCGATGGGCTCAGCGGGCCGTCGATCTGGACGCTCGCAACAGCCGAGGGTGGGCCGCGCTCGCAGTCGCGGAACTCATCGGGACGCCATCCCGGCCCCGCGACGGGATCGCCTACGCGCTGCGCGCCGCTACAACTGGCCCCCGTGACTCCTTCGCCGTCAACGGTTCCAGTATCGCGCTGTGGGGAGCATCGTCAACGCTCGCGCTCGCGGGTGCCGAAGAGGCGGCTCGGCTGGATCCTCTGTTTCTGTACCCGCCGCTCAACGCGTCGGAGCTCTTCGTGTACCTGAATCGTCCAGCCGAGGCACTGGAGCGGGCGGAGGCGGTGCTGCGGCTGGAACCTGACATGCCGGGCGCGCTCATCCGAAAGGCGTTCGCCTTGATTGAGCTTCGCCGTGCCACGGACGCAGCGGCACTGCTGCCGACGCTACGACGGCAGGCCGGCGAAGGGCGCGCGGATCCGGAATTCGTCGCCATCATCGAGGACGCGGTCGCGTTGCTCCAGGGAGACGCCAACGCGAAACGTACTGCACTCGACCGGCTCGAGCGGCAGGCGCTCAACCCGGGACCATTCGCGGAATATCCGCGCGTCTATGTCTGGCTGGTACGCGAGGGTCGTACGGCGGGAGCATTGAACGCGCTCGAGCAACGTGCTCGCGTCGGCCGCGTGCCCTACGATCTACTGCATCTGACGCCCGACTTGAAAGCGCTGGCGACCGATGACCGTTACGTTCGCATCCTGGCGACCGCCCGCGCAGAATTCGAGAGCACCGTCTCCCTGCTGAGGGAGGCGGAAGGCCGTGGCGAGCTCCCGCTCTTCCTGCAGCAGCCATTGGCCGATCTGCTGCGCCTGGTTGGGATGAACAGCGCTCGGACGGCGAAGCTCGTGCCCCAGACCCTCACCTTCCCACTCTGATTGGCGCCATCAGCCGAACGTCACCAGACTCGTTCACGATGACGAGTTCGACCACGTAGTCAGCTGGACTCAAGGCCGCGAGGTTCATATCGGCGGTATCCATCGCTGTCCTGGCAGGATCGGTGCGCTCACCCACGGCCACGAGTATTTGCGTCGCCATGCCACCGCGGTCGAGAATGCGCCCTCTTCCCGGCTTCCCGTCACGCGGCCCCGGTCCGACTGGAAGTTCCAATCGCAACCGCTCTGTACGACTGAACACCGGATCTGCAGCGGCGACGAACTGCGGGCCGGTGGTCGGCCCGCGACGGAACATTACAGGCTTTGGATCCACCGACGTGAGATCGAGACGAACCGCCTCGGTCAACGGCAAGCCGCCTTTCGTCGGCGGTCAGGCGCACGCGTACGTCGAGCGTTCCTGACGCCCCTTGCGGGATCTCGAGCCGGGCTGCTGTGCTGGCGGGGACGCGCAATCTGCGCCCGTGGGGGGAGGCCAGGGGCGTCCTGTGGGGGCATTCCGTTAACCACGCCCGCTAATAGTCCACGCCCGTTGCCATCGCATCAACATCATCAGGAGGAAGCCGACCAGCAGGAAGGCAAGAGCGGTAAGGCCGTATTGCAGGCCGACCGTCTTGTGGTCGGTGAAGCGCACGCCGAGATTGTACAATCTGGCACCGTTCAGGAGTGCCCCCAGTGCCTACGAGTAAGTGGTCGGACGACAGTTTCCTCGATGGCCTCCGTCGACAGGGCGATCCGCAAGCCGATGCCGCCGTCGCGCAGGTTGTAGCGGACGGCGAGAAGAAGGTCGTCGGCGCCTTCTTCAAATCGCTGCGAGCCAACGACTCACCGCTGCCGCCCGATTCGCCGCGACCGCTGAGGGATTTCATGGCCGCCTCGGAGGGCCTGCCACACGGGCTCGACCCCGGCCGCCTGCAGCGCGGCGGGGAGGCGTTCCTGCGCAATGGCCTGCCGTCGGTCGTCGTGCTGCTGGCGTCGAGCCTGCCGCGAGGCTACGCGGCGCCCTGCCTGTGCGAGATCCTGTCGATCTCTCGAGACCTCGAAGGCCGGCCGTTCGATCGTCTGATGGGCGTCGTGCAGCTGCTGATCAACATTTCAGACGGCGATGCGTTTCAACCGGGCGGGCGCGCAACGGTCACCGCGCAGAAGCTGCGGCTGCTGCACGCCGGCGTGCGGAGGATTGCGCGGCGGATACGGCCCAACTACGAGGCCAGGTTCGGCACGCCGGTCAACCACGAGGACATGCTCGCCACGATCATGGGCTTCTCATATCTGTTGGTGGACGGCATCGGCCGGCTGGGCCTCACCATGAAGCCGGGTGAGCCAGACGACTTGTATTACTTGTGGCGCGTCTTCGCGCTGCTGATGGGGATCCACCCCGAGGGCAGTCCACACGACGACAGCTACATACCTGCCAACCTCTCAGACGCCGCCGAGTTCTATGCCTCGTTCGTGCGCCGGAACAACACCATGCCGGCAGCCAATCCAAGCGGTCCCGTGCTCACGCAGGACAACCTCGACATGATGCAGCGCCTGCTGCCGCCGCCGCTGCGCTGGATGGGTCTTCGCTTCGCACCGCGGATCCTGATGACGGAACTGCTGCAGCCCGACGAATTGGCGCGCGTTGGTTTCACGCCGCTCACCGGGCACGCGACTCTCAAGAGAGTGCTGCACGCCATCCTGCGTGCCGGACAACGGGCGGGCGAAGACGATCTGTTCGCCGCGCGAGTCGCGCGGCTCGTGCTGCAAGGCATGGTCGATTACGACCGCGGCGGAGAGGTGGAGTTCGGCGTCGCGTTCTCGCGCCTCGGGCTGCGCGGCGCCCCGTTTACGTAGGCTGCACGGTCGCCGCGCCAAGGCGACGGCGCATGTGCCAGAAGATGGCGATGTAGGCGCAATCGATCGTGGTGGCCGTCACCGCGAGGAAGTGCAGGAAGTGATTGTCGGCGTACGCGGGGTGAAGGCACATGAACACCGTGTTCATGCCCGTGCCGATCATCTTGAGCCACGCCACCGCCCACGACCATCCCACCAGGCTCGTCTGCCGCAGCAGCAGAATCACGTACAGGATCGAGATGCCCATCTGCGCGATGTAGGCCGAGTTGGCACCGATGGTCGTGTCGTAGCCGGCCTGCACGAAGAAGTGCACCGCCACCGCCCAGAACACCGCCGCCGCGACGAAGATCGGCACGAAGTATCTCTGAATGGCCGGCGTGGTGACCTGCCGGTGGCCATGACGCAGGACGTCGCTGAAGATGAAGACATCGAGGAAGAACCACGCGCGATAGGTCCACACCAGCAGCAATCCCATGTCGGTGCGATGCAGCCACGACCAGGTGAATTCCCATCCGATGTTGCCCGACGCGGCGAACACCGGCATCTCGATGAACTTGTACTTCTTGCCGTTGATGATGTAGATGACGTACACGACACACCACAGAAAACAGCCGCCGACGAAGAGGAACAGCTCGAACGGCGTGTAATCCTTCAGGTTCAGCCACTGCTCGGTCATGTCCGTGGTGTCTCCATGGTGGGGGGCCAGGCGCGGCCCGCCTCCTGCAAGGCGCGTTGCTCATCGCCGGCCATGCCCATTCGGCGCGCGAACTGCGCGGCTTCCTCGAACTTCGCCATCGCACGCGCAGCGTCTCCGCGCAGGCGCTCGGTGCGGCCGTCGAGCACCAGCGCCGACGGGCGGCACACCGGATAGAGCCTGGCGAACTGCGTCACGCGTGTCACCGCGGCACGCGCCGCCTCCTCGATCGCCGCATCGCGTTCGCCGCGCTTGACCGCCGACTCCCACGCTTCGACCAGCACTTCCGCCGGATCCTCGAGCGCACCGCGGCAGGGCGACGGCACGCCGCTCTCATGTCCGCGCAGCACCGTGCCGGCCTCGAGCGCCGCGACACGCGCGGTCCGCGCATCTCCGGTCACCGCGGCCAGCCGCGCCTCGACGCCGCGCAGCATTGCCTGCACGAGACGATCCTCGTTGACGTGCACGCGCGCGGCGGCGACGAAATCGGCGGCCTCGTCGAATCGTCCCTGGAAGATGCGCACACGAGCGACGCGATGCTCGTAGAAGAACCGGTGGCCGCCCGACACTTCGCAGTCTCCCGACGTCAGCGGCAGCAGCGATTCGTGCGCGGCCTCTTCGAGTTTCCCGCGAGCCTCGAGCAGCAGTGCCGACATGCCGTGCGCCTCGGCGCTGCCCAGCGTGTAGCCAAAATCCGTCGAGAGGTCGAGGCACTCGGCAATGCGTGCCGCGCTCGCGTCGAGCTCGCCGAGCCCGTAGAGATTGACGGCCTCGAACTTCATCGCCTGGATCAACTCGCGTCGATCGCGCGCGTGACGGCCGGTCTTGCGCGCGCGATCGAAATACCGGCGCGCTTGCGCGCCAAGCCGCAGGCTCGATGCGGTGAAGCCCAGCAAGCCGAGCGAGAACACCGAGTCGGTGGCCGCTCGCTCGGCGAGGTTCACCGACAGCAGCGCGTAGAGCAGGATGTCGAGCTGCCGGCTGCGATAGACCTGCATCATCGCCATCAATCCCGCCGTGCGCGCGGCTTCGCGCAACGCGATGCGCCGGCCCGCCGATGCCTGCACGAGCGCCCGAGGCAGGACCAGGTGTGACAGCTGCGCGAGCGCCTGCCGGACGATGAACAGCTTTCTCGGCAGATCGGACCGCGGCACGCGCACGCCGAGATCGGCGAGCGCAGACTCGAGGAAGGCTTCGGCCTCGGGGAATCGCCCGCTCGTCCAGTGGGCATCGCCTAGGTGCGCGTGCCAGCGTGCTTTGCGCAGCGCATCGAACGCCGGCGGCGGGGCACCCTGCGCGGATCCGCCCCGCTCGCTCGCAAGCGTCGCGAGATCGAGCACCGAGGCGATCTGTGCGCTCGACGCCAGGTGATCGAAGGCCGCCAGGACATAGTCGGCGCCCTCCTGCATCCTGCCGCCCATCAGCAGGTGCGTGGCCATGAAGACGGAGTCTTCGCCGGGAATGTCGTCCGGCGATCGTCCGATCAGCCCGCGCGCGTCGGCATACGCCTTTGCAAGCGCCGCGTGATACTCGGTGCCGAGCGCCGGCGGGAGCTGGCCGTGAACGAGCTCGTGCAGCAGGTGATGATCGAACGTGAACAGCGCGCCGCGCGACCGCACGACACCTTGGCGCCGCGCCAGGCCGGCGAGCGCCTGCAGGATCTCCAGGGTGTCGCGGCGGAGCATCCGTGCCACCAGCGCGCCGTCGAACTCGAAGCCCTGCACCGAGGCCGCATCGAGGATGGCCCGATCCGCGTCGCTCAGCTCGCGCAGCCGGCCCATCAACATCTCGGAGATCGACGAAGGCACGCTGATCTGGTCGAGCGACTTCGCCGCGGAGATCGAATCACCCTGCCGTTCCACGCCGAGGCCCTGCAGCCGCAGCTCGTCCACCAGCGCCGACACGAACAGCGGATTGCCGTCCGACTTGGCGGCGACCCGCGGCGCGAGTGCGTCGGCGATGACCGCCGAACCGAATGCCGCGTGCAGGATGCCGCGAATGTCGTCAACCGACAGACGCTCGAGGGCGATTCGCTGGGCGCCACCCTGTCGTTGCAGCGCGTCCAGTTCCTCGCCCGTCAACCCGGGCCGCGTCGTCGCAATGATCAACAACCGCTGGTCCGTCGCGGCGTGTCCGAGCGCGGCGACAATCGCGCGGCCGAGCGGGCTGGTGAAGTGCAGGTCGTCGACGATCCACACCACCGGCCGCTGCCCCGCGAGTCCGCGCGCCAGCTGCGAGAACAGGCCCTGGAGCACGTCGGGTGAGAGCGGCTGTGCCGACTCCGGCGCTGAGGTGCCCGAGAGCAGCGCGACGAACGCCGGCACCATGCTGCGGCTCGCGAGATGACGCGCGATGCCGGGCGCCAGGCGGGCGGCAGTGAAGTGTCCCACCACCGCGTGCGCCAGCGCCTCGATGCCGGGACCGACGCCGCTCGGCGCGCTCGATCCATACAGCACGTACACCGGTTCTGCTTCGAGCGATGCGACGAACTCGGCAATGAGCCGCGACTTGCCCGAGCCGGCTTCGCCCTCGAGGAGCACCAGGCTGCCGTTGCCGCCACGCGCGGCGGCAAATGCCTGTTGCAGCAGGCCGAGCGGACCGTCGCGTCCAGTGAGAGGGAGTGCCCGCGGCACGGGGATCTGCGGCCGACGCGTGCCCGTGATCCCGCGGGCTGCCGCCTCGACTTTCCACCAGGACGACTCTTCGGCCTTTTCGAGCGTATCGGCGAGGACCTCTGCGCTGCCGAACCGCTCGCGCGGTGCCCAGCTCAGTAGCTGCGCGAGCACCTCGTCGAGGAACGGGCTCACCTCGGGACTGACGCTCGATGCCAGCGGCGCCGCCGCCATTTCGGCGGTTTCAGCGTTGTCGGAGGGCTGCCGGCCAGTCGCCGCTTCGAACAGCATCACTCCGAGCGCGTACAGATCGGCGGCCGACGTCACTTCGAGGCCGAGCCGCTGCTCGGGCGACGCATACCGCGGCGTGCCGAGGAATACGCCCGTTTCGGTCAGCGTGCTCGTGCGGTCGAGTGTTCGAGCAATGCCGAAGTCCATGAGCTTGACGACTTGATCGGAAGTGATCAGGACGTTCTCCGGCTTGACGTCGCGATGCACGGCGCCCGCCGCATGGACCGCCGCGAGCGCGCGCGCCACCCGGCTGCCAAGGTGCCGCACCAGCGGCTCCGGCAGCGTGTAGAGCTCGCGCAGCAGCTGCCGGATCGTCTTGCCCCGGACGTACTCCATGACGAGGTATCGCCATGTCGTGCCGTCAATCGTCGTGGTGTCGGCGGCGAAGGTCCGGACGACTGCGGGATGATCGATCAGCGTTCCCAGGCTTGCTTCGCGCGAGAAGCGCTCGAACGCCTTGCCTCCGAGGTTGACTCCCGGATGGATCACCTTGACCGCCACCGTTGCGCCGGCGGGCGCCCACGGCCGGTCTTCCAGCATTTCGGCGCGCCAGACGGTTCCCATGGCGCCTGATCCGAGCGCCGTCACCAGACGGCACGGACCCAGGTGTTCGATTTGCGCGTCGCTTCGGCCGATCTCCGTACGTTTATCGTCAGGCACGTGAAAGGGGTGGCTCACTCTAGCATTGGGCGCGTGTTCTTAGCCCCGTACAATCGAATTTTCATGGTCCGTTCCACTGTTTGCCGGCGCCATGTGCGCACTTGCGCTTCTCGTGAGCCAGGCCGGCCCGCTGCAGGCCCAGGCGTCCGAGCCGGTCCGCTACACGCTGCGTTTTCGCGCGCCCCACACGCATTACGTCCAAGTCGAGGCCGTCATCCCCACGTCAGGACGCGCCGAGGTCGAGGTCTACATGGCGACGTGGACGCTGGGATTCCGGTGCCGAAAGCACCGCCAACAGGAACGGCGACATCGCGGCCAGCCAACGATCCGGTCAGACCTGTCTCGCGGGCGCCGATCTCTGGTCGCGGGTGCCTGAGCTCACCTCTGTGGCACCGTCCTGGGTCCTGCGCCAGCAGATCGTCGCAGCGATGATTCTGGTCGCGTGGACGTTAGCGGGGCAGCGCAAACGCGACGTAAGTGCCGCCAGATGCACTGCCCGCATCGGATCGCGCGCCGCCCTTGCCGCCGCCCGCGGCGATGGCGACGTACTGTCGGCCGTCGACCTCGTAGGTCGCCGGCGTGCCGTTGCCCGAGAAGGGCAGCGTCGTTTCCCAGAGGAGCGCGCCCGTGGCCTTGTCGAACGCGCGGAACTTCCGATCGAAGTTCGTGGCGGCGATGAAGACCAGTCCGCCGGCCGTGACGATGGGCCCGCCATAGTTCTCGGTGCCGGTGTTCGTCAGTCCTTTGGCGGCGAGCTCCGGGTATTCGCCGAGCGGAATCCGCCAGACGAGATCTCCGGTGTTCAGGTTGATCGCGTTCAACGTGCCCCACGGCGGCGTCACCGCAGGGTAGCCATCAGGATCGAGGAACTTGCGGTAGCCGGTGAAGCGATACGGGACGAGCGGCGCCGCGGCGCTTGCATCTGGCGCCGCGGCGGCTGGCCGGTCCGTCCCGTCGCTCAGGAAGTCGACGACCGCGGCACGCGCCGCGCCCGACAGGTACGGGAATCCGGGCATGCGGCCCGCGCCCTTCACGACGATTGCTAATATCTCAGCTTTCGTTTTTCGCTGCGCAATGCCGACGAGCGACGCGATCTGGGGCGGCGCGCCCTGCAGATCGTCGCGATGGCACGCAGCGCAGTTCTGCTGGTAGATGCCGCGCCCGGTGTTGGCCTCGACGGCCGGCGCCAGGCCGCCGGTCCACGCGAGGTCGTTGGCGTTGACATAGTAGATGCCCGTGTCGGGGTCGAACGCCTGGCCGCCCCATTCCGCTCCGCCGTCGAACCCCGGGAAGATCACCGTCTGCCTGCCGACCGAGAGCGGTACGAACAGGCCGTCGTTGTGGAACTTTGCGAGCTCCGCGAGGGCCCACCCGCGCGCCTCGGGCGTTCGCGAGGTGATCGTCTCGTCCGTCAGCGTCTGCCGCGCGAACGGCGCCGGTTTTGTCGGAAACGGCTGCGTATCGGCCGCGACTTCGCCGGCGACGCCGCTCGGTGGTACCTTCCGGTACTCGATCGGGTAGATCGGCGTGCCGGTCACGCGATCGAACACGAATACATACCCGTGCTTGGTCGCCTGAGCGACGGCGTCGATCGTCTTGCCGTTCTGCGTGATCGTGATGAGGCTCGGCGGCGACGGCGCGTCGCGATCCCAGATGTCGTGCCGCACGAACTGGAAGTGCCAGATGAGCTTTCCCGTGTCGGCGTTGAGCGCGAGCAGGGAGGTCGCGTACAGGTTGTCGCCGAGCCGGTTGGCGCCGTAGAAGTCCGCCGCCGCCGACCCCGTCGGGGCGTAGACAATCCCGCGGGCCGCGTCGAGCGCCATACCCGGCCAGCTATTCGCGCCGCCGTTCTCGCGCCACGACTCCTTGGACCAGGTCTCGTAGCCGGCCTCGCCCGGATGCGGAATCGTATGGAAGCTCCACTGCAGCTTCCCAGTTCGCGCGCTGTAAGCGCGGATATCTCCAGGCGACGCCGGAAGTCCCTCGGAGACGCGCCCGCCGAGAATCAACAGGTCCTTGTGCACCACTCCAGGAGAGGTGAGGACGACCGACTGCCGCTCGGGATCCCGTCCCAGATCGCCGTGGAGATCGATTCGGCCGCCGTCGCCGAAGGTTGGAATCGGCTTGCCGCTCCGCGCGTCGAGCGCGTAGACGTAGCGGGCGACGGCGGCGTACAGCCGCTTGTCGTTGGCGCCATCGCTCCAATACATGAGGCCGCGATTCGGGCCCTGCGCCTTGATGCCCGAGTCAAACGTCCACAAGTGCTCGCCGGTGGCCGCGCGGAGCGCGAACGCCTTGTGCGACGGGGTCACGCCGTAGAGGACGTCGTCGACGACGATCGGCTGCGTTTGCAGTCCGCCGGTCTCGCCGCTGTCGTAGACCCACGCCTGCTCCAGCTGTTTCACGTTGCCGCGATTGATTTGGTTGAGCCGCGAGTAGCGAATCTGTTCCGGGCCGCCGCCGTATGCGCGCCATCCGCGGTAGGCCTGCCCGGTCGCCGGAGCTGGCTGCTGCGCTCGCGCACCGATGAAGATCGGAACCGTGGCGGCGGCGACGAAGAGTGCCAGTACGGTCGCTGTGCGTTTCATGAAATCAGAGTAGCGACGTCATTCGCATGTCACAAAGGCGTCACTTGCCTCGCAGCTTGGCCACCGGTCCATCGACGCCGTTCGGAAGTTGATCGTTGGCGAGCTGGTCGGTGTCGCCGACCGCCTGCTTCAATCGCGCGAGCTCGCCTTTGAGCGTCGCGGTCAGCTCATCCTGCCCCGGCTCGCCGTACAGGTTGTGGAGCTCGTGCGGGTCGTTCACGAGGTCGAACAGTTCCCACTGATCCTTCTTCCAGAAGTAGATCAGTTTGTGCGTTCTGGTGCGCACGCCGTAGTGCGTCTGCGTCTTGTGATCGCCGGGGTCGTGATAATAGCGGTAGTACATCGACGTGCGCCAGTCGGCGGGCGTGCGGCCGCGCAGCACCGGCAGGAGGCTGCGGCCCTGCATCTCCGCCGGCACCGGAATACCCGCGGCGTCGAGGAACGTCGCAGCGAAATCGACGTTCAGCGCGATCGCGGCGCTCTTCGTTCCGCGCTTGATGCCGGCCGGCCAGCGGACGAGGAACGGCATGCGCAGCGATTCCTCGTACATGAAGCGCTTGTCGAAGAGCCCGTGATCGCCGAGGAAGAATCCCTGATCGCTCGTGTAAATCACGATCGTGTTTTTTGCGAGGCCCTGGCGGTCGAGGGCGTTCAGCAGACGGCCGACGTTGTCGTCCACGGACTGGACGGTCGCGAGGTAGTCCTGCATGTAACGCTGATACTTCCAGCGGGTCAGCGGCTCGCCGGTCAGCGTCACGGTCTTACCGTCGCGCACGATCGTCACGGTATCGGGTTTGGTTCCCAGCCAGCTCGTAAGCTCCGCGCCCGCGAGGCCGGTAGGCGGCTGCAGCTTGAGATCGCGACGCGTCAGGTCCGCCGCGACGCGCTGCTGGTTCTCGCGAATGGCATCCGTGCGCGTCGCGTAGGAATCCCACAGCGTGTCCGGTTCGGGGATGCGGCGGTTCGCAAACTGCGCAGCGTGACTGGCATCCGGCTGCCACGGCCGGTGCGGCGCCTTGTGGTGCACCATCAGGAAGAACGGCTGGTTGCGCGGCCGCTTCTCGATGAAGTCAATCGCGAGGTCGGTGATGACGTCGGTGACGTACTTTCCCGTGTAGGTCGTCTCGCCCGTCGCGGTGTAGAGCAGCGGATTGGGGTAGGCACCCTGACCGGGCAGGATCTCCCATCGGTCGAAGCCGACGGGATCGCTCCCGAGGTGCCACTTGCCGATCATCCCGGTGTAGTAGCCGCCCTTCTGCAACAGGCGGGCGACGGTCATGCGGGTGCTGTCGAACCGATTGAAGACAGTCACGCCGTTCAGGTGCGAGTACTGCCCGGTCAGGATCGCGGCGCGGCTCGGCGTGCAGATGGAGTTGGTTGCAAAAGCGTTCTGGAGCAGCGCGCCTTCACGCGCCAGGCGGTCGAGGTTCGGCGTCTGGTTCACGCGCGATCCGTAGGCCCCGATCGCGTGCGCCGCGTGATCGTCCGTCATGATGAACACGATGTTCGGACGGTCGGCGCCGGCGGCCACGCTGGCGAAAAGCAGAGAAGCAACAGCGGCCAGGATGAGTCTGGACATTGGAGCGTGGCTGATTGTAGTGGAATTCTGCGGGCAGTGTTCGAGGCAGATTCGCCAGCGATCCGTCGACTGTGATCCCGGAACCGCCGGAGATAGATTCGACTAGCTTAGCTGCTAGGCGACCGTGTTTATGAGATGGCCTGTTAGGCTGGTTTGGATGGTCACGCTCCATGCGGCGCCCTCGGATGCGCTCGCCTCGTCCTTTCTGCGGGACCTTCGGACCTTTCTCGACACCGCATTCGACGGCGACTTCTCCGATGAAGACTGGGACCACGCACGCGGCGGAGTGCACGTGTGGTTGACAGGTGCCGACGGCGTCATCAGCCACGGATCGCTTGTCGAGCGCACCCTCGTGTCTGCGGACGAGACGCTGCCTGTCGGATACGTGGAAGCCGTCGCGACCGCGGCGGCGCACCGGCGCCACGGCCACGCGGCGTCCGTCATGACGCGCATCGGCGAACTGATTCGAGAGCGTTATGTACTGGGCGCGCTCTCCACGGGGACTCATGCGCTCTACGAATCGCTGGGCTGGGAGCTGTGGCGCGGCCTGACCTTCGCGGACGGTCCCCGCGGCCGCGAGCGTACTCCTGACGATGATGGCAGCGTCATGATCCTTCGGACACCGCGCTCACCGCGCCTCGATCTCGACGGATTCCTGGTCTGCGACTGGCGCCCGGGCGACGTCTGGTAGCGCCGGGGTGACCCAGTCTTCTCTTGCCGTGGCGGGGCGGATCCATGAGAATGCGCGCATAGGAGCAAAGCCATGAAGAAGACGACCAGGCGAACACGCCAGCGTCGGATGACGCGCCGTGAGTTTGTCGGCGGGGCCGTGGCTGCCGGGGTCGTCGCCGGGGCGCCAGCGTTCCTGCGCGGACGGAACCTGAACGACAAGCTGAACATCGCATTCATCGCGTGCGGCGGTCGCGCCAACGCGAGCTTGAGCGAGCTCACGATTTCACCAGGGCGCGGCGGAGCCCCGGCCGCCGGCCGAGGCGGTAGCGGTGCTGCCTCGCCGACGGCGCCCCATCCCGACGAGAACGTGGTTGTTCTCTGCGACGTGAACCAGGATGCGGTCGATGCTGCGTCCCAGCGTTTCCCGCAGGCCAGCAAGTACAACGACCTCCGACGCGTCTTCGACCGCCCCAACGACTTCGACGCCGTCGTGGTTTCCACGGCCGAGCATACACACGCCTTTGCGACCTACCTGGCGTTGACGCACGGCAAGCACGTGTTCTGCGAGAAGCCGCTCACCTACAACATCTGGGAAGCACGGCTCATCCGCGAGACCGCCGCGAAGTATCCGAAGCTCTCGACGCAGATGGGCAACCAGGGTCACGCCTCGGCCTCCCGGCGCACCATCAAGGAAATCCTGATGACCGGCGCCATCGGTCCGGTGCGCGAGGTCCATGTCTGGGCGGACCGCGCCTGGGGACTGCAGGATGCGGAGTCTGCCGACAGGTACGACAGGCCGCACGGGTTCTACAACAACATCCAGATCGTCGACCGGTTCAACGAGGAGATGCCGATCCCGCCGAACAACCATTTCGACCTGTGGCTCGGACCCGCGCCGGCGCGGCCATTTCACGCTACGTACTTCCCAGGTCCCCGATGGTATCGCTGGTGGGATTTCGGCAACGGCACGATGAGCGACCTCGGCAGCCACGACAACGACGTGCCGTACACGGTGTTGGACATCAAGCAACCGCTGACGATCGAAGCCAAGTCGCCCAACGGGCCGGTCGCCCACAAGGAGCTCGCGCCCGCGACGATGACGGTGACCTACGAGTTCGCGGCGTCACCATCGGGCGCGCCGCCCGTGAAGCTCGTCTGGCACCAGGGCGACAGCAAACCGCCAGGCTGGATTCCCGCGTGGGGCGGTCGATCGCAACTCTTCATCGGCGAGAAGGGCATGCTGCTCGGCAATGGGAAGCTGTTGCCCGAGGAGAGGTTCAAGGACTTCCAGCCGCCGCCCGAAACGCTGCCCCGATCGCCCGGCCATTGGGTCGAATGGGTCAACTACGCCAAGGGTATCGGTCCGGTACCGGGCTCGAACTTCCAGTACTCCGGCTGGACGACCGAAGCGAATCACCTTGGCAACGTGGCCTACCGGACCGGGAAGAAGATCGAGTGGGACTACCAGAACTTGCGCGCCCGGAACGCGCCCGAATCGGCGCCGTTCATCAAGAGGCCAAGCTATCGCAAGGGCTGGGACGACATTCTGAAGTTCTAAGACGGCTTTCGGCTCTAGGCTTCAGGCTCTCGGAAAAGCATTCAGATCTTAGTCGCGCGATTAGGATCCTAGTGGCGCGACCAAGATCGGAATGCTCTTCCGGGAGCCTAAAGCCTAGAGCCGAGAGCCTACGGAGATCTTATGCTCCTGACCCGCCGCGATTTCGTGAAACACGCGACTGCCGCGTCCGCGGCGGCGCCGGCGATCGTCCACGCGCGAGCCTCCGGGCCAGTGCAGACGAAGGAAACCGTCAACCCGGTGCCCGTGCGCGTCGGGATGACCGACTGGAACCTGGGGCAGCGCGGGGACATCGGCAAGATCGCGCTTGCGCGCGAGATTGGGCTCGACGGCATTCAGGTCAGCCTGCAGTTCCCGGTCGACGGGAAGACGCCGACCTTGCGCGATCCAGAAACTCAGGCCGCCTTCCGCCGCGCCGCGCTCGAGAACGGCATCCAGATTTGCTCGCTGGCCATCGGGTCTCCTGGCAAGTCGCGCTTGCCGCTGCACACCAACCCGGCCGCCGCCATCCTGCTCGTCGAGGCCGTGGAAGTGGCTCGCAACATCGGCACCAACAACATCCTGCTCCCGATCCTGGGCGACAGCCACATCGACATGAGCAATGCGTCGCAGGTCGCCACCTTCGTCGGCATGATGAAGGAAGTGGCGCGCTACGCGGAGAAGTACGGCGTCGTCGTCGGTCTCGAAGACTGGATTTCGGCCGAGGACAACATCAGGCTGCTCGACGCCATCGGTTCGGAGCACGTGGCCGTCTACTACGACGCGCACAACATCGTCGCCCGGGCGGCGTCGAAGGACGTCTACGCGGAGCCGAAGCTGCTCGGCAAGCGCATCAGCCAGATTCACGTGAAGAACGCCAGCATGCTGCTGTCCACTCCTGGAGGCAAGATGGATTGGCCTCGGATGGCGCAGCAGTTCTACGACATCGGCTACCGCGGCTGGTACGTCCTCGAAACCGACTCGCCAAACAAGGACATCGTCGCCGACACTCGCGCCAACATCGAGTACGTGAAGAAGACGTTCCGGATGCCTCCGGCGCCGGCGATCTGACTCGTCACCCCGCCGACCGAGACAGCTTCACTTCCTTAGCGTGATGCGATGACTCGCATCACTTCGCCGGCGTGATGCGAAGATTCGCGAAGTCGCCGTCGCTGCCGTTCCCCACCCACAGGCCTACGGCGCCTCGATCGAGCGATCCGAGCTTGCGCACCTCAAGCGTGGGCGCCTTGACGCCTCCAACGAATATCTGGACTGTCGCGCCCTTGACGACGACACGAAGCGGCACCCAGTCGGTCGGCACAACCGATTTGTCGACCGGATTCTCGAACTCCTCCGGGAATTCCTTCCTCAGTCGCGGCCAATCGTAATCAGGCACGCTGATGTACTGCACTGCATGCTGGTTCCGGGCTGGATCCTCGGCGCGGAAGTTGAATGGGCGCAGGTAAACCGCCTCGTACGTGTTGTCGTCTTTCCGGTGAAAGGCCACGCCGAGGAAGCTCCGTCCCACCAGGTCGCGCCCGCGGACGTCGACCTCGATCGTGCCCTCGGCAAAATCGCTGCCCTCGACCCAGAGGATGCCGTTCCCTTCCTTTTCCGATAGGTGCACGCCGCCCTTGGTTCCCGGCGATGCGGTCGCCTCGCGATTGACGGCCCTCAGCTTGCCGCCGGCCAGCCGCTCAGCCAGGTCTATCTGCGTGCCGCCGGCTTGGGGCGCGTTCGCGGACACCGGCAGCATCGGCGCGAGGGTGCTCAATAACAAGGCAGTTGTGCAAATTGCCAGACGGTTCATATCCGACCTCCTGAAAGAGCCATGGTCATGGATATCTACGTTGCCTCGCGACAGAAGTGCCGCTATTCCGCACGGAGCGCCGCGGTCGGCTCGATCCGCGCCGCCCGCCACGCGGGAAGCGCACAGGCGACGAGCGCGGCGGGAACGAGCACAGCGGGAATGATCGCAAACGCCAGTAGATCGTGCGGACTCGTCTGGAAGAGCATCGACGCGACCGCCCGGCTGAAGGCGAGCGAGGCGAGCAGCCCGATGACAAGCCCCACTCCGACCAGGCGCGCGCCCTGTCCGATCACCATGGCAATCACAGCATGCCGTTCCGCGCCGAGCGCCATCCGCACGGCAATTTCTTTCTGGCGCTGTGCCGTCGTGAAAGCAAGGAGGCCATAGAGGCCGATCGACGCGAGCAGCAGCGCGATTGCGGCGAACACGCCGACGAGCAGCGTGCTGAATCGTTGCGGCGCGACGACATCGCTCAGCTGCTCATCCATCGTTTGGACGGCCTCGATCGCCAGCGCCGAATCGAGCTTCGAGATTTCGCGCCGGACGAGCGACGCGAGGGCGCGCGGGTCGGCGTCGGCCAGAACCGCGACCTTCAGATCCCGTCCGAACTGATTCGACGCGCCATTGAGGAAGAAGTCAGGAAGCTGCCGGAACGGCTCGTACGCGTGGACCGCCGGTCCGGCCCCTATCGGCCCGTCGGCGACATCGCGAATCACGCCAACGATGGTCAGCCAGGGTGCCTGGCTCGCGCCGCCGCCCCACTTCAGCCGTTTCCCGACCGGATCCTGATTTGGCCAGACCAGCCTCGCCAGTTTCTCGTTGACGATCACGACCCGGCGATTCTGCGCGTGTTCATCCTCGGAGAAATATCGGCCCTGCTTGAGCGGCATGCCGAGCGTCTCGAAGTATGGCCCCTCGACCCAGGACAGGTTCGTCGTCAGAGGGGTCTCTGCGGTCGCGTCCGCGGCCTCCGGCGTGAAGGCGCGAGCCTCGTAGGAGGTCAGCGGCAGGTCCGTGGCAAGGGCAGCCCGTCGCACACCCGGAACAGCTTCGAGACCACTGCGGAGCGACTCATGAAACGTTCGTACGCTGGCTGCGGTCGTGTAGAACGTGCGCGGCAGGGTCATCGACGCGGTAAGAACCCGGGCTGGCTGGAATCCGATGTCGGTTGCCACGAGCGTGGCGAAACTGCGGATGAAGAGTCCGGCGCCTACGAGAAGAACGCAGGAGAGGCTCACCGTCAGCACCACCAGGCCGCGCTGCAGGCGAGTCTTGCCGAGCCCCGTGCTCGTTCGCGACGCGCCTTCGCGCAGCGAGTCCACTGGATTGCGGCGGTCGAGCGTCGGCACAGGTACGATCGCGAAGATGATGGCGGTCGCAAGGCAAATCGCGCCCGTAAAGAAGAGCACTCGGTAGTCGATTGCGAGGTCCTGAAGGCCCGGGATGGTCCGCGTCAGAACGGCCGGGGCCGCCTTGATTCCCCAGTATGCGAACGCGATCCCGACGACGCCACCGGCCGCGGACAGCAGCAACGACTCGCACAGGAGCAGTTGGACAAGTTGCGCGTGGCGCGCACCGAGCGCCGTGCGCACGGCGAACTCCCTCGCCCGAGTGGTGACACGGCTCAGGATGAGATTGGCGACGTTGGCGCAAGCGACCAGAAGCACCAGTCCTACGGCCGCCAGGAGCATCAGCAGCGGTGCCTCGAATGGACCCGAGATCTCATCGCGGAGCGGCTGTGCAAAGAGCCGGGGTGAGAAACCGGCCGCCCGTACGGCCGCAGGGTAGTTCGCACCGATGCGCTGCCCGAGCACTTCGAGCTCGGCTCGCGCCGTGGGTAACGAAACGCCTTTCTTGAGCCTCGCGATGACGCCGTTGTTGTGCATGGTTCCGCGTTCGAGCCGGTCACGGCCGGTAAACGCGATTGGTACCCAGACATCCGCAGGCTCGCCATTGAACCGTGGACCGCGCCGAGGGAACACGAATCCTGCGGGCATGATCCCGATGACCGTGTACTGCTGGCGATCGAGCTGAATGCTCTGACCGACAATTCCTGGATTCCCGGCGTAGCGCCGCTGCCACAATCCCCAGCTCAGGACGACGACGTTGACGCCAGGACGATCGTCGGCGGTCGAGAACGTGCGGCCGGCCATCGTACCGACACCGAGCGTGGCAAAGAGCTCGGCCGATACCTTGGCTCCGGCAATCCGTTCCGGCACATCTCCGCCCGAGACTTCAAAGGGGACCGTGCGGTAGGCGGCGACGGCTTCGAACGACTGCTGATCGCGTCGCAGGTCCTCGAAGTCGAGCGGCGAAAAAGGCAGTCGGTCGACGCGAGCCTGGGGGAATCCTTCCTGGAGCGACACCAGCCGATCCGCGTCGGCGTAGCCGAGCGGCCGAATCAGCACCGCATTGACGACGCTGAAGAACGCCGTATTCGCGCCGATGCCCAGGCCGAGGGTCAGGACGACGACGCTGGTGAACGCGTAACTGCGGCCAAGCAGCCGTGACGCGTAGCGGATGTCACGAAGCAGGCTGGCGAAGCTGGGAGCGAAGGCCCAGGCTTCTCGCAGGTCTTCGCGAATTCGCGTGACGCTGCCAAAGCGGCGGCGTGCGCCCTTCCCCGCGTCCAGTGCGCCGGACGCGCGAAGCTGCTCCTCTCGCATCGCCAGGTGGAACGTCACCTCGTCATCGAGGTCCTGCTCCAGCTGCCGCCGCCGCAAGAGCGCCCGCAGGCGGTGCCGCAGACTGATCAGCCACTCAGACACGACGGTTCTCCATCATGTGGTTTCCAGCACGCGGTTAATCGCGGTGCTGGCGCGGCGCCACGACTCGGTGGTGTCCTTCAACCGCTTGCGGCCGCTCGCGGTGAGCCGGTAGTACTTGGCGCGACGGTTGTTGGCGGAGACGTCCCAGGCCGCCGTCAGCAGCCCGCGCAGTTCCAGCCGGTGCAGCGCTGGATAGAGCGCGCCTTCTTCGACGGACAGGGCCTCGGCGGATGCGGCGTGAATCCACTCGGCGATCTCGTAGCCGTGCTTTTCACCCGAGGCGAGGGTCCTGAGGATCAGCAGCTCCAAGGTGCCTTGGAGAATGTCAGCGGCCTTGTTGTCATCGGCTCCCATAATCACCTTAGGGTAAGAGTGTCCCCTAAGTGTGCTATGGGAGTCAAGTGACGGCTCAGTTAGGATCAGGGATCAGGGATCAGGGATCAGGGAAGAGCATTCTGATCTCAGTCGCGCGGTTAGGATTTGAAGGCTCTCCCCTGAGCCCTGATCCTCGTTCCTCCTAGATCTCCTGCACGACGCCCGCGCGCGTCGCCGCGGTGTTTCGGACGAGGAATAGCACCGCGGCGAGCGCGACGAGAGGCAGCAGGCTCGCGCCGAGCAGGATGGGCGCGAACGAGTAACGGTCAGCCACCCAGCCCGTGAGGTAGATGGCGCCGATCGTTCCCAGCCCAGCGCCCGTCCCGCCCATGCCACTGACTGACGCCACCGAGCCGGAGGGAAAGAGATCGGCTGGCAGGTTGAGAATGATCGTCGAGAACGCCGCGTACGCGAACGTGGCAACGGCAAAGCAGCTGACGATCACGACGAAGGAGTCGCTCCAAACTGTCGGGATGAGGCACATCATCCCGGCTGTGCCGATGACCGCGATGAGCTTCCGGGCCGCGCCGACGCTCCAGCCTCGCACGATCAAGTAGCTGGACAACCCGCCGCCGAAGAAGTTTCCGACATCGGCGGCAAGGAACGGCACCCAGAAACCCATCAGGCTCTCCTCGAGCTTGAAGCCCTTGGCGACGAGATAGATCGCGAACCAGTCGGTGATGAAGAACCACACGGGATCGGTGAAGCTCTTGGAGAGGATGTAGCCCCAGGTCTGACGGAGGCGCAGGAGCGTTCCATAAGGCAGCGATGGTTGCGGCCCGCGCTCCTCCGCCGGCAGCACCGGTCGATCTTTGAGGATGTAGTCGCGCTCTTCGGGTGAGAGTCTCGGGTGATCTTCCGGACGCCTGTAGAACGCGCGAAACGCGATCAGCCACAGAAACCCGAGCATGCCGGTCAGCAGGAACGCCGGCTTCCAGCTCCCGAACGCGTGGTAGATGGTCAGCACGATCCACGGCGCGAGCGCGCCGCCGATCGACGATCCGCTGTCGAAGAGGGCCACAGCCCACCCCGATTCGCGCCGCGGGAACCATTCCGAGACGGCCTTGGTCGCGCCGGGCCAGTTGCCGGCTTCGCCGAGCCCCAGCGCAAAGCGGAATCCGGCGAAGCTGCGCAGCCCGGACGCCATCGACGTCGCCATCGCGGCGACGGAGTACCACAACACCGCCAGGCTGAGGCCGTCCCGCGTGCCGAGGCGATCGATCACCCGCCCGGCGATGGTCTGCCCGATCGCGTAGGCGAGGCGGAACGCGATCAGGACCAGCGCGAAGTCGCTGTTCGTCCACTGATACTCGGTCTTCAGATAGGGGGCGAGGACGCTCAGCGTCTGGCGGTCGATGTAGTTGATGACCGTTGAGAGAAAGAGCAGTCCGCCGATGTACCAACGGAGATGTTTGATCGGCCGGCTCACGAAAGGTCCTTTCGCAGGCGATCCGCGGTTCTAAAGCGTCCTGGCACGATTCTCGCGCCCGGGGACATTCAACCTTGAGTGTCCCCGGGCGCGAAAACCGTGCCGCTTCAGTCCGCCACCCAGACGGTCTTCACGTTCACGAATTCGCGGATGCCGTGGACGCCGAGCTCGCGGCCGTAGCCAGATCGCTTCACGCCGCCGAACGGCACACGCGGATCGGACACCACCATCGCGTTGACGAAGACCTGACCGGCTTCGAGCTCGCGCACGAAGCGCTCGCGTTCCGCTTCGTCCCGCGTCCACACGCTCGAGCCGAGCCCGAACGTCGAATCGTTGGCCAGACGGATCGCTTCGTCCACCGACGGGACGCGGAATACTGAGGCCACCGGTCCGAAGAGCTCCTCGCGGTACGCCGGAGATCCTGGCGGGACGTCGACGAGCACGGTGGGCGCGAAGTAGTTGCCCGGTCCCGGGAGGCGCGTGCCGCCGGTCAGGACGCGTGCGCCCGCGGCGACCGTCGCCTTAACCTGCGCCTCGAGGTCATTGACGAGGTCCGGCGTGGCGAGCGGTCCGACGTCGGTCGACGCGTCCATCGGATCGCCGACGCGCAGCGCGCTCATGGCCGAGACGAAACGGCGCAGAAACTCCTCGGCGATCGCCTCGGACACGATGAATCGCTTGGCGGCAATGCAGGACTGGCCGTTGTTGATCGTTCTGGCCTTCGCCGCCGTCGCCGCCGCCTTCTCGACGTCGGCGCTGGACATGACAATGAAGGGGTCGCTTCCGCCAAGCTCGAGGACCGTCTTCTTGAGCGCGCGGCCGGCGCGACCGGCCACGTCCTGGCCCGCGCCCTCGCTGCCGGTCAGCGTGACGGCGCCGATCCGCGAATCCTCGAGGAGCGACGCGATGTCGGCAGATCGGATCAGCAGCGTCTGGAACACGCCGTCGGGAAAACCCGCGCGACAGCAAATGTCTTCGATCGCCAGGGCGCACTGCGGCACGTTCGACGCGTGCTTGAGGAGGCCGACGTTTCCAGCCATCAGCGCGGGCGCGGCGAAGCGGAACACCTGCCAGAACGGGAAGTTCCAGGGCATCACCGCCAGCACGACGCCGAGTGGCTCGTAGCGGACATAACTCTCGAGCGCGTCGGTTGGGACTCGCTCGTCGGCCAGAAAGCGCGCGCCGTGCGCGGCGTAAAAGCGGCACCCGCGGGCGCACTTCAGCGCTTCGTCGATCCCGGCACGAAGCGGCTTGCCCATTTCGAGCGTCATCAGCCGCCCGAGCCGCTCGGATTCTGTGTCGAGGATGTCCGCCGCGCGTGCGAGGCAAGCTGCACGCTCGTCGAACGACGTGTTCTTCCAGGATCGATACGCGCGCGTCGCGCGCTCGAGCTTCGCTGCGACCTCGGCGGGTGTAAGCGTGTCGAACGTGGCGAGCGTCGCGCCGGTCGCCGGGTTGATGCTCCGCAACGCCATCGCCGTCCTACGGCTTCACGGCGCCGATGGCGAAGATCCGGATGCGCTGGATCGCCCAGGCGGACGCCGGCTGCGGTGTTCCCGTCTGCGTGATCCGCACGAATTTGGCCTGCACCGGCTTCAGCGTAATCGTGGTCGTTGGATTCTGGCCCTGGCCCTCGGCGACGGGCTCGCTCCACGTCGTCCCGTCCATCGATACCTGCACGCGGTAGGCCGAGATTGGACCGGCTGGGAGTGTGCCGCGGCCGCGGCCGAATCCGAACCCAAACCCGCCTCGCCCGCCAGCCAGCGTATCGACGAGGATCTCGGCGACGTTGGCCGCCTGCGGCAACTCGATCTGGAACCACATGCCCGGCTCCTGCGCCACCGCGCTCTCCCAGCGCGTCGTGCCCTCGCCGTTGATGCCGTTGCCGGCAGCCTCAGGGTTATGGCTCGCCGATGCTTTCCATTGCGCCTGGTTCAGCAGCGGCAGCGGCGTCGTCGATGCCAGCTCGGCAAACGACCACATAGAGGTGCGCGGGTTGGCTTTGCGCACGGCGGCCACGCGCTCCGGCGTCACGAAGGGCGCCGAGTTGCCCCAGCTGTTGCGGACGTAGCTGACGATGTCGGCGATCCACTCGTCGGTGTTCGTGCCCATCGGCACCATCACGCCGCCGCCGGGATAGTTCTTGCCGTCGAGCTCGCCTGTCATCCCATAGAGCAGCACTTTCGTGATGTAGTCCGCGTTGCCGAGCAGTCGAGGCACTCCCGCGAGCGGAGGCGCGAGCGTCGAGCCATCGGTGGCTCCGCCCATCGGCGCTCCTTTGCCGTCCGGGCCGTGGCAGGCCGAGCACAATTCTTTGTAAGTCGTCTCGCCACGGAGCAGCGTACGACGATCGTCGGTGGAAAGGTTCAGACCCGTGACGGCCGTGTCGGCGAGCGATGGCCGCTGCCCTTGCGAGGACGTCTGGGGTCTCAGCAGCTGATCGCCGATCTCCCTGATGCCTCTGACGGAGCTACCGTCCCTGGTCGTGCGAATCAGGTCCGCATACTGGGGGATGCGGCGGAGGTTAATCGTGAGCATCGCCTGGATGACGACATCCGTGTCCGGGTCCTTCAGCATCGCGCGATAGTCGTTCGCAAAGGACTTGTCGCCGGCCTTGTAGAGCGATTCGCTCGCCCGGATCGCCTGGATGCGGATCTTCGGGTCCGCGTGCTTCATCTGATCGCGCACGAGCGCTGCGTCGAGCGCGCCAAGGCCTTCGAGCGTCCAGAGCGCGTGCATCTTTGCCAGCTGGTTGCGCGACGTCCGCGCCATCGTTGTCAACGCCGGCACCACGGACTTGTCCTTGCGGAGCACGAGCTCTTTCTGCGCCGAGTCACGCCACCAGCCGTTCGCGTGCTCCAGGTGCTTCACGAGCTGCGCCGCGGTATCCCTGTACATCTGCGGCCGCTGCCGATCCGGCGTCGTGCCTTCATAGGTGATCCGCCAGATGCGGCCCCAGTTGTGCTGCTTGTCGAGCGCCAGCTGCTCGACCTTGCGCCGCAGGTAGGAATTGGGTCCGACAAACTGCGCGTCCTGGATGATCCCGGTGTACATGTCCATCAGGTATAGCGTGCCGTCCGGTGCGTTGGTGATGGCAACCGGACGGAAGAGCGGATCCGTCGAGCGGAGGAACTCGGACTGGGGATAGGCGTTACGCAGCTGCGTCAGACCGTCGGTGACGACGATCTTCGCGCGGCGGACGATCCGGCCGACTGGCTCGGTGAAGAAGAGATCGCCGACCATGTCGGCCGGAAGGCGATGGCCGCGGTAGATTTCCACGCCCGAGGCCGCCGTGAAATGGTTCAGCGTACCATCGGGCATGCGGACGCGGCGCATGCCGCCCTGCATGTCCGCGATTCCGCCGGTCGCGGGCCAGGGCACCTGGAAGTCGGGTTCGAAGTTGTCCTTGACGTTGAACGCGCCGTA
The DNA here is from genome assembly GCA_963839705.1 of uncultured Acidobacteriota bacterium. Lineage (GTDB taxonomy): Bacteria > Acidobacteriota > Vicinamibacteria > Vicinamibacterales > 2-12-FULL-66-21 > DATBJJ01. The sequence continues at coordinate 26,044 of CAWIWL010000020.1, forward strand.
GGCGATCGGCGCCTGGAAATTCACCGGACCGATCTCGCCGCCGCCGTCGACCCACCACATCTTGCCGTGGTTGTCCTGGGCTGACCACCACTGTCCGCCGTTCGAGTCGGTTTCTTCTCGAAGGACTTTTTGGTCCGCCGCGATGCGCAGACGGAAGGGGTTGTAGGTCATGTAGAGCCAGTTGTCCAGGGCCCAGGTCAGGCCGCCCGGCTGCCACTCCATGTTCGTGACGCGTCCGACCCCGGCGTAGAAGAGCTCTTTCTTGTCGGACACACCGTCACCATCGGTGTCGGTGTACTTGTACATGTCGCGGTTGTCGGTCTCGAGGGCGAGGATGACGCCGTCGCCGAGCGGAAACGCGATGCGCGGCATGACCATCTTGTCGACGAACACTGTGTGCTTGTCGTACGTGCCGTCTCCGTCCGTGTCCTCATGCCGCGAGATCCGGCTGATCGGCGCGCGCGAGTTCGATCCGTCGGCATCCTGCATGTACGAGCGCATCTCGAGCACGTACATCCGGCCGTTGCCGTCGAACGTCACGCCGACCGGGTCTTCGATCAGAGGATCGGTCAGGACGGGCTCGATCTTGTAGCCCGGCGGGAGGAGGAAGCGTTTCTGCTGCTCGGCCGGATCGAGCCGAACGACCGGAGGGCGCGGGGAGAAATCGGCGCCGGCGGCAATCTCGGCCTCGATCCCGCCGCCGCGCCCGCCGCGGCCGGCCTGTCCCGGCGGCTGTGCCGGCGCGCCTGCGGCAGGGGGCTGTGCAGGGGGTGGTGCCTGCTGCTCGCCGCGAGGCATCACGCCGACCATCAGAATGAATGCACCGAACGCGACCGACCATCTCGACGTCATGTACGCATTGCCCCCAGAAGTCGTAGGACGAATTTGTTCAGCTGCCAATTATATGGCGCGGTGGAGGGTAGCTGGGGACAGAAGAGGGGAGAAGACGGAGGAGACGGAGAGAACGGGTTCAACACGAAGAAACGAAGACGAACGGAGACGAACGAAGGACCGGTCGCGCCGCTGCTAAAACACACCGATCAACCTCAGCGCCGCGATGGCCGCAAACGCCAGCAGGAACTCGTCGAACAGGCGCTGCGGAATGCGGTTGATGATCCAGCGCCCGCCGAACACGCCCGCCACGATCACCGGAGACAGGACGAGGTTGAGGAGCAGTGTCTGACCGTGGATAAGCCCCAGGCCCAGGCTGAACGGCACCTTGAACGTATTGATGATGAAGAAAAACCAGGCGCTCGTGCCGACGATCTCGAACTTGGGCAGCGCGACGGCAAGCGCGTACAAAGCGAAGATTGGCCCGGCGGCGTTGGCGAGCATGGTGGTCACGCCCGCAAACAGACCCATACCCCACGCGAACCAGCGGTTGTGCGGCACGTTGCCGAACCAGCCCGGACGAAGCAGCCGCGCGAGCTGCAGCATCGACAGTCCCAGGATGATCCAGCCCGTGACCGGCCGGAACATCGACTCGTTCACGCTGCGCATCAGCAATGCGCCGATGACGATACCGAGGCAGGCCGGCGGCAGCATTCGCCGCACGTAGTCCCACCGCGCGTGCTGATGGAGCGCCGTGACGGCGCAGATGTCGCCGACGATCAGCATCGGCAGCACGATCCCCGTCGACTCCCGCGCGCCGAAGAGGAACGCAAAGATGGTGACGTGCAGCAGGCCGAGTCCTGCCAGGCCGCCCTTGCTGATGCCCATCGACGCCGCGGCCAGGAAGGCCAGGATCCATTGAATGGGAGTCAGGTCAGGCATGCGGTCCGGGTCTCGGGATGATAGACCACCTCGCGCCGCCGTTTTGCACAGTGGAATCAACGGCGTGTGACGCGGCCCTGTTTTACCGCGCGTTTCCACTCCCACTCGTATCGCAGCGCAGAACCGCGACGGCGCGGATCCATTCACTGGTCGCCCGCCGCCAAGGGTGACTACAATGGCGCCGATTCGATTCCTCCCGCCTGGTTTTCAAGGAGTTCGGCGAAATGAAACGACGGCTACGAAGCCTCACCACCTGGTCGATCGCCCTTGCGAGCTGGGCAGCCGTGTGGGTCGCGGCTCCCGGCGCGCAAGCCCCCGGCTCCCCGGATGCGAAGAGCCCGGGGAAGGCCAACTGGCTCACCGATGGCGGGGACAACCAGCGGACGGCGTGGCAGAGGAACGAGACGCGCATCTCGACCGACAGCGTCAAGAACATGAAGCTGCTGTGGAAGCTTCAGCTCGACAACCAGCCCCGCCAGATGCACAACCTCTTCCCGCCCCTCATCGTCACCGACGTGACGACCGCGCAGGGGCCGAAGGAAGTAGCCGTCGTGGCTGGCGTCTCCGACAACATCTACGGCGTCGACGTGGCGACCGGCGCGCGGCTCTGGTCGCGGAAGTTCGACAGCACGTTCGTCGAACAGCCGGGCGGACGCGGAGGCGGCGTGCTGTGCCCCGGAGGATTGACCGCCACTCCCGTCATCGCCCCGACCGACACGGCGGGCAAATACATCGTCTATGCGGTGTCCTGGGACGGACGGCTGCGCACGCTCGACGCGGCAACCGGTACCGATGTCGCGCCGCCCGAGCCATTTCTCCCGCCCAACGGAAAGCCCTACGGGCTGAACCTCTGGAAGGGCGTCATCTACACCACGACGGCGCAGGGTTGCGGCGGGAATCCGAACGCGTTCTACGGCTACGACCTGGCCACGAAGAAGGTCGGTCAGTACTTGCCCGGCAGCGGCGGCCTCTGGCCGCGCACCGGTCCGTCGATTGGCAAGGATGGAACGGTCTACGCGGGATCGGGCGACGGCGACTACTATCCCGAGCGTCAGATCTACGGCCAGTCGATCATCGGCGTGAAGCAGAACCCTCAGACCAAGGCGCTCGAGTTGAAGGATTGGTACACGCCAACCAACGCGTTCTGGCTGCGCAAGCGCGACCTCGATATGAACGTGACCGGTCCGGTCTTCGATTTCAAGGGCAAGGAGTACCTGGTCCAGTCGAGCAAGGAGTGCCGGCTGTGGCTGCTCGATACGAGCGCGCTCGGCGGTGAGGATCATCGCACGCCGGTCTATCGCTCGCCGCTCATCTGCAACGAGGACGTCAACTTCGCCGCCACCGGTACGTGGGGCGCGCTCGCGACGTGGGAAGAAGCGAACGGTACGCGCTGGATCCTCGTTCCGTTCTGGGGGCCCAAGCATTCGCAGTTCTCAGCGCCGATCGAATACGGCGATGTCGTCCGCGGCGCCGTGGCCGCCTTCAAGATGGAAGACAAGGCCGGAAAGGGCTCGGGTGGCCCCGAGCGTCATATCGTGCTGACGCCGGCCTGGCTCTCGCGAGACATGGATCAGGCCGAGCCGCCGGTCGTCGCCAACGGCGTAGTGTTCGCGTACGGCAGCGGCGAGAACACGGCGCAGGCAGACGTGGATCTGGGCCTCGGGTTCAACACCGCTGCCAACCGCGTGGCGAAGTCGACGCATGCCACGATCTATGCGCTCGACGCGCGCACCGGCAAGGAGCTCTGGTCGAGCGGCGATCAGATCACCTCGTTCAATCACTTCAGCGGGCTGTCGGTCGCCAACGGCCGGGTCTACATCGGCACCTACGACGGGACGCTGTACTGCTTCGGCGTCGACGGCGCGGCGCCCCCGACGAGCGCACGGTAGGACGCGGAGAGGGAGCAAATGAAGCCAGGACCGAAGAGATTCATCGGCGCGCTCGTCGTCGCGTCCGCGTGCGGCGCGGCGATCGTTCATGCGCAGGGCCGCGGCGGCGAGTGGACCACGACTCACGGCGATGCCCAGCGATCGTCCTGGGTCAGGACCGACGCCAGGCTCACGAAGGACGCCGCGCAGAAGGGCGAGCTGAAGTTCCTCTGGAAGATGAAGCTCGACAACGAGACGCGTCAGTTGAACTCGCTGACCACACCGGTGTTGATGGATCGGCTCATTTCGCACCGGGGATTCAAGGCGCTCGCCTTCGTCGGCTCGAGCTCCGAGCGCGTCTACGCGATCGATACCGACCTGGCGCGCGTCTACTGGACGACGGTCATCAACTACTCGTCGATCACGCCGCCTGCGAATAGCTCGTGGGGGTGCCCGGGTGGACTGATGGCTGCGGCCACGCGTCCGACGAGTTATGCCGTGTCGGCATTCGGTGGCGGCAGGGGAGGCGGGCGCGGCGGCGGATCCGGAAGCTCGGTGGGAGAACCGGGGAAAGGCGCACCGAGCCTTGCGCTCGTCAATCCTCAAGGTGGCCAGGGCCGAGGGGCGGCGCCAAACGATCCTGCGGCTGGGAGAGGCGCGGCTCCGGCGGCTGCGCCCGGCGGACGCGGCGCGGCTCCGGCCGGACGCGGCGGCGGAGGGCTCGGTGGCGGACCGACCGACAACGTCTACGTCGTGGCGAGCGACGGCTACGCGCGCACCATCAATCCGCACAATGGCGCCGACCGCGTGCCGGCGGTTCCGTTCCTTCCGGCGAATACGAAGCCCTCCGCGCTGATATACGTCGACGACGTGATCTACACGAGCACGTCGAACGGCTGTGGCGCCGCTCCCAACGGCGTCTGGGCGATCGACCTGGCCAGCGAGACGAAAAAACCGGTGTCGTGGAAGACCAACGGCGGGAACGTGGCAGGCGCGGCAGGACCGACGATCGGCACCGACGGCACGATCTTCGTGGCCGTGGGCGACGGCGCAACTGGACCGTCGACCTACTCCAACTCGATCGTGGCCCTCGAGCCGAAGACGCTGAAGCTCAAGGACTCTTTTACGCAACCTGGCGCCGATTTCAACGCGTCGCCGGTCGTCTTCCGCCACAAAGACAAAGATTTGATGGCTGTCAGCGGCAACGACGGGCGTCTCTATCTGCTCGATGGGACGTCGCTCAAGACGCCGCTTTACGTGACCCCGAAGTACAGCAACGCCGGGGCGACCGGCGGGCTGGCGACCTGGGAGAGCGACGGGACGCGATGGATCCTCGCGCCGGCTGTCGGCGCCGCGCAGCCCGGCCTCAAGGTCGCCGCCAACGGCCCGGTTACTAACGGGAGCATCGTCGCATTCAAGCTCGTCGACGAGGGCGGCAAGCTGACGCTCGAACCCGCATGGGCTTCGCGGGACCTGACGTCGCCCGCCGCGCCGCTGGTCTTCAACGGCGTCGTCTTTGCTCTCTCGACCGGCGAGCATCGTCCGGCCAATGCCAGCGCGACGGCGGCCGCGCGCGCGAAGAGCTCGCTTCCGGCGGTCCTCTACGCGCTCGATCCCGCCACGGGCAAGGAGCTGTGGTCGAGTGGAAAGACGATCACCTCGTTCGCGCGCGGCGGGCTCTCGGCGTCCGCTGGCCAGGTGTACCTCGTCACGTTCGACAACACTCTCTACGCGTTTGGCATACCGATGGAGCATTGACAGTCTGCAGTCGGGGGTCGTCGGTCGTCAGTGCGAGTCGCTTTTCTCGTGGCTTCCGCCGCCGTAGCTTTAGAGCGATTCTCATCGCTCTGTAGCGCGTAGTGTCCGGCTTTAGCCGGACTTCGGCGTGTCCGCCTAAAGGCGGACACTACGGACAAATGAAAAACTCTGTAGCGCGTAGTGTCCGGCTTTAGCCGGACTTCAGCGTGTCCGCCTAAAGGCGGACACTACGGACAAATGAAAAACGCTTTAGCGGAGGCTGGTTAGGCGGAAGATCATTACACTGAGACATGGGATCACAAGCCATGCGCATGTGCGCCATCAGCGTTGTCGGGTTAGGCCTCGTGCTGGGACTGAGCGCGCCTGCTGCAGCTCAGCTTCCGGATGGGGCCGGGAAGGATGCCCTCCTCAAGGTCTGCGGCTCCTGCCACCAGGCGGAGCGGTCGGCGTCCGTGCGCCTGACGCGCGAGGGCTGGGAGGAAGTCATCGCCGACATGATCAAGCGTGGCGCCAAGGGCACTGACGAGGAATTCGGCGCGGTCCTCGAGTACCTGGCCAAGAACTTTCTCGGCGAGGCGCCGCGTCCGCTCAACATCAACCGGGCCACGAATATCGAGCTCGAGAGCGTAGCCGGCCTGACCCGGAAAGAAGCGGCGGGGGTCATTGCCTATCTCGATAAGATCGGCGTCTGCAAGTCGCTCGATGATCTCAAGAAGGTCCCCGGCCTCGACTACAAGAAGATCGAATCGCGCAAGGATTTCATCGTCTGCTTCGAAGCGCCGCCCCCTCCGAAGGAGCCGAAGTAGGGCCGAACTTCAGTTCGGCCTCTCAGACTCTGACGCGCAACTAAAGTTGCGCGCTACGGGCGTCTGTGACCCTTCACTTCGGCCCGCCATCTACGGACCCGGCACCATCCACGGAAAGACGTACGCCTGCAGCATCACGATGATCCCCATGATCACCGCGAGCGCGACGCTGTGCCAGAAGACGAAGCGCAGGATCCGGCCTTCCTGCCCGTGCTGATTCGTCGCCGCGGTGGCGACGACGATGCTCTGGGCGTCGATCATCTTGCCCATGACGCCGCCCGTGGAGTTGGCCGTCGTGATGAGGATCGGATCGAGACCGAGCTGTTGGGCCGTGATCTTCTGCAGGCTGCCGAAGAGGACGTTCGAACTGGTGTCCGAGCCGGTGAGCGCCACGCCGAGCCAGCCGAGCATCGCGGCGAAGAAGGGATAGAACCAGCCGGTTTTCGTGAAGGCGAGGCCGAGCGTGGCGTCCGTGCCGCCGTACCGCGTCACGAAGCCGAGCGACAGCATGAATGCGATGGTCAGGAGCGGCCAGCGCATGCGATGAAACGTCGTTCCCGCGATGCCCAGCACGACCATCGGAGGAATGCGCAGAAACAGTGACGTCGCGAGCGCCGCCAGAAGAATGGCGGTTCCCGTCGCCGAGAGCCAGTTGAAGTTGAAGCGCGCCGCTTCGGCGCGTTTGGCCTTGTAAGCCGCGTCGTGCATCCTGGCGCGATCGACGGCATCGACCTCGACCGGATGCTCACGGAAGACCATCCGATGGAGCGCCGGTACCTCGAATGCCGGAGACAGTACCGCGTGAGGCGGGGGGGCGACGTGCTTCTCGAGGTAGATTGCCGCGCCGGCGGGGCCGGCGTTGAGAAACGCCTTGGTCGGCCCGATTCCCCAGACGGTCACGAACACCGACAAGAACACCCATGGCATCCACGCGCGCGCGAGCTCGGCACGGGTGATGGCGTGCGCTGGGACGGCCGGGACTACCGGGGCTCCTGCAGCCTGCGGGAAATCCCACGTCTCGGCCGGCTTCCACCACGTGCAGAAAAGTGCCAGGCTGCCGAGCGAGACGAGTCCGCCCATGATGTCCACGAGCTCGGGCCCGACGTAATTGCTCCACAGGAACTGGACGATCGCAAACGACCCACCGCAGACGAGCACCGCCGGCCACGAGCCGCGGAGGCCGCGCCATCCGCTCATCGTCACGACGAGCCACGCCGGCACGAGGATCGAGACAAACGGCAGCTGACGCCCGGCCATCGCGCTCAGCAGATCGGTCGAGATGCCGGTGACGGCCCCCAGGGTGAGAATCGGCGTGCCGATGGCGCCATAGGCCACCGGCGCGGTGTTGGCGATGAGCGACAAGCCGGCCGCATAGAGCGGCGTGAAGCCCAGGCCCATGAGGAGCGCTGCCGTAATCGCCACGGGGGTGCCGAATCCAGCCGCGCCCTCGATGAACGCGCCGAACGAGAACGCGATGAGGAGCGCCTGCACGCGCCGATCGGCGGACAGCCGCGCGACCGATCGCTTGACGATCTCGAACTGCCCGGTCGCAACCGTCAGGCTATAGAGAAAGACCGCGTTGAGAATGATCCAGCCGATGGGGAAAAGCCCGTACGCTGCGCCGTAGACCGCCGTGGCGAAGGCGGTGCGCGCCGGCATCCCGTAGACGACGACCGAGATCAGGAGCGCCGAGGAGAGCCCGGCCAGCGCCGCCCAATGGGCTTTCCATTCGAGGATGGCGAGCGTGCCAAGGAGGAGGAGAATCGGCAACGCCGCGGCGAGCGTGCTTAGCCAGGCGTTGCCGAGAGGATCGTAGATCTGAACCCACTCCATCTTTTAGTGACTCTACCTGAACAACTTCGGCGCGAGGTCGTTGAGATAGTGGCGCCAGACTGTCCACTCGTGGCGGCCTTCCGTGAGCACGAACTCGTGCTTCACACCGATCGTGTTGAGCGCTTCTGAAAACGCCTTGTCGCCCGGACCCGTTAGCGTGTCGTCCTTGCCGACGCCAACCCACAGCAGCTTGAACTGCTTGTTCAGGATCTCGGGCTTCTCCGCGATGCGCGGATACATCTTGGCCACGCCGCCGCCAGCCGCCGGGCTCATGAGCGCGACGTAGCGAAAGAGTTCCGGCCTGACGAACGAGATGTTGATGCTGTGGCCGCCGCCCATCGACAGGCCGGCAATCGCACGGTCGTCAGGGCGCTTCGAGACCTTGTAGTCGCGCTCGATCATCGGCATCACGTCTTCGACGATGTCCTTCGTGACCGGCGAGAGACCGCCCTTGCCGTCGCCGCCCATCATCGAGTTGATGATCTCCGTCAGTGTCGCTCCGGCCATCGCCTTGCTCACCGGGTCGGGCACCTGCTTCGCCGCACCCGTCCAGTAGCTCTGCATGGCGTGGCCGAGGGGCATCACGACGACCATCGGCTTCGCCTTACCCTCCGCGATGGCGTTGTCGATGATGTTGTTGGCCCGGCCAATCATCGTCCAGCCCGACTCGATGTCGCCGGCGCCGTGGAGGAGGTAGAGGACCGGAAAGTTGCTGCCCTTGTCGTATCCCGGAGGCGTGTAGACCCACGCTGTGCGGCTGACGCCGAGCGTCTTGGAGACGTACGGCCGGATGCGCACTTCGCCGTGCGGGACGGGCTTGACGTCGTAGAACTGCGGCCCGTCGCCCGGCACCTGCACGACACTCACCGCGCCGAACCGTCCGTAGCCGTACTTGGTGTTGGCGTTCAACGGGTCGAGCGCGGTCACGCCGTCGACGTTGAAGGCGTAGGTGTAGATGTCCGGCGCCAGCGGGCCGATGGTGACGCTCCAGACGCCGTTGTCCCCGCGCGTCAGCGGGTGAGGCTTGCCGTCGAGCTCACCGGCCGCGACGACGCTCTTCGCGTTGGGCGCGAGAAGCCGCAGCGTGATCCGCCGGTCTGCGCTGACCTCTGGCGACGTAAACGCGGGCCCGGGCTGCGCGTAGGCGGCGGCGGATGCCGTCACCGCGAAAGCGCACAGCGCCACCGTCAACAACTTGCCAAACCGTCGCATGTCGCCTTTACCCAATGCGCGGGGCGCCTCGCGCGCATCGCAGCGCGCTCGGCGACTTGTGCGCACCTAATCGACGCTAGTGCGGCACGACCACTCGGATCTGTACTACGGAACATCTGCGGCGCGACCTCGTGCAGGTGATGGCGCCAGATGACCCACTCGTGCCGGCCCTCGGTGATGCGGAACGTGTGCTTGATCTTGCTCTTGGTCAACGCCTCATCGAGCGTCTTGCTGCCCGCGAGTGCGAAGTCGTCCTTGCCGACGCCGACCCAAAGCAGTTTGAGCTGCTTGTTGACGAGATCGGCGTTCGTGAAGAAATCGGGATACGTCTGTTCCGGGTTCTGACCGCCCCCGGCGCTCATGACGACGAGGTGGCTGAACAGCTTCGTGTTCGGGAAGCCGATCGCCACGGTCTGGCCGCCGCCCATGGAGAGGCCGCCGAGCGCGCGGTTCGCAGGATCCTTGAGCGTGCGGAATTTCTCCTCGACGAACGGGATGACGTCATCGAGTAGATCCTTGCCGACCGCGCCGCCGCCGGCACCGCCGCCAGGGCCGCCGCGGCCGCCTGCGGGTGCTCCCGCCGCCGGAGCCGCGCCTGGCGCAGGCGGAGGCGTGGCGCCAGTTACCGGCCGCTCCGGGCCGGTGCCGATGCCCATGCGCGCGTAGCCGAGCGGGTTGACGATGATCATCGGCTTCGTCTTCCCCTCGGCGATGAGGTTGTCCATGATGTAGTTCGCGCGGCCGGTGAGCATCCAGCTCGAGTCGATGTTGCCGGCGCCGTGCAGCAGGTAGAACACCGGGTAGCGCGTGTTGCCGCGCTCGTAGCCCGGCGGCGTGTAGATCCACAGCGTTCGCGGCACACCAAGCGTCCTCGAGTGATACGTCTCGACGCGCACCGTGCCATGCGGCACATCGCGCGCATCGTCGAACTCATCACCCGGGATCTCGAACATGCTCGCCGGCGGAAACGCGCCGAACCCGAGCTTGACCGACGGGTTGGTCGGGTCCATCGTGACGATGCCGTCGACGTTGAACTGGTAGTTGTAGACGTCGGGTGCGAGCGGCCCGATCTTCACTTCCCAGATCCCGTTGTCGTTCTTCGTCATCGGGTAGGTTTTGCCGTCGAGCTCGCCGATGAGCGTCACTTCCTTCGCGTTGGGCGCGCGGAAGCGGAGGGTCACGGCCTTGTCCGCGTGCACCTCGGGCGAGACGACCGGAGGAAGACCGCCCCGGCCGCCGCCTCGGCCCTGGGGAGCCGCTGGTGCTCCAGCCTGTCCGGCGGGCGCCTGCCCCGCAGGCGTCTGCGCGCTGACCGCGCCGACCGCGAGCATCGCGGCCATCAACCAATAACCGGTACGTCGTGTGTCAAACATGAATGCCATCCGTGTTGTCCGTGTTGTCCGTGGCCCGTGAATCTGATCCGTGGCTACTGGAAGAGCATCGGCGCGAACTCGTTGAGGTAGTCGCGCCAGTTGATCCAGGTGTGGCCGCCTGCGGTTTCCTTGTAGACCGGGTTGAAGCCGTGCTTCTTGAAGAGCTCGACGGTGGCATTGGTCGTGGTCAGCAGGAAGTCGTCTTTGCCGGTGGCGAACCAGAACACCTTGAGCCCTTTCTTGAGCCCGGCGTTGTCGAGCGTCGCGGCGTTTTCCTTTTCCCAGTCCGCTGCCGTCGGCGCTGGTGGCGCGGCCGGCGCTGCGGCGGCCGGGGCCGCTGCGGCTGCCGGGGCCGCTGCGGGCGCTGCTGCACTCGGGGCTGCGGGCGGCGCCGCGCCGCGGCGGCCGCCGCCGAGTCCCGGGAACGCGCCGAGAAGGCCCGAGCTGTAGACGCCGATGTAGCCGAAGCGATTGAGGTGCGGGATGCCGACCTGGAGCGCGTGGTTGCCCCCCATCGAGAGGCCCGCGATCGCCGTGTTGTTCCGGTCGGTCAGCGCGCGGTAGTTCTTCTCGACATACGGCATGACGTCGGCGGTGAAGTCCTTTACGAACTCGTCGGTCGCCGTCCGTCCGATCGCGCCCCCGGCCGCGGCGCCACGTCGCGTGTGGCCGGCCGGCATGACGACGATCATCGGCTTCGCCTTCCTGGCCGCGATCAGGTTATCGAGGATGAATCCGGCGCGTCCGACCGACGTCCAGGAATCGTCGCTGTCGCCGGCGCCGTGCAGGAGATAGAAGACCGGGTACTTGTCGTTGCCGCGCTCGTAGCCTGGCGGCGTGTAGACGTGCATGCGGCGAAACGTGCTGAGCGCGGTCGAATAGTAGGTCACCGCTCCGATGCTGCCGTGGGGGACGTTCTTCGTGTCGGCGAACTCCAGGCCCGGCACCGTGACGAGGCTCCAGACGTTGTTGTTCGATTCGCTGATGAACGGGCTGCGCGGATCGATGGTCGTCACGCCGTCGACGTTGAAGTTGTAGCGATAGCTTCCCGGAGCGATCGGGCCGACGGTGATTTCCCACACGCCGTTCTCGCCCTTGGTGAGCTGCGTCGCTTGGCCGAGGCCCTGGATGTCACCGGCGGCGAGCCGCACGGCCTGCGCCTGCGGCGCGAGGATGCGGAAGGTAATCCGTCCATCGGCAGCGAGTTCCGGCGAGACGACCTGGGGCTGTGGCGGGCCACCGCCGCGACCGGCAGGTGCCTGCGCGAACGCCGGAGCCACCCCGGCGAGCAGCAGAATGACAACGATGGGCAAACGCAGTCTGCGAGTCATGGAGCGTCCTCGTCTCGTGTTTTCTAGGGCAGTTATGGGTTTCAAGGCCTTGGTTTTAGGGCCGTCGCCAAAATGAAGAATGCATGCAGAGATACGCATCATAGTGGCTGGGCGTTTCACCGTGCAAGGCATTCGGCGGGCGTTTCGCAGTGCAAGCCGTGGCTTCTGCATGCAAGACGTTCACCCAGTCTCGGTACCAAGCCAGCAGCGAGGAGTGTCCAGTCGCGGATGTCGAGCGTCCGCCAACGTCACTTCATGAGGCCGGTCCAGTTGGAGATGACGTTGATTGGCGCGTCTTCGGTGTCGAGTACCTGGATGACGAGGAAGCGCTTGCCCTTGGCACTGGGGACGTAGCTGTTCCGGGCGTTGGCGACATTCGCGTGCATGTCGAAGAGGAAGTCCGGCTCGATATCTCGAGATGGCCCGCTCTCCGGAATCCGGACAACGTAGAACCTGCGGTCGTCGCCGACGAAATACAGTTCGCGGGAATCGGATCGCCAGTAGGGCTGACGCCCTCCCGACCGCGAGACGCGAATGAAAGGCTTGCGGTCCCCATCCGGCAGAAACGGCTCGACGTAGACCTCGAGACTGCCTGTTTCGCTCGAGGCATACGCTAGCCATTTGCCGTCGGGCGACACCTGCGGCTCGACATCCGCGGTTGCCGTAGACACTATCGCCCGTGGCGTTGCTTGACCGGTGAGCGGGAGGATCAGGATGTCCTGCGACGGCTGCTGAGGAAGAATCCCGAAATACAACAGCAGAGGACCGAGCTTCGGATGTTCCAGGAATTGCGACGGTCCATTGATTGCGGCGTCAGAGATCTTGTGGGGCGCCGACGTTCCGTCTGCTGCCTTCCAGAAGACTCCTCCGCTGTCAGATCGGTAGTAGATGCGGCTGCCGTCGGTGGACCAAACCGGCGCAGTTTCGGAACCCGGTTCAGACGTGAACCGCGTCGGGATCTGGCGCTGCAAGTCGAGAATCTTCAGATTGCCGTCGGCAACGTCGGTATAGACGAGCCGCTGGCCGTCGGGCGACAGCGCCGATGCGCGATACCGTCCGGGCGGTCCGACGGTGCTTTGCTGCTCGCCCTTGCGACCGACCCACGTGAACTGGTTCGAGGCATCCTGCCCCGAACGATACGACAGGAGACCAGTGCTGGAGGCCGAGAACTCCGCGCCCGCCTGGGACGTGACGCGCAGGCTATCGACGACTGGCAAGGCGTCGCCTGACAACTGCCGGGTCTCCGGATCGAACCACTGGCGGAAGAGCCGCGTATCGCGACCAAACAGCAGATAACCCGGAGGAACGAACACCGCCAGCGTGTCGGCCGACGTCAGCTTCCTGCCTTCAGTTTGCGCATCGATCGCTGCCAGGTAAATGCCGCCGTCGAGATCGGTTTTCGTTCGCATCCAGTACAAGAAATGGCGACCGTCAGGAAGAAAAGAGGGCCACGACACCGGCGCACGATGGTTCTCGGCACCCGGTAGCTCGATCGGTGTCGGCTTCCCACCTTCAGCGGCCACGCGCATCAAGGTCGATGGAGAGCCGGTCGCGAAGATGATGCTGCCGGTCGCGCTCCACGACCCTCCTCGCGCGTTTCCAACGAACCCGCACACTTCCCGCCGCTCGCCGCTCGCCACGTCGAGCCTGTAGACCTTTCGTTGCGCGAAGAACGCAACCGATCGACTATCTGGCGACCAGAAGGGCTGATATCCCGCATCTGTTTCCGGCAGCCTTCGCGCGTCGAAAGAAGAATCGAGTGCCCGCAGCCACAAGCCTCCCTTGCCAGCTTTATCGGCTGCATAGAACACGAGTCGCGTCCCGTCGGGCGACACGGCAAACATCCCCGCCGTGCCCGCTCCGGATACTCCAAGCGCACCGAGCGAGTGGCCCACCGGCGCCCGAATCTGAAACCGAAGAACTGGTGACGCACTCGGCTCCGGTGCGCGCCCGCGCCACAGCGCAAAGCCAGCAGCGGCAGCGAGCGCAAGCGCGACCCCGAGCCAGGCCATTCTCTCGAAACTCTTCAGCGACCCGGAGCGCCCACCCGTGGCAACGTGCACGGTCGCTGCATCAGCGGACGCCCGCTCATCGAGCTCGATGCGCACGTCCGCGACATCGTGCGTACGAAGCCGCGAATCCCTGGTCAGGCAGCGCCGCAGCACGCGCTCGATCGCCGGCGGCGTGCCGCGTGGCAGCGCCGACCAGTCCGGCTCGGCCTTCAGGATGTTCGCGAGCGTGTCGGAGACATCTTCGCCGTCGAACGCGCGGCGGCCGGTGAGCATCTCGTAAAGGACCGCGCCGAATGCCCAGATGTCGCTGCGCTTGTCCACCGCTCGTCCACGCGCCTGTTCCGGGCTCATGTAGGCGGCCGTGCCCATAATCGTGCCCATCGAGGTCGCGGCAGGACTCGTGATTGTCGGCGACAGAGCGACGACACCCGGCGAGCTGTCGACGGCCATCGCCTTTGCCAGCCCGAAGTCGAGCACCTTGACGGTCCCGTCGTCTCGAACCTTGATGTTCGCCGGCTTGAGGTCGCGGTGGACGATGCCCTGCGCGTGCGCGGCTTCGAGGGCCTCGGCAATCTGCCGCGCGATGGGCAATGCGTCCTCGAGAGGAATCGGACCACTCCCGATGCGATCGGCGAGCGTCGGTCCTTCGACCATCTCGAGCACGAGCGCCGGCGAATGATCAGAAGACTCGAACCCGTAGATGGCCGCGATGTTGGGGTGGTTGAGTGTCGCCAGGAGATTGGCTTCCCGCGAGAAGCGCGCCAGGCGCTCCGGGTCGCGAGCGAAGAGCGGCGGCAGAATCTTGAGCGCGACGTCACGCGTCAGCTTGCCATCGCGGGCGCGGTAGACTTCTCCCATCCCGCCGGCGCCGATCAGGGCGACGATCTCGTAGGTGCCGAGGCGTGCGCCGGGCGCCAGACTCATAGGAGTCTGGAGATTATACGCAGCGTCAACTGATGAGTTACTTCCGCGGCCGTCGGGCGCTTCTGTCCGCATTTCTCAATGCGTTTGGGGCCCCACCCCCAAACGCTTCTCGCGCGGCCCGTGCGGGCCGCGCTCAGGCCGCAGGCGCTCCTCCTGTCACTGTCTTTCAATCACCACGCTGATGCCCTGGCCGACGCCAATGCACATCGTGCAGAGGGCGTAGCGTCCCTTCGAGCGGGTCAGCTGATACGCGGCTGTCGTCATCAGCCGGGCGCCGCTCGCACCGAGGGGGTGGCCAAGCGCGATCGCGCCGCCGTTGGGGTTCACGTGCGGCGCATCGTCGGCGACGCCGAGGTCGCGCAGTACCGCCAGGGCCTGGGCCGCGAACGCCTCGTTCAGCTCGATGACCTCCATCTGCTCTATCGTCAGACCGGCGAGGGCGAGGACTTTCCTGGTGGCGGGGACCGGACCGACACCCATCACGCGTGGCGCCACACCCGCAACCGCGCCGGCGACGTACCGCGCCCGCGGCGTCAGCCCGTGTTCCTTCACTGCCGCTTCTGACGCCAGCAGCACGGCGCATGCCCCGTCGTTGATTCCTGACGCGTTGCCGGCGGTCACGGTGCCATCCGGCCTCACGACCGGCTTGAGCGCGGCCAGGGCCTCGAGCGTCGTGTCGGCGCGTGGATGCTCGTCGACCGAGACGGCGACCGCGCCCTTTCGCTGTTGAACCGTGACAGGTACGATCTCTTCCGCGAGTCGTCCGCCTGCAGCCGCGGCGGCGGCGCGCTGCTGGCTGCGATACGCGAATGCGTCCTGATCCGCGCGCGACACGCGCCATTCTGCCGCCACGTTCTCGGCCGTTTCAGGCATCGCGTCGGTGCCAAATGCCTGCAGCATCTTCGGGTTAACGAATCGCCAGCCGAGCGTGGTGTCTTCGAGCTTGAGCCCGCGTGCGAATGCGGCGTCGGCCTTGCCGACGACAAACGGCGCCCGAGACATGCTTTCGACGCCGCCGGCGATGACCACCGACATCTCCCCGCTGGCGATGGCGCGCGCCGCCTGCGCGACCGCATCGAGACTCGACCCGCACAACCGGTTGACCGTCGATCCGGGGACCTCCTTCGGCAGCCCAGCCAGCAGTAGCGCCATACGGCCGACGTTGCGATTGTCTTCCCCCGCCTGGTTCGCGCAGCCGAATATCACGTCGTCTATTCGCGTGACGTCGAGCTGCGGGTTCCGCGCGCGCAGCTCAGCGACAGGGATGGCCGCAAGGTCATCGGCCCGAACCCCGGCCAATGCGCCTCCGTAACGGCCAAAGGGGGTGCGGATGGCGTCGCAGATATAGACAGTTTTCATGTTGGATCAGCGTATCGCACGAGCCCGGGATCAGGGGTCAGGGATCCAGGGGGCGGGGGATCGGGACCAACGCTGGAAATGCCCAGCCCCTGATCCCCGATCCCTGAGCCCTGGTGTTGTCTCCGACCCGAAACGTGGCGCATCATGGATCCGGTTTCCCGGAACCGTTCCTTTCTGGAGCAACGACACCATGCCCTTTACACTGACCGTCAACGGCCGATCGAGAAGCGTGGACGTCCCGGCGGACATGCCCCTCTTGTGGGTCCTTCGCGATGTCCTGGACCTCAAGGGTACCAAGTATGGCTGCGGCGTCGCGCAATGCGGCGCGTGCATGGTTCACGTCAACGGGCAGCCAACCCGGTCCTGCTCCATTCCCGCCTCGAGCGTCGCGGGACGGCGGATCACGACGATCGAGGGGCTGTCGCCCGACGGGACGCATCCGCTGCAGCGCGCCTGGCAGGAAATCGACGTGCCGCAATGCGGGTACTGCCAGGCCGGCCAGTTGATGTCGGCCGCGGCGCTCCTCGCCAAGACTCCTTCGCCAACCGATGCCGACATTGACACGGCGATGGGAGGCAACATCTGCCGTTGTGGCACCTATGTCCGGATTCGCCAGGCGATTCACCAGGCCGCGGCCGCCGGGCGCGGCCGGACATCTGCTGGGCAAGAGGAATAGCGCCTGCGGCCCGAGCGCGGCGCGGAGTCGCCGCGCGAGAGCGAGCGGGGGTGCCCGCCTCCGCTGGTCGCGGAGGCGGAAGGCGACCAGCTACGGCGAGGTCTCGCCGTAGCGCGCATGAATTGAGCGGCGCGCGGAGGCGGAGGGCCCCGCGAGCATTGATTGAAGAGGACACACACCATGGCCAGCACAGCCACCAAAACGCTCGACCGCCGGTCGTTCCTTCGCGTGAGCGCGCTCAGCGGCGGCGGGATGCTCGTCGCGCTCTACGTCGACCTTCCGGGGCTTGCGCAAGGCCCAGGCACGCCGCCGCCCCCGTTGTCGCCGAATGCGTTCGTTCGCATCGACGCGCAGGGCATCGTCACGATCACGGCCAAGAACCCCGAGGTCGGTCAAGGCGTCAAGACGATGCTCCCGATGCTGATTGCCGAGGAGCTCGACGTCGATTGGAGTGCCGTGCGTATTGAGCAGGCAGACCTCGACCCGGCGAAGTACGGCGGGCAGACCGCCGGCGGCAGCACGGCGACGCCGAACAATTGGACTCCGATGCGACAGGTCGGTGCTGCCGCGCGTCACATGCTCATCGCGGCGGCCGCTTCGGACTGGAACGTGCCTGCGGGCGAGTGCACGACGTCGTCGGGGAAGGTGCTCCATGCGGCCTCCAACCGAACTGTCGGTTACGGCGCGGTGGCGACGAAGGCCGCGGCCCAGACGCCGCCAGACTTCTCGACGCTGACGCTCAAAACGAAGAAGGACTACAAAATCATCGGCAAGTCGACGCCTGGCGTGGACAATCCGCTGATCGTCACCGGCAAGCCGATCTTCGGTATCGACTTCACACGGCCTGGCATGCTGCACGCCGTGTTCGAGAAGTGTCCCGTCTTCGGCGGGAAGGTCGTCAGCGCGAATCTCGACGCCATCAAGACGATGCCCGGAGTCCGACACGCGTTTGTCGTCGAGGGCACGACCGATCTGGCGGGGCTCATGCCCGGTGTCGCGATTGTGGCCGACAGCTGGTGGCAGGCGCGAACGGCGCGTGAAAAGCTTCAGGTCACGTGGGACGAGGGCGCCACCGCCTCGCAAAGCAGCACCGGTTTCGCCGCCCGCGCGAAGGAGCTGTCCACGCAGGCACCCGCGCGGTGGATGCGCACCGATGGCGACGTCGATGCCGCGATCGCGTCCGCGGCCAAGACGGCCGAGGGCGCGTACTACTATCCGTTCCTGTCGCACGCGCCCCTCGAGCCGCAGAACTGCACGGCGCAGTTCACCAACGGCAAGCTCGAAATCTGGGCGCCGAGCCAGTTGCCAAACAACGGCGTGCAGCTCACCGCAAAAACGCTTGGGATCAGCAACACCGATATCGTCATGCACCTCCAGCGGATGGGCGGCGGTTTCGGGCGACGCCTCTACAACGACTGCATCGTCGAGTGCGCGTGGATCGCCAGGGTGGTCAACGGCGCGCCAGTGAAGCTCCTGTGGACGCGCGAAGACGACATGCGGCACGACTTGTACCGGCCCGCGGGATTCCATTTCTTGAAGGGTGGCGTCGATGCCTCGGGCGCGCTCGTCGCCTGGCGCGATCATTTCGTGACCTTCGGCGAGGGCGATCGGATGGCCCCGAGCGCCGACATGAGCGCGGCGGAATTCCCCGCGCGCTTCGTGCCCAACTTTGGTTACGGCCGCTCCCTGATGCCGCTCGGCGTGCCGACCGGCGCGATGCGCGCGCCGGGGAGCAACGGGATCGCGTTTGCCACGCAGTCGTTCATCGACGAGCTGGCGCACGCGGCGGGCAAGGACCCGCTGCAGTTCCGCATCGACTTACTGTCGACGACGCCGATTCCCGTGCCGCCGCCTCCGGCGCCGGCACCCGGTGCGCCGGCAGGACGCGGTGGCGCTCCTGGCGGTGGGTTCAACGCTGGGCGAGCCCGTGGCGTGCTCGAGCTCGTCCGCGAGAAGTCGGGTTGGGGAACCGGCGCGCTGCCCAAGGGAACGGGCCGCGGCGTGGCCTTCCACTACAGCCATCAGGGCTACTTCGCCGCCGTCGTCGAAGCGCGCGTCGACGCGCAGAACAGGGTCAAGGTGACGAAGGTGTGCGTCGCCGGAGACGTCGGCAGCCAGATCATCAATCCGGGGAACGCGCTCCAGCAGGTGCAGGGGAGCGTGGTCGAAGGATTCAGCCACGCGATGGGCTGGGAGATCACGATCGACAAGGGCCGCGCCGTCGAAAGCAACTTCGACCAGTACCAGCCGCTTCGCATGCCGCAGGTGCCGCCGGTCATCGAAGCGCACTACGTCGAGAGCACCAACTCGCCGACCGGCATCGGGGAGCCAGCGCTCCCGCCGATCCCGCCGGCCTTGTGCAACGCGATCTTCGCCGCGACCGGCAAGCGCATTCGATCGCTGCCTCTTACGAAGCAGGGGTTCAGCTGGGCATAGGAGCCAGGGTCACCCGGAGCGCGCAACTTTAGTTGCGCGTCGCGACGTCAATAGCGGCCAAGGGGTTGCTTGGAGGTTTTGACGCGCAACTGAAGTTGCGCGCTACGGGTGCCCTTTGTCGAACCCCGTTTCTATGCTCGTCTCGACAACACGTCCTTCTCGTAGTTCTTGACCTGTCCGAGCCACGCAGTCCCGCCCGGCACGTTCTTCGTCTCGCAGTAGTAGTCCCACACAGCCCCGAACGGCATCGTCTTCTGTTCCTCGAGCAGGGCCAGGCGGGACGTGTAGTCGCCGTCAGCTTCGAAGGCGCGCAGTGTCTTGACCGGTTCGAGCAGCGCCTTGAGCAGCGACTTGATCATGTTGCGGGTGCCGATGGTCCACGCCGCGACGCGGTTGATGCTGGCGTCGAAGAAGTCGAGGCCGATGTGCGTCCGTTCGAGGAAGTTGCCCCGCACGAGCTCCTGGCTGAGCGCCTCGAGGTCGTCGTTGAGGAGCACGACGTGGTCGCTGTCCCATCGCACGCCACGGCTCACGTGCAGGAGAATCTCGGGCAGGAACACGAACATCGAGCTGAGCTTGTCGGTGACCGTTTCGGTCGGATGGTAGTGGCCGGTGTCGAGCGTCAAGAGCTTCTTTCGCGACAACGCGTAGCCGAAGTAGGTACTCATGGGAGCCGACAGTGAAGCTCTCGCAGCCGATGCCGAAGAGCTTGCCCTCCACCGAGTCGAGGTTCAGCGCCGGACTGATCGATTCCTTGAAGATGGCGTCGAGCGATTCGGTCAGCCGTTCCCGCGGACCGACGCGATCGATTGGCGTGTCCTTCATCCCGTCCGGGATCCAGACGTTGGTGACGCACGGCTTGCCGAGCGCCTTGCCCATCGTGGCGCCGATGCGTCGGCACGCGATACCGTGGTTGATCCAGAACGTCCGAATCGCCTGGTCGGCGTTGGACAGCGTGAGGTTGTCGGCGGCCTTTGGATGCGAGAAGTAGGTCGGGTTGAAGTCGAGGCCGATGCCGAGCGACTTGGCCCAGTCGATCCATCCGGCGAAATGCTCGGGGCCCACTTCATCCCGATCGACCAGCTTGCCGCCAAACTCGCCGTAGCACGCGTGGAGGTTGAACCGATGGGTTCCCGGAATCATCGACAACGCCAGGGACGCGTCGGAGCGCAGGTCGTCTGGAGTCCGCGCTTTGCCCGGGTAGTTGCCGGTTGCTGCGAGGCCGCCACCGAGTCCGGTGCCGAACTTCTCGAAGCCCTCGACGTCGTCGCCCTGCCAGCAGTGCAGGGAAATCGGTACCGCGGCAAGGCGCGCGAGCGCCGCGTCGGTGTCCACGCCGGCCTCGGCGTACCGACCCTTCGCTGCCGCGTACGCGCTGTCGATCCGAGCGGTCATCACCACAACCTTTCAGCATGAGCTCCCATCGCTGATGACGGGCGGCCGGGGGATTATACGCTGCGGGCTGCGCCCCCAAGCCCGGGACGCAGATTGGTTCACGGAACTCGGATCGGGCCGACCCGTTCGACACTGCGAAACGGCGGGTTCCATCGGCTTTTCGTTCCGGGGACACTCAAACGGGACACTCAACCTTGAGTGTCCCCGGAGGCTTAGCGGAGCAGACCCAGGCCGACTGAGGGTGTCGGTGGCCGTGATCGCTGCTGCCTTCCGTCGAACTCCGAGCAATTTCTGCACTCTTGTACGCAGAAACTGAAAATTGACTGCGGGGACAGTCACTGTTGAATGTCCCCCGTGACTGTCCCGGTTGAGTGTCCCGTTTGAGTGTCCCCGCAATCGCGATATGCTCGGTGGCCGCGGATGCTCAAACGAACGCTGGCGTCCCCGCAGGCGGGGCTCGTGCTCGTGATTCTCCTTCTCGGGGGCGTGCTGGGGCTGTTTGCCGGCTCGCATGTCGACGCGCGCACGGGACTGACGGTCAACAACTTCCTCAACTCCTACACCCTCATCCAGACCGCGACTGACGCCAGCTTTTTCGCGATCATGGCGGTCGGCGCGACGATCGTCATCATTTCGGGCGGCATCGACCTGTCGGTCGGCTCCATCTACGCCCTCGCGGGCGTGACGACGGCCATGGTGTTGCGCGCCGTCGGGCCGCTGGATCCGCTGCCGATGATCGCCCTCGGCCTGGCGGTCTCGATCGGGATCGGCCTCGCCTGCGGCGCCATCAACGGCGCACTGGTCGTCGGCCTCGGCGTACACCCATTCATCATCACGCTCGGGACGATGTGGATCGTGCGCGGGATTGCGTTCGTCGTCAGCAATGCCGAGAGCATCCTCCTGCCGCGCGCTCTGACCAACGTCGCGAAAGCCTCGCTCGGCCTGCGCGACGCCCTCTACCCGGTGCCGATGATCGTCATGGTCGTCGTGGCGGTGGTCGGGGGCATTTACCTGATGCAGACGGTTGGAGGGCGACGAGTCTTTGCCGTCGGCGGGAATGCCGAGGCGAGCCGCTTCTCGGGCGTGCCCATCGGCCGCGTGAAGATTGCGGTCTTCGTCCTGTCGGGCCTGACGGCGGGCCTGGCGGCGTTCATGGGCGCGAGCTTCTACGGCTCGGCGTCGTGCTCGGACGCGACCGGCTACGAGCTCTACGTGATCGCCTCGGCCGTCGTCGGCGGCGCGAGCCTGTCCGGGGGCAAGGGGAGCGCGGCTGGCGCCCTCCTCGGCGCCGTCCTGATCGTGCTCATCCGGCAGTCGATCCGCACGCTGCACTTCGACCAGAACTACGAGTGGATCATCATCGGCTGCGCGATTATCATCGCGGTCGTGCTCGATCAGGCCAGCGCGCGGTTCACGGTCAGACGGCTGTCTGCAGGAAGTAAGTAGAGCGCCTGCGACCCGAGCGCGGCGGAAGTCGCCGTGCATTTGAGAAACTGCCGACCATCACTTTCAATAGACTCGGAGTCACCAGATGAAATCAGCGTTCCAAAAGGCCAGCGCGCTCGCAATCGCCACCGCACTTTCAGTGCTGACCGGGGCGTGCGGCGGGTCGCAGCCGGCGCCGGCGAATCAAGCGACGGCCAAGCCTGGGCTCAAAATCGCGATGATCGCCAAGGCCTCGACCAATCCGGTATTCCTGTCCGCCCGGACCGGCGCCGAAGCGGCGGCCAAAGAGCTGACGGCCAAGCACGGCGTGCCGGTCGAGATCGCGTGGCTGACACCCCCTGGGGAGGACGGTCAGATTCAGGCCCAGCGCATCGCGCAGGCCGTCAACGAGGGCGCGAACGCGGTCCTCGTGTCATGCTCCGATGCCGGAAAGGTCACGGGCGCCATCAACGACGCCGTGGCGAGAGGCGTCCCGGTCATGACGTTCGACAGCGACGCGCCCGAATCGCAACGCTTCGCGTTCTATGGCGTCGACGACGTCAAGACCGGGCAGGCGGTGATGGACGAGCTCGCCAAGCAGATGGGCGAGGCTGGTTCGATCGCGATTCTGGCAGGGAATCAGAACGCGCCGAACCTGCGCAACCGCGTCGAGGGCGTGAAGCAGGCGGCGAAGAAGTACCCGAAGATCAAGATCGTCGACACCTTCTATCACATTGAAACTGCACAGGACGCCGCCGCCGAAGTCATCCGCGTCCAGAACGCCTATCCGCAGATTCAGGGCTGGGCGATGATTGGCGGCTGGCCGCTCTTCACCCAGACGCTCCTGACCGACCTCGATCCCAAGAAAGTGAAGATCGTTGCCGTTGACGGCCTGCCGGCCGAACTCGCCTACGTCGAGAAGGGTCTCGCGCCCGTGCTGCTGGCGCAGCCGACGTACCTCTGGGGTTACGTGTCGGTGCAGAGAATCTTCGACAAGGTGCAGCTGAAACAGGACGTGCCGACGATCATCCCGATGGATCTCGTTCGCGTCACGAAGGAGAACCTGGGCACGTGGGCGCGACAGCTGAAGTCGTGGGGCTTCACTGACGTGCCGGAGGCCTATCTGGCGCTCCCGCAATAGAACGCACTCTCATCGCCATTTCAGTGTTCTTCAGCTCTGGCTCACGACTCCACCGCTTCGACCCGATAAGGTGCTTGTTGAGGTGTGAGCATGCGAGTTCTTTCCTCGTTGATGGCCGTAGCGCTCGTCAGCAGCGGGTCGGTGGCACTGGCCCAGGGAGCCAGCGGCGGCGTGAAAGGGGGCGTGAATTTCAGCACCCTCAGCGCTGATTCCTCCGAAAATGTGGACTTGGACAGGCGCACCGGCATCGTTGCCGGGGCGTTTGTCACCTGGCCGCTCGCAGATCACGTGGGCCTTCGGCTCGAAGGCCTCTACGCTCAAAAAGGCGCCGCCTTCGACCAGTCAGGCGTCACGGGCACGACCAAGCTGGACTACTTTGAAGTCCCGCTCTTGCTGGTCGCGTCCACGGCCCCTTCGCATTCGGGCGGAACTTCCCTCCAGTTCTTCGGCGGACCGTCGATCGCCTTCAAGGTCAGCGCGAAGGGCAGCGGCTCGTTCCAGGGGCAGACGGTCGATGTCGACATTCCCGACGAGGACATCGAGGGCGTCGATTGGGGAGTGGTGGCTGGCGCGGGCGTGACATTCGGCCGCATTTCGGTCGAAGGCCGTTACACGTTTGGTCTGAGCAACGTCAACGGCGACCCGAGCGACCCGACCAAAGTGAAGAATGGTTCGGCGGCGGTCCTGGCTGGCTTTCGGTTTTAGAGATCAGACTCGCTTCTCGCGCGCGGCCCGTGTGCGGCCGGAGGGGAGGCCGCGGCTCTACTGTTCCCTTCTCTTCTCCCTTCTCTTCGTCCCAGATCGAGTTTTCTATTGCCACGCCGGGACGTTGGTCCTACCATCCCCACCATTCATCCTGTTTCGTCCAGCGGCTCTAATAGTTCGAGTGCTTGGCCGGTTGACCGTCAGTACAACCAGAGGGTGAAGCTATGCGAGCCACGATCCGCACGTTTGCGTGCCTGTTCCTCTTGATCGTCGGAGTCACCGGCGAGGGCCGGGCTCAGGGATTTCAGGGTGGACTCCGAGGCGTGGTCAAAGACTCCGGGGGTGTCATCCCCGGGGCGGAGGTGACCCTGACCAACCCGGGGACTTCGCTGACTCGATCCGCCGTCACCACTCAGGCCGGTGAATACAGCTTCCCGAACCTGGCACCTGGGACGTACCGGTTGAAGATCGTGCTCCAGGGCTACAAGGTCTACGCACAGGAGAGCATTTCGGTAGGCACGCAGCAGTTCATCACCCTCGACGTCACGCTCGAAGTCGGCACTGTGGCCGAGACGGTCACCGTCACCGGTGAGTCGCCGCTCATCGAGACGTCGACCGCGTCGACCGGTACCGTGCTGAACGCCGAGGCCCTGCAGACGCTGCCCTCGCAGGGGCGCGCGGCGTTCATGATCGGAAACACCGTGCCAACCGTTGTGCCATCCGGAGACGGGCAGTACAACCGGCAGCAGGATCAGACGAATGTGTCGCTCGTCTCGCTGGGAGGCGGCACCCGCCGCGGCAACAACTACACCATCGACGGCGTACCGATCAGCGACATGCGCAACCGCGCAAGTGCGCACCCCTCGATCGAATCGCTCGAGGACATGAAGGTGCAGGTGCACACCTACGATGCGGAAATGGGCCGCACGGGCGGTGGGGTGTTCAACACGACACTGAAGTCCGGGACCAACCAGTATCGCGGGTCCGCTTTCCTGCAGACCCGGCCAATCTGGGGACAGTGGAACAACTACTATGGCGAGAGGGCAGGTCGGCCGAAACCCGATAGCCCCTACTATCTGGGCGGCGGGGCTGTTGGCGGGCCGATCGTCAGAAACCGCACGTTCTTTTGGTTCACGACCGAGAGCTACCACGACGTACAGACTCGCAACGTCAGCACGCTGTTTCCGACGGCGGCCATGCGCCGCGGCGACTTCTCGGGCGTGACCAATTCGGCCGGCCAGCCGGTAACGATCTACAACCCCGTCACAGGGGTGGCGTTTCCAGGCAACCAGATTCCGTCTGAGATGATGAGCCCGGTCGCCGTGGCCATGCTCGAGTTCATGCCCTCGCCTGACGTCGACAGAGACAACGGCAGCACGAACTACACGCGGACGTCGCGCATCAAGAGCAATTTCTCTCAACTGTACTCGGTCAAGCTCGAGCACAGGTTCAGCAACAGCGTGTCACTGAGCGGGTTCTACCTCTATAACAGTACCGAATGAGCCTGAGGCCAACTTCTTCGGCACGGCCGACCAGACTGAGCCGACTCGCTTCGCCGATCCGAACGACTACTACCTGCGACGGCGGCCGCAGATCCTGGCGCTGAACAACACCTGGGTCCTCAGCAACACGACGGTGCTGGCGCTGCGGTTCGGGAGAACGGAATTCCCTGACAACGATACCCTCACCATCGATTTTGATCCACGCAGCCTCCCCTTTTCCTCGACCTATGCCAACCAGATCCAGTTGAACAAGTTTCCGCAGGTTCGAATCCGCGGCTATGACCAGGGGCACGGGGCGCGCACGCTCGGGGCGATCAACCCGACCGAAATCAACTGGAAGTCCACCAGCGCGAACGCCACGCTGTCGAGAGTCGCCGGCGCGCACACATTCAAGTTCGGCGGCGACTGGCGGAAGATGGGCATCGACACGTACATCCCGGGCGACGGCGCAGGCTTTTTTGAATTCGACAAGGATATGACGTCGTCGGACGGCGGCATCGGCAGCACGACGAACGGCAACGCGTTCGCCTCGTTCCTCCTTGGCTACCCCTCGGCGCGGACGGACCGAACCACCTTCCTGTCGGTCTCGACTCCGCTGAACGTCTTTACGCACTATTTCGGGGGCTACGCCCAGGACGACTGGCGCATCAACTCGAAATTCACGCTGACCTATGGTCTTCGCCTGGAGCACGAAAAGGGGTTGAGCGAGAAGGATAACAATTTCACTGTCGGCTTCGACCCGCTCGTGCAGAGTCCCCTGTCCACGGTCGTGGTTCCCGCCGATCCGGTTGCCGGAACGGCGGCGCGGACCGTGACGGGCGGCCTGATGTATGCGGGTATGGACGGCAACAAGACATACCAAGGCAATGTGCCGGCCGTGAAGTGGTCGCCGCGGGTTGGCGCGGTGTACGCCTTGAACGATCGCACCGTGCTCCGCGGCGGATACGGCCTCTATTGGGCGCCATTCAACTATCCGATCCCCAGCACTTCAGCGAGTAACTACGGGCAGGTCGGCTACAGCCAGAACACGATCCTCACCAGCAGCCGGAGTAACCCGACCAGGTTCGAGAATCCGTTCCCCAACGGCATCGCGCTGCCGTCAGGGAACAGCCGCGGCGCCTTGACCAACCTTGACAGCAACATCAGTTTTGTCGACCAGAATCGGTCGGCGCCCCGCGTTCAGCAGTTCTCCGTGGACCTGCAGCGTCAGCTGCCCGGGAACATGGCGCTCACCGTGAACTACATGGGCGCGCGCAGCGATCACATCGGTCTCGGCGGCTCGAACGACATTGGCGTGAACATCAATCAGCTCGATCCGAAATATCTCGCGCTTGGTTCGGCGGCACTCGACGCGCAAGTGCCAAACCCGTTCCTCAATAACCCGAATGTGCCCGCGTCGCTCTCGACGCCGGCGACGCTGTCGCGGGCCCGCCTCCTCAGGCCATTTCCGCAATACGGCCAGGTCAATGCCCGACAGGTCACTGAAGGAGTCAGCCGCTACCACGCGGCGGTATTCGAGCTCACGAAGCGGGTGTCGAACGGCTTGGGCGGCCGCTTCAGCTATACCTACAGCCGGCTAAAAGACAACCAGGTGGGCGAGAGCAACTTCTACACCGCGGTGAGCCCCGCTCTTCCGGTGAACAACTACAACTACATTCCCTCGATGCCGGCATGCACCGCCGGTCAGCAGTTCACGACCGCCTGCTACGATCCGTTGGCGGAGTACGGCCTCAGCATGCTCGACGTGCCGCACCGCGTCCTTCTCGCGCCGATTGCCGAATTGCCCTTCGGCGTCGGCAAGCGCTGGGCGAACGGCCGCGTCGCGGATCTGCTGATCGGCGGATGGACAGTCGCTGGAGCCATCACGTTGCAGAGCGGCTTTCCGATCAACGTCCAGCAGGCTGCGGATTCGCGGCTCGGCGGCGCAAACGCGAATCGGCCCAACTTGACTGGCGCCGACCTCGCCACGCCGGGCGACTTTGCCGATCGGCTGGCCTCGGCCGACCATCCGTCGGCGACCTGGCTCAATCCGGCGGCGTTCAGTCTGGCGCCGACGGGAACCTTTGGCAATGCACCGCGCGCGATCACCGAAGTCCGAGGGCCTGGGTGGTACGTGGTGGACGCTTCGTTCATCAAGAACTTTCGCATCGGGGGCACCAAGGTCGCGCAGTTCAAGCTCGAGGCCCTAAACATCTTGAACCGTCCGAACGTGCGTACGCTTCAGGGCGCGAACACCTTCGGCAACGCGAACTTCGGCCAGACGACGATACAGGTTGGGTTTTCGCGAATTTTGCAGCTGATGTTCCGCTTGAATTTTTAACGAGGCTCCTTCCCGCCGGGCATCCACCCGGCTAGTGTCTCAATGCCACGGCGGCATCACGAAGATCGCGAAGGTGCGAAGATCGCGAAGCACATTGGCCTCTCATCTTCGCGAGCATCGCGGTCTTCGCATTCTTCGTGATGGTTGCCGTGACAGTGTCGCTGTTTGCGAGACAGCATTTAGAAGGTATCTCACAAACAGCGCGAACGAGCCGCAGCGAGTGAGCCTGGCGAGCGGCGCGGGGCGCCGGGTCCCCGCGAGCGAGCCAGTAGGGGAGTCCGAGGGGCGAAGCCCCTCGGAAAAGACAGTGTCGCATCCGGACGATCCGCGGCCTCACTCCTGACGCAGCGCGACGATCGGCTGTGTCCGGCTGGCGCGCCACGCCGGCCAGGCGCACGCCAGCAGACCTGCGGCGAACAATACCGCCGACGCCGCCGCGAACGAGGTTGGATCGAAGGTGGAGACGTTCCAGATCTGCTGCGCGAGCAGTCTGGCCGCGAATACACTCCCGGCCAGGCCCACGGCGATGCCGATCAGGAGCAGAGCGGCACCTGACCTGACGACCATCCGGCCCACCGATCCCGGATCGGCCCCGAGCGCGATGCGCACGCCAATCTCCCGCGTCTGCTGCGTGACGGTGTGTGCCATCACGCCGTAGATGCCGACGACCGACAGAACGAGCCCCAACGCGGCGAATACGGACAGCAGTACCACATTGAAACGCGGCCCGGCATAGATGAACTCGTTGAGGAATGCCTCGATCGTCCGCACTTCGGTTACCGGCTGATCCGGATCGATCGCGTAGACCCGCTCGACGACCGCGCGCGTGACGGCGGCCGGGTCGCCCGCGGTCTGCACGACCACACGATTCGCCGTGCCGGCGAGCGAATACGGAAGGTAGACCTCCGGCAGGATCGCATCGGTGATGCCGCGGTTGAGCGTATCGTGCACCACGCCAACGATCTCGACGCCGGCGTCCGCGGCGCTAACCGGCGGCTGCGTCAAGCGCGGCACACGGACGATCCGGCCCACGGCATCGGCGCCGTTGAAGCGCGAGCGTTCGAAGGCCTGATTGACCAGTGCGACCTGTCTGCGTCCCGCGACGTCCGCGGGAGTCAGCCCGCGCCCTTTCAGGAGAGCAATCCCGAGTGCCCTTGTATAGTCCGCGCTGACCTGGTGCATGACGAGCGGCTGGTCGGTCAACGTCGAGCCCGGTACCTCGACGGCCCAGCCTCCGCTGCCGAATGGGTGCGCCGACGTGTTGACAGCGGCCGCCGTGACCCCCGGCAGCCGCGCGATGCTCGAAAGCAATTCCTCGAAGAAGAGCACACGTCGGGCAGGATCGGAGGTACTTTCGCTCCGGCAGCGGCACCCTGAGCGTCAACACCCGGTCCGGCTGAAAACCGAGTCCTACACGCCCGACTGCGAGCACGGTTCTGATCATGAGGCTCGCACCGACCATCAGCATGATCGACAGCGCGACCGCGCCCACTACCAAACCTTTTCGCAGGAGCGTCTGCGCCGCGCCGCCTGCCACGCTGCGGCCGCTGCTGCGAAGCGGGTTCGTCAGGTCGCGCGTGCATGTGTGGAGCGCCGGCGCCAGTCCGAAGATGACGCTGGTCGCGGCAGAGACCGCGAGCGCGAAGAGCAGCACCGGCACGTTGACGGCGACCTCGGACTCGTCGGGGATCGTGTTGGGCGGAACGAGCGTCAGGATGACCCGTAGCGCACCGTAGGCCAGTGCCGTTCCGATCACGCCGCCAGCCAACGCGAGGAGGACGCTCTCGGTCAGCAACTGGCGGACCAGACGCCAGCGGCTCCCGCCGAGCGCAGCTCGCACGGCCATCTCACGCTGCCGCCCCGCGGCCCTCGATAGCAGCAGGTTCGAGACATTGGCGCACGCGATCAGCAACAGCAAGCCGACTGCACCAAACAGCACCCAGAGGTCCTCGCGGATGCTGCTCGGGAACGTCTCCTTGAACGACAGAAGCCCGACCCGCCACGTGGTCGGGAACTGCGCCGGCGCCTGCTGGGCGAGATCCTGGACGATCGGCTTGAGGTCTGCCTCCGCCTGTGCTTCGGTGACGCCCGGCTTCAGCCGTCCGAGCAGGTGAACGTTTCTGACGCCCTCGACGACGCGCCCACGTTCGAACGTCACCGGCAGGTAGACATCGGCGCCGCGCCACATGAACCGCTTCGGCATGACCCCGACTACTGTCCGGACCGTGTCGTTGAGGCGGAGCTGACGGCCAACTACTGAGGTGTCACCGCCGAACTGCCGCTGCCAGAACCGGAAACCCAGTACCGCGACCGGTGCCGCGCCTGCACGCCCATCGTCGGGCAGGTAGGTCCGCCCGAGCAGGGCTGGAACTCCCATCACCTGGAATGTGTTTGGCGTTCCGTAGTTGCCGCGGAGCCGTTGCGGGTCCCCGTCCTCCGTCCAGAGCACGTCAGAGATGGTGGAGGCGATCGTGCCTTCGAAGATCGTGTTACGGTCCGCGATCTCCAGAAACTGGTCCGTGGAGTAGTTCGTGCGGAACCCCTGCTGCCCTGGACTCCAGACTCTCACGCTCATGAGCGCGTCGACGTCCTTGTACGGAAACGGGTCGAGAACGACGGCGTGGATGACGCTGTACATGGCCGTCGTAGCCATGATCCCGAGGGCCAGTGACAGCACGGCGAGCGTGGTGAAGCCGGGCGTCTGGACGAAGGTCCGGAGGCCGAAGCGGATGTCCTGGCGAAACTGGTGCAACCACATCAGCATGGTGTCTACCGCCGGTTAGACGGCCCGGATGCGGGCCTGGTTGCGATTGTATTCCCAGTCGGATTTGTCCGGCGCGGTTCCTCCGATAAGATGCTGACCATGGCTACAGCCGGGGTTCGTTTCGACGGCGTCACCAAGCGTTTTCCCGGCGTTGTCGCGCTCGATCGCGTCACGTTCGAGATTGCAGCGGGATCCTGCCATGCGCTCTGCGGTGAAAACGGCGCGGGCAAGAGCACACTCGGAAAGCTGCTGGCGGGGATTCACACGCCGGACGAAGGCCGCGTCATCATCGGCGGCGAGCCTGTTCGATTCACCAGCCCGACCGACGCGTTGAAGGCGGGCGTTGCGATGGTCCACCAGGAGCTCTCGTTCTGCGAGAATCTGTCAGTGGCCGAGAACCTCTGCCTCGGGAGCCTGCCGTCGACGCGCGGCTTTGTCTCGAAGCGCGAGATGCGCCGCCGCGCGGAGGCGATGCTGGCGCCGATCGATGCCGGGCTCGACGTCACGCGAGCCGTGGGTTCGCTGACGGTGGGCCAGCAGCAGATGCTCCAGATCGCGTCGGCGATCGGGCAGGGGGCTCGATTGATCGTCTTCGACGAGCCGACGAGCAGTCTCTCGCAGCACGAAGCCGAGCGGCTCTACTCGATCATCGGCCGGCTTTGCGAGCGCGACGTGACCTGCATCTACGTCAGCCATCGCCTCGAGGAGATCTTCCTGCTCTGCGACACCGTCACCGTGTTGCGGGACGGCCGACACGTGGCGACGAGGCCCGTCGCCGAGGTCGACAGGGCGGCGCTCGTCGAGATGATGATCGGCCGGAAGCTCGAAGAGTACTTTCCGTCGCACGCGCGAACGGAGCCGGGTGAGGAGCTCCTTCGTGTTGCCCGGCTCTCGAGCCCTGCCGGTTTCTCCGACGTGTCGTTCACGCTGCGCGCCGGCGAAGTCCTGGGTTTTGCCGGACTCGTTGGCGCCGGCCGCTCCGAGGTCGCCACTGCGCTCTTCGGTCTCGACGCGCAGAGCACGGGCGACGTATGGGTGCGAGGGCAGCCGGCGGCGACGTCGGGCGCCGCACAGGCGATCGCGCGCGGGATCGGCCTCGTTCCGGAGGACCGCAAGCGCCAGGGACTCGTGCTCTCGATGGACGTGCTCAATAACGCCACGCTGTCGATCCTGCCGGGACTCGCGAGGCTGCGGTTCATCACCCGCACGGGCGAGCGGCAGGTCGCACAGCCCTACTTCGAGCGGCTGCGGGTCAAGTCACCGCGACTCGACACGCTCGTCGCGGCGCTGTCGGGCGGCAATCAGCAGAAGATCGTCCTGACGAAATGGCTCGCAGCGCGCTGTCCGATCCTGATCCTCGACGAGCCGACACGCGGCGTGGACGTTGGAGCCAAGGCGGAGATTCACGCGCTCATCGACGAGCTCGCGGCGGCGGGCAACGGCATCATCCTCATCTCGAGCGAGATGCCGGAGGTGCTCAACCTCTCGACGCGCATCATGGTGTTCCGTAGCGGGCGAGTCATCGGCGAGCTGTCACGTGCCGACGCAAGTCAGGAAGCCCTGATGCGGCTGATGGCGGGGGTGGCGGCGTAGGGCGGGCTCTCGGCGTGGGACTGGCTCTAGGCTCTAGGCTTCAGGCTTTAGGAAGAGCATCGAAATCTCAGCCGCGCGATTGGGAGCTGAGGCTCTTACTAGAGCCTAAAGCCTAAAGCCGAGAGCCTTGCCGCCTACCGCCCCTCAAACACCGGTGGCCTCTTCCCAAGACTCGACAGCCCCTCGTAGGCATCCTTCGTCGCGAAGATCTCGTTCAGGTGCGACAGCTCCAGCGCCAGGCCCTCGTCGATCGACAGATCCCGGGCGCGATCGATGAGGTCGGCCGCGATCCGAAGGGCGACTGGCGCTTTGGATCCGATCCGCTTGACGGCTTTTGCGACGCGGGCGTCGCCTGGCGCGTCGGCCAGTCCTCGAAGCAGTTCGTCGACGCCGTGGCGCTCGAAGAAGCTGGCCATGGGGCGATAGGCATCGGGAACAGGATGCGGCGGACGATCAGTCGCGGGACCAGAGGCGATTGCTTCGGCGATTGCCGCATCCAGCCGCTCGTACGGAACGACCGTATCGACCAGGCCGATGGTCAGCGCCTCTTCCGCGCCAACGGTCTGTCCGGACAGCACCAGCCACTTCGCGAGTCCGGGACCCACGCGGCGCGGCGTCCGCTGTGTGCCGCCGAGTCCCGGGTAGATGCCGATGCCGGTCTCGGGGAGCGCCAGCGACGCCTTCGGTGTGGCGACGATCCGGTGACAGGCGAGCGCGAGCTCGACGCCTCCACCAAGCGCGAGTCCATGAAGTCGCGCGATAACCGGCTTGGGGCACGTCTCGAACGAGCGCAGGAGCGCTTGACCTCGCCTGGTGAACGTCGCGATCGGTTCGATGGTGCCCGCCTCGATGTGCCGGACGAAAAACCGGATGTCAGCGCCGGCGACAAACGCCTTGCCGCTCCCCGCGATCACGATCCCTCTCACTGCGACGTTGCCGGCGGCCGCGTGGAACGC
The DNA here is from genome assembly GCA_963839705.1 of uncultured Acidobacteriota bacterium. GTDB lineage: Bacteria > Acidobacteriota > Vicinamibacteria > Vicinamibacterales > 2-12-FULL-66-21 > DATBJJ01. The sequence continues at coordinate 59,206 of CAWIWL010000020.1, forward strand.
CTCCTCGAGCTGCGAGAGGACCTCCTCGTTGAGCGCGTTCATCGCGTCGGGACGATTGATCGTCAGCGTCGCGATGCCATCGGCGATGTCCGATCGAACCAGCGTGAAGCGGAATGGCTGGCCCGCGCGAGCCTGCCTGTCGAGCGTAGCCGGCAGGGGCAGGCTCCAACGCGCGGCGAAAGCGGCGACGAGATCCCGCGCCCGTTCGATTCCGAGGTGGTTCATCAACTCGAACGGGCCGCGGCGCCAGCGCAGCCCGACGCGCGCGCCAATGTCGGTGTCTTCGATCGTGCCCACGCCCTCGCCGACGAGCGCGGACGCGACATAACAGGCGGCCGTGACCAGCCGATCCGACACGATTTTGAACTGTCCCGCATCCAGCGTACCGTTGATCTCCCACGGCTTGCCCGACTCCATCTGCGCCCGCAGAAGCGCCGGCGCTTCGTACATCGGCCCGAACGCCCGGCCCAGCGTCGTCGCGGTATGAAACGCGATCGGCACGCCGGTGACGTTCATCAATTCGAACGGTCCCATGCCGATGCCGAACGCTTTCTTGGCCGCCTCGTCGATCGTGGCAGTGCCGGCGTTCCCTTCGTCGAGCATGCGTACGGCTTCGGTCAGCCACGGCAGGAAGAACCGATTGACGATGAAGCCGTAGGAATCGCTCGAAGCAATCGGGGTCTTGCCAAGCGCCTCCTGAAGGCGCCACGCGCGGCGATACACGAGAGGGTCAGTCGCCCGCCCGGAGACGACCTCGACGAGGCGGTTCTTGGCCGGATGATAGAAGTAGTGCAGTCCGACGACGCGCTCGGGCCGCGTTGTCGCGGCCGCGAGCTCGGTAACGGCGTAGGACGAGGTATTGGTCGCCAGGATCGCGTCCGGGCGGCAGACCTCGTCGAGGCGGCGGAATACGCGCTTCTTGATGTCGAGATCCTCGAATACAGCTTCGACCACCAGATCGACGCCGGCGAGATCCTCGAAGCGCGTGGTTCCGGTGATGCGCTGGCCAATCGCGGCACTCTCGGCCGCCGAGAAGATGCCGCGCTGCACGGCATCAGCGAGCGTCTTGTTGATGATGCCCAAGCCTCGCGCGACCTTCTCGTCGTCGAGGTCGACCAGCGTCACGCTGAACCCCTCGGTGGCCATCTTCTGTGCGATGCCGCTGCCCATGTTCCCGGCGCCGACGACGGCAAGGCGATCGAAAGAACGATCGGTCGAGGTGTTCGCTTGAGAGGTCATCATGGGTATTGTGTATGATCGAGCCCGCATGAGCCAGACGCCCGAGCACCTGGTGGCGACTTCGTCGCAGACCGTTGGCCCGTTCTTTCATTTCGGGCTGGCCGACAACGCGACGCTCGGCTGCCTCGTGCGCGACGACACCCGTGGCGAGCGCATCCGGCTGCGGATCGGGATCTTCGACGGCGACGGCGCGCCGGTGCCGGACGCGCTCGTGGAGCTCTGGCAGGCCGATGCGGACGGCGTCTACGTGCGTCCCGCGGATCCGACGGGCGTACTCTCGCCCAACGGCTTCTGCGGATTCGGGCGCCTGCCGACCGGGGCAGACGGCACCTGCGTGTTCGAGACGATTCGGCCGGGAGCGGAGCGCGATGCGCAGGGCCGTCCGCAGGCGCCGCATATCAACGTTTGCCTTCTCGCCAGAGGTCTTCTCCGGCAGGTCTATACGCGCATCTACTTTGCCGGGGATCCGGCGCTCGCAGCAGACGCCGTGCTCACCCATGTCCCCGAGGCGCGGCGCCGGACTCTCCATGCGCGGCCAGGCGGCCCAGGCGAGTGGGTCTTCGATATCCGGTTTCAAGGCGACGACGAAACCGTGTTCTTCGATCTCTGACCGCCACCTGACATGTCATCACGCCTGATCGGCAGTCTGGCGACGACCGACGCGCTGGCGGAGGTCTTCTCGGACCAGTCCATCCTGCAGGCGATGCTCGACTTCGAAGCCGCGCTGGCGCGGGCCGAGGCGAAGGCCGGCGTCATTCCCGGCCGCGCGGCCGAAGCCATTTCTGCGGCGGCGAGTGCCGAGGGCCTCGACGCGGCGGCGATGGCCCGCGAGGCGCGTTCGTCGGGAACCGTGTCGATTCCGCTGGTCAGCGCGCTTACGGCGCGGGTGCAGGCCACCGACGCCGCGAGTGCCCGGTTCGTGCACTTTGGCGCGACGAGCCAGGACGTCGCGGACTCCGCGATGGTCCTGACCATTCAGCGCGCCCACGCAGTCCTCGCCGCAGACCACGCCCGACTCGAGCGAACGCTTCGACAGTTGTCCGACCGTCACGCCCGCACGGTCATGCTCGGGCGGACGCTGCTTCAGCCCGCGCCGCCGATCACTTTCGGCCTCAAGGTCGCTGGCTGGGTCGCCGCCCTCGTCCGAGGCTGGAGGCGCGTCGAGTCCGCATCCCGCGAGGCCACCGTGCTGCAATTCGGCGGTGCCTCGGGAACGCTGGCGTCGCTCGGCGACCGGGGCCTCGACGTTTCCCGCGCGCTCGCAGACGACCTGGGCCTGCGCAATCCCGAAGCTCCGTGGCACACGCACCGCGACCGGCTGGGCTCGCTCGTGTCCGCGTGCGGTCTGTACACCGCCACGTTGGGCAAGATCGCTCGCGACATCTCGCTCCTGATGCAGGACGAGGTTGGCGAGGCCGCCGAGCGCGGCGGCGGATCGTCGACCATGCCGCACAAGCGAAATCCCGCGGCGTGCGCCGTGGTGCTGGCCGCTTCGACGCGGCTGCCAGGTCTGGTCGCCGCGTTTCTGAGCGGCATGGTGCAGGAGCACGAGCGCGCCGTAGGCGGGTGGCACGCAGAGTGGCCGACGATCGCCGACGCGATACAGACCACCGGGTCGGCGCTCTCGGCGATGGCCGACGCGGCCGCCGGACTCTCCGTTGACCCCGATCGGATGCGCGTCAACATCGAGGGAACAAACGGGGCCATCTTCGCCGAGCGTGCGATGATGCTGATGACCAGCAGCGTGGGCCGCGAATCGGCGCGCCTGCTCGTCACCGACGCGCTGGCGCAGAGCCGCGAAACAGGGAAGACGTTCCGCGAGACGCTGCTGGCCATCCCCGAAGCCGTCCGCGCGATCCCAGCCGACGCGCTGCGCACGATCGATGTGCCCGAGGAGTACCTGGGAGCGGCCGAAGCGCTGCGCATGCAGCTACTCGAGCGGTGAGTCTTCCGCCTAACCAGCCTCCGCTAAAGCTACGGCGGTCCGCCGAAGCCTTGGCGAAGGCGGAGGCGGAAGCCACAAGAATCTATGAACGAGCAGTTCCGTAGCTTCCGCCTTTAGGCGGAAGATCCAAGCCTGAACCCTGAACCCTGAACCCTGAACCGTGAACCCTTGAACCTTGAACCAGCATGCCCCTTCTGACGATCGGCAACGCCTCCTTCTACTACCGTCTGGACGGCGCGCCAGACCGGCCCGTGCTCGTGTACTCGCATTCGCTCGGCCTCGACCACGGCATGTGGGACGCGCAGGCGGCCGATCTCCTTCCGCACTTCCGCGTGCTCCGCTACGACACGCGCGGCCATGGCGCGTCGAGCGCAACGCCTGGCGATTACGCAATCGCCGAGCTCGGGCGAGATGTCCTGGCGATCGCTGACGCGTGCGGCGTCGAGCGCTTCGCCTTCTGCGGCCTGTCGCTCGGCGGAATGATCGGGCAGTGGCTTGCGGCGCACGCACCGGAGCGTCTGACGCACCTCGTCCTCGCCAACACCTCGTCGCGCCTGTCCGACCCGCAGCCGATGGAGGCGCGCCGCCGGGCTGTTCTTGACGGAGGCATGTCCGCGGTCGAGGACCTCGTGATGGGACGGTTCTTTTCGCCGGCGGTTCTCTCATCGTCTTTGCCGCAGGTGGAAACCGCGCGACGGACCCTGCTGTCCACGAGTCCAGTTGGCTACGCCGGTTGCTGTGCGGCGATCCGGGACATGGATCAGACGGAGTTGCTCGCGCGGATCCACGTGCCCACGCTCGTGATCAGCGGCGATCTCGATGTCGGGATGCCGTGGGATGGCCACGCGGCCGTTCTGGCTCAAGCCATCGCCGGCGCGCGTGTGGTCCGGCTCCCGGCAGCGCACATTTCCAACATCGAGCGTCCCCGGTCGTTCACCGCGGCGCTCCTCGATTTCCTCGTGCCCGTGGCCGCGGGCTCCAGGGATGCCGGCATGGCGGTAAGGCGCGCGGTTCTCGGCGACGCCTGGGTCGATCGCGCCATCAGCCGCACGACCGATTTCACGGTCGATTTTCAGGAGCTGATCACGTCATACGCGTGGGGAACGATCTGGACGCGCCCGGGGCTCGACCATCGCACGCGCCGCCTGCTCGTGCTGACGGCGACCGCCGCACTCGGACGATGGGAGGAGTTCCGTCTGCACGTTCGCACCGGCCTCGCGCACGAGCTCGAACCGTGCGACCTGCGGGAGGTCCTCTTGCAGCTGGCCGTGTATGCTGGCGTTCCGGCGGCAAACGCCGCGTTTCACATCGCGTCGGAAGTGCTCGACCAGAGCTCCGACTGACATTCCAGCTGGGCGCGGGCCCTTGGTATACGATTGCCCTGCACCATCGGAGCGACCCCGAACGGTTGAAGGGATGGAGAGAAGACTTATGCGCGCGACGCTTGCCACGCTTGCTGCCCTGATGTTCCTCGTCTCGGCCCCCGGGGCGCAGACACGGCCGTCAAAGGACGCGAAAACGTTTGACTTCTACGTGATTGACGTCGAGGGTGGCGCCGCCTCGCTCTTCATGACGCCGGCGGGCGAGTCGATCATGATCGACTCCGGCAACCCCGGCGCGCGCGACCACGACCGCATCATGGCTGTGCTCAGTGAGGTCGGCGTCAAAGAAATCGACTACCTGATCTCGACGCACTACCACGTCGATCACATCGGCGGCATGCAGGAGCTCGCCAAGCGCGTGCCGATCAAGCACTACGTCGACCACGGTCCGAGCAGCGAGGAGCGCGAGCAGGTCGCGGGCTTCCAGGCGGCCTATGCCGAGCTATACGGCAAGGCCAAGCACACCGTCGTCAAACCTGGCGACAAGCTGCCGATCGCAGGGCTGGACTGGCGGATCGTCACGGCCGCAGGCAAGGCGATTAAAACCCCGCTTCCGGGTGGCGGGAAGCCGAACCCGGCCTGCGCCGACTTCAAGCGCCGCGACGCCAATCCGCTCGACGAGAACGGCCAGTCGGTCGGCAGCGTCATCACGTTTGGCAAGTTCCGCATGATCGATCTCGGCGACCTGCTCTGGAACAACGAGTTCGATTTCATGTGCCCGAACAATCTCATCGGGACCGTCGACCTCTACATCGTGTCTCACCATGGCACCGACCCATCGGGATCGCCCGCACTCGTCCACGGACTGGCGCCCCGCGTGGCGATCTCGCAGAACGGCACGCGGAAGGGAGGCACGCTCCAGACGGCGCAGACGCTCAACTCGTCGCTGGGCTTCCAGGATCACTGGCAGATGCACTGGTCCTATAACGCCGGCACGGAGTTCAATCCGGCCGGTCTCTTCATCGCGAACATCGACGAGCCGGCAGTCATCGCAGCCGTCCTGACCGCGCCTCCTGGCGGGGGACGTGGCGGTCCTGGCGGTCCTGGCGGCGGCGCTCCGCCTGCTCCAGGTGCGGGTGCGCCTCCATCGGCAGCCGCGGGCGCCGTCACCGCCAGCCGCGGGCACAACACCGCCAGCGGCGGGCGCAGCACCGCCAGCCGCGGGCGTAGCACCGCCAGCCGCGGGCGCAACACCACCAGCTGCAGGCGCACCACCAGCAACCGCTCCGCCTGCTGCCGCAGCCGGTCAGCCGCCCGCAGGTGCGGCACCGGCACCGTCCGTTGGCCCCGCCGGCCAGCCTGGCGCTCCGCCCGCTGGCGCTCCGGGAGGTCGGCAGGGGGGTGGACGCGGCGGGCCCGGCCAGCCGCACATCGGTCCGGCGTTCCTCATCAAGGTGTCCGTCCAGGCCGACGGCACCTTCACCGTCACCAACACGCGCAACGGGTTCACCAGAACCTACAAACCGCGATAATCGCGCTCGTATCCGGGCTGCCAGCCGAAGCTGCTGGCGCCCGGCTGACCGGCGCCCATCATCGACTTCTATGCCCCACACACCTGTACTGGATTCGTTCCGTCTCGATGGCAAGGTCGCGCTCGTCACCGGCGGCGCCCGAGGACTCGGCCTGACGATGGCGACCGCGCTGGCCGAGGCCGGGGCGGACGTCGCGCTGTCGGGACGATCGATTGCT
>CAWIWL010000021.1:0-286723 GCA_963839705.1 uncultured Acidobacteriota bacterium
TGTCTGATGGTCCTGACCGACCCGCTCACGCAACGGACACCAGAAGAGGAGTTGAAGATGATAAGGAAGAAGGTCACAACGATCGTGGGTCTAGTCGTCACATTTGCGTGCGTGGCAAACGCAGGCTTTGCGCAAACGCAGGCGACAACAACCAACGGAACACAGACATCAGGGGATCAGTCTGCCGCTGCCCTGGCGCAGGAGGCGAGTAATCCGTTCGCCAGTAGTTGGGCGCTGCAGCTACAGCAGAACAACAATTGGACGGAGATGCCCCGCGGTGAGGATCGCTATCGGGTGCAGAGCAATCTGCAGTTCCAGCCGTTGTTGAATGTGAGGCTGACCGAGAAGCAGGGGCTGATTATCCGCCCCATTGTGACAATCCTTAATTCCGTCCCCCATTTCGATCAGAGCGGGCAGAAAGAACGGACCGCCGGGATCGGCGACACCGTTCTCGCATTTGCGCTGCCGCGTTCGCTCTTCGGCGGCCGGCTCATGGTCGGCGCAGGCCCGACGTTCATTTTTCCGACGGCAACGGAGGATCTGCTCAGCCAGGACACATGGCAGGTGGGGCCTGATGCGGGAGCCGTGCTGCTTGGTAAGCACTTCATCGCCTACGGCTTCGTACAGCAATGGTTCAAGATCGGCGGAGACGGCCGGGATACCAACCAGATGAGCGGCACCTTCAACTTCACGTACTTGTTCGAAAACGGGTGGACCATCGGGACCCAGCCGCAGCTTTCGGTAGATTGGAAGGCGCGCGGAGGTGAGCGAGGGACGTTCGGGTTGGGGCCACAGGTGGGCAAGATGTGCAAATGCGGAGGCCTGCCGACGCTGCTCCAGCTGCAGGTTCAGTACCTACCCGATCCGTCCAGACGTCGGCGGTTCGAAGTGGAACATTCAGCTGCAAGCGACTCCGACGATCCCGGCCCTCATCAAGAAGGCGCTCTTCTGACGTAGGCAGGGCGTTCTGCACCGATCCTGGTTCATTCGAGCGGCACGGGTAAGGCGAGCGGCATGGCGCAACGTCCGGACGAGCGACGTTGCGCTGAGCGGCACACTCGGGCGACCCGACGATGTCGACGAAGCTCGGCATGTCGTTCCTATCCGGCAGTTGATTGAGAATCGAACCGATTCGGCGTGTGGGTCGCACGGCAACGGAACGGGTGGCCGTCGGACGGCGGTGAGTCATGACCTATTCCGTTCGGCGTCAGGGAGCGCCACGTTTCAGGCGTCTCCGCTGCTCGCACCATTCAGTTGCGGGGAGTGTGTTTGTGCTGGGCGAGGGCATCACCTTTGCTTTTGGCTGTGGCGAGCGCAGTGATAATGCGCGATCAGCGAAACGAGATCCCATGAAGACGACGTTGCCAGAGGCACGGTGTGCGGTCGACCCGACGGTGCAGGCTTTCCTCGACCAAATTAACGAGCCATCGCCGGTGCGCCCCACAACTCCGGCCGAAGCCCGCGCAGCGGAGTCCCGGATGCAGGACATCGACGTGGCGAAGCGGCGCGCGGACATCGAGGACGGCAGTATCCCAGGGCCTTCCGGTCAGATCGGTATCCGGATCACCCGTCCGCTCGGCGCGAAGGAAGAGTTGCCGGCAGTCATGTACTTCCACGGCGGCGGGTGGGTCGTTGGTGATCGCGACACCCACGACCGCCTTGTGCGCGATCTGGCGCATGCCGCCCATGCGGCCATCGTGTTCGTCGACTACTCGCGCGCGCCGGAAGCACAGTATCCCGTTGCGATCGAGGAGGCGTACGCAGCGACCGCGTGGGTCAAGGCGCACGGTCGATCGGTCGGTCTGGATCCGTCGCGGCTGGCCGTGGCTGGCGACAGCGCTGGCGGAAACATGGCAGCGGTGGTGACGCTGCTGGCGAAAATGCGTGGCGGCCCGGCGATCGACTACCAGGTGCTGTTTTGCCCCGCCGTGGATGCCTCCGGGGACATGCCGTCCTACGCCGAGTTCGCGGACGGGTACTTCCTGACACGGGCAGGACTCGCGTCGGCCTGGGATCAGTACGCACCAGACCGCGAGGTCCGTCGCCATCCAACGGCATCGCCGCTGCTGGCGACGGCCGACCAATTGGCCGGGTTGCCTCCCGCCCTCGTGGTCACCGCCGAACTGGACATCGTGCGTGACGAAGGCGAGGCCTACGCACGCAAACTGATGACCGCCAGCGTGCCGGTGACCGCGACCCGTTACCTTGGCACGATTCACGCCTTTATGCTGCTGAATCCCTTGACTCGAACGCCGGCGACTCGCGCCGCTATCGCGCAGGCGGGGGCAGTGCTTCGCGAAGCATTGGTGTGAGGGTCAGCGATCTGGTACGCGCGACTCAGATGGAGATTGGCGATGAATATCAGTGAAGACATGGCCGCGACCACCGTTGCCGAGCCGAGCACTCAGGTGGAACGCAAGGCGCGAATCGCGATCAACGGATTGGGTACTTCACTGATCCCGCGAACAGACGCGGGATCGAGTACTGCCCGGATCCGTGTCACGGCAACGCCTCGGCCGACGGCAGGGCGGCGTCCGCCTTCCATTTACCGGTGTCTGCAGAACACTGTGGCTCAGGCGCGGCAGATAGCGGAACCGAGGCACGAGCGGACGCTGTCTGCCGTCGCCTGCAGCCGGTTGTTAGGCCCCGCACCGGCGCCCGATCGTCTGGAGAAACGGTTTCTGACACTTATGCTTCCTTCGCAGCACTTCATTGCTTTTCCTGCTCCGGCAATCCCGGCGACTGGTGATCGTGCAATTCCTGCCCCACGATGCAAAGCAGGATCGCGCCCTGCGCGTAGCTGGCCATCAACACGCTGTAGTGAAGTAACTCTTCTTCGCCAAAAAGCGCCAGAGCTGTCGCGTACGTCGCTGGCGTAACCTGCTTCGCCCCCACCGCCTCGCGCGCGAGATGAATAAGCGCAGCTTCTTTTTCTGGTACATCTTCAAGCGGCTTGCCGTGGCGGATCATGTCGATGGTCGCAGCGGGAACACCCACCTCCAGCGCCACCGGTTCATGCATGGCCCACTCGAACTGGCTTTGCATCTCCCGCGCGGTGGCGAGAATGGTTAACTCAACCAAGCGCGCATCAAGCCCCAGCTCGGAACGCAGCACGCGGTTGACGTCGCCCAGGGGCTTGGCGAGCTTGGGCATGCGCAGAATCACTCCGCCAGGCCCCTTGATGCCCGCGAGATTCAAGCGTCCCGAACGTGGCGCCGTCACCGCGTCGTAGGCCTTTTGCTGTGCCTCGTTCAAGGTCTCGCGTTTCAGCGGCGGCAAGCGCGAGAGGGTTTCGGGATACACATCGGCGGGAAGTTGTCTTGCGGTTGCCATGCCATCTCCTTCGTGATGACGTTGGTACGTGCGCCCACCGTAGCAGTCAGCGTCTCCACAGTCTTGGTGGCGCCCCTGTATCTTCCCGGCCACACCAGCGGTGCGACCGGATGGTCGATGCGTGCTCGGGGGCGCCTGATCAGCCTCGCAGTGGCTGCCGCGGTGCTCGGGGCACTCGTACGGGTCGAGCATCGTCATGCCGCCGCGTCATGCCTGGGCAGACTTGAGCACAAAGTCGTAGTGCATACGATAAAACGGCGCTTCGACCTGGTATTTCGCCGCTTCTTCACGCGTCTCAACGCGCTCACAGTCGACCACCAACGATTCTTTCACCCCAAACACCGCATCCGAATCGAGGTATTGGTCGCCTGTGAGGAACAACTGCGTCACCAGACGCGCGTGCCCTGGGGCGCTGATCATGAAATGCAAATGCGCGGCGCGCATGTTATGCCGATTGGTGGCCCGCAGCATGGCGCCCACTGGCCCGTCGGTTGGTATCCCGTAGCTCACCGGCCGCACCGCCCGGAACCAAAACTGGCCTGAGGCATCCGTCCGCAGCCGCGCCCGCAGGTCGAGACCGTTGGGTTTTTGCAAATCGTAGAACCCGTCACCGTCGGCTTCCCAGAAATCCACCACTGCGCCCGCCAGCGGGGTGCCGTCGAGGCTTGCGACACTGCCGGTGATCACGCAAGGCTCGCCATCGCTTGGGTGCGTGGCAAGATTACTCCCCAGCGGGAGTTCCGGTGCGCCCTCGATCCAAGCTGGCCCGAGCAGGTCCGACTCGGTGGCATTGCCAACCTTGCCATAACTGAGAAGGTCGACCAGCATCGACACCCCAAGCGAGTCCGAGAGCAGAATGAACTCCTGCCGCTTGTCATCACACTTCTGACCAACCGCCGTGAGGAACTGGATACCGGCCAGCCATTCCTCCGAGGTTGGCCGTACCTCGCGCACAAAGCCGTGCAGATGCGTGACCAGACTGGTCATGATCTGCCGCAGACGCGGGTCGGGCGTTCCGGCAACGCGTTCGATAACCGCTTCCATCAGGGTCTGTTCGTTATAGTCACTCATGTCTTCTCCTTATGCACTGTGTGGCCTGCGCCATAGCTTGCGGATGGCGAATGAAACGGTCCCGTCGATCCGACACTGATGCTCCTGGAGCTGTTTCCCTCTCCGTGGCGCTCTCCGCTCTCACCGGGCGTCCCCCCGTCGCGTGCGCTGCGGCAAGAGCGCCATTCTCCAGACGTCGGCCAACGCCACACTCGATCAAACGAAGATGTGCGCGCAGCAGGTTGGCGAGGTCTATCGCTGCGACGGCCAGTGGAAGGGCAAGGCGGATGCCGCTGGCCGACGCGCGGGAAACGGGCGCAAATGCGGTAATTCCGCGAAATGGACTGTGCCCTCGTGAGCACCCCGCCGCGTGGGAGCGCACGCACCGCACGAAAACACACAGGGGTACGCGCGGAGGCCGCAAGAACGACGTCCTCCCGCTGCTGAACATCACAGGTTGTTGAACCTGGCGCCGCGGGATGCGGCGTCCATTGCCGCCTATCGCAACCGAACCAGCCTCGCGCTGTAGTGCGAAACCCTGAACACGGCTGGCATCCCGTTCGACCGGATGCGAGGCAGTGCGTGTGATCGCGCATGGCGTGTGCTAACACGCAGCCGGAAATCGCGCCCGGTCCTCCCGCCACTGAAAACTGGCGGGTTCGGAGCTTCGTCGGCGTGGCGTGGATGTTGCCGCAGCCGGTGCAGCTCCGAAGGAGGCGACGCCATGTCACGAGCGAGTGTTGGAATGGTCATCGACAAGCTGCTCACCGATGAGAACCTGCGCATCCGATTTGCGCTCGACCGGGTGGAGACGGTCGCCGAGCTGTGTCTGCGAGGTTTCGATCTCACCCGCGACGAGATCGATCTCTTGTGCCGGACCGATGCTGGTGTGTGGTTCCTGAGAAGCGCCGTGCAAGGCGCACCGCAACACTGAGGATCGCGCATCGCGTGAAAACGCACGGACTGTGTGCCACGACACACCGCGTGCGACCGACGATGAGTGCTGATGCACCTCGAGCGCGAGAACGAAACCTGGTGGATCTGGCCTGTGTTCTTCGAAAAGTGGCTGCGGCACGCGAATGGGCGCTCCGCGCTGTGCGCAGGCATCACCTTTGCCCTTGCGTGTATCGACCGCAGCGCGGTGATGCGCGAACGGTCACACACACGCAAGGAGAAGTTGCTTGGAGGACGGTATGCCCGCAGGAGAAAAGATGTCACGAAAGATTGCGTACTGGGGAGCCACAGGTCTAGTGGGGATCGTGACGCTGTTGGCTGGCTTCAGCTATCTGACCAGCGCCCCCGAGGCGGTCGAGAATTTCCGACACATGGGATATCCGCAGCACTTGCGTGTCCTGCTCGGCATCGGGAAGCTGGCAGGAGCCATCGTGCTGCTCCTGCCGCGGCTGCCGACCTTGAAGGAATGGGCCTACGCAGGCTTTACCTTCATGTGGATCGCGGCGACCGTGGCGCACTATCTGGCAGCCGACGGTATTTTCTTGCTGCCTGTCGCTTTGATTGGGTCGCTGGCGGTTTCGTACGTCATGCGCCCGGCGAATCGCCGCAGTTCCGCGAAGCCGGTGCTGGCGTAGCACGCGGTTCGATCCCGGTGTCCGGCGCCGCATATGCATCGAGGGCCAAAATGAAACTGAATCGAATTGTTCCGCTGTGCCTACTCGCGATGCTTCCGTTCCGAACCGTTGCCCTCGCGCAAGAGACGCGCGAGGAAGCGCAGAGGCAGCAGCGAGAAGAAAAACAGCAGACGGTCAGGCCGTACGAACCGAATGTCGTCGAGCGCGCGCTGAAAGCCGTCGAGACCGGCGGCATCCCGCTCATCACTCGGGATGGCATCTACGCGAAGCTTGGGAGCATCACGACGGGAAGCGGTTTCGCGTACGGGGCGGGCTATCGCTCACGTCGTCTCTTCGGCTCTGACGCCGCCCTCGACGTGTGGGGAGGCGCCTCGCTCAAGGGGTACTGGGCCGGAGAGGCACGCGTTCGGTTTCCAAATCTTGGCGGCGGTCGGTTTCTGGCGGAGGGCTACGGCCGGCGCTCCGAGTATCCCCAGGAAGATTACTTTGGTCTCGGTCCGGACTCGCTTCGGTCCGCGCAGGCCGACTTTCAGCTGCGCGCTCAGACGTTTGGTGCGCGAGCGGCTATGCGCGTGGCTCCCGTCGTCTCGATCGGTGGCGGCCTCGAGTACTACGAGCCCCGCGTCAGTGACGGCACAGACAAAGCCCTGGTCTCAATCGGCGAGGAATACGACGACGCGTCTGCCCCGGGGCTCTCCGCGCAGCCCAACTATCTGCGTTCCATCGCATTCGTCGAGATCGACTCGCGGCGGCCGCTGAACGCACGCAAGGGCGGCTGGTACCGCGCCGAGCTCAGTCACTACGACGATCGCGATCTGTCGGCGTACTCCTTCACCCGCCTGGACGTGGACCTGCGGCAGTTCGTCAGCTTCCTGTCGGAGCGGCGCGTGCTGATGGGACGCGTGGCGGCCTCGACGTCCGACACCGCTTCCGGCCAGCAGATGCCCTTCTACCTGATGCCGACGCTCGGCGGGAACGACTCGCTCCGCGGGTACCGCGACTATCGGTTCCGCGGTCCACATGCGCTCCTCCTCCAGGCGGAGTATCGCTTTGAGGTCTGGTCCGGACTCGATGCTGCGTTTTTCTACGACGCCGGTAAGGTCGCGATGCGCCGCGCCGATCTCGACCTCAACGACCTCGAATCCGACTATGGGGTCGGATTCCGCTTCAACACGGATAACGGCATCGTCCTTCGCGTGGACGCTGCCTTTGGGAGTCGCGATGGCAACCATCTTTGGATCGTCTTCGGTGGCAAGTTCTAGGTCGGGTGCGCGCCGGCTGTGCGCAACCGTCGTCGGGCTCGCGGCTGTCGCCGTCCTCGGCACGGTCAGCGTGGTCACGACGGGGCGGCCGCACTTCTATCCCGACGATCCCTTGTGGATCGACAACGATGCGGTCGCCGACGCCTCGTCTGTGACGGCAGTCGAGGACGCCAACAGCTACGACTTCGTCGTCAACACCTTCGCGACGCCCGGCGAACGGCGGGACCTCCGGGCGATGAACGTCAACACGCTCGACGAGGTGCCGAACTCGGCGTGGTTCGTCAACCGCATCGGCCGTGATGCGATGTCGATTGACGATGTCGTGCGAGGCCCGGATCGCTTCGAGTCGATATCGCTCGACGGCTGGAAGGTGTCCGGCGGCAAGGCGACCGGCGTGCAGCCTGGATTCCGCATGACCGACCGCGAAGGGCACACGTATCAGATCGAATTCGACCCGCCCGCCAATCCAGAAATGGCGACGGGAGCCGAAATGATCGGCACGGCGTTCTATCACGCGTTCGGATACCACACGGTGGACGTGTACCTGGCCGAACTGGACCCGGACCGGCTCGTCATTTCCGATAAGGCGACGTATCGCGACCCGCTCGCGGGTGGGCGAAAGCGGCCGTTCACGCGCAGCGACGTGGACAAAGTGCTTCGACGGGCGGCCCGGCGAGCCGACGGCAAGTATCGCGTGCTCGTCAGCCGCTTCGCCGACGGCAAGCCGTTGGGCAACTTCCGGTATTACGGCACGCGGCCCGACGATCCCAACGACATCGTGCCGCACGAGCACCGCCGCGAGCTCAGGGCCGCGCGCGTGTTCGGCGCGTGGCTGAACCACGACGATTCCCGCGGCGTCAACAGCCTGGACATGCTCGTCGGCGAGCCGAACCGACGCTACATCAAACACTACATGTTCGACTTTGGTTCGATTATGGGAAGCGGAACGGTCTACGCGCAGCGTCACCGGCCGGGCAACGAGTACATCCTCGAGTGGAAGCCAGGCTGGCTGACACTGGCCACGCTTGGGATGTATGCACGCCCATGGACTCGCATTTCGTATCCCGATGTGCCACGCGCCGTTGGTCGATTCGAAGCCGATGCCTTCGAGCCCACGTCGTGGAAGCCTGAGTATCCGAATCCCGCGTTCGAGAACATGCGGCCTGAGGACGCGTTCTGGGCGGCGCGCATCATTTCACGATTCGATGACGCCACCGTGCGGGCCGTCGTCGAGAAGGCCAGATACAGCGATCCACGCGCGACCGAGTACATGACGGCGACACTGCTGCGCCGGCGCGACAAGGTGCTGCGCGCCTGGCTGACGCCGATCAATCCGCTCGTGGACTTCTCGTTGAGCGCGTCAGGCGAACTGACGTTTGCCAATGCTGCCGAGCAGGTCGGAGTCGCCACGCCTTCGCGCGGCTATCGGCTGCAGTGGGCTCGATTCGACAACCTGACCGGCCTCGCGACCGACGCCGGTGGCGAGATTGCAGTCGGCGAGCCACGAGCGCAGGCGCCAGCTGCGCTGACCGTGCCTCGAGCCAACGCCGACTTCATCCAGGTTCGGGTGGCAGCCATCCACCCGGACTTTCCCTCGTGGGCCACGCCCGTCAGGGTGTACTTCCGGCGCGCGGGCTCAGGCTGGGAGCTCGTCGGATTGAGGAGATAGCTGTGCGATCCTGAAGGCGATTTGAACCGGGGATGGAGGTTTTGCAGACTAAGCGGGAAAGACGCTGGATGCGGCTTTCAGGCCGACTGGGATCTGCAACAGGCACTCCAGCTGCTCAGACCGAGCGAGGGCAGTCAGCCGACGGTGGTCTGACAGCTGACTGCTGTCTTACTAACGCGCTCGACGTGCCTTCTACTTGCAGGTCGTCGACACCATCTTGATCGACGTAACTTTCATGTAGTGGTCGGCCTTGGGCGGCGTGGGTTTCGCGCTCTCCGCTTCTTTCGCGGGAACATCCGTCCCGGTGATCGCGATGACGTGACCGACGTGCGGAGCCAGGTTTTCCTTCGACTCGACGATGCCGATCGTCTTCGGTCCTTTCGCCTCGGTGTTCGTCAACACGAACGTATCCGCTGACGTGCCTTTCTGCACGCAGCCCGTCATCGTGTGCTCCTTCGCGGCCGGTTTGTCTTGGGCGGCCAGGACCGCGCCGAAAACCAATGAGCACGACAGCATCAAGCCACCAGCTAGCAATCGCTTCATAAGCCCCTCCTGAACGGCAGGATGGTAGCACAGCGGCGGGTCGGACCGGTAAGCCGTGGCGAGCGACTCGGCTCCGCGAGACGAGATGAGGTAAGGGGTCAACCGTCGCGCCGTCGCCGTGCGCGGTGCTGGTGACGTCACGGATCAGGCCGGTCGGCGACGTCGGCGAACGACTGGGTTACCGGCGCCGACAGTCGTGAATGGAATCCGCGACGTGGCACCCAGGAGGGTTTACCGGGCTGCCAAAGACCCGGGATGACTCCCAGAGCACTCAAGGTGCCTGTTGTATGCCATTGCTATTGCCCGCGCGGCTAGGTCCAAATTGCTCGGGGCCTGCACGGACCCAAAGCTAAATCGTCCCTTGACGGATACACGGTATCCGTATATCGTAATGTCGTGATCCAGTCGTTCGCGGACGTGACGACCGCGGACCTGTGGGCCGAGCGCAATAGTAAAGCGGCGCGGAGGATCCCGCGAGTGTTGTGGCACACCGTTTATCGCAAGCTGACGATGCTCGACAGCGCTCAACGACTCGAGGATCTGGCTGCGGTGCCCGGTAACCGGTTCGAAGCCTTGGCTGGAGACCGGAAGGGGCAGCACAGCATTCGGGTCAACCAGCAGTACCGTTTGACCTTCAGGTGGGAGAGCAACGATGCGTACGACGTCCGCTGTGAGGACTATCACTGAGAGCATCCCGCGGGAGGCGTCGAGTCTGGGACCGGCCATTCATCCCGGAGAGATTCTTCTCGAGGAGTTCCTGAAGCCACTCGAGATGACGCAGGCCGCGGCCGCGCTGAAGCTGGGAATGTCGACCGTGCGGCTCAACGAGCTCGTCAGGGGCAAACGTGGGGTGACCGCCGACACGGCGCTCCGCCTGGCGCAGTTCTTCAAGACGACACCGCAGTTCTGGATGCACATGCAGGCCAACTTCGACCTGAAGGCGGCCATGGCGCGCCGACGCGCGATGAAGCTCGCGGGCCGGCGGTAGGGCGCTGTTCAGGGGACTCGAGCAACAATTTCGGCAGGACTTCGCCGAAGGGCGCGGACGGTGTGCAACGATGTCGCAGGCCTGACGTCTGCCAAATCTCAACCAGACTTCAGAATAGCGGGCAACCCAGGCAATCTTCGAAGCCGGGTCGACTACGACGGTGATCCGAAGAGCGAGGCATCCGACCTCGCGCGTGCTCGTCTTGACGTTTTGACCTCTAGCCTTCGCGCTTCATGCGCTCCTGGCGGGCGATCTCACGTTGGCTGGGAGAATCGCGCGCGGTGTCGCCGATCTTGATCTCGCCGCCGCGCTCGTAATGGCCGACGATCAGGCCATTGGGAGAGACGCGGGACCTAGTCAGCTTGAACGAATGCGGCGCCGAGCCGTCGGCGAACAGCTTCTTGCCGCCGCCAAGCACGACCGGCACTGTGAAGATGCTCATAGCGTCGACCAGGTCATTGGCGAGCAGCGCGTGGACGAGTTCAGGTACTGCCTTGGGTGACGAGGTTCGGGCCGTCTTCCTGCTTCAGACGCTTCACGTCGGCGATGTCGCGCAGGCGCACTGAGCCCGCCCAGCTCGTATCGACCTCGCCTGAGCGCGAAACCGCGTACTTCTTGATGTCCTTGAACAGCTTGGCGATGCCGCCATCGGGAGCGTCTTCGTCGTAGTACGGCCAATACGCTGCGAAAATCTCGTAGGTCTTGCGGCCGAGCAGGAGGTCGAATTTCTCATTGAACAGGCGGTCAAGTTCCTCGCCGAACTCCTGATCGAAATACGGCATCGCCCAGCCGCCGAAGTTGAACCCCTTAGTCGGATCCTCGGTCGGTCCGCCGGGCGCTTGCATGACGCCGTCCATGGAAACCTGGGCGCCGACGATGATTTTCCGCATGTGTCTCTCCTTGTGTTGATCCTAGGACGAATGGACCGAGGCCGGTCCGACCTGGGACGGGGACGCCGGGTTCACACGAGTTTCTCAAAGCGATGGTCGAACCGGCGTGACGCGCGCCCGACTGGTGGCCTCACTCACGCACAACGTCTCGGGCCTTCTTGTCCTCGCGCAGAGCCAGGAACTGTGAATGTCGCAGGTGGTTGTCCGCAGTCCACTCAAGGAACTCGAACTGGCCGACGAGGACGGGATTCAACCAGACGCACTCGGCCATCTTCGCCTTCGTGAGCCCTGGCCCCATCGTCCGCTCGTCGCCTCTGAAAGATTGGCGAACGGGCACTCGTGGACCTCAAGCCCTTTGCACTTCTTGAACAGCTGCGCACGCGTGCCGGGCGTGAAGCCGTTACGCGTTCTCGCCGCGTAGATCAACTTGCCGTCCTGGTAGTACCCCAACACTACCGGGTTGACAACGAGCAGCTGCATTATTTAGAATTCTAACTATTGTGGCATTGAAAGCCGGCCAGCCGCCTGCACCCGCCACCGATGGCGATCGGGCCGCGACGCTGCAGCTGATCATCGCTCTTGGGCGCGCTCTTCAAGCGATCGAGCGAGGGGTGCGACCGCATCTGGTTGAGTCCGGACTGAGCTTGACCGAGTTCGCCGTGCTGGAAGTGCTGTACCACAAAGGCGTTCTGCCACTCGGCGAGATTCGCGACCGGATTCTGGTGACCGGCGCGAGTACTACGTACGTCGTCAAGAAGCTCGAGGAGCGTGGATTGATGCGCCGGCGAGCGTGCGCCGAGGATCAGCGAGTCGTGTTCGGCGAGCTCACCGCGAAAGGACGAGCGTTGATCGACGAGGTCTTTCCAGCGCACGTGGAGCGGCTTCGCCAGGTCATGGCGGGTCTGTCGGTATCGCAGAAGCGCGAAGCGAGTCGACTCCTGCGTGCGCTCAGCCATCATGCTCGCCGCATCACTGGGGAAAGGGTTACGGAAGACGACTGAGGCCGGGCCTCAAAAAATTTTGGCTCGATAGTTAGATTTCTAACTATTCATGGAAAGGAAGGTTGCTTCATGTCTCTCGCACCATCACTCACGCCGACATCGCCGGTCCGCAGCGGTCGCAGTGGACTCATTGCTCTCTGGGTTGTCCAGATCGCGCTCGCCGGAATGTTTTTGCTCGCCGGCAGCTCGAAGCTCCTAGGCGCCCCCGCGATGGTGGGACTCTTCGATGCCATCGGCATCGGTCAGTGGTTCCGCTACCTGACCGGCCTCATCGAAGTCGGTTCGGCGCTTGCGCTGCTCGTGCCCTCGATCGCGGTGTTCGGCGCCCTGGCACTCGTGGCGACGATGGTCGGCGCAATCGCAACGCATCTCTTCATCGTTGGAGGTTCGCCAGCGGTGCCGGCGATCCTGTCGCTCGGGTCAGCAACCGTCGTCTGGGCTCGCCGGCATCAACTGCTCGGCGTACAGCCGATCGTCCGCTGACGAACTGAACGTTGCTCGCATAGGGGAGGGAAGCCGTGGAATCATCAATGTCCGTTCAACCCCAGAACCGAACAGTCGTACATCGCACCCGCGGATATCGCCATGGTCCGATCACTCGTCTGATGAGCCCATCGGACCTGGGCGTGCAGCTCAAGCCGTTCGTCTTTCTCGACCTGTTCGAGGCGGACATGCGAGCGTTGGCGGGACGTATGCCCGTGCATCCACATTCGGGAATCGCGACGGTGACGGTGTTTACCCAAGGCGATGTGACCTTCGACGACCCGATAGCCGGACACGGCACGATCGGCTACGGCGGCCTGGAATGGGCGCGTGCCGGAATCGGCATGTGGCACGGCAAAGAGCTGTCCGCTGGATCATCGCCGATGGTGCACGGCTTCCAGCTGTGGATCGCCCTTCCGCCTGAACTGGAGCGCGCCGAACCAGAAGCCCAGTACCTCGGCGCCGACCTGATGCCGAGCATCGGTCCGGCACGCCTCATCGTCGGTACGTACGAAACCGCGACGAGCCAGGTGCGGGCTCCGCACGGGATCAATTACCTGTTGGTCACGCTCAATCCCGGTGAGCGCTGGACGTATGAACCTCCTGACGGTCACACCGTTGCGTGGGTCGCGGTTGGCGAGGGCGCGCTCAGCGGCAGCGAGCGGCTGTCGCACGGTGAACTCGTGATCTTCAAGCCAGGCGTGGCACCCATCACGTTTGAGGGAGCGGAAGGCACTGGTGCAACCTTCGTCCTGGGCTCTGCAGTGCCGCATCCGTACGAGTTGCACCTAGGCGCCTACTCAGTCCACACGAGCGCGGACGCTCTCGCGGCGGGCGAACGGCACATCCGCGAACTCAAGGAACGCTTGGACGCGGAGGGTGATCGCCGTACGGGATCCGGTTCAACGCCCGTCTTCCGCGGATGACAGCCATGTCGAGACGCGCCGATGTGACATCTCTCAACCCATTGGACCAGGGCGACCGCGCAGCGGGTGCTGTCCCCTTGGCCGCACGAAAGGATGCTAGCTATGGCAGGGACAACAGGTAATGAACCGCGGAATCCGAAGGCCGGACTTGGTGCGCTCCTCACGCCTGACAACTGTGCGCTGATCCTGATCGACCACCAGCCGTTTCAGTTCGCCGGGCTGCGGAGTCACGACACGCAGACGATCGTCAACAACGTGGTGGGACTCGCGAAAGCGGCGAGAGCGTTCGGCGTGCCGACGCTCTTCACCACCGTCGTGGAGGATCGTGGAGGGTTCCTCCTCAAGTCACTGCAGGACGTATTTCCCGATCACAAACCGATCGACCGCACTTGGATCAACGCGTGGGAAGATCCGCGCGTGGTCGACTGGGTGAAGAACACCGGCAGACGGAAGATCGTTATCGCCGCCCTGTGGACCGAGATCTGTCTGGCGATGCCGGCAATTCAGGCGGCCGGTGAAGGCTATGAGGTCTACGTGGTGACCGATGCTTCGGGTGGCGTGAGTGTCGAAGCGCACGAAATGGCGATCCAACGCATGGTGCAGGCCGGCGTGATGCCCATCACATGGGGCGTCTTCGGGGCTGAGCTGCAGCGCGACTGGGCCCGCATCGACACCGTGCCGGCCATGGCGCAAATTCTGTTCGACCACTCGGGCAACGTCGGGACGAGCCTCCAGTGGGAACAGCAGCTGCTCAACAGCGCACAGGCAGTCAAGGCGGGCGTGTAAGCCTGCCACCACCGAAACCACCAGTATCTGGAGATAGCACTATGACGATCGGAATCATCGGCGCGGGACATATCGGGCAGGCCGTGGCCAAGAGGCTCTCGAGCGCTGGCCTTGAGGTGTCCATCAGTAATAGCCGCGGCCCAGAGTCGCTCTTGTCCCTTGTGCGCGAACTCGGCCCCGGAATCAAAGCTGCCACGCGCCAGGAAGCGGCAAAAGCGGACATCGTGTTTCTTGCGGTGCCGTGGACCAGCCACACGGATGTCGTGTCAGACCTGCCGCCGTGGAACGGGTGCATCGTGATCGATGCGATGAACGCGGTCTCGATCGGTCCCGAGGGCTTGGCAGGGCTCGATCTTGGCGGTCGGCCGTCGAGCGAGGTGGTCGCTGAGCATCTGCCCGGGGCTCGCGTGGTCAAGGCGTTCAACACGCTGACGGCAGCGGTCCTCGCGAGCGATCCCCGCCAGGCGGGCGGACACCGCGTGATGTTCTTGTCGGGCGCGGACGCGGATGCGAAGACGACGGTTGCTCACCTGATCGGGCAGTTGGGATTTGCCGCTATCGATCTTGGCGACTTCGAGGCGGGCCGGCAAGTGCAGCAATTCCCAGGGGGGGCACTTGCCGCAGTCAACCTCGTGAGACTCGGGTAATCGGGTTCGAGGCTGCAGGTTTCCCAATGCGCAGAGGAGACAAAGCCATGTCCTCCAGCATATCGACCTTGCTGACCCGTAATCTTTATGACGTCTTCGGTGAAAACGATGCCGCGCGTCGGCGCGCAGCCATTGACGAGATCTTCACCGACGATTGCGTGTTCTACGAGCCCAGAGGCGTTCACCATGGCCGCGACGAGATCGATCGCGTCGCCGGCGCGATCAAGGCAACGCACCCTGACTTTCGATATCAGCCAATTGCCCCGCCCGAGGAATTGGGCAATGGCGGGCGGGTGCGGTGGGTCTCGGGCCGTCCTGGTGAGGCGCCAGCTTACGCCGGGACCGACTTCATCATTGCCCGGGACGGCCAGATTGCGGCCGTACATCTCTTTGTCGACCAGTTACCCTGAGCTTTCAAGGAGACCCGCTTCATGAGCACACACCTCACCGTCTCTCCCAATGAAGCGGCCGACCGCCTTGCGATCCGCGAACTCGTCGAGGCGTATGCGCACTGCGCCGATCGCCGTGACGCAAACGGTCAGATGTCGCTTTTTACGGCGGACACGCACTTCGTGGTGTACATGAACGCCAAAGCCCCAACACCCTCACAGGAACTGCATTCGCGCGACGCGCTTGCTCCAGTTTTTGCAGACCTAAACAAATACGACAGCACGACGCATTTCGTCGGACAGAGCACGATCTTCACGCTAACCGACGATCAAGCCACAGGGGAAGCGTATTGCCTGGCGCATCACGTCACGGTCGACGGCGGCAAGCGCCGTTTGATGGTCGCGTCGCTCCGCTACCACGACACGTTCGTGAAGATCGACGGGGAGTGGCTCTTCGCGGAACGACGGTTGTACGTTGACTGGATCGACGAACGTCCATTGTCATGATGGTCGTTCGACCACAAGGCCAGATTACTCTCTGATCGGTAAAGCCGCAGCCCGACGCGAGATCCGTCAGCGAGGAGGCGGGCGCACCAGCAGGTCTTTCGCTGTCTCGATTTAGATGCGCTTCGATTGCGGCTTCGTTGAGGAAGAGGGGCGGCGACGTATTACACAGACCTCATGCCGCGGACATAATACGCTGGCATGGCCGCGAAGCGCGATAGGGACTGATTTCCAGGAGTTTCGACCGATGAGCAACACTGCGTCAAGCGAGGCGGCGAAGGCCGTCGTCCGTCGCAACACCGAAGAGGTGCAGAGCCGCGGAAACTTCGCCGTCTTCGAGGAACTGTTCGCGTCGGATTTCGTCGATCACACACCGCAACCCGGACGGACTGCCGATCGAGATGGCGCGCGAGAGCTGTATCGCGTTCTTCGCGCCGCGTTTCCCGACTTCCGTGCAGAGATTCATTGGCAAGCCGCCGACGGCGACCTGGTGACGACGTATAAGACCTACCACGGAACCCACGAGGGCCCATTCTTCGGCATCGCGCCCACGGGTCGCAAGATTCAATTTGAAACCGTCGACGCAATGCGGGTGCGCAACGGGCAGATCACGGAGCACTGGGGCGTCGCAAACCTCTTCTCCCTGATGCAGCAACTCGGAGCAATACCCGCCGTACCCCACACCGAATGAACCCCACAACACCGCTTTCTCCGTGGATCAGAGGCGAACAAAAAGCGAATATGATACGCTGACGCGCCATTCGGCACTCGGTTGAGGTGGCGGCGGAACAGTGGCTGGGCCGACGCGGTTGCGCCGGGAACCGAGCTCGAGGTTCAGGTGCGCGAGCCTGCCACCTCGCATCGGCTCACGGTTCAGCAGATTCGTCGCTGGTGCGATGGCGTCGCGGTCAGCCCCGACGAGACGCTGAAGAAGCGACGCTTGAAAGAACTACTCGCCTAACGAGATTCGCTCTGGATCGAGCGGCGGCCGTATGAAACTAATTCTGGTCGTGGCAGATGGTATTGGGCGATGAAACGCACATGGACGATTATCGGCGTACGCGACGTACCCGGCAGCGTCAAATGGTACCAGTCGCTCTTCGGTCAGCCCGAGAGGCCTCCGGCCCATGACCACTTTGGTCAGGTCCTGGATACGGACGGAACCGTGTTGCTCTGCCTCCACCGGTGGGGCGCGCACGAGCATCCCTCATTGATGAGCCCGGACGAGGCGTTACCTGGCAACGGGCTCCTCTTGTTCTTCCGCGTCGACGACTACAAGATGGCGCTGAAGAGGGCACGCGCTCTCGTCGACCGGTTCGAAGAGGAGCCCCACGTGAACCTGAACACTCAAACGCGCGAGTTCTCACTCCGGGATCCGGACGGCTACTGCATCACGATCAGCGCGCTCTCTGCGCCCGAGCGAAGGGAACCCGCGAGGCGGCGGCCTCACAAGCGCTTGCAACCGACGAATGCGCGCGGCCGAACAAGGAAGTTACCGGGAGCTACGTCCGCGCCTTCGCGGCAGAAGCGGTGATCGATGGGCAGCCATCCCGAGCCGCTCTCGCAACTCGAGGTGCTGGCGGTCGACTGTCAGGCCACGGCTGCAGCTCCGCGAGGGCATCTCATTGAGATCGGCTGGGCCCGAGTGCGCAAGACAATCACGCACGCGCGTGCGTGCCTGATCGCGCTTCCGGACAACGAGCAGATTCCGCCAGCCGTTGCGCGGATCACGGGAATCTCCGAGCGCATGATGCGAGACGCGGTCGACGGACACCGCGCATGGCGCGAGCTGTCCGACCAAGCCGCCAGTCTCTCGCACCAGCCCGCGCCGACGGTCATCCACTTCGCTCGATTCGAGCAGCCGTTCCTCCGCTCGTTGGCCGCCGGCCCGTTTCCGCTCGACGTGGTCTGCGCACGGGACATTGGCAGGCGCCTATTGCCCAATCTGCCTCGCTGCAGCCTGCGTGCCCTTTCTGGATACTTCGGTCGCGCGGTTGGCGCGCTGCGTCGCAGCGCCGATCACGTGGATGCGACGGCGTTCGTCTGGCAAGAGCTTGTCCGGCTGCTCGAGATGCAGGGGGTGTCGACGTGGGGCGCGCTCCACGATTGGCTCGCCGGACCGGTCAAGCCGACCAGGTGTCGACGCCGCGTTTGGCCGATGCCGCGCGACGTGCGGCTTTCGCTGCCGGATTCCCCTGGCATCTATCGCATGCTGCGGACAGACGATAGCGTCCTGTACGTCGGCAAGGCAGCTTCGCTCCATCATCGGGTCAACAGCTACTTTCGGAAGCAGAACGGGGTCCCCGAGCGGTCGCTCGAGATGCTGTCGCAGGCACGCGCGATCTCGTTCGACGTCACACCCAGTCCGCTCGAGGCCGCGCTCCTCGAGCCGGACGAAATCAAGCGGCACCAACCGCCCTACAACGTCGCGCTCACGAGTCAGGACCGCGCGTTGTGGTTCACGTCGCCGGATCTCAGCGCGCGTCGTTCACAGCCGTCGCCACACTGTCCGCTCGGACCATTTGCTTCCCACGAAACGCTCGATCAATTCGTGGCACTCACTCGGGCAGACTGCGCGGCGCTGCCGTCCGGTCCATGGGGCCCAGATGCAGGCACGTTCAACGCCGGTTACAAGCGGTTGTGCGCGACGCATCCTGAAATGTCGCGCATCAACCTCTCTGCGCACGCCAAGTTGCTGCGGCTTGGCACGCGCCTGTGGCGAGAAGGTCGGCGAGACCGCGACGTTGATGAAGACGACGTCAACGAAACGGCTCGTGGCTCCACGGGGTGGACCCCGGAGTTCGTGCAAGTTTCGCTGGAGTGGCTCGCGTTGCGGGCGGCGCTCGCCCGACGCCGCGCGATCTGGCTAACCCGGTTGGTCGATTCGAGCGTGGTGTGGCGCGAGCCCGGTGGCCGTTGTGCGCGGCTCATTGTGATCGAAAACAGCGAGGTGGTGTTGAGCGGGGCAGTGGACGCAAACGCGACGCCATCGATTCCACCGGGTTACCGCCGTCCAGCGGCCGCACGTCGTGAGGCCTTCACCCTCGCATCCTTCGATCGCCTACGGGTATTGACTACGGAGCTGAAGCGCTTGATTGCAGCTGGCGCTCCAGTGGCGCTGCGCCTGGGCGTCGGACCGGCACTCGACGAGTCGCGACTCGCATCTGCGCTGTGGTGGGTGTAATGCGTGGCTGGCAGATGATCGACCGATGGACGGACAGGCTCTCCGCAGTCGACGTGTGGGCGCACACCCACTGCGAGACGGTCGTCCCGTACGCCATCATGCACTGAGGGTCCAGGGCGAAGAGGCAACGAGATGGGTTCCACAGCCACCATTCTCCACGCGGACCTCGACGCCTTTTATGCGTCGGTCGAACAGCTGCTTGACCCTCGCCTGCGCGGCAAGCCGATTGCGGTCGGCGGCGGCGTCGTGCTCGCGGCCTCCTACGAAGCGCGGGCCTTCGGCGTCCGAAGCGGCATGCCTGGACGGCGCGCGCGGCAACTCTGCCCCGACCTCGTTTTTGTCGGCGGACATTTCGACGAATACCAACGGCTCGGCGACGCCGCCATCGGAGTACTGAGCGATTTCACGCCTTCCATCGAGCGCATCTCCATCGACGAGGCCTTCGCCGACGTTGCCGGGTGCACGCATCTCTTCGGTTCGCCGGCAGAGATCGCAAGGACGGTTCGGGCTCGCGTGCGCGCCGAGCTTGGCTTGCCGATGTCAATCGGCGTGGCGCGTACCAAGCACCTGGCGAAGGTCGCATCGCAGGTCGCGAAGCCGGATGGATTGGTCGTCGTCGATCCAGATACTGAACTCGACTTCCTTCACAAACTGCCCGTCGCGCTGATGTGGGGCGTGGGCCCCGCCACCGAGGCGCGGCTCGCCAAGATCGGCGTCACCACCATCGGTCAATTGGCTGAGAGCTCTCCTCAATCCGTGGAGCGATTGCTTGGGCACGCGGCGGGAAGAAAATTGACGGCACTCGCCTGGAACAGCGATCCGCGGCAAATCCAGACGCGTCGGCGCGCGCGCTCCGCCGGCGCACAATCGGCGCTCGGACGACGGCCGGCGATCGAGCGCGTTTTCAAACCGACGCTCCATCATCTCGCCGACCGCATCGGCGCCCGGCTCCGCGCCAAATCCCTGGCGGGCCGGACGATCACGGTCCGCGTGCGCTTCGCCGATTTGCGCTCGGTCACGCGCTCGCTCACGCTGTCAGCGCCGATTTCTGCCACGAGGGCTCTCGCTGAGATCGCCGAGGACTTGGTGCGCGGCGTTCTTGCGGATCACCGTGACGAGAGGACGATCTCGCTGCTGGCGATCTCCATCTCACAACTCGAAGCGCATGCGATCGTGCAACTGGAGCTGCCGCTCGGGCTTGCCGACGAAGGATGCCGTCCTGGCACAAAGAAAGGCCTGGCGCGATCGCGCGCAGACCGGGCCGTCGATGCGATCCGCAAGCGCTTCGGAGGACAAGCGGTGGATTATGGGTCAGCATCGCGGGGTGCGCGCTCCGTCCCTGACGAGTTCCGACGCCTTGCTGAAAGAGAGCTGTGAATGGAGCTGCGGCTTGGGGTCAGTCGATACGATCGATCGCGCATTCCGACGCGAGACCGGACAACTACCTTCGCATTTTCGGGCAAGACCGGCTATGTTGTAAGGATCTTTGCCAAGCCGCCAACGCCTGTCAATCGTCCGCCCCGAACCTATGAGAGCCGAACGCTCAGGGCACAGGACAACGCATGAAGAAGCCCCTTGCAGGAAAGATCGCCGTCGTTTCCGGTGCGACGCGAGGCGCAGGACGCGGCATCGCCACGGCCCTCGGAGAGGCCGGAGCCACCGTCTACTGCACTGGTCGCAGCGTTCCGGGAAGTCCGGGGATGAAGAATCGACCGGAGACCATCCAGGAGACCGCGGACATCGTGACCGCGCGCGGCGGCCACGGCATCGCCGTTCGGGTCGATCACACGGTTCCGGAAGAGGTTGCGAGGCTGTTCGAGCGCGTCGGAGAGCTCGACATTCTGGTCAACGACATCTGGGGCGGCGACGACCTCGTCGAGTGGGGAAAGAAGCTCTGGGAGACGAAGCTCGAGGACGGCCTGACCCTCATCGATCGCGCAATCAAGACGCACATCATCACCAGCTACTACGGCCTTCCACGGATGCGGGCGGGCGGCCTCGTCGTCGAGATCACGGACGGCGACGCGTACTTCTATCGCGGGCACTTCTTCTACGACCTCGTGAAGACGACGGTGATCCGGATGGCCTTCGGGCTTTCCCAGGAGCTGAAGGAGCGGGGCATCACCGCAATTGCCGTGACGCCTGGTTTCCTACGGTCGGAGTGGATGCTCGATCACTTTGGCGTGACCGAAGCCAACTGGCGTGACGTGGCGAAGAAGGTCAAGTCGTTCATTGCTTCGGAGACTCCCCTCTTCGTCGGCCGCTCGGTCGCCGCGCTGGCAGCAGACCCGGACGTACGGACGAAGAATGGACGGGTGTTCGCGTCCTGGGATCTCGCGGACGAGTACGGCGTGACCGATGCCGACGGCACGCGACCCCATTTCGTCAGGTGGTTGCAGGAGAACCAGCCTGAAGTCGCCGCATCGTGGAAGAAGCTCGACGATGCGTTCTACGCCTACTGGGGAGAGATGCCTTACGAGACGCCAGAATAAGGCTCCCCCACAACTATCGTTCCTCCGAAGCATCTCCCTTGCGATAAGGTTGGCGGCTCGTTGGCCGAGTATTCCGAGTGGCCCGTGTAGGCCATCACCACTGCCGACGGCTTGGGAAGGTCGTCTCCGCCGAAACTCGCGACCCCGTGCGATCCGATGGCCGCGGCCATTCTTGCCCCAGCCGAGCTGCCCCACAAGGAATAGCCGCGGGTATCAACGCCAAGCACTTTGGCGTTTCGTAAGACATAGGAAGATGGCGGCGGCGAGATCGCGAGTGGCTACTGCGCCGCCAGATCCGGCACGGTACTTGAGTACGAAAGCGTTATATCCGTGCCTGCTGATCGTCACGGCATAAAGCGCGTACTCGCAGTGGATCAAGGGTGCGATTCGCCGGCGGCTGGCGCTCACGGCCAATTACGCCAGTTCGGGGTAAGCGGGCCATGCGGCGGTCAGCGCGCCTCCCGGGCTCCCTCGATTTCCCGAACGTCTGCACGTCGATGCGGTTCGTTGTCATGCATAGGCTCCGACTTCTTTGCCGATGAGTATTCCAGACACTCGCATGAACGGCATTGCCGTGCTGACGCACACCCCGCATCCCGCACTCGTTGCGTTCTACACACAGTTCGTCCGACTTGGTTATGACGTATTTTTTATTGTTGATGACAATGACTTTAAAGCCACAGATAGCGCAACGACTTTCGTGCAACTTAATGAAGCGGAGTGTCGTAAACACGGTTTCTCTGATCTGAACCCCGCCATAAAGAAGGAGAGTGGTTGCTCAGCTTGGGAGAAGGCTTTGTACTTCTTCTGTCGCATTAACACTTCTTACAACCACGTATGGTTCATAGAAGATGACGTCTTCGTGCCTCGTCCCGACACAATCTCTAACATTGATCTAAAGTATGGCGAGGCGGATATCATTAGCAGTGACTATGCCATTAACACACTCGGCGTACTCGATGATTGGGCTTGGTGGCGTCTTGTGCCACGACATCAACTGCCGCTGCCATGGGCGCACTCAATGATCTGCGCTGTTCGCCTTAGCAGTAGGCTACTCAAGACACTGGATTTGTTCATTCGGGCGAATACCCTCGGATTACGCCTGACGAACAGCGTGATGAACTTTATCGCTTTCCTCAGGCCTCGCCAAGAACACTCCGAAGAACACTCCGAAGAACACTACGAAGAACACTACCACCACCACTTCCCGCGGAAGTGTTTCTTCATTGAATACATTTTTCATACACTCGCGCTGCACAATCAGCTCACTATCGTTACAGCACACGAGCTACGTGGGATTCTGTGGCGGAGGCAGTGGGCAGTGACCGAAATGGATGTCGACTGCTTGTATCATCCGGTCAAGGATATGACATTGCACGAGCGATATCGAGTGATTTTGGCTAATGGCGAGCATGACCCCGCGTGGCGTGACTAAGATTGCTCGGCGCGCCGCTCGACATATATACAACGCGTCTCGACGCACGACGCGCTATCTATTTCCGCCTCCATCATTAGATTCTATCGTCGCCAAACTATATGACGGCAGACCCGCGGTGGTGGTTCAAGTGGGATCTAATGATGGCCTTCAACACGATCCGATTGCACCTCTTATTCGAACTAATCCAGAATGGCAGGTTCTGTTTATTGAGCCGCTTCCGCATTTGTTTCGGAGGCTTACTGCGAACTATCCTCAGGTGTCACGCTACCGGTTCGAGAACGTTGCCATTTCAGAAAAGGAAGAGATGCGACCTCTTTATTACATTTCTGATGACATCAAGAAGACAAGAAATGACGCTCCTTGGTGGTACGATCAGCTAGGCTCGTTTGAGCGATTGCATATTGTGAGACATGGACAAGAGTTTGAGCCGTTTATCACCTCCGAACCTGTTCGGTGCGAGCCACTTCGAGAGGTACTTACACGAAACGGCATTGAGACGATTGATTTACTACAAATCGACACGGAGGGATATGATTACCAGATTTTAAAACAGGTTGACTTGGAAGCCAGCCCGCCCGGCGCGATCCTATATGAGCACAGGCACTTGTCTAGTGCAGACGCATTCTCAGCCCGAAGTCTGCTTGCAGGAGCGGGGTATCGTATGCGCTCCGACGACTGGGGCGATACGCTCGCAATCAAGCGCGACAGCTTTGTCAACCACTTGAAAAAGGTACTGGGCCGATTGTGAGCTCCCAACCCAAACACGGACGGCGCGGCGACGGCAAGATCGATTGCGCCTTGCCGGTTCAGATGGAACCGATCGGTCCCCAGTCCTTACTTTGTGGACCAACGGACGCCCCGTTTTTCGCATTCGCCGACTCGTCGGTTCACGGGACAACCGCCAACAGGTTGTTTCCTCATGTTTTCGGCCGATGGCCGTTGGACTTCCCATTTTGGGAAGGTTCGTTCCCGAGCTACCGCGAGAGGGACCCAACAGGAAATCGCTCTACGTACCTCAGCCACGGACTTGCCACACCGGACCGTCGGCTGAACGAGCCCCAGTTGAGCCGGAAGCCAAACTGGTCCCTGGCACACGCGGCATCATCCTTGCTGGGCTTTCGATGCTAAGTGTGCGACCGCGTTCACAGGCGCGGCACGTTTAGCGGTACTAACTCTGCCGACGCTGGGACCTACCCGAGCCACCGACTGGGCCACACATGCAACAGATTGCCCGCATTCCCCAAGAGGACGAGCTTCGCCGTCCTCGACGTGACACCAGTCCGGCTGTGACTGGCTCGGATCAGTCAGGGGCGCGAGCGCAGGCTTTCGAGTCGCGATCGACGACGGTCATTCGCCCCGCGTCCTTTTCAGCGCTGACGCTCGGGCTCTCGGTTCGGCGGCTGGTCCATTATCGTGACCTGCTTCATACGCTGAGCGTGCATCGACTGAAGGTCCGCTACAAGCAGTCGGTGCTTGGACCGGCTTGGGCCGTCCTGCACCCGTTGTCCCTCATGCTCATCTACACGGTGATCTTTTCGCGAATCATAAGTGTTCCGAGCGAGGGTGCGCCGTATCCGCTCTTCGCATACGCGGCGCTGCTACCGTGGACGTTCTTCTCGACGGCGCTATCGGGCGCGACGAACAGCCTGGTGAGTCACTCCAATCTGGTCACGAAGGTGCACTTCCCGCGGGAGATTCTGCCGGCGACCTATGTCATCGCCGCACTCGTCGATTTTCTGGTCGCGTCGATCGTCCTCGGCGCGATGATGATTCACTATCGCGTGTCGCTGACGGCTCATGCCATCCACGTGATTCCGACGGTTGCGATACTCACCGCGTTCACGATTGCCGTCTCGCTCGTGCTGAGCGCCATTCAAGTGCGCTACCGGGATATCGGTGTGGCGCTACCTCTGCTGTTGCAGATTTGGATGCTCGCCACGCCGGTCGTCTACCCGCTCAGCGTGGTCCCGCTGCAGTGGCAGTCGCTCTATCAGCTCAATCCCATGGTCGGCATAATCGAGAGCTTCCGACGCGTCGTCCTGCTGGGAGCGCCCCCGAATTTCCACGCGCTGGCGATGTCGGCGATTGTCTCGATCATTCTGCTGCCGATCGCATTCATCTATTTCAAACACGTGGAAGCGACAGTGGCCGATACCATTTGAGGCGCTGCGGGCGTCATCGATTCTGAATCGTGGGCCCGTCGACCCTGCGTCGGCTACCCGGACGAAACACAGTCACTGGGCGAGTCGTGAGAGACGGTCCTGTTGGAGTTCGCGGACAGTTGCTGGCGGGCGCGCGATGAAGGTGGGCATCTACAATCAACCCTCTGGTAGTTTTGGCGGCTCAGAGTATCTCGTAACCGTGCTGGCGCACGCACTGTCGGAGCGCCATCAGGTCGAAATCGTCCATCACAATCCCACGCTCACTCGCGCTCAGCTGGCTGAGCTTTCTGGGCTGGATCTCGGCAGGGTCGGCCTACGTTTCGTCAGGAGGGAGGAGCGCCCCGATCCACGTTCGCCGTCCGGCCTGCGACACCTCGGAAGGCGATATCGGGCCGAGCTCGGCTGGCACGCGGACCTCAGTCGTCCATACAACCTGTTCATCAATTCCACGCACGATCTGCCGCCCTTTTGTCACGCCCCCATGGGGGTGCTGCTCTCCCTGTTCCCCTCAGAAGATCGAATGAAGATGTGGCCGTGGGCCGCGGACGCGAACAGGAAAGCACCGATCTTCAAGCGATCTCTCCAACACGCCTGTTGCGACTGGCTGTGGCAGAAGCGGTTTGATAGCTACCAGCACAAGTTGTCAACCTCAGAGTACACGCGAAAGTGGACCAAGGCGCGGTGGGGGATCGATAGCGACATTCTTTACCCGCCCGTCGACACGTGTTTCAAGCCAGCCCCGAAATCAAACCTCGTGCTGAGCGTCGGACGCTTTGCTACTTACTCCCACTCCAAGAGGCAATTGGAGATGATGGCCGCCTATCGCGAAATGAAAGATGCGCCGCTACGCGGCTGGTGCTGCTTCAGCGTCGGCGGTCTGTCAGACCGTCCGGAGGATCTGGCATATTTCGACCAGGTGGGGCGGATTGCGTCGGAATGTGGTGCGCACGTGATTCCGAACATCCGCCGGGCTGAACTGAGAGAGCTCTTCGAGAAGGCGAAGATCTTCTGGCACGCGGCCGGGTACGGCAGCGACGAGAGCACCAGTCCGTTCGAAGCGGAGCATTTCGGGATCTCGATCGTCGAGGCCATGGCGGCGGGCGGCGTCCCGATCGTCTACGACCGCGGCGGGCCGTCGGAAATCGTTGAACACGGGCGCAATGGCTACCTATGGAGAACGCTAGACGAGCTGCGGGACTACACGCGACGTCTGGCGGAGGACGAAGGCCTGCGAGAACAGATGGCTGCGGCGGCGCAGCGGCGCGCCGAGGGCTTCACCCGGGAAGCGTTCGTGAACAATTTTACCCGGCTGTTGGGGTTGGAATTAGCCGCTGTCAGGGAGAGCTGATGGAAGAAGACTGCTACCGATACGAAGCACGATGCCAGGTGCCGCAAGAACCAGGAAGTCCCCTGAAGAGCGCACGACTCCGCTGCGGATCTGATTGATGTCCACACCGTGCCACAGAATGGAGCCGTCTCCCGTGAGCCTCTGGAGCGTAGAGGGGATATCTGGGCCGATTTCGAGGACGAGCATGCCAGGCTGAAAGTACGACCGGGCGTACCGTTCGAACAGCAGCATCGCGTTAGCGTGCATCGTGGGATGTGCTCCCCGCGCCCGCTCCGCGAATCAGTCGTTGCATTACCAGCCAGACGAATCGGACGACTTCACCGAGGTGGCCGCGATGCCCCTCCTCGACGAAGGCCTTGTGACGCACGCTCCAGAAGCCGGCGAAGAACCGCAATTTCGTTTCGTACGTGAAAGCGCGAGTGAAGTCGCCCACCATCACACAGCCAATCCACCCGAGAGCATCGCGGAGCGCACTGCGGTAGAGATGGCTTGAGACACCAAACAACCATCCGACGCTCGAGCGCTCAAATTCTTCAATACGCGCCGCGGAATAGAAGCGACCGTGTCCGAAGTGCCAGCGCCGATGATACTTTTTGAGGAGACGATCCGCCGACACGTCCGAGGTGACCACAAGCTCGGGCACATAGAGACCCTGGAGATTGGCGTTCCAAAGCCGGAGCTGGAGCTCATGGTCTTCCATCGAGCCTATCGAGTCCCGTACGCGTTGGAGATCGGGCTGAAACCCGCCGAACTGGTCCAGCACATCCTTGCGAACGGCAAGGTTCGCGCCGATCAGGCAGAGCTGATGCTGCCGCGAGGTGTAGACCGGCTGATCGCCATGATCGACGATTGCCAATGGCGACCATTGCTCGCGAGTCAGCCACGATGGTGGTGGGAACGGCCAGCGCGGAAGCACTTTGCCGCCAATCCAGGCAACTTCTGACTGGTTGTCGAATACACGCTTGACCGTGGCCACCCAATCTGGTGCCACCCGAATGTCATCGTCAGTGAATGCGAGCAGCGGGGCGCGCGCGTCGGACACGGCGGTGTTGCGCGCGTACGACAGACCCTGGCGGCGCTCGAAGATATATCGCAGATTGGTGTGCCCGCGGAGGATGAAGCCTTCCACGACCGGCCTTGTCTCATCGGTCGAGTTGTTGTCGACGACGATGACCTCGTAACGAATGCCGTCGCTCTGTTGAGAGAGTACGGATTCGAGCGCATCGCGCAGCGCGTTGCAGCGATTGTAGGTGCAAATGCTGACCGAGACGTCCCAATGGTCAACTGTCGGCACAACGAGACTCCCCGCCAGCGGGCGCCACGCGCTCTGTCGGACACGTCGGAGGATCGAGCGTCAATGGGACTGGCCGCCAACGATAAGGCATGTAGAAGGTGCCTCGGGTGAGCTTGCCCCTGTCTACCCTGAGCGTCAGGCACTCCCGTTGGTAGTCAATCAGCATTCCCTGCGGCTGATCTCGGTGGGCGATCGTCGCGTTGATATGGTACATCCCGGGCTGGAAGCCCAGCTCGCTCACCTCGAACTCCACGACACCTGGACCTCTTTCGAGAGGCATCCCCTCGCCCTCAGGTGAGGCCGTCGTCAACTGGCACCAGGGGCCGCTCACCAGCGAGAAGATGAAGACATCGAAAATTGCGTCAGCTACAGGCGAACGGACGACATAGCTCACGCGCACCTTGGCGCCCGCGCCCGTGCGAAACGCCGCAGTCGGTTGGTCTACTTCATCGGAGCACATCACAGACGTGATCTCCGCTTCGCGCGAAAGAATGACGTCGTCGACCTCGTGGCTCTTGGTGGGTGTAAAACTGGTGCCGACAGCCTGATACTGCGCAATGACTTCTCGGGCGGATCCGCTGGCGATGATCTGCCCGTGGTCCAGAAGGAGCACACGACCGCACAGCCGTTCGACGGCGCCTAGATCGTGCGAGATAAAGACGATCGTCCGGCCCTGATTGTGGAGGTCCTTGATCCGGTCGAGGCATTTGACCTGAAACGCGGCATCCCCCACAGCCAGCACCTCGTCGAGGAGCAGGATGTCTGGGTCGAGGTGCGCGGCAATCGAGAAGCCGAGACGCAGGTACATGCCCGATGAGTAGTGTTTCACCGGTGTGTCGATGAATTCGCGCACGCCGGCAAAGTCGATGATCCGCTCGAGCTTGGAACCAATCTCGCGGCGTCGCATGCCGAGAATCGAGCCGCTCAGATAGATGTTCTCGCGCCCGCTCAGCTCCGGATGAAACCCCGAACCCACTTCGATCAAGGCGGAGAGTCGCCCGGTGATCGCGATTTCGCCACAGGTGGGCGTCGTCACGTTCGACAACAGCTTGAGAATCGTGCTCTTGCCCGCTCCGTTGTGGCCGATGATGCCCAGCGTCTCGCCTCGCGCCACATCGAAAGACACATCGCGAAGCGCCCAGAACTCCTCAGGGCGTGAACGGAGCGTTCGGAGCCTCTGCAGCAGTGACGGACGGATACCGTTAGGCTCCAATCTTTTGCGAACGCTGTATCTTTTCGAGACGTTTTGGACTCTGAGGTCGAACATGTGGCTGGCGTTGATGACACCGACAGTTTCCGGTCAGGGTAGCTTCCAGGCGTTCGAACTCTCAGACGCACACGGCACTTGGATTGTCGAGACCTCAGCCATCTGGAACCCGGCAGCAAGAGGGATGCCGCTGCGACAGTGCGAACGCCGGACAGCTACGGCGTGCGTGACGTGCCCTGCACGAAGATTTGCCGAAAGACTTCGATGTCGGAGGTGCCTGCACGGCCTCGCAGTTGCAGCTTTCGTTTGATCCACGCTAGCATCGCTGGCACCGGCACTCTCGGTTCGTTTCGGTTCGTCGCGTTCTAGCATACCTTGGCGCGAGGGCGTGGACCACCCGCTGCCCGCGATCGTTTTTGCTCCTACGCCACGGGGTTCCGTGTGCATCTCGGGCAGCGGTCGCCAAGAGGTGAACAGTGAAACGCGTCCGCATCGGCAATGGCTGCGGCTTCGGGCGACAATCTGGATGCGCCCGTCGAGCTGACCCACGCCGGGCAGCTCGACTACCTCACCTCGAGGCGTTCAGGACGGCAGATCGATCCCGCGACAGTCAGACGCATGCGCGATGTGATCAGGCATCGTGGGCCGGACGACGACGGTCTGTACGTCGAACGAGCGCGCTGGGTTGGGCCACCGGCGGTTGAGCATCGTTGACGTCGCTTTTAGATGCGTTCAAGGCAGGCGGATGGCGCCGTCAAGCGGATGCCAGCCTCTCCTCGAGCGGCAGCTGTTTCTCTGATTCATCAGAATCTTCGTCAGCATCGCGTGTTGGCACGCGGCTCGCACGTGACCGGCACGCATCTCACGTCATGCCCACCATCTCGATCATCCTCCCCACTCACAGTCGCCCGGTCCTCCTCGCCGAAGCGCTGGCGAGCATCCAGTCGCAGACCTACCCCGACTGGGAAACGGTGATTGTCGACGACGCATCCACCCCGCCAGTCGTGCTCGAC
The DNA here is from genome assembly GCA_963839705.1 of uncultured Acidobacteriota bacterium. Classification (GTDB taxonomy): domain Bacteria; phylum Acidobacteriota; class Vicinamibacteria; order Vicinamibacterales; family 2-12-FULL-66-21; genus DATBJJ01. The sequence goes on from CAWIWL010000021.1 coordinate 30,199, forward strand.
CGGCCCGATCCACGTATTCGAGTACTACGCCAAACCGTTTCCCAGGGCGGCGCGGTTTCCAAGAACACTGGCATCCATGCCGCAACCGGCGAAATCCTGGCCTTTCTCGACGACGACGACCAGTATGCCCCCGGCTATCTCGAACGCGCCCTCGGCGTGCTCGACCGCCACCCCGAATTTGACGTCGTCTTCATGGGCGTTTCCTTTTTCGGCGGTGCTGCCGCCAGCGAACGAGACAGTTACGCGGCCGCCATGGCCAAGACTCTGGCCGGCGCCCGAGCTACCGAACTCGAACCCGGTGTGCTCCGCTTCGCCGAAACTCTGGTGGACGCGATGCTGGAAGGTGTGCCCATGGCCTTTCAGCGACCGGTGGTTAGAACTGCCGCTTTGTCTCGTATCGGCAAATACCGCGCTACCCTCCTTTGGGATTGCGACTGGGCGATACGAGCCGTCTTGAACGCACCGACGACGGTGGTCCTCGACGGCTTGTATCAGCAACGCGCGGAAGGGCAGGGCTACTCATCGCGTTCTGACCGAAGACTGGAGCATCTGGATTCGAACATAGAAATCAAGGACCGTCTTCTGCGCGACAGCATCCAGGGATATCACGCGAGATTCGTCGATAAATTCCGACGTGCCGCTGCCCAGGCCTGGTTCGCCCTCGCCTGGCACCATTATCAACAACGACAGAGAAGCAAAGCGCTCGATGCCCTGTGGCAAAGCGAACGCAGGAGATTCAGTCTGCACAATCTCAATCTGCTCGCGCGTCTCGGCTTGCCGTGGATGGACACCGCCGAGCGGATTCCGCCCCGCCCGATCCCGTGAAAAGGGAGTGACCGATCGCCTTCGGCAGTTTTCGCAGGCTCTTGGTTTCAGCAGTCATCGACACGCTCAGTCCAGTATCCGCGACCTACGGCGCGGGCACAAACCCGGAGAGGGACTCGATCCCTTTTACATGGCCGCGGCCGTGCGGCGGGCCGCCTAGAGGCTTAGGTGGCGTCGATGTCCTCCCAGAGCGAAACATCGTCGGCCCATTGGAGGAGCATCGACGCGCGCGTTTCTAGTAAGGGTACAAGTGACGCCCAGTCCTCCGACTGGCCGATGCGGATGTTGGTATGTCTTTCGCCACTCGCCATGAGCGTCGCCTGCTCCCGCCACGCCTCGGCGACGGCTCTGATCGCCTCGCGTGGATGCTTAATCGTTGATGCGGAAATGTAATCAGTGGGCAAGTCGCCGCAAATAACCCACCAGCCGAGGGAGTCGGGACGCTTCTTGCTCTCTATCGCCCAGGTTGAGACGTACGGCGCGACGTGCCAAGCCGGCCAGTCGCCAACACGTCCGTGCTCGACACCTTCGCGTTGAAGGTACGCGGTGACTTGAGCCCGACGCTCTTCGCACCACTGCTGCTCGACAGCCGGATCATCGTAGTCGCGCATCCGAATGGACAGTATAAGGAAGAAACGGGTGAGCGACCTCGGAGAACGTCTTTGCGCGGGTTCTCCTTCCGAGCGGGATTGAAAGACTTTTACAGGCTGGTGGGGTCGGCGCTACGGGCGGCCTAAGAGAACGGAGAGGGCGGCAAATCGGATCAACGTTGAGTCTTGAAACATGCACCGAGTTTCACCGCTTCTGTGCGGAGCCACGCCTCTTCATCTGCTGCCGTCAGCTCTCGCGTCAGCGTGCACCCGGTCACAAACGCTCCTGTTGCGCGCCGATGCGCGAAGACCAGGTATCGATCACCCTGTTTGAACGACCTCGCTTCGACACCGAAATAGAAGAAGTGCCACAGCAGACTTCCGTTGACTCCTTTGAAAGCTCGGATGACATTGAATCGGACAGCTTGAACGCCCTGAGGCAAGGGGCCCCTTTCCGTATGCTCCGCATAGGTGGTCTCGCCAAGCACCTCACCGAAGAACACCAAGTCTGCGCCAGCAGCCGCCTCGCACAATGGCGGTGGCGGTTCGCACGCCGCCGTAGGATGGACCGGACGACCCGTCAGCCCCAGCCACGCGACCGCGGCAAGATGCATCATCTTCATGGTTGAAGTGACCTCGACCGAAGTGTGCCACGGATTCGCTGCCTCAGAGGGAAGTGATCCCTTTCACATGGCGGGCATCGCGGTCCGGCGGGCGGCATAGGGGGTCCGGCCAAGCTCTTCGTTACATCCGTCACCGCACGCCCCGCCGTCCAGGACTCTCACGATTGAACGGACATAGCTGACCCGACCGCGTCCGCCGCAAACGCCAGCGGCTTGGTCCAAACGGCTCTATCGAAAGTGACCCGGCGGTCAATGTCGGGGCCCGAGACGTGCGTCCGCGCGCCGGGTCACTCCCGATAGAGTCCTACCGTTTCTGGGTACTAGTGTGCCGCTGAGCCTGACTGATGCACTCGCCCTGGTCATCAGCGCCACCCGTGGGGACAAGGTCGCCCCATGCGCTAAATCAGAGGAGCTTGACAAACTAATACGTACGAGCGTATTACTGGTTTTATGAAGCCCTCACTTCGTGAAGACATTCTCACTGCCGGCCTCAAGGTGATGTTTCGATCGGGCTACCAGGGAGCAACTGTGCGCGATATCTGCGCAGCCGCTGGCGCTCCGCACGGCTCGTTTACCAATCACTTCCGCTCCAAGGAGGCGTTTGCTCAGGAAATACTCGACCGCTATTTTGCGAACCTCCAGGGGTCTGTCAAAGAGGCTTTGGACGACACGTCCCTGACTCCCCGGCAGCGATTGAAGCGCTATCTGGACATCATCAGCGGCGTACTGGCAGGCGCCAAATGGAATCGCGGTTGCCTGATCGGCGATTTCAGTCTTGAGACAACCTCTCAGAGCAAACTCTTGCGCCGGAGGCTGGAAGCAATTTTCCAGGAGTGGCGCGCTCCGTTTGCCTCGTGCATCGCCGAGGCCCAAACCATCGGTGAAATCGATTCAACGTTCGATCCGATGGATCTCGCCGAATTTCTCCTGGCGTCCTGGGAAGGCGCAATTCTCCGTATGAAAGTCGAACGCGGCCCTGCCGCGCTCGAGCGCTTCAAGACAATTGCGTTCCAAACCGTATTCAAGGAGCAGAAATGATGGTCCTCAATGATGTTGCATTGCCCCAAGTAAATGTTCTTGGTTCCACGATGGCCTACCGCGAAGCCGGAGATCGCGAAGCACCGGTCGCGCTTTTTCTGCACGGGAACCCGACCTCGTCGTACATCTGGCGGAATATCCTCCCGCTGGTTGCGCCGGTGGCGCATTGCATCGCACCGGATCTCATCGGGTTCGGCCAATCGGGAAAACCCGACATCGAGTATCGGTTTGCCGACCATGTACGGTACCTCGATGCGTTCCTCGATCACGCTGGCATCTTGTCAGCGTTCGTGATCGCGCAAGACTGGGGAACCGCGCTAGCGTTTCACCTGGCAACCCGCAGGCCGGAGTTTATCCGTGGGCTTGCTTTTATGGAGTTCATCCGGCCAATGCCTACCTGGAAGGAGTTTCACCCGGATGCAATCGAGACCTTCCAGAAGTTCAGGACGCCCGGGGTGGGCGAAGAGATGATTCTGGAAGGCAACGCATTCGTGGAGGGGGTTCTTCCCTCGGCAACGGTACGACAACTGACGGATGAGGAGATGTCTGTCTACAGAGCACCATTTCCTACTCCCGGGTCGCGGCGACCCACGTGGCGATTCCCGAATGAACTGCCGATCGGGGGAGAACCATCGGATGTGTATTCAACCTTGGAGAGAGCACACCGTGCTCTAGCCCAGTCGTCTTACCCGAAGCTACTTTTCGTGGGAAATCCAGGCGCTCTGGTATCGCCGGCTTTCGCTGAGAGCTTTGCGAAGGGGCTTAAGAACTGCAGAGTGGTGCCGCTTAGCACTGGCATTCACTTCTTGCAGGAGGATCATCCTGATGTCATCGGCACCAATGTTAAAGAATGGCTCAGCGAATTGGGGGTTGGTTCCAGCCCAAAGAGAAGCTGACATTGTTGGTTTTTCCTCTTAAGTCGCGCAGGATGCCATTGTCGTTCGCCGCGTTGAAGATGCCTGCGCTTTCAGCTTATTCGGAAGCCATCGAATGTCAGCAATCTGGATAGGTAACGTGAAGTCGTCAGCGTTCATCGGAAGTGACTCGGCGCGAGATGATCGGGCGGGCGCCGACTCAGATGCCGAGTCACTTTCGATAACGAGACTTGAAGGGAGCCGGTGGCGATGAAGGCGGGCGCGGTGCCGCTATGGAGCTACTATTGTGCGCCCTGAAGAATCAATGACTTACGAGCCACGCTGACGTTCGATACGGCCTACGACCCAGGTCATGGCTGGGCTCAGTATTCCACGCGTAGCGGCCGCCGCGCCAGCGGCTTCGTTCAAGTCGCCAAGGGTTTAGCAAAGGAGCACGCGCATACCAGAAGTTCACCAAACCTCTAGCGCCCGGTCGCCGAGGGGCGCGTTCGGCATAATATTCGAGCCGCATCGGCGCGTTCCGTCTCCCCGGCTGCGGAGGATCGGCCCCCCTCGCTAGACCGGGCCGATCTCCAATTGCCTCCAGTTATCGCCAATTGGCTGGCCTGCCGAACCATCGATCAGCTAGACTCTCGGACCAACACGCGTTGTCGCCCAGCGATCGCAACATATGGCCCGCCTCCGAAGAGCGGTCTGGCTGCTCTCCTCCTGCGCCTTGGCGCTCGTCATCGCCGGCGCTCATTCCGTTGCTCCAGCCGCCCAAGGCCGAAGCGCAACGTTTCCTGTGCCGGTCCTGCAGATTGGCCAGACGTCCGCGATTTGGTCGGTGGACGTCACCCCGTCCGGGCGCTATCTCGTCACGACGAGCGGGCACGACGTGGCGATCTGGCATCGGGAAAAGGGCTGGCTGCTCCGAACCTTGACCGGTCACCGCTCCGAGGTCCATGCCGTCGCGTTTTCGCAAGATGGCACGCTCGTGGCCTCCGGCACGGACGATGGCGAACTTGCCCTGTGGCGCGTGGCCGACGGACGACGCATGTGGAACAAGACGCAGACGGACAGTCATATCTCGGCCGTGCGGTTTACACGGGACGGCAGCATCATGACGGCCAGTTGGGACAACACCATTCGCCTGTGGAACGAGGCCGGCTGCGCTGCGTCCTGTGTCATCGCGAAGACCACGGAGTCGCCGGCGAGCCTCGCGTTGTCCCTGACGAGCGATGGATCGCCGCGGGTGATACGTCGAACCGCGTGAGCGTCTGGCGCCTGGCCGCGGATCGTCTGTCCGCGTCGCCGCATGAGAGTCTGACGCTTCCGGGCGGCGACCGTTCGCACGTCCGCGGCATTTCGATCGATCGCCAGGGACGCCTCGTCGCCGGGAACTTCGCTGGCCAGGTTGTCCATCAGCAGCTCGAACCCTGGTCGACTCTCTGGACGAAAGAAACGGGCCTCAGACTCGACGGCGCAGCGACAACACCTGACGGCCTTCGGGTGTGCGTCGTCGGCAACGAAGCGCCGTGGGTGGCGCGAGCCGTGTGTTTTCGGACCCAGGATGGCGAGCGCGTGCCTCTGAACGAGCTCTTCGCGGGCGGCGTGCAGTTTCCGAGCAACGCCTTTCGGTCGATGGTCATCACGCCGGATGGGCGCTGGTTGATCGGCGGGGGCATGTACCTGGTGCAGTTGGATCTTGTCGGGGAAAGCCCCGCGACACTCATCGCGCCCTCCGCATCGGTGATCTCACCGCTCAACATCTCGATCTCCGGAGACGCCAGCAGCATCTTGTGGCCGCTGAACGGGCTGCACCGCTTTTCGCTGCTGTCAGGCCACTTCGTTCCCACACCGCCCGAGGCCGGCGAGGAACGCATCCGGCCACTGTTTCGATCGCCGCCAACGCTGAGCGTGGACCGCCGTTTCATCGCAGTGGAAGGCGTCCGAGCTCGCATCGGGAGCGATGGGCGCGCCACCGATGTTCGCCCGTCTTCGACAGGTGGAGAGATCAACGTCGGTGTTCTGCTGCTGAACGCGGAGGACAACCGTCTGGTCGCGGAGCTGGACGTCGTCACGGAAGACGCGGTCCCGACGTTCGCGGCGGACGGGAGTGTGCTCGTGTGGCGGTCCCGACAGGGCATCGGCGTTGTCGACCTGCCCTGCGTGTGCAACAGACGCGATATCGCCGTCGCCCTCGACTCGCTCGTCTACGTCGATCTGGCGGTCGATCCCCAGGGTGATTGGGTGGCCGTCCCTATCGATCGCGGCCTGGTGGGCGTCTACTCCCTCACGTCGGGAACCCTGACGCATCGCCTCGACTCCCTCAAAGGCGCGACCATCCGTCGTCTCGCGTTCGTGCCCTCGTCTGCTGACGCCCTGTCGCTTGCGATCGGGACAGACGAGGGCGATGTGTACGTCTGGAACGAATCGAGAGTCGCGCATGTCGAGTTGTCACGCTCGCCGGTCACGGCGCTCGACGTCGCGCGGGACGCCAGTCAGATTGTCGTCGGAAAGGAGAATGGCGACCTCGCTATCATCAACGCCGCCACCGGCGCCGTCGCGCACGCCATCCCTGCCGCGCATGCGGGGACGATTTCGGCGGTTCGGTTCGGCTATGGTCCATGGATCTGCTCGGCTGGTTGGGATGGCACGTTCCGCTTCTGGAGACAGAAGACCGCGGAACGCATCGGCACGCTTGCGTTCTCGCTGCAAGGCGGCGCTCTCAGTTGGGCCTTCGTGAGCCAACAGGGACGCTTCGAAGGTGAGCCCCGGGCATTCGCGTCGATCCTCTGGCGGTTCAGCGAGCGTTTGGACGATGTGATGCCGGTGGAAGCGTTCACGCAGGACTTCTATCGCCAGGGCGTCCTTCGCGAGGTGCTCGAGAGCGCGAGGATCCCGCCCGCGCCGAAAGTCCTCAGCGCGGTGGATCGACGGGTTGCGGTCCTGTCGCTGGAGACCGAACCGGACGGGCGGGAGATTATCGAAACACGCACGGTGAAGGCGCGCATCGGCATCACTCATCTGCCGGACCGCGCCACCGAACTCCGCGACGTCAAACTCTTTCGCGATGGCGTGCTCGTGAAGCAATGGCACGGTGTCATTCCCAAGTCGACCACGGAGCTCTCCGTCGACGTTCCGATCGTCGGCGGCTTGAACGAGCTGCAGGCCTACGGATTCAACGGCGACAGGGTGAAGAGTCTCGATGCGACGAATGGAGTGGTCGGCGCGCGTGCACTGGATCGAGCGGGCACGGTTTATGTATTGTCCATCGGCGTCAATTCGTACGATCGCAGCATCGGGTCGCTCCGCTACTCCGAGAACGACGCGCGCGCGTTCGCTCGGGCGATCCAGACCAGCCAGTCCACGCGGGCGATCCGGCCGGCTGTGCTCGTCGACCGCGACGCCACGCGAGAAAACATCCTGTGCGCGCTGAAGCGGCTCGGCGCGACTGGAGTTCCACCGACCTGTCGCGTGGAGCAACTGTCGGAGTTGATGCCTGTCGCGCCGTTCGATTCCGTCTTCGTGTTCTTCTCCGGTCACGCCAACAGCACGATCATGCCGGGGCTGATCGATGCTCACGCGCACGTGGCCAGCCTCGCTGATCCTCGGCAGGCGCTCCAGTTCGGCGTGACGACCGTCCTCGATATGGGAGCGGCCAACGTACCCCAAGAGCAGGTCTTCGAGGTCCGCGCGGCCGCCCGGACTGCCACCGACATGGCCGAGGTGTTCTCCGCTGGGTTTCTCGCCAGTTCCCGGCGGCCGGCGGGTTCGACGAGGCCGGTGGTCACGAGCGTCGACGATGCCGTTCGGTTCGCCGATGCGCGCCGTGCCGACGGCGCTGACTATCTGAAGCTGCAGTTGAACGGCGCTCGCAGCGCCCTCAGCCGAGTGGTCATGATTTCGCATTCGCCTGCCGGCGTAGCTGATCTACATAGACTGCGAGCAGAGGCCGATTCGAATGCCAGACGGCCAGCCAATCACTCCAACGCGTCCCAAGTCCCTCTGCCGTCGTGAGTTGGGCAGTTCGATTCCGAGCGCGTGAGCTCGGAGCCAAGCGTCTCGAACAGGTGAGGCTCGTCTAACGCCTGTGTTGCCAAGGCGTTGCCGACGAGCCCTCCAGTTCGAATCCCAGCCACCTGTTCTAGTCGCTCGCACACGTCGCGCAGGCTCACGCGCCCCGTGTCTGCTGCCTGTTCCGTTGCCGAAGCCAACCTTGCGGTCATTCCGGTTCACGAACGTGCGAGCGTTGACGAGTGCGTCGGCCATGCAGGCGGCAACGCGGTTCCTCGTGCTGCTCGGCAGACGTGTAGATCGTCGTCAAGGCCGCGCGCCAGGACGGGCCTGGCACTGTGCTGGTCGCCTGACGCGTTCACACTGAACCCAACGACGCCTCGGCCAAAGCGGAGCAGACGTCATCATCGAGGAGCTCTCGCAGCAGGATCGTGGAGTGCAGCAATCACCGGCAGCCGTAGTCCGAACGTAGTCCAATAGGGCCCTAATACGACGCAGAACGGGGGAGCTGGACAGACCAGAAACCAGCACGAGACAACACGAGTCACAACCCCGTTAAATCTGCAAAACCTCCATCCCCGGTTCAAATCCGGGCGGCGCCTCCAAATTTCCTTCGAAACACCACAGCACCTATTGCGCCGCGGCACAATCTTCCGCGCGTAAGTGTTCCCAAGTCGGCCCTCGAAGAGCCTCGTTCCGGGAGTGCGATGTCTGTAAAGTGACGACGCGGTGGAAGTTGTCGGATCGCCGCTGGTCGTAGGTAGGAGGTTTCGCGAACCTCTGACCCCATGCACAGGGCCATGCGCGGTAGATGCCGCGAGAACGTACGGTGTCGACCGGCCGGACAGAACTGACATCCGATCTGGCCGACCATGGTGGTTCGATTGACCGACCGGTCGCTCAATCAGCTAAAGTGACACGCATGCCGCTCGCCATCCCGATTCCGCTGGCGCTCGGTCGTTTCAAGCGGTTGCCGCAGCGGGACGGCGAAGTCTGGCAGGGCGATATCGTCCGGTTCCCGATGTGGGTGGAGCACCAGACCGATCCGGATGGACCGCCGTTTCGACCGACTGGCGTACTCTGGGCAAGCGTGCGGACCGGACTCGTGCATCTGGACATGGCGAACGGGGACGAGCCGGCGACGGCCGAACTTGCACTCGCCACGTTTCTGGAGTTCGGGCTGAAGTGGGGGAAGGGGCTCGACGGCCGGCCAGCCCGTGTCGAAGTGCGGGATCCCAGTCTACGCGACGCCCTGGCGGGACCGCTGGCGACCCTCGACACCACGGTGGCCTTCGCCGAGGATCTGCCCGCCGTACGCGCGGCGCTCCAGAACCTCGAAACGCATTCGACCGGCGAGCGGCTGCCCGGCCTGCTGGAATCGCCCGGAATGTCCGTCGATCGCCTCCGAGCATTCGCGAGCGCGGCAGCGGCGTTCTTCGTCGCGCGGCCCTGGGACCATCTGACGAACGAGGACCTGCTGATCGTCGATGACGGGCACGCGCCGCGGAACATGCGTCACGTGTCTGTCCTCGGGCAGGGAGGCCAACAGTTCGGCCTCGCATTCTTCGACTCGCGGGCTGCGTTCGAGCGTCTGCTCGAAGGGACCGATGCCGGACGCTCGGCTTCGCGGGCGCACGGGGTGACCTTCGGTGCGATCGACGAACTGCCGTTCGCCGATGTGGATGCATGGGAGGAACACGCGCTGCCGGTAGCAGGACCCCATGCGTATCCGCTTCCAGCAGACATGAAGAGAGACGGGTCGATGCGCCGGCCAGATGCTCGCGGGCTCGCGCACGCCGAGGCGCTGCTGCGCGCCCTGGCGGAAACGACGGAGGACGAGCTCGATGCCGGGACGTGGCAGAAACGAGTGCAGACGTTCGACGGGCCGATCGAACTCACGCTGACGCTGCCGCTCCTGCTCGAGGCCGAAGCCGGCCAGCCGACGACGCCAGTGCGCCCCATGGCGATGCCACGTGTCGCCGAGCGCGAGAGTGTCCGGATCGCGCGTCTGCTGGAGGGCCGAGCCTTCGAGTCCCTCGCGGAAGTGAACGCGGAGCTCGAGCGATTGAATCAAGAAGGCGTGGCTCCGGAGTCTCCTGCTCGCGAGCTCACGCCGCTCGAACGCGCACAGGAACTGGCCTACGACGCCATGGAGGCGCACGGTCGATTACGGACCAAGAAAGCGCGCCAGGCGCTCGCCATCTCCGAGGACTGCGCCGATGCCTGGGTGCTGCTCGCTGAAGAGGCGTCGACGCCAGACGCCGCAGTCGAACGCTACGAGCGCGCTCTGCTTGCCGGCGCCGCTGCGATCGGCGCCGATCGATTCGCCTCCCTGCGCGGCGAGTTCTGGGGACATCTCGAGACGCGCCCGTACATGCGCGCTCGGTTCGGCCTGGCGGGTACGCTCCGAGATTTGGGGCGTCACGACGAGGCGCTGGCACATTATCGGGCACTGCTGGAGCTGAACCCCGGCGACAATCAAGGTGTGGTACGTGCTGCTCGCCGCCCTGCTGGAACGTGGGTTGAACGAGGAGGCTGGTACCTTGCTTGCCGAGCACGAGGACGACCTGCAAGCGCTGTGGCCGTACGGCCGCCTGCTGTGGCGATTGCGCGTGGACGGCGGCTCGCCGGAGACGCGCGCGGCATTCGACGCGGCCATCCAGGCGAATCCATACGTCGTGCCCTACCTGCTCGCTCCCGATTCGATTCCGTTCGACCGGCCGCCGCACTTCGCGTTGCACAGCCGCGAGGAGGCGGCGTATGTCGCGGACACGCTCGCCGATGCGTTCGCGGCGACCGATGGCGCTCGTGAATGGCTGGTGGCGCAGGCGTGGCGTTTTCCGCCGCGCTCCAGGCGCCGACGCCGTGGCCAATAGCCGTCGCCAACACGTCGTGGGTTCACGTGAAGGGATTCAGGACGGCCGCGCCAGTCGGCTCGTAGTGACGTACGTTGCGGGTGACCACGGTGAGGCCGTACATCAGCGCCGTCGCGGCGATCTGCTTGTCCAGCGGGTTCTCTGCATGTGGGACCCGCAGCTTGCCCCATATGTGCGCGATCTCCTCATCGAATGGCAGGATCGCGTCAGCGTAGTCACTGGTGATCGTGCCGAGCCAACGAGAAAGGCGAGTCGCCTGCGCGAGGTCGCCACGATGGCGCACGGTTTCAACGCCCTGGCGCAGCTCGCCGATCGTGACCGCCGAGAGGAACAGAGGGATGCCCTGCGTCGCAGCATCTCGAAAGAACCGACGAACACCGGGGTTGGCGCGAGTCCGCTTTCGCGCGTTGCTGATGACGTCGGTATCGACGAGGTACATAGACTGTCGTCACGCGCGCCGGTCGATCTGGCGGCGCTCGAAGTCAGCATCTTCGCCGGCGTCGGGCATCGCCGCGAGTACTTCAGCCAGTGAACGGCGCTGGGGCCGCAACAACGCGTGTTCGAGGATTTCCCGATGCTCCTGTTCGGCGCTGTGATTGCGCCGGGCGGCGCGCTTTTTCAGTTCCCGTACGACGGCTTCGTCGACGTTGCGGACCATGAGCTGAGCCACGTTCCGTTCACCTCCCATGCTAGCAATGCTAGCAGTTCCTCGGCGGGTCGGCAAACGCCCGATGCCCGCCCGCGACGGCTATGTGGTCATGAGTGGTACCAAGACCTGATAGGGCCTCCTGCTTCTCGAGTCTCCAAACTTGGGAACAACCTGGGAACAATAGCGCCCAAACACCGGGGAAAACGGGGGAGTAGGGCCGACCAGAAAGCAGGACGAATCAATAAGATAGACGTCCAGGCCCTGTCTGCAAAACCTCCATCCGCCCTTAGGTGGGAACTTGACGCCCCGCGCTTTACACGGCATCGCGTCTAACGCCCTGTAGTTGGTTTGAAGGACTTCTCCCAGAATCGGACGGCGCGTTCGATCCATCCTTGCGCACTTGTACCAGTGCCAAGACCGAAGCCGTGACCGAGACCGTCATATCGATGAAACTCTACTTCCGTGCCGCCGCTGCGTAGCGCCGCGACTCGTTTCTCCATGACAGATGGAGGCGCGAGGGTCAACAACAGGGCTACCCCGGCGAACCCTGATTCCTTCACCGTAGTGATGACGGCGCCCCGGCGGTCATTTCTTTTGGCTGCTCGGCTTGCTGACGCGCTCGCCAATCCACTTGAGGATGAGATCGCCGACCTGAAGGCTGTTCTTGTCCTGCATGATCATGTGGCTGTTGCCGCGCGCGCCGATCTCGGCCGGGCTGAGCATCTGCGCCTGCCCGCCCGCCTCTTTGATCCGGCCGATCATGGCCTGACAGGCCTCGTAACGGGCCTGCCACGTGGGCAGCGAGGGCATGCCAGTGGGGGTGTCGCGGTAATCGCCGAACACGACCAGGATCGGCAGCTTGGCCAGCGTGGCAATCTGGTCGGCGGTGTAGTTGGCCGGGCAGGTGCCTGGCTCGACGAGCACGAGGCCTTTCATGGCGCCGGGGTTGAGCAGCGCCGCTGCCAGCGGATAGGAGCCCGACTGCGAGTGTCCCATCAACACCGCACCATTCAACTGACCGGCGAGATCGCCCAATGCCTTGAAGGTCGGGTTGGGGTTGGGAACGCCGCCGCCAAAGGTGACGTCGGGCACACCCTGCTTCGACAGTTCGTCCAGCGCGCTCACCGGGAACTGCGTGTCTGGATACGGCTGGCCGGGCTTCGGGCCTATGCGGAAGTTGGGCCAGACACTCTCGTCGCTGAATCGTAGCCAGCGGGGAAGGCTGGCCGCAGGCGCCGAGCCTGCGCGCGCGTTGTTGAAGACGGCCTGGTTGAAGCCCGATCGCCCACGACCCACCTGGTCCGGCACGTACACCGGGTAGCCTCTACGCACGAAGTGCTCGTCCCAGCCCATGCGGCCGTCAGGCGTGGTCTCCCACGACTTGCCCGTGAGCGTCGCGCCATGAACCATCACCACCGGCACGTTGCCGTCACCGCCCTGCGGCACCATGTAGCGCACGTACATCTGGTTGACGGTGATGTGCCCACCGGGGCCGAGGTCGCCTAGTTCCCCTTGCGACTGTTCGACCTTCTCGCCACCGACGAAGAAGCTGACTTGCGCCTTCAGCACCAGCGGCGTGTCTGAGGTCTGCACATCATTGAGGGCCTGCGCCATCGCGTTGACCGCCGTGCCGAGTATGACCGCAAGGGCAGCGCTCACGCAGACCGACGATCGGCACAACTTCGAGAGTCGCTCACTCCTCACGGGTAATCTCCTATCGAGGTGAATGTTTTGCGTGCTCACTGAGCGACTTGTAGGGCTTTCAACTCCTTCTGTCCGCGCACGAGCAACTTCCCGTCGACCAGCGCCAGCGGCGCCCAGTTATCGCCCGGCTGGAGGATCACGGCGCTCGCCAGCGGCTTGAATCCAGCAGGGTTCGGCTCGACGAGATACAACTTCGTGTTGCCGTCCGTCATCAGCATCAAGCCATCGGCGAGAATCGAGCCGCCACGCACGAACGGCGGCTGCTGGTCGGTCTTCCACTTGACTTGGCCGTCCATGCTCATCGCGATGAGCCCGTCGCTCCGCTCATTGATCGTGTAGTGGGAGTAGAAGTGGCCCTCGTGCAGGACCGGCGGCTGGGTGTGGGCGCCGAAGTCGGGATTCTTGAACAGCTCGGAGACGGCGAAGGTGCCCTCACCCTTCTTCTCGACTTTGATCATCGCCGAGCCTGCCCCGTAGGCACCCGTGATGAGCACGCGGCCTTCACCGGCATCAACCGCCTGCGGCACCGGGATGATGCACTGCCAGTCGGTGTAGGTCCACAGCACTTTGCCGCTGCGTGGATCCAGGCCGTTGACGCTCCCGCCTTTGGCGTTGCGCCCCCGGCCGACGGCCGCGGTCACCATGACGAGATGATCCTCCCCGGCGATTTTCACGATCGAAGGCGTCACGTATCCCGGAATGCCGGAGAGGGGGGCGGACTTCCATTTGAGGGTGCCCGTCAGCTTGTCGTAGGCCACGACCCCGGCCTCGGAGGTCTGAGTCGCCACGATTAACAGGTCACCGTAGATCAATGGATTCTGGACGATGGCCCACTGCGGCAGTTGGGCGGCGCCGCCGAAATCCTTCCAAATGTTCGCGCGCCAGGAAGGCTTGCGGGTCTTCGTATTGATGGCGTGCAGATCCCCCATTGGCCCGACGGTGTAGACGTGTTCGCCATCCACGGTTGGCGTCGTGCGTGAGCCGGCGAACATGAAGCTGCCGGGCGCGTCGTAGGCGAACGTCCACAGTTCCTTGCCGCTCGCGAGATCGAGCACGCGCAGTGTGTCGCCCACCTTTTCGTCGCGGTCCAGCAAGTACACGTTCCCGGCAAGGACAGCCGGCCCGCCGAAACCGGCGGCCAACGGGATTGTCCAGAGCACCTTCGGGCCTTCTTGCGGCCATGTCCGCAGGAGCCCCTTCTGCTCGGAGGTATGGTTCCTTCGCGGACCATAGAGCCACGGCCAATCAGCCGCGACGACGGAGGTGAGCGACACGGCGATCAGGATTGGAACGAGCTTGGCGGTACGCTTCATCGGTAAGACTCCAAATGCCACGCGATTGGCGAGGCCTGCGGTGTTCAGCCAGTTGGACTTCCCCAGACGATCAGATTACAGGGCCGCGTCGGGCGTTTCTTGCCTATTCCTGCACGAATACGATCACGATCGCGCACCAGAGTCGGAGGTTTCGGCAAACCCCCCGGTCCCGCCGCTAGTACCATTGCTGGGATGACGACACCTTCTCGGCGAGCTCGTCTGCACACACGCCGTCTTCGCGGCACGCAGAGGCTGCAGCCCGGTCGCGGGCGGCGGACCGACGGATTCGCGAGACCCGCCGCGGCACTCGAAGAAGACACGGCCCTCGTAACCCCCAGCCCATTGGCGCTCCGACGGCTCGCCAATCGGATCGCGGCGTACGCCCCCCACGACGGAGCGTTCCAGCTGCGGCTCCCGGGCACGTACGCCATACGCCTCTCGCGAATGACGACCGAGGCCGCCTACGCCACCCTCGGCCCCGCTCTGTGCGTCGCGGCACAGGGCGCCAAGGTCGTCATGCTTGGCCGTGAAGTGCTCGAATACGATCCCGCGCATCTGCTCGTGTTCGCCGTCGATCTGCCGGTCTCGAGCCAAGTGATGCGCGCCAGCCGGAAGGATCCCTATCTCGGCTTCGTGCTCGATCTGGATCCCGCGCGGGTGGGAGAACTCGCCGCGCGGGTGTACCCGCGTGGCGTTCCCAAGGCGTCTGACAGTCGTGGCCTGTATGTCGGGCGCACGACCGATGACATCATCGACGCGGTGACGCGGTTGCTCGACCTGATGGCCCAGCCTGAGGACGCGGATTTTCTCGGGCCTCTGGTCATCGACGAGATCCTGATTCGTCTGTTGCGAACGTCGATCGGCGCGCGCGTTGCTCAAATTGGGCATACGAAGTCTGAAGTTCAGCGAATTGGCGAAGCCGTGTCCTGGATCCGCGCGCATTTTGCGCAACCCGTCACGGTCGAGGAAATGGCCACGTCGGTCCATATGAGCGCGTCCTCGTTTCACCAGCACTTCAAAGCGGTGACTTCGATGAGCCCGCTCCAATACCAGAAAGTGCTTCGGCTGCACGAAGCCCGGCGGCTGATGCTCTTTCAGCGAATCGACGCGAGTCGCGCGTGCCACCGTGTCGGTTACCTGAGCCCATCGCAATTCAGCAGGGAATACAGCCGATTCTTCGGGAATGCCCCGACCAAAGATATCGCCGGATTACGCGAAGAGGGCTTTGCGCCAAACGACGATGGCGACCACGGGTAGCACGTTCGTCAGATCCCGGCTGCCTTCAAAGCGGCGAGCACGCGTTCAGCCTTGAACGGCACGCGCCGCAGACGGACACCCGTGGCGTCGTAAATCGCATTGGCGACGGCCGCCATGAGCGGTTTGCAGATTGTCTCGCCTGCACCGTACATCGGAATTCAACATCTCCTGGCGCAGCTTGACACGTCAGGTGTGCGCTTTTTCTAGATCGCAGCCGATCTCAGGCCGCGTCGATGCGTTGCGCTTGACGATGCCGGCGTGGCGGTATATACATCTGTAACGGATATAGTACCAGTGTTACGGATATAGACGTCTGGACATCACTGTTCAGGAGACGACCATGAGGTGCATCGTCATGACGGCAGTCTCGAGCGTGCTGATCGGCGGCGCGTGCGCGGCCCAGACGGTCTCGGAATGGCGCGACCCGTCGCCCCATCGCGCGACGATGGTGTCCGTCGATCGCGAGGTGACGCTCGAAGTGCTCGACTGGGGTGGCACCGGGCAGCCGCTCGTGCTGCTCGCCGGCCAAGGGAATACCGCTCACGTCTTCGACGACTTCGCGTTGCGGCTGACGTCTCTCGGCCACGTCTACGGCATCACGCGCCGAGGGTATGGCCAGTCGAGCGTCCCGCAGAGCGGCTACGATGCCGATCGACTGGCCGACGATGTGCTGGCCGTGCTCGACGCGCTCAAGCTCGAGCGGCCGCTGCTCATCGGCCACTCGATTGCCGGCGAAGAGCTCTCGTCGCTCGCCGCCCGCCATCCGTCGCGCGCTGGTGGGCTCGTGTACCTGGATGCGGTCGGCGATCGCACGGTGCCACTGCCACCCATGCCGTCGGTCTCGTTCGCGCGACCGTCACCCGCGGACCTCCGCAGCATCGACGCGCTACGCGCTTGGGAAAAGACGGCAATGGGAATGACGTTCCCGGAGAGCGAACTGCGGCACACGAGGGCGATCGGGGCCGACGGGAGTATCGGCGGATTCCTGGCACCAGGGTTTGTGTCCCGAGCGGTCAGTGCCGGCGTCAAGAAGCCCGATTACGCGCGCATGCGGATTCGAGCGCTTTCCATCCAATCGATGCCGCCAGCGAGCGTGGCCGAGGCACGCACCTCGAGCACCTTCAATACCGCGATGTTTCCCGGCACCAGCGAAAGCGCCCTGAATGAACTGTTCACCGCGATTCGCAACGTCACCCGTGCCAACACGACCGCGTTCGAGAAGGCACTCGAGGGCTCGAGGAACGTTGAGCTGGTCGGCGCGAGCCACCACAATTTCCTGAGCCACCCGGACGACGTGGTCCGCGAGATTCGTGCGTTCATCGCCTCGCTCGATCGCGGGCGCCGGTGAGGGACAATAGGCAGCGTCCCGGATACAACCATGGCACGCAGCAAGGATCCTGACGATCAACTACCGCTGACACCCTCGGTGTTCCACATCCTGGTGGCGCTGTCCGACGGAGAGCGCCATGGGTATGGGATCATGCGACAAGTCGCTGAGGATACCGCCGGATCGCTCCAACTTGGGCCGGGGACGTTGTACGGGTGCTTACAGCGCATGCTGGCGGCAACTCTGGTCGAGGAATCGGACTGGCGGCCCGATCCGCAGCTGGACGATGAGCGGCGACGCTATTACCGCATCAGCCCATTCGGGACCCGCGTGGTCAAGGCCGAAGCGAAACGCCTCGCGGCAGCGGTGACCGCCGCGCGCGCCCGGCGGTTGCTCCCGAAAGATTCAGGCGGGTAGCGATGCGCGTGCGAACCGGACATCCGCGTTTGGCTGCGACCGCCTGCAGGATCTACGGCCTGATGATCTGGCTGTATCCCCCCGTGTTCAGGCGTGCCTTCGGCCGCGAGCTGGTCCTCACCTTTCGGTGTCGTGTCGAGGACGTACTGAACGACGGCGGCGTTCGCGAGTGGATCAGCTTCGCCGCGCACATCGCGTGGGACACGATGCGCACGTCCGGCACACTGATGGCCACGGGCGGGCCGCACGATTCGGCGTCGCTGCTCGGGTTGAGGGAGGGCGATGCCGCGCATGGCGGTCTCGAGCACGCGACCGTAACCGTCGATCTCATGTTCGCGGCCGCGGGCCTGGTGCTCGGGTTCGGCGGCTGGTACGCCTACTTCGCGATCCTGCCGTTGTACGTCTCGTAGTTCAGGTTCCAGGTGGGGAGCTGGCGGGGCAACGCCTACGCGGCACGGATAACTGGGCGCTCCCCAGGCAGTCCTGTCAATCGGCGCCAACTGGATCGCACCTTGTGAAGAAGTTGACACGGTCACGGATCTGCAATCCCTCGATCGTTTCCGTCAGCGCCGTGGTCGTCCTGTTACACCACTGACCAGCGAAGACTCGGGATCTCGGGTGGCGGGCTTATTGTTCGTGCGGCCCGCGCACCCCGCCAGGAGGCCAAGGCCGTGTCCCGATCTTCCGCTCGAATACTGCTCAGCACGCTCGTTCTCGCAACAGTCGTCCCAGGCCCCGTGGGGGAAGCACACCGCTCCATAAAGCCCGTCAGTATTCCTGTAACGCGACCCGGGTCGGAACCAGAGTCCGCATTACAACCCCGCGTAGCCTATCTGCAGACGCCCCTGCGCTTCGAGCCAGCCGGGCGTGCACATACGACCCACCGGGCGGACTTTGTCGCGCGCGGGCTCGACTACGCCGTGTACGTCACGTCCTCGGGGGTTGCAGTCAGCCTGCCGTCCCGTTCCACGAAAAGGCCGCATACGGTGTCGATGCGATTGGTGGGCGGACGTCAGATGGCCCACGGCACCGGGCAGAAGCCCCTGCCTGGCCTGACGAACCACCTAATCGGGAACGACCGAGCGCAGTGGAGGACGGGGGTTCGCGCGTTTGGCGAGGTTCGATATCCGAGGGTGTACCAAGGGATCGACGTCGTCTACTACGGCAATCAGCGGCAGCTCGAATTCGATTTCCTCCTCGAGCCCGGGGCCAGGCCTTCGGACATCACGCTCGCGATCGACGGCGCTGACCGCATTCATTTGGACGTGCAGGGCAATCTCGTCGTCACGACGCCATCCGGCGAGCTGATTCAAAAGGCGCCGATTCTCTATCAAGAACGAGGCACAACGCGTCAGGCAGTGGATGGCCGGTACGTCATTCGGAGGAATGGGACGGTTGGCTTCGACGTAGGTCGGTATGATAAGCGGCGACGGTTGGTCATCGATCCCATCCTCAGCTATTCCACCTACCTCGGCGGAGCGAACCAGGAACGCGGCAAGGACATTGCCGTCGACTCGCAGGGCAACATCCTCGTTGTCGGCGAGACGTACTCTCCGGATTTCCCGACCGCGAACGCTCTGCAGCCGGGAAGCACAAATCTGGGTGACGTGTTCGTCGCGAAGCTGAATCCCAGAGGCGATGAGCTCCTGTATTCCACCTATCTGGGAGGCTTCAACTCGGAATCCGGGGTCACACTTGCTTTAGACAGTACGGGTAACGCGTACATCGCAGGGCACACGTTTTCTTGGGATTTTCCCACGCTCAATGCTGCGCAGACTGTTCTTCACGGGCAGAGCGATGGATTTGTCGCCAAGCTGGATCCGTCCGGCGGATTGGTCTATTCGACCTTTCTCGGCGGGACGCTCGAAGACTACGCCAACGGAATTGCGGTTGATTCGCAGGGGCGCGCGCACGTCGGCGGCCAGACCATATCGGTCGACTTTCCGACGCAGAATCCCCTCCAGGCCACGCTGGCCGGCGATCCCGGCTTCCGGACGACGGACGGCGGCGACACGTGGACGGGACTGAGCGGCCTGGCTGCGGTGGCGGTTCGCACGTTCGCGATCGATCCCGGTCAGCCATCGACGGTCTACGCCGGAACGGAAGACGGCGCCGTTTTCAGAAGCGACGATCGCGGGATCGCGTGGACGCGTGCGAGCGATGGGTTGCCTGGGCTTCCAGTCTACGCACTCGCGGTGGCGCCGCCCTCTACCGTGTACGCGGCGACACAGGTCGGGTTGTATCGGAGCCAGGATCGCGGCGCGAGCTGGAGCGACGTGCAGCTCTGGGGATCCGTCACATCGGTCGTCGTTGCACCCGGTTCCCCATCGACGGTGTTCGCCGGACTCGGCCCCGAGTCTTTCCCGAACGGTGTATTCAGGACCACCGACGGGGGAAACACATGGACCGAGACCGGCCTGGGCTCAGGTGTCACCGCGCTGGCCATGAGCGGAACCACTGTGTATGCGGCAACCGTCAACGGTGTGTTCTCGAGCGTCAACGGCGAGGGATGGACACCTGCCGGCGGGCATCTCCCGACACAAGTGCTGGCACTCGCTGCAGATCCTCTGGACCCTTCCGTCGTCTACGCCGGCACCATGGACGGTCTCTTCAAGACCTCCAGCACTGGAGACTGGCAACCGGACCCGGCTTTGACGGGTGTGCCGATTGCCGCGGTCGCGATAGCCCCAACTGACCCCTTGACGTTGTTCATCACGAGCCTCTTTGGGGGCGCGGCCGTCACCAATGATGGCGGCGCCAACTGGCGTCTGACGGGGCGGCCGGACGCCGGCGGGTTTGCGCTGGCCATCGATCCTCATGTTTCGACCACCGCCTACATGGGCGGATCGAGAAACTGGGACGCGTTTGTCACCACAATCGCTGCGGACGGATCGAGCCTCGAGTTCTCGACGTACTTCGGCGGCACGGCCGTCGACATCGGCACCGACATCGCGCTTGACGGGAATGGCGCAGCCTACATCGTCGGATGGACCCACTCGACGGATTTCCCGCTGCGCAATCCTCTTCAAGCCACCAACCGCGGGCTGATGGAAGTGTTCCTCGCGAAGATCTCACCTGAGCACACGGTCACGTACGCCACGTACCTCGGCGGATCCGGCTCGGACTACTTCCCGCGGGTCGGCGTGGACGCACTGGGCCAAGCCCACGTGACCGGTATCACGGTCTCGACCGATTTTCCGACTGTGAATGCCAGCCAGCCAACGGCCGGCGGCGGCTTCGCGGACATCTTCGTGTCGAAGCTCAACGCCGCTGGCAGCGCGTTCGTGTATTCAACGTACTTGGGCGGAAGCGCGCCGGAGAACGATACGACGCAGAGTTTGGGCCCTGCGCTGCACGTCACGCCGGACGGGCAGGCATACGTTGCAGGTGCGACGACGTCTACGAACTTCCCGACGACGCCAGATGCCGTCCAGCCGACGCATTCAGGGGATCGGAACGACCTCTTCGTCACGAGATTCGACGCCGCTGGGGCGATCGTGTATTCGACGTTTCTTGGCGGTTCGGCTGAGGATCACGCCACCGGCATCGCGGTCGACGGCTCCGGGGCGATCTTCGTCACCGGTTACACACTCTCGGGGAACTGGCCGACGGTGAATCCCTTGCAGGGGACGCTTGCAGGTCCCGACGATGCGTTTGTCGCGAGGATTGGAGAGCCGCTGCTGGTTGACACGACACCGCCCGTCATCCAGATCACATCGCCGGAGTCGCGCGACTACCTGCACACAGACGCCCTCGCGATCGCGTTCTCGGCGACGGACAGCGAGTCGGGGGTCGCGGGCACGCCAACCGTCACTCTCGACGGCACACCGATCGCCAGCGGCCAAATCGAACTGCTGACGCTGACGCTCGGTGATCACACCGTCGGCGTCTCGGCGGTCGATGGAGCGGGGAATCCGGCGCAGCAGACCGTGACGTTCCGGGTAATCGCGACGATCGACAGCCTGATCGCAACAGTCGATGCACTGTCGGGGCAAATGGATCCCTGGCTGCGGACGAGCCTGCGCGGCAGGTTGCTCGTTGCCAAGCGCGCGCTGGCTGCGGGTGCCCAGTCCCTGGCAGAGCAGGAGCTGCGACAGGTCATCAACCTGTGCACGCGGCAAAGCGGCCGTGCGATCACGCCGCCGGCCGCCGCACTGCTCGTCGCCGACACTCAATTCGTGCTGGACGGAATCTAAAACACGCACCTTCTTTTGCAGTTGCGCCGGGCTCAGGAATGGGTCGCAGTACCTATTGAACGTGTCGAATGGGTACTTGTGAGATCCCTCCTGGGCCTGTCGCACTCGCAACAGCGTAGCTCGTGGTATGTCGCGAAGGGTCGTACCGAGTCCGCTGTCGGGAACCCACCCTGATGGTTGCGAGGGCGATCCCCGGCGAGTGGAGGACGGGGCGCCAATCAACGATCCTTTGTTTTTCAGCAATTTAGTTGGCGACGTGGGTTCTTCAGGTGCAACGCATTCCAGTTTTCGCCCGATCTCGTCTCTCCGTCACGCGGACAGGTGTTGACGCGCGAAGCCGTCGGTGCCCGGCTGGAGCTTAGGCTGGCCGAACATCTTTCTCATCAACACCTCCTGAGCCCTCCGGGAGAACCAGTTAGTGGCTCCTCGACCGTTCGGTCCCCGGTCCAAATCGGCGTGACACATGGTAAAGTCGCATCTGCGATTATCGATTACCGTGCGGTGCGCTGGTCGTGGGACGAGGCCCGGAGGCCCATCAGTGAACTTCAACCCGATCCTTGACTTCGGAATCGACCCGTCCACGCTCGGATACGTCGGCCGAGACCTCCAACGGCCCGAATGCATCCTGGCCGAGCCCGACGGTACGCTCTGGTCGGCGGATGCCCGGGGCGGGGTTGTCAGGATCGACCCCGACGGCGGGCAAGAAACCATCACCCAGAAGCGATCGCACCACTTTCAGTCGGCTGACTCGGAGGCTTCCCGCTACTTCGAGGGGACCCTGCCGAACGGCATGGCCTTCGACCGCGCCGGCGATTTCCTGATCTCCAACTTCGGTACGGATTGCCTCGAGCGCATGTCGCGCAACGGGAGCTCGCGGGTGATCGCCAGCGCCATCGACGGTCAGCCGCTGGGCAAGGTCAACTTCGTCCTCCGCGACTCGAAAGATCGCGTGTGGATTACAGTCTCGACCCGCCTCAAGAACTGGATGCACGCGCTCCGGCCGGATCTCGCCGACGGGTATCTCGCGCGGTACGAGGACGGCGCCTTCCGCATTGTCGCGGACGGCTTCCGCTTCACCAACGAGATCCGGTTTGACGCCAACGAGGAGTTCCTCTACGTCGTCGAAACCACCGGCGGCTGCATTACCCGCCTCCGCATCGATCAGCACGGGAATGCGGTCGAACGCGAGATATTCGGGCCGAGTTCGCTCGGAAAAGGGGCGTGGCCGGACGGGATCGCGTTCGACAGCGCCGGCAATCTCTGGGGGACGCTCGTCTACTCGGACAAGCTGTTCGTCCTCACCGCGAAAGGCGACCTCCGGATCCTGCTCGACGAGGGAGACCCGGCAAAGGTGGACGCGCTCGAGCAGGCATTTCTGGGCAACCAGGTGACCGAGGACGTACTGTTCGCGACCGGGCGAGGCGTGGCGCCGTGGATGGCGAGCGTGACGTTCGGGGGTCCCGACCTGCGTACGGTCTACATCGGCTCGCTGCGTGGGACCCGTATCCCGTATTTCCGCGCGCCTGTTGCCGGGCAACCGATGGTTCATTGGAAGGAGACTCGTCATGATTCGGGCCGGCGCCCAGATCGCGGCGCGCTGCATCGGGGGTGAGTGGCGCCGCGGGAAGTTCTAGCCGACGATCCAGCAGGCACGAGATGCGAGGAGAATCAATGACGACGTCGCTCGATCGAAGAACATTCACGAAGGCGCTGGCGCTTGGCTTGGCGGGGAGCGCCGTGCCGGCTCTCGGCGCCCAGAAGCCGCGTCGCTTGAAGGTCGGCCACACCGGCATCACCTGGGGCTTTTCGCCTGCGGATGCCGAGCGCGCCATCGGCGACGCCTCCGGCCTCGGCTTTCACGGCTACGAGTCCTTCGGCAACATCCTCGAGGCCTGGGAGAGCAAGGGGGGCCTGGACACAGTGCTGAACGCGGCGAAGCTGCCGCTCCGGTCCGCCTACTGCCCGGTGAACCTCACCGATCCGGCGAAGCGGAAGGCGGAAGTCGAGACGCTCGTCCGCTGGGGGCAGCTCATCAAGAAGTGCGGCGGCACTGTCGCGGTGATCGGTCCCAACAATGTCAAGCGGCCGGGCTACGTCTTTGCCGAGCACAAGGCCAACATCGTTGAAGCGCTGAACGAGATGGGCAAGGCGCTGACCGATATCGGCATTGTCGGCGCGCTGCACCAGCACACCGACACCTGCATCGAGACGCGGGAGGAAACCTACGCGGTGATGGAGGCGGTCGATACGCGCTACATGAAGTTCGGCCCGGACGTCGGCCAGCTGCAGAAGGGCGGAGCGGATCCGGTCAAGGTCGTCAAGGATCTGCTGCCGACGATCCGCCACGTTCACATGAAGGACTTCGACGGGGGCCCGCACTACCTCGGATACTGTCCGCTCGGGCAGGGCAAGGTCGATATCGCCGCCATCTGCGATCTGCTCGAGGGCTCGGGCAACGACCTGATGATCATGTGCGAGCTCGATCCGTCCAAGGGTATGCCCGTGCCGGCGCTGGAATGCGCCCGCATCAACAAGCAGACGATGAACAAGCTCGGATACACGTTCCGGTCGTGACTGGCGGTCGGCATGTCCCGACTGAGCGCCGTCAGTCGGGGAAGTCGACGTTCTCGTGCGTTTCGTAGTTCTCGAGGCTCGTCGGCGGCGCGAAGAAGCAGACGACCTTCATCTCCTCGCTGCCGGTGTTGTGCAGCATGTGAACGGCGCCGCGCGGGAAGAGCACCGTCGATCCGGCACTGACCGGCGACACCTGGCCGGCGATCATGACACGTCCGGTGCCGCGGATGATGTAGATCACTTCCTCGCCGTGCGGATGCGCGTGCGCCGGACGCACCTTGTCGCCGGGCGCGACGCGAATCACGCACGCCGAGCAGTGTTCGGCGGTCAATGCTCCCTTCGCAACCAGCCAGCAGAGCTGCCGGCCCGGCAGGCCCAGGACCTCGGCGTCGTCTTCGTGCAGGACTCGTGCGGTCATAGTCCCCTCGTGCGGACGCGGCGAACGACGGTATCGGCGATCTGGCCCGGCGTCAGGCCGAAGGCTCGGGTGAGCTCTTCGTAGGTCCCTGAGTGGATGAACTGCGGCCGCCCTTCGCGATCGAGCGTGTTGATCGCAACGACGTTGGCGGCGCCGCGTCCTTCCGTTCCACGTCGGTACAGGACCTTCAGGAGGTTCTGGAGAATGTAGCCGTTGTTCTGCTCCGCGAGGCAGACGACCTTGCCCGACTCGCACAGCTGCACCAGCAGATCCGCGTCGATCGACGGCAGGTCGACGACGCCGACGTGGACGCCCTGAGTTTCGCACTCGCGTGCGGCGGCGAGCGCTTCGTGTACTCCGCGGCCGCTGCTGACGATGACGGCGACGTCGTCGGAATGCTCGCGCACGACGTACCCCTTGCCGAACGCGAAGGAGAAGTCGGGACCGTACACGACTGCCGATGGCGTTCGCATCACCCGCACGTAGAGCAGGCCGCGGTTGCCCTCCATGATCCAGGTCATCAGCGACAGCATCTGCTGCGGGCAGGAGACGTCGATGATCTTCACGTGCGCCAGGCCGTCGAAGATCGTCGCATCGTCGTTGCCCATGTGCGTGGCGCCGTTGGTGCGCGTTTCGAAGTTGGCGGCCGTGGCGAGCATCGTCAGATCGAGCCCGTGCCCCTCGCTCAGCCAGCCGTTGGCAGCGGCGATCGCCTCGAGGCGCTCCTGGTGGCCGACCGCGATCCGGCGCATGACCTTCCAGTCGAAGAAGGGGCAGAACGTGCTGATCCAGGTCTGACGTCCGAGCACGGCGAAGGCCTCGCCGAGGCCCATCATGTTGGCTTCGGCGACGCCGACGTTCAGCGCCCGGCCCTGATCGACGCTCGCGACCCCGGCTTCGAGGCCGCTCGTCGTCGCCAGGTCGGCGTCGATTGACACCACCATCGGATCGCGGGCGAACACCTTCATCGTCGCGGTGACGACCTCGCTCGCCGCGTACTCCTTCTTCGGATCGAGTCGCGGCAAGGCGGCGCGGTCGTAGTTCACCGCCTTGCGGCGGCGCGGCGCGCGTTCAGTGCGTACGGGCCCGACGACCGCGCCGAGCGGCAGATCTCCAGATGCGTGCGTCGCCGGGTCGAGCCGCATCTGGCCCGCGAGCTCGAGCAGCGTGCCGCGGATCGCCGGGCCGTCGGCGAGCTCGTCGATCCTGCGCAAGAACGCGTTGAACTCGTCGACGCGGGCGCGGCGCTGCGCCGCCTGCAGATCCAGCTCCTGATCGATCAGCGAGTCGGGAACGGTGACCTTGTGGCGATTGAGGAGGTCAGAGAGAGCGCCGTGGCCCTTCGTGCCGTGGCAGATGAGTGCCGTGGGCTTGCCGGAACGCGGGCCGAACCGGAACTGCTCGAGCGCCGCGTAGACGCCGTCATACTTCGTGGCGTCGACGCTGTGGACGTTCCAGTCGAACGCCGCGAACACGCGCTCGAGTTCGGGCATGGGAAACACCATGCGGTTGGCGACATCGAGCTGGCCGTTGTTCCGATCCACCATCACGCAGAGGTTGTCGAGGTGCTTCTGCCCGGCGTACATGACGGCTTCCCAGATGGGGCCTTCCTGGAGTTCCCCGTCGCCGGTGAGGCAGTAGGTGTCGAAGCGCGGCGATGTTCGCCCCGCGATCGCGAAACCCTGGGCGACGGCCAGACCTTGGCCCATCGGTCCGGTCGCGACGTGGATTCCGGGCAGGACCGGCCCGGGGTGGCCGTTCAGAATGCTGTCGAAGGATCGCGAGTTGCGGAGAACCGACGCGTCGAAGAAGCCGAGCTCGGCGTAGATGGACGCGAGCGCGGCGACCGCATGCCCCTTGCTCAACACGAAGAGGTCCTGGCCCGGTCGCGTCGGGTTCACGACGTCGATGTCCATGAACCCGCCGTAATGAAGCGCGACGAGTGGAATCGTGGCCGAGAAGGCGCCGCCGGCGTGCAGGCTCTTGTCCACGGCATCGCGGCATTGCTGGAGCGTCATGAGCCGAATGTCCGAGTCCTTGATGGCGAGCAGCTTCAGCACGCCCTGCCTGAGAAAGTACTCGGGACTCGCGGCCGGGGAACGAAGCCAGCTTAGCCGGCCGAGGAGAGCAGATGGACGGGTCATCGCGGGAGCATCGGCGTCTAGCTTAAGAAAAGATTATCGATTATGCTCGGTCTGCCGGTGACGATAGTGCTCGGCGGGCCGGGTTGTCAAATGCAGCGATCATTCAATTTTCAATGGAGAACGCGGTGACCGCAGACTACGCGAGCTTTGGGCTTACGGACAAGATCGCGATCGTCACGGGTGCGTCGCAAGGCATCGGGCGAGCGATCGCGCTCGGGCTGGCCGGCGCAGGCGCGCATCTCGTTCTGGGAAAGCATCCCCAGGGGCGGCAGGACGAGATCAAGGACGTTGTGGCAGAGATCGAGGCGCTCGGCCGCACGGCGCTCGTGGTCCCGACCGACGTCGCCGACGTCAGCCAAGTGCAGGCCATGATCGGGGCGGCGCAGGAAGCGTTCGGGCGAGTCGACATCCTGGTCAACAATGCCGGGTGGACGGGCACGACGCCGGCGCTGGACGTCACCGAAGACGAGTACGATCGCACGATGGCCGCGTCGCTGAAAAGCGTCTTCTTCGCATGTCAAGCTGCGGCGCGGGTGATGATCCCGCAAGGCGGCGGCAAGATCATCAACATCGGATCGAACTTCGGCGTCGTCGCGTTCCCGGGCCGATCGGTCTATGCCGCCGCCAAGGCCGGCGTGCATCACCTCTCGCGCGCGCTGTCGCTCGAGTGGGCCAGGCACGGCGTCCTCGTCAACGTCGTCGCGCCGTGCATCACCGAGACCGATTCGCGGAGGGGCATCCTCGAACGGCCGGGCTACAAGGAGTGGGCGACGAACCAGATGCTGCCCGCCGGCCGCTGGAACCAACCGGACGACCTCGTCGGCGCGGTGCTGTTCCTGTCGAGCGGACTGTCTGACATGGTGGTCGGCCACGTGCTCATGGTCGACGGGGGGTGGACGTTGCACTAGAAGGATGGGAAGCTAGTGTCCGGCTTTAGTCGGACCTCCGTCTGGTCCGCTAAAGCCGGACACTACGTGCTTCACAAACGAGCGACCCCCCACATGCGACTAGAATGTCAATGACCGATAATCGCTGGCAGTGATGGCCGACGGATCGAGGATGACATGACCGATGGCAGTTACACGACGCAGCCCGTTGGGCGCCGCGTCTTCCGCGACGAGATTCGCGAGCAGCTGATCGAGGACATCCTCGGCGGCCGCCTCCCGCCAGGCAGCCGCATCGTCGAAACACGTCTCGCGCAGCAGCTCGGCGTCAGCCAGGCGCCCGTGCGCGAAGCCCTCCGCGACCTGGCGCTGCTCGGGTTCGTTGTCTCGTCGCCTTTCCGCGGCACCGAAGTCCGCCGCATCACGCCCGAGGAGCTGCTCGAGATTTATCCGATCCGCGCCGCGCTCGAGGGAGTCGCGGCCCGCGCGGCGGCGACGCGGATTGACGACGCGAGCCTCGAGCGGCTCGAAGAGCTCATCACGACGATGCGTGAGGCGGCGGAGCGGAACGATCACCGCGCGCAGGTGATCGCCGACGCCGACTTCCACCACACCATCATCACCGCCGCTGGAAACCGGATGCTCGAGCGTGTCTGGCAGACGATGCGCCTGTCGGTCACGACATGCGTGACGCATTCGATCACGCATCGATCGCTGCACGAGCTCGCCGAGCGCCACGTGGTGGTGCTCGAGGCGCTGAAGGCGCACGACCCGGTGCGCGCCGAGGCCGAGATCAGACGCCACATCGAAGAGCCGGGAGAATGGATCCGCGCCGCGTCCGCCAAGGCCGAGGCCGAGGCCAACGATCCAAGCCGCGCGAGCGCGAAGGCGTGACCGTGCGTCAGCGCACGGGCAGCGCAAACGCGACGTAGCCTTTCGGCAAGTCCGCGGCCGGAGGGTTCTTCGGATCGACGGTACCGTCGGGCCCGGTGCCGGCCGCCGCCACCAGCAGATACTGCCGGCCGTCGATTTCGTACATCGCCGGTGCTCCCCTGATTGCGGCGCCGAGCTGCGCTGACCACACGACCTTCCCGCTGTCGGCATCGAAGGCTCGCATCCTGGCGTCGCCGCCCGGTGCGAAGACGAGCCCGCCGGCGGTGACGATCAGGCTGCCGCGCCACTGAGGCGCGCCGGTGCCGGTGACGCCGAGCGCCGCGAGCCTCGCGTGATCGCCGAGCCCGACCTGCCACGCGATTGTGCCCTGGTTCAAGTCGTACTTCGTCAGCGTCGCGAACGGCGGCTTCATGAGCGCACCGATCATGCCGTACGCGTCGATGACGTACTGAGGCCGCGCCTCGATCCCCTCGGGGTAGGCGCGCGCGCCGCGTCCGCGCCCGCCGGCTGGTGGTCGCGTCTGCGCGCCGCCCGTTGCCACGACCGGACCGGCCGGGAACGCGGCGACCGGCGCCATGCCGCGGCCGCGGCCGCCACCGCCGGCCGGCGCGAGCAGGAACGTGACCAGGGCGTCCATCTCGGCCTCGGTGATGTGCGGGAACGCCGGCATCCGGCCCGTGCCGTTGCCGATCGTCGCGCGCAATGCCGCAGCGTCCACGCGCCCCGCGAGCGTCACGAGCGTCGGCCCCGTCGGCGTACCGCTGCGATCGGCGCCGTGGCAGGCCTGGCAATCGCGCTGATAAGCGGAGAGGCCCGGCGACCCGGCACCCGGCTGCTGCGGCAGCATCAGCTTCAAGACGCCAGGATCGTTGAGACCGACCACGTACACGCTGCCCGTTGGATCCGCAGCGGTGTAGCCGAAGAGCGCGCCGCCGTTGGCGCCGGGCACGTGCACCGTGTCGACGAAGTCGATCGGCGTGAACAGCCCCATGTTCCGCGCGCCGGCGACGCGCCGACGTATCGTCTCGCGCGCGCTGTCGTTGACGATGGGATAGGGATTGATGTCGTCGACGGTGAACGTCTGCTTTGCGAATGGCGGTGGCTTGGTCGGGAAAGGCTGCGTCGGCCAGGACTCCTCGCCGGAGACGGGGCTCTTCGGCACGGGACGTTCCTCGATCGGCCAGATCGGCGCACCGCTGACGCGATCGAAGACGTAAAGGAATCCGGTCTTGCCCGCCATCGCCACGACGTCGACGTCTTTGCCTTGATGCTTGATGCGCGTGAGTTGCGGGGCCGCGTTGTTGTCGAAGTCCCAGATGTCGTGGTGGACGGCCTGGAAGTGCCAGAGCCGCTTGCCCGTGCGCGCGTCCAGCGCCAGCAGGCAGTTGCCGAAGAGATTGCTGCCGATGCGATCGGCGCCGTAGTAGTCGTAGGTGGGCGAGCCGGTGGGGAAGTAGGCGATGCCGCGCTCGGCGTCGACGGTAATCTCGCCCCACGTGTTGGTGCCGCCGATGTACTTCCAGGCGTCCTTCGGCCATGTCTCGTAGCCGAATTCGCCGGGCCGCGGAATCGTGTGGAACTGCCACACGAGCGTGCCGGTGATGACGTCGTAGGCGCGGAGATCACCGGGCGCCGACATGTACCCTTCGCCGGTGGCAGAGCCGAGCATGATCAGGTTCTCGAAGACCTTGCCTGGCGTGCCTGACTGGATACGGCCGATGGTCGCGGGATCGCGCCCGAGGCCTTCGCGCAGATCGACGACGCCCTCGGTGCCGAACGTCTTGATCGAGAGCCCGGTTGCCGCGTCGATCTCCTGGAGGTAATCGTTCATCGTGAAGACGAGGCGGCGATCCTTTCCGTCCTTGCTTTCCCAGTAGTTCATGCCCCGCGCCGACATGGCCTGCATGCCGTCGTGGATCCAGATCTCCTTGCCGGTCCGGGCGTCGAGCGCGACGACGGCGCCGTTGCGGCCCCGGCCGTAGATCACATTGCGAACTACGATCGGATTGGCCATCGCGTCCCCGTACGGATATGTCCACGCGACCGCCAGCGTTCCGACATTTTTGCGATCGATGCTGGTGGAGGCGACGTAGCGGGAGTTGTCGGGACTGCCCCCGTAGTCGCGCCACCAGCGGTCTTCAGCTGCGGATATGACGATATTGATAACGAGTCCCGCGCCGAGGGTCAGCCCCGCCGCCGCCAGCACCCGGATCCAGACCCGCCGCCACGCATTCAGACGCATCGCGAACTCCTTTTAATCCAGCCAGTTACTGCGAGTCTCCAGAGCGACCGCGATGCTCGCTGGCGCTCCCAGCCCGACGCTGGTTGCCAGTCTCGCCGATTTCGTGCTAGCCTTCGCGCGATTATCGATGATTGAGAGTTGCTCGTCATCATTAATCGTTTCGTGGCGCGACACGGGCGCGGATCAGGGTGCGCCCTGCGAAACAGCTGTCGGTTCGAGGCTAGCGATTATCTATCGCTTGGGACGCCACCTCGTCCTGGTCCGGCAGCCCAACGCGGGTTCGAGAGCACTTGGTGAAGGTGAAGAGGGAGGGGTTATGGCTGCTTGCCGTCGGCTATGCGTAGCGCTCCTGGTCGTGGGGCTGTGTTTCCCGTCGTCCGTCTCCGGCCAGATCCGCGCGGGGACAATCACGGGCACCGTCAGCGACACGTCGAAGGGCGTCGTGCCCGGCGCGACGGTCATCGTCACCAACGAGGGGACCAATAGTGCGACCGAGCTCGTCACGAACGAGGCCGGACAGTTCACCGCACTCTATCTCTCAGCCGGCACGTACAGGGTAGAGGTCACGTTGACCGGCTTTGCCGCGTTCCGTCGAACCGGGATTGCCCTCGCGTCGACCGACACCGTGCGCGTGCCTGTCGAGCTGACGATGGCACAGGTCGGCGAGACGGTTCAGGTCAACGCCGAGGCCCCGCTCCTGCAGACGGACCGGACGAGCGTCTCCGGTGCGGTCGGCGCCGACATGATCGAAGCGCTGCCGAACATCACGCAGAACCCCCTGTGGTACGCGATGCAGCAGGCTGGCGCGATCGGCCGCAACAGCACGCAGGACCCGCAGAGCCTCAACTCGTTCGGCATCGGCGTGGATGGCCGGCGCAACTGGTCGGCCTTCGGAGTGAACGGGGGGCGCGCGTTCACCAACGATATCCAGCTCGACGGCCTGCCGGTGATGGGCGGCGGCTATAACGAAGCGGCCGTGGTCCCGAACACCGAAGGCCTGCAGGAAGTCCGCGTCATCTCCAACAACTTCAGCGCCGAGTACGGGCGCGGCCAGGCGATCGTCTCGATGTCGACCAAGTCGGGTACCAACGCCTTTCACGGCAACGGCGCCTACCTGATGCGTCACGAAGGGCTCAACGCGAACTCGTTCAGCAACAATGCGCAGGGCATCGCCAAGAGCGAGTTCCGCGTCAACGACGTCGGCGGGTCGCTCGGCGGACCGATTCTTCCCAATCGCCTGTTCTTCTTCAGCAGCTATCACGGGCTCCGCAACAATCAGGGATCGACGACATTGACCACCGTGCCGACGGCGCTCGAGCGCGTCGGCAACTTCAGCCAGACGTTCATCCGCGACGAGAGCGGCAATGCGGTTCCGGCGCGGATTTTCGATCCTTTCAACGTTGTCCAGGAAGGGCCCGATCTCTATCGACGCGCCGAGGTTCCCAACGCAATCATCGCGAACCCGCACCCGGCGGCGCTCCAAATGTTCCGCTACTACGCACTGCCGAATCGCACGCCGGACGACGTGTTCAATACCAACAACTTCGAGGCGAGCACGATCACGACGGTTCGCCGCCAGAGCAGCAATAACCGCGTCGACCTGCGCCTCGGCAAGCACTCGATTTACGCCAGCGGCGGCATCTCCTACGCGACGATTACCACGCCGCGGCCCTTCGGCGAGTCGCCGTTCAACGGCGCCGCGGGCATTCGCAGCGACAACAATCCCTACTTCCAGATCGGCGACGCGATCGTGCTCTCGAACTCGGTCGTCCTCGACGTGCGCTACGGCTTCTCGCACATCGACACCAAGTCGTTCGCCGGCGACAAGGAAGGGTTCACCGACTTCAACGGCTTCGGCGTGCCGGGCAACCTGCAGCCTCTGATGGCGTTCCCCGAAGCGGCGCCGGTCGTCAATCCCAACCAATTCAACGGCGGCAGCGGCGGCGGCAGTAACTGGTCGGCGCTGTCCGCCGGCACCTTCGGCACCAAGCTCGAAGTGCAGTCGAATCACAGCTTCGCCGGCAGCATCACCAAGGTGCGGGGCCGTTGGACGCACAAGGCCGGCGCCGAGTACCGCAACCTGCTGTCGCACTACGCCGACCCCGAGCAGGCGTCGGTGTCGATGCCGTCGCCGACGGCGCACACCGGCGGCAACTTCAACTTCGAGTACGTGACCGCGAACGGCGGCTCCGCGCAGCAGACCCGGATCAACGCGCAGCGCGGCATCAACGGCGCGGCGCTGCTGCTCGGCGCCGGCCTCTGGACCGTCCGCCCGGGTGCCAACGTGCTGCCCTATTTTTCCCAGAAGTACGTCGCCGTCTACTCGCAGAACGACTGGCGTCCGACGTCGAAGCTGACGGTCAACCTGGGTCTGCGCTGGGAGGTCCAGCCCGGGCCGACCGAGCGCGAGAACCGGATGTCGGCCTGGGACTTCACGAAGATGAATCCGTTCGGCACGCAGGGCGCCGTCGCGTTCCCCGGAGAGGATGGCTACAGCCGGAACCTGTGGGACACCGAGTACAACAACTGGGGACCGCGCGTCGGCGCGGCCTATACGATCAATCCCCGCACCGTGGTCCGCGGCGGCTTCGGCATCACGTATCTGCCGAGCAACACCGGCTACTTCTCGGGCCCGACCGACTACGGCTCGGCGAACTTCTCGGGCGGCGTCTCGCAGATTCCCTACGGCACGAATCCCCGCGGCGTGCTGGTCGGCACGTTCGCGGCTCCGTCACCGATCGTCAACGCGGTCGGCGGTGATGCGGCCGCGCCGCAGGTCTACGGCATCGGCGAGTCGCGGCCCACCCGCCAGTTCAAGAACGGCCGCTCGACGCAGTGGAACGTGTTCGTCGAGCGGTCGCTGGGGACGGAGTGGACGGTGTCGGCCGGCTACACCGCGTCTCTCAGCCGCAACCTCCTGAATCGGTCGTTCCCGATCCAGAACCTGCAGAGCATCGACCCGGCGGTTCTCGATCAATGGCGTGCGACGTACATCGCTAGTAATGGCACGGTGAACCCGGCGACGCAGCTGGTGCCGAACCCCTATCAGCCCTCGAGCGGGCCGCTGCTGCCGTTCGCCGGCGTGCTCGGCGCGGCGACGATTGCCCGCCAGACGACGTTCTTCCCGTATCCACTGCTGGTCCCCGGCATCGTCAACAGCTCGGACGCGAGCGCCGACTATCACGCCATGCAGCTCCGGGTGGGGCGGCGTTTCGCGCGGGGCCTGATGCTCGACGCGACCTATACGTGGTCGCGGAACATGGAGGACACGAACACCGGCATCGAGGATGGGCAGGGCTTCAACGCCGGCGGCACCGCCACGAACTGGGACATCAACAACCGCGAGAATAACCGGATGATCGGCCTGAGCGATGTGCCGCATCGGCTCGTGGCGACGTTCCTCTATCAAGTGCCGCTGTCAATCAAGGGCCAGTCGTCGGCGCCGATGCGGATCGTGAAAGCGGTCGCCGCCGACTGGCATGTCGGCGGCTCGGTGATCTGGCAGACCGGCTTCCCGATCGCCATCAACGGTGCGAGCACGGGTGCGGCGCTGGCGCGTCCGGATCGTGTCGAAGGCGTGGATCTCCTGCTGCCCGAGAACCTGTGGGGCTGGTACGACGGCCGGACGGCGGTGACGCTGCCGAGCGGACGCGTGATCACGCCGGCAAACCGCACCTACCTCAAATACAACCCCGATGCGTTTGTCGGCCGCGTGGTGACCACGCCGAGTGGGGCGATCGTGGCGGATCAGGTCCTGGTACGGCAACGCGTCCCAGACCTACGACGACATCCGGACCGACTCGCGCTTCAACATCGACATCAGCCTGCGGCGCGACTTTCCACTCGCGGGATATCGTCTGGAGTTCGGTGTGGATGTGATGAACGTGCTCAATCACACCCAGTTCAGCGGCGCCTACGCCGGCGGTC
The DNA here is from genome assembly GCA_963839705.1 of uncultured Acidobacteriota bacterium. Classification (GTDB taxonomy): domain Bacteria; phylum Acidobacteriota; class Vicinamibacteria; order Vicinamibacterales; family 2-12-FULL-66-21; genus DATBJJ01. Next base: position 64,971 of record CAWIWL010000021.1, read on the forward strand.
TTGGCGGCACGGTGACCGCTCCCAATCCAGCGCTCGGACTCGTCCCGGGTATGGGCAACGCCACGAACTTTGGCACGCGCGGGATGGCCACGTACAATCCGCGGCAGATGATGCTGCGCGCGACGTTCCGGTTCTAGGTAAGCTAGCTTCAGCTATCAGCTATCAGCTGTCAGCCAGGGCTCTCAGATCGCAGCCGCGCAATTCTGATCGGCAAGCGCTTAGCTGACAGCCGACAGCTGATGGCTGAAAGCTGCGGGAGACACACATGATCCGACGACTTGGCACTGCCGCGGCGGTCGCCCTCGTCCTCGCGATGCCGCCGTTGACAGCGACGCGCGGCAGCTTCGTGCCCGACTGGACGTTCAAGGGGTCGACGCTCGACGGATGGCGCGGGTTCGGGCAGGCCGAGTGGAAGGCCGCGAACGGCGTCCTCGTCGGGACGCCGAAGAGCCCGGAAGGCGGCTGGCTCGTGCTCGACAAGCCTCTGCAGGATCTGCAGTTCGGCTTCGACGTGCAGTGCACCGGCGGCTGCAAGACAGGCGTGCTGCTGCGAGCCGAGAAGACCGCGGACGGTGGCCTGAAGGGGGTGTTCGCGTCGCTCGTCCAGGACGACCTGGCCAGCTACGCGGTGACGCTCGACGCCGCCGGCAAGGAACTGTCGCGCGAGCGGCTGCGTCCCGGCGGCGGCATGATTCGGTTCGCGCCGACGGCGGCGGAAGCCGCGGCCGCGGCGGCTGCTGCGGCGGCCCGCGGTGGTGGCCGCGGCGCCGCAGGTGGTGGCGCGCGCGGGCAGGGGCGCGGCGTGCAGGCGAGTCCGCTCAAGCCCGATGACTGGAACGAGACCGACATCGTGTTCGACGCCAACATCCTGCGCGTCAGCGTCAACGGCCGCGGCGCGGGCGGTGGGGCCGCGGACGAGGAGGTCGGCAAGTTCGGCTCGGTGGCGCTTTATGTCGGCGGTACCGGCGAAGCGCGCTTTCGCGATATCGGCTACAAGGACGTCGGCCTCAAGCGGCTCCCCAAGGAGCAGCTCTCGCCGAACTTCCGCATACAGCGCCTGTCGCCTTACTACTACTCATTCTCCGCGGCGGCGGCCGACATGAACCGCGACGGCCAGCTGGACGTCGTCTCCGGTCCTTTCATCTACTACGGCCCCGACTTCACAGAGGCGCGCGAGTTCTACGCCGCCCAAACCACGAGTCCGTCAACGACGTTCTCGCACAACTGGGTGGCATTTGCCGGCGACTTCACCGGGGACGGCTGGCCCGACGTGCTGCACGTGTCGACCGACTACAACCGCCTCTTCGTCAATCCCGGGGGGGAGGCGCGCCGCTGGGACGCCTATTCGAACATCATCCCTCCCGCGAACCAGTCCGAGATCTCGGTAATGAAAGATCTCGACGGCGATGGCAAGCCCGAGCTGATTTATGGCAGCGCGGGCGCGGTGCGGTTCGCCAAGCCCGATCCCGCGCAGCCGAACGGCCCGTGGCTCTCGACGCAGGTCGGTGAGGCGGGCTCGGTACACCGGCCACGGCATTGGCGCCGGCGACATCAACGGCGACGGCCGCGTCGACATTCTCAATCCGACCGGTTGGTGGGAGCAGCCAGCCGAGGGCGTGATGAAGCCGATCTGGAAGCATCACCCCACGCCGTTCGGCCGCGGCGGCGCCGAGATGTCGGTCTATGACATCAACGGCGACGGCTTGAACGACGTCGTGACGTCGCTGCAGGCGCATGGTTTCGGGCTGGCCTGGTTCGAGCAGAAGCGCGCCGGCGGCGACATTTCGTTCGAGGAGCACCCGATCGCCGGCAACTTCGCAGCCGAGAACGCCGGCGGCGTGACGTTCTCCGAGCCGCACGGATCGACCGCCGCCGACATCGATCACGACGGCGTTCAGGACTTCATCGTCGGCAAGCGCTACTTCTCGCACCTCGAGAGCTTCCTCGATCCCGATCCCTACGGCGCGCCCGTCCTCTACGTCTATCGGACCGTCCGCAACAAGAAAGCGCCAGGCGGCGCGGAGTTCGTGCCGGAACTCGTGCACAATCGATCGGGCGCGGGGTCGCAGGTGCTGGCCGCCGATCTGAACAACGACGGCGCGGTCGACATCGTGACCTCGACGACGCAAGGCGCGTTTGTCTTCTTTAGCACCCGCACAAGGACCAAGCGATGATCTCGTCCACGGCGAGCTGTAGCCGCATCGGGGAGGCGCGTTGAGACTCAAGGGCAAGGTCGCACTCGTTACGGGAGCGGGCCGCGGCATCGGCCGGGGCATTGCCGAAGTGTTTGCGGACGAGGGCGCCGACGTGGCGATCAACGACATCGACGCCGGCGGCGGCGCCGAGGCCGTGGCCGACTACGTCCGCAGCAAGGGCCGCCGCGCTCTCACCCTGGTCGGCGATGTCGCCAAGCGCGGCGACGTCGAGGCGATGTTCGACAAAGCGTGGAGCACGCTTGGACCGATCGACATCCTGGTCAACAACGCCGGGATCGAGACCATCATTCCCTTCCTCGACCTCACTGACGAGCAGTGGACGCGGCTCACCGACGTGAACCTCCGCGGCTGCTGGCTCTGTTCGCAGGTGTTCTGCCGGCGAGCCGTTGCCGGGCCGCGCAAGGGCAGCATCGTCAACATCGGATCGATTCAAGCGGCGAAGGTGCTTCCAGGACGCACGCACTACGCGCCGACGAAGCTCGGGCTCGAGGCGCTCACCCGCAACATGTCGGCAGAAATGACGCCGCTCGGCATCCGTGTCAACTGCGTGCACCCCGGGCTCATCGACACGCCGATGACCGAATGGGTCATGAACGATCCGGAGATCCTGCCGGTGGTGCTGGCGCAGATCTCCCTCGGCCGCGCCGGCCAGCCCCGCGAGATCGGTGCCGTGGTGTCCTTCATCGCCTCTGACGAGGCGAGCTACCTCACCGGCCAGTCCGTGCACGTCGATGGCGGGTGGGCGGGCAAGTAGCCGAGGAATCAACCTCGCCTGCTTCCCCGCGCCGAGGAAGGAAGGACGTCAGCCGCGTCTGTTGTCAGCGCAGATGCGCCGTGGCGCGAAGCGCGACTTGTCCGCCGTCGCGCCGAATACGCGCAGGCGGACCACTCCCTGTCAGGACTCCGCCGTCGCGGTCAGTACCTGGATTGGCGACCCTCCGGGAAAGTCGGCGCGAATGCGGCCGCGCACGACCTGCGTGTCGTTGGTGACGTAGAGGTACCGGCCGGGCCCAAACGCGCAGTTCGAGACGCGGCCCGCGATTGGGGCGAAGCCGATGTGCTCGCCCTTCGGTGAGAAGACGTAAATCCCCCCGCGACCACTCGTCCAGATGTTGCCGGCCGAGTCGGCCTTCATGCCGTCACCACGCGCGCCCCCGACCTTTTCGCTGGCGACGAACGGCCGCTGTCCGGTCGGCAGGCCGGAACCATCGAGATCGATGGCGACCCACCCCGAATTGTCCGTGGCGTAGAGCACGCGGTTATCCGGCGACAACGCAATGCCGTTCGGGAACAGGTTGTCGGCCATCAGGTGCACCTGATTGTCCGGCGCTACACGGAACACGCCGGTGTAGGTCAACTCCCGAAGCGGTGACTTCTGCACGCCCGCCAGGCCGTAGGGAGGATCGGTGAAGTACACGGCGCCGCTACCGGCGACCACGAGATCGTTCGGGCTGTTGAAGCGTTTCCCTTGGTACGACTCGGCGAACACCGCCTTCTGACGCGTGGCGAGGTCCACCCGCGCCAGCGCGCGAGTGCCGCTGTCGGCGACGAGCAATCCACCACGGCCGAGCGCCAGGCCGTTCGAGCCGGCCTCGCGAAGCGAGGGGGGAATCGGGAAGCCCTGGTAGCCGGACGGAGCCAGGAAGACGGTGGTGCGCTTGCCATCCCAGCTGTAGATGGCGTTACCGGGCACGTCGGAGAAGAGCAGGTGTCCCGTCTCGCCGCCCACCCACACGGGGCCTTCGGTCCAGATGTAGCCCGTCGCGATGACGTCGACACTGCCTTCCAGTGGATTGGGGATGCCGGGAAAAGACACGGGCGCGGCCGGCGCCTGGGCCGCCGCCGACGCGCTCCGCACACTTCCGGCACCAAGGACCACCGAACCGCCCGCCGCACGCAGGAAAGACCGTCGACTTGTCTCCATCCGTTTACCTCTCAGAGAGTGTCCGCAAGTATAAGGTCACGCTTCGGACTTTGGCCATCGCGTGACGATCCCGATGCTCATCTGAGGTATAACCTCAATCTGTGGCGAGCAAGCAGATCGATCGGCCCGAGGCACAGGCCGCTGTCACACAGCGAGCGCCCAAGACCATCCCAGCGCTCCCGTGCGTTTCGATCGACGATACCCTGGAGTTTTGGAGCGCTCTCGGTTTCGCGATCACATACCGGCAGAAGGCACCCAACCCGTACGGCGTGGTCGCGCGGGACGGATACGAACTGCACTTCTTCGGGATCAAGGGGCTGGACCCGGCAAAGGCTTTCAGCACGTGTTTCGTCAAGGTGCCAGAGGTCGAGATCCTTCATGCCGAGTTCGCGGAGAGCCTTGGTCGGCTCCTGGGCCGCTCACCGGCCAGAGGCCTGCCGCGGATCTCGCGCATGCGGCCTGGTCAGTCGCGCTTCACGCTGACCGACCCGAACGGCAACTCGGTCACCTATATCAAGTACGGTCCGGAGGACGAGAGAAACGCCCACGCCTACGAGGATCCGACCCTCACGCCATTGCAGCGCGCGATCAAGCTCGCTGACAGGCTGCGCGATTTCCATGTCGACGATCACTCCGCCGCGAAAGCGCTCGACGTGGCGCTGGCGCGCGCGGGAGTCGAATCACCGCGCGATCGCGCGGAGGCGCTCACCGCCCGTGCCGAGTTGGCGCGGGCGCTTGATGATCCAGCATTAGCCGAGCGACTGGAGGCGGAGGCGGCCGCCTTGAAAACGACGGCGACGAGTCGCGTTGAGAACACGTGACCGCCGGGATTACTGGGAGGAAGAGCTAATGCGCACAGGATGTGCCGCTGCCATCTGCATTGTTCTGATGGGGCTTGTCGGCCTAAGGGCGAGCCAGGATCGAACCGGTTCACTCTCGGGTGTGATTACAGACACGACCGGCCGCGGATTGCCGGGTGCAACCATCACTGTCGTCGCCGAACAGGGCGACGCTCGCCAGACCGTCACCACCTCGGCAGGTGCATTTCGCCTTGATCCCAGCGCCGCGGCGATCGATGCACGCGTGCGCGCCGCCATGGCCGAGACACGCGCCAACGGCATGGCGATCGCCGTCATCGATGACGGCCGAGTGGCCTACGTGCAGGCGTACGGCACACGCAACGCCAAGGACGATCCGCTCCAAACCGACACGGTGATGTACGGCGCCTCGATCACCAAGACGGTGATGGCGTACACGGCGCTGACGTTGGTGGACCAGGGCAAGCTGGATCTCGACGCGCCGCTCGCCGACTACCTCGACCAGCCCTTGATCAGTTACGGCGAGGCAAAGACCCATCTGGCCAAGTACGGGCCCTATCGCGATCTGGCGGGCGACGAACGCTGGCGCACCATCACGGCGCGCATGTCGCTGACGCACTCCACCGGTTTCCATAACTTCTGGTTCATCGAACCCGACCAGAAACTGCGCATCCACTTCGAGCCAGGCTCACGCTACAGCTATTCGGGCGAAGGCTTCAGCTTGCTGCAGTTCACCATCGAGCAGGGAGCCAGGACCAAGGGGCTCGGCCTCGACGTCAAGACGCTGACCGACGCCATCTTCGTGCGCCTGGGCATGACCCGCACCAGCCTGCAATGGCGCCCGGACTTCCGGCCGAATCTGGCCGACGGGTGGAACGACAAGGGCGAGCCGCAGGAGCATGACGAACGCTCGAATGTCCGCGTCGCCGGCTCGATGGACACCACGATCAGCGACTTGGCGAAGTTCATCGCTGCGCTGGTACGGGGCGACGGCCTGTCGATGGCCGCGCGTGCCGAGATGGTCAAGCCATCCCTGCACATCGGTACGGCCCACCAGTTTCCCAACTTCGCGCCTGATCTACCGAAGACCGAACAGCGGGCAGACCTCGCAGCGGGGTTGGGGGTGATCGTGTTCGAAGGGCCCCAAGGCCGCGGATTCTACAAAGGCGGCCACGACGGGCAGACCGCCAACAGCTTCGTCTGCCTGGAGCGCGGTCAACGGTGCGTGCTGCTTCTCGCCAACGATGTTCGGGCTGAGGCGCGCTTCGCCGATCTGGTGCGCTTCGTGCTCGGCGACACCGGCGTTCCTTACGATTGGGAATACGCTGATCGGGCGGGCAAGTCCTGACTGTTGCCGGCAAACTTGACGTGCGCGGAACGCGCGGTGAAGGACTGTGACGGTCGGCTCCTCGCGTTCGGCGCGGAATCGGATTGAGTCCCCCTTACCTTTTCGCGTACCAGTACTTGATGTGACAGTTTTCGCAGGCTCGGTCGATGCCGTCGCCGACCTCTAGAAGTTTGTCCTTGTCCTTCGCTTCGATGGCCTGCAGCACGGGCAGCACGCTGTCGTAGAGCTCAAGCGCCATCTTCGTGAAGCTGGCCCGATCCTCCTTGATGAGCGCCTCGATTTGATCCGGCGGCAATGCGATCCTTGGATCCACCTTTTCACCAGGCTTGGCGACGCGCCGGCCTGGCACGAGCAGGAGGTTCGCGCCTTCCATGATCTGAATCGCGCGTCGGCGGAGTTCCTTCCACTCCTCATCCGTTCGCGGGTGTTTCTCCACACGCTCCTTGGCGGTCACGGTGATCGAGACCGCGTCCCAGATGTGATCGGCGGCAGGGTCGATGAAAGAGTCCATGATGTCCCTGATGGTGGCGTTCAGCCGGAATTCAGGGACTGCCGCCGGCTCCTCCCTGGGCGGCTGGCCTCCTCCGCAACCGGACACCAGCAGAACGCCCGCCGCAATCAACGAGACAAACGCGCGCATGGCAGTCCTTTCTTAAAGGCGTTAATCCTATCCCAGCGCCGGGCTCGCGGTGCAATCGCTGGTTGCCGTAACCTGACTGGTCCTGTACAGTCACGCCCACGCTCCGCGACAGCTAGGCTACTGGTGCATTGCAACTGCGCCAAGTTGGAAAGTGAGAGCGAGCACTGCTAGCGAGCTATCCCAGCGCCGGCCTTGAGGGGGCAATCGCCGTGCCGGAGTCCGAGAGGCGCAGCCCCAGTCACAAAATGTCCCTGCTTGGCTGGTGCCAATGGCTGGAGCAGACATCGCTGGCCGTCGCCATCAGCGAATCGGTCTGGCTGTTCCCGATCATCGAAGGCAGCCACATTCTCGCGCTTCCCTTGTCGGTCGGCATGATCGTGATGTTCGATCTGCGCCTGCTCGGCCTGGCCTTTCACGGAGGGTCGGCGGCCCGGCTCATGCGCGATGTCGTGCGCTGGTCGAAGTTCGGTTTTGCCATCATGTTCATCACCGGCGTGCTCCTCTTCATGACCCACGCGTCACAGGCGTACAAAAACGTGTTCTTCCGCACGAAGATGGTGTTTCTCCTGTTGCTGGGCATCAATGCCGCGGTGTTCCAGATCGGCTTCTATCCGAAGATGGCGCAGTGGGATGCTGGTGGGGGAATGCCGCTCGGCGCGCGGGTCTGCGGCGGGCTGTCGCTCGTCGTCTGGATCGGCGTGATCGTCTGTGGCCGGACGATGGCCTACCAGTTATGAGGTGTTGCGAAAGGGTCTCATGACGGCAGCCAGATCGTTGCTCGATTGGTGCTCGAACACCACGGCGATCGTGTTCATCCGCGACAGCAGCTTCGGGATGCCGGCCGTGCAGTCCGTGCATCTGGTGGGGCTCACGATGCTGCTGGCGGCAATCCTGGTGCTGAATCTGCGGCTGGCGGGCGTCAGCATGATGGACTGGTCGCTCCCGGCGGTCGAGCGACAGCTCAGGCCCTGGGCCTGGGGGGCGACCGCGCTCGTGCTGGCTTCCGGGGTCGTCATGTTCCTCGGCAACCCCGAGAAATACCTGGCCAGCGCCCCTTTTCAGATCAAGATGGCGTCCCTGGCCCTGGCCATGCTGTGTCAGTTCGGTCTATTCCGGAGGTTTTTCAGAACGGAACCTGGCGTCCGCCGGCGTTCGATGAATATCGTTGTTGCCGGCCTGTCGCTGACCCTCTGGTTCGCCGTCGGCTGGGCGGGACGGGCGATTGCCTTTGTGTAAGCAAAGATGTATTGTCACCGATAATCCGAAGGAGAGTTCCCGATGATTCGCCGCATTTGCAGTTGCATCGTTTTTGCGGTCCTGCTGTTTGGGAGCGGCGCCTCGGCGCATCACAACATGACCGCGCTCTTCGATTTCAACGATCGCGTCACGGTGACTGGCACGTTGACGAAGATCGATTGGCGGAACCCTCACATCTACTTGACGATCGACGTCAAGAACGCCAAAGGCGCGATGGAGAACTGGCAGGGCGAAGGTCCTGCTCCGTCCTGGTTCCGCATCCGCGAGGTGGGGAAGGCCGATTTCGAGAAAAGCATCGAAAAAACCCTCATCCTCGAACTGAGCCGCGCGCGCGACAAGTCGCTGTCCGGATTGATCCGAACCATCACGTTGCCGGATGGCAAGGTCATCTCCGCGTGTCCGCAGAACTGTTGAACCAAAAAACACCGTAAGAGGGGTGTCATGACGAAAGCCGATCGGGTGGCGTTGGTATGTGCGGCCACCTTGCTGGGAGTGTTCTGCCTTGCAGGGCGAGCGACCGGACAGGAGCTGTCGGCAGAAGCGAAAGACAAAGCCGCGGCTGAAGCCAGGGCGAAACGCAACGCGCTCGCGTTCGAGAACAACGCGACCACGATGGTGTTCTACGACCGCGCCGGCAAGCGCACCGGCGGTCTCGGCGAACGGGCGCTCTACAACGAGACCATCGTCTCGCCGGATGGCTCGCGCGTGGCCGTCGTGAAAAACGACTTGCCGAGCGAGACGGCGGACCTCTTCATCATCGACGTCGCCACCAGCGCGACCACACGGCTGACAACGAGTGCGAGAACGGAATTCGTGATGGCGCCGGTGTGGTCGCCCGACAGCAGCCGGATCGCGTACGTGACGATGCGAAAGGGACAGGAGGCCATCTACGTGCGGTCCGCGAATGGCCAGGGATCGGAGGAGCTGCTCTACAAGAATCCCGGCGCGTTCATGAATCTCTCGGACTGGTCGTTGGACGGCCGGTTCCTGACGTTCGCGGTTTCCGATCTGACGGGCGGCGCGTTGTTCATGCTGCCGCTCGACGGCGGCGCCGACCGCAAGCCAACCGAAGTGTTCAAGACGGATGTGCGTCTGTTCGGGCCCAAATTCTCACCCGACGGCCGCTTCCTGTCGTACATCCAGCTCGACAAGGCGAACCGGGCCGAAGTGTTCGTCCGGCCGGTCGATCCCAAGACCGTGGGTGGACCCTGGCAGGTTTCGGATGGCACCTTCAGCCCCGCCTTTTGGCGGCGCGACGGCAAGGAGCTCTACTACCTCGCGCGCGACCAGGCGGTGATGGTCGCCGATGTGGGAACGTCGCCGACGTTCACGTTCACCAAACCTCGCGTGCTGTTCCGCCAGGCCAGCAAAGTCCCGGACCGTCTCTCCTACGTGACCGCTGACGGCGAACGGTTCGTGGCGCTTCCGGCCCCGCGCGGACCGCAGCTCCAGCAGATCACCGTCTTCAACCGCAGTGGAGAAGTGATGCAGAAAGTCGGCGAGCCGGCGCTGTATGGCGGCCCGTCGTTTTCGCCGGATGGCAGCCGGTTGCTCGTGTCCAAGACCGATCAGCAGCTCGGACAGGCGGATCTCTGGACCATCGAGCTCGCCACGGGAAAGAACACCAGGCTCACCAACGATACGTTCCCGAAGGTCAACCCCCTGTGGTCTCCCGACGGGAAACACATTTATTACGCCTCATTCCGCAATGGCGATTTCCCCGTCTATCGTCGCGCGTCAGATGGGACCGGCGACGAAGAGCTGGTGTACCGCTACGAAGCCGGCGCGTTTGTTGGTCTGACCGATATTTCCCCCGATGGCAAGTTCCTCGTGTGCGACTTGGGCGGCTTCATTGTCGCGGTGCCGCTGACCGGAGATCCCGCATCGCGGAAAGGGATCGAATTCCTGCGAACGGAATTCACCGACACCCTCGGCCGGCTGTCTCCGGATGGCCGGTTCATGGCATACCGATCGGACGAAGCCCAGGCCGAACGCGGCGAAATCTACGTGCGGCCCTTCAATGCCGCGACGGGACTGCCCGGGGACGGGAAATGGCGGGTGTCGAAAGACGGCGTTCTGGCGATGCTGCACTGGCGCGCGGACGGCAAAGAGATCTTCTTCCGCGGCCAGAATCTCGAGTCCAACGAGCTGCTCGTCGTGTCCGTCGACGTCGAGACTACGCCGACGTTCAAGCCCGGCACGCCCAAGGTCCTCTTCAAACTGCCCGGCCCTATCGGCGGGAATCTCGGGAACGTCAGTCGCGATGGGCAGCGATTCGTGTTTGCGGTCAACGTCCCCGCCGCCAGCACCACGGACAGCGGCAATCCGCGATGATCTCGCTTTAGAAGCCATCTCATAAGCGACGCGAACGAGCGGAAGCGAGTGCCCGCCTTCGCGCCGGAGGCGCTTCGGCGAGGTCTCGCCGTAGCCTTGGCGGAGGCGGAAGCCACGCGAGCGGAGCGGGGCGTCGGGGTCCCCGCGAGCGCCCGCCTTCGCGCCGAAGGCGCTCCGGCGAGGTCTCGCCGTAGCCTTGGCGGAGGCGGAAGCGTGTAAGGGGGTCCGGGGGACGAAGTCCCCCGGATGAGACTAATCGAGTCGCGACAATGGCCGCCGGCTCAGACGGGCTATCCGTCTCCACGCGGGGACTGCCGACGTGACGCTGATCGCGACGCCGCCAATGCTCAACAGAATCACCACGATGTCCCACAGCGGACGCTTGTAGTAGAGAAACGGAAAATCCAGGCTGTGGAATCCGTGATAGAGCCAACGATTCCATCGGCTCGCCCGTTCGAGTCTCAACGCGATGATGCCCCGCTGCGGATCCAGATAGAGCCACGTTGCCGGCGTATCCGCGTATCGGACGCGCAGCACCGGCAGCGGCTTCATCCCCGTGCGACTGTAGTAGTACGCATCGTATTCGCTGAGCCACATCGCTCCGGCGACAGCGACGCCCGGCATGGCCGCGTTCGCCACATCCCACATGCGGCTCCTCTCGAAGGACACGACTGGCCCGCGCTCGGGATGCCTGGCTGACACCATCACGTGCTGCCGGTCGATGTGCAGCGCACTCGCTGCCGAGATGTCGCTGTTCCTCCATCGAGGATGTTCCGACGGCGATGGCGGCACGTAGGCGATGAAATACGGCTCGCCGAGGAACTGGAAGAAGTCGAGTTCCTTCGGCCGAAACGAACGTCGCACGGTATACGCGACGGCGCGAATGCGTTCGACCGTCAACGGCGCGAGATCGACTGGCCCGCCGGTCGCCGCCTCGCGCATCGACTGCGACGGCGGACTGGTTGCGAGAAAGGTGAAAGGATCCAGGGACAACGCGCCGCTCAACGCCCACGTGCAGGCGAAGAACCCGAAGAAGAGTCCCGTGTAGTGGTGCCACCAGCATCCACCGCGCGTACGGGGAGCGTGACGACGGCACGCCTCGCAGTCGAAAACGCCCGGCGAGCGAATAACGCCAGATACCGATCGCGATGCCCATCGCACACATGACGGTTCCGACGAGCGAAATCCCGATGACGAACGCCGCCCAGAACCCGGACTGACGCCGGAGCGGCGTGAAATACAACCAGTGAAGGACCGCGCTCATGTAGCCCCAGAACCGCCCACTGGCCGTTGTTCGCAGCACCGGCTCTCCGGTCCGCTCGGACACGTAGTACTCGGTGCCAGCCGGATCGCCGAGCGCGACGCGATGCATCGGCCTCGTGTTGCGGATGACGCCTTGTAGCGTCCACTGATCGGAATCCGTGAGGCGCGTTTCGTACCGAAGCGTGGTTGCATGCTCCGGGACGAATCGCCGCACCACCTCGACCGCATCGTCGGCTGTCAATGGTGTCAGCGGTGCACCGGAGTCCGCAAAGATCGCCTGCCACGTGCCGCTCGACAAGAATCGGTACACCGGACGACCGTCATGCATGGCTATACGCACGCGAGACGGTGACTTCAGACCGGCCGTCGACGCGGCCTCCGCGGGGCTGACGGCGATGGTCGAGACGTCGAGCGGTTTCATCCGAAGCAGCCGCTCTTCGGCGGGCAACGCCGGCATTCCGACGTACATGAAGATCACGCCGGAGACGAACCAGATCACAAACACCGCGCTGAGCGCGATGCCGAGCCATCGGTGTGTGTAGATCAGCGCTTTGCGCCAATCGAGCGCCTTCCGGAAGTTCATAGGGCCGGCGACCAGAATCGCGTAGGGAAGCGGGTTCGCGATGCGCTCATCATAAAACCGGCGAGGCGAGAGATGGAGGATCTTTACAACCTATCTCACAAACCAAGATCAGGCTGAACGCGCCGACGGCTACTGGGTCACGATGAACACGATGACTCGATGAACACGAAGGAAAACCTTCTGGGATCATCGTGACCATCGTGTCATCGTGTTGTAGCGTGGTCTCGTGACAGCATTTGTGAGACGGCTTCTAGTATCGATGAACGCCGTAGGGTTGGGCAACGCTGTCGCGTCCTCTACTCCGCGCGTAGCGCCTTCACCGGATCGATGCGACTCGCCTGGCGTGCGGGAACGTAACCAGCCGCCATCGTGACGATCGCCAGCAGGGACAGAGCGACGACGATCGCAATCGGATCGCGAGGGGTCACGCCGAACAGCTGGCCGGCGATATAGCGGTTCGCGGCAAGCGAGGCCACAGTGCCGAGCGCCGCCCCGATGCTCACCAGCAGCAGCGTCTCGCGCACCATCATCCAGACGACGCTCTGCTGTCGCGCGCCGACAGCGATGCGGATGCCGATCTCCCGCGTGCGTCGGGCTACGCGGTACGCCATCACGCCGTAGAGGCCGATGCACGCCAGGATCAGGGCGAGCGCGGCAAAGAACGTGGCGAGGAGCGCGAGCATCCGCTCGCGTACCAGCGACATCTCCACGTTCTGCTCCATCGTCGTTATTCCAGTAACGAACCCGCCAGGCACGGTCTCGGCGACGGTGGCGCGGATCGAAGGGACCAGCCGCGTCACATCGCCGGCGCCTCGCACAAAGAGAACGGCGCTGGTGATCGGATCGATCGCCTGCTCCAGCAGCACATAGGCCATTGGCTGGTCGGGCGTTCGCAGGTCCTGATAGCGCGCATCGGCGACGATGCCGACAATCTCGTACCGATCCTCGACGCGCTGTCCCGGGAAGTTGACGTTCCGGCCGAGCGGACTCTCCGTGCCGAAGAACGCCCGTGCGGCCGTCTCGTTGAGAATAGCGACGCGCAGCGAGCCCGACCGATCGCGGCCTGTGAACGATCGGCCGGCGAGCAGGCGGATGCCCGTGGTTTCGAAATAGCCGTCGGTGACCTGGTTGATGCGGATGCCGCGATCCTTCTCTGGACCGGGCGCGGGGCCGTCAATGGCGATCTTCACGCCTCGGATGCGGCCGCTCAGCGGGCTCATACCCGCAGCAACGCCGGCGGAAGACACGCCCGGCACCTGGTGCACCCGATCGATGAAGCCGCTCCAGATAGCGCCGAGCCGGGCATGGTCGGCGCGGAACTCGGCGGGAGTCTTCGGCGGGATGGTCCGGTCCGGCACGGTGGCCTCGACCTGCATCGTCAACACGCCGCCGCGATCGAAGCCCGAAGAAACCTTGTTCAGGTTGTAAAGCGTTCGCAGAAAGAGCGCGGCGCCGCAGAGCAGGAGGACCGACAAGGTGACTTGAACGACGACCAGCGCTCGACCGAGATGGTTGTGCGCGGTCGTTCTACCGGCCGCGCCAGGTTTCGCGGCATCGACGCGCGTCGCGCGCAGCGCAGGCGCGAGGCTGAACAGCAGCGCCGTCGCAACTGAAACCCCGGCGGTAAAGCCCAGCACGCGCAGGTCGAAACGTGGCTCTAACACGACCCGTTCGGCGGGTCCGGCGAGAACCGCAACCAGGAACGACGCGCCCCACTGCGCGAAGAGTAGTCCCGCTCCGGCTCCGAGCGACACCAGCACGACGCCTTCGGTCAGCAACTGACGAATCAGTCTGCCGCGACTTGCGCCAATCGCGAGCCGCACCGCCATCTCGTTCTGCCTCGCCGCGGCGCGGGCGAGCAGCAGGTTGGCCACATTGGCGCAGCCGATGAGCAGCACGACGCCGACAATCGCCATGACGATCAGCAGCGGCTCGGAGTAGGTTTGGCGCAGCTCGTTCGCGCCTCTCGCCGCGGGGACGAGCGCGATGCCGCTGAAGTAGCCGCGCCTGTCGCGAGGCATCCCGACTTCCGTCAGGTAGCCGTCCCACAATGCCTCGAGGTCCGCGCGCGCCTGCTCGGCCGTCGCACCGGGCGCAAGGCGCCCGATCACGCTCAGCCACCAGCTCTGCTTCGATTGCAGACCCTGTTCGACGAGCATCATGGGAAGCGTGATGTCGAGCGGCGCGCCGACCTGAAGCCCGAAGAATCCCGGTGGTGTGACGCCGACGATGGTCACCCACTGCGTGCCGACCTGCACGCTCTTCCCGAGTACCGCCGGATCTCTTCCGAAGCGGCGCGTCCAGAAGCCGTCGCTGATTACGGCGACCGCGCCATGCGGACCGCCGCGGCCAGGCTCGGAATCGTCCGCGGGCGTGAGCATTCGTCCGTGGATCGCACGAACGCCCAGCAGGTCGAAGTAGGAGCCGGAGGCGTACTGGCCGCGCACCCGCTCCGGCACGCCGTCGATCGACACCTTGAACCGCCGTTGGGTGAACGCCGCGATACCCGAGAGGAAACGGTTGTGATCGCGGAGCCGCTCGAAGCATGGATACGGAGGGCCGCTGCTGCCGCCCGACTTCCCGCCGGAGTTGTCGACGAAGAACAAACCCTGCGGATCCTGGACCGGCAGCGTCTTGATCAGCACGGAGTCGATGAGGGTGAAGATTGCCGTGTTGGCGCCGATCCCGAGCCCCAGCGACAGCAGGGCGACGAGTGTGAATGCCGGCGACCGGCGCAGGAGCCGACATGCGTAGCTGACGTCGCCGCGCAGCTCGTCGAGCAGCCGCAGGCCGACGGCCTCGCGGCATTCCTCCTTGCGCGCGGCAACGCTGCCGAACTCGGCGAGCGTACGCCGGCGGGCTTCCTCCTCCGGCACGCCGCGCCGGCGCAGATCAGCCTGATAGAGCTCGAGGTGCGTCCGCATCTCGTCCTGCATCTCGCGCTCGAAGTCAGCGCGCCGGCTGCTGACTCGAAGCCACGACCTGACGCGTGCGATGAGACTCATAGGTCCTCCGGTATGGCTTCGAGCACGAACCCCATCGCCTCCGAGAACCGCCGCCAGTACGCCGTCTCTTCCTTGAGTCGCCGCCGGCCAGCCGCGGTGAGGCGGTAATACTTTGCCTTCCGCTTGTTCTCCGATTCGCCCCACTCCGAGGTGATGAGCCCCTGATGCTCGAGGCGATACAGCGCTGGATAGAGTGAGCCCTGCAGAATCTGCAGGCGGTTCTGCGAGATCTGTTGAATGCGGAGCAGGACGCCGTAGCCGTGCAGCGGCCCCAGCGAGACGGCCTTGAGGATCAGGAGGTCGAGGGTGCCCTGCAGCAGCTCAGTCGTGTCGCTCACGCGGCTCTCCTAGACATACCTAGAGAGGATGCACGACTTCTCCTAGGAGGTCAAGGAGAGAGCATGGGGAGGTCAAGTGACGGCTGTAGTATCTGCGCTGATACGATGATGGTCGATGCCCCTCACGACTGACCTTCAAGCGATCCGCACCGCGCTCGACCGCGATCGCGCGTGGAGCGCTTACGCCATCGGCGACCTCGACCCGGAGCGTCTTCCCGACTGTTCGTGGTACGCGCCTGCCGCCGGCCCGGATACGCTCGTCCTTCTGTACCGCGGCTTCATGCCGCCTATTCTCTTCGCCATGGGAGATCCAGCCCTTCTCTCGGTGATATTTGCCGAGCTCGACGCGCCGACAGTCTCTCTGCACGTGCTCCCGGAGGCGGTCGATGCCCTTCCGCCCACCTACACAGCGACGGACACCAAGCTGAGTTGGCGCATGACCGTCAGCGCCGAATCCTTCCGTCCCGCCGAAGACGACGATGTTGTGGCGTTGGATCTGTCATCTGCCGCGGCGGTCGCGGCGTTGTTCGCGGATGCGCGCGAGGGCGGTGAGGAGCCGCCGTTCTACAAGCCGACGATGCTGGCGGAAGGATCGTTCTGTGGCATTTGGGAGGGCGCGAATCTCGTGGCCGTCGCTGGCGCGCATCTCTTCTCGCCCACTCTCGGTGTCTGCACCATCGGCAACATCTACACCCGGCGCGACCGCCGGCGCCGCGGGCTTGCCGCGCGCGCCACGAGCGCCGTCGTCCGGCATGCGCTTGCCGCCTCGATACCCACCATCGTGTTGAATGTCAGTCAGGCGAACGAGGCGGCCAGGCGCGTCTACGAGCGGCTCGGGTTTCACGTTCACTGCGCATTCGTCGAGGGCGAAGCCACGTTGGCACACCACCGATCATGAAGCGCCTGCTCAACCGCCCGAGGGCCATCAGCGCAAGACAAGGGTGAAGAGGCCGCGACAACGCTCCGCACCGCGGACGCGGTGGAAGAGAGTGTGTCGATCCGAACGGCTACCGCGCCGGCGCGCCAGTCCCTGCCGCTGGCGGCGGCGGGCCGTTGAAGAGCGCGTTGAAGACGAGCTTGAAGGTGCCGTGTGTCTGGTCGCGGTGCTGCGGCCGGAAGCCGAGAAGCACGACTCGCCCATCGCCGTGGGCAACCGTCAAGGCTGCGGCCTTCTTTGCGATGACGCCTTCACCGAGGAGCCAGCCACTCTGAAGGAGTTCGCGGTCGACGAACGTCGAGAAGATCTCGACGTTCGGGCTCGTCGTCGTGACCTCGTAGGCCTGGCTGCCCGCGAGGAAGAGCGCGTAGCCCTCGCGTGGCATACCGAACGCCAGTGGATGATGGTTGTCGAAACGAACGCGAAGCGTCGAGCCCGGCGACCAGAAGTCCTTCGACGGCAGTCCGGCAACGACGTTACGGACAGGCAGATTGAAACGCTGAATCGGCAAGTCGCCGGCCTGGCCGAACGTCACGAGCGTGCCGCCTTTCTGCACGAAGGCCTGCAGCATCTTGACGCCGTCGGCTCCGAAGCCACTGCGGTACTCGGGCGGCGTCCCACCCTGCCGTCCGCCGCCACCATCTCCGGCGCCCTCGCCACCGCCACCACGTCCGCCGCCACGTCCGGCACCTGCCGCACCGCCGGCAGCAGGCTCTCCCGTCATTGCATTGACCGAGTCCGCGGGCAGGATGATGACGTCGTAGCTGGCGTGGAGGTCACCCTTCTTGATTTCGGCGTCCATCACCGTCTTCACCGGAATGCTGAACTGCTCGAACATCAGGCGTGACCAGCCTTCGTCGGAGTTGCCTCCACCGTAACGCTGATACATGGCGACTCGCGGCTTGCGCAGCGCATAGGCGCTTGCTGGAACAGCAGCCGGAGCTGCCGTGAAATCCACGCCGGTCACCTTTGCGACCTCGCCGGCGACGGACGCCGAAGCGCCGGTGACGATGAAGTCGCCAGGAGTGAAACCGTCACCGGACGCGACGCGACGAACGGTCGCCCCTTTGTCGAGCAGCAGGCTCACGGCGCGGAACGAGTCGTTGGCTTTCGTGCTGAGAAGATAGCCGTTTGAAGCGCTGCTGGCGACGGCTCCCGAGGGCCAGGACGGCGCCGCGACCTTCGTCAAGCCTTGCGTGACGGGGTCCGCCAGCGGGTCGCAGCGGACGCCCATGAACTCGGCGAACGTGTCGGTCGACATGTCGTAGGGCCGTATCGGGTTGCCTTCGCGGTCGCGCGTATAAGTGTTGTCCGGATAGAAGGTCCGGCCGAGCATCCAGCGAATGAGGCCGGCCTTCGGCTGCGCCATCGACACGATGTACGAGCCAGGGCCATAGACACGGCCGTCGATGGTCAGCGCCGCCGACGTCTGTTGGACTTCGACGCCTGAGTTCAGGAGCATGTTGGCCAGCTTGCGCACTGTCAGCGTGTCGTGCTGCGGGATGGCAATCGCGTAGGCCTTGACGTCGCCCTTGGCGCCGCGCTCGGTCTGACGGATGCCCTTCAGATACATGTTGTGCAGCACGACCTCGCGATTGCGTGCCGCCAGATCGATAGTCGCCCATGCGGCGATCTTCTGCTGCTCGACGATGTCGCGAACGCGCCACCAGCCGCCGGGCCAGAGGCTCGGCATGTTGGTCTGCGACTCGTACTCGGGGAGGTTGCGCGGACCGCCGCGCAGCGAATCAGGATGGATGTACATCGGCGTCGCCAGCCGCGCGCTCGCCGATTCCGTCAGCATGCCGGCGATGTTGTGGAACGGCGTGATCCAGTGGAAGCCCATGTGCCCCCAGCCGGAATAGATGGCGTTGCCGATGACGCCGGTCTTGCCGGCGGCCTCGAGGCGGTTCCCCATGTGCGCGCCCCACCAGGCGATCTCACGCCACACGAGCGGGTCGCCATCTGGGCGAATCGGCTCCGCGTACGGCGGAATGGAGAGCCGGGCGTTACCACTCCCCATCTGATGGTGATCGACGTAGGCCTGCGGCATCCACTCGCGATACATCACTTTCGCCAGATTCTGCGACTCCGGCAGGTTGAGCGCGAAGCCGTCACGATTGTTGTCGTGTCCCGAATACTTCTGATAGAGCCATGGCAGTCCCGCCGCCTCGTACGGAGTGCCGACATGCTTCATGTACCAGTCGGCAATCATCTGCGTGCCGTCCGGGTTGATCGAGGGCACGACGATGCTCACGACGTTGTCCAGCATACGCTGGGCTTCCTCGTCGGTGCGCGTGATGCTGTCGTAGACGTACTCGGCTGCGGTTTGCGCCGCCGCGACCTCGCTCGAATGCAGCGCAAAGCTCTGAATGACGACGGCGCGTGCCTCAGTGATGACTTTCTGCGCCTCCGCCTCGGAGAGCCCGCGCGGATCGGCTAGCCGAGCATTCAGCTGTTTCAGTCGATCGAGCTTGGCGAGATTGGCAGGAGACGTGATGAAGAGCGCGATATACGGCCGGCCCTCGCTCGACTTTCCGAGTTCCACCAGACGCATGTTCTTCGCGCTCCTGGCGAGGGTCTGGTGGTACTCGAGCAGCTTGTCCCAGTTGGCGAGCTTACGATCGGCCCCCATCTGATAGCCGAAGAACTGCTCCGGTGACGGCAGGTCCGGACGCGCCGTTTGGGCGCGTCCCGTGCTCCCCGGCAACCCGCTCGACAAGAGCGCCATGACGACGAGCAGCGCTCGCGCCCGGCCCGCGGAACAAAAATGTACCATCGACGCCCTCCTCCGACCGCCCGGTTGGTTTGCGACACAGGCTATCCGCCGCGTCGATGAGCGTCAAGCCACCCATCATTTTGAAACTGCCAACACCGGCGATGGCCGGGCAATCGGCGAATGGCGGCGCGTGCCATTCCAAGGCGCCTGGGTAGGGCACGAAAATGGGCATTGCCGCCCAATCCTCAGGCGTATCGTAGCGCTTCAGATTCGAACCTCGGCTCGCGCAGCAGCACAGAAGAGCTGGCTCGTGAGCATTTTCATTTGGCAGAAGAACAAGGTATGAGCCGCAGTTTGGCGGATCAATGGGGTGTGCGGTTCTCGATCTCCGAACGTTGGATCAAGTGTCGAGACGCATCAGAGACGAATAGCTGTCGCAGGAGCGTTGCGGCGCCATTCGCGGTGGGAGCGTGGTCTTGCCGGCGATCTGAATAAGGGACGAGCTCCAGACGGCTGCGGGTTGACTGGCGAGCGGAGACGATATGGCCGAAGTGTTCTTCACGTTGAGTGATGGCAGCCCTCGGGCCATCGTGGGAATTCGACGGCGCAACGACGGCACTGTCCAGCCTCTTGGTGAGGCGGTCCCGGATGGCGACACAATCGGCGATCAGCTGAACGGAACAGGAAGCGTCAGATTCCTTGGCGTGGACAGTCCTGAAAAGTCGTTCGAGCAGCCCATTGGCGGAGCGCAGGCGCTTGATGGCCAGCCTTGGGAGCAATTCCTGACGAATCCGCTTGCGCATGGCTACCCGGCGGCGCTACTCGAACCAGGTCTTGCGGCACATCTCCAGCAGAGATTTGGCACCGGAGCGGCGGCCAATCACCACCGCCACGCGCTCGCAGCTGGTGACGCGCTGAAGGGGCTGATTCAGGCGGATATCACCGCGCTCGGTCAAACCAACGATCAGTTCCAGTATTTCCTGTCGTTTTCGTACGAGGTCTTCGATCGATTCGGCCGCTTTCTCGCGTTTGCGAATCGGAATCAGCCCAACGCCAATGTTCCAGCGCCGCGTCCCAGTTCCTACAACCAGCGTCAGTTGGACACTGGGGCCGCGCTGCCGTTCTTCATCTGGCCGAACGTGGACCCGTTTCGGAAGCACGACACGGTCGCGAACGCGGTACTCGCTCCGCGCACGGCGAATGTCATAGCGGAGACCGGTGAGCTCAAAAAAGCGCGCGATGCGGTCAAGAGCGCCCGAGCCGCCGGCGTTGGCGTCTTCAAACCTGCGGACCCCCTGCGATTCGAGGCGTTTGAAATTCGGTACCTCGGCCGTGCCGAGGCGCCTTCCAGGGCGGTCATCGATCTCAGTAAGAACGAAGACGTGATTCTTCGTCCTCAGAGCTATTTCCGGATTCCGAATCCGGAAGATCGGTTGTTCGTTCCCGCGGAGTTCGTGCCGCTGTTCGCTGCGAAAGGATGGCGTCTCGAAGGGTTTCTTTGAGGCAAGGAGGTTTCCATGGACGAGTTCCTCGCACTCTCGAGCCTGCTCACCGGGTTGACGTCGCTGAAGAAACTGGACCCTCTGTCAATTGAAAGCCGCATGGCCAGGGACTATCTGCGCTTGATGAAGGAGCAGTTCGGCCCAGGGTTCGACGCGTTGCTGACCATCTACCGGGCTGTTGCGGCAGGTCCGGATCCTTTGAAGGCGCTGCTGCAGGATCCTGGCTTCAGTGCGGAGCCCGTTGACACCGCAGCCAGACAAATCGTCAACCTGTGGCTCCTGTCTCAGTATGGTGGCGCCGGGAAACCTCCGGATCAGGACGGCGGGTTCTATGAAAAGGGGTTCGTCTGGCCCGCGATCCAGGCGCATCCCATCGGCTTCTCGCATCAGAACTATGGCTACTGGTCGAACAAGCCGTGAAACCGGCGAGAGGAGTGTGCAATGGCTCTCTTCAAGAAAGATCACGCCGACGGTTACGATTTCGACGTCATTATCGTGGGTTCTGGAGTTGCGGGCGCGATAGCCGCGTGGAAGCTCGCCACGTATGACGACTACAGGATTCTGATCCTGGAAGCCGGCGACAACGGCATCAATGAAGGTCAGCGGGTCGAGTTCCATCACGCGATGGATCGGCAGGGGAATCGGGGCGATATGTTCGCGCCGTATCTGGAGCTGGCGAGCAGAACGATGGTGCCGTCGCCAGAGAAAGCGGCGGCGCCCAAACCTGCGCCGGGGCTGCCCTTCGCCGAAAAATACTACGACTACGCAGAGACGCCAGACACCTTCCGAGCCGGCTACACCCGGCTCGTCGGCGGCAGTACGTGGGCCTGGCGCGGAAACAGTCCACGCTTCCTGCCCACCGACTTCCGATTGAAGAAAACGTTCGGCGTGGGACGAGACTGGCCGATCGACTACGACGACTTGGAAGACTACTACGTCGAAGCTGAACACGAACTGGGCGTCTCGGGAAACCACGAAGAACTAGACGGCCTGTTTGACGCGCATCGCTCACGGCCGTTTCCGATGCCCGGCCAGGCGCTTACCTACAGCGATCAGTTGATCAAGGCGCGCATTGACGGGAAGAAAGTCGGCGACACGACCATCACGGTGACGACGACTCCCCAGGCCCGAAACTCGCAGCCGTACGACGGGCGCCCAGCGTGCGAGGGACACTCGAACTGTATTCCTCTGTGTCCCATTCACGCCAAGTACGACGCCACCGTACATCTGCGTCGGGTTTTGCCGAAGAAGAACATCGAGTTGCGTAGTGGCTGTGTCGTGACGCTGCTGGCAAAGGATGCGCAGGGCCGCGTCACTCGGGTGCACTACAAGAAATGGAATGCGCCAGGAATGCCGGAAACGGTCGTGAGCGCCCCCATCGTGCTGGTTGCGGCACACGCCATCGAGACACCCAAACTTCTCCTCATGTCGAAGCTCGCGAATTCCAGCGATCAGGTGGGGCGCAACCTGATGGACCACATCCAATGGGAAGTGACGGCGCTGTTCGACGAACCGGTCTACCCGTTTCGCGGGCCTCAGAGTGTTACCGCGATCGAGAGTTTCCGGGAGGGGGCGTTTCGCTCCAAGCGCAGCGGCTTTCGCATGACGATTGGCAATGACGGATGGGGACGAGCCGGCTCGCCGGCCAAGATCATCGACGGGCTCCTCGCCAAGAAGATCTACGGGCCGGCATTGCTCGCCCAGGCCAGCCACGAGATCAGCAGGATGATCCGTCTGAGCTTCTCGACGGAGATGCTCCCGGGCCGCGACAATCGCGTCCAGGTGTCGGACAAACTGGACGACGCGCTGAAGCTGCCGCGACCGCTGATCACCTTTGGCGTCGACGAGTATTCGAAGGGTGGGTTGACGGCGGGATTTGAAGCGTCGAAGGCCATCTTCGAATTGATGCACGCGGAGTTAGCGGAAGCCAAGGCTCCGGTGCAGCCAGACGGAACCCTCAACTGGAACACGGCCGCACACATCATGGGCACCTGCATCATGGGGAAGGACGCCAAGGATTCTGTGGTGGATGGCTACGGACGTTGCCACGACCACGAGAATCTCTTCATCGCGGGCTCGAGTGTGTTTGCGACCGGCGCGACCGCCAATCCGACGCTGACACTTGCCGCGATCACGCTTCGCACCGTCAAAGAAATACACCGGCAGCTGAAACACCGCGGCCGTTGCTGATGTAAGTGAGCGGTTGCTGCGCGCAGACGATTGCGCGGTGAGGATGTATGGGGCTGTTGCGTGTCAAGGGAACGATTGATCTCGCTCAGTTCTGGCCGACGGGAAAGAAAGGGAACATTCTCTCGGATGCCGACACGATTCACGTCCAGGTGAATCCGTCCACCTCGTTCGTGTTCGAGGGCAACGTGACCCGGGCATTCGACTACGCCTGGATTAGGACGCGCAAAAACAAGGACGGGACGCGTTCACCGGTCTATGTGATCGTGAGTCAGGCAACCGCCAACGCTCACATCAAGGTCCGCCTGCAGGGAATCGACGCACCAGAACTTCACTATCGCGTCAATCAGAAGAAACAGAAGGTTCGGCAGAACTGGGGCAAACGGACGACATTCGAACTGCGGAAGTTCCTGAAGGGGATCGCATCAGGACCGACGATCGACTGCCACGTTGAGACGCTCGTCAGTTCGCCTGCGGATGTGTTCGACGTTTATGGCAGGTTTGTCGGCGACATCATGATCGCGCAGGCCACGAGCATTCTGGATATCAATCATTGGCTCGTCGAGAAGGGGTGGGCGTTCCCGGCACACTACAACTCGGCACAGTTCGGCGAAATCGACACGCTCAATTCTCTCTGGAAAAAGGGCAATCGCGGCTTCAAGCGATCGGTCGTCAAGGGCGCCACCAATGGCATGTACGGTGTGCCCGCGGGCAAGGCTGGCGACAGTCCGGGCGAGGCGAAGAAAGACAAGGGGTCCTTGGTCTTTCCGAAGATGTTCCGACGCCTTGTCGGGTTCAACGAAGATCCGCGCGGCACCGCAACCCTCGATGACTTCCTCGCGTTGCCCGTCAACAAGAACGACCGGGTGATTGACCTTCCCGTGTTCAAAACCCTGACGCCGGCGCAGCGAGCCAACCCGACCAAGAAGGGTAGCGGCGTGCCCGTGATCAAGCTCCACACGCTCGTGACCCATGGCAATCGCCTGGGTCCTAAACCTGAAACGCTGGTGTTCATTGAAAAAACGGCCGTGCTGAAGAACAGCACCGGAGAGGTGACGAGCTGGAAGGAACAGGGAACACCAGTACCGAAGATCCCGCCACGTTGATGATCGGTGCACGCGCTATTTTCGTGCGCGTTCTTCTGACTGACAAGTTGGTCGAGCCGGATTGACTTCGTCCTCGGTCAGCACCAGATCGCCCATCATCACGTCCATCCCCTCGCCCTTCGTGAGCGCCACCCATCCAACCAATCCAAAGTGGTGCTGGCCGTTGGCAGTGTGATGGTTGGCGCGCGACAGCACGCGGACGACAAACAGCTCCTGTCAAAGTTGTCGGTTGGCCGACACACGCTGCTGGATGGGATTCGTCAAGCCGAGACGACAGACGGTCCGGCCATCTCGGCCAAATGCGAGATGGAGGGCGATCAACTGATGCTCAGCGTCTACACGGCGAAGCAGGGTCGCGATCGCGACGCAGAGCACAATACACTGATGGAGCTGAATGGACCAGCAACGCCATTCCCGCACGTGCCCGGTCGCTGACTCAGCCAGTCGACGTCCGGGTTCTTACTGCTGTTTGTTGCGGCTCGGGGCCACGGAGGGTTTCACCCGTGAGCTACAGTGGCTCACTCTCTATCATCTAAGTTTTTTTGACCAGCAAACACCCATGCCGCAAATTGGAGGGTCCGATGAACACCTCGCTACTCACGGCCGCGTTCGGCATTACATTTGTGCTCGGCATGGCGCTGGCCGAGACCGTGACCTTCGACAACCTTCCTGCCGGTAAGGCGCCGGCAGGCTGGACCGCGACGAAGACCGGAACCGGTGACGCGAAGTGGACCGTCGAAACAGACGACACGGCGCCGAGCAAGCCGAACGTTCTCAAACAGTCGGGACAAGCCACCTATCCGGTGTGCCTCAAGGACGACACGAGCCTGAAGGATGGTTTCGTGGAGCTGAAATTCAAGGCCGTCTCCGGTCGGGAAGATCAGGCAGGTGGTCTCATCTGGCGGGCAAAGGATGCGAACAACTACTACGTCGCCCGCGCGAATGCTCTGGAAGACAACGTCACGATCTATCACACGATCAACGGACGCCGCACGGAAAAAAAGCGGGCGCAGATGAAAGTCGCGCCGAATCAGTGGCACACATTGCGAGTCGAGTTTCAGGGCACGCACTGTGTCGTGAACTTGAACGGGCAGAAGGCGCTCGAGTGGGACGACGACACGTTCAAGGATTCCGGGAAAGTCGGCGTCTGGACCAAAGCTGACAGCGTGACCTTGTTCGATGACTTCAGTTATGGCACGAAGTAGCCGGCACGTCGCGGCGGTCGTGAGCATCCTGCTTCTTGCTTCGGCATGCCGAGGCCGAACGGACGGTCCGGGCGACAGGGCGAGCGGGCAAACACCGACCGTGACGATCTACGTGTCGACGGACCGCGTGTTCTCCGAACCAGTGCTGCGGGAGTACGAACGTCGTTCCGGCGTCCAAGTCAACGCTGTATACGACACGGAAGAGACCAAATCAACCGGACTCGCCAACAAGCTCCTGGCTGAGAAGGCGCGGCCGCAGGCGGATGTCTTTTGGTCGAACGAACCTGTTCGCACACTCGTGCTCAAATCGCGCGAAGTGCTCGCACCATACCGATCGCCGAGCGCGAAGGGCATTCGCGAGGCCCTCGTCGACCCCGACGGCTACTGGACAGGCTTCTCGGCGCGCATACGGGTCATCGCCTACAACACCAAAACGGTCACACCCGGCGATGCCCCTCAATCCATCTTCGACTTGGCGGACCCGAAGTGGAAAGGGCAGGTCGCGATGGCCGATCCGCGGTTTGGCTCGACGTCGTTTCACGTCGCGGCGCTCTATGTCGTCGCCGGGGACGAGAAGATGGACGACTTCTTCCGGCGGCTGAAGGCGAACGGGGTCCGAATTGTCGCTGGTAACTCGGTCGTCCGGGATCTCGTCGCTCGGGGCGATGTCAAGGTCGGCCTGACGGATACCGACGATGTGAACGTCGCGCTGGAAGATGGTCAGCCGATCGGGATGGTACTGCCTGACAAGGACGGTCTGGGCGTGCCAGTGATGCCCAACATGGTCTCTCTGATCGCGAACGCTCCGCATCCCGACGACGCGCGTCGACTCATCGACTACCTGTTGTCTCCTGATGTGGAGCGCCAGTTGGCTCAGTCGGAGGCCGTGCAGATCCCGTTGCATGCGGGGGTTCCGGGACCCAAAAACATTCCGGCGATCGACACGTTCAAACCGATGACGCTCGACTATGCGAAAGCAGCGCGCCGGGTCGAGGACGTGACGCATCGCCTCGCGACGATTCTCGGGTTGTAGTCGCGACGCCGGGCGAGACGATTCTTGGACATCTGGCGAGGACAATACAGTCGCACCGCAGTGATCGGCCTCGCCTTCGGGGCGTTCGTGGTCTGTTGCGTGCTGCCGGTCGCTTACCTTCTGGCGATCACGCTCGGCGCAGCGCGCAGTGCGTACGCCGTCGTGGCGCTCGACAGCCGTCAGCAGGGACTGCTGTTCAACACGGCGCTGCTGGGTATCGGCACGGCTGCCCTCGCGACGGCGATCGGTGCGCCTCTTGGAATTGTGCTCGCGCGCGTCCCACTTCGCCGGCGGGGGGTGGTGCGTCTTCTTGTGGGTGCGCCCGTTCTACTGCCGCCGTATATCGTCGCGCTCGCCTGGGTCCATCTCGAGTGGGATTGGCTATCCGGATGGACGTACAGCCTACCGGCCGCTGTCGTCGTTTTGAGCCTTGTCCTGTATCCGCTTTCGATGTTGGCTACCGAAGTGGCCCTGCGCCGGATTGATGGCCGCCTCGAAGAGGCTGGACTGATCGTGGCGCCGCCGGGTCGTGTGCTGCGGCACATTACCCTGCCGCTCGTTGCCCCAAGTGTCATCGCAGCGGCCTTGATTATCTTCGTTCTGGCCGTGTCGGAGTTCGGCGTGCCTGGGTTGCTCCGAGTCCGGGTGTACACGACCGAAGTGTTCACCGCATTTGCATCACTCTACGATTTTAGCCGCGCGATCGTTCTCGCCGTGCCGCTCCTTGTGCTGTGCATGGCGGTCGCTGCGGTGGCGGCCGCGCTGCTGGGCGATCGGGTCATCACGACACGTCGGTCTCTTGCCGTCGCGCCGGTGGTGTTCCATGCCTGGCGCCGGCCTGCACTCGCGGGCGTTGTTCTCGTCGGTGCGACGGCGCTTGCGCTCCCCATGTTGATTCTGGTTCGTGAGGCCCTGGGAGCGCGGTCGCTCGCCACCGCCACCGGTTCGATCGGCGCCATCGTGAACAGCCTGCTGCTGGCGGCCGTGGGGGCCACACTTATTGTCAGCATCTCCGGGTGTCTTGGCTATGCGCAGGCGCGCGCGAGACGGAGCATGCGACTCGCCGCACAGGTCCTCGCGGTCGTCTTGTTCGCGGTTCCCAGCACGATCGTCGGGGTGGGCCTGATCGGTCTGTGGAACAGGCCGGGGCCATTCGGCGTGCTCTACGGCACAAATGCGATGCTCCTGCTGGCGTATCTGGCTCGGTTCGTTCCAGTGGCTACGCTGATCCTGGCGGCAGCGACGCAGACCGTCTCGGTATCGCAGGAGGAGGCGTCCGCGGTGAGCGGTGTCGGCTGGCTCCGGACGGTTCGCGGGATTGTCCTGCCGCAGTTGCGCGTTGGAGTTGGCGCCGCGTGGGTCGTCGCATTCGTGCTGGCGTTCGGTGAGCTAGGTGCCAGTATCCTCGTGGCGCCGCCGGGTGAGGCGACACTGCCGATTCGGATCTACACGATCATCGCCAACACGCCCTCTTCCAACGTGGCCTTGCTCGCGCTAATGCAATCGGCCGTGATCTTTGTTCCTGTGGCCTCGTTCGGCGTGATCGCCTCCATGCGTGAGGTCAGGTGAAGGCAGCCGCGATCACGCTTATCGACGTCACCAAGCGATTCGCATCCCACGTGGCGCTGGACAGCGTCTCTCTCGAGGTGCCGGCCGGCACGACAGCCGTCGTCCTCGGACCGAGCGGGTGCGGCAAGACGACGATGCTCAGGGTCATCGCCGGACTAGAGGCGCCGGATAGCGGGCAGGTGCGTGTTGGGTGGCGCCACGGTCTCGGCCGCTGGTCGCGCCTATGTACCGCCGTACCGACGCAAGCTCGGATTCGTCTTTCAGGACCTGGCGCTGTGGCCGCATCTCACGGTTCAGCAGAATCTCGACTTCGTAGTCGGCTCGATGGACGTGTCGCGAGTCGAGGGAAGCCGGCGAACACAGGAAGCACTCGCGCTTGTTCGGATCGAGCAGTTCTCGACGCGCTACCCGCACGAGCTCTCCGGCGGAGAGCAGCAGCGTGTTGCTCTCGCGCGAGCGATCGTTGGCGCGCCTCGTGTTCTGCTGTTGGACGAGCCCCTCTCGAGTCTCGATCCCGATCTTCGCGCAGAGCTGCGATCTGAACTCGCCCGGCTGCATCACGCCCTCACTCTGACGATGGTCTACGTCACACATGATCGCGAGGACGCCGCCGCTCTTGCAGACCACGTCGTCGAAATGCGCGGTGGTCGAATTGTCGCTGTCAATGGCAAGCAGCAACGAAGCCAGGAGCGACCATGAGGCGCTCAATCCTGACCGTGGCTCTGTTGATGGGCGGTGTGCCCGCGCAAGCCCAGGACCCTCGGGAGTGTCGCTTCCTTTGCGCGCCAGAGTTCAGGGTCGAACCGACCATCACGTTCACGACTCTTTTCGACTCGCCGAGAATGATCGTGGACGAGGGCGCGACTGTGCGGGACCGACGAGAGACGGATTTCGAACTGATTCTTTCGTTTGGCCTGCCGACACGGATATCGTGGTTGGCCTTCACGGTCGAAGCGATCGTCTTACCCTTCGAGGCCGACAGCACGCCGGAGCTCGAGTTCGAAACGAATTTCGTCTGGCTCCCAGCCCAGCGGTCACGCGGTTGGCTCAGCTCACACTTCGATGTTGTCGACAAATTCAGCCCCGCTGAACGGCCGACCGATCGTCGCGCCTACACGCACAAGCTCAATTTCGAGCTCGATACGAGCGTCGCGATCTTCAACTGGTTGCCGGAGGGTCGGTGGCTGCGCGGGGTTGAACTGGAAGGTTCGCTCGACTACGTCGCGACGGGCTTGCCGAAAGCGGGCGATCGCGTGGACTCGGCCCTATTCGTCGACAGGGCCAGCCCGTGGTCGTTCTCAGTCGTGTTTGTGCTTCCTCTCGGGCCCTCCTGACTCGCTGATCCGCCCGAACGCCGCATGAGTCAGCTCTCGCCAAACGCTGGCGCGGCCACCAGGCCGCGCATTTGACTCTGAAACGTATTATCTATAGCCTGTAACAACTGTTACACACGCTAAGCAGCGTCTGCACCAACCATCGGCGGGCTGGTCGATGGGCTCCAGCTGGCGCATATCGACGATCAGACGTAGCTGGGGCAAGGGATGGATGTGCCGAGGCGCTCCATCGCTCGTTCGAACGAACGACTCGATTCGCGACCTCGGCCATGGCATCACGCCGAATGAGTAAGGCTCCGTCGCTTCCCGGTCGGAGGAGGAACTGAGATGGCTCGACCTGATGCCGCGGCGGAGGTGCCGCAGCTCGCTGCAGGAGAGCTCGCAGTCAGCGCATGGCGCTTTTATCTGTACTTCCTGCGGTTGGGAACGTTCGGCTTCGGAGGACCGATTGCGCTTGCTGGATTCATGCAGCGCGATCTGGTCGAGGAGCGACGCTGGATCACCCGCGAAGACTACATGGACGGTCTCGCCCTGGCGCAACTCGCGCCCGGTCCGCTGGCGGCCCAGCTCGCGATGTACCTCGGGTACGTGCGCGGCGGCAGGCTCGGCGCCACGTTCGTCGCCGTGTGCTTCGTGCTGCCGTCGTTGCTGATGGTGTGGGCCATCTCGGTGGCCTACGTGCGGTTTGGGGGGCTGTTCTGGATGCAGGCGCTCTTCTATGGCGTCGGCGCCGCTGTCATCGGCATCATCGTGCGATCCGCGCACAAGCTGACCCGGCTCACCCTTGGTCGAAGCCCGATGCTGTGGAGCATCGGGCTGGTGATGGCTGTCACGACCGCCTGGACTGAACGCGAGATCGCCTGGCTGTTCCTGCTGGCTGGCGTGCTGACCGCGGGTTGGGGAATGCGGCGGAGCACAACCGATTTGTCACGGCTGAGCGCGCCAGCCCTCTTCGCGCTCGCCCTCCCGGCCGCGGCGGCGCCGCTCGCACCGTCGCTCACGAACATTTTTTGGGTCTTCATGAAAGCGGGCGCATTCGTCTTCGGAAGCGGCCTGGCGATTGTGCCGTTTCTCTACGGCGAGCTCGTGCAGACGCGGGGCTGGTTAAACGATCGCCAGTTTCTCGATGCCGTGGCGGTGGCGATGATCACGCCAGGTCCAGTCGTGATCACGGTCGCGTTCATTGGTTATCTGGTCCGCGGTGGCTGGGGAATGGCGGTTGCGGCACTGGGTGTGTTTCTTCCCGTCTATCTCTTCGTCGTACTGCCGGCTCCGTATTTCAGGCGGCACCGGTCGCAGCCGATCGTCAAAGGCTTCGTCGAGGGCGTCTCGGCCGCTGCCACCGGGGCGATCGCTGGCGCCGCTTACGTGCTCGCCACGCGCGCCCTCCTTGATCTATGGACCATCGCGATCGCAGTCACGACGTTCGCCGTGTTGGCGCGCTGGAAGGTGTCGGAGCTGTGGCTGATTGGGGCCGCGGCGATCATCGGCCTGGTCCTCGGCGGACGATCGTGATCAACGAAACGGACGCGACCACAGCGCTTGAAGCTCTCGCGAAAACCGCTGTGCCGACGGTTGGTTTATGCCTACGCTGATCTTGACGCGCTCCGATGTCGCGTCGCTGCTCGACCTGCGGGACTGCATTCAGGCCGTTGAGGATGCGTTCCGCCAGCACGCGCTGGAAACCGCCGTTGCGCCCGCCGTGCTGGGCGTGCACCTCCACAACGGTGGCTTCCACATCAAAGTCGCCGGCGTCCATCAGCCACGCCCCCTCTTCGCCGCCAAGGTCAATGGCAACTTCAGCGGCAACCCCGAGCGGTACGGGTTGCCCACGATCCAGGGGGTGATCGTCCTGGCGGATCTGACCAACGGAACGCCTCTCGCCGTGCTCGACTCGATTGAGATCACGATTCAGCGGACCGCCGCCGCAACCGCTGTCGCGACAAAGTACCTGGCGCGCCAGGAGGCGCGCGTGGTCACGATTGTCGGCTGTGGTGTCCAGGGCCGGGCGCAGCTGCGAAGTATCGCGTGCGTCCGTTCAATCGCAGAGGTGCACGCATACGACGTTGATGCCGAAGCCGTGCGTCGCTTCGTCGCCGAGATGCAGCCGGCCGTCGGCGTACCGATTCGCGCCGCATCGAATCTGCGAGATGCCGTGCGGGGCAGCGACATCGTCGTCACCTGCACGACGGCCCGCCAACCAATCGTTCATCAAGGCGACTTGCGGCCTGGTGCGTTCCTGGCCGCAGTCGGAGCCGATAATCCTGACAAACAGGAAATCGATCCGAAGCTTCTGGCATCGGTGACCGTCGTCGCGGACGTTCTGGACCAGTCCATGACCATGGGCGACGTTCACCATGCCGTCACTGCTGGCCTGCTCACTCGGGCCGACGTGTACGGAGAACTGGGCGAGATCGTATGCGGTCGAAAGCCCGGGCGCCGTTCAGCAGACGAGATCATCGTTTTTGACAGGTACTGGTATGGCGTTGCAGGATGTCGCCGCAAGTGCGCTGGTCTATCAGCGCGCACTCGATCGTGGCGCGGGCCAGCGGGTCGCGCTCGGAACCTGAACAATGGTCAATAGAAGCTATCTCACAAACAGGGCGAACGAGCGGCAGCGAGTGAGCCTGGCGAGCGGCGCGGGGCGCCGGGGTCCCCGCGAGCGAGCCAGTAGGGGAGTCCGAGGGCCGAAGCCCTCGGAAAGACTCGACGTCTGTTGCTCATCAGTAATTCGACGATGTTCGGCCGCGGTTACCTTGACCACGCGATAAGTGAGATCCACGATCTGCTGGGGTCTGCATCCCGCGATGCCAGAACCGATCTGGAAAAAGACCGTATCTGAATGAGATCATGAGCGAAACGGCAGCGAGATGAACCTGTTCGAAACCCTGCTTCAGGACCTGCGATACGGTGCTCGCACACTGCGACGCAACCCGAGCGTTACGATCGTGTCGATCCTGGCTCTGGCGCTCGGAATCGGTGTCAACGTGGCGGTCTTCACCGCGTACAAGGCGTTCATCGCGCGGCCGCTCGATGCGCGCGACCCCGACACCCTGGTCAACTTTTCACTGCGCCTCCAGTCCGGCGCGACCGACGCGAGATTCAGTTATCCGGACTATGAAGCCTACCGGGACGGTCTGCGATCGTTCAGCGGCGTCATCGCGTTTTCGATCGAAGACCTGACGCTCACCGACGCCGGCGGCGCCGTCGCGAGGCGGAGCGCCGGGAGTGGATCGCTGATTGGAAGACTTGGACTGTTGCCACTGGCGACCAACCGGGAGATTGCGACCACCTTCATCGTTTCTGAGAATTACTTCTCGGTGTTGGGTATCAGGACCGCGCGCGGCCGCGCGTTCGATGCGATCAGTGCGTCCGAGCTGGCCGCGACGCCTTCAGTGCTGATTAGTGAGAACTATTGGCAGCGACGCTTTGCGGGCGATCCTGCGGTGTTGGGGAAGAGCATTCGCCTGAACGGTGCCCTCTTCACGATCATCGGGATCACTCCGCGCAACTTCACGGGTACGAGCATCGCCGTGCCCAACTTCTGGTTGCCGCTCAGTCTCTATCCGCTGATACACGCGCAGAGCACTCGGCTGCGTGACCGCGACGACCTGTGTTGTCGCGTGTTCGGCCGTCTTGCGCCGGGCATGAGCATGCACGAGGCGCAGGCCGAGACAACCCTGCTGGCCTCCCGATTGGAAGCGCTGCACGAGCCGAGCTCGGAACTGCAAAAACCCGCGAGTGCATTGATCTCGCCGGGCTCGCCGTTGCCAGGGATCCCCCGCAATCTGCGTGTGACGATCGTGTTGATCATGGCGGCGGCAGGACTGGTTCTGGTCATCGCGTGCGCCAACGCCGCTGGTCTCCAGTTGGCGCGTGGCGCCGCCCGCCAGCAGGAGCTCGGCATGCGGCTCGCGCTCGGCGCGAGCGGATCGCGTCTGGTTCGTCAGCTGGTGACCGAAAGCGTCCTGGTCGGCGCGCTGGCGGGCTCGCTTGCGCTCCCGGTCACATGGGCGATGCTGCGCGTGGCGGTGACCGAACTGGCCGAACAACTCCCAATCGAGTTCATTCTCGATGTGCGTCCTGATTTCAGCGTCTTCGCATACGTGCTGGCCATTTCCATGCTTGCGGGCATCCTGTTCGGGCTCGCGCCGGCGCTCGCGAGTTCCCGCGCCGCGCTGTTTTCGATCACCCGGGGCACAGGCACGTCGCTCCCCCGCGGCAGACTGCGTCATGTCCTCATTGCCGCGCAGGTCGCAGTCTCGCTCACGCTCATGATTGCCGGCGGTCTCCTGGTGCGCAGCGCCAGCCAGGCGCTCAACATGGAGACGGGGTACGACGCCGAGCGAGTCGTCAGCCTGAGTCTCCACTTCCCGCAGACCGCCGCCTATACGGCTGACTACAAGGCTTCCCTCGTGCGCGACCTTCGCAGCCGGGTGACGGCTCTGCCTGGCGTCAGCGCAGTCACCAGCGCGCGAGCGCCGAACGACAACGGCGGAAGACGCGCCGTGGTATCACTGAACCGCGACGCGCCGTCCCCCTCGAACATGCGTGCGACCCTGTACTACACCTGGGTGCAGCCAAATTACTTCGAGACCCTTGGCATTCCTCTGTCTCGAGGCCGAGGCTTTCGAGCGCTGGCCGCGCAGGCCGATCACGATGCCATCCTGAGCGAGTCTGCGGCGCACCGCCTCTGGCCCGGGCAGAACCCCATCGGCCAGAGCTTGCGGCTCGGAACTGACGGCCAATTCCACAATCAAGGCGAACTGCTGCCCGACGGTCCGACCTGGCAGGTCATCGGTGTGGCCCGCGACACACGGGGTGCCACGTTGAATGGCAGCGACACTCAGCAGGTCTACCTCCCTCTACCAGGCGACCGGCTCCAGGATTATCCGCTGCTCGTTCGCACAAGCGCGGACCCGAGACTGCTCGTCGGCGCGGTGGAACCGGTCATCGCGGCCGTGGATCCTGGCCTGACAGCCACGGCGTCGACGCTGCAGGCCATGCTTCGCCGCACCGAGGCGTTTCTCGCTGCGAGCACATCAGCGGCGATTGCCTCCGTTATCAGCCTGTTCGGGATGCTGCTGGCTTCAATGGGGATCTATAGCGCCGTCAGCTACGACGTCGTCCTTCGCACGCGCGAAGTGGGAATCCGCATGGCGATCGGCGCTCAGAAGAGCAATGTGCTGGCCTTGATGCTGCGGGGAAGTCTCCGTCCCGTTGTCTTTGGGTTGATGTCGGGGACGGTGCTGGCCGTAGGCGCGTCGCGCCTTCTGCGAGGCGTGCTCTATGGCCTGAGCGCAGTCGACGCCGTCTCTTTCGCCGGCGCGTCCCTGCTCTTCCTCATGATTGCGCTGGCCGCCAGCTGGCTGCCCTCCCGGCGGGCGATGCGCATCGATCCACTCGTGGCGCTCAGAGATCAGTGACGCGTGTCGATGAGCTGTGGAAGATCTGTTCGATCCAAACCAGGCGCATCCCAGATCCGGACAGTTCCCGCCGCCTCGGCACCACGACAATGTCTTGCTCCACGCGGGTTTGTAGCCGTCCGGTCCCCGGGTACCCCGGTTGCAGCAGGAAAGTCGGCAGCAGCTGAGGAGGCGGAAGGCGATGCAGACTGGCCGCAAGCTCGACCATCTACGGCAGGACCTGATATACGGCTTTCGTCAGCTGCGTCGCAACCCGCGCTTTACCGTCGTCGCCGTTCTCACCCTTGCCCTTGGCATCGGCACGAACACCGCTATCTTCACAGTCGCCAGCTCGATCCTCTTCAACGAGCTACCGTATCGCGAGCCGGAGCGCCTGGTCCAGATCTGGACCAACTTCCACGGGCACCACATGCAGAACGTGGTGTTCTCGCACGTAGAGTTCGTCGATTACCGTTCGCGCATCCGGCACCTCGACGATATCGCCGCGTACGGTCAGCACAGCCAGACGTTGACAGGAAACCCGACGCCTGAGCAGGTCTGGGTTTCCACGATCTCAGCGAACCTGTTCGATCTCCTCGGCGTGCGACCCCTTCACGGCCGCTCTTTCACGCCTGACGAAAACCAACCGGGTCGGACCGGGGTTGCGATCCTGAGTCACGCGCTCTGGCAGCGTCGCGGCGGAGATCCAGCGATGATCGGTAAATGGATCGTGCTCGACGGAGAGCCGCTCCTTGTCGTCGGCATAATGCCCGCGACGTTTCGCCCTCCCGCCACGCTGGCCGAATTGTGGCGACCGCTGTCGCTTGGGGGGCCAGTTCTCGATGAGAGCCAGCGAGGTTCGCGTTCTCTTTGGATGATCGGACGGCTGCAGGCGTCGGCGTCGCTCGAGGATGCACGCCGCGAGATGAACGCGCATGCGCAGACGATTGCCTCGGAGCGCCGCCCGCAGTATCCCGAGCGGATGGGGTATGCCGTCAGCGTGGTGCCGCTCCACGAGGAGGTCACAGGAAGAGTCCGGCTGGCGTTGTTGATCCTGCTGGGCGCGGTAGGCATGGTGCTGCTTATCGCATGCGCCAATGTCGCCAATTTGTTGCTCGCCCGTGCCAACGCACGGCACCGCGAGATGGCTGTGCGCGCCGCCCTCGGCGCGACACGGCTCCGTATCGTGTCTCAGTTGCTTACGGAAAGTGTCTTGCTCGCATTGCTGGGGGGCGCCGCCGGCACTCTGTTGGCCGCATGGAGCGTTGACCTGCTGATGCAATGGATTCCCTCGGGGGTGCTGCCGCGAATGGAAGAAGTCGTCATCGACGCCCCGGTGTTGTGGGTCAGCCTCGTTCTGTCGCTCTTGACCGGCCTCCTGTTCGGATTGGCGCCCGCCGTCCACGCATCATCGACAATGGTGATGCAGACACTCCGGGACCACGCCCATACCGGCTCTGGCGGTCGCCGAACCCTCGTTCGCAGTGTGCTCACGGTGGCCGAGATTGCGCTGGCGCTGATCCTCCTCGTGGGCGCAGGGCTCTTCATTCGCAGCTTCGCGCGCCTGATCGCAATCCCGCCAGGATTCGTCGCAGGGAACGCGCTGACCATGCGCATCGCGTTGCCGGTCACGAAGTATTCGACCAAGGAAGGTCAGCTCCGATTCTTCCAGGACCTGGTGGATCGGACGCGCACGTTACCGGGCGTCAGCGATGTCGGTCTCGTCACCTCGCTTCCGTTCAGCGGGTGGCGGAACGATTGGAGCATCAGCTTGGCAGACGTGCCTGGAATGGAAGGCCACGAGGGCCAAGCGCTGCCCATAGCGAATTACTTTGTGGTCAACCGCGACTACTTCCGCTCAATGGGGATCCCGGTGATGCACGGCCGAGGCTTCGGCGGCGATGACGCGTCCGGGACACCGACCGTCATCGTCAACCAGACGCTCGCCCACCGCTTCTGGCCCGGGCAAGATCCGCTCGGCAAGCGGTTGAAGATGGGGGCGGGCTCGTCTGCATGGCCATGGCGAACGATTGTGGGCGTCGCCGGCGATGTGCGGCAGACCAACCTGGAAACGGGAGTGATGCCGGAGATCTTCGTCCTGAACGAAGACAATCGGAAGCCGGCCGTCCAAGCCATGTTCCTCGTCGTACGAGCGAGCGCGGACCAAACGCCGCTCGCGGCGGCCATACGCTGCGAAGTGGCCTTGCTTGATGCCGATCAAGCAGTGACGAACATCCGCTCGCTGGCCGAACGCGTTTCGCTCACTCTGTCCGAGCGCCGATTCCATCTGCTGCTGATTACGGTCTTCGCGTTTATCGCCGTGGCCCTCGCAGTCGTCGGCGTTCACGGCGTCATCGCGTATTCGGTGGGCCAGCGCACTCGGGAGCTTGGCTTGCGCGTGGCGCTCGGGGCACAGAAGCGCGACATCTTTCGGCTGATCGTCGGCGAAGGCATGGGCCTCGCCGCGGTGGGAGTCGTTGTTGGTCTCGCGGGAGCGATCGGACTGAGTCGCTTTCTAGAATCGCTCCTGTTCGAGATCAAGCCGAGCGATCCGCTGACATTCTCGAGCGGCGCGATTTTTCTCGCGGCGATTGCGTTTCTCGCCTGCTGGCTTCCGGCCATGCGTGCGGCGCGGGTCGATCCCGTCGTGGCTCTCCGGCACGAATGACCGAATCAATAGCCCCAGAATGTCGACGACGGTGTTAGGCCGCGCCAGCCGGACCGTTGGCACCGATAGCACACAGTGACGACGGCGCTGCCGTCGGGGATCCCTACGCTCCGCTACTGGCCAATTTGAACGTCGACCTGCCGTTCGGCCGACCTGCCATGGTCATCCACGATCCGCACGAGATGGACGCCGGCGGTCGTCGGCCGCCACGCCAGCGCGCCATCGGCGACCCGCTGGATGCCAATGAGCGCGCTACCGTCGAACCAGAATACGTTCCGCACATCAGCCGCGACGTTCGCCTCGAGCGCGATTTCTTCCCGAGGCGCCGATTGGCGGAGCGTATAACTCACGCCACGCAGCGGAGACGCGATCCGGGGTGCATCGAGTGGATCCTCGGCCGCGCAGCCTGGCATCGGGGGAGGCGTTCGGCGCGGCATGCCGGCCTGCCGAAACAGCTTCAGCATGTCAGACGACCAGAACTCGAACACTTCGAATCGTGTGTCGGCGGGATACGGCGGACACTGCGGACGGCCGGTCACCGGATTGATCGCCACGGCGCGATGCAACTGGCTCACGCGGATCGGCGATTTGCCCGGGATGTACCACGTCTCGACCGTGCGCGGGCAGTGCACATTCGGAAGATCCCCGCTGTCCGCGCACACGGCCACCTTCTTGACGTCGGGCGGTGGCGCCAGGGGCGGTATGGCCTCGTCCGGCCGGGCGAGATTGAGCGCGTCAGCAATGCGGAAAAACAGCGGCGCCGCTGCATCCACGCCAATGAACGCGGGATTGCCGTGCCCCTCGAAGTCGCCAATCCAGACCACGAGGACGTACGGCCCAACGATACCGGCCGACCAGGCGTCGCGGAAGCCCCAGGACTTACCGGTTTTCCAGGCGATCGGCCACCGCGCGCGCGACGGCACGGTTCCGTCGTCATCGGGGCGTGGGTTGCGGCGCAGCATGTCGAGGGTGATGAAGGCGGCCTCGGGACTGATAAGGGGAACCCCCTCTTTGTCGGGACGCGGCGCTGTGACGCGAAGCGGCTGCAGCACACCCTGATTCGCGAGCATGGCGTAGAGACCCGCGAGCTCTTCCATGGTCACCTCGCCGCCGCCAAGCGGCAGCGCGAGGCCGTAAAAGGATTCGGGTTTCATATC
Source organism: uncultured Acidobacteriota bacterium (assembly GCA_963839705.1). GTDB lineage: Bacteria > Acidobacteriota > Vicinamibacteria > Vicinamibacterales > 2-12-FULL-66-21 > DATBJJ01. The sequence goes on from CAWIWL010000021.1 coordinate 103,516, forward strand.
GCGAATGCCGGCACTCTGGAGGAACTGATAGAGCGTCGGTTGCCTCAGTTGCGTGGCCACCGACACCGCAGGGATGTTGCGGCTGCGGATCAGTGCGGCTTCGGCGGTGATCGGACCAAAAAACCGGCCGTCGAAATTCTCCGGCGCGAAGGGGCCAAATGATGTCGGCAGGTCGCGCAGGATCGTCTGTGGATGGAGCAAGCCCTGGTCGAGCGCCAATGCGTAGACGAATGGCTTGAGCGTCGAGCCCGGCGATCGCTTGGCCATTACGCCGTTCACCTGCCCGTCGATCGCCTCATTCCAGTAATCGGCCGAGCCGACCCACGCGCGCACGGCCATGTCCCGCGCGTCAACGAGAATCCCCGAGGCGTTGCGGATGCCCCGGTCGCCATGCTGCTGGATATACCTCTGAATCTGGCGCTCTACGAGTCGCTGAAGATCGGCGTCGATAGTGGTGTCGATCCGCCCGGAGGTGTCGCCGCGACCGGCGAGAAGCGCGTCGACGAAATGCGGCGCCCCTTGAGGCATCGCGTATCGCGCCCTCGCCACGATCGGCAGCTCGAGCTGACGGCGATCGGTTACTGGATCCTGACGCTCGCGCAGCCACGCGTGTCCGAGTCGTGCACGGGCGCCCAGGAGCTGGGATTCTGACACCGATCGGCCGGCGCGACTCGACGGCCGCTGCGGAATCACCGCGAGCGTGAGCGCTTCGCCCAGCGTCAATCGGTCAGGCGGCTTGCCGAAATAGATTCGGCTGGCGGCGCCCACTCCCTGGATATTGCCACCGAACGGCGCCAGGTTGAGATAGGCCTCGAGCAAATCCCGCTTGGAGTAGCGAGCCTCCAGCCACAGTGCCGATCCGATCTGACGAAGCTTGCCGGCCGCCGTTCGTGTGTTCATGCGGTAGGCGAGCCGGGCCAACTGCATCGTGATCGTCGACCCTCCCTGATGGTTGCCGGCGACGTACGTGCGAAAGGCGCCACGGACGATGGCCGCCGGATTCACGCCCGGATGCCAGTAGAACCATCGGTCCTCTTTCAGCAGCACCGCATCGACCAACGCAGGAGATATCTCGGAGAGCGGCGCCCACATCCGATACTGGTCATCGCTCGAGCGCGTCACGCGCAGCAGCTCGCCGTCCGTGGACCAGACCGCCGTGGAAAGCGGCATGCGCCGCGCCAGTGGTTCATGCGGCCAGAGGCGCACCAACGCCAGTGCTGCCGCCAGCGTTGCTGTTGCCTTGGCGATCTGGAGCAGCCTGCGGCGCCGTGTCATGGTTTGACGACCTCGAGCTTGCCGGCCAGGCTGAGTCCGGTGAGAGTCCGGTTGTACATACCCTCCGCGAATGCAGGAGGCGCCTGGTAGGTTCCGGCATTCGTGGCTCTGACCCGGTAGGTAAACGTCCGTGCATCTCTCGTGACCTCGCCGTACATCACCACGCGATCTTCGCGCACGTCGACATGATTCGGAATCCAGTCCGATCGTTCCGCGACGCCAACCGGCAGCGTCGCGACGGCGGCGCGGCGCCTCATGAGAGCGGGATCGACGCCGGCGGCGCTCGTGTCCGCGGGCAGCTGCAATTCGGTCACCGGCTCGACACCGCCGGGCAGCAGGTCGACCACTGCGACCTGAGGCACACGATCCCGATCGGTCGCGCGGATGCGGACCCGCACGAAGAACTCCTGGCCGACAGTGGCGCGGGTCAACGGACTGCCGTTGGCGTCCAGGAATTCGCGGATGATCTCGATTCCCTTGTTCAATTCCACGGCCGGAAGATTTCGGTCGAAACCCGATTCGTTGACAACGTAGTAGGCGGAGACCGGTCCGGCCTTGGAGAACTGCAGGCGAGCCGCGGTTTGTGGAATGCTCACCTTCGGCATTGGCGTTGCCGGCAGGATGAGCGGACGCTCGCGCCCGTCCCTTCCTGTTTCTGTGATGCTCAATTTCATCGTGCCGGCAGTCGCGGTCGCGACTGCGTCCAACGCGAGGAGTGTGTACGCCGCCGACAACGACGTCAGCCGTCTGCCGCTGACGGCGGCGCTCATGGTTTCGAGCGCGATCGGTGGCGCCTGGCCAAGACGCCTCGGGAAATGCCGCGCCAGCAGATACAGCAGCTGCGCGTCGTGCACGACCGGATCGTAGTACGTCTCATCACCGAGGGTCCGCTTCATCATCGAACTTTGGATCGACCACGGGACGAGACTGACGATCCGATCGGCGTCGTTCGTCTTCTGCATCAGGCGGTACGTCGCGGCAAGATACGCGGCCGCGAGATCGGTTGACCATTCCTTCGGATAACGCCGCGTGAGCTCCTGCTCGACGTTCGAGATCGCCGCGTCCGGTTTGATGCCCTGACGAACGAGAATGTATACGGCATAGGCGCGCAGGCGGCCGTCCGCCAGACTGCTGGCCGGAGTCGCCGCGAACCTCGTGAGCCAGTCGTTCAGGCCCGTCAAGACTTCGGTAGGAATGCGCTGGCCTTTTTCTTTGGCTTCCACCAGCACGTGCGCGGCGTAGACGCTGGGGAACTCGGCGGTCGTCGGCGACGACGACCACAGGCCGAAGCCGCCCTGATCGTTCTGACGGCTGCGCAGCATCGAGAATGTGGCCTCGAGCGGCTGCTCGTCGCGGCTTCTGACCCTGCCGAACTCGGGTCGAGCCGTCAGGATGAGACCGCCCAGGCCTTTACTCACCAGCTGCTCGGTGCAGGAATACTCGTAGTTCTCGAGATAGGCCGTGATCCCCTGGCCCCATACGAGCGGCAGGGCGGATATCGAAGCTTCCACCGTGCGGCGTTCCGTGTACATGTCGCGGGTGAGGGGCACGACCGGGTTTGCGCCATTCACCACTCCAAGCGTCAGGTGGGTCCGATACGCAACGGGAGGGCGTACACTCACGCTCTCTTCGTTCTGGGCCTGCGCAGTGCCGCGGCTTGCGATGAAGGTCAAGCTCGCGCTGCCCAGAACCGCGTTGGCCCGGACGCGAAACTCGCCCACGCCTTCGCCTTTCTCGGGGATCTCGAGGTCGGCGGTGCCGGACCCGACGATCGACAGACCTGCGCCCGGCTTCACTGCCACACGGATGGGACCATTCACACCGCTCGTGTTGTTGAATACGCCGACAGTCACGAGGAACTCGTCTCCAGGCGCCGCCGTCGCCGGCACGTTCGGCGTCAGGATGAAATCGCCCTTGACCTCTACGACAGCTTCGCTCACGCCCATGCGCCGGGGGCTCGCGCCGATTGCGACGACTCGCAGGCGGCCGTTGAAGTAGTCGGGCACCGTGTAGCGCACTTCGCGCCCCTGGCGGCCGACGTCCAGCACGCCCGACCAGAACGCGACCGGAGGCTTCCGTTTCCGGTTGAAGGGGTTCATTTGCCTGGCGAAGCCCCCGTCGGCGTCGCCGCCAGGCGCCGCAAGCGCCAGGAAGCGTTGGAAATCGGGCAGGATCAAATCGAGGATCTGCCGCGTCTCGACCTCCAACATGCGCTTCTGGAAGAAGAACCCGAGCGGATCGGGGTTTCGGTAGCGCGCGACCTGAAGGATCCCTTCGTCTACGGCCAGCACCGCCACGCGAGACGGTTCCTGGGGCGCCACCTTGATGATGAGCGTGGCGCCTGGCTTGACCAGACGCGGCGCTTCGACGGCGATCGGTTGCGTTCGTGCGGTGAGATCGGGCGCGAATGCGGCGACGCCGTACGACAGCGGGCTCATGAAGAGCTCGTCCGAGGACGGATCGCGGAGGAACTGCACGCTGACGTAGCCGTTGCCCTCGAAATCCTGCGGGAGCGCGATCCGCTGCACCGAGCTGGTCGTCGTCGTCTTGAACCACTGATAGTGGAAGACCCGCTCGCGTTCGACCGTGATGAGACCGGCGCCGACGTACGGCGCGCGAATGCTCACTTCAATCGTGTCGCCGCGGCCGTAAGCCGGTTTATCGAGTTGAACCTGGAGCTCCGTGTTGCGCTCGAGCGACCGCGTGAGGTTGGCCTGGCCGGCAACGGTGTAGTTGAGTTTGTTGAGCTCGGCGCCCGAGGCGTTGCGCAGGACCAGCACGAAGTCGCCTGGCTCGCTTGTTGGCAGCGGAAAGAGGCTGCCGCCTGCGGCGACATTCACTGGACGTGAATCGCGAACGGTCTCCCGCAGGCGCGAGACGTACTTATACGTGCCGTTGCTCTGCTGCGTCAGGACGGAGACGAACTTGCGCTGCACCCATTCGAGCGTCAGCCCGTTGGCGGCGACAGGTTCGAGTCGCTGGTTCACGGCGAGCCAGCGAGCCTGCCTGACGCTCGTACGCCTCACGAACGTAAGGTCGCCGTCGGGCTTCACACCAACGAGATACGGCGCGTCCGAGACGATCGCGCTCGTCTGGACGCCGACGTTTCTTCCGCCGCCGGCCTCGAACGCGCGTGCGAGCACGTTGAGGCGATAGGCGCGCCCGACAAATCGCTTCAAATCCAGGTGGAGCGGTGCGAGGCCGCTCGCGTCGGTCGTCACCGCCGCGAGCCGTTCCTGATAGGGTTCGGGCAGCGTCTCGCCGATCTGAAAGCGGTAGTCAGGGTAGCGTCCGAATTGCGGGAGCGCGGGGGTGAGGCTCATCTCGCCCTCCACGCGGCGGCCGCTCGCCGGTTCGCCGAAGAGATGCGCGACGTTGACGATCGGCTTCACCTCATCGGATTTCAGCCAGCCAGTCGTGGGCATGCCGGGTGTGTCGCTGAGATCGAGCCGGACCTTCAGGCGATCCGGTTCGAATTCCTGCACTCTGAACGATGTGCCGCCGAGCGTCTCCCGGCGCCGGTCGCTCCGCACGAGGTAGGCGACGGCCTGATAGGTGCCGGTCGGCGCCGTTGGCTGGCTGGTATACGTGACCTCGTCGAACGACGCCGGCGACAGCTTCACCTCGTTCTGACTGACGACCAGGCCGCGCGGGTCGGTGATGTCGACCATGAGCGGAAGCCCTGCGAGCGACGCGTTCCAGTCGGCGGTCCGCGTGATGACGCCCAGATGCGTCGTCTCTCCCGGCCGATAGATGCCGCGGTCCGAAAAGAGGTACGTCGACAGCTGTTGCGCCGAGCGTGCGCTCTCCACGCCGCCGGTATCGAAGCGCGAGAGATCCAGCTCGCGCCCGTTCGAGCGGAGCGGCATGAACGACATGTCTGCGCCTTGCTGCGCGAGGATCAGCAGCGGTGTTTTTTCCCGTTTTGCTTCCGTCGGCGACGGCCTCGGCAGATGTGCCCGGCCGTTGACATCGGTTGTCGCCGTCAACATGGTCAGGCCGTTGCTGCCGACCATGTCGATGCGCGCGCCTGCGACGGGAAGCCCGGAGCGGATCGACTGCGCGAACACGTCCCGGCTCCCGTCCTTGGCTTCTTTCACGATGAATCCAAGGTCGGTGACGAGTATCAGCCGCGTATCTTCGAGGCCCTGACCATCGTCGGTGTCGCCCTCCTCATCGAAATCATCGGAGTTCTGCGGCAGCGTGCCCCTCGCGCGGAGGTGGAGCACGAAGAGGCCTCGCTGTCCGTGCGTTGTCTCGTCGAGATACTGCCCAAGGTCGATACTGTCGTAGGTCGGCTTGCCGGGTTGTTTCCCGCGGTAACTCAGCGTCTTCGTAAAGCGTTCGACGAGCTTGTCCTCGAGACCAGCGTAGAGCGCGGGACGGGAGAAGTCCCACATCTGCGGCGCGAGGTGCTGCAGCTGGTTGGGCAGCACGCGGGCAATCTCGACATCCACGTTCTCGACATCTCGCGAAAGAAAACCAACCTTGCGGTCGCCGGTCAGCGGCAGCAGCGCCCCGGTGCCGAGAAACGTCAGCGCGCGCTTGTAGCGATCGACCCTGAGAGTCGCGACGTAGGGCTTGCCCGAGATGTAGCCGCCGGTGCCCTGCACGCCGTCCTTGACCGTCACGTGCAGGTAGCGGCCGACCGGCGCCCGGAACTTGAAGCCGTGCGACGTGTTGCCTCCCTCGTCCGACGGGACATAGCTGATGGCGAGCGGGTCCGACTTGCCCAGGATGTCCGCGCCAATCTCGGCCTCGTCTTGCCATCGGTACGGGCGCTTGTCCTCCGGCGCCTGGCGCGGACTGCGGACGGGAAGCAGCCGCACCGATACGGCACCGGCAAGCGCGCGTTCGACGACCGGCGACGAGCTGGCGAGGAGAAGGATTTGTTCGGGCTCATAGCGCGCGTTATCGACGATGGTCATGCCGGCGCTGGAGAAGCGAAGGCTGGTGCGGCCGGGGATCGTGACGACAGACTGCAGCGGGTTGGGCGTATCGTTTCCACCGCGAGCCCCCCGCACGCCGCGATCGATCTTCAGCGTCATCGGCGTGTCGTCGCGCGGCATCGCCAACGCGGCGGAGTGGACGAAGGCCGCCAACTTGAACTTGTCGTAGGCCACGGTGAAGTGGCGGCTGTCCGGCGCCAGCCCCAGGTATTGCGGCATCCCTGGGGACCGCAAGCGAGACGCGCGACTCGAGTTGTTCCGTGTCGACGGGGTGTGTGAACTTCAAGGTCGCGACCAGCTTCTTCAGGTTGGGGTCGCGGGGATCCTGGTAGAACTGGCTCTCGGCGATGGCGACCGAGAAGGGCTCGCTCCTGACGGCGAATCGATAGCTTCTCGAGCACGACTCCGTTGGCGAAAAACCCATGTCTTGCGAACTGCACGGAGAACGCGCCGTCAACCGGCCAGTCGTCCTTCGGCGTGAATTGCAGTTCCTTATCTGTCGTCCAGAACCACTGGCCGGCTACGGACGGGGACATCGTGAGGCCTCTCGTGACGGCCTTCTGCATCTGCCCCAACGGTGCGACAGATTCACTGAACACGATCCTCAACGGTTTGATCGATGAGATGCCAGTGTCGTCGTACTCCGTCAGGCCTGGCGGGGTCACCGAGTAGCTCACGTAATGCGGAGTCGGACGCGTGAACCACCAGACGCCCGCTCCGGCAACGGTAATCACCACCGCCGCCAGCGTCGCCGCCCGCGCGCGAGTTGCCGTGGTGCGGCGCCAGCCGCGGACCGACTGTCTGCCGACCCATGCCATCCACGCCGGCGCTTGCCATTCCCAGCGGCCGACCAGCGCAACGAGCCATCGCAAGGCAGTGCGCTGGAGCATGGCCAACACGCTGCCGGCTCTCAGCAGGAGCGATCGAATCCTCGTCATAGGTTGTGTGGCGAGGGCTCCTGCTCGTTTGGACACCGGATCGCACGCGGCGGGTGTCGGCGGCCAAGCGGCGCGTCCGCGTGCTCAAGACGTGTCTACAGGGCATCCGGGCGGATCTGTCGGATCGGGAGGAAGCCAGCATTAGCTAAGTTCTTTCTTTTCAACACCCAGCGTGGTGCGAATCGCAAGCCATCCCTTCGCTCGGCACTCGCGCCGGTCGCGGACTGTCGGGATCCGCGGGTGCCGTTGGCGTGTTGAACAACCAACAGTCCCGCTCCGGCCTCGCGCCGCCCGGCTCAGTCAGATAGGCCACGCTGTCGCACTCGTCCGCGACGATCACGGTTCGGTCCGACACCCCAGTATCCCGCGCCGTCCCCGTTACTTCGAATCGCTCCGATAGCCCCACGTGAGACGATTGGCCATGACAATGAAGTCTCGTGCTGTGGCTGTTGTCTCGCTCGTAGCCATAACGATCGCAACAACCAGCGCTGTCCAAACGAAGCGGCCAGCGTCGTTGCTACTCGACCGTGCGTATATGAACGACGTGCGTGCGCGTGGTGGGAAGGGCGACGCGGCGATCAAGGCGGCGATCGCAACGCTCGAGGAAGACGCGAAGAAGGCGCTCGCGATCAAGCCGATGTCAGTGATGGACAAAACCGTCACGCCTCCGAGCGGCGACAAGCACGACTACATGAGCCAGGCACCGTATTGGTGGCCGGATCCATCCAAGCCGGACGGCAAGCCGTACATCCGTAAGGACGGCGAGCGCAATCCCGAGATCAGCAAGATCACCGATCGCGACAACCTCGGACGGCTCGGCGGCGCGGTCACGACACTCTCGCTCGCGTATACGTACACGGGACGCGAGGAGTATGCGACGCATGCCGCCAGGCTCATGCGGGTGTGGTTCCTCGATCCCGCGACGCGGATGAACCCGCATCTCAACTTCGGCCAGTACATCCCAGGCATCAACCAGGGGCGCGGCATCGGCATCATCGAAACGCGAAGCCTCCCGGACATGCTTGACGCAGTCATGCTCATCTCGAGCTCGCCTGCCTGGACGAAGGCCGACGAAGACGGGCTCCAGGCCTGGATGCGCGCGTATGTCTCGTGGCTCATCGAGAGCCCGCACGGTCAGGAGGAATCGAAAAACGGCAACAACCACGAGACGTGGTACGACGTGCAGGTGGCGGGATTGGCGCTCTGCACGGGACAGGTTGACGTTGCGCGCTTGACGCTCGAAGGCTCACGCGCGCGCATCGGGCGGCAGATCGAATCGGATGGCCGTCAGCCGCGCGAGCTCGAGCGGACGCGCTCGTGGGACTACAGCGAGTTCAACATCGCCGCATTCATGGATCTCGCGACGCTGGGCAAGCACGTCGGCATCGATCTGTGGAACTACCGGACGGCCGACGGCCGCAGCATTCGGCAAGCCTTGGACTTCATGGTCCCTTACGCCGCCGGCGAGCGTAAGTGGACCTTCGATCAGATCACCACGTTCCGCGCGAGCACGATTCACCGGATCCTGCGCCGCGGCGCGGTCGCATGGAAAGAACCGAAATACAATGCGCTGGCGGACAAGATCGGTGGCGGCGGCCCGAGGCTGATCCTGACGGGTCCCTGAGTCCCACGCGGCATATCGCGGGCATTCCGCTGTTCAGACGTCCGGGCGGCACCTCAGTCGTGGCGTTAACTTTTCGTGCCCACGCGCGTATTGGATTGTGGAAAGCTTGCATCCTTCCAGAGACGCATCGATCGACGCGGATTCGCGGCCGCCAGGCGGCTGCCAGGGACAGTCGTTATGGATCTGAAATACGTCGCGCGGCAGTTGCTGCGCAGGCCCGGGCACACTCTCGCCGTGATCGCCTGCCTGGTCATCGGCCTGGTCGCGTCTGTGGGGGCCTTCTCGGTTCTCACGTCGCTCTTCTACGGTGACCTGCCCGGCATTGCCGGCCGTCGCTCGCTCGCTCGAGTCTTTCTACGCTACGACATCGCCACCGGGAGCGAGTCCGCCAGCGGCGCCCGGCATATCGTCACGGCGCCGCTGTCGTTCAACGACTTCGCGATCATGCGGGAGCTTCCGGCGGACTCTGCGCTCGAGGGGATTGGCGCGGAAGGCGAGCTGCGGATGACCGCGGCGGGCAGCCACGGACCCGCCTGGATCGACGGCGCCTTCGTCTCCGGCGACTATTTCACGATCCTTCGCACCACGCCGGTGCGCGGCCGGTTCCTCACACCTGACGACGACCGCCCGGCCGCAGAGCCGGTGACCGTCGTGACGGACTACTTCTGGCGCACGCACCTCGACGGGCGCGACGACGCGATCGGCCGTCCCGTGCTGCTCGGCGGGAGCTCGTTCACGGTCGTCGGCGTGGCGCCGCCGCGCTTCCACGGGCTGACCCTCGCTGACCCGGGGCAAGCCGAGTCGCAAGGCGTCCAGGCTTGGATATCTCTGGCCCTCGCGCCGCAGTGGCCGACGGCCCCGTCGCTCGACAGGCACTGGCTCAAAGTCGTCGGACGCGTGAAAGCTGGCTTCACGACCACGGATGTCGAGCGCCAGCTGACGGTCCCGGCGGCGCGTATCGCTGCGTCGGAGCCCACCGCGCGCACCAACGCCGCGCCGCACGTCCGGCCTTACGGATGGCCGGACAGCACCCCGATCGAGATCGTCGCGATTGTGATCGCGATACTGGCGCTGCCGCTCATCGTGCTCGCGATCGGCTGCGCGAACGTGGCCAACCTGCACCTGGCCCGCGTGGCCGAACAGTCGCGCGAGCTCGCCGTTCGGCTGGCGCTCGGGGCGAGCCGCGCCCAGCTGGTGCGGCTGCTCACCCTCGAGACGCTGGCCCGCGTGCTCGTCGCCGTCGGTCTGTCGATCGGGCTCATCCTCCTGGCTCTCGTCCGGGTGCAGCCGCTGGTCCCGGTCTACGTGAGCATCGACTGGCGCGTGTTGCTCTTCGCGGTCTCGCTCGCGCTCGGGGTCTCCCTGGCGACCGGGCTCATGCCCGCGTGGATCGTGCTCCGCCGCACGACGGCCGGCGAGCTCAAACAGGGCGCACAGAGCGGCGGCCTTCGCTACTCGCGACTGCGAAGCGCGCTCGTCGTCGGCCAGGTCGCCCTGTCTCTCGGCCTCATGGTCCTCGCGGGCCTCTTCACCAGAACCTCGCAGGCCATGGTCAAGGAGGCCCCGAGGGCCCTTCGCCAGCAGATGGTCGCCACCTTCGATCCGTCCGAGCTGCGGATGACGCCGCTCGAGGCGCGCCGGTTCGCGGACACCCTCGCGACCGGCGCGGCCGCGGACGGACGTGTGACGCACGTTGCGCTGTCGATCGACGACAACGCGCGGTTCGGCTTGCCCGGTGCGCCGCGGACCGGCGACCGCTCTGCGTCGCTCGTCGGCATCACTGCCGCATGGCTCGACGTCATGGAGGTCAGGCTTCTCACCGGCCGGCGCTTGACGGATGCGGACGATCACACGACCGCCGTGCTGAGCGCGAGGGCCGCCGAGATGATCGCGCCCGGAGCGTCGCCGCTCGGGATGGTGCTTCGCGTTGCCCATGAGTCGAGTTCCGCGCGCGAGGTTCGCGACGTTCGCATAGTGGGCGTCGTCGCGGACAACCCGCTTCGTCCGACCGCCGCGCGGCCAGATCCGGTGATCTACGTGCCCCTTCCAAAGGAGCTGCGCGGCGAGTTCACCCTGCTCGTGCGCGCCGCCGATCCCGAGACGCTGCGCGCCGATCTCCTGACGCTCGTCAACCGGATCGATCCGCGGATCATCTGGACCTCGATCCGCCGGGGCGACATGCTATTCCAAGAAGAAGCGCGGGAGATGGCGGGCGCGATCTATGTCGTCGGCGCGGCCGGCACCGTGGCCCTGGTCCTGTCCGCGACCGGACTCTATGCCGTGCTGTCCTACCTCGTCGCGCTCCGCCGGCGCGAGATCGGCGTGCGCCTGGCCATCGGCGCTCCGCCCTCTCGTATCATTACCCTGGTGGTTGGCCAGGCGCTGAAGCTCGTGCTGGCGGGCATGGCGTGCGGGCTGGCCCTGGCCGTGCCGATGGCGTTCGCGATGCGCGCGACCTTCGTCGCCAAAGTCACGGCCACCGATCCGATGGTGTTCCTGCCAACGATCTCGGTGCTGCTCGCCGTTGGCATCCTCGCCGCCGCCGTCCCCGCCCTTCGTGCGTCTCGAATCGATCCGATCGCCACACTGCGGCAGGAATAGGCCTCGCGCCTCGGTGTCAGGCGGTGAATCGTGAAAGAGAGCCGTTTTGAGGCGTTCACCATTCACCGCCTGACGCCGATCCCGTGACACCGATCCCGCGATCCCGCGCCGATTCCGGCACACTGCGGCAGGAATAGGGGTCGCATTCGCGAGGTAGTGCCGAGGGCAACCGCCGGCAAACCGTGGTGCTTGCCGACCGGTGCTCAGTGGACCCGGGCGGACCGGCTGGCCTTGCAGCGACCCTTTTCCCCAATCTTTCCCCGCCAGTGAATACTTTCTCCCCTCGCCGGATAGTGGATGAAGAAGGCTATGTATGACGCTAGGCAATCCGAACGGTGTCGAGAGGGCAGGTCGAGGCATTTCGCCATCTGGTTCACAGGTATCAACGACGCGCGCTCGCGCATGCGCGGGCACTCACCGGCAACGACGCCGACGCAGCCGACGCGGCCCAGAGCGCGTTCCTGGACGCGTTCCGGCACCTGGGGCGTTTCGATGAGACACGCGAGCTCTACCCGTGGTTTTACGTCCTTCTGCGCAATCGCTGCTTCAAGCGGGTGCGCCCCCAAGATCGCCCAAGCGCAGATGAGCCTGTGGAACCGGTGGCGCCAGGCGCCAATTCGCCAGAGGAGTTGTACGACCTTCGGACGGCGCTAGATCGCCTGCGGTCTGACGAGCGCGAGTTGATTGTGTTGAAGCACTTGGACGGCTGGACATATGACGAACTCGCGGAGAGGCTCGAGATCCCGCGGGGAACGGTGATGAGCCGGCTGTTCCACGCACGACAGCGCTTGAAAGCCTTGATGTCCAGACCAGGGGAGGACCGGGATGACGACTGAGATTCACTCGCCACGCTGCGACGAGGTTCGGATGGCGGCGCTGGCCCGACTCGACGGCGAACCGGCCCACCTGACGTCCGAGGAAGTAGACGCCCATACCGCGAGCTGCGGCGCGTGCCATGCGGCGGTCGCCGGTTTCACGGCGTTGCACGAGTCGCTCGAGCGGGTGGACTACGAGCGCCTCAACGTGGATCTGTGGCCGGCGGTCCTGGAGCGGCTCGCAGCAGACTCGTCGCATCGCACGGCGGAGATCTGGGCACTTCTTGGGCTGACGGCTGCGCTCGTCGCGTGGCGTCTCGCTCAGCTGCTCCTCGAATGGCCGGCACCAGTTGTCAACTCGATCGTGCCGCTCGCGCTGATCGTGGTGGTGCTCCGCCGGCTCACGGGCGATCCCTTTGCCATTCGAAGCTCTTTACATCTGCGACAGCAGGAAGGTGCGTCATGAACCACACAGACTCGAACATCGTCCACGCCCAGCGCTACGCGTATGCCACAATGGCGCTCGTCGTGGGCCTCTTGAGCTTCGTGAACTTGTTCGGCTTTGAGAAGTCCATCCTCGCGGTCGTCCTCGGCCTCAAAGCGCTCGGCACGGAGCCCCCTCCCGCCCTCGACGCCCGGCGGCACTGGGCAAAGTCCGGCGTTGCGCTCGGTGCCGCGCAGATCGCGCTGGTGGTGACCGTTATCGTCCTGAACCTTGACCGGATTCCGAGAGTGATTGCCGCCTTCCGAGCGTTGTCGGACGGATTCTGACCGTGGGTGAACGTCAACCTTCTGTCCGCTTGCTACCGTCCAAATTCGTCGCGACCGATCGGTCATTCGAATACAGAGAGAGCAGGTCATGAAGAGCTTGTGTCACGCAGCGATCCTGGCGGGACTCGTGTCTATCACGCTGGCCGCACAGGGAACGGTGGCCGGCGAGTGGATGCTCACCGTCTCCGAAATCTGGGGACCCAATATCATGCGTCTGTCGCTGGCCGTGGCCGGCGACGCGCTGACCGGAACGGCGGGAAACCAGAAGTTCGAAGGGACCGTCAAGGGCAATGCCATCGCGTTCACGTTCGGGAACGCGACGGCAAAGGGCGCCCGCGTCGGCGACGAGCTCCGAGGGGAGGCGACCTTTCCGGATCGCACGGTGAAGTGGACCGCGGTGCGGATTCCGCCGCGGCCGGCGACCGCCCGGACGCACGACTTCGAGCCGACACAGTTTCACCGTTACTTCTCGTCCGCGATCAAGCCAGCGCTCCGCATTCAATCAGGTGATACCGTGCGCACCTGGGCCGTGGACGCGGGCGGCCGGGACAAAGAAGGCAAACAGCGCGTGGGCGGCGGAAATCCCCAGACAGGTCCCTTCTACGTCGAAGGGGCGGTACCCAACGACACGCTCGTCGTCCGGCTCACGAAGGTGCGGACGAATCGCGATTGGGCCGCCAGCGGCAACACCATCATGCGCAACGCGCTCGAACCGTGGAGCATCGGCGACATGAAGTGGGAGTCCGAGTTTCCAAGCCGCTGGACATTGGATCCGGCCGCCAACGTCGCGTTTCTGGAAAAGCCGAGCGATGGGCTGAAGGGCTTCGTGGTCCCGATGCAGCCGATGCTCGGCTGCGTGGCCGTCGCGCCGTCCGGTGAGTCGTCCATCCGGACGACCGACTCGGGGCGGTTTGGCGGCAACATGGACTACAACGAGATTCGTGAAGGCACGACGATCTATCTGCCCGTTTACCACCCCGGCGCGCTGTTGTTCGTCGGCGATGGCCACGCCAGGCAGGGCGACGGCGAGCTGACCGGTGACGCGCTCGAAACGTCGATGGACATCGAGTTCACCGTTGACGTCATCCCAGGCAGGAACCCTGGCCATCCGCTGGCGGAGAACGCCGAGTTTCTGATCAGCATCGGCATCGGCGGCTCGCTCGATCAGGCGCTGCAGCAGGCCACGAGCGGGATGGTTCGGTGGCTCGAACGCGATTACGGCCTGAACGCCAACGAAGCGGCGATGGTCCTCGGCTTCGCCGTGAAAGACGACGTTGTCGATCTCGTGGGCACGCAGGTCAGTATCGCGGCGAAGGTGCCCAAGACGGCTCTGGCGAAGATGGCGAAAAAGCCCGCGGCCTGAGCGGTCTTACTTTTCGAAGGTGAATTCCAGCAGCAGCCCGCAGGCGTCGATGAGGTCGCCGTTCTTCAGCTCATGGCGTCCATTTATGGGTTTGTTGTCGATGATGATCGCGCCGCCGAGCCACGTGGCCACGTACCCTTGACGGTTGCGCGAGATCGCCAGCGCGAGCTGCGGCTTGAACCAGCCGCGCAAGCGGACGAGACACGATGGCCCCTTGCCGATCATCGAGGTCTGCCCGTCGAGCCGGTAGACCGTCTGATCGGCGCGGCCCGCGATCACGCGTAGCACCGCTGTCTGCGGTTCCGTCGTCGCCCGGCGAGCGGAAGTCTCGACGTCGGTGAGCCTCGCCAGCAAGGCATCGTATTTCCGCGCGTCGGTCTCGGACTGCATTAGCTTGGCAACCAGGGTCCTCTTGTCGATGAAGACCGTTTCACCCTGATTCGGCGTCGGCTCGCCGGCGTCTTCGCCGCGCTGCGCTTCACCCTCCGACATCTGGTCGAGCATCAGGCTGTGTTTACCCACCTGGAGCACGTCCCCGTGCTTCAGGATCTTGCGGCTCACGCGAACGCCGTTGACGAACGTGCCGTTCGTGCTCTGCAGGTCTTCGACGGCCAGGAACCCGCCGTCGTTGAACAGGCTCGCGTGATGGCTCGACACGGCCGGGCTGTCGATGACGATCGTGTTGTCGGCCTGGCGGCCGATCGTCGCCATCCTTCCAATCGCGTATTCCTTCAACACTCGGTCTTGAAGTTGTAGCGTGAGTCTCGCCATTGCGGCCTCCGCTCCTTTGTCTCGACCGCTGGCAAAGCGGCACACACACTCGTCCCTCGGAC
Organism: uncultured Acidobacteriota bacterium; assembly: GCA_963839705.1. Taxonomy (GTDB): domain Bacteria; phylum Acidobacteriota; class Vicinamibacteria; order Vicinamibacterales; family 2-12-FULL-66-21; genus DATBJJ01. The sequence goes on from CAWIWL010000021.1 coordinate 118,685, forward strand.
CGCATGATTCAAGTTCCACGCCGTCGATTGCAGGCGCACAGTCGTGCGGCCGACGCGCGCGCCGGCGCACATTCTGTAAGTTCGGAACCAAAAACGTTACCCGCGTGATGCGCTTTCGATGCATTGACACGGCAGCGCCCGCGTCGTACTGTACGCGTATCCCCAGCCTGGCGTCGGTGCGAAATGTCTATGCGTAGCACCACTCTCGGCAAGTACCGCATCATCGGCACGCTCGGGCGGGGCGCGACGGGCATTGTCTACAAGGCAGTGGACGAGTCGCTCGGCCGCGAAGTCGCCGTCAAGATCCTCAATCCCTCTTTCGCCGACTCCAGGACGCTCGAGCGTTTCCGTGCGGAAGCGGCGGTGTTGGCGAGCCTGAATCACCCGGGTATCGCGACCATCCACGAGCTCTACTCATCGCCGACCGAGTTGCTGATGGTCATGGAGCTTGTTCGCGGCGAGACGCTCGAGCAGCTCTGCGATCGTCTTGGACCGTTGCCGCTCGATCGCGCCGCGTACCTGATCGACCAGATTCTGTCGGCGCTCGAACACGCGCATCGCGCAGGGGTCGTCCATCGTGACTTGAAGCCGGCGAACGTCATGCTGAGCGAGCTCGGGATCAAGATCATGGACTTCGGCGTTGCGCACGCACGGCGCGACGCGCACTCTGCGTCGGAGGGCTACATCGTCGGGACGCCCGCCTACATGGCGCCGGAGCAGGCGCTCGGCGAAGACGTCGGCGAAGCGGCCGACGTGTACTCGGTCGGCGTGATGTTCTATCGCGTGTTGACAGGCGCCCTGCCGTTCGAGGCGGACACACCGCTCGACATGCTTCAGCAGCAGCTCTCGACGGCGCCCACGCCGATCTGGCGTCACGGCAACGATCTGCCGGCGTGGTGCGAAACGGTTGTCATGCGCGCGCTCGCCAAATCTCGAAGCGAGCGTTTTCAGACAGCGGCGGCCTTTCGCGTGGCGCTCGGTAGCGCCGCCGGCTACTCCGTCCGACGGAACAGCGCGCTGTCGAAGCTTCCGCAGCCATCTGCGGCTGCAGCGGCCTCGCGAGAGAATCGACCGCTCGGCCGGAAAGTCAGGTTCTCGAGCGGGCGTGCGTCGCGCGTCGAATCAAGCCTCGTCGCGTTTGCGGCTTGTGTGTCAGCGCTCGCCTGCGTCCCGCTGCTCCATGCGAAGCCAAAGCCCACTGAGCCGGTCGTGACTACACCGCCTCCTCTCGTGTTCGCCACGAAGGTCATGGTGCGCGGTGGCGTCGCGCGTGACGCGCAACTGACATTGTCAGACTGCAAATTCACCGTGACGACCGAGACCGAGACGGTCCACCCGCTCCACCTCGTGCCATACGGCAGCGTCATCTCGACCACTTACTCGCTCGGGCGACAGCCCTTGTGGAGCTCGGCGAAGGGCCCGGCACCGGTCGCGGTGGCGCTGCGGCCGTTGGACCGATCGACCCGGCGGCACTGGCTGGTCGTGCGGACCAACATGGAATCGCGCTACGTCGTCATGACGTTCGAGGAATCGCAGATGGCCCCGTTGCTGTCGGCGCTTACGGACCGCACGGGCCGCGCGCCGAAGGTCTACGCGAACAAAGCCAAACGCTGACCGCATGCGCGGCAGCGTTGCCAGCGACGGGCAGTAAGTCGGGCGCTGAGAGTGAAAGGAAGCGACATGCACCTGCGTGTGGGAGCTAGCACGGATACGGGCCGCGTCCGCACGCTCAACGAAGACGTGTACGTCCTGCGCGAGGATCGCGGGTTGTTCATCGTGTGCGACGGCATGGGTGGCGCGCCTGCGGGAGAAGTCGCCAGCCAGCTGGCTGCGGACGCCATCCTCGAGCGTCTGGAAACGGGCGACGAGGTTGAAGAATCCGCTGATACTGCGAGCAGCTACCTGCCGTGGACGAATCGTCTCGGCGAAGCGGTGCGACGATCGAATGAGGTGATCTACCACCACGGTCAGAGCGATCCCCGCCGCGCCGAGATGGGTACCACCGTCGTGGGTGCGTGGGTGAACCACCAGATTGCCAGCGTGGCTCACGTCGGCGACAGCCGCGCCTACCTGTGGCACGACAACGGCCTGCAACTCCTTACGTGCGACCACTCCCTGGTAGAGGAGCAGGTTCGCGCCGGCGTCCTGAACCGTGCGCAGAGCCTGGAGTCCAGCGAGCAGAACGTTCTGCTCCGCGTGCTGGGGGGCGGGCCGGACGTCGACGTCGAGCTGCAAGAGGTCCCGGTGGTGCCTGGCGACTATCTCCTGCTCTGCAGCGACGGCCTCACGCGAATGGTTCAGGACGCAGCGCTCGCCGACGCCATCGGGCGGCTGCGCGCTCCGCAACTCATTTGCGACTATCTGATCGATGCCGCCAATCGCAACGGCGGCGCTGACAACATCACCATCGTCGTCGTCGAAGTCGTCGAAAGCTGGTGGCGGCCAGCCTTCGCTCGCCTTCAGGCGAGCTTCGGCTAGGCAGGCAGGCTCACGGTGCGGTGGAGCACGGCCTTACCGCAGTTGTCGAGGACCTGACCGTTCCAGAGCGTTTTTCATTTGTCCGTAGTGTCCGCCTGTAGGCGGACACCCTGAAGTCCGGCTAAAGCCGGACTCAACGCGCTACAAAGTAATGAGAATCGCGCCGTCCATCAGGATGAGATCCCGCCAATTTTTGTGACCCGAGCCCCGGATCCTGGACCCCGGATCCCCACCTTGCAAGAAAATCGCATCCCCCCGTTCTAGGCAGAGAAAGGGGGCAGGCCGTGGTTTTTCGAGACCCGCGGTTCTACCAGATCGCCGTGCTCGCGACGCTGCTGGGCTACGGCATGGTCTGGCTCGATTTCGACATAGCGGCGGGCCGGGCGGCGCTGCTGCTCGGTGTCGCGCTCCTGACCCAGGCCGCCTGCACGAGGATTTGGAAACTGCCCTCCTTCGATCCGCGGAGCGCCCTGATTTCCGGCCTCTCGCTCTGTCTGTTGCTGCGCACCAACGATCCGTTGCTCGCGGTTCTTGGCTCGGTGGTGACGATCGCAAGCAAGTTCGTGCTTCGCGTCCGTGGCAAGCATCTCTTCAACCCGACGAACTTCGGAGTCGTGGCGATGATGCTCGCGACGGGGCAGGTCTGGGTCTCACCCGGCCAATGGGGAAACGCTGCGTTCTTTGGGTTCCTGATGGCCTGCCTTGGCGGCCTCGTCGTCAATCGCGCAGCGCGGAGCGATGTGACGCTCGCATTCATCGCCTCATACCTCACGCTCGTGTTCGCTCGTTCCTTTTACTTGGGCGAACCAGTCGCGATTCCGATCCACCGGCTCCAGAGCGGCGCCCTTCTCCTCTTCACGTTCTTCATGATTTCCGATCCGCGGACGACGCCGAATTCGCGGGCTGGCCGCGTGCTGTTCGGCGCGCTCGTCGCTGCCGGTGCCTGGTACATCCAGTTCCGGCTGTTCCGGACGAACGGCCTTCTGTGGTCGCTCGCGGGGATGTCAGGTACTCGTACCGCTCATCGATCGTCTGCTTCCGGGCACGCGTTACGACTGGTCACGCCCGACTATCGGGCGTCCGTTATCGAGAAAGGATGAACCTCATGCAGGGAAACAGACGGTTGACGCGGCTGCTGCTTAGCACGGCGCTGATTGGGACATTCGCGTGGTCGGGTCAGGCGCTGCTCGGCTTCTGCGGATTCTACGTCGCGAAGGCTGACACGAAACTCTTCAACAAGGCCTCGCAGGTCGTGCTCGTACGCCACGACGACAAGACGGTGTTGACGATGGCGAACGACTTCAAGGGGGACTTGAAGGAGTTCGCGGTCGTGATTCCTGTACCGACCGTGCTCCAGAAGGATCAGATTCACATCGGCGACAAGTCGCTGTTGGATCACCTCGACGCGTACTCGTCGCCGCGGCTCGTGGAGTACTTCGACGAGAATCCGTGCGCCACGCGCGCCTACGACCGGATGGCGCCGATGCCATCGGTGAGCGCTCCCGCGCCACCAATGAGTGCCGGACGCGGCGGCGGGGCCAGCCTGGGCGTCACGATCGAAGCTCAATACACGGTCGGCGAGTACGACATCCTGATTCTCTCCGCCCTGCAGAGCGGCGGGCTGGAAACGTGGCTGCGCGAGAACGGCTACCGAATCCCGTCCGGAGCTTCAGCCGTCCTCGCCAGCTACATCAAGCAGAACATGAAGTTCTTCGTGGCCAGGGTCAACCTGAAGGAGCAGCTCAAGCTCGGGTACTCGGTGCTGCGTCCGATTCAAGTCGCGTTCGAATCGCCGAAGTTCATGCTGCCCATCCGGCTTGGGACGGTCAATGCGGAGGGCACTCAGGAGCTGTTTGTCTACGCGCTGACGAGAAACGGCAGGGTCGAGGCGACCAACTACCGGACGGTGAAGCTGCCGAGCGACATGGATCTGCCGGTGTACGTGAAGAGCCGGTTTTCCGACTTCTACAAAGCGATGTTCTCGGAGCAGGTGCGGAAGGAGAACATGACCACGCTCTTTACCGAGTATGCGTGGGACATGGCGTGGTGCGACCCGTGCGCTTCGAATCCACTGTCTCGCGAGGAGCTGCGGCAATTGGGCGTCTTCTGGCTCGACGAGCGTTCGAACGGCCAGATGCCCATCGCACGCGGCCGTCCGCCGATCGCGCAACCGCAGAACGTGTTTCTGACTCGCCTGCACGTCCGCTATGACGGGGCGCACTTTCCCGAGGATCTGGTGTTTCAGGAAACGGCGGATCGAAGCAACTTTCAGGGACGGTACATACTGCGCCACGCGTGGACCGGGACAGACACCTGCGAGGCCGCGAGCCGCTATCGTCAGGAGCTGTTGCAGCGACGGGAGCGCGAGGCGCAGACGCTGGCGTCGCTGACCGGCTGGGACATCAACGTCATTCGGCGCACGATGAACGGCGGCAATGCGATGCCGCCTCCACCAGCAGCTCCGAAGACGTGGTGGCAGCGAATCTGGGGGAATTGAGGCCGCAGCCGATCGTCGGCCGCATCGAACGTGGCCATCGAGGTCCATCCTACCAGTGAATCCTTCGCGAGCCTCGCGGGCTTCCGCCAAGGCTCCGGCGGACCGCCGTAGCTTTAGCGGAGGCTCGTCGCGGCCTTCGTGAAGGCCCTCCGTTTACGAGAAAGCTTCTACACCGCAACTGCGTGTACGCGCGACCCTGTAAGATCTGAGTCGTGCATGCCTGGTCCGTCGGAGACGACCTGATCCACCGCTTCAATCCTGAGCTCGGCACCGGACGCGTGACCGCGATCGAAGGGCGTGTGCTGGTCGTTCATTTTCCGCACTCTGGGGCGACGCTCAAACTCGCGGCGACGAGTGACGCGCTCGTGCCCGAGGTGGAGCAGTCGCATCGCCGCGAGCGGTCGCTGCTCGAGCGTCTCGCGGCGGGCGAAATCGACGAAACCGACGACTTCCTGACGCGACTCGACATCCTGCATCTGCTCGCGTCGCGCGAGGCGCGCGGCCTGGGATCGTTTCTCGGGGGGCGCGTCCGGCTATTCCCGCATCAGCTGCACGTCGCGGAACGCGCGACGGCGCGGATGCCAGTGCGGTGGCTCCTTGCCGACGAAGTGGGGCTGGGCAAGACCATCGAAGCGGCGCTGATCATGAACCGCCTGCTGCATACACACAATATCGAGCGCTGCCTGGTCGTCGTGCCCGAGGCGCTGACGGTGCAGTGGCTGGGCGAGTTGTGGCGCAAGTACCACCAGGTGTTCACGCTCCTCGACCCTCCGCGCCTGGCCGACGTCGCGCGCGACTTCGGCGCTGGATTCAACCCGTTCGACACCCATCGCCGCGCGGTGATCGCACTCGAGACGCTGATTGAACGACCGGAGCTCACCGGGCAGGCGGTGACGGCTGGCATCGACTTGCTGGTCGTTGACGAGGCCCAGCGTCTGCGGCGCTCGCCAGGGCATCCAGGCGGGCCGCCATATCGCGCGATTGCGCCGATAGCCGCGCTCGGACAGCACGTACTGCTGCTCAGCGCGACGCCGCTCGAAGACGACGCCCATGGGTTCTTCCGGCTGCTGCAGTTGCTGCGGCCGGAAGAGTTTCCCGAGGGTCTGGATGTCGATGTGCGGCTCGCGTCTGGCGCGCCGCTACCGCCGTGCACCAGCTCGACGAGGCGGGTGGATATCGGAGGATTGCCACCGCGCGTGCCGGTGGCGGTTGATCTTCCGTCTGCCGCGCTCGCGCCGAGGACTTCTCCCTCGACGCCACTCGAGATGACCCTGAGCGTGCCGAGGGGGGAGGCTCGACTGGCGAACGTCACCGGTCCGTCCGATCCCGTCGCCGGGCGGCGGGCGCTCGATCGCATTCGGCGGGCGTTGGCTTCCGGCGCGGCGTTGAAGGCAATGCTGGGGCCGGACGAGACCGAGCTGCGGCAGCAGGCGGAGGCGATGGATCGAACCGATCCGCGCCTCCAGTGGCTGCTGACGCAGGCGAAGCGCTGGCGTCAGGCGAACGAGAAGACGCTCGTGTTCGTGGCCCATCGCGAGACGCTCGAGATGTTGCGCGACGCGCTCAGCGCGCGAGCGCAGCTCGGCAGCGGCGTCTTCCACGAGGAGCTGTCAGCGGCGCGGCGTGACACGGAGGTCGCCTTGTTTCGGGCCGACGACGGGCCAAGCGTCCTCGTGTCGACCGAAGCCGGCGGCGAAGGGCGCAACTTCGAGTTCTGCCATCGCCTCGTACTCTACGACCTGCCGTGGAAACCTTCGGCGGTGGAGCAGCGTATCGGGCGGCTGGATCGCATCGGCCGCCGCATACCCGTCGAAATTGTCTATTTCCGTCCGCCGTCGGGCATCGGTGCCGACGTCGTCCGGCTGTTCGAGCGACTCGGGCTCTTCCGCGAGCCGATGGCCGGAGTCGAGCCGCAGCTCGCCCACGTCGAGAGCGCCCTGGAGGCGATCGCGCTCGGGCCCGACGGCCTGTCGGACGCGCAGCTCGAGCAGCTCCTCGCCGCCGCACAGGCGGCGCGGGCGCGGATTCACGAGGCCGCGTACCAGCAACTGCACCGCGATCCCTATAGCGCCGCACTCGGTCCGTCGATTCTCGGCCGCGTCCCGGAGGGGCTCGACGCACTGGTGGAACAGGTCGTCCTCAACGCCGCTTCGCGGCTTGGCTTTCGCATCGAGCAGGTGCGCGGCCGGCGCGCCTATGCCATCGAATTCGGGAACGAGGCGATCATCGACAGCCTGCCCGGCGTCCCGGGCGGGTCGTCCTTCGTCGGCTCCTTCGATCGCGAGTACGCGGTCGAGGACGAGAGCATCGACTTCTTCGCATCGGGGCATCCGCTCGTCGAAGGACTGCTGGCGCACTTCGAGGAAGATCGGAAGGGACGCGTCGCGCGGCTCGAGGTGGGCATTGCCGACCGCGAGGCCGGCCAGGTCGGTCGCGGACTCATCGCCATCTACCGGGAGGGTCCGCAGTTCGAGGTCGTCGCCTTCGACGCCGGCGGCGTGGCGCGGCCGGATTGGGCGGATGCGTTCCGCCGCCGGCCGCTCAGTGCGCAAAAAATGAAGGCAGAAGACGCGGCGGCGCACGACTGGCCCGAGCTTGTGACTCGCCTCGCGCCGCGGCTCGGGGACCGCCGCCCGCATGCGATCGCGGCCGTAGTGGTCCGGGGAAGCAGGGCGCATCACTTGCGTGCTGGACTCTTCGCCTGATCCGCGAAGGCCTGCGCGATTTTCACCGCAAGAGAGTACGTGTCCGCGTAAGAGGTGTTCGACGTGACGGAGACGACGATCCCGTACTCGGGGAACGTCATGAAAGACGCCACCATCCCGCCTAGCGAATCCCCGTCGTGGCCGACCAGGCGCGTGTCTTTACCACTCTCTTTACCACCCACCGCGGCGGTCTCGAGGTCCCAGCCAAGGCCGTAACCCGTCTCTTCCCCCGAGGTCAGTCGCTGTGACGTCTGAAGTAATTGGACCGTGGCAGGTTGCAACAGCTTGCCGCTGTTGATTGCCATAGCGAAGCGCACCAGGTCGGACGGGGTGGAGAGGAACACGCTCGATCCGGCATAGCAGGAATAGTCGATCTCGCGCATCACGTCCGGGCCGTAGCGCGGATCCGCTGCGAACCTCGGGAAGTAGGGAGTCGCCCGATCCGGGATGGCGTCCGTGGCGGAATCGGCCATTGTGTCGTCCATGCCCAGCGGCTCGAAGATCTGCGTCCGCATGAACCGGAGGAACGGCTCGTGCCCGACGGCTTCGACGGCCGCGCTCACCAGGATCCAGCCGTAGCTCGAGTAGCGGTACCGTGTCCCCGGCTCGAACAGCAGCGAACGCTCCGCAAAATGCTGCAGCGCTTCGACCGGCCGCTCGCAGCGCGCCGACAGCAGCGGTCCCTCGTCACCGCCGTCGTTTCTGACGCCGGCCAGATGCCCCATCAACTGGCGTAATGTCACGGGCCACTGTTTCTCCGGGAATTCGGGCACGTAGGTCTGGATCTTCTCGTCGAGCTTCAGCCGGTCTTTCTCCAGCAGCAGACCGACCGCGGCCGACGTGAGCGCCGTGGAGGCGGTTCCGATCCTGAACTGCGTGTCTGGCGTGACCTTCGCCCTCTTCTCGAGATCCGCCCAGCCGAAGCCCTCGGCCCACACGATGTAGTCACCGGTGCCCACTGCTACGGAAAGTCCGGGCAGGTTCTGTTCGGCGAGGCTCGCGCGGAGGATCTGCCGGCCCCGCTCCACGGCGTCGGCCCACTGTGGCACGGGAACCGAATACGTCACGGATGGCACGTCCCGCGGGTTCGGGTGCAGGGGCGTCGCCGTGATGCTCGCGTACGCCCAAAGCCCCAGAATCGCTGCGATCAGAAGGCCGACGGCCCCGACGATCAGCGCGAGCCAGGTCTCCGTCCGACTCTTCGGCATATTCTCTCCACGCCCGCGTCATGCGGCCTCCCAGCCCCATCACTATCATCCTCAATTGGAAGGCGCCAACGCGCTGACAGGCTGACGTGGCGGCAGAATCATCCCTTAGACCAACCATCGGCCGAGATTGGTCAGCACGATCGCGATGTCATTTCAACGCCTGGATCCCTTCCCACAGGATCTCGACGCCGATGCAAATGACGAAGAACGCGAGCATCTTCGAGATCGCCTTCACGGCCGCCGGTGGAATCTTCTTGTTGATGTACTGAAGGTTGGCGAAGCAGAGATAGACCGCCGCACACATCGCGAACATGCCAGCGACGCCTCCCACGCGCTCGGCCAGGCCGATGCTGGTGCCCCGCTGAACGTGCGCGCCGAAGGTCATGGCGACCGCCAGCCCCCCGGGTCCGACGGTGATAGGAAACGTGTAGGGGTAGAAGGTCTTGCCGACAATCGACGCCCCGCTGTCGTGCACGCCGTTTGTGGAGCCACTGTCCCCGGACGTGCCGTTCAACATCTGCCATCCCATCACGGCCAGCACCAGGCCGCCCGATACCTGAACGACCGGAATCGTGATCCCGAACAACTGCAGGATCAGGGAACCGAACAGGTAGAAGCAGATCAGCACGAGAAACGAGTACGCGGCAATCCTCCGCGACATCGCTCGCCAGACCGTGGGGTCCGTTCCGCTCGTCATCCCTGAGAGAATCAACGCCGTTCCGATCGGATTGACGACCGGGAAGAGCGCCAGAAAAATCGTCGCGGTGACCTTCAGAGCGATCGACAAGAAGGCAAGCATGCCCGGATTATCCGGGGGGAGCAGGTAAAACGCCAGCCCCGCCACCGTCATGTGGAATGTCGGCGACTATGTCCACGGCCTGATGGCCGCACACAACATCGATCGCATTCGCGATACGTTGAGCCTGAAGCCGGCGTTCGAGAAGGTGCAAGACTTGATGGCACGGCCGAGGTAACATTTATCGTTTCTGAGCCTCGGTCCACCACGGGAGTGATCAAGTGACCGCCACGGATCTCGTCGATCGGCTCGCCGCGCACAAGACCGTCGGTAGCGCGCCCCGCGAAGAGCTCGCCTGGCTGGTCGCACGCGGATCGCTGCGCCAGCTCAACGAAGGCGAGGTGCTGACCGCGAAAGGCACGGCGGTGACGGGCCTGTTCGTAGTGCTGACCGGCCGCATTGCCATCTACATCGATCGCGGTGCCGGCCGTCACAAGGTGCTGGAGTGGAGGGGAGGTGACGTCGCGGGGATGCTGCCCTATTCCCGGCTGGTCACGCCGCCCGGCGACTCCGTCGCGCAGGAGCCCTCCGAGATTTTGTCTATTCCTCGCGACGACCTGCCGGCGATGATTCGCGAGTGTCACGCGATCACGTCGATCCTCGTCCATACGATGCTCGATCGGAACCGGGTGTTCACGTCGAGCGGCTTGCAGGACGAGAAGATGGCCTCACTCGGCAAGCTGTCTGCCGGACTGGCCCACGAGCTGAACAACCCGGTCGCGGCCATCGAACGCGGCGCCTCGCTCCTGGCGGATCGTCTGAACGACTCCGAGCGCGCGGCACGCGCTCTCGGCGCAGCGAGGTTGACTGACGCCGAGCTGGCTGCCGTTGACGCGGTCAGGGCCACCTGCCTCGCCGCGCGCAGCCACAACGTCCTGACGCCGATTCAGCAGGCGGAGCGCGAGGACGGCATCGCCGACTGGCTCGCCGCGCACGGCGTCGACGCCGGCGTCGCCGGGCCGCTCGCCGAAACCGCGGTGACTGTCGAGGCGCTCGATCGCATCGCGGCCACGATCAACGAACCGTCGCTTGCGACCGTCCTGCGCGCGGTCGCCGCCGGATCGTCGGTTCGTGGCATCGCGTCGGAGATTCAGGAGGCCGCGCGGCGGATCTCGGGCCTGGTCGCGGCCATCAAGGGGTTCACCCACATGGACCAGGCGACGGTCGCCGAGCCCGTCGACCTTACTGCGGGTCTCGGTAGCACGGTCGCCGTGCTCAATGCCAAGGCGCGGGGCAAGTCGATTGCCGTGACCGTCGTCGTGGAGCCCGGCCTTCCTCGTGTTCTCGGCTTCGCCGGCGAGCTCAATCAGATCTGGGCGAACCTGATTGACAACGCGCTCGACGCTGCCCCCGATGCCGGCCGCGTCGACGTGACTGCGGCCCGCGAACGGAATCGCGTCGTGGTCCGCGTCGTCGACAATGGGCCCGGCATTCCCGCCGGCGTCCGCGAGCGGGTCTTCGATCCCTTCTTCACGACGAAGCCGGTCGGAAAAGGCACCGGCCTCGGCCTCGACATCGTCCGACGCCTGGTCATCCACAACGACGCCGAGATCGACGTCGATACGGTTCCCGGGCGAACCGAATTTCGCGTCTCCTTTCCAGTGGCGGACATCGATGCCGCCAAAGAACCCTCATGAACAAACCGGCAATGCTGGTTGTCGACGACGATGCGCAGGTGCTCGCGGCGGTGCGCCGAGATCTTCGAGGCCGGTATCGCGAGTCCTATACCATCATCAGCGCGACCTCGGGTGAAGAGGCGCTGTCGACCATCCGCGAGCTCAAGGCACGGGGCGACGCGCTGGCCATCGTGATCAGCGATCAGCGGATGCCGGGGATCCAGGGGACCGACGTGCTCGCGCAGTCCCGGGACGTCTTTCCGCAAGCGCGGCGCGTGCTGCTGACCGCCTATTCGGACATCGACGCGGCAGTCAAAGCCATCAACGTCGCGCATCTCGATTACTATCTGTCGAAGCCCTGGGATCCGCCCGAGGAATGCCTGTTCCCGGTGATTAACGATCTGCTCGACGACTGGCAGGCCCAATATCTTCCCGAGGCAAAGGGGCTGCGGCTCATCGGGCACCAGTGGTCGCCGCGATCGCACGAAATCAAGGGGTTTCTCGCGGGCAACCTGATCCCGTATCGCTGGCTCGACGTGGAGCGTGACGCGAGCGCGCAAATCCTGCTCGACGCGTCCGGCATCGGCGGCGCCGATCTGCCGGCGCTCTTCTTCGAGGATGGCTCGGCGCTGCGCAACCCCGGACTTCGTCAGGTGGCCGAGCGGCTCGGGCGATCGTTGTCGGCTGCTCTCAAGCTGTACGACCTGGTGATTGTTGGTGCCGGACCGTCCGGACTTGCGGCGGCAGTCTATGGCGCCTCAGAGGGTTTGCGAACGCTCCTGCTCGATCGGCATGCGCCAGGTGGGCAGGCGGGCAGCAGCTCGAGAATCGAGAACTATCTCGGGTTTCCCGCCGGTGTCAGCGGCAGTGAGCTGACCCGCCGGGCAGTGACACAGGCGCAGCGGCTTGGTGCGGAGCTCGTCGTGCCGCTCGAGGTCACCGGGCTGTCGATCGATGCGGGATACAAGCGCCTGACGCTCAGCGATGGGCGGGAAATCGTCACCAGAACACTGCTGGCCGCGACCGGCATGGAGTACCGCGAGCATCCGGCGTCTGGCGTGTTGGCGCTCACGGGCGCGGGCGTGTACTACGGCGCGGCCACGACGGAGGCGCCCGCGTTCACCGACCGCCGCGTGCTCGTGATCGGTGGCGGGAACTCGGCGGGGCAGGCGGCCATGCACCTGGCGCGCTACGCCAAGGAGGTCCAGGTCCTCATCCGCCGCGATTCGCTGCGCGACAGCATGTCGCAGTACCTCATCGAGCAGATCGAGAAGACGCCAAACATACGACTCAGGACGCGAGCGGAGCTCGAGCGCGTCGACGGCACCGGCCGCGTCGAGCGGATCACGCTCAACATGGGAGATGCAGGGAGCCAGGTCGAAGACATCGATGCCGTGTTCGTGTTCATCGGCACCAGGCCGCGGAGCGACTGGCTGCCGGCTGACGTCTTGCGCGATGCCAAGGGCTTTGTCGTCACTGGCCGCGATCTGACGGCGGACGCCCGTTGCGCACGGATCTGGAAGGAGCGCCGCGAGCCCATGCCGCTCGAGACCAGCGTGCCTGGGGTGTTCGCGGCCGGCGATATCCGTGCCGGCGCCATGAACCGCGTGGCGTCTGCGGTCGGCGAGGGATCGATGGTGGTTCGTTTTGCGCACGAGTATCTGGCGCTGACCTGATGGTGCGTGCGGATGCCGACGCCGCCGGCAACCACTGGGTCACGCTGCTGTTCCAGCAGGTTCACTCTCGATCAGGCACGAGCCGCTTCAACTCCTCGAACCAGTTCTTCACGACCACCACGGTAGGTGGCTCCGCGGGTTCGCCGGGGTACTTGAGCATCAGGAACCGCCGCCCATCGGGAAACACGTCGTAGCTCCCACCTCGCGAAAGGATGCCCAGACCCGAGTAATACGGCCCTTTGACGAGCGGCGCTGGTAGACCTGCCGTGAACACTGCGTCTAGCAGGTACTGGCACGGCCATCAGCGTGCCGTCGGTCGCCGTGTAGAACAGTTCCCGTCCGTCCGCCGCCCACCTCGGTTGCGAGCCGCCTGCTGGCGTGACCTGCGTGCGTGCCTGGTCAGGATTCGAGATCGGACTGACGAAGATCTGAGGCACGCCCGATGCGCCTCCAACGTAGGCGAGCCACCGGCCGTCGGGCGAAACAGCGGCCTCGGCTCCGGCGCCTCCGCCCTGGCCACGCACCAGCGGGTGAACCTTTCGATCCTTGTCGAGCGACAGCGTCATCAGGTCGCCGCCCATCGAGTACACGACTCGTGAGCCGTCCGGCAGCACCGCGGTCGCCCGTTGGATGAACTCGCTCTCGGACAGGCGCTCAGCCGTCCCGGATCCATCGGCGGCTTGCGAGAAGAGCGAGCCCAGTACGCCGCCCGACTGCGATGTGAACACGAGCCGCCGCCCATCGGGCGTCCAGACCGGCGTCTCATCCAAACCGGGATCGGTCGTCACCTTCGTCAGCGTCTCACGCGTCAGGTCCCACACCCAGATGTCCTGATCCTGATCCTCGATTTCCACGGCCACGCGGGTGGCATCAGGCGAGAGCCGCACGTTGGCGTAAGGGCGCGGCGGCGCAGCGATCGGCGTTTCGCGGCCTTGGCGGTCGACCGACACGAGCGTTCGTGGGCTGTCGCTCGCACCTCCTCGGGCGACATAGACCAGCGTGCCATCGCGCGCGATGTCGAACTCGGCGACGCCCGTCGGCAGCGTCACGACCTTGGGCACGACCATGGTGGCTGGGCCCGCGACTTCCATGCGTGCGATGTCGAACGGCACCGCCCACAAGGCGTTCCCGGCGAGATAGACCAGATGGCCGGTCTGCAAATAGTGAGCTTGGCTCGCGCCCCGCAGGATCGTTCTCCATTTGCCGGACTTCAGGTCGAGCACCGCGATCTGCGCGGCAGAAGGGCCGCCACTGAGCGCGGTAATCGTGAAGAGCACCGACGAGGTGCCGGGCAGAAAGTGCGGCCAGAGATGATCGCTCTCGCCGTGCTCGCGGTTGGGACGCGTGAGTATCGTCAGCTCTCCACCGGCGTCAGAAATCGCCAGCAGGCCAGTGGCGGGGGAGCCGGAGGCCGCGACGATCATGCCGTTGTCTCCCCACGTCGCGCCACGGCTCGGCCCGTCCAGCCTGGCAAGATCGAGCGCGGGGCCTCCGCCAACGGCCACCTTCTTCAACGCGGCGCCCGGCACCGCGCGCGGTTCGAAGAAGCCGACCCAACGCCCATCTGGAGACACGAATGGTCCCTTCGGCATGCCCGGGCTCGTGAGCGGCCTTGGTTCGAGTTGGTCGAGGCCGTAGACGAACAGCTGCGTCTGATCGAGGCGCGCGCCGCCCTTGTAAACGACATGCGCGCCATCGGGCGTGATGGTGAGATCGCGGGACTGCGGATCAATGAGCAGTGTGGAACCGGGCGTCATCGCGAGCGCGAATCTGGTAACCGGCCCGCCGTCCGGACGCGGGCGTGGCCAGAGGATGGCTGCCACCAACGCTCCGGCGATCACTGCCGCCGCGGTAGGTACCGCCAGACGGCGCCACAGTGGCGCCCGCGCGCTCATCGGTGAATGTTCGTCGGCCGGTTGTGCGGGAGGTCTGCGGGTCAGCCTTTCCAGGACGATGCGCGCTTCGCCGATATCGCGAAGCCGCTGCCTGACGTCGCGGTCGAGACAACGTGACAACAGCTGTCGAAGCGCGGCCGGCGTCGACGGAGGAAGCCTCGACCACTCGACCTCCGCTCGCAGCACGGCAGCTAACGTCTCGGCTGTGTCGTCGCCCTGGAACGCCCGACGCCCAGACAGCATCTCGTAGAGCACCGCGCCAAACGCCCAGACATCACTGCGCTTGTCGGCCTCGCGGCCCTTGGCCTGCTCGGGACTCACGTATGCGGCGGTGCCAAGGAGCGCGCCAGACTGGACGACGGATGGACTCGTGAGGCTCGCAGGCGTCCCTCGCGGGTCCGCGTGCGCCTGGCTCTGAGGCTGGGCGATCTTTGCGAGGCCGAAGTCCAGGATCTTGGTGGTGCCATCAGGCCGCAGCGCGATATTGGCCGGCTTCAAATCCCGGTGAACGAAGCCCAGCTCATGGGCTGCCTCGAGCCCGATGGCGATCTGCCGCGCGATCGAGATCGCGTCTTCGATCGGGATCGGCCCCGCCGTGACGCGTTCCGCCAGCGTGTCTCCCTCGACGAGCTCGAGCACGAGCGCGCGGCGGCCCGCCTCCTCTTCGACGCCGTGGATGGCGGCGATGTTGGGATGATTGAGGGCCGCGAGGACCTGCGCTTCGCGCTGGAAGCGGGCCAGCCGATCCTCGATCCCAAGGCTGCCGTCGTCGGTCCACGGGAGCAGCTTGAGCGCGACGTCGCGTCCGAGGGCGGTGTCGTGAGCGCGATACACGTCGCCCATGCCGCCGCGTCCAAGGAGACCGGTGATACGGAAGTGACCGGCGAAGATGTCCCCGGGCTGCCAGGGATTGTCGGTGAGGACGGGACCTTCATCCAGGAGAGGATGTGGCGTCGCGTCGGCATGCAGCATCTGTTGGACCTCGGCGAGAAGCTGGCGGTCGTCGCCGCAGGCCTGCTGAACGAACTGCACGCGGTCGGCTGGCGGCCGCTCGAGCGCCGACTCGAAAATGGCCCTGGCGCCGGGAAACCGGCTCGGGTCGTCGGCGTCAGTGGGCTCGTGTTCGCTCATCGCACCCCGATCACTTCGTATAGCGGAAGCCGCGGCGTGTCAGTATCATGCCGCAAAGGCTGACGCGTGGCGGCGATTCCTGACGCGGCGGAGATTACGGGCTGGCTGACCCGGTGGCGTACCGGGGACGAGGACGCACGCGACCAGCTGTTCGCCGTGGTTCACCCGCACCTGCGCCAGTTGGCCACCCGCCTCATGCGCCGCGAGCGTGCCGACCACTCCCTCGAACCGAACGCCATCGTCAACGAGCTCTACCTGCGACTGATTGGCAGCCAGCCGATTACCTATCAGGATCGCGCGCATTTCTTTGCCATCTCCGCGCAGACGATGCGGCGCATCCTGATCGACTACGCGCGCGCCAAGGTCGCGGACAAGCGCGGCGGCGCGCAGCGACGGGTGCCGCTCTCGGACGTCGCCGGCGTGGTAGTGGCCACAGCGGGCGAACAGCTGCTCGATCTGGACACGCTGTTGTCGGCCCTGGCGACGGCCGACCCGCGCGCCGCGCGCGTCGTCGAGTTGCGTTTCTTTGGCGGACTGCGCGAAGAGGACGTGGCCGAGGTGCTCCAGGTTTCTGTCATCACGGTGAAGCGCGATTGGAAGGCCGCCCGCGCCTGGCTGGCGGCGCGCCTCACAGACCCTGGGTGATACAGACTGCTCCTCTCTGCCGCTATACAGGGCAGAGCGATGCCGCAGTGCGATGGAGATGGCGCGCGTTTCTGCCCCACGGGAGGACCTGTGTCGAAGTCGATGATCGCCCTGTTCTTGTTGACCGTCGCCGTGGCGCCCGCCCCGCAACGGCCTCCGTCGATTCAGGGTGTGTGGCGCAACGTCGAGCGAGTCATTCCGGATTCGACCAAGCCCGGAGACCGAATCGATCCGTTCGGCCACGTACCAGTCGGGACGCAAACTGATCTGCAGCCCGGCCTTCTCATCATCACCAAGGGGTACTACAGCCGGACCACCGACACGGCTGTGCGGCCCAGGCCGAATGACAGCTATGCCAAGCCGGGCCAGCCAACCGTTGAAGAACTGCAGGCGCGCTGGGGCCCGTTCGCCGCGAACGCGGGGACCTACGAGTTGTCGGGCGACGTGCTGACCCTCCGGGTACTCGTCTCGAAGGAACCTCGCGACCAGGCTGAGGGCGGTTTCGCCCGACTGCGCGTCGTGCAGGAGGGTGAGAGGCTCTCTCTGACCCCCATCGAGAACTCGCAAGGCCGTATCGCCGCCGGCGTGACTTCCAGGTACGTGCGCGTCGAATAAGCGGCGTGATACGCGAGGCGGGTCATTCCCGCTAACAGACGGCAAGGAGCCTCGCCATGCGAACCCTCTTTGCCCTCGGTCTCTCTGTTGTCTGTGCCCTGGTTACGACAAACCAATCGGCGCCGACTGAACCGTACAGTGTGGCGTATGCGAGCTTCGGGCCGCTGAACTCTGCGATTTATGTCGCCGATGCCGACGGGAGCCACGAGCGCCTCCTCATCGGCGGGTCGCAGCTCGACATGAATCCGTCGTTCTCACCGGATGGTCAATCCGTAGTCTTCACGTCGCGGCGAAACGGTTCTGCGGACCTCTACCGCGTGCGCACCGACGGCACGCATTTCGAACAGCTTACCGACGACACCGCGTTCGACGATCAAGCCGCGATGTCGCCGGACGGCCGAAGCGTCGCGTTCGTCTCTTCTCGCGGCGGACAGGCCGACGTGTGGATCCTCGAGCTTGCCTCGAAGCGCCTGCGGAACCTGACCAACCACCCCGGCGGAGACTATCGCCCTGCCTGGTCTCCGGACGGGCGGTGGATCGCCTTTACGACCGACCGCGATTCGGACGGCGCGCGCGCATCGACGCCTTTCAGCCGGAGTCCCCAGTTCTCCGCGTCACAAGTGACGGAGCTGTACATCGTCCGCACCGACGGGTCATCGCTCCGGCGCCTCACCGACGGCGACGCCTCCGTCGGCGGCGCGGCCTGGTCGCCGGACGGAGCGCGGCTGGCCTTCTACGAGGCGAGCGCCAGCGACTGGCGCGCGATGGGCACGGACTTCATGGGAGGCCCGACGCTTGCCACATCGCAGATCGTAAGCCTCGAGGTCGCAACCGGCGCTCGACAGGTCCTCACGTCGGGGCCGGGCCGCAAGTACGCGCCCAGGTGGACGGCCGGCGGGATTGCTTACACCCGTGGCGATGTCAACGAGCGGCGCGGCGTGCGCCAACGCGTCAACTACGTGTCCTACGGCATCAGCTTCACTGATGGCCGCAAGGACATCCCGGGCACGTACTCGAACGTCAACTGGTCTCCGGATGGCACGCGCATCGTCTTCCACCGCACGCTCGACGGCACGTGGCCGCCCCTCACGCCTACATTCAGCCGGGACCCGCAGTTCAGCGTCCTTCGCGCGGGCGTCTTTCCGTCGTACTCGCGCGATGGCCGACGACTGATGTCGAACACGGCGTATGCCGGCCAGTTCAAGAATGCCATTCTCAGGATGAACGCTGACGGCACCGATCGGCGTGTCGTGTTCGAGCATCCAACGCTGAACGCGCTCGCACCGGTGTGGTCGCCTTCCGGCGATCGGATCGCCTTCGGTCTGGGCGCCTTCTTCGCCGCTGGACGCGGCGGCGCTGGCGCGGATCTCGTCGTGATCTCCGCAGATGGGTCGGATCTGCGGACGCTGACGGACGGGAAGGGCAACTACGGCTTTCCGAGCTGGTCTCCTGACGGCAGGCGGCTGGTGGCTCGGCAGGGCGCCGGGGCGGCCGCCAAGAGCCTGATTCTCCTCGACGTCGCGACGGGAGCGATCACGCCGCTCACGTCCGGCTCTCAGAGCGACAACTTTCCGGCGTGGTCGCCGAAGGGCGACCGCATTCTCTTCACGAGCGATCGCGATGGTGACTGGGAGCTGTACACCATTCGTCCCGACGGCAGCGACCTCAGGCGCTTGACGACCAGTCCCGGAAACGACGCGCACGCCGTGTGGTCGCTCGACGGCGACTGGATCGCGTTTGCCAGCGCGCGCAACGGCTTCAAGGACGAGATGCCGGTTGGCGAGGGTGGTGGCCAGGGCGCCGGCGACATCTTCGTCATGCGATTGGATGGATCCGACGTGCGCCAGCTCACCGACGATGCGTTCGAGGATGCGACGCCGGCGTTCGCGCCGCGCGGGGGTCACGCTTCGGCAGGCATTGTGCGAGGCGGGCGTTGAACAAGTGTTCTTGTGCTCGACGCAAACCGGGACCCGATAGGCCCTGGGGCGAGAACTTGAGAGGAGGTCCGACGTTCACGATCCCATAGCGCCGGGCAGAACGACCGAGGACCCGACGTCCGGCCTTGCCAACCGCCTGTGTTGCTCAGATCATGAGGAGCATGAAACGACTGGCGCTGGGAACCCTCATGCTGTGCGTGGCTGCGTGCCGCGGCAACGTGCCGCAGACCGAGAGCCTCGCGGCCACGACGGCCGCTCCGACGCCAGCGCGGTCGCAGCAGCCGCCAGCTCTCGCACAGGACGCCATCCCGCCCACGGTTGAGAGAGTCCTGACCTCGGCCGACCACCCCGGTCTGACCTGGAGTTCGATTACCGACGTCGTCCCCGCCCTCAAGCCGCTGTACGACGCCGAGCCCGATCGGCTGCTCTGGTTCGACGGAACAACGCCGGCTGCCAACATCGACGCGACGCTTGCCGCCATCGGCGACGCCGGCGACTACGGCCTCGATCCGGCTGACTACGACCCGCAATTCCTCGCCGAGCGCTGGGCCACGGTCAAGGCCGGCACCGCCACTGGTCCCGAGCTGGCGCACTTCGACCTCGCCATCAGCGTCGCCGCCGCGCGCATGATCAGGGGCGTGCGCGTCGGTCGCGTCGACCCGGCGACGATGAACTGGGGCTACAACGTCCACACGAGAAAGATCGACGTGACGGCCGTGGCCCGTGAGGTGCGGCAGGGCAAGGGCCTGCGTGCCACGCTCGACTCGCTCGAGCCGCCGGTCTCGCACTACGTGCGCGCCAAGAAGATGCTCGCCGTGTACAAGTCCCTCGCGAAAGCCGGTGAGCCGGAGCTGGTGCCCGAACTGCCGAAAGGGCGGAGGAAGATCGAGCCGGGGAAGGCGTGGGCTGGCGTCCCGCAACTGTCGGCGCGCCTGCGCGTGTTCGGCGATTTGCCGGCTGGCGCGACGGTCACCGGCGCCATCTACTCCGCGTCGCTCGTCGCGGCGGTGAAGTCGTTCCAGGGACGTCACGTCATGGATGCCGACGGCATCATCGGCGCGGGCACGATCAGGGCGCTCAACGTGACCGTGGCGCAGCGCGTGCGGCAGATCGAGCTGGCCATGGAGCGGATGCGCTGGCTGCCGGAGTTGACCAAGGCGCCGAACGTGTTCGTGAACGTCCCGCTCTTCCGCCTTTGGGCCACCGATCCCGGCAGCGGTGCCGAGCCGCTGCGCATGAACGTCGTCGTCGGCAAGTCCCTCAATCACAAGACTCCGGTCTTCGTCGAGGAGATGGAGTACGTGATCTTCCGGCCGTACTGGAACCCGCCCTACGGCATCACGGTCAAGGAGCTCATTCCGCATGCGCGCCGGGACGCTTCTTACATGGATCGCGAGAACCTCGAGATCGTGGCAAGCGGCGAGGACGATGCGCCGTCGCTGCCGCCGACCGCGGAGAACCTTGCCGCCGTTGTGTCCGGCAAGCTGCACTTGCGGCAGCGGCCGGGTCCGCAGAACTCACTCGGCCTCGCCAAGTTCATCTTTCCGAATGCCGACAACGTCTACATGCACGGCACGCCGGCGCAGCAGCTCTTCTCGCGCGTGCGCCGCGACTTCAGCCACGGCTGCATCCGCCTCGAGGATCCGGCGCGCTTCGCCGAGTGGGTGCTGCGCGACAACCCGGACTGGCCGCGGGACAAGATCGACGCCGCGATGCAGGGGCAGCGTCCGACGCGCGTCAACCTCAAGCAGCGGCTCACCGTCGTGCTCTTCTACGACACGGTGCATATCAATTCCGAAGGCATCGTCTCCTTCTCGGAAGACATCTACGCCCACGACAAGGCGCTCGACGCTGCGCTGGTGCAGGGCTATCCCTACTCGACGAAGAGCTGAGGCGCCGCTCCCGACTCCAGGACGCTCGAACGAACGCCGCCACGGCATGTCGTGGCCTGGCGTGGCGGCATTCGGCACTAGTGAGTATCCAGACATAAGCTATAACGTTGCAAAGCGGGAGTGGCGGCGCCACGACTGCCAGATCGCATCGAGAACAGGAGAGAGACAGGATGAGTTCCGAGGACAAGGTTCAGCGAACGATTCTTCCAATCCCAGACAGACAGCACGTGGGCGTGACAACGTACGACGCCAAGGATCCGGACACGAAGTTCCCGCCGATCGAACGGCTGCTGCCGCCGAAGGGCGCGCCCAACGTGCTCGTCGTGCTCCTTGACGATGTCGGTTTTGCTGCGTCGAGCGCATTCGGCGGCCCGATCCATACGCCTACGGCCGAGCGTCTTGCCAAGAACGGCCTCAAGTTCAATCGCTTCCACACGACGGCGCTGTGCTCGCCGACGCGGCAGGCGCTCTTGACCGGACGGAATCACCATTCCGTCAACATGGGTGGCATCTGCGAAATCGCGACCGCGGCTCCGGGCTACTCGTCGGTGCTGCCCAAGAACAAGGCGCCGCTCGCCATGACGCTCAAGCTCAATGGCTATTCGACGGCACAGTTCGGCAAGTGCCATGAAGTGCCGGTCTGGGAAACGAGCCCGATGGGGCCGTTCGATCAGTGGCCGACCGGTGGCGGTGGCTTCGAGTACTTCTATGGCTTCATCGGCGGCGAAACCAACCAGTGGTACCCGGCAATCTATGAAGGCACCATCCCAATCGAGCCCGAGAAAACGCCAGAACAGGGCTACCACTTCACTGAGGACATGACGAACAAGGCGATCAAGTGGACGCGCCAGCAGAAAGCGCTGATGCCCGACAAGCCGTTCTTCATGTATTTCGCGCCCGGCGCCTGCCACGCGCCGCACCACGTGCCGAAGGACTGGATCGAGAAGTACAAGGGCAAGTTCGATCAGGGCTGGGACAAGCTGCGCGAGGAAACGTTCGCGCGGCAGAAGAAGCTGGGCGTCATCCCTGCCGACGCGGTGCTGACGGCGCGACCGGCCGAGATCCCGGCGTGGGACGAGACGCCGCAGAACATGCGGCCCATCTTCGCCCGCGAGATGGAGGTCTATGCCGCATTCCTCGAGCACGTCGATCATCATCTGGGCAGGCTCGTCGATGCGCTCAAGGATTTGGAAGTCCTCGACGACACCCTGATCTACTTGATCATCGGCGACAACGGCGCCTCTGCTGAAGGCACGCCCAACGGCTGCTTCAACGAGATGGCGACGCTGAACGGCCTGGCGGGCGTTGAAACGCCGGAGTTCCTCGCGTCGAAGATCGACCTCTTCGGCGGGCCGGACGCCTACAACCACTACGCGGTGGGCTGGGCGCACGCGATGGACACGCCTTACCAGTGGACCAAACAGGTGGCCTCGCACTGGGGCGGGACGCGCAATGGCACGATCGTGCACTGGCCGAACGGGGTCAAGGCCAAAGGCGAGGTGCGCAGCCAATTCCATCACGTCATCGACCTCGCGCCGACCATCCTCGAAGCCGCCGGCCTGCCGCACCCGACCATCGTCAACAGCGTCCAGCAGGCGCCGATCGAAGGCTTCAGCATGCTCTACGCGTTCAACGACGCCAAGGCAGCCGAGCGCCACGAGACGCAGTACTTCGAGATGTTCTGTAACCGCGGCATCTACCACAAGGGGTGGACTGCAGTGACGCGGCACGGTGTGCCGTGGCTCGGCGCCTACAAGCGCGCATTCGACGATGACGTGTGGGAGCTCTACGACACCAACACCGACTGGACGCAGTCGAAGGACTTGGCGAAGGAGAACCCGAAGAAGCTCGCTGAACTGCAGCGTCTCTTCATCATCGAGGCGACCAAGTACAGCGTGCTTCCGCTCGACGATCGGACGTTCGAGCGCTTCAACCCCGACCTCGCCGGCCGCCCGCAGCTCATCAAAGGCAAGAGCCAGATCCTCTTCGGCGGCATGGGGAGACTTAGCGAGAACTCTATTCTATCGATCAAGAACAAGTCCTATGCGATCAGCGCCGCTCTCGACGTGCCAAAGTCCGGCGCCGAGGGCGTCATCATCGCCCAGGGCGGCAACCTCAACGGCTGGAGCCTCTACGCCAAGGGCGGCAAGCTGAAGTACTGCTACAACTTCTTCGGCATCGAGGTGACGTTCGTCGAGGCGACGCAGCCAATTCCGGCTGGGAATCACCAGGTCCGCATGGAGTTCAAGTACGACGGCGGCGGGACCGCCAAAGGCGGCGGCGTCACGCTCTACGTCGACGGCAAGGCCGTCGGCGAGGGACGCATAGAGAACACGGTGCCGATGGCCTTCTCTGCGGACGAAACCTGCGACGTCGGCAAGGAAACCGGCTCGCCGGTGTCGCCGGACTACGGGCCGACTGGCAACGAGTTCAGCGGCGAAGTGAACTGGGTGCAGATCGACATCGAGAAGGACGATCACGATCACATGGTCTCGCCGGAAGAGCGCTTCCGCGTTGCCATGGCGCGGCAGTAACCATCACTCTTCTGATCACAGCCCGATCGCGGAAGCCAAGGCGCCCGCGATCGGGTCGCGATGATGCAGAATGAGGGCTAGTGACGAAGCGCGGCTGACCATTCTGGACCTGTGCACTAACTCAGCTTTGGGAGCCCAGCTCATGACCCTAGGAATGCGGAACAGGAAGCTCTCTCAATCGGCCCTCGCTGGGCTCGCCGCCATCAGCCTCATCGTCTGCGGGGCATGCGGAAGTCGCGAGCCGACGACCGACGCCGAGCGTCTGGCCCGTGGCCGGGAACTCGTGGAGCAGATGAGCGCGCGGCTTGCCGCGGCGAAGGCGGTGAGTGTGACGACGACCGAAGTGCGCGACATCGTGCGTGTCTCCGGTAAGAAAGAGCCGGTGTCGCAGACGGCGGTGTACACCGTGCGCCGTCCGGATCGGTTCTACAACAAGATGACGGGCGGCCGCGGCCTCGAGACCTGGTACAACGGCAAGACCCTGACCATCGCCGCCCACCCGCACAAGGTCTTCGCCCAGGCGCCGATGCCCGACACCATCGACCGTACGCTCGACGCCCTCGCCGAGCGCTACGACATGGCCCTGCCGATGGGCGATCTCTTTTACAGCTCCGCCGCAAAGGCGCTGCTCTCCGATACGACCACCGGCGGCTACGCTGGCACCGAAAACGTCGGCAGCACGCCCGCTGTCCACCTCGCCTTCAAGGACGTCGGAGTCGACTGGGAGCTGTGGCTTCCGGTGCAGGGCGACCCTCTGCCCCTGCGGCTGAAGGTCGTTCAGAAAAGCCGCAAAGGCCAGCCGACGGTCGATCTGACGTTTACGTCGTGGGACCTCGCTCCCCAGATCACCAACGCCACGTTCGTTCCCAAAGTACCGGCGGAGTACCAGGGCATCGCGATCGTCCAGCGGGCCGCAGCGGTCAAGAGCACCGCAGCCACGCCACCTGCGGCGCCGGCGGCACCCGCGACAAAGAAATAGCCTCGGCGTGTTGAACCAAAGGGAGTCGTCATGAAGCCACAGAGCACGATACGAAAAACCATTTGTCTCCTGGTCGCGGCAGCCTTGGTCACGATGGTCGGCCTGGCGCCGTTGGCTGCGCAAGTGCGCGCCGGCCGGCGCGGCGCCGTGGCCAAGGGCGACAACGGCGCGGCCGCTGCAGGACCCCGGGGCGCCGCCGTCAAAACTGAAGAGGGTTACGCCGCGGCCAGCCGCCGTGGCGCGGTCGTGAGCGGCGAGGAAGGCTATGCCGCGGTCGGCCGGAACGGCAACGTCGTGACCGGCGAGGAAGTCGACGTCCAGGGAGGCGCCGTCGGCCGCCGCGGGGCGGTCGTCGTCGGCGAGGAGGGAGCAGCGGCCGTGGGGCGCTACGGCGGCGTGGTCGTCGGCGATCGCTACGAAAGCTACGACGCCTGGAAAGCCGTGGCAGCGGTCGGCGCCGGAATCGCCATCGGCACGATGCTGGCGAAACCGCCAGCCGCCGCGACGACCGTCGTGGTATCCGAATCGACCTACTACTATCACGACGGCGCGTACTACACGAAGGTGATGAGCAGTGGCGCGGTCGTGTACCAGGTCGTAGAGCCTCCCGCGGGCGCGATCATCACAACGCTGCCCGCCGGGTGCAAGACCGTGCGCGTCGGGAACGCGGATTACTCGCAGTGTGGCGCCACGCATTACACGCGGGTGTCGTCGGGATATCAGGTCGTCGTGCTGCAGTGACGCGACAGAAATGGCTGTGCGCCGGCGCGCCGCCGCCGCTGATCGACGAGCCGCTGGTCGGCTGCGCCGACCACTGACGCGGGGGTAGAGCACTAGAACCTATCTCATAAACCAGAAACAGACTGAACGCGCCGACGGCCCCGGTTCACGATGAACACGATGATTCGATGACCACGAAGAAAACCTCTTTGGGATCCATCGTGCCCATCGTGTCATCGTGCCCATCGTGTTGTTACGTGAGGTCGTGACCCATTTATGAAGATGGCTTCTACAATCTGGCGATGCCCGTCACGCTGACGCCCAAGGAACGCACTCATCTCAAGGGCCGTGCCCACGCGCTCGAGCCAATCGTGCAAGTGGGGCAGGGTGGGCTCTCCGATGCCGTCGCGGTGGAGCTCGACCGCGCGCTGACGGCGCACGGACTCATCAAGGTGAAGATCAACGGCACCGACCGCCGCGCGCGGCAGGCGATGGCCGTGGCCATCTGCTCGCGGACCGACGCGGTTGACGTACACCAGGTGGGCAAGATCATCGTGCTCTGGCGTCCGACGCCCGAGGAAGCGCCCGCATCATCTTCCGAGTGAAACGACAGAGGACAACCGCATGAACCGTTTCGTCCGCGTTCCGATCTCCGTGGCGGCCAGCGTGTTGTGGGCGGGGCTTGCGCTCGCCCAAGGTCCACCGCCCGCGACAGCGGGTGCGCCGGTTCAGAGCGGCGCGCCTCCGGGAGCGCCACAAGGTGCCGGCCGCGGTGGCTTTGTGCCGGTACCGGTCGTCATCGGTCCGCCGGCGCCGGTCCCCCCGCAAGTCGCGATTCCTCGTCCGACGTCAGCGGAGCTGGTGCAAGTCAACGACGCCGTCAAGAAGTTCATCGAGAGCGACACCTCCCCGACGAAACCGTTGCTGACAAAGTTCGAATCGCTCTTGATGCTGCAGCCGGCACGCCGGAACGTCGCCGCAACGTTCACGCAGACGGTTCAAAGGCAGGGCCCCAGGCACGAGGGGTTCGTCGAGATTGCCAAGCAAGGAAACATCGACCTGCTGCTGCACGGAGATTCGATCACCGATTGGTGGGTGCAGAGCGACGCCAACAAGGCGATGTTCGACAAGTACTTTGGGGCGCTGCGAACGGCGAATTTCGCCGTCGCCGGGGATACGACCCAGGGTGTGCTCTGGGGACTCAGGAACGGCGAAGGGCAGGGGTTTCAGCCAAAGGCGATCATGCTGATGATCGGCACGAACAACAGCGGCGGGAACACTGGACCTGAGATCGCCGAAGGTGTGGGCGCGGTCGTGCTCGAGATGCGCAGGAACTTTCCCAACGCGAAGATCCTGTTGCTGGCGATCTTCCCCCGCGCGCTGCCAGGCGATCCGGTGCGCGACAAGATTACCGAGGCCAACCGGATCATCGCCAGGCTCGATGACGGGCAGCACGTCTTCTACCTGGACATCGGCGCCAAGTTCCTGGACGATAGCGGCGTGTTCCTGCCGGGTGCGTTCAGGCCGGACAATCTACATCCGGTGGCGAAAGGCTACGACATCTGGGGCGAGGCCGTGAAAGACAAACTGGCCGAGCTGATGAAGCCGGATTGACAAGAACCCGCGACGATGAGCCACAAGCAAATCGAGACCGTTGCCGGTGGAGGCCTGTTGCACCGTCGGCTGTTTCTTTCGTCGAGCCTGGGTGCGGCCGGCCTTGCACTGTTGCGAGCGCGCCCGGCGGACGCGGCTCAACAGGACGTTCCGTCGTGGATGAAGAGTCCAGGACAAGCTCTGCGACCGTATGGCGATCGGTCGCCGTACGAGTCGGCCGTGCAACGCATTGTGGCGCCGGTCACCGGCACGACAGGCTCGGGGTCTTCCCGTTCGCCGCTCGAGCATTTCGAGGGAATCATCACGCCGAGCGCGCTGCACTTCGAGCGCCATCACAGTGGCGTGCCAGACATTCCCCCAGGCGAGCACCGGCTCCTGATTCATGGGCTGGTGGATCGGCCGTTGACGTTTGACCTGGCGTCACTCTCACGCTATCCGCTGGTCTCCCGGATTCACTTCATCGAGTGTTCCGGCAACAGCGTTGGTCTCTATGCACCTGAGCCGCCGCAAGGTGGTGCCGGCGCGTTGCATGGCCTCCTGTCGTGCAGCGAGTGGACGGGTGTGCCGTTGTCGACGCTGCTCGACGAAGCCGGCGCGCGGCCGACGGGGAAGTGGCTGCTGGCCGAAGGTGCCGATGCTGCGGCGATGAGCCGAAGCATCCCGATCGAAAAGGCGTGGGACGATGCCCTGATCGCGATCTATCAGAACGGCGAACGCCTGCGCCCGGAGAACGGCTATCCGATGCGGCTCCTGCTGCCCGGCTGGGAAGGCAACACCAGCGTGAAGTGGCTGCGCCGGCTGAAAGTGACCGGCGGCCCCGTGATGACAAAAGACGAGACATCGAAGTACACGGACCTGATGCCGAACGGACAGGCGCTGCAGTTCACGTTTCCGATGGGCGTGAAGTCGGTAATCACCTCGCCCTGCGGCGGTCAGTCGATGCAGGGGCCGGGTCTCTATCAAATCTCTGGCATAGCGTGGACTGGCGCCGGGCGCATTCGCCGAGTCGATATCTCCGCCGATGGCGGCAAGACCTGGGCGCCCTCCGCCTTGTCGGATCCTGTTCTGCCGAAGGCGCTCACGCGATTTCGCATGGCGTGGCGGTGGGACGGAAGTCCGGCGGTCCTGATGAGCCGGGCAGTCGACGAAACCGGCGCCGCTCAGATATCGCATCGGGCGTTCATCGCAGCGCGCGGGCCCGCACATCGTTATCACTATCACGCGATCGCCAGTTGGAGCGTGAGCGCGGCCGGGGAGGTGCGGAATGTGTACTCGTAGTCACCGCGCGCGTGCTGAGGATGTTCGTGCGTCGCTGGTGGTGCTGGTCGTGGCTGCCAGCGTCATCGGCGTCGCCACGACTGCCGCTCAACAGAACGCGCCCGCCTCCACGACCACACAAGCCAAGACCGCGTCCCCGACCGCGGCGCGAAAACCTGCGCCGAAAGGGCCGGGACTTGGTGTTCCCGCGACCGCGGATCAAGTCGAGTCGGCCGACATCAGCATCGGACCCGATGGGGCAGGGCTTCCGCCGGGATCGGGCACGCCCGCACAGGGCGAAGCGATTTACAGCACGAAGTGCATCGCCTGTCACGGGCTGCAAGGTGCGGGGACAGTAAACGATCGTCTGGTTGGGGGGCAGGGGACGCTCACGAGTCCGGCGCCCATCAAGACTATTGGGAGTTACTGGCCGTATGCGACGACCGTGTTCGACTACGTGCGCCGCGCGATGCCGTATCCGGCGCCCCACTCGCTCACCGATCCGGAAGTCTACGCGATCACGGCGTACCTGCTCAGCCTCAACGGGGTCATTGGCAAGGATGCGGTCATGGACGCGAAGACGTTGCCGCAGGTCCGGATGCCCAATCGCGGCAATTTCATCTTGTCGTATCCCGATCGGTAGCGGTAGACGAGCGCCCTCCGCCATGCGTGCGGCGATAGGGTCGATGATCTGAGGCTCATCCGAGAGATCGGACCGATAGCCGGCGTCGCGCCGCAGTTCCAGCTCGCCCTCGCGGCAAACTTTCCCGCGCAGATTCCGTCAAACGTCTTGTTACCCAGAGTAACTGGGTAAGTGGATACCTACACCGATGCCCGCAAAGATCCCGAACACGCTCCTCCACGGCGCGCTAAATACCTTGATTCTCAAGACGTTAACAAGAGGTCCCAGCCACGGCTACGCGATCGCCCGATTCATCGAGGAGACGTCTGGGGATAGCGTGCTCGTGGAGGACGGGTCCCTCTATCCGGCCCTGTACCGCCTCGAACGCCGGGGTTGGGTTGAGGCCGAGTGGGGCATGTCCGAACTCGGCCGGCGGGCGAAACTCTACCGCCTGACGGAGTCGGGCCGCGAGCAACTCGCCGCTGAGCTGGCAACCTGGCGGCGGTTCGCCACAGGAGTCTCCAAGGTCCTGCTCTCCACATGAGGCGCTCACTGCGTTCATGGCTCTGGCGCGTGCCGCTCGAGCGCGAAGTCGACGAAGAGCTCGCCCTGCACGTCGAGATGCGGACGCGCGAGCTCGTCGCGCGCGGCATGGATCCGGTGGCCGCACGCGAGCTGGCGCTCAGCCGGCTCGGCGACGTCGCGAGCCTCAAACACACGATGACGGCAATTGCTAGAAGGAGAGACCGGGACATGCGCCTCACTCAGTGGCTCGACGAGCTCCGCAGCGATCTGAAATTCGCCATCCGCCAGCTGAAAGGCTCGCCCGCTTTTACGCTGGTGGCCACCCTGACGCTCGCGCTCGGCATTGGCGCCAACAGCGCCATCTTCGCGCTCGTCGATGCCACGCTGCTGCGGCCGCTTCCGTACGGCAATCCCGATCGCCTGGTGTCGATCTGGGAGAAGACCGCTACCGTGCCGCGGAGCTACGGCTCACCGCTCAACATGCTCGACTGGAAAACCCGCAGCCGCAGCTTCGAAGCGGTTGCCGGTTTCACGCCGAGTGTCGGCGGCATGGTGATGGCCGGCGCCGACGGCAACGCCGAGACGGTCGCCCGGCAGTGGGTCACGTCCGAGATCTTCGACGTCCTCGGCGTCAGGGCGATTGCCGGCCGGACGTTCTCCGCCGAGGACGAGGCCAGGCGCGCCAACGTGGTCGTGATGAGCGAGGCGTTCTGGCGCACGCGCTTCAACGCCGATCCGGGCGTCGTCGGGCGCGAGATCCGCCTCGACGGGTCGCTCTTCACGGTGGTCGGGATCGTGCCGAAAGACTTCCAGTTGCTGGGACAGAGCAGCATCTGGGCGGCGCGATCCCTCGTCAACGTGCCGCCGCGCGCCCGCGGCGCCTACATCTTCCAGGTGGCCGGACGCCTGAAGCCAGGCGTGTCGATCGAAGCTGCCGAAGCCGATCTCGGAGCGGTCGCCGACGGTCTCGCGCACGAGTATCCGCAGACCAACAAGGGCCGCGGCATCATGCTCGAGCGGATGGACGATACGGTCATCGGCAGCGATCTGCGCCTCACGTCGATGCTCTTCCTGGGCGTCGTCGGGTTCGTGCTCCTCATCTGCTGCGCCAACGTCGCCAACCTCCTGCTCGCCCGGGCGACGGTGCGAACGCGCGAGCTCGCGGTCCGCTCCGCGCTCGGCGCCGGCCGGCGTCGCATCGTCCGGCAACTCGTGACCGAGAGCCTGGTGTTGGCGGTGATTGGCGGCGCGCTCGGAACCGCGATCGGCGCAGCCATCCTCAGCGTCGCGCCCTCGCTCGTTCCGGAGGGTCTGTTGCCGTCGAGCGTCTCCCTGAAATTCGACCTGCGGGTCGTTGCTTTCTGTGTGGCCGCGGCGGTGTTCGTCGGTCTGGTGTTTGGGGTGATGCCGGCGTGGAAGGCAACCGCCTTTTCGACCGCGGAAGTGATCGGGTCCGACACCCGGACGACGACCGGCAGCGGCGGACGGCTGCGTGGGCTGCTGGTGATGGGCGAGGTCGCGATGGCAGTGTTCCTCCTGGCTGGTGCGGGGCTCCTGCTGCGAACGCTCCTCGCAGTCGAAGCCTTCGACCGCGGGTATCGAGCCGAGAGCGTCCTCTCGATGCTCGTGGATCCGCTGGGCTCGAAATATCCGACCGCGGAAGCACTACAGCAGTTCTACGATCAGGTCGAAGCCGAGATCGCCGCTGTCCCTGGCGTGGCAGGCGTCGCGTGGGCGAGCGATCGGCCGCTGGATTTCTTCGACAGCGGCGGGACATCGTTCGAGATCGTCGGCGACGCTCCGCTCGACGACCGGGAGCGGCCGAGCACGGGCTATCAGGCCGTCAGCACGACGTACTTCTCGACCCTTGACCTGCCCATCCTGGCTGGACGCGCGTTCGATCGGCGAGATATGCGCGACGGCGTGCCGGTGTGCATCGTGAACGAGGCCTTCGCGCGGACGTTTGGCGCGCGGTCACCGGTCGGCCAGCGCGTCGCGCTGCGGCCGACATCGTCGCCGGAAGCCAAGCCGGTCGTGCGCGAGATCGTTGGCGTTGCGCGGCAGGTGAAGGGACGGCCGGACGAGGCCGCGGAGTTCGTGCAGCTCTATGTGCCGATGGCGCAGGACCTCTCGGACGATACCTTTCTTCTCGTCCGGCCCCAAACGTCAACAAAGTCTGGCGGGGCGGAGGCGCTCGCGCCGTCGATCCGAGCCGCCATCTCGCGCGTGGACAAGGAGCAGCTCGTCAGCGTGCGGAGCGTGTTGACGCTCGAGGACATCGCGCGGACGGCCACCAGCCGTCACCGGTTCCGGGCCGTGATGGTGATGGCCTTTGCGACGCTCGCGCTCGTCCTGGCGATGGTCGGGGTGTTCGGGATTCTTGCTTATTCCGTGCAGCAGAGCGTGCGTGATTTCGGCTTACGCAGGGCGCTCGGCGCGACGACACATGATGTCCTCCGGCTCGTACTGACCAGTGCCGTTCGCGTCGTCGGCACCGGAGCCGCAATTGGACTCGTGCTCGCCGCTATGAGCGGCCGCCTGATCGAGACGCTGCTCTTCGGTGTGCGACCGCTCGATCCAGCGACATTCGTGCTGGTCACGGCCGTGCTGGGAATCGCGGCCGCGCTGTCCATCGTTGGGCCTGCGTGGCGTGCAACACGAATCGATCCCGCCACCGCGCTGCGAAACAGGTGAGTGAGACGTAACAGACCGATGGCTCGTTGGTATCCATCGTGCCGTGCGCGAGCATGAACTTCCCCTTGAGGTCCTTGGCAACGTTCTGGTTGGCCTCGACCTCGTAGCTGGGAGCACGCGCAATCGGAGGCCCGACGAATCCGTGAGCGTCTTACGAATCTGTCGGTACGGGGGGCTGCCTGGCAGAAAACCCGGCGCGAAGAGAGGCGCGCAGCGAGGCACGAGACTTGATGCCCCGATGGCATGGCCTACCGAGGGGACGCCACGGATCCGCTCGAGAACATGCTCAGCCGGCAGCGAGCGACGAGGAGAGTCGTGCTCGTGTTACTCGTCCTGTGTCTGCTTCCGTACCTACTTCACATCAACTGGTCCGTGTTCGAGGGCGCGTTCGACAGCGCCAGTCCCCGGCCATCCGCGCCGATCGCGGCTCCGACTGCCAACGCGGCACCCAGCGGAAAAATGAGTGCGAGCATGCTCGAACAGCTGCTTCGCAGCGCGCCTGCCTCACATGGAGCGCCACGTGACGTCCGGTGCCTGCCACTTCAGAAAGGTTGGGACTACGTCTGCACGTATCAAGGCGACGCGCCGCGTCCGCAGACGCGGTGGAAGATTGGCGTACGCGTGAGTGCCAACACGATCCTGCAGGCCTCGGCGCCACATCCGTACGACAAGTTTCTCTCGAGTCCATAGCCACCCGTCGAGCGGACGCAGACGAGTCTCCGCCGCCGATCGCGTGGCTCGTCTGTGAGCGTCAGACTTCAGTTGCTGCGCAGGAACGCCACGAGGTCGGCCACATCCTGCGCGGTCAGACCCAACTGCGCGGCGCTCATCATCAGCGACTCCTTCATCCGGTTGCGCGCGGCCACTCGGTTGGCCGGGATGACCTGGGTGACGCCGCCCATGCTGCGCATCATCAGCGGATCGCCCTGCTTGACGAGCAGCCCCTGGATGGTGAGGCCGTCTTTCGTGCGGAGCTCGGTGCCGTCGTAGCCCTGCGCGATCTCGGCACTCGGCCGCACCAGCGCCGTGACGATCACGTCGGCGGACTTGCCGCGTCCCCAGCCATCGAGTGCCGGTCCGAGCTCGGCTCCGATACCGCCGACCGCATGGCACATCATGCAGCGCGCGGCCGTCGTCTTGCCGCGTGCCGCGTCACCGGTCAGACGGCCGATCTCGTCGACCGAGAGCTCGGGAAGATCGGCTGCCGGCTTGGGCGTGACGATTTCCTTGAGCACGATCGTGTCGGGGTCGTAGATGCCAGCCGTCTTGAGAGCCGGCGCCAGTCCGTAGTCGGTCCAGTCGCTCGACATCCGGTTCAGCAACCACCAGGTCGCCGGCTCCGTGAGAGGGGTGTTCGGCGCGGCGAGCGTGAGCATGGCCTTGGCCGCGGCTGGATCCTGGACGAAGGCGAGGGTGTCCAGCGCGAGTCTGCGGTCGGCCGTCGACAATGTGGGCGATTGTGCGCGGGCGAGGAGGTCCGGCACGGCCGCGGGCACGTGCAAGCGCCACGCGATGCGCGCGAACGTCTCGGACCAGGTGAGGGGATCATCCTTGACGCCGAGCTCGCGCCGCACGCGCTCGTAGAGCGCCGCCTCCTTGCCGGTCGCGCCGGTCCCCAGCGCTTCCAGATAGCTGCGGTCCTTCCCGTCGTAGCCGCGGGCGATGTCGACCAGGATGCCGAGCGTCTTGTCGGCGGGCTGGTCGCGCAGCGACAGCGCGACCTCGCGCCGAACGCCGGGGTCGGTGTCGCGGGCGAGCTTCGCGGCGACGGGCATGACGTCGAGATTCGCCCGGCGCATCGCCCGGTAGGCCGCGATGCGCATCACCGGATCGGTCTGCGACTCGGGCGATCCCGCGCGCTGACTTCCCTGAGGACCCAGCTGGTAGAGCAGGAAAATCGCGCGGCCGCGAATGTAAGGGTTCGGATCCTTCAGCAACGCCGCGACGGCGTTGATCGACGCCGGGCCACGTGCCTTCAACCCTTCGAACCCGATGGCCCGGACGTTGACCGCGGGCGAGCGCAGCGCCGTGATCTGACCATCGATGGTTGCAGCGTCAAACTTCGGCACGTTGGAGACGAACCCCTTGGGAGCGATCCGGTAGATGGCTCCCGACAGCGAGTCGTCCAGGTCCTGATGGCCACCGACGCGTGCGTCGATCCAGTCGCTGACATAGATCGCGCCGTCGGGACCGACGGCGACGTCCGACGGCCGGAAGAGCGTTTCCACGGCGCGCGTGACGCCGGCACTGCCCATGATGAAGTCCGACCCGGCATACTGCTGCTTCACGTTCGAAGTGATGAAGATCTTGCGGTCGAGACCGAACCCCGCGCCCTGCCGTGCCGGCTGGTAGGAGAAGATCTCGTTGCGGCCGGCATCGGCGGCGAGGAACGTGCCCTCCCAGGACGGGCCGAGAGCGCCGTTCTCGTAGAACACATTGCCGGTCGGGGATCCGCCGCCGTACACGTCGCCGACAGGCGTCATACCGGGGTCATCCTGACGCCACTCCGACACGGGAACCGTCTGACCTGGCCGGCGGTCCGCCTGCCAGCTCCGCTGGCCGTCGTTCGACGAGAAGCCGAAGTTGGCGTACTCCATCACCCAGCTCACGCGGCACGCCGGCGGGTCGTCGTTGTCGTTCTGGAACACGTCGCCCAATGAAGTCACCGACTGCTCGTAGCTGTTCCGATAGTTGTTTCCGATGATCTCGACGTTCGTGCCGTCGGCATTCATGCGCGCGGTGAAGCCGCCGATGTAGACATGCCCGTCGTCGCTCGGCTTTCCGGCATAGGGTGCTGGGTCGTGCGGGTACTTGAACGGGCCGACCGGACCGGGACGATAGGCGCTGAAAATCCGGAACGTCTTCCCAGAGCGATCGGTGAACATCGCCCCCATGTTGCCGGAGTTCCACACCCACTTGCCGTCCGGCCCCACCGTCACCGAATGCAGCGAATGGTCGTGATTGATCCCCTGGAAGCCCGTCAAGAGCACTTCACGTTTGTCGACTGCCGGATCGAAGCGCAAGTTTCGATCGACATCGGTGTAGACGATCATGTCGGGCGGCTGCGCGACGATCACCTTGTTATCGATGACGGAGACGCCGAGCGGGGCGACGAGGCCCGGTTCCTGCACGAACGTGTGCGTGCTGTCGGCCTTGCCGTCGCCGTCGGTGTCCTGCAGCACGACGATCTTGTCGCCCTCAGGCTGGCGCGCATGGTGGGAGCGGTAGCGAACCCCTTCGGCCACCCAGATCCGGCCGTCCCGGTCGATATCGATGTTGGTGGGGTTGCGCAACAGCGGCGATGCGGCCCACAGGGTGACTTCGAGCCCGTCCGGCACCTTGAAGAGGTCGAGCGGAAGTTGCACCGGCTGTGGTGGGACCGCCGGCTGTGGGGGAGCGGGCTGTACGGCCTGCTGGGAAGGCGGCTCGAATGCCTGCTGGGGCGCGACGGCCACCAGCATCAGCGCGAGCATCACGTTCAGCGGCGAGAAGAGAAGTCGACGCATAAGTCTCCCATTCATGATCGGTCCCGATTCAGCCGGCTCAGGCACAGCCCGGGCAAACGCTAATTGATACCACGGAATGACCGTTACCCGTCACCCTTCTCCTTCGTTCTTGCCGTTTTCACGGCCCGCTGCCGCTCCGGAAAGATGGTCTCGCCGCGTGCGAGCATGGCGACCAGCGCCGCGATCTTCTTCGCGCGTCCGGCTGGCGTTTTCATATAGCCGGTGCGAAACGCCAACGCGAACAGGTTCTGACGGCCGAGAGTCTGGAAGGTCTTGCGCGCACGCTGGTTGGCCTCGATGGCGGCGCGCAGATCCTCGGGAATGGTCGATTGGCTCGCCTGGCGGAGAGGGGCATAGGCGGCGTCCCAGCGTCCGTCGGCCCTGGCGGCATCCACCTGCCGCTGGCCGTGCGGCGTCATCCGGCCGGCTGCGGTCAGTCGCGCCACGTGATCGCGATTGATTTGGCTCCACACGCTTCGCCCCCGCCGCGGCGTATAGCGTTGGAGAAACGACCGCTCGTCGAACGACTTGCGGATGCCGTCGATCCAACCCCAGCACAGGGCGACGTCGAGCGCCTGCGCGTTGGTCACCGTCGGCAGGCCCGAGTCCTTCTTGTGAATCTTCAGCCAGATCTCGGTCTCGCGGGCATGGTTCGCCTTCATCCACGAGGCGAACGCCGCCTGGGTGCGAAAGCTCTTGATCTTGGTTGGATCAGGAATGACCGGCGCCATGAACTTCTGCCACGCCGAACCCGTTATACCAGACGACGCAACCGAGGGAACAAGATCTGTGATCGGGCTGACGAATCTGATGTGGCAGCGCACGCCGCCGGGGAAAGATCCGTTCGAAGAGCGACACCTCGTGAGGCATGAGACTTGATGACTTTCGATGGCATGGCCTACCGCGGCGACACGACGGATCCGTTCGGGAATATGGTCCAGCGGCAACAGATCCAACGGAGCCGACTATCGAGGGTGGTCCTTGTGTTGCTCCTCTTGTGGATGGCTCCAAATACGTTTATTTATCTGTGGCAGGTCGCTAGCCCGCGCCCCGAACCATCCCGGACGATAGTCGCCCCGACCCAGACTCCCCCCCAGACGATGACGACCCCGACCCGGACGGTGACGCCACCGACCCGGACGATGCCGGCGCGGGGCCTTAAGATGAGCGCGACTGCCCTCGAGCGTTTGCTTCGTACTGCGCCCGCCTCGGATCGAGCACCACGCGACGTGCGCTGCCTGCCCGTTCAGACCGGCTGGGACTACGTGTGCACATACATCGCCGATTTCCCACACCCCCAGTCTCGATTGAAAATTGGTGTACGCGTGAGCGGCAACGGAATTCTCGCAGCCTCAGCGCCCCACCAATTCGCAGTGCCCTTGTCGAATCCATAGGGCACGGCCCCGCTCCGCCGGGGACTCCCACGTGCACCTCGTCTATGGCTCGTTCGAGCCGCGAATGATCCCCCTTCCCGTTCGCCAGATGACGTTCGATATCGCTGGCTCGGGCGTGGGATAGACTCGCGTCGACAAGGAGCAACAGTGAGGTCTCGCGGCTCGCCGCTCGCGGTCGGCAGTTGCTGGGTGTCATCCACGAGCTCCGAGTGAGCAATAGCGAAACGCCAGCAGCGAGCCGCGAGTTCCTGTCAGGCCTAGCTCACCGGCCCGTAAGCGAGAGGACGAATGTGCAAGGGTGCGCGGCCGGTCAGGAAGTGATGGTCAAGACAGCCGCTGGTGGCTACACTGACTGTCCGAGGGTCGGCGGCCGATGAAGCCATCTCATGAACCAGACGCTCGTTCCAAGGAGCGGGCGGGCCGTGCGGGTAAGTCCAGAGTCGTTTGACACTGTAGGAGCGAGAGACTCGAGCGTCGATGGAAGTCCGCGACTTCTACGAACGGATGCCGTATCCGGCGCCGTTCACCACCCTGGACGAACACCGGGACCTGTACCGCAACCCGGATCGTCGCCGCGCGCTCTTCCACCTGAATTGGCCGTCGGAGCCCTTCCGCGGTCAGCAGGAGATCCTCGTGGCCGGCTGCGGAACGTCGCAGGCGGCCCGGCACGCATTGCGCGAGCCCGAGGCACGAATCACCGCCATCGACATCAGCGAAACGAGCCTGCGCCATACGCGCGAGCTTCAGCAGAAGTACAACCTGCAGAATCTCGAGCTCCATCGGATGGCGATCGAGGACGTCCGCGAGCTCGGCCGCACGTTCGACAGCGTCGCCGCGACCGGCGTGCTCCACCACTTGCCCGATCCCGATGTCGGGCTGCGGGCCCTGCGCGACGTCCTTCGTCCGCAGGGCGCCATGCACCTGATGGTCTACGCCCCGTACGGGCGGACGGGCATTTACATGATGCAGGAGTACTGTCGTCTGCTTGGGATCACGCCCTCGGACGAGGAGCTGCGTGATCTCGGCGTCGCGCTCGAGGCCCTGCCCGACGATCACCCCATCGCCGGCGTGATGCGGAAAGCAAAGGATTTCAGACATCCCGACGCGCTGGCCGATGCGCTGCTGCACCCCATCGATCGCGCGTACAGCGTGCCGCAGTTGTATGACTGGCTGGATCGCTGCGGCATGTCGTTCGGACGGTGGGTCGAGCAGGCGCCGTACCTCGCCCAGTGCGGTGTGATCGCGAAGACGAAACATGCCGCACGCCTCGCATCGCTGCCGGCCCCGGCGCAGCACGCGGCCGTCGAGCTGTTCCGCGGCACGATGGTGAAGCACAACCTGATCGCGTATCGCGCCGATCGCGCCGGCGCGAGCCAGCCGATCACCTTTGCCGGCGCCGAGTGGCGCGGCTACGTTCCCATTGCGCTGCCGTGGACGGTATGCGTGCGGGAGCGCCTGCCGCGCGGGAGCGTCGCCGTCCTGATCAACCGGGCCCATCCCTTTACAGACCTCATTTGCTGCGTTGACGCGTTCGAAGACCGGTTGTTCACCGCGATCGATGGGAAGCGGTCGCTCGCCGCGATCCTGCAGGTGGGACGCGTGACCGCGGATGAGGCACGCCGTGCGGCGGGTTTTTTCGAGCGGCTCTGGCAGTACGACCAGGTGGCCTTCGACGCTTCCGGCGGCGCTTGAGGTGTTGCCACCGTCCCTCCTGGATTACGAAATCGAGATCAAATGTTGGAACCTCAACGACCTTTCGGACCATCCCATCGCCGGAAAGGGCAAAACCCCCTTAATTTCTATCCTGATCGCCCTGGCACTCTTTGTGCTCAGGTATGCCCCATGGATGCTAAGGTCAAAACACTCACGTGCTTGTTCATTAGCAAGAGTGGCGGCCTTTCCGTGCGACTAATCGAGCCGCCCCTCGCTGAAGCGTACCAGACGCCTGAGGTCCCGCCAGGGATGCTCCACGCCGTGCGCCTGCTCGGCTTGTCGGATCAGGTTCGCGTATTCAAGCGAACGGTCGAAGGTGCGTTGCCTGTCTATGAAGAGCTCGAGTGATGATGGCGCCTCCGGCGCCGGGCTTCGCACGTCGACTTCGGTCGTGATCGTGTCCCGCCAAACCTTCCTCAAGTTGCTCGCCTCTACGCGTTCTGCCGGAAATGCGCCTTCGGTTCACTAGGAGCTGTCACACCCTTCGGTTAGGCTAGGAAGCGGAGGTCTCAGACCATGCGCCCCGTCCTGATTCGCCGGCGGGCCGTTCCGCGAACCGGCCTGGTCGTTGCCGCGCTGACGATCGCCGCGGTGTTGCTCGTCTCGGCTCAGACGGCAACGCTGCGACTTGTGTCGACCGCCTGGTCGCCGTTTACGAACGAGTCCGGCCAGCCTCGGTTCGCCCTCGATCTGGTCGAAGCCGCCTTCGGCCGCATCGGCGTCACGTCGACTACGACGATCGTTCCGGCCTCGGACTTCACCTCGTCGCTCCTCGGCAGTCGCTTCGACGGCAGCGCCGCGGCGTGGAAGGACGAGGCGCGCGAGCGCGTGCTCCTCTTTTCGCAGCCGTATCTCGAGAACCGTCTGATGCTCGTCGGGCGACGAGGCGACGACGTGTCGGCGTCGACGTTTGCGGCGCTCAAGGGGAAGAAGATTGCGATCGTCGAGGGCTACTCGGTACGGCGACACGCTGGACAACGCCGGCCCGACGTTCGTGCGGTCGCGGACGGAAGAGGACAGCCTGTCGCAACTACTGAAGAACGCGGTCGACTACACGCTCATGGATGAGCTGGTCGTACGCTACATCACCAGCAACTACCCGAAAGAGGCACAGGCGCGGTTACAGGTCGGCTCGACGCCGCTCGTCACCCGGCCGCTTTACCTCGCCATCCGCAAGGATTTGCCGAACGCCCAGTCGATCGTCGACCGGTTCAACGCGCAGATCCGCGTGATGATTACCGATCGCACCTACCACCGGCTCCTGCACCTTGACTGGATCACTGCCGACGTCGACGGCGACGGGATAGCTGAGCTGGTCCCGAAAGGCGATCGCGTCGGCGCCGTGGCCCCCAAGGCCGCGTATTCGATCTCGACGGTGACCGACAAGCCCGGAACGAAGCCGCCTTCGGGCACTCAGCCGCGCTTCTATGTCGGCGGCAACCTCTACACCGACTGGGCCAGCGTGCCCAATTCGTACAAGGTGGAGGACCCCAAGCGTCCGGACCCGAGTCGCTCGTCGGGGTCGATCTTCACGTTCAGGTGGTAGCGCGACACTGGCTAAACCGACGACGGATTCTTGGAGTTCTCGTCGTGTTCATCGGGTCATCATGCTCATCGTGAGCCGTGGCCGTCGGCGCGTTCAGCTTGCTCGTGGGTTATGAGATAAGTTGTAGGCCTCGCACGATCACGAGATACCTGCGCCCGCACGCGGCCGAGAGTCAGCACCGATATGGAAGAACTCATCGACTCATTCGCCCGCGCGGCGGGATCGATCGTCGACGCCATGGCCGTCCTCACCGTGTTCTACGGCTCGGTCGAAGCCTTCATCAGGCTGCTTCCAGTCGCGGCCAGGCCGCGCGCCTCCCACGGCGAGCGCAAAGCGATCTGGCGCCGCTACGGCGTCTGGCTGCTCCTCGGGCTCGAGTTCGAGCTCGCCGCCGACATCATCGGCAGCGTAGTGTCGCCGACCTGGCAGGAGGTCGGCAAGCTGGGCGCGATCGCCGTCATCAGAACGTTTCTGAACTACTTCCTCGAGAAAGATCTCGACAGCGCCGAGGCGTCAGGCGACAGCGCCGGGCAACGAGAGTGAGGGCATCGTGGAAGACGTACTAACCCGCTTTGTCGCCGACCTGATCGGTCGTGTCAGCGGGCCGCTGTCGTTTCGCTTGATCTTGCAGCCGATGATGGCCGCCTTCTTTGCCGTGCGCGATGGCCTCAAGGAAGAACGCCAGAATCGCCCCCCATATTTCTGGGGCCTGTTCACCGCATCACGAGAGCAACGGCGCGAGCTCATTCACGACGGCTGGAAGGCCGTCGTCAAGGTGTTCTCGCTGGCCGTCGTGCTCGATTTCGTGTACCAGGTGATTGTCTTTCGTTGGGTCTATCCCATCGAGTCGCTCGTTGTCGCGATCATTCTGGCCATCGTGCCATACGTTCTTCTGCGCGGTCTGGTCAACCGGCTCGTCAGGACCTGGAGCCACGCCAAGGGAGACGCTTCGGGATGACGGCAGCGACCACCGAACTGAACCAGTACCTCGCGGTCGATCGGACGGAGCTGGCGCGGCGGAGTTGAGGAGAACCGGCGCCGGCCACGGCGTCCAGGAGGAACTCATGGAGAGCAGCGTTCTCGGCGGACTGCGTCACATCGTCGCGCAACACTGGTGGGTCATGCTGCTGCGCGGCATCGTCGCCATCCTGTTCGGCGTCATTGCCTTCCTCTGGCCGGGCCTCACGCTGGCGTCGCTCGTCCTCATCATCGGCGCATGTTTTATGTTCGACGGCATCGCCGCCATCGCCGCCGGTCTCCGCGAGCGCTTCTGGCAGTCGACGTTGATCGGCGTCGTGAGCGTCCTCGCGGGGCTGGCCACGTTCTTCTATCCAGGACTGACAGCGATGGCGCTGCTCTACGTGATCGCCTTCTGGGCGATCGCGCGCGGAGCGCTCGAGATCCTGGCGGCGATCGAGTTTAGGAAGGTGATTGAGGGCGAGCTGCTTCTGGGCCTTGCGGGACTGCTGTCCATCGCCTTCGGCATCTTCATCATCCTGAACCCTGGCGCCGGCGCGCTGTCCATCGTGTGGATGCTGGCGATCTATGCTGTCCTCTTCGGGCTGACGCTCGTGATCCTCAGCTTCAGGCTCAAGTCGTTGGCGTAGAAGACACCCTCGGCGCCGACACCATCGCCGATCGGATCACGCCACTAGCGCGATCCTCCAGGTGTATCCCGGACGATGCAGCGGAAGCCGATATGCGCCATGCCGGTGTCGATCATCTGCGGCTGCCTGGCAGCAGGCCGATACCGGAGGCAGTAGTTGGGGGCGCAGAGATGCGAGCCTCCCTTGACGACCCTCCGTGGGATGCGAAACTGAGGCTGGCCGGCGTCGTAACTCTTCTCCTCGGTCTCGACGCGCGGGTTGACCGACGACATACAGCAGGACTTGACGGCCAGGTTCGATCCGCGTGGTTCCCACCAGTCGCTCGTCCACTCCCACACGTTGCCGGTGATGTCGTAGAGGCCGTAGCCGTTCGCGGGATAGTATCCGGATCATTTCGGCGCGTGCAGCGAGTGTCGTCATTCCCCAAGAGCGTGTTTCGATGATGCCTTTCGCCCGTGCGAGACACCGCCCGCCAGCATCCGGACGAGCGATGCTGGCGGGCGACACCGTGTGCAGGTCGCGACGTTTAGTGATTCTTCTCCGCTCCGCTCATGAGCTTCTGCATCACCTGGTCGATGCTGAAGCTGGCAGGCTTCTGGCTCGGTGGGAACTCCTTGAAGCTTTGGATCCACTTCGCCACGAACCCCTGCGCCGGTATGAGGAGGAACACGCGCCTGAGTAACCAATCGAAGTAGTAGATCGAGTCGTGGTCCGCCCGTTCGAACGGGTCGCTGCGAAGATTGAAGATCTTCGGCACACGCAGCTCGACCATCGGCTCCGACCAGACCTCGAAGCCCTCCTTGCGCTGCTCCTTGAAGACCGCCTTCCAGTTGCCGTAGCGCAGCGCCATCAGGTCGCCGTCGTCGCTCCAGTACAGCATTTCCTTCCGCGGCGATTCCTCGACCTCGCCCTTGAAGTACGGCAGCAGGTTGTAGCCATCGAGATGGACCTTGAAGGACTTTTCACCTGCCTGATACCCCTTGAGCAGCTTGTCCTTGATATCCGGATCACCGGCTGCGGCAAGCAGCGTCGGCATGAGGTCCTCGTGCGCGAAGATCTCATTCGACACGGTGCCGGGCTTGATCACGCCGGGCCACTTGAGCATCGCCGGTACGCGCCAACCGGCATCCCAGTTCGTGTCCTTCTCGCCGCGGAAGGGCGTCGTTCCGCCGTCTGGCCAC
Organism: uncultured Acidobacteriota bacterium; assembly: GCA_963839705.1. GTDB lineage: Bacteria > Acidobacteriota > Vicinamibacteria > Vicinamibacterales > 2-12-FULL-66-21 > DATBJJ01. The sequence continues at coordinate 161,668 of CAWIWL010000021.1, forward strand.
GAGAAGCATTCAGCACCGTTGTCGGTCGAGTACATGACGATGGTGTTGTCGGCGATGCCCAACTCGTCGATCTTGTTCAGCAGCCGGCCCACGTCCTCGTCGTGCTCGACCATGCCGTCCGGGTACGTTCCGAGCCCGGTCTTGCCGATCGACGTCGGCTTCAAGTGGCTGAAGATGTGCATCCGTGTCGAGTTCGCCCAGACGAAGAACGGCTTGTTCGCCTTGTGCGCGCGGTCGATGAAGTCGAGCGCGGCGTCGGTGAACTCGTCGTTGACGGTTTCCATGCGCTTGGTCGTGAGCGGGCCGGTGTTTTCGATTGTCTGCTTGCCCACCTTGCCGAACACCGGATCCTCGGTCGGATCGTCTTTGTCGGTCGCCCAGCAGTGCATGACGCCGCGCGGTCCGAACTTCTTCTTGAACTCGGGGTTCTTCGGGTAGTCGGGATTCTCGGGTTCTTCTTCGGCGTTGAGGTGGTAGAGATTGCCGAAGAACTCGTCGAAGCCGTGGGCGGTCGGCAGGAACTCGTTCTTGTCGCCGAGGTGGTTCTTGCCGAACTGACCGGTGACGTAGCCGAGCGGCTTGAGGAGCTCGGCGATCGTCGCGTCGTGCGCGCGCAGCCCTTGGTCGGCGCCAGGCAGGCCGACCTTGGTGAGCCCCGTGCGGATTGGCGACTGGCCGGTGATGAACGCGGCGCGGCCTGCGGTGCAGCTTTGCTGGCCGTACCAGTCGGTGAACATCGCCCCCTCACGCGCGACCCGATCGATGTTCGGTGTGCGGTACCCCATCAGGCCGTGATTGTAGGCACTGACGTTGAACCAGCCGATGTCGTCTCCCCAGATGATCAGGATGTTGGGTTGTTTCGTTGCCATAATTCATCTCCGATTGCTTGACCGACGTGTTGATGACCCCTGTCAGTTTCTGGCGGCCGTCGCTACGGGCCGCGCACGCGCGCTGGGACTCCGTTTCTTGAATCAGACGCTCGCGGCCGATCGACTGGCGCTTCTGCCGGCACTGGCTGCCGGTGTGCGCGCTAACGGCCCGTAGGGTTCGGGCTGGCGCGACGATGGCGCGGCTGAAGATCGAACTAGCCTGACGCTCATGACTGGATTGCCTTTCAGAGAAGGTCTGTCCTGACGCTTCGTGAGAGGTACGACTGGCCGGCCTCCGACTTCGCGAACGGCGGGAGTGTCCCGGGCGCCGGGCTTCTCCTGGGCCGGCTTCGATTGCTGAGCTATCCTTCGCGGGGGTTGGCGCCTGGGCCGCGAGCACCTCGGCCGCGGTCAGCCACACGACTCCGACTGCGGTTGCCAGTGAATCGCGAACGCGCATACGAGCAGAGATCCAAGGACTCTGGCTCGCTTTCCTCCGCGGCGGCAATAGGACCTTAGCCCTATGCCTAGGACTCTAGAGCTACACCTAGCGAGGGGGGCGAGGGCGGTCAGCGCAAGCTGCTCGACGCGCTGCAGAAGGTCAAGCCGCGCGTCGGATACATCCGCACGCCCAACAGCATCGGCTGGGATCTCCGATACGGGGTTGAGAATACGATGCCGGATGGTACGCGGCAACTCGTCATCGCCACCGACAAGCCCGTCAGCTTCGCCGCCGCCAGCCAGGGGGACGTCATGGACTATCCTTTCACGTTGGTAGAAATGCGCATGAAGCCGAATGAGAAGGGCGAAGACAAGATGCTCGCGGCGACCTCGATCACGACCAAGAACGGCCGGCTGGAACTCGAGAACTACGGGCAGGAGCCGGTGCGACTGACCGAGATCACCGAGCAACAGAAAAGAAGAAGTAACCACCAGCACCGCTGACGCCGAGCTCAGAACGCCGTGAAGCTTCCTGGTCGGTTCGTGGTCGGGCCGTTCTTGCTGCTCTGTGCAGCGCTTCCCGCTGAGGCTCAGGAGGACACGCAGCTATGGGGTGAATTCAAGCTCAGCTGGATCAAGACGCGCCACCTCACCTACGGGCTCGACGTCGAGCCCAAGGTGCTACTGACGAAACCGGAGGGAGATCCAGGCTGGGTCACACTCGATCTGACGCCGTCGGTCGAGTACACCGTGGTGAATGGCTTGACGTGCTCGGCGAGTTTCTCATCGCCAAGACTCGGCAAACCGACGATCTGAATTCGACGGAGATCACGCCCCGCATCGGCCTGCGGCTGCACCTGCTGTCGAACCTGCGCGAGGATCTGGTCAAGGAGAAGCGGCCCGGGCATCGCGTCGTGCTACGTAACCTGGCTAGGCTCGAGTGGCGCAACTTGTTCTACTCCGCCGCCGACAAGCCCAACAAGACGACGATGCGCTTCCGCGATCGTGTCGAGCTGTTGTGTGCGCTGACGCGGCCGCGCATCACAGACAACGGCGTCACCTACGCCCTCGGCGACGCCGAGTGGTTCTGGCAGCTCGACGACGTCAACGAACGCTATGCCGGCAAGCAGCGCGTTCGCGGCGGCATTGGCTATCGCCGGAGCTCCGAGTGGCGGTTCGAAGGACTGCTGATCTGGAACCGGTCGCGCAACACCATCGATCAACCGTTCAGTGTCACGGATTTCGTCGTCGATCTGACTGTGAAGCGAGTGTGGTAAGCCGTCTCGAAGTTGTCACTCGAAGGCGATACCGCGATACGACTTTACGTTGCCTAGGCCCGCGACTCCTCACCCCTCGCGCAACGCACTTGCCGGATCGAACTTCGTCGCGCGACGCGCGGGAAGGAAGCTCGCCAGGGCGGCGCTCGCGCCGAGCGCCAGTGCGACAGAGCCGAGCGTCACCGGATCGAAGAGCGTCACTCCGAAAAGCTGCCCTTGGATGAACCGCCCGAGGGCCAGCGCGGCGATCAGGCCAACCACGATCCCGGCCGCCGACAGCCCAAGTGCCCGGCCGACGATCATGCGCAGCACATCGCCCGGCACTGCCCCGAGCGCCATGCGAATGCTGATTTCGCGAGCCCGCTGCGCCACGGCGTAGCTCGTGACACCGAAGACGCCGATAGCCGCCAGCGCGAGCGCGACGGCGGCAAAGAGCGACAACAGGCTGGTGTAGAAACGGGGCCGAGCCATCGATCTCATGACGAGCTGCCTCATCGGTGTGATGTCGGCAATGGCCAGGTCCGGATCCAGCGCGCGAATCTCGGTTCGAATCGCGGTCGCGAGTGCGGCCGGATCGCCCGTCGCCCGGACGACGATCTTGACGGACCGGATCGTCCGTTGCGCGAACGGCACGAAGAGCATCGGCACGGCAGGCTCGGCGGGGCTCCGCTGCAGCACGTCGGCCACGATCCCTACGACTTCGCGCGCGACGCCGTTGGTATTCACACGCTTGCCAAGCGGATCCTGGTCTGCGAACCAGCGCCGGACGGCGGCCTCGTTGGCGATCACTACGCGGGGCGCCTCCGTGTGGTCCTGGTCGGTGAACGGACGTCCGCGGCGTAGCGGTGCACCGATGGCCCGGAAATAGTCGGGCGTGGCGCTGGCCACGGCGATCTCGGGGTTGACGTTCGGCGGCGGTGGCGGTGCGCCTTCGACCGCGAAGCCGACCATCGAGCCGCGGCCGCTGAGCGGCAGCACGCTCGTCGCGGCTACCGCGCCAACGCCGGGAAGCGCGCGCAGACGTTCCTCGAACTCGGCGACCCGAATCCGGGTCGGTCCGTCCTGACGGTACTTTTCGCCCTGCAGCGTCACGCGAAACGAGAGCGCCTGTTCGGCCCGGAAGCCGGGATTGACGCGGGTCAGCTGGATGAAGCTCCTGACGAGCAGTCCCGCACCGACGAGCAGCACGACCGCCAGCGCCATCTCTGCTACAACCAGCGCGGCCCGCATGCGCTGTCCGCCCCCGCCGCCGTAGCCACGAGTGCTCTCGCGCAGTGCGTTCGGCAGGCGTGTGCCGCTGAACTGCAGCGCCGGCAGGACCCCGAAGGCCAAACTGGTCGCGAGCGCGATCGCAAGAGTGAACGAGATCACGACGGCGTTGACGCCGACCTCTTCGAGGCGCGGAAGGTCCGCGGGCTGCATCGCGACGAGCGCACGCGTCGCGAGGTAGGCGATGCCGAGGCCGGCCATGCCACCGGCCAAACCGAGGACGGCCGATTCCGTGAGGAGCTGGCGCAGCAGCCGTACGCGGCCAGCGCCGAGAGCGGAGCGAACGGCCAGCTCTGCCTGGCGCGCCGAGGCGCGCGCGAGGAGCAGGTTGGCGACGTTCGCGCAGGCCACGAGCAGCACGAAGCCGACGGCGCCGAGGAGCACCAGGAGCGGCCTCCGAACGTCGCCGAGTATCACGTCGTTGAGCGAACGAGCGTTGAACGTCAGGGTGTCGTTGGTGTCGCGAAACTCCGCCTGCAACTGTGTACCGATGCGGCGCAAGTCGTCGTCGACCTGCGCGAGGGCCATGCCCGGTCTCGCCCGTCCAATGACGGTGAGGAACTCCCCTCGCCTTCCTTTCGCGGTTCCGGCGCTGAACGTGTCGTTGTACACGAGCGGTGTGTAGATCTCCGCATCGTCGAGCAGTCGCGCGCCAGGGGCCAGCACGCCGACGATCTCGACCGGCGCGCCGGCGATTGTGACCGTACGGCCGAGCACGCTCCGGTCGCCGCCGAACTGGCGCTGCCAGAACCCGTGGTCGAGCACGGCCACGCCAGCCCGTCCCGGTTGGTTCTCGCCGGGAACCGGGGTGCGGCCGAGCGCGACCGGCAACCCAAGCAGGCCGAGCAAGCCATCGCTCACGTTCGTTCCGCGAACCTCACGAGGCTCGCCGGCGCCGAGCATCGTGTAGACGCCGCCCGAATACGCTTCGACCTGCTCGAGCGTCCGCGTGTGCTCGCGGACGCTCATGAAGTCGGGCGGAGACAGCGGGTAGGGCGTGCCGTCCGGATAGAGCGTCGTCACGCGATACAACCGGTCCGCATCGTTGAACGGGAGCGGCGCCAGCAGCACGCCCTGCACGACGCTGAAGATCGCGCTGTTTGCTCCGATCCCCAGGGCCAGGGTCGTCAAGGCCACGGCTGTAAAGCCGGGCGCGCGGCGCAGCATGCGCAGCGCGTACTCGATGTCCTGGCGAAGCTCCCTCATGTATTCGGTTTGTGCCATGCGACGCTCCCGACTTTGGCTGATTTCAGCGCGCTCGTCGCGCGCCCCGTGTTAGAGCGATTCTCATTACTTTGTAGCGCGTAGTGTCCGGCTTTAGCCGGACTTCAGCGTGTCCGCCTAACCAGCCTCCGCTAAAGCTACGGCGGTCCGCCGAAGCCTTGGCGAAGGCGGAAGGCGGGCACTACGGACAAATGAAAAACGCTCTCGTTGCTCTTACTTCCATTCGAACGGGAACAGTCCGCCGGCACGGCGCGCGTCCAGTTCGATGCCGGCCAGCGCGGCGGCTCGCGCCAGTGCCGGGTCGCGCCCGGCGGCGAGGTCCGCGCCTGTTGGCAGGAGCAGTTCGTCTGGAACCACACCGGCGCCCTCGAGGCTTCGGCCGTCCGGCATTACGATGTCCGCGTCGGTCACGAGGAACTGATAGAAAAGCGCGACGGGGTCGCCCTGCACGAACGGATGGATTCGCGCTTCCATGACCGCACCCGACGAGCGATCGCCGATCACCACGCCGCGCTTCTGCAGTTGGACGGTGCGGGCGAAGATCTCCGCGGACGAGCCGGATGCCCCGTCCACCAGGACGATCAACTTGCCGGTGAATGCTGCGTCGCCGCGGCCCTTCGCGGTGATCGTGGCGCGTCCTTTCCGGCCGACGCGCGTGCCGATCGTCACTTCCGTGCTGAAGACGTTGGCCACCATCCGGTGGAGCGCCGTCATGAGTCCGCCGGCGTTGCCGCGGAGGTCGAGGATGAGCGTGCCCTGCTTCTTCGCGATCCCGAAGAGCTGATCCACTTCGGCGTTCTCGATCAGGAAGTGGGGCATCTTCCAGATCATCACTTTGGCTTCCTCTATGTAGCGCTGTCGCGACCGCCGCGCGACGTCCTCCATGCCGCGCTCGAGCTCCTGGATCTCCATGCCGGCGCCGGGACCGGTCAGATTACGCACGGCCCGCCCAGGAGTCACCGTGGTCGCGACCGCGACGACGCGTTCTGCGCCCGAGGGGTCGCGCAGCTCGAGTCTCGTCGTCGGCTGCGGCTGCAGGATGTTGAGCAGGTACCACATCCGGAAGAAGCTTTCGCGGCCGACGCCGCCGCTGTTGAGCGACAGCAACTGGTCCCCTGCGTGTACCTTCGCCGCCGCATCCGTGCCGGGCCGCACGCGCTCCACGAACACGTTGTCGCCAATCACCATCAGGTGATAGCCGTAGTCGATGGTGTAGGCATGCGGGGGCGGCAGGAAGCTGGTATGCGAGTCCTTCAGCCCTCCGAGAAACGCAGCTACGAGCGTCAGCCCCGCGTTCATCGTCGGCGCGCTCTTCAGCTTCGCGTCGTACTCGCGGTATCGCGACTCCAGGTCGAGCCCGCGAAAGGACGGGTCGTAGTAGTTCTTCTTCACCGTCTCGTAGGCCTCGCGCATCATGCCCCGCACCTTGTAGAGGTCGTTGGCCGGCATGACTGCCGCCGTTTGCGCGGCCGGGCGCACGGCCAGCCCGGCTGTAAACAGCAGCAGTGCGAGACAAGCGCCGAGGCTTCTCATGGGAGGACAGCAAGAGGATAGCGCATCGGAGTCTTCGGATTCTGGCTGTACGATGCGGCAGTCTGGAACGTTAAGGTCACTCTGTAGTGAACGACCGGAGAGGTCCGTCTCAAAAGAAAGGAACATACTGAAATGGCCAAGAAAGCCAAGCCCGCTCTTGTTGTCGCCGCTGCAGACGTTGGTCGGCAGGCCGTTGCGGCCGGCATCCCCCAAATCGTCGTCCCGGCCGGGAGCACGCTCGAGGTCATCGTCGACGTCGGGCCGATGACCATCGCGTACACGGTCGCCTTCGCGGGAAGAACCCTGATCAAGTCTCTGGTCGATCGCGCGGAGCCAGTGCCGCTCGGCACTGGAACGCAGTTCCTGAACTGGGCATTCGCGCACACGCAGAAGGGTTGGGAGCACACGATTGCCGTATCGGTAGATGGAGGGCCATTGCAGGTTCTCGAATCCAAATCAGAGGCGAAGAAGGATCCCGACAACAGCGTCGGATTTGCCGTCATCAACTAGCTCGAGGACGACAACCATGTTCAGGATCACCGCTCTCGTCGTCTGCATGCTGGCCCTGGTTCATCCACCGGCGCTGGCACAGCCAACGCCACAGGAAGTGGCAGCTGCGAGAAAAAGTAGACCGGCAGGCAGATGAGATCATCAAGGAAGTCTGGACGAGCACGCTTGCCAGCATGGCTCCCGCCAAGGGATTGACCGCACAAGGACTCACGGCGAGCGGCACGTCCGAGCAGCGCCGGGAGCTTTACAAGGCCGCCATCGACGCGATGGACGCCACGCTGAACGCCCGCTTTGCGCAACTGCTTCAAGACAACCCGGCCTATGCCAAGCAGGTCATTGACGAGCACGCGGACCTCTATGTCGCGAAGGCCATCGCGGCGCGGTTCGATGAACGGACTCCGGTGTCAACCAACGGCACGGCGACCAACCCCGTCGCCTCCGGTCTGGCAGAGCGCAGCGGCGCATCGACGCTCGCGTCGCTCGCCGCCGACCTGTCGAACGGGTTCCTGAATGCCGACGCCTCTGCCGTCAGCTTGAATCTCAGCGCGCTGGCACTCGTCGGCCTCCGCGACACGGAGGTCTATTCGTCTGTCGCCCAGTATCAGCGGCATGGAATTGCCCGCCGGATCAGCGGCACCGTCACCTTCGGCGCCAAAATCGTGGAAAAGGAGATCACCGGCCTCAGCAACCTGCCCGACTTCGACAAGCTGTTCGACGTCTTCGTCTGGGACGTCAAAGTACGAGTCATCGGCGACAAGGATGCGAGGAGCGAACGGTGGTTTGCCAGGAGCCTCTTCCTCACTCATGTTGCGGCGGTGTTGCCCAACAGCGTCGCGCAGTCGCTCGCTGCCCAGTCGCTCGTCGCACAGGGTATCGAGGAGAACCAGATCCTTACGGAGCTGATGAGGGCCAAGCTGGATCGGCAGGTGAGGGAGCTGAAAGCCGCGATGGCCCGCTCGGCCCAGGTCAGCGTCAAGGCCGCGGGCACGCACTTGACCAAGGAACCAGGCAAGAACAAGTACTCCTTTACGGCGATGTACGACCAGGGCATTGGTCCGTCGGACATCACCCTCAACGCGCAGTACGCCATCACCGACGACATTCGCCTGGGTCTCGAGAACCCGTTCCAGACGAAAGTGTGGACGATCAACGGCTCGGTGACGTCACACTTCGCTCCGGACGTCGTCGCCAAAGGCCGCACGGTGGATCTCTCGGTTGGCGGGAGCGCCATGCTCTTCGCCGACAGCGAGGCATTACCAGTGCAGGTGTCGAACGTGTGGAAAATCACGTCGTCTATCGAATTCCCCGTGAAGGGGGGCGGTAAGATTCCGTTCTCGGTGATCTACACCAACGATTCGAATGCGCTGGCCAAGCAGAAATACATGTCCGGGTTGGTGGGGTTCAGCTACGATTTTTCGGCGCTTGGCAATCTCTTCAAGAAGTAGCTGATACCGGGGACTCGTTCCCTGTCCCAGCCGATGCCGGAGACGGGCGTCAGCGGTCAGGCCGCCGACATCGCCCGGCACCCCTGCCATCTCGGCCACGGAATCCATGACCGTGGCGCAGCCAGACGCCTTCCACATATGTTATTATCGACTTTCGATAAATATTTGCTGTATTTCGGCAAATATTATCGTATAACGATAACAATAGGACTCGCCGCGCACAACAACGCCGGCGGGCCAGCGAGCCAGGGGCCCGGGCATGGCGCCCCACGGTTAGCGCCACGCCCGAACTACTAGGAGGCGGGAATCATGAGGGCTATTGGGAGACGTTCGATGTCGTCGGTGCTCACGGTCGTGCTGAATGCGTTGTGGTACCTCGTCGCCATCTTCCTGGCGATCACGGTCGGGCTCGTGTTCACAGGCGTGAATGTTGGCCTTCACATCGACTTGGACGGTCCCTCCGTCGACGCCGGTCCGAACGCCGCGATGAGCATCCCGGTGGTACTGGAAGTGGATGCCGCAACACACCGTGTTACTGCTCCATCACTTGGCGTCGATGACGCGCAGCTTCGCAACGTGACCGGAGCGTTGAGGTTTCCAGCGCGCAAGGGTCCGCTCTTCATCGCGAACCTGGCGATTGTTGCCGGTTGGCTCATCCTCGGTTTGTGGGTGCTCGGCCAGCTGCGTGGCCTCTTCCGGGCCCTCGGCAACGGCAAGCCATTCGTGCCGGCCAACGCGACGCGTGTTCGACGGATTGGCTGGGCGGTCATCCTCGGCGAGCTCGCGCAGTCGGCGGTGATGTTCTTCGAGAACTACTACGCCATGACTCACTTCTCGGCCGTTGGTTTCACCTTTGACGCCAGGCCACAAGTCAACGTGTTCGCGATCATCAATGGACTGATCATCCTCGTCATCGCCGAAGTCTTTCGCGAAGGGACGCGTCTCGATGAGGATCGGTCGTTGACGATCTGAGCACGCACATGGCCATACGAATCAAACTCGACCATCTTCTGCTCGATCGTCGTCTTTCGCTCACCGATCTGGCCGACGCATTGGCATCACGATCGCGAACCTGTCCGTGCTGAAGACTAACAAGGCTCGCGCCATTCGCTTCTCGACGCTTGAGGCACTCTGTCGAGAACTGAACTGCCAGCCTGGTGATCTCCTGGAGTGGACACGCGACGACGGCAAGACACGCGCGGAGTGACGGACACTCACTGCGGCGAGTGCCATCGAGGGCGGCGAGTTGGAGACGCCGCTCGACTAAAAGCAACAGCTAGCCGCGAGAAGCGAGTCGCCAGAAGCGAGCTCGCAGCTCGAACTGCGCCGTTCGGAACACCAGCATTGGACGCCCGGGGCGGGGCCCCGTGACCGGATTCAGTCGAGGCCGATGCCAGCCTTCGCCCCCATTCCCAGTGCTGCATCGCGAAAGCCGGGAACCTCCCTGCCCACGGGAGGCGGAGTAATAAGATCACGCCGCGCGAGTAAGCCGATATAATTCTCGCCCAACGGTTCTACGTCGAATGCCCGTTCGTCCCCGCAGGGTCGCGAACGAAGATTCGGAAGGTGGTTGTAGGTGCGTACTGTGCGAGTGTTGAGATTGGTCACGCTGGTCGCCTTGGCGGCTGCATCGACGACGGTGGTGGCGGCACAGGCTCCGCCGCCCGCCCCGGCTGAGTCGACAGTCGCGCGTGCGGGTCAGGCGGCCACTCCCAACGTCGACAATGCTGCCGGCAAGCCCGCCAGCGACGTTGGGACCGGACAGGGAGACAACTCCGGGTCAGAGCAGTCACCGACGGCCAAGGTGGCGCCGCCGCAGACCTCAACCGCATCGACGCGTCAGGCGGCGATCGAACAAGAGCAGGCAGCCAAGGTGCCAACCCTGCACCCTTACGTTCCCAATAAGGCGGAAGGGTACTTCGAGAGGCTCGACAAGATTCTGCAGGGTAGCGGACTCCCCTGGCATCCGTTCTTCGAGAGCGCGTACTCGGGCGGCGGCTTCACCCTCGGCGTGGGCCGTGCCTTCGACGTCAGCGCCTACAACAGGCTCGACTTGCGCGGCAGCTACACCTTCACCGGCTACAAGCGCATCGAGGCCGAGTTCCTGGCGCCACGCATGTTCAACCGTCGCGCGGAGCTCTCGGTGATCGGCGGCTGGCGCGAGGCGACGCAGGTCGGCTTTTACGGCGTCGGTCCAGACACCACGTTAGACGACGAGACGAACTATCTCTTCCAGCAGCCCTACGGTTCGGCGCTTTTCACCCTCTTTCCGAACCGCCGCCTCTTCATGCTGCGCGGTGGCGCCGAGTTCTCTCAATGGAAGCAGGAACCTGGTGAGGGCTCAACGCCGTCGGTCGAGGAGCGCTACACGCCCGAGACGCTCCCCGGGCTGGGCGCCAAGGTCGACTACCTGCACACGCAGGGGTCGATCGGGCTCGACGGGCGCACGTCGCCCGGATACAGCCGCCGCGGCGGGTACCTCGCGGCGCACGCTGCACGACTACAAGGATCAGGACGACAACTTCGGCTTCCAGATGGTCGAATACGAAGGGATTGCGCATCTTCCGATCCTGCGCGAGACCTGGGTCCTGTCGTTCCGCGCCCGGATGCAGCACGCCAACGAGAAGGACGGCCAGCAGATCCCCTTCTTCATGCTGCCGGCACTCGGCGGCGGCTCGACGCTGCGCGGCTACGCCAGCTGGCGGTTCCGCGACCAGAACAGCCTGCTGCTCCAGGCGGAGTGGCGCATCATGGTCAACCGCTATCTCGATATGGCCTTCTTCTACGACGCCGGCAAGGTTGCGGCTTCCACGAGGAACATCAATCTCGACAACCTGCAAGACGACTTCGGCTTCGGCCTCCGCTTCCACGGGCCGTTTGCCACGCCGCTCCGCGTCGAGCTGGCGCACAGCCGCGAGAGCGACTCAGGCTCATCTTCTCGTCGTCGGCCTCCTTCTTAGGTAACCGTCATGTCGACTTCAACTTTCTCGACCCGCACACGCCGCCCGGCCTCCTCGTGCTCGTCTGTCGTCGCGCTGAGCCTGTTCTCCGGCTCGGCTTCGACGCAGAGCCCGCGTTTCTACCCCGACGATCCGATTGCGCGCGAACCGGAATCGCAGGACGCCTCCAAGGCGGCGCCGCACGATCCATCTCAGATGTACGAGCTGGTGTACAACCTCTTCGTCACCTCGAAGTACAAGCCGAGCGGCCTGCGCGCAAAAAACATCAACACTATCGACGAGGTGCCCGACTCGAGCTGGTTCACCAACCGCGTCGGCGTCGCGGCCACTCACAACCGAAGAGCTCCTTCGCGGCCCGAATGTCGGTGAGCCGCCCGATCCGTCGAAGTGGGTACTGATCAGAGAGAAGACGGCGGGCGCGCATCCGGGCTTTACCGCGATGGACGCCAAGGGCCATACCTGGTTCCTCGAGTTCGACCCGCCGAAGTTTCCGGAGGGCGCGACCGCGGCGGTCGCGATTGCCACCAAGATCTTCTGGGCGCTCGGCTACAACCAGGTCGAATCGTTCCTGACGACGTTCGATACGAAGAACACGACGATCGATCCGAATGCGACGGTGCGCCGTCCGAACGGCAAGCGAACGCCGTTCACGCAAGACGACATGAACGCCATCCTGGAGCGGGTCAAGCGCAACAAGGACGGAAGCTATCGCGTCATTGCTGGACGCCTGCTGCCAGGCAAGCTTCTCGGCCCCTACCAGTACAAGGGCACGCGTCCGGACGATCCGAACGATCTGGTTCCGCACGAGCATCGGCGCGAGCTGCGAGCGCTGCGCGTGTTCGGCGCCTGGACCAACCTCACCGACCTCAAGGCCGCGAACTCGCTCGATACGCTCGTCACCGAGAACGGCAAGACGATCGTCAAGCACTACCTGCAGGACGTCGGCTCCACGTTCGGCATGTGCAATGGCTTCCACGAATGGGACCTCGAGCTGCGAGTACTTCATCGAGGGCGCCGCCGTCGCGCAAGCGCCTCTTCACCCTCGGGTTCGGCCTGAGCCCGTGGCAGACGGTCGACTACGTCGAGTACCCGTCGGTCGGCAAGTTCGAAGGCAAGGTCTTCGATCCGAGAACATGGCGGCCCCAGATGCCGACGACCGCCTACATGGAGCTGCGCGATGACGACGCGTTCTGGGCGGCGCGCCGCGTGGCGGCATTCACCGACGAGCTGATCAGGGCCGTCGTTCACACCGGGCAATTCAGCGATCGCGGCGGCCGAGAAACATCTGGCTGACGTGCTGATTCAGCGGCGCGAGAAAATCAAGAGCATCTATCTGACGCAGGTCAACCCGATCGTCAACCCGACGCTGGATGCCAAGGGCCTGACCTTCGAGAACGCTGCCGTCACCGGCGGCGTCGCCCAAGGCACGGTGGCCTACCGCGCCTCGTGGATGTCCTTTGACAACGCCACCGGCGCGACCAAGCCGATCGCGGAGACCAAGGGCACGACCACGACCATCGCCGCGCCGGCGGGGTTGCCATCGAGCGGCTTCGTGGCCGTCGACATCGCTGCCGACAGCGACACGTATCCGACGTGGAAGAAGCCCGTGAGGGCCTTTTTCCGCCAGGACGGCGCGCGGCTGGAAGCTGGTCGGGCTCGAACGGATGGGCGACACGACCCCGGCCGGACAACCGGCCCCACAGAAGGCGGCGAAGTAGCGACGGAAGGCAGCGGCCGCTATCGCAGCACGCTGCTGCTTTCAGCCTCTCGAACCAGCCGATCGGCATCGTCCGGCAACAGGAAGCGCTCTTCGACGAGGCGCGTGGCGGCGGCGCGGACTTTGGCAACGTACTCCGCGTGCGAACCGTAACGTTCCTCGAGTGACGGGCGAGGGTCACTCGCCGCGATGCGCTCGGCCTTTGTTCGCGCGAACGGGATGAATCCGCCTCCCAGGGACTGAATGCGTCCCTTGAGGAATCCTCTCGCGATTGGATTCCAGCCCGTGTATGTGCCGAGCGGCGCCTGGAGGAGGACGCTGCGAACTCCCGCCGTTTCGTTGCCGTCGGCATCGACACGTGGCACGAGCATCGGCAAGGTCTGACGAACGATTGGCGGTTGAAGCGTCACGATTCCGGACTCATCGGCATTGCGGAACCCCGGCCCGAAGTCGTAGTCGTAGAACGGCACGATGACACCGTCGGGAAGTGGCTGGCCGGGGATGATGGGAAACCCACTGGCCGCCTGTGTGGGCGGCACCAGATCGCCACGATCCATTCTCGGGTACCGGCTCGGAGGGGGCGGCGCGTCGCGCACGACCCAGTCGACCAGGGCGATCATCAGCGCACGGTGGGCTTCGGCCGACGAGTTCGGATTCCCCGCGAGCACGCAGCACGCGTCGGGCGTGGCGTTCGGCGAGAATCCGCCTGGCCCGCCGCCATGACGGACGCCAGCCATGTAGTACCGGCGCACGTTCGCAGGGAGTGGAATGTCGCGGTCCGCGCGGGTGCCGACGAGGTCGGGCGACATCCGGAGCGAGTAGAACTCGGCGGAGCCGAAGGTTTCGACGATCTTCGGGCACATGCCGGTGGCGCGGCAACGTGCCAGCAGGCTCGACGAGGAACGGCCTCGCGCCGTGTCCGAGTAGTCGTCCCACCACAGCGTGCCCTCGCTGCCGGGTTCGAACATCTCGGCCGCGCCGCTCGGCGCGGCGAAGCGGATGTTCATCGAGAGCTGACGCGCGGCGATGTGCGCATTCATCCCGTCGAACACTCGCTGACCGCGCTCATCCTGGTTGAAGCCGAGGCTCACAAAACTGCGAAGGTAATTGCCGGACTGGGAGGTGCCCTGCGCGACGGTGTGCCGTACGGTTCCCCCGAGCGGGTTTGTGGCGCCTTCCTTTCTGAGGAAGGCAATCAGGTCGCGCGTTGCGGCGAAGCCGACGCCGTGCACGGGCGGGTCCTTCGCGACGTAGATCAGTTCGTAGAGAAAGGCCGGGTCGAAACCGCCCTTGAGACACACCTTGATGGGGTCGGGCTGTCCCGGAAAAGGCGTCTGCGTGCAGTCGGCGAACGCCCAATCCGAGGGCGCGATTGCGACGCGGCTGCCGTCTTCAGTGGTCCGCCGTGTCAGCGTGGCCGTCGTCGTGTCGAAGCTCGCCGGCGTGGCGGTTCCAGTCACGCGGCCACGAACGATCGGCAGGGTGGTCGTTCCAGCAGGCATGTCGAGGAATCGCGCCATCACCGGGCCGGTGATGCTCGAGCCGTCCGGGTTTTTCGCGATCGGCGTCACCATCGACTCGACACCTGGCCCGGGGGCGATGTCTGCCTGCCAGCCGCTGGCCACAAGCGTGTGACCGGCTGCCCTGAAGTCGGCGTAGAACCCGCCGCCTTCCACCGTCTGCCGGCCTCGGTTCGGCACCTGATAGACGATGACACCCGTCGACTTGTCCATGTCAACGGGCTTCAGGATGATGAACGTCGCGGAATACTCGACCATGCCGCGGTCGTTTCGCGGGGCCAGTTCGATGTCGGTGATGATCGCGTTCAGCTTGTGGCGCGGATCGAGCTGTCCGTAGAAACGACCGGTCAGCTTCTCGTAGGCGATTCCCTTGCTGGCGAAGGCTTGTCGCTCGTCGACGACGAACCTGACGACCTCCGCGCGCGCCGGCACGCCGAGGATGAGGAGGAGCGCAGCGATCGAAGCCGTCCGGGCTGGAGTCCGCATGGCGCGGATGCTATGCCAGAACGCTGGTTGCATCAATACCGAGGCGCGGCTGAACGGGCCGCGCCACGGTTCACGATGAACGATGATTCGATGGACACGAAGAACACCTCTCTAGGGATTCATCGTGATCACATGCGGCATGGACTTGGACGGGGGTTGGCGGTCGAAGGTTTATACTCGGCTATTGCACTACAATCCGTGCCGAGGAGGCGGTCGATCGGTCGGAGGTCGCCTCCAGGGCCGACGACAGACCGGCGACGTCCGGCAGCGAGCAGCGCCGTTCAGTCGGTGACAACGATGCCGAGCAGTCACCGATGCATGACCTCCGCGGAGCGCGGTACGCCGCCGATGGCAGCCCGACGAGTCCTGGGCAAAGCAGTGAGAAGATCCGAAAGGGCGGCTTGGAGTGAGTGCGCAGACTGAGCCGGTCCAAGAGGTGACTTCATGTCCCGTGTTATTCGTTCCCATTCATAGCCGTCGTTGTTGCAACGTTCGCGGTCGTCCTGCTGGCACGCTCCACGGCCCCGCTCCAGGGCCAAGGCCAGCCGTCGCCTCCCACGCCGCGCAGGTCGCACCGTTCGTGGGCGACTGGCTCGTGACGCTCGCCTTCATGGCGAACGAAGCCACCTTCGCCGTTGCCGTGAAGACCGACGGCGGCAAGGTGTCGGCGACGATCAGCTCCGACGGACAGCCGACCATCAACGTCACAGACATTTCGGTCGTCGCCAACAGGCTGGTGCTCAAGTACATGACCGAGGCCATGGGCACGCCTCTTTCGACAGTCTTGACGCTGACGCCAGAAGGGCAGGGCCTCCGCGCCAACATGGCGGTCATGGACGGCCAGTACGAGATGTCCGGCACGGGCGCCAGGCAGGCCCCCGGCGCGCCGGTGCGTGCGACGGGTTTCGGCGGCGGCGGGCGGGGTCGGCGACGAGCGACGCGACCGATTTCTCGCCGAAGCCCCCGTATCGTCCGCGCACGCCAGCCGAGGAGGCCGCCGGATTCATCCTGCCGACGGGATACCGGATGGAGCTCGTCGCGGCGGACCCCGACGTGATCAGCCCGGTCGCTCATCGAGTTCGACGGGAACGGACGCATGTACGTCGGCGAGATGATCAGCTACATGATGGACGCCGAGGCCAGCCGCGAACACGATCCGATCAGCCGCATCAGCCGCTGGGAGAGCACGAAAGGCGACGGCCGCTACGACAAGCGCACGGTGTTCGTCGACAAGCTCGTCGCGCCCCGCATGATCCTGCCGCTCCAGGACGGCGTCATCCTCACGAGCGAAACCGACTCGGACGATCTGGTGAAGTGGACCGACACGAACGGCGACGGCGTCGCCGACAAGCGTGAAGTCGTCTTCACCGGCATCGGCCAGAGCGGCGACGCCAACATCGAGCACCAGAAGGCGGGCCTGCTGTGGAACATGGACAACTGGATCTACACCACCTACAACCCGTTCCGCATCCGCTGGACGCCGTCCGGGTTCCTGCGCGAACCGACGGGGCCGAACGGCGGCCAGTGGGGCCTCGCGTCGGATGACGATGGGAAGCCGTGGTTCGTGGATGCGGGCGGCGAACGCGGCCCGATGAACTTCCAGTATCCGATTCACTACGGCGCGTTCACGCCCTGTGCGCCGGCGGGCCGCGGCGGCCGCGGCGGTGCGCCTGCGGCGGCGCCACCGCCACCCAATCCGAACTGCCCGCCGGGGATGGAGAACGGATTCGAGAAGGACTTCGCCGTCGTCTGGCCCGCGCCGGGCATCGGTGACATGCAGGGCGGGCATCGGGCGAACGCGGATGCCGGCGCAGAACCTGAATCACTTCACCGCGACGACGGGCCCCGCGATCGTCCGCGGCGACGCGCTGCCGGCCGATCTGAAGGGCGATCTGCTCTTCGCCGAGCCGGTAGGCCGCCTGATCCGGCGCGCGTCCATCGAGAACATCGAAGGACTGACCCAGCTGCGCAACGTGTATCCCGGGGTCGGAGTTCATCAACAGCGTCGACCAGCTCTTCCGGCCGGTGAACATCAGCAACGCCCCCGACGGCACGATCTACATCGCCGACATGTACCACGGCATCATCCAGGAGCGGCAGTGGTCGGGTCCGGGTTCGTACCTGCGCGCGAAGATCGAGCAGTATCAGCTGGACAAGGTCGCGTCGCACGGCCGCATCTGGCGCCTGCGCTACGACGGTCGCGCCGCGGCGCCCGCCACCGACACGAACATCGGACAGCCGGCGATTCCGGCGATTCAGCCGAAGTTCGCGCCGCCGCGGATGTACAGCGAGACGCCCGCCCAGCTCGTCGCGCACTTTGCGCATCCGAACGGCTGGTGGCGCGACACGGCGCAGCGGCTGCTGGTGTTGAAGCAGGACAAGTCGGTCGTGCCGGCCTTACAGCAGATGGTGTCGCCTTCGCGACCTGGGACTCGCGCCGTCGCTTCGGCGAACCTCGCCGTAGCCGAAGGCGAAGGCGGGCGGTCGTCGGATAACTGCTGGCCCGGTTCCACGCGATGTGGACGCTCGAGGGCCTCGGCGCTCTCGACGCCACGCTGCGTACGTGAGGCCATGAAGGACACGAGCCCGCGGATGCGCGTGCAGGCGATTCGCGCGAGCGAGACGCTGTACAAGGCGGGCGACAAATCGTTTGCGGACGACTACCGCTCGCTGACGAAGGATGCCGACGAGAACGTCGTCATCCAGGCGATGCTGACGGCGAATCTCTTCAGGCTGCCGGACGCGGCCGAGGTGATCAAGGCGGCGCAGGCCGCGACGAAGGCGAAAGGCGTGGCGCTCGTCGGCGAGCGTCTGCTCGATCCCGGCGACCACGAGCTTCGGCGGCGGCCGGCAGGGGCCCGATTACACCGGACGAGGAGAAGCGGCTGCAGCAGGGGAACGAGGTCTTCGGCGCCGTCTGCTCGGCCTGTCATGGGGCGGACGGGACGGGGAAGGCCATGGAAGGCGCGCCTCCGGGCACGATGATGGCGCCACCGATTGCCGGCTCGCCTCGGGTGCCGGGGCATCGCGACTACGTGATCAAGGTTGCTGCTTGGCGGGCTCACCGGACCTCTGGATGGGAAGACGTACCGCGACGTCATGGTGCCGATGGGCGGGACCGACGAGTGGGTCGCGGGGATCGCGTCGTACGTCCGCAACAGTTTCGGGCACAGCGCGCGGCATGGTGACGCCAGCCGACGTCGCGCGCGTGCGCACCGAGATGGCCGGCCGCAAGAGCGTATGGACCATTCCCGAGCTCGAAACCTCGCTGCCGCGGCTGCTCGACGCGCAGCAGTGGAAACTGACGGCGAGCCATGCCGCCGACACGGCGTCGGGCGCCGCTTCGCTTCGCGGATGGAGCTCCGGCGCACCTCAGGCGCCGGGATGTGGTTCGCCGTGGAGCTGACGCAGCCGGTGGTCGTGACGGAGGTGCAGTTCGACTCGAACACGTCGTTCGGCCGCGGCGGACGTGGCGGCCGCGGCGCACCAGGGGCAGCGCCAGCGCCACCTGCCGCACCCGTCATCGGATATCCCCGCGGCTACACAGTGCAGGTATCCGCCGACGGCACGACGTGGAGCAAACCGGTTGCAACAGGCAAGGGCGAGGGGCAGCGCACGACCATCACCTTCGCGCCGACGCGCGCCAGGTTCGTCCGGATCACGCAGACGGACGCCGTCGCCGACGCGCCCGCGTGGTCCATCAGGAACTTGCGAATCTACGAGGCGCCGGCGGTCAGGGCGGCTTCGCGTTGATCTTCCGTTCCGGCTATCTGGGCACAGGCTTGTCGAACGAGTCCCAGGCGTAGGCGGCCGCGATGCGAGCCTCGAGCTCCCCGAGCAGGCGACCGCCGCTGTCGCTGTTGGTCATCACCGCGAAACCGTAGCCCTTCAGGCGGTGCGCCAGCAGATTGCACTGGAATCCCCAGTTGCTGCCGCCATGTCCGAAGTACCATCCCTCGTTGCGTCGCTCGATGCTGAAGCCGACGGCGTACGGACCGGTCCCGACTGGTGTCACCATCTCCTGAGCCGCGGTGCGCGACAGAATCTTCGAGTCGCCGCGCAAGCGCCTTCTGCAGCTCGATCGCCAGCTTCGCGAGATCCGTCGGCGTCGTCCAGAGGCCCGCCGGCGCCTGCTCGGGATACACGTGCCACTTGGCGTCCATCGCACGGCCCCGCCCATCGTGCGCGCGCGCCGCGTTCGCGTCGCGCTGCGCAGGGAGCGGTTGCTCGTATGTACTGTTGGTCATGCCGACGGGGTCGAGCACCAGCTCGCGCATGACCTCATGAAACGGTTTGCCGAGTGCATCGGTCAGCAGCAGTTGCACGACGACGGTGCCGCCGCCGGAGTACTTGAACGCCGTGAATGGCGGACGCTCCCAGAAAACTCGCCCGATGTTGGACGGTTTGTCGCCGTTCAGGATCTGCACCAGCGTCGGTCTCTCAGACGACGGGTGGTATCCCGGGAAGCCAAAACCGTCGCCGGTGCCGGACGTGTGACTCAAGAGCGCACGCAACGTCACTGGACGGTCGCGGGTGAACTCGTTCTCCGGCACCTTCCACGATTTCAGATAGCGGTTGACGTTTTCGTCGAGCGACAGCTTGCCCGCTTCGACCAGGCGCATGACCGCGAACGCTGTCACTGGCTTGCTGATTGAAGCGGCTTGAAACGCCGTCTCCGGCGTCACGGGCGATTTCGCTGTCACGTCAGCCTGCCCATAGGCCTTCGCAATGTCGATCCGACCGTCCTTGATGACTGCGAGGCTCAGGCCTGGAACGCCGAAACGCTCCATGAGCTGCTGCAGCGAGTACGGATCCCAGCCTTGACGGTTCGGCGTCTGCGGCGCCTCGACGCGTGCGATGAGCGCGGCGGCGCCGTCCTGCGCCCGCGGCGTCGCGCCCAGCAGGGCGTTCGACACGGCCAGCACGGCCAGCACGGCATAGCGTTTCTTCAAGGCGACCTCCTTTCATGTGCGGCGGCACGGTGAGAAGTCACCAGCTCATCGGCCGCCGTATGGTGCTGATTGTTGCACGCGCGGCGCCGAATCCTCCGCCGTCCGTCGTAAGGCCGGTTTCGCGGTCTCCGAGGAGCAAGGCACAATGGTGCGATGAGCACCTGCCGCATCGCACTGGCCAACCTCCCGTTTCCCGTGACGCCTGACGCATCGGTGCGCCAGGCCGAGGACGCCATCGCTCAGGCGGCAGCCGAGCGCGTCGATGTCATTTGCTTCCCGGAGTGCTTCGTTCCCGGTTATCGCGCGCAGGGAAAACCTGTGCCGCCACCGGATGGCGTGTTTCTCGAGCGCGCGTGGTCGGCGGTGGCGACGGCGGCGGGAAAGTCGAACGTCGCGGTCGTCCTCGGCACCGAACGAGTCGTTGAACAGACGGGACCGCCGGCCGATGATCACGGCGCTCGTCATCGATCGCGACGGCACGAGGGCGGGCTTCCAGGACAAGGTGCAGATCGATCCGTCCGAGGAGGCCACCTATGTCGCCGGCGCCGAGCGGCGCATCTTCCGATCCGGTCCGCTGACGTTCGGCGTCGTCATCTGTCATGAGGGGTGGCGGTATCCGGAGACGGTGCGCTGGGCGGCGCGCCGCGGAGCGCAGGTGGTGTTCCATCCGCACTTCCATGAGGCCGAGCCCGGCAGCCATCGTCCGTCGTCGTACGCGGAGCAAGGCAATACCTTTCACGAAAAGGCGGCGCTCTGCCGTGCGGCTGAAAACACCTGCTATTTCGCTACCGTGAACTTCGCCGGCGACGGATCGCCCACGACATCGGCCGTGGTGCGGCCCGACGGGACGCTGCTCGGATATCAGCCCTATGGGCAGCCGGGGCTGTTCATTGCCGATCTCGATCTCGCAGACGCGACGGGTCTTCTCGCTTCGCGCTGCAAGAGCTATTGAGTCTTCCGCCTTCGCCAAGGCTCCGGCGGACCGTCCGTAGCTTCAGCGGAGGCTGGTCGCGATCATCGTGAATGGGCCGTCGGCCGCATTTGTGAGATGACGTCAGGGTTGGTGCTTCTCAAGTTCGCGATGACTTCTGCCGATAAGCGAGCTGGAGCGCTCGCCCTCTTAGGGCGTAGCTCGTCTCAGGAGACCTGATGGCTGCCATTTACGTGATGTTTCTCGCTTCGGGTGCAGCCTCCCTGATCTACCAGGTCGTCTGGTTCAAGCAGCTCCAGTTCGTGCTTGGCAGCTCGACGTTTGCCGTGAGCATGACGGTCGCGAGCTTTTTCTTCGGCCTCTCGCTCGGGAGCTGGCTCGGCGGGAAGGTGGCGGACAGGGCTCGAAGACCGCTGGGAGCCTACGCTGTTCTCGAGCTCGCACTGGGCGTCGTCGCCATCCTGGTGACGCTCTTCCTCTCGAACTGGTCCGCCTGGGCGCCCGGGTTGGCGCCGCTTGTTGGCGAGCCGACATTCACGGGCGGCCTGCTCACGGTCTTCTTTTCCTTTGCCACGCTCGTGCTGCCGACGATGCTCATGGGCGCAACGCTTCCAATCCTCGCCAAGCACGTCGTCCGCGAGCAGGCGGCGCTGGCGCAGAGGATTGGCGTGCTCTATGGCGTCAACACCCTCGGTGCGGCGATTGGTTGCGCGCTGGTTGGTTTCGTGTTGATTGGGGCGCTCGGAGTACTGCAGTCCGCCGTCGTCGGGTCGGTCATCTATACCGCAAATGCGGCGCTGGCCGGCGTGTTGACGCGTCGCCTGGCCAAGGATCCGCACCCAACCGAAGCGCCGGCCGCCTCCGCAACGCAGCCTACATCAGCGCCCGAATCGTCGTCAGGGCGCACAACGGTTCTGGTTTTCGTCTTCGCAGCCAGCGGCTTTGCATCGATCGCGTACGAGGTTCTCTGGTTTCGGGTCCTCGCCAATTTCCAGGTGCACACGGTATTCGCCTTCTCGGCGATGCTCGCGACGTATCTCGTGGGGCTGGTGCTTGGCGCGTTCATCTGTGCCAGGTTCCTGGCGCCTCGCAAAGATCGGCTGCTTGCATATTTTGCCCGCCTGCAGCTCCTCATTGCCGCGGGTGGGTTGTTGACGCTGGCGCTGCTCGGACGCTCGCGCAACATCACCTCCGCTTTCAATTCCTGGACGCATCTCAACCTGCAGGGCGGTCTTCTCGACTGGCTGGCCGGGACAACCGAGACCATGTTTCTCTGCATGGTCGTGCTTCTGATTCCGACGACGCTCATCGGCATTGGCTTTCCGCTGGCAAGCGAGCTGACGATTCAGCACATGTCGGTGCTCGGCCGCCGCCTGGGCCGGCTCTATGCCCTGAACACGCTCGGAGGAACGCTCGGCTCGCTGACCGCCGGGTTCCTGCTCGTGCCGTACCTCGGCACTCAGACCAGCCTGACGCTCGTCATCGGACTGAACCTCGTGCTGTTCCTCGTGGTGGTTGCCTCGCAGCCCTCATTGCGTCGAGACAAGCGCTTCCGCCGCCTCGCCGTCGAGGGAATCGTGTTCGTCTGCGCGGGCACGTGGATCCTCGGTCCGCGATATCTGGCCGAGGCGCAAACGCGCTTTCAGGAAGGCCGGATCCTTGCCTTTCGCGAAACCCGCGACGCCACATTCGTGGTGCTGGGCTATCACTCCGAGACGACGGGCGACTATCAGCAGTTGCTGGTCAACGGCTGGAGCTACGCCAACAACGATCTACCGGGCCGGCGGTACATGGCAACGCTCGGACATCTGCCGGCCCTGCTCCATCCAAATCCGCGGTCAGCACTCCTCGGATGCATCGGCACCGGCACGACCGTGGGCACGCTGACTCTCCATCCCGAGCTGCAAAAGATCGTTGCCGTCGATCTGTCCGAAGCGGTCTTCGGCTTTGCGCCGCTGTTCGTGCCGATCAATCACCGCTTCTACCTCCAGCCTCGCGTGGATAAGGTCGTGGCTGACGTGCGGCATTACCTGCTGCGCTCGGCTCAGCAGTTCGACGTCATCACGTTCGAGCCACCGCCGCCGCACGACGCCGGCATCGTCAACCTGTATTCACGCGAGTTCTACGCACTTGCCAAGCGTCGCCTTGCCGCGGGCGGAGTCGTAGCCCAATGGATGCCGCTGGACTTCTCCCGGCAGGCCCTTCCCCGCATGATGATTCGTACGATGATGGCGGAGTTCCCGTACGTGTCGCTGTGGATTCCAAACCGCATGGAAGGTGTGGCCATCGGTTCGATGGAACCTCTCAAGCTCGACCTTGGTGAGTGGCAGCGGAGGATGCAATTGCCGGCGCTGCGCGACGACATGACGGCGATCGGCTTTCACTCGCCTGAGGACTTTGCCGCGACCTTCGTCGCCGCCGGCCGGGCCCTGGACGGTTTCATCGGAGACGGACCGATCGTCACCGACAACCGTCCGCGGATCGAATACTTCAATTCCTATCCGATCGATCCCATGGACTACGACGACATCACGAAACACCGTGAGCCGATCGACAGCTATCTGACCGGGCCCCCTGCAGACGTGGCGGCGCTGCGTACCGCGGAAAAAGTCGTGAACTCGATTTGGAGAGAGCATGAAGCCACCGCCGCGAACCGCTTTGACGACGCTCGCGTCTTCGTCGAGACCGGCCTGAGCCAGGATCCGGACAACGCGTACCTCCGGTATCTCCGTGCGTCACTCGATCAGCGCGACCCCAAGTCCAAGCGTTCGCCTGGTCCCTCGGCACGTTCGACTCAGTAAACCTATCTGATAAACACGACCCACGGCTTACCACGATGAACGCGAAGGTCACGATGACCACGAAGTGGACCTGCCAGGATGCCCTTCGTGAACATCGTGATCTTCGGAGTCTTCGTGGTGTTGTCGTGACCGTGTTGATGATAGTGGCCACTAGTCACGCCCTCCAGGATTAATCGCGTCGCCCGACGTGCGCGGCGAAGAGATCCGCTTGTATGCTCTTGGGGTGTGCCCCTCGACATCCACCCAAGCGAGCGGAATCGTGCGCATCGGCGCCGGCGCGGGGTATTCCGGCGATCGCATTGAGCCGGCCGTGGAGCTGGCCACCCGGGGCGACCTGGACTATCTCGTCTTCGAGTGCCTGGCCGAACGCACGATTGCCATCGCGCAGCAGGCAAAGGCGAAAGATCCGGCGAGTGGCTATGACCCGCTGCTGGTCGAGCGCATGGAGGCCGTTCTCCCGGCCTGTCTCGAGCGCCGCACCAGGATCATCACGAACATGGGAGCCGCCAATCCCACGGCGGCGGCCGCACGCATCGCCCAGCTGGCGCGCGATCGCGGATGGCATGGCCTTACCATCGCGGCGGTGACGGGCGACGATGTCCTGACGCAGGTTTCCGACGGGCAGCACGACATGCTGGAGACAGGCCAGCTGGTCAGCGAGCTCGGATCGCGTCTCGTGTCCGCGAACGCCTATCTAGGCGCCGCACCGATCGTCGAGGCGCTGGCGCGAGGCGCCGGCCTGGTCATCACGGGACGCGTGGCCGACGCTGCGCTCTTTCTCGCGGCGCAGGTGGCGGCCTTCGGTTGGCCCTTCGACGACTGGCGGCTCCTGGGAAGCGGCACGGTTGTCGGCCATCTGCTCGAGTGCGCCGGCCAGGTCACCGGCGGCTATTTTGCGGACCCCGTGTCGCTGCCGGTGCCCGGCCTGGCACGCCTGGGCTTTCCAATTGCCGAAGTGCGTCGTGACGGCAGCGCCGTCCTGACGAAGGTCGCGGGATCGGGCGGTGTGGTGAATGCCGCCACGTGCAAGTCTCAACTGTTGTACGAGGTTCACGATCCCGCGGCGTACATCACACCTGATGTCGTCGCAGACTTCAGCCAGGTTCGGATTAGTGAGATTGGTCCCGACCGCGTGATGGTCACCGGCGGCGCCGGCCGGCCCCGGCCGGACCGGCTCAAGGTGTCCATCGGATACAAGGATGGTTACATCGGCGAAGGACAGAATCTCGTATGCGGGGCCAGGCGCCGTGGGTCGCGGCCGGCTTGCACTCGACATCGTCGCCGAGCGGCTCAGGATGACGGGTGTCCGATGCGACGAGCTGCGCTGCGATCTGATTGGCGTCGATGCGCTGCATGCGGGCGCCTCGAGCGCCAGTGCCGCGTCAGCCATCGAGCCTTACGAAGTGCGCGCGCGAGTGACCGGTCGAACCGCTTCGGCCAGGGAAGCCGAGCGCATCGGCGATGAGGTCGAGGCCTTGTACACGAACGGTCCATCCGGCGGCGGCGGCGCGGTCAAGTCGGTACGGGACGTCCTCGCTATCGGGTCGGCGTTTCTGGCGCGAGAGCTCGCGCCGTGTTCCGTGCGGTACGAGGAGATCTCTTGAAGCTGCGGCAGATTGCCCACTCGCGAAGCGGAGACAAAGGCAACGTCTCGAACATCTCGGTCATCGCCTTTGACGAGAAGGACTATCCGTTTCTCGTCCGGCACGTGACGACGGACCGCGTCAGGTCGCTTTTTGGCGAGATCGCCGGAGCCGAGGTCGTCCGCTACGAGTGTCCGGCCATCGGCGCGCTGAACTTCGTGCTGCGCGGCGCGCTGGCCGGAGGCGTGACGCGATCCCTGGCCCTCGACGCACACGGCAAGTCGCTCAGCTCGCTGATGTTGAACTTGGATCTTCCAGACGACACCCAGCACGACGGATCTTCTGCGCGATGACACTGGCGTGGCTCGGCTTCATCACGGTCGCACTGTTCCTGGCGGCGGTGCTGTCGGAGCGCGTATCCGTGCTGGTGGCGTCCATCCTCATTCCGGCAGCGATGGCCGTCGTCGCGGGCGCCGCGCCTGAGCTCGGCGAGATGATGTCAGCGGGCGTGATGCGAGTGGCGCCGGTCGGCGTCATGATGATGTTCGCGATCCTCTACTTCGGGCTGATGCTCGATCTCGGCTTGTTCGAACCCCTGGTGCGAGGTCTGCTCGGTTTGGTCGGCGGAGACCCGCTTCGCCTGTGCCTCGTGAGCGCGGCGTTGCCGATGCTGGTCGCGCTCGACGGCGATGGAGCGACGACCTTCCTTATTTCATCCACCGCGCTGCTGCCCGTCCATCGGCGGATGGGAATACGTCCGGTGGTTTTGCCGGGCATCATCGGGCTGGCAGCCGGGGTGATGAACCTGCTTCCGTGGGGCGGACCGACGGCACGCGTGATGACCGTACTCCACGCCGACGCCGGCCAGGTCTTTCGACCTCTCTTGCCGGCCATGATCGCCGGGCTGCTGTGGGTATTCTTCGTCGCGTCTCTCTTCGGGCTGCGAGAACGCCGCCGGCTCGCCGCCTTGCTGGCGAAAGGCGACGCCGTTTCCACGGGTGTGGAGCATCTTCCGGAAGCCCGCCGGTCCCGGATGTTCTGGTTCAACCTCGTCCTCACCGTCGCGCTCCTGCTGGCGCTCTTCACCGGACAGTGGCCCCTGCCCGTGTTGTTCATGGGCGCGTTTGCGATTGCGCTCTTCGCGAACTGCCGATCCTGGGACGAGCAGCGCACGAGAATTGAAGCCCACAGCCGCAGCATCGTCACCGTGACCTCGATGATTTTTGCCGCCGGAGTGTTCACGGGCGTGCTGACGGGCACCGGCATGATCGACGCCATGGCCAAGGCCATCGTGGCGGCGATGCCCGCCTCGCTGAGCGGCGCGCTCGCGACGGTTGTTGCGCTGACGAGCATGCCCTTGAGCCTGGTGTTCACGCCTGACGCCTACTACTTCGGCGTGCTGCCGGTGCTGGCCGGCACCGCGACGGGGTTGGGGCAGGAATCGCTGTCGATCGGGCGAGCAGCCCTGATGGGCCAGATGACGACAGGATTCCCGCTCAGCCCCCTGACCGCGTCTACGTTCATCCTGATCGGCTTGACCGGAGTCTCTCTCGCCGAGCACCAGCGCTTCCTGTTCAAGTGGGCCCTGGGCTCGACCGTCGTCATGACCATCGCCGCACGCCTGACGGGAGCCATTTGACGCGGACGACGTCTCTCATCCGTCCAAGCTGCGGTACACTCCTGTGGCTTCCCACGGGAGCGGGTGAATTGAGGAGAACAGACCGATGAAACGAATCACCGTGCCGGCCTTTGCAGCCACGCTCACTATTGGGATCGCCGCGGGCGCCTTGCTGGCGCAGCAACAGCCGCCCGCCTCGCAGCCATTCGCCGTCGGGAACCGGCTCGGCTTGCCGATCAATCCGGCCGCCGACGGAACCTTCGAAGCGACTTCACCAAATGTGAAAGTGTACGGCGCCATCTACTCGGCCGAGAGTTGTTCGTATGACCCGGCCCGTGGCGTGATTGTGGTCCCGAACCGCGGCGTCGCGCAGAACGTCCAGACCAACAACGCCTGGGTGTCGTTTCTCAACCACGACGGGTCGATCCACACCGCGCGATGGATCGGAATCCAGAACCCCGCCGAGCGGACCGCTTTGACGCCGCCGCTGGTGTTGAACGAACCCTACGGCAGCGACATCGTCAACGGCATGTTGTACCTGGCCGATCGTGACGGCGGCACGAGCCCGACCGATCCCAGTGTGGCAGTGGTGCGTCGATTCAATCTCCAAACGGGCGCGCCGGCCGGGGAATTCCGCGTGGAACGCTCCCCGTGGTTCAACGACATCGAGGTCGCGGACAACGGCACCATCTACGCGACGCAGACCGGGGTCGGTGGCGAGAAGCCAGATCCTTCGACCTGGGTGGTATGGAAGATCGCGCCCGACGGCGCGGCCTCGATTTTCGCGCAGGGGACTCCGCTTCGTCAGCCGAACGGCATTGCCCTCGACCCGCAGGGCAATATCGTCGTCCTCAACATGGGCACCACGGAAGTCCTGACGTTTTCTCCTGAGGGCAAGTTGCTGCGGACTGAGAACGCGGCTCAGGCAGGCAGCGATGGTCTGGTGATCATGCCGGACGGTACCAAGTATGTGAGCAGCGTGCAGAACGGGGGCGTCTCGCGCATTCGTCCCGGCCAGCCCGCCGAGCTCATCGCGCGGAACATCCCGAACGCCGCGTCCATGTGCTACGACGCCGGCGCGAAGCAGCTGGTCATCCCGATGAATGCGAACAATGCGCTCGCCTTCGTGCCGCTCAACTGAGCTTCACCGGGGTGATTTCAAATAGCGCTCCAGCTTGGCGTAGACTTCCGCGGCGCTGGTGGCAACCCCGTCGAAGTCGTCGTCACGCTCCTGTTTCGACGAATACCTGATCGTCTGGGTAAAGACTGTTTCGCCGCCCGCCTGATCGAGGACGGTCGATACTCGCAGCTCGAGCGGCGAGAAGTCGTAGGTTTCCTTGTACACCAGCCGCCGCGGTGGATCGACCGTCTCGTAGGCGCCTCGGACCTCGATCCTCGCGCCGCTGGGGCGCTGGAAGACGTAACGGAACGACCCGCCGGCTCGGAGATCGACCTCGCACGCCACGAACGACATGTGGGTCGGCTGCATCCAGCGAAGGAGATGATTCGTTTGCGTAAGGGCATCGAACACAGCCTGTCGAGGCGCGGCGAACGTCTGCGTGAGCACGATTTCCCGGTCGGATGGCTTGGTGGCGTTCATGATGTTGGTCTGCGTAGCGAGTGCTCGAGCTGACGGGTGCGGCAGCGCCGGAAGCAACACGAAGGTCAGCGTTCCTGCGAGGATTGTCAGCATCCTGCACCGTCTGCGCTGACTGACGCCAGGATCTGCTCGAGCCGGTTGTAACCCGCGACCATGCCACGTTCCATTCCGGATCTGCTCGCCACGTCGCGAGCCTCTTTCGACTCGTAGCGCACGATGAGCGTGACCCTCGTGATCCCTTTTCTTTCCTCGAATATCGTCGTATTCACGGCTTCGCCCGGATACCACGAGTCATCGAACTTCTCGGTCGCAACCAGCTTCTCCGGACGGACGACTTCGCGAAAGACGCCACCCATGCCCATTTCCTTGCCAATGGACTCCTTCCGCCAGACATAGCGGTACGCGCCACCGACCCTCAGGTCGATTTCGCAGACCGGCATGGTCCATCCGTCCGGGCCGAGAAGCCAGCGCCTGACGAGTTCTGGCTTGGTGAACGCATCGAACACCAGATGGCGCGGGGCATCGAAGTCGCGCTCCACGGCGATCTCGCGGGCGGAGGGTGTCGATATCTTGAAGCTCTCTGGGTAGAACAGCACGGCGGCTCCCCTGACGTCATCGTCGAGTTCGTCTTGTCTTCCTCGGTTTCAGCTCTTCCAGCACCGTGTCGAGCCGAGCAAACGAAGCCTCCCAGAACTGCCGATATTGGCCGAGCCACGCGCTGGCCTCCGCCAGACGCTTGGGCTCGAGCCGGCTTGGCCGCCGTTGAGCGTCGCGATCCCGCGTGATGAGGCCGGCGCGCTCGAGTACCTTGAGGTGCTTCGAGATTGCCGGCTGAGTCATGTCAAACGGTTCTGCGAGCTCGTTCACGGTGGCATCGCCCGAGGCCAGGCGGGCGAGGATGGCACGCCGCGTCGGATCGGCAAGTGCCGCGAAGGTTGCATTGAGACGACTACCGCCCGCGTTCATAACCATATTGTTGCATAACCGTATGGTATTATACAAGGGGCTGCGGCGCTCGTCGCGGCGCCTGCCCTGGCTGGAGCTGTCCGCTCAACCCGGTGGCGATGGCTGACGCGATGAACACCGTGGAATAGGTTCCGCTGACGATGCCGACGAGCATCGTGAAGGCAAAGCCTCGAAGCGCCTCGCCGCCGAACAGGTACAGCGAAAGGACTGAGAGAAGCGTCGTGCCGGCAGTGATCACAGTGCGTGACAGCGTCTGGTTCACGCTGAGATTGACCACAGTGGCGAGCGAATCGCCTCGCATCGCCCTTGCGTTCTCGCGAACCCTGTCGAAGACCACGATCGTGTCGTTGACCGAGTACCCGATGACGGTAAGGAGCGCGGCCGTCACGTTCAACGTGAGGTCGTAGCCGGCGAAGGAGAGGCACGCCAGGGTCACCAGGATGTCGTGGACCGTAGCCGCAATCCCTCCGATCGAGAAGGAGAATCGAAAACGGATGGCGATATAGGTGGCAATCGCACCGATCGACGCGACCGTCGCGTAGATTCCCCGCCACTGCAGGTCCCGTCCAATGGACGCACTAACCAAATCGCGATCTGCGATTTGAAATTCCGGCAGGTGCGCCGCCTGCAGGGCGTGCCGCACTTGTTGCGCTCCAGCTTCCAGGCTGGCGTCCGAATCCGCACCCTGGGTCAGGGGCAGGCGGACGAGGAACCGGCGCTCGTCCGCCGATCCGTAGCGCTGCACGATTTCGTCACCCGGCAGCGCTGCCACTGCATCGCGAACGGCCTCTTCGGTGACGCCCTGCTGCGCGAACTCGACGATGACGAGGGTGCCGCCGGAGAAATCAACGCCAAGCGGAAGGCCCCTCGTGACGATCGTCACCACTCCTGCGCCGATGAGCACCAGCGACAGGAGGATCGCGTGCCAGCCCCAGCGGCTGAAGTCGTAGCTGGTGTTCGTGAAGACTCGTGACAGGCCGCCGATGCTCAATGCCTGCGGTGATGTGGCGCGGCGCCACAGGATCAGCTCGAACAGGGTTCTCGACACGAACACCGCCGTAAAGACGTTGGCGATGAGGCCAATCGTCAGCGTGGTCGCGAACCCCCTGACGGGGCTCGTGCCGAACTGAAAGAGAAACGCGGCCGCGACGAGCGACGTGACGTGCGTGTCGACGATCGTGATCCACACGCGGTCGAACCCGGCGGTGACGGCCGCCCGCGCGCTGCCAGCCTTGGCCAACTCCTCCTTGATGCGTTCGAAGATCAGGACGTTCGAATCGACGCCCATCCCGATGGTGAGGATCAGCCCGGCGATTCCTGGCAGCGTCATGGTCACGGGAATCAACGCGACGAGCGCGACCAAAATCAGGAGGTTCAGCACGATCGAGATCAAGGCGTTCAGGCCGGTCAGCCGGTAGTAGCCGAGCATGAAGAGGGCGACCAGCGCGAGGCCGCCCACTGACGCGAGCACGCCGGAACGGATCGATGCCTCGCCGAGACTGGCCCCCACCGCACGTTCCTCGACGTACTCCAGGTCCGCCGGCAAGGCGCCAGACTTGAAGCTGATGACCTGCTCGATCATCTCCTCGCGGCTGAGGCCCGTGATCTGTCCCCGGTCGGTGATGCGCGAGATGATGGTCGCGACGGAGGTGACGCGGTTGTCGAGGATGGTCGCCAGGGCGCGATTGACGTGTCGCTCGGTGAATGCGCCGAAGCGCTGCCCGGCATCCTGTTTCAACGTGAATGCCACGGCGGGACGATTGGACTCGTCGAGTGACTGGCGGGCGTCGCGCAGGTCGTTGCCTGACACGATGGGTGCCTTTCGTACGACGTAGAAGATCGAAGCTTCGGCGCCGGGCTCGTAAGGCCGCCCGGGCAGCACCTCCAGCTCTTGCGGCACTGCATTGCCATACGCCTGGAGCGCGGCGTCGCGATCTGGAAATGGTCCTCGCTCGACCAGCGTCAGCCGCAGCTGGGCAGTCGATTTGATGATCTGCTTCGCGTGGTCAACGTCAGCAACGCCAGGGAGCTCGACGAGGATCTGATCCTCCTCGCTGTAGCGCGCGACGACGGGCTCGGCGACGCCGAGCTCATTGACGCGCCGCTCGATGGTGTGGAGCGCCTGCTGGACCGTGTCCCTGCGAATGTCATTCGCCGTCGCCGGCCTGAGCCGAAAGGTGTGCCCGCCGTTACCCGAAACCCGATCGAACCTTGTTTCCGCTTCTCGTGCCACGCCACGAAATGCCGCATCGTCTTCGATGCCTTGGGCGCGGAACTCGGTCGAGCTGGTGACTTGCAGGCTGGTGAAGGCGACTCGAGCCTCGGTCAGCGCCGTTCGCAGGCGCTCGACGGTCGCCTGCGTCTCCATCCGTAGCGCGTCGTCGGTCTTGACGCGCAGGACGAGATGGACGCCGCCCTTCAGGTCCAGGCCCAGCTTGATGGTTTCGGCCGGAGGATGGATTGCCCATAGGGATAACGCCACGACCGCGGCAATCAGCAGGACTCTCTTCCGAACGCTGGAAAGAAGGGTATTCGTACGCATCACTGATCCTCCTGTGGACACACGAAGACACACCTGTTGGTGAGTAGCAGCGCGCGAGGAGGAATCAGATCAGGAGGGGAATGTCGTGCAGACGCCAGAACGTGCGTTGCGCTTGGGGTTGGGGCCTGTCGGTGCGGCGGACGGCGTCGCACCCGTCGAGACAGAACACGCCTGCGAGCTCCGCGTGGTGAAGCTCCGACCTCCACACCGATTCAGTAATGGAGGCGCTGGTTCGGCTTGCGGCGTGCCACCGAGGATCCCGACCGTCTGTGCTGCCGGGAGCATCCGTCACACTCGAAACCGTGCTGGGCGCCGCGTCGATACCGGCCGGCGGGCGGGCTACGCGATCGACTGTGACCCAGATGGCCAGGCAGAGCGATGCGGCGAGAAGCACGCGCCGGAGCATGCAGCAATTGTGGCCCGTAGCCGTGTTTTTGGTCAAACGAGTGGCGGTGAGCGGCTGAAGCTCGACCGTGTTTGATGCACTCGCGCCGATGTCGAGACCCACGCACCAGTGGTCTGCCGAACTCAGCAGTCGTTGTGCGTTTTTCCTCTTTTTGTCGTTGATCTAATCGTCGGCGCAGACCTGTCAAGCGCCCGTCGAAGAGCAAACAGAAGGAGGGATACTGAGGACACAAGAGCACGGCCACGATCAACCTCGACAACAGCAACCATTTCATCGTCGACCGAGTCGCATGCGATGAGATTCCTTTACGCAGTTCTGTGCGTTCTTCTATATGTGTGCCAGTCTGAAGAACAACTGACGGCCTTGGCCGAAGTGTCTGTCGCTCGTCCGGCCCGTCTCTCGCAACGAGCCGTGGTAGCCGACCAGCCGCTCGTCGCCGACATTCTTCGGCAATTGGCTGATGTGAAGGATGGGCCTCAAACGATGCCTGACAAACGCGAAAAGGCACCCGACGTCGTGGGCACCTGGACCAAGACGACCACTGCGGCGTGCGCGGACAAGTATCCCGCCACGCTCACGTTCTCGATCGGCACGTATCGCGGCCAGAGGGGACCGGGACAGGGCATGGTCTGGTGGGACGCAGGCATCTACCGTCTCGAGGAACCCGGAAAGCTGGTTGTCGGCACAGCGACCGATGAGCTCGTCACCTATCAGATCGTATTGCAGGCCGACCACTTCGACGTCACGGATTCCGACGGCTGTCGTGTGACCTACCGGCGTGAGACGCGCACGCCGTAGCTGACGCGACCAAGTTCAACCGCAGACGAGCCGACCGCTCGTGTCGATACCCGTCTGCCTACCGAGGAGACGACCCCCATGTGCAAAATGTGTAATTGCTCTGAAGAAACCAGCTCGGGTGGAGGCAGCGGCGCGAGTGCGCCCGTGACGTCGGCCGGACCAAGCATGAAGCCATTAGTGCCGCTGGCGCGGCTGGTGAGCATGGGCGAAGAGGGTGGCGAGGAGCAGCCAGCATCGCTCGATCAGTTCGCGCCGGCAGCAGTGCCGCCGTTCGTACCGTGCAAGCTCGACTTTCGGCAGGGCTGCTACAAGATCAACATCCGACCGACGGGCAGCCTCGTGACCTTCGAGGGCACGCTCCGCGTGGATCGCTCGGCGCCCGACGGAGGTGCGGACAACCTGATCGTAAGCGGCGACCTCTATTCGCGCCTGCCGGTGATTGGTCCGGTCGCGCCACCGCAGCCGGTCGCGCCCGCCGACGCCGACGAGTCGGGTGAGCCGGTCGTGTCGGTGCCGATGAGTATCGCCGGCGCGCTCAGCACCGTCGACGATCCCATCACGCCGCTGCCGATTCAGAAGCCCTCGATTCCGATCTTTCCGCGCGGCCGGTACCACTCCTACCTCAAGGTGACGAGCGTTTCGGCGCCGGCCGTCGCCCCGAAACACACGAAGTGCGTATTGACCATCGTCGCCGAGCAGTTCAACTACACGCAGCCGCCGGCGGGACAGTTCAAGGGCACCTTCCCGAATGCGCCGTCGCGCACGGTGACGCTGAGGCTGTCAAAGGTCGCCGCGCCGTTTCCGTTCTCGCTGACCGGGGGTCCGTTCTACGAAGGCCGGCTGTTCGAGGGTGGCGTCGACAAGGGCAGTGTCACGCTGGCGTGGGTATCGAGGTTCTTCCGCCGCGCCACGCTCGAGATCGACACGCTAACGGGAGCCGTCCGGCCAGGCCCGGTACCCGATGGAGCCGGTGGCACGGAGTTCTTCGACACCGTCTACCGGAAAATCGGCTGGCAGCTGACCGTGGTTCAGGACCAGCTCAACGTCCCGGTGCCCGGGGGAGTAACGCCGACCAACTGCTGGAGCTCCCCGGATCTCCACGCGCTGATGACTACGGTGCGCAACCCGGCCACGAACCTCGATACCGAGTGGCGCGTGCACCTGATCGTCGTGCCCGCGAAACTGGGATGCTCGCGGGGCGTGATGTACGACCAGATCGCCGTCCCGCGTGAGGGCTGCGCCAGCTTCTCCGACGACGGCTATCCGGTCTCGGATTCGTCGAACTTCGGAACAGCCGCGAACCAGAAGCAGCGCGACGTGCCGCGTGCCTTCTTGCGCAGCGCCACCCACGAGGTGACCCACACCTTCAATCAGATCCATCAGGAGCAGGAAACCACTGCGGACAACTCGATCATGAGCACCACGCCGACCGTGGCCGATGTGCTCGGCGGACCCGGCACGGGCGAGCCCGGCGTGTTCCCCGATCAGATCAAGCTCGCGATCAACACGACCGTACGGCATCACCTGAACCACATGCCGGATCCCGTGATTCGGCCCGGCGGATGGCCGTTCGCGAGCTGGTTCCCGACCGGAGCGCCGCAGGCCTCCGATCGCCACGACTTCGCGTCCTCGGAACTCTCGCTCGACGTTACAGCGGGCACCGAACGGGTCGCGCTCGGCCAGCCGGTAGACCTGTCGTGGACGCTGACCAACACCAGCACGGCAACGATGCGCGTGCCGAACGACGTCAGCATCGAGGCGCTGTTCGCGTCGATCACGGTAACCGACGGCGAAGGCCGCGAGCGTCCCGTGCGGCCGTTCGCGATCGTGTGCGAGCACGGGAAGGTGAGCGAGCTCGAGCCGGGAGCGAGCGTGTCGGCGTCGACCAAGGTGTTCTGGAGCACCGCGGGCTTCGCCTTCGAGCGGCCCGGCCGCTACCGCCTCAACGTGGCGGTCAGCTGGTCGGCTCAGGGCGTTCCTGTGGGCGTGCAGCAAGGGGTCGACGTGTTTGTCGACTACCCGGCGAGCGACGCCGACAACCACGCGGCGGATCTCGTGATGCACGACGACGTGGGCAAGTGGGTGGCGCTCGGTGGCGACGCCTATCACCTCGGCGAGGCATGCCGCCGGCTGGACGCGCTCGTGCGGACAGCGGCGCCGGCGGGCGGACGGAGGCTCGGTGCCGCCGACATCGCGGCCGCCGGCACAGGTGTGCTGCGGGGCTTCGCCGACATCCTGCCGGATCTCGCCAAGGTGGCGAAGCGCTACCCGGAGCTGTCGGCTGACGGACGCGCCAGGACGGCGAGGGTCCCGGCGAAGCCGGCCAGTCGAGGAAGCGCCAAACGCGGCAAGCCGGCGCGCGGCCGGGGCGGCAAGAGGCGGTAAGGCGATGGCCACGAACTTCGACCTGGCGCCGCCGCCGGTGAGCTTCGATGGGAAGACCGCCGTTCCCATCGACATCTCGACGATCGACGCGCACCTCGTCTTCGACGGTGCGGCCAGCACCGCGAGCGGTGACGCGACCCTCACCTTCGTCGTGGGACCGGCGGCGGGCCGGCCGATGTTCGATCTGCGCCAGACGATCACGGGCGTGTGGCTCGACGGCGCTCCGCTTGCCGTTGGGCAGGTACTGACGCGCGACCTCGGCGGCGGACCGGGCGCCGAGCTGCGCGTGCTCGACGTGCCGCTCGCCGCCGGCACGGGCCACACGCTTCGGATCACGTACAGCCTCGGGCTGCCGGCCTCGCCGCCCGGCGGCAGTTATCCACCCGGCCTCGCCTGGTCGGCGGGGCCGCGGCTCGTGTTCAACGTCGGCTTCACCGATCTCGCCGCGGCGCGCTACCTCGAGTCGTGGGTGCCGGCGAATCTGATCTGGGATCAATATGCCGTCAACCTCGAGCTGCGCGTCACCGGCACAGCCATCGCGCATCGGGTGATCACCAACGGGACGATCACAACACTCGCGACGAACCACTGGCGCGTGGCGTTTCCCGATCGCGTCACCGCGCTCTCCACGCTCGTCGAAGTGCGCGCGGCTGACACGTTGTCCTCGTCGTCTGCGACCGTGACGCTGCCGGTCAGCGGACGCCTCATCACGATCGAGGCGTTCAAGCTGGCGTCCAATGTCACGCTCAACCTCGCCACCGTCCTCGCCAACCTGTCGACGTGGCTGGTGGAGAACGAGAACCATGCCGGCCCGTACCTGCACGCCAACCGCTTTGTCGCCTTCATGATTCAAGGAGGCATGGAATACGAGGGCGGCTGCACGTCGGGCTCAGGCTCGCTTCGTCACGAGACGTTCCACTCGTGGTGGGGACGCGGCGTCAAGCCGGCCAGCCAGGCCGACGGCTGGTGGGACGAGGGGTGGAACGTTTATCACGACAGTGGCGGCACCGGCACGCAGCCGTTCGACTTCACCGAGAGCCCGGTGACGCTCTCGACGCGAAACGCGTATTCGCGCGTGACGCCCTCGGCCGCGTACTCGTCAGGCGAGCGGTTCTTCGAGGGCGTGGCGGCCCTCACGTCGCCTGCCGCGCTCACCGGCTGGATGGGCGAGTTCTACCGTCAGCACCTCGATCGGCCCGTAACGACGCTCGATCTCGAGGCGCATCTCGTAGCGCGCTCCGGGCAGCCCGATCTCGTCGATGCGTTCCATCGCTGGATTTACGGGTTCCCCGATCCGTCACCCGCGCCGGACCTCTGGCTACGCGACGATCCTGCGCACACCGGCACCGAGGCGTGGGGCGGACGCTTCTGGGACTCGCCCGACCTGTGGATCCGCCATGCCGACGACGGCGGCACCGTGCATCAGGCGCCAAACGCCGGCCGGGACAACTGGTTTCATGCCCGGATTCGCAATCGCGGCGCGAGCGTTGCCCGGCACTTCGTCGTCACATTCCAGGTGAAGCAGTTCGCTGGCGTGCAGTTCACGTGGCCCACCGACTTCCTCCCGGCGATCGCCGCAACCGGAGGGTTCGATCTTGCGCCCGGCGCCGATCGCCTCGTGCGGGCGCGGTGGCCGGCCGCGCTCGTGCCTTCGGCGGGCGCGCATGCGTGCTGGCTCGCGGCGGTTCTCGCGCGATCCGATCGGCCCGTCGGCGGCGCGCACGTGTGGGAACACGGCAACCTGGCGCAGAAGAATCTCACGGTGGTCAGGGCGAAGCGCGGAAAGGCGCTGGTGCTGCCCTTCGTGCTACGCGGTCTGAAGCCGAACGACGAGCGGATCGTCGAGCTCGTGCGTCCGTCCTCGCTCGCGGCCATCGGCGCGGCACTCGTGCCGCGTGCGGCGACGCCGCCGCTGGCGCCGGCCGATGTGAGCGACGCGCTCGAGCACGGACATTTCGACACGCCGCGCCGTCGCGACGATGTGCTCGACGCCGACGACGGCGCGGGCCTGGCCGATCGGGGCTTCGAGATCGACAAGGCAAAGCTGTTTCCCCCAGGACCGGTGACGCGCCTTCCAGTGCGCCTGCCGATGGGGCCGAGCATGCTCGGCCTGCTGCTGCGCGTCAGTGCCGATACGCCAGCGCATGCGCGCGGGACGATCGACCTCATCCTGCGCGATGCGGCGGGCAAGCCCGCGGGAGGGCTCGCGATCGACGTGACGGTCGTGTAGTGAGGCGGTCGCGAAAGGGCTCAGGGCCTGTGAAGAAATGTAGTGTCCGGCTTCAGCCGGACCAAGACAAGTCCGCCTAAAGGCGGACACTACGTACGAATTTCTTCACAGGCTCAGCCTTGAGCCCTGAGCCTTGAGCCCACCAGAATCTTGCATCAGCCTGGTGCTTCCGGCATATGCTGTGACGGCCGCCGGGCACGTCCCCGCCGACGGTGCGTTGCGCCTCAGGGGGCAAAAAGCGAGGAACGATGTCTCTGTCCATTTCGAAGTCCCTGGGACTTCCCATTGCGTTTGCCGCAGCGATGAGCGTGGCGGCGGTAGTCTCGGCCCAACCGACGCAGACCAAGGAAAAAGTGCTTGGCGGCGTGCCGGCCGTCACGACACAGGTGGTGAAGGGGGAGCTCATGGCCATCGGGCCGAACTGGCTCATCGCGAAGCATACGGCCGGTGACTACAAGCTCTACATCGTTCAGGCGGGCCAGCAGTTCACGATCGACGGCGTAACGAAGACCCTCAAAGAGCTTCAGCTAGGCACGATGCTGACGGGCACGGTCATCGTCACCGAAACGCCGATTATCAACCGGACGACGACCGTCACCGAAGGCACCGTGTTCTGGTCGTCGCCCACGAGCATCATCGTGACCCTGCAGAACCGGGAGAACAAACAGTACGAGGTGCCGAATGGCTTCATGTTCGATGTCGAAGGGAAGAAGCTCTCGGCGATGGAGCTCAAACCGGGGATGAAGCTCACCGCGACCAAGATAGCAGAGGAGCCGACCAAGCAGATCTCGCGGGACGTCATCGTGACGGGCACCACAAAAAAGTAGACCGGCGAGGGTTCAGTAGCGCCACGACTGCAGGTCGGCGCCGGCAGGCGCCGTCCTGCGTGCTCGTTCGACGAAGCGCGGAATGAACATCTGGTGGTAGCGCAGCCTCGAGTAGGCATTGGCGCGTGTCGGATCTCCGTTCCAGCAGTGCTCGGCCCTGTCGCCATACGTGACCTCGCCGCCGTAGGCGGGATCTTTTGTGGCCTTGAGGAAATCTTCGACCAGATACACGGCGTTGTTCAGGTAGTAGTTGTCCATGTCGCCGACGTAGAGGTGGATCTTTCCCTCGAGCTTTCTGCCGAGGCCGCGGTTCCAGTCGCGGCGCAGAATCCACGAGAGGTCGTAGTGCTCCTTCCAGTATTCGGCGACCTTCCTGTCGATCGCGCCGGTGCGTTTGTCCCAGATTCGCGCCGGATATCCGTCAGGCCCCTGCGGTGAGTAGACCGCTTCCCAGATATCCCACTGCTGACCGCTGCGCGTCCGGGTTCCGAGCACCAGCTCCATGCGGTTCATCTGTTCGAGCGTCGCCTGCAGGTGGCCCAGATAGTTGCGGTGGCCCGGACGCGGCACTTTCATGAACGGACCGTCGGCCCAGTAGGCGTTGGCGTCCTTGTAGATGTCGACGACGGTAAAGGCGCGGAAGTCGATGGGGTCGGGGCACGCGGCGTAGGCGGCGTTGAAGTCGTCCGGGTAGAACATCTGGACGGCGAGGGCCTCCCAGCCGCCGGTCGATCCACCGTAGGTGGCGCGCGCCCAACCCGCGCCGATCCCGCGGAAGCGCGACTCGATGGCGGGCACGAGCTCCTTCATAATCGCGTCGCCGTATGGGCCCAGGTTCGCCGAGTTCACTGCGTAGGAGTCGTCGTAGTAGGGATTGGCATGCTGGATCTCGATGACCAGTACGCGCGGGAAGTTCGGCCCCGTCCATTCCTTGTAGAAATCGTAGGCCGCCTGCTGCTGGATGCGGTTGTAGCACTCGAGGTGAAAGCGCTCGCTGTACTCGCATTTCACGTTGGGGTCGGGCGGCGTGTCCCGCCAGTTTCCGAGGTCGCTCGGGAAGTGCCCGTGGTTGATGATGAGCGGGTAGCGCGCGTTCGGGTGGGTGTCGAAGCCCTCGGGCAGCAGGACGTGCGCGCCCAGGAACATGTCCCGGCCCCAGAACTTCGACAAGAGGTCGCTCTTGATGCGGACGTGCTTCACGTACTTCGTGTCGGCGGGTTCGGTCAGCGGCGGAATGACCTTGTCGAGCTCGAGACGGATCGCGCTGCTGCCATCCCACCGCACTTTCTGCGCCGCGCTATAAAGGTTGCCGGGCGCGCTTTGCCACTGCTGGCCTTCGCCGCGGTCCATCGGCAGCTTGACGGTGTGACCGGTGGCCAATCGGAATGTTTCGTACTTGTGCAACAAGGCCTGCACCGTGTACTCGCCGGGCGGAAGCTCGCGCAGCGACTCGAGCGGGTAGCCGAGCACGCCGGCGTCGAAGGTCCGCTCGTCGCCGGCCTTCAGGGCTTCGACGTCGATGCCGAAGACCTGCGCGGATGACAGGCTCGTCGCGCTCACCTGGAAGCGCGGTTCGCGGGCGGGGTCTCGTTCCCTCGATAGCAACAGCAGCAGCCGTCCGTCGAGCGGCTGCTTCGCAACGCTTCCGGCCAGACGGACGACGAAACTCCCGGACGCCTGCGCCGGCGAGCTGGTGCGGACTCCCGCGGGAGCCGCGCTCATCACCATTAATGCGCAGACCACGCACGCACGAAGCCGACCCATGCTGACCTCCTGCCTCCGCAAATCTCCCGAGAAGGCTGTGGTCGGGCAGTATAGTCGGCTCGGAGCCAATCCGCCCATGGACGCCGCAGCCAGGTGAAATGTTGCTACGATTTCTTCCGAACCCGCGGCAACTGCGAAACGCCTGAGGTCCGACTCCGATGAAAACCAACAGCGATCGTACGCGCCGCCCCTTTGTGGTGGGGGAGGCGATTGAAATCCTGTCGCGAACGCCTGCGACGCTCGACGCCATGCTCCGGGGCCTGCCGGACACGTGGATCGCCGCCAACGAGGGAGGGGAGACCTGGAGCCCCTACGACGTCGTCGGCCATCTCATCCACGGTGAGCTGACCGACTGGGTGCCGCGCGCGAAGATCATCCTCGAGCATGGTGACGCGCGGCCTTTCGAGAAGTTCGACCGGCTCGCGCAGTTCAAGGCGTCCGCCCCTCGGACACTGGACAGCCTCCTCGACGAATTCGCCGTGCTCCGCCGCCGCAACCTCGACGACCTGCGCGCACTCGCGCTCACGCCTGCCGACCTCAATCGTCCCGGCCGACATCCGGAGCTCGGGCCCGTGACGCTCGGCCAGCTCCTGGCGACCTGGACGGCGCACGATCTCGATCACGTCATGCAGATTTCGCGCGTCCTCGCGCGGCAGTACTCGGACGCGGTCGGGCCATGGCGAGCCTATCTGCGGATCATCAGCGGCGCGCAGGGCTGATCGGGCGTTCAACCGGTTCGTGTGACAACTGGCGGACGAGTGGAAGGCCTGAGGCCGGAGGATTCGGCGCATGCAGTCACGAGCCCGCGAGGAAACGCACGAGCTTCGCTCTGGCGCCGGACGCGACGCCGGCATGTCCATCGGCGATCTTGTCGAACGTCAGGGTCTCGAGAGCCCGAAGAGAGTCGCGGTTCCGGCGCGCGTCCTCGGAGAAGAAGGAAGGCACGATGGCCACGCCGTCCTTCTTGCGCAAGAGAGAGTCCCCGGTGAAGAGCACGTCCTGATAGAGGAACATAACGCTTCCCGGTGAGTGACCTGGAGTGGCGATGACCCTGAACGAGGCGCCGTCGAATTCCAGTTGCTCGCCGCCGCTCAGCGCGGCAATGACCGGCGGCGCCGGCGGCAGGGGCATCACCGAGCCGATGACTCTGCCGAAGGCCGAATAATGCGTCTTGTCGCCTCGTATCATCGCCACGTCCGCGGAGCCGACGGCCACCGTGGCTGTCTCGAAGAGCCGGGCCGCCGCATAATGGTCGGGGTGGCCGTGAGTGATGAGGACGGCCTGAACCTGCCGGGGCTCGACGCCCTCGGCCTTCAGCTCGGCGATGATGGCAGTGCCCGTGGCATCGAGCCCTGCATCGATCAACACGGCGCCGTGCGCCGTGCGAACGATCCAGGCGTACGCGCCGCCGGCCTCTATCCCGACCACGCCCGACGCGGCCTGGATCCGTGGGCCATCGGGCGGCTCCCGTGTCGCGAAGAGCGCGATTATGGCCAGGAGCGGCAGGAGAAGAATGCAGGCGAGCGCGATGAGGATCTTCTTTTTCATGATCGGTCCCTGGGTGACGCTGGTGATGCCTCGATCTTGCCTCTATATGTAACGTCGGACCTCGCGAGCGGTTCTCGACATGCCGGCGAGCAGGCAACCAAAAAAAGGCGAAGATGACACCATCATCAACACCGCGGCTCAGCCGACCTGCGT
This sequence comes from uncultured Acidobacteriota bacterium, assembly GCA_963839705.1. GTDB lineage: Bacteria > Acidobacteriota > Vicinamibacteria > Vicinamibacterales > 2-12-FULL-66-21 > DATBJJ01. Next base: position 204,023 of record CAWIWL010000021.1, read on the forward strand.
CTTGGATAGCGGTGAGGGCTCTTCAGAGCGACACCAGGTGTACCAGCGGGAGGCAGAGGAGATGAGCAAGACGCGTCGAAAGTCCGCTCCGCCCGCAACGGACAGGCCCCGTAGCAAAAGCACATGGACGTGGGTCGCCGTGGCGGCCGTTGCCGGCGCCGCCGCGCTGACCGTCGGCGTCATGCGCTCGACCTGCGCCCGCGTCCGCGCCGGCCGCAATGCCGGCGGCGCCCGCGTTCCTGCCCACCGTCGAGAACAAGACCGCGCCGCCCGGCGATGCGCCCGAGGGCATGGTCTGGATCCCCGGCGGCGAATTTTCCATGGGCGCCCAGGATCCGCCCGACATGAACGACACCGTCGGGATGCAGGCCACAACCGACTCGCGTCCCATCCACCGCGCCTCTGTGGACGGATTCTGGATGGACAGGACCGAGGTCACCAACAAGCAGTTCGCCGCGTTCGTGAAAGCGACAGGCTACGTCACCGTGGCCGAGCAGAAGCCGAACGCGGCGGATTTTCCTGGTGTGCCGCCTGAGAAGCTGGTGGCCGGCTCGGTCGTCTTCACGCCTCCCGACCATCCCGTTCCGATCGACAACCACTTTCGATGGTGGGCGTACGTGAAGGGTGTGAACTGGCGGCATCCGCTCGGTCCCGACAGCTCGATCGCGGGGAAAGACTCGTATCCGGTCGTTCACGTCGCCTACGAAGACGCAGTGGCCTACGCGACGTGGGCCGGCAAGCGCCTGCCCACGGAAGCGGAGTGGGAGTTCGCGGCGCGAGGAGGTCTGTCGGGACAGGTCTATCCCTGGGGCAACGCGTTCAGGAAAGACGGGAAGTGGATGGCCAACAGCCACCAGGGCCATTTTCCCGATCGCGATACGGGCGACGACCACTTCACGGGCATCGCGCCCGTCGCGCAGTTTCCGCCGAACGGCTACGGGCTCTACGACGTGGGCGGCAACGTGTGGGAGTGGGTGAGCGACTGGTATCGCCCCGACTACTATGCCCAGCTGGCCGCGGCAGGCGGCGTCGCCAGGAATCCGCAAGGGCCGGACTCACCAAGCGACCCCGAGGAACCCGGCGTGATGAAGCGCGTCCACCGCGGCGGATCGTTTCTCTGCACCGACGAGTATTGCTCGCGCTACATGGTCGGCACGCGAGGCAAGGGCGACATCACGACCGGGACCAACCATCTGGGATTCCGTTGCGTGAGCTCAGCGCGCAAGACCGACTGATACGAGTCACGCCTTACCTGCACCGCCAGCAGGTAAGGCAGCTCGCCCCGCGTGGTGGCGAAGCGATGCCGGCCGCGCTCTCCTGGCATCGGGTCGGGAAGGCGTGAACGTCGGCATCATAGTCACTTCCTCCGGGCGACGATCGGGAGCCGGCTGAACACTCTGGACGGCGACTGCCGCCCGGAGATGCCAGTCATAGACGCCACGCCCGGTGTCCCGGACGTCTTCTGAATCGAGACGAGCTCGCCGTCGAGCCGCCAGAAACCGGTCAGGAGCGCGTGACGGACCTCGAGGCGGTAGCGTCCCGTCATCAGCTGATTGTCGGTGCTGGTTGTGTCCCACTCCGAGAGGGCGACGTCGAACGAGATCCCTTCGACGACGAGCGTCAACTGTCCGGTGGTCACGAGCCGCCCGCTGGACTGAATCGTGGTCGAGATCCGGCCCGTTGCGTCGTCGAAGTTCACATCGGCCGTCACGGCATCGCGGGTCTGGGTAATTGACGTCGAGAGCGGCATGCCGCCCCCCACCACCTCGTCGCACAGCGTGTCAAAGTCTCCCTCGTCCGCGCAGGCGGTGACGCGGGTGATGCCTTCCCATCGCCCGTGGTAGTCGGGGACCACCCGTAACGTCACGGTCGCCCGCAGACCGCTGGCCTGCGCCGCAATCGTGGCGCTGCCCGAGGTCTGACCCGTGACGCGGCCGCTGGCATCGACTGACGCGACAGCCGGCGCGTCGCTCGTCCACGTGGCCGTGGCGGGCGTCTGCTGGCCATTGCTCGCCGTCAGGGCCGCGGACAGCGTTTCGGAAGCCCTGATCCTGAGGAGGTCCACCGCCGGCGAGATTGCCAGCGTCTGCGGCAGGGGGCTTGGCCCGGGCGGCGAACTGCCACAGCCCCAGGAAACCAGTAGTCCGGCAACGACGACCCGCTGTCCGATTCGCATCAGTCGACCCTCCATTCATGAAAGAAGCAAGCAGTGCGCGTGGTTACGGACGCGACAGGCGACGCCGATTGGCGCCGAGTCCCTGCGTCGTCGTCTGACCCTGGCAACCTGAGAACGTGGGCGGGTTTCCTGTGCCAGTTTAGGCAGCGGTCGACCAGGTGTCCTCACGGAGTTCTCACGAAACGCTGATTCTTCAGGGCCCACATGCGTGTCGTATTGGAGAATGCGAGGATTCGACGTGACTCGGCTCAGCGAGTAATCCTCCGCCTAGGGAGCGCGTGTCGCCCTGGCACTCTTTCCTGATACTGTGGAAGAGGGAGTATCTCGATGGACGATCCAGGCCGACAGACCAGCTCTCTTGTGAGCTGGACGCAGTTCATCTACGCGCTGCATGCCCTCAGCCTGCTGACGGGCATCCTTGGCGCGGCGACGGTCATCGGCGCCTTTCTCACCGGATGGCCCTCGATCATCGCCGTCATCCTGAACTACGTGAAGCGTGGCGACGCGCGCGGGACCTGGCTCGAGTCGCACTTCCGCTGGCAGATCCGCACGTTCTGGTTCGGCCTGTTATGGGTCGCCCTTTGCGTGAGCTTCATCATCGTCACGCTCGGGCTCGGCGCGCTGGTCGTGTGGCTGCCGCTCGCCGGCGTGGGGTTCTGGTTCATCTACCGGATCGTACGCGGCTGGATGGCGCTGGCCGACCGAAGGCCGATGTACGTGTAGTGGAGGCTCGCCGTGACACCTTCCGCATCCCCACGGAGCCGTGACAAGCGTCCCGGCGCAGAAGTACGAAAATACCTGGCCTCGATCCCACCAAATGCTCGCCGGCACCTGCAGAAGCTGCGCGCGATCATCCGCGCCGCGGCGCCCGGCGCCGTTGAGAGCTTCGGCTACGGCATGCCCGCCTTCCGGCTCGATGGCAAGGGACTGGTGTGGTACGCCGCATGGAGCAAACACAGCAGTCTCTACCCACTGAGCACCGCGACGACGCGCTCGCTGGCGGCCGAACTCGAGGGATACGACACCTCCGGTCGAGGGACGATTCGATTCCCCATCGGTTCGCCGCCCCCGTCGGCGCTCGTCACGCAACTCGTCAAGGCGCGAATCGCCGAATTGCGAGCGGCGAAGAAAAGACGATGAGGAGAGGCAGGCAGTCATGATCGTCGTGCTCGTTCGCCACGCGGAACCAGCCGGCGGGGAGAACCCCGGTCTTTCCGCCGCCGGTCGCCGTCGTGCGATCAAGCTCGCCAAGATGCTGGCTGGCGCCGGCATCACGGCGATCTTCACCAGCGAGTTGCGCCGCACGAAGGAAACCGCCGCACCGCTGGCGGCGCTCTTGTCGATCACGCCAGTGGAGATCGCGGGCGCTCCTGCGGCAGCCGCCAACCAGATCAAGGCTGCCGGAAAACGCGTGCTCGTGGTCGGGCACACCAACACGGTGCCGCAGATCATCCATGCGCTCGGCGGTCCCGCGAACGTCGTCATCGATGCCGGCGAGTTCGATCGCATGTTCGTGCTGCAGGTGCCCGCGCACGGTGCCGAGTCGCTCCTCACGCTGCACTACGGCGGGTAGGTCGCAGCGGCTGAGCTGGCAGAGCGGTGAATCAACCACTCGTGGCTTCCGCCTTCAGGCGGAAGTCGCGCGCCGGAGTTGAGCTTCCGCCTAAAGGCGGAAGCCACAAGGGATTAATCTACAAGCTCTCAGCTTCGGTCGGTTGAGTATCCGAAGGCACACCCTGACCATCGTCTTGCTGAACGTGTGTGGGGACTTGCCGAACCGCCCCATCCGTGCGAACCCGTCCTGCTCTCGAAGCTCTTGAAGGGTGTGGCGTCTGCGGCAAGACCGCCGCAATTTCAAGGGGTTGAGCCTTCTTATGGGAGCAGCGCGAGTTGGCAGCGCGCTTGCTATGTAGATAGCCAGCAACGCTCGGTCGCCACTCTGGCCGGCTGACGAACATCTCACCAATCGACGGGGACGCACCGTGCGCTCCCCGCTCGTCATGTACGATTGCCGGACGTCGTCCCCCGCGACTCTCTTCTTGCAGGGGCTGCGCAGCAGGCCATCATGCGGTAGCCTCGAACAGATGGCTGAGAATCCTCTCGGAAGCCAAATGAGTTCTGACTTTTCGCTCAGCCGCGATGCGCAGGCCGAGACCGCTGAAGAACGTTATCGTGCGTTCGTCGAGAACAGCACCGAGGGCATCTGGCGACTCGAATTCGATCCACCGCTGGACACGAGTCTTCCGGTCGACGTGCAGGTGGAGTTGGCGTATCGGCACGGCGTCTTTACAGAGTGCAACGACGCGATGGCTCGCATGTACGGCCTCCAGCGGTCCGAAGAACTGGTCGGCGCCAAGCTCGACTCCATGCTGCCCTCGACCGATCCCGCGGCGCGCGCATACATCGCCTCGGTCATCGAAGCCGGCTACAAGGTTTCGAATGTCGAGTCGACGGAGCGTGATGCGGCGGGCGGCGTCAAGTATTTCGCCAACAGCATGTCCGGCGTGGTCGAGAAGGGCCGGCTGCTCAGAGTCTGGGGAACGCAGCGCGACATCACCGAGCAGAAGCGAATCGAGCAGGCCCTTCGCATCAGCGAGTCCCGTTTCCGGTACATGGGAGACGCGGCGCCGGTCATGCTTTGGACGAGCGGTCTCGACAAGGGACTGACGTGGGTCAACGCCCGATGGCTCGAGTTCGTCGGCCGGCCAATGGATTCGAGAGCTTGGAGCCGGCTGGTCAGAGAACGTGCATCCTGGCGACTTGGTGCATTGCCTCGACACCTACAACAAGTCCTTCGACGCGCACGAGCCGTTCACGATGGAGTATCGGCTCAAGCGGCATGATGGCAAGTATCGCTGGGTGCTCGACACCGGCGTCCCAATCGACGAGGCGTCGGTGTTTGCCGGCTACATTGGTTCCTGCATCGACATCACCGACCGCAAGCGCGAGGCCGACGCCAGCGCCTACCTCGCCTCGATCGTCGAGTCTTCGGATGACGCCATTCTGGCCAAGGATCTCAATGGAATCATTCGTTCCTGCAACGCCACCGCGGAGCGGCTGTTCGGCTATCCGGCGTCGGAGCTGATCGGCCGGCCGGTGCGGATGCTGATTCCCGCCGACCGCCAGCAGGAAGAGGACCTGATTCTCAGCCGGATTCGCGCCGGAGAACGGGTCGACCACTTCGAGACGGTTCGCATCACCAAGGACCGCCGGCTGATCGACATTTCGCTGACGGTGTCGCCCGTGCGCGACGAGGCTGGCACGATCATCGGCGTCTCGAAGATCGCCCGCGACATTACCGAGCGCCGGCGCGCCGAAGCCGAGCGGCAACTGGCCGCCGCCGATCGCGAACGGCTGCTCGAGGCGGAGCGCAACGCGCGTGCCGAGGCCGAGCGGGCGAGTCGGATCAAGGACGAGTTCGTCGCCATGGTCTCGCACGAGCTGAGAACGCCGCTCAACGCTATCCTGGGATGGACGCAGCTGATGATGCGCGGTCGCGATGACTCTGCGATGCTCGATCGCGGGTTGGACGTCATTTCCCGCAATACCCGGGCACAGGCGCAACTCATCGCCGATCTCCTGGACATCAGCCGCATCGTCTCGGGCAAGCTGCGTCTCGAGACGCGAAGCGTCGACCTTCGGGCGATGTTCGACGAGGCCATCGAAACGGTCGAGGGCGACGCCGAGGCCAAGGGCATCGCCATGACCAAGACCGCTGACGAGGTCATCGGGCCCGTCGCCGGTGATCCAGCCCGGCTCCAACAGGTTGTCTGGAACCTCCTGTCGAACGCGATCAAGTTCACCCCGCGCGGCGGGCACATCGCGGTTTCGTTGACACAAGCCAACGGGACCGCCGAAATCGCCGTCAAGGACACCGGCGTCGGCATTCGCGCGGATGTGCTAGCGCATGTGTTCGATCGCTTCCACCAGGCTGATCGGTCCATCACGCGCCGCTTCGGCGGTCTGGGCCTGGGACTCTCGATCGTGAAGCACCTGGTGGAGCTCCACGGGGGAGCCGTTCATGCCGAGAGCGGCGGCGAAGGACAGGGGTCGGTGTTCGTGATTCGGTTGCCCACCGCCCGGCCTCCGCAGTTGACCTCCGGCGAGGCACCACCCGAGCCCGTGACCAAGTCGACCGAGACCGTTGCACTCGAGTCGCTGCGCGTCCTGCTCGTGGAGGATGAGCCTGACACGCTGGAGTACCTGCAGCGGCTGCTGGAGGAGCATGGCGCCGTCATCTTCGCGGCGCGCTCGGCGTCAGAGGCGTTGGCGATCCTCCATCGTGAACGGCCGGAGATGCTGATTAGCGACATCGGGTTGCCCGAGATGGACGGCTACGATCTGATGGAGCGGATTCGTCGCGAGCACGACCATGACAGCGAAGCCATTCCGGCCATCGCGCTCACCGCGTACGCCCGTTCGGAGGATCGCATGCGGGCGTTGCGCGCGGGCTTTCAGGCCCACATCGCCAAGCCGGCAGAGCCTGCCGAGCTCCTCGCCACCATAGTCAGCCTGGCAAGATTCAGGGATAGACGGCATTAGACGGATCGTGAATGACGCGATGTTCACGATGGATCCCAGAGGTGTTGATGGCGTCGCTGCAGGAACTCGCGCTCGGCCGCATTCTGGCAGCCGGCGATCGCCGCTTCGTACGCCACCGCGGCCTCCGCGTCGCGGCCCAGGCGCCGCAAGAAATCGGCGCGAATCGCGTGAAATAGATAATACCGATCGAGATCGAGGTCATCGATCAGGCGGAGCGCCACCTCTGGCCCTTCGACTTCGGCGACCGCCACCGCCCGGTTGAGCGCCACCACCGGGCCCGGCGTCATCGCCAGGAGCTGGTCGTAGAGCTGCAGGATCTGCCGCCAGTCGGTCGCGGACGCGACCGGCGCGTCGCTGTGGACGGCGTTGATCGCCGCCTGAATCTGGTAGGGACCGGGCTGATTGCGCGCAAGGCAGCGGCGGACGATGGCTTGGCCTTCGGCGATGAGTGGCCGATTCCAGAATGCACGATTCTGATCGGCGAGCCGCACGAGATCGCCGTCGGCGGTGGTGCGGGCCGCCCGCCGCGACTCGATGAGCAGCATCAGCGCGAGCAGTCCCATCACCTCCGGCTCGTGTGGCATGAGCTCGGCGAGGAGCCGCCCCAGGCGGATCCCCTCCTTGCAGAGATCCTCGCGGACGAGACGGTTGCCCGAGCTCGCCGTGTAACCTTCGTTGAAAACAAGGTAGATGACCGCGAGCACGGCCCGAACGCGACTCTGGAGATCGGCGTCGCGTGGAACCCGATAGGGAATCCTCGCATCCCGAATCTTGCCCTTCGCGCGCACCAGCCGTTGCGCCATCGTCGGCTCGGGCACCAGGAACGCACGCGCGATCTCCTCGGTTGTGAGGCCGCCCAGCAGCCGGAGCGTCAGGGCAACCTGCGCGGCGGTGCCGAGCGCCGGATGGCAGCAGGTGAAGATCAGGCGCAGTCGATCGTCGTTCACGACGCCCTCGTCGGTGTCATCTTCTGGTGATGCGTGCAGCCGGGCGGCCTGAGTGTGTCGATCCGCGCGAGACGCCTCGCGGCGCAAGTGATCGATGGCGCGGTTGCGAGCCGTCGCGATGATCCATCCCGCCGGGCTCGGCGGCAGCCCTGCCGCGGGCCAGCGTTCGACTGCCCTGGTGAACGCATCCTGAACCGACTCCTCGGCGAAGTCGATGTCCCCGAACTGGCGGACGAGGACGGCCACCGCGCGACCGTACTCCTCGCGGAACACGCGTTCGATCTCAGAGACGTTGAGGGTCACGGTCTAGCCTTTCCGAGGGGCTTCGCCCCTCGGACTCCCCTACTGGCTCGCTCGCGGGGACCCCGGCGCCCCGCGCCGCTCGCCAGGCTCACTCGCTGCCGCTCGTTCGCCCTGTTGTGAGATAGCTTCTAATGCAAACACTGTCACGAACCACCACGAAGATTCCGACCAGCCTCCGCTGAAGCTACGGCGGTCCGCCGAAGCCTTGGCGAAGGCGGAAGCTCACGAAGTTCGCGAAGGCGCTTTTGATACGTCTTCTTCGTGGCCATCGTGATCTTCGCGTTCATCGTGATGAGCCGTGGGCCGTGTTCATCGGTTTCAGCTCTCTACCCCTGAAACGGGCGCACTTCGATCGGGAGCGGGACCGCCTTCACCGTCTTGCGCGCCCACTCGAGCGCGGCATCGAGATCGGGCACTTTGATGATTATGAACCCGCCGATGTGCTCCTTGCCCTCGGCGAACGGGCCGTCGGTCATCAGGACGTCCCCGGCATCCCCTCCCTCGCTGGGCCTCAAGACGGTGGCTGTGCTCGGCGGATGCAGACCGCCGTTGAAGACCCACACGCCGGCGGCCTTGGTCTCCTCGATGAGCGCGTTGACGTCGCGCATCACCTTCTCCAGGAACTCAGGAGGAGGCGTCCCGCCATCGGGCTGATAGATGCTGAGCAGGTATTGCTTCATTCGTGTTCTCCTGAGACGGCTGACGCCGTCATCTATCGGATCAGATTCGCGCTCAACGCGCGCGCGACCGCCTACGCAGGACTTCAGTGCAGCCAGGCGCCAAACGCCCAGCAGATGAGCGCGTTGGCCGTCGCCATCGTGAAGTCGTCGGTGCCGCGCGGCGAATAGAGCTCGAGCAGCGAGTTCGAGATTGCGAGCGCGAGCGACAGCGCCAGCCATGGCGTCGCCAGCCCGTTCGCCGTTACCACCCACACGCAGAAGATCAGCGCCGCCAGGAATCCCGCGACGATGCCGGTGACCGACTTGCGATTGACGTCACCGATCCCCCAGACGCGCAGACGTTGATTGCCGAAGAGCGAGCCGAAGATTTCCGCACTGGCGTCGGTCACGAGGTAAGAACCCCAGATCAGCGCGAACACCGGCGCAAACTCGTCCTTCGGGAAGACCGCCGCGAGCTGGATGCCCACAGGCACCATCACGAACTTGAAGACGGTCCACAGCGTAGTGATGAGCAGGCAGTTGGCGCGCGCGAGCACGCCGTCCATCACGCGCGACTGCGGCCCATAGAAGAACGCGCCCAGCAGATTGCTGACGTGGTAGAAGCCGAGGAAGATCCAGCTGGTTACGACGGCGTCGAGCAGGTTGTCCTGGAGGAATGCACTAGCGAAGCCCGCGTTCTGGTCCTTGCCGACCTGGACGTACAGGTAGTACATGCCGGCGCCCGCAAGGGTCATGAACCGGCCACGGCGGCCGATCATGTCGGTGATGCGGATCCGCCGCTCCGAATACCGGCCGACGAGGCTGGCGACGTCGTAGGGGCGGTCCATGCGCGACGAGAACGCGTCGCGCCGGTCTTCGCGCGTGAACCCGACGTAGAAGCGAAGCAGTGCTCCTTTGATGACCCACCAGATCACGCCCCAGACGACGTAGAAGAAGAGGACCCCGAACAGAATCCGGCCCGCCGCGTCCCCATCGACCCGATAGTTCCCGAAGAAGAACGACCAGCCACCGGCGTAGGTGGCGAGCCAGAACATCGTCAGCGCCGTGTTGAACGCCAGCGCGCCGCGGAAGATGAGGCCGGCGGTCCTGCGCCGGCTGTCAGCTACCGTGGCGGCCACGGGGAAGTTGTCAGCGATGGGGATCACGGTTGACATTGTTCACAAGGAAGGCTCAAGGCTCAGGGCTCAAGGAAAACCCTCAGATCCAAGTCGCTCGGCCAGGAGCTCAAGGCTTTTCCTTGAGCCTTGAGCCCTGAGCCTTGAGCCCGATCACCGAAAGTCAGCCGTTCTTACCCGCGGCCTGCTCGGCCTGATCGATAGGTCGCGATGACCACACCCGTGCTCGTCGTCTGCGATTCGACGAGCCGAAGCGCCGCGAATGCGCCATCGTCGGCGAAGAGGCGTCGGCCCGTGCCGAGGACCAGCGGGTGGATCAGAAGGACGAAGTCGTCGACGAGATTGCGGCGCATGAGACGTTGGACGAGCTCGCCGCTGCCCAGTACTACGATGTCCTTGCCCGGCTGTTCCTTGAGCCGGGCGACCGCGTCCCCAACGTCCCCCTTCAGCAGCGTCGAGTTCTGCCACGGGAGCGGCTCGGTCAGCGTCGTCGAGGCCACGTACTTCTGCGCGTTGTCGAGCACCGCGGTAAACGGGTTGTCCGTCCGCCCCGGCCAGACCTTGAAGAAGTCCTGATAAGTCCGCCGCCCGAAGAGCAGCGGACCGGCCTGGGCCATCCCCCCCGCCATGATCCGGCTCTTGTCGGCGTCGTTGTACTTCATCGCCCAGCCACCGTGCTCGAAGCCACAGCGAGGGTCCTCGTCGGTTCTGCCAGGTGCCTGCATCACGCCATCCAGCGACAGGTTTTCCACTACAACGATCTTGCTCATCTCCAGCTCCTTCCGTTCGAGCCCGCCGGCACCGTACCGGCTTGTTCATGCTCTATACGAACGGAGATCGACCAGATCGACACCGGTGGGTTTAACGCTGGGAATTGTTGACGGATGTGGAGACGTCAGGCTCAGGGCTCAAGGCTCAGGGCTCAGGCAAAACCTTTCGACCACTTACTCGAAGATCTTGCCTAAGCCCTGAGAGCTTGTTAAGAAATCGTCCGTAGTGTCCGCCTTTAGGCGGACTGGTCTTGGTCCGGCTGAAGCCGGACACTACGTCTCTGCACAGGCCATGAGCCCTGAGCCTTGAGCCCGTCGTCACCTCGTGGACATCGAGATCTCGTCGAGAACCACGCGCGCGGGGAGGGTGGCGACCAGCCAGACGCAGGCGGCCAGGTCTTCGGGTTGGAGCATGCGCGCGCGTGCCTCGGGGGAGGGTGGCTGCGGGCGCTTGTCGAGCAGCGGCGTGTTGATGTCGCGCGGGCAGATCGAGCACGCCCGCACGCCGTGCCCACGTTCTTCGGCGTTGATCTGCTGCGTCAGGCCCATCAGTCCGAATTTCGACGAGACGTACGCCGCGCCCGCCAGATCCCGCGCGGTTTTCCCGACATCGGAATTGATGTTGACGATCGTTCCGGTCTGACGCTGACGCATCCCAGGCAGGAACGTCCGCACGCAGTAGTAGGCGCCGTGGAGGTTCGTGGCGAGGACGCGATGCCAGTCCTCGACCGACAGCGTCTCGAAGCTGCGGCGCGGGACGTTGATCCCCGCGGCGTTCACGAGCACGTCAACCTCGCCGAAACGGTCGAGCACGGCCGCGCCCATCGTGGCCACCTCGTCTGTCACGGCCACGTCGCAGGGAAAGACGTCGACCCAGTCCGCGGCGGCCGAACCAGCCAGCGCCGCCGTCTCGGCCAGCGTTTCCGCCCGACGGCCAACGAGCGCAACCTGCCACCCTTCAGCCGCGAACTTGAGCGCGACGGCCCGGCCGACGCCGCTTCCCGCGCCGGTTACGACGACAGTGCTCGTCCTTGTCATGGGACATCATCTTCTTTCAAATCCCGGCCTCCTGTTTCCTGAGCCCCTGATTCCCCGAGAAACTGGCGCGGTTTCAGGGCCCGCCCGGGCTCCGGCTGGACACGCCAATGTGGAGCATCTACAATCCTATCAACGGTTTTCGGCTATCAGAGCCTGGAGTTCAATGACACGCTCAGGGTTGTGCGTCGCCGGTGTGGTGGCGCTCGCGTCAATGCTGTCGGCTCAGGCCCAGGCTCCCACGCCAAGGCGTCGCGCCGCCGCGTCTACACCTCCCCCGACTTTTCAGAAGTACTGCTTCGAGTGCCACGGCACCAAGAAGCCCGAGGCTGGCCTGAGCATCGAGAGGCTGGTTGGGCAGTTCTCGATCAGCGAGCATTTCGAGAATTGGGAGAAGGTTGCCGGCATGCTCGAGACCGGCATGATGCCGCCGCTCGAGGCGACCGAGCAGCCGACGGATGCCGAACGCAAGGCGACGGCGGCGTGGATCCGTTCGTCCGTGAAAGCCTACGAAACCGCGCACGCGGGCGAGCCCGGGCGCGTGACCGTCCGCCGACTGACCAGTGCCGAGTATGCCTATGCGGTTCGCGATCTGACCGGCATCGACGTCAAGGTCGGCATCGACGCATCGAGCGACTCGGTCGGCGGCGAGGGCTTCGCGAACTTCGGCGACGTTCAGTTCGTGCAGGACGAGAGCATCGAGCGGTATCTCGAAGCCGCGAAGCTGGTCGCCGATCACGCGGTCATCGGCGCCGGACCTCTCGAGTTCTACACCGACGCCGGCAAGACGGGACTGGAGCTGTCGGCGCTCGACCGGATCAACACGCTTTACGAGACGAAGGGTTTTCGCGTCGTGTCGGGCGAAGGCGGACGGCCGTTCGGGCTCGAACGGTATGGCAAGGCCTTCTACGTCGCGTGGTACTACAAGCACCGCGTTGCGCTCGGAGATCCGGCGGCGACGATTCGCGGGCTGGCGGCGAAGGAAGGCATCACCGGCCGCTTTGCCGATCACATCTGGATGGTGGTCAACAAGCCGGCGACGGGATACCCGACGCGCGAGACCGTGAGTCGCTGGGCGAAGCTTCCGGCGCCGACGTCCGACCTCCAGGCGTCCCTGGCGAATGGCCGTGCCGGCTGCGACGAGATTCAGAAATACCTGACCACGTGGCCGAGCTGGTTCTTTGCCCGCGGAGATCTCGCGGCCGGCGGCGCCGGCGACGAGAGCCCTCTGACTTTCGACGATGCGACGCTGAAGGTCGATCCGGCGCATCACTTCACATATGGAGTCGGGAATCGCGGCGGCCGCCGTGGCGGACCGCCCACGCCGGGTCCCCAGAAGGTCTATCTCCTCTTCACCGACGTCGCTCCCGGCGCGAGCGCGACGCCGGTCGTGATCTGGCGCAACCCGCGCGTCGTCACTCGCGCGGCGGCTGGTCCGGGCCGCGGCGCGCCAGGCGCCGCCGCTGCTGTCGCGACGCCCGCGCAAGCGGCCGCCGGACGCGGTGGGGCTGGACCCGTGCTCTCCACGCGGTCACTGCGCTCGGTCTTGGCCCCCGAGGCCGCGGCATCGCTGGCCTTCGGCACGAGTCCGGATGGAACGGCGATCGGGCCCGACGATTTCGCGACGGCCGGTACGGTGTCGTTCACGATCGACGTGCCGGCCGGCGGCAACGTCATCGAGTTCCAGGCGGACGCCGAGCTCGGCAAGGACCGCAACGCCGTCGTGCGGGTGATGCTCTCCGCGCAGCCGGACGGCACCGCGCGCGACGCTCTCCAGCGAGTCGTCTTCGGCGATCCGCAGAGCGCCGGCTACAAGACCTTTCGCGCCAACATGGCCGAGTACGCGGCGCTCCTGCCCCCCAACTCTCACGGCGAGGCCAATCCCGCGGACAAGGACCCGGTGCCGCCGCCGTTCGACAACACCTACAACAGTCCCGAGCACGATGCCTTCGTGCTCAAGGTGAAGTACCAGCGCAGCGACAGGTTCTTCACCGAGAACATGGTGGACGGCGCCGATCGGGCGCGGCTGAATCACGCCTGGAACGACCTCTTCGGATCGTGGCCGTACCATGACGCCTACCTGGGCATGCTGGCCGACCACTTCAACCTGAGTCTCCGCAAGATCGAAGACCTCGACGCCGCGCAGATTGCCGGGCAGCCCGCTGCTGTCAGGCCATACCTCACGTCGCTGCGCGCGCACTACGATGAGGTGATGAAGGCGCAGGCGCTCGCGCAGCCCGGCCACGTGACCGATGCGCTGACCTTTGCCAGCCGCGCCTGGCGGCGGCCGCTCACGCCAGCGGAGAAGGCAAGCCTTCGCGCGTTCTATCAAAAGTCCCGCACCGTGAACCATCTCGATCACGACGACGCGATTCGTGCCGTGCTCGCTCGCGTCATGGTGTCGCCGGCTTTCCTCTATCGCGTCGAGAGCGTCACGCGCGGCCCAGAGAAGCCGCTCAACGGCTGGGAAATGGCCAGCCGCATGAGCTTCTTCCTCTGGTCGTCGATTCCCGACGACGAGCTGCGGCGCGCGGCTGCCGCGGGCGAGCTGAACGATCCGGCGCTCCTCGCCCGGCAGGTGAAGCGCATGACCGCCGATCCGAAAGCGCGCCGTCTCGCGACGGAGTTCTTCGGGCAGTGGCTCGGCTTCTACCACTTCGACCAGTACCGCGGCGTCGACACGGGACGGTTCCCGGAGTTCACCGACGAAGTGAAGTCGGCGATGTACGACGAGGCCGTTTCGACCTTCGAGTACATCGTCAGGCGGGAACGCCCGGTGAAGGACATCCTCTACGCCGACTACACGTTCCTCAATAAGCCTCTGGCCAAGTTCTACGGGCTCGAGACGAAGGTCGAGCAGGCCGTCAAATTAGACGACAAGGTCGTTGTGATGGTCGAGGGCGCGAACGCGTTCAACCGAGGCGGCGCACTTCGGCTCGGATCGGTATTGACGACGACGTCGGCGCCACTGAGGACGAGTCCCGTCAAGCGCGGCGATTGGGTGCTCAGGCGCGTGCTGGGGACGCCGACGCCGCCTCCGCCGGCCGACGCCGGAACGCTTCCCGGCGATGACAAGTCGTTCAACGGCCTCACGCTTCGGCAGCGGCTGGCCGAGCACAAGCGCAGCGACACCTGTGCCTCGTGCCACCAGCGTATCGATCCGCTGGGCTTTCCGCTCGAGCGCTTCGATGCGGTGGGCCGGACGCGCGACAAGTACCCCGACGGCCAGGCAATCGACGTCACCGGTGAGCTCGCCGACAAGAAAACCATCGTCGGCGCCGACGGCCTCCTGAAGTACCTGCAGACGCAGGACAAGCAGGTGATGACGACACTGTCGAAGAAGATGTTGGGGTATGCGCTCGGCCGAACGGTCCTGGCCTCCGATCGGCCACTGATTGCCGGCATGACGGCGGCCGGCGGGAACGCGTCGGTTTCAGACCTGGCCGTCAGGATCGTCACCAGCCGCCAGTTCCGCAACCGCGCAGCAGACGAAGGCGTTCCGGCTGAGTCCAAGGCGGGGCCTCCGGCGAAGACGACGAATCCGGCCACCGCGAGTCAACCGTCGCAGATGAGAACAGGCATCCGATGAGCATCGACACAAACGACCGGCACCCCTCACGGCGGCACTTCCTTCGCGGCGTCGGGGTCGCGCTGGCGCTCCCCTGGATGGAATCGCTGCCGCTGCTCGGTCAGACGGCCGCTGCCACGAAGGCGAACACACCTCCGCTGCGGCTGGGCATCGTCTTCTTCTCGAACGGCGTCGAGCCGATCCACTGGTGGGCCAAGGGCGCCGGGGCCAACATGGAGATCGGCCCCGGGCTCCTGCCGATGATGCCTCATCGGGAGGACATGACCTTCATCCAGGGGCTCTACAACCAGACCGCCGCCGCGTCGACGAGTCCCGCACCTCGGACGCATGAACCTCCTGTCGGGGACGACGGTCAGCCTCGATCCGAAGGAGATTCGCGTCGGCACGTCGATGGATCAGATCATCGCCTCGCAGATCGGGAACCGGACTTCGATTCCGAGCCTCGTGCTGGGCATCGAGCCGAACGAGCTGCGCCTCGAGGACGGCCTGTCCATGATTTACGGCTCGAGCGTGTCATGGATCTCGCCGACCAAGCCGGCGACCAAGGAGATTTATCCCTCGCGGACGTTCGACCGTCTGGTCGGCGACGGCACGGGCCGCACGCTCGACCGCAGCATCCTCGACGAAGTGCGGCAGGATTCGCAGAGTCTGCGGCCGAAGATCAGCAGGAGCGACAACCTCAAGCTGAGCGAATACTTCGAGTCGATCCGCGACATCGAGAAGCGCATCGAGCGCGCGTCGAAGGAGGAACGCATCGAGGGCTGGCGGCCGACGCTGGCGCAGCCCGACATGCCGCGTCCGGCGAACGAGCTGCCGCAGAACGTTCCCGATCACATGAAGCTGATGCTCGACCTGGTCGTGCTGGCCTTCCAGATGGACAAGACGCGCATCGCGACACTGATGCTCAACAACGACCTGTCGCAGATGAACTTCAAGTTCCTGGAGGGCGTGCAGGGCGCGCTGCACCTCGATCTCACGCACAACGGGAAGGCCGCCGACAAGGAAGCGATGTACCTCAAGACCAACCAGTACCACATCGCGCAGTTCGCCTACCTCACGAAGCGCATGAAGGAGATCAACGAGGGCGACGGCACGCTGCTCGACAACTCGATCCTCATGCTTGCCTCCAGCCTCTTCGACGGCGACGCCCATGGCGCCAACCAGCTGCCGATCCTGCTCACCGGCAAGGGAGGGGGGACCCTCAAGCCCGGTCGCGTCCTCGACTACCTCGGCAAAGACGACGACCAGCGGAAGGCGTGCAGCCTGCACCTGTCGCTGATGGACCGGATGGGTGTGCAGCTGGATCGCTTCGGCGACGCGCAGGCGCGGCTGGAAGGTCTGTAGCGCGCACCCGGGTTCGTCTTGTCAGACTCACGACGCAGCTGGCGGCAGCTGCATCGCCGCGCGAAGCGGAAGGGAGGCCGACCAGTGAGCGGTCGAGACAGACGGGAGTTCCTCAAAGTTCTTGGCGCCGGCGCGGTTGCGGCCGGCGTGCCGGCCTGGACCTCCGCGCGCCCGGTGAACCCGGCGCAGGAGCTGGCGCCGCCGGTCCGCGATCCGCGCTACCGCGAATGGTCGACGGTCGCGCTCGCTGAAGCGAAGCGGCTCGGATGCTCCTACGCCGACATCCGGTTCACGCGCAACCGTTCTCAGTCGCTGACGCTTCGAAACGGACAGATCTTCTCCGGTGGAGGCCGTTTCGGCGGCGATGGATTCGGCGGCCGCGGGGGCGGCGGCACGGTCGAGACCTATGGCTTTGGCATCCGAGTGATCCACGGCGGCGTCTGGGGCTTTGCCAGCAGCCCGCTCGTCACACCGGAAGAGATCAAGCGCGTCGCCGGCGTCGCCACCGACATCGCCCGCGCCAGCGCCGTCGCGAAGAAGACCGACGTGCGGCTGGCGCCGGTCGAGAAGTACGACGAGTACTGGCAGATGCCGTTCGAGAAAGACCCGTGGTCGGTGCCGCTCGAGGAGAAAGTCGAGCTCCTCCGCGGCGTCACGAGCGCGATCCAGAAGACCCCGGGCATCCTCTTCGCCAACGCGACCGCCGGCTTCGAGTACGAGTGGAAGTACCTCGCGACGAGCGAGGGATCGTTCATCGAGCAGCTCTTCCACTTCTGCAACTGTTCGGCGTCGGCGACGGCCCGGGCCGGCACGCAGGTGAAGACGCGCAACTACGAAAAGGCGGCTGGCGGCGGCTACGAGTACCTGGTCAAATGCGATCTGCCCGGCCAGGCCGATCGGATTGCGGCCGAAGCCATCGAGCACTCGAAGGCGAAGCCGGTCGGCCAGGGCGTCAAGGACCTCGTGCTGATGCCGTCCCACCTCGCTCTGACGATCCACGAGATCGTGGCGCACGCGACCGAGCTCGATCGCATCGCCGGCTACGAAGCCAACTACGCCGGGACGAGCTTCGTCAAGATTGCCGACCTCGGCAAGCTGAAGTACGGATCGCCGAAGTTCAACGTGATCGCCGACCGGACCTATCCGGGTGGCATGGCCACCGTCGGGTTCGACGATGACGGCGTGAAGTCGCAGAAATGGCAGATCGTCAAGGACGGCGTGCTCGTCGGGTTGCAGACCAACCGCGAGACCGCGTTTCTCGTCAACGAGAACTTCAGCCGCGGCTGCACCTTCGCCAATCACTGGCGCAACTATCCGTTCCTGCGCATGCCCAATATCCAGATGGAAGCCGGGCCGGCAGGGTCGCCGAATGTCGAGGCGATGATTGCCGACGTGAAGGACGGCGTGCTCGTCGATGGGATGGGCAGCTTCAGCATCGACCAGCAGCGTTACAACGGCCAGTTCGGGGGCGACGCGTTCTGGGAGATCAAGAACGGCAAGAAGACGCGGATGGTCAGCGACTTCACTTACAACGCCATCACCACCGACTTCTGGGCCAACCTCGATGCCGTCGGTCCGCCCGAGGCGTGGGAACACGTCGGGATGACTGGTGACGCCAAGGGGCAGCCGGTGCAGTCGAACCATCCGTCGCACGGATCGTCGCCGTGCCTAATCCGGCGCGTCATGGTCGGCGCAGCTTATGGGTAGAATCTGAAATCCGAAGCCGATGCCTCTCCAAGCAGGCTGTCGCCGCAAACCACCGGCCCGAGCGAAGCGAAGGGCTGGCAGGCGCTGGGGGTGGGGCCCCAGCGCAAACTAAAAAATGAGCTACTCACGCGACGACGTCAAGGCGATCACCGACAAGATCCTCGACATGGCGAAGGCCGAGGCCGTCGAGGTGGAATTCTCCGGCGGCGAGCGATCGGCGACTCGCTACGCCAATTCCACGATCACCGCCAACTTGACCGAGCACGATCAGGAAGTGACGATCTCGGTCCGTTACGGACAGAAGTCCGGGTCGACCACCATCCATCAGTTCGATGACGCCTCGCTGAAGCGCGCGATTGCCGAGGCGCAGAGCCTGGCGAAGCAGCGGCCGGACAATCCCGAGCTGATGCCCCTCCTCAAACCGCCGCAGGACTACATCGTCGTCGACGCCGCGCTGCCGGCGGCGGTCAACTTCGGCGCGTCGGAGCGCGCCCGCCTCGTCAAGCAGAGCATCGACGTCTGTGAGAAAAAGGGAGTTGTCGGCGCCGGCTACATTCCCAAGATCCACTGGACCGACGCCCGGGCGAACTCGGCGGGGCTTTTCGCGTACCACCGCTACGCCGAGGCGAGCTTGATCCTCACGTGCCGGACTCCGGACGCGACCGGCTCGGGCTGGGCCGGCACGACCGGCCTGAAGGACGTGACGAAGATCGATGCCGTGGGGATCAGCGAGACCGCAGCGACCAAGGCGCTGTCGTCGCGCAAGGCCCGCGCGATCGAGCCAGGCACTTACACCGTCATCCTCGAGCCCCGGCCGGCCGCGCGGTTCCTGTCGCTGCTGCTCGGGTCGCTGAACGCGCGCCAGGCGGAAGAGGGGCGCAGCTTCATGAGCGGCGGCGAGCCGGGCGCGACCAAGCTCGGACAGAAGGTGTTCGGCGACAACGTCACGATCAGGAGCGACATCGGCAACAGCGTGCTGCGTCAGACACCGATTGGTCCCGACGGCCTGGCCGCAAAACCGACAACGTGGATCGAGAAAGGCGTGGTGAAGAATCTCGCCTACGATCGCTTCTGGGCGAACAAGAAGGGAATCGCGCCGACGCCGGCTTCACCGCAGATGAGTCTGGTGATGGACGGTGGCAACCAGACCATCGACCAGATGATCAAGTCGACGCGGCGCGGCCTGCTGGTCTCGTTCTTCTGGTACATCCGCGTCGTCGACGGCATGACGCTGCTCAACACCGGCATGACCCGCGATGGGACGTTCCTGATCGAGAACGGCGAGATTGCCGGGCCGGTGCAGAACTTCCGCTGGAACGACGGGCCGGCGCGCGGATTCAACAACATTTCGGCGCTCGGCCCGGCCGTGCCGATGCACATCGGCGAGGCCTACGACAACCCGGGCACGGCGCTGGTGCCGGCGATGCGGATCGAGGATTTCCGCATGACGTCGATCTCGCCGGCGGTGTGAACACAAGCCGGAGAGTTGACGCGATCGCGGGTCCTGTCGCCCGGCAGCCCCACCCGTCCTCGGCGCCAAAAGCCGTGTCGACGGGAGAGGCGCCTGCGCGGCGGGCGGGGCGGCCCCGCCGGGCGCCACCCGCTCACTGAGTCAACCCGTTGCGCTGTGGTCGCATGCCATTGGGAAGCGACCGATGGTCCACCCGTTCACGTCTTGACACGCTCGGCGCCCTTGGTCACCATAGTGACAGCGCGCCCCCGGGGGCGCCTCCTGTCCGCGGCAAGGGAGATGACTCCCACCCCTCTCTGGTTCTGACAACGCTGTCGAACCTTCTTCCGGCCTGAATCAGCGGACGCCAGGCACTCAACGGAAGGAAGGTTTCCATGATCCGGCAGATCCGTCCGGCCACGACCCTCGAGAATCTCAAAAAGGAAGCGAAGCGCTGGCTCAAGGCGCTGCGCGCGGGCGATGAGCAGGCGCGGGCACGCCTGACGCGCGCCCATCCGCAGGTGCCTGTCGATCCGGGCCTGCGCGACGTGCAGTACGCGCTCGCGCGTGAGCATGGACTTCCCGGTTGGACCGCGCTCGTCGCGCAGCTCGAGACTCGTGCCGGCGCCGCGCGTGGCGCCGTCGACTTGATCCAGCCCGAGGAGCTTGGATTGGAGCGGCCGTATGGCCCCTGGTCGAGCCGCGGTTGCGACGTGTGGGACGCGATTCGCGCCGCCCGCTCGGGCGATGCCTCGGCCCTGCGCGGCCTGCTCGAGCGCGATCCGAAGCTGTCGCGCTACGGCGAGCCGCTCCGCTTTGCGGTACGTGAAGGTCACGTCGAGGCAGTCCAGATTCTGCTCGCTGCCGGCGCGGAGCCGGATGCCGTGGGTCCCGACGGAGAGAGCCTGACGACGGTCGCGCGCGACCGCGGTCACGAGGCTCTCGCGCGGATCGTCGAGGAGGCGATTCGCCGAAGTGTCCGGATCGCGCCAGCTGGCACGGTCGCCGCGGATCATCCAATCCATCTTGCGGCGGACGCGAACGACGCGGCGGCGCTGCGCGCGATGCTCGATGCCGAGCCGCACCTCGTCGCGCTCGGCGATCGCAAGGGCGGGACGCCGCTCCATCGAGCCGTGCTGGCATCGGCACACGATGCAATCAGCGTCCTGCTCGACCGTGGCGCTGACATCCACGCCCGGCACGGCTCGGGTCCGGGGGATGATGCCGGCTACGCCGCCGCGGATTTCGCGCCGATCGATCTAGCCCTCTTCTGGCACGGTCGCGGCGACCTCGACACGGCGCGGCTGCTGCTCAGGCGCGGCGCCGCCAACGATCTCACGGTCGCGGCCGCCCTCGGCAATCTCGCGCGTGTCACGGCGCTCCTCGCCGAGGATCCCGCCCGGATTCGCGAGCAGCGGCCCTGCGGCAAGCGGCCGCTGTCCGCGGCAGTCGAGTTGGGGCACGACGCGATCGCCGCATTCCTGCTGGAGCGCGGCACGGACCCGTGCTGGCCGGAGGGGGCCGAGGCGCCGCGCGGATCCGCGCTCCATACGGCGGCGCGCGCCGGCAACCGCGCGATGGTGGAACTCCTCCTCGACCACGGCGCCGATCCGAGCGCCTACGTCGATGCGGCGGGGAACGCCACGTCGGCGGCCAAGACGAAGGAGCTGCGCGCGCTGCTGATGGCCCGCGGCGGCAGGCTCGACTGCTACGACCTCGTTTGGCTGAACGAAGATGACGAAGTGGTGCGGCGTGTCACCGCCGATTCGAGCGAAGCGAACGCCGGCTGCGGCGGCGTGTTCACCGCCGCGGCGACACTCGGCAAGCGCGATCTCGTCGTGCGACTGTTGAACGCCGGTGCGCGCGTGCCGCCGGTGCTGACCGCCTGCCGATCGTACCTTCTCGAAAACGCCGGGATCCTTCGTCTGCTGCTGGCCGACGGCGGCTTGGATCCGAATCTGCCCGACTGGCAGCGCGCGACGCTGCTCCACGTGACGTGCGGCCGCGACGCCCGGGGGCGGCCGCTCGAGACTCGCGTCGAGTGCGCCGCGATTCTCCTCGACGCCGGCGCTGACATTTCGGCCAGGGACGAAGAGTACCGGTCCACGCCGCTCGCGTGGGCAGCGCGCAACGGTCTGCCGGACATGGTCGAGCTCCTGCTCGCGCGCGGCGCGCCGACGCAGCTTGAAGACGACGAGCCGTGGGCGACGCCGCTCGCGTGGGCAACTCGGCGAAGGCACGAGCGGATTGTCGAGATGCTGCGCGCCGCTGGCGCCACTCAGTAGTCGCGCCATCGTCTCGTCTTTCATGGGGAAAACGCGTGGTTGTTGAGCTGCTCTGGCAAGCAGTGTGCATCGCTACGAGAGAACACGACGCGTCCGGTTTCGCCGAGCTGCGGTCGCCGTGTGCGGCCGTGCCAGGAGAGTGAAAGATGATTCGAAAGCTGAGCTCGGGGGAATATCGGTTGTATTCGCGAAAGGTCGACCCCAGGACTGGAAAGCGCCGCAACCTCGGAACGTTCAAGTCCAGAGCCGCGGCCGAGAAGCATGAGCGTGCAGTCCAGTTCTTCAAGCACGGGTAGCGTCTCACAGTCTGGTTATGTATCGATCCGTTACCAGCGGCCCCCCAGTCCGCGCGCCGACTACTATCTAGCAACCTTGCTTCTGTCGATCTTCGCTTCGGACATTTCGCCGCGAGCTTGAGGACGGAGGTCGGCGGAGCCGGAGAGGACGGAGTTAGGGAGACGGAGAGGGCGGAGTCAACGGATTCAACACGAAGAAACGGAGACGAACGAAGATGCACGGAGGGCGGCGGGGTTAGGGGCGCCTTCCTGACACCGGTCGCGCCGCGCATTCGCGCGGGCCGTATCGAGGGTACACAGGCGATCGAGAGCACCACGCGATCCCCCAGGTGCTTTCGATCGCCTGTGTACCCTCGATACGACTCGCCGGCCGAACGGCCGGCGACGCGACCGGTGTGAACTACAGAGCAGCTCGATCTAGGCCTGTCTTCTCCGTGCGTCTCCGTTCGCTTCGTGCCTCCGTGTCTAGTCTTGGTTTTGTTCGTCACTTGGTCGCGCGATGCGAGTAAATGCCAAAAAACGCAGCGTTCTGCGATACTACTTCTCACTTCTGTAGTAAGTCCGGCGAGTCTGCTGCCAATCGACCCGCTTCTCGTAGAATCGTTACATCTATGGACTCACCCACGACTTCGCGCGACACGTCGGCGCCGCTGTCAACCAATCCGCACCTGCTGAGGTGGGTGAGGAAGATGGCGGACCTGACGCAGCCCAAAGCCATCCACTGGGTCGATGGCTCCGAGGAAGAGTACGACCAGCTCTGCGATCAGATGGTGCAAAGTGGCACCCTGGTTCGCCTCAACCAGCAGCTGTGGCCCGGCTGCTTCTACGCCCGGTCGGATGCGAACGACGTCGCACGCGTCGAGTCACGCACGTTTGTGTGCTCACTGTCGAAGGACAGCGCCGGTCCGACGAACAACTGGGTCAATCCGTTTGAGATGCACACGCGCCTAAAAGAGATGTTCAGCGGCGCGATGGCCGGCCGCACGATGTACGTGCTGGCATTCAGCATGGGGGTGCCAGGGTCGCCGATGTCGCGCATCGCCGTACAGCTGACCGATTCTCCATACGTGGTCGTCAGTATGCGCACCATGGCCCGCATCGGCCGCCCGGTGCTGCGCGAGATCGACCGCAACAATCAGCGCGTCGTTCCCTGCATGCATAGTGTCGGAGCGCCGCTCGCGCCAGGTCAGGCAGACGTGTCGTGGCCGTGCAATCCAGAGAAATACATCGTGCACTTTCCCGAAACGCGGGAGATCTGGTCCTTCGGCTCAGGCTACGGGGGCAATGCGCTTCTGGGAAAGAAGTGTTTCGGATTGCGCATCGCGTCCAACATCGCGCGAGACGAAGGCTGGATGGCGGAGCACATGTTGATTCTCGGCGTCGAGGATCCGCGAGGCGAGAAGACCTACATGGCGGCGGCGTTTCCCAGTGCCTGCGGCAAGACCAACCTGGCGATGCTCATCCCGCCCGATGCGATGAAGGGCTGGAAAGTGTCGATGGTCGGCGACGACATCGCCTGGATCAAGCCGGACGCGAGCGGTCGCCTGCGAGCCATCAATCCAGAGGCTGGTGTGTTTGGAGTCGCGCCGGGCACGTCGAGAACGACGAATCCCCACGCCATGGCCACCGTCGCGCGGAACGCAATCTTCACGAACGTGGCCCTGACGCCCGAAGGAGGCGTGTGGTGGGAAGGCATGACGGAGCAGCCGCCCGCCGAGTGCCTGGACTGGAGGGGTGAGCGGTGGACGCCGGAGCTCGGCCGCTGCGAGGGCAGGACGGCGGCGCATCCCAACGCACGGTTCACCGCGCCAGCGTCGCAGTGCCCGATCATCGATACCGATTGGGAAGCACCGGAAGGCGTGCCGATCAGCGCCATCATCTTCGGCGGCCGCCGAGCCCACACCATGCCGCTTGTCTATCAGTCGTTCAATTGGAGCTCGGGAGTGTATGTCGGCGCGACGATGGGTTCGGAGACGACCGCTGCAGCGACCGGCAGCGTCGGCGCGCTCCGTCGCGATCCGATGGCGATGCTGCCCTTCTGCGGCTATCACATGGGCGATTACTTTCGGCACTGGATCAAGATGCAGCGGCTGCTCAGCGAAACGCCGAAGATATTTCACGTCAACTGGTTCCGCAAAGATGCGGACGGCCGGTTTCTCTGGCCGGGGTTTCGCGAGAACATGCGTGTCTTGAAGTGGATCGTCGATCGCGTGCACGGTCGCGTCCTCGCAAAGGAGTCACCGATCGGCTGGATGGCGCGTTACGAGGACATCGACTGGAGCGGTCTCGACATTCAGAGGGAGCAGTTCGAGGACATGCAGAGAGTCGATCCCGAGCAGTGGCGCCGGGAGGTGATCCAGCACGAGGAGCTGTTCATCGATCTGCACGATCACCTGCCGCCAGAAATGGTCTACGAACGCGAACTGCTCATCTGCCGGCTCTGAGCAGCCTGACTTCCCGAACGGGGTATCGAACGGTTGGCCGATCTTATCGGGCCGCGCCGCGGCCGCGTCCCGTCGCAAGATCGGCGGCGCTGCCTCTGAGGGGATGCGGCGCCGGCTCGGCGTCGGTCAAGCCGAGAGACCAACGGATGGCCTCGAAGTACATCTGTTGGACGTCGCGGATGTCCCAGGTCGCGCTCGAGTGGGCAAACGATCCGAAGAAGACGCGTCCCTTGCCGTACATCTTGGCCCACGCCAGCGGATGGTCACCATCCGCGTGGACGCGCGTGTCGCCAGGCTTCACATCCAGGCGCAGGAGGACGTCGATCTTGTCCCGAGAGAACAGGCGTGGCTGATAGAACTCGTCGTTGAAGGCGAACGCGGCCGGGAAGTGCTTCGTCGCCGGAAAACCTGGACTCTCGTTGATGACGACGCCGTCACCCGTGATCGGGTGTCCGTCGAAACGCGCCCCGATCAGCTCCCCGAATTCCGGCCACGACTCGAACGCGGTCAGGCCGACGTGCGCCGCCACGAAACCATGGCCCTCGCGCACGAACTGAACGAGCTCCTCCTTTTGCGCGGCATCGAGCGCCACCTCGCGATGGCCCATGAAGAAGATCGCATCCACGTTGCCGAGGTTTGGCCCGCCGCTGGCCGGCGTGCCGTCGGTCTTCTTCGGGCTCTTCGCAATCACGTTCGAGTCGGTGCGGATCAGGGTGTCCCACATGCCGGACTCGTAGCCGAGCCGCTCGATGACCGCCAGCGCATGTCCGGTCGACTCGTGCTGGGCCTGGCCGTTTCTGGTGTCGGCCCAGGCGAGCACGCGCTTCCGCGGGCTCGCGCCGCGGCCACCCCCGGTGGCCTGCCCCGATCGCTGCTCGTCGGCAAACGCCAGCCAGCCGCACGCGGCAATGCCGATCGCAATCGTCAATCCAACGCGACGTCTCATGCGAGCCCTTCCATCAGTGTCCTCGTGTCGCGGCCTTGGCCTCGCGGACGATTTCAGCGAGTGCGCGAAGCGCAGCCGTATACGAACGCCATCCGAGACCCATGACCGAGCCCCGCACCGCCGGCGTCAGGATCGAACGCTGGTGGATCTCGTCTCGCGTGGCGAGGTTCGAGATGTGGACCTCGATCACCGGAAAGGGCATCGCCTTAATGACATCGTGAAGGGACACGCTGCTGAAGCTGAGACCCGCCGCGTTGATGATCGCGCCGTCCACGTCGTCCATGTGCGCCTGAAACGCTTCTACGAGCGTCCCTTCCTGGTTGGACTGCACGGTGACGAGCTCGAGGTTGATGTCTTTCGCCAGATTCTTGAGGTGGTCGTTGATTTGATCGAGTGTCGTCGTGCCATAGATCTGCGGCTCGCGCCGGCCGAGGAGGTTGAGGTTCGGCCCGTGCACGACGAGCATCTTCAGTCTGGGCAGCTGCTCTCCTCGCCGCTCCGGCGAGGCGTGCAGAGAGGGAGAGCCGCCCAGCGGCGGCTGTGGTGGACAGGACGGCCGCAAGGACCCACACACGCCGCCATGGCAAAGGCATAGTCAGGCTCCCGAACGTCGGCCAATATATAACATTGGACACGATGCCGAACCGTCGACGGTTTCTGGGAGTCATTACCGCCGCGAGCGGTGTCGTCTTTGTCCCCACCGGTCTGACCCAGGCGCCTCCCTTCACCGGCTTCACGCCAGGCGAGGAACGCGAAGTCGACGGCGTCCGGCTCTGTTGGTGTCCGCCAGGGCAGTTCGTCATGGGCAGCCCGGCAGAAGAGAAGGACCATCGGCCCGACGAGGCGCAGGTTACCGTGAGGCTGACCAGAGGCTTCTGGACGGCGAAGTTCGAGGCCACGCAGGGTCAATGGAAGCGGATTGTCGGGGAGTTCCCTGGGAAACCGCAAACTGCCGAATTTGGCGAGGGCGACGACGTTCCGGTCTACTGGGTCAACTTCAACGACGCCGAGACGTTTTGCAGGAAGTTGACAGAACGCGCGTCAGGGTCTGGCGCCCTGCCGAAGGGCTGGGAATTCCGCCTTCCGACCGAAGCGCAGTGGGAGTACGCCTGCCGCGCCGGGACCGTCACCGCTACGTCGTTTGGCGACCAGCTGGGCCGCCATCAGGCGAACTTCAAAGGCGCGCCCGTGAACGGCGGCCGCGACGGACCCGTGGTCGGCCGATCCGCGAGAGTCGGCAGCTATCCGGCGAATCCCTGGGGCATCTGCGACATGCACGGCAACCTCTTCGAGTGGTGCCGCGACTGGTATCACCCGCGCCTGCCAGGCGGAACGGATCCCGACTTGTACGGCGTCAAGGGCACGCCCAATCGTGACGGGACCTATTCGCGCGTCCGCCGCGGCGGCGCCTGGATCGAGGAAGGCTGGGCGTGCCGCTCCGCATTCCGGCTGCGCTACGAACCAGAACGCAGCTCCGATCACATCGGCTTCCGCGTCGTCGCGGTTCAGGTGTAGCGGCTTCCAGCCTGTTCGATCTGTTGATCTTGTGACAGCCCTTAGGTGGGGCAGTCAGCGTCAGGGCACGAGCAGGCGGATAACGCCGTCGCGCTTGTTGAGCACGAAGATCTGTCCCTGCGGGCCCTCGCCGAAGCGCAGGTCCGCGCGCGCGGCCGGCTCCTTTTTCTGCTGGACGTTCTTCTCGGCGATGAGCTGGAGCAGCGTCTTCCGCGTGCCCTTGTCGTTGAAGAGGATCTGGCGGACGGCCGCCTGTCCGCCGTTCGGCAGGTTGTCGGCGTCGACGTAGAAGATCTGGCCGCTCGGGTTGTCGCCGAAGATCATCAGGTGCTGCAGCTCCTTGATCGCGGTCTGCCGATAGACGATGAGGCCGGTGATCGCGGCGCGCTGGAAGAGCAGATCGCGATGATCGTATTCGACGACGGGCCAGGTCAGGCCGGGCTCATCACGCTGATGCGAGGTGTCCACCTGGCCCTTCACGTAGGGGAAGCTTGCCTCCCACTTGTTCCAGCCGAGATTGGCGCCTGCCGTGACCGGGCTGATCTCCTCGACGGCGTTCTGTCCGATGTCGGCCACGAACATGCGGCCGGTCTTCGCATCCCAGGTAAACCGCTGCGGGTTGCGCACGCCGGACGCATAAATCTCCTTGAGCGTGTCGGGCTTGCCGTCCTTGACGAACGGGTTGGTCGCCGGGATGCCATAGCGTCCGTTGGCGCTGTTCTTTCCGAGTGGATCGATGCGCAGAATCTTGCCGAAGGCAATGCTCAGGTTCTGTGAGACGTTCAGCGGGTCGCCGCCGTTTCCGCCGTCGCCGAGGCCGATGTAGAGAAGCCCGAACTCGGGGCTGCCCGGCGCAGCCAGGCGGTTGAAGCCAATCTGGCCGCCGTTGTGATTGGCGAAGGGCTGCGCGGCGCGAAAGAGCTCGCGCGGCGCGTCGCCGTCATACGTCGCGGCCGCCGGATTCTTCGCCGTCCACTCGAGCAGTACCGTGTCCTGTGTCCGATTGGGCCCGGGCGTGACGAAGTCGGGCTTCGGCGTCACGTTGGAGGTGTCGGTGTAGGTGTAGAACTTCCCGTAGCCCGGCGTGCCGCGCTGATTGAACTGGGGATGGAACGCAAAACTCTGGACGCCGCGTTCGAACCCGTTTGACTGCACGCTGACGTTCCACGCCGGCGCATTGGTGTCGACGTATTGCGTGACGACCTTGCCGTCGTAACTGATGGTGTAGAGCGCGCCGGTCATCAGGCTGACGACGACGCGCCGCGTGCCCGGCTCGTCGACGAAGTGCATCATCCGCGGCGCTTCGCCGTTGACGTCGGGAATGCTCGCGAACTCGACGAAGTTGACGGCGATCACACCCTGAGTCGTCTCGATTGGCGTTGGAAACGGATCGAGCGTGACTTGCTGCGCCGCGGCGAAGGCCGCGATCGACGTCGCTCCGACGAACCCGAGGATGGCGCGGTAACGTGACATGGATCTGATTCTACAACCTATCTCATAAACCAAGAGCAAACTGAACGCGCCGACGGCCATGGCTCACGATGAGCACGATGACCCGATGAACACGATGAGAACTCCACGGATCCATCGTGAACGTGTCATCGTGGCCATCGTGCTTGGACCGTAGAAGCCATCTTATAAACCTGACGTCGTTCCAAGGAGCGAGCGAGCCGTGCGAGCGAGCCACGCGACCGGCCCGCCTTCGCGCCGTAGGCGCTTCGGCGAGGTCTCGCCGTAGCTTCAGCGGAGGCGGAAGCGCGCCGACGAAGCGGCGCGTGAGGGCGCGTGTAGGGGAGTCCGAGGGGCGAAGCCCCTCGGGTAAGACTAGCCCTTTGCGGGGGTGGTGAGCGGCTTGCCTTTTTCAGCCAGCAGCACCGCGAGGAGCCTGGCCGGCTTCGTGTCGCTGGCGTTTCCTGACACCGCGTGGAGCTCTCCGGGATTCTCGAAGAACATCTGGCCGACGGAATAGGTGCGTTCCGGGTCGTTGCCGACCTTGGACCGGATCTCTCCCTCGAGAACATACGCGATGGTGATGCCCGGATGACTGTGGGCGGCCGAGCGCTCGCCAGGACCGTAGGTGACCTCCACTGCCGTAACCGCCCAGTTGTCGAGGTTCACGGAGGGGAGGTCGTGTTTGAAGATCGGCTGGCTGCGCGAGGCGCTCGTCTGGGCCGCCGCGTGTCGGGCGAGGAGCAGGAATCCGCCGGCGCTTTCGATCAGCGTTCTTCGAGTCATCATGCCTTCACTAGTAAGGCAGATTCCTCTCGAGATCAAGTCAATGCTAGTGGTCGTCGTCCGAGGTTGCCTGGGCGTGTCATGCGGCAAGGCGCACGTCATTGCGGCAGAGGTAGAGGCGGGCGGACGGCTTGACACGACTGCCCAAGGCGAATATATTCGCTCAAGGCGAAAATATTCGCCCTTCCATAATCACGTCGTTCATCGGACAAGACTTCCCGCACATGGCCAGACCGACGCACCTCGCACTCACACGCCGTGAAAGTCAGATCATGGAAATCCTCCATCGCCGCCGCCGTGCGACTGTCGAGGAGATCCGGGCCGAGCTGCCGGACGCACCCAGTCCTTCCAGCGTGCGAAAGCTGCTGGAGATCATGATCGACCGCGCGCTGCTCGCCCGCGAGCACGACGGGCCGCGCTATGTCTACTTTCCGGCGGCAAAGCCTGAAGACGCGAGCCGGTCGGCGCTCAAGCAGCTGGTGCGCACCTTTTTCGACAACTCGACGGGCTCGGCGATGGCGGCGCTGCTCGACATGACGGCGACGCCGCTCTCGGCCGACGAGTACAAGCGTTTGAACAATCTGCTGAAACGGACGCGGCAACAGGGAGACGAGCGATGAATGCGTTCTTTGTCGATTCCGCCGTATCCACCGGTCTCTGGATCGTTCTCAAGGCATCAGCCCTTCTTGGCGTTGCCGCCATCGTCCAGGCGGCACTCTACCGACGGGCGTCAGCCGCGACACGCCATCACATCTGGACGCTCGCCGTGTTGGGCGTCCTTCTGCTTCCGGTGATGTCTTTCGTCCTGCCCCGCTGGGCGGTGGTGATACCGGCCGCGCCGGCAGCCGACGTGACGCCGGTCGACGTTCGAACCAGTAGCCTCGTGGCCGTGACGAGCTCGCCCGTTCCCATGACGGCCGGTGTGGAGTCACCGTCCGCCGCGGCTGATTCGGCCGCGTTTCCGTGGTCTCTCATTTTTGTCGCCATCTACGCCGCCGGCGCGTTCGGCATGCTGCTGCACCTGATGGTTCAGCAATGGAGGGTGCGGCAGTTCGCCCGAAGTGCGATGGTCGTGCGGGACGCGGCCTGGACGGACCTGCTCGTCGAGTGCGCCGCCACTATGGGCGTGGGTCGAGCGATTCGCCTGCTGCGCAGCCGCGGCCAGACCGTTCCGGTGTCGTTCGGCACACGCCGGCCGTCGATTGTGGTTCCCGCTCTCGCTGATGAATGGGCGGACGACCGGCGACGAGCCGTGATCCTCCACGAAGTGGCCCACGTCGCCCGATACGATTGCCTGACGCAGCTGCTGGCGTCGGTCGCATGCGCGATGTACTGGTTTCATCCGGCGGCGTGGTGGGTCGCGCGTCGGTTGCGCGTCGAGCGCGAGCTCGCTTGCGACGATCGAGTGATTGCGGCCGGCACCCAGGCGCGCGACTATGCCGGTCATCTGCTCGAGATTGCGTACTCGCTCGGCCATCGCGGCGCGCCGGCTCTGGCCGTCAGCATGGCCGGACCGCGTCAGCTCGAAGGGCGGATGCTCGCCGCGCTCGACGAGCAGCGCGACCGGCGCGTGCCGGCGTTCGGCTTCCGTTGTGCCAGCGCTGTGGTCGCGGCCATCGTGCTGTTACCCCTGACCGTGGCGACGCCGACGCATGCCACGTCGGCCGCGGCGGCCCTGGAGCGCGTCCCGCCGCCCGCGATTGCGTCGCCGGCGCAAGACCGTACGGGGCCCCATCTGAAAGTCATGGAATGGCCGTCCAGCGAAACCGTGAAAGAGGTCATTCGCGCCGCAGCCGAGGTGATTGGGCGGGTGCAGGACGATCTGCCAGGGACGTGGGAAATCCGTCCAACGGGCTCGGAAGGTACGGTCCGCCTGCGACTCGTGGAAGTCAACTCGTCCTCCGACTCGACCGTCGCGCTCGCGCAATTGGAGGGACTGACGGCCGCGAAGCTTTCCGGCGACGGGCCGATCCAGTTTCGCTTGCGGCGCGACGCAGGCACGTTCACGTTCGACGGCGTTCTCCGCCGCGGTGTCGGAGCGGGCACGTTTTCATTCGCCGCCGATCCGAACTTCCCCGCGGAGCTCGCCAAGCGAGGCTTCGCGCGGCCCACGGCGCGCGAGCAATACCAGCTGGCGCGGCACGACATCGGCTACGCCTTCGTGGACGAACTGAACACCCAGCGCTATGAGAAGCCGCAGACCTCCGACCTCGTTCGCGCCGGTCAGCACGGTGTGCAGCTCACCTACCTCCGCGAGATGGGTGCGCTCGGGTATCGTCTTGGCACGCTCCAGCCGTTGATCGAGCTCAGAGATCACGGGGTGACCCCGGCCTATGTTCGCGAGCTGGCGGAGCTCGGCTACAAGGGGCTTCCCGCCGACGAGCTGCGCCGCGCGCGCGATCACGGCGTCACGCCCGAGTACGTGAAAAGCATGCGCGACGGAGGCTACGGGTCGCTACCGATGACCGCGTTGATCAACGCGAGGGATCACGGTGTGACGCCGGAGTTCGTGCGCGGGCTCGCGGACGCCGGCCACTCCAAGGTGCCGCTCGAGCAGTTGATTCGTGTCCGGGATCACGGCGTGACGCCGGAGTACGTGCGCGAGATGCGTCAGCTCGGGCAGGCCCTGCCGCTGGAGGAGCTCGTGCAGGCGCGCGACCACGGCGTGACCACCGAGTTCGTCCGAGAGATGGCGACGCTCGGTTACGCCAAGCTGTCGATGGCGTCGCTGATGCGACTCCGCGATCACGGCGTCACGCCGGAGTACGCGCGAGAACTGAAGGCACTCGGATACGACAACGTCGCACTCGACGATCTCGTCACGCTGCGCGACCACGGGCTGACCGCCGACCGTATCCGCGCCGCCAATGCGCGCGCCGGCTCGCGCCTGCCGGTCGACCTGCTGAAGTCGTTCGCAGCGGGAGGCGGGCGCTAGCCCTTCTGCTCATCGCGATCGCTCGCGCCCAGAGCACTTCAACGCTCAGGGATCAGGGATCAGGAATCAGCAAACCCTCCACCTCTCACTCGAAGCTCTTGCCTGAGCCCCGATCCTGTTCCTGATCCCCATCCCTGGAACCCTGATCCCTGATCCCTGGATCCCGATCCCCGGAACCTGATCCCTGATCCCTGGATCCTGAGCCCTGAGCACGGCAGGTGGCGGTTCAGGTACACTGCCATGTTCGTGACTGACAGGAGTCGACGTGCAGGATCTGCCGGAACTCTTCGAGAACAACCGCCGTTGGGCGGCCCGGTGCGTGGCGGCGCGGCCGGATTTCTTCGACAAGCTGAAGGCCCAGCAGGCGCCCGAGTACTTGTGGATCGGGTGCTCGGACAGCCGGGTTCCCGCCAACGAGATCGTCGGCCTCATGCCGGGCGAGCTGTTCGTGCATCGCAACGTCGCCAACGTCGTCGTCCCCAGCGATCTCAACTGTCTGTCGGTGCTTCAGTACGCCGTTGATGTGCTGCGCGTCCGGCACGTCATCGTGTGCGGCCACTACGGCTGCAGCGGCGTGCGCGCGGCCATCGAAGGCGCGAAGCTCGGCCTCATCGACAACTGGCTGCGCCACGTGCAGGACGTGTACGCGAAGTACCGGATGCAGGTGGACAACGCCGCGCCTTCGACAGGCTCTGGAGAGGCCCTTTCGACAGGCTCAGGGCAGCCCCCATCGACAGGCTCGGAGCAGGCGGCTCTCGAAGTGCGGGTGAACAAGCTGTGCGAGCTGAACGCCATCGAACAGGCCGTCCACGTCTGCAAGTCAACGGTCGTGCAGGACGCGTGGGCCCGCGGGCAATCGCTGGCGGTTCACGCCCTCGTCTACGGCCTCGATGACGGACGATTGCGCGACATTGGGTTCAGCGTGACGAGCGCGCGGGACCTGCGATCGGGCGTCGTCACCGCCCTGAACACGCGGCCGCAACTGAGACCTGCATAGGGAGCGACGACCATGTGTACGACCAGACGACCATACCTCGCGCTCGACGCCTACGTGCAGGCGCAACGAGCAAAGTAATCTGCTTTACGCCGGCTGCTCGAGCCGCAGCACTTCGACGATGGCCTGATTGGCGTCGAAGTACACCTGCCAGTAGTGATCGTGGTGGCAGAACGGCCGGACGCTGAGAACGACGCCCGTCTGGTTGAGCGTCAGGACCTGGACGAGCGGTTCCGGATTCTGGACCACGTGCGGAACCGCGCGCAGCCGGGCGCGCAGCCTGGCGACGGTCATCTCCACGTCGGCGGCTGATGGCACGTAGGCCGTCAGATCGACCCGCCGGAACGGGTTCGCGCTGAAGTTCTGGAGATTGTCCGAGAACAGTTTGTTGTTGCCGACGAAGGTCAGGACGTTGTCCTGAGTGTCGATCATCGTCACGAACAGACCGATCTCGCGAACGGTTCCAGACACGCCAGCTGCGGCAATCGAGTCGCCGACCTTGAAGGGGCGAAACGTCAGGAGGAAGAGTCCCGCGGCGAAGTTCGAGAGCAGTCCCGACCATGCCGCGCCGATCGCGATGCCGGCCGCCGCCAGCAGGGCGGCGAACGACGTCGTCTCCACGCCGAGCACGCCGAGTACCGGCAATCAGCACCAGGAGCTGCAGCACGACGCTCGCCCCGGTGTCCATGTAGATGGCGAGGGTCGTGTCGAGCCTCCGGATGCGCATGAAGCGGCGCAGGGCCGCGCGCAACACCTTGATCGCCCAGCTGCCGGCCAGCCAGATGAGCAGCGCGCCGACGATCTTCCAGAGCATCGGAATGAGATAGACCTTAGCGATCGAATCAAGCTGAGCGGTTAATCCCTGATCGAGCATTCCAAGGACGTTCGCACGGTTGATGCCAGTGGCGCGTGCGGTTCAATCGGAAGGAATCGTCAACGGGGGAGCCGGGAGTCACTCCATCATGGGATGTGCAACTCGGGGCCGCCTGTCTAGAATCTTTGCAGGTACGAGGCCGGCCAAGAAGAAACGCCATGCCTGGCCATCAACGGATGAGATTCAAACGATGCGCCGTCGATTGTCGTGCGCGCGTCGTGCACCGCCCACGACGAATCACGGAGACAGTTCACATGCCTACATTCACCACTAAAGACGGCACGCAGATTTACTGATGCTCTTTCTCGCATCGAACGACTATCGATGCATCGCCCACTCAGCCTGAGCCTGAGCCTTGGCCTTGAGCCCTGCCCGCGTACGCTAGGATCGCGCACACGCGTGCTGGTCCAGGCCGGATCGCGGCGATGTCCCCGTCAGGAGCGCAGCCGAACATGAGAAGCCGAGCAGGTTCACGTCTGGTCCGAAGCGGCGCCCTCGCCGTCGTGGTGATTGCGGCGCTCGCCAGCCCGAGGCTTGTCGGTCAGAAGCTGGCGGCGCAATCGGCGCCGGCGCAGGCGGCGCGGCCGGTATTCGCCGACGGTCAGGCGCAGATCGTTCCCGCCTTCGAGGATCAGGCGCTCTGGATTCGACAGACGCTCTTTGTCGAGACCGAGTTCGACTCCGACGGCGATGGCAAGCGCGACCGGATGTTTGTCGACGTCACGCGGCCACGCCAGACCGAGACCGAAGGTTTGAAGGTTCCGGTCCTGTATGAATCCTCGCCGTACTTCGCAGGCACGTCGGGCAACCGCCAGTTCCTGTGGGACGTGAAGCAGGAGGTCGGCGAAGCGCCACCGCCGCGAACGTCGCAGGCGGCCATCGTGTTCAAGCCGACACGTGAGAATGTCTCGACCTCGCTCGTCGCGACGTGGGTGCCGCGCGGCTTTGCCGTGGTGCATTCGGACGCGCCCGGCACGGGCCTCTCCCAGGGCTGCGTTACCGTCGGTTCTGATCCGGAGCAGCTCGCGCCGAAGGCGGTGATCGACTGGCTGAACGGACGCGCCAGGGGATTCACGACTATCGACGGCGCCGAGGCGGTTGTCGCGACCTCCTGGTCCACCGGGAAGGTCGGCATGACTGGGACGTCCTACAACGGCACGATTCCGCTCGCCGCCGCTGTCACCGGCGTCAAGGGGCTCGAGGCCATCATTCCCGTCGCGCCAAACACCTCGTACTACCACTACTACCGGTCGAACGGTCTCGTGCGACACCCGGGCGGGTGGCTCGGCGAAGACATCGACTTCTTGTACGACTTCATCAACAGCGGCGACCCGGCGCGCCGCGACTACTGCAATCGAACGTATCGCGACGGCGAGTTCGCGCGCGGACGCGACCGCGCGCACGGCGACTACAACGATTTCTGGGCCGCGCGCGATCTGCTGAAGAAGGTCGACGGCATCAAGGCGGCGGTCTTCATGTCCCATGCCTTCAACGACTGGAACGTCGTGCCCGAGCACAGCGTGCGGATTTACGAAGCGCTCAAGGGCCGGGTGCCGCTGCGGGCGTACTTTCACCAGGGCGGGCACGGCGGCGCGCCGCCGCTCGAGATGATGAACAAGTGGTTCACGCGCTACTTGTACGGAGTCGACAACGGCGTCGAGCGCGAGCCGAAGGCCTGGATCGTTCGCGAGACAAGTCCGGACAGCGCCGCCGCCGCGCAGGCCGTGCCCGAGGCGCCGCCTGCTGCCGGGCGCGGCCGTGGTCGGGGGCGGGGTTCGATTCCGCCGCCGGTTCCGTACGCCGACTATCCGAATCCCGGCGCGTCCGACGTGACGCTTCACGTTCGCGCGGGGGGTGGAAGTACCGGTGGTCTCGCGCTCGATCGGCAGGCGCAGGATGTGACGGAGACGCTCATCGACAACGTCGAGCTGGCCGGTCCGGCGCTGGCCAGCGCCGAGGCGTCCGAGGCGCGGCTGCTGTACGCCACGAGCGAGCTGACGGCGCCCGTCCACCTCTCGGGCACCGCACGGCTGACGGTGCGGCTCGCGTCGAGCAAGCCGGCGGCGAATCTCTCGGCGTGGCTCGTCGTGCTGCCGTGGACCGACGGTCCCATCAGCCCGGCCAACCTGATTACCCGCGGCTGGGCCGATCCGCAGAATCACGACTCGCTCGAGAAGGGGGGCGACTACCACGCGCGCGCGCGTGGCGAGCCGCTCGTGCCCGGGCGGTTCTACACGCTGACGTTCGACCTGCAGCCCGACGATCAGATCGTGCCCGCCGGCAAGCGCATCGGGTTGATGATCTTCTCGAGCGATCGCGACTTCACGCTGTGGCCGAAGCCCGGCACGGAGCTGACCATCGACGTCGGCCGGACGTCGCTCCGGCTGCCGGTCGTCGGCGGCGCGGCTGCGTTCAGCCGCGCTATCGGCCAGTAGCACCGGTCTCGAGGGTGCGCCGGCCGGTCTTCAAGTACGCGGCGACGAAGAGCAGACCCAGCACGAAGTCCGGCAGGGCCGGGAGCAGTTCGGCAGAGCCGATGCGCGACTGCGCATAGAGCAGCGCGAGCGCGAGGACGAAACTGAACTTCTCGACGATCGATGGAATCATCAACGGGCGGAACCGCACCGGGTCCGACCCGATGACCCAGAACGCCAGCTGCCAGGCGAGCGCGACACAGAGAAAGCCGAAGTAGGCCTGCAAATAGGTGAACGGTGGATTCCCCGCGATACCGCTGCCGTTGAACATAAAGAACAGCGGTACGAGCACGAGCACACCCCAGACGGCAGCCACGCGGAACACGATGCTGGCGAATCTCATACAGAGCGAAGATAGCTCAATCGCACGCGAATCGTCGCGGTGCTTCCTTCAGGGGATGACTTGAGGCTACCTGATAAACGCGTAGTGTCCGCCTTTAGGCGGACCATCAGGAGTCCGGCTAACCAGCCTCCGCTAAAGCTACGGCGGTCCGCCGAAGCCTTGGCGAAGGCGGAAGCCGGACACTACATCGGAAAAGATCAGGCGAGGTGACCAATGCAAGCATTTGAGCTCCATCCCGAGGAGGGGTTCGACGCCCTCCGGCTCATCGAGCGCCCCGCGCCATCCGCGCCTGGCGCCCATGACGTCGTCGTCCGCATCCGGGCCGTCTCCCTCAACTACCGTGACCTCGCCGTCGCCCGCGCTGCGAAGAGGCGCGCGAAGCGAATCGTGCCGGCGTCGGACGGGGCTGGCGAGGTGGTGGCGGTCGGCGAACGCGTCACGAGGGTCAAGGTCGGCGACCGTGTGGCGGCCGCGTTCTTTCCCACCTGGATGAGCGGCGGCCTGACCAAAGAGCATCATGCGAACGCCCTCGGCGGCTCGATCGACGGCATGCTCGCCGAGCAGGTGATGCTCCCCGAGAACGCATGGGTCCGGATCCCCGCGCATTTCTCCTTCGAACAAGCGTCGACGCTGCCGTGCGCCGGTGTCACGGCGTGGCATGCGCTCTTCGAGGCCGTAGCGCTCAGGCCCGGCGACACTATCCTGGTCCAGGGAACGGGCGGAGTGTCCATCTTCGCCCTGCAGCTGGCGCGCGCCGCCGGCGCGGGCGTGATCGCCACCTCGAGCTCGGCTGCCAAGCGCGCCCGTCTCGAACAGATGGGCGCGGCGACGACCATCGACTACCGTCAGGAACCGAAGTGGGGCGACGCCGTGCGTGCGGCTACGGGTGGGCGCGGCGTCGATGTCGTAGTGGAGATCGGCGGCGCCGGCACGTTCGACGAGAGCGTGAAGGCGCTCGGTTTTGGCGGGACGATGAGCCTGATTGGCATCCTGGCCGGCACCGCGGGTCCGGTCGACACCTACGCCATCCTGCAGA
This sequence comes from uncultured Acidobacteriota bacterium, assembly GCA_963839705.1. Lineage (GTDB taxonomy): Bacteria > Acidobacteriota > Vicinamibacteria > Vicinamibacterales > 2-12-FULL-66-21 > DATBJJ01. The sequence goes on from CAWIWL010000021.1 coordinate 242,058, forward strand.
AGAACGTCCGGGTCCACGGCATCTACGTCGGGTCCGTGGTGATGTTCGAGGCCCTGGTCCGTGCGCTCGAGGCGTCGAAGGTCGAGCCGATCGTCGACCGCGTGTTTCCGTTTGTGGAGGCGCGAAGCGCCTACGAGCACCTGGCGAGCGGCGCGCACTTCGGCAAGGTCGTCATCCGCGTCGACTGACCACTACGGCGGCGCGGTTGCCTCCACGAATGGTTCCGTTAGTTGTGACAGTGTCGTCCGGCCGTGGCGCCTCGCGAGCCTGAGGAGGCGAAGAAACACCTGTGCGGTCAGGAAGGCGTCGCCGCTCGCCGTATGGCGATCGTGCGGAATCACGCCGAACATCTCGCAGAGCGCGTCGAGGGTGAACTGGCGGATCGGTGGCCGTCCGGCGAAGGCGCCGTCACGCTCGAGGTGCAGCGTCAGGTCCATGGTGTCGAGGCTGCGATTCATCGTGCGGAAGCCCCACCCGCGCTCGTAGCCGGCGTCGAGCGTGTCGACGTCGTGACCGATGTGGTGTCCGACGATCACGCCGTCACGGAGGTAGTCGAGAAACCGGGCCAGGGCATCCTCTTCGTCCAGCCCGCCGCGGCTCTCGTCGCGCGTAACGCCGTGCACCGCCACCGCGCTGGTGTTCTTCGCCACTTTCAGAAGCGCGTTGAAGGAGTCCTCGAGCAGGATCTCGTGAGCGCTGACGACGACGGCGCCGATCGTGATGATGCGGTCGGTGCGCGGATTGAGCCCGGTGGTCTCGGAGTCCAGCACGACGAACCGCACCTGATCGATTGGTGTCTCATCGGTCCACGTCGCATCGAAATGCGTCCGATAGCGGCCGATGAACAACGGCTCCGTCATAGCCTGGCATACCAGGGCGAGTTGCCGGTGAGCTCCAGCAGCCGCAGGATGGAGCGGAATCCGCTCTTCAGCACGTGCCGGTCGTGGCGGCTGAGCAGCGCTGGCGGCAGCTCGGAGCCCGTGGTCTGTTGATCGATGCCGATGCGCCCCTGCTGCCACAGCAGGATGCGCAAGGTCTCTGACGCCTCGCGGAAGACTGATTCGTGCTCGGGCAGAAGGGTTCGAGCACCGGCGAGGCGCTCCTCTGTCGACGTGCCCAGCACTTTCTTTGCAGCGAGGCCGAATACGCGTCCGACATCCACGATTGGCTGCAGAGCGCTCTGTTCCAGGCGAAAGACGGCCGCCTGTTCGCCGGCTTCGTCGACGACGGCGTCTTCGAAGAACGTCAGCGGCGGCAGGCTCGCCAGGCAATCATTGGCCAGCACCTGGACGACGTCGCGATCAACCGCGCCGGCCACCGAGGCCTCGATGTCGCGCCACAGCGATTCAGGGCCGTGCACGGCCCGCAGGTCGAACAGGGGGCGAGCCAGGTGCATCTGCGCGCGCACCGGGTCGCGCAGCCAGTCCTGGTAGCGCGTCTGCCATTCGGCCCGGCTCGACACTTTGCCCGATCCGGGCACGGCGCGGTCGAAGGACGAGTCGAGTCGGGGAAGGTAGTCGCATTCGGAAAGTGACTGCGACACTCGTTCCCAGGCCCGCACCACGTCAGGGCGCGTGCTCTCGTCCTCCACGATGACTACCAGTTGCGGGGCGTGCCTGGTCAGCGATTCCCCGCGTCCGGCCGCTCCACAGAAGCACCAGCACGCCGGCGCGGCAGTCTCGTCCGCGAGAGCGATGAGGCGCCGGACAACGTGTACGTCGATCTGGAACATGAAGCGCGCCAGCCAGCTGACCGAGCTTGCGCTCGTCAGGTAGCGCAGCGCCAGCGCGCGCGCTCGATGATTGAGCTCGCCGAGCTCGCGGGTGTGTGTCGCGAGACCAATCTCGCGAAAGATCGCGGTGGGCTGATCGCCGAAGACCCGAGCGATGTCTCTCGGCGTCACGAGCGCCTGGAGCTCGCCGCTCGAGGAGCCGTCAGATGTGAGCGTCAGCGCGTCGGCGTCGGCCTGGCACATCGCCAGGACGGCGTCGGTGACCGACGCGGCTGATCCGATCGCGGGCGGAGCGTCACGGACGACTTCGCCGACCGGCTGTCCAGCGTCGCCGGCGCCCCGGGCGACCCATGCGAGCACGGACTTGACGGTCACAACGGCATCCACACGATTGGCCGCATCGACGACCGCGAGCGCATCGGACCCGGTCATCAGAAGGGATCGGGCCGCGTCGCGAATGGTCGTCGTCGAACTGCAGCTCTCGAGCGGTCGCCGGCGGACCACATCGTGGAGGAACATCCTCTGGGGGTCCCGCGCGTCTTTCGCCCATTGGTAGTCCGCGGTCACCGTTTCGTACGCCTCCACGAACTTGCGCGCGTACGCAGATTTCAGCACCAGATGTTCGAAGTCCGACGCTGGAAAGGTGTAGATCACGACGTCGCTTTCCGATCGCGCTGAGTTCATGCAGAACGGCGCGCCGGTGAAGCGCTCGACGCCCAGCATGTCTCCGGCGCCTCGGACGTCCCACAAGGTGGCACGTCCGTCCGCCTCGTCCCAGAGCGTTACCGTCCCTTGCTGAATCACGGACACGTGTGGCTTGTGCGGCTCGCCTTGCCACACGAGGAAGTCGTTGGCCTCGTGAAACCTGACGCGGCCCCGCGCAGCAAGCGCGAGGAGGTCACCTTCGTCGACGGCTTGAAAGGGCGGATGTGTCTTGAGGAAATCGGCGACGCGGTAGCTGATGGCGGCTGTGTCCAAAGTGGGTCCTGACTGATGAAACGTGAAGAATAGCAGGTCTCTACCCTCGACTCGCATCGGTAGCGGCGCGCGAATTGCTCAAGGCCGGCACGGCGCCTGCTTTTCGAGAGAAGGTGGGTAGCGTGAGCGCCTGGTGTGGCGCGTATGAAGGTGAATGCACCGGGAAGACGAATAAGCGATCGCATCGACAGGGCGCTGAACCGTCTAGGTACGGTGTTCATCCAGATTCCGGGTGCCCGGCTGTCGCTGGCCGAGGCCGCTCGTCTAACGGAGCTCGAAACGCACATTTACCAGATTCTGCTCAACGCGCTCGAAGACCTGGACTTCTTGAGACAAGAGGACGGTTGCTACCAGCGGCAGTCGAACGAATAGGTGTATCGTGCGCCTAGGAGGCGAAGGCAGCGCGATCCCCTGGCTGCCGAACCGGGTGCTCGGATGGGGTCGGAAGAGCGGCGGCATGAGTGTGTAAGCTGCTTCTCTCCCCGCGGCGCCGTGCGCATTTGCGCCCCTGGAACGCAATTACACTGCACATTTTTGATGCCGGGCTTGGATCCCGGGCTGGCCCGAGACATGCTCTTTCTCTCGGAGTGGTGATGACCGATACGACTGTTGCGGGCGCGATCGTGCGGAAGGTGCCCACTGGCATCCCCGGCCTGGACGAGATCACCTTCGGCGGGCTGCCCGCCGGGCGGCCGACACTGGTCTGTGGAGGCCCGGGGTCGGGCAAGACGCTGCTCGGTATCACGTTTCTCGTCAATGGCGCCCGGGAGTTCGGTGAGGCTGGCGTATTGATGAGCTTTGAGCAGAACGCGGAGGAACTGGCTCAGGACGTCGGCTCGCTCGGCTACGACTTAGCCAGCCTCGTCGACGATCGGAAGCTCGTCGTCGACTACGTTCACGTCGACCGCAGCGAGATCGAGGAAACGGGTGAGTACGACCTCGAGGGGCTGTTTGTTCGCCTCGAACACGCGGTCAACTCAGTCGGTGCCAGACGCGTCGTGCTCGACACGATCGAATCGCTGTTTGCCGGCCTCGAAAACGAAACGATCCTCCGTGCCGAGCTTCGCCGTCTGTTCCGATGGCTTCGCGATCGCGACCTCACTGCCGTGATCACCGGCGAAAAAGGCGAAACCACGCTGACCCGCCACGGGCTCGAAGAGTATGTGACCGACGCCGTCATCCAACTCGATCACCGGGTGTCCGATCAGATTTCGACGCGCCGTCTCCGGGTCGTCAAATACCGCGGGTCCCATCACGGAACCAACGAGTATCCGTTTCTCATCGACCAGGACGGCGTCAGCGTGCTTCCCGTCACGTCGCTCACGCTGCAGCACCCCGCCTCGTCCGAGCGCGTCTCGAGCGGCCTCGCGACGCTCGACGCGATGCTTGGCGGCGAGGGCTTCTATCGCGGCAGCACCGTGCTCGTCTCCGGAACGGCCGGCACCGGAAAGACCACGCTGGCGGCGCACTTCGTCGACGCCGCCTGCAAGCGCGGGGAACGCAGTCTCTATTTTCTCTTCGAGGAGTCGCCGCAGCAGATGCTGCGCAACATGCGGTCGTGCGGCATCGATCTGGGGCCCTGCGTCGATGCCGGACTGCTTCACTTTCACGCTGACCGTCCTTCGCGCTTCGGACTCGAGACGCACCTGATGGCGATGCACCGCGGCGTGGCGCAGTTCCGCCCCAAGGTCGTCGTCATCGATCCGATGACCAATCTGCTGTTGGTCGGCACGCAGCTTGACGTGCGCGCGATGTTGACCCGCATGATCGACTTTCTCAAGATGCAGAACATCACGGCCCTCTTCACCGGTCTGACCCAGGCCGGCAGCGACCTCGAAACGACAGAAACGATGGTGTCGTCGCTCATGGACGCGTGGGTGCTGACGTCGATCGAGGCCGTCGAGCGCCAGCGGCAACGATGGATCTACGTGCTGAAGGCGCGCGGGATCGCGCACTCGAATGAGACGCGGGAGTTTCGCATCACCGGGGGCGGAATCGACATCCTTCCCGCCCTCCCCGCGAAACATGCGGGCGGAGGTGACATGAGTGAGGAAATGTTCGACTTGCGCCTCTATGTCGCCGGACAGACGCCGAAGGCAATACGAGCCTTCGCCAATCTGAGGAAGATCTGCGACGAACATCTCGCCGGCCGCTACCGCATCGAAGTCATCGATCTGCTGGAGGATCCCCAGCTCGGTCGCGGCGATCAGATTCTTGCCCTGCCCACGCTCGTGCGCAGGCTGCCGCAGCCGATCAAGCGGATCATCGGCGATCTCTCGAATACCGAGCGGGTGCTGGTCGGGTTGGATCTGCGTCAGCGTCAGAAGGGCCTGCATGACTAAGCGATCGCCCACGTCGATTGCGGAAAAACTCGAGGCCGCCGCCCGGCACCCGAGTACGGAGCGCTACGTGCTTCGGCTGTATGTGACCGGCATGACGCCGCGCTCGACCCGTGCCGTCGAGAACGTGCGTACCATTTGCGAGGAACATCTTCACGGACGATACGATCTCGAGGTCATCGACATTTATCAACAGCCAACCCTGGCCAAGGGGGAGCAGATTGTCGCGGCGCCGACGCTCATCAAGAAACTGCCTCTGCCGTTGCGACGTGTAATCGGCGATCTGTCGAGCACCGAACGGGTTCTTCTGGGGCTGGATCTCAGACGCGCCTAGGACCCTCATGGACGACCACGCAGCCAACGGCCCCGTCGACTCAGCCGAGCTCGATGAGGTGCGCGCGCGACTCGCCGAGGCCGAAGAGACCTTGCGGGCGATCCGCGATGGCGAGGTGGATGCGTTGCTGATCGCCGACGGCTCGGGCGAACGCGTTTACACGCTCCGCAGTGCGGACGCACCGTATCGCGCGCTAATCGAGCAGATGCAGGACGGAGCCGTCACCCTCACCAGCAAAGGGGACATCGTCTACTGCAACCAGCGCTTCGCCGATCTGGTCGGCACGCCGCTGCAGAACGTCATCGGCTCATCGATCGATCAGTTCGTCGATGATGCCGACCAGGCGACGCTGAATGCGCTCATCGCCGAGGGCGCGGGCAAGCTGCGCACATGCCTTCGCCACTCGAGCCACCCGGCGCTCGAGGCCCACCTGTCGGTCAGCCACGTCACCGTGGATGAGGTCGCGTATCGCACGTTGATCGTGACCGACGTCAGCACGCTGACGAAGGTGCAGCGCGAAAGTCAGTCCAAGGATCAGTTCCTGGCCATGCTCGCACACGAGCTGCGCAATCCCCTGGGGGCGATCGAGGGCGCGGTGCAGGTCCTCGAGCTGGCGACTCTACGCGAGCCGCGCGCGATTCACGCTCGGGATGTCATTCACCGGCAGGCCGTGCACATGGCCCGGCTCGTCGACGATCTCCTCGACGTGGGACGGGTCATGACCGGCAAGATTGTGCTGGAGCGCCAGCCCGTCGACTTCGGCGGAGAGCGTTCGGACCTGCGTTGCCGGAATCACCTCGGGTGACCGGAGCGCCGGCCGCGTCGAGACGACGGTGGCACCGGTCTGGGTGAATGCGGATCCAGTGCGCCTCGAGCAGATTGTCACCAATCTCGTCTCCAATGCGCTCAAGTTCTCGCCCGGCGACAAACCCGTCCGCGTGTCGGTGAGCGCCCGCGGGACCGACGCGGTGCTGCGCGTCGCCGACGAAGGGAGCGGCATCAGCCCCGACTTGCTGCCGCACATCTTCGACCTCTTCGTCCAGGGAGACGACACGAGCGACCGCGCCAAGGGTGGGCTCGGCATCGGCTTGACGCTGGTTCGACAGCTCGTGGAGCTCCACGGCGGGACCATCGAAGTCTCGAGCGCGAACACCGGCGAGGGCTCGGTCTTCGAGGTGCGGCTGCCCGCTGCGCGGCCACCCGTCAAAGCCGGGGCGGTCGGCATGGGATCGACCGCGACACGACGGGTACATCGTGTCCTGCTAGTCGATGACCATGCCGACGCGAGGGAAATGTACGCCATGGTCCTGCAGGCTGATGGACACGAGGTCTTCCAGGCGGAAGACGGCGCCGCGGCAGTCGCCATGTTCCCGAGCCTCAGGCCGGACGTCGCGGTCGTGGACATCGGTCTTCCGCTGATGGACGGCTATGAGGTCGCGCGCCAGATCCGGTCCGGACCGGGCGGGGAAGACGTGCGGCTGATCGCCCTGACCGGTTACGGCTTCCCCGAGGATCGCGAGCGTTCGCGTGCGGCGGGCTTCGATCGTCACCTCGTCAAGCCGGCTATGCCCGAGGACCTGCGGCGTGAACTGGATCGGGTCGAGCGCGGCTAGCGCCGCGGCGTGTCGTGGGGTCAACGGGCACCGGCCGCGTGGTGCTTGACCGGAAGCCACGTGATGCTGGACGATCACGCGATATGGCTGACTACAATGCAAATGTCGTAAGCGCGTCCTCAACCGGTCCGAAGCTGCCCGATGGCGTTGTCGATATCGAATCGATCGAGACGACCGACCCGGTCCTCGGCTGCCGGGTATTCACGCACTACAACGGACCGACCGATCAGTTGAGCGGCCTCTGCGCCGGCATGTGCGTGCTCGACCCTGGCTCGAGCCCGCATCCGCCGCACCAGCATCCCGAGGAAGAGTTCATGATCGTCGCCTCCGGAACCGGCGAAATCGAGTGTGCCGGAAAGACGACGAAGGTCGGACCCGGCGCGATGATGTACTGCGCGGGGAACACGATCCACGGGATCACGAATACCGGGAAGGTGCCGCTGACGTTCTACTGGTCCAAGTGGCTGGCTCGCGCCTGATCGATCACTTCGAAGACGTAGCCGTTCACCGGCTCCTTGAAGAAGAAGCGCTCGAACGGCGTCGAGCGGAGCGCCTCGCTCAGTTCCGCTCCCCGCTGGATCAGCCGCTGCTTGAGCCCCGGGAATTCCTGGAGCGGGTAGAAGACCGCTACATGACGCCCGAACTCGCGCTCGAACGGCGACACCTCGAAGCCCTCGACGAAGAAGACGTGCATCTGCTGGCCACGGCCGATGTTCAGCCAGACGGTCTCGTCCGGAACATTCGCCGGCACCGGATCGCGGAGATATCCGAGGGTTTCCTCGAGGAATGACGCGGTCTTCTCGACCTCACGGGTCGGCAATGTCAGATGGGCCAGGCTCATCAGGCATGATCTCCGGGGCAGTCGTCTTGTCCGTGGCAGCGGGGCTGGGTCCCCGATCCGCCACCTGACCTATTCTCCACTAACCCGACAGCGGGGAACACGCGAAGACTCGTGTCTTCTCCTGTAGAATCCGTCAAAGAGGTTCGCCTCAATGCGAAGGATTGCCGAACGGTGGACGGCCGTGTCCAGCGTCATCGTGGGCGCGGTCGTGCTCGCCGTTGCGCTGCATAGTCGAGTAGGCGAGGCGCAGGGACTCCAGAAGGAAAGTGTCCCGGCGCCAAGAATAGATTTCGACAAACAGATCAAGCCAATCCTCGAGGCCAACTGCCTCGAGTGCCACAGCGCGGATAAGCGCAAGGGCGGCTTGTCTCTTGCCGCGTACGCCGACGTGCTCGATGGTGGGCGCAGCGGCGCGGTCGTCCGGCCCGGCTCCGCCGCCAACAGCCTGCTCCTCGCGCGCGTCAAGGGCGAAGGCGTCGATCAGATGCCGCTCGACGCGCTCCCGTTGAGTGACGTCGAAATCGCGATGCTGGGGCAGTGGGTCGAGCAGGGCGCGCGGCTGACGCCGTCCTCACCACCTGCCCCCGCGCCATGGGAAGCCCCGCTCGCGCTCAGCGCGCCAGCAGTCCCGGCGGCCGTCTGGCCGCGGTGGGACAGGCCCGCGGATCGACTCGTCGCCTCCTATCTCTCGAAGGCCCGGGTGCCTGAGCCGCGGCTGACTCCCGACGCTTTGTTCGCGCGTCGCGCCTATCTCGATATCTGGGGTCTCCTTCCTTCCCGAGAACAACTGCAGGCGTTTGTCGCGGACCCCGCGCCTGACAAGCGCGACCGGCTCGTGACGGCGTTGCTGGCAGACAACGTGAAGTACGCCGAGAACTGGATTTCGTTCTGGAACGACCTGCTTCGCAACGACGACGGCCTGAGCTACTTCTCGGACGCCGAGGGCGGCGGCCGGCAGAGCATTACGCCGTACCTGCTGTCCGCGCTCACGAACAACACGTCCTACAAAGAGATGCTCACCCGGCTGCTGAACCCGACCGAGCCGGGTGACCCAGCGGGCTTCATCATCGGCGTCAACTGGCGCGGCGAGACGAGCGCCGCGGTGACGCCCTGGATGCAGGCGTCGCAGAACACGGCGCAGGCCTTCCTGGGCGTCAACTTCAAGTGCAACGCGTGCCACGACAGCTTCGTGAGCAAGTGGAAGCTGAAAGACGCGTACGGCCTGGCGGCGTACTTCTCGCCCGAACCGAGGCTGCGGCTCTATCGCTGCGACATCCCGCGCGACGAATTCGCCGAGCCGTCGTTCTTCTTTCCCGAGCTGGCCCGCCCGACGCCGTCCTCCTCGCTGGCCGACCGGCGGGCGACGCTCGTCGAGATCTTCACGGATCCGCGCAACGGCCGAATGCCGCGCACCGTCGTCAACCGGCTCTGGACCAGGCTCCTTGGCCGCGGCATCGTCGCCAGCTCCGACGAGATGGATGGAAAGCCCTGGAGTCCCGAGCTGCTCGATTGGCTCGCTGCCGACTTTGTGGCGAACCGCTACGATGTGAAACATCTGATCGGCACGATCGTCAGATCGCGTGCCTACCAGATGGCCGCCGTGTCGCGCACGACGGAGGCGTCCGCGCGTGACTATCAGTTCCGTGGTCCGGAAATCCGCCGCCTCAGCGCCGAGCAGTTCGCTGACGCGATTGGGTCAATCACTGGGGAATGGGGCATCTACACGCCCTCGGGACGTGTCGGCGGCGGAGGAGCAAACGCGCAGTCGTTGGGCCGCGGAGCGCCGCTCGGCGCCGTCGGCGCCGCGCCGGCTGATGGTGGCCGGGTCAGCCCAGCCACGGGCCGCGGTGCGCAGCCTGCCCAGGCGCCAGCGGCTCAAGCCGTTCCGGCCGCGGCCGCAGGTTCGGGCCGCGGCAGCGGGCCGCGGACCGACTCTGACGCCTTGACGTCCGGCGTCTACGCGCGCGAGTTCCGATCGCCCTCCACACACTTGACCCGGGCGCTCGGACGTCCCATTCGCGATCAGGTGACGTCGGTCCGCGCGCAGGACGCGACGACGCTGCAGGCGCTCGAGCTGGTGAATGGGGAGATTCTGACCAATCGCCTGCTGCGCGGCGCGCGCCGGATGGTCGGCGATCTGCCGCCGGATCCAAAAAGCCTGTTCAACGCGCCGATTGCCGGACGCACTATCCAGGTGCGCCAGATGGACGTCGATATCTCGAGCGCGTCCAGGATCTACCTGCTCGTGTCCGATACGGGCTCGAACGCGCCGGAGCGAGTGCTGCCGGTCTGGACGAACATGCAGATGGTGGCGGCGGATGGCACGAGCGTCGCGCTGTCATCGCTGACGCCAGCCGATGCCTCAGGGCTGCGAGGGCCATCGGCCGGCAACCGTCTCCCGGTGAAGAATGGCTCCCGCGTCGTCTACGAGATCGCCGGCAGGGGCTTCACGAGACTTCGCGGCGGGACTGATGTCGACAACGACCGCGCGGACATCGGCTCGACGTTGAACCCGGCGATCCGGTTCTTCATCTTCGGCACGGAGCCGAACATGGATCGTCTGCTCCCGCCATCGCCCGAGCCGCCGATGCCACCGGCAGCGCCGGTTACCATCGTGCGCGCCACCGTCGAGTACATCTTCTGGTCGGCGCTGGGACGTGCACCCTCCGCCGCGGAACGAAAGACCGCGGAGGCGGCGATTGCCGACCCCGCGCGACCGGGCAGACCGTCACCTGACGCGGTTGCCGATCTGTTGTGGGCGGTATTGATGAAGCCGGAGTTCCAGTTGGTGTACTAGTGCCACGGCGAAACGACATATGTCCTTCGCGACCTTCGTGGTTTTGCGATCTTCGTGACGTGAACGTGGCAGCGAAACATTAGAGGCGATCTCATAAACGTGACGCTCGTTCCGAGTCGCGAGCGAGTTTGGCGAGCGAGCCACGCGAACGGAGCGCGCCGGCGAAGCGGCGCGCGAGAGAGCGTGTAGGGGAGTCCGAGGGGCGAAGCCCCTCGGAAAAGACCAGAGGACGCAATGAGCGATCACGAAAACCTCGGGGACTACCGGCTCGCCCGGCAGGACGAACTGAATCGCCTGAGCCGCGAAGAGCGCCTGATTCACGCGAAGGTGAGCCGCCGGGCGTTTGTCGGCGCGACTGCCGCGGCGACGCTCGCGTCGCTGGTGGGGTACGAACCGAAGCGGCTGCATGCCGCCGGCCAGGAGAGCCCGAAGTCCGGACCGCGTTCCGCCGCCACGGCCGACGCCGTCATCGTCCTCTGGATGGCGGGCGGCATGGCCAGCACGGAGACGTTCGACCCCAAGCGCTATACCCCGTTTGCGCCCGGCGTGCCGATCACGGACGTGCTGAGCACGTTTCCGACCATCGACACCAGCGTGGACCACATCAAGTTCACACAGGGGCTCGAGAACATCGCGGGCGTCATGGACAAGGGCACGATCATCCGCGGCTTCACGGCCGCGGATCTCGGCTTCATCCTGCATTCGCGTCACCAGTATCACTGGCACACCGGCTACATCCCGCCCCAGCCGCAGGCGATGCCGCACATTGGTTCGGTCATCTCGCGCACGCTCGGACCGAAGAACGCGGACATGCCGGCCTTTGTCGCCATCGGCCAGACGGTCGAGGGAGCGGGGGAGATCGGCACGCTGAAGGCGTTCCACACGGCGGGCTTCCTCGGCACGGATCACGGACCATTTCTCATCATCGATCCGCAAGACGCGGCGTCGGCGGTGCGGCCGCCCAGGGAGCTCGGCGACCAGCGCTTCGCGAGCCGCCGCCAGCTCCTCGAGCAGCTGCTGGCGCAGGAACCGGTCTATCAATATGGCAGCGCGTTCCAGCGTGAGGCGGTAGTGAAGTCCCTCGACGCGAGCGACCGGCTGCTTCGATCGCCCTCGGCAAAGGCGTTCGACCTGTCGCTCGAGCCGAAGGAGTCCTTCGACAACTACAACACCGGCCGGTTTGGCCAGGGGTGTCTCTTGGCGCGCCGTCTCGTCGAGGCGGGGGCGCGGTACGTCGAGGTGACGTCCGAATACATTCCGTTCGTCTATTGGGACACGCACGAGAATGGCCACCAGCGCGCCGCGGACATGAAGAAGATCATCGACCGGCCGATCGCCCAGCTCGTGAAGGACCTCGACGAGCGCGGCCTGCTCGACCGCACGCTGGTCGTTCTGGCCAGCGAGTTCAGCCGCGACGCCGTGACCGAAGGCAAGGTCGGCAAGGAAGTCAGAGATCAGGCCATCAATATTCCCGACATCATGCAGGAGCCGAGACACTACGGGATGCACCGTCATTTCACGGCGGCCGGTTCCGTGCTGATGTTCGGCGGCGGGGTGAAGAAGGGTTTTGTCTACGGCAAGACGGCCGACGAGCGGCCGTGCACGACCATCGAGAATCCGATGCCGGTCGAAGACCTGCATGCCACGATCTTCCACGCGCTTGGGATCCCGGCCGATCTCGCCTACATCGATCAAAAGCGTCCCGTCTACGTCACGCGGGACGGCAAGGGCAAGGTCGCGACGGATGTCTTTGCCTGATAGGCGTTTCGCATACCGAAATACGACGCCCTGCCCACATTGTCTTTGAATCTCGCGTAGCGGTGGCGTAGCCTCCCGAGTACGTTCGAAAGCTCGAACCAGAGGAGGAAACTCGTGGAGCACTGTTTCGCCGTCGCCAAGCGGATGAGCGTCGTGTTCCTGCTATTCCTGGGCTCTGCCGCTGCGGCCGACGCCCAAGGCGAGCTCGGCACCATCACCGGCACGCTGAAGGACGCACAGGGTGGCGTCATGCCGGGCGTCACCGCTACCGCCGTCAACCTTGAAACCAACGTCAAGACGACCGCCACCACCAACGAGGCTGGTGTCTACCTGTTGTCCTCGCTCGTCAACGGCCGTTACCGTCTGACCTGCACGCTGGACGGATTCGCGCCCGTCGCACGTGATCTCGAGGTGCGCGCCGGCGACCGTCTGCGCGTCGACCTCACGCTCACAGTCGGCGGCATTACGGAAGAGACGAAGGTCATCGCGGAGACGCCGCTGCTCGAAACGGCAACGGCGACGCGCAGTCAAGTGATAGACCAGGACACGATCGAAGCCATTCCGCTGGCGGGACGCAACCCCTACTCAGCCGCCTACACGATCGCCGGTGTCACGACGCAGTTCACCCGCCCGAGCATCAGCGCCCGCCCGTTCGATAACGGCGGCATGGATGTCATCTCCATCAACGGCGGCCGCAGCCGTTCGAACGAGCTCCTCCTCGACGGCGCCCCGAACACGAGCCGGGAAGGCACCTCACAGGGCAGCCTGGCGTTTGTGCCGTCACCGGACGCCGTGCAGGAAGTTCGCGTCAGCACGAATACTTACGATGCCCAGTTCGGACGCACTGGCGGCGGCGTCATCGCCGTCAGCATTCGCAGCGGGACGAACACGTTTCGGGGCACGGCGTACTACAACCTCCGCGACGCGGCGCTCAACAGCAACCTCTACGAGAACACCGTTCGAGGTATCCCCAAGGAAGACCTATTCCATTACAACCCGGGGTTCACGGTCGGCGGCCCGGTGCTGCTGCCGAAATACGACGGCCGCAACCGGTCGTTCTTCTTTTACGCGTTCGAGGGGTTGAAGTCCGGCATTCCGGTCTCTGCCGGCGAGCGGGCGCCGACCGACCTCGAGCGCGCCGGCAACTTCTCGCAATCGGGGATGACGATTTACGACCCGTTCAACACGGTCAACGGGGTGCCGCAGCCGTTTCCCGGCAACATCATCCCCGCGAACCGCATCGATCCTGTGGCGGCCAACCTGATGCAGTACATGGTGTCGCCCAACTCCGATCCCGATGCCTCGGGGAACAACTTTTTCCCGCGCGCCAATTCGCGGTTCGACACCTACACCTCGGGCATCATTCGAGTGGATCACAACTTCACCGACAACCACCGCTTCTTCGCCCGCTATGGGCACAACGGACGGCGGGAGACCCGCGCGAAAGCCGAACGCGAGGAAGTGGCGCTGACTGCCGGGTACCATCACCGGTGGAACAGCGTCTTGAGCGTGGACCTCAGCTCAACGCTCAGTCCGAGCCTGCTCTCGAGCCTGCGCGCCGGTTGGACGCGCCACCGGCGGCTGGACATCAGCGGCGCCGAGGACATGGGTGGCTTCGATCCCACCATCATGGGATTCCAGGGGGCCTTCGTCTCCCAGGTGCCAGCCCGGTTCTATCCGATTCGGCTCAACGACTACACGGCGGCGGCGATCGGCCAGGGCGGCGGGCAGGACGGCCCGAGCGATGACTTCTACCTCCAGGAAACCCTGACGAAGATCATGGGCCGTCACCAACTGAAGTTCGGCGGCGAGTTCCGCTACGGCGTGAGCGTAGTCGAAAACCCGCTCGCCGGCGGCAGCTTTGCCGACCTCCGGTTCTCGCGCAATTTCACGTCGCTTCGGCCCAGCGTCAATACCCTCACGGCCGCGGACGGGGGGAACGCTTTTGCCTCATATCTGCTGGGCTACATGGCCTCAAGCTCCGTCACGCTCAGCCCGAACTTCGACTGGCGGACCGCCTATGGCGGCGCATTCGTGCAGGACGATTGGCGTCTCACGAGCCGGCTGACCCTCAACCTCGGGCTGCGGTGGGACTACGAGTCCCCCATCACCGAGCAGGGCAACCAGGTCAACGGGGGCTTCGATCCGAACGCGTTGGCGCTCGTCTGCCCGGCCTGCCCGGCGTCCGGCCTGCCGCAGAACCTGAATGGTGGGCTGACGTTCGCTGACGGCGCCTTCTATTCGCGCGACGGGAACAATGTCGGGCCCCGTGCTGGCTTGACGTACTCGATCACCCCGAAGACGATCCTGCGCGGCGGCTACGGACTCACGTACCTCGACTCGTCCACGGACCGTGGGACCTCCACGGGCTTCACACGTTCGACACCCTACGTGGCATCGCTCGACAGCAATCGCACACCCGCGAATCGGCTGTCGAATCCGTATCCGAACGGCATGCTGCAGCCGGCCGGCGCCTCGCAGGGGACGGCGACGGCACTCGGCACCGGCATCAGCTACGACATCCACGATCGGCGGATCCCTCAGTTCCACCAATGGTCGGTCGGCGTGCAGCAGGAATTGTTCTGGCGCAGCGTGCTCGAGGTCGCCTATGTCGGCAGCGCGACACGCATGATCGGCGTGAACCGCCCGATCAACAACCTGTCGGCGGATCAGATCGCGCTTGGCGACGCGTACCTCGACGCGCTCGTCCCGAATCCCTTTATCGGCCTGGTGCCCGATGGGGGCGCCCGCAACACGGCGGCAACGATTCAACGGCGGGAGCTCCTCCGTCCATACCCGCAGTTTGTGGGCATCACCGAGCGTCTCGTGCCCATCGGCACGCTCGACTATCAGGCGATCCAGCTGACGTGGGACAAGCGCATGACCAACGGGATCCAGTTTCAGGTCAACTACACGGGCTCGCGCAATGTCGAGGCGGTCTCGGTGCTCAATCAAGGCGAGGGCCTCTACCGAGAAGTCTCCAACACGCATCGGCCGCACTTCGTGCGGTTCACAGGTGGCTGGACGTTGCCCGAGTTCGAGACGCATGGCAAGGCCATGCGGTGGGTGCTCGGTGGATGGCAAATCAATGCGAGCACCTTCCTGCGGTCTGGGGTGACGGTCGGCATGCCCGACAACGTCGATCTCATCGGCGACCCACGGCTCGAGAATCCCACGAAAGCCCGATGGTTCAACACCTGCACGCTCACGACCGCAGGCCTGCGCCAGGGGTGTGCGAGCGACAGCGAGCAGCCGGCGTTCAAGATCCGCCCGAACAATGCACTCGATACCACCGGGGCGCGACTCGAGGGTGTGTATTCTAGCGATCCGTTCATTCTCGACCTGTCGTTCTTCAAGACGTTCCGCTTCTCGCAGCGGATGAGTTTCCAGACCCGCGTGGAGATGTTCAACATTACCAATGCCGTGCAGTGGCCAGGTCCGAACACGACCGTAACCTCGACCGCATTCGGCACCGTCGCCGAGACGCAGTCAAACGATCCGCGCTTCGTGCAGATCGCGTTCCGGTTCCTCTGGTAAGGGTTGCAAGCCCTCCGGTGGTCGGGGTCAGGTCCATCACTGTGATCTGATCCCGACCGTGCGGCTCAGCGTCGGCCTTCAGTAGCTGTTGGATTACTCGCCGACTCCGGCGCTAGACAACCGGTGATCACGGTGCAACAAAAACCGTGTAATCATCACGTGAGCATCTCGCGTCAAAACTGGTGAGCCGACATGTCCATCTTGAAGAAAACGTTCGCCACGGCTCTGGCTTGCGCCGGTGCTGGCATCGTTGTCGCCACGGCTGCCGCAACCAGTACGGCCGGCTCGGCGGAGCGGAATGCCCCGCAGGCGAATCGCGACGAGATACTCGCGGCACAAATGAAAGACGAGAAAGGCGGCGCGGCGGACGCCGGGCGTCCGCTCTTCGAGGAGCGCTGCGCAGCCTGCCACCGCTTCGGCGGTATCGGCAGGGACGTCGGACCCGATCTGACAACGATCACGAGTCGCTTCAAGAAGAGTGACGTCCTCGAGGCGATCCTCTGGCCGTCCAAGGTCATTTCGGATCAGTACCAAGCGGAGATGTTCGAGCTGAGCGACGGCAAGATCGTGAGCGGCCTCATCGTCCGCGAGAGCGCGGCGGCGATCTTCGTCCGTACGGCCGATACGCCGGACAAGCCAGTCGCAGTGCCCAAGGCCCAGATCAAGAGCCGTGCGCAGTCGACGGTGTCGATGATGCCCGAAGGACTGGTCGACACGCTGACGCCGAAGCAGATCGCCGATATGCTGGCGTTCACGATGGCGCCGCCGCCGGACAAGTGACGTGCCGCTGCGGCGTGTAGCGACACTCGTCCTTGTCATCACGATCGCGGCCGTGCAGGCCGCGCGGGCGCAGAGCCGCCCGATCTATCTCCAGTTCGAGCCCTTCACGGTCAAGGGCGCGCTCTACCGGCCGGATTCCGGCGACCAGCCGACGATCGGTGTGCTGCTGATCCATCGGGTCAACAACTACCTCGGCCACGGCGCCGCCAGCGAGCTGGCACGGCGCGGCTTTCTCGTGCTGGCCATGAACTCGCGCTTCGACAACAACGAGGCGGCGGTTCTCTGGGAGCAGATCGCCCTCGACGTGAAGACCGGCGTCGAGTTCCTGAAGCGCCAGGGTGTGCGCACGGTCGTGCTGTTTGGCCACAGCGGCGGCGCCGCCACGCTGAGCTTCTACCAGGCAGTCGCCGAGAAGGGCACCGCGTTCTGCGATGCGCCGGGGAAGCTGACTTCCTGCGGGAAGGAGCTGAGCAACCTGCCGCGAGCCGACGCGCTGATTCTCGTCGACGCGTCGATCGGCAATCCCGCCGGCTTGCTGCGCGGCCTCAACCCCGCGGTGGTCACCGAAGGCGATCCCAAGGCGATCAACCCCGCGCTCGACCCGTTCAACCCCGCCAACGGGTTCAACCCGGCCGGCTCGACGTATTCGGCTGAGTTCAAACAGAAGTACTACGAGGCGCAGGCCGCACGGATGAACCGCCTCATCGCCGCGGCCAGCGCGCAGGCCATTCAGCTCGGGAGCGATCGCGGTCCATTCCCTGACAATAACGCCTTTCTGATCGTCCGCGCCCAGGGGGCTCGGCTCGTCGACGCCGAGACCACGGCCGAAACGGCGACCGCGAAGCCCCGCAAGCTTCTGCGGAACAACGGCACGACCGTCACCCAGATCGTGCGGAGCGTTCGGCCGTCGACACGGCCGAACCCCGCTCAGAACGCAACCTTCGATGGCGGCGCGAGGCTGCTGACGCTGAAGTCCTTCCTGACCGCCAACGCGATCCGGTCCACCAATTCGATGACCGGCGTCGACTGGTGCTCGAGCAACAACTCGACGCCGTGCGCGCTCGGGCAGATTACCGTCCCGTTGCTCGTGTCGGCGATGGGAGGCAACACCGGCCTTCGCGACAACGAGTGGCTCTACGAGACGGCCGTGAGCCGCGACAAGGACTTCTTCGTTCTCGAGGGCGCCACCCACAACATCGACCCCTGCGTCGAATGCGAGACGCGCAAGGGCGAGTATGGCAACAGCGTCCGGAACTTCTTCAACTACGTGCGCGACTGGATGAACGTCCGGTTTTCGCGCTAGTGTCCCGGAACAGTAATTCGTTGCATAAATCCCGGAGCGCGGCGCCCGGATGGCAAGGCGCGACGACCGAGAATATTGGGCATATTTGAGGGAGTCTCTGTGTCACCGTTGGTGACCTCCAACACCATGAAAATGGGCCTGTTCTGGACGCTTAGCGGACGGCGGCTGCTAGCCCGAGCGTCGAGGTCAGCAAGGGCGAGCAGCCAGCTGCGAGCAGCGAGTGCGGTTCGTCGACGAGGCGCTCGGCGAAGGCCGGCCTGAATGAGACCACATTGTGTTAGGATTGTAGTTACAATACACGGAGGGCTGAGATGCAGGCCGTTGGCGTTCGCGAACTGAAAGCAAACTTGAGCGCCTACCTGCGACGCGTGCAGGCCGGTCAGCGTGTGACGGTCACGGATCGCGGCCGTGCGATCGCCGAGCTCGTGCCGGCTGAACCCGCGCCCGCGCTCGAGTGGGCTCATGCAATGGTGGCGAAAGGGCACGCCAAGTGGATCGGCGGCAAGCCGGCCGGATTGAAAAGCAGAGTTCGCTCTCGGGGAACGCTGACGTCTCGGATGGTCATCCAAGATCGGCGATGACGTTGTACCTCGACACCAGCAGCCTGGTGAAGCTCTACGTGGATGAGCCCGACGCCGATGACGTGCAGCGGGTCGTCGGCGAAGCCGATGTGGTGGCGACCTCGGTCCTTGCATATGCCGAGGCCCGCGCCGCGTTTGCGCGCCGGCGGCGGGAGAAGCTGATGACCCCAGCTGAGAGCCGGGCGGCGCTCCGACAGCTCGATGCGGACTGGCCCCGGTTCATCGTGATCCTGCTTGGCGACGAGCTCGGCCAGGCCGCGGGACGGCTGGCTGACGTTCACGGCATCCGTGGCTGCGACGCCGTGCATCTCGCGGCGTTCGAGAACCTCCTGACGCAATGCGATGACGACGACGTTCGGTTCTCGTGTGCCGACGATCGTCTATCTCGCGCGGCGCGCGCGCTCGGGTAGAACGTGCCCTTCGTTTCTTCACCGCAGCCCATCCGAAAAGACTGACCCGGCGGGTACAGTCGATGCACGCCCGCGAAACTGGAGGTGTCCGTATGGAGTTGACTGCTCTGTTTGTGTCGGAGCTCGACCGTGAGGTCGGGCGCAGCCGCCGGGCGCTCGAACAGGTGCCGGAAGGGAAGCACGACTGGAAGCCGCATGAGAAGTCCATGATCTTCGGCTACCTGACCGACATGGTGGCCACGATCCCGACCTGGATCACCATGATCGTCAAACAGGACGAGCTCGACATCGCGCCTAAAGGCGGCCCGCAGCAGCCGCGCGGCGCCAGGAACACGAGCACTGAGTATCTGCAGGCGCTCGATAAGGCTGCCGCCGACGCGCGCGCGGCCCTCGAGGGGACCGATGAGGCGCACCTGCAGACGCCATGGCGGCTGCTCGCCGGAGGACAGGTCGTCATGGAGCTGCCGCGTCACGAGATGATCCGCGACACGATCAACCACTGGGCACATCATCGCGGCCAGATGACCGTCTATCTGCGTCTCATGGGAGCGACCGTGCCCGCGCTTTACGGGCCGTCAGCCGATGACAAGCGCTTCTAAATGAGGGTCTGGACGTGGGTCGAGACGAAGCCGGCACTCGTGCACAAAAGACGAGCGGGCACGCGCAACTCCAGTACAATCGCCTTGGGAAGCTAATCCCGTTCCACTTATGCTGATCTTCATCGGCGCTCTGATCACACTGACTATCGCGCTGGTCATTCACAAGGTGCGCGTGTCGAATCGTGCCGATGCGGCAAACCTGGGCGAAGTGAGCGAGCAGTGGCTCGCCGAGCACCGGGCGTCACACCCCTTGTAGCAATCGGCACGACCTTCAGCCGGTCACTCCGCCCTGAGGCTGCACCGCTGCAGCTTCGACGGAATGCGGCGCGCCATTTCGCTCCACATGGCGACGTGCTGCGAGAGCAGCGCCTCGATCTCGGACCGGCCCAGCTCCCACCCTTGCCAGCAGAGCCCGTCCAGTGTGGCAGCTGGCTCGCGCGTGAAGTTGCGCGCGTGCTCCACGAGACGAAGGGAAACAAGTCACGGGCGGCGGTGCGCCTTGGGCTCACGCGAAAGCAGCTCTACGGGCGCATGGCGCAGTACCGGCTCGACTGACTCTGCGATCGGCGATTCGTTGGCGATCGCCTCTTCCTTCGCGACGACGTCGAGCCGCTCCGACTTGATGTCCACGCGCAGTCGTCCGAATAGGCTCAGGTAGACGTTGGCCATTGCCGCGACCGCGAAGAAGCTGATGAGGTAACCGCGCCAGTCGTCGAGCAGGAGCCGATACCCAGTGACCGCCAGGAAGAAGATAGTGACGTAGTGGCTGAAGCAGTACTCGCAGGTGAAGACGTAGAAGAACTTGCGCGGTATGAGGCGTCGGCAGCTCTTGCTCCGCGTGGCGCAGAATTCGCGCGCCTCGCGGAAGATCTCCTCGTGTGTGACAGTCCAGGAGACCGTCGCCACCGGTAGGGCAAGCACGAACAGCCACACGACTTGCTGCCAGAGCTCGGCGGCCTCGGGTGCCCTGAAGGTAGACACGGCCGTTTAGAAAGCACAATTCGCGCCAGGCAACTGACCCGCTGGTGGTAAGCACGTCAGCAAGTAGTGCGGGCCGTTCAACCGTCAGGGCGATTGGCGCGAAGTCGTGCCTGTCGGCGCGTCGACGCCGAGCAGGCCAGAGCCGCCTTCGTCACTGAAGATCTGCGCCGCGCGCTGATGTCGCGCGCGTGCGAGGGTCATGGCATCTGCGAAGGAGGGGTCCGATCGAATCGGATCCAACCAGGAGTCTGCTTCGAATTGTTCCACGGAGAAGTATCCCTGCTCGATCGCCGCGCGGAATCCCAGCAGGCTGAGCTCTGAAAATCCCATCCGCGTGTAGAGCCGCGCCATCCACAAGTTGTCCTCTCCGTCAGGAAAGCGCGGCCATACCTGCAGATTCTGCGGATCGACACCGGCGGCGACGTGCAACCGAGCGATGGCTTCATCGGTCCGGTCTTCGAGGTAGGCGCGAAGAAACTGGCGCATGGGCGTGATGTTGTTGTGTCCCGAGATCGGCAGCCTCGCCTCACGGGCAAGCTCGAGGGCCTCGGCGCGCCGGTTCATCGCCGTGAGCACGACGATGCGGAGGTCGACGTTGTCTTCGCCGGACGCCACCTGCAGCGCTTCGTCGAGCTCGTACCGGGCCATCCTGGTCAACCCGATGGACGTCTTGATGGTGGGATCGAGCGCGACGGCTGACTCATGCGCGGCGACGCTCGCGTCGAGCAGTCCGCAGAACCGGCACACGAGCACCAGGCCGGCGTAGATTTCGGGCTCGGTCTGCCGCACGTGCAGGCGCCGCAGCAGCCGGCAGAGCGCCTCCTCGGTACGGCCCGAGTCCGCCTCGAGCTGTGCGTAGTGATAGTGCGCCTGCGGAAGCGCTGGGCTCAGCTCGAGCGCACGGCGGAGCGCGCGCTCCGCGATCTCGTACCCCTGCACGACGTTGGCACCATCGACCTGATACTTCGCGAGCACGCGTTCGAGCCGGCCGAGTCCTGCCCACGAGGGGGCGAAGCGATCGTCGGCCTCCGTGCTCTCCTTGTACAGCGATCGCGCAGCCGTCCAGGTGTGCGGCTGGCGCGCGAGCTGGTTGGCCTGGAGATACAGACGATAGGCAACCTCGCTGCGCGGAATTTCCGCGCTGTCGCGCGCCGGCGTCTTGACGAAGGGCAGCGACGACATCATGGTGCACGCGATGTCGTCCTGCAAGTCGAACAAATCGTCGAGCACACCGTCGGTCTGCTGCGCCCACTTGGCGTGGCCGGTGCCGACGTCGACGAGCTGAGCCGACACACGAACGCGGGCGCCCGATCGCAGCACGGTGCCGGTGAGGACGAAGTCCGCATCCAACTCGCTCCCGGCTCGCCGCACGTCGTTATCGTCTGCCACCGCCGCGGGCAGTGCCAGCGCCGAACGCACGACGATGTCGTCGTGGCCGGCGAGCGACGTGCCCAGGGCGTCGGCAAGACCCAGGCGAAGAAAGTCGATCTCTGGATCCGGCCGGAGCAGGCGGAAGGGCAGCACAGCGATCCGCTTGAGGCGCTTGATCCGTACCGGGAGCGCGTCCTGAGGCAGATCGGCGACGCGCCGCAGCTCGACGGCCATCGCGGCCGCGGATGCGAACCGATCGGCCGGATCCTTGGCCATGGCACGCTGAACGACCCGGTCGATGGCGACGAGCGCCGCCGAACCGCTCAGGGCCGGAGGATGTTCGGTCAGCACCGCCTGCAGCACATCGACGAACGTGGCGCCTCGGAACGGTCGCTCGCCTGTCACGAGCTCGTAGAGGAGGACCCCCGCGGCAAAGATGTCGGTTCTCGCGTCGACGGGCTCACTCCGAATCTGTTCAGGCGCCATATAGGCCGGCGTGCCCGCCAGCATTCCAGCGCTGCTGGAGGTTGATGTGAGATCGGTCACCGACTGCGCGCGAGCGAGCCCGAAATCGAGCAGCTTCATGCCCCGGCCGGTAATGAAGATGTTCGCCGGCTTGATGTCGAGGTGGACGAGCCCTTCGCGATGAAGTGCGTCCAGCGCGTCGAGGGCCGGAACGAGAATCGCGCAGGCGTTGAACGGACCCTGTGCGCCTTTGGCGAGTCGCGAGGCGACCGTCTCGCCATCGAGGAGCTCCATCACGAGAAACGGCGTGCCGTCGTGCTCACCGACTTCGTAGATCGTGCACACACTGGGGTGGGTAATTCGCGCCGCCGCGCGCGCCTCGCGTAGAAGGGCTGTGGATCGCGCGGACGCATCCGCCCGGAGAAGCTTGATCGCCACGTCGCGCTGCAGGGCGTCATCGTAGCCGGCGTACACGACTCCCATGCCGCCCTCGCCGAGGTGGCGGGTGATCCGGAAGCGGCCGATGGAGGTAGGATCCTGAGCCAAATAGAGTCCGAGGCCATTGTAACTGGGGCTTACTGCTTCCCGCTTTCAGCTTCCAGTCGAACCTCAGCCTGAGAGGTGATCATGCGCAGCGTGGCGGGAATACCGGTGCGAGGCCCGGTGCGGACATGCCGCCACGAGCACGCCGAAAGGGATCGAGAGCTAGGTGACTGGCAGGCGCCTCGCGGAGTCACGATTGTCACATTTCGTCCCGATGGACAGGTGAGCGAGGGGCAATCGCACAATCACGATGGTTCCGTCTCGCGATGGGTCCACTCCTACGATCACGAGGGACGTCTTGTCGAAGTGCAGTCATGGATGAATGACGGCCCGCGAAGTCGCGTGCTCCACACCTACGATTCGATGGGGCGGCCCACCGTCAATACGCACGTCGCGCCGGACGGGACTCAACGGGAAGGCGAGACCTACAGCTACGACAGCGCCGGCCGGAAGACGCTGACGTTCTTCCTTCCAGATCTGCAGACTCTCGGACAGAAGGGGCATGTCGCTGTGCGCATCGGGCTCGGCGACGACGATGTCGACGAGGGGATCTTCTACGACGCGAACCATCGGCTCATGCGCAGAATAACGCGCTCGAGAGACCAGGATGGCCGCGTGCTCCGCGAGGTCGTGGTTCTCGGTGGGGACACGCCGTTCGGCGATTTCCAGGGCGAACTCGGCAAGGTTCCAATCGAGGAACGCGCGAAGATCACCGCGCTCGTGGAGCAGCTCTTCGTCGACCGGACGTTTGCGTCCGTCGATTACACCTATGACGCGACACGCCGCATGGTGGAGCAGACGACGCGCATGGGCAGCCTCGGGAAGGATCGCCGGACCCTTCGCTACGGCGATCGCGACGATCCGATCGAGGAGATCACAGAACACCACAGCCGAAGCGCGAACCTTGACGAAGAAGGAGTGGTGCACACCACCGAGGACGCGCCGCAGGAACAACGCACGCGCTTCGAGTACGAATACGACGACCACGGCAATTGGACCGAGCAAATCACGTGGAGTCGGGCCGATCCGGGAACTGACTTTCAGCCCGTCGTCAGAACGCGGCGGACGATCACGTACTACGGATGAGCCGCCCGCGTGACTTCGCGGCCTGCTCCGGCGGCACCTGGCGAGCGAACCGGCTCCTCTTGACAAACTAGATAAGAGGCGTATGCTGTCATCTAGTTTGGCTAGATGAGTGGGGGGTATCCCATGGCTGCGGAAGACAAAGCGACAGACCCGACAGACCTCGTGCAGGGCACCCTGCACATGCTCATTCTGAAGACGCTCGCGCTCGAACCGATGCACGGGTACGGGATCGGCGTCCGCCTCCAGCAGATCAGCAAGGGCGTGTTCCAGGTGAACGCCGGATCGCTCTTCCCGGCGCTGCGCCGGCTGGAACGCGACGGCCTGATCAGCGGCGACTGGCGCGTCACCGACAACAATCGGCGGGCGAAGTTCTACTCGATGACGCCGCAGGGGCGCGCCAGGTTCAGGCGCGAGGCGCGGGACTGGGAGGTTCAGACTGCTGCCATCTCGAGAATCCTGAAGGCGTCGCTCGGAGAGCTGTGATGGCGGCCTGGTCACGCTTCAGCGGCGGCATTCGCGGATGGGTCCAGAGACGACGGGTAGACCAGGAGCTCGACGACGAGCTGCGCGACTACCTGGAGGCCGCCACCGAGCAGAAGATGGCGGCAGGCATGAGCCGCGACGATGCGCGGCGGACCGCTCGCGCGGAGATGGGCAGCGTCGAAGCCGTGAAGGATCGCGTTCGCGACGTCGGCTGGGAGTCGGTGATCGAGAGCGTCTGGCAGGACGTGCGCTTTGCGCTCCGCATGCTGCGCAAGCAGCCCGCCTTCGCCGCGGCGGCGGTCGCGACGCTCGCCCTCGGCATCGGCGGCACGACGGCGATCTTCAGCGTCGTCGACGCCCTGTTCCTCCGTGCACCGGACGCGGTGACCGACGCGGGATCCCTGCGAAGGCTGTATATCAAGCGCGACGCGGGAAGCGTTCAGACGCCAACCGGCTGGACAGGCTCGTGGATCGATTACGTCGCCATGCGCGACAGTGGTTCTGCGTTTACCGGCATCGCGGCTTACCTGGATCCAGAGCTCGTTGACCTGGGCCGCGGCAGCGAGGTGGAGCAGGTGCGCGCGAGCGTGGTCTCGCACGATTTCCTGCGCGTGCTCGGGATCCGGCCAGTGCGCGGACGCCTCTTCGTCGCCGACGACGATGGCGCGCCGGGAGCGCACCCGGTCGCCGTGGTCAGTCACGCCTTGTGGCAGTCACGCTTCGCCGGCGCGTCCGACGCGATCGGCAGGACGCTTCTCGTGAACGGCGTGTTACTGGATGTTGTGGGAGTGACCGAGAAGGGCTTCATCGGCATCGAGGCGGACGCCGTTGATGTGTGGCTTCCCTCGTCGATGGCCGGACCTCTCGGCCTGGCACGCGCCGACGGTGACTGGCGCGAGGGACTAGGTTTCTTTGCGCGCTATGTGGCGCGATTGGCGCCGGGAGCTGAAGAGGCGACCGCCGCGCTCCAGGCGGGGGAGGCGTTGCGGCTGCGCGCCGCGAACGCGGACCTCGATCCCACGCCGGAAGTCCTGACGTCTCCCATCGTGCTGGCTGCAGCGCAGCGCGATATGGGGGCGGTGGATTTGTCGCTGTGGCTGGCGCTTGTCGCCGCTTTCGTGCTCATCATTGCGTGCGCAAACGTTGCGAACCTCCTCCTGGCGCGCGCGATCAAGCGGCGCCGCGAGCTCGCGATTCGCTTGTCGCTCGGGGCGGGGGCGTGGCGTGTGGCGAGGCAGCATCTCACCGAGAGCGCGGTGCTGGCTCTGCTCGGTGGCATCGCCGGAGTTGTCGTGGCGTATTGGGCGATCGGACTGATGCAGCAGTTCCCGCTGCCGCCGTCGGCTGGACGCATCGACGCCCGACTGCTCGCGTTCGCATTCGGGATCTCGCTGCTGACCGGGGTGCTCTTCGGTATCCTTCCCGCAATCCGCGCGGTGAAGGTCGATCCCGGAGTGGCGCTCAAGGACTCGCGCGCCATCGGCGCGCTGGGACGACACCACACGCGCCATGCGCTGGTCGTGCTGCAAATTGCCTTGTCGCTTGCGCTCCTGGTCGGCGCCGGGTTGTTCGTGCGCTCGCTCGGAAAGGTGTACGCGACTCGTAGCGGTGTCGACGTCGATCGCACGCTCATCGTGAGGGTCGATCTGCGGCGCGCCGGCTACACGTCAGAGGTGCGTCAGGCATTCTACGAGAGCGCGCTCTCGCGACTGTCGAGCCTTCCTGGCGTCGAGCGCGCAGCGATCATTCAGCTGGAGCCTTTCCACGGCGGGACACCAATAGCGTTTTGGGCCAAGCCGGGTGAGTCGACGATGCAGCCGACTCCTGCGACCCTGGCCGTGGCTGGTCCAGGGTACTTCGAGGCGGCCGGCACTCGGCTCCTGCGCGGTCGTACATTCGAGCCAACGGACCGGCAAGGCGGCGAGCCGGTGGCGGTGGTGAACGACGCGATGGCTCGGATGATCGCGCCGGATGGCGACGCTTTGGGACTCTGTGTGCCGTTCGATCGACAGGTCCGCCGCGGCGGCTGTAGCCGCATCATCGGAGTCGTCGAATCTCAACGCCGCTTTTACCTCGCCGCCGACTTTCAGCCGTTGGTGTTCCTGGCGTGGGCGCAGTCCCCCAATGCCGTTCCCTTCGGCATGCCCTCGCTCATCGTAAGAACACGTAATCCTGGGACGGATGCGCCGGCGGTGCGCGCAGCGCTCCAGAGCCTGCGGACCGACTTGCCGTTCGTGTCAGTGGAACCCCTGACCGAGAGGATCCGCCCGGACATCCTCCCGTTTCGTCTAGGCGCGACTCTGTTCAGCCTCTTCGGTACGCTGGCGCTCGCGCTCGCGGGGGTTGGCCTGTACGGCGTGCTTGGCTACTTCGTCGCCGAGCGTACGCCCGAAATCGGCATTCGCCGATCGCTCGGCGCGCCGGTCGGCAGCGTCGTCGCGCTCGTCATGCGACAGGGCATCGTGCCCGTTGGCGTCGGCCTCGTGCTCGGTCTTGCCACAGCTTTCGCCGGGACGCGGTACCTCGAGGCGCTGCTCTTCGGCGTCGAGGCGCGCGACCCCACGTCGTACGCCGGCGCGGTCGTGTTCCTCGTCTGCATCGCGTTGCTGGCCATGCTCGTGCCCGCGTGGCGCGCCGCACGCGTTGACGCGATGGTGGCGCTGAGGCAGGATTAGAAGCCGTCTCATAAACCTGCAGCTCGTTGCCCCGTGCGAGCGAGCATCGCGAGCGAGCCACGCGAACGGAGCGCGCCGGCGCAGCGGCGCGCGAGGGCGCGTGTCGGGGAGTCCGAGGGGCGAAGCCCCTCGGTTAAGACTAGAGTCACTCGCCCTTCAGCGCGGCGGTTGGATCCACGCGCATGGCCGTCAGCGCTGGTATCGCGGTCGCCAGAAGGCCGGCCACGACGGCGATTGACGTGACGATCAGGAAGGTCGGCGGATCGAGCGGCGTGATGCCGAAGAGGAGCGCGCTCAAAGTTCCTCCCGCCAGCGCGGCAAGCGCGAGTCCGCTCACCGTGCCGGCGCCCGTGAGCCAGGTGGCCTGCACCAGGATTGTTCGAGCCACGTCTGCTGGCCTCGCGCCGAGCGCGACCCGCACGCCTATCTCCCGCGATCGCTCGATAACCCCGAACGCCATCACGCCGTATACGCCCACGAACGCAAGGACGCAGGCAAGGGCGGCGAACACGGCGAGCAATACCATGCTCGAGCGGCGCCACGCCCACGTGGAGTCGGCGAGCGACCCGAGGCTCTGCACGGCGCTGATGGGGACGGTGGAGTCGACGCGTCCCGCCGCGTCGCGGAGCGTCCGCTCCAATCCCTCCGCTGTCGACTGGGTTCGTATGACCAGGCCGAAGAAGGGCCAATACGCCTGCGAGGCCGGCCGGTAGATCTCAGCCTCGGGATCCTTGGCGAGATCGTGATGACGCGTGTCGCCCACGACACCGATCACCTGCCTTGGTGAGAATTCTCCAAAGTCCGGCACCATCAGCGTCTCGCCGACCGGGTCGGCGCCAGGCCAGAGACGCCGTGCTGCCGTTTCGTTCACGACGATCACGCCTGGCGATCCGGGGCCGTCGCGTTCGTCAAAGCCGCGCCCCCGGCGGATCGGAATGGCCATCGTTCGAAAGTACGCTGGCGTGACGAGCCGGAACTCGGCCAGGCGCGTCTGAGGCGGTTGACCTGGCAGATTGTGAGGACGAAGCGCGTTGAAGCCCGTGAGGGGAAGCGTGTTGACGGCGGCCGCCGATTCGACCCCCGGCAGCGCCGCGACAGCAGAAACCAGCCGATCGAGGAACGCGCCGCTCTGCTGCGGTGACGCATATCGATCGCGGGGAAGGAGCAGCTGCGCGGTCACGACGTGGTCGGTGTCGAAGCCAAACGATCGATCCTGCAGGCGGGCGAAGCTGCGCACGAGGAGGCCCGCGCCGACGAGCAACAGGACCGACAGCGCGACCTGTGCCGTGACGATGGCGTGCCGCAGGAGACGCGTGCGGCGATCGCCGGTCGCGCCGCGGCTCGTCCCATGAAGCGAGGCTGCCAACCCGTCGGCGCGCCGAAGCAGCGGCGTGATGCCGAAAAGTACGCCGACGGCGATCGTCGCGCACGCCGTTGCCAGGACGACGCGTGCGTCGATCCAGCCGGCGAGGGTGCCGGGCATCGCGATGCTCTGCAATCGAGTGGCGAGGAGCTTCGGCAGGAGCTGGGTGCCCCACATCGCAACGAGCAGTCCGCCCGCCGCACCAAGACCCGCCAGCGCCAGTCCCTCGGCCAGATGCTGTCGAAAGAGATCGAGTCTGCGAGCGCCGAGCGCCAGGCGGACGGCTGTCTCGCGCTGCCGGCCCGTCTCGCGCACGAGTAGCAAGCCGGCCACATTCGAAACCGCGATGAGCAGGAGCACCCCCGCCGTTCCCTGCAGCACCCAGAGAAGTTGTCGTACGTCGCCAACATAGAAGTCACGCAGCGGACGGACCGACGTGGAGAACCCCTGGTGCGTGTCCGGGTGTTCCCTGGCCAGGCGATCGGCGATTGAGCGTAGCTCGGCTTCGGCCCGCTCGCGGGTCACGCCCGCGCGGAGTCGGGCGACGACCCTGAAAGACCGCTGCTTGCGGTCGTCGAGCGCCGTGCTCGAAAGCCCCGCCGGCGTCCACAGCTGCGCGATCGGATAGGGATGGGCGAAGGATGGCGGCATCACACCGGTGATCGTGTAGGGCCGCCCATCGAGCTCGACTGCCGTACCGACGACATCGGGTCGCGCGTCGAACCGCCGGCGCCAGAGGCCATCGCTCAACACGACCAGGTCGTCTCGTCCGGCGCTGCCATCCTCGCGAGTGAACGTACGGCCCATCGCCGGAGGCGTGCCGAACATCGCGAACAGTCCCGGCGTGAACTGCCAGCCGACCAGTCCCTCCGGCCGGACGGTGCCGGTGACGGTATACGCTCGATCCCAGAACGCTTCGACGGCTTCGAATATCTCCGTCCGCTGCTGCCAGACGCTCAAGTCGAAGCCCGAGCTCTTCGAGTACTGCCCGCGCTCGGCGTTCCAGGTCGCGATCCACACCAGCCGGTCCGAATTGCTGTAGGGAAGGGGAGCCAGGAGGACGCGGTTGACGACGGTGAACATCGATGCCGTGGCGCCGATGCCGAGCGCGATGGTCAGGACCGCGATGACGGCAAACCACGGGTTGCGCCGGAGCGCGCGGAGTGCGGAGATGGCCATGCTAGAAATTTAGCAGCGCGGATACTCTCGCGGCAAGCTCTGCTGGACACACGTTACGATCACGCAGTTTGAGTCGCGACGGCTGCGTCGAGCTGGTGCCTCCATGTCGAAGTTCCTCCAATGGCAGAGGCACGGCCTATTTGTGGACGTGATCAACGCAACTCCTTGCTGTGATGATCGTGACTCGTCACGCCCTCCCACTTCTCAACCGCCCAGCACACGGTGTCGCCTCGGCGTCCACTCTGCTGGCAGCGCTTCGAACCTTGACTTTTGTGCACAGTGTGCACACACTTGAGGACATGAGATCGGCATACGTATCCGGCCGCGTGCCTACGCGTTACGAGCAGTTGGTGACTAAACAGGCACGCGCCGCCCGGACCTCAAAGAGCGACCTCGTCGCGCGATACGTCATCGAAAAGAGTCTCGAAACCGAGTTTCCTGGAATTTCCTTTCGCGATTCGCTTTCAGGCCGCGAAGCGTACCTGACCGGCCATCGCGTCGCCGTCTGGGAAGTCCTCGCGGTGCACGAGGAAACCAAATCGGTAGAGAAGACGGCGATCCACTTCCGGTGGCCGCGCGTGCTCGTCAAGCGAGCGCTGGCATACGCCAAGGCCTTCCTCGAAGAAATCCACACAGCGCGTGACGAAGAGACCGGTACAGCCTCGGCTGCTCGCTGACGAGAATACGTCGCATCGATTCGTCTCGGCCTGCGCGCGTGTGCGCCGAGAGTTTCCCATTGTTCACATCGCGCGGTGGCAAGACGGGTCCTGGCTTGGCCTGGACGATGCGGCCCTGTTGATCTCGTGCGCCGAAGCCGGTCTGGTGCTTGTCGCCTTCGACCGCGCAACGCTACCGTGGCACGCCGGCCAGGTGCTGCGCGCGGGAGAAAGTCATGGCGGCCTCATCCTGTTTCGCCGCAGGGTTCGGAGTACCAACTACGGCGAGCAAGCGCGCCTGCTGACCGAGTTCTGGTTCACTGACGGTCACGCCTGGGACTGGATAAATCGAATCGTCTACCTGCCGAAGTCGCCGTGACCACTCTTGATATCGATCGGGAGAGGCCGATCGAAGCCCCCGATCGCGGGAAAAGGGCCACGTCCAAAACTCTTCTCGCGGTGAGCCGCCGCCTGCTCTTGCTCATCACTCTCACAGATGCTCCCCTTCTGAATCCGCTTGACATTATACATGATGCGTGTCATAAATAGATATATGACGGTCATCCTCTAAATGACCGGCGGGAGCTCATGACCTCATCGGAGCACCCGGCGGAGGCTGGAATTAATGAAAGGACGACCCATGACGAACTCGCACAGCCGTACCCTTCTCGACCCGACGGCGAGCGCCGACAGCGCTGCTCGAGCCGAGCGCGAATTGAACTCCGCCATCGTCAGTGCTGACATCAGCGCGAGCTACGAAGAATTCCTGGCGATCGTCGACCAGTTTTACGCCGACGATGTTGAACTACGGAGTGACTCGTCGGCAGAGCCGTTGATCGGACGAGCTCGCTTGAAATCTCTTCTGGCGGGCTTTCTTGTGCCGGTTCACGTGATGGCCGAAATTGGCGGGCTGTCGGTTTCGGTCAGTGAAAGGCCGATTGCCGGCGATTCACTTGACGAGCAGCATTCGCAATGGTCGGTCGAACTCGTGGGCGTAACAGGACGA
Source organism: uncultured Acidobacteriota bacterium (assembly GCA_963839705.1). Classification (GTDB taxonomy): domain Bacteria; phylum Acidobacteriota; class Vicinamibacteria; order Vicinamibacterales; family 2-12-FULL-66-21; genus DATBJJ01. The sequence continues at coordinate 273,468 of CAWIWL010000021.1, forward strand.
GCCGTCCGAGTTAGTTGGTCCGTCCGACGGCGATGGAGGCACTCTCGAGTCGTCGGCGAATATCACTACCACCACCACCAGGAAGGTGAAGCGCTGGGACCCAGCGATCTTTGCATCCCCGCCTTCAATGGCATGGAAGGGTTTGACTCAGAGTTATAGCGCTCATTGCGATGAAGACCGATCGCACACCGAAATGCGCGCCGATGACACCGCCCATTACGGGGCAACACCTACCCGGCGTGTTGCAAGGACTGAGAATAGCCCAAAACTTTCCCGAGTTTGCGTTCGGGAACACTGTGTCGAATGACTTCTATAAGGAGACCGAGTATGTCCAAAACAATCCTGATCACAGGCGCTAGCAGCGGCTTTGGCCGTGACACGGCCGAAACCCTGTTCCACGCTGGCCACACTGTGTACGCCTCGATGCGGAGTGCGCAGGGCAAGAACCGAGAGGCCGCCGAGGCCCTACGGAAGCTTGGCATCAAGACCGTGGAATTAGACGTCAGCGATGACGCGTCTGTCGAAGCGGGCGTCAAGAAAGTGCTCGCGGAGGCCGGCGAGATCGACGTCCTGGTCAACAACGCCGGCATCGGGTCGGCCGGCGTAACTGAAGCCTTCACCGCGGAGCAGGCGAAGGTCGTCTTCGATACGAACGTCATCGGGCTCCTTCGCGTCACCCGCGCCGTGCTCCCCTCCATGCGCCAGAAGCGCGATGGCCTGATCATCAACATCGGCTCGGTCCTTGGCCGCGTCACGTTCCCTTTCTTGGGAATCTATGGTGCGAGCAAGTTTGCCGTCGAAGCGCTGACCGACAGTCTCCGGTACGAGGTCTCGCAGCTCGGCGTCGAGGTCGTGGAGGTGCAACCGAGCGCTTACCCGACCAACTTTCTCACCAGCATCCAGACGCCAGCCGACACCGGAGTAACGAAGTCCTATGGCGAGGTCGGCCAAATCCCCGACGCCATGTTCAAGTCCTTCATGTCAAGGTTTGAGGGCAAGGACGCCCCGAATCCACACGATGTCGCGGAAGCCGTGGCCAGGCTCGTGGGGCAGTCCAAGGGCAGCCGCGCTGCCCGCACCGTCGTTGGCGCCGCGTTTGGCTCCGACAAGGCCAACGAGGATATCGCGCCGGTCCAGGCGAAGGTGGTCGAGGCCCTGGGCCTCAGCCATCTCGAAAAAATCGCCTGATGAATCCTTCCGGGTCAGCGGCGTGCCGCTGACCCGGCGTCACGCGTCACTTGGGCGTGCCCCCCGCTGGGCTGACGATGAGCGCTCCAATTCTGAACAGCACTGGCGATCTGCGACACTTCGCTCACAAGCGAGTCCAGTAACCCGTGCGCATCTCTCCACCTCGACAGGCTGGCGCTCTGTCCGGCCCACAGAGAGAGAAGATCGGTTCTCCCCAGGCCTGAAGAAATACGAGTCCTGTTCCACTGCGGTGACGAGCGACGCCAGTCGTTCACGGTGCAAACTTGTTCCAGTTGTAAGCCGCAATCGATTCCTGTGGGATCGACGCCATGGCGATCCAGGAGACCGCGCACGGCATGCGTCGCGAGCGCGAGGGGCCCCGACGATGAAAACGCCTGGCCTGCCTTGACGAATGGCGTGCGAGCACCGGCAACGATGGCAACTCTATGGCTAGTCATGACTCTCTCGCGTTGATCAACGGAGGAACGTGCGCGACCTTTCGTCGGACGGCGTGCGACGGTCGACGGGATATGCTCCTCCCTGGCCGATGTCTCCGTCGGCAAGTGCGAGGTTCCGTAACTTCGCGAAGGCGGCCTTGGAAACGCTGCGCGAGGTTGCAACGACGTTATAGCCACGAGCCAGAAAGGCTTGGACAACAGCCGCTCCGATGCCTTGCGAGGCTCCGGTTGCGATGACTGTCTCTTTGCTTGCCATACTTGGCTCCAGATGCTTCCTCGCAGAACCCTGAAGGCTTCGACTCTTTGCAACGAGGCTCAGGCGCCCACGGCCGAAATGGCCGTGACCCCGCCGTCGATCAGGAAGTCTGCCCCGACGACGTACGCAGAATCGTCCGACGCGAGGTAAACTGCCAGCTTCGCGATTTCCAACGGATCGGCGATCCGCTTGCTTGGATTGTTGGTTCCGAGGACCCCCTTAACTACCTCGCCCTGCTCTTCGCCTGGGAAGCGACCGAACATCGCTGTGTCCGTCGGGCCTGGGCTTAGCGTATTCACGCGAATCCCGCGGTCCACGAGTTCGGCGCTGAGGATTCGAGCGAGATGGACGACCGCGGCCTTGCAGGTCGAGACGGTCGAGGTGGTCGGCCACCCCTTGCGCGCGCCAACGGACGCATTGATGATGACAGACGAGCCTCGCCTGAGTAGCGGCAAGGCCTTTTGAATCGTGAAGTAAACTCCTTTGAAATTGACGGCTATCACCTTGTCGAAGCTTTCCTCCGTCACGTCTTCGAACAACAGGAACTCGCTGTAACCTGCGTTTACGAAGATGCCGTCCAGGTGCCCGAACTCCCGCCTGATCGTGGCGAACATCGTGTCGAGGTCTCGGAGATTGCTGACGTCCGCGCGAAGGGCGAGACCGCGGGGCCCAAGCGTCTCCTTCGTCGCCTGCAGCGTCCTCTCATTCAAACCGCAGATGGCGACGCGCGCGCCCTCTCTGTCGAATTCCTGCGCTGTGGCCTGCCCGATCCCGCTGTTGCCGCCGGTGATCAGGATATTCTTGTCTGCTAGCCTCTGCATTGTCGTCACTCCTTGAGATCAAACATGTCCGTGTCGGTTACAGTTTCTGGCAACATTCGAGTGTCGATCGTCGAATTCCTCGTACGGAATGCCCGGTCATATGGTCCAGACTCATTTGGCGATCTGCAATGCGTTGGGGGCAACTCCGGGTTCGTTGAGACATCACACCCAGAGCCGCTGATCTCTCCGTAATCCATGCGCTTGTCTACTCGTCCTGCGCGCGCACGTTGAGTGAACTGAAAGCGCCGCTTTGGCTGGGATCGTTTTCCTCCAGAGGTCGCTCCAGAGGCGCAGCCCGGCTCGCCGATTCGGCCTGTTCTTTCACCCGACGGAGTTGGTGGCCCCAGAAACGTTGAAAGATCTTCTCGCAGTGAGCCGCCGCCTGCTCGCGCGTCACTCTCACGGATGCCCCCCTTGCTCACCGCGTTCACCGGCCATCGTCTCAGGCAGCGGACACTCTTGCGAGCGATATCGTGCTCGATCCGCCGTGTTGCGTTCGCCTCGCATGGCGGTCCGCAGGGCCTACGGAATCTTCAGGTAAGTTCGCCAATTGCTCGCTGCCTCTCCGAGGGCCCTCGCGAACGCAAGTTTGGCCACGTTGTGTGCCAGAACGCTGTTGATCACATCGAGTTGAGCCGTGGCCACTGCTTCCTGCGCTTGCACGAGTGCCACGTTGTCGGAGACGCCGGCCTGCAATTTCTGACGAATCAACTCGACGTTCTCATTGGCGACCTTGAGATTGTCGTCAGCGACGGACACTTGGCTACCGGCAGTTTGCATATCCAGCACTGCACTACGGACCTCGGCTTCGACCCTGCTCATCGCGTTCTCGCGCTCGGCCGCGCGCTGTCTCAACGCGGCGTCGGCCACTTGAACGGAGCCTTCCGTTCGCCCGCCGAGCCAGAGCGGGACGCTCACGAGCGCGGACGCCGAAAACGTTCGGTGCGCGTCGTCCGCACTCGTTCCGTTGACGCCATAGTCGCCAACCAGCGTCAGCGTCGGCAGGCGTTCAGCATGTGCTGCCGTTCGCGTCAACCGTGCCGCCCTCAGCTGCGCGTCGTTGGCCTTGAGATCCTGACGCTGTTCGAGCGCAGTTTTGAGCGCGGCACCCACATCGATCGCAGACGCTGGTGAAAATCCGACGACGACGGAGACGTCAAAGCGATCATCGGCAGGTAGACCAATCAGCCGCGCCAGGTTGATCTTCTGCTTCGCCAGGTCGTTTCGAAGGGTCTCCAGCCGTTGACGCTCGGTGAGCATCTGAATCCGACTGCGGTTGACGTCAGTCTGCGCCAGCACGCCTACGTCGTGTTGCTGTGAGGCCTGCTGAAAGAGGGCGGTCGCCGTATCAAGTTGGGCCTGTTCCGCTGCGACCCGCTCCTTCGCTGCGGACACCTGGAGGTAGGAGGCGCCAACCGCGAGGACGACGAGATCGCGAGCGTCCTTCATGACATGTTCGTCGGCGCGGACGATCTCTTTTGCCGACTGATAGTTTCGCCAGGCGGTCAGGTCCAAGACGGTCTGGGTCACACGGGCCCTGAGGTCAAAGTAGTTGTACGGGCCGACGACGGCCGGAATCGGTACGCCTCCGAAGGTGTTGGCCTGCAACCCCAGAACGGCCAGGTTTAGTTGCAACCTCGTTTCGCTCGCGGTGGCGCCGATGTGAGGCAGCAGTTCGCTTCGTGCGATTGTGGCTTGCCCCTGCGCCTGCCGAATCGCCTGCGCAATGCCCTCCGCGCCGAGATTGAAGTCGAGGCCGCGATCGATCGCGTCGGCAATTCCTAGCGCTCCCGACAATGGCCGGCGCGCAGACCCGTTGACGCTCCCGGAGAACGGCCCGAGCGTTTGCGTCGTCACATTCAGCGTGTTGACGCTGGTTGTCGTGCCGGCGACGGGTGCCTGGCCCACGATAACGGCGCCACCCTGTGGTGATTCTCCAGAGAGGGGCAGTTGAGACGTGACCGCGCCTTGCGCCGGCGGGCTCGCTCCGACTTGAGCCTGGGCCGGCCGCGCGACCAGCAGCATCAGAGCGAGGCTGCCGAACGAGGCCAGCCTGTACGTTGCATCGAACCGCTTCATAAACGGCAATCTCCCTATGCGAGTTGCTGGCGAAAACGCATAATGCTCAGCGTCAGAAGCGCAAGCGCAATCAGCGCGAGCGCCAGGAAATTCGGCCAGAGCGTCTCGAGTCCGCTCCCCTTCAACATGCTGCCGCGGGCAATGACGCCGAAGTGGTAGATCGGATTGACCAGCGTGGCGGGTTGCAGCCAGGCAGGCATCGCTTCGACTGGGGTCACCGCACCTGATAGGAACGCCAGCGGTGGATTGATGAAGAAGGATGCGACCTGCGCCTGGTAAGCCGATCTCGTGAAGGTGGCGAGGAATGTGCCGATGCCGATGCCGCCCAACAGGCAGAGGGCTGCGCCGGCGAACACTGGGAACACGCCGCCGTTGAACGGCACGCCAAATACCATGCGTCCGATACCGACCGCCAGAATGACCACCATCACGCAAAGCGAGGCGAACAGCGGCGCGATTTTCGCCACGATGATTTCCGATGTCGTGGCTGGTGACATGAGCAACTGCTCGATCGTGCCAGCCTCGCGTTCCTTCACCAGGGCCTCTGAGGCGACGAGCGTACTATTCACGATGCAAAGCAGCCCCAGCACGCCAGTGACCGTGAACCACGCGGCAAACAACCCCGGGTTATAGAGAAACGATGGTTGGAGCTCGACGCCGCCTGCCCTCGCGACTGCGCCAGCGGCGGGTTCATCGAACCGCACATGAATGCCAGATCCGCGCACACCCTTGCCGTAAGCGGATACCACGCCCTCAGCGTACGTCTTCGCGACCGTCGCCGTATTCGCATCCATCGCATTCAGGACGAACTGCACGGTCGCCTGACGGCCCTTCTCGAGATCGCGGCTGAACTCCGCGGGAATGATGAGGCCCGCCTGCACGCGGCCGTCGGTCATGGCGTCACTCAGCTCGCTCGGCGACAGAAACGCACCTGTCAGTCGGAAACTCCTGCTCACGCTCAAGTCGGCGATGAGCTCACGGCTCTCGCGCGTGCCCGATTGGTCGATCACGCCTAACCGCACGTTTTCGATTTTCGAATTGAGCACGAATCCGAACAGCAGTAATAGCAGGGCGGGCGGCACGATGAGGGACACGACAATTCGGGTGTCGCGCCGAATGTGGCTGAACTCTTTCCGCATGAGCGCCAGGAGCCGGGGGGTGAAGAATCCTTTCAGCATGGATTGCTCCTACACGCTCAGCTGCATGGGGCGCAGGGTCTTCCACGCAATCGCGTAGAAGACAAGGCCGGTAAAGGCAATGATCACGATTTCCAGCCAAGTAGAGCGCCACCCGCCGCCTTGAAGAAACGCGTCGCGGACGACGGCGATGTAGTGCTTGGCCCACACGAAGTCCGAAATCCACCGGATCTGCCACGGAATGTTGTCTACAGGAAAAATCAGACCGGAGAGCAGGAACGTCAGCATGAATCCGCCTATAGAGACCACCTGGGTCGCCAACGCGCGGACGGGGATCGCAGCCCCGGCCATCACCCCGAATGCGGCAATACAGAAGGCATAGAGCACGGTGCCCACAATGAACGGGGTGGGATCGCCAGCGAACGACGCGCCGAAGTAGACAATGAGCGTGACGAGCATCGGAATGCTCTCAGCGAGGGCGACCAGCGTAAACGCGAGCACCTTGCCGAGCAAGAATTCATGGGCAGAAATGTTTGACACATAGACCTGTAGGATCGTTTTCGTCTCGCTCTCTTTGGCCATCGCCAACGCCGCGAGGAGCGGGGCGAACAGCGACAGATTGAGCACGTACGCGCCAGGTCCGGAGTACTTCTGACTGTCGAGGCCAGGGTTGTACCAGAAGCGCGTCTCGGCTCTTACCGGAGCTGCACGTTGGGCGCGGCCGTGGGACTGGTTGTACGCCGATACGATCGAGGTCACGTATCCGGCCACAAGTGCCGCGGTGTTTGCGTCCGACCCGTCGGCGAGCAGTTGGACGGGTGCTCCGCCGCGCCGCAATATGTCGCGTTCAAAATGAGAGGGAATCACGAGGGCGGCCCGCGCCTTGTTCAGCAGGAACGCGTCTTCAGGGCCGCGATCGGTCGGCCATGAGACCACGTGGAGTGAATTGGACGCGCGGAACGCGTCCGCGAGTTCACGCGACGTGCCGGAGCCGTCGAAGTCCTGTATCACGATCGGCAGGTGACTGACCGTCAGCGTGGTCGCCGATCCAATGACAATCAGGAGGACGACGGGCAACGCGAGAATCAGGATCAACGCCATGCGATCGCGCGTGATCTGAATGAGTTCGATGCGCGCCTGAGCGAGGACTCGGTTCATGGGGACCACCTAGTTGTCGAGGGCGACTTTCCCTTGTTGTCGGGCCTTCTCCACCACGCCGATGAAGACGTCCTCGAGAGAAAAGGGCACGTCTCTGGCAGAGAGCACTCGGATGCCATGACGGGCAAGCCGCGACGTCGTTCGCTCGATCCCGCGATTCGGCGCATCGTCCGAGATGACGTGCAGCCGATCGCCAAAGAGTGAAATGCGCCAGCGATCGAGATCCTGCTTGAGCACGTCCGCGGCGAATTGAGGCTTGTCGACGGATAATTCGAGAAGGGTCCCTTCCTGCCGGCCCTTGATCTCGCCGGGTGTGCCTTCCGCGACCAGTTCGCCCGCAATCAAGAAGCCGATGCGATTGCACTGCTCGGCTTCCTCGAGATAGTGCGTGGTGACAAGGATCGCCGTGCCGAGATCGGCGAGGCGATTGATGACCGTCCAGAACGCTCGGCGGGCGAGCGGATCCACGCCGGATGTGGGCTCGTCTAGGAAGAGGATGCTGGGCTCGTGCATGATGGCGGCGCCGAGAGCGACGCGCTGCTTCCACCCCCCCGGCAGACTCCCGGTTACCAGCTTCTCCTTGCCCTCAAGTCCCGCGAACGACAGGGCCCAATGACGCTTGGCCGCGCGCTCGGAGTCAGGGACGCCATAGACGCCAGCAAAGAACGCCAGGTTTTCTTCGATGCTCAGATCGTCATACAACGAGAATTTCTGGGACATGTACCCAAGTTGCTGGCGGACGGCCTGCGAGCGCAGGCTGCCGGTCTCCCCCGCGAGTTGCATCTGGCCGGAGGTGGGAGCGAGTAGTCCGCACAGCATCTTGATCGTGGTGGTCTTGCCGGCGCCGTTGGCGCCGAGCAGGCCGTAGACCTCGCCGTACTTGATGTGAATGTTGACGTCCTTCACAGCGGTGAAGGACCCGAAGTGCTTCGTGAGGTTCGTTGCGCCGATGGCGATGCGTCCGCGAAGGTGCCCGTGGTCATGGTCGCCGGGAAAGGCTTCCGATCGGGTGTCTTCTCCCAGGGCTCGCAGCGTAGCGACGAACGTGTTCTCGAGTGTCGGTTGGCCCACCTGAATGTGCGAGATGGCCATACCCTTGCTGCGGAACAGGGTTTCGACGGTCGACCGCGCGACGACCGGGTCCGCGACGAGCACATCGAGGCGGTCGCCGAACCGCTGCACGTCCTTGATCCCCATCGTCTCGAGCGCTTCGCCACTCAGCAACTGCTCGGCGATGGCCAAGTCCGGAGTCCGCAGTTCCAATCGTTGAGAGCTGATGCTCTGCTTGATGTCTGCGGGCGCGCCGACCCGGTGCAACACGCCCTGGTGCATCAGCGCCACGCGATGGCAGCGTTCGGCTTCGTCCAGATACGGTGTCGCGACTACGACCGTGAGACCATCGCCCGCGAGATGAGCGAGCACATCCCAGAACTCCCGGCGAGAGACCGGGTCGACGCCGGTCGTCGGCTCGTCAAGCAGCAACACGCGAGGCTGGGGCACCAGCGCACAGGCCAGGGCGAGCTTTTGCTTCATGCCACCACTGAGCCGGCCAGCGAGCCTGTGCTGAAAGCGGAGCATGTCGAACATCTCGAGATAGTGAGTCATGCGGTTCGTGATGTCGCTCGGCGGCACGCTGCGCAGATCGCCGACGTACCGGATGTTTTCCTTGACGGTCAGTTCAGGGTAGAGACTGAAGGCTTGCGTGAGATAACCGGTCTGCGACCGCATCAGCCGCGCGGGACGACCAAAGATCTCTGCGACACCAGACGAGGCCTCCATCACCCCGGCGAGGATCTGGAACGTCGTCGTTTTTCCGGCACCGTCAGGTCCGATGAGGCCGAAGATCTCACCATGGCTAATGTCGAGATCGATGCCGCGCACTGCTTGGATGTCGCCGTACTTCTTGGCTAAGCGGACGACTCGAATCGCCGCCGTCCTCGGCGACACATCGGAAGTCACCGACGAGAGAGTTGCTGTGGTCGTCATCGGTGCCCCCGTCGCTTCGGCCAAGTGTCGCCGCTGACGAGAACCTCGCCATCAGACGGCATGCCGGGCTTTGCGTACCCGAAGCCCTCTTTCAGTTGGAGCTTCACTCCCACGACCTGTCGGACGCGATCGTCGCGGAAGTAGGTGTTCTCGGGTGTGAAGGTGGCCTGCGGATCGATGCGAGACACGTACGCATCGAGTGCCTGAGTGATGTTCGAGTCTAGATAGACATGGGCCGCTTGCCCGATCTTGACCCTGCCGATTTCACCCTCTGGCACAAAGCCCCGAAGGTAGACCTTGGTGAGATCGAGGAGCGTCACAATTGGCGTGCCGGCCTGAATGACCTCGCCCGGCTCGGCGGCTCGAGTAATAACGGTGCCGGCAAATGGCGCGACCACGGTCAAGTCCTGGCGATTGGCGTCGGCCTCGGCCAACTGAAACCGCGCCTGCTCCGCGCTGGCGACGCTATTTGCGATTTCCGCCTGCTGCTGGATCAACTGCCGCCGGACTGCAGCGACCTGCGACTGACGAATGCCCGGATTGGACAGACTGGCCTTGGCGGTTGTTACCGCGCCACGTGCCGCCTCGACCCGCCGCTTCGCGCCAGCGACCGCGGCCTCCTGCTGATCGGCCGTCGCAACGGCCAGACGCCCTTGGCGTTCCGAGACGGCGCCGGTCGTGACCAAATGTGTATAGGCGTCTTTGTCGAACAGAGCGAGCTTGAGCGACGCCTCCTGCCGAGCACGGTCGGCCTCGGCCGCGGTGAGATCCGCCTCGGCTTGGGCGACCCGCCCCTGCGAATCGTTCTCCGACTGGCCGAATGCAAGCTGTGTCTGCTTTAGTTCCTCTTCGAGAACAGCCACTTGCGCCCGCGCCGACGTGGTCCTTGCCTCGGCGGCAGTCAACGCGGCCCGCGCCTGATCGTGACGAGACTGAACCTGACGATCATCGAGCACGGCGATCACATCGCCGGCCTTAAGGTCGTCGCCCTCGCGAACGCGAATCTCCAGAATGCGGCCCGCGACCTTGGCTGCTACCGCCGAGTCATCGCCTTCGACGCGGCCGGTCAGCTCGACGATGCTGGATGGGGTGGACGGTGCAAAGAACAGTCGCCAGACCACAAGTCCGACGATCGCGAGAGCAGCAACCGCGATCAATGGCGCGATTTTCTTGCTGGACGTTGTCTGGCTGGAGTCTGACGCAAGTGCTGCTCGTTCATCTACCATTCTGGTCTCCCAAGTCTCCCGACACCTGCGGGCGAACTATCCTTTGGTCAATGCCAACCTGATCTGCCCTGCATGGAAGCCGGCGTGGGTCGTTCTCGTCTGCAGCACGGAGAGACGATTGCGCAGGGGATCTTTCGCAAAATCTTCATCTGAGACCGCGTCGTGTTTCTTCAGCCACTCTTCTGGCGGCAACGCGGCCATGGCCGCGGTCAACCGCGCATTGACCTCCGACCATGCCAGACGTACGGCCTCCGGAGCGACGCGGTCCGCCGTAACGCGATCGGCATTGGTCAAGAAGTCATCGTCGAGCTCAGGATGTAGACGTTCGCCGAGGCCCAGCAGCGGCAGCAGGCGATCATGGACCGCCGTCAAATGGCCCATCAGGTAGAAGATGCGATTTCTCCCTGGCGCCACTTCCCGTCGCAGTTCGTCATCGTTCATCGACGAGAACATCCGGTCGAGCCGCGCGATTATGAGCTTCCATGCATGGAGTGCGGTGTTCGTGTAAAGCGCTTCGGTCGTCACATTGCCCTGCTTTCGTGTTCTTCGATTCGAGAGTTGGTGTCGCGCCATTTGTGGCCCAGCGGCGCCAAGTCCCCGTCGCGATGCCCGCCCAGACGCGTCTCTGCGCGCCCGTCACGATCGCGACCTTGCCATCCAACACGCACAGCACACCCAGCTGTGAAGAGCACGGACGCCGCAAACAAGGCCAGCGTAACACTATTCATGACGACTGTCATCAATAATATATGACGACAGTCATGAATACAACGGTGCGCTGGCGAGGTCGTCCTACTAGGCGAGTGATGAGAAGATGAGACTGGCGTTGGTCCCGCCGAAGCCAAACGAATTCGTCATGGCATGCATGATCGGCATCGGCGCAGCACGGTGCGCGACCAGGTTCAATCCGTTGTCCGCATCCGGGATCTCGAGATTGATGGTCGGCGGGGCCATTTGATCTCGAAGGGCGAGGACCGTCAAACCAGCTTCGACGGCGCCAGCAGCGCCGAGCAGATGGCCCGTCATCGACTTCGTGGAGCTGACACCGAGGTCGCGCGTATGGCGGCCGAACACGTGCTCGATCGCCGTGGCTTCGGCGCGGTCGCCTAAATGGGTCGAGGTGGCGTGCGCATTGAGATACTGAATCTCGCTCGGTCTCACGCCGGCATCCTCTAAGGCCGCGGTCATCACACGCGCGACCCCTTCGCCGTCTTCAGGCGGCGTCGTCACATGATGCGCGTCGGCGGTCATCCCGTAGCCGACCAACTCGGCGAGTATCGGTGCGTCGCGCCTGCCGGCGTGGTCGAGATCTTCGAGAATCAGAATGCCGGCGCCTTCGCCGACGACGAACCCGTCCCGGCCCTCGTCCCACGGACGGCTCGCGCGTTCGGGCGCATCGTTTCGCGTCGACAAGGCGCGCATCGCGGAAAAACCGGCAATCCCCAACGGCGTGACGGCCGCTTCCGTGCCGCCGCAGATCATCGCGTCAGCGTAGCCATGCTGAATCAGCCGGAACGCGTCGCCGATCGCATGCGCGCCCGTCGTGCACGCCGTCGCGACCGCGGAGTTCGGACCTTTCGCGCCGAACCGGACGGCGATTTGCCCCGCCGCGAGATTCACGAGTGCGGCCACGATGAAAAACGGCGACACGCGTTCGGGGCCGCGTTCGAGCAGGACTTGGTGCTCGCGTTCGATGACCTCAAAGCCGCCGATGCCGCTCCCGACCGTCACGCCCACGCGCGTCGCGTTCCCCGCATGGATCTGAAGACCGCTTGCAGTAACCGCCATAGATGTGGCGGCCAACGCTAGCTGAGTGAACCGCCCGCACTTCTTGACGTCCTTCTTGTCGAGCCATTCCAGCGGATCGAAGCCTTTCACTTCCGCTGCAAAACGTGTGGCGTAGCGTGACGCATCGAACAAGGTGATGGGCGCGATGCCCGATCGACCGGCGAGAACCGCCCGCCACGTCGGCTCGGTGCCCACAGCGAGTGGGGAGACGAGGCCGACGCCTGTGACGACGACCCGGCGTGCGGCCATCACCGGTCAGGTCCGTCCAAGTGTCGTCGCCGCAGCATCCAAAATTTCGTCGGACAGCTTAGGATCGTCGACCGCGCGCGAAAGAATCAACGCTCCGACGAGACCCGACCACGTGGCCAGCGCCCTTTTGCGTCGGGCATCTGCCGATCGGCCCGGCAACAGTTTCAACAGTGCGTCAACCCGGGTGCGAAACCCGTCCGTGAATGCACGACGGACCGCCCTGGGCTGCCGCACGACGTCTGATCCAAGCGCGGCCATCAGGCAGCCGTGACCCGGATCGTCGCGATGGTCGGCCGACAAATAGGCCCGAGTCAACGCGCCGAGCGACGGCTTCGGTGTCCCTGTCAGCCTTCCCACCCACCCTTCGTTTCCCAGCACGCGGGCACAGGCTTCCGCAGCCAAGTCATCCTTCGACGGAAACTGGCCGTAGAAGCCGCCGTGCGTCAGCCCGGCGCGCTTCATGATGTCGGCGACGCCAATCCCATCGAAGCCATGCTGGCGAAACAGCGTCCCCGCTGCCGACAGGACCTTCTCCCGGTTCGCCGCCGCCTGCTCGCGCGTCACTCTCACAGCATCACCTCATCCTTTCGTATCACTTGACATTATACATGATGACAGTCATAAATACACATACATGATGGTCGTAATGATTACAAACGACCGCGTCGGAGGATGCACTGCGATGACGACAAGGCAACGACGTACCTACTGGACGGCGGCGGGAATCCTGCTGGCGACGCTCGTGATCGGACTGATGGCAGCGGGCGGCGGTAAGGCTGCCACGAAATCAACGGCGCCACCTCCCCCCGAGGTCGGCGTGATCCATGTGACGGGTGAAGACGTGTCGACGTATCGGGAGTATCCCGCTCGCACCTACGCTCGCGATCTCGTCGAGGTTCGCGGACGTGTTG
>CAWIWL010000022.1:0-520246 GCA_963839705.1 uncultured Acidobacteriota bacterium
CGCGGAACAGGGAAAGAACACCTCGGCCTGCGCTACGAGATCGGTGCGGAGCCCGTCGGCAGGTCTCGGGTGTCGGCTGCCCGACGGTTCACCGGAGGCACCCTCCCGCTGGCGGATCGCGCGCCACACCCGTTCCGGCGTCAAGGGCAGATCGCGGATCTCCACTCCGGCGGCCTGATTGACTGCCGCGCCCACGGCGGCGGCTATCGCGAGAATGCCACCCTCTCCGGCGCCCTTGGCGCCATACGGGCCGGGACCGTCGGCATTTTCAATCAAGACCGAGCGCAAGGATGACGGGGCGTCCTGAATCGTCGGGATTCGATAGTCGAGCGCGCCGAGATTGAGAATGCGACCGTGTTCGTCGAGCAGGAGCTGCTCCATGAACGTGTGGCCAAGTCCCATGACGGCGGCTCCCTCGTCCTGCGCTTCGACCTGCTGCGGGTTGATCGCCTTGCCAATGTCGCTGACGAGTGCCAGCTTCAGAACTTGCACCAGGCCCGTGTCAGGATCGACTTCCACTTCCGCGGCGGCGCACATCAGCTCCCAGAAGGCGGGCCTGCCGCCAAGGGGGTGATCGGCGATGAAGACGTTACGCTCCTGGCCGATGCCGATGACCTCTCCCCGGGGTGGGCCGAAGTGAGATTGCAGGAGCTGCTCGTAGGTGAGCTCGCGGCCGCGGAAGCTGACGTGCCCGTCGAGAGCGGTGACCTCGTCCTCGCCGACGGAGAACGTCTCGGCCGCCATCCTTTTGAGCCTGTCCTTGATGTCACGGCACGCCTTCACGATGGCGTTCCCCATGAACACCGTCGAACGGCTCGCCGACGTCGACGAATCGAATGGGACGACAGACGTGTCGCCCATCACGATAGCGATGCGCGCCAACGGAATGCCCAGTTCCTGCGCAGCGATCTGTTTGAGGACGGTTCTGGCACCCTGGCCCATGTCGGAGGTGCCGGACAGTACTGACGCGCTGCCATCGTAGTGGAGCCGCACGAGCGCGAACGACGCTGACGCGGTTGCCGAGCTCTTCAGCCCGAGCGAGATGCCACGCCCACGCCGCTTCGGTAGCGGCTCGTGCCAGCGGATTTCGCGGGCCGCGCTGCAGAGCGCGCTGTCCCACTCGCCGTCAGCCGGCGTGTCGCCCGGAATGAACGCCTCACCCTTGGCCGGGACGTTTCGCCGGCGGATCTCCAGCGGATCGATCCCGAGCTTCGCGGCGGCGGCGTTGAGCTGAGACTCGACGGCCCAGGATGCCTGGGGTGTTCCAAAACCCCGGAACGCGGTGCTCGGCGTCGTATGCGACAGCACCGCGCGCGCCGTGATCCGCGCGTGCGGCGTGCGGTACGGACCGCAGGCGGCGTAGCTGGCCTTGCTGACGACTCGCCCCGCGATATCGGCGTAGGCGCCGATCAGGAAATCGGCTCGGATGTCCTGGAAGACGATCCGTCCAGACGCGTCAAAGCCGGTTCGCAGGTGAGCGCGCGCAGACGTTCGGCGTACGTGCTGAAAGGTCTCTTCCAGCGTCAGCACCAGGCGAACGGGCCGGCCAGTGCCGAGCGCCAGAAACGCCATCAACGGCTCGAACTTGGGCCAGCCCTTTCCGCCGAACCCGCCGCCGGGATCTGGCGAGATGATACGCACGCGCGAGACCGGCCACCCCAATGCCGAAGCGACAACCCGCTGCAGGACGTAGGGATGTTGAATCGAGCTCCAGATCGTGACACCCTCGGGGTCGGGCGCGGCCAGGAACGCATGCGGCTCGATGGCGAAGTGCGTGACCATCGGGAACGAGTAGTCGTGTTCGACGATACAGTCCGCTCCGGCTTCGCCTGTGGTGCCCCAGCCGAAGTGCCATTCGCGCAGGATGTTCGTCCGCGCGAGCGGATCGTTGGCGCGCAGGGCTGGGTCCTGGACCAGTGGGGCCGCCGGATCCAGCGCGGCGTTGACGCTCAGCACCGCCGGCAGCTCTTCATGATCGACGCGAATCAGCGCGGCGGCCGCTTCCGCGGCGTCTTCGGTTTCGGCGGCGACCGCGGCCACCGGCTCACCGAAGAACTTCGTCTCACCCACCGCGAGCACTGGTCGATCTTCGTGCACTGGACCGTACCGCGGCACGGGCTGCGGCAGGTCGGCCGCGGTCATGATGCACCGCACGCCTTCGACATGCCCCGCGTCGGTTGCATCGATGCCGACGATTCGTGCACGGGCGCAGTTCAGGTGCACGAGCTTCACGTGCAGCACGTTCTCGAGGCGGAGGTCCGCCACGTACTGCTGCGCCCCCGTCACGCGGTCGACGCCGCCGACGCGAGCCACCGAACGGCCGATCCCGGCGGGCTCCATCAGCGGTCCGACCCGGCAGCCGATGCCACCGCGGCGATGATGCGGCTGTAGCCGCCGCACCGGCAGAGATTTCCCGCCAGACCCATCTGGATGTCCTCAACCGTGGGATGCGGTGTGGTCATCAGCAGGTACTTCGCGGCCATGATCATGCCGGGGATGCAGAAGCCACATTGAACGGCGCCCGTGTCGATGAACGCCTGCTGAAGCGCGTCGAGGCGTCCACCCGAGGCGAGCCCTTCGATCGTGACGACCTCGGCGCCGTCCGCTTCCACCGCCAGCACGAGGCAGGACGTGACTGCCCGGCCGTCGAGCAGCACCGTGCACGCGCCGCATTCCCCTTCGCTGCAGCACTCTTTCGTGCCGGTCAGCCCCATCTCGTCGCGGAGCGCCTCGAGCAGCGTCTGGTGAGGTCTGACGTCGAGTGCGCGCCGCCGGCTGTTGACGGTCAGCGCGATCGGAATGGCTGCGGGAATCATGCGGCTCACGCTCCCGCCTGCGCCTGTTGCAGCCTGCCCGTGGCTGCGTCCAGCGCGCGGCGGCTCATCACCGCGAGCATGGCCACGCGGTAGTCTCGATTGGCACGTACGTCCGAGATGGGCGTCGCCTGAGCCAGCAGACGATCGAGCGCGGCGTCCTGAGACCCACGGCCGCTCCTGCCCAGCAGCGCGCCGGTGTCATCCTCGACCACGAACGGGCGCGGCCCGACGGCGCCGAAGGCGAATCGCACGCTGCCGGAACCCGTCACGAGGCAGCACAGATTGACCGTGGCCAGGTCCACGCCGCGCCGTCGTGTCACGCGGCCAAACGCCGAGCCACTCACTTCGGAAGGAAACGGCAGATCGATCGACTCGACAAGCTCACCGGAGCCGAGCACTGTTTGTCCGGGTCCGATGAAAAACTCATGCAGCGGAACGCGGCGGGGCCCGGCCGAGCCGACCACGTTGATCGCGGCCCGATGCACCAGCAACACCGGCGCGGTATCGGCGGCGGGCGATGCATTGCAGATGTTTCCGGCGAGCGTGGCACGATTGCGAATCTGCACGGAGCCGACGACGGTCGCGGCTTCGACGAGGGCAGGGAAGTGCCGCTGGATGCGCGCGTCCGCGATGATGTCGGTCAGCACCGCTCGAGCGCCGATCCGCAGACCCCCCTCGGTTTCCACGACCTCGGACCCGAGCGCCCCGATGTGCTTGACGTCGACGACAATCGCCGGCCGCATGTGGCCGAGCCGCAGCCGGACCAGCACATCGGTCCCCCCGGCCAGCAGCCTGGCCCCCGGACCGTGCTCGGCCAGCAGGCTCAACGCCTCGCTCAAGCCGTTCGGCCTCGCATAGGCGAATGGTCTCATAGGGCTCAGGGCTCAGCAGCAAAGGACTGATCGGCATGCTCTTGCCTGAGCCTTGAGCCCAGAGAGCCTGTGTAAAAATCGTACGTAGCGTCCGCCTTTAGGCGGACTTGTCTTGGTCCGGCTGAAGCCGGACACTACATTTTTTCACAGGCCCTGAGCCCTGAGCCCTGAGCCCTGAGCCGTCACGCTGACGCCCGCGGCAAACTGAGTTCCAGCGTCGCCAGCCTGGCGCCGGCAGCTTCGAAACGCGGCAGTGCCAGCGCCCTTGCATGCGGCACCTGAATGCGTTGATAGGAGTGCTCGAACTTCCACCGGACGTCAGCGGCCGAGAACCGGCCCGAGCGCACGAAATCCAGAAAGAGATCGATGTTCGTGTCGAAGAAACTCAGGCTGTCGGCAGCCTGCACCAGATCGGCCTCCAACCACCCGCCGGTTTCGTGGGCCAGAATCAGCGTCTCGACGTTCTGGACCAACGCCTCGGACGCGCCGTTCCCTCGAAGCCAGGTTCCGACGATTCTCGCGCTTCGCTCCGAATGCAGCCTGTTGTACACGGGATCGTTCAACGATGTCATCTGAGGCGAGTCCGGACCGGGAAACGCACGCTCCATGTCATGCGTCAGCGCTGCCAGCCGCACGGCTTCGCGCGTCCCGGGGGCGATACGGTCCAACCAGTCGAGCGCACACACCAGGTGGTCCCTGTTGTACGGGTATGTGTCGATGACCCACCTGCGGGCGGCTTCGACGAGGGTTGATTCAGCCATTCACCATCGCCTCACAGAGTGGTTATGGGACGACTCTGCAGGAGCCGCAGCTCACCGCCGCGGAACGCCCATTCGATATCCTGCGGCCCCCCAAAAAACGCTTCGACGCGAAGCCCGGTGGTCCGCAGGTTCTCGAGCTCCTCGCTGCCGAGCACCCGTACGCCTCCCTGGGCTTCGGAGAGCTCGACGTGTCGTGTCCCGCCCTGGTCGAGGTCATGCACGACCGCGCTCGACTGCACCGAGATGAACTCGTCCACGACGGCCCCGGTCTCCCGGTCGAGCACGAAGTGGTCGGGTGTGATCATGCCGGAGACGACGCCTTCGCCAAGCCCGAACACGGCTTCGATCACCATATGGTCCCGGCGTTTTCGGATCGGATCGATGGTGAACAAGACGCCGCTCTTCTCGGCCAGCACCATCTCCTGCACGACCACCGCCATGCGCGTATCCGACAGCGTGCCCTTCTGCGCCCGGTAGAACAAGGCGCGCGGCGCGAAGAACGATGCCCAGCACTCCCGCACGTCGCGCGCTACCGCTTCGTCGCCGCGAACATTCAGGAAGGTCTCCTGCTGCCCGGCGAAGCTGGCGGCCGCGCCGTCCTCACTGACCGCGCTCGATCGAACGGCGACGGGAGTCTGGGCACCCAGGCACCGATACGCCTCTCGAATCGCGGCATGCAACTCTTCGGGCAGCGGATTTCCGACGATGATCGCGCGCAACTCGTCCGACGTGGCGTTGAGCGCCGTCGTGTCGTGCACGTCGAGCCCGTCGGTCAGAGTACGCACGAGCTCCGTCGCCGCGTGCCGCTCGAGAAACGACTCAAAGGCGGCCGCGCACACGACAAATCCCCGGGGAACCGGGAGGCCCGCGCCAGACATGCGCGCGAGGCTCGCGCCTTTCCCGCCAGCGATGGCAGTCGCCTCGGCCGGCAGGTCTTCGAACGGAGCGATGACGCGGGTAGCGGCCGGAATGGCGTCACTCCTCGATGATGGCGACGGCACGCACCGGCGCGGCCGTCGTATTGACCCACTTGATCGGCAACACACTGAGCGTGAACCCATGTCCCGGCAGCTTGTCCAGGTTCGTCATGTTCTCGAGGTGGTAGTACTCCCGCTCGAGCATGACGCGGTGCGCCTCCCAGAACTGCTTGCGCTCGAACATCGCCCACACCGGAGGGTCGAACGTCACGGCGTCGATCCCGGCGACCTTGACGCCCTGATCGAGCATCCAGTGCGTAGACTCAGCCGTCATGCCGACCTGATCGGTCAAGTAGGCCTGCGAGTCCTGGATCGCGCCCGCGCCCGTGTGAATGAGCACGATGTCGAGCGGCTTGAGGGTGTATTTGATCTTCGAGAGCGCGGCCTTCATGTCGTGGACCGTGATGCCCGCGCCTTTTTCCAGGTGGCGGAAATCCAGGCAGACGCCGTCGCCGTAGCAGGTACTCGATCGGTATCCCTTCAGGGCCTGGCGAATCGTCCCTCAGATGGCGAAGCGAGTCGATGTGCGTGCCGATGTGGTCGCCGATGACGATCAGATAACTGGCGGTCAGCCAATCCACGCCGTGTTGTGCGGCGCCGATCCCGATCGCAAACTGCCGCCAGTCCTCATACATGACCATGGACGGACGCACGACGCGCGGAAAGGTCACCATGTCGTTGTGCACCGGCATACTCAAGTCGACAAGCCTTCGAGCCATGAATCTCAGACGCCTCCTCAGGTGACCGGTGGTCGGGGTCCGCTCTTACTGCGTCGCGGTGATCCCGCCATCGAGATAGAGCGTTTGTCCGGTGATGAAGTTCGACGCCGGTGACACGAAGAACTGGACAGCGCCGACGATGTCGCCGGTTTCTGCGATACGTCCCATCGGAATACGGGCGATGAGATTGCGATAGAACTCCGGGTCGTCCAGCCATCGTTCTGCCTGCGGCGTACGCGTGAACGTCGGCGCCAGCACGTTGACGTTGATCCCGTGCTCCGCCCACTCGGTGGCGAGCTGTTTACAGAGGATGGTCAACCCTCCCTTCGCCGCACAGTAGGCCGCGAATCCGCGTCCGCGCAACCCGAGCTGGCTGCGCACGGATCCGAAATAGACCAGCTTTCCGCCGGTGCCCTGACGGATCATGTGCTTTGCGGCGGCCTGACCCTGGAAGAGCGCCGTCTTCAGATTCGCGCCGACGATGTAATCAAAGTTCGCTTCGGTCACGCTGCCGGCTTTTTCTTCCTGTTGTCCGCCGATGGCATCCACGAGGATGTCGAGCCGCCCGAAGTGGTTGGCCACCTCGTCGACCATGCGCTCAACGTCGGGCGGGGAGAGGGCGTCGAACGTGGCGCCGTACGCCTCGTACCCGCACTGGCGCAGCGCGTCCGCGCAGGCCGCGGCTCTCTCGGGATTGTGACCGGCCACGGCGACGCGCGCGCCAATCGCCCCGAGGCCATGGCAGACGGCCTGGCCGATGCCGCCGTAGCCGCCGGTGACCAACGCGACTTTTCCGTCCACGCGGAACAAGTTGGCCTCCCGCGGCGCAGTCGGTGTCATTCGCGCGTCTCCGTGAAAAGCAGTTGCCGGCACTCGAGCGTCTGGCCCTGAGCCCGGCGGGAGGCTGACGAATTTATCACACTCGGGTGCACAAGTTTCGACAACTCACAGTATTTTCGATGAATTGCATGACAGCCTCAGATAAGGGCCGTCGGACCAGGATTGGCGCGTGAAACGATATCAGGCTACGAGGCGGTCCATTTCGAGATGACGTCGGCCATCGTCGCCGCGCGATGCTTTCGCAGCAGGTCGGCTGCCGTTGCAGCATCGCGCCCGATGGTGGCGCGCATCAATGCTTCGTGTTCTTTGGCGACGTCGCGATGGGGATCCTGCTGGCGCGTCCGCAGCCGGCGATAGCGGGAATGCCGTTCGTACAGCACATGGCAGACAAGCTTCAACGAGGGCGACCCGCAGGCCGCATAGAGCGATTCGTGGAACGCCACGTTGCGCGCCTCCCACTCCGGATCGAGTGAGCCATCGGAGGCGAACATCTCCCGCTTCGAGAGCTCGTGCAAACGCGCCACGATGTCGGCTTCCCAGCGATCGTCGCCCTTTTCGATCGCCCAGCGAATGGCGATGGCCTCGAGCTCCAGCAGCGTGTTCGCGATGTCGATCATCTCTTCACGCGAGACGGGAGCCACGCGGAAGCCCTTGTGGTCTTCGAGCAGCACGAGTCCCTCCGCGACGAGGCGCATCAGCGCTTCCCGCAGCGGGCTCAAGCCCGATCGATATCGCTCGCGCAGTTCTCGGAACCGCAGACGGCTGCCAGGATCGAGGCGATTGTGGAGGATGTCGGACCGTAGCTGCTCGAAGAGGTCGGTCGTCAGCGTACGGGACGGGCGGCGTCCGGAAGCGGTCGCTTCGCCGGACGTCTGGTCAGTTAGCACAGGCACGGTGGCACCAGTCCCTCCAGTAACGGGTTGCGTAAGTATAGCCGTCCCGCATGATTGTGGCGATCCAGCAATACTTTCGAATATTATTGCACAAATCGAAATTCATCATCTTCAGGTGGTCCGAGTCTATACGGAGCTCTTTCGATGGCAGATAGCAATCGGGTGATCGATCAGTTTCTTGGCGACGCGACGACCCCTATCCACTGGGCGAGCGAGGAAGAAAAGCGGCTTCATTTCTGGCTGGACGATCTGCATTGTCCCCAGCCGGTTTCTCCCATGTGGTTCGACATCGGAGGCTGGTGGCTGACCTGCGACTACATGTACCGGCGCTTCGGCGCGCCCTTCGGTGCGGACTGGGTCGCCAAGAACATCGAGGGCTACGTCCACAGCGCCGTCGTGCCGCGCGATCCGAAGGAGGCTTCCGAGATCGGCGCGTACTACAACATGGTCATGCCGGTTTACGCGGACAAGTTCCTCGGCTGGTGGAAGCGGCGGTACCTGCCGGAGATTGAGCGCAACTTCGAGTATCTCGACGCGTTCCCGATGGCCGCGTCGTCACTCTCGGAGCTGATGATTCTGCTCGAGGACGCGATCGACATCCAGGAGCGGCACTTCCGCCTGCACTGGATGCTGAACCTGGCGCAGTTTCAGGCATCGATCACGTTCGAAGGCATCCTGACCGGCCTCATCGGCGAGCACAAGGAGCTCGTCGGGCGCATCCTGGTTTCCGACGAGGATCGCAACTGGGATTCGGTGCGGGATCTGTGGAAGTTGAAAGAAACAGTCAAGAAAAGCCGCACGCTGACCCGCGCCTTCGATCACGAGACCGCTGACGGCGTCTGGCGTGCCCTCGGCGCCTCAGACGAGGGTCGGGCGCTGCTGACAGATATTGACGCCTACAAGATGGAGTACGGAAACAAGTCGATGTGGGCGCACGAGTACATCTATCCGACCTGGCGGGAAAACCCGACGCCGATCGTCGAGGCGCTGCGCGGCTATCTGACCTCCGACTACGATTACGAGAGAGACGTGGCGCAGCTTCGGACCAGCCGCGACGCGGCGATTGCGCAGATGTGGTCGATGGTGCCCGAGGGTACGTCGGAGGCCGATCGCCAGACGCTGGCATCATCGCTCGACCTCGCGCTGAAGATGACGCCGCTGACCCCGGACCATCATTTCTACATGGATCAGGGCACGTACGCGCGCGTGCGCCTCGTCCTGATGGCGATCGGACGCAAGCTCACCGAAACAGGCGTGTTCTCGGCGGCGGATGATGTCATGTTCCTGCGATACCACGAGCTGCGGGTGGCGAGCGCGAACCCGGCCGCCTTCGACGTTCGAGCCCTGGTCAAAGAGCGCCGCCGTGAGCGCGAGGCGGCGTATGCCGTTCGCCCGCGGCTCTGGGCTGGCACCATCACACACTGGTCGCTGCACGAGGAACCGTACAAGCAGGGCAACTGGGACTGGCCCGGGATCTACGAACGCTCGAAGGACGCGGCGAGGCAGCCGGCCGACCGCTTGCGTGGCCTCGGCGCGTCGGCGGGCGTGGTCGAAGGCACGGCCCGGGTCGTCGATTCGCCGGAACAATTCGATCAGGTACGGAAGGGCGATCTGCTCGTCTGCAAGATGACGAGCCCCTCGTGGGTCGTGCTGTTCACGAAAATCGGGGGGCTCGTGACCGATTCCGGTGGGGCGCTGTGCCACTCCGCTGTGGTTTCCCGAGAGTTCGGGATCCCGGCGGTCGTGGGCACGCGGATCGCGACGCAGAAGATCAAGACGGGCCAGCGACTCCGCATCAACGGCGCCGCTGGCATCGTCGAGATTCTGGGCTGAGAGTATTCGAATCTTATTGAAATTATCGAAGATCATGGTATAAACCGGTGCTCCTGGCCCGCAACATTCTCTCGTGTGGATCCGGACGCGTCGGAGGACGTCAATGACTGGAACCGTGGCGGCATACAAGAGCCCGTTGCACCAGATGACCGCGACCACACGCACCTGTCTGTGGAATGACTCTGCGTCGCCGCAGGAGCTGGCGTACTCGATCGGTCACGGCGCGGTCGGCGCGACCTGCAACCCGGTCATCGTCGTGGAGGTGCTGAAGAAGGAGCTTCACCTGTGGCGCGATCGCATTCAGCAGCTCAGCAATCAGATGCCGGCGGCGACCGAACACGAGATCGCGTGGACGCTCGTCGAAGAGATGTCCACGAAGGCTGCAGGACTACTCAAACCGATCTTCGACGCCCAGGGCGGCAGGAACGGGCGCCTGTCGGTGCAGACCGATCCCCGCTTCTACCGTGATGCCGAGGCCATCGTCCGGCAGGCCGTGCGGTTCGCCGCGCTCGCCCCGAACATCATCGTGAAGATCCCGGTCACCGAATCGGGCATCCGCGCGATCGAGGAGAGCACCTATCGCGGCATCAGCATCAACGCGACGGTCTGTTTTTCCCTGCCGCAGTGCGTCGCGGTTGCCGAGGCGGTCGAGCGCGGCCTGACGCGGCGCGAGAGCGAAGGGCTCGACATCGTGTCGATGGGACCGGTCTGCACGATCATGGTCGGCCGCCTGGACGACTGGTTGAAAGTAGTGGCCGACAAGCAGGATATCAGCGTCGATCCCGGAGTGCTGGAATGGGCGGGTCTTGCGGTCTTCAAGAAGACCTATCGGATCTTCGAGGAACGGCGGTTCCGCATCCGGCTGCTCTCCGCCGCCTTCCGCAACCACATGCACTGGAGCGAGCTCATCGGCGGGAATGTCGTGATCTCCCCGCCGTACAAATGGCAGGTGCGGTTCAACGCCAGCGACGTGCCGGTCGTCCCGCGCATCGACGTTCCCGTCGATGCCGGCGTCGTCGCCACGCTCACGAAGTTTGCGGACTTTCGGCGCGCCTATGCCGAGGACGGGCTGTCGCCCGCGGAGTTCGACTCGTTTCCGCCAACCCGTCGTACGCTGCGCCAGTTCATCGCGGCGTGCCACGAGCTCGACGGGCAGATTCGAGAGGTCTTGATTCCAAACCCCGACGAGGCCAAGGTCACGGCCTGAGGAGCTGAAGCGGTGACGTCCTTTCTCAGGTCGCGCCTCGGCGTGATGATGTTCCTCCAGTACGTCATCTGGGGGTCGTGGTACGTCACGATCAATACCTACCTCACAAGCACCCTGCACTTCTCGGGCACTCAGGCCGGGGCCGTCTTCGGAACCGTATCGGTCGCCTCGCTGGTGTCGCCGTTCTTCGTCGGGCTGGTCGCGGATCGATTCTTCGCGACCGAGCGCGTGATGACGGTGCTCTACGCGCTGTCAGCCGTCTGCATTTATCTCGTCACGCGCGTCGACACGTTCCCGGCGGTGTACAGCCTGATGCTGCTGTTCTGCCTTTGCTACTTCCCGACGGTGGCGCTGACCAACTCGATTACGATGCAGCAGGTGACCGATCCGGGCCGTGATTTTCCTCCCATTCGCACGCTGGGCACGCTGGGATGGATCGCCATCAACCTCCTCGTCGGGTTCATGAAAGTGGAAGCGGGCACGACACCATTCCTGCTCGCCGCCGTGGCGTGCGTCGTGATGGCCGTGTACAGCTTCGTGGCGCTGCCCCATACGCCGCCGCGCGCGAAAGGTCAGAAGACGACGCTTCGGAGCGTGCTCGGCCTCGACGCGCTCGCCATGATGAAGCAGCCGGACTTCGCCGTGTTCGTCGTGGCCTCGGTGCTCGCGTGCATTCCCCTCACGTTCTACTACTCGTTTACGAACCCCTACCTCAACGACGTCGGTGTCGTGAACGCCGCAGGCAAGATGTCGCTCGGGCAGATGTCAGAAGTCGTCATGATGCTGCTCATGCCGTTCTTCTTCCGTTTCCTCTCCGTGCGGGGGATCCTCCTCCTCGGCCTGAGCGCGTGGGCCCTGCGCTACACGCTGCTGGCGTATGGAGACCCTGGACCAGGCATGTGGATGTTCTACACCGCGATCATCGTCCACGGCATCTGCTACGACTTCTTCTTCGTGGCTGGGCAGCTCTACACCGATCAGGTCGCACCGCAGCACCTCCGCAGCACGGCGCAGGGCTTCATCACGTTCGTTACCTACGGAGTCGGGATGCTCATCGGCTCGCTCTTGTCCGGCGGCGTGCTCGACTACTTCTCGACCAGCACGGGGGGCACGATCACCAGAGACTGGAGAGCGTTCTGGCTCAGCTCCGCCGTGATGTCATTTGCGATCACCTTGCTCGTGCTGTTCTTCTTCCGCTCGTCAGTCAAAATCAAGCCGGCCGAACGGACGGCCGAGCTCGTCGACGTTACCGCTTGAGTCACGCGACGCATGAAGGCGCTGGTCAAGTACGCGCCCGGTGATGGCAACCTGGACATTCTCGACGTCGAGGAGCCTCGCTGCGGCGACGCGCACGTGAAAGTGGAGGTCGCATACTGCGGCGTCTGCGGCACCGACCTCCACGTCATGCACGATACCTTCCGCAACTATCCGCCCGTCATCCTCGGGCATGAGTTCTCTGGCACCGTCGTGGAAGTCGGGTCGAGCGTCTCTGACGTATCGATCGGCGAGCGGGTGACTGTCCTTGGCGCGACCGCCGTCACCTGCGGCGCGTGCGCCTACTGCCGCTCGGGCTACTTCATCTTCTGCAAGGATCGCAGGGGGATGGGGCACGGCGTCAACGGCGCCTTCACGCGATACGTCGTCGTACGTCCCGACCAGGTCTATCGAATTCCCGACGCCTTTTCGCTCGAGGAAGCGGCGATCAGCGAGCCATTTGCCGCCGTCGTCCAGGCTGTCGAGGAAATCACCAACGTCCGGCCGGGAGAGACCGCGCTCGTCTCTGGCCCCGGTCCCATTGGGCTTCTCTGCGTCAAGCTGTTGGTCGCCGGGGGTATCAGGACCATCGTGGCAGGCGCACCGAACGACGGTCTTCGGCGCGAGGCCGCGGTTCGATTCGGGGCGGCGGCCGTCATCAACGTCGGCGAGCAGAGCCTGCCTGACGCTGTGCGCGCACTCAGCGGGGGCACCGGCGTGGATGTCGCGCTCGAATGTGCCGGGCACCCGGATTCCGTGCGCGGGTGCCTCGAATCGCTGCGCCCGATGGGCCGATACACGCAGGTGGCGATCTGCGGCCGGGAGATTCAGATCCCCTTCGACCAGATTCTCTACAAGCAATTGACCGTTCGAGGATCTCTTACCTATACGGCTCGCACCTGGGAGCGCATGATGCAGATCTATGCGCAAGGAACGGTGCGGCTGCACGATTTGATCTCCGCCAAGCTGCCGATCTCGGACTGGCGTGCAGCCTTTGGCATGTGTATGGATCGAACAGCACTGAAGGTGCTGATGCACCCTATCGAGTAGGCCACGGAAGAACACGGAGAACACGGAGAGAGCCACGGACAACAGAGATGTCATTGACCCGGTCGGTTCTCTCGCGCTTACGTCTTTGTATCCCATCGGAAACGACCGGCATCGGCCGGTGATTTGGGGGCCGTGATGTATCGACGAAGTAGCGTGGTAATCGGCACCGCGATTGTCGGGGCGGTGACGTCGGTCGTGCTCGGTGGGCAATCCACTGGCAGGTTCGTGCCCGACTGGACCTTCAAAGGGTCCGCGCTCACCGGCATGCAGCAGATCGGTCAGGTGACCTGGCGCGCCGAGAACGGCGAGATCATCGGAACGCCACAGACCCCCGAGGGCGGCTGGCTGCTGCTCGACCGGAAGTACCAGGACGTACAGTTCGCCCTGTCATTTCGCTGTGCGGGGGCCTGCTCGGCCGGTGTGATGGTGCGGTCAGAGAAGACGCCGACGGGCATCAAGGGCATCTATACCACGGTGGCCGGCGGCGAACGTGGTTCAGCGGCGGTCACGGTCGATGACGAGGGTCGCATCACGAACCGCGAGCCGCTCACACGCGCCGCCGGCGGCCAGGCGAGGTTCGCGCCGGCGCTTCCGCCGCCGGGAGCGGCCGGCGGCCGCGCCGGTGGCGGGTCCGGCCGAGCCGGCGGGGCCGGCCGAGGTGCCACCGAAACCACGTTCGTGTCGATGTTTGCTCCCGCGCCCTCCAACGCGTTCCGACCGAACGACTGGAACACTGTTGAGGTGCTCGTCGACGCCGACGTCTTCAGGGTCGGCATCAACACCAGCTCGAGCTTCGGTGGGCAGGCGGTCGACGGGGCCACGGGCACCTTCGGTCCGGTCGCGCTGTATGTGGGTGGCACCGGCGAGGTGCGACTCAAGGATCTGGCGCTCAGGGATCTCCAGCGACGGATCACGCCCGCCGAGGTCGTCTCGCCGCGTTTCCGCGCCCAGCACTTCGAGGACTTCTACCTGGGATGGTCGGCGGCCGCCGGCGATTTCAACCACGACGGCGTGCTCGATGTCACCATCGGCAACCGTTATTACCTCGGGCCGGACTTCACGGAATCACGAGAACTGTACCTCGCCCAGGCTTTCAGCCCCGCGAAAGAGTACACGCCGGCCATGGTCAACTTCGCAGGCGATTTTACCGGCGACGGATGGGACGACGTCCTGGTTGCCGAGTCGCGGGCGCCTGCGTTGTACGTGAACCCGAAGGGTGAACCACGGCGCTGGACGCGGTACACCGTGTTTCCAGCGGTCGTATCCGAATCGATTGCGTTCAAGGATGTGAACGCCGATGGGCGTCCTGATGCCGTGTTCTCCGGGAGCAACGTCGTGCAGTGGGCCACTGCCGATCCGGCCAATCCGACCGGTCCCTGGAAGGTGTATCCGGTGTCAACGCCGGGGCCGCCGGGCACGAGTATCCATGGCATCGGCGCCGGCGATGTGAACGGCGACGGCCGTGTAGACATCCTCGCGCCGCATGGATGGTGGGAGCAGCCTGCCGCGGGCGCGACGCAAACGCCGTGGACCTTCCATCAGGCGGCGTTCGGACGCGGCGGCGGCGCCGGCGGGAACATCGCCGTCTATGACGTCAACGGCGACAAGCTGCCCGACATCGTGACGGCGCTGGCCGCGCACGGCTTCGGCCTGGCGTGGTACGAGCAGAAGCGCGACGCGACCGGAACGATCTCGTGGGTCGAGCACGTGATCATGGGTGACTTCGCGGCGAAGAATCCGAAGGACGTGACGTTCACGGAGCTCCACGCGCTGACTCACGCCGACGTCGACGGCGACGGAATAGAGGACATCATCACCGGTAAGCGTCACTGGGCCCATCTCGATAGCTACAGCGATCCGGACCCGCATGGCGCGCCGGTGCTCTATTGGTTTCGGACCGTGCGCAACCCGAAGGCCCCCGGCGGCGCCGAGTTCGTGCCCGAGCTGATTCACAACCGTTCGGGTGTGGGATCGATGATTCAGACCGCTGACCTCAACAAGGACGGCGCGATCGACATCATCGCGGGCACGAATCGAGGGGGTCACATTTTCTGGGGCACGCCGAAGGGAGGACGCCGCGGCGGCGCGGCGCCATCCCCCACGGACGGGAGACGGTAGACCGAGTCGGCGAGTCCGAGCGAGGCGGGAGGTCGTCACCGGATCCGAACACGGAGCGCCCTTTGCCACCACGGCCGCGGTCAAGGTGGCGGAGCAAACGATCTATCACGACGCCGAGCGAGCATCGCATGTTGTGCTGCCGGTGATTCCAGTTCGGCGCTGATGCGTATTGCATGGGAGCGGCAGCTTTTGTGACAGGAACGTCAGCTAGGGCTTGGAGTACTCGCGATATTCGCGAGGTGTGCGGCCGAATGTCACGCGGAAGAAGAGGTAACGTTCATCCCCGGCATGTCCCGACATCGCCCTGGCATATGCCGGTGTAGTATGCCGATGCCCGCGTCCAACGCGCGACGAGGGACCAGGATCCGCATGAACGTCGTCTGGCGCCTCGTCGCAGTCGCCGTCCTTTGCGCGCTGCCCGCGGCCTCGCAGGGCCGCCAGGTCCAGCGGCCGCCCAACTTCGTCATCATCTACGCCGACGATCTGGGCTACGCGGATATCGGGCCCTTCAGCACACGTACCGGCGCGGCTCGTCCCCGAACGCCGAACCTGGATCGCATGGCCTCCGAGGGGATCCGGCTGACGAGTTTTTATGTCGCCCAGGCGGTCTGCTCGGCTTCGCGCGCGGCGCTGCTGACGGGCGCCTATTCGAACCGGGTCGGGATTCAGGGCGCGCTGAACCACACCGCGCAATACGGCATCAATCCGAGCGAGATGACGATTGCCGAAGTCCTGAAGGCGCGCGGCTACGCGACGGCAATCTACGGCAAGTGGCACCTCGGCCATCAGCCGCCATTCCTTCCCATGCGTCACGGCTTCGACGAGTACTTCGGCCTCCCGTATTCGAACGACATGTGGCCCCGGCATCCTCAGCAAAAGGACTTCTATCCAGACCTTCCGCTCCTCGCCGGCGAGAAGATCGCCAGGCTCGATCCCGACCAGTCGCAGCTGACGACGTGGTACACGGAGCACGCGGTCAGCTTCATCGAGCGCAACAGGGACAAGCCGTTTTTTCTCTATGTGCCGCACAGCATGCCGCACGTGCCGCTCTTCGTGTCGGACAAGTTCAAGGGCAAGACGAGCGGCGGGCTCTATGGCGACGTCATCGCCGAGCTCGACTGGTCGGTGGGCCGGATTCTCGACGCCGTGAAGCGTGCGGGGCTCGACAACGACACGATGGTCATCTTCACGTCCGACAACGGGCCGTGGCTGTCGTATGGCAATCACGCCGGTTCGCCCGGACCATTTCGCGAGGGCAAGGGCACGGCGTTCGAAGGCGGCGTGCGGGTGCCGCTTGTCGCCCGCTGGCCGGGGCGGATTCCTGCAGGAACCGTCGGGGCGCAGCCGGCGATGACGATCGATCTCCTTCCGACGCTCGCCAAACTCGCGGGCGCGTCAGTCCCGACCGAGCGCATCATCGACGGACGAGACATCTGGCCGCTCGTCGCCGGTCAGCGTGACGCTGCCGAGCCGCACGATGCGTTCTACTTCTATTGGGGCGCCGAGCTCCACGCCATCCGAAGCGGCAAGTGGAAGATGCATCTGCCGCACCCATACCAGTCGCTCAAGGTGGCGGGGAACGACGGCCGGCCAGGTGAGTACGAGCGGAAGACCATCGAGTTGTCCCTCTTCGACCTCGACCAGGATCCCGGCGAGGCGGCCAACCTCGTCGCCAGCAACCCCGACGTCGTCAAGCGGCTCCTCGAGTACGCGGAGCGCGCCCGCGCCGACCTGGGAGACTCGCTGACCAATCGCACGGGCGGCAACGTGAGGACCGCCGGCAAAATGTGACGAGGAGATCCATGGCCTCGATATCCAGGCGAGACTTCGTCAAGCAGGCAAGTACCGATCTGGCTGTCGCCAGCCTTCTCGCCGGCGGCGGCGCACGGCTCGCGGCCGCACCGCTCGGCCTTCCCATCGGCAGTCAGACCTATCCGCACCGGATGATGATCAGGGACGGCAATTTCTCCGGCCTGCTGAAGACGCTAGCGGATCTCGGCGTCGGAGAGATCGAGCTTTGTTCGGCGCTTGGATACACAAGACCTTCGGTTTCATCGATGTGTCGGGAGGCAAGCTCGTCGGCGATCGAAAGCTCGAGTGCGAACTGACCGTCAAGGGCGGGCAGGTCGTCTGGGATCTGAACGGTATCTCGCGACCGCTCTGGACGGAGATGCCGAAATAGTCAACAGAAAGCAGGAGGAGGGCCGATCATGCGTCGAATATCGCTGCTTCTGGGTCTCGTTCTATTGCTCGCTTCCAGTGCGTGGGCACAACTCGCGTCGCAGACAGCACTGGTTGGAACGGTCACCGACAGCGGCGGCCTGGTGGTGCCAGGCGCTCAGGTCGTGGCGGTCAACACCGGGACGAAAGACACCTACGAGGCGACAACCAATACAGAGGGGTACTACCACATCCCGTTTGTCCGCCCCGGCAAGTATGAGATCACGATCACGATTCCAAGCTTCCAGGCGTTCAAGACCGTCGGCGTCGAAGTCGCTACCAACCAGGTGGTACGGACGAACGCCACGCTGCAGGTGGGCGGCGTCAGCGAATCGGTGAACGTGTCGGCGGAGGCGCAGGTGCTCGACACCGACCGCGCGACGGTCTCGGAAACGATCAACCAGCGCGCGATCGTGGAGCTGCCGCTGAGCGGGCGCAACGTCTGGAGCCTGGCGAGCACGACGCCCGGGGTCCTCGGCGGTCTGAATAGCGATATCGGTCTGAGCTTCCGCGGCGCCGGCCAGCGGGAGATTCAGAACAGCTTGTCGCTCGACGGCATCAACTCGTCATCTAATTTGCTGGCGGCGACCAGCATGCGGCCGATCGCTGACGCGGTGACAGAGATTCAGGTGCAGACCGGCAGCACCTCGGCAGAGTACGGCGCCTACCTCGGGGTTCATATCAACGTGGTGACCAAGAGCGGCACCAATGCCCCGCATGGCAGCATCTTCGAGTTCTACCAGGACTCGGCGCTCGACGCGCGCGGCTACTTCGAGAACACGGCGCTGCCCAAAAATCCCCGGGAACGCAACCAGTTCGGGGCGCAGATGGACGGTCCTGTCGTCATCCCGCGCCTCTATGACGGGCGCAACAAGACGTTCTTCATGGGCGCCTACGAGGGTGTCCGTGGCAAAGCGACCACCAGCCCGATCGGCTCTGTTCCGACGGCGGCGATGCGGCGGGGAGACTTCTCGGAAATCCCCACTCCGATCAGGAATCCGTTTACGGGACAGGCCTTTGCCGGCAACCAGATTCCGGACACGATGCTCTCGTCGACTTCGAAGCAGCTCCTGCAGTACTACCCGGCAGCGAACCGGGCCGGCACCGCCAACAATCTTCAGGCGCCCAGCGCGAACACCGACAACGTGGACCAGGTCCTGGCTCGCGTCGACCAGAATCTCGGGAACAAGATCCGCTTGAACGTCCGCTACAACTGGCACGACAGTTTCAACGCCAATGTCTTCAACTCGCTCATCCCGGTGACGGCAACCACGCAGCCGCGCGTCAACAAGAACTGGCTGGGTACCTACACACACACCCTGCGGCCGAACCTGCTCAACGATTTCCGCATCGGCTATCACCGCATCGATTTCGATACCGTGAACCCCTTCTATGTCGGCGGGCCGGCGGACGCCGGGACGGCGCTCGGCATTCCCGGGTTCAACGGCGACACGGTCTACAACAATCCCGGGCTCCCGAGCGTCAACATCAGCAACTTCGCCGGGCTTGGAGCGGGCGGCACGAACTGGTTCCAGTTCGACACGACGTTCCAGATGTCGAACGTGCTCGCCTACAATCGCGGTTCGCATAACGTCCGGGGCGGCTTCGACCTGAGGCGGATGGCGACCGGCCGGCGGGCGGCGAACGACCCGCGCGGGCTCTTCAACTTCACTGGCGACATCAGCGGCTACTCGGTCGCCGACTTCATGCTCGGGCTGCCGCGCACGGTGATCCCGCCCACGGATCAGATCCAGGGCCACGTTGGTGGCTGGCGCAACGGCTTCTTCGTCAACGATACCTGGCAGGCGTCGCGAAACCTGACGCTGAACCTCGGCCTGCGCTACGAGGCGACTTCGCCCGTCCAGACATACGAAGGTCTGGCGTCGATGCTCGCGGAGGACCTGGAGACGATTATCCCGAGCACATTTCCCAGCAAGGGCTTCAAGTTCACGGAGGCGAATTACGACTTTGGTCCCCGTCTTGGCGCCACGTACAGGATCGGCGACAAGACCGTCGTGCGCGCCGGCTTTGGGATTTACTACAACCCGAATCAGATGAATTCGTTCACGTTCCTGACCAACAACCCGCCGTTGGCCGCCGTGACCACCTACACCTCGGATCCGGCGAATCCCACGCTGTCATTCGACCGTCCCACCGGCGTGGTGGGGCCGGCCGGTCGGCCCGACATGATCTCGCCGACGCGCGAGCTGCCCAACGCCCGCAAGGATCAGTGGAGCTTCGACGTGCAGCGCGAGCTCGGGCGGAGCACGGCGCTCGACTTCCAGTACATCGGCTCGAACACGAGCCATCTGGATCGAAGCTTTTTCAACAACACGCCGACGCCCGGTCCTGGCACCGTCGATCCGCGGCGGCCCAGCCAGAACTTCCGCAGCCGGCGCATCATCCAGAACGACCTCATCGCGGACTACGACGCCTTCAGCATCATCCTGCGCAAGCGGATGACCCACGGCATTCAGGCAGACGCGCACTACACGTGGTCGCGGACGCGCGACATGTCGACGCATTCGAACGGCGGCGGCCAGACGATGGACAACTACGACATCGGGCGGGACTACGGTCCGGCAAATTGGGACATCCCGCACCGCTTCGTCGCGAGCTATATCTATGACGTGCCGTTTCTCAAGGACTCGTCCAATGCAATCCTGAAGTACGTCGTGGCGGGCTGGCAGGTGTCGGGCCTCACGACGATTCAGAGCGGCTCGCCCGTCAACATCACCTTCAGCCAGGATCGTGCGAACATCGGCGTCACGGGTCTTCAGCGGCCCGATCTTGTTGGCGCGGTCCCGGACCTTAACTGCCAGCCGAACTCGGCTGGCGCCACCGATGTCGCGCGACGACAGCTCATCAACTGCTACGACGCCAGCGCATTCGCACTGCCGGCGCAGTTCACCTTCGGCAGCGCGTCGCGGAACCTGCTGCGAGGCCCGAAGTTCTCGAGCACCGACCTGTCCTTCATGAAGACCATCCCGGTTGGAGGAGAGATGCGGCTCCAGGTGCGCGTCGAGATGTTCAACATCTTCAACCAGGTCAACTACGGCAACCCGAACGCCTCGTACGGTGCGGCCGCGTTCGGCAGCATCACCTCCGCCGGATCGATGCGGCAGATTCAGTTGGGAGGGAAGTTGCTGTTTTAGTCCTTGACGTCACGGACTCATCGCGATGAGCGCGAAGCTCGCGAGGATCACGAAGGATCAATCTCATTGATCTTCGCGATCATCGCGGGCTTCGAGACCTTCGCGATTGACCGTGACGACAAACATCGGAGTCAGCGCATGCCAAAGAACACCCGTCGAACGTTCCTGACCGCGGCCGTGCCCGCGCTTGTCGCAGCACCCGTGGCCGCGCAGCAGACGTCCTCCGCGCCGTCGACACGAAAGCGTGTCTACCGCACGAGCACCGGTCCATTCAAGAAAGACGGTCCACCGCTCTATAGCCAGGAGGTGACGTTCGGCAACCTGGTGTTCGTGTCCGGCAAGGGCGCCGGGGTGGATTTCAAGGGCGACATCAAGGCCCACACCGCGCGCGTGCTCGACCTGATGGAAGAGTCGTTGAAGAGTGCCGGCTCGTCGATGGACAAGGTCCTCAAGGTCACCGTCTACCTTACCAACATGAAGGACTACGACGGGATGAACGAGACGTATCTGGGCCGTTTTGGGCCGGAGCCGCCGGTGCGGACGACGGTGGCGGTCACCGCGATCCCCGACAGGACACTCGTCGAGATGGACTGCATCGCGCAGATCTGATGACCCCATAAGCCGGTCCGCAAGGCACGTGCGCTACACTTCGCCCGGTGAGATACCTGCAAATCGTCACGACGTTGCTCGCGCTCCTGCCCGCGTCTGGCAGGCTCGCGGCTGCACAGCAAATCACGGCGGCCGGACAACCCGCCCAGCTGGATATCCGCGTGGCGGGGGAGCGGAGCGTTCGCGTGACGCTCAAGCCCGTCAGCTTCAGGGGTGAATTCCCGAACAACCCGGCGCTCGCCGAGCGGAAGTACTCCCCGCCTGTCGTGAGCGTGCGTGATCTCGCACGGCCGCTGCGAAAGAGAATCGGCAGCCTCGACGTCGACGTGAGGCCCAATCCGCTGACCCTGGTCGTCAGGAATGCCGCCGGCCAATTGGTTCAGGAAGTCGTCTTTGCGGACGATGGCACGCTGTCGTTCAAGTTGGACGAGCACCCGGTGCTCGGCATGGGCGAGGGCGGGCCGCGGCCCGAGAAAGGTCAGAACTGGCGTGAGCAGCGCGTGCAGTTCGACCGCCGCGGCGCGCTCGACACGATGGAGCCGCGCTGGCAGAGCGACATGTACGGGTCGCGCAATCCCGTCGCGATGCTGCTCGGGACCAGCGGGTGGGGGATGTTCGTCGCGACTCCGTGGGGCCAAGTCGATCTGCGAGATCCAAACCGCGGCGTGTTCCAGCCGTTCAAGCCGACCGGCAAGGAGAGCGCGCCGCAGACCGAGAGGAACCAGCAGCAGGCGCTCGGCAAAGGCATTCCGCCGATCGATCAGATCGTGCCGGGACTCTACGACTTCTTCGTCTTCGACGCGCACGACCCGGTTGGCGCCCTCAAGGACTTCTCGGCTATTACCGGGCCGGCGGTCATGCCGCCGAAGTGGGCCCTCGGCTACATGCAATCGCACCGGACGCTCGAGGACGACAAGCAGATGCTCGGGATTGTCGACACGTTCCGGTCGAAGCAGATCCCGATCGACGCGGTTATCTATCTGGGAACGGGCTTCACCCCGCGCGGCTGGAACACGCGGCAGCCGTCGTTCGACTTCAACCCTGATGTGGTCAAGCGCGACCCGAAGGCGTTTCTCGCGGATATGCACGCGCGCAACGTGAAAGTGGTCGTGCACATGGTGCCGTGGGACCGCGACAAGCTGCCGACGCTCCACGGGACGATCCCGGCGCGGCCTGGCGAAACCGTCGATGCGTCGCACATCCAGAGTTACTGGCAGCAGCACGTGCCGCTCGTCACGACCGGCATCGACGCGTTCTGGCCAGACGAAGGCGACTGGTTCAACCTGTTCGAACGAATCAAGCGGCATCAGTTGTACTACCAGGGACATCTGTCGACGCGTCCCAACGAGCGTCCGTGGAGTCTGCAGCGCAACGGCTACCCGGGGATCGCGCAGTGGGGCGGGTGGGTCTGGTCGGGCGACACGGAGACGTCCTGGAAGACGCTCGAAGCGCAAATTGCTGTCGGGATCAACTATTCGCTCAGCATCGGTCCGTACTGGGGATCGGACATCGGCGGCTTCTATCCCAACAACGAGCTGACAGGGGAGCTCTACGCGCGCTGGCACCAGTTCGCCGCCTTCTGCGGGTCGTTCCGCTCGCACGGCCGGACGTGGTTCACGCGCCTGCCGTGGGGCTGGGGGCTGAGCGACATGGGGCCGCGAGAGTACAGCAACACGAACGCCCCGATTCCTCCCGATGACCGGCGCAACATCCTGCAATCGGAGATGAACAATCCCGCGATCGAACCCGTTGCGAAGAAATACTCCGAGCTGCGCTATCAGCTGATGCCGTACACCTACACGCTGGCATGGGAGGCGCGCGATGCGGGCCTACCCCTGATGCGCGCGATGTGGCTGCATTATCCAGACGACGTCCGCGCCAGGGGTCTGGGCGATCAGTTCATGTGGGGCCGCGATCTGCTCGTCGCCCCTGTGTTCACGAAGGGCGCGACGTCACGCGACGTGTATCTGCCGAAGGGCGAGTGGTACGACTGGTGGACGAACGCGAAGTCCGGCGGGGGCCAGTCGGTGAATCGTGCCGTCGATCTGGCGACGATGCCGATCTACGTGCGCGCCGGCGCCATCGTTCCGATCGATCCCGTTCGTCAGTACACGAGCGAGCCGGTGAAGGAGTCGACGGCCCTCAGGATCTATCGCGGCGCCGACGGCCAGTACACGTTGTATGAAGACGATGGGAACAGTCAGGAGTACCTGAAAGGGCGAGGCTCGTGGACGCGGATCGCGTGGAACGACGGCGCGAAGCAGCTGACGATCGAGCCCGGCGCTCCCCGCGGCGCCACAAACGTCGTCACCGAGCGCACGCTCAGGGTTCAGCTATTGCCGGACGGGGCGACGAGGGATGTGGCCTACGCCGGGAAGCGCCTGGTCGTGAGGTTCTGAACTGCGCTGAACTGCGGGGACACTCAAGGTTGAGTGTCCCCGAGCTCAGCCGTAGGATCTGGCTCAGCCATACGCCATGACCGAATCCCAGACGGCAGCCTGCCTGAACTGCGGCCGTCCTCTGAGCGGGCCGTACTGCGCCGGCTGCGGGCAGAAGAAGCGTGATATCGATCCCACGCTGCGCGAGTTCCTGCACGAGACGACCACCGAGTTCACGCAGTGGGACGGCAAGATTCCGGGCACGCTCAAGACGCTATTCTTGAAGCCCGGCGCCCTCACGCTGGACTTTCTGGCCGGCAGACGCGCGCGGTGGCTGCAGCCCCTGCGCCTGTATCTCATTTGCAGCCTGGCGTTCTTCGTGAGTAAGCCGCTGGCCCAGGCCATCAGCAAGCGCTCCGGCAACGACATCGCCGAGATTACGATCACCAATCCAGACGGCAGTAAGACCCTGACACCCGAAGCCCTGGAAGAGATCGAAGGCGGCGTGCCTGCACGCGTGTTCGGACGCGACCGGCTGCTGCGGGCTGCCGTCAACAACGATCAACTCAATCGAGAGATCGACGCGGTGCTGCCCAAGGCGCTCTTCGTGCTCTTGCCGGTCTTCGCGCTCCTGACGATGGTCGCCTGGCGCCGCCGCCTGCCACGCTATCCGGCGCACCTCTATGTTTCACTGCACCTTCACGCGGCCTGGTTTGGTGCGTTTGCCATTTCGACGATACTGCAGGCGGCCTTCACGTCCATACCGATCATTGTGGGGATCAGTCTGTCTGCAGTCGTCTATGTCGCGGCGTACGGTCTGCTCGCCGTCCGCCGCATCTTCGGCGATTCGTGGCCGACGACGATTGCGAAGGCGACGGCCGTCACCGTCGTCTACGGCTTCTGCCTGTTCACCGTGAGTCTGGCGCTGCTGGCCTACGTCCTCACAAAAATGTAACCGGGGACACTCAACCGGGACTGTCCCCGGCCCCGGGGACACTCAAGGTTGAGTGTCCCCGAGCTCAGCCGTAGGCTAGCGGCGCGCTTGCGCGGCCGGCATCTGATCGGGATTGTCGGTGATCACGCCGTCCACGCCGAGATTCTGAAGGTAGTGCGCCATCTCGGCGCGCACGTCCGAGTAGCCGGTGACGGCGCTCGCGCGGAACGTGTACGGCGTGACGAGCAGGCCCATCTGCCGCGCGCGGGTGATCGCCTCCGGGTGCTGCGCGACGATCACCTTCTCCGGACTGATGCCGGTCGCGAACGTCTTGAGCTTCGTCAGTCCCTCCGGCGTCAGCCAAGGCGCCGCATCACGGGCGCCGACGAGGAAGTGGATCGGCAGCTTCGTCCCAAGCGTCGTGGCAAAAATCCGCAGGCTTGCCTCGCTGAACGACTGCAGGAGCACGGGCGTCCGAGGATCGGCACCTGGCACCGCGAGACGCTCCGCTTCGAGCTCGCTCAGGATGAGCCGCTCGATGCCCTCGTAGAGATCGGGACTCTTGATCTCGATGAACAGGCCCGACCGTCCCCGCATCGCGTCGATCGTTTCGCCGAACGTCGGGATCCGCGTGCCGCGGAACTTCGCGTCGAACCACGCGCCGGCGTCGAGCCGCTTGACCTCGGCGAGCGTGAAGTCCGCGAGCATCCACCGCCGCGTCGCCTGCGCGCCCTGACCGGTACTTCGGAACCGATCCGGAAACACCTCCTCAACATCCGTTGTCCGCTCCAGCGACGTGTCGTGGAGGAGGACGATCTGACGGTCTTTCGTCAGCTGAAGATCGAACTCGACGAAGTTCGCGCCCTGCTCGGCGGCTAGCAGGAGCGCGGGCACTGTGTTTTCTGGCGCGTGGGCCGAGGCGCCGCGATGGGCGATGAGCCAGGGTGTCAGCGGACGCTGCTGAGCGAGAGTCGTGACGGATGACGCCATCATCGGGGCGATGCACATGATGCACACGGCCAACGTCAGGGAAGCGGCGACGGTTCTGAACGCAGTCCTCATGTTCTGATTCTACGCGGAGGC
The DNA here is from genome assembly GCA_963839705.1 of uncultured Acidobacteriota bacterium. Classification (GTDB taxonomy): domain Bacteria; phylum Acidobacteriota; class Vicinamibacteria; order Vicinamibacterales; family 2-12-FULL-66-21; genus DATBJJ01. The sequence goes on from CAWIWL010000022.1 coordinate 25,720, forward strand.
GCGCCTACCTCTTCGGCTCGATGACCCAGATCTCGTCCGACTGGTGGACGGCGTTGCCGACGGCGATCCGCTGGCCGTCGGGAAACACGGCGAACGGGTGGTTGAGTGTGGCGAGACGCACGCTCTCGAGACGTCGCGTCGTCCCATCGCGCAGCGAGACGACGCGGATCTCTGCGTTGCCATCGGCGGCGACGGCGATGTAAGCAATCTGACTCCCGTCGGGCCACCAGACCGGCCAGCCACCTTCCTTCGTGACCTGACGCTCGCCGCTGCCGTCGGGATGAATAACGTGAATCCCTCCCTCGTAGCGGCGATCGCTGGCGAAGGCAATCGTGGAGCCGTCGGGCGACCATCGCGGCAACGTTCCGTGCGACGCGGTCAGGCGGCGTGCCGCCCCGCGACCAGTGGACGCGATGTAGATGCGTTCGGCATCGGGGTCGGCCCGGACAAACGCCAGGAGGCTGCCGTCCGGTGACGGATCGGCATACGTCTCGGCGCCGCCCGTGCCGTTGAGCGACGGCCAGGCGGCCGGTCCGCCGCCTCGCGGCACACGGCCGACGCGCCGCGGGGCATTCCACGTGTGAAAGAAAAGCGACAACCCATCGCGCGCGTAACGCGGATATATCTCGCCCGCTTCGCCGGACGTGAGCTGCCGCGCCGTTCCGTCAGGCATTCCAATCGTCCAGATGTGCCAGGAGCCATCCACCTCGCTGCGGCTGAAGGCAATCTCGTTGCCGTCTGGCGAGACGGCCGGCCCCCAGATGTATGGCGTGTGAGTCACGAGGGTGCGGGACGAGCCCGTCTTCAGATCGTGAATCTCGAGGGTGTTCTGCCATCGCGAATTGACGTACGCGATCGTCCCGTCGCGTCCAAGTGAGGGTGACTCATCAGGACCCGCGCCGGTCGTCAACTGAACCGGCAAGCCTCCCGAGAGCGGGAGCCACCAGATGTTCGTGGCGCCGCCACGGTTCGACGCGTGCACGAGACCGCGCCCGTCGCTGGTGAAGGTGGGCCAATCGGAGAACACGGTTTCCGGCCCGTGCATGGCAGCTCGCGCCGGACCGCCGTCGGATGGCACGAGCCACACGTCGCGTGCGGCGCCGCCCGTACCTCGCACGATGGCGATGGTCCGTGCGTCGGGAGACCACGCGGGATGGCGTAGAAACGGATACCTGCTATCAGCTGACAGGACGGCGCGTGCGTTCGAGCCGTCAGTGCTGGACACGGCCAGCTCGCTGCCTTTGCCGTCCGGCCCGCGCCTGATGTAGGTCAGACGCCTGCCGTCCGGCGCCCACGCCGCGTCGGCGGCGCCAGGAATCGTGGCCAGCACTGCCCCGCCGAGCGCGGGGAGGATTTTGATCGCCGGCGGCCCACCGCTCGCGCCGGTGACGGTGAACGAGATGGACTCGCCATCCGGAGAGAAACGTGGCGTCTCTTCCCGCGCCAGATCTTCGGTCAATCGAACCCGTGCGCCGCCTGATACGCGACTGGCATAGAGATCGACCTGGCCAGGCGGGTCCTCCGCGACGTACGCCAACATCCGCCCGTCAGGCGATATGGCGGGATCGAACGTCTGATTCTGCGAGGACACGACTCGAGTGAGCCGCCCGCCGGATGGCGCCGCGTCGCGTGAGCCTTCGCGAAACCGCCCGAGCAGCCAGGCTGCGATCGCCACTGCGACGATCGCGAGGGCGATGGTTGCGCCGAGCCATGTCGATCGGGGGCGTCTCGCGAGCGATTCGACTGGCGGCGCGACGATGAGATCCGAGTGGATCGCCTCGAGCGCCGCGCGGACTTCGCCGGCGCGCTGATAACGCTGCGCGGGCTCCTTGGCCAGGCAGCGCAGGATGATCGCGCGAAGGATCGGGGGCACGTGCGCCGGAAACGGCTGCGCCGGCGATCGGAGAATCGCGGCGGTGAGGTCGGTACTCGCTGCGGCCCTGGAAGGGTAGCTGACCGATCGCGAGCTCGTAGAGGACGACCCCCAGCGCCCAGATGTCGGTGCGGGCGTCGGCGCCGTGTCCCAAGAGCACCTCGGGCGCGATGTAGGCGAGTGTCCCGATGAGGAGGCCCGGATCGGCCATCGAGTTCGCCTGCGTGGTCTCTTCGGCGGCGCGGGTCGTCGTCCGGCGCGCGAGCCCGAAATCGAGTATCTTGGCCGCGCCTTCCGCGCCGACGGCCACGTTCGCGGTCTTCAAGTCGCGGTGAATCACGCCGCGCTCGTGCGCGTGCGCCAGCGCGGCCGCGATTTGCTCGCCATACCGGACGACCGTTTCGGCCGGCAGGCCGTAGGCCGGGACGATCTGCGAAAGCGGCTGGCCCTCGACGAACTCCATCGCGATGAAGGCCCGGCCGTCGAGCTCGCCGACTTCGTACACCGTGCAGATGTGAGGATGGTTGAGGTGTGATGCTGCGCGCGCCTCGTCGAGGAGCTTGGCGCGCTCGTCTGGCGTGGATCCACGGCCCTCGGCGCTTATGAGCTTGAGCGCGACCGATCGATGGAGCCGCTCGTCGTGCGCCCGGTACACGACACCCATTCCGCCGGAGCCGAGGCGGGCTTCGATTCGGTATTGGCCCAGCGTTTCGCCGATCATTGCCGTCTAGTTGACCGAGTCTCGTGCATCGAAACCGGCCTCCGCCTGTCACGGCCGGCAGATCATGGCCGAAGACCTGACTTGATTGATACTGTCGCAGCTGGATAGGGTCGAGCACGCCTATGGTATCGCGTCCGCGCGGCGGCGGCGCGGATCCATCCGTCAGATCGGCCAGGGTCGACGGGCGCGAGGTCGCACGGACCTCGTTCCTGGGCGGTCGCCCACCTTGAACCGGGGACACTCAACCGTGACTGTCCCCGGGGCACTGTCCCCACCCAGGCTCGCTCTCGCTGGGACACTCAAGACTGATTGTCACGGGTTGAGTGTCCCCGGTCCGCTCGGTGCCGATCGGCTCGCTTGACAAACTGTATTTCATTGAAATATAGTTCGGCGCATGACAGACCGACGACCGCTCTGGCTCCGGACGGCATCCGTCGTCTATCGCGTCTGCTCGCTGCTCACGCCTCGCAGCGTGCGCGAGCGCTTCGGGCCTGAATCGCAAGCGTCCTTCGACCGGTTGATCGAGGACACGCTGCGGCAGCGCGGACCGCGGGCGGCCCTAACGACGGTGGCCGCGGCATGTGGAGACGTCGCCCACGCCGGCGCCAGCGACCGGTTCTCCGACTGGTCGGGGGCTGCCACCGGGACGACCACCGACATCGCGCACTCGCTGCGGCGATTCTGGCGCGAGCCGATCCTCGCCGTCGCCCTCATGCTGACGCTCGCGATTGTCTCGGGACCGACGGTCGCGACGTTCAACGCCCTCTACCACCTTGTGCTCGCGCCGTTGCCCTACCCGGACGCCGGACGGCTCGTGGTCGTGAGCCAGCAGACGCCGAATGGACCCTTCCACTATCTGCCGACCGCGAGCGTCGCCGACTACCGCAACGTGAAGGCGTTCTCGACAGTCGGCGGGATGTTTCCCGTGGGCTCGCTCGTCGGCTCGGCCGCCGACGCCGTGCGCGTGCAGAGCTGCCGCGTCACGGCCGGACTCCTGTCCGGCCTCGGTGTGCCGTTCCTCGCCGGCCGCGATCTCGTGCGCGGCGAGCGTGGCATCGTCGTGACACGCGGCTTTGCGCTCTCGCGGTTCGGAAGCGAACAGGCGGCCATCGGGCAGACCGTTGTCCTCAATCGCGAGTCGATTTCGGTCGTCGGCGTCGTCGAGTATTCGCCGCCGCTTCCCGGACCGCCGGGCGTCCAACTGTTCTATCCGCACGTGAGCGCCGATCTTCCAGTGCCGAGCCGTCAGAGAGGCGGACAGGCGATCGTGATCGCCAGGCTCGCGGACGAGAGCCGCCGCACCGAAGCCGTCGAGCAGGCGAATGCCGTCGCCGCCGACGTGCGCGCCCGTTTCGGCGGCGCACCAATGACGATCACGCTGACGCCGCTGGACGTGGCCGTGAGCGGCGCCATCCGCCTCCCGCTCCTGATTCTGTTCGCTACCATCGCCGCGGTGTTTCTCGTCGCGGTGACGAGCCTGGCCAGCCTCGTGCTCGCGCGGGCCGCGTCGCGCGCCGGCGAGGTCGCCGTGCGCCGATCCCTCGGCGCGTCCGCGTGGCGACTCGTGCGCGCGTGGCTCATCGACGGCGTCGTGCTGGCGATTCCAGGCACGCTGCTTGGTGCGTCATTCGGCGCGATGCTGATGCGCTACGCCAAAGCCGCTCTTCCGCCCGGGCTCGTGCCGCTGCCTGACAACTCCGGGCTCTTACCGATGGCGGCGGTTTCGGTGTTCCTCGCGACCGCGACCGCGATGCTGTTCGGGCTCGCCCCGATCGTCGCCGGCCTGCTGCGGACCTCGTCAGGTTCGATGACCGCAACGACGGCGGCTGTTGCCGGCCTGCGCCGCATCCGGTCGCAGTCGGTCCTCGTCGTCGGGCAGGTGGCGCTGAGCCTGGCGCTCGTCGCCGCCGCGGCGCTCCTCTCAACGAGCCTCTGGCGAACTCTGTCGCGGCCGGTCGGGTTCGATCCGGCAAACCTCGTCGCTATCCAAACGGACTCGACGATCGGCTTCATGGAGCAGCGCGATGTGGTGCGCCAGGTCCTCGCGCGGCTCGAGGCGCTCGAGCCTGGAACGGGCGACCGCGTGGCAGCCGCGTCGAGTGTGCCGGGGGTCACCGCGAATCGATTCGGTCCGACACGGATTTATCCCGGGCAGCCCGCCTTCACTAATGAGGAACAGCCGACGCTCTCGCAGTCGGCCATCTCGCAGAATTACTTCCGCGTGCTCGGCATTCCGCTCTTGGAAGGTCGCTACTTCACGACGGCGGACGAGGCCGCTCCCAATCGCGTGACCATCGTCAGCCGTTCGTTTGCCCGGCGATGGTTTCCCAACGGTGCGATCGGGCAGGTGGTGTCGTTCGTGAGGGACGACCGCCGCGAGATCGTCGGCGTCGTCGAGGACGTGCACTCGGGCCGGCTGAGCCAAGAGAGCATCCCGCAGTTCTACGTGCCGATGACGAACACTGAGCTCGGTGCGCCGGCGAGCTACCTGATACGGACGCCGCGGCGGGTCGACGCCGTCCGCGCCGATGCGTCCGCGATCCTGCGCGAGGCCGACCCGAAGGCGTCGCTGCTCGTCACGACCGTCCGCGACGCGATGGCGATGCCACTCGTCTTGCAGACGACAGTCAATCGGCTGACGCTGGCGATGGCGACGCTTGCGCTGCTCCTGGCCGTGGTCAACGTTTATGCCCTCTCGGCGTTCGCCGTCGTGCAGCGCACTCGGGAGATTGGCATTCGCATCGCGCTCGGCGCCAAAGCCGCCGATGCGATGCGCCTGGTGATGCGCCGTGGGATCGTGTGGACCGGCGTCGGGCTCGCGCTCGGCATGGCGCTCACGGGGTTCGTCGTCGCGCCGCTCCTGCAGCGCCAGCTCTTCGCGACGAGCGTGACCGACCCGGCACCGCTCACGGGTGCCGTCCTGCTCGTGAGCCTGGCGGCGGCGCTGGCCGCGTGGTTGCCGGCGCGGCGCGCGGCGGCGATTGATCCCGCCATCACGCTGCGCGCGGAATGATTTGGCGGTGTCTCTCGTTTTCGGGATTAAAGAGAACAAAAAACATGAAGCAATTTGGCGAGTCCATCGAGCCGCTCAACCAGCCCGCTTTGCACATCCTGCTTGCTCTCGGCGACGAGGCGAAGCACGGCTACGCGATCATGCAGGACATCGGGGCGGAGAGCGAGGGCAGGATTCGGTTGTTGCCCGGCACGCTCTACAGCACGATCAAGAAGCTGCTGGCGGACAAGCTGCTGGAAGAAGTCGATGCGCCGCGCAGTGCCGACTCGAGCGATGCGCGCCGTCGCTATTATCGAGTCACGAAAGCCGGGCGGCTGGCGGCGGAGGCAGAAATCCGACGCATGGCGATGCTCGTCAAACTGGGCCGCGCGTTTCTCTCCTGACCTGGCGGCCAGACGATGACACCAAGCCGATTGAGCTAGCGAAGCTGTGGCTGGCGCACGGGGTGGATCCATCCGCCAGATCCAAGAGAGGCGAGACCGCAGCCGACTGGGCGCTCGAGTGCGGTGAGACGCGGGTCGCGCGGAAGCTCGTCCCTGGGTTTAGACTTCCGTCATGACAGGTCAGGTGACGCGAACCTTGCTGGGGGCGATGCTGGCGCTCGCGACCTCGAGCCCGGACGCCATCGCGCAGTCGCTCGAGGCCGGCAGGAAGATCTACGAGGCGCGCTGCGTCGGCTGCCACGGGTCCGACGGCACCGGCGGCGGCCACGGCCCGGCGTTTGTCGACATCAGCCGGCCACGCGCCGGTTCTCGGGCGGCGATGCGCGACTTGATCCGCAACGGCATTCCCAATACGGCAATGCCGCCGTTCACCATGCCCGACGCCGAGCTCGACGCGCTTGTGGCCTTCGTCGAAGTGCTGAGAGCGCCGGCGGCGGATCACCCGGTGGCCGGCGATGCCGCGGCCGGCGAACGGTTCTTCGCCGGGAAGGGCAATTGCTCGAGTTGCCACATGGTGCGGGGCAGAGGCGGCATTCTCGGTCCCGATCTCTCCGATCTGGCGCGGGAACGAAGGACTATCCAGATCGAGCGGGCGTTGCGAGAACCAGGCGCCTCGAAGACCATTTCCCTCCGCCTGCGCGACGGCCGCACGCTTCGCGGCGTCCTCAGGTACGAGAGCCCATTCGATCTTGGAGTCCAAGGGCTCGACGCCGCGTTTCATTCCATATCGAGAAGCCAGGTCGTCAGCCTCATGCCGGAGCCGTCGACGATGCCGCATGCGCAGACGACGGCCGACGAGATGCGGGACCTCCTGGCGTTCCTGACTCGGCTTACCGTCGATCGATCGCCCCGCGCAACTCTGGCTGGGACGGCCGCAGCTGACGAGAGCACGCGCTTTGCCGAGATCGCTCGTCCGAAGTCCGGCGAATGGCCTACTTATCACGGCCTACTGAGCGGCAACCGGCACAGCTCGCTCGACGAGATCAACACGACGAACGTGGCGCGGCTCGCGCCGGCATGGACCTTTCAGGTTCCCGCGGCTCGCGGCACGCTGCAGGTCACGCCTGTCGTCGTCGGAGGCCTGATGTATGTCACGGCCGTCAACGCCGTCTGGGCGCTCGACGCGCGCACTGGCCATCAGGTCTGGGAGTACCGGCGGCCGCGCACACCGGGCCTTGTCGGCGATCCCGCAAGCGGGATCAATCGTGGCGTCGCGGTTCTCGGCGATCGCGTCTTTCTACAGACCGATCACGCGCATCTCGTCGCGCTCCACAGGATGACCGGGCAGCTCCTCTGGGATGCGGAGATGGCGGACTACCGGGATCACTACGGCGGCACCAGCGCGCCGCTCGTGGTCAACGATCTGGTGATCGCAGGCGTGTCTGGCGGAGACGAAGGCAATCGCGGATTCCTTGACGCATACAAGGCGTCGACCGGCGAGCGCGCCTGGCGGTTCTGGACCGTGCCCGCGCGCGGCGAACCGGGATCCGAGACATGGGTCGGTAAGGCGCTCGAGCACGGGTGCGCGGCCACGTGGCTGACCGGCACCTACGATCCGGATGCACGTCTTTTGTACTGGCCGACCGGCAATCCCTGCCCGGACTACAACGGCGACGAGCGCAAGGGCGACAACCTGTACTCGAACTCCGTTCTTGCGCTCGACCCCGACACAGGCAAACTGAAGTGGCACTTCCAGTTCACGCCCCACGACCTTCACGACTGGGACGCGACTGAAACGCCGATGCTCGTCGACACCGAGTTTCGCGGCCGGCCACGCAAGCTCCTCCTCCATGGCGATCGGAATGGCTTCTTCTACGTCCTCGATCGGTTGACGGGGGAGCTGCTGCTGGCCGAGCCCTTCGTCAAGCAGTTGACCTGGGCAAGCCGGATAGGAAAAGACGGTCGGCCGATCCTCCTGCCCGGCAACGAACCGACCGCCGAAGGCACCCGAACCTGCCCCTCGGTGGAGGGAGCCACGAACTGGCCATCGATGGCATTCAGCCCGATCACGGGTCTCTTCTATCTGATGGTCGAGGAATCGTGCTCCATCTACACGAAGAGCGCCGAGTGGTGGGTGCAGGGCCAGTCCTTCTACGGCGGCGGCACTCGCCGCTCCCCTGGTGACGTCCGCCGGAAGTTCCTCCGCGCGCTGGACGTGCAGACAGGCAGGATCGCGTGGGAGATTCCGGACCTTGGCGGCGGTATCCTCGAGAGCGGCCTCATGAGCACGGCCGGCGGCCTCGTCTTCTATGGTGACTCTCCGGGCGGCGCGTTTGTCGCCGCGGACGCGAAGACCGGCCGGCTGTTGTGGCACTTCAACACCGGTCAGAGCTGGAAGGCCGGTCCGATGACCTACGCTGTCGCCGGCGTCCAGCACATCGGGATAGCCGCGGGCTCGACCATCATGGTGTTCTCGCTGCAGTGAGCGCGTCGAAGCTGATCGTCAGACCACATCTGACGAGCCATCCGTGTCCTTGAACGTCTCCAGGTCGTCGTCTGGGACTCACGCGGAACTTTTCGGCTCAGTCGCTCCCACCACCGCCAGCGCCGTCCATCCCGCATCTGCGGAGCCGCAATCGCCCCCCGCCGCCATCGCTGAAGCCGGCCGGCATCCAGCTCCCGTCACGTCCGATCCGCGCACGTCGTGGGCGGCGCGAACTCTGGATCGGCGGATGAGCGCCATGCCGACCAGAAGGTACTCCCGCTAGGACGACAGCCATCACAGCACTGCTCTTCCATCGCGCCACCATGCTGACCGCATCTTTCGCCTAGGTTAGCACGTGACCCTCGGTTCTGGTCATGCCGCTGAGAGAGAGAGCGCACGACCAAGCGCACTGAGGTTTCCTGGACGACGCGTCTCATGCTGAATTCCTCTACCCGTTCAAGAACTCCCACGGCCGTGTGCCGTCGATCACTTGCGATTGGAGAGACCGATGCGAGAAAAACAGTCCGGACCATCGCGCCGGGTCTTCCTCTCCGGTGCCACGGCCGCTTCCGTCTACTTCTGGATCCCGAAGCCGGTGAAGGGCTACTCGCCGGCCGAGCTTCGCGCGATGGCTGTCAACGAAAGGGTCGAGCCGGGCGTCTCCAAATGGGAGCTCGATACCCCCGCGCTCTGCGTCGATCTGGACAAGATGGAACGGAATATCGCGACGATGCAGGCGGCGCTGAAGAAGTACGGGCTTCCCAGCCGGCCGCACGCGAAGACCCACAAGTGCGCCGCGATTGCGAAGTACCAGATCGCCACGGGGTCGATCGGTATTTGCTGCGCCAAGCTCAGTGAGGCCGAGGCGATGGTGGCACACGGCGTCGACAAGATCCTCCTGACGACGGCCAACCCTTCGAAGAGCAAGATCCGCCGCGCGATGCACATCAGGAAGACTCATCGGGAGTTCATTCAGGCCGTGGACTACGAGCAGAACGCGCGCGACCTCTCCGCCGCAGCCAAGGAGGCTGGTGTGGTCGCCGATGTCGTCATTGATGTCGCGGTGGGGACACGCAGCGGAATCCCCGCGGGAGACGGCGCGGTCGGCTTGGCGCAGCTCGTGGACACACTGCCAAACCTCAAACTGCGCGGAATCCTCTCGTACGACGGTGGCGTGCAGCATGCGATGGGGTTTCAGAACCGCAAGGAGCGCGCGCTCAAGACGATCGGCCCAAACGTGGAAACGTTCGAGAGAATGAAGAAGTCCGGATTGAACATGGAAATCTTCAGCGGCGGAGGAACCGGGACGTACAACATCATGCACCTCGCGCCGGGATTCACTGACGTGCAGGTAGGCAGCTATCTGTTCATGGACATGCAGTACCTTGCCATCGGGAGCGAGAGCGGCGATCCCGTTTTCACCGACTTCGCACCGTCGCTCACCGTGCTCACGACGGTGCTCAACAACCGCTTTCCCGGCCGGTTGACGACCGACGCCGGAGCGAAGGCGCTGACGCTCAATACTCCGCTTGCGGGCGTCGTCGGTGAGCCGGGCATGGAGTACAACGCGGGCTCGGACGAGTTCGGAGGCATCCGGTTCATAACCCCGCCGTCGAAGGAGTACAAGATTGGCGACATGCTCGAGGTCATCGTCCCGCACTGCGATCCCGCGGTGAACGAGTACGATCAGATGTACGGAATCCGCAAGGACAAGGTCGAGGTCGTCTGGGAGATTACCGGTCGCGGCAAATCTCAGTAATGCCTGTCGGTGCAGTCCACAACGAACGGATTTGCCATGGCATCATCCACAGTGTCCCGCCGTACGTTCCTCGGCTCCGTCGCCGGCGGTGTCGCGCTCTCCGCGCTCGGTCGTCCGTCGCTGTCCGCGTGGCGATCCACACAAGAGGCTGGGCGACTCGGGCCGAACGATCAGATCGTGCTCGGGATGATCGGCGTTGGAGTGCAGGGCATGTCGCGGCTGCGCGAGTTCCTCAAGCACGCCGATACGCGGGTCGCGGCCATCAGCGACGTCGACCGCGATCATCTCGATCGGGCCGTCGCGGAGGTCGAGAAAGTCCGGGGACAGAAACCCAAGGCCTTCGGCGATTTCCGCCGGGTGCTCGAGGACAAGGAGATCGATGCGGTCGTGGTCGTCACGCCCGATCACTGGCACGCGATCCCGACCGTGCGCGCGTTCGAGGCGGGGAAAGACGTCTTCGTGGAGAAGCCCTTGAGCTACACCGTGGCCGAGGGGCGCATGATGGCCGACGCATCGTTGAAATACAAGCGCGTCAGCCAGATGGGCAATCACATCCACAACGACTATCCCAACTACCGGCGCGTCGTCGAGATCGGTGCAGTCCGGCGCGCTCGGGCGCATCACGCGTGCGCACTGCTGGAAAACGTCGCCGACGCAGTCCGGGCCGCCGACGACCAACCCCGCGACTCTGCCTCCCACGCTCGACTATGACTTCTGGCTCGGACCGGCCCCGAAACGTCCGTACCAACCGCTCCGATCGCACATCTCCTTCCGGAATTTCTGGGACTACTCAGGCGGCACGTTCATCGACTTCTGGTGTCATATCGTCGACGTTGCCGTCTGGTCGCTCGATCTCAAGGCGCCGTCGAGCGTGGATGCGCTCGGCGGGAGGTTCTTCCTCACGGACGAGACAGAAACGCCGGATACGCTCGAGGCCGTGCTCGAGTACCCGAACCTGCTGATGACATTCAGCTTCCGTCCGACACCCCTGCCTGGATTCGAGCACATGGGGCACATCGGCTGCCTGTTTGAGGGCACCCAGGCGTCGCTCGTGACCAACTACACCACGCACGAAGTGTGGGTCGGTGGCAAGAAGGCCGTGGATTTCCCAGTCCCGGCGCCGACGATTCCCGACTCGCCGGGCCACAGCCGCGAGTTCCTCGACGCGATCAAGGCGCGGAATCTCGAAACCACCTGCAACGTTCGCTACGGCCATCGCGTGACGAAGCCGGGACTGCTGGCGAACATCGCCTTTCGCACGGGCCGGCGAATCCGCTGGGACGACGCACAGGAGCGGATCGTCGGTGACAAGGACGCGAGCCGCTATCTGTCGCGCAAGTTCCGCAAGGATTACAAGCTGTGAGCGGACTGGATCGTCGAACCGTTCAGAGCGTGACCACTGTCCCGGTGCGAATCGACTGATCCGCCGCGAGGACAATTTGCAGGCTCTTGACGGCGTCGCTCATGTGATCGGTGAGATCGAGGTCCCCGTCGATTGCCTCCAGGAGATAGCGCTGCTCGCGCTCGCATAGCGCGTCGTGGTCCGGCTCGTCCGCCATGTCTATGCGCTCGTCCGGTTTCGTGACGTCGGCATGGTGCCAAAGAATCTGGTTGGTTTTCGTGTGGGCGTTGATGTCGTCGGACTTCACGTTCCCGGTCGTTTCCGCCATGACGATCGAGACCGAACCCTTCGGACCGATCACGTCCTTCACGAAGAACGCCGTTTCGCTCATCATCGGGCCCCATCCGGCTTCGTACCAGCCGACTGAGCCGTCGTCGAACGCGACTTGCAGCATGCCGTAGTTATAGACCGGCACCTCGTCGGTGAGACGGGCACCGAGCGCATGGACGCGGATTGGCCTCGCTGTGGTCATCTGGCACATCACGTCGACATAATGGACACCGCAATCGACGATCGGAGGAAAGGACTCCATCAGCCGTTTGTGCCACTCCCAGGTTTCGCCGGTCGACTGCTGATTCAAGTTCATGCGAAACACCAGCGGGGTGCCGAGTTGCCTGGCAATTTCGATGAACTTTATCCAGGAAGGGTGCTGCCGCAGGATGTAACCGACGACCAGCTTCCGGCGCGTGCGCGTAGCGGTGGCCACCACGCGCTCGGCGCTCTCGACCGTTTCGGCGAGCGGCTTCTCGACGAACACGTGTGCGCCCACCTCCATTGCCTTCGTGGCATAGTCCGCGTGGGTATCGGGGAGCGTATTGATTGAAACCACATCGGGCTTGAGCTCGTCGAGCGCCTGCTCGTAGTTCGAATAACGCCGCGCACCACTAAGCGCCTCCGGAAGATTCTTGCCGGCAATGTGGCGACGGCAGACGCCCACCACCTCGAACCCCGGAATCCGCGTGTAAGCAAGAGCATGGGACATCCCCATGTTGCCAAGCCCGACGACGAGCACGCGTTTGCGCTTCATGCAGAACCTTGAACCTGTCAACCTTTGAACCCTGAGCCGTCAACCCTAGGCGATTCTCATTACTTTGTAGCGCGTAGTGTCCGGCTTTAGCCGGACTTCAGCGTGTCCGCCTAAAGGCGGACACTACGGACAAATGAAAGACGCTCTAAACAAGTTCTGAACCGTCTGAACTACAAGTCTTCCAGCGTCAACTCCCGAGCCATGACGATGTTTCCGGCTGAGAGGCCGCAATCGACGGGCAGCACCGCCCCGGTGATGGCTGATGCGGAGTCGGAGGCGAGGAAGGCGACCGCGCGCACGACCTCGATCGGCTCGACGATGCGGCCGAGTGGATACCAGCGCTGGAGCTGGGCGAGCACTTCCGGATTGCGGGAGGCGCGCTCGTTCCAGAGCGGCGTTCGTACCGTGCCTGGGCAGACGACATTCGCGCGGATATTGTAGCGGCCGAACTCCAGCGCGATCGCCCTCGTCAGGCTGATCAACCCCGCCTTGCCTGCGCTGTAGGCGGCGTCGCCCAGCGCGGCAAGCCCATTCACTGACCCGATGTTGACGATCGCGCCAGCCCGCCGCGCTTTCATATCCGGCAGCACTGCGTAGGCGCAGTTGTATGCCCCGTTCAGATTGGCGTCGACGTCGTCTCTGAAGCCCTCGGGTGTGGTGCGCTCGAGGCTCGGATTGCGTGACACGCCGGCGTTGTTGATGAGGATGTCGACTGGGCCAACGAGCGCGGTGATTCTCGCGAACGCTGACGTGATGGCGTCCGCGTCGACGATGTCGACGACGGCGGACTCGATCCGGGAACCGTCGCGGCGAAGGCGTTCGGCGAAAGCCGTGACCGTGTCGCTGCGGTCGAGCGCAACGATCGCCGCGCCTTGTCCGCCGAAGTATGCGCACAGTTCCTGCCCGATGCCGCCGGCCGCTCCGGTGATGGCGACGACTTGGTTCTGGAATGCCACATCATTCTCCGAAAACACCACTGGTCTGTTCGTACGTAGTGTCCGGCTTTAGCCGGACTTTCGATGGTCCGCCTAAAGGCGGACAGTACACGTTTGTGAGATAGCTTCTACTTTTCGAACGCGGCGAGCGCGTCGGCAATCCAGCTGAGATTGCTTAGCCGCAGCAGTCCGTAGTTGTAGAACGCGATTCCAGAAACGCCGGCTTCGCGCAGCGCCTGTGCCGCGGCAACCAACTCGTTGCGGCTCTCGAAATCCGGGAAGCCCGGACGAAGAATGCCGCGAAGCGTTCCGGCGCCATTCAGCCGTCGCCGCGTGTCGTAGACATCCGCGCGCACACGCTCGGCGGTCGGTTCGTAGAAGCACGCCTCGACGATCCCTGCGGCGTCCGCGAGAGCGCGAAGATCGCTCCCCTCGTACCAGGCGCCGGCGGTCGGCCGCACGACGGATGGGATGACCGCGACCGCGGCGTCCGTCCGGACATTCGCGCGGATCTCACGGACGAGCGAGGTCACGACCTCGCAGCGCCAGTTGAGGAAGCTCGCAAGCGTCCGATCGCAAGTCGCGTCGCTCAGCCAGAAGGCTTCAGCCATGTCGGCAGGGAAGTCAATTCCGCCGGCGAGATATGTCTCGATGTCCCCTCGCACGCGCGCCTGGAGGCCGCGCGCATCGATTCCGGCGCCCTCCGCTCCTCGCACGCAATGGTCGCAGAAACAGAGGCCCAGCCGCCGGTCGAGCCACACGTTCGGCCTCACCATCGCGAACTCGTGGTGGTAGCCGTGGGCGTAGGGCAAAAAACCCGGTGTCTCGAGCGAGATGCCGCTGACGGGATAGTTGTCGGTCACGTCCCGGCAGAGCCCGATGGCGTACTCGCGGGCGTCCGGCGCCGACGGGCAAAGGCTGTAAACGTAGCGGTCGCCGAACGCGTTCCTGGCCGTCGACTGTGGATGGAGCTCCCCGAGTCGAGAGTTGTGCAACAGGACCAGCCAGACATTGGTGGCCATCTGGCTGGTCTCGACAATCTCGCGGAGGACGTCGCGCTCGCGAACGAGGCTGTTGAGAACGGGCTTGATCGTTCCGTAACGCGCCGGGTCGGGATTGAAATAGACGGTGCCGTCTTCCGGGAAGAAGACCTTGCCGCTTCGTCCGTGCGGCTGCAGGAACTTCCCGGCGTGATAGCTGCCGGCTACCGTGATCGTGTTGATTCCGAGCGCCGCGACCCGTCCGGTGACCCCGTCGACGCCTTCGTCGGCGAGGTTCCAGGCATAGGCGTAGATCGCTCGGTAGCTCATCGCCTTTACTGTGTCCCCTTGGCCAGCGCCATCAGGTCGGCCCTGGTCATCGGGCGATCTGGGTTCGGCGCGTGCACCAGCACGTGTCCTTCGAAATCGAGCTTCAGCCGTTCGATGTTCTGGATGAGCGTCGCGATCGCCGGAGCTGGCGGCTGCCCCTGCGCCGGGATGTTGAAGTCCCCCGTGAAGAGAATCTTTTCCTTGGGCAAGTACGCGACGAGCATGCCATCGCTGTGCTGGAGGTTCTGAATGTGATGCAGCTCAACGGTGTGCGTCTCGTCCTTGAGCACGCGCTTGTCGCCAGCCGACTCGACCTTGGGCTTCTTGTTCGACTTCGCGAGATTGTCTCCCACGAGCGTCCGTGGGGCGCTCAGGACCTTCTCCAGGTAGGCCTGGTTGTTCTTATGGGTGATGATGGTGATCCCATCGGCGGCAAACGGCGCCAGGCCGCTGGCATGATCGAAGTGCGCGTGCGTGTTGACGACGTACTTGATCGGCTTGTTCGGGATGACTCGCTTGGTTTCAGCGATGACGGCGATGCCGCGCGCCTCGCTCTGCCCGCCTTCGAGCACGACGACGTGGTCCTTGAACTCGATGGCCAGCGCAACGTATCCGCCCGTGATCCGATACACGCCATCGGCCATTTTCTCTGATGCGACCGCCGGCGGTGCCGCGGGCGCTCCCGGCGCGCCACCGCGACCCGCACCTGCTGCTGCCGGCGCTCCGCCCGCCGGCGGCGGAGGCGTCAGCAACTGGGCGAGGTTGGTTGGATTCGCGGTGCCGCTCGTGATCGTGGCTTCGAAGGTCTGGAGGCCGGCTCGCTTCTGCACGATCTTCGTCGGGACCTTCATGCCGTTGAAGTCCTGATAGTTGGCGTAGGTCGTGTCGACCTGCAGATCGCCGACCACAGGATGCTCCACCCACGTCTCGACGCGGTCGACCATGTTCTTGTCGTCGATGTAGCCGGTGAGGCGGTACGGCTGTCCCGATGGCGCCTTCTGGGCCGGGCTCCACGACACGACGTTGTAGGCCTTCCCCCCGATCTTCTGGGCGCGGACCGTGGCGTTGTTTGCCGCGGCGCCCTTCAGGAATCCCCAGGGCGTCACCCAGATTTCGAGCTGCTGCGTCCACGCCGTATTGGCCGGCGTGATGTTCTGATTGAAGACACCGGCTTGCGGCGGTGGCGCGCCGGGGATCGTCGGCGGCATCGTCGTGCCCGTCGCCCGCGACGCGGGCTGGGTGAGATCGATCGCGCGGGAGTAGTTCGTGATCGTGGTCACGGCCAGCGGCCCGGCGATCGTCTTGCTCTGTCCGAAATTGCCAGTGGCCGCAGATCCTGAGTAGATGACCGAGCTCATGTTCTCGGCACCCAAGGCCTTCGTGGCGTCGGCAATGACGGTCTTGGCGTCTTGTGCGACCGCTCCCATCGAAAGGACGGTCGTGAGCCCCGCGGCGACGGCGAGCTTTCTCAACATGCGTGCCCCCAAATCCAACAGGTTGCGAGTGAATGCGGCTGGATGTCAGCGCGCCGGATTATACCCCCCGCCCGGGGGCGGGGACACTCAATCGGGACACTCAACCGGGACAGTCACGGGGGACAGTCACGGTTGAGTGTCCCCGCGGCCTGGCGGAGTAAGTACGCAGATATCGCACTAGGCAGGTCGTCGCGATACTGAACTTTTCGCGACAGTCCCAGGTTGCCGCCTCGGAATGGCACGCTCTAGGACATCTGACGCGCGGTCAGAAGAGTCGGGGACACTCAAGAGTGACTGTCCCGGTTGAGTGTCCCCGCCTTGACTCTGCCCGGCGTCTCGACTATTTTTCCGTCGAGCGCGTAGGGCGCCTCCTGTCCGCGGAAAGGGACCGAGTCCCACCTTACTGTTCGACTCACATCGAATAACCGCTTCTTTCGGCCCGCGTGCGGACATCGGGCGCTTGCGAAAGGAGCGCGTGTGCCTACTCGATCTCTACCTCCGCGTCCGAACCTCGCCCAACTCAAGAATCAAGCGAACGAGCTCCATCAGGAGCATCGTGACGGCCGGCCCTCAGCCGCCGCACGCATCGCCGCGCATCATCCCCGGTTCAAGGGACAGACCTCCATGGCCGTCCTCGGCACGACGCTGCCCTTGGCCGACGCGCAACTGGTCCTCGCACGCGAGTATGGCTTCGACAGCTGGGCCAGGATCAAGCAGCATGTCGAACTCGCGGATGCCGTGGCCAGGTTCAGTCCGCACCCGCGCTTCGATGACGCGGTTGCCGCCATGGATGCCGGCGATGTCGATCGCCTGCGGCGCCTGCTCGCGGCGGATCCTGCGTTAGCGCACGCGCGCACCAATCTCGACCCTCCGTTTCACTACTTCACCGGCGCAACGCTGTTGCACCACGTGGCCGGCAATCCCGACCGCGGCAGGCTCGACGGCACGAGTCCGCCGCTGCCGGCGAACAGTCCGGCGATCGCGCGAGTACCCATCGACGCCGGCGCTGACGTGAATGCGCTGACCCTCGGCCCGCACGGCGGCGACACGATGGGGTTGCTCGTCACGAGCAAGCAAGCCAGTGACGCCGACGTGGTCGGACCACTCATCGATGTGCTCCTGCAGCACGGAGCCAGGCTCGACATCACCAGCGACGGGTGTCTGGACGGCTCCCTGGCAAACCACGCACCGCGCGCCGCGGAGAAGATGATCGCCCTCGGCGCTCAGCCCGACGTGCTCGCGGCTGCCGCGCTCGGCCGGCTGGATCTCCTGCGAACGTTCTTCGACGGCGACGGCCGGCTGTTGTCCCGCCCTCGCCGTCAGAAGAAGGAAATGGCCGCGCGCGACGCCGTTGGTCTCGCGCTGCTCTACGCCTATGTCCGAGAGCAGCGGGAGGCGGTCGACTTCCTTCTCGAGAAGGACGGCAACTGGGACATGACTGGCGTCAACAATGGCGCAGTGCTGCATCGCGCGGCCGTCATCGGCGATCTCGAAATGGTGAAGCGTCTCGTCGAGAAGGGCGCCGACATTGGCAATCGGGACAACCCGTTCAACTCGACTCCGTTGGGGTGGGCCGACCACAACAAGCAGGCTGAGGTGATGCAGTGGATGAGGGCCCATTGCGCGATCGACTTGCACGACGCCGCGGCGTTCGATTTTCGTGAGCACATCGAGGCCAGGCTGAGGGACGATCCCTCGTCGGTCGACAAGCGCATCGACCAGTGGGACATGCCACAGGCGACGGCGTTGCACACGGCGGCCGCCATGGGACACGAAGACGCCGCCAGGTTCCTCCTCGAGCACGGCGCCGATGCCAACATCGTCGCGGGCAATGGCATGACGCCGCTCGATGTGGCTGAGGCGAACGATGCATCGGGCGTGGCCGCGCTGCTGGAACAGCGCGGGGCCTCACGTGCGGCCGGGTCCAGACCAAAAGTGCCCGCTCCAAAGCTCGAACACTTCGAGGAGCTCGCGAGCGACATCCTCGTGGCTTATCAGTCGGGCGAGCCGTCCGCGCTCGAGCGCATGCGCGAGTTCTTCAAGCGGACCTTCAGCTGGAGCGAACTGCGTGCGCGGCTGCCTGAACGACTGGGTAAGCCCGCCGGGGCCGAGCTTTCACTCGACGATATCCGAGGTTTTGTCGCGCACCTGCGCGGATTCTCCAGCTGGGTAGAGTTCGCCAGGAGCGTGACCGGCGTTGGCGGCCGCGCGAAGCCTTGGAATCTGCCGCTCTACCGGATCGAAGGAAAGCACCGCACGATGCACGTGCGACACTCGCTCGAGAGGAAGGACTGGGACGAGATTCTCTCCGCGATGGCCGATCAGAAGATCACGAGTCTCGACGCCGACGGTCAGCTGACCGACGCCGTCCTCGCGCGGCTCGCCGACCTGCATCACGTCACGCGAATCAACTTCGGTGGCACGAAGCAGGTCACCGATGACGGCCTCCTGCACCTGGCACGACTGCCCCGACTTCAGGAGCTCGATCTGAGCGACTATCCCGGTGGACAGATCACCGACCGCGGGCTCGAGGTGCTGCGTCACCTGCCCGAGCTCAGGCGATTCCAGATGTGCTGGCAGAGTAGGATCTCGGACGCCGGCGTGGCCAACCTGAAATCCTGCGAGCATCTGGAGAGCGTGGATCTCCTCGGGACACACACCGGCGATGGCGCCATCGCTGCCATGTCCGGCAAGCGCAGCCTTCGCCGGCTCAAGACCGGACGCGGCGTCACAGATGCGGCGCTGCCGCTGCTTCATCAGATCCCTGTCTTCAAGACCTGGCACGGCGGCAACATCGAGTACTCGCTGATGAGCGCCGACGCCGAACCGAACCACCTCCTGCTCGACGGCCCGGTCACCAACGCCGGTCTCTCCGACCTGGCGGGTCTCGACGGGCTCTTCGGGCTCAGCTTCTTCTGGCACATCACGGCGCTAACCGGATCGGGTCTGGAACGCCTGGCGGACCTGCCCAACCTCGGTTTCCTCGGGTGCGAGGGACGCCTGTGCGACGACGAGGCGATGCGTCACATCGGCGCGATCCCTCGCTTGCGGATGCTGATGGGCCAGGGGACGGTTGCGACCGACAAGGGCTTCGCCGCCTTGAGCCGGTCGCAGACGATCGAGTACATCTGGGGCCGGGAGTGTCCCAACTTGTCCGGTCGGGGCTTCGCCGCCTTGTCGGCGATGCCCGCGCTCCGTGGCCTGGCGGTGAGCTGTAAGCTCGTGGACGATGCCGCGTTGGCGATGTTGCCTCGATTCCCTGCACTGAGAGCACTGATGCCGATGGACGTGTCCGACGCCGGGTTTCGCCACGTCGGCCGATGCGAAGAGCTCGAAGGCCTGTGGTGCATGTATTGTCGCGACACGACCGACGCCGCGACGGAGGAGATCGCCGGCCTGCGGAAGCTCAGGACCTACTATGCCGGCCAGACGAAGATCACCGATCGCAGCCTGACGATTCTCAGCCGGATGCCGTCGCTTGAAAAGCTCGAGTTCTGGAACTGCGCCGGCATCACGAACGCCGGTGTGGCCGGGCTCACTGCTCTTCCAAGCCTGGCCGAGATCAGCGTCGACGGCTGCCGGCAGGTCAGTCCTGACGCCCTCGCGGCGTTTCCCGCCCATGTCCGGGCGAAGCATTCGGTGTGAGGGGGCCGCCGATGACGACGTTTCCCGAATGGCTCGAGCCGATGGCGGCAACGCTGACGCAGGAGCGCTTTACCGGTCCTGATTGGATCTTCGAGCGCAAGTTCGACGGCATCCGCGTGCTCGCATTCAAGCGCGGGCCCGACGTCAGGCTGTTTTCGCGGAACCGGCTGCCCCTCAACGGGTCCTATCCGGCCGTGGTCCAGGCGATCGCGAACCTGCCGGTCGACGAGGCGATCCTCGACGGCGAGGCGGTGGGCGGGTGGGAACGGTTTGGCACAGCCGACTACTACGTGTTCGACATCCTGTGGATCGACGGCCGCGACGTCACCAGATTGCCACTCGATGAGCGCCGCGCGCTGGTGCGCGAGTTGCCCCTGCAGCTGCCGCTCGCACAGGTGACGACGCTCGACGATCCCAAGCCCTGGGATCGTGCGTGCGCGGAGGGCTGGGAAGGCGTCATCGCGAAGCGGCGCGATTCGAAGTACGAACATCGCCGCTCGAAGAGCTGGCTGAAGATGAAGTGCGAGGAAACGCACGCCTTCGTCGTCGGCGGCTTTACCGATCCGCAGGGCAAGCGTGTGGGACTCGGCGCGCTCCTCATCGGGTACTTCGACGGGGAAGACTTCTGCTTCGCCGGGAAGATCGGCACGGGCTTCGACACTGCGCTGCTGCTCGAGCTTCGCCGACGCCTCGACGCTCTCGAGATCTCGAAGACCCCCTTCACACGGGCGAAGGGCTTGCCGCGCCTGCGCGCGCACTGGGTGCGCCCGGAGATTGTGGTCGAGGCGGGGTTCATCGAATGGACCGGACACGGGAAGCTGCGGCATCCACGGTTGCTCGGACTCCTCTCCGAGACACAAGCGCGGGACGTCGTTCGGCGTGAGCATCCGCAAGTGGACGATCGGGAGTCCGTGTGATCACCCATCCCGAAAAAGTGCTTTTCCCGCCGGAAGGAGACGCTGCCGGAATCACCAAGGGAGAACTGGCGGCCTATTACGAAGCCATCGCCCCGGTCATGGTGCCGCACATTCGCGCGCGGCCCATCACGATGGAGCGGTATCCGGCCGGCATCGACAAGAAGGGCTTCATTCAGAAGGACGTCTCCAAGGGTTTTCCCGCATGGCTCGAGCGCGTCGAGGCGCCGAAGAAGGACGGGACCGTGCATCACGCGATCGTCACCGACACGCGATCGCTCCTCTGGATCGTCAATCAGAACACCATCACGCCGCACGTGTGGTCGTCGCGTGCACCGGACCTCTATCACCCGGACATCTGCGTCTTCGATCTCGATCCGTCGGAAGAGGATCCCGATTCCTTGCGCGCGGCCGCGCTGGGACTGCGCGATCTCCTGAACGAGCTCGGACTGCCAAGCTGGGTGAAGACCTCCGGCTCGAAGGGCTTTCACATCGTCGTGCCGCTCGACGGCAAGGCGCACACCGGAGAGGTCTCCGGGTTCGCGCATCACGTTGGTGCGACGCTGGTGAAGCTGGCGCCGGATCACCTGACGCAGGAGTTCAGCAAGGCCGATCGCGGCACGCGGATTCTCATCGACACCGGTCGAAACGGCTGGAGCGCGACGTGGGCCGCGCCCTATGCCGTGCGCGCGAAACCCGGCGCGCCGGTGTCCGCGCCGTGCACGTGGGAGGAAGTCGAGCGCGGGGAGGTGGGTCCCCGCACGTTTACGCTGAGGACGATGGCGGCGCGCGTCGGCGAGGTCGGCGATCTGTGGTCGGACCTGCGCAAGCGGGGGCGTTCGCTGCGGCGCGCGACTGAGGCCCTCCGCCGGATGCAGGGGCGTCAAAAGGACGGGTGACCTGCCGCAGAAACGGCGACTGCCTTTTCACCCGCTGCGCTCAGAAGCGCCGGCAACCTGAAATAGAACTTCATTCCGCATCCGTCGTTGCGGCAAGCGCCGAGGGTGCCGTCGTGCAGGTCCAGGATCATCTCGCAGATGGGCAAACCCAGACCCATGCCGTTGACTCTGGTCGTGAAGAACGGCTCGAACGCCTGGCCCACCTGCTCGTCGGTCAATCCGGCCCCTTGGTCGGTCACCGACACGACGACCAAGTCCTCGTCCAGGCTCGTCTTGAGCGAGATGCGTCGGGTCTCATCCGGCTGGTGCTCAACCGCGTCGCAGGCGTTCATGAGCAGGTTGAGCGCCACCTGCTGGAGCTGGACACGGTCGCCAAACACTCTGGGCAGATCGCGCTCGAGCTCGATGGTAAGAGAGATTCGTCTCGCGACGAGGTCGGCTCGAAGCACTTTGACGACCTCGTCGAGCCCGGCGTTCAAATCGACTGGTGCGTGTGCAGACGTGTCTCTCTTCAGCAGAGCGCTTACGCGTTCGATGACGTCGTTCGCCCGCTGGCTGTCGGCGACGATGTCGCCGAGGGCGTCGCGCAGTTCAACGACATCGGGAACCGGTTGGCCGATGAGGCGGCGCGCCGCCTGGGCGTTGGCTCGGATTGCGGCAAGCGGCTGCCGGATCTCGTGAGAGAGCGACCCGGTCAACGCCGTGAGGGTCGAGACCCGGCCGATGTGGGCCAGCTCCTGTCGGAGGTCGCGCGCCTGGCGTTCGGCGCGTTTCCCTTCCGTCACGTCGCGGACGATGGCCAGGATCTTGTCATTGCAGCGAACGGCCCGTACCTCGTAGTACCGAATCTGGCCAGCGACCGGCACGAAGTACTCGAGCGTCCCGGGTTGATCCATTCGAGCGACCTGAGCGTACAGGCGAGTGAGGTCCGCGGAGAGCTCGGGCGGAAGCACTTCGCTCATGTGCCGGCCGATGAAATCCTCGGGCTCGGCCAGCAGGAATTCCCGGTCTTTGACATGGCAATCCAGAAACACCCCTTCGGTGCTCATCAGGAAGACCCAATCGGGAAGTGCCTGCAGGATCGCACGATGCCTGACCTCCACCTGCCTGTGCGCGGTTACATCCAGCGCCACTGAGAGCATGTGAGACTGCCCATCCATGGAGATTGTGTCGGCCGAGAAGAGGACCGTCAGTTCGTCGCCGGTCTTGGACCGCCATCGAACCTCGCGGTTCACCACCCGCCCATATTCCTTGAGGTCGGCCAACATGTCCGCGCGCTCGATCGGGTCGATCCAGAGTCCGAGCTCCAGGACGGTTCGACCGATGACTTCGCTCCGGAGATAGCCCGTATGCTGCTGGCAGGCGTCGTTGATCTCGATGACGCGTCCCTCCTCCATGGTACTGATGGCGATGGAGCAAGGGCTTGCCCTGAAGGCGGCGGCGCACTTGGCTTCCGACACTCGCAGGGCGCGCTCCGCCTTGACCCGGTCCGTGACGTCGTGTGCCATGCCTCTGACGACGGGGACGGGCACGCCGTCGGTCCGGAGTGTGCTTCGAAACTCCCACATCCGTCGCTCGCCACCGCGAGTCATGACGGCCAGGAGCCCTCGAGCGATCCCGTCTCGTCTGAGGTCGGCGATGTACGCGTCAAACCTGTCTCTGACTTCCGGCGCCAGCAGCTGCCGAACGGTCATACGCGCGAGCTCGTCGGGCGAGTACCCGAGAATGCGGGCCGGAGGGTCGTTGATCGAGAGAATCCGGCCGTCGAGATCGTGGGTGCAAATCAGATCTTCGCTGTGTTCGACGAGGTCGCGATACCGATCTTCGCTGTCTCGAAGCGCCTGCTCCACTCGACGGCGTTCGCTGATTTCGGCCTGAAGGACGGCGTTCGCGTCGAGTGCCTCACGCCGGAGCCGGAGGCTCTCTTCGAGCGCCCGTCTGGACCGCGTGAAGTCCTCCACGAGGAGGAGGACCATCCCGAGGCAGATGCCGTAGGCGCTGACAATATCGAGGAGAAAGAGGAACGGCCGCAAGGCTGCCCCATTGTCGAATACGGCGGCGAAGGGCGCGGCGGCGCCAGCTAGAAGTCGGCCGGTCAAGGCCACTCCGTACACTGTCTGGACGAGGCTGTACACCAGGCACGAGATCGCGGTCACGTAACAGGCCAGCGAGCGGGTTTCTCGTCCGCGCCGGACAAACACCACGGCCGAGAACAGGGTGGCGGCGGCCAGAGCCCAGGCGCGGGGCGCCACCCGGACGGAAAAGCTGTCGATGGCGCTAGGTAGCGCGAGGGACACCACGAAGATCAACGTCGCGACGAGCGTCGTTGCGATCACGAGGGTTCGCCACGCCCGTATCGGCATCGTGTCTACCGGACACGGCGCGCCGTCGCGTCCTTTGGAGGACCGCAGGCTCGCGACGCCGACCAGCAGGAGTGCCGGTTGCAGGTAGCCACAGATCGTGGCCAGGAAGGCGGCCGTGCCAACGGCGGGGCTCCACGTCTCCGAGAGGGGCAGCGTCAACGCTCCCAGCAGCAGATACACGGCGAATACGGTCCACGCCCAGCCCCACCATAGAAAGAACGGCCGCCGGCCGAGCCGCGCATGCAGCACCCAGAGGATGGTAACCAGGCCGGCGGAGATGAGGGATTGAAGGGCGGCGAACCAGGCGAGGCTCGTCAAGTCGAAGCTCCGGTTGTTAGTGGATGCTCAGGCCGTTTCGGGACCTAAAACTCTATCGCAAAGGAACGGCAGAAAGAAACCACGTCGCGGCCGTGCACGGTGCGCGATGCAGCTCAACGAATCACCCTTTGCGAAGCTGAAAGCGCTGGACCTTGCCGGTCGTGGTTTTTGGCAACTCGCTGACGTACGCCACGCTGTGAGGGAACTGATAGCGCTGCAGGCGCTCTTTGCACCACTCCTGCAGCGCGCGCGTCAGTGCGTCCGACTCTCGATGTTCCGGCGCCAGCACGATCACCGCGCGGATCCGCGTCGTCCCATCGACCGAGACGCCGACCACGGCCACTTCTTGAACCGAGGGGTGCGCGATGAGCGCATTCTCTATCTCGATTGGCGAGACCCACTCGCCTCCAACCTTGATCATGTCGTCGGCCCGGCCCTCGTACCAATAGAAGCCGTCTCTGTCCACGCGGTAGAGATCGCCGGTGACGACCCAGTCGCCGCGCATGGTCTGTTGTGACCGGGCGTGCTGGTGCCAGTAGAAGGGAGCGGAGCTGTCGCCCCGCACCTCGAGGATTCCGGTGCCGCCACCCGACAGGACGTTGCCGTCGCGATCCTTGAGCCGCAGATCGTAGCCCGGCACCGGTTGACCGGTGGATCCCGGCCGCACCTCTCCCGCGCGGTTGGAGCAGTAGATGTGCAGCATCTCGGTCGATCCGATACCGTCGAGAATCTCCAGGCCGTACGCGTCCTTCCATCGCCGCCACGTCTCGGGTGGCAGCGGCTCGGCCGCGGAAACACACAGCCGGACCGAGCTCAAGTCGAATCGCCGGCTCTCCGGGTCGTTGAGGATCGCATTGAACAAGGTCGGCACCGAGAAGAACAGCGTCGGGCGCCGCTCTTCGATGGTCGTGAGAAGACTCGCCGGCGTGGGCCTCGCCGGGTGGAGGATCGTAGACGCGCCGACGAAAAACGGAAACGACAGGCAGTTGCCGAGCCCGTACGCATGGAAGAGTACGCGGCCAAAGACGGCATCGTCCTCGCGAATGTCGAGGATGTGGCGCGCGTATGTCTGGCACGTATACGGAATGTCGTGCTGCAGGTGAACCACGCCTTTCGGCCGCCCTGTTGACCCGCTGCTGTAGAGCCAGAAGGCCATGTCATCGCGATGGGTAGAGGCGGGAGCGAGGTCAGGTTCCTGCGCGCCGAGCAGTTCCTCGAACGGCAGGCATCCTGCGATGGGTTCTCCCACCGCCACGATCGTGACCGGGTCGGGATGACCGTGCAACGCTCTGACCAGCTTGTCGACGTACATGGCCTCCGCGATGACGACCGACGCGCCCGTGTCCCCGATCACGTGGCGGTAGTCGTCTTCGCGCAGGAGCGGATTGATGGGAGCAGGAACGGCGCCGATGCGGATGGCGCCGAAGAACGAGACGGGAAATGCGGGCGTGTCGTTCAGCACCAGCAGCACGCGCTGCTCCCGTGCGGTGCCGAGCGCCCGGAGTGCGCGCCCCATGCGGCACACGCGTGCGTACAGGTCGTCGTACGTCAATCTCGCGTCGCCGCAGTGGATGGCGATCTTCCGCCCGCGGCCAGCCTGCAGGTTGCTGTCGAGCAGTGTACTGACGTTGTAGTGCTCTGGAAGGTCGAGCATGGGATCGCGCCGCCGCTATCGCTTATCGTTGCTTGCTCACACGCTGCTTGCGCGATCCTTCCGCCTGAAGGCGGAAGCCACCGTGTTCTACCGCCGGCTGCACCCGCAGCATCGGTGCCAATTCGGGAACCACCTTGCGCAGCGCCTCGACGACCATCTGTCCGACGACCTCGCTGCCCTTGGGGTTCAAGTGTGTCCGATCGATCTGGCCTTTCTCATCGCGAGGGCTGAGATCGGCCCACACATCGTCACCCGCGTTCTCGGCGTCGGCCAGGCTGATCGCATGGAGGTCGATGAGCGGTACGTTCTTTTCAGCCGCGAGCGCCCGGACGGCCTCGACATAAGGTGTCTGCGTCGTCCGGATCGTGCCGTCTTCCTTGTACAGACGCCGCACGAGAGACGTCACCAGAATTGGCTTGGCGCCAATGGCCCGGACGTCATCGACATATCGCGTCATGTTGGCGCGGTAGGTCGTTTTCGGATCGGTTTCCCGTTCGGGTCCCTTCCCCGGCTCGTCGTTGTGGCCGAACTGTATCAGGTAGGTACTGGCCGCGTTTAGCCAGCGCCTCCGCCCAGCGGCCTTCGTCGATGAAGCTCTTCGAGCTGCGGCCGTTGGCCGCCGTGTTGATGACTTCGATTTGGGACGTGACAAGCTTCTTGAATCCCGCGCCCCACCCCGAATCGTCGGTCACCGTTGAATCACCCACCAGGACGATGCGGACGATGCGCACGGCGCCCGTTGCCGAGGGAGTGGCCTGGGGGCCGGCGGCGGCGACTGCCGTCGCCCCAAACGCGGCGACGACCATGAGGGCGAGACGCGGGTGTCGCATCGCAGCGCGCGTGCTCAGCGCGGCGTCTGGCGTCACGAGCGTCTGGCTGATCTTCCGCATCGGCCTGTATTCGGGCGATCGCGCAGTGCGCGGCCTATTGCTCCTTGATGCGGATGTTGCGGAACTCGACGCGCGTGCCATGGCCAAGGAGACCGATGTGGCCCCTGGCGTTGGCGATCCCGCGTGAGCCTTCAGGTTTGCCGAGATCACGATGCTTGCCGAGGATCGCTTCATCGGTCACGTCGTCGAGATTGGCATCCACGATCGTGATGCCGTTGAGCTTGACGGTGATCTGTCGACCCTTCGCGGCAATCTCTTCGGAGTTCCATTCGCCAACCGGCCTCTGTGCACCGCGTTTGGCTGCAACCATGTCGTAGAGTGAACCGTGGTATTGCGTCGGACGGAGGGTCTTGTACTCAGAGCCGCCATCATCGAGCCCTGGATCTCGATCCCGACGTAGGCGGCGTCGCCCTCGAGCGGTGCCCGGATGCCGATTCCGTTGTTTGCGTTCTCCGTCAGCTTGAACTCGAATCGCAGCACGAAGTCTCCGTACTCCTTCTCGGTGAACAGGTTGCCGCCGTCTTCCTTCGTGGTGAAGAGGACGCCGTTGTCGACCTGATAGCCCTTGCCCGATCGATTCTCGATGTTGCCGGCCCGTCGGCCGTACACCCAGCCGCTCAGATCCTTGCCGTTGAATAGTGGAGTGAATCCCGCCTCGACGGCTTGCGCGGCCGCGAGTGCGACGAAAGGACTGACCGCGATCGCACTCATCGTCCAGAATCGCAGCCACTGTCGTCGTGTCATCGTCCGTTCCTCCATCAATTGCGGCCCGTCAGCTGACGGCGGCTCCGATCAGCGCCATTTCAAACCTCGCCACAGACGGTGTACCCTTCACGGCGCGAGCATATCGCTGTTATGGTGAGTGATGGAAGCGGGGAGGAGCAGGAGGAAGGATGGCGCACATGCATGAGCGTATCGTCCAACTCTGGGTCGTCGTCGCTCTCGTCGGTTTCGCTGAGGTTCGAGTCCCAGGCGCGTCTCAAGAGCCGCCGACGACGTCAGGTGTAGTCGTTCGAGGCAGGCTCGTCGCCGCCGATACCAGCCAGCCCTTTCGCGACGCCACCGTCAGTCTCCAGCCGCTGTCGGCACAGCCTCCTGCGCCCGGCCGCGAGGGAATGGACTGGATGTCGCAGGCCAACGCGGTCGTCGACGCCGATGGGCGATTCGAGTTCCCGAACGTCCGGGCCGGAGCGTATCGAATTGTCGCGACGCCTGCGCAAACGGCGATGCGATACGTTCAGGGCTTCTACCCAGAGGCTTCAACGGATGGACCTCGATCGTTCAGAGTCTCGGCGGGTCAGGTGCCGGCTGAAGTCGTGATTCTTCTTCCTCGAGGTGCGGCCATCAGCGGACGAGTCGTGGACGAGCACGGGGCGCCACAGTCGAACGTGTCGGTAAGCGTTCGGGAGGCGCTCGCCGGCGGACGGACGCGCGCGCTGGCAGGCCAGGCGCCTTCTCCCGGCTGGCGCACGGACGACAACGGAAGCTTCCGGCTTTTTGGTCTGCAGGCCGGGGTCTACATCGTGGTGGCGCAGCCACCGCCTGGGCCCATCGGTGCGGTACGCGTCTTTCCGCGACAGGCCGTTTACCCTCCGACCTACTATCCCTCCGCCCTCTCCGCAGCCGATGCCGCCCGGATTCGCCTTGGGCAGGGCGAAGACGTCGGGCCGCTTGACATCGTCCTCGAACAATCGCGCCTGGTGACCCTCCGCGGTGTCGTCGTCGACTCGACCGGAATCCTCGCCTCCGGCGCACACGTCAAGCTGCAGAAGCCGTCATCGACCATCGTGATCGAAGGTGCCGCCGCGGGTTTCCCCACAATGGGAGACGGCGCCTTCGAGATTCGACTGGTACCACCGGGTGACTACGCGCTGATGGCGTCCAAGTACGCAGGAGGGCGTCAGGAGTTTGCGTGGACGCCAGTCTCGGTCAACGCTGACATGGATGGCGTGGTTCTCAAACTGCGGCCCGGTGTAGATGTCGCGGGCCAGGTGATCTTCGAGACGCCACCCAGCGGTTCGCTGCTGTCCCTGCGGATCCGGCCGATGGAAGGGCCTGGCGGCAGTCCGAGTCCCGCGATTCAGGTGAAGGACGACGCGTCGTTCGTGCTCGAACACCTGTTTGGGCCGGTGCTGGTTCGCGCAGAAGGCTGGCCGGGCTGGCACGTCAAGAGCGTGCTGTATGGGGGACGCGACATTACTGACGAGCCCACTGAGCTCGCGCCAGGCACCGAGCTGCGAGTCACATTGACTGACCGCCTCGGCACGCTGTCGGGAGTCGTCACCAACGAGCGCGGCGCTCCGATCGAGGCCGCCGTGGTGGTGTTTGCCGAGGACCCGGACCTCAGGCACGAGCGATCGACGATGACGAAGATGGTGTACGCCGCCGCGAATGGTCGCTACGTCATCGAAGGGCTCCGCGCCGGCCGCTACATCGCGGTCGCTGTGCCGAGAGAGGCTGCTTCGCTGACCGACGTTCCCGCCGCCTTTTTCGAGCTGTTGTCGAAGGCGGGGACGCCGGTTCAGATACGCGAGCGCGAAGCGGACGCCCTCGATCTGAAACTGTTTCCCGTGAAGTGACCGGGAGAATCAGTCGCCCTTGAGCGCGTCGATCGGCGCGATCCGCGCGGCTTTGAGCGCGGGGCCGGCAACGGCGACGGCGGATACGATCGCGAGCGTCAGCGCCGCGGCCGCCAGGGCGCGCGCGTCGAGCGGGCTCACGCCGAAGAGGACGCCCCGCAGCACGCGATCGGCAACGGCCGTCAGCACGATGCCCGTCACGATGCCGCCGGCGAGCAACCGGCCGGCGCCCGCCATGACGAGCTGGACGACCTGGCGCGGTTCGGCGCCGATGGCCAGCCGCACGGCCATCTCGCGCGAGCGCTCGGAGACGACGAGCATGAAGAGGCTGTAGAGGCCGATGGCCGCGAGCGTCACGGCCGCGGCGGCGAACAGCCCGAGCATCGCGGCGTCCATCCTGGGCTGATCGAGCGCGGCATCGAGGACCGCCTGCACCGGCCGCAAGCCGAACACGGCTCGGTTCGGATCCAGCTCGCGGACCAGCCGGCGCAAGTCCGTGGCGAATGCGCCCGGATCCGCCGTCCTCGCGACGTACTCCGGATCGGGCCACGCTCCCGTGGAGTTGCACGTGTAGACGTACGGGACATGGCTCGTGGCTTGGCCATCCTCGGCGATGTTGCCGACGACGGCGACGATTCTGAATGGCGTACTCGTCCGCTGGATCATCCAGAGCGATCGTCCGACGAGATCTCTGGTTGGGTGCATGGACCTCGATGAAACGCTGGTTCACGATCGCCGTGCCCGGGGCCTTGAAGTCCGTCTTCGGGGCGGGACACCACTCGCCGGCGACGAGTGATGCCCGGATGGCGCGAAGGTAGCCTCCGCTGATCATGCGTGTGCCGACGGTCATGGAGCCATCGGCGTTCGGTCCCGTCAGGCCCTCGACGTAGACCTGGTAGCGCAGCGTCGCGCCGGTTGCGGGCAGGAAGTTGGTCAGGCCGGCGGCCTGGACGTGGGGCAATTGCTCGAGGCGCGCGATGAGCCGCTCCTGGAGCTGGCCGACATGCCAGCGATCCTCGGCCCACGCCGCTCCAACATGGAAGGTGACCGTGCTCGACGTATCGATGCCGGTATCGACCTGCGTGAGGTTGTAGTAGCTGCGAAGGAGCAACGTCGCCGATCCGACCAGCAACACGCTGAGTGCCACCTGGCCGACGACGAGGAGCCGCTGCAGGCGGTGCTGCCCTCCGGCGACGCCGCGGCTGCCGGCGGCGATCACCCAGCTGAGTTGCGGACGCGAACCCACCAGCGCGGACACTACGCTGAAGGCACACGCGGCCAGCAGGCTCGTGGCGCCCACGAAGGCCAGCGCTCGCCAATCGAGCGTCAGCTCGTTGATGCGCGGCGTGGTTGACAGCAGCGTGGGCATGAGCGAGACCAGCCAGGCGGCCAGACCTGCGCCGAGCGCGCCGCCGAGCGCCGCGATGAGAAACGCTTCGCGCATCACCGTGCCCATCGCGCGTGCGCGCGAGGCGCCAAGGGCGGCGCGGATCGCGAGCTCGCGGGCACGCCGATGCAGCTGGACGAGCGTCAGCCCGGCGATGTTGGCGACCGCGATGATCCACAGGGACGCAACCGCGCCGAAGACCAGCAGGAGCCCGCGCCGCGAGTTGGCGATGCGGCTCTCTTTGAACGAGCGTACCTCCGCAGACCAGCCGGCGTCTGTCTTGGGGAACTCCCTGGCGAATGCCTCCTGGATCGTGGCCAGCTCGCGCCCGGCCGCTTCCACGCTGACACCCGGCACGCAGCCGTCCGACGCCGCCCATGAACCGCGCGTCGCGTTGGCGCAGGAGCCACGCGTTGGTTTGTGAGGGCAGCCACACGTCGGTCGCTGCGCTCGTGAACGTGCCGGGCATCACGCCGACGATCGGATACGAACGGCCGCCGATGATGAGCGGGCGCCCGACAGCCGCCGGATCCCGCTCAAAGCGGCGCGCCCAGAGTCGATCGCTGATCATCACCGCGCGGGGTCCGTTCTCCCACTCCTCCTCGTTGGTGAACCAGCGGCCGGCGAGCGGCGGCATTCCGTAGACGGCGAAGAAGCGCGGCGCCACACGACGCCCTTCCAAACGTTCGGGCTCCGCGCCACTCGTATCCGTCACGTTGTCCGAGTAACTTCCTGACAGCGCCACGAAGCTGCGGTTCAGCCGGTGCCAGTCTTCGAGCCGGCCGGGAGCGATGAGGCTGGTCTTCTCGCGCGCGGACGGGCTGGACTCGTAGACGATGACGAGGCGATCCCCGTCGGGGAAAGGCAGGGGCTTGAGCAGCACCGTATCGACGAGCGAGAAGACGGCCGTCGTGACGCCGGCGCCGAACCCGAGCGTCAACACCGCTGCCGCCAGATATGCCGGCCGCCGCCGCAGCGATCGCCAGGCCTGCCGCCAGGCGGATGTCTGGGGCCACTCGCGGCGCGGCGTGGAGACGCTCGTGCCGCCGTCGGCTTCAGCGGGCAGCGTCAGCCCCGCTGGCCGGTTGGCGCGACGCGACATAGCGAGGTCCTTGATTTCGCGGACGAGCAGAACGCCAACCGCCGCCGGTCCGCGCCGGCCCGCGTCTAAGGATGCGGCCTCGAACGTCGCGATCATCTCGTTGCGGTAGGCGTGCCGGACATCGCGACTGACAAGGACGATGAGCGCACGATGGACGGCGCGCGCGATTGTCACCGAGCGCGGGACTGGTGCGGTCATGACTGCCTCCGCAACGCCGGGACCGACGCCCGCACGCCTTGCGCATGCGCGTAGTGCACGAGCGCTTCGAGTCGTGCCGTCTCGGCCCTGAGCACGGCCCGTCCGAGTGGCAGCAGGCGATAGTAGCGGCGACGTTCGTCGGCGCGTCCGGTATCGGCGATAAGGCCGAGCTCGACCAGGCGCGCGATTGCGGTATAGAGCGTCCCGGTGCCCAGGCGCAGGGCGCCGTCCGTGCGCTGCTCGATGTCCTGAATCACGGCGTAGCCGTGGCGCTCCCGGTCGGTGAGCGCCAGGAGGATATGAAACTGATGCGGCGAGAGCGGGAGGAAGTCGTTCGGGTTGTCCATGCGTCGAACCTCGATATATCGAGCTTAGACGGAGGAACGGCCGCGGAAGGTTGGTCCGGCGAACAGGTCCGGCTGAAGCCGGACACTACGACTGGCTGGACAGCCGTCAGATTCAGTCGTAGCGTCCGGCTTTAGCCGGACCCGGCGACGACCCTGACTACCGAAGAATCAACGGCCGCAGCGGCCGAACATAGATGTTGCGGAACGCCACTGGGCCGTGGTCGCCCTGGATCATGAGCGGGTTCTGGGCCGCCTCGGGAATCTCGAGGCCCGCGCGCGTCGGACCGTCGATGTCGACGTCCTTCTGCACCAGCTGGCCGTTGAAGAGCACCCGCACGAAGCGCGCCGGCTGCGTCTTTTTGCCCGACGCATCGAAGCGCGGCGCCCGGAACCAGGCTTGAAACGACTGCCACTCGCCGGGACGGCGGGACGCGTTGACGAGCGGGGGAGATCCGCCGACGCCCTGCTCGTTGATCCAGCGATGATAGATGGCGCCGGCGTCGGACGTCTTCACGCCTTCGATCGATCCCCAACTATCGAAGATCTGGATTTCGTAGAGGCCCTGCAGGTACACACCCGAGTTCGAACCCTTCGCCAGCATGAACTCGAGGTAGAGCTCGATGTCGCCGAACGTGCGCTCCGAACAGAAATTCGCCGTGCGGCCCGTCGGACCGTTCAGCATCACGCCGCTCGGCGCCGCCCGGCCGTTGAGCCGCGTCGGCCCGAGGAGCCGCTCGAACATCACGGATCGGGTCGTAAACCACTCGCTCTTGGTGCTGGCGTCGCAGGCTTTCCATCCCGCGAGATCCTTGCCGTTCAGAAGTGGTTCCCATCCCTCTTCAAGGACGTAGGGCGGGTCGCCGTGGGCCTCGCCGTCCTGGATCGCCGATAGACGCGGCGCCGGCTGCTGCTGCAAGAAAGCGCCGAAGGCGAGGAGCGTAAGGAATGTGCGCATAGGCCGGCTCAATATACACCGGCTCTAGGCTCTGGGCTCTGGGCTCAAGCAAACCTTGGTAACCAGTGTCGAGGGTCTTGCAACTAGAGCCTAAAGCCTGGAGCCTAGAGCCTTCCCCAGGGTCCAACTGCAGTAGGATCCGCGGATGCGCAAATGGATGTTCGTCGTGGCTATCGTCGTGGCCAGCACCGGCGCCCTCGCGCAGCAGGCGGTCGCGCCGGCGGCCCCCTTCGGCGATCCCGACCGCCGGGCGAAGCTCGCGACGGCGTTCGCGGACGTCGATCGCATCCTCGCCGACTACGCCACTTCGGTCCACGCGCCGGGCGCCGCGTGGGGCATCGTCATCGATGGCGAACTGGCGCACCAGGGGGCCATGGGCGTGCGCGACGTCGCGGCGAAGGCGCCGGTCGACGGCGAACACCGTCTTCCGCATCGCATCGATGACCAAGAGCTTCACGGCGATGTCCATCCTCAAGCTTCGCGATGCGGGCAAGCTGTCGCTCGACGATCCCGCCGAGCAATACGTCCCGGAGCTGAAGAACCTCCGCTATCCCACGACCGACTCGCCACGCATCACGGTCCGCCACCTGCTGACACATTCAGAGGGCTTTCCGGAGGACAACCCCTGGGGCGATCAGCAGCTGTCCGAAAGCGAGGCGGAGCTGACCCGCATGCTCCGTGAGGGCATTCCGTTCTCCAACACGCCTGGTGTCGCCTACGAGTACTCGAACTACGGGTTCGCCATTCTCGGCCGCATCGTGTCGCGCGTATCCGGCCAGCCCTACGAGGAGTACGTCGCACAGAACATCCTGAAGCCGCTCGACATGCCGTCCACGACGCTCCACCCGTCGAAGGTGGCGCCCAATCGGCTGGCCATCGGATATCGCTGGGAAGACGAGCGCTGGAAGGAGGAACCGGCGCTCCCGCACGGCTCCTTCGGATCGATGGGCGGCATGCTGACGTCGATCCGCGATCTGAGCCGCTACGTATCGGCGTTCCTCGACGCCTGGCCACCGCGCGACGGTCCCGATACGGGCCCAATCCGGCGGGCGTCGCTTCGCGAGATGCAGCAGCCCTGGCGTCCGGCGAGCATGCGTGTCGTGCTCGACAAGTCGACGAGCGCGACGCACTTGACGTCAACCAGCTACGGGTATGGGCTGAGAGTGACGCAGACCTGCCAGTACCGCACGGTCGTCGATCACAGCGGCGGCCTTCCCGGCTACGGATCGCTGATGCGCTGGCTGCCCGACTACGGGGTCGGCATCATCGCATTCGGCAATGTTACCTACACAGGCTGGAACAACGCCGTCGGCTCAGCCATCGATCGGCTGAATCGGACCGGCGGACTTCTGCGCCGCGAGGTTCAGCCGTCGGCGGCGCTCGTAGCGGCGCGCGACGATGTGTCGAAGCTCGTCGTGCGCTGGGACGATGCCCTGGCAGACAAGATCGCCGCGGAGAACCTCTTTCTCGATCGATCGAAGGACCGGCGGCGGAAGGAGATTGACGATCTCCGCGCCAAACTTGGCGCGTGCACGGCGCCGGCCAGATTCGACGTGGTCGAAAATGCGCTGCGCGGCCAATGGACGATGAGCTGCGAACGCGGTGCGCTGCAGGTCGCGATCACCCTGGCGCCGACGATACCCCCGGGCGTGCAGTACCTGGCCGTTCGACCGGCGCCGGCGCAAGCGCAGCCCGCCGGGCCGTGCATTTCGTTCTAAGCCACAGATAACTGGAACAACCGCGAGCAGCGAGCCGCGAGCTGCGAGACCGGAGGCCTTATCCACCGCTTCGCGATCCTTGCAACGCTGAAGATGCTCGGCGCCGTCCGTGCGGTCATGCTTTCCGCCGGCCTGGGCGCGCTCGTAGCGGCGGCCATGAGCTGGATCGCGGTGCTGCTCGTGGGCGGCACGCGGCCCGCCTGGGCGACCTCGCTTCAGACCTTCGGTCTTCAGATCGCGCTGGCGTTTCTCCTGCCGCCGTTGCTGCGTCGTCGCTCATGCCGCTTCGAGCGGGATCTGACGCGGCCGATTCGTCGGGACGAGGATGCCGGCACGGCTCCAGCGTTGCTGGTGCTGCTCGGGGCGCTCGCCGCGGTGGCCGTCTTCCAGGTGCCGAGTGTCGCTGCCTGGTGGGCCGAAGACCGGGTGCTCCTGAGACAAGCGATCGGCAGCTCTCCCGATCCGATGGGTTTCCATCTGATCCCGCAGGTCATACTGCTGTCGCTGCCGGCGCTGGCGGCTGCCGGTCTGCTGACGTTCGTGCTCGCGTCGCTGCTGGGAATGCTCGCGCGCGTGGACCTCGCGTTTCGGGTCCTCGCGGCGTGCGCGGCACTCCAGGCGGGACTCGTTATCGCCCTGCACCTGGTGCTGAACGCGTTCCGAGCCGTGGGCGGAGCGATCCAGAGCCTCTTTACGACGGCCCCCGACGCGGCTGCATCAGCTCAGACGCTGGAATGGTTTGCGCGGCACGACGCAGTCAGCGCGCCAGTCGCATGGCGCCTGGTGTGGGTTCTCGGCGGATACCTCATCGCCGTGGCCGCGGCCGAGCTCGTGTCGCCGCGACGCGCTCGCGAGCGCGACATGAGCGAGGCGGGCAGCGAAGCGCCCGAGCGGATTCCTGTTCCGACGGTGGCGGCCGCCCCGCGGCCTGCGTCTTCGGCCGCGAGCGTCTTCGACCAGTCCACCTACGCCGTCAAGCCGCGCCAGACGCTGCTCGAACTGTTCCTGCGCCACTACTCCGTTTACGACATTCAGTCGGTTCCGCCCAGCTCACGCGCGCGGTTTTCCTTCTCGTGGAAGACCCAGGTCGTGCGCCGTGAGCCTAACGGACCGGATCTGTACGCGCTGAGGCCCGGGGAACGCCACGGTCTGCTACGCGCCCGCTCCTATCTCGTGATCGATCTGGCGGGCGGCTCGCCGATCGGCACCTTGAAGCCGGCCGGCGCCGAATGGGAGATCCTCGACGCCACGGGCGCATCCGTCGTGCGGGTCGTCGAGGAACGGGCGGGAGCGGGATTCGCGCGTTACGTGGCGAGTGCGGGCGACCAGGTGCTGTGCCAATACACGTGGGCGATGCAGGGCCTCTCGGTGGCGAGCGCCGCCCTCGACGTGGAGTTCCTTCCGGGCTGCGATTCCTTTGTCGACCGGGCAATGGCGATTGCCCTCGCGCCCCTCCTCGAGCACAAGGGCCGGCGGAAGAGCGAGTGGGCGAACCGGTGACGGCGGCTCGAATCGCGGCCGGGCGTCGCTGAGCGTCACGCGCGGCGGAGTGCCAGCATCGGATCCAGGCGTGCCGCTCGCAGCGCGGGAGCCAGACAGGCCAGCGCCGTGACCGCCAGGAGCGTGAGGGTCACCACAGCGTAGATAACCGGATCGAGCGCGTTCGTTTCGTAGAGAAACGTCGACAGAGTACGGCTCAACACCAACGAGCCCGCCAGGCCCATCACGAGGCCGGTTGCCGCTGGGGTCATGCCGCCGACGATCACCATCCGCAGCACCGCGGCGGCGTTGGCGCCGAGCGCCATTCGAACGCCGATCTCCTGTCTCCTCGCCGCGACGGACTGATGAATGACGCCATACGCGCCGATCACCGCGAGCGCCAGCGCGACCGCCGCGAGCGCGGTCAGAAGGAGCGTCTGCAGCTTTCGCAAGGCGACGGTCCGTCCCAGCCGCTGCTCCACGGTCACGATGCCGTACGGCGGCACGGCCGGATCGATCGCGCCTATCTCCGCGCGAATGGCTTCCCGCACGCCCCCGGATCGTTGAGCGTCCGAATGGCGATATCCATCTCACGAGTGATGCCCGGCTGAAACATGTAGGGGATGGCGGGCTCATCCAGCCGCTGCCGCCTCATGTCGGCGACCACGCCGACGACGGTCTTCCAGGGATTCTTGGCGCCCGGGTCGAGTCCGTACTTCAAGCGCTTGCCGACGGGATCCTGGTCTGGCCAGAAACGGCGTCCCATTTCTTCGTTGATGACGATGACCTGCGGTGCGCCTGGTCCGAGGTCGCTCTCCTGAAGTAGTCGGCCGCGCAGCAACGGGATGCGCATCGCCTCGAAGAATCCGGGCAACACTTGATCCTCGGTCAGCGGCGGCGCGGGATCCTCTTCCCGTTTCGCCGGCTGTCCCTCGAGCGCGACGTGGTAGTCCGGCTGACGGTGGATGAAGAAGTCGCGGATGGCGCCGACAGCGACGACCCCGGGTAGCGACCGAAGCCGCCGCGTCGCGTCGTTGTAAAAGGCTTCGATCTTTGCGGCGCTGTCGTACGTGCCCGGGAGATCCACCTGGAGGAGCAGCACATTGCTCGAGTCGAATCCTCTGTTCGTCGTCTGGACGCGTTGAAAACTGCGAAGGAGGAGGCCGGCGCCGGACAGCAGCATCACAGCGAGCGCAATCTCGACGACCACCAGCCCCTGATGCAGGCGGCGTCCGCCTCGGCCGCCGAGCGCGCGGGGTCCGTCGTCTCTGAGCACGTCAGCCGGTCTGGCGGCAGAGAGTTGCAGCGCTGGAATCAGCCCTGCGACGAGTCCGCTTGCCAGCGATGCCGCGAGCAAGACGAGCACGACCGTGGCATCGACGGAGATCGTATCGGCGCGGGGCAACGCTCCCGGCGCGAGCTGCCTCAGGGCCACTGCGCCGCCCCACGCGAACACGAGGCCGACCGTTCCCGCCAGCGCCGACAGGACCAGGCTTTCGGTCAGCGCCTGACGCACCAGGCGCATCCTGCTCGCGCCGAGCGCGGTGCGCAGCGCGGTTTCGTTCCGCCGCCGCGCCGCGCGCGCCAGCATGAGATTCGTCACGTTGGCGCACGCGATGAGCAGCACGAACCCCACGGAGCCGAACAGGAGCCAGAGCGAGCGCTCGGTCGTCCGTCCGATGA
The DNA here is from genome assembly GCA_963839705.1 of uncultured Acidobacteriota bacterium. Classification (GTDB taxonomy): domain Bacteria; phylum Acidobacteriota; class Vicinamibacteria; order Vicinamibacterales; family 2-12-FULL-66-21; genus DATBJJ01. Next base: position 64,234 of record CAWIWL010000022.1, read on the forward strand.
CGCGGTCGGTCAGCGGGTCGGTCGACACGCCGAAGGCGGCGTTCGACGATGGATACTGATCGCGCAGCCGGGCCGCAATCGCATCCATTTCCGCGCGAGCGGCCTCGATCGGTTGCGCGCCGGCCGCAGCCGTCCGAGCACGATGAGCGCGTCGGCGTTGCGGCTTCGCTCGTCCTGCCAACCGGGGCCGAAAAAGAGGGGCTGCCACAGTTGTACCTCGGCCGTCGGCAGCTCGAATCCCGGCGGCATCACGCCGACGATCTCGACATTCTGGTCATTGAATCGAATCGACCGCCCGATCGTGCGGCGATCCGCGCCGAAGCGCTGCCGCCAGAGGCCGTGGCTGATGACCACGGCGCGCGGCGCCGCGGTGAAGTCTGCCGTCCTCGAATGTGCGGCCGAAGCAGAGGCGCCGTGCCCAGGAGCTCGAAAAAGCCGGGACCGACCTGGCCTACATGGATCCGCTCGGCTCCGGGACCGCCCGAAAGCGTGCCTCGCGTAAACTCCGGCCTGACATAGGCCGCCATCTGCTCGAACGTCTTGCTCTGCTCCTTCCAGTCTCGATAGTTCAGATATGAAGAGCCGTCGGGCAGGTTCTGGCGGATGTTCTTCGTCCACATCACCGCGATGCGGTCGGCATCGTGGTACGGCAGGTCGCGCAAGACGACGGCGCGAAGGACGCTGAAAATGGCCGCGTTCGCCCCTACGCCAAGGGCAAGCGTCAGCACCGCCATCACGGTGAAGCCTGGACTCTTGATGAGCGAGCGCAGGCCATACTGCAGGTCCTGACGGATGTCGGCGATCACCGCGATTCGCTCCACGGACCTTTGGACGGGCGGCCGCCGACAATTGTTTGAAAATATCTCAGCCGATGAGGGGGTACGGGGAATACTGTTTCGCGCCGCGGCCTCTGGTCGACGGCGCGGCGGGAGCCGGCGTAATCTGATACACCGTGAATGAACCGATGAATCGACGTACAGCCGTACGCGCCATGATTTCCCTGCCGTTCGCGTTTCGACCAGGCGTGCCCACTTCCGCCTCGCAATCACAGCCTTCGTTCTTGCAGCTCTTCAACGGCAAGGACCTGGCCGGGTGGGACACCTGGCTGGGCCGGCCGCACAAGCTCACGGATGTGCCGGGGCTATCGAAGAACGAACAAGGCGACTATGTGCAGCCGATCGGTCTGAACCGGGATCCACGATCCGTGTTCTCGGTCGTGGAGGTCGACGGCGGGCCCGCGATTCGCATTTCTGGCGAAACCTACGGCGGTCTGATCACGCGGGACGAATACGAGGACTACCACCTGCGGTTGGAGTTCAAGTGGGGAACGAAGCGGTGGCCGCCGCGCGAGCAGGCGGTCCGCGATTCCGGGTGCTGCTACCACTCGATCGGTCCGCACGACGAAAGCTATGGCTTCTGGATGAAGTCCTTCGAGTTCCAGATCCAGGAAGGGGACTGCGGCGACTTCTACAGCCTCGCCGGCGTGATCGTGGATGCCGAGGCCGTCGCGCGGAATCCTGGCGATCCGAAGAGCGATCTGATCTACACGAAGGGCGCCCCCACGGCCGTGGGGCTCACGCGGCGCATCATCAAGGTTCCAGACAATGAGCGCCCGACGGGCCAGTGGAACTCCATCGATCTCTACTGTCTCGGTCAGACGAGCGTCCATGTCGTCAACGGCACGGCGAACATGAAGCTGACCGGTCTTCGGCACAGGGTGGAGAACCGCGAGCTGCCGCTCACGAGGGGGCGCATCCAGCTCCAGTCGGAAGCGGCGGAGGTGTTCTACCGGAACATCGCGATCCGTCGAATCACGGAGCTTCCGATGGAATAGGAACCACGACGTCACGTGGCTGCGCGCCGTCTTTATTGCACCTGCAGGCTGGCTGTCCCGACGACGATTGAGGACTGCGCCGACATGGCGTCGAAGTAGGAGACGAAGCGCCTCGGTTCGTCCGCGTCGTAGGGCGCAAGATTCCGCGCCCAGCGAAATCGCGATCGGTTGATAGCGCAGCTCCACCGTCACCTGGAACGGTCCCGCCGCGCGGCTCACATCGACCACGTAGCGCACCCGATCGCCATCCGCACCGAAATCATCGTCTTTGGCGGCTTCCCCGCGGACGGCGATGTCCGCGGCGGCCGTTCCCTTGTCGAACCCGCGAGGGAGCAGCCGGTTGTCTTTGACGAACCGCGTGCCCTTCAGCAGCCCGGTGGTGACCGCACCCGCGGCGTCCACCATCATCGATTCGTAGATCTGCACGTCGGCCGCGCTGCGGATCTCATCGTGATGCGGTTCGTAGCCCAAGGGATCACGGTCGTTGTCGTTGCCGTCGATAGCCCCCGACGCGGTCACGGCGCCGGACTCGAATACGGACTGGCCGTCGCGATCGCGGACGACGACATGAAGCCAGGCGCGGCGTGCGGGGTAGCCGGTCGGGAACTTGTGCCCGGTCAGGTTGCGCACGCTGACGTCGAGGTCCAGTGACCCACCCGAAACGCGCGCACCGGCCACCGAGACCGTGGCCGTCCCTGTCTGCAGCAGGAGTGCCGTCGCCCGCGCGGTCGATTCGAGCTCGACGGGCAAGGCCTCGACGCCGAGCTCTGTCCGGTAGCGGTTCAACATCCGCAGCATGAAGAAGTTTCCACCGATGAACGCATGGCGGCTCAGCCCGGCCCGCGGCTCGCCGAGTACCGATGAAACCGGCGTCGGGTCGGAAACCTCCGGCATGTGACACGACTGGCAGCTTCGCTCGGTTCGAAAGGCGCTGTGCCGCCACTCGAGGTAGGGGACCTGCTCGGGGAGCGATGCCGTGCTCTCTCCGTTCGGTCCGAGCGCTTTGGTGTAGAGCGTGTGGCAGGTCGCGCAGAGCTCTGACTGCTGGATGTGCGTGGCTTCGGTCGGCGTCACCCCTGCAGCCGAGTGCATGATCCGCGTGCGGCCCGCGTCGATTCGGAATGGACCGAAGATCGGCGCCCCCGAGTCGGGTGCCGCGTTGACGACGAAGCCGCCGGTGAAGCTCTGGGGCGTGCCGAGACGCTCGCCGCTGATCTGATGGCAGAGCGTGCAGGATACGCCGTCAGCAGCCAAGCGCCCGGCGTCCGATCCGTCTCGTCCCACGGGCAGGTGCGCGAAGACCTGACCGTGTCCGCCGGCCGCGCGCGCCATCGTTCGGGCCATCGGCATATGGCACGTCGAGCACTCGTCCTCGATCTCCGCCTTCTTCGACGGATGATCGAGCGTCTCTCGCCTGACGGATGCCTGCCAATAGGGGTCGCGCGAGGAGTTGGCCATCATCGACGCGCGCCACGCCGATCCGATCGACACGTCTTCCCCGGACGGCGCCGTCAGGCTGTTGTGACACGCCATGCAGTTGTCCGAGGTCTGAAAATGCGGCGCCTTCCCGGACGCCGATGGAGGGCCGTCGCGTTGCGCCGCGCGGGGCACCTGCGCGAACCCGAGCGCCGCCAACCAGACGGCAACGCCCGCAGCGATCGACGGGCCCGTAGCCTAACGCCACCCATCGAACAGGCCTCCGTCGAACCAGTCCCAGAGAAAATAGGTCAGCACCTGCGTGTCGCGTTCGCCCCGGTCGGTCATAGGGATGCGCACGCCGGCGCTCACCAGAATGTGCTGACGTTTGCTCAACGAGATCTGCATCTGCGGAACGAGGTCCCACTGCGTGCCTTCGCCGGCGCCGAGCTCCCGCGCGGCCACGAACTCGACGATCGGCGACCACGAACGCCCGAATCGGCCCTCCATGAAGGTCTTGCCGAGTGCCACGCGCCAGAACGCTTCGTTCCCGGCGAGATTACGATTGGTCGACAACTCGACGCCGCCCTGAAACTGGAGAAAGCCGTCGGACGGGAGGATCTGACCCACGGCTACGAACGGCTCGACAATCGTGACTCCCTTGCCGAGCTCCTGGTTCTCCTTGCCCGTCGGCAGCGACACTTCTGCCGCGGCGCTGACGATCGTTCCCGACTCGAGCGAATGGAAGAGCGCGTGCTTCACCGCCACGGCGACATCGCCGAGGCCGCGTTGCCAGTCGCCGGCGCCGTTCTTCTGCACAGCAAGTGGCACGGCCACCTCGAACTGGCTGCGCGCCCCGAGACGATGTTCGTAGAGCAGCACGTTCTCGAAGGTGGCGGCGTCGCCCCCGGCGATGGTCGTGGTGAGGACGGCTTCGTTTTCGGGGAACGCCTTCTCGGTGACCAGTGCGCGCGGGAGGTTCAGCTCGCCGCGCGGCCACCTGCGGTCCGTGCACAGGCTGCGCACGTAGCCGACCGCCTTCTCAATCTGCTCGTCGGAGAGCGCCTCGCCGAATGCCGGCATCCGTCGATCGAATGCGCGCACGGGGCCGCCCTGGTGCGCGATGCCCACCCAGTCGGCCGTCGTCTCGGGAGTCGCGAAGCTGCAACTGGTGAAGTCGGGAAGCGGTGTGTCGAAACCGACCGTGCTGAGCGGCTGGCCCCTGCCGTCTGGACCGTGGCACGCTGCGCAGGCCGCCCGGTAGATCTGCTGTCCGTCCTGAAGGAGGACCGGCGACGTTTGCGCCGCGGCCGCGCGGGCGACAAACAGAAGACAGAGGAACGCGAAGACACGCACGCGCGAGAGGCTACTACGCGATCGTCACCAGCCGATAACCTGAGATCGATCTCAAAGACATCGGCCTGTCACGCCTTCGTCGGACATCTCGAATGGACCGAGGCTCTGCGGTTCGAGGTAAGGAAGGACTGGCGTGGCCAACTGTATCGGCACCACGTGGAGCGCCGTGAGCGCGGCCCTGTGAGCACGGGCAATCGCGACCGCACGATCGAACGCACGCCGCGAGAAATCCGAGAAGTCGATCGGGCAGAGCACGTGTGTGATCCGGACCATGGCGAACCTCCGTCAATTCAGTCGCGAACCCGTCGGTCGTGCCGAGCCGTGGGGTCAGGAACCACGGCTATTCCGTTGTCGACGTTGACGCTTCGTGCGCCGCGGGATCGCGGTCGTCCTTCCTCGAGTCAATCGAGCAACGCGTGTGCCGCCCGGTCGGCCCGGACCGGGCCGGAATCCAGGCGGTGTGCGGCAACCGATGCGGATCTTCCCGCACCTCCCGAGGGAATCTCCCCACGAGGGCAGGGCTACGAACCTGACAGGTGGTGACGGGCGCGGACCCGCGAAGCGACCTCCGCGACCGTCTCGCTGGTCGTGCTTTGCCCAGCACCGATCCGCGCGCGCGCTGGCTCGGCGGGTCTGCCGCTTGCATCGTTCCTCGGAGCATCGGCTCGCCTCGAGAGGCGGGCTTGGAGGATTGCAGAAAGGGAGGCTCTCCATGGAAACCGTCCCCGTCTTCTACGCGACGACTGAGGGCCAGACGCGCCGCATCGCCGACGAGATCGCATCGACGCTCTGCGAGCAGGGGCTCGTCAGCGAAGCGCGCGACTTCTCCGTCGCGGTGCCCGTCGACTGGGTGAATGTCGCCAGCGTGGTGCTCGGCGCCCCAATCTACGCCGGCCGTCACCAGAAGATTGCTGTCGACTTCGCGACAAGCGAGGCGGGCCACCTGTCGGTCCGTCCCTCCGCATTTTTTTCGGTCAGTCTGAGCGCGGGATCCCGCAATCCAGCGGAAGTCGACGCCGCCCACGCGCTGGCGAAGGGTTTTGTGCTCGGCCGTCCGCTGGCAGCCTCTCCGCCTCGCATGCTTTGCGGGGAAGCTCGTGTACACGCGCTACGGGTTCGTCAAACGCCAGATCATGCGCTTCATCGCCTGGCGCGAGGGTGCGCCGACCGACGCGCGCCGCGACTACGAGTTCACCGACTGGACGGCCGTGCGCCGGTTTGCGCTCGACGTTGCCGAGGATGTCCAGCGGGCCCGGCGGCCAGAGCAAATCCGACCGGCCGTGTGATCCGCCGACCGAGCACGGGGCTGGTCCTTCGGTGGTGCTGGCAGGCCCTTCGACAGGCTCAGGGCAGGGGAAGTTTCCGCCCTACTGCGCGATTTTCCCCACCGGAAATCCCGCATTTCTGGTGTTTCTGGCCGGATTCGCCCGGCACGGAACCTGCCTTCTGGACGGCCGAGGCTATCGCAGATGTCTAGCAAAGATCGCCGGCTCGTTCTGGACCAGGGTTTCGACCGTTCGGTCGAGACTGTGCTCAACGCGTTTTTGGCCGAAGGGTTCACGATCGAGCCCGTCGATGGTGGCGACCTGCACAGCCGCTGCGCCTCGGTCGACCGGCTGCGATACGCGCTGCTCGAAGCGACGTTGCCGGAGCTGAGGTTCGTGCCGACCGGCTGTGGCCGACTGCCGACAATTCTCGCGTGCCGCATCACGCTCTTCGAGCTGACCAACACCTGCACGCTCGTCACGGCTTCCAGTCCCCTGCAGCGATACCCGACACTCGCCTCGCTCATGCCGCGGCTGTCCGAGCGGCTCGGTGGCGCGCTGCACACCGTCGGGTGCCGCGGGGCCAGTCTCGAGGCCGCATAGATGGAGACCACCAGTTCCACTCCGTTCGTCGAGGATCCGGTGCGCCGCCTCGAAGAGATGCGGCTGGCGCTCGATCAGGCCGCGATCGTGGCGACCACCGACGCACGCGGCATCATCACGTACGTGAACGACAAGTTCTGCCAGATCTCGAAGTACTCGCGGGAAGAACTCATCGGCCAGGATCATCGCATCATCAATTCCGGCTATCACCCCAAGGAGTTCATGCGCGAGCTCTGGCGGACGATTGCGCAAGGGCGTGTCTGGCGCGGCGAGCTCAGAAACCGCGCCAAGGACGGCACGTTCTACTGGGTCGACACGACGATCGTCCCATTCCTCGACAACGACGGGAAGCCGCGTCAGTACCTGGCGATCAGGAGCGACATCACAAAACGGAAGGTGGCCGAGTCCCGCTTGCGGGAGCAGGAGGCGCTGACGCAGCTCGGGCAGCTCGCCGCGGTCGTGGCCCACGAGGTGCGGAATCCCCTCGCGGGCTTGCGCGGGTCGCTGCAGATTCTCGAGTCACGCCTTCCGCGGGACATGCGGGAACGCGAGATCATCGGGCCGATGATCCAGCGCATCGATGGCTTGAGCAAGACCGTGGAAGACATCCTGCTGTTCGCCCGCCCGCAGCCGCCGCGCATCCGTCATCTTGACGTACGAACGATCATCTCGGACGCCGTCGCGAGCGCCAAGGCATCGGCGCCGGACCTGTGCCAGGTGACCGTGTGCGGCGACGACGTGGGCGTTCGCGCCGATGCCGACATGCTGCGCGCCGTGCTGCTCAACCTGGTGCTCAACGCCTGTCAGGCGTCGAACGGACAACCCGTAGAGATTCAGATCACGGCCGGGCAGAGAATGAGTCATATCGAAGTGCGGGACCGAGGGCCGGGGATTCCCGACGAGGTTCGCGAGAAAATCTTCGCGCCGTTCTTCACGACCAAGAGCTGCGGCACGGGCCTTGGCCTTCCGATCGTCAAGCGCCTGATTGAGGCGCAAGGTGGAACCGTCGGTCTCAGTGCGCGCGAAGGCGGAGGGACGGTGGCCGAGATCGTCCTTCCGCTGCAGCGGTCACCAGTAGACGCCCATCCCGAAAGGGTTCGCGATGCAGATACGAGAACTAAGGACTGAAGAGTGTCTTGCGGTCCTGGCGGCGACGAATCTGGGGCGCCTTGCCTGCGTGCGCTACAACCGGCCGTACATCGTTCCGGTCTACTTCGACTTCTACGAGGACGCGCTCTACAGCTTCGCGACCGTCGGCAAGAAGATCCAGTGGATGCGCACCAATCCCCGCGTCTGCGTCGAGTTCGATGAGATCGTCGACCGGTTCAACTGGACCACCGTCGTCGTCAAAGGGCGATACGAGGAGCTCACGAAATCACCGGCGCATCAGGCCGCCCGGAAGCGGGCCTACGCACTGTTCGAGAATCGGCCCGACTGGTGGTATCCCGCGGCGGCAAAGACCCGCGCGGCTGAAATCCGGACGCCGGTGATCTACCGAATTCAGATCGAAGGCTTGAGCGGCCGGCGCGCCGCGCGGGATCCGAGAAAGATCGCCCGCGCCAGGCCGGTTCCCGCCGCCACGCAGGCGCCGCACTGGTGGAGTCACGTGCTGCGTCCGCTTCAGGGCCCGCCGGCCGGCTTCAAGTGACGTCGATGCCAGCACCCAAGGTGTACCGGGCTGTAAGTTTGAAATCTGACGTTTGAAGTCTGAAGTGCGGAAGTTCGAAATATGAAGTGGGAAGTGGAAGTGTGAAGGAAGTGGGGAGTGCGAAGCAAGTAGGAACTTCCCACTTCCTTCGCACTTCCACTTCAAACTTCCCACTTCGCACTTCCACACTTCAGACTTCCGACGTCAGACTTCAAACTTTCTGCCTGTCATCCCTCGGCGGTAGCGCGAGGACGAGCGTGCTCGTCAGGCAGAGGACACGGTAGGTCACCGATCCCATTCGAGGACCGAGCATGGAAGAGGCGTGCAGGCCGATCACAATGAGTCCGGCGTCGCGATCGCGCGCGACCTTGGCGATTTCTTCCGCCGGATCGCCATAAGCCACGAGGGCCTCCGGCCGCAGGTTTTGCGGGATGCAGTGCGCGAGCTCGGCGAGTGACCTCTCGGCCCGGTACCGTCGCTCGACTTCCAGGTTCGGCATGTGGGGCAGGCCGGACACCGCGAAGTGAACGGGCTGGACGACGAAGGTCAGCAGCACCGGCACGTCGAGGACCGTAGCCACGTTCTTCGCGGAGCCTACCTGGTCGAGGGTCGCCGGGCTGAGGTCCACCGGCACGAGGATACGCTTGACGACGCGCTTCACGTCGTCGGGCCGCGCGGGTCCATGATCGTGCGCGGGGGTGAGCAGCACCGGTACCGTCGTTTCGCGCAGCACGCGCTCGGTCGTCGAGCCGAAGAACAGCTTCCGAACGCCGGTCAGCCCGTGCGTGCTCATCACGATGAGGCCCGCCGGCAGCGCCTTGGCGACGCGCAGGATCTCGACCGCCGGCTTGCCGGTCGTGACCTCGAGCCGCACCGAGTCGGGGGTGACCGCTCCCTCGAAGGTCTTCTGCGTGAAGCGCTGCAGCTCCTTGTTGATGGCCTCCGGCAGATGCTCGACGGACGCGCTCAGCTCGGCTGCCTCGGTCAGCAGCGGATCGGTCACCGTCAGCACCGTGAGCTCGGCCTTGAGGTGGTTGGCCACGACCGCGGCATACCGTAGCGCGCCCAGGGACGCGTCGGAGAAGTCGACTGGGCAGAGAACCGAGTTGCGCGGCGTCATGACACCCTCATCCTTCATCGTTGTTGCTGCTTCTCAATTCGCGGCTCGCGGCTGGCAGCTCACGGTTCGCTGCTCGCGGTTCGCGACTGAGGCTTCAGTGCGGTACCGAGAGTCCGAACTTCTCGATGCGGTAGCGAATCTGATCGCGATTGAGGCCGAGCAGCGTGGCCGCCTTGGTCTGGTTTCCACCGCTTCGCTTCAGGGCCTGCACGACGAACTGACGCTCCACCTGTTCGAGGTCGAGGCCGTTGGCAGGCAACTCGAACCCGTCGCCCGCGATGGCCGACGTGCGGAGCGCTGCGAAGTCGGAGGGTTCGAGCCGGTCGGTCTCGCAGAGCAGCATCGCGCGCTCGATGACGTTCCGAAGTTCACGCACGTTGCCCGGCCATCCGTACGACTGCAGGAGCCGCACGCTGGCGGGCGTGGCGCCGAGCACGCTCTTGCGGAACTCACGGTTGAAGCCATCGACGAAGAATGCGGCCAGGACCGGAATGTCCTCGACGTGGCTCCTGAGCGGCGGCAGCGCGATCGGAAGGACGTTCAACCGGTAGAACAGGTCGTGGCGGAAGCGGCCCTTGGCGACCTCGTCCTCGAGGTTGCGGTTCGTCGCGGCGATGACCCGAACATCGACGCGGACGTCGGTCGACGCGCCGACGCGCTTGAACGCTTTCTCTTCCAGGAACCGCAGCAGCTTGGCCTGGAGGGCGGGCACCATCTCGCCAATCTCGTCGAGGAACACGGTGCCGCCGTCGGCGGTCTCGAGCATGCCTCGTTTCTGCACGCGCGCGTCGGTGAACGCGCCGCGCTCGTGCCCGAAGAGCTCGCTTTCGAGCAGTGTCTCGGGCAGAGCCGAGCACGTGATGTTCATGAACGGGCGGTTCGCGCGATCGCTCGAGTAGTGCAGGACCTTCGCGACCAGGTCCTTGCCCGTTCCGCTCTCGCCCGTGAGCAGCACCGTCGATGCCGGACTCGTCGCGACCTTGGCGACGAGGTTGCGGAGCGCCGCGACCTGGTCCGAGCCGCCAACGATGTTGTTCAAGCTGAACGGACGGGCCTCCTTCAGGCGCAGCTGACGCACTTCGCGGCGCAGCCGCGTCGTCTCGAGCGCCCGCCCCACCGTCGCCACCACGTCGTCGAGGTTGAAGGGTTTGTTGGCGAAGTGATAGGCGCCAATCTTCATCGCTTCGACGGCCGTTTCGACCGTCGCGAACGCGGTGAGGAGGATCACCAGGATGTCGGGGTCGTACTCCTTGATCTTGCGGAGGACGGACACGCCGTCGGTGTCCGGCAACTTGTAGTCGAGGAGGACGAGGTCGACGCCGTCGCCGAGCTGTTCGAGTGCGCGGGCACCTGTGCCCGCTTCGAACACCTGGTACCCCTCGCCTTTGAGTCGCTCGGTCAGCGACCACCGGATCAAGGCTTCATCGTCAACGACGAGGATGCTTGGCGCAGGCATACGCTTCGTTGGTGCAGTAACGGTACCAAGGCCTAAGACGTTGAAAACGCTAGAGATTGATCGGTTGCTTGAATACAAGAATAGCGGAATTTTCCACACGTGTGTGGATTTTTACGCATCGCCGATCTTCCGCCTTGTAGGTCGGAAGCTACGAGAAGAAGGAAGAAAAGCAGAGGGGAAGAGAGAGCAGGCCGATCGGACACATCCGTTCCTCGCAATCGCCAATCAGACAGTTTTGTAGGGACGAATGACGCCGCCAGAATCCAGTAAACCGATCGAAAACGCTTGGTAAACCGACGCGATTGACACGGCTGCCGAAGCGCGCCGGCTCGGAGCCCGGCTTGCACGGCGCGCGCACCAGAATCATCGAGCACGGGTCACCCGGGCTCGGAGCGAGCGGGGTGCAGCCCCGCAAGCGTGATAGAGGAGGCCGAAGATGATGCGTCGCACCGCGCTCGTCGTAGGAATCGTGTTGGTCGTGCTCGCCAGCGCGCGGGCTAGCGTCGGACAGGGCTTTCAAGGCGGATTGCGCGGCTCGATTCGCGATGCCGGCGGCGGCGTGCCCGGAGCTGCGGTCACGCTCACCAACGAAAACACGAATCTCGCCGCGCGACGATCACCAATGGTCAGGGCGAGTACGCCTTCGCAGCGGTGGAGCCCGGACCGTACCAGCGTAAAGGTCGCGCTGCAGGGCTACAAGACGATCGAGCGTGCGGGATTCGCATCGGCACGCAGAGCTTTCTCGTCCTCGATCACGGCCTGCGAAGTCGGGACGATCGAGGAATCGATGACGGTCTCGGGCCAGACGCCGCTCGTCGAAACGGCCAACGCCTCGCACGGGACCGTGCTCGACCGCGTCGCGCTCGAAACGCTGCCGGCTCCAGGCCGGGCTGCGTTCCTGATGGCGGTCTCATCCGACGGTCATCGCCTCGGGCGACGGCCAGTTCAACCGGCAGCAGGATCGAGTCGAACGCCTCGTTCCTCTCGCTCGGCGGCGGTACGCGCCGCGGCAACAACTACACCATCGACGGCGTGTCGATCACCGACATCCTCAATCGCGCGGTCGCCAACCCGACGATGGAAGCGCTCGACGATGTGAAGGTGCAGGTGCATACTACGACGCGGAGATGGGAACGCACCGGCGCGGACTTCTTCAACACGACGCTGATCGGGCACGAACAGCTTACGCGGCACCGGCGTTCTTCCAGAAGCGTCCGCTATGGGGCCAGAAGAACAACTACTTCAGCGAGCTCGCCGGACGGCCGAAGCCGGAGAGCGTCTACTACCTGGGCGGCGGCGGCGTTGGCGGTCCGATCGTCCGCAACAAGACGTTCTTTTGCTTCGCGAGCGAGAACTATCACGACGTGCAGTCGCGCAGCGTGTCGACGGCCTTCCGACCGCCGCCGAGCGCGCGCGGCGACTTCTCGAAGCTGATCAACCGGCGCGGGCAGCCGGTCGATGATCTACGACCCGCTGACGAGGCAGCCGTTTCCGGGCAACGTGATTCCGGCCAATCGCATCAACCGTCGCCGCTGCGATCGCCGGCTACCTGCCGCTGCCCGACGTTGATGTCGACAACGGCACGAACAACTACACGCGGACCGCGGAGATCAACAACAATTTCCAGCAGGAATACACCTTCAAGGCGGAGCACAAGTTCACCGACGCGATGTCGCTGAGCGGTTTCTATCTCTACAACCGCACCGACGAACCGGACGCGAACTATTTCGAGGTCGGGCCTGAATGGCGCGACGCGCTTCGCCGACCCGAACGACTACCTTCTGAAGCGGCGGCCGCAGATCGCTGGCGCTCAACAACACCTGGGTGTCTGAGCAACGACTCGGTGCTGGCGCTGCGCTTGGCTGGACCCGGTTCGTCGACAACAACACGATGACGATCGACTTCGACCGGCCGACGCTGGGTTCTCGCGGATCTTCCTCGAGCAGGTCGAGCAGACCGGCGTTCCGAAGTTTCCGAACGGTTCATCGCCGGCTACAGCAGCTTCGGTGCGATCACTCCCTCGTTACCGCACTTACAAGTCGTGGAGTGCCAACGCGAGCTACTCGAAGCTGGTCGGCCGGCACACGTTCAAATTCGGTGGCGACTACCGGAAGCTCGGCGTCTATCTCCTGAACCCGGGCGACTCCTCCGGCCGCTTCGACTTCGACAAGGAGTTCACGTCCGCGACCGGGCTGAACAACAGCAGCACCGACGACGGCAACGGCTTCGCCAGCTTCCTGCTCGGCTACCCTTCGGCGAACGCCGCGCGCCAGAGCACGATGACGTTGACGACGCCGCTCGAGATTACACGAACTATTACGGCGGGTATGTGGCAAGATGACTGGCGCGTCAGCTCGACGTTCACGCTGAACTACGGGCTGCGCCTCGAGCACGAGACTGGCATGCGCGAAGTCGAACAATAACTTCACCGTCGGGTTCGATGCGGCCGGCGTCGCAGCACGCTCGTCGACGGTCACGATTCCGGCGCGATCCGATCGCCGGAACGGCGGCGCGGTCAAGTCAGCCGGCGGACTGATGTTCGCCGGCGTAGACGGCAACAAGGAAGCGCAAGGCAATCAACCGGCGCGTGCAGTGGTCGCCGCGGGTCGGCGCTCGTCTACTCGAGCATCGCCGAGCCGGTCGCTCCGCGCCGGCTATGGTCTCTACTGGGCGCCCTGGAACTACCCGGTGCCGAGCAGCGCGAGCAGCAACTACGGCCAGCTCGGTTTCACTCAGAACACCGTCGTCCCGCAGACGGCGGGGATGCCACGAGTGTCTGCCTGACTAATCCGTTCCCGAACGGCCTCGTGTGCCCGCTCGGCAACAGCCTTGGCGTCGCTGACGGGTGTCGGCACCTCGATCAGCTACGTCGATCAGAATCGCACCGCCCCGCGCGTGCAGCAGTATCCGCTCGACATTCAGAAGGAATTGGCGGGCCACATGGCGCGTCACGGTGAGCTACATGGGGGCACGCGGCGACCACATGCCGCTTGGCGGTACGGCCGATGTTGCGCTCAACGTCAATCAGCTCGATCCGAAGTTCATGGCGCTGGGCTCGCAGCTGAACGCGGCGCTCCCCAATCCGTTCTTCGGCAACGCCGCCGCCGGTCCACTCTCCACGCAGGCGACGCTGACTCGGGCGCAGCTGCTGCGGCCCTACCCGCAGTTCCTCAACGTCAGTGCGCGACAGGTCTCCGAAGGCATCACCCGCTACAACGCGGCCATCATCGAGTGGGTGAGGCGGACGGGCGGCAGCAACTGGTACGGCGGCCGGGTCAGCTACACCTACAGCGTCCTCAAGGACAACCAGTTCGGCGAGGGGAATTTCTTCTCGAACGCCGGTCCGGCCTGCCGCTGAACAGCTACAACTACATCGACGGCTCGCCCTACTACAATCCGCGGGCCGACTACGCCTACGGCATCCTCGACGTGCCGCATCGCCTCGTGCTCGCTCCGAGTGCTCGAGGTGCCGATTGGCGAGGGCCGTCGCTGGCGTCGACGAACGGGCTGCTCGACGTCATCGCCGGCGGCTGGACAGCGGCCGCGATCGGTGACTATCCAGAGCGGATTCCCGATCGGCGTCCAGCAGAGCGACAACACCGGCACGTTCGGCGGCGCGCAACGGCCCGAACGTCGTCGAGGGTGTCGACCGGGCGACGACCGGGTGACTGGACCGACCGGCTCGCCTCGGCGGATCACGCCGCCGGCGACGTGGCTGAATCCGGCGGCGTTCACGACCGCGCCGGCCAATACCTTCGGCAACGCGCCGCGCACCATCACCGACGTGCGCACGCCGCCGCAGCAGAACGTCGATCTGTCGATCTCGAAGAATTTCCGCCTCGGCGGTACGCGCTACGCGCAGTTCAGAATTGAAGTGGTGAACCTGCTGAACCGGGTGACGACGAGCGGCATCGCGACGACGGCGGGCAGCGGTACGTTCGGCCAGATCTCGGGGCAGTCCGGCTTCATGCGGTTGACGCAGTTCTCGTTCAGGTATCTCGTTCTGAGCTGGCGGCTCGGAACCGCGAGCCGACGACATTGTATGGCCACAAATATCGAACGGGGATGCATATCCGTAGCGCAATCGGTTATTGAGAGGAACACCATGGCCTGATGGAAACACCGACAGATTGCGATCGCACGGCGAGACGGCAGGGACGGCTGAACGCGCCGCGATATCGGAAGCGGCTGATGACGTCGGCGTCGCGGCTCGCTGGTCCTGCCGGGCCGCGCGACCGGCGCACGCGACTGCAGGACAGCCGGCGTGCAGGCGCGCGCCGCAGTCGAGCACCGGCCGGCGTCGCGTTCCGGCTGAGCAGCAACGAGAACAACTATGGTCTGGCGCCGCGGCGATAGTGGCGCTGCAGGTCAAGCAAGGTCATCGCGCAGGCCTGCCGCTACGGCGGCGAGGCGACGCGGGCAGTTGACGGCAGGCGCTCGCCAGGGCGCACGGCGTGCCGGCCGAGCACATCATGCTCGCGGCGGGCTCCGGCGAGATTCTGCGCGCGGTCACGCTGGCGTTCACGGGGCCGGGCAAGGCTCTGGTTGCGGCGTCGCCGACGTTCGAAGTCGCCCGGCAGCACGGCGCAGAGGCACGAAGGCCGAAGTCCGTGCGGTGCCCGTGGCGCCGCGACGGCACGCTCGATCTCAAGGCGATGGCCGGCGGCTTCCACGGGCGCCGGACTGGCCTTCGTCTGCAACCCGAACAACCCGACCGGCGGCATCAACCCGGACGCGGCGGTCGCGCGAGCTTCGTCAAGGAGTTTCGCGCGGCTGCTCCCGAGGGCTACGTCCTCGTCGACGAGGTCTACTGCGACTACGTCGACCGATCACGGCTTACGCGTCCGCGATCCCGATGATCGCATGACCGATCCGCGGGTCCTGGTATCGCGGACCTTCTCGAAGATTCACGGCATGGCCGGGATCCGTGTCGGCTATCGTCGTCGGTCACCCCGACGCGCTCGCCGCCGTCCGGCGCGAAGACGAGCTCGGGCACGCTCTCGAGCGTCAGCGCGGCGGCGGCGCTCGCGTCGTTCGAGGATCAGGAGCACCTGGCCGAGCAGCGGAAGCTGAACGCGACGCGCGGGCGTTCACGCGCAAGGCGTTCGAGAGCGCCGGGATACAACGTGCTGCCGTCGGAAGGCAACTTCGTGATGGTCGACGTCACGCCGCGAGTCCTCCGTCTACCAGCAGATGTGCCGCGAGGCCGGCGTGGCGATCGCCCGTCCGTTTCCGCCGCTGACGACCTACGCGCGGATCACGATCGGCACGATGGACGAGATGCGGAAGGCGCTGCCGCTGATGATCCCGCTGCTCGCAGCGCCGCGACGGACGTCGGCGCCGGGCGGCGTCAGGGCTCGAGTGGCGCCGCATTCGACGCCTGACCCTCGACGATCTATTCGCTGTTGATCGGAGCCACGTCGTGACCATCGACGCGACGCGCGCTTTCTCGAACGGGTCGGACAGACGGGCGGCGGCGTTGCCGTCATCGGCGCTATGCAGGCGCTGGGGCTGGCCGGGTCGCCCGGCGGCTGGCCTGGTCGGCGCCGACGGGACGCGCGCCGGGAGGCACGCGCGTCATCATCCTTGGCGCCGGCGTCGCCGGGCCTGGCGGCTGCCTACGAGCTGCGCAAGCTCGGCTACGAGTGCGAGATCCTCGAAGCGCGCTCGCGTTCGGGGGCCGGTGCTTCACCGTCCGGCGCGTGGCCAGGTGAGCGAGGAAGCCGGCACGCCGCCGCAGAAGGCGGCGTTCGATCCGGACCTCTATCTGAACGCCGGCGCTGCGCGCATTCCTCATCACCACACAACGACGCTCGACTATTGTCGCGAGCTCGGCGTGGCGATCGAGCCGTTCTGCAGCGTCAACGAGGCGGCCTACGTCTATCAGTCGACGGCCGCGCCCTGCGGGGCAACGGCTGCGCCTGCGCGAAGTCGCGCACCGACTGGCGCGGGCCAGACATCGGAGCTGCTCGCCAAAGGCGGTCTCGCGGGACGCACTCGAGCGCCCGATGACGGTCGAGGACGACGCGAACGCATGCTCGAATGGCTTCAGCCTCGAAGGTGGACTGACACCAGAGAATCTGCGTTACGCGGGTTCGGCGCGGCGCGGCTACTAGTCGGCGCCCGGCTTTGGCACGGCCACAGGCGTCGTCGGCGATCCGCTGCCGCTCGACGATCTGCTGCGACACCGGCTTCGGCAAGTACCTGGCAGACCGAGATCAACATGCAGACGCCGATGTTCCAGGTCGTCGGCGGCACCGACGGCATCGTCCGCGCGCTCGCGGCCAGGGTCGGACACGATCACGCTCGGAGCAGAGCGTGCAGGCGATCGAGCAGCGGGCAGCGGAAGCGTGCGCGTGCGTTACACGACCGACAGATGGCACGCCCGACAGGTCGAAGGCGCGTTCTGCATCTCGACGCTGCCGCTGACGCTGCTGCGCGATGTCTCGCTCGATGTGTCACCCGATCTACGCGCCGCGGTCGGCGCCGATCAGTTACTCGAGCGCGGGCAAAATCGGCCTTCAGTTCGCGCGCCGGTTCTGGGAGGAGGACGACGGAATCTTTGGCGGCATCACACGAACCGATCAGGAGATCACGCAGATTCTGTATCCGTCGACGGGATACCTCTCGCGCAAGGGCGTGCTCGTCGGCTACTACCAGACCGGTGCCGTCGCCGGGCCGATGGGTGATCGGACGCCCGCGGAGCGGTTGCAGCGCGCGCTCGAGCCAGGGGGCGGTGATCCATCCGCAGTACCGAGCGACGTTCGAGAACGCGTTCTCCATCGCGTGGCAGAAAGTCGCGCTACTCGAAGGGCGGCTGGGCGCAGTTCACGGAGGCCAGCGCAAGAGCGAGTACCTGACGCTGCTGAAGCCGGACGGCGCGCTCTATCTTGCCGGTGACTACACGACCAACATGAGCGGATGGATGGGCGGCGCGCTTCGAGTCGGCGCGATCTGTCGTCAAGGTCGATCCATGAGCGCGCCTTGCGTTCGGGCACGGTCACGCCGGTGGCCGCGAAGTAGGAAGTCGATCACGCGGATTGTCCTTCACGGGACGCGGATCGATTGACGGGACTGCGGATCACGCCGAAGGGATCCGCGTAATCCGCGCAATCATTCATAGTGCAGCGCGACCATCGGATCGACCCGCGACGCTCGTCGTGCGGGAATGTAGCCGGCGACGGCGGAGACGAGGATCATGACGAGGATCGCGAGCGCGAGCGCCAGCGCGTCGGTGGGCGGCACGCCGTAGAGCAGCGTGGCGACGAAGCGGCCCGCGAAGAGCGCGATCGCGAGACCGGCGCCGACGCCGGCGATCACGAGGAGCATCGATTCGCGCATCACCAGGCGCAGGACGTCCTGGCGTTGTGCGCCGAGCGCCATGCGGATCCCGATCTCGTTGGTGCGGCGCGCGACGTTGTAGGACATCAGGCCGAAGAGGCCGAGCGAGGCCAGCAGCAGCGCCACCACGCCGAAGAGCGTGTAGGCCTGGGCGAAGAATTTTTCCTGCTGAAACCGCAGCTCGACCTGTTCGATCTGCGTGGAGACGTCCATCACCGGCAGGTTCTGGTCGATCTGCCGAACGGCCTCGCGAACCGCGCCCGTGACGGCCGCCGGGGCGCTTCGCGTTCGCACTTCGAAAGCGGCATTGCCGACCCGCGTCTGCATGTAGGGCACGAACATCGTCGGCGGCGCCGCATCGCGGACGCTGTTGTATTTGACATCGCGGAGGATGCCGACGATCTCCAGCTGGCCGGCGTTTTCGAGATTGCTGCCCATCCGCTGCCCGACCGGGTTCTCGTTCGGGAAGTACTTCTTCGCCGCCGCCTGGTTGATCATCACCACTTTCGGCGCCGTGTCGCTGTCGCGGTCACTGAAGCCGCGCCCCGACAGCACCGGAATACCCATGACGTCGAAGAAGTTCGGCGATACCACCAGGCGGTTGATGCTGTTGTCGCGGTCGCGGACGTTGGGCTCGTAGGTGCGGCCGTGCACGAAGATGCCGGTACTGTTGACGCTGCCCGAGAGGAGTGCCGGCGCGGACATGGCTACGGCTGAGACGCCGGGGACGCTGGCGAGCCGTTCGAGCATCTCACGGTAAAGCGCCGCGGTCTTCTTCTCATCGTAGCGGTTGAGCTGCGGGTTGACGCGGAAGAGCAGCAGGTTCTGCGGGTTGAATCCGATGTCGACGTGGCGCAGGTTGGTGAGCGTCCGCAGGAACAGGCCGGCGCCGACGAGCAGGACGAGCGAGATGGCGACCTGCACGGCGAGGAGGATCTTGCTCGCCCAGCTGCGCGAGCCGACGACGCCCCGGCTCGTTTCCTTGAGTGCCGCATTGACGTTCATCCCCGTGCCGCGCAGCGCCGGCAGGATCCCGAAGAGCAGCCCGGTCAAGCCGCTGACCGCCAGCACGAAGGTGAGCACGCGCCAGTCGAACGGGCGAGGTACGTCGGCTGCGCCAGGCAGCAGCTGTTTGCCCCAGTAGCCGACAACGATGCCAAGCGCGCCGCCAATCGACGACAGCAGGAAGCTCTCGGTCAGGAGCTGGCGCACCAGCCGGCCGCGCGTCGCGCCGAGCGACAGCCGCACCGACAGTTCCTTCTGCCGCGTCGTTGCGCGTGACAGCAGCAGGTTCGCCACGTTGGCGCAGACGATCAGGAGGACGAGACCGACGACGACCGCCAGGATCGTGACCGAACGTAATTCGTTGGTGGACACGTCGTACATCCCACGACCGCCCGGTTCGACGAGGAGGCGCGGAACTTCCGTGCGCGACTGGTTGTACGAACGCGACCGCTCCTCGTCGGAGAGCGACTTGAGATACGCATCGAGGCCGCTGCGCGCCGTGTTTTGAAACACGCCCTCGAGGTTGCCCTGGACTTGCGCGGGGGTCATGCCGGGCTTCAGCCGGCCCATCACCTGCAGCCACCAATAGGTCGCCTGCGACAGCCTTGGTGGTCCGGTGCCCGTGTTCGTGCTCAGCTGCGGATCGAGGGAGAGCGGCAGTGAAATGTCCGGCGGGTTGGCCACCGGCTGCTGGACGCCGCTGAAGGTCGGGACGATCACGCCGACGATGGTGATCGGCACGTTGTTGACCTTGATGGCCTTGCCGACAACGGCCGGATCGGTGCCGAACCGCGAGTGCCAGTACTTCGAGCTGATGACTGCAACCGGCGTGGCGGTGGGGCGGTCGTCCTCGGGCAGGATGGTGCGGCCGATGCGGGCGGTGACCCCGAGCATCTGATAGTAGTTGCCCGACGCGATGAACGCTTCCGCGATCTCCGACTGCCCATCGACGAAGACGTTCACGCGACCGAATGGCGCGCAGGCCACGAGGTCCGTCATCGAGCGGTTGTCGGCGACAAACTGCTGGTACATCGGATAGGAGAACGTCGCGCGCACGTCCTTGCCGTCAGGTGTCTTGTTCAAGGAGCCGTAGCCGCTCGAGCTCGTGACCATGTCGTTGCGCCCGGCGTAGCGGAACCGTACAAGCTCGTCGGGCTTCTGGACGGGGAGGGAAGTCAGCAATCTTGCGTTCACCGCACTGAAAATGGCGGTGTTGGCGCCGACGCCGAGCGCCAGTGACAGCACGACCACGGTCGTCCATCCTTTGGACTGCCACAACAGGCGGACGGCGTGACGCAAGTCTTTCAACATTGTTCCTCCGGGAGCAGCGAGACAGAATGAAACTGGTCCTCGCGGGCAACGGAAACCGGTGGTTCGCGCTGCTGCGTAGTAATTCTACTTCCAGTGACGTAGCCGGCCACGGTCTGGTTTAGTGCAACGAGCAGCGTCTTTCGGCTCGGCTGGCCATCCCGTACGACGTTGGCAACGCGGTATGGTTAACAACGATGCCGCCGACGCCTCGCATCGAGGTTGCAAGCGTGTGCTACGGGAGAAGATCGACGAACCGAGGAGACGAAGGCAACGGGTTCACCACGAAGACACGGAGTTAACGAAGACGCACGGAGGCTGTCGAGCCGCGTCGACCAGCAGACCGGTCGCGTCGCCGGCCGAACGGCCGGCGAGTGGCGCTTCGCGCCGCGCGACCGGTCCTCCGTGCGTCTCCGTTCTCACCGTTCCTCCGTGTTGAATCCGTTGACTCCGTAGCCTCTTCGACAAGCTCACCGCCACAGCGCTTCGCCGGTCTCGACCGCTGATTCCATCTGGCGGTGCACCATCCCATGGTAGGCGCCGCGGGCATTCATAAGCTCCTCGTGCGTCCCGCGTTCGACAATCCGGCCCTCCTCCATCAGCAGAATCAGATTGGCGCGGCGGATGGTCGACAGCCGATGCGCGATGACGAACGTCGTCCGGCCCGCGAGCAGCGTGGCCATCGAGGCTTGGATGAGTTGCTCGCTCTCCGTATCCAGGTTGCTGGTTGCCTCGTCGAGGATGAGGATCTGTGGGGATGCCAGGATGGCTCTCGCGATCGCCAGCCGTTGGCATTGTCCGCCGGAGAGCTTCACGCCGCGCTCGCCGATGAACGTCTCGTACTGTTCGGGCAGCCTGACGATGAACTCGTGTGCGTTCGCGCGCCGGGCAGCGTCCTCGATCTCTGCGGCGGTGGCGTCGTGCCGCCCGTAGGCGATGTTGTCGCGCACTGAGCCGTCGAACAGGAAGACGTCCTGCTGCACCGTGGCGAGGAGGTCGCGGTACGTGCTCAGCCGGAAGTCCCGGATGTCCGATCCGTTGACCAGGATGCACCCTTTCGTCGGGTCGTGAAACCGGGCGACGAGGTCGGTGACGGTCGTCTTTCCCGCGCCGCTCCGGCCGACCAGCGCGACCGCCGTTCCGCCCGGCACCACGACGTTGAAGTCGCGCACGACGGGCTTTCCCTCGCGATATTCGAACTCGACGTTCTCGAACCGGATCTCGTGGACGACCTCCGGCGCGTTCCGCGCATCGGGACGATCGGGCTTGTCGCCTTCCATTCCCAGTACTTCGAAGACGCGCTCCATCGCTGCGAGCGAGCGTTGGAGCTCGGAGAAGGAGTTGACGATGTTCCAGACCGGGTTCATGAGCAGGAACGTGTACCACTGGAACGCCATGATGTCGCCGATCGAGGCGCGGCCGACGACGTTGAGAAAGCCGCCGTACCAGACGATCACGACGTTGACCGCTGCCGCGAGCATGCCCCATGACGTCCACACGAGCAGCTCGCGGCGGTGCGCGAAGAGCTCCTTGCGCAGAACCGTCTGCCGCCCGAGCATGTAGTCCCGCAGCTCGCGTGTCTCGCGCGCAAAGGCCCGGACGACGCGGATGCCGGAGAACGTCTCTCCCACGCGGCCATCCACGACTTCGATGTCCTTGCGCACCGATCGGTAGATCGGCCGGATGCGGCGCGAGAACGCGAAGCTGATGGTCATCACGCCGGGGATGATCGCGAGGGCCGTCAGCGCCAGCCGCCAGTTCAGCAGGAGCAGGACCGTGACGGCGATGATCAGCCGGACGAGCGAGACCGACGGCGAGATCACCGCCATCTGCAGCAGCCCGGTCGTCGTCTCGACGTCGCCGGTGAGCCGCGAGAGGATGCCGCCCGTCTTCATGTCCCACAGCTTCGGCAGCGGCAGGTGGAGAAGGCGGTCGAAGAGCGACCGCCGCAGCGTCAGCATCACCCGCACGTTCAGCAGGCGCTGGCGGTAGTCCTTGAGGACGCGGGCCAGATTGGAGAGGATGACTACGCCGACAAACGCGGCGCCGGCCAGGTGGAGCTGCGACAGCCGCGTCGGCTGGTCGAGCGCCGCATTCAGGAGCACGCGGTCGATGATGAACCGCATGAAGAGCGGCTCGATCATCTCGAGCCCGGCGCTGACGAGCGCGAGGACGAAGACCGCGCCGACCGCGTAGCGATGCGGCCACAGCCAGCGCAGGTAGTCGCGCAGGTATTCGCGGCGTTTGCCGCGGGCGGGCCGCTTGGATTCCGCGCTCGACGCGTCGGCGGTTTCGGTCGGTTCGTCCAGTTCCCGGCGCTTGTATTTCTGGACGAACTCCCGATAGCGCTGGCGCGACGAGCCGCGGTGGGTCATTGGCGCTTGCCGACGATTTGCGTGATGCCGTCGACGAGGTCGAGCCGCTGCGCCTGGTCGGTCGTGCGGCCCAGCCGATCCGTCAGCACACGCAGCGCGTCGTCGGTGCCGACCGCCGAGATGCGCTGCACGGTGAACGTGAACAGCCGCGGCAGCGGCGAGCCGGCGGCCAGGGCCAGCGCGCGGGGCATATCGCGCGGCACCACCGGTTCGGCGGCGTACCACACCATCAGCGGCTGGTTCTGATCGCCGGCATCCTCGCCGTGAGCGTAGAGGGCGGTCAGGGCGTCCCACCGCTGGTCAACCGCGACACGTTGAAGCGCGCTCGCCACATACAGGCGTACGAGCGCCGACGTCTCGGTCTTCGCCAGCTGCGTAAGCCTTCGAATCGCCTCCGGCGACGCCTCCTTGAATGCGACCGTCAGGTAGACGGCCCAGCTGCGCACGTACTCGCTGTCATTGTTGAAGAGGTCGAGCAGTTCCGGCTCGGTCAGGCCGTTGGTCACGTGCAGCGCCCAGAGTGCGCGGAGCTTGCGCGTCACGTCGGGGTTCTCGCGCAGGATGCGCTTGAGCGCGGTGTGCACGGCCGGGTCGGGTCCGCGCTCCTGCAGGATGCGGCGCGCGTGACGGACGTACCAGTCGTTGCGGTTGAGTTGCAGTTCGACCAGCTTGTCCGATGACAGCTTCTGCAGATCGACCTTGACCCATTTGTCGTTGACGTTGCTGATCTTGAAGATGCGCCCGAGCGACTTCTGGTGGAGCTCCGCATTGCTGCTGTGGCACTGATTCTTGTCGTACCAGTCGATCGCATAGACGCCGCCATCGGGACCGTAGCGGAAGTTGAGCATCTGGCTCCACGAATCGTTGGCCAGCAGGAAGTCGGGGCCGTGCGTGGCGACGTACCCCGAGCCCTTCCGCTTCAGCAGATCCGTGTTGGCCCGGCTGCCGTGGATGTTGTTCATGAAGATCGACTGACGGTACTCGCTCGGCCAGGTGTCGCCGCCGAGATAGATCATCGCCCCGGCGTGCGCATGGCCGCCGCCGGCCGAGGCCGACCGGCTGTTGCCGGCATGCGGTCCCTGACGCCCGACCCAGTGGACGTGATCGGCGGCGGTCTTGATGTCGTCGTAGATGTACGGGTTGAAGTGCTTGCCGGCCTGCCGCTTGTATCGCGCGCCCTGCACGACGTTGTAGAGGTGCTCGATGACGCACGCGGTGGTGAAGGCATGCCCGTAGTCGTTGAAATCGAGGCCCCACGGGTTGCTCGTGCCCTCGGCGAAAACCTCGAAGATGTGCTTGGTCGGGTGGTAACGCCAGATCGCAGCGTTGAGGCGCGTGCGCTCGGCGTCGGAGACACCGGGCTTCCCGACGTTCGAATGGGTGAAGACGCCGTGCGTGCCGTAGAGCCACCCGTCAGGTCCCCACGAGAACGTGTTGAGCATTTCGTGGGTGTCCTGGTAGCCCCAGCCATCGAGCAGGATTTGCGGCGGCCCGGCCGGCACGTCCGTGCCCGCCTTGACCGGAATGAACATCAAAGAGGGCGCGGCGCCGACCCATACGCCACCGAAGCCGACCTCGATGCCGCTGATGAGGTTCAGGCCCTCGATGAAAACCTTCCGGCTGTCGAGGCGCCCGTCGCCGTTGGTGTCCTCGAAGATCAAGATGCGATCCCGCCCCTGCCCCTCGGGCGCGCGCATCGGGTAGGTGTGCGCCTCGGCCACCCAGAGGCGCCCGCGATCGTCGAGCGCGAAGCCAATGGGGCGAATGACGTCAGGCTCGGAGGCGGCAAGCTTGACCGTGAAACCCTTCGGCACGGTCATCGCCTTCGCAGCTTCCGCGGCCGAGAGGCCGGCGTACCGGATCGGGTCCATCGGCGGCAGCGTGTTGATCTCCGACGAGGTGATCTCGGTAGGGAAGAACGGTCTCGTTTCGTAGAAGCGGAAGTGATCGAAGTTGATGTGCGCCCAAGGGCTCTCTTTGAGGTACGCGGCCACCGTTTGCCCTGTTTCGTCGTCCACCAGGCGAATCATGATGTCGCGGCCCACGAAGGACTTGAGGTCGACAACGACCGGGCGCAACGCGGGGTTGTTGGCGCCGGAGATCGTGAAGATGGGGTTCGGGTCCGAATTGTCACCCTGGCTGGGAACCGGCGCGAGCAGCAGGTCGACGCGCGTGCTCGTGAACGCGCCACCGGAGACGAGGAAGCTCGCATACGGCTGGCTCACGCGGAAGGGAACGGAGGTCAGCGTGCCCTTGCGCACGCCTCCACCGGTGTTGCTGCTGACCCAGTAGCCGCTGGCCTTCCCACCCCTCTTCTCGGGACCCTGGCCGGGAACGACGTCGCCCTTGACGAGCGCGAACGCATCGCCCGTCGCGGTCCAGTCGTCGATGCTGCCCTTCTCGAAATCGAGATTCAGCACGCGGCCGTTGGCCATCGCCGGAACGCCGTCCGACGTCACCCGCGGCTCGTCGGAGACGTCGATGCGGCCCTCCATGCCCGCCAGCCGATGGCCGGGGACCGAACAGAAGTAGATGTCGCTCTTGGTTGCCGTGAACGTGATGTTGGTACGCGCTGCTTTGTCGAGAATCTGCGGGCTCTTGATGTTCATGCCCTCGAGCGCGATGTCGTGCACCATCAGCTCGCCGTTGACGATGGTGATGCGCACCGACTCGCCCGTGCGCGCCCACAGCGTCGGGTTGCGGACACCGTCGATCTCGCCACCTACGCCCCGGTATCCGATCATCGTCGCCTCGAGGATGTATTCCCGATCGAAGGCGGGCGGCTTGGCCGCCGGCGTCTGGGTCGAGACGTACGCGCGGGAGACAGCGAGAAGGGTGATGAGGACGCTGAGGGATACCGCAAGACGCGCCGCGACAGAGGCCGGGTGCTTCATGGTGCGTTTTTCTCCGGCCGTAGGCTACCAGATTTGACGGAGGTCATCGACCTAGGCGGTTGACAGACGGACCGCAGCCCGGTCACGCAGCAAACGGACCGTCGCCGGTGACGCAGCACGGCCGGACCATCGCGAAGGAAGCGATGGCTTTTGGCAAAGCGATCACGGATTCGGCCTCTGGCGATGTGCCCGAAGTCGTGAAGCCCCTGGCGGAGAGCGTGAAGAGCGGGGGCGGGCGCCCAGAGCTACCTGATGTACCGCACGGCGATCGCGCCAGAACGAAGGAGGCGCTGATCGGTCCTCGGCATGAGTGAACCGCAAAACCGTTTCGTAGGGAATTTTCTTCACCGCCGCGGGCATTGCGCCGACGCTGCCGAACATCGCGCCAGCCAACGTGCGCCGCTCCCAATACTCGTTCTGGCCCGCTTCACAAACGGCGACGGCGCCGGCGCTGCCGCGCGGCGGCGATGAAGCCCAGCCCGCTCGCCATCAGCGCAAGCGTCGCCGGCTCGGGGATCACCCCAGCCTGCGCCTCGAGCGGCGTCAGCTCGTTGGCGCGGATGCTGAACGGAATCGGAAACGAGTACACGATCTGGTTGTAGTTGAAGCCCGGCGGATTGGGGCCTGTCGGGAAGGTGATATAGGTTATCGGCATTTCGAGCAGCGGCAGGTCCGTACCTCCGCCAGGACCGAAGGTCATAAACCGGGATGCAGCGCCGGCGGTCGGCGAGCTCTGCGTCATTGACAGCGTGAAGTCGAGGATCCGGACATTCGGGTTCGGATGGGTTGGAAACGTGAACGCCGGGTCCATGGCTACAGCCGTGAAGCTCCCGAGGGGCACCGGTGCGGCCACGTTCCCGACGACGGCCGTCGTGCTGACGCCAGCGAAGCTGATCGTGACCGCGCTGCTGCCGGACCCGATCGTTACGGTGTTCGTCCCGGTTCCGCTGCACGGCAGGACGGAACCGCAGGTGAAGATGCCCTGGGTTGTATACGACGCATTGAACACGAGGCCGTCGCCCAGCATCATGTAGGGATCGGCGTGGGCCCTTCCCGCCATTCCCAACACCAAAAGCAGGCCGCCAAACACCACTCGACCGTTCATGGACGTTCCTCCTCACACCACGCTGCGGCTGCACGAAGACGCCGCAGCGTACGCAATCCGCCTGCCAGCGCGGATCGCGCAGAAAGCGCGCCTATCGGTGTCGCGAGTGTGGAACGAAGCGGGGAGCGTTTCCTCGTTTTTGCCGAAAAACGCGAACCGGCGGGCCAGAGTGCCCGAACCCTGACCGCCTGACGGACCCGGGACCCGGAGCTCTGACGCCGGAAGCCCGCCGAATCGTCACCGCACGAGCTCCCCTCGCATCGACAACGGCCTGAGGTTTGCGTTCAGCCAGCAACGCGTGCGCAGGCGACGTACCTGGGAAGGCCGCCACCCTGAAAAGGCCACGGCCGTGCCAGATTTTCTCCTGCGGTTGCCCAGTCCCTCAGCCAGACGGGTGTTCGATTATCGCGGGACCGAACTCGATGCCACATGGACAGGATGAGGCGGCTCAGCCGCCGAGCGGGTCTGTAATCTCGCCATCGGTGTCACTAGGGGCTCGAGCGGATCGGCTCCCCTCGTGGAAGCGATGGGCTCAACTGGCAGCGCCGGTTCTCGCTGGCGCAGCCGCAGTAGCGGTATACGGGCCGGTGGTGGCCGGGCTAGCACAGCGCTGGTGGTCCGACCCCGACTATTCGCACGGGCTCGTCTGCGCACCACTGGCTCTGGTCTTCGCCGCCCGTCGTCGACGGGCGGTACTGACGCTCCCCCGAGCGCCCCGCATCGCAGGCGCAATCATGGCCGCGGTAGGTCTGCTGCTGCTTGTGATCGGCCGGCTGGGGGCCGAGCTCTTCCTCGCGCGCATTTCGCTGCCCGTGTTCCTCTCGGGCGCCGTGGTCTTTCTGCTCGGATGGCACCAGCTTCGGGCGTTGTTGTTGCCGCTGGTGCTCTTGTCGGTGGCGATCCCGTTGCCGGCGATCGTGGTCACCCAAGTCAGCGTCCCGCTGCAGTTTGTCGCCTCGGCCGCCGCCGAACGACTGCTCAACGGTTCGGCCGTTCCAGTGCTGCGCGACGGCAATGTGTTGGTGCTGCCGAACGCGACGCTGCAAGTCGCGGAAGCCTGCAGCGGAGTGCGTTCGCTGGCGACGCTGCTGGCCCTCTCAATCCTGCTGGCGCGCGGGACGACGACTTCAGTCGTGGCCCGCGTGCTCATCGTGCTCGCGGCGATCCCGGCGGCGGTCGCGGTCAATGCACTCCGGGTCGCCATCACCGCGGTCGGAACGTACTGGTACGGCTCGCGTGCGGCCGAGGGGGTTGCGCACGAAGCAGTCGGCCTGCTCATGTTTATCGTTGCCCTCGCGATCGTCGGCACCTGGGGGCGTCTGCTCCGTCGGTTCGATCTCGCGACGGCGGACGCGCGAGCCTCATCATGACGCGCAGCCTGCTCGTGATCGCAGCCATGCTGGCGTCTGTGTTCTTCGGCCTGCGGGCCGTCGAATTCCAGAAGCCCCAATCCTCCGCGCGCCAGCCGCTCAGCGAGCTGCCGCGCACCCTTGGCGCGTGGCAGGCGCAGGTCGATCATCAGCTCGACCAGGGGATCCTGGCGGTTCTACGAGCCGACGACTACGTCAACCGACAGTACGGCGATTCACGCAACACGATCGATCTGTTCATTGCGTACTACAGTTCCCAGTCGAAGGGGGAAGCAATTCATTCGCCCATGAACTGCCTTCCCGGTGCCGGTTGGCAGCCGTTGGAGCGGACGCGGATCGCGATTGACGTGGACGACGGCCGACCGATCCAGGCCATCCGCACAATTGTCCAGAAAGGTCGCGAGCGACGACTGGTCTTCTACTGGTACCAAAGCCATGGTCGGACCATCGCGAGCGATTACGCCGCCAAGGCGTACCTCGTGCTCGATTCAATCCGCCTGGGCCGAAGCGACGCGGCACTGGTTCGCGTGACTACGCCGCTGCCCGACGGCCTCGCGGCGGCGGATGCGCGTGTGCGTGACTTCGCGCGGACCCTCAACGCCTCTCTGCATCACCACATTCCGATATGACCATCATGCGTGCCATTCCGGTGATTCTGACGAGCCTCATTCCAGCGATGATTTGGGGCTGCTCGCGCGACCCGGCCAGGGGGGCCGCCGACTACGTCAAGAGCGGCGACCGTTACTTGTCGGCTGGCAAACACGCCGAAGCCATCATTGAGTATCGCAACGCGGTGAAGCTTGCACCGGAGTGGCCGGACGCTCGGCTGAAGCTTGCCGAAGCCGCAGCCCGAGCGCGCGATCTCGCCACCTACGCCCGAGAGATCCTTCGAGTTGCCGAGCTTTCGCCCAACGATGCGACGGCCCAGACGAGGGCTGCGTCTTTGCTGTTGCTGGCGGGTGATTTCGACGCGGCGAGAACTCGGGCCGAGGCCGCGCTTCAACTGGACCCACAGCAGGTGGCCGCTCGCGTGGTGCTCGGACAAGCGCTCGCGCGCCTGCGACAGCCCGACGCTGGAGGGCAGAGGCTCGCCGAAGCGATCCGTCTGGCCCCCGACGACGGCGACGCTCGAGTCGCGCTCGCCAGCCACTATTGGTCGACCGGCCGGCGCAAGGATGCCGAACAGGAGCTGCATTTGGCACTGGAATCAGCGCCGGCCAGTCCGGTCGCGCATCGAGCGATGGCGCTGGTCTACATGGCGACCGACCGGACCGCGCAGGCCGAACCCTACTGGCGGAACGTCGCGACCAGCCCTGGCGGCGACCCCTTCGCGGTTGCCGACTACTTCCTGGTCCAAGGCCGATGGGATGACGTGGAGCGCGAGCTCGAAGCAGCGGCGCGTCGTGCCGAGACTCGGGGTGTGGCACTGCTGCGCCTCGCCGACGTCCAGCGGGCGCGCGGCGCGCTCGACGCGGCATTGCAGACGGTGGACCAGGCGCAAGCGGCCGGCGCGCCGACGTCCTCTACCGCCTCGGTTCGGGGGGGCATTCTCTCGGCGAGGTACGATGACGAGGCAGCGTTGCAGGCCTTCCATTCGGCCGTCCAGGCCGATCCCGGCGACGCGACCGCCGCGCTCGGGATCGCCGAGATCCGCGCACGGCAGGGTGACGCAAGCGATGCGGTTCAGTGGACGGAGCGTGCACGGCAATCGTCGCCGCACTCCCCCATCGTCCGGGCCGCGTACATCTCCGCCCTGGCGCGCGCCGGCCGTACGCGACGCGCGACGGACGAAGCCACCCAGGCCACGCGTGACTGGCCGGACTCCGCCGTCACGCACGCACAGCTCGGTGCAGGACCTCGTGAAGGCGGATCAGCCGCGCGAGGCTCGAGAGGCTTTCGAGAAGGCACTGGCGATCGACGCTCGCTACGTGCCGGCGATTGGCTCGCTCGTGTCACTCGATCTCGCCGAAAACCGGAAGACCGAGGCGCGGCGCCGAGTTGAACGCGCGCTGCGGCTCGAGCCCGCTGCGCCACCTCTGCTGATGCTCGCCGCTGAGACCGAGGCAGCCTTGGGCAATCTCGACCGCGCAGTAACCATGCTGACACGCATCATCGCGACCGATGACACGAGCCTCCCCGCGTACGCCCTCCTCGGCCGACTGTATCTCGCGCAGCAGCGCCTCGAGCCGGCGCTCGCCCAGTTCCGTCGGCTGGCTGAGCGCGATCCCGCCCCCGCATCGCGGACGCTGGTCGCGCAAATCCTCGACGCCACGGGGCGCCGCGACGAGGCGAAACGGGAGTATGAGCAGGTCGTGGTGCGCCACCCCACCGCGCCGGTCGCCGCGAACAACCTCGCGTGGATCTATCAAGCGGACGGACGGCTCGACGATGCGCTGAAGTTGGCGCTGGTCGCGCGTGCGCGCCTTGGTCGTGCGCCGGAAGTCGCTGATACCCTCGGCTGGATATATTTCCAGCGGGGACAATTCCAGCAAGCGATCCCGCCTCTTGCAGAGGCCGTCTACGCGCGACCGCACTATCCTCTCTATCGTGCCCACCTTGGCCTGGCATACTGGAGAGCCGGACGTGGGGCGCAAGCGCTCCATGAGCTCAAGGCCGCCTTGGCATCACCGGAGAAATTTGCGGGGCGAGAGGAGGCTCAGACGGCCGCGCTGCAGCTCGAAACGGCGCCTGACACGCAGCCAGCACGGCCTCAATCATCGAGATGAAGCGTTCGCTCCGATCGCCGGCCCAGATTGCGACCGCTGGGTTCTAGTGTTTCCTATCGTCAGGCTCAGCCTCACGCGCGAACGCGCTCGTAAGTGCTCGAACGTGGCTTCCGAGTGACCTTGTCAGTGAAAACTGTCCGTCTCAGAACCCCAGCCGCACGCCGCCGTTGAAGACGCGGCCGTCGAGCGGCGCCCATCCGTCCACGGTCCAGCGGCCGTCGGTGCCCTGTGTCGGCCGCACCAGCGGGTCCCACCGCGTCTGACGGACATTGCTCAGGTTCTCGGCGTTGAGAAACAGCCGCCACCGTCCAAAGCGACGTTCGACCAGCGCTCCGACGATGACGTATGGCTGCGATTCGTCGCGGTACGGGTTTTCTTCGAGGCGCTGCCGGCCCGTGTAGTACACCTCGATGCCGACGCGTCCGACGCCTTCGGGCTCCCACATGCCCACCAGCCCAGCGCTGTGCTCGGGCGTCAGGGGAGACTCCAGCATCTGCCCTCGAGACTCTTCACGCGATCGGACGTAGGTGTAGGTGGCCGTCGCCGCAAATGGTCCGTGACGTAGCGTGGCCAGCAGTTCGACACCCGCGTTGGTCGAGGCTCTTTCGCGATTGAGCAGGACGTAGCGGTTGTCGCGGTCGACGGCGACGGGATCTTCTACCCGGGAAGCGAAGAGCGTCGCGGTGTACGAACCGGCGCCCGCTGTGCGCGTGATGTCCACCGACGCGGTTTGTCCCCGCTCGGCTTTCAAGGGACGCACGACCTCGAGCCGCGTCAGCCCGGCGGCCTCGGTTTCTTCCGTCAGGGGCGTCGAGGCGAAGAAGCCTTGCGCCGCCGAGATCCGGCTGGTCCACCCGTCCTTCCGGAAGAGTGCCGCGATGCGCGGGCTGAAGAACGTGCCGTACTCGCTGTGGACGTCCACGCGGGCGCTGGCCGAGAGCGAGAGCCAGGGAGCCACGTCGATGTCGTCCTGGACGAAAACGCCGGGAGCGTCGTAGATGTAGGCGAATCGAGGCACGTCGCGTGGATCGAACGCGTCCCGCTCGTAGGCCAGGCCTGCAACCCACGTCTGGCGGCCCGCCGCACCTCTCGCCGTGACCTCGGCGAACGTCGTGTCGTGCCGATCTCGTTCGAGGACGTCACCGAATCGATGATCCTGGCGCTGCCAGGCCGCCGCGGCGCGCGCGGCAACCACATACCGGTTCTTCCACAGCGTCTGCACCGTTCCGCCGACGTCGTAGCGCCGCGTGTCGAGTGTTTCCTGGTAGGGAAGTCCCGTCGCCGCGAGCGTCGCGCCGCTCATCGTGCCACCGTCGCGGTTCTCGTAGGTGACCCCGCCGGTCAGGAATGCCGTTCGACCGCCGCCGCCATCCCAGAACAGCCGCGTGCCGCGCGATCCCGCGGCCGAATCCGGCGACATCGGCCCAGCCATCGTCGTCGAGATCATCGCGCGTCTGCCAGTGTCCGCCTCCAAGCAGCGACGCGCCCCAGCGTGGACCGAGCGGTGACGATAGGAACAGCACCGCGTCGGTGCCACCGAGCGTGGTGCGGTTGATCAGCATCTCGCGGACCGGCTCGGCGGCGGGACGGCGCGATAACAGGTTCACGACACCAGCCATCGCGCCCGCGCCGTAGAGCGCCGAGGCGGCGCCTTTGATCACTTCGACCTGCGCAAGGTCCATCGGCGGAATCTGCAGCAGGCCCAGCCCGCCCACCTGTTGGCCGAAGAGCGGCAAGCCGTCGCTCAGAAAGCGTGTGTAGCGTCCCTTCATGCCTTGCACGCGGACGCTCGCGGCGCCGATGGACGGCGAGGTCGCCTGCACGCGCATCCCGCCCATCTCGTTCAGCATCATGACGATGTCGCCTGGCGTCATGAGCATCTTCTCTTCGATCTCTTCCCGCCCGAGCACCTCCACGCGGACCGGTTCATCCTCGAGCCGCCTGCCTGTTCGAGTGCTGGCGACGACCGTCGTCTCTTCCTCGACCACAGGCTGCACGGGAAGTTCGACAATCACCGTTTGCTCGCGGCCGGCGGCAACGTCGACATCGGCCACGCTGTCGAGAAACCCCGGCTTCGAGACCGTAATCTGGTGCAGGCCCGGCGCGACATCGAAGATGACGACACCATCAGTGGCAGTCCTGCGTTCGATCCCAGCCGCCGTGACCTTTACGTCTGAGACGGGTTGTCCCTCACTCCGCACTTCGACGCGGATTGTGCCCTTCTGTTGCAGTGCGTCGGGAGCGATGCCGAGAGCGAGAAGAAGGAGGGTAGCGGCGGCGGTCATTCGAGACGTTCAAGATACCGCACAAGTCGCGCCCGGCGGGCGGCTAAGAGGGTTCCGTTCGATTGGGTATGCCCGGCGGCTTTCCTTAGTGCCGCCTCTGTGGTAGGTTACATGTAACCAGTTGAGACCAGTGATGCCGACAACGAAGTCAGTGAAGTCCCGAGATAAGGTTCGTGCGCATCGGGAGCGGCTGCGCCGGCGCGGATTGAGGCCGATTCAGATTTGGGTTCCTGACGTTCGATCGCGCCGCTTCGCGCGCGAGGCACACCGTCAATCGCTACTGATCGGATCTGACAAGGGCGAAGGCGAAGAGCAGGCGTTCGTCGACGCCGTCTCGGAGTGGCCGCCAGAGTGAAGCGCGGTGAAATCTGGACGGTTGCCGGCGGGCCCGACTACGCCGGCAAACCCCGGCCGGCGGTCATTCTGCAAGACGACGCCTTCGACGCCACGGCCTCGATCACGATCTGTCCTTTCACTACTCATGGCATCGATGCCCCGCTCGTGCGTCTCCCGATCGAGCCTTCGGAGCGGAATGGGCTCCGATCCGCGAGTCACCTGATGGTCGATAAGATCACAACCGTCTCGAAGAAGAAGCTCGAGACCCGGGTCGGGCGTCTGTCGGACGAGGATCTCGTGCGCCTCAATCGTGGTGTCGTTGTGTTTCTCGGTCTCGCTGGCCCTGGGGTGAAGTAGATCCCGCCGCGAGCGGCTCATCGCGTCGCGCTCGCTACGCCGCGGATCGGGGAGGATCCAATTGAGACCGCCGGACGCGACCGTGCGACTCTTTGCAGCCGCACCGGCTTCGGCGGTGGAATGCCTTCGACGGCCAGCTCCTTCAGAGTGTCTTCGTCGAGGACGAACCGCAGCTCGGCCTCGCCGCCAATCAGGCGCAGCTCGAAGCGGTCGGTATCGTGGCCGTCCTTGTGCGAGAACGAGACGACCGAATCGCGAACGGCCACATCGATAATTGGCGTCAGCCGGTCTGGGGCTGGCCGCGCGGCCTTCACGCGGCCATCCGCATCGACCTCCATGTCGCCGAGGGCAATCCTGCCTCCGAGCGACCCGCCGGTCACGCTCAGCTCGAGACGGACGAACGCCGCTTCCTTGAACTCGGCAATCCAGGTGCCGCCGTAAGATTCGAGGCTCTGTCCGAGAGACAGAGCGAACAACGCGGTCCCAAGCAACGTCGCCAGCATGACCACCTCCCTGATGGTCTTCAGACGCGGCGCCAGGACGATTGGCCGGTCGTCCCAACGGTCGTCACATCGCCCTGGGCCGACGCCATTCCTAGAAGCTATCTCATGAACGTGACGCTCGTTCCAAGTCGCGAGCGAGCTTGGCGAGCGAGCCACGCGAACTGCGCGCGCCGGCGAAGCGGCGCGCGAGAGAGCGTGTAGGGGAGTCCGAGGGGCGAAGCCCCTCGGAAAAGACTTGAGGCACACTCGCGACTCACTCGTCACGGAGCGCGATGTTCGGGTTGACACGAAGTGCGCGGCCGAGCGGGACGATGGCGGCGAGGCCGACGACCACGGCGAGGGCCGCGACGACCGCGGCGAGCGTCGGGAGGTTGAGCGGCGGTACGCCGTAGAGAAACATCCGCGCAAGGCTCGTGACGGCGAGGGCCGCGGTCAGGCCACCCAACAGCCCGAGGCCCGCCAGTCGCATCGACTCACCGAAGACGAGCCGTCCGATCTGAAGCGGCCGCGCGCCGAGCGCGACGCGCAGCCCGATCTCGCGCGTCCGACGTCGGACGGTGTCGGTCATCACGCCGTAGATGCCGACCGCCGACATCGCCAGCGCTATCAGCCCGCACACGCCGATGAGCGTCGTAATGAGCCGATCGACGGCCAGCGCATCTGCCAGATACGCGTCGAGCGTCGAGGTCTGGATCAGCTTTGCGCCCTGACCCACCTGGCTGACGGCGCCATCGAGCGATCGAAGGAGCGTGGCTGAATCCGAAGTGGTTCTGACAATGGCGTGCCCTTGGTACAGGTATTCCTGTGATGACGGGTAGTACACCGTCGGCAGTGGCGCCTGCTGGAGCGTACGATACCTGGCAGTGCGGACGACGCCGACGATCTCGAGCCGCGTGTCCTTCACGTCAATCAAGTGGCCGCCGATCGCCGTCCGTCCGAAATAGCGCTGCGCCAGGAGCTCGTCGACGACGGCAACGGGAGGCGCGCGCATACTGTCGGTGGCCTCGAAGAGCCGCCCCTCGACGCATTGGAGGACGAGGGCGCGGAAGTACTCCGCTGTGACCACGTTGGTCTCGAGCTCGACAGTGTCGGTGACGTCGGCGGAGCTGCCTTCGAGACGAAACTGCTGCTTGCTGGCCCGACTGACTGGCAACTTGCTCGCCCAGCCGACCGCCTCGACGCCCGCGAGCGACGACAGCCGTTCGATGAGGGCATCGCGATAGGCGACCCCACGCACCGTATCGCCGAACTTGCCCGGCAATTCCACCGAGACAAACGCGACGCGCCTGGTGGTCGCACCGAGACCGGCATCGAGCGCCTGCGCGAGACTCGACACGGCAAGGCCGGTTGCCAGAAGGAGCGCCGTCGAGAGTGCGATCTGCCCGCCGACCAGCCACGCACGTAGCCGCAATCCGCCGCGCGGGGCCGAGATGCCGCCAGCGTCGGCGCGCAGCGCAGTCACCGCCGGCGCCGACGTGCCTTGCAGCGCCGGAGCGATGGCGAAGAGTACGCCGGCCAGCGTCGCCACGCCGACGGTCAGCAGCATCGCGCTCGCATCGAGTCCCGTGTCGAGCTGCTCGGCTTGCTCGACCATAAAGAGCGCCGGGATAGCCGTGGACGTCCACAACGCAAACAGCAAACCGAGGGATCCACCCGCGACAGACAGGAACAGCGCTTCGCTGAGGAGCTGTCGTACGAGGCGCTCCCGAGTCGCGCCGAGCGCCATCTTGACCGCCAGTTCGCCGCGTCGCGCCAGCGCCGCCGACAGGAGCAGGCTCCCGACGTTGAGGCATGCGCTCGTCAGGAGCAACGCCGACGCGCCGCCGATGACGATAGCGATCAGCCGGATCTGATCGCCTGCCGACGGATCGAGCTGCGAGTAGCGCACTGGCGTGATTCTGCGCGGTGCGTCGGGCTGGTCCTTGGTGCCTCGGTTGGTCTGCGGATACCGTGCGGCGAGGTCGCCCGACAGCCGTCGCAGGGCGTCTTCGGCAGCGCTCAACCGGGACTCGGGCGCCAGCCTCGCGACGATCGCGAGATGGCGATCGCCGCGCGCCGGCGGGAGCTCGGCCATCGGAATCCACACATCGCATTCGCGCCCGACCTGCAGTCCGCGAAAGCGCGGCGGCGTGACGCCGACGACGGTGTAGGACCGGCCTGCGACTTCGAGGACCTTGCCCACGATCGACGTCGCGCCGCCGAGCTGTTCCGACAACGGAAAGCTGACGACGGCAGCAGGTGACGCACCCGGCGCCGGCAGCAAAATCCCCGAGTGGGCGGTCATGCTGAGCACCGTGAAGAAGGAGTCGGAGACGGCGGCAATGCGCGCCGCTGCTGACGCGGCGCCGATGGTCGCGTTCTCGACCGCCCGGTCGTCTATTGCTGCCACCGCCGCAAACGCGCTCGTCTCGGATGCCACCGAGAGGTAGTCGGCGTAGGAAGACGGACCGTAGGTGGCGCCGCTGAACTCGCTCGTGAAAATGTTGACGATGTCCGACGGATCCTGCACGCCCGGCGGCGCGGCGAGAAGCAGGCCCCTCATGACGCCATAGACGGCGGCGTTGGCGCCGGTTCCGAGCGCGAGGCTGAGGAGGAGAACCGCAGCGGTCCCAGGAGTCCGTGCGGCGGCGCGCAGCGCGTGTCTCATCTAGATGCTTGACATGAGTCTGGCGGCAGTCCGATACTCATGTCAAGCATCTATGGGAAAGGACCGAATCTCGCAGGGCGAGCTCCTGCAAGGCACGCTGCCGCTGCTCATCCTGCGCACGCTCGCGGCCGGCCCCAACCACGGCTTTGCCGTGGCGCGGCGCATCCAGCAGATCTCGAAAGCCGTCCTGCGCGTCGAGCAGGGCTCGCTCTATCCGGCGCTGCACCGGATGGAGCTCGATGGCCTCATCGAATCCTACTGGGGTACGACGGAGAACAATCGCAGGGCGAAGTACTATCGCCTGACCCGGCGCGGCGCCAAGGCGCTGGCCAGCGAAACCCAGCGCTGGAATGCAATCGCCGGCGCGATTGCCGCCATCCTGCAGGAGGGATAGCATGCCTGGCTGGCTCACGCGCTGGCTCGTTCGCGGCCGGGCGACCTTCTCGGGACGGCAGGATCGGGACCTTCGCGCCGAGCTCGAGCTGCATCTCGACCTGCTCGTGGAGGAGTACATCGCGCAAGGCATCTCACCCGACGCGGCGCGCCGCCTCGCGCATCGCCACTTCGGCAACGCCACGCTCTACCGGGAAGTCAGCCACGACCTCTTCTCCTTCCGCCTGATCGAGGATCTCGGGCAGGATCTCCGCTACGCCGTGCGCGAG
This sequence comes from uncultured Acidobacteriota bacterium, assembly GCA_963839705.1. Classification (GTDB taxonomy): domain Bacteria; phylum Acidobacteriota; class Vicinamibacteria; order Vicinamibacterales; family 2-12-FULL-66-21; genus DATBJJ01. The sequence goes on from CAWIWL010000022.1 coordinate 101,846, forward strand.
CTGCGCCGCACGGTCGGGTTCACCTGCATCGCCATCGGGTCGTTGGCCGTCGGCATCGGCGCCGTCACGACCGCATTCGCCATCGTCGATGCGTTCATGCTCCGCGGGCTCCCCGTGCGCGAGCCGGATCGGCTGGTCGCGTTCTCGACCGCTGACAGCGCGGTCTGGGAGAGTTGGTCGTACCCGGCGTTCACGCGGTGGCAGGCGGCGGCCGCCTCATTGGTCGATGTCGCTGCTGCGTCCGATACGCGGGGAGCGCGCCCCCGCTCGAATACTCGCGTCACGCTCGTGTCGTTCAACTATTTCCGGGTGATGGGCGTCGACCTGGCAGTGGGCCGGCCTTTCGTCGAGGGAGAGCGTCAGGCGGTTGCCGTGATCAGCGACGCCTTCTGGACGCGATCGTTTGGCCGCACGCCCGACATCCTGGCGAAGACGGTCGATCTCAACGGCGTCGCTTACGACGTGATCGGCGTCGCCCCGCGCCGGTTTGCCGGGCATAGCGTCGCGCACGCGACTGACGTGTGGATTCCGCTCGCCATGCAGCCGGCGCTCGTCGCCGACGGTCCGAACCTGCTCGACGATCGGGCGACGGCGAACGGGCGGTGGCTGAAGGTCATCGGCCGCCTGGGCGTGGATGTCGATCTGGAACGCGCCGCCGCGTCGGCTAATGTGGTGCGCCAGCGGCTCGTCGCCGACAGGGCCGCTGCGCTCGGAGCCGACCACCGCGACGTCGCGCGGGAACGGAAGCAGGTCGTCTCGTTGCTGCCGGCGACGACGGGCTATGCGCCGGAACGGCAGCAGTACGCGCGGCCGCTCTTGGTGCTGTCCGGAGTGACCGTCCTCGTGCTGCTCGTCGCCTGCGTGAACTTCACGAACCTGATGCTCGCGCGCTCGGAGGGACGCAGGCGTGAGTTCGTGATTCGGCTGGCGCTCGGCGGCGGCCGCGGCCGCCTCGTACGCCAGGCCGCCACGGAGTGCATCCTGCTAGCTCTGACCGCGGGCGTGCTCGGCTTCCTGTTTTCGACGTGGGCCACGACCGTTGTCCTCAAGCAGTTCGCCGTCCTGATTACGCCAATCGAGCTCGCCGCCGGCCCTGACCTCCGCGTCCTCTCGTTTGTCGTAGGGACGATCGCGCTCGTGAGTGCGTTCGGGCTCTGGCCCTGCACGCGGCCGGCGCTGGCGGCCGTCGTGTCATCGGTCCGGCAATCGACGAGCGCGCGCCGTCTGCGCCGGCGATCCGTCGCGGGTCGAGTCATCCTCGTCGCTCAGCTGTCGATGTGCGCCATCATTCTGATCGTTGCCGGCCTTTTCCTCCGGACCGTCAGCAACCTTCGTTCGCAGGAGCTCGGCTTCGATCGGAACGTGCTCCTCGTGCCGCTGAACGCTGCCGCGGCCGGTTACTCGGACCAGGCGGCGGCGATGCTCCTCCGGCGGGTCACCGATCGGCTGTCGGCGGTACCCGGCATCCGCGCGGCCGGCATCTCCGGCCCGGCGCTCCTCGACTACACGAACTACTGGGTTGACGGCAGTCAGCAGCTGGCGACCGATCGGAGTGTCGTCATCCCCGGGGCGCGCTGGACGTCTGCCTCCGTGGGGCCTGGGTTTTTCGCGGCAGCCGGTATTCCGTTGATCGTTGGCCGGACGTTCGACGATCGCGATCTCGACCCGGCAACCGGCGGCGTCATCATCAACCAGTCGCTGTCGCGAGTCCTGTTCGGAGGGAGCAACCCGGTCGGCCGGCGCGTCGCCCTCACCCCACGCGGCGCCATGTATCCGGTTATCGGCGTGGTCAGCGACGCGAAGCAGGTCTCGCCCCGCGATCGCCGCCTCGGCGTCGTCTATCTGCCCTTACGGTCCTACGGTCAGGTCGTCTTGGCGGTCCGCACGGCCGGCTCTCCGGCGAGCGCCAGCGCCGTCGTGAGTCACCACCTCGGGGTCATCGCGCCCGATCTGCCGCTCGCCAACGTGCGGACGATGTCGCAGGTGCTCGACGACGCGATTGCGCAGGAGCGGCTGATGAGCGCGCTCTCCCTCGTCCTCGGCCTCATCGTCGTCACCATCGGCTGCGTCGGGTTGTACGCGCTGATGGCGTCCGACGTCGCGCAACGGACGCACGAGCTCGGCATCCGGCTGGCGCTCGGCGCGAGCAGCCACGCGATCGTGACGATGGTGCTCGGGGACAGCCTGCGGTTGGTCGCGTGCGGCCTCGTCATCGGCGTGCCGCTCGGGATTGCCGCGAGCCGGCCGCTGTCGGAGCAGTTCTACGGCGTCCAGAGCAACGATCCCTGGACGATCGGCGTAGTCACGGTGCTGCTGACCGCGATTGCGCTGCTGTCGGCACTCAGACCCGCCCATACCGCCTCGCGGGTCGATCCGCTCGCGCTCCTGGACATTGATTAGTACGGGGATTGACGCGGAGCGACCGCGTGAACACGTAGTGTCCGGCTTTAGCCGGACGAGACTAGGTCCGCCTGAAGGCGGACACTACACCTGTGGCGTCGCACGTAGTGTCCGGCTTTAGCCGGACCAGGCGAAGTCCGCCTAAAGGCGGACACTACAACCATCTGCAAACAGCCAGCGGCTCGCTAAGGCTTGGTCAGCCCGAACACGACCAGCGTCGTGCCCGGCCGCGAGAACGGCGTGTCGTGGCCGCCAGCCGCGATGGCCACCATCTCGCGGCCGCTTGCGGTCGTGAACACGAGAGGCGTCGCCCGGGCGCTCGTCGGCAGCTGCGCCTCCCACACCTGGCGTCCACTCTTCGTGTCGAACGCCCGCAGGTGCGGATCGATCACGGCGCCGATGAACAGCAGGCCGGCCGAGGTAACCGCTGCGCCGCCGAGATTTGGCGATCCGGTGGGCGATGATCGATTTGGACCCGAGCAGAGTGCTCATGTCGCCGAGCGTGGTTCGCCAGGCAATGGCGCCGGTGTCGGCGTGGACGGCGACCAGCTCTCCCCAGGGCGGCGCCACGCAGGGGATGCCTGTAGGCGAGAGCAGGAACTGCCGCGACATCGAGAAAGGCGCGCCATCCTGTTTAGTAACCTCCACCCCTGGATTTTCTTTCCGCGCGCGATCGTAGTCGGCTCTCGGTATCAGCCGGATAACCGCAGGCAGGCGGTTCACGGGCGCGATGATGAGGCGGTTCGCCGGATCCCAGGCCGTCCCTCCCCAATGGAGCCCGCCGATGTTGCCCGGCACATGGATGCTCCCGGCAAGGCTCGGCGGCGTGAACACGCCTTCGTTGCGCAAGCGCCGGAATGTGGCCAGGCACGCGTCGCGGTCCTGCGGCGTTGTGCCCCAGATATCCTGCTCAGCTGATTCGCTGCGGCACCAGGCTTGGCGGCCGCTCGGGAAACGGCTGCGTTGCGGCCGTGTGCTCGCCCGACACGTCGCTCTGGGGAACGGGCCGCTCGTTGATGGGGAAGACAGGCCGTCCCGTCAGCCGATCGAAGAGAAAAAGGTGGCCGGTCTTCGATCCCACCGCGACCGCGGGGCCACTCTTTCCGGTGTAAAGCATTGGCGGAGAGGCCACGTCGTAGTCCCACAGATCGTGATGAACCGTCTGAAATGACCACGCGACCTCGCCGGTAGCGGCACGGAGCGCCACGATCGCGTTCGCGTATTGGTTGTCGCCCTGCCGCAGGCCGCCGAAATAGTCGGGACTCGCGCTTCCTGTCGGCAGGAACACCAGCCCATTCTCGTCGTCCACGGTGATACGCGACCAGGTATTGGCGCCGCCGGCATCAGCGTTCGCGGGGAGCGGGTGAAATGTCCATCTGAGAGCGCCCGTGGCGGCGTCGAATGCGCGTACTTCGCCCGATGACATGCGAACGCGGCTGTTGTCGGCCACCGACGACCCGACGATGACGAGGTTGCGATAAACCGCAGGTGGAGACGTGACGCCGTACTCTCCCGGCCACTCGGGTTTACGCCTGAGCTCGGCGACGAGATCCACCTGACCTTGTGCGCCGAAGCCCTTGCAGAAGCTCCCGTCGCGACGATCGAGGCAGACGAGCCGCGCATCCACCGTGCCGACATAGATGCGGTCGCCCGCGACCGCGACGCCCCGATTCGCGAAGTCGCTGTAGTTCGCATCGCCGCCGACCTTGAGATCGATCCGCCACGTCTCGGCGCCCGACTCGGCATCGAGCGCGACGACGAGACCGCGCGGTGTGGAGAGGTACAGCCGGTTCGATGCAAAGACCGGCGTTGCCTCGAAGGCCGGCCGCTTGCCGCCGGGACGGGACGGCTCGGTCGCCTCGTGCGTGTCGTACGTCCAGGCGACGGCGAGGCGCCCGACTGTGGCTGGAGTGATGCGATCCTGTGGCGCCTGCCAGGCGAGCGCGAAGCAGGCAAGAGAGATCGCGACGATCGATCTCGCGGTTCGTTTCATGTGAGACCCGCACTAGTCTTTCCGAGGGGCTTCGCCCCTCGGACTCCCCTACACGCTCTCTCGCGCGCCGCTTTGCCGGCGCGCTCCGTTCGCGTGGCTCGCTCGCCGCGCTCGCTCGCGACTTGGAACGAGCGTCACGGTTATGTTGATAGCTTCTAGTGTCCCGTACCAGTGGTTCGTAACATAACTTGCTGCTCATGAACGGCGCTGGTGCGCTGGGCGAATCGGGAGATGCTGGCCAGGATGTCATCGGCCGTTTTCGTCCAGACGTACGGTTGACCGGCGGTGTTCGAAGCGTCGATGAACGCGCGAATCGCAGCTTCGAGCGACCGGACACTGCTGTGCACGCCGCGACGGAGCTGCTGGGTCTCGAGCGCGGCGAACCAGCGTTCCACGAGGTTGAGCCACGACGCATAGGTCGGCGTGAAATGCGGATGGAAGCGGGGATGTCGAGCGAACCACCGTCGGATGGACGCGGTTTTGTGCGTGCCGTAGTTGTCCATGATGACGTGCACGTCGAGGGCCCGGGGACTTGTTGATCGAGCGTCGTGAGAAACGCCCGGAATTCGATCGCCGATGTCGGCGCCGGATTGCCCGAGCACCTGGCCCGTCTTCACTTCCAGCGCGGCGAAGAGCGACGTCGTGCCATGCCGCTTGTCGTCATGGGTTCGTCGCTCCGCTTGTCCAGGGCGCAGCGGCAGCAACGGCGCGCTACGGTCCAGCGCCTGGATCTGTGGCTTCTCGTCGACGCAGATCACGGCGGCGTGCGCCGGTGGATTCAAATACAAGCCGACGATGTCCCGAACCTTGTCGATGAGCAGCGGATCGGGCGAGAGCTTGAACGTGGTCGTTCGGTGCGGTTGCAGGCCAAACGCCTGCCAAATCCGATGCACGCTCATCGGACTGAGGCCTGCGGCCTTCGACAGCTCGTGTATCCAATGCGTGGCCCCGGCGGGCGCACTCTCGAGCGTGCGGACCACGATGTCCTCGACCTGTGCGTCGGTAATCGTGCGCGGCGCGCCCGGACGCGGTTCGTCGAGCAACCCATCGATCCGCTTGTCGATGAACCGTTGACGCCATCGGCCGACGGTCGGTTGCGACAGGCGCAGCTTCCGCGCCACCGTCGTGTTGTCCAGACCGGCGCGCATGCCAGGACGAGGCGCGCCCGGCGCGCCAGCAGCGGCGCCGTCCGCGCCCGATGCGCCATCGACTCAAGGCCTGTCGTTCCATGTCGGTGATTACCAGTTCGGGCTTCGGACGCGCCATGATGTCTCGAAGCTCAGTAGAACATGAAAGTTATAAAATCAGGGAGGGAGTTAGCCAGTCTACTTCGGGGCGGGCGGGTCTGGAATCGTGACCACACTCGCCAGGAGCCACGTCTTCCCCTGCCGGACGATCGTGTTCACGTAGCGGCCTTTGACCGGCACGATTCCGGTTGTCGTGAAGCGGCCTTCCATCATCTTCACGTCCGGCGTGACCACGTGCGTAGCGCCCTGCTCCAGACTCAGCGTCGCACCCTTCAGCGGGCCTGCAAACCCATCTACAAAGTTCTTTTCGATCGCCGCCCGCCCTGCGAGCAAAGTGCCGGTCGGCCCGAGACCCGTGCCGTTGACGGCGTAGAGCGCGGTCAGCGCCTTTGCGTCGCCCTTGTTGAATGCCGCCGTGTATTGATCGGCAAGCTTCTGGGCATCAGGGTCGGCGTTCTGCGCACTGACCACCACCGACGCGCCGACGAGCACGAGCGCAGCGACCCACGACGTTTTCCTCATATGAACCCTCCGATAAGCATTTTGGGATTGCGGCGCCATACTGACGGTCCGGCGGGGGCAGAGTCAAGGGAAGAGGATGGGCAACGCGGGGGCATACGAATTCGTCCAAAGGACGGATTCGAGTGACTGCGCAGGAATTACAACAGGCATGATGGAACGCTTCGAACGCTGGTCTCACGACTGCCTGCGCGATGCCCGGTATGGCGGTCGGGCGCTCTTCGCCAGCCCGGGCTTCACCGCCACGGTCGTGCTGTCCCTGGCCCTCGGCATCGGCGCGAACACGGCGATCTTCAGCATCCTGCACGCCCTCGTCCTGCGAAGCCTGCCGGTCAGCGATCCCGAACGGCTCGTCGTGGTGATCAGGAACCAGGTCAGCACCCGTACCGCTGTTCCGCTATTTCCGCGAGCGCAGCGAGACGTTGGTCGGCGTCCTGGCCTTCCGCACGGCCCGATGGGTGAAGTGAGGGTGAGAGCGCGTATGGCGCGTTGGTATGGGCAGTTACTTCGAGTGCTTGGGGTGGACCGTTGGGATGGCATCGTGGACGGCGATGATTGTCGCGGGCATGGCGGATCACGCGGTCGTGCGTGCTGAGCATGGTGCTGGATGCGGCGCTTCGGTGGCAGAGCTCTTCGCTCCGATTCTGATCAATGGACAATCGTTCACGGTTGTCGGGATAGCGCTCGAGTTCAAGGAGCGAAGTCGGCGAGTCGCGGACGTTTCGCGCGATGATGATGCAGCTGGTCTCTCGCGCTGGGCACCGCCTAGCAGCCGAGCACTGGATCAGATCATGGGACGCTGGGCGATGTCGACGTTCGGCAGGCGGAGGCGAGCTCTCGCTCTGCAAGCTAACAGGCATCTCGAGAGTCGGATTCGCAGTTCGGCGGCTACGGCAGAATGTTCTCAATCAGCGAATCACGCTCGTTGCGGCCATGCCGGGATCTCTCAGCTGCGCCAGCAGTATTCGCAGCCGCTGTGGATGTCATGACGATCATGGGGGTGGTGCTCCTGATTGCCTGTGCCAATGTCGCTAACCTGCTGTTGAGTAGGGCCGCGGCACGCCGCGCGAGATTGCCATTCGGCTCGGCTTGGTGCCGCTCGCAGCGCTCGTTTCTCAATTGTTCACGAGAGCCTGCTGCTGGCTGCGCAGGAGGACTCGCCGGACTGCTGCTCGCTCGCACCTTGCGTGATGTGCTGCTGACCTACCTTCCGTCAGCGAGAGCGTCGCGGTGCCGCTCGATCTCGATGTGCTGTTTTCGCTCTGGCCGTGGCGGCAGGGCGGCGCTGCTCTTCGGGCTTGTCCCTGCGTTTCATCGCGAATGTCGACGTGGTTACGCCCTGAAGGGTGAAGAGACCGCGGCTGGCCCCGTCCGGATCCGGCTGCGCAGGGGCTCGTGGTCTTCCAGGTGAGCCTGTCGCTGCTCCTGCTCGTGCGGCGACGTTGTTCCTCCGCTCGCTCGGCAACCTGCGCGGCGTCGACACCGGCTTTACCGCGAGAGCTCCTGATGCCGCAGTCGATGCCAGCAGCACCGGCAGATGCAGTTTTATCCAGGCTGCCGAGGAAGTGAAGCAGCTGCCGGGCGTCCTCGCCGCTGCGCTCGCGGAACAGCGCCGCTTGGCGTCCCACCGAATGGAGCATCTTCGTTCCCGGCTACGTCCCGAGGGCAAACGAATCCCGCTTGTCTCCGTGGGTCGGATCATCTCGCCGGGCTATTCGCCACGATGAGGATTCCACTCCTGCTGGGCCGCGACGTCGCCGAGCGTGATGTGTCGTCCCTGAAAAGGTGATAGTCGTGAAGAACGTTCGCCAGGCATTTTTCGGCGCGAGAATCCAATCGGCCGGCGGGTGGTGTTGCGAGGGCGTCTACGACTACGAGATCATCGGCCTCGTCAAGGACGGCAAATACACAGGCCTCAGGGAAGAGAGCCTGCGAAGGTGTACGTGCCTTTCGGCCGGACCTGGGCATCGCCATGGTCGTGCACTGCGCACCGCGTCCGACCGCGCGCTCGCCACGGCTACGGGAAAGTGCGGGCGCTCGACACGACGGCACGGTCTCGACGTCCACACGGTGCGCGACGAGATGATCGCTCGCTCCTCCGGGAACGACCTGGGACGATCACGAGCTGTTCGGGGCCTGGCGCTCCTGCTGGCGGCGATTGGACTCTACGGCACGATGTCGTACGGGTCGCCCGACGTACCGCGAGTTCGGCATTCGAGTGGCGATGGCGCCGGACTGGAACGATCCTCGGTGTGGCGCGAAGCGTCTGGCTGGTCGCGCGGGCATGAGCTGGGACTCGCGTCAGCGTGGGCTCTCGGCCGGGTGGTCAGCAGCATGCTGTTCGCGATGAGCCGACCGATCTGGTGAGTCTGACGAGCGCCTGGTAGTGCTCGCCGCCGTCGCGCTCGGCGCCGCGTCGGTCCGAGCGTGGTCGAGGGTCGATGATGAGGGCGGGGTAGAGGGGGGGAACCCGATTCCTGCTTGCGTCTCCGGGCCGGCCGGTTCAGAATCCGGCCGGGGTCCGTATGCGACGAGTGCGGCAATCCTCCTGGCGCTCAATTCTCGGACAATGAATCTCACCACAGAGTTAACAGAGTTAGCGGAGGACCGGGATACGACAGATCGTTTGCCAACAGCGGGCGACCCGCGCCTCCGCGGCCGGTCGTGTCGTATTCGACCGCCGGTGCTGCTCTGCTGACTCCGCTGACTCTGTGGTGAAATCCGTGTCACAGGATCCAAATCCTGGCAGGCCGTGCAGCAGTGGTATGAACAACTCACAACGATGGAGATGCATTTGAGGTTACCGGTCTCTTTGACGTCCGCGTTACTCGGTGCGTCGATGCTGTCGCTTGCCGGCGCACAGCAGGCCGCGCCCGATCCGTTGGCGGCTCGCGTCGACCCGTATGTCGACAAACAGCGTGTGGTGGTCATGACCGACATCGCCAACGAGCCGGACGACCAGATGTCCATGGTGCGCTTCCTCGTCTACTCGAACCAGTTCGACATGGAAGGTCTGATTGCGACGACGTCGACCTGGATGAAGAACAAGGTCCGGCCCGACGTGATTCAGACGCTCGTCGACGCGTACGGTCAGGTGCTGGCCAGGCTGCTGCAACACGAGACCGGGTTTGCCTCCGCCGAGTCGCTGAAGGCGGTAATCGCGTCGGGCCAGCCAGCCTACGGCATGGCCGCCGTGGGGCCGGACAAGATGAGCGCGGGCGCCGAACTCATCATCCAGGCGGCGGGGAAGTCCGACGCCCGTCCACTCTGGGTACTCGCGTGGGGCGGGACAAACACGCTGGCTCAAGCGCTTCTGCAGCGCGAAAGCGACGAAGACGCCCGCCGAGCTCGACGCGCTGGTGGCGAAGCTGCGCGTCTACTCGATCTCGGATCAGGACGATGCCGGGCCGTGGATCCGTCGGGAGTTTCCTGCGCTGCATTACATCGCGCTGCCGTCGACGCCCGACGGCGATCAGTACGCCTACGCCACGTGGACCGGCATCAGCGGCGACCGCTTCTACAAGAACGCGCCGGGCGCGGACTTCACCGCGTTCACCGACGCGTGGGTCAACGCGAATATCCGCAGCAAGGGACCGCTCGGCAAGCTGTATCCCGTCCCCTGCTGTATCCACGAGGGCGACACGCCGACTTTCCTCGGATTGATCAACAACGGCCTGGCGAGCTCGATGAGCCCGACCTACGGCGGGTGGGGCGGACGGTATGTCTGGCGCACGTTCTACGGCGAGCCGCGTCCGTTCTGGACCCAGGGCGGTGATTCCTTTCCGGGCCGCGACAACTCGAAGGATACGGTCACCGGCGTCGACGGTCGAGACGTACACCTCTGATCAGGCCACGATCTGGCGCTGGCGCACGGCGTTCCAGAACGATTTCGCGGCGCGCATGGATTGGACGATCAAGGGGCTGTCCCAGGCGAATCACAACCCGGAAGTCGTCGTGAACGGTCAGGCGGGGAAGGCTCCGATCCGGATCGACGCGGCCGTCGGCGCGGCGGTGACCCTCGACGCCGGCGGTACTCGCGACCCTGACGGCCACACGCTGAAGTACACCTGGTTCTTCTATTCGGAAGCCGGAACCGGCATTCCCGGTCAGCCCGTCTCGGCCGGCGGCCTCGTCCCGATCGGTGGGGGAGGGACTCCGGGCGAGGGTGGCATTCCCTCAGGGCCGGAGGGGGGACCTCGCGAGCCGCCGGTGCGGGTGTCGCTTCAGAACGCGACCACCACACGCGTAACTGTCGCGCCCCGGGTGGCCGGCACGGCGCACATCATTCTTGCTGTCGAGGATGACGGCACACCGGCACTGACCTCATATCGACGTGTGATCCTGACGATCAAATAGCGAGCAACTTTAGTTGCGCGTCACGGTCGCGGACGCCGAACTGAAGTTCGGCGCTACGGGCGCGTCCCGGTCGCTGACGCCGACGCCCGTAGCGCGCAACTTTAGTTGCGCGTCACAGTCGCTGACGCCGAACTAAAGTTCGGCGCCACGGGCGTCTATAGGCGCCGCAGGCGCAACTCGCGTAAGGCGGCTTTCGTCCGCCAGGACGCCACACCGAGCGGCTGCGACGGTTCCACCTCGAAGCGCGTGGTGATCTTGTTGCCCGTGAGGTCCTGATTGATGATCTGGCGCTCATCGAGCCAGGCCTCGATCTTCGCGGATGTCACGCGGATGCGGATGTTGTACCAGCGCCCCAACTCGAACTGGATCGACTGCGAGGTCTCGTTCTCCGAAGCATCCATGCCGTTGATGCTGGATAGCCCGACCACCGTGCCGCCCCACCCGCCGAGAATGAGCGAGCAGAACGAGTCGGCGACCGGAAACGTCACGCCGGCGAAGAAATCGCTTCCCTGGACGCGCATGGCCTGCAGCGCGATTTCGTAGTTGGTGGTCGGTAATTGCGGACCCATCCAAGTGATGCCGGTCAGGTTGCGCCCGGCCTCCAGGATGATCTGCCCGTTCTCCACCGTCACGGCGCCTTCGCCAACGAACTTAGTCGACTGCCAATTGTTGAGTGTCTTGCCGTCGAATAGCGGCTGCCAGGCCTGGTTGATGCCTTTGCCGGTCTGCGCCGAGTCGGCCGCCGCGAGGCTGCTCAGCAGTACGAGCCAGGCGCCCACGGCGGCCGGCCCCCAGCCAGGGCCACGACGCGGCGCGCGCAAGCAGAAGGAGTATGATTCGGGCTTCTGAGAGACCATTCGAGAGGACATTATGGCGACCACACCGAAGAAGCAACTGGACAAGATTGAGCGTCGCGACTTCCTCAAGAAAACTGGGACGGTCGCCGGTGCAATCGCGACCGGCTTTCCCGGCATCATTTCTGGCCGGACGATCACCAATGCCCTCAAAGTCGGTCTCGTGGGCTGCGGCGGCCGGGGCCTCGGCGCGGCAGCACAGGCGCTCACCGCAGACCCCAACAACGAACTGACGGCCGTCGCCGACATCGACGAGGCCATCGTCCAGCAGGCGGCGACCCGGCTGAAGGGCAGCACGCGGTTCGGGGCGCAGGTGAAGATGGACCAGCCCGTCTTCGGGCTGGACGGGTACGAGAAGGTCATCAACAGTGGCGTCGACGTGGTGCTGCTGGCGACGCCCCCGGGCTTCCGGCCGCAGCACCTCACGGCGGCGGTCAACGCCAACAAGCACGTCTTCTGCGAAAAACCCTGCGCGACGGATTCGCCAGGCGTGCGCGAGGTCCTGGCGGCGCAAAAGCTGTCGCAGACGAAGAACCTTGCGCTCGTCTCGGGGTACTGCTGGCGCTACAACAACATGATTCGGGAAGCCGTACAGAAAGTGCAAGACGGCGCCATCGGGCGGTTGGTCGCGCACTATTCGACCTACTACACCAACCCCGTCAAGCCGATGCCGCCAGAGAGCGCGCGGCCCGCCGGCATGAGCGACATCGAGTGGCAGATTCGCAACTGGTACAACTTCACGTGGCTCTGCGGCGACAGCCTGGTGGAGCAGGCCGTGCACAACGCGGACAAGATCATGTGGGTCGTGAAAGATCAGCCGCCTATCAGCGCTGTCGGAGTCGGCGGCCGGGCAGTTCCCGCGAACGGCGGCAACATCTACGATCACTTTGCGGTCAGCTACGCCTTTCCGAACGGCTACCGGGTCTTCCTCGCCAACCGCCAGTCCACCGGCTGCTTCAACGGTACCCTCGACTACATCATGGGAACTGATGGGACGATGATGCTTGGAGCTGGCAAGCCCCGCATCGAAGGCCCGGACGGCCAGATCAAGTGGCAGTTCGAGGGCGAAGAATACGACATGTACCAGCGCGAACACGATGTACTCTTCGCCTCCATTCGTGCCGGCAAGCCCAAGAACGACGATTTGAACCTGGCGACCAGCACGCTGCTGGCGATCATGGGCCGCCAGGCGGCCTACACCGGCCAGCAGGTCACCTGGGAGCAGGCGATGAACTCGCAGGTGAGCCTGGTGCCGAAGCCGGTCGATTGGAAGGCGAAGCACGAAGTGCCCGGGCTGGCGGTTCCCGGCCAGTCGAGAGTCATTTAGAAGCTATCTCAAACGGAGACCCTTCACGAAGGCCGCGAAGCTCACGAGGCGCGCGAAGGATCCATTGGTGAATTCTTTCTTCGGGAGCTTCGAGGTCTTCGCGAGCATCGTGATGGGTCGTCGACCGTGTTTATGAGATGGCTTGTAGTCGAACAGCCGGCAATGAAGCTGTGGCTCGCGGCCATACTCGGCATGGCCCTTGTGGCCATCGCGGAGACTGCTCCTCGCGTGACACGCCAGGCCGCCAGCGCAGTCGACGCGAAGGAGATGGCCGCGGTCCAGCGGATCCGTACGCTCATTGAGCGCACTGAAGAAGCCGAGCGCGGCAAGAAGACCGCCGGCGCCACGTCCGCTCCCTACACCGTCACGATCCCCAACACGACCGTCACGTATGGCATGACTCGCGTGGCCGCCGGCGAGTTCCTGATGGGATCCGCCGGCTCCGGCGGCAGGCCTGACGAGCGCCCGCAGCACCAGGTGCGCCTGGATGCGTTCTGGATGCAGACCCACGAAGTGACCTGGGACGCGTACCTGCTGTTCATGTTCGCCGACCAGGCGAAGGAGCGCGAGCACCCGGACGCGCTCGTCGACGGGCTGAGCCGGCCGACGGCTCCGCACCTCGAGATGAGTTTCGGTCGGGGCAACAACGGCTTTCCGGCGATCAGCATGACCCAGCACGCCGCGAACAAGTTCGCCGAGTGGCTGAGCGCGAAGACCGGCGAGTACTACCGCCTGCCGACCGAGGCCGAGTGGGAGTACGCGTGCCGGGCGAGCGCCACAACCGGGATCGGGCCCGGTCAGTTGGGAGACTATGCGTGGTTCGCGAAGAACTCGGCCCTGCCGGGTTTTGCCGGTGGCACGTATCACACGATCGGAACGAAGAAGGCAAACGCCTGGGGGCTGTACGACATGCTCGGCAACGTCATGGAGTGGACCCTGGATCAGTACGCGCCGTACACGGCAGCGCCCGCGAAGAATCCGTGGGTCAGGTCCACCACTCCGTATCCCCATGCCGTCCGCGGCGGCTCGTGGCACGACGACGAAGCGGCGGTGGGGTGCACCGTACGTGTGCCGTCCGACCCGGCGTGGAAGAAGCAGGATCCGCAACTGCCCAAGAGCATCTGGTACATGACCGACGCGCAATGGCTTGGCTTCCGCCTCGTCCGTCCCGCCACGCTGCCGAGCGTCGAAGAGATGTATCGCGCCTGGAACAACGGCGTCGCACTGGATCCATACTGAGACGCTCATGAACGGAGACCGTGAGAGTCTTCCTTCGTGAGCTTGGTGGTCTTCGCGATCATCGTGATGTGTCGTCGACCGTGTTTTGAGGTGGCTTGTGGTGGTACGCTGGCTTGGCCTGAGCCTCTCGGTCGTCGCGCTGGCAGGCCTGGCGCGATCGGAGCTGCACCGCTATGAGGCGGTCGAGCCCCACATGGGCACGCTCGTCCGGATCACGCTCTACGCGCCGGGCGAGCAGGAAGCCAAGGACGCGTTCCGCGCTGCCTTCGAGCGCATCCGACACCTCGACGGCGTCCTGTCGGACTACCGGCCCGACAGCGAGCTGAACCAGATCACCACCGCGATTGTCGGGCGCGCGGTGCGCGTCAGCGAGGATCTGTTCGCGGTCCTCTCCGCATCGCAGGAACTGGCGGAGGCGACCGGCGGCGCGTTCGATATCACGCAGGGGCCCATCGTCCGGCTCTGGCGCGAGGCTCGGGCGACTGCACGCCTGCCCGATTCCGCCGCATTGCAGGACGCCGCGCGCCGCAGCGGATTCCGCAAGCTCCACCTCGACGCTGGGCAGCGTACCGCGAGGTTCGACATGACCGGCATGGCGCTGGACGTCGGCGCCAATGGCAAGGGCTACGCCGCCAGCGAGGCCCTCAAGGTGCTCGGCGGACTGGGGGTGCGGAGCGCTCTGGTGGCGGTGAGCGGAGATCTCGCGTTCAGCGAGGCGCCCCCGGGTCAGCGCGGCTGGCGAATCGGCGTCTACTCGGGCGAGGCATTGCCCGGGGTGCCCGCAATGCTGGAGCTGACCAACGCGGCTGTTTCCACTTCGGGCAATAGCGAGCAGCACATGGACATCGACGGGCGCCGCTATTCCCACATCATCGACCCCGCTTCCCGGATGGGTCTCGTCGACGACATCATCGTCACCGTCATCGCACGGCACGGCCTCGACGCCGACGGACTCGACACCGCTGTCAGCGTCCTCGGCGCCGACCGCGGCCTTGCGTTGATCGAGTCCCGTCCCGGCACCGCCGCACTCATCATTCAGCGCACCAGCGCCGGCACAACGGTCCGGCAGTCCTCGCGTTTTCTGGAATTGTCTGCGCGCTAGAACAATCTTCTTTGCCCGTAGTGTCCGCCTTCCGCCTTCGCCAAGGCTTCGGCGGACCGCCGTAGCTTTGGCGGAGGCTGGTTAGGCGGACCAGCCAAAAGGTCCGGCTAAAGCCGGACACTACGTGCTACATGGTAGTGACAGTCGCTCTACCGAATACTTTGCGCCGGCAGCTCTTTCTTGATGCCCTCGTCGAGCGGCATCTTGTCGGTCTGCGGGGTGAGCCCGGTGGCAGCCATCAGCTCGTTGAGGTCACTCTGCAGCCGATGGAGCGTGGCGTCGTAGTCGACTCTCCGAATGAGGTTGGTGCCTTCGCCCGGATCCTGCTTGAGATCGTAGAGCTCGCCCAGATGACGGTCGGCGGACCCGTCGCCATGCGGGTAGCGGATGTACTTCCACTCCTCGGTTCGGATGCCGCGGACGTTGGGCGTGTACGGGAATTCCTTCTCGTAGTTGTAGTAGTAGAACCAGCTCTTGCGCCACGACGGATCCCCTTCCCGTACGAGCCGTACCCATGAGCGTCCGTCGATACCCGGGATCGCCGGCGAACCCGCAAGCTCCAGCAGGCTTGGCGCCATGTCGATCGTGAGCACCTGCTGATCGACGACGCGCGGCTCGGTCGTCAGCCCCGGATATCTGATCGCCATAGGTATCCGGATGCTCGGTTCGTGCATCGTCCGCTTATCGACCATGCCGTGCTCGCCTTCGAGCAGCCCGTTGTCGCCGACGAACACGACGATGGTGTTGTCCAACTGGCCGGTGTCTTCGAGCCAGGCACGGAGGCGCCCGACGCTGTCGTCGATGCTCAGGATGGTGCCCCAGTAGGCGTGCACCATGTTCTCGAAATCCTTGACGGCTTCGGGACGCTCGTCGGGGAACTTCTTGCGCCAGTCGAAGAGCGGCCCGTAGATGCCGTGCCACGTCGCGAGACGGTCCTTGATCCAGTCGGGCTTGTCGTCGAGCGCGAACGCCGACCCCGGATACGAGACCGGCACGTCGGCGAAGGCGTTCTCGTACTTCGGCTCGGGCGTGTAGAAGCTGTGCGGGGCCTTGTGCCCGACGATCATCATCCAGGGCTTTCCGGCGTGATCGCGCTGCAGCCAGTCGAGGGCGATGTCGGTGACGGCGGTGGTGTAGTAGCCCGGCCTGACCTCGCGGCGTTCTCCGTTCAGGTTGAATTCCGTGCCGAAGTACTTCCCCTGGCCCTTGTGCGTCACGAAGTAGTCGAAGCCCGGGCGTGGCTCGTCGTTGCCCTCGCCCATGTGGTACTTGCCGACGTAGGCCGTGGCATAGCCCGCCTTTTGCAGCACCTTGGGGAAGCTGTTCCTCGCGGCCGGGAATTCGGTGAAGTTGTTGGTGACCCCGTGCTTGTGCGCGTAGACGCCGCTCAGGAGCGATGCCCGGCTCGGGGAGCACAGCGACGTAGTGCAGAAGGCGTTCTTGAAATTCACGCCCTCGTTCGCAATGCGGTCGATCTGCGGCGTTTTGAGGTAAGGATGTCCGGCGTAGCCGAGCGTGTCGGCACGGAGATCGTCGAGCAGGATGAAGAGGATGTTGGGCCGGCGCGGCGGTTGCTCGGCCGGCGGTCGTCGACATCCGCTTGTGACTATAGCCATCAGGACGATGGCCGCGGTCAGAAGGGCTCGTGCCTGATTTCGGATCATCCGCGGATTGTCTCACGAGGCCCGGACGCCCGGGCCAGGGCTCAGGGCTTGAGAAATGAAGCCACGAGTGATCTTCACGAGTGATTGATTCACAGGCTCTCAGGGATTTCGGCTGGCCTCGGCTTCGTAGAGCATCGCGGCCTGTCTGGCGACGTAGGCGCGGACGAGCTCCGCGTCCTCCGCGGAGACATACTTGCCGAAGCTCGGCATGCCCAACGAGGCAAGTTCCCCGTCAACGACCACTCGTCGCCAGGCGACGGCGTCCTGGAGCCGTGCCGACCGCCGAAGGTCCGGAAGGACGCCGCCGGTCACGGCTGCTACGCCGTGGCAGAACGTGCAGTTGCTTTCGTAGAGGCGACCGCCGCGATTGTAGGCGTCGGCACTGACCGCAATCACGGGCGGCTTGGCGACCGGGGCCTTCTGCAGATTGAGCGTTGGCCTCGGCGCCATGCCGCCCAACTTGAAGACGTACACCCGGCCGTTGAGCGCATGACCTTCCGAGGCGGCCACGAAGCCCTCGATGAGAAAGAAGGCGCCGCCATATCCGGCCAACACGGCGATGTACTGCTCGCCGCCGATCTCGTAGCTGATCGGACCGGCAAGTGTCGCGGCCTGATTGTCCGTGGACCACACGGTCTTCCCGGACCGGGCATCCAGCGCGAGAAACTGGCCGTCGCCGGTTCCCTGGAACACGAGCCCGCCGGCGGTCGCAAGCGTCCCGCCGTTCCACGGACCTCGTCTGTCCGAACGCCACACCTCGCGTTGCGCCACCGGATCCCACGCGAGGAGCATGCCTTTCGATGCGCTCTTGATTGCTGCCCGCACGGCGGTGTCATCGGGGAGCCGATCGAAAAGCACTCCCAGGTTGTTGAACCCCTCGCGCGTCACCGGATTCGCGTCGTGCGCATAGGGAAATGCCATGTCCTGCGCCGGGAGGTAGACGAGCCCGGTCTGCGGGCTGAACGACATCGGGTGCCAGTTGTGCGCGCCGTCCGGCCCAGGCCGGACGAGGGCAGCGCCGCCGCGGTATCGCGCCTCCGGGTTTTCGACCGGGCGACCCGTCCCTGGATCGACGGCGTACGCCCAACTGAGGGGCATGCCCGAAGGTGTGTTCTTGGTCGGCGACATAGGCAGGAACGGCTGCGCGGTGATCAGCCGGCCGTTCTCGCGATCCACGACGTAAAAGAACCCGTTCTTCGGCGCCTGCATCGCGACCTTCCGCGGCTTCCCGTCCTTCCCGTCAATGGGGAGCTCGGCGAGGATGATGGGCTGCGTGGCCGTGTAGTCCCACGTCTCGCCGGGCGTCGTCTGGTAGTGCCACTTGTAGGCGCCGGTGGCCGCACCGAGCGCGACGATCGACGAGAGGAACCAGTTGTCTCCGCCGCCTGGCGAGCGATGCTGCTGGTTCCACGGCGAGCCGTTGCCGACGCCGACGATCACCTGGTTGAACTCGTGGTCGTAGACGATGGCGTCCCAGACAGTCCCGCCGCCCCCCAACTTCCACCACTGCCCGTTCCACGTCGCGGCGGCCTTCGCCATGATCGGGTCGGAGGCGGCGTTGTCCGGTCCCTTGGAGGGATCGCCAGGAACGGTGTAGAAGCGCCACACCAGCTTGCCGGTCCCTGCGTCATAGGCTGAGACGTAGCCTCGGACGCCGTATTCCGCGCCACCGTTGCCGATATAGACCAAACCGTTGGCGGCGCGAGGGGCGCCGGTGATGGTGTACGGCTGCGACTGATCGACAGTAACCGTCTCCCACACGACCGACCCGCTCTTGGCGTCGAGCGCCACGAGTCGGCCGTCGATGACGCCGACAAACGCCTTGCCGTCCAGGATCGCCACGCCGCGGTTCACGACATCGCAGCAGGCCTTGGCGCCAACCGCCCGATTGACCTTCGGGTCGTAGACCCACCGCTCCTGGCCCGTCACGGCGTCAAGGGCATACACGAGGCTCCATGCGGAGGTGACATACATGACGCCGTCGACGACAAGGGGCGTCGCCGACATGCCGCGGTTGGTCCTCATCTCGTAGGTCCAAGCCAGGCCAAGCCGGCCGACCGTGTCGGTGCTGATTCTGGTGAGCGGGCTGAAGCGCTGCTCGCCATACGTGCGGCCGTGCGTGAGCCAGCTGCCCGGCTCAGTATCGGCGGCGATGATTCTCTGCGTATCGCTGCGCGCTGGTTCAGGCGCGCTGGACGTACACGCTGAGAGGGCAAGCACGCCGACCGTCGTTGCCGCCAAGCGAATCACGGTCATGGGGCCGGAAGGGTAGCACGTTCCTACCTCGTGTACGCATTGGACGCATCCATCGTTATAGGCATTGCGCAGGAACCCCTGCGCACGCAGGAACGCCTGCGAAGGAGACACTCGATGATGACTGCCGTTGTCGGGCGGCGAAGACTCTTCTTGATCTTCTGCTGCATTGCCCTCGTTTCCGCCTTCGTGATCAGATCCAGCGCCGACCTTGCGGCCCGCAGCCCGCAGGAGCAGGCCTCGCGAGCCGGATTGGAGAGGATCGCTGATTGCGGCGGTGAGCCCTGCGACGCCGTCCTCCGCGGAAGACTGGCGTTTCTGGATCGACGCCTGACCGGGCTGGATGGCAACGGGCGCGCTTGCGCCGATTGCCACATGCCGACCGACCACTTCCAGCTGTCGCCGGCGAGCGTCGAGGCACGGTTCCGCCTTCTCCAGCTGCTGCAGCGATTCAATCCGAATGCGGATGATCCGCTGTTCCGGCCGATTGACGCGGATGATTTCCGTGTCAATGGTGAGAACGCTCACGATTTCAGCAACCTCCGGCAGAACGGCCTGATCAGAGTTACGCTGCCCCTTCCGCTCAACGGCAAGATCAGGCTCATCGATCCGCTGACCAACCTGCCATCGGCCGAGACCGAAGTAGATGTGTGGCGGATGGTGCCGACCGTCAACGACGTCAAGCTCACGGGGTTCGACGGCGAGAATGCGTGGCCACGGGGTCCCAACCCCATGGGTGGCTACCAGCTTGACGCGCGGTTTGGCACATTGCAGGAACAGGCGCACGGGGCGCTGGTGGCACATGCCCAGATTCAGAACCCCCCGCCCGACCAGCTCCTCGACGACCTGGCCTCGTTTCAGCGGGTGCTCTTCACCAACAATCGTGTTCGGGCGCTTTCCGACGCCATCAGCGAAGGGACCTTTCCCCTGCCGGATCCGGATCCGCGCCTCAACGAGCTCGAACAGCAGGGCAAGGTGGTCTTCGAGCGTGCGTGCACCATCTGCCACGGCGGTCCGCGTCAGTCGACGTCGCCCTCGACACCCGTTCCGGTCGTCCGCTACCACGACATCCTGACCCAGTGTCCGCGGCCTCCCGGATTCGGCTTCAAGCCGTGTCCAGAGCGACTGGCCCGGAACGTTCGAACGTATGAGATTACGTTGTCCATTCCGCCGGTTGGCCCGGTGGGAGTACCCTTAAAAATGCGGCGGACGAGTTCGGACCCGGGTCGTGCTCTTCAGACGGGGTTTGTCGGCGGCGCACCGCCCTTCGATGACTGGAACAAACTCGACGTGCCTGGCCTCCGCGGGATCAGGAACACCGCCCCGTACTTCCACAACAACAGCGCGGACACGCTCGAAGAGGTCGTCGATCACTACATCACGCTCTTCAGGTTCATCCAGATCGTGAGTCCCCAGGGGCAGCCAGCGCCGCCCGTAGTGTCGACTGACGGGGTCGCCTTCGATCGGATACCGAAGCCGGAAGAACGCGCAGCGCTGCTCGCCTATCTGCGAAAGTTGTAAGTCTCAAGACGCGGCACGGCGTTCTCCGGGAGAGAGCGCCGTGCCGAAACCAGACCAACCTGCCTGCCAGCGCCGAGCTTGTCATCCCCCCATCGATCCCGCGATTCTTGTCTTGGCGCATCCTTTGTACAATGCACGGAGGCGTTGCCTAAGGGGACTTGCAGAGCTGACCGTGTCGAATTGATGCCCGGTCGATCGACTATAAAGGTAGAGACAGCGGCGAGCCGATCAGAAAGGTCGCGACGATGAGCGGAGTACGGGTACTTGTGGGCACGCGTAAGGGCGCCTTCATCCTGACATCGGACGGCAAGCGCCAGAAGTGGGACGTCACCGGGCCCCATTTTGGTGGCTGGGAGATTTACCACCTCAAGGGATCCCCGGCCGACCCCAACCGCATCTACGCCTCGCAGTCATCCGGCTGGTTCGGGCAGATCATCCAGCGTTCGAACGACGGCGGGAAGACGTGGGAGTCGGCGGGGAACAAGTTCGTGTATGACGGCGTCCCTGGCACGCACCAGTGGTACGACGGCACGCCGCATCCATGGGAGTTCAAGCGTGTCTGGCACCTCGAACCGTCGCCGACCGATCCGGACAAGGTCTACGCCGGGGTTGAAGATGCGGCCCTTTTCCACACGACCGACGGCGGCCAGACCTGGGCGGAGCTCCCCGGCCTGCGCGGCCATGGATCGGGACCCCACTGGGCGCCGGGCGCGGGCGGCTTGTGCCTCCACACGATCATCCTGGATCCGCGCAACCCGGCGCGAATCTACATTGCCATCTCGGCGGCTGGCGCCTTCCGCACCGACGACGCGGGCCAGACCTGGAAGCCGATCAACCGTGGCCTGCGGTCGGAAGGCATTCCGGATCCGGCGGCCGAAGTCGGCCACTGCGTGCACCACGTCGCGATGCATCGCGCGCGCCCCGACGTCCTCTTCATGCAGAAGCACTGGGACGTGATGCGCACCAACGATGCGGGCGAGTCGTGGGTGGAGGTCAGCGGCAACCTGCCGACCGACTTCGGATTCACGATCGACGTCCACGCCCACGAGCCCGAGACGATCTACGTCGTGCCTATCAAGAGCGACTCAGAGCACTATCCGCCCGACGGCAAGCTGCGCGTGTATCGCAGCCGGTCCGGCGGCAACGAATGGGAGGCGCTCACCAAGGGCTTGCCGCAGCGCGACTGTTACGTCAACGTCCTCCGCGACGCGATGGCTGTCGATACGCTCGACTCGTGCGGCGTGTACTTCGGCACGACCGGCGGTCAGGTCTATGGTTCGGCCGACGCCGGCGACAACTGGACGCCCATCGTTCGCGATCTGCCGGCCGTCGTTTCCATTGAGGTGCAGACGCTGCCGCCGTCGCTCGCGGAGGCATGATGACCGCGAGCTTTGGCGAGCCTCGCCGCAGCCCCACGACGAAGCTCGAAGAGCGAAGTCGGGGCGGAGGCGGGCAATGATCCGAGTCGTTCTTCCCGCTCACCTGCGGACGCTGGCGCGCGTCGACAGCGGCGAAGTCTCGATTCACGTCGAGCGTCAGGTAACCCAGCGCGCCGTGCTCGATGCGCTCGAGGCGCGGTATCCGATGTTGCGCGGAACGATCCGCGATCAGGTCACGCTCGCGCGCCGGCCGTTCGTGCGGTTCTTCGCCTGCGAGCAGGATCTGTCGCACGAATCGCCGGACGCTCCGCTTCCCGACGCGGTCGCGGCGGGCGACGAGCCGCTGCTCGTCGTCGGCGCCATGGCGGGCGGGTAGTCCCCGACGCCTTGACCGGTTGCCGGTGTTCGGCTCCGGTGTTCGATCTACGACAAGGTGCGCCGCTCGTCTCGCCACGTCGCGGGCGTCACGCCCGTGTGCTTCTTGAAGGCGCGGCTGAACGCGGCTTCCGAGTCGTAGCCCACATCCCGCGCCACCGCCGACACCTTCGCTGTGCCGCCCGCCAATAGACCCGCGGCTCGCTGCATTCGCCAGCGCGTGAGGTAGTGAATCGGAGGCTCCCCGACAAAGCAGGAAAACCGCTCTGCCAGGACGGATCGTGACGAGCCGGTTTCGCGGGCGAGCGCTTCGATCGTCCATGCGCGCTGCGGCTCGCGGTGTATTCGGGCAAGGACTCGACCGACGAGAGGATCGCGCAGACCGGCCAGCCAGCCACCTGCTTCGGCTGCGGTCGTCGCCAGATGTCGCCGCACGGCCTCGACGAACAACAACTCGCCGATGCGCAGCTGCACCGAACGGCTTCCGGCTTGTTTGGTGCGTGATTCCGCGACGATCAAATCGACGAGCGTGCGCATGCCATCGTTTTCAGGCGTCACGGGACGTTCGATGCGCAGCAGCCTCGGCAAGGCATCAAGGATCGGATTGAACGGCAGCGCATCGCATCCAAGAAACCCACAGACGATTCGCAGCGACGCCGGACCCGTGCCCCCTTCCGTCACGACGGCGGGAAGTTCGCCAGAGACCATCTGTTTGAACCAGTCCAGAATTTCCGCCGGGGTTAGCCCGCTGCGGAGATCGGGAGCGCTCGACAGCGCGTACGCATCTCCGTGCGGAACGACGAGCACGTCGCCGGCGACGAGCTTCACGGGGGCGGAGGAACCCAGGCGGCACCAGCACGTTCCTTCGACGATGACGTGGTACGAGACGACGTGCTGGCCGCGAGGCAGGATGGCGGGGGCGAGCGCGGAAGACTCGGGCGCCTCGGCAATCCAGGGCGGAGCGGCCTCGACGACGAAGAAGAGCGAGCCGGTGAGTCGAACCGCCGCGAGAACGTCTGAGAGGGGATCGTCGCCCAGTCGATCGGCGACAGTCCCGGACACTTCAGCAAGAGTTCCGGACGCGCGGTCATGGTCGCGGCCCATGGCGCCATCCTACACTGGCCCTTCCTCGAGGAGGTGCACGATGAACATGCAGAGCTCGCCCGCCACAGGCCGGCCGATCGAAGAAGGATGGCAAATCGAAGAGGACAGCGCCGAGGCTTACGAGGCGTATCTCGCGTCCGCGTTTCGACCGTGGGCGGACGAACTCATCGCGCGCGCGGCCCTCGCCGACGGCGAGCGGGTGCTCGATGTCGCGTGCGGAACGGGGATCGTCGCGCGGCAGGCGGCGCAGCGAGTAGGTGCGGCAGGCACAGTCGCAGGACTCGATCTGAACGAGGGCATGCTGAGCGTCGCGCGCCGCGCCTCGGCTGGCATGCAGCCGGCGATCGACTGGCGACAGGGCAGCGCACTCGAGATCCCCTTTCCATCCGACACTTTCGATGTTGTCTTCTGCGAACAGGCGATGCAGTTTTTTTCCGATCCGGTCGCGGCGCTGCGCGAGATGCATCGCGTCCTCGCGCCGCGCGGGCGCGTCGCGGTCAACGTCTGCCGCCCGATCGCCTACAGCCCCCCGTACCTGACACTGGCCGACGCCCTTGCCCGCCATGTTGGTCCCGAGGCGGCGGCGATGATGCGTTCTCCCTTCTCACGGTGGACCGTGGATGCCTTTCGCACGCTTTTCGTGAACGCGGGATTCGTGCAACCGCATGTCGCGATCGAAATTGGTGCCTTAAGGTATCCGTCGGCGGCCGAGTTCCTTCGGCGCGAAGCCGCGAGCTCACCCCTCGCTGGAGCCCTGAGCGGGCTGAGCGCTGACGTCCGCCGCGATCTGATTCAGGAGCTCGAGGCCAGCCTCTCGGACCACCTTGACGACGAAGGCATCGCGTGTGCGGTCCCGCTGTATGTCGCGGTCGCGGCGAAGTCACAGTGAGTGAAGTCTCGCGGTTGAGCTGCGCGCGCGCGGCAGGCTCGATCCATCCGAGTGCCGCGCGGGGACTAGAAACTGGATGTTGGGATGACCTGCGGCTCTGCAGTTGCCCCGAATCCGCGCGTTGCGACGAAGCAATCCTGATGCATCGCTCTGGTAGGCCTCTTGCAGCGCGCTTGCGTGCTGAGGAGGGTTCCCATGAGTGCTCCAACGCCGGCACCAACGGCAGTCTCACTGCTCGTCATGGCTCTTCTGTGTTTTGTCTCGGGTGACGCGGCGGTTGCCCAAGTGTCGACGGCCACCATCCAGGGAACGGTATCCGATGCCACTGGTGTGCTACCGGGCGCCACTATTACCGCCCGCGAGGAACAGAGCGGCTTCACGCACGAGACGGTCAGCGGCGCAGATGGCACGTTCACGCTGGCCGGTCTAAGGCCCGGGCGGTACGAAATCACACTCAGCATTTCCCAGTACAAGCCTCAGGCCAGGAACGTCGAGGTCCTTGTTGGCCAGACCGTCAACGTCAGCTTCCGCATCACATCCGATCTTGTGTATGCCGAGTCGGTGGCGGTGGTTGGCGATACGCGCCTTGTCGACACCCGGACGCCCGAGATCACGACCAACGTCACGCAGGAGCAGCTGCGCTACCTGCCACAGAACACACGCAACTTCCTGAACTTTGCCGCGCTCGCGCCCGGGATCCGCGTGTCGGACAACGAGTTCCGGAAGGAATTCTCCGCCGGGGCGCTGCCGTCACAGAACGTCAACGTGTTCATCGACGGCGTGAGCTACAAGAACGATGTGATCGATGGCGGCGTCGTGGGCCAGGACGCGAGCCGCGGCAGTCCGTTCCCGCAGAACGCGGTGCAGGAGTTCCAGGTTCTCACCCAGAACTTCAAGGCTGAGTACGAGAAGGCCGCCAGCGCCATCATCACTGCGGTGACCAAGAGTGGCGGCAATCGCTACACCGGCGAGCTCTTCAATTTCTATCAGGACAAGGGGTTGGTGGAGAACGAGGCGATCGTCCGCGACGCGCAGAACCTCTTTGTGAAGGGCAAGACGACGCCGAAGCCGACCTACGATCGCTTTCAGTGGGGCGCGTCGCTCGGCGGGCCGGTCGTCAAGGACCGCATGCAGTTCTTCGGGTCGTACGAGGAGAATCGTCAGGACAGGGCAGGCACCGTCATCGTCGGCATCGTCTCGACTGCGCCGGCCAGCCTGGTCTCGCGCCTGCGCAGCTTCGAGGGCGTCTTCACCAGCCCGTTCCGCGAGAAGCTGCTGTTCGGGAAACTGTCGCTGCAGCCGACAGTCGGCCATCAGGTCGAGGTCACCTACAACTGGCGCAACGAGACCGACGTGCGCGGCTTTGGCGGTCAGGGCGCCAGCAACAGCTTCCAGACCGCGGAGAACGTGAAGAACCGCGTCGACTCCGTGCAGGGGAAGTGGCAGGTGGCGCGGACGAGGTTCCTCAACGAAGCCTACCTGTCGTACCAGCGGTACCGCTGGAACCCGCGGCCCGAGAATGACGACATCATCGGCGAAAACTTCGAAGGACTGCTTCGGATTGGCGGACGGGACACCGAACAGTTCATCGTCCAGGAGCGCGTCTCGGTTCGAGACGACTTCTCGCAGTTCTTGAACTGGCACGGCACCCACACCGCCAAGGTCGGCGGCATCGTCAGCTTCCTGAATTACGACGTGCAGAAGCTCTTCAACGCGAACCCGCTGTTTACCTATCGCGGCGACATCAGCTGGGATTTTCCCGCGCGCGCCAATTTCGGGTCGGGCGACCCGAATCTCAGTGCGCGGAACTACCAGCTGGGGTTCTTCGCCCAGGACGACTGGGCGCTCACGTCACGGCTAACGGTCAACCTCGGCCTGCGCTGGGACTACGAGTCGGACATGTTGAACAACGACTACGTCACCCCGGTGAACGTGCGGACAGCGACGGCGTCGTTCGTGGACAACGCGCGCTATTTCACTGATGGTGATGACCGGCCGCCCTTCTACGGCGCCTGGCAGGGCCGCGTCGGCTTCTCCTACGACATCACCGGCCGCGGGCAAACCGTGGCGTTTGGCGGCTGGGGACGGTACTACGATCGTGTCCTCTACAATTCGACGCTCGACGAGCGCTTCCGGCTCCAGTACGCCGTCCGCACTTTTCAATTCTCGCAGGACGGCGGCATTCGCGACGGTGTCCAGACGATTGTGTGGGATCCGTCGTATCTGAGCGTCGCTGGCCTCGAATCGATCATCGCGCGCGGGCTGGCGCCGAATCCCGAAGTGTTCCTCATTGCCAACGACGCCAGGCCACCGGTCTCTGACCAGTGGTCACTGGGTGCCCGGCAGACCTTCCGCGGCATCGTCACCTCGGTCACGTATACAGGCATGCGCAGCCGGCACCTGTTTACGTTCACTCGAGGCAACCTGCGCGCAGATGGCACCTGCTGTCTGTCTGTTCCCGGATTCTCGAACATCCTCATCTCGGATGCTGAAGGACGACGGGCATGGTACGACGGACTGTATGTGCAGGTCGACCGACCCTACGGTGTGGGCGGGGCGAAGTACGGGTTCAGCGTCACCTATACCCTGGGCACGGCCGAGCAGAACGGCGGCGACCTGTTCAGCCTCGACTTTCCGACGGCGGCCGACTATCCACGCTATCCAACCGGAAGCGACGAGCGGAATCGGCTCGTGCTGACCGGAATCGTCGGGCTACCGTTTGACTTTCTCGCCAGCACGTTCATCACGCTTGGGTCCGGTACACCCTACACGATCGACGACCAGTCGCTCGGCGGTGGACCGAACGAGCGGCGGTTGATGCGCAACGCGGGCCGCCCCGAGCAGTTTGCCTTCATTTTTCCCGACGCGTGGGCCTACCGGTCGGTGGATCTGCAGGTCGAAAAAACGTTTCGGTTCCTGAACACGAACCAGATTTCGCTGATCTTCCAGGGGTTCAATATCTTCAGCTACGACAACTTCTCGGGCTACCAGGGGTTCATTCCCACGCTGCCGGGGACCAACCCCAATTTCGGGCGGCCGAGCAGCCTTGTCGATCCGGGCCGCCGGCTGCAGTTTGGACTTCGCTACGGATTCTGACGAGGAGAACCGGTGAGCCGGGCTGTGGTTTGCGAGCGCAAACCTGTGCCTCAAGGAGTTCCGAGGCCAACCAGGAACATCTGAGTTCCGTCCAACCGTGACACATGGACGGGCTCGTTCGAGATCTTCGCTTTGCCGGCCGGATGCTCGTGCGAGAGCCCGGCTTCACCCTCCTCGCGGTCCTCGCGCTCGCGCTTGGGATTGGAGCGACCACGGCGATCTTCACCGTCGTCGACGCCGTTCTCCTTCGACCTCTCCCTTATAAGGACTCCGAACGTCTGGTTGTGACGCTGCATGGTCCGACGGCGAGTGGTCCCGTCTCGCCGGCCGACTACGTCGACTACCGCCGCAGCGCCCGGTCGTTCGAGCGATTGAGCGCGGCGCAGGCATGGGGCGCCACGCTCGGCGGTGGGGAGCGGCCCGAGCGCGTGAGCGGGTTGCAGGTGTCCGCCGATCTCTTCGACCTCCTCGGCATTCCTCCGCTCGCCGGCCGCACGTTCGTGCAGGGCGAGGACGAGCCCGGCCGCGATCGCGTCGTGGTGCTGAGCCATGCGTTGTGGCAGCGCCGGTTCGCCAGCGACACGTCCGTCATCGGTCGCGCGATCCCCCTCGATGGCGAGCCCTACGTCGTGGTCGGCGTGATGCCGCGCGGCTTTCGATTCGCCCCCTTCTGGCAGACTCGAGCCGAGATGTGGGTCCCACTCTCGCTCGCCAGGAGGCTCGACGATCGCGGCGGCCGATCGCTGCGGCTCTTCGCCCGGCTCAGGGACGGCGTGACGGTCTCCGAGGCGCAGGCCGAAATGGCGGGCCTCGCCGCCGGGCTCGCGCGCACGTATCCGGAGACGAACACCGATCTCGGCATCACGGTCCGGCCGCTCCTCGACAAGGTCGTCGCCGGCATCCGGGGCACGCTCGTCGCGCTTCTGACGATGGTGACGTTCGTGCTGCTGATTGCCTGCGCCAACGTCGCCAACACGCTGCTGGCGCGCGCGTCGGGCCGTCAGCGCGAGATCGCGGTGCGGACCGCACTTGGCGCCGGTCGCGCCCGCCTCGTCCGCCAGCTCCTGACCGAGAGCGTGCTCCTGGCGTTCTCAGGTGCCGCGGTCGGGCTGCTGCTTGCGATCTGGGGGATTCACTGGCTGCTGGCGCTCCTGCCGGCGGGCAGCTTGCCGCGTCAGCAGGAGGTCAGCCTCGATATCCGCGTCTTTGGTGTGGCCGCGGTGGCGGCGATCATCACTGGACTTGCGACGGGACTCGTGCCGGCGCTGCAGCTGGCGCGGACGAGTATCAGCGGCGCCTTTCAGGATGGCTCGAAGGGCGCCACCGAGGGCTTCGCCCGCAAGCGCGTGCGGAGCCTGTTCGTCACGGCCGAGGTGACGCTGGCGCTGGTGCTGCTGGTGGGCGCGGGACTCATGGGTCGCACCATGTTGAAGTTGGGAGCAGTCGACCCCGGGTTCCGCACCGACCAACTGGCGGTGGCGAACGTCTCGCTCGCCGGAACGCCTCATGCCGCGCCCACGGCGCGCGTTCCGATGTTCCAGCGTGTCAGAGACCGACTAGCCAGTCTTCCCGGAGTGACCGCGGTGAGCGCCATCAATCACCTGCCTCTCGCCGGCGATACATGGACGCTTGGCTACACAATCGAGGGCCGGCCGCTGCCCGCGCCAGGCGAACGCTCGGCGGCCGTCTACCGCGTCGTTCAGCCGGGCTATTTCGGGGCGATGGAGCTGCCTCTCCTCGCCGGCCGGGACTTCACGGCTGCCGACAGCGCGTCCGCTCCGCACGTCGCCATCATCAACAAGGCGATGGCCGACCACCGATGGCCAGGAGAGAGCCCGGTCGGCCGGCGCATCACGCTGCCCGGGCGTGAGCAACGTGCGGGCGGCCATCACGATTGTCGGCGTGGCGGCCAACGCGCGGCAGTCTGATTGGACAACCGCGCCCGACGATGAGGTGTACCTGGCATACCCGCAGCGCGCCGGAGAGTTCGGCTTGACCACGCTGACCTTCGTGCTGCGGACGAGCGTCGATCCCGCGAGCGTCGCAGCGATGATCCCGAGAGAGGTCGCCGCGCTGGAGCGGAGCGTCCCGGTGACCGACGCAGGAACGATGAGCGGCGTGGTGGCCGACGAGCTTTGGCGCGAGAGACTGACCGCGCAGCTCACCGGGATGTTCGCGGCGGTGGCGCTCGCGCTCGCGGCGATTGGCGTCTACGCCGTGGTCGCGTATTCCGTCGCGCGCCGGTCGCGCGAAATCGGCGTCCGCGTCGCGCTCGGGGCGACACGCAGGCATGTCGTCTTGCTCACGCTCGGAGAAGCCCTGCGCCCCGTCATGACGGGTGCGATCCTCGGTGTCGGACTCGCGCTGGCGTTGTCTCGATTCGTCGAGGCGTTCCTGTTCGACGTCAGCGCGATCGATCCGCTGGCCCTTGCGGGCGCGGTGCTGGCCCTGGTGCTCGTGGCGGTGTGTGCCGCGTGGCTGCCGGCTCGACGCGCGAGCCGCCTGGACCCGACGGTAGCGCTGCGAAACGAATAGAAGCTATCTCATCAACGGAAAGCCTTCACGAAGGCCGCGACCAGCCTCCGCTGAAGCTACGGCGGTCCGCCGGAGCCTTGGCGAAGGCGGAAGCCCACGAGGCCCGCGAAGGATTCATTGGTGAAAGTCTTCCTTCGTGAGCTTTGTGATCTTCGCGTTCATCGTGGTGAGCCGTGGGCCGTGTTCGTGAGATGCGTGCTGGTCCGAACGCCACACCATTTCGTCCCCAGCTCATCACTTCGGGCTTATGGGTCCATCAGTCGAACTGCCTTGCCCGGTTCTGGAGCACGATGTACAAACCTGAACACTTGTGGAACCGGTTCCCCATGAGCGCGTAAGTCGTCAGCAGGAGAAGTCGTGAGGAGGAGAATGCCATGACCCATGTACGTACGCGTCTACGTGTGTGTCTGCTGCCGCTGATGCTGCTGCTTCTCGCGCCGCGTCCCGCCAGCGCTCAGTTCAGCGGCGTGATTCAGGGGACGATTATCGACGCCCAGAAAGCCGTCGTGGCCGACGCCACAGTCATCGTGACCAACAGCCAGATCGGCGTCACGCGCGAGACGGTGACGACGAGCGACGGCGTCTTTCGCGTGGTGAGCCTCGGGCCCGGCGCCTATCGCGTCGAAGTCGTCAAGCCAGGCTTTCTCAACGCCCTTCGGGAATCGGTGAACGTGGGCATCAGCGAGACCGTCCGTCTCGACTTCACGCTCGAGGTGTCCGGCGTCGCCGAGACCGTGACCGTCACGACCACGGCGCCGATCGTCGAGACCGAGCAGGGCCGCGTGTCCGGGCGCGTCGACCGCCTCCAGCTCCAGGAAATGCCGCTCAGCGGCAGAAACCTGTACAACCTCATCGCGCTACAGCCGGGTGTCACGGGCAAGGGCGTATCGGCGTCGATCAGCGGCGGCGGCGGCGCCGACGACTCGTTCGCCGGTGAATCGGCGCCGCGCATCAACGCCAGCGGTCAGCGCGACGAGGCCAACAACTACACCGTCGACCAGACGAGCACCAACGGCGTCGCCCGCGGCGGCATCACCAACCTGACGCCGAACACGGAGTCGGTCGAGGAAGTCCGGGTCGTCTCCAACAATTTCTCGGCCGTCGACGGCCGCAGTCCCGGGGCGCAGGTGCAGGTGATCACCAAGTCGGGCACGAACCAGTTCCGCGGCAGCGGCTCGTACTACTTCCAGGGGGATCAGCTGACGGCGAAGAACGTGTTCGAGACCTCGGTGCCGAAGTTCGACAAGAACCAGTTCGGCTACAGCCTGGGCGGTCCGATCGTCAAGAACCAGCTCTTCTTCTTCACGTCGTACGAGGGCCTGCGGCAGACCGGCGCGCGCGGCTCGTCGTTCGTCGTCGAAACGCCGCAGTTCCGCAACTTCATCCAGTCGACGCGTCCGAACAGCATCGCGGCGCAGCTCCTGCGCAACTTCGCGCCCGCGGTCGATCCGACGACCGATTTCCGCGATCTCGGCAGCCCGGCGCCTGGCGCGAACACGATCGGCCCGGCCGATGGCATCCTCGACGTCGGGAGCGCGTTCTACGTCCCGGAAGGCTGGCGTCGCGGCAACCAGTTCAACATCCGCGGCGACTACGAACTGCGGCCGGGGAAGGATCGCCTCTACGGCAACTTCTACCGGACCAATTCGTACGCCGTCACCGGCGGCATCCGTCCCCCGTTCAATCGCCCAACGCCGAATACGACGCACTTCGGCAACGTCAACTACACCAGGACATTCAGCAACTCGATGGTGAACGAGTTCCGCGGCGGCGTCATGCGGCTCGTCGGCCTGCCGGACACGCCGCAGCACCTCGAAATCCCCGGCATCACGATTACTGGCGCCACCGGCTTCGGCCAGTCCGGGTACCCGAATGGCTGGTGGCAGACGAACTGGGACTTCAAGAACATCCTGACGATCGTCAAGTCCAGCCACCTGCTGAAGGTCGGCGGCGAGTTACGGCAGATGTATGGCTCGGCCACGAACACGAACAACTACATCCCGGCGTACTCGTTCACCAGCCTCCTCAACTTTGCCGACGACGAGGCGCTGCAGATGAGCCGATACGTCGATCCGCGGACCGGCGAACCACAGACCGCCTACTCGGAGCTCACGCAGACCGAGTGGGCGCTCTTCATCGACGATGACTGGAAGATCCGATCGAATTTCACGATCAACATGGGCCTGCGCTACGAGAACTACGGGACGTTCAAGGACTACCGACGACACGCTGCGCAACCTGATCTTCGGGTCGGGCTCGTCCTACAACGAGCGGCTGGCCAGCGCCCGCGTCGACTTCGTCGACCAGTTCTTTCCAACCGACAACAACAACCTCGGCCCGCGCCTCGGCTTTGCCTGGGACCCGAAGGGCGACGGCAAGATGTCGGTGCGCGGCGGCTACGGCCTGGCCTACGACCGGCTGATGAACCTGCCCGCCGAGAACTATCGCCACAGCCCGCCGCTGCGCGCGACGGTCGTGCTCGGTCAGTTCTTCGGCACGCCGCAGTTCACCTACAGCCTCGGCGATCCGTCGAAACCGTACCTCGGCTACCCGGTCGACCCGGCGCTGCAGGTCGGACTCGACGAGCGCAACGGCGTCAGGGGCGCGCGCGTCGCGCTGACCACCGTCGATCCGGACCTCGTCAACCCCTATACGCACAACTGGTTCCTTGGCGCGCAGCGCGAGATCGGATGGAACGTGGTTGCCGAGTTCAACTACCTCGGGAGCTCGGGCCACAACCTGTACAACGCCTACAACCAGAACCGCTTTGTCGGCGACCTGATCGATGGCACGTTCACCGGATTCAACCCCAGCTTCCAGCAGATCAACATGGTGACGTCGACGTCGAAGTCGAACTACCAGGGCGGCACCGTATCGCTGCGCCGCAACTTCCTGCAGGGGTGGACGCTGCAGGGGGCGTATACATTCGGCAAGGCGATGAACGACGCAGACGTCGCCGTGGGCACGACGAACTTCCAGGACGCCGCGGATCTCGGCGCCGAGTGGGCGATCGCGGGCTATGACGTCCGGCACAAGCTGGCGCTGCTCGGCGTGTGGGAGATGCCGTTCTTCAAGGACAACACCGGCCTGACACGCACCCTCCTCGGCGGCTGGCAGATTGCCGGGTCGGCGATCTTCCAGACCGGCAATCCGATCAACATCACGAGAGGCGGCTCGTTCCCGACCGGCGACTACAACGCCGATGGCAACGGCGGCGATCGGCCCAACACGCCCGCGAGCGGCGTGAAGACGAGCGGGTGGAGTCAGGACGAGTACCTGGCCGGCATCTTCAAGGTGTCGGACTTCCCGGTGCCGGCGCCTGGCACGAACGGTAATCTGGTTCGCAACGCCTACCGTGGGCCCGGTTACGCGGATGTCAGCCTGTCGTTCTCGAAGAAGTTCGCGCTGACGCCGAGGGTCAACACAGAGGTCCGCGTCGACGCCTTCAACGCGTTCAACAGGGTGAACCTGTCGGATCCGGTCACCGATCTGGCCAACGCGAACTTCGGCAAGGTCACGTCGCAGCTGAATACGCGGGCCATCCAGCTCGGCGCGCGGGTGCGCTTCTAGTCTCATCCGGGGGACTTCGTCCCCCGGACCCCCTTACACGCTCGCTCGCGGGGACCCCGACGCCCCGCACCGCTCGCGTGGCTCACTTCCGCCTTCGCTTAAAGCTACGGCGAGACCTCGCCGAAGCGCCTACGGCGCGGAGGCGGGCGCTGCGCTCGTTCGCGCTGGTTGGGAGATAGCCTGCAGATCGAGGTGAGCTGACGACAGGCTATTTTGCCGGCGCACCGTAGTAGGGAAACCGATCCCACCGGTCGTCGTCTGCGGTCACGCGAGGGTCACCTGTCTCGCGAAGCCAGGCGTCGAGCTGCTGGCGGAGGCGGCGCTGTGCGTTACCGTACGCGGGTTGCCCGGCGACATTCCGCAGCTGGCCGGGGTCGCGGGCAAGGTCGTACAGTTCGTCGGCCGGGCGTTTTGCCGTCGCAAGATCAAAGAATCGGCCGATGGCGGCACCCTGGCGGTCGGTCACGACCGACTTGGATGGGCCTCCGTCGATGTCTCCGAACGGGCCAACCGCGAAGTAGAGTTCGGGATCGCCGGCGGGCCAGCGATCGGGCCGGAAGTTGCGGACGTAGAGGTAGTCGGCGGTCCTGATGGCGCGAACGGGATAGCTGAGGTCGCCGCGCCGTACGTTGGCGTGCCGCTCGCGCTCGATGAAGACACGATCGCGCCCGCGTTGTGGTGCGCCGCGCGTCAATCCGAGCACGCTCTGGCCGGTCATCGCGTCGAGCGGTTGAAGTCCGGCTGCTTCAAGAACGGTCGGAGCAATATCGGCGAGGCTGACAAAGTCCTGCACGACGGCGCCCGCGCGCACGCCTGTGGGCCACCGCATGGCAAGCGGGACGTGCGACCCGCCGTCGTGGACGTTGGCCTTGGCGCGGGGGAATGGCATCCCATTGTCGGACGTCACGATGACGAGCGTGTTGTCGAGCTCGCCCAGGCGCTCGAGCGCCGCCAGGATCTGTCCGAGGTCCCTGTCGAACCGTTGAATCTCGAAGTAGTAGTCGAGGAGATCGGATCGGACCTCCGGAGTATCAGGCAGGAAGCCCGGAACCCGGACGCGCCCGGTGACATCCCGCTTTTGGGCGCCCGAGCGTTCCTCGTACGGCCGATGCGGATCGGTGCTTCCGAACCAGAAACAGAACGGCTGTCCGTCCGCACGCTGCTTCAGGAACTCATCGAACGTCTTGAACTGCGGCCCCGCCGGATTCCGGTCTCGCCCGGCTGGCGCCGTCTGTCCCGGTCCCCATCCTTTTCCGGAATATCCCACGACGTATCCGGCCTGCTCGAGAAGTCCGGATACACGGCGAACCGCTTCGGCAGGGAGCCCCAGAGATTGCCGCCCTCTTCGAGCCGGTGCACGGCTTGGCCCGTCAGAATGGCCGCGCGCGACGGACGTGCACGACGGGGCCGCCGTGAATGCGCGATGTGAAGCGCGCACCTTCCCTGGCGACGCGGTCGAAGAAGGGCGTCGCGACCGTGGGATCTCCGTAGACGCTCGCGTGCGGCGCTGACCAGTCGTCGGCAATTGCGAACAGGATGTTCGGCCTCTTCACCACCGTTTGCGGACTCTCAGCCGATGTCTGACGGCGGCGCGATGGCGGTGGCGATGGCGGCGATGCAGACGAGGAGGCGGAGACGCCCGATTGTGCGCTGTTCCATGACGTCACGAATTATAAGGAAAAGACACGATGCGCGCGGACGCGGACACCTGCCGGTCCGCAGAGTATCCTACGGCGCATGAAGACGCTCTTTGCGATCCTTGCGGCGGGGTCTTTGTGTCTCTCCTCGGCGTCGCACGCACAACGGCTCGTGACGCGCCCCCGGATTCTCGGCGTGGCCCACCTAGCGGTGTTCGTCAGCGACCTTCCCAAGGCTCGTGCGTTCTACGAGGACCTGCTCGGATTCGAAGAGCCGTTCACGCTGCCGAAGCCGGACGGCTCGGTCGAGATCGCTTTCGTGAAGATCAACGACCGGCAGTGGATCGAGCTCTTCAACCGTCCCTCAGCCGGCGAGGGGCAGCTCAACCACATCGCGATCTACACCGATGACGCCGATCGCATGCGCGACTATCTGGCGATGCAGGGCGTTGCGGTTCCCGACCAGGTGGGGAAGGGCCGTACGGGCAACAAGAACTTCATGGTCAAGGATCCCGACGGCCACAATGTCGAGATCGTGGAGTACCAGCCAGACAGCTGGACGGCGAAGGACGCCGGCGCGCACGTGCCCGCGTCCCGCCTGTCGGAGCGCGCGCTGCACGTCGGCATCCTGGTCGGCAGCCTCGACGCCGCGACGAGGTTCTACAACGGGATACTCGGCTTCCAGGAGTTCTGGCGCGGCAGCGCGGCGAATTCGAAGTCGCTCAGCTGGGTCAACATGCGCGTCCCGGACGGGACCGACTATATCGAGTTCATGTTGTACGACGAGATCCCCGCGCCCGATCGGCGCGGTTCGGCGCATCACCTGTGCCTGGTCGTACCGGATGCAGAAAAAGCCGTCGCGGCGCTCAACGCGCGGCCGTCGCGGGGAAGCTACACCCGTCCGGTCGAAATTCGGACCGGCATCAACCGCAAGCGCCAGGTCAACCTGTTCGATCCCGACGGCACCCGGGTCGAGCTGATGGAGCCCGATACGGTCGACGGTAAGCCCGCGCCGTCATCGACGCTGCCGCCGCCGCGCTGAGCTATAGACTACAAGCTGTTTCAGAAACAGCGCGAACGAGCGGAAGCGAGTGAGCCACGCGAGCGGAGCGGGGCGTCGGGGTCCCCGCGAGCGAGCGTGTAAGGGGGTCCGGGGGACAAAGTCCCCCGGATGAGACTAGGCTGGCGCCGACGGCTATGGGTCACGATGAACACGATGACTCGATGACCAGGATGGAAATCATCTGGGGATTATCGTGAACATCGTGTTATAGCGTGGTCTCGTGACAGCACTCGCGAGACGGCTTCTAATCGCTACCTCCACCGCCGCCGTCGCCACCGCCACTGTCACCACCGCCACTGTCGCAGCCACTATCGCTACCGCCGCTGTCGCCGCCGTCGCTCCCACTATCGCAGCCGTCGCTCCCGCTATTTCCGTCGGCCCCGTCACCGGTGCTGCTGCCGCCGCTCACGTCGTTGGACATCCAGCCGATGTCGCCGCCTGGCTCCGCACGCAGCTGGTCCTGTTGCTGTGCCGCTCGAACGCGGCTGGCCACGAGCACGACAATGCCCAGCACGACGGCCGCCAGAAATCCGAACGCGAGGGTTGCGTCTGTCATCGCTGAAGTATGATGCGCTTTCCATCCTTCATGGAGCGTGACATGTCCGACAAGCGTGTACTGGCCAACCAGTCGGCAATCCTCAGGAACCAGGCTCGCATTCTCGCCAACCAGAAGAAGCTGCTCGGAAACCAGCAGAAGCTAAATGCGCTCTTGGCGGGGCAGAGGGCGATCAAGGCCAATCAGGCGAAGATCCTGGGCAACCAGGCCAAGATCTTGCGCAAACGCTGAGCCGATGCGGCGGTAACGGCCGCCGCTTCCCGGCTTACTTGCTCCAGGGCGGAACCACGTTGCTGCTGCGTGCGTAGGCGATGAGCTGCCCGAGATGCTCGTGGAGGTGCGTGGCGGTCGCAATCCACAGGCCCCGGTTCGTGGTCTTCCTGCCGAAGGCATCGAGCGTCGCGTCCAGCTTGGCGTCCGGCATGTCGGCCATTGCCTTTTTGAGGAAGGCGAATGACTTTTCGAGCTCCGCGATGATCTCGTCGCGGCTCGGCGTGCGCTTCTCGAACGCGACCGCGGACTGGTAATCCTTGGTGACTCCGGTCTCGGCGGGCGCGCTGATGCCCATGGCTGCCGGCATGAAGTAGTTGTCTGCCGCCACGTGCACGAAGACCTCGCCGGCCGAGCGCACGCCCTTGCCCGGGCGAAAGTCGTACGCGGCCGCGGGCATCGCTCGCGCCAGGCCGACGATCTTCCGCTCGACGTCGCCGACATCGCGGATGAGATCGCCCATGAGACCCTCGCGGTTTTGCGCGCCGAGCGGCAGGACGAGTGCGAGCACGAGCAGGAGGAGCGTGCACAGGCGGACGGTCAGGCGCATGAGTTTCTCCAGAAGAGCGGAGCCCGCGGAGGAGCCCCGTCGCAGACTTCGCACACGATAGCACGACGCTGCGGGATGCGTCAGTTTATGGATGCCTTGCGCTTGGAGTGACATGTCGACACGTCCTCGCATCGCCTCGATCGATATCATCCGCGGCGCCGTGATGGTACTGATGGCCATCGATCACGTCCGCGTGTACTCGGGCGTTCCTGCCGGCGGCCCGACCGCCGGGGTGTTCTTCACTCGCTGGGTCACGCACTTCTGCGCGCCGGCGTTCGTCTTTCTCGCCGGAACATCGGCGTATTTGTACGGCCTGAAGTTCCAGGCCGCTCCGGGCGCGACGAGAGAGCTGGCGCGCTACCTGATCACGCGCGGCCTGCTGCTCGTGCTTCTCGAGCTCACCGTGATTCGCGCGTCGTGGACGTTCGGCGTCGACTATTCGCAGTTCATCCTCGCCGGCGTCATCTGGATGCTCGGCTGGTGCATGGTCTTGCTAGCGGCACTGGTGTGGTTGCCGACGCGAGCGGTCGGCATCATCGGACTGATCATCATCGTCTTCCAGAACGCGTTCGAGCCGCTCGGCCGGCTGCTCCCGGAATCGTGGCGCTGGCTGTGGGAGTTCATCTATCCGGTCGGAGTTGACGTAACGCTCGGTCAGCAGGGCCCGTCGGTCGCGGTGCTGTACACGATCGTCCCGTGGATTGGCGTGATGGCGGCCGGCTATGCCTTTGGCGCGATCGTCGTGCGCGAGCCCGCAGATCGTCGCCGACTCTGCCTGCGGATCGGACTCTCCGCGACCGCGCTCTTCGTCGTCGCCGCCGGGCTGGGCGTTCTCCTGAGTTCGCCGCCAGACGATGCACCGCCGGCGCTCTTCCAGTTCCTGAATCAGCGCAAGTACCCCGCGTCGCTGGTCTTCCTGCTGATGACGCTCGGGCCGACGATTGCCCTGCTGCCGCTGGCCGAGCGCATGCGCGGGTGGCTTGCTGATGCCCTCGCGACCTTCGGCCGCGTGCCGATGTTCTACTATCTGCTGCACATCCCGTTGATTCATGCGACGGCGCTTCTCGTCTGGTTCTTGCGCGACGGCGCTATCGGCGCGGAGCGGTTCGCGATGGCGCCCTACGTCTCGATTCCCGACGGCGAGCGATGGGGACTGCCGCTGCTCTACCTCGTGTTTGCCATCGACATAGCCGTGCTGTACTTTGCCTGCCGATGGTTTGCGGGCATCAAGGCACGCCGCCAGGACGGCTGGCTACGCTTTCTGTAGCGGATGGCTAAAGCCATCTCATAAATGTGTCACGACATCACGTAACAACACGATGGGCACGATGACACGATGGTCACGATGGATCCCCAAAGAGGTTTTCTTCGTGTTCATCGAATCATCGTGTTCATCGTGAACCGAGGCCGTCGGCCCGTTCAGCCTGTTTTCTGGTTTATGAGATAGGTTCGAGTGTCCCGGCCGGGGCACTAAGGCCCCGGCTTCGAGCCCCCTGATTCCGCTGACCAGCGCACCGAGTTGTGCGGTAAGGTCTACCCTCATGAGACGGCTTGCGTTCGTCTTCGCGGGGCTCCTCCTCCTGGTGTCGTCGACCGTTGATGCCGGCGCGCAGACCCCTGCGCCTCGAGCACGGCCCAACATCATCTGGATTTCCAACGAAGACATGAGCCCGCACCTGGGCGTCTATGGCGACAAGCTCGCCCGTACGCCGGTGCTCGACCGGCTCGCCCGGGAATCGATCCGCTACACGAACGCGTTTACGACGGCGCCGGTCTGCGCGCCGAGTCGCGCGGCGATCATCACGGGCATGTACCAGACCACGCTCGGCGCCCAGCACATGCGGACGACGGAGGATCGCGTGCCCGAGCTGCCGGGGCCGTACCTCGCGGTCCCGCCGTTCTACGTCAAGGCGTTTCCCGAGTACCTTCGCGCGGCCGGCTACTACACGACGAATCGTGCGAAGACCGACTACCAATTCGGCCTGCCGTTCACGATCTGGGACGAGGTCGGGCAGACGGCGCACTGGCGCAACCGGCCGGACAAGTCCCGTCCGTTCTTCTCGGTGTTCAATCTCGAGGTCACCCACGAGAGTCGGATTTTTCCGAGCAGTCCGGCGCGCAAGGGGAAGCCCCTCGTCACGAGTCCCGCAGCGATCGACGTGCCGCCGTACTATCCAGACACCCCGCCGGTGCGGGAAGAGCTCGCGCGCATGTACGACAACATCGCCGACATGGACGGCCAGGTCGGCGCGCTCCTCGAGCAGCTCGAAGACGATGGCCTTGCCGAGAACACGATCGTCTTCTATTGGAGCGACCACGGCGACGGCGTGCCGCGGTCGAAGCGATCGCTCTACGATTCTGGCCTCCGCGTGCCGCTCATGATCCGGTGGCCAAAGGGCTTGGGTTCAACTTTGACGCCCGGCTCGGTGAACGAGCGATCTCGTCAGCTTCATCGATCTCGCCCCCACGGTGTTGGCGCTTGCCGGAGCCGAGATTCCGGCACATCTCCAAGGCCGGGTGCTCGTCGGTCCCAAGGCGGGTCCTGCGCCAGAATTCGTCTTCGCCGCGCGCGACCGTATGGACACCGAGTACGACATGATGCGCTCGGCGCGCGACGGCCGTTTCCTCTACATCCGCAACTTCTCGCCGGAGTTGCCTTACGCCGGCCACATCACGTATCGCAACCAGAGCGCGATCATGCAGGAGTGGTTCAGGCTGCAGGCCGAAGGTAAGCTGACCGGCTCGGCTGCGCTGTGGATGCGAACGTCGCGGCCTGCCGAGGAGCTCTACGACACGCGGACCGATCCGCATCAGATTCACGATCTGTCAGCCGAGCCGGCGCACCGCGCCACGCTCGAACGCATGCGCCGGGCGGTCACCGACTGGATGGCGCGTGTGGGCGACCAGGGCCTGGTGAACGAGCCCGAGATGATTCAGCGTATGTGGCCCGGCGGCGTGCAGCCCGAGACGGCGCAGCCGTACATCCTGTCGCGCCGCGACACCGAAGTGCAGGCTCGCCGGGAGTCGATGACGATCCAGGCGCCGATGGAGATCGTCATCTATGTGCCAACGCAGGGGGCATCGATCGGCTACACGACCGAGGATGGCCCCAACGCCCGATGGCAGCTCTACACCGGCCCGATTCGCGTCGACGGACCGATGATCCTCCGCGCCCGGGCGATTCGCTATGGCTACAAAGAGAGCGCGGAATCGAGGGTCGTCTTCACGCGATGAGTACGTCATGCGGAGTGCTGGTCTAGCTCGGTCCCGCGCGAGGCTGGTGACGTGGTCGCTGGCGTTCGTAGTGCTCACAGCGAACGCCGGGGAACCGCCACGTGCCCAGCAGGGCACCTTCCGTGCCGGCGTCACGATGGTGCCGATAGACGTGCGCGCGTTCGATCGACAGGGCAAACCGGTGACCGACCTGACGCCGGAGGACTTCACGATCTTCGAAGACGGCATTCCGCAGCGGCTCGCGCACTTCTCGACCCTGACGTTCACGCCGGAAGGACCCGTCGAACGGAAGACGAGCGTGACCGCCGGGCCCGTGCCGTCCGGCGATAGCGCTCCTGCCACGCGCGCAATTTCGCCCCAGACATCGCGTGTCTACCTGATCGTCCTCGGCCGCGGCCGTCTCCAGGTGCCGAACCAGGGCATCGACGGCGTGTTGCATTTCGTCCGCAATCGCGTGCTGCCGCAGGACAGGGTCGCGATCCTCGCCTACAACCGCGCGACAGACTTCACCACTAATCACTCGTCGCTCGTGCCAATCCTCGAGCGCTACAAGAAGGCCCACGAAGACATCGAGGTCAGACTGGCGCTGCACTTCAGCGGCCTCGCCGGCCTCTATCGACCGCCGGGCATTCCGGATTTCCTTCAGGCCAAGGTCGACGGCATCTTCAATGCGCCAGGCGCCGCGGGCGTTCGGATGATGCCGCTCGAGAGCGGAGCGCGCGATCGAACGGACGACGAGTACCGGCGACGCGTCGCGAGCGCCCTGATCGGAGAATCCGTCGGCGAGCATGTCGGACAAAGCCGAGGCCGCCGTCGAAGGCATGTCCTTCGATACGTTCGTCGGGACGAGCGCCAAGGAGGGGCTCGACATCGGCAATATCAACGCCGGCATCAACTATCTTCGACACGTCGACGGGGAGAAGCACCTGATCTACGTCGCCTCCGGTGGGTTCAAGACGAGTGGGTTCGTGGGCACCCTCGACGGCGTTGCGCGCGCCGCCAGCCACGCCCGGGTCGCCCTCGATATCGTGCACACCGGCGGCATCGAGTTTCGTGGGAACTCCGCGCAGCCTCAGACCATCGCCTCAAAAATGGGCATTGGAACCGACCCCTTCGACGTCTATCTCTATGGCGGGACGACGATCGCGAGCGCCCAGACGGCGCGGAGAGTCGCCGGAGAGACCGGGGGCGTGTTCAACGCCAACCGCTATCGAATGGTGGCCGACGACCTCGCCTCGATGGACGCGGGTGCGCGCTTTCAATACACCCTCGGCTACTATTCGTCGCGTCGTGACACCGACGGGGACTATCGGAAGATTGAAGTCCGTACCACGCGCCGCGATGTGACGCTGCGACACCGCGGCGGCTACTACGCGCGACCGCCACTTCCCGCGCTCGGCCGCCGCGAGCTGCTGTCGTACACGCGAATCTCGCGTGGCTTCGAGTACACGCCGGAGATCGAGGACATCAAGATCCGCGGCGGCGCCACGTCGTCCAGAGACGCGAACGGCGCCAGTCAGCTGCGCGTAGACGTGACAATCGACACGTCGCGCCTGGCTTTCGAGCTCGTGAACGGTCGGCACGTCGGGTCAGTTGAAGTGGTGGTGTTCGCGCTGGATAACAAGCAGCGCCAGCTGGTCGATCTGTGGCAACGCCTCGAGCTGGATCTTTCGGAAGCCACGTATCAGAAGTTTGCCGCCGGCGGCCTTCCCCACAGCGCGACGCTGCAACTACAAGCGCCGCAGCAGGCGCAGGCCGTCAAGGTCGTGGTTTACGATTACGCGGCGGATCTCGTCGGGAGCGTCGTGTTGAAGACAGGACGTTGAGTACATGACATCAATCGCCAGACTCGGTGTGCCCGCGAGCGGGCTCGTCGCCGCACTCCTTCTTGGGATCGGACTCCCGCACGCTCAGGAAAGCGGCAGGACATCCAGCGAGTCGTTCACCGTGCCGCCCGGGTTCGAAGTCGAGCGCGTGGCCGGCCCTCCGCTCGTCGACCGGCCAATCGTCGCGGACTTCGACGACGAGGGCCGCCTGTATGTCGCCGACTCCTCGGGATCGAACGACCGCGTCGAGAAACAGCTGGCAGACAGACCGCATCGAATCGTCCGGCTCGAAGACACCAACGGCGACGGCCGCTTCGATGTCAGCGTCGTCTTTGCCGACAGGATGATGCTGC
Organism: uncultured Acidobacteriota bacterium; assembly: GCA_963839705.1. GTDB lineage: Bacteria > Acidobacteriota > Vicinamibacteria > Vicinamibacterales > 2-12-FULL-66-21 > DATBJJ01. The sequence continues at coordinate 144,758 of CAWIWL010000022.1, forward strand.
CCGAGGGGACGATGTGGTTCGACGGGTCGCTCTACGTCGCCGCGCCGCCGAGCATCTGGAAGTTGACCGATACCGATGGCGACGGCGTCGCCGATCGCCGCGAGGAATGGTACAAGGGCGAGACGCTCACCGGCTGCGCGAACGATCTGCACGGACCGTATCTCGGTCCGGACGGCTGGATCTACTGGACCAAGGGCGCCTTCGCCCAACAGACGCGAGAGCGGGCCGGAAAGCCGGCCCTCGTGACGCGCGCCGCGCACATCCTGCGTCGACGGCCGGGCGATCCGGCGATTGAAGTGGTCATGACCGGCGGGATGGACAACCCCGTCGATGTCGCGTTCACGCCGTCAGGAGAGCGCATCCTGACCGCGACCTTCCTCGAGCACCCACAGGCGGGCCGGCGCGACGCGCTGGTGCACGCCGTCTATGGAGGGCGTGTACGGAAAGCCGCACAACGTGCTCGACGGCCACACGCGCACAGGCGACCTCATGCCCGTCATGTGCCAGCTGGGCCCGGCGGTTCCTGCCGGCCTCACGCGATACGCATCTCAGGTCTTCGGAGCGGATTATCGCGACAGCTTCTTCGCGGCGATGTTCAACCTGCGCAAGGTGACGCGGCACGTGCTGGAGCCAGACGGTGCGACGTTCAAGACGCGCGATTCGGACTTTCTCGTCTCGGACAATCGCGACTTCCATCCGACCGATGTCATCGAGGATGCCGACGGGAGTCTCCTCGTGGTCGATACCGGGCCCTGGTACAAGCTGTGTTGTCCGACGTCCCAGCTTGCCAAGCCGGAGGTTCTCGGCGCCATCTACCGAGTACGGCGCAAGGGCGCGCCGACCATTGCCGACCCGCGCGGGCATCAAGCTGGCGTGGAACGCGACGTCGCCCACCGGCCTGACGAAGCTGCTCGACGATCCGAGGCCCGCGGTGCAGAGCAAGGCGCTTCGCCAGTTCGCGAACGTGGGGGATGCCGCAGTGCCCGCGCTCGCCGCCGTCGGCGGGTCAGGCTCGGCCGAGGCGCGGCGCAACGCCGTCTGGGCCCTCACCCGCATCGACAGCGCGCGGGCGCGCGAGACAGTTCGAACGGCGTTGGGCGATCGCGACGAGAGTGTGCGACGGGCGGCAATCTATTCCGCGGGGCTGTGGCGCGACTGGGCGGCGCTGCCGACAGATCGTGGCCGCGCTGCAATCTGGTCAGCCGGCGGTCCAGCGTGTGGCCGCCGAGGCGCTCGGACGGATCGGCGACGCCCGGGCGGTCCCGCAACTACTCGCGGCCTCGGCCGCGCCGGTCGATCGCGTGCTCGAACACTCGCTGACCTACGCGCTCATCGAAATCGGCGATCCCGCATCCACGGCAGCGGGGTGGACAGCGACGGCCTCCGGCTCGCGACGCGCGGCGCTTATCGCGCTGGATCAAATCGAGGGCAGTCAGTTGACGCCCGAAGGGCTCATCCCACTCTTCACGTCGTCCGATCCGGTACTGTCGCAGACGGCCTGGTGGGTTGCCGGGCGACACCCCGAGTGGGGCAGCGCACTTGCTCCGTTTTTTGGAACGCGGTTGGTAGCTAGAGACCTCCGCGGTACAGAGCGTGACATGCTTGCGCAGAAGCTCGCGCTGTTCGCGAGTGCTCCCGCCATTCAGGCGCTCCTGGCGAGTAGGGCTGCGGAAGGCACGCCTGGCGCGGGCGTGATCGCCCTTCGCGCGATGGCCGCCTCGGCGTCAACGGCAGCTCCCGCGGCGACACGCATAAAGGAGTTGCCCGCCGCCTGGGCGGATGCGCTGTCGCGCGCGCTGACCGCGGCTGACGGCGAGGTGACGCGCGAGGCTGTGTCGGTCGCGCGAGCGATCCCAGCGGCGAAGGGCGCGAGTGACGAGCTGCAGAATGCCTTGCTGCAGGTGGCCCACGACCGCGCACGGCCGGCCGAGGTTCGCGTCGACGCGCTGTCGGCGCGGCCGGCCGGTTCCGCGCTCGATCCGGAGCTGTTCGATCTGTTGCGAACGAGCCTCGAACCTGGCAGGCCGGCAGAGCTTCGAACGGCCGCCGCCGCGGTGCTGCAGAAGGCCAGGCTGGATCGCAATCAATTGCTGGCGCTGGCGCGATCGCTCGACGCCGCCGGCCCGCTCGAGCTCGCGCGTCTCGTTCCGGCGTTCGAGCACTCGGGAGACGAGGAGGTTGGCCTGGCCATGATCGCCGGCCTCGGTCGGTCGAAGGCGCGGTCGACGGTGCGGGGCGAGATCCTCCGTCCCACGCTCGCGAAATATCCCGAGCCAGTGCAGCGCGCCGGCGAAAACCTGCTGGCGTCGATCAATGTGGACGCCGCGAAGCAGGCCGCGCATTTGAACGAACTCCTGAAGGCGGTGCAGAGCGGCGACGTCGCGAGAGGCCAGGCAGTCTTCAACGGTCCCAAGGCGGCCTGTCTCTCGTGCCATGCGATTGGCTACATCGGCGGCAGGGTGGGTCCGGACCTGACGAAGGTCGGCCAGGTTCGCAGCGAGCGTGACCTGCTCGAGGCGGTCGTCTTTCCGAACGCCAGCTTTGCGCGCGGCTTTGAAACGGTCGTCGTCCGCACGCGGACCGGGCAGCTGCACGGCGGAGTGGTGCGAAGCGATACGCCGGGTGAGATTGTGCTGGCCGCCGTGTCCGGCCCCGATACGCGCATCGCTCGAACGGATATCGCCGAGATCGAGCCAGGCAGCGTGTCCCTGATGCCGCCAGGCTACGCGGATCTGCTCACGCGGCAGGAGCTGGCTGATCTGCTGGCCTTTCTGAAGGCCGCACGGTAGCGCTCCCGCACGTATCGTGTTGACCTCCCCTGGAGACCGTTGTAACCTCCGCGGGGGAATCCGGGAAGCATCTCCGCGACCGAAGGAGGCGCCAGCGCCCCACTCTTCCAACCTTCCGGGAGGCGGGTCCTGCCGCCCCCGAATAGCATCCCGCGGATCGGTTCGCTCCGTACGTCGGCATGCACATGTAGACGAAGGCTGCGTCAAGAACGCGAAGAGGAGGAACAATGCCTCTCAGCAAGGCCGGCTTCAAGAGCCAGCAGGCGCCGTGCGGCCAGATCGTTGACGGGGAAAGCTACCAGGATCAGGATGAGGAGGTCCTGGTCACTGAGGAACGGGACTATGCCTGCGGTTGCTGCAGCATCCGGCACGAGTACCACGACGGCAGCGTGAGCTCCAAGAGTCGTCCGCCACGACGGCACCGTCCTGGTCGACGAACTGCTGTCCGCAGAATAGCGAGGACCGACCCGCGAGGTCGAAGCCCGATCGCGACGAGAGGAGAGTCCTGCCCCATGGGTGATCGATCTCCGTCACGCGTTCCGCACGACGCACAGCACTGGCTGCAGGAGTCTCAGGCTGTGACCCCCTCCCATGACGTCTTGCTCGTGGGCGGCGGTGGCGCCGGTCTGCGCGCGGCCATCGCCATCGCGGAGACCAGCCCGCGGCTCCGCATCGCCGTGGTCTCCAAGGTGTATCCGATGCGCAGTCACACCGTCTCGGCGGAGGGCGGCGCCGCCGGCGTCATCGGTGCAGACGACAGCCTCGACGAGCACGCCTACGACACCATCTCTGGCGGCGATTGGCTGAGCGATCAGGACGCGGTGGAGGCCTTTGTCAACGAAGCGCCCGAGGAGCTGCTCCGGCTGGAACACTGGGGCTGCCCCTGGAGTCGCCAGCCCGACGGCCGGATCGGCGTGCGCCCGTTCGGCGGTATGAAAAAGATGCGTACGTGGTTTGCCGCCGACAAGACCGGCTTCCACATGTTGCACACCCTCTTTCAAACGTCCCTCAAATACACCAGCGTGTTCCGGTACGACGAATGGTTCGTGACCAAGCTGCTGGTCGATGAGGGCCGCGTGCAGGGCGTGGTCGCCATCGAGCTGACGTCGGGACGAATCGAGACCATCACGGCCCGCGCGGTCATCTTGTGCACGGGCGGCTGCGGCCGTGTCTTTCCCTTCACCACCAACGCGGCCATCAAGAACGGCGACGGGATGGCGCTGGCGTACCGGGCGGGCGCGCCGCTCAAGGACATGGAGTTCGTCCAGTACCATCCCACAGGTCTGCCCTTTACGGGAATCCTCATCACTGAAGCGGCGAGGGCCGAGGGCGGTTACCTCGTCAACAAGGATGGCTATCGCTACCTGCAGGACTACAACCTCGGCAAGCCGGAGCCGAAGCCGGTCTTTCGCAGCATGGAGCTGGGACCCCGCGATCGCCTGTCGCAAGCCTTCGTCAAGGAAGTGGAGAAAGGGCGGACCATCGACTCGCCGTACGGCCCCGTCGTCCATCTCGACCTTCGCCACATGGGAGAGAAGGTCATCGACACCAAGATCCCCTTTGTGCGCGAGCTGTGCCTCAAGTACCAGAATGTCGATCCGGTCACCGAGCTCATCCCGGTGCGGCCGGTGGTCCACTACATGATGGGCGGCGTTCACACCGACATCCACGGCGCGACGCCGGTGGCCGGCCTCTACGCGGCGGGTGAGGCCGCGTGTGTCAGCATCAACGGCGCGAACCGGCTGGGCTCGAACTCGCTGCCCGAACTGCTGGTTTTCGGTGCGCGCGCCGGCCGCGCCGCCGCCGAGTATGCCTCGACGCAGAAGGACCCCGGGCCGGCGGTTCTCTCTCAAGGCACTGACGAGCAGAGCCGGCTGCGCCGCGAACTCTTGAACAAGGAGGGCGGCCGCGAACGCGTCGCCGCGCTTCGCGACGACATGCAGAAAACGATGGAGGAGAGCGCCGGTATCTACCGCAATGCCGACTCGCTCGGCCGGGCGGTCCGCACGCTGCACGGTCTGCGCGAGCGCTTCGCCGACGTGGCGGTCGAAGATCGGAGCCGAACCTTCAATACCGGGACGGTCGCAGCGCTGGAGTTGTCCTTCATGCTCGACGTTGCGGACGCCATCGTCAACGCGGCGCTCCAGCGCGAGGAATCGCGTGGCGCGCATCAGCGCACCGACTTCCCGGCGCGCGATGACCAGCGTTTCCTGGCGCATTCGTTGATTCACCGGACGGCCGACGGCTCGTCACGCGTGGAGTATCGTCCGGTGACGATCACCCGCTGGCCACCGGCCGAGCGGGTGTACGGGAGGTAGCGGCTCATGGCGAACAGCATCACCCTGCAGGTCGCGCGCTACCGTCCTGAGGAGGAGTCCGAGGTCAGCTTCCAGGAGTACGAGGTGCCGTGTCCGAAGGAATGGGTGGTCCTCGACGGGCTCAATTACATTAAAGACCGGCTGGACGGGACGCTGTCCTACCGCTGGTCGTGTCGGATGGGCATCTGCGGCAGCTGCGGCATGACTGTCAACGGCGAGCCCAAGTTGACGTGCGCCACCTTCCTGACCGACTACGCGCCGGGGCCCGTGCGCGTGGAGCCCCTGAAGAACTTCCCGGTCATCCGTGACCTCGTCGTGGAGATCGGCGATTTCATGCAGAAGCTGCGCAAAATCAAGCCCTGGATCATCCGCGCCGAGGAGAAGCCGCTGTCGGAGGGGGAGTACCGGCAGACCCCGGAGGCCCTGGAGGAGTACACGCAGTACAGCATGTGCATCAACTGCATGCTCTGCTACGCCGCCTGCCCGATCTACGGGCTGGATCCGAAGTTCATCGGGCCGGCCGCCATCGCCCTCGCGCAGCGTTACAACCTCGACGGGCGCGACGAGGGGGCGCAGGAACGGTTGCAGATCCTCTCGGAGCATGAAGGCATCTGGGGTTGCACGTTCGTGGGGGAATGTACGACGGTCTGTCCGAAGCACGTCGATCCCGCCGGCGCCATCCAGCGCTACAAACTCGATGCCTCGATGGAATGGCTCAAGTCGTTCTTCATGCCACGGGGCGCGCGATGAGCGAACGCTTCCCCTACACGGAGTATCACCCGCGCTGGATCCGGACCCCCATCTCCACGTACTGGTGGTTGCAACGCGGATCCTATCTGGCCTTCATCCTGCGCGAGCTGAGCAGCATTTTCGTCGGCTGGTTCGTCGTCTATTTGCTGCTGCTCGTCCGTGCGGTGAGCCAGGGAGAATCTGCCTACCAGGAATTCCTGGGCTGGTCCGGCAGGCCGCCGGTTCTGGCGCTGAACATCGTGAGCGCGTGCTTCATCGTGTACCACGCGATCACCTGGTTCAACCTGGCCCCCAAGGCGATGGTGCTGCGCGTGGGAGGCACGCGCGTGCCGGGATACCTCGTTGCCGGGTCCAACTACCTGGCCTGGGCGATGGCCTCAGCGTTGGTGGGCTGGCTCCTTCTCGGTGAGTAAATGGCGAAGCGACCGATCGAGCCCCTGCTATGGATGCTGTTCAGCGCGGGCGGCGTGCTGTCGGCGCTGCTGATGCCCAGCCTCGTGTTCCTGTTCGGTATCGCGTTCGCCCTGGGGTGGCTGTCCCCTCCGAGCCACGCACATCTCCTCGCCGTCGTCAGCCATCCTCTCACCCGTATGGTTCTTCTCGCCCTCTGCACGCTGTCGCTGTTTCACTGGGCCCATCGTTTCCGTTACACGCTCTATGACGGGCTGCAGATCAAGCACCTGAACGAGGTGATCAACCTGCTCTGCTATGGTGGAGCGATCGCCGGGTCCGTCGTGGCGGCGTATCTGCTGTTGCTTGTGCTGTAGATCCCTGATCCCCGATCCCTGAGCCCTACCGATCCACGTGGTCGAGAATCCAGAGCTCGCTCTGCGTCTCGGTGATGGGCAGAAAGAGACGGTCAGCCGTGAGCGCGATCTGCATCTGCTGCAGCGACGCCGAGATCATCTGTCGCGGGCCGCTGAACCTCGTCACCTGAAAGGGTGCCCCGATTGGTGTGCCCTGCACCGGATCGAACCGTCGTCCCCAGACGTTGAGCGCACCATTCCGGTGCGACACGAAGTAGAGCGTCCGCCCGTCCGGGGCCCAGTGCGGCTTGTCGTCGTACTCCCGGCTGTCAGTGACGGCCCGCCACGGTCCGCCGGCTGCCGGCATGACGCAAACGGTCGAAACGCCGGCGTCGCTGCCGCTGACCGAGACGAAGCTGATCCACCGTTGATTGGGGGAGAATCGCTGCTCGAAGAAATTGCGGCTCGGATCGGCCGCCACCAGCAGTCGGGAGGAGGTAAAGGAGGTGCGCTGGCCTAGTGTCCCGAATCCGACGTTCGTCACCACATTCCCGGGCGGGGCATCCCGCCTCGCGTCGTTGCTCCTCGCTCACATATACGTCATATGCTCGCTCGTCGCGCCTCGCGATCCGGGCGCCGCGCCCGGGACTTTGGCAACGAACGTCGGATCCGGGACACTAGCCACGGATTGCGCTCGGCAGTCCTTCAAGGTACATTCGCACCGGACCGACCTTCCGATGCCGACCTATTCCTTTCGCGTGAACGGCCGCGGTGCCAGCGTCGAGTCCTGGGATCCCGACCAGCCGTTGCTCTACCTGCTTCGCAATCAGCTCAACCTGCATGGCGCGAAGTTCGGGTGCGGTCTCGGCCAGTGCGGCGCATGCATGGTGCTCATCGACGGCGCTCCCGCGTTCTCATGCCTCACGCCTGTCAGGCAGGTGGCGGGGCGGACCGTGGTCACGCCCGAAGGACTCGGCACCGCGGAGAAACCCGATCGCGTGCAGGCCGCGTTCGTCGCCGAACAGGCCGCGCAGTGCGGCTACTGCACGAGCGGGATGGTCATGGCGGCGACGGCGTTGCTGCGTCAGACGCCGCACCCGACGCGGGAGCAGGTCGCGCAAGGTCTCGCCATGAATCTCTGCCGCTGTGGCACGCACACGCGTATCATCAACGCCGTGCTGCGCGCGGCGAAGAGCTGAAACGAAGTTCGCGCTCCTGTAGACTTCCAGCATGCGTCCACGCGCGCTGTTCGGTCTGGCGTTGTCGTCGTTGCTCCTGCTGCTGTACGTCGACGGTCACGCCATCTGGCAGTCGGCATCGATGGCTCCTGTTCCGGCAGCGGCAATCGAACGTGCCCTCGCCAACGGGGTTCAGTTCGAGCAGGCAGTGGCGGCAACGCGGCGATTGCTGCACGCCTGGCTCGCCCATGCCGATGCGCGAACGACGCTTCTTCCCGATCGAGTCGATGGCGATCGGAGCAAGTGGATCTACACGCCGCACAATTCCGGCGCCGATCTCTATCCCTATCTCGTCCTGACCGCGCAGTTGACGGACCCTGAGCTTTACGACGGCCGGATGCTGGAGATGCTGCGCAACGAAGTCCGCTTCACGTCGGCTCAGGCGTCCGTTCCCGGCAACCTGACGCTCGCCACCGGCGTGCTTGGTCCGCCCAGCCTCTTTGGCGCGGGGGAGTACGCGAAGGACGGCCTCGTCAGCGTCACCGAGTACCTCGGCCGTACGCCGTGGTTTTATCGGATGGTCGACCTCACCGCGGACGCGATGGCGCAGGCCCCCGTGACCACGCGCTTCGGAAAGCTGCCGGCCTCGGACACCGAGCTCAACGGCGACTACCTGCAGACCCTCATTCGCCTCGTGACGATGACGGAGGACAGCCGCTTTCTCGAGTGGGCGCGCCGCATCGGCGATGCGTACGTGGACGAGGTCCTGCCCGGCAACTTCGGCGTGCCGGGCATGCAGTGGGACTTCGCCGCCCACACCGGCGATCGTCGCCTGCGCCTGCGCGATCACGGGAACGAGACCGTCGTCGGCCTCACGCTGCTGTTTGCTCTCGAGCAGCAGCTGGGATCGGAGCGCGCTCCGCGCTACCGCGTCGCGGTGCAGCGGATGCTCGATCGCATCCTGCAGTCGGCCGCGCCCGACGGCATGCTCTACAACGAAGTGAACGCCGAGACGCTCGCGCCCATCGATACGCGCCTGTCCGACAACTGGGGATACGTGTACGGCGCGGTCTATACCTACTACCAGGTGACGGGCGATACGAAGTATCGCGACGCCGTACGACGCGTGCTGGCGAGCCTCCCGGCCTACCGCAACTACGCGTGGGAACCCGGGCGCAATCCGCCGCTCGGATCGTTCGACGGGTACGCCGACGCGATCGAGAGCGCGATCTACCTCGTCAACCGCGAGCCGGTACCGGAGGCGCTCGCCTGGATCGAATCGGAGATGCGCGTCATGCTGGGCATGCAGCGCGCCGACGGACACATCGAAGATTGGTACGGCGAAGGCAACTTCAACCGGACCGCGTTGCTCTATGCCTACATGAAGAGCCTCGGCGTGCGTCCCGCCCGCTGGGAAGTGGGTGTACGCGTGGGATCGGTCCGCGACGGCAATCGGCTGGTCGTGTCAGTGACGACACCGGCGCCGCGCCGAATCCAGTTCGACTTCGCGCGCCATCGGCGCGTGCTGAACCTCCAGCAGAACCTTGTTCGCCTGAACGAGTTCCCCGAGTGGTTCACCGTGGACGAGAACTCGCTCTACCGCATCGGTCGCGCCGGTACACCAGGCGAGATCCGGCTCGGCTCGGAGCTGATTGCCGGGGTGACGCTCGACGCGGGGCAGTGGATTGTCGAACCGGCGGCCGGGCGGCATCACACACCGTAGGGGCCCAGGATGTGTCACGACACCAAGTCTTTTCCGAGGGGCTTCGCCCCTCGGACTCCCCTACACGCTCTCTCGCGCGCCGCTTCGCCGGCGCGCTCCGTTCGCGTGGCTCGCTCGCCAAGCTCGCTCGCGGCTTCGAACGAGCGTGACGTTTATGAGATAGCTTCTACGGTAACAACACGATGTTCACGACGGAGCCCAGAGGCGTTCTTCGTGTGCATCGTCAGCCGTGGCCGTGGGCGCGTTCAGCCTGTGGTCTATGAGATAGGTGGAGAATCTTCTCAGCGGTCATGCCGAGCGTACCTGCCGACATCAGAGATCTTGAAGACCAGCTCGACGCCGCCGAGCGCGATGCGCAGGCCCTCGTTCAATCGCTGACCGAGCAGCAGGGTGCGTGGCGCGCCGAGCCCGGCTCATGGAGCGTGGCGGAGTGCCTCGACCATCTGGCGACGGCCAACCGCGTCTATCTCCGCGCCATGACCGATCCCGCGGTCCGCGCGAAAGCGAGAGGCAGGGCAAGACGTCGCCCCGTTGTGCCTGGCCTCATCGGTGGCTGGTTCGTGCGCTGGCTCGAGCCGCCGGTGAAGCCGCGGTTGAAATCAAAGGCGCCGCGGGCCATCCGGCCGCGCACGGCGCCACCACTGTCGGATGCATTCGCTGCCTTCACGGCGTCGCAAAGGGACGTGCGCGAGTTTCTGCGCGCGTACGCTGACCTGGATCTCGCCGGCGTGCGATTCCCGAATCCGTTTGTCCCCGGTGTGCGCTTCAGTCTGGCGACTGGGCTGCACGTCATCACCTCGCACGAGCGCCGTCACCTCTGGCAGGCCTGGCGCGTGCGTCGGACGCTCGAGCAGGCCGATCGATAGGCGTCAGCCTGCGCCGGGATCTCCCTTGCTATACTGACTGAGCCAGCAAGAGCCTGCCGACCCTCGAGCAAGATGAAGCACTCCGTCGTTGCCCTGGCGGTCGCGCTTACCTGTGCGTCCTCGAGCGCCTCAACGCAGTCGTCTGCCAACACGGCCCGCGATCCTGCGCTGAAGGACGTACTCGATCGGGTGGGCCGCTACGTCTCCAACTACGGCGAGCAGGCGTCGCTCATCCTCGCGGTCGAGCGCTACGAGCAGCACTACCAGAACGCGCCCATCGGCCAGCCCTCGGCCCGCAAGCTGCTGGCCGAATTCGCGTTGTTCAAAACAAGGGACGAGACCGGGTGGGTCGGCTTCCGCGACGTCATCTCGGCGGATGGTAAACCCGTCGCCGATCGCCAGGATCGCCTGCAGACCCTGCTTCGCGCCGGCACGCCTGACGTCGTCGAGGCGCGCCGCATCGCCGACGAGAGCGCCCGTTTCAACATCGGTCCGACGCGGCGCACCTTCAACCAGCCGACGGCCGCACTCTTCTTCTTCCTCCCCGCCAGCCAGTGGCGGTTCACGTTCAGCCGGGAGGGCAGGACGACCGTGGGCGGCGTGACGGCCATGGAGATCGCCTTTCACGAAACGGGAAGCCCCACTGTGATCCGAACCTCCGACGGCCGCGACGTCGCGGCGCAGGGCACGATCTGGGTCGTGCCTTCGGACGGGACGGTTCTGCGCACGAAGCTGAGCGTCAGCGGATTCGGCGGTCCTCGCACCAGCTCGACGGTCGACGTGACCTTCGCCCGCAACGCACGCTTGAGGCTCTGGCTGCCGTCGAAGATGACCGAGCGCCACGAGGCGCCCGCAGTCCTCGCGCGCGTGCCGAACTGGGTCACGGTGGCCCCCGGCGTGGTGACTGCGACCGCGACCTACGGTGACTTCAAGCGCTTCGAGACGTCGGCGTCGATCTCGAACAAATGATGAAGGTGGTTGGATCGGCCCCGGAGCCGGCGGTACGCCAACCAACTCTGCCGTCCGGACGTCAAAGGGAGCGGGCCGATTTATCATGGGTCCGTCGAACTCCGGCCGCGAAAGGCAGATCATGAGCGCGTTCCTGCAGGATTTCCGTTACGCACTCCGCACATTGAAAAGAAGTGCGGGCCTCACGCTGCTCATCGTCGCGTCGCTGGCCATTGGCATTGGCGCCAACACCGCAATCTTCAGCGTCGTCAACGCGCTCCTGCTGAAGCCCCTGCCATACCCTGACCCCGATCGACTGGCTGTCCTGTGGCTGCGCTCGCCTGGGATCAACATTCCGCAGGACTGGCCCTCGCCCGGTCAGTACATCGACATCCAGAACGAGAACCGATCGTTCGAGGAAATGTCCATCTCGCAGGGCCGGACCGGAACGCTCCTCGGGCTGGAGCAACCGGAGCGGGTCGAAGCGCTGCGCACCTCGTCGAGCCTCTTCCACCTGCTCGGCGCCAGGCCGCTCTACGGCCGGTTGCTGCTGCCGGAAGACGACGTGCCAGGAAAGGCACCGGTCGTCGTCCTGAGTCATGCCTACTGGAGGCGGCTGTTCAATGCCGATCCCAATGTGGTCGGCAGGAGCATCACGATCAACGGCGTGGCCGTCGGCTCCGGCGAAGCGAAAAACCAGTACACGGTCGCCGGCGTGTTGCCGCCAGACTTTCTGCTGAACAACGAGATCATGCCGACCGTGGCCAGCATCGCCCGGATGGACGTCTTCCTGCCGCTCCCGCTCGGCGCAGACGCAGTGACTCGTCGCGGCGACGAGAACTACAACCTGATGGCGCGCCTGAAGCCTGGCGTGACGATGGCGCAGGCGCAGGCGGACGTCGCCGCCATAGCCGATCGTATTCGCGAGAAGGACAAGCGCGATCGGACCTTCACTATCAGCGTCGTGCCGCTGCTCGACCAGGTCGTGGGCGATGTACGGCGGGCCGTGCTCGTCCTGCTGGGATCGGTGGCGCTCGTCCTGCTGATCGCGTGCGCCAACGTCGCGAACCTGCTCCTGACCCGGGCGACGGCTCGCCAGAAAGAAGTGGCCATCCGCACGGCGCTTGGCGCCGGATGGCAGCGCCTCGTCCGGCAGCTGCTGATCGAAAGCGTACTGCTCGGCATCATGGGCGGAGCCGCGGGGCTGCTCATTGCCGTAGCCAGCCTCTACATTGTTCGCACGGTCAATCCTGGCAACATCCCGCGCCTCGACGTACTCGGCATCGATCGCACGGTACCTGTCCTTCACCTTTCTCGTCTCGGTCCTGACCGGGATTGTGTTCGGCCTCGCGCCAGCCGTGCGTGCGGCGAGAGTCGATCTCAACACCGGCCTCAAGGCCGGTGGCAGGAACACCCAGGGTGACGGGGGCTTCGGCACGTCGCGCCGCCGCCTGCGGAGCCTGCTCGTGGTGTCCGAGGTCGCGTTCTCGCTGATGCTGCTGATTGGTGCGGGACTGCTCGTCAGGAGTTTTGTCCGCCTCCAGAGCGTGTCGCCAGGTTTTGACACGGAGAACGTCATCTCGATGCGGCTCGGCGCGAGCGGCCGGCAGTTCCCCAACCGCGACGCCGCCGTCGAGTTCTATCGCCAGTTCGGCGATCGCATAGCTGCCGTCCCTGGCGTAAAGGTGAGGGGTGCGGTGACGGCACTCCCATTCACGTCGTCGGTCGGCTGGGGCAGCATCAACGTCGAGGGATTCATTCCCCAGCCCGGACAGGAGCTGCAGGTCGATCAGCGCGCCACCACGCCCGACTATTTCAAGACGATGGCGATCCCCCTGATCAAAGGGCGCTTCTTCTCGGACTTCGATACGGCGACGGACGCGCAACCCGTGGTCATCGTGGATGAGAAGTTCGCTCGGCGGTTTTGGCCGAACGAGGATCCCATTGGCAAGCACGTCTGGAACGATCCCAAGCGACAGCTGACGATTGTCGGCGTTGTCGGGACCGTGAAGCAGTACGGGCTCGACATCGACGGCCGCATCGTCGTGTATCGGCCTTCGCCAGGACTGCTGTCGTATCAGGTGGCCCGCACGTCCTCCGATCCCGCTGCGGTGGCCGCGGCGATGGTGCGCGAGATCCACGCGGTCGATCCAACCATCCCCGTGTACGACGTTCGCACCATGGAGGATCGCATGCACGACTCCATGGCGCGGCAGCGGTTTTCCACGATCATGCTCGGCGCGTTCGCCGTGTTTGCGCTGATCCTGGCGGCAGTCGGTGTCTACGGCGTGATGTCGTATCTCGTGACCCAGGGCACGCACGACATCGGCGTGCGCATGGCGCTCGGCGCCCAGCGCGGCAGCATCCTCGGCCTGGTCGTCAGGCAGGGCCTCGAGCTCACGGTCGCTGGCATTGTTCTGGGGCTGATTGGCGCGGTCGGGCTGACGCGCGTGATGGCCAGCTTGCTGTTCGGCGTGAGCGCGACCGACGTCGTGACGTTCCTGGCAGTTCCGGTGATTCTCGCGGCGACCGCCGCGCTCGCGTGCTACCTGCCGGCTCGACGGGCGACCTACGTCGATCCCGTCATCGCTCTCAGAGAAGAGTAGAAGGGCGGGGACACTCAACCGGGACACTCAAAAGGGACATTCATGGGGGACAGTCAAGCCGGTCGAAGTGAGCACAACCAGGCCGCGCGAGTCGGTTACTTCGTACTTTGGCTCAGGACTACCCAGACCAGGGCTCTCCCGGTAGATTGCCGTCAGTTGGATCTCGAAAATCAGTGACTTACGGACGGCGGGGACACGCAACCTTGAGTGTCCCGTTTGAGTGTCCCCGGATAGGCTGGCCCTGCTACAATCCCGACCCGCACGGCGTCCCGCTGACAGAACGATGAGCGTTACCCTCTCCCGGCGCTTCGGCCTGCTCCAGGCGACCGCCCTCAACATGTCGAACATGATTGGGATCGGTCCCTTCATCACTATCCCGATCCTCATGTCCGCGTTGGGCGGCCCGCAGGCCATGCTTGGCTGGCTCGTGGCAGTGCTCGTGACGATCCCCGACGGGCTGGTGTGGAGCGAGCTCGGCGCCGCCATGCCGGGATCCGGCGGCAGCTATGTGTACCTCCGTGAGGCGTACGGCCGCGAGCGTTTCGGCCGCCTGGTCGCGTTCCTCTTCATCTGGCAGTTCATCCTCAGCGGCCCGCTCGAGATCGCCTCGGGCTACATCGGGTTCTCGCGCTACGCGCGCTACATCTGGCCTGACCTCACCTCGGGCCACGTCTTTCTCGTCGCGGCCGGCGTGGGTGTGCTGAATGTGATCCTGCTCTATCGGCGCATCGAGGCAATCGGCACGCTGACCGTCAGCCTCTGGCTCGGGACGATGGTGACGACGGCGGCGGTGATCGCGAGCGGCGCGCTCCATTTCGACGCGTCGCGCGCCTTCGACTTTCCTCCGGGCGCCTTCGATTTCTCGCTCGGCTTCCTGCTCGGCCTCGGCGCGGCGTCCCGGGTCGGCATCTACGACTATCTGGGCTACTACGACATCTGCTACATCGGCGACGAGGTCAAGGACCCCGGGCGCGTGATCCCGCGTTCGATCCTGATCAGCATCGTCGCCGTGGCGGCCATCTACCTGGCCATCAACCTCTCGATCATCGGCGTCGTCCCGTGGCGCGACTTCGTGCCGGCCGACGCGCACCCGCAGTCCGAGTTCATCGTCTCGACCTTCATGGAGCGGCTCTACGGGCCGCAGGTCGCGACCGTGTTCACGTTCCTGATTCTGTGGACCGCGTTCGGATCGGTGTTCGCGCTGCTCCTGGGTTACTCGCGCATTCCCTATGCGGCCGCGCAGGACGGCTGTTTCTTCAGCGTGTTCGGCCGGCTGCACCCGACCAAGCGATTCCCGCACGTGTCGCTGATCGTGCTGGGCGGCATCTCGATACTCTGCAGCCTGCTGCCGCTCGGCCTCGTGATCGACGCCCTCATTACAACCAGGATCCTCGTGCAGTTCATCGGCCAGGTGTTTGCCGTGATGCTCCTGCGCGCGAACCGCCCGGACATGCCCAGGCCGTTTCGCATGTGGCTCTATCCAGTACCTGCGGTCGTGGCCCTGGCCGGGTGGATCTTTCTTCTCCTCACGTCCGGCTGGCTCCTTGTCGCGCTCGGCCTCGGTACTCTCGTGCTCGGCATCGTGTGCTTCCTGGTGTGGTCGTGGCGCTCGCGCCGCTGGCCCTTTGAATCCTCGCATCCGGTTCAGACGGAGGTGTTATGAAGAGACTCGCGGTATGCACGATCCTTTCTTGGAGCGTGCTGCAGATTCCCGGCCCGACCCGCCTCGCGGCCGGGCCCCTGGCTGAGCCGACGTTTCAGCGCACGCAGGCGCCGAGCACGGACGGGAAGCTGAACATCATTGCGTTTGGCGCACACCCGGACGACTGCGACATGCGCGCCGGCGGAACGGCGGCGAAGTACGCAGCCCTTGGTCACCGTGTGCGATTCGTTGCCGTGACCAACGGCGATGCGGGTCACCAGACCGAAGGCGGCGGCGCGCTCGCCGCGCGGCGCCGGGCCGAAGCGCAAGAGGCCGGACGCCGTATCGGCGTCGAGTACGTCGTCCTCGACAACCACGACGGCGAGCTGCTGCCCTCCGTCAACGTTCGCGAGCAGATCATTCGCCAGATCCGCCAATGGAATGCCGACCTGGTGCTGGCGCCGCGCCCGAACGACTATCACCCCGACCACCGATACACAGGCGTGCTGGTCCAGGACGCCGCCTACATGGTGGTCGTGCCGAACATCGCGACCGATACCCCCGCGTTGCGCAAGAATCCCGTGTTCATGTACTTCCAGGACGGCTTTCAGCGCCCGAACCCGTTCAGTCCTGATGTCGCGGTCTCGATCGACGACGTGATCGAGAAGAAGATCGACATGCTGGATGCGCACGTGTCGCAGATGTACGAATGGCTCCCGTGGGTCGCCGGCAACCTGGAGTCGGTTCCCAAGGGCGCGGCGGAGCGCAAGAAGTGGCTTCGCGAGGCCCGCGCCGGCCAGCCGACGCCGGCGGTGAGGGCCGCGCTCGCGAAGTGGTACGGGCCGGAGAACGGCAAGGCCGTGCGCCATGCTGAGGCCTTCGAGATCTGCGAGTACGGCACACGGCCTGACGAGGCGCTGATCAGGAAGCTCTTTCCGTTCCTGCCGAAGGAGAGCGGCAAATAGAGGTCTCCTGACCTCCTGCAGCTCAGGCGCCGCCGTGCACCACGTTACCGAGAATCTGGACGACGCCTGGTTCGTTTACCGTGACACGCAACGACAGGCGGCGCTTGTAGAGCAGGGGAGTGGGAAATCCGAGCGTCATCGTCTTGATGGCTGGTGATTGGACGAGCACGAGCCCGTAGGGGTTGTGCTCGGTCAGACCCTGATTGGCGGCCGCGGCATAGGACAGATTGGCGACGTTCCGGCCGTCGATGTCGAGGATCACGAACGTCAGGTCATTGCTGCCGCCCTGTTTGGAGACTGCGGCCCCCAGGAACACGCCAGGACCCTGGAGCGTGACGAGATCGTGCGTGCCGTTCGGCGCGGGCGCCCTGAGCCCCTGCGTGCGTTGCGGGTCGCAGACCCCAGCGGCGCAGCCGGTATGCGGTTGAGGTGTCTGGCGGGCTGGTTTGGCGGCTGGTCGTTTCTTGGCCATTACGTTTCTCCTCGGAAAGTTGGTGGAATGGACGATCGGGCGATCGGGCTATTCCCGAAGCTGAACGAGGCTCGTTCCGGGCTTCGGGAGACCGACAGCCACTCCGACATCACCCGATCGCTGATTCCACGAATACCGCTTCTGTGGGATCAACGCCGATTGAGAAGCGACCGAACAGCATTCAGAATTGCCTATGGCTCACTACACACGCCGCGACGCGATCGGTCTACTGGCCTCGGGAGGAGTTTTCGGGCTGAGCCGCGCGCGCTTGCATGCGCACGCTGGCCAGGGCGCGGCCGTCGCCACCGGACAATCGATCGACGCGCTCGTCGCGACGGCGGTTGATCGCAATGACGCCGCGGTCCAATCGCTGCTGCAGACCCAGCTCACCGACCCGTCTAGCCCGTCGCGGGGCAGTGTGCCAGATCAGTTCGGCCTGCATTCGGCCGGGTCCGCTTCGGGCGTCTGCGAGACGCTGGCGGCGTCGTTCGTGCACCCGCGATCCCGATACCATCGCGACGGCGTCCTGCTTGACCGCATCCGCCTCGCCGCCGGGTTTCTCGAGCGCGCGCAGAGCCCTCAGGGCAACATCGACCTGCTCACCACGAATTTCAACTCGCCTCCAGATACGGGATTCGTGGTCCACAACGCGGCGACGGCGGCGGCGATCGGCCGCTTGCACGGGGCGCCGGAGATTGCGGTCGTCCTGCGGCCGTTTCTGCTGAAGGCAGGGGAGGGGATGGCCGCGGGCGGCGTCCACACGCCGAATCATCGTTGGGTCATCAGCTCCGCGCTCGCGCAAGTCAACGAGTTGTTTCCAGACGCTCGCTTCGTGCGCCGGATCGACGAGTGGCTCGCCGAGGGCATCGACATCGATCGCGACGGCCAATACACCGAGCGCAGCACGCTCACCTACAACATCGTCACGACCGCGCATTCGTCGTGATGGCCGCGAAGCTGAAGCGGCCCGCGCTGCTCGATCCGGTTCGCCAGAACCTGCGCGCGCTGACCTACCTGCTGCACGCGGATGGGGAAGTGGTGACCGAGATCTCGCGGCGGCAGGATCAGGTTCACGCGCGGCGGCCTTGCGGGCTACTGGTTTCCGGCTACGTATCTGGCCGTGGCCGATCGAGATGGCGCGTTCGCGGCGATGGCCCGTCAGGCGGCCGACGGCGTTCGCCTCTCGAGCCTGCTCGAATACCCCGAGTTGTCGCAGCCGCTGCCCGCGTCGCAGCCGCTGCCGTCCGATTACGAGAAGACCTTTGCCGACATCGGCATCGCGCGGATTCGCCGCGGTCCGCTCAGCGCCACGCTGGTGCTCGGTGGCTCGAGCCGCGTGCTCGCGCTGCGCTACGGCGACGCGGTCGTGGAAGGCGTTCGCTTTGCGACGTCCTTCTTCGGCAAGGGGCAATTCATTCCCGAAACGGGCGCGAAGCAGGGGAGCGCGTACCTCTTCCACCAGTCGCTCGAGGCGCCTACTATCAGCCGTTGGCACGGACGATCACGCCTGAGACGTGGGCCCCGACCCGGCCCGAGCGCCGTCAGACGGAAGTCAATCGCCTCGAGCAGGTGGCCGAGATCACCGAGACGCCAGGCGGATGTCGCGTTCGCGTGAAGGCAACCGGCACGACAGGCGTTCCCCTCGCCATCGAGATCGCGTTTCGCGAGGGCGGCCGCCTCGAAGGGTGCACGCCAGTGGCTGGACTGCCCGGCAGTTTCGTGCTCGAGCGTGGCTCCGGTGTCTACCGGGCCGGAAAGAACGAGATCCGGTTCGGTCCCGGCGGCGCGCCGCACCGCTATGTCCAGCTTCGCGGCGCCGAGCCGAAGCTGCCAGGACAGAGTGTTTACATTACGGGCTTCACGCCGTTCGACCGCGCGATTGCGTTCGAGTGCACCTGATCTTGGCTCCGGGCTCAGGGCTCAGGGCCTGTGAAAAAATGTAGTGTCCGGCTTCAGCCGGACCAAGACAAGTCCGCCTAAAGGCGGACGCTACGTACGATTTTTTCACAGGCTCTCCGAGCTAAGGGCTCAGGGAAGAGCACGCTGTCTCATAGGGCAGAGTGCTTTGCCTGAGCCCTGAGCCCTTCCGGCTGAAGCCGGAAGCCACGGTGACTAGAGGCAGAACGCCGTGGCTTCCGCCTTTAGGCGGAAGGGCCAGTCGAGGATGGGCTGCGCCGGCGCTATACTCACCATTTGCGGAAGGTAGAAGGAGGTTCTGTGGCTGAGTATTCGTCGCATGTTCCTGGTACGTTCTCGTGGGTCGAGCTCGCGACGACCGATCAGAAGGCCGGTGTGGCGTTCTACCGGGCACTGCTCGGGTGGGACGTGAACGATCTACCCATGGGGCCGACCGAGGTTTACTCCATGTTTATGATGCGCGGCAAAGAGGTCGGCGCCGCGTGCACGATGCAGGCTGACGAGCGCCAGCTTGGAATTCCGCCGCACTGGAACCTGTATGTCACCGTCGACGACGTGGACGAGACCGCGAAGCGCGCCGCAGGCCTCGGCGCAAAAGTGCTCGCCCAGCCGTTCGACGTGATGGATGCCGGCCGCATGGCCGTGTTGCAGGATCCGACGGGCGCGGTGTTTCAGCTCTGGAAGCCGGGGAGGAGCATCGGCGCGAAGATCCTCAACGAGCCCGGCGCGCTCTGCTGGAGCGAGCTCACGACGCGCGACACGAAAGCGGCCGAATCGTTCTACACGCAGCTCTTCGGCTGGACGCCGAAGCACAGCGCGCCGGCGGCGGTCATGGAATACACCGAGTTCAGCGTGCAGGGCCAGCCGAGCATCGGCATGATGGCCATGCCAGCCCACATGCCGCCGACCGTGCCTTCGTTCTGGATGCCGTACTTCCAGGTGGCCGATTGCGACGCCACGGCCGCGAAGGCCGGAGAGCTCGGCGCCAAGGTCATGGTCGGGCCGCAGGACATTCCGAGTACCGGCCGATTTGCCATCGTCCAGGACCCGCAGGGAGCGGTTTTCGCGGTGTTCAAGTTCGGCGCGGCGTAGGCCGCGCGGCTTTCCTGCCTCCAGCTGTAACGCTCGCGCGGTCAACGAGATCGCGCGAGCGTTATTTGTAATCCCGCCATCTCACGAATACTTCACCACTTCTCATCCTTCCTTCAGGACACCGGCCACACCACGTCTGTAACGTAGAACATCAGGGAGCTTCATTCGGATTCAAGGTGGTTCGCGCTCCGGTGCGCAGGCCCGACGGACCGTTTATGGCAGCCCACTATCGCCGCATCGCCGACCACCTCCGCGGGAGCTTCGGCAACCGCCCGTTGGAGGATGACGCGCCACTCCTCAGTCCGCGGCACGACGCGGCGCCACCTCCGCACGTCCCGGGCGGCTGCGCGCTGACCGACGACGCGATCTCCGGGCGCTGGGCCCTGCCGGGCATGACGCGGGCGTCGCGCGACGCGATCGCCGATCCGTGCACGCTCGCCGAACGCGAATCCTACGCCCGAACCGCCGAGAACTTCATCGGCACGGTCAAGGTACCGGTGGGCCTTGCCGGACCGCTGCGCGTGAACGGACTCAACGCGAGCGGTGTTTTCTACGTGCCTCTCGCGACGACGGAAGCGGCGCTCGTCGCCTCGTACTCTCGGGGCGCGCAGCTCTTGACCGACGCCGGAGGCTGCTCGGCCATCGTGTTGAACGAGGGGGTCAGCCGAGCGCCCGGCTTCGCCTTCCGGACGCTCGCGGATGCGGCCCTCTTCGCCGGCTGGGCGTCTCGATCGTTTGACGCCTTTGCCGCCGCCGCGCGTGAAACGACTCGGCACGGCCAGCTCGTGGACATGCGCATCGCCGTCGAAGGCAATCACGTCCATCTCATCTTCGAGTTTCTGACCGGCGACGCGTCCGGCCAGAACATGGCGACGATTGCCTCGGACGCGATCTGCCGCTTCATCGAAGCCCACACGCCGATCCCCTGGCGCCACTGGTTCATCGAGGGCAACCTGTCGGGCGACAAGAAGGCGACGATGCAGTCGCTGATGGGCGTGAGGGGCCGCAAGGTGAGCGCCGAAGTGGTGCTGTCACGGGAGCTGCTCGAGGGCCGGCTCCACACGACGGCGGCGAGGATGCTCGACTACTGGCGCATGTCCGTCGTCGGGGGCGTGATGACCGGCAGCATTGGCGTCCAGGGGCATTACGCGAACGGTCTGGCCGCGATGTTCATCGCCTGCGGCCAGGACGCTGCCTGCGTCGCGGAAGCGGCGGTCGGCGTGACGCGGTTCGAGCCAAGCGGCGACGGTGGACTCTATGCGGCCGTGACGCTGCCGAATCTGATCGTCGGTACGGTCGGCGGCGGGACGCGACTCCCGTCGCAGCGGGCGTGTCTCGACATCATGGGGCTCGCGGGGTCCGGGCAGGCCCGCGCGTTTGCGGAGGTCGCGGCGGCGGTCGCGCTGGCCGGCGAGCTCTCGATCACTGGCGCGCTTGCCGCGGGCGATTTCACACGCGCCCACCAGCGCCTGGCGCGCGGCACCGACGTGGTGCAGGGGACGCGATGAACCGCTGGGTCACGTATCAACGTGAGCGCTTTCCGCTGGCCGGGCACGCCCCGCTCGTGGCCGCCTTCAGCGCGTCCGCGGTGTGCTTCTCGTCGCTCGTCCGCGGCCACGTGGCCGCCCCTTCGCCAGCGGCGCTCCTCGTTGCGTTCACGACGTCGCTGCTGTTCTTCCTGCAGCTGCGGATCGCCGACGAGTTCAAGGACTTCGACGAGGACTCGCGCTTCAGGCCCTACAGGCCAGTGCCTCGCGGTCTCGTGACGCTCCGCGAGCTCGCGTGCGTCGCCGTCGGGGGTGGGCTGCTGCAGTTGGGCTTGGCGTTGTGGCTCGACGCGTCGCTCGTGTGGCTGCTCATGCCGACGTGGGCGTACCTCGCGTTGATGACGCGCGAGTTCTTCGTGCCACGCTGGCTGCGAGCGCACCCGGTGATTTACATGGCGTCGCACATGATCATCCTTCCGCTCGTCGACCTGTATGCAACGGCCTGCGACTGGCGCGTGGCGGGTGTGCGCAGCGCCCCCGCCGGCTTGTACTGGTTCCTCGTCGTCAGCTACCTCAACGGGATCGTGATCGAGATCGGCCGCAAGACCAGGGCCGCGGCCGACGAGGAGCGCGGCGTCGAGACATACAGCGCACTGTGGGGCGCGCAAGGGGCGGCGCGGGCGTGGCTCTTCGCCGTCCTGCTGACTGGCGCCGCCGCGTGGGAAGCCTCGAGCCGCATCGGGACGGAGGCGCCCACCGTCGTGATGCTGGGGCTGCTCGTCGTGGCGTGCGGTGAGGTTGCCCGTCGTTTCGTGCAGAGCGCCAGGAGCGGCAGCGGAAAATCAATGACCGGCAGCGGAAAGTCAATCGAGGTCATGGCCGGTGTCTGGACGCTGCTGATGTATCTCAGCCTCGGGGCAGCGCCACTGGCGATCACGTTGTGGCAGGAGGCGAAATGACGCGGTGGATCCTCGATCCGGCCGGCGCGGTCGACTCGCCGCACGCCGGCGCAAAGGCGAGAGCGCTCGCCCGGGCCCAACAGGGTGGGCTCCAGGTCCCGTCGTGGGTGGTCCTCTCCGATGCGGCGTTCTACAGCAGCCTGACGCCCGCGCAGCGCGACACTCTCCACGCCAACCAGTCAGCCGTCGCGAGCATCGTCGAGGTCGTGTCGCTGAGCGGCCCGGTCCGTTCGACCATAGAGGCCGCTCTTCGCACTCTCTGTCCGCACGGCGAGCTTCTCGCGGTGCGATCGTCGGCGTGCGACGAGGATGGTGACGTGTGTTCCTTCGCCGGTCAGCTCGAGAGCTTCCTGAACGTCGCGCCTGGAGATGTTCTCGACCGCGTGCTCGCAGTGTGGCGCTCGGCCTACAGCAATCGAATTCTCGCCTATCGCCGCGAGCATGGACTTGGTTTGGCACCACGTCCGCCGGCTGTCATCCTGCAACAGATGGTGGCGCCGCAGGCGGCAGGCGTCGCGTTCAGCGCCGATCCCGTGTCGGGGCGTCGGGGCGTCGCGGTCGTGAGTGCGGTGCATGGATACGGTGATGTGCTCGTGGCCGGGTTGGCCGACGCCGACACCTGGCGCGTGGGCCGAGGCGGCGAGATCCTTCAGCGGACGGTCGCGGGCCATCCGTCGAATGCCGTCCTGACCGACGATCAGGTGCGCGCCGTCGCCGGGCTTGCCCGACAGGCGGCACGGCTGTTCGGCGGACCCCAGGACATCGAGTGGGCGATCGCCGACCGGCTGGTGCTACTGCAATCGCGTCCGATTACCTCAATCCGCACGATGGCCGACCCCGATGGGGCCATCGCCATCTGGGACAACAGCAACATCGTCGAGAGCTACAGCGGCATCACGACGCCGCTCACGTTTTCCTTTACGCGCGAGATCTACCCGCCGGTCTACCGTCAGTTCTGCCGGATGATGGGCGTGTCCGGGCGCATGATTGCGGCGCACGACGACGCGTTCCTCAACGTCCTCGGCCTCGTCCGCGGCCGCCTCTACTACAACCTCCTGAACTGGTATCGCATCCTGGCGCTGCTGCCGGGCTACCACACGAACCGCCGGTTCATGGAGCAGATGATGGGAGTCGAGGAAGCCCTTCCCGACGATCTCGCGGAGGCGATCGCGCGGCGGCCGAAGGGCGGCCGCGTGGCCAGCGTGGCTCACATGACCCGCACGCTGGTTGGCCTGCTGGTGAACCACTTCACGCTCAACCGGCGCGTCTCGGCGTTCTACAGGCGCCTCGAGATCGTGCTCGCGCCACCATCGCCGCCGCTCGAAGACCGCAGGCCCGACGAGCTGACGGCGCACTATCGTGACCTGCGCAGCCGGCTCCTCCAAGCCTGGGACGCACCGCTCGTCAATGACTTCTTCGCCATGGTGTTCTACGGGCTGCTGCGACAGCTGGTGATCCGCTGGTGCGGCGATCGCGGAGGGACGCTTCAAAACGATCTGGTCGGCGGAGAAGGCGGCATGGTCAGCGCCGAGCCCGCCCTTCTGATGCAGCGCCTCGCGCGGCTTGCCGCGCGCAGCCCCGCGCTCGTCGAGTGCTTGAACACTGGGAGCGTCGAGGCGATTCGCGCGGACCTCGAAGATCACCAGGAAATGCTCGAGGTATCTCGCAACTACCTCGAGAAGTTCGGCGACCGCACGGTCAACGAGCTGAAGCTCGAGAGCGTGTCCCTGCACGATGACCCGCTGCCGCTCTTTCGCGCGATTGGCGCGCTCGGCCGCCAGATTGCTGCGGCTCCGGCCGGCCTGCAGGCCGGAGCATCCTCGTCAGGCGGCACGCTGCGCAGGGAGGCGCGCGCGCGCGTCGCGAAGGCACTCGCGGGCCACCCGGTCCGGCGGATGGTGTTTGCGTGGGTACTCGGGCAGGCGCGCCGCCGGGTCCGCGACCGCGAGAACCTGCGCCTGGAACGGACGCGGCTCTTTGCGCGAGTCCGGCAGATCTTCCTCGAGCTCGGACGCCGCTTTCACGCGATGGATGTGCTCGACGATGCGCGCGACGTGCTCTACCTCGAGGTCGATGAAGTGCTGGCATTCGTTGACGGGCGCTCGACGTGCACCAATCTTCGCGCGCTGGCGGCGCTGAGACGACGGGAGTTCCGCGAGTACGGGGACGGTACCGTGCCCGCCAACCGCTTTGAAACACGTGGTCCGATCTACCAGGGCCACGCCTACCGCCGCGCGATATCGCCCGATGTTCGAGCAGGTGACGAGCGGCACGGTCTCGGTTGCAGCCCCGGCATCGTCCGGGGTCCGGTGCGCATCGTGACGGACCCGCGTACCGCGGATTTGAGTGGCCGCCCGATCCTCGTCGCAGAACACACCGACCCCGGATGGGTCATGGTTTTTCCGTCCGCGCGCGGAGTGATCGTACAGCGCGGCAGCCTGCTCTCGCACGCCGCCATCGTCGCGCGGGAGCTGGGCATTCCGGCGGTCGTCGCGCTGCCGGGCGTCACGGGCTGGCTCCGCGACGGCGACTGGGTCGAGATGGACGGGGGAACGGGTGTTGTCCGGCGCGTCGCCAACCCGGAGGCTCTGGACCGGAGCGGCGTTGGGAGGGAGGTGGCGCATGCGTAGCGAAGCGGCGGAGCGGATCGACTTCAGCCCCATCCGCTACGCGCAGGCGTGGGAGGACGCCGACGTCATGCTTGCGGGGCTCGACGTCCGGCCCGGCGACGTGTGCGTGTCCATCGCCTCCGCCGGAGACAACACGCTGGCGCTTCTGACGAAGAATCCATCACGCGTCATCGCACTCGACTTGAGCGCCGCGCAGCTCGCCTGCCTCGAGCTTCGCGTCGCTGCGTATCGCACGCTGACCCACGCCGAGCTGCTGGAGCTCGTCGGCTCGCGGCCGTCCGACCGGCGGCAGGAGCTCTACGCGCGTTGCCGATCGGTCTTGAGCGTCAGGACGCGCGAGCTCTGGGACGGACGGCCCACGGACATCCGTCGGGGCATCGGCGGGGCGGGGAAGTTCGAAAAATACTTCGCCCTGTTCCGCCGCGTGGTCCTGCCGCTCGTGCATCGACGGGCGACGGTCACGGAGCTGCTGCGGCCGAAGACGGCCGACGCGCGCCGCCTCTTTTATGACACGCGGTGGAACACCTGGCGCTGGCGGCTGCTGTTCCGCCTCTTCTTTTCCCGATTCGTCATGGCTCGACTGGGCCGGGATCCGGAGTGCTTCCACTACGTGACAACGCCAGTCGCGGACGCCGTTCTCGAGCGTACGAGGCACGCCCTCACCGAGCTCGATCCGTCGGCGAACCCGTACGTTCACTGGATCCTCACCGGAACACACGGCCAATCGCTGCCGTGCGCTCTCAGACCGGAGCATTTCGACACCATCCGCGCAAACCTCGATCGGCTCGAGTGGTACCGCGTCTCGATCGAGGAGTTCATGGACCGGTCGCGCGGATGCCGGTTCGATCGATTCAATCTCAGCAACGTGTTCGAGTACATGTCGGCCGGGCACTATCAGCAACTGCTGAGGGCGATATATCGATGCAGCCGAACGGGCTCGCGCCTGGTCTACTGGAACATGCTCGTGCCGCGCCGGCGGCCGGATCACTTCGCTGGCAGGCTGCGTTCGCTCGAGGATCTCGCCGACAAGCTGCACGCGTCGGATCGCGCGTTCTTCTATGGCGCCATCCGAGTGGAAGAGGTCTGTCAGACATGCTGAGCGATGTCATCTCGACGCTCGCCGTCAGCACGTGGCACGCGATGGCTGCCGCCATGGGGGCGTTCCTGCTGCTCTTTATCGCGCTGGCGCAGATCAAGTCCGCGCGTCCTGAGACGACCCGCAAGCTCCTGCATACCGGTTCGGGACTCCTCACGCTTCCTTTCCCGTTCCTCTTTCACGAGGTCTGGCCGGTCGCCCTGTTGACCGGGGCGAGCGCTCTCATCGTCTCGGCAGCCAGCTTCGTGCCGGACGTTCGCGCCCGCTTCGGCGGAGTGGCCAGTCGCGTCGACCGTACGACGTTCGGCGAAATCTACTTCCCGCTGGCCGTCGCGCTCCTGTTCATGCTGACAATCGGAGGGGATCCGCTGCTGTTTGTCATTCCTGTGCTCGTGCTCACGCTTGCGGATACCGCGAGCGCCGTCATCGGTACGCGCTATGGCCGGACGCGCTACTCGGGAGGAAGGAAGAGCCTCGAAGGCTCGGCCGCGTTTGCGATAGTGGCGTTCCTCTCGGTCGCGGCGCCACTTCTTGCCTGGAGCGCTGCCAGCCTGGCGAAGTCCGTGCTCGTGGCGGCGACACTGGCGCTCCTCGTGATGTTGCTCGAAGGCAGCGTGTCGCGCGGACGCGACAACCTCGTGGTCCCTCTCGGCAGCTACTTTCTCCTGGCAGGCTTGCTCGAGCTCGACGCCGCCGCGCTTCTGGCGCGGCTGGCCGTAACGGTAGCACTCGTGATTGTGATCGCTGTCCTCCATGTCTGCGCCGCCCGTCCAAAGCACGCTCGAGGCGGCGCGGCGCGGGCGCTTCCTCACCGATCCATCTGCACATGAAGGGCGTTGCGTTGGACGAGATCGTCGAGCTGTCGCCCGACGAAGACGATGTGCCGGTGCGGTGTGACCGCGGCGTGACGTTGATGCCGCGTGCTGACCGCCTCCGGCACGCACCAGACCGGTCGATGCTCGCCGTCCGACATGGATCACTCGTCGCCCGATGTTCGTGCTGGTGGCGCGGGACGGCTTCGCTCGACGGCGCCCGGACCGGGGTGATCGGCCACTACGAGGCGTCCGATGGAGACGGTGGCATAGCGGTCTTGTCGCGAGCTTGCGAGGTGCTGACTGCGGCCGGCTGCACGGCGGCCGTTGGCCCGATGGACGGCACGACCTGGCGGCCCTACCGTTTCATCGTCGATCGCGGTGACGAACCGCCGTTCTTCCTCGAGCCTCAGAATCTCTCAGCCTGGCCCAGGCAGTGGGCGAGCGCTGGATTCGTGCCACTTGCGTCCTACACCTCCGCCGTTACCCACGATTTGAACGCCGAAGACCTGCGCTCGAGCGCCGCGTCCCGTCGGCTCGCAGCCGCGGGCATTACCATTCGCGCGTTCGACACGGCGCAGCCGGACGCCGAGCTGCGGCGGATCTTCAGGTTGTCGACCCGGAGCTTCAGACGCAATTTTCTCTACAGTCCGATTGCTGAAAGCGAGTTCCTCGAACAGTACCGCGCGCTACTGCCATTTGCCCGCCCCGAGCTGATCCTCGTCGCCGAACAGGAGGGGAGACTAGAGGGGAAACTAGAGGGGAACCTTGTGGGCGTGGTGGTCGCAGTGCCGGATGCGCTCCAGGCACGACGGGGCCTGGTCGTTGACACCGTGATCGTCAAGACGGTAGGAGTCGATCCCGCTGTGTCGAGCATGGGATTGGGCGGGCTGCTCGTCGAGCTCGTGCAGCGCGAAGCCAGCCGCCTGGGATTCCGGCGCGCCATTCACGCCCTCATGCACGAGACCAATCGGTCGCGCCGGATCAGCGACCGTCACGCCACGACGTTCAGACGCTACGCTCTGCTATCCAAGGCGCTCGTGCCATGAATGTCGCGACGATCCTGCACGAGCAGGCGCTCCGGCGCGGCGACCAGCTGGCCATCATCGAACCGGGCCGGACGATCAGCTTTGCCGAGCTGGATCGCGCGGCCGGTTCCGCCGCCGTCGCGCTGGCGCGTGCAGGCCTCGAACCAGGGATGCGCGCGCTCGTCTTCAGCCCGATGTCGATTGACCTGTACATCGCGATCATCGGCATGTTCCGGCTGCGGGTGGCAGCAGTGTTCGTGGATCCATCTGCCGGACCCGAACACTTGACCTCGTGCGTGTCCCGAGTCAGCCCTGACGCCTTCATCGCGGTGCCGCGCGCGCACCTGCTGCGACTCACCTCGGCGGCCCTGCGCTCCATCCCACTCAAGATGACGCTTCGACGCCTCGTCTCGGACGCGGACGCGGACGTGCCGTGCGCACACCGCGTCACACCGTCGCTGGAGGACTGCGATCCGGACACGCCCGCCATCATCACGTTCACAAGCGGCGCCACCGGCGTGCCCAAGGCTGCGGTCAGGACGCACCGTCTTCTCCTCGCGCAGCACCGCGCGCTCGCCGGAAGCCTGTCGCTCGAGCCCGGCGCGGTCGATCTGACTACGCTGCCGATTGTTCTACTCGCCAACCTCGCGTCAGGCGTCACCAGCATCATTCCCGATGCCGACTTAAGGGCACCCGGCGCCATCCGTCCCCAGCCGGTCCTCGATCAGATACGAGCCCTTCAACCGGCCCGGACCGTCGCGACACCCGCACTGCTCGAGCGGCTCGTTGAATGTGCGGCGCGACGCGGGGACCGGTTGGACGGCCTGCGGCAGATCTATACCGGAGGCGCCCCGGTCTTCCCGCGGCTGCTCGACAGGGTCGCGAGCGTCGTCCCAGCCGCATCCGTGATCGCCGTCTACGGATCGACGGAGGCCGAGCCCATCGCCGCGATCGATCGGCGCGAGATTACGTCCGAGGATCGCGTCGCGATGCGGAAGGGCGCTGGTCTGCTCGCTGGCCAGCCGGCGCCCGCCGTCCATGTTCGCATCCTGCCGGATCGGTGGGGGACTCCGGTGACCGTACCGGACTCCAAGACCATCGAGCGCCAAGCGCTTCAACCCACAGGTATCGGAGAAGTCGTCGTGTCGGGTCCGCACGTCATCGGCGGATATCTCGATGGCGCAGGCGACCAGGAGACGAAGATTCTCGCCGGCGATCGCGTCTGGCACCGGACCGGTGACGCCGGCTACTTCGACCGGAACGGCCGGCTCTGGCTGCTCGGGCGGTGCGCTGCTAAGGTGAGCGACGGCGATGGTGTCGTGTATCCGTTTGCCGTCGAATGTGCCGCGAGCGACGTGCCCGGGCTGCGACGGAGCGCCTTCGTCCAGCACGGGGGCCGTCGCGTCCTCGTCATCGAGGTCGAGCCGGACGTCACGGGCGTTCGGGAAGCGCTTATGAGCCGCCTGTCCTGGGCGCGCCTCGACGACGTGATGGTCGTCGACCAGGTGCCAGTCGACCACCGTCACAACGCGAAGGTCGACTATACGGCGCTCGATCGACTGCTGGCCAGGCAGGTCGTCTGGAGAAGCTCGGATTCGTGAGAGTGTTGGCTGGGGCGCGGGAAACCGCTAGAATAGCACTCATGCGCAGGCCGAATCGATCCGTCGCCGGCTTTTGCATCGCCGTCGTCGTCTTGTCGGCGTTCCTGCCGGGTGTCTGCGCGCTCGACCAGGCGCTGTTCGAGCCGCTCTGGGTCCTGCTCCCTGACGAAGTAACCGTCGCTGTCGACCGCCCGGCCACGCCGTGCGACGAACAGCCCGCTCCACTGCTCTCTCTCGTCGCTTCCCGCGCGCCTCCGCTTCGCCCCCTCGCCTGAACACTCGTCACCAGACTTCTCAACGACGTCGCCCGCGGGTCTGAGCGACGGGTCACGGCTTGCGTGTCCAATCCATGGCGCGCGCCGTAGACTTCGCGCGCTCCCCGTCAGGCGGCCTGGGCAGGGGGATTCATGAAGACTGCAGCTGATTCGACGGGCGCCGTCGTGGCGAACCGTCCGGGGTTCAGGGACTACATCCGCCGCCTTCAGGGCTCGACCGTTCGGTTCGATCTCAGCCACTACCAATCGCCGCTGGCAGCCATCGCGGAGCTGGAGCACGAGTGTCGCGATCTGTCCGACGAGGACCTCCGTCGCCGCAGCGAGTCGCTGCGCGCCCGCGCGCGCGCCGGCGAATCGCGCGATGCGCTGCGGGTGCCCCTCTTCGCTTTGGCCCGCGAGGCGTCGCGCCGGGTCCTCGGACAGCGGCCCTTCGACGTCCAGCTCGTCGCGGCGCTCGCCCTCGACGACGGGCAGGTCATCGAGATGCTGACGGGCGAGGGCAAGACGCTGACCGCGGTGATGCCCGCGGCGCTCAATGCCCTCACCGGCCGCGGCGTGCACGTCTTGACGTTCAACGACTATCTGGCGCGTCGCGACGCCGAATGGATGGGTCCGATCTATCAGTTGCTCGGCCTCTCGGTCGGCCACGTAGAGCAGGGGATGCCCCCCGTTGTAAGGCGCGCGGCGTACCACGCGGACATCACCTACGTCACCGCGAAGGAGGCCGGATTCGACTACCTCCGCGACCTGCTGGCCATGGAGATGGGGAGTCTCGTGCACCGGCCGTTTCACTTCGCGCTCGTGGACGAGGCCGACTCGCTCATGATTGACGAGGCGCGAGTCCCGCTCGTGATCGCCGGCAGCATCGAGCGTGACGTGTCGCTGGCGCCGCGGCTGGCGGCGCTCGTCGCGACCCTCGCCCCAGGCGTTCATTTCGACACCGACGAGTACGGCCGGGACATTGAGCTGACCGAAGCGGGTATCGAGCACGTCGAGCGCGTTCTCGGATGTGGCGGGCTGCACAGCGGCGACAACATCGGGCTCTTGACGGAGCTCAACTGTGCGCTCCACGCCCGCGTCCTCCTCCGGCGCGACGTCGACTACATCGTCCGTGACGGCCGCATCGAGATCGTCGACGAGTTCACCGGCCGCGTCGTCGCGGATCGTCACTGGCCCGACGGGCTGCAGGCGGCGCTCGAGGCGAAGGAGGGCCTGGAACGCCGGCCGGACGGGCGCATCCTGGGCTCGATGACGCTGCAGCATTTCCTGCGCGGTTATCCGCGCCTGTGCGGCATGACCGGCACCGCCAGGGCCTCGGCCGCGGAGCTGAAGCAGATCTACGGGTTGGACGTCGCGGTTATTCCCACTCACCGCCCCATGATCCGCGTCGATCGAGAGGATCTCGTCTTCACGCATCGTGAGGCGAAGGATCGCGCCATCGTCCTCGACGTCACGCGAGCGCATGCCACCGGACGTCCGGTGCTGGTCGGCACGTCCACCGTGACGGAGTCAGAAAGCCTGGCGGCGCGGCTGCGCGCCACCGGCGTACGCTGTCAAGTACTGAACGCCAAGAACGACGCCGAAGAAGCCCTCATCGTGGCGCGCGCCGGCGAGGCTGGAGCGGTCACGATTTCGACGAACATGGCCGGTCGCGGTACGGATATCCGCCTCGGTGGCGCGGAGCAGAGCGCCACATCCGAAGCCGATCACGATCGCGTCGCGGGGCTCGGCGGCCTGTACGTCATCGGCACGAACCGGCACGAGAGCGGGCGTGTCGATCTGCAATTGCGGGGACGGGCGGGACGCCAGGGCGATCCGGGCGAGTCGCGTTTCTTCGTGAGCCTCGAGGATGACCTCCTCGTCCGATTCGGCATCCACGGCCTGATTCCGAAACGGCTTCTTCCCGAGAGGTCCGACGAGCCAATTGACAGCCCGGTTGTCCGGCGCGAGGTTGCCCGCGCGCAACGAATCATCGAAGGCCAGAACTTCGAGATTCGCCGGACGCTGTCGCGCTACGCTGCCGTTCTCGAAGAGCAGCACCGGCAGCTCATCGAGCGGCGGCAGGCGATTCTGCGCGGTGACGCTGCCCCGGACATCTGGGAGCTCGAGCCGGATCGACGCGCTGCGCTGGTCGAGGCGGCGGGTGAGGACGCCGTCGTCCTCGCCGAGCGGGCGGTCACGCTCGGCTGCATCGACCGCGCGTGGCGCGACCACCTCGCGCTGTGCGCCGACCTTCGCGAGGGCATCCACCTGGTGCGATTGGGCGGCCAGGATCCGCTCACGCATTTCACGAGCGAAGCCATTCGCGCGTTCTCGCGGATCGACGAGGCGATAGACGAGGCCGTGCTGGCGGCGCTGGCCAACGTGCGAGTCGCCGGAGGCAAACTCGATCTCAGTGCGACCGGACTCAAGGCACCGTCGTCGACGTGGACGTATCTCATCAACGACGACCCGTTCAAGAATCGCATCGGGGCGATGCTAACCGGCCCGGGCGGAGCAACACTGGCAATCTACGCGGCGGCGATGATGATGCCGCTCCTTATCGCCTGGGGGCTCGTGGAGAGCCTGCTGCGACGGGGCCCTCGGCGGCGATCCAATCCGTTCGGGAAATAGCGCGTGGTTCGCCGCGGCAGAGCTTCGGGCGCCGGTGCGGTACGGGTGCGGGGTCGCGGCAGGGCCCATTCGCGGAACCGTCGCCGTTGCCGGTGCGTATTGACTACACGTGTCGTCAATGCTATCGTCGGTAACGACACATGTAGTCAACAAGAGGTTCCATATGGCCGAGCAGTCCATTGGCGAGCAGGAACTGGCCCTGCTGAGACTCATTGCCGACCGGGGCAGCCTCACGGTCGGCGAAGCCGCCGACCAGTTCGGCGCGCCCCGCGGCCTCGCGCGGTCGACGGTGCTGACCATGATGGAGCGGCTGCGGGGGAAAGGGCACCTCGGGCGACGGTTGGCCGACGGCGTGTATCGCTATCGGGCGCGGGCCTCGTCGGCCGATCTCATGAAGGGCGCGGTTCAGCGGTTCGTCGAACGCAACCTTGATGGATCAGTGTCGCCGTTTCTGGCCTACCTCTCCGACGCCGGACGTCTCTCGGACGCCGAGCTCGCAGAACTGGAAGAGATCGTGGCCAGGCTCAACGCCGACCGCGGAAAGGACCGGTGATCGCTCATGGTCTCCACCCTTGCGCGCGCTTCGATCGACGGCGCGATCCTGGTCGCGATCATCTGGCTGGTCTCACGCCTTCTGCGCCTCCCGCCGGCGACACGCACCGTGCTCTGGTGGTGCGCGGCGGCCAAGTTCGTCGTGGCGCTGGCGTGGACGACGCCGATCCCCATTCCGATTCTGCCCGCCCAGGTGCGGCCGGCCGCTACAGTTGCCGTCGACGTCGCCGCCGATCCCGGCCTGCGGGATGACGTGGCCTCCCGCCGCGCCCGACGTGCCGCGCCGGTCCAGCGTTCACTGCGCAGCTCGTTCGTTGAGGTGTTGCACGAATGGTCGCCGTTTGCCGCGATCGGCTGGACCATCGGGCTGACGGCGGTCGTGGCTGTGGGCGTGAGGCGCTGGCGGGAAACCGAGAGGCTGCTGCGCGCCTCCGAGCCGGCGCCGGGGGAGGCACAGGCGCACGCGGCCGCGCTGGCATCACGGCTTGGCGTGCGGCGTGTGCCCGACGTGCGCACGTCCAACGCCGTCGAGACGCCACTCGTCACCGGCCTCGTTCGACCGGTGGTGCTCCTGCCGCTCGATCGCTTTGCCGTGCTGACCGATCGCCAGCAGCAGATGGCTCTGTGCCACGAACTGGCGCACCTCAAGCGCGCCGATCTCTGGTTCGGGTGCGTGCCGGCGCTAGCCGAGCGCATCTTCTTCTTTCACCCCCTCGTGCATTTCGCGTCGCGCGAGTACGCGCTCTCCCGCGAGGCGGCGTGTGACGCGACGGTCATGGACGCGCTGGACGCCGCGCCCCAGGAGTACGGGCGGCTGCTGCTGGCGCTGGGCGTGTCGCGCCCGCAGCCCGGCCTCACGGCCGCCGGCGCCGCCTGGTCGTTTCTGAATCTCAAGCGGAGGATTGCCATGCTTCAGGATGTCTCGGCGCGATCGAATCGGTCACGTCTCCTGGCGGCCGGAGCCGTCGCTCTGGCGCTCGCGGCGATGGTTCCGATGCGCCTGGCCGCGCGTCCGGATGTTGCTGCTAAGGCTCAAAGCGGGTCCATCGAAAAAGTCCAGGACGCGCGAGGATTCTCGGCGAAGCCAGAACCTGCAGCGCACCTCGCGACCGTTGCCGGCGGACAGCAGCCCGATTCCGGCTTGCGTGAGCCGGGTGAGGCCGGCCGTCAGTCGAAGAATCGCGAACTGAGTTTCGTGTTCCTGCGGGAAGATGGCCAGAGCACGTCGTCGGGCTCCCCAGGCGATGTCGAGCGCGCCAAGCGGCAGCAACAGAACAGCGAGCCGCTGCTGTGGTTCCGTTCCGAGGGGCGCGAGTACGTGATCCGGGACCGTGACGTGTTGCGCCAGGCGCGCGCGCTCTGGTCTCGCGTCTACGAATCCGTCCCCGGGCCCGAACACCTGGCCGCCATGGCCCAGGCGTTCAACGTCGAAGCGTTGACGGAGCACGGACGCCTCGTGGCAGGGGGGGAGGCTTTTGCCCAACTCGGTGCGATGGCTGCAGAGACGGGACTGCTTGGCGCGCAGCTCGGCGCGATGGCGTCGGCGCAGGCCTTGCGCGCATTAATGGACGCGAAGGCGCCTGAGATTTCTGCGCTGTCTGAGGGTGCGGCGGCGGATCTGAAGCGCCTCAATCGCTCGCTCGACGAGTCCCACCACGAGATGGACGAAAAGATCCGAGAGATGGAGCGTCGGCTCAAGCAGAATCTCGACGGCCAGATGCAGGAGCTCGAGAGCCGGGTTCGCAGGCTGGAAGGCCCGATTCGCGAGATGGTGGCGCCGATGGAGGAGCTCGGGCGCAGCATGGAAGCGCTCGGCGGCACGGCCGAGAAAGCGGCACGCGAAGCGATCGAAGAGATGCGCGCGCTCATCGAACGGGCGATGGCCGCGGGTCTTGCTCAGACGGTGCGATAGGCACGCACACAGCGGCGGCGACTCTTCGCAGGCGTTGCGGAGAGTCCGGCGCTAAAGTGGGTCTACCCTAGGGTCACTTTTGCCTGTAGCCTGCTGTGCATGATCGATCTGCGACCCGTTACGCTCGAAAGAGGCGGCATCAGGCTCGAGCCGCTGACCGAAGACCACGTCGACGCGCTGGAAGCTGCGGCGGCCGATGGCCGCCTGTGGGAGTTGTGGTTCACCGCCGTGCCCGCTCCCGGCGGCATGCGCGCCTATCTGGCCACTGCGCTCCAGGGCCAGCGTGACGGCCACATGCTCCCGTGGGTCGTTCGCGATCTGGCAAGCGGCGCCGTCATCGGCTCGACTCGCTATCACGACATCGTCGCGGCAATCGATCGCGTGGAGATCGGCTACACGTGGTACTCGCAGAGCCGCCAGCGGACGCACGTCAACACGACGTGCAAGCTGCTCCTCCTCTCGCATGCCTTCGATACGCTCGGCTGCAAGGTCGTGGGCCTCAGGACCGACAACTTCAACTTCCGCTCGCAGCGCGCCATCGAAGGGTTGGGCGCGAAAAAGGACGGCGTTATCCGGCACCACGCCGCGCGTCGAGACGGCAGCGTGCGTGATTCGGTGTTGTACAGCATCCTTGCCGCCGAGTGGCCGGACGTTCAGCGACACCTCGAGTTGCGCCTTGCGCGCCACGCCGGGAGCAGCGGGTTGGACTCCTGATCGTTACGTTTCGGCGCCGTAGGAGATCTGCATGCGCCGGACGGCGCGCGCGGCGATCCACAGGACGAACGCGGTCAGAAGCAGCAGCCCGAGAATCGCTCCGGGGCCCGAGGCGGGAGCGGCGGGCGCCGCCAGCAACCGGAGCACGGTCGTGGCTGCTGGGGAGAGCATGACCATGCTGCCTTCTGCGGTAGGGTTCAGCTTCAAAGGCGTTCTGCCTCGCTTTCCCGTGTTTTCAGGCTGCGGTTGCCGCAGTCTGCCCAAGGCCAGTCGGGAGCAAACGCGCCAGCACCGCGGCACTGCGCGTCGGGGAGCGTTCAGCCGCCGTGTGCCCTCACAGCCAGTCACACGGTTCGCCGCGAAATTGGGTCACGGGTCAGTCGTGGAGGCCGGCCGGACGTGTCTTCTTGACGGGAAAGGATTAGCGGGCGACGAGTGAGGTTCCGACAATTCGATCCTGCACGCCACGGTTCACGTTGAACAGCGCGAACACGGCCCCGGCCACGAAGACCGCGAGCAGCAGGAGAGACGGCGCCAACCGCTCGAGAGGCACCGCCGCCATCCATGCAGCAGTGGGTGAGAGAAAGACCACAAGTGCGGCAACACCAGGTGTCCACGCGATCAGCGCGGGCACAGCGCGCAACCTGGACACCTCGCGTCCGTCCACCTGGATCGTCAGCGTTCACGTTGCGACCTGACAGGTTCGTGCGCCGCACACTGCGCCAACGCGTCATCCAACGCGGTGGCGCTCTGATACCGCTGATCGGGATTCTTTCTCAGGCATCGCAGAATGATCGACTGCAGGTCGGCTGGCACATCGGATTGGAGTTGATCCGGCGCAATCACGTTCGCATGAAGGTGCGCGGCCGCTGTTTCTGCTGCGGTTGCCCGCAGGAACGGGGGCATGCCCGTCAAAAGAAAGTACCCCACCCCTCCGAGGCTGTAGATATCGCTCCGCTCATCGACGTCCGTTCCGCTGACCTGCTCCGGCGACATGAAGCCGGGGGTACCGGCGATTGCGCCTGGCGCCGCTGCTGATTCTTCTTTACCCGCGATGGCGCGCGATTGGACGATACCAAAGTCCACCAGCTTGGCGACGTCGTGTACTCCGCCCCGCACGCACACGATGATGTTGCCGGGCTTGACGTCCCGGTGGATGAGTCCGGCCGCATGTGCCTCCGAGAGCGCACCGCATATCTGTCGAAGCAGGTGAATCACTCGCGATGCCGGCAACGGGCCCTGTTCCTGGACCAGTTCCTCCAGCGTCAGTCCCGGCAAGTACTCCATCACGTAGTAGAACGTCCCATCGTCCGTGTGACCATAGTCGTAGACATGCACCGTGTTCGGATGGGTCAGACCCGCGGTGGCGTGCACCTCGCGCTCGAAGCGGAAAAGGCTGTCGGGATTCCCGGCGCGATCGGGTCGAATGAGTTTTATCGCGCACGGCCTGCGGAGCAGGAGGTGTTCCGCCAGGTACACCTCGCCCATCCCTCCCGCACCGAGCAGTCGGTTCAGCCGGTACTGTCCGAGCTCCTGCGCCTCCAGCGCTTCGTTTCGGTGCACCTCGATCCGATGAGATCCGTAGACCGCCAAGGCACCCGCGTACATCATCCACATGGCGATATTGAACAGGTATGTCGACAGCAGCTTGCCGTCGAGCCCGCCGAATACCGCGTTGCAAATCGCGGCCGTGACGATCGGTGTGGCGGCGAGCGCGCCCACCACCAGCGCACATCGACGCCAGGTGTTGGGGATGAAGACTCCGTACGCCACGATCAGTGTGAACCAAATCAGGCTCTGCCGGCCGGACAGCAGCATCATCCCCACGGTATCCGCGGTGACGAAACGGAAGAGATCGCCGGCGCGCCACGTGACGACGATGCGCCAGACTTCGCACACGGTGACGCTCGAGAAGCCCACCACTTCCAGCGTTCGAAGGGTTTGCAACGAGAGCGGCCGCGAACTCCATAGCACGCGCGCGTACACCACGGCCATCGTGAGGAGCGATGCGTACAGCGCCAATCCAATCCAGACAGCCGGTCTGACTGTCATGCCGTCGCGGAGCAGGGGCAAGACCCGTGACCAGAAGAAGACTGCCGTCACGAGGCCGGAAATTGCGGCGAACACGAGCGCAAGTGTCAGCAGCCGTCGTCTCAACAGCTGCGCGGTCGTCCCTTCGTGACTGATCAGTCGTCCGATCTCACGGCGCTCCAACCGGTGACCGAGGTCCGGACGCAGCGTGTTCCCGATGCGTCGGTGCAATGTTTCGGTAGCGCTGTCTCCGGCGAACGCTACTAAGGCGGGACCGATAATCTGTTCAGTAATGCGCTCGAAGTACCCCGCAGCGGCGTCATGCGCAACGAGCAGCGCAGCGAGGGTCTCGCGCAGCTCGTCGTCGCCGTTGCAGGCCTTGTCCACGTAGGCCGCGCGCGCGTCGGGCGGCAGCGCCGCCGCCTGCTCGAGGAGTGCGCTCAACGCGTCGGGATCGTACGAAGGCATGTCTCATGCCTTCGGGACGGCATGACCCTGCATCGCCCGGAACAGGCAGGCCCGCGCCAGCAGCCAGCGCCGCTTCACCGTCGCCGGCGACAAGCCCAACGCTGCCGCGGTGTCTTCGATCGACATGCTTCCGAAGAAGCGACATTCGACGATGTCGCTCAACTCCTTCTGATCGGTTTCGAGCCGCCGCAGTGCGGCGTCGAGCGCCACCAGAACCTCGGCTTGCTCCGGCGAAAACACGACATCCGCCGGCAGAGAATCGATGTTCGTCACGGAGACGCGGGCGAGATCGCCGCCGCGCTTCTTCCGCAGGCGATCGCGGGCGTAGTTACACAGGATGTGCCGCATGGCCTTCGACGCCACGCACAGAAAGTGCGTTCGATTCGCCGCCGGTGCCCCCTTCTGCTCGACGAGCTTGAGATAGGCCTCGTGGACGAGCGCCGTCGTGTTCAGTGTGAAATCGCCCCGCCAGCGCTGCCGGTGGCGGTGTGCGAGCGCGCGCAGCTCGTCGTAGACCAGGGGAAACAGTTCGCCGAGCGCGTCCCGGTTCCCGGCCTGCGACTCGCGCAGAAGGTTCGTGACGGTGGTCTGTGCTGCTTCGGCCATCGCGAGGTCCACCTCCGCTCGAGCCGTCTCTTCGTGAGCCAGTGTAGCGGCAAACGGTGTGATTCAGGTAG
Source organism: uncultured Acidobacteriota bacterium (assembly GCA_963839705.1). GTDB lineage: Bacteria > Acidobacteriota > Vicinamibacteria > Vicinamibacterales > 2-12-FULL-66-21 > DATBJJ01. Next base: position 183,625 of record CAWIWL010000022.1, read on the forward strand.
CTGGGCAGGTAGCGGTTGCAACGAGATCGCATGACGCGATCCGGACGAGTCGCATCTCTGATGCCAGCGCTGATCACGCGCGTTGCCGCCGCGTGCCGGCTCGCGTTATCGGCGATAGAGGCAACCACGGCGACGGAGGAGTTACATGATGCCGTCACGATTCAGCCCACGCGTCCCGCTGGTCTTGTTCGCCGCGGTGAACATCCTGCACGCGGCGGAACCCGCGCAGCCCACGTCACCGGTCGACGTCGTGGCACTCACGCACGTGCGGCTTGTCGATGGCACGAGTGCACCGCCAAAGGACGACCAGACCATCATCATCACGGGCGGAAAGATCGCGGCGCTCGGAAATGCTGCGGAGGTGAGAATCCCTGACGGTGGACGTACGCTTGACTTGCGTGGCAGAACAGTCATGCCCGGATTGGTCATGCTCCACGAGCATCTCGCGTATGGCGCAGGCCCCCCGGATGTGTTCTTCAACGTGGCGGAGCCTCAGCCCTTCAGCCCTCCCAGGCTCTTCCTTGCCTACGGAGTCACGACGATTCGAACCGCCGGCACCTTTCACCCGTACGTCGATCTGAACGTGAAGCGACGGATTGACACGGGAGAGTTGCCCGGACCGGAGATGTTTCTCACCGCACCGTATCTCACTGGACCGGGTACTCGGCGACTGGATGTGAAACCCGTCCGGACCCCCGAAGAGGCGCGTCGAGCGGTGCGTTACTGGGCGCAGGAAGGCTTCAGCTCGATCAAAACACACGGAGACGTCTCGAAGGATGCGCTCGCGGCGATCATCGAGGAAGCCCACGCGGTCCGGCTTCCGGTGACGGCGCATCTCGGGCGGGGCGTGAACTGCCGTGAGGCGGCTGAAATGGGAATAGACAATCTCGAGCACGGCTTCGGACCATGTAACAACCTGACGACTGACGATTTGGGGACGGATCCCGACGGCCCACGCGCGCGTGCGCTCGTGCAGCTCCTGGTGGACAAGCGAGTGGTCCTCACGGTGACCCCGATGTCGATGGCGGGTCTAGCGCTCACCGATAGCGAACTTGAACTCCTGCATCCGTCAATGCGCGACAGATACGTTCCGGCGCCGCCACAGGCGAGCAAGTTCGGGACGCAGCCGGCAGCGACGCTCATGGTGCCGCGGCTGGTCGTCGCGTTCGCCAAATCCGGCGGACTTCTCGTCCTGGGATCGGATACCGGCGGCTGCTGTGGGTACGGTCACTTTGCGGGCGTCGCAAATCACAGCGTCGTTGTACGGCTCGTGCAATATGGGTTCACACCGCTCGAGGTCATCCGAATCGCGACACTGAACGGTGCAGCGTTTCTGGGCATTGCCAATCGCACAGGAAGCGTGACGGTCGGCAAAGAGGCCGACCTGCTCGTTGTGCGTGGCGATCCTTCTGTGCGCATCGAAGATATCAAACAGGTCGAAACCGTGTTTAGTAACGGAGTCCAGTACGATCCGGCGACCCTTCTCGCCGACGTGAAGGGAATGGTGGGCTGGCGCTGAGCGGGCGACTGCAGCGCCTGGTCCACCTGTCCCGCGCTTCAGCTGCGCGTAGCCAACCTGATTCACCAAACGCTCCGCCATCGCTGGATACGGGGCGGCATATCCGCGCGCGAGCCTGTCCACGTCGTCGTGGCGATCGGCGGCGATGATGAGCGCCGCTGGTTCCACCGGTTTGGCGACCTGACCGACGAAGCCTGCCGTTTCGCTCTCGACGCTCACCGTCCCGCCGTGGGCCTCAGTCAGATGCTTCACGATGGCCAAGCCAAGGCCGAGACCGCCGTGTCGCCTCGTCATAGTGGGCAGCGCGCCAGGAGCGGGAAACTGCCTCAGCGGACATCACGTTTCGGCGCCGTAGGAGATCTGCATGCGCCGGACGGCGCGCGCGGCGATCCACAGGACGAACGCGGTCAGAAGCAGCAGCCCGAGAATCGCTCCGGGGCCCGAGGCGGGAGCGGCGGGCGCCGCCAGCAACCGGATCAGCACCGGGGCGTCATCCTCCATCGGCGCAGGGACGGGACACAGGGACTGCAGGTAGTACAGGATGCTCATCCTCTGCAGCACGTGCGGAAGGATGCCGTTGACCCCCTCCCAGGCGAGCAGCACGGCCGCCGGGATGATGGGATTGCGGACGTACAACCCGACCGCGAGAAAAACGCTGCCGTAGCCCACGCAGCCGAGCGCGGCCGCCGCCGCATACCAGAACGCGTGTCCCATCCCCCCGGCGGTCCAGTAGGCCTGGACTTCGACCGCATCGTGCGGCCAGACCATGGCCGCAAACGTGAGCAGGGCCCCGCCGCCGAAGATCACGGCGGACGCGATCAGCCCCGCTGCATACTTGCCCGCGAGCAGCACCTCGCGCCGCGCCGGCGCGAGAAACCAGAAGTGCAGCGTCCGGTTGCTCATCTCCCCGCGGAAGAGATACATGAAGATGCCCAGACAGCCGAAGAAGATCGCGAGCCGCAGGTAGAAGTACTGGAAGATCCCCGCGAAGATCATCCGATCCTCTTCGAAGTTCAGCAGGGGCTCGATGTTCCAGGAATCGAGCGGACCGTCGACGAACGTCAGCCGGGCGTCCCGCCGCCCGTCGAAGTAGACGAGCTGGCGATACTCGGTCCGCTCCTCGACGAACCCGGCGCCCGAAGACGAGGCGATCGTGGTGAAGGTTTTTCCTTCGTTGCTCAGCTGGATGTTGAACTCGCGGGTATCGGAGTCCTGGTTTTCGCCTCCCGCGCTGGCGTGCTTCACGACGAAGCGCGTCACCGGACGGACCGCTCCCAGATCCACCTGCAGGAACAAGGGCCTGCCGTCAGAGCACCACCTGTCGGCCTGGCCTCCCGACACGCTGCCGTTCACAGCCTTCTCCGGCCCCTGATCCTGGCTGCGCGGCGCACTTCCAGTGGCGGGACGGTTGAGCGCGAGATTCACCCGGCCATCCGGCCCGTAGACCTCGAACTCGTAAATCCTGGCCACCGGCTCCCCGCTGTAGGTAGGGCGGGTGACATTCAATCGGACAAAGCGGGCATCGACCGTCGGCTCGATCACGTGGGTCGTCGTCCCCGCATTGCCGGTGCTTTGCCGGACGCGGCGGCTCCGCACGCCCACGCGTTCCTCTGCCGGCTTTCCCAGCCGCTTCTTCACGTCCTCGGCAAGTTCTCCCTTCCGGACGCTGTCCATCAGGGCCGGTGTCGTCAGGCCGCGCCGGGCAAGCCGATCGCTCCGGAACTTCGTCTCGAGACCGTGCCCGAAGAAGATCAGCGCGGGCAGGAGCGCCAGCCCGTAGACCCAGAATGAGCGCTTGGCAAAGAAGACACGCCGGAGCTCGATCTTGGCGATCGTCCACGCCTGTGAGGCCCGGCCGCGGAAGGAACGCGGGGTCACGACTTGCCGCCGATCAAGTACCTGGTACAACGCGTCCACGTTCTCGTCGGCCGGCACGACACTCTCGATCCTGTGGCCGTCGAGCGCGATCCGTCCGAGCGCCCGCGCGAACTGCTCCCGGTCCCGAGTCATCACCAGCATCCCGAGCTGGTCTTCGTGCAGTTTGATCTCGGTGATGTGTTCCTCACGGAACAGCTGTGCGGCCACGCCGGATGCATTCCGATCGCGACACCGGACGATGTACTGGCTGGGGTGCTCCTGGATCTCGTCGCGCACGTCGCGGATCGTGCCTTCGGCCACGATCATGCCGTTGGCAATCAGCACGACCTGATCGCTGATCAGATCCACCTCCTGGAGCACGTGGCTCGAGAGGATGACGTGCTTCCCCTCGGCGGCCCAGGCGCGGAACAGGTCGATCGTCTCCGCGCGCACCAGCGGGTCGAGGCCGTTCAGCGGCTCGTCCAGCACCAGCACGGCGGGATCGTGCGCGATGGCCTGCGCCAGCCGCACCCGCTGCCGCATGCCCTTGGAATACGCCGCGACCTTGCGGTTCGCCGCGTCGGTCAGACTGAGGCGCTCGAGCGCCTTCCACGCCCGTTCCTCCGCTTCCGATCGCCCGTACCCGAACAGCAGCAGCCCGGTGGTGATGAAGGTGAACCCGGTGGCCCACCGCGGCGCGGTGTCGTACTGCGTGGCGTATCCCGTCACCTGCATCAGCGTTTCCGGATCGCGTGGCGAGATCCCGCGCACGAGGATGCGGCCGTGGTCGGGGAAGATCAGGCCGGTCATCATGTTCATCAGCGTCGTCTTGCCGGAGCCGTTCGGCCCGACCAGGCTCGTAATTCCCGGCGGGATGTTCAACGTGACGCGGTTTACGCCGAGCACGTCGCCGTAGAACTTCGAGACCTCGTCAAATATTACTCCGGGGGGCTTCGCCCCCGCGGACCCCCCTACGCCGTCGCTCGCGGGGGCCCCATGGCCCCGCTCCGCTCCGGCGGCTCGCTTCGCTGCGCTCGCTCGCTCCGTTCGCGTGGCGCCCTCGCTTGGCTCGTGCGCGGCCTCAAACGAAGGACGGCCAGCGCTCATCGGACCACCTCGACCGGCCGCAGCTTGCGCTCGATCACGAGGACGAGGAGGAGCACGTACGCCGCCAGCGCGAAGATGGATGCCCCGGCCCCCGGACCGTCGAGCGGATCCACGCCCAGCAGCGTGGCCCACACCCGGTTGACCGCCCAGGCCGGATCCAGGACGTGCCCCCACGTCACGCGGAAAACTTCGTCGATCATCGCGGACACACCGGCCAGGATGAAGAAGAAGGCGAGGCTGACCGCGCCGGCCACGACCCTCCATTTCACGTAAGCGGAGCTGGCCATCGCCACGAGGCTCAGGACGAGCAGCCAGAGAAGGAACCCGACCACCATGCCGGCACCCAGCGTCCAGTTCGCCAGGAACCACCAGCCGCCGGCCAGGCCGACATGCAGTCCGAACAGAAGGAGGCCCGGGATCCACGTGACGACCGACAACATGCCGACGAGCACGGTCAGCCGCGACAAGGCGTAGGTCCAACGCGTGAGGGGCCGGCTGAAATAGAGAGGAAGCGCGTTGTTCGCCAGGTCCGGCGCCAGAAGGCCCGGGCCGGCCAGCGCCGCGAGAAAGACCGCGCAAGCTCCCTGGACGTACATGAAGATCGCGAAGAACCTGCCGTCGACCTGGATGAACGCGCGAAATTCCGGTTCGAGCCCCTGCAGCAGATCCACATGATTGGTGAGGTAGACGAAGCCGGCGCAAAGGAGGGGCCAGAGAAACGCCGCCATCGTGAGCAGGAGGACCAGCCGCTCCTGATACAGCCTGCGCCAGGCGTAGCGGGGAAGGACCATGAACCGCGTCCATCGTCCCGTGAGGGGTCCCGCGTACCGCTGATATCCGCGCTTATAGACAGCCATTTGCTCTCAGCTTCAGCTTCCGGCTTCCAGCTTCCAGCTTCCGGCTTTCACTTTCCAGCTTCCTGCTGAGATGCTGGGAGCTGAAGCTGAGAGCTGGGTGACAGGTGACCCATGGCTTTCAGGAAGATCTCCTCCAGGGTGTCCCGGCGGTGCGTGAGCTTCCTCACCAGCAGGTTCTGGCGCGCCGCGAGCCCCCAGATGGCCTCGACCTCGACCCCCGCCGGCAGGACGATGCGCCAGCGCCCGGCGCCTTCGGAGACGCCCTCGGCGCCGATCTCCGGCAGCGCCATCCGAAGGTTCCGATCGTCACCGGTCACCTCGAGCTCGACGAAGTGCCGGTTCGAGCGCCGCTCTTCTTCGAGGTTGCATTGGTGCACGATCGCGCCGTCCTTCAGGATCACGGCCTCGTCGCACACCTGCTCGATGTCGCGCAGCAGGTGGGAGCAGACGAGCACGTTCATCCCCTGCTCCTCCTTCATATCGACGATGAGCTTGAGCATCCGCCGGCGAGCGGCAGGATCGAGCCCGTTGGTCGGTTCGTCCAGCACGACGAGCTCTGGCCCGTGGACGATCGCCTGGGCGAGCTTGGCCATCTGCTTCATTCCGTACGAGTAGGTCCGCAACTCCCGGTAGCGTGCCTCCCCGAGCCCCACGTGGAACAGGACCTCGTGCGCCTTCTCGAGCGCCGCCTTCGGCGGGAGACCCGACAGCTCGGCCATCTGACGCAGGAAGCTGACCGCCGTCATCTCCCCGACGAACGAGTCGTTCTCGGGCATGTAGCCGATTTTTGTCCGAGCTTCGCCCGTATTGTGCCGGCAGTCTATGCCCAGGATACGAGCCCGTCCGGCGCTGGGCCGGAGAAACCCGAGCAGCGTCAGGATCAGCGTGGACTTGCCCGCCCCGTTGGGCCCGAGCAGCCCCACCGCCTTTCCTGTGCCAGAAACGCCGAGACGGCAGGTGATCCCGTGGAGGATCTCCCGCCGTCCCAGCCTGACCTTCAGGTTCTCGAGTTCGACGACCGGTGTGTTGTCCATGCTCAATCGAGGGGCTTCGCCCCTCGAGCTCCCCTACACGTCTCTCGCGCGCCGCTTCGCCGGCGCGCTCCGTTCGCTGGCTCACTCGCATCGCTCGTACGCAGCACTCAATCGAGGGCTCGCATGGCCCGCTTCGCTTTGCTCGCTCGCGTCCTTCTTAGCAGCCGCTTGCCTCGCCGTAGCAATCGCTGGCTTCAGCGATTGCGAAGGCGGGTCATGGCCGGATTGCTGTCCCAAGGTCGCCCGGCTCAGGCTCTCGAGCAGCATCACGTCCATGATCAACCCTGAGATACGAGTACGGCTGGCTGCGTGGATCTGTTCCGGCGTTCCATCGAACACCACAAGAATCGGATCGCTCCCGGCCACGAGCTCGCCGAGCGCCGAGTTCGGGGCCAGCGACGACAAGATTCCGAGTGCCCCCTTCGCGTTCAGCCAGGCGAACGCGGACGGGTGGAGTCCGGCAGACGAGGGCAGCTGGCCGAGGAACACCGGCGACCAGACGAGCGGGGAGCCGCCGTTCCGCGTCGCGATCGCACGCTCCGCGCCGCCGCGATCGGAGGCCGCCACCATGTAGCCCCGATCGTACGTCCAGGTGATGCCGAACGGAAGTCCTCCCGGTTTCATCGTGCTCCAGGTCCGTCCGCCCGAGCTCTGCTGCTCGAACACAATCCGCTTGTCCTGCTCGTCTGGCCCAAGCTCCGCGTTGAAGGTTTCCACCAGCTTCTGGAGGGAGCTATCGATCACCGTCGGGTTGTTCGCCACGCCCGCCATGACCCACGTCGGGCCGCTGGTGGAGAGTCCCGTCACCGCCAAGGCCGCTTCGGTCCCCAACGCCGCGGTCAGGTTCTGGATGAAGCCTGCGCCGAGCTTTTCGTCCATCTCCGCCAGGCCGCGTTCGAAGTCCGGCTCCGACCTGGTGATCTGCGCGGTGAGTTCCTCGAAGAGCTGTAGCGGCTCGCGGGTCGAAACGTAGCCGGCGAGGAGGACATCGGCCGGTATATACTCCGCCGCGCCGCCTGAGCCGGCGTCAGCCAGCCACGATCCCATGCCCGTTCGCGCCCCCTGGAACTTGAACGTGACCTCGTTCTCTTCCGCACCCGCAGGCGCACGCTGCTCGAGGAAGAGGTACTTCATCCCGATCATGCCGGCGAGCTCAATCGGGGGGGCGTCGTCTCCGGCCGCCATCGTGACCAATGGCGGCGCATCCATCGCGATGAGCCAGCCCACGCCGCGCCGGTACCGCTCCCCGATGGCTGCCGCAAACGGGGAGCCGGCGCCCTGTCCCAGGTGCGCGAGGGCCCACGCCAGGTGCGACGGCGAGTCGGAAACGACCATCAGCTCGTCGGAAACCGAATACGATGCGGGAGCCTCGTCGCCCGCCGCGGCGAAAAGCCCTTCCAAGGCGCTCGCGAGCTCCGCCCGCTTGCCGGGCTGCACCCGGGCCATCACCATCGGCACGGGCTCGTCGGCCCCGGGGACGCTGGCGCAGAAGACGATTTCCTCCCCGAGCAGCGGGTTCACCGACTGGACGCGGTCCGTCAACTGTCTTAACAGCCTTCCCGTCTCGGAATTCCACCAGGCCCCGAACGTCGCGTTCTGGGCCGCCTGCTCCTCGGCGAGGGACAGGGCCCGGCCGATCGTCACGCCAAGATTTGGGATCGTGCCGTAGACGACAGCGCCTGCGGGAAGATACGAGAGCAGGGCCGAGTTGGTCCGCAGCTCGGGGACGAAATTCGCTAGCCCGCGCTCGATCTTTACGAGTGACGCGAGCAGCTCCAGGTAGTCGTCCGCCTCGGGACTCCAGGAGACGGCTTGTGCGACCGAGCTCGACAGCGCCGGGATGGACGCGGCCTGCTCGCCGGGGCTGAGGACCACGTCCCTGCCGGGCTGGTTCACCACCACCGACCCCTCGACCACCGAGACCACCGAGCCGCCCATACCGGCGGACACCGCGAAGACGGTTCCCTTCACCGAGGCGATGGAATCGCGGGTCAGAACCCGCAGGCGGCCCCGGCGCTGTTTGGCGGCCTTGACGATGATGTCACCGCGCTGGAGGTGAATCGTCTGGCCGCTCCAGGCGGCGGTCACCAACAGCTCCGTTCGCTCGTTCACATCCACCATCGACCCGTCGGCGAGGCGCAACACCGCGTGGGCTCCTGGGCCCGTGCGGACCGACTCCCGTTCGCCGATGGCGGCGCCTGCTTCGAGAGAGCCATCCGCCTTCGCGCTGCGCGCTTCCACCTTCGCGCTGCGCGCTTCGGCGGACAAGTCGGCGGACAAGTCGGCCAGTCGGTACAGGCCGCCGTCGGCTGAAACGACCGTGGCCCGCGCGCCACTGGGAGCCATCATGCCGTCGATGACGTCGCGTCCGAGATAGAGGACTGCGAAAAGCACCGCAGCGGCCGCGACCAGGGCGCCCCGTTGCACCCAGCGGGAAGAGGACCGCACTGGCATGACCAGAATCGGCCGCTCGCCCTTCATCTCGGCGATCTTGGCGCGACAGCCGGAGCAGCGGCTCAGATGGTCTTCCACCAGGATGCGGCGGTTGCCACCGAGCTCGTTGCCCAGATACGCGCGGAAGTCCTGCCGGAACTCCGCACAGGTGGCGCCGCCGGCGTTCCTCACGTTCTCCCAGACGCGCCCCCGCACGGCCTCGAGCGTGCCGGCGTCCATGTCTTCCTCTTTCATCTCCTGTAGCGCTCGATCCAGACGGTCTTCAGAATTCATCGGTGCTCTCACTTCGCTTCGATAAGATATGTAAGCGATGCTCATTACTTTGAGCGCGTAGTGTCGGCTAGCCGGACTTAGCGTGTCCGCCTAAGGCGGACTACGGCAAATAAAAAACGCTCTAACGTTCCATCTCAGCTTTCAGCCGGTGCCGGATCCGGTGGAGCCTGACGGCCACGTTGTTCTTCTCCATCTGGAACATCCCGGCCAGTTCTTCATTCGACAGCCCCTCGACGTGCCGCAACAGGAACAGACTTGCGTCCTCGGTCTCCAAGGCGGCGATGGCGCGGCGAAGCCGCTCCTTCAGCAGCACAGGGGGCTGGACGGCGGCGTGCGGCGCCCCATCGTCGTAAGCCGACTCCGCATGAAGCTCCCGGCGGCGCAGGACGTCGACGGCCGCGTTGACGGCTGCGCGCCGGAAGTAGGCGGCCGGCAGCGCAACGTCCTCGACGTCTCCACCCCGGGCCCCGCGGCCAATGACGCGCAGGAAGACGGTCTGCAGGACGTCCTCGGCGTCGGCCGGATTCCCGGTGACGCGCAGGGCCGCGCGGAATACCGCCTCGAAATGGCGCTCGTACAGCTCGGCAATCCCCGCCTGCGGGGTCGTGGAAGTCATGGGGGATCGGCAGCTCGTCGATTGGCCTGCTGGCTGTGGTCCCCTCATCCGCCTTACTAGCCTTGACGCACGAGGAGGCCGACTATTACATGCGGCGGGAGAATTGTACCGCCGCCGGCGGAGAGATTTCCCACCTGGGCGGCAGGGGCATATTTGGAAGGAAGGCCAAAGACTCGTCTCATCCGGGGGACTTTGTCCCCCGGACCCCCTTACACGCTCGCTCGCGGGGACCCCGACGCCCCGCTCCGCTCGCGTGGCTCACTCGCTTCCGCTCGTTCGCGCCGTTTATGAGACAGCTTGTAGCCCAGGCTCATCGCTCCAGCGGCAGGCGCGCCGCAGCCGCCGGAGTGGCGCGGCTGAAGTCTTCGCCCACCACCGCGGCGATCGTCGCCGCGAGCTGCGAGGTCGTGACAGTTACCGATGCCCGCACGCCAAGCGGAGCGATGTTCGGGCCGAGCGCCGCCATCCATGTTGACTCGGCCGCCGGCACCTTGCGGCCGTGATCGGTCCAATCGCTCGTCGTGGCGCCACGGCCGTGATCGGTCGTCACGAGCAGTGTTGTCTGATTGGCGTACTCGGGGATCGATTGCAGCGTGTTCCAGACGCGCGCGATGAAACGATCCGAACGCCACGTCGCATCCAGGTACAAGTCGTATCGGCCGGCGTGCGCCCACTCGTCGCCTTCGCCGAGCATGATGTAGAGCACGCGCGGTTTCGTCGTGCGCAGCGACTCGAGCGCCGCGTAGACGATCGGCGCGTCGAACGGACCGTACTCCCAATACGCCGGCAGATCCGCCGCGAGCTCGTTGATCGCGTGCTCGCGTTCGGTCTTCGGCGACGGCACGGGGGTGAACCCGCTGCCGACCGGGATTCGGCTGCGGCCGGTGTTCAGGATGAACGGCAGGACGTCCCACGATCCGAACGCCGCTACGCGGTCCTGAAAGCCTGGCCGGCTGTTGAGCCACTCGAGCACGGTGACATTGGGGTTGGGGACCTTGTCGTTGCTGTCGATCCTGGCGTCGGCGACGCCGGAGAACATCTCGTTGTAGCCCGGGTACGAAAACCACAAGCCGTTTGTCAGGTGGGCGCGGCTGGCCTTCGACGGATCGCCGAAGATCTGCCCCATTGTGGCGATCGTGCCCCACATGAACGGCATCAGGGCGGCACGCCGCTCCTCCGGCGCCGGCCGCCAGAAGCGCTTTTCGGACGCGCCGGGCTCGCCGCTCTTCTCCTGCTTGAAGTACGCGCGATCGGCGCCGGTGAACATCTCCTGCCACCGCAGCCCGTCCATCGTGATGACGACGACATTGCGAGCGGGCGTCTGTGCGACGCCACCGCGCAGAGGTAGAAACGCAAACGCCAGCGCGAGACAGAAGTTCCAGAGCCGCATGCGCGCTACGCTACATCACCTGCGCAGCGGACGCCAGACCGGCGGCGGTCTCCTGTTTTCACAGACACTCGTCTTGCCGAACACGGCGCCGCGGCGATACTATTCGGCGCAGTGCCGAAAGGGCGGCCGACGGTCCGCGTAGAGGGTTCAACCCACCCCTGCTGTCAGTACATAACCTTCGTTCCTCGCCCGAATGCGGACAATGGGCGGTTTGAAAGGGCACGATCCCTTTCGAAAGGAAAGAAGGTATGCCACTTCCCGACGCCCCCAATCTCGACTGGCTCCGCAAGCAGGCCAAGCGCCGCCTCGACGACCTCCGGACGGCCAATCCGGCTGCCAGACTCTCTGACGCGCAGTTCGACCTGGCGAAGGAGCTCGGCTTTCCGAGCTGGCGGGCCCTCAAGAAGCACGTCGATTCGCTGACCCTCGACGGTCAGCTGTTCGACGCCGCCAAGACCGGCGACGTTTCCAGGCTGATCGCGCTGCTCGGCCGAAACCCGGAAAAACTGCAGTTGCGCACCAAGCCGCACGAGCAGACGCTTTTGCACCTCGCGGCGTTCGGCGGCCATCTGGCAGCGGTCAACTTGCTGCTGGCGCGCGGTCTCGACGTGAACCTTCGCGACAAAGGCGACAACACGTATGCGATGCACTGGGCAGCCGCGGCCGGGCACCTCGATGTCGTGCGGCGGCTGGCCGATGCCGGTGGCGAGGTTGTCGGTCACGGCGACGATCACGGTCTCGAGGTCATCGGCTGGGCGACGTGCTGGGACGGCTGCGACGACGATGTCCATCGCGCCATCGTCGCGTACCTTACCAGCCGCGGCGCCCGTCATCACATCTTCTCCGCGATCGCGATGAACCTGGCCGACGAGGTGCGCCGGATCGTGGCCGCGAACCCAGCGGCGCTGACGACACGGATGAGTCACAACGAGGATTTCCGGCAGCCGCTGCATTTCGCCGTGCAGAAAAACCGGCCCGAGATGGTGGCGCTTCTCATGGAGCTAGGCGCTGATCCGGCGGCGAAGGATGGGACGGGGTTTCCGGCGGCGGCGTATGCGACGTCACCCGATACCGACCGATCGGTGATGGAGGCGATTCGCGCCCGCGGGACAGGCGATCTCTTCACCATGCTGGCCTTGGGCGACTGGGCGGCGGCAGAGCGGATTCTGGGAGAGAACCCGGGCGTGGTGGACCCTGGCGGCGCCAGCTTCGGCGTGCTGCACTTGATGTCCAAACGGAACAATGTGGCCGCCGTGAAGTGGCTGCTCGAGCACAAGGCTGATCCGAACGCGCTGTGGACGCATTGGGACGCCAAGGTGACCCCGTTGCACATGGCCACGATGGAGCACCACACTGACATCGTGCGAACGTTGCTCGACGCCGGGGCCGACCCGCTAATCCGCGACAGCAAGTTCGACTCCGACGCGATCGGGTGGGCCGAGTTCTTTCGCCGGACCGATATCGTTCAGATGCTCAGGGACTCCAGGGAGGAGAAATAGGAATGTCTCACGCGATCCGAGCGAACCGACGCTCAGCTGAACCAGGGCAGCCGCGAGGGCCGAATTGACTTACACTGCTCTCCTATGACGTCGGTGCGCCGTCCGCCGCTGCGCGTAGCGCTGCTGGTGATGGTGTGCGCGATCGCGCTGGTCTCCGCCGCCCACGCGCAGCGGCAATATGGGCAGCGCTCGTTCCGCGAGGGAAGCTTCCCACCGCAATTCCCACCCGAGGATTTCGCCGATGGCGGCCTCACGATCTGCAAGCTGATGTACACGCAGGTGCGGCGCGAGCAATGGGGTATCGGCTGGCTCACCGACTATCCCTATGCCGCCGTCAACCTGATGATCCGCGCTTCAGAGCTGACGAAGATCCACGTCAGCTGGGACGCAAGCCACAACCCGTACCCCTGGGTCGTGAGGCTGACCGATCCGGCCCTGTTCCAGTGCCCGATGATCGTGGCGTCGGACGTCGGCACGATGGGCATCAGCGACGCCGAGGCTGCGCGGCTGCGCGAGTACCTCCTCAAAGGGGGATTCCTCTGGGTCGATGATTTCTGGGGCACCGACGCGTGGGAGCAGTGGGTCAGCCAAATCGGCAGAGTCTTCAACCTTACTCAGTACCCGATTGTCGATGTGCCTCCGACCCACCCGATCTTCCGCACCTTTGCTCCAATCGGACACGTGCCGCAGGTCACGAACATCCAGTTCTGGCGCAACTCCGGCGGGACCGAAACATCGGAGCGTGGCGCGGACAGCGCCGAGGTCCACGCACGCGCCATCAGCGACACGCGCGGGCGAATCATGGTGCTGATGACGCACAATACCGATCTCGGCGATTCGTGGGAGCGCGAAGGAGAAGATCCCGGATACTTCTATCAGTTCTCCCCGCCCGGCTACGCTGTCGGCATCAACGTCCTCGTCTACATGCTGACTCACTGACCCGCACATCGACATGTCTGACACTCCCGCCCATCCGATGTGGCTGCTGACGCCACTGACCAGGCTTGCTGCGGCGCTGACCATCGCCGCCATCGCCACCACAGAGGTGGCCTCGTCGCCGCCTCAGCGCGCGTCGGCAGTGAAAGCGCTCGTCGGCGGGACGCTCATCGATGGATTCGGCGGCAAGCCGATTCGCAACAGCGTCGTCCTGATCGAAGGCGAGCGCATTTCGGCCGTCGGTCAGGTCGGAATGCTGGCGGTGCCGCCGGCCGCTGAGGTGATCTCAACCGAGGGTATGTCGGTCCTGCCCGGGTTGTGGGACATGCACGTTCACCTCATGATCAACGGGCACAGCGACTACGCCCACTGGGACAAGACGTATCCGGCACAGTTCGAGCCGGTCATCATGCCGGCGTCAGCGAAGCAACTCCTCCTGGCCGGCGTCACGAGCGCGCGCGACCTCGGCGGACCGCTCGAGGCAAGCATCGCCGTTCGCGATCGGATCAACTCCGGCAAGATCGCCGGCGCCACAGTGTACGTGTCTGGCCCGTTCATTCAGAAAGCACCTTACCCGGGCACGGAGCTCTTCCGGTGGGGTGTCTCCAGTCCCGGCGACGCTCGAGCGAAGGTCAGACGGCTCGCCGACGCGGGGGTCAACGTCCTCAAGCTGATCGATCAGGATCAGATGACGATGGACGAGCTGTCCGCCGTAGTGACGGAGGCGCACCAGCGCGGCCTGCCCGTGGTTGCTCATGCCCATCGGCCCGAGGAGATCCGCCGCGGGCTTGCCATCGGCGTGGACTGCTTCGAGCACACCGGCCTCGCCAGCGCACCCGAGTACCCTCAGGACATCATCGACGCCATCCGCGAGCGGACGGCGAAGATGAGCCTCGGCCCGCTCTTCTGGACACCTACGATCGAAGGCCTGCTCAATTATGAGTACCTCCGTGACAATCCCGAGGCGCTCGACGACACCTCGTGGCACGAAGGGCTGACGCCGGAGATCGTGGCGGACATCCGCAAGTCGATTCAGCATCCCGACCGCCTGCCGTACTTTCAACTCACGCCTGCCCGACGGCCGACGCTCGCGCGGAAGTTCAAGCAGCTGAGCGAGGCGGGGGTCGTCATGCTCATCGGCACCGACAGCGGCATCCCCATGAAGTTCCACAGTCAGTCGACGTGGCGCGAGCTCGACGCGTGGGTGAATATCCTGGGCGTCGATCCGATGACGGCCATTCGGGCGGCGACCTACTGGCCGTCAGTGGCCATGAAGGCCGATCGAGACGTCGGGACCGTTTCGCCCGGCAAGCACGCGGACATCATCGCCGTCCGCGGCGACGTCCTTCGCCACATCGCGCTCCTGCAGCGCGTCGACATCGTCGTCAAAGGTGGAACTCGATATAAGTGAGGGACCATGACGAGAAGATTCTGCATCTGCCTGTTCCTGCTGCTGCTCGGCGTGGCGTCTCCCGACGCGCGGCAGCGCGGCGCCGACGGCGGCTCGCCGGGTGACGTCTCGGGTGTCTGGACCGGCACCTGGGAAGGCGGGGGCACGGGCTCGGGCGGATTCGAGCTGACGCTCGAGAAGGGCAAGGACGGTGCGCTCGGCGGACGCGTGTCCGTCACCGGTGAGCCGACCTACAAGGCGACGCTCAAGACCCTGTCGATCGAGGGCAAGGCGCTCGCCGCGACCTACGATTTTCCACCCGACGAGTCCATGGAGATCGTGCTCGCGGCGACGATCGATGGCGGGACGGCGAAGGGTACGTGGTCGGCACGTCAGAAGGGCGGCGGCGAGATCGCCAGCGGCACCTGGACGGTCAGCAAGAAGTAATCGACAACACCGTAGCTTCCGCCTTCAGGCGGAAGAAACCGACTCTCCCCGGCCTGCTTTCTCCTCTTGACATCCTAAAGGTGTCCCGGGCTACCATGGTCTCATCTTGGCGGCCTAAAGGTCGCGACCGAAGCAAGAGGCTGACGTGGACAAGCTCGATGTTCCCCAGGGCACGCTCGACTTGATGATCCTGACCATCCTGGTCCGCGAGCCGATGCACGGCTACGGAATATCCCAGCGGCTCGCCGCCCTCAGCCACGACAACTTCCAGGTCAATCCAGGCTCGCTCTTCCCGTCGTTGTACCGCCTCGAGCAGGACGGGCAGCTCAAGGCGGAGTGGCGGCCGAGCGAGAACAATCGCAACGCCAAGTTCTACAAGCTCACGGCGTCGGGACGTCGTCAGCTCGAGCAACATCGACGACGCTGGGACCGGATCGCGTTCGCGATTACCAGCGTCCTGGAGGGAGCATGAGACTGCTTCGCCGGCTTGCCTCCGTCGTCGACTGGATCTTCCATCGCGAGCGGGCCGAACAGCGCCTCGACGACGAGCTGCAGGCCTTTGTCGAGATCGCGGCTGCCGAGAAGGTGCGCGACGGTGTCCCGCCCGAAGAGGCGCGGCGCCTGGCGAGGCTCGAGCTCGGCGGCGTCGAACAGGTGAGGGAACAGGTCCGCACCTATCGTCACGGCGGCTGGCTCGACGAGATTGGCCGGGACGTGCGCTACGGCTTCCGCACGTTCGTCAGGAATCCCGGCTTCACGTTCGTCGTCGTCCTGACCCTGGCGCTCGGGATTGGCGCCAACACCGCAATCTTCAGCTTGATCGATGCGCTGATGCTGCGGTGGCTGCCGGTGCGGAATCCGCACGAGCTGGTGCAGATCGCGTTCCAGCCCCCGAGTCCGAAAGATTCTCCAGGGACGGGATTCTCCTATGCCATCGTCCGCGCGCTCGGCGACGAGCGGGAGATCTTCGCCGGCGTGGCGGGTTTCAGCGGCTTCACCTTAGATGTCGGCTCGCGCGAATCGGTCAGTCGAGCGCCCAGCGCGCTCGTCACCGGCGGCTACTACGAGACGCTCGGCTTGCAGCCAGCGGCTGGTCGGCTCCTCGCCCGCGAAGACGACGAGCCCGGAGCGCCACTGGTGGCCGTGATCAGCGATGGCTACTGGGAACGCGAGTATGGGCGCAGCGCTGGTGCGGTCGGACAGACGGTCCATCTAAACGGACTCCCGGTCACGATTGTCGGCGTGAGCCCTCGGGGATTTACCGGCGCCAACGTTGGATCGATCGCCGACATCACGATTGCGGTCGCCGCGCTGCCGCAGGTCGACGCCAGCGCAGCGCCGCTACTCGGTCCCGGCAACTTCTGGCTGCGCATCCTCGCCCGGCCGCAGCCAGGCGTCTCGGTTTCGCAGGCCGCCGCGCGACTGAACGCGGTCTGGCCCGGGATGTCCGAGCAGGTAATTGCGGCGCACTGGCCAGCATCGCGGCGAAAAGCCATGGCCGAGTCGGTATTCCAGCTGCTCCCCGGCGGAACCGGCTGGTCGTATCTGAGGGACATCTACCGCAAGCCACTGCTCGTGCTGATGGGCGTCGTTGGGTTAGTGCTTCTCATCGCCTGCGCAAATGTCGCCAGCCTGTTGCTCGCGCGCGCGTCGGCGCGGCAGAAAGAGATGGCCGTGCGTCTGGCGCTCGGCGCCGGCCGGGGCCGAATCGTGCGTCAACTCCTCATCGAGAGCACGCTGCTGTCGCTCATCGGGGCGGCGTGCGGCATCGGGCTCGCCGGCATCGCCGGGCGTTTTCTCGTCAGCCTGATTTCGAGCGACGCCACCCGGCTCGAGTTCGATCTGACGCCGAACTGGCACCTCCTCGCGTTCACCAGCTGCGTTGCGATTGCGACCGGCGTCGCCTTCGGCCTCGTGCCTGCGATGCAGGCGACCGCGGCCGGACCTTCCGCGACGCTCAAGCTCAACATGGAAGACGCGCGGACCAGCAGTTCGCGGTCGAAGCTGCTTCCCTCGCTCGTGATCGCGCAAGTGGCGCTCTCGCTGATCCTGCTTTCCGGCGCGGGCCTGTTCGTCCGTACGCTGCAGAATCTCCAGAGCCTCGATCCGGGCTTCAATCCCGAGGGCGTGCTGCTGGTCGATTCGGAGGGCCGACGGACACCCCTCCCACGAGATGTCATCGAGACCGTGCAGCGGTCTGCCGGGAGTGCTGTCAGCGAGCCTGTCCACGCACACGCCGTTGAGCGGATCGGTCTGGAGCGAGCCCGCGGTTCCCGCAGGGCAGCCGATCCCCGAGAGGGACAACGCGTTCTTCGTCGGCGCGGGACCTGGTTTCTTTGCGACGATGGGGATTCGGCTCCTGTCGGGACGAGAGTTCACGGATCGCGACTCGGCGAAGAGTGCGGCCGTCGCAGTCGTCAACGAGGTATTCGCTGCTCGACACTTTGCCAATCAGAATCCCATCGGCCAGCACCTCTCAGCGAACGTGAGGGGCCGACGGACGGACCTGGACATCGTGGGGCTCGCCAAAAACACGAATGCCGCCGGCCTCCGGAAGTCGCCACCGCCCACCGTCTACGTCGCGTATGCACAGCTGCAGGGCGACTTTCCGACGACGCTGGCGGTCCGGGCGGCTGGTCCTTCAGGACAGTCGGCCTCGGCAATTCAGCGGGCGCTCCAATCGTTGATGCCTGGGGCACTGATCGACGTGCGGCTGCTCTCGAGGCAGGTCGAGGCGACGATGGTCCAGGAGCGCATGATGGCGACGCTTGCCAGCGGATTCGGGCTGCTGGCGCTCACGCTGACCTGTGTTGGTCTGTACGGCCTGCTGGCCTACGGCGTCGCCCAGCGCACCAGGGAGATCGGCATCCGCATGGCGCTCGGCGCGCAGGGGAATCGGGTCGTGGTCATGGTGCTGACGAGCGGAGCCCGGCTGGTGATCATCGGAATCGCGCTGGGACTTCCGGGGGCGTGGGCCGCGTCGCAGTCTCTCGGGTCGATGCTCTTTGGACTGACGCCGACCGATCCCACGACCATGGCCGGCGCCATCATCGCGCTGGCGGCGGCCGCC
Organism: uncultured Acidobacteriota bacterium; assembly: GCA_963839705.1. Lineage (GTDB taxonomy): Bacteria > Acidobacteriota > Vicinamibacteria > Vicinamibacterales > 2-12-FULL-66-21 > DATBJJ01. Next base: position 202,074 of record CAWIWL010000022.1, read on the forward strand.
CAGCTGGCGGCCTACCTGCCCGCCCGCCGTGCGTCGCGCGTGGATCCCCTCGTCGCTCTCCGGTACGAGTGAGTTCCCGGAGGGGCGCTGACGTTCCTGTGCACTCCTTGCGGGGCATCCTGTCGCTTTTTGGGTGAAACTGCGTTTGATCATCCAGGCGGCGAATGGCACACTCGCGTCTCGGGGACATCCGGGAGCGGGCTCTTCGCTCGGCTTATGCGTTCGGCCGCCAGAACGCAAGGAGGATGCATGTCGAGCGCGCCAGGGGTCACTGCATCGGACTGGCTGTCGGCCTACCCGCCTCCACGCTCACTGACACTTGATCAGGAAGCGCTCCGCATCTACCAGCTCGCGTACTACATCGGCGAGTGGATCGAGGAGAACAGGCGTCGTTCGGTCGGGATCGGCGCGCAGGTCGAGGAGAAGCGGGAGCCTCCCATCAGCTTCACGGCGCTCGCCGCCGCCCTGCTCGAAGGGGAAGACGATACGAGCAAGTGGTTCGCGGACAGGGCTGAGACGCTGGGGCCCAATCGGGACTCCATCATCAGCTCGAAGGACATCACGGCTGATGTCATTGTCGCCGCGAAGCAAAAGGGCTGGCCGCCGCCTCAGGGCTCCCCCCGTCTCTCGAGCGACAACCAGCTGCTCACCGCGTCCTGCCGCGCCGTCCTCGAAAACGCCGAGAACTGGGCTCAGCGTGTGGGCGGGAGCGACATCGGCGTCCGCCACCTCGTCGCCTCCTATGTCGTCAGCCCGCCGCCCTATCACCGCGACCAGCTCCAGAAGTGGGGTTTCAAGGAGACCCTGTGGCGACCAGAGTTTTTCGATTGGGTCAGCAAGCGCTTCACCTGGGAACAGTGGATCGACGCAAGCCAGCGCGTGGCTCCGACTGCAGCCCGCGTGGCCTACGAACAGCAGGAAGTCAAAGGAGCGTCGCTGGCGTGGCCGGGCGACGAGCAGTCGTGGAGCATCCTCGAGGCTGCTGCGGATCGGCACCGCTCCCGCTCGGATCCATCGCTGGCGTTTCTGACCGTGTTCTTTGCCCTCGTTGCGCGCGCGCGCGACGATGACGCGATAGCAAAGGTCGTCCGGCCTGTTCTGGGTGCTGTCGACGCGTCCGGCGCCACCTACATTGACGCCGTGAAGGCGTACTTTGTGCCGGAGGCTCGCGAAGGCGTCACGCCGTTCGCCAAGCTCGACATCAGCCCGCGGGTGCTGAACGTACTCGAGACGGCAAGGGCTCTGGCGGCGACGGCCGGATTTCGGCACCGCGACCCGGTCGTCGGGCTGCGGGTGAGCCCGTTGCACCTCGTTGGCGCGATGGTGTCGCGGCGCGTCGATGCGGACAAAGAGATCGAGGCGCTCGGCATCAACCTGCAGGACCTGCGGCGCGCCCTCGTTGACTATGCCGGGATTGGAGCCGAATCGATTGAGGCGTGGCGCGATCTGCTCGGTCAGCAGGAGATGCTGTTCACGGGCCGCCCGGTTGATCTGAACAGCGACGAGCCCGAAGCCGTCGTGCGGCTGGACGAGAAATGGCTCGACGACCCGCTCGCGATTCGCCGCGACGTCGAGGCCTTTGCCTCCCTGCTGGCATCGCGCGATCTGGAGCCACCACTGTCGATCGGCCTTTTCGGACCCTGGGGGTCCGGGAAGACGACGTTTCTCCAGCGATTGAAGCGTGCCGTCAAACGTCACGCCGACGAGGCGCGACGGATCGGACGGCCGCGGAGGCCTACGTACCCAATATCGTGCACGTCGAGTTCAATGCCTGGCACTTCGCCGAGGACGCGCTGGTATCGAGCCTGGTCGATGCGACGATTCGGCAGATCGCCGCTTTCGTCGAGCGGCTTCCCGAGCTCGGCCCCAAAGGATGGCTCGACCAGAAGCTCAAGGAGCTCGAAAGCCGGAAACGCCAGGTAGCGGCGGCGACGGAGTTGCAGAACGCCGCGAACAAGGCGGTGACGGACGCCCAGACCCGGTTGGCCAAGAGCGAAGGCGAAGCCGCGAAGCGTGCGAGCTCGCTCAGGGGCGCCGTCAGCGACGTCTGGCGTGCCACAAGTGCTGCGCTCGTCGACGACGCGGTCGTCAAGGGCAGCGGCGTGCTCGAGGCCGTGGGCAGCACGGTGCAGGATGTCGGCGAGCTTCAGCAGCGCATGGAGCGGCTGCGCGCACGGCCCGGGCGGATGCTGGGCGATCTCGGATGGGCGCGATCGGCCTTTTTTGCTTTGCTGGTGCTGGTCATTCCGCCGGCCGTGGCACTGCTGGTCGGACGCCTGACGCAGGCGACGGATCTCGACAAGCTCCTGTCATCGGTGACGGCAATCCTGGCCGTGATTGGCGTCTGGGCGAAGGCCGCGGCAGGCGCCGTCGGCAAGGTCGATACGGCCGCCGCACGAGTCGTCGCCGAGTACCGAGCGGAGGATCGCCGAGGACGACCGAGTTGTCGCCGCCCGCGCGGCACTCGACGCGGCACGGGCCAACGCCCAGACCGCGGTGGCCGGGCTGCAGGCGGCGCGCGAAGAACTCGCACGGGCGCAGACTGAGGCCGCCAACGCGTCGCTGCCGGCGCAGACGCTCCAGCTCGCCAATTCGCGCATCGAAGACCGGTCGTACGCGAAAGAGCTCACCACACTGTCGCTGGCGCGGGCCGATCTCGACGCCCTCAGCCGGCTTCTTCGCGCCCAGCGCACGGACACCGGCACGGCGAACGGCGCGCTGCGAGCGGTCGATCGCGTCATCCTCTACATCGACGATCTCGACCGCTGTCAGCCGGAGGATGTCGTCCGGGTGCTGCAACTCGTCCACATGCTGCTGGCGTTCGAACTGTTCGTGGTGGTCGTGGCCGTCGACGCGCGCTGGGTCGAGCAGGCGCTCAGGAGCAGCTATCCGTGGCTGTCTGGCGGCAAGGTCAAGCCGCCCGGCACAGCTGGCGACACGCCGCGGGTCGAGCCCTATGACTACGTCACGCCGGAAGACTATCTGGAGAAGATCTTCCAGATCGCATTCTGGCTGGAACCGATGACAGCCGGCCGCGCGGCCGAGTACTTGCGGGCCTTGGTCCGCCCGACAGCGTCGGTCGGCACGGCACCCGCGACGCCGCCTGGCTCGGTACCCGCGGTGACGAAGATCGACGTCTCGAGCGAGGAGCTGGACTACATGAAGGCGCTGGCCGCGTATGTCGGCTCATCGCCCCGCCGCGTGAAACGCCTGGTGAACGCGTACCGGTTGATCAAAGCACGGCTGTCCGACGCGCAGCTCGCCCGGTTCGTAAGCGATGGCGGAACCGACGGCGGCAAGCCGAAGGTCGGACCGTACCAGATCGTCATCGGTCTCCTCGTCATCGGCACCGGCGCACAGGCGTCATCGAGCGCGATTCTCGGAGAGCTCGGCGAATGGGATCCGAAGAAGACCTATACGGACGTTGTCGAGAAGTTCCGAGCCCGTGAGCATCCGGACTGGACCGCCGCTGCGCAGGTTGTCGAAACGATCATGCGCACGCAGAAAGCGAGCGATGTGTCCGAGCTGCGCGGCTGGGCGCGCAACGTCGGGCGCTTCCTCCTGCACGGCCCGGCCGCCGAGCTCCGTCCGAGCGCCGCGCCGCCGCCGGTCACGTGATCGGCGCGAGGACCGTGACGCTGGGTGCCCAGCCGCGAGAGATTACCGGCTGGTTTCTTGAGGGAACTTGATCCGCACCCGCGCCTCACCGAGAACGATCTCGTCGCCCGGACTCCAGGCGCACACCTCGCGCACCGCGCGGCACCGCGAGCGTTCGTCCGTGACGGACCACGCCGGTCCCGTGCTCGCTGCCATCGTCGTGCAGCCGAAAACATCTGGCGGCCGGCTCGTACGAAATGTGCGCGTGGCGCCGTGAGACGCTCTGATTCACGTCGCCCGCTCGCTCGAGGAACGCGACATGGTTGGTGCGAATGAGCCGATGACGGCTGTCGCGGACGTCGGCGCACCTGCCGAGGTCGATGCGCGTGGATGCCGGGAGCGTATACGTGCGCCGCTCTGCGGTGCCGTGGACGACCGTCACCTCGACACGCGGCGGCATCGAGCCGGCCTCGGGAATCTGCCGCTCCGGCCTCGGCAGGCGGGAGAACTCGATGTCGAACTCGGGACTCCGCCAGCCTTTCCGCGGCCGGCCTTCGTAGTCGACGGCGACGTCGAGGTCGTCGACGTGACAGGACGCCGAGCCCAGGCGCGTGACGATACGGTCGCGCAGTGGCGGACCGTCGGCAAAGACGGCGTCGAAGCGCGCCCGCACATCCCGCGACGGCGCGAGGATAGTCACCGTGATGGCGTTGAATGGAAAGACGCGCCGCCCGCGGCCGCTGGATTGAATCTCCGCCTGGGCCGCCTCGACGATCGCGTGAACGATCTCGAGCGGCTCGCGTGCTCCGGATCGCACCAGTCCGCCGACCGTGCGATCGAGCCTGCCGGCAAGTCTGGCTTCGAGGTCCCTGGCCCTTCTCAGAAGATCCATATCCTTTTACTTTCTCAGCGCTCTCGGGGCCCCGCCCCGATCAGGCCCGCTGCGGCCGCGGCGCTGACGATGTCGCCAGCCGCGGGCGCCGCCGTGAGGCCACCGTAGCCGGCATGCTCGATGACGATGGCGAATGCGACCCGCTTCTTCGATCCTCCGGGAGCTCCCTTCTGGGCCGATCCATACGGGGCGTACCCGACGAACCAGCCGTGAGACGCTCCGCCGGAGACTTCGGCCGTGCCGGTCTTCCCGGCGATAGGCAATGGATGGCTTCGCAGGCTCCGGCCCGTGCCGTCCGTCACCACCTCGCGCATGAAGCTTCCGAGCTGCCGCGCGGCCGCCGGATCGACGATGGACTCGCCCCGAGGTTCCCCGCGCGAGCCGTTTTCGGGTGCTCCCTGATCGCGAGAGCCCTGATAGATCCATGGTGGACGCAGAAAACCATCGGCGGCGACTGCCGCCGCGACCGTCGCCATTCGTAGCGGCGATGCCACTACCTGTGCCTGGCCGTAGCCGACCTGCGGCAGCGACTGACGCACCGCGGAGGCGGAATTGCCGTTCGACGACAGCGAAATCTTCAACCGGTCCGCCACCGCGATGATGGGTTTCGGCCCGAGGCTTGCCGCAAGCTGCGCGAAGTACGCATTGCACGAGTGGACGAGGCCCTCGTGCATGTCGATTGTTCCGTGCGGCCGCGTATCGAGGACGTCGTCGCGCACCGGACGCGACCAGCCGCTGATCGTGGCGCCGATGCGGCCGTCAGGGAGTCGCGCGCAGGTGTAGCGTCCACCACTGGCGCCGTCGCGCAGCGCCGCCAGGGACATGACGAGCTTGAATGTCGACCCCGGCGGATATGCGCCGTACCGCGCCCGGTCCAGCCACACGTCCGCATCATCGTCTTTCGCGGCGTGGGGACCATCGAGGGAAACCGGCCAGGGATAGCTGGCGCTGGCGAGGACGTCGCCGGTGTCCGGATCGAGCACGACGGCCGCCGCCTTACCGTGCGCCTTCCGCGCCTGGGTGGCGACGATCGCCGCGAGCCGGAGCTGCAGGTTCGCGTCGATCGTCAGATGCACGTCGCGCGGCCGATTCCTGAACGCCACGACGGCCGGGTGCTCCGGCTGGCGACGATGGCGCAGCACGGGTATCAGCTCGCGATAATCACGATGGATCGTGAACATCGGCTGCCCGGCGCGGTTCAAGGTCTGGACGGTGGACGCGTGGTCGTCGAAGCCGCGCAACCGGGCGTCGGCGTCGCGTTCGACGAATGACGTGTTCGTAGCGCTCCAGTTCCGGCCCGTGCGGGCGTCGCCGAGAAGGTGAAAGGCCCTGCCGCCGAGCGGGTAACACCGCTCGTCCGGGTTGGGGCACGCGCTGTCGATCGACAGGCCGAGCGCCTCGTAGTCGCGCCGCGCGCCGGCAAGCTCGCGCGCGTCATCGGTGGCGAGCGGCAGGCCTCGCCGGTCGTAAATGGTTCCGCGGGGCAGCTGTCGGATGAGGTCCAGCAGTCTCGGGTTGTATTCGAAGCGCCGGCCTCCGTCCGCGTGGATGCCGAGGTGCGGCTTGACGATGTATTCGTCGGCAGCGAGGACCTGGACGCGAACGACGACGCCGGCGAGCACGAGCGCGCAGAGTCCGAGCGTCGCGCTCAGATAGCGCATCGGCACGCGAAAGGGCTCGAAGTCATTCGCGGGACGGGCGTCGGCGTGGATCGCGGCGAGCAGGCCCAGGGCCGCGAAGTTCGCCAGCATGGCCGAGCCGCCGTAGCTCAGGAAGGGCGTGACGACGCCGGTCAACGGCGTGATGCCGATGATGCCCGAGGCCATGATCAGCGCGGGGAAGATCAGAAAGAGCGTCAGGGCCGTCGCCAGAAAGAACCCGTAGTCGCTGGCGGCGAGGCGGCCGATGCGGAAGCCGCGCCATGCGAGGACGGCGAAGAGCCCCGCAACTCCGACAAGCCCGATCGCGCCGAGCTCTTCTCCCACGGCCGCGAGGATCAGGTCGGTGTGTCCGGCCGGCAGATAGCGCGAGTCGCCAAGTCCAAGACCGGTGCCGAAGATGCCGCCCGTCGCCAGGCCCCAGATGGCGTGCGTGACCTGATTGCCGCCGACGACTGCGTTGTCCCACGGCGACTGCCACATCCGCACGCGATCGGCGAGCGTGGCGGAGATCTGTAGGCGATAGCCCAGGTAGAAGCCGGATGCGAGGAGGGCCAACCCGGTGACGGCCATCCCGATTCGCCCGCGTGCGACCGCGTACACGGCGAGGAAGACGCAGCAGAGAAAAAGCGCGGGACCGAGGTCCTTCTGAAAAAAGAAGAACATCAGCGCGGCGGCGACGCCGACGAGGACCGGAAGCACGTACTCGCCTCGCGGCAGGTTGATCCACGACGGCACGCGCACGTCGCGGATGACGTCGCTGCGAATGTCCCTCAGCAGCTCCCATCGCCGCGCGAAGTAGCCGGCGAGGAAGAGGGCGAGGAGCAGTCGGATCCCTTCGATGGGCTGGAGCGGACCGAGATTGACTTTGGCCGAACTGCTGCCCGGTCCGCTTCCGAAAAGAATCAGGAGCACCGACAGCGACAGCGCCGCGATCAACGGAAGGTAGCTCAGCGAGACGAATCCCATCGCTGCGACGTCCACGAGCGACAGCGATGCCATCAGGGCGAGACCGAGGGCGATCGTTTCCGCATATCGCACGAACAGCAGATTGTCGCGCAGCGGGTCAGGACGGCTCAGGAGGACCGCGAAGCCGACGGCGGTCAAGAGATGAACGGTCGTCAGCAGCAGCAGATCGGTTCGCACGCGCCGTCGCCGCCAGAGAAGCGCGACGGCGTGAAAACCGACGATGTACAGGGCGCCGAACATCCACGCCTGACGCCGGAATTGGTCGCGCGTCCGGACGGTCAGGTACGGCTTCAGCCTGGAGATGTCCGTCGAGGTGAACAGGGGGATGGAGTCAGGAATGGCGCGGGGGAGAGCGCCCTGGCTGGGGCGCAGACGCTCGGCGAACGCCTGAAGGCCCTTCGCATTCCGGACGGCGCGCGTGCTCACGGTCGCCCGGGAAATGGCGCCGACGTTCGGCAGCGCGCGCCGTTCGCCGCCATCAGCGCTGACGAAGCGGAAAAGCTCGACGGCCGCGAAGCGGCGGTCGTTCGAGTTCGTGAACGCGGCGCCGAGCGCGGGCTCGAGTTCGTCTGCGCCGCGCACTGTGCTGAGGTTCACGACCCGCCCGCCGGCTTCGGATTCGTCGAGCGCGCGGAGCCGGCCAGTACAAGCGAGCACGATCGCTAGTGCCGCGACAGCGGAGGTGACGACCAGCAGCGGCTCGGGCCATCCGTGCCGGGTCTCCCGCCACACGCGGTGTGAGTCGCGTTGCGCCGCGGTCGTGTAGGTGACGCTCATGCCGAGGGATCGTCAGGCGTGAATGCCGGGAGCTTCTCGATTCGCTCCTGCACTTCTCTGAGGCGGCGCTGCGCGTCGCGCAGCCGCTGCGCGACATTGCCGAACGTCGCGGCCTTCGAGAACTGCTCGATGGCCTTCGAGTACGCGTCCGCGGCGCGAGTCAAGGAGTCGAGATCCTTGCTGTCGGCGAATTTCGCGGCGCGCGCCAGATAGGCCTCGCCAAGCAGCGCCCAGTCGCGGTTGCCCGCCGTGTACCCGTACGTTTGCGCTTGCGCAAGCGCATCGGCGCCCCGTTCGATCTCTTCCGACGCGACGAAGGCGCGCATCAGGCCGAGGAACGGGTCGGGCCAGTTCTGCCGCAGCTCCGCCGCGCGGCGAAAAGCCGCCACCGCGAGCGTCAGCTCCTGCTGCGCCGCCGCGACCTGTTTGGTCTTGAGGCGTGCCTCGCCGTCGATACGCCGCAGGTGCCCTTCGCAATAGCGCAACGCCGCCTGGAGCTGGCGATCCCACGGATCGGCGCCGACAGCGAGGTCGAGCGCGTCCCGCGTCTGCCGCCACTCCTTTTCGAAGACCGTGGCGCCGGCGGTCCGGTAGCGAGCGAACGTCCGCTCGGAGAGTACCGAGACCTGTCTCGTCAGCGCCCGTTCGAGCGGACGCACGCCCAGGTTCATGCTCCAGGCATTGAGGGCGTGGTGCTGGTTCCACATCTGAATCACGCCGCCGATCTCCGGCGGCACGTTCTCGGCCAGCGCGCCGGCGATGATGTAGACGCGGATTTCGTTCAAGACCATGACGATGGCGATGACGGTCAACACCTGGCGAACGAGCCACCGTAGTCGGCGTCTTCGTTGTGCAGGAACCGGCTGAGGCGCGTCCACTGGCGTGAGGCTCTGAGCGGCCACCGGCTGTGCCGCCGGCGCGGCGCTCGAGTCGCGAGGATCGCGCATGGTCCGGCGCGTGACTTCGTCGTCGGGCCGGCTGGCGAGGAGTGTCCGGTGCGTCCGTCGCGTCGCCGGTTCGTCGTGCCGGCAATCGGGCCAGCCCTCGCGCTCGGCCTGGGTCGGCGTGTCCGAGGCGACACACTGCAAATCGTCGCGAATAGCGGTGGCGCTGTTGTAGCGGTCGGCCGCGGCAGGCGCAAGGAGCTTGGCGATGATCGCTTGCAATCCGGCGGGGCAGGCGCCATCGAGCGACGCCGGCGGCACGCGGGCGCGAATACGTTGTTCCAGCCGCCGGGTGTCCGCCGCACGGAAGGGCTGGACGCCGCTGACCATCTCATACAGGAGGACCCCGACCGCCCAGAGCTCGGCCTGGACGTCGATCTCTCCCGACTCGAGCCGCTCGGGCGAGAGGTAGGCAATGCTGCCGAAGTCGTTGCGCGTGACCTTGCGGCTGAGCGACAGCGCCTTGGCGATGCCGAAGTCGAACACCTTGATCTCGTCGCCGTCGAGCACGCGGATGTTCCGGGGCTTGAGGTCGCCGTGCAGCAGGAGGTTGAAGGTGCGGCCGTCGAGTGTGCGTTCGAAGGCCTCCGCGGCCTGCAGGAATTCGCACAACTGCGTCGCCACGTGCACGGCGCGGCCGGCCGGCATCGGTCCCTCGCCGATCACCTCGGAGAGGTTCCGTCCGTCCAGGTTCTCCATGGCGATGAAGAAGTACTGACCGTGGGTGCCGTACTCGTAGACGGCCGGCACGTAGCGGCTCTCGCGGCAGAATTCCTCCTGGAGCTTGGCGCCCCAGCGCTCGGCTTCGAGCACCTCCTGGCCGTCCCGATCGGCTTCGATCGTTACCAGCTTGAGGGCCACGCGCTGGTTCGTCTCGGTGTCGGTGGCCAGGAACACGACGGCCATGCCTCCGCGCCCGATCTGCTCGTGGATCTCGTAGCGGCCGACGCGATGGAAGACGGTCGTCATCATCGATCAGCGGGGCGCTCAGCGGGGCGATTGGCAGGGCGGCCGGCGGGACCGCGCGGCGCCGGACGCGCCGCGCCGGGAGTCCGCGTCTCGACGAACCAGCTGCCTCGAGCGAACGCGGCGCGTGCGTCGCTCGAGCCGGTGAAGACGTTCTCGCTTCCGCCAACGAACACGACGGCGTCGAACTCCGCGGCGCCCTGCGCTTCGACGATCACCGTCTTCTGTGCCCCGGCGGCTGTCGCGTTTCGCGCGAAGACGCTGTGGGAGATCGCCGCGGTCGCGCCCGTGCGGACGGCCACGGCCGATCCCGGGTTGTCCCGGATGTCGCCGGCGACGATCCGCACGCGCGACCCGCTGCCGATGTCGATGGCGACCCGGGCGGCGCCGCTGATCTCGACTTCGGACATCGAGAGCTCCGAATCCGATGTCAGCACGCCGGTGCCGAGCGGGGTAGCCGCGTCGCCGACGATGCGGAAGCCCTCGAGCGCGGCGTCGGTGATCCCCATGGCGAGAATCGCCGAGGCTCGTTCGGACGCCGTCCCTGGAAGTCGAAGGGTGGCGCCATGCGGGACGCTGCTCACCAGCCGGACGTGACTCTTGAGCGTCAGCGTCTCGCGGTACTCGCCGGGTTCCACCACGATGGTCGTTCCCGGCTGCGCCTCGAGCAGCGCCTGCGCGATCGATTGTCCCGCCGGCACCACGATCCTGGCCGCCACGGCGCTCGCGCTCGGCGCCTCGGACGGGGGAGTCAGCGGCGCGACGCTATCGGACCGCACGAACGTCAGGAGGATCACGACCGCAATGAGCGCGATGTTGCCTATGCGGACGATCCGCCGCCGCGTCGTTCCCTGCGCATCGGCGGTGCCCAGCCGGCGGGTGATCTCCTCCCCTGACGCGGACTCTTCCGGGCGCGCCGGCGGAAACCGTTCTCCCTCGACGTAGACCACAGTGACGTTGTCTTTGCCGCCCGCCTCGTTGGCGGCGGCGATGAGCGCCTTGACCACGTCGTTCGGCCGCCCCGCCAACCGCCGGACGATCGCGTTGATCGATGCCGAGTCGACCAGATCCGTCAGGCCGTCGCTGCACAGGAGGAGCGCCGCATCGGGTTCGAACGAGATCTCCTGGACGTCGATGAAATCGAGGTCCGCGGGTTCGTGCGGCTCGGAGCCGACGTCGCGGTAGACCTCGTTGCGGCGCGGGTGCTGCATGGCGTCGAGCTCGGACAGCTCGCGCGCATCTTCGCGCTCGCCGACCGGCGAGTGATCGCGCGTCACCTTCTCGATGAGGCCGCGGCGGAGCTTGTAGAGCCGCGTGTCGCCGACGTGGCCGACGATCGCGCTGCCGTCGGCGATCACGACGGCCGTCAGCACGCAGGCCATGCCGGTCCATTCCGGCCGCTGGCCCGCGAGCCGATGGATTTCGTTGTTGGCGATCGCGATGGCTTCCCGGAGACGCACCGCGACCGGGCCCGTCTCGCGCTCCAGGCGCGCCCGGAGCATGCTCACGGCCGTATCGGCAGCCTTGCCGCCGGCCGCCTGGCCGCCGACCCCGTCGATGACCATGAAGAGCCCGCGCCCGGCGTCGACGTGGAACCGATCCTCGTTGACCTCGCGCTGCCGTCCCGGATCGGTGTCGCCAGCGGCTCTCACGATGCTGACCGCGTCCATCGCCTTTCCGCTCATTCTCGAATCCCGGGTTGGTGCCTGGTCTGGTTCGGGTGCTCGCGCTTCGCCTCGGATCCCCAGGCCGTCCACACGTGCAGGCCGACGAGCGCGAGCAAGATGAGCGCGAACATCGGACGTGCCCACAGGAGCGCAGTCATCACGGCTTGGCGCCGAACTGGAGAAAGACGGTGTCCGCCAGACCGATGGTGGCGGTGTCGGGCAAGGCGGTCTCCGTGCCGTTTTCCCGTTTCGCACCGTCGGCTTCGTCATAGCCCCTGGGAACGTGGCGCCCGTTCAGCGTGGTGCCGAGCGAGCTCAGATCGATCAGAAAGAACCGGCCGCTCGTCGCATCCCGCCGGATCCGGGCATGCTCGCGCGAGACGTCCGGCGACGACGCGATGCGGATGTCGACTGCATAGGCGACGCCGCCGCGGCCGATCGTGATGGAGTCCTTGCTCACGTCGTACACGTGGTTGCCGGCGTCGTCGTCGTATTCGATGCGCGCGCGGATGGCCGCCGCTGGCGTCGTCTCCGTCCGGTTCAGCGTCTGCTCGCGCGTCGACGTCTGTTGACCGGCGTGAACCGTGGTAATCCTGCGCGTGCGTTCGCCCACTCCCAAATCAGGACTGGCCGGCAGGACGAGCTCGGAGTCGATGAGCAGGTCGCCTTCGTTCATGTCGCCGTCCGGGTCGGCGAGAAACTCCACTTGCCAGTCGGCGGCGGCGTTGCGGATCTCCGGGTCCCGATCGCGGCGCCATCGGCCGGCCCAGCGCCGGAGCGCCGAACGCTGGTTCAGCTTCCGGAGTTCATCGGTCAGCGCTCTCGAGGTCTGCTCCCGAAGGACCGGAATGATACCCTCCAGCCGTGCGAATTCAGAGGCGTGAAGGTAGACGGTGTAGCGGCTGGGTGCGAGGGTCGAGTACTTCAGCGGCTCGAGGTTCTTCCGCATGTTGTCGACCACCGCGTCGATCAGGTCGCGGGCCGGGCGCCGCGGCGCGGCGTTCACCCGCGGAGGAGACATGGCATATCCTCGGGGGAGCCGGGGATCTGAGGTCTGTTCGTGCACCGTGTCTCTCTTAAGACTGGCGGCTGCCCGTCTATGTTCCGGAAAACCAGCTAGGATTGCTGGGACTATCGCAGAGGTAAGGGACGCAAGTCCCAAGGAATAGTGAAGGAATTCGTAGGTTCTGGGGCCTCGGTGCGCCGAAGCCCGGGCGAAGGCGGGTTGTGAGACTTCGATTCGGCCAGTTCACCGTCGACACCGATACGCGGCAGCTCCTTCGCGACGGTTCGGAGCTCCACCTGTCGACCAAGGCCTTCGACCTGCTGTGGACGCTCGTCGAGCACCGGCCCCGGGTGGTGGAGAAGACCGAGCTCCAGTCCAGGCTCTGGCCGGACACCTACGTGGTGGACGCCAACCTCAACGTGCTCGTCGGCGAGATTCGCCGGGTGCTGGAGGACTCGGCGAAGCAGCCACGCTTCATCCGGACGGTCCACGGGGTGGGCTTCGCGTTCTGTGGCACTGCCGCCCACGCTAAGGACGACGCGAGGCCGGCGCCTGCGCGTCTGACGGCATGCTGGGTCGTCGCGAAGGACCGCACGTTCCGGCTCGCAGAGGGGGAGAACATCGTCGGACGCGATCCGGAGTGCGAGGTCTGGCTGGATTCGGACAGTGTCTCCCGCCGCCACGCGCGCATCCTCGTCGACAGCGCGGAACGGCGCGTGTCACTTGACGATCTGGTCAGCAAGAACGGCACGGATCTCCGTGGGAACCCGGTGCGCGACCGTGTCGAGTTGACCGACGGCGACGAGATCGTGTTTGGCGCGGTTCGCGTCACGCTGCGCTCGTGGAGCCCGGCATCGGGAGTCGAGACCAGGCGCATCCCGCGCCTCAAACGATAGCGGTAGGATGACACTCCAAGCTGTCACATAAACAGCGCGAAACGAGCGGAAGCGAGTGAGCCACGCGAGCGGAGCGGGGCGTCGGGGTCCCCGCGAGCGAGCGTGTAAGGGGGTCCGGGGGACAAAGTCCCCCGGATGAGACTTGGACAAACGCGCGTGCATGGATTGAACTGGTACTGGATTACCTGGCAGCTGACGGCGGCGCCACTGATGGGGTTGCTGGTCACGATTCCGTTCTGGCGCAAGGCCGAAATGATCTTCGGCAATATCTTCGGATCGGCCGTCATCTTCGTCTGGGCGATCAGCCTGATCTTCCGCGAGTATGTCGAGGTCGACCGCGTCGTGCAGGCGTGCATCGATGCCGGTACGACTTGCTGGCCCGAACCGAGCGCCTTCGCGCGGTTCGCCGTCTACGCGTCCATCGGCATGGGAGAGGTCTTCGTACTGTTCACCGTGAGCCTCGCCGTCGAACGACGGATCAGCAACAGGGACTACGCTCCGGAATGGAGGCGCTAGTGGCCACTACAAGCTGTCTCATAAACAGCGCGAACGAGCGGAAGCGAGTGAGCCCTGGCGAGCGGCGCGGGGCGAGGGGGCCCCGCGAGCGAGCCAGTAGGGGAGTCCGAGGGGCGAAGCCCCTCGGAAAAGACTAGGATGCCGCTGACGTGCCCGGTCGATAGCGTGTGCCTCGAGACGCCGCGGCTGCTGCTGCGTCCGCCTCGCGCGGACGATCTCGATGCCTGGGCCGAGATGATGGAAGACGCGGAAGCGGCCCGCTATATCGGTGGCCCCATGCCCTGCGCCGTGAGCTGGCGAGGGGTGATGACCATGATCGGGGCGTGGCACGCGCAGGGTTTTGCGATGTTCTCCGTGTTCGAAAAGCACACGGGACGCTGGGTCGGGCGCCTCGGGCCCTGGCAGCCCGAGGGCTGGCCGGGCACCGAAATCGGCTGGGCCATCGTGCGCGAGTGCTGGGGGCGCGGCTATGCGACCGAGGGAGCCATCGCCGCGGCGAACTGGGCGTTCGACTCGCTCGGCTGGACCCGGATCATTCATTCGATTTCGCCGGAGAACGTGGCCTCGCAAAGAGTTGCGGAGAGGCTCGGCTCGCGAAACCTGGGGCGCGGACAATTGCCTCCGCCCTTTCAAAACGATGTCGTAGACATCTGGGGACAGTCGCGCGACGAGTGGCGCACACGGCATCACGGCCCGGTGTCGCAGACGGGCGCGTCCCGCTAAAAGCGATTACGGTTCGCGTCGTTCGCATTCAGATTGGTCGCTCGATTCGACAACGCGCGGTGCTCGACGCCCTTCTCCGCGCCGTCTGACCGGCGATCCACAAAATGGCATGTACGCTGCACGCGGGCGGGCGATGCCATTCCGCCCGCGTATCGCTCTTGCCTGTGCGCTCACCGCCGAGTCCAAGTCCATCGAAGGCTGGCTCACCTCAGAAGGATTCGAGCCGTTCAGGTTGTCCAACCCGAGTCGTATAACGGATGAGCTCAAGGACCGCGGGTTCGACTTGCTCGTCGTCGATGCTGGGTTCGCCGTGCCGGCCATCAACGCCGTGCGCGCCCGAAACCCACAGGTCCCAATCGTCGTGCTCGGAGAGCCCAACCCGCTGGCAGAGTCCCAGGCGATGGCGCGCGGCGCGGTCTACCTGACGCGGCCGGTGGACCGTGCCCTGTTCGGGTGCACGGTGTCGATGGCCATCATGGAGAGCCGGCCCGTTCGCCGCTCGGAGCGCAAGCGCGCCCGGGTCGCCGTCGTCGTCCAGGGTGTCCCGTCGCAGATCATCGACTTGAGCAAAGAGGGGATTCGTCTCGAAATCCCGCGCACCTCGAAGGCCGCGCCGCCGCCTCCGGTGTTCGACGTCGCCGTCCCCCTGCTCGGCGTGGCGCTCAACGTTCGCCGCCTGTGGACCGCCTGTCCCCCTCAGGGCGAGGCAATCTGGTACGGCGGCGAGCTGTCGAACAACTCGAGACGCGTGGAGTTGGCGTGGCTGACGCTCGTCGATGCCCTGCCAGGCTCCCGCACTACACTCGACGTGCAGTAAGCCCCAGCGCGTCTCGTTACTTCGGCGGATCGATGAAGGCTCGCCGCAGCAGGGCAATGGCCCGCGGCCCCTGCGTTGGAATGTCGGGGCTCGAGGCCTCGACGCTGATGCGGCCGGTGTAGCCAATCTTCCGCAGGTTCGCGAAGAAGGGCGCGTAGTCGAACTCCTCCCACTCGAGTGGAAACACGCGGCCTTGCGGGTTGGCCATGTGGAGATGGCGGATGTGCTCCCTGACCTGGAGAATGATTGCCGGGTCTTCCTTCTCGCTGGCGAGATGGTAGAAGTCGATTAGAAGCTCGAAGTTCGGATCGCCCACCGCCTTCACCAGCTCGAATCCCTCGGCCGTCGTGTTGATGATGTTCGTTTCCTGACGGCGAAGCGGTTCGATGACGACCGTGATGCCGTTGGCCCGGGCTTCCGGGGCGATGCGCTTCCCGAAGGCCACGAGTTGCTGGAACGCTTCGTCCTTTGGGAACCCTTCGGGCACTCGTCTGGCCCCCCCGCTTCCGAAGCAGAGAATCTTCACACCGAGCCGGTTGAGGCGCGCGAACGCTTTCCTGACGTAGGCCATCTGCTCTTCGGGAGCCGTCGCCTGGGGCCCTGTCAGCCTGATGCTCCCGGGGAGAAACAGATTGGCGTTGGGCGTGGGGATGCCGACCTGCTTCACGCGCTCCAGCGCCGCCTCGAAATCGGCGTCGGACAGCGCGGCGATCTCCGACACGCCGAGCTCGACGTAGTCGAACCCGGCCGCCTTCGCGGTCTCGAGTCCCTTCAGGCCGACGCAGTACCCCACGAGGACTTTGCCTGCCTGCTGCGCTGCCGGCGAGGCGGACAGCACGGCGAGAGCACAGCCCGCGAATACAAGGGTACGGAGCTTCATCTGGTTCCTTCAAGCGATTCCGCGTCCAGTCAGAGCTCCCGCAACCAGATGTTCCGGAAGCTGATCGGCTTGCTCGGATCCCCGTGCGACTGCAGCTTGATGGGCGCGCCGTTGAAGGCCTTGTACGACGGTGGGCCGATGTAGAGCGTCTCGCCCTTCAGCGTGAAATGGTTCTGGATGAGCACGCCGTTGTGGAAGGCCGTCACGAACGCCGGCGTCTTCATGGTGCCATCGGCGTTGAATGTGGGCGCGGTCCAGATCACGTCGTAGACCTGCCACTCGCCCGGCTTGCGCATGGCGTTGGCCAGCGGAATCCCCTGCTTGTAGATGCTGCCCGCCTGCCCGTTGACGTAGGTCTTGTTGTTGTACGAGTCGAGAATCTGCAGCTCGTAGCCGGCGTCACCAGTACCCGTCGATGCCAGGAAGAGCCCGCTGTTGCCGCGCGACTGACCCTCGCCTGCGATGTCGGCAGGAATCTGCCACTCGATGTGCAGCTGGTAGTTGCGGAAGCGCCGTTTGGTTTCGATGTTACCGGCCTTCTTGTTGACCGTGAAGACGCCGTCAGCAACGGTCCATGCCGCCGGCGACTGGTCCCGCGTCGAAACCCATTCGTCGAGGTTCTTGCCGTCGAAGAGGACGATGGCATCGGAGGGTGCCGCGCCAAGAGTGGAACCAGGCGCCACCACCTTGGGTTCCGGCGTCCACACTTCGGTGTCCTGTGGCTTGCCTTGTGCCGCTTGCTGGGCGTGCACAGCCAAGGCTGGAGACATCAACATAAGGCAGAGCAACAGCGTTTTGTATCGGCGATTCATGATGGTGAATTGTGCGAGCAGTTGGCCTCGTACGTCAAAGGCGCCTCGTGCCCGCCCTCGGTGAGGTTTCCTTCGTGTTCATCGGGTCACTGTGTTCATCGTGAACCATAGCCGTCGGCGCGCTCAGCGTGGTCTCGTTTATGAGGTAGGTTCGAAGGGCACGGGGCACGGCGGGCGAGACCGAGCCCGCCGCGGCCACTCTCTACTGCAGGACGATTCGTTCGGTCACCGCGCCGTCGGCGACGGGCCTGACCGAGAACGCCGGATTGCGCCGCATCTCCGGCGTCACGAACGGGTCGCCCTCGAACACGATCTCGAAGATCTTCGGCGGCCGGCCCGGCGCCGAGACTTCGAAATGGATGTGCGCGGGAATGCGGCTATTTGGGTAAGAGCCCGGC
This sequence comes from uncultured Acidobacteriota bacterium, assembly GCA_963839705.1. Lineage (GTDB taxonomy): Bacteria > Acidobacteriota > Vicinamibacteria > Vicinamibacterales > 2-12-FULL-66-21 > DATBJJ01. Next base: position 219,592 of record CAWIWL010000022.1, read on the forward strand.
TTGATCGTGTCGAACGCCCAGGCGCCGCGTGCGTCTGAGCGCAGGAACAGCTTGAGGCGCGGATTGCGGTTGTCGCTCGCCGGCTTCACGCCGTAGTAGCCCTCGTGGTCGGTCTGGTAGACGTAGAGGGATACACCCGCCACGGGCGCTCCATCCGGTCCGACCACGGTTCCGCTGACGGCCAGTGGTTGGCCGGGCTCGCCCTGCGGTGCAACGCGCCCGCGCGACGGCGCCCCGGCCGGCGCTTCGTGGATCGACTGCGCGGCAACAGTCATTGTCGTCAGCAGGACGGCAAGCGCGATTGTCGCGCGAAGACTACGTGCGGGTCGAACGAGGTTCTGACGCATGGATCCTCCGTCGCAGGATCCTCTCACGGATGGTCGGCGTTTGGCTCCGTCGCTCGCACGATTTACCGTGACGAAACACGGGACGAGCGCAGGCACTTTTGGATCTACACTCGTCCTGGCGTGTCCTCCGGTATCGCGGCACTCCTCGCTCACGTCTTCTTCTGGCTTCTGCTCGCTTACGGGTGGTTCTGGGAGGAGATTGGCCCGATCGGCGTCGTTGTGCTTCTGGCGCTGTGGGCGGCGGGATTTCTTGGGCTGCGGTACCTGTCCTACGACGCCATGTTTTCGTCGTACGTGGCTGCTCTCGATGTCGCGCTGGTATTCCTCGTTTTCAAGGGTGATATCAAGCTGAGCTAGAAGCCATCTCATCAATGTGTCACGACATCACGTAACAACACGATGGGCACGACGACACGATGGTCACGATGGATCCCAAAGAGGTTTTCTTCGTGTTCATCGAATCATCGTGTTCATCGTGAAACCGAGGCCGTCGGCGCGTTCAGCCTGTTTTCTGGATATGAGATAGGTTCTTGGCTAGCCGGCCGCCGCCAAGCTGCGGCTGCCTACTGACCGAATGTCGTCTGGCTGTTCGCATTGCGCCGGCGGATCGTTACTGGCAGTGCGGCGAGCGATCGAGATGTGTATCTTTATGGGGGTGTAGGCGTGGCGAAAAAACAACGCAAGAGGCGTACAGCGGTAAAGCGTGCACGGCAGGTGCGGCCGCCGGTCGATCGTCAGCCGAAGCTGGAGGCGCTTTCAGTAGTTCTGGCGAAGGCGCCGGGCCGTGACCCCGCGGCGTTGGCCCGGACGCTCACGCGCCGCATCGGACTCAACGGATGGAAGATCGAGGCCGTGGTGGACGACTACACAGAAGTGGAGATCGTGCCGCCGCCCCGCGGCGTGAGCGTTGCGCGGGCGTGGGACCTGACCTATGCCCTCCGCGATCAGCCGGAGGTCACGTACGCCGCCCCGATGTTCCGGTATCTCGTGCCCGAGAACGTGCCGGTCCGTGCGCGCCGGGCGTCCGGCCGCAGCGGCGGCGGCGACGATCCCGCGACCGACACCGACTACGAATGGAGCCTCGTCAAGTCGAACGTCCTCGAGGCGTGGCGGCTGTTTGGCGCCCGGCTGCCCGGCGCCGGCGTCCAGGTCGGACATCCCGACACCGGCTACACGCTTCATCCCGAGCTGGCTGAGCCCGCGCGGCTGCTCGTCAGCCAGGGGTACGACTACGACGACGATGATGCGGATCCCATCGACGATCTCACCGACGACTTCCTCGACAATCCAGGGCATGGCACGGGCACCGGCAGCGTCATCCTCAGCGGCGTGGGATCGGCGACTGGCGGAACGGGGCCGTTCGTCTCGGGCGTCGCGCCCCACGCGGCGCTAATCCCGATCCGCACGACCGAATCCGTGGTGCTCATCTCGATGCGCGGCTTGCGCCAGGCGATCGATCACTCCACGACACACGGCGCGCAGGTCATCTCGATGAGCCTGGGTGGTCCGTTTCCCGGCTTCGGCACCGAACGCGCGATTGCCCGTGCCGTCGACGCCGGGACAATCGTGCTTGCCGCCGCCGGCAACGAGGTCGGGTTCGTGGTGTTTCCGGCGGCGTTCGACCAGGTGATTGCCGTGGCAGCGTCGAACATCCGTGATGAGCCGTGGAGCGGATCGAGTCACGGGCCGGCGGTCGACATCACGGCGCCGGGCGAATCCGTCTGGCGCGCGCGTCCCACGCGCGACCAATCGGGACAGATGGCATTCACCGTCGAACGGGGCAACGGGACCTCGTTTGCCGTGGCGACCACGGCCGGCGTGGCCGCGCTGTGGGTCTCGTTTCACGGGTGGACGAATCTCGTCCGGCAATTCGGCGCAAGCAACATCGCTCGCGTCTTCAAGCAGACTCTTCAGTCGACCTGCCGTACGCCGCGCGGCTGGGACACGGCCGAGTACGGCCCGGGCATCGTCGATGCCAAGCAGCTGCTGGCCGCGCCGCTCCCGGCGACCGCGCCGGCTCGCAAGCTCCGCGATGCCAGGCGCGCGGCTGTGGCCGTCGACACCACCGGCATCGAGACGCTCGTCCACCTCTTTCCCGGCCTGCCGCGAACGCGCGTGGAAGAGTTCGCGGCCGATCTGCTCCACGTTTCGGATCGCGAGCTGCCAGCCGCGCTGCAGGATTTCGGCGACGAGCTTGCGTTCCATCTCGTCATGCAGCCGCAACTGTTGGAGCAGCTCCGCGCCGGCTCGAGGAGCGCACGGTCCGCGGGCCCCGCGCGACAAACGGCCCGGCGGCGCTTCTCGCAGTCGTCGATCTCCTCCCGGCTCAGGAGGCAGCTGCGATAGCCCTCATCCTTCGCTGCGGAGGACGCCAACCGGGTTGACGCGAGCGGCGCGACTGGCCGGAATCAGTGCCGCGAGCAGGCCCACGACGGCCATCGCGACGCCAGCCGTGATGAGGGCGACGGGGTCGAGCGCCGACACTTCGAAGAGCAGCGTGCGCATGACCCTTGTCACCGCGAACGCGCCCAGCAGTCCAGCCGCGAGGCCGACGACGATCATGCCCAGCGCCTGACGCAGCATTTGCGAGAGCACGTCCGCGGCGCGTGCGCCGAGCGCCATGCGGATGCCGATCTCGCGCCGCTGTTGGTTCACAGCGTGCGACAGGACGCCGTAAAGACCCAGCGCGGCCAGCAGCGCCGCGATGCCGGCGAACGCGCCGATGACCCAGGCCGGGTCGCTGAGCCCCGAGAGGCTGCGCTGCCGGATCTGCTGCATGGTCCGCACGTCCCCGAGCGGGAGGTGCGGATCGATTTGCCGCACCGCCTCGCGGACGCCGGGCATCACGGCCGCCGCGTCTCCCCGGGTCCGAACGATGAACTTGATCTCGCGGCGGGGCGCCTGGGCCAGTGGCACGTAGACGACTTCCTGAACGGCCGTCTGCAGGTCGTTGACACGCTCGTTCTTGATCACGCCGATGATCTCCACGTTTTCCTGCTTGCCGAGTTGCCCCCGGCTCTCGTAGGCGGGGGCTGTCAGCCTGGCGATCTTCCCAACCGGGTCGGTCACGCCGAACCGCTCGGCGAGCCGGCCCGCGAGGGTTTCGTTGATCACCACCACGCGCGGGGCGCCGGCGCGATCGCGATCGCTGATGCCGCGGCCCTTCACGATGGGAATGTCGAGCGTCTCGAAGTACCGGGGATCGACGCGCTTGAAGCGGCTGCCGACGCTGTCCTCCGAACCTGGAACGCCTAGCGCGTCGCCTTGCCTGACACCGAGCAGCGGCACATCCGTCGACACCGCGGCGCGCTCGACGCCAGGGACCGCGCGGAGCCGTTCCGAGACCGCGTCGATGAATCGGCGGGCGTGCTCGGCGTCAGGGTAGGCCGTGAGCGACAGGTCGGCCGACATCGTTATCACGTTGTCGATGCGTACGCCGGCATCAACGTGCTGAAGCTTGAGCAGGCTCCTGAACATGAGCACCGCGCCGCAGATCAGCACCAGCGACACCGCGACTTCGGCCACCACGATCGCGCGGCGCACACCTTCACGCGACCCCGACGACCCGCGCGCCGCCTGATTCAACGCTTGCGTCAGCCTGCCGGATGAGTTCTGCAGCGACGGAAGAAGACCGACTACGAGCGACACCCCCAAGGCGACGGCCGCGGCGAAACCGAGCACCCGGAGATCCAGCCCGACGTTCGCGGTCGGCGGGAGGGACGGAGTCAGCAGCGGAACAGCCGCATCGATGAGCAGATACGCGAGCCCTACGCCCGCCAGGCCTCCGAGGAGACAGAGGACCAGGCTCTCGGTCAGCATCTGCGCCACCAGCCGGCCGCGGCTTGCCCCGAGCGCCGCCCGCACGGCCATCTCCTTGCTCCGCGTCACGCCTTTCGCGAGCAGCAGGTTCGCGATGTTCGCGCAGGCGATGAGCAGCACCATCACGACCGCGCCGAACGCCACGTAGATCGACCTGCGCAGGCTGTCGCCGACGAGCGTCTGGTCGAATGGATCGAGCGCCACGCTCCATGTCTTCTTGAACGGTGGCTGCAGCTCCGTCAGGCTGGCGCTCACGCCGCGCATCTCCTCCTGGGCTTGTTGGAGGCTGACATTGGCCTTGAGCCGGCCGAACGCGCCGAGCCAGTGATACGACCGCGTGCGCTGTTCGGGTGTGAAGACCAGCGGCTTCCAGAAGCCTGTCTCCTCGCGGTTGAAGATCCCCGCGGGCAGGATGCCGATGACCTGGTGCGGTTCCCCGTCGAGGATGACATCGCGATTGAGGATGGAAGGGTCGCCGCCAAAACGCGCCTGCCAGGTCTTATGGCTCAGTACCACGACCGGCGCCGCGCCCGGCTGGTCTTCCTGTGGCCTGAACGTCCGTCCAGCGAGAGCCTTGACGCCGAAGACCTCGAAGTAGTCGGCCGATACGAGCGCGCCCCCGAGTCGGGCCGGCTCGCCTTGACCGGTCAGCGCCACGTTGAGGCCGCGCAACGCCGACAGCGCCTCGAACGATGTGCTCAGCCGCTTCCAGTCGACGAAGTTGAGCGTCGCAATCCCATTGCGGGTCGTGGGGGTTGGCGCCTCCATCACCCGGACGATGCGCTCGGGGTCGGAGAAGGGAAGCGGCTTCAGGAGGACCGCGTCCACCAGGCTGAACATCGCGGTGTTGGCGCCGATGCCGATCGCCATCACGCTGACCGCGATGGCGGCAAAGCCGGGATCCCGCACCAGCAGCAGGAGCCCGTATCGAACGTCCTTCAGCAGCGTGTCGAGCCAGCGGACGCTGCGCGTGTCCCGATGCGCTTCCTTCATCTGGTCGAGGCCGCCAAAATTGCGGCGCGCTGCTCTGCGCGCGTCCTGCGGCGAGAGCCCCGCGGCTATCGCGTCCCTCTCCGCCAGCTCCAGATGAGCCTGCACTTCATCGTCCAGTTCCCGGTCGAGGCGGCGGCTGCGGCCCAGGGCGAGCAGGCGATGTACGAACGATCGAAGTGTCACGGCTTGGCCTCCAGGAATCGTGCGACCAGCGCCGTGGCCTTCTCCCAGTTTTCGAGCTCGACCTCGAGCTGTTTCGTCCCGGCTTTGGTCAAGGCGTAGAACTTCACCTTACGGTTCGTTTCAGAGACACCCCACTCGGTGCGGATCCACCCGGCCTGTTCCAGGCGGATGAGTGCCGGATAGACCGAGCCCTGGCTCAGCCGCATGAGGCTCTCCGACACCTGCTCGATTCGCCGGGCGAGACTGTAGCCGTGCATCGCCCCCATGGTGTCGAGGGTTTTCAGGATGAGGAGGTCGAGGGTGCCGTAGGGCAGGTCCGTCTTGAGTGGCGACATGTCGATGATCGACACCTTTGACGAGGGCGCAGGGGAAAGAGTTGCCCATTTGCGGAAGGATTGTGTATGGGGAACGTACAAAGGAAAGAGTGGACGGACGTCGGAGGCCGTCCAGTATCGAGCGCGGCGCGGTCGCTGGTCCTACGGACTGAGCGGCTGCGCATCCCTGGGGACGCTGCGCCGGTCGATTCTCAGCAGCAGGAGCGGCTGTTGCTCCAGGCGCCGCTCGAGGATCTCGCGTAGCGCCTGGATGAACCGACGCCGTTCAGCGCGCCGCGCTGAGGCCCGCGCAAACAACTCCTGCAGGGCTTTCCTCGTGAGGTCAGATAGTGACGACTCCATGCGGTATCTGAATGCAAAAGGCAGGACGTCAGCAGCCGGCTGATGTCCGCTCGGCGCAGGCTATGCCTCAGCCACGGCTTCATTTTCCGCGGCAGAGGCTGGTGTCGCCGAGGGACTCGAGATAGCGCGGTGGCGCGGCTCGCGGGTTCACGATCCGGAACGCGCAGGCGTCTTTCGCGTCGTTGGGTTCACCATGCCGATCGGTGTTGTCTCTCCGTGGCTCTCAATCCAGCGGACGAGGTGGCTGAAGGGGCACTACCGGTGCGGCTTCAACTCGAGCAGCCACACGTCGCCGTCGTAGACCTCGCGCTCGACCATCAGTTTTCGGGCGTCTCCGCTCAGGCGGTACCGCGTGCCCCCCGGCGGCGCCGCGACCGTCGTCCATTTTCCCGTGTCGGCATCGACGATGGCGAGCCCGCCGGGAGTTGGGACGAGGAATCGTCGCGAATCGGGAAGCCATCCGGCAACAATCCGGTAGTCCTGCGCCGGCAGAATCGGGATGTCCAAACGCCGCACCGCCTTTGTCGCGAAGTCCATCGTCGCTGCCGCCAGGGCCAGGCCGTCGGGCCCGATGATCGCACCAGCCACGCGCGTCATGTCGGGCGACCAGGACTCGGGGGTGAAGGGACCTGGCGACACCGGGTCGATGATCTGAGCATTGGCCTTCGTCGCAAGGTTGTCGGTGCCGAACACCCACGTGCGCGCCTGGCCGACGCTCGCCGAGACCGTATCGGCTGTCATCGCCCGTTTCCCGTCAGAGGACCAGACGGCTTCGTAGATACTGGACTTGAAGTCGGTCATCTGCCGCAGGTCCGAGCCGTCGCGACGCACGGACCACAGCTCCCAGGCGCCGCTGCGCGTCGACATGAAGGCGACGCGGCTTCCGTCCGGGGACCACGTCGGGTTCCTGTCCTTCGGCGCGTCGTCCAACAGTCGGACGGTCTCGGAACCGTCGGGCCGCATCAGGACGATGTCTTCCTGCGCCCCGCGCGCGGTGCACACGAGCCAGTCGGCGGTGGGCGAGGGTGAGCACCATCCGAGCGACGTGCTCCTAATGGAGGAGGCCGCTCCGACGCGACTCGTGCCCTGGTCGAACGCGGCGACGGACACCTCGTACGAGCGGCTGTACGCCATGACGCTCATCCGCGAGGCGTCGGCAGCGAGTCGCGCGTAACCCACGCCCATCAGACTGCGAGTCACCGGCTGCGGCGCACCTGACGACGTCCCGTCCGCGGCCATGGCGACGCGCCAGACATTCATGTGTCCGCCCCGATCGCTCGAGAAGTAGAGCCAGCGGCCGTCGGGCGACCACTCTGGTGACCAGTCTGTTGCGGCATCAGACGTGAGAGCCACCGGGGTTCCCCCAGCGGCGGGAATCACCCAGAGGTCGCGCTGCCCGTTGTTGTTTGCCCAGTACGCAATGCGTTGACCGTCGGGCGACCACGCAGGCTGGACGGCATCGCCGGCAAAGATCCGTGTGGCGCGTCCGGTGGAAGTATCCGCGGTCCACAGCGCCGAGATGCTGTTGCGCGCGTAAGGGTCGAGAACCCCTTCGGTGGCGAATGCGATGCTCTTGCCGTCCGGCGCCCAGGCGGGATCGTAGCCCGTGGTGGTCACCCGACGGACCGATTCGCCTGTGCTACCCATCACGAAGATGCCGCCGCCATCACGTTCCGAGCGGAACGCGATGAGCTGACCGTCTGGCGAGAACGCCGCCTGGCGATCGTCGGCGGGCGAGCCTTCCGTCAGGTTGATGGCGCGCGCGCCCCCCACGCGCAGCAGATACACATCCGATTGGCCCGATGCCCGGCTCGCGAAGACGATCTGGCGGCCATCGGGTGAGATGTCGGGCGCCGATTCCGCTCCCGGCAACTCGGTCAAGCGACGCAGCACGAAATCCGCAGGCTGACCTGTCGTCTGGCGCAGGAATCCGCGGCCCGCGATCAGCCACATCGCCGCGGCGCCGGCGAGGAGCGCTGCGATCGCCACGGCGATCGTCGTCAGCTTGGATGAGCGCGGCTGTGCGACCACGTCTGTGGGTGCGGTCCTCGACTCATCGAGTTCCAGTCGCGCGTCGCCAATCCAGTTGAGCCGCTTCGCTGCGTCCTTCTGGAGACAGCGTCGCAGCAGTCGGCGAATAGCGGGCGGCAGGTCTGATGGAAGTCTGGTGAAGTCGGCGTCCTTGGTGAGGATGGCCGCGATCGTCAGCGACGCATCGTCGCCGCGAAAGGGCGCGGCGCCGGTGAGCATCTCGTAGAGCACGCACCCGAAAGCCCACACGTCGGCTCGGCGATCGACGGGCTTGCCGCGCGCCTGCTCAGGCGCCATGTACGCCGCCGTGCCGAGGATGACGCCGAGCTGGGTCATCGCGGGGGAGAGGATGGTCGGAGAGTGGAGCTGCGTGGATTCGCCGCTTGCGGCTCCAGCTGCGGTCATGGCCTTGGCGAGGCCGAAATCGAGGACCTTGATCGTCCCGTCGGGCCGGATCTTGACATTGGCGGGTTTGAGATCGCGGTGGACGATGCCTTGCTCGTGGGCCGCCTCGAGCGCATCGGCGATCTGTCTGGCGATGCCGACCGCGTCGTCAATCGGAAGAGGACCGCGAGCGATGCGTTGTGCGAGATCCTCGCCGGGAACGAGTTCCATGACGAGCGCGACCGGTCCGTCGGTGAGTCCGTGGACCTGGGCGATGTTCGGATGATTGAGCGACGCGAGCGTCGTGGCTTCGCGCTCGAAGCGGGATAGGCGCTCGGGATCGCCGGCGAAGAGGTCGGGGAGCACCTTGAGCGCGACGTCGCGCTGCAGCCTGGTGTCGCGTGCCCGGTAGACTTCCCCCATGCCGCCCGCGCCGATCGCGTCGAGCACCTGGTAGTGCCCGATCACTGCACCGGTCAGCAAGCTCATGCGTGGAGTATACGATACGCCGCGAAGCGCCTCCGGGCGTGACGTTGAGCCCAGCACGCGGGTGCCCGTTTCGGCGTGCTGCCGATCGCAGCCGACCGGCCGGGCCGCCTGTGAAATGATATGCCCATGACTCTTCGCACCCGCGCATCGATGATCCTGCTGACCCTGGCGATCGCCGTCACGGCCGGCGTCGGCGCCTCCGCTCAGCGCGCCGTCACGACCGGTCCTCAGAACGCACCGCTCACGGCGGCCGTTCCCGTCGACCCGCGCATCACGGTCGGCACACTGTCCAACGGGTTGCGCTACTACATCCGGCGGAATCAGCAGCCGCAGGGCCGCGCCGAGCTCCGGCTGGTCGTCAACGCGGGCTCGATCCTCGAAGACGACGATCAGCGTGGGCTCGCGCACTTCGTCGAGCACATGAGCTTCAACGGCACGCGCCACTTCCCGAAGCAGGATGTCGTCGCCTTTCTGCAGTCGACGGGCATGCGCTTCGGCGCCCACATCAATGCCAACACGAGCTTCGACCAGACGGTCTACCAGTTGCAGATTCCCACCGAACCGGCGGTCATCGATCGATCGATGCTCATCCTCGAGGACTGGGCGCACGCCGTCACGTTTGATCCCGAAGAGATCGAGAAGGAGCGCGGGGTCATCCTCGAGGAGTGGCGAGTAGGCCTCGGCGCCGGCGCACGGTTGCTGGACGCGCAGCTTCCCGTCCTGCTCAAGGACTCCCGTTATGCCGAGCGCCTGCCGATCGGCAAGCCCGAGATCCTGCGGACGTTCCCCGCCGACCGTCTCAAGAAGTTCTATACCGACTGGTATCGGCCCGATCTGATGGCCGTCATCGCCGTCGGCGATTTCGATCCCGTTGCGATCGAAGCGCTCATCAGGTCGCGCTTTGGCGCCATCCCGCCAGCCGTCTCGCCGCGGCAACGGGTGATTTACGATGTGCCCGACCAGCCAGGCACGAGGTACACCGTCGCCACCGACACCGAGGCCACCGTCACCACGGTCACGGTATCCAGCTTGATGGCCGCCCGCGATCAGACGACGATCGGCGCCTACCGGCAGCAGACGATCGAGCGTGTGTTCGGCGGCCTTCTCTCCGGCCGGCTTGCGGAGATGGCGCAGAAACCCGGTGCGCCGTTCCTGGATGCGGTGACCAACCGCGGCCTCTTCGTGCGGTCGGCCGAGGCGACGACGTTGAGCGCGCTGGTCGCCGACGGGGGCGTTGAGAAAGGGCTGGCGGCGCTGTTCACCGAAGCCGACCGGATCGCCCGCTTCGGCTTCACCCAGACAGAGCTGGACCGCTACCGCCTCGGTTTCCTCCAGGCGTTCGAGCAGCTCGCCGCCTCGAACGACGAACACACCTCGCAGTCGCTGGCCGACGAGTACATCCGAAACTTCATGCAGCAGGAACCGATTCCCGGGATCGCCTACGAGGCCGCCCTGGTCAGGAGGTTCCTGCCCGAGATCACGCTCGCCGACATCAACAGCCTGGCCCGCGAGTGGGTGCCGGATCGCAGCCGCGTCGTTGCTGTGAGCGCACCGAAGAAAGCGGGCGTGGCCGTGCCCGATGCGGCGGCGCTGGCGGCGGTCATCAAAGGCGCCGGCGGCGGGGAGCTGACGGCGTATGTAGACACGGTAAGCGCCCGGCCGCTGATCGACGCGATCCCCAAGCCTGGCACCGTCGCGAAGACCGTGGCCAAGACGCCGGAGATCACCGAGTGGACGCTGTCCAACGGCGTGCGCGTCGTGCTCGCGCCGACCACCTTCAAGCAGGACGAGATCCTGGTCAAGGCCTTCAGCCCCGGTGGCACGTCCCTCGCCGACGACAAGAACTTCGTTGCCGCCGAGACCGCCGATCAGGTGGTGTCTCAGGGAGGTCTGGGCTCGCTGAGCGCGATCGATCTGGGTAAGAAGCTCGCCGGCAAGGTCGCGTTCGTCCGGCCGGACATCGAAGAGATGTCCGAGGGCCTCAGCGGCCGCGCCTTGAAGCGGGACCTGGAGACGATGTTCCAGTTGATCTACCTGACCTTCACCCAACCGCGCGCCGATCCGGACGCGTTCCGCGCCATGACCGGGCAGTTGTCCGCGGCGCTGGCCAACCGCGAGGCGCTGCCGGGTACGGCGTTCGAGGACGCGCTCAACGCCGCGGTGAGCCAGAACCACCTGCGCGCGCGGCCCATGAGTCCGGCGCTCGTCACCCAGATGAGCCTGGACTCGTCGCTGGCGTTCTACAAGGATCGCTTCGCTGACGCGAGCGACTTCACGTTCGTGTTCGTTGGCAGCTTCGATCTCGCCACCATCAAGCCGCTCGTGGAGCGGTATCTGGCCAGCTTGCCCGTGCTGAACCGCAAGGAGGCCGGGCGGGACGTCGGCATACGCCCGCCGACAGGCGTGGTTGAAAAGGAAGTCACGAAGGGGAGCACGCCCAAGAGCGAGGTCGGCGTGGTGTTCAGCGGCCCGTTCCAGAACAACCCGAAGAATCGCCTGATCTTCCAGGCGATGGCCAACACGCTCGCCGGGAACCTGCAACGCGTCCTGCGAGAGGACCTGGGCGGCACCTACGGCGTGAGCGTGGTCCCCGACTTCACGAAACGGCCACTCGAGGAGTATCGCCTGACGATTACCTTCGCCTGCGATCCCGCGCGAACGGCGGATCTCGTGAAGGCGTTGTTCGCCGTGATCGACGAATTCAGGACTTCCGGCCCGAGCGAGGGGCAGGTCGCCGACGCGCGCGCGGCGCTGCGGCGGGACCTCGAAACCGACAGCCGGCAGAACGGCTACCTGTTGAACCAGCTGTCGTTCGCGTATCAGTACGACGAACCGGTGCCAGACGCGTCGGCGCGGCGCGCGCTTTACGATCAGCTGACGGTGACGCTCGTGCGTGACGCGGCACGCACGTATCTGGACAAGAGCCGCTATGTGAAGGTCGTGCTCCTGCCTGAGGCGAAGTAGCCTCGAGCGTTTTTCGTTTGTCCGTAGTGTCCGCCTTCCGCCTTCGCCAAGGCTTCGGCGGACCGCCTTAGCTTTAGCGGAGGCTGGTTAGGCGGACACGCTGAAGTCCGGCTAAAGCCGGACACTACGCGCTACAGGGTAATGAGAATCGCCCTAGGCTATTGGACTGGGTCAGATAGGTCCGCGTACGCCCCAGCGCAACTTGGCGGACGAGGCGCGCCGGTTCGCGCGCGTTTCCTCCATCGTGGCGCGAATGACCTCGTCTGCCACCGCGGTATATACCCCGGCCCTGAGGCCCGCCTGAAACGCCTTCTTCACGCGCCGGTCTTCGCCAGAGTGAAAGGTCATGATCACGACGCGTCCGCCGGGCGTCAGGCACTGCGGCAGCGAGCGCAACAGCCAGTCGAGCGCCGAGAACTCGTCATTCACCGCGATGCGCAGCGCCTGGAACGTCCGCCGCACGGACATCTTCACGTCGGTCTTCGGTAGAGACGGAAGCGCCGCGGTGAGGCCGGTGCGTACCAGCCGTTCCAGGGTGTGCGTCGTATCGATGGGCTGCCGCTTGAGGAAGCCGGCGATGAGCGCGGCATGCGGTTCATCGGCGTTCTCCTTGAGCAGCGCCGCGAGTGTCTCTTCGCTCAGGCGCGCGAGCAGTTGCGAAGCGGATTCGCCGCGCGAGGGGTTCATCCGCATGTCGAGGGGCCCGGGCTCTTTGTAGCTGAAGCCGCGATCGGGATCGTCGAGCTGCATCGAGGACACGCCGAGGTCCACGAGGATCAGGTCAGCGGCCGCGAGCCCCTCGGCGGCGAGCACCTGCGGCAGGCCGGCGAAGTTCTTGTGATGAGCGACGAATGTCTCGGGGCCGAAGCCGGCGGCGCGAAGCGACGCTTCCGTGCGCGGTAACTCGACCGGGTCGACGTCGAGCCCGATGAGCCGTCCGCCGGGCTGCACGCGCTCCAGGATCGCTCGCGCATGCCCCCCGCCGCCGAGGGTGCAATCCACCGCAACATCCCCGGCCCTCGGTCGAAAGCAGCGGAGGACTTCCTCCACCATGATCGGACGGTGGGTGCCTGCCAGGGTCTTGCCGGACGCGAGGATCTTCTCCACGTCGGAGGCATACCGCTCGGGGTTCAGCTCTTTGTACTTATCGTGGAACGCGCGCGGGTGCCGGCCCGGGTATCGCGGGCGCCGTTTGTGCGGCTTGGTCTCTTTCGGTGGTTTCAGCAAAGTCGGCAGGCGTTTCTCATATCTTAGCGACCGGCGGCTGCGCGCGCAGCCACTGAATCGTATCGGTCAGCGTTTCCTTGAGCGGTCTCGGCATCCAGCCGAGCTCGTCGCGGGACTTGGCGGTGTTGTACCAGGCGTAGCGTCCGAAAATCTGAAGCACGTCGCCGGTGATTGGTGGAGGCGTTCGACGGATTCTGCTCAGGAGCTCGACCGCGCCGACGAGGACCCTCAAGAGAGCGGTCGGCGCCGTGAACCGTGGCGGGCGGACGCCGGTGATCGCCGCCACCTGTTCGAGCAACTGCTGCGCCGTGATGTTCTCGCCGCTCAACAGGTATCGCTGTCCCGATCGCCCTCGATCGCCAGCGAGTATCATCCCCTGCGCAAAGTCGCGGACGTCGAGGGCGCCGAAGCCAATGGTCACCTTGGCCGGCACCTTGCCCGCGACAATCGCTTGCAGCAGCTTGTTGGCCGGCGCACCCGACGGATCTTCGGGCCCGAACGTCAGCGAGGGACAGACGGTCATCACCGCGAACTGCGGTGTGGCCTGCGCGAGCGCGTCAAGCTCGACCTGGCGGCGAAGCTTGGCGTAGGGCAGGTCCAGGCCATGTTGCGACCAGTTGGCCGACTCGTCGAGGGGCGCCGGCTGACGGTTGACGCCGATGGCCAGGGCGCTCCCGGTGACGACGGCGCGTCGGACGCCGCTGGCGGCGGCCGCCCGCAGGAGAGATCGCGTGCCCTCGACGTTGACCCGTTGCATCTCTTCGAGGGCTGCCGCTCCGCCGCCGACGCTCACTTTGAACGCCAGGTGAAGGAGTGTGTCGACGCCCCTGCAAGCAGCCGGCAACGCTGCCGCGTCGTCCAGGTCTCCATGGCACCGTTCCACGTCGAGGCCATCGAGCACTTCGAATTTACTGCCGGGACGCTCGAGCACGCGTGGGCGGATGCCGGACTGATTCAATTTCTTCGCAACGTGGTACCCCAGGAAGCTGGTGGCGCCAGTGATGAGAGTCGTGCTCATCGCGGAGTTCTCCCCTTGTGGTGTCTGTCGGATATTAACGACCTGCGCCTCTAGTCTGATCCGGGGGACTTTGTCCCCCGGACCCCCTTACACGCTCGCTCGCGGGGACCCCGACGCCCCGCTCCGCTCGCGTGGCTCCCTCGCTTCCGCTCGTTCGCGCTGTTTATGAGACAGCCTGTAGTCTAGAACGAACGCAAAATGGAGATCCCGGTGTTCGAATTGCCTGCCACAATCGTTTCTTCAATCTGAGGCGTGCTCAGCCAGCTCATCAGCTAGTGGCTTGTGGCTCGCCGCCGCTCATGATCTTTCCGTCAGGGTGGGGGTTGCCATGCGACTCTCGATCGAGTTCGATACCGGACGCGCCACGGCGCGATCGGCGCGCGTCGCGCCCGATCCAGCCACGCCAGACGTTCGCTTCCTCACTGAGGAGACGGCCGCGGCACTGCAATCCTTTTTCGCCACCATCGAGCGCATCGTCGCCGACAACCCGGTCGCGGTGGCGCGACTACAGGAGCTGGCCGGCAAGGCCCGGTCCGGGCCTCTTCCGCAGGCGGAATCGGAGGAGCTCCGGTTGCTCAGCGGCCAGGCATTGCGTCAGGGGCGGGCGGTTGGCGCCGCAATCGGGTTTTTCCTGAAGTTCAAGCCGTTCCCCATGCTGGAGGAGATTCGGCAGAATGGAAAGCTCTTTCAACCGCTGTTTGGTCCGGTGCTGGTCGTCGACGGTAACACGGTCCGCGAGGTGTTCGAGCGCGACCAGGAGTTCACGGTTGAGCCGTACGGCGTGGAAATGTCGAAGGTCATGTCGCCGCTTCACAACGGCGGCTTCAGCACCTTCATCCTGAGCACGGACGACAACGCCGCCTACGAACCCGACCGGCGGCTGCTGTCGCTGGTGTGCAACCGCGGCGACGCCGATCGGATCGTCGATCTCGTTCACCAGGATTGCCTGCGGCGGTTAGGCGTTGCAGTGGCAGCCGCGCGCTCGAATGCGTCGGGGATGACCGTGGATGTCGTGGACGCCGTGGCCCGCTATGTACCGGTCACGCTCGGGCACAAGTACCTCGGCGTTCCGGTTGCGGCCGAGCCCGGATCGTTCGAACTGACCACGGAGATGCTGACCTACTACGGATCGCCGATCGATGGCCAGGCGCAGACGGCGCTCGGGGCGGGCGATGGCATCATTCCTGACGAGCGGCTGATGTACGGCTGGATCAAGGCCGCCTTCCGGCACTTCTTCAACAACGTGCAGAAGGATCCGGCCGTGCAGGTCGAAGGACTGCGCGCCTGCCGCCAACTGCTCGCGCACTTGTTGCGCGAGGTGAATATCCAGCGGCAGCGGATACTCGACGGCCAGGCGACCGACGACACGATGCTGACGCGGCTGGTCCACTTCCAGTTGGGCCGTTCCACGCCGACGGTGGAGCGGCCGCTCGGCCTCGACTCGAAGCTGGTCAGCGACCTGCGGATCGCGGAGAACGTAATGGGGACGATCGTCGGGGCAGTCGCGGGCCAGGAAGAGGCGACGTGCCGCGTCATCGATTCTCTCGTGCGGCTGCGAGACGGCGAATACCAGACCGACGGCCCAGGGGGCTACCGGTACGGCAGCTTCGCGGAAGCCAGCCGGTTGGCGCGTGACGTTCTGAGCGGTTCGAATGTTCGGGAGAGCCGCGCCGAGCTGCACAAGTACTTCCGCGAGGCGCTCCGGCTGCAGCCCCAGGGTGAAGTCCTGCTGCGGAAGTGCGCGCGCGACGGGGCACGGATCGCGGACAGCCGGCCGATCGCGGCGGGCACGCCGGTCTTCGTGTCCCACGGCTCGGCGATGAGGGACGTGCCCGAGCCCGACGCCTTTATCCTCGACCGGCCGCGCGAACACTACCTCCAGCATGGCTGGGGTCGCCATACCTGCCTCGGCCAGTACGTATCATCAGTTGTGATCGTCGAGTCCCTGATCGCCGTGCTCGGACTGCAGGACCTCGCGCGGCCGGAACCACGCGCTGGCGAACCATCCTTCCCGATGGAGCGGCGATTCGGCAGACTGCAGCTCGACGACCAGGGCCTCTACGCGACGACGTTCTCTCTCCAGTTCGCCGATTCGGGCACGACGCGGCAGTTCTGGCCGGCCGGCCCGGCGAGGTAGCTGCTCGTCACCAATTTACCGGCAGTCGAACGAGACCACGTCATCCTGCGGCCGCTTGTGGTGACCATCGAGCTTGCGTAGGACCTCCTGAGTGACGCGGAGGTGGAATGCACGAATGCGTGCGAGCGCCCGATGGCTCTGCGCCGGAATGCGCTCCAGGTACTCCTCTCCGCGCGTGTTCACAACCCAATTGTTGCCCGGAAAGGCGGCGCCGCCCTGGAAGAGCGATGGCGCACCGTTGACGATCGGCGTGTACTCGACTCCGAATTCCTCGGCCGCGCGAGTGTAGCCGGCGATGAACTGCGCGTCGGACACATCGGATTGCAGGGAGAGATACGCTCGGCCGTACTGCGTGTAGCCGCTCGTATCGGTTGAGAAGAGCTCGGGGTCGATGCGGCCCACGGTTCTGAACAGCGCCGCCGACTGCGCGATAGGTGGCGGCGTGTCGAAGTTCAGGACGACGTAGTTCGCCGGGAAGTCGAAGTTCGAGGTGTTGTCCGCGTCGAGCAGAAAGGCGCTGGCCTGGGACATCACGTACCCGAGGCTGTCGGTCACCACTTTGATGTCGCCGATGCTCGCCCCGTTCGGGCCATCGTCGATCACGGTGTAGACGAAGGAGGGGTTCGTGCTTCCTGCAAAGCCGCCCGCTCCGACCGCGAAGTGCGTGTTCAGATCGTTGATCGTCGTGATGGCGCCAGTCGACGACAGCGCTTCGACGACGCGGCTGACGATGCCGCACTGGAACAAGCGATTGGCAAAGGCCTCCCTCACCCTCAGCGGTTGATCCCTGAGCGGATTGGTGTCGATCACGGCGGGATTGGCGAGCGGCTCGACCGAGCCGTACGTATTGGCCTTTAATGTCGCGCAGAGCGCGAAGGACAGAACGACCGCCACGACGCATGCTTTGATTCTCATAAGCGTTCTTCTCCGTGGATTGAAATCCAACGAACTGCGGAGTGTAGTTCAGTCACGTACATGGCGGTATGTCTTTTTGAATGACGCGCCGCAATTCGTTCGCAACCTGAGCCGTGGCACGGATCGCCGCGCGAGCCCGCCAACTACGAAGGGCAGTCCGGTTACGTAGAGCTTCGCCACACTTGCCGGGGGAGGGGACACGTGAGTATTCTTGGCCCCTCATGTTTATCCAGGGTACGGGAACGGCCGAGCGCACCTACGACGCCATCGTCGTCGGGTCTGGCATCAGCGGCGGCTGGGCAGCCAAGGAGCTGGCCGAAAAGGGGCTCAGGACGCTCGTGCTCGAGCGTGGCCGGGATGTGAAGCATCCCGACTACCCGACTGCGATGATGGAGAGCTGGCAGTTCCCCGGCCGCAGCCGGCTGTCGCGGGCGGATCTGGCGAAGCAGGAAAAGCAGAACCGCACCGGGTACACGACGGACCCGGCGTCGGCGCACTGGTTCGTCAACGATCTCGAGAATCCCTACAGCGAGGTCCAGCGGTTCGACTGGATGCGCGGCTACCACGTCGGCGGACGATCGCTCTTGTGGGGCCGGCAGTCCTACCGCTGGAGCGACCTCGACTTCGAGGCCAACGCCAGGGACGGCCACGCTGTGGACTGGCCGATCCGCTACAAAGACATCGCGCCCTGGTACGACTACGTCGAGCGCTTTGCCGGCATCAGCGGCAGCCGCGACGGCCTGCCGCAGCTGCCCGACGGCCAGTTCCTGCCGCCGATGGCGATGAACTGCCTCGAAGTTCAGGTGAAAGAACGGATCGCCAAGTCTTTCGGCGGGCGGGCGATGATCATCGGCCGCGCGGCGAACCTCACGCAGCCGCACAACGGCCGCGGCACCTGCCAGTACAGGAATCGCTGCATTCGCGGTTGCCCATTCGGCGCCTACTTCAGTAGCAACGCCTCGACACTCCCGGCTGCCTACGCGACGGGCAAGCTGACGCTCCGTCCGTTCTCGATCGTGAGCGAGCTCATCTACGACGCCAAGACGCGAAAGGTGACCGGTGTACGGATCGTCGACGCCGAGACCAATCAGACAACGGAGTATTTCGCGCGCGTGATCTTTCTGTGCGCATCGGCCATCGCGTCGACCTTCATCCTCCTCAACTCGAAGTCGGATCGCTTCCCGAATGGTCTCGGAAACGAGAGCGGGGAACTCGGCCACAACCTGATGGATCATCACTTCAAGGTTGGCGCCAACGGACTCTCCGACGATTTCGGCGATCGCTTCTACAAGGGCCAGCGTCCGAACGGCATCTACATCCCGCGGTTCCGGAACCTGGACGCGAAGTCCAAACAGAAGGACTACGTCCGCGGTTTCGGCTACCAGGGCAGCGCCAGCCGCCACAACTGGGCGGGCGGCATCAAGGAGCTCAGCTACTTCGGCGCCGACCTCAAGGCCGATCTGATTGCGCCGGGCCCGTGGCGCTTCGGCATCGGTTCGTGGGGCGAGTGCCTGCCGTACCACGAGAACCGGATGTCTTTGAGCGACAAGCTGCGCGACAAGTGGGGGCAGCCGACCGTGACCTTCGACTGCGGCTGGAAGACCAACGAGCTCAGCATGCGCAAGGACATGATGAACTCGGCGGCCGAGATGCTCGAGGCCGCGGGGCTGAAGAACGTCACGCCGTTCGACGATGTGAGCGCACCGGGCTTGTGTATTCACGAAATGGGGACGGCGCGGATGGGCCGCGACCCCAAGACCTCGGTGCTCAACGGCCGCAACCAGGTGCACTCGGCGCCGAACGTGTTCGTCACTGACGGCGCGTGCATGACGTCGGCGTCGTGCGTCAATCCGTCGCTGACCTACATGGCCCTGACGGCGCGCGCCTGCGATCATGCCGTCAGCGAGATCAACAAGCGCAACCTGTGAGCCTGCCATGAGTCCACGAACCGAAGTGACGGCTGCGTCCGGCATGACCAGGCGCGAGGCCATCCGGCGCGCGGCGCTCGCCGCCGGCGTGATGCTGTCGGCCGATTGGTTGTCGATCGTCGACGGTGCCAGGCCGCGTGCGCAGGGGACGAGTCTGTCCGCGTCGCACGCGTCGCTCGCCGGCGCCATCGCCGACCGCATCCTTCCGCGCACCGACACGCCGGGCGCCGCTGACGTCGGTGTGCCGGCGTTCATCGAGCTTCTCTATAGGGACTTCATGACCCCGGCCGAGCAGAAGGTGCTCGCCGATGGTCTCGACGGCGTGGAAACGGCCGCGAAGTCGGCGGGCGGCTCGTTCGTCACGCTGCCAGCCAATCGTCAGGACGAGCTGCTGCGAAGCATCGCCAAAGCCGAGGAGGGGCGCCAGCAGGGATTCTTCCGGCTGATTCGGTCGGCCACGATCCTCGGCTATTTCACGTCCGAGCAGGTCGGCAAGACCGTGCTGCACTACGACCCGATCCCCGGCGCCTACGACGGCTGCGTACCGATCGATCAAGTGGGCAGACGGAACTGGACGACCTGAGATCCCGTAGGATCACGAAGCCGCCAGATGGAACGACTGCTTCAGGATCTGCGCTTCGCCTTCAGACTGTTCCGCAAGGATCGCGCATTCGCGCTGACGACGATTCTTACCCTGGCGCTCTGCATCGGCGCCAACACCGCCATCTTCACCGTCGTCCGCTCGGTCCTGCTGCGGCCGCTGCCATATCCAGAGTCGGATCGCCTGGTCTTCCTCTATGAGTCGTTCCCGGGCGCCGGCGTCGAACGCGCCGGGACGTCGGTGCCCAACTACTTCGATCGGCTGGCGTTCACGGATGTGTTCGACAGCCAGACCCTGTATCAGACCGGTGGCTTCCGCGTTGGCCAGGGCGCAGGCGCCGAGGGTGTCGCGTCGATGAGCGTCTCGCCGGCGTTTTTCAACGTGCTGAAGACGTCGGCGGCGCGCGGACGTGTCTTTATCGAGGACGAGGGCACGCCCGGCAAGAACCGC
This sequence comes from uncultured Acidobacteriota bacterium, assembly GCA_963839705.1. Lineage (GTDB taxonomy): Bacteria > Acidobacteriota > Vicinamibacteria > Vicinamibacterales > 2-12-FULL-66-21 > DATBJJ01. The sequence goes on from CAWIWL010000022.1 coordinate 239,755, forward strand.
GTCACGATTCTGAGCTGGGCGTTCGCCAGGCGCCAGCCCGGCGGCGTGGACGGCATCGTGGGACGCGAGCTCGTCATGAACGACGAGCGCTATAGCGTGGTCGGCGTGATGCCGGAGTCGTTTTCCTTTCTCAATCCTGAAGTGCGGCTCTGGGTCCCGCTCGCGTTCACGCCCGAGGAACGCGCAGATGACCGGCGCTACAGCCAGAACCACGAGCAGATGGCCCGCCTCGCACCGGGGGTGACGCTGGCGCAGGCGAGACAGCGGATCGATGCGCAGAGCGCGAGGAACATCGAGCGCGCGGGCCCGCTGAAGTCGGCGCTCATCAACGCCGGCTACCGGACGGAAGTCGGGTCGTTCACGGCCGACCTCGTGCGCAACGTTCGCGCGGCGCTGCAGATGCTGTGGGGCGGCGTGGCGTGCCTGCTTCTCATTGCCGCGGTCAACATTACCAATCTGTCACTTGCTCGCGCGACCGGCCGCCTCAAGGAGGTCGCGACGCGAACCGCGCTCGGGGCCGCGCGAGGCCGCGTCGTCCGCCAGCTCGTCACCGAAACGACGGTGCTCACCTTGATCGGCGGAGGGCTCGGCCTGGCGCTTGGCTTCTGGAGCCTCGGCGCCCTGACGGCGCTCGGGCTCGCGGATATTCCGCGAGCCCACGAGATCCGCATGGACGCCGTCGTCGTTGTCTTCATCCTCGGCCTGGCGACGGCGCTCGGCGTGATTGTCGGCGCCGTGCCGGCGATGCACATCGCCGGCATCAACCTGAGCGTCGTGCTCCGTGAGGACGGCCGGACGGGGACGGCCGGCCGTGGCGCCAGGAGGGTCCGCGGGGCCCTCGTGGTGGCGCAGGTCGCGCTGGCGTTCGTGCTGCTCATCGGCGCCGGGCTGCTCATGGCGAGCTTCCGCCAACTCCTCAACGTCAATCCGGGATTCACGCCGGAGCACGTGCTGACCGGCCGGGTCTCGCCGCTGCGCGCGCGTTACCCGGACGCGAAGGACTTGCGGTCGTATACCAGTCGGGCGCTCGAGCGCATCCGTACACTCCCTGGCGTCGAGGCCGCCGGCGCGACGAGCTTCCTGCCGTTCAGCTGGGACAGCAGCAGCAGCGTGATCATCCCCGAGGGATACGTGATGTCTCCTGGGGAGTCGGTGGTGTCGCCGAATCAGTTGTATGTGACCCCAGGTTACCTCGAGGCGCTTCGGGTTCCTCTCAGGCAGGGACGGTTCTTCGCCGAGAGCGACACGGTCGATACACCGGGCGTCGTCATCGTCGACGAGGCGCTCGCACGCCGGTTTTGGCCAACCACCAGTGCCGTCGGCCGTCGGATGTATTTGCCGCAGACGCCCGACGATGTCGTGAAGCCGGGCCCGAAGGTTACCTGGCTTCAGGTCGTGGGCGTGGTCGGCAGCATCAAGCTCAAGGGACTCGTTGAAGAAGGCGAGACCGCGCGTGTCGGCGCGTACTACATCCCGTACGCGCAGGATCCGGCACGCGGCATCGGCCTTGCGATCCGCTCGGCGAGCGACGATGTGGCGGGCACGAAGGCCGGCGTCGAGCGCGCGCTCGCCGAGATCGATCCCGAGGTGCAGCTCTTTGACAGCTTCGCGATGCGCCAGCGCGTCGACAAGTCGCTCGACTCGCGCCGCGCGCCGATGCTGCTGCTCGCGATGTTCGGTGGCGTCGCGCTCCTGCTGGCCGCGCTCGGGATCTACGGCGTGCTCGCGTATCAGGTCGGGTCGCGAACGAGAGAAATCGGCATCCGAATTGCGCTCGGCAGCGACGCCAGGGGCATCCTCCGGCTGGTGCTGCGCGAAGCGATCACGCTGGTAGTCGTCGGGCTCGTCCTGGGAATGGCCGGTGCGGTTGCGCTGCGCGGCGTGATCGCATCGCAGCTCTACGGCGTCGGCGCGTTCGACGCGCGGGTAGTCGTCGCCGCAACCCTCGTGCTCGGAGCGGCGGCGCTCCTGGCATGCGCGGGACCGGCGCGGCGAGCCTCGCGCGTGGATCCGGCCGTCACGCTGCAGCCGTAGCCGGAGTCCTTCCGGCTAAAGCCGGAAGCCACGAGTCTGTACTAGAGGCCACGAGTCTGTGCTAGGGACTCCTGTGGCTTCCGCCTTCAGGCGGAAGGTGGCAGGGGCTCCCGTGGCTTCCGCCTTCAGGCGGAAGATCATCGGCATGGCACTCATCGTCTACTCGCTTCGCCGTGTGGCGACGTGCGCGCCTGAAACGACGAAACCGAATGAACAGCCAGACGATGAAGACCATTGTCCAGTAGGTCTGACCCTCCGTATCCATCATGGCCATGGTTACGACGATGGTAAACATGACGGCAGACCACGCCTGGACTTCGAATGTACTTATCGGCGGCAAATCGACGGCATCCCCGGGCCGACGAAACGATCTATAGGCCTGTCGAAACACCCGGTAGAGCGAGCGCACGGCCGCACAACCGGCCACACCTCCCGCCAGAACAAACATCGCTCTGTCGGCGGCGGAGCGCCGATGCCAGTGACGATGAAGGCCGTGAGCCAGCCGCAGCCGGTGACCACTGCAGCCGTGCCGATGCCGTAGCACGACCGCGCGAGCCGTTCGGGGAAACGTTCAGGCCAAGCGACGTCGAGAAAGAAGAGCTGAAGAATGAATTGCAGCGACAGACGCCATTGCGGATACGGCACGCCGATGGCGCCCAGCGCCAGCACTGCTGCTCCGACAAGCGCGAGAAGGGCGGCTCGGTCGGCAATCCATTCGCGGACGCTCGGTGTCGAGTTCGCTGGCAGGCTCGCCGGATCGTCCCATTCGCGCATCGCCGCCACGATCGACCGCATCCGCTCGACGCAGGCGGCAGCGACGACATCGACGATGCCGCGCCACGACAACCCCTGATCGTCGACGAGCGCGAGAAACTCATCACCGTAACGCGCGCGCCAGGTACGCGGATAGAGCCGCAGCAGCGCTCGCGCGAGCCGGTCGTTACGCATCGGCCAGCCTCGACTGTGCGGCGCGAGTCATCGCTCGCAGGTTTTCGAGCCGCGCGCGCAGGACCTTGGCGCCCGACGATGTCAGCTTGTACGGCCGGCGGCGATCCTCGGCCGGCAGCGGCTCGATCCACTTCGCAGCTTCGAGACGCGTGATCGCGCCATAGAGCGTGCCCGGCCCGAGCTTCTGGCCGGAGATCCGCTCGATATCCTGCGCCATCGCGTAGCCGTGCTTCGGCCCCTCGGCCAGCGAGATGAGGACGAGGAGAGCGGGTTCCGAGAAGCGCCCGAGATCCTGGAGCGACGGCTGGTTTTTCATACCTGTTACGCAGGGCGTATTATTACGTACTACGTAGTAGATGCGCAACATGCGTGAAGCGTGACCTTCGTGAGCTTTGCGATCTTCGCGATCATCGTGAATTAGCCGTCGGCCGTGCTTATGAGATGACGTGTACGTCTATTTGGCAGCCGGCGTCGCCACAATCGCGATCCAGTTGCCGTCCGGGCTGACGACGACGCGCGTGATGTCGCCGACTTTGTCCTTGCGGAGGTCGGCGATCTCCATCCAGTGGTCCTCCCCCTCCTGCCAGATCAGCAGGCGTGAGTTCTCACCCCAGATCCGCGAACCGGCCGGCGTCCGGCTCTTCTCGTTGCTGTTGTTCGCAGTCGGGGCCGGCGGTTCGAGCATCGGGCTTGGCTTTGGACCGGGCGTTGCGCCGAGCTCGCTGAGGACCTTGGTTGCGATGTCATAGCGACGCATGCCGCCTGGCGTGCCGTCGCCGCTCGACCGGAACACCACGCCGCTCGAGTCCGGGAGAAAGAACGGCCGGTAGTCGTCAGACGGTTTGTTCGTGATCTTCACGGGCTTTCCGACCTTGACGCCCTGGTTCTGAAACACCAGCAAGGCAATCCGAAAGGTCTTTTTCTCGCCTTCCTTGAACGAGGCGAGGAAGATTTCGGTGGCCGGGGCTGTTTTCGGCGCGGGAGCTTGCGCTGACGTGCCGACCGCGCACAGCACAAATGCGGCGACGAGGCCATTGCGAATGGTCATCGAGTCTTCCTGCCGAACAAACGCCTCCCAATCTGACGAGCAAACCGTCGTGCTGGTCTGGCGGCGCGCTGCCAAGCCAATCGGCGGCCAGCAGTCGTCCGGGTCAGGCGAGACAGAATTTGGAGGAGAAGGGAGAAGAATGGTGCCGCAGGCAGTTCAGGTAGTTCCGGCCGCGAACGGAGGTCCGGGCGCACATTCAGCGGTCGGCGACGAAGAGTTGCGGAGTGACACGCTGGAAGGGAAAGCCATTCCCGTCAATTCCGCTCATCAGGACTCGAAACTCCGTGCCGGGCAGCGTGACTTCGGCTGAGTAGGTCCTGCGCGTCACCTCTTCTTGCTCTGGCTTGAGTTCGATAGTCCGAAGCGTCGACCCACGCATGGAGATGAAGAGAAAGCCGACCTGGCGCGGCTCTCCGCTGATGGCGGTCTCGAGGCGGACTGGTTTTCCAAGGGGCGCCAGCCCTTTGATCGGCACACCGTTCTGGGCCAATGACACGCCCGTGAGCGCGAGGTCGGTCTTCGCGGTCACGATCACGGAGAAGAAGCCGCGGCCTGCCATCCTTACCTTCCACGTCCCCGGGCTCGGCGCCTTGATGGTGACGAGGCGAACCGCCGCGAATGCGTGAGAGTCAACTCCTGGAGCATCGGCCCGAAGCTCGTCGCCGCTCGGCTGAAGGACGGCGGCGAACTGCTGGCACTGGAGAGCCAGGAAGAAGTACGCGCTGTCGATCGTCGAGTCGAGCGGGATTTCGAAGTCGTGCACGCCGTCGTCGAGCTGGCCGCCGGCGCGAAACACGGTTTCGCGATGACCGCTCGAGGCCGACATGTCGTCGGCAGCCCCCGTGATTTCGTTCGGCGCGAAGAGCAGCACCTTGCCGCCAGTGGCTTCGGCAGTGCGGACAAACGAGGGGTCCACCTTTCCCGAGCAGGGCCAGCCCGTCTGGTACTTGGGCCGCTGATCCTGCGCATTGGGGGGAAGCCATGCGCAGAGGACGAGGGCGACGCCGGCGATCGTTCTGAGCATCATTTGATTGTACGTTTCGGTTTGTCGAGTACTCCTCACCAGACCTCGGAGACCAGAATCCTTATCGAACCCTTACCGTTGCCTCATGTGGCGCCGATCCCCTTCGCCTACGATGTGATCGGTGATCGAACGGCAGGAATTATCTCGCTGCTCGCAGTCATATGCATCGTAGCTGTTGGAGGCACTAAATGGGGAAGATCGAGAACGTGGGCGGCACGGCGTTCGTGGTAGCGGAGTTCAGGGCGGAAGAGAACGTCGAGGCCGCGCCCTTGTACGAGGACCCGGTCGTGGGGCTTTTCCTCAACGAGGAGACCAAGCGGGCAGCGGGACGCGTGGCGGCCAGCTTTCCGCCGGTGAAGGACATCGTCAAGATTCGAACGAAGTACTTCGATGATCGGCTCGAGCAGCAGCTTCGATCGGGCGTCCGGCAAGTCGTGCTCCTCGGCGCCGGCCTCGACACTCGCGCCGTGAGAAAACGCGCGCCGGGCGTGACCTACTTCGAGATCGATGAGGCGGCGACCCTGGAGGTCAAGCGCGCGTGCTACGAGCGGGAGCATTTCGATCTGAACCTGAAGCTCATTCCCGGCAACTACGTCACCGATGGCCTGATCGGTTTGCTCGAGAAAAACGGTTTTGATTGCGATCTGTCCACCTACGTCATTTGGGAGGGCAACACGATGTACCTGCCGCTCGATTGCACCAAGCAGATCCTCGCGGAGCTCAGGCGCTCGGTGACGCGATTCTGCGTGTCGTTCGACTACATGGCGGAGTCGGTGATCTCGAAGACGACGGGCGATTCCGGCGTCACGAGGCTGGTCGAGAGCTTTGCCAACATGGGCGCGCCGTGGCTGTCGGGTATTCGAGACATACAGAGTCTGGCGTGCGAGATGAGCCTCGATCTCATCGAGAACTTTCGGACGGCCGACCTCTATCGGGCGCACTGGCTGGGTCGCTTGCTGCCGTCGCCGATCTTTGACTTCTACTCCGTGTGTACGGTCGGACGCTGACATTTGAACGCTCGGGGGGTCGGGGATCGGGGATCGGGGATCAGGGATCAGGAAGAGCATCGAGATCCTAGTCGCGCGATTGTGATCTCAATGCTCTTCCTGATCCCTGGTCCCTGATCCCTGAATCCCCGATCTACCGACTCTGATATCCCTTCCACAGCCACTCGAGCGCTTCGGGAAGCGTCTGCGCGACCACGGCGCGATCGACGTGCCGCGAGTCGCGGGAATAGACGTACTGGTATTTGTAGCCCTTGGCCTTGAGCGCCGCGGCCATCCGGTCGTTCGCCAGCACCCAGTTGTGCCACGTCTCCTCTTGATCGCCGTAGCGATTGTCGAACTCGCTCACGTGCATCCAGATGCGGATCGGCTTGGCCGGGCTGTAAGGAATCAGGGTGGCGTGATACTCCCACGCGCCGCGCGGTGTCACGGGACTGAGCGGCGACTGCTGGTTCACGTAGGTTCCCGAGTAGGAGAGGACGCGGCGATAGAGTTCCGGATGGAACCAGGCCATCGTGAACGCACAGGCCGCGCCCGAACTGCCGCCCATCGTCGCGCGGCCCTCGGGATCCTTGGTGAAGGCGATCCCGTAGTCCTTCGTGATGCGCGGCAGCACTTCCGTCTCGATGAAATCCGTGTAGACGCCCGAGACGCTGTCGTATTCCAGTCCGCGCTGACTGCCCTGAGCATCGCCGCCGCCGTTGTGCACCATGACAGCGACGATCGGCGGAACACGCTTCTCGTGAATCAGGTTATCGAGGATCGGCGGCAGATTGCCGCGATAGGTGGGTGACATGCCGTCTTGCGCGATGATGAACGGCGCCGGCGTGCCGGCCACGTACAGCGCCGGGACATAGACGGCGACCTGTCGCGTGTACGGCACTACCGCGCCCGGCTGGTTGCGGGCAATGCCGGAGTAGATCTTGCTGTCCTTCGAGTCCATCGTGAACTCGTGGACCGTGCCCTTCGGCACGCCGTCCTTGACCGTGAGCTCAGGCGCGGGTGTATAAGGCGGGCCGATCACAAAGTTTCCGTCCGCGTCCGGCGTCGGCGCCGTCGTCAGCGCGGGAGTGGGCAGGAGCGGTGGGCGAGCAGGACCTCGTCCCGCACCGGCCGCCTGCGATGCCGGCGGCGGGCCCTGCGAGGGCGGGGCCTGCGCATTCGTGCCGACAGACGGCGTGCCCGCCAACACGAAGAGCAGCGTCGAACCGCCAACGATCGTCAGAGTCCGCATGAGGATGACCTCGCTCTAGAGGAAAGTGCCGCGCAGAACATTCCCGTCCTTCTGTGCGATGATGCTGCGCCATTATTACTCAGGGCTCAGGGCTCAGGGCTCAGGGCTCAAGGCTCAGGCAAGAGCTTCGAGTAAGCGTCTCAAAGGTTTGCCTGCGCCCTGAGCCTTGAGCCAAGCGTGATCCGCGAGATCCGCGCCCCGTGAGGAGATCCGCGTCTCCAAGTGAAATGAGGGCAGTCATGAATAGGCGATCCGCGATGGCGGTGTGCGCGGCAGCCATGCTGGCGATGGTTCTGCCGGCGGCGCAGGGAACGGGCAAGCCTCCCGCCGCTCCGATTGGCGGAACGCTGACGCCGGCCAAGGCGGACGCGCGCGGCTGGGGCTGGCAGGTCAAGGCGATGATGAGCCCCGACACACCGCGGCCGCTGTACAACCGGGCCAAGGAGCGGCTCCTCCAGGACAAGCAGATCACGAGCTACACGATTTCGAGCTTCGACCCCGAGCTCTACTGCGAGGTCGGCAAGCACTTCGACTACATCTGGTTCGAGATGCAGCACAGCACGATGTCCTACGACGAGGTGCGGCGCATGATCCTGACTTGCCCGCGCGTCGGCGCGGCGCCGATGGTCCGCATGCCGGACGCGCTCGAGTCGAGCATCCAGAAAGCCACCGACCTCGGGGCGCTGGGGATCATCGTTCCCACCGTCGACGACGCGCTCGAGGCGCGTGACGCGGCGCGCTTCTCCCGGTATCCACCGTTCGGACGGCGCAGCGCCGGCGGCGGCGCCTATCGCGAGTTGTGGAACGCGCCGGGCATGAACTATCGCGCGACGATAAACGACAACATGCTCGTGACGGTGATGATTGAGACGCTGGAAGGCGTGGCGATGGCCAACGAGATCGCGGCCACGCACGGCGTCGACGTGATCATCCTGGGCAACAACGATCTGTCGAGCTTTTCGGGCTGGAGCCAGCACGATCCGCGCTACCAGGACGCCATTATCAAGGTGCACGACGCGGCGCTCAAATACGGGAAGTACTACGGGAACGCCGGCGAGCAGTACCTGACCGGATACACGGTGAGCGCCGATACGCGGATGGTCCAGAACGGCCCCGCGTGTGACGGGTGGCGGCCACCGGGGCGTGGCCGGGGCCGGGGGACCGGACCGGACGAAGAGCCAGTGATCGGCCTCCCCTCCGACGGGCGGGCAGCGTCGCCGGCCCCTGCCGCGCCCGCGGGGGATGGACGGCCATGTTGGCCCTGAGAGCCGTCTGACCCTGGTCTGACCCCTGTCCGACCCCTGTCTGACCCCGGGGACCCTGGGACAAGACATGGAACCGGTTCCCCTGTAATATATGCACGACGGTCCATCTGACGGAGCGATGACGCGATGATCATTACTGGCAAGTCTCTTCCGCGCAGAACGTTTCTCAAGGGCGTGGGCGCCGCCGTGGCGCTACCCTTCCTCGACTCGATGGTGCCGGCGTTTGCCGCGCCAGCCAAGGCGCCCGTCCGCCTGGCCTTCCTGTACGTGCCGAACGGCATCGACATGAAGAACTGGAACGTGCCGCAGGAAGGCGCGTTCGCCGGAGAGTTGCCCCGCATCCTCAAGCCGCTCGAGGCGTTCCGCGGCGACATGATCCAGATCGGCAACCTGACCAACAACAGCGGCCGCGCCCTGCTCGATGGCGCCGGCGACCACGGCCGGTGCGCCGGGTCGTACCTCACCGGTGTGCAGGTCAGGAAGACCACCGTCGACATCAAGGCGAGCGTCTCGTGCGACCAGATCATCGCCAACAAGATCGGTCACCAGACCCGCTTCGCGTCGCTCGAGCTCGGCATGGACGATTCGCGCCAGGCCGGCGACTGCGACTCGGGCTATTCCTGCGCCTACACCAACAACCTGGCGTGGCGCAGCGAGACGCAGCCGCTGCCGCCCATTCTCGATCCGCGAGTGCTTTTCGAGCGCCTGTTCGGCACTGGCGTCGTGCTGAGCCCCGAGGAGTCGGACCGGCAGGCGCGCTACCGCCGCAGCATCCTGGACTTCGTGACCACCGACACCAAGAAGCTGCAGTCCTCGCTCGGTCCGACCGACAAGCGCAAGCTCGAGGAGTACCTCTCGTCGATTCGTGAAGTCGAGCGTCAGCTGGAGAAGGCAGAGAAGGAGAGCATCGCCGTCAACCCCGGCATGGACAAGCCGTACGGCGTGCCGCCCGACTTCGCCGAGCACTTCAAGCTGATGAGCGACATGATCACGATCGCCTTCCAGGCTGACATGACGCGAGTGCTCACCTTCCTGATGACGCGCGAGGGCACGAGCCGCTCGTACCGCGAGATCGGCATCGCCGACGGCCACCATCCGTGCACGCACCACCAGGGCAAGCCCGACCTGATGGAGAAGGTCACCCAGATCAACGAGTACCACACGAAGCAGCTGGCCGGGTGGCTCCAGAACCTGAAGTCGATCAAGGAAGGCGACGGGTGCCTCCTCGACAACGCGATGATCGTATACGGCGCGGGCCTCTCGGACGGCAATCGGCACCTGCACGAAGACCTCCCGACACTGCTCATCGGCAAAGGCGGCGACCACTTCAAGCCGGGCCGCCGCGTGATCTACCGGAAAGAGACGCCCATGTCCAATTTCCACCTGACGCTCATGGATCGCATGGGCGTCCCGATGGAGAACTTCGGCGACGCGTCCGGCATGCTCGAGCCCGCGAGCCTGACGTAGCGGTTCCGACGAACTTCGCTTACTCCAATGCAGCCCCAGGGACGCGGCTCGGCTCGGCCACCAGTGGGGATCGCGCTCGACGGCGATCTGGGCAACCGAATCGACGCCATGCTGGCCGTGGCGATGCTCAACGGCTTGACGGCGAAGACCGAAGCGCGGCGCATTTCTCTCAGCGTCTCGCAGCCCAGCCTGATCTCCGCGCAGCTCGCGGACATCGTGGCCACCTTTTATCGGGGCCGTCCGGCTGGCGTCCCGACCGGCGGCGTCGGGGCGATCACCGAGGGCATGGTCGGCATGCCCGAAGGGCGCGGCCCCGCGGAGGACAAGCCAGCCCTCGCGGCGCTCCTGGCGAAGAAAGCGGCTGACGGCACGCCGCAGTACAGCAGCCCGATCACCGGGCTCCTCAACACGGCGGAAAGCGCGATTCTCATCCGGAACCTGCTGCTCGCCCAGCACGATGGGAACGCGACGATCGTGCTAGCCGGTCCGGCAACCGGAGTCGTCCGGATGCTTGGCCTCTATCGTTCCGGTCCGCAGATCACGGCGAAGTGCAAACAGCTGGTGGTCGCCGCCGGATCGTTCCCGGCCGGGCAGCCCGAGGCGCCGATCAAGAGCGATGTGGCCGGGGCACGGAAGCTCTTTGCCGAGTGGCCGACGCCGATCGTGGCCGTCGGATCCGAGGTCGGCGATGCGCTGCCGTATCCCGGCGCGAGCATAGAGAAGGATTTCTCATGGGCGCCCGCGCACCCGGTAGTCGATGCTTACCGCGCCCTGAAGCCGATGCCCTACGATGCGCCGGCCTCGGCGCTGGCGGCGGTCCTCTATGCGGTCCATCCGGATGAGGACTACTTCAAGTTGTCGGATCCGGGCACCATTAGCGTGCTCGACGACGGCCGGACAAGGTTCACGCCTGGAGCGGAGGGCACGCATCGGTATCTGATCGCGGATCCGGCACAGAAAGAGCGGATCACGGCCGTGTACACCGCGATGGTTTCCGCCGCGCCGGCGCCAAGGCCCGGCCGAGGCCGAGGGGGACAGTGAAGGGCACAGGAATGACACGTCACTCCGCTGCTGTCGCAGTCGCCGCGGGCGCACTGATCCTGGCAGTGAGCATCAAATCGACCGGGCAGGCGCCTGCCGACGCCACAACTCGGAGCGCGGCGTCCCGGCCGGCCGCGCCCAGGTCTCAGGCGAAAGCGGAACCTGTCTCGCCGAAGCCATCAGCGACCGTTCCGGCGAAGGCGGAGCCTGCCTCGCCGAAGCCGTCAGCGAAGGTTCCGCCGAAGGCGGTCCCACCAAGTACCGAGGCATTCAGCGCCGCGACCAAGGCGCTCTTCGAAGAGACCTGCAGCGAGTGCCATAACTCCACCGACCTCGCCGGCGGGCTCGACGTGAGCCTCTATACGTCGGTGGAGTCCCTCGCCGCCGAGCGCGACCGCTGGGATCTGATTCTGACCAAGCTCAAGTCGCAGGAGATGCCTCCAGAGGACGTGCTCCGGCCCGACCAGGAGATCAGCACCCTGGTGAAGTTCCTCGAGACCGAGTTCGCCAGGGCCGACGCCGCCATGAAGCCCGATCCCGGCCGCGTCACCGCGCGGCGCTTGAACCGGGCCGAGTACACGAATACGATCCGCGATCTCCTCGCCATCGAGTTTCGCGCCGACAAGAACTTTCCGACCGACGATTCGGGCGACGGCTTCGACAACATCGGTGACGTCCTGACGGTCTCGCCGGTGCTGATGGAGAAGTACATGTCTGCGGCCGCGCGGATCTCCGAGCGGGCGATCGTGGCCATGCCGCTGCCGAAGCCGGTCGAAGTGGAGTACAGCCTTCGCTTCAAGAGCCTCCGCCGCCTCGATCCCAGCAACGTCGAGGCGACGCACCGCTTCGATTTCGACGCCGACTACCAGCTCAAGATTGGGTTGCCCGGTCAACGCGCGAAAGATGCCGCGCCCGTCACGCTGGGCCTGTGGGTGGACGGCAAGCTGACGCACACGCAGAAAATCGAGACGAAGCCGTCGGGCCTCGTGTACTTCAACCCGTACTCCGAGGAGCATATCCGCGTCCCCGTGACGGAAGGCGATCACACGCTTCGCCTGGGCTTCATCGACGACCCGTTCGTCAAGACGCTCGCCAAAGAGGACATCTACAAGGACACCGTCAACAAGTGGATCGGCGCGGTGACGGTCATCGGCCCCTTCGCCTCTCAGGGGGAGAAACCCAGCCGCAAGAAGATCCTGGTGTGCAACCCCGCGTCCGGTCCTCTCTGTGTCGATCGGATCCTGGCGACCGTCGCGCGCCGCGCCTACCGCCGGCCGGTGACTGGTGCGGAGGTCGCAGCATTACGGAAGTTCGTGGCGCTCGCGAAGGAAGACGGACAGTCGGTGGAGCAGGGCATCGCGCTCGCGATCCAGGCGATGCTCGTGTCGCCGCATTTCCTGTTTCACATCGAGCGCGACCGCTACCCGGGCGACCCGAGCCGGGTGCACAGGGTTTCGGACGTCGAGCTGGCCTCGCGGCTGAGTTACTTCCTGTGGAACTCGATGCCGGACGATGAACTGCTGTCGCTGGCGGAACGGCGCCTGCTCAGCACGCCTCGGGTCCTCGAGGCGCAGCTGACGCGGATGCTCGCCGATCCGAAGGTCTTCGCGATGGCGGAGAACTTTGCCGGGCAGTGGCTCGAGGTGCGGAATCTCGACAGCATCAAGCCGGACCCGCAGAAATTCCCCGCCTGGGTGCCCGAGCTGCGCGACGCGATGAAGATCGAGACGCAGATGTTCTTCGACTGGATCCTGCGCGAGAACCGTCCGATCAGCGAGTTCATCGACGCGCGGTATACGTTCCTCAACGAGCGGCTGGCGACCTACTACGGCATCGAGGGCGTCACCGGACCGGAGTTCCGGCGGGTCGAGCTCACGACGCCCGAGCGCGGCGGCGTGTTGAGCCATGGCAGCGTGCTCGCCGTGTCCAGTTATCCGACGCGGACGTCGGTCGTCATCCGCGGCAAGTACATCCTGCAGAACATTCTCGGTGCGCCGCCACCACCGCCGCCGCCGGATGTGCCCGCGCTCGACGAAGAGGCTGTCGGAACGACCGCGTCGCTGCGCAAGCAGATGGAGACGCACCGAACGAACCCCGTGTGCTCGTCCTGCCACACGCGCATGGATCCGCTCGGCTTCGCGCTCGAGAATTACGACGCGATCGGGAAATGGCGGACGATGGATGGCGGTTTCCCCGTGGATTCGAGCGGCAAGCTCCCCGGCGGGAAGACGTTCTCGAATGCCGCCGATCTGCGCCAGATCCTCAGCCAGCGCCAGTTCGAGTTCGCCCGCACGCTGACCGAGAAGCTCCTGATCTACGCCCTGGGCCGCGGCCTCGAGCGCTACGACCGCCCCACGATCAACGAGATCACCAAGCGGATGGAAACCTCCGGCTACGGCTTCCAGACGCTTGTGCGCGAGGTGGTGCGCAGCCTGCCGTTCCAATCGCGGCGCGCCGAGGTGCCGAAGACGGTCGTCGTCGCCGCGAAGTAGCGCCAACTGCCGCCGAGCTACAAGCGGTCTCAGAAACAGCGCGAACGAGCGGCAGCGAGTGAGCTACGCGAGCGGAGCGGGGCGTCGGGGTCCCCGCGAGCGAGCGTGTAAGGGGGTCCGGGGGACAAAGTCCCCCGGATGAGACTAGTCGGCCCGGAGCACCACGTTCGGATCGAGTCGTGATGCGCGCCAGGCGGGCAGCCAGCAGGCGAGGGCCGCCACCAGCGTCATCGTCAGGATCACGACGGCGAACGTTGCCGGCTCAGTCGGGCGCACGCCGAACAGGAGTGACGCCATCAGCCGGTTGACGGCGACGGCGCCGGCAACGCCGACCACGACGCCCATCACGGTGGCCTGCAGGCCCTCCTTCATCACCAGCGCGATCACGCTGGAGCGCGCCGCGCCGAGGGCCATTCGGATGCCGATCTCGCGGCGGCGCTCCGTCACCATATAGGACAGCACGCCGTAGGTGCCGACTGCCCCCAGCAGCAGCGACAGCCCGGCAAACGCGGTCAGCAACTGCGCCAGGAGCCTCGGCCGGCGAATCGATTCGGCGAACACCGACTCCATGTCGCGAAGTCGTACGATGGGGACCGCCGGGTCCGCGTCCCGAACCGCACCTTCGAGCGTCTGCGACAGCGCCGCGGGCGGCAGGCTCGTTCGCAGCGCCACGTTCACCGTCGGCGGCGCGTTGGCCTCCCATGGGAGGTCAGTCCCGTCGAGCCGCGGCGCCGGCTGGTCGATGAACATGTAGAGTTCGGTGCCTGTTTCGCGATCGACGCCGCCTTCCTTGACGTCCTTTGCCACTCCGATCACTCTGTGCCAGGGGTTGTTGCTCGTGCCCATCGACGCAGCCAGGTTCGGCCGTAGACGCTGTCCAATCGGGTTGCGGTCCTTCCACAGCCGATTCGCCAGCGTTTCATTGACGACGACCACTCTCTCCAGCGACGTGATATCGGTCCGTTGAAAACCTCGGCCGGCGACGATCGGGATGCCCATCGTCTCGAAGTAGTCGGACATGACGAACTGGTAATAGTCGACGATTCCTGACGTCTGTCCTTTCTCAGCCGTAGGGTCCTCGATGCGCGTCGAGAAGCCCTGGACGACGCGGTTCAAGGGCAGGTCTGACATGGCCGTCGCGGCCTGCACGCCAGGTGCGGCGCGGAGGGTGTCGAGAAGGCGTTGATAGACCTGCGCGCGTCCGCCGGTATATTCGGTGGCTCCGTGGCAGTGTCATCGAGAACGTCACGAGGCGCGATCGATCGAATCCGGCGTCGACGTGCGTGAGGTTGTAGACAGTGCGGAGCAGCAAGCCGGCGCTGGTGACGAGCATCATCGCCAATGCGACCTCGGCGATCACCAGCACACGGCGGATGTGATGGCGGCTCGCGCCGCTGGCCTCCCGATCGCCGCCCTCCTTGACGGCGCTCATCAGGTCACCGGCACGGCGCCGCGCGAATGGCGCGAGTCCGAAGAGCAGGCCGGTGCCGATCGACACGGAAAGTGCGAAGAGCAGGACGGGCATGTCGATGGTGACGTCGGTCGTCCGGGGCAGGCTGGTGGGGTAGGCGACTACGAGCGCGTGCATACCGGCGCTGGCAAGCCAGAGCCCGAGCACGCCGCCTGCGGCCGACACCAGCACACCCTCGGTCATCGCCTGTCGCAGCAGCCGGCCGCGGCTGGCACCAAGCGCCGTGCGTACGGCGAATTCACGACGGCGTGATTCGGCCCGAGCCATGGCGAGGTTGGCGAGATTCGCGCAGCCGATCAGAAGCACCAGCCCGACGGCGCCTTGCAGCACCCAAATCGCGCGGCTGGCGTCCCCGACAATCGCGTCCTGCAGCAGTCGGAGCTGGAGGACGTGCTCCTCAGCGCGCGAGGGATGCTTCATCGGGACATGGCCCTTCGCAGCCGGTACGCTCACCCCAGTTCTCCAGGAATGCGTTCAGTTCTGTCTGGGCCGACAGCGGTGTGACGCCGTCCTTGAGACGTCCGATGACGCTGAGGACATGACTGTTGCGGATCTGTCGAATCACAGGGTGGACGCCGATAGGCAGCCAGATTTCTGGGCGGCTGTCGATGAGATCGACGCCGGGCGGCATTATGCCGATGACGTCGTGGGGCCGGCCATCAACGTTGACAGCGCGACCGACCACCGCTTGTCCTCCGAATGCGCTCTGCCACAACTCGTGCGAGAGGATCGCGATCGGCGGTCCCCCCAGCCCCACGCGCGCAGCCATCGCGTCGGTTTCTCCCGGGCCGAAGAAACGTCCGTGCGCCGGTTGCACGCCGAGCGCGTTGAGGAGGTGCTCGTCTACCGCAGCCGAACGCACGCGCAGCGCTCGATCGCCTGCGATAAGGTTCACTTCACCGGCCCACACACCCGAGCCGCCGCCGGTGTTGGTTCTGCCAGTCGTGAATGCCCCGACATGGGCAAAGGACCGATTCATCTGCCGGAATTCCACGTACTCGGGGGTCGACAGGCCGGTTACCGTCGATCCGAGGACCGGGAATTGCGTGGTGAGACGCATCAACTGCGCCGGCCTGGGATAGACCAGTGGCCGCAGGATCACGCCGTTGACGATCGAGAAGATTGCGGTGTTCGCGCCGATGCCGAGCGCCAGCGTCACGAGTGCGATGGCCGTGAAGCCCGGGCTGCGTCGCAGCGTGCGCAGCCCGTGCCGCGCGTCGCGCGCCAGATCCTCGAGCCACGGCAGGCCGCGCTGGTCGCGAAGCGCCTCCAGCGTCTGCGAGGCCCCTCCTGCCTCGAGCCGAGCGGCGCGCGCGGCATCCCCGGCGCCGAGGCCGCGGCGCCGCGCCTCGTCGGCGGCCATCTCCAGGTGCAGTTGGATCTCCTGCTCCAGGTCGTCGTCGCGCCGGCCTGACCCGAGCGTTCCCCGGAGACGGTGGAGCCACTCGCGAAGGATGCGCATCGATCTGGCGTGCGGCGACGCTCTGTTAGGCATGCTAATGGAACCAATACCACGACCTTCATTAGAACGTCAAATGGAAACCGCGCTCTTCCCGCATATCGGACGGCGATCGATCAATTTGATGATCACAACAGGCGGGCACACGCCTCGGCATTTGACAACTGTTCGACGATTAGCTAAATATAAAACTCGTGAACCGCGTGTTCAAAGCGCTGTCGGATCCCACCCGTCGCCGCGTGCTGCAATTGCTGCGGGAACGGCCGATGCTGGCGGGTGAGCTCTCGGAGCACTTCGCGGTTTCGAAGCCCACCATGTCGGCGCACTTTTCCGTATTGCAGGAAGCCGGCCTCATCGAGGCGGAGAAGAGCGGCCGGACGATCGTCTACCGGCTGAAGATGTCGGTGCTCGAGGAGGCGCTGCTCGGTTTCGCGCAGACGTTCGGATGGAACATGAAGCCGGCCAGGACGCGCCGCCTCTCTCGAGGCAGTCGCGCCAGGCGCCCTGTCAAGAGCGAGGCATGACGTGATGACCAGACCGATCTCGCACCACCTTGCGCCGGCACTGCTCGGTACTCGGGACTCTGCTTGCCGCCGGCAACTGGTATCTCCAGCGTGAGCGGGCCGTAACCTGGATGGCGGCCATCGCCACCATGGTCGTTCTCGCACTGGTGTGGGGTTGCCTGACGCTTGTCTTTCGCCGTTCGAAGGACGAGGCCGCCCAGCGGCACGCCGACACCTCCATCAGGAGCGGCATCGCGTTCGGCGCACTCATCCTGGTGAGTTCCCTCGCTGTGAAGCTCGCTGCCGCGCTGGGCGCCATCGATGATCCCGATCTCTCCAGGCGCATGGCCAATGTCATCGCGGGTGCAGTCCTGGTGTTCGTTGGGAACGGCCTGCCCAAGATGCTGACGCCCTTGTCGGTGCTGCAGTGCGACGGGGCGCGGGCTCAGGCCTTTCAACGCTTCGCCGGCTGGACGTGGGTGCTGACCGGCCTCGCGTTCGTGACCGCATGGCTGGTGCTGCCCATCGGGCTTGCGAAGCCCGTGTCTCTCGTGGTGCTCGTAAGCGGCATGGTGATCGTCGTGGCCGAGGTCGTCAGGATGAGCAGGGGACGGCAGAGGCAAGCGTAACGTGGGAGGCGAGCTAATGTTTGCGCGACTGATGGGACTCCAGACGATCTCGCCCGGCGAACTGCATCAACTGATGCAGAGCGTTCCGGTGACGGCCATCGACGTGAATTCGCGACAGAGCTGGGTCACGGCCCGCGTGCCCGGCGCCCTGAATCTCGATCCCTTCGGCTTCAAAGACGACGAACTCCCAGAAGACAAGGATTCGGCGCTGGTCTTCTATTGCTCCAACTTCATGTGCAGCAAGGCACCCCGTGCGGCCCGCCGCGCGGCAGGGATGGGCTACGGGCGTGTCCAAGTGATGTCGGCGGGCATCAAGGGCTGGCTCGATGCCGCTCTTCCAACCGAATCCGGAGAGGCGCGCGCCGATCGTGCATCAGCCCATCCGGGTTCGCGCATCCCCTGAAACTCTGTCGACCTGAAGTATCATCCCGGCACGGCCGTGCGGGCAGTGCACCATGCTTCGGGCCTGTCCGCGCGGCGGGAGAACATCCGTGCCGCCATACATCACCCTCCGCCGATTCCTCAGCACGTGCGTGGTTCTGGCCTGTGTTGTTGCCGTGCCCCTGGCGCAGGCACTGCGCCAGCCATTCAGCCGCGTGGTCGTCACCGTGACACCGGATCATCCGGACTGGACCTATCAGCCCGGCGAGGCGGTGACCTTCCGTATCGACGTCGTGCGCGACGGCCATCAGGTCGGCGGCGCCACGGTCAAGTACGGCGTCGGGCCGGAGATGCTCCCGCCCGTGACTCAGGCAACAGCCGTCGTCGGTACGGCGCCGCTGACCGTGGCCGCCGGCACCCTGAACGCACCAGGCTTCCTGCGGCTCGTCGCGACAGCCGAAATCGAGGGCCGCACGTATCGCGGCGTTGGCACGGCGGGGTTTGCGCCCGATCGCATTCAGCCGACGCAGGTGGACCCGCCGGACTTCGACGCGTTCTGGGACGGGGAGCGCAAGCGACTGGCGGCGCTTCCCCTCGACGCGAAGTGGACGCCGCTGCCAGACTACGGCACCTCGGAGGTGGAATGCTCCCAGGTCAACCTGCAGAACGTGGGTTTGACCGGCGGCGCGAGCAGGTTCTACGGCATTCTGTGCATGCCCCGTGCGGCCGGGAAGTATCCCGCGCTGCTCAGTGTGCCGGGCGCGGGCGTGCGGCCGTACCGCGGCCTCGCGGAGATTGCCGGCCGCGGCCTCATCACGTTCCAGATCGGCATCCACGGCATTCCGGTGATCCAGCCGCAGGAGGTGTACGACAGCCTGGCCTCCGGAGGACTGAGCGGCTATCCGACGTTCGGACTCGATTCGCGCGAGCGGTATTACTACCGCCGCGTGTACACAGGAACGCTGCGCGCCAACGACTTCCTGACGTCGCTGCCGCAGTGGGACGGCCGGAACCTCGGTGTCACGGGCGGGAGCCAGGGCGGCGCGCTGGCGATCGTCACCGCCGGCCTCGACCGGCGCGTGACACGGCTGGCCGCGTATTATCCGGCGCTCTCTGACGTCACCGGTTATCTCAACGGCCGCGCCGGCGGCTGGCCGCACATGTTCCGCGCGACCGAAGGACCGAACGTCCATCGCGACGAGGCCAAGATCGCGACGACGCGCTACTACGACGTCGTGAATTTCGCTCGCCGCGTGACGACGCCGGGACTGTACTCGTGGGGCTTCAACGACGAGACGTGTCCGCCGACCTCGATGTATTCGGCCTACAACGTCGTCACGGCGCCCAAGCGCCTGATGCTCGCCTACGACACCGGCCACCGCACGACGCAGGAGCAGACCGACGACGTGAACGACTGGCTGGCCGACGAGCTGACGGGCCGGAAGTGGCCGACGGCCGCCGGACGATAGAACGTCACGCGTTGACTCCGAAGGACAATCGGTCGTGCCGAACGGGACCACGTTGTTTGAGGCGCTGGGCGGCGAAGCCGGTTGCAAGCGGCTCTCGGCGGCGTTCTACGCACGTGTCGGCAAGGATCCGATCCTTCGTCCTCTCTTTCCAGGCAAGAGCCTCAAATGCGCCGTCGAAGAGTTCGCGGCCTTCCTCGTTCAATTCCTGGGCGGGGATGAAGAACAGACACAGCGACGCTGGTGGTTGAGTCTGCGGGAGTCGCACGCGCGGTTCCGGATTGGCCCCGCCGAACGTCGCGCGTGGTTGAAGCATATGGGGGCGACGCTCGACGCGGCGCCGCTCGATGAGGCAACCCGCGGAGCGTTTCGGCAATTCTTCGAGCGCAGCTCCGCTTATGTTGTCGGCGACGCGGCTCCCGAGCCAGAACAACATGAACTCGCGGCGCGTTGGGGCGAGCAACGCGTTCTCGACGACAGCATCGCCGCGATAGCTTCTGGCCGCGATCGAGAGGCGATGCATCTCGCGCCGCGCTTTCGGTCCCGACCTGTGGTGTTCGTCGGGCTGCTGGTGCGCATGATCCAATCCGGCCGCGCGGATGTGATCGCCTTCGCCATCGATGCTGTCGAGCGAAACCCGTCACTCGCATCGCGCCGGTTTGGCGGACGTACCCTCGTCCACTACGCATCGGGCGCGGGCTGCCTCGAGGTCGTGGCATCGTTGCTCCAGCTCGGCACGGACCCGGACATCCTGCAGGGCGGCGGCCAGACGCCGCTGTACTGTGTGGCGAACGAGTGCGGCTCAGAAGCGGGACCCGAGATCGTGCGCGCGCTCGTGCGGGCGGGCGCCGATGTGAACGCCTGCGGCGGCGTCACACGCGCGACCGCACTTCACATGGCGGCGCGGCGCGGCTACCTGGAGATCGCGCGGGCGCTCGTCGATTCAGGCGCCGCGATTGACGCACGGGACAGCAAGGGCGTGACACCATGGCAGCGAGCGGTCAATTGCCGCCGGTCCGCGGTGGCGGAGTTTCTGGCGGAGCGCGGAGCTCGCCGAAGAGGCGGGACACGGTGAATGCAAGTGTATGCGGATGAGCGTCATCGAGTGGCTGCTCGACTCGGATCCGTCGATTCGGTGGCAGGTCATGCGCGACCTGACCGCCGAGTCGGACGCGACCGTTGCGCGTGAGCGATCGCGTGTGGCCGAGGAGGGTTGGGGGGCTCGCCTGCTCGACCTTCAAGGAGCGGATGGCCATTGGGGCGGCGCGGCGTTCGTACCGCGCGCCTGGATCTCCACCAAGGACACGCTCCAGCTGTTGCGAGATCTCGGTGTGGACCCGACGGGCGCTCGGGTCCGACGGGCCATCGGCCAGGTGCGCGAGCGCTGCACCTGGGGCGAGGAGTTCGGCGACGCGCCGTTCTTCGAAGGCGAAGTCGAGCCCTGTATCAACGGACGGGTGCTGGCGATCGGTGCGTATTTCGGCGAGGCCAGCGCTGATCTCGTCGCCCGACTGCTTCAGGAGCAGTTGAGCGATGGGGGCTGGAACTGCGACGCCCCGCGCAGCCAGCGGTCGTCATTCCATACGACGATCTGCGTGCTCGAAGGATTGCTGGAGTACGAAAAGGCGAAGGGTCCGGCGCCTGACGTCACCAACGCTCGCCTTCGCGGGCAGGAATACTTCCTCGAGCGCCGCCTGCTCAGATCGCGATCGACTGGACAGGTTGTCACCTTCGATCGGAAACTTCGGAAACCTGCCGCGTGGACGCAGTGTTCGTTTCCCACGCGCTGGCACTACGACATTCTGTGGGGGCTCGACTACCTGCGCAGAGCGGGCGTCGCGCCAGACGAGCGCATCGCCGAGGCGCTCGAACTGGTGGCGAAGAAACGTGACGAGGACGGGCGATGGCCGCTCGAGAATCCGCATCCGGGTCCGGTGCACTTCGAGATGGAAGGCCGCGCCGGCGAGCCGAGCCGCTGGAACACCCTTCGGGCGCTCCGCGTGCTGCGCTGGGCGGGTGCGGTGTGAAGATTCAGACTTCAGCCTCGTCCCGAGCGCCACGGCAGATGGCGCTCGGGTAGGCGGCCGTCAGAAAATCGGATCGCAGAAATGAACGCCGAAGATGCTTCGGCAGGTCTGACCGTTTGGACAGCAGCCGTGGTCGTCGTTGCAGCAGTGCGTACCTACGTTGCAACAGCCGCGAACGCCTTCGTTGGTACAGGCCTGTTGACCCACAGGACAGGATGAAGGCGGAGGTGTCGGCCGCGGCGGCGTACAACAGACCCCCGTCTCCTCACAGGAGTCCCGGTCGAAGGTCGGACAGAAGATCTGGCTGAATCCGGTCGCGCAAGAGGGATCGGACACACAATGAATCCCTTTCGCTATGGCAGGAAACGCAAGGCCGCCGAAGTCAGACGCGCGCGCGGCGACAGCACGGTAGTGCCTGCTCGTCCTGTAGAGCGAGGCGTCGGCGGTGAATCGTGGCATCTGCATCTGCATCCTGTTCCTCCAGTGTCAGTCGACATCAATGGTTAGCGATCGAAGTAAGGCGATAGCTTCGTGACCAGGAACGGAAATTCCTCGGACACGTCGACGCGCACCAGGAACTTCTCGACGAAGTCGGTGTTGCGGTTTGTGTAGGAGAAGACGACCTCGACGATGTTGCGCGCGCCGCTGAGGGGCGATGGCCGGGACTCGACGCCAGTGAGCGTATAGTCCTTGCCGAACTGATCGGCGGCAATTGTGTAGACGGCGGGATAGCGCATCGCCAGGTAATTGAGCGCGCGATGATCGTCGGTCGCGCCGGCGTTGTCCGTCATCTGCATGATGCGCGAGAAGAGCTCCTCGGCCGCCGGCGCAAACTGCTTGGGCGTGAACTTGTCGGGCTTGGGAATGGCCTTGATCAACGACTCGCGGTCGAAGGAGTAGATCTGATCGAAGGCGACGATCGGAAGGGTCAGGCCGTTGCAGAGATCGGGCGGGGCGATCCGTCCGCGGATGCCGACGACCACGTCGACGTCCATCGGGCTCGGCTGGGGCCGTATCGCTTCGATCAGCCGGTCGTAGTCTGACGGATCGCGGGGCTGCAGGAGATAGGTATCCAGCCCCTGGATCGTCATCACCCAGCACAAGTGGCGCGTCAGGTAGCGACACTCGCGCTTCGCGAGCGCCGTGACGAACGCTTGCTGGTCGGTCTGTCCGGCAGTCTCCGCGCGGCCGATGGCCTGCGCGAACTCCTTTTCGACCGAGGCACTGGGGAAGCGGGCTTCGATGCGACCGAGCGCGTAGACGAATGACCTGGGCATGGACCCGGCCGTGCATGTCGGGCACGACCCGCCCTGTGCGGACGAAGGGATCACGGCGTCACTCTCTCGGATCGCCGCCGCGTGAGACGCGGTCAGCGTCTGGCGTGGGCCTGGTTCGCGAATATCGTTGGCTTCCATGGTTCTCCTTCGATTCAAGATCGATTAGTCGAGTGGTTACCTGGCTCCTCTGCGGAACGGGAGCCATCGGTTGAGCGCGGCGGCCCGCCTTTGGCACGCGCCGCACGCCTTGATGCCGAAGGTGTGCGTCATGCGCGTGATGACATCGCCGAGGCCCGCGTCCTCGTCGGTGACAAAACGCGGGATGTGCACCCGGTGAGGAGCGTGTTCGTGCCGCCGCGTATCAGTGCCGTTCGGCTTCATCCGGGTCATCGGTCACCTCTTGAGCGCCTGATACGCGCCCCACGCATCGAGCAATGGAGGAACGACCGTGGGGCGTCGCCGATGCGCGTGCATGACAGCAGACTTGATGTCGCCCGCGGTCGCGGACGGGAACTCGGACCACAGCAAGGCCATCGCTCCAGTGACGAACGGCGCGGCGGCGCTCGTCCCTCCTGACGTCACCGATGTACCGTCCGCACCCAGGCTGGTGATGGCATCGCCCGGCGCGCCCATGCCGCGACGACCGATCGAGTGGCCCAGGTTTGAATACTCCAAGGGCCGGCCCTGCAGGCTGTAGGACACGACCGGCACGACCCCTTGATGGCGAGTGAGAGTCGTCCCGGCGAGCGTGCGGTGGTTGCCCGCTGCCGCAACCACAATCACGCCGCGCCTCGCGGCATAGGTCAGTGCCTTTTCCAGGGCCTGCTCGTTCTTCAGAAACGGCGGCGCAAGGGCGGCGCTGATGTTCAAGACGCGAGCGCCCGCGCCAACGCAGTCGAGGATGGCGTCGGCAAGTTCGGCTGGCGTCGTGCTCGGCATGTCATCGATCGACGTCGTGTCGCCAAAGATTGGCCTGACGAGCAGTGTGCAGTCCGGACAAATCGCCGGAGCTGACGCACCTCGCTCGGCCGACAAGATGCCAGCGACGAACACGCCGTGCAGAGAGGCGCTGCTGCCTGGCCGGCTGCTCGCGCCGCGGCCGCGAAGCTCGCGAACCCGGGCGCGAGCGAGGCCGGGATGATCCAGAGCCACTGGTCCGTCGATGAGCCCGATCGCGACCTCCGGCCGGCCGCGACCGCGATCCATCAGCGGCGTCAATCTGACCAAGCTCAACGGATCCATCAGTAATCACGCCTCGACGAGCAAGCTCCACCCTGTAGGGCGCGACAGGCCTATCGGTTTCAGTCGCTCTTTAGTGGCTGGGATGGGGGCTGAAATGGCTCGGCGGGGACCGGTCCGATTCTGTCGAGAAAAGTGGTCGAGAGCATCAAGGCGACCGGACCGTGAGCCGATAACTCGGGAACAGGGCGAGAGAAGATGAATTCTGCCTCGACGATGTCGCTTCGCCCCTCAGGGATAGGCCGCTACTTCATGGCGGCATTTCTATCGATGTGGCTTGTCGGATGGATCGTGGGCGAGGTGTTCGCGATCATGGTGCTGGCCGCGATCTTCAGCTCGGTTGCGGGCGCTTTCCCGGAGCATCTTCCCGACTGGTCGGCCGACTTCGTCAAGAGCGGTGGGGCGGCCTTCGCCCTCCTCTTTCTGGTCGTCTGGCTCACGTTCTGGACCATCGGCGGCATCGCGGCGCTGACGCACCTGATGCGCTCGCTGGTGGGCGAGGACATCATTGGCCTGACTGATTCGGGGTTCGAGCTCGTTCGCCGGGCTGGGCCCTTCCGGCGGCGCTACGCGTTCGATCGATCCGCGATTCGTCGTCTCCGGCTCCGCCCGCACGACAAAGCTGTGGTGGCCGATACGGCAAAGGGCACGCGCGAAATCACGACGTTTGGGCTGCCAGCCGAACGGGACGAGGTTGCCGATTGGCTGAGCCGACACCTCGGCTTGTCCGACGCTGATGCTGAGGCCGGAACGACACCGGCGACCTGGGAAGTGCGGACGGAGGGAGAGGTCGCCTATGTGAGGAAAGTTCGGCCACGCGCCCGCTTCGCGCGTTCTCTCATCGCGTGGCTGCTGACCGCAGCCATCGCGTCTGCGTGGTACGTATCGCTCGACGGCGAAACGTGGGCCCGCAACATCCCTGCGCTTGTGCTGACGCTGCTGCTCGCGGCCGGCGCTGCGGTGAGCACCTGGGGACGGCGCGAGCTCGTCGTCCGCTACGGCGAGCTGATGTTCCGCCGCAGCTTTGCGATGTGGACCACCGAGCGGACATTCCGAAGCGCGCGCCTCGAACTGGCGCACGAGACTGACAGCGACAACGACAGCCACTACAAACTCATCGTCACCGACGCCGCGGGACGTCGAACTATTCATTCGCAGGTGCACGACTCGGGAGAGGTCGCCGATCTCGCGAATTGGCTCGCGGGCCGCACTGGTTTTCCGCTGACGTCGTCCGGAAAGCTCCACATGCTGCGCTATCGGCGCATCCCGTCCGCATAAGTTGCGGATGTCACGCGCTCATGCGTGAGTGCCCAGAGCGAAGGGCGAAGCCAGTCTGAATCAATGCGTTACTTCTGGCGTCTCAGGCCTCGGCTAGCCGCGGCCGGCGCCGGATCACGCCGTGCACGATCCGATCGAGCCCGGCGAAGCGGCCGCTGCGGGTGAGCAGGATGACGACGAGCGCCGACAGTTCCACCAGGTTCTTGTTGACGATCAGGTAGCTGCCTTCGCTCGGGATCGCGTAGAAGTAACCGACAAACGGCGGGGCGGCGAGATAGAACAGCAGGATGAAACCGATCCCGGCCAGGCTGGCCAGCCGCGTGAAGAGGCCGAGCATCAGGCAGACGCCGACAATCGTGAGTCCCCACATCGTGATCACGTCCGCATTGGCGAGCAGGTCGGGCCGAGTGGTGAGCCAGCGAAGCGGCTCGGCCAGCGGTCCCTTGGCCTGTTTGAGATAGCCCGCCGCCGTCCACGACGGTGCCGTCAGCTTGGTGAGGCCTTCGTAGAGGAAGTGCCACCCGACCAGCACTCGCAGCGCTGTGATCGCGATCATCGGCGCGCGGTCGAACGTCGTTCGTTCCATGTCCGGCTCCACTATTTATCCGAGGGGCTTCGCCCCTCGGACTCCCCTGCTGGCTCGCTCGCGGGGGCCCCACGCCCCGCGCCGCTCGCCAGGCTCACTCGCTGTCGCTCGTTCGTGCTGTTCTTGAGATGGGCTTCTAGATTTTAAAGTCCTCGCTCTTGAACGGCAGGCGGCACTTCGCCTCGATGGCCTCGTTGACCTTGAGGACGCTGACGGCGCTTTCGTAGCCGATTTCGGCCGGACAGTTGAGCGCGGCCTTGCCGCGGACGGCATCAAAGAAGTTCTGCAGATGCGGCTGATGGTACGGATCGCGCAGCGACACGGGGACGGTGTGTTGGTCCGGGGCCACCGACTCGCGCACGTCCGCAACCGCGCCGGATTCGGTCTTTTCCTTTGCCTCCTGCTCTTTCGGCGCGCTGACGTAGCCTTTCTGGATCCACTCGTCCCACGCCGGCGCGTTCGGATCGCGATACAACTGACCGGCGTAATTCAGTTCCGACTCGGAGATGAGAAGCGTGCCCTGGTCGCCCATGAAGCTCTCGTAGTAGCCCTGGCTGCCGTTGGTCGTCTGCGTCTGGTAGTACGCCCTGGCCGGCCCCGCCGGCGTGTCGTAGTCGTAGATGACCATGACCGTGTCGTGCCACTCGTGGGTTTTCGGGTCGTGGTAGAGCAGCCCGCCGTTCGCCATCACGCCAGAGGGGGGCGCGCCGAGGAACCAGTTGTAGATGTCGATCTGGTGCGATCCGAGATCGACGATCGGTCCGCCGCCGAGGCCTTTGTACCAGCGCCAGTTGCGGAACTGATGCATGTCCTTGAACCCGAACTGCTTCAGCGTGGCCTCGGGGATCGCGTAGCGATCGGGAGCTCCGAGGTCTGGCGCCAACGCACGGTTCCACTGCCCGTTGACCGTCACGATCCGTCCGAGCAGCTTCGCCTCTCCGAGCAGCTTGTGATAGCAGTGGAGGTAGCGCGGGTTCGAGCGGCGCTGGTGGCCGATCTGCAGGAGCTTGCCCGTCTCACGCTGTGCCAGCACCATGCTGCGGGCACCCTCGAGCGTGTTCGACATCTCCTTCTCGCAGTACACGTGCTTCCCGGCCTTCAAGGCGTCACTCGTGTGCCGCGCGTGCCAGAAGTCGGGCGTGGCGATGATCACCGCGTCGAGCTCTTTCTCCTTATCGAGCATCTCGCGGTAGTCCGCGTAGCCATTCGGCTCCTGCTTGAACCGCTTCAGGGTGTTGACGACCCGCCGCAGGTTGTACTCGGTCCAGATGTCACACACCGCGCGGAAGCGCAGGCCGGGGATGCGCAGCATCGCTTCCATGAGCACCTGGCCCTGGGCGCCGGCGCCGAGCAGCGCGATGTTGATCTCCTGCAGATTCGCCGCGGCGGCGGGCGTCGCGGCCGCCGCCGCCTCCCTGCCACGACGGTACTGTTGCTGTCGGGCCCAGGCATAGCCGAAGAGCCCCAGCGCTGGGACCGTCGACAGCCCCATCAGCAGGTCGCGCCGGCCGAGCTTCGGTGGCGCGTCGGCTGCTGTGGGTCTCTTGCTCTTTCCGTTGTCGTCCTCGTCGGCCATCGGTCGTCTCCCGGTGTCGTGCTCTCCGGCGCGAGTATACTCGCGCGCTCACCGTACACCTCGCCGCGGACTCTTTCACATCGATGTCGTCATCACGGGTCCGAGTCGCGAGTCCGGAATCCCGACTCGCGCGCGTCGACCGCGGGGACGAGAGCGGGACCGCTGAAGTGGAGCAGCTCCGCCGCACCCGGCGATGCGCCGTCAGGAAGGAGCCACGCCTCGAGGCCCGGACTGCGTGCGCACAACGCCGCGCTCTGGTCGACGCGCAGCACCATGAACGCGGTCGTCAACGCGTCGGCCACGGCGGCGGGCGCGAGCCGGAGCCCCGGGCCGGCAGGCGCGGCGGCGCCAGGGCGCGGGAGCGCGACCCACGCCGCGAGCCGCCCGCGCACCGGCGCGCGCGTGCGCGGATCCAGGATGTGATCGCCTTTGCGCACGCCGGACGCGCTGAGCGCTGTCTGGCGCATCGAGAGCCGGGCGAGGACCCGCGACGGCTCGCCGGGATCGCTCAGCGTCAGCGGCCAGCCGTCGCAGCCGGCCGGCGGCTCGAGTGCGAGGGCGGAGCTGAAGCCCGCGTGGACGAACGCGCGCTCGAGGCCCCAGTCCTCGAGCAGTTCCGCCATCAGATCCACCGCGTAGCCCTTGCCTATACCACCGAGATCGACGCGAACGCCGCCGGCCGTCGCGCGGATGAGGAACGTATCGGCATCGATCTCGAGCGACGACAACCCGGTGCCGATCGCGACGTCGAACGCGCCGTCGGTCAGGTCATACAAGTGCCGTGCGATGAGGAGGCATTCGAGCGCCGCCTCGCCGACGCGTGCGCTCTCTCCGATCGTGAGGTGATTGAGGCGGCTGATGTCGCTGTTGGGGCGGAAGCGGCTCAACTCGCCTTCGAGACGATCGACGAGGGCGAAGGCGGCCTGCGCCGCCTGCGCGGCGTATTGCGGATCGGCGTGCACGGCGCACACCTCGAACACGGTGTTCATCGCTTCGTGCGAGAAACGCCGAAGGTCACCGAGCTCGCGAGGTTCCGCGATCCCGATCCCGCCGTCGAGGTCCGGTGCGTCGGCACGCATGAGAGAAGCCGGAGAGATGCTACAACGTATCTACAAATGCGGCGCGCGCGAGCACCGCGAGACTACAACGTATCTCACAAATGCGGCGCGAGCGAGCACCGCGAGCGAGCCACGCGAGCGGAGCGGGGCGTCGGGGTCCCCGCGAGCGAGCGTGTAAGGGGGTCCGGGGGACAAAGTCCCCCGGATGAGACTAGAGCGACCAGCCCGACCGATAGCTGTGCTGCACGTACTGGTCGGCGTCGGAGAGGTTGGTGACCTTCAGGTTCGCCGCGTCCCACAACAGGCGCTGGCCCGGGAAGCGCAGCGCGACGTTGCCGAGCAGCACCGTCTCCGTGAACGGACCGGCGTAGTCGAAATGCGATACGCACTGACCCTTCTGGCGGATCGCATCGAGCCAGTTCTTCTCGTGGCCCGGACGTCCTTCAGGCACCCTGGGCAGCGTCCGCGGCGGACGCTGGAAAGCCTGCATCGCCGATTCCGGGATGAGGCGCGGGCTCTCGGAGTAGGTCTCGCACCACATCTTGCCCTTGTCCCCGACGAAGATCGTGCCCGACACCGGCAGCCTCCGGTCCGGCTCGAGATCCTCGGGGCGCTCGGGCAGCAGTCCGCCGTCGTACCAGTGCAGCTTCACCGGCGGCAGGTTGCCGCGCGCCGGGAAGGACAGATGGATCAGCGACGACGGAGGATAGCTGTCGTTGTACTGCACGCGCTGGCCGAACCCTTTCTGTCCCGGGGCCGGGGGCAGGAAGTTGTAAGCGAGCGTCGCCTCGACGCTGGTCGGCGAGCCGAGCTTCAGGACCGTGTTCGCCGCGTCCATGACGTGACACGCCATGTCGCCCATCGCGCCGGCACCGAAGTCCTGCCAGGCGCGCCAGCCGAACGGGTGGTAGGTTCTGTTGAACGGGCGCAGCGGCGCCGGGCCCAACCACAGGTCCCAGTCCAGGCCGTCCGGTATAGCCTGGTCCTCCGTCGGCCGCGGCATGCCCTGCGGCCAGATCGGGCGGTTGGTCCAGCAGTGCACCTCGCGCACCTGGCCGATGGCGCCGGCCTCGAACCACTCCTGCATCAGGCGGAGGCCCTCTTCTGAGCGCCCCTGATTGCCCATCTGCGTCACGACCTTGTACTTCCGCGCCGCCTCGGTCAGCGCGCGCGCCTCGCTGATGGTGCGCGTCAGTGGCTTCTGCACGTAGACGTGCTTGCCGAGCTGCATCGCGGCCATCGCGATCACGGCATGCGTGTGATCGGGCGTCGCGACGAGCACCGCGTCGATGTCCTTCTGCTTCTCGAGCATCACGCGGAAGTCTTTGTAGTCGGTCGCCTTCGGAAACTTCTCCAGCGTCGTCCCGCGCTGCTCCCGGCCGGCTTTGGCCGCCGCGCTCTCGTCGCAATCGCAGAACGCCACGATGTTGTCGGTCTTCGCCACGTTGAGCAGGTTGTTCGTGCCCATGGCATTGGCGTGCGCGTAGCCGACGATGGCGACGTTGACCGTGTCGCTGGGCGCCTGGAAGCCCGCGCCCAGCACGTGGCGCGGCACGATCGTCAGGCCCGCGGCGGTGGTGGCCACCGTCCCGACGAACCGCCGACGCGAGAATTCCGGAGGTGTTGTGTCTTTGGCCATCGCGATCTCCTTCGCTTGACGCTCACATCAGGCCGGTGCGGGGCGTTTCCCGACAAATGTATCCGAGCTGGCCCGCCGCGGATCCGGAAATCGTTCGGCTCTGCCAAAACGGCGTCCGCCCCGCCTCTCCTCAATCCCCACCCCCTCGTCCCCCCATAGCGGCACGGGACAGGAATTGATCCCACAGCCCGCGCTCTACGTAGAGCGTCAGCAGGACGTCGGGCCTGAGCCCGTAGAACTCGGAGACATAGCGATCGCCGAGGGCAGCATCGAGCATGTCCTCGTGATCGACGGACGATACGATGACCGGCGCGGTCAGGTCGGGTGCGCCCCTCGCGTCCGTCCAGTAGCCGACGCGCGTCATTGTCCGCAAGTACCAGGGCAGCGGCCATTGCTCGTCGGGCGGCGCGATCACCGTGACCAGCATGCGCTCGCCCTCGCCGTGCAGGGCGGCCAGATCGCGGATGCGCGCGGCCATGCGGACGGCATCGGGGACCGTCTGTGCGTAGACGTATGGATTGCGCGGGTCCGACGCGTACACGACCGATGCACGCCACGCCTGCCATCCCAGGTGAGCGGAGGCGGCCGCGACCACGCCAGCCAGGAAGACGTGCGCCGCACGGGACGCCGTCGCCCGCGCCAGCGCCGACACACCGATTCCAGCGGCGACGATCGTCACAGCGTAGAAGGGGACGAGGTTCCAGGGCGTCTTGTACGGAACGGCGGAGAAGATCGCGAGGGTGAGGGTGGCGGTGCCCGTGAGATATCGGCGCCAGAACGCCGATTCGGGGCTCGACCGATCGAGCTGGGTCCAGGCCGTCACCACGCCAGCGACGGCGAGGACGAGCACGATCGCTTCGGTCCACACCAGGCCGCCCGACGATGACCAGGCGAGGAGGCGGACGTAGTAGTGCCACGGGTGCACGTGGCTGGCCGGATCCACGCCGCGCTGGAAGTATGTGGCGGCGGCGCGAACCGGCTCGAAGACGCCACCCGGATGCACGAGAAACGACGAGTAGAAGAGCGACGCAGTCCCCGCGCCGATGGCGAGGCCGACGATCGCTCGTCTGCGCCATCCCGCGTTCGCCGGCGCGACGGAGGAGCGCGTGGAGCCGAGCGACCACCACGCGAGCGCGCAGGCGGCTAGCGATGCGGGCAGCACGATCGCCGCCGTCTCCTTGGTCGCGGTTGCCAGACCCGCGGAGATGCCGGCCAGTATCGGCCACTGCCAGCCGCGCTCGGTTGTCGCGCGTCCGATCGCGATCGCGAACGCGAGCGTGAAGCAGGCGAACATCGACTCCTGAATGTACATCCGCGAGTAGAAGACCATCGCGGGAGAGAGCGCCATCATCAGTGCGGCCGCGACAACCGCGGTGCGGCCGATGCCGGCGGCCAGCAGCGGCAGCAGCAGGATCGTCGCTGCACCGAACGCCACCGGCACGCCGCGCAGCGTCCATTCGTCGAGCGCGGCCAGCGTCGCCTGGCCGCGCAGCCAGGCGAATGGCAGCGTTACGTAGTAGAGCGTGGGGCCGTGATGGTCGCGAGCATCGTAGGCGTACTCACCGCGCTCGAGCAGCGCACCGAACTTGACCGCCTGGTTGGCCTCGTCGTGATGCATGGGCCGAACGTCCAGGCGCGCCAGCCGCAGTGTGAGTCCGGCGGCCAGCGCGATCGCGACGACGAGAACCGCGCCTGCCGCGCCGTAGCCCGAAGGGGCGGAGGCAGGGCTTGCCGCGCCGTAGCCCGAAAGGGCGGAGGCGGGCCCGCGGGTCATTTCGGCGAGCCGTAGACCTCGACTTCGACGTAGTGGTTCAGGTCGTTCGTGGTGTTCCCGTTGGAGTAGAGGCGGACGTACCGTCCCTTCACGCCTTTGGGGTCGATGAGCCTGCCCTCGGCGACCTCGATGTACTCCTTGTCGGTTCCGGCCCCGAGCTTCGCGGAGTTGTCATGGTCGTTGTTGAAGACCGTCGTCACACCGGTCTTGAAGGCCGCATCGTCGGACACCTGGATGATGACGTCGCGATAGACGCGTGCCTGGCTGTGATAGTGCCAGATGAGAATGGCGGAGAGCGCGCGCGGCGCACCGAGATCAATCTGCGTCCACTGGGTGGCCGGTCCGAGCTCGACGAAGAACCCGTCGCCGCCGCCCTTCTCCCCATCCGTGATCATGTCCAGCTCGCCGATGACTGGCTGACTGTCGCTCGACGTGACCTTCTTGTTGAGCGAGAGCAGGACGGTGCCTTTCGGAACGTAGAACGGTCCGCGCGACTTGCCCGTGACCTTTTCGAGGTTGGGGCTCCGAAGATTGGTCGGCGTCCCGATGAACATGGGCTTGGGGAGCTTCAGCTTGAGCTCCTCCTTGCCGGGATCTGGCTGCGCGCCGAGGGGTCCCAGGGCGAGGGCCAACAAGACAGAACAGGCGAGGGTGCGATTTGGCATCGAGTTCCTCGATATATGACGCGGTGGTTCCGGGTGAGGCGCCGAGCCGGGCTCACGGCCGATACCGATCTTACAACGGTGGCCTGAGCCGCGCAGAGGAGATCGTTCCGTGGCGACGCCATCGCCTGGCACCCGCGTTCGGTCTATGATTCGGACGATCGGGCCACACGCCGCCAGGAGGAATCACATGAAGCCGACGACCGGTACCCGACGACAGTTCATCGCGACAACGAGCGCCGCCGCCGCTGCCTTCACCATCGTGCCCAGGCATGTCCTTGGGGGCACCCAGTTCGTCGCCCCGAGCGACAAGGTCAACGTGGCGCTCGTCGGCGCCGGCGGCCAAGGGCGGACCAACGCACGCGCCCTCTTCCAGGAAGAGGACTGCCAGATCATCGCGCTTGCCGATCCGGCCGAAGAGTGGGACCTGTCCACGTGGTACTACCGCGGCAAATCGGGACGCGGGCCGGTGAAGGCGGAGGTCGAAAAGCACTACGCCGAAAAGACCCCGAATCACACCTGCGCGGTGTACGAGGACTTCCGGGTCATGCTCGAGAAAGAGAAGGCGATCGACGCCGTCCTCATCGCCACTCCCGATCATTTGCACGCGTATGTCTCCATCCTTGCGATGAAGGCGGGCAAGCACGTGTATTGCGAGAAGCCGCTCACGCACAACGTTCGTGAGGCGCGCATCGTGGCGCGGGTCGCGAAGGAGACCAAGGTCGCGACGCAGATGGGTAACCACGGCCGCTCGAGCGAGGGTCACCGCCAGACCGTCGAGTGGATCAAGGACGGCGCGATCGGCGCCGTGCGTGAAGTGCACGCCTGGAGCGGCACGCCGCGCACCGCCAAGGACGTCTGGCCGGGCGAGGGGCCGGCCGTCAAGCCCGCCGGGCTCAACTGGGACCTCTGGCTCGGCCCGAGGTCCATGCGGCCGTACAGCGGAAAGGTGGCCCCCTTCGTGTGGCGCTGGGAGTGGGATTTCGGCAACGGCACCATGCCAGACATGTCGCCGCATCACTTCGATCCCGCGTTCAACGCGCTCGGCCTCGACGCGCCAGACACCGTGGAAGCTCGGGCGTCCTTCGTGGACCCGCAGGCGGCCACGGGCAGCAACCTGATGACGTATCAGTACGGCGCGCGGGGCGATCGCGGCCCGCTGACGCTGTTCTGGTACGACAACGGCCTGAGGCCACCGACGCCACTCGGGATCGATCCTGACGACCCGCAGCAGCGGCTCGGCGAGGGGAACGATGGTCTCCTGCTCGTCGGCGAGAAGGGCTATCTCACGTGTGCCGGTTGGTCGGGAATGCCGCGGCTGCTGCCGATGGAGCTGCACCGTTCGTACGCCCGTCCGCCGAAGACCCTGCCGCGCGTGGCCGGACACCACGCCGACTGGCTGCAGGCCTGCAAAGGCGGCACACCGGCGTGCAGCAACTTCGAGTACGGCGCGCGCCTCACCGAATTCGTGCTCCTTGGCACGCTGGCGCTTCGGACGGGGAAGGTGATGAAGTGGGACGCCGAGGGCCTGAAGGCCGCCAACGTGCCGCAGGCGCAGCCGTTCATCGAGGGGAGCTACCGAAAGGGCTGGGAGCTCCCGGTCTAGCGGCACTCAACGGCGCGCCGGCACCCTCCAGAAGGACGATTCGGATGCCCCCGGCCGGGTGAGCGAGCGGCCGACCCCCGTTCTTGCCAGCTCAGTCCAGGCGTCAAGTTTGCAGGTTCGTGGCCCGCATGGAGAAGCGTCACGGGTGGGGGCCCGGCACAGCCGGGGCGGCCGACTTCGAGGCCCTTATGAGGCGCAGGCGCTTCACGCGCTGCATCCTTCGGGCCCAGCACGCGATCGAGTCCGGTTCCGACGACGACGCGAGCGCAGCGCTCGACGAAGCGCGCCAGTTGATTCCCGACGCCCCGGAAGTGGCTGTGCTCGAAGCCAGAATGACCGAGCCACGCAATGCCGTGGCGCCGTCGACAGTTTCGAGGGTCCCCGACGACCTTCCACTCGCGCTGGAGGGGGCAGGCACGCCAGATGATCTCGATGAGCCCGAGGACCTTGTATACGCTGCGGATTCGGTCGAGCTCGTCCGTTCTGGTCCCCCGCCCGTCGAACAGCGTCGTCGAGGGGCGAAACTCTTCGTAGGAGCTGGGCTGGCCGTCGCTGTCGTGACGCTGATGGCAGTCGGCGGCGGACGATGGGTTGTCGAGATCTACGGGATCCTCAATCCCCGGTCGCTGGCGGCGAAAAGCAGTCAAGTGATCTCGCGCCCGGCAGACACTCAGGTGAGCGCTGGACGAGCGCAAGCGTTCGACCTGCCGGGGCGGGCGGACGGCGAGAAGGCGTCGCCTCCACAAGGCAAGCCAGCGGTCCTCCAGGCGACATCAGCCCCCCCTCGGCGAGCCTCGCCTGCTGTCAATCGCCCTGAACCCGACCGCCCTGAACCCGAGGCGAGCCGTAGTGAGCCGACAGACAGGCCGTCCCGCTTGCCTTCCGGGAGGGGTGCTGTTCAGGCGGTTGCGCCTCCAGCCATTCCGCGGCCGGCATCGCAAGCAGGCCCGCCGAAGATCTCCGCACTGGTGAGCACAGAGAGTCGTATCGTCGTTCCGGAATCCGTGGCGTCTGCGGCTCTAGCGTTGGTTCCCGTCGGCACGGTTGGCGTGGACGCGACACCCGGGCTCGATTCTGTTCCTCTCCCGGCGGCTGCGTCGCGAACGACCGAGGAGGAACGCCGCGAGGAAGATGCACAAATACGGGCCATCCTGAGACGATACGAGTCCGCCTACAATCGTCTCGACGCCAGCGCCGCCAGTTCCGTGTGGCCTGGCGTCAACCGCACAGCACTCGATCGCGCCTTCGGCGGTCTCCTCTCGCAGAGGATCTCGCTCGGCTCGTGCAACATCATGAAGATCGGCGACAGAGGGCTGGCGACGTGCGCCGGGAACGCGGCTTGGGAGCCGAGAGTCGGCGGGGGGACCCAGAACGCCCAGCACTACTGGGCGTTCGACCTTCGCAAGATCCCCGAGGGTTGGCGGATCGAGCACGTACGCGTCAGATAGCTACCGGATCGAGTAATCACCCCGACGGTCGGAACAGTCGAGGCACGAAGACCGCGATCCCCCAGCGGCCACGCCAGGTGCCCGCCGATCAATGGGCCGACGTCAGGTTCACGAGCAACGCGCGGGCGATCGTGTCCCGTGCCGCCTCGGCCGCGGCTCGATCGCGGTCAAAATCGTCCGCTTGAACCGCACGGTTCGTCATCAGCACACCGACGCCATCATCGTCATCGTCGTCATCGTCATCGTCATCGTCGAGGTCCACTCGTTCAGCTTTCACGCTGCCGTCCGGCTGCCGTCGACCTCTCACTTCCACGCGCATCTCGTTCCGCAAGTCGGAGCAATTGCCTCTCCTGAATTGGGTCTGGCTATTCGTCGTCACGACTGTGTTGCCGAGGCGGAATTGCCTGTTGGGGCAGCCTCCTGAGAGTCCCTGCACGCGCCCCGAGACGTCGACCTCGGGCCCCGGCTGCGGCGGCGGGGGAGTGGGCGCCGGGGGCGTCGGTACCGGCGGGGCAGGTGCCGGAGGCGTCGGTACCGGCGGGGCAGGTGCCGGAGGCGTTGGCACCGGCGGGGCAGGTGTCGGAGGCGTTGGCACCGGCGGGGCGGGGGGAGTGGGTGGAGGCGCAGCCTGTGTTACAGGAAAACTGAACTCCTGCTACGACCATCGACCCCGATCGCGGTGCTTCGGGATTCGGCGCAACCGTGACGCTCACGGCTGCGCTTCCTCGGCCGGAGGCTGGAGCCAGGGTCACCCATGGCACGTCCGTCCCGACCTCCCACGCGCAGACGTCGTGTGTTCCAATGAAAATCCGAAGGCTTGCACCTTCTGCGGCGATCGCCGGTGCTGGCGGAGAGACGTCGAATCGGCACGGGGCCGGCTGCTGCGCTAGTACGACGCGTTGTTCGCCGATGACCAGGCCGCTGTTGCGACCGACAGGATCGGCATTGCGATCGATCCTGAAAAGAACCGTGCCGTCGCCCTGGCCCTGCGCCCCTGCCGTGATGACCGCCCAGGGAGCCTCAGTGGCCGCAGCCCACGAACACTCACGTGGCACGGTTACCGCCACACTGCCAGTGCCGCCGTCCGGACCGAAGGACCGCTGCGAACCGTCAAAGCTCGGAGTACAGCGTTGCGCGAGGGGCGTGGGCGCCGAGACGCTCGTCGTGGTCGAGCTTCCGCACGCGCTCACGAAAACGCACGCCGTAGCCAGCCACAGAGGCGGTGGACGCAACATGCTCACGCCCGAATCCGCCTTGCACAAGCGCCGCCAGCTGAATCACGCAAGCCGAGCGCCAGGGATGCGCGTCTCCGCATAGGGCAGGCAGGATTCGACCCTGACTTGGTATTCGGCTTCCACTTTTCTCCTGACTTCTTCCTGGCTGGGCCGCTGCGTGCGCTCGCCGAGGTCTACGCCCGCGACGACTCGCGGGAGAGGTTCGTGCGCGACTTCGTGGCCGCGTGGGACAAGGTCATGAATCTCGATCGGTTCGACGTGGCCTGATGCAACTTCATCGCTGCTCCGACGGATATGGTAACCCTCGCCCGATTCATCGACGCCCCGAAAGTAGCCCTGTCTGGCGAAGGGCTGGACGGAGGTGGTGATGCAAGAGGTGGGCGCCGCCATTGGGAAGGCCCGATGAGCGAGGCTACTCCAGCGGCAGGATCCAGCGGGCGTGGCGGAGATCGCGCGGCTGCGCGGCCAGGTCGACCCCGGGATCGATCAGCAGCTGCGGCTTGCGGCTGTTCAGCGTGGCCGTGACCGTCACGCGCACCTGGATCTGCTCGTACCCCTGCTCGCGGTATTTGTCCGCGATGTAGTGTGCGAACTGGAGGATCATGTCCGGCCGCGTCGCCATTTCTGACTCCTGCCCGTTCGTCAGGTATTGGTCCGTGTCGATCTCCCACCGCTGGCCGCCCATGGGATCCGTCGCGAAGAACTGCGCGTCCGCCTCCTTATCGCGTAGCCTCATGTGCCAGGCGAAGCGATGGCCTTCCTCCGTCCAGCTCACATTACCCGGATAGAGGTAATGACGAAGGGGGAGCAGGACCTGCACGACCAGGAATACTCCCAGCAGGCCGACCACGGTGCATTCCGCGGGACGCAGGTGCGTCGCCGTCTTGTCGGGCTCCGGTATCTCCCTCCGCTTGATGCCGAAGAGCGCGCGCGGCCATTCCGGCGGGAAGAACAGGAGCGTCGCCGCGATAGCCAGCCACGGGAAGATGCCGATCGGAAACAGCTTCGCGTTCAGGAGGTGGAAGGCCAGCGCGGCCGCGAACGCGTACGGCCGTGTCGGCCCCCAGAGGAGGAACGGCACCACCAGCAGGTCCAGGAACAGACCTCCATAGCTGAACAGGTACACCATCCACTCTTCGGTGAACAGCGGCCCGATCAGGAAGAAGTCCGTGCGGTCGCCGAGCCACTCGCGGAGGGGCTCGCCGCGCAGCCAATCGCGGTTGATCTTGGCGAGGCCGGCGTAAAAGTAGACGATCGCCAGCTGCGCCCGGAAGATCCACAGCGCCCACGACGGCGCCGTGTCCGACAAGGTGCCCGGCCTGAGGAGCGCGTCCACCGAGAATCTGCGGTGAGCGGGCACGAAGATGAGCAGGAAACTGAGCAGGCTGATCAGGTAGAAGTGGTTCAGGTAGCGCGCCTGATCCAGCAGGAAAACGTAGGTGAAGCCGAGGAAGAACAGCGTGACGCTGACGCGATAGAAGAGTCCGGCCATGACCATAATGGCCAGGACGCTGAGGGCGTAGAAGTGGACGTGCATCCAGTCGTCAGGCCATGGCTTCACCCATCCGAAGCCGAAGTACGTGAAATGGAACGTGGGCTCGATGTAGTAGCGGGCCACCCAGCCGCGATCGAGGTAGCGCCAGGCTTCCCAGACCATGAGCGCGCCGAAGACGATCCGGAAATAGACCAGCGATGCGATGTCAAGCGGCGCGAACAGGCGGAGCTGGAGCTTTGTGGCCAGATTCGCCAGCCCGCTGGAGGAGCGATCGTCCGGCCGGTCCGCCGCCGCGTCGGATACAGCCTTTGACGAGATGGGGAACCGCATGAGAGGACCGCAACCCGCGTTGTTGCTTCAGCGCGCGATACACTTCGTCCATCCCCCGGCGCCGAGAGGCGAGAGGATCTCGTTCACTTATTCTTCCACCCGGGCAGCGAGACGCTCGCGCGGTAGTTCGAATCGTTGTAAGTGGGATTTCGCACAGGCTTGTAGATTCGATCGCCGGTGAACGGGCCGTCCTGTGTGTAGATCCAGACGCGGTCCTGGTCCCACAGCACGATTTCGTCTCGCGCATCGCCGGTCAGATCGCGTACCGATGCCGCCAGATCCGGATGCCCGTCATCAGGGAACATGACGACACGCCGCAGGTTGCCGTCGATCATGCCACCCTCCCGGACGTTGCCGGACAGCAGGGCGAACTCCTGGCCGTCGCCGCGCCAGTTCACCGGCTCGAGGTGGCTCGAGCCTGGAATCAACTCTTCCTGCGCCAGGATGTTGGCGTCCGCGTCGAGCGCCGTGACGATGCCCGTGTTGCGCCAGAAGTTCGCAATCAGGATCTGAAGTCCTGGCCTATCGATGCGATAGCGCCCGACGCTCTGCGTCTGCGCGTGTCCCAGTCGGTGCTGCTTGAGAATGCGGCCGCTCGCGGCGTCCAGCATCAGAAAGCCTTCGTCGGAGCCGTCGATGTAGACGCGGGCCGGCTCATCGTCACGGCCCGTGAAGCGCCCGACGGAGATCGCGTCGGCGTGATCTTTCAGGGTGTCGTCATGGGTCCAGCGGTGGCGCCCGTCCGTGCCCCACATCGAGTAGCCGATCACGACCTCGTGGCGCTTGTCGCCATCGATGTCGAAGGGGAACGGATAGTGGCCGGTGTTGGTGTCACCACTCCACGTGAGCTGGAGATCCTTGTTGAACACCCACACCCCTGCGTAGCGATCCTTGAGCAGAATATCGTCTGGATGTCCATTTCCATCCGAATCCAGAAACAGGATGGAATCGCCGATGTTGAGCTCATAAGGACGATTGTCGAGCTTCCGGGAGACGGGCGGCAGCCAGGCTGTGCGCAGCAGTCTGCCGCTCCTGCCTTCGAGCACTTGCAGCTGGAAGTCGCGCGCGAGCACAACCTCCGTTCGGCCATCGCCGTCGAGATCATGAATCTGAAACGGCGTGTCATTGGTCAGCAAGCCGTTCTTTGGGTTGGGGCGGCCCACCTGCCAGAGTACTTTCCCCTCGAGCGTGATGGCCGTGAGGCAGCTGATGTGATCGAAGGCGTCGCCGCGGACCTTCGGTACGTTCTGCGCGATCAGCAGGTCGAGGCGGCCGTCGCCGTCGAGGTCGCCGAAGCGGACGTTTCGGCCGGCGCCGTACCCCGGGGTGTTGAACTTCTTCCAGAGCCTCGGCCGGGGGTTCTGCGCGCGCAGGCGTCGGAGCTCCTCCTCGCGCTGCTCGATCCGGCTGCGCACGTCGGCGGCCGCCGGTGCTGTCGCGGTCACGCGGACTCGGCGAAACCGCGCCGGCATGTTCGCGGTCAGCCCCGCAATGCCGGCCGTCAAGGCCTTATCCCTGACGTCGAGGAGCTGCCGTCCGTCGATCGACGCGACGATGCGGTCGCCATCCACGCCGACGGCGAGGCGATACCAGGTTCTGGTGTCGTAGCGGAACGGCGCTTCGGCGATCGGCCGCCACGCGCTGACGCGGAACTCGCGATCGAACGGCAGGCGCTCGGCGAGACGGAGGTGCGTCCCGTCTTCGAGCGCGACGCGGTAGTAATGCCGCGAGGTGCGGTACCGCACGGCCACGCCGGCGAACTGCTCGAGCGACAGCGGTTGCACGGAAACTTCGACGGTGTAGTCGCGCCACTCCGGATCACCGGTCACGAATAGTGGATTGAACCGCGCGTCCGTGTTGATGGTGTGCTGTTCGAGGTACGGGCCTTCGGAGTCGTCGCCGGCCGCCCACGCATCGAGGTGAACGAGCGGATTGCGCCACGGCAGCGTGCGCACGCCACGGTGCTCGATGTAGTGGTACTCCTGAATCGCGCCGTTCAGCAGCCCGATAGGCGCCGACAGCACACCAGGCGCGAATCGGGAAAAGTCGTCAGCGAAGAGGTCGACTCGTTCGTTGCCCGTCCGGGCCGGCCCCGCCATGAATGCCAGAAGGACGGTTGCGAGCAAGTGCCTCGTCATGAGGCGGATGGTAGCATGGGCCGCCGCGACGGCTGTCTGCCGGTAACGGAACGAGCGCGTCGTTCCGCGACAAAAGTTGGTAGGCTGTTTCGCTCAGGAATCGCTCACATGGCCAGCTGGAACTCTGTCATCGTCATCGTCGCGCTTGCCGGCGGTGGTGTATACGCGACGGCCGGCCGCATTCAGCCGGGTGTCCGATTCGCTGACCAGGTATCCACCAACGCACCGGCACCGGTGGCCGGTTTTCCGGTGGGATGGTGTATCCGCGCGCGCGCGGACGTCTTCTCGGACGCGAAGCGGGCGGGATTCGAGTACGTCGAGCTCGCGATGCAGGACGTCCTCGGACTGTCCGACCAGGAATTCGACGAGCTCGCGGCCAACTTGAAGCGTCTCGACCTTCGTGCGATGAGCGGCTACAATCCCATCCCCCCGGAACTGAGATTGGTCGGCCCCACCATCGATCGCCCGATGCAGGATGCGCATCTGGCGCGCGTCGTGCGCAGGGCGGCCAGCCTTGGCCTGTCGTTCCTGATCTTCAACAGTGGGGCGTCCTGGCGTGTGCCGGACGGGTTTTCACATGAGGTCGCCAGGGACCAACTGGTGGAATTCGCGCGCCGCTTCGCTGGCGCAGCCGCCGAGCGCAAGATCACGGTACTCGTCAGTCCGCTGCGGAGCACGGACTCGAACCTCATGACGAGCATCGCCGAGACGATCGCATTCGTAAAGGCTGTCGACCGACCGAACCTCGCGATGATGGTGGACTACTCGTTCCTGCGAATCCAGAAGGACGACCCGTCGGCGCTGCGTGCGGCCGGCCCGATGCTGCGCCACGTGCACGTTGCCAACCCCTCCGCGACGCCCCGGGCGTACCCGATGCACGAGCAGGAATCCGACTACGAGTCGTTCTTCCAGACACTGAAACTGATGGGCTACCGAGGCGGCTTGAGCGTTCACGCGAGCACCAGCGGCTTCGACGCCGACGCTCCCCGGGCGATTGCCTTCCTCCGGCGCCGCGCACAGGAGCTGGCGAAGCCGTAATCGCCGACGGCGGGCCGGAGAGGGAGGTCGGCGCTCATCGGTAGAGTGGAGCAGCTCGTCTCGTCTTGACATCCCACATGAGCCGCTCTATACTCCTCTAGCCATCCCACAGGGGAGTTACACATGGTAGAACCTCGATCGGCCATCCTCCAGGGCACGCTCGATCTCATGGTCCTCAAGACGCTGGAGCTGATGGGTCCGCTGCACGGCTACGGCATCGCTCGTCGGATCGAGCAGGTCGGAGAGCAGGCGGTCCTCGTCAATCAGGGGACGATTTATCTGTGCCTCGTGCGGCTCCTGCAGAAACGCTGGATTTCCGCCAAGTGGGGGACATCCGAGAACAACCGCAAGGCCAAGTTCTACGCAATTACCAAAGCCGGACGCGCGCAGCTTCAAGCCGAGACCGAGAACTGGGAACGCATCTCCGGCGTCATCGGTCGCGTGCTGCGGTCCGAAAGCGGCCTGCCCGCCGAAGCCTCGGCGAAGGTGGGGAGTTGACGCATGCGCGCGCTCTTCTATACGGTCGTCGCCCGAATCCGCGACTTCCTTCGTCCTGCCGCCGGCGATGCCGAGTTCGACCAGGAGCTGGAACTCCATCTAGCGATGGCGGAGGAGGACAAGCTCCGCCGGGGCATGAGTCGGGAACAGGCGCGCCGAGAGGCGCGGCTGGAACTGGGTGGAGCGGCGCAGCTGCGCGAAGCGGCCCGCGCGGCGCGGGGCCTGCCGTGGCTCGAAACGTTCTGGCTGGACGCCAAGCTCGGTCTGCGCATGCTGCGCCGATCGTGGGGGCTGACGCTGGTCGGAGGACTGGCGATGGCGGTCACCATCGGGCTTGGCGCCTCGATGTTCACCATCTGGGATACGTTCGCCGGGACCTGGCTGCCGTTGGATGAGGGCGATCGTGTCGTCGCGATCCAGCCAGTCGACAAAGCCGCTCATCGCGTTGACCGCGCGACGCCGCT
Source organism: uncultured Acidobacteriota bacterium (assembly GCA_963839705.1). GTDB lineage: Bacteria > Acidobacteriota > Vicinamibacteria > Vicinamibacterales > 2-12-FULL-66-21 > DATBJJ01. The sequence goes on from CAWIWL010000022.1 coordinate 282,589, forward strand.
TCCGGACTTCAGGCGCTGGCGCGAGACGCTGAAATCGGTCGAGCACGTCAGCGCGATGCGCCCGATCATCCCGGCGGTGACCGCGCGCGACGGCGCCGACGATTCTGTGACCGCGGCCGAGATGACCGCCTCCGGCTTCCAGCTCGCGCGCGTCCAGCCACTGCTGGGACGACCACTGATGGAAGAAGACGAGCGCGAGGGCGCCGAACCGGTCGCCGTGATCGGCTATCAGCTCTGGCGAGAGGGGTTTTCCTCCGACCCCGCCGTCCTCGGACAACGCATCCAGATCGGCGACACACCGCACATCGTCGTCGGCGTGATGCCCGCGGCGTTCCGGTTTCCGGTGAACCAGCGCCTCTGGATACCGCTTCGAACCAATCCTCTTGGTGAGGTGCGTCCAGGAATCACAGACGTCGTCGTCTTTGCGCGCCTCGTTCCTGGAGCGACGCTGGAAAGCGCGCACGCTGAAGTGACCACGGTCGGTCTCTTGCCTCACGATGCCGCTGCCGGAACGACCGCCCAGCGCGAACCGCGCGTGGTGCCGTACGTCGCCGGCATTTTGCCGTGGGTCGACCGTAACAGTTGGCTGGCCGGTGTCATCTTTCTGCTCGGTGCACTCCTTCTGATCCCTCCGTGCGCGAACATCGCGATCCTGGTGTACGCGCGGACCGTCACGAGACGGGATGAGTTCACCGTTCGGACGGCGTTGGGCGCCAGCCGGGGGCGCATCGTGATGCAGTTGTTCGTCGAAGTGCTCGTGCTCGCGGCAGGGGCGGGAATCGCCGGGCTCCTCCTCGCGCGGGAGTTCAGCGGCCGGTTGGCCGGGATGGTCATGCCGACGATGGGTCCCGCGAACCTGCCGTACTGGATGGACTTCGAGCCGTCGTTGGCAACGGTCCTGTGCGTCGCGGGCCTCAGCGTGCTTGCCGCCGCGATTGCGGGCGCCGTGCCGGCGTTTCGCGTCACCGGACGATGGCGGCGATCGGGTTTCATCGGGAGTGGGCAATCGAAGTGCGGGCGCTCGTCTGGGGAAGACGTGGACGGCACTGCTGGCGACGCAGGTCGCGTTATCGCTGGCGATCCTGCCATCGGGCATGGAGATGATGTGGGGAGTCTTCCGGCCGACGATCGTCGGGCCGGGACTGCCGGTCGAGGAGTTTCTGACGGCCTCGCTCGTCATGGAGGGCGACACGTCCCGCTTCGAAAACCTCAGAATCGAAGCGGTGAGACAGCTGACGTCCGAGGCCGGTATTTCCGGCGTGACGGTGTCGGCGGTTCCGCTCCTGGAAGAACCCTCCGCTGATATCGAGGTGGAGGGGAGTGAGGTGCAAGATGCGCAGGCTCGTTTCAACTCGGTAGACGACAAGTTCTTCGATGTCTTCGGCGTGCGCTTTCTCGCCGGGCGCAGTTTTGATCGGAGCGACTTCGGGCCCGGGCGTACGCCGGTGATTGTCAATCGTTCGTTCGCCACGGAAGTCATGGGCGGCCTGAACGTGCTGGGCCGTCGCGTCCGTTATCGCGACAGGCCTGCCTCGCCGAAGCCCGCCACAGCGGGCGAAGGCGGGCATGAAATCGTTGGCGTCGTCGAGGATTTCCTGGGGAATAACGATGGCCCCATGATGTTCCACCCGATGTCGGTGGCTCCTCACCCGGTGAATCTGACGATTCGCGCGCCATCCGCCATTGGTCTGGCGGCAGGCCGGCTTCGGACGGTCGCGACCGGGCTCGACCCGCAGGTTCGCGTAAGACGCCTGCGATCGCTCGAAGAGATGTACTGGCACCGGCGGTCATTCGAGCACATGTTCGGCTTCATGCTGGGCGCGGTGATGGCGATCGTGCTCCTCTTCTCGATGGCCGGCATCTACACCCTCATGGCCTTCATCGTCGCCCAGCGGTGGCGTGAGATCGGCGTGCGGTCGGCGCTCGGAGCGCAGCCGCGGCGCCTGCTCATCGGCATCTTCGGCCGCGCGGCCGTTCCGCTTGTCATCGGAGCGATGGCCGGATGTGCCCTGGCGCTCCGTCTTCACTCCGCCCTGCCGATCGCCGAGGCCGGTGGACGGAGTATTCCGGGCATCGTCCCGGCATCGGCCGCACTGATGATCGTGGTCGGTCTGCTTGCGGTGGCCGGACCCGCGCGGCGTGCCATTCGCATCGACCCGACTGAGGCGCTGCGAGTCAGTTAAGGGTCGAGGGTGGGGCCGAGCAGCGGTCCATGGTCACAGTTGTCGCAGGACCGCAGCCGGATCGACCGCGGCGGCACCGCGCGTCGGGACGATGACGGCGAGCGTCGCGATGCTGAGGAGGACCAGCAGCGCGGCGACGAAGGCAATCGGGTCCGCCGTGCTGACGCCATACAGGACGCCGGCGAAGACGCGGCCGCCGAGCAATGCCACGAAGACGCCGGCAACCAGCCCGATCGCGACCGGTCGCAGGCTGTCGTGCAGAAGCAAGCGCGTAATGTCGCGGCGGGACGCGCCAAGCGCGATCCGCACGCTGATCTCCTGCGTCCGCTGGCCAACGACGAACGCCGTGACGCCGTAGACGCCGACGACCGCGAGGGCGAGCGCAACCGCCGCGAGGATGCCGGCCAGCGCCGCCAGCGCCCGTGGCTCCGCGAGCTGCTGCTGCAAGTCGCTCGCTGACCGGTGTGATGCCGAGGCGCACGCGCGGATCGATGGAATGAACCGCGCTCCGGATCGACGGAATCAGGACTCCCGGTGCACCCGCGGTGCGGATCACCATCTTCGCTGCCAGCGTCTGGTCCATCGGCTGGTAGAGCGCCGCGGAGCCCAGCTCGCGCAAGCGCGCCGTAATCGCGTTCGAGACGACGCCGATGATGGTCGCTCGAGAGTCCTCCACGATGCGACCGGAGATTGTCCGATAGGATCCTCGCCCGGGAAGAAGTCGCGCGCGAGCGTTTCGCTGATCACGGCGACTGGCCGCGTTCTTCGACCTCCTCCGCCGTGTACGTCCGTCCCGCGCACCGTGCGCAATCCAAGCGTCGCAAAATACTCGGCACGCGTGTCGTTGTGATAAATCGTGTAGCGGCTGCCGGCGCGTCTGAGAATCGTGACCCTGTTGGCGTCCCCGAACGGCGGGTATTCCGCAAGCGAGGCGGATTGAACGCCAGGAAGCGCGCGCACACGCTCGAGCGCGAGCTCCCAGTAGGCCTTCGCCCCCGCAGCATCGTAGGTGCCTCGTCCGAACGCGGGGCTCATCGTCAGGAGGCGGTCGCCGTCGAAGCCGATGTCCACGTGCGAGGCGCGCACCATTCCGCGCGCAAGGAGCGCCGCCAGCACCAGCAACACCAGGGACGCCCCGGCCTGCACCCCGACGAACGCGGTACGAAGCCGCACCGGACGTGTGACGCCCTCCGCTCGTGCGCCCACACCTTTCAGCGGCGACATCAGATCGTCTCGAATGGCATGTCTCGCGGGCGCCAGGCCGGCGCCAAATCCGGCGACCACCGATACGAGTCCGAGAAACAGGTAGACGCGCATGTCCGGCGCAAGGTCGACGCTCGCAGGCGCGTCGCACCATGGCCGCAAGAAGCGGGACGAGCCAGATCGAGAAAAAGAGGCCTGATGCACCGCCGACAAGGCCGAGCGACAGGCTTTCGGTCAGCAGTTGACGCCCGATGCGGCCGCGACTGGCGCCGAGCGCGAGCCTGACGCCAATCTCCCGCTGCCGTGAGATGGCACTGGCCAGGAGCAGGTTCGCCACGTTGACGCACGCGAGCAGTAGCACCAGGCCAATGGCGGTCATCACGATGACCACGATGAGCGCAGTGGCAGACGCGTTCTTTCCGCCCCGCGCCGCGATCGGGTCGAACCGCACTCCCGTCAGAACTTCTTCACCCGGAGCTCGCGACTGATCGCGCTCGCCCTGACGCGCCGCAGAAGATTCCACGCCTGCTTCCGGCTCCCGCCGCTCGACGGCGCTGCTCACGGCGACAGCGCTGAGCTCCGCTTCGGCCTGGGCATTCGAGTAGCCTTTCGTGACCCGGCCGATGATGTTCACGGTCGTCGATGAAAGCCGATCGAACGGCGGGCCGCCGTATACGGTGTGATAGTTCGCGAACGGTACCCAGACCTCCGGCGGCGTGTCCGCCGTACCGCTGAAGCCTCGCGGGGTCACGCCCACGACGGTGAACGGCGTGCCATTCAACCAGATCTGCTGGCCGATGATGGTGGTCGCCGCGCCCAGCCGGCGTGACCACGATACATAGCTCACCACCGCAACCGGCGGAGCGCCCGGTACATCGTCGGCGGCCGTGAGAGCCCGTCCGAGGAACATCCGATTGTTCAGTGCGGAAAGGTAGCCACCGCTCACGAACAGCAGGCTTGCGGTATCGGCAATGTCGGTACCGGGTCTTGTGCTGATCGACGCACCATCTCGAAGCGACGCTTCGAGTCGCACACCGCGCGCCCCGTCGCGCAAGAGCAGGTAGTCGGCGTATCGCCACGCGTTCCCGATGCCGTTTCGATACGCCCGCATCACGCGTACCGCCGATGCCGGATCGTCGATCCCCGTCGGCCGGAACGCCACGGCGTTCAAGAGGCTGAACACAGCCGTGCTGACGCCAATCGCCAGGCCGAGCCCCAGGACCGTGACCGCGACGACACCAGGGCTCCGCCGAAGTAAACGCACGGCGTAGGTGAGATCGTGACCGATTTCCCGCAGCACATTCGAGCTCTTCGGCTGGTGAGATGATTGAACGGTGCGCATACCCGATCGCCTCCAGAGACTCAACACATCCCCGTAATATCGGCGGCTGGCGTACCGTTCGCCGTATTGGCGGGCGCGCGTCGTAAACAGCTCGAGGAGATCGGCTTCGACTTCGGCCCGGCGATTCCCGAGACCGCGGATCCGCAACAGCAGGCTCCCGAGCGTCGGCGGCCTGCTGCGGTTCACGAGTGCCGCCCTTCGGCAATGGCGTTCCAGATCTTCTCGCGCACGCGATGCAGGTCACGCGCCGTTCGCATGCCGAGCGCGGTGACCTCGTACAACCGCCTCGGCTTGCCCCCTCGCCGTGCTGTGGCCGCTCCCATTGTCGAGCGGACGAAGCCCTTGGCCTCGAGACGCGCGAGCGCGGCGTAGATCGCGCCGAGCGAGACGTTGCGGCCAGTTGACTCCTCGACGAACTGCTGCACGGGCACGGCATAGATCTCGTGGCCCAGCGCCCGCACCGCAAGAAGCGTGAACTCCTCGAACTCGCCCAGTCGGTCGCCTTTCATAAGGGGTCAGGATAACCGATTAATTCGTGTTTGTATAGATACGTGGAGTCAATCTCACTCGCGCCCGGATCCTGCCCCTCGAGCGCCGAATCGTTGACCGCCGCTGCGTTCAACGCCGGCTCGGCGCTTAGAACGGGGGATGCCAGGAATCTTGCGGGGCCCGGGTTTGGGGAGCGAGTCGCCGTAGGTTCGCCGGGCCAGGAAGGTCTCAGGCGACTGACGTTTACCCAACCAAGGACACTACAACCTGTCTCATAAACCAAGCTCAGGCTGAACGCGCCGACGGCTACTGGGTCACGATGAACACGATGACTCGATGAACACGAAGGAAAACCTCTGGAATCATCGTGACCATCGTGTCATCGGTTTGTCGCGTGGTCTCGTGACAGCATTTGTGAGACGGCTTCTAACAAACTTCGCCAGGCGAAATGCATTTTCATCTTTATCCCATCAAGGCACAGTCGTACGTCCTCGCCGACTTGCAAAGGTGGATCTACGGAAGCACTGCTTGTCTGCGTAATCTGGCCAGAGGTAGCCTGGTGACACGCTTCAGCAGAAACTGGCGCGATCTTGGGATTCGGTCGGTGACAATCTCGCGCGACGTGTTGGCGATCGCTCTGGTGTTCGTAGCCGCTTTGGCAACAGGGTGCGATCTCGTCGGCCCCAGTGCTTGCACGCTGATCGGCTGTACGGGCCTGGTCGTCGAAGTGACTGGTGCGCCGGGTCAGACTCCAGTGACGGTCGTGGTAACCGCGCCTGACGGGTCGACGAGAAGCGCCATCTGCACCTCGGTGACGGGCACTTGCCCAGTGTCCTTCCCCGATTTCACACCCGCCAGCGTCACCATTCGCGTGACGACTGGCACCCAGACCTTCGAAGAGACCAGACAGCCGATGTACGCAGTTACCCGACCGAATGGTCCAGAGTGCCCCCCCGAATGTCGGAACGCTCGAGTGACCGTGGCGTTGTGAAATCGCTCGCGGGCTGACCGGCCGAGCGTCTGCGCGGCTTGGGCGCACGGGGAGCGCGGCCCGCCTCGGAATCGAACCGAGAACCCGCAGATTAAGAGGCGCGCCAAGCGATCGAAGTGATCATTTGATGGCCTGCGCGCTCCTTGACACACGCGCGGCCGCCGCCACGAAGCTTTCATACTCCGCATCGTCGAGCACCGTTCTCATCTTTGCGTAGAGGGTGCTGCCGGTCGAATCGTTGAAATGGCGAGACAGCTTGTAGGCGCTGACGATGGCAAGCGCGTCTGCTTGCTTTGGCGGCGGAAGCTTCAAGTCTCTGATGACGCCGGGCAAGCCCTCGGATGGTTGAGGGATACGGGGAACGCGGGTGGGATGCGGCGGCGCCCCATTCACGAGGTAACGGAGTTCATTCGAATCAAGAGCGGCGTCCGCGTTCGCGTCGCCGCGCGCGACGAGTGTCTGCAGGCGTTCGGGCAGCTCGTGGAGCGATATCCGACGGTCTGCATTGCCATCGAAGGACACGAGCCGTTGGATCAACGCGTCGGAGGATTTCGCTAGCGGCGGAAGCGGTAAGGGCGGCGGCTCGGGAACGAGCTCCGCCGAACGGAGAACCACGGCCGGGTGTGCGGCGGCAGCGCCAATCGTCATCAGCATGGCTCCGGCCGTCAGGACGGTGCGCTTGACACTCTTCCGGGCGTCGTCCTTCCTATCGACGAATGGATTCGAGAATCTGGCATCGGCAAGGCATGTCCGGTCGGTCAGCGTCTTCAAGAAGGCGACTAGCGCCGCTTTCTCTGATGCCGTGAACTTCAACGGCCGCGGCATCACGTAGCCAAGGTTTGGATCGAAAATCGCATTGTCGCTGTAGTGATTGATCAGCGCGTCGAGCGTCGCGAACCGTCCGTCGTGACCGTACGGCGCGGTTACTTCGGCGTTGCGGAGCGAGGGGGACTTGAACGAGCCGAGGTCCGCGACTCGCAGCGTGACGTCGCCGACGCCGCCGTCTGCGGTCGGATCATTGCCTCGCAATCCACTATTGGCGGGGATTTGGCCGAAGAAGTGCTCGTTCCCGTCTTTCATGTGGCACGTGCTGCAGTTGCGCATGAAGAGCGCCTTGCCCCGGTTCTCCTGCAGCGTGAAATTGCCGAAGTCGTCCTGCGCCGACTGTGCGCGGGCCCGCCCCTCGTCGTATCTAGACTGGTAGGACACGATGGATCGAACGAACTGCGCGAGGGCTTTCCCGATTCGTTGTTCCGTAATCTGGCGATCGCCAAAGGCGCGCCCGAAGAGCACGGGATAGATCGGGTCGCGCGTAAGCGTGTCGACGACCTGCTTCAAGTCCTGTCCCATCTCGACCCGGCTCTGGATAGGCAGCAGCACCATCTCCTCGAGGTTGCCGGCCCGTTCGTCCCAGAAGAATCGTGAGCGCTGGTAATAACGGAGGTTCACGAGCGGCATCGCCCGGCGATCCGTCTGAGCGCCATGAAATCCCTTGCTGAAGGGCTTCGGGTCTGCAAACGCGTGCGCCTGCGCGTGGCACGACGCGCATGAGGTCGTGTTATTGGCCGACAGGCGCGTGTCATAGAAGAGCACGCGTCCCAGCGTGGCGCCATCGTCGCTCAGTGGGTTATCAAGTGGCGTGTTGTCGTGGTTCCGCCCCGGTTGCGTGAAATGCGCGGGCAGTTCTACGTTCGCGTAGCGGTAGGGCGTGACGGGAAGAACGAGGGTGCTGCTGGCCGTCGGCCGCGACGGCGACAGCGTGGCCGCGCTCACGACCAACACCAGGACCAACGACGAGCTACATAAAATGCGAGTCATTCGAGTCTCCACGGTGTCGTGACTGAGAGTTAGACACCGAGAATGTCGAATCGGTCGGCCATCGGATTGCGGTCGACGGGTCAGCTGGGCGAGAACCGTCCAGCGGGTGAACAAACCATGCCGGCCGATCGTATTATTAGCGTTGTATGTTTTTGTCGTCGCCAGACCGGCCATCACTGAACGCAGGTGCGGCATGACTCGGGAAGCGCTCGGCGAGTTCGAGCACATGGTCCTCCTCGCCATTCTGCACCTCGGCGATGGCGTTTATGGCGTGCCCATCGTGGACGAAATCCAACGCCGAACGGGAAGGACCGTGGCGCCAGCAGCGGTGTACATCACGCTGCGCCGCCTCGAGCAGAAGGGTCTGTTGACGTCCTGGATGAGCGATTCCACACCCGAGCGCGGCGGCAAGTCGCGCCGCTGCGTGAAGGTCAACCACGCCGGTCTGGAAATCCTGCGCGAGTCGCGCAAGTTGCTCGACAGCATGTGGCAAGGTCTGGACCCCAAGCTGTGGGGCGCCCAATGACGCAGGGGTCAATGCCGCCGTCTTTGGCGCGCTGGCTCCTGGAACACGCGCTGCCGGCCGACGTACGTGAGTCCGTCACAGGCGATCTAGACGAAGTTTTCCAGCGCGATTGCCGGAGGCACGGTCTGCCGTCCGCGCGACGACGCTATTGGCGGCAGACGATCTCGTTCACTCTGCATTTCGTCGCGGAGCAATGGCGCGACCGACGCCGGGGAGGCCCGATGCGCATAGGACTGTCTTGGCTGGACTTCAAGTTGGGATTCCGGATGTTGTCCAGGTATCCGATGCTCACGGTCGTCGGGAGCCTGGCGATGGCTGTCGGGGTTGCCATCGGTGCCGGCACATTCGAGGTCATCACGCGGGTGACCGATCCGTCGCTGCCGCTCCCGGACGGCGATCGCATCGTCGGGCTGAACTACTGGCACCGGGCAGAGTCCGACGCTCGACCGCCGAGTTCGTACGACGTCCTCACCTGGCGGGAAGGACTTCGAACCCTCGAGGACATCGGCGCGTTCCGGTTGGTCCAGCGGAACCTGATCGTGGGCGAGCAAGTGGGCGAACCCGTCGACGCCGCCGAGATTAGTGCCGCGGCTTTTCGCGTGACCGGCGTGCCCCCTCTGATGGGGCGCGTTCTGGTGGATGAGGATGAGTCTCCGCAATCGCCCGCGGTCGTCGTTCTGGGGAACCGACTCTGGAAGTTGCGATTCGGCGCGGATCCGGCGGTGATAGGTCGTGTCGTGCGGCTCGGAGCGACACAGGCGACCGTGGTCGGAGTCATGCCGGCAGGATTCGCCTTCCCTGTACGGCAAAGCCTCTGGACGCCGCTCCGCGTGCGCGAGCTGCCGCAAGAACCCGGTCGGGGCCCGGGTTTGCGCGTCTTCGGCCGTCTGGCGACCGGCATCGAGCTCCCGCAAGCGCAGGCGGAGTTGACGACATTTGGGTCTCGAGTGGCGGAGCAGTTCCCGAAGCAGTACCAGAACCTGCAGCCGCAGGTGCTGCCGTACGCCGAATCCTTTTTACCAATTCCGCAAGACCTTCTTGTCCGCGCGGGTATTCATTCGATCAATGCGTTCGGCGGGTTGTTTCTCGTGGTGGTCTGCGGCAACGTCGCGCTGTTGATGTTTGCTCGAGCCGCCACGCGTGAGCGGGAGATTCTCGTGCGGCGGGCCCTCGGTGCCGCCCGGAGCCGGATCGTGATGCAGCTGTTCACCGAAGCGCTCGTGCTCGCTGCCATTGCGGCGGTGCTCGGCTTGACCGCCACGGATTTCGCATTGAAGTGGGCACTGGCCGCGATGAGTACCGAGGCCGAAGGCTGGCCGTTCTGGTTCGAAGGCGGCCTCTCCGCGACGACGCTGACATATTCGGCCTGGCTCACACTCCTCGCGGCGGTCGTCGCCGGCGTGGTGCCGGCGCTGAAAATCACGAGAACAAACATGGAGGCCGGTCTCCGTCAGGCGAGCGCTGGAGCAGGCGGCATCCGAATGGGCGGGATGTGGACTGCCGTGATCGTGGCCCAGATCGCCGGGACGGTTCTCTTCACCGCGGTGGCGTATGTCGTGCAGCGCCAGGCCGCAGGCATCGCGTCCGCAAAAGCGGCCTTCCCGGCCGAAGAGTACCTTGCGGTGCGACTCGAGCTGGATCGTGACGGGCTGACGGACGAGAGGGCAACTACGGTCGACGAGTCCTTTCTGCGGCGCTACCAAGCGACCGCTCGAGAGCTGGAGGGACGAGTCGCGGCGGAAGCCACCGTCGCAGGCGTGACCCTGGCCGAGCGGCTCCCGTTAATGGCGTCCGCCTCAGGCGGGATCGAATTCGACGACGCGGGACCGAGCGAGTCGGTCACGGGTAGAGAGCTTGTCGTCACCACGACCGCTGTAGATCTGGACTTCTTCGAAGTGTTCCAGGCGCCCGTCCTCGCAGGTCGAGGCTTTGCTCCGCACGACACGGCAGTCGGTGCCAACACAGTCGTCGTCAACCAACTGTTCGTGGCCAAGACTCTGGCCGGCCGGAATGCGGTCGGACGCCGCATACGTTACCAAGTGGGAGATTCGCAAGACATCAAGGAGTCGGGACCGTGGTTTGAAATCATCGGCGTGGTGCGTGATCTCGTGCCAGACCCCGAGGCTCCCATGAGCCTGGACAATCCGGCCAGGCCGGTCGTGTACCACACCCTGGGCTCCAACCGGACGCAGAGCTATCCGCTGTATCTCGCCACACACGTGAGGAGCGGTGATCCCACTTCAGTGTTGCCGGCGTTGCGCCGAATAGCTGCCGAGATCAGCCCAGAGCTTCGGCTCAGCGACATACAGCGGCTGGACCAGGGCACCAGCTACGACGCGCGCGCCTGGAACGGCTTCGCCAACTTCATCCTGCTGGTGAGTGCCATCGCGCTCGTTCTGTCGCTGGCAGGCATCTATGCCGCGACGTCCTTCACGGTCACGCGGCGCACGCGCGAGATCGCCGTTCGAGTGGCGCTGGGGGCGCAGGTCTCAAACGTCGTCACGAACGTCTTCCGCGGTCCCTTCTTTCAGGTTGCCATGGGCGTGGCCGTGGGTTGCCTGATGATGGGGGCCCTGGTCGCGCTGTCCATGCGCGATTCCGACATGGGGGTCGGCACCGTGACGAGACATGCCGCGCTGCTCCTCGGGTATGGAACGATCATGATGGGCGTCTGCGGCCTTGCCTGCATTGGACCGCTTCTGCGGGTATTCCGGGTGGAGCCGACCGACGCACTCAGGGACGATGGATAGCGGGCTTCTACGACTTCAACCATGGACAGATAGGACGGCGGAACTGTATGGAACTGTTCCGAGTGGTTCCGGTTCCCGTACGTCAGAGTGAACGGGTACCGCGCGACCAGCCGGACACCAGGAGTCGATGAAGAGACGGGGCCGGTGTCCAGCCCAGAATCTGGCCTCACGACGGACGTGCCGGTCAGGGTACACTCCAGTGCACGTATGCTCATCACGTCCCTGACCGCGCCGCCCATCGACACGAATCGCGTTCGCATCGACCGGTTACGCATCGGTCGACCGATCGCGTTTGCCGCGATCTTCGCCATGGTGACGAGCGCGTTCCTGGCGGGATGCGCTGAACCGGCCAAGCCTCCCGCCGAGCCGGCACCAGCCGCCCGGACCGCTGCGCCCGCGACCGCCGACAAATCCACGATCACGATTCAGTGCCCGACGCGCGGCGGCTTCGGCAACGGGCCCACTTACTACTCGCAGTTCTACGAGGACTACATCCTCGGGCACGTCTTCAAGGATCAGAAAAGCGGCTTCTACGTGGATGTCGGCGCCAACGATCCCGATGAGAGCAGCGTCACCAAGTACTTCTACCTGGCCGGCTGGCGCGGCATCAACATCGAGCCGATTCCAGAACTGGTCGAGAAGCTGAACACGTCAAGGCCCGAGGACACGAACAAAGGCGTGGCCATCTCGGACAGGCCAGGCGAGCTGACATTCTACAAGGGCGTCAAGGCTTCCGGGCTCTCGACGCTGAGTCCGAAGATCGCGGCGTCACACCGGGCCAAGGGGTTCGAATTCACGAAGATCAAGATCCCCGTAACCACGTTGAACGCGGTGCTCGACGAGCACGCGAAGGACAAGCCGGAAATCACGTTCATGAACGTCGATGTCGAAGGCTTCGAGAAGCAGGTGTTCTCGGGCATCGACTTCAAGCGATATCACCCGCGCGTCATCATGGCTGAATCCACGGCCCCGCTGACCGAAGTGGCCACGCACCAGCTGTGGGAGTCGATCTTGATCGATAACGGCTACATCTTCGCCATGGACGACGGCCTGAATCGCTATTACGTGTACAGCAGCCAGGAGAGCCTCCTCCCGAAGTTCATCGAGGCAGACTTCTGTGTGCGGCGGGACAAGCTGGACAAGCGCGTCCATCTGGACGGCTACGAGCCCCGGTGAGCTGGATCCCGGCGTGATTTGCGGTGCTCGGATGCCAGCGACTGAGAACGGCCCGGCAGCCTTCGCCTGAGTCGCGAGCGAAGGCTGAAGTGAGGTCCGCCTTCGCGCCGCGCGCTTCGGCGAACAAACCTCCCTGGAGCTTGCACCGGCGTGCCGGGTCACTCCGCGTCAGAAGTCTCCGGCCAGGACGACAATTGTCAGGTCGATTCAGATGACTCGATTACAAGGTTGCATTTAACCGCCCGCTCTCCCTAATCCCAAACGTCAGGATGCCAAGGCGTTGTCGTCCTGCGGCGGGTCGGTTCTGCGACCCGACCTGCCCGGGAACAGCCATTGCTCCGGCACTCACCATGAAGCGAATTGCCATTACATTTTCGATCGCCGTTCTTGTTGGCATCACGCGGCTCACGCTGATGGGTCATGCACAAGCGCCGCAGAGTGCTCGCGACTTCATCGTCGTCTTCTACGACGACGAGCGTGACGTCGATGGGTTGGCGGCGGAACATGGCAGGGCATACGGCGCATCGGTATCGCACCGCTACCATAGCGCGTTAAGAGGATACGCTGCGACGATTCCACTGGCGCGACTCGACGATATTCAGCGCGACCCGCGTGTCGCCTTCGTCTCAGAAGACCGGCCGGTCACGGCGGTCGCGCAGACGCTGCCGACCGGCATCAGCCGAATCGAAGGGGACCTCAGCTCGCATTTCTCATCGAATGACTGGAGCATCGCGGTCGCCGTCATCGACACCGGCAGTGGTCCGCACAGCGACCTGAACGTTCTCGGCGGGACGAATTGTTCAACCGGCAGGAGCTTCGCCGACGGCAACGGCCACGGCACTCACGTCGCCGGAACAATAGGCGCGATCAACAACGGTGCCGGCGTTGTGGGTGTCGCACCTGGAATTCCGATCTACTCGGTACGGGTCCTCAACAATACCGGTTCCGGCAGCTGGTCATCGGTCGTCTGCGGAATCGATTGGGTCACCGCCAACGCCGCGAGATTGAACATCAAGGTCGCCAACATGAGTCTTGGCGGCGCGGGAACAGACGACGGCAATTGTGGCAACAGCAACAACGACGCTCTCCACAGGGCGATCTGCAACTCGGTCGCCGCCGGCGTGACGTACGTCGTCGCCGCCGGCAATGACAACCGCGATCTCGCGGGGTTCGTGCCGGCCGCGTACGACGAAGTGCTGGCTGTCACCGCGATGGCCGACTTCAACGGGCAACCAGGCGGCGGTGCGGTCGCAACGTGTCTAAGCGACGTTGACGAAACGGCAGCCGGCTTCAGCAACTTCGCAGCCATTGGCAGTCCGGACGCGAACCACACGATTGCGGCGCCAGGCGTCTGCATTCGCTCGACATGGAAGAGCGGCTACAAGACCATTTCCGGCACCAGCATGGCTTCCCCGCACGTCGCCGGTTCAGCCGCGCTGTGCATCGGCACAGGCCACTGCCCGGGACAGCCAGGTGACGTCATCGACAGACTCCGGCTTGACGCTTCGGTTCTAGGAGCCGCGTACGGATTTGACGGCGATCCACAGAGTCCGTTCGCCGACCGGTACGATGGGTACTTGATTCGGGCGGGCGGTTACTGACCGCACCAAGTTACGCGAGTGCGCTGTCGGGTTCTCAATGCGCCAATAAATCGGCGATGATTTGTTTGGCGACCGGACGGTGGGCAGACGCGTCGGCCGGCCACAGTCGCTTGTCGGCTTGGTGAGCGTGGGCGCGGCGCTCAGGTACGCAGAAGTACTCAGGTGCAGGCCGAGCTGGGTAGGGTTGCAGGCCAGCGCCTGGCAGGATGCGTCAAGCGGCCCGCTGGCGCTACGGGAGCGGATAGCCAGCAAGGGCTAAGAGAGCCCGCAGCGCGGCTGTAGTGAGCTAGGCAGCCACGCGCTCATCGGCGACATTCGAATATCAGCTTTTCCTCATAGCTTGCTCACGACTTGTGTGCCGGTCAGTGCCTATTCTCGCGGGCATGGCACCGCCAATCATCTTCTCGAAACGAGTGCTGATGGCCGCAGCGATGGCGCTCGGAATCGTCACCGGCAACGCCGCGCCCGCACAGGCTCAGAACTCCAGTGACTCTTCAATGAAGCTGCTGGAGTTCGGTGTGCACTATGGCGCGCCGGAGAGAATCTCTGGCAGCATCTCGGGCGTCTTTTCCTACGGAAGACCGAAGCCGCAAACCGGAAACGTCCAAACGAAGGCTCTGGAGATTCGCGGGTGCATCGGTCCTGGAAGCTACGGTGTCGGCATCGGCCAACGTTGGCTGCTCTACGGCCCGTGGGGACCCGAGGCCATGCTGACGGTGTCACGCACCTTTTCATCACCACGGCGTGCGAGCGGACAGTCAACGTACGTTGGTCTGGAGGTTGGCTATCAGCTGTTGGCACACGTGAGCATTGGTTTCGCGCAGCAGGTCGACGGGCCGTCGGCTCGACGCGACACGACGCTGACCTGGAGCGCCGGCTTGCAGATCCCACACGGCTTTTGGCGGTGGTAAACGGCCCACGCATGGTGCGCGCCCCTGCCACTAGTTGACGGAATTTGCCCGCCTGCACAGCTGCCAGCGCTGTTGCAAGGCGACTGCGCGTGGGTGTGCGGACAGTGCTATGCCTTTTCCGAAAAAACAATAAGATGATTTTCAAAGTCTGGGCTGCGGATGCGGTGCACGACTTTGTTCCGTGCCTTGTCCAGCGCGGTGAGAGCTTGGCGTAGCTCGATCGGGGCGGGTGTCCCGATCAAGGCGAAGCCCCCAACACAGCGCGTACTGCCCCATGCCGCAGCACGGCCCGGAGGAGCGTCCGTCCGCTGTGGGACTTGATCCTTCCTTCTCCTGGCCGCATGCTAACATTCGACCGCTCCCGCCGTTCTGCGGTGAAAGGACCGTCATGAGGCACCTGGCTCTGGCGTTGATCGCGGTACCGCTGTGCACTGTCTCGCTCGCCGGTCAGCAGGCGAATGCGCGTCTCGGGCGGGCGATGGATCTCATCGAGAAGAACGACGTCAAGGGACTTCGTCGGCTGCTGCAGGACGATCCGACTGTGGTGGGGCGGACCGAGGCGGGCGTGCTGCCGCACTGGCGCTGGACGCTCCTGCACAACGCCACGGCCGGGACGAGCTCGCTGGAGATTGTCGCCGCGCTGATTGATGCAGGCGCGGACGTCAACGTCAAGGACAACGAGGGCAACACGCCGCTCCATTTCGCTATGAAGCGGATGGTCGGTCGCGAGAAGCTTCCGGTGCAGACCTACGAAGCGATCATCCGGTTGCTCCTCGAGAAGAAGGCCGACATCCGCGCCATCAATCTCAGCGGCGCGACACCGTTGCACACGGCCGCCGCTTTTCGTGCCGATCCGGCTGGCGTCGAGTTGCTCGTTCAAGCTGGAGCGGATGTGAACGCGAAGGCCTTGGCGAGCTACGGTGGATGGACGCCGTTGCACGGAGCCGCAGCTAGAAACAGCGCTGGGATTGTTGCGGTCCTCCTGAAGTACGGCGCGGATCGCACGGCAACGGACGCGAAGGGCTTAACCGCACTCCAAGTCGCGGAACAGGGCGGCTTTGCGGAGGCTGCCCAGGTCCTGCGCGCGAGTGTCGCCGTGTCGCCGGCGAGCGCCGCAGCATCGTCGGCTGTTGTGGCCGAGCCGGCTGCACGGCCGCCGTCCTCGACGGGCGGCACAGTGCAGGGCACGGTGCTTTGGAATGGGCAGCCGGTCGCGGGCGCGACCGTGTACGTGGCGGACGACGCTCAACCCGGCTCCCGTCGTTACGGTTCGGCGACGACCGATGACCAAGGGCGCTTTTCGATTGTCGGCGTGCCGGAAGGAAGCCGGTATGTGCGCGTCTTCGGAAACCCACGGATTTTCGGGGGCGTCGCCAGTACGCCGTTCACGATGACCGGGTCGCAGTTCACCCGCGATTTTTCGTTGTGCAAGGGCTTCGATCCCGTTTCACCGGCGAAGGATGCATCCGTTGGCACCCGGCCCGTTCTTCGCTGGGACCCGTTCCCCGACGCGGTGAGCTATTCCGTCATCGTGTTCTCGCCGAACAGCCAGATCGTATTCAGCCGCGCGGATCGAGGGGAGCGCGTGACTGGTACGAGCGTTCAGGTCGACGTCGATATTCCTCCAGGTCCGTATCAGTGGCGAGTGAATGCGTTTACCGCTGCGGGTCAGATGATCGGATGCAGCTTCGGTCCGAGAGCGTTTACCGTGCGTCCGTGACCGCATCCCGCGTGGATCTCCCGCGCTGGTATCCGTGGGCGCTTTGCGCCGTCCGTACGGGTCTGCGCCTTGGCGAACTCTTGGCGTTGCAATGGGGCGACATCGATTGGAACAGCCGGTTTCTCACCGTGCAGCGAAACATCGTGCGCGGAGTGCTGACGACGCCGAAGTCGCACACCCGTCGCCGCGTCGATGTGAGCCCGATGCTGGTTGACGCGCTCCTGTCCTGGCGACGCGCACTGCAAGCGCAATACTTGGAGGCGGGCGTGCAGATGCCCTCGTGGGTGTTTCCGTCGCTCACCGGCACACCGCTCGAAGAGCGGAACGTGCGCACCGTGCTGGCGCGCCTGCTCACCCGCGCCAACCTGCGCTAGATTCGCATCCACGACCTGCGGCACACCTACGCAACGCTGCCCCTGGCCGCGCACGCGCCGATCACGTATGTCGCGTCACAGTTGGGACACAAGGACGCGTCGATCACGCTGCGCGTCTACGCGCACTGGATTCCGGACGCGTCCCGTCGCGAGGCGGATCTGCTCGATGCGATGCATCGGGACGCAACCCAGGCGCAACCAGCCGCACTGGTCGAGCCGGGCATGTTCGCAAAAGTAGTGAATTTGCTAAAGAAAAGTGGTGAGCCGCATTTTCGCCAGTTGGAACCAGCTGGACGGGTGGCTGCGGCGCTTGGATGCCCTGCGGACCGCAGCATGAGTCAAGCACACAGGCGGATCAGCGAAGGGACCGGATGGGGGCCCACGGAATGCCGTGGGCTTCGCAGACTTTCCTGGCCCCAAGCACCGTTGGAACACCCGTCAACCGACGTTCCATGAGTGTGTTACGCCGTGCCGGAGAAACTGACCTGCTGGGCCACCGATTTGCACGACGACCATCGTCAGCCACCGGGCTCGCGTTGTTGAATGTCGTACGCTCCGGGATGTCCGGCCTGGACCTGCAGCGACAACTGCTCGCGGCCGGCGTTCAGGTGCCTGTTGTCGTGATCACGGCGTTACATGATGGGCACACGCGCCACGCCGCTGAAGCGCTGGGGTGTGTTGCCTATCTCGAGAAACCATGTGAAGGGTACAAAGTACTTGCGGTGCTGCGTTCGCTGTCGAAGAGCACCGGGACAAACAGCAACGACGACCGCCCCGAACGCTGAGTCAAGTGCCTGTGTAACCAAAGTCTAATTTCGGCGGGCGTCACCGTGCTGTAGTCTCGGATCGATAGTCTCCTGGTGTGTGTCGCGGAACGGCGGGCGGGTCTGAAACAGAAGGAGTTGGCTATGGCTGAGCGGAAAATCATCAATCCCGGAGAGAATCCGTACCAATACGGCCAGTCGCTGCCGCTGCAACCTCCGGCCCAACCGCCGATTACCGAGATGGACTATCGGAAGGTCGAGCCGCCACCGCTATTCAAGATCAGACCGCCAAAGGGCGCGCCGAACGTAGTGATCGTGTTGTTCGATCAGTCCTGCTACGCCGACCCGCAGATGTTCGGCGGACGCATTCGCACACCGACATTTGAGCGGCTGGCGAAGAACGGTCTGACGTACACGAACTTTCACGTCAACGCGCTGTGCTCACCGACTCGCACGGCATTGCTGACCGGCCGCAACAGCCATCAAAACAGCATGGCGGGCGTGACCGGTACCAACACGGCCTTTCCAGGGGACACAGGCGTCCGACCGCTGAGCATTTCTACAGTGGGGACGATGCTGCAGGGCTGGGGATACTGCACCGGCTACTTTGGGAAGAACAATGAGGTGCCCGACAACGAAGTCAATGTCAGCGGGCCGTTCGACCGCTGGCCAACGCGCAGTGGCTTCGACAAGTTCTACGGCTACATCGCCGGCGAGCAATCCAATTTTTTCCCCAGCCTGATCGACGGCACCACCTTCATCGGCACACCGCACGAAGAGGGCTATCACTTCGGCACGGACATGACGAGCAAAGCGATTGGCTGGGTGCAAGCCACCCGTTCACTGACGCCGGACCGCCCGTTCATGATGTACTACGCCGCAAGTGCGAGCCACCCGCCCCACACGCCGCCGACCGAGTGGTTGAAGAAGGATTTGTACAAGGGTGTCTTCGACGATGGCTGGGACAAGTTCCGTGAGACGACTCTGAAAAGACAGATTGAGTTGGGCATCGTGCCCCCGGGACCAAGCTGGCCTCGAATCCGGAGAGCGTTGCGAAGTGGGACAGCCTCGATGCGGATGCGAAGAAGGTGCTCGCACGCCAGATGGAGGTTTACGCGACGCTGACGGAGCATGCCGATCACGAGGTCGGCCGGCTTGTCGACGCGCTCGAGGAATTGGGTGAACTCGACAACACGCTGTTCTTCTACATCTTCGGCGATAACGGTGGCTCGATCATCGGCGATCTTAACGGCTGCCTCGTCGAATGGTCGAAGCTGAACGATGCGCCTGAAGATATTCCCTACTTATTGAGCTGCCTGGATGACTACGGCGGGCCCAACTCGTATCCCAACTACGCCGTCGGGTGGGCGATGGCCGGCTCGACGCCGTGTTCATGGGGGATCACCTTTGCCCACGCCGGCGGGAATATCGCGGGCATGGTCGTTCACTGGCCGAAGGGCATTGCGGCCAAAGGGGAAAAGAGGACGCAGTACCACCATGTGATCGACATCGTGCCGACGATCCTGGAGGCGGTGGGCATTCCGGCGCCACAAACGGTGAACGGCGTGCCACAGCTGCAGATGCCCGGCGTCAGCATGCAGTATTCCTTCAAGGACGCGAACGCACCAGATCATCACATCACCCAGTACAACGAGACCCTCGGCAATCGGAGCATTTACCACGACGGGTGGCTGGCGGCCGTCGTCCACACGGTGAATCTTCGAGAACCCGCCAACGCGCACCAACGATTTTGCGAAGGATCGATGGGAGCTGTACAACATGCGCGAGGACTTCGGACTAGCCACGGACCTCGCCGCGAAGCACCCGCAGAAGCTCGAGTTCATGAAGGCGCTCTTCATTCGAGGAAGCGCTCAAGAACCACGTGTTCCCGATGGACGACCGCCAGGCGCAGCGCCTCAATCCAGCTGTTGCCGGCCGCCCGGACATCATGTTTGGGCGCACGGAGCTGACGTTGTATCCCGGCATGCCGGGCCTGCCTGAGGGCAGCTTCATAAACACCAAGGCCGTGTCCTTCACAATCGACGCGGACCTTGAGGTTCCGAAGGGCGGCGCAGATGGCGTGATCTTGGCGCAAGCTGGCCAATTCGGCGGTTGGAGTCTTTACGTCAAGGGCGGCAAGCCCAAATACGTCTACAACTGGCTCGCGCGCGAGAAGTACGAGATCGAAGCGTCTGAAGCACTGCCCCCCGGCAAAGTGCATCTGACCTTCGACTTCGACTACGACGGTGGGGGTTTGCACAAGGGGGCGACCGGCTCGATCGTAGTCAACGGTAAGAAGGTGGGCAGTGGTCGCATCGGCAAAACAATGGGGTCGCTCTACTCACTGGCCGCAGAAACCGCCGACATCGGCCACGATAGCTACTCCCAGTCACCAACGACTACGATCCGTGGAAAAACGATTTCACGGGGACCATCAAGAAGGTCACGGTGAAGCACAAGGCGGTCCAGCCGGCCTAAGTTCGCAACCTACGGAAGCAGAAGGAACGCAAGGGCAGTCGCGCAGTCGTCCATGCCCTCAGATGGCATGAGCGACTGCGCAGCGACTGGCGTAGATATCGAGCATCTGTTGCCGTCCTGGCCACCCCTTTCAGGTCACGATCAGCGAGAGGCGCGGCCGACACTCAGTGTCTACCCAGCCGCGCCGTTCCCCCCCACGAGGGGATCGCTTCGCATCGAGCGTGACGTCGCTGCCCTGGTGTTCAGGGGTTCGGGAGACCGCTGCACAGACTTCCAACAGCTGGCGGTTCGACTAACGAAGTGGTGATCTTCGAGCGCTCCTCAGCAACCCAGCTTGCGCTTCGACACCGGCGGCAAGCAGGGCTAGTGCTGCCGGTTCTGACGATCGAGCGCCCTTGGCTCAGCCACACGTCGGGTGGCCGTCTTGCGCTTCGGGGCCGGCCGCAGTATAAGACATCAAGCAGTGTCGGTCGGCTGTCGGCTCATCGCCGCGGGCCGAACCCATCGCTCGATCGCCTCAGCGGCTGCGAGTCCGGGTACCCACAGACCACGCCCTGAACGTCGCGCGGCGCAACGCCCCGGCCGCTCAGCGCCTTCCTGAATCGCCCCTCGCGGCAACCGCCCGGGCGCCTTCACGAGCAATCGAAACGCAAAGTCACATCGGAGGACAGCCATGTTCGATCCGCGAGATGACGCGCGCGACCGTGACGGGCGGGAGGACGGCCGGGCGCGCGTATACGACGTCCGGGACCGCGACGACGACCCGCGTGAGGGGCTGATGCGCGACCTCGACCTGCCGCGCGGCGAGGAGCGCGAGCTGGTCGTGGTTCGTGACCACGTCTACGAGCTGGACGGCGAGCACAGCCGGACGCTCGCCGCCGTCGGCGCGTTCCGGGTCGTGCCCGAGCACGCCTCGACGACCACGACACGGTCCAGCACCTCCGCGACGAGGGCCTCGTCGAGAACGAACCGCACAAAACCGCAGCGTACGGGATCAGATCGGGATCAGTCTGGGCAACGCCTGACTGGACGACCCCGTCCAAGATGACCAAAGAGGATTCCCGACTAACGTCTTAGGTCGCCATGCGGATAGGTCGTCATGTCGAGGCATTGGTTCAGGACGTGCGCTTCAGCGTCCGCGTGTTGCTGCGGGAGCGAGCGTTCACGGCTACCGTTCTCGTCACGCTCGCGATAAGCATCGGCTTGACGTCCGCGGTCTTCACGCTGGTCGACGTCCTGCTGCTTCGGCCTCTGCCGGTCAGATCCCCGGAAAATCTCTTCAACGTCTCCGCTCCAGGAAGAAACGTCGACCTCAATCCCTCGTACTACTCACACGAGTTCTACGAGCGGCTGCGGACCTCGGGTCCTCTGTTCCGCAACCTTCTGGCATCCTCGACCACTGTTTCATCCGGCGTCAACCTGTCCGACGGTGCCGTCACGGATCGCGTTCGGTGCGAACTCGTCTCGGGGAACTACTTCGACGTCCTCGGCGTTGGCGCGGCGGCTGGGCGGATCCTGGGTTCAGAGGACGATCAGACGCCCGGGGCGCGTCCCGTGCTCGTCTTGAGCTACGCGTTCTGGCAGCGTCGCTTTGCTGGAGCGCCGAGTGTGGTCGGGCGCGCGGTATCCGTCAATGGCACTCCTTTTACTGTGGTGGGTGTGGCAAGACAGGGCTTCTTCGGAACCAGACCAGGCTTTGGGCCGGACGTCTGGGCGCCGCTGATGATGGTGCAACCGGTCAGCGGCGGTGGCATCAGCGCCTTGGGACGCACCCAAAACTATCTGGAGATGATCGTCCGTCTCGAACCTTACGTCGACGTGCGACAAGCCGAGGTCATGGCGACGACCGTCTATACGAACTGGAGCAGTGAGGGCGCATCGTCATCGCTGCAAGGCGCTCAGGCGCCGGCGCTGCACCTGATGCCGGCCCGTGAGGGGCATTCACTGCTGCGCGCGCAGTACCGCCAGCCCCTCGAACTGCTGACCGCGGCGGTGCTGCTCCTGCTGTTGATCGCCTGCGCGAACATCGCGACGCTGCTCATGTCGCGGGGAACGGCGAGGGCGCGAGAGATTGCTGTCCGTACCGCCATCGGCGCCACGCGACATCGTCTCGTTCGTCAGCTCATGACCGAGAGCGTGGTCATCGGGCTGATCGGTGGCGCGTGTGGCTGGGTCGTCTGCGTGTACCTCGGGCGAGTTATGCTGTCGTTTCTTCCAGCGACAGCCGAGGCGTGGCAGTTTTCACCAGATCGCCGAATCTTCGCGTCCACGTTCCTGGTCGCGTTCGGATGCGGGCTTATGTGTGGTCTCGCACCGGTCCTCCAGCTCGGTCGTCATCAAGCGGCCACGTTGAGGAGCCGCGGAGGCGCGCATACAACCCGGCGCTGGCTCGACGCGCGCGAGGCGCTTACCATCATCCAAATCGCGTTGACGATCTTGTTGGTCACGGGTGCCGGACTATTCGCGCGAACGCTGCGGAACCTTCGTGATGCGGATATGGGTTTCGACCGCGATCACATTCTGCTGGCTTCGATTGATCCGGCCAAAAGTGGCTACACGAGACCGCGGACGTCGGTCTTCTTCGCGGAGCTGCTCCAGCGCCTGCGATCCCAGGAGGCTATCCAGGCAGTAGGGCTGGCGAGTCACGGCACCTTGAGCGGCGTGCTTCCGGCGGGTACGCGTTTCATGAGCACTCAGATGCACGCCGATCGCGCAAACGAGCCGGCACCCAGGGATCTCACCGTCCATCAGAACGTCGTCAGCCCGGGATTTTTCGAAGCGTCCGGCATCTCGCTCGTGCGCGGCAGGGATTTCGGCGACGTCGATCGCGCAGCGGGTGTCGAGGTCGCCATCCTCAATGAGGCCGCCGCCCGGCTGTTGTTCGGCAACGACGACCCCATCGGCAAGCGGATCGGCCCGGGACGCCAGGGTCCCACCAACATCGAAGTCGCTGGCGTGGTGGAGAACGCGAAGTACCTGAGCGTGCGAGAAGCGCCGCTACCGACCGTGTACTTGCCGTTCCGGGACGGCAGCCCGATGACGTTGCACATCAAGGCGCGTGGGGACGCAGGTTCGGCGTTGGGTGTGGTCGAGCAGGAACTGCGGGCACTGGACCCGACGTTGCCGCTCTTTCACGTGCAGACCATTGATGCCCGCGTAGACGATGCGCTTCGCCAGGAACGGCTGGTGGCAACATTGGCGACCACCTTGAGCGTGTCGGCCATGCTCATTGCCGCCGTCGGCCTTTACGGCCTGATCGCTTTTTCGGTCGCTCAACGAACGCGTGAGATCGGAATACGAATCGCGGTCGGAGCAGCGCCACTTCAGATACTGTCGATGATCCTCGGGCGAGCCTGTGTGCTCGTGGCAGGGGGAATCGCTCTCGGCCTCCCGGTGGCGCTGGCCTCCCTTCGCGCCGTCGCCAGCTTTCTCTACGGCGTGACACCCTCGCAACCGACGATCCTGTCGGGCGTGCTCGCGATCGTCACTGTCGTCGCCCTCTCGGCCGCTCTCATTCCGGCGAGCCGTGCGGCGCGAACTGACGCGTGGAACGCGTTGCGCTCCGAATAAGCCGCTGGAGATTCTAGCGGATTCCGGCGTCACGCGCCGTAGGAAAGCCCAGACGTTTTTGTCCGGACGTTTACGTCCGGAAGTTCTCGTCTGTATTAATCAGCCTCCCGACTGTAGAGTCCACTTTGAGCAACATCGGCAGCTAGAGAGGTGTTCGGTGCTCAGCACCTCCACCTGCGGCGACTGTGACAGGTCGGTCACGACCATGTCGGCGATGCCGGTCCGCATGCAGTCGAGGGATTGGTCGCCCGTGGCGTTGCCAAAGTGGAGGACCGCCACCGACGGCCGGGCACACCCGCCGGCACTCGCGGCGATGTCGCCGTTCTCTCCGGCCGCCCCGCAAGGCCCGCGAGCCATGCAATCGGCGGCGCGCACCGCGACGGCGAGGGCGGCAGCCACGGGCCATCGCCAGCGGTAATGCGGTGCCGGGCGCACGACGGTCGTGACGGTCGATGGATGGGTGGCCGTCTCCAGGCGCGGCGCGCCGCGCCGCATTGAGATCGACCGCCACGCCCTTCAGGCTCCGGTAGCGGCGGGGTCCTTGGCGGGAATGGCCGCCCGGGACGACGCCACCGCGGCGAGCCGTCCGTTGCGGCGGGGTGCCGAGCCGGCGACCTCGACGCCAAACCCCTGGATTGCGCCCGACCGAGTCTCACCGTACACTCGCTGTTCCTCGGCTGCACGCACCATCCTCGACATTCAGCTCACGACGACCGGAGGGATCAATGACCGATACGACGGCCGCAATGAACGCGACCAATCTGGGTTGCTCGATTACCTGCAAGGACCTGGAGGCGTCGATTCGCTTCTACCGCGATGCCATCGGCTTTGCAGTGGCTCAGACGTTCGAGAACGAAGGGAAGGTCGTCGCCGCGGTGGTCGCCGCGGGTGATTGCCACATCGTTCTCAACCAGGACGATGGCAAGCTCGGTTGGGACCGGATCAAGGGACAGGGTTTCTATCTGCAGATCAACGTGGCGGGCGCTGCCGATGTGGACGCGGCTGCTGCGCGGATCAAGGCCGCGGGTGGAACGCTGCTGAGTGAGCCGGCGGACCGTCCGTGGGGCGCGCGCATGTTCCAGTTCAACGATCTGGACGGGTTCAAGCTCGGCGTGTCCACACCGCTCGTGGGATAACACCCGCAGCACTCATCCGCTGTCGCGGTCGGCTTCACGAGGCGTGCCGGGCGAGTCTGAATGTCTCGCCCCAGAAGCGGAGCTCATGTGGCCATCTGCGGCAGCGTGGGTGAGTGGTCTGCGTCTCGCGGTGTCGGCTCCAGACCGCTCGCCGAACACATGCGGCGGGACCGCGGCGTGTGGCTCGGCGCGCGAATCTTCGCTGGTGGATGGTGGTGAGCCGCCTCGGAATCGAACCGAGAACCCGCAGATTAAGAGCCGCATCAAGCGATCGAAATAGCCAGTATTTCTAATAGTTTCTGAAGTTGGTGCCGCAGAGGGCGGCAAAACGCTGCATCGCGACGCAACCCAGACGCAACCACCAGGCTGCGCTGAAACGACCGAATCGAAAAGCCGGTGTTCAGCGACATCGCGAAGAGCTCGCGGTCCGCGTCAGCAGCAGTGGAGGTTCGCTCTAGCTCACGCGCGCGCCGGCTAAGTTCCGTGTCCATGGAGGGAACGGAGTTCAGAGAATCCATCTACTGTTCTCTCCACTCCTCCTGTTGATCTCATGGCCTGTGCCAGATGGCTCCTACGGATTGGTGGGATTTGTTGATGTGCGGACAAAGACCTCCCGTGCTCACTTCACCAATTCGATCTCGCTTGGGCGGCGTGCGACTCCCTCATCAATCCCGTCGCCCGCGAGCCACAAGGATCGGTCCCGGTCCCGTGGCTGACAACCCTGATCCCAAGAGGAGATGCGGGACCATGACCTAGCTTGGACAGCGCCCGCATTGAGGATGTCGCTCCGGGGCAGGATACAGCAACTGCACCCGTTCGCCGCCTGTCACTCGTTCGCTCGGTGGGCCGGCTTGCCAGCCGGAGCCTCGCTCGCGATGCCCACGAGCGAAGGCTCCCGTAAAGGGTGCAACGGTGTTCGTCGGACGCTTACCCGCTGACGCGGGTCTGTCACCCAATGCAGTAGTTGTCTGTCATCACGTCTGATGGAAGAAAACCCTTTGTCACCAGTCCGTTCAGGACCACTTCGACGCGATACCATCGAACACCGTTGGCATGACGTGGGAGCACCTGAAGAATCTTTGCGTCAGTGCATTCGCGCAGATTTCCGATCACCTTGCCGGTGGAATTGGGGGTTTGCCTCAGGGAAACGAGCCGACTGTCTGACTGCCGATTGTAGGTTACCGTATTATCACCGACGATCCAGAGAAGGTCCTCGTAACGCGATCCGTTCCAACGGACAAAGGAGTTCGAATCGCATTCGAGGCAGTGCTCGACATAGAGCCGCCGAGTCTGCTGAATCGCCACGCCCACAATCTTGTCGGACTGCGGACGTTGAACCCAATGAACGGTGCGCGACCCATGGACCACCACGACCCCAAATCGGATTGACGTTCCCCTCTGCACGATTACAGCCGCGACCTCAGGAACGCCGTCGCCTGTTAAGTCGCCTGACGCGAACGGTGTGAAATGTTCCTCCGCAACTTCGTCCACTACGTCACGGACATCAGCAACGGCGAGTAGACGGTATCTGGGGTTGGCGGCGAGAAATCTCTGGATGGGTGGCGGG
Source organism: uncultured Acidobacteriota bacterium (assembly GCA_963839705.1). Lineage (GTDB taxonomy): Bacteria > Acidobacteriota > Vicinamibacteria > Vicinamibacterales > 2-12-FULL-66-21 > DATBJJ01. Next base: position 309,188 of record CAWIWL010000022.1, read on the forward strand.
GCCGGTGACTCCGCTGCCAGCGGTTGCCAAAATGCAACCGTGGCGAGCGCAATTACAAAGCCGTGTGCCATCCGCAGACCCATACTAATTGGACCTCACAGACTGTGTATCGGCTGTCTTTATCTCTATCAGCATCCGTTGCCTGTTCGCTGATGGAACCGCTTGAACGCCAGCAATTCACCGCAATGACGGGCAATTCCTAGGTAGACTCGATTGGCACGGGCGCTGCGTCCGTCTGGACGCGCACACGACGAAGAACGACGAAGGCCGGGTGTTCCCGTTCACGGCCGACCTCGAGAAGATCCTGACCGCGCAGTTGGCGATTCACAAGCAGCTCAAGGCCGCCGACACGATTCGTCGGTTCGTGTTCCATCAGAACGGCGAGCGCATCGGCTACTTCCGCACCGCGTGGAAGAATGCCTGCAAGGCCGCCGGCTGTCCGGGCGCACTGGTGCACATGCGCCGGTCTGCCGTCCGGACGTTCGAGCGCGCGGGCGTGCCCCGATCGGTCGCCATGTCGATCGTCGGGCACAAGACGGAGTCGATCTATCGGCGCTATGCCATCGTGGATGAGGCGATGCAGCGGGAGGCGGCGGCACGCCTCGATGCCTGGATGGCTGCCCCTCCGGCAGCACCATCGACGGCCACCGTCACTGCTCTCCGTCGAGGTAGTCGACTCCGGGGCCGCGTCACGGGGTGAGTCTGGCTATCCGACACGTGCTGGGCGGAGATTGATGCTCGCTGCGGCGTGTATCGCGATCTAACGTTGCGAATGACCCGCGCGCACATCCGGCCCAGTGCGCGTCAGCTCCATTCGAATGTGAGGCGGCATCACCGCTTGTGGCATGCCGATGATCGCGCTTCCCTGAAGAACGCGGCGAGATCACGACTGAATCGATCTGCAACGGCGTCTGCACTTCCGCCAAGTGTGTCTGACCACGTCGCCAAGGCAGCCGTCTGGGTCGGCTGCTCGATGCGCACCTCCGCGAACCCGAACCGGGGGCCATGGGTGGAACTGTGAGTCACAGCCGACCAATCAGCTGTGTAGCGAACGACGACGCCCTTGAAGGACTGGCATCGAGTTGCCAGGCGCGCGAAGCCTTCGCGAGCCATCGCTCGGCCGATCGCCCGGTCAACGCGACGCTTTTCGACGTCGGTCGCCTCCAGACAAAACTGTTGCACCGATTCGAAGGCGCAGAGCGACCCGACGGCGAATTCGAACCGAGGATGTGTAGACGTAATTCCGAGTCGCGACTCAGCGAGTGTTGCCGGCCTCGGAAATCTCGCCGCCTCGGCGGCCGACCCGAAGAACAGACAATATCGCGACTCCGGCCGCTTGGTATCCCATTCGCCCCGTTCTTGAATGTTGTCCAAGGCAATCGGCTTGGGCTTTCCACTCTCAGCGCGGGTGACGGCCGTGGGAAAGGGCGGCACGGATAGTAGTGGAAGGCTCGATGTCTCGAGCACGCCTTCCGCCATCGGTTCAATGACATAGACACCATCGGCGTCGCGTTCGAGCGGTGCTCCCGTTGCAACACCGAAATCGACGCAGGCCCACCCCGCGAACCCCTCCGGAAGCTCGTATCTGAACTTCGGCACATCCGCTTGCTGTATCGCCACGACCACGATGGGTCCGAACAGCATGGCAACCAGCGCGATGACAATGATCCGCATCTTGAATTGCCCGCCTAACGAAAATAGTAGGCTGACCAGTCTAAATCCGTGGTTCCCCCCCGAGGCTCGCAGGATAACGCGAAATCGACTCCGCGTTGTAGGCTCACAAATTCCTGAATCAACGATCGTTCTAGCTGTCACGATGGAATTCCTCGCCGGACTTCGACGACCTGCATAACAGGACGTCCCCCGCAGCCAACACGCCCGCCTCGCGCACCAAATCCTTTGGTCGGTCCCGGATAGTCGATAGCGTCGACCGATGGCTCGCCCGCGCAAATTCGATGCATCGGGCAGAACAGGCTCAGAACGGGATCAGTCTGAGGGCCGTCGCCTGCGCTCGGATTCAGAATCGATCGTTCTTTGCCGGAAACACAACAATCGGTGTCCAATGGTATAGCGCCATGCGGACCGCCCTGCTCGCACTCAGTATTATCGCGGTGGGTCTCCTTGCCGCTTGGGCCGTTGTCGATCGCCGGGTGGAATTACCAGCTATCACCCCTGGCGTCGAGCAGATCTGTGCCGAAACGATGCAACGGACAGCAGCCGACCTCTCCTGGGTGGCACCCAATCGTGAGGAGAAGGTTCGTGGCAGCCAGATCAAGACCGTAACCCTTGGTGAACTGCCATCCCACGCCGGAAGCCTCGTGCGTGTGGCCGGAGTGCTGCACGCGGAATTCGAATGGGTTGCGCTCTACCCGTCCCGCGCTGCGATGGAGGAGCAGTCGTCGCACGCACCCTGGGTCACACTTGGTTCGCTGTGGCCAGACGAGCCATATTGGAAAACGAAAGGGCCATCGATCTCCGACCGATGCGTCGTCGTCGAGGGAACGTATTCAAGCGGTGCGGGCGGGCGCTTCGGCATGTTCAACGGAACGATCGGAGATGTGCTTCGTCTCGACGTTTGGTCAACCCCTCATCGTCCCTTCGTAACGGCGCCGCCCCCTCCGGCGAAGACGGACTCGGCATGCTCGGAAAAGCCATCACACCTGAGCAGCTGCCTGACGCCAGCGCGGGCCAGGAGAGGCTCGCCGAATTCAACAAGCTCTATGAGAAGGGTGAGTTTCAGTTGGGATACTGCCTAGCCGATGTGCAAGTGAACGAGGAGGGAACAGTCGACACTGTTCGCGTCGTGCGCCCTCGAAATGTGGACAAACGTGTCGAGTCAGCCATCGTCCGCTCGATGAAGTCGCGGCGGTATAGGCCTGCGACTGCGTGCGGGCGCCCTGTTCCCTTCACAATCTCAGTCGGCGTGTTCCATTGCCCATCCCAACCGAAGCGTGGCCGGAAGCCGGGTGTTAGCAAGTGAGCGGACCTGCGCGGCAAGATTCGCTCATTGGGCAGAACAGGCTCAGAACGGGATCAGTCGGGCGTTTTCGGCGAGACTCGCCGGACGCGGCGTGCGGTGGCTGCGCGAAATGCCTAAGAAAAATGCGGGTAAGTGGTGAGCCGCCTCGGAATCGAACCGAGAACCCGCAGATTAAGAGTCTTATCAGGTGGATTGTGACGATCACGCGAGTTCGTTCGGGAACTTGCGTGATCCTCGTGTCTGACAACCGTTTAGCGCCGATCCACGACCGCCGCAACGGACCGCAAAGAATCGCACAAAACCGCAGCGGACGGGATCAGATCGGGCTCAGTTCAGGCTCAATCCTCATTCGCAACCGATCCAAGTTCCTCGGCGTCGGGGACGTTGCACAAGGATGGCGACCCACTTTTACTGATTTCATAAAGGGGATTTCTATTACGGCACTACAACGTCGAGTGGCGTTGTTTCCATCGCTCAATCATCAGCGTCAGCGGCGTCACGCGCGCCAGGGCGCCCGGGTGGTCGCTGTAGCTGAGAGGGAACACCAGCCGTGCTGTTCCCGTTTCCCGCAAGGCGATCTGGACGTCCGGGTTTTGTGCCACCTTCGCACTGACCGCCGCAGCGAGGAGGCCCTCGTGCTCCGCGGACCCGACAGCGATCGTCTGCCCGCGATACGTAAACGCCTCACTGCGAATCTTGTGCGTAAGCCGGCGGGCTTCGAGAAACGGCGCCATCGCGCAGGCGGCTCGCTCGGGCGTGCCTTCAGGAAGCTTCAGCGCCTCGTGAAAGCTGTCGACGGAATAGAAGCGTTCGCCGTTGAGCAGGAACGGCGTCGGCGCCGCGTTGCAGAGCAGATTGAACGCGGTCCACTCATACAGGGAACCAGATGGTTTGCCTTCGCGGCCTTCCCAGGCGAGCACGCCGAGCGCCGACAGCTCGCGGACGTCTTCCGGATCGACTGACCAGAGGACACCGCCCCCGTCGTCGACGAGCATTCTTCGCTCGCGGACGATCTCGTACGCAGGACTCGCGAGCAGAGTACGTTCGAGTCTCGCTATTTCCATTCTCACACAGTGACGACGGCGTCCGCCTTCACCCTCGCCTCCTGCAACGCCTCGAATAGCTTTTGCCATCGGTCGAGCACGGTCGTGTCGATCTTCGCGTGGCCGTCCGCGAGAAGTTGCTGCTTCACACGCTTGGCGAGTTCAGGCTTCCACCCTGGTTTCGTTAGTGTGACGTGGATGGTCAGTGTCTCCGCCTTCTGAGGGAGGCGGACCAGCAGGTCTTTCAGACGTTCTCGATCGTCGGACTCGGACATATCGGAAATCGGCAGATCGGGATTAGCGAATCGCCGTGGGTCTGGGTTTCTGTGAGTCAACACGGTCAGACAGGGAGACTTGGTTGGATTCGGTTCCCGCCAGCCTCCAAAGCGCACCTGTTCGCTCAACTGCGCCCGCCGCTGCGAGCCATAGCGCGCGAAACCGTACCTGATGATCGGTTTCCCATCGAATTTGCAGACGCGAGGCCAAGTGCTCTCTCAGCGTGGTCAGATCCTTGGGTCCTGAGTCCAACGTTTCCAGGATTTCAGTGATGCCCAAAATGTTGTCCTTAAGTATTCGTAGGAGGTACTCTCGACTTCGCGTTTGCTGTAAACCCTGCCCTTGGCTGGTCAGAATTACCCGTTCCCCATCAAAGTCGATCAGTCCCATGGTGTAGAGGACCGACCGGAGATAGGACTGAACAACTTTGTGCTTTGTGACTTTTTCATAGTGCTTCATGACCCACTGAGCCATCTGCTCAATCGATGGCTGCTGAGCACCAATTTCATCGAGAAAAGCCAGCAGCGTCTCGAAAAAGTGATCCTGTCCGCCTGGCAGGGGCCAGAGCACGGCGCTTCGTTCGGTCGATTCTTCACCGGCCTGCTCGGCAAGAAGTTCACCAACGTTGAGTTCGAGCAACGAAACCGTCTTTCGGCGAACACCCACCTGCTTCTCGACCAACAATTGAACGAGCCGCTTTCCGTCGATGAGGCTGATGGGAGTCTTGCCAGAAGCTTGCGACTCGGTAATCGCATCCTTCGTGAAGCCGGCTGTGGTCATGATCAGTCCACGCTGGTCGCTCATGAGACTGCCGCGTAGCTCACGGACGGTGCTCCCCGTCACGTTGCCTTTCCAACGCTTCACTTGGATTGCGGTGCGCACTCTCGTGACGCCGCCGACCGTTAATGTGGCATCGACATCGATTCCGCCATCTCCTGAGTATCGTGTGACGTCCACCTCCTCAAATCCGATAGCGGTCAGCAACTGACCGATGAGCAACTCGACCTGACGCGGGTGCATCCCCAGAATGAAGTCGAGCAGCTCAGACTCGACTTTGGTGTTGTGGGCGGTGATGTCGGTGTCGAGCGTGCCTTGAGCGGCAGCTACCAAATTGAAGTGTCCTCGCTCAGTCAGTCGAAAGAGAGCCGCTCCCTCCGTACTGTCGCTCTGCTTGACAGCCATGTAGAGCTGTGCGCCCATCGTCGCTTCGGGCGTTGTTCCCTTTGGCTCGATCAGTTTCTCCTCCAACGCCCGACGCGTGATTTCCCGATAGTGCAATGGCACTCCTGCCGATGCGAGAACCTTTGCTGCGGCTTCCAGATACGTCATGAGGAGAGGTCGGAGACACTCGGGTTTAGTGGGATGCACGAATCGTCGCGCCACCGACGGGCCGCGTTCTGGTCCCATTAACTGCGGATGCAGCAGATTCTAGCGGATTCCAAGCCCAGACGAAAACGTCTGTAGAAAGTGCTCTACGAGACATCGTACGGTCACCCGAGCACAATCGGCAGCTGGGGATGTGGGGGCACCTGCATCCGACGGCCGGATTTCCGCTCCGGCCGGCTGCCGACCTTCGCACAGCGGAACGCTGCACGCGGAAGGCAGCACCAGTGGACGGACCCAGATCTGGATCGCGGTCTCTCGCGCAGGCAGAAGTCCTACGCGCGCTCCGGCGCGTCTTCCCTGACCCTCTGATCGAGTTGGCGCAGTTCGCGCGCACGTTGACCGCAGGTCCGGAGTTCGACGATCAGCTCGACGCCTGGGCGGAGAAGTGGCACTTGGATGCGCTGCGGGATGTCGCGGAACTGCACGTCTACTACTGGGCGGGAACGCCGGCCGCGGCCGACCACCTCATGCTGCTGACGCCGCCGCCCTCGACCCTGCTGCCCGTAGTTGTCCTCCGCCCTCGACCTCCCACCGTGATCGATGGCGAGTCGATCGAGCCGATCGAGCCAGACTGGTCGCCGCGAGTCGTCTGGCAACCGCTCGAAGAACTCAATCCCGGCGATCCGCTTCATCCGCCGCGCGCGGAGACGAACGACGAATCCTTGGCCGACTACCTCGCGCGCGCCCGCGCGCACTACGATGCGCGCAATTCCGCACCGCGTGGAAGAATGCCTGCAAGGTCGCCGGCTGTCCGGGCGCGCTGGTGCATGACATGCGCCGGTCGGCCGTCCGGACGTTCGAGCGCGCCGGCGTGCCGCGGTCAGCCAAGCATATGGGAGGTTCTATGTTCGATATGCAGCTACCGCTCGCCCGAGGGGATCGGTAAGAAAAGTCGCCCAATGTCGACCGACGCGTCGCCCGCGCGGCAACTTCGCTACATCGGGGAGAACAGGCTCAGAACGGGATCAGTCGCGCGTTTCGGGCGTGCGGAGCCGGCGACGCGGCACCGCGAAGGCGCAGTTTTTCGAATGAAATCGCGAAGATTTGGTGAGCCGCCTCGGAATCGAACCGAGAACCCGCAGATTAAGAGTCTGCTGCTCTGCCAATTGAGCTAGCGGCCCACTGAGTGCGCGGTGCGTCGGTCATGGCAGGCCCGACGCGATGGGGACAATTGCCGATTATAGCATTTCTGCGCAGAACGGAAAGCGCCACCGGATGGCCGGGTAGTGGGTCAGTTTGAATCGGGCGGGCCGGTAAATCCGCCTGGTCGGTCGTCTTCCCACGCAGCGATCATTCCGTTCACTTTGACCGATACAATGGACATCAGCCAACACACCCAGAATGACAGGCCCGTTATCCACGCCATCACAACAGCAAGCAGGAGAGAAATGGCGATGAAGCCGGCGATCCAGTGCGTCAGCCAAGGCACCGCCTTACGCGCCACACGCTGCGCGTACGCGACGCCAGAGTACGCGTTGGGCGGCTTTGCTTTCACCTCAGCTCATCCTATCCCAGCAGGCCAACGATTTCATCAACGCTCCAGACGTGATCCGTGACGCCGGCTTCCATCGCTGGCGTAACGCGCAGCGTCTGATGCACGCGCCCGAAGTTGTAATACATGAAATACAGGGCGATTGCGGCCGCGTGGTTCTCCACCTTCTTGCTGAAGGCGTTCGTCAGCCGCGTGAACCTGCGCATCGACATTCGCATCGTGAGGTTCTGGCGCTCAACGTAGCTGGTCGAGATGTGTGCGCGGCGACAATTAGATCTGCCGCCTAGCGACAACTAGATCTGCCGCTTCGGGGTCGGCCTGGCCACTGTGTCAGCCTGTGATCAATGGTCACGGATGCGCAGGTTCGGCTGATGAGGCAGACACGTATGAATGGCAAGACCCAGGCGGCCGCTGCGGCCGCGAGCAGCATGAGTCTTCGGACCGCGCGGGAGTGGGACCTGGGGCCCCTGCCGACGGCGACGAAACAGCCCCGCGATTGGCGGACCCGTCCGGATCCCTTTGCGGCGGTGTGGCAGACGGACGTGGAGCCGCTGTTGCGGAGCGACCGCAAGGGCATCCTCGAGGCCAAGGTGGTGTTGGAGGTGTTGCGCCAGCGCTATCCCGATCAATTTCAGCCGGGGCAGGCGCGGACGCTGCAGCGGCGGTTTCGCGACTGGCGGGCGCGTCACGGCGTCGAGCCCGAGGTGTTCTTCCAGCAGGTCGCCGTGCCGGGTCGCGAAGCGGCGATCGATTTCACACACGCGACCGACCTGGGCGTGACGGTGGCCGGCGAGCCCTTGCCGCACCTCCTCTTTGAGTTCGTCCTCAGCTACAGCCACTGGACGTGGGTGGCGGTCGCGTTTGGCGAAACCTTCGAGGCGCTCGTGGCCGGGGTCCAAGGCGCGCTGTGGGCGCTCGGCGGTGTCCCGGCGGTGCTGCGCAGCGACAATCTGTCGGCCGCGACGCACGAGCTGAAAGCCAGTAGTGGGCGCGATCTGACGCCGCGCTTTCGTGCGGTGCTCGAGCACTACGGGATCCGCTCCAGTCGGATCACGCCGGGGCGCGCGCATGAAAATGGCGTCGCCGAGCAGGCGCATCGCCAGCTGAAGTCGCTGGTCGCGCAGGCGCTAATCGTGCGGGGCCATGCCGCCTTCGACGACCTGGCGGCGTACGAGGCCTTCGTCCAGGAGGTCGTCGCGTACTGGCGCAACCGGCCGGCCGCGGGGCGGCTGGCTGAAGAGCGGTCGGCGCTGCGCGTCCTCCCTTCGGCGGCGATTCCCAGCTACACGATCTATTCCGCGGTCGTGCGGCGGTGGAGCACCATTCGCGTCGCGCATCGCACGTACTCCGTGCCGGCGCAATTGATGGGGCACACTGTCGAAGCGCGCGTGTATCCGAATGTCGTGGAGGTCCGCTACCGCGATCACTTGGTGCAGACGATGCCGCGCCTGCGGGGCGAGGACGAGCACCGGATCGACTACCGGCATGTGATCGGCTGGCTGGTGCGCAAGCCCGGTGCTTTTGCGCGGTACCGGTATCGCGAAGACCTATATCCGTCCGTCACGTTCCGGCGCACCTACGACGCGTTGGTGCGGACCCATGGCGAGCGCGCCGACGTCGAGTACCTCCGCATCCTACACCTGGCGGCCACGGAGAGCGAGGCGCGGGTGGGCGCGGTCCTCGCGGAGCTGCTCGATCAGATCGGTGGCTTCGACTACGTCACGGTGCAAACGCAGGTCGCGCCGCCAGTGCTGACGGTCCCGGTGATCCATATTCCGGTGCCGGACCTCGCCGTCTACGATGCGCTACGCGCCGGAGCGGCAGCATGAGCCGCGCGGCCACGCCGTCGACCGTCGGCGATCAGATCACGAGCCTCCTGACGGGATTTCTCCTCACGACCGTCGCCCGCGAGTTGGTGTCGCGCTTCGTCGAGGCGGAGCAGCAGGCCGCGTTCCCGCTGCTGTTGGACGTGCTGACGCTCGAGGCCCAGGAGCGACACGAGCGTCGCATCACACGCCTGCGGCGCGCCTCCAAGCTGCCGCCCGGCAAAACGTTCGCGACTCTCGATGAGGGGCGGTTGCCTCCGGCGCTCGTGCGTCGACTCCACGAGCTCGCCGACGGCGACTTCCTGGACGATGCGACCAATGTGCTGGCCTTCGGTCTGCCAGGCGTCGGTAAGAGCCATGCGATGTGCGCGGTCGGTCACGCGCTCGTCGACCGGGGCCACGCGGTGCTGTTCATGCCGACCTACAGCCTCGTGCAGGAGCTGTTGGCGGCGAAGCGGAATCTCGAGCTGCCCCGCGCCTTGCGCAAACTCGATCACTTCGCGGTGCTGCTCCTCGACGACGTCGGCTACATCCAGCAAAGTCCCGAGGAGGCCGAGATTCTCTTCACGCTCCTCGCCGAACGCTACGAGCGACGCTCCGTCTGCATCACCAGCAATCTGATCTTCGCGCAGTGGGATCGGATCTTTCGGGATCAGATGGCGACCGCCGCGGCAATCGATCGCCTGGTGCATCACTCGGTGCTGCTGGAATTCGATGTGCCCAGCTTTCGGACCGAGCAGGCCAAGCGGCGGGGAAAAGCCGTCGCCAGCCGAGCGGAGGCCACCTCGTGACAATAATGACCGCGCAGGATGCCTCAGGATCGCCGATCGTCCCGGCGGACGACCTGAGGGTCGCCCGGTTTGGCCACGCCCACGCGCTCACGCGGCCGATCGCCACGCCTGAAGAGGCCGTGGACGCTGCCGGCCCCGTGGACGCGCAGACGCGCCCACCGCGCCTTGGAAAACGGCGGACCGTTTCCCACAGCGCCCACCGCCATCCTCGTCCTTTGATCAAGGAGAGAAACGCCAGACAAATCTCACTCACGGCCAGCGACCCGGCCAGCGACCATTACCCGAGCCCGCGGCGGTCGCCCGCGGGTTCATTCGCCACCCCTTCGCCGGCAGAAATAGTTGTCGCTAACAGGCAGAAGTAGTTGACGCCGCGCAATGTGCTTCGGATCGGGCGATCCGGTGATTTCCTTCACGTCGCAGCCGAGGCAGACGGCGGGGCTGTACCGCTTCTCTGGATTGGCGTCCTGCCCGTAAATTTTTTGGAGCACAGCGTAGTCGATGTCGATTCCGAACGCCGCTTCAGCGGCCTCCAGGTAGGGCCGGTGCCCATCCGTGGTGAGTTGCACGCGACCACGGAGCCGGCCGGCAACGTCCTGCATAAACTCGTACGCCGACTGTGAATCGCGCGAGCCGACCAGCCACGACGCAATCAGCTTCGTATCGGCGTCCAGCGCCGTCCACGTCCAAATCGATCCCAGCCCGTTCTGCTTCTGCTCGTCGGTGATGTTCTTGTCCTTACCGCCTACGAACGACCAAATTTCGTCGCATTGGAGCCGCTTGCACGGGAGGTTCCGAAGGGTCGCATCCTGATACCTAGTGCAGGCCGAGCCGAGCTGGAGCAACAGCTTGGAAATGGTGTTCTTGGAGACGCCAGTCATCCGCACAGTTGATCGGATCGAGCAGCCTTCTACCAGAGCCTTAACCACTGCCACCCGCTGTGCCGTGCTCAGCCTGTTCATGAGGATCATTATGCCGAGCTAGTTGTCTTATGTCAAGCATTTTGATCAGTTTGCGAATATGCGCAGACTCGTGTAAGCTGTCCGCCGTGCCCCCCATTCCCGTAACTCCTGGCCAGCTCGTAAAGGATCTTCTGGACGAGCGCGGCTGGACCCAGCGCGTTTTGGCCGTCATTCTCGGCGTTGAAGAAACCGTCGTGAACAAGATCATCTCCGGGCGGCGTCCCGTCGATGCACCGATGGCAATCCTGCTCGGTGAAGCCTTCGGCATCGATGCCGAACAGTTTCTTGATCTCCAAAAATCGTACGACCTGGCTCTCGCGCGGCTCGTTGTTCGTCCAGATCCAGATCGCAACACCCGCGCCCAGCTCTTCAATGCGCTCCCCATCGCCGAGATGATTAAGCGCGGCTGGCTGCGCGTGGACAGCATCAAGGACGTACCTGGCATCGAGCGCGCGTTGACCAAATTCTTCGGCGTGCCTTCGATTGACGAGATCGAAGTGCTTCCACACGCCGCCAAGAAGACCAACGTCAGCGAGAGCGTCACGCCGCCGCAGCTAACATGGCTCTATCGCGTGAAGAGGATGGCCGAAGATCAACTCGTTGAGCGGTATTCGCCGTCATCGGTGGAGCGCGCGATCTCCGAAGTCCAGACGCTCGTTTGGTCAGCCGAAGAAGCCCGCAAGGTTCCGCGCATCATGCGTGAGAACGGCATCAGGTTCGTGGTGGTCGAGAGCCTGACATCAGCGAAGATCGACGGCGTCTGCTTCTGGCTGAACGACATGGCACCAGTCGTCGGTATGTCTTTGAGGCACGACAGGATCGACAATTTTTTCTTCGTCCTTCGGCATGAACTTGAACATGCGCGCAGACGCCACGGCCGCGCTGAGGCGGCCGTGGACGCTGAACTTGAGGGCGAGCGCGCAGGCATCGGCGCTGGGCTCCCAGAGGAAGAGCGGCTGGCAAACGAGGCGGCCGCAGACTTCTGCGTGCCGAAGAAAAAAATGGACAAGTTCATCGCTGTGAAAGCGCCGGCCTTCAGCGAGCGTGATCTTCTCGGCTTCGCCAACACTCTCAGGATCCACCCAGGAATCGTCGCCGGCCAGATACAGCGCCGGACTGGACGTTACGAACTGTTTCGGGATCATCTCGTCAAGATTCGTTCAATCGTGACAGCAAGCGCGACGCACGACGGATGGGGCGATATTGCCCCTGTCGATCAGTAGCAGGAGGGCCACCATGGCCACGAAGAAGCAGCTGGAGATCCATAAGGTGTTCAGGTTGTATCGCGATGAGACCGGCGAGACCGACTTGGACATGCACAAGGTCGTCGCTTTCGCGGTGAAGAGCCTGAAGTGGAAGCTGCCCAAACCCGAAGACCCAATGGACCTAGCAGCCAAGGAGTTCTCTGCGGCCGCACGCGAAGAGATTCGCCACGATCCAGAGACGAATCACCCGTATCGGGCGAACCACGCCTACAGCATCAAGAAGAGCAACGGGAAACAGGGCAAGCTCTGGATCGACATCGACGGCAACGCGCCGCGTTACAAGATGGTCAAGGCGGCTGGCGAACGACGGGATCAGATGATCGGCGACGGGCTGCAACTAACGTTGGACCTAGATCACTGGAACCGCATTCACCCGGAAGAGGAACCCATTCAACCGGACATGGACCTGACCGACGAGATCGAGTGGCGGAAAAACGCCCCAGAAGAGAAGAAGAAGGCGAGCTAGGACTTCTTCCAACGCGCGGCAGCCGCAGTCTTGGCAATCTCTGACCGCTGCGCAGCCGTAAGTGCCTTCGCCCTTGACCGTCCGCCCTTCAACCCTCCTGCGGCTCGCCTTGTCTTCTTCGGCAACGGCGAGCCGTCCAGCTTCTCGCCGATAGCCTCTTCAACAACTCGCCGAGCGGTTGCCATGAAATCGTGTGGCCGTGCTCGTTTCGCCATGCGAGGTCATTGTCGCACGTTGGCACCGTCGCCAGTTGAGCCGCGATTTTCAAACTGACCCACTACCGATGGCCGAGATCCGCGCCGCCAGGGTCCGTGATCCGCGAGATCCGAGTCCCGTAAGTCCCTGATCCGCGTCCAGCGAATGAGTGGCAGCGTCCGGCCAATCTCACGATCGGCGTTTCAGAACGTCTTCAGCCCGTTGACCGGCAGCAGCACGCCGTAGAGCGACGTCGCCGCGCAGATGAAGAGGTAGTTGCGCTTCGGCCCGCCGAAGACGACGTTCGAGCAGATCTCCGGAATCAGGATCCGGCCAATCAGCGTCCCGTCCGCGTCGATGCAGTCCACGCCGGCGTCGGTGGCGGACCAGATCCGTCCGGCATCGTCGAAACGCATCCCGTCGAATCGTCCCGCTGTGCAGACGGCGAACTCCTTGCCGCCCGACAACGTGCCGTCGGCACCCACGGCGAAGACGCGGATGTGCTTCGGGTGATCGCCGCCCGCGGAGTCGACGATGTAGAGCAGGCTCTCGTCGGCTGAGAAGGCGAGCCCGTTCGGCCGGATGAAGTCGTCGGCGACGACGCGAATCTCGCCCGTGGCGCCGTCCACGCGGAAGACGTAGTTGCCGCCGACCTCGCTGTCCGCCTTGTGCCCCTCGTAGTCTGTCAGGATGCCGTAGGGCGGGTCGGTGAACCAGATCGATCCGTCGGACCTGATCACCACGTCGTTCGGGCTGTTCAGCCGCTTGCCTTTGTACCGATCGGCGATGACGGTGATGGCGCCGTCGTGCTCGGTCCGGACGACGCGCCGGCCGCCGTGCTCGCACGTCACGAGCCGCCCCTGGCGATCGACGGTGTTGCCGTTCGAATAGTTGGACGGCTGACGGAAGACGCTGACCGAGCCGTCGCACTCGTCGTAGCGCAGCATCCGATTGTTGGGGATATCCGAAAAAAGCAGGTGCCGCGCGGCCGGCACGTAAGCCGGTCCCTCCGTCCATCGTCCGCCAGTCCAGAGGCGGTCGACGTGCGCCGTACGGTTGAAGCAGGAACGGAAGCGCGGATCCAGGACTTCGTAGTCGTTCGACATGAAAAGGGGCTTCAGGAGCTACGGCGCGCTCGGATGGCTTGCCAGCCGTAGCTCACGCCATCGATGCAGCGTGAGCGAAGGCTGGTGCGCCCGGCAGGAATCGAACCTGCAACCTTTGGCTCCGGAGGCCAACGCTCTATCCAATTGAGCTACGGGCGCTGACGCGAACTGCGATCGTAGCACAACACACGGGCCTTCGACGGGCTCGCGGTCGCCCTGAGCTTTCCCCGAAGGGCAACTGGACGACGCCTTCAATTCCCGTCGGCCCGCAGCGCGTGGACGGGATCGATCCGAGTCGCGGCGCGGGCAGGAATCCAGCTGGCGATGAGCGCGATGGCGATGAGCGTCACCGCGGCGAGGGCGAACGTCAGCGGATCCCTTGCGGTGACGCCGAAGAGCAGCGTGCTGAGGGCGCGCGTGGCGGCGAGCGCGCCGGCCAGTCCGGCGGCGACGCCGGCGATTGCCAACAGGCCACCTTCGCGGACGACGAGCGCGCGAACGGCGCCGGTCTGCGCGCCGAGCGCGAGGCGGATACCCATCTCGCGCCGGCGGCGGCTCACCGAGTAGCTCAGCACGCCGTAGAGGCCGACGGCTGCGAGCGCCAACGCCAGCGCCGCGTAGGCGGCGACGACCAGCAGCGCGAAGCGTTCCTGCGCGACGCCGCGGCCGATGACGTCGGCGAGCATGCGCGGCTCGTAAAGGACGAGTGCGGGGTCGATCGCGTGGAGCTCGCGGCGGATGTCGTCGAGCAACCCCGTGTCGGCGCGATTCGACGACACCACTTCGGTCAGACCCCAATTGCGATTGGCCGCGAACTGGCGGTGCAGGTGATAGACGATCGACGGCGTCGCCTGGCGCGCGCCGACGGCCACGTCGGCGACGACGCCGATGATCTCGGCCTCGCCTCCGGAGACGCGCAGCTGGCGGCCGATCGGATCCTCGTTCGGATAGAGCGTGCGCGCGAGACGGTCGTTGATGACGACCTGCCGCGGCGCCGCTCCGTCCCGGGCGGTGAACGTTCGGCCGCGCAGGATGCGTATGCCGAGCGCTTCGAAGAAGCGGCCCTCGACGACGCGCTGATCCGCCGATACGGAATCGTTTTCCGGCCGGTCGGTGCGCCCGGCATTCCAGGTGTGATAGGTGCCGGTGACCGGCAGTCGCGACACGGCGCCTGCCGCCTTGACGCCGGGGATGGCGGCGAGCCGTTCCTGGAAGGCGATGTGGAACGCGGCGCGGCGTTCCGGCTCCGCGTACCGGCCGGCGGGCAGGCTCACCTGGAACGTCAGCACGTTCTCGGCGCGCAGCCCGAGATCCAGCGCCCGACAGCCGCTCGAAGCTGCGCATCAGCAGTCCCGCGCCGGTGAGCAGCACGAGCGCCAGCGCGATCTGACAGACGACGAGCACCTGCCGGAAGCGAGCCTGGCGGCGGCTGCCGCTCGAGCCGCGTCCAGATTCGCGCAGCACGCCTTCGAGATTCGGACGCGCGTGCTGCAGCGCGGGAGCGAGGCCGAAGGCGAGTCCCGCGACCAGCGAGACGACGAAGCCGAAGGCGAACACGACGCTGCTTCCGCTCGCACCTGCGGCCACACGAGCGACCGACTCCGGCGCTGCCGCGAGCAGCAGGCGCGTGACGATCGCAGCGCTCACCAGCCCGACGATGCCGCCGGCGAGCGAGAGGAGCAGGCTCTCGATGATAAGTTGTCGCGCGAGGCGCCAGCGCGAGCAGCCGAGCGCGGCGCGGACCGCGAGTTCCTGCGCCCGAGCCGCCCCGCGCGCCAGCACGATCCCCGCGACGTTGACGCACGCGATCGTGAGGAGCAGCCCGACCGCGCCGAGGAGCATCCACAGCAGGCTGCCGGCCGTGCCCACGGTATCGACCTGCAGCGGCGTCACGCGCGCCGAGCGCCGGACAGTGCTCGCGCCGTAGTTGGACTCGATCTGTGACGCGATGGTCTTCAGTTCCGCCTGCGCCTGATCGAGCGTCGCGCCCGGACGGAGGCGGCCGATGACGCTCAGATAGTGGTTGTACCACTGGTTCCGGATCTCGATCGGCGTCCAGATCTCGATGCCCGGCACGAGCGGATCGTCGAACGCGTCGGGAAGGACCGCCACGACCTGCTGGCGTACGCCGTTGATAGAGAGCGACTGCCCGATCGCGTCCTGGCGCCCGCCGAGATACTCGCGCCAAATCCGCTCGGTCACGACCACCGGATTGGCATCGGCGCGCTCCTGGTCGCGGGCGAAGGGCTGGCCGGCCACGGGCCGCACGCCGAGCACGCGGAAATAGTCCGCTCCAACCCGCAGAACGGTGACGCGCTCGGGCTGCGCCCGATCGGTCAGATCCGCACCTTCGCTGTTGTAGGTATAGACGGGCGCGAGGTCGAGCGTGGTGCTCCCGTCCCTGTACGCGCGGAACGCCGGCCCGGGCATGTAGCTGTCGGTCTCGCCGCTCGTGTGATACACGCGGACGAGCCGATCCGGGTCGTCATAGGGCAGCGGCCTGATCACGACCGCGTGCAGCACGCTGAACACCGCCGTGTTCGCCCCGAGCCCGAGAGCGAGCGTCAGGATGACGATCGCCGAGAACTTCTTCGCTGCCAGGAGCGATCGCACCGCGTAGGCAACGTCTCGTGTCCAGTTCTCCACCGGTCGCTCCTTTCAGCGCACGCCGATCGGCTTGGTTAGACGGTGGGAGAGGGAGGAGGGTTGGCTGAGTCGACTGTCGCCGTCGCGCGGCGGTGGAGCCGGAGAAGGCGATGGGTCGACGCGAGCATCCACACGAGAAACGCCGTCGTCAGCACGACCAGCAGAGCCAGCAGCGCGAGGATAGCTTCGCGAGGCGCGCCGAACCAGGACGATACTTCGGTGAGCCAGATGACGGCAATCACGGCGCCGCCCAGGCCGAGCATCGGAGCCATCTGTCGCAGGATGGCTCGGTCGGCTTTCCAGATCACAGTCAGCCAGACGCAGAGAGTGCCGGCCTGTAATCCGTATCCCAACCAGGGATAGCCAACACGGATGAGCCAGATGCCGGCTGCGCCGACACTACTGATCGCTCCCACCTGCACGATACCCCGACCGCCGAAGCGATCGCCCGATCGCCAGATGAGCAACCCGGCGACCGTCATCAAGACCCAGAAGACGAGAAATGCGAGTTCGACGCTCATGTCCGAAATCTACGACCACCGACTGCATTGTCGATGCCGACTGTGATGCGCGCCCGGGGCGATCGGAAGGCCATTGAAACTTGGAATGCCAAGATCGTAACTCACGCACATTCAGGAGCAGCGAACGAGCGCAGCGAGTGAGCCACGCGAGCGGCGCGGGGCGTTGGGGTCCCCGCAAGCGAGCGTGTCGGGGAGTCCGAGGGGCGAAGCCCCATCAGGAAACGCGCGAGCGAAGCGAAGCGCGCCACGGGACCGGCCCGCCTTCGCGCCGTAGGCGCTTCGGCGAGGTCTCGCCGGAGCTTTAGCGTAGGCGGAAGCGCGCGTGGCGAAGCAGCGCGCGAGGGAGCGTGTCGGGGAGTCCGAGGGGCGAAGCCCCTCGGTTAAGAGAAGTGCGCCCGGAGGGATTCGAACCCCCGACCTACGGCTTCGAAGGCCGGCGCTCTATCCAACTGAGCTACGGGCGCATATCGGTCGTCAAACGCGAACGCTCATCATACCGGGGCGGCGGAAGCAGACGCAAGCCGGGAGGGTGTCGTGCGGTCAGCGTCGCGTGCCCGGCCCGAGCGGGTTTTTCGCGAAGCACAGGTCCTCGACGATCCGTCCGCCGATCAGGTGCTGCTGGATGATCCGCTCGGCGTTGTCGGGCGTGACGTCGCGATACCACGCGCCTTCTGGATAGACGAGCGCGATCGGACCGTCGCCGCAGATGCGCAGGCAGCCCACCTTCGTCCGGTAGCACGGCCCGCTCGAGCCCGCGATGTTCAGCTCCTTCATCCGCTTCTTCACGTAATCCCACGTCTTCTCGCCATCGTCTTTGTCGACGCAGTCGGGGCCGAGGCAGACGAAGAGGTGACGGGTGAGCTGGCCGACGCCAAAGGACTCAGCGGTTTCCGCCGGCGACGACTTGCGGTCTTTCTTGCCCATCTGTTGCGATCATATAGCAGCGGGGCACACCGAGATCTTACGCGGAATGCCAGTCGCCATCACGATGGACACGATGAATCGATGGTCGCGATGACGCTTTACGCGTGATGTCCGAAACGTCCAATCGTTTCGGCACGAGGCGGGCTAGGCTAGGAGTCCGTCCGAGTAATCGCCGCGATGATCACAATGCCTCGTGCCGCCCGCCCACCCTTGCGGTCGCCGTTCTCGGGCGATGGCCATGCGGGTAGTATCGGGGATCGCGAGCGGGCAGAGAGACCGCCGCGCCGGTCAGACGCAGAGACGATACAGCTTGAGAATGTTGTGCGTCGTGCATACGAGCGACCATTCGCCTTGCACTTTCTCCAATCCCCGCAGCATGAATTGCCGAAAGCCTCGCGCCTGTTTGATCTGGCCGATGACGGGTTCGACGATCCCTTTGCGCGCCGCGTAGGCGGCGGCACCGGCCTTCGTCTGCAGCTTGCGGGCCATGCGGTCGACGATCGTCGCCGTCTTCGGCAGCGGGCCGCGCGGACACGGCCCCAGCCGCTCCCCATGTTTCTGTTTCCGCATCGAGATGTACGCGTCGATTCGTGTCGCGGCGATCGCGGTCAGGCTCTCGTCCGAGCAATACCCGGCGTCGGCGAGTACTTGGTCGGGCGTGTCGCCCGACTGCTGTTCGACGGTGCGGATCATCGGCATCAGTTGCTTCTTGTCGTTCGTCTCTTGCGTCACGGCCTGACCCACGATCAATTGCAGATCGTCGACCGCGACCTGCACGTTGTAGGCCTGGACGAAGCCGTCGGGACCCTTCATGATCCGCGACTCGGGATCGGTGAAGTTGTATTGCACCTTCGGGTCCGGCTTCGCCGACTCCGCGGGTTGGCCCGCGGCGGCGGCCTCGTCCGTCGCGCGGGCCTCCAGCGCCCGTTTGGCTTCGCGAATGCGCTTCAATCGACTCTCGCGCCGCTGCAAATCCGCCGGCAGCTCGTCACCGCGTCGGTCCGCGCCGTACTCGGCGTCCTCGGCCGCGTCCGTCGCCTCCGCCTGATCCAGCAACTGCTTCACTTCCTCACGCAGCTGCCGCTGCTTCTCACGCATCCGGCCGTAACTCATTGCCTTGTGCTTCGACGCGTTCGCTTGGATCTTGCTGCTGTCGAGCGCCACGCGACCAACCCGCGGCGCGCCCAGTTCGCGCGCCAGGCGGAGCACCTGCTCGAAGAAGCCGCGCAAGGCCAGCAAATGCCGCTTCCGAAAATCGGCGATCGTCCGGAAGTCCGGCTCGTTGCCAGCCGCCAGCACGCGGAACGCCACGTCCTCCACCAGTCGCCGCTGGATCCGCCGCGACGAAAACACGCCGACGCAGTAAGCGTACACCACCACCTTCGTCAGCATAACCGGGTGGTACGGCGGGTAGCCACGCTCGTCGTCTTCGTACACCCGCAGGATCGCCGACAGGTCCAACTGCTCGACCAGATCACTCACAAAGAACGCGAGATGGCCCTCCGGCAACCAATCCCGCAGGCTCGGCGGCAACAGGAGATCCTGTTCGGGAAGATACGGGCGGTATGTCTTTGCCATCGCCCGCAGTGTAGTACATATCGCCCCGACGCCACCCGACGCAAAACAAGACTCGCCGCCCCATGAGCATCCAATTCCGCCTCACGGTGATGAACTTCATGCAGTTCTTTGTGTGGGGCTCGTGGCTGATCTCGCTCGGCGCCTACATGATCGTCACGCTCGGCTTCTCGGGCAGCCAGGTCGGCAGCATCTACGCCACGATGGGCGTCGGCTCGCTCTTCATGCCCGGCCTCATGGGAATCATCGCGGACCGCTGGGTCAACGCGGAGCGCGTGGACGGCATCTGTCACTTGCTTGGCGCGGGCCTGCTGCTCTGGGCGTCGACCGTCAAGGACTTCGAGACGCTGTACTTGATCATGCTGCTGAACGCGATGGTCTACATGCCGACCATCGCGCTCAACAACACCGTGTCCTACAAGGTTTTGGAGCAGGGTGGCCTCAACGTCGTCCAGAAATTCCCGCCGATCCGGGTGTGGGGTACCGTGGGCTTCATCGCCGCGATGTGGATGGTGGATTTTGCGGGCTGGACCAAGAGTGAGCTGCAGCTGTACATCAGCGCGGGCGCCGCGCTCTTCCTCGGCTTCTACGCATTCACGATGCCGAAGTGCCCACCGGTGAAGTCGGAGGGCAAGCGTCGCCTGGTCTCGGCGCTCGGGCTCGATGCCTTCGTCCTGTTCCGGCGCCAGCAGATGCTCGTGTTCTTCCTCTTCGCGATGATGCTGGGCGCGGCACTGCAGATCACCAACGCCTTCGGTGGCGCGTTCCTGGATGACTTCAAGACCGCGTATCCGGGCACCTTCGGCGTCGAGCATCCGAACCTGCTGTTGTCGATCTCGCAGATCTCCGAGACGTTCTTCATCCTGACGATCCCGTTCTTCCTGCAGCGTTTTGGCATCAAGAAGGTGATGCTGATCAGCATCTTTGCTTGGGTCTTCCGCTTCGGGCTGTTCGCAGTCGGCGATCCGGGCGCGGGCCTCTGGATGCTGGTGCTGTCGATGATTATCTACGGCATGGCTTTCGACTTTTTCAACATCTCGGGCTCGTTGTTCGTGGACCGCGAATCGGAATCGAACATCCGCGCCAGCGCGCAGGGTCTCTTCATGATCATGACGAACGGCCTTGGCGCCTTCGTCGGCGGGTTGGCGAGCGGCTGGGTCGTCGATCACTTCACGGCGAACGGCGTTAAGGATTGGCCGAGCATTTGGCTGACCTTTGCGGGCTACGCGCTCATCCTGGGCATCGTCTTCCCGCTGGTCTTCAAGTACCGGCACGACACAGAGAAGATGGTACATATCTCGCCCCGGGGCGCAGCGCGGGGATAGGAATGTCAGAGTCGATTACTCGGACACGCTCTTAGCAGTAGGAATATGAAACCGAACGCTACCCGCCTCGCGCGCTTCGGCGCGTTGCTCCCCGTCGCCGTCGTGGCGCCCGCCGCCGGCTCGACGCGCCACTCGGCGGCGCTGATGGCCCACCCTTCGCATTTATGAGGATGGCACATCGTGTTCATCGTTCCATCGCAATAGCATCGTCGGCGTGGTCCGGCTAAAGCCGGACACAACGAAGGTCCAGAGTTATTGGCGAACGGATGGTCCGGCCAAAGCCGGACACTACGAAGGTCCGGAGTATTGGCGAACGGATGGTCCGGCTAAAGCCGGACGCTACGAAGGTCCGGAGTATTGGCGAACGGATGGTCCGGCTAAAGCCGGACACAACGAAGGTCCGGAGTATTGGCGAACGGATGGTCCGGCTAAAGCCGGACACTACGAAGGTCCGGAGTATTGGCGAACGGATGGTCCGGCTAAAGCCGGACACTACGAAGGTCGGAGTATTCGCGAACGCGTGGTCCGGCTAAAGCCGGACACTACGAAGGTCCGGAGTATTGGCGAACGGATGGTCCGGCTAAAGCCGGACACTACGAAGGTCGGAGTATTCGCGAACGCGTGGTCCGGCTAAAGCCGGACACTACGAAGGTCCGGAGTATTGGCGAACGGATGGTCCGGCTAAAGCCGGACACTACGAGGATCCGGAGTATTTCCCGAACACGGTCTCGAGGCGCGCGGGCTTCGACGTGCGCAGCCGCGCCCACAGATCGCCAACTTCGCGGAAGCGCGCCGGTGCGGTAACGATGGTGAAGTCGCGTGGGTCGACGCCGGCTTCGACTTCATCCCAGGTGAGCGGCGTGGAGACGCCGGCGAAGTCGCTTGCGCGCGCGCTGTAGGCGCACGCGAGCGTCTTGCCGAGGATGTTCTGCAGGAAGTCGACGTAGACGGTGCCCCGCCGGCGCTTCTTGACCATGCGCTCGACGGTCGCCACTTTGGGATGCCGGGCGGCGATCACGGTGGCGACGATCTGGCAGAAGAGCTGCCCCGACTCGTACGACGTGCCCGGCTGAAGCGGAATGTAGATGTGCAGACCGCGCGAGCCCGACGTCTTCGGCACGGCGGGCACCTGCATCGACGCCAGCTCGTCGCGAACCCAGCGCGCGACGTCGAGCACCTGCGCGAGCGTCGCGCCCTCGCCGGGATCGAGATCGAGCGCGACGAAGTCGGCGTCGAGCGGCGACTGCATGCGCGAGAACCACGGGTCCTGCGAGATCGCGGCGAGCTGCGTCATGTAGAGCAGCGTGATGAGCGACCCGCCGATGAAGCGCTCGGCGCCGCGCTCCTCGATCGGGTCGAGATCGTCGGGCAGCGCTTCCATGCGCACGCCCGCCGGCGGCTGTTCCTTCTGCCGGCGCTGCTGATAGAACGCGATGCGGTCGTCGACGCCGTTCGGAAAGCGCTTCATGACGAGCGGACGATCGGCGACGACCGGAAGGATGAGCGGCGCAACCGTGGCGTAGTAGCGCAGCAGATCGCCCTTGGTCAGCTTGAGTTTCGGCCAGAAGAGCTTCGCGAGATTGGTGACGCCGATCCTGGCGCCGTCGGGCAGCGCTATGGTGCCATCCCGGCGCCTGTCCTCGAGCTCGCGCAGCTGATCGACGACCGGCTGCATCCGGTCCAATTCGATCCCTAGTGTGGCGCTGGCTTTCTTGTCGGGCTTCTCTCGTGTCGGTCGGGGTTTCTCCCTCGGAGACTTCCGGCTAAAGCCGGAAGCTACGGGGGGAGGAGACTTCCGGCTAAGGCCGGAAGCTACGGGGGGAGGAGACTTTCGGCTAAGGCCGGAAGCTACCCGGCTTCGCACTTCGGGCTTCGGCGCGGCTGCCGCTGATTTCGGCGGAACCGCCGCTATCTCCCTCACCACGCTCTCTGCCTTCTTGTCGTCTCTCAACCCCAGGTACACCGGATGGCGCAGCTTGCCGTCGTCGGTCCACTCCGTGAAGCGGACCTGGGCAACGAGCTCGGGCCTCACCCAGTGCGCGGTTTCGTTGCTCTCGATCTTGTCGGCAAACGGCGACTGCTTCGTCTCACGCGCCTTGAGAAGCTTCGATACCCGCTCGAGCTCGTCCTGATCGAACCCCGTGCCCGCGTGCCCGACGTAGATGAGGGGACCCAGCTGGCTTGAGGCGTTCGGACCGCTTTTCTCAACGCTCGCGGGGCCCCACCCCCGCTCGCTCTCGCGCGGCGACTTCGCGCCGCGCTCGGGCCGCGGGCGCTCATAAACCCCGAGCAGCAACGCCCCAAAGTACTGTCGCGTGTTGCGCGGCTCGGTCCAGCCGCCGACGACGAATTCCTGCTCGTGATGAAGTTTGAGCTTGCGCCACGACGGGCTGCGGCGGCCCGACTGGTAGGGCGATTGCGCTTCCTTGACGATCAGCCCTTCCCACCCTTCTTCCTTTGCCCGCGCGTACAGGTCGCGGCCGTCGCCGGTAGCCTGCTCGCTGATGCGGATCGTGCTCGACTTCGACTTGCCCCACTTACCGAAAAGGCGTTCGAGATGTTTCCGGCGCTCGACGAGTGGCAGGCCGCGGAGATCGTCGTTCCCCTCGCGCAGGATGTCGAAGGCGATGAAGGCGACCGGGTGCTCGCGATCGATGCGCTCGACATCCTTCGCGTCGCTCAGGTGAATCCTGCCCTGGAGCCGCTGGAACCCCACGGGATTTCCCTTCGCGTCGAGCGCAACAATCTCGCCGTCGACGATGAGCGGCTTGGTCACGCCGGCCGAAGCCAGCGCGGAGACGATGGAGGGGAACTGCGAAGTCTTGTCGTTGCCGAGTCGCGACCACACACGCACGATCGCGCGCGGACGCGCTGGTTCGATTTCGACGAGCGCACGGATGCCGTCGTACTTCGGTTCGAAAACGAGCGATGCGCCGGTGTGCGGCGGATCGGCGAGCGTCGCGAGCATCGGTCGCGCCGCGCCGGATTTTTCGCGCCAGATCACAAAGGAAAGGGAGAAGGAAGGGAAGGCCGATTACCGAGTATTCGGAGACTGACGACCCAGGTCGGGGCGGGAGGAGGATGCCCCAAGTCTGAATCTGCTCAATCTCCGAATACTCTGTAACCGACGCCAACATCTTCAACCAATTGGCGACATTAATCAACCATCTTCCACGTCGGGACGGGTCAAGCTCGACCTCGACCGCTTAGCCCTGTCAATCTGCTTGATTTTCAAAGAGATATCGCTGTTCGGCGGGCCGAAAGGGTAACGGACGCCGGGGCCCGCCAACCGGCCCCGGCCGGTGCTCCAGGCGAACGAAGTGCAAAAACGTGCACTCGGTACCGAAATTGGCCGGAGAGGCCGATAATCAGAGCTGTCTCCGCAGTATCCGCGGTATGACGATCGGCATACCGGCTGCTTAGCGCACGACCGGGTCACACCCACCGATCTATTAAGGAGTTGAACGAAGATGGCGGCTCGTCCTACGTGGAAAGGGTTCATGAAGATCAGCCTGGTCACGATCCCGGTGCGGGTCTTCCCGGCGACGGACGCGGCAGCCACCATCAGCTTCAACCAGCTGCACGCCGAGTGTCAGACGCGCATTCAGCAGAAGCGATGGTGTCCGCACTGCGAGCGCGAGGTCCCGATTTCGGAGATCGCCAAGGGCTACGAATTCGAAAAGGGGCGTTACGTCGTCATGACCGAAGACGACATGTCGAAGGTGCGCCCCGAATCGACGCGCGTCATCGACCTCGTGCAGTTCACCGACGCCGCGGCGATCGATCCGGTCTACGTCGAGCGGCCGTACTACCTGGCGCCGGACGGACCGATGGCGCGCGAAGCGTTTGCGGTCATGCGCGAAGGGATGAAGGGGAAGGCCGGCATCGGCAAGCTCGCGCTCTACGGCCGCGAGTATCTGGTGGCCGTGCAGCCGCGCGAGAAGGGCCTCGTGATGTACACCATGCGCCACGCGAAGGAAGTGCGGGCCATGGACAAGATCGAGGAGCTCGATTCGGTGCCGGAGAAAGTGAAGCCGGAAGAAATCAAGCTCGCCAAGCAGGTCATCGGGAATTTCGAGGGCGCGCTGGATCTCGCGGAGTACAGCGACAAGTATCAGGAGGAGCTGCAGCGGATCATCGACGCCAAGGTCGCGGGTGAGGAGGTCGTAGCGACCGAAGAGGAGACGCCGCCGAAGGTGGTCAACCTCATGGACGCGCTGCGTCAGAGCCTGGACCGCGTCAGCGCCGGGAAGAAAAAGGCTGTCAAGGCAGGCATAGAGAAGCCGGCCCGAGTGGCGGCAAGCGCCGCGCGCGGTAAGGCGCGCGCGGTGAGGCGCGGTTAGGCGGTTTAGGATCGTTGCGCCAGACGCTTCTCGCGATAAGCTTCTCTTGTGAGCCTGCGACTTCGCCTGATCGTCGCGTTCTTCTTCCTGTCGGTCGTGCCGCTGGCCGCCGTCACGCTCTTCACTTACGCGAGCAACGCGCGCGCGATGCGCGAGGCGGCGGGACGCGAAGCTGAGCTGCTCGCAGGCGAGCTCAGTCAGCGCATGCAGGTCGTGACCGCTCAGTTGAGCGAGCGTGTCGAGCGCCTGATGGACGTGGCCGAGGCGCGCGCGGAAGCCACCGCCGCTGCGGAGAATGCGAGGACGGCAGCTCTGGCCACGACCGGCACTGTCGAGCCGGCCGCTGCCGCTCCGACACAGGAAACGCAGGTCGCCCATGCGCTCGGCGAGATGGCGATGCTGCTCGAGAACGTCGAGCTGCGCGGCCTGCGCGGGCCGCGGCCGCCGGGAACGCCTGGTGGTCCAGGCGGTGGCCGCGGACGGTTCGGCGAGACCGGCGGCGGTCGCGGCGCGCGTTCCGACATGCCCCCCCCGCCAGGGGCACCGCCAACCGCACCCACGCCACCTGTCCCCGGCGCGCCGCCAGCGCCGGCGATTTCCGCGGCCACGCCCGTGACGGCCACGGAACCGCCGCCCTCCGGCCGTCGTTTTGGCGGACCGCGTCCGACCACGGGAGACGGGTCCCAGTCGCGCGCCTCGACGACCGACAGCGCCGCGGCCGACGCGACGTCACGCGCCACGCCTCCACCTCCGGGAACCGCTCCGACGCCTGGTGTCGGTCCGCCGTTAAGTCCACCGCCCTTTTCCGATCGGCGGCCCCCACCGGGTGCAGGGCCGGCCCCCGATCCCAACGCCGTGCCCCGCGACCGGCTGATGATCGACGTCGGTCCGATGCGGCGCGACATCGTGCGGCAGATTTTGCCCGATGGGCAATGGGAGAAGCTCACCGAAGCGGAACGCCAGCGGATCATGGCCGAGGTCAACCAGCGCATGCTCGGCATCGCGCAGGGGATCCAGCTCGGCGCGGCCGAAGCACAGAAGCGCGTGGCCGAGGCGCAGCGCGCGGCCGATGCCAAGGCCCAGGCCGCGCTTGCCGCCGCGGTGAAGACTGCACCACGCAAGGCTCCCGTTGCCGCCGCATCGCCCGTCGCGTCCCCACGGCCGGCGCCGGCGCGGCGAAAGACGGCGCTCTCGGGCACGCGGCTCGACGTCACCTTCGAACGCGACGGCCAGGTCGTGCGCGCCGCGAACGCCGAGGTGAACCTGCCCAACCTCCTCGCGACGGTCCTGACGACGACGAGGCGGGACCGCGGCGAGATACCGTTTGCCGTCGGAAAGGACGGGCAGCTCTACACGAAGACCGAAGACGATAAGAAAAAGATCGAAGCCATTGGCGGCACCATCACGAAGGCCGACGAGCCGGCGGGGACGACCAGGGTGGGCGACTGGATCGTCGTGTCGACGGCCAATCCGACAGGTTCAGGACTGCGCTTCGGTATCGCGCGGCCGGTCGGCGACTCGCTGCAGGCGCTCCGCCGGACGAGCGCGCGCAACGCGGGCTTGGGGCTGGCCTTCATCGGCCTCGCGCTCATCGGGATCGTTCCGCTCTCGTCGCGCTTGACCAGGAATCTCTCGACGCTCAGCGACGGCGTGCGCCGCATCGCGCACGGCGACTACAGCGCCCGCGTCAAGGTCGGAGCGAACGACGAGGTCGGCCGCCTGGCCAGGGCCTTCAACCAGATGGCCGAAGATGTCGAGCAACATCAGCGCTCGGCAGTGGAGCAGGAGCGGATCAAACGCGAGCTGGAGCTCGGCCGGCAGATTCAGCACGACATGCTGCCGCAGGGCCCGCTGCGCTTCGGTTTGACCGAGATCAAAGGCGTCTCGGTGCCCGCCAAGGAAGTCGGCGGCGATTTCTTCAACTACTTCTCGCTCACCGACGGCAGAATCGCGCTGCTCGTCGGCGACGTCTCGGGCAAGGGCGTCGGGGCCGCGCTCCTCATGGCGAACATCCAGGCGTCGCTGCGCACGCGCCTGGCGCTCGGCCAGGATCTCGACGCGATCGCGCGAGAGATCGACGTCGACATCGAGGGCAACACGCCCGGGCCGATCTACGCGACGCTCTTCGTCGGCATCTTCAACCCGGCGACGCGCGAGCTGCGCTACGTCAACGCCGGGCACAATCCCCAATACATCCTCCGAACCACCCGCACGCTCGAGCGCATGTCATCGTCAGGCTTGCCGGTCGGGCTGCTCGCGGGCCGCGGCTACGCCGAAGCGCGCGTCCAGCTGGCCGCCGGCGATCTCCTCTTCTTCTATACCGACGGCTGCGTCGAGGCGGAGAACGAAGCGGGGGACATGTTCGGCGCGGAGAAGCTCGAAGAGCTGCTGGTGTCTGCCGCCGGCGCGGAAGACCTGCTGGCGCGTGTCGAAACCGTGCTCGCCGACTATCGCGGCACGCGTGAGCCGTTCGACGACGCGACGATGATGGTCGTCAAGGTCGGCTAGGGGCCGGACGACCACCTCAGTGCCTTGACCTGCGCCGGCGTCACGGCCGACGGCGCCCTTGCCGAACGAACGTCAACATGAAGACTCGTCTGTCACGCAACTGAACCGTGGCTGGCACATCACGTGCATTCACACGAGAGCTGCGCCAGCGCGAATCCAGATGTGTGAGGAGATCGCTATGTCGAACGAGTTTCCCCTCTTGCCGGACAGGCGCCACATACCTGCCGTCACGCGAGAGACAAGACCCGAGGAGAGCGCCACCGTAGTCTCGACCCGCGATCACGAGCTGATCCGCGAGTGGGCGCGTGCCGTCAGCGCCGAACCCGCGACCGGAGAGGAAACGCCGTCGGGCCCCTCGACCACGAAGAAGGTCGCCGACGGCGGCACGGGCCTGCGGTTCAACTTCCCTGGCTTCAGCCCCTTCCGCGAGATCTCCTGGGCCGAGTGGTTCGATCACTTCAACAGTTACGACCTCACGTTCGTCTATGACAACGCCCATCGAGGTGAGCCGCCCAGCGCCCGATACCGAATCGTGCCGACCGCTAAGCTGACGAATGGTTGAGAGGGGTTTGTCGGGATTCCCGACACCTCATGAACGATCCGTGCGTCAGGGACTGCGTCCATCCGCAAGCGTTGATCGACGTGCTACCGGATCGTGCCGACCGCTGAGTTGACGAACGGTTAAGAGAGATCTGTCGGGAATCCCGACACCGCATGAACGATTCGATGTAACATCTTCTGCCCTCCTGGTCAGAGCTACCCTTTGATGGTGCCGCGCGATCTTCCGCCTGAAGGCGGAAGCCACACGATTCAGTGTCCCGTGGGAAGCCACACGATTCAGTTTCCCGTGGCTTCCGCCTTTAGGCGGAAGGATCCCCCTCAAGTCACATCGAACGACGCTCACTCGTACCGGAAGGCGACGGTCGGATCGGTCCTCGCCGCGCGGCGTGCGGGAAGATAGGTCGACAGCAAGGCGACGCCCACGAACAGGATCACAACAACCAGAAACGTTGGGACGTCTGTCGCCGTCACGTCGTGCAGGAATCCCGCCATCACCTTCGCGAGCGCGAGCGAGCCGGCGATACCGATCGCGATCCCGGGGAATATCAGCATCAGTCCGTAGCGCAGGATCAGGGCGAGGATTTGCCCCGGCCTCGCGCCGACGGCCAGCCTGATGCCAATCTCGCGCGTCCGTCTGACTACGGCATACGCGCAGAGACCATAGATGCCCGCGCTGGCAATTGCGAGCGCGACCGCCGCGAAGATACCGAGGAGCAGCGTATAGATCCGCGGCTCGGCAATCTCGTCCCCGAGGGCCTGCGTCATCGGCCGAAGGTCCAGGACAGGGAGATCTTTGTCGACGGCCCAGATGCTGGCCTGCACCGCTTTTGTCAGCGCCGCCGGATCTCCATTCGTTCGCACGACGACCGACATGAACGGCTCCTGCGACTTGTAGAAGGGCTGCTCGCCTGGGACGAAGACCTGCCGCACCGGATCGGCGAGCCGGCCGTGGTAGCGCACATCGCCGACTACGCCGACGATCGTCAGCCAGCGGCTGGGATTCTTGTCATAGAAGTAGCGGATCCGCTTGCCGATCGCGTCCTGCTGCGGCCAGAACGTTCGCGCCATCGTTTCGTTGACGATCGCAACCGGCGCGCTTGCCGCGGTGTCCTGCCCGTCGAATCCCCGTCCACGAATCACGGGCATGTCCATCGCCACGAAGAACCTGCCGCTGACGATGTTGAAGAACGCTGGGTGCCCCCGTCCCGGGCTGGGGTCGTCGCGGCCTTCGACGTTGAAACTCTCCCGTCTGCCACCGCCTTGGAACGGCTGGTCGACGTGCACGCCAACCGCCTGAACTCCGGGCACGCGGCCGACCGAATCCAGGAGACCGCGGACGAACGTCGCCTGCCGTGCCTGGTCGGCGTGGCGGCTGGGCAGGATCAGGTCCGCCGTCAGCGCCTGACTCGCGTTCAGCCCGATGGGAATCTGCTGCAGGCGCACGAAGCTTTTCACGAGGAGACCCGCACCGATGAGCAGCATGACCGTGAGGGCGGTCTGGGAGACGGCCAGCAGACTCCGCAGTCGATGTTGCGCCGCGCCTTCCGAATGACTCCGGCCATCTTGCTTGAGTGCCCCGTTCAGGTCCGACCTCCAGACCATGACGGCCACTGGAATCGCGCTGAGGAGGCCGGCCATCACGGCGATGAGCGACGCAAACGCGAGCAGAGTCCAGTCCGGGCCGACAACCGGCAGAGGGAATCGCAGAGAGAGTGCTGTGACCAGCAGATCGCTGCCCAGGAAGGCGAGTCCCGTGCCCAGGATCGCGGCGATGAGCGCGAGGACGACGCTCTCGGTCAGCAATTGCCGCACGAGGCGTCCCGCACCCGCGCCGAGTGCGCCACGGACCGCAAGCTCGCGCTGGCGCGCCACGCCTCTGGCGAGCACGAGGTTGGCGACATTGCCGCACCCGATGAGCAGGACGAATGCGCCAGCCGCGAGAAGCACGAGGAGCGGGGTGCGCACGGGTCCGATCATCACGTCGTGGAGCGGCACGACGTTGACGCCCCGGTCGGCGTTCGAGTCGGGAAACGTCTGCGCCGCGCCGATCGGCGATCGCGTCGAGCTCGCGTTGCGCAGCGGACGCCGCCACGCCGGGCTTCAGGCGCGCGATCGCGCGGAGATATCCGCAACCGCGGCACGGCCGCTCCAGTACGGGCACCATGACGTCGGTCTCACTGAAGGGCAGAAACTCGAACCCGGCCGGAAGCACGCCGATGACGGCATGGCTGACTTCGTTGAGGAGGATGGTTCGGTCCAGCATGCGGGGATCGGCGCCATACCGGCGCGTCCAGAGGCCATGGCTGATGAGCGCAACGGGGCGAGTGTCCCGCTGCTCTTCACGCCCGAACGTCCGGCCGAGCGCCGGGGTCACGCCGAGCACCTGCAACAGATCGTGCGAGCCGCGCAGGACGCCGATGGCCTGTGGTGTGCCGTCGCCGGTGAGGATGACGCGATCCCGCCGGTACGCGGCTACGCCGGCGAACGCGTGGCTCTCTTCCTTCCAGGCCGAGATGTCGTGGAACGACGTGGTGTCCCGATAGACGCCCTGCTTCGGGCTGGTGGCGAAGAGTACGACCAGCCGGTCGGCGTTCGGAGAATGGCATCGGCCGGAGCACCAGAGCGTTCACGACGCTGAGAAGGGCTGTGGTCGCTCCAATACCGAGCGCCAGCGTCAGGACGGCCACCGCCGAAAAGCCAGGATCGCGCCGCGCCATCCGAAGGGCGCCGCGAGCGTCCTGAAGCAGCCGCTCGGCGAACGCCCAGCCCCAGGCGTCGCGCGTCGCTTCGCGGATGAGCGTGGTATTGCCGAAGTCCCTCTTTGCCGCGAGGCGCGCCTGGTCCGCGGTCAGCCCAGCCGCTGCGCGCTCATCCGCTTCTTCCGAGAGATGAAACCGGATCTCTTCGTCGAGCTCCGACTCCTTGCGGCTCCAGTTCCAGAGCGAGCGCAGTCGGACGGCGATCTGGCGCAGGGTCATGATTGTGTAGACAGGCTACTGTATTGATGCGTAGCGTGTCTACACAAACCGGCGGCTGACGCGCACAAGAAGTCTGCGGGCGAGCAGCGGCAAGCTCAGCGGTGCTCCGCGTGTTCATGCGCACTCTCTTGATGCACGTCGGAGAAGTGCGGCGCGTTCGCTTTGGCCAACTCTGTCGTTATAGTCGGCAGGTGCTCATTCCCTGCGAGGATCGTCATGGCAGAGCTGCAAAACCCCGCCCTGGCTGGTGATGTTCTTTTCGACACGGTCATTTATGCATCGGCCGGCAGTAATTACGCGACTGTGCCGGTGCTCGCCCAATACAACATCTACGACGCGCCCACTGCCGGGTTCGTCACGCCGCGGCTCAACATTTCCCCGTTTGCGAATCTCGGCGCTGGAGCGCCGTGGCCGTTTCCCAACACCAGCGTGCCGCTGAACGGGCACATTTGCATCCCGCGCGGCCGGGGTCCGTTCCCGCTGATGATGTTCGCGCACGGGAACCACGGGCCGCTCGAGAACTCGACGCCTGGGTATCTTTATCTGTGTCAACTTCTCGCCTCGCACGGTGTCATCGGCGCCACGATCGATGTCAACTTCCTGAACGGCGGCAACTTCGGTGAAAACGATGCGCGGGGCATCGTGCACCTCGAGCACCTGAAACAGTTTCGTACCTGGAACTCTACGGCCGCCCATCGGCTCCACGGTAAAGTCGATCTCAATCGAATCGCGATCGTCGGCCACTCGCGCGGCGGCGAAGGCGTCGGCCACGCGTCGTTCTTCAATCGTCTGACGTCGATCAAGCCCGACATTCTGACCCCCGTTGTCCCGCTCGACGGATCGGCAGGATTCGGTCCGTACGGCTTTGGCCTCACGGTCGCGGTCGCTATCTCCCCGACCGACCGGCAATATCAGCCGCTCACCGGGCCGACCGTCGTTCCCGACGCGTATTGCCTCATCCACGGCAGTCGCGACGGAGATGTTTCGTCGTTCGAGGGTTACAACACCTACAACCGCGCGCATGCGGTCAACCTCGCCAATCCGACCGTGTCCGACGGCGAGTTGAAAGCGCTGTTGTGGGTGTACGGGGCGAACCACAACCAGTTCAACAGCATCTGGGCGTCGGAGACCCCGCTGGGCACGGCCATGCTTCGAGCCGATCAGGAGCTGGTCGCGAAGGTGTTTCTTGGAGCGATCGCTCAGGCCATGCTCCTCGATCGGTCCGAGTACCTCGATGTCCTGCGCGATCACCGGCTGGCCGAAACCTGGATGCCGGTCAACGTCGATCTCGTGTCGCAGTTCCAGGATCCCGAACGCGTGTTCATCCAGCACAACCAGGAGGGGCTGCTCGCACCGCAGGTTTCGCTGCCGGTGCAAGGGACAGCTGCCGCTGATGCGCTGGCGACCGCGCGTCAGTTCAAGGATCTCGTCAACGCGGGCGCGCCGGTGACCACGATCACGCTTCGCCTGCAGTGGAACGCTGCCGGAGCGCGGCTGCTGTTGAAGCTGAATCCGGCGACGGTGCCGGCCGAACGCTACAGGACGTTGTCGCTTCGCGTCGGTCAGTCGACCGAGGCGAACAACGCCGCGAATCGCGATCAGGACTTCACGCTCGAGGTGGCGAGCGGCTCGAGAACGGCGTCGATTCGCGCCAGCAGCCTGCACCGGCTGCTCTATCCCGATGTGTTCTTCGGCGCCGGCAAGATTGTGATGCAGACGCTGCGCCTCCCGATTCGGCAGCTCGTCGATCTGGGCGTCGAACCGAGCGATCTCCGATCGATCGCTCTCCTCTTCGACGGTCCGGCGACGGGTGTCGTCTACGTGGGCGACGTGCAACTGTCTAACTGATAGTCTCTGACGAGGTCGTCATCATGCCGTCAGCACCTCCCAAAGCCATTTCGGCAGAAGTCGTTGCTACACAGCCGACTGCCGCGGACAAGCCGATGCTCGCGAGTCTCTCGAGCGAACTGAATCGGAGTCTGCCCGCTTCGGCGTTCATCGTGAAGATCAAGCTGGACAAAGTGCCCGAGCCGACCGGCGCTGGATGGGCCCTGTATGTCGGCGACACCCGCATTCCGAAGTACTGGGAGTATCCCGGCGGGATCTATTTCAAGGTGCTCGACGACACGTTTCTCGCCGAACATCGGGGAAAGCCGCTGCGCTTCTCGCAAGACGATCGGACGTTCGTGAAGACCGGGGTGAAGCTGCCGGGACCTGAGTCGCCGGGCCCGACCGACTCCAGGCGAGCACGCCGCCTCCCTCTGCAGTCGGAGGTCTTGAACGAGACGGTCCGCACGCGCTCGGCCCGAAAGGGTGCACGAGCGAGCGCACGGAAACGGCGCCCAGGCAAGAAGCGCTAGACATCGACGTCCGCGCGGATCCGGGCGACGAGCTGGTGCGCGAAAGTGAGTGGGTGGATATTTCCGATACTGCACCACCAGACTTGCCTCCGTGACGCCCATCCACGCACCGAGGTCATCGGAAATACTGGCGCGCTGCTCAGCGCTCACGACCGTAGGCCAGGATGGCTTCAAGCGCCGGATCGCGCTTCGCGCGATAGGCCACAAACGATGGCGGCGCATACAGCTGCGGCGCGATCCAGGTCCGTGCGTCAGACGAGGCTCCACCGCCCATGCTGGCGATACTGCCAGCCATCCGGCTGTACGGCAGAGTGATCGGATTCATCTCGCCAATCGAATTCACACGTGCGCCGGTTGGCTCACCGACAAAAATCGCTCTGGTCTGGCGTTCGAGCTGCAGGCTCAAATCCATGGCGGCTGAGAATGTCAGGCGTCCGATAATGACGAACAGCTTGCCTGCCTCGTTGATCTTGTTGTTGCGCATGAGCGCCTGCACGATCTGCGAATTCAACCTGCCGTCACCCCCCTGATTACGACTCAAGTCAATCACCAGCTTGTCGACATCGTGTTCGTTGATGAACTTGGACAGGCGCTCGTAGAACTGCGGCAGCGGCTCTTTCTCGTCATTGCGAATCTGGTTGAGCCTGCAAGTAAACCACTTTGTCCTGTGGCAGGTATTCAAACCAGTAGATCCCGCCGCGCGGCTGCATCGAGATCGGGAGCCGGTCAGGAGTAACGCCGAGCACGCTCACACCTGCCATCGGTCCTTTCGGCTCGCCGATGACCGTGAGGCTGCGTTCCTTGCCTTCGGCATCTCGCACGGTGAGGAGCATTCTGTCCGCCTCCGGAATCAACCCCAAACCATAGAGAAGCTGCGGCGAGCGCAGAGCCGTAACCACGTCCAACTTCAGCCACATCGCGTTGTCACGCGAAAACACCGGCGCTGAAATGTTGATGACTTCCTCAACTGAATGGGCGCCCACGCGCAGCACTTGTGCGCCCAACAGGTCCTGGTACTTGGTGCTGGCCGCAGTCACGAAGACGCCTTCGACGAAGGAGTAATAGATGATGTGAATTCCAAGCTCACCACGCTCCGTGAGAAAGCGCGGCCGAAGGTAGGTATGCCCGTCGCCGGCAAGCGCCGCCAACTTCATGAGCCCGACGGCGATCTGTTCATCGTTCAACCTCGGAACGTCATTGCGGAGTTTGCTGACGTAGGTGTCAAACTCCTCGCGTGAGGTCTGACGATACGGATTGGGATGCATGCGCTTGAGTTCGCGCACGAACAGATCGAGGTCGTAACGCCAGCCCTCTGCTCGGGACAGCCGGCTCACATCATCGGCGCCAAGCAGCGCCTTGAAGCGTGGCTCATCCCATAGCAATTTGAGATCCTGGTCTTGGCGCGCGCGCTGGGGTCGCGTGTAGCCCAATGCCAGCGACTGCTCCAACCAGCGGAATGCCTGCTGCTTGTCGCCCACGGCTCCGTAGCAACCGGCGATGTTGTAGGCCATCAGGGCCGGCCAGACGCCCAAATCCATCGCCTTGTGATATGCCTCAATCGCGCCCCGATAATCCTTGTTGTTGTAGCGGGCAATGCCGAGCTGATTCCAGTACAACGCAACCACGGGATTGATCTCGACGACCTTGCTCCAATGCGCAGCAGCCTCAGACCATTGTCTGTCGCGGGAGCTGGCTTCAGCGCGATTCAGAAGTTGCTGAAAGGCCTGGGCTGTCGGCGCTTGAGCTGAACCGGACAGAGACCAACAGGTCGCCAACAGAACTGCAGACACGGTCAGCCGGCGCATCGGCAACGAGTAACGGCGGTGTTTCCCTTGCGAGATCAAGCTGGCTGTGTAGCTTTTCGTGCTGACTGAAGGTGAGTGGGCCATCACGCCTCCCTTGCCGCGAGCGATTCTCGCACAGCGGAGGTCAAACTGTCATCGACCGCAGTTCGGGTCAACAGTGTCTTGGTGGACGCGTTTCAAACGTTAATCGCCTCGAGCCTGGAGGAGCAAAGCGTCCCACAAATACATGATTGCGGGACGAAGGTGCCGGAAGCCGAAACGCGCGGATTCCCGAGGAAATCAAGAGGAAGATTCGAGAGGTTTCTGGGACAGGCGTGCCCGATGCACGACCGAGCGCGACACGCCGAGGACGCCCGCTGCGTCGCGGACGGACAAGTGAGCCGTCCGCCGAACGTCGGTGGTTGCTACGTCGCTGGGCACCTACTGCGACCACGGGCTCGTGTTCGCGAAGGAGTACGGCGACCTCACGAACCGCGCTGACATGATCGGCCTGCCGTTGCAGGCGAATCACCTAGGGCAACGCCAGTTCGCGCGGTTGGTCAAAGCTGCGAAGGTTAAGGCCATCACGTTCCATGGCATGCGGCACACGTGCGCGACGTTGGTCCTGCAGGCCGGGGAACCTGTCCACGTCGTGTCAAAACGACTCGGTCATGCGCGGGTCGAGATTACCCTGAAACACCTACGCGCACGTGCTGCCGGACATGCAAAAGCAGGCGGCGGCGACGATAGGTGCCCTCCTGCACGGCTAGACCTCGGAAAGGGACGAAGCGAAAGGCGGCGAGAACACGGTGAGAGGCATCCTTGCAGTGGTGTGGTTAGCCGTGGGTATCTACCTCGTCGTGACCACGCTCCGCAATCGTGCCTATGTCAACGGACTGCCGCCAACCAAAGGAAACTCTGCCATCAAACGCCAGGACCGGTTGGTTTTACTCTTTGGCGTGGGGGCGATAGGGATTGGTCTGTGGCACTCGTTCCGATACTTCATCCCGTAGTTCTGGGTGTCAAAGGCACAATTACTTCATCTCAATCTCGCCTCTACGGAGGCACCGTGAGCAAGGCGTTAGCAGAAACCCGGAAACGCCAGGTTTTCTGAGACGTTTTGGAGTATGGGGTGGATGACGGGGTTCGAACCCGCGACTTCCGGAGCCACAGTCCGGCGCTCTACCGCTGAGCTACACCCACCACAGGTGCAGAATCGTTACGCCGACGTGGGTCGATCACACCCCAAGTACGAGGCCTCAGACCACATCGAGTAACTTTGGATTCTAGCACCCGCGCTCGGGGCCGGGCAAATTAGCGCCGGTTCTCCAGCCGTTTCGGGCCGCTCCGCGTGCCGGTGATATCCACGAGGTTCCCGTTATCGACGGTCACGGCGGTGACGTGGACCCGACCAGACTGGCGGCTCTTCGCTTCGTACATCAGTGTGTCCGCCCGTTGAATCAGTTCAGCCGCGAGCTGTCGTGCCATGCCACGGCGTTCCGCGACGGGACCCATCCGCAAACAGACGACGCCAACGTCGACGCTGACAGGACTGTCAGCGAGCCGCTCGTCTTCACCGGCCCAGTCGTGCGCGGCGACGGATTGCCGGAACCGCTCGGCGATTTCTGTCGCTTCCACGCATCCGGGGAGCTGTGGGATGAGGAAGCAGGTCCTCGTCGCCGCCGAAACGGGCGTGCAGGTCGCGGGCCTCGGTGCCACGGTCCACTGCCAGGAAGTCGTCCGAACGGATTTGTTCGGAGAGAATCCGGGCGACACGCTCGATGATGAGATCGCCCACCGCGTGCCCGAACGTGTCGTTGTAGCGTTTGAAGCTGGTGATGTCCACAACCCCTACACTGCACCACCGAACCCGTTGCTCGACAGCGAGATAGGACTCGACCCGTTCCATGAACCAGTTGAAGTTGAGGAGCTTGGTCTTCGGGTCGCGGTGCGATTTGTCGGTCAGGTCGGCGACGACCTCCTCGAAGTAGCGCGCGACGTTGCTGACGGTCACATCCTTCTCGGAGATCTGCTTCTGAAGCCGCGCCATCTTGTCGGTAAAACCTTCCGTCAGCGCCTGGATTGCCTCGAGCTTCGACGCTTCGACAAGCTGCCGCTGCCGGGCGAGCACCTGTTCGATGGCCTCGAACAACTGCGTTTCGCCTTCGAGATCCAGCTTCAGGTTCAGCCTGACCCATTCGCGAAGGTCGTCGAGTGTTCGGGGCATGGACGGTTGGATAGGGACGATCAGTTCCTTGGGCATCTGAGCTACTTCGGGTCCTCGGTTTCTACTATCAACTCTCGTGCCGGGTTCCGCTAGCCCAGCCTTAGGCACACTCATCCCTGGCTCAGGCGTGGAATCCGAATCGCACGATCAGCCCCGCGATGTACCCCACCGTCCAGGCGACGATGGCGGCGCCGGCGAGGGCGAGTCCGATGGTCTTCCACGGTATACGCCGAAGCGGCGTGGGCGGCTTCACAAGCGGGATGTTAGGCCTTTCGCCCTTTTCCCGCGAAGCGTTTCCTTCTATTGTTTCCTCCATGTGGCCGATCGTCCGCGAAGCGCTTGCTGACGCGAGCCCACCGATCCGCAGCCAAATCCGCTGGATCGTCGCGCTCTGGTGTGGATTGGTGCTGCTGCAGCTGTGGGACAGCCGGAACGCCGCTGGCGCCGCCGGTGTCGCCGAGTTCCTCAGTGCGGTGCTTGGCGTTACAGGAGTGGCGCTCCTGGGTGCGGCGCACACGCTGCAGCGGACGATGGACGAGGCGGCCGCCCGACCACGGGCCCGGAAGGACGCGGATGCCCTCCAGCAGGTCCTTCTGACCCTGCCCGCGCTGGGCTTTGCGGCGGGCGTCGCGCTCGGCGCGGCCGCCGGGCTCATGATCCTTCGCGCGCTGCTCGGGGCTGAATGGCTGCTGATCGTCGCGGCGTTGACGGCATATGGCGGCATGCTGCTCTTTGCCGGCCACACGGTCACCAACTCCGCGCGGACTCTTTTCCGGCACGCGACGAACCAGGCGGCGCTTGCGGCCGGCGCGCGCAGCCAGGCGGCCGCGGCGCAGCTGGCGGCGCTCCAGGCACGCATGAACCCGCACTTTCTGTTCAACGCGCTCAACACTGTCGCCTCGCTCGTGCGCTCCGACCCGCCCGCCGCCGAGCGCGTCGTCGAGAACCTCTCGGACGTGCTCCGGCAGACACTGCGGCGGTCGGCCGGGAGCATGGGAACGGTGCAGGAAGAAATCGACTACGTCCGCGCCTACCTCACGCTGGAACAGGAACGGTGGGGCAGCCGGCTCCGCGTCGAGTGGGACGTCGATGAAGCCGCGCGCTCGCGACCGCTGCCGCCCCTCGTGCTGCAGCCGCTCGTCGAGAACGCGCTGGCGCACGGGATCGGCTCGCGGCTGACCGGCGGCACTATCAGCATCACCATTCGTGGCGGAGATTCCCTGACCATTCGCGTCAAAGACGACGGTCCGGGATTTCCACCGCGGTGGAAGGAAGGCACGGGCCTCGGCAACCTGCGCGAGCGGCTGCAGGCGATCTACTCCGAACGCGCCTTGCTGGATGTCCGGAGCGAAGCCGACGGCGCGCAGGTGACGGTCACGCTGCCAGGCCGGGCCTCGCATGCCTGAGCCGATGCGGCTGCTCATCGTAGACGACGAGGCTGCGGCGCGGACTCGGCTGGCGTCGCTCGTCGAGGAGATCGATCCGGACATCGAGATCGTCGGCGAGGCCGCGGACGGCGTCGCCGCGCTGGAGCTCGTGCGCACCGCCCGGCCCGACGTGATCCTGCTCGACATCGCGATGCCCGAAGTCGACGGCTTGGACGTGGCGCGACACCTGCCGCAGCCGCGCCCACTCATCATTTTTCAGACCGCGTATCACGAGTACGCCCTCGAGGCCTTCGACCAGCAGGCGCTCGACTACGTCGTCAAACCCGTGCGGATGGAACGTCTCGCCCAGGCGCTCGAACGGGCGCGCGGGAGGCTGACGACGCTCGAGCGGGCAGGGATGTGGAGCCCGGGCTCGCTCGAGAAGCTCGGGTCGGCGCTCGGGCACCAGCGAGCGCTTCCGGCGCGCCTGCTCGTACGCCAGGGCGCCGGCCACCGTCTGCTGCCGTTGCGCGACGTGCTGCGGTTCTCGGCCGACGAAGGGCTCGTGCATGCGCACACGCGCGAGGGTTCATCAGTGACCGACTACACGCTGGGCGAGCTCGAGACGCGACTCGCCGGAGGTTTCGTACGCGTCAGCCGCGCGGATCTCGTCAACGTCGCGCACGTCCTCCGCATCGTCAGCAACGGCGATGGATCGGCCACGCTGACCCTCGGCGATGGCTCCACGGTTCGCGTCAGCCGGAGGCGCGCCGCGGACGTGCGCCGCGCACTGGAGGGGTGAGGACGAGCTGGCTGGCTTGCGGCTTTCCTGTCTGCATTACTCAGTTTGTCGTGGGGCCCCACCCCCACGACCTGCCAGCGCTCGCTTTGCTCGCGCCGGTGACTAGAGGCGACAGCCTCCTGGGAGCACGTTCTGTCTCCTGACTCTCCTACCGTTCAGCAGCAGTTTTGACCGTTCATCCTCGTCACCAATAGGGTGAGCTCGACTGCCTGTCACAGTCATACTCGAGGAGGTTGGCCATGATGCAGAACAGACTGTTGTGGGCGTTGTTGACGGTGATTGTCGGCGGATTGCAGGCGCTCGACTCGGGCGCGCTTCAGGCCGGACCTGGGGCGCAGCTGCTGATTGTGCTTGGTATCGCCGCGCCGGCGCTGGCGCTGGCGCTCACGAGAAAGTGGGAAGTGTGGCTGACAGCGCTCATCGCCGGTGCGTCGCTGCTCGTGTGGGCGCGCGTCATCGCCCTCGTGTCGCTCAACGCACTGCACATCGGCGCGATGGTGCCAGCGATGTACATCTTCTTCGTGAGCCGCCTCGAGAAGCAGATGGCAGCAGACAGCGACGCAAGCACGCGGGCTACGCGCGCGTAAGGGCGGACTGGGCGGCTTCGGTGCGGACTCTCGCGGCGGTCAGCGATTCGGCGGTCTCCCGCACGCGTCGCGCCGCCGCTTCCTTCTTGCGCGCCGCGGCCTCGGCGTCGCGCTCCGCGGCTTCGACCGCTTCCTGCGCGGCTTCGAGCGCCTGGCGCGCCTTGGCGAGATCGCTCGCGGCGCGCTCGGCATCGCGCGTCGTGCGCGCGGCTTCGAACTCCTCACGGCGCGCATGCTGTTCGGCCGTGCGCTCTGCGCGGACAGCCGCGGCCACCGCCTCTTTCGCCTTGGCCACCGCCTTCTCGCGCGCGGCGTCCTTTTTTGGCGATCCTGACGCCGCCGGCTTCTTCTCATTCCCTGGCGGCGCGGGCGGCGCCGCCGGCCGGGCCTGTCCGAGCGACACGGCCGCGGGCAAGCCGGCCAGCAGCTCGAAACCCGTCGGCTGGAGAACTTGCGTGAGGCGCCCGGGAGGATCCGTCGAGGCCGGCAACGCGCGCAGCGTCGTGGCAATGGCCTGTCTCGTTGCGTCGGTCGCGGGTTGACCCGCATCCCGCAGGATTGCGATCGCCAGTTTCACCACCGCCTCGAGCGCGTCTTCATGCGCCTTGCCTGCCGCACGCAGGTCGGCCTTCTTCCCCGTCACGACAGCGGTATGTGCGGCGCCGAGCGCTGCTGCCGCGGCGGTCAGCGCGTGGAATGCGGGCCGACCACGCCAATAGACTTGATTGATCGCCCAGGCGGCGACCGGCGGCTTCTGGAGCGCGCGTATCTCTGCGGCTGCGCCCGACGCCTTCGCGAGCGCATTGCGAGCGGCCGTGAACTCATCGAGCGGCAGCTGATAGAGACCGTCGATCTGCGCATCCAGAGGTCGTGCGGCCATGCCCCGCAGCATACAAGCTTCTCCGACCTGCCCAAAGCCCCGGGCAGCTGAGGAGCGTGCGCCCAATCCTTGACGACGCCCGAGAGGGCGGTGTCTGGGCGGAGGCGGATATCATAAGCAGGCCGCGAAGAGCCCGGTACACACCGGGCAAGAAGGGCGTAATGGAACCGGGTGACGTGCGCTTCAACGGTGGTTTTCCCGCGACCCGCCATTCGGCGATCGAGCGGATTCGCGACGCCGACCCCGAGACCCGGCGCGAGGCGTTCGGCGACCTCGTCGAGGGCTACTGGCGGCCCGTCTACAAGCACCTGCGCCTCACCTGGCATCTCGACGCCGAGGACGCCCGCGATCTCACGCAGGGCTTCTTCGCCGACGCGTTTCAGAAGGCCTGGCTGGAACGCTACGAGCCGGGCAAGGCCAGGTTCCGCACGTTCGTGCGCGTGTGCGCCGATCGGTTCGTCATGAATATGCGGCAGTCGTCTTCGCGGCTGAAGCGCGGCGGCGGCGCCCAGACGCTGCCGCTCGACTTCGACGGCGCCGAGCGCGAGGTGACATCGCGTGGCCTCGTCTCGATTCCCGATCCAGACGAGTACTTCCACCAGGAGTTCGTGCGCGCGCTCTTCGACACGACGGTGCAGGACCTGCGCGCGGAGTACGAGGCGCGCGGTCGCCCGATCCCCTTCACGCTCTTCGAGCGCTACGACCTCGCTCCGGCCGAGGGCGTGAGCTACGCGCAGCTGGCCGACGAGTTCAATCTGACGCCGGCGCAGGTGACGAACAACCTCGCACAGGTCCGCCGGCGTTTCCGCGAACGTGCGCTCGACGCGCTGCGCGGCCTGTGCGGCAGTGACCAGGAGTTCCGCCGCGAGGCGCGGGATCTCTTCGGACTGGACGTCGAATGAGCGGCCGGGTGAGCACGAAGGCGAGCGGGCTGTCCGACGCCGCGGTGGACCGCCTGCGGGCCCTCGGCCGCTGGCCGGAGTTCGAATCCGGGCGCTATTCGGTCACCGAAGAAATCGGCCGCGGCGGCATGGGGACGGTCTTTCTCGCCGTCGACGATGAGCTCGGCCGCGAGGTCGCGATCAAGATCCCCAACGCCCTTGCCAGCGCGGATCTCGAGCGCCGGCTTCGCAGCGAGGCCCGCGTCCTCGCCAGGCTCGAACACCCCGGCATCGTCCCGATTCACGACGCCGGCCGGCTCGCCGATGGCCGCCTCTTCTACGTCATGAAGCGCGTCAGGGGGCGGACGCTGCACGAGCAGCTTCAGCGCGTGCCGGATCTCACCGAGCGTCTGCGCATCTTCGAACGCATCTGCGAACCCGTCGCCTTCGCGCACGCGCAGGGCTTCATCCACCGCGACCTCAAGCCGGAGAACGTCATGGTGGGATCGTTCGGTGAAGTCATGGTGATGGATTGGGGGGTGGCGAAGGCAGTCGGCAGTCGGCAGTCTTCAGTCGTCAGTCACAGTCGTCAGTCTCAGTCGCCCTTCGACGAAGCTCAGGGCGACCCTGAGCCTGTCGAAGGGGCGACAGTCCCAGTCGACAGTCGCCATCCACAGTCGACGGCCGCAGCCGTGCTGCCTGTGGAAACAGCGGCGGGAACGGTGGTTGGGACCGTGGGGTTCATGGCGCCGGAGCAGGCGCGTGGAGCGGCCGCAGACGTCGACGAGCGAGCGGACGTGTATGGACTTGGAGCCATCCTGTTTCTGCTGCTCACCGATCGCGTTCCTGACGCGGATCCACAGGCCACGCTGCGGCACATGAAAGTCCCTCGGCCGCTTGCGGCAATATGCCATCGGGCGCTTGCTGCCGAGCCTTCTGCGCGGTACCAGAGTGTGACTGCGCTCGCAGACGACGTGGCTCGCTACCGCGACAACCGGAAAGTCGATGCGTATCGGGAAACCGTGGTCGAACGGGCGCTCAGATTCGGGCGCACGTATCGAACGGCAATCCTGCTCGTGCTGGCGTACATCGTGATGCGCGCCGCGGTGGCGTTCTTCGCGCGCTGGTAGCGGGGATCGCGGTCGCATTTCGGGGCGCGGATCACGGAGATCAATTCAACGGGACGCGGATCACGCGGATCTTCGCCAAGCGGACGCGGATCATACGGATCCCACGTGACCTGTGTCCCGAAGATATTGATCCCCCGTCCCGTTGAGGTAATCCGTACAATCTGCGATGCGCACGCGTAACAGGACTATTGGAGGATATGGCATGAGCAAACCTGTATTGGGACTGTTGCTTGGCGGCGTGCTCGGGATCTTCGATGGCCTCAGCGCGCTCATCTCGGCGCCGGAGGTTGCACCGGACATCGTGGGGATCGTGATCGGCTCCACGTTCAAGGGCATTGTCGCCGGCGTGATCATCGGATACATCGCGACACGCGTGCGCTCGCCGCAGACACTGCTTCTCGCCGGGCTGCTCGTCGGCGCATTCTTTGCCTTTCTGATCGCGGCAATCCCGCAGCCGGACGGCACGCACTACTGGTGGCAGATCATGCTGCCTGGAAGCGTGCTGGGCCTCATTGTCGGTTACGCTACTCTTCACTACGGCAGGGCGGGCCGAACGGCGTCGTGAGCGCCCGCGCCGCCGTGGTCAGGAGTTAGTGACGAAGCGAAAGACGATTGTCATCACCGTCGGCGTGATGCTCGTGGCCGTCGCCGGCCTCGCGCTCGCGGTGCGCGTGCTCCTCGGCGGCGACCGCATCAAGGCGGCTCTCGAGTCCCAGGCGTCCTTGGCGCTCGGTCGCCCCGTGACCATCCGCACGGCGGCGCCCCGGCTGCTTCCGCGTGTCGGGCTCGAGCTGGCCGGCATCACCATCGGCACTGGTCGGGAAGTCACCATCGAGCAGGCGCGGCTGACGACGGGATTCCGGGCGCTCATCCGCGGCCGGGTCGAGGATGCCGAGGTCTCGGTGGAGCACAGCCGCATCGACGTGCGGTGGGCCCTCGGCTTGCTCGGTGCGCTCGCTGACGCTGGAACGACGAAGTCGACGGCGGCGCCGGCCGCGCTCACGATCGACTCCATCGGTGCGCTGGCGCTCCGCGACGTGACGCTCGTCGCCGGTTCTCGAACGTTGCTCGTCGACCTCGACGCCTCGTTGACAGGCGGCGACCGGTTCGTCGTCCGCCGCCTTCACGGGCGCTCCGAGGGCTCGGATCTCGCCATCACCGGCGAACTGTCGAGCGTCGCCCGGCGCACGGGGACCTTTGCGATCGACGCGCAGACGCTCGACCTCGACGGGTTGATGGCGTTTCTCGCCGCCGCGACGCCCGCAGGCGCAGCGGCGTCCTCGACGCCGAGCCCTCCTCCTCCAGCCGCCGCCGTGCCGCTGCACCTCGACATTTCGGTCCGTGCGCGTCAGGGCCGCGCGCTCGGCGCCGCGTTCACGAACCTCGAGACGACGAGCCGCATGAACGGTGGCGTCGTGACGCTCGACGGATTGAAGATGGAAGTGTTCGGGGGGCGCTTTGCGGGCGCGGCGGGATTCGACGGCAGTCAGCGTCAGCCGGCGTACAACTGGCGCGGCGCCTTCGAGAACCTCGACGTGCCGGCGCTCGTCGCGTTCGCCGGATCCCCGGGGTCGATGACCGGCCGGCTGGGCGGCTCGGTGGCCCTCACCGCAGCGGGCGTCGAACCGCTCGACGCGATCAAGAGAGCGCGCGGAACCGCCCG
The DNA here is from genome assembly GCA_963839705.1 of uncultured Acidobacteriota bacterium. Taxonomy (GTDB): domain Bacteria; phylum Acidobacteriota; class Vicinamibacteria; order Vicinamibacterales; family 2-12-FULL-66-21; genus DATBJJ01. Next base: position 354,035 of record CAWIWL010000022.1, read on the forward strand.
CGTCGTCATCACCGATGGAAAGGTTCCTGGCCTGGAGATTGTGAGGAGCGTCGTGCTCGCGTTCGGACGGCCGTCGGGCGAACGCCCAGCCGGCTCGGGCGAGGCGTTCACGCGCCTGGCGGCCTCGCTTGCGGTGGGCGGGCAGGTACTCACCACGAGCGATCTGACGCTCGCTTCACGCGATCTGGACATGACGGGGGAGGGGACGATGTCGCTGGCCAGCCAGGCGGTCAATCTTCGGACCAATGTGATGCTGTCGCGGGAGCTGACCGCCCAGGCGGGACGGGATCTGTACCGCCTGGCGCGCGAGGGAGATCGGATCGTCCTGCCCGCGCGCATCACGGGCACCGTGGGATCGCCGACGGTGTTCGTTGACGTGCAGGCGGCTCTCAATCGCGCGATTCGCAATCGGGCCGAAGACGAGGTGAGGTCGTTTCTGGATCGCCTGGGGAAGCGGATCAAGAAATGAGCGATTGGGTTATTCGTAGTGTCCGCCTTCAGGCGGACTTGTCCTGGTCCGGCTGAAGCCGGACACTACGCCTACGCCGCCGGCTTGAGCGGCGGGAGTGCCGCCTCGATGCTCCGGCGCGAGGACTCGAGCCATGGCGGTAGCACGAGCGTCTCGCCGAGGTGCTCGCGGTCTTCGTCCACGGCGAAGCCGGGACCGTCGGTCGCAAGCTCGAAGAGTACGCCGCCAGGCTCCTGGAAATACACCGACTTGAACCAGAAGCGATCGATGACCGGCGTCGCTTGACGTCCGGCCGTCTCGACCTGCCCGCGCACCGCGAGCTGGTGCGTCTCGTCGTCTACGCGCCAGGCGAGGTGGTGCACGCTCCCGACGCCCCAGGCTCCGCGTCGCTCCTCCGGCGTCTCGCGGATGTCGAGCACGCCCGTGGCGTTGTCGAAGCCGAAACGCGTCCAGCCATTCTCCTCGGCGATTTTCCTGAATCCGAGGACTGAGGTCAGGAACGTCGTCGTCGGCGCCAGGCCCCGTTCCCAGATCTGCGCGCTGTAGAGGCCGCGCACCTGATGGTCCGGCTCAACCGTGCTGTGATCCCAGGGCGAAAACGAACGGCCCGACGAACTCGCCGGCTCGACGAGCGCGAGGCGGAGTCCATGCGGATCGACGAGGGACAGCGTGCGCTCGCCGAATCGCGTCTCGATGGCATTCACGCGGGCGCCGTATGTCTCGAGGCGCTTGCCCCAATACTCGAGGCTGCGGGCTGGCACCTCAAGTCCCACTTCGACCGCAAGTCCGTGACCGATGCGCGGCGGCGCCATCTGCGCCCACGGAAAGAACGTCAGATCCGTGCCCGGATGTCCCTCGGCGTCAGCATAAAAGAGGTGGTAGGTCCCGGTGTCATCCTGATTGACGCTTTTTTTGACCAGTCGCATCCCGAGGACGCCGCTGTAGAAGTCGAGGTTCTCCTGCGCGGGTCCGGAGATGGCGGTGATGTGGTGCAGGCCGTTGACGGGTCTCATCTGGTGATCTTAGATCGGGCTTGCGGCTCGCGGCTCGCTTCTCGCTGCTCGCAGTTCGGGACCGGTTGCTCGATCTCCCGGCTGAGCCTCGAGCCCTGAGCCGGACTACAGTATGTCGTGCGCCGCGGCTCCGTTCTCCTCCTGATCCTCGCCTGCGCCCTCTCAGGCTGGGCGGTCTACTCATATTGGACGGCTGGATTCGTCTACGTCCTCGCGAGCGGCACGCCCGGTCAAGGCCCGTGGCTCGAGCGCGTGCGGGAGACCGTTGCCGGTTGGGGCCGGCTCGCGCCTCTGGTCTACACACTGGCCGTCGTCGTCGAAGTCATCGTCGCGCCGATTCCGGGGACGCTGCTCTATGCGCCGGCTGGCGCGATCTTCGGCGGGTTTGTCGGCGGGTCGCTTTCGCTCGTCGGCAACGTCGTCGGCGCGGCCATCTGCTGCGTGATAGGCCAGGTGATCGGCGGGCGGGTGCTGGCCGGGCGCGTCGACGGGTCGCAACTCGATCGTTACCAAACCCTGCTCGAGCAGCGGGGGATGTGGATCGTCCTGCTCCTCCGCCTCAATCCGCTGACGACGTCCGATCTGGTGTCGTACGCTGCCGGCGTCGCCGGCGTGCCCGCGTGGAAAGTCGCCGCCGGCACGTTCTTCGGCCTGGCCCCGTGGTGCTACCTGCAGGCCTATTTCGCCGAACAGGTCTTCGAATTCGTGCCCGGCCCCTACCTCATTGCGGGTGGTATAGCCCTCCTCCTCGTGGTCGTTGCTGTCCTCGTCTTCGGCAGTCGCCGCCCCGGGGACACGCGAGCGTGACTGTCCCTCGGGGCGGGGACACTCAACCGGGACACTCAACCGGGACAGCCACGGGGGACACTCAACAATGACTGTCCCCGGCTTTTGGCGTGCCTGGGTTGGCAAGAAATGCGTACTTTGGGTCTCAAGTGCTCCCAGGAATCTCTGAGGCGGAGCCAGGCCATCGAGGACAGGCAGAAATCGACTCGCCATGACGCCCGGGGACAGTCAACGTTGAGTGTCCCGGTTGAGTGTCCCCGCCCTCAGTCGGCCCGCAGTGCTGTGGCCGGGTCGACGGCGGCGGCTCGGCGGGCGGGGAGCAGACCGGCGAAGATGGCGACGGTCAGCATGAGCGCTCCTGCAGCTAGCAACGAAATCAGGTCGGTGGCGCTGACCTGATACAGCAACGTCCGAACGTAGCGGCCCAGCGCCAGCGAGCCGCTCGCGCCGATGGCGATTCCGATCAGGGCCACGAACAGGCAATCGCGGAGGACGCTCCAGAGCACAGTGGCGCGCGTGGCGCCGAGCGCGAGTCTCAAACCGATTTCCTTTGCCTGCCGTGACACCGCGTAGGCGAGTAGGCCGTATAAACCCGCGCAGGCGAGGGCGAGGGCCGTGAGGCCGAGGCCCGAGGCGAGCACGGCCATGACTCGCTCTTTTACGAGCGACTCGCGGATGCGATCGGCCACGGTTTCGATTCTGATCGGCACGCCGGCGTCCAGCGCGCGCGTCTCGCTCCGGACGCGCTCGACGATCGACGACAGCCGGCCGACGGGCCGCACTTCCGCGAACAGATTCCGATCGAGGTTCTCCTGCGAGATCGGAAGATACGCGATGCGACGGGGCGGCTCCTGCAGCGTCTGATACTTGGCATCCCGCACCAGGCCGACGATCTCCAGGTTCCGCCGCCGCTCGCTCCGACCGATGCTGATCACGCGGCCGATCGGATCTACGTTCGGGAAGAACCGGCGCGCCAGCGACTCGTTGACGATAACCACCCGGGTGGCCGTTGACGTATCACTGACCCCGAAGTCGCGTCCGCGCAGCACGCGCATCCCGAGCGTGTTGAAGTAGCCAGGTGAGATCGCGTTGAAATGCACGAAGCGTGACGATTCCTCCTCGATGGGCCCGCCGTCGACGGCTACGCTCTGTGTCCAGTTGCCGTCCTCGTTGCTGATTGGCGGTATCATCGAGATGCTGGTCGATTCGACGCCCGGCAACGCGGCGAGCCGTTCACGAAGCTGCGCGTAGTAGGCATTCAATCGCTCGTCGCTGTAACCGGCGGCTTCCGCATCCGTCGCGACGACGAGCACTCTGTCGCGATCGAAGCCCGTGTCCTGCGACAAGACGGTGTTCAGGCTGCGGACGAACAACGCCGCCCCCACCAGCAGCACCATCGTCACCGCCACCTGTGAAACGATGAGCACCCTTCCTGGCGACCAGCGTCGCAAGGTGGCGTGCGCAGCCGTTCCCGTTTCCTTGAGGGTCGCACCGGGAGCGAGGCTGGTGGCGCGGAGCGCGGGAAGCACCGAGCACACCACGACCGTGACGAGCGTCAGCAAAAACGCGAACAGCATGACGCGCGGGTTCGGGCTGACGTCGAGCACGATTGGCGACTCGCGCGACGTCATCATGGCGACGAGTCCGCCGCCAGCCCACGAAGCGACGACGAGACCGAGGGCGCCGGCGAGCGTAGCAGAGACGAGGGATTCGGTGAACAGCTGTCGAACCAGCCGCCCACGGCTGGCGCCGATCGCCAGCCGTATCGCGATTTCGCGCTGGCGTGCCACGCCGCGGGCCAGCAGCAGATTGGCGGCGCTGGCACAGGCCACGGCAAACAGCAAGCCGACCAGCGCGAACAGGATCAGCAGGGGTTCGGCGAACTGTCGTCTGACACGAGAGAAGCCGGCCGACCCCGGCTCGAGCGCCGTCTGCCTGCCGAGGTACTTCGCGCGCCGATCGGCCGGCATTCCGGGGTTCGTCGTGACCTCGAGCACCGCGGGCCAGATCTGCTGCAGCGCGACGTTCGCCTGCTGGTGGCTGAGTCCATCCCGCAGCCGTCCCATGATATGCAGCCAGGAGCTGGTCGTGGAGGTGAGCGCCCGCTCGTCCTGCGTGCTTGTGAGCGGGATCGTAATGTCTGGCCCGAGTCCAGCCGCGACACCGAAGAATCCTCGCGGTGCGACGCCAACAATCGTGAACGGCTGGCGATCGATTCGCACAACTCTGCCGATGACCGAGCGGTCGCTTCCAAAGCGCCGCTCCCAGCACGCGTAGCTGATGACTGCGACCAATCCGCCCGGGCCGCCGCCCGGCCGATCGTCCTCAGCGGTGAAGGTGCGGCCGACTGCCGCCTGGATGCCGAGCGTCGAGTAGAAATCGCCAGAGGCCGTCAGCACTTCCGCCGGCTCGAGTTGTCCGTTCCAGTCGACGTTGACCGACTCGAGGTTCCACGCGAAGACGCTGGCGAAGATGTCCGCGCCGCGACGGCGCACGTCGGTGAAGATCGGATACGAGAAGCTCGGACTTCCCAAGTACACGAGACGCTCCGGATCGCGCACGGGCAGAGGCTTGAGGACCAGGCCATCGACGAGGCCGAAGACGCTGGTTGTCGCGCCGATGCCCAACGCACTCACGAGGATGAGTGCGGCGGAGAATCCCGGGTTCCGGCGAAGGGAGCGCAACGCGTACGCCGCGTCCTGTCGCACACCGTCGAGCCACGGCCAGATCCAGACCGAGCGCGCCTCTTCGCGCGCGAGCGTGACGTTGCCGAGCGCGCGTCGGCTGGCGTATGACGCATCGTCCGCGGCCATTCCGGACTGCTCGAGCCGCTCCTGTTTCATTGCACGGTGGCTCTCGAGCTCTTCGTCCAGATCGGCGTCGAGTTCGTGACGGCGGAGCCAGTAGGCGAGACGACGAAGCAGCGTAATCATGTGCGTCCTCTATTACCCATGCGACTCGTGAACGCGTCGAAGGAACCCGCCGCTCTCATTCGTGCCTCAGCGCCAGAATCGGATCGACCCGTGCCGCCTTACGCGCCGGCAGCCAGCACGCGACGAACGCCACCGACGCGAGCACTAACCCGACGGCCGCAAATGTCGCTGGATCGACCGAGCTGACATCGAACAGCAAATGCGACATGAAACGCGTCGCCAGTAATGCGCCGGCCAGGCCAATCGACAAACCCACGATCGGCAGCCGCATGCCCTCCCACGTCACGAGTCGCACCAGCGCGCGCCGGTCGGCGCCGAAGGCCATGCGGACGCCGATCTCGCGAGTCCGCTCGCTGACCGAGTAGCGGACGATGCCGTAAATGCCGGTGGTAGCCAGGGTCAACGCCACGACGGCGAAGAGCGTCAGCAGCCACGTCTGAAACCGTCGTGGCGCGGACAACGTGCCCATGCGATCTTCCACCGTCGTGACACTGATCACCATCAGGTGCCTGTCGACGGAGCGGACCAGATCAGTGATGGTCGAGGCGAGCGCGAGCGGGTCCCGGTCCGTCCGCACCACTAGGTCGGTAGTGTTGCCAATCAGCTGGCCGTACCACTCGGCGATCGGCTGACGCTCGAGACCTTGCCGATGCATGTCGCCGACGACGCCGACGATTTGGTACCAGTAGTATTTGCCCGGGTTGCCGATGTAGAAGCGCTTGCCGATCGGATCCTCGGCCGGAAAGAACCTGCGGACGAACGTCTGATTGACGATCGCCGCCTCCGAGGCGGGCGCGCGCGCCGGTGTGGGGAGCACGCCCTTGGCACCGCTGAAGAACAAACGGATCTTGTCGAGCGCGTCGGCGCGGTTGAAGAACCGCCCGCGGACGAGCGGCACGCCCATGGTCTGAAAAAAGCCGGGGTCGACGTCGGCCGTCGCAAGCTCGCCGGCCGTCCGACCCGCATCGTCAACCGACCGTCCCTCGACGGTGATCGACTCATCAGCGGGCCCGGAGAGCAGGAAGCTGCCGATTAAACCGACCGAGCGCACGCCACCGATTGCCGAGACGCGTTCGCTGACGCGAAAGAACAGATCCTCTCGAGTCGCGAACATTGCAGCGCCCGAGTCTCTCGGCGATGTGACCGCCGGCCGTAGCCCGGGCGTTACGCCGGTCCTCACCAAGAGCACACGCTCGGGATTGAATCCAGGCGCGATCGCTTGCAGCTTCAGAAAGCTCCGAATCATGAGGCCGGCGCCGGCGAGCAAAAGGACAGCGAGCGCGCACTCGACGACAACGAGCGTGCCGCGGGAGCGGCGCAGCCGGCCGCCGGCGAACGCGCTGCCGCCCTCCTTCAGCGACTCGTTCGGATCGGTCCGCGACATCTTCCATGCCGGCACCAGACCGAAGACGAGCGCCGCCGCAAGCGAGAGCACCGTGGTGAAGATCAAAACTGGCGCATCGATCCTGATGTCTTCCAGACGCGGAATGCCTGGCAGGGCGGAGGCCGACAGGATGCGGACAGCCACAGACGCCAGCCAGAGGCCGGCGAGCCCTCCAGCAAGGGCGAGCAGGCTGCTTTCGATCAGGAGCTGACGGACGAGCCGTGCGCGTCCCGCGCCGAGCGCGGTTCTGATCGCCAGCTCACGCCCGCGCGTCGCGCCGCGCGCGAGGAGAAGGTTGGCGACATTGGCGCATGCGATGAGGAGAAGGCATCCCACGGCCGCCAGCAGCACCCACAGTCCGAGTTGGAGCTGCCGGCCCACGACGTGATCGAGAATAGGAACGACGGTCACGTTGAAGCCGGCAAAGTCCGGGTCCGTGACTGGGTATATTTGCGCCAGTCGCTGGCCGAGGATCGCCATCTCGGCCCGTGCGTCGCGTGCGGTAGCGTGTGCCGAGAGCCGCCCCACGACGCCCCACCGCCGCGAGTCGTTGGAGAACCGCTCGGCGTACTCGTTCTGCCATCGCCAATAGACAGTGGCCGGTTCCCAAATCTGGACGTTCTTGTCGGGAAAGTAGAAACCCTTCGGCATGACGCCGACGACGCGAACGGATCGGGGGCCTTTCTTATACGAGCCCATGTCGCCGTCGATCACGACGGATCGTCCGATCGCGTCTGGAGCGCCGCCAAACCGCCGCTGCCAGACGTCGTAGCTGATCACCGCGACCCGTTCGGCGCGCTGCTCTTCCTCTGCCGAGAAGGTCCGCCCGACGGCCGCCGGCACTCGCAGGAGCGAGAACAGATTCGCCGGGACAAACGCCGTGACCGTTCGCTCCGGCGCGTCGCCTCCGGTGAGGATGGCGCTGTTCGTGGAAAAGATGGCCATGTCCGAGAAGGTCCGGCTCTGACTCCGCCAGTCGTTCGCCAGCAGAGCCGACGTCGGCGCCTCGTGCAGGCCACGCTTCGTGTCGTCGCTCCATAGCATGGCGAGCTCGTCAGGGTGCGCGTAGGGGAGCGGACGAAGCAGGACGGCCTGAACGGCGCTGAAGATCGCGGTGTTGGCGCCGATGCCGAGCGCGAGCGTGAGCACCGCGACAGCCGTGAAGCCCGGGAACCTGCGGAAGGCGCGCGCGCCGAGGCGCAGGTCCCGCCAGACACTCTCGAGGCGCGGCAGCTTCCAGATGTCTCGGGCCTCCTCACGCGCCAGCGTGACGTTGCCGAGCGCGCGCCGGCTGCGGCGCGCGGCCTCCGCGGGCGCCACGCCGGCTCGTTCCAGTTCGGCCTGCTTCATCGCGCGGTGCGCTTCGATCTCCTCGAAGAGATCGGAATCGAGTTGCCGGGGCTGCAACCAGTACTGGAGATGTCGAAGGAATCTGCGCACGTCGTTTCTCCACCACGTCCGGTTATCCCGTCTGCAAGACCCGTTGGATGGCGACGACCAGCCGCTCGAACTCCTCGCGCTCGGCGCCGAGCCGCTTGCGGCCCGCGGGCGTGACCGTGTAGAACCGCGCACGGCGATTGTTGTCAGACGCGCCCCATTCAGCCTTGACCCAGCCGTTCAGCAGCAGGCGCTGAAGCGCGGGATAGAGCGAACTCTCGCCGACCTGCAAGCACGTCCTCGGAGACCTGCCGCAGGCGTTCGGCGATGCCGTAGCCATGTTTGGGTCCCGTGGCCAGCGTTCGCAGAATCAGCAGATCGAGCGTACCCGGCAGCAGATCCGGAGGGGTATTGGTGCGTCCCATTCAGCCTTCTCCCATCGTTAGACGATGGGAAGAATGGATCGGTTCGCGGCAGTTGTCAAGCCCCATCGACAGACGATGGGAGAACGGCGGGGACACTCAAGCGGGACACTCAACCGGGACAGTCACAGGGGACACTCAACCGTGACTGTCCCCGGCCCCAGACTGGCAGAAAATGCGTACTTGCGAGCATTGGAGCGCTTAAGAGTGCGCCAGAAGAGCTCTGTGAGGACGCCATTCAAGCAAACTGAGGCTGGGTTCGGTCGGTGGCAGGCGCCGGGGACACTCAACCGTGACTGTCCCGGTTGAGTGTCCCCGCAGCCTCCAGAACAGGTCAGGCGACGTGTCGCCGGTCGACCCAGAAGGGAACAGGGGCTTTAGAACGTAATCTTCGCCGCCAGCTGCATGATCCGCTCGCCCGCGCTCGCCAGCGGACGACCGAACGTCGTCGTCCTCGTGAGCGTCGTCGTGTTCGACACGCTGTAGTAGGTCGTGTCGACGCCGCTGATGTTGTCGCGATTGAAGAGGTTGAACGCTTCCCAGATCAGCTGCAGCCGCGCGCGACCGATCGGGATCTCGCGCGAGACGCGCGGATCGAAGGTGACGATCGACTCGAGCCGGAACTGGTTGCGCACAGTGCCAGGGGCGATGTCGTTTCGCGTGTTGCCGTCGCCGTTGAGGTCGACAGCGCCGACGCGGGCGGTGTAGGGCTGGCCCGACTGGGCGGTGAAAATCACGCTGAACGACCAGTTCCTGGCCAGGGTGCCCATGAAGCCGTCGAGCCCGTCGAAGCCGATAGTGTCGTAGACGCCGCTCAACACCAGGCGATGACGCTGGTCGTTGTTGCCGGCGGTTCTGTCCGCGTCGAAGTTGGTCGGGTTCGACGCGTACTTCAGATCATCGCCGGCGTTGCCGGGGACGACCGCCGTTGCGTCGGGCACCGTGTCTTCGACCTTGCCGAATGTGTAGGCGGCGCGGTACTGGAGGTGATTCGACAGGCGGCGGTTCAGTTCCAGGGTGAGTCCGTTGTAGCGCGAGTCGGCCGTCGACTCAAAGCCGATCACCCGAGTGAAATTGGCAAACTGGCGATCCGACAACGCGAAGAAATGGTACGGGAACGTTTCGCCCGAGCCGGCGACGGTGAACGTGCGCACCGACGCCGTGCCCAGGTTGTGGTCGATGGACCTCGGCAGATCGGTGCCGTCCACGAAGAGGTAGGTCACGGTCAGGCTCGTGTTGCGAAAGAGCTCCCGTTCGTAGGCGAGGTTGGCCTGCATCAGCCGTGAGTTGGCGAAGTTCTGGTCGACATAGAAGATGCTCGGCCGCGCCGCTGTGCCGACGTTGGGAATCTGGCTGAAGTTGTTGGGATAGGTCGGAACCGTGTCGCCGGTGAACGTCAGCGACACGATGTTGATGCCGTTGTTCGAGTGCGCCGTGCCGAGCATGATGGACGGGGTTCGGCCGTAGAACAGGCCCCATCCACCGCGCACGGCGGACTTGCCGTTCTGCGGACTCCATGCCACGCCCAGACGCGGACCCCAGTTGTTCGTGTCGGCGTCCAGCCGGCTCGTGTCGATGTCAGCGGCAGCCAGCTGCGGATCGGGGTTCTTCACCGGTGGCGCATCGGTCTTCATGAGGTCGTAGCGCAGCCCGAGGTTGACGGTGATGTCGCTCCTCGGCCGCCACTCGTCCTGCGCGAAGAACGAATACTCCTGGATGTTGGGGTGCGTTTCCGGGCCGGTCGTTCCGGGACCCTGGAAGTTCTGCTGGTAGGACTCGTTGGCGCCGTTTGGCCGTCCGCCGGCAAACGACGCAAGCGTGCGGAAGGTGTACGACCCGCTGAAGAAGCCCGGGAAGTTGTTGAGGATGTCGTCGAACTGAAAATCGAACCCGCCCTTGAATTTATGCTGGCCGCGGATCCACGTCGCCGTGTCGGCGAGCTGCCAGCGCTTGATGGTCGTCTCGCGCGGGCTGAAGTTGTTGCGGCCGATGGTCAGCACGGTCGTTCCCGATTCCTGCACAACACCTTCGGCGTTGGCGCTGTTGGCGAGCCCGGGCTCCTTGTCGCGCGCCAGCTGGAACTTCACCTCGTTGAAGACCGTCGTGCCGTAGATGCTCGTCCAGTTCGCGTTGAGCGTGTTGGTCTTCACCAGGGCTGCGCCCGTGTGCTCCAACGCGTTCTGCGGGCCGCTGTTTTCGAATCCCTCGCCGGTGAAGTTCTGCTGGTTGTAGCGGAAGGACAGACGGTTGTTGTCGTTCAGTTCGTGGTCGGTCTTGATCAGGAATACGTCTTGATCGAGCTTGCGATTCCAGCTTTCCGCCAGCGGCTGCAGCCGGGCGATTCCAGCCTGTGTTGCCGCGTCGCCGGGCGTGTTCGCCGGCAGGTTGAGGAAGACCAGGTTCGGCTGCGTGTTGCGCTGGCCGTCGTAGTTGAAGAAGAAGAAATCGCGGTTGGGGCGGATGGGCCCGCCGAGCGTGCCGCCGAACTGATTGTAGTGATAGGGCGATTTCGGCCTGTTGTTCAGCTCGTTGATCACGTTGTTCGCGTTCAGCCCCTTGTCGCGGTAGAACTCGAAGATCGATCCGCGCAGGTCGTTGGTGCCGGACTTGGTGACGACGTTGATGACGGCGCCGCCGGCGCGGCCGTATTCCGCCGAGAACGAGTTCGAGTTGACCTGGAACTCTTTGACGGCGTCCTGGCTGAACTGGTAGGGCGCGCGGCCCGAGCCCGTGCGGCCGACGGTCTGTCCGAAGAAGGTGTTGTTGTTGTCGGCGCCGTCGACGACGAGGCTGTTGAGCGTGCCGCGCTGACCGGCGAAGCTGATGTCGCCCGACCGCACGTCGCGCGTGACGCCCGGCGTCAGCAGGGCGAAGTCGATGAAGTTTCGGCCGTTCACCGGGAGGTTCTGCACCGAGCTCTCCGTGATCGTCGAGCTGACCTGCGAGCGGCCCATCTCGATGGTCGGTGTGCCGCCGGAGACGTTGACGGTCTCGGCGACGCCTGACACGGCCATCTGCACGCGAAGCGTCACCGTTTGTCCCACGTTGACGGTGAGCTCCGGCAGCTTGCGTGAGTTGAAGCCGGACAAATCCGCGGTGACGTCGTACACGCCGACCGGCAGTAGCAGCAGCCGGAAGAGGCCGTTCTCGTCCGAGACGGTAGTCCGCGTCAGACCCGTCGTGGACTGCACGGCGGTGACGGTGACGCCGGGCATCACGGCGCCCGTCTGATCGACGATCGATCCTTCAATCGAGCCCGTGGCGCTCTGCGCGCCGGCGGGTGCGGCGATGGACAGCGCCGCGAGAGCGGCGAGCACCCACACCAGGAATGATTTTCGCAGCGTCGTGCAGCCGAACATGAACGAACCTCCTCCCGAGACTCCCAATCTTCGACTGTATGTCCTTGAATCCGTTGAGTCAACGAGATGTTCGGGGGTCGGGCGTCAGCCGTCGCTTCAGGGCACGCATCGGCGCCGTGATGCGCCACGATGTGCTGGTGAGCGTGAGGGCGAGCCGATCGTGGGCGGCGCGGAGTTGCGCGTGCACGGCTTCGAGGTCGGCCTGCGTGCGCGCCGACGCCAGCCGCGCGGCGTCGTGCACGGCCTGGTTCTCGGCGGCACTTGCGTGGGCGGCGGCCAGCGCCTGTTCGAGCGCCTGACATCTGGCGTCGAGCGCCGCAGCATCGCTACTGAGGCGATCGATCGTCTGGCGCGCATTGACCAGCGATTGCTCGACGCCGGCCAGGTCGGCGCGCAACTCTGCCAGCTCGAGGTCGCGCGACTTCAGGAGCGGTCTCACCGTGCGGAGATCGTCCCAGGCGACGCGGCCGAGGACGACGTCGACCGCGGCACGCAGCTCGGCCAGCCAGGCAGTCCCGCCAGCCCGCATCGCTGTAGCGATCACTCGATGTTCTGACACGCCAGCGGGGACCGAGTACCGGAGGACATCGGGCCACCACGTAGAGTGGTCGGCGATGTCCAGCCAGGTGCGTACTTCCTCCACGGCCGAGTGTCGCGAGCGCTTCCAGTTGGCGCTGAAATGCAGACAGGTTGGCGTGGCAAGGTAGGCGATGTTCTGCCGGTGGCCGCCCTCGATGATGGCAGTCCAGTGGCGCCAATCCGCGGCACTCTGCACATCTTCTGGCCAGTAGCCATAGCGGTCGAGACACGATCGGCGGTAGACCACGCACGAGGCCGGAATCGTATTCGCGACGGTCAGGAAATCCTGCAGCTCGTCGGCAAGCGTGAGGTTGGTCGCGAAGGGAACGACGGTGCCGTCGGTCGAATACCCAGAGCGGGCGGCTGTAGGCCCACTCGCGGCCGGTGTCGTCGAGGCAGGCGACGAGAAGTTGCAGGTGGTCAGGGAAGAGCAGGTCGTCATGCGCGGCGAACGCGACGAATTCGCCGCGCGCTTCGCGAAGGGCGATGTTCCGGTTGGCATAGCCGAACGACGGAGCCTTCGGCAGGTCGAACAGGCGGATGCGCGGATCGCCGATGCCGGCCACCAGCGGCACGGTGCCATCGGTGCAGCCGTCGGCCACGATCAGCAATTCGAAATCCGTTTCGGTTTGATCGAGAACCGACTGGATGGCCAGTTCGAGAGTGTCGGCGCGGTTGTGTGTCGGCAGCAGGATGCTGACGCGCGGCATCCTACCAGCCCGTCGCGTTCCCGAACGAGTGGGGGATGAGCTCGGTATCGAGTGGCAGCCGATACTTGTCAGGGTTGGCGTGGTCGTACGGCGTAGTCGGGAAGTTGACGACGACCGCGTCGACTGTGCCGATGTTGTGGTCAGCGTGCCACACGTTGCGCGGGATGTTCACCAGGCACCGGTTGTGCTCCGACAACACGATCCGGCAGACTTCGCCGGACGTCGGCGAATCCGGACGGGGGTCGAACAACACGAGCTCCATCGCGCCGAGCAGCAGCGCGTAGCGATCCTCGTGCTCGCGATGAAGGTTCCAGCCTTTCACGATGCCGGGCCGAATCGTGAAGGTGTAGGCGAAGACCATCGGTTCGGGATGCCAGCCCCAGCGCGGATCGAACAGCTCGACGACTGAGCCCCGGGCGTCGGCATGCGTTGTCAGCGGCTTGACGAGCACGCCGTCGGTGAGTCGTGCGACACGCTGTCCGTCAGCTGTTGCCAGCTGCCGGTCGCGTGCGGCGGACGCGAGTGTGACGTCGAGCAACGAGGGCGCTGTCAGGGGTGCGCTCATGAGCGCCGATTATACGCCGGGCGGAAAGCATCTGCCTTTGATTCCGCCCCAGCACATGCTGGAAAAAAGCCGCATCGCGCGCACCGACGGCAGCGGCTCGGTGCGCACGTCGACGCGCCCGGCGCGGATGGCGTCGCAGATGGCGTCGGCCTGTGGTTCGGCGTCCACGATCGAGTAGGTCGTTCCCATTTGATCCAGCAGGTGAAGGTCGGTGTTGCCGACGAGCGTCTTGCCGTGCGCGCGGGCCCAGCTGATGGCCCTGCGATTGAAGTTGACGAGGCGCGTGTACATCGCGTTGATCTCGACTGCGTCGAAAACCGCCGCATGGCGATCGAGGGCCGCGCCGAGCGCGCTCGGAATGGGGTAAAACGGATGCGGCGCGACGACCAGGCCGCCGGACTGCCGCTTCAGCCTCGCGATATCGTTGAAGTCGCGCACGCCGGCGCACGCGGCCGGGAAGTTGATGAGGAGGACGTGATGCCGGCCGATGTTGCGCTCGATCCCCGACATGAGCACGATGCCCCGGTCGCGCGCATAGTCCGCGTGCGGCGCTGGATCGAAGTAGCGATCGTGCAGGGTGATGGCCAGCGCGCCGTAGCCGAGCGATGCCGCCCGATCGACGAGCTCACGGGTCGAGTGGGTGATGCGATCCGCCGGGTCCTCGTCGGTGTGGGTATGGAGCTCGATCTTGACCACGTCACGTGAGTGTAGCGTGCCCGCGAGCGACGGGTCGAAGTCGAACGCGGCCAACGGTTTGCGGCGAAACTTCCCAGCGAGGTGGCCGGCGCGTTCCCGAACAAGGTGTCCGCCACCTTCGTACGAGAAATGCCCCTTTAATGGCATACTCGTGGTATGCGAACAACCATTGATAAGGCAGGACGAGTGGTAGTTCCGGCGGTGGTTCGCGAGCGTGCGGGCTTCGCCCCCGGGACGGTGCTCGAAGTGACGGTGGAGGAATTTGGCATTCGCCTCGAGCGCGTGGCTGCCGGGCCGCGCCTGATGAAAGTGGGTCGGCGGCTCGTCGCGCGGCCGACGGTCGGCGCCGACGCGCGGCCGGCGCTCGATGTCGCGGCGCTCGTCGAAGAGGAGCGGAACCGGTGGCCGTAGCTGACAGGGACGTGTTCCTCGACACGAGCGTGCTCCTCGCCGGCCTTGTCGATTTCGGGCCGCAGAGCGGGCCTGCACAATCGGTCATGCACGCCGTGGCCGAGAAGGCGGTGTTGACGCCGGCGACGGCGTGGCATTGCTGCCTCGAGTTCTATTCCGTCGCCACACGTCTCCCCGCGGAGTACCGCCTGACGCCGGCCGACGCCGCTCACCTGCTGCAGGAAGAGATCTTCGGGCGGATGGCGGTGCACGATCTGCCAGCCGGCGATCGGCTGACGTTTCTGAGGACGGCCGGCCAGGATGCGACCGCGGGCGGGCGCATCTACGACGCGCATATCGCGGAAGTGGCGCGCGCGGCCGGCGCGAAGGTCGTCGTCACAGACAACCGCCGCCATTTCCTGGCCGCGCTCCGCTACGGCATCCGCGTCGAGACCCCCTCCGAGTTTCTCGCCGGCCTCAAGCCCCGCCGGGCCTAACGCACCCGAGCGGCGATGAGCCCATTCTTCGACGGCCGGCGCCTTCTGAGTCAGGGGAGATGCGCAGATCCGGAGGACTCAGGTATGTTCCGCAAAGCGTTTTGCTTCGGTCTGATTGGACTGCTTCTGTTCCACGTGCCAGCGTCGGCTGATACTTCCGGCCGGTCAGCGGCAGCGCCGGCGAAGGCCAGCTCGAGTTCGAAGCGGGTTATCTGGACGCTCGTCGGCATCGGCGCCGGGTTTGGCGCCGGGTTGTTCATCGGGCTCAACGCGTTCGACGACGCCGTCAACAGCGATCAGAAAGTGTGGACCAGTGCGCTCGTCGGCGCAGCGGCAGGTGGCCTGGCGGGTGGGTTGCTCGGCCGCAACGTCGGCCGCGCTCCGCAGGTGAAGGCGGCGGGGTCGATTCGTCCAGCCACGGAGTTGCGTCTGGCGCCATGGACGTCAGCGCGCCCATCGACCTCGGAAGACGACGAGCTGCTGAAGAGGCGCGTGCGAGAACTGGCACTGCGGTGATCTTCCGCGCTGTGATCTTCCGCCTGAAGGCGGAAGCCACAGAGTCGTCCTATTCGCGTACCCGTAGTCGCCCTATTCGAGTACCCGTAGCTTCCGCCTTTAGGCGGAAGATCACCCTAAGCCGTCTCCGACTCCGGTCCGAGGACGCGCATGATCGCGGCGGCGACCCGCCGCCAGGCGCCCTGCTCGCGCGCGAGCTCCTTTCGGCCGGTGCGCGTCAGCGTGTAGAACCGCGCCTTCCGGTTGTTCTCGGACGTGCCCCAGTCGGCGTCGATGTAGCCGCGTTCCTCGAGCCGCTGCAGCGCCGGGTAGAGCGACCCGTGCTCGACGATGAGCACGTTGTCGGACTGCGCCTGGATGGCGCGGGCGATGCCCTGTCCATGCTGGCGGCCGAAGATCAACGTCCGCAATATCAGTAGATCCAGCGTGCCCTGCAGGTGGGCGCTGTACTCGCCATCGGTGCGCTTCCGGATCGACATCGCATCAGCGTCTCTCAAGCTCGGGTCGAATGTCAACATGAGCCATCAGGCACGATGCTTGGCACGATGACCACGATGGTACGATGAACACGATGGATTTCTTGTTGACATTGTAGTCATCGTCTCATCGTATCCATCGTGATGGATTCGTGATCAAGCGTTTCTACCGTCGAGTTTTTGGTCTGTGGCACACTACTCCGCGCTGATGTTCGATCTGTTGTCAGCCATATTCTCCCAGCAGTCCCCGGTGTCATCCTGCCGCGGCCATGAGTGACGCGGGCGACTCGCACGCAATCGGCCGGCCGCTTCTCTTCACCGGCTTCGTGGTCACCGGATTCGTAACGACGGTTCTCGGCCCGGTCCTGCCGTGGCTGACCGCACGATGGCTGTTGTCGGACGCCGCCGCAGGCGCGCTCTTCACGATACAGTTCACGGGCAGCATCGTGGCCGGCGGCCTGTCAGGGCTGATCGTCGCGCGTCTTGGCGCCAGCGCCACGCTTTCCACGGGGTATGCATTGATGTCGGCGGGCCTGGCCGGCCTCGCGCTCGGCGAACGCGTGGCCGGCACGCTGGCGATCGCGGTGGCCGGCGTCGGACTCGGCTTCGTGGTGCCGGCAACCAACCTGATCGTCGCGCGTCTCACGCCGCACCGGTCGGCCGCGGCGCTCGGGGGGCTCAATCTCTGTTGGGGCATCGGCGCCGCCACGTGGCCCATCATCGTTGCGCGGTTCAGCCCGTCGCCGGGCGTGCGCGCCGCGCTGCTGCTTGCATCCTCGCTCCTCCTGGCTATGTCCGCGGCGATGGCCTGGGCGCGTTTCCCCGTTCATGCTCTCCACCACACCGCCAGCTCCGCGCCCGGCACGTCCTCGTGGCGACGGCTGACGATCCTCGGCCTGTGCATCGCGCTCTACTCGGGCGTGGAATCGGCGTTCGGCGGGTGGATTGCCGAGTACACGCGACGGCTCACCATTGGCTCGTCGACCATGCGCTGGGAGACGGCTGCGTCGGCGTTCTGGGGCGGGCTGGCCGCCGGCCGTGGCCTGGTCGCTGTCGGACTGGCGCCGCGATTCGAGAACGTGGCGGTGTTCTCCGGGCTTGCGCTCGTCGGCACGGCCATCGCGACGCTGCTCGTCGTGTCGGGTCTCTCGCCGGTCCTGGTGGTTGCCGTGGCCTGCGGGCTCGGCATGGCGCCGTCGTTTCCCGTGACGATGGCAGCGCTCGCCCGGGAGGTGCCGCCGAAACTCGCGCAGCCGATGATCGCGCTCGGCTCGCTCGGCGCCGCGACGGTGCCGTGGCTCGTCGGCGCGATCTCGAGCCGCACGGGTTCGCTGTCGAGCGGGCTGAGCGCGCTTCTCGCCCTTCTCGTTGTCCTCGTAGCTCTGCACGTGCTGCGGGTGAAAGGGATTGCGCGCGTGGAAGGGCCAGGAGGGAAGGGCCAAGCATGACGCCTGGACATGAAGTTATACATGATGTATAAACTTCATGTCGTGACGACAGAGGACTACCGTCGCGCCCTCGACGCCGCCCTCCGCGAGTACGAAGCCCTCGGCCAGCAGCGCCAGGACATCGACAAGCGGCTCTCCGAGCTGGCGCAGAGCATCAGTACGCTCTCGCGCCTCTGCGGCCTCACACCCACGGTTCCCTGGGGCCTTACCGACGCCTGCCGCGTCGTCCTCCGGAGTGGGTTGCCGATGACGCCCATGGGCGTGCGCGATCGATTGCTCGCCATCGGGTTCGACCTGTCGAAGTATTCGAGCGAGCTGGCCGCGATCCATACCGTTCTCAAGCGGCTCAACGAGGCAGGCGAGCTGAGATTCCTCGTCGGCGGTCCGAAGCAGGGCGCCTATCTGTGGAATCGTCCGTCGACCGTTATCGCGCTCGGCCCGGAGATCGCCGAGCTGATCAGGGGAGGCGCCAGCCCTGCCAGGCGTCCGACCGTTCGCAAGAGGCCAAAGGCATGATCGAACTGGCCCAGCGCCGAAGATTCTTTGCAGACGAGATCGCCGCGGTCGGGGCCATCTCGACGCCGCGGCTCGTCGACGCCATCGCCGATGTGCCGCGCGAGCGTTTTCTGGATCCGGGCCCGTGGCTGGTGCGCGGTGAGGCGGACGTCCTGACCGGCGCACGCCGCACGCCCGACGACGACCCGCAGCACGTCTACCACAACTACTCGATCGCGATCGACCCCGCGCGGCAGCTCTTCAACGGCACGCCAGCGTTTCTTGCCTCGCTCATCGACAGGCTGGCGCTGACGCCAGGCGCCAGCGTCCTCCACGTCGGCGCCGGCCTTGGCTACTATTCGGCCGTCATCGGCCTCACCGTCGGTGCGTCGGGCCGTGTCGTGGCGATCGAGGTCGATCCCGCGCTCGCCGAAAGGGCGCGCGGCAACCTGGCCTCGATTTCCTGCGTCGAGCTCAGGGCTGGCGATGGCAAGGGGCCGTTCGACGAGCGTTTCGACGCCATCCTGATCAACGCCGGCGTCACGCACCCTCAGGACGCCTGGCTCGACGCGCTTGCGCCCGGCGGCCGCCTGATCCTGCCGCTGACGGTGGCCATGCCGCAGATGGGAACGATCGGCAAGGGCGTCACGCTGCTCCTCACCAAGGGCGAGGATGGAGCGTGGCCGGTCAGCGTCCTGAATATGGTGGCCATCTATTCGGGAATCGGTTTGCGCGACGATTCGCTGAACGAGGCCCTTGGGAAGGCGCTGAGGCAGACGCTCTTTCCGCCAATCCGCCGATTGCGCCGCGACGTGCACGAGCCGGACGCACGTTGCTGGCTGCACGGTTCGACTTCCTGTCTGTCTACTGACTGACCGTGCTTCGAACTGTCTTTCTCGATGCCGGCGGCGTTCTTCTCTTTCCGAACTGGACTCGCATTCAGGCGGCGCTGGCCAGCCACGGCGTACAGGTGACGGCCGAAGAGATCGCCCGCGCGGAACCGCGCGCCAGGAAGCAGCTCGACGAACAGCGGACCATCGGCACGACGACGGACGCGAGCCGCGGGTGGTTGTTCTTCGACCTGATTCTGGCGCAGGCCGGTATCGCCCGGTCAGCGCGGACCGCGGCGGCGCTGACCGAGTTGCACGCGTACCATCAAGCGAACAACCTGTGGGAGCTCGTACCGGACGGCGTCCGTCCGGCGCTCGCGGCGCTCCGCGGCCACGGGCTCACGCTCGTCGTCGTGTCCAATGCCAACGGTACCTTGCGCGCGCACATGGATCGGATCGGCCTCTCCTCGCACGTCGACATCGTCATCGATTCGCAGGACGAGGGAGTCGAGAAGCCGGATCCGCGGCTCTTCGAGATCGCGCTCGAGCGAGCCGGCGCGCGTCCGGAGTCGACCATCCACGTCGGCGACCTGTACCAGGTGGACGTGGTCGGCGCCCGCGCGGCGGGCGTGCGCGCGGTGCTGCTGGATGAAGCGGGCCTGCATCCCGACGCTGACTGCGACCGCGTGGCCTCGCTTACGGAGTTGGTCGAACAAGTGAGGAGCGGGACGTTCGACTGAGGCTCTGCTGAACCTTCCGCCTAAAGGCGGAAGCTACGGGATCTCTCTAGGGGATATTTCCGCCTAAAGGCGGAAGCTACGAAATCTCCACTACGGAATCTCTACAGGTACGGAATCTCCACAAACCCAACCCGTGGCTTCCGCCTTTAGGCGGAAGATCAAGCGCTCCAAACTATCGTTTGCGCGCGACAAGCGCGCTTCGTCCTATCGCGCTCGGGACTTCATGCGGTTCCGAGAATCCCGTCTCGAGCAGCCATGACGCCATCTCGCGAACCGAGAAGCAGCGTCCCTGCGTGACGTGCATCAGGAGCACTGAGTAGCCGGCGATGGCCTCTGGGCCCGTCTTGTCGGCATTGAGAAACGCGTCGTGGATCACGATCTCGCCGCCGGCTGGAAGCGCTCCGGCCGAGGCGCGAAGCAGCTGCTGCACGATCGGCACGTCCCAGTCGTGCAGGACGTTGGACCAGAGATGGACGTCGTATCCCTGGGGCAGGCCATCCTTGAGCATGTCGCCGGCGACGACGTTGATCCGCGAGCCATAGCCGCGCTTGTCGATCGCACGCTGCGCGATCAGGTCGACGGGCGGTTTTTCGAAGACGGAACCCGTGAGCTCGGGGAATCGCGCCGCGAGCGCACAGGCGTAGATGCCGGAGCCGCCGGCCACATCCAGCAGGCGACGGCGGCCACCGAGATCGAGTTGGTTTGCCAGCGCCTGCGCAAGCAGGCGTCCGCGGCAGTCCATCGCGGCGGTGAACTCCTCGGCGACCCGCTCGGTTTCCATCGCCTTATGCCAGTCGGGTTCGTTCTTCCGGCTGGCAAAGTTTGCGGGTCGATCGCTGCGCAGCACCTCGACAAGGTCGAGCGCTATCGGCCGATCGGTGAGCGTCGGGAAGTACGGGCCGAGGAACCAGGGAGACGAGGCGACGAGGTGCTCGCGGGCCTCCGGGGTCAGTCGCAGCGTGCCGCCATCACGCTCCAGGAGCCCTCGCGCGACAAAGAGCGTCGTCATCACGTCGACGGGGCGCGGGTGAAAGCCGAAATGCCGGGCGATGTCGTCGACCGAACCCGGTCGGCCGTCGAGCCAGGTGAACAGATCGAACCCCTTGAGCGCCGCGATGAGCATGTCGACGGCGTAGAGCTCGTCGCGGCTTCGATAGAGGGAAGCGGGATCGGTCCTGGGAGCGTCGGTCAGGTCACTCATGTCCGCCGACGATGCTAACCCAATCAGCGGCGGCGGCCGATCCCGAATTGGTCGCCGGTGGCCGTGGGTTTGCCGTTCGAGAAGACGACCTCGACCATCTTTTCGCTCTGAACGGGCTTGCCGGCCTCGTCAGAGAGCGTTGCTACTGTCTTCTTCGTCGCGGTATCGATGATTTCGCCAGTAGAAGGGTAGCCGTAGCGGCCGTCGAGGCTGAAGGTGATCCAGCCGGGTTGATCGCGGACGTCGATGGTGGCGATCTGCTTCGGCGGCATCACGGTCGCGTCGAAGATGTGCACTTTGCTGTTGGCGCCGTCGGCCAGCCAGATCTCCTTCTCGTCTGGGGTCAGCGCGATGCCGTGGCTTGGGCAGCCGTGCCGCTTCACCGGGCCCTTTTCGTAGCCGGTCACCTTCACCTGGTGCAGCACTTTCCCGGTCTTGATGTCGCCGATTTCGAAGCCAAGGAGGTCGTTGACGTTGACGAAGCACAGCGTCTCCTTCCCGTTGATCGTGAAGGGGCGCACCGGAGCGCTGAACGGCCCGACGCCGCCGACGACGGTATGCGTTTGCGGATCGGCGACGGCGAGGATTGGCGATCGCAGCCCGGCAAGATACACGTGCCGGCCACCGGGTCCGTAGATGGTGTTGTGGGCGCCGGAGTCGGTCACGACTTTCTTCAGCACATCGCCGCTCATCGCGTCGATGGCGTGCCAGTGAGGTCCCTCGAGGGACGGTAAGTAGAGGATCTTTCCGTCTGGCGAGAGCGCCATGCGATCGGCGCCGCCCTGGTACTCGCGCACCCAGACGCGACTGCCGGTGTTCAGATCGAAGGCGCCGAGCCGTTTGATCGTCGAAACATAGACTCGTCCCGTCTTCGCGCTGGCCGCGATGCCCTTGACGTTCTCGGGGGCCGCGCCGGCGGCCAGATCGAACGTGGGAATCCGCTTCACGAACCGGTGGCCGTTGTCCATGTCGTACACAACGAGACCGATCCCGCCGTACTCGACATAATTGCGGATGCCGGGCGTGGCGACATAGAGCAGGTGCTGGTCGCTTCTCGCGGCCACCCGTGGGTCGGTGTAGAGGGCGAGCGCCACGGAGCACAAGCCGACGCCAAGGAGCGTCGCCCGCTTCAGACTTCCAAATTTCAGATTCCGCACGTCAGACCTCACACTTCACTGCACTGTCATCACAAAGATTCCGTAGCCGACGCCGGCCGCGTCCTTGCTGCGAGCGGACTGAAACGCGATTCGGCGGCCATCGCTCGCGACCACGGGATTCGATGCCTTGTAGCCCGGGTATTCTCCCCAACGTGTGACACGCGTGAAATCCTTGCTGTCGGGCTCGAGCTTCAGTTTCCAGATATCGATGTAGTTCGAATTCTGCTCGAGCTGCTCGCGGCTCGATTCGACCAGCGCGTATTCGCCATTCGGAAAGATGCCTTCCACCTCGTTGTACTCACCCTGCAGCTTGCGGTAGACGGTGACCTTGCCGCTGTCCAGGTCGATCCCCAGGACGTCGGCAAACGGCGAGCGATAGCAGGTGTAGATGAGCTCGGTGTCGTTGCGGCGAAAGTCCTGCGCCTCGAGCGTGCACTCGGGCGTCTTCGCGCGAATGACTTCCTTCTTGTTGGCCAGCCGCGGCTGGGCGCCCTCGAAGACGATATCGGCCGTGTAGATGACCGATTCGCCCTGGGCCAGGAGGTCGGGGTACTGGCCTCGCGTATTCGACCAGGCGATCCTCATCGATTTCCTGGAGATGGCCACGCCCTCGGAAATCTTGTGGTCGAGCGCGAGTGGACGATCGCCGGGCTTCGCGTCCGCCTTGAGGATCCACATCTCCTGATCCCGCGACCGCGTCGTCTGGATGTCGGTGAACGTTCGCGCTCCGATCAGGAAATAGTCCCCGTTCGGCAGGAACTGCGCCCGCAGGAATCCGGCGTGCGGGTAGTGGGTCAGGAGCCGGATGTTCTTCGTGGCGACCTCGACTTCGTAGACGTCGCCGAAGCTTTTCTCCATGAAGGCGATGCGCTTGTCGTCCGGAGACCACGAGGCGCGCTCGCCAAAATGCGTGAGGCGGACGATGTTCGCGGGCAGTTTCTCTTCCGGGCTGCCTTGCCGCGTGCCCTGCGGCGCGAAACCGGCGAGGGTGAATGTCAGGGCGCAGATCACCACGAGTCGCATGGCGGGAGATTGGTGCAATCCAGCCTTCGGTGTCAAGGATTGGTGCGATTGGCTGCCGTCGACAATACGAGAGTGGAGCCGGCACCAGCCCTTTCCGAGGGGCTTCGCCCCTCGGACTCCCCTACACGCTCTCTCGCGCGCCGCTTCGCCGGCGCGCTCCGTTCGCGTGGCTCGCTCGCCAAGCTCGCTCGCGACTTGAAACGAGCGTCACGTTTATGCAATAGCTTCCAATGACCGATCCGCATTCACGGACAGGTCAGACATTTCTTGCGCAGGCCGTCGCCGCTCATGATCCAGATGTCGGTCCTTCCCGCCGCGCCTTCCTGCATGAAGGCGATGGAGTGGCCGTCGGGTGACCACTGCGGATGCACGCCAGGGGCGAGACGGCGCACAAGAGCGCGATCCGGACGAACCGTCGCGACCCACAGTTCCTTGGTGGCCTCGTCGAACGTCTTGAACAGGATGCTCGTGCCCGCCGGCGACCATGACGGATCCGTCCCGGATGCAACGACTCGCGGCGCAGTCCCATCGGCGTTCGCCACAACGATGTTCGACCGCTGGATGTCGTTGGGTGCCGCGGCGGTGCGTTGCTCGTACACGATCCGCTGCCCATCGGGTGAGTAGCTGCCCTGTTCAGCGGACGGCCCAGTCGTCAGCACACGGCGCGTGCCGTCGAGCGCGATCGCGACGACGACCGTGGCGCCGTTCACAATCGATTCGGTCAGCCGGGTTCGTCCGTCGGGGGAGACGGCCTCGGGCCGTGGCCGGTCGGTTGGACGCTGGTCGCTGCCGTCGGCGTTCATGATGAAGAGTTCGGGTCGACCGCGCCGATCGGACGTGAAGAGAATGCTTCGGCCGTTGTCGACAAACTGCCCGAGATCGTCGGAGGCTGTATTGCGGGTCAGCTGCCGGGGCGCCCCTCCGCCGACAGGATAGAGATACAACTCGGCATCGCCGTCCATCGTCCCCGACACCACAATCATCGTCCCGTCGGGTGACCACTGAGGAAAGTGGTACATGGCGCCGTGAGCGCCCTGGAGCGCAAGGCCGGCGCTGAGCGTCGCGGCGGCCCATACCTGGCTGGCAATCATCCACGTCCTCCCTGTTACGGACGCTCGATTTGTCGTCTGTCTACAGGAGACGCGATGCTTCTGTCGAATGTCAAGAGGAATGGGTCGAACGTTGTTTCGAACGTGTTCGCCCGCTACAGTCCACTCTTTTTGAGCGCGTACGCGATCGACTCGGTGGGCGCTGGATACGACGCCATCGCCGAGTTGCCGCGATAGTCGATGTCCTTGATGCCGACCTCGCTCGTATAGAACGCGTCGACGGTCATCCGCCTGACGAGCGTGAAGAACTCGATCCCTGGCGACAGCTCGGGTGATGCGTTGCGGCGATACGCGATGAGGTCGAGGAGCTCGGTCTGCTGCGCCGGGGAGGCTGACACGAAGTCGGCGGCGCCGCGTCCCTTCGCAGCTCCATCCAGCCACGCGAACCCTTTGGCGTAGCTCGCCTTGAGCTCGTCGTTCTCGCTCGAGATCATGTCGATCCACGCCGCCGCGCCGGAGGCGACCGCACCGGGTGCGCCGTTCTCGACGGGAATGATGAGGTCGGTCAGGCGTTCGAGCGTCCGGTACTGCGTCGCCGTGAACGTCTTCGGCGCGTACGTCCCGCCGGCCGCCGCGGCCGCCTGGGACGTCATGTGGTGCACTTCTCCGGCGGCCACGCGGTCGATGAGGCCCGTGGCCGTGAATGCCAACGCCAGGCGGCGCAGCGCGTCGCGTCGTGAGATCTCAGACATTGGCCTTCCTCAATTCTTCGGCGAGGTACTCGGCCGTGCGCCAGGCGAGCGCGATGATTGAGTGCGTGGGGTTCTTGTCGGGATTGCTGACAAACGGCGCCCCATCGGCCACGAACAGGTTCTTGACCTCGTGCGCCTGGCAGTACTTGTTGAGCGGGCTGGTCTTGGGATCGTCGCCCATGCGAACCGTGCCGACCTCGTGAATGATCGCGCCGCCGCGCGAGATTGGCGGGCGATTGGGGTCGGCAGGCGGGCCGCCGCGACCGCCTCCGCGCCCGCCGCCGGTCGCCACCTGTCCGCCCAGACCTTCGAGAATCGCGCGGAAGGTCGTCTGCATGTGCCGGACCTGGTTGAGCTCGTGATCGCTCCAGCCCCAGTGGAAGCGCAGGACGGGAATCCCCCAGCGATCCTTCATGTCGGGATCGATCTCGCAGAAGGACTGCTCGTTGGGAATCATCTCGCCGCGGCCCGCCAGGTTGATCGAGATCCCGTACTCGTCCCTGATCGCCTGCTTCATCTTCACGCCGTAGCCTTCAGTGCGGTTGACGACGCCGGTGAACGAGCCGATGCCCGGCATGCCGTATCCGCCGCCGACCTCGATGTGGTAGCCGCGGGGAAAGCCGAGCTCCTGCTGCTTGTCCCAGCCCCACCACGGCACGTAGAGGTGCGAGCCGTAGCCGTCAGAGTTGTAGTGCGGCATGCCCGAGAGCGCGGGCACGGACGCCGACATGCTCGACCCGACGGTGTCCATCAGGTAGCGGCCGACGGTGCCAGAGGAGTTGGCGAGACCCTGCGGATGACGGGACGACTTCGAGTTGAGGAGCAGGCGCGAGGATTCGCACGCGCTCGCCGCGAGCACGACCGTGCGGCAGCGGACTTGTTTCTCGCTGCCGTCGGTCTTGTCGATGTAGGAGACCGCGGTGACCTTGCCGGTCGCGTCGGTGATGAGCTCGCGCGCCATCGCGTTGGCGAGGACCTGGACGCGGCCCGTCTTCATCGCCGGGAAGATCTGCACGTAGCTCGAGGCGTAGTTGGACGCCGTCATGCAGCCGCGGCCGCACTGGCCGCAGTAGTGGCAGCCGGGCCGTCCGTTTCTGGGCGAGGTCGTCACCGCCTGCCGCGCGGCCACGGCGCGGATATTCAGCTTCGCGCACGAGCGCTGCACGAGCGTGTCGTGCGCGCGCAGGGGAGCCGGCTTGTCGAAGATTCCGTCGGGCGCGCTGCGGATGTTCTCGGCGGTGCCGACGACGCCGATGAAGGTCTCCGCCTTGTCGTAGTACGGCGCGAGGTCCTCGTAGCTGATCGGCCAGTCGAAGCCCAGGCCGTCGCGCGTGCGCGGCTTGAAGTCGTAGTCGGCGAACCGCAGCGTGACGCGGCCGTAGTGGTTCGTGCGGCCGCCGAGAATCCGCGAGCGGAACCAGGAGAAGTCGCTCCCGGGCGCCACGGTGTAAGGTTCGCCCGCGAGCTGCGCGCCGCCATACGTGGCGCTGTAGGTGAAGCCCGTCGGCCGGCCCGAGTACGCTTCGCCCTTGGGGCCCGCGCCGCGATGCGGCACGTTGTAGGGCCACATGTGCTCTTTGAGGTCCGACATGTTCAACATCGGACCGGCTTCCATGAGGAGCACCGAGACGCCGAGATCGGCCAGGACCTTGGTGACGGTGCCGCCGCCGGCCCCTGATCCCACCACGACGACGTCGTGGACCGTTGAGGCGGTCGTGATCTGCGCCATGCGCGGTCCTTTCTCTGCTCGGGTAATGCTCGCGGAACACGAGACCTATTTCATGAACACGGCCCACGGCTCACCACGATGAGCGCGACCAGCCTCCGCTAGAGCTACGGCGGTCCGCTGAAGCCTTGGCGAAGGCGGAAGATCACGATAGCCACGAAGGACACTGCTCAAGGATGTCCTTCGCGAACTTCGCGAGCTTCGAAATCTTCGTGATGGTTTCGTGACGCTGCTTAAACTAGCGGATTCCTCCACTCAGCACAATAGGCCTTTCTGCAGATGACTCACGAACGGAGGTTCTGCGATATCCTCAGGCCGCACCTCGCAACAAGGAGCCTTTCCATGCGACGCGACCTCAGTCGACGAGCTTTTCTCGAGCGTGCCGCCTGCGCGGGTGCGCTGCTCGCTGTGGCGAGACCCGCCGCCGCGGCAGACGGCATGTATGTCTCGCTCAATGGCTCGCTGACCCGCCAGATGCCGTGGCCCGATTTCGTCCGCCTGGCCGGAAAGCTCGGCTACGGCGGCGTCGACGTCAACTTCAACGCGGCCAAGATGGACGGCGTCGAGGCCACGCGCGCGCTCCTCAAGGAGCTGAACCTCAAGCCGGCGATCGCCAACCTTCCGATGCCGTTCGCGACGCCGGACGAGGCCGCGTTTCAGACGGGCTGAAGCAGCTCGACGAGAACGCGCAGTTCGCATCGGCCATCGGCCTCGAACCGGATGATGGCCGTGCTGTCCCCCGCGAGCCCGGTGCCGAAGGACGAGCGCTACAAGTTCGTCAAGGATCGCGTGACGGCCATCGCCGCCGTGCTGGAGCGATCGAAAGTCAGGCTGGGCCTGGAGTTCCTCGGTCCGGTGTACTTCCGATCGAACGAGAAGTCACCGCACACGTTCATCTACACGCTGCCCGAGACCGTCGCCCTCGCCGCGGAGTGTGGGCCGAACATCGGCGTCGTGCTCGACGCCTGGCACTGGCATCACTCGGGAGGGACAACGGCGGAGATCGTCGCGGCGGGGAAATCGCGGATCGTCCACGTGCACGTGTCGGATGCCAAGCCGGCGCCGCCCGAAGAGGTTCGCGACAACCAGCGCCACATGCCGGGCGAGGGGGTCATCGATCTCGTCGGGTTCTTCCAGGCGCTGAAGAAGATCGGCTACGTCGACGGCGTCAGCCCCGAGCCGCTCGGCCGCGTGCCGGCTGACATGCCCGCCGAGGAAGGCGCGCGGCTCGGTCTCGAGTCGACGCTGGCGGTCATGAAGAAGGCGGGGGTATAGACGGCTTTCGGCTCTAGGCTTTAGGCTCTGGTAAGATCTTCGATTAGTGCTCGAAGGTCTTGCTTGAGCCTAGAGCCTTGAGCCTAGAGCCGTCCGACTACGCGCGAAGCTTCCTGTAATTGTCCAGGCACCGCTTCGCCATGGCAATCTCGCCGTCGGCGCCGGCGTGCTCCTGCTCGATGAGGTAGTACTCGACGCCGCCGGTTGCTTCGGCCGCGGCGAGGAGCGCTTTCCACTGCACGTCGCCTTCGCCGAAGGCGACGGTGTAGCCACGGCCTTCGCCCTTGCCCCAGTCCTTGAGGTGGATGCTCTTGATGCGTCCTGGGTTCGCGTTGATCCATGCGACGGGGTCGACGCCCACCTCGACGCAGCCGTACCCGCGTCGAGCTGCAGCACGAAATCTTTCGGCGTGCCGGCGGCCAGGATGTCCATCGGCCGCGTGTCGCCGACGGGACGCCACTCGATCTGATGATTGTGGAAGCCGGTCGTCATGCCGAGCGGCCGCAGCTTGTCCTGCGCGGCGGTCAGCGACGCGGCGAACGCCTTCCAGCCGTCGGCGTCGACGATCTTGCCCGCGCTCGCGACGATGAGCGCCTTGCTGCCGATGATCTGGTTGAGCTCGATGGCTTTCGACAGCCCGTCGCCGGTCACGGCCTGCGCGCTGTTGTGCGTCGACAGGCACTTGATGCCGAGATCGTCGAGGAGCTTGCGGTAGTCCTTGGCTGCTCGGTCGTCCAGTTGAGGTACGGCGAGTAGAACTCCACGACCTCGTAGCCCATCTTGGCGATGGCGGTGACCGTACCCTTCAAGTCCTTGGTGAGCTCGCCGCGGACCGAGTACAGCTCGATACCGACAGGGACTTTCTTCGTCTGCGCCAGCAAGCCCGTGCCGAGAGAGGTGGCGAACGGCATCGCCCCGGCCATGGCCAGGAACGCGCGTCGCGAAAGATCGTGGTTTTTCATGCGGGGAAACGTAGCACAAAAGCGGCCGACCCGGCCATCGCTGAGCGAGCGGCCCTCAGGGTAGGCCATACGACATATGCCCATCGACGAATTGACTGCTGTCCTTCGAATGGCGTACATCTCTCAACCGCCCCGCCCAAGAGTCGGCCACCACGGAGTCTGCATGACGAATTCAATCCGGCAAGCGGCCGCAGTCGCGTCCCTCGTGCTTCTTCTGCCGCTCGATCTTGGTTCGCAGGGTTCGCCGTCGTCGGGTGCTAGCCCCCTAGGTATCTTCAGTGCCAGTGAGGACATCGGCACGCCCTCGACGCCCGGTCGCGGCTCGACGGCCTACGACCCGGCCACGGGCAGGTATGTCGTCGCGGGCGGCGGCGAGAACATGTGGGGGACTGCCGATCATTTTCAGTTCGTCTGGAAGAAGGTTTCGGGTGACGTGATGCTCGCCGCCACTGTGGAGTTTGCCGCCAGCAGTCCGGCGGGCGGCGCGCCGGATCCTCACCGCAAAGCCTGTCTGCTGGTTCGACAGACTCTCGACTCGGACTCCGTCTATGCGGACGCCGCGGTCCACGGTGATGGGCTCACGTCGCTCCAGTGGCGCGACGAAAAGGCGGCGCGACGCGCGAAGTGCAATCGAACGTGACCGGGCCGAAGCGGCTTCGGCTCGAGAAGCGGGGGAACTATATCTCCATGTCGGTGGCCGGCGCGTCAGGGGAGCTGCAGCCGGCCGGCGGTTCGGCTCGCATCGAGCTGGCCGGCGATTTCTACGTGGGTCTTGGCGTGTCTGCGCACAACACTGCGCGAATAGAGACCGCGCACTTCACGAACGTCGAGCTGGGGCCGCCGACGGCCGGGGCGAAAACCACGTTGATCAATACGCTCGAGACGATCAGCCTCCGGTCCAGGGATCGTCGTGTCGCCTACGTCGTGACCCAGCCAGGCCGTATCGAAGCGCCGAACTGGTTCCCCGACAAGTCGAACATGCTCTATTTCAACAGCGGCGGCAGACTCTACAGGGTGCAGGCGGACCCTCCGGGGACACCGCGCAACGCCAATCGCCTGACGGTTCCCGAGCCAGTCGACCTGGGCTTCCTGACACGGATCAATAACGATCACGGGGTCACGGTTGACGGCTCGTTGTGGGCGATCAGCGATCAATCGCAGACGATCGCTGGGCAGCGGCCGTCTTTGATCTACACGGTGCCGGTTGGCGGCGGTGTGCCAACGCTCGTGACGAAGCTCGGACCCTCGTACTTTCACGGCTGGTCGCCGGACGGCAAGTCGTTGACATACTGCGCCCTTCGCAACGGCAACTACGACGTGTACACCACACCGGTTGGCGGGGGCGAGGAGACGCGCCTCACAACGGCGGAAGGCAAAGACGATGGACCGGAGTATTCCCCGGACGGTCAGCACATTTATTTCAATTCTGACCGCACGGGCACGATGCAGATCTGGCGCATGAGGGTCGACGGGTCGCAACAGGAGCAGCTCACGCACGACGAGGCGGAGAACTGGTTCCCGCACGTCGCGCCGAACAATCAGAGACTGGTGTTTCTGACGTATCCCAAAGGCTCGGGTGACCACCCCGAGAACAGGGACGTGGCGCTGCGAGTGATGGACCTCAAGAGCCGAAAAGTCGACGTGTTGGCGAAGCTGTTCGGCGGGCAGGGGACCATCAATGTGTCGTCCTGGTCGCCGGACAGTCAGTATCTGGCGTTCGTGAGCTATCAGGTGGTCCCGCAGTGATGCGCACGCTCGGTTGCAGTGCCCTTCGTGTCTCCTCGCGACGCCCTACTTCAGCGGGCTTCGGCTGAGCACGTGATCCATCGACGCGGCCGGCACCGTGAACGCCGCCTGGGGGCTGTTGCCGAGGTACACGTCACGCATGCCGATCGGGCTCGTGTAGAACCCGTCGGCCGTCATGCGCCGCGCCAGGATGAAGAAATCGATCCCCGGCGTCAGCTCGGTCGACCGGTTCCGCTGATACGCGATCAGATCGAGCAACTCGGTTTGCTGCGCCGCGGACGCGCTCACGAAGTCGGCGCCGCCGCGCGCCTTCAGCGCCGCGTCGAGCCACGCCAGACCGGTCGTGTACCGCGCCTTCAGCTCACCGTTCACGTCGAGCAGCGTATCGATCCACGCCGCGACCTCGGCTTGCACGGCGCCCGGCTTGACGTTCCCGGCGGGAATGCCGTTCTCGGCAGGAATGATGAGATCGGTCAGCCGCTCCAGCGTCCGGAACTCGTGTCCCGACAGCGCCTTGGGCGCGTAGCGCCCACCGGCCGCGGCGGCCGATTGCTGGACGTGGCGATGGACGTCCTGGGCCGCTACACGATCGATGGCGCCCGCCGCGCCGATGGTCAAGGCGAGCCGGTGGATCGCCTCGCGCCGAGTCATCTCAGACATTACCCTTCCTCAATTCCTCGGCGAGGTATTCGGCGGTGCGCCACGCGAGCGCGATGATGGTATGAGTCGGGTTCTTGTCGGCGTGGCTGACGAATGGCCCGCCGTCGGCCACGAAGAGGTTGGGCACGTGGTGCGCCCGACAAAACTTGTTGAGGACACTCTCGCGTGGGTCGTCACCCATCCGCACGCAGCCGACCTCGTGGATGACACCTCCGCCGGCGCCCATGGTCGGCGCCGCATCGCCTTGCGCGGACGCCTGCACTTGCGGGTTGTCGGGCGTGGGCGTCGTGGCCGGCTGGCCGGGCGTCACGGCCTGGCCGCGTCCACGCCCGCCGCCACCGCCGCGACCCGCGTTGATGGTGCCTCCGAGCGATTCGAGGATCGCCCGGAACGACTCGCGCATGTGGCGCACCTGATTGACTTCGTGATCGCTCCACTGCCAGTGGAACCGCAAGACCGGGATGCCCCACTTGTCCTTCACGTCCGGGTCGATTTCGCAGAACGACTTCTCGTTCGGGATCATCGCCCCGCGCCCGCTCAAGTTGACGGTCGTGCCGCCGTAGTTCTCGCGGATCGCCTGCTTCATCGCAATCCCGTAGCCCTCGCGCTGGTTGTAGGTCGCGGCGCCGAAGCCCAGGCCTGGCATGCCGAACCCTCCGCCCCCGACCTCGATGTGATAGCCGCGCGGGAAGTTCAGCTCCTTGTGACGTTCGAACATCCACCACGGGACGTAGAGGTGCGCGCCGTAGCCGTCAGAGTTGTAGACCGGCATGCCCGCGAGCGCCGGCACGGTCGCCGACATGCCGAAGCCGACCGTGTCGGTCAGGTACTTGCCGACGATGCCGTGCTCGTTGGCCAGCCCGTTCGGGTGCCGCGAGGACCTGGAGTTGAGGAGCAAGCGTGCCGACTCGCACGCAGCCGCGGAGAGCACCACCGTGCGGCACCGCACCTGCCGCTCGCTGCCCGTCGCCTTGTCGATGTACGAGACTGCCGTGACCTTGCCTGACGCGTCGGTGATGAGCTCGCGCGCCATCGCGTTTGTCAGCACCTGGACGCGCCCGGTCTTCATCGCCGGAAAGATCTGGACGTAGCTCGACGCGTAGTTCGAACCCTGTGAGCACCCACGCCCGCATTGCCCGCAGTAGTGACACGGAGGTCGGCCATTCAGCGGACTCGTGATCACCGCCTGCCGCGCGTTGATGGCGCGGATACCGAGCTTCGCGCAGGCCCGCTGGACGAGCACTTCGTGCGGCTTGAGCGGCGCAGGTTCCTGGAAGATGCCGTCGGGGGCGCTGCGAATGCCTTCGGCCTTGCCCGTGACACCGATGAGGCGTTCGGCCTTGTCGTAGTACGGCGCGATGTCCTCGTAGCTGATCGGCCAGTCCCACCCCAGCCCGTCGTATGACCTCGGCTTGAAGTCGTAGTCGGCGTACCGCAGCTGGACCCGCGAGTAGTGGTTCGTCCGTCCACCGATGCACCGCGATCGGAACCAGCGGAACTGGCTGCCTGGCGCAACGGTATAGGGCTCGTCCTGGGTATTCGCCGCGAAGTTGGCGTTGAAGCTGAGCGGCGTCCCCTGTCCACTCGTGTAGAGCTGAGCCTGCTCGCCTGCGCCGCGATGCCACACGCTGGACGGGCCTTGCAGCATCTTGAAATCAGCCATGCCGACCATCGGGCCTGCTTCCATGAGCAGGACCTTGATGCCGGCGTCGGCCAGGACCTTGGTGACGGTGCCGCCGCCGGCGCCCGAGCCGATGATCACGACGTCGTGGATCGTGGAGCCCGTGTTGACCTGGGACATGTCCGCCTTTCGCGAATGTGATCCGATTGACGGCGGCGTCCCGAACGCCTATACCGGGACGCCCGCCTTCTTCATGACAGCCGGCCGTCAACTCGAGCGCGAGCCTCGCACTCTCCTCGGGAGGCATCGCGTCCGGGATACGCGGGCCTATCGTTTCTGGCGCGACGCCGCCCTGGTAGCCGATCTTCTGCAGCGCCCTGAAGAACCCGAGGAGGTCGATGATGCCCTCGCCCGGGAGCAGCCGCATGTTGTCCTGCACCTCTTCGGGCGGCATCTGCCGTGCGTCGGATACGTGGACGTGGACGATGCGCGATGCGTCCGTCGCCAGGATGTCGGCGACCGTTCCACCGGAGTGATACCAGTGCCAGGCGTCGAGCGTGACGCCGACGTTCGGCGCACTGTCGGCACAGAGCTTCACCGTTTCGGACAGCGTCCAGACAAACGGCACCGGGGGCGCGGGCGGTGGTGGCGGTGGCGCATTCGGATCGGCGGCGGGCGCGCCGCCGCGGCCACGCCCTCCACCCACGCGCGTCCGAAACACCAGCGGACCGAGGAACTCGAGTCCGAGCCGGACGTCATGCTTGCCGAGCACTTCCGCGATCGCCGCCAAACGGCCACGCACGATCTTCCAGCGCT
Organism: uncultured Acidobacteriota bacterium; assembly: GCA_963839705.1. Lineage (GTDB taxonomy): Bacteria > Acidobacteriota > Vicinamibacteria > Vicinamibacterales > 2-12-FULL-66-21 > DATBJJ01. The sequence goes on from CAWIWL010000022.1 coordinate 387,708, forward strand.
CCTCCTTCGTCGCGCCGCCGGTCGTGGCGCGCAGCACCAGCTGAAAGCTCCGGCACCCGATCGCCGCGCAGAATGCCGCGTCGTCGGCGAGCTTCGGCAGCTGCGCCGAGAACGCCCCGTCATCACCGTCCAGCGGACCCTGCATCGGCAGGTTGACAATCGTGGCGCGGATCTTCAACTCGGCGAGCAGGGCCCGCGTGGCGTCGACACCCGCGGCGCGTGCCGGCCCGAATGCCCAATCGATACCGCCGTAGCCCACGCGCGCCGCGAGCCGGGCCTGCTCCGGCCACCCGACGTTGCGCGCGACGGCCCACGGGGGAAGCGAGATGAACATGCCCGACTGAGCGCGGGTCGTCGTCTGGAGATGTGGCACGGAGAGCGAGGCGGCGACCATCGTGGTCCGCTCCAGGAACTCCCGCCGAGTGACTGTTCCCTTCATGCGCTCCTCCCGAGGACTCTAGAAGGCGAAACGGAGCTGGAGCTGCACGCTTCGCAGCGCCTGCGAGCCGGTGGCCGCACCGAAACCAGCGTCGCGCGGTATGAGCCGCGACGGATTCAACGTGCCGTCGGCGTTGTATTGCGCGTTGCGAACGGTCGGATCGGTCGGGCTGTTCAGCTGCAGCTGCGTGACCCGCCCGGTATAGACCACCGTATTGAGGGCGTTGAAGAGGTCGACGCGCACCTGAAACTCCTTGCTGCCGCCGAGGCGAATCGTCCGGGCGATGGCGAGATCGAGGTTGTTCTCCGGGCAGCCCGCCATATAGTTGCGGCCGGACTCGAGGCCGTCGCTACCTGACACCGGGCCGGCGAACGCGGCGACGTTGAACTGCGCGTATTGGTTGTCCGAGCACCCGCTGTCGGGGTCGCCGACGATACGAATCCGCGCCGCGTAGTTGGGCGAGCCCGTGAGGTTCACATTCGATCCTCCGTTCTGATACTGATAGGAGATGTCGTAGGGCGCGCCTGATCCCCCCGTCCAGATCCCTGACACCTGCCAATCGTTGACGATCGCGCCGAGAGTCTTCTGGGCGACCGACGACGTGGGAACGTCCGGCAGGTCCCACACAAAATTCGCCTTCAGCACGTGGCGACGCAGGCCATTGTCGGCCAACAGCTCTTCGGCCTGATCCCAATCGGCTGACTCGCTGAACGTGCCGTCGGCGTTGTGCACGAGGCTCAGACCGCTCGTGGCGTTCAGGTTGTTGGTGCCTTTCTGCCGGAGGGTCAGTGTGTAGTTGAAGCCGAGGGCCACGCCCCGGCTGTAGCGGCGATTGAACGACGTCTGGATCGAGTGAAAGTCGTTCCAGAATCGCGGCCACTGCATGTTGATGGCGCCATAACCTCTGAACGGTCTGAGCAGATCCGTCGACAACGCGGCGCCGCCCGGCGTCGTGCTGGCCAGAGTCGGGTCCTGGTTCTGCGGCAGGAAAGCGGCTCCGAGATCGGGGGCGTTGATGTCGACCGGCTGGTTGAAGGGGTTGACGAGATTGTAGCCATGTGACGCGACGTAGGAGACGTCGAGCGCCGACGACCACGGCAGCGCCATTTGCACACCGGTGCCCCATTGCCATGTCGTCGGAATCGTCGCGTCGTACTTGAAGATGGCCAACTGTGCCGGCGCCTGCGTGGTCAGCCCGCCTGACCCCAGCGTCTGCAGCTGCGCGTAGCGAACCGTCGTGGCCGTCGAGTTGGGCGAGTTGCCGATCTGGTTGGAGGTCGTGTTGCCTTCAGGCCGGTCGTAGAACAATCCGACGTTCCCGCGAATCACGATCTTCTGCGCGCCGGTCAGATCGTAGGCCACGCCGACGCGCGGCGCGACCACGATCGTCGACCAGGTGTAGTTCTCCTTGGCGATGCCGTCGCCGGCTTGGACAATGCCGTTGGTCAGGTCGCCGCTGTTGGCGACCAGCGTGCCGATCGCGAGGGCACTGCCCGGCCCGAGCGACGCTCCGCTCGACGGATTCACGGCGACGCGATTCGCGGACGGACACGGGCTGGCGCTCACGGTGCAGCCTGGACGGTAGAGCAACGGCGCCGCCCCGGTGCTCCACCGATCGACGAAGAAGTTCGAGGCCTGGAGGAGCGAGTCGTGTTGCGGCTGCTGATAAGTGAATCGCAGGCCGTAATCCAGCGTCGTCCGGCTGTTCACCTTCCAGTTGTCCTGCACGAACCATTCGACGTTCTTGTATCGAAAGCCGCCCTCGATGAACTTCGACTGTTGCGAGTACTCCGAGAACACGCCGATGGCGGCGTTCGCATAGCCGAAGCCTGAGTCCAGCGGATTATTCGCGTCGTTCTGGAAATTCAGCAACCCGTTGAACGGAATGGAGCCCGTAATCCCGAGGTTCTCTGCCTTGTAGGCGTTGTACCAGTAGAACCCCGCCTTGAAGGCGTGGCGTCCGGCCACCTTGGTGGCAGTGACGTTGACATTGTGGGTGCGATTGAGATTCAGGAAGGCCGGATAGATCAGACTCGGGGGGGCGTTCGCGATGCGGTTGCCCCACGAAAAGGTCGGCGGCAGCAGGATGCGGCCGTCCACGAACATCGGCGAGCTGATGGCCTCGAGAACCGTCGGGTTGTAGTACCGGGGATCGACGAGTCCGGCATCGCGGAACAGCAGCGGGATATCGCACAGGCCAACGTTGCATCGATTCGACGGAGGACTGATGATCGGAGACCCAAGCTGGTTCTGAATGTAGCCGTAGCTGCCCTCGATGAAGAGCGTCGGCGAGACGCTGAAATTGACCGTCGCCGCCGGGTTGTAGATGAATGGATAATTCTGCAGCGTGTCGTTGAAGCCGGGGATCGTTCCGACCGTCGGCTTGACCGTCGCCAGCTGGCCCGTGTAACGCGCCGTGAGGCGCAGACGCGCAGAGGCTTGATAGTCCACACGGACGGTCGGTTGCTGCGTGGTCCGGTTGTCCTCGGGCGCCGTGTTCTCGTAGTTGTAGTTCAAGCCTTGTACGTTCGGTTCCGGCCAGAGCTTCAGAATGTTCTGGCCGATCGGATACAGCCGGCTTTGCGGAATCCTGCCGAGGACGCCACCGTCCTGGAAACAGCCGCGCACGTCGCTGGCGCTGCACGGCAAGCCGCTCGACCCGTCCCGGATTCGGTTGAACAGGGCGCCGGTGTTGTCGGTTGTCTGCGAGAAGTCTCCTTGCCGCTCGAGCACGGTTGGCACCCGGAACCGCCGAATCGCACCGCCCGTCGTGCGCGGCCGGTACTCATGCGCGTAGAAGAAGAAGAGATTGTTGGCGCCGCCGGGCTTACCGATCGGACCGCCGATGGTGTAGCCCCAGTCGCGCTCCTCGGACACGGTCTTCGGATCGCCGTTCTTCTGATTCACCCAGCTGTTCGCGTTCCAGTCGGAGTTGCGCTCCAGATCGTAGAACGACCCCCGGAACCGGTTCGTGCCGCTCTTCGTCACCGCGGTGATCTGCATTCCGCTCGAGCGCCCGTACTCGGCCTGATAGCCGGAGGTCAGCACCTTGACCTCGGCAATGGCGTCGATGTTGGTCTGCAGCATCTGGCCGTTGTTGCCCGTATCCATGATCGCGATGCCGTCGACCATGAACGTGTTGTTCTGCGTCCCGGCATTGCCCAACCGCGTCGTGCCGACCACGCCTGGTGTCAGCGAGGTGAAGGACGCCCAATTGCGCGTGTTCAGCGGCAGGTTCTCGACCGCCTCGGTGCTCACCGTGAACGATCGCTCGCCGCTGCTGGCTTGAATGATGGGCGTATCGCCAGCGACGGTAATCGTTTCGGAGGTGCCGCCCACTTCGAGCGTGAGCGTGCCAACCGCCACGCGGTCCCCAGGGCTGACCGCGACATTGCCTCGCTCGACCGCCTTGAAGCCGTCGAGCGACACCTTGATGAGGTAGGTATCTGCGGTGACGTTGGGGAACAGGAAGTCGCCGTTCGCGTTGGTGTGAGCGTCCATGGCCGTCCCGCGGGTCGCGCTCGTCAGCGTGACCAGAGCGCCCGGCACGACGCCTCCTTGCGAATCGCGCACACTGCCCGTGACGTTGCCGGTCGTTACCTGCGCGGCCGCATTGGCCCCGCCACCGAAGAACAGGGCCACGCAGATCAAGGCGATCGACCACCGTGCCTGCAGGTGCTCGCTCATTGTGTCCTCCTCGATTCCGCTGAAGTCGGCGCTACGGCAGGACCCTGACGATCGACGACGAGGACCGGTGCGCCGCGGGGCATCGACGACGTCCTATGGCGCGGACGATAGCCAATCTCCTTCAGGCAGCGCAATACGTCGTTCGGGGTACGTCAGCTTGCCGAGGCCACGTTCGGATCTCTTGCGTGCGTGTCACGCCGGGGCGGATGCTATGATGCCGGCGAGTTCGCAAGGAATGGCGATGCTGCCTCAACGCCGACGCGCCCAGGGCCTTCGATCGCCGTGGCTCGTGTTCATGGCTTCGGTGTGCCTGGCGAACGGTGCCGCCCGTGGCGTGAGCGCTCGCATCGAGCGGGGCGAACAGGACCAGCCAGCGCCGCTCACGGCCATCAGTGCGATTCGTGAGTTGACTCCGGAGATCGCCAAGCAGCGCCAGCGCGTACTCGTTCGCGGCACCGTGACCTACATCAACGAGCGCGAGCCTGCCGGCCTCATCGTGCACGACGGCGGCGCCGGTCTGTTCGTCCGATACGGCCGCCGGTACATTCTCAAGAATCCGCGGCTCGACCTGCAGCCCGGCGACGTGATCGAAGTCGACGGCTATACCTCGGCTGAAGGTTTCGCTCCCGATGTCGTTCCCGAAACCGTGCGCCGAGTCGGCAGGTCGGTGCTTCCCCCCGCGAAACGAGTGCCATATGCGTCGCTGGTCAGCGGCGTGTTCGATTGTGAATACATCGAGGTCGTCGGCGTTGGCCAGCGAGCCTGGTTGTCCGAGTCCGGAAAAACACTCTTCGTCGACGTCGCCGTCGATGGCGGCACGGTGCGCGCCTGGTTCTGGGATTTCTCCCGCCAGGATTTGACCCGCTTCATCGACGCCCGCGTCAGGCTTCGTGGCAACGCCGGCACGCTGTACAACCAGACGCGGCAGGTTCGCGGGATTTCGCTCTTCGCAGGACGCACCACCGACGCCGTCATCGACACGCCGCCGCCCGATCCCTGGTCGCTTCCGGTGCGCGCGATCTCGAGTCTGTATACCCATCACGCGAAGGACCAGATCGACCGTCGGGTGCGATTGCGCGGGACGGTGACCGGGACACGCGTCGGGCAACCGACGTTTGTCGAAGACATCACGATGCACTCGAGGTCCCAGGAGGTGCGTCACAAGGTTTACGTACGGGACGAGACCAGCGTGGCGCTGATCGAGACAGACCAACCAGTCGCCTTCACCCCCGGCGATGTCATCGACGTGGCCGGCTTCCCGATCGTCAGCTCGACCAAGCCGAGACTGCAGAATGCCGTCATGCGCCGAGTCGGGCGCGACGAGGTCCGAGCTCCTCGGGCGCTTCCGCCTGATGGCCTGTTCTCCGCTGAGCACGACTCAGAGCTCGTGCGCGTCGACGCCGTGCTGCTGACGGAGGTGACGACACCTGTCGGCCGGTCGCTGGTGCTGAAAGTCGGCGAGACCGTGTTCGAGGCCAGTCACGATCCGCAGTCGACGGCACCCACCAGCACTCCCGGCGTCGGTGCGCGAGTCGCGGTGACAGGCATCTATGCGTTCGAAACGGGGCCGCCGGCGGCGTTTCGTATCCTCCTGAGATCCGGACGAGACGTCGTGCTGCTCGCGGCGGCGCCGTGGTGGACGCCGCGACATTCGCTGGTGCTCGGACTGTTCATGGCCGTGGCCGGCCTCGTGGGCGTGGTGTGGGCCCGAGTGGTCGCCACCCGGAATGCGCTCGTGCAACAGCAGTATCGTGCCATCATCGCGGAGCGAAGCCGTCTCGCGACCGAGCTGCACGATACGCTCGAACAGGGGTTGGCGGGCATCCAGTTGCAGCTCGGCGCTGTCGCCAAGAGCCTCGATAGCGCCCCACAGACCGCACGGCGCGCACTGGGGACCGCCTCCGATATGTTGCGCTACAGTCTCAGCGAAGCACGTCGTTCGGTCATGGATCTCCGTCACGGCGCGCTCGAGACGCGGGACCTCGTGGGCGCATTGTCCGAAGTTGCGCAACAGATGACGATGGGAACCTCGCTGAACGCCACCGTGCGCACGGTTGGGTCCGTCCGTGCTCTCGAGAGCTCGGACGAACACCATCTGCTGCGGATCGGTCTCGAAGCCCTGACCAATGCCATCAAGCACTCGGGAGCGATGCGCGTGGACGTCGAGCTTCGCTTCGACCAGGACGCCGTGCAGCTGGTCGTGCGCGACGATGGCAATGGATTCGCCGATGGTGGCCCGGACCAGATGAACGGTCATTTCGGTCTCCGCGGCATCCGGGAGCGCGTGGACAAGATGGGCGGAGCGCTGCGGCTGGAGAATCAACCGGACGGGGGAGCCGTGGTGGCCGTCACGGTGCCGAGGGTCAGGCGGCCGGAGCTTCGCTCGGAGGTTCGCGCCGGGCGACGCTGACAATGACGAACACGATCCGGCTGATGCTCGTCGACGATCACTACCTGGTGCGCCTCGGTCTGTCCAGCGTCATCGCCCTCGAAGCGGACATGACGGTGTGCGCGGAAGCGGCCACCGGTCACCGGGCCATCGAGTTGTTCAGGTCCGAGCAGCCTGACGTGACGCTGATGGACCTCCGTCTGCCCGATCTCAGCGGCACCGACGCCATTCGAGCGATCCGTTTGGAATGTCCGGACGCCAGGATCATCGCCCTCTCGACATTCGCAGGCGACGAAGAGATTCACGTCGCGCTCGAGGCTGGCGCGCTGGCGTACCTGGTCAAGACGGTGCAACCGGAAGAGCTCGTGGACACGATCCGGAAAGTCGCGGCCGGGCACCGGCACGTGCCCGCGGATGTGGCGGCACGGCTCGCGGCCCGGTCGCCCCGCTCGCATCTGTCACCGCGCGAGCTCGACGTGCTGAAGCTGATGGTCGTGGGGAAGCGCAATCGGGAGATCGCGGTGCACCTCGACATCAGCGAAGGGACCGTCAAAGTTCATGTCAGCAACATCCTCAGCAAGCTGGGAGCGGCCGATCGAACCGAGGCGGTGACCCAGGCTCTTCAGCGGGGCATCGTGGCGCTCGCATCTTGACCAGGGCGCTCGCGTACATCATTCGACATACGCCGAAAGCCATACCTCGTCCGCCTCATTGACCGGCGTCCCTGGTCCGCGGTATTCATCCCAGCGCTGCCTCATCTGGAAATACGAGGCGCCAGTTTCGCGTCAGTTCAACGCGTCAGTTCAAGAGGAGGAGACTCATGAGCAGAAGCAGGGGCGTCGCACGCCTGGCCGTCGCGGCGATCGCACTCGCGATCCTTGCGCGTCCCGTCGCGGCGCAGGTCACCACGGGCACACTGACCGGCACGGTCAAGGATTCGCAGGGCGCCGTCATCCCAGGCGCCACGGTTGCGATTACCAGCGACACCCGCGGCACGCAGCTTCCTGAGGTCGTCTCGAACACGAGCGGCGACTTCACCTTCGTCAACGTCCCCCCGGATACCTACACGATTCAGATCACGATGGACGGCTTCAAGACGTTCAAGCGGAGCGGCGTGCCCGTCAGCGCCGGCGACCGTTATGCGATTGGCGCCCTCGTGATCGAGGTCGGCACACTCGCGGAAACCGTGAGCGTCACCGGCGAAGCGTCCGCCATTCAGGCCTCGAGCGGCGAGCGCTCGTTCACCGTCAGCCGCGAGGCGGTCGAGAACCTGCCGGTCGCGAGCCGCAGCTATATGGCCCTGGCGGTGCTCTCGCCAGGCGTGACGCTCGACAACAACAACACCCCGGTCCGCCTCGGCGGCGGGGGCGATCCCAACATCATGATGGATGGGGTCTCGGCGATGGACACGGGCAGTAATCGCCCGCTCCTCCAGATGAACGTCGAGTCCATCGCGGAAGTGAAAGTCCTCACTTCTGGCTACCAGGCGGAGTACGGGCGCTCGAGCGGCGTGCAGGTCACCGCGATCACGAAGAGTGGGACCAACCGGTTCCGTGGAGCGGTCTACGACGTCGAGCGCGATTCCGACTGGTACGAGAACAGCAAGACCAACAAGCTCAACGGCGATCCCAAGCCGGTCCTCAAGCAGCGTGACTGGGGCTTCTCGCTTGGCGGCCCGATTGGGAAGCCCGGCGGCAACAACAAGCTGTTCTTCTTCTACAGCCAGGAATTCGCGCCGCGCACGGCCGGCAACAACGTCGTCCGCTTCCGTATGCCCACAGCGCTCGAGCGTGCCGGCGACTTCTCGCAGACGACCGACAACAACGGCGCCTTGTATCCCTACATCAAGGATCCGCTGCTCACCGGCGCGTGCACAGCGGCCAGCCAGGTGGCATGCTTCGCCGACGGCGGCGTGGTCGGCCGCATCCCGGCGAGTCGCCTCTATCAACCGGGCATGAACATCCTGCGGTTGTATCCGCTGCCCAACCTGGCCAACGTCCCGGCGGGCCAGAACTACAACTACGAGATCACCCGGCCCGAGGAGAGCGTGCTGTCGTGGCAGCCGGCCGCGCGCGTTGACTATCAGCCGACGCAGAAGCTCCGGGCGAGCGTCAAGTACTCGGCGTGGGCGCAGCGGGACCAGGTCTTCCTCGGCACGATTCCCGGCTTCAACGACACGAAGATGCAGAATGCACCGGTCGTGAGCTACACCGCGTCGGTCAACTACACGATCACGCCGACGATGTTCCTCGAGGCCACCTACGGGCACAGCCAGAACGAGCTGGCCGGATGCGCGCAGGCGCAATCGGAAACCGGTGCGATCTTCTGCAACAACGCCGCGGGTACGCAGGGCATCCAGGTCACGCCCTACGCCAGCCTCGCAGGAGCCAACCTCCAGGGCTTACCCTTCCTGTTCCCGGACGCCACCGTGCTCGACCCCAGCTACTACGCGGTCAAGGCCCTCAATGAGGTCCAGCCCGCCTTCTGGGATGGCACGCGGATGTCGAAGATTCCGACGTTCCAGTGGGGCGGCCGGGTCGCGAACGCGCCGCCGACGCTCGGGTTCCCGGGCTGGCTCAACATCAACTCGACTCACGACTTCGCGATCAGCCTGACCAAGATCATGGGGCGCCACACCATCAAGACGGGCTTCTACACGACGCACAGCTATAAGGCCGAGCAGGTCGGCAACCAGGCGTTCGGCACGATCAACTTCCAGCAAGACGCGGTCGGCACGAACCAGTTCGACACGTCGTTCGGGTTCTCGAATGCCGCGATCGGCGCCTTCAGCTCCTTCCAGCAGGCGCAGCGCTATGTCGAGACCGCCTCGGTGTATCGCAACCTGGACTTCTACGTCCAGGACAACTGGAAGGTGAACAACCGGCTGACGCTCGACTACGGCATGCGCTTCGTGCACCAGGGCGCGCAGTACGACCAGCTCGGTCAGGCGTCCAACTTCCTGCCGGACCAGTGGTCGCTCGCGCAGGCCCCGCGGCTCTACGTCGCGGGCTGTCTGGGCGCGTCTCCCTGCACCGGCAACAACCGCGTCGCGGTGAACCCGGTAACGGGGCAGAACCTCGGCGCGGGAAGCTCGGTGGCGATTGGCACGCTGGTGCCGAACACCGGGAACCAATTGAACGGTCTGTTCCTGCCTGGGGGAGACATCCCGAAGGCGACGTATGAGTCGCCGTTCCTCTCCTTCGGGCCGCGGTTTGGCGCCGCCTACGATCTGAGCGGCAGGCAGACGCTGGTGCTCCGCGGCGGTCTCGGTCTGTTCTACGACCGGCCGTTCACGACGGCCTTGTCCGGCGGCGTGAACAATCCTCCCACGTCGTCGATCGTGACCGCACAGTACGCCCAGCTGCAGTCGCTCGGCGGGGCGGGATTGAGCATCTCTGGAGCGCCGAATCTGACCGGGGTGACCTTCGACTCCAAGCTGCCGGCGTCGACGCAGTGGAACGTCGGCCTGCAGGCCGCGCTCCCGTGGGCCACGTCGGTCGACCTGTCGTACGTCGGCTCGTACGGGTACGACTTCCTCCAGCAGGTGAACGTCAACGCGATCGACTTCGGGGCCGCGTTCCTGCCACAGAATCAGGATCCGACGCAGACGAGCACGACCCCCGGCGCAGCCGTCGTCTCGAACAATCAGATGCGGGCGATTCGGGGCTACGGGAACGTCAACCTGTTCATGAACCGCGGCTGGCGTGAGTTCCACTCGCTCCAGCTCTCGTTCCAGCGCCGGTTCCAGAACGGCGTGTCGTTCGGCTTCAACGACACGATCGGCCTCTCGGACCGGCAGCAGACGGCCCTTCGCCTGGAGCACGGCGCCGACGGCTCGTACTCGGTGCGCGCCGACCAGGCCGCGGCTGACGAGCTGCTGGGGAACAATAATCCGTTGCAGCACTTCTTCAGGGCCAACTTCATCTGGGACATGCCCGATGTCCAGAGCACCCAGTCGGGATGGAAGGCCCTCGGCTATCTCGTGAACGACTGGCAGATCTCGGGGATCTGGTCAGGCGCGCGGCGTGGCGCGAACGTCGCTGCCGGGAACTCGCAGGTGCCGAGCGCGGCGTACACCGTCGGCTACTCGTATCAGAACGGTGGCGGCAACCAGAACCTGACGGGGTCGCCTGACTATGGCTCCCGGGTCTACGTCGTCGGCGATCCGGGCAACGGTTGCAGCGACGACCCGTTGCGGCAGTTCAATACGACAGCCTTTACGGGCCCGGCCGTCAACAGCGTGGGGCTCGAGTCGGGCAACGACTACCTGACGGCGTGCTTTATCAGCACGATGGACCTCGCCATCCGCCGCAACATCCGTCTCGGCGGCTCGCGCGTCCTCGAACTGCGGGTCGACCTCTTCAACGCCTTCAACGAGGCTGGCATCACCGCTCGCAACACGACGATGAACCTGTCCAACCCCGGTGACCCGACGACGATCACCAACCTGCCGTTCAATCCCGACGGCTCAGTGATCGCCTCGCGGTCCTTGCCGCGCGGGGCAGGATTCGGCGTCGCGACGGGCTACCAGAACCCACGCACGGTGCAGATGCAGATCCGGTTCTCGTTCTAGACCCTGGTTTCCAGTCTTCGGCCCCGGCGCCAGTCATCACCTCCTCCGATGGCTGGGGCCGGCCGCCGAGGCTGGAGCACCTCGGCGACAATTCGCTCATGACACAACCTCTCGCGCGTCTCGCGGTGGCTGCCACCATCGTCTGTGCTATCGCTCTCGCGACGGCGCATAGCGCACGGCAACTCCCTCCGCCGCAGGCAATCCCCTCGCCGGGACCGTCGAGCGATCAGGCGTACGCTCCGCAGGCCATCCTGCCCGGCGGGGTTGTGCTCGCGCTCTACCCGCCACGGTCACCCTTGCTCAAGATGGATCGCCTCAAGGAGCCCGAGGTCTACAACATGGCCAAAGGCGTGGCCGGCCGCATCCAGAGCATCGTCAACCTCGCCGTGGTTGCGGCGAGCGCCAGCAGCACTCCGAGTCGTGTCACTCGTTCGGCGATCATCGTTTCGTCTTCTCGCGAAATACGGTCGCTTGACGACCTGGCGTTGTCAACTGTTATCCCGGTGCGATCCACGGGCTCTGCCGTCAGGCATAGGCCATTCGGCATAGGCGGCAACAGTGGGCGTGACAATCACGGGTGTCAGGCCGAGAGTGCCTGACACTCGCGTGCCGACTCGCGCACGTCTCGTCCAGCGTTGTGCGGGCCGCCGCCAGCAGCCGATCCGTCATTCGCATGTCCATACTCGCCCGCTCGGGAAGCGAGCGTGAGGCGTAGGTTAGCCTCTGGTGTCCCTGCGCGTGCATCACCTTCGATATAGGTTGAAAGACATAGGTCTTCCGATGAATTGACGGCGTGGCCTCCTCGGACGCATTTTATCCACCGCTGTAACACGAGTGTTTCGCTGTCTGAAGCGGCCACGCATCGGCTTTTCGTGCAGCAGAACGGCAGCGAAGGGGAGGAGCGCAGATGGCCCAGCGATCCGCCGTGTGTCGACTTGCGGTTGCCGTCAGCACCGCCGTGAGCATGATGTTGTCGGCCGGCGCGTTCACGCCGATCGACGCGCAGCAGTTCAGCGGAACGCTCCGCGGAACCATTCAGGATTCGACCGGCGCGGTTGTGGCCGACGCCGACGTGACCATCACGAGCACGACCACCAACGAGAAGTACGCGGTCAAGACCGACGCGGAAGGCCGCTACGTCGTCCCCCAGTTGAAGCCTGGATTCTACAGGGTCACGGTCGCGAAGACGGGATTCAAGAGCGCGGCCATCGATGAGGTCAAGCTCGACGTCCAGCAGATTCGCGGCGTGGATGTGACCCTCGAGCTCGGGCAAGCCTCCGAGCTCGTCACGGTGGTCGGGCGTACCGCCACGATCGAGACCACCAGCTCCACGGTCAGCCAGACAATCGAAAACAAGCGGCTCGTCGATCTACCGTTGAATGGCCGCAATCCGTTTTCGCTCGCGACGCTCGCGCCAGGTGTCGCGCCCGCGCCCGGATCGTCGCCCTTCATCAGCGGCGGCCGCAACGCCACGAGCGAGGTCACGATTGACGGCGTGTCGAACGTCAACGCCGAAAACAACGTCTCGATCCTCGACTTGAACTACACGCCGTCGGTGGACGCGGTGCAGGAGTTCAGCGTGCAGACCAACGCCGTGAGCGCCGAGTTCGGGCGCCTCGGCGGCGGCGTCATCAACCTGATCACCAAGAGCGGCAGCAACGCGTTTCACGCGACCGCGTTTGGATTCGGCCGGAACAGCAAGATGGACGCGACCAACTTCTTCACCAACCGAGCGGGGCAGCGCCCGGGCAGCTTCAAGCGCAACCAGTTCGGCGGCAACGTGGGTGGTCCGGTCACGCTTCCCGGCTACAACGGTGCGGACAAGACGTTCTTCTTCGTGAATTACGAGGGCCTGCGTCAGGAATCTGGCGCGGTCTCGACGCTGACGGTGCCGCTACCGGAGTGGCGCACCGGCGACTTCTCGAACCTGCGCAACTCGAACGGCCAGCCGATCATCCTCTACGACCCGGCGACGACCCGGCCCGATCCGAACAATCCGGGCTCGTTCATCCGCGACGCGTTTCCCGGCAATCTCATTCCGCAGCATCGCATCAGCGCCGTGGGCCGGGCGCTCGCCCAGGTACTGGCCGGCGCCGAACGCGACGCCATCGAACGCGTTCACGCAGGCGAGCAACTACGTCCTCTCCGGCGCCCAGCCGAGCAACGGAGATCGCGTCGATTCACGCGTCGACCACGTGGTCAGCGACAAGTGGCGCATGTTCGTCCGCTACTCCTACTCCGACGAGGACAGCCAGGTGTTCAACAGCTTCCAGAACGTCGCGAGCTCGTCGGGCGGAGACGGCCCCACCTATACAAGGACACAGAGCCTGTCGCTCGACAACAACTACGTATGGTCACCCTCTTTCTTGATCAACGTGCGCTACGGGTTGAACCGTCGCTTCGTCGATCGCAAGCCATTGTCGGCCGGCTTCGACCTGGCGTCAGTCGGCTTCGCCGGCAACGTCGTCCAGATCGCGCAAGCCGATGAGTTCCCGCGCATTGACGTCCAGGGCTTTCAGTCGCTCGGGCAAAACACGTTCACCGATCTCGTGATCGCCCCGACGACGCACCAGTTCAACTTCACCGGCACCAAGATCCTGTCGAGCCACACCATCAAGTTCGGCATGGACTACCGCAAGTTCCTGCTCAATTTCACGCAGCTGTTCTTTCCGTCGGGACAGTACGGCTTCAGCAACGCCCAGTGGACGCAGAGGGACCCGAACGTCACGAGCTCGACCCAGGGCTTTGCGTTCGCGTCGATGCTTCTGGGCATTCCCAGCTTCGGTCAGATCAGCCACAATCCGTCGCCCGCATCGGCGAGCTCGTACTGGGCGTCGTACATCCAGGACGATTGGAGGGTGGCGCCGAACCTCACGATCAATATCGGCCTGCGCCACGAGTTCGACGTGCCGCGAACGGAGCGCTTCAACCGTCTGAGCTACTTCGATTCCAGCGCGGTATCGCCGATCGCGGGCCAGGTGCCTGCCAATCCGTTCTTCAATCCGTCACAGCTCGCCGGCGGCCTGGTGTTCATGGACGAGAACAACCGCCGCCAGGTGGACACCGATTTCAACAACTTCGGCCCACGGATCGGTGCGTCCTGGAACGTGACGCCGAGAACGGTGGTGCGGTCGGCATACGGCATCTTCTACATGCCGTCGCACGTGCAGGCCGCGGGACATTCCGGTTCCGCCGGCATGATGGGCTTCAACAGCCAGAGCAACATGATCGTCAGCCTCGACGGCCGTCTCCCGTTGCGGACGATCGACAATCCGTTTCCCGACGGCTTCAACCTGCCGCCCGGCAACGCGCAGGGCGCGGCGACGTTCACGGGGCTGAACATCGGCGGTGGCAACGGCGGGGTATTCACCTCGAACCAGACCCCGCGCATGCAGCAGTGGAACGTGAACGTGCAGCGTGAGCTGCCGGGCAACTTCGTTGCCGAGGTCGCCTACCTTGGCAGCAAGGGCACGAACCTGCTGATCGGCGAGAGCGGACTCGCCTTCGCGCAGGTCGATCCGTCGTTCCTCTCGCTGGGGACCAGCCTGCAGGATCAGGTGCCCAACCCGTTCTTCGGGATCATCACCAACCCGTCTTCGCCGCTGCGCTTCGAAACGGTGTCGCGCAATCGGCTGCTGCGGCCGTTCCCGCAGTACGACGGCGTCAGCGCATTCCGTGTGCCGGGCGCGAAGTCGATCTACCACGCGTTCACCGGACGTCTCGACAAGCGCTTCTCGGGCGGTCTCAGCGTGCTGGCCGCCTACACGTTTGGTCAACTCAGAGACGACGCGTCGACGACGGTGGGATTCCTCGGCCAGGCGGGCACGCAGCAGAACGCCTACGATCGCGGGTCGGACTGGTCAATCTCCAGCCAGGACATCAGGCACCGATTCGTCGCCAGCTTCGTCTACGACCTGCCATTTGGCACCGGCCGCCGGTTCGGCACTGGCTGGAACAGCGCGGTCAACGCGGTCCTCGGCGGCTGGCAGGTGAACGGGATCCTGACGTTCCAGAGCGGCATTCCGCTCATCATCACCCAGGCCGTGAACAACACCAACCTGTTCAGCCCCACGCAGCGCCCGATCTGGACCGGCCAGGATCCGAACATCGACGGCTCCGGCGTCAGCAAGGGCGAGCACATCCTGCGCTGGTTCGACACCAGCGCGTTCAGCGTCACGCCGGCGTTCCAGTTCGGCAACGTGCCCAGGGTGATGCCCGACCTGCGCGCGGACGGCGTGAAGAACCTCGACCTGTCGGTGTTCAAGAACAACTACTTCCACGGCGGCAAGTGGAACGCGCAGGTCCGCCTCGAGATGTTCAACGCGCTCAACCGCGTGCAGTTCGGTGCGCCGAATACGCAGGTCGGCAACGGGAACTTCGGGATCGTGTCGTCGCAGGCCAACGGACCACGTCAGGTGCAGCTCGCGCTCAAGCTGATCTTCTAAGACGTCTTCAGGGAGGGGCGTCCACATGCGTAGAGGCAGGAGCGTGGTGCGGCTGGTCGCGGCGATCGTCGCCGTTGCGATGTTCGCGTTGCCAGCCGCGGCCCAGGTCACCACGGGCACGCTCACGGGAACGGTCAAGGACGCACAGGGAGCGGTCATCCCTGGCGCGACCGTCACACTCACCAGCGACACGCGCGGCACGCAGTGCCGCCGGTGGTCAGCAACGAGAACGGCGATTTTACGTTCGTGAACGTCGCGCCCGACACCTACTAGCGGGCGCTGCACCGAAGCTCGTCGCGTAGTGTCCGGTCAGGCGAACGGTCACCGTCCGCCTGAAGCCCGACGCTACGCGACGCTGACTCGCACGGCGGGATTGCCCACCCATTAGGCCCGCGCCCGCAAGCGACGCTTCCGGTAGCGCGCGGCCGTGCCGCCGCCGGCCTCATCCAAGTCTCATCCGGGGGACGTTGTCCCCCGGACCCCCTTACACGCTTCCGCCTTCGCTAAAGCTACGGCGAGACCTCGCCGGAGCGCCTACGGCGTGAAGGCGGGTGCTCGCGGGGACCCGACGCCCCGCTCCGCTCGCGTGGCTCACTCGCTTCCGCTCGTTCGCGTTGTTATGTGACAGCTTGTTGTGTCCCGGAACAGTACTTCGTCACATAACTCCCGGGCGGGGCATCTCGGCTGGCTGCGTTGCTCCTTCCTCAAGTATGTCCAATATTCTTGGTCGTCGCGCCTTGCATCCGGGCGCCGCGCTCCGGGACTGATGCAACGAATTACTGTTCCGGGACACTAGCTGCTGGCATCGAGCGGCGAGTGGCGAATGCGCGCGCTCTCGTGGTATTGATCGCGCATCAATTTTCCGCGGCTCGCTGCTCGCGGCTAGCGGTTGCAGGTTAGCGGCTCGCTGGCGGCGACAAACTAATGGGAGTAAGCCCGAAGTACGGCCCTGCAACCGCGAGAAGCGAGCCGCGAGCCGCGAGCAATGAGGTGCGAATGAAGCGTCGACTTTCGATCATCTGCCTGGTCGTCGCGACTGCGCTCGGCGCCGCTTCGCTGGGCGCCAGGCAGGCGGCGCTCCGTACGCTCGACGACAAGTTTCCCCCGCCGCGCCTGACCACGCTCGACGCGTGGAACACACGCGCCGACTATCTGCGCGCACACGTGCTGGCGTCGGCGGGCCTCCTGCCGCTGCCCGAGAAGGCACCGCTCCGCCCGTTGGTCTTCGGCGAGGTGACGCGCGCCGACTACCGCGTTTCAAAGGTCTACTTCGAGAGCGTTCCGGGATTCTTCGTGACGGGCAACCTGTATCGGCCGATCGGTGACGGCCCGTTCCCGGCCGTCCTTTCGCCTCACGGGCACTGGACGTACGGCCGTCTCGAGAACACGCCGACCGCGTCCGGTCCGGCGCGCGCAATCGGCCTCGCCCGTCAGGGCTTCGTCGTCTTCAGCTACGACATGATCGGCTACAACGACAGCCGGCAGCTGCCGCACACGTTCGGCGGCCGTCGCGAATCGCTGTGGGGGCTGAGCCTCGCGGGGCTGCAGCTGTGGAACAGCATCAGGGCGCTCGATTTTCTCGAGACCCTTCCGTATGTGCGCCGCGACGCGCTGGCCGCGACGGGCGAGTCCGGCGGCGGTACCCAGACGTTCCTGCTCGCGGCCGTCGACGGCCGGGTGAAGGTCGCCGCGCCGGTCAACATGATCTCGCTGCACATGCAGGGCGGCTGCCTGTGCGAGAACCCGCCCGGCCTCCGGTTGGCGACGACGAACGTCGAGATCGCGGCGACCATCGCACCCCGTCCGCTCCTGATGGTCTCGGCCACCGGCGACTGGACGAAGGAGACGTTGGAGGTCGAGTACCCGGCGGTGCGCGCGGTCTACGAGCTCTATGGCGCGGCGGATCGCGTGCAGGCTGTGCGGATGACGGCTGAACACAATTACAACAAGGACAGCCGCGAGGCGATGTATGCCTGGATGGCGCGGTGGCTGCAGGGCGCTCCGGCCGACGTGAAAGTGCCCGAGCGCTCCTTTGCCGTCGAACCGTTGCCCGAGCTGCTGGTGTTCCAGCAGCGAGCGCTTCCCGCCGAAGCCGTGACGGCCGCGCAGGTAACCGATGCCTGGATTGCCGCCGCCAGACAGCAACTCGTCACGCCAACGCCTGATGCCGCCGCCGCGCTCCGGCACGCGCTCGGGTTCGTCCCGAGTGCCGGGGCCGCGCCAGCGGCGTTCAACCGGACAGTGCTGCTGGCCCACAGCGATCCTGCCGTGGGAAAGGCGCTCGCGAGCGCGGGGTTCGAGGTCCGTCCGATCGGGTTTCCGCCGTTCGACGAGGCCGCGGCGGCGAAGATCCGGCATTTCGACACGTACAACCGGACTGCGGCCAGCCGGCGCGTGGAAGCGGTCGTCATGGCGGTGAACGCGAGCCCCGGGGCGGCGATCGTCGCCGACGGCGACGCGGCACTGGCAGCGCTGCTCGCGTCAGCGATTGTGTCCGTGCCGATCGCCGTCTTCGACGTTGGACAATTTGATACGTCGAGCGACGCGGGCTATCTCGAGCGGCTCTACATTCCGGGGCTCCGCCGCGCAGGCGATCTGCAAACGGCGTCGCGGCTCGCCCGCGGGAAGCTCGTCATCCACAATGCCGGCGATCGATTCGCCGTCACCGGCGTGGACACGCGGCCGGCCCGACTGACTCCCGCCGAGATCGTGGGTCTCCTGCGCCGCTGAGGCGCCTGCGGCCCGAGCTCTGCCCCAAGTCCCGAGCCCCGAGTCCCGAGCCCCGAACCCCGATCCCTGATCCCTGACCCCTGTCATAAAACATAGTAATATCTATATATATGCCCACCGCCCTGCAGGTCCTCAAGAGCGACTTCTTTCGGGCGCTGTCGCATCCGACGCGCATCAGCATCCTCGAGCGGCTCGTGCAGGGCGAGCGCTCCGTCCAGGATCTCCAGAGCGCGCTCACCCTCGACCAGCCGGTCGTATCCCAGCACCTCGCCGCTCTTCGCGCCAGAAACGTCGTCACGGTGCGGCGGGAAGGCACGCAGGCCTATTACGCCCTGAGCAGCCCGCTCGTTGCCGATGTGCTGCGCGTCGCCCGTGAACTCCTGAACGAGCACCTGGCCGAGCGCCAGTCCCAGAGCCAATCGATGCTGCGCGAGCTCAAGCGCGAGGAGCGGAAAGGGTGACGCCCGTGGAGAGCACGTGGAGCACGTGGACACCGTGGCTGCCGAAGTCGATTCTCGCCCTGCGCGACTACGACCGTAGCGCCTTCCGGCACGATCTCATCGCCGGGCTCACCGTCGGACTGGTCGCGCTGCCGCTCGCGATGGCCTTTGCCATCGCCTCTGGCCTCACGCCTCAGGCCGGCATCTACTGCGCGATCGTCACCGGCTTTATCATCTCGGCGCTCGGCGGATCGCGCGTTCAGATCGGCGGGCCGACGGGCGCCTTCGTTGTCGTCGTCTCCGGCATCGTCGCCCAGCACGGCGTCGCGGGCTTGTTCATGTGCACGATGATGGCGGGCGTCATGCTCGTCATCCTCGGCGTGACCGGGACGGGAACCGCCGTCCGCTTCATTCCGCGCCCGGTCGTGATCGGATTCACGAACGGCATCGCGGTCCTCATCGCGAGCACGCAGATCCGGGATTTCCTCGGACTGCGGATGGCCGAGAATCCGGGCGAGTTCCTCGGCCGCCTTGCGGCAATTGGCCATCACCTCGACACGATCACTCCCGCCGCCGTGGGTCTGTCGGCGATGACGCTGTTGCTCGTGCTCGGCACCAACCGTCTCGTGAAGGGGATTCCCGGCACCGTGGTCGGCCTGTTTGCCGGCACCGCCGTCGCCTGGGTGGCCCAGCTACCGGTCGAGACCGTGGCGTCGCGGTTCGGCGCCGTGCCCGCGGGCCTGCCGGAATTTCACATCCCGGCGTTTCGGCCGTCGCTCGTCCTCACGCTGCTCTCGCCGGCCCTCACCGTCGCCATGCTCGGCGCGATCGAGTCACTGATGTCGGCGGTGGTCGCCGATCGCATGAGCGGCGATCGGCACAATCCGAACGTCGAGCTCGTCGCCCAGGGCGTCGCCAACATCGTCTCGCCGATGTTCGGCGGCTTGCCGGCGACGGGCGCCATCGCCCGCACGGCGACCAACGTTCGATCGGGCGCTCGCACACCCGTGGCCGGGATGATTCACGCGCTGACGCTGCTCGGCCTGCTGCTCTTCGGCGCGCGCCTGGCCGGCCACGTGCCGATGGCGGTACTGGCCGCCATCCTGTTCGTCGTCGCCGCGAACATGGGTGAGTGGCACGAGATTCCGCTGCTGCTGCGTCAGACCAAGACCGACGTGGCCGTCTGGGTGACGACGTTTGCGCTGACCGTCCTGGCCGACCTCACGGTCGCCGTGGAAGTCGGGATGATTCTTGCCGCGCTGCTCTATATCCGGCGCGTGTCGAGCACGACGACGGTCGATCAGGTGACCCCCGAATACCTGGAAGAAGGCCGCGTGCACATCCTCCAGGACAAGCACATCCCCGACTACGTGACGATTCTTCGCATCCACGGCCCGTTCCTCTTCGGCACGACCGACAAACTTCAGAGCGTGGTCGACAGAATTGACGAACTGACCCCGATCGTGATTTTCCGACTGCGCAACATGACCGCAATCGACGCCACCGGATTGCGGGCACTGGAGGATCTAACACTCCGGCTGCGGTCGTCCGGCCGCGCCGCGATTTTCTGCGGCGCGCGGGAACAGCCCCGGGCCGTCATGGAGCAAGCCGGGTTCATCGACCTGGCCGGGGCCGAGAATGTCTGTCCCAACGTCGAGGCCGCGCTCAACCGGGCACAGGCCGTGCACAATCGTCTGCCGATCGCGAGTTGAGCCTCGTTCCGCGCTGCGCTCAGTCCCGCCGCAGCGCGACGACCGGATCGATCCGCGATGCTCTCCAGGCGGGCAGATAGGCAGCCGCCGCAGCAACCGTCACGAGCAGCAGGATCGACGCGGCGAACGCGACCGGATCGGTCGGCTCGACCGCATAGAGCTGGGTGCGGACGAGCCGGACCAGTATCCACGCCGCGGCGAAACCGGCGACCGCGCCGGCGAGCACGGTGGTCACGCCTTCTCTCAGGACGATGCGGCGAATGGCTGATGGAGGCGATCCGAGTGCCATCCGCAGGCCAAGCTCTGGCGTCCGCTCAGTGACTCCGTACATCATCAACCCATACAGGCCGATGCACGCGAGCAGCAGGGCAAAGCCGCCGGCGTAGGCGCTGAGCAGGGCCAGCAACCGCTCGCGCGACAGCGACTCGCGCGTGCGGGCCTCGAGTGTCGTGGTCTGGAACAGGGTCAGGTCCTCGGCTACGCTTGCCACAGCTGCGCGGGCCGAGCGGACCGCGTCGGCGGCCGATCCCGCGTGGCGGACGACAACGGTTGGCGCATATCCGATGTTTGGTGATTGCAGCATCGCGAAATATGCGACATCTCTCGGTGCGTCCCTGATGTTCGCGTATCGCGTGTCTCTGGCGACGCCGATCACGTCGTACTCGCCGTCGACGGTGACGAGCCGCTGCCCGATCGGATTGCCAGCGAATCTGGCGGCCAACTGCTCGCTGACGATCGCGACGGCCGGCGAGCCGATGCGGTCGCGCGCGTCGAAGTCCCGCCCGGCGAGGAGCGGAATACGCAGGGTCGCGAAGTACGCTGGCGCCGTGAGGTTGTATGCGATCCCCAGGCGCCGGTCGTCGGGAAACGCTGTCGCTCCGGCCTGTGTCACGAGCGTCCCGAAATAGTAGCTCGTGCTGACCGGCGCCACGACCGACGCGCTGACGCCCGTGGCACCGGGCATCGCGCCCACGGCGTCGAGCACCGACTGATACGTCCGCGTGCGCTCCGGCCCGCGCTTGCCGGCCAGACCAGCATCGATCGAGAACATCACGACGTTGGTCCGGTCGTAGCCCGGATCCAGTGTCCAGAGGTTCTGCAGGGTTCGAACGAAGAGCGCTGCGAACACGACGAGCACCAGCGATAGAGCGGACTGCGCCCCAACGAGGCTGCGTTCGAGCCATCGCTTGCGCGGTCCGCGCGGCCCACGGCCGGCAGAACGTGACATGCTCGCCGTTGCCCGCAGCGCCGGCATGAGCCCGAACAGCACCGAGGTCACGACGCTCATGAGAATCGCAAACCCGATGGCGCGCGCATCGGGTGACAGGTCGATCGGCAGCGTCCCATCGGACGCCAGCGCGATCCGGAGGAGGTACAGGCTCGCCAACCAGGACAGCGCCAGGCCCAGTACACCGCTGATGACGGCGATCACCAGCGACTCGGTCATGAGCTGGCGAACGACTCGCCAGCGTCCGGCCCCGATGGCCAGCCTGGTGGCAATCTCGACCTTGCGCGCCTCGGATCGCGACAACAGCAGCGTCGCAACGTTCAGGCAGGCGAGGAGCATCACGGCGGCGAGCATCATCAGCAAGACCAGCAGCCAGCGCTCGTAGAGCATGCGAAGCCGGCTCACGCCGCCCCACGCTCCGGGCTCGACGAACAGGCGGGCCTCCCGGGCGACGCGCGCAGCGAACGCGTTCTCGGGCGCAGCCAGCGCGACCGACGCGTTGACGCGGGCAAAGATCAGTTTCAGGTCCTCAGCCGCCTGCTCGATCGGCATACCCGGTCGCACGCGCCCCATGATCTCGATCCATGTGGAGAAGGCGTCGTTCCAGTCGCGGCGGCGCCCTTCGAGGCGCTCGCCGGCGCGAAGCGGGATGGTGACATCCGACGACTCGCCGACGTTGATGCCGGTGAATCCTCGCGGCTCGACGCCGACGATGGTGAAGGGCACCCGGTTGAGCGAAATGGCCGCGCCGATGACGGCGGGGCTTCCGGCAAACCGTCGCTGCCAGTAGCCATGGCTGATCACCGCAGCAGCCGATCCCGGCTGATCGTCGTCGGCGGTCAGCAAGCGGCCGAGTGCGGGCCTCAGGCGCAGCGTTCGATAATAGTCACCGCTGACGAGAGTGCTTGCCCCGATGTCTTCATGGCCCTGGACGCTCAGGCTGACTCGCGGCGTGCGCGTCCAGGCGAACAGCCCGTCGAGCGTCTGGTTGGTGTCTCGCATCGCCGCGAAATGCGGATAGGTCATGAACTTGTTCGGGCGGGTCCCCGTCGCCGCGAACGAGAGCGAGACGAGCCGGCCAGGTTCGCGAACCGGGAGCTCGCGCAGGACGATAGCGTCGAAGAGCGAGAAGATGGCGCCCGTCGCGCCGATGCCGAGCGCGAGCGAGGCGATACAGAAGAGCGCGAAGACTCGATTGCGTCGCAGGAGTCGGGCAGAGAACCGCAAATCCTGGACGAAGGCTTCGAGGGCCGTCCAGCCTCGCGCGCTTCTGGTGATTTCCGTCACTCGCAAGACGTTCCCGAAGTCGCGGCGAGCGGATGCGCGCGCTTCGGCCGCGGGCACGCCGGCTTCGACGCGCAGCCGCTCCTCTTCCGCGAGGTGAAACCGGACTTCGTCGGCGAGGTCCCGGTCGTCCTCGGCCCGCCGCCAGACGCGAAGCTGCAGCCGCTTCCACAGACGCTTGAAGCTGGTGGCCATGTTCCCGTCCTTTCGAACGCTGACCCGCGAACCCTGAACCGTGAACGCTGACCCGTGAACCCTGAACCCTGAACCAGTTCAAGCCGGCTTCATGACGCGTCCAATGACTTCGACGATCCGGTTCCAGCGCGACTGCTCCGCGGCGAGCTGCTTCTTGCCGGCGGCGGTGAGCCGGTAGGTACTTGGCGCGCTGCCGGTTATCGCTCATCTTCCAGTCGGCGTCGATCCATCCCTGTTTCTCGAGCCGGTGGAGCGCGGGATAGAGCGATCCGTGGTCGATCTGCAAGGCATCCTCGGAGCTGGCGCGGATGGCGAGGCCGATGCCATGACCGTGCTGCGGACCCCACTGGAGGGTGCGCAGGATGAGCATGTCGAGCGTGCCCTGGACCAGTTCGATGCGGTTTTCGAAACGCGTACGCTTCGCCATAGGTAGGAGTCAATCTACCACCACAGGTAGTCAAGCGTCTACTACCAGGGCAAAGGGGCGGGATCGACCTCCTGCCTGCCGACTTCCAGCAGTGATATCTTCTCCGGATGAACAGCCCCGCGGCTCGCACGCTACCGGACGGATCCCTTCCCGCCAGCCACGGCGAGCTCCCGCGCTGGGATGTCGCCGACCTGCCGGCGCCGCCGCCGTTCAACGCGGGGAACCTCTTCAAGGTCATCGGCCCTGGCGCGATCATGGCGGCGACGTCGATTGGGGGAGGCGAGTGGCTCGTCGGTCCCGCGGCGGCCGTCAAGTACTCGTCGGCGATCTTCCTGATTGCGACGGTCGCGATTCTGCTTCAGATCATCTTCAACCTCGAAGCCATTCGCTACACCCTCTACACCGGGGAGCCGATTTACGGCGGCATCATGCGCCTCAAGCCTGGGGCGAAATTCTGGGCCGCTTTCTACACCGTGATGGGATTCTTCCAGCTTGGCTGGCCGGCGTTGGCCGGCAGCGCCGCGGCGACGCTGATGGGGGCGTGGATGGGCCGGATGCCGGGCGCGCCCGATCAGGCGGCGCAGGCGTGGGTGGCCACAGGCCTCATGCTGTTCGTGGTCCTGATCCTCTCGTTCGGCGGCACCATCGAGCGGATGCTCGAGTACTTCGCCTGGACGATGCTCGGCGTGGTGTTCCTGTTTCTCATCGCCATCAACATTGCCTTCGTGCCGATGTCGCATTGGTGGGAGACGTTCCGCGGCTTCTTCAGTTTTACGGGCCTCCCGCAACCGATTGACTGGGGCCTCATCGGCGCGCTGGCGGCCACGGCCGGTTCAGGCGGCATCGGCAACCTCACGGTGACCAACTGGATTCGCGACAAGGGCTTCGGGATGGGCGCCAAGGTCGGGGCGATTCCGAGCGCCGTCGGCGGCCACGCGATTCAGCTCACCCACGTCGGCACGGTCTTTCCTGCCACGGCAGAGAACCTGGTGCGCTGGCGGGAGTGGATGAAGTACGTGCACGCAGATCAGCTGTGGGTGTGGGGCCTGTTCTGCTTCCTCGGCATGTTCCTCAACGTCAACCTGGCCACTGCCATCATTCCCCACGGCACCGACCTTCAGGGCCTCGCGGCCGGCGCCTATCAGGCCGAGTATCTCAGCAAGATCTGGCCTGGCTTCTGGTTCCTCACGCTCTTCAACGGCTTCTGGATTCTCTTCAAGACCCAGCTCGGGAACACGGACATCCTGGTGCGCACGATCACGGATGCCGTGTGGATGTCGAGCAAGCGCGCGCGCGAGTGGCAGATGGGCATCCGCGCGATCTACTACGGGATCCTGCTGGCGTTCTCGGTCTGGG
This sequence comes from uncultured Acidobacteriota bacterium, assembly GCA_963839705.1. Taxonomy (GTDB): domain Bacteria; phylum Acidobacteriota; class Vicinamibacteria; order Vicinamibacterales; family 2-12-FULL-66-21; genus DATBJJ01. Next base: position 412,613 of record CAWIWL010000022.1, read on the forward strand.
GCATGTTCGTGATCCGCTCGGCGTCGCCGTTTCAGCTTTTCAAGATCCTGGCGAACATGGCCGGCATCGTGCTGCTCATCGCCGGCATCCAGATCTTTCTAGTCAACCGCCGCTTTCTCCCCAAGGCCGTGCGCGCGCCGCTCTGGCGCGAAATCGGCCTGCTCGCGTGCTCGGCGTTCTATGCGTTTTTCGCGTATTTCGTGGTGCGGGATTTGCTCAGATCAATGTTCTAGAGAGAGCGGGCACCAAACCGAGTGGACGGAGGCAACGGGTTCACCACGGAGGCACGAAGACGAACGAAGACGCACGAAGGCTGGCGAGGTGCGTCGACCAGCAGACCGGTCCTTCGTTCGTCTCCGTTGCCCTCCGTTTCTCCGTGGTGAACCCGTTGTCTCCGTCTATTCCCTGGCGAAGGAGCAATCCTGCAAACTCGCAAGAGCGATCACATCGACATCTACCATGGCGTCAAAGTGCCGGATCCGTATCGCTGGCTCGAGGACGATACTTCAGCAGAAACAGCGGCGTGGGTCGAAGCGCAGAACAGCATCACGCTGCCGTATCTCGCGCAGATCCCGTTTCGCGCCGAGCTTCAGGCTCGCGTGCTGCAGCTGAACGACTACGAGAAGTACTCGGCGCCGCTGCGTAAAGGACCGTACTTCTTCTTCAGCCGGAACAGTGGTCTGCAGAACCAGAGCGTGCTGTTTATCCAGCAGGGGCTGGACGGCACGCCTGAAGTGCTCATCGATCCCAACACGTGGTCGGCCGACGGCACGGTGAGCCTGAGCGTGTTCGCGCCGTCGAAGAACGCGACCCACGCCGTCTACGGCATCTCGCGCAGCGGTTCTGACTGGCAGGTCTACAAGGTGATCGACCTTGCGACCAGGAGAATACTTGATGACACGCTCGAGTGGGTCAAGGTCTCGGGCGTCGCGTGGCACGGCGACGGGTTCTTCTACAGCCGGTACCCTGCGCCGCCGCCGGGCCAGGAGAAGGCGTCCATCAACGAGAACCATCAGGTCTTCTTCCACCGGGTGGGCACGCCGCAGTCGCAGGATGTCCTTGTCTACGAGGATCCCTCGAACGCTCAGCGGTTTCATACCGTCCAGACGACCGAGGACGAACGGTTCGCGATCCTCACCATCTCCGAGCGCGGCAAGGGCAGGGACGGCAATGCGCTGCACGTCCGCGATCTCTCAAAGCAGGAGCGGACGTTCGCCCCGCTCATCGCAGCGATCTCAGACGACTCCTTCGGCGTCGTCGACAACATCGGCGACAAGCTGCTCGTGCAGACGAACCGCCGCGCGTCCAACTGGCGAGTCGTCCTCGATCGATCTGCAGCATGCCGACGAGGCCAACTGGACCGACGTCCTGCCCGAGCGGCCCGAACCATTGCAAGGTGCGGGTCACGGCAGGAGGAAAGCTGTTCGCTACATACCTGAAGGATGTGACGACGAGAGCTTACGTCTATGGATTGGATGGCACGCTGGAGAACGAAGTGGCGCTGCCAGGCCCCGGCGCTGCGGCCGGATTCGCCGGGTCGCACGACGACACGTTCGTGTTCTATGTTTTCAACTCGCTGAGCGTGCCGCCGACCATCTACCGCTACGACATCGCGACGCGCTCGAGCACCGTCTTTCGCCAGTCGAATGTGCCAGGCTACGACCCCGAGGCGTTCGAGACGACGCAGGTGTTCTACCGCAGCAAGGACGGCACGCGGGTGCCGATGTTTCTGGTACACCGGAAAGGGCTGGCGCTCGACGGCGCCAATCCGACGCTGCTCTACGGCTACGGCGGCTTTAACGTCGTCGTCTCGCCGACCTTCAGCGCCGCGCGGCTGGCCATTCTCGAGCGCGGAGTCGTCTTTGCGTCAGCGAACCTGCGCGGCGGCGGGGAGTATGGCGAGTCCTGGCACCAGCAGGGGATGAAGCTGCGCAAGCAGAACGTCTTCGACGATTTCATCGCCGCGGCCGAGTGGCTGATCGACAACAAGTACACGTCGCCGTCGCATCTGGCGATTCAGGGCGGGTCAAACGGCGGGCTGCTCGTCGGGGCGGTGATGAACCAGCGGCCGGAGCTGTTCCGTGTCGGGATCGCGCAGGTCGGAGTGATGGACATGCTGCGCTTCCAGAAGTTCACCATCGGATGGAACTGGGTCGCCGACTACGGGTCGAGCGACGATCCGGAGGAGTTCCGGACACTCTATGCCTATTCGCCGCTCCATAACATCAGGCCGGGAGTGAAGTATCCCGCCACTCTCGTCACGACGGCCGATCATGACGATCGCGTCGTTCCAGCGCATTCGTTCAAGTACGCCGCCGCGCTGCAGGAGCTCGCGAGCCCGGAGCAGCCCGTCCTCATCCGGATCGAGACGCGCTCGGGCCACGGCCCGAGCAATCTCATCAAACAGCTCGAGACGACGGCCGACGTCTACGCGTTCATGCTCTACAATCTGGGCGTGACCTGACCGCCGCTCCCGAGAATGGGTTGACGGCCGACGGCCAGGTCACGATGACCACGGCACGATGAGCACGATGACGACTGGGCCGTCCCATCGTGGTCATCGTCCCATCGTGTTCATCGTGAGTCGTCAGCCGCGTTGATATGTTCGACAAATCGGTCCATCTCACGGAGATCGCCGCATGACGACGCGAGCCCGCATTGTTCCGACGATCCTCGGCCTTGGCGTGATGGCGGGTCTCTGCGCCCGCACGCCCGTCCCGTCCGGGCTGAATCGCCGCAGGCGCCGCAACCGCCGCCAGGTCAGCGCCAGCCCGGTACCTATCCGCTGGGGCCGGATTCGCTTCCGCAGGACGGCGTGCCGAAAGGCAAGCTGGATGGTCCATTCCTCTTCAAGAGCCAGATCATCGCCGGCACGGTTCGGCGCTACTGGATCTACGTGCCGGCGCAATACACCGGCGTCGACACCGGCCAACGTTCTCGTCTTTCAGGATGGCCAGCGCGCCACCAATCCCGCCGGCTCGCTGCGCGTGCACCAAGTCCTCGAGAACCTGATCCACAAGAAGGACATCCCGGTCACCATCGGCATCTTCATCACGCCAGGCCAGCGCGGCGACGTGTATCCGGAGGACCTCGGCACAGGGAACCCGAACAATCGCGCTGCCGAGTACGACTCGCTGAGCGACGCCTACGCGCGGTTCATCGTCGACGAGATGCTGCCGGAGGTCGCCAAGACCTACAACATCACCAAGGATCCGGCGGCTCGCGCGATTGGCGGCACGAGCAGCGGCGCCATCTGCGCGTTCACGGTCGCCTGGCATCGGCCGGATCAGTTCAAGAACGTGATCAGCATGATCGGGAGCTACACGTCGATTGGCTATCGGCCCGCGCAGGACGGCTGGCCGATGGTCCCTGGTGGTGACCTCTATCCGACGCTCATCCGGAAGAACCCGATCAAGCCGATCAAGATCTTCCTGCAGGATGGTTCGGCGGATCTCGACAACGCGCACGGCAGCTGGTTCCTCGCGAATCAGCAGATGCTGGCGGCGTTCAACTACGCCAACACCGTCGCCGACACGAAAAAGGTGCCGGGCCCGCGCTACGAGGTCAAGCACGAGTGGGGCGATGGGGCGCATTCGGATGTGCATGGGGGATCATTGCTTCCAGATATCCTTCGCTGGATGTGGACGAAATAGTCGGCAGTCGGCAGTCGAGAATCGTGAGTCACAGTCGACAGTCTCAGTCGACAGTTCCGGTCGTCAGTCGGCTGCAGGGATCCTAGCGAATGTCTCAGATGCGGTCTGTCGTCACTCTGATACTCGTAATGTCGGTGGTCGTGGCGGGGTTGGCTCAGAAAGGGCAGCGCCGGTCGTTGACGGCCGCAGACGTCGATGCCATCACGCAGCTGGTGATGCTCGAGGACATGCGGCGGTTTGATGAAGCGGTCCTGGCGAAGCTGTTGACGTCGGCGCATCCGGAGGTCCGGCGCCGAGCGGTTGTCGCGGTCGGGCGGATCGTCAACCCGGCAGGGAAGGCCCTTCTCGTATCCGCGCGCAAGGATCAGGACGTCGAGATCGTCGCGACGGTGGCGTTCGCCGCGGGTCAGTTGAAGGATCGCCGACGCGATCCCGTGGTTGTCCGAGTTGCTGATGAGCAAGGGCACGCCGCCCGTAGTCGCACGCGAGGCGGCCCAGGCGCTCGGCAAGATCCGGACGCCCGCGGCGCGCACGGCTCTGGCGCAGTACCTGGCGGGTGCGTCTCCGGACCCGGCTGCCGCGCCGGTCGTCGGAGAGGCGCTTCTCGCGATCGGCCGGTTCACGACGCGCGACGACCTGGCGCCGGTTCTCCGCTGGACGACCGTTGCTGATGCCGAGATCCGGTGGCGAGCGGCGTGGGCGCTCTTCCGGCCGCGCGATCCGGCCGCTGTACCGCGACTCTTCGAGCTCGCGGCTGACGCGTCTGCCGAGGTTCGTTTCTGGGCGGTCCGAGGCCTTGCCCCGGCGCTCGTCACCGAGGCCGGCGTCGACCTGGCGAAGACGTCGGCGCGGCTGCGCGAAGCGGTCCGCGATCCGGATCGCCGCGTCCGGACCGAAGCGCTGCGCGTGCTCGGGCAGTACGACGATGACGCGTCGTTCGCTGTCGTGCTGGGCGCGCTGGAGTCGCCTGACACGTGGCTGTCGGTGTCGGCGGCCGAATCGATGACGCGGTTCAAGTCTCGCGCCGACGTAGTCGTGCCACGTCTCGTCTCGGCGACCGTGCCGGCTCGACCGACATCGCTCCGCATCACCGCCCTTGCGCCGCTTGCCGCGTTGGCGCCGGACGCGGCCGCCGACGCCGCTGCCGCGCTCGTTCGCTCGTCGAGCACTGTCGCGCGCGCGGCGGCCGTCCAGGTGCTGCAGAAGCTCGGGGAGCCCGGGCGGGCCCGGCTCGAGGCGCTCGCTGCCGATCCGGCGACGAAGGACCTGATTCCTCAGCCGCGGAGTAACCAGGGAGCGAGGCCCGCGGCGCCACAGCGTTCCCCCGACGACTATCGGCGTATCGTGGAACGGTGGATCGTCCCCGACTACAACGGCGCGGCCAGGCCGCGAGCGGTGGTGACGACGCCTCGCGGCGAGATCGAGCTGGAGTTGTACGCCGGCGATGCGCCGCTTGGCGTCGAGTATTTCGCTTCCGTCGTCACGTCCGGCGCGATCGTCGGCACGGAGTTCGTGCGCCTGGTGCCGAACTTCGTCGCCCAGCAGCGGCCAATCCGGGATGCCGATGACTCTGCGCGACGAGGTCAGCCGCCGCGGGCTCACGAGAGGCAATCTGAGCTGGGCCTCGGCCGGGCTCGACACGGGCCGTCCCGGCTACACGCTTGGTGTGACGCCGCAGCCGCACAACGAGGGCGATTTCACCGCGCTCGGGCGCGTCATCCGCGGGATGGACGCCGTGGATCGCCTCGAGCTTGGAGATGCGGTGACCGCCGCGCGATCTGATTCGTCCCTGATTCGTTCCACCAACTGTTCATCGCCGACAGCCGTCTGACACGATCATGCGAGAAGATCTCAGAGCAGCGTTTCGGTCCTTCGGTTCATCCAAGACGTTCACGGTCGTAGCGTTGCTGGTCCTGACGCTCGGCATTGGCGCGACGACGGCGATCTTTTCGGTCGTTGACGCCGTCGTGCTGCGCGCCCTGCCGTTTGACGAGCACGACCGGCTGGTCGCCGTGGGCGAGCGCCGCGCACCAGGACCGACGCCAGACGCGAACCGCGATCCGCTGTCGATCGGCAGCGCGGCACCGCAGAACTACTTCGACTGGGCGGCCCAGCAGCAGGTCTTCGACGCGATGGCGGCGATTGCCGGCGGGTCGTTCGCGCTGCGCGAGCCCGGCGCCGAGCCGGAAGAGCTGAGAGCCCAGCGCGTGACCTCCGGCTTCTTCGACGTGCTCCGCGTGCGCCCCGCCATCGGCCGGGCCTTCACTGCCGAGAACGAAGTCAACGGACGTCACCGCATCGCGGTGCTGAGCGACGCGCTCTGGCGTCGGCGCTTCGGCGGCAATGCGGACATCATCGGACGTACGATTCCGCTCGACGGCGGTTCGTTCGAAGTCGCGGGCGTCATGCCGGCGGACTTTCAATATCCTGTTGGCGCAGTGCGCCCGACGGACCTCTGGGTGCCCTTCGTTGTTCCCCCTAACGAAGTGACGCGGAATCCCAACTTCCGCAGCATCTACCTCCAGAGCATTGCCCGGCTCAAGCCCGGCGTCTCCGTCGACCAGGCGCAGGCACAGATGGACCAGATTGCGCGGGCGCTCGAGACGACGCACCCGGTCTGGAACAAGGACAACCGGATCGGCGTGCGGCCGCTGCGCGATCACCTCGTCGGCGCGCGGACCAAGTCCTGGATGCTGATGCTGCTCGCCGCCGTCGGCATCGTGCTGCTCATCGCCTGCGCCAACGTCGCGAACCTCCTGCTGGCCCGCGCGAGCGCGCGCGAACGTGAGGTCGGTATCCGCGCCGCGCTTGGCGCGAGCCGGTGGCGGCTGATCCGTCAGCTCATGGTCGAGAGCCTCGTCCTGTCGATCGCCGGAACCGTGCTCGCGACGCTCGTCGCGTACTGGGCCGTGCAGGTGCTGCGAGGGTCGATGCCCGAGGGCGTGCCGCGCGTGACGGGCATCGCGGTCGATTTGCGCGTCTTGCTCGCGGCCGCCGGCCTGGCGCTGCTGACGGGCCTGCTCTTCGGAGTCGTGCCCGCACTGCAGCTTTCGAAACCAGACCTCACGGGCGCGCTGAAGGAGGGCGCCCGCGGCAGTATCGGGTCGCGGACGCCGGCGCCTGCGAGCAGCGCTCGTCGTGATCGAAGTCGCGCTCGCTGTCGTCCTGCTCGTGGGGGCGGCGCTCTTCATCGGGAGCTTCGTCGGGCTGATGCGGATTCAGCCTGGATTCGATCCCGCCAGCGTACTCACTGTTCAGGTCACGGTCCCGCGCGCGCAACCGGGAGTCAAGCCGCCCGATTCGACGCCGGCCTTCGCGCAGATTCTCGAACGGATTGCGCAGGCGCCTGGCGTCGTTCATGCCTCCGCCATTTCTGGCGGGATGCCGCTTGGCGGAAGCATGTGGACGACCGACCTGAAGGTCGCTGGGCGCAAGAATGATGACGAGGGGATCAGCATCAGGGCGGTGACTCCGGACTATCACAAGGCCCTTCGGATCCCGCTCAAGAGTGGCCGTCTCTTCGAAGCCACCGATCGTCAGGGGACGACGAAGGTGGCGATCCTCAATGAGTCCGCCGCGAAAAAGTACTTTCCGGGCCAGAACGCCGTCGGTCAGTCCGCGGAGGTTGACGAAAGTTCCCGGACGATTGTCGGCATCGTCGGCGATGTGCGTCAGAGCAGCCTCGAGACCGAGCCAGCCGCCGAAGTCTACGTGCCGATGGCGCAGTATCCGGGGTCGGCGGTCGAACTGGTCATCAGAACCGCTGGCGATCCGTATGCGGTGTTGCCCGCGACCAAAGCCGCGGTGCTTGCCGTTCTTCCCGACGTCCCGCTCCGCAACGTACGCACGATGGAGGAGCTGATGTCGCGACGAGTCGCGCAGCGGCGGCTCAACATGCTGCTGTTGGGGCTCTTCGGGCTCCTCGGGCTCGTGATCTCCGCGGTCGGCATCTACGGCGTCGTCGCCTACATGGTCGCGCAGCGCACCCGCGAGATCGGCGTTCGTATGGCGTTGGGGGCGACACGCGCGAACGTCATTGCCATGGTCCTGGCGAACGCGGCGGCGATGGTGGCCGCGGGGTTGGCGATTGGCGGAGTGGGCGCGTGGTACCTCAGCGCAGCCGCGAAAACATTTCTTTTCCGACTGGACTCGAACGACCCGAGGGCGTTTGCCGCGGCTGTGATCACGCTGTCGCTGGCGGCGTTCGTCGCGAGCGCGATTCCCGCGCGACGCGCAGCGAGCGTCGATCCGATGGTCGCGCTGCGGGCGGAGTAGAGCAGTTTCAGGCGGCGTACAAAAGAATGGCCGGCGTTTCCGCCGGCCATTCGTCTTGCGTGGGAGCGTCTAGAGACGACTCCCGGTGGTGTTTTGCATGTGCGCACCTCCCGGCCGCGACCGTATGGTGTGGCCCCGTATGCGGGACCTGGTCGCTCGGCCTTTTTTTAAGCACCGTCTCAACGCGCGGCGCTTCCGACCTCACCACGATAGCACGGGTTAGGCTCAAAGGGGCGCCTTGAGCCTTGTTTCTTCGAGGCCTACGTTGCAACGGCAGGGGCGACGTGTTGCCTCGCCAGTTGACGATGCTTGACGCCTACGATTGCGCACGCGATGGCGCCTCCGAACACGAACCAGCTCGCCGTCAGGACGCACAGGATGCTATACAGCGCGGCGAACGAGAAGAGCTCCACCGCCGAGTGCACCAGCATGGTCGGGCGGGCGTATTGAATTTGGCCCGTGATGCCCTCGCCGGCCAGTACGGCCCTGAAGAGGAAGTAATTCCTGATGTGCCGGACGTGAATCGTGAGCTGGATCAGGATCATCGCGCCGAGCGCCGCCTCGTAAGCCATCGGCGCGACGGAATTGCCGACGCTGAGCCACCACAGGCAGGCCTGGAGAGCGACCGCGGCGACGAGCGCAAACAGAAACCGGGGGCTGAATGCCCGCAGCGCGTCGATGTCAGCTTGATGGTACGGCGTCAGCTCGTAGCTGCCCTCGAAGACGATGCGGTCGCGGACACCGGCCTGGTACATGCGCGCGCAGGTCACCGTCAGCCACATGTCCGAGACGAACAGAGCCGCCCAGCAGAGGGCGCCCGGCCAGGGGCTGAGGAAGAAGGCGTCGATCACGTTCCGCTCCTCTTGGCGGGGAGGCGCTCGTGATGCCGGGGAGCTAACAGGATCGCATAGTTCGGGGTCCGGGGACACTCAAGCGGGACAGTCAACCGTGACAGTCACGGGGGACAGTCAGCGGCGCGAAACCCCTGCCAAACTGATCCAAAACTGCACAGTATTGCCGCAAAATCCGGCCTGGTAGCCCGTGTGTGGGGCCACTTGTCTCACTATTGAACGCAACAATCCGCGATTCGCCCGCCGGGGACATTCAATCTTGAGTGTCCCGGTTGAGTGTCCCCGCAGTCACTCCGCGGGCGGGGCGAGGCGAAGGCTGGCGAGCCGCGCACGCAGCTCGGGCCTCCAGCTACGCATGCTCGCCACCGGTCACGCGGCGAACGGCCTCGACGAACGTGTCCCACGTCTGGCGCTGCCGGGCGAGGACGCGGCGGCCCTCGGCCGTCACCTTGTAGAAGCGGCGCCGCCGCTCGCCGGCCTTCTCGACCCAGGTGCCCTGAATCCATCCACGCTCTTCGAGCCTGTAGAGGAGGGGGTACAGCGAGTCGATGTGGAACGTGAGCTGGCCGTCGGATCGGTTGTGAATGAGCTTGCTCAGGTCGTAGCCGTGCCTGGGGCGCGCGTCGAGCAGCGAGAGGATGAGCAGCTCCGCGGCGCCCTTCTTGAGCTCTCGGTCGAGCGCGCGCGTGTCTATATCTGTCATAGACAGATAGTATATAGGCAGGCATGGCGCGTCAAGCGATGAGTCCAGGGCCTCGGTTACGGCAGCACTTTCTGCAAGGGCTCCATGATGCCAACCAGCGAACCTGCCAGCTCCGGGAAGAGCGACGCGATCACCAGAATCACCGGGACGGCGGCGGTTACCGCGATGCGATAGAAGAAGCCTCCGGTCCAGCGAAGCCGTCCTGTCGTGCCGGCCCACAGCGTGCTCAGGATCGCATCACGCTCGAAGCGGATGAGAATCAGACAGGTCAAGGCCGCTGCAATGACGAAACACGTCAAGTCCGCGGAGAGCCAGAAGTGTCGACCCTGAAACGGGTAGAGCAGATGCGCGAGGCCGATGAGCGCGAAGGCGATGAGTGAGGCCGTGAGACCGGCGATGACCCTCGCGAGCAGGTTGCGAAGGACGAACGCCATCGTGTAAGCGACGACATCCTCTGCACGCTGCCCGTTCGATACCGAGCCCGCTCCGCTCGCGACTCCTGCCGCACGAGCGGAGGCCGTCCAGTGGGCGACACACAACCAACGGTACAGGACTTCAATGACTTCCGTGATCGCCGGCCAGTGCTCGGTCGCCAGGATGGGCGTCGCGACGTCGCCGTTGCCGACCGCGCCAAGCCGGTCGAGTTCGGCGAACGCCCTCTCCGCCTTCCCGGAAACCGGATCGAGATACGGTCTCAGCATCTGAATCTCGGCGACCAGCGGCGCCAGGGAGAGCCGGCGGAGTGGCGTCAGCCTGAGTCGCCAGTCCAGGGGCTTGGTGGCGACCCGGCTGAACGCTCCACCAATCGGGTGAGACCCCATGCGGCTCAGGGACTCCAGAAGCACAAACCCCTGGTCGGCACTCCGGGCCAGGGCGTCGGTCGCCAGCACCAAAGCCCAAAGCGAGCACCACGACAACAACCGGCTGGCCTCTGGACCGTCGATCGCGGTGAACATGCCGTGCCCAATCAACAGCAGCCCCGAACCGGCGAGCAGCGGCAGCAGGCACCATCGGCTCACGAGTTCGCCTCGCGCGCGAAGCCGAATCCACGGCGCCAGTTCGAGCAGCGTCCATCGCAGCCGTTCGCGAAAGCGGTTCGCTCCGAGCGGTGATTTCGTGCCCCGGTCGCGCCCGGTCAGCAGCTCGGAGAACACGAAACTCTGGTGCTGCTGGTATGTTTGCATTTTGAGGCGTCGAAGATTCCACGCGGCCCACACGTAAATCGTGCCGAGGAGCAGAGTGAGAGGAATGACGAACGATACGCCACTCGAGAACGTCGTGAGCCGCAGGTAGGTCAAGGTGAGTTGACCCGGTCCCATGTCGGCGAGGACGAAGAGATAGTGAACGCCGAACGCTGCGACGCCGGTGGTGGCGACGACGGCCCAGGTCGCCGTGTCCGACACGAGGCATGTCAGGCGCACGTGTCGGCGCCACTTGAGGCTCCGCCGATGAATGACGAGGTGTCTGGCGTAAAGGAGAATGGTAACGACAATGCCGACGATCGCCACGATGGCGATGGTCGCGACGACCAATGGCTGCACGCTGCCGCGCCTCGGCGAATCGAGTGCCCAGATCCACGCGAGAACTCCGGCGACCGACATTCCCAGCGCGACCGTCAACAACGCGACGATCAGGTACGCCCTGTGCTGCTGGTCGGCCCAGTCACCCTTCACACTCCGGTCGCTCCTCCTGTGCGTCGCACCATCGACGTGCGAGGGCAGATAGAACAGCCACATGAGGTGCGAACGCTGCCAATGGAAGGCGGCCTTCGCTAGATGGTCGAGCTCGTGGGCCGTATGCTTCGTCCCCTCCACAAGACTGGCCGATCGTTCGCGGATGGAGCGACTCTGCGGGGGCGCCGGGACCGGCCGGGTCCGGGGTGCGTGAACCATCGCGTGACGCCGTTCGCCATACCCGGCCAGGTACACACCCACGACGTGCAGGACGGCTATCCCGCACAGAAGAACGAAGAGGGCGAGCGCCCACCACGACAGCAGTCTCGCGGCCTGCGTCTGGGCGACTGCCACTTCGTCGAACCGAACCGGGATCGTGTACGGGCGGCCCTGCGCCGGAGTGGGTCGGTAGTAGTCGACCGGCCAGAGGGCATTCGAACCGACGACCGTCAACCAAACGGGTGGTACGCAATCGTGCTTCGCACAATCGACATCGGGGGGGCCATAGTCGACGAGGTGCTTCTTCTGTAACGGGTCGTTCCCGCCGTCGGCGATGAGCAGAACGGCCGCGTTGTACAGTCCCTGCTCGCCGTTGACCGTGAATTGGTGACGAACTTCGCGCCCGCGCGCGGGAGTGGCAATGAGTTGCGTTTCGTTGAACAGGGGGTAGCTTGACGCAATGATCGTGCCTTTCAGAAACGGCGCGTACTCGGGATTGATATAGAGCAGGTCGGTTTCGGTGCCGAACATAAGGACGTTCGGCACAGCTCGGGCAACCTCACGAGCCAGGAACAGATGATCTCGTGCATCGGTAGCGAAGATGCCAACCGCTGCGTACCGCTCCCGGCGGAGCGACGACAGGAGGTTGCGGAGCGCGCTTTCCACGACCGGCGCCGTGAGGTCAGGCGTGAACGAGGGCACGAGATCTTTTGGCGACGTCCGCTCATCGAGGCTGAGTCGCATCGCCGGCGTGCTGAAGAGCGGGAACGCAGATCCCGGCGAGCCGGCGCTACCGCGGAGCCGGGAGATGTGCAACGGGTACTGAGCGGTGAGTGGCTTGAAGTCTTTCGTCGTAATCTCGACAGCCTCACGCCGGCGCTCGCGGACGCCCTGGCCGAACTTCGTGTTCGCTTCGACGAGCAGCGCGATTCGCTCGCCATTTCTCCAGTTCGGGTTGAGGCCAGCGATGAAGGCGTACAGCGCTTGCTCGATTTCCGCGCTGCTCCGCACTGTTGCATTGAACTCTACCCGCATTCCGCGCGGCCCCTGGAAGGTGAGTTCCGCGTTCTCCGGGTCGGTAGCGGTTCCCGAGAGAATCTTCACAGTCTTCGGCAGCCCTGCGGGTGACTGCCGGTCCAGCGATTGAAGCGCCTGATGGAGCGAGGGCGTCGTTCCGGAAAAAAAAGGGCCGAGTATTTTCAGGGTCAGGTCGGCGTCCCTGACGGGCGCTGCGCCGGGCCCGGCCTCGCACTTCCGGCGTCCGTCCGAGGCTGCGTGCCATGCCGCGACGAATTCCACAGCGGATTGGAATGCACCTCGATGCAGGCCGCTCGTTGCCATTTCCGTTACGATCAGCACGAGCAGCCGCTTGTTGCCTTGCCGGAACAGCACCGCGCCAGGACCCACCTCGTGATCGCCATGCCCACCTGTTCCACCAGAGATCGACTCCGGCAGGTGGAACCTGTCGAGCGAATAGCTCATCGAGAATGCCGCTTTCTGGACGCCGGAGAGGCCGGTGTCGAAGAGGCGCCGCGTCTGTGAATCGACGTAGTCGGGGAGAGTGGCGATGATGATGTCGAGCGTGATGCTCCGGCAGTCAGCGGCGTTCCGAATCATCTCGATGGTCGGCCGGCGCCGGTGTTCGCCGTCCAGATACGACAGAAGGGTGGCGCGGTCTTTCCTCACATCCACGTCGTCTCGCAACTCTGGATGGGAGTAGCCTCGGATGATCTCAACGGCCTGAACCGGCGTGAGCTCGGGCGCCGAATTCCAAACGCCCTCGTCACGCGGAGGCCGGGCAGACCCGAGCAGATCGGCAAGCACGACGTCGAGAGCTGCGACGACGACACCTTCGGCCGGGAGGGACTCGCGTTGGATTTTGAGGCTGAGGTAGGTTCGCCAGGCCGTCGCCGCGCGTGCTGCGGCGTCGGCGTCGCCCTCGACATCGACCCCGAGCGAGTCTGCGAGGAGTGCGACTATCGGCTGGGTGGCCTTGAAGTCCGCGGCACCCGCTGACCCTGGTGCGCGCTGCATGGCGGCGGCAGGCGCACCTCCCGAGGCGACCGTCGCCGACGAAGGCCTTTGCACGACCGCAGTCCCGGTGGCGAGGCCGAGCGCCACGAGCACGGGCGGCCCGGGCGCTCGTCCACCATTCCTCTTGTTTGACCATCGTTGCGCCTCGACGCACGGGCGCCGGGCGGAGCAATAGAATCCGCTCCTCGCGTGCGGCGTCGCCGTACTACCTAGTCAACGTCGGACCGGTTGGTTTGGTACACCTGCTTTCGGACACCGGGGTGTTCAGATTCCCCTGATTTCACGTTTATTTCATGGGGCGGCCTTGCCGCCCGAGCCACGACCGGGGAGGCTTGATGGCCAAGAACATCGTTATCTGCTCGGACGGGACCGGAAATACAGCGATCAAGGGCCGAGGAACCAACGTCTTCAAGCTTTTCGAGGCCGTGGACCTCAATGGCCACCGGACCAACGCGCATCTCGTGCCCCAAATCGCCTTCTACGACGATGGCGTCGGTACGGAGGACTTCAAGCCCCTCCGACTTCTGACCGGAGCGGCGGGTGCCGGGCTTGGCAGGAATGTGCGGCAGCTCTACAGTCAGCTGTCACGTGTCTACGACGAAGGCGACCGGATTTTCCTCTTCGGCTTCAGCCGCGGCGCCTTCACCGTGCGCACACTGGCGGGCATGATCAACACCTGTGGCCTGGTGGACGGCACACGGATTGAGACCTCGCAGAAGTTGCGCCGTGCCGTGCGTGATGCCTACTGCGCGTACCGCGCCGGCTACGACAGTGTGATTACGAGGGCCTTTCGCTGGGTTGCGCGGCGGCCCGGGCGGAAGTCGGCTATCGAAGCGCTTCGCGCGAACTACAAAGTCCACCATCCGGTACCGATCGCGTTCATGGGCGTATGGGACACCGTCGACGCGGTCGGGTTGCCCTTCGGACTCAGCGATTTCGTCAACACGTTCATCTATCAATTCAAGTTCCCGACCCAGAACTTGAGTCGGTGCGTCGACTACGCCTGCCAGGCGCTTTCGATCGACGAGCCACGTGTGGCGTTCCGGCCGGTGTTGTGGGACGAAACCGCCGACGATACGTGCCTAGAGCGGGAGGCGCCGGCTGAAGCCGGCCCGAAAGGCCCACGCCTCGACCAGGTGTGGTTCGCAGGAGTTCACTCGAACGTCGGCGGCGGCTACCCGAAACAGGGGATGTCGCTGGTGGCCCTTGAATGGATGCTCTACAAGGCCCGAGCATGCAGTCTTCGTCTGAACGATGAGGATCTTCGGCTCTTCAGCGCGCACGCAAGCGTCGACGACAAACTGTACGACCCGCGCGCCGGTTTCGGCCTCTTCTATCGTTGGTCCCCGCGGAACATCGAAGCGCTGTGTCGCAAGAACAAGGTTTCGCCGCAAATCCACGTGACCGTGGCCGAGCGCCTGGCACATGGTACGGACGAGTACGCGCTGGGGAACCTTTCCTGGGACTCCCAGGTGGTGATCACCGAGACCGGAGATGCGACCGCGGACGAGGTCGCTTGCCTTCGCGCGAAGAATGTGCAGGAAGTCATTCGCCGCGCATACCAGGGACGGACCGATCTGCTGACCAAAGTGAAGGGCGCCATCAGCATCGGGGAAGCGTCGGTACTGGTTGTTCATCGCCGCCTGGGTCGTTCTCGCGGCGGCCGCCATCGGCGTGACAGCCGAGTCAGACCAGCCCACAGTGAGGGGAATCGCGTCCGCCGCCTGGCACCTGGCGGCGAGCCTCCTCACGCTGCAGCTCGGCGAACTGTGGCGGACGCTTCAGACGATCTGGGCTTCAGGGTGGCGGATCGTCGGCATTGCGTCGCTCGCGACGTTTGGCTGCGCCTGGTTGCTGTCACGCATTGCCGACAACCGCATGAGTGACGCATTCTCGAGCTTCTGGCACAAGCGACGGCAGGAGCTGCGCACGGCCTTGAAAGCCGCGCGTAAGGAGGCCGAAGCCAGGAGCGCTCCGCCCGAGATCACGCGTTTCCCACTCCCACGGCCTCACACGTCGGCGCGGCCCTTGCCCTCGACGATTGTGACGTAGCGATCGACGGGGAGGTCCGTGAAGCGCTCCACGCGTCCGCTCGGCGGCGGCCACGTGATCTCGAGCCAGTCGATCTTCGTGGCCGGGCCGAGGCCGAGCACCTCGCGCATATCGTGCGAGGAGAGGTAGCTCCCGCCATTGGCCTTGTACCGGGCTGCGCTTCGTGCCGCCGGCCGACCACGCGATCGTGGCGCCGATGCCGTCGCGGTTGCAGGCCGTGCCCTGGAGCTTCACGCCCAGCCAGTGGTGGCCGTCTCCCGCGTTGTTCTTGAGCAGAACCGGCGCCTCGCCGTTGTTCCCGATCAGCACGTCGATACGGCCATCGTTGTTGAAATCGCCGACCGCCAGGCCGCGTGCGGGGAACATCTTCTTGAAGACCGGGCCGGCCTCGGCGCTCACGTTCGACAGTTTCTTACCGTCGTGGCGGAAGAGCACGAGCGGTTCCTTGTAGCGCACCTGCTGCGAGTAGCTCTCGATCATGTCGTCGGGGTGGCCGTTGGCGAGGAACAGATCGACGAGCCCGTCGTTGTCGTAGTCGAAGAACTTCAGGCCCCAGCCGCTCAGCAGCCGTGTCGCCTGCGCGACGCCGTGGAACGCCGCGACGTCGGAGAAGGATTCCTTGCCCTCGTTCTGGTAGAGCGAGAACATCTCCTGATCGACGTTGGCCACGAAGAGATCCTGCCGGCCGTCGCCGTTGATGTCCGCGGCGTCGACGCCCATGCCCGATCGCGGTCTGCCGTTCACGCTGAATCCGACTTCGGACGCGAGCCCGATCTCGTCCCACTTGCCTTTGCCGCGATTGACGAACAGGAAGTTCTGCACCGTGTCGTTGGCGACGAAGAGATCCATCAGCCCGTCGCCGTTGATGTCGGTCGCCACCACACCGAGCGCCTTCCCGAGCGCGCGCTGGATGTCGGTGCCGGCGCTGACCTCGCTGAACGTGCCGTCGCCGTTGTTGTGGTAGAGCAGGCTGGGCGTCGGCTTGAACACGCGCGGGATGCAATAGAAGCGCTTGCCGAGCTTGTTGTCGCCACAGAAGATGTTGTTGGCGAGCGAGAACTCGACGAAGCTGCACAGCATCAGGTCGAGCCGGCCGTCGTTGTCGTAGTCGAACCACACCGCGCTCGTCGTCCATCCGGGCGCGCCGAGGCCCGCCTTCGCGGTGACGTCGGTGAACGTGCCGTTGCCGTTGTTGTGGTACAGCGTGCATCGCCCGTACGCGGTGACGAGGATGTCGGGATAGCCGTCGTTGTCGTAATCGGCGATGGCGCAGCCCATGCCGAACTCGCGGCCGCCGGCCACTCCTGCCTTGTCGGTGACGTCGGTGAACGTGCCGTCGCGGTTGTTCTTGTAGAGCGCGTTCTTCAGCGGCGTCTTCGGCTGGTAGAAGTCGGCCTGGCCGCTGTTGACCATGAAGATGTCGACCCAGCCGTCGTTGTCGTAGTCGACAGAACGCGACACCCGGCCCCATCGTCTCGGGCAGGTGCCGATCCGCCGACATCGCATTCTCGTGGACCCAGGTGAGGCCGCTCGCGCTCGCCGGGATTTCCTCGAAGAGCGGTCCTGCCGCCGCTGCGCGTGACCCGAACGGGCAACCCGCTGCCGATGGTCGACGCTCCGGCGAGCGTCAGGAGGCGAAGAACTCTCGACGTGGCTGGCCGATCAGGATCGGGTGAACGGCTAGGGCATGGACGCGTGCAGCCTCGGATGCTAGCATGGCTCCGATGCGTAGCGCGGATCTTCCGGCAGCCCCGGAACTCTCACTGGGAAGCTTCACCGCTGCGCGACTCCGTGTGCCATAGCATCGACCGATGCCCGCCGGCGGTCAGATCTGCTCGCAGCGCATGACGCGACCTATGGGCACGATAGATCGCTGGACAGTTGTTCAGACCAAGACTGCATGCTCAAATCGCTTTGGATCGCTGCCGCGCTCTGCGGCAGCCTCTCGCGCTCGAACGCCAGCTCAGACACAGAGACGACGAAAAACTGGCGCGCGTGACGTGCGGCGGGTGCCACGCGTTTCCGCCGCCGGAGATCCTTCCCCGCGACCGCTGGCGCGACGAGTTCGTCCGGATGATATTCATCCGCGAGAACCGGCTGCCACCGATAGGCGCTCCGGAGACAGTCTACAAATCCGTGCAACTGCCGCCAGACTTCACCCAGGTCTTGTCCTATTACGTGGCCCGCGCGCCTGAACGGTTGCCGGCGCCGGACGCCTGGCCGGATCCTGTCGAGTCGCCGATCCGATTCGCGCGGCACAGCCTCGCGGTACGCGACATGCCTGGACTACCGGCGGTCTCGCACGTCTCGCTGGTGGACTTCGACGGCGACAATCGCCTCGACGTGCTCGGCACGGACATGCGTCAGGGCGTCGTCTTCAGCGGCCCGCCTTCGGCGGGGGCAGCGATGTCGGTCGTCGCCAGCGTCCCGTATCCCTCGCACGCGACCTACGTCGACGTCGACCGCGACGGTATTCGGGATCTGCTCGTCGGCGACATGGGTGCTTTCTTTCCCGCCGACCACAAAAAGGGAGCCGTCATCTGGCTGCGCGGGTTGGGCAAGGGAAAGTTCAGCGCTGCCTTCTGGCTCGACGAGTGGCCACGCGTCGCCGATGTCGAGACGGCAGACTTCAACGATGATGGCAAGAACGATCTTGCCGTTGCAGCGTTCGGGTGGCGCACGACCGGGCACGTGACGATTGTCGAGAATCGCTCGACCAGCGCTTCGCAACCATCGTTTCAGAACCACACTATCGATAAACGTCCTGGCGCCATACACATGATTCCGGCCGACCTGAACGGCGATGCGAAGATGGACTTCGTCGTCTTGCTCGCGCAGGAATTCGAGACCGTCCTGGCGTACATCAACAAAGGCAGTGGCGATTTTTCCTTCGACCAGAAGGTGATCTACGCTGCGCCGCATCCCAACTGGGGGTCCTCAGGCATACAACTCGTCGACCTCGACAACGACAAGGATCTCGACGTGCTCCTGACCCATGGCGACACGTGGGACGACGGGATCGTGAAGCCGTACCACGGGATCCAATGGCTCGAGAACACTGGCAGCTATCCGTTCGTCGAGCACACGCTCGCGCAAATGGCGGGCGTCCATCGCGCCCAGGCTGCTGACCTCGACGGCGACGGCGATCTCGACGTCGTCGCGGCGGCGCTTCTGGCCGGCGGTTCGGATGTCGACGAAACGCTCCTCCCTGCTCTCGTCTGGCTGGAGCAGACGACGCCGGGGCACGTTCGTCCGCCACACGATCGAAAGGGGGTTCCCGCGTCACGCGACGCTCGACCTCGGTGACATCGACGCCGACGGCGACACCGACATCGTCGTCGGCAACTTCTTTCTCACCGACAAACGGTCGGCCGAGTCGGTCGATGTCTGGACGAATCAGGGGAAGGGCGGACCTGCCGTTCGTTGAGCGTCCATGGGTGATCGAGCGTAGTGTCCGCCTTTAGGCGGACGACTGATGTCCGGCTAAAGCCGGACACTACGGGGAAAGATAGAGCCGCCGAGCCCGTCAATCGCGAATGGTGAAGAAGGCCGTGCGCGCGATCTCCTGGCGGTCGTTGTTCACGCGGATGCGTAGCTGATACGTGCCGCCGGGAAGGGCTCCGATCGGGAATCTGCCGACGTGCTGGACGGGTGACCGCGTGGAGGGCGGTAACTCGATTGGCGCTTCGGCCAGCCGCTGACCATTCCGCAGCAGTTCCGCGCTGGCCTTGACGCCGTCGAGCGTGCCGTACAGCGTGAAATAGAACGGCAGCTCGCTCGAGGCGGACCTTGTGATCGGTTCGCCAAGGTTCGGATAAATCAGCGTGCGACCGACGTAGAGCGGAGCGACCACCGCCGAAGACGGCGTGAAGGCTTCGCCGAGGTCCTCAATTCGGCTCACGAGCACCAGGCTGCTCATTTCCAGTGCTTTCGGCGCCGGACTCGGCACTGTCAGCGTGGCCACGCGCGCGCTGCCCTGTTGCGCGACGATGTCGAAGACGATCGATTCCATCGTGTAGATGCCGGGAGCCAGGTCCGGCTCGCGATAGAACAGGATCTCCCCCCGCTTCGCTGCCTCGAGATCCTTCATGTCTCCACTCAACAGGTACTGCTGGCTCAGCCTCTGTACCTCTCGTCCCTCCCCGTCGCGGATGCGGACGACGACCGCCGCCTGGGCCGAATACGCGGTTTGCCGCGCATCGACGTCGAAACGCAGCGACTCAGTACCGACGTGAACCAGCATGGGTGTCAGTCCCGGGCGCGCTGCATCGGGAAAGCTGAAACCTGAGGCGTAGATTGGGAACGCGTTCGGGAGGGGCGTGCGATCGAGCAGCGCCAGCGCCGGACGCTCGTAGTTCGACGTGTCGGTCAACCGCGGCGAGTGCACGGCGCGGTAGCCCTTTCGCGCGAAGACCTGCACGCCGGGACGCCGGACGCTCACCTGAATCGCCCGGAACTTGCCGTCGAAGGCCGCCTTTTTCGGCGAGTAGGTCAGCAGGTAGTGGAACTGGCTGTCCTCGTCGATTCGCTTGAACGCCGCGCCCAGATTGTTCGATCCCTCGATTAGAAATCCGCCGGTGTCCGCCGACAGCCTCGCCAGGCCCGCGCGCGAATCCAGCTGCAGCATGTCCTCGACCCGCTCGAACGACATCGTCAGCGGCTGCTCGGTGCGGACGACGCCGGTCGCGTTCTGGAGCATACGCTCCTCGCTGAAGACGTCGATCTCCTTGCGAAGATTGTTGGTCGTGCTCTTCGCCCGCAGGCCGTTGGCATCGACGGCGTATGCCGTCACGTTGGCGCGGTTTGCTGCTTCAATCAGGTAATCGAGCCGCGCCGACATCGCCGGCGATACCGGAAGACCCTCTGAAAAGAAAACGATCGTCTTGCGGCCAGGGAACGGCGCCAGGGATTCGACGACCGCCTGCAGTCCCTGCGACACGTCGTAGCCCTTGTAGTCGCGATCGATCTGCTCGAACGAGCGGATCAGGTTCAGCTCCTGCTGAACCATTTTCAGCTCGGCTTCACGTCGTCCGATCTCTCCAGCGGTAGCAGCCAGGGCCGTCCCTCCGCCAGCGGAGGTGCTGCCGCCGGCATATGCTCCCTCTCCCTGGAGCGTGCGCCGCCGCTCCTACAACTCGTCCGTGCGGTTGGCCGTGCGCTCCTCCTCGTTCGTTCCTGAGGGGATGACCCGCGCAACGGCCTGCCGCACCAGCCGGCGGTCGGTCGTATAGGCCTGCACCGCGCGAATCCCAGGATCGGTGGCGAAGACGCCGACGCGCGCGGTCGATTCGCCGCTCGCAGGGATGTAGTCGAGCGTCGCGCGCTGCGCCAGCCCGAGCGATTCCGACGACAGGTGGCCGAAGACGAGCGCGGTCGTCGACTCTTCGTCGGCCGCGGAGGTCGTGGCGACGGTCGCGCGTTCGCCGCGTCGGTGATACGGCAATCGTCTGGTCGGGCGATGCGCCACGCGACGTTGACGCCGATGCCGCCGCCGCGCGTGACGCGGGTGAACGAATCGACTTGCTGCGCGACGCCGTCCTCGGCGACGGCGAAGTCGTCGGCCGAGAGATCGACGACAGGACGCCCGCTCTTGTCGCGCACGACCACGTCGACGAGGATGGCGGTTGTCGTCGCCGTGAACGATTGCGTGGTGCGGGGCTGATCGGACTGGCCGGAGAGGCCCGTGTGGCTGGCGAACGCGAGGGCGATGACGAGGGCGGGCGAGAGCTTCGTCATGGTCATGGCGTTCCGCCTTCGAACTCTCGTAGTGTCCGGTAGCCGTCGTAGGGTCCGGCTTTAGCCGGACTGATCGCTACGACTGACTCGATCGGTCCGGCTAAAGCCGGACCCTACGACTGATGCAACCCTACTCCACGATCCTCAGCAAGCTCGAGCGAGCGATCTGATCGGTACCCTGCGCGACGACGGCTCGCAACTCGTAGTTACCCGGCGGCAGGTCGCCAATCGGCAGGCGACCGACCTGTTGAATGCGGCCCGTCGCGTCTGCGGCAGGCAACGGCATCGGAATCTGCGCGACCGGCTTGCCGTTCTGCAGCAACTCGATCACGGACTCGGGCGCCGGCTTACCCTGCGCGGGGTACGCGGCGAAGTAGAATCCGACTTCCTTCGACTTCTTGCTCACCGGGTCGCCGAGGTTCGGCGAGACCACGACGTCCTTGATCAACAGCGGGTTGTCCGGACGCCGATCCTTCTCCGGGATCTTTTCGCCGCGTTTGACGAGGATCAGGCTGCTCATCCTCAACTTCGCAGGATCGTCTCGCGTCACTTCCACGGTGGTCAGCCGCACGCTGGATTTGGCGGACGGCAGGTCGTAGACGACGGTCTCCATCGTGTAGACGCCGGCCGGGAGCTCAGGCTCGCGATAGAAGATCACCTCGCCTTGCTTCGCCGAGTCCAGAGTGTCCAGCGGCCCGTTGACCTCGTAGTGCTGGCTGACCTTGCGCGCGACCTGATTGTCCTTATCGAGGAACCGAACGATGACTGCGAAATCCGACGTATAGGTCTTGCCATCCGCTGAGGGCTGAAACGTCAGACCAGCGGTCTTGAATTCGACGACGACCGGAACGAGGCCAGGCCGATCGCGCTCCGGAAATCGCAGCGCGCCCGCTCGCACAGGAAAACCGTTCGGTAATGGGTTCTGCTCCAGGGCGCCGAGCGCTGGCGCTTCCCACGCGTTGACCGGCGCGCCGCCAGGATCGCGGAGCGCGAAATAGCCTTTGCGCGCGGCGACCGTCAGGCCTGGCCGGTTCACCTTGACTTCGATCTTGCGAAAACGCCCGTCATAGACGTCGTTGGCAGGGGAGTAGCCGAGGAGGTAGTAGTTGCGAAGGTCATCCTCGATCCGCTCGAAACCCAGGCGCAGGTTGTTCGTATTCTCGAACAGCACGCCACCGGTCTCCTGCGCAAGCTGCCCGAGACCGCTATGGGGATCCTGGCGTAGCGCGGCCTCGTTGGCTTCGAGCCCCTTGGTCAGCGGCTCGTTGCCTGCGGCGTTCGCGTAGGCGGTGTTGATGCCAAATCCCGCCGCCTGATTGACCTTGGTCGCGAGTAATCGCCTGCTGGCTCTCGGCGCGCAGGCCGGCCGAGTCCATCGTGTAGACACTCACGTTGGCCCGGTTGGCCGCGTCGATGACACCCAGAAACAAGCGCTCCACGGCTGGAGGAATGGCCAGGCCCTCGGAAAAAAGCACGAGGCTCTTCCTGCCGGGAAGATTCCTCAGCGCGCCGATGACGGCAAAGAGCCCGTTGGTCGTGGAGTAACCCTGCTGGTCGCGCTCCATCGCATCGAAGTCGCGAATCATCTGCGACTCCATCTGCGCGAGCTGCGCGGCCGCCGGGGAGGTTCCCATCGCTGCGCTCGCACCCGGTCCGCCGGCCGCAGCGGCACTGGCCATGGTTTGCGCGGCCGCCCCGGCCGCCGCATCCGCGGCCGCCTTCCTTTGCTGCCGCTCCGGGGCATTGGTCGCCGACGAGCTGCGCGCGGCGATGTTCGTCAGCGCCCGGCGGAGCGTATTCGCGTTACGTGTGAACGGCGCGTACGGCGTCAGCGCCAGATCCACGCCGTAGATACCGATGTAGTACGGCACCTCTTCTTTCTTGCCGAGGTAGCTCAGCGCTGCCTGCACGGCCAGACGCTGCGATTCCGGGGTCAGCCGGTCGAACACGAATGCGGTGACGACCGGTCCGTTGTCGACAGCTGCGGGTGCGCTGGCGTTCGTGCCGGAAGCAGCGGCCGGTGCCTTTGGCGCCGGTGCTGGGGCCGGTACGCTATCGAAGACTGGCGTGAACGACCCGAGCTTCTGCGGCACGCCGTCTTCGAGCAGCTCGAAATCCGCCTGCGACAGGTCCCGGACCGGCAGGCCGCGCCGGTCGCGGATGACCACATCCACGAGCACGGCACGAACTCCCTCGCTGACACCCCCGGCGCGCTGCGGTGCCTGCGGTGTGGGCGCTTGTTGCTGCGCCGACCCTGCATGGATCGCCAGCAGCGTGAACACGGCAACGCCGAGAGGTACTCGCAACACGGTCATTTCCCCCCCACGGACTGCGCACCGCTCCGCTGCGTGCGGGCGAGCTTATCGAGCCTCGTGAATTCGGCGCGCTCGCGCGCGGCATCGTCCAGGCGCCCGGCACGCTGATAGGCGCGCGCCAGCGTAAAGTGCAGGCCGGGACTCTCTGGCGCGAGCTTGACGCCGAGCTCGAGCTCCTTGATTGCCCCTTCGACGTCCCCGGTGTCGAGCAGCGCCTGCCCGAGCGCCTTT
This sequence comes from uncultured Acidobacteriota bacterium, assembly GCA_963839705.1. Lineage (GTDB taxonomy): Bacteria > Acidobacteriota > Vicinamibacteria > Vicinamibacterales > 2-12-FULL-66-21 > DATBJJ01. Next base: position 436,355 of record CAWIWL010000022.1, read on the forward strand.
CGCGCGGCAAACGAGTTTGGCGCCGCCGCGACGGCCTGCTTGGCCCAGGGAAGCGCGACTTGCGCGTCGCCGCGGTTCACGTATTCGTAGGCAATCTGCATCAGCGTCGAGGCGTGATCGGGTTGCAGCTCGAGCTCGCGCTTGAATTCCTCGATCGCCTTGTCCGGCTGTTCCTGGAGAAGGAATACGGCGAACGCGTAGTGCACGTTCGGCGTCTCGGGATAGCGAGCCACGAGTGCCTGAAACGCGCGCTCCGCGGCCGCGGTGTTCCGGGTGGCCATCTGATAGCTGGCGCGGCCGGCCATCAGCACCATCTCGCGCCGCGTCGGCGGAGCCTCCGTCGGCAGTAGACCCATCCGCAACGTGGCAAGACCCATCGCCTCGATCACGCGCGGGTTGTCGTTGCCTTCGGCAGCAAACTCGCCGAGCGTCTCGAGGGCCTGCTCGAACTGTTCCGCCCGCGTCATCAGCAGCGCCGCGTGATAGCGGGCAGTCCCACCAAGCTCGGGCACGTCGCCGACGCCGAGCGTGCGCGACTGGAGCAGGTCCTGCAGCGCGCGGTCGTACTCCTTCAACCCGAATTCGCACAGCCCTAGAAACGCGTACGCCGCGCCGTTCTTCGGCGCGAGCCGAAGCACGCGCCGGAATGCGTCGCGGCATTGCGTGTGATTGTCGAGCGTGTAGTAAGCCGTGCCTTGATACCAGAAGCCCTCTACGTAATCGGGTTTCAGCTTGACCGCCTGAGCGTAAAGCGCAATCGCATCGTCCCATCGCTCGGCCAGGCGCGCGTCGGTCGCGGCCTTCACGACCTTGTCGAACTCGGCGGAGCCAGCCTTGGGCGCCGCCTTGGCGGCGGGCCGACTCGTGGGCGCTTTCGCTGGCGGTACCTTGTCGGCTGATTGCGCGAAGCACGGCGCAATCGACGAGAGAAGGAGTAGAGCCGCCAAGAAGACTCTGCACACAGCGCAGGCGTAGTGTCCGCCTTTAGGCGGACCTGAAGAGTCGAGCTGAGGCTGGATACTGAGGTCCGGCTGAAGCCGGACACTAGGAATGGGCCTGCTCATCACCGAACCCCTCCGCCCTTGCCCGCCGGCTTGGCGCCAGGTTGCCGGGCCTGAGCCTCGGCGGTCAGGCGATCGATGATCTCGCGCTCGCGCTGCGCGTCGGCGGTGCGCTTCAAACGGCCGTACGCGGTGGCGAGCTGGACGTGCGCTTCGATGAGCTCGGGCGCGTCCTTGACGATGGCTTCGAGCATGACGACGGCTTCGTCGGTCTTGCCGGACTGCAGGCGCAAGCTTGCGAGCAGCTGACGGGCGGTCAGATCTCCGGGCCGGATGCTGTTCGCGCGCTCGAGGTACACCGATGCATCGTCCAACCGTTGAGCGCCACGCCGGATGTGACCCATCTGCAGGTTGGCTTCGAAATCGTTCACGTTCAGTTCGAGCTCGCGCCGGAACTCGCGCTCTGCGGCCTCGGGTTCGCCGAGGGCGAGGAGCGCGCGCCCGTAGAGCGAGTGCGCTGTCAGGAGTTGCGGATTGAGCTTCACCGCGCGCTCGAGCTCGGCCTTGGCGCCGCGAAAGTCCTGCTGGGTGAGATAGGCCATTCCCATGAGGAGGCGCGCTTCCGCCGATTCGCCCGCGCCGAAGACCACGTTCACGTACTTCTGGCCCTCGATGATCTCGTTCTGGTGGAGGAGGGCCGTTCCGATCAGGTAGGCGTAGGCCGGATCGTTCCCGTTTCCGAAGAGCTGCGCACGCGGCTTGAGCAACGCGACAACCTCGCTGTCCTGGCCCATCTGGAGGTAACACTCGGCCAGCACCAGGTAGGCATTGCGCGCCTCGGGGTCCGACGCCACGACTCGCCGGAGCTCGGGGATTGCCAGTTGAGGTCTGGCTGACTTGTAGTAGGCCAGCGCGAGATTCAAGCGAATCGAAGCGTTGCCGGAATCGGCCTTGAGCGCCAGCGCATATTGCGCAACCGCATCGTCGTATTGTCCGAGTCTCACGTAGGCAGCGCCGAGGTTCGACAGGGCGTCGGCGCGGTCGGGGGCAATGGCGAGCACGGCCTTATAGGAGTCGATTGCGCCAAGGATGTCGCCGGCTTGATGCAGCTCGATTGCCCGCACGAAGAGCCGCTCGGCGTCCGGAGCGGTCTGGGCGCCGGCCCAGGCCGGAGTGCCAGCGAGAAGAGCGAAGATCAAGGCCAGGCGGGCCATAAGGGTGGCTTGGGTGTTCCCCTGAGTATAGCCGGGAGGACGGCCGGCTGATGGGTCTTCCGCCTCAAAGGATCTTCGGCCTAAAGGCAGAAGCTACTAGATTGATCAAACCTCAAAAAATCTTCCGCCTAAAGGCGGAAGCCAGGAGATTAATCAAGCCGCCTGTTGAAAAAGGCGGAAGCGACGGGGTTTTAGTGTCCCGTAGCTTCCGCCTTTAGGCGGAAGGCCCTCTGCTCTTACCCGGCCTAGAAGTAATACTTCAACACGAACTCGACGACGCGGTGGCCGCGCTTCAGGTTGATCTTGCCGAAGTTCGAGACCGTCTGCGGGGTGAACTGGAACCCGCCGGTCGGATCGCAGACGCCATCGCGGGTGCCGCCGAGCCCGTTCGGCACCCCGTCCCGCGTGACGCTACAGGTCGTGTCGAGCACGAGGTTGATGTCGTTGCCATCGACGGCAGTGGTCGCGAACGACTGGTTGAACAGGTTGAAGAAACCGACGCGGAACTGGATCTTCTGTTCACCGCGGATGGTGAAGTTCTTGAACAGCGTCAGGTCGTGGTTGGATCGCAACGGCTGTCGCAAGTTATAGGGCGGCGTCAGCTGTCCGTTCTCGCCAAACGCCGGGAACCCGACGCAGTTGATGTCGAGGAGCTTCTCGCCCACGTCCTTGCCGCCGAGCGTGGGGTCGCACGTGTAGACGGGGGCGAGGCCATTGCCGCCACTGAGCGCCGGACCGACGACGTCGGCAGTGCCGAAGTACCCCACCGCCACTGAGTTCGACCCCGCCGCGCCACTGAAGCTGAGCCTGTACGGAACGCCGCTGGCCAACGATGTGATCCCAGACAGCTGCCAGCCGTTCAACAACCCCCGGCCGATCCAGTTGTCCATCCCCCCCCGTGCGCCGTCGGGTATGAAGGCGTTCCAGGAGATGTTCAGGATGTGGGTGCGATCCTGGGCGGTCACGCCGTAGGTGCGCGTAGCGTCGTAGGGGTCGATCGACGCGTATTCGTCGCCAAGGGTGCCTCTTGTCTTGCCGTAAGTGTAAGCGACGAAATACTGCAGGTTGCGGCTCGTCTGACGGCTCAACGTCACCTGAAGCGAGTCGTAGTTCGACTCGCCTCTGAAGTTGTACTGCGTGAGCCGGTTCAGGGCGTTATAAGGCCGGTACGCCGCCAGGTTGGCGTTGTCGCTCGCGACCGACACGCGGTTCACAGGCACGCTCATATCGACGCCGTTGAACGTTCCGGTGGCCATCGCGCCATACGGCATCACGTTGCCGTTGCTGCGGCTGACGAGGTCGCGTCCTTTGGTCCCGACATACGCAGCCTCGACGACCTGATTCCACGGGATGCGTCGGGCGTAGGAAATGCTGTAGCTGTTCGTCTTGGGCCACACGAACGAATCCGGGGTCAGCGAGTTGATCCCGATGCTGCCGACGCGGCTGGCGAACGTCGCTTCGTGGATCGTGTCGTAGGTCAGACCGGCGCCCCCACCATAGCCGCCGCCTGCCCAGAAGTCCGTCGCCACTTGATACGAGTTCGGCGGCATGCGCAGCGTGTTGTCGTATTCGACGTTGCCCATGTTCCGGTTGTAAAACATGCCGAAGCCGCCACGGAGCACGTTGTTGCCTTCGCCGTCGATGTCCCACGCGATGTTGACGCGCGGCAGCGCGAAGGGCGACCGGTTGTCGAGGATGCCATCGGGCGCGCAGCCGGTGTAGACGTAGCAGACCCCGTTCAGGCGTTGATAGGTTCCGGGGTCGAGGAATGAACCGGCGTTCGGGTTATAGAGGTCCGGAGTGAAATAACCGCCGAGGCCGTTCAGCTCCTTGTTGTTGGTCCAGTATCCGAAGCGGACACCGTACTCGAGCGTCAGGTTGGAACGCAGCTTCCAGGCGTCCTGCGCGAAGGCGTCGACACTCCAGTAACGCCACTTGCCGGCCGGCTGGCCAGGCGAGGGGTTGCCGTTGCGGGCTGTGCCCTGCGTGAACTGGCCGACGCGGCCAACGAGCATGTCGGCGGCGGAGTTGCCGGTGCCGGTGGTGTTGTCCGATCCAAACCAGACCTCGCCGGCCTCCTTGTTCTCGAAATTCTGCTGTTTCTGACCGCGCTCGATCGACACACCGAACTTCAGGCCGTGCGACCCGGCGAGCTTGGTCAGCTTGTTGCTGAACTGGAGGGCGTCGTTGTGGGCGAACATGTCGTTCGCTTTCGCCCACAGTTGGCCGACCTGGCCGTTGCCGCCCCACCCGTGGAGGAGGTCGGTCGGCAGATACGGGCTGGAAATGGCGGAGGGGAAGATCCCCTGGAATGTAATGCCGCCGGCGCCCTGATTGAGGACGTTCGGATCCTTGAAGTGGTTGTCGAGCTTCAGCCGGCTGAAACTGACCAGCACTTCGTTGGTCATCGACGGGCTGAGCACCGAGACGATGTTACCGGCGTAGGACCTGCCCTTGTTCTCGCCGACGTTCGGCGTCGGCAGCGCGACCACGTCCGCCGGGGCCCACCACACACCGCGCGAGCTCTCGACGGTCTCGCCCTCGTTGGCGATGCGGACGTAGGCACGCGTGCTGTTGCTGATCGTCCAGTCGAAGCGGCCCTTGAAGTCGTAGCGGTTGGTCGGTTCGAGCTGGCTGTAGACGTAGTTGTAGAAGTTGTCCGGGTCGACGAAATTCGCCTTGGGATAGAGGCTCGCGAAGTACCGCCCGGTGGCCGTCATATACGGCCGCATGTCGTTGTTCGGCGCATTCGCGCCAGCGTTCGGGAAGCCCTGCGGGATGCGCAGCTGCGGAATGCTGTTCAAGTTGTCGCCACGGTTGGCCAACAGCTCGCTGAAGTCGCCGTTCTTCATGGCGTCCGTGTACGTCCGCGTGAAGTGCGACCCTGAATCGACCTGCTGCCTCTGGCCCTCGAACGCGACGAAGAAGAACAACCGATCCCGGTTCTTTGTGTAGCTGTCGCCGAATGAGATCGGGCCGCCGATATTGCCACCAGGATACTGATAGGTGCTTTTCGGTTTCTCCGTACCAGCGGTGACGTTGGAGGCGTCGTTCGCCGCGAACTTGTGGTCGCGCCAGTAGTCGTACAGCGTCCCGTGGAACTTCGAGGTGCCTGACTTGGTGACGCCGCTAATACTCATGCCGCCGGTGCCGTACTCGGCGGCAAAGTTCGAGCTCTGGACCTTGACTTCCTGAACCATGTCGGTATTCAGGGAGACGATGACTCCGCTGTTGCTGCCGATATCAATCAAGCTGGACCCATCGAGCGACACGGTGTTGCTCGAGGCGCGGATGCCGTTGACCGTGTAGCCCTGGGTGTTGTTGCCGCCACCGCCGAAGCTCACCGACTCGCCGACGTTGAATTCCGTGACCACGCCCGGCAGGATCCGCATCAATTCCAGCGCGCTGCGGCCGATGATCGACAGGTTCTCGATCTGCTTGGCAGTGATGAGACCCTCGCGCGCGCCTGTCTCGGTCTGAATTATCTCGGCCTGTGACACGACGGTAACAGTCTCGCTCTGCGCGCCGACCTCGAGCTTGACGTCGATGCCGCGATTGTCGGTCGGGCTGATGGCGATAGCTTTCTGTTCGTAGGACTTGAACCCGGAGAGCTCGACCTTCATGTCGTAGGTGCCGGGGAAGATGCCGCCGAGGATAAACTGGCCACGCCCATCGCTGACGGCGGTCTGTATCGCCTTCGTGCCAACGTTGGTCAGCGTCACGGTTGCACCCGGCAGGACGCCGCCGCTCGAATCCTGGACGGTGCCTCGGATGCTTCCGGTTGTTGAGCCCTGCGCCCATGCGTTCGTCGTGGCCAGCAGCAGCGCGACGATCGTCCACAAGACGACAGCGACTGCCTGAGTCGAACGGGATCGCACCATGATGCTCCTCCCCCGGGTCTGGCTTAGCGGCTACCGCCTGACGCGGCGGCTGCCACTAGTTGAAAACCATTACACCCTGGGCCTGCGGAAGAGTAGGGTCGAGTTGTGGTTTCGTCAACTAGCTGAAGGGGGGGCGTCAGATATGCCGAAAGACATATCGTTGTTACATCCGCCTTACATTTCGAGCTGGACAATTCCCCGCTGGAGAGCCCGGGTGACGGCTTCTGTGCGATCCGTGGCACCGAGCTTGCTGAGAATACTGCTGACGTGGAGCTTGACGGTGCCCTCTGCGATATCGAGCGCGCTGGCGATTTCGCGGTTTCGACGCCCGCTCACCAGAAACCGGAGCACTTCTATCTCCCGGGTGGAAAGCTGCGTGCCCGAGACCCGGTCCGCGAGGCGCGCCGCCACTTCCGGAGGAATGTGGCGCTGGCCCGCGGCCGCCTTCCGGATCGCCCGCATCAGCTCTTCGCGCTGCACGGACTTGACCAGGTAGGCCATGGCGCCGGCCTGGAGGGCGCCGTAGATTTCCTCGTCGCACACGTAAGTCGAAATCATGACGATGCGGGCCTCGGGATACTCGGCCCGGATCGCTTGCGCCGTGTCGGTGCCGCTCATGCCCGGCAGCCGCAAATCCATCAAGGTCACGTCGGGCCGATGGGTGCGAAAAAGCGCCTGAGCCTGTTCTCCGGTCGACGCCTCGGCGCAGACAGTCATGTCATGTTCGAGCGCGATGATGCTCGCCAGGCCCATGCGGACCAGGTAATGGTCGTCGACGAGCATGAGTCTCAACTTGTCCGCCATGATTCATCCAGTTTCGGCGCGATGAGGTTCGGCCGCGACGGCGCGGTTGGCACGGTCACGGTCAGTCGTGTCCCAGCGCCGGTCTGACTGTCGATCTGGAGCGCGCCACCAAGCTTGTCGACGCGCTCCCGAATCCCCTGCAGTCCGAACCGGCGACCGTCGAGCGGATCCAGCGACCCCTGCTCCAGGCCGCAGCCGTCGTCCTCGACCGTCAAGTCGGTGGAAAACTCGCGAAAACTCAGCGTGATCCCTATCCAGTGTGCCCCCGAATGCTTGAGGGCGTTAGTGAGTGCCTCGAGACCGATCCTGAGGAGGTGATGCTCCTGCGACGCTTCCAACCGCTGCGTGACGCCTTCGACGCGCACTTCCGCGCGCGCGCCCGTGCCATCCGTCATCTGTCTGACCATGTCGGTCAGTGCTCCCGCCAAGCCGAGATTCTCGAGTGCCTGTGACCGCAGATCCGCGACCGAGCGCCGGGCCTCTTCCTCGCTGTAGCGCAGCATCTGCCGCGCGACGTCGAGCGACCGCCGCGCCGCCTCTGGCGACGTATCCAGGCTTCCGGCGACGGCTTCGAGTTGGAGCGCGATGCCGGCCAACCCCTGCTCGAGCGTGTCGTGCAGCTCGCGTCCGACTCGGCTGCGCTCGTTCAGGACGGCTTGGTATTGCTGTCGCTTCCTCGTCGCCGACGCCCGTACCCAGACGCCGGCGCCCCCCGCGACAAGTGTGAGCATCACGACCATGACGGCGGTGTGCTGAAGCGTCCACCAGGGCGCGGCGCGGTCGACCGCGACATCCTCTACCGAGCGGAGGAACAAGTGGAACGTCGGCGGCGGTCCTCCACGATAGGAGTACACCCCGGTCACCGACACCAGGCTTCCAGGGCGGATCCGCTCGAGCCGTTCGGTCGCCGCGCTCGCCTCGAGGCTCGCGTCGAACACCGTCTCGCCGACGCGCATCACGAGGACCCGTTCCATGGGGTTCCTCAAGACGCTGAGGAAGTGTCCCTGCATCCGCACCAGCGTCGCGTCATTCTCTGGCGAGAGGACGTTCGCGCCCTGCACCCCCACCGCTGATGGCTGGGGCGCCGTACCGGCGGCGCGGAAGATCGCGTTCGTCAACGTAGGTTTTCCCGGGGTGGCGGTCGGGAATCCCACGACGTCCACCACGGTTCCCGGGTCGACGCCCTGTGACTGTTCGGTCTCGATGCGCGCGCCGCCGCTGCCGTCGTCGACGTACAGCACGTGGCGGACGAAACGGAATCGAGCCGTGCTCGTGAAGTCGCTGATCTCGACCGGATGGCCGGCGATATAGGCCGTGACGACGCCGCGGACACGAAGGCGGCGATTGACTTCGCCCCCGGGAGAGTAGTTGTAGATGCTGCGGATCGACCGGACCGTCATCGAGAACGGGTCGGGCGGCGACTCCAGCATCACGATCTCGCTCGCACGCCCGACAAACAAGGACATCCCGCGCAATTGCGCCGACGAGCCGAAGATCGTGCCGGCATTGCCGCGCAACCGCACGCGCGCGTCGATGAAACGATCCACGTCAGCCGGCGTGTAGTCCCAGAACGTGGCCCGCAGGATGCCCTCCTCGACCGCGACATCGGCGAAGAGCGTGTGCATGGCCGGATCGGGCGAGCGCCATGTTCGAAGTACAACGCCGTCGACTTCCACGTAGTCGCAGTCGTGCCGGCCGGTCAGCATCGACGCAAACGCGATCCGTTTGGGGGCCGGGCGCACGCCGTGGCCCAGGCGGCGCACGGCCGACGGCACGACGTTCGGTGCAAAGCCGCCGCGGACGGTTCGGCCCTCGAGCTCAATCGAATCGCCCTGCTGAAGATCCTTCCAGGCCGGCATGGCGGCCGCGTCGCCCGGTGACGGGTCCAGGACGTACTGTCCGACCTGCCCGTCGTGAATGATCAATCCCGTATTGGCCTGCTCGTCGAAGTGGGTGACGATGGCGCGGAGCCTGACGCGATAACCCCTGTCCGCCTCGTTCTGAGAGAGCGCGCGAATGGCCTTGATCGTTGTCAGGACGTCAAGAGGCGCAGCCTTGTGGGTCTGTGCGAAGCCCGGGGAAATGGGGCCGAGGAGGAGTGCCAGAGCGGTGAACCAGAGGTGCCGACCACTCACGGTGCCGCATACTAGCGCGACCGGTGCATCCGTCCAGCACCGGGCATGGGGTCAAACCGGGGCATCAGACCGGGGTCTGACCCTCGTGCTGACCCCCGTCTGCCACTCGCGTCTGACCCTCGTCTGACCCCCGTCTGACCCCCGTCTGACCCCGGCGCTGCGCGAGGCGCCTCAGCGGCTGAGCAGAGCTTCGAATGCCGGGGCCGCGTCAGCGACCGTCCCTTCCAGCAGGACCGGCTCGGGAAGCACGCTGTCCCACTGTTTCCCGGGCGGATACACGGCGATGAAGTCCCACCAGATGCCGTGCTGGAAACAGCAGGACGGCTGAAGCTCGCGTCCCGCGGACGATAGCTCGAGCACGCGCGCGACCAGGTGCTCGGCGTCCCAGAACTGGCGCACCCGTGCGTCGGCAAGACGGCCGAGCGCGCCCGTTCCGGGCTTTCCCCAGTCGGTGGCAAGGATCGGCTGCCAGACGTTGAAGAGCACAACCTGATGATCGGGACGCCTCCTCAAGATGCGTTCGATCTCGGTGGCGCCCTTGAGGCAGTACGGGCACGAAGGCGCGATCGAGATGATGACGCGCATCTTTGCGGCTTCGCGATTGAAGTCCGCTTTGAGGCCGTCGAGGCTTGCGCAGATCGACGAGCGGCGGCTGACCATCGGGCGTTGCGCCTCCCGTCGCGAGCCAGACGCGCGCGACGAACAGCAAGACGACGATGCCCACGAGCGTCAGGTAGCGCGTTTTCACAGGACGTAGTCTGCGATCCATCCGGCCACGCTCTGCGGAAAGAGCAGCACGAGCAGGACGATCGTGGCCGACAGGCCGAGGACCGTGAGGCTGAAGCGGCTGCGCCGCAGCCGGCAGGCGCGCCGGCCGTAGTAGCACTGGTACGCGCTGACCGCCAGCAGGAGCGTCGCAATGGTGACAAACCACGGCTGCAGCGCGTCGAACAGGCTGCCGAGCGCGAGGACGCCAAGCGCGCCTGCCACGCCAAGCGGCACGCAGCAGGCGAAGGCCGCGAGCGCCGTCAAGGCGGCGGCCAGGGGCGCGGCGCGTTCTCCCAATCTCGTGTCCATGGATGGCCGGGTGGCGCGAAGTCTACCGCGAAGACGCCTCCTGCACCCACGGCGGCGGATCGGGCTCGCCCTTCGGCGGCATGCCCTTGGTCCGCGCCCATCGATGAATCCAGGAGAAGCCGCCGCGGGCGGCATGGTCGTCGGGAAGCCGGTAGGCCTCGTCCCCGAGCGCACGCTCGAGCGTCACGAACGTGTAGCCGCGGCGGCGGAACATGGCGAGGAGGTCCGGCATCAAGTCGGCGTTGAGCTGGTTGGCGTGAATCAGGAGCACTTGCGGAAACTCCCGGCCCACGACCTCAATCGAGCGCGCCTCGAAGAAGGCCACGATCGACTCCATGTAGGGCACGTACGCCGCGCGCACCCGCTCGCGGTAGTCCGGCCTGGTGTAGAGCGCAGCGAACTGGTAGTCGGCGTCGTCGAGCGTGACCGGAGCGACGCGGTACCCGTGGCGATCGAGAAAGTCCTGCATGCCTTTCTTGATCTCCGGCGTCGGGCCGGTAAAGAGGAACGGGTGCCGGTAGAAACGCAGCGTCCGGGAGTGAGCGGCCAGCGCCGCGCGGAGCATGGGTTCCCCCCGGACGATGTCCGCCGTGTACTCGTCCAGCGGGACGTTGTTGATATTGAGGTGCGAGTAGGAATGATTGCCGAGGTCGGCGCCCGACTCGAGCCACAAGTCGAGGATCTGGCGCAGGCCGTCGGCGCCAAGCTCGGCCTGCCGGCCCGCGTTGACGAATCCGATGACGGGAATCTGCTGATCCCGAAAAGGCTTCAGGAGTTGCGCCGTCATCTCGCGGATGGCGGCGAGCGTGCGCGGGCCGCCGTCGCCTCCTCGAGGCAGGTCATCGATGGTAATCGCAACCTCGCGGCTGGCGCCCGCGAGCGTGATGTGCATGGCGATGCACGTCACGAGAACCATCAGCGGCCTCATCCGTGCTCCCGCCGCACCGTGACCTTCAACCCGCGCAGCTTCGTCGCGCGCAGCGCGTCGATCACGTCGTCGGCCAGCGCCTCCGGGACTTCGACGAGCGAGTAGCCGTCGTTGATCTCGATGGCGCCAATCGACCGCGACTGGATGCCGACTTCGCCGGTGATGGCCCCGACGAGATCGCCGGGGCGGATGCCCGCGCGGCGGCCTGCGCCGACGAACAGGCGGATCATGTCCTCGCTCGTCTCGCGCGCAGACGGGTCGCGCGGCAAACGGCCGCGCGCGGGCCTGAGCGTGCGTGACGGCCGGTCCCCTTGTGACGGAGGCGCCGGCGTGGGGATTTCCCGATCGTCGCTGTCGCCGCCCGCAGCTGCGTGCGCGAGCGCGACCGCTGCCGCCGCGATCTCGACGATGTCGAACTCGTTCGCCAGGGCTTCGACGACGACGCGGGTGTGGTCGAGGTTGCCGGCGATCAGCCGTTCGCGCAGCGACGCGCGCGTGATGTCCAGCCGCCGCGCCCTGAGGTCGGCGACGGTCGGAATCGTCGCCACTTCTATCTTCTGCTTCGTCGCCGCTTCCATGGCGCGGAGCAGACGATGCTCACGCGGCTCGGCAAGCGTGATGGCGGTGCCACCGCGGCCGGCGCGTCCCGTGCGGCCTATGCGGTGCACGTAGGTGTCTGGCGAGGCGGGCACGTCGTAGTTGATGACGTGCGACAGCCGCTCAATGTCGAGGCCGCGCGCCGCGACGTCGGTCGCGACGAGCAGATCGGCCTTGCCTTCGCGAAAGCGTCCCATTACCCGATCTCGCAGGCGCTGTTCCATGCCGCCGTGAAGCGCCTCGGCGCGGTGGCCGTGGGCGTTGAGCATCTCGACGAGCGTATCGACTTCGAGCCGCGTCCGGCAGAAGACGAGCGCGGAGTCCGGGTTCTCGGTTTCGAGGACGCGCTCGAGGGACGCCGGCTTGTGCGCCCTCGACACGACGTAGGCCACCTGCCGGACGCGCGGGAGCTTGCCCGCGGCGGTTGTTTCGCGCGCGATGGCGAGGCGCGTCGGGTTCTTCAGGTGGCGTTGCGCAATCGACAGAATCCGCGCCGGCATGGTCGCGGAGAAGAGCGCCGTCTGGCGCGCCGCTGGCGTCGCGTCGAGGATGGCGTCGAGATCTTCGGCGAAGCCCATGTCGAGCATCTCGTCGGCTTCGTCGAGGATGAGCACGTCGAGCGTGTCGAGCTTCAGCGTACCGCGCCGGATATGGTCGAGCGCGCGGCCGGGCGTCGCCACGACGATGTTGGCGCCGCGCTCGAGCGCCCGGATCTGCTGCAGCATCGGGGCGCCGCCATAGAGCGGGAGGACCGTCAGGCGGCTGCCGCGCGCGTACTTGTGGACGGCTTCCGCCACCTGCATCGCGAGCTCGCGCGTCGGGACGAGCACGAGGCCGTTGGTGCGCCGGCGGTCGTCCGCGCCGAGCGCCGAGATGCGGTGCAGGATTGGAAGGGCGAAGGCCGCCGTCTTGCCCGTGCCCGTCGCCGCCTGCGCGAGAAGGTCACGGCCCTCGAGCAGCAGCGGAATCGTCTCGCGCTGGACCGGCGTGGGCTCTTCGTAACCGAGCGACGCGACGGAGGCGACAATCGCCTCGTCGAGCCCGAGCGCGGCGAATCCCGTCGAGGAGGTCGTGGGCTTTGGAGCGGTGCGTTCAGGCATGGCAACCTTGTATTGTACGGCCTGGCACTCGCCCTTGAACACGACCGACGGCTCATTCACGATGATCGCGAAGACCGCAAAGCTCACGAAGGCTACTTTTCACGCATGAATCCTTCGCGAGCCTCGTGATCTTCGAGGCCTTCGTGAGGGGTTTCCGTTAATGAGGTTGTTTTCCAGGGCTCACATAGCGAGGCACTCGAATCTGAAAACAGCCGCGACAAGACGCTCCGATCGAACCAAATCGCGCTTGGCCGTCGTCAGGCCCCGGACGAATGCTTGGCGGCGGTCCGCAGCGTGTGGTTCAGCCGGTGGTAGTGCCGCCGGAGCTGACGCACGAGGTCGTGATCCCCGCTCTCGAGGGCCTTCGCCTTCTTCGCGTTGAGCTCGCGCATCTTCGCCTTGACCGCCGCCTTCTCGGCGAGCGCCGCGGCATGATGTGCGTGCGTGTCGATCCCGAGCGCCTTGCACAGCGCCGGCAGCAGGTGGTCCTTGTTCAGCTGCGTGTACCCCTGGACGGCCTCATGCTCGATATCCTTGGCGATATCGCGCAGCTCCGCGATGGTCTTCTTCTTGAGCTCTTCAAAGGTGTGCGCCATGGTCCGTCTCCCAAACGGTTTTGACGGGACGGAATTTTAGTCCCGCCGGGCGGGCAGCATCAAGTCCGGGCAGGTGACTAACGCTGCTATTGACAAGCTAACCAACGTGACCCAGAATCCGACTAACGTTGTTAGTGATCGAGGTGGGCTCAAGGCTAAGGGCTCAGGGGTTTTGCCTGAGCGCTGAGAGCCTGTGAAAAAATCGTACGTAGTGTCCGCCTTTAGGCGGACCAGTCTTGGTCCGGCTGAAGCCGGACACTACATTTCTTCATAGGCCCCTGAGCCCTGAGCCCGGACATCGCTATGCCCAAACAAACCCTCCAGCACTTTGAGCTGCACGTCCTCCTGGCCATGCTCCGCGAGGGCGGGGAGACCTACAGCGTGCCGCTCGTGGTGGCGCTCGAGAAGCGCATGGAGCGGCCCGTGGCGCAGGCCGCGGTCTTCATCGCGCTGAGCCGCCTCGAAAAGAAGGGCCTCGTGGCCTCTCGCCTCGACGAGCGCGAGGGTGGCCGGGCTCGCCGCTACTTCAAGCTGACCAGACAGGGCCTGGCGGCGGTCAAAGAGATCCGAATCGAGCACGCCCGCCTCTGGCGCGGGCTCGGCCGTCTCCTCAGCACACACAAGGTGTGACATGCGCTGGCTGATGCGACTGCTCCTCAGTGACGACGACCGGCGGGCGGTCGAAAACGACCTCGCCGAACTGTTCGAGCTTCGCCGCCGGCAGGACGGCGAGCGTGCGGCGTCGCGCTGGCTGAGGCGACAGCAGCTGTGGTATCCGCTCCATCTGTTCGGCGAGCGCGTGCGCGCGGCGTGCAGCAGCGGGCTGGCCAACCTGCCTCACCTCTGGCGAGACGCTCTCTACAGCGCGCGCAGCCTTGCCCGGACGCCCGCGCTGACGGCAACGATCGTTCTTACGGTGGGCGTTGGTCTTGGCGCCACGACTGGGATGATTGGCGTCATACGCGCAGTGCTCGTCAATCCGCTGCCCTATGCACGCGCCCGAGAATCTGTTCTGGATCTACACGGACAATCCACCCTATCGGTTCCGGTTCTCGGTCGTCGACTATCGCGCGCTCGAAGCCGACCATCCCGCGTTCAGCGCCATCGCGGCCTATCAGACGAGCAGCGTCACGGTCGCCGACGGCGGCGCTGCGGAGCGGGTGACGGCAAAGGTGGTGACCGGCTCGTACTTTCCCCTGATCGGGCAGAAGGCCCTCGTCGGCCGCCTCTTCGACGCGTCGGACGACACACGCGGCGATCGCGTAGCGGTGTTGACCGCCGCCTATTGGGCGCGGCGATTCGCGAGCGATCCGGCGGTGCTCGGTCGAACCATGACCATCGATGGCTCGAGCTACACCGTCGTGGGCGTGTTGCAGAAAGCGGTCGGTCCGCTCGAGCGCGACGTCGCGCTCTTCACGGCGGCGCGCTGGCCGCCGCCGAAGCGCAAGGGGCCGTTCTTCACCATGGTGCTCGGACGCCTGCGCTCCGACGTATCGCCGGCGGCAGCGCTCGACACGCTCCGCGCGACAAACGCCCGGTTGTTCCCGATCTGGAAGTCGTCCTACCAGGACGAGAAGGCCACGTGGGGCATGCAGGATCTGAAGTCGCGCGTCGTCGGCGACGTCGGCTCGACGCTCGTCGTCGTCCTGGCCGCGGTCGGGTGCGTGCTCCTCATCGCCTGCGCGAACGCGATCAACCTGCTCATTGCACGGGCGCTCAACCGCAGCCGCGAGCTCGCCATCCGCAGCGCGCTCGGCGCCTCGCGCGGGCGGCTCCTGCAATATCTCGTGGTCGAGAGCGGCGTATTGACCGCCGGCGCCGCCGCCGTTGGTGCTGGTGTTGCCGCCTTGTCGATTCAACTGGTGACGGCATACGGCGTGGGCTACATCCCGCGTGTCGATGAGGTCCGGCTGTCGCCGCCGCTCGTCGCCTGGCTCGTCGCGCTCGCTGCAGGAAGCGGCCTCCTCATTCTGGTCGGGGGACTCATCCCGGCGATCCATGGGACGTGGCGCATGGACCGCTCCCTGAGATCCGGGGGCCGTTCCGCCACCGACGGTCCCGCCGCGCGGCGGCTCCGTCGCGCGCTCGTCGCGGCCCAGTTCGCGTTGGCGACGCCGCTCATCGTCGCAGCCGTGCTCGTTTTGTCGAGCCTCGATCGGCTCAGCCGCGTCAGTGTCGGCATCGAGACAGAGCGCATGCTGACGGCCGCGGTGTCTCTGTCAAACGGCCGGTACCCTCGAGACACCGACCGGAAGGCGTTCTGGGAGCGAGCGCTCGAACGTATGGCGGCGCTGCCCGGCGTGGAGGCTGTCGCGGTGGCAGACAGCCGGCCACCGAATGAGGCGGGGCAGAGCAACAACTTCGACTTGGAAGACCATCCGACGCCAGCCGGTCAGAATCAGCCGATCTGCACCTGGGTCGGCGCCTCGCCCGGATTCTTCTCGACCGTCGGCCTGCGGCTGGAACGCGGGCGGCTGCTCGACGAGCGTTCGCTGCAGGACGACATCGTCGTCGTCGATCGCGCGTGGGCTGACAGGTTCTTTCCGGGCCAGGAGGTTCTGGGACGGCGGTTCAGGAACGGAGGATGCACGACGTGCCCATGGACGACCGTTGCCGGCGTCGTCGGGACCGTCAAGTGGGCTGGTCTCGAGACAACGGATCGCGGCACCGTCTACTTTCCATTCGTCGACCTGCCCAATGCCTACTTCGTCATCCGTGCGACCGGCGATCCGGCATCTCTTGCGACGGCCGTGCGTCAGGCCGTCCACGAACTGGATCCTGGCCTCGCCGTCACGAACATTGCGACTGGCGGCGACCTCGTCACGCGGTCGCTCACGGCGCCGCGCTACTTGAGCGTGCTCGTCGGGATGTTCGCCGCGGCGGCGCTCCTGTTGTCGGTCGTGGGGATCTATGGCGTGATGGCGCACTTCGTTCAGCAGCACACGCGTGATATCGGCATTCGCCTGGCGCTCGGCGGCGAGCCGTCGCACGTCCGTCGCATGGTCGTCCTGCAGGGACTGCGACTGGTGGTCGCCGGCGTGGGCGTCGGCGTCGGGATTGCGCTCGTCACCGCGCGCTTCCTCACGACGGTGCTGTTTGGTGTGAGCCCTACGGATGTGCGGGCGATGGCGGGCGTGCCGATCGTGCTCGTGATGCTGGCGGCTCTTGCATGCCTTGCGCCAGGCCGCCGCGCCGCGAGGCTCGATCCAGCCGAGATCTTGCGCGAGAGCTGAGAGCTTGTTCGGCTAGATCATTCGTAGTGTCCGGCTTGAGCATTCGTAGTGTCCGGCTTTAGCCGGACCAGCGAGGTCCGCCTGAAGGCGGACACTACGACCGGTTGTTACTTCATTTGTAGCGTCCGGCTTTAGCCGGACCAGCTTTAGCATTCGTAGTGTCCGGCTTTAGCCGGACCCCCAGGTCCGCCTGAAGGCGGACACTACGACCAGTCAGGTCGATGGGATGACTGGCCTCTTCATTACTCGGCTCGTAGCGCCACGGTCGGATCGACGCTCGCGGCCCGCCTCGCCGGGATGATGCTGGCGACGAGCGCGGCGAGCGACAGCGATACGAGCGCCGCGGCAAAGGCCCGCGGGTCGTTCGGCTGAAGCCCGAACAGGAACGTCTTGGCCGTCGCGCTCAGGTACCAGGCCGCCACACCGCCGACGATCAGGCCCACGGCGACCAATCCGGACGCATTCGTGAGCACCATCCTCAGGACTGTCGATCGCGTGGCTCCAAGGGCCATCCGCACACCGATCTCCCTGGTCCGCTGCGAGACGACATAGGCCATCACGCCATAGATGCCAACCGCCGAGATCACGAGCCCGAGTAATCCGAAGAGTCCGAGCATCAGCATGTTCAGCCGCCGCTGCGCCGTCTCGCGGAACACCAGTTCGTCCATGGTCTTCACCGAGCGAAGCGGCACGTCGGGCAGCGCCGCGAGGACGACGGACTTCACCGCGGGCAGTACGTCGTACGGGTCGACGCTCGTGCGAATCACCACCTCGCCGTAACTGCTCTCGGTTTGGGACATCGGCAGATAGACCTCGAGGAGCGTGGCGGCCTCGAGGCTCCGCTGACGCACGTCGCCGACGACGCCGACGACGGTGCGATCGGCGCCATTCAGGCTGACCGTGCGTCCCACGGGGTCCTCCCCGGGAAAGTACGTCTTCGCCGCAGAGTCGTTGATGATCACGGCGTTCGGGCCGCCCGTGTAGTCCGTCGCGTCGAACAGCCGGCCGCTGCGCAGTGGGATCCCCAGCGCCTTGTGGTAGTCCGGTGTCACTACTTTGATGCTGACGCCAGGGTCCCGCTCGATCGTCCTGCCGGGCACCCTGAGGTTGTTGATCCACATGCGCATGGCGAATGGAACCCCGCCCCGGCTCATGGAAGCGTGGACGACGCCTGGCACCTTGCCAAGCCGCTCGGCGATCTCGCCGAACGTGGCGGATCGATCGGGCGGCCGTTGGCCGGGCTCGACGCGCGAAATGATATCCACCGTCAGCACACGGTCAGGATTGAAGCCCGGATCGACGCGCATCAGCGCCATGAAGCTGCCGATGAAGAGGCCCGCTCCGACGAGGAGCACCACGGCGAGCGCTACCTCCGCGACGACAAGCAGGCCGCGCAGGCGGCGACGTCCGCGCCCCGCGCTGGCGCCGTGAACGCCGTCTTTCAAAGAGTTGGTGAGATTGGGCCTCGATAGTTGCAGGGCCGGAACGATCCCGCACAGCACGCCCGTCACGAGCGACAGGCACGCGGCTGCAGCCAGCACTCGTAGGTCGAGCGCGATGCTCGCGACGCGCGGCACGCCCTCGGGCATCGCGTTCCGGAGGATCTGTACCGTCCACGAGGCAAGCAACACTGCCATCGCCGTGCCGGCGACCGACAGGACCAGACTCTCGACCAGAAGCTGACGAATGAGGCGCCAGCGGCCCGCACCGAGTGCGGCGCGGACGGCGACTTCGCGCTCGCGCGTGCTCGCGCGGGCAAGCAGAAGGTTTGCGACGTTGGCGCAGGCGATGAGCAGCACGATCCCGACCGAGGTGAGCAGCATCAGCATCCACGACTTCATGCTGGCGCCGACGAGGTGATCGCGCAGCGGCCGTACGCCGATCTTATTGTCCTTGACCGACTGCGGGTTCGCCTGTTCGATCGCCGCGGCTACCTGGTCCATCTGCGCCTGCGCCCGTTCGAGCGGCACGCCCGGTTCGAGTCGCGCAATCACTTGAAGATAGGCGCCGACGGTCCTGGCGGCCCGGCTCCGCTGACTGTCGGGAACGACGTAGGGAATCCAGAGATCGGTGGGGCGTGTGGCTCCGACAGGGTAGGTTACGCCCGGCGGCATGATCCCGATGACCTCATACGTCGCGTCGTCGAGGAGGATCCGGCGTCCCACGACATCAGGATTGCTGGCGAAGCGTCGTTTCCAGAACGCCTCGCTCAGCACGGCTACGCCCTGACTGCCGTCGACTTCGTTGTCGGTCGTAAATGGACGACCGAGCGCCGGCCGGATGCGCAGGACGTCGAAGAACCCGGCAGTCACTCGTTGCACCACGAGATCTTCGGGCTCGGCCCCGGGTTCGAGGAGAGTGCCCTCGCCAAAGGCGATGGCGGCAATCGACGCGAAGACGTGCTGCTGGGCGACCCAGTCCAGGTAGTTCTGCGGCTGCACGGGCGAAATGGCTTGCGAATCGCTTGGGTTTGGTCCGCCTGGCCCGAAAGACCCCTGTCGCTTCCCCTTCCCCCCGAATCCCCGCTCGCCGACGGCGACGAGCCGATCGGGCTCGTCGAAGGGCAGCGGACGCAGCACGACGGCGTCCACGACCGAGAAGATGGCGGTGGTGGCGCCGATGCCAAGTGTCAGCACGACGAGCGCGACGATGGTGAAGGCGGGTGCCGCGCGGAGCGCGCGCACGGCCTGTCGCAAATCGGCCATGAGGCCGTCCCACGAGAAGGGGCGGCTCGCGGCCGGCGGCGTCGGATCCGACCAGTGCGACTGTCGAAGGGGAGCCAGATGACGGCCCAGGGCCTCAGCGCCTCGGAACTCGCCGAGGGCCAGTTGCCGAGCGGCCTCCGGGGTTTTTCCCTCAGCGAGGAGTTCGCGCCAGCGGTCTTCGAGATGCTGCGACAGTTCCTCGACGATCTCGACTTCGCGCTCAGGCGATAGTCGGACCGACGACAGGCGCGCCCGTACGTCCGATGTCCAATCAGGCATGTTCGCCTCCAGCCGGCCGGCGCACGCCTTTGTTCAGTTCAAGG
This sequence comes from uncultured Acidobacteriota bacterium, assembly GCA_963839705.1. GTDB lineage: Bacteria > Acidobacteriota > Vicinamibacteria > Vicinamibacterales > 2-12-FULL-66-21 > DATBJJ01. The sequence goes on from CAWIWL010000022.1 coordinate 455,949, forward strand.
TCGAGGGCGCCGCCGTCATATCTGTCATAAGCAGATAGTATATAGACAGTCATATCGTGTCAATCGTTCCGCGGATATTCGGCAACAGCTGCTGTAGCCACCGCTCCACCGGTATGACGGTCTCCAGGCTCGATCGGATGGTCGTGCTGAGATAAAGTGACCGGCGATGCGGCTAGCTGTTCCGTGCATGTGCCTTCTGCCGATCCTGTCCATCGGATGCGGCCTCCCGTCGTCTCCAACCGCGCCGACCGCCCCACCCGCGGCCGCGCCGGCGCGGGTCGAGTCCATCGCGCTCGAAGCCGAGGCCGGCAGCGGCGAGGGCGACCTCATGCACCGGTCGCGGGCGTCCGGAGCGCTGACCATTCATCTCGCGCCGGGACAACGCCGCCGCTGGACGTTCACCGTGGCGCAGTCATCTTCGTACGCCGTCCTGGTGACTTACGCCAACGACAATCCCGGCGCCACCGAGGTGCTCCGCGCCGAGGTTGACGGCGAAGCCGTCGGGGCATTTTCCGCGCAGGACACTGGTGACGACGGGGAAGGCTGGAATGTATTCGTGGCCGATCTCGCCGGTGCACGGATGCTCGGAACCGGCATCCACACCGTCACGGTGGAATCATCCGGCGGTGACGGGTGCATCGAGATCGATCTGATCACGCTTCGGCCTGACGCCACCATTGGCGCGCCGCGCGCAATTCCTGGGCGTCCGTGAGGATTGCCCTAGCTCAACGACAATGCGCGTAATCATCCTGGCAGCGCTCGTTGTTCTTTTCTCGCATTCCACCACACTGCAGCAGGCAACGCAGACCGCGCCGACGTACCGCTCCCTCGTGGACGGCTATCGCAGGATCGGGACGACCGAGATCGCGCAGACGCTCAACGCGCCGCGCGGCGCAACCGAGGCGGCCGTGGACGCCGCACTGTCGCCTGCCTCGGGTTGGACGTGGGACGACCTTCGCGGGGCGGCGATGCTGCACACCGACGTCGCGCTTCGCGCGCTCGCGTCGAGAGATAGGGCCGCCACCGAGTTTCACCTGACTGCGGCACGGCGGCTGCTCGAGCGCATGGAGAGCCTCTCGCCGCCACAAAAGGATTTTGTCTGGCGGTGGTACGCGGCCGTGCCTCAGCGGGTTAAGTCCCTCGGCGGTTCTGGTATCGAAAACCGACTCGACGCTTACGCCTTCAACAGGTGGGGCCAGAACAGGGCCCGAATGCTGTACCTCCGCGGTCTTGAATTCGAGTGGCGCGGCGCCAACGAAGCTCGAGTCGTCAGCCCCGGGCAGGCGATGCTCTCCATGCGGAACCGGGCGCCGGGGACATGGACCGGGGCGGCAACCGCTCTGGTGGAGGCGTTGAAGGAAGATCCGTCGTTGCACGCGGCCGCGTTGCACCTGGGGCGCATCAGGATGCTCCAGGGACAGCCCCTCGAGGCTATCCGCCTGTGTCGATCGGCGCTGGCCTCCGTCGATCCAGCCGTCGCTTATCTCGCGGCACTCTTCCTCGGTTCCCTCGAAGAGCGCGAAGAGCGGTTCGCCGAGGCGGAGGCGCTCTATCGTGACGCACTGGCGCGCATTCCCTACGGTCAAGCGGCGCCCTTGGCCCTGGCGCAGCTGTTGAGCCGCACCGGGCGCGAAGCAGAGGCACGCGACATACTGGCCGCGGGTCTGCTTCGGCCGCGCGCCTTTGTTGTCGAGCCCATGTGGGCCTACGGACCTCCGGATGAAGATCCGGCGACGCAAATCGATCTCCTTCGCATGGAAGTCTGGAAATGAAGGGCGTCGTCGCGGCCGCAGTGGCGGCCAGCCTCATGATGTCGGCGCAAGACACCCGTTTCAGGAGCGGTGTGGACGCCGTCCGCGTCGATGCGCTCGTGGTCGACGGCCGTCGTCCGGTCGCCGGCCTGACGGCCGAGGACTTCGAGTTGCGCGACACGGGGGTCCTCCAGGCGATCGATTCGGTTGCGCTCACCGACGTGCCGATGAGCGTGATGGTGTTGCTCGATGTCAGCACCAGCGTGTCGGGAAACACGCTGGACAGATTGAAGGAAGGCGTCGGGGCGGCGCTCGCGGCGCTCGAGCCACGCGATCGAGCGGCGCTCATCACGTTTTCGAGCGACCTGCGGCTGCGCGCGGACTGGAGCGGAGACATCCGATCGGCGAACGGTGTGCTCCAGACGCTGCAGGGCGCCGGCGGTACCTCTCTTCTCGACGGGGTCTTCGCCGGGCTGATGTTCGGCGATCCCACACTCACGGTACGGCGCCTTCTGCTCGTGTTCAGTGACGGCGACGACACATCGAGCTGGTTGCCGCGCGGTGCCGTCATCGACAAGGCACGGCGGACCGACACCGTGGTCTATTCGGTCACGGCGCAGGGTTCGCCCTCGTCGTATCGAGCCGGCCAACCGCTGTTGTTTCGCTCCGGCATCGAGCTCTCGCCGCGGGATCGTGCCGTCTGGGCCGAGTCGCCGTTTCTCGACGAGATCGCGGACGCAACCGGAGGAACCGCCTTCAAGACAAAGGATCCCGGAGAGTTGCGGGGTGCGTTCACGAAGATCCTCACCGAGTTCCGCACACGGTACCTGATCACGTACACGCCGCAGGGTGTCGACCGTGCCGGATGGCATCCCATCGAGGTGAAGTTGAAGGCCAGGAAGGGCAAGGTCACGGCGCGCCGCGGGTACCTTCGATAGGACACGCGTCCTTCCGCCTAACCAGTCTCCGCTAAAGCGTTTTTCATTGGCCCGTAGTGTCCGCCTTTAGGGCGGACACTACGGCTACAAAGTAAAGAAAATCGCCCTAAACTAAAGCTACGGCGGAAGGCTGAAGCCTCGGGGCGACGTGCCTGTGTGCGATCATTCGACCCCTATTCAATAACGATGACTTCGTAGGCCTTGAGGCTCGGCAGGGTGAAGGACCGGTAGCGTCCGTCGGTCGTGACCGGTAGGTCCCGGTCGAGAGTCACGGCGCGCACCCGGCGGACGTTTTGAGCCACCTCGACGCGAATATCCCGCAACTCCACCGGAGGAAAGTAGGCCGTGTCCTGATGCCCTGTGCCGTTCACGACGTGGATGAGTGTCCGGCTCCGCGCTGGCTGACGCATCAACGTCATCTCGACCAGTGGATGCGCGTCGGTCTTGAGCTGACGCCCGTCAGGGAGGAGTCGATCGATGACATCCGCCATGAGTCCGGCATGCGGCGGTGAGCTGTGGCGGTAGTAGAGGCCGCCGATGTTCCAGGGAATGTAAACGGCCCGCCCCTTCCCGTGATCCGCGAATACGAGTCCGGGGACGCGAGTCTCGATCTTGTCGCTCCACACTTTTTCCGGCGGGCCGAACATCGCCGTCGGAATCAGCGTCAGGATCGGGCGTTCCACCGGCTCCAGCTCGGCGTAGTCGCCGTCGACGAAGAGCAGGTCGGTGTCCTTCAGTGACGGCAGCGCCTGGCGATCGTGAATGCGCCAGTAACCTTGCGTCGTTCCGCGTCGGACGACGGTTCCGACGGGAAGCGCCGGGGAGGCCGCGCCAGCCACCAGCAGTCGCCCGCCCTCGCGGACGTAGGCCGCGAGGCCCTCGGGCATGCGTCCCGGCACGATCACGAGATCGAACGGGCGCGCCGCGTCGTCCATCCATCGGAGGTTCTCAGAGACCGCGAACGGGATGTGCCGTTCCGTCAGCAGCCGGAAGAATCCGCGGAAGGCAGGCGTATCGTCGGTCGCGAGCAGCAGCACGCGAGCGGCATTCGTTTGCGCGACGTAGAGGTCTTCGTGCCGCGCGTGCCACTCGAAGACCGGCTTCGCCGCAAGGAGTCCCAGCCGGTCCTGCTGGTTCATCGTTCCCACGAGCGCGACGGCCGGCGGCGCGCCGTGCGCCATGTTCTGGTAGAGGCGCAGCTGGATCTCCGGCTGCGGAACGTGCGCGTACCTCCACGGGAAGTCGACGAAGCTCATCGACAGGTTGATCGCGATCTTGTCGGGCTCGGATCCCATCGAGCGGCTGACGTTGTCGCTGGCGGAATAGGGCCAGAGCGGCAGCGCCCGGCCGACCGCCGTGTTCGACTCCGACATGATGCCGTCGGTGTGATCCTTGATGTAGGTCAGGAAGGCCGCGTTCGGCCGCTTGCGGTGGATGAGGTCGGCAATCATCGCCGCCACCTCGCGCGCGGAGTCGGCCATGAACGTCCGGTAGTCGGCGTCGGCCGTGGCCGGCACGTCGCGGCGGTAGCGGGCGCGGTAGCGGGCCTGGCACGCGTCGCATCGGCAGGGGCCCATCGCCACGCCGCTGTAGTCGGTCGAGGGATTGCCGAACATGTTGAAGAAGAGGCCGTCGACCTCGTAGCGCTCGAGCGCTTCCGAGAGGATGGTCAGCGCATGCTCCCGGTAGTAGTTGCCGTTGATGCACGTGGAGTACAGCCCGCTGTAGATGGCCGGCTCGCCGTTCGCGCGCCTGAAGAACCACTCCGGGTGCGCGTCGTACACCGGCTTCTGCGTCTTGCTCAAATCGAACCGCCCGATCAGGCGGATGTGACGCGCGTGGGCCTCGCGTAGAGCGTCGCCGAAAAGATCGCGCCCCGGAGGCAGGTAGGTGCTCGCGTAGTGAAACGGCACCTTCGTCGGGTACTGCGCGACGATCCCTCCCATGTTGAGAAGAAAAGTGTTGGCGCCGAAGTCGGCGACAGCCGCCACCAGTTGCTTCGGGTCAACCGTCGAGTCCGTCTCACTCAGGTTGGTCTGGAGGAACCGGATCGGTTCACGCATCCACCATCGCGCCTCTGGCGGAGATTGGGCGGAAGCAGCGTGCGGTCTCTCTGTCGCACCTGTCGTAGGCGAGGTGGCGGCCCAGGTGACAGCCCAGGTGACAACCCAGGTGACAACAATGACCAGAGCGATGGCCAGGCCGGACGGGATCAGGCGGTGAAGCAAGGAGGTGTGCACAAGACTCCTTCCGCCTAAAGGCGGAAGCTACGGGATTGACTCTTGCCACGCTGGGAGACAGGCCTCTCAGCGGCGCGATGCCGGAGCCCAGTATGACGCAGTCCAATAAACAGGAGGACCGCGATTCAATTCCTTGAAGGGCGCGTGACGGCCCAGTGACGAGTGACGGGCACGCGGGGGGAGTCGCCGCCTCCGCATGACGAACCCCTTATCGATCGAGGCACGCCAGGTGCAGTGCTCCTCGTTCAACGCTTCCCGTTGAGAGGAGACACTTCATGCGGTGGTTCAAAGCAGTTTTGGTATTCGCGTTCGCTCTGTGCACGCTGTCCATGGCCTCAGGCGCCGCGGCGCAGACGACGACCGGAACGATCTCGGGACGAATTGTCGACAGCCAGGGACTTGCGCTGCCTGGCGTCACAGTGACGGTCGCTGGTCCCAACCTGCAGGGTAACCTGACCGTCGTCTCGACCGCCAACGGCGACTACATCGTCCCGCGCGTGCCGCCGGGCACCTATACCGTGACGTTCGAGCTCACCGGATTCGAGCGTCAGCAGAACTCGGTAACCGTGGCCCTCAGTCAGGCGCTCGCGCTCAATGCGTCGCTTGGGCCCGCGGCGCTGACCGAATCGGTCACCGTGCGACCGGGTGGTGAAGTCCTCACCCATACGGTGGAGGTGGCCACCAATTTCAAGCAGGAACTGATGTCGATGCTGCCTACCACGCGCGACATCAACGCCGTGATTCTGAAGGCCCCGGCGGTGCATCCCTCGGGCCCGAACGGCAGCTATTCCATCGCCGGATCGATGTCGTTCGAATCGCTCTATCTGGTCAACGGCGTGAACGTGAACGAGAATCTGCGCGGGCAGGCCAACAACCTCTATATAGAGGATGCCGTGCAGGAAACGATGGTCGCCACCGACGGCATCTCGGCGGAGTACGGCCGCTTCAGCGGCGGCGTCGTGAATGTCATCACCAAGTCGGGCGGCAACCGCTTCAGCGGCTCCTTCCGCGACTCGCTGTACAACGACGACTGGCGCGCGAAGGTGAACGGCAACGACGATCATCCGTTCACGACAGACACCAAGGTGGATCGCGTCATCTCGCAGTATGAATATGTCTTAGGCGGTCCGATTCAGCGCGACCGGCTGTGGTTCTTCAACGCGGGACGCTTCCGGACGGCGCCGGTTGGCCGCAACACCGTAGCCCCTCTGAACGTCCCGTACACCTTCGAGGACAAGAGCCAGCGCTACGAAGGGAAGCTGACCTACTCAGCCACCTCCAACCACCGCTTCGACGGCGCCTACACCAAGGTCAATCAGACGGAAAGGCAACGGAACCTTCAGTACCGCGACCTCGATGGACCTGCGGAGCCTCTACACTCGCGAACTCCCGCAGAACCTCTTCACCGTCGGCTACAGCGGCGTCCTCTCGCCGTCGTTCTTTCTCGAAGGCCGCTACTCGTTGCGTCATTTCAGCTTCATCGGCTCCGGCGCCACGTCGACGGACCTCATCGACGGCACGCTGCTCATCGACACCGCCCGCGGCAACCTGCGCTACTGGTCGCCGACATTCTGCGGCGTCTGCGACCCCGAGAAGCGCGACAACGAAGAAATATTCGTGAAGGGCACCTACGTGCTGTCGACGGGGGGCAGTGGATCGCACACCATGCTCTTCGGCTACGACAACTTCAACGACAAGCGGTTCGCCAACAATCACCAGTCGGGCAGCGATTACCGCATCCTCGGCACGACGAGCATCGTGCGCGGCGCCGACATCTACCCGCGCTGGCTTCCAGGCTCGACCACCATTCAATGGAACCCGATCGCGGAAGGGAGCCAGGGGACGAACTTCAGGACCAACGCCCTCTTCTTCAACGACAACTGGCGCTGGACCGATCGCGTGACCGTCAACCTCGGTCTGCGCTGGGACAAGAACCAGGGCAAGGACAGCGCCGGGGCCGTCGTGGCCGACGACAGCGCGTTCAGCCCGCGGGTCGGCGTCGTGTGGGATCCGACGGGCAAGGGCCTGTGGGCGGTGACGGCCAGCTTCGCGAAGTATGTCGCGGGGCTGAACAACTCGATCGCCGACTCGTCCTCCGCGCGCCGGCAACCCGGCAACGATCCAGTACACCTATCAGGGGCCCGCGATCAATCCGGACGTGAGTGCCGCATCGCTGGTCACTTCCGACGTCGCGCTCCAGCAGCTCTTCGCCTGGTTCAATGCCAACGGCGGCACGAACATGACGCCGGCGTCCTCGTCCGTGCCTGGCGTGTCGGTCAGAATTCCCAACTCGCTGACCTCGCCAAACGTGCGCGCGTATGCAGCGGGGTTCAGCCGGCAGCTGACGAGCCGGGCCGTCGTGCGGGCGGACTACTCGTATCGCGACTATCGTGATTTCTATTCCTCCCGGATCGATCGATCCACCGGCATCGTCGTCGACCAGTTCGGCAACCGGTCCGACTTGGCGATCATCGAGAACACCAACGATCTCGAAGCGGCGTTACTCCGGCGTCACGGTCTCGGGCCGGTACCGCATCAACTGGCGGAGCGACATCGGCGGCAGCTACACGCTCTCCCGGCTGTGGGGCAACTTCGACGGCGAGAACACCGCGAGCGGTCCGTTGACGACGGACCTGTTCCAGTATCCCGAGTACCGGCAGGCCTCGTGGTTTGCGCCTGAAGGCGATCTTGCGGCCGACCAGCGGCACCGCGCCAGCTTCTGGCTGAACTACGGCATTCCCAAGATCGAGGGGCTGACGATCAGCGTGCTGCAGGACTGGGCGACGGGCGTGCCGTACGGCGCCGGCGGCGGTCTGGCATCGGGGCAGTCCGGCTTCTCGGCGAGCGCGTTCGTCGACGCGCGGCCCTACGTCACGGACCCTGGGCTACGCAACGCCGCAGGGCGGTATTCGCGAAACCTATTACTACACGGCGCGCGATGCGTTCAGGACGGAAGCGTCGCGCCGCACCGACATGGCGGCCAACTACACCTATCGCGTGCCTGGCAACCTGTCGCTCGACGCGTTCCTCCAGGTGCAGGTGCTGAACGTGTTCAACGTCCAGGATCTGTGCGCGTGCGGCGCCGACGTGTTCAATAACGGCGGCGGCGTTGCGCTCTCCCGCATCGGCAGCGGCGTGCTCACGCCGGTCAGCACGCCGTCGCTCGCGCCATTCAATCCGTTCACCACGACGCCCGTGCAGGGGGTGAACTGGAACTACAACACCAACTGGGGGACTCCGCTGAACCGCTTTGCCTTCACGTCACCGCGGACGTTCCGCATGACGTTCGGCCTGCGTTTCTGAGTCTCATCCGGGACGTGTCCGGACAGGGTTCGTCCCCCTCGGACTCCGGCCTGACACTGGCTCGCTCGCGGGGGCCCCGGCGCCCCGCGCCGCTTCGCCAGGCTCACTTCGCTGCCGCTCGTTCGCGCTGTGTCATGACACAGCTTCTAGGCAACCGACAACACGGATGCGGCCATCACGGTCGCATCCGTTCGCCTCGGTGCAGATTCTTCCCGTTACGGGAGCTTCCGATACATCACGTTCCGGTACTCGATCTTGAACGGCGGCCCGGTGTGCATCTGGAAGCCCAGGACGCCTTCAGGGACGGCGTGTTTGGTGTCTTCATCGATCGCGACGCTCATCAGCTGGCTGTTGAGGAACTGCATGATCACCGGCCCGCGCGCGATGATGTGATAGCGATTCCAGCCGTTGACGTTCATCACGCCGCGCAGGAGCGTCGGGTCGCCGATCTTTCCGAGCACCTTGTATTTCGGCCCGTCGACGATGCGCGTCGCCTGGCCGCGTGGGGAGAGGATGACGTGACCCTCGCCGGCCGGCGAGCGGCCGCGCTCGTCGTGGATATTGCCGACGAAACCCTCGGTGAAATCGAGATCGGCCTGGTAGCCCTTGAGCACCCACTTGCCGACCGCCGGCAGCTCGACGCTCCGGTATTGAATGCCGCTGTTCGTGCCGGAGAGGCGGAACTCGACCTTGAGCTCGAAGTCCTTGACGGTCCCGCCGCGCCAGATGAGAAAGTTGTTCTGCTTGACGACTTTCTCGGGCGTCGTTTCGCCGACGATTGAGCCGTTCTCCGCGCGCCAGAACGTCTGATCGCCGTCCCACCCGTTCAGCGTCTTGCCGTCGAAAATCGGCACGAAACCCGCGACATCGTCGGGCTCGGTCTCGGGAAAGAGCCCGCCGCCTCCACCCGGCCCGCGGGCGCGGGCGTCTGCGGTGCTGCTGAGCGGCCGGCAGCTGGAGCAATCCGAGCCACACGATGACAATTGTCCACGTCAGCCTTCTCACACATCCTCCTTGGCTCTCGTCGAATCGCCGCATCCTAACTCTCTGCCGGGACCGAGTGTCGATGCCAGGAATTGTGAAGTCTTCCACTGCTCTTGGCAGGAGATCCGCACTGAGGAGTTCGAGGAGCAAACGAAGGAGATTCAACACGGCGGCATCTCGGAGTGAACGCGAGTCGCACGGACGGCCATCGACGATGATCGCGAGCAGACCAGTAAAGCTCGCCGAAGGCAGCGACTTTCACCAGTGCAACGTTCCTTCGCGCGTCTTCGTTGAGTTTCGCGTGCCTTCGTGTTGAAGCCGTTACCTCCGTCTCCTCCGTCGTAGTGGTTCGCTGGCACTAACTTGGTAACCTCCTGTTGCTATGTCTGGCGAGCCGATCGACGATGATGTCTCTTCATGAGCCGGTTCCTACGTTGTCGCACTAGTGGCGATGACCTGTGGCCTGGCGGTCGCCTGCGGTGGGGGCGGCGCGCCCGCGAGCTGCGACGCAACCGCCTCAGCCTCCGCCGCCCACGACTGACACGCTGCGCGCCGCGGGAGCGGCAAACGGCCGCCGTATCGGGGCCGCCGTGCAGTCGGGGTTGCTGAACGAAGCACGCTACGGCGGGACGGTCGCGCGCGAATTCAATTACCTCACCGCCGAGTACGAGATGAAGTGGGGCGCTATCGAAGCGACCCGCGGCAGCAACAACTTCTTCGCCGGTGACGCCATCGTGTCATTCGCAGGCTGGTACGGCATGGAGGTCAAGGGCCACGCGCTGCTCTGGCATCAGTCGGTGCCGGCGTGGGTCGGCGGCCTGTCGGCGTCCGACCTGCGGGCGGCGGTCGCTGCCCACATTCGCGACGTAGCCGGCCACTATCGAGGCCGTGTGCACGCGTGGGACGTGGTCAACGAAGCCGTCTCGGACGACGGCCTGGGACTTCGTGACACGGTATTCAGACAAAAACTCGGCGATGGCTACATTGCCGAAGCGTTCCGGCTGGCGCGCGAGGCCGATCCGGGCGCGCTCCTGTTCTACAACGACTACGGTGGCGAAGGATCTGGCGCCAAGTCGAACCGCATCTACGACCTGATGAGCAGCCTCATTGCCGAAGGCGTCCCGATCGACGGGATCGGCCTGCAGATGCACGTGTCGGCGAACAACCGGCCGAGCGACGGCAGCATCGCCGCGAACATGCGGCGGCTCGCGAGCCTGGGATTGATCGTGCATATCAGCGAGATGGACGTGAAGGTGAACAGCGTCGGCGGATCGGCCGGCCAGAAGCTGGACGCGCAGAAAGCGGCCTACAAGTCCATCGTCGCTGTCTGCCTGGCGGAGCCGCGCTGCGAGGCGGTGACGTTCTGGGGCGTCAGCGACGCGCATACCTGGATCAGCGGCGACACGCCGCTGCTCTTCGACGCGCAGTATGCGGCCAAGCCGGCCTACACGGGCGTGCTCGACGCGCTGCGCGGGCGGTAGAACAGGCAGTCCCACGCGTCGTGGCAGTCCGGCGCGCAGGCTCCCCCGTGCATATGTCAGGCGCCTACTGCAGCGATGATGCGCCCCCCGCACGATGCCCTGCGCGTGCTCCATCTGAAGATTGGAGGTTCGTGCGTTGTGCCCAGCCCTGCCGAAGTGGCCGATTTTGGGGCGCGGGCTGTAACGTTTGGCTGGCGGACACGTTGTTTCAGATGCCCGACCGGTGTGGGCTGCGGGCGGAGACGAGTTCCCGGTTGGTCCCAGGGCGGTTTTGTGGGAATATCCCCGCTTCCGTCCGTCAAACCGTGCGCCGGGGCTGGAGGTTCGAGCCAATGCGCAGTGCGGGAGGCAATTCACATGACGAGTCCCCTGGGCAGGCAGCCGCCGGTCCGTCGGGAACCCACGTCCCGCTGACGCACTCCACCGCGATTCCTTCCGTCCACGCGCTGCGCCATCCGGGGCTCGAGGGGCTGCCGTCGCACCTGCCCTTGTCCGAGCCGGCATCCCTTGGCGAATCCACCGTCGAGCTGACGAGCCGCGCGCAGGGCGGAGATCAGGCCGCCCTCGAGGCGCTGTGCCTGCGCTGCCTCAAGATCACTGAGCCGCTACGCCGCCGGCCGCCTGCCTCCAGTTGTCAGAGACATGCTCGATACGCAGGACGTGGTGCTCGAGGCCGTTCAGCGGGGCATGAACCGGCTGGACGCGTTCGAGTGCCGGCATCCGGGAGCGCTCCTCGCTTACATGAGGACGATCCTGCGCAACCTCATCATCGATCACGTGCGAGCTCGACGACATCAGCCGCAGCAGGTCCTGCTCGACGACCGTCAGGCCGATCGCGGGCAGAGCCCGCTCGAGCGCGTGCTCGATGGAGAACAAATCGAGCTGTACGAAGCGGCGCTGGCGCGTCTGAAGCCGCGCGACGCGGCATTGGTCACCCTGAGAATCGAAGAGCAGCTCGGGCACGACGAAATCGCCGCGGAGCTCGGTCTTCCATCGGGCAATGCCGCGCGCGTGGCAGCGAAACGGGCCGTGCTGCGTCTCGCGCACGAGATGTCCAGGTTGAGCCACGCGAAGGGCGCGAACAGGGGACGTCGCGCAGGACGGGGGACAGGTCATGAGGCCAGGACGGGACGCGCTCGCGCGCGCCGTCGACTCGGTGGTCGAAGGGACCGGCGCCCTCGACTGGGGCTTGATGACCATCGAGCTCCACGACGAGCGCGATCGCGAGCTCCTTCGCCACATCCGCCTCCTGTCGCAGATAGCCGACGTGCAGCGCACCCAGCCGGGAGTCGTCGACGACGCGGCGCTTCGCGCGCGAGCCCGGGCGATCGCGAGCGTTCTGCCGTTTGTCGAGCCGGCTCGCGCGCGCGGGGGTGAAGCCTCGCGACGGTGTCCATGGACCTCGCCGCGCCCGCGGACGTTCCGCGTTGGGGGCGTGTCGAGCTCCTCGAGTTGGTGGGCAAGGGAACGTTTGGGGACGTCTATCGCGCGCGCGATGTGCAGCTGCAGCGCGAGGTCGCGGTCAAGCTCCTGCATGTGGGCGCTGCCGCGCGACCGGCCTGGTCGACCGCATGCTGAACGAGGCGCGGGCTCTGGCGCGCGTGCAGCACCCGAACGTCGTCATCGTGCATGACGCGGAAGAGCGGGACGGCCGGGCCGGGCTCTGCATGGAGTTCATCCGCGGGCGGACGCTGGCCCAGATTCTCGCCGCCGAAGGCGCCCGCGGCGCCCGCGAGGCCGCGCTCGTCGGTCAGGACCTCTGTCAGGCCCTCGCGGCCGTCCATGCGGCGGGCCTGGTGCACCGCGACATCAAAGCCCAGAACGTCATGCGGGAAGACGGCGGACGGGTCGTCCTCATGGATTTCGGCGCCGGCCTGTCGCTCGACGACGGCCGGACGCGCTCCGGGGTCGGTGACCGGGACGCCCCTCTATCTCGCGCCGGAGGTGCTCGACCACGGCGAGGCGTCGGTTCGCAGCGACATCTACAGCCTCGGCGTCCTGCTGTATCACCTCGTCACCAACGACTACCCGGTTCGCGGGCAAACGCCGGAAGAGCTGATCGAGGCGCGTCGACAGGGCCGCGTGCGCCGCCTGCGCGATGCCGCGCCGAAGCTGCCGTCGTGGTTCGTGACGGCCGTCGAGCGGGCGATCGCCCCGAATCCGCAGGATCGCTTCGCGACGGCCGGCGAATTCGAGGCCGCGCTGAGCGGGCGGACGCCGATCACGGATCTGGCCGTTGCTGTCTGGCGGCGGTGCTGACGCTCGCGGTCGTGGCGGGTGTGCAGCAGGTGTGGTCACGTTTGAGTGCGCCGGCGAGCTCCACATCCGCTCGTCGTCCTGCTGCCCCTCGACGCGGGACTTGGTGTCGAACCTCACATCGCTGCTGCGCATCCCGACGAGATTTACCAGGGGCTCGCGATGGTCGACACGCTCAGAGTGATCTCGCGTAGTCGGCGGCGAAGGCCAAGCGCGATCAGCTCACGATGGCGCAAGTCGCCGATCGACTCGGAGCTTCGGCGGTGGTCGACGGGATCTGTCTCCGAGAGCCGGTGATCAATTCGAGGTGAAGCTCCGCGTGTTTCTGGCTGGGAGCCGATACACCGGCCTGGGCAGAGACGTTCATGGCGTCGAGCGCAGGCTTGGTCTCCTTGCGCCGCGCACGCGTCCCTGTCGATTGCCGTGCGATGAAGGTCGAGGTGCCCACGCGCATTCTGACGCGGCTGGACCGACCGGCCGCGGCCAGCGCTCAGGCGTATGACGCCTACGCCCGTGGCCGTTACCTGCACGCGCGAGCCGGAGCCGAGCTGAGCTGGAAAAGCGCACAGGTCGAGCTCGAGCGGGCGATCAGCTGGAATCCTCGTTCGCACCCGCGCATGCCGCGCTCGCGCACTGCACTTGGACTTGGCAGCAGTGGCCGCAGTCGCATGGGCGACCCATGGGAGCTGGCGAGAGTCGCCGCGCGCCGGGCGCTCGAGTCTGGACCCGGTCTCGCCGAGGCCGCAGCTCGTTCTGGCGCGAGGTCGCGTTCCAGCTCGATTGGGATTGGAAGAGGCGCCGACGGCGGCGTTCTGGAGCGGTCTCGCTCACCACGAGCTACGAGTTCGCGCGGCAGCGCTATGCGCACTTTCTAGCCGCGCGAGGCCAGGTCGATCAAGGGCTCGACGAACTTCAGGAGGCACAAGCGACTGGATCCGCTATTCGGACAACACCGATCTCGAGCTCGTTCCGATGCTTCAGTACGCCGGACGTTTCTCCGAGGCCGAAACGATCACGCTGGCCGTGCAGGGCCGCGCCCCCAACTTGGCGAAGGTTCACGTTCAGCTCGGGCGCATCTTTGCCGCCACCGGCCGGTTCGACAGGGCGGCCGAGGAGTTTCTGAAGGTCGCCGACCCTTCGGCTGGAAGCGCCTACGTCGACGCGGAGGTGGCGAGCGCCTACGCCGGAGCCGGACGAATCGCGGAGGCGCAGACGATCCTCGACCGTCTCCTCGTCCGCGCCAGATCCGAGGACGTTCCGCCCGAGCTCTTCTCGCTGGTTTACACGAGGCTTGGGCAGAATGGACGAAGCATTTGCGTATCTCGAGCGAGCGTTTGAACTGAAGTCTCGGCGCATTCTGTGGCTGAAGGTGGACCCGCGGTGGGATCCCTTGCGCGCTGATCCTCGCTTCGACGCGCTGCTCGGGCGGTTGGGACTCTACGCGGATCACGTCGACAGCCACTACGGTCGATCGTGGTCAGGAGGGCTGCATGGCGAGAGTAAAAACGGGCATCGGCACGACCAAGCGTGACCTTCTCAAAAAGATCGTCAAGTTGACGAAGTTTGTCGACGCGAAGAAGGGAGAGTTTTCGGCGAAAGACAAGGATGTCTTCACGAAGGCTCTCGTCAACATGGCCGTCGCGTACAAGTTGCTCCACAAGATCCCATGCGTTCAACTTGAAATGAGCTTACCCTTCGGCTACTACTCGAGCGCTCTGGCCGCCGCAGCCGAAAAGCCCGCCGCGCCCGGTGATATCAGCCGACTCTCGGAATCCACGCGGCCGAGAGGGGCAGGCCGCCTCGTGCGTGATCTCGCCTTCCGGCGGTCGCCTCATGTCGTGACCTTCTGGCAGGGTGGGGAACACCTGATTTTCAACTACGCCACCGGCGTCGTGGTCACGGGTTCTTCACTTGCCATCGAGGTGCTCGACGGTCTCGGCAAATGGAGGACGTGGGACAGCCTGTCGAGGAACCGGTCGCGCGAGGAGCAGCGGCTGCTCCGGCGACTGGTCGACCTGATGGTTCGCCGCACGTTCGTCACGCGATCCGACGAGCCGCCGCGAAGTCGAAGAGAAGCTGAGCGCCTGGCGAACGTGGAATCCCGCTGCCGGCTTTTTCCACTTCGCGACCAAGGACGTCAGAGTATCGCTCTCAGGTCGTGGAGACCTCCGCGGCAATCAGGAGGGAGGGACGCAGCTACGGGCGCCCTCGCCGCTCAAGACGGGATATCCCGCCGGAATCCGGCTGCCGCCGGCGCGGTTGGCAGGCGAGGTTCCCTCACTCCTGCTCGCCCGCCGCACTTGGAGGGAGTTCGGCCGGCGACCGCTCACGTTGACGGATCTCGCGACGTTGCTCCAGTTGACGTGGGGTGTTCACGGCTGGATCCAGGTTCCCCGCGTTGGACCGCTTGCGCTCAAGACCTCGCCGTCGGGCGGGGCGCGACACAGCATCGAGGTGTACGTGCTCGCGCGCAAGGTGTCGAGGTCTCGATCCGGGTCTCTATCACTATCATCCCGATACTCACCGGCTTGGCCGTATCGGCCGGCGTGGGGCACGGCAAGTGACCGACTACATTCCCGGGCAGCATTGGTATAAGGACGCGGGAGCGGTCTTCCTGATGACGACCGTCTTCGATCGCGTCCAGTGGCGGTATTCTCACGCCCGCGCGTATCGTGCCATCCTCGCCGAGGCCGGCCACCTCTGTCAGACGTTCTGCCTCGTCGCGACCTGGCTCGGACTCGCGCCTTTCTGCACGATGGGGCTCTCCGACAGGCGCATCGAAAGCGACCTGGAGATCGATGGCGTCTCCGAGTCCATCATCTATGCCGCCGGCGTCGGGTCTCGGCCGAAGGGCGTCGAGTGGGCGCCGTGGCCGGGAACCAACGAGACGCCAGTCGTCGCTCCCCCCGCGCACAAAGCCGTGAGACAGTACCCGGATGCAGCGACTCTTAGTCGCCGTCGCGATCGCGGCCGCCGCACTCGCCCTACCGACAACTCTTGACGTCCGCGCGCAAGTCGGGTCCACACTTGCCGCGCCATCGACGGAACGGCCAACCTACGGCGTTGGCGGGTCGACGGACCAGAAGCTCGACGCGCAGAAAGCGGCCTGCAAGTCCATCGTCGCTGTCTGCCTGGGCCGAGCCGCGCTGCGAGGCGGTGACGTTCTGGGGCGTCAGCGACGCGCATACCTGGATCAGCGGCGATACACCGCTGCTCTTCGACGCTGCTCTTCGACGCGCAGTATGCCGCCAAGCCCGCCTACGCGGGCGTGCTCGACGCGCTGCGCGGGCGGTAGCCGTGCGCGTAGATGCGGCCAACATTTGCGGTCTCACTCGTCCCGGAGGACTGATGCCGGATCGATGCGGGCACTCCGCACGGCCGGAACCGCGCAGGCGAGAAGGGCGGCCGTGGCGAGCAGCGCCGCCACGGTGATGAGCGCGCCGGGATCCCTGGCATCGACTCTGAAGAGCAAGGCCGCAAGGCTGTGCGACATCAGCAGCGCGCCGACGGTGCCGAGCACGATGCCCGCGCCGACCAGCCGGAGGCCGGTGGCCACGATGCTGCCGACGACGTCGCTCACGTGGGCACCGAGCGCGCGCCGGATCGCCGTCTCGCGACGGCGCTGGTTCACGTGATACGCCATCACGCCGTAGATGCCCGTCACCGCCAGCGCCAAGGCGAGGCCCGCGATGAGCGCGAACAGCCGGCTCCGCAGCCGCGGTTCGATCATCGACGTCCTCAGCCGATCGTTCATCGTCATCACATCCCGGAGAGGCAGGTTCGGATCGATGGTTTTGACTGCCTGCCTGATGCTCGGAAGGAGACCGGAAAGGTCGCCGCCCGATTTGACGATGACGTAGGGAGTCTGCATCCAGAGGTTCTGCGCATAGGGAAGATAGACCGTCGGATCCGATCCGCCCCACAGGCCCTTGCCGTAAGGAACATCCGTTGCGATGCCGACGACAGTCGCCCACGGCGACTCCGCATCCCGGTCGCCGTTCTTGAGCCGCCGGCCGAGAGCCTGGCCGTCTGGATAGTGCCGGCGGACGAATGCTTCGTTCACGATCGCGACTCGTGGCGACGAACTGCGATTGTCCCGACTGAACGCGCGCCCGTGCGGTACGCCAATGCCCAAGGCCGAGAAGTAGTCGGGTGAGACGACGTTCCATTCGGCGACGCCGCTCGCTTCAGCCGCGCCAGGAAACGCGTCCTCGACCGTATAGTTGTTCGACATGACCAGCAAGTTCGGTGGGAGCGAGAATGCGTATGCGATGCTCGACACGCCGGGCTCCTCGCGCAAACGGTTCTCGAGGCTTGTGGCGAAGAGCGCCACTCGATCCTCAGTTCCATAGGACTCGTCAGGCAGGCTGAGACGGAACGTCACGACGCCGTCCGGCCGGAAGCCGGGATCGATCGCCTGCAGGCGGAACAGACTCTTGGTCAGCAGGACCGCGCCGCAAAGGACCATAACCGTGAGTGCGATCTCGGCGATCACGAGCGCCTGGCGTATGCGGCCGTGCAGCGAACCGGCGCTACTGCCGCGGCCGCCGTCGCGAAGCACGTTCACGAGATGCGTCCAGGGCAGCCGGACGGCCGGCCAGGTTCCGGCGGCGAGACCGGCGCCGATGCCGCACGCCAGGGCGAACAGCACGAGGGCAGCGTCGACCTCGACCTCCTCGAGCCGCGGAACGGCAGGCGTGGCCCAGGCGCTTGCTGCCTGCAGCAATGTCCAAGCGAGACCGAGGCCCGCGGCTCCTCCCATCGAACCGAGGAGCGCGGACTCCGCAAGAAGCTGCCGTGCGAGCCGGCCGCGGCGCGCCCCGAGCGACGCGCGCACCGCCAGCTCGTGCGCCCGGACAGTGCCGCGCGCCAGGAACAGGTTCATCACGTTCACGATCGCGATCAGCAGCACGAAGGCCATCGCGCCGAAGAGGAGCAGGAGCGTCCGGCGGACGTCGCCGACGAGCGTCTCCTTGAGCGGCCGGAGGCCATATCGCCACGCCGGCTTGACCGCGTATTTGTCAGCGAGCACGGGCGTAACCGCAGCGGTGAGCCTCGAGGCGGCGGCCTCGGGTGTCACGTCGCGTGCCAGGCGGACGATTGTGTTCAGGTAGAACGGTCCACGGCGCGTCGGCTGCCGCGCGGTCGCCCTCTGCCAGACCGCCCCTTGCCGCTGGCCCGGAACGTTGAAACCCGCGGGCATGACGCCGACGATTGTGAAGGGCTGGCCGTTCAGTCGAATGCTCTGACCGATTACCCCGGGCGATCCAGCGTAACGATCGCGCCACAGCGTTTCGCCGATGAGCGCCTCTAACACGTCGGGCCCAGATGAGGTCGACGAGAAGCTCGCGCCGAGGACAGGACGGACGCCTAGCACTTGCGGGAGATCGGCCGTGATGACGGCGCCCGTCACGAGTGGCGGCCCGTCCGTCGTCGCCATCGTAAAGGCGTCGTCCTCGGGAGCGAAGTACGCGCCGACGCTCGCGATGCCGGCGCTCTGTTCCTGGAGCGCCAACAGGTCAGCCGGCGACAGCGAGGCCGAGAACGAATCCCACCAGACCCGCGTCATGAACAGCCGGTCGGCGTCCGTGTACGGCAGCTGTCGGATGAGAACGGCATTGACGACGCTGAACACGGCCGTCGTGCCGCCGATGCCGAGTGCCAGCGAGATGACGACGGTGGCCGTGAAGCCAGGATTCCGGCGTGCCATGCGCGCCGCGATGCGCAAGTCGGCGACCGCGTCGCGCAAGACGTGACCCGTGCGCTCGTCGCGCACGGCCTCTCTCGCGACCTGAAGGCCGCCCACTCGCAGAGCCGCGCGACGCCGGGCATCGTCGGGCGGCATACCGGTTGCCGACTGACGGTCGACTTCGCGCGCCAGATGGTCGCGAAGCTCGTCGTCGAGGTCCCGCTCGGTGCGTCCCGGGCGCAGCGCCTCGTGGATGCGTTGTTTCAGGCCAAGGAACCAGGACATAGTCGATCTCTACATGCTTTTCGTGTGCATCGAGATTACGTGGCATCGAGAATGCGTTTGACCGCGACTGTTGCGCGGAGCCAGGACTCGCGCTCGGCCTGAAGCTGGTTGAGGCCCGCCGCGGTCAGCCGGAAATACCTGGCGCGTCGAGCGTTCTCGGTCGTGCGCCACTCGGCGCCGATCCAGCCCTTGCGGAGCAGGCGGTGGAGGGCCGGGTAGAGCGTGCCGGTCTGCAGGCGGAAGACGCCCTGCGAGAGCGCTTCAATCCTTTCGGCCACACCCCATCCATGGATGGGCTCCCGCTCCAGGGCCTTCAGGATGAGCATGTCGAGCGTGCCCCGGACGACGTCGCGCGTATCGGCAGTCATGGTTCAGATCCATCCCGAGTTGGTTCGCTACTGTAGATTACATACGGGAGAGGCGTCAAGCGGACCGCAGAGTCGTCCGGACCGCAGAGTCGTCCCCTCAACCGCGTGGGCTTTCGGGGAATACCCGGCCTTGCGTCCGTCTAACGGTGCACATGGACCGGAGGTTTCGAGCCATGCGCAGCGTTGAGGCCAATCCCCGTCACGGCGTCCCTGAGCGGGCAGTCGCCGCCGGTTCGCTAATCACCCTTGGGCCGCTTATGCACACCACCGCCGTTCCGACCGTTGACGCGCGCCGGTATTCGATTCTCGATAGGCTGCCGCCCCACTCGCCATCCTCAGAGCCGGGGCCGGACGGCGAGTCCACTGTCGAGTTGACCGGCCGCGCGCGGAGCGGAGATCAGGCCGCGCTCGAGGCGCTCTGCGTTCGCTGCCTCAAGTCACTGCGCCGTTATGCGGCCGGCCGGCTGCCTCCGGCCGTCAGAGATGTGATCGATACGCAGGATGTCGTTCTCGAGGCGGTCCATCGGGGCATGAGCCGGCTGCCCACCTTCGAGTGCCGATACCCCGGTGCGCTCCTCGCCTACATGCGGACAATCCTGCGCAACGTCATCATCGATCACGTGCGGGCACGAAGGCGTCAACCGCCACTGGTCCCGCTCGACGACCGCCAGCCCGATCCCGGCCAGAGCCCCCTCGAGCGCGTGCTCGACGGGGAACAGATCGCGCTGTATGAAGCGGCGCTGGCGCGTTTGCGGCCGCGTGACGCCGCATTGGTCACGCTGAGAATCGAAGGGCAGCTCGGGTACCACGAGATTGCCGAAGAGCTCGGTCTTCCATCGGCCAATGCCGCGCGCGTAGCGGCGAGCCGGGCCGTGCTGCGTCTCGCGCAGGAGATGTCAAGGTTGAGCCCCGCCAAGCCCGCCAAGCCCGTCAAGATTGAGGAGACCCAGGCTCCCACCCTCTGACCCGCCGCTCCCCGCTCAATTGCGGCCTGTTTCCCTAGCCACCCACTTCGAGACGCGTGGGAATCGGCAATCCTGCCCCATTCCTGCGATTGCTGCTGGCTTCAGCGATCTGATTCTCAGGAATCTCGTTTCCAGGTGAGGATGTCGCTGCGTACGGACGCGGCGAGACGGTAGAATCTGTCGGGATTCGAGCCTACGACCGGAGAGATACCTGCATGAAGCGACTGATTGTCGTGTTCGCCGTCACCGCTGCCGCGGTTGTGCCAGTGGCGCAGTTTGACATTCAGGCACAATCGAATGCGGCAAAGCCTGCCGCGCCGTCGACGGAATGGCCAACCTACGGCCACGATCCCGGCGGGAGGCGGTACTCGCCCCTCACGCAAATCACGCCAGCCAATGTTGGCCAGCTGCAGGTGGCGTGGGTGTACCACATGCGTCCGGCGCCGGGTGCGGCAGCCGCAGCCGACGCGGGCGCTCCCGCCCCAGCCCCGGGGCGTGGACGCGGCCGCGGCGGCTCGGGCTTCGCCGCGAGCGAAACCACGCCGATCGTCGCCAACGGCGTGATGTACCTCACGACGCCCTATGGCCGCGTCGTGGCGCTCGACCCGACAACGGGCACCGAGGTCTGGGTCTTTCAAGTGCCAGCCGGCAATCCTTCTACGCGCGGCGTCGAGTACTGGCCCGGAGATGCGCGAACGCCGCCGCAGATCATCTTTGCCACGGGCGGCGGCCGGCTCTACTCGCTCGACGCAAAGACCGGCCAGCCAACCGGTGCCTTCGGCGACCACGGCAGCATTGATATGAACACGCCCGAAATCCTTCAGGGCATGTCCGGAACCGTCGGCCTGAGCTCGCCGCCGACCATCTACAAGAACTTGATCATCACGGGCAGCCGCAACCAGGAGAACCCGCCCAGGGGCCCGCGGGCGATGTGCGGGCCTGGGATGTCCACTCCGGCAAGCTGGTCTGGACATTCCGTTCGGTTCCGCAAGCGGGCGAAAAATTCAACGACACCTGGGCGGGCGACAGCTGGCAGAACCGCTCGGGTGTCAATGTGTGGGGCTTCATCACCGTCGACGTCCAGCGCGGCATCGTCTACATGCCGTTCGGCGCACCGTCGGTCGATCAATACGGCGGCGACCGCGCCGGCGACAATCTCTTCGGCACGAGCATCGTCGCGGCGGACGCGAACACCGGCAAGTACCTCTGGCACTTCCAGGTCGTGCATCACGACATCTGGGACGCTGACCTCTCGGCCGCGCCCGCGCTGATCGACGTCAAGCAGGGAGGCAAGACGATACCGGCCGTGGCGGTCATCAACAAGCCCGGGCTGCTGTTCCTGCTCGACCGGGTCACCGGCAAGCCGATTTACGGCGTGGAAGAACGGCCCGTGCCTCCGAGCGAAGTCCCACTCGAACGCCCGTCGAAGACCCAGCCGTTTCCGCTCAAGCCGCCGCCGCTCGCGCGCATGACGTTCACGCCGGCCGATGTTGCGACCGTCACGCCCGAGCTCGAGGCCGCGTGCCGAAAGATCATGGAGGGCCTGCAGCTCGGTGGGCCCTACCTTCCGCAGGGATACAAGCGCCTGCGCCTGCAGTTCCCGGGCAATCACGGCGGGGTCAACTGGGGCGGAACGTCGTTCAATCCGCAACTTGGCTATCTCTTCGTCAACACGAACGAGCTGGGGCAGCTCGCCGGCGTCACGGATCGCGATCCGGGCACGACGGGCCAGGCTCAGGCCGCGGGTCAGGGAAACCGTGTCCACCCCGACGGCCCGTATCAGGGAATCCCGGGCGGCGGACGCTTCAAGGACGAGGCGTCGAACATGATGTGTCAGCAGCCGCCGTGGGGACAGTTGACGGCGGTGAACGTGAATACGGGCGAGTTCGCGTGGCGCGTGCCGCTCGGCATCACCGAGAGCCTGCCGCCGGAGAAACAGAAGACCGGCCGGCCCGGTAACGGCGGCCCGATCGCGACCGCCGGCGGACTCGTGTTCGTCGCCGCGACCGACGATGCCCGGTTCCGGGCGTTCGACGCGAAGACCGGCAAGGAGCTGTGGACGTTCAAGCTCGGCGGCGCCGCCAACGCGACGCCCAGCACTTATCTCGGCAGGGACGGCAAGCAGTACGTCGTCATCACGTCGGCCGGCGGCGGTTTCTTCGGAGCACCCTTGACCGACGACAGCATCATGGCGTTCGCGGTGCCGGGAGCGAAGTAAGCAGGAAGGTGGAATAGGTGCAGGCCGCCTATCTCGCACTGACGGTGCTCACCGCGGTGATTGCCGTCTTCTCCGGCATCGCCAAGGTGCGACGCGATCCGAAGATCGTGAAGGTCATCCACGAAGTCGTTGGGGTACCGATGGAGTACCTGACGCTACTCGCCGCCTGCGAGTTCGCGGGAGCGCTGGGAATCGTCGCCGGCATCTGGTGGCCGCCGCTCGGTGTCGCGGCGGGGGTCGGGCTCGTCCTCTACTTCATCGGTGCAGTCGTGTCGCACCTGCGTGTTGGCGACGTCGCCGGCATCGGTCCGGCGGTGTTCGTGCTTACGCTCTCCTCGGCCGCTCTCGCCGCGCGCTGGATGACGCTGTAGGCGGGCGTCCTGCTCGAGAGTTTCCTTCCGGGGCCAGTGGTGCGCAGGCCCGTCCCCGAGGGCTACGGCGCTGCTCGTAGACGCCGCCAGAGTCCCTGCGCGTCTTCGGGCAGCTCGTGGATGAGCGCGTCGACGGACGCCGTCGCCTGCCCGCGGTCGGTCGATGCCAGCAGTTGCTCCACGTCCCACCCGTCCTGGGCGCCGCCGGCATAGAGTTTCAGCAGGATGACTCCCGCCAGATCGGCGACGGGAATCTGGATGTCTCCGAGGTCGATCGTGCGGGCCCGGCCGATGATGTCCCGCTGCCACTGGAACCGCCCGACGACGAGATCCACGTCGCGCTCGCCCGGCTGAGCGAACCTGATCACGCCCGCGAGCGGATCGTCTGCGTCGCCGCGCCTGACATCGACGCTGACCTGCTCATCGTCCCACGCGAGGCTCAACGCGCGGGGATCGGTCACGAGCAGGTCGATATCGACCGTCGAGCGGCTGACGCCGTGGGCCGCCAGGGCCGCCGCGCCGATCAGTGCGAAGTCGATCCGCTCGCGGCGCAGGACAGTCGTGACGTGCGCGAGCAGCGTCACGCGAGCAGGCTCTCGTGACAGGCCGATCGCACGCGGCCATGCTGTCGAACGCGCGCGAACCCGCGCCTGGCTTCTGCCGCGCTGACGCCGCGGTAGGCGGCCGCGAGCCGGCAGTCGGCGTCGCCGAGCGCGAGCGCCAAGCGGAGCCGTTCGCCCGGGGTTCGGGCGATGTCGGCACGCCTCGAGTCCTCGCGAAGATCGTCGGCCACTGATCGCATGCGAGCAGTATACGCTTCGCTCGGGACGCGGCCCGCGCGGGGCCAGTTCCGTCGCGATGCACACGATCCGCCTGGATCGGATGGTCTGCACGGGACTACTTGCGGCGCGCCTCAGTTCGGTCGATGCTCGCCGATTGCGGTTCGAACGGGCTACTCGGCCCGCAACGCGTCTACTGGATCCACGGTTGCCGCGCGCCGCGCCGGTAGATAACTGGCGAGTATCGTGGCGATCACGAGAAGAACCGGCACCAAGAGATATGTCGTCGGATCGAGCGGGCTGATGCCAAACAGCAGCGACGACATGAAGCGCGTCAGCCCCGCCGCGGCGCCCAGCCCGATCGCCATGCCGGCGCCCGTCAGCGCCAGGCCATCGCGGACGAACATCCGCTTCAGCTCGCCGCGCTGTGCCCCGAGCGCCAGCCGAATCCCGATCTCGCGCGTGCGCTGCGAGACGGCGTACGAGATGACCCCGTAGATGCCGATGACGCCGAGCGCGAGCGCCATCCCGCCAGCAATTGCCAGCATCACCAGTGTGAAGGATGTCCGTGCCATCGACTGGTCGTAGATGTCCTGCATCGTGCGCTCCGAGGCGAGCGACAGGCTCGCGTTGGCCGACCACACGGCTCCGCGGACCTGGCTCAGGAGGCTCTCGGTGCCCGCCAGCCGGCTTCGAATCGCGAACGTCACGGTGCGCGCGACGGTAATCCGTCCGATGCGGTAGGAGTTCTCTCCGAACGACGGCCAGTAAACAGTCGTCGGCGCAGGTTCGTTGACGCCGTTGTCGTAGACGTCTTGAACGACGCCGATGATCTCGCGCCACGGTGCGACGTCGATCGTGCGGAGCCGCTTGCCAATCGCTGCCGCCGGCGTGCCCCAGACTTCGCGGGCGAGATTCTCCGACACCATGACGACAGGGCGGCGATCGTAGAGGTCGGTCCAGGTGAAGTCGCGGCCGGCCGCCAGTCGCGTACCTGACGTGTCGAAGAATCGAGGTGAGACCGACTTGAACAGCCGAAAGGGAGGCACTTCATCCTGCGAGTACGCCTTGCCCTCGGCACGGACTGCGTCCCAGTCGGGCGTGCGCATGTCCATGGGCATGACGCTCGCGAACGCCACCGACGTCACGCCCGGAATCGCGGCGAGCCTGTCGACGATCTCGTTCTGCAGACGTGCGACGTGTTCCGGCTCCGGGACGAGAGAGGCCGGAATGGATATCTCCACGGTCTGGAGTCGATCGGGCTCGGTGAATCCCGGTTCGACGGTACGCAACGCTTGGAACGTGCGAAGCATCAGGCCCGAGCTGACGAGCAGCACCAGCGCCAGCGCGACCTGGACCACGACCAGAATGTTGCGCGCGCGATGGCGTTCCCGGCTCTGGCTCGACGTGCGCCCGCCGCCGCGAAGAACCAGCGAGATGCGCGGTCCCGCGTACTTCAGCGCTGGCATCAGGCCGAAGAGCAGTCCCGAGAGCAGGGAGACGACCAGCGTGAAAGCGAGCGCCCGTGGATCGATGGCGATCTCGTTGAGGCGTGGCAGCGTCGCAGGGCCAGCCGACACCAGGACGTGCAGTCCGACGCGAGCAACGCCCAGCCCGAGCAGGCCGCCGATGACCCCGAGCAGCGCGCTCTCGACGAGCAGCCCGCGGACGATTCGCCCGCGTCCGGCGCCGAGTGCGGCACGGACGGCGAGCTCCTGCTGCCGGCCTTCGGCCCGCACGAGCATCAGGCTCGCGATGTTGGCGCAGGCGATCAGCATCACGATGCCGATCGTTCCCATCAGCACCCACAACGCGTTCGTCACGTTACCGACCACGTCCTCCTTGAGCGGGCGAAGAGCCGGGGTGATTCGCCAGCTCTCGTAGACGCGCGGGTTGACGCTTGGTGCGGCCGGCCAGGAGGTCATCCAGATCGGCACCATGCGCGCCACGTCGGCGGTGGCGTCCGCCATCGTCACGCCTGGTTTCAGCCGCGCGACTGCCTGCAGCCCGAAGCCGGGCAGGGTCAGACCTCTGCGATCGAAACCAATCGGCGCGATCAGCTCGGGTTCGAGGTTGACGATGCGGAACCCTTCGGGCATGACGCCGACGATTTCCCGAGGACTCGATTCCACGGTGATGCCCCGTCCGATGACCGAGCGGTCGCCTCCGAAGCGGCGAAGCCAGTAGCCGTAGCCGAGCATCACCGTTCGCGGCGCGCCGGGTACTTGGTCCACCTGCGAGAGAAACCGCCCCAGCATCGGCTGGACAGCGAGCGCCTGGAGCGTGCCGTCGGAGACCAGGAGGCTTCGTACCTGTTCGGGCTCGGCTATTTTGGTGACGGTCGCCGAACGGGCAAACCACACGCCGATGTGCTCGAACGTCCGGTTGTGTTCGGCATACGTGAAATACATCGACGGAGAGAGGCGCAGATCTCCAGAGAGGTTCGACATGCCGGACGCGCCCGGAGCGGTATGCCAGACCGCCACCAACGCCTCGGCGTTCGGATAGGGCAGCGGCTTGAGGAGCACGCTGTTGACGACGGTGAAGACCGCGGTGTTGGCGCCGATGCCGATCGCGAGCGTCAGCAGCACCACGGCAGTGAACGCGGGTGTCCGGCGCAGAGTACGCAGGCCGTGCCGCAGGTCGCGAGTCAGATCGTCGAGCCACGGCAGGCCGCGCTGGTCGCGGAGAGCGTCCATGGTCTGCGGCAGGGCCCCGTGACGGATCGCCGCCGCGCGAGCGACAGCGTAACCCGCATGCGCGCGGCGCCGCTCGTCCTCGGCGGCGAGCTCGAGGTGCAGGCGCAGCTCCTCCGCGAGCTCGGCATCCCGGCGCCGCGAACCGAGCGCTCCCCAGAGGCGGTTGGTCCACTCCCGGAGCGCAGCGATCGGACGCTTCCCTGATGTCATTCCGTTCCTATCCCAGTTCGTTCAACAACGTGTGCATGATGGACGTCATCCGGTCCCACTCGGCCCTGCCGGCCGCGAGCTGGCGGCGCCCTGCCGGAGTAATCGCATAGAACCGCGCTTTCCGATTGGTGTCGGTCACGCCCCAGGCCGCGCGCAGGAAGCCGCGCTGCTCGAGGCGCATCAGGCCCGGATAGAGCGTGCCCATGTTGAGCTGCAGGGCGCCCTTCGAGACCTGCTCGAGGCGCGCGGCGATCGCGTAGCCGTGCAGCGGTCCGAGCGCCGCCACGGTCTGCAACACCATCAAATCGAGCGTGCCCTGCAGCACGTCGGCTTTGGTCGATTCTTTGTTAGACATACTAATGGAGTATCGCTTTTGTTCCATTGGTGTGTCAAATGAAGCGCCGCCGTCCGTGGCAAACCTACTCGTTGCTGTTTCCATCAACTGGCAGCAGGAGTACACTCCCGGCATCGCTCTACGATGCCGCGCGGGCGTCGTGGAACCCAGGGTGACACCTCGTCTCTGGAGGACTTGTCCCATGTCTGCAGCCCGTCTCCTCACTGACCTGCGGTATGGCTTCCGCCAGCTGCGGCTCAATCCCGGATTCGCGTGCCTGGCGATCGTCACGCTCGCGCTCGGCATCGGCGCGAATACCGCGCTCTTCAGCGTGGTCCGCAACGTCATCCTGAAGCCGCTGCCGTACCGTGACCCGGAACGGCTGGCGCGGGTGTGGATGGACAACCGCCGCCTGCAAATGCGCGAGGACTGGTCCTCCTATCCCAACTATCAGGACTACAAGCGTCTCGGCACGTCATTCGAATCGATGGCGGCATTCACCGAGCCGACGCTGAACCTCATCAGCGACGGCGAGCCCGAGCGCGTGAACGGCGTTTTTGCTGAAGCGGCGCTCTTCGACGCGCTCGGCGTCACGCCGATCGAAGGGCGTCTCTTCACGAAGGACGAGGAGACGGCGGGTAAGGAGAACGTGGTTCTCATCAGCTGGGGCCTGGCGCTTCGGCGCTTCGGCGGCGCCCGGCAGGCCGACGGCGCCAGCGTGATCGGCAGGACGCTCGACTTCGACGGCCGTCGCCTGACGGTCATCGGGATCATGCCCGCCGGCTTTTCTTTTCCGGCGAAGAACAGCGAATTCTGGGCGCCGCTCGTCGTCGGAGGGCGCGCGAACAGCCGCGTCGGTTACTGGCTGCAGATGGTTGCGCGACTGAAACCCGGCGTCACGCCGGTCCAGGCCCAGGCCCAGATGGACATCGTCGGCACGCAGCTCGAGCAACAGTACCCGGCCGAGAATGCCGGCTACGGGGTCTTCGTGAATCCACTCGAGAATCACGTCGCCGGCAACGTCAAGACGCCGCTCTTCGTCCTGCTCGGCGCGGTCGGCTTCGTGCTGCTGATCGCGTGCGTGAACGTTGCCGGGCTCTTCCTGGCGCGGGCCGAATCCCGCGGCCGCGAGATCGTGGTCCGGTCGGCCATCGGCGCCAGCCGCCGGAATCTGATCTGGCAGCTCCTCATGGAAGCGGGCGCGCTCGCCGCATCCGCGGGAGCGGCGGGGGTGCTGGCCGCTTATGCCGGTGTCCGGGCAATCCTGTGGCTGGCGCCGCCCGATCTTCCGCGCCTCGACGAGATCGGGCTCGACGGCGCCGTCCTGGTCTTCGCCGTCGGCCTCACGACCGCGACGGCGCTTCTGTTCGGATTGTGGCCCGCGTGGCGGCTGTCGCGGGTGAACCTGCAGGAAGCGCTGCGCGAGAGCGGCCGCGGCATGTCGAGCTCGCACGCGGCGGCACGGACGCGGTCGCTC
Source organism: uncultured Acidobacteriota bacterium (assembly GCA_963839705.1). Taxonomy (GTDB): domain Bacteria; phylum Acidobacteriota; class Vicinamibacteria; order Vicinamibacterales; family 2-12-FULL-66-21; genus DATBJJ01. The sequence continues at coordinate 484,297 of CAWIWL010000022.1, forward strand.
CTCCTCGTCGTGCAGTGCGCGCTCGCCATCATGCTGCTCGCCGGGGCGGGCCTGCTCCTGCGCTCCCTCGGAGCGCTACGCGGCATGGACACCGGCTTCCGCACGGCCAATCTGCTCACGATGCGCGTCAACGCGTCGCGCGCCACCTACGCGCAGCAACCGCAGCTGCGGCAGTTCTACGATCAGGTGCTGCAGCGCGTGCAGGCGCTCCCGGGGGTCAAGAGCGCGGCGATTGCGACGGACCTGTTTCTGAGCAACACGCCCAGCTCGGGTACCTTCACGCTCGAGGATCGTCCGCCTTTCCCGCCATCCGAGCAGATTGAAGCCACAACCGACGCCGTCTCGCCGGGGTTCTTCGAGACGATGCAGGTGCGTCTCGTCAGCGGCCGGTTCCCCGACGCACAGGACCGGGACGGGGGAGTGCGCGGCGTGGCGATCAACGAAACGTTCGCGAAGCGGTACTGGCCGGACCAGAATCCGGTTGGCAAGCACATGGTCTTCGGCACCCCGGGCGAGCGCAATCCGTGGATGACGATCGTCGGCGTCGTCGGCGACATGCGGCGCCGGGGTCTTCATCGGGACGCGAGACTCGAAGCGTTCTTCTCGACGACGATGAACGTCGGCCGCAACATGCAGCTCATCGTTGCCAGCGACTCGAATCCGATCGCGCTCGCGCCAGCCGTTCGCGCCGCCATCCGAGCGCTCGACGCCTCAAGTCCGGTGACCGCGATCAGCACCGTCGAGGCGCAGATCGGAGAATCGCTGGCGATGCGCCGCTTCCAGGCGTGGCTGCTCGCGCTCTTTTCACTGCTGGCGGTCCTGCTGGCGGCGGTCGGCATCTTCGGCCTCATGGCGCAGGTCGTTGCGCGTCGAACTCCGGAGATTGGCGTGCGCATGGCGCTCGGCGCCACTCCACGAAACGTGCTCGCGCTGGTCGTCCGTCAGGGCGTGGGATTGGCTGCGGCAGGAACGCTTGTCGGCATCGGCGGAGCACTGGCGCTCGCGCGCGGTCTTCGGAGCCTCCTCTTTGGCGTCGGCGCCGCCGATCCGCTCAGCTATGCGGGCGCTGCGCTCGTGATGGCGATATCGGTCCTCCTCGCCTGCGCGCTGCCGGCCTGGCGCGCCGCCCGCGTGGATCCCACTGTGGCGCTTCGCGGAGACGGCTAGCGCTACCGAAATGGAAGTCGCGCGCAAACTCACGGCTCTCCGGCCTGCCAGTCGCTCAATTGATCCGCATCGAACCATGGCGTACGGGTGAGAGCGATCGTGGAACGGGTGCGTCACACCTCGTGTGATAAACTCCCCGCACATTCCCGGCGTTCTTCGACACGATGGCTGATCAAACGGCTGCACTCCTCACCCCTGGCACATCGTGGATTCTGGTCTTCGCTCACCCCGGTCACGAGCTGCGCGCGCATCACCTGCTGGAGCGCACGCGGCCGGGCGTTGTCGTGCTCACGGATGGATCCGGGGCGGCGGGTGAATCCCGCCTCGACGACTCGCGCGCGCTGATTGAACACGCGGGTGCACGGCCGGCAGCGATGTTCGGGCCGCTCACCGATCGCGAGGCCTATGCTGCGCTCATGGCGGCCGACCCGGCACCGTTTCTGACGTGCGTCAATGCGCTGGCCGATACCCTCCTTACGGAAGGCGTGCGGGCCGTGCTCGTCGACGCGGCCGAAGGGTACAACCCGGTCCACGATGTCTGCCACTGGATCGGCCGGGCAGCGACCATCCGGGCGCGACGGTTCGGCGCCGGAATCGAGCTCTTCGAACTGGATCTCGTCTCGCATCCCGATCTTCCCGGCGAGGGCCTTCGCCTGCTGCTCGACGATCAGGCGTTCGCGCGCAAGCTCGAAGCGACGTCGCGCTACGCGTCGCTCAAGACCGAGGCGGAGGCCGCCTTCGACCGTTACGGCCAGGACGCGTTTCGCGTCGAGTTCCTGCGCCGCGTGATCGATGCGCCTGCGCCGCCGCCGTCCTGGATTCCGTATTACGAGGAAGTGGGTGAGGCGCGGGTGCGCGCCGGGCGCTACGCGTCCGTCCTTCGTTATGGATCTCACGTGAAGCCTGTCATCGACGGCCTGCTCGAATCGGTGCGGCCAGCCCTCCATGCGACCGATCTCCGGTACTAATTACGAATAACGCGCTCGGCCTGCGGGGCGGGTCGGAGACCTACGTTCGTGACGTGGCCCTCGCCCTGCTGCGCCGCGGACATCGCCCAACGGCCTTCAGCCTCGTGCTCGGAGACTCGGCCGCCGACCTGCGCAGGTCCACAATCCCCGTGATCGACGACGTGACCTGGCTTGGCGAAGCGCCGGACGTCATCCACGGACATCACCATCTGGAAACGCTGATTGCCGCTCTGGCGTTTCCCGGTACGCCAGTCGTGAACTTCTGTCACGGCTGGGTGCCGTGGGAAGAGATGCCCTTGCACCACCCCGCCGTCCGGCGCTACGTGGCGGTCGACGAAGTCTGCGTCGACCGTCTCGTTCGAGAGGAGGGCATTCCGCCCGATCGAGTCGAGCTGCTGCTCAACTTTGTCGACCTCGACCGCTTCCGTCCGCGAGCGCCGCTTCCGGTACGACCGGCTCGCGCGCTCGTGCTGAGCAATGCTGCCACGACCGACGGTTACGCACGCGCGATCGATCGGGCGTGCCAGGCCGCCGGCATCACCCTCGACGTCGTCGGCGGAGCCTCCGGACGCGTGTCGGACGCCCCCGAAAACCTGTTGCCGGCTTACGACATCGTCTTTGCCAAGGGCCGGACGGCGCTCGAGGCTCTCGCCGCGGGTTGCGCGACCGTGCTGGCTGATGGCGCGGGCGCGGGCCCGCTCGTCACGCCCGGCAATTACCCGGTGCTGCGAACGCGGAACTTCGGCATCCGGGAACTGAGACACGCCCACGACGTCGCATGGTACGGCGAGCAAATCGCCCGGTATTGCGCCGGCGCGGCCGCCGACGTCTCAGCGCGCGTGCGAGCGGAGGCCGGCATGGAGCCGGCGATCGATCGCCTGTTGGGCATCTACTCGGCGGCGATGGCCGCGCCGCCCGGCCCCGGGGATGCGTCGCGTGCTGCCGCGATGCACTGCAGCCGGATTGCCCGGCCGCTCAAGGAGGCGCACCGCCTTGCGGACCGGCTTCACGCCACGATGCGGGATCTGGAAGAGGTTCGCGCCGACCTCGACGCGCAGCTGCGGGCGACGGCCGAACAGGCGGTGGCCGCGCACGTGCTTCAGGCGCGTGTGGCCGAGCTGCAGGTCCGTCAGTCGGAGTCGACTCTCGTGCAGCAGCAGCTGCGGGCGAGAGAGCGCGAGCTGGCCGCGGCGCGCGGCGTGGTCAGGGGCCTCGAGAGCGAGGTCGCCGCGTTCCGGTCGTTGTCGACGATTCGACTTCGCGACGCTATGCTCACCGCGCCCGTGGTCGGTCCGGTTCTGCAGGCGGGCGCACGGCGGCTCGCGAAGTTGCTGCGCCACTAACCTGATTCCCGCGCATCGGCACGGGAGGGTATCGTGCGCGAAGGGGCCGCGGGTCCACATTTCTTCGACGCCGGTTCGAGAAGGCGAGGCGTGGGAGTAGGATGAAGCATGACACGCCTCCTCGTCGTGCTGACGCTGGCTGCAGTTGGAACGCTCGCCGATGCGCAGGCGTTGGGCCCTCAGGCCACGGGCGCCCCTGGGCCGCTCCTGCGCATCAGTGCGGTCGCGCTCGACCGCGACGACCGGCCTGTCACGGACCTGCAGGCGCGTGACCTGGAGGTCTGGATCGGCGGCTACCGCGTTCCCATCGAAACGGTCACGCCGGTGACGACCGCCAGCGATGACCGGGGCCGGCAGATTGTGCTGCTGCTCGACGACACGACGCTCGCGCCGATTCAGGGCCCTCGCGTAAGAGAGATCGCGCGCCGCTTCGTGAACCGGATGGCGCCCGGCGACCAGATGGCCATCGTCGCGCTCAACGGCGACACGATGGAGAGCACCAGCGATCGCTCGCGTCTCCTCAGGAGCATCGATGCGGCCAGCCTGATGCCGGCCGCCGGCGTCCAGCGCGTGGAAGACGTCGGCGCGCATGTTCTCGAGACGATCGCCGCGTTGTCGCGCCAGTTCGTGGAGGGTTCGGGGCGCAGGACGATTGTCGCGATCGGCGCCGCCTGGCTCTTCGACCGGCCGATACCGCCGCCGACCGTGTCGCGGGATCTCCGGCCCGAATGGACCGACGCGATGCGGGCGACGGCGGCAGCCGGCGTGCACGTCTATGTGATCGATCCGGCGGGCGTCGGCGCGTCACCGACCCTCAACGGGTCCAGCGGCTTCGCGCGCGAGACTGGCGGTCACGCTTTTCTCAACACCAACGACTTCGACGGCGCCGTCGATCGCATCATGCGCGAGGCGTCGAGCTACTACGTGATCGCGGTGGCCGATCCGCAGATCCGGCGCACGTCGGATCTGCGCGAGCTGGACGTCCGCGCGCTGCGGCGAGGCATCACCGTGCGGGCGCGCCGCGCGATCCTGGGGCGGCCCTGAGCCATCGGGACGGAAGCGCGAGCCCCGAACCCCGAACTCCGCACGCCGAACTCCGAACCCCGAACTCCGAACGCCGAACTCCGAACCCCGAACTCCGCACGCCGAACCCCGAACCCCGAACCCCGAACCCCGAACCCCGAACCCCGAACCCCGAACCCCGAACCCCGTGCCTACACCCTGGCGTCGAACACACAACGGATGATGTCCCCATCGATGGTGACGTCGGTTCCGGGCCGGCGTTCTTGCACCCATGCCGGGAGCTCATCGATCCGGGGATAGCCGCCGGTCCCGTCGAACAACCGCGCGTCATCGATCAAGACCACATGGCCGCGCACGGGATGGCCGACGAGTGCCGCCATCTCCGCCATGATCGGGGTATCCTCGGTTCATCGTGACCATCGTGTCCATCGCGCTCATAGTGATTTCGCGGCAGCGCCGTGTTTCCGGTTTATGAGATGGCTTCGAGTGTTGTATCGCGAGATGAACCCGGCCGCAAACGCTATCGCAGTCCCGTCACCAGATAGAGCGTGCTGAGCATCCGGGCCGATCCGTAGATGTAGCTTGGCGTCCGCGCTCAGGTAGAGATCGGGCACCGTGAGCATGCCGGCGGGATCGTCCACCGTGATCTCGCGGACCATCGTGCGCCGGCCGGTGGTGACGTCGAGCGAGTCGATGCGCGCCTTCGGTCCGTTCCACGCGGCGACGAAGATGCGTCCCGGATCGGCCGACCAGCCGGCGAATGCCTCGCTCTCGCCGAGCGTTGCCAGCTCGCGCGCGCGCCCGCCGTTCGGCAGCGGCCACGCCAGCACCTTTCCATCGTCGGCCCTGATGGCCAGCAGTGAACCGTCGGGTGCCGCGTGGGTGCCGCGATACCGGCGTACGCCCAGCCCGCGCCCTTGAAGTTCTGCGAGGTCGAGCGTGCTGCGCTTGCCGGATGCGATGTCGACGAGCACCGCGGCGAACGCTCCGCCGCGCGTGCCGACGACCGCGGCCGTGAGTCCCGGCGGGACGAAGACGGCCACGTTCGGGACCAGGTCGCCGACATCGAACTGTCGCGGCTCGCCCGGTCCTGTCGGGAGGAGCAGCACGCGGTTCGGCTCGGACGGCGTGATGGACAGCGCCCATTTTCCGTCGGGGGACAACGCCTGCGCGCGCCCGCGACCGATTTTCACTGGTGCCGACCCATCCATGCGACGGATGACTACGCTGTAGTCGGGATCGGTCCCGTCCTGATTCGACAGCAGCAGGGTGCGGCCGTCACGCGAGATGTGGCCGGGCACCGTCCAGCCGTCCGAGGCCAGGCTTCGATCGCGGGCATCGCCGGCAGCCGCGCCCGCTGCAATACCGCTCGCGTCGTTGCCGGTCAGCAGCACGCGGCCGCGAGCGTCGATGTCGAGCAGGAGCAGGTTGCTCGGCACGTACCACACGGTGCGGCCGTCGCGGGGCACGGTCGTATCCGGATCGATCGCCTTGATCGGCCAGTTGGACTCGGCGTTCGCGCCGCCGTACCAGATCTCGCCGCCGTCCGCCGACCACGCCAACCCTTCGACGCCGCTGTACTCGGGAGTGAGACGGCGCGCCCGCGTGCCGTCGTACACGGCCACGTAGCCGCGGTTATCGCCGTAGAGCGGGTGCTCGAGGAACCCGACCCGCCGACCGTCTGGCGAGACGCGGGCGTGGCTGATATAGCCGGGCGTTTCGAAGACAACCGTGCCCTGCGGAACCTCGAGCCGGTCGCGTCCGTCGACGCGCCGCACGATAGCGAGGCGGTCGCCGGGGAGGAAATCGGCGTCGCGCACGTGCTCGAGCACTTCGCGCGCGCTCGAGCCGAAGAGCCGCCCCCGGGCGAGCGTGCCTTCTGACGTCCACGCCGTGAGATACCGCCGCCCGAGCGAGAGAAGCATGTCGCCGGTCTTCGCCACGGCGAGGACGTCACCGCTCGGCAGATCGAGCGGCTTCGATTCCGCCGTATCCGCGCGCGCGACGAACATCTTCAATGGGTCGCCGCCCCAGCGCGCGCCGTAGACGATCGTTTCGGCGTCGGGCGCGAATCGTGCCGTGCGGATGACGCCGCGCTCGAACGTCAGCGGCGTGATGGCCGACGGCTGCCCCGCGCCGGCCGGGGCCATCGCGCGTCCGAGGACGAAGGCCGCGCCGACGGCGGCAGTGATTGCCGCAGCGCTGGCGATGCCTTGCCAGCGCCGTGGAGGGGTCACGGCCGCCGGCCCGCTCGCAGGACCGATCGCTCCGAGCGACAGCGCATCAAGCGCGAACGCCAGGTCCCGCGCCGACTGGAACCGCTCGGCGGGGTCCTTCTCGAGGCAGCGCTGGACGACGCGCTCGAGCGCGGGTGGTACGGCGAGGTTCGCACCGGAGAGCGGCGCCGGGTCTTCTTTGAGAATCGCCGAGAGCGTATCGGCCGCGCTACCGCGGTCGAATGCGCGCCGGCCCGCGAGGAGCTCGTACATCACGCAGCCGAACGCGAAAATGTCCGCCCGGTGGTCGACCGGCAGCCCGCGCGCCTGCTCCGGCGCCATGTAGCCCACCGTACCCATCACCAGCCCCGGCGACGTATTCGCCGTCGTCGCGCCGTCACTGTCGGCGGCCGCGCTGCGAGCCAGCCCGAAATCGAGCACTTTGACGTGGCCGTTGCTGGTGACGATGACGTTGGCCGGCTTCAGGTCCCGATGGACGATGCCGCGATCGTGCGCCGCGGCGAGGCCTCGCGCTATCTGCACGCCGTACTCGATCGCCTTGCGGACCGGCACCGGTCCGCGCGAGACGATGTCGGCCAGCGTCTCGCCATCCAGGAGCTCGGTCACGGCGTACACGCTCGAACCATCATGGCCGACGTCGTAGATGGCGACGATGTGCGGATGGGAGAGGACGGCGAGCGTCTTCATCTCGCGCTCGAATCGCGCGAGTGCGTCGGGATCGGCGGCGAAGGCCGCCGGCAAGACCTTGATCGCGACCTCGCGCCCGAGGCGCGCATCGAGCGCCCGGTAGACCTCGCCCATGCCGCCGGCGCCGAGTGGCGCGACGATCTGTACGCCCCCAGTCGCGTGCCCGTGCTAAGCGGCATCGACCGAGACTCCCGTGCCGGTCCGGATTGTCAACGTTGTCCCCGGCCGTCAGTCTATCTGACCCCGGCTAGACCGGCTATGACCCCGGCCGGATCGACTAGAAGAGCCAGACGCGGCCGCCACGCGCCAACGCGACACCCGACTGCCGCGAGGTCCGCTCGACGCCGAACAGCCACTGACGTTCAGGCGGCATGAAGTAAAGGCCGAGTCCTTCGGGCCAGGCGCCGTTGCTCGGAATTTCGCTGATCTCCTGCCCTATTCCGCAACCCAGGATCTGTTGCCACGCCGGACGCCAGAGCCCAGGCCGTATGTGAATCGGATCGACCCGTACCACTCGCGCCTCATCCGAACGAACCGCAGGCCGCGCGCGGCCGCGAGCGAGGCCAGCCCGTGGTTCACCCGTTCAGCCGTACCCACGATCTCGGCGAGAGACGACCGGCAGTGGGGCGCGAAGATCGACCGGAACACCAGGAACGCCGGCGTCGAGAGGCGGCGGATGCTCTCGAGCGGTAGATCGGTGACGACGACGTCCGGTGTGACACGCTGAAGGCGATCGACGGCCTCTTCGACCCACGCGAGGATTGTGGGTGCGGGATATCCATAGAGGATGTCGTTCCCGACATCGGTTACGAGGGCGCGCGTCCTCGCCGCCGGCAACGACGACAGCGTTTGCCATAAGCCGGATTCCAGGATACCCGGCAGAGTCCTGATCACCAGGCGGCTGGGGACTCCATACGAGCGGCCGTGGCCCAGCGCTCCCAGCACTTCCACGCCGGGGCCCCACGTGCTTCGCGCCGTCGACACGATCGTCTGCAGTCCCCTCGTCAGGTTGCTCGCGCCAAGCGCAACGACTCGTGTGATTTCGGGCGGCATGCGTACGTAGGCAGGATAGCGGGGCGGATGGCCGGAAGTCGTGAGCCGGACATGAGCAAAGCGTGAGGGCGTCTGGTTGCTGGCTACTGGACCGGCTACTTTCGCATCCCCGGCCGCCGCCCGCTCCTGATGAGCGCCTGCTTCCTCGCCCGCGGCCACTGCTTCAGCTCGTACTCGCGCTTCAGTGCCTCGGATAACGTCTCGAACGGTTCCGAGTACACGAGCCGCACGGGGCGCCGGCCGGACGTGTAGCGCGCGCCGCGACCCGCGTTGTGGACGCGCATCCGCGCTCGCGGGTCGAGCGCATAGCCGGTATAGAGCGAACCGTCCGCGCAGCGGACGATGTAGACGAAGTGCACGGGAGCGGCACTAGGATAGACGCATTCGTCTGATGTTTCACCGCCGCCCGGCGTGTAAGAAAGAGTCAGGCGGGGAATCCTGAGATTCCCCGCCTCGCGATCAGTGCCTACCCTACCAAATCCGCCTCCGCGGCGGCTCGTGCGCGCGCCACTTCGGCCTTCGCGTCGAGATTGGGCTTGGCCTCGTGAATCGCCTCAGCTAACGTCTGCCCTTCGTTCAGGACGCGATGCTTGAGGACCATGAACGGCACGCTCGTATTGCGCGCCGCGTGGGCGACGGTCACGAATTCCACAGGGGTGTCGAAGTCCTCCGCCGCGAGCTCCATGCGCGTGCCAGGATTGAGCACCTTCTGGACGCGGTCGCGCACTTCGGGGTTCCACACAGCGACGTGGACACTCCTTACCGATCCGGGCGGATTTGACACGGCCGGACGGCCGTCTCGAGACCGTGCCGATGTCGCAGTGGCGCGTGGGCGCGTGCGAGCGGTGGCAGGGGCCGGCGCGGGCGCGGGGGTGCTTTCCGTCACGGCCGTGCTCGGCTCGGGGGTATTGGGCGTCCTCGACCACTTATCCTGCACCGTCGGGGCGATCGCGACACCAAGGGCGACGGCGCCAACGAAGCCGGCTGCGAGAACTGAAGCCTTAGCGCCCGTCATAAAACAACCTCCTGGGGTTAGCGCAGCGGTTTCATACCGCTTAGCTCATGTAGAGCGATTCACACTCGCTCGTCTGCGGATCACTGGTGCAAGACAGCGACCGAGATCCGCGGTTTTCGCTGCTCTGTTCGCCGTGCCGGCGTTAAGTATTCGCCGGACTGTCATTTACAGCTGGCTGAACCGGGTATGCATGAGTTGAGCCTAGCCGAGTATCACGATCGCTCCGACTTTCATCTCGGCTGCTGCGCCGAGTCCGGACCGGCGCCGGCTTCGCCGGCGCCCCGCGGAACGAGGAGCACCGCGACGAAGGCCAGCGCCGTGTAGCCGGCCATCATCAGAAAGAGCGGACGGTAGCTCCCGAAGAGATCGAAGACGGCGCCGTTCAGCGGATCGCCGATCGCGCCGCCGAGCGCCATGCACAGCAGGAACAGCGCGGCGAGGACGCCGCGGCGCTGGCGCGGAACCGGCTCGACGAACAGCGGATAGGCGTTCACCGTCGGGAGCGTCCAGCTGGCCGACGCGAGCGCGAGGAGCGGCGTGGCCTGCGACGACGTCGGTGACCCGGTCGAGCGCGAGCAGGCAGGCGGCCATCAGCGCGAAGCCGAGCAGCATCGCGTTCCGCCGGCCGATGCGCACGCCGATGACGCCGGCGGGCAGCGCGCCGATCACGCCGCCGATCGCCCAGGCGATGAAGCCGATCGTCACGTCTTCGGGCCGGACGCCGAAGCGCTCGGTGCCGTGCAGCGCGAACCACGTGGTGAACGTCTGAAAGGTCAGCTGCAGCAGGAGCGACGCGACGAAGATCGCGCGCATGCCCGGCACCGCGCCGCGCACGGCGGACCACGCGGCATCGAGCAGCGAGCGGAACGTCGCTTCGGCGGCCGCGCGACTCCGACGCCGCCGGCTCGCGAAGCCCGAGCGCGAAGGCCGCGGCGATGGCGAGCACGGTGCCCGCCGCGATCAGGAACGCGGGCCGCATGCCGAGCATCCGGCCGAGCATCAGGAAGACGATCGGCGCCGACGCACATCTGGAACGTGACCGATCCGGTCGCGAGCGAGCGGTAGCGCGACGGCACGAGGTCGGCCACGAGCGCCTGGAACGGCGACCGCTGCACGTTGATCCCGGAGTACAGCACGACGATCGCGGCGATCAGGCCGGCGATGCCGAACGTCGCGCGACGACGGGAAGAGCGCCATGCCGACCGCCGCCAGCACGAGCCCGGCGAGGACGATGCGGCAGACGGCCGCGGCCGCGGGCGCTGGCGCGGTCCGAGGCCGCGCCGGCCCAGGGCACGAGCAGGAGCAGCAGCACGTTGTCGATGGCCATGACGGCGCCGATGGCGGTGCGGTGGTCGCCGAGCGCGTCGCGCACGAGGGGCGGGACGAACGTGCTGAGGAGCGGGCCGGTGACGCCGGCGAAGAGTCCGCCCAGGCCGACGATCAGCAACGGGCCGTAGGGCGTCCCGCCGGAGGCGTAGGTTTCAAAGCGAGAATGCTAGGGGGCGTGCGGCACGCGGTCAATAGCTGGATTGAACTATCGCGCGAAACGATAGTGCGCCAGCACGTCGCCGCCGGCGAGTGCCCAGCTTGTGCGTTCGGTTGGCGATGGCACGATCCCCGTTGTAGCAATCGCGAAGCGGCGCGTACGACGGTGATGGGGTGGCGGTCCGGGCCCTACTGTTTCGCCAGCCGCTCGATTTCGGACGCCGGCGTTTCGGGACCGAGTATCTGGCGCAACGCCGTTTCGAGCACTTCGTCGCGGCCGCTGCGAATGCCTTGAATCGTCGGTGTCTTTTCGACGTCGGCGACGATACCGATCCGCTGCGTTGGTCTCTTGTCGGGATAGAACACGCCGATCCCGCTGACCGCGATCGGAGTCCGCCCGGTAACGGAATCGCCGAGACATTGCCGTCGGCGCCCGCCGTGGTGCTTCCCACGACCGTTGCATTCGGCGCCGACCGGAACGCCATGGTGGTGTATCGGACTGGCTTTGCGACGACTCGTCCACGAGAATCACGATCTTCCCCGTGTACCTCGGTGCGGCCGGCTGGAGCGAGACCGCTGGATTCCAACGGAAGGCGCCGGGATTGCCCAGATCGCCGCGCGTAAACCGTGCGAACTCCGTGGCGCGATCGACCAGGAGCGATCCCAGCGCAAACACGACGAACTCCGACGGATAGTTCCGAATATCGATGACCAGTCCTCTGGTGCCGTCGGCCGAGCCGATGTAGGTGGCAGCCTGCGACGCCTGCACGGACGAGAGCTTCAGATAGGCGACATCCGGGGACAGTTTCCGGAACGTTTCGCCCGGACGATCGTGCGTGCGTCCTGCCGTCGAGCTCACCGCCGATTCCGGTACGCGTGTCGGTTTTAATTCCAGCGCCTCGCGGTCTCTCGTCACACGGACCATCGTCTCGCCGCAAGCCCCGCGGGTCATCGATCGCGCGATATCGCGTAATCGGGTCGGCTGATTCGACGCGGCGTAGTAGGGCGTCCATCTCTCGACCAGATCGGAACGGCGACCCCGTCGAGCGCCGTGACGACATCTCCCACCCGCAAGCCCGTCGCCGGTCCCGACTCCGCGTGCGAGTATCCCGTGACGACGGCCTGGCCTCGATGAACCGCATCGTCACCGGAATCTGGCACGCGCCGATCGGCGGGCGCACGGCCAGGGAGCTCCACAGGTTCGCGTGAGTATCGTGGACCTGGCAATGAGCGCCATCAGCTGCAGCTTGTACGCATTGCCGTCGTTCGCCAGGGCGATGCGGGGGATGAAGGCCGTCAGCCGTCGTCCCAGTTCCCGCCAATCACGTCGCGGTACGGAAACCAGTATTCGATGATGTTCCAGAAACGATAGAGCGCCAGCAGCTGATAGCCCGCGTCGGGAAGTCCGATACTCGCGTAGGCTGTTCATTATCGAACACGGATTGGCGAGCTCGGCACCGGAAACATAGAATTGTCTCCCGGCTGCCGGACGATTGCGGTGAACGTCGCGGAGGGCTGACGCAAGTTCCGCGCCAAGCCCTCGTCGGTCAGCCACGTCACGGGCGGCCGCAAGTGGAGCTCGCTTTCGTTGAGGCTGGCGCAAGGGCTGCACGCCGGCTACGGTGCCCAGACCAGTCACCCATTGATAGATGGCGGCGCGCGCCGCGGGACCATCCGCGGCGGCAAGCACCTTCGGCAGGATGCGGAAGAGATCGTAGTCCCAGTGCCGCCTGCCACCGACGACGATCGGATGGTGGTACTTCAGGAATCCCCACACCTTGCCGAGCGTCGCGAGATTGGCGATTTGGATAGTGGTCAGGTCTTTCAGCGCGATTCCGGATCCGGCGTCGAATTCGTGGTCGAAGTCGACAGCGGTCTTGGGTCGGTTCCACTGGGGAACGGTCTCGATCGGTTTGTCGTCGACGAACAGGCGGAGGTCATCGGCCCAGACTCGTCCCGTGCCGGAGGCCAGGACCCCGAACGTCAGCCGCTTTGCTGCCGCGTTGAGCGGAAGCACGATCGAGTACTCTGCCCACTCGGTCGTGCCTTTCAGCCGGCGGCGCTGCATGTTGTCGAACGCGACCGATCCCCCATCGTCATCCTGCCGCATCCACAGGCCCGTGAAGTCGGACACGTTTTCCGTGCGCAGGAAGCCGCGCAACTCGAGCTTCATGCCCGCGAAGTCGACTGGGATCGTCTTCGAGAGGGCCGTGAACGCGCTCGGACTGTCATCCTTCCGTTCGATCCGAACGGCCCACCGGCCACCGTGCACCGTCTGTCCATCGACAGCAAACGTGCCGGGCGGACCGCCAGACCAGCCCGTCGGCAGGCCTCCGGTGTGCTCCCCCTCGAAGTCGAGGACGCCGACGAACTCGGAACGGATCAGCCGGCGGTTGCGGCTTGACGGCCTGCGAATACACGAGAAGCGCCGCCAGCAGGCATGGGCCGGCCATCAGGATTCGCATCATGCCGGGAATTGTGCCACTTTCTGCGGCGCAAGCCAGCGTCATATGCCTCGAGCACGGAGGTGCATTACACTCCGCCGTATGCGCGCCCTGTTGACGTTCGTCAGTCGCTTCCTGCTCCTGCTCGCGCCTCTTGTCATGGCCTCGCGGGTTACCGTAGCGCAAGCCAGCGGCCTGCGGGAAGGCGCCGTCAAACTTGGATTCTCGCCCGGGCGAAGTGACGTTGGAGAATCGATGGACAATGGGATAGATGGCGACCTCCGACCACGAAATTCTTCGCTGTTCCCGAGGTGGCGAGACCCGCACCTACACCCTGCGGGTCGTGCCTGGTGGGGCCGAGCTGTGGCGGATTACCGAGTCCGACGACAGCGAGACGAGTTCCATCAAGGAATGCGAGTTCGCGAGCTCTGAGGAGACGTCGAAGTTTCTCGAGGAACTGCGGCGGGCGCTGGTCGCTGGCGGCTGGCGGCCGGCATAGCCAGGGTCGTCTGCGTCTCGTCGGCACGAGGTGCTGCAGTCTCGGGATGCACTCTGTTGGTGCGTGCCAAAGTTATCGATCAGTATTACTTCCCGACATACTCTCGCGAAAAAAGACCGGCGCGCGGGCAGCCAGCTGACCGGGATGGTCGGCTGCATGCCGCCATGGAGTGCACGGACAAACTTCGGTAGGTGCATGTCCTGTAGCGGATTATGCGCATCGCGTGAGCTTCATGGCGAGTACAGATCGACGCGCGTGGTCGGGGTAGTGTCCTGGTCGGGCCGATCGAGGGCCGTTCACGGCACAATTACACACCACGGCCGTGGCAGACGGTGCTCCCCTCCGCGACCTCAAGTACGAACAACACCTGTTAATACGCGCTGACACGCGGCCGACTCGCTGACACACGGCGACATGTCGCACAACCGTCGCTCGTTAGTCGTGGCATCCGCGTTGCTCACTCTCAATCCCCAAGACCACACAGGACGCGTCGACTAAACGCTCTTGCGAACTCATCCGAAGAAGCATCCGTCGACTTGTGGCTTCGCCGTGCGAGCTCACGGTTACGCCGAGCGTTCATTGCGAACGCGGCGTCCCGCGCCATTGCGCCATTCGCCCCCACGACGAGCCATCCGTGACGAAACCATGCATTCGCGGTTCTGAAGAGTTGTCACCGTCCGGCGAAGGTGGTCAATTAGGAGGTCAGAATGTCGGGTCACGTTCGCGCAACCGAGCCCCTGGGGAATGTCCCCGCAGGGCATCAGCCCGTTCCAGGTGGCACCGCAATCCCAGTCGCTCTACGCGCAGCCGTTCGCGACGATCCCGTCGGGGATATGGGACGCTCCCTATCGGAGCTTACGGCACGGCATTCGCGCAACAGCCGGTCCAACAGATCGTTCAGTCGCTCCAGATCGTGCCTCAGCAGCTGCACCAGCTGCTGCAGATCGCGCAGGCCCAGCAGCAGCAGGTGCAATACCTGCTGCAGTTGATCCCGCAACAGCTCCAACAGCTCCAGCAGCAGTTGCTGACGCAGACCGGATTACAGTCGTTCACACCGCACCAGGCGTTGGGGATCCAGCCCTTCGCCGCGCAGGCCGGCTACCTCATGTAAACAGCTGAACGCCATTCCCAGGCCAGGTCCGCGACGGATCGATCCGCCAACGGGCCTGGTCAGTTACGCGACGTGCGCAGAACAGGAGAGTTCAATGTCAGAACCGGTCTACGGATCCGGAGTGCCGATGTGGTCCGGCGTGACTTCGCCGGGATTCACATGGCTTCAGCCACCTATCGCGGTTGGCAATCAGCTCATGGGGCCCGGCGCCTTGAGTTTCGGCCCGACTGTGCCGGGGCAAGTCCCCATCTTTCAAGCGCCCAGTCCATTGAATGTGCCAGGCGTCTATTCGAACCCGGTCATGGGTCCGGACATGTCGGCGAATACCACGGCGCCAGCGCTGCTCGCCGCCATCGCACTGAGACGCGGTCAGCCGCTTGGACCAACGAACGATCAGGAAATCGAAGATTTCCTGTATGACGCGCTCGAGCTGTTCCCGGGCGCAGGGGAGGTGGAGGTGCGTTCTGAAGGGGGACGCATCACGCTGACCGGACGCGTCCAGCACAAGAAGCTCAAACGAGATGTCGGCGAGATCGCGTGGGCGACGCCCGGGGTCACCGACCTTCAGAACAACGTGACAATCACGGCGCGCCGCCGCGCGCGCGGAGGAAGCCGGGAGCAGGAACAGCCGACCGCTGCTCGCAAGCCCGCGTGAGCTCACGTCGATGTAACCGGCTCGCCCGAGAGTAAGGCCTTCACGGAGGCGATCGTCAAGCTCGCCGAGCCGAACGGCGGCTCGGTAGAGGCGAGCCACTTGGGCGCGGCACGGTGCCTGCGACACCGGCCGCGCCCGCTCGTTCACCGGTGCCCCTCGCAACTCGGGCTTGTATCTTCCGGCGTCCGCCGTAAGATACGGCCATGCGCGACGTGCCAACGGCCTTATCTGCCGCCCTCTCGTCGCGCTACCGTCTCGAACGCGAGCTCGGCGCCGGCGGCATGGCGACCGTCTACCTCGCCCGCGACCTGAAACACGATCGCGACGTCGCGATCAAGGTGCTGAGAGCCGACGTGGCAGCCGCGGTCGGTGTCGACCGCTTCCTCGCCGAAATCAAAACGACGGGGCAGCTCAAACATCCGCACATCCTGCCGCTCTTCGACTCGGGGTCGGCGGATCCCGTGCCGTTCTACGTCATGCCGTTCATCGACGGCGAGTCGCTGCGCGCGCGTCTGGGGCGCGCGGGCCGGCTGCCGATCGGGGAGGTCGTCCGAATCCTGCACCAACTCGCGGACGCTCTGGCGCACGCGCACGCCCAGGGCGTGATCCATCGCGATATCAAGTCGGACAACGTGCTGGTCTCCGATCGCCACGTCTTTCTCGCGGACTTCGGCGTGGCTCGGGCGCTCGCGGCAGGCCGGCGATACCGTCGGCGGCACGATGACCGGCGACGGGGATGATGATCGGCACGCCAGGCTACATGGCGCCGGAGCAGATCGTCGCCGGCCCGGTCGATCACCGGACGGATATCTATGCGTTCGGCGCGCTGGCCTACGAGCTGCTGACCGGGTCGCCGCCGTTTGGCGGAACGGCGCAGGAGATTGTCGCCGCCCAGCTCACACGATCCGCCTGAACCGATCGCCCGGCACCGGCCGGACACGCCGCCGGCGCTCGCGGCGCTCGTCATGCGATGTCTCCAGAAAGGACCTGCGAGAGCGCTGGCAGCGTACGGACGACTTGCTGGCCGTGCTCGAGAGCATCGCGATCACGGAGACCGGCGTCGCGCTCGGCGCGCGTCAGGCCCGCCTTCGCGCCTCCGGCGCTTCGGCGAGGCCGGCTCTCGAGGCGTCGCGTGACGTATCTCGCCGGCGCGCTGCTCATCGTCGTCGGTATGCCGCGGTCTGTCGCCGTCCAGCGCCACGAGGAGCCTCCGTCGCTTGCGATCGGGCGGATCACGCACGTGACGTCTGAACCGGGACTCGAGCTTGATCCGGCGATCGCGCCCGACGGTCGGACGATCGCGTACGCGGCCGGAGCCGGCGGGCCGGATGCGGATTTATGTCCGGCAGCTCACAGGAGGCCGCATCGTGCCGTTGATGGACGAGGGCTTCGCGGACGGGCAACGGTGGCCGCAGTGGTCACCCGACGGCTCGCGCATCGTGTTCCAGGCCGGTCGTCAGCCGATCACTCGCGAGTCGCGGCGAGCGGCGGCGATGCTGTATCAGGTGCCCGCGCTCGGCGGCGCGCCGAGAAAACTGTTCGGTCCGTTTCCGGCGGCGTGGCAGTCGCGCCGTCATGGTCGCCCGACGGCACGCGCATCGCCTTTGGCGGATCCGACGGGCTCTATATCGTCGTCGGCGGACGGTGACGGCGTCCGCCGCGTCTGATCGCGGCCGGATCGGAGGTTCATTCACCCCGCTGGTCTCCCGACGGGCGCAGGATCGCGTATGTCAACGGCGGGTGCGATCTTCACGTTTGGAGAGGAGATGCCTCGGCAACGTGTCGACGAGCACCGTGATGGTCGTAACGCTCGAGGGCGGGCGCGCGTCACGCCGACTCACCACGGTGACTGGCTCGATACGAACCCCGTCTGGATGCCCGACAACCGGACCCTGCTGTTTATCTCGAGCCGCGGGGGCGGGCGCGACATCTACACGATCCGGTTGACGTCCCGAGGGAGAGCCTGCGCAAGAACCCCAGCGGCTGACATCCGGGTTGAACGCTCACACGCATGTCCGCTCTCGGCCGACGGCACGCTGCTCGCCTATGCGTCGTACGCGCCGAACGCCAATATCTGGTCGATCGGGATTCCGAGAAGCGGGGTCGCTTCGGTCGCAGATGCCAAACAGGTCACCTTCGGCAACGAAAAGATCGAGAAACTGGCCATATCGTCGGACGGGCGCTGGCTGGCGTACGACTCGGACCGCAACGGCTATGCAGACATCTGGAAGCAGCCGCTTGCCGGCGGGGCAGCGGAACAGGTGACCAGAGGTCCGAACCACAAGTTCGTCAACGACTGGTCGCCGGACGGTCGTGAGATTGTGTTCCACTCCATCCGCGCAGGCGGTCAGCGTGATGTCCTCGTCGTGTCGGCCGACGGCACACGCACCGAAGTCGTGGCGGGCAGCCCCGCCGAGGAGCAACACGCGGGGTGGGGCCCCGACGGGAACACCATCCTCTTCGATGCGTCGCTGCCGCCGAGGTCGACAGGTGAAATCGGCGAAATGTGGGAGGCTCACATTGTGACCCGTTCGCATCGCGGCGCTCCCTGGGGGATTCCGCGCCAGCTCACCAAGAACGGAAGTTCCGATCCGAAGTGGTCGCCCGACGGGCGGCTGATTGCCTATTGCTGTGCAGGGGCAGCTGCGGGTCATTGCCCCCGATGGCACCGGCGACCGCGTGCTGGTCGACGGCCGCGCGGGGGACGAACAGCCCGAGCCGGCCTATCCCGTATGGTCCCGCGACAGCCAGACGATCTACTACAAGGCCTACGACCGGGATCGCCATTCGTCCATCTGGTCGGTGCCGGCCGCTGGCGGGGCGCCACGGTTGCTCGTCCGCTTCGACGATCCGTCGCGCCGCTCCCCGCGACGCGAGTTCGCGACCGACGGACAGCGGTTCTATTTCACCATCGCGCGCGACGAGAGCGATATCTGGGCGATGGAGCTGCTGAAGAAGTGAGCGGCCTTGCCGTCCTGTTCGCCGCGTCGACCATCGGGTTCAGCGGTGCCCTACCGCGGAGCGATGGCCCAGCTGCTCGACCGGCACGTGAGGGTGCCTTGGCCGCTATGCGCAGATTAGGTGGGAAGCGGCTCAGACGACAGGCCGCGGTTTGCTGGAGGGATACGCTCGTAGAGGGCTCAGCCCTGTCCTCGTGGCGTGCGACTCGGGGCACTCAACCGGGACAGTCACGGTCGAGTGCCCCGCAACGCTTCGCGAGCGACTACCAGTACTTCTTCAATCCGCCGGTGACGACGAGCCCCGACGGATCCAGACCTCCCGTGTTACCGATCACGTGATACCGCGCCTCTCCCTTGAGGGAAACTGTCCGGCCGGTAAAATACTCGATGCCGCCGCCCAGGTTGAACCCGGGTTTAGTCTGCGATTCGCCAATTGCCTGGCCGTTGTCCTTGAACTGCATGAAGTACGCCCCGACGCCGGCGCCGACGAAGGGATGCCACTTGCCGCCTTCCCAGTTGTAGTTGACGTCCACGCGCAGCGGAATCTGCCGGAGCGAGTCGGTCGACTCGCGCGCGAAGCCGGGATCGGTCAATCCGAAGTCCGTGCGCAGGCTGACGCGTGGCGTGAGGTAGTACTCGAGCAACACATTGACGATGAGCGCGTTGTCGAGTTGATTCTCCGTGGGCATGAACGCGCCTACGTCGACGCCGACCGCGGTCGAGCCCGCATGCGGTGCGCGTTCCTGAGCCGCCGCCACTTCCGGCGACACGATGCAAGAGCAGAGGATAAGAACTCCGAGGGCACGTCTGAACATCTCGTTCCTCCTTTGGATGAACGGTGAACGTGGTCACGCGTCGCCTGCAGTGGGCAGGCCGGGTAACACCGTGGCTCGGTGCAAGCGGAAGACCGTCAGAAAGCTCGACGGGCGTTCTGGCGGCGCTTTGTTCGAAAAGCCGCCGGCTGGATGGAAGAGTTAATACCTCGACAGCGTCCCCGCGGATGAGCGCCGGGTTGGATGTGGTCGTCCGGAAATGTGGATGTCGAGTTCATCCGTTCCGCGCTACGACGCTTCATGCCGATCGCCAACCCTGGGTCGACGATGCCGACACGCCATCCAGATCAGCCTGGTTACGCTCGAGCTTGCGTGTGGGAGCGCCGCGCGCAGAATGTAAAGTAATCGAGCAAGGAGGATAGTCATGAGAACGGCAGGACTGTCGATAGCGATCGGGTTTCTGGTCGTGGCAGCCGCCGCTGCGGGCCAGGCGCCAGCAACCGCGGGACAAGGGAAGGGCCGCGGAAATAGCGGCGAGGCGATCAAGGCGGTCGCCGACGCCTACGTCAAGGCCACCCTCGCTGGGGACGCAAAGGCGATCGCCGCGCTCTACACGGAGGATGCGATCGAGATGCCGCCCCACACGCCGATGATCAAGGGACGGGCAGCCATCCTCGGGTATTACCAGCAGGAGTTCAGCGCTGGAACGACGATGAACACCTTCACGTTGACTCATCTGGAGTCTCATGTCGAGGGCGATCGTGGGTACGACGTCGGAACGTACCAGCAGAGCGTGACCCCCAAAGGCGAGACAAGTGCGGTCACCGACAGCGGGAAGTACGCCGTGATCCTGAAGCGCGTCGGTAGCGATTGGCAAGTCGCGTACGCGATTTACAACAGCGACAACCCGCCGCCGACGAAACGCTGAACGCTGCGCCTCACCAGTTGCCCGAGCGCGCGAATCTCGTGTGAGATACCAGGAATGCCCGCGATGCTGGTCAATCCGCTAGTCGCGCGCCGCGAGCGCCGCAAAATCCTCGTAGCGCATCGCGATCCGGTGGTGGAACGCGCTGGCAAACGGCGCGCCTCGCGCCAGATCCTCCAGCAGCGCGACGACGGCAGCCGCGCCGCGCTGCTCAATCAATCGCCGCACGGCCCGCGCCGCCGACGCGTAAGCGATTTCGGCGTCGCGCCTGGAGAAACCGACGAAGCTGCGGTGCAGCTTTGACAATGCGGGCCGCGCGTCGGTACGCGCCAGCGGTGCCTCCGCATCCTCAGGGCCCGCTGGCTCGAGCACGGTGGCGAGACCTTCGTTCACCCACGCGGGCACGGTGCGGCCTCCTAACCTGGCCACCACAGCATGAACGAATTCGTGTGACAGCACGCGATCGAGCTCATCGCGCTGCTCCAGCGCGCCCCCGAGCGGCACCCGAATGCGGCCGTCGTACGCCGCCACGGACCATGCGGCCAATCTCGTGATGTCACCAAATTGCGCGCGGGTGTAGAGCACAACCGTGATCGGCTGAGACGGGTAGACGCCGAGCGTGCGACCAACTCGCCAGTACGCGGACTCGAGCCGCTCGACAACCGTACGAGCGAGCGGTTCGTCGGTGGCCGCCTCGAATAGCGCGGTGAAATGCTCCGTGCGTACTTCCTGGAAGCGGCTCTGCAGGTCCTGCTCCTTGCGCCAGATGACGAGCTGCTCCTGGAGCTCGCGTTCCTTCGGCGAGCGCTGCCGTGCGGTTTCGTAAATCGAGATCGCCTCGCGCAGACGTCCCGCGCGATAGTGGAGGTCCCCGAGCCACACCGCCGCTTGCAGATAGTTCGGATTGAGAGCGAGGGCGCACTCGAAGCGGGCCTGCGCCACGTCATTCTGCCCGAGCATGAAGGCGGCGACGCCCGCACCAAAGCAGAGGCTCGCGTCGCCGGGCTGCAGCGCCGCTGCCCTGGTGAACGCCTCGAGCGCGTCACCGAAACGTTCATTCTCGATGGCCGCTGTGCCGCTGCGTGCCAGTGCGATCGGATCCTGCCGTGCGGGGACGTCAGCGGCGGCCACGGACCCCGCGAGCATCAGCACAGCCGGTGCGATCAAAAGTCGGGTTGGCAGAGCAACCCACTTTGTGCAAGAAGGACACCCGGGAGAGATCAGGTAACTTGCTGGTCTTCCGTCCCGGGTCGCGCCCTTTGTCTTTCAGCGGGTCTACAAAAGTCGCCTCCAGGGCAGCCGTCGGAACGCAGTTAGGGATGACTGCTGCCCTTGAGTCGGTCGCTTTTCTTTGCGTACGCTGGTGCCATTCTTCGGACGTACACAGCGAGACAGAGGAGGTGTGAGGTGGGTGGCGAGCCTTGGTTCTACTTCGTTCCGTATCAGGCAGACATCAACAGTGCGTTGCAGACGCTGCGCCGGCGCGAGTTCCAGGCGGGCCGATACAATCCGGTGACGCCGCTGCCGGAGTTTCCCGTCGAGGCGGGCGCTGCCGGGCCGGGTGCGCAACACGCGTCGATCGAAGAGGCAATCGAGGACGCCGACGCCGACGGAACCCGCTCGATCCTCGATATGGAGCGGGTGTCCGACGATCCCGACTACGGGTCGGTTACGGCGCTTTCAGGCGATGATCTGGTCGACCTGTTCGGCACGAGCAAGCCGACGCGCGAGATGATTGAGTCGAACGACGAGCTGTTCGATGCCATCGAGCGCGGTCAGGGTGTCTACATCGTCGCGTATCGGGACGACCGACCATCGGAGATCTTCTTCGCCGGGTATTCGTTCGATTGACATGCGTCCACTGTCGCGCTACGCGCTACGGACCGACAGGTCGGAGCTGCGACGCATTCTGAGGGCCTCGCGCGCGTCGTTTTTCGGCAGCGATCAAATGAAGGCCTGCGCCCCGCGCCTTCGGCGACCCGCAGGCTCGCTCATGGCAAGCCACCCGGCTCCTGGTTCCATTCCGGATACATGGGTGACAAATCATTCCGGAGACGTCAGGGCTGCAATCCCAAAAGTCCGGGCGTTGCGCAGGGCGTCGAGCTGAAGCACTCCTCGCTCGATCAGCCACCGCACCTTCTCGCTGTTCCGGTATTCCGTCAGTAATGTGCGGCGGCTACTGGCATATGCCTGGTCCATCGCATAGGCGAGCACCGTCCCCATCACCGCGCCTTCCTCCGTGTTCGTCTCTCTGAAGCGGCGCTTGAAGTTCTCCAGTACAGGCGCAAAGGCCGGATCGTCCCACTGTTCAGGACCGGAGTCGAGGCGCAGGAAGTCATCCAGAACGGCCACATACGAAGGGCTGGGCGGCCGGCGCCAGAACGCGACGTCAGGACCAAACTCGCTGACATAGTCTGGAAGGTAGAGCGTGGCGTGAGCGGGAACTCGTTCGACGAGTGCCGGATTGAACCGGCGCACCTCGTCAGCAGGTAGACGCGTACGCTCGATGATCTCGGCCAGCGACATCGGACGCGGCGTACGCATCGCGCTGATCGACATCTGGGGCGTCGACGCGATGAGCCGTCTGATGTTGAACGTGTTGCCGAATACCATCTCCGCGTAGAGATACGAGCGCGGGCCATAGCTCTTGTGGACGTCCGCATATTCCCTGCCCGGCAGGGCCCGTAGGTCGCGGGCCAGCTTGGAGCCCAGAAAGTATCGGGTCCGGACGTCCTCGGCACCCAGGTACCCGCCGTTGATCAGCGCCCGCCCTACATTGGTGCCGCCCGCATTGTGTTCGGAGAGCGCAGGAATGAACGATCCGTACTTGGTGGCGAGCACGGACAGGTACGCGGCGCAGTAGGGAGCCTGCGTCGTTTGGTTCCGTCCCTCGATAGGCGTTGGTGAGAAGTGGTTCAGTCGTTTCCAGTTCCTCTGTAGCCACTGGCAGAATCCCACGGCGTTGGCTTCCGAGCGCCTTGTAGGATTCAGGCCCGATTCGAAGATGACTTGAGCCAAGCCGATTTCCGCAGGCACGCCGAACCGCTCGTAGATGGCGCCCCACTCCGCGAGGAAGGGGCCGTACCGGCGAGCGTTCGTCAGCAGTGCGTCTCCACGCGTTGAGTTGTGCAGCACCGGCCCAGCCGCGCCCTCCAGAAGAAGCGCCACTTGTTGTCGCCGTTCACTCAATTTGGGAGGGAGCTGTTGACCATCGAGGATGCGCGCGATTGCAGGATCGCTCCACACGGCTTGGCGCGTCCACATTCCTTTTGCGGGGAACGTCGCGAGAAGCCGTCCGTCAACGGCGCTGCCGAACGCGATCGAGTGGTCGGGAATGGTGAAGACGTGCTGCCAGAACGCGTAACCGGGCCTGAAGGCCTGCATGGCGGCGAAGTCGGCGCGCCGGCGCGCGTCGACGGGGTTGTCCGCTGCGGACGGCGCATGAGCCGACGCCGCAACGGCTACCTTCGCGCTCGCGCGGCGCGTGACGACGTTCCACGCGGCCACCGGAATCGCCGCGGCCAGCGCGGCGAGTACCAGGATGGCCTTCGTGCGCATCGTGGGCCTTCGGGTTATGTGTCTGAGCATGGCGCTTCAGGCTGCGGAGCGCGAAGCGCCGCGGCCCGGACGGCCGAAGTGTGCAATCGATGCGCCCGCGCAGGTTGAGTGAAAATCCGGCCTTCAACACGAGCGTCTCGATGGAAGTGTCACAATCTGGATCAAGTGCCGGTGACGAGTTTGAACCTGCTGCGACAGATCCGAATGGCGCCGCCGGAGGGCGGCCCGAGCCCGCCGAGGCGCGCCGCGTAATTACTTTGTTCGATGAATGTCCGCCCGCGCATCTGGGGCCGCGAACGTCGCCTCGTGGATGATCACTTCTTCGGCAAGTCCGACCTCGGTGGCAGCAGCGTGCTCACCGTGACCGGCAATCTGCTCTTTGGTATACCGTTCGGCGGGCAGAAGGGGTTTGGCGTTCGTCCGTATGCCCTCGTGGGCGTGGGCGTGATGCGCTCGGACGTGAAGGTGTTCGGCGACCTGTTGACGTTCGAGAACAGCGAAGCCGCATGGGACTTTGGCGGCGGCGTGATGCTGTTCTTCGGCACGAACCTCGGCCTGCGTGCTGACGTTCGCTACTTCCGCACGTTTGGCGGCGTGGATTTCGGGCTCCTCGACCTCATTGACGGCTCCCGCAACGTCGACTTCGCGCGCGCCTCAGCCGGAGTGGTGTTGAGATTCTGATACCAGGTCCATGCCCTGAAGTAATCGCCCGAAGCCAATCCTTCAAGCTGGTGTCCCACCGGCAACTGACGTCACCGACGCAGTTCGCGAGCGGGCCAGGCTCGCGCGAGCCTCAGTACGACCATGCCGCGGCGACGCCGCTCTGTTTGTGTTACTGGTTCGCGCGCATCAGCACCTCGGGAATGAGGCTTCCACGAATCTGCCGGCGTACCTCAATCTCAAACGCGGACTCGGACGCGGCGGATGTCAGCGGCAACGTGAATGGCACGATGTCCTGCTCGCACACGGTGCCTGAGGGTGGTGTGAGGCCAGTGAGCAGATAACGAGTGACATTGAAGGTCGCGCACCCCGACAGGAACAGTGACGTGTGGCCCCACGCATGCAGCGTGAGCAGGCTGGAGTTCGGCAGCAGATCGTGGACCGTCACCGCGCCCTCGTAGCGTGTGGCAGGATCGAACTGGTTCCCGACTACGAGCACCGGGTGCAGCGTCGGCGCATCGAATGGCCCCATGTACCGATCCTCGTCGGCGCCGGGCCAGTTCACACACGGGCTGGAGAGCCAGGTCCAGAGACGACCAAAGTACCCGAACTGGGCCTCGGATGCCGTCGCCGCCGCCGACCACGCCGCGTACGATTCGGGATTGTCGCTGTCCGAGCAGAGGACGCTCGTACCCCCTTCGGGCCCGTTCCTGTAGCGCGGAACGCCGCGCTTGGTGATGAGACCCAGCTCTTCATGCAGAGCCATCAACTGCGCGCCGATCACCGCCGGTTCGGCCCGCGCCTCGATGAACGCGAGGAATCTCGCGAAAGACGGCCAGGAAAACGAGTCGTACATCGCGCCGAGCGCAATGGCGATGAGGTCGGCATAGGAGAACGGAATGGCCTGACCAGTGACCGGATTCACGATCACATGCGGTGCAGCCCTCAGACGGGCAGCAAGCGCCGCGAAACGCGCGGCAGCGCCGCCGGCAAACGCGCAGTTCGAGCCGCCGGCGTCACAAAGGCGAAAGAACTCGTCGAGCGTTGCAGCCGCTCCGGCGTCGCTCCGCACCCGTGTCGAGAACGGGAGGGTCGATCCTTGGCCCGGCGCTCCGGTCGACCAGGCGACCGGATCGAGCACGCCATCGACGACGAGGGCGCGGAACCTGTCGGGGAAGAGGTTTGCATACGTAACGCCGAGGTACGAGCCGTAGGAGTAGCCCACGTACGTGAGAAGGTCGTCGCCCACCGCCTGGCGCAGCAAGTCCAGGTCGCGCGCGACGTCAGCCGTCGCCATGTGATCGATGATGCGGGCCGCGCGTTGGTCGCACGCGCCGACGAGGTACTGGTCCGCTGCCGCCCACAGCGCCTCCTCTGCGGGGGTGACGGGGAATGGGAAGGGAGTGAACAGACCGGCCCATTGTTTGGCGTTGCCAAAGCATCGCACCGCCGTGCTTCGCGCGATGCCGCGCGGGTCGAAGCCAACGAGATCGAACTGTGCGCGCAGCGGCGGCGGAATGAGGGGCGCGATGCTGAGCACGAAATCAACACCAGAGCCGCCGGGTCCGCCCGGATTGAAGAAGAGCGACCCGATTCGCGCGCCGGGACCGATGGCGGCGAGCCGAACCAGTGCGATCGAGATCGCGGCGCCGCCCGGCCCATCGTGATCGAGCGGGACCTGAACCGTTCCACACTCGAACGGAAGGCCGCGCTCGTGATAGCAGGGGCTCCAGGTGACCCTGGGCATGCTCGGCGCCGCCTGAACGCTGGTCACGGGTGAAAACGACCAGATCCCCACTATCGCGGCAGTGCTCGCCAGAACGGTCTGCACTGCCAAAGATCGACGTCTCATGGCACACCTCCCATGGACCGAATGAAAAGCTGGGACCGAGGGCCGAAATGATCGGTCTTTGGGCGCCCACGGTCAAGAGGTTTCGCTGCACGTGTTCGTCGAACGCCCCGGGGTTCGCTGTAACACGCTCGAAACTCTTAAATCGATCCGCTCCCGCATGAGCCTCGGTCCATCTCTTCTATATTGGTGAGCAGGACGGGCGCGATCCACAAGACTGTCGCCAGGGCCGCTTGGGCACCGAAACCCGGGCTTACGGCTGCCTACATGTCGCCCGGGCAGGCGCGCGGGCGGCCCGTCGACAAGCGCACCGACGTATGGGCTTTTGGCGCCGTACTCTACGAGATGCTGACGCGCCAGCGCGAGTTTCCGGGCGAGGACCTCGCCGAGACGATCGCCTCGGTCGTCAAGTCGTCGCCGGATTGGACGGCGCTGCCCGCCGACGTGCCGCCGCAGGTCGTCTTACTCATCCAGCGATGTCTCGAGAAGGATAAGCGCACGCGAATTGGCGACATCGCCGTCGCTCGCCTCGTCTCGTCCGAGCACGCGACCATCCCGGCCCGATCCGCGCCGGCTTTGCTTGCCGATAAGGCGCCGGTCCCTCGCTGGCGTCAGGCGATGCCTTGGGTGATTGCGGCGGTCGGGTTCATCACTGCTGCAGCGTCCCTGCCGGTGTCGAGTGTCCGTCGCCAGGAAACGGCGTCATCGCCGCCAGTGAGATTCTTCCTCTCGCTGCCGCCGGACCTCACGCTGCTCGGATCGCAGAACACGACGATGCCGGCGGTGTCGCCGGATGGGCGGCGCGTCGCGTTCGTCGCGGCTCGGGGTGGCGTCAAGCAGATTTGGATTCGGCCGCTCGACGCCCTCGAGGCCCAGCCCGTGTTTGGGACAGAGGACGGCTCGCAGATGTTCTGGTCCCCGGACAGTCGTTCCATCGGTTTCTCTGCGGCAGGCAAGCTCAAGATCGTTGAAGTGCGCTCGGGCCTGAACCTTCGCGTGGCTTGCCAACCGTAGCTCACGCGGTCATTGGCAAGCGTGAGCGAAGGTTGGTGCGCCCGGCTGGACTCGAACCAGCGGCCCCCAGCTTAGAAGGCTGGTGCTCTATCCAACTGAGCTACGGGCGCGTGCGTTCATTGTACCCTCGCGCACAGCTGCACCGGCCGTCACGACCCGCGCGTCAACCGGCAACATAGCTGCACCGCCCCGACGAGCAGCGGAACGCGTCGTCTGGAATCAACTACGCGGATGTCGTGCTCCTCGACAGGAAGGCGAGCCGGAAGTACTTGGCTTTCAAAGACGCCGCCAAGACGTCGGAACGTGCCTTCAAAACTGTAACAACAAGACCGTAACGACTCGGCTTGCAGCGTACTTCCTGCGGCGCCACAGAAAAGTCCCCTGGCGCGCGAACTTTCGAGCGACACCTCGTGAAACGCGAGCGGCCGCCCGTCGGATAAACCCTCAGCGCCGTAATCATTTACCCACGCCCACGTCTGCTCTGGCGCTCTGCGGAATGTTTCTTGGAGCACTCCTCAGCGTCCTTTTCACTTTCCGTTCCAGAGAAGGGTCCGTTGCCCGGTGATGCGGGGCGGTCCCTGTATGACCGTCGAGGTGTGTCTCATGAAGGTATTGAAGACGGCGGCGCTCGTGACGGTCATCGTGTCGTCGACGCTGGCGTTTCTTCGCGGTGATGTCGCCGCTGTGCAGAGCGGTGGATGGGCCGAGGGCGCGAGTGCGACGAACCGCGCGGGCGCAGCCGCAACGCTTCTGTCGGATGGACGCGTTCTCGTCACCGGAGGCATCTCCGCCGGCGGCGTCGTGTCCAGCGTAGACGTCTTCAGTGAGACCGAAGGGGTCGCGGCGGGTGCCGCGTTGAATGCGCCGCGCGCCGAGCATGCAGTCGTCCTGCTGTCGAATGATTCAGTTCTTGCCATTGGCGGCCGCAATGCCGACGGCAGCACGGCGAGTGTCGAAATCTACACCAATGGAGGCTGGACGGCCGTTGGCTCCCTGACGGATGCGCGCTGGGGGCACACGGCGACGCTGCTGAAAGATGGGCGCGTTCTGGTGGCGGGAGGAGAGAACGAGAGCGGCCCTGTCGCGAGCATCGAAGTGTTCGATCTCGTGAGCGGCGAGTTCGCCGTGGCTGGTACTCTGAGTGCTCCACGCGCTGGTCACGCCGCGGCCCGACTGCAGGACGGCCGCGTCCTCATTGCAGGCGGCTTCGACGGACGAAACGCGCTCGCGTCGATCGACATCTACGACCCCTCGTCCGGCACGGTCGCGGACGGCGGCACGCTGACCGTGGCTCGGGCGGGTCTCTCGGCAACGACGCTGCTCGATGGCCGGGTCCTGCTGTTCGGCGGGTTCGATGGCGAGCAGGAACTGGCGTCCGCCGACGTGTTTGACCCCGCCACCGGACTGTCGAGTGTCACTGGAGCCGCGTCGGCGCCGCGGCGCGATCATCAGGCGTTCCTGCTGCCGGCCAACAACTCGGTGCTTGTCGTTGGCGGCATCTCGAGTGGCGCCCCCAGCGCGTCGGCCGAGCTCTACCTGCCGTGGGCGGGAGAGTTCCGCGCAAGCGGCAGCATGACCGTCGCTCGTGCGAACGCAACCGGAGCGGCGCTGGCGACGCGAGGGAGATTGCTCGTCAACGGCGGCGAGAACGGCACCGGCCCGATCGGCAGCAGCGAGGTCTATGCCTTCGCCACGCTGGAGACTGACCGCGACGATTATGCTCCTGGGACAGCCGTCACCATTACAGGGCACGGCTGGCAGCCGGGCGAGACCGTGCGTCTTCTCCTCCAGGAAGTCACGCCCGAACACCCCGACCGCTTGATCACCGTCGTCGCCGACGACGACGGCAACATCTTCGATGACTCGTTCGCGCCCGAAGAACATCATCTCGGCGTGCGTTTCTATCTGACAGCGACGGGGGCTGGTTCACAGGCACGGACGACGTTCACGGACAGTCGGACGATCAATTCGGTCACGTTGAACGGCGGCACCAGCGTGACAGTACCGCCGGGAGCCACGATTACGGTGGTCATGAATGTGCGCACCGACAACGGAGGAGGCACCCAGAACTGGCGCGCCAGCACCTGGCGAATCGCGAACAGGTACCGGAACAGGTAGCTGCGTTGATCACATCCTGAACCACGATGGGGTCGGCACTTACACCGAGACGTTCAGCATTACTGCGCCAGCTGCGGCCGGAATCTACGACGCCTACTTCGTGGCGTCCGGCAACGACAACTGTTCGAACCAGCTGAGTGAGACGAAATTGCTGCCCAACAGCGTGACCGTAGTTGTCCCGGACAACACGGCCCCGACCACCACGATCACGCTCGGTCCTGTCACGCCAAACGGCAGCAACCTCTGGTACACCTCGAACGTCCAACTGACCGTGTCCGCGACCGACAACACCGGCGGCTCGGGTCTGGCCGAGACACGCTGCGTGCTCGACCCCGCGTCCGCGCCGGCGAGCTTCGACGCCATCTCTGTCGGGTGCGCCTACCTGGGAGCGGGCGCTGATGTCATGAGCGACGGATCCCACATCGTGTATGCCGCCAGCAGCGACGGAGCGGGCAACACGGAATCAGTGATCAGCACGAGCTTCAAAATCGACAAGACACCCCCTGAGGTGACAGCCACCCCCGACCGCGGATCCGATGAGAACGGTTGGTACAACCACGCGCTCACGGTGACCTTCGCGGGGACAGACGGCACGTCAGGGCCCGCGAGCTGCGACCCGGCTGCGTCCTACTCAGGGCCGGACAGCGCGATCGCCACCGTGTCGGGCAGCTGCGCCGACCAGGCGGGGAACTCGGCCAGCGCGGCCTACGCCTTCAGGTACGACGCAACGGCGCCGATTAATGTGACCGCTACAGCCGATCGCGGAGCGGACCACAACGGGTGGTACAACCACGGCCTGACGATTACCTGGACTGGCGACGATGCCACGTCTGGAATCGCGAGCTGCTCGGCGACCGCCTACAACGCGCCCGACAACGCAGCCGCATCGGTGAACGGCCTCTGCCATGACCAGGCGGGGAACGCGAGCGCAACTGTCGCGTTCGCGTTCAGCTACGATGCCACGGCGCCGACTCTCGTCCACAATCCGGCAGGCGACCTGTGCTCGGTGCCCGGCAACGCAGGGTGGTGCCGCGGGACCCAGACGGCCGCCTTCGTCGCTAACGACGCAACCTCGGGAGTCGCGACTCCGTGCGTCGGCACCTCCTGCGGCTTCACGAAATGGACCGTGACGAACGGAGTGGCCGTGACGATCCCGTCGGGATCCGTCTCGGACGTCGCCGGTAACGTCGCGGCGGGCGTGAACGCGGGGCCGTACAAGATCGATTCCGTTGCACCCGGCATCACGTTCTCGACACCAGCAGCCGGATCACCGTATCTGCTGAATCAGTCGGTGCCCAGCGTGTTCTCGTGCACGGACAGCGGTTCAGGGTTCGCGGGTGGAAGCACCGTCGCCGGGCCGTCAGCTGGATGCGCAGGCGCCGCCCAGGTCAACACGAGCTCGGTAGGCGCCGCGAAGGTCTTTGCGGCGACCGCCACCGACGTCGCCGGGAACAGCGCGGCAAGCTCGGTGTCATATGACGTCCAGTTCGGCGTGTGCACGCTCTACGACGAAACGAAGGCCGTCAAGCAAAACGCGACGGTGCCCATCAAGCTCGCGCTGTGCGATGCGAACGGCGCGAACCATTCCTCGCCTGGCGTCGTCGTGCATGCGTTGTCCGTAACCCCGGAGAGCGGAACGTTGACGGGCGTCCTGGACGATGCGGGTCAAGCGAATCCGGACTACGACTTCCGACACAACGGGCTGACAGGGGGGAATGGCGGATACATTTTCAACCTGAGCACCAAAGCCATGCCGCCGGGTGTGTGGCGACTGCTGTTCAGCGTGTCAGGCGATCCTGTCTCGCACTCGGTCAGATTCGGCGTGAGGTGACCTCGAGCGCGGCCGACTGCGGATCACAAAGGGCCCGGTGCCAACAGCACCGGGCCTTGCGACTTCAATCGTCCGCTGGCACAGCGATCACGCGGGATCGTCGGCTTGTCAGGTGCCACCGATCGCCCTCGCGGTCGTAGGGAATCGCTGCTCCCGATTTGCACAGAGTTCGAAAACGAACGGCCCCGTCCCAACAGCGAGCATAGCGCCATCTCCTTCGCGTCGGGTCTGTCCTTTTTGGGTGTGTTTTTCGCGCTCGGCTGGCACGCCGCTTGAGCTAACGTGGCAGTTCACAGCGAGGACACATGCTGCAGGATTACAAGCTCGGACTCCGGATGCTCCTGAAGTACCCGGGCCTGACGATCGCCGGCGGGCTGGCGCTCGCCTTCGCGATCGGGATTGGCGCGGGCTCGTACGACCTCCTGGGCAAGCTCCTGGCGCCGACGATCCCGCTGCCCGACGGCGACCGGGTCGTCTTGATCGAGATGCAGAACACTCTGACAAACGCCCCCGAGCCGCGCGTCGTGCGTGACTTCCTCGAATGGCGGCGCGAGCTGCGAACGATCGAGGACCTCGGGGCCTACCGCACGTACACCCGAAATCTCCTCGTCGGCGACGCGGCTCCCCATCTGATCCGGATGGCGGAGGTGACGGCCGCCGCGTTCCGCACGGCACGTGTGCCGCCCTTGCTCGGTCGTCCCCTGCTCGACTCTGACGAGGTGCCCGGAGCACCCAGCGTTGTCGTGCTCGGGTACGACGCGTGGCACCGCTCCCTCGGCGGTCGGCACGACATCGTCGGCTCGGTCGTGAAACTGGGGAACACCCCAGCCACCGTGATCGGCGTCATGCCGGATGGTTTCAGGTATCCCGTCAACCACCACGCCTGGACGCCACTGCAGCTCCGCACCGGGTACGGTGCGCTCGAGGGCGGCGCGATCGACGTCATCGGCAGGCTGGCGTCCGGCGCCACCCGCGAGCTGGCCGACGCCGAGCTGCGTGTGCTCGCAGAACGGGCTGCCGCGGCGCTTCCGGCGACGCACGAGCATCTCCGGCCGCGGGTGATGCGGCCAGGCGGAGCACCTGATGATCTGGACATCGCGCAGCTCGCGCTGAGGAACCTGCCTGGGCTGCTGGTGCTGATCATTGCGTGCATGAACGTCGGCACGCTTTTCTACGCGAGGACGGCGACACGGGAAGGGGAAATTGCCCTGCGTTCCGCGCTCGGCGCGAGCCGCGCGCGAATCATCGGTCAACTCTTCGTCGAGGCCCTGGTGCTCGCGTCGATCGCGGCCGCGGTCGGCCTCATGGCCGCGGACCGGACGCTGACGTGGGGGATCGAAAGCGCGTTCGCCGACGAGGGAGGCGCACCCTTCTGGATGACTCCCGGGCTGGAGCTTACGACGATCCTGTATGCCAGTGGCCTCGCGGTCGTCAGCGCGGCCATGTTGTCACTGCTGCCTGCGCTGAGAGCCACGCGGGCGCGCGTGCAATCGAACCTGGCGAATCTGGGCACCGGGGGCGCCACGCTGCGGTTCGGGCGCGTCTGGACCAGCGCCATGATCGCGCAGGTCGCGCTGACGGCCATCGGCATCCCTGTCGCCATGGAGAGCGCGAGCCAGTCGATGCGCATGCGGAAGAGCCGCGCGGCATTTCCAAGCGGGGAGTATCTCGCCGCTCGCATCGATGTGGACCGGCCGTTCGACGAGGAGACCCCGTCGACGTTCGAGGATCGGCGGGCCCGGACGTTCGCGGCGCTCGAGCGGCGCATCGCGCAGGAACCCGGCGTTGTCGCGGTCACTTTCACCGACCGCGTGCCGGGGGCCACGCTCCCGAGAACCCGGGTCGCAGAGATCGAGACGGTGCCCGGCAACGAGTCTCTGCTGACATCGGCGGTGGCCCCGGGATTCTTCGAGGCATTCGATCGTCCAATTGTCGCCGGGCGTGGCTTTAACGAGGGCGACCGGAGTCCCGCTGCGCGAACCGTGATCGTCAATGAGGCGTTCGCGCGCGAGTTTAGACGTGATGCGGGACGGGTGTCACCGATCGGCGCTCGCCTCCGGTATTTCACGTCATCCGCGCGATCGGACGCGGCGGCGGCGGAGCCGTGGCTCGAGATCGTCGGCGTCGTGCGCGACTTCGGCCTGGATCCTGACGAAGAGGGCAACGAGCAGCCGTATGCGTTTCGCGCGGCGTCGGCGGGAACGGTGTCTCCGCTCGTGATGAGTGTGCGCGTACGCGGCAATCCGGCCCCGCTCGTCGCGCGTCTGCCGGTCATTGCGGCCGATGTCGATGCCGGATTGTACGTCCAGGAGGCGCGGCCGCTGGGCGAATGGATCCGGCGGCGGGAGATGAGCTTGACCGTGACTGTCGGAGCGCAGGCGGCAGTGACTGCGCTCGTCTTGTTTCTGTCGGCGCTGGGAATCTTCTCGCTGATGTCCGTCAGCGTCTCGCGGCGGACGCGCGAAATCGGCCTGCGCACGGCGCTTGGCGCCAACCCGCGCCATGTGCTCGCCGAAATCCTGTCCCGCGCGATGGTGCTCATGGGGAGCGGCATTGCCGCCGGAGGTGTTCTTCTGCTGTGGGTCGTCGCGATCGAAGGACCCTCCGGCCGACCTGCGGACGACCTTGCGCAGTTCGCCGTGTGGCTTGGAGCGACGGCCGCGGTGATGGCCGCCGCGGGTCTGCTCGCCTGCGTCGGGCCCGCCAGACGCGCCCTCAGGATCAATCCAATCGACGCCCTGAGGGAGGCCTGAACCGCGAAGCTGGTGCCTTCGCCGCTGCCATCATCGACGCGGCGTAAGACCCTGATTCGTCGCACGTCAAGAAAGGTCAACTCGCGCGATTCGATTCATGAGTAGTGAGCCGAAGAGGAATCGACCCCCAACGCCGTGCGATCACCTGCGGCGCTGACGATTGGCGTCTCGTCTTTGGCGCCAGGAGGCATACGGAATCGTGATGTTGGGATACAGAAAGAGGATCCACATCACAGCGGCTACGACCAGGGCCGCCGTCACCAAGTTGAAAGCCAATAACAGAATGGCGACGCCACCGAGCAGCGCCGGTGCCCGTACGGGTCCGATCCGCTCGATCATCCGGTACGGGCGCACGAGCCAATGGCCGAGCATAGCTACGAAATCCTGCGTTGCGCGGTCGGCCAACTCCGAGTTCCCGGATTGCCTCGAATGTTCCGCACCTTCGAACTCCCGCTCGAGTTCAACCAACAGTCGTCCAGAAGAACTCGCTTGAGCGGCTCGGGCGCTGAAGCTTCAAGGATCCGATAGCCGTGCCCGACGGCCTCTGCGTCGTTCCCCTGCAATCGAGCAAGCTCGGCTGTCTGCAACGCCAAATCGACATCATCCGGGGCGAAACTGCGAGCGGCCACATTCACGCGTTCGGCTTTGGCCAACTGACCAGCCGACGCGAGCAGCCAGGCATACGCCGCCTGGTATCGCACGACGTGCGGCTGAGACGAATCGCCTCTAGAATGCTGCGTTCAGCAGCGGCGATCAGACCACCTGCACTTTCAGCCTCGAATCTGATCGCGAATAATCGGGCGTTATGTGTATCAATCGACAGCGCCCAGTTGGCGGCGGCAATCGCAGCACCGAACTCCCCGAGCTCGTAACGAGCGACACTCATAAGCACCCAGTAGCCACTGCGGGTCCAGCGGTCCGCCTCAGGTACTGGCTCGAGCTCAGCCACCGCGGCCTTAAAGTCGTCGGCCCGCATCAGTCGCGATGAGCGTTCCAGGATGGCGCGCGATGCTTCGGTCACGTCAAAGAGCAGTCGGTTCGCGCTACGGAAAGCGCCCCGTGACCCACACTAGCCAGAGGAAGGGAATCCCGAACAACAGAGAGCTGACAAGCGCCGCCACGCATCCCGCGACCCAGAGCGAGGCATAGGCACCTTTGCCGAACGCCTCGTAATGGCGTGCCGCCGGCGTTTGCCACCGAACCAGCACGGCGGCCCAGAGCAGGTTGACCAGCGAGATCGACCATTTGGGCAGCAAGCGGGCACGAGCTCCGCGCTCGGGATCGAGGCCGAAGCCGACGATAGCAGCCCAGGAGACGCCGAAGGCGAGCACAGTCACAAGCGCGCCGCCGAGCGCCATCCGTCGCTGGACGCTCGGCGACATATGGAGCCGACGCGCGTTCAGCACCGCGATCGCTGAAACCGCGGGCGGGCCTGCGAGGAACGATACCCAGAATAGTGAGTTCAGTCGCCACGGCAGGCGACCTGTCACAGGCGGATCGAAGTCGGCTAGAGAGGGAGTGAAGAGATCCGGGTCGCGCTGGTCCATATCATCTGGCGGCTCGGCAGCGCCAATCATACACCGGTCACGTGGTTCCGGCTCAGTCGTCATCGAGTCTGTGAGCTGCGCCCCGCCCACCTACGCGCTTCGCGCTTCGGCGCGCCTCGCTGGACCATCCGCCATAGCTCGCCTGAATCCGCCGCGAGCGGCGGCAGTTGGCGCGCCCGGCCCACCTTCGCGCCTGCGGCGCTACGGCGCGCTCGGGCCTGAACCTTCGCGTGGCTTGCCAGCCGTAGCTCACGCGGCCATTGGCAAGCGTGAGC